>NZ_JACXAA010000010.1 GCF_014699035.1 Spirosoma validum
TGATGACCTTTGACAAAAGGTAGTCTACCGACGGAGGCACTCAAAAAGGAACGCGCACAAACATAGAATGACAAAAAAACACTATCCACAATTTATATTAAGTTAGTGTTGAGCGTAGTTTACAGACTACCGCACCGGCGGAACAGTGCGGTAGTCTGTAAACTACGCCAGACGCGATCAAGCGTGCGATTCTTGAAAAACTTGGAGAGTACGCTATTTCAATACGTTGCTTTCCTGCGCGTTTTTGATGTATTCTTGAGCATCTGCGGCTAACAGGAAGCGCCTTTCTACCAATTCCTGAACAGAACGCCGGACGGCCGCTACGTACCCATCATGAGTTTTGTAGCGTTCCTCCAAAGACAGTCGGGAATCGTTTACGGCCAACCGTTCGGCTTTTGTTGTTTTGAACGGGATGTATTGGCCCGATCCTTCGCAACCTTCATTTTCGCCAAAGTCAGCCCGACGTAACGCCCAGCCTGTCGTGGTAGCCGTTGGGGCTGCAACAGGAGGTAAGCGAATACCCGCTATCTCATTTCCGTCTTTATCAACTTTAGAGACAAAATTTACATAAACGAGTCGCCCATCTATTGTTGGCGGATACTTCGTCAGGATTCCCTGCCCGACCGAAGTGCCGAAATCAAGCTGGTAGCGCGTTGTAATGAGGCCCATATACGTAACGCCGGGAATAGTCGGCCAACCCAGCGCACTTTGTGGAACCAGGCCAGTTTGAGAGCCAGCTTGCGGAACAGCCACTACGCTCGTTCCGTCTGATTGTCTGGGTACGGCGCTCCTAGGGGGTTCCGTGCCTTTCGTAACCCAATCGTCGAGCGCCATGAAAAGTGCACGTAGCAGCGGTTCTCCGTTCGTTGGATTCTGAAATTGCTGGCACATGCCGCGCGTGGTTGCATTGCCCGCGCCATGCTGAGCACCTGAAACGAGAAAGAAACGAACATTCTCAGGATCAGGCAGATCATTGCCTTTTGTATCGGTATGCAGAAGCGAAGCCGCTTTTACCCAGTATTCATTGGCCGAATTAATTTCGAATACCTTAGGGCACGTAGTACTAGCCGAACAGGCCGCAATTCGGCCCGCCGTTTTACCGGTAAGCGGATCGGTCATTACGGGATAGGCGAACGGGAACAATGCTTCGGGATAAAGGTGATTTTGCCGGTTGCGTTCGGTGCGGGAAGGTTGAGCAAAGCGTACATTCAGACCGATACCACTGCCGCCACCCAGCCAGTTTTCGATTCCGTCGAGAACGCGTTTGCCTCCCTCATCGGCATTGAAACCGAGTGTTTGAAAATCGTTCAGGTAGCGGGCGGGTTGCGAAACAGCAAAAGAGTATGTGAATTTGATATCGTTTGCCAATGGATTTGGATTACCAAAGTCATCGGACGTAGCGTACCGCAAGAACGAAACGAAATCGCGCGTAGCGGCAAATCCGATTCCAGCGACTATCGGATCGCGGGCAGTATAACTGAACTCATAAATGGCACTTTGCTTGAACGCTGTACCGGCTGGCAATAACCGAATGGTGCGTGCATTTTCGTATTCCCATCCATCCGCCGGAATAGTTTTAGGAGTATCTTGTAGGTGCTCGCGGACGGTGAGTGTCGCCTGAGTCTTATTCAACGTAGCGGCAGGGTAGGCGAGAGGATAACTTGCCGACGTAGCATTATCATACACAATATACTCGTAAGAGGGACCGGTAATAGCTGAGCCATCCGCGTTTTTAGCAACCGGCACATTAATAGTCAGATTGTTATTGGTTGGAGCGGCCGACGGGTCCCAGCCGTTCCAGATGATGGTGTAACCCTGATTCATGAGAAAACCGTCGCCAGCATGGGCCGCTGTAGTGGGGTCGTTGCCACCGCTACTTTTGTTAAATCCGCCGAACAGCTTTCCGCCCCGGTTGTTGACTTCCAGAAAGAGTTTATGATTGCCTTTGCTCAAATCAAGAGGCTTGAGAATGTAAATATCCATTACGTACTCAACCATGCCTTTTGCATTACGGGGCGCTAGTGTAAGGTCTGTAATGACTGAATTTTGCGGGCTGTTCGGATCAAGTTCGCCATATGCTTTTCCGCGAAGCTTTTCGTAAGTACCTACCTGCCCGAACACTTTTCCCTCAAACGTTGGTGACTGTCGGCTGGTGATCTCGATACGAACGATACGTGCCTGTGCCGTTGAGAGTAGGCAAATGGAAATACAGGTGAATAGAACAGCCTTCAATCGATTCATGCAGCTTCTTTTTGCTAATAAACCGTTTTCCGATCGAACCTACTCTGACGTTTCTTAACCAAGGGTAGTTTTGCCGAAACGGACGGGCTGCCCAAGCGGATAATTCGTTGTTGCGTCAGTAGTTTAAAAAGCCGTTGCAAGGATAAAGGGCTTTGTGGGACGACCGCTATTCAGGCATGAGCAACTTTTGGTTCCCACTAATCTTAATTCTTGTGGTTTTGCCTCACAAAATCATTTCTTTCATGGCTCAACGTTAAATGAGCCGTACGGGCAAAATAGTTGAGCCGTAGAAGAAACTAGTACGTGTTTTGACGGTTGACCTTTGTGACATGAAAAACAGCACAAAAATTCAGTTGGGTCAACATGGCCCGTTCGTGTCCAGGCTTGGTTTAGGCTGTATGCGTATGTCGTCTATCTGGGGCGGACCTACACCTGACGAAACAGAAAGTATGGCTACGATCCACGAAGCCCTGGATAATGGGATCAATTTTTTGAATACCGGGGACTTTTACGGCGCCGGTCATAATGAACTACTGGTTGGCAAAGCCATTAAAGGAAGGCGCGACGATGCGTTCATCAGCGTAAAATTCGGTGCCATCTTTCACAACGGTCAGTGGTTGGGAATGGATTTGCGCCCCATCGCTATCAAGAATTTTATCAATTACTCGCTGACCCGGTTGGGTATTGAAACCATTGACCTCTACCAGCCTAGCCGAATGGATAACAGCGTACCAATAGAAGACATCATTGGCACGGTCGCCGACCTGATCAAAGAAGGCAAAGTGCGTCACATTGGCGTATCGGAAATTACGGCTGACCAACTTCGTAAAGCCAACGGCGTTCACCCCATAAGCGCGCTGGAGATTGGCTATTCGCTGGCCGACCGGCAAATAGAAAACGACCTGCTGCCAACAGCCAGGGAATTAGGCATTGCCGTCGTGGCCTTCGCCAATACGGCTGAAGGGTTATTGACCGGTGAACTGAACGCACCGCTCGCTGAAAACGATTACCGAAACCATTTCTCTCGTTTTCAAGGTGAAAACTTAGTGAGTAACCTGGAAAAAGTCGACGTCCTGAAGCAAGTAGCTAGCCATAAAGGGTATACGCCAACACAGGTGGCAATCGCCTGGGTAAAAGAGCAAGGCGATCAGATTATGCCGTTAGTCAGCATGAGTCGTCGGTCGCGCTTGCCCGAAAATATCGCAGCGATGGATATTATGTTTACGCCGGAAGAACTGAACACCCTGAACACTACGTTTGCCATAGGCGCAATACGTGGCGGCACTTACTTACAACGCTAAATGACCAGTCCAGCAGAAATTCTCCCCGGCGTAATCTTCTATTCTTACCTCTCCGCTGAGCGGAAGGAAAAAGTATGTTTCTGGAATCACCATACTTTAATATTGCAGGTTTCAGGACAGTTTACCCTAGAAACCTCCGGGCAAACCATTTCGATGACTGGGGGAGAAATGCTGCTGATCGGCCGAAACCAGGTGGGAACGCTCATCAAAACTCCGCTACCCGGAGCGAACTATGAGACAATCGTGATATCCCTGCAGGAAGACCTGTTGCGCAAGATCGTATTAGAAGAAAAGCTCGAAGCAGACCGGAAATACATTGGGCCACCAAATATCCTGATTCCTGCCAACGAATTCCTGCAGGGGTATTTTCAATCGATTGTTCCCTACGCCCGAAGCTCAGGAGCGACCATGACTGACGAAATGGGCATTCTAAAAGTGAAAGAAGGCGTTAAATTACTACTCCTTGCTCTACCGGGACTTCGCAACTTCCTGTTCGACTTTTCAGAACCTCATAAGATCGACCTGGAAAAGTTCATGCTCAGTAACTATCATTTCAACGTTCCCATTGAAAAATTCGCGCAGCTCACCGGCCGCAGTCTGGCCGCCTTCAAACGCGATTTCCTGAAAACATTCGGTGCTCCGCCCCGTCACTGGCTGCAGGACAAACGGCTGACCGAAGCCAAACACCTCATCGAAACGAAACATCAAAAACCCTCAGCTATTTACCTCGACCTGGGGTTTGAAAGCCTGTCGCACTTCTCCTATTCCTTCAAAAAGAAGTTTGGCATGGCGCCTACGGCACTGAATTATGGTCTTTCTCCAAAGAGATCTTTAGAAAATGTAGTAGGCGTCTCGTAAAATGCCCCTGTAAACGATGGTCGCTGAACGTCTACTAATTGCGTTAATGCTAGTCCCGTTCTATCCGCTTCGGCGACCGGGTCCGTTTCTGCAAAACCACCCATCTAAGACAATCAGATACTTATTTGACTCCGTCAGAATCTAAACCTGACTCACTCGTTTGGTACGTTGTCCGAACTTATAATCGCTGTCGTACGCCAGACCCAGACCGACGCTGGAGAGCTTATTCTCATCGGCAATAGCGGCATTCGGGAAAAGGTTTTTGAAGGCCGTTTGTATAGACTGAACCTCGGTTGAACCGCCCGTGAGAATAACCAGATCAATGGCTTCGTTTCTAACCCCGGCTAATTGAAGACACTGTCTGGCCGAGGCTGCTATTTTTTCAACATCGTCTTCAATAGACTTTTCAAAAAGCTCCCGTTTGACGGGAATGAAAAAGCCATCCTCGATAAAATCAAACGTAGCATTATGCTCCGCCTGACTCGAAAGTGCGATTTTTGTTCCTTCAGCAGCGGCCAGCAGCGTGTGGCCGGTTTCGTCTTCAAGCACTTTCAACAGCCGACCGTACCGCTTTTTATCGTGCGATTGATGGAGTAATTGCCGGACCTGCATGATTATTTTGGGCGTATACAGAAAGTTGACTTTACTCCACTCCGCCAGATCGACATACGGTTTCAACGGAACTTCCAGATTTTTAGGGCCATACGTGCTTCGGAAACCCAGCTCGGGCATGATGGCCGCCAAACTTAACTCTTTATCAAAATCATTACCGCCAACCCGAATACCCGTATTGGCTAAAATATCCGACGAACGATCCGGTTTGTGAACGTATTGATTCGATAACTTGATCACCGTAAAGTCGGACGTCCCTCCGCCCAGATCCGCTACAATCGCCAGTTTTTCGCCACTTATTCGGGCTTCATGCGCAAAGGCAGCCGCAATAGGTTCAAACTGAAACTCGATATGCTTAAATCCAATCCGTTGTGCAATGGCCAGTAATTCCGCCTGTGCCCGAACATCAGCCTCCGGGTCGTTATCGACAAAATGAACGGGGCGACCCATAACAACATGGTCAATTTCCTGATTGGCTACCGCATCCGCTTTATCTTTGATGTGTTTCAGAAAGGAGCTAATGATGGTGGAAAAATTCATGGAAGCCCCGTTGACAAGCGTGCCCTGTTTCATCAGAGAGGTTCCCAGCACTCGCTTTAAGCTCCGCATAAATCGACCGTCCTGCCGATCGAAGAATAAACTAATGGCCGTTCTGCCGTAAAACGCTTTGTTATCGACACGCCTGAAGAAAAGAGCACTTGGAATCGTTACGTGCGCAGCTTCAACCGGCACAAGGCTAATCTGGCCATCGTTGGCAATAGCTACGCTTGAATTTGACGTACCAAAATCGATTCCGCAGGAAATTAGTGCCATTCTTAACTGTCTTAAAATTTCTCTTACCCGATTTCTTTTGTGGCGGAGCTAGGATCAAAAAAGAATCATACTCCGCCGATTTTTTTCCTGGAAAAAGGGCGCAAATTTAACGAAAACGCGATAAAGCACAGCGCTATGCTATGGATTATCGCGTTACAGTACCCAGATTAAAATGCAGGTTGAACCCTATAGTTTCTGGAAGATGACCGTACCATTATGGCCGCCAAAACCAAACGTATTACTCAAGGTCGTGTTAACTTGTGTAGGTAATGCTTCGCCTAACACAATCGGCAGGTTTTCTGGAATTGCCGGGTCCAGTTCGGTTGTGTTGATGGTGGCTGGAATAATATTGTCGCGCATCGCGAGCAGGCAAATAATCGCTTCGATGGCACCAGCAGCGCCCATCAAATGACCCGTAATTGACTTCGTAGCGCTGATTTTTAGCTTCACTGGCTCATTTCCCGTTAAGGTATGAATGGCTTTGATTTCCGATAAATCACCGACGGGTGTAGACGTAGCGTGCGTGTTCAGGTAATCGATATCGACAATTGTCAGATTCGCTTCGTCCAGCGCCAGTTGCATGGCTTTGGCGGCTCCCAATCCTTCCGGATGCGTAGCGGTCATGTGATATGCGTCGGCAGTCATGGCGGCACCGGTAATCTCGCCGTAAATGGTGGCTCCCCGCTTAACGGCGTGTTCATATTCTTCCAGCACTAGCGCTCCCGCTCCTTCGCCCATAACGAATCCATCCCGATGAACATCGAAAGGCCGCGAAGCCGTAGTCGGATCAACGTTACGTGTCGACATCGCTTTCAGGGCACTAAATCCACCGAATGAAGCGGGCGTAATCGTCGCTTCTGAACCGCCGGTGATGATGATTTTGGCTTTCCCGAGTCGGATGTACGTAAACGCGTCCATAATGGCCGTGTTCGACGTAGCACAGGCCGAAACCGTAGTGTAGTTAATGCCCATGTAGCCGTTACGTATTGAAATCATGCCCGATGCCATGTTGATAATGAGTTTGGGGACAAAGAACGGGCTAAAACGGGGCTGGCCATTTCCACGTGCGTATTCCGTTACCTGCTCTTCGAAGACGTCCATGCCGCCCTGTCCTGATCCCCAGATAACGCCCACATCGTAGGGGTCCATGCTGGAAAAATCGAAACCCGAATCGGTAATAGCCTGATCAGATGCAATCAACGCGTATTGCGTAAACAGGTCGGTACGTTTGATATCGGCGTGATTTAAATATTGCGAGGCACTGTAATTTTTGAGTTCAGCGGCAAACTGCGTTCTAAATAACGATGCGTCAAAATGCGTAATAGGAGCGACCCCACTACGTCCGGCGACTACATTCTGCCAGAAGGTTGGAATATCATTGCCCACGGGCGTTAACGCCCCTATACCTGTAACAACAACTCGGTGTAACATTGTCTTTGATTCTTCGTAGTGACTGAACGGATCTATAATTCGCAGATCAATTCAGTTAGTGGATTGATAAAAAATTGCACGCAAAGGTAGGTAAATAAAATACCATTTGGTATTTTTGTAGTATGAAAAACGATTTGTCCAAAGCTGAACGAACCCGCCAGTACATTATCGAAACAACGGCGGGCATATTCAATACGAAAGGATATGCAGGAACGTCGTTATCTGATTTGACTGAAGCTACCGGGTTAACGAAGGGTAGTATTTATGGCAACTTTGGAAACAAGGAAGAAGTTGCTTTAGCCTGCTTCGATTACAATCTCTCGAAAATCAATCAGACCGTTCAGCAGCGTCTTGCCGAGGCAACTACGTATCATCAGAAATTGATGGTGTATGTACAAATCTACCAAGATTTCGCTAAGATGCCTTTTCCGGAAGGCGGTTGCCCAATTTTAAATACGGCAATTGACGCGGATGATACAAATAACCTGCTGAAAGATAGAGCCGCTAAAGCAATTCAGGCCTGGAAGAAACGTATCGTCGATCTGATTCGGGGTGGAGTTGAGGCCGGTGAGTTTAAAGCCGACGTGGTACCCGAACAAATAGCGTTGTCGATGATCGCTCTGATCGAGGGCGGAATCATGATTGCCAAAGTGACGAATAATCCAGCCAGTCTGGCAAAAATCCTAAAGACAGTGGAAATGCTCATCACTCAAATAAAAACATAAAAAATTTTGAACTAAAAAATACCGATCGGTATTTTAATTGAAATTGACAAATAACATTCAATAAAATGAAAACGACTCAGAATACAGTCTTGATTACGGGTGGGAGTGCAGGTATTGGTTTAGAAATCGCGAAATTGCTTGATCAGAAAGGTAATTATGTCATTATTACCGGTAGGGATCAACAACGGCTCGATAAAGCACTGGGCCAGTTAACGAATGCGACTGGTATTATCAGCGACGTTAGTAAAAAAGAAGATGCTGAAGCCCTGGCCGCTACGTTGACGCGCGATTTTCCAGCCCTCAATCTGGTGATCAACAACGCGGGTCGGGCCATTCTGTACGACATTGCCAATAGCGAAGGCGGTTTTGATAACGCCCAGGATGAAATGCTAACCAATTATCTAGCCGTTATCCGGTTGAATGAATACCTGTTGCCGTTGCTGAAAGCTCAGCCCGAATCGGCTATTGTCAACGTATCGTCCGTCGTCGCTTTTGTTCCGGGTAATTTACCCACGTATTCGGCCAGCAAAGCGGCCCTGCATTCCTACACCCAATCGTTACGTATCGCCCTGAGTCGGACCAGCAACGTAAAAGTATTCGAGTTGATGCCCCCGCTGGTCGATACTGAATTTTCGGCGATCATCAACGGCAAAAGCGGTATTGCGCCATCCGCGGTTGCCGAGTCATTTATCGAAGCGCTTGAAACAGATACCTACGAGATCCGCGTGGGCAAAACGCAGTACATCTATGACCTCTATTTGAAATCGCCAGAGGAAGCCTTGAGCGTAATGCAGCCTGCGCATTAAGTTGCGAGTAGAATAAATTGATAATCAGACTTTCGCCGTAAGTTGTGCCACCGTTCTAAACCGTAGCATAATTTACGGCGAACGCTTTTTTATTGGGCTTATACAAGTGTATTAACCACAGAGGCACAAAATGCACAGAGGGTTAAATTACGGATAATAAGCATATTTTTTCTCTGTGTTTTCCGTGTCTTTGTGGTTACTATCTTTTCTTTTTATTCAGCTTCTTCTACAGAAAATCCTCCCTGATGACTAAACGATCTTCCCTTCTCTTTATCCTCCTTTTTTGCCTGATCGGATTGGCGCAGGCACAAGGTCCCAAGTTGGATAAGCTGCTATTTGGCGTAGCGTATTACGACGAATATATGCCCTACGAGCGCCTGGATAAGGACATTGCGATGATGAAAGAAACGGGCATCAACGTAGTACGTATTGCCGAATCGACCTGGAGCACGGTTGAGCCGCAGGACGGTACGTTCGATTTTTCGCATATCGACCGCGTACTGAACGCCATGCAGAAAGCAGGCATTAGCGTTATTGTCGGAACACCGACCTATGCCGTTCCAACCTGGCTAGTAAAAAAATACCCCGATGTACTGGCAACCACTCCGCAGGGACAAAATCGTTACGGTCCACGCCAGAACATGGACATTACTAATACACACTTTCGTTTCCATGCCGAGCGTGTTATCCGGAAGATCATGGAACACGTAAAAGATCATCCGGCCATCATTGGCTATCAGGTCGATAATGAAACGAAGCACTACAACACGACGGGTCCGAACGTTCAGAAGCTCTTTGTGGATTACATGAAAGCGAAATACAAATCGCTGGATGTGATCAATAAAATCTACGGCCTGGATTACTGGAGCAACCGAATCAATTCGTGGGACGATTTCCCGTCAACAGTCGGGACGATCAACGCCAGCCTTAGTTCAGAATTCGCTACGTTCCAGCGTAAACTGGTGACGGATTATCTGGCATGGCAAGCCGCGATGGTGAAGGAGTACAAACGACCAGCGCAGTTCGTTACGCAAAACTTTGACTTTGAATGGCGGGGCTATTCGTACGGAATTCAACCCGATGTCGATCATTTTGCGGCTGCCAAAGCGATGGACATGGCGGGTGTCGACATTTACCATCCAACGCAGGACCAGCTCACCGGAACGGAAATTTCGTTCGGTGGCGACGTAGCGCGTTCCATGAAACTCGATGCGTCGAACCGGGGCAAAAATTATCTGGTGCTGGAAACGGAAGCGCAGGGGTTTCCGCAGTGGGTACCGTATCCGGGTCAACTTCGTTTACAAGCGTTTAGCCACGTAGCGTCGGGGGCCAACATGCTCGAATACTGGCATTGGCATTCCATTCATAACTCCGCAGAAACGTACTGGAAAGGGTTGTTGAGCCATGATTTTGAGCCAAATCCTACGTATACCGAAGCCAAAACCATCGGGAAGGATTTCGCCCGACTCAGTCCGCATCTGGTTAATCTGAAGAAAACGAATTCGGTGGCTATGCTTTTCAGCAATGAAGCGCTAACCGCTTTCAATGCCTTCAGTTTCGGATGGGGCGCTACCGAAAAATACAACGACGTATTACGGCCCATGTACGATGTCCTGTACCGTATGAACGTGGGCGTTGACTTTGTCGATCCGTCCAGCACCAATTTGGAAAGCTATAAACTGCTGGTTGTTCCAGCTTTGTATGCCGCATCGGATTCATTGTTGCAGCGGCTAAATCGGTACGTCCAGAACGGCGGGCACATTGTTTATACCTTTAAAAGTGGCTTTTCGGATGAACACGTAAAAGTGCGAACGACGCCCCAGCCGGGCATCATCAGCGAAGCCTGTGGCATTACGTATTCGCAGTTTACGATTCCCCGCGCAGTATCGTTGAAAAATGACCCCTATCAGGCTGGGAAAGACAACGTAGTGAAAACCTGGATGGAGCTGATCACGCCAACAACGGCGAAGGTTTTGGCTTATTATGATCACCCGGTCTGGGGAAAGTACGCAGCTGTTACGCAGAATACCTACGGAAAAGGAATGGCTACGTACATTGGCTGTATGACTAGTGAGGCCGTACTGAAGAAAATACTGGAAGATGCCAGTAAGAAAGCCAACGTTTGGGGATCGGACCAGCAACTGACCTTTCCACTGATTACGAAGTCAGGCGTAAATCAACAGGGGAAAACGATTCATTACTATTTCAACTATTCGTCGGTTCCCGGTTCTGTTACGTATCCGCATCAGGATGGCAAAGAATTACTCACGAATGAGTCAGTCTCGAAAAATAAGTCTATGCCGTTGGAAGCCTGGGGCATGAAAATCGTAGAAGAAAATTAACGTAGTACCTGCTTTCTGTTGCTTCTAGACGTATCAAGTTAATCCAGACAGGCACACTGTCTGTAAATTAGTTAGCTGTATTTTATAAATAGATACTTATAATACAATCTATATACCATTTAGTAGATTCACAAACCACAATTGGCGCTACTTTCTACATTTGGCGCAGTCTTGGGTCGTCCCATCTTCCTGTTCTTTTTTTCGGGATGACGGATCGATTGACCTGATTCTATGAAATGGCAAAACCGTTTCCTGCCATTTCGATTAGTCTTATCCATTTATCATCACCTTACCCTTTTAGTTATGAATCTTGATGTTGCCGTAGTAGGCGGAGGTGTCTCCGGAGCCTACAGTGCCTGGCGTCTCCAGCAGGAAAAAGGAGAAACCGACCGGATTGGTCTGTTCGAATATAGTGACCGTATTGGCGGCCGACTGTACACCATCACAATCCCCGGAATGCCTCATGTAAAGGCGGAAGTCGGTGGGATGCGCTACATTCCTGACCAGCATATTATGGTCGCTACGCTGGTCGATCATCTGGAAATTCCAACAAAAGATTTTCCGATGGGCGCCCCCGCCCCAATTGGCGCTAAATGCAATATTTTCTATCTGCGGGGCAAACACCTGCGGCTGCATGAACTGGCTGATCCGGACAAAGTGCCGTACCGACTGGCCTGGTCGGAGCAAGGACTTGGACCTACGAATCTGCAGGTGCAGGTCATGAACAACGTGTATCCGAACCTGGGTAATCTGAGTCTGTGCGACCAGATGAAGGTAAAAGTGTTTAACAAACCGCTGTGGAAACACGGATTCTGGGATTTAATGTACCGGACGCTGAGCAATGAAGGGTATCAGTTTATGCGGGATGCCGGTGGTTACGACGCCAATGTAGCCAACGCCAACGCCGTAACCCAGCTACCGGCTACCGAATACAGCGACGAAACGGAATTTCTTACCCTGCGTGATGGCTACGATCAACTGCCGATTACCCTGGTAAAGCAATTCAATGATACGTTGCCGGGGAAAATGCCCAAAGGGAAACGGGTATTTATGAACCATCGATTGGCAGAGATCGAAATCGGTTCGGGTGAGTATCCATATACGCTTACCTTCGAACTAACCGAAACGACGGATAATCGGACTTTGGTAAAAGCGACAAAATCGAAGGACGATGACAATACGCTGGTCGTAAAAGCGAAAAAAATTATTCTGGCCATGCCACGCCGGTCGCTGGAACTTATTAAAAGCTCATTCTTCGAAAATGAGTGGTTGAAGAAGAATTTGTCGTCGGTGCTGATTCAGAGTGCATTCAAACTTTTTCTGGCCTACGAGCGTCCGTGGTGGCGGGCCTTGGGTTTGGTGGCCGGTCGTGCTGTTACGGACTTGCCCGTGCGCCAGGTCTATTACTTCGGTACAGAAGGGGAACAGCAATATGGATTGCCCACTATGAATTCGCTGCTGATGGCGAGCTACAATGACATTAGTACCGTACCGTTCTGGAAGGGGCTTGAAGATGGCGAACCGTATCGGGGTTATCGGCCTGCGTGTATGGAAGAGGATGTAACGGATGTAATACCAAAAACCGAATTTCAGGCTACGGATGAGATGGTACAGGTTGCGAATCGGCAGGTGGCCGAAGTACACGCATTACCCGAAATTCCGATGCCCTATTCGGCTGTGTACCATACCTGGAACGAGGACCCATACGGTGGAGGCTGGCACGAATGGAAAGCCAATTATCGGCTGGATGAAGTGATGTGTCGCATGCGCAAACCTGACGATAAGGAGGACATTCACATTGTGGGTGAAGCGTATTCATACGGGCAGGGCTGGGTTGAAGGCGCGCTCACTACCGCTGAGTCAACACTACAGGATTTCTTTAAGCTGAAGAGACCTCACTGGCTTCCCGAAACGTATCAGTTATTGCCGAATCCATGTCCTGGCTGTGGTGACCTGACGGGCTGCGTAGAGTGTCCGGATTGCGTGGAGAACCTGAGTGGGATCACACCGAACTGTGCGAAACCTATCCCCATCAGCTAAGCTCATGACGAACACAACCGTTGCCGCCTATCTCATCGCCCGGTTGAAGGAGGCTGGCCTGGAACACGTATTCACGGTGCCCGGCGATTATGCCGGGCCTTTTCTGAAAATTCTGGATGATACACCTGGCATCACCCGGATTCCCACCATCAACGAACTCGGTGCTGGTTACGCGGCTGATGGCTATGCCCGGTATCGGGGAATTGGCGCGGCCTGTGTGCAATACGGTGTCGGTACGTTCAGTCTGCTGAACTGCACGGCGGGTTCGTTCGTCGAGCGGGTGCCGGTGGTCGTGATTTCGGCCAGTCCTAAAACATCTGATCGTAAACTAGAGCGCGAACAGGGGATTCTGTTTCACCACAGTACGGGTAATCTGCGCGCCGATCAGCTTGTTTTTCAGAACGTAACGGTCGCTTCCGAAATTCTCCGCAATTCGACGGATGCCCCTGGTCAGATTGACCGGGCCATTACGGCTATGCTCACGCACCGACGTCCGATCTATCTCGAAGGACTGAACGACGTCTGGACGGAAGTTTGCCCGGCACCCGCCGGTAAATTAATCCCTCAGACTGTTTCGAGCGACCCTGCCTCGCTGGCTGCGGCTCTTGATAGGGCCTGGGAAAAAATTCAGTCGGCTAAATTGCCTGTGTTGTGGGCAGGTGTTGAAATCCAGCGGTATGGTTTGCAGGATGTACTTCAGAAACTTATCGATGTCAGCGGGCTGTATTTTACGACAACCAGTCTCGGCAAAACGATACTGGACGAAAGCCAGCCATCCTTTGTCGGTACGTATGCGGGACCGGCCTCACCCGCGCTCACGCGAGCGGTAATGGACCGAACGGATTGTCCGATTGCGCTGGGCGCGATCATTACCGACGATTATCTGGCGATCATGCAATCGGATTTCGGGAAAATGATTGAGGTGACGGACGACGAAATGCGCCTTGGCTATCAGTATTACCACCGGGTGACGCTGAGCGATTTTCTGCATGGTTTACTGCACCGGTATCAGACTTCCAAAACTCACAAGAACTATAGCCTTCCAACTGTACCACCGGACGTAGCAAAACCAGTCAAAGGACAGGATACGCTCACCTACAATCTGTTCTATGCTGAACTGGCGGAGTTTCTCCGCGGTGAAAAGCTGACAGACACGACTGCGCTAATCCTGGGGGAAAGTACATCTCTTTACGTATTTGGTAATTTGTTTGGACTACCTCAGAATAGCTTCGTCGCGCAGGCGGCCTGGGGCTCGTTGGGGCACGAAACGGGCTGTGCTTTAGGCGTCGCCTTGGGTAGCGGGAAACGTCCGTTCGTTGTTGCTGGCGATGGCGGTTTCATGATGATCTGTCAGGAAATTTCCAGCCTGGTTCGGCAGCAGAGCAACGCTGTCATTTTTGTAATGAGCAATAAAGGCTATGCCATCGAGCAGGCGTTTGTCGATATTACGGCCTTTGAACCAACGGGTGCCTTTGCCGACTTCGATATTCTACCCGAATGGGATTATCTGGCCCTGGCAACGGCCTTCGGTGCGCAAGGGTACCGCGTAGAAACGGTCGATGAGCTGCACACTACGTTACATGCGGTTCAGGGATTGACAAACATACCGGCCTTGGTCGAAGTGGTGATTCCTCAAAAAGACCTGGCTCCTCAACTAAAACGGTTGGCGGCAACGCCCAGCCTAGATGGCTCTCCACTTACAGGCAGGCATCAGTGGTAGATTTAACCAATTTATCGATTCCTGACATTCGTTGCTGTTGTTTTACCCTGCTCTTCCGTTAATTTGCTGATCAGCCTGAACGGAAGGGCGGGGTATTTTTTGATACAGATAAATGATAGTCGTGCAAGTCTATGTCGCTCTCGGTTCCTGTTTATAAGATTCAGTCGTTTCCCCGTCATGAACCCGATGCGTTATTTTACATGACGCGGCTGGAAAAACTGGTGCAGGAGTTTAAAGGGATCGACAAGCCGCATTCGCATACATTTTATCTGGTCATGTGGCTGGCGCAGGGAAGTGGTACGCATACCATCGACTTTCGAACATATGACATAGCACCCCACCAATTGTATTTTTTAACTCCCGGTCAGGTGCACAGCTGGGAATTATCGCCCGATACCCGGGGCTATAATCTGTTTATCGACGCTAACTTTTTCCGGGGTCGGTTTGGGAATCGACTACAGCAGTATCCGTTTTTTCATTCGCACCAACATCAACCTTTGTTGGAAATCACCGATCAGCAGCCCCTCTTCAGCGATCTGTTTACCTATGCGTATGAGGAGTATGAACATCGCTTGCCGAACCGGGCAGACGTATTTCTGTCGTTTGTGCACATCCTGCTCGAAACCGCTAATCGGCTTTATAATCAGCAATGGGTAGGCACGGATACACATCTTTACGACCGGATTCGCCAGTACGAAGACCTGATCGAGCAGCAGTTTCTAGCGATTCGGGAAGTGAGTGCTTACGCTGAGAAAATGAACCTGACCCCGAATCATCTCAATCACATCTGCAAAAAAGTTCTGGGTAAAACGGCCAGTCAACTGCTGCACGAACGTATCGTTATCGAAGCCCAGCGATTACTGACACATACAGCCCAATCCATCAAAGAAATTGGCTTTCAACTGGGTTTCGAGGACCCATCTTATTTTGTTCGTTTCTTCCGAAAATATGCCGGGCAAACCCCCGTTGAGTTTCGCCAGTCGTTGGTCGCTAATCGTTGATTTGTACCATACATGGCCTGGTCTGTATGCTTCGAAAAATGGCTTGGTACGTACCTTTGTTACGTAAAAACTGTCTGAGCAACAGGTCTCAATGAGGTAAGTTTACCTCACTCATTGCTCCCAAGCCATGTCAACCGATAGCCGATTATACAGCGTTGTTTTCAATAAATGTCCTCGTTGCCATCAGGGCGATTTCTTTGTTAAGAATAGCGCATTCAGCAAAGATTTCGATAAGATGCACGAACATTGCCCGCATTGTGGCGAAAACTTCATGCCTGAGCCTGGCTTTTATTGGGCGTCGATGTTCGTGAGCTATGCGTTTTACACCATTTATTCACTGCTTACCTTCTTTATTTTCGTGCAGTGGTTACAGATTGATCTGGATTACTACCTGATCGGCCTGATACCCACGCTTATTCTCCTGACCCCGTATTTCTTCCGAATGGCCCGTCGTACGTGGTTGACGCTCTTTATTGCGCCGAGACCACATGTTCATGCCGACGTAACCGAGCAGAAATAATCGATTCGCGAACGGAGAATAGCTTGTCGCCACGAACTGATCAATGCTGTAGGTAGAACCGATCAGTAGCAATGAGCTTACCTGATACGTACTAAAGCGCCGTCAGTGCGATCTAAAAAGATAGGTCGCACCGACGGCGCTAACTTTTTGATACAGCTGTTCACTATTTTACAGGTCGCCCGTACCGGGCTTGAATGCTTTATCTTTGCTCTTTCGTCATAGCCGGGCGATGAATCGCGTTTCCAGGCGCTGTCGTGCTTATAAAAGTTCATCTTTACTAATCATCCAATGCAGATCAGAGTTGCGGTTATTCAGGCCACGCCCGTGTTCTTCGATATACAGAAAACGCTCGATAAGCTCGAAGCTCTAATAATTGAGTCGGCGCAGAAAGGGTGTCAGTTTGTACTATTCCCGGAATCATTCATTCCCGGCTATCCGCGAAAATTCACCTTTGGCGCAGCCGTTGGTTTACGTACCGATGCTGGACGCGAACTCTATAAAACGTACTGGCAAAATAGTCTGCAATTGCCCAGCCCTGAACTGAAACGTATCGAGCAGATTTCCCGCGAGAATAACGTCTACTTAGCCATCGGCGTTACGGAACGGGATGCCTTGAACAGTAGTCTGTATTGCACACTGATTTACGTATCGCCAACGCAGGGTTATTTAGGTAAACACCAGAAAGTGAAACCAACAGGCGTCGAACGATTGATTTGGGCAGAAGGAACGGGGAAAGATTCATTACGCGTGTTCGACACCGAAATTGGGCGAATGGGCGGACTAATTTGCTGGGAAAATTACATGCCTCTGGCGCGCATGCGTATTTACCAACAGGCACCCCAACTGTATCTGGCCCCTACCGCCGATGCTCGCCCGACCTGGCCCGCTACGTTGCAACACATCGCCTGCGAAGCTCGCTGTTACGTATTGGGCAGTAATCAATTTTTTAGCCGTACCGATTATCCTGAAGCTTATCAGGAATTCCTGGACGAAGACGAGACAATTTTATGTCGGGGTGGCAGCGCTATCGTATCGCCACAGGGTGAATTCATTGCGGGACCGCTGTGGGACCAGGAAGGTATACTGATCGCGGATCTAGATTTGGATGAAGTGTTGAAAAGCAAGCTTGATTTTGACGTGATCGGTCATTACACACGCCCGGACCTGTTCGATTTTAACGTGAACAAGCTATGACACGGGGCAAGCTAGATTATTGATGTGAACGACAAAAAATAACCGCTCTCTCAAAATGAGAAGAGCGGTTGAATTGAGTAGTGGATCGAAGAGGTTCATAACCGCATCAGGATTGTATAGTTCCCTATCGGCTTTGTAAAACTGCACTCCTGTCGCATCAACTATCAGGAAATGTATGTGAACTGATCGATTTGGTAGGTGAACGACTTGATTTGGTAGGAGAGCGAGCCAATGGTACTAACCTACCGGAAAGTAAAGCGGCTAATAAACGTATCGCGAAACGAACGACCCATCGGTATCTGATAGATTCCAATACTTACTTCATGCTCGTTAAAAGCATCTACCCGATCAATATTCACCGCATACGATCGATGAAGTCGCACAAATCGGACGTAGTTGAGCCGCTCCAGAACCTGTATCAGCGAAAGCCGCAGTGCATATTTCTTCTGAGTTGTAACCAGAGTTGTGTACGTATTGTCGGCTTCGAGATAAAGAACTTCTGAAAGATTCACGCGCACAAACTGTTGATTGCTCTTCACAAACACGTAGTCGTCAATTTGCAGAATGGTATCGCGGCTCAGGTCGGTTTCGGGTGCAGGTTTGGCTGGCGCGTTATCAGCGGCTGGCAATGATGGGGTTGGCGCCAAGGGACTGGCGAAATTACTGATGGCCAATTCGATCGCAATGCGAAGCTGGGCGATGTTGACGGGTTTGACCAGATAGGCAGCCGGAGCGGTTTGCTTGGCCCGGTTGAGGGTGGCTGAGTCGGAGAAGGCTGTGAGGTAAATCAGGGGTACGGCCCGTTCGGCCAGCAGTCGGCGGCTGGTTTCAATCCCATCCCAGTCTCCTTTGATATTAATATCACACAGTACCAGGTCAACCCGCTGCTGTCCACCAAAGAGTTCCAACGCCCGAACACCTGTCGAAGCGACACCTATTACTACGTAGCCTTCGCGATGAAGTTTGGCTTTAAGATCAAGGGCCAGAATGGCTTCGTCCTCAATAATCAGAATGTGTAGCTGTTCAGACATTGACAAGGAATAGGGAAGAGGTGGCAGTAAACAAGAACTCCTTATTGCTGCCGACTGTTCACCAATTCTATCAGGCCGCCTGTGGTATGGTGAGTTGAAAATACGCCCCATCGCGATTATCGACAGTAATTTTACCACCTACCTGCTCACTTAATGACCAGATCAATTGGCGGCCAAACGAGTCAGTGTCAATGTCCAGGTTACGCCACTGGTTCAGATCCAGTCCCGGGCCGTTATCCTGCACTTCAAGCGTCAGGCCATTTTGCTGATGCAGATCTATTCGCAGCGAAGGCTGGTTCCGTCGACCGATTCGATGTCGGTTGTTTCCATAGGCGTACTTGAACGAATTGGTTAGTAATTCGTTCAGAATCAGTCCTAACGGTATGGCTGAGTCCACATCCAACTCCGGTTGGTTAACGCTGACCGACAAATCGAACGTATCGGGACCGTAGCCATAAGCGGCCATCAGACTCTCGGCCAGATCGGTAATGTAATCAGCCATATTGATGGTCGTTACGGCATCGGTGCGGTACAGTCGCTGGTGAATCAGCGACATAGCTTCGACTCGTCGTTGACTTTCCTGTACGGCTTCGATGGCTCCGGTATCGGTCAGTCGATACGTTTGCAGGTTGAGCAGGCTCGATACGATGGCAAGGTTGTTTTTAACGCGGTGGTGTAATTCCCGCATCAATGTCCGTAATTGACTGGATTGTTCCGTAAGTCGATCACTCGTTTCGGCGATAACCCGATTCTGTTCCGACAGTTGAGCGTTAGCACGTCGGATAGCCCAATACTGTACGAAACTGATTCCCAGTAGCAACAAGACGAGCCCTAATCCACCAACCAAATAAGCCATCTGACGCGCCTTGAGGGTATTTTGCTCAGAAAGCTCCGAAATCTGTTGCGTTTTTTTTGCCGTTTCGTAGCGGGTTTGAACTTCGGTCACCGCCCGGGTCTTAGCCACTTCTGCTTGGGCCTCAATCTGCGCAATCCGATGTTTCTTTTCCGCTTCGATGGTCGCTACTTCGCGGGCAGTTTTGGCTTCAACGCTGGCGACTTCTTTCGTTTTTTCGAGTTCCAGATTCGCCCGTATGGTTGCTAATTCAGCCGCTTTCTGCTGTTCATATTTCCCCTGGAGATTCGCGATAATCCGGGTTTTCTGAATGTTCATCAAGGAATCTTCGATGGTTTTTTCACGTAACAGGAACTGATAAGCTTCTGCATGCTGACCATTCGCGGCATAAGCGATTCGCAGTACCCGATACACTGAACGGGCCAGGGAAGCGTCATTAACTTCGGCTAAAAAAGCCAATGCCTGTTTAGCGTGATGAAGTGCCTGCGGAGTTTTTTTTAATTCGTAATACGCTGTCGATAAGTTCCGATGATTGTGTACCAGACTTGATTTACGGCCAAGTTTCTGATTGATCGCTATGGCGCGTTCCAGAAACGGAATGGCTGAATCATTTTGTTGCTGTTTCTGGAATAAATTACCAATATCGTTGTAAATAACCCCCAGGCTTTCATTCGCCGGGTTTTGTTTCCTTGCTAATTGCTCGGCCATCTGATAATACCGTAGCGCTGTAGTAAACTCTTTCAGGTCTTCGTAGCAAATCCCCAGATTAATGTAATTGTCGATAAGTCCTGTCGTTTTACCAGCAGCCTGATTAAGCACGACCGCTCTCTGGATATAGTCAATACCCTGGTTCGTTAGGGCGGCAATATCTCCATTGTTACCCATATGTTTATACAGGTAGCCCATGTTATTGTAGACGGTAGCAACGGTATGGGGACGATTACTTTTCTGGAAATACGTAGCGGCCTGCTGCAACTGGACCAGGGCCGTTTCGAACATGCCTCGATTTCTGGCAATGTTGCCACTTAACTGGTAATAAGAGCCTAGGCCGTACCAGAACCGGGTTCGCTGACAAACCGGGAGCATCTGAGTCAGGTAAACCTGAGCCGAGTCGAACTGGTTACGTCTGTAAAAATCTCTCGCAATGGCGTGATACGTAAGCGCACGGGATGTATCGGGCAGAAACTTGACTAACTTATTTTTCAGGCTATCGATTAGTGGTTTTTGCGCCACGGCCGTCAGCGAAAACGATAGGCAAAGCCCCGATAAAATCCATCGTTTCAGCGCACAGTTCATAGATAGAGGATAAGCTCATAGAGAGTTACGCAATTTACTAACGAAACCTAATAAACTGGCTAAATGTATCTGAATAAACCGCTTAACGTAACCCTCCTGTCATTTCCTTTAACAAATCGAAGAATGCTTTCTTCCGAGGTGAGCTGATCTGCCAGTTCACTGGTACGGACTGATAGCCATCATTGAATCCGTCGTCTTTCAGCCGATAATCGAAGAATCCCCAGGAAGCATAGGCGCTGATAGCTGCCTGGAAATTATTGGACGGTTTGTCGAAATCGAAGTGATCATCCTCGTTGAAAACGATGGGCATCGGCCGGTAGCCAGCCACAGCGCGGGTTTGTTTCACCAGGTCAGTAATCCGGTTTGGGTCTTTTACGCCGTTGCCGTGCAAAATCAGAAAGTCCGCTTCCCGAACAACGTTCTCCTTCGGAATAGCACCACCCCCGTAACTCGTGCTGACTAAAAACCGATGCCCGTTCGCTTTTTTAGCTTTTACCCGCAGGATGAGTTCATGAACGCGCTCGGGTTGCAGAATGACATGGTCGTAGCGGATGTTACACTCGTTGTTAATCTCGATCAGTACGTTCCGGTAACCTCCCTCGGCAAGCCAGTCGATCGTATTGTCCACAGCCCGAATGACGGCGGCTTCATCAGTCAGATATTGATCCTGTCCAAAGTAAAAGAGGCCAATAATAGCCACCATACCCAGTTCGTCGGCTTTGTTCAGAATACGTCTCAGGCGATTCCAGTAATCCGGATTCCAGCTTCCGTTGGGATTAAATGCTGAATTGATCCACGGCTGATTCTGCGAGTACCCTTCCGGACTGCCACCCTGTAAATTGAGCGTAAAGGCCAATAATCCATGCGCTTTCCAGACAGGCATGGCCGCTATGAATTCGTCGGTGTTGCGGTTCGGGTCCCATGTTTTCGTATCCGGGTAAACCCATTTTGAGCGCGTTTCCGGATTCAGATCGTCGAAAATTCCCTGCACCATTCGGGAATTAGGCAGTAGTCCTTCGATACGATTTCCATTCCAGCTACGGCCTTTAAACGTTGGCTGGTCGTTTATGTAAAACCGCTCGCCTACGATGGATACGTTCGTTTTCCGCTTTGGTGGTTTGGGAGATTCTGCTGGTGCTGGATTGAACAAACAAGAGCCGAAAACCAACGCCAGAACAAGGGCGAATCGGTACGTTTTCATAGGAAAGAAAAGGTTTTACAATTCCTTTACAAGGTTTTACAGGTCTTTACCTACTCTCGCTGAGGGCAATTATACATTTGCTTCTGTATCACAAAAGAATCGAGACCATGAAAAACGTACTTCAATTAAGTGTCCTGTTTTTTTGCTGTGCCCTGTCAAACCTGTGCGCGGGTCAACATACGTTTACTACGTGCTCGGCGGCTTTTCTGAGGAATAAAATGATCGTGAATGAGTACACCACAAAAGGTAAGTGCAGCGTAGCGACCAATGCTACCGGTAAATTGACGGTAAACATCGTCGAGTTGTCACCTGGCGAAAGTAAGGTAACAACTCGACTGCCCTTTACCGTGGCTATCCGGGATAAGAACACGAAAACGCTGACGATGTATTCCACGCAGTCCTGTAAGCAGCTACCGGTTCAGAACGTACTGTCGAGATGCCGGAAAGGGGATCATATTGTGCTGATCACAACGGATAATCAATATGCTTTACCACATAATGAAATTTTGGTACGTTGAGTCTGTTTCTGAATATTACCTGTCCTTAACACTCATCTCCTATGCATAAGTACATAACCCGAACGTTGCTTGTTCTGCTGGCGACGTTATTGGCCACCCAAGTGCTGTTGGCGCAAACGGTGCAGTTCGCTAGTTATCGTTTAGAAAATGAACCAGCTCGAGAACGTAATTTCTCACATAATCCATTAGTTTTAGACGGTAATTCATTGGATTATACCTTTTTCTCTATCTTTAGTAAAGGTAGACTGGCGGTTGTTTCTGGAGAACCTGCATCAAAAGACGCCGTTAAAATCCCGTTTCGGATTTACCTTCGACGTAGTGGAATGATCATTCAGAAAGGAGCCTCCGACAATGGCCGACAGTACTATGATGTTGACATTGCTACGGTGTTGGCGCAGGCGCAGCATGGCGATGAATTAGTGATCGATCCGGTTTACAAAACCGACTGGGTAGCCCGGCGGATTCTGAGAGTGAGAAGCATGTTCTGGCTTTTTCCACTTCCAGGGTGCTAGCCGGTAAAACGAACAATACGTATGAGCAAATTGGCAAGAATATTCGGTATCACCGTGCTTGTATTAACCGGCATATTGTTCGCGCAGTTTGCTCCATTGCCGTTTGCTCATTCCACAACGGACACAACTCAGTTTTCCCGCAAAGTCAATCTGGCGCTCCGGCGAACGGCGCATCATCTACTACGTAATGCGGGTGATGATACGTCTCGAATTGCGCCTGTAAACCAACAGAATGCCTATACCTTCAGTGTGCAGTTGGATCGCCCGTTCGATTATAGTCAGTTGCCAGCCCTGCTTCAGGAATCGTTTCGGATTCATGAAATCAGGGCGAATTACGATGTTGCCGTGCTGGATTGCGCACATGGTGAATTGCAGTTAGGCTACAATTTTCGGGATCTGACAGAAAACAAAGAGGTGCCCTGCGAGGGTCGAAAACAAGTCAACGGCTGCTACAAGCTGCAAGTCACCTTCGCTACGTCCGAAACGGCTTCTCAACCACCCGTATTGGGATGGATACTGGCGCTGGGCGTGGTGATGACCGGATTTGGGTATGTTGTATGGCGTAAATCAGCTTCCACAAGCGCATTAGGCAGTACGTCCGAATCAAATCAACAGGAATCCAGGCTGGTACGCTTTGGCGAGTCTAGCCTGGATTGTACAACACAAACATTGATATCGGGCGCGGCCCGCCATAACCTGACCTATCGGGAAGCGAAGTTGCTCCGGTATCTTATTGACCACGCCAACCAGGTTATTGAACGCGATCGCATTCTCAAATCCGTTTGGGAAGACGAGGGAATCTTCGTCGGCCGTAGCGTGGATGTGTTCGTGTCACGTCTGCGTAAACTGCTTCAGGCTGACCCAACAGTCCGCATTGTAGCGGTACATGGCGTGGGCTACCGGCTGGAAGTTCAGTGACTGGGCGGAATGGGCGCCGGCACTACGTTGGCCACGGGTTTCGTCGATTTAAGATAGGCGAAAACCGCTTTGATATCCTCATCTTTCATAGTACGGTAGTTAGGCCACGGCATGGGCGGAAGTAACGACCGATTGGTGGCTATGCCTTTGTATTTGCCCTGCGTTAGCGCCCGCTTGAACTGATCTTCAGACCAGTTGCCAATACCCGTTGCGTCGGAGGTAAGATTAGCCGCGAAAGAAACGCCCCATGGACCTGCTGCGGCTGTATTGTCGCCATTGAACAGCACCCAGTCTTTTAGCGCGTCTGCATTCCGGGCGGCTACGGGCCGGTCGGCAGGGTAGCCCGACAATAATCGACTGGCAACAGGCTCGGGCCCCTGCGGCCCCATCATTTTAGGCGAGTGGCAATCGCCACAACCCATGATGGCGACTAGATATTCTCCTTTTTTGATGAGCGCCTGATCGGGCGGCAGGCTGGTTTTTTGGGTCTGGTACGTAGCGGGTGGAGACGAAAAGCCAGCCACTAGCACTACACTAAACAGCGCAGCAACAACGAAATGTAGTGAGTTCATGGTAAATTGAGGTTAGTGGCTGGTAAGCTACTGACCTGGAGAGTCTTGGGCAAAAAAATCTATTTACAGGCAGACAAACCAATCCTTACTCAGCAGGTAAGTAGACACTAAAGGTTGATCCCTGATTTAGCTGACTAATGGCCGTGATATCGCCCCCATGATTCGTTGCCACTTTCTTGCAGATAGCCAGGCCGATACCGGTCCCGGCAAATTCGCTCTTGCCATGCAGCCGCTGAAAAACCTGAAAAATGCGGTCCAGGTATTTTTCATCGAAGCCCACGCCGTTATCCACTACGTCGATGCGATGATACCGATTTGCCAATCGGGTAGGCTTGATGGTAGATGGTAACTCTGTCGTCTCGATCAGGCGGGTCGTAACATCAATGTGGGGCGCTATACCAGGTTTGTGAAACTTCAGCGCGTTACTTAGCAGATTCTGGAACAGTTGACCTAACTGGATAGAATCGCCGTAGATGGTCGGCAACGTATCGACTTTTATCTGCGCCCCGCTATCCTGAATGGTCAGTTCCAAATCGGCCAGTACGGTTTGCAGAACCGTAGTCAGGGATACAGCCGTACTTGTATCGCGCTGGGTCGAAATACGCGAGAAGTTCAACAAATCCCGAATCAGCGTCGACATGCGGCTGGCGGCCGACTGCATGCGCTCCAGATACACCAACTCCTCGCTGGACGACGGCGCGAAGCGTGTTCGGAGCAGATCGCCGAACTGCTGAATTTTACGCAGAGGCTCCTGCAGATCGTGGCTGGCTATGTAGGCAAATTGCTGTAAATTTTCGTTCGATCGTTTTAATAAGTCATTCGCTTCTTCCAGGTCTTCATTGACAGAAGCGTATTCGGTATTACTGTCTAGCAGCTCTACGTTCGTGGCCGCCAGCGTTGCATTCGCGACTGCCAGTTCTTCGGTACGCTGGTAGACTAACTGCTCCAGCGCCAGCTGAAGTTGCCGATGCTGCGTAACATCCTGAGCGGTTCCGTTTAGTGTAACAGGTTTTCCACTTTCGTCGTAAACGACCTGGCCCTGCACGTGAATGATACGTTCCTGACCCGTAAGCCGATTGATAATCGGGTGTTCGTTCTCGTAAAGCCCGGACGAACCTGGTTGAATGGTGGCCGCTATCGCGTTAACAACCATCGGCCGATACGCGTCGGGCAAGGGATTATAAGCTTCATCCAGATTTTTCGTCTCTTCGGATAAACCCAGCCAGTTCATAAATCGCGCTGAATACCAGTAGGTGCCTTTTTCGATGTCGAGACTCCACATGGCCAGTTCCGCCAGTTCAATGGCACCGTGCAACGACTCTTTCGCTTCTTCCAGCGCCTTTTTCGCTTTTATTACGTCCGTAACATCGGTTGCAATACTCAGAATAGCATACACCTGCCCATCGGCATTGAAGAGGGGCGTATAGATCAGATTGAAGAAATTATGGGTCACTGAGCCATCCTGCTGCACAATATCGACCTGCGTGCCGAAGTCGTTGTACGGCTGGCCTGAGGTATAGACGTTATCTAAAATGTCCAGGAATAATTGGCTTTCCAGTTCGGGCATCAACGCGCGCAGGGGTTTCCCCGTAACATCTGGGCCCCGGTCGATAATGTCGATGAAATTCTGGCTGGGCATCTCCACAACAAGCTCACGCCCAACGAACAGAACCATAGCTGCGGGAACGGCGGCAATAATGGCGCGCTGTTTGGCTTCACTTTCTTCTATCTTTTTTCGAGTCTGTACCTGCTGCGTTACGTCGATAACGACCACCAGCACCCCCGAAATTCGCCCGGAATTAGCTTCTCGCTGCGGTTGATAAGTTAGGTCAACATAAAGGGTTTCCAGCTGATTGTTACGGACCATATCCACGGCTACCTCGTTGGCAATATACGGCGTGCCGGTAGCCATTACCGACCGCATCAGGTCGTCGAACCCCTGTCCGACCAGTTCGGGCATGGCTTCCAAAAGTGGCTTTCCAACAATGTCCTCAGGCTTCCGGCCCACCAGATATCCGTAAAACGGATTCGCCATTTTCAGAATCAGATCATCCTCACTGATAATGGCAATACCAATCGGCGACTGTTCGAACGAAGCCAGTACCTGCCGCTGACTTTCTTCAAGTTCCTGGCGGCCTTTTACAGACTTCGTGGTTTCGGTACACGTAACAAAAACGCCCTTTATCTGGCTGGTATCGTCGTAGGCAGGACTATAGCTAAAGGTCCAGTAAATGTCTTCAATATGACCATTGCGGTAGAACGGAACGAGCTGGTCTTCGAAGAAAACCGGTTTTCCACTACGTATCACCTGCTGGATCATTGGCCCGATAAAGTCCCAGATTTCAGCCCATACCTCCGGGCCTTGTTTTCCCAGCGCCGGATGCTTGCCATCAACGCCCAGACTTGGCCGGAAAGCATCGTTGTAGAAGCAGACTAAATCGTTTCCCCAGAAGAGAAACATAGGGAAGGCTGAGTGCAACACAATACCTAACGTAGTGCGCAGGCTGATAGGCCACTGATCGGGTGCGCCCAGGGAGGTCTTCGACCAGTCGAAGTTTCGGGTGAGTTCACCCATCTCTCCGCCACCCGACAAAAAGGGATAGTTATTGGTAGCCGTTTCCAATGCAGTTCGGTATCATTCGATGGCAAGATAACCAGATGAATCCAATAGAATAAGTTTACAAAAACTGTTTTTGCGTCAGTCGATTCGGGACATCTGGGTTGCTTTCTTTTTTATCGGCTGAACGATACCGGTTTTAGCCTGCTGACGATGAAACAAAACCGAAAATCAACGTAACAAAACTGAAAACTGAATTATAAATATTTCAATAATTAATTGATTATCAGTCAATTGTAAAATGGCTTTTATTTGTAATTAATTGAACAATTCCCGAAAGCCTGCTCCTGATACGTAGCGTAAGTTTGACCTATGAATCGTGCGTATCCCGATTCATTTTTGTCAACCTATGAATCAGAAACAGCGTATTTTCTTTTGGTCCATCACGGCCGCTCTGGGTGGATTCCTCTTCGGCTTCGACACGGCTGTTATTTCCGGCGTAGAGCAATCCCTACAATCGCTCTGGAAATTGGACGTGTGGGAACACGGCTTAACGGTTTCGATCGCGTTGATCGGTACCGTACTGGGTTCCATGTCGGGAGGAATTCCAGCCGAGCGGTTGGGCCGAAAGAAAACGCTGTTTTGGATCGCCATTCTGTATTTAGCGGCTTCCATTGGAACGGCGCTGGCTCCCACCTGGGGCGTCTTCCTGGTCTTCCGGTTTCTGGGCGGTCTGGGCGTAGGCGCGTCGTCGGTGGCGGCACCGATGTACATCACTGAAATTTCGCCCGCTAAATCGCGCGGAAAACTGGTGGGTCTGTTTCAGTTCAATGTCGTATTTGGTATTCTGATTGCCTATCTGTCTAATTTTCTCCTGGCCGACGTGGGGGCCGAGCCGTGGCGCTGGATGCTGGGCGTACAGGCGTTACCATCACTGATTTTCCTCATTGCCGTTCTCAATATCCCCGAAAGCCCACGCTGGTTGTTGCTCAAAAAAGGCGATACAACGCAAGCGCTGGACGTGTTGAATATGATCGATCCTGAAACGGCCGAGCAGACGCTGGTCGCTATTCAGCAGAGTGATCATCACACAACAGCGTCGACGCGACTGTTTTCGGGAGAATACAAAACGCCCATTATGCTGGCGGTTCTGTTTGCCGTCTTCAATCAGGTATCGGGCATCAACGCCATCATTTATTATGCGCCCCGCATTTTTGAAATGACAGGCCTGGGTAAAAGCTCGTCACTGCTGTCATCGGCGGGAATTGGTCTGATAAACCTCGTCTTTACGCTGATTTCAATGAACCTGATTGACCGCTACGGTCGTCGGACGCTGATGAAAATCGGGTCGGTGGGGCTGATCGTTACGTTAGGACTGGTCGCACGGGCTTTTTACGTAGAGGATTTTAGCGGGATGACCGTACCGTTTTTGCTGTTCGGCTACATCGCCTTCTTTGGTTTCTCGCAGGGGGCAGTCATCTGGGTATTCATTTCCGAGATTTTTCCGAATGAGGTCCGGGCCAGCGGACAGGCACTTGGCAGCTTCACGCACTGGTTCATGGCCGCCATCATTACGTTCACGTTCCCGTATCTGGCCGAGCATTTCGGTGGAGGAAATACCTTCCTCTTTTTCACCATCATGATGGTGCTGCAACTCCTGTTTGTCGTACGACTCATGCCCGAAACCAAAGGCACCAGCTTAGAGCAAATCGAACGGACATTCGTCGTTCACTGATAATTAGTCATTGGTGGTCATGAGTTGTCATTGATTGCTGAACAATACATGGCTACGAATAGCGATCAATGACAACTAATGCCGCGAAGCGAATGACCACATAATGACAATCCAAAGATTATGACACAAACCATCACCTGTTTCGGCGAAATTCTCTGGGACGTACTGCCAACCAGCAAACAAGCCGGTGGCGCTCCCATGAACGTAGCGGCTGACCTTCGCAATTTCGGCATCAACGCCCAGATGATCAGCCGCGTGGGTACCGATGACCTGGGCCGTGAACTAATCCAGTTTCTGGAACAAAAAGGGCTCCCGCTCGATCTGGTTCAGATTGGTCAGAGCCATTTAACGGGCGTTGCCAAAGCCAATGTCTCGGATACGAATGAGGTCACGTACAAGATTGTTCAGCCCGTTGCCTGGGATTACATTCACCTCGAACCGAATCTAATCGATGCCGTACAAAATAGCGATCTGTTTGTTTACGGCAGCTTAGCCGCACGTAGCCAGATGACGCACGAAACGCTGACGGCACTGCTGGCCGTGGCTCGTCGGAAAGTATTCGATGTGAACCTTCGGGCTCCGCATTATGAGCGTACTACGGTCGAAGAACTGCTGCACCAGGCCGACATTGCCAAGTTGAACGAACACGAACTGGTTGAATTGTCAGACTGGTATGGCCATGAAAACGAGCTACGTCAGGCGATGGAGAAATTGCGGGAACGCTATAGTCTGGAAACGCTCTGCGTAACACTGGGCGAAAAAGGCGCGGCCTTGCTGGACAAAACCGGCTTCGTGCAACAGGCGGGTTTCCCGGTCGACGTTGAAGATACCATCGGCAGTGGCGATGCGTTTCTGGCGGCTTTTCTCTACAAAACCTTACAGGGGGCAACCCCACAGAATACCCTCGAATTTGCCTGTGCGACCGGCGCGTATGTCGCTACGCAACGGGGCGCAACCCCTACGTTCACGGCGGAAACGATTGTGGAGAAAATCCTGCGTACCGAAGTGATCTGATTGATGCATGACCGCTCTTTCAACCTATGTACCTCTTAAATCCAACAACAAAATGCGTAAGAAAAATTACCTGTTTACGCTGGTCGCTCTGTTGCTAACCGCTACGTTAGCACTCGCCCAGCAACGCACAATTACGGGGAGCGTTCTCGATTCGAAAACGAAGGACGCCCTCCCCGGAGCCAGCATTATCATTCCGGGAACGACGACGGGTACTGTAGCCGATGCTACGGGGAAGTTTACCATATCGGTGCCGCAAAGCGCTACGGGCGTTACGGTATCGTTTATTGGCTACGCGACACAGGACGTATCAGTGGCTAATACGAACAACATAACGGTTTTACTGGCCGAAGGTGGTCAACTGGCCGAAGTCGTTGTGCTGGGTTACACGACGGCCCGCCGTCAGGACTTAACGGGAGCGGTAGCCATTGTGGACGTAGCGGCTACGAAAGCGACTAGTTCGGGTAACCCCATGCAGGCATTGCAGGGGCGGGTACCGGGTTTGTACGTCGAGAAATCGGGTACGCCTTCTGGTGAATCCAGTCGGGTTCTGATCCGGGGCGCTAATACGTTGGGGAACAACGATCCGCTGTACATTATTGACGGGGTGCCGACCAAGCGGCCATTCGTATTTCAAAGTTTGAATTCAACGGCCATTCAATCCATTCAGGTGCTGAAAGATGCGTCGTCGGCCTCTATTTACGGAGCGCGGGCGTCGAACGGGGTGATTATCGTCACGACCAAAAACGGCTACAATACGGATGGAAAGCTGAATGTTCAGTTCAACACCAGTATTTCATCCCAGTCAGAAAAACCCGAGCGGTTCAAAATGCTGAACGCCGTTGATCGGGGGCGGGCGCTCTGGCAGGCATCGGTCAATGATGGTGCTGATCCGGCTTCGGCCTACGGCGAAATCTACAACTTCGACTGGAATAAAAATTTCAGCAATCCGGTACTCAACAACGTAACGGTGCAGCCCTTCGTTGGCGGCAATCAGAACGTACCGGCTGGTGACACAGACTGGCAGAAAGAGCTGTACCAGACTGGCTACGTAACAAACAACGACCTAACCATTTCGGGCGGCACCAAAAGCTCGTCGATTCTGGTCAACCTGAGTTATCTCAATACCAAAGGCATGGTCCGGTTCACCGACTACAACCGGATTACGGGTCGCGTGAATGGGCTAACGAGCCTGGCTGATAACCGGGTAAAATTCGGGGTTAATTTGCAAATGACAGCTTCCCGCGAAACCCCCGTTACAACTGACCTTGGGGGAGCGCCTACGCCGGGCCTGGCCGTTACGTTAGCGCCAACCATTCCGGTCTACACTAAAACGGGTGATTATGCCGGACCTATTGGATCAGGTTACTCGGACCGAAACAACCCAGTGTTTATGCAGTACATCAACCGCTGGGATAAAATCCGCCGGACATTTGTGTTCGGAAATGTCTTCACGGAGATCGAACCAATTCGGGGTCTGATTTTCCGGTCGTCGCTGGGGATGGACAACGCTGGTTTTTCTAACAAAAATATTGAGCAGTCGTTCCAAAACGGGTTTATTGCCCGTTCGCTGAATAGTCTGACACTCAATACCAACCAATTCCTTAGTCTGACCTGGACCAATACGTTACGGTACAATTTCGAACTGGGGCAGCACCGATTCAATGTGCTGGCGGGGGTTGAATCCATCAAAGATAACCTGGATAACGTCGTGTCGTACCGCGAAAATTTCGCCGTACAGACCGAAGATTACTTTGTGCTGAGTGCTGCTTCGGGCAATGCCAGCAGTACGGGTACATCGACCGGAAGCCGGTTGCTATCGCAGTTTGCCCGAATCGATTACGGCTTTGGCGACCGCTATCTGGCCGCACTAACGCTACGTCGGGATGGTTCCTCGCGATTCGGTACCGATAACCGGTATGGCTTCTTCCCGGCGGCTTCCGTCGGCTGGCGGATTGATAAGGAAGCGTTCATGCAGAACGTGAAGGCCATCAGCAACCTGAAACTGCGGGCGGGTGTCGGTCGGATTGGTAACCAGGATATTGGTGATCTGGCCCGGTTTGGTCTGTTCGAGCCCCGCTACGGTACGCTTGCATCGCAGGTGCCTAACGGACACAACAGCTTCTTTGATCAGTACTGGAATGTAGGAACGGCTTACGACTTAAACGGGACCAACAGCGGTACGTTGCCATCCGGCTTCGTGCAAACCCAGGGTGCAAACGCGGCCCTGAAATGGGAGACGACCGACGAACTGAACGTCGGGCTTGATTTTGGTTTCCTGAACGGCAGTCTCGTAGGTTCGTTCGATTATTTCACCCGTACAACGAAAGATATTCTTATTCAGCCACCCGTTGCGGCAGCGGTGGGTGAGGGTCAGTTGCGGTTTGTGAACGGCGCGACGAAAACTAACAAAGGCTTCGAATTGCTCCTGACGTACTACGGCAAACCTAAAGGCGACTTCCGGTATAACGTCTCGGCCAACTTTGCCCGCTTCCGGGATAAAATAACCGTACTGCCCGAAGAAGTGCGGTCGGCCTTTGCCGGTAACGCCGTAACGACGATCATTGGTCATTCGCAATTTGACCTGTTCGGTTATCGGACCGATGGCCTTTTTCAGAGCCAGGAAGAGGTGACGAAACACGCAGCACAGGTGGGCGCAGCGCCGGGCCGGATTCGGTACCGTGACCTGAATGGCGATGGTAAAATCGACGCGCTCGATCAGGAGTTTTTCGGAACAACATTACCGGGTCTTGAATACGGTGTTCGTGCCGAATTTGGCTATAAAAATTTCGACCTTTCGATCTTCGGTTCGGGCATAGCCAGCCGGACGGGCTTTGATCCGTATACGTTCTACAACAATTTCATCCGTGGTCGCGAAAACGTAGGACCGGGCGTATTTGGGGCCTGGACACCGCAGAACACGTCATCCCGTATTCCGGCGCTTACGCTGGCTGATGGAAACAACGAAACCCGTTCGTCGGATTATTTCAACGTCAGTACGGCCTATTTCAAGCTTCGGAACGTCCAGTTAGGCTATACGTTCCCACGGGATATGGTTGGTAAAATCGGCATGACGAGCCTGCGTCTGTATCTAATGGCAGAGAACGTATTCTGGCTGAAAAACAAGAATTTCCTGGGACCCGATCCTGAGCGGATTGATGTCAATACGGTTCCGGTGCCACGCACGATCACGTTCGGTTTAAATGTTTCCTTCTAAGACCAAGACTTACGATCATGAAAAATAAAATTCTGGTTTCATTGCTTCTGATAGCAGGTGGCGGTTTACTCACATCCTGCAAAGAGTTTCTGGATTATCAGCCGCAGGGAACACTCTCGGCCGATAATATAAAGAGTGCCGATAATGCCGATGCGCTGGTAACAGCCGCCTACGCGTCGCTGGGGAACGGCGAAATGATTGGGCCAATTGCCAGTATGTGGGTGTACGGCAGTGTCCGGTCCGACGATGCCTACAAAGGTGGGGGCGGAGTTTCCGATCTGGAAGATATCAACTTCTATGAGCAGCATAACCTGACGCAGCCGCAGCAGGGCGGTGGTTTCTACCATCCCTATACCTGGGAAAATTATTACAAAGCCATCTCCCGGGCGAACGTAGCGTTACGTTCGATCAATGATCTGACCGATGCAGCTTTTCCGTTAAAGAAAACCCGTCAGGCTGAGTTACGTTTCCTCCGGGGGCATGCGCACTTTATGCTGAAAATGCTGTTCAAGTTTGTTCCCTACATCGATGAAACGCTGACAAATGAACAGATCCTGACAAAGTCGAACCGGGAGTTTACGAATGATCAGTTGTGGGATAAAATCGCTACGGACTTTCAGTTTGCGGTCGATAATCTACCCGTTTCGCAGTCACAGGTTGGCCGGGCCAATAAACTGTCGGCGTCTGCCTATCTGGCTAAACTTCGGCTGTATCAGGCGTATGAGCAGGACGATAATAACAAGGTTACGACCATCAATAAAGACAAACTGCAGCAGGTTGTTACGTTGACTCAGGCAGTTATCAGTTCAGGAAAATATAGTCTGCAACCCGATTTCGCTGAGAACTTCCTGCCGGAATATGACAACGGCGTTGAATCGGTCTTCGCGGTTCAATACTCGATCAATGATGGAACAACTGTAGGCCGACTCAATTTTGAAGATGGGTTGAATTACCCGCACGGCGCTCCACAATACGGTTGCTGCGGCTTCCACCAGCCCAGCCAGAATCTGGCCAACGCATTCGGAACAGACGCGAACGGATTACCCAAATTTGATACGTTCAACGATGCTGTTATCGACTTCAAAACCGCTACGGTCGATCCGCGCGTTGATCATACCATCGGCATTGATGGTCACCCCTACAAATACAATGCGGCATCGCCGTTCAGCAGTAGCTGGGTACGTGATCCGGGCGTTTATGGGAATTTCCAGGCAATGAAATCGCAGCAGCTGGCGACCAGTTCATCCTACAAAAAGCAAGGACCGTTTATGGGTGTTTCGAAGAATATCGACATCATCCGGTATGCCGACGTATTGCTTTTCCAGGCTGAAGCCTATATCGAATTGGGCCAGCAGGCATTGGCGTTGCCACTCATCAACCAGATCCGGGCCAGAGCCGCCGTGAGTACGGGTCGCACGAAAAAGGCCGATGGTACTGCGGCCTCTAACTACCTAATCAAGCCGTATACGGCTGCCAACTGGACACAGGCTTACGCCCGGAAAGCGCTGCAATTCGAACGTCGCCTGGAGTTCGCTACCGAAAGTCCGCGCTTCTTCGATCTGGTTCGCTGGGGCATTGCGGCCGAAACGCTGAACGCATACATAACCAAAGAGAAAACCAGACGTTCTCATCTGAGTGGGGCTAAGTTCACCGCTGCCCGCGACGAATATTTGCCCATCCCGCAGCGGGAAATCAACTTTACGAAAGGACTTTACAAGCAAAATGTCGGCTTTTAATTGAATTTGTCCAACTATTAGAAAGTACCTATTAGGTTGGTAGTACAGTTTAGAGTAGGGGGCGACTAGTCATAGTAACGATCCCCTACTTTATCTTTCTAATCCCTGAATTTCTTACGCTACGTCTTATGAAAAAATTACGCTTATCGATTATCCTGCTGGCTTTTGTTGTGCAGTATTCATTCGGGCAGGCCAGTCAGGCCGATGCACAGTCGGAACGATACCGGCCTCAGTTTCACTTTTCGCCCAAAGCCCACTGGATCAACGACCCGAACGGGATGGTCTATTACAAAGGGACGTATCATTTGTTCTGTCAGTACCACCCGGAGAGTTCGGTCTGGGGACCTATGCACTGGATTCACGCAACCAGCAAGGATATGGTGCATTGGCAGGAGCAACCCATTGCGTTGTATCCCGATAGTTTGGGGTATATTTTCTCGGGTAGTGCGGTTGTCGATGTAAATAATACGTCGGGTTTTGGCAAAAACGGCCAGGTTCCGTTGGTCGCCATTTTCACGCACCATAATTCTAAACTAGAGAAAACCCAGCCGGAACAGGTTCAGTATCAAAGTCTGGCATATAGCCTTGATGAGGGAAAAACGTGGACTAAATACGCTGGAAACCCAGTGCTAAAGAATCCGGGTATCACTGATTTTCGCGATCCGAAAGTGCGCTGGTATGAGCCTCAGAAAAAATGGATCATGACCCTGGCAACGAAAGATCGCGTTACGTTCTACTCCTCGCCCGATCTGAAAAAATGGGCTAGGGAAAGCGATTTCGGCAGCGACGCGGGTGCTCACGGGGGCGTTTGGGAGTGCCCGGATCTGTTTCCGCTGAAACACAATGGGAAAGACGTATGGGTGTTAATCGTGAACATCAATCCTGGCGGACCGAATAAAGGATCAGCTGCGCAGTATTTCCTGGGCGATTTCGATGGAAAAAACTTCAACGCGTATTCCAAACAAACCAAATGGATGGACTACGGGACAGACAACTACGCGGGCGTTACGTTCTCGAACACCGGTAATCGGGTCGTTCTAATGGGCTGGATGAATAACTGGCAGTACGCTCGTGATGTTCCTACGCCGAAGTGGCGCGGAGCTACAACCATACCACGTGAACTTGGTCTGAAAGAAGCGAACAAAGAGTTGTACTTAACGTCAACGCCGATAAAAGAACTGGACGTACTGGACGGCAAAATAACGTCGCTGACGAATGTAGACGTAAAAGGCAGTTCTGATCTAACGGCCAAAACCGGCGGAAAGTACGACACGTTTAAGCTGACCCTGTCGGCACCGGCCACCAATGATTTCTCCGTGGTACTTGCCAATGAGCAGGGTAACGAACTGGTTATCGGCTACGACAAAAGCGCCAATACGTATTACATTGACCGGACGAAATCGGGGAAAACGGATTTTGAGAAAGATTTCGGGAAACGAATGACAGCGCCACGTTTATCGACCGACAAAACCATTTCGCTAACGCTGTTTATCGATGTGGCATCCGCCGAGCTATTTGCCGACGACGGACTCAGCGTCATGACGGGCATCTTTTTTCCGAATCAGCCTTTGACGAAACTGTCCATCAAATCAGCGACTGGTACGTCAATCAGTAAGTTAACGTATACAAAGCTGTCGCCTTCGGTGCAGTAAATTTTATCTATAATTGAGACAGCCGCCCCACTACGTATCAAAACAGGTTGATACGTAGTGGGGCGATTGCGTTATTAACAAGCTAAATGCTGGGTGCTTGAGTCATGAGGAAACCATTTTTGTCATTCCGACGCAGGAGGAATCTCAAAGCCGCCTATTATGGAAGTTTGAGATTCCTCCTGCGTCGGAATGACAAAAAATGGCTTTTAAACCTATTTTACACCCAGAGCATTTATGGCCTCGGAAAAGGTAGCTACCCAACAGGCTTACCATTTCTTGAAATTTTTGATTGGCGGGACTACCCGTTTGAAGCCGTGTTCTTCCCTGATTTTATCCTGCTCGGCTTCCGACATGTTTTTAGCCACCCCTTCGCTAAGCTTCTTAAAAAACTCTTCCATTTTACCCGCCGGTTGAAAGAACATTAACAGTCGACCTTCTCCTTTGCCCACTTTCGCAAAACTGTGCGGCACCTTCCCTGGACCGAAAACACTGTCACCCGCTTTGGCCTGGTGAATTTCGTCACCTACTTTAATCAGAAATTGCCCCTGAAGAACGTACCACCATTATGCAAAACAGCTAATCGGTTTTAACGTACTTTATTGCTGCGCTGTCCGTAGTCCACTTTGTTAAAAGCAGGCAGGTACTTCCTAAATCGCCTATTCAATTTTTAGTGGCGGACCCACTACCTGCATCTCGTTATCACTGAATACTTTGGCCAGTTCTTCTTTCGTGGGCTCATGATCCATACCCGCCATGGTGACAAAGAAATACTCCAGCTTACCAGCCGGTTGCAAAACGACCATCATTTTACCTTTTTCAGCCACCTGGGTCCAGGCATGAGGTACTTTGCGGGGCAGAAAAATACTGTCTCCTGTTTTCAAGTGGTATTTTTCGTCACCCACCTGAAAATAATAAGCTCCTTCCAGTACGTAAAAAACTTCATCCTGCGAGGGGTGCACGTGCAACGGCGTCCCTCGTCCCGGCGAGAGCGAGGTCTGTTCAAAAATTGCTAAACCGCCATCGGTATCCGTACCCGAAATTTTCACATCCAGTACGTTTGCGTTAACTCCTTTGAGTTTGATGTGGCCGTGTTTGCGGCCTTCTCCCGCATTAATTTTAAATCCTTTGCTCATTTGAAACGTTTTTTTTAACCCGGAAAAGGCCAGGGAAGGTGCAGCTGCCAGCGTGGAGAGGGCAGCTATAAATCGGTTTCTATTCATGATTTTAGCAGATTGGTGAAGGTGAATTGATTGCTTTCCTGGACCGAAATTGCCACCATCACGAACTGAAAATAGAACAGAATTAAGGGGGTAGCCTCTTTTACTGAACCAGTTTGCGAAAAGCCAGTGGGATGAGTCCGGTATGTTTTTTGAAAAGACGGATAAAATGACTCTGATCCGAAAAACCACAAGCGTAGGCCAGCGAGGTAAGCGAAATCGGATCACGGTTCATTAGTCGTTCGGTTGCCTTTTCAATCCTGATTTTACGCACGTACTCACTCAACGTACACTGGAATAGCTTTGGAAACTGCTGACAGAGGTAAACCGGATGAAGCTGAAGTTCGCTGGCAATGCTGGTCAGGCTGAGGGTTTCATCGTAATGAGCATAGAGAAGCTCTTTAATTTTTTCCTGCCAGGCTGGCTTATGATCCGAAAACTCACGCAGTTGTAGCATCTTACTGAAAGCCGTCAATACCAGGCTTTCCGTACCGATACCTTGCTCGGTTCCACCCTGCTTAGCCTCGGCCAGTAAGCGCGCAAAGATGATTTTCAGATCAGGCGATTGCAGTTCCCATAAGCCTTCGGGTCGGGTATGACGAAGGTCGCAGCGGTCAAACCAGCGTTCATCGATATCAACATGAAGGGCTGATACGTAGGGGGAATACCGGCTATTGCAATGTGGTTCCTGGCTATAATGATACGTTAGCGAGCCAGCGCTGAGTGCAATATCTTTTCGTTTATAGGTCTCGAGCAAATGGCCGCTGGTGGTAAAGGCGAAATACGCATTTTCGTGGTAATGCCAGGGGCAACTAGTCAGGTTATGATACGCGGACTGCACCACGGTTAGTCCATTAACGACCATCTCATTTCTAGAATGGCCAAAAAACTGCCCTTTTGCCAGATTATCCATAACCGAGTTTCGATGATAGATAAGATACATTCTCAGCGGATGCCGCAGGGAAGATTTTTATTCTTCGGTTAGTTTATTTCGGTGTGTGGTGACTTAGTAAACAAAGTACAGCTGACTTGTAAACCTATTTCATTACGTTTCGTATGTCTATTTAGGCCAGTTTCTGTTTCGACCGTACCAGTTCGTTGTTAACCGGGCAGGCCCACTACGTATCATTTGATTTGATACGTAGTGGGCCTGCCCGGTCACTAATTCTCGAAAAATTTGGCTTGTCTGTGAACTGAGCTTTATGAAAATAGTCGACTATGGTCTAAGCCGTTGCTGGAGTCTGTGGCTGTACACTACGATGAACTTTAGCAATCCGCTTACGTAACGAGACTCGGAAACTCTCTGGTTCAGCCACGATGCGTGCGCCCGTCCAGGTTGAGGCAATAACCATGCCTGCAGCTACCAGGATAATGTCCTTAATAATGTACTGAGCTGCTAACGTAGGGGCAAAGTACGGTTTAATGAAAAGCTCGCCGGGATAGATCAATAGGGGAGACATGGCACCGATCATCTGAGCCGCCATGAGCCAGACACCTACGCGCAGAAAGCGGCCCGTGAGGAAACAAATTCCAATAATGCACTCCAGACCCGCGACAAAATCCATTGCGTCGTGTCCTGACAATACTCCCAGCGTGAGTACATGCGTGGTGCGGGTCGCCAGGTCCTCAATTGGGCTAATTCCCGGAAAAAATTTCAATACACCGAAACCTAAAAAAACGATGCCCATGCCGATACGTAACAGCGCAATACTGTGAGCAACCAGCCAGCGGTTCATACTTGTATCAAGATGGTCAAAACGATCAAAAAGAGTGGTTAGCGTCTTCATAAGAGTAGAAGTTATATACTATCTACGTAATAAAGAGCATAGAAAGATTTAAAGAATTCTTATAACGCTATTAAAAAAGCAGGTTGCTTAACGGGAGGGCAATGTAAGAAGGTGTCGAAAGAAATGAAGGAGCTAAAATCGTTACTTAGCGTACTATTACTTAGCGTACTATTCAGATTATAGCGAATGAAAATTGCTAGTGTAGTGCCGAGTTTAAAACCTTGTTCCGCTGATACTGCGATGGCGTTACGCCCGTATATTTCTTGAACGCAATGGAAAAATGTTGTGCGTATTCATAGCCAAGAACATCCGCTACGTCATCAATGGATACGGCGCAATTACGTAACAACCGACCGGCATGTTCCATCCGCAGTTTCCGGATGTGATTGAATACGGTTGTTCCAAAGAGTTGCTTAAACCCTTTCTTGACCTTAAACTCATTCAACAAGCATACCCGGCTCAGTTGGGCAAGCGATAGTTCTGAGAGAAAATTAGCCTCTAAATAGGCCTTCAACTGATGCAGTTTTTCGACTTCATCCGGACGTAGCGTTTCGTCAGTGACGGGTGCCGTACTGAACTGTTCAATTTCCAGCGCCAACAGTTCCAGTATCCTCGACTGAATCAATAAATTCCGCATGGGCCCCTGGACTTTACAATGCCGAATATCCTCGATCAGATAAAGCATTTGGGGGGTAATAATTTGCGTACCCGTTACGGCCGAAAAGGAGCGTTGATTGTGCAGATCCGTGACAAGACGCTCGCTCCAATGGTCATTCTGCCCGATAAGCGACGCGAAGAAATCCTTATCTAAGCTGATCAGGAACAACTCCATCGACTGGTTGCCTTTTAGCTGATTAACATGGCCTATCTCTGGTGTGTGGATCAGGTTATGTCGGTTAGGGCGCATGTCGAGATCATGGGTCAACCCCTGAAACCGGGAATACATAAATCCCTTCAGCTGAAAATTGATGTGAATGTTATCGGAAGGCGTCGAATCAAAAATTTCGATGTCATCGGCGGTATTCCAGCGCATATCCATTACGTGCATATGCGGAAAGAACGTACTGTTGAATTTGAACTGTCCCGCTTTGGGATGATGGAAATAAGTGAACGTATCGGTTGGCGTACGAGAGGCTGGTGGTCCTAGTTGGTGAGGGTGGGGGAGTGATACAAAATCCGTCAGCTCACATGAGTTTACAACCGTGGTCGCCATATTCCGTTTTGCGTAGATTTTTATCCGTTTTGCGTAGGTACTCCCTGCGCTTGGGTGTGGACTTTTGTACAAAATTATAGGCCGTGTTCTGGGATCTCCCTACCGGTCAGTAAGTCACCACACTAAACAACAAAAAAGTCATGCTACGTAAACTAGCCAAATGGACGGGTATTGTACTGGGAACGCTCGTGCTCCTGCTACTGGCCGGGTACTTTCTCATTGCCCGGAGTATTGCCCAACGTATTGACAAAACCTATTCGTTTACTAATGAAACCCTGACTATTCCGAATGATAGCGCTACGGTAAGTCGTGGAGAACATCTGGCTGTGATCAAGGGCTGTACGGATTGTCATGGTACCAATCTGAGTGGAAAAATCATGATCGAAGATGATGCCCTGGGGCGGCTTTCTTCATCTAATCTGACGAAAGGAAAGGGCGGCCTTCCTGCTGATTATAGTACAACTGATTGGGTACGTGCATTACGTCATGGGGTAAGTCGGGCAGGTAAGCCGCTGTTGTTCATGCCTTCCCACGAAACAACGATGCTTTCGGAGCAGGACATGGCCGCTGTCATCGCTTACTGCCATAGAATCCCTTCGGTCGATCATGAATTGCCAGCTAATAAAATTGGGCCCGTGGTTAACGTAATGGCTTATCTCGATAAAATGCCGCTGTTGTCAGTTGAGAAGATTGACCACAACCGCTCGATGGTCGCCAAAGTAGATACAGTGGAAGGAGTCGCTATGGGTAAGTACTTGGCGGTATCGTGCAGTGGCTGTCATCAACCCACGTTTAAAGGTGGCGAGCCGGCAGCGCCCGGATTTCCGCCTTCGGCTGACCTGACTCGTACAGGCAACGTAGGAAAGTGGACGCAGGCGCAATTCATTGCCACACTACGTACCGGCAAGACGCCCAGCGGCCACCAGCTTAATAATGAATACATGCCCTGGAAAATGACCGCTCAATACGACCAGAAAGAACTGGCCTCGCTCTATCAGTATTTTCGGTCGCTTAAATAGACCTGGAAACGCCACCTGATGTTTGAGTCAACAACTGATCATCACTTTTGACTAATTCATACACCAAGTTTACCGGTTTATAAGTATCCGATAGAACCAATCTGGAATTGATACGACCTTTACCAGCGTAAACACAAAGTATCATGAAAACAGGCCTATCCCTTTTCCTACTGCTGGCTGTCACGACAGCGTTCGGGCAGATTGTTAATGAAAATACGTTTAACGCGAAGATTGACGGTAAGGATTATACGACACAACCCCGCCGTGTTCGTTTCGGTCACTACTGGTACGTTACCGCTAACGCCATCAAGCCCGACAAGTCGATGCGTCTTTGGCTGGCCAGTTATGATAATAAAGACAATGTAGAACCGGGGACGTACCTGATTGTGGACGCTGACAAGCCCGATACCAAAGAAAACTGGAAACGAATTCAGGAATTGGGTAAATACAAAGGTCTGGCAGCTGTCAAGTACGTCGAAGAAACAAGAGAGCCACGTATGGAGTACCACGTCGGTATGTCGCAGAACAACAACGAAACCATTACGGTAACGAAAGCTGCCGACGGGTCGTTAGAAGCTACGTTCAATTCAACACTGGCGGGAACGTACTGGAAAGAAAAAGGAACGGCTACCGTTTTTGGGGGTATGGGACGGTTAATGTCGAAAATGGAAGATAAAGTCATTACCAAAACAACCGGCTACGATTCGGATATCGACCCGGAGGGCAACGGCTATAAAAAGCAAGCCAAAACCGACGCCATAACCGTGTCAGACGCCAGGTTTAAGCTTAAAATGAATTGATTCCGGGCTTGCTTTTGATCCTGTATGACCCACCGGGGTCATACAGGATTCGCTTTTCTTACGACGTAGCACGCATATCCATTCGGTGATATGCCATTTGCTTCAGCAGAACCATAATACCCAACTGCGCGATCTGCGCCCTGTATGATTTATACAGCGTAACGAAATACGAAAACGTTTGTAAACGTGCCGAAGCCAGTGGCGAAATACTCAATAAAGAAACAACATCGGTGCTGTTGATCTTGGACCAATCATCCTGATGTAGATTGGGGTCATTTATTTCGTACGTAACGCCATTATCGTCAGTGGTTGTCGATAAATAATGGCCATAGGCGGCCAGTAAAAAGGCAATACGGCGAACATCCCGGTTTTCTTCCAGCAGTTCGCGTAACGTTGGGAGCACAAAAGCCGATAGCTTAGACGCTCCATCGCAACACAATTGATCGAGCGAGTCGCTGATCGCCAGTGAAGAAAAGAGACTGGCCAACTGATTCTCGTAGTCGTCTGAATCAGACGTAGTGAGGGCAACGTCCTGATCCAGAAAAGCACTTATATAATTACTGAACAAGCGATCATTCAGCGCTTCATCTACCGTGCGGTAGCCAGCCAGAAAGGCCGGATACGCCAGCATGGTATGCGATGCGTTTAGAATGTCCTGATTATAAGTTTGCATGATGATCGAGGTTGTATAGATTTGATTAATAGACACTTCGTACGCTAATTGACGTAGCAACATCTAATATAGCATAATGATGTCTATTTCTGTAGCTCTTTAGACTCAATAGACTTTTGAAATGTCACGTCTAGTCCACAGAATCTAAAAAAATTTACTTTATGGTCTCCCCAGAAAGATTAGGCAAAGTAGCTCAGGCGATTTGGCGAACCAGCTCGTTGCCATTCACTATCCCGGTAACGTAATGCCTGAGCAATGCTGATAATTTGGTTGCCCAACTTGCCTTGTTCTTCAATATCAGCATGATCGTATTGATCTTGCCGCCTGGGTTCCCAGGAGAAAAGCTCGGTTTTGGCGTCGTAAATGCCAATGGGAACACGGTCTTTTCTGCCCGTGATTTGTTGTAGAACAGTTTTGGCCTCTTCGAGAGTGGCACAATAAATCTGATAATATTGCTTCTTAAGAGTGTATACTACTGAAAAACGTTTCATCGTGATGGTTAGTAGCGAACGCCCTGCATCAGTTTGGTAACTGCTGAAGAGTATTCTGGTGAAAGTCTCGGGCCTTAAGCCAGCGAGGTTTGTTGAAAGTGTATGTAAGTGTTGCTCCTGATCCTGGAAGACGGACTAAAAACAATAGTGTCACTGTCAGCGTAAACAGGTTTCCAGTAATCGTAATTAATCCCGAATCTGTTACGTACCCTTAGGCGACTATTGGTTTACCGGTTATCCGTCAGTAGAAAATAAGCGAAAATGGTTGTCGTGATGGTTTGAAGCGAGGTTACTGGCTATCTCTTTTGGCTAGTAAGCTACCGCCGAATGGCGTTGCTGTGCGAGCCAGGCTCTCGAAAACCAGCGCATTTCGACTAATAAAGCTAAGAATAGATAAACGCGAAAAAGTGCAAATACGAATCCATATATTCTGAGCCTTATTTTCTATTTTTAGACCGTATGATGAGTTCATGATTTCTATAATTTATTTATAATCAATATAAAAAGATAGGGTATGACTCCCTTGTCTCCTCAGCAAATAAACGGGATGTACCAATAAAACGTTTCGCTCATATTGAAAAAGTGCAAAAACTGCCTTTGATTTTTCATCGAAAAGGTGAATTGTACAAGCGATTCTTTGTCAAGTAATATGATTTTACCGGGAAAACAGATGGTCTGTAGTCGTCATTACCTAAACAGAACACATAACCGTTGGCTGATTTTCCCGATTGATGACTACGTATCAAACCGTTTCGCCCGTCAGGTGCAAACGGGATGAAGTAGGTCGGAGCGGGTTTGAAAAATCATTCGTGACAATACGCTCAACAACGTTTCTGATACCGCTTAAACACTGCCCGTAAACTATCTGGAGTAGACATCGTTAGCTCTTAAATGCATTATACGTCTGGATGGCCACTACGTTTCTGACCGCTGAATGGCGAAACCTGATCTTCGCGAATTATGCCCTGGATCGGCAGTTGCTGGAACCGTTAACGCCGTACGGTACCGAACTGGACGAATTCGATGGTGTCTGTTACGGCAGTCTGGTTGGCTTTTATTTCCAACGCGTCAAGATGTTCGGGCGGCTATCCGTGCCGTTCCACCGCGAATTCGAAGAGTTCAATCTCCGGTTCTACGTACGGCGCAAAACGCAAACCGGGTGGAAACGCGGGGTCGTTTTTGTTAAAGAACTGGTTCCCAAACTCGCCATTACGCTTGTTGCCAATACGTTGTATGGAGAACCCTATGCTACGTGTCCAATGCGTCATACCTGGAACGTAGAGGAACAAACGCAGCATATCGCTTATGAGTGGAAAGTTGGTTCAGACTGGAACCACATCCGTGTGAGCGCCGACCGGACCGGACATGCGTTGGTGCCTGAGAGTGAAGAAGCATTCATTACGGAACACTACTGGGGTTATACGCGTCGTGGTGAAACCCGGACGTCGGAATATGAAGTAGTCCATCCCCATTGGACAATTTATCCCGTCAACACGTATGACGTACTATGCAACGTAGAAAAACTATACGGAGCTGCATTTGTGCCGTTTTTTGATCAACCTCCGCATTCGGTATTTCTGGCAGACGGCTCGGCAGTAGCCATAAAGTCGGGAGCAGCCATCCGATAGCTGTTTATTCATCGAACAAGAACTGGTGCTACAACTTCCTGAAATTCCTGATTCGGTGGAATGTCAGGAAATTGGCATCGTGGTTGTTGTGGGCGCCCCCTTCTTCATCGTCGAAGGCGGTACGTGATAAGAAAATCATATCCCGACCGTCGAATTGCCAGTCAACGTACTGAAAACCGTGTTTCGCTACGTCCGGATGCGTTAGAATAACCTGCCTGACATCCCAGTGCCGCAAATCCTTCGAACGGCACAGCGCCTGCGTGTTCCGGATACTCGCGGGGTTTTTTCCTGAATTCAACGCCTGTACGTCTGAGGGTATGACGTTTGCCAGCGTCCAGTAGGATTCCGTCTTGGGATCATAGCGAACGCAGAACTTTTTGCTCCCGCCCGGAAAGAAAATAAAGCCGGTTGCCGGATCGAACGTAGCAGTTTTGCCGTCGGGACTGATGGTTACCAACGCGGCTTTTTCATTCAGCGTCGATTTGTCATCAACCCGCAGAACGTCCAGCAATTGACCGGTGGGCGTTACAACCGCGTTCCCTTCCAGCCATCCCCCAAAATGGTTATTCAGATAGGTCGAATCATACCGCATTACGTTCGTTCGGGACCAGCTGCGGGCGTCCATCAGATCGGCATAAATCGGGATCGACATCAGAAAAGCACCGTACCGCTTCCCCCATTGTTTAACGGGCCCCATCGCATCTTCCATCGCCCGCCAGAGTCGGCCCTTGTATTCAACCAGGGGCATTGGGCCACAATGATATTCGCCTTTCAGTAACAGCCCGTTCTCGGAATTGCCTGGATCAGACCAACTTAATCCACCATCGATAGACGTACGGATAATCAGATTACCGTGGTGTTTATCGGTTCCCATGAAATAAAGCCTGCCGCGATGAACGAACAACTTCGACCAGAACTGGCCAATAATATCGGCAATGGGTGTCCACGTTTTCCCTTGATCGCGTGATCGGTAAATACGGGAAACGGGCCGCTCAAACTCTTCTGATTTTGGGCCAAACAGATCATGGGAGGCCAAATATTCGCCGTTGGGCAATACGCAAAGACTGGGTGAGCCGATATACAATCCCGATGAAGCCGGACTATGGGCCACAACCGTTCCGGGCACCTGCGGTATGTCGGATGATTGAGCGAACGAAACGCTCGACAGGAAAAAGAAGTAGAATAGAAAGAGGTGGATAGGTTGCTTCATAGTCCGGTCAGAAGGTATACGGCTCAAGTTTACTAAGAAACTTTCTGAAAATTACATCTTCATCGAACCTTACCTACACCTAACTCCGAGGCAAAGGCTTTAGTCAATAGCGTGAAATCCCTTCCGCAGATAAATAAACGGGTCGTTAAAACTCACCTTCGCTGCCTTCTTTCACTTTTTTCTTGGCCTGCCGTAACCGATAACTGAACGTTAAATTGATCTGCCGCAGCCGCCCCTGTGAATTGCTTTCTGTATAGAAATTAGGCCCTTCGGTGATGGATCGGTAACGACGCGAATTGAATACGTCGAGCACGTTGAGGGTTAACGTAGCGTTGTTGTTGAGCATATCCTTACTCACGGATACGTCCAGCGTAGCGAGCGATTTCCGGCGGCCCTGGGGCGTTTGCTGAGGAGCTTCGTAGTTACCCCGCAGTTGAATATCCGTTGATTTTGGGAGACTAAACCGGGAAATCATCCGCGTGAACCAGCTATACGTATCGCTCTGGTAATTGACGTCCAGGTTGCTTCCGTTTGTGACGGCTCGAAAAAAGTTAAAGCTACCATCAAGTTTCCACCAGGTATAGGGTGAATACGAACCGGCAAATTCAGCACCAAATGAATTTTCACTCGCCAGATTTTCGGGGCGGGTTGTCGCAAATCCCTGCTCATTTACCCGCCGGATCGACAGAATTTTGTTGTCCGTATGTCGATAATACGCCGACGAGCTAATCGACCCTTTGCTGAAATATTTGATGTGCCCCAGTTCAAATGCATTTGTGAATTCGGGATTCAGATTCGGGTTGCCGCTCCAGAAATTTCGATTGTCGCTAAACGTCGAGAACGGGCTCAGGTCGTTATAGGTAGGTCGGCGTATTCGACGGCTGTAGCTGAGTTGCAGGGCATGCTGGCGGGGCAGGTCATACGTAGCATGTACGCTCGGGAACAGATTCGAATAATGACGCGGATTCACATCGTTGGTACGTCTCAACGTAGTCGTTACGTCGGTTTTTTCGGCGCGGAGGCCTGCCTGATACGAGAATTTACGCACTTTGTTGCCCACCATGCCATACAGGGCGTTGATCCGTTCCTGATACAGAAAATCGTTGACTAGGCCGGGTAAGGGTACCCAGCTACCATCGCCCCCCTGCTGCGTAACCGAAAAATCGTTGGTCATGTCGCGTGTGCTGCTGCGTAATCCAGCTTCCAGCTTACCGTTCTTGCTGAAGGGGCGGACGTAATCGGCCTGAACTAGAAATTGCTTTTCGGTTTCGTCGTTGAGTGAGCGCTGTAAGATGGATGGTGCCGTCAACGTCCGACCGTCGGGTTGATACGTCTGCTGGGTAAAATACTGATCGGAGCTTTCCCAGTTGTCGAGGTAGCGCAGGTCGGCGGTGAATTCGTGTCCTTCCCGGGCGAACGTTCGTTTGTAAGTGAGCGCATACTCCGAATTCGGCTCGGTTTCGGTTTCGTCCTGCGTGCGGGTCGTAATGCCTCTTGGGTTGTTTACCGAAAACTGATAGTCACGATACGTAATGTCGGCGAACCGTTTGCCCTTGCTCAGTCGCCAGGTGTACGAAGCCGTCAGAATGCTTTTCGGACTGAAGAAGTAGTCGAGGCCAGCGCGGGCGCTGTTATTGATCCCTTTCAGGCTACTGTTCGAATTTTGCTGCGTAAGAAAAGTAGTGTCATTCCGGTATACCTCCTGATAGAGCGAACTTCGGCCCGGTGTATTCCGAAACGAGTTTGTATAGTTGATAAAGAAGTTCAGATTTTTTCGGCGGTAGTTCACGTTGGCGGCCAGACCAAAGTTGGTCGGATAACCCGTAATGACGTCGAACGAGCCATTGATGCCTTCTTTGTGTTCTTTTTTCAGAACGATGTTGATGATGCCGCCCATACCCTCGGCTTCGTAACGGGCGGACGGGTTGGTGATGACCTCAACGCGTTCGATGGCGCTCCCCTGTAACTGTTGTAAACCGGCCCCACCTTTAAAACTGACTAGCCCCGATGGCTTTCCATCGATCAGAATCCGGACGCTATTACTACCGCGAAGACTGACATTCCCTTCGGCATCGACCGCCACTGACGGTACGTTGCTCAGAATGTCGGAAGCGGTTCCGCCAGCATTGGCCAGGTCTTTCCCGACGTTGAATATTTTTTTATCCAGCGCCAGTTCCATCTGACTCCGTTCGCCTTTCACGACGACTTCTTCCAACCGCTTCGAACTGGCTTTGAGCACTAACTTCCCCAGATCGAGAGGCTGGTCAGCCACGCGGACGGTAGCCACGCGTCTCTCCTGATAGCCCAAAACGCTGATTTTTAAGAAGAAAAGACCAGATTTGCTACGTATCTCAAACGTACCGGTTTCATCGGAAATCGCTCCCGTTACCAAAACTGAATCCGATTTCTGGTACAACGCTACGTTCCCGAAAGGTATAGGCTTGTTCTGTTCATCGGCCAGCACGCCTTTGATGGAAAACGGCTGATCGGGTTTGGTTTGGGCCAGGGTTAATAGAGGCAAGAAAAAAAGAACGAGTAGTTGAATCCTTTTACGGGTCATGGTTGAGCGTCAGCGAGAGCATAATCGACTGCTGGTTAGCAAAGGCAGGCTTTCCGGAATTCTCCTTTGTTAAATACGCTCAAGTAGGGCAAAGCCCAGCTTGTTTTTTGTCAAGTATTTAAATAAATACGATTTTAAGGCAGTACCGAACGGCGAGTTGCCAGCGGAGTAAGTCTGGTTTTTCTTAGTGAAACCTGAAGTAAACGTTTCGACTCCTGCTGGTGAATGTTAAAGCTTGGCCGGATGACCGGTGCCACAGTTCAATTGTCGATTGTATCCCGTTTATATGAACCTGTTTAGGATTTTTCTTTTGACGGGGTTTTGTCATTCCGACGCAGGAGGAATCTTCGGTAGCAAAGCCAGATTTACGCTTTACCGAAGATTCCTCCTACGTCGGAATGACAAAACCCCACCCACTTCTTGACTTTTTTGTAAATCATAAACAGCCTATATAATAAGAGTTTAAAATTTCATGGTGTCATTTCCCTTTAATCAATGCCTGGGTTCTGAAACCCACATCGGAATTGATCTTGCCAAAGGTAGTCTGTCAGTAGCTGTACCGACAGCCTTTGTTTGTAATACGAATTTGTAATTATTTCTTACTTGAGAAACGTTACTTGACGAATCATTACACTAAGGGATAGCAGCAACCAATCGTAAAAGAAATTCTATTTTAGCTTTACCCGAGGATGGAGGCAAATGGGCTTACTAGTACGTCTGGACAAATCAGTATCCTACTACCTATCCAGACGTACTAGTAAGCCCTCGATCGAGGGTATACTAGGGAGGGGCCACTGTGACGACTAGGCCAGGGCTCACTGCTGGAAATACTCGACCTTATCGGCGTCAGTGTTGTTGTTGGTACGCGTCTCACCCCCACCCAACACCGTCGCACTGCAGTTGACCATGCCCGTGGTGCTGCCCGCCCTGAGCTGACCCGTTAAGCCAATGCTCAGCCTGTCGCCACCTCCAATCGACTGAGTAGTGGTGAGGATGTAGTAAGCCGCATCGCTACTCAACGTCCAGCTCCCATTCTGCACACTACGTCCCTCTACGCTGGTTAAGGCCTCATTCAGACTCAGGCTTATGCGGGCATCTTTGGTAATTTTGACCGTAATGAGGCCACTACTGACCACCCCATTGGTTTCCACCACATCCACCACCACGCTGAAGGGAGCGGAGCCGTAAACCAGGGTCGGTCGGGCATAGAGCAACAGGGTCAGATCGGGGGGCAGCGCCCGTTCATAGGCCCCCATATCAATGATACCATTCTGAATCCGCACATTGCCTGCCAGATCAGTAGGAGGGCCACTGACAGCGGTGTAAGCGGTCGTGCTGCCCTTGTTAATGGCCTGGGAACCGGCCGCTAACTGGGTATCGGTAGCACTCACAAAAGGGGAGGTGCTCGCCGTGAGGTTGGTAGGATCAGACGTGTAGCCCGTTACCGTGTTGTCGAACAAACTGTAGGTCGTTGTGACGGACGCGACCGTTGGGCTGCTCACGTTGTAGAATGTATTGCTCCCGCCGTTGCCAAACAGCACACAATTGGTGAGTTGCGCGATACTGGTGTTGTTGGCGATCGCTCCACCCTGGTTGGTCGTAGTCCCTCCCGAAACCGAATTATTCAGAAAACTACAGTTAATCAATTGCGGGTTGCTGGCGCCGTTATTGATGGCTCCGCCCCGGGTGTTGGTGCCGCCCATAGCCGAGTTCGTAACAAAACTACAGTTAATCAACTGCGGGTTGCTGTTGACGTTATTGGCCATCGCTCCACCGAAGTTACTGGAACTTCCTGAAACTGAGTTAGCCAGGAAATTGCAGTTGATCAGAAGCGGGCTACTGTTGGTGAAATTACTGATCGCCCCACCGTAGCTGAATTGGCCATTTGCCCCCGAAACCGAATTGCCCTCAAACTGACAGTTGGTCAGCTGTGGGCTGCTGCCATTGCCGTTGTAGATGGCCCCGCCCCGGCTGGTGGAGGTGCTGGTCACCGATACGGCATTCGACACAAAGCTACAGTTGCGCAGAGTGGGGCTGCTGCCCTCGTTGAACATTCCGCCCCCCAGACTGCCACCGGCCCCGCCAGTAATCACAAACCCATCCAGTACCGCCGTTGTGGTCAGGCTCAAGCTCGCCGGATTGCTGATGACCCGAAAACTGTTGTCGCTGGTATTGCCCACCGTACCGATATCCCCACTGAGCGTTGTGATGGCGGGTTGGCCTGTCACGGGATTGAGGGCTGGACGATCGGTCAGGGCCGTTTCATTGCCCGCAAAACCGCCGTAAATAGTTACCCCATTTCTCAGGGCAAAGCTGGCATTGCGGTCACTCCCGGTAGTTGGTTTATACGTCCCGGCAGCCACCCAAACCTGCCCGCTATTCCCGCAACTGGCGGCCGCGTTGATCCCAAACTGAAGTTGACTGCTTCCGAGCGCATTGGCCCAACTGCTGCCGTCGCGTTGCCCGCTCCCGGTTTGAGTCACATAAATAACCGGGCCGCAACTAATGGGCGTAACGGTGATGGCCAGACTCGCCACGGTTGAACAGTTGGCTCCGTTCCTGGCCGTTACCGAGTAGGTAACGCTGGTGGTGGGGTTGATCACGATTGAGCTACTGGTGCTGCCCGTCACCCAGTTGAACGAAGTGGCTCCCGTGCCCGATGCCATGAGGGTAATGGCAGCCCCCTGTGTGACGGTAGCCGATGGGCTGGCCGTGATGGTGACGCTCGGTCTGGTATCCGTTACGATAGCCGTGGCGGAGTTGAAGCAGCCATTAGTCGCCACGCCCGTCACTGAGTACGTACCGGGCGTAGTGGCAGTCAGCGTATTGCCCGTGGTATTGTCGCTCCAGGTGTATGCGCTGGCTCCGCTGGCGGTCAGTAAAACCGATGAAGCCTGACAGATGCTGGCTGGGTTGGGACTGATGCTAACAGTCGGTTTATTTTCCGTTATAATGGCCGTGGCAGTGTTGGTGCAGCCGTTGCCATCCACACCCGTCACCGAGTACGTACCGGCCGTGGTGGCAGTCAGTGTATTATCCGTGGTATTGTTGCTCCAGGTGTATGTGCCGGCTCCGCTGGCGGTCAGCAAGATCGATTTACCCTGACAGATAGTAGCCGATCCGGGACTGATGCTGATGGTCGGTTTGTTTTCCGTTACGACAGCCGTGGTGGAGTTGGTACAACCATTGCCATCCACGCCCGTCACCGAATACGTACCGGCCGTAGTGGCGGTTAGTGTATTACCCGTCGTACTGTTGCTCCAGGTGTAGGAGCTGGCTCCGCTGGCGGTCAGTAGCACGGACTTACCCTGACAGATGGTGGCCGAGCCGGGACTGACGCTGACGGTCGGTTGATTCACCGTCAGGTTGAAGGCCGTTGAGGTGAGTGAATTGCAGCTCCCCGTCACCACCAGCGAATAACTGCCGGCATCGGCCGGTTGTACATTGATCAGGCTAAGGGTAGCCGATGTCTGGCCCGTAACGGGGTTGGCAAAGCTGTCTTTGTACCATTGGTAGGTCAGGTATGTACCGCTCACGCTGACTGGTACCGACACGGATGCCCTCCCGCACACCACTGAGCTGGCAGCCGGTTGAGCGGTGATGGCTACGGTGGGATCATACTGAAGCTCATAGGCACCCATATCGATCCGGCAGCCAACAATACGGGGGTTGCCCGCTACGTCCGTCCCCTGAACACTGCTGTAGCCCGCGTTGACGGCGGGGGAGTTGGCCGCTAATGCAGGGCTGTTGGGGCTGGCAAACGGGGAGGTACTGGTTGTGATGGTGTTTAATGTACCTTCTACACCTTCGGGATAGTAGTTCGTTGCGGAGGACTCAATCAGGCTGTTACGGACCCGGATAATGTCGAAAACATATTGCCCTCCTGTACTCCCGGCGGCAAACGTTTTGGCTCCCCCATTACCAAACACGACACAACTAAGCAGGGTTACGTCGCAGAAGCTATACAGAAAACCTTGTCTTGCCTGACTATAGGCGTATATCGCTCCACCCAGGTTTGCCGCCGTATTCGCCTGAAAAGAGCAGTTGGTCAACTTAGCGTTGATTGACCCTCCTGACGCTGATAAATAAATAGCCCCGCCAAGCCTGCCAAGGTCACGCGTGTCCTGCTTAATTGAGTTTCCCTGAAAGGAACAGTTGATCAGCTCTGGATAAGAATACCCTCCCGCATCTGCACTGTGGTTGATGGCCCCGCCCGCTATGTCAGCCGTGTTGTCCTGAAACAGGCAGTTGGTTAGCCTGAAGTGGGACGCGCCACTATTATTGCTGTAGTTTTCCATGGCTCCCCCATTAACAGCCGTGTTGTTGATGAAGTGGCAATTGTCGAACTGAGGACTGCAAAAAAACGCACTGCCACTGGCATTGTTGCTGACCGCCCCGCCCGCTCGCGCTGAATTATCCCGAAAAACGCAGTTGATCAGGATAGGGCTGCAGTTCTGTGGATCACTACTAGATCCCCCCGGCGATGCATCGTTATAGATGGCCCCTCCATGGGAAGCCGCATTGCCCTGAAACAAGCAGTTACGCACCGTGGGGCTCATGACGCCTGCCGGGCGTCGGCATATGTTTGCCATGCCTCCTCCCCCCTCAGAAGAATAGACATCATTGGCATTACCGCCCGTAATGACAAAACCATCCAGAATATCGGTTGAGCCCAGTCCATCGCGATTCAGGATGACGTGGTAGCTGTTGTCTGAGTTGTTACCCACCACACCAATGTCGCCGGAGAGGATTGTCGCGCTGGGGTTACCCTTGACGGGGTTGATGGCCGGTCGGGCACCCAGGGACGTTTCATTGCCCACAAACCCCCCGTAGATTTCCACTCCGGGTCGCATGGCAAAACTGATGGTGCGGTCAGTACCGGTAGTCGGTTTATACGTACCGGCCGCCACCCAGACTTTCTCGGTTCCGAGAAGGTCGATCTGGCTTTGCAGGTCACCGCTGGCATTGGCCCAGCTATCGCCGTTACCCGTACCACCCGCTTTAACGTAGCGGATGGGTTTGTCGGACCTCACCCATAGGGTGCAACTACCCTCGCCCCAACAGCCGGTGACCTGGTCCATAACCCGCACCGTGAAGGAAAATCTGCCCACCTGGGTGGGGGTACCACTCAGTACGCCCGACGTAGACAGCGATATGCCCGGGGGGAGGCTGCCGCTGAGCAGCGAATAGGAACTACTGCCGCCCGAAGGAGAAAACGTCTGGTTATAGGCGGTGCCCACCGTTACAGTGCTCGGGCTGGGTGGACTAACCGTGATCGTGCTGGGAGCCCCCTGAAACTCAACCGCACCCATGTCGATGCGGCCACCGTAGAAGCGATTATTACCCGCCAGATCGGTACTGGGACCATTGATATTATTGTATGAAAAGTCATAGCCTCTGTCGATAGCCGGAGCGCAGGCATTGAGGGCTACCGAACTGGTACTAACAAAGGGATTGACCGTTACGCCACCCACATTATAATAAGCATTAGTGGTGAAAGCAGGAGTAAACGCGGCACCGGTCTCGAATAACGAGCATGTGGCCTCCACGTAGGAGTTCGCGGAATTACGAATGGCATTGCTCTCTCCATTGCCGAACAGTACGCAGTTATTCGGTTTCGGCTGACTATTGCCCCCAACACCGGTACCGTCATTGTAGACGGCCCCGCCCTGGGAAGCCGAATTGTTCTGAAACGAGCAATTCGTCAGCACCGGCCTGGCGGTGAAAGTCTCACCAACGTTGAAGATAGCCCCGCCCGCTGTGGCAGCCGAATTGCCCTGAAACGAACAGTTGGTCAGCATCACCTGATTGCTCCCCGAATATTTATAATTAAAGACGGCCCCGCCCGATATGGTAGCCGAATTACCCCGAAATGAACAGTTGGTGAGCATCGAATTACCGCTGCTACCCACATTATAAATGTAGAAGGCCCCGCCGATACTCGCCGAGTTGCCCTGAAACGAGCAGTTACGCACTGTGGGGCTCGCCCCCGGTCCACTCGCAGTACCCGGGTTGAACATCCCGCCCCCCGCCGAGCTACCACCATTGGCATTACCCCCTGTGATGATAAAGCCGTCGAGCACCGCCGTATTGATTAGGGTTATCGGGTTGCTGATGACGTGGTAACTGTTGTCGGCGATGATGCCTGGGGTACCCAGGTCGCCACTGAGTATACTACTGCTGGGCGTGGTCAGGTTGATGGCCGGACGCTGGCTCAGGGCAGTCTCGGTACCTGCGAAGCCTCCATAGATAGCGACCCCGTCCTTCATCGAAAAGCTGATGGCGCGGTCGGTGCTGGTGGTAGGCTTATACGTACCGGCCGCTACCCAGACCTGATCAGTGGCCGCACTGGCATTGATTATTGCCTGCAGGTTGCCGCTGGCGTTGGCCCAACTGCTGCCGTCGCCGGTGCCCGTGGCAGCTGGCTTAACATAGCGAATGGTCTGGGCCTGAGCCAGCAGGTCCATGCCGAGCAGTAGTACGAGCAGACTCAAGGCTCCCGTTCTAAAGTGGGTAAAGAAAGGTAAAGAAAGCGTCATAAGAGGATTAGTTGGCAGATGATTACGGGGAAAGAAAGCAAACAAAATGGGTAGCGGGTAGGCCTATCCGCCACATAGCCTACTTCCCTTGTCGCTCTTTGGAAGAGACCGATGGGTCGGCAGGATACGCTAGAGCCGCCATACGGGCAGTGGACAAAACCAGTTGGTTCAACCAGGTGAAGCAGGCACAAAGAGATTGATCAGAGTTAAAAAGAGGAAGATTCAAAGGCCTTTAACACGGGGGTGAAAAAAAGATGATTTTTCGGTGCTGAACGCTGGTGCAAGTTTAGCCCAATGCCCTCGTATGTATGTGCATTTTTCACCCAAATAGGTGCATTTTTCACCCAAACCGATGCATTTTTGTCACACCTTAGCCAAAAAATGAAACAGAAGCAGTCGATTTGTTTCACTCATTGGGGAAAATAAAACCGATAACCCAGTGACGAGTTCACAAGCGAAATTAGTTGCGTCAGCCCCAGGGCAGACAAGCAAAGGGGACCTGAGTAAATCGGATACGGGATCAATGACAAGCCAACCCTGACCGACATCACCCCGTCGACAGGGTACCGGCGACGGGGTCATGAGCTGGGGGGCTGCCCGTTCTTGGTGCTCGAGCCATCTGCCGCGGGCGTTAAGAAGCCCTATCTTTTTACACCCGTGCACGAGGCATGACGGCGTCAGTAATTCCTTACCTGAGGACGCTTCGCCTACAGAAAGCCGGAGCGCTGCTGAAACAGTCATCATTGAGTGTTGCCGAAGTTGCCTATGCGGTGGGCTTCGACAATCCCCGGTACTTCAGCCGGGTTTTTTCGGAAGAAAAAGGGGGCTCCCCCAGCAGCTTTAGAGACATGGACTAGCTCACATATTTCGGACAGTTTTGCTCCAGCAGACCAGCTGCTTCGGTAAAGTCACCTTAAGGGTATTATATTCGCCATCACCACAATTGCGATGAGTAACATGATTTTCCCGTCGTTTTTGAAGTGTAGATCTTCAACTACGGTCGTCTGTGCGGTTGAACCCCTGGGTTTTGAGATGCTTGAAGCATGTTTTAATCCGCCAACGAGAGTAGCTCAGCAGAGTCATTTTTTTGCTCTTGAGCATAACGATTGATAAAGTTCCTCCGTTGTGTGCGAACCCTTTGATAACGCTCCGGTTGCGTTGATAAGCCTGACGAGTTAGTTTCGAACAGCTGTGACCAGGTGCTTAGTCAATGGGACGTTTGGAACAGCCTTCGTTGAATCATATCGTTGCGCGCTGCTTTTCGTCATCTGTCCATTTTACCGCTCAGATGGAATTTATAAACCTAGGATAGGACGTAACATATTCGTGAATAACTTGCTTATAGCACGAGCTGGTGAATCAACATTTTGTAGTTACACTTAACTCTCAGCACAGTGCATTTAAAATACCTTACATATCATGAGGGGGTATGTAGACGTGTTCAGGCCGATTAGTCCGCCGGGGTGATCTTGCTGAGTATCGTTTTGTCGATGTAGAACGTACCGAAGGGAACCATACAGGCCAGTAAGACTTTCCAGGTTGTGGTTTTAAACTTCCAGTTATACTCTACGCCAACGCTTATCGTATTGAAAACGAATAGCAGAAATAAGATACCATGAACGGGCCCAATGGACCTGACCAGGACCGGATTATCGAATAGATGTTTGGCGGGAACGGCAATGCCAATTAACAGGATCAGCGAAATACCTTCCAGTAAACCGAGTAAGCGCAGGCGTCCGATGTTTGTGACGAAGTAATTTTTCATGATTAGTACGGTCTGAAATACGGTCTGTTTGCAAGTGGTGAAAACGGCCACAGAATGGCCAGGAAAATAAGCCCAAGGGCAATGGAAAACCAAACCAGCATCGTTCTGAATTTCTCTTTATCGGTCGGTTTCCGTTTTGCCAGCGCTGAGCCAATCGTAATGACAACAATGGCCGTCAGCATGAGCAGGAAGTGGATAATGCCAAAAAAGGCCAGGTCGATCCGTTGACTTTCCTGTTTAAAATTAGCAAAGAAATACTTGATAATCGGACTGGTGAAGTATAACGTAAAGCCGATCACCAGCTGACTATGCGCAATGGTTGCTGTCCAATGCCGGGCGGAATTATCCGTTTTGGTGAATACACCATCAGAAGTGTAACCTCGATACGCTCTGCCGATAGCGTACAATAAACTCACTAAGACAAGCCAGCGGAAAAGTGAATGAAAAAACAGCAGTGACGAATACATGTTCGTTACGTTGTTTACGCCCTGCAAAGGTCAACGTAACGAACGATTTTTGAGTAGGATGGACGAAGCTGATTTTAGGATTTTTCAATCATCTGGCGGAAAGCCAGTGGCGTAACACCTTCGTATTTTTTGAATAGACGGCTAAAATAAGACGCATCGAAAATACCGACTTCAGCTGCTACGTCACTGATTGATAAAGCGCTCTGGTGAAGGAGCACCTTTGCTTCCAGCACAATGGCTTCGTCAATCCATTTGGTCGGCGATTTGCCGATAATGGTCCTGACGGATTTGTTTAGATGGTTGGGCGTAATGTTCAGTAAAGTTGCGTAATCAGTGACGCGGTGGTTGGTTTTAAGGGTTGAAAACAGCAGTTCCTTAAATCGATTGGTAATGGTAACCGCATTCGTTTGCGTACTGGACGACATTGGTTTATAAACCCGGTTGATCTCGCAGAGAAGCGCCACGAAATACGATTGAATAATGTCCAGGTCCGTCAATCCATTTTCTGAATAAGCAAGTAGTATTCGCCGGAAAAGATGCGCGACAAAGTCGGACGTTTGGCCGTCCAGACTAATACGGGGGTTGCCCCATACGCGCAAAAAGTCAAAATCCTTCAGCAGCTCTGCCTTTCCAAATTTACCGATGATCATGTCGTTGTGGAAGTTGCATAGATAGCCCTGATTGAGATCGAGATTGGCGAACGAAAAAACCTGCCCTGCCGGAACCACCAGACACTCGTCTTTGACAATTTTGTGGGTCTCACTGCCAACGGTCATGATTGCTTCGCCATCGGTGAGGTAAATCAATGTGTGGTTGGTGCTGCGAACGGGTGGAACCGGCAGTTTGATCAGGCGAATCAGTTCGTCGACCTTAACAACGAAAAACTTACCAAAATCCAGCTTCAGCAACGTATCGATACGTGGTTCGGTCTGAATATAACTTTCCCGAAACGATTCAACGCTGTAGGTTTTTATCTTGCTTTTGGTCACCTTTTTTCTGCTTTCGATGAACTCAAAACTACAGGAAATTCCAATCGAAGACACTGGCCGTTTTGGGAAGACAAGTATCTTTGAGAAACCCAACGATACATCCGATCTGGATTTGAAATCATAACCTTATGAACCGAACCGAATTTCTTTCGCTCGGCGGCCTTCCAGTTCTGTTAGCGCTTACAGCCATGACCCAAAACGACACCGAACCCGAAACGTTTTTATTCAAAGACGACGGTAAAATTCCCAACAACAAATACCCGCTACTGCTCTACAAAAAAGCGTTTCAGGCAACGGGTTCAGCAGGTGCATTAGGGATGGAAGAGCATTTTGCGGCTAACAACTGGACTAATTCCTGGCGGAATGGCGTCTTTTCGTATCATCATTATCATAGCACAACGCACGAAGTTCTGGGGATTTACAGCGGTTCGGCACTCCTGCAATTAGGTGGAGAAAAGGGACAGAGAGTTCGGGTTCAGGCCGGTGATATTATTGTAATTCCCGCTGGCGTCGGCCATAAAAAACTCGAATCATCGGCTGATTTTGGGGTGGTAGGCGCTTATCCCGACGGGCGGAGTTATGATACGTTACGGGGTGAGCCCGGCGAGCGCCCGCAGGCCGACAAGAACATAGCCGCTGTGCCCATCCCAACCACCGATCCATTTTTGGGTAAAGACGGTGGAGTGGGCGATTTTTGGAAATAGCAGGACGTAGCATTGGTTTTAACGTTCTTTTTGAACTTAGCACCCATTGAACGTTTTTAAACTTTGTCGGAGAAAGCTTTCCGGGCAGAATCAACGTAAAGAACTATGGAATACAGACAATTGGGTGCGTCAGGACTATTTGTTCCGGTACTGAGTTTTGGGACCGCTACGTTTGGCGGACAAGGCGATTTTTTTAAAGCCTGGGGTAATACGCAGGTAGACGAAGCGACCCGCTTGGTCGATCTCTGTCTGGATGCGGGCGTCAATCTGTTCGACACGGCCGACATTTATTCGGATGGGGCTTCGGAGGAAATTCTGGGTAAAGCCATTCAGGGTAAGCGCGACAACGTGCTCATTTCGACTAAAGCCACGTTTACATTTGGCCAGGGACCTAATAATCAGGGCTCATCGCGGTTTCATTTGCTCAAACAATGTGAAGCCAGCCTGAAACGCCTGAACACAGATCATATTGACATTTATCATATGCACGGCTTCGATGGAAACACGCCGGTTGAAGAAACGCTGCGTACGCTGGACGATCTGGTACAGAGCGGCAAGGTGCGCTACATTGCCTGTTCTAATTTCTCGGGCTGGCATCTGATGAAATCGCTGGCTGTCTCGGAAAAATACGGCTGGAATCGCTACGTTGCTCATCAGGTCTACTACTCGCTGGTAAACCGGGAATATGAGTGGGAGCTGATGCCGCTCGGGATCGATCAGAACGTAGGCGCGTTTATCTGGAGTCCGCTGGCCGGTGGTCGGTTAGGGGGCAAATACGGACGTAATAAACCGAAACCAACCGAAGGTCGTGTTGTGGAAGGCGGCAGCCCGGTTCCGCAGGCTGTGGTCCCTGAAGAAACGTTCTATACTATTACTGATGCGCTGGATGAAGTCGCTGAAGAAACGGGGAAATCCGTTGCGCAGGTATCGCTTAACTGGCTCTTGCATCGGCCAACGGTGTCGAGCATCGTGATTGGCGCACGTAATGAAGAACAACTTAAACAGAACCTGGAATCTGTCGGCTGGAATCTGACCACTGACCAGATTAAGAAATTAGATGCCGCCAGCGACGTACCAACCATTTATCCGTATTGGCACCAACGTCAGAATCTGACGCTAAATCCGCTGCCGAAGTTTTACTAGGAGCCATCTGTACAAACAGAACGCAGATTTTTATGATCCTGGTAATCATAAAAATCTGCGTTCTGTTTCTTATTGATAGTTGCTGTTATTGATTTACTCGATTTCGCGGGTCAGGCTTTAGTTCGATCTGATATTCTTTTGGCGGCTCGGCACCTAACAGATTTTTGACGAAATAATCCCAGCGACGACGCATCATGTAGGAACTGTAGCTGCCAAACGCGTGGGCACTGTTGGGGAATATCACCAGATCATAATCTTTATTGGCTTTTTCCAGGGCCTCAACGACCAGCAACGTATTGTAAGGCGGTACGTTATTGTCCATCATGCCGTGCGCCAGCATTAGCTTGCCTTTCAGGTTTTTGGCGTAGTTCTGGTTAGCCTGCGCTTCATAGTCGGAATTAGCCGCCAGGCCATTATAGCGTTCGCCCCAGTCGTCCTCATAATTGCGGTTGTCGTGGTTGCCCGACTCAGAAATACCTACTTTGAAGAAATCAGGATGACGGAACATAGCCGTTGCCGTAGCAAATCCACCACCCGAATGCCCCCAGATACCTACGCGACTCGTATCCATATACGTATATTTCTGAGCCAGTTGCCGGATGCCGCCAATCTGATCAGGAAGCGTATTTTCGGCCATATTCCCGTAACTCATATCGTGGAAACTCTTGGAACGTAGCGGATTGCTCGTTCCTTCAATTTCAACCACGATGAATCCCAATTCAGCCAACGCCTGATTATCGCGTCTGGCCGCCGAAAACGACCAGTTGCCAACGCTACCCCCCTGCGGACCCGGATAAATGTAATTCACAATCGGGTACTCCTTACTCGGATCGAGCTGAGTCGGCTTATACATCAATCCATAGATGTCGGTTTTGCCGTCGTGCGCTTTTACCGTGATTGGAGTAGGCGGCTGCCAGCCGGTCGCTGTCAATCTGGAAATATCCATTTTTTCGAGCGTGGTAATGATCTTACCGTCTTTGTTACGTAGTACGATAACGGGTGGAACATCCGGTTTTGAATACGTATCAACAAAATAGGCTCCTGATGGGGAAATGGATACCTGATGATTCCCTTCTTCGGGCGTTAACACCGTCAAGTTTTTACCATCGAAGCCAACTTTGCAAAACTGACTAAAATACGGATTAACAGCCTGTCGCCCATTGGCCATGAAGTAGAGTACGCGGTTTTTCTCGTCCACTTTCAGGAGTCGGGTAACCAGCCAGTCGCCTTTCGTAATCTGGTTTTTTACTTTCCCGGTCGAGGCATCGTACAGATAAAGATGTCCCCAGTTGTCGCGCTCCGAGAACCAGATAAACTCGTTTGTTTTGTCCAGATACCGCCAGTTGATGGCTCCCCAGCCGGATTCATATTGCGTCGGTACGGTCTCTTCAAAAACTTCACGTACCGTTCCCGTTGCGGCATCGGCCAGGCGAATTTTTTCCTGTTTATGATCGCGGGAGGTTGAAACGAAAGCCAGTTTTGATCCGTCGTCGTTCCAGTTTACATCGTCGAACGTACCGCTGCTGGCTATGTCATCACTTAGGGTAGCCCGGTGTGGATCGGGGGGAATCTGTAACTGGATAACTTTCGGATTATCGACCTCAATAATAACCCGCTGGATGGTTGCTACGTCCTTGTCACCCGGCAGCGGATACTTCCATTGTTTCAGGGTTGGCTTGCCCACGTTCGTCGTAACCAGGTACATATCACTCACGTTACGCTGATCCTGCCTGAACGTAGCAATCTTTTTCGAATCCGGCGACCACGTCAGAATGGCCCTGTCGCTCGATTTCCAGCCAGCGTTATCCGTCGCGTAGCCAAAATCCTTTATGCCATCGGTGGTAAGCTGCGTTTGCTTGCCGGTTGGCACGTCACGAACCCATAAATTATAGTCTTTGATGTAAGCCGCTTTCTTTTTATCGGGAGAAAGTACCTCAAGACCAGCCGCTTCTCCTCTGGGTGGACGGCCACCATCGCCAGCTTCCTGTACGGGTTGCTTAGGAGCTGTACCGGCTGTGATTTGATTGCTCTGTAAATCATAATTCCACCATTTTCCGCCTGTTTGAAAGGAAATCGATTTAGCATCGGGCGAAAAACTAAAGCTTTGAAACGGCAGCATCGATGCGTCGTATGTTTTGCCGGTTGCCGCCGACAGCGCACTGGTCAGTTTCTGGTGGTCAAAAGCCGCCGAGCGCGTGCCTTTCGCTGGATCGACCAGGATAAATTCGCTTCCCTTCGCGGTTAAATCCCGATACCAGAATCGTTCACTGGGTAGCCAGTTGGGACGCACACTGCCATGATCGACAAGTTGTTCGGCATTGGTCGAAACAAACCGTTGGGCCTGATCATAGTCTTTAGTCGTTAACGTGTTACGTTGTTGAGCCTGAGCGGATACGATTAACGCAAACCCAATGCCCGCAAAGAAAAGTTTATGCATTTGTTGATTGAATTTGACGAAATATACTACGTAGAAATGTCAAATTCACAGTTTGTGCTTATAGCAAAATCACGACGCTTGAGCCTTATATTCGCCTAACGGATGTTAGCTACTGCCAATGTGGTATTATCACCAGATTCTCTTAGGATATTTCTATACAATCGACAACCTGAATAATTCCGATAAACTAAGTTCTTATGACATTTACTACGCAACGTTTAACAAGTAGCTGGTACAAGCTCTGCTACGTTACTCTATGTTTTCTTTTCTCGGTATTGACACACGAATCGGCTGCTCAAAGTCCTGTCAATAAACAGGATTCGATTTACGTCCGCGAGAACTATACAAAACTCGAACGGATGATCCCCATGCGTGATGGCGTGAAGCTGTTTACGTCGATTTACGTGCCGAAACGTACCGATCAGAAATATCCCATTATGCTGGGACGTACGCCGTACAGCGTAGCGCCTTATGGGGAAGACAAATACAAAACATCGCTGGGACCGTCCATGATCTTTGCGCGGGATGGCTACATCATTGTTTATCAGGACGTAAGAGGTCGGTATATGTCGGAAGGCGATTTCGTAGCGGTACGTCCTTACATGCCCAATAAGAAAAAGAAAACCGATGTTGATGAGACTACCGATACGTATGACACCATCGACTGGCTACTCAAAAATGTGCCGAACAACAACGGTCGGGTTGGTACCTGGGGCATATCGGCGCCGGGATTTTACACCACAATGACGGCTATCGATGCACATCCAGCGTTAAAGGCCGTTTCGCCACAGGCGCCAGTGACGGACTGGTTCATGGGTGATGATCGTCATCATAACGGCGCGTTTTTTCTGATGGGTACCTTCGCTTTTCTTTTCTCCTATGGGCAGCCTCGCCCGACGCCAACGCCGAAAAATAGCCCTGCTTTTTCGGCTTACGGTACGCCAAGTGGGTATGAGTTCTATAAGAATTTAGGGCCGCTTAAGAACGCTAATGAGCGGATTTTTAAGGACCAGAATGCTATCTGGAACGAGATGATGAATCATGAAGCGTACGATGAATTCTGGCAGGCCCGTACGCCCGTTCCATATCTGAAGAATATTAAACCGGCGGTTATGACGGTTGGTGGCTGGTTCGATCAGGAAGATTTATACGGTCCGCTGAAAACGTATGCGGGTATCGAGCGGAACAATCCGAAATCGCCGAATCTGCTGGTGATGGGCCCCTGGATTCATGGTGGCTGGGCTCGATCGACGGGCGAAATCTTGGGGAATATTCGCTTTGACGCCAAAACCGCTCCGTTTTTTCGGGACTCGATTGAATTTCCTTTTTTCAATCACTACTTAAAAGATACCCCGAATCCGCAGCTTCCGAAAGCCTACATTTTCGAAACAGGGTCAAACGAATGGAAAAAATACGAGCAGTGGCCTCCCAAAGCCGCTCAGCAGAAAAAGCTTTATTTCCACCCGAATGGCAAACTCTCATTTGAGACTCCTCCAACCAGTCAGGTCCCATTCGATGAATATATCAGTGACCCGAAAAAACCAGTTCCGTACACGGCTGAAATTCGGAATGTACGGGGTAGTGATTTTATGTATGAAGATCAACGCTTTGCCGCTACCCGGCCCGATGTGGTTGTGTATGAGTCGGATACGCTGACGGAGGACGTAACGATATCGGGAAATATGATGGCGGATCTGTTTGTCTCGACAACCGGAACGGATGCTGATTTTGTTGTCAAGCTGATTGACGTCTATCCCGACAAAGCGCCGAACAACAGCCCGATTGCAGCGACAAAAATGGGCGGGTTTCAACTGCTGGTGCGGGGTGAGGTGATGCGGGCTAAGTTCCGAAACAGTTTCTCGAAGCCCGAGCCGATGAAACCGGGGGAGGTCGCGGAAATCAAATTTGATATGCAGGATGCCGCCCATACCTTCAAAAAAGGACACAAACTCATGGTGCAGGTCCAGAGCTCCTGGTTTCCGCTGGTTGATCGAAATCCACAAAAGTTTGTCAACATTTATCAGGCCACCGAAGCCGATTTTCAGAAGGCTACGCACCGGATTTACTTTTCACCCCAGCAACCGTCGAGTGTGGTAGTCAGTGTATTAAACGAAGACAATTAACATGATCCAGTTCAAACGATTAGACCATATGCTTATTTGCATTCCTGAAGGAGCTACTGAGCAGGCCCGAGCATTTTATGGAGACGTGCTACGTCTGGAAGAAATTCCGGGTAATCATCCATCGGGAGCGATCTGGTTCAATATTGCCGATATTCAGTTGCATATTCGTGAAGAGGCTGGCGGGAATTATTCCAAGCGGCACCCCGCATTTGAAGTGACGAACTTAGCGGAAGCAAAACAGGAACTGGAACGTAACGGTCTTGCCATCGAATACTCCTCTGAAATTGATGGGCGGCAGCGCTTTTTCTTCCGCGACCCGTTCGATAACCGGATTGAATTATTGGAATTTATTGGGTAGGACGTAACGAAAAGTGTCTGACTTGTTACGGACAGACCGAAAAACCTAAAACTACTGGCTTTATGAAAATAACAAACGTATTGTCTCGTACGTACTTAACTTTAACGATGTAAATTGCTTCATAAACGTTGTCGTAGACAAACCATTGAATACATATACAGAAACGACTGGGGATCTCTTCGACCTGTTGACCAAAGCTACCCGGGACGCGGTTTGGAACTGGGACCTGGAAGCCAATACAGTTTGGTGGAACGAAGGGTTTTCGATTTTATTCGGTCACGATGATACCGTAAAAGAGAGCGGGTTACCATCGTGGTACGATCACATTCATCCAGACGATAAAGATCGAATTTTAACGTCTATTCATCACGTAATTGACGAGGCTGGAACAAACTGGTCGGCAGAATACCGATTTCGACGGGCTGATGATACGTATGCTACGGTTCATGACCGGGGGTATATTCTGCACCGTGACGGCAAAGCCGTCCGCATGATTGGTGCCATGCAGGATATTTCTGAGCGCGTTGCACTGCAACAGGCCCGGGAAGAAAGTGATGATCGACTACGTTTTGCCCTACAGTCAGCTCAATTGGGAACCTGGGATGTAGACCTGATTCGTGGCCTTGTTAATTGGGATGAGCGATGTAAGCAGATTTTCGGGCTCGCCAAGTCCAGCACCATCTCTTATGACGATACATTACGATATATTCACGTAGACGATCAGCGCCGGGTGCAGGATAGCGCAAAATGGTCGCTGAATCCCCAGTCGGGCGGGCATTACCAGTGCACGTATCGCATGATTGGGGATGACGGAAAACTGCGCTGGGTTCGCTCGATGGGGCAGACGTATTTTACGGAGAGCGGGCAACCTTACCGGTTCTCGGGTGTTGCTCAGGATATTACGGAAGAAGTCTTAGCCCGAGAGAAATCAGATTTGTCTGAACAGCAGTCTCAATTGGCGTTAGAAGGGTCGGGCTCGGGTTCTTTTCTGATTGACTTAAGCACCGACGCGATTCTGTACTCTCCCGCTTTTGCCCGTATACTCACCGGCGAAACAACCCTTGGTCTCACGCGGGATGTATTTATTAACAATGTCCATCCAGAAGATCGGCCAATTCGCGAAAAGGCTTACGAAACAGGGGCTAAAGACGGCACCATCAGCTACGAAGTCCGGTTTGTCTGGAACGATCAATCGATTCACTGGGTCAAAATACTGGGTCAATACATATTTGATATGTCCGGTAAGGCCATTTCGTTCTCGGGAATTGCCCTGGACATTACGGAGCAGAAAGAAAAAGCCAGAGCCCTCAAAGAAGCCGAAGAGCGTTTTTCAATTGCTTTTGCCAATACGTCGGTAGGAATGGCTTTCGCCGATCCACAAGCCAATTTTTCGGCTGTCAATGAAGCTTACACGCAATTGCTGGGCTACTCAGCGGAGGAGTTATGTGCACTGAATAGTATTGAGTTAACCCATTCCGACGACCGGGCGAATAACCTGAAATTATATGAGGAGGTTGCTCAGGGTAAACGTCCTTTTTTCAATCTGGTTAAGCGCTACGTTCGTAAAGATGGTTTATTCCGATGGGTGCAGATGAACGTGACCCGGCTGGCTGACGCGCAGGACGAGTCGCAGAGCATGGTTATTATAGCTTACGATATTACCGAAGGTGTTGAGGCTGAAGCGAAGTTACGAGCCAGCGAAGAACGGTTCCGGAATATGGTCACTCAGGCACCCGTCGCCATCGGTGTACTGAACGGACGTAACATGACTGTAGAAACAGCTAATACGTCCATGCTGGAAATATGGGGCAAAGACGCGTCAATTGTCGGTCTGCCCCTTATTGAGGCTCTCCCTGAATTACAGGGGCAGGCCTTTATCGAACTACTGGAAGGCGTCTACACAACCGGAATTGCTCACTACGGTTTTGAAATGCAGGCTCAGTTGCATCGTAAAGGACACCTGGAGGAAGCCTACTTTAATTTTGTTTACGCACCCATACGCGACGATGGCAATATTACCGGAGTCATCGTGATTGCCACGGAGGTAAGCGTTCAGGTAAAAGCCAAAAAAGCCCTTCAGGAAAGTGAGCAACGGTTTCGGACGTTGATTCTAGAGGCACCTGTGGCGATCAGTTTATTCACTGGACGCGATATGGTCGTTGAGTTACCCAATGAAAAAATGCTCAAATTTTGGGGTAAAGACAAAACAGCTGAGGGTAAACCGTTACGTGAAGCTGTCCCGGAACTAGTAGGGCAGCCATTTCTCCAGATTTTAGATACTGTTTTCACAACGGGAATTGAGCATAGTGAGCAGGAAGCTCCAGCCAGCCTCTTTGTGGATGGAACCTTAAAAACGTATTATTTTAATTTCACCTATAAACCGTTACGTAACGCCGAGGGCGAGGTGTATGCCGTTCTCGATATGGCTACAGACGTAACGGAGCAGGTAACAGCCCGGCGGGCCATTGAAGAAAGCGAGTTGCGCTTCCGCACGCTGATGGAAGCTATGTCACCAATGGCCTGGACCAACACGCCAGAGGGTGACGTCAATTTCTATAACCAACAGTGGTACGATTATACTGGATCAGATTTTGAGCAAACAAAAGACTGGGGCTGGCAAGAGGTAGTGCATCCCGACGATTTACCGCATACATTGGCCGCTTACGTCAGAGCGCTCGCCGACGGCACTATTTTTGTTGTTGAAAACCGCTATCGCCGTGGTTCCGATGGTATGTATCGCTGGCATTTAAACCGAGCTGTGCCGGTTCGGGATGAAACCGGTAAAATCACGATCTGGGTTGGTACGGCCACGGATATTCACGAGCAGAAACAGCTGGAAGCCGATCTGGAGCAGCAGATACAGGCCCGGACAGAGCAATTGGTGGCTTCTAATCAGGATCTCCGTCGCTCCAATGATAATCTGGAGAAGTTCGCCTATATCGCCAGCCACGATCTACAGGAACCGCTGCGGAAAATACAATCCTTCGGAGATATCCTGAAAACACAGCATACGGAACAGTTAGGCGCTGGAGTCGATTATTTAGATCGGATGCAGGCGGCCGCCAGTCGAATGTCGTTGTTAATTAGAGACTTACTGACCTTTTCGCGGATTTCGACCCGGCAGGAGCGCGTTACGCCTGTTGCCCTGAATAACGTACTGACCGATGTACTCGACGATCTGGAAATGACCATCAGGCAGACAGAAGCGAAGATCGAGATCGATACGTTGCCGACTGTATTAGGCGATAAGTCACAAATGAGGCAGTTGTTTCAGAATCTGCTGAGTAACGCACTTAAATTTCAACAAGCTGGTGTTTCGCCCCTTATCCGGATTCTGGTAGAAACTATTACCGCAAACCGACTGCCTGAATCGGTTAAACCAACCCAATCGGCAGCGCGATATCATCAAATCAGTATATCCGATAACGGAATCGGTTTCGACGCGAAATATGTAGATCGTATTTTTCAGGTTTTTCAGCGGCTCCACAGCCGTAATGAGTACGCGGGCACGGGTATTGGTCTGGCAATCTGTGAGAAAGTAGCGGCCAATCACGGTGGAGCGATTACAGCGATCAGCCAGCCAGGACAGGGCGCTTCATTTATTATTTACCTGCCTGTCGAATAGCAACGACTTAACAGTTTTTAAAGCCTAACATCCGTTTACACAGTCAGAATCTGGACTCGTAAACGGATGTTAGGCTTTTATGTGACTTATTTTCAGGGATAAAAATAATTTATTGAAAAAATTTTCTGTTCTGTGCAACCTGTCGACCGTACTCTGACATCTTCCTGTCAAATAAACAAAAAATCTACTGGACACTAACTGAATACAAACACCATGAACATGTTCAAACACCTCCTCACTACAGCGCTGATCGCTACCACTGTCACTACGTTCGCGCAAACAACCGTTACAGTTATAACTTCCTCTGATTCGACAAACACAACTAGTTCGACAAAATCGGAAAAAAGAACGTATCGTGTTCGATCCGGGCCTAGCTTCTACATAGGTTTCAATAATTTTGGTGGATCAGTTCCAGCAGGTTACGACTTGAGTCCAGTAGGGTCGCGGTTTGTTGCGCTGGGTTGGCAGACGCGTATTCCGCTGGCTATGAATGGTTCGACCAAGTTACGTCTGATCACGGGACCTGAAGTTGCCTGGAACAATTTTATGTTCGAAAATCGCAATACACTGGTTGAACGGAACGGACAACTCACCATTGAACAGGCTGATACGGATTTGCGCAGATCTAAACTGGTAACGGCGCAACTGAACTTACCTCTGATGATGAACGTATCGTTCCGATCTGGGCTATCGCTTAGCGCAGGTGCGTATGTGGGTATGCGTTTGGACAGCTATACTAAAGTCAAACCAGAAGGAGGCTCAGCCGTTCGGAAGCATGGATCGTACCAACTAAATCCGTTCCGCTGGGGGCTAACTACCGAATTAGGTTATCGTGGTAGCACTAAACTCTTCTTGCGCTACGAGCCAAACAGTCCCTTTCGAACTGGGCAAGGACCCGACGCCAGCGTATGGTCGGTGGGACTGAAAATCTGAGGATGCCTGAACGGGGATTTACAAGATTCGACAGATTCTCAGGATTGCTCCACCTGCAGAAATCCCGGTAATCTTTAGAATCTTGTAAAAATCCCGATTCCGTCATGCAACATTACGGCTTCGACGGTGTCTTTCGATCGAAGATCTTTTTCAACAACAGGAATTCAACCCCTTGAATCCACTCATCCTATCATTCAGACCGCTTGTGTAAGAACAGGTACTATGTGACACCCACTACCTACCTTTGCCATGTACTTTGGTATGAACAGAAAGAGACCTTCAAATAAATAGTGCCATGAAAAAGAATCTATCTTATCACCTATTGCTCTGGACAGCTTTCTATGGGTTGCTTTTGCTAACGCTCTCCACCGCGTCTGGGCAGGCTTTAACCCGGGGAACCGTCAATGGAAATGTAGGAACAGTAGCCGGAAAACCCTTGGAGTTTACCACTATGATGCTCCTGAAAGCGAAAGACTCTACGTTGGTAAAAGGCGCGATTAGCGATGCCGAAGGGAAATATGCTTTCGATAATGTTGGTGCTGGCCGTTATCTGGTAGCCGCTCAGCAGATCGGTTATCATAAAACGTATAGCGCTTCGTTCGCAATTGATGAAAAGCAGCCTGCGCTGGAATTACCTATGCTGGCCATGGCCGATGAAGCGAAAAACCTGACCGAAGTAAAGGTTGTTGCGCAGAAGCCTTTCATCGAGCAGCAGGTTGACCGAACCGTAGTTAACGTTGAGAATAGCATTGTAGCCAGCGGGAATACCGCCCTGGAAGTTCTGGAAAAAGCGCCGGGAGTAACGATTGATCGTCAGAATGACCAGATTCAGTTAAAAGGTAAATCGGGGGTTATTGTCTACATCGACGGAAAGCAAACCTACCTCTCGCAGCAGGAAGTATCGAATCTGCTAAAGAACACGCCCAGCGATAACATTGCTTCAATTGAGATTATCACCAACCCCGGCTCTAAATACGATGCGGCCGGTAACTCGGGGATCATCAACATCAAAATGAAGAAAAATAAGAATTTCGGTACAAACGGAAACGTTGTCGTTAGCACTGGCTACGGCTGGGTAAACAACCTGAATGGAGTCCGTAACGATTTACCGAAATTCAATGGCTCGCTGAATCTGAATCATCGGGAGGGTAAAGTGAATCTATTTGGAAATTACAGCTACACGAATCGGCAGAGTGCGCAGATGAATGAACTGAATCGGGTCATTCCATACAACGGCCAAACCACTTATTTCGACCAGACGTCGTTCCGTCCGAATCAATTTATGGGTCATTCGTACAAAGCCGGACTTGATTATTTCGTCAGTCAGAAAAGCACTATTGGCGTGTTGGTGAACGGTTTCTCGAACGATTGGCAGTCGACAGGGCAGAATAATACGCTTATCAGCAATGGTAATCGTCAACTGACCAGTAAAGCGCTGACTCAGACGGATATGCGGAACTTCCTCTCGAACGTAACGACTAATGTTAATTACAAATATGACATAGGCCAGGGTCGCGAGTGGACCGTCGATGCGGATTACGTTCACTACGGTGGTAATAACAGCAACAACCTGGGAACCTCGTATACCAACGCTGAAAATGTGACGATCCGTCCAAATCAGGATGTTCGCAACGTAATGCCATCTACGATCAACATTATGGCTTTCAAGACGGATTACGTTCATCCGATGAAAAATGGAAGCAAGTGGGAAGCCGGTTTGAAAAGTAGCTTCGTCAACGCCGATAACAACACGATTTATGATACGTTGCAGCAGGAATCCCGGCAGTGGCTGCCCGATGCGAGTCGCTCGAACCAGTTCAAATACGACGAAAATATCAACGCTGGTTATATTAATTACGCTGGCAAATTCGGAAAGTTGAAAGTGCAGGCAGGTTTGCGGGCTGAACACACGCACTCGGTTGGTACGTCGGTTACGCTCAATCAAACCGTTGATCGGAACTACCTGAACATTTTCCCGACGTTATTCCTGTCGCGCCAGCTAGATACAAACAACGTACTGAACCTGTCGTATAGTCGCCGGATCGACCGTCCTGATTATCAGAATCTGAACCCATTCGTGTTCTACCTGGACCCGTACACTTTTCAGAAAGGTAATCCGTTTCTGCAACCACAATACACGAATTCGGTTGAGCTGACGCACGTATTCAAGAACATGATCACCACAACGCTTGGGTTTAGCCGCACCACCGATTTCATCAACCGCGAGACACCCCGGCAGATCGCGTCTGAGAACATCACCTACATAACACCTGAAAACCAGGGGCATTTGGATAACCTGAGTCTGAACGTCAGTTTTCCGGTGACAGTTACCAAATGGTGGCGGATGCAGAACAACGTGAGCGCGTATTACCAGACGTACCAAACCTTCTATTCGGGAACACCATACGAAGTGAAGCTGGTGGCGTATAATCTGTACTCGTCTAACAACATCACGATCAGCAAAACATTATCCGCCGAAGTATCGGGTTGGTATAATTCAGCGTCGCAGTATGGCTTCTATCGGGCGCAGCCAATGGGTGCTTTCAGCCTGGGTTTGCAGCAGAAAGTAATGGATGGTAAGGGCAGTCTGAAGCTGAACGTAAGTGATCCCTTCTGGTTAAATTACTTCCGTGGACGGGCCGTTGTACAGGATATCGATTTCCGCGTAATGTCTCGTTGGGAGAGCCGCCGGGTTACGCTGACGTTTACGTATCGTTTTGGTAATCAGAATGTAAAAGGCGAACGCCAGCGCAACTCAGCTACGTCAGCCGAACAGAAGCGGGCTGGTGGAAATAATTAACGAATGGATAATGTACGATAAATAGTGAGTGTAGGGTCTCAATCTAATTTAGGAGACAGTATTCATTGAAAAATTTTAGTTTAGGTTAAGAAAACGTGAAAGCCATGCTCGCCTTGAAGCATGGCTTTTTTGTTACTTGATTGTCAGTGAGTTATGGACATGCTAGTGTGATGGGGTAGGAGGGGGATATAAATAAGGAACAAAATCTGACACTTGTTCAGATAAACTTGGGAACGTAGCCACTTGTACTCGTTCTCGAGGCAAAAAGTAAATAATATTCCACTGCCATCTATACTTAAATAATGACAGATTATTGATTTTACGGTGGGCGTTTGCTAAGTAAACAATGGTATTCTTTCTGGCTGGTAATGGTAAAGCCCCCTATATAGACTTTACCACCTTACCACCCAAGAATTGGCAAGACTTGAGCCTGACAATAAGGATCACAAAGCCAAAGCGTTTCAATAATGAATGTCTTGAAGGGGAGTCTCTTAATCTAATACTGTCGTAGTGTCTGGTTGATTCTAAAAAAATTCCGTTCCAATAGGAAATCACGTGTTTGCTGGTACGAGGGGTTCGTTTGTTTTTCCTCCTCCAGGGTTTGCAGTAATTGGTCTTTGGTCACTTGCAAGGCTATTGTAGTGACGGCAAACGTACCCAGCGATCTGATCTCATAATTACAGGTGAGATACTGATTACGTGTTGTTTTAGTCAGTGCGTCCTGAGTCGTTAAAACGAGTTGCCCGTTCAAAAGCTTAAAGGTTCCCCGCTCGAGCGTAACCAAGACGGTCGTAGCCGAGAGGGTTGAGTCGGACGAACGCTTGACATATGTGCTGTCCCAGTTGAAGGTATAGGTGCCCGCTTTAAAGGCGTTGAATAAGGCTGCCTGTCCAGTTGTCATGGGGGTACTGCCTTGACCCGCTGATTCAAAGTTGAGCCCGCTGGCGTTCCACGTACCGTAGATATCGGCAGGGATGGCTGGTCGGGATGTATCTCCCTGCTCTTTGCAGCCTAGTAGCCACAACAGCATTGCTAAATGGAGACAGACCGCCAGTAAACGGCCTGGACGTCGACATACATGGTTCATCATTTTTTTAGTTAGTTTAGATTCATCTTATTTGAAGTTGAGGGCTCACCCCTATACTTCACTACAGGAATAGCAGAGAACATCCAGTCGACTTTTGCCTCAATAGTCCTGCCCGATGCTGCCCCCCACCGTAACGTGACCTTTTTCCAGGTCATTTGGCTACTGAGCATTGGTCAGCTTTTGGCTCTGCCAACGAAGGGCAACGCCAGACTCAGTAGAATTAAAAACCGTCTCATCATATAGGCCGTCTGTTTTTCCTAAAGAGATGAAGTGAGTTGTCAAAGTTGGAAACTGGATCGACATTTTTTTTAACAGGACAGATGACGTCTCTGAGCATCATGCAACGAATGGAGCTGGTATTAAACTGCTTGCTTGTATGCCCTCAACAATTAGTACGTCAGTTATGGGTTACACTATGGCCTGCAACAATCAGACATTTCCCATGTCTTCTGCTAGCTTCTGATTACGTCGTAGTGAACCCTTCGACTGATACTATTGCTTTTGCACTAAAATTGGTATTGGTGATCAGCCTGCTGTTGCTGGTTTATTTTGCCTTGATAGTAATTGGCTACCGTGTTAGCTCCAATTTAACAGGTTTAGCATAAAGAGGAAAAGTAGCAACATGATGGCCATAGAATAGTAGTTAATTGAGTCCTTACCCGTTTGTCCATGCCCTCTTGTTTTCGGTAGTTATCAACTTATTTTTTCCAAAAGCGCTTATACAGGTGCCCGGCAAAACTGGCAAAAGGGTATAATACATCATAGTATGCAATATACTTGATATACTCCCCACCCTGCTTAAAAGAGGCTTTGCGCTACTTCGTCTCCACCAGAGAAGGCCCCCTATATACTCCCCTTCTCCCTTGTCCACAGCTCACCCCAAAACGCTGTGGATAAAATTCATAAAAAGGCAAAAAATGATTAGTGAACTAGGGGTAAGAACAGGCCCATTGTTATCAAATGGCAAAAACAGAGAACCATGTTTAATATGTGTGTTTACTTGATCCTACCGTACAATAACTTATCATCATATAAGGGCCATTTTCTATATTAATTCTTCCATTTTTGTTTAGCTTACCTCCGTTAAGTGAACCAACGAGTAAACAAAAACCGAATGCAGGACCATGGAAAAGAAAGGCATGATCCCGATCCGGTTATAAGACTACATGAGATACTTACCAAGTGGTTGGTTGCCGTCGCTGACTTTTACCAGCTGTATCACCAACTCAGCACCTGCCTGGGTTCGGATGTCAGTTCACAGACCACTATCTCAAAAACAGGCTGGCTTGGCCAGTGTCCAATTAGTCAACTACTAAACTTGCAGGATAGCATGCGAGCTGAGTTGGAGAAATTAAACCTTGAGATGCACCAAACGGATTCACAATCGATCGTAAGCAAAGGCGAAACGTTGATGAATCATACCTGTCGATTGCAAGCGATTAACCATCAAGCGATCGTCCTGTTGAGACTCGTTTCACTATCCGCATCGTAAACTTTTAGGGGTAGTGGAAAAGTAAAAAATAAAGATGCTTTTTGGCCTACATATCCTACATAGTTAAAACGGACTCTCCAACGGCTTTAAGGTTATGACTGACTGATCTGAAGGTAAATTAAATCCAGATTCGAGTTTATTGAAGCGGGCTTCATACGTTTCTACTTTTGCTTTTAGTTGCGAATTATCAGCTTTTAACTGTTGCACTTCTTTGATCAGTGCCTGAATGGCAATCAGGTTTACCCCATCAAAATCAGCCTGATTTATTGACTTGGCTTCGCCAATGATCCCTAGCTCGTCATGACCGAAAGCAGCAAAGAAGTCTTGAGCCATCGGGCCGTAGTGGCGGTATTGCTTCACATCCTGGCCTTTGTAATTCCAAGAGCCTAAACGCAGGCTAGCGATCTTGTTTAGAAACGAAGCGCCGTCCACGCTTCGGAAGTTCTCCTTGCGGGTCGAGTCCGATAGCGTCTGCCAGGCGTTACTACCAGGAGCCAGTTTTACCCCTACAGCTGCGGCTTGACTCGCTGGGGCAGTGCTGTAGAGTATGTAACCACCTCTAAAGCGCATCATCATTTGATTGTAGGTCGTATTGGAATAAAGGTCGGTGGAAAGATCCCCAATAATAAAAGAACCATTTTGATTGGTAGTAGATACATAGTTCCCCATTGCTGTCGAGTAATCGCCACTAGCAATAGCCTGGATGCCTAAAGCCATAGAGTTGTAGCCATTGGCGGTAGAGGTGTTGCCTATAGCTGTAGAGTAGAAGCGACTAGAGGTGTTACCGTAACCTATAGCTATAGAGTTTAAACTACTGGCTAAGTTTCCCCGCCCTATGGCTATTGCAGCACTACCGCTGGCTGTATTGTTGTCCCCTATGGTCACAGAACTATTACCACTGGCTGCATTATCTTGCCCCATCGCGATGGCGGTTAGGCCACTGGCAATACTACTGAACCCCAAAGCGGTGGCGTTCTGGCCACTGGCAATTGTATTACGGCCAGCCGCAAAGGAAGTGACACCTATCTGGGCCGGATCCCATTGACTTCCATCGATATAGCCAACCCGAAAGGAACCTTGTACGGGGTACCAGATAAGTTTACTGCCCGTACCCGACATACTGCCACCAAACAGCACCTCTTTATCAGCCGCTACATTAAAAAAGGATTTAGGCGTAGTCGTGCCAATGCCAACTTGAGCATGCAGGCTAGTTGAGATTAGTGCGAGGAGGGCAACCAGATAGAATGATTTCATGATGGGGATTAGTAGTAAAATTTATACGTGTTGATTGAGTTATTAATTTATTCCTTCTTGCTGAATGCTACTGTTTGGACAATGATCAGGTTTTAACTACTCATCCAGCCTAAGATTTGGGGCAACCTATATCAATTTGGAGGCAACAGAGTTGCCTGTTGAGCGAACGGTCAACGTCTCCTGAGTTGGTTAGTCGTAGATGAACTATTTAAAGCAAACAGATCAACAAAAAAGCCCCGACTCTTTGCCGGGGCCTTCTTATTGCTGTCACTAATTCAGCCGCTGGGCAGTCTTATGAGACTTAACTAAGCAGAAGGTTATTGAGTTGCCTCCACCTCTCACTGCTGAAAATACTCAATCTTATCGGCGTCAATGTTGTTATTCAACTTGGCTTCGACTACGGTTGTAGGCAGCACTGTCGCGCTGACCGTCACCACACCGGTGGAAGCGCTGGGAAGCAAACTACCTGTTAGTCCAAACGACAACTTGTCGCCAGCGGCTATGCTCTGGGAGGTGGTTAAGATGTAGTAGTTGAGATTCGAATTGTCCAGACTCCAGACGCTGTTTTGCACCGACCGGTTGTTGACGCTACTTAAACCGGGATCAAAGCTTAGGTTGAGCTTTTGATCTTTGGTAACCCGCACCGTGAATGTGCCGCTGGTGGCCACTGAGTTTAGCTCCAGTACGTCAACCACGACTGTAAAAGGCGAATTGCCGTAGACTATTGTGGGCCGGGCGTAAATAATGGGTGACAGATCCGAACCAAGCACCGTTAAGCTAAACACGCCACTGGTCACACTGCCGCAGCCATTACTGGCCACTAGTGAGTAAGAACCTGCCTGACTCAGTTGTAGGTTAGTCAGATTGAGCGTGGCCGAGGTTTGGCCACTGATAATAGCCCCCTCCCGGTACCACTGGTAGCTAGTGACCTGACCGCTGACCGAAACGACAACCCGCACACTACCACCGACTTGCACACTGGAGCCACTGACGGGCTGGCTACTGATGACAGGAGGAGCAATAACCACCAACGAAGCATTGGTGGACGTTGTTGGCGTGCATCCCGTACTCGATGAAATCCGCACGTTATAATTCGATGCGTTATCAGTGGGACTGGCGTTACTGATGCTCAGGCTGGCCGTGGTGGCGCCCCCAATGGATGATCCCGTGCCAGTGGCTCCATTAGCCAAAGCGGTGGTGCCTTTATACCATTGATAACTGAGCGTGCCGCTACCGTTGGCAGTGACGCCAAACGAGACAGTATTGCCTGCGCATCCACTGGTGTTCGCGGGCTGGCTACTGATGGCGGGGGGTATATTCACGACCAGCGAAGCGTTGGTGGCGGTGACGCTACACCCGGCGGTCGAACTAACGCGCAGGTTGTAATTAGTAGCGGCATCAGCTGAACCAGGATTAATGATGGTCAGGGTTGCCGTGGTAGCCCCCGAAAGGGTTGATCCGGTACCGGTAGCTCCATTGGCCAAAGCGGTGGTTCCTTTGTACCATTGGTAGCTGAGCGTACCACTACCCGTAGCGGCTGCATTGAAGGATACGGTCGTCCCTGAGCAGGTGGTTGCATTGTCAGGCTGGTCGGTAATCACGGGAGCGGCATTCACTGTTATCGAAGCCCTAGCCGTAGCATCATTGGCAGGAACATTGTCTACTACAGCGTTGACCGTACCACTGCCTGGAGTGGTGCCTGCGGTGAAGGTGGCGGTAGCGGTGCCGGTTGCCTGGATAGTAGTTTGGGCTGACGACATCGTACCTAGAGTCGTATTGAACGTAATGGGCACCCCGGTAAAGGCCGACAGATTACTGGCAGCAATGGCTGTCCCAGCGGAATTGACAGTAAAGCCGGCGGTGATACCAGTAGAATTGCCACTACATAGGGGAGAACTGGCTGCGGTGGTTCGTAATTGCAGGTAAGGTGTCGTCGTTAGTGTGCCCGAACTGCTGCCAGGATAGCGATAGGCCTTATCGGCACAACTGGTTGGCCCCCCGTTGCAGCCCCACCAGTTATTGCTGGCATCGACACTGCCCTGCGTATCAAAGCTGATCAAGGCACTGCCAGCGCTAACGTTGGCCGTATTACCCACAAAACGGTTATAGTTAATGCGAAATACATTGGTAGGACTGAATGAATTGGTGGCCGAAATAGCCCCACCTCTGCCATTGCCGCCCGAGCCAGGCGCACTGTTGTTAACAAACGAATTTTCAGCAATCGTAATGGACAGCGTTGGTCGGGGTGGATCAACGGTGGAGAAGCCTCCCGCCGAAACGTTGATAGCACCACCGATGCCGTTATTGCCCACCGAATTATTGGTGAACACAGAGTTGGTGACCGACAAGCTGTTGTCTGGATAGGTATAGACATTATTGATACTAAAGCTATAAGCTTCAAAATCAACCGCACCACCCGCCCCGTTTGCATTGGCATTAGAAGGGGCCGAGTTTGTGGTAAATGTACACTGATCGATGGCTAAATAACCACCCCCTAAATAGGCAATAGCCCCCCCTGCACTGGCCCGTGAGGCATCAATTGTATTATTAGTAAAACCACAACTCGTGATCGTCAGCGCATTATTCGGGCCACCCGCAATAATCGCCCCCCCGCCATAATTATCGGATGTCAAATGGCCATTGGTGAAGGACACGCCGGTGATTGTCGTTTGCACATTGTAAACGAAAGCGGTTGGATTAATAAAAAAAATCCGGTCACGATTCGTCGCGGTCATATTGATGATGGTGGAGCCCGCCCCCGCGCCATTAATGGTGATGTTCTGGGCTTTGTTGCCAAAAGTGACTGTACCCAGTGTCAGGTTATAGGTACCAGCGGGCACGTTGATCGTATGCGTACCGCCCAAAGCGTCAGCGGCCAGGATCGCTCCCCGCAAATTAACCGTACCGCTGGAGGAATTGCCATCGGCCGTTGTATTTACGTTATAGGTATTGGCCTTTGCCCACAAGCTGATCAGAGTGAACAGCAAACAGGTTACCAGTTGTTTGGTTGCCAATGGCTTTTTACTAACTCCACTTTGGGGAATTAGTCGATTGAAAAACAGATAGTTGTTGGTCATAGAGGTCGTTGTTTAGATAAAAATGGGAATTAGTTCAGACGTTTACAAATCATCCATAGCAGCATCATTTCTTACCATTTAAACAAAACGTATTATAGGCGGAAGTGGAGGGCTGATAAAGGCTGGCAGTAGTACTATCCGAGCACATCTGAGGGTAATACTCCGGCGGAGTGGCAGCCTCAGGGCCGAGTAGAGTCACGGTCATTATGATTCAGTGGGAATAAGATCAAGCGAGTTTAAGCAAAGTAAATCAGGGGATTACTTACTTGCTGGGGGATGTATGCGAATAACCACCAGTGGTATGTCAGTAACGCCAGCGTGTAGGTGAGTGAACAATCATACCCTTGTCGGATGAGTTCGCTGACAATGCATAGTTAAGCCTACAGTAGGCGAATCAGTGACTTACGAAGCTAAGAGAGGCAGTACAACCGCTCATCGTTACACTCCCTCTCCCTTCATTCAACAGCCAGACAGGGTTATAGCGCTCGGCCGAAAAGGCGACTTCGTACAGGGAAATTGTCCACGGCTGCTGAATTTTAGCAGGCCTTGTAGATGGGCAGGAATGGACGTGTTGGTTCGGGTGCCCTTTGCCCTGGAGCGGGATCCATTGAATTAGCCATGTAGCCACAGCCTCCGGCAACCGACGGTCATGGTTTACGTAACGAATCAACTGCCTGGTTGAGGTCCAACCGGCCGCCATCTTGATCTGGGGACGCATCAGCAGGTTATGGGTTGTCGGCTCGGCCGCTGTTCAGCTTGTAGTTCAGGTTGCACTGTGGCTACCTGAATGGGTTTTTCGGGTAAGCCAACCGGAGCTAAACTCCGCACGGCATAGGAGGCCTATTAAGGTAAATACAGTACTGTATTTACCTTCTTTTCCAGGAATACATCGTTGAGTTATATTGGATCGAGCCAGGCAAACCCACGCAGAATGCGTACATTGAACGGTTCAACAGGACGTTTCGGCGAGAAGTTTTAGATGCACATGTTTTTACCAGTATCAAGCAGGTAAGACAAATAGTGAATGCCTGGCTGATGGAATATAACACGTAACGGCATCATCAGGCCTTGAAGTTTATGATGCCGGTTGAATATCGGCAGGTGGCTTAAATGCTAGCAAAACTGGCTCGCTCAACGAGATAAGGACACTCATCAAGCAGCTTTTGGAGATAGAAATAAGAAACCTCTATCAGGGTCTCTTAGCTAGCCCAAAAACTCAATCAAGCGCTTCGAACAACTTATAACTTAGGATGGGCCTTTGAAAGATCGTGCCCTAGATCGAACGGATGAGCGTTAAGTAAACAGAACCTAACCGCAAGGTCTTAAAAGACTGTAGTTGGGCTATTCGGTGTATGAGGCTCTGGCCTAACTCTGAGACTCTTGAGCGTATATGTGCAGCCAAGCCCCATATCTCGGGCTAAGCACTTACTTCCTGGAAAGGGTGAGCCCGTTGCGGGATGCGCAAATAATTTCCAACCTGACGATGGTAGAGCAGCTAAGAAGCCTTAAGGAAGAAATAATCCAGCCGTTAGACAAACAGATTCGGGAGCTGGGCGGCTAAAAGATAAGACTTTATATTCGGTTAGATATCAGAACCCTAAATGGATGACATCAACCCTTACTTATTAGCCAAATGAACACATAATCCATTGATCATCAATACATAACGGCGTATATACGTCTCCCAAAAGAGACGTTTTTTTGTTTGTACTTTTTGATGAATCTTTTAGTATAGGTATTTCTATTACAGACTCTGTTACCAAAAAATGTTTTGTGAAAACAGCTGATAAATCAAGCATAATCAGCTAAGTATACTTAGATAAGATAAGTAGTACTACCTATACGTTTATATAACTATTCAAATATAAAATTTCAAATAATCAATAATTATTTATTGATTTAGCGGTATTTAACCCCGAATTTTCGCAAAAAAAGCTCTACAACAGGTTGACGACCAGATGCGGGGTCCTACAAGGGTTTAACGTTTTAACCATTAAACGATCAACGTTATGTAAAACTACGGATTGGCTTTATGGGTCCTAAAGCCAATCTCACTGACAAGCGCCATGGACACAAGCTGTCATTGGCTATTCATCGATCTGGTCTGCGCTACTAAGCCTGGGAAGCATCACGTACGTTGCTTAAAAACTGGTGTCAAATGCTCAATTCTTACCTCAACAAGATCATGAAAAATTCATCTCCAACCTCAATCGTATGGATACTGATTTGTATCCTATTGCCGCTCTCCTGTAATACAGAAATAAATTCGCTTACGCTCGATAAGGATAATACGGGGAAAGCTCCCCTGAATCTGAATGGCGTTGTTACGTTGGATAATATCCTGTCCAGAAACAACGCCTACGCCCGCCCCAGAGATACGACGGGCTACAATTTCAACACCCACGGCCAAGTACTACTGAGACATATCAAATATTACTCGGCAACGATCGATCCATTGACCTACTTACCTGCCGATCAACGAGCAGGATTCAAGGCCAAGTTTGACGCCTACCAGGCGAAGATAAACGCAAATCACTGGAATCATGACCAGATTATTGATGACCTGGTAGCTCAGAAAAGCTATACCCAGCGGCAGGGCCAGATCATCAAGGACCAGCAACGTTCGCTCCTGGAGCTGTTAGATACACAGCCGACTATGCAAAGCGCATGGGACTGGTTTGCCCAAAAAGAAAAGGAGGTTGCCCAAGATAATACCCTGACTCCATCCGAGAGAAGCGAAGTGTTGAATCAACGGTCAACTGTCAAATATGCCTTGCTTTTTCGCCTGGAACAGGCCCCTGCCTCAGCAGGCCCTAGTCAATCAAAGGCCCGCTCCACGTCCGCCTGCGGATTTTGGGCTAAGCTATATTGCTACGTAGGAACGATCAGTGGGTTATCGTCTACGGGCAATGCTATTGGTGGCGTTGAAGCTATTGTAAAATCGGGCGCGACAATACTCGTAAAAGGGTCAGCTATCGGCGCCATTATCGGCGCTGCTTACGGAGCCATCCAGGCCTTTACCTCCTGCCAATGCGATCAGCAGGAATTAGCAAAATGCGATGCGCCGACAACCGTTTCTTTCCCTTACCGCTGCTACGTACCGGGAGCTGGGCTACGCTATACGGCCGTTGGCTACGGTACAAATGGACCAACTCAGTTTATCTGGAAAATATCAGCCAATGATGACTTAAATAACGTCATCTATGAGAACATAGGCAGTGGTGACTACTTTGATATACCTGGCGACAAACTAACCCAAAACAATGTCAGTACGGTCGGCATGCGCGTCACAAGCCAGTGTCATGATACAGGGGTGACCGAATCCAGACAGTCTGATGCCTTCGGCTGGTATGATTTGAGCAAGTTGGGCAAGCCTTATTTTACCATATCAGGGGCTGACAATATTTCCCGGGGTCAGTATGCTACGTACGGCGTAGCTGGCTCATACGAGAATATTGAGGGTGGCGTTACGATTACCTGGGAAATCGTTCCTCAGGGCTACCCCAATTATTCCTTAACAGGAACATTTAGTAACGGGCAAACGACGATAACCGGTTATTCGTTTGTAGGGGTTCAGTGGAGTTCAAATGCGGGTTATGGGACCATCAAGGTTACCATCACCAGCTATTGTGATGGTGGCCAAATAAGTGAAGTTCAGTACATAAATGTTCATGCACAATAGGATCATTCTATAATTGCCTTAATCTAAGCGCTTCTACAGCCTTAACACGGTTCAGCAACTGCGGGAGTTTCAGGAGTAGATGAATAGCTTTATTGAGACGAGAATCAAAGAACTAGAAAGCCAAGCTGGCTTTCTTATAGAGTGGATATTTGAAAGCCCGGCGCTGATGGTGCCGGGTATTTTTTTGTGTGCAAAGTTAGTGCGTGTATTTATCTCTATCATAGGACAATGTCTTTATTATCAGTAGAATAGTAACGGATAGCCTTTTTAATCTATTACCACAGATGCATTATGTACACTTTGAACGGTATAGTATAATAACTACAATCAGGCTTACTTCTCCGGAATTTATAAGCTATTCATCCGCTGTTAGTCTGGTTGGTGGTTGTCAATACGAATCCGTGCCAAAATGGGATAAGCATCTGTTTTAATTGTCTATTTACTCTCTTTTTAAAAAACCAAAACCAATTTATGAAACAGTTCTTTACGGCCCTTCTGGCCACTTGTTTAACAACAGCCACGCTCGCCCAAAGCAATCTGGGTGTAGGTATTAACACGCCAACTCCTAACCCCTCAGCCATTCTGGACGTAACCAGCACCAAGCAGGGCGTACTCATCCCGCGCATGACCCGAGACGAACGAAACCTCATACAAACCCCGGCTACGGGCCTGATGATCTACCAGAACGACAACACGCCCGGCTTTTACTTTTATAACGGCTCGGCCTGGGTAACGCTCAATGGGGCCACTGGTCCCGCTGGTAATCCCGGACAGGGTTTTGCCAGCGGCACAGCCGGTGGACAAGTATACTTAACCGGCGCGACAAGTCCCTTCGCCCCTCAGGCTCCTCAAACCGTAACTGGCGACGTAACGATATCATCTACAGGGGCCACTTCAATCGCCAACAACGCAGTTACAACGGCCAAGATTGCCAATGGTGCCGTCAACACCAGCAAGCTATCAGCCACCGGTACGCCTAGCGCCACTACGTATTTACGAGGGGATGGGAGCTGGGCAACACCGGGCAGCAGCTCACCATTTTATTCGATTCTGACCAGCAATGTCACTGTTTCTACCACATCGCCTTCTTATGCCAATGTAACCAGTATTTCATTGGAAGCGGGAAAAACCTATTTTCTGAGAGGCACTATTTTCGGCCAGCGTGACCCTAGCCTCACCACAAACGCACCTTCAACTTACCGAATTACCTACAGCGGTACGGCAACTAATCCCATTGGCGCGGTCATTTACGCCAACGGAAGTTATTTAGCCGGAACCGTTTTTAATAGTAGTGGCGGTTATGATACAGAAACGGCTGGTTTTGGTGTTACAGCTACGACGAGCCTCGGTGTTCGATTTGAATTTTTCACCATGATTTCCACCACAACGGCGGGTACGTTAACGGTGCAGGCCGCCAGAGCCACGACCAATACAACCAATAACTTTATCTTGAGACCAGGTAGTTTCATCCTGGCAACGCCGGTGCAGGCTGGCAACTAGTAAGAAGCGGTCACTAACCAGATGACCTTACCGGCCTCGAAACATCAAACCAAATCTTATGAAGCTCTTATTCCTTACTCTTATCCTGCTACTGTCTCTGCGGGTATCGGCACAGCTGGTGGTCGGTAGCAGTGGCATGACTGTGCTCACAAGCACCTCGCTAACCATGGGTGGTCTGACGCTCACACCATCTACCAGTTTAAGTTTGGTCAACAACAGCATCCAGCGCACCAACACCCCCCTGGCTAACAATCCCAGCATCACCCGGCTCTACCAGTTTAGTGCTCCGCTGCTTTTTTCGGGCCAGGTAGGCATTAGCTACCTGACCCCCGAGCTTAACGGATATAGTGAGCCAACGCTGCAAGTGGCCTACGCCCCAGCACCTAGCACCAACCTGACCGTTACCACCAGCAGCACGGTCAATACAGCCACGCATTACGTGCAGAACATGTTGACTAATCAGAATCTGTATGTGGTCACGGCCACGGCGCTCTCGGATCTGTCGCCCATCGTCTACGCCCGGCCCACGACCGTCTACGGATCGGCGCCCTTTACAGTCGTCATCGATGTGGTCGAGCTAAACTCGGTAGCCACCAGTGGCACCTTTACGGTGCGGGTCACCAAAGATCAGAAGCTTACCCTGGGCTTTGATCCGGGCTTAACCAGCGTCAATGGCCGGACAGTGCAGAACAGCGTCTGGAGACTGGATAACTCAAACCCCAACTACTACATCTTAACCACTTCGCAAAGCGTAGCGGCTGGCGATCGACTGTCGTTTGGCTTGACGGGTCAATTGAGTCCGGGGGCCTCTTCGGGTGTTGTAACGGTTAGCTCAACAGTGCTACCGGCAACGCTAGTGGAAGCGAGGCTAAACAATAACATTGATGCTGATAAATTGGAGTACTTTCAGCAGTAATCCAGATTGTCAGAAAAAAGTACCAAATAGCCTGGCAACTATTTTAATAACAAAGCCCCGCTCAATTGATAGGCGGGGCTTTGTTATGTGCCATCTACCAAGCCAAAGCCGTGTTGGCTTTATCAAGGACGTACCATCATAGTTATCACACCAGTAACATCTTTCACTTTGGCAAATCGAAGTAGGGCATTGCTCAGATCATCGGTTGAGCTGGCAGCCAAGTGAACAACAAAGCCAAACCGGTTTACGCTTCCCAAGACGATCTGCTTGGCGTTCGCTAACGAAATGGCCAGATTTTCTTTCTTTACGCTCTCTCCCTGGATCAATATTAGGCTTTCAATGACCATACGAGTAAAGGTTTAGGTGATTCCTTACCGTTAAGGCTCACAGGAAGATTGGTCGAAGCCTGACAAAGGGTACATTAGACAAGCAGAAAGCCCCGCAAATGGAACTTATGAGCCTTAAAACCCTATCCATGAAACACGACGTGTGCTGATTGGCTTGCCTTTGTGGCGGCACTGAGCTTGAGCAGCATGAGCTTTCTTCTGGGGCTTCGTACTCGATCAATTCTATTTCATAAGCCTGGATCTCCTCTTCGAACTTTTCCCGTGCGGCCAGCACCAAACGAGTTAAGGGTTTGAATACTTCACTGGTTGATGGCGTTTGCATACTGGAGGGATCGCTAACAACGGCTCCCCATAGGTTTGGTACAATCGTCCAGTCGTCTTAGTTTTTTTTGCTGAATCGTCTGCCGAGGACCAATTAGAGAAGAGAGCATGAGTATAGCTGTTAATGCCACAAAATCCAGTGGGCACTTCATTCGGTAAGCAATGTCGATAAGCCACGGGCGTAGGGGTTCTGCTATCATTTCGGGGTCAAGTAGCACGACCCCAGTAAGCTGTCGGTGATTGGTAGAGAGTCTGGCCAGTCTATTTTCGGCACCGCCCGCTGCTAATCTTGACTAAAAAAGCGGAGTCAAAGCCTTCCGTATTTACATCATATTGCTACCTTCGTAGTGCGTAGCGTTCATAGTATTAGCGTATTAGCCGCCGTTTGGGACCCAAACCCAACGGCGGTTTTCCATTATAGAAGTGTGACCGTGAACGATGGTACTACGCTTGTTTCGGGTGGTGCCTTTAGTAGCGGCCGATGTTAGTTCGTCAACCGTCATACAACGTCCGTTCTCAATTCAATCCATCAATTCGCTACGAAGGAAATTCAAGCGCTTGCCGGGGCGGTGGCTAGGGGTGCGCCGTTTGTGTACTAGGTCGTACACAGTGGCTGTAGTTACGTCTAATAACTCGGCAGCCTGCTGAACATTAAGCTTGACTTTAGCCTTAGCGTGGGTTGCGTAAAGCTAAAGTCAAGCTGATTCAATAGGGGAATAATACATTAGTTGAATGACTGAACCCATCAGTGTTGATATAAAAGCTCTTCCCACTGCTGCTGAAGTGATTGCAGCGGTTTCTTCATTGGCTTTCCATCAAAGACTTCAACAGGTAGCCAGGTAACCGTATCGGGATCAACGGAAAGTTTTATACTAATAGGCTGCCAATTAGATCTAACCAGTGCCGAAAATAAGTCTAGGCAGGATTCAATATCATTCCCACCGACGCTGGATTCAAGGAATCCCGCCAGAGGATTGTAGCAGGTAAAATAGAGGGTTACCATCTGGAAAGCATGGTTTGGTTCTACCGACGAATTTTAAAATAGAAAAACCTCAAGGGGCTTGTTATTCGCAGGAATTTTCAGGCCGCCCGCTATAACAGGAAGTCAAACCCAGTCGAACGTATCACCCAATGGCCGGCCTGACAGCAGTTGATTTCAGCTTAACCTTTCTCGGGGCCTATCTCCTGAAAATGCTAGGTCAAAAGTAGGCCCTATGCCTCCCCTAAAACGATAAGAAATGATCCAAAAACAATAAAAATTGGTCCAATTAGCCCTATTGTGGACTTAACCTACCCGGAAAGCAGCCCTGACGCCTAACCGTTAACCAGAGAGCCGACATAACCTCGAGGCTCTATGCCCGAGCCCAGTACCCTGTATGGCACCTCGCCCATCACCATTGTAGTAGATGTGATTGGAGTCAATGGCGTAGCCACCAGCGGGCAGGCTACCGGTATGGTCACTAAGGATAGTAAGACCAGCCTCAGTTCTCCCGGCAGCGCCACCATAGTGAACAATCGGCCTGTTGAGAATAATGCATGGATTTTTGATCCTAACTCTGATCGGTCAAGGCTATATAGGAGGTAGCTTACGAAGGTTGAGTGGTAAACTATTCGGGTAGACTATAGCGCTCATAGCCTGACGAACGACCCTACTAACCAGATTTATCCTTAAGTAAGTCTGGTTAGTAGGGTCGTTCGTTGTTTTAAATTATTCTAAAAGAATTGAAACTATAGGTGTGTTTATTTACGGCCTGAATACCTTTAGCTATCTTTTTCTGTAAAGCTGAATTTGTTTAGTTCGAGTACTTACGCCTACAGCCAGATAATCTGGTCGGACCTGTAGCACATGTCGGCCACGGATAACCAACCCTTTGAAGCGCCTTAACCAAGATTCAACATCTTCAGGCTTGTAATACTTCGTGTTTCCAAAAGAACGGCTCGATTCCAGGCCGAAAGCTTCGCGAAGGTAGTCGAACGCAACGGGCGTAATGTTGTGCTTGAGGCAGATGAGCGGTTTACTTAAGTAACCCGATGTCGACTGGGCAGTGGGAGGCTTATTATGAACCGGCCTAAACTTAGAAATAGCCTCCTGTTCCAGTCGATCCAAGTCAATTTCTTCGCAGGGGAAAAAATTATACCGAACGAATTCTTTGCCGGAGAATCGGTGGGTAATGAGCTGCGAATACAGATTTTTTGTCTGCCCAACATAAGTGACCTCATCATTATCATCGATCAAATAATAGACGCAGGGCTGGTTCTGAAATTGTCTCGCGTTATCGAGAATTTCGCTTAAATCAAGGTGTTTCTGGTGCATTTTTAGCGCGTTTTTCATGTATTAAATATACTACTAAAAATACTTATATACAACAAAAAAGGCCTATATTTTTTCAACTTTTTTTTACCTTTGAGCATGAGCGGACGGAAACAAAAAAAGCAGGATATTCAGGGGAAATGGTTAAGGGAAGCCCTAGCCAAACAAGGGGTTACGGTGTACCGATTAGCTAAAGAATTAGGCTACAGTCGGGAGAAATTTTATCGGCACATTAACAACAAAACGTACCTAAGCAGTGAGTCGCTGGCGGAGATTGCGCGTAAGTTTCCGACGATGAACATGCGATTTGTCTTAACTGGCGAAGGGACGCCGACGCTCTAGTTGAGAGATTGTGTGACTTTGTTTTTGATTGATTGTCGGCTAGATTCTGGCGGGTGCTAATTCTTATGCGTCTTCGTTGCAGATGCACACAGCGAACAGGTTCAGTAGCTTTAGTCAACTAAATACAAGAGCTTTTGTGGTTGGTAAACAGATTAGTCTGGAGTCGGTTAGTACGATACACCTATTCGTACATGCTCATGAAAACAACTCGTCAACTCATCCTACTGGGACTGTGGAGTATTCTGATACCAGCCTATGCCCAAAAGACTAAAAAGGAAGCATCTACAACGGCTAAATCAGTAATTGTTGCACAAGGAGAAATTGTGCGCTGGCCCGGAAACTGTTTGCGATGCAGCTTCGAAAAACGGGCTTGGGCTGCTGTAAACGGTACGTGTTATTATCCAGTTGATATGGATATGAAGTCCGGCACCTATACTATCTCCCGCCGGACGACGGGTGGAAAACTCGAAAGTGCTCGACTGATCGTAACGGAAAAGCCGTGTGTTCAGGAAGACTTCACGAATTTTCCGAAGAAGGAGTATGTAAACGTATCGACTCAGAACCAGGCTCGTGCGGCTAAAGAAGCGAAGCAGGTCAATCCGCTGATTGCTTACAAAGCCGATGTACGGCCAGCCGTATTCGATCTGCCAATTGGCAAGCCTGCTGATCCGCTCCCAAAAGGTGAAGGTAATTTTGGTGCTTGTCGCACATTCAATGGGCAGCCCCGCGACCGGCATACTGGTCAGGATTATCCCGTCGGGGAAGATAAATCAGTTCTCAGTGCCGGTAATGGACGGGTACTATTGGCGGCTAATCTGTTTTATAGCGGGAACTCTGTATTTATTGATCATGGCAATGGCTTGATCTCCGAATACTTTCATTTAAAAAGTTATACGGTGAAGCCGAATCAAACTGTCAAGAAGGGGCAGAAAATCGGTCTTGTCGGCGAGACTGGACGCGTAACGGGACCACATCTGCATTTTGGCGTCCGCTGGCATGGCGCTTGTGTCAACCCAGGTTATTTACTGATCGATCCGTCGGATATGACTGAAGTTAAGTAGAGTTAAACACAAAGCCACCAAGAACACAAAAACTATAAAGCTCAGTTTAGAACTCCGTGTTGTCTGTGGCTCTGTGTTTACTTAATGCTAGTAGAATTTCTCAATATATAAAGCTGTTCGTAACTCGATCAGAATCTGATTGATTCGGTCTAGCTTGGGCCGATCGGGGAGGGGACTGTTAGTCTGCTACATCGACCTGGATAAGTTTTTGTTCAGCCAGTTTAATCAGGTCGTCGTATTCGAACGCGCCCGCCCGAATCTGTAGTAATTCGTCGCGGTTTGGCCGACGAACCAGTACCTGTCCACTTTCCAGAATTTCGATAGCCATATCCAGCAGTCTAAACAGTGTGCATCATGTTGTTGGCATCGTAGTTTTTGTAATAACTCGAATAGCCGTCGTGATTGACGTAGAAATAAGCCCGTGCCTTTTAATCTAGTTGATTGCGTAGCCCGCAAATGTCTCCCGGCATACTTTCGACAGAAAATCGCTCGGTTGTAGTTGGGCAACTAAAGGGTGTTTGTAAACAATGCAATCGGCGGGGGCACAAAGGAGTTCGAGAATAGTTGGACGGTTGGCCACTACTATTGTTTTTGGATAAAAGCTCAATAAATCGGCCTAGCTCGTAAAAGATTACGTCGTTTTATCATCATTGACCTGCTTAACGTAGTGCAGTCCCTAGAGTTCTATCTGTGGCAGGATAAATACGCCCCGAATGCAGTCAAACAAAATAAGCTTGCGGTCGTGGAGGTCCTGAATCGTCATAGACCTGCAAAGCAAACGTATCAAAAACCTTTTTCAATTTGTGTGAAAGGCTCAGTACGATACGTATTGCCTGAATACCAGTTAGTTAAATCCATGTTGCCATTTCTGAGCAATGGCCAAAGCTGTTTCTAGCATCGTGGAATTCCAGTTTTCGACTTGCCAGGCGGAATTGGCTAAACTGGACGAGCGAAGAAGGTGCTGAGCTTGTTGATAATTAGTTGCCGTCTCGAGAATCGTAGAAAGCTCAGTCTGTTGAGTATGTAGCAAATGATTTTGTAGCGGAGACGAGCTTATATCGAAAGGGACCAATGGAAGAAATAGATTCTCTGGCGGTATGGTGTTGGTATAAGTCGTTATGATGTCATCCATTCTTAAAAAATCCTCCTGAAATAAGCGCCGACTTTCTTCTGTTATCAGTCCGCTGCCAAGCTGCTCAAGCACCACAAAATTCAGATTGGGGCATTGCGCGATTACCTGCTCCAGCAATTCAAACACTTCCATTGGAACAGCCTCATCGTGTGTATCGCGTCTGATTCGTTTTTCCGGTTCTGTCGAAGACGATGTCCAGCTTCCACCCGAAATATGAATTTCGCGTACTCGATCCAGCGGGTAAAGCGAAAGCAAATCGGAAACAGCAACACTAAAATTCTGACTTTGGCAATACAGATTGTGCAGATCTAAAATGATAAATCCGTTAATCGGTTCAATTAACTGATTCAGGAAATCGCCATGTTGTTTCACTTCATCCAGGGAATAAGCAAACGCCAGATTTTCTAATCCCACCGGGCAGTTGCAGGCATTCTGAATGCGTTTTAGGCGATCCTGTCCCAAGGCAAGCGTTGATGAGATAAAAGGAACGCTAATGGGGGCACCTTTATGAAAATCCTCTCCCGTCATAAACCCGAAATGCTCGGTAATATGATTGAACGTAAATTCACTGGCCAGCTTCTTTAAACGATCCAGCCACTCCTGCTGAGCAGTTGTCCACTTCCCCGCGAAAAGGGAAAAGAATACACCATGACCAATCAGCCGGTTTTCCTGACCATACGCCTGTAGTAATTCCGCAAACCAATCAGGAATCTGATTATGCTGATAAAGCGTATCGAATGACCACTCAATCGCCTGAACTTTTTCCGCTTCAAAAAGAGGAAGCGTTGCCTGCAAAATGTTGGTATCTACGTTGCAGGCAATAGACGAATAAATTTTAGGCATAGCGAAAGTCACTTAAACGAACGATTAACCCATACCGCAAGCCGGGCAGTTGTAAGGTTCGCGTTGCTGCTCACCCTGAGGCGCTTTGGGATCAATGACTTTGTCTTTCGTGCAGGAGCTAATTGTCGTGACGGTAACGGCTACGGCAATAGCCTGAAGTAAGGGTTTAGAAAGTTTCATGGCTCTAATTTTCTGAGTAAAAAGCAGGAAAAGGTGTGCCTGAGAGAAACAGAGCACAAACAATAGACTCAGGCCAGTATAATAGGGTTGGACTGCTACGCATTCTTTTTGAAGATGAGCTCTGGCAGTGAAGAACCGTGATTAAACAAAAGGCCAAATAAGATATCTGATCTTATTTGGCCTATAAAAAAGATAAGGTTCCCTGATCATCGCAGAGAACCTTATACTGACTATTCCTAAACCCTTAACCTTTTCTACATGAAAAACTAACTTTTACTCTTTTCTGTTCCAAATCCCGTTTTAAAACGGGATTTAATTAAGATTACTGAACGTCAGCGGCTTGGCTGATAAATTGATCGGCATTCCAGAGGAAATTGATCATCCGGACCGTATGATCGGCCTGGTTCGTCCAACGGCTGGCTTCGGCATTTTTATGCTTAACCAGTGTATTCGTTACTTGAGCAGCGGCTTCGTTGAACTTTATACGGTCGGCAGGGCTAACATTTAGCACAGCGGCCGGATTTTGATTGTACAAAGAGACTACGCTCATAAAGTTTTGCCAGTTGGTAGTTTGTGCAAATTTGTTGTTGTTACGTCCGACATAAGAAGCGAACTGCTTTTGTGAACCATTAACAAGCATAGCACTTGCCGGCTTGGTGGCTGCCGGGCTATCATCAGTGTTGGTGGTGGTAGCCGCGGTTGCCTGACTTGTCGCTAATCCTAATCCAAGAATTACCGACGCAAAGATAACACGCGTTTTCATTGATTTGTTCTATTTTCGTTTCAACTAGATAACGCACAAAGGTCTATTGAAAGTTCTAAAACACAAAGACTCTACAGGTGCCGGTCAAAATATTATTCCGAAATTAAGTATTGATTAGCCTTATTTAAAGCTCTTTGTAAACTGGTAATACTGTTTAATCGAAATATTATTTCGAATTGTACGTTTCTAATATATAAAAAATATTGTCTTCAAATAATGAAAGATTCTTTAAAAAATTATATCATTGGTTGTAATTGTTCATGGCTATTTGTATCCCCATAGTACAAAAACTTAGTGCAGCGTCTCCAGCTCGGTCTAAATAAGCTGGTAATTGGATCAATTCGTCCTCTGGAAACTGTCCCAAAACAAAATCAACCTGCCGGCCTTTCGAGAAATTATTGCCGATTCCAACCCGTAATCGTGCGTACTCCTGGGTAGTAAGTGTCTCATCTATACTACGTAAACCATTGTGCCCTCCCGGCGATCCTTTGGGCTTCAGGCGAAGCTTGCCAAAGGGTAAATCTTTGTCGTCTGTAATAATGAGGATATTCTCGACCGGAATGTTTTCCTGTTTCATGTAATAAGCCACCGCCCGACCGCTGAGGTTCATATACGTAGTGGGTTTTACGAAAAACAACTGCTTGCCTTTATGTTGCCATTTAGCCGTATAGGCGAGACGGGTCATTGAGAAATCGAAACCATGTTGAGCCGCCAGTCGATCAAGAACCATGAAGCCGGCATTATGCCGAGTTAGTGCGTATTCGGGGCCAATATTGCCCAAGCCAACAATCAAAAATTTCATCTACTATTCGTTTAATAAAGCTACCGACTCACGATAGCTGGTTTGTGTGCCGTCGGGAAGCTGATAATCCAGACGATACACATAAATACCTTTGGGGGCTGGTTGGCCGTTAACTTGCCCATCCCAGATAGAGTCGCCGGTAGAAACCTCAAAATTAGCACGATTATACATCACTACTCCCCAGCGGTCATAAACTGTAAATCGCGAAATGGTTAGGGATGGAAACCCAAAGTGAATGGTAAGCGCATCATTGACGTGATCAGCATTGGGCGAAAAAGCCGTTGGCAAATGAATCGTACTCGCGCAATCGAAGGGGACCACTATGTTCTGGGAGACCGTGCAATTATTGGTGTCTCTGGCAACAAGAACGTAACTTCCTGCTTTCAGGCTCGAAAAATTACTGGTACGTTGGAAAGCCTGGCCGTTGATCGAGTAATCAATGGTGCTCACCGTATTCGCCGACGTAATCAGGATGGCCCCATTAGGCTGTCCACATCCTGCAGGCATCGTCTGGACACGAGCGAGTTGAGGCCCTGTGCTGGCGGCTACACTAATCGTTTGGCTAACCGCACAACCCGTGCCATCCCGCGCCTGCAGAACATAATTGCCGGACTGTAACCCAGTAAACGTATTGCCCGTTTGATACGTCTGGTTATCGATACTATACTGTATGGGATTATTGCCTCCCGAAGTTGTCATTGTTACTGAACCGTTGGCTTGTCCACAGGTGGTGGGCAAACCCGTTGAGCTGAGAACGGCCATTGAGTTAGCGGCTGGAAGCGCAATGGCTTTGTTAAATTCGCATCCATTGTCATCACGTACGCGAAACGTGTAGGTGCCGCCAGCCAATTTGCTGAAAAGCGGACTGGTCTGAAACGTACTTCCGTAATCAATAGAATAGGTTAGCGGAGCTTTTCCTCCGCTGGCTACTACGCTTACTTCACCATTCGCCGTTCCACATTGGGGTGGGGTAGCTTTTAAATCACTAATGATCGGTCCAGATACGGAAGTAAGCGTAATCGATTGCTCAGACTGGCAACCCGCTGCATCTTTTGCTTTGACGTTATACGTTCCCGGTCCAAGCCCAGGAAATATGGGCGATGTCTGAAACGCTCCGCCGTTAAGGCTGTACTGCCAACCGGTGGCACCCGTCGCTGCCGTCAAAGCAATTGAGCCACTGGTTCGACCGCAGCCTGGATTGGTCGGGATAGCGGTAAACGTTGGTTCGATTACTTCAATCGTTACCGGAATAGCAGGGCTTTCGTTCTTGTAAAGAGTCTGGGTAATATAAAACGTAGTGGTTTTGGTAATAGTTGGATTGAACGTATTGCCTTTCGCAATCGGATTCGTACGCGTCGGTGAGCTGTACCACTGGATATTCTTACCCGTAACGATCAAACTAATGGGGCTGCCTTTACAATATTTGGTAGGGGATTTAAGTACAATTCGATACAGTTCGACCTTGCCACTTCCAACGATCGTGCAGGTACTATTCGTCATGTTTTCGTAGGTGCCAATCAGGCTTTCCTCCGTTGGGTTGTAGGTTAGCTTACCACGCCAGAAACAGATGCCTTTTACGGATGTACTACCGTTCTTGTCAGCCTCGCTAAAATTGACCTGATTTGATACTATTTGCCCCGATAAATAAGCAAGTCCGCCAAACGGCACATTGGGATTCGAGGTTTCCGTAGTACCACCCAACGCGCTGCCGTTCTGAGTAATCGTCATCGTGTAGTTATAAACAGCCTGATTAGGGTCCGCTGGATACGTAACGCCAAGCCAGAAACCCGATACGTCCTGAGCCTGACTTCCAGCGGCTGTCAGAATAAGCAGTAGCAAAAGGCCAAGGGTATTACTTTGTTTCATGACCAACAGGATCTTCTCATTAACTAAACAAAGCTAAAGCGACACTAAAGTAGTGACAATACTGCATTTGTATGATTTATCCGTCGATAGGCAAAATCCCCATTGCAGTCAGTAGATAGTCAGCAGCCGTTTGTATTCTGATGGCTTACAATCTAAGATTATCAATTATCAACTGAAGACTATTACAACTATTTTTACTCCATGAACCAACAACGCCTGATTCTGTCCAGTCCTTTGCTCGAAATTGTGGTTAGCCGGCTGACGCAGCAGTTAATCGAAAATTACCAAAATTTTGCCGATACCGTTATTTTGGGGATGCAACCACGGGGAATTTATTTTGCTGAACGGGTCAGCCGGGAGTTAAGTCGAACGTTAAATTACGATGTACCGCTCGGCTATTTAGATGCTACGTTCTACCGTGACGATTTCCGTCGACGGGATACGCCCCTTCGTCCGAACACAACCAACGTACCATTCATCATTGAAAACAAGCGCGTGATTCTGATTGACGACGTACTGGCAACGGGCCGGATGGTACGAGCTGCTCTGGATGCCATGACCGCATTTGGCCGTCCGCGAAAGGTTGAATTACTGGTACTGATCGATCGACGTTACAATCGTGATTTGCCGATCAAACCCGATTATACGGGGATGCGTGTCAATACACTAGAGTCGCAACAGGTACTGGTTGAATGGACCGAGCAGGGGGCTGATGCCGATCGAATATGGCTCGTTGGTTAACGGTGAAAATAAGTAGAAATTACCACAAAATTTCTTGATGAAAATTACTTAAAGTTTTGTTAATTTTGAAGATTGTTACGAGCAATGATTAGCTAACAATTTGTGTAAGGGGTTCGACAATTGGTTGGTTAATTGTGAAGTTTGAGTCAGTGAGTTCATTTATACATACCAATAGTTATAGTAAATTCGCTTAACCTAACTAGAACAACAAAGACTACCCAACAATTGAAGACTCAGTTACATCCACACCCTCTTTTTATTGTTTTTTGGTTATTGCTTATCGGAGGAGTTTCGCCAACTCAGGCTCAAACTATTTATAAAGTTACAGGGCTGGTAACCGATGCGAATACAGGTGAACCTATCCCCTTTGCGAGTGTGGCGCTGGTTGGGCGTCGGGTTGGCGTTCTTACTGATGAGCAGGGTCGCTATACGCTGAATGCCAAACTCCTTACTGACTCAATGGCCGTTAGCTCGCTCGGCTACAAAACGCTACGTAGGGCCATTGATCCCGAGCGGCTGACGCAAGCTGTCGACTTTAAACTGGAATCAGCCGGAAATGCGTTGCAGGAAGTAACCGTAAGAGCCGGTGAAAACCCAGCGTGGCGTGTGCTACGTCAGCTTCGCAAAAATCGCGGTCTAAATGATCGAAAACGACTGGCGGCTTACGAATACGACAGCTACGTTAAGACCGAAATAGCCCTTAGCCACGTAACAGAACGCATGCGCAAAAATCCGCTCATCAAGCGGATTAACGAGGCCATGAGCAAACAGGACTCGATTGTCGATGACGATGGCCATCGATTGCTGCCATTATTGGCTTCGGAATCAGTTTCTCGTTACTATTTCCGAAGCAGTCCCGAACGTAAACGTGAAGACATTCGGAAAACCCGGATCAAAGGCGTGGCCGTTGATGATGCAGGTCTGAGTTCGCAATTGCTGGGAGGCACGAACCTGGTTAGCCAGAATTTCTACGATAACTATATTCCGATTCTGGGTAAGGATTTTGCTTCACCCGTTGGCGATAACTGGCGGGGCTGGTACGAATTCTTTCTGGCCGACACGACCCAGATTGGCGATCACATTTGCTACGAAATTCAGTTCGATCCTAAACGAAAGGAAGATCTTGCCTTCATCGGCAAGGCTTGGATTGATACCACTACGTTTGCGCTTTGCCAGATCGAAACCCGCATTGGCGACCAAGCCAACCTGAACTATGTTCGGGGTCTTACCATTGAACAGGAATTGGAAACAACTACCGATTCAACGGCGGGGAACTCAGGTACGGCAGGTTGGTTACCAGTCAGTATCAAACTGACGGCAAATCTGACAGGTGTTGGTAAACAGTCACTGGGGATGCGGGCACAGGTAACGCTACGTAACAGCAACATCATTGTGAACCGACCGCACCCGGCGCTCTTTTATGAACAGCCGATTGAGCCAAGCGATACGGTCGCAACGACCAACGAAGCGTACTGGCATGCCGTTCAGCGGAATCTTGCTGGTCCTGATTCGTTGAGTAAAGAGGACCAGAAATCCCGTCAGATTATTGATAAACTCCGGGCCGTACCCGCTGTGAAAATGGCCGAAGCCGTAGGAGAGGTAGCTATCACTGGATTCTATAAAGTCGGTGGCTTAGATCTGGGACCGTATCCGTATTTGTTCGCTGTTAATAGCATTGAAGGCCTACGAACGCGGATTGGTTTCCGGACGAACGATCAATTTAGCCGGAGCTGGATATTTCGTGGTTATGTGGCTTACGGTACACTGGATGGCCAATTCAAATATGGAGCTGAAGCCGACTATTTGTTTTCGCGACAGCATTGGACCGTAGCCGGTGTCCGGGTAGCCGACGATATTGAACGGTTAGGATTGACCCCTGAATTGATTGGCGGCAACCGAATCTTTTACGCACTGAGTCGCTTTGGTCGGGTTCGGGGTGGTTACGAAAGTTTTCAAAAGGAAGTTTTCTTTAAAACCGAGCCGGTTAAAGGTGTATTGATTACGGCAATGCTGGGTAGCCGGACATTCGATCCTTATTTTAACTTTCTCTATAAAGCCCAACCTGAACTGGGCGATCAATCTCCATTGCGATCTGAGATTAATGACGCCTTCTGGTCGATCGAAGCGCGTTTGGCCCGGAAAGAAAAGTACATCATGGATGGTAACGAGCGAATCACGCTGGGTACCAAACGAGCCCCTATCCTCACCATCCGATACACGCACGGCGCAAAATCACTCGGAGGAGATTATAACTATGATCGCATAACGATTCGCGCGCAACAGACATTCCGGTTGGGTACTCTGGGTCGGACAACTTATTTGCTATCAGCTGGTTATACGCCATCAACGTTACCCGCTCCGCTGCTGTTTCCGCATATTGGAAACCCAACGCCCTTGCTAACGACCAATACGTTTAACCGGATGAATTACTACGAATTTGTCAGTGACCAATTCGTGGCTATTCACGTGCAACATCGATTTGAAGGGTTGCTGTTTAACCGGATTCCGGGTATTCGCAAATTGAACTGGCGATTGATTGGCAACGTTGATGCACTTTGGGGAACACAGTCGAAAGCGAATCAATCGCTGGAAACGAATAGGCTCCTTCCGAATGGACAGCGATCGGTTCGGTTCGGCACGCTTGATCCGAAAATTCCTTACATGGAGTTGGGCTACGGAATCGATAATATTTTCAAGCTAATTCGAATTCAGGCGATTCACCGGTTGAATTATCTCGGTGATGGGCTGAATGGAATCCCAATCAATTCCTTCGCTCTTAAGGCATCGGCGACCATTAGTTTTTAGCTTTCGATGGGTGTAGCACGGGTTTCCAGGGCAACGGCGACCGTCCGTGCTACGTAACTTTCTGCTGTCATCGGGAGTTGATTGGAAAACAACCACTCGTATGTCGCTCGTTGCCCCCGCTACTGTCTGGAAAGTTTCTGGCGAAAGTCGGACTGAAGCCCCTGATTTAGTAGCTGTTGAAGAACCGCTGGAAATTAGATTGGGTTTTGGCCCTGCCAACGACCGGCAGCAACGACCCGTATCGGTTACGATGCGAACACCCGGCCATGATGAAGAACTGGCGATGGGTTTTCTCTTTACCGAGGGAATCATCCAGCAACGTACCGACATTGTTTCCTGTCGTCATTGTGTACAGGATTCACAGAAAGAAGGCAACGTTCTCCGCGTTGAACTCCATCCCAGCGTAGTGGTCGACTGGGCGCGGCTCGAACGGAATACCTTTACCTCGTCAAGTTGCGGACTTTGCGGGAAAGCCACCATTGAAGCCGTCATGGCACTTACTCCCGGACCTATTCAGGCCGATTTTAGCGTGAAGCCGACTACACTTCATGCTTTACCGGGGCGTGTCCGTGAGACGCAACGAGCCTTTGCGTATACGGGAGGATTACACGCTGCGGCTTTGTTCGACGCTGACGGTAAACTGTTACTTATCCGGGAGGACATTGGCCGCCACAATGCTTTAGATAAACTTATTGGGGCGGCATTCTGGCAAAACTGGTTGCCGCTTAGTCAGTTCGGCGTTTTCCTGAGCGGACGTATCGGCGTTGAGCTGGTTCAGAAAAGCTGGCTGGCGGGTGTTCCGTTCCTGGCCGCCGTGGGTGCCCCATCGAGCCTGGCCGTACAAATGGCGCAGGAAGCCGGAATGACACTAGCGGGTTTCGTACGTGACGAACGATTTAATCTATATAGTGAACCAGAGCGAGTAGATGAGCAAGTGGTGCGCGAAATATCTGCTACGTAGTCGGTAAAAGCATCGTTAAGGCTCCCGGTCGAATGTCGGCTTTTAATTTGGTAATCCGGCCACGATACTCCCCATCTATCTGAAAATAAGCCCGTCGTTGCGTTTCGATCACGACAGAAGTGGCGGGGTAAATCTCAATGTTTTTTGGGTCGAAGGGCTTAAAGCGCCAAAAAAGTTTTAGAATTGACCAGAACGATAAGCGCCGAAAAATAACTACCTCAAACTGTCCATCAAAGGGCGAGCCATCGGGATTGATCACTGCCCCCGTACCATACATACGGGCATTAGCCAGTACCACCATAAGAGCAGCCCGATGAACACACTCCTCACCAACTGTGATCGATATACGTAGTAACCTCCTTTTCCTCAGTACGTTAACTACGCTTCGAAGATAGCCCAATTTGCCCCTCAGGTTATTTTGCTCGTAGTGTTTCACAATCTGCGCGTTTAGCCCTATATCGCTTAGATGCAGGCACAGATCACCGTCGTTGACGGAAATGATATCCACTGGTTTTGGCGACCCATTCACCAGTGCGTCCAGACTGCCCCGAACATCGGGTGGTATCCCCAGCTCGCGAGCCATACCATTAGCCGACCCCGCTGGTAACACCCCCAGCATAAGGTCTGTATCAAGTAGGGCCGTCGCGACAATTTTGAGGGTGCCGTCGCCCCCAACCGCTACAACACAATCGGGTTTATGCTGGGTAATCTGCTGACGAAGGAGCTGATCGTCGGTTTTTCCATCAAAATGAAACTGGTGAATGCGGTGGGGCAAATCAGCGAAATAGGTCTGTATACCTTCTTCCCAAAGGCTTTTGTCCTGGCCACCCGAAACGGGATTAATAGCAAATAAAAAGGTCAACTTATAAGCTGATTAGCGGTTATAAACAATATATAGCCAGTTGCGTACTAGAAACCCACATAACTGCTACGTATGAGTAAACAAAAAATAAGCCTGAAGGGTAAAATATTTCGCTATTTCTTAACACTGCTACGGTTAACGGATCAGCCTACAGTGAAGGTATACCGCGGGTTTGGTACAGCTGACCGATTGACTGTTTTCGGCCATGCCTTTCGGAGAAGTGCGCTGCCCAGGAAGAACTACCGTGATATTGATTTAGTAAATCTGCTGGCCGTAATCCGGTTGTTTTTGGTACGTCCATATTCACAGGCGCTGGTGCGCATTCAGGTTGGTGAGCAGGAAGTGCAGACACAGGCTGATGAGAATGGCTATTTTCGGATAGACGTGTCGTTAAACAAGCCATTACCTTCCGGCTGGCATCGGGTGCAGGCACAGCTCACACAAACCATAACCTCCGAAACAATACTGGCCGAAGGTGAAGGAAACGTATTAATTCCATACGCAACTCAGTTTATCTGTATTTCCGATATTGACGATACGTTCCTGGTGTCCCATTCGGCCACGATTGCCAAACGATTGCTGGTCTTGTTAACGGAAAACGCGCATAGTCGGATGCCTTTTGATGGAGTCGTTTCCCATTATCAATTGCTTGCCCAGGCTAACAGCGGTCCTGAAGCAACGAATCCATTCTTTTACGTATCGAGTAGTGAGTGGAATTTGTACGACTATATTCTGGAGTTTTCTCAGAAAAACAGGTTGCCCGATGGCGTTTATCTGTTGAGCACGCTGAAACGTTTATCGCAGGTTCTGCAAACAGGCAAAGGTAAACACCATACAAAATTTGACCGAATCAAGCAGATCATTGAAACATACCCCAGTCAGCAATTTATCTTATTAGGTGACGATTCACAGCAGGATCCCATTATTTATGAGTCCGTTGTTCAGCAGTTTCCGGATCGTATTCGTTGTGTTTATATCCGGCAAATTCACGCTGAACATAAAGCCAGAACAGAGAGTTTGATGGCTAAGATCGAAACGAAGGGTGTGTTCACGTGCTACTTTGCGCATAGTGCCGACGCCCGGCAACATTCAGTAGATATTGGCTTAGTCGCTACGTAGCACTACAATGAAACAGAACACGCCCCCTGAAGAACTAACTGGCAAACTCGAAGTCGACAAACCCTATGATGAAGCGGCTGGTTTGCCCGCTATTGCTGCCTCTTTCAAATACGTATTGCGCGGAACAGGACCGGCTCGTGGCTGGAAAGCACTGGTTAATATGAACCAGAAAGATGGCTTTGACTGCCCGTCCTGCGCCTGGCCCGATCCGGATGGACATCGATCAAATATTGCAGAATATTGCGAAAGCGGTGCCAAAGCCGTTGCCGATGAGGTCATGACCAACCATACGGCATCCCCCGTTTTGTTTCAGCGCTATTCCGTTGATGAATTGATCAAGAAACCGGATTTGTGGTTGGGACAGCAGGGCCGTTTAACGCAGCCTATGATTCTAAAACCTGGCGCAACCCACTATGTACCTATTGACTGGTCTGATGCTTTCCAACTCATTGCCGATCAACTACATGCGCTCGATTCGCCCGATGAAGCAATTTTTTACACATCGGGTCGAACGAGTAACGAAGCCGCTTTTGTATATCAGCTATTCGTTCGGATGTTTGGTACAAACAACATGCCCGACTGCTCGAACATGTGCCACGAATCGACCAGTGTGGCGCTGGCTGACTCGCTTGGATTGGGAAAAGCCTCGGTCAAATATGAAGATTACGAAAAAGCCGATGTGATCATGATTATGGGCCAGAATCCGGGTACCAACGCGCCCCGCATGCTAACGCCCCTCGAAACAGCCAAACGTAACGGTGCCAAAATTATCTCCGTTAATCCATTACATGAAACCGGACTACTCAAGTTCAAGGACCCACAAAGTCCGCGTGACATGCTGTTTGGCGGGGAAAAAATGACCGATGTATTTCTGCAAATACCGATTAATTCCGATATGGCTCTGTTAAAAGCCATGTGTAAACTGCTGCTGGAAGAAGAAAAAAAATCCGCCACAGCGGGCCAGTCAGGAAAAGTGCTGGATCAGAAGTTTATCCAGCAGTACACATCCGGTTACCATGAGTTTGTGAAAAGTCTGGATCAGTTTGAGTTGAACGAATTAGCAGCTCAATGCGGTCAAACCGTAGCGCAGATTCAGGAAGCAGTTGATTTGTTTAAATATACTCCGAAGTTGGTTATCTGCTGGGCTATGGGCCTAACGCAGCATCGTAATGCCGTTGAAACGATTAATGAAATTATTAACGTACTGTTGCTCAAAGGGAGCATTGGTATCGAAGGGGGAGGAGCTAGCCCTATTCGTGGACATAGTAACGTACAGGGCGACCGTACTATGGGCGTTTGGGAGAAGCCGAAGCCTGAGTTTTTAGATGCTCTCAAGCGGGTGTTCAACTTTGAACCGCCCCGCAAAGATGGATTTGATACAGTAAAATCGGTAAAAGCCATGCATGAAGGCAAAGCCAAGGTCTTCTTTGGACTAGGCGGCAACTTTGCGATGGCTGTATCTGATACAAATTATACTGCCGAAGCGCTGAGAAAATGTAAACTTACTGTTCACGTATCAACTAAACTGAACCGGAGCCACCTTATTCACGGCGAAACGGCCCTGATTCTTCCCTGTCTTGGACGTACTGATCGTGATAAGCAGGCCACTGGCGAGCAGTTTGTCAGTTGCGAAAGCACGACTGGGGTAGTCGCGCAGTCGCATGGTGTTGTTGATCCGGTCGTCAATACGCTCAAAAGTGAAGTGGCTATTCTTTGTGAATTGGCAAAACGCGTAGTGTCAACTGTTCCAGTCAATAAAGACTCAACCGTTACGATTCCTGGCCAGGATGGTCACCACTACATCAATTGGGATGCCCTCGTCGCTAATTACGACCTGATTCGTGACATGGTTGAAAAAGTTGTGCCGGGATTCAATAATTATAACCAGATGGTTCGTCGACCGGGCGGTTTCTACATTCCGAACGGTCCGCGGGATCGTAAGTTCAAAACAACGGACGGCAAAGCCCATTTTACGATCAATACGCCGACTCACCACAAGTTGGAAACCGGCGAATTACTATTAATGACGATTCGGAGTCACGATCAGTTCAACACGACGGTTTATGGTAATAACGACCGCTACCGGGGCATTCATAACGAACGCCGTGTTGTGTTCATGCATCCTGACGATATTGCAAACTTAGGCTTACAGGAAAAACAGGTTGTGGATTTACACAGTCGTTACGACGGCCAACTACGTACTGCTCACCGTTTTATTGTCGTTTCATACGATATTCCACGTGGCTGTACAGCAGCTTATTTTCCCGAAACAAATGTGTTGGTCCCGATTTCGTCAATCGCTGAAAAAAGCCACACGCCTATTTCAAAGTCTATTGTGATTACGGTGACACGGGCAGCAGATCGTTAGTAAAAGGAAAGCGGCTGTAACTCTAGAGCCACAGCCGCTTTCCTTTTACTAACGATTAGTTTTGAAAATATTCAATTTTATCGGCATCTGAATTGTTATCCACTTTCAATTCTCCCTTATTGCCGCCCATAACAATTGAGCTAATGGTTAATGTACCTGTAGTAGCTCCTGTTGTCAAACTTCCACTTAAACCGAAGGATATTTTATCACCGGGAGCAATAGCTTGTGAGGTGGTCAATACATAGTAATTGGGATCTGAATTACCATCAAACGTCCAGGCGTTATTTTGTACATCTCGGTTATTAGCCTTAGTCATAGTTGGATTTAGAGTCAGATTCACGCGAGAATCCCTCGTAATCTTGACCGTTATAGGACCACTGGTAGCTACTGAGTTCAACTCAACTATGTCTACCACAGCCGTAAAGTCTGTAGTGCCATATTGGATAGTAGGCCGAACGTAAAACAAAGGGGTTAGATCGGGAGGTAAAACGTAGTTCGCTGTATAAGTTGTATTAATATCAGGTATTGTAATGTTCCCATTGACGTCAGGCCCCTGCGTCCATTTGCTAAATCCGTAAGCCTTATTGGTCTGCATCTGAGTTGTTGTCGCAGCCAAGCTTACAATAAGCCCTGATACAAATTGTTGTGTACGGGGGGTAGTAACGGGTTGACCATCTAACGTAAGTGTCAGGCCAGGCGGATTAGTTGCGAAATTAATGGTCACTATTTTTGGGTCAATATCGACAAAAGTTGTAGCGACTCCTCCCCTTGAATCTGTTACAGTCAAAATAAGCCGATAGAAGACATCCGCAGATACTTCATGCCCCTGGTTGGGAATAGTAAACTGTCCATTTGTAATTCCAATGGGTATAGTCGGGCCAGGATGATAATGTACATTATGATGAAACTCGACGGTCCACCTAAAGGCACTGGCGGGTAAAATTCCATCTTCAGGATCAACGGCGGTACCCGAAAAATTAATAACATCCCCAGCCCGATAAATGGTGTGATTTGTTGGTGATAAGATCATGGCTACTGGTAACTGGTTCGACGTTGTGATTGACAATGTAGCCGGGTTACTGGTTGCACTGCCAGCAGTATTACTAACAATTACCTGATATTGACCAGCATCACTAGCTGTTGTACTGGTAATAGCATAACTGGCAGATGTGGCCCCACTTATATTACTGCCGTCTTTTTGCCACTGATAAGAAAGGGGAGCAGTGCCCGTAGCATTAACCGAAAACATTGCAGGTTGGCTTTGAGGCACAGTTAAACTTATTGGATGACTAACTATATTGGGAATAGTGTTAGTCGTATAGATAATTTTATAAAGCGAGCCAAAATCGCGGCTAAAAAAATACAGGTTTCCATCTGGTCCTACCTCTAAGCTTGTCAGATGGCTTGGTAAGAAACTGGCAAATATTGAACGGGTAACTGTAGGACCTGATAAATTTAGAGTGCTAATTTCATTGGAACAAAAGTCCATATAGAAATACTGTCCTGAATAAATGGCAGGATAGGTGGTTGTATTCGGATTAAAAAACGCTCCGCCCGTAATAGCGCACCCCCATTCGTTAGCATTACTATTGTGTCCATATGTATAGATTGGGTTGGTGTAAACCGAATTTGTACTATTCCCTTCTACATTGGACCAACCGAAATTAAGACCACCACTAGTAGCATCGTTGATTTCTTCCCATGTGCTTTCACCGACATCATTGACAAAGATTCGGCCTGTTCCTGGCTGTATGTCAAATGTGAATGGATTTCGTAAGCCATAAGCCCATATACGTTTTCGCTGTTCCGAACCTATTGTGAATGGGTTGCCGGATGGAACGCTACCATCTGGGTTGACGCGGAGAATTTTTCCCATGTAAGTATCTAAACTTTGTCCAAAACCAGGATGACGACTGTCGCCTACAGCGATGTATAGTTTTCCATCAGGACCAAAATTTAAAGCTCCACCATTATGCTGGTTAACCTGATAAACTGGATCTAGATCTAGAATTGCTGTTTCACTTTCAGCTATAGCTATATCTCCGGCGGCTGTAAAACGACTAATACGATTATGAAAGGTCCAAAATGGTGGATCAATGAATGTATGATAGACATATACATAGCCATTATTAGCAAAATCAGGATCTAGTGCAATACCATTTAATCCTGATTCCCCATTTTGATACGTGTTTGGTACTATCACAAAGGGTGTGGGTAATAAGCTACCATTCTTAATAATGCGTACTTTTCCATCCTGCTCCGTTACGAAAATTCGTCCATCTGGTGCAAATGCCATGCTGGTAGGACTGTTTAAGCCATTAGATACCAATACTTGGCTAAAACCCGGTGGATAGGTTTGACCATAACAATAGCTAACTATAAACAGAAACACCAATAAAATGGATTGTGATCTAAGCGTCTTCCTGACACTTAGGGCTACTAAATAAATTTTATTAAAATTCCTGATTGATTTGTAGGGAGTTTTCATGAAGTTGGATTTGATTACTTTTTAATTGTTCATACACGGTAAATAATTACTAAGTATTTACATTATGCATTTGATAAAAATATACATATGATAATATACAAAAGAAAATGCAATAATAATCTTGGAAATGAAAGTTTATTCATATTTATTGAGATTTCTTCACTAGATAGGTAAGCTCAACAGCTTTGTAATCACAAAATGCACTCCCTAGATTGGTTATGTATTTCTATTTGTCCAATGAGATCAACCCAATTAAGTGTGCGGACTTGCCTTATTTTATGAGGCACATGGTGCTTTAATGAGCATAATCCTATCGAAACCATACTTGGGCCGATTGGATAGTCTGCCATATTTATAAATTATATGTTACTATATATTTGCAAAGTTAATTTATTATTATTGAAATAATAAAAATATTTCCTTTAAAATTAGAAAATAGAGTACTGTGCACAAGAAATGTACAGATATTCACATAATAATGATTGATTATTAGGCTTTTAGGTATTGTATTCCAACTTCATATTTTATAACTTTCTATATAGGCGAGGAAACAAAAGAATATGACCCCATTATATGTGAAAAAGGGCAACAATAAGTTGCCATGAGGTCGGTAGAAGAGAACTCGTGAGATAAATTATTAGGATCCTGTAAATAAAGAATAAACTGAATTACTTTGTGGCTATGTAGAAAAAGTCAAGGCTACCAGCCGGATCGCTACTGACTATATAATCTGTATAATTGATTTCAGCAGCCAGACCATCAGCTTGCAGGAGCCGATTACGATTCAGACGATTCATTAGGTCGTAGGGAACCTGAAGTAGTCGACGGGGGAGTCGGTATTGCAGATTGAAGATATCGAAGCGCGTTAGTTTTTTGACGGACTCTTTGTTCTGCTCGTAATACGTCATAACTTTCTCATTGCCATGAATACCCCGCGCTTCAATTGTTGGGAAATATTTGGTTATAAGCAACTTTAAGTCATCGGCATAGTATTCCCGAACGTGCCAGGGATTGCGGGTTAGTGAGTACGTTTTGTTAACCGTTGTCAGTAGCAATTTCCCGCCTGGTTTCAGTACACGATGGGCTTCTTTAATAAATAGATCGTCGTTTTCAATGTGTTCAATTACCTGAAACGTAACGATGTAATCGAACGTATTGTCAGCTAAGCCCCTGAGCGGTGGAATATTGGCAGCCATGAATGTTGCATCGGGATACGCTTTGCCAAGCGCCGAAATCAACTCTGTGTTCTTATCAATACCCGTATAGTGGTCAGCGGCTTTTGTGAGTAATTCCAGCCCGCGCCCCCAGCCACAGCCAATTTCAAGTACGTGCCCGCTAACCATAGCAGCGGCTTCTACATACGGAAACAGCAATCGCTGGTGAACAGGATTATCTGAGGCAATTTCGGCGGAGGTGATTTCAGTAGTCTTATACATGTGCTTGCAATTCAATCAACAAAATTACTCTTTTGCACAGGTAAAGAAAAATGCACTCGGTTCGTAACCCAAATGAGCGTATTTTTTCGTTATAGATAATAATGTATATTGATACCTCTTCGGGGGCCTGGAAATTAAGTGATAATAAGCTTTTTATCGTCCAGACTAACTAAGAATTCGTATCAGAAAATAAGCGTAAGAATTGCTATTTATGCGTATTTTATCTGCTCTGTTTTTTATTGCTATCGTATCAGCTTGCTCTAGTGCCCAAAAAAAGACACAGCAAGCTCGTATCAATGCTGCCTATGATGCCCGTACGGAAGCACAGCGGAATCAGCCCGCTGCTCGTCCGGCTAGTAGTCAGCCATCTAATCCGTCTACTGGCTCGGCTAATCCGTCCCAGCCTAGCGTTGCTTCTGGCGATTCACGTTCCACTACGTCCCAGGCACCAGCACCGGTCAAAGTGATGGCTGATGGGCCGGCGTTGGGTACAACGCCAACTTTATCCAGCAAAACAACCGGCGAGTGGATGGTTACGTCGATCAAAGGTAAATTTTTGGTAACGGATTCGACCAACGTCAGGATCTACATGGATCTAACGGCCAAATCGCCCGGCGGACAGTCTGTACTGAATCCAACTGATTTTTCTGAGCATTTTCTGGTGGCTTATGTCATGTATCCGGATTATAACAACCGTGATCGACTGGCTTACGGAACAGTACCGCTTACAGCGCAGTCTGTCAATCAGCAAGGTGATCATCTCACGTTAACATTCGACCTAAAGCGCCCCAAGGATGCGGCCAATGCTGTACTGCTTACCGAAATTACGGAGACAAATACGGGGACCAAGGCACGTAACGATCTACCCTTACGCTTCAAGGTGACTAAGCTAAGTGATCGTTTTACGTTGTTTGATAAGCAGGGTAACCAGCCGCAGTTGCGCAATTTTGTGAATGCAGGTGACACCATTATTATTCGTGATGTGAACGGCACAAGTAAGCCACTCTTCGGCTATCGGTATCGGCACGATTTCGATGCCGCTTCGTCGCCTATGAATACATCATCGCGTCCAGCTACGAAATCGCTTACGGTCGATTCAACGTTAAACATTGCAACCAATCAGCCGTTTGTATTGCCGCGCGAAGGCTTATATTATTTTGTGGAAGACACAACGGCGGAGTCTGGTATTGGCTTAGTAGTTGCAGACAAACGATTCCCGAAACTAACCCGTCCCGAAAAACTTATCAAGCCAGTCTTATATATGAGCACCAGCAGCGAAATCGGTGAGCTAAATCAAGCGCAGGATACCAAAAAAGCACTTGATAAATACTGGTTAAGCCTGATGGCGGGGAATGAGGGTGTGGCAAAGAAAACGATAAAAGCCTATTTCGATCGTGTCGAAGAAGCGAATCGACTATTTACTACGTATAAGGAAGGCTGGAAAACCGATAAAGGCATGATCTATATCGTGCTGGGCGCCCCCGACCGCGTACAACGGAACCGGGAGCGCGAAGTTTGGGTTTACAATCGCCGGGCTAACGTCTCGGAGGTTAATTTTACATTTACGAAAAAACCCAATCAATTTGTCGAGGATCACTACGAACTGGTACGTTACATTGAGTATCAGCCGATTTGGTACCCGATTGTCGAAGCATGGAGAACCGGCGCAATCCGCGAATAAATCGCTCTAATCCTAATCGTACTACAAATGCTCGGCCTCAATTTCGTCCGCAACCCGACGAAATGGTGTTTGGTATTCAGTCCGTGATCGAAACACTTCGGTCTGATCAACAGATCGATAAACTGTATATGGAAAAGGGGCTTAGCAACCCCGACATTCAAAATCTGGCGTTTCAAAACCGGGTAACGATCCAGCGCGTACCGGTCGAAAAACTGGATCGTCTGACTCGTAAGAATCATCAGGGCGTAGTATGCCTGGTCGCGCAGGTTCAGTACGTTAAGCTTTCTAACGTAATTGCTGACGTATTTGAACGGGGTGAAACGCCGTTCATACTTCTCCTGGACCGTATTACGGATGTTCGAAATTTCGGTGCCATTGCCCGTACCGCTGAGTGTACGGGTGTGCAGTGCATTGTAATACCAGGCCGAGGGGCGGCAGCGATTAATTCTGATGCAATGAAAACTTCGTCGGGGGCCCTGAACCATATTTCGGTTTGCCGGGAACCTGAGCTGACAGAAACCATAAAGTACTTACAGCAGTCAGGTATTACAGTGGTTGCCTGTACCGAAAAATCGAGTCGTGACCTTTACGAACGTAGCACTGACCTAACTGGTCCAATTGCTATTGTTATGGGCTCGGAAGAAGACGGGATTTCGCCCGAGCTGTTACGTATGGCTGATAATCATGTTAAGATTCCGCTGCTGGGCGCAGTTGGTTCATTGAACGTATCTGTCGCAACTGGCGTCGTATTATATGAAGCTGTACGTCAGCGAAGTTTAGTCATAAACACAGAATCGTAGAATAATCCCAACCGAAAAATTAAAAAGCACCAGATGTTCGTCTGGTGCTTTTTTTATTAATATCCTAAGCTTCTACTTTGCGAAACGACTTGTCAGATACATGACATGCTAATTTTTGATGTATTTGTTTCCCGTCTACAGTATAGCCACGACTAACTGTTTTGGAGAGCCAACGAGCGAATACAAAAGCTTAGCTGGGTATCTACATATAAGTAAATCAACCCACCGGCACGTAGTCGGATGGTATTATCCACACCATTTAGCCAAAACAAGACAATGAAAACCAATCGCTTTTTTGCGTATTACAGTACCCTAGCTGTTGTAGCTACTTGCCTGTTATCAGCACCTTCAACTCATGCACAGACCTTTACAGGTCGGGAAAAGTTGACAGTAGAGCCTATTAGTTTTCAGGCTATAGCCTATCCGGTCACCAACACACAGGCCGCAATTCGCGTAAACTTCGATAATCGAACAGCGGGTGGCGTTTCAGTCGCTATCCTTGATGAAAAAGGACACAGATTATATAATAGATTTGAAACGACTGTCGCTTATCGTTGCCGTCTAGATTTATCGTCGTTGCCCGCTGGCAAGTATACGCTTGAACTCAGTAAAAAAGGCGAATACTTTACCCGGTCGTTTACGATTGAGCCGCCAACGATGGGCTACATCACGATGGGCGATCAGCCGGTTCAGAGAGCCCCTGAACAAGTCGTTGATAAGAAGTTAGTTGTTAGCTATTAACAAAGTACGTTGATCATAAAAAAGACCGCTCCAGATTGGAGCGGTCTTTTTTATGAAAATTTACCTACAACTTAAGCCGACTTTTTCGTAGACTTTTTGGTAGTTGTTTTCTTGGTTGAGCTTTTCTTTGCTCCTCCATCTAAAGAGTTGATCCAGGTAGCCAATTTCATGGCATCCTCTTTAGGAACCTGTTTCATAGGTGCCATTGGGGGATAACCCGGCCAGTGCGTAGGAATCGGGTTGTAGATCAGGTTGACAATTTCCTCATCCGAGTAGTTTTTCTTGGCTACATCTGCATAAGCAGGGCCTACTAATCGCTGGTTTGGGCGGTGGCAGGCAATACAGGTGTATTTACTCATCAGCGCATTCATGTCCGCTGGAATGTCGGCTGGTGCCTGAGCGTTAGCGTCAATGGAAGCTACGGCCAGCGCAGCCGAAGCGATGAGAATACCAAATAATTTTTTCATGAGATCAGGTAAGCAGTAAATTGAATGAACAAATTGATACGCGGCAACAGGTCACCCTTGCAAAAATAGACGGTTTCGGATGATAACCCAATTTTAGCTTTGGTTTTTCCTATTAAACCAATGATTAGACACTTGTTCTCAAAAAACGTTTAAAATTGGAAAAATAAAAAATTATGCAGCCACTCGATCGCTTCTCAGGTCATGCCGACCTGTATGCCCAATACCGCATTGATTACCCAGCTGATCTGTACGATTTTGTGCTTTCATTTACTCAAAACCGCCAAAGTGCCTGGGATTGCGCCACCGGCAATGGACAGGTTGCCGATACGTTAGCCGAGTTTTTTGGGCAGGTTGAAGCAACGGACATCAGTGAAACTCAACTCGCTCGGGCAACCCAGAAACCGAACATCCATTATCAAATCAGCCCAGCCGAACAGACGCCCTTTGCCGATCATACCTTTGATCTGATTACCGTAGCACAGGCAATTCATTGGTTCGATGTCAATGCGTTTCATCAGGAGGTCCGACGAGTCGCGAAACCTGGCGCTACCCTTGCTGAATGGGGGTATGGCTTAGTTCAACTCGGGCCTGATCTCGATCCGATGATGCTGGACTTTTACCGGAATTGGATTGGTCCGTACTGGGACCCGCAACGAAAGTACATTGATGATGCCTACGCTACGTTGCCATTCCCTTTCGCCGATGTACAACGGGCGGAGTTCACTATTCGACGCACCTGGTCATTGGATCGATTCCTGAATTACCTACGTACCTGGTCGGCTGTTCGGCAATACATTCACGAGAATGAAGAAGATCCTACTATACGCTTGAGAGAGGAATTTGTACAAGTTTGGGGTGATCAGGAACGTGATATGAATTTCCCGGTTTTTTTACGGGTAGGACGTGTATAGAGGCCGGTCTTTATGCTTCCCAAATTACCCGAACAACTTTGCCATGCACGCCAATCGTCTGGAAAAATTCCAGCCAGTGCAGTTGCTGCGGACCAAGGTGATCCGTTGGTGATTTCACTTCTACAAATTCATAATAGCCTTGCTCATTCCAGATCAGTAAATCAGGGAAGCCGCGCGTGTGCTCACGGAGGTTGCGGGACATTTCGAGCAGAATCAGTCGAAGTTGATCGATGTCCAGTAAATCAACCATTCGCTGCACGAGCGTCAGCAATTCATCGGACCAGTCGACCAGTACGTTCGTGATACCGTATTTGGCGTTAAACATTCGCCCGGTATGGCGTCGCCAGTCGTCTTTTGTCGCTAATTCGTTTAGCCGTTTTTTTAATAAATCTTCGCGCTTTATGTAAAAATCGGGCAGATAAAAGTCCGATGGCGCGCGCTGGAGAGGGTGGTGGATAGCTGATACGTTGGCGTCGTAAATAATATCCCAGAAAACCAACCCAAACAAGCCACGCCAGGGATAATTTTCCGTGAAGGCCGCGTCGTAGTCGTGCTCCAGATAATAGTTCATTACGCCCGCTTCGACATGGTGCCGATAAGCCGCCGGGATGTTTACACTCTCAGCGTCTGATAAAAAGCGGGTTGTGGCTTTACGAGTCCGTTTTTTCTCGCCTATACTTAGAATTTTCTCACGGAAATCATTGGCAAAGTAGCGCTCTTCGGCATTGAGCGGATTTATCGCGATTTCATCGCAGAGAGCTAAGGCTTCTTCAACCGAACCATTTCGGAATAATAACCGAACCCGTCGTTCGCGGGCTGGTACCCGATCTGAAAGTTCATAGACTGAGAGAGCCTGTTCGGGGAGCTTTTGCCGTTCTAAATAGCCGCCCACCCGACATACAAGTTTCTGATAACCCGGAATGGCGATTTCGGTTAATTCAGGACGAGTCTCGTTCCAGTTCAAAAACCAGTTATAAATATCTTCGGCAGGCGCTTCGGCTTCTTTAAGGTCGTAAAATTCCTCATTCGTCAGTGAGATCAGTAATTTGTCTTCTACCTCCTTACGGGTACGGAAACGCGCCGTTAGCTTATTTTCGTCATATCGCTCAAAATTGACCATGCCCAGGTCACGTACTACGAACTCGGTCATGTTAGTGCCCCGATTGCCGAAAAACAGGTATTTCACCATCGTACCTTCGGCGTCGAAATTCATTTTAACGACCGTTTCGAACGTAGTAAGGCTGGTAACAATTTCGCCAAAGTCAAGTTCACTCAACGCATAGCGCACTAGCCCTTCTTTCTTTGCTTTGCCCAGGGGCTTAATTTCTTCGGGCTCAAGCGGTAGCAGTTCGAGCAATTCGGGTTTGGTAAAAACACTCAGTGCATCGTCGCCCAGGCTGACTTGCTGGGGCGATAAAGGCTCGATAAAGCCCGCACTAATTAATTCGTCAACGGCTGCCGATAAGTCAGTTATTTCGGCATATTGTAGTTTATTGACACGAAAAAAGAGTCCTTTGCGGTTACTGAATCGTACGTAAAGACATTGAGCATCGAGACCGAGAGCCTCAAATCGACGCACGAAGTCCCATTCGGCATCGTTCAATAAAGCACCGTACAGACGTTTGACGAAATCCAGCACGTAGCGGAAATTGTCGAGATAGTAACGGGGTGTAAGGATAACCTTTTGTCGTCCGATCATAATGTATCTGCGGTCGGGCTGGCGTTCCCGATTTATTCCGTGCTATACTGTTCACAGAGTTTAGCTGAAACGCCAGCCCGGTTGTGACTATAAATACAACACAAAAACAGCTATTTATGTCCCCAAATGACGTTCTTAATAAGCTACACAAACAAGGATTTTTGCCGCCTGAACAGCAAGCGATAATCGCTGAAATAGAGCAGAAAAGGCCATTTTCGCTGCATTGGGAATTGCGGTCGATGCTGTACATCGGCATCTTGTTGCTGAGCTCAGGATTGGGTCTTCTGGTATATGATAACTTTGATCAAATTGGTCACGGCGCCTTGCTGGCGGCTATTGCTGTAGCCTGCGTAGGATGCTTTTTCTTCGCCTGGCGATTCCGGCCAGAGTGGACCAGAGAACAAACCAAAAGTCGATCGTCGTTTGGTGATTACGCCCTGATCTTAGCCTGCCTGCTGTTCCTAACGCTCGAAGGATACGCCCAATATGCCTATACTGTTTTCGGAACGCGTTATGGGTTGGTAACGCTGCTGCCGGCTGCGTTGTTCTTGCCACTGGCTTACCGTTTCGACCACCGCGGGGTATTGGGTATGGCGCTAACCGCGCTGATCTCATGGGTGGGTGTCACGGTTCGGCCACTGGAATTGTATGTCAAAACCAACTTCTTCGATCAGAAAACCGTCTTTTCGGCTATCGGACTAGCGCTTGTTTTAATTACGCTGGCACTGGGTTTGGAACGACAACGTATTAAACCGCACTTCACATACACCTACCTGACCATTGCCGGAAACCTGTTAATGGTAGCGCTACTGGGTGGGTTATTCAATTTCGAGGATAGGTGGGCGTGGTTTGCGCTCGGTTTGGGCGTTACGTGTGTCGCCTTCGATCAATATGCTCGTCGGGAGCGACGGCTTGCCAATAGTCCAGCTGGCTCGTTTGTTTATCTGCTTATCAGTCTGATTTATGGGTACATCGGCGCTACGTATATCGTCTTTCACTACCTGCACCTCGATCGTGTGGGGGATAATATTTACTATTGGTATTTTATTCTGACAGGCATCGCCTTAGTCTATTATCTGATGAGTCAGCTACCGAAGGGAAACAGAACGAATGAAAGCCTATAACGAACAGTGGATTTATAACCGAGGAATAGTAGACCAGGCCGCGCGCTGGCGTCAGCAGCAATTGCTATCTGCTGAACAGATTGACGCCATTCGTCAGGCTTATCCAGTCGAGTTTCGGCAAACGAACGGTTTTATCGAAATCGGTTTGTTTCTTTTTACGACCGTAGCCATTCTGGCCTGTTATCTGCTACCTGCCAGCGTTTTCTCGGTATTGCTAACCGACCAAACAACGTATGGGCTGTTCAACGTAGCGTTTGGGCTTGGTGTTGGGTTTGTTGGACGTATCCTGATCAATCGGCGGCTTCTTTACCGAAATGGTATCGATAATGCTTTCGTCGTTACGTTGACTGGGTTCTTAGCGTTCGGGCTTAATCAGTTTTTACCAAATGGACTTTCAATAGCCACGCATTGTCTCGTTACGTTGCCCCTGTTGTTACTGGTGTTTTGGTACTACGGTGATACACTGATTGCGTTTTTTACTCTCGCTACGTTCTATACGTTCATTTTTGATGGCCTGCTCAAGTTTAGCTGGGGGAAAGATGCCTTACCGTTCGTGATGATGGGCGTTTCACTGATACTTTATCTGACGGTTAGATGGATTCTTAGAAGCAATAGGCAACTGGAGTATTATTCCGATCCGCTAAACCTGGTACAGTGGATAGCCTTGACCGTGCTGGCTGCCAGTGGAAACTACTTTGTCGTCCGCGAGCTGAACGGACTACTGCTTAAAACAAGTCTGATCAGTTCCCGACATGTTGTTGCGCCCGAAATAGCTCTGGCGTGGCTGTTTTGGCTATTGACATTTGTTATCCCTACAATTTACTTGTGGCAGGGATTGGTGAAGCGAAATCGAATGCTTACTATTCTGGGTGTGCTGGGATGGATTGCTGCTGTCATGACTTTTCATGAATATCACGCACTGGTTCCGCTCAACGTAGCGTTGACTATTGGTGGTTTTGTCTTAATCGGCATTGCTGTCGCAGTCATTCAATACTTACGTCAATCCAAATCCGGATTTACCGACGTACCCGATGAAGAATCACCTAATGAGTTACTAAGTAATCTGGGAACGATTGCTTCGATACAGGCTACGACTGGTGCCCAGCATATACCAAAAGATGATATTCGGTTTGGTGGGGGTGATTTTGGTGGAGCTGGAAGTGAAGGGAAATACTAAGTGTATAGAATTCTGTATTTTTGTGTATAAGACATAATTAATATGCGAACAAATATTGATATTGATGATGGATTGCTTCAGAAGGCGATGGCGATAAGTCATTTGAAGACAAAAAAAGCTATCGTTGAACTGGCTTTACAAGAGTATATAAACATGACTCGTCGCAGAGACCTACTTTCTTTACGTGGAAAAGTGCAATGGGATGGTGATTTGGATCAGATGCGGACTGATACCACACTGAATGATTATGATAAATGATTGTTGATACGTCTGTCTGGATAGACTTTTTGCGTGGTGTCCGAAGTGCGCAAACAGATTTAGTAGCTGCTCTTTTGGTCGAGAGGGATTTGCTCTATATAACGCCAACTATCTTGCAAGAAGTCTTACAGGGAGTATACAATGACAGTCAGTTCGAACGAATAAAAGAAAATTTGTTAGCCTGTAGACTATTACGGTTCGATCCTGTTGAAGCCGCCATCGGAGCGGCTCAGTTATATCGCGATCTTCGCAAAAAAGGTGTGACCATTCGTAAGCCCAACGATTGTCTGATCGCACACTACGCGATTTTTTACGACATGCCTATTCTGCACAGTGACGCCGACTTTGACCAGATCGGTCGCTTCACGGCCTTACGGATTGCTACTTCCTGATAAACTTCCCGTTTTCATCTGCCGAAAAACCGCTAAGTTTGGCCTCGTAAACCAACGACCATACGTAGTCGCATGAAAACCGTAGATTCCTACAATTTTGCTGGCAAGAAAGCCCTCGTTCGGGTAGATTTCAACGTGCCCCTCGATAAGGCGTATAACATTACTGACGACACCCGTATTAAAGCGACCATCCCAACCGTGATGAAAATCGTGAATGATGGTGGCTCCGCTATTCTGATGTCGCACCTTGGCCGGCCGAAAGGTGGTCCTGAAGAAAAATATTCGCTTAAACACGTATTACCTGCGCTGAAAGAAGCCTTCGGTCGCGATGTGAAATTTGCGGATGATTGCATTGGTCAATCCGCTACCGATCTGGCGGCTAGCCTGAAACCAGGTGAAATTCTGCTGCTCGAAAATCTGCGTTTTTATAAGGAAGAAGAGAAAGGAGACGTAGCGTTTGCCGAAAAGCTTGCCAAACTCGGTGATGTTTGGGTAAATGACGCGTTCGGAACGGCCCACCGGGCTCACGCTAGTACAGCTGTAATGGGTCAGTTCTTCAATGATCGCGTTGCTGGTTACGTCATGCAGGCTGAATTGGATAATGCCAAAAAGATTCTGGAGAGTGCTGAGCGGCCCTTCACGGCCATTATGGGTGGCGCTAAAATCTCTGACAAGATTCTGATTATCGAAAAACTGCTTGATAAGGTTGATAATTTAATCATCGGTGGGGGAATGACCTATACCTTCACCAAGGCACAGGGGGGGCAAATCGGTAATTCGCTTCTGGAAGCCGATAAGCAGGACCTTGCTCTCGAACTGATCAAAAAAGCGGAAGAAAAAGGGGTGAAAATTTATATGCCGGTTGATAATGTCTGCGCAGATGCCTTCTCGAATGATGCGAATCGCCAGATAGTGGCTACGGGCCAGATTCCTGATGGCTGGGAGGGGTTGGATATTGGTCCTGAAACGATTAAAACGTTTACCGAGGTTGTTCTGGCATCGAAAACTATTCTCTGGAACGGCCCAATGGGTGTGTTTGAGTTTGAGAATTTTGCCAAAGGCACCGACGCTATTGCTGAAGCAGTTGTAAAAGCCACGGAAGAAAATGGTGCTTTCTCGCTTATCGGTGGTGGTGACTCAGCCTCTGCGATCAACCAGGCCGGCTACGGCGACCGCGTTAGCTACGTATCAACTGGGGGTGGAGCCTTGCTTGAATACATGGAAGGTAAGACGCTGCCAGGTGTAGCTGCTCTCGAATAAAACCTCACAGATTACGTTTCTACAAGCTACTTAAAGCCGCTCTTGCTTTGTTGTCAACGCTGTTTTTGTATTCGTGGCGTTTAAAGCTAAGCGCTTTTTGAAAGAACGATCGGGCGCGCGTCCGATCGTTCTTTTGTTGATAAATATAGCCTAACTGTAAAGCCGCCGTGGCACCAAAGGAAAGCTGTTCCGGTTCGCTGAGGGCAAGCGCACGATTGAGGTAAGGAATGGCTGCGTCGGGTTCGTCACGGCGTTGGTAGATACGTCCCATACGGTAATTGTATTCAGCTTTTTCGGCACTTATTGAAAATTTGACCTCTGCATAGGGACGCAGGTACGCCAGCGCACTATCGGTGAACCCACCATCTGAGGCTATTCGTGCGCGCATCAGGACCTTGTAATTTGGTGATACGCCTTTTTTAAAATAAGCTTCGGCAAACTTCTGGGCAGCTTTATCGGATTCAACGTTTGTACGACCCCTTTGGATAACCTGTTGCAGAAAAGGCCGTGATTTAGCATCCGACTCGTTCGCTAACCAGTGACAGAGAAATAGTTTGTAATACGTATCTTTTATATAGTTCTGACCTTTGTAGCTCGTTAGAAATTGCTGAAAATGAACTGCTGAAATAGTATACTGGCTTTTTTGCAGAAAGATATCACCCAGAATGTTTTCAATAATGGGCAGTTGAATATAGGTTTTATCAGTAGGACGACTTTTGAGATACGTTAAAGCCTGTTCGCTGTGTCCGTTTTTTTGTTCGATCGTTGCGCCGAAAAAGTGGAGTAGTAAATTGTCCGGATGCTCACTGACTAGTCGTTGCAAGGTTTGTCCATCAGCGTCAGTAAATTTCAGAACATAAGCCCGAACCATCAAATCAATTAACCGGGCTTCGAGTTGGAAGAGTGGGTCCTGCTGAGCTCTTTGTAATTCCTGCTGACCCTGCCTGATATTACCGTGCAGACCAAGCAAGTTGGCTACCCAGACGTAATTATCGGGCACTGAGCCAATCATGATGTGTAAGGTTCCGAGCGATTTGTAAGTGGGCAGAAAAGTAGGGAATCGCTTCTGGTTCTCTGTTAACAGTTTATAGGCTCGAATAACGTCCCAACTGGCGCTCATCTCCTTACCGAGCTTCAATTTTACAAAGGCCCAGTGAAGCCGTACTTCAGCCTGAATTACCCGTTTCCAGGGCGAAGTGTCATCCAGTTTTTTCAGAGCGTCGAGCCGGTCATCTTCGCGATCATCCAGCGATGCGAAAGCCTGCTCATCATCCGAGCTTACGAGTGTGAGCATATCGGCATAATCATCCAGGAAAATACGAATCCCGTTCGCGGCAGACTCAAGTTCCAGTTGCTGCTTCCCCGACTGCACTCTGAGTTTCTGCAAATCCGCATAGGCGCGTTGCAAACCCGGCGTCCAGACAAAATCCTGGGCGTGAGTCAGTACTGGAATGGAAAGAAGGATAAACAAAAACACCGGGCGTAAACCCGGTGCAGTTGCCAAAAAACGCTTCATATCAGTTCAGTTCGCTATCGACCACGACCAACCGTAGCTGGCTCAGGGACACCTTCGACGTCCGCAAAGATGCGCCCGCAGTGTTCGCAGACGATAATCTTCTTTTTGTCTTTAATATCGGCCTGGCGTTGAGGAGGTACTACGTTGAAACAGCCCCCACATGCACCGCGTTTCACCATGACAACGGCCAAACCGTTCAGAGCGTTACCACGAATTTTGTTATAAGAATTCAGCAGACGCGGCTCAATCGTTTTTGCCTGTTCGTCGCGCTGTTTGATGAATTCTTTTTCTTCTTCCTGGCTTTCCGACGTAATCTGATCCAGTTCCTGCTTTTTCGCTTTCAGATCTTCTTTCCGTTCGTTAAGCGCGGCCTGCGTCGTTTTGATTTCTTCTTCTTTGCCACGAACCCGAAACTGAGCTTCGTTGGCGCGTTTTTCAACCAGTTCGATTTCAAGCGACTGCAGTTCAATCTCTTTAGAAATTGCGTCGAACTCGCGGTTGTTCCGCACGTTCATCTGCTGATCTTTATACTTCGTAATCAGTTTCTCGGCATCTTTCTTTCCTACGCGATTACGTTCAACTTCCTCGTCCAGCGTCTTGATTTCAGCCTGAAACTTGCCTATTCGTGTTTCAAAACCGGCAATATCGTCTTCTAAATCACGGACTTCTTCGGGAAGGCCTCCGCGAATCTTGATAAGTTCATCTAATTGAGAATCCAGGGATTGCAGTTTCAGAAGAGCGTCTAATTTTTGCGCAATCGTCAGTTCCATTCGGAATGTAGTTAGTGCTATATGAAATATCGGACCGGATTCGTATCCGTTTCTGATAAAATTACCGCAAAAGTAGTGAATTTTTTTGCCAAATGCCCGCAAATCAACTCTTTCGTAAAGACTTCACTCTCATAGTGCCCAATATCGCAGATACCTATGCGGCCATCAGCATCGAAAAATTCATGGTATTTGTAATCGGCAGTCACAAAAACGTCGGCTCCTGCCCGCATGGCGTCTAGTAATAAAAAACTGCCTACGCCCCCACATACCGCTATTCGTCTGATCGGACGGTCGGGGAGGGGCGTGTACCGGATTAGGTTCAGATTCATGTTTTCTTTCAGATAGGCCAGCCACGACTGACTATCCAACGGTTCTACTAACTCACCAACTGCCCCTGAACCAACTTCCTGATTTTGATTCTCTAACGTAGTCAGATAATAAGCAACTTCTTCATACGGGTGTGTCTGACGCAAAGCTGTCAGAAGCTGGCTTTGCTGATATGTCGGAAAAATTACCTCAAGTCGGTTTTCTGTTTCCTCATGGTAAGTGCCTACTTCGCCGATGGCGGGTTGGGCACCTTCGCCGGGCTGATACGTACCCGTTCCCTGAACCCGAAAACTACAGTTTTTGTACGCCCCAATCTGACCGGCTCCCGCTGCGTAAAGCGCATCCAGTACCCGCTGCGTATCGGCTACGGGTACAAAGGTGACCAGCTTGGTTAAAACCTGCGTTTTGGGAGACAGCACCCGTACATTCTGTAGCTTTAGTTTCTCGGCAATCTTGAAATTAACTCCGCCTGCTACGTTGTCTAAGTTCGTATGCGCTGCGTAGAGAGCCACATCGTTTTTAATAGCTTTGATAACCGTTCGTTCAACATAGGTTTTTCCATTCAGCCTTTTTAAGCCTTTAAAAACGATTGGGTGGTGTGCTACCACTACGTTACAGCCTTTAGCGATTGCTTCATCAACAACGGCCTCTGTTGTATCGAGGGTGACCAAAATACCTTTGATCTCGGTAGTAGGATCGCCGACGATCAGGCCTGCATTGTCGTACGATTCCTGGTAAGCGAGTGGAGAAAATGTTTCAAGGTAAGCGGTAAGATGACGAATTTGAGGCATATCGAGGCTAGTGCTCAGTAAATATATAACACTGCAAAGTAAGGAAATTTTAGAGCCTAGTATAACTCGTATACCTTAGCTGTACGAACGTGCGTTTTAAACCGGGTCTCATAGGGTTAGAGAAATAGGATTTGTAAATGACTGATAATTAATGACATAGTAAGTATTGCTCTGCTTTTGAAGGAATATTTATAGCATCCCGGTTAATAAATAATCTTACGTTTGTATGAAGTTGTTATCATAAGAATGGAAGGCGATTTACTTTTGTATCAAGAGAAATTAAATCTGAATTAAACCTTACTGTGTGACAATTGTCATAACTCATAGTGATTGAAAATCGCTGAATATAACTTCTACCAACAGATTCAATACATATGCATAAAATTCTCCTTTTAATACTTATTAGTTTAGGTGCTTTAGTCGCCTTTACTGGTTATTGCGCTGCGCTGATTGACTGGATTCAGGATTTTTCGGGCGGAGTTTATCAGAAAAATTACCTCGAAGCTGTACTCGAAACGGCAGGTCTAGGTATCTATACATTCTTGGGTATTCGGTTTTTCAATCGAAATTTGGGGTCATTTCGGTAAGCGATTTTAATCTCGTTTTCAGTCCCAAGTTTATGAAAGCCATTTTCTGGATATTATTGCTGTCTGTTTTTGCTTGTCAGGAACGTAAACAAGCTATGAAAGATAAGCCGGATGCTATTCGCGATTTGCTCATTGACCGATCATTCTGGCAGAGGAAAGCGGGGCCTCAACCGCAGGGGAGTATTGTAGGCACTCATCGCTTTACGATCACGAATACCTCACAACGCTACGTATACCAGCACATCAAAATTCGGTTTGATTACTATGACCGTGGTTACCACAAGATCGACTCCGCACTGCATGTTATTGAGCGAACAATCGAGCCACGGAGTGCCATAAAAATTGATACCGTAGAAACAAAGCTGAACAAAGAAGGGGCCATGACGGCAACAGCCACTATTGTAAATGCATCAGTGGATTAATTCCGGTTGCCAGTCTGTATGCTGACCCTCGTTTATTGGTCAACGGCTATGGCCTTTCGGGCTAATTCATAACCTTCCGGCGAAACACCTGTTATCATAGTTTACTGAAATGAACGAACTATGAGCGTTTCCATTCAAACAAAAGCTGTGCTGTGGGGCCTGGCGGGACTTGGCACCTGGGCCGCTACCAAAGCGTTACTAGCGCAGAAGCGAAAAATCGATTTTCGGGATAAGACTGTTGTGATTACGGGAGGCTCGCGTGGCCTGGGTCTCGAAATGGCACGATTGTTAGCTAAGGAAGGAGCAAACCTTGGCATTTGCGCCCGTGACGAGGAGGAACTCGACAGTGCTCAGGCGGAACTACAATCGTATGGTATCTCGGTGTACGCGCAAGTCTGCGATATTACCAATAAAACACAGATTGAGCATTTTATCGAAAATGTGCATCAGGCTCTTGGTCCCGTTGATGTGCTAATTAATAATGCCGGTGTTATCACGGTGACGCCCTATGAGCATGCAACAGAAGCTGACTTTCGGGAGTCGATGGATACGAACTTCTGGGCGGCTTTCCATATGATCAATGCTGTGTTGCCGCAGATGCTGGCCCGTACAAAAAGCTCAACTGGACGCGGACGTGTTGTGAACATTGCGTCATTTGGGGGTAAAGTTGCTATACCACACTTGTCTACGTATTCGACCAGTAAGTTTGCGTTGGTGGGCTATTCGGAAGGTTTACGGGCCGAGTTACAAAAAGACGGGATTTACGTAACGACCATCTGTCCGGGGCTAATTCGAACCGGAAGTCCACGTAACGCCATTTTTAAAGGCCAGAATGAGAAAGAATATGCTGTCTTTAAAATCAGTGATTCTGTGCCATTTTTCACGATCAATTCTGCAGAATGCGCCCGCGAAATTGTTGAAGCCTGCCGCTACGGTGAAGCCGAACGAATCATTACGTTACCGGCTAAAGTAGGAGCTGCCCTTCAGGGAGTAGCGCCGAACCTGATTTCTGAGCTGATGGCTATTGTGAGCGAAACACTTCCAGAGCCCGGAGGCATTGGCGAACGACGAGCGTTGGGTAGAGATAGTGAAACAAGCCTGTCTGAATCCGTACTGACAACGCTGACCGATGAAGCGGCTGAACGCAATAACGAAACCCTTCATTAACCAATTCATTACGTAGCTCACGGATTAGAAAGGGATTAATTTCAATCCATTATAGCCAGCGTAAGCGATGCATTTTAAACAAGTATACAGTCAGTTTCGTTAAGTATGTATCCAGATAGCACTACATCAGTGCTATCTACTTATAAATCAATCACTCACTAATGGACCCAGGTCCAACACTGTTATGAAAAAAGTAATCGTTGTTTTTGCTGCTATAGCATTATCACTAACAGCGGCTCAGGCTCAGGATAGCAAAGTGAAGAAAAAAGCGGAAACAGTTGAGGCAAAAGCTGAAGTAGCCGCTGACAAAGCTGATCTGAAAATGAATAAGGCAGAACGCAAAGCTGCCAAAATGAGTGGCGATAAAGAAGCGCTGAAAGAAGCCCGCAAAGACAGAGTAAAGAAAACGGGCGAGCTCATTAAAGACGAGGCTAAGAAAGACGTTAAAGTAGTCAAAGAAAAACTATAAGTTTGTTCTCAGACTAAACACAAAAATACCCGCATTACATAAGGCGGGTATTTTTGTGTTTACGTACTTTATACAATTATTCGTCTTCTATGGTTACGTCGTGCTTCTTGGCGGCTTTCTTAATACGATCTTTAATTATATCCACTTCATTAGCGTCGTATTTAGCCGCATTGTCTTTGTGATTGATATAGCTCCACGCTGCCCGAACATGCTCGGGCGTATCAATCGGATATTTTTTGTTTGTTCGGTCGGCGAATTCGACGTCGCCGTATTTGTGCTCACCTTCAGTCGGTTTGACATCGTCGCGCCGATCAATTTTCGAGTCAGTTGCCATAATCGTTGAGGTTTTGTTTGTTTGCTTAAACGGTATTCAGCTACCAAAGGTTTATAGGCAATACAACCTCAATTTACACGTATGTCAATTCTTTTTTCCCCGCTGTCGCTACGTAGCATCCAGCTTAAAAATCGTATTGTTGTTTCGCCCATGTGCCAGTATTCCAGCGAAGATGGTTTTTCAAACGACTGGCACCTGGTTCATCTCGGAAGCCGGGCCGTGGGTGGCGCCGGTTTGCTTATAACTGAAGCGGCTGCTGTTTCGCCGGAGGGACGTATCTCGCCCGATGACTTAGGTATCTGGAAAGATGAGCACATTGCAGGACTAAAACGTATCACTCAATTTATCCAGCAAAATGGAGCTGTAGCTGGGATACAACTGGCTCACGCCGGTCGGAAAGCCAGTCATCAACGTCCATGGGAAGGCGGCACCGCGATTTCTCCAACCGAACCACGGGGCTGGCAGACCGTAGCGCCCAGCGCGATTCCGTTTCAGGAGGGAGACCCCACGCCAACGGCATTGACCGACGAAGGAATCGAAAACGTGCTGGTCGATTTTCAACAGGCAGCCCAACGGTCTTTAGCCGCAGGGTTTCAGATAATCGAGATTCATGCCGCTCATGGCTATCTCCTTCATCAATTTTTGTCTCCGTTAAGCAATCAGCGTACCGATCAATACGGCGGTTCATTCGAGAATCGCACTCGCTTGTTACTGGAAGTCATTGAGCGCGTCCAATCAGTATGGCCCGACGAGCTACCCTTGTTCGTGCGGATCTCAGCTACCGACTGGACTGAAGGGGGCTGGACGGCTGACAACTCAGTCGCGCTGGCGGCTGTGCTGAAAAACAAAGGCATTGACGTAGTGGATTGTTCAACGGGGGGCAACGTTGCTCATGCAAAAATTCCGGTTGGTCCTGGTTATCAGGTGGAATTTGCCGAACGTATCAAACAGGAAACGACGATGCTGACAGGCGCTGTCGGAATGATTACGTCGGCAGAACAGGCCGAAGCGATTCTAGCAACTGGCCAAGCGGATCTGATCATAATTGCGCGCGAGTTCTTGCGAGACCCGTATTTTCCGCTGCACGCAGCACAGGCCATGGGCGACGATCTAAAATGGCCGGTTCAATACGAGCGGGCTAAGCCACGATGAATATTGAAGCAGCTTTAAACATTTTTGCACTGGAAATTGTAGTGTTGCCAGTAAAATTTATGAATCATTCACCATTTATTAACTGAAAGAAATCATGCGTTGGTTAGGAGGACGTGAAAGCGATAATGTTGATGACCGCCGGGGGAGCGGTGGAGGAGGAATGCTCGTGGGCGGTGGTATCGGTACGGTAGTTATTGCCGTGATTGTTATGCTGCTGGGTGGTAATCCATCCGACATTTTAAATCAAGATTCGAGTCAGCAAGCGGCTCCCGTTAACCAACAGGCTGATGATAAAGCGGCTCAGTTCACCAAACGAACGCTGGCCAGTACGGAAGATGTCTGGACAAAACTGTTTGCTGAACAGGGATCTCAATACCGAAAGCCGGTACTGGTACTGTTTCGTGGCGTAACGTCCTCTGGTTGCGGTACCGCACAGAAAGCGATGGGGCCTTTCTACTGCCCGTTAGATCAGAAAGTATACATTGACTTATCCTTTTACGATGACCTCGCAGAGCGCTTTCAGGCTCCTGGTGACTTAGCAATGGCTTATGTTATTGCTCACGAAATTGGCCACCACGTACAGAAGCAGTTAGGCATTATGGACAAAACCGATGAACTTAGGCAACGTCTGAGCGAAAGAGAGTACAACCGCGTGTCGGTTCGTCTGGAACTACAAGCCGATTTTTTTGCAGGAGTCTGGGCGCATCATGCTCAGGGTCAGAGTATTTCCATTGACGAAAACGACGTAGAGTCCGCGCTGACAGCGGCTAACGCCATTGGCGACGATAAGATTCAGAAAGAAACGCAGGGGCAGGTCGTTCCCGATGCGTTTACGCACGGCAGTTCGGCACAGCGAGTGTACTGGTTCAAAAAAGGACTTAAAACCGGCGACATTAACCAGGGCGATACGTTCAACAGCCGCGAAGACGCGAATCTTTAATCGGTTGAACTAAATAGAAGTATCAGGGAAGACTCAGGTGTTGTTAATTTCCAGCAACACCTGGAGTCTTCCTTTTTATTTCCTCAACTCCGTCAGAAATTCATCAAAGGCTTTCTTCAAGGCCTGCAACGCGTCAAACAAACCGCTGGTATCGTTCACTTTCAATTGCCCTTCGGCCGTTTTGGCAATATCAGCAACGCGCGATACACCAATTGTCCCGGCACTTCCTTTGAGCGTGTGCAGATGGCTTTTTACCGTTGGAATATCCCCCAGATCATAGGCCGAAGAAGCACCCTCAACCAATTCTGCCGCTTCTGTCACAAACTCCTCCATGATGCTATCGACTAACTCCTGTCCGCCAATGTCGCGCAACTGACCAACAATCTCTTCATCAATGATCGGTAGGGCCGGTTCAGGAGGCAACGTAGCGAGTTTAGGAGCTTTCTGGGTTACAGGCGCTTGTTTTGCCCGGTGAGCGTCTGAAATTTCCTTTACTTTGGCAACCAGGCTTTGGGCACGAATGGGCTTGGCAATGTAATCGTCGAGTCCCTGACTGATAAAGCGTTCACGGTCTTCTTTCATCGAGTAAGCCGTCATAGCCACAATCTTGGGTAACCTTTCGCCGAATTTCTCGCGGAGATGACGCGTCGTTTCAACGCCGTCCATATCGGGCATCTGAATGTCCATGAAAATAACATCGAAGCCTTCCTTGGTTTCCATTCGCTCGCTTACACTGGCAATGGCTGCTGGCCCACTGTCGGCCGTGGTTACTACACAGCCTGATTTGCGCAGAATTTCGCTGGCAACTTTCCGGTTTACAGCATTATCATCGACCAGCAAAACGTTCGGATGATACGTATTAAAGAAGTTGGCCAGCGCAATTTCGGCGACCTCCGTCGTCTGCTGCGTTGGACTAATGGCCGTTTCTTTCAGTTCGCTGGTGAACCAGAACGTACTGCCTTGCCCGACTGTCGATTCAACGCCAACTTCCCCTTTCATCAAGTGCGCCAGTTCTTTCGAGATTGCCAGCCCCAGCCCCGTACCGCCAAACGATTTCCGCGACGACGTGTCGACCTGGCTGAATGAATTAAACAGCAGGTTAATGTTTTCGGGCGAAATGCCGATCCCTGAGTCCTTCACGCCGATCCGAATGCGGTTAAACTTACCACGTTTGCTAATCAGCGATACCTCAACCCGAATCGTGCCGTTTTCTGTGAACTTGATAGCGTTGGAGGTCATGTTCGACAGGATTTGCAGCAGTCGTGTCTGATCGGCAATGACGAAAGTAGGCAGATCGGGGTCCAGATGATACGTTAGATCGTTGTTCTTGGAGTTAGCCTGCTGACCAAAGAGTGCAATGAGTTTCTCGAAGATCTCTTTCAGCGCTACCGGGGATTCGTGCAGAACCATCTTTCCTGCCTCGATTTTAGAGAGGTCCAGGATATCATTCAGAATATTCAGCAGGGTTTCTGAGGAGCGCTTGACGGTCTTTACGTAACTCCGCTGTTCTTCATCCAACTGCGTATCGTTCAGCAGATCGATCATGCCGATAACCCCGTTCATCGGTGTCCGGATTTCATGGCTCATGTTGGCCAGAAACTGCTCTTTTACTTTGAGCGACCGTTCGGCTTCGTCTTTTGCTTTCTCCAATTCGGCCGACTGTCGCTTCAGCTCGGTAATATCGCGGGCTAAAACGGCCACAACCGACCCGCTGTTCGGATCGTCGTTCAGCATCAGCATGTTGAACATATACTGCCGCTCGCTCCCATCTTTCCGGCGCATACTGGCCTCGAAGTTCCGCAGGCTACGGTTTCGACCCAGTTTAAACATCGCCCGGCGAATCAAATTCTTGTCGATGAAAAACTGGGTAATTTCATGGCCCAGTACTTCGTCGGGGGTGTAGCCCATGCGTTTGAAAACCGATGGGCTAATCATGGTGATACGTCCCTGACGGTCGACCCTGGCGTAGATGTCCTGTAGGTTCTCGAAAATACCCCGGAATTTTTCTTCGCTTTGGCGGGTAGCAATCTCAGCCCGTCGGCGGTTGGTAATGTCCCGCGCAATACCCGAGACTTCGTCGATGACACCACCAGCCAGTAGAATCGGGTTGAGATGGAATTCCAGGTAGGTTTCGCCCCGAGTGGTTTCAAAATGCAGTTCAAAATTCTGCGGATGTCCCCGAAAGGCCTGCCGGTATTTTTCTTCCAGACGCTTCCGGTTATCGCTACCAATCATACGCCAGCCCAGATCGGGAGCGCTAGCCTGAACGGAAGGTGTTTCGTTCAACTGATACTCGATCAGACGAGCGTAGTTTTTGTTGAAAGACGTCAGTTGCAGCGCCTTGTTAACCGACCAGATCAGATACGTACTGCTGTCGAAAATAGCATTTAGCCGGGCGTTTTGTTTGTCCAGCCGGGCGTCAGACTGCTTACGGGCAATGGCCAGCGCTACCTGTCCTGAAATAAACTCCAGCAACTCCAGATCACGCGGGCCATACGTCTGTGCATCATCGTACGATTTAACCCCAATGATTCCAGTGATTTCGTCTCCAACCCGGAGTGGAGCCGTTAACATTACCTCAGGTTGCCGCAGTCCATACAGATCGATATGATGCTGATCGGATAATAAACGGATGTCTTTTTCGTACAGAAACAAGGGCTTGTTGGCCTGAATCGTGTATTCGATAATGCCGTTACCCAGTTTCCGTTTGGTAAATCGCATACTACTGCCGAAGTACTCATCAACGTAGTAGGGGAATGACAAATACGTTTTACTGGAGTCATACAGCGCAATGAAAAAATTGCGGGCGTCGATGATGTTGCCTAATTCTTCATGAATTTTGTGATAGAGTTCATCGAGATTGGGCGTGTTGATGGTCCAGTTCGCAATGCTGTAGTATAACTTCTGCGCTTTTTCAGCACGGATTTTCCCCGTCGTATCGTGGAGAATGCAGCGAAAAGCCGTCGGACGCCCGTTGTCGAACCGGCAGTTGACACTTCCTGATAGAAACAGCGTTTTTCCGCTCTTTGTCCGAAAAACAGTTTCTACGTAAGGTAGTTTGTCGCCCTCCTGAATCCGTTTGAGCATGCCAAGCGTACTATCCGCATAATCCGGATGAAGTACGTCGCGCAGATTAAGCGCCGAGATTTCTTCCGAGCTGTACCCGAGTGCCTCACGCCAGGCCCGGTTCACGAAGATAAACTTGCCATCAAGCGTCAGAAGTTGAATCAGATCGGACGTATTGTCGACCAAATCCTGCAACTGCGCGTTGGTATTCGACAGCGCTGAAGCGACCCGGCGCTTATTCGTTACGTCCTCGCCAATTACCGTAAACGACGCTACGTAGCCATCGGCTTCGTTCACGATAACGGAGTTGAGCTGGACATTACGTAGCGCTCCGCTCTTGGTCAGCAGGTTGATTTCCCGCTGTTCGGCAAACCCACCTTTAACGATAGCCTCTTCAAACTCCAGCTTGAGCCGAGTCAGATCGGCAGGAGGCACAAGTGTATTGAAAAAATTTTTGCCGATAATATCCGCTGGTTGCCAGGCCGTTACCCGGTACGTATACGGATTAACATATTTCAGCGTACCATCGCGTTCAATCGTAAGACCAACCAGGTTCAGTTGATCTACCGTTTGGCGGACGTCGAAGGTGGTCAATGTATCGGACACCGTGAGACCATCGCGTTCATGGTGAAGCCGTTGGATTTCGGCTACTAATTCATCTTTGGTTTTAGCGGACCAGCGCATAGGTAAACAAGTAAGTAATATGTCTGATAAGAATAAGGCAAAGTGCTTTAACAGCCGACATAACCTAAACTTTGCCGCTGGCTTTCTTATCTGGCTATCTAAATTTACAAAAAATGTTGGTTTCTGATAACAATCCGGCAGTCACGAACAAAAATCAGGTCAGAAACAAATCTGTAGACTGTTTTTCATTACGTTAGTATTGCTTATTTTGCTAAGGTTCACCTGACCATTATGCTGAAACGCTACCTCTATCTATGGACATTGCTGGTTACTGTAGCCTGCGAACCATTTGAGTTGACCAGAAAAAACTTCCCGGTTTGTGCTAAACCTTCGGCCAAAATTGGCTACACGGCTGGTACGTTAGACGTTACTTTTTTCCTGGATAATCCGCAAGGCGACATTGGCGCGGCTGGCTGGGACCCGGGCGACGGCAAAGGCGTAACGCGCGTTGGCTCCCGCGTTACATACATATACGATAAGGCGGGTACCTATACAGTTACGCTCACGATGGCCAATTCGTGTGATGATAAAGTCACAGTTAGTCAACAGATTACCGTCCGTAATTAAGTTCGATGATGCGTATACCCCTCGTTTTTCTGTTGAGTTTGTTGCTGGCCACATCGAGCCTGGCGCAGGAACGTGTTCGTAATGTTCGGATACGGGTTATTGATTCGTCGCAACTCGAAATTCGCTATGACCTGATTGAAATTCACCCTGGTGACTCTGTTTACGTTGACATGGAAAGTCGCTTGCGGGGCGAGTTGCGCATCCTTCCCGAGTTTATACGGGGCGATATTGGTAAACGAGTAACGGCTGGCTCCGACCGACGTATTGTCTGGGACGCCCTGGCTAGTGGATATCCGCTGAATGAAGACATCCGGGCCATCGTATCCGTTAAAGCCGGACCATTAATTTCGTCAGCTCCAGTCGCAACCCAGCAACCAAACGAATCGCCCGCGAAACCAACTGAACCGGTTGCCACGAAGGAATCAAAGTCGGCCGATCCTGAAATGCCTGTTGTTTCGACACCGACAGAGGCCGTGTCTGTCCGAAAGACGCGCTATGCCGGACCTGCCTGGGCGTTATTATCGGCAGTTGCGCCAGGTATCGGTAATATTTTTGTTCAGATGCCGAAGCCAAAAGTGGGCTTACGACCGTTAGTAACCATAGGGTGCTATGGCTTATTGGCGTACGGTTTGTCGGAGCGGCAAAAATCGCACGATGAATATGCACTTTATGAACAACAGAAAAACATGACAGCGGCTGAACCGTATTACACACAAGCCAACAGCCATCACCAGAATTATTACCTGGCTACCAGAGGAGCCATCGTTGTGGCGGCTATCGACGTTATTTTGACGTTCATGAAAGGGTTGCGTAATAATCGGTTGCAAAGAACGCAGGGCTTACAACCTGTTACGGTACGACCGGGGCTTCAGGCTGGTCAGTTAACGGCCGTTGTACATTACTCGTTTTAAGAAATCTATTGAGTAATTGAATGAATGAATTATTTATGCGCTTGTTCCTGCTGATTGGCCTAAGCGCATTGCTTTTAAAAACCAGTTTTGCCCAGCCGGTCGGACAAGGGCCTAAGCCAATGGTTTATTCAGCTTCCAGCGCCTGGCAAAAAGTGATACTCCGGTCAACGCCCGAACCTGGTCCGCGCAGGAGTAGCACGACCAGTACAGCGCCATCTACTACGTTCCGGCCTGCTTTTACGGGTGACTTTGTCACGAATCGAAATCACTGGCGGGCAGGCAATTTCGGCGATTATCACTACCAGATCGGTGTGGGATCGTATAGCGTTCGTAAACGAAATGTACGTACATCCAAAGCCTCGTTTAGCTCAGTTGCATTGCCTCAGGAGATTAATCTGAATCGCGCGGAGGTATTTACAATCAAGCTGGATGTTCTGGCCGATTCGGGGCAGGTTCCGACGGGTGGATTATTGTTTGGGATAAAAGATTCGCTGAATTTTTGTGCCTTCACTACCAATAGCAGGGGCGAAGTATCTATCAAACGGGTAGCCAACGGAGAGACTTTCACCGATTATATGCCTGGGGAGTTTTTCAGGCCGGGCGTACCCATTGATAAAAATCGAAACCGATTAATGGTTAAACGGCGGGGTGAATACCTGTATTTTTTCATAAACGAACAGGAGGTTCGCAGCAGCCCGTACCCATTTCGGATGTTGTCTGGGAATGGCATTGGTTTGACCAGTTCGGGCTATTGGACGTCGTTCCAGAAGTTGACCGTAACGGTGGGGTTATGAAGGCATAGGGGTAAGGGCGTGGAGCAGAGGGCAAACAAACGTGAGCAGGGACCCTCTGCCCCACGCCCTTACCCCTATGCCCTTTACTTTCTCACCTGTTCACCCGATCGATTGATGGTCATAAGCTGGCCATTCAGGAATACGGCTGCCGTGTTGCCACGGAAGGGCGTCACGGCTTCAAATTCGGGTTGGATTACCCATTCATCATCTTCGTTGATATACCCCCAGCGGCCTTTGCTGCGAGCGCGTCGCCAGCCGAGTTCGTCGGTACCCAGCTCGACTTTATCGTAGGGTTTGTTTCCGAACGTCTCTTCATATTTCCCCTGACGGGCATCGGCTGGTGTGGCTGGCTTATAGGTTGGTTCATTAGCCGCAACCATTTCATCTTCCGGTTGGCTACTGGGTGAATTTTCTCGTTTAGATTGAACAGGTACCGACGCCGTTGGTTTAGGGGTAGATTCCTCGGGCGTATCAGTAGCTTCTGTCGTTGACTCGGCGAACGTGGGCTTGGTTTCCGGTCGACTTAGACTCGTTGATTTTCGCTCAGTTGTTTGTTCGGTTTTCCGTTTTGATTTTACAGGTGTATCACTGCGCGAATTGCTGCTTTTAATAAACCAGTAAATAATCGCCAGCAAAGCCAGCGCGAAGAGCACACCGTAAATTCCACTACGATCAGGCTTAATCACCTCAACCCGGACAGTGCTCAACGGATTATTATTTGCGTCGAATAGCGTATAATCGGTTGTCTTCAAAGGTTTTACCCAGCCTCGGTTGGATGGAGACAAACCTTCGCCTAAGTCGTCGATCGTTACAGCCAGCAAGTTTTCTACCTCCCAGGCAAGCGTCACGGGCTGGCCTTTCCCTACGCGAGCGGGCGTCGCCGTAAACGACCGCACAATCGGCGGAGGCTCAGGTCTACTGGGAGCAGTAGGTGTAGGCGTGGGTGGATCTACTTCGACAGTTGGTGGCGAAACGGGAGTGGGCGGGGACACTATTCGTTCGCTAACTGGGGGCTCTACCACCGGCGCAGGCGGTTTCGGGAGTTCCGGCTCCTTATCAATTAATTCGTCGAATATATCGGGCTTCTCCACCGGCAAGGTTACTGGCGAAGGTGCAGACGTAACGGGCGGCTCGGGCTTCGGAGGAGCCGACGTAACGGCTAAACGATGTAAAATAGTGGGCACCCAGCGATTCTTGACAAAGTCGGGAGAGAGCTTTAATGACGTAGCGGCATTAATGATCTGATTTAAATCCTGGTCAATTAAATGAGCCCGAGAAGGCTGGGCCAGTCGGGCAATACGAGCCTGTATGTTTTGAAAGAGAATGCTATTGTTACTGACTTCCTGACTTACCTCATTGGCTCGTTTTAGGGCGTCCGGCAGTGATAAGCCTGCTTGTTGAGCATCCTGGAGATAGCCGTTCGTTCGCCAAACGTCAGGGCCGTCGAGAACAATGGCTTCGCGAAGTCGGTCGATCAGTTCGGTTTCTGTCATAGGGGCAGTAATTCATGATTGGGACATTTGGGTAGACGTCTTCAGGAATGGATAAGCAATTGGTTGCCCATTCCTGAATGCGCCTGACTTACAACTAAACATCAAATTTTAGTCGAACGTCACAATATTACGTCGATAATCCACCGAAATTTTACCGAACTGCGATAAAGCCGACTGTCCCAGCAGCAATGGCGCCTTTGTGCTACGTACTACGTTAGCTGTTACGTTCTCCAGAACACGGTCGCCAATCTGTACCGATTTAAGCCGAATCACATCACCGGGCGAAATATCACCGTTCGCATCCTGAAATTTTGACTGCCCGATAATATCGGTGTCGGTGATGGCGCCTTGTTTGAACATAAACTCCGCTTCGGTAGCCGAAATAGAAATCAAACTGGCTCCCGTATCCAGAATAAACTTCATCGGAACACCATTGACCGTAACGGGTACTTTATAAACGCCCCTATCTTTCTCCATAGCCACTTCCGTCGGCCCAGACCCGATTTGTTTCAGAGTTGGTTTGGGTAGCTCGGCTGAAGTCGGCTTAGGTTTGCTGGTTGTCTGATCTGGCGTATTACGTTTCGATTTCTTCGGCTGATGGCTACCTGAACGTGAGCAACCGGAACAGCCTGACAAGTACAGTGTTATAAATAGTGGTAAAAGAAGTATCGCGAGTCGGGAAGCCATTCGATAAGTAGATAGGTGACTATTGTCCAATTTACCAAAACGGTGGCTGATGGCGCTGTATTGTCTTTAGTAGACGAAGCTTTTAGTTTTTTAGGTAGAACAATGCGTTGAGAATACCTACAAAAAGCTATGAAAATGGTTGTTTGGGTTGATTTTGTCGGTTAGGTTTACCGACGATCTGTTACGTAGCAGATCATTATTAACACCAGAACTACTTCACTACAGAATGAAAAATGAGACGCTAAGCTTTCGCTATCAATTAGAACAAAAAGAACCTCGATTAGGACCAGGGGGTGTTACGCGTGGGGCTTCAGTACGTGAGTTCCCTGCTTCAATAGGCATCGCAGGCGTCTCGCACCTGGAGGTATGCGGGAATTGCACTGGCACGCGAATGCCGCCGAGTGGGCTTATGTGATTACGGGCTCCTGTCGAACCACGATTATTCATCCAGATGGAAACGCTTATATTGATACGTTCGGACCAGGGGATGTCTGGTATTTCCCAAGAGGATATGGCCATTCCATTCAGGGCCTTGGCCCGGATGAATGTCATTTTATTCTCATTTTTGATAATGGCGATTTTCGGAGGATCATACTTTCAGTATAACTGATTTTATCGCGAGCGTTCCCAAAGAAATCATAGCGCAAAATCTGGGGTTATCTTTAGACGAAGTGGACCGGCTTCCTAAAAAAGAAGCTTATTTCGTGTTAGGAGACGTGCCTGATGATCAATCCCTTAAATCGATAGAAAGGCCTTACCCGGAACTTGTCAGCAAACATCGCTACCCGTTGCATGCCCAGCAGCCAAGGCGGGCACCGGGAGGAGGCACCCAGCGTACCGTAACGGTAGACTAGTTTCCGATCAGTACAACCATGGCTGGTTCGATCATTGAACTGCAGCCTGGAGCCCTGCGCGAAATGCATTGGCACCCCAACGCGGATGAATGGCAATATTACCTTTCAGGTACAGCTGAAATGACTGTCTTTCTGGCAGAAGCTACAGCTGTAACGGAATCATTCAATGCGGGCGATGTCGGTTATGTTCCGATGGGTGCCGGGCATTATATAAAAAATACGGGGACTGACGTTTGTCGCATCCTGATCGGCTTTAATAATGGACATTATGAAGCCATTGATTTGAGTGAATGGCTGGCCAGTAACCCTGATGATGTTCTGGCAACGACTTTCGGTTTATCAGCCGACATCATTAAAAAACTTCCCGTAAAAAAACTTTTTATTGCACCACCCACTACGTAATTCCGGCGACAAATGTGATAGAGCTGTTAAAATTCTATTGCATTTGGCGATTCTATTTCTGAAAATCAACTATTTAGTTATCAGGCGTTATTCGTACCGAATCAACGCTTTCGTTTTTACCCGCCAAGCGCCATTTTCAAACAAAGCCTGCCCATCTTTACGCATGGCAATTCGGGTGTAGGAATTTGTGTAACTGTTTTCGCTCTCGCAGGCGGGTTCAATCATATAATTCCGATACGTTAGAAACCGCGCTACACGACCCGGATCGGCTTCGAAACGGAACGTAGCAATCGATGGATCGTCGGCGCTGACGCTGAAGCGATACGCTGATTCGGGGGAAAGCGTATCCGTCTTCTGGGCCATGTCGAATTGGCCATTCGGATCGGGCGGTGGAAAGTAAAACACCTCCGAGCGGTTGCGTTGTGGCAGCGGTTCAAGTGGAGGCAGGGGAGGCAGCGGGGCCAGCGGCTCAACCAAAGCCGCTTCGAGAGTAGCCTCCGACTCAATCGTCGGTTGTCCTGAACGGGTGACAGGCGTGGGTTCTGGTGGTTGAACCGGAGTTTGCTGTTTCAACTGTCGAATAGCTTCTACCGGATCGGCATCTGTACCTAACTCGGCTAGAAGCGACTCATACGCTTTGACTTTTTGCTGATCTGTATCCTGTGGCTGACGGGGTACGTTGGCGGGTTTGACCCGTTGAGCCGCATCCAACGACCTGCTCAATTTTGAATTGTCGAAACGAAGCTGATCGGCTTCTGCTTTCGTTTCTTTATAGAGTAAAAAATAAACCGCTGCGGCACCGCCCAGCAGTCCGGCAATAAAACCTGCAAGTATCATCCAGAATAGTTTATCGTCTGAGGTACCACGTTGACCTGATGGTGCCAGCGCAGAGTTGTCGTTTGTTTCTTCATCACTAACGGGTTGCGTAGCGGCTGGAGCACTCGACGAAGCAACGGAGTCAGGAGCCACTACGTCGCCTGGAGGTAGTAATTCGTCAATTTTGGCTAATATCTGAGTCTGAACATCTGGACTCAACGGGACGCTATAGGGCTTTTCGGCCTTATGAGCGGTATAAAACCGCTTCAGTTGCTTCCGAATGGCTGCGTTCGCGTCGCTAGGCGACATCGACAGAAATTGCTGCGTGTTTTTCAATTCGCTCAGTTCCTGCATTTTGGCACCTACCTGATCCCAACTGCCAACCGTCTTGATAATCAGTTGCGGATCGCAGTCAGCACTGCATTCAACAAGCTTTGTATAAATTTCCTGCGCTTTAGGCTGATTATTTTTGGCAATGTTGGCGAATACAGCTTTGGCCACTTCCTTCGTCAACGTATCGACAGCCGCCTGATTGTCATTCTGCGCGAACGTGAACGTTGCTGATGTCAATAAAGCGATAAGTATTCGAAATGACTTGTTTGTCTGCATAAAATAGTCAATTCAGTGTGGTGATGCCAGTTGTAAGTAACTGACATCACCTTATCCTAATAGCATAAATACTAGCTCGGCTGTGCATTTTACGCCAGCGCATTCGCCATTTTGTTGATAGCTCCAATAAGCGGATAGAAGAACAGCGTTTCCTCAATGGGTGCGCCGAGTGCATCGGTCATGCCGCTGTACTCAGCCGCTACGTCGCTTTCTTTTCGCTGAATGCCGTCCATGAGTGACGTATCCAGGTGCGTTCGCAATTCCTGCTGCGCCACCACCAGTGACTTCGCCGATACGTTCAGATTTCGAACGAAACTAAACTGTTGGTTGACGGCGAAGAAGAAATCAATGAACGCATTCGTTTCTTTCAGCAATGAGTCAATGACTTCCGGCTTCCGTAAATCAGCGTAGGTCAGCGTCGGGAATTCGTCGTTGAACGTAGCCGGATACACGTAGCTAATCGATTCCGTGTCGACCGGACGACTGTTGGAGGGTTGCATCAGGGCGCCTTTACAAGTTACCTCTTTCGGTCCTTTACGTTCATAAAATAACGTGAGTCCGCTGGCGTCGTACGTTTTGTCGTAGACTTTCTCGAAAATCACGCGGGCCAGTTTTCCAAGCATCTGATCGTCGGAACTAATGATTGTCAGCAATTTAGATCCCGTACCACTAAACGTAATGGCCCCTGGAAGACCGATATTTTTGTGCTTCATTAACTGCGCGATGTGGTAGAGTAACGCCGTGAAGAATAGCACAAAAACTACTTTCATGTCTTCATCCTTCGCCAGCATTCCGTTGAACGACAACATACTCTTCGCTTTGACATCGTTGCTTTTCTCGATGGAAAACCAGAACGCCATGATGTCTTCTGACCGGTTCGTATCCAGCATCCGGCGATTGTTATCGCTCAAATTACCTAGGCTCTGACTTTCCAACAGTGTCTGAATCCGGTCGGCGTATTTGCGAACGAAACCATTGTGACTGGCGGCTCCATATTCGCTGAAGGCATCGCCATAAATTGCATTGCCCGCAAACCGGAACGACGTCAGTAATTTCGGTTCGTTACGTTCATAGACGACCACATCTGACGTACCACCACCAATATCTACGTTAATGACGGGCCGGGCCGACGCACTTAGTGTTGGATTCTGCTTGTAGTAATAGAACGGCGCGACCGATTCCGAAACCTCGCGCAGACGTCCCGCTGATCCGCCAATATAGCGGTCGTAAAGCTCCTGCCAGTCCGCGCGAAGCTGACTCACCCGACCGGGCGTCATACTGGCCGGGAAGAACCAGTACACCGTGGTTTGGGATAGATTGCCACCTTCTGTCAGAACTTTGTTTTTGATCAGCATCAGCAATTCTTCCAGGAAAGCTTCTACGCGTCGTTCGGTCTGATCGCTGGTTTTGGCCCATTTCAGATTGGTCGTGATCCGGTTGGAACCTGCCGGTTGCCGCTCAACGTAAAACGGAATATTGAAATCGGCCAGCGCCTGCGTCTGCTGATTAAAGCTCAGGTTCATCGGCTCGGCAATGGCTGTTCGCGTCGGAAAACTATCCGATTTGCCGGGACCGATCGTTGGCGGTACAAACTCCAGATCATACAACACAAACAGCTCGAACAGGGCCGGATTGTATTGCGCTGGAGCCACCAGCGTAGCCACTTGTGGCGTCAGTTCCGCTACGTCGAACGGCCGTGGTGTCTGGCCATCCACACTGTATTCGATGTGTGTGTTTGTCGTGCCAAAATCCACCGAAAACGAGAATTGCTTACTACCGCCGTTATATAGTTGCCAACGGGGAATCAGCACGCCGTTCATGTCCCGACCATCGCCTTTGATATGCGTCTGGATGTATTCGAACTCCTCCCGCATCACGTAATATACGCTCGAGCCGTCGGTATTCTGTTGCCGAACGGTACGTTGATGAATCGATTCGGGCGTGATTTCGGCGTTCGACTGTTGTTTGAAATACGATAGTTGATACTGGTTCTGGCTGTCGAAACCTGACTCGATCAACTCAACCCGGTAATCGGCGGGAACCGTAACCGAACCTGATCGTACAAACGGATAAATGTTGACAGTGAATGAGTTTTCGACAATGATTCCCTCGTTCGTAGCTTCGTTAGGCGAGGTTGAATTACCAACGGTCTGGCTATACAATCGTTCGAACGTAACGAACTGATTACCGGGCTGGTTGGGGGCCGTAACAGGAATGTCGAGCGTTACGTTAATGCCACCGCCCTGCGGCACCATCTTTAACCGAACGCGTCCTGCTAAGAGATCGTCAACGTCGAAGAAATCAAAGAAATCCTTTTTGAGTGGTAACAGAAAGCCCTTATCCGTTGCAGACGTTTGCAGATTACCGTCGAAGAAGCGGCCCCGATCGGTTGGAAACGGTAAGCGAACGAGATACGGTTCCAGAAAATCGCTGACCGTCAGCCAGGGATAGTTGCCCGGTTGGCCCGGCAGAGGCCGTTGATTATCCCGCCAGGATTCGCGGGCGTAGTAGGGGACGGGCGTATTCGAATTCCACTGCGTTTGCGGTACGTAGGTAAACTGCCGGAAAAAGCGATTCTGCAATGCCATCGGACGCGGCAGATTCGGGTTCAACCGAGCGAATTTATCCGACTTGATAATAAAATCGCTGACCTGACTGATTGCGCGCGAGTCCGATTTTTTCTTACGCAGCGGGAACCCAAGTACTTCGACAATATCACCGGGACCTGTTGTCAATTCATCGAATTCCTGATCGAATTTCTCGCGCGTCAGCAACGGTTGCCCATTATGCGATTCGATGTGTTCGTAAAACAGCGTCGGATTTTGCTGCTGCAACAACGCCCGGCTCCGGTTCAGGTAATCGTCGACTTCGCGGAAACGATCGCGGAAATTGGGCATGAACAACTTGATCGCATACCAGAACTTCTGATACTCGATGTCGCGCTGATGAAGCGGACAAACTGACGTATCGAACAGCCGGTCGTTCCCCATCGATACGTCCACCCAGCTTAAGTCATTACCCGAACTGAAAAACAACGTTTTAGGCGACGTACCGCCAACGACCCGGCCCCGGTAACTTAGGATGAACAGCCGCTGAAGCGCATCGAAATTGTACTCGGCCGCATCCTGATCCAGAAATAACTTCAGGGCATCGGCAAGTCGTTTATGGCCCACGCTAGTCGATTGCCGAAGCCGCTCCAGATCAGTCCGGATGTCGAATGGGGTGATCGTTACGTAGGTTTTAAGTTTATCGTAATTGAAAAACAACTCACCCACGTCGAGCGCGTCCGACACGATACGCTGATCGTTCACCGTACCGCTGAGGTCAGGACGGAGGGCAAGGTTCAAAAAGGCCGACCGTACCAAATCCATCCGGGCGAACGGACTCGGAATGGAGGTTGGCTGCTTAACGGTCTGACCGCCCTGGGGGTCACGAATAGCCGCAATCTGGTCGGTGCCCAGGGGTTTGCTAACGTACCAGTGCAGGCCAGGTGTCGGGTTATGTAAACTGAATGTTGTTGGCATAATCTCTTTAATAATCCATCACCTTCGGAAGCTTTTCTTTCACGAACCGGTCGGTGCCTTCTGAAAATAACTGGATAAATTTATCGGCTTCACTGCCGTAGGCTTTTCCTTCAGCAGTTTTGTTCAACGTCTGATCAAAGTCGTCTACGATGTCCAGCTTCACATCCGACTCGCCACCGAACAGGCTTTTCTTTTTGGGTTCGAAGCCCCGAACGGTATGGCCTAAGTTAGCCGCATCGAGCAGAAAGGGTTCAAATGACCGTTTGTTTTCCCGCATTTCCGTAAGCCACTGCCGAAAAGCCGTATCGAAATTTTTGACGCTGGTGAAAAACGACGAATTCAGGAACGATGTCGAAATCTGGGGATTGGCTTTTGCCCATTGTACCGTACCGGCCGCCTGCCGAACGCGTTGGCTCAGATACGTACTGAATAAGGCCATTTTTGAAAGTGGCAGGCTGATGACCTGCTTGGTAGCGGCTGCTAGATTCCCCAACTGAATGCTGATACCATCCTGTTCGATACCAAACTCTTTGTAAACGGGATTGGTCGGACGTCCATTCGTTACGGCCAGACTACTATCATCCATGTTCATAAAGTCAACGATCGACAGTGCGGATGCCATTTCCACAAAATGCGCTTCGTTTTTCTGACCACCCGCACCGGGGTCGTATGTATACGCTTTCGTCTGATCGTCGCCGATGTAATACAGCGCGTTGACGGATGGATTGACGCCTTTCTGGTAATACCCCAGAGCCGCTTTGGTTTTGGCAATGAACGACGCTGGGTCAATCAGTTTGTTTTCGTTGGTTGTCAGGCTGAAATACGGCATCACCGTAACGGCCCCGATTTTCGCGTTCGTCAGAAAGGCCGGATTTGGAATCTGACCAATGGCTTGTGCACCGCGAATATTCTTGAGCAAAATTGGGAAACCGGCGGCACCTGTACCGCCGAAAATGGAACTGACGATGAAAATCCGGTCGTTTGCTCCAAAGTTTTCAGCAAACGCCTGAAATACATCCGAATAACGGAACTGATTCAGTACGGTGCTGCCAATGTTGGGATTTCCGACGAAACCAATGTCCATTTTGGTTTCCAGATTTTCCTCCGAAAACAGTAGACTGGCAAAGGCTTTGGCAGGCGCATCCAGTCCTTCATAGTTGATATAATCCCGGAATTTCTCCTGCTGAACGCCTTGGAGTTCAAAAACATACGTATCGGCGATGGTTGCGTTGCCGCCAATCGACCGGTTCAGCGTCTTGATCTCTGTACTGAAAAAACCTTCAGTCGGTTTGTTTTGGAGACCAGCGCGGATGTTGCCGTATTCACGCAACAGATCTTTGGTACGCAGCAAATCGTCATTGGTCGCGTGAGGGTCCAGCACGATCGGAATAACCTCATCCGTATTATTGAGTTTTACGCCCGACGCCAGCAAAAAAGTCAGGGCTTTCAATACCCGTGAGCCGGTTCCGCCAATGGCGAAGACAAATAGTTTAGCCATGAATGTTTAATTTATTAGGCTCTGTTTTGCCATTCCGACGATAGGAGGAATCTCAACTACCCTGTCAGTCAAACTTGAGATTCCTCCTATCGTCGGAATGGCAAAAAGAAAGGAATTTTATTTTGATGGCCAAAGCATCGGCCGGTGTTTTGCGTTTTTGCTGAAGTTTTTCATCACCATCGAAATGATGAAAAAGATAAGGGCTGTCAGCAAGGCCATTTCAAAGGCATAGCTTAAGAACGTACTAATTCCCTGATCGAACAGATTGCCCTGGTCAGGATCTGCTTCGTCGCGCGCAATTTCCTGATTTGCTTTCTGATAACAGGTTACCAGCGTAATCGTGAACAATAGGAGAGAGCTGATGCCTGTCATCAACAGCCAGTGGCTCATGTCGCTGAAACTCACTTTATTAAACGGCCATATGTAGAAGGCAAACGCTACAATGAAGGCAATGCCAATAGCCGTCCAGGTCATGGGTGACAGCAGTTCTTCCTGATACAGATCTTCCAGCAGGCTGCTGTTTACGAACAGGTTGTAAAAATTATAGAGGGATTCTTCCATGTTGTAGTGAAGAGTGAAGAGTGAAAAATGAAGAATAAAAAGCGGACGCAAACTATTCTTCATTTTTCACTCTTCACTCGATTTTAATTTTTAACGTGAAATATTCGGTTTGGTTGTTGGGATTGTAGGCGCGTTCGACACCTTGTAATAGATTTTCGAGGCCGAAAGTCGAGTTTGCGTCGGGCGATGCGTCGTTGGTTGTGGTTGTATTCGCAATCCAGCGGGGCGGAAACTGGCGACGTAATCGAATCGTGGCGGTACGTTCCCCACGGGCCGGTTTGTCGGTTGAGATCAGTAATTTGTGCGTCGTGCCGTTGGCACCCGAATAGGTCTGTACTGATGTTACCCGGAAATTGTCTTTACCTTCCACAACGTACTGACTGGCATCAGTGAGCAACGAAGCGGGCAGACGTAACGTCGACAAGTCGACAGCAATAGGAACCGCCAAACTCTTATCCGATACGTCAGGCTGTACGTCGGTGAGTTCATGAACCGCTTTCGCGTGGCTCCGTATTTCCTCGTTTGACCGCTTAAAGCGGCCTTTGCGGGCAGGATCGTTTACCAGAATCGAATAAAAAGGCGTCACGGCTTTCTCATCGCGTCCGAAGAACCACGAGTCAGCATAGCCCGGTAGCTGATCAAATTGCCGGATGGTTTGGTACGTTTGATCCTGATAAATTCGCTGCATGGTTTCGTTACGTCCGATCAGACAGAGATAATACGGTCGTTCGCCAGCGTATTTTTTCTTGGCGTTGTTCCAACTGTAATACGTACCGTCGAAGTCGGCTTTGAGTTTGATAACCAGCATGGAATGTGTACTGGCGTATGGATTGAACACCGTTGTGAGGAGGGAACTGGCGGCATCAAGCGTTTTCTGCGCACTCATGCCTGTCAGACTGGGATCGGAATAGATCAGGTCGGAGACCAGAATGCTCAACTCATCGTTCGACGTCGTGCGAAGGATGTCGCTGAAAATCTTCTCGAAATCAGTACTGGTCGTTTTACCTTTCGTTTTGGCAACCGTAAAAATATTTTTCTCCTTAAAAAACTGCGACAGTGACAAGCCTAATTCATTGACTTCGGTATTCACTACGTATAGTTTTCCCTGATTCGGATTGACGGCGTCAAATTTAGTCAGTACGTCGTTGAGCGTTCGTTTGAACGTACCATTGCTGCCGGGCGCATCGTACGGAAACATGCTGGCACTGGCTTCCAGATACAGCTTCATCCGTAGTGGTTTGCTGGAAACAACAGCACCCGACAGGCTGACATTGGGCGTCTTGCCGTCCTTGGCTAATTTGCGATACGTACGATTTTTCTTGATGTAGGCGAGTAGAGCCGATTCTTCGATTTCTCCGTCGGGCGTAATCAAAGCGGCCGTTTTCTTGTCTTTTCCCAGCACTTTGCTTTCCTGACCAATAAAGACACGTAGTGCATCGGCCTCGGCTACGTCGATGGTATTGTCATCCAGCGCATCGCTGATTTTTTCGTCCAGCTGATCCGTTGAACTGGAACAGCCAACAAACCCAAATGTAGTGACAACAAAAAGCAGTAATGAACAGAAACGGGTGCAGATCATGAATGTTTTTAAACGATTAGATAAGCTTTATTAGGTAACTCAAAAAGTCCAAACTTCGCCTGCACTATCTTCCCTCTGGAGGAGTTATCTTTAAATTTTCTTAAATTTCTATACAACGTAACGAACTAGACTGTCATTTTATGTCAATCGGTACCAGTAAACGATAAACGGACGTTTACCTTTGTAGTCTTATTTTGATGACATGACGCTTCGCCACATTGTTTTATTTTTTTTTCTGGCACTTCCCATTTTTCTTCAAAACTGTGCACAGGTGGCTCAGCCGCCCGGTGGTAAAAGGGATACACTGGCCCCAAAATTAGTGAGCAGTGTACCGTCTGTTCGTCAATTAAATTATACTGGCAAAACGGTCGAGCTGGAGTTTGATGAATACGTAAATAGCGAAAATCTTCAGTCGAAAATCACGATTACCCCTCAGGATAGTAATACGTACGTCGTTAAATCGCTTCCTCTTGGCGTCCGGCTGAATTTCAACAAGCCTTTTTTACCAAACACGACCTATACAATCGACTTCGCCGACGGAATCAAAGATATTACCGAACGGAATGTAGCGAAAAATACGAAAGTTGTGTTCAGCACCGGTCCGTCGATCGACTCGCTTTACCTGACCGGTACTGTCGTGGACGATGAAAGTCGGCTGCCGCTATTGGGTTTTGTCGTGGGTCTGTTTGCGTCGACCGATACGTTGCCCATTAACCGAAAACGCCCGCAATACTTTGCTCGAACGGATAGTAGCGGTAATTATCGGATCGAGAACGTTAAAGCCGGACTATATAAAGTTTACGGGTTCGATGATAAGGATTTGAATCTGGTGAACAACACGCCGGGCGAACGCGTCGCCTTCCGCGATAGCGTACTGAACCTGACCCGCAACTATACTGATGTGAATCTGGTCGCGTTTCGAGGATACGGAAAGCCACGAATCAGCCGACGCGAGCGTACCGACGAAACATTAGGTCTTGAACTCAGTAGTGGGATTGCCAGCTATAAAATTCGATACGGTCGGTTTGCGATTACCCCAACCGTATCCACGTCGGCTGTGTCCAGGACGGCCACATCTACATCGGCCGTGTCCACGACTGCTCCTTCGACAACGGCCGTAGCTACCTCGGCTAATTCTACATCTGTAACTTCTGCAACGGTTGCTACGTCGCCCACTGATACGTTGGTTTCGTTTCTGGAAAATCCAAAAATGATTCGGTTGTTTCGGCCAGCCAACCGCGCTGCCGACGATACGTTGCATTTGACGATTATGACGGAAGACTCCGTTGGGAACGTAACGGAATTACGGGAGCGGGTTTATTTTTCTCCCCTGAAAACGAGAGCGAAAAACCGGACTCCGCTAACGATGCAGCTAACACCACCCGCCAATGATCCGATTGACAATAACCTGGAATTTACACTGGTGTTCAACAAGCCCGTATTTCAGTTTAAAACCGATTTAATCATTATTGGCCCCGACAGTACGAAGTCGCTTAAACTGACGCCTGCTAATCTAGAATGGAGCAACAATTCCTCTAGGTTAGTGATAAGACAGAAAACGAATTTGCAGGATACGTTGCTGTTTCGATTGCAGAAAGGGGCATTTATCAGCGTGCAGGGTGATACGTTGGCCCGCTATTCTACGCGGTATCTGATTGCCGAGGAAGATAGCTATGGCTTACTGGCTGGTCGTGTCAGTCCGACAACTATCGGGCCAGCGGGCACAAAGTTCATTGTGGAGTTGCTGGATGAAAAATATAAAGTGTTGCGAAGCGTATACAATACGCCAAACTACAGTTTCGGTCGACTTAAGCCAGGACTCTACCGAATTCGACTGATTATTGATGCGAATGGCAATCGTAAGCGAGACATTGGTAACGTACAGAAGGGAACCCAACCCGAGCGAATTATTTATGCACCCGGCTCCGAAGAGAACGGTTCGATCAGGGTTAAACAGAATTTCGAGCTGACCGATATTGATTTCTGAGATGGTACTGATTCGTTGAATCACTTAGTGCTGACTTGCACAACGTACGTTCGAATAGGTTTGCCGCTACCCGTTTGATTTAAGGGTTTTGTAGAGAACACAACGTTGGCTGTGCCGACCGTTATGCCTTTTATCTGAAAAACAGTTGGCCCAGTATTATCTCGTTTTAAGGTGTCGACTGCCGGGGCCAGTTGCTGTCTGGAGACTTCTACCACTTCCTGATTGTCAGACGAGCCGATTAATTCGAACGAGCTATCTCCCTGATTGGGTAGGGAAACTTCTTTAATTTCTCCAACTGATATACGCAGTTTTCTCTTGGCACCACCATCCGTTTGACCGGTTTGATTACAGGCAAGCAGACTAACAGTCAGGAATACCAGCCAACTAAGTTTAGCTCTTACTTGTAGAACGTAGTTGTATGCAGAAGGAATCAGCGATGAAATAGCCATAACGCTATAACTACGCAATTACGTCAACAGTTTTAATGTCAGTCGGGTCATACCAATTTGTCGGATGTATAGTGTTTGTTACGTAGTCGTTTGTACGTAGTCAAAGGCGGCTTGGGCAAGGTCTTCCTAGCCGAGCGACAGTTGTAACAGATCACTGTGTGGTTAAGAAATATGCATCACTTGGCTGAACGCTGATAAAAGACAAAACCGTTTTCTTCGCCTGTTTTTCGTACGTCGGGTAGAGAATCGAGCAGTGTAGGCTGTTCGCTGGCGTGACGGATGAACCACACGTCTTTATCAATTCGACCACGTAACAGCCAATCATCGTTGTAATAATTGGGATTCGTAACAGGCGGCTTCCGGGTGTAGAAAAACGGGCCATAACTATGGTAGCCGTAGGCTCTTACGTAGACATTCTGCCCCTGCGCCCGCTCGAAAAAACGCATGGCCGCTGCCTGCGAAATACCCTCAATCCGACCAATAAAGAACCAGAGTGTCAGCGTGATAAAAATGGCCATACCACCAAAAAGAGCTACCGATGCCTGTGCCGATTCGCGCTGATTGTACCAGCGAATTGCAACGATCAGCACAATGAGCAGCCATACGCCGGGTATAATAGTCCAGAGTGGCCAGTCGATTTTGGCATCCAAGTTTCCTTGTGAAAAGGCATCCTGATCAGCAATCGAACGTACTAAATCCATCCGTCGGGCAGCCAGAGGCAACCCTCCGATGGCAATCACAAAAATTCCTCCAACGATGATCAGGCCCGCCCGAAGCCAATTGTTGAACTGGATTTTCCGCTCTTCCAGCTGCAACAGCGTCAGGGCTGCGAAATAGGTTACCGGGAAATAACAGAGTGAGGAGTAATGCACGATTTTTGACTGCACGATGCTGAATAGAACCAGTACTACCCAAAAAAGAATGAGCATCCAGCGTCGAAATTCGCGCTGGTAGTTGCGCTCGATAAACAGGGTTCCCAGCGCCCGAATGCCGAAAATCGACGCGGGAAAACAACCGACCAGTAAAATGATAATGTGATAGCCAGGAAAGCCAGCATGACCGGCATCGGGCGTACTGAACAGACGAATACTATACGCTATGAATTCGCGCACTAACGTCGGTCCGTTGAGGTAAATATCGAGCCCGTACCAAAGTAATGAACCAATCGATGCGGCTGCTGAAAACGCCAGAAACTGAAGAGGAGTGATGAACCAGCGAAACCGGTTCAAAGCCCAGTACGTACCCAGACATAAGCAAATAATGAGGTAAGCAACGGGCCCTTTTGTCAGGATGGCTAACCCCAAGACCAGTCCACCCAGCAGAATATACGTCCATTCGCGTTTCGGTACGGTCATCGCGCCACCAAGTCGTTCGCGTTTCCACGAAGCAAAAATCACGTTGACTAAGCTGATGAAGATGAACAGGTTAAAAAACGGGTCGATGATGCCGGATCGGAAATACAGATGGGGCGTTACAGAGCCCAGATAGGCCAGTGACCACAACAGGCCAAAGCGATGTCCGTGTAGTTTCTGACCAAGATTATAGAGATAAACCAACGTAATAATGCCGCAGATAGCGTTCGGGAGCCGGGCCGAAAATTCACTGATGCCAAAGAGATTCATCATCATCGACTGGAGCCAGAAAAACAAAGGAGGTTTTTCGTAAAACGGCTTGAAATCAATGTGAACGTGCAGGTAATCGCCTAACGCGATCATCTCGCGGGCACATTCAGCGAAATTGATCTCGTCCCAATCGAATAGCCGGACGCCCCCCAGAAATGGGATAAACAGTAGAGTTCCCAAGCCGATTAGCACCAGCGAATAGAAAAGTTTTTGATTCATTAATGAGCGTATTGGTAAACAAAGGACCTGCTCCTGACTGGAAAAGGTTCGTAAAAATAGCCGAAAAAAGATTGCCGGGATTACCGATATTCGCGCCGACAATATCCATGAGGTTGTGAGTCGTGGTTTGATGTTGACAAATGCAGGCGTATTCCTGGTACGGTTAATGTTAAGCTACAACCACAAATAATAACCCAAAAGCCCGTTATGCTCGCCAATCATCGATTTACCGACTTACCCGCTTATTCGCAGTTGCAGGCGCATTATGATGGTCTGAAAGACCGCCATCTGCGCGATCTGTTTGCTGACGATCCGGAGCGGTTCACTACGTTCACGCGTCAGTTTGAGGATATTCTGCTCGACTTCTCAAAGAATCGGATTACTGCCGAAACCCTTAGTTTGCTCACTCAACTGGCTGAGCAGGCCGAGCTGAAATCAGCCATTGGCAAGATGTTTTCCGGTGATAAAATCAACCGCACGGAAGATCGGGCGGTATTGCATATTGCGCTACGGAACCGCTCCAACACGCCAATACGGGTGGATGGTAAAGACGTAATGCCTGAAGTAAACGACGTATTGAAGCACATGAAATCATTCACGGAACGGATTAGGTCCGGTGAGTGGAAAGGGTATACCGGTGAGGCTATTACCGACGTAGTGAACATCGGGATTGGCGGCTCCGACCTCGGACCAGTTATGGTAACGGAAGCGCTGAAGCCTTATGCTGACGACAAAAAACTACGGGTTCATTTTGTCTCAAATGTCGATGGTGTACACATCTACGAAACATTGCAAACGGTACGTCCTGAAACGACGCTATTCCTGATTGCGTCGAAAACCTTCACGACGCAGGAAACGATGACCAACGCCCAAACGGCGCGGCAGTGGTTTCTGGATACGGCCAAAGACGAAGCCGCTATTGCCAAACATTTTGCTGCCCTGTCGACCAACCAGAAAGACGTCGAGAAATTTGGTATCGACCCCGACAATATGTTTGGCTTCTGGGATTGGGTTGGTGGGCGGTATTCACTCTGGTCAGCCATTGGTTTATCGATAGCATTGTATATCGGCTTCGACAACTTTGAGGAATTGCTGGAGGGAGCTCACGCCATGGATGAGCATTTTCGGGATACGCCCCTCGACCAGAATCTGCCCGTTATTTTGGGACTGGTCGGAATCTGGTATAACAACTTTTTCGGCGCGCAGACGGAGGCTATTCTCCCGTATGATCAGTACATGCACCGGTTTGCGGCTTATTTTCAGCAGGGCGACATGGAAAGTAATGGCAAATCGGTAGACCGCGACGGTAGCCCGGTTGATTACCAGACCGGCCCAATTATCTGGGGTGAACCCGGCACCAATGGACAACACGCGTTTTATCAACTGATTCACCAGGGGACGAAACTTATTCCGTGCGATTTTCTGGCCCCGGCTATAAGCCAACGGCCCATTGGTGAACATCACAAAATTTTAATGGCCAATTATTTTGCCCAGACGGAAGCCCTGATGAATGGCAAAACGGAGGAAGAAGCGGCCGATGAATTGCGGAAGTCAGGCAAGAGTGAGGAGGAAATTAAGGCACTCGCTCCCTTCAAAATGTTTTCGGGAAATCGGCCTACCAACTCGATTCTTTTCCGGAAGCTGACCCCCCGAACGCTTGGTAGCCTGATTGCCCTATACGAGCATAAAATCTTCACGCAGGGCGTAATCTGGGACATTTTTAGCTTCGATCAGTGGGGCGTTGAGTTGGGAAAACAACTCGCCAGCCGCATTCTACCCGAATTGCAGGACGACGCGCCTGTTCGTACACACGACAGCTCGACAAACGGTCTGATGAATGCTTTCAAAGCCATGCGAACAGAAAAATTTTAGGGGGGCTTAAGTTCTTCGTTCTCAGTATAAAGAGCAGATTAAATTTGGGGCCAAATCAGAATAGTTCAAAACATTGCTGAACAAAGGCCTGTTAATGGGGTGTAATTTCGATTACACCCTTTTTATTTTTATATAACTCAACGTGATTACAATCATGAAAAAGTCATTCTCCTTATTAGCTGTATGCTTATGTGGGATCGGTCTTGCAACGGCTCAAACCACAACCAACACGTACTCAACAACGAGCACGGAAACGAATCCAACCTATACATCGCCTGTTACAACTGACAGCACCAACACGTCGAATGCGGTAAACTCGTCGAATACGACGAACAGCACCTCGATGATGGAGAATAGCCGTACCGGAACGAATGGTACGTATTCAACAAACAGTGTAGCCTCGCCAACGACAGACGGTACAACAACGGACACCTACACAACAACCCGCGTTAAGGACAAGAAGGATTATAAAAACTTTGTGTTTGGTATTTACGCAGGCTTGAATACAACCAAGTTTAAAGGTGAGTCAGTTAACAACGGTACCAACAGCAAACTAACGGGTCGTTTAGGCTATCAGGCTGGTTTCTTCGTACGCGGTGGTGGTCGTCTTTTCGGTCAGATTGGTGCTGAGTATTTTGCGTCAAGCTCTAATTATTTCGTAGCCGGTTCGGGTCAGTCAGCCTCGAGCATTTCGGACCAGATCAACATCAAGTACATTCAGGTTCCGGTTTACATCGGTTATAAATTGACGGAATCGGATCGGGGTATTTCGGCGATACGAGTGCAGGTCGGTGTGGAATATGCTAATCAGATTGGCTCGACAGCAAATCAGTTTGGTAACCTGAATAATTTCCAGATCAAACAGGGTACGTTCAACGGTCTGGGTCAGTTAGGTTTCGATGCGGGTCCGGTATTCCTTGATCTGACCTATCATTATGGCTTCAGCAATGCTGTAACGCAGGAGACGGGTTTTGCTGGTTCGCAACGTCGTATTCTGAGCGCAAGTGTAGGCTTTAAATTCTAAAGTCAGTTGACAACAATCAACAAAGCCGCCTTCTCAAAAGGGCGGCTTTGTTGTACCGTAAAATTCCATAAAACTGTCTTACAGCTACCCTGCCCAAACATTCTTGTCGGGTGATCGGTTGTAAGGAAGTTACTCAACTTGATACATTATGAAAACTTTGACAAAAACAGCTTTTTTGGTGGCCGGTATTTGTACCACAACACTCACGCTTGGTCAGCAATATAACTCAAATGACGAGCGCTATAATGATCGGTATGATAGTCGGGACCGGCGATCTGAGCGGCAGAATGATCGCTACCGTGATAATATGATCGAAGAACGTCGGGAATATAACCGTCGTGATGAAGAAAATCCGCGTTACAACAACCGTTATGAAGATCGGATCGGTGACAATCGGCGGTTTGATGAACGGGATTTGAGCAAAGCCTATGACGAAGGATTTGAGGACGGTATGCGTAACCAGGAAGTATCCGAACGGCAGGAGCGTCATCAGAATTACAAACACTTTACGTTCGGCATCTACGGCGGGGCTAACTCTACCCGGTTTGAAGGCGAAACGGTTGATACAAAAAATTTGACGGGTCGTCTGGGCTACCAGCTGGGTTTCTTCGTGCGCGGTGGTGGACGTATCTTCGGTCAAGTAGGCGCAGAGTACTTAACCTCAAGTTCCCAGTTCTACAAAGCCGGTGACGGTCAGGCAGGCAGCGCTGGTGACATTATTGCCAATATTGATCAACGTTATCTGCATGTCCCTGCTTATATCGGTGTTAAGATCGCACAGTCAGATCGGGGTGTATCCGCTGTTCGTCTGGCTGTGGGTGCCGAATACGCTACCCCACTGAGCACAGACAAAAATGATTTTAATTTAGGCAATGCCGATTTTCAGGCAGCAACCGTTAATGGTCTGGTCAATCTGGGCTTCGATGCAGGTCCAATTATGCTGAGCTTCGTGTATCACCATGGCTTTGCTGACGTTCTCACCAGCGGAAACAGCAAACGCCGGATTCTGGGCGTGAACCTCGGGTTTAAATTTTAAACGATTCTTTCGTTAATAGTCGTCAGTCAATAGGAGTTTGTTCATTAGCTTTGGTTATCGCCTGCTACTGACGATCAAATCCTATCGACTGACGACTTTTTTTATGAACACACTCTTCCCAATTTTTGTCAAGGCTGAGAATCTGCATACACTTATTGTGGGAGGAGGCTACGTTGGACTAGAAAAACTTACGGCTCTGCTCAGCAACTCGCCAGAATCCCGCGTTACGCTCGTAGCCCCTGAAATACGTAGTGAAATCCGTGCTTTAGCGCAACAGCATCCGAAGTTACAGTTGATACAAGAGCCTTATCACGAAATTTATCTGTCCGATAAAGAGTTGGTTATTGTCGGTACGAACGATAAGAATATTAATCGACAAGTGCAGGCTGACTGTAAAATACGCCGGATTTTAGTGAACGTAGCCGATACGCCCGATCTGTGTGATTTTTATTTGAGTTCTGTCGTTAAAAAGGGCGATTTAAAAATAGCGATCTCGACTAACGGTAAATCGCCGACATTTGCGAAACGATTCCGGGAGGTTCTTGAAGATATCCTGCCCGACAGTTTGCAGGAAACCCTCGACAATCTGACAGCTATTCGCAACCAGCTCAAAGGCGATTTTGTCCAGAAAATGGAGAAGCTGAACGAGATAACGAAAGTGTTGCGGTGATCATACGTAGTTTTCAACTTTAGGAATAAAGTTTGTGGGAGCGCCTATCTGCCGGAACTCCTGAACGTTTTCATAGCATGAATATTCTTGCCATATCGGGTAGCTTGCGGGCTGCATCGGCCAATACGTCGCTACTACGAGCCACTGCTGAATTAGCTCCATCGAACGTAGTGATTACGATTTATGAAGACCTTGATGATCTTCCGCATTTTAGCCCCGAACGCGATCGGGATAATACGTCCGAGCCAGTTACGAAACTGCGGTCATTATTGCAGGAAGCGGATGCCGTAATTATCTGCACTCCCGAATACATTCATGGCATGCCAGGAGTCTTAAAAAACATGCTTGACTGGCTGGCTTCATCGGGAGAATTTGTCAATAAACCAGTTAGCGTAATCAGTGCCAGCCCCTCAGATATGGGTGGGTCGCGTGCGCACGCATCGCTATGTTATACCTTGTCTGTCCTGATGGCGAAGTTACCCGAACAGGCTTCTCTCATTGTGCCGTTCGTTCGGGCTAAAGTAGACGCTGATGGGCACGTAACGGACCCACAATTGATTCGGCAGTTGAAGAACGTAGTAATTGCGCTGGTCAACGCAGCTAAGGAAGACTGAAATTCTTAAGCTATTCACTCAAACTGAAAAGCGAAGTACATACACTTTCCTGAACTGGTATTCTGAATGCCGTGTGGTACGTTGGATTCCAGGAAAATCACATCGCCTGCGCCTGCTGGTTGCAGCGATCCGTCGATACTTTCCTGAGCTGAACTGTCGACCATTAGCAGAATTTCGGCCGCCCGATGCGTGTGGGGAGGATGGCTCCACAGACCCGGATTGAGCGTCGTAACGTGCATTTCAAAGCGCTTGGTCATTACCGTCCCGCAGTCGAACATCCGTCGGATTCCACCTTTATCGTGTGATTTGTAGGGAACTTCTTTCCAGTCGACCCAGAATGAGCCACCCGCCAATCGATCCAGATCTAAATCCGGCATCTCATTTGAGATATAGCGCATAAGGTAATACGTGAGCGGCTTACTGGTTTTGTTCTCTAAGCGATGCAGATCGCCCGGCATGATCAATGCAACACTACCCGACCCCAGGGTTTTTTGCTTCTCACCCAGCGTTAATGTTAACTCACCCTCTTTAACGATAATTAATTGTTCTTCATCCAGTTTATGAACGGGCTGCGAAGGCTGATGAGCAAAAAGAGTTATTCCGTGGACGGTTAAATTGGAAAAATCCCGCGTAGTACCTGACAGAATCGTTCGGTCTTCATAGCCTCCCTGTTTAGTAACCGGCGATTGATTCCAAGAATAAACTTTAGAAGCAATAGGCTGCGAAAAAGCCAGAGGAGCCAATAAAGTCAGCAGCAAGACGAGGAGAGGTTTCATGGTAGAATAATGGTCTGAAAGACTGAGATAGTACATCATTCCTCAGGCTATCCACGTATATAAACAAAGGTCAAGGCTTAACCTACTTATGCTCCACTACGTGTAAGATGATGTCAGTAAAGCTCAACCAACGTAACGTTGTCGGCGATGATGTATTTCTAAAAACGTAATGCTTTAGTGCCCTTTTCAAAGGACTAACTCGACCGATGGGTCCCAGAACACGGTTTTAAAATCAACGACGCGATCGTTTTCAATCTTAACCCCCTCGTCTTCCAGGAGTTGCTGCATAATGGTTGGCCCACCAAAAAAATGTTTACCTGATAACACGCCCACACTGTTCACCACCCGATGTGCGGGCACGTCTGGTCGGTTATGACAGCCGTTCATTGCCCAGCCAACCATGCGTGCCCCTGCCCGAAGGCTTAAGTAACGGGCAATGGTGCCGTAAGTCGTTACCCGCCCTCTTGGTATTAAGCGCACTACGTCATAGACCTCCTCAAAATAGTCCCTCTGCTCCATGCTATAAACGATCAATCGATGACCACAAAGGACGATTACTGGTTGGCTTCTTTTGTGGGGCTTTCAATCGCCTGAGTTAGTTTCCCATACCACTCTTCACCGTATGCACGAACGAGAGCCTCGCGGACGAATTTGTAGATCGGTACGTTCAACTGTTCGCCAAAGCCACAGGCCGGGCTGCAAATGGGCCAGCGGTCATAGTTCAGCGCATGGAAGGCTTCGTATTTCGTTACCCGGATCGGATACAGATGGCAGGAAATTGGTTTTTTCCAGTCTACTTTACCGTCGTTGTAAGCTTCCTCGATACCACATTTCAAGATTCCCCGATCATTCCAGGTCGCGTAAACACACTCGCGTCCGCCAACGGTGTTTGTCACTAAACCACCAAAACCATCGGATTCGTAACCCCCTTTCTGCTCAATAACCCGAATGCCTTCGGGCGAGAGATACGGTTTTATATCGTCAAAAATCCGGTCTAGGATGGCTGGTTCGTCACCTTCCAGCGGAGCGCCCATATCACCTTCAACGCAGCAGGCTCCTTTGCATTTATCCAGGTTGCAGACGAAAAATTTTTCAGCAACGTCGTCGCTGATGCAGGTATTGTCGATTAGAATCATATACGTAATGTGGGCGGATTAACGTCACAATGAAAACCCGTTTATCAAAGATACGGCTCAACACATTATAGAAAAAGCTACCCATACAGAGCAGCTTTTCTATAAACGAAACGTGGCGAACCATTAGGGTTTTGCCACTCTTATTTTTTGCCCTTCCCGGACGTAGGCCGTACTCAGGTTATTCCACTCCTGAAGCTCAGGAACACTTACGTTGTAAAGCTTTGAGATCCGGAATAGATTTTCACCCTTGGCCACTGTATGGTACGTAGCCCCCGATTGTGAAACCGATACGGACTCTGATGCCTTCTTGGCGGGTGCTGACTCAACTTTAGTGATTGTCTGTTCAACTTTGGTCGTCGTTTTTACCGTGGCTGCTTGTCCTACAGCAGGTGCCGACTCGGTTTTCTCGCCGGTCATTACCTTTATTTTCTGCCCTGCTTCCAGTTTATTGTCGAGCGTACGGTTATTCAGCTCCAGTAGCTCGTTCAGCTTAAGGCCGTATTTTCTGGCAATACCGTAATACGTTTCTCCTTTCTCGACAATGTGTGTTGTTGCAGTCCTGTCAGCACTGACCGATGGCGTGGGAGCGGCTGTTGGCGTTGCGGTCGACGTAACGGTTTTCTTTTCGACCATCGTTACTGTTGGCGTCGTAACTTTCTTCTCTACTTTCTCAAAGGTCGTTACGGTCGGTGCCTCCGCTGGACGCGTATCGGCTTTTGTAACGGCTGGAGCAGCGGGGCGGGGTGGAGATTTTGCGCTCGCCGATGTGATTGTTCCATCGGCTTGCTGCTCCGTTGGTCCGGTATAGTTATCCGCTGACGAACGAGACGTAACAGGCGTTTTAGCGGGACGTGGTCGAGTATATGCCTCCGAATCTTTAACCGACTTAGTTCCATTTGAGCTCCACCCATCCTCAACAGATGCTGGCTTGGACCTATCTGCTACTTCAGGTGTTGTAGCAACAGGAACGGTCTTTGTCGTTCCATCCGAATCTTGCGACCGGACAATCACCACTCGTTGTGAACCCTCAGAACTAGTAGACGTAGTGGGGGCAGGCCGACTTGGCGACACTGAATTCGTCGTTGTGGGTTGCGTTGCTGGTGGGGTTGCCGGAACTGCTGAACCATCGTTTGGGGTAATGCCCCCTCCGGCTAATTTGGGCTGATAGAGTTTTCGTTCAGACGCATTACGGGGTACGCCCTCACTACCCGACACCTGCCGGTTCGTCGCACTTGTACTACGTCCGGTTGGTGTATTGCCCGCTACTTCCTGACGAGCGGGCGTAGGTGGCGCGGGTGTCTGATCGTAAACGGGTGGCGTTGGTGCGGTAATGATCTCAATTGGTCGGTTGGCCGGCCGGCGCTCACGCAACCACATAACGCGCCCTGCCGTCAGTTGCTGCCCTCGATCAACGCGGTTGAAACGTAATAATTTTCGGAGCCGCAGACCGTAGCGTTGCGAAATACTACGAGAGGTTTCACCATCGCGAACAGTATGGAAGGGAACAAGGGCTTTTTTGCGTTTCTTGGCTAAATAATAAATATCATTTACGATGACTGGATCGGATTCGTCCAAATCATTGTAACGCAAAAAGCTCGATAAACTAATCTTAGCCTTCCGCGACAGAGACGCGGCATTGTCACCTGCCTGCGCCTGTATACCCGGTAATCCGTTGATTTCATACAAAACCGGGTCATTCTTGCTCTTTACAGTGGTTGAAACACGACGCAAAACGGGAAAACCAACGTCGCTCTGGGCCAGTTCTGGTGAGTTGCCAGTGCCCGTAGGAACGGTGCCGATTTTCTCCCGAACATCATTAATCTGATTACTAGCTACGGGTATAGCCATAACATACGACTTGTCGGTTGGCACGACATCCCCCAGTATCCAACGGTTGTATTTCCGGAGTTCAAACTCATCGACTCCCAATTCGTCGGCAATCGTTCGTATGGTTTTGCCACCCCCTTTAGGATATTCGATCAGTGCGAAACGATTACTGGTCTGGTGAAACTTCAGGGCGTTTTCAATCGCAATTTTATGCGCAAAGAAGCGTAGAATGTACCGGTCAGTACGTCCGTCGAGAGCAACTTCACGAGCATAGGCCCAATCGGGAGGAATCAGTTTCGTAATTCCAGTAGCCCCTAGATAATACGAGTAAAGAGACGCTACCCAGTTGTTGAACTGCGCATTGCTCTTTTTCAGATAGCCAGCAGCGGCCCGTGTCGAAGCCGTAATGCTCTTGCGTTCGTCGATCTCATCATCCACGCGTATGCCATTCAGCGTCGCCGTTTCTTTTTTGAACTGCCAGTAACCAACGGCATTGGACGTCGATACGGCATCGGGCGTAAGGGAGCTTTCCTGTACGGCCAGGTATTTAAAATCGGTCGGCACGCCTTCACTGATTAGAATCGATTCGATGATCGGAAAATAGAGCACGACCCGGTCAAGTTTAGCAGACCAATACTGTTGATTCGACATCAGCGCGTTAACGTCCTGCTGTACCGTACGCCGGGCGTCAGGGTCCAGTGCGACGGTTATGTCAGCAAAGGTCACCTTCTCGGGAACCACAGGGGTACTTGTTTGCGCCAACGTAGCGAAATGGGTCAGAAGGAAAAGTAGGAGTAAGGAATACGTCTGTTTTTTCATACATTATACCGCTACGGCGGCTCATTTCATCAATCGTACTTATAATTTTCGCACTACCATAATCCCGTCACGAACGGGCAACAGCACATTTTCTACCCGGGAATCGTCCTGAACTTTCTGGTTAAACGCTTGTACGGCTATCGTGTCCAGATCGGCCGGTTTAACTGGTTCAACAACTTTGCCACTCCACAGCACATTATCGGCCAGGATAAACCCACCCGAACGAACCTTATCGAAAATCAGATCAAAATATAGGGAATAATTGCGTTTGTCGGCGTCGATGAATACCAGATCGAATGTTTCATCGAGGGTCTGAATGATAGTAGCCGCCACGCCAATCCGGAAATCAATTTTAGAATTCAGTGGAGACTCAAGCCAGTAAGATCGGGCAAACGCTTCAAGTTCTTCGTTCTGGTCAATCGTAATTAGTTGTCCGTCATCTGACAACCCCTCCGCCAGGCAAAGCGCTGAGTAGCCTGTATACGTACCAATTTCGAGAATCCGGCGAGGGCGGATCATCCAGGAAATCATCGATAAAAAACGGCCCTGAATATGACCCGACAGCATCCGGGGCGCCATCACACGCGCACGCGTGTTCCGGTTGAGCTGGTACAACAACGCACTTTCGGGCGACGTATAAGTTTCGGCGTAAGTGCTTATGTCATGCGGCAAAAAATCCATTCGGCTATTAACCTGCGTAATTGTTTAATCCGACAGGTAAGGGCTGGTTTCAGTAAAAGTAACGGATAGATACAACAAATTGGTAATCGAATACACTAAATCCGATTTTTTGAATCAATAATGACCGTTACAGGCCCGTCGTTCAGCAACGAAACTTTCATGTCGGCTCCAAATTCACCCGTTTGAACGGGCTTCCCCAAATCAGCGGATAGCTGCGTAATCATTGCCTCATAGAGCGGAATGGCTACCTCTGGTCGGGCCGCGCCGATAAAACTTGGACGATTTCCTTTTTTGGTGCTGGCATGAAGCGTAAACTGACTGATCAGGAGTATATTACCATCAACGGTTGTCAGGTCGAGGTTCATTTTTCCGTCCGAATCGCCGAAAATACGCATACCGACGATTTTCTTACTAAGCCACGCTACGTCTTCCTGGGTATCGGTATGGGTAATACCAAGTAAGACCAGAAAACCCAATTCGATCTGACCTTTGATTTGATTGTTAATGGTGACCGAAGCCTGTGTAACACGCTGAATAACGGCAATCATGAAGTCTACCTAGAGATTATTTGCCAAAAATAGCAGCAATTGACTAGTCTGTCTTCAGTAAGTTACTGCTCGTTGCTAATAATTTCTCTATAGTTGACGGAGCACGTAAAGAAATTGTTTGGTTATGTAGGGGCAGATTTTTCAATCGACACTACGGATGATTACCAATGCTGGCGTTGGTCCACTGCCATTTTTTAAATATGAGGAAAGCTTTAGCGAGTTTTTCGGCCTGCATAAGCCTGTTTGTAATTCGTGAAAATCGCTCGTTCCGTAGCTAGTCGCTATCCAGACAGCCTGGTAAATTAAACGTTTGGGTTCAAACAACAGGCTCAAACCTCCGTCAACAGCCACTGCGCAATTAGAAAATAAACACCAATACCAATCAGGTCGTTGGCCGTGGTAATGAACGGACCTGACGCAACGGCCGGATTGATGCCGATTCGGTTGAGAACCAACGGCGTTACGGTACCCATAAACGAGGCCAACAGTACAACGGACAGCAGTGACGTTGCCACCACAAAGAACAAGCGCGGCTCGCCGATAATGAAGGTATAAACGCCTGCAATTAGCCCAACGACCAATCCGTTGATAATAGCAACCAATAGTGTTCGAATGAGCCGTTTAGCCATGGTTATGCTCAAACCCGTTGTGTCGGTTAGGCTTTGCAGAATCAACGACGAGGTCTGGATGCCGACGTTGCCACCCGTTGATCCGATAATTGGGATGAACGCAGCAAGCGCAGCTACTTTGCCCAGTTCGCTCTGAAAACCGTTAATTACCGTTGCTGCCAGTAAACTCCCAATAGCTCCTGCCACGAGCCAGGGCAGTTGCACTTTTGAGCGCTGCCAAACGCTGTCATCGTCTTCGGCTTCGCCCGACAAACCCGAAATGACCTGAATATCTTCTTCGGCCTGTTCCGTAATCACGTCCACGACGTCGTCAATGGTGATCCGACCTAACAATCGCTGCTGTACATTCACAACCGGAAGAGAGTCCAGGTCATACTTCTGCATGACCTCGGCCACTTCAGCCACCGGGCGGTACGTTTCCACAAACACGACGTCATCATCATAGATATCCGCAATCTTGGCATTTTTACGAGCCAGCACAATCTTCTTCAATGACACCAAGCCGAGCAGTTTTCCCGCATCGTCCACTACGTAAACGGCGTAGACATTTTCGACATCTTCGGCTTGTTGACGGATTTCTTCAATGCAGGCATTAACCGTCAGGTTGACGTTGATACGTATCAACTCCTTCTGCATCAGGCTCCCCGCTACGCCATCTTCGTAATGCAGCAGATCCAGGATAAAGCGCGCCTGTTCGCGATCTTCTAGCAAACCGATCACTTCTTCGCGAATCTGAATAGGCTGCTGATTCAGTACGTCCACAGCGTCATCGGAGTCCATCTGGTTGATGAACGGTGCAATTTCCTCCGACGAAAAGAGTTTGAGCAGATTGGTGCGCTCCGTAGGATCGAGATTCGCGATAATCTCTGCACCAACGGATTTATCCAGCAGACCTAGTAAATAATGCGCTGACTCGGGTTCTAACTCATCCAGGATTCCCGAAATGTCCGCTGGAAATAAGTCGGCCATTTCGGTTCGGAGCAGTTCGACATCCCCCGTTTCAATAGCCGTCTGAATATGATCAAGATAGTCTTGGGTAAGTTCGAAAGTCATTTCGTAGGGAGAGAAAAGGGAGGAAGGTGAAGAAAGGAAGGAAGGGAGTTTAGTTGCCCTCTCGTCTCTTTTCTCCCTCTACTCCCTTTCCTCCATCATTAAATTCGTCAGTTCCACAAATTCGGCAACGCTCAATTGCTCAGCCCGCTTGTCCATGAATGGGCTGGCCAGTGCATCGGCAGGTGGACTGAGCGGTTTCAGAGCATTACGTAGCGTTTTCCGGCGTTGGTTGAAACCATGTTTGACAACCTGCACAAATTTGCGTTCATCGCATCCTAAATCGGTTTTGTCGTTACGTCGGAGCGAAATGACGCCGGAATGAACTTTAGGAGGTGGATTGAAAACGTCGGGGGGGACGGTAAATTCGTAGTTGATATCGTACCAGGCTTGCAACAACACACTTAGGATTCCGTAATCTTTATTGCCCGGTCCGGATGCAACGCGTTGAGCGACTTCCCGCTGAAACATACCGACCAGTTCTGGCACCCGATCGTGCATATCAAGTACTTTGAAAAGAATTTGGGTCGAGATGTTATACGGAAAATTGCCAATGACAGCAAAGGGTTCTGTATTATCAGGCTGTTTAGTCGGTAACAGGTCGGGGCGGATATTTAAAAAATCAGCTGGTAGGATCCTGCCTTCCAACACTGGGAAGTTCTGTTTAAGAAAATCAACCGATTCGCGGTCAATCTCGATCACGTACGTATCAAACCGGTCATCCTTTACCAGAAATTGCGTCAGGACACCCATACCTGGCCCTATTTCAAGAATCTTTTTATAGCCACCGTGCCCAGTCAAAAGTTCGGTGATGTTCTGGGCAATACTCAGGTCTTTCAGGAAATGCTGACCAAGTTCTTTTTTAGGCTTTACGTACATGATACCGGCGGTTGTCGCCTGCAAAGGTACGGGGCTGCGGTTGAATTATAAGTGACCATTCATGGCTGCGGTCAAGATTCAGAATTACCAGGAAAGCGTTACGTCCAATAGTCGAATTTCTTCTTCGAGAAAATGGATTTGGGGATCATCGCGTGAACGCCTAATGTCTGGTCAACAACCTGACTGACTTCAAAATCGACGGCGGTACTGGCGATGGACAGGGCTTCGTTGAAGGTAAATCCTAACTCTTCTTTGATAAACGCACACGCTTCTGAAAGAGCGTTTTTCATCGCTTTGTTCAAATCTTTATCCAGGCCGACGGCAATGAAATGTGTAGGCGTTTCGGCGCGGGGCTGTTTCAGCGTTTTGCCTTTGTGAACGATGAATTTTACTGTGAGGTTAATGGCCGTTTCAATCGCGACCCCACTCACTTCGCCATTTCCCTGCGCCCCATGCCCATCGCCGGTTGTAAAGAGCCCACCAGCTACGGATATGGGTAAATGCAACGTAGTGCCCTTTGTCAAGTGCTTGATGTCCAGATTGCCACCGTAAAAATTCGGCGGGATTGAACTCTGGCGACCCATGTCGGCAGGGGGCGACAAAGCCATGACGCCCATAAAGGGTTTCAGCGGAATATCGATGCCTTCTTTGAGCGACGCCGTTTTTCGCTTCATATCGTACCGATAGACGAACGTTTCACGGGTTTTCACCTCATCAGGAATACCGCCACCACCCGGCCAGACGCTGTTGACCCCAAACGGGGCTGGAAACGTCATGTCGAGAATCCGAATTTCAAGACTGTCGCCAGGTGATGCCCCGTCAATATACACGGGTCCCGTTAGCATGTGCCCGCGAATCCCCGATGGTTCGGGTTTTACGTTTTTCAGAATCGCAATTACTTCCTGCGCATGCTGATCGATGGGTAAATTATTTTTGGTATAAAACTCTTCCGGATTGGTTCGACTAACGCCCGATGGATTGACTGTTTGAATTTCCACTACGTCTCCATCTTTTACTTTGGCAACGGGCGGGACGTCGGCCCCGTAATACCCCCAGACCATATTTTCGGGTAACGAGCGTACTACGTGGTCAGGTTTGATTGTACTGGAAGGTAGCTTAGCTCCTGAAGTCGTGTTATTTAACTGATCGAACGGGCTGGCCGTCAGGCTGCCTGCTGAGAGAATGGCCAGCCCATTTTGGGTAGTTTTACGTAGGAAAGTTCGTCGGGAGTTTTTCATCAGGTTGTATGATTGAGGCAGTTTGGGCAGAAAATGAACGTACTAAGATAAACGATTGCTGCTCAATCCGTACGAACGTAACGATTTATGCTGAAAGCTAGCCTGGTTTCTGCTGAACAACGTACCTGCTCGCCCCGTTACGTTTCAGAATCAACCTGAATTATGCCGTGACATCGTCCGCTGATCCTGTTAAATCATCGTTGCCCAATAAGTGGATAATTTTAGGGACGGTCATGTTCGGAACGTTCATGTCGACGCTCGACAGCAGCATCGTGAATATTGCTCTACCGACTATCCGGCGTGAACTCAACGCGGGCGACAGTGTCGAATGGATTGTGTTGTGTTATCTGCTGACAACAACCAGTACGTTGCTTATTATGGGCAAACTGTCGGACTGGGTCGGTCGTAGACAACTGTATATCACGGGGTTTTGTGTATTTGTCCTCGGATCGTTGCTCTGCGGTCTGGCCTGGAATCTGTGGTCGCTGGTAAGCTTTCGGGTTCTTCAGGGACTGGGCGCTTCGATGATTTACGCGATTGGTCCGGCCATCATCAGCGATGCGTTTGCGCCAAACGAACGAGGACAGGCGCTGGGTTTCATGGGCTCGGTCGTAGCGGCTGGTTCCAGTGCCGGACCGGTGATTGGTGGCCTGTTGCTGGGTAAATTTGGCTGGACGAGCATTTTTTTTGTAAACGTGCCGATCGGATTGATCGCGATCTGGCGTGCCTGGACCATTTTGCCCGATAGCCCGAAAGTAAGCGGTCAACGTTTCGATTTATTGGGAGCGGGTTTATTTCTATTAGGGGTAGTGACCTTGCTGACTGGGCTGGATTTTGGTCCCGAGCCCCGCTATGGCTGGGATAATACGTTGGTTGTTACGTTGCTATCCATGGGCGCGGTTTTGTTGATTTTGTTCCTGATTTGGGAAATGCGGGTTAGCGAACCGATGCTGCGGCTAAGCTTGTTTCGAATCTGGCCATTTACGTCGGCTATTTTGGCGGCTTTCTGTGGCTTCCTGGCCTCCGGTGGCAACTTATTTGTGATTCCCTTCTTTTTGCAGCAATTGCTGGGTCTGAACCCAGAACGAGCGGGATTGGTGCTATTAGCAGGCCCATTAACGCTTAGTATTGTCGCTCCGTTGGGCGGGTATCTTTCCAGCCGAATCAATGCGCGATGGATATCCAGTATGGGTTTATTAATTACGGCCTGTGGTTATTTCGCCTTCTCGTTTCTGGATACGAGCTGGGATTGGAAAGACGTTGTATGGCGTAGCTCGTTGGTTAGCATGGGGTTCGGCTTATTTCAATCGCCAAATAGCAGCAGTGCGCTTAATGCAGCGCCATTGGCGCAACGCGGTATTGCCAGCAGCATGATCGCTTTCATGCGAAACCTCGGGTTTGTGGTCGGGATTGCGCTAGCGGCTGCGGTCTGGTACAGCACCCGGAATCGTTATGCGCTGGCGAATAACGTAACGCCCGAAACAACAGCCGCTCAACTACTCGGTATGCATTATGCCTACCTGGTTATGACGGGCTTAATTTTGACCGGGGCATTGCTTTCGTTTCTACGGGGTAAGCCTACGCCCGCTTTATCGCCAGCCGTTACGGCTGTTCCTGCCGGACCCGTCGTGAGCCCACCTGGCAATTAAAAAGGATGACTGGTTCGGGTTCAGCGGCAACCCGAACCAGTCATCCTCAAAACGAATTAGCGTTTGGGCCCGATCGAATCGTAGATCACTACTTTTTCCCACAACGAAGAATAATTGTTCCGGAAGTCATCGTGAATGGGGTGTTTCTGATAGGCTTCTTCGTCGGCTGGACTGTCGAAAAAGCATAGCCACGAATACGCATAATTCCGGTCAATGACCTCCCGGTTCGTAGAAGCAGGGGTGCCGATGTGTACCATCTTAATAGTCGGGCATTTGGCTAATTTGTTCAATCCTTCCAACAGTTTGGCTTTGTCGGCTTCACTTCTGGCATTTTTTAAGTAAAACAGGACATGGTGGACGAATATTTCCTTCGGGGCAGTAGCCACATTAGGTAAACTGGCACTCAGCCCAGCCGCTACGCTATTTTTAACAAAATTTCTCCGTGATTGCTCATTCATGGGATATTCTCGCTAGTGAGTTCGTGAGGATAAACTCCTCCTGGCGCAAAAATGCCAAACGATTCGTCGCCAGACAAATCTGATTGGTAATTGATCTTCGAGAATGATTTTCCGCAACAAGATTCGTTCAGGTCAGGTCTATCGGAGATACCACAATTCGCCAATTGCACCAAACGTTTATAGACTTACACAGTTAATTAGAGAAATCTATTGGCATAAAATCCGCCCCGATCTATCGAACGAAACAGCTTATGATACGTATTGCAAGCTTATTTTTTGTAGTATTTGGTTGCCCCACACTAAGTTTAGCTCAGGTTAACCCAAGTCTGATTCAGGCAGGTATTGATGCCTTTAATGCTTATACATTAAGCGACGCTCAGGTGGCCGACTATTCTAGACAAGCCGTTCAGCAAATGGATGCCAAAAATTCGGTTGCTGGTCCAAATGATCCGTATACCCAGCGTCTGAACACGATTGTGGTGCGGCACCATAAAGTCAGTGGATTGCCCATCAATTACAAAGTTTACAAAGTGGCTGACGTGAATGCTTTCGCGACGGCTGATGGGAGCGTACGTGTTTTCAAGGGGCTTATGGACGTCATGACCGATAACGAATTGCTGGCCATAATGGGCCACGAAATCGGCCACGTGATTAACCACGACTCGCGCGATGCTATGAAAAGTGCGCTCAAACGTTCAGCGGTACGTAACGCGGTCGCGTCGAATTCAGGCACCTTAGGAAAACTGTCTCGCTCGCAACTCGGCGGGGTAGCCGATTACATGCTCGGCGCTTCATTCAGCCGCCGGCAGGAGACCGAAGCGGATGACTATAGCTATGATTTCCTGAAACGGAATGGATATAACGTAATGGCGCTTGCTACGTCCTTTGAAAAGTTAGCCAAGTTGAGCGGGGGAGGACAGGGTGGCCGCGTTGCTGCCATAATTTCCACGCACCCCGACAGCAAGTCGCGCGCTGATCGCGTCCGTGACCGCGCCCGACGGGATGGACTTGCGCGATAGGAAATCAGCTCCAGATATTAACCCTGCATCAACGAACTTGTTATCATCTGGGTCAGCCTCAATAATTCCCCAGGTGAAAGGTGTATCAGTGCGTATTACATTGGGTAGTTATGTGAGAAACTCCAGAATGTTGTTGGCTACAATCGCACTGGTCTTACGAGATAATATTTCCTGATAGTCTAACAAAATTGCTGTACTAATAAGCAATTCAATCCGGCCGGTGGTCAACGCTGAAATAATGATCCGAAAACGTGATGTTTTGTGTAGAGCAGCCAACAAAACATTGGTATCCATTACGACCCTCATGGTTTAGGTCGGTAGGTTGTCGGCTCGTGCCCTTTAGCCTACTCTTCAATAGTATCTTCATTCCAGCCTTTTTCTTCTCCAAGCCCTTCCACTCGGCGTCAGCTTTATCCAAGAAATAATGCGCTAACAGTTTACGTATTTCAACCAACTGCTCATCTGGCAACGCGTACGAAAACGTTTGAAGAATCTCCAATTGGAGATTGGTAAGCTTAGCATTTGCAGGCATGGCACACACTCTTGTTAAGTAAAGGCTAGATCAATAAAAAGCCCGGCTACTTCGCAGCAGCCGGGCTAGGCACTCTATTTATCAATTACATTTCAATTTCTGCATCCAGATTCGTGAAGGCAATCTCCCCGTCGTCATTCAACTCCATCAATACGACTGAGTCTTTTTTGACATCACCCGACAGAATACTCTTCGACAGCTCGTTTAGCACCCGGCGTTGCAAGACGCGTTTCAGCGGACGGGCACCGAAGATCGGATCGAACCCTTCTTCGCCAAGTTTGGTCAGCGCTTCATCGGTAGCGTCGAGTTGAATCCCATTTTCGGCCAGACGTTGCCTGATTTGACGAAACTGAATGTCCACAATCTTGCGGATGTTGGCCTGGGTTAGCGGTTCGAACATCACGATTTCGTCAATCCGGTTCAGGAACTCAGGACGTATCGTTTGACGTAACAACTCCATCACGGCCGACTTGGCTTCTTCCAGCACCAGCGAGTGGTTCCAGCCTTCGTCTTCGGCAAATTTCTCCTGAATCAGATGACTACCGATGTTCGACGTCATGATGATGATTGTGTTCTTGAAGTTCGCTACACGACCTTTGTTGTCGGTCAAACGCCCTTCGTCGAGCACTTGCAGCAAAATGTTCCAGACGTCAGGGTGCGCTTTTTCGATCTCGTCAAGCAACACGACCGAATACGGTTTCCGACGTACGGCTTCGGTCAACTGACCACCTTCGTCGTACCCAACATATCCCGGAGGAGCACCAATTAACCGGCTGACGGCGTGACGTTCCTGATACTCCGACATGTCGATTCGTACCAGCGCGTTTTCGTCATTGAACAGGTATTCAGCCAGCGTCCGGGCCACTTCGGTTTTACCAACGCCCGTAGTACCGAGGAAGATAAACGAACCGATGGGGCGTTTTGGGTCCTGCATACCGGCCCGGCTCCGACGTACAGCGTCGGCTACTACTTCGATGGCTTCGGCTTGTCCCGCTACGCGTTTGCCTAATTCTTTCTCCAGATTGAGCAGTTTCTCGCGGTCACTTTGCAGCATTTTCGAGACGGGAATGCCCGTCCATTTTGCCACTACTTCAGCAATATCCTCAGCCGTAACTTCTTCCTGCATCATCCGGTCCGACGAATCTTTGTCCGAACCTTCCTGCACTAAGGAATTCAGCTTTGTTTCGATTTCAGGAATGCGACCGTAACGAATCTCCGCTACTTTACCATAGTCGCCACTACGTTCAGCCTGTTCAGCTTCCAGACGTAATTTGTCAAGTTCTTCTTTCAGTGTACGCCCTTCGTTGACCGATGCTTTTTCGGTTTCCCACTTGGCTTTTAGACTGTTACGTTGTTCGCTAAGGTCTTCAATCTGCTTGTTCAGAAACGTCTCCTTTTCCCTGTCGTTTTCGCGACGGATAGCTTCCCGTTCAATCTCTAGCTGCATGATACGTCGGTTCAGTTCGTCGAGTTCTTCAGGGACCGAATCCATTTCCAGACGTAATTTCGCAGCCGCTTCGTCCATCAGGTCGATGGCTTTATCGGGCAGGAATCGATCGGTAATGTAACGGGTCGAGAGTTCAACGGCGGCAATAACCGCGTCGTCTTTGATCCGTACACCGTGGTGCAATTCGTATTTCTCTTTGATACCGCGCAGAATCGAAATGGCATCGGCCATGTCAGGCTCATCGACCATCACGGCCTGGAACCGGCGTTCTAGCGCTTTATCTTTCTCAATATATTTCTGATACTCCTTCAACGTAGTGGCACCAATTGTGTGCAGCTCACCACGCGACAGAGCTGGTTTTAGCAGGTTAGCGGCATCCATGGCGCCTTCGCCACCGGCACCTGCGCCAATCAGCGTGTGAATCTCGTCGATAAACAGGACGATTTCGCCGTTGGAGTCCGTTACTTCTTTGATAACGGCTTTCAAACGTTCCTCGAACTCGCCTTTATACTTGGCGCCCGCAATCAGCAGACCCATGTCGAGCGAGACGATGGTTTTACTTTTCAGGTTTTCCGGTACGTCGCCCGATACGATCCGTTGGGCGAGCCCTTCCACAATGGCGGTTTTACCAACGCCCGGCTCACCGAGCAAAATCGGGTTATTTTTGGTACGGCGGCTCAGAATTTGCAGCACCCGCCGGATTTCCTCATCGCGGCCAATCACCGGATCGATTTTGCCGGTACGTGCCCGTTCGTTCAGGTTGACGCTGAACCGCTCCAGGGATTGATATTTAGCTTCTGCGTTTTGGTCTTTCACCGAGTTTCCTTTTCTAAGTTCGTTGATGGCCGCTTTCACTTGTTTCTCGTTGAAACCGGCGTCTTTTAATAACGTTGCAATTTGGTCTTTGCCCCCCATGAGTCCCAGCAGCATTAACTCGACGCTTACAAATTCGTCGCCGAATTCTTTGGTTAAGCTGCTGGCCTTGGCTAAGGCTGCGGCTGTGTCATTCGTCAAATAGACACTTCCATTACCGCCCGAAACCTTCGGATAGGTAGTAAGGATGGCTTGTAAGGCGGCATTCGTGTTCTGTAAATTGATTCCGATCTTCTTGGCAATGAAACCAACTACGTTTTCGTCTTCCGACAGAATCGCCTGGAGCAGGTGACCTGTTTCAATGGCTTGCTGGCCGTTTCCGAGGGCAATCTCCGACGCCTTCTGAACGACCTCCTGTGCTTTGATGGTGTAATTCTTAAAGTCCATGACAGTTCAGGAATGGGTTAAATACTGTATGACTACCTATAAACAAATCGCGGGCCGAGGTGTTTTTCCGGTCATTTTGGCGGCTTTTTCTCTGCTTTTGCTCTTTTTCAAGACAGAATGTCGGTACATTAAAATCATTGGTCACAACGAAAAATGTTAATCGCTAAGGAAGCTTTCTGAGCGTAAAATTGTTCCCAGGTACGTACGTTTCTATAGTGACCGATCAGCTATCTTCTATTCATGTCTGTTTTTCCTTCTTCTGTAACCGACGATCACCAGCTATGGCGGCAGTTTCGGGAAGGTGATACGGTAGCACTGGGCCAGCTGGCCAAGAAATATTACCAGACGCTCTTTAACTACGCAACTAAGTTCACCAGGGACAAAACACTCATTGAAGATTCCATCCAGGACATTTTTCTGAAGCTCTGGGAACACCGAAATCAGTTGAGTGATACGTTGTTTGTCAAGTTTTATTTGCTGAAAACGCTACGCCATCATCTCTTTAAAACTCATCACAAACACCTGCCTATCAGCGAGACGATGCATGACTGGCTCGACCTGAGCGAGGGTGATAGTGCCGAAAGTCGGATTATTGATGAAGAAAACTGGCAACTTACCCGGCAGCAACTGACATCCCGCGTTGCCGACCTCTCCAAACGCCAGCAGGAAGCGCTCTATCTGCGTTACTACGAAAATCTGACGTATGAGCAGATTGCTCAAACGATGGGCATCAATTCGCAGTCGGTGGCTAACCTGCTTCAAAATTCGCTCAAACGCCTGCGCGATCACTGGACGTATCTGTTGTTGATCTATTACTCACTGTTTATGTGAGCGTTACGTCCCGCGCGAAAATTTTTCTCAAAAAAATTAAGTATAAAGATTTCGAAACGGGATAATCCATTGTAGAGAGGCCACTAACTGCCTTTTTCAATGAAAGATTATCAATTCTTCGAGGTAAACGATTTTCTGGACGATGCGGCTTTTCGCCGGTGGGTATTTAGTGCGTTGCCCAAAGACGATGAATTCTGGAAGCAGTGGTTGCTGGAACATCCCGAAAAAGAAACGACTGTAACTCAGGCACGACAGCAACTGCTGGATATCCGTGGCAATCTCCAACCACTCTCGGTCGACTATATCGATCAGAAAGTCGCGCAGATTGTACGGCAGGCTCAGGAAAAGGAGGAAACACCCGAAATACCGCTGCCAATCATTCGGCGCTTCAATCCGACCTGGTATTATCTGGCTGCTTCGATAGCGTTGCTGCTTGGCTTCGGATGGATTTATCAGAGCCGATTGCAGTCCGGCGAATCCAGTGTTGTTCCAACGGTTTATGCGCACTTAGTAGAAAGCGCCAATCAGCCGTTGCTCGAAGTTGGAAACACAAGCAATTCACCCAAATCTGTTACGTTACCGGATGGCTCGACGGTGATGCTGTACAAAAACAGTCGCGTTAGCTATCCGAAACAATTTGCTGCGGCCAGTCGGGAAGTTTACCTGACCGGACAGGCTTTCTTTCAGGTACAGAAAAATCCCAAACAGCCGTTTCTGGTCTACGCCAATGAGCTGGTTACGAAAGTGTTAGGAACAAGCTTTTTCGTGAAAGCCTACGATCAGGACAAAGACGTTTTGGTGACGGTGCGGACGGGAAAAGTCTCGGTGTTTGCCCAAACGGATAAGCAAGCCACTACGCAGAAAGCCAGCCGGGAGCTGGGTGGTATGATTCTGACGCCGAATCAGCAGGCTATGCTGATTCGCGCTAATAAGCGCCTGATCCGCTCGCTGGTTGCAGAACCTCAACGGGTCGATGGTCCCCAGAAACTCACTACGTCCTTTGTTTTCAAACAAACTCCTATCCGTGAGGTATTTGCCTCACTGGAGCGAACCTACGGAGTGCGTATCATCTTTGATGAAAACCTAATGGCGCACTGTACGCTGACTGCCCGCCTGGACGACGAATCGCTCTATAAGAAACTGGATTGGATTTGCGCTGGTACCGAATCGAGCTACGAGGAGGTTGATGGACAAATCATTATCACCGGAAAAGGATGCCAGTGAGTTCTGGCATCGCTACGTATCAATCACGAACCAAACCCCAGCCTGCATGATATAAAACGACCCGTTCATCGCTAAATAAAAAGCCGCCGGTGCGCCAACACCGACGACTCATAGGTTCCGTTCGATGTCGCCAAACATCGGCCTCCTGCGAGGCTACCGGAGTCTTTTTGCCAATTCCCGAAGAATTAACATTAAGTGTCAAAAATTATGAAAAACAAACGACAGTTGCGTGAGCAAGGCCTAAAAATCATGCAAATTAGTCTACTACAGTTAACGCTGGCCATTCTGTTTGTGGGGGTTTCGTTCGCCCACGATGGCAGAGGTCAGGCATTACTCGACCGACGAATTGATCTAACGTGCACGAACCAGACCGTTGAACAGGTGCTGGAACAGATCGAAAAAAATGCCCAGGTACGCTTCCTGTATAGCGCTGAACTGATCCGGGCCGACCGCCGGGTAAGTTTTTCCATGCACAATCAGCCACTTTCCGCCGTACTCGATAATCTGCTCAAACCGCTTCAAATCACGTATGAAGTGTCGAGCCAGCAGATCATTCTGAAGCGCGCGACAACTACTGCGACTTCTTCTTCTGGTACACAAAGCCCAAACGTCGAACGGGCCGCTCTTACCGTATCCGGAAAAGTAACCAGTGATGCGGGCGAAGGGCTGCCCGGTGTAAGTGTGGTCATCAAAGGCACCACAACAGGAACCGTTACCGATGTGAACGGAAATTTCACACTGAACGTCAGCGATAACAACGCAACGCTGGTATTCAGTTTTGTGGGTTTTCAAAGTAAAGAGGTGGTTGTCAATAATCAAACGACGCTGAACGTAACGCTGGCTACGGATGTCCAGTCATTATCTGAAGTTGTCGTTGTGGGTTACGGTACGCAACGTCGGCAGGAGCTGACTACCGCCGTTACATCGGTTAGCAGCAAATCGCTTGAACGTCAGCCCGTTGCTGGCTTCGATCAGGCGCTTCAGGGACAGGCACCGGGTATTCAGGTGACATCGCCTACGGGCGCGCCGGGTGCCGGTATCAACGTCAGGATTCGGGGAAACAACTCGGTAAGCCTGAGTAACTCACCTTTGTACGTGATCGATGGCGTACCCGTTCTGCCAACTTACGATCGCGAACTGAGCGTTGGTAACCAGCGCCCCAATCCACTCAATACGTTGAATCCCAGCGATATTCAGTCAATCGACGTACTGAAAGATGGTGCAGCTGCCGCTATTTATGGCTTACGGGCTTCCAACGGCGTTGTGGTCATTACAACCAAGCGCGGCAAAAGCGGTAAAGCTCAAGTCAGTTTCAACGCTTATTACGGTATTCAGCAGCTACGCAAGAAAATTCCGTTGCTGAACTCGCGGCAGTTTGCTCAGTATTATAATGACGCGCAGCGTGCGGCCGGTCAGTCGCCGTCCTTCACCAATCTGGATTCGTTGCCCTACAATACGGATTGGCAGGATGCTGTGTATCGGCAGGCCGCTATCCGCAATTACCAAATCAGTCTGAGCGGAGGGACGGATAAGACCAAATACTACGTGTCGGGCGGGTATTTCAAACAAGATGGTATTGCCCTGAACTCGGGTTTCGACCGATATAATTTCAAGCTAAACCTGGATCAGCAGATGAGCACCCGTTTCCGGTTGGGAACGAGCCTGAACCTGAGCCGCACCAACACCAATGGTAGTGTACGGAGTGAATTGGGTGCTGGTAACTCTGGTACGGTATTGGGTGCACTCGCGCAAATTCCAATCATTCCGATTCGGAACGCCAACGGTACGTATAGCATCAACCCGTTCCAGCAATTCGATAATCCGGTTGGTAACCTGCTGGAAACGCGTAACAACGCCGTTATCTATCAGGTGATTGGCAACGCTTACGGTGAGCTGGACATTTTAAAAAATCTGACGTTTAAAAGCTCATTCGGTCTTGATTTCCGGTCGCAGATTGAAAACGAGTTTGTTTCCCGCGATTATCCAGGCCTGCAGAACGCCAGCTCGGCCACGCGCGGTAGTGCTCGGACGGGTACCAACCAGCAACTGATCTGGTTATGGGAAAATACCGTGACGTATGATCCAAATATCGGCGACAAACATAACCTAACGCTACTGGCCGGTCAATCGACGCAGGTTTCCGATCGGTTTACGTCGGGCGCTTCGGTAACTGGTTTTCCATCGAACGCTGTACCGTATTTATCAGCTGGTACGCAGTTTACGCGTCCATCGAGCTACCAGGATCAGTGGGGATTGTTTAGCCTGTTTGCTAGGGCGATTTATAACTACGACGAACGCTATCTGGCTACGTTGAGTTTGCGGGCCGATGGGTCGAGCCGGTTTTCATCGAACAATCGCTTCGGCTATTTTCCGGCTGTATCGTTGGGATGGCGCGTGTCGCGGGAGCCGTTTTTCCCACAAAATTCCGCAGTTAATGACCTGAAAGTTCGGGCTAGTTTCGGAGCCAATGGTAACCAGGAAATCGGCGCGTACGATCGTTTCAGTACGTATAGTTCCGGCTATAACTACGCAAATGCTAGTGGTGTGTCGGGAGGGATTGCTCCGGACCGGATCGGGAATAATCTGCTGAGCTGGGAAACAACGTATCAGTACAATGCTGGCGTTGACGCTGGTTTCTTCAAAGACCGTTTGACGGTTAACGTTGATGCCTATCTGAAGCAAACCAAGAATCTACTGACCAGCGTGCCGCTGCCTTACAATGCCGGTGCTCAGTCGCCCCAAACGATACAGAACATCGGTACGGTTCAGAATAAAGGGTTTGAAATTGGTATCAACAGTGCCAACATTCAGAGTGAAAGCAATGGCTTTACGTGGTCGAGTAACCTGAACTTTTCGCTGAACCGGAACGAAGTTATCGACATTGGTACACTACGTAATGATCAGGGACAGGAAGTTGACCGAACCATCATTGGCGATTATACGATCACGCAGAAAGGTGCTCCACTGGGTGCATTCTATGGTTACGTCGTACAGGGAATCTTCCAGACAACAGACGAAATTACGGGTGCCGCTACGCAACCGGGTCAGCCCAGGCCCGGCGATATTCGCTTTTCTGATTTGAATGGCGACGGACGAATTGACGCCAGCGACCGGACTGTCATTGGTAATCCGAATCCGAACTTCATTGCTGGGTTCACCAATAATTTCTCGTACAAAGGTTTTGAGCTGAGTCTGTTCTTCCAGGGAAGTTTCGGAAACGACATCTATAACCAGAACCGCGTAACGATTGAAGGGATGTCTGATCCGCTTAACCAGACGACGGCTGTGCTAAACCGCTGGACGCCAACGAACACCAGTAACACTATGCCTCGTGCGGTTCGTTACGACCCCAATCAGAATAACCGGTTCTCGACCCGGTTCGTGGAAGATGGTACGTACGTTCGTCTGAAAAACCTGACCGTTGCCTACAATCTCCCCGGCAAGCTCGTCAATAAGGCGAAAATCAATGGCGTTCGGGTGTATGTGACCGGCCAGAATTTACTCACGTTTACCAACTATAGTGGCTACGATCCTGAAGTCAGTGCCGATCCGTTCTCATCGGTTGGCTTTGGTCGGGACTACGGCGTTTATCCGCAGGCGCGTACGTATACGGCTGGTCTAAGTGTCACTTTTTAATTGAAGATTTATGAAACGTCTTATCATATTTTGCATTCCTTTCCTGTTTTTGGCGAGTTGTAATGTGCTGGATAAACAACCGTTACCAAGCATTACCCCCGAAAACTTCTTTAAAAGTGCCGACGATGCCGAAGCCGGTCTGACAGCCGCTTACGATGCGCTGCAACAAACGGGCGTATACGGTCAGGACCTGAACGTAGTAGGCGAAATGCCATCTGACAACGTAACGAGCAGCAACGGCGATGTCAATGCGCTGGAACGCCTGATCTGGACGCCTTTGACCAGCCAGATGAACAATACGTTCCAGAATGCTTACATTGGCATCAACCGGGCCAATGCCGTACTGAAATACGTTTCGGGCATCCAGATGGATGAAACGCGCCGGAATCAGATTCTTGGTGAAGCGCGTTTCCTGCGGGCATTGCATTATTTCAACCTGGTGCGGATGTATGGGGGGGTGCCGCTACGTCTCGAGCCAACCGAATCGGGTGATCCGGGCGTCGTAGCACTGGCAAAATCAACGGCTGAGCAGGTGTATGCGCAAATTGCAACGGACCTGCAACAGGCAGAACAATTGACGGCCACGACTCTCGGTGGTCAGACGGCCAACCGGACACGGATCATCAAAACAGCGGCTAATGCCTTACAGGCGCGGGTTTATCTGACTCAAAGCCAATGGGCAGATGCGGCTACCGCGGCCAATAAAGTGATCACGAGCGGTTTGTATCAACTGTCGCTGAGCTTCAATGCCCTGTTTCCGCCCGACAACAATGCCGAGTCGATTGTTGAAGTTCAGTTTGCCGGCAATGCCGATGGTGGGTTTCTTCTACCCGACTTGCTGCTTCCGTCACCGCCCGCTACGTACTCGTTTCCGAAGTTTAATATTCCAACGACGGAACTGATTCAGTATGCCGATACACTGAACGATCTGCGCTGGAAGTTTACGGGTGAAGTAACATCTGCGGGGCGCAATCACGCCAGTTTCGTGATGGGACGTTCGGCCAATGCGAATGACAACGGACCGTTTGTGTATAAGTGGCGGAGTAACCCGAACGCGTTCAACAGCCCTGACAATTATTATGTATTGCGGCTTGCTGACGTCATGCTGATGTACGCCGAAGCGTCAAACGAGCAGAACGGCCCGAACCAGCAGGCACTTACCCAGTTGAATTCGATACGTACACGGGCGGGCTTACCGGCTCTTACGCTTGCTACGTTGACAAAACAGACGTTCCGTGATGAAGTGGATCGTCAGCGTCGGCTGGAACTGGCGTTCGAGGGAGAACGGTGGTTTGATTTGCTACGTTACGCCCGGCATACACAAGCTGACGCCGGCGCTACGCATAAGGTGACGGCGCTGGACATTATTCAGCAGATTCGTGGTTCACGGGATGCGAATTATCTGCTTTTCCCGATTCCGCAAAGCGAGATCAACAACAACGCGTTGATTCAGCAAAATCCTGGATATTAATTCAGCTAACCACAGAGGTACGAAGAGCACAGAGATAGATCAATCACTTTGTGTTCTTTGTACCTCTGTGGTTAATTAAGATGTAATCTAACCCTACACTTCCATTCATGCACAATTTACTAAAACAGAAAGCCGTTGCGTTAGCTTTCCTGGCTTTACTTGGTACAGGTTGTCAACGAAATTCGCTCAATCATACGACTTCGACTGGTGCTGAGTTTTGGCTGACCAATCCCGACCGGTCGGCTTTATTTGTCAAGCAACCAGGTACGCTACCCTTTAGCGCGACAACCAATCAGAATCCGACCATTGATGTTGACGAGTCTCAGACGTTTCAATCCATTGACGGGTTCGGCTATACACTGACGGGTGGTAGCGCTATGCTTATCAATCGGATGGATGCGAAAACCCGGGCGGCTTTGCTAAAAGAGCTTTTTTCAACGGACGGCAACGGCATTGGCGTAAGTTACCTGCGTATCAGCATCGGTGCATCGGACCTGGATGATCATGTTTTCTCGTATGATGACCTACCGGAAGGCCAGACGGATGCCAATCTGGAGAAATTTTCGCTGGCCCCCGATAAAGAGCACCTGCTTCCGATACTGAAAGAGATACTGGCAATCAATCCGAACATCAAAATTTTGGGATCGCCCTGGTCACCGCCCACCTGGATGAAGACGAACAACAATTCAAAAGGAGGGAGCTTAAAACCAGAATTCTACGATACGTATGCTCAATATTTCATCAAGTACATTCAGGGGATGAAAGCGGAAGGTATCCAAATCGATGCAATTACCATTCAGAACGAGCCGCTACATCCGGGCAACAATCCTAGTCTGTTGATGTTGGCGCAGGATCAGGCTACATTTATTAAGAAAAGTCTCGGCCCCGCTTTCCAGAAAGCGAATATCGACACCAAAATTTTCCTGTACGATCACAACGCCGATCATCCTGACTACCCGATTTCGATCCTGAACGACCCCGAAGCGAAAAAGTACGTTGACGGTTCGGCGTTTCACCTGTATGCTGGCCCGATTACGGCGCTGACGGAGGTACACAACGCGCATCCCGACAAGAATCTGTACTTCACTGAACAATGGATCGGCGCTCCCGGTAATCTGAAAGGCGATTTGGCCTGGCACGTAAAAACGCTGATCATCGGCGCCACGCGGAACTGGAGTCGAACCGTACTGGAATGGAATCTAGCTGCCGACCCTAAACAACAGCCACACACACCCGGCGGATGCACCGAATGTCTGGGCGCAATTACGGTGGATGGGAACACAATTACCCGAAATCCAGCGTACTATAACGTAGCGGTAGCTTCGAAGTTTGTTCGTCCCGGTTCCGTTCGTATTCAGTCCAATATGTCGGAAACGCTGCCTAACGTAGCATTCAAAACACCAGACGGCCGCAAAGTTGTGATTGTATTGAATACCAAAGAAACCACACAGGCCTTTAACATCCGCGAAAAAGGCAAGCTGATTAATACGTCACTCCCAGCTGGCTCCGTTGGTACCTACGTATGGTAAAAGTTGGATTGGTTGCATAGGTGTTCTGACTATGAAACGCTTCGTATACCATAAAATATGACCTCAAAGTATGCACGCGTGGCAGTAGTTGTATGATGTGCGAGATATAAAAGCTAGCCCTGTAAGGGCGACCTGTTAATAACTACGGGACATTCCTATTAAGCGAAGCTCCGGTAGGAGCGACCTAGATTTTAGGTCGCTCCTACCGGAGCTCTGATATTGTCGGGTCCAATTAGTTCTATTCGAAGAACATGCCTACGGCATTAGTAACGATAAAAGCCACCCTGCTTTCACAAAGTGGCTTTTATCGTTATCTAAAACGGCTTAATCCAAGCCTTCTGCTTCAATGGGTTTCATGCGTTCACGGGCAATTCCTGCCTGATGCGGTTCGTCGATCTCGACTGAGCCAGCTAAAACTTCAGCCTCAACCTCATTTACTACGTAGTGGTCATACTCGTGAAATTTACCTTGAGGAAGCCAATAAGCTAATAAGCCTGCGTAAGCTATGGCTAATGCTGCGGCTGTCCTGCCAACAATGGGCTCTTTTTCCCATTGACGGGTCGCAATGCCACCGAAACCAGCTACGAATGGTAGCATGTACCAGGGATCGTTCAGGCGACGGGCGATAAAATAACCGGCTCCCGCTGTAGCTACCAGAATTCCCGCTGATATAGGCTCATCGTTCTCTTCTTCGGGAGTCCATGCGCCAAGAGTTAGCAATGTATTTGGAGTCCCCACTACGGTAGCTGCTGTAAGCCAGCCTGCGTAAAGGCTTACCGGAATACGCAGGTATTTTTCGGGAGCTGGCACATCCGTCTTGCCGATTTCCAGACTCTGGTGCAATCCTATGGCAATGGGCAGATTGATCTTGGTTACTATGTCGGAAATGACGATGCTTTGTGGATCATTCTGAGAAAAGAATCGTCCGAAAATAGCATTACAGACCCAACTAGCCCACCACCAGGGTTGTGCGTTCTGATACCGTGGATTATGTTCCTGGGATGGAAGAGCCTGATGGATCAGCAGAGCGCCCAAACCTGAATAAATCGTTGACCAAACCGTGCCGAATGCCCATCCTGCCGGAACAATCTGATTTTTCTCGAACACCTCTTCGTATTCAACTGGTACGTCATACTCATATTCCGAACCAGACTGGTCAGCTTCGTGACGATCCCTACTTTCTTTTCGGGATTGAGCGCTGGATACCGATGTGTAGATGATACTGCCAACGGCAAAAACCGCAGTGGCAATACGCCAGAATGATGAATTTTTCATGAGATGCTACGTATTAGGCGATGGCTTCGACTTCCTCTACTTCTTCCTCAGCTCGGTTTGTCAGTTCCCTGGCTTTCGCCTTGGTTGTCTTATACGTATCGAGAACCGAACTGACTACGTTGTCGGCTACTGATGATAGTGTATCGGAGAGGGTATCCGCTAATGATTTGGCTTTGTACCGATACTTTGCCCGGTCGATTGCATCTGACTTCGCGTAGGCAAGTCCCAGTGCGATACCAGCTACTACAGCTATACCGATGCCAATCTCCCAGGCTATAGACGAATCGTCTTTCTCGGCAACCGGGTCTGGCTTCTGCTCCATTTTGTTCCGCATCATAGACGCTACCGCTTCCTGCGGGGCTACGTATGAAAGAATTTCGTAGGATTTATTTTTAAAACCACCTGGAACAATTTTATGCTTACCGGCCATCAGGGCGTCATAACCTGCTTGCGCAACCATAACAGGGTCCTGTACTTCGTCGGTGACTTTCGTATTTTCAGCACCCGCTTTGTTAAAGAAGTCCGTATCCGTAGCGTTCGGCAGCAGGGCTGTAATCGTTACGTTGGTGTCTTTTAACTCATTGATCAGCGACTGGGTGAAGTTATAGACATAAGCTTTCGTTCCCGCATAAACAGCCATTAATGGCGATGGGGCAATGGAGAGCAACGACGCCAGATTCAGGATTTTACCTTCGTTACGCGACAGCATATCGTATAAAAACAGCTTGGTCATTTGCGTTAGCGTCAGTACGTTGAGGTGAATCATAGCCTTCTCACGTTCCCAGTCGGTATCGGTTGCAAACAGGCCATATAATCCGACGCCTGCATCGTTCACCAGCACGTCAACTGTGATTCCTTTCGCTTTTACCTGATTATAGACATCCTGAGCGGCATCCTCTGTCGATAGGTCTTTACCAATGACAGTCACCTGCTGAGTGCCATAATTACTTTTAAATACTTCACCCAGACGGTCAAGTTTATCGTCGCTACGGGCTACTAGTACTAAATTATAGCCATCCTGTGCGAACAATTTGGCAAGTTCCTGGCCGATGCCACTAGAGGCACCGGTAATCAGAGCGGTTTTTCCTGTTTCGGTGTTCATAACTTTTTAAATCGTTAGTAACTAAAGATATTGAACCACCTCCGACTAAAGTTGTTTTGATTATCTACAGTCAGGCTTTCCTGTTGAACAACAAAAAATCAGCTATGCCGTACTGGCTAATTGCCTGTAGAATTGATAAAACCAATGCACAAAGACCATGAAAACACTATGGCTATTTATAGGACTTATCGGGGCAAGTGTCGGCTGTTCATCGTATAAGGTTACCACGAACCGGACCGATAAAACGACGGACTGGGCATCTTATAGAACCTTTACATTCATCGATACAAACCGCATCGATCCAACACCCAGAGATACGTATCAGGCGTCTATCGAACAGGTCAAGCGAGCAGTGGCAACTGAATTAACCAATCGCGGGTATCAGCAAATTGCTAGTAATCAGATTGGTACTTCGGCTGATTTACTGATCAATATTGGCGGAATCGTCCGTGAAAAAACGCAGACTCGCGAAACAACGATTTACGAAGCACCGCGTTACATTGGCCAGCGACGGTATCACTGGCAGAGTCAGGAAGTGCCGGTTGGTACGTATCAGGAAGGGGCCGTAAATATTCACATTGTTGATGCACAGCGGAATAATCTGCTTTGGGATGCCGTTGTGTCAAGCGTTTTGCGCAAAGGGAACGTAACGCCTGATCAGATTCAGGAAGGTGTTCATCAGCTATTCGCTAAATTTCCGGGAAGCCGTTCCTAAACAGAAGCGCCTTCCCAGATTCGGGAAGGCGCTTGTTGATGAGCATGGAACGTATATGGTTGATTCGCTTTACTTCGCAACCACTTTCATGTCGATTTTACGAAGGGCTGGTTTCCTGATTCGGGACGTATCGCGTAGACTTACCCCGGTGCCCCGACCAATAGCATCTACCCGAAGGTAATTGACACCCGCGTTTAACAATTGCTGTTTAATCAGATTGACTCGTTTGAATGACAGCGCCCGGTTGGTTGTACCCAGCATGGCATCATTGGCGTAGCCTACTAGCTGTATCTGAAGTTGCGGATACGTCTTTAATAACGTAGTTAATTCGCCGAGAGCGGCCTGAGAACCAGGTGTCAGGGAAAGTGAACCAGGCATAAAGGCAACGCCAGGCAGCGGGAAAACCCGGCCTTTAGGCAGCGCTGGGTTGGTCAGATAGGGTGTTAACAGTTGAGCCAGGCCACTAGCCACTGTTGCCGAAGCCGGGCTGGCAACGGAGAGTGACTTTGGCGCTTTAGGGTCGGCAGGAACAGCTAACGACCGCGTGACCGTATCGGCCTGAACGGTATCGCTGGTAATTGTCGTTACGTCACTAATGCTTTCCCCCGAATATTTCTGCGTATTCTGGTAGATGTAATACCCGCCAGCCGCGAGTGCAACAACGACTAATGCGCCAAATCCCCATTTCGTGAGCGCACCATTGTCGTTATCTGAGTCATCGACGTATTCGTAGCTCGCAGACGGACGAGTAGCTGTGGTTACCGTTTTTCCTGAGGTCTCAGCAGTAGCACGCCGGGCCGGAACGGCTGCCCCCGTTACAATCTGCTGAAGGCCAACTTTATCGATCAATCGGGGGAGGAATTCTTCCGGAACGGCATTGACCAGCGCGTCACGTTCGGAAAACAGCAGGGCCGCCAATCCGTCGGCGTCCAGTTTCCGGTCTTTTACCTGCTTACCCAAAACATGCAGTACGATCGTTGTGGTCAGGCCAAGCAGCGAAATAGCCGACGAATTCCGAATATTGGCATAGCTCGAAATCATGGTGCCGATCGAGCTTTTCATAGCAGGCAGCAAATGACTGATAACGTCGTTACCATGCGTGATTAAGGTGTTTGTCTGAGCCGGATCACGCAACGTAGCATTCAGATTATCGATGAGCGAACCGTCGTAACGGCCTTTCTGAACGTGATTATAGAGCTGATTAACCCCAATCTCACTGGTTGTTCGTTTCATCAGACCGCCTACGATGGTATAGACAAGCCCGTTAACAGCTTTATTGGTTTTTTCGGTGGGCTCGTCAATATACGTAGCGATACGTGCTATAACGTCCGAATTGAATACTTCAGATAAATTGGCAAACAAATTCATATAGTGAACGAACTCAATCAACGAGGATAAATGGGTGCTATTACGTACATCACAACCTAAAACGGGCATCAAAGCACCTCAACAGTCTACACTCCATGAGTATCGACGATGGCAGTAGTGGGAGGAATTCACCTCGGTAGCCTCTACTTCGAAACATCTACCCTGGGAGCATCCACTCCGGGAGCATCCACTCTGGGGATAAAAATAGGGAAGGTTTGGCAAAGGTTTTATAAAGCCGACTAATAAAATTCCCGAAATTATCGCTTGGGCAGCCGTTCGATAACTTCCTGATACTCCGTCTCAACAGCTCGAAGCCGTTCCTGACAGAAGGTAATCAACTCGCTGGCCAGACGAATCTTGGCTGGCAGTTCATCGAGCGGAATCTGTTCATTCTCAATTTCCTCAACCAACGTAGTCAGTTGATTGTAAGCGTCCTGATAAGTCATTTCTGTGTGTAAGTTATAGAGCTGTGAAGTTTATATATACCGGCCCTCTGCAACTTTATAATTCTACAACTTTAGTAGTGATCATTCCATCCCGCATCTGCACCTGTAATATTTCACCGGATTTCACATCCGTCGTTTGCGTTAGAATCCGACCGTTACGTAATAGAAGTGCATAACCACGTCGAAGCACATTAGACGGGTCGAGATGACGAAGAGTAACAGCTTTTTCTGTAAGATCAGTGTGGCGATCACGGAGAAAATTCTGCGAAACAAAACGCAGTCGTTCGGTTTCACGGTCGAGCTGTTCGCGGGCAGATAGCAAAGCCTCGTGGGCGACAACTCGTAAGCGGTCACGTAACAGAAGGCAACTCTCTTCAAACTGACGATTGTGCTCAATCAGAAAAGCCGCTGCTTTCGTCGGCGTTTTTACACTCTGATGACACAGCAGGTCGGTAATGCTGACGTTACGTTCGTGGCCAATTCCGGCCAGGATCGGAATGTTAAATCCGGCGACGGTTTCGCCCATCAGGTACGTATCGAACGAGCCAAAATCTAACTGTGAACCTCCACCGCGCACAATGACAACGGCATCATACGCTACACCACTGGTCCGAATTTGATCCAGTCGACCGCAAATGGCTCGTTCGGCTCCCTGGCCCTGTACCTGCGTGAGAAACTCATCGACCACAAAATCATAGCCGAACGGGTTTTGCGCCAATTCGTGTCGAAAGTCGCGCCAGCCATCTGAATTGGGGGCCGTAATGAGCGCCAGACGCTGCATAACGGTGGGGCGGGGTAGCAGTTGATTGGCGGTAATGTATTGATCGGCTTCGCGCCAGACTAAGTCAGGGCGATTCGTAACCAGCGAATCCAGTACAGCCTGTCGTTCGCGTTCAAGATTGCCTAATGTATAGGAGGGGTCAATTTTGAGAATTTCTAACCGTAACCCATATACTGGACTGAACCCGACCGATACGAGCAATAACAACTGAATATTTCGGGCAAAAGCCACACCCGTTTCCTGTTGAAACTCATTGATGGTATGGTAATTCCGACGCCAGATACAAGCATCCAGTTTGGCGACCGTTTCCTTACCCGATTCGCGTTCAACCAGCGTTAAGAAACAATAGCCCCGATCAGGATAATTTTTAATATCGCTTGTTTCGGCCACCACCCACACGGCTTTCTGCCCGAATGCTTCGTCAATAACGGCTTCAAGGGTAAACGCTAAATCAGAAAGGCGAATGGGAGACATAAATGGGAGGAAAGGGAAGAAAGGGAAGAAAGGGAAGAAAGGGAAGAAAGGGAAGAAAGGGAAGAAAGGGAGGAAAGGGAGGAAAAGATGAATGCTTTATCCTTTCTTCCCCTTACTCCCACTCCTCCCTTTCCTCTAATTAAAGTCCTTCAAACTGACGCAGGAAACGAACGTCGTTTTCGGTGTACAGGCGTAAATCGTTTACGACGTATTTTAGTTGTGTAATCCGTTCAATACCCATCCCGAAAGCAAAGCCAGTGTATTCTTCCGGATCAATCCCGCAGTTGGCAATTACCTGAGGATCGACCATTCCCGAACCGGCAATTTCGACCCAACCGGAATGCTTGCAGATGTTGCAGCCCTTACCGCCACAAATCTGACACGAAATGTCAATCTCTGCACTCGGTTCCGTAAATGGAAAATAAGAGGGGCGGAAGCGAATGAGCGTACCTGGCTCGAACATCTCTTTTACGAAATGATAGAGCGTATCTTTCAGATCTTTAAAGCCTACGTTCCGGTCGATGTAGATGCCCTCAACCTGGTGGAACATACAGTGAGCACGTGCCGAAATGGTTTCATTCCGATAAACCCGTCCCGGCATGATAGATCGGATGGGCGGTTTCTGCCGTTCCATCAGCCGAATCTGCACGTTCGACGTATGTGTCCGTAGCAGCATATCTGACGAAACGTCCGTGTCGGCGCTGGCTTTCTCAACGAAAAACGTATCCTGCATGTCACGCGCAGGGTGATTGTCGGGAAAGTTCAGCGCTCCGAAATTGTACCAGTCCGATTCGATTTCAGGACCATCAGCAACGTTGAAACCAATCCGCTCAAAAATCTGAATGATCCGTTGCCGAACCAGCGTTAGCGGATGTTGCGTTCCGGTCAGGTTCGGGATAGAGGGTAGCGTTAAGTCGACAGGGGCAACACTCTTTGAGGCCGCCTGCTGCTCATCGACAAGCTGACTAAAGGATTCAAACCGTTCCTGAGCGAAATTTTTCAAGCCATTCAACTCCTGACCAACAGCACGTCGGTCGGCCTGTGGAACATGTTTGAGGCCTTCGAAAAGTTCGGTTATTACACCCTTGCGGCTTATGAACCGCATGCGGAATTGTTCCAGTTGCTCGGGCGAGTTGATTACGTAGTGTTCAATCTCCTGGTGGAGGTCTTTTACTCTATCTAGCATGCGCTATCGTTTTTCAGCTGTTTGCTACAGCAAAGGTACGTAAAAACTCAGGAGAGAGCTGTGGTCTGTATGTGACAAGTATAGTAGGAGCATCGTCTACATTGTCTCTAATTCGAAGAAGAAATAGACTTATAATGAATTAGGTTAATTGATTCATTTGTTGATTAAGCGGTAAAAGTGCAGTGAAAAATAAGTAGTTATGAGTAAAATATTGATTATAAATTCATGTTTAAGAAGTAGGTCTGATTCTTGCACATCACTTTAAGATAAAATACAGTGATATGGCAACCTCTGGTAAGTGAATCTGTATAGTAATTATCTGTCTATCAGTCTAAAAAAAATCATAATCGATCATCAACCCTAGTGACTATGAACGCATTCGCTAACGACTCTATTTTTGACACAATGTCCATTCCGTTCCACAATAGTGTGGAAAAAATTGCCGATTCTTCCTGTCTACAAAAACTTCTTATTCCCTTCTATGATCGCAAACGCACGGTTTCTATCGATGAAATTGTCAAACTGGAAGGCGCTGGAAATTATACCAAATTCTTTCTCAAGGACGGTACTAAAATGTTGGTATCCCGGACTTTGAAAGAATACGAGATTTTACTTGATAATCAGGCTTTTGTTCGGGTTCATAAATCGTGCATTGTCAACCTGGGGTTCGTTCGCAAATTTTTTATAAAAAAGGAAGGAGAACTGGAATTAACAGATGGCCAGCAAGTGAAAATATCCCGTCGACGGGCACAGGTGTTCGTAGATCGTATTCGGGATTTTCAGCCTCTGGCTCTGATTTAAGCTTGGTTAGTGAAATTTCCCCCGAAAAAACAGCGAATCTACATAGTTGCTCACTACGTAGTTTTACGCAATAGGGTGAGTACATTCACCCGAATAATTCGATAATTTTGCTTATAACGACCTGATTATAAAGGAGTTGACTTTAAGGTTTATCTCTGGTTGATCAGGCCGTTTTTTCTGAAGAAGTGGCCATAAGGTAGTTTTGTTTCATCAATCAGAGACGAACCCAAAACTATTCTCTATCATGGAAGCCACCATCTTTTCATCTGCGCAGCCAGTTTCTATTGTCCCTCACTTTCCGGAGTCCTACCAGCGTAATGCTCAGCGCATTGCTTTACCATATCTGAACCGTACGATTTTTATTTCTGTGGATGATATTCTGTGTCTTCAGGGGGAAGGGAATTATACCTTTTTATACACCCGCGATCGCAAACGGTACTTGGTGTCAAAAACGCTCAAAGAATTTGAAAAAACGCTGGATGACTCCATATTTCCGCGCATTCACAAATCTTATATTGTCAACCTGGCTTATGTACAGCGGAGTATCTTCAGCAAAGAGCATCAGGTGCGGTTGGCTGATGGACGAGAAGTAAGTATATCCCGTCGGCGGATGAAGGCCATTTCTCATCAACTTGCTCAATACTGGCAGCGATTATATAATTAATCGACAGCCAGAGTATACTGGTCACCGTTATCAGTATCAAACAACAAATCGTTCGTGAACAAACCGACATAACCAAGCCGTCGGATTCTACCAGTTATGTAGAATCCGACGGCTTGGTTGTTTTGTATTCTTTGGAAATTGGTTGAGCTAGAATATTTTGTATGCCAGCGTGATCTGCCAAGACTTCATATTCTGACTGAATTTGCCCGTGTTATCGCTGATCTGAGCTATGTCGGAAACATTACCCTGGTAACGCACATCGAGCCCCAACGGACCAAGATCCAATCCGCCACCAACCTGATAACCATAATAAGCTTTCGACCAGGCATCATTAAGTGTACCACTCGTATATTGACTTAGGGCTTGGCCAAGCCGTTGATTATCGTCGACACGTAACGAAATAACAGGGCCAGCAACTACACGTATGGGGCCGCCCTTGATTCCCAACAGTAAGGGTACATCAAAACTGGTTGTTTTGACCGTTACCGACTCTGTTTGACCGTTACGAATAATCCCAAACGATCCGGCCCGAGTGGAGTAAAGAAGCTCAGGCTGGATAAACAGGTTACGCCCAAAACGAGCGTAAATACCAAACGACGTCCCCGTTTTACTATCGAAGCTGTCACGCAGGTTATCCCGAAATGTTTGTCCGTCAACGCCAACCGATGGCGACCCATTGGGGTTCGTGCTTGTTTTGACAAAGTCGCCAAATGTGAGTTTGGAAAGATTGACGCCACCCTTGATGCCAATCTGAAAACCACTCTGGGCGAAAGTCAGAGCGGGTAATAACGTAAGTGCGACGAAAAGCAGGTTTTTTTTCATAGTTGGTTGCATAAAAAATTCTGTTGTCAGTAAAACGAAAATCGAGTAACTCCGGTACAGAACGCCAACTTATTTCGAGCGAATGGCGTTTTAGTAATGGAGTAATGTGTAGTGAAAAATAGATTAGTGAAGCGCTTCATGTGGCTTTGATTGTCTAAACCTCTAGTGGTTTAATGGGTTAGTTGATTTCATTTCATCTGATCCATTGAGCCTTATCTATTATTTTCCTGAATGGCTAAAATTAAGACTACCTATTTCTGTCAGAGTTGTGGCTTCCAGTCGGCCAAATGGCTGGGTCGCTGTCCATCGTGCGGGGAGTGGAATACGTTGGTCGAAGAGCTTGTTCAGAAGGAGGAACCTGAAAAAGGTGGTTGGCGTAGCCCGTCCTCAGGACCAGGTAGCTTAAAGATTGCTGCAAAGCCAAAAGCTATTCACGCTATCAACTACGAAGAGCATCCCCGCGTTACAACAACTGACGCTGAATTAAATCGCGTATTGGGAGGAGGCATTGTACCCGGATCGCTGGTCTTGATCGGTGGAGAACCCGGTATCGGTAAATCAACGCTGTTGCTACAGATTGCGTTGAGTCTGGCTGGGATGCGTGTGCTCTACGTATCGGGTGAAGAAAGTGAGCAACAAATCAAGATGCGCGCTGAACGACTCGATGCTCCAACCAGCGATTGCCACGTAATGACCGAAACGTCTACGCAGAATATCTTTCGGGTCGTTGAACATTTTGAACCGGAGATACTCATTATCGACTCGATCCAGACGATGCAATCGTCGTTGGTTGAGTCAGGCGCAGGGAGTGTTTCGCAGGTACGCGAATGCACGGCGGAGTTCATGAAGTACGCTAAAGAAAGCGGAGTGCCTGTATTTATGATCGGTCATATTACGAAAGAAGGTTCGCTGGCTGGTCCGAAAGTACTGGAACACATGGTTGATACGGTGCTGACGTTTGAAGGTGACCGCCACACGACGTACCGGATTTTACGGACCACTAAAAACCGTTTCGGAAGCACCGACGAATTAGGCATTTACGAAATGCTCGGCACTGGACTTCGGCAAGTGACAAATCCCTCCGAAATTCTGATTTCGCAGCGCGACGAAGCACTGAGTGGCGTAACTATCGGCTCGATGCTTGAAGGCAATCGGCCGCTCATGATCGAAACCCAGGCTTTGGTTAGTGTGGCTAATTATGGTACACCACAACGTAGCAGCACGGGCTTCGATGCCAAACGACTAAATATGTTGCTGGCTGTTCTCGAAAAACGGGGCGGTTTCCGACTGGGACAACAGGACGTGTTTCTGAATATTGCGGGCGGCTTGCGAGTTGAAGACCCGGCTATTGATCTGGCTGTATGTGCGGCTATTGTATCGAGTTATGAGGACATTGCGATTCCGCCCTCAGTAGCATTTGCGGCCGAAGTTGGACTGGGTGGCGAGGTTCGGGCAGTAAGCCGGATTGAATCACGTATTGCTGAAGCCGAAAAGTTAGGTTTTAAGCAAATGTTTATTTCCAAATACAACATGAAGGGGCTGGATACAAAGGGCTATAGAATTAGCATCAAACCGGTTTCCCGATTAGATGAAGTATTCCAGGGCGTGTTGATGTAAATTAGTTACTACGAGTTTTGATAATGCCTAAAAGTTATCAAAACTCGTAGGGCCCACCGGTTTTTCAATACTCCTTAAGACCCCGACTAATTTCAAAACGGTGAAAAAGTGGTGGGCTTCGTGAAGTGGAAATGACATTCAGACTTAGGCAGTTGATCCGGCGCAACAGGCGAATTAATTAATCGTAAAGGATTATTTATTCCATCCACAGAATAAATTTAGCCCTGAAAAATCACACGGAGAAAATCCGATCAAAACCATTTTACGTAGCTATAGTTAGTTTATTCAGTAAATTAATTACTCAACAAAACAAGTTAAACACGTTATGAGCTACATTAAATCAGGTACGGATGCGTCCGGTAATGACATCAAACTCTTTTATCAGGATTTACATCCTGCCAATGCTACGTCGACTGTTGTCTTGATTCATGGCTGGCCACTGAGCAGTCAGATGTGGGATTATCAACTAGCCGAACTGCCTAGTCATGGTCTGCGCGTTGTGGCTTATGATCGGCGGGGCTTTGGAAAATCGAGTCAACCCTGGGACGGATATGATTACGATACATTAGCTGATGATTTGAAGGCTGTACTGGACGACCTCGATCTACAGAATGTGACGCTGGTTGGTTTCTCGATGGGCGGTGGTGAAGTCGCCCGCTACATGAGCCGGCATGGTGGTGCACGCGTCGCTAAAGTGGCCTTTGTTAGTGCTGTAACGCCTTATTTGCTTAAAACAGAAGATAACCCCGATGGTGTTGATCAGAGCGTGTTCGATGAGATTACAGAAAATCTTCTGAAAGACCGGGCTGATTTTCTACAGACGTTCGGTAAACAATTCTATGGCGTAAGCTTGCTTAACAATCCAGTTAGCCAGGCACATCTCGACGGCGATTTTGCCCGGGCCTACGTAGCCTCTTATAAAGCGACGCTCGAATGTGCCAATTCGTTTGCAACGACTGATTTTCGCGATGATCTGACGCAGATTCAGGTTCCGACTCTGATTATCCACGGTGATTCCGATAAAACAGTACCCATTGAATCGTCGGGTGAATTAACCGCGAATGCGTTGCCAAGTGCGCAATACATTGTGTATGAAGGCGAGCCGCATGGCCTGTTCGTTACGTCGAAAGATCGGCTGAACGAAGATCTGATCTCGTTTGTAAAAGAAGGCGTATCGGTTCGTGAGCAACCAGAAAGTACGATTATCTACTAGTCATATCCGATTAATCAACAAAAAAGGGAACGTAATCTACGTTCCCTTTTTTGTTGATTAATCGGCGCTGGTACGTATCAAAACATCATAATTGCCGATAGGTCTTTACATAACCCGATGGAGTTTGGCCGGTAATCTCCTTGAACTGCCGGTTAAAGTTCGATAACGTACGGAAACCACTCTCGAAACTGATCTGGGTAATGTTCAGCTTTCCGCCAATTAGCAGCTTACAGGCATGACCGATACGTACTTCAGACACGAATTCAGAGAACGTTTTGTTGGCCCGCGTTTTAAAATAACGGCAGAACGCAGGGGGAGTCATTCCCGCCAGATCGGCTATGGTGTCCAAGCTCAGATCATCCGGAAAATGGCCGAGTACGTAATCATGGACCAATTGCATCCGGTCGGTCTCGTTGGGCTTAACCGTGTTCGTATAGCCTGGACTGGTCAGATATCGGTAGTCCGTAGCATGTGAAAGATCGTTTAGGAGGGTTAGCAGACTAATCACCCGTTCGAAGCCAGCCGACTGACGAGCCAGATTTCGCAGGGCTGTTTCCGTACGGTTTCGTGTGTAGCCTGTCCATTCCAATCCTTGCCGGGCGTGGTTGAATAAATTACGTAAAGGAGCCATTTCCTGCTTTCCCAAAAAATCGTTCCCCAGAAAATCCTCCGCGAAATAAACAACAACACCCTTGGTCGTCAGGCTCGATTGCTTATCGAAATAAGCCTGATCGCTACGCCAGAGATGGGGGAGATTTGGCCCTAAAAAGACCAGGTCGCCGGGCGCAAACGGCTTAATTGAGTCGCCAATAAAGCGTGTACCCGTGCCCTCTTTTACCAGAAATAATTGATAATGTGGATGAAAATGCCAGTTTGGATCAAAGTGCGGCTCAACGAGTTCCTTCACCGTAAAAGAAGATCCAACCGGTTCAAGGTCTTTACGAAGCGCGTTTTTCATCAGATTAACTCTATTATTTTAACGGGAAAAATTGAATAATTGCGAATTAGGTGTGAAAATAAAGTCAATATTAGCTAAAAAATGGCGAGTATAACAGAGAATTAGCAAATAAATTTGTGGGATTATTAATTGAGCAAATATGAATAAGCTGGGAATGAATCTATTCGTCTGGACAATGTCAATGGACGAGGACTTGTCGGATACCTTATCATTCCTGAAAACAAGCGGGTTTGATTTTGTTGAAGTACCCATTAACAATACTGACCTGGAAAAGTGGAAACGTATTGGCGGAGAACTCAGAGCATTAGGTTTAGGCGTTCAAACCTGCACGATTTGCGGTATTGCCCATAGTCTCATCAGCCCCGATGAATCCATACGCCGGGCAGCTATTGACTACCTGAAAGAAGTGGTCGACTGTTCAGAAGCTTTAGGCTCTAAAATTCTGATGGGGCCTATGTATGCCGGTTTCAAAGCTTTTTCGGGTAAGCCCGCGACGGCGGAAGAATGGAACTGGTCGGTAACGGGAATGCGGGAAGTGGCCGAATATGCCCAAACGAAAGGCGTTACACTAGCCATTGAATACTTGAATCGCTTTGAAATTTACCTGCTTACCTGCGTTGATGATCTGGTACGTTACGTTGAAGCTGTTGATCATCCTAATTGCCGGGCTGCCTTTGATACGTTCCATGCCAATATGGAGGAAAAAAATATCGGCGATGCAATTCGTCAATGTGCTCCCTATCTGGCGCATGTACAGATTTCGGAGAATGATCGCTCTACGCCCGGGAAGGGGCATATCCAGTTTGGTGAAGTTTTTGAAGCCTTGCAGGACATTGGGTATGAAGGGCCAATTGCCATTGAAGCCTTTGGTCCTAACCCGCCAGAACTCGCAGCCGCCACGCATATTTTCCGCCCTATGTTCGACTCGCCGGAACAACTGGCCGTCGATGGACTGGCGTTCATAAAACGTAACCTGGACGGCCACGTTCGGGCAAATAATCAAGACATTAAACACCCGGACATGGCTGTCCAGGCTACATTATGAAAGTAAACATTGCCATCGTGGGCCTCGGGTTCGGGGCTGAATTTATTCCGATTTATCAGCGTCACCCGAACGCAAACATGTATGCCATTTGCCAGCGTAACGTTGAAAAGCTTAACGAAATCGGTGATGCATACGGCATTGAAAAACGTTACAGTAATTACGACGAACTTCTGGCTGACCCTGCTGTTGACGCGGTTCATATCAACTCACCCATTCCGAACCATGCCGAGCAGAGCCTGAAAGCGCTGCGAGCCGGTAAACACGTAGCGTGTACAGTACCGATGGCGACGAGCGTTGAGGACTGTATGGAAATCGTGAAAGCGACGAAAGAATCGGGTAAAAAATACATGATGATGGAAACGGTGGTCTATAGCCGCGAGTTTCTGTTTGTCAAGGAATTGTATGAAAAAGGGGAGCTGGGTAAAGTGCAATTCCTGAAAGCGAGCCACCAGCAGGATATGGACGGATGGCCTGATTATTGGCCGGGTTTACCGCCTATGCATTATGCGACGCACTGCGTTGGCCCCGTAGCAGGTTTGCTGAAACTCGAAGCCGATTACGTATCTTGCTTTGGATCAGGAACAATTCGGGAAGAACTGGCTAAGATCCATAACTCTCCTTTCGCGGTCGAGTCGGCCCATATCAAGTTTAAAAACAGCGATTTATCCGCTTATGTCTATCGATCGCTGTTTGACGTAGCGCGGCAATACCGCGAGAGTTTTGAGGTGTATGGGGATAAAAAATCGTTCGAGTGGCAACTGATCGAAGAGGAGCAACCGGTGATTCACACGGCTAAAAAACCTGAACCGGAGATTCCGGAAAAGGTGACGGTACCCGATTATGCCCGCCTGTTGCCTGAGGAAATTCAGCGCTTTACGACCAAAGGCGTTTACGATGCCGATGATCAACAGCATTTGTCATTTACGCAGGGTGGTGGCCACGGTGGTTCACATCCGCACATGGTGCATGAGTTTGTGTCGGCCATTGTCGAAGATCGGGATCCATTCCCGAACGCGGCTCAGTCGGCTAACTGGACGAGCGTGGGTATTCTCGCCCACGAATCTGCTTTACAGGGCGGGAAGCTCATACAACTCCCGGATTTTACGGCAGCGTGACGGATTCGCCCATAAGGCTTCAGTTTGCCCAGGCATTCCCGGCTGATCCGGACAAGGGGAAAGTAGCTGCTGAGCATTATGCTATCGTTGAGAAGAGTTCGCAACAAAAAGCCGGCGCAATCCGACTTCGGTTAAGCAACGAGGAGAATATCCTGCTCTATGCTGGTCATATTGGCTACAACGTGGATGAATCCTACCGAGGTCATCATTACGCAGCCTATGCCTGTCTTGCCTTAAAGTCCATAGCGTTACAGCATGGATTTACTGAACTTTGGATTACCTGCGATCCTGATAACCAGGCGTCACGTCGGACCTGCGAACGCATTGGCGCTACGTTGATCGAAATTATTGACCTGCCAGAAGACCTCGATATGTATCAGGATGGCGAACGGCAAAAGTGTCGGTATTGGTGGAAACTCGAATGAAATAGCTTTTTGAACCAACGATCTCTATGTTGATCAAGCAAACAAAACTTTTACTGGCTGCGGTGGCGCTTATAGCGCTTACCCAATGTGCTCGCCAGTCGGCTAAGCAGACGTCTGTTCTGCAAAAGTCAACCGATGCGGCCAAACCGCGCCGGACAGAAATCCTGTTTCTGGGCGATAACGGTCACCATCGGCCCATTGAACGCGTGCCGCAAATTATGGCTGCGTTAGGTAGTAAAGGAATTAACTTTACGTATACCGACAAGCTGGAAGACCTTAATCCGGATAATCTGAATAAGTACGACGGTCTGCTCATTTTCGCGAACTGGGATAGTCTTCCCAAACCGCAGGAAAAAGCATTGCTCGACTACGTATCGGCAGGGCATGGGGTTATTCCAGTACACTGCGCGTCATACTGTTTCCGCAATTCGACTGAATACGTCGATAAAGTTGTCGGCGGGCAGTTCTGGCGGCACCGCATGGACACGATTCAGACGCGTTTTACGCAGCCGAACAGCCCACTGGTCATGGGGTTACAATCCTTTAAAGCGTACGACGAAACGTATCTGCATACCCATCTACAGGCTGACAACAACGTATTGGCCGTTCGGGATATTAAAGCCGACCAGGAAAAAGATATGGCAGCGGCCAACCGACCAGGCGTTAAGGAAGAACCCTATACCTGGACACGACAGTACGGAAAAGGACGTGTGTTTTATACGGCTTATGGCCACGATGAACGTACCTGGAGCCAGCCCGGTTTTCAGCAACTGTTAGAGCGCGGTATTCTCTGGGCCGTTGGCGATAACGTAAAAAAGCTGCACGATGAGTTGAAACCGCAGCAATTTACCTACAAAGAGGCCAATCTGCCGAACTATGAAAAACGCCCTGGTGCGCAGATGGAACAGAACCCGCTGTCGCCCGAAGAGTCGATGAAACACATTCAGGTGCCAGTCGATTTTACGCTGAATCTATTTGCGCACGAACCGAACGTAATGCACCCCATTGCCATGGCCTGGGACGAGCGCGGACGACTTTATGCCTTGATCACCAAAGATTACCCGAACGAGCGTAAACCCGAAGGGGGCTCTGATTACATCGTCATCTGTGAGGACACCGACAAAGACGGCAAAGCCGACAAGTTTACCAATTTTGCTGAAGGGCTTAGTATCCCGACCGGTATGGCGTTCGCGAATGGCGGCCTCTACGTATCACAGGCCCCACACATGCTGTTTTTGCAGGATACCAACGGCGACGATAAGGCTGACGTAAAGAAAATTGTCTTCACCGGATTTGGTACGTTCGACACGCATGCCGGGCCCAGCAATCTTCACTATGGTTTCGATAACTGGATTTGGGGCAGCGTTGGTTACTCGGGGTTCAAAGGTAAAATTGGCGCCGATAGTGTCAAGTTCAGTCAGGGTTTCTTCCGGTTCAAGCCCGATGGCTCGAAACTCGAATACGTAACCAGTACGTCGAACAACACCTGGGGATTAGGCTTGATGGAAACGGGCGATATTTTCGGCTCGACGGCCAATAATTCACACGGCTGGTATATGGCTATCCCGAATCGATATTTCAACGGTGCTCCCCACATTCGTGAAAATGGCAGCCGTAGTACCGATACGCACAAAGACATGAAACCCATTACGGAGAAGGTTCGTCAGGTTGACGTATTCGGGGGCTTCACGGCAGCAGCAGGGCACAATTTTTATACCGCCCGCGCCTTCCCCGAGAAATACTGGAACAAGATTGCGTTTGTATCTGAACCAACGGGACACATTCTTCATCAGAACGTCATGAAGAAAACGGGTACCGACTTTGAAGATGCGGAAGGGTTTAATCTGATGGCGGGTGCCGACGAGTGGTTTGCGCCCGTATTCGCTGAAGTAGGACCCGATGGCGCCGTTTGGGTAGTCGATTGGTATAGCTACATCATTCAGCATAATCCAACGCCCAAGGGCGCAACCAATGGCTCGGGAAATGCCTACGAAACGCCCTTGCGTGATTTTACCCACGGTCGAATCTACCGCGTCGGTTACAGCAAAGCACCGGCCTATACGCCAATGGCGTTGAGCAAAGGAAGTCGACCGGAGGAACTGGTTGCGGCTTTGAAAAATACGAATATGTTCTGGCGAATGACGGCTCAGCGGCTGCTCATCGAACGTAATAACAAAGACGTAGTGCCACAACTGATTGCCTTAGTAAAGGATCAGTCGTTAGACGAAATCGGAAATAATCCGGCAGCTATTCACGCGCTTTGGACGTTGCACGGATTAGGTGCAATGGAACAGGAAGACGTAACGCGGGCTGCACTTGATGCACTCAAACATCCTGCTTCGGCGGTACGTAAAACGGTCCTGCAAATAATGCCTTTCGACGCCAACTTACCGAAGGCCATATTAAGCTATAATTTGCTCCAGGATAAAGAACCACTGGTTGTTCTGAACGCTTTACTAGCCTTGTCTCAGTCGCCCGCGAATCCGGAAGCTACAGCGGCTGTCATTGCCCGAATGAATCAGGCCACTGAAGTCAATGATCGCTGGTTGCCCGATGCGTTTGCCAGCGTACTGACCGGCCATGATGGGCAATTGATGAAGATGTATTTAAAGCAAATTGCCACGAATGCACCAACGCAGGCCAAACCGATGCATGATATGGAATCGCACAATCATTCGGCGAGTGCAGAACCGAACGTATTGACGGCTTCGACCAGTAACAAAAGCTACGCGACATCGAACCAGCCTGATCTGGTCGTTGCTAAGATCCGTACAACGCCCAATTCACCTTCGGTTCGCGAACGGGCACAGGTATTCATCGACGTAACGAATGCGGGTGGTGTTGCCATTCCAGAAGGCATGCCAATTCCGATGTCGGTACGTATTGAAGGGCCAAAAGGCACGGTTGATGCGGCCAAAATCGATTTTGTCAGTGTTACGCATAACACAGGCATCAAGCCGGGCGAAACCGTCACGATCAGCAAAGCGAACAATGGCCCTTGGGTAGGAGACATGGGGGTACTATTCGAGCGAGCCGGGCAATACACGATCACAGTAATGCTCGACCGAGAGAATAAAATTCCGGAAAGTAACGAACAGAACAATAACGCTACGCATACCCTAACGTACCGTGCTCCGCAAAGCATGAGTGCCTACGTACTGGAACGGGCTACGCGCAGCTACGCATCCGTAGCGCCAATCGATTCAGTTGTTGCGTTGCTTCGGCAAACCCAGAAGCTGAACCCGACGGAAAGCGAAGCCATTGTAAAAGGCGTTTCTGAAGGCTGGAATCTGCGAAAAAAAGCAGATGTTCGTGAGGCTGATAAATCATTTCTGGCAAGCTTGAGTACTACCGTATCAGCCGATAATCGTGAGCGTCTGAATCGGCTTTATGAAGCCTGGGGAATGACAAAAGAAGCTCCCGTCGATCCGAATGTCGAAGTGGTACGTATGAAAACGATTCGTGAGGAAATGCGCTTCGACAAAAAAGAGTTCAGCGTAACGGCGGGCAAGCAGATAGAAATCGTGCTGGAAAACCCCGATGCCATGCAGCATAACCTGGTGATTGGCAAGCCCAAAAGCATGGAAGTCATCGGCACAGCCGCTGACAAGATGATTACGGCCAAAGACGGTGCTGAAAAGAACTATGTCCCCTCAATCTCACAGGTTATCGTGGCAACTCCATTGGTCAATCCGGATCAAACGTATCGGCTCAAGTTCACCGCGCCAGCTACACCCGGCGATTATCCGTTCGTGTGTACTTTCCCTGGCCACTGGCGTATCATGAACGGCGTGATGAAGGTAGTAAAATCAAACACAGCTTCGGTTAGCAAATAGGGCGTCGTATAGAAAAAAGGCGTCGTCAATGCAGTGCATTGACGACGCCTTTTTGTATTTTGGGATATACAATGAAAAAGCCCGTTTATGACGTGCTAATACGCAGGGCTGTTAAGTGCTAATCCCGTAGAGATGAAATCATTATAGAAATAAGCTTTTTCTTTTTCTACAAAGATTACACCCTTTTAGGGTTGAAAATCAGAACTTGACAGCCCTGGGGCTAATACGTTGTAAAGCTATTTAAATCAGGCGTTATCGGCTGTAGTCTCAGCAGGAACGGACGTACTGGCCGGTTTTGGCGCTGGTTTAGCACGCGGTGCCGCGGGTTTGTTCGTAGCAACGGGCTTTAGCGCTGGTTTAGCGGGTGCACTAGTCGTCTTTGAAGCCACACTAGTGACTGTATCGGCAACAGTGTTAATGGCTTTCTTAGCCGTGCGTTTCGCGTTTTTTTCGGCCTTTGCTACGTTTTTCTTCGCTTTCTTCGCTTCTTTTTTTACTTTCTTGGCGGGCTTGTCCGTTTTCTTCTCCGCCTTATGCATCAACTTTGTTAATTTTTTTGCCAGTTTATCCGCCGATTTCTCGATGGATTTCTTCATTTTTTTTGTAGCCTCACCAGCGTCGCTTAGTTTAGCCTCGATTGAACTGATGATCTCCGAAGCCAGCGACTTCTGTTGTGTTTTCTGGGTCTTGTTTGCCATTTGACTTGATGGGAAAAATTTACAAATAAATACGAAATTTTCGGGACAATCAAAAATCCAATGTTAAGTTTTCGTTACATTTTTTGTAAGAAATCCCAGCAAACAATACCGGTTGTGACGGCCACGTTGAGCGAATGTTTTGTACCAAATTGCGGTATCTCAAGTACTACGTTTGCTAGCTGAACAATCTCTTCCCGAACGCCCGCTACCTCGTTACCCAACACGAAAGCATACGGTTTGTTTGGTTCCGGTTGAAAATCGCTTAGCAACGTACTACCATCAGCTTGCTCTATTGCAGCCACAATCCAGCCGTCCGCTTGTAATTGCTGAACCAGGGCTACTACGTCGGTAACATATTGCCAGTCAACCGACTCGGTAGCGCCCAGGGCTGTTTTGGTAATGTCGCGATGGGGGGGCTGACCGGTAATACCGCACAGATATACTTTCTGCGCCCGAAACGCATCCGCCGTCCGGAAAACCGACCCAACATTGTTGAGACTACGGATGTCGTCCAGAATCAGGCAGTATGGGAATTTTTCAGCGTCTTTGAAATCATCGACAGAGAGTCGGTTGAGGTTATCAAGGGAGAGTTTACGCATTGGTTTGTTTACTTGTATCCTGAAGCAACTGTCGAATATCCTGCAACGTATCGCGGATTTCGGTAAGCAGTTGCTGATCAGCGTTAACGGCTGGCTGACTAGTACGGGATGCTATTAGTTTTTGGCGTTGTTCGAGAATCTGCGTGCGGAACGTCTGGGCGTCTATAATGCCGATCAGCTCCATGTCATTGGCTTGCTTTGAATTCTGCCCGGCCGTTTCAAATTTTAAGATGCACAGATCAAAATAACGGAGTATCGGACCGGCCACGAACGTAACATCCTGAATGTTTTCGAGTGGAATCGTCTTTTCCACTTCTACGATAATTCCTTTCCTGAAATGCAGCGATCGTTCCGTTAATTCACACTGAAGCTTATCGAAGTAATGCCTGCTCCACCATTGTCCAACCCCGAGTAACCAGATGGGAAGCAGAATGATACCTACCACAGTTACAAGCAGAATAAACGCTACGTAGAGCAATAGGTATGTTCGAATAATTGGGTTGAATTTGGCAACGATCGGAAATTGATTATCAACTTGATCCGTGGTAGTCATAGCGATCATTGGTAAAGGGACGGGGGAGCCTTTCGGGTAAAAACTGGCCAATTTCTTGGCAAAAATGACTATATTTGTTTAATACATTATCAAAAATTTCAGTGAAGACAGCCACCGCAGCAAAGCCACAAGCGAAGAAAACCGAAACTCCTCTCAACCGCCAGTACAACCAGATTAAAGCGAAATACCCCGGTGCGTTGCTGCTCTTCCGCGTCGGTGATTTTTACGAAACCTTCGGTGAGGATGCCGTTCGGGCCAGCAAAATTCTGGGTATTACGTTGACTAAGCGGAACAACGGTGGCTCGAACGAAGAACTGGCTGGTTTTCCCCATCATTCGCTTGATACGCACCTGCCTAAGCTCGTCCGGGCGGGGGAGCGCGTAGCGATTTGCGATCAGTTGGAGGACCCGGCGCTGGCAAAAGGCATTGTCCGACGGGGCGTTACAGAGTTAGTTACACCCGGCGTTTCCTTCAACGATAACGTACTGGATACCCGACGGAACAATTATCTGGCGGCTGTGCACTTTGGCAAAGGTGAAGACAGTTTTGGTATATCATTTTTGGACATCTCGACGGGTGAATTTCTGGCGTCGCAGGGTAATTCAGCGTACGTCGATAAGCTGCTGCAAAGCTTTAATCCGTCGGAGGTGCTGTATTGCAAGCGCAATCGGCAGGAGTTCGGACTTTTGTTTGGCGATAAATTTCATACGTACACCCTTGAGGACTGGGCCTTTACGTACGATTTTGGCTATAACTTCCTGAAGCAACATTTTCAGACGACTTCGCTAAAGGGATTCGGCATCGAAGGCTTGCCCGATGGAATTATTGCAGCGGGTGTTATTCTTCATTATCTCAACGAAACCGAACACAAAGATCTTCAGCATATTACACGCGTTACGCGGCTTGAAGAAGATCGCTACGTTTGGCTCGACCGATTTACGATTCGTAACCTTGAACTGACGACCGCGCAACAGGAAGGGGGCGTTCCGCTTATACAGATTCTGGATCAGACCGTAACACCAATGGGTGCGCGTTTGCTCCGTAAATGGCTTAGTTTGCCGCTTAAGGAAAAAGCGTTGATTGAGGAGCGGATGAATATGGTTGAGTTGCTAACTGCCGATATTGACCTGACCGATACGTTGGTGAATCATTTACGGCAGATTGGTGATCTCGAACGTCTGGTCTCGAAAGTGGCCGTTCGACGGATCAATCCGCGGGAACTGCTGCAACTAAAACGGTCGCTGCAACATGTACTGCCGATCAAAGAACTGCTTATTACGGCACTGAGCCAGAATGAGTCACCATCGTTGAAAAAATATGCGGATCAGCTTAATCCCGTTTCGTTTCTGCTGGATCGCGTCGAAGCGGAACTGCGTGAAGATCCGCCAACGCTCTCCAATCAGGGCGGTATGATTAAACCCGGTATCAATGCTGAGCTGGACGAATTGACGGCTATTGCTTATTCGGGTAAGGATTATCTGCTTCAACTTCAGGAGCGTGAGGTCGAGCGGACGGGTATCAGTTCTCTGAAAGTTGCCTACAACAAAGTATTTGGCTATTATCTGGAAGTTACCCACGCCCACAAAAATCGCGTACCGGAGGATTGGATTCGGAAGCAAACGCTGGTGAATGCTGAGCGTTACATTACGCCCGAGTTGAAGGAATATGAAGACAAAATTCTGAACGCTGAGGAACAGATTTTTCAGATTGAAGCCCGAATGTTCAATGAACTCATTCTGGCGGCTGGCGAGTACGTAGGCGCTATTCAGCAGAATGCCCGCGTTTTGTCGGTGCTGGACGTACTGGCTTCGTTCGCGCGGGTAGCTGTCAAAAATAAATACATCCGCCCACAGATTACGGAAAGTAAAGTGCTGGACATCAAAGACGGGCGGCATCCGGTTATTGAACAGCAATTGCCACCAGGCGAACACTACATCCCCAATGACATTTACCTGGACGACGAGACGCAGCAGATCATTATCATTACCGGTCCGAATATGGCCGGTAAATCGGCTCTGCTACGTCAAACGGCGCTGATTGTCCTGATGGCACAGTCGGGGAGCTTCGTGCCCGCTACGTCGGCGGAAATTGGTATCGTCGATAAGATATTTACACGGGTTGGAGCGTCTGACAACTTATCGCGCGGAGAAAGTACGTTCATGGTCGAAATGACCGAAACGGCCAGCATTCTCAACAACCTGAGCGAACGGAGTCTGGTGTTGATGGACGAAATTGGCCGGGGAACGAGTACATACGATGGTGTTTCCATTGCCTGGTCAATCACGGAATACCTGCACAACAAGACCGATTGTCGCCCGAAAACGCTGTTTGCTACGCACTATCATGAACTGAATGATCTGGCCAACGATAATCCACGTATTAAAAACTACAACGTAGCCGTAAAAGAACTGGGTAATAAAGTGATCTTTCTGCGTAAATTGAAAGAAGGGGGTTCAGAACACAGTTTTGGCATACACGTAGCGCAGATGGCCGGCATGCCCGCTCAGATCGTCAGCCGCGCGAACGAGATTCTGAAACAACTGGAGTCATCGCATGCGCGTGAGGCAAATCGGGAAAAAATCCGTGATGCTGTCCCCGCCGAACGGGAATTGGCGCTACGTATCATTGAAGCGGGAGACCCAAAATCAGAAGCCATCAAAGAAAAACTTCGCACCATCGACGTTAATCGCCTGACTCCGATTGAAGCACTGCTGAAACTGAATGAGTTGCTGAAAATGGTGGAATGATCTATGAGCCTAGATGTAATTTATTTTAAACTGCTTTTCCACAATAAGGCGTCCAAACTCCATTTGCCAGGTCCAGTAAAAAAGAAGACCAATGCCAATAATACAAACAAAAACGGGTGTTGGTCTTCATACCAGAATTTGCCGTGCCCTACAAAAAACGTAATGTAAAGCATCGTGCCAATAATTATCAGGCAAGCGAGTCTAGTCAGCAAACCCATAGTCAATAGGAGTCCCGTCAAAAGTTCAGAACCTTTACCTAAATAGACCATAAACATAGGTTAGGCCGATTCATTGAAAACATCCCATACGGCGTACTCTTTCATTTTAGCGGAATCGAATACTTCCCACCCATGATAGACCAGGAGCAGACCAACAAAAATTCGAACAAACGTCAGACCACCTTCCTGAAAAAGGCTTTTTGCTGAGAAAAATTTCTTCATGAAATAGATGTAGAGTTTGTTGGAATCCCAAATCAACGAAGAAAAAACAAAACGCCCCCGATCTTTCGACCGGGGGCGTTTTTAAATATATCAGCAACTTGATATTACATCATGCCGCCCATGCCACCACCTGGGTGACCATGGCCACCACCGGCTGGAGCTTCCTCTGGCTCATCGGCAATTACGCATTCGGTCGTCAGTAACAGACCAGCGATAGACGCTGCGTTTTCCAGCGCTAAACGCGTCACTTTTTTCGGATCGATAACACCGGCTGCGAACAGATCTTCGAACGTATCGTTCTTCGCGTTATAACCGAAGCCGCCCTGACCATCTTTCACTTTGTTTACGATCACTGAACCTTCGCCACCGGCGTTGGCAACAATCGTACGTAGTGGAGACTCAAGAGCTACACGGATGATATTAACACCGGTTTTCTCGTCTTCGTTGATGGTATTGATACCGTCCAGAGCAGAGATCGCGCGGATCAGCGCAATACCGCCACCCGTTACGATACCTTCTTCAACGGCAGCGCGGGTTGCGTGCAGCGCATCGTCAACGCGGTCTTTCTTTTCTTTCATTTCTACTTCGGTAGCCGCACCGATGTAGAGGATAGCCACACCACCCGACAGTTTAGCCAGACGCTCCTGCAATTTCTCGCGATCGTAATCTGATGTCGTGTTTTCGATTTGGGCTTTGATCTGATTCACGCGACCCGTGATGTCTTCTTTCTGACCGACACCATTCACAACCGTCGTGTTGTCTTTATCGATCAGGATTTTTTCAGCCTGGCCTAAATAATCGATCGATGCATTTTCAAGTTTGAAGCCACGCTCTTCGCTGATGACCTGGCCACCCGTCAGGATAGCGATGTCTTCCAGCATAGCTTTCCGGCGATCACCGAAACCTGGCGCTTTTACCGCAGCTACTTTCAAAGCACCGCGGATTTTGTTAACAACCAACGTAGCAAGCGCTTCGCCGTCAACATCTTCAGCAATGATCAACAGCGGCCGACCAGTTTGAGCAACTTGCTCCAGAACAGGCAGCAACTCTTTCATCGACGATACTTTTTTCTCCGAAATCAGGATGAACGGACGTTCCAGTTCAACTTCCATTTTCTCGGTATTCGTTACGAAGTAAGGCGACAGGTAACCGCGGTCGAACTGCATACCTTCAACGGTTTTAACTTCCGTTTCTGTACCGCGAGCTTCTTCAACCGTGATAACACCTTCTTTGCCCACTTTCTTCATGGCTTCGGCGATCATTTTGCCGATTTCCTCGTCGTGGTTAGCCGAGATGGTAGCTACCTGTTCGATTTTGCCGAAGTCGTCACCAATCGTTTGCGCTTGTTCCGAAAGGTTGTCGACAACAGCCTTGACCGCTTTCTCGATACCACGCTTCAAATCCATTGGGTTAGCACCTGCTGCTACGTTCTTTGCACCGATCGAGTAGATCGCCTGCGCTAATACCGTAGCCGTCGTCGTACCATCACCAGCTGAATCAGCCGTTTTGGACGCTACTTCTTTTACTAACTGAGCGCCCATGTTTTCCATGGCGTCTTTCAGTTCAATTTCTTTAGCCACCGTTACACCATCTTTAGTGATGGTCGGTGAACCGAATTTTTTATCCAGAATTACATTCCGGCCTTTAGGTCCAAGGGTTACTTTTACCGCGTCGGCCAGGGTATCTACACCCTTCTTAATGCGCTCGCGAGCTTCTGTATCGAAAAATATTTTCTTAGCCATGATTGGTTAATGATGACCGGATCGCCGGTTCGATTATGAATGATTAATGCTAACAAAGAATAAAAGTTGGCCGCTGAGCGAATAACTTATCATTCATCATTTATCATTAAATTACAGGATTGCGAAAATGTCTGATTCGCGCATGATAAGGTACTCTTTGCCATCGACGGTAATTTCTGTACCGGCATATTTGCCATACAGGACCGTATCGCCCACCTGAACCGTCAGCGGTTCATCTTTCTTACCTGCGCCAACGGCAACGACCGTACCACGCTGGGGTTTTTCCTTCGCTGTGTCGGGAATGATGATCCCGAACGAGGTTTTTTCTTCAGCCGGTGCGGCTTCTACCAGCACCCGGTCGGCCAGCGGTTTCACGTTCACTTTAACGCTTTCCGTTTCTGCTACCATGATAATGAGTTGATTAAGGTTTTTACTGTTTATGTGTATTTATATACGACGTTGGCAAAACGCCAATTTCTGTGCCAACCCTGCTAAAGCTGTCAAATTTTCAGACTTTAGGCTGACACCATGCCACTGACTATTTTAGTTAAAATTCATTCCGTAGATTGTACATTTCTACTAATAAAATTTGGTAGTTTGCCGACAGTTGCTTAGTTTAACTAAATCATACACGGTTAAAATGGATTTTTCCGATCTATGAAAAAATTACAACCTGACTGGTTTACGCAAAATTGGCTTGATGCTGAGTACCAAAAGTATGTCGTGATGGCATACTTGCAGGCCGTTCAGCAAAACTTCACTGAGTATCGACTATGCCCTGATCTGCCTGATTTACGCGATCATTACAACGCTGGTATTCGTTTTTCGAGGGGCAAAGGTACGCTAAATGCTGCTTTCCCCAAGCGAATTAGTCGAGTTACTGGGCCACCCCCTCGAATTGAATACAAATCTGACGTAACGGAACCGGACTTTATGGCCGAAATGGATGCCATTATGGAATTTGCTCTACCGCGATTTCAGACTATGCTCTCGGAAGGTCAGCAGCGATGGGCAGATATTGCCAGCTCATTAACCCTGGCACCGGTAGGATTGCTGCCGCTACGTCCCGAAGAAGGTTATCTACTCCTGCATGCTACTAATCAGTCAGAAACGCAGGTCTATTATTTCAGTATTACGCTCTATTCTGAGCAGGAGCCGGGTGGTCGATTAGTACAACTCCGTTTTGTGGAAGTAGTACGGAAGAGTTTGGTCAATACGTTTGAGAATATAAAGCTAGATCTAATTCGGAAACATCGCCAATTGCCTAATCCGGCAACATACACGCTGGAAAGTCGACATACCTATCCTGTACAGGAAACACTACTGCCGATCGCCCGGCAACTGTTGGCGCAGGCAGTAGCATAGATAGATAGGAACAACTCAACAAAAAAGCCACCCCCAGTTGGGAGTGGCTTTCAACATTCGTATAAACCTGAAATTATTTCTGAGGTGTCAGGGCAGAGGTCGACGCGCCAGGTGTCTGAGCGCCCGGAGCAGCCTGACTTGGCGCTGCCCCATTGGCGGCACTTGGCGCGGGTGTCGGAGCAGCAGCACCCGGTAAGGTCTGCGTTTGTGCCCGTTCAACGTTAGCACTATTAATGCCACCCACCTGGTTGCGATCAACCATGATGTAAGAGGCTAGTGATAAAACCATAACGGCGATTCCTAGGCCCCAGGTGATTTGCTCAAGCAAATCAGTCGTTTTCTTAACTCCCATCAATTGATTGGAGCCCAGTCCACCAAATTCACCAGCTAATCCTCCGCCTTTTGAGTTCTGAATCAAGACAATAAGAATGAGCAGTACGGTGATAATGCAAATAAATACAACAAGTGCCGTTACCATGAAATTTGTATCACCGGAACGCCGGTGCGTTTATCAAGTTCTGTCGTCAGTAAAAAAGTGGTTTACGAATCGCTCAGATCACCTTTCAATTCACTGATTTTTGCCGCAAAGTACGCCTTTTTTTCGGGACTTTTCACCATCAATTGTTTATAGATTTCAATTGCTTTATCAACTTTTCCTTGTTTCGCCAGGATTTTAGCGAAACTCTCGGTTACAAAGCCTCCGCCTGTGGGTTTACTACGTTTGGTTAAATCTTCCTGTTCAAGGGGTTCGGTGGGTTTAGCCTTGATAGGTGAGATACGCGGTTCATTTTTAATAAAACTTTCGATTAAATCAAGCTGACGCTGCCGTTCGATATCTTCTGGAGTAGGAACTGGTAAGGCAGGCGCTGTCTCCACAATCTGCACAAGATCATTCTGTAGGTTTTTTTCCGTAAGCGTCGGATCTTCCGGGGTAGGTATCGTAACGATTGGCTCGGTCAATACGTCGTTCTGGTCGGGTTGGTTGGCCCATTGTAGAAGCGACAACTTTGGAAAGCCACTGCCTAAACCTGTTTTAGACTTGAAAAGCGCGTAGCTTTCCTGCTGATAATCATCAGGGATCGGGACATGCCTAGCCGATAACTCGTTTAATTTCGTCAGTAAATTTTCTGACCACTGAAACTCATTATCGATCAGCTTGCGCAAGGCATTACGGCTGAGGGCGTGGGCTGCGGCCTGACGAACGTAGGGAACCGTCTGACTACGCTGATGCACCGAAGCCGCCTTAGCCAACAGTGTATGCAATGATTGACAGTAGGGGTAAGTTGACAGACTTTCCTGTAACTGCACGAGGTCAGTAGGAGTAAGGTCCTCAGGGTGAGTGACCCAGTATGAAAAGGTTTCTTTATCGAGGGCAAGCATGGATCGAAAGTAAGGATGAATGATGAATGATTAATTATGAATGTAAAAAAAGAATTACAATTCATCAGTCATCCTACCAGTCGGCGGCTGTTTTGTTAAATATGTCAAGAACGATCTGATCCAGAATCTGCGGAACTAAACGGCTTTCATTCTGGCTGAGCGTTTGCGCCTGTGGGAAGTCTTTATAAAATGAAAACGACTGCTCGAAATTCTTACTCTCGTCTTTATTATTATAATATCGAACCAATACGGTGATTTGCAGTCTGTTGACAGCAGCCTGATCCTGTGCGGTCGGGGCTACAGCTATCAGATCGTAACCGGTAATGTTTCCTTCCAATAGCATGTCGCCATTGGCTGGGATCACTTTTAGGCTGGTATAACGCTGGTAATACTCTTTCAGCTTTTCATTAAGGGTTAGGGGCAGGTTTGCCGGTCCGCCCGCTGTCGCCAGTACGAAATTGTTAACGGTTACGGTCTTTATGTCCGGCGATAAGGTCGTTCCTGTAAACGAATATACTCCGCAGGATTGAATGAAGAGTGAGGAATTAAGAATGAAGAATAATGTCAGGATACGTACTACTTTTTTATTCTTCACCGCCCGGCGGCCCAGTCTTAATTCTTCACTCTTCATTCTTAATTTATTCTTCATCAATCTCATACTGTTTAATTTTTCGGTATAACGTCCGTTCGGAGATACCGAGTGCCTGAGCCGCATATTTTCGCTTGTTATTGTTACGTCGGAGAGCCTTTAGAATCATTTCTTTCTCCTGCCGTTCGAGCGACAGCGAATCATCTTCTTCAGTCTCATGCGTTACGTCTTCCACTTCCGTTACGTCGTTAATATCGCCATCGACCTCATCAAAAATCTGTACGGGCGGATGGCTACCATAGGTTTCGGAAGGGGCTACGGGGGCTGCAGGACGGATTGTGGCTTCTGGCCGGACAGTTCCGTTTGTTGCGGGCAGAAAACGCGTTACACCGACATCCGACGTAGTACGACCATCATTCTCAGGCGTGATTGAGTCGAATAGGTCTTTATGATTATGCAGAATCTGTCGGCCATCCTGCTCGTTACCCAATACGTCGCGAACGAGTTTCTTCAGATCGTTAACATCCCGGCGCATATCGAACAGCACTTTGTACAGCAACTCGCGCTCCGAAAAATTCTCCGCATTACTGCTGCCGTTAGCCTGTGGAAACAGGGCGAGTGTACGACTTGGCTGCTGAGCTTGAGGCAGGTATTTTGCCAGCGTATTGCCATCAATCGGTTTGTTTTGCTCCGATTCCAGAATCGATACCTGTTCCGCAATGTTTTTTAACTGCCGGATATTACCTGGAAACGGAAAGCTCATAAGCAACTGCTTGGCGTCTTCTGTCAGTTGTAATGGCTTAATTCGATACCGTTCGGCGAAGTCGGTCGTGAATTTGCGGAATAGCAATTCAATGTCCGTGCCGCGTTCGCGAAGGGGGGGGACGAAAATAGGTACGGTGTTGAGCCGGTAATATAGATCTTCCCGAAACTTTCCCTTATCAACCGCATCCAGTAAATTGACGTTCGTAGCTGCGACGACGCGCACATCCGTTTTCTGAGTTTTGGACGAACCAACACGAATAAATTCGCCGTTTTCCAGAACACGTAATAGCCGGGCCTGCGTACCGAGGGGCATTTCACCAATTTCGTCCAGGAAAATCGTACCTCCGTTGGTTGTTTCAAAATAGCCTTTGCGTGAATCAACAGCACCGGTAAAGGAGCCTTTCTCATGTCCGAACAGTTCTGAATCGATAGTGCCTTCGGGAATCGCGCCACAGTTGATCGCAATAAACTGGCCGTGTTTGCGGCTACTCAGGCTATGTATAATTTTAGAAAACGATTCTTTCCCACTACCACTTTCGCCCGTAATCAGCACGGTCAGATCAGTAGCCGAAACCTGCATCGCTACGTTGATCGCATAGTTGAGCGCAGGAGCGTTACCGATTATGCCGAAACGTTGCTTAACGGACTGGATTTCTTGGTTGTTCATAGTTGCTGTGGTGTCAGTTCAAGCAACCGACACTCTCTAATAATTCATGGTACCTGTTTGAGAATCGCAATGGCGACCCGTTTAGCACCACGTAATCAAATTACTTCGCCCCGCAACGTTGCCGACGTACATTCCGTAACCAACACATGAACGTACTGACCTTTTTGGTGATCTCCTCTGGGGAAAACAACCATTTTATTCTGGTCATTTCGGCCACAGAGGAAGTCATCTGAGCGTTTTGATGGCCCTTCGATCAGTACGCGTTGCACTTGCCCAATATGACGCTGGTTCCGTTTAGCAGAGTGTTCCAACTGTTTCGCGATGATCTCATTTAAACGCCGTTTCTTAACGTCTTCCGGAATATCATCCGCGTATTTTTTAGCGGCTAGCGTACCCGGGCGCTCTGAATAAGCGAACATGTACGCATAATCGTAGCGAACATAATCCATCAGCGACAGGGATTCCTGATGTTCCTCTTCCGTTTCCGTACAGAACCCCGAAATCATATCCGTTGAGATACCGCAGTCCTCACCGAGAATCTCACGAATTCGATCAATTTTACCAACGTACCAGGGCCGATCATACGTCCGGTTCATCAATCTAAGCACCCGGCTATTGCCACTTTGAGCTGGTAAATGGATGTAGTTGCAGATGTTATCGTAGCGGGCCATCGTGTGGAGTACATCATCCGTAATATCTTTCGGATGCGACGTCGAAAAGCGCACACGTAAGTCCGGGTGAATACGCGCTACCATTTCGAGAAGATTGGCAAAGGTGGTAGGGGCAGAGGGCAGAGGAGTTTGGGCATTGGGCGTAAAAACAGCATTGTCTTGAACTCCAGACTGCATACCCTCTGCTGACCCGTCGGACCGCTCCTGCCACTTGTACGAATCCACATTCTGTCCCAGCAACGTTACTTCGCGGTAACCCCGGTTGAAAAGGTCCTGTGCTTCTCGAACGATGCTGTATGGATCACGGCTACGTTCGCGGCCGCGGGTAAATGGTACGACGCAGAAACTACACATATTGTCGCAACCGCGCATGATCGAAACAAAGGCTGTTACACCGTTGGAATTCAGGCGAATAGGTGAAATGTCGGCGTAGGTTTCTTCCCGCGATAGAAATACGTTAACGGCTTTCTGCCCCGATTCAGCTTCTTCAACCAGCTTGGGAATATCGCGATAAGCATCAGGCCCAGCTACGATGTCTACTACTTTTTCCTCTTCGAGAAGTTTTGTTTTCAGGCGTTCAGCCATGCAGCCAAGCATACCCACCAGCAACTCGGGCTTTTGCCGTTTTAAGCCCGTAAGGTGCTTTAACCGGTGACGAACCTTTTGTTCAGCGTTATCGCGGATGGCACACGTATTCAAAAAAATCACATCAGCTTCTTCGGCCGAAGAGGTTGTAGCGAAGCCTGCATTCCGCATCACAGCCGCGACGATCTCACTGTCGGCGAAGTTCATCTGGCAGCCGTAACTTTCGATATAAAGCCGTTTTTTGCCCACCGCTAACTCGTCTTCCAACGTACGTGGTAAATCAACCTGCTCTTTATCTGCGTCTTGCAGTATGGTTAGTTCGGGGATGAGTGTCATGTTGATCAATCAGTTAGTCAGCTGGCCAGTCAGTTAAGAAAACTGTCATTTACTGACCGACTGACTAAACAACTGGCCAACTGATTGCGCAAATTTACGAAGAAAGCCCTGATAAAGCTGTCATTTTGGCAGGAAAAAGCCGTTAAATTCTCTTAATAGACTGAAGCTTACTTGTCAGAATGGATAGCCGATCCCGAAGTTGATTATTAATGGATTAGGGCCGCTCGATAATTGACGTAGTGAGAATTTGGGTAGAATGAACCGTTCATCGACTTCCTGATTCTCACTATTTACGAAACGTCGGGCGGGGTCCCAAACTTTAATCCCGCCATCAAAACGGATGACAAAGAAGGAGAAATCAAAACGTAAGCCAACGCCGGTGCCCACTGCTATTTGAGGAATAAACGTACCAAAACGAAAGACAGTACCAGGACGAGTGGAATTATTGCTTAATGTCCAGACGTTACCGGCATCAATAAAAATAGCGCCGTTAACATCCGCACCAAGATGAAAAAGTCGCCCGCGCAGTTCCGCAGACCCTTCGATCAGCATATCGCCCGGTTTTTCGACCGTATATAAGAACTGCTCACTGTCGGGATAGTCTGGATTGAAAACCGGCTTGCCATCTTTCGTTTGCGGCCATTCCGAACCAGGACCGACCCGGCGCGGATACCAGGCCCGAATGCTATTGCTGCCTCCTGCGAAAAACAATTTTTCGTAAGGTGCGGTCCTGTTCGAGCCATAACCATAGACCAGGCCAGTATTTACGCGAAAGGCAAACGTAGTACGTGCTCGTAAAGGAATGTAATGCCGATAATCGACGTTGAAGCGCAAATATTTGTAATACTGCAAACCTGTCGAGTCGGTTGTGTTAAAAAGCTTACGTAGCTGTGCATCCTTAAAGAAATTTAACGTTGTACCACCCGATTCGACAACTGTACGCAGAAAATTAGCGCGACGATTTTGACCCGGCGTGTTCGTATTATAGGTGTAAGCAAAGCTGAAACTCGAGCTAAGTGATCGCCGAAAACTCAGATAAACGGTACTCCCCTGGTCTCTAAGGATCTGGAGCTGATCCTGAAAGGCTTTGCTGATTGCTGTACTGGTGCCGTCGCCCGCATTGATCAGGTTAATATCGGCGATCAAAAAACTGAACTGTTTAGCCGCCGTTGTTTGCCAGTTATAAGCCATCGTCGCCCGTAACAATGACCGGCGAAAATCGGGTCGGAAAGAGTTATTAAAGCTTAGGCTGACCTGTGTCCGAGGAGCGTACCGATTAAACCGAAACCGAAAAGCACCTGGAAATAAAATCTGCGGAAAAATAAGCGAACTGCTGACGCCTAATTCCTGCGAGGAATAGACCGATGTTCCCGGATTGTCGGGATCACTCACAAAACCCGTCTGGGCTTCTATGCCAAACCGAACAGACGTTTCGAACGTTTCGAGGCCGCCAAACATGTTTCGTACCCGGAAAACCAGACTCCCAAATCCTCCTGGATAACCCTGTCCCTGATAGAGCAGGCCGGTAATGCCTCCTTCAGCGGTGGCTTCGTATTTATCTAGTGGAGTGGCTGTGATCAGGGTTTGCAGTCGACGATTGGTCGTATCAATAAAATTGAGATTAACGAACTTGAACTGATTCAGCAGGAACAGTTGCCGTTGGGTATCCCGGTAGTTTGCCTGGCTATATAGTTGATTAGGACGTAGCAGAATTTTTGAGTCCAATAGCCGTACCGACATATCCCGATTCCCCAACAGATACATGATGTTGTTACGACTAACCGTATCGCCAGTGGCTGAATGGGCAATATTGGGCGCGGCTCCAACTGACGGATCATCGCCGGAGTTGATTTGCATTTCTACCTCCCCAACGTGGTAAATTGGATGGGCCGATTTACCGGGTGGATTGACGATCTGTAGGGCGATGTCGACGTTTCGTCGGGTAGAATCACCTGGTTCAAGACCCTGGTAATACCGGCGATCATTCCCGCGCCGGATCGTATCGACGTCAGTGGCCCGTATGTATTGTCGGGAGAATGTATAATAGCCCTGATCACGTAGTAAGGATTCAATTCGAAGCCGCTCTCCCGACATATTTTCGAAATCAAACCGCTCACCTACCTTAAGCCGCGACTGATCAAATGATTGACGAACGATCGAATCAACACGTGGATCAGCAATCTGATACGTAATGTTACGTAGATAAAAACCGGCGTTTTCTTTAATCAGGTAGTTTACCCGAATCTGACGTCGACGTAGTGTATCCAGTTTATAACTCGCCTGCGCGTTGAAAAAGCCTTTGTCTGACAGATACTTCTGCATTTTTACGGCATTGGCCTTCGCATCGGCTTCGGCAAAATAAGAAGGTGGTTCGCCGAGGCTTCGCATTACCCAATTCCCTTCTTCCGCTCTCAGGCGCAGCCGTTTCAATTGACGGCCATAGCGTCGGTTCAGGACTTTAAGCGCTTCGGGTTGACCGGCCAACTGCTGACTTTGCTGCTCAAATTCGTTAGTTTTGTCCTGTAGCTCGCGCAGGGCGGCCCCTCGATCGTACCGACGTAAGCCCAGTTGATAAAACCAGAGTGGGGGCGTAATGGGTAAACCCAGAATCCGACGATTCGGCTTTTGGGGAATCAGACTCTCAAGCGCTTCGCTGGGTATTGTGCGGTTGCCCCGTATGGCCTGGGATGTCAGCAGGTACTCTTTAGAACTTAAACAGCCTGACAGGCAGAGAATAAATGAAGAATGAAGAATGAAGAATATAGAATAACGCTGAAGGCAGTGCCGTCGATTATTCCGCCCGACGGCCCGGTTCATTTTACATTCTACACTCCGCCCGGCGGCTCGGTTCATTCTTTTTATCATGCTTTCTAAAAATCAACTCAAATATATCCAGTCGCTGCACCAGAAAAAATATCGACAGCAGCACGGAGCGTTTCTGGTCGAGGGGGCCAAGAGCGTACAGGAAGTTCTCCAGTCTAACTTCCAGACTGAACTGGTGGTTGCCACTGAAGTATTTTACAAAGAAAACGCTCACCTGACAGACCGCCAACGGATACCCGTCGAAATTGCATCCGTAGCCGATCTTGAGCGAGCAGGGACCCTCGAAAGCAACAATGCCGCGCTGGCTGTTGTCAGAACGAAAGAGAACCGCCCCCTATTGGCTAAACCGAACGAGATTGCCTTAATTTTAGATGACATTCGCGATCCCGGTAACCTGGGCACCATTCTGAGAATTGCTGATTGGTACGGCGTCCAAAAAATACTCTGCTCCGAAACCACCGCCGATGTATATAATCCGAAAGTTATTTCGGCCAGCAAAGGATCCTTTACGCGCGTAAGCTGGTGGTATGGGAACGTAACGGAATTCCTGAGCCAGTCAGGTAGTTATTCGACTAGCCAGCCGATCGTGTACGGTGCATTTTTAAATGGAGCTGACGTGCATACATTGTCTTTTGGTACGTCGGGCTACGTGGTTATGGGGAATGAATCAAATGGTATTCGGCCAGAAGTAGCGCAATACGTAACACAACGGGTAACCATTCCGCGCTATGGTGAGGCTGAATCACTGAATGTTGGTATCGCCACAGCCATTTTGCTGGATAATATTCGACGGGTCGGTCAGGCAAAATGAAAGTACTACGGCCCGGCCCGTGGCACCAAAGAAACTAAGATGCATCGGTTAGCAAGTCTGCTTTTTGCGGGAGTGGCCATAATGGCTTTTCTGCCTCGGGAATCACCTCCCGACGGAAAGTGGGTTTATGATCAATTTCTGATCGACAAAAACCGGTTCCATCAGCAGGTTCAGCAGTTAGCTACTTACGTTCAGATCAACGCTCCGGCCGATTCGCTCAAAGAAGCGTTCAAACGAAGTCGCCGGGATTACAAACGTATTGAATGGTTACTGGAATTCTATCAGCCGTTTTTGGCGAGTCGCGTTAATGGGCCGCCGGTAGCCGAAATTGACGAATATGAGCCCGGCCAAACGCCCATTCTACCCACGGGGCTACAAGTGATGGAGCCCTATTTGTTTCCTACATACGACTCTGCCCAGAAAGCTGACCTGTCCCGGGAACTAAAGGCACTGATGGTGTACTCATCGCAGCTGGAGCAGGCCATTCCCATTGATAAGCTAACGGATACTGCTATTCTGGAAGCGATGCGGCAACAATTGTTTAGGCTGGCAACACTGGGCATCACGGGTTATGATGCCCCTGAAGCCAAAACCGGCCTAACCGAAGCCGCTATAACGATTAGGGGGCTTCAAGCTACTTTTCAGCCTTATGCGGAACGGCTTGCAAATCCTTTAGCCGCCCAGATCGAGCACCGTTGGATAGCCGCTATTCAGTCTCTTGAACACGCTGATGTTGATAAATTCGATAGGGTTTCGTTTATCCGAGAGCAACTTTATCCGCTTTGTCGATCAGTACAACAAGCCCGGCAAACGTTAGGCATAGCTACGCCAGTGGGCAATCGTTTCCTGTCGCCGACGGTTGCTACGTTATCCGATTCAGGCGCGTTCCGGGTGGGAGATCTTATCAATTTTGGCCAGTTTGCAAGTACTCCCGAGAAAGTAGCGCTGGGTAAGACCTTGTTTTTCGATCCGCTTCTGTCAGGCAACAACGCTCGTAGTTGTGCTTCCTGCCATCGGCCTGAGCGAGCGTTTACGGATGGGAAGGTGAAAAGTCGGGCGTTCAGTGGCCGCAAGCCAGTGCTTCGTAATGCGCCCACGCTTATCAATGCGGGTTTGCAGACGGCTCAGTTTTATGATTCGCGCGTATTTTTTCTGGAAGATCAGGCGCACGCTGTAATGAGTAGTGTTCACGAAATGCACATCTCACCTGACGAAATGGTCAGGAAATTATCGGCCAGTAGTCAATACAAAAAATGGTTCACTGAGGCTTTTACGAGTGGACTAACAGCGCCGAATATCCGGAATGCACTAGCTTCTTATATTCGTAGCTTAACTAGTTTAAATGCCCGGCCGGATCGTTATCTGCGTGGGGAGAACGTAGCGTTGTCGGATGAAGAACAGCTTGGCTTTAATCTATTTTTGGGAAAAGCCCGCTGTGCAACCTGCCATTTCTTTCCGATTTATAACGGTTTCATCCCTCCCCGCTATGAAAAAACAGAGAGTGAAATCATCGGCGTGCCCCGTCGTTTGAAAACCCGGAACGCCCGACTCGATGGGGATCTAGGTAAGTTCGCTACGTATAAAAAAAATCTTCATCGGTTTGCCTTTAAAACTCCGACGGTACGTAACGCTGCATTGACGGCTCCATACATGCACAATGGTGTATATAAAACGCTGGATCAGGTTGTTGACTTCTATAATCGGGGTGGTGGCCGGGGCATCGGTATTCAACTCGATGGGCAGACGCTGGCTGATGATCCACTTGATCTGACCGTCAGAGAACAAAAAGCACTGGTCGCGTTCCTGAAATCCTTGACCGATACGACTGGCCTTACCCAACGACCCAGCCGATTGCCTGGCATTGATGGAAATAAGATGCTGAGTGAGCGGAAAATTGGGGGCAGATATTAGAAAATATGGCACCGGGTTTAAACCCGGTGCCATGGAACTACATAAACGAACTCATCGCCGACTCATTTGCCAGTTTTTCGGCGTGTTCCTTACCCAGATATTGGTCGATGAAGTAATGCGCTACGTAGAGCAAAGGGGTTAGGACAATGGCTGAGGTAGCCTTGTAGATGTAATTAATAATGCCCACTGCCAACACCTGAGCAAGCGACCAGTTCCCGAAAATGTAAAAGGCGATTCCCAGCACAACGAAGCTATCGACTAGTTGCGACACCAACGTAGAGCCCGTAGCCCGCAGCCAAATTTTCTGACTTCCCGTAATCTTTCGGAGCGAATGAAAGACATACACATCCAGAATCTGTCCGATCAGAAAAGCCGTTAATGAACCGATGATGATGCCCAATCCCTGCCGAAAAATCATCTGGAAAGCATTGTTAATGTTTATGGGATTACCAACGCCATCTTTTGCATTCACGTCGAGCCAAAACTGGGCGGGAGGCAGCGTCGTAACGGCGTAGATAATCAGAAAGCTATAGCCAACGAAACCAGCCGTTAAGAACGAAATGCGCCGAACCCCCGCCTTACCAAAATACTCGTTAATGATGTCGGACGTAATGAATACGAATGGCCAGATAACAGCCCCGGCAGTAAGGTTGAAGTCGAGAACAAAATCTTTAAAAAGGTGAATCTGGGCGGGTTTCGTGCCGAGAAGGGTTTCGACTGAAAAGATTTTTACACCAATGATTTCGGCAATGAGCGCGTTTGTCAGAAATACCGCACTTAGAAAAATATACAAATTGGTGCGTTTACTCGTGAAAGAGGCAGGCATAGAATCAATCGTTAATCATCAACGGCAAGTTACGTTATGAATAACGGCTCACTAACGACAGTCGCCTAATTTTTTCGTTTGTACACATCCGCAACCGACGTTTTTTCATACTGAGCGGCTATGGCCGGTGCGCGTTGGAATAATTTGTCGACTACTTTTTCCCGGTCGACGATATAATCGGGCGGGTCTTTCCTGAAATGGTCGAATACGTTGATAACCGATTCATAGTTATCCAGATTTTTAAGATCGTACTTGGCCAGGTCCCAGTTCAGATAGGGCGTTGCCAGGCGGTTTTGTCGGTAAGCACTTAGGTCCTCACCGATGATCAGTACGTTATGGTCGCGAATGTTGGCCGGTAGGGGAGAAGGCTTTACCTGCAATGTGCTTAGCCTACCCAGCTCTGCTCCAGGAATCAGTCCCAGCGCCCCTTGATAAAACAATAGTAGCATCAACACAAAGGCAAATGAGAAACTCGTTTCGGCCAGCCATACTTTTCGAATGTTCTCGAAGTAATAATACGTGAAGTAAGCCATTGGAGGCACGAAACTCAGAAAAGCCATCGGAGCCAAAAAAGGCATCAGCCCGATCGTCAGTACAGCAACCACAAACCAGATCATCATAATTTGCTGAACACGCTGCTGAAAATTGACGTAGCCACCCGTGCGATTGAACAGACTGAGAAAACCCAGCACGCCCAATCCCAACGGAATTAGCAATGAAGCAAACAACGACTGAAAATCGGAGAGCGAATACTGTCGAACCCGGAACACTGATGCCAGCAAATTGCGGTTAAAATCGTCAAGACCGTCGCACATGTAGTAGAATAGGACCGTTGCGGCAAACGGAAACAGAAACCCAAATACCGATAACGAATACTGCCGGAACGTAGCGCCCGTATAAAAAAGCAGCGAAACAATGGCCCAGAGGATAAACAAGGCCGATGGCAGGTAAAACAACGCAGCGATACCAATGTAAAAGCCTACTTCAAATACCTCGTCCGTAGCGCCCCGGCGATCCATTTGCCGGATGAGTGTGCCAAACGCCAGAAGCAGCCAGCTCGTCGACATCAAGACCGGTGAGAGCGTTAGGCAGTCAAACGAGAGATGCATAAATAACATGTAAATCAGACCTGGCCAGAACGAGCGATCCGGATACAGATCGCGGCCATTCGTCAGATAGTTGAAATACACAATCTGAAAGACCGATACCAACGTAGCGGCTGCGTGCAGGATAAGTGGTGAGCGTCCGAAAATGCTATCGATGCCCCAATAAACCAGTGCGGAGAGTGGGCTCACGCTATCCCAGATGTCGCGGTAGAGCAAATTTCCCTGACTCATCTGTTCGCCGACAACCATCCAGTTCAGTTCTGGAATCAGCAACGGAAAGGGATGCAGCAGCAAGGGCAATCGAATCAGGACCAGTAGCCCTAACAGGAAAACGTATTGGTAGGGAAAATACGATTGAAAGAAACGTAGCAAAACAAGTTGATCGTTAACAGTCGGTAATAATCACTTGTAAAATTACAGGCAATTTCGGCAGAACGGAAAAATGGATGGATATTTGCAGAATGAGTGATCGGGAAAGTCAGCCTAAAGGTTGGCAGATGAAAAATCAGGATAACGGACTATAAACTATTCGCCTGATTGCCCGTTCAATGAAGTATTAAGTAGTAATCGTATGGAATCGAAACGACAGCAAAAGGTTGCGCGCCAGCTGCAGAAAGATTTAAGTGAGATTTTTCAGCGCGACGTACCACACTTGTTCAACGGGGCATTTATCACCGTTACCAGCGTGCGTGTTTCGCCCGACCTAAGCGTAGCCCGCGTTTATTTGAGTTTTCTGGCTACCAAAAATAAGGAGTTGTTACTGAATAGCATTCAGGAAAAAAGCAAAGTGATCCGGCAACATCTCGGTGACCGCGTTCGGCATCAGCTACGTATTGTGCCTGAGGTGAGTTTTTACCTGGATGACACAGCCGAATACGCCGATAAAATGGATAAACTCTTCGCTGGTCTTGAAATCCCTCCCGCGCCGGTAGAAGATGAAGATAATGAGTAAATTGTGAGTGAGCGCGTAAGCGAATGAGCGAATAACTGATGCAAATCCTTATTCGCTCATTTGCTCACGTACTCATGCACGCATGCACAAGTAAGAATGAACCTACCTACCTGGATTGCCCGTCGATATTTTTTCTCCCGCAGGAAGCGTAGTTTCATCAGCTGGCTGTCGATTCTGTCGATGCTCGGTGTTGGCGTCGGCACAATGGCTTTGATTGTGGTACTGTCCGTTTTTAACGGGATGGAAGAGCTGAACCGACAGATATTCAAGACGTTCGAGGCTGATATGACGATCTCGCCAAAGCAAGGCAAGCGGTTTCTGGCTACGCCCACCTTGCTTAGCCGGTTGCGTCAGACACCTGGTGTTAGTTTACTGACGCCTGTAGCCCAGGATAATGCACTGGCGAGATACGTCCGTGCGCAGACAGTAATAAAACTTAAAGGTGTCGATGACAATTACCTGCAACGGCAGCAACTCGATTCGGCAATGCTCGAAGGCAAGCGGTTGTTACGTCGGGACGGGGTTAATTACGCCATCATCGCCGAAGGTATACGGAACGATTTAAGCGTGTCGCCGGTCGATATTCTAACGCCTTTGGAAATCTTATATCCCAAAAGCGGTCAGACGATGAGCGTACTTAACCCGGATGCGTTTAATCGGGAGACGCTGACCGTGTCGGGCGTGTTCTTTATCGAGTCCCGCTACGATAATTTCGTTCTGGCGCCCTTGACGGTTGCGCGGGATTTGTTCGGTTATGGAAAAGATGAGGTCACGAGTCTTGAAATTCAGCTTAACCCCGGCACAAACGAGAACGGAGTGAAGAAAGCGCTACAGGCGGCCGCCGGGGATAACGTACTGGTACAAAGTCGCGATGATCTGAACGTCGACCTTTACCGGGCTATTTACGTCGAGAAACTGCTGGTAGCCATTACGCTTGCCTTCATCATTCTGGCTGCTTCGATCAACATCTTCTTTACGCTGTCGATGCTGGTGATCGAGAAGAAAGCGGACATCCGGATTTTGTTTGCTCTAGGCGCTACTAAAGGTATGGTCCGTCGAATTTTCCTGACCGAAGGGACGCTCATTGCCTTGATTGGGGCCTTTACCGGACTGGTTTTGGGCGTTACGTTATGTGTCCTGCAGGAAAAGTACGGCCTTATTGGTATGGGAATGGTCAGCTCCATTATCGACGCGTATCCAGTTCGGCTTCAGTTTACCGATATTGGTTTAACGGTCGTGTTGGTTGTGCTGATTACCGTGCTCACGTCCTGGCTCCCTGCGCAACGGGCGGCTAATACACAATAAGGATACCACGGAAATGGTACTACGGACTTTAGTCCGTATAAGTTTCAGGCTATGAAATACGGACTAAAGTCCGTGGTACCTCAACCTCATGACGTAACTGTTGTTCCTGTATCAACTGAAATGACATAGGCTTTTCCGCCTTCGCATTCAATAGCTTCCGCTACGTTCTCTGGTTTGTTTGGCGCGTAGGCAAACATGCAACCTCCTCCACCCGAACCATTGATTTTACCTCCTAAAGCACCCGCATTTAAAGCAGCCTCCAGCATGCGATCTATTTTAGGGGTACTAATTCGTTGTGCTTCGCGAAGGTTTGTCTGATGGTCGGTCAGCAATTGGCCAAATCGTTGGTGATCCAGACCCATTGGCGCCTGCAGAACAGAAAGGGCTTCCCGTAAAATATCACGGTTAGCCAGATTGCCTTTTAGTAGTATGTACTCGTCTTTCGTCAGGATATCTTTGAACTCTGTGGCTTCAGTGAGGGTAGAATAATGGAGCGAAAAAGCAGGATTAATAGTTTTCAAACGCTCGATGATCGAGAGCATTCCGAGTTTAACCCGCTTTAAAATACCAATGGTATCTTTAGGCTCCTGCGAGTCGCCGAGAACGAACGTACCCAGTTTAGGATGTAATTCCTGCAACGCAATAATTGGGGTCGACTCCAGATAGATGACATCGCCAACGGCGGTTGAATAATGATCCATCATACCGCCTGGTTCGCCAAATTCCAGCACTTCGGCTACGTAGGCAAGTTCAGCCAGTTTTTCGCGGGAAAGTTGCCGGGGCTGGTCGGCCAGTTGCGTCAATACGTTCAGCCACGTAACAAGCAGAGCCGACGAACTCGACGTTCCCGAATTGATCGGAATGTTGCCGCGCACTTCCCCCTCGATTCCTCGCGAAAACGTGAAGCCCTCCCGCAGCAGTACGTTAACTGCCGAGCGGAAATAATCACGGATTTGCGGATACGTGAGTGGTGAACCGTCGAACTCAATGCTGACTGAATTCTGAATATCAGGCAGATTCAGCCGAAAGCCCGGCTGTCCGGTTGACTGCGCTGTTATCTGAATTCGGCGGGAAATCGCAGCGGCAATGACCGGTAATCCTAAATAATCCTGATGTTCACCGAATAAGCAGATACGGCCTGGTGTTGATACGATCATAAATAAACGCAATGGGGCAAAGAAATCGCCAGAGACGCAAAATAAAACATAGTACGCGCTCCGTGAAACGTTAATGCCCTTCGCGTTTAGAAATTAATTACCAACTCGTTTTCTTATGGCCCGATACGGCGTAGTAGAGAATGAAGCCAAACAGCGGTAACAGCAGCGAATAAGCCATTTTTGGGCTAACCGCATCGGTCAGGTAGCCATGTACCAGCGGTAACAGAGCCCCCCCTGAAATCCCCATAATTAATAATGCGGAACCCAGTTTGGTGAACTTGCCAAGTCGATTCAGCGCCAGCGGCCAGACAGCGGGCCATACGGGCGAAATAGCAAAACCTAGTAAAGCAATGCACAAAACCGAAGCAAATCCGTCCGTTACCAGTGCGCCAACCGTCAGTATCAGTGCCAGAATCATGCCATACCGTAAAGCAGCTTGCTGAGTAATAAAGCGGGGAATAGCGATGATACTCAGTAGATAGCCTGCCAGCAAGCCAACCAGTGTATACGTAGTAAAGTTCTTCGCTTCGTCATTGCTGAAACCAATGGCTTGTCCATAGCTGATGATTAAATCGCCGGTAATTACCTCGGCACCGACGTAACAGAACAGCGCCAGTACGCCAAGAACCAGATTAGGGAACTGCCACACACTGTCGTGAATGGCAGACGTATCGGCAGGTACGTCGTCCTGTTCTTCAGACACTTCGGGTAGATTTGAATAGCGAACTAGTCCCGCCAAAACGACCAGCACAACGGTCAGAATCAGATAAGGCGTTACAACTTTTTCGAGCGAAGCCGCACCAACCGCTTCGTTCGCTCCAGAAAGCAGGAGTCCGCCAAACACGACCTGGCTAAGAATACCCGCCAGCTTGTTGGCAATGCCCATAAAACTGATACGCTGGGCGGCACTCTCGCGTGGTCCAAGAATCGTCGCGTACGGATTCGAAGCTGTTTGCAATACCGTTAGCCCAATGCCAATGATGAACAAGCCTATCAGAAACAGAGGATACGAAACCGACTTGGCGGCAGGAACAAAAATCAACGTACCAACGGCCATTGTCAGTAAGCCCAGTGACATTCCATTCTTAAAGCCGGTACGTTTTAGTACCGCTGATGATGGAATTGCCATAACTGCATAGGAAATCATAAAAGCAAAAGCAACTAACGTCGACTGAAATGACGTCAGACTGAAGGCTTGCTTGAAGAACGCAATCAGCACGCTGTTTACCCACGTAACGAAGCCGAAAATGAAAAAGAGTACACCGATAATAAGTAACGGGCCAATATAATTCTGGGTTTTAGGCGGAGCAGTCGGGGTCATTGGCTGATACGTGCGTTAAAGGCAAATGAAGGATAAGTGATTTATAAAATTTTTTACAAAGTAAGAATAGAAATCGAATAATCGCCAATTGCCCGTTAATAGACGTCTGTCAAGCCAAAAATTGGTTTGTTTGTCTTCCATTTCCCCCGGGTGAAATCAGGAATATCAACGGCTTTGCTGCCTTTGGCAATACTCTCTTCTGACAATGGGCTGATGGCACTCCAGACGGCTGCGTCATACACATCAATTGGAGGAGCCGTTTTCGATTTGACTGACTCGATAAACGCCCGAAGCACAAAAAAGTCAATACCACCATGGCCCGCATTCTCGGCTGTTTGGGCGTGCCGTTTCCAGAGCGGATGGTCGTATTGTTCCTGATACGTAGCAAAGGGCTCCCACTGGTGTGGTTTTGAACTAGTGCCTTCCAGATAGATCATATCATTGTCGTCCATCCAGATGCCTTGCGTGCCCTGCGCCCGAAACCCCAGCGAGTAAGGGCGGGGTGAATTCGTATCGTGAATGATGACGATGTTCTCGCCATTGGCGCATTCAATCATCGTCGTCACTACGTCGCCGAGTTTGAAATTTACCTTGGCGTTAGGATGGTTTTCGCCTCCGTGATCCACTACGTACTTGTGCAGTCCCCGACTCTTGGTGGCCATGCTGGTCAGTCGCACAAACTGATTGCCTCGGTTGATGTTGAGCCAGTGTGCTACGGGTCCCAAACCGTGTGTTGGGTACAAATCACCGTTACGGTCAACGGAATGCTGAGTGCGCCAGTGGGCTTCTGAATAGCCTTTCGCGCCAAATTCGGCCCCAACGCCCCCAATTGACTTACCATCGTTGAACTTAATATTTCGCAGGTCGTGCTGGTATCCGCAGTGCGCATAGGTCATCTCACCAAACATGCCCTTTCGGATCATGTTCAGGACCGCCAGTACGTCGCGCCGATAGCATACGTTTTCCAGGATCATGCAGGGTGATCCTGTTTTTTCAAACGCATTCACCAGATCCCAGGATTCTTTTAACGTAACAGTTGCCGAAACCTCCACACCGGCGTATTTTCCGGCCTGCATGGTCGCCACGGCCATCGGGACGTGCCATTCCCAGGGCGTAGCAATCACAACCCCGTCGATGTCGTCACGCTTGAGCATGTCCCGGAACGATTCATCGCCTTTTGTATACGCTACCGGCGCTTTCCGACCTGCTTTCGTAATCATCGCGTTGGTTCGGCTGATGGCGTCGGGATCGGGATCACTGATGGCTATTATCTCGACATCGTCGCGAAAAAGCGCCTGACTGACATGACTACGTCCCCGCGATCCAACACCAATAAACGCAAGCCGAACTTTAGATTCCGGTGGTTTCGCACCGGTCAGAATAGTTGGGAAAACGGACGTAGCAGCGCCCGTAATAGCGGCTGTACGAATGAACTGACGTCGAGTAGGCGTTTGCATGAGTGTAGGCTACGTGTAAACAGTTTGTCAACCAAAGAACGCGATTTCAGCCTGAAAAACATACACTCACAATCATTCGCTTTTTAGGAATGTTTGGCGCAACGAAAAAGCATTACTTAAAAATTCCACCAGACGGTTCGTGGATAATGTGAAGTAACCACCAGCGGCTCACCAATTTGGGGCGTCGTTACGTCGAGATTTTTCTCCTGAGCAGCTTTCGTGAGTCGTTTGATTGAGTCATTCCAGGAGTGGTTAGAAAGCGAAAACTTCGCCCAGTGAACGGGTAAAACCGTTTTAGCCTGCAAGTCACGCGCGGCAGTAGGAATCTCTTCGGGAAACATGTGAATACTAGGCCAGTCTTTGCCATACTGACCACATTCGAGAATGGCCAGATCAAAGGGGCCGTACTTGGTTCCGATTTCCTGGAAGTGCTTTCCGTAGCCGGAATCACCTCCGAGCAAAATTGAGTAACCATGTAGTTTTAATGCAAAAGCCGTCCAGAGCGTTTTTCCTCTTGCAATCGATCGTCCCGAAAAGTGCCGTGCCGGAACTGCCGTTAACGTAATATCGGATGCTACAGAATGGCTATCCCACCAGTCTAATTCCACAATCTGGTCGGGTGTAGCACCCCAGCGTTCGAGGTGGGCACCTACCCCTAAAGCGGTGTAGAATTTTTTGACTTTGGGAATAAGCTGCGTAATGGTTTTGTAGTCGAGGTGATCGTAATGGTCGTGGGAAAGAACCAACATGTCAATGTCCGGCATATCGTCAACGCCGTAGGTATTCGAGCCCGGATATGCTTTGCCAAAAAACGATACGGGCGATGCGTTTCCGCTAAAAACCGGATCGACCAGGATGGTAACGCCTTTCGATTTGATTAGATAGGAGGAGTGCCCAAACCAGACAATCGTCGGTTTTTCGTCGGTCAGCGCTTTTAAGTCGGTTTGTACAGACGGGATGGGTCGGGGAGGGGTGTTGTCTTTGGGCTTATTAAAAAAGTCATTGAGCATATCCCGATAAGACGCATCCTGGCGCATAACGGCTGTTGGTTCCAGATTCTGAAACGCGCCGTCGCGGTAATGAGCTGATTTCAGGATTCGGTCGAGCCGGGCTGCGGCCGGGTTACTACCAAAGACATTTTGCTGCATAAAAATGACAATGCCTGCAGCAACGGCAACTAGAATAAGAACTATCGATAACATGATGATTTTGAAACGTTTCATGAGGCTGAATGAGCGCCGTCGGGTATGAGTAGATGATGGGGAATACAAACCTTTCTGATGCGAACACTTTCTTTTCTATTTTTAGTCCTGAATCCAAAAAAATAGATCGAGGATTAGACCATGATTCAGTTCGTCCGTAACTATGACGACCTCTCTACCGATAAGGGGTTTCAGTTTTCTTTCCGATGCGATAAGTGTGGCAACGGCCATATGTCACATTTTCAGTCGAATAACTTAGGTATCGCTGGCGAGCTGCTCAGTGCAGCGGGGAGCCTGTTCGGTGGCCTTTTTTATGAGGCTGGCAATGCCACTCGCCAGATGCAGCGGGCTATTGGCGGCAAAGCGCACGATGAAGCTCTGCAAAAAGCAGTACAGGAAGGAAAAACGCACTTTCATCAGTGCACACGGTGCGGACAATGGGTATGCCCGGATGTATGCTGGAACGCCAGCGCTGGTCTTTGCGAAAGCTGCGCCCCCGACGAAGGGGAAGAACTGGCGGCTCAGCAGGCGTTGGCCACTTCGGAGCAAATCCGGCAGAAAACCCGTGAGGTCGACTATACAAGTCAGGTTGACTTTACAAACCGCACGGCAGTGAGTACCTGCCTACAATGCAGTGGTAAACTGAACTCAACCGATAAATTCTGCCCATCCTGCGGTACCCCGAATGCTCCATCGCAAACCATGGAAAAATTCTGCACTAACTGCGGAGCTAAAACCAAAGCAGGTCAAAAGTTTTGCTCGGAGTGCGGAACAAGCGTGGGGTAGGCTATAAGCAGGGAAAGTAGGGGGCAGGGGGAAGATTGTTTTGTGCAAAAAGGCACTCTACCCCGCGCCATTTCCTATCGATACCCAATGCCCTTTCCCCGCTGCTTTTAGTGAACGAAACCAGTATGATGTGGGTTATACCCGCGAATGACTACACACAAAGGAGCGTATTAGCTACACGCTCTGCTGTCTGCCTGTGTTGTACACAAACTTTGTAACGACAGGTTGATTGAGGATTTTTCGATTCGTACCTATGAATACTCTCCGGGCTGAAGCTCCACGGGTTGCCGTGTTTCGAAAGGAACACTTTAATGCCGCTCATCGTCTGAATAATCCAAACTGGTCAGATGAAAAAAATGCCCGTGTGTACGGCAAATGCAATAATCCACATTTTCATGGGCATAATTATGACCTGATTGTACAGGTAACCGGGACGATTGATCCCGAAACGGGTTATGTCATTGATATGAAGCATCTGGGCGATCTGATCAAGGAACACGTAACGGATCGGTTCGACCATAAAAATCTGAATCTGGATACCGAGGAATTTGCCGATCTGAATCCATCGGCCGAAAACATCGCCATCGTTATCTATACCATTTTGCGTAATCAACTGAGCGAGAGCTTGGATCTTAAAATTCGATTGTATGAAACTGAACGGAACTTCGTCGAATACCCCGTCTAGCAGCGACCTGCTTAACGAAGGGGCTTCGTATAGTGGCAACCCTAAAAACGGCCATTCCCGGGATTGTCAGTGTACAGACGAGCTGGTTGACGAAATCGGCGACGCTCATGGCGCTACGTCTATTGATACGCCCATGCGCCCTGATGCCTTTGCGCTCGACGATGATTTTAAGATCGACCTGATCGAAGAACATTTCCGGGAAATTATGAACATTCTGGGCCTCGATCTGACCGACGACAGCCTGAAAGGATCACCCCGGCGCGTTGCGAAAATGTACGTAAAGGAAGTGTTTAGCGGTTTGAATCCCGCCAATAAACCTGAGCCAACGTTGTTCGACAATAAGTTTGGGTATAACCAGATGCTGGTCGAGAAAGACATTACCGTTCAGACGTATTGCGAACACCATTTTGTGCCCATCCTGGGTAAGGCGCATATTGCTTATATCTCAAGTGGAAAAGTCATTGGCTTATCGAAACTGAACCGGATCGTCGAGTATTTCAGTAAACGGCCCCAGGTGCAGGAGCGCTTGACGGTGCAGATCGCCGAAGAACTGAAACATGTTCTGGAAACAGATGACGTAGCTGTCATTATCGACGCTAAACACCTGTGCGTATCCACGAGGGGGGTTCGCGATCTGAATAGCTCGACCGTTACGTCGTCGTACAGCGGTAAGTTCGAAGAAGAAGCTACCCGGCAGGAGTTATTACGTTACGTTGCCTAATCGGTCGTAACAATTTAGTTGAACGTCCGCTTTACAATTGCAGCTACATGACCGACATAAGGTCAGAAGCTTTCAATCGTAAAGCGGACGTTCGTTATGAAAGACAAAAACATATTGATTATTGGTGGTAACTCGGGCATCGGTTACGCACTGGCCAAACAGCTTCAGGAACAGGGCGCTAATCTATTTACTGCAGGTCGACGCCCACCCGAAGACCTCCCGTCTACGCACATGACGTGGGACGTATTGCAAACACCCGCGGCTGATGCACTGACGCAACTTCCTGACGTATTACACGGTCTGATCTATTGTCCGGGTAGCATTAATCTTAAACCGTTTCATCGGCTAACCATCGACGATTACCGGTCTGATCTGGAAATCAACGTGCTGGGTGCAGTTGGTGCTATTCATGCTGCTTACTTAGCGCTAAAAAACGCAAAGGGGAGCAGCGTTGTTCTCTTCAGCACGGTCGCGGCTAAGTTAGGAATGGGGTTACATTCATCGGTATCGGTGGCCAAGTCGGCAGTAGAAGGATTAGCCAAGTCGCTGGCTGCCGAATTCGCGCCGATCAACATTCGGGTCAATGCCATCGCGCCTTCGCTCACGGATACACCTTTAGCGCAGACCCTGCTAAGTAGTGATGAAAAGCGGGAGTCAGGGGCCAAACGCCATCCCCTGAACCGGATTGGCACCCCAAACGATATAGCCAGCATGGCGGCTTATCTGCTCTCTGATCAGGCTAGCTGGATCACGGGCCAGGTGATCAGCGTAGACGGCGGCATGGGAGCCATTAAGTAACGTTTGAAAAACGTTGTCTCATAATAATATACCGATTACTCAATTTTTGCAGAGAAATTTTTGTAGAATTTTCACCTTTAAGAGGCTGAGCCGCAGATTGATTGCAGCTCGTTAAACGAATCCTCTCATTATGAAAATACTCTACAGAAAATTAGGTAATTTACTTGTGTGGCCGTTTGTTTTGGGTAGTCTTGTCGTCAATGCCCAAACTCGTGTCAAGGACATTCGCTCTGGCGCTGCTTCATCAACGCCAGAGCAGCTTATTAACATCAACGGAGTTCTCTATTTTGTGGCTAATGATGGTGTGCATGGGAAGGAACTCTGGAAATCGGACGGCACGGAACAGGGTACAACACTTGTCAAAGACATCGGGCCGGATGCTGTTGATGGTGAGGTTAAGTATCTAACGAATGTAAATGGAACTGCATTTTTCAGCGCCAGGGTAGCGACTGGGTTCGGTGTAGTTGGAGAACTCTGGAAATCGGACGGTACGGCTGCTGGCACGGTAGAACTGCTGGATGGTCAGACGAACAAAGCAGAGAGTAAAGACCCTGCTAATTTGACCAGCGTGGGCGGTACACTCTATTACTCCAATACGCTGGCGCTGGGTGGATTCGGCTACACAGGGCTGTTTACATCAAACGGTACCAGTTCGCCCGGCACCCGGCGGATCAAGTATTATTCGTCCGAAGCGCCAGCTTATCCCAAAATTTCGCAGCTAACGGATGTCAATGGGACGCTCTATTTCATATACGCAGGAGGACTCTATAAATCGAATGGTACGGAAGCCACGACGACATTAGTAAAAACAATTACGTCCAGTACAGAAAACACAAAAATTCGGAACCTGATTAATGTCAACGGAACGCTCTTTTTTGCCGCCGATGAATCGTCAACGAATACGTATCGGCTCTGGAAATCAGATGGCACGGCTGCCGGTACGGTAAAAGTGAACGATGGAATCGGGAATCCGGCTGAAGCGGCAGATGCGGCTAATCTGACGAATGTAAATGGTACGCTGTATTACACAAACAGTGTTGTAAGGGCTGGAACGGGCATATACTGGGGCTTGTTCAAATCAAACGGACCCGATTATCCTAATGCCAGTTTCTTTGGGTCCTTCAGAAAATCTTCCAATGATAATCCGCTTAGCAACGACATCCCCTATGACGCTACGTCCGCTCAGGCTGCTCGACCGTCTGACTTAACGAATGTAAATGGAACATTATACTTCGTATTTGCCGGTAATCTCTGGAAGTCGGATGGTACGCGAGCTGGTACGGTAAAAATAACGGATGCAGTTGCGCCGAGCTATCTAACAAATGTGAACGGAACGCTTTATTTTGTCAGTGCGCAAAAGTCGATTTACAAGACGGACCCTACTTCCAGTACGGCATCAAGCGTTGTCATGTCATCTGATTTTACCTACAATCTAACAAACGTCAACGGCACGCTTTTTTACACACACAATGATCCTGCTACAGGTGTCGAGCTTTATAAAGTAGATACTGCACCGGTTGGACCACAGTCTCTGGTGCTTACTGCACCAATCTACAACTGTACAACCGGCCAATTTATCTTCCAGACGAGTGGGGGCGACAACACACTTATCGAATACATGGCTCCTGGTATAACAAGCTGGACAGCTAATCCAAACCAGTTTGTGGATACTGAACTTCGGACAGCTGCCGATGCTAAACCCATTGTGCTATACGCTCGCCAGAACGGGGTGATTGTTACAACTTTGTTCGACATACGGGCGCTGTGTCCGGTGGGTCAACCGCCCATGAACGGCGGGCTACAGCTGATCACTCCGCTCTATAATTGCCAAAGTGGTGCTTTTACGTTCCAGACAAGCGGGGGGAACAATACGCTGATTGAATACATGGCGCCCGGCATAACCAGCTGGACAACAAATCCCAACCAGTTTGTCGATACGGAATTGCGCACGGCTGCCGATGCTAAACCCATTACGCTGTACGCCCGTCAGAATGGATTAACCGTAACAGCTTTGTTTGATATACGGGCGCTGTGTCCGGTAAATTCTCCCGCTCGCGTGGCAGCACCGTCCAGGCTGGACGTAACCCTGAGGGCGAGGATTTACCCCAATCCCGTTTCAGAAAAATTTACAGTCGATATTGAGGGAGATACCGATCAACCCGTTCGGTTATGGTTGGTTGACGTAATGGGGCGAACAGTTATCGATCGACAGATTAAGCTGGATCAGCCACACCATTCGGAAGATGTAGGAATAGGCCAGCAGGAATCGGGCTTATACCTACTACGGATCAGCACACCTTCCCAAATACGAACGTTGAACGTATTGAAACGCTGAAATACCGAGTTCCTGATGGGATAAATGGGTAACTGTAATCCGTTTTTATTGAAATTACTGACTAAATCAGATAAGAAGATGATCAATAACGAATCATAACTTCTAAACAGAACAGGCTTGGCAAAGTGCCAAGCCTGTTCTGTTTAGAAGTTATGATTTCAGATTAGCGTTAACGCCCTACGCCATTGGGCCCATACGTTCCAGCAAGGCTTTCGATTTACGGATTCCTTCGTATTCGTCCAACGTATCACCCTCATATTCGATACCGGCTATGCCTTTAAAACCGCTGTCTTTCACGATTTTCAACATGCGGGTATAGTCGGTTTCGACGCAGTTGCCGTTCGCGTCGAAGTTGTAGAACTTCGTTGAGACGCCCCCTTTGGTATACGGCATCAGTTCTTTCACGCCCTGGTAGCGGTCGTACTCTTCCAGGCAGGAGTGCCCTTCGCCACGCTTAATGCAGAAATTGCCGAAATCAGGTAACGTACCAACGTTTTTCATATTTACCTGCTTCATAATGCCCGATAGCCATTTCCCGTTGGAGGAAGGACCGCCGTGATTTTCAACAATCACATTGATAGTCATGGTTTTGGCAAACTCACCTAATTTGCTGAGGCTCTCGACCGCAGCCTTGGCCATTTCTTCTTCGGTGCCCTGTCCGGCTGCGTTTACCCGAATGGTTTTACAACCCAGATACTTCGCGCATTCGACCCATTTGTGGTGATTCTCAATAGCCTGCGCGCGCTTGGTCGCATCAGGTGAAGCCATATCTCCTTCACCGTCAATCATGATCAGGTGATTGGTAATGCCATTGTCTTTGCAACGGGTAAGCAGATCGTTCAGATACGTTTTATCCTGCGCTTTGTCCTTGAAGAACTGATTGACGTATTCAACAATACTGATATCGAACTCTTTACGGGCGATGCCGGGAAAATCCAGATTCGTGATTTTCTTAGCGAACAGGGCTTTGTGCAATGACCACTCGGCCAGCGAAATATCGAACCACATTTTTTTAGGAGGAGTTTCGGCAAAAGCAGTTGGAAAAACGGCCATACCCGCCAGCGAAACAGCAGCTTGTTTCAAAAACGAACGACGATTGGAGGTCATAACAGAATAGGTTTGACAATGAGGACTGGCAGCCAAAGACCGCTTTCCGTTACGTAAAAGCAGACTGCTACGTCGAAAATACTCATGACTAATTCGGCCACCTTTATGGATTCGGGCTTGTCTTGTAGCGGATTTAGACTCTGTGCAAAACAAGCCGTACAAGCCTGAAGGAGAAATTCTTCGTAATTTGCCACCATTCGACTACTACGTACCCAATGATTTCTTTCGAGACCATTCAGCAAGCTCACGACCGAATCCGGCCATATATTCATCGGACGCCCGTTCTGACCAATCAGACCATCGACGAACTGGCCGGGGCTAAGCTATTTTTTAAGTGTGAAAACTTCCAGAAAATCGGTGCTTTTAAAGCACGGGGCGGTTTAAATGCCGTGCTGCAGGTAGCGGCCAATAAAGAAGGTAAGGCCATTACAACGCACTCGTCTGGGAATCATGCGCAAGCAGTGGCTTTTGCCGCCCGACAGGTTGGCTTACCTGCTTACATTGTTATGCCACGTACCGCCCCGCATGTCAAAAAGGCGGCTGTGTTGGGCTACGGTGCCGAAGTGATTGAATGTGAGCCAACCCTTGAAGCCCGAGAACAGGGCGTCCGTGATGTGATCGAACGAACGGGTGCGGTGCTGGTCCACCCGTTCGATGATGATCGCGTCATCGCCGGGCAGGCAACCGCGACAAAAGAACTGATTGAGGATGCCGGGATGGAGAAGTACGGCACTGAGCCGGAACGCCGGACCAGACCATTCGATTCAATTTTAGCGCCCGTTGGCGGGGGAGGGCTGTTGAGTGGCACAGCGCTGACGACACATTACCTGTCGCCAGCAACGCGCGTGGTTGCCGGAGAACCTGAAGGCGCGGCAGATGCAATTTTATCGTTCCACAGTGGACGGATTGAGAAAGCCCCCTATATCAACACCATTGCTGATGGCCTGATGACCACGCTCAGTGAGCGAACTCTGGCGATTATTCGTGAACATGTCGCTGATATTTTAACCGTTTCGGACGCAGAAATTATTGCCGCCATGCGACTGGTTTGGGAGCGGATGAAAATCATTATCGAGCCATCCTGTGCGGTCCCACTGGCTGTAGTCCTGAAACATAAGGACCAGTTTGCAGGGCAGAAAATCGGTCTTATTTTAACCGGCGGGAATGTCGATTTAGGAAAACTGCCATTTTAATTTCAGAACTGACCTATGGTTGCCATCCGTTCTATCGCTCACGAACAGACGTATCCGCTCCGTCACTCAGTGCTTTGGCCCGATAAGCCGTTTGATTACGTAAAAGTTGAAAATGATGCTGAAGGACATCATTTTGGTGCATTTGAGGATGACAAGTTAATTGCCGTGATTTCACTATTTGTCAGCGATGGAGCGGCTCGTTTTCGGAAGTTTGCGGCCCATCCTGACCGTCAGCGACAGGGGATCGGTACGCGCTTGATGAAACACATCATCACCGAAGCCCGGCATTTAGGTGCTACGACACTCTGGTGCGACGCTCGATTGGACGCGGCTGATTTCTATCGGCGTTTCGACATGAAAGCCGTAAGCGAGGTATTTTACAAAGGGCCTATTCCGTACGCCAAATTTTCGCGTACCTTGTAAAACTTCTTAATGGCGTGGTACATCCTGATAGACGTATTATCTAACCATAAACCCTTATCAACCAATGAAACTGTTTGTAAACTTTCTTTTTCTGATCAGCTTGTCGATGCTGGTCAACGTAGCAAACGCCCAGTCAGCGCCAGCTTCGTCTGCCGATTCAACGAAAGCGTATGCCGGTTCATACACGTTTGCCAGTGGTTCGCCTGTTCAAAAATACGTTATCACTGCCGAAAAGGGGGAGATCTATGGCGCTGCCGATGACTATGGAAAAAATAAACTGGTTAAACAGGCCAAAGTAGATACGTATAAGTCAACCAGTTCGTATGGTTCGATCATTACGTTTGTTCGGGATGCTACGACAAAAGCGGTAACAGGACTGACCATGGCCATTCAGGGAAGTGAATTAACGGCTAAAAAAGACAATCCGTAACTAAACGGCTCATCTATGAGTTGAAGGTTTATGTGTATCAACAAGGATTGATACGTAGCAGCTTGCCACGTAACGATCGGTAAAGCACGTAAACACAATTGACTCAACGATGAAAACAACATTTGCTCTGTCAGCCACTGTGCTGGCTGTAACGATGCTGGCTTGTAGCCAGAAAAAAGAAGCGAACCAGACCGAAACATCGGTTGTTGCCGCCGACACAACCATTGAGCTGCCTGCGCCATACGCAACCAAATCAGCCAAGAATTTTAGCAACGTAACAGGTTGGTCTGAGGGGGAAACTCCGAAGGCACCCGCTGGATTTGCCGTTACGGAATTTGCCCGGGATCTGGCGAGCCCACGCTGGATATACGTAGCGCCCAATGGCGATATTTTCGTTGCCGAGGCCAACACTGAGCGTGATAAACCCAAAGATATAGCCCTCAATGCTGTTACAGGACGAAACAAGTCGGAACGGACTGGTGCCAGTGCCAACCGCATCACGCTTTTTCGCGACACGAACAAAGACGGAAAACCTGACCTGAAAGAAGTATTCCTTACGGGTTTGAATCAGCCTTTTGGTATGTTGGTGTTAGGTGACTATTTCTACGCAGCCAATACGGATGGGTTGATGCGCTATGATTACAAGCCGGGCCAGACGAAAATAACCGCGCCAGGAAAAAAGATTCTGGATTTGCCAGCTGGTGGTTATAACAATCACTGGACGCGTAATTTGCTGGCTAGTCCTGATGGAAAGAAAATTTTTATCACGGTTGGTTCAGGCAGTAATGTGGCTGAACACGGCATTGATAACGAGAAACGTAGAGCGAATATCCTGGAAATCAATCCGGACGGCACCGGCGAGCGCATTTATGCCAGCGGCCTGCGAAATCCGGTTGGGATGGATTGGCAGCCCACTACTAAAGTTCTGTATACAGCTGTTAATGAACGTGACGAACTGGGCGATGATCTGGTACCTGACTACATGACCAGTGTGAAAGAAGGCGCCTTTTATGGCTGGCCTTACGCTTATTTAGGCCCGAACGAAGATCCACGTCGGAAAGGTGAGCGCCCCGATCTGGTCAAAAAGACACTCGTCCCTGATGTTCCCTTAGAATCACATACCGCGTCGCTCGGACTAGCTTTTTACGACAAAACGGCCTTCCCTGAAAAATACCGGAACGGTGCTTTCATTGGGCAACATGGCTCCTGGAACCGCTCGAAACTCGTAGGTTATAAAGTTGTGTTTGTGCCGTTTCAGGATGGTAAGCCTGGAAAACCCGAAGATTTTTTGACAGGATTTCTGGCCGGAAATAACAAAGATGTGCATGGTCGGCCTGTCGGGGTTACCGTGATGCCTGACGGTTCGATGCTGGTTGCCGATGACGCATCAGGCCGCATTTGGCGGGTAGCATCAAGCAAGTCATAAGAATCGAAAGATAAGTAGGTCCAAAAGCATCAGTGGCTGACACGCAGGTTTTCACGCCTATGTCAGCCACTGATGCTTTTTTTTAGACAACGTTTATGCCTATTAAAACTGGTACAATAGTCTGGCCCGCAAGCCAACTGTCGTATTTTTCTGCCAGTTGAGGTCTGGTTGTTTCAGCTGTTGGTTACTTTGTATGGGTATGTTTAGCACGGGGCTAGCCTGTACGACCCAGTGACTACGTTGCCATTCGATCCCCGTAGTTAAGGCAAAATTGCTGACGAGGGCAACCGGTTGACTTCTGGTCGTATTTATCTCATCAAACCCACGCTGTACTTGAGGCTTTAAAGGCAGTTTTAATATATCGCGGCAGTAGTAAGTTATATTTTCTGAGTTCGTCAGGTTTAAATACATACCAGCCGTGGGTAAGAAGGTTAAACTCTGATTAATCGGAATTCGATAGCCAAGACTTACCGGTATCTGAAGCCGTATTTGTCGCGTGTCAATGTTTAAAATATCCCGCCAGGCATCATTAGGACGGGCAAATTCCTTTCGGAAATCGCGCTCGGTGCGGTCATTGAAATCTTCTTCAGTAATAAATCGGTTCAGGAACGTAGCCTGACTAAGACCGACGCCCAGCGTCCAGTGCCGCCCAAGTAAAACTTCCGTAAAGACGCCTGCACTCCACAAACGAGAGGTAACTTCTCCACCCACACCCGCCCGGAAACGAGTTGCTACCTGCTGCACGGGCTGGCTGGCAGGTGTCTGCGCCTGTGTTTGGGCAGGTTCTGCATTAACTACCGTTGTGCGGGCTGGACGCATTCGTTTCGCCCGCTGGGCCAATGCCGCTCCCCAGTTTATACCTTCAGTCGATAAGGGCAAACTGGCAATTGTCTCGTAGGTCGCCGAGGTCTCGTTCGTTGTCCCCGCCGTTTCAGTTGGGTTGGCTTTATTATCCCCGACATTCGTATTGGCTACTACGTTTCCCTGATCATCAGCAGAAGTTGACGGTAATACGTCGTTACGTCTCGTCTCCCGATTCCGCCCACCCTTCGTCTGACCAATTGAATTTTTTTCGTTTGTAAGCGTATTGGACGGTTTAACAGACGTATTAGTCGATTTATTGATTACTGATGATTCGTTATTGGTATTCTTGGCAACAGAAGGAGTAGAGGATACATCATACGATTCCGTTTGTTGGTTTTTAGTCTGGTTAGTAGGTTGACGCGTAATGACCGGAGAAGCCGTAGGGTTATCAGTAGCGTACCGTTGTTCCGGAGGTGTCTCCGTATGTTGACTAAATCGCTCGTCACTACGTATCTCCGATCGTACGTCTGCCCTTGTTCGTGATGGTACAGGAACGTAACGAGTAATGTAAACCGTATCCGGACGAACGGCCTGACTCTCGTTCCGATTCGCTGAAGCCGTTGTTTCCTGTGATTTTTGAGCGGACGTAGTTTTATCCACATGCACTACGTCGGGCTGTACGCGTTCGTTCAGAATCACATCCGAACCCGAGACCGATGGGACTGGTGCGGATTGTTTTGTAGCATTCGGATGCAGTTGCCCGATTGTCTGGCGGAGCTGGTTGATTTCCTGCCGCTGCCAGATACTGAAGGCGATTAAGGCAACTGTGCTGATAGACGCAGCTGCCAGAAGCCATGACTGCCCCGACCAGACACCACCTGAAAATGGGCTATTCGCGCCAGGGGTGTTAGGCTGGTATAAGTTAGCGTCTTTGAGCGTTGACTGCATCCGCGCCCAATCTTTGTCGGTAAACTCCGGCCGAATACTTTCCAGTTTTCGCCGGATAATATCGGTAAATCGGTCAGTTTTCATGATATGGAATCGTAGCTGTTGAGCCAGTCTTAGCGTGGTAGGCTTGTTTGATGAGAAGTTGCAATTTCTGTCGGGCACGCGCGTAATTCGATCGCACCGTCGCTTCGTTATGGTTCAAAATTCCGGCGATTTCATGCAGGCTGTACCCATCCACTACATGCATCATAAAAACCGTTCGATACGTTGGGCTGAGTTGCTGCACTAACGCCAGAATCTCTTCGGCGGCAATCTGATCGACAATGTCATCGTTAACCGCCACCTGCTCTCCCATTTCCAGCGAACTATGCTGATCCTGCCGGTGATTTTTTCGGTAGTGGCTAATGGAAGTGTTAACCAGAATTGTTCGTAGCCAGGCCTTGAAAGGCAACGTTTCATCGTAGCTGTCTAAATGCTGAAACGCTTTGAGAAACCCTTCGTTCAGAACATCTTCGGCTTCTTCGACGCTCGATGTGTAGCGGAGACAGATACTTTTGGCGTAACCAAAAAATTGTTTGAACAGCGTTCGTTGCGCTCGCGGATCGTTGGCGCGGCAAGCCCGAATGACACTCAGTAAGTCATTGTCGGCGAACGTAGACGATTTTCGGAAAAACAAAGTTCGGGCAGATTAACGTAAACAATCCTGATTACAAAGACACTACGCTTTTCCAACCTATAACGTTGCAGGCCTCTATCAAGTTATCTTTTTTTATTTGTACTGCCACATTTGTCTGCAACGTAACGTAAAGGCAATAAATGGGTTTACTCACCCCGTTTATTGGTGTGCAATGAAAGTGTTAGTGATTGGTGATGAACATACCTACGGCTATGGGCTGTCGGGTGGAAAACTAAGCTATTTGGGGCATTTTATCCGTCACATTAGCCGGACGGGACAAGATATTTCGGTTGAAGCGTACGCACATTTGACGATGCCACAAATCGCATTGACGCTGGCCCAACTGCCTCTGGATCGCTATGACCTCATCATCCTACAGTTCAATCACAACCTGTTGCAGTCTACCAAAAACGATCTGTCGGGTATGCCGCGGGTAGCGATGCCTATTTTGCCTCATCCGCTGGCGCTGGAAAAACCAAAAGTCCACGTTACGTTTCTGAATCGTTTAAAAGCGCTTAAAACCGCCTTGCTCTCCATGGTTTGGCCACCCTATGGTTTAGCGGGTATATCGGCTTTACTGAAGCAGTTACGTCCTTATCGTCATAATGTATTGTTACTAACCCCGTTGCCACACCGAACGTGGGTTAGCCGATGGCTGCAAAGACAAAGCCGATCTATTCTGCTGGAAGAGGCTGATCAACAGATTTTTAGTGTTTTTGATGCCGATTCGGTTATTCAACTTCGGGAAGAGTATTTTCTGCCGAATGATCCTGAACACCTGAGTGCGGTTAGTCATGAGTTGTTAGGCCGCGTACTGTTCGATTTTTACCAATCTGCTCCAACCATTGTCACAGTCCAGTCTGTCCGACGGGAGCAAGAGTAATGGTATAACAACTGCGCTGGCATAGTTTGTACCTAGCCATGCCAGTGCAGTCCGTGAAATGCCAGGGTTATACCAATACTTAAGGTAACTTAGCCTGAAACAATCCATTCTTAAAATTGACTCTCTCAGCCGCATCGGATGTAGACTGGCTACTGTTGTCTCTGAGTAAAGAAACCTCGAACGTACCCTCAATTTCACCTCGTTGCAGGTCATATCTGGTAATCCTGATCGTTCCATTCCTGGTTAAGTCTGGTTTGTATTGATCTCGAATTACATCGCCCCCAATTAATGTCATAAAACTTACACCTACTTGATTTGTGCTGGCTGAACAGGATTGTTGAGTCGAGACGGTATACACCCCCACAGCTAAAGGTACGCCGATAAATGTAAGCGATTGATCTCCGCAATACCCTGCACAAAGGGTAGGAGATTGTAATCGGGCTTTTGGATAGGGTAACTTGTTTTGGATAATGAGGTTAACCGTATTAACCCCACTAGGGTCACTGGTAATGCCGTTTCGCCAGGTAGTCGAAAAGCCACCCCAAGCCTGTTCATTCAACACAGCACTTGTATCTCCGCTAAAAGCGGGATCAGGAGTAGATTTTGAGCACCCCAATAACCCGATCAATAGGATCAAAAGCGACTTCAAGGTCTTCATAAATATGTTTTCCTGGGTAGACCGAAATCAAGCGGTAAGCGTTGGCATTCCCTATTGTACAGAGATTGTAAGTGTGGTAAAACCTGATACTCATCATGTCTTCGGCTGATGAGTATTTTTTTTGTTACGTTTTCAGTCATAGGCTGAGTGGTCTAATTGAACGATTTTTGTTACTATTTCACGAACCAGCATAAAGGTTTGGTTATCACGTAGCAAGCAGCACTGAGCCTTTATTGATTCTAATGCTGCCTGCGCGTTGAAACTAACGGTCTGCGAAAGGGAAAACGTAGTGACTGGGACCGCACAGTTAGGCTTGCCGGTTCAGATGTGCGTTTACTTACTTCGTTCTCTTAAAATGAGGTTCTTTGCTATACACTATTTTTTGATCGTCAGCAAGGACCAACCTTGAAGAGTTGGGGATACTCTCAATTTCTAGTCATTAAATTATACTCAACATGAAACGCTTTTCAGTATTATATCTGCTCAACGAGCACTTTCATCATATTGGCTGTCGAACGCAGGCCGAGGCTGAATCACTTCTGCAACGGCTTTTGATGGATTCAAGACGAATTCCGGTGGGCATTTACGATGCCAAGACTGAACTCTTCGCCTGGGAACCCCTTCGCCAGCGGGCCTATAACCAGTCCGGTATTGGCGAGCAAGGGAAGCTGGGTGATCAGATCATAACTATTGCTGAAGCCTTGCGCCATGGAAATTCGAGTGGGCAAAGCTTAGTTAACGTTCAGAAAACCAGCTTTTTCGCCTGAATACTAGGTGGGATAGGGTTCTAATAGATCGTTAGTTAAGATTTAAAGCTTCCCTTTTTATTCAGCGCATCATAACGTAGCAACGCTTCCAGGTAATAGTAGTCAGCATAGACGATAGGCGTATTGACCTCACTTTTTTGTGGTTTGGAACCTACGCTATGTTTCAGAATAAAATTATTGTTCTCGCCTAAAGTCGCTTTGTAGGCGGGGCTGGCTAAGCTCTCCAGCATCTTCACGGCTGACTGATAATACGTCTTAGCAGAAGGACCACCGTAGGTACAGAGTTCGAGTAGGGCAGAGGCTGTAATGGCTCCCGCTGATGCATCGCGCTCTTCATTCGGAATATTGGGTGCATTGAAATCCCAGTACGGAATTTTGTCGGCGGGTAAATTCGGGTGTTTCAGATAGAAATCAGCAATGTGCCGGGCCTGAGCCAGGTATTTGGGATCTTTCGTTTCGCGATACATTACCGTATAGCCATACAATCCCCACGCCTGTCCCCTCGCCCAGGCCGAATTGTCGGCGGCACCCTGCGCCGTTTTCTTCGCAGCCACTGTACCATCTGGATTATAGCAAATGACGTGGTAACTGCTATAATCAGGCCGATAATGGTTTTTCAACGTATTGTCGGCATGAGTCAGGCAAATGTCCCGGAATTCCTTGTTCCCCGAAGTTTTCGCGGCCCAAAACAGAAACTCCAGATTCATCATGTTGTCGATGATAACGGGATAATTGTAGGTCTGAAATTTATTCCACGACTTAATGACCCCAACTTTTGGATCAAACCGTGTCGATAGCGACTTGGCACCGGTCAGCATGATCGGTTTGTAAGCCGCATTTTTGGTCAGTCGATAGCCATTGCCGAACGGGCAATACAGCATAAAGCCGAGGTCATGTGTACCGGTATTGTATTGTTCTTTGGCTACGGCCATTGTCCATTTATGAGCCGCTTCTTTCCAGACAGGATCATTGGTACGTTCGTATAGATACCAGAGCGAACCACCAAAGAAACCACTACACCACCAATCAGATTTTCGATCATCGGGCGTCCCGTCGGGCTTTGTAGACTGGGGAAACTTGGTCGTGTCGGGATGACTCTTCAGCATAAGGCCATACTGCTGAGTCGCAAAGGCAAATTCTTTATTGACGTCAATAGGAGTTTGGGCGATGGCCATATGGCCGATCAAAAGAAAAAGTAATACGTAGCGTTTCATGCGAATGGAGTTGTCAAAAAGCGACCATTGGTTTGTGCGATAATGGCCTGTTAGTAAACTAAGCAGAAAGCACCTAATTTTTAACCAACCGTAGTCGACTAAAAAACGAACAGGGGTGAATCTGTAACTCAGATTCACCCCTGTTGCGACTAGTACTATTACTGATACTATATCTGTACTTGCATCTCCTGAGGCTTTGTGGTATCGCCAGTAGGACGACCTTCCGGTTGAGGCAGCGGTCGTTTCTCCGTAGGATTCGGTCCTGGATTTTCGGGCTGTACATCCTTCCGGCGGGTCAGGTATGTGTAAATGACCGGCACTACGTAGAGCGTCAGAACGAGAGAGAAAATCAGACCGCCTACAATAACGATACCCAGCGGAATCCGGCTTTTTGAGGCTGAACCAAGCGCCAGAGCAAGCGGCAACGCGCCAAAAGCGGCCACAAGAGTTGTCATCAGAATCGGTCGCAGACGTAGTGCCGCTGACTCAGCAGCCGCTTCAAATTTATTCTTGCCCGTCAGCCGCTGTTCATTCGCGAACTCCACGATCAGAATCCCGTTTTTCGTGACCAGACCCACGAGCATGATGATACCAATCTGGCTGAAAATGTTCAGCGTCTGATTAAACATCCATAGCGAGAACACGGCTCCGGCAAGCGCCAGTGGTACCGTAATCATGATGATGAACGGGTCGATAAACGAATCGAATTGAGCCGCTAAGATTAGATAAACCAGAACCAGCGCCAGAGCGAAGGCAAATAACGTATTACCCGAACTCTCCGCGTAATCGCGCGAGGGGCCAGAAAGCGCTGTCTGGAACGTATCATCAAGCGTACGAGCGGCAATAGCCCGCATAACCTCTACGCCATCACCAACCGTTTTGCCGGGAGCCAGACCCGCCGAGACTGTCGCCGATTTAAATCGGTTGTAGTGATATACCTGCGGTGGACTACTAACCTCCTGAAACTTAACCAGATTGTCCAGCTGAATAAGTTGCCCTGCATTCGAGCGGACGTAGAACGATGCCAAATCCACGGGAGCGTCCCGGTCGTCGCGAGCTACCTGCCCAATTACCTGATACTGCTTTCCATTCATCAGGAAGTAAGCCAACCGACGGTTACTCAAGGCTAATTGCAGCGTCTGCGCTACGTCCTGTACCGAAACGCCTAGATTCGTTGCCTTTTCGCGTTCGATGGTAATGTTCAGTTCCGGCTTATTGAATTTTAAATCAACATCGGAGTTTTGGAACGTGGGATCTTTCTGGACTTCATCCAGGAATTTTGGCAGTTTCTCCCGCAGCTTTTCAAAGTTCAGATTCTGAATAACGAACTGAACCGGTAGCCCTCCTCCCTGACGACCAACCTGAATGGTCTGGTCCTGTGTGGGAAATATGCGGGCTTCGCTGAATTTTTTGAAGTTCTTGGTTAGGTAGTCGACAATCTCCTGCTGAGACCGTTTTCGGTCGGCTGGATCGGTCATGTTCACCATCACAAACGACGAATTCACGGCTCCTGCTCCCGAAAAACCAGGCGCTACAACACTAAAGGCCAGCTTGTTTTCCGGAACCGAGTCGAGTACGAACTGCAGAACCTTGTCGGTTATAGCTGATTGGGCTTCGAAGCTGGTCCCTTCAGGTGAGGTGATTGAAATTCGGGTACGGCCCCGGTCTTCGAGCGGAGCCAGCTCGGATTTAAGAAATGATCCCAACCCTAAAATCAGCAATAAACAGACGCCGATTATTGCGAACGCCCAACCTCGCTTGCGCATGAAACTATTCAATGAGTCGCGGTACGTTTCGTCCAGCCAGTTAAAAAACGGTTCGGTTTTTCGATAAAACCAGGAGCGACCGTGGTTTTTACTAGTCAGTTTTACGCTCAACACAGGCGTTAGCGTCAACGAAACGAAGGCCGAAATCAAAACGGCCCCTGCGACTACGATACCAAACTCACGGAATAATCTTCCCACAAATCCCTGGAGGAAGATGATGGGTAAGAATACAATAGCCAGGGTAATAGATGTTGATATAACCGCGAAGAAAATTTCGTTGGAACCTTCCTTGGCTGCGGTTTCGGTATCCATCCCTTCTTCAACCTTCTTGAAGATATTCTCCGTTACGACAATACCATCGTCAACGACCAGACCCGTTGCCAGTACGATCCCTAGCAGCGTCAGTACGTTAATACTGAAGTCGGCCAGATACATAATGAAGAATGCGCCAATAAGCGATACGGGAATGTCGATCAGTGGACGGAACGCAATAAGCCAGTCGCGGAAGAACAGGTAGATGACCAGTACCACCAGCACAAACGAGATGAGCAGGGTTTCGCCCACTTCCTCAATGGCCCGACGGATAAAGATGCTTCGGTCTGTCCCAACATAAACGATGATGTCTTCAGGTAAATCTTTTTTTAACTGATCAAACCGTTTGTAGAACTCATCAGCAATGCTCACGTAGTTAGCACCTGGCTGTGGAATCAACGCCAGAATTACACCGACGGCTCCGTTCTGCTTTGACGTTGTTTCTTCATTTTCAGCTCCGAGCAAGGCATAGCCAACATCCTTAAAACGGATAATCTGGTTACTGGTCTGCCGCAGAATCAGGTTATTAAAGTCATCCTCAGTAGTTAACCGACCTACGGCTTTTACCGTCAGCTCAGTCGTATTGCCATAAACCTTTCCTCCCGGTAATTCAACGTTCTGCGCTGTTAAAGCAGTCTGAATATCCTGTGCTGTCAGGCGATAGGCCGACATTTTAATCGGGTCAATCCAAAGCCGCATCGCCTGGCGTTTTAAGCCAAAAATGTTAGCCTGGCTGACGCCCGGAATGGTCTGTAGTCGTTCCTGAAGCACGTTTTCGGCATAGTCCGACAATTGCGTGGCGCTACGTGTCGTGCTCTGCACGTTCATGAAAATAATCGGGTCCGAGTTAGCGTCGGCTTTCGTCACAACGGGTGGCGCATCGATGTCTTGTGGCAGTTGTCGCTGAGCCTGCGATACCTTGTCGCGTACATCGTTGGCCGCCTGCTCCAGATTGGCGTCCAGGTTAAACTCAACCGTAATCGTGCTGGCCCCTAAGGAACTGTTCGATGAGATCGTTCGAATGCCTTCGATACTGTTAAGCGATTTTTCAATAGGCTCAGTAATTTGCGATTCAATGATTTCGGGGTTCGCTCCAGTATAATTGGTACGTACCGAAATCACGGGTGGGTCAATGGCCGGGTATTCGCGAACACCGAGAAAGGTGAAGCCGATGATACCGAACAGTACGATAACAATCGACATCACCATCGCGAACACGGGCCGGTTCAGGCTTAATTCGGGTAGACTCATGATTGAGTTACAGCGTTATAGAGTTTTGGATGCGTCAGACACCTGTATAACTGTACAACTGTTTAACGTTTTAGTTTGCGGCTATTTTGGGACTAGTGCCCGGTATCGTAATAACCTTCCCAACCTTAACCGGTGAATCGGGCTTTAGAAACAGCAGACCGGTTGTAGCCACCGTATCACCCCGTTGCAGTCCAGACAAAATCTGAATGGTACCTGCGGTACGAAGACCGGTTTTTACATCTTTAAAAACGGCTTTGCCATTTTTTACAACGATGACCTGATTCGTACGCGTTTGCGGAATAACGGCCTGTGTCGGAACCACTAAACTCTGCTCATTTTGAACCGTTAACGTAACGCGGGCAAACGTACCAGGTCGAAACCGTATAGACGCATTATTGACGCGCGCCCGGATGCGGAGGTTACGCGTTTGTTCTTCTACGCCCGGCTCAATGGCATAAACAACGGCCTGGCTAGGCTGCACACTTCCATCCACGGAAAACAAAATCTGACTTCCAGGATGTACGTACTGACCGTATTTTTCAGGAATTGAAAAGTCCAGCTTTAGCGATGATACCTGCTGTAAGCGAACAATTAACGTATTGGGAGACACTAAAGCTCCGGCACTCACATTTCGTAAACCAATAATACCCGAAAAGGGTGCCCGAATTTCGGTTCGTTGAAGATTGGCTTTAACCAGATCAATATCTGCCAGCGACGATCGCAGATTAGTCGTTACGATGTCGTATTCCTGCTGACTAATACCCCCTCGTTCCAGCAGTTGCTTGTTCCGCTCTTCCGTACGACGGGCATTGTCGGCCTGCGCCTGAAGCTTTTGCAACTGCGCCCGTAAATCGGCATCGAACAGTTTTACTAACAAATCGCCTTTTGCTACAGGCTGCCCTTCGCGAATGTTGAGCTGGATGATACGCGCCGAAATTTCGGGATAGATATCTACCTGCTCGTTAGGCAGTAAGGAACCGCTGGAAACAACATCTTCTTTGAGTCGCTGGGAGATAACGACAAAGCCATTTACGCTCGCTGGACCTCCTCCGCCCTGTCCGCCTTTGCCACCTGCTCCCCCCTTTCCTTCAGAACCGCCTTTACCACCTCCTCCGCCCGAACCGCCGGGTGAAGACCCTGGAGCGGGGTGTAACACTTTATTATACACAATTATCCCGCCGAGCACCAAAACGACGAGACCGATAGCAATCCATCTTTTCACAGAGTAATTATTTGCAGGAAGAACTAGAGATTTTAACGACAGAACAGCCGCTATTGTTACAGAATGCAAATCTATCAACGTTAGCGACTATTTCAAGACGCAAATACCCGAATATGAGCGGATTCCATAATTGTTTTTTTACCGTGTTTAGCAGGCTGTAAATGTTGCTATATCCGTAAAAATGCCTAAGCGTATAATGCCTCTTCGCTACTTTATTATCAGTTAAAGTGGAATTTGCCAAGATTCATTCTGCTCCTATCAGTTGAAACCCTTTATCGGGTAGCAGCCTTCAAAATAAAGGTGCAGGTATGAAGTACAGGAAGTACTTAAAAGAAAATCTACAGACGGCGATTTTCGGAAAGGAATTTGCCCTGTTGATTAGATTCTGACAGGGGGTGCATTCTCAAATTTCTATCATAACTACGGAAATGCTACGCTTGTTAGTCGTTCATATAGGTCTCATATGGGGTTTGTTTATATATTAGCCTAAAATAAAACGCTATGACGCCGGTAGAGGAGACTACAAAACCGAAGAAAGCAGCCATGACGCCCGAACAACGGCGACAACGGCAACTTTTGTTGAGCCAGCTCGTCTATGAAATGGACGACAAACCAATATACTACGCGGGCTATCGCGACGTATTGAATGGTCTCAAAGAACCGGAAGCAATCATGGGCGCAAGTTATTTGCAGAGTTATTTAGTTGAGATTATTCAACGTTTTCTGTTTTCACATCCATACAACAACCAATTTCGAATTTTGGCAAGTGAGCTGGGTGTGCAGATCGATAAAAAGAAATGGCGTTCGTGTGATATTGCTCTCTACGATAAGACGCGTTTAAAGGGAATTCCCTTATGGAACAAGTACATGCCTATTGCTCCGGATTATGTCATTGAAATTGATACAAAGGCCGATCTAAGTAAATATCATTACCAGCACGAATATTTTGTAAAAAAAACGCGCCAGCTTCATGAGTTTGGCGTAAAGAAAGTAATCTGGATTTTCACGGAAACTATACCCGTTATTTGGGAGTCTGAGTCCGCTGATGAGATTGTAATCCGGAACGGCTGGGATCATAACGTAACGATCACCGATGGCCTGACGTTTAATCTGGCAACACTATACGCCGATGCACAAAAAGATTAATCCGCATTCAATACCATTAATAACTCGCTGATCATCATAGCCGTAGCGCCCCAAACGCGGTAGCCCTGAATCTGATAGAACGGCGCGTCAACGAGCGTACCTCGTACTTCAATCTGGCTATCACCAACGATGGTTTCGTCCAGTAACGTCGTTAATTCGACTTCCACTACGGCTTCAACCTCTCGAGGGTCCGGGTAAAAATCCGGCCGGTAGGGAAGCATGCCGACTACGGGCTGTACATAAAAATTGCTGGGTGGAATAAATAACTCAGTCAGTAGACCCAATACTTTTACATCCGATATACGAATGCCTACTTCCTCCTGGGCTTCACGCAGGGCCGTACGGGTCAGGTTTTCGTCAATACGTTCCATTCGCCCACCCGGGAACGCCATCTGGCCCGCATGAACGCCATCATACTGAGGCCGCAGAATTAGTGGTAAATAAATGGAATGCTGATAGGGGTAGAAACAAATCAGCACCGCGCTTCGGCGTGTCCGTTCGTTGGGTTTAATGCCAAGCCGATACCGGGCTGTCGACGCCATTTTCTGGTGAGCTACTTCGCCCGGCAGCGGTTTTTGCAGCCGCTGGCGAAGGTCTTCCGTAAAGCTATGAAACGAGGTGTCGATCATTGTTTGATTTGTTGTTCGCCATCTGCCATATGTGGTTAACGTAACGCGGGTAACGGCTGGCCACAAGCAGGAAACGACTACCCTTTTTTATACAACTTAACTAATTCCTCCGCGCAACGTTCACCATCCATCGCTGCCGAAACGATCCCACCGGCGTAACCTGCCCCTTCACCGCAGGGAAATAATCGGCTAACCTGAACGTGTTCACACGTAGCACGATCTCTCGGGATACGCACTGGCGACGAAGTTCGGCTTTCTACGCCAATAAGTTGCCCCTCGTTGCTCAGATAGCCATTCATTTTCCGGCCGAAGTCGCGCAGTCCCTGCCGTAAAGGTTGAGCAATGTGATCGGGCAGAACGTCGCTCATATCAACCGAAGCTAAGCCGGGTTGGTATGAGGTTGGCAATAGCCCGCTTGACACACGACCATCAACGAAATCGGCGATACGTTGTGCGGGGGCCGTTTGCGAATCAGTTACGTTCGAAGGATTTCCCATCTGACAAGCCCAGCGTTCGAGATCATGCTGTAACGCCAGCCCAGCTAATGGTCCTTCATCAACGTAAGGCTGCAGGTCCTCATCAGCAATGGCTACAACCAACCCCGAATTGGCAAACTGCGAATCCCGACGCGAGGGCGACATACCGTTCACGACCAGTTCGCCCGGCGCGGTTGCCGCTGGCACAATAAACCCTCCCGGACACATACAAAACGAAAAAACGCCCCGTTCTACCCCCTTGAAACGGGTTTGCGTAACCAGGCTGTAGGAGGCTGCCGGTAAATAATCGCCCCGATCGGATCGGTGGTATTGAAACTGATCGATCAAACGCTGCTGATGCTCAATGCGAACGCCCATCGCAAATGGCTTGGCTTCGATCCGAACGTAGCGGTTATGGAGCAGATAAAAAATATCGCGGGCTGAGTGACCCGTTGCCAGAATAACCCCAATCCCGGTCAAGCTTTCGCCATTGGCTAGCACGACGCCTTTTATTTCGTTCGGGTCAGCCGGTGAACCGCTCAGGATTAAGTCGGTTACTTTGGTATCGAAACGTACCTCACCGCCCGCTTTCAGAATGCTGTTCCGCAGATCGGCTACAACGTTCGGGAGTTTGTTGGTACCGATGTGCGGGTGCGCATCCACCAGAATCTGTTCGGTAGCTCCATGTGCTACGAAGATTTCCAGGATCCGCCGGACATCGCCCCGCTTGGTCGAGCGCGTGTATAGTTTCCCATCCGAATACGTACCGGCCCCACCTTCGCCAAAGCAATAGTTCGATTCGGGATTGACAACATGATCTTTGTTAATCGCGGCCAGGTCACGACGGCGGAGACGAACATCACTGCCTCGCTCGAGCACAATCGGTTTTATGCCTAGTTCGATCAGTCGTAGAGCGGCAAATAAACCCGCCGGGCCCGCGCCAATCACTAGGGCTTGCGGAGCCAGCGTGACATCCATTTGTGGCTTCTGATACTGGATCAGTGGGGGAGGGGTTTCGCTGGCATACACGTCGGCTTCGACCTTCACCCGGACCTGCCGGTTGCGCGCATCGATCGACTGCCGTCGCTTACGTACTACTACGTCCTCAGTGTCGGGTAAGGCAAGACGACCCAATACCTCATCTCGAAAGGCCGTATCGTCTAAAGCCAGTTCAGGAGCAAGCGTTAGGGAAAGTTGATGAATCATTGGTGTAAAAATCGACTTAGGCTGTGGTTGCAGTTAGTCGGTAATTGAAAGGCAAAATTTGGACGAAATCCGCTCTTAACGTAACAGGTCAACAAAGGTTTGGGTTCGCTAGCGACGTAGCAACTACAACCGTAAGGCTTTCATCTGTTTAACGGCGTAATTCGCGGCTCTAGCCGTAAGTGCCATATACGTTAGCGAAGGGTTCTGCGTACTGGTCGACGTCATACAAGCGCCGTCGGTGACAAATACATTCGGACAATGATGTAGCTGGTTCCAGCGATTGAGTAACGACGTTTTCGGATCGCGACCCATCCGAACACCACCCATTTCATGATTCTCGCTACCCGGCAGTCGGCCAGTATCCTGCGTGCGAATGTTTTTGAAACCGGCCTTCGTGTACATTTCGGAGAATTGATCGAAGAAATCCCGCAGAATTTTTTCGTCATTTTCGTCGTAACCAACCGAAACTCTAAGTTGTGGTATCCCGAAATTATCTGTCAACGTCGGGTCAAGACGCACCGTGCTGTGTGGTTTCGGAATAGTTTCGGCCATCATCGCTGAGCCGACTTGCCATTCACCTAAGCCTGGATTTAACAGATTATGCTTTAATGCTGAACCAATACCGGCCTCATTCTGAGTAGACGGTCTCGAGGAATAGAACGTAGCGGCATAACCCCGCAGAAAATCGGTTTCCTGTTTCACTACGTTCCGGAATCGGGGAATGTAGCTGCTATTTGGCCGCCGACCATCCGTCGTAAATTCGGAAAAACCTTCATACGTAGCAGAAACTCGTCCCCGGTAACTGTGAAACGCCACGTGCGTACCCAATAGCCCACTGTCATTCCCCAGGCCATTTGGAAAACGGGTTGAGATTGAATTCAGAAGAATCAGATTGGTATGCAGTGCCGACGCATTCACGAAAATAATATGGGCGTAATACTCCGTCATCTGGTGCGTTTGCGTATCAATCACCCGTACGCCCGTCGCTTTGCCGGTTACCTTTCCATTCGTTTGGTCATCGTAAATAATGGAATGAACAACCGAATTAGGCTGTAACGTGAGTTTCCCGGTACGTAGCGCCCAGGGAATGGTCGACGCATTACTGCTGAAATAGCCACCATACGGACAACCGCGTTCACATAACGTTCGATGCTGACATTGTGCCCGACCTTGCTGATAATGAATAGGCTTCGGCTGAGTGAGGTGAGCTGCCCGACCAATGATTACATGCCGGTCGTTATACTGCGTAGCGATCTGTTTTTTGAAATACGATTCGACACACGACATCTCGTGCGGAGGCAGGAACTCACCATCCGGCAACGTAGCGAGACCATCCCGGTTTCCGGTGATGCCCACGAATTTTTCAACGTGACTGTACCAGGGTGCAATATCGGCGTATCGAATTGGCCAGTCTACGGCAAAGCCATCGCGGGCGGGTCCTTCGAAATCAAAATCGCTCCATCGCTGTGTCTGTCGTCCCCAGGTCAGCGAGCGCCCACCTACCTGGTAGCCATGTATCCAGTCGTAGGGCTTTTCCTGTACGTAAGGCTGTTCACTGTCTTTAGCAAAAAAATGCAGTGTGTCTTCGTGGAAGGCGTAGTTCCGGCTGGCAATTGAATAATCTTTGCGGATGTGAAGTGGTACTTGCCCGCGATGTTCCAGCTCCCATGGATTTAACGTAGCGGTTGGATAATCGGTGATGTGATCGACCGGCCGACCTCGTTCCAGCAATAACGTACGTAATCCACGTTGCGTAAGTTCTTTTGCTGCCCAGCCTCCACTAATTCCCGAGCCGATCACGATGGCATCGTATGTACGGGTTTTTACACTATCTATCGATAAATACGCCACGTCTACTAATGATTTTACGGAACGATCCAATAAGAACCGTTCCGTAAAAATAACAAACTCAACGCTTTTTAAAGCGTTGCCAGAAAGGCCATTGTGTCAACCCCATCGGCGTAATCATTCAGACTGGGGTGCTGGGTTTGTCCGAAGGGAACACTACCCGAAAGCCAGCCCTGGGCAGAAGCTACCACCTGAATTCGGTCGGCGTTGGCATCGAGCCACGTGATGGCGTCGTCCTGAGTCTGGTACGTCTGGTAATACACGACTGAAATGGGCGAAACCAGACCTTCATTTTCAGTTAGTAACAGGTAGCCGTTATCAAAGTGCGGTATGGCATTGATGAGATAGATCGACTTATTGTAATCGTAGTTGTTCTGGTACTTGTGGTTATTCAGAAAGGTTTTGGCCTCTGGTTCCAGCGTACGTAATAAAGGCGTGAAGTCATACGGCTCACCATTAGGCCCTTCTGGAACCAGCAGCGTTGAGACATTTCGGCACCCTAACCCATAATAATCGGAAAGGTCATGACCAAGTTTTTGAAACTCTTCTTCGCTTTCTTCGCCCATCAGCAGACCTACCGACGTACGGTTTTTGCGAATGATACTTGGCTTCTTCCCAAAGTAATGCTCAAAGTAACGGGCTGTGTTGTTACTCCCTGTTGCGATATAAGCATCAGCCGCATTTAGTCGGTCGGCTTCCTCCAGCCAGCTATCGATCGCTGGATTGACCTCCTTTAATTTTTGTATTAAATAGTGGATAAATACAAAATCCTGGCTGCTTAGTTTCGCCAATAGTTTGTGACCGCTCATAAGTACGCAGAGCAGATCGTGGAACCCAACGGCAGGAATATTTCCTGCCATAACGACCCCCACCGTACGCGGTTGCTTTGGCTCAGTCGGATACTGACTGGCCCAGGCCGTGAGCTTATCGGCGGTTAGAAAATCATCCGCAAGAGCGCGTAAGGCAGCCAATGAGTTCTCAAGCGTAAACCAGTTATTTTTATAGTAAGCCTGTTGAGCAATAGCAGCTAGTTCGGGTTGGGCATCAGCTGAGCGCAGAAAGTCACCTAGAGCCACGAACGTTTGCAGACGTTCTGAATGAAGCATGAATTGGATAAACAAATGGAATACACCATCAACTAATGTAATGAAAATTTAGTTTGTTGCCAACCTTTAAATAGTTATATTTGTTGTCCTATTTAAGATAGTATAAATTTAGCGTATATAAATCAGACCTGCTCATGGCAATCATGATTACCGATGAGTGCATCAACTGTGGTGCCTGCGAACCCGAATGCCCTAATACAGCCATCTATGAGGGTGGCGTCGAATGGACGTGGGGTGGGGGAACGGAACTGACCGAAGTCGATTTTGGCGATGGTACAGTTGTGAGTGGCAAAGCTCCTCAGTACCCTGTCTCGAACGAATTTTATTACATCGTCTCTGATAAATGCACCGAGTGTGTAGGCTTTCACGAGGAACCTCAATGTGCGGCCGTGTGCCCAGTTGATTGCTGTGTTCCCGATCCTGAACACGAAGAAGAAGAAGACACATTGCTGGCTAAGAAAGCATGGCTGCACGCTGAAGCATAAGCTAGCAGGACAAACCAGTTTACCATACAACAAAGCCCGATCAGTTTCCTGATCGGGCTTTGTTGTTTTCTAGCCTAAATACAACTCTAAAATAGGCGATTTCGCCCTAAAAAAGCAAGTTTTCATATAAAATAATATTCTGTAAAAGGTGCATTACGCAAAATATAGTTTAGAATTAAATTTAATAGTTATTTAGGTACTTATGGCTGAAGAAATAGAAATATTTCAATTTTTTTGGCTAAAATCTAAGAAATCGCATAATTATTTGAGGTTGCTTATTGCGTACGATAATTTTTTAAACAAAATTTGCTTCGAAATGAAACCACGATAATAATTTACCACAACCAAATTTATAATATGAAAAAAGCTGTTTTACTTATTGGATCTTTGTTTTTTGGTTTAGCCGTTCAGGCGCAGGATTCTACTTCAGCAACCCCCGGAAAATTCACGTTTTCTGGTTACATGGATACGTATTATTTTGGTAACTTCAATAATCCCAGAAGTCAGTCGAACTTAGGCTTAAGTGGTCCTGGTGTTCCGGGTACAGCGCGCGCTTTCGATCAGAAAGCGGGTCAATTTGGCATCGGTTTGATTCAGGCAAAAGCGACGTACACGGCTGATAAGATTGACGCCGTTATGGATCTGGCATTTGGTCCATTTGCTGATCTGGGTAACTATGGCAACAATGTCGGATTTCTTGGTGCTGGTTCAACATCGCTGGCGATCAAACAGGCCTACATAACCTTTAAAGCGACTAACAAATTATCGTTCACAGCAGGTCAGTTTGGTACCCACATTGGCTACGAGGTTATCGACGCTCCGGTTAACTATAACTATTCGCTCTCGAACCTTTTCAACAACGGACCCTTTTATCACATTGGTCTGAAAGCGCAGTATGCGTTTAGCGATAGAGCCTCTTTGATGCTTGGTCTTGTCAATAATGTCGACAACATCTTTGACAACAATAAAAAGAAAGGCGTGATTGGTCAGTTCTTCTTCTCACCAGTATCGGGTTGGAACGTCTATGTAAATGGAATCATGTCGAATGAGGCTTCTAATCCTGTTCTGGGTGTCGACAGCACAGTTGCGCTAAGTGCTGACAAAGGCATGTATTCGTTGCTTGATCTAACGACCACCTATCAGATTTCATCTAAGTTCTTCCTTGGCCTGAATGCGGCTATGGGCTCTCAAAAAGGTGATTATCAAGGCTACGGTGGACCCGCTACGTCGAAGAGCTGGGGCGGCTTTGCGCTGTATTCCAACTACGCCTTCACCGACAAATTTGGCTTAGGAGTTCGGTATGAAATGTTCGATAACAAAAGTGGCGTCCGGGCTCTGCTCGACGCTTCCGGAAAGGGTGCCAGTGTTAATTCCATTACCGTAACGGGAAATATTACGGCGGCTGATGGACACATCCTGTTTAAGCCTGAACTACGGGTTGATAGCTACTCAGCCAACAAATTCGAGAAAAATAATGGCTCTCTAACTAAGTCGCAGGCTACCCTGGGCATGGCTGCCATTTTCAAGTTCTAATAGATAACCCCGCTTGCTTAACCCAATTTCTTAACTCAGTACAACAAAAAACCTCTCCTGTATTATGCAAAAGCCCAGTTACATTCCTCTCATTCTTCTGCTAGTTTTTGCCGTGCTCGGTATACTGCCTGGTTTCAATGGCGTTCCGACACAGATCGTAACCGAAGGCATCAGCGCTGGTGATACGGCCTGGATGCTCGTTGCCACAGCTCTTGTCTTGTTGATGACTCCTGGTCTGGCCTATTTCTACGGCGGTATGGTGAATAACAAAAATGTTATCTCAACCATGCTGCAAAGTTTCGTAGCGATGGGTGTTATTAGTGTTTTGTGGGTTGTTATTGGATTTAGTCTTGCATTCGGTTCGGATATTGGTGGTTTCATTGGTAATCCAATGGATCACTTTATGTTCAAAGGCGTATTGGACGGTAAGCCCTGGTCCCTGGCCGCTTCGATTCCCCTGGTCGTTTTCGCGTTCTTCCAACTTAAGTTTGCCGTCATTACGCCTGCTCTGGTAACGGGTTCAATGGCCGAACGTATCAATTTCAAGTCATACGTTTTGTTCATGATCCTGTTCAGTGTGTTCGTATATGCTCCCCTGGCACACATGACCTGGCATCCAGAAGGTATCCTGTTCAAACGGGGTGTGCTTGATTTTGCTGGTGGTACGGTTGTACATATGTCCGCTGGCTGGGCCGCTCTGGCCGGTGCTTTGTACCTGAAACGCCGGAAGTCACAAATCGAAGCTAGCTACTTCCCACCAGCCAACATTCCGTTTGTTCTTCTAGGTACGGGTTTACTGTGGTTCGGCTGGTTCGGTTTTAATGCAGGTTCGGCAGTAGGTGCAACGCCACTGGCCGCTTCGGCTTTCGCAACAACCAACACAGCTGCGGCTGCGGCTGGTCTGGCCTGGGTTCTGTTCGATGCCGCTAAAGGCAAGAAAGTATCGGCACTGGGTTTCTGTATCGGTGCAGTAGTAGGCTTGGTCGCTATTACGCCAGCCGCTGGTTTTGTAACGGTTCCAACCTCTATTTTCATCGGTACCGTAGCTTCTATGATTTCGAATTACATCGCTCACTTACGGTCGAAGTCAACTCTGGATGATACGTTGGACGTGTTCCCTTGCCACGGTGTTGGTGGTATGGTTGGTATGGTCATGACCGGCATTTTCGCCAGCAAAGGGGTTAACTCAGCTGTAACGGTTGAAGGCTTGGCTTTTGGCGAAACGGGTCTGTTCGTTGAGCACATGATCGCCCTGGTTGGCGTATCGGTATTTGCCTTTGCTATGTCGTTCCTGCTCCTGAAAGTGACTGACCTGATTCTGCCACTTCGTGTAACGGAAGAAGACGAAAAGCAAGGTCTGGATGTCAGCCAGCACGACGAATTCCTGATCGAAGCGTAATTATAAACAAATGGTCACTACGTGTCTCAAAATCGTGGTGACCTAATCAATATTGCAACAGAGCCACAGGCACCCTGTCTGGCCGTGATGTCTGGCAGCTTTATCTGTGGTTTTGTTGTACTTATGGAGCCGTTCCCGCTTGGGGACGGTTTCCTATTTTATACCCTTTCCCGTCTATGAGAGCAACGTGAAAAGCAGGGCTATAATAGCGGGAAGGGCCTGAACGTAGAAAATAGATTTCTGAGCGGTCAGCGCCCCAAAAATACCCGCTACAATCACGCATCCCAGAAAGAAATAAGCGACGTTATTGTGCCATTCATTGTTTTGGATAAGTAATGACCAGATGAGCCCGGCGGCTAAAAAGCCATTGTAGAGTCCCTGGTTTGCAGCCAGCGATTTGGTTGGCTCAAATAAATCGGGTGGGAGCGATTTAAAGGTTTTCCGGCCTCTGGTTGTCCAAGCAAACATTTCCAGCCATAGAATATAGAGGTGTTCAATGGCTACGAAGCCGATTAAAATGCTGGCGATTAGTTTCATAACTCTTCAAAGTTGTTAACGTAAATTATCTAACGTAGCAGACGTCGACCTGACAAGCACGGATACAAAGGTCTCTCAATAAACACGTACAGACCGTGAGCGATCACGATCAGTAAACCGAACAGCAGCCAATAATTCCGTATTCCCATTTGCTGTAATCCGTTCGCAACTACCCCAAGATGAATCAGATAAAAAGCGTAGGAACTGTGTCCCAGTGCCTGAAAAAGAGGAAACGACAACACGTAATGAATGATCGATTTTTTGTTGAGTAAGCCCAGGAAAATCAGCCCGATACCAATTGGCAGAACACAGTTGTAGGCAATAAATTCGCTTCCTATTAATGCCACCGATTCAACAGTGTAAGACGCTACGTTGGCTTGCCAGATAACGCAGATTCCGAGTATGACTAGCCCACTGGACGTAGCAAAACGATAAGCAGGCATTTGTTTCCGGTGCCAGCGATGGGCCAGCCACATACCCACAATGAACTCAAACGCTCGCCCGAAAAACGTGTAAAACAGCATAAATGGTAAGTTGCCAAAGAAACCCCATCCGTTTGTTTCTTTCGCTATAAGCCATGCAGACAGGCCAATGCTGAGCAATCCGATGGTTAGCCAGAACGCTCCCCAACGTCGTAAGCCGGTAAAAAGGAAGGGAGCCAACAGGTAAAAACAGGCTTCGACCGTCAGGCTCCAGCTTTGGGCTATACCGCTGAATTTGATCTCGTCAAAAAAGCCTTTTAGTAACGTAATATTCAATACAAAGAGTGATAAACTCATTGGCTGGCCCCTCATTGCGCTAATTCCAGCGGTTAGAAAAAAGAGCAACGCATACAGTGGGAAAATTCGAGCGAATCGATTCTGTAAATACCTCCGCCATGACCAGTTTTTCTGAGTGAAAAAACTCTCCGCGTAGCGATGATAAATCAGAAACCCACTCAGCACGAAGAATATCGATACGCCAACATAGCCTTGGTCAAATAGCCGACGAGCGATAGTACCGGACGTAGCTGGATTATAGTGATGAAGAAAAACAAGATAGGCAGCCATCGCTCGTAAACCTGTTAGTGCCGACACGTAACGTCCAACGTTGTTTGAATCCAGTGGACCAGCGTTTACCAGAGCCCGGGTCATCGAAGTAAGATAATTCGGCCATTGAGTCGTTCGGCCAAACCGCTGTTCATCGGCCAGTCGTTCGGATCGGTAATGACAATTTTATACAAATACACGCCAGCCGGAAGTAATGCGCCGGAATCGGATCGCCCGTCCCACGTCCACTCGTTGAGCCCGATACGTACCGACCCATGCAGGCGACGTACTAGGTGTCCGTTCTGGTCGGTGAGGGCAATTGTTACGTTCTGGGGTGGGTGGTCGCCCGAGAGGGTAAAGGCAAAACGTGTTTGATCTCGGAAGGGGTTTGGGTAGATGGTAAAGTCAGTCAGACGGTGGGCGTTTATCACCTGGAAACGCACCTGATACGGTACGGCTCTATTACCTACGGCGTCGCGGGCAGTAACGAGCAAATGATAGTTGCCTTCAGTTAAGCTGGGTGATACATACCGAATCCTGAATACGTTGTCTGCCTCGGTTGCTTGAATCACGGCGTTCTGCCAGCTAAGTCGCTCGAATCGGGAGTTTTTGCCGGGACGTTGCACATATAAATCAAGGCCCGTCGTGTCGCGCCGGATAAGCGACCGGTTGTCATCGGTTACCAGTACGTCGATTACGGGTTGGGCTGAAACAACCGAACCGTCTGTAATTCGTGCTCCATCGAAAGCCACTTCAAGTAATGGACCAACGACATCCGCCTGGACGGGTACGGCTAAATCCAGCGTATTATTCTGAAACGAGTATTCGGGTTGAAGGCGAGGATTTACCGTTAAGATAATTCGGTTGTAACCTGGTAATGTTTCTGTAGCAATTACTGACGAAAAACGTAACGTATCAGTACCGTTCAACGCTTTAACTTTCCACTGTTTTAGTTGGGGATTGGATAGCCCGGATGCGTAAATCGTTTGCTGAACAATAAGCGAATCGGCAAATGGATAGGGGCTTAGGTTCGTAAATTCAATGGGAATAGTGAGTACGTCACCCTGCTGAATATCCGTGGAAAGAGGCTTTGCCAGCCGAATCTGGCCTTCAGGTAAGCCGAGCGCCGGACTGTTTGGCGCATACGTAAATGAACCCGTAGCCCATCCTGAATCTGCACGTACAGAACCGTTTTGGTAGTCTGCCCGCCGGACGCGCCAGTAGTACGTAGTATTCGGCCGATCAGGCAACGTAGTTGGATAACTAATGATGGCGATAGCAGTAATACGTTGGGTCAGGTGTAGTGGACTGTCGAATCGGGTGGTGCTGTCAAGTTCCAGATCGAAGGTATGCGGAGTCGTGGTAGCATAATTGGCCGTCAATCGAATAGTTGTCGTTTTGACTACACTATTCGGTGCTGGATAAATTAAAATGGGTTTCTGCCCGACCAATGTTACGTCAGTGGTAGCCTGATTGTTAGAATGGTTTTTTTCAGCACGAACCGACGGGGAGTCAGCAGGATTGATCGTTACCTCAAATTGGTTTTGTCCCTCAGTGTCAGGCGCATTCGGGAAGATTAGTATCAGTGTATCACGGTAAGCAATTGGCTGAGGGATTATCCAGTTAAAAATCCCTGATTCTCGTCCGTGAACGAACCGACGTACCCGGACGGGAATCGCTCCGACCCGATATTGCCCGGCATTCTGAACCACAACCTGGATCTGCACCGAATCGCTCTGTAGACTTAACCGCTGGTGATGCGTGTCTTGAATGCTAAGCCCACCGGTCGTTACGATGTAATCCGGGGTTTTGAAGGGAAATAGTCGGATAGCCGGGTCGCCCTGTAAAACCATTTGCTGACAGTTGGCCACTGCCCGTCCATCAGATGATTGCGCCAGAATCCGCCGGATCGTTTCCTGCTGAAGTTGGCCAATGGATTTGTATAAATGAGTACTGTCCGCCAGTAGCGTATACAGCGTAGTGCTATACTGATGCAGGACATCCGGGTAGCCGAGATGGCTGTGGGCAATAGCCGCAATGGCTCCTCGGTTGGGCGTAAGCACCCAGTCGGTTGCGAGCGTTGGACGACCGAAAAAGAAATTACCGATAGCGCACCCATTAACGAGCAGAAGCGGGTATTTGCCTTTGTTCCGATAGCCTAGGGCGTCATTTGAAGAAAAGCCGATATCCAGATCGGTCACGTCCAAACCGGAATGGCCGAAAAACGTCATCAGGCCGATGCCTTCGTTAACGGCTTTCACTACGTCGATGGATTCGACCAACTTATCGGTTGTTTTCGAGAGGGTTGTTACCTGAGCTCCCAGCGATTGACCGAAGGCCTGTTTTTGGTAGGTATCCATCAACTGGCGAAATAAGGCGACTTCCGTTGGCGTCTCGCCCCCGCTGAGATGCAATAGATTTTTGCGCCACAGAGCCTCTCCCGAAAGGCTTTCGTATTCTTTTACTTTGTTCAGATAATCAATCACTTCCTGCGACGTACCGGCATTGATACGTCCGGTCGGTACCGCTGGCACGTCTGGTGCTTCGCCATTCAATCCCGCCGTCAATACTACGTCAGAACCGGGAAATCCACCGGTCATAACCAGGTCGAGCAACGCCTGATTCGGATCGTGTCGAATGCCGGGTATACTGCGGCTGCGACCGAGTAGCAATAAATACTGTAACGCACCCTCGCTTTGCCTAAGTAATTGATCCGTAAACCGACGGATGGCCAGTGGATGCCGTTCGCCATAGCTATACTGATCAATAAGCTGCTGCATGGTAACCGTCAGCGTATCGTATCCGCCACCCGCTGCCGACGCACGGTAACGGGCATAGTCACGAACGGCATCGATTGGTTGCGTCAACGCTTCGTGGCTGATAATCAAATACGTTGGCTTACGATTCCGCCAATCCGTAAACCTCACTTGTCGAATAGATGGGACCGATTTCGGCTGACTTACGGCCAAAAGGGTACGTAACGTATCGGTTCCGCGTACAACAAATCGAGCTGTTCCAGTCGACGATACAGTTGCGCCAAGACGTCGGGGTGTCGTTGGGTCTGAAATGTCCCAGAAACGTGTGGCTGGATGTGCGTCTACTACGTCTATGCGTGAACGGCCTGTCGGGTTAAGAGCAAGCCGAAACGTGCGTGTGGTTTGTCCGTTGATAGTGAACCGCTGCGGGTATCGGAGCTGGATATACGATACCGAATAGTTATCTGTAGTTGAACTTTCATTCCGCGAGACCGTCGATAGAAACAACTGGCCGTCAGCACTTACATCATTCCAGCCAGCGTCTTCCCGAATTCGCGCATTATCATACGTTGAAAAACTGATCGTATCGAGTAGCCGCTGGCTATTGGTTGTTGGTCCAACCCGACAGTCTACCCTGTGATCGATTAGATCCCGACCAACCAGCAATACGTCGATTTGCGGATCTGGGGCCGTCCGGACCAGATTCGTAAGCTGAAAAAGGGTAGTATATGATTTATTTTTCTGTTGTATCGTACCCGTATATCCTTCTCCGGCTTCGTAATAGCTGTATTCAATTTTGGGCGGAATTCCAGCTGCCCAACCGGGATAAGTATCTGTAAATAAGCGTAGTTCCTCTTCCCAATGATACGATTCGGTAGCCAGACCAGCGTACGTAGTATCCGAATAGATTACCATGCGCTTACCCGCTTTTCCATCGAGCCGCCAGGTCAGGAAATAGGCTGTTGTATCGCTGAACAGACTGTAATACGTGTGAGGTTGAGCACTGTGGGGTCGGTAAAGCAGCGAATCCTGATCGCCATCGTTCGCACGGCCATAAAACTCGATAAAATCACCCGCATCGAAACGCTGGTCCGGTTCCCCTTCAACATAAATCGCCTGTTCAACACCCCTATGAAAGAGCTGAAAAGTTATAGGATTAACCGGATTGACCGGAACGCCGGCCTGCTGTAATTCGGCTGCTGTGATGCGGTAGAGCCCGTTTTGGGCTATCGGTATTTTGATATATGTCTGCGAATAATTGATCCAGTGCGTAGGGTCGGGGTCATTACCGATAGATTGAGCCGGGATAATGGTCGCTCTGATAACGAATAAAAAGACAAACAGACAAGTCCGCGTTCGATGCATGGTAAGAATGATGCCGTAGAAAGTAATTACTGGAGTTAGACGGTCGTACCTTACTGTAGGTATCAGTTACGTCTCTGCCAATGGTTGCTTACACGAACATTTTCTTTGCTACACGAAAAGGCTGCGCTCACTAATCATCAATGAGCTTCAGGATCAATTTTCCTTTTACGTTGCCTGACTCGCTGTAGTCATGCGCCTGAGCGAGTTCATCCAACGGATACGTTCGGTCAACTACGGTTTGTAACTTCCCCTCAGCCATTTGCTTCAGAAGCCAGATCGCGTCTTCCTGCTTGAAACTGACGAGGAGTGACTCCGCTTTCTGGGACTGAAAAATGGTGACGACTTGATCCAGAATTTGTTTGGGCGAGGGAAGCGTCGTTACGTAGATGCCGTCTTCAGTCAATACATTTTTGCACTCGTCGTAATTACTTTTACCGACAGCGTCAAAAATAATATTGTATCGTTCTGACTGCTTCGTAAAGTCAACCGTGTCATGATCAATCACATGATCAGCGCCCAATTGGAGCGCTAAAACCGCATTATCGGCACCGCAAACGGCTGTAACCTGTCCGCTCAGCAAGCGGGCAATCTGGACGGCGAACGTACCAACTCCGCCGGATGCACCATTGATCAGAACCTGGTCGCCGGGACGAAGATGGCCTTTATCCCGAAGAGCCTGTAAGGCCGTCAGAGCAGCCACGGGGACGGCGGACGCCTGCACAAAACTAACTTCGTCGGGTATCCTGACGACGCTTTTCCGTTTAGCCACTACGTAATCTGCATACCCACCTCCCTCAGGGCCCAGAGAAGCAATCACCCGGTCGCCAACCTGTAGATCGGTGATCATCAGACCGACTTCCATCACGACACCGGCACATTCGCCACCCAGAGTTTTGGGGAAATCGTTTGATAAAACCAGTTTCATACCTCCGTCCCTGGCTTTTGTATCCATGGGATTAATGCCAGCCGCATGCACGTGAATAAGTACGTCATGCGTATCAATTTCCGGTTTAGGCACATCCGTTACGTGCAGTTCCTGGCTGGTTCCGTATTCGTTAATCACAGCGGCTCTCATAGTTAATTCAGGTCATGTTGCTCAATCATAACTGAATAATTACCCCCTGGTGTTTAGGTATTTTAGGAACAGGGGCGCTTTACAAGCCACTATTTTTCGTGACCAGCAAACAATCCCGGCTCATCGTACTTATTGAGTTTACGTTACGCAGTACAACATAACCCGTTAAACGCGATGAAAAAGCAAATCAGACAATATACCCCCGATGGACAAACGACGTCAGGTGGTGGTATGGACAATTCGGCAGCAAATGGAAGCAACGTATCAGGCAACCAGGGTACAGATAATGCTAGTGATAATGCGGACCTAGCGGATGTAAGCGGCCCCAATCAGGACAGCGACGAGGACGATTCAGGTGTATCCAGACGTAAGGAGAATACGGGCGCACTAACCGGAACCGATAAGGATGAAACTGGACCGGGTGAAACGATGGCTACAGAATCCTAGCTGATTCCACGGAAGGTCGCATTACAATGAATCCTCGCCTGATAAATTGGGCGAGGATTTTTATTTTTCAGAAGAGTCGAAAAAATAGTTTCAAAAGCGGTAAAGTAATTTCTCCGTTGATTCGTCATCCTTTATAGAACAGCAAATCAAAACACGAATCAACATGAACAACACACTTGTAAAATCCATTTTAGCGGGTCTGCTTATCGGAGGAGCTTTATTTATTATGCCCTTCTTTCTGCTGCGCTTCGTTGTTTTCTTCCTGATTATCGGCGCTCTGTTCCGGCTCTTCGGGGGCGGACGTTTCCGCCGGAGAGGGTGGGGGCCAGGCTGGGGCTATGGACGTGACTATGCGTTTACCGACCGGATTCGCCAAATGAGCGATGACGAATATAGTCAGTACAAACAGCGTTCCGACTATAATCGATATGGGAATTATGTGGCTCCTAAAACGACTAATGAAAATCCCACAAATAGCTAAACAACCGCACTCATGAGAAATCGATTAAACCCCTGGGTTGTCGTGCTGACGGCTGCCCTAACCTTCGGAAGCCTGATGGCTTTCGTTGGCCCGCGTTCATTCGGCCATCATTGGAGATCTTATGGACACTACGGTCGTCATGGCTGGCATGGGCCGCATGAGCGGTACCGTTATGACGACCGCTACGATGATCGACGCTATGAGGATCGACGTTCAGACCGACATGCGGATCAGGTACCCGTGAAACCTGATACCGGTACGTACTAGTAAACAGGGAAAACCTGTTCAGTAGAGAGGCAATTCAGCAATGGATTGCCTTTTTGTGTTAAGAAATTAGTATGATTCATTCTCTTGGCAGAACTGGTTCAGTATGATAACCGTACTTTGTTCTTAGAATCTAGTATAGACCTTCGTATATTGATCATGACCAAACAAATCGTTCTTATCGCGGCCACCCTGTTATTGACGGTCGGATTTGCGCAGCCAGTACAAGATCAGCCACTGTATCGATTGCCTATCCGGACTGTTCAGGATCTTCATAATTTTTTTAAATGGACGGATCAGAAAAAACCGATCATCAGTGGGCATAGGGGAGGAATGATCAAAGGCTTCCCCGAAAATTCGATTGCTACGTTCGAGAATACGCTGAAGCATACGCCTGCTTTCTACGAAACCGACCCGCGCCTGACCAAAGATAGTGTGATCGTGTTGATGCATGACGAGACGCTGGACCGCACAACAACCGGTCACGGAAAAGTGAGCGATTATACCTGGGCTGACTTGAAAAAGCTGTTCTTAAAAGATGCTGAGGGGAACGTAACGGATCACCGCATTCCGACGCTGGCCGAAGCGATTGAGTGGGCTCGGGGAAAAACTGTTTTGAATCTGGATAAGAAGGACGTACCGTTTCCCCTGATTGCGGCCATGATTCGGAAGCATAAAGCCGATGCCTTTGTCATGCTCACCGTCCATACCGCTGAGCAGGCCCGTTTCTACTACGATGACAATAAAGACCGGATGTTTTCGGCATTTGTGAAAACGCCACAGGCGATGGCCGAGTATGAAAAGGCGGGCATTCCCTGGAACCATATGATTGCCTACATCGGTCCGGACATTAAGCCCGAGAATCAGGAAATGTATAAGTTGCTTCACGCCAAGGGCGTTATGTGCATGATTTCGTCCGCACCTACCTACGACAAACTACGTACTAAACCAGAGCGCCTGTCAGCCTATCAGGCTATCATTACCGATGGTGCCAGTGTACTTGAATCCGATTTGCCTATTGATGTTGCCGAAGCATTACGTTTGCTGGAAGTTGCCAAAAAGTAGACGAGTAGATTAAGAATGTTTTATCATTCTAGACTGGCCACAAGGTACGTAGCGCTGTACATTACCTTTGACGAAAGATATTAGCTGAATCTATTATGAAATCGACGATTGTTACGTTTGCTATTCTAACGTTTCTCGGAACCACGCCCGCAATGGCTCAATTATTCCCTTTTTCACTGACCAATTACACGTATAAACCGGCTCAACTGACCATTGGTACGTTACAGGGTAAGGAATCGGTTAGTCGCTATACGCTACAGGGACCAACGGCTAACTTGTTCTCAATAAATAAAGCAAACCAGCTCACTATCAAAGCGGAAGCGGCTGGCTCAGACAAACCCTGGTACGACGTGGTGATTGAAGGCAGGAGCGCCAGCGGTACCAAACGCGATACGTTACGTGTAGTAAAAGATTCGTTTATTCGGAATCAGGTCATTGCGCACCGGGGAGCCTGGAAACAGTCAGCCACTACGGAAAATTCGATTACGTCGCTTCAGAATGCGGTAAAGTTAGGCTGCATGGGCAGCGAATTCGATGTGCACATGTCGTCGGATTCGGTGTTGTTTGTTAATCACGATCATGCCATTCAGGGTATAGAAATCGAAAAAACGCCAGCGGCTGAATTGGCGAAAATCAAGTTGAGTAACGGCGAATCGTTTCCTACGTTAGAATCCTATCTGAAGGAAGGGATGAAGCAGACCCGTACGAAGCTGATTCTGGAAATCAAAACATCCAAAGTTGGGAAAGAGCGGTCGCTGGCGCTGACGGAGCGGATTGTAAAGATGGTGCACCAGTTAAAAGCACAAGCCTGGGTCGATTACATTGCTTTTGATTACGACGTCTGTAAAAAGGTGAAAGAATTAAGTCCGGAAGCGGCTGTCTCGTATCTGAACGGTGATAAAACCCCGGAACAGCTAGCGGGCGATCATCTGAACGGATTTGATTATCACTATAGTATACTGCGTAAGAACGAAAACTGGATGCAGGACGCCAGCCAGCGTAAGCTGACTACCAACGTCTGGACGGTAAATAGTGAAGCGGATTTACGTTGGTTTCTGGATCACAAAGTGGATTATATCACGACGAATGAACCCGAGCTGTTGCTGACAATGGTACGGCAGTAACGTTGTAAAGTTGGTTTGAGCAACTAAAATTAAAAGTCCCTAAATCCCCTTTAGGGCAGGGCTGTTAAGTGCTAATCCCGTAGGGATGAGATCATTGTAGAAATAAGCAGGGTCACCCCTCCCAAAACCCCGGAGGGGTGACATCATTTCACCCCTCCGGGGTTCTAGCTCGATTGGTGGTTACTTTTTCTACAAAGATTACACCCTTTCAGGGTTGACAATCAGAACTTAACCGCCCTGCCCTTCAGGGGATTCAGGGGTTTTGTTCGCTCTTAAAATTTCGGCTCGACCCAAAGTGCCGTAAAGCAGACTACGATCAGCAAAAGCCAGGCCCAGTTAGGTAGTTTAGCCGTGGCTTTTCGATCAGTTTGCTCTATCATGGTTTGATACTGATTGTGAGCGAGTACAAACTGACGAACGACTTTGGCGTCACGTAATGGCGCATCGGAACCGTCAATGTATACGGCCAGTGAATCTTGCAGGGGTTGCCAGCCGGATTGACTGAACGAAGAAGTGCCTGCCGCCAGGCGGTCGTTGATGGGCGAGTAGGTAAGAGGTAACGTATCATTCCCAACCCGAACAGTACGTGACCGGCTAGCTGGATTATTGATAAAAATCGCTTGCTGGATTCCGCTATAAATGGGGGCATTGACCAGAACCGAATTTTTGTCGGCGTGCGATAATCTGGCCAGCACCGACATCCACACCCGATTATACGTAACGCTGTCGCCACTGAGCGAAAGAGGATAGGTTTCACTTAGCAAGCTAACCCCTACACGCCCGCTGGTCTGCTGAACGGCTATTGGATAACCCGGAACCGTAAATTGATTCAGATTATCAACGAAGCGATATGGGAGAGCCGTCAGGTTATTGCCAATAGGTACCGTTGCTTCGTTGGACGTTTTGCGAACCTGCCAGAGACTACCAACGGCCTGATTGATCGCCCGGCAATCGGTTTCGGGATTCGTTAGGTTGATAAACAGGACAGCCTTTCCATCAGCTATGGCCTTCCGAATGGTTACGTTATTGGCGTTCGCCGGTTCGGTAATGATCAGATCCGGTACCGTTTTTCCTGCCGATCTTCCGGCTTTGTTAATGCTGACATTACTGCTAATGTCTTTGGAAAGTGTAGCTGATAATTGAACCGTGTGGCCATGTTTCCCTAACCAGCCGGCCAGGGTTTTGCTCTCAAAATCAGGGCTGTTGAGCAGGAATTGTACCGTAAGTGGCTCTGTCCGGCGGGTGAAGAAGTGAAGGGTATCGAGCGTAGCCTGATCTACTGTCAATTCGGTCTGAGTATGTCCCTGCGTAAAAGCTGGGAAATGAAGAGAAAATGGATTTTCGCCTTCATGCAGAGCGACGCTGTCTACTGTTTTATTGCCAAATCGGAGACGTAACGTTTGATTCGTAGACGATAAAAGTCGCCCCGTTACGTGCTGGATTTCACCTTGCCGTACCAAGCCTTTCCAGCGAATGTTCTGTAATTGATCTGGCTGATAATAGGGAATCCATCGTAGGCTGGCGCTGCTGAGTTGGGTAAGGATTGGGGTTGGAAAATTCTGCCCGACGAGCGTAACGGAATCATACTCCGGCTTGAAGTTGCGGCTGGTAAAACTCTCCTGAATGCGCAGACTGTCTTTCACGCTGGCAGCAACGGCAGATGGTACGTTATCGGCAACCAGCAAAGCGTGGGTGGCTGGCTTCGAAACAGGCCATTGAATTTGCAGAAAAAAGCCGACCAGCACTAGCCAGAGCAATGCGTTTAAGCCCGCTCGAAGCCATTTGCGGCCGTTCGGCAGCGATTGATTCCGGGCAATGAGCCAAAGTTGGCCAATCAATACGATCAGCAACGTACTGGCAATTACCCAATTGATTGAATTTGTCCAGTTAATGGTGGTTTGCATAAGGGCTGATCAAAACGCTACCTCAGTTTTCGCCAGAAAGTCTGTTGCAACGTACAGTCGCTAACGTAAGACGGTCCGGTTTGCTCCGACGTGTTTGTCAATACGTATAGCTTTGACTTCAATTGAGTTTTTTCCTGAGCAGATAGTGGTTTGCCTCCGGCTAACTTTTGCAAGCCTGCCAGTACCGACCAGTTTTGCATACCGCTATTCACTACGTTGTTTGCCAACGCATTACCAAGTTGCTGTACCGTTTGTCGTTGACGGGAATCGAGTTTGGGCAAATCCAGATAACCGAGCGTTTCGGCAACCAAAGCCTCGATACGTTGTTGACTATACGTTCGCGATTGATCGAACGAGGTCGTTACGTTCTTTAGCTCGCCCGTTAGCCGGGTTTCTTTCTCTTTCGTTTGTGGCGGATCGAAGCCCGTTTTCTTAACGTACGACCGGGCCTTCTGCTGCGACAGTTTCAAGTATTTAAGCGCTTCCTGCTCGAAGGGCAGGGCTTTCTCAGGCTCGTACATGCGCAAATGCAATTCCGATTGCCACATGTTTTCCAGCGCCATCTTCAACAGCGACCGCGTCGATTGCTCATGAAACGTATTGGTCTCGGCGTCATCGTGCGAGTGCATGTACTGCTCCATCAAAGCGGCCAGCGGGTCTTTGCTATCGTCGGATTTGCCACCCCCACCATGATTGTGACCATCGTCGGCTGAGTGCGTTTGCACGGGAGCAGGCGTTGCGGTTTGCTCGCCTTCACCCTCGTCGTGCTTGTGCATATACGCCTGAATCGCGGCCATACCGGCTACAACAGCTCCGTCATTGTTCGTTGGAAGAGGGTTTCCTCCACCAATGTTTTTCTCAAATTCTTCGCCCAGAAATTGACCGTAACGAAGCCGCAATGCTTTCTGATCGAATCCGATTTCGTTCGACTGGCTCTTGAACGCATGGGATGTGGCTCCTTTGACCGTCATCTTTTTACGCCCGGCAATCAGTTTTTCCGTGTCGATAATAATCTGCCGCTGGCTTCGGAAATACTCCGGCATGATGTTCACCGCCATCGTTGCCAGTTCACTTTCTTCGACCTGCGTCGTGTCTTTGTAAACGACAAAATACGTATCGGACTTGGTGAAATTCGGTTCAGGCTGGCGGTTATCAAAAGCGGCCCAGTAGTAGTACAGCTCGTCACCTGGCGCAAATTGTAACGCACTCAGATCAAGCGTTTTGGCGATTCGGGTTTCCTTAAAATTGCGCTGATCCAGCGGCATTTTTATTTCTCTGAACTTCACATTCTCGCCCGAGCCCCGCGCTACGGTAGCGACAATAAACGCCTGCGTTACGCTGAAATCATCCGAAAATTTAGCCGCTACGTTCAGCAATTTCGGATCTTTCAAATAATGGTAGCGATACAACTCCTTTGATTCCGGCTCAATTTTCGGTGCTAAATCAGGCTTGGCTTCGAGCCGGTAAAAATCGGATTGATAGACTAACGAATCCCGTTTCGCATCGGTATGCCAGTAGGCTTTGATAGAATACAAGCCGGAGTTAATCAGACGGTCCTGATACGTAAATCCGTCGCCAGTTTGTCGGAAGGCCAATTCCTGTCCGCGGCTACTGACCAGCTGAACCGATATTTGTCGATTATCACTGAAACGTACCTGCCAGGTCAGCGCCGAACCGACAATAGACGACGCGTTTAAGTTCGACGAGTTAATAACCGGTAACTGCGTATAAGCTGGTGGCTGGACCTGCAGGCTAGCGGATTGAAACGTAGGGGCAGCGGCTTTCTGCTCTGGTACAAAAGCTTCCAGAAATCCACGTTGTTTGGGTGGGTTTGGCGTATCGTTTTGCAGTAACGGATAACCGAAATGAATACCGAGAACCGCCAATAGAACAAGTCCATATAGCCCAATTTTCGACCAGACTACAACCGGAATACGAACATGCTGAATGTGTTCGTTCAGACGATCGAGCTGTAGTCGTTCAGCCAGATTGAGTTGCGGTTTGGTTAGCAGAGGAAGGCTATATTCTACGTCGCCAACGGTTTGGTGTATCAACTGAATGGCCTGAGGCTGTTTGTTTTGATAGAGCTTGCTGAAAAAAACGCCAGCTCCAAATCCGATCGCGCCGACCAGAATCGGCCAGACAGTAGGACCTGTAAAGGTTGCTGTTAACAGATAAGCTGATATCGCCAGCAGGATGCAACGTAACAACGCGTTCGCATATAGCTGATACGTAACCGACGATATAAGGCGTTTTAGTTCGTTCATGCGTTTCTGGTTAAAGCGAGCCAACGTTCGAGTCCTATCAAAACAACAAATGTCAGTAGCAGTACGTTTTGCAGACCTGCCTGTTGGTGTGTACTGGATTTGGCTGACGTAACGAACAAGGCTTTTAAATCCTGCTGGCTCAGCGGTTTTCGATTCAAATTCAGCTTGTACTGTTTCAGAAACTGCTCACCCAGCCATTCGGGAAGCTGCCCTGTTTCAACCCGCTCGGAGGTTTGTGGGGTTAGGGTTTCGTTCGTGAAAATGACGTTTTCGGACGGAATAGATTGCGCTATTCCCGAAACAACGTAAAGCGTTTGTGAAGATGGTTTTGCTGGTAACTGGTCGGTTAGAATCCAACTGTATTGGCGGTTGGCTACCGGTCGGTCGTCAATAGATAAGTCCAGCGAATACACATCGATAAGTGCGGAAAGGGCGGCTTTTACGGTTTGCCGTTCCTTCTCATTCCGATAATTGAGTAATGTAGAAATTGGTCCGGAATGGGCTGGAGCCGATTGAAATCGTACAGTTGGATCAAGTGCTGGACTATTAATGAGTTTCCCCGCCCGGTTGACAAATAGCTTTTTATCGCCTTTTACGGCCAGATAGGCCCGTGGAGCGTTTACTGAATCGACCATCGTATGCAATTGGAATCGCGCAGGAACTGTAATGGCCGGAACGCTGGCCAAATCCTGATTCGCCGTTACGTATAAATTCAGATCAGTATTTTTGGCGTCGAGCTTATTGATGGCCGTCTGGAGACGTAACGGACTAAATGCCGATGGTTTTTGCGTTGGGGTAAGTTGGTCGCTTACGGGTTCCAGCTGTTCATTGGCCCAGACGATACGTTCTCCTTTTTTTCTGGCTTCCGTCAACTCAAAGCGAAAATTGTCGGCAACGGAGGCACTAGGCTGAACAAGATGAACTTTCTGAATGGTTGGTGGCTTATTGAACCAGTTCAGAATCGGTTGAGCGAGTAAAAACGCTAACAAAATCAGTAGTAAACAGCGAATGAGCAGCAGCAGAATGTTGTCGAGTCGAATGCCCCGGCTCTGTTGCTGCTGACTTTCGGTGAGCCATTGTGTGGCAGCCCAAGGCAGCGGTTTGCCCTGTTTCTGATGCCAGAAGTGAATCGCTATTGGAATAGCAATCGCCAACGCACCCCACAATAAAAATGGCTCAATAAACTGCATATTGTTTTCTTTCGCCACAGACCGCTCCGGCGGCCTAGTCTATGGCATAATTTTTAACTCAATAAAAACTGTTTCAACACAAGGGCCAATGGGTCGCTTAACCGCGTGCGAATAAGCCGCACGTGCGGGATGCGTAATGCCTCTTCCAGCTTGCTCAAATAATCCGATGATCGTTGCCGGACAGTCTCCCGGATGGCGTCAGCCTGTAGTTCAATCTCTTTGCCGGTTTCCAGATCCTGAAACCGATAGAAACCACTCATTGAGAAATCCATTTCCTGATCGCCGAGTATCTGAAAAAGAACGATTTCGCGTCGTGGCCCGGCTATCGTCTGAATCAGGTTTATCCACTCATCGTTTATCTGCAAAAAGTCGGAGGCTATAATCAGCATCTCAGCCTGCTTACGGCCAAACTCAGGAATAGAAGCCGCTTGCTTGTCCCAGGCTCCCGACGCCTTCGCTAGTTCGAGCGTAGCCACTAATTTCTGGAAAGACTGTTTGCCGGCTGGAACGGCCGTTTGTACCATACCATTGTGTAAGGTGTACAGACTCAGTTGATCTCCCTGTCGATTCGTCAAATAAGCCAGCGAAGCCAGTAGAATTTTAGCGTATTGTAACCGACTGACACCCGCTTCAGCATAATTCATCGAACCCGACAAATCCAGCAACAATCGGATTTGCTGATTACTTTCCGTTGACGATTCCCGAACCAGATAATGACTGGTCTTTGCGAAAAGCTTCCAGTCAATACGTTTTGGATCATCACCCGGTACGTAGTGTCTGAACTGCTCAAACTCCGTCCCAATCCCCGACCGTCGGCTGAGCTGAATACCCAGCATCAACTCATCGCTGACCAGTTTGCCCGCCAGTTGCAGATTGTTGAGTTTAATGAGGTCGTTGATGAGCATGATTTTACTGGATTCGGTTCACGACTGCCAAGTCACGAAGTTGCTGACGTATCAAGCACTCGTAAGCACTACGTTAATTTGAGTTCGGTCAATAACTGCTTAATGACTTTGTCAGTCGTAATTCCCTCCGCTTCGGCGCGGAAGTTGAGCGCAATTCGATGGCGCAGAATTGGGTAGGCCAGCGTCTGAATGTCTTCCGGAATAACGGAGAATCGTTCGTTCAGAACGGCCCGGGCTTTGGCGCATAAGACCAATGCCTGACCCGCGCGCGGTCCGGCTCCCCACTGACTCCATTGCTTCACGTAAGCCGAAGGAGAGTCAGCCGGACGGGTAGCGCGAACGAGTTTATTAATGTACCCAATCAATTCGTCGCTGATGTGTACCTGCCGCGTAAGGGTTTGTAGTTCGAGAATATCCTGATCCGAGAGAACCGTATTCAGTTCCGGTCGATTCGTGCCGGTTGTACTTTTCAATACGTTTAGTTCCTCAGTCTCTGACGGATAGCTGAGCTTGATGTAGAGCAGAAACCGGTCTAACTGCGCTTCGGGTAGGGGATACGTACCAGCCTGCTCAATCGGGTTTTGGGTGGCAATGATCAGGAAAGGTTTGGGCAGCACGTAATCTGTACCGTTATACGTAACCTTATACTCCTGCATGGCTTCGAGCATAGCCGCCTGCGTTTTGGGCGGAGTCCGGTTAATTTCATCGGCGAGTACTACGTTAGCAAATAGTGGCCCCCGGTTGAATACGAACACTTTGTGGCCTGTCTCGTGGTCATCTTCCAGAATTTCAGTGCCTACAATATCGCCGGGCATCAGGTCAGGCGTAAACTGGATACGCTTGAAACGCATCGCCAGCGCATCGGACATGGTTTTTACCATCAGGGTTTTGGCCAATCCGGGTACGCCTTCGAGCAGGCAATGACCTCCCGCTAAAAGCGCAATTAATACCTCACTGATCGCTTCCTGCTGGCCAATAATTACCTTTCCAATCTCGCTTCGTAGCTGGGGTAGTTTGGCTACCAGTTTCTTGTAGTGTGTTAAGTCTGTTGATTCCAATGGTTCTATCTATCAGGTTGTAAAGAGGGACTAATTAATGTAAAATGAGCCATGTAGAATGGTTCATTATCAGCTCCTAAGCTGTGAGTGCATACGTAACAATATTGACGCCGAACTTGGTATTGTCTTCAGCCAGAAAGCGCTTATTCCGAAAGTCGTAATCCCACTCGCAACCGTAATCTTTGTTGCTATAAAGCACACCGATACGTCCGTTGATGGTAATCGCTTTCAGGTAATCGTGCACCAGATCGTCGCCCCAGCCATTCAACTCGAACGACGTAGTGGGCGGGCCTTCGTCAAATTTGAAAAAACAACTATAAATCGGGTGGGTGTTCGGAATTTTCTGTAAGGCTTTCGGCCCGAATGTTCGTGCCATTTCCTGCTCGAACGATTTGGCAAATAAGCCATCAACGTCGTGGTTACAATCATCGACGAATACGAAGCCGCCATTCTGAACGTAGCGTTTAAAATGGTCGCGCTCCTGGGTTGAAAACTCAACCAGCTTGTGGCCACTGAGGTAGCAGAACGGACTTTTAAATAAATCAGGGCTGCTCAATTGGACTACTTTCTCTTTCTGATCAATCGGTAGCGTAGTGTATTCCACCAACGAATGCATCAGGTTCGATGGCATTCGTTGATCGGTATCCCAGTCGCCGGAAGTGTATTGAATTCGGGTGAAAAAAAAAGGTTTCAAGTCCGTTTGTTGAGTGAAAAATTAAGCTAACAGCCGTATGGCTTCGGTTCGATATTACTATTAGCAGTTAATTTTATATTCATTTTAGTAGATGTCCAGTAAACCTATATAACTGATGAAATGGACGTCTTCTACGGTTAAAAATACATGTATTTCAGCTATATAGCTATGGAATTAATGGTTTTTCCATGATAAAGTCTTCCATCAGGAAACCATCGCCGATGTCAATGTCTTCGTTCCCCACGATGCTAAAACCCATGCGTTCGTAGAACTGAATGGCCTTGTTGTTGCGGTTTACATTTAGGTCTAATCGATCGTTGCCATGACGGGTTGCCAAGTCTGCGACGGTATCTATCAGTAACCGACCCACACCTTTACCCTGACTAGCGGGCAACAAATAGATTTTATGAATCTTTGTGATGGATTCGCCCTGATAATTCGATTCGTACGAAACATAACCGAGATTCTCGCCACTATCTTCGTCTTTGGCTAACAGAAATACGTGATTTTTGTCATTAATCTGACTTTTGAGCGCATCCAGACTATACATCATTTCCAGCATGTAATGAATCTGTGAAGGCGACAGAATTTCTCCGAACGTACTAGGCCAGGTTTTATAGGCAATGTCCTGAATGATCGGCAACTCGTTCTCAGTGACTTGGGTAATGGCAATCATTGTGGTTTGGACTAACGTGTCAGGCTGATTTCTTTAGTAAAGCCTGTAACGTGTCGAGATTCGTTTTCTTATCGAAGATAGCCTGCACCGGAATCTCAAAACCTGATATGGTCAGTGCTTTGAGCGTATCATTCAGGTACAACGCAGCGACTGAAGCAAAGGCCATTGTCGGTTCATCTAACTGATATTGCTCGACGGACTTCCGAACCGGATCAATAATCCAATATTCACGAACGCCGTGGGCAGCATAGTCTTCAAATTTGATTTCCTCAACGGATGTTGCTCTGTCGCGACCAGTTGTGCTTTTCGACAGAATCTCAACAACCAAATCCGGTGCTGGATGCTCCATCTGGTCGTCTTCAAATGAGCTGGCCGTTTCGCTATTCCAGAAACAGATATCCGGCTCGTAATCATTCCGTGTCAGACCAACAAGAGCCTTCTCTGCATCGACAGCTCCTAAGTCGTAGAGATGAACATAAACTCGTAGCAAGGTTAATAGATTCGACGTAGCGTCCAGATGTCGACGCTTTACGGGCGAATGCATAATGACTTCACCATTAATGAATTCAGCTTTAATGTCATCGCGTAACCACTCCCGAAATGACTTCCTGCGCTGAGCTTCATCGGCCAGAATAGCCTGTGCACGCTCAATCACTAATTTGGCGTCGGGTGCTTCCAGTAAATCAGCAACACGGGTTTCGAGCATTTCACAAATTTCTATTGGACTATGAAGTTATGTAAAATTTCAGGATTTCTGACGGTTAGCTATGAACGAGCAGGATCATCATTGGCCAAATCCAAAGCCGGGTTTGGTCCAGGCCATGAGCAAACTATTTTCAAAAGAACCGTCCATATTCCGGGTTTTATTTTTCATCCGACCTTCCTGAACAAAGCCTAAGCTATGGTACAGGCTAATAGATTTTTGATTCGATGCTCTTGATTCAAGCTCCACCCGCCCTACTTCAGGAAAGGTTTGCTGGACCTCGTCCAAGAAAGCCCGGAAAAGCATCTTTCCTACGCCCTTTCCCTGATAGTCAGGATGGACCGCAATCGTCAGCCCCGTTAGGATGTGATCAAAAATGTGCAGTCCGTATTTTGACGCGTGAATCTCGGCAACGAGTTGATTGGTTGCATCAATCGCAACGAGCATAAGGCCATGACGTTCAATGGTTGAGAACAAACCATCTACGTACTGATCCGTTATTTCCGCTTCTGTTCGGGCAATGCCCTGACTGATTCGGGCAACTTTTCGATGCAGGTCAACAATTGATTTTTTATCCTGACAGGTTGCCTTCCGAATGATAACCATAACAAGCCGTAGATAGTACCATTAAGTTCGATGGTTGGCGCTGGTAACGTATTAGGACCAACCACCGAACTCAGCAGAAAATAGTTTCAACTTTCTTATACCGCATCCGATAAACTGGTAAACGTAAATTCACGAATCTTCATTGGCGGAATCAGGTAGTTCTGATCCGATTCGGTGCTGACGACGCGTTCCGGTTTGCCCAATGCTTCAAGGTTATTGAGCATGATGATCGGACTTTCGTTGAACCGGAAGTTTTTTACCGGGTGCTTAATCTTACCATTTTCGATGTAGAACGTACCATCGCGGGTGAGGCCCGTCAGCAAAATAGTTTGTGGATCAACGGATCGTATGTACCAGAGTTTCGTGACTAAGATACCGCGCTGGGTACTTTTAATCATGTCTTCCAGCGTAGCGTTTCCACCCGCCATGATTACGTTGTTAGGGCCTGGAACCGCTTTCTTTCCCTGTTTCTGCGCCCAATACCGGGAATACGACAGATTTTTTACAACTCCCTTCTCAATCCACATCGTTTTTTCCTGTGCCCGGCCATCTCCCGACCAGGGCGAAGCGGGCAGATCAGGATTGGTGGGATCGGAGTAAATTGTCACTCGTTCATCAACGATTTTATCGCCTAATCGCGACTTGCCGCCTGCTTTGCTGAAATACGACCGACCCTCGTCGGCCGAACGGGCGTCCATATTGAAAAAAATATTTTCGAGCAGAACGACAGCGGCTGTTGGTTCCAGAATCACGGTGTATTTACCCGGTTCGATAGCCCGGGCCTCGGCTGATCCCTGTGCTTTCTGAATGGCAATGCGAGTGCCTGCTGCTGTATCCAATTTGCTGAAATCGCTGTATCCCCGCGCTACGTAGCCCGATCCTTTGCCGTCGTTTGTGCGGACGGTCAACGAAAAATTAACGCTCGTGCTGGGATAATACGCAAACAACCCTTTGGAGTTCATCATGGCCGTGTAGCCATAATTATCCTGTAGAAAGCCAGCCGCAACCAGGTCTTTCTCGCGCGAGAGTTGCAAACTTTTGTTAACAGCATCGGCTCGTGTGTCGGGTGTAATCTTCGCGGTCGAGTCGAAGAAGCCATTCGATTTCAGGTACTGCTGTGGGCCTAAAACACCAACGTATTCGGGATTTTCAGGCGCCAATCGAGCCAGTTCCTCAGAGCGACGGACTACTTTTTCAAGCGAAGCATCGTCGAACTCATCAATGGTCGCAACACCGACTTTTTTGCCAAAGGCCGATTGAACCTGTAAGTTTTGATTGATCAGGGAGCCACTGGTCGACACTTCGTTGCGAGCGTAGCGAAGGTTACCGCGTTCTTCGCCCAGCAGATTAACTTCGCATTCGTCAGCTTTCGAGTAGCTTAAAACTTTGGTGAGCAGGGCCTTGGCTTCTGCTTCGGTAAGAATGATGGCCATTGCTTTTGGTCATTATGAGTCATTAATTGTCATGTATAGTCATCCAGTTACCATTACTTGTTTACCTGATAGTAGGTTATAATGAATGACCAGTTGATGACCAAAAATGACAACTTAATGACTATATTTTTCTAGCTGTATTGATTACGTTAACGCCGTTGAAACGGGTCGTAGAACTGCCGTGAGATACGGCACTCGATTGAGGGGGCTGCCCTTTGCCGTCGAAGAACGAACCGCCGAGTCGGTAGTCGCGCTCATCGCAAACAGCGACGCAGGAATTCCAGAATTCCTGCGTATTCGATTGATACGCTACGTCCTTAAGCATACCCGCAATCTGACCGTCTTTAATTTCGTAATACAACTGGCCGCCGAATTGGAAATTATAGCGTTGCTGATCAATCGAGAATGAACCGTCGCCAATGATGTAAATGCCTTTCTTGACATCCTTGATCATATCCTGAACCGACAACGGTGTCTTGCCCGCTTCCAGTGATACGTTAGCCATGCGCTGAAACTGGACTGAACTCCAGCTATCGGCGTAGCAGCAACCCTGCGATTCTTTCTCCCCAATGATGTGAACCTGATCACGGATGGCCTGGTAATTCACCAGTGTACCATCTTTAACCAGATCCCATTTTTTGGTTTTTACCCCTTCATCATCATAACCCACAGCGCCCAGCGAGCCTACCTGGGTTTTGTCCGCCACCAGATTAACCTGCTTGCTACCGTAGTTAAAGTTCTTCGCCTGCCATTTGTCCAACGTAGCAAAACTGGTTCCGGCAAAATTAGCTTCGTAACCCAGCACGCGGTCAAGTTCAAGCGGGTGGCCCACGGACTCGTGGATGGTCAGCCACAGGTGCGACGGATCGAGAACCAGGTCATATTTACCCGCTTCCACCGACTTGGCAGTATGTTTTGCCCGGGCTTGTTTGGCCGCTGCCGTTACGTCTTCGAGCATGTCATACCCCTTGTTGTAACGGGTTGTGATACCCGTTACTTTATCGGCTGGGTTACTTTGCAAATACTCGTACCCCATACCGACCGGTGCGCTGAGTGACTGCCGGGTTTCAAATTTACCCGTTTTAGGATCGATAGCCGTAACGGTAAAGAGCGGCCAGATGCGATGGATGTCCTGATCGGCATACGTACCATCGGTGGAGGCAAAATACTTCTGTTCGTTGACCATGAACAGAATTGAGTTCACAAAATTGGCTCCGTTTTTCAGAGCTGCGCTGTTCACCGACATCAGTAAGTCTACTTTTTCCTGAATCGGTACTTCGAAGGCATTTTTTGTGATGGGTGCTTTCCAGGATACTTCCCCGTAGCCTTTTTGGGGAGCCAACTGCACGGGCTGTTTCATAAGCTTGGCATTGGCTTTAGCAATGGCCACGGCTTTTTCGGCGGCTTTGGCCGTATCGGCCTCACTTTTGGCATCGACTACAGCCGCAAACCCCCAGCAACCGTCGGCAATGACCCTAACACCGACACCATACGATTCAGTGTTGACAATGTTCTGAACTTTATCCTCACGCGTGACGACGAATTGGTTCAAATAACGACCAACGCGAACGTCGGTATACGTAGCGCCTTTGCTTTTGGCTGCGTTCATCGCTGCATCGGCCAGGCGCTTTTTCGTTGCTACGTCCAAACCGGGTTCGAGCAAAATTTCCGGGGTTACGGGCCGGGAGAAGGCCGGGAGACTCGGTAGTAAAATACCGGTCGTACCCATGCCTAAGAGTTGATTAAAATCTCGGCGATTCATGGTGGTAGGAATTTAAACACGTAGGCACAAAGGTCAACGACTTATCAATGGAATTCTTCCTTATGAACGCCGTGCCTTTGTGTCAACGAAAAACTAAACGGCATCCGACAGACTGGTGAACGTAAAGTCGCGGATCTTCATTGGCGGAATCAAATTGCCTCCCGCCCGAACCGGCTTACCCAATGCTTCAACGTTGTTCAACATAATCACCGGACTTTCGTTGAAGCGGAAGTTTTTAACTGGGAATTTGATCTGCCCGTTCTCAATGTAGAACGTACCGTCGCGGGTAAGGCCGGTATACAATTGGGTTTGTGGATCGACGGCGCGGATATACCAGAAGCGCGTTACCAGAATCCCTTTATCCGTGCTCTTGATCAGGTCAGCCAGCGATTGCGTACCCCCCATCATAATGAAGCCACTGGCAAACGGAATGGGCTTAACGCCTTTCTTTTCGGCCCAGTAGCGCGAGTAGTACATATTTTTCACCACGCCGTTCTCGATCCAGGTGCGTTTTTCCTGAGGAAGGCCAAGGCTATCACCCCCACCACCCCCGCGTCCGCCCCCACCACCTCCTCCGCTAAAAGGCGCTAGAGGTAGCTCTGGATTCTGTGGATCAGTAATGATCGTCACCCGTTCATCGAATAGCTTTTCGCCCAGGCGCGTACCGCCCCCTTTCTTGCTCAGGAAGCTACGGCCTTCGTCGGCCGAGCGAGCGTCGATGCTACGCATCATGTTTTGCAACAGTTCGACTGATGCGGTTGGCTCCAGAATCACGGTATACTTACCCGGTTCGAGCGCCCGCGCACTTGCCGACGCCATCGCCTTTTGCATAGCAATCTGCGTCGTGGCTTTCGTATTGAGTTTCGTTACGTCGTTGACATCCGGGTTTGCGTAGCCTGAACCCAGACCATCAGCCGTGCGGACGGTAATGGAGAAGTCAACCCCCGTTGACCGGTTATAGCCGAACAATCCTTTGCTGTTACCGATTGAGGAAAAGCCCGTAGTATCTTCCATGTATCCGGCTGCGGTCAGGTTTTTCTGCCGACAGGGATCAATGCTATCGAAGGCTGCCTGAGCGCGAAACTCCGGGTTAATTTTCGCCGTACTTTCAGCGTACGTTTTTGTTTCCAGATACGTCTGAGGCCCTAACATGGGCATGTATTCCGGGTTTTCGGGCGCCAGTTGGGCAATTTCCTCCGCCCGTCGAACCGTTTTTTCGAGGGAGGCATCGTCAAATTCATTGATGGTTGCCGTTCCCGATTTCTTGCCGTACACAGCCGTTACCGCCAGCGCAATATTGTCCGATTCGCCACTGGTCGAAACGGAGTTACGTGCGTAGCGGATATTGCCCGTACGATTGCCTGACAGGCTGACACTGGTTTCGTCAGCTTTCGAATAGGCGAGAACCTTGTCGATTATTTTTTTAGCCTCTTCTCTGGTTAAAATGGCCATTTCTAGTAGTTGATTAGTGATTAGTCATGTTGTAGCCGTATAGGTCCCTTATAAAGAGACACAGCATTCAACCTGTGGATACAACATGACTAAAGCTTATATTTTTCTCGCTGTATTGATTACATTAACGCCGTTGAAACGGGTCGTAGAACTACCATGCGAAACGGCACTCGACTGCGCAGGCTGTCCTTTTCCATCGTTGAAAGCACCACCCAACCGATAATCGCTCTGGTCGCAAACGGCGACGCAGGAATTCCAGAATTCGCGGGTATTCGCTTGGTACGCTACGTCCTTGAGCATACCGGCAATCTGACCATCCTTAATTTCGTAAAATAACTGGCCGCCGAATTGGAAATTATAGCGTTGCTGATCGATCGAGAATGAACCGTCGCCAATGATGTAAATGCCTTTCTTGACATCCTTGATCATGTTCTGAACCGACAACGGTGTTTTGCCTGCTTCCAACGATACGTTAGCCATGCGCTGGAATTGCACTGAACTCCAGTTATCGGCGTAGCAGCAACCCTGCGATTCTTTCTCCCCAATAATGTGGACTTGATCCCGAATCGCCTGGTAATTCACCAGAATCCCGTCTTTGACCAAATCCCATTTTTTGGTTTTTACTCCTTCGTCATCCCAGCCCACAGCGCCCAGCGAACCTACCTGCGTTTTGTCAGCTACCAGGTTAACTTCTTTACTACCATAGTTGAAGTTTTTCGCCTGCCATTTATCGAGGGTCGCGAACGACGTACCAGCGTAATTAGCTTCGTAGCCGAGCACACGGTCGAGTTCAAGCGGGTGGCCAACCGACTCGTGGATGGTCAGCCACAGGTGCGAAGGGTCGAGAACCAGGTCATATTTACCCGCTTCCACTGATTTCGCGGATAACTTTTCTTTGGCTTGCTTGGCGGCTGAAGTAATGTCTTCGAGCATATCATACCCTTTGTTGTATCGGGTCGTGACACCGGAGAGTTTGTCGCTCGGATTAACCTGCAAATACTCGTAGCCCATGCCCATTGGCGCACTCAGCGAATTACGAGTAGCAAACCGACCGTTCTGCGGATCAACGGCTGTTACGGTAAAACTCGGTCCAATCCGGTGAATGTCCTGATCGGCATACGTACCATCGGTGGAGGCAAAATACTTCTGCTCGTTCACCATGAACAGTACGTTGTTCACGAAGTTGGCGCCGTTTTTCATAGCCGCTGCGTTGGCCGATAGCAGCAGATCCACTTTTTCTTTAACCGGCACTTCAAACGCATTTTTCGTAATAGGCGCTTTCCAACTTACCTCGCCAAAGCCTTTCTGGGGAGCTAGCTGAACCGGTTCGGTTAATAGCCGGGCATTCGCTTTCGCAATCGTCACGGCCTTTTCGGCGGCTTTCGCTACAACGGATTCATCGCGAGCATCGCTCACAGACGCAAAGCCCCAGCAGCCATTGGCAATCACGCGAACGCCAACGCCGTAGGATTCGGTATTGATAATGCCCTGCACTTTGTTTTCGCGCGTGAGCACAAATTGATTCAAATAACGACCGATACGAACGTCGGTGTACGTAGCGCCTTTGCTTTTGGCGGCATTCATGGCCGCATCAGCCAGCCGTTTCTTCATGGCTACGTCAACACCGGGTTCCAACAGGGCTTCGGGTTCGACACTACGGGAAAAAGCGGGTAGGGCAGGCATTAGTATACCCGCTGTCCCCATACCTATAAGTTGGTTAAAATCGCGACGATTCATAAAAATTAGTCAATAGAGGTAAGCTGAAATAAATCAGTCAATAGATCGGCTATTGACTGACAACTGTGACTGACGACTTTTATACGGCGTCCGAAAGGCTGGTGAACGTAAAGTCACGGATTTTCATTGGCGGAATTAGATTACCGCCCATGCGAACAGGTTTGCCCAACGCTTCAAGGTTGTTGAGCATGATCACCGGACTCTCGTTGAAGCGGAAGTTTTTCACCGGAAACTTGATCTGTCCGTTCTCAATGTAGAACGTGCCGTCGCGGGTCAGACCTGTGTACAGTAACGTTTGTGGATCGACTGGACGGATGTACCAGAAACGCGTCACCAGAATTCCTTTTTCGGTACTTTTGATCATATCGGCCAGCGATTGTGTACCGCCTTCCATGATAAAATTGGCGGGCGCCGGAATCGCTTTCACCCCTTTTTTATCCGCCCAATAACGCGAGTAGGAGAGATTCTTCACCACCCCTTTCTCGATCCAGGTTACTTTTTCCTGCGGACGACCATCGCTGCCCCCGTTGAAGCGGCCTTGTCCACCTCCACCACCCCCTCCTCCGAACGGTGACGCAGGGACTTCAGGGTTTGTCGGGTCGGAATAAATTGTGACGCGTTCATCGAATAATTTTTCGCCCAGGCGCGTACCACCGCCTTTTTTGCTCAGAAAACTACGGCCTTCATCAGCTGAGCGAGCATCGAAGGAGTTCATCATAGCCGCCATGAGCGATGCATCCACATTGGCCAGGAGAGCGGCTGGTTCCAGAATCACGGTGTATTTTCCTGGCTCCAATGCCCGGGCACTCGCTGATGCCTGCGCTTTCTGCATGGCTATTTCGGTAGCTTCTTTCGTGCTCAGTTTCGATACGTCGGTAACATCGCGGGTGGCGTAACCCGAACCTAATCCGTCCGCCGTGCGCACCGTGACCGAAAATTCAACCGAAGTTTCCCGGTTATAGGCTGATAAACCTTTGGTGTTGGCAATAGCCGTGAATCGGGTCGAATCTTCCATGTATCCGGCAGCCGTCAGATTCTTTTTGCGGCAGGGGTCAAGGCTATCGAAGGTAGCCTGCGCCCGAAAGTCCGGGGTCATTTTTGCGGTACTTTCAGCGTATGGGTTTGCGGCCAGATACGTCTGTGGCCCCAGCATGGGCATGTACTCGGGATTTTCGGGCGCTAACCGGGCAATTTCTTCAGCCCGTCGAACGGTCTTTTCCAGCGATGCGTCATCAAATTCGTTGATGGTGGCCGTGCCTGACCGTTTGCCGAAAACCGCCATGACTGATAACGAAAGGTTATCCGATTCGCCACTGGTCGATACCGCATTCCGGGCGTAACGGATATTGCCCAGACGCCCTCCCGACAGACTGGCGCTCATCTCATCGGCTTTCGAGTAAGACAATACCTTGTCGAGTATTTTTTTTGCTTCGTCTTTGGTTAAGATTGCCATGTCGTTTTGGTTAGGTCACAGACCGGGCCGCCGGAGCGGATACACGGAGATAAGAACTCTCTGTGCATTTCTGGGGCATAACGGTTTAAATTTTTCTACCTGTATTAATTACATTGACTCCATTGAATCGGGTTGTGGCGCTTCCGTGTGAGACAGCGCTAACCTGTGACGGCTGGCCTTTGCCGTCGAAGAACGAACCGAACGTGCGGTAATCATCCTGATCGCAAAGCTGGGCGCAGGAGTTCCAGAATTCCTGGGTGTTGGACTGGTACGCTACGTCGTCGAGCATCCCAACGATTTCGCCGTTTTTGATTTCGTAGAATAGCTGGCCGCCAAACTGGAAATTATAGCGTTGCTGGTCAATAGAATACGAGCCTCGTCCGATAATGTAAATCCCCTTGTCGACACCTTTGATCATGTCGAACACGGAGCGTTTTTCGGTGCCCGCTTTTAGGGATACGTTCGGCATCCGCTGAAACTGTACGGAATCCCAGTTATCAGCGTAGCAACAACCGTTAGACTCTTTCTCGCCCAGAATAGCGGCCTGGTCGCGGATAGCCTGGTAATTCACCAGAATGCCATCTTTAATCAGATCCCACTGTTTGCAGGGAACTCCTTCGTCGTCGTAACCAACAGTTCCCAACGTGTTCGGCTGGGTTTTGTCCGCTACTATATTGACCAGTTTACTGCCATAATTGAACGATTTACTTTTCCATTTATCCAACGTAGCGAAGCTGGTTCCGGCGTAGTTGGCTTCGTAACCCAGTACGCGGTCAAGTTCAGTCGGGTGACCTACGGACTCGTGAATGGTCAGGCCAAGGTGGTTTGGATCGAGAACCAGGTCATATTTGCCGGGCTGTACGGTTTTAGCCTTCAGTTTTTCCTTCACCTGTTTGGCCCCTAACGTAGCATCTGCAAGCATATCGTAGGAGTTTCGATACCCCACCAAATCGTTAGGAGCTGCGATTTTTTCGGACGCCAGACCATCAAGGTATTCATACCCCATACCCATGGGCGAACTGAGAGCATCACGGGTTTTGAACTTCCCCGCTGCCCGATCAACTGCCGAAATGGTGAAGGTTGGCCAAATACGATGAATATCCTGATCAATGTACGAGCCATCGGTGGAGGCAAAATATTTTTGCTCGTTGATAAAGAACAGATTTGACGTAACGAAGGCCGCTCCATTATCCAGGGCCGCGTTATTCACCTTCATCAGTAAATCAATTTTTTGCTGGACTGGCACCTCGAAAGCATTCTTCTTGATCGGGGTCTTCCAGGTCACTTCCCCTACGCCTTTCTGAGGGGCCAGCTGCACGGGTTCACTCTGAAGTTTGGCGTTGGCTTTCGCGATGGCTACAGCCGTCTCGGCGCATTTAGCGATAGCGTCGGGCGTAACGTTGCTTGTCGCGGCAAACCCCCACGTACCATTCGCAATCACCCGAATTCCCATGCCATACGACTCGGCATTAACGATATTTTGTACTTGTTTCTCCCGCGTGAAAAGGTACTGCTGCAGATAACGGCCAATCCGAACATCGGTATACGTAGCCCCTTTGCTTTTAGCCGCGTTCAGCGCAATATCAGCCAAGCGTTTTTTTGCAGCGTTGTCCATTCCCGAATGGCGACTGGTCATTTCCGATAGGTAATCGGACGATACGTTGCTACCCATCACGGGAATATTGGCCGTTAGTAGTCCGCCAATCCCCAGTCCCGACAACTGGATAAAGTCTCTCCTTTGCATTATTTAGTGAAACATTTGTTGATGACTGAGTTTCCAAGTGCTCAGAAACACGAATATGGCCAAAAATAACAGATAGGTCGGTATGTATTGTCTTTTTTATGACAAATGGTAAATTGGTATTTATAAAAAATGTCATAATAATATTCTGAAAATCTTATGTCAAACAGATTAATTTGGATAAATAACTGAAAGATACACAGTACAATGACAACGTATTCGCAGCAACTGGAGGAATTTATACAAGACGTATTGATCACTGTACATGCTAACATTCGTGACTTAGAAGAAAAACGAACTTTCGCTGACCCGGAGGAACACGACTACATTGATGGCCGCTTGTTTAGTTACGTAGAGATGCTGGCAATTTTGCGTACGTCGGCCCGAGACACAGGTCTTGATCCAAAGAAAATTGGTTTATGAAAGAAAAACGATTTGAAGAGATAAGCCAGTCTGTTAAACGAAAGGCGCATCCTCATAATTAGGATGGATATTAGTTTACCGTTCCCTCAGTTTTTAGCTATATCGCGCCCAAAAATTAAATTTTATCGACCGTTTAATCAATAAGTGCATTTTGGGGATTTGATTACATAATTTGACAGAATTATGTGCATACTATTGTAAAATGTTGATTGATAGATATTTATGTGTATAATCGAAGGGATGCATTTTGGTTTGTATCAAAATAATATAATTAGTTTACTTATTTGATGAAATTTCTGAGTTTGATAATGGCTATTTGTCTTACTACCTTACTGCCCCAGTATATACACTGAGACAACTGTATCAATCAGTTCATCCATCAACCCCTTCTTTTATGTTAAACCGTTTACGAAACAACAGTCTACTTGCGATCATCTGTAGCCTGTTTCTCTTAACGCCATTCACTGGGTTCGCACAGAATCCAGTTGAAGAAATTAAGCAGGAGGCTCAAGCCGCCAAACTTACGCCTGCTCTGTTGAGTGTTCAGCAGGAAGCCCAGCAAAAGACGAATCAAAAAGCAAAGAACCTCCGCCAGGCAGCCTCGTCGGATAATGAGACAGGGTTGACGAAAGTTGACCGGACACAGGTACACGATGGCCTGATTGGCATTGAAGCCGTTTCGAATGAAGCAGACGGTCAGTCATTGCTAAATTCCTTACAAGCCCTGGGGCTACAGGAAGGCCGGTATTTTAAGCGAATCGTTTTTGGCTATTTCCCAATCGATAAACTGGGTCAATTAAAAAGCGTTAATACCCTGCACGTCGCCCGCCCGGCCTATACTGCCTTTAAAAACGTAGGTAAGACAACTTCGCAGGGTGATAGAGCCCAAAAATCTGACGTTGCCCGGCAGATGTATAACGTATCAGGCGCTGGCTCGAAAGTAGGGGTTATTTCCGATTCGTATAACTCTCTCAGAGGAGCAGCGGATGGTGTGGCCTCCGGCGATTTACCTCCCAATGTTCAGGTCGTACGGGATATTCCAGCTCGCTATACAGGCTCAGATGAAGGTCGGGCGATGGCTGAAATCGTTCATGACGTAGCGCCCGGCGCAAACATTGCTTTCAATACGGGTTATGAAACCAAGATTGACTTTGCTCTGGGTATTCTGAATCTTGCCGCAGCAGGCTGTAACATCATCGTGGATGATCTTATTTACTTTGCTGAGCCTTTCTTCCAAGACGGTATTCTTGCACAGGTTGTTGACGAAGTGGTGAAAACAGGCAAGGTCACATACTTCTCATCAGCCGGGAACAATGCTCGTCAGTCGTATAGCAGTGGGTTCCGCAATTCCGGAAAACCCGCGCCTGGTCTTGACCTGTCTTGGGGCCACGCCCATGATTTTGTTGGTAATGGCACGATCACACAGCGGGTTCAAATTGCGCCAGGTGGTGAATTTTTTCCCATTTTCCAATGGAGTGACCCTTTCTACTCAGAAAGCATTTTGTCGGGAGGTGTATCGGGTGCCAAGACCGACATGGATATTCTGGTGTATTATCGCGGTGTTCTCCAATTAGGTCTATCGAGCATCGATGGCAACGTAGGCGGGGATCCTATTGAATCTATTGATATAGTCAATAATTCGAGTTCTACAATTGAAATTGAGGTTGCCTATGTTAAATATGAGGGCCCAGATCCGAGTATCATCAAGTTTGTCGATTTTGGCTTTAGCAATGCCGTTCAGTATGCTACGCAAAGCAGCACGACTTACGGCCATGCCAATGCAGAAAAAGCTATTGCTGTTGGTGCCGTTCGTTGGTCTCGTACGCCTGTTTACGATCCGGTTAATTCCCCGATTCCTGTTATTGAGTCATTTTCGTCAGCGGGTGGCACGCCCATTCTGTTCACCGAATACGGCCAGTCCTTCCCAACCCGAGTGCGGTTGAAACCTGAAATCTCCGGACCCAATGGTGGTAATACAACCTTCTTCGGTCAGGCTTTCCCCGGGGGTGATGGCGATAACTTCCCTAACTTCTTCGGTACATCCGCTTCGGCTCCTCATGCAGCCGCTGTAGCTGCCCTCTTGCAGGAGAAAGCCAAGCTCGCCATGAGTCCAGCCGATATTTTGAAGCGTTTGGAGGTAACGGCGATTGATATGGACGATCCGCTGACACCCGGCTTCGATGTGGGCTTCGACTTCCGCACCGGCTACGGCTTCATCCAGGCCGACAA
>NZ_JACXAA010000011.1 GCF_014699035.1 Spirosoma validum
TCCAGAAAAGCAAAAAATCACCCCGCCCGAGGCAGCCCAGCCCTCGGCTTTCCAACCCAAACACCACGGCTGCCACGGCTGACACGATTCACTGCTTTCTACATTTCTGTTCCTTCTTCAATCGGCTCGGGTATGTGGTGGCCCGTAGAATCCAGCGGAGTTGGACGCGGACGACGCCGATTGACGAGGTAAAATAACGGTGGAATGATCAATGGCGTGAAAAGTAGGGTTGTTGTCAGTCCACCGATGATAACCGTAGCCAGCGGCCGTTGAACGTCGGAGCCGATCCCACTCGAAATGGCAGCCGGTACAAGACCGACAATGGCAACCACCATAATCGCCATAATGGCCCGAAACTGTTCCTGCGCTGTTTCAATCGTAATTTCCATCAACGATTTTGGATTGTTGAGCAGATTACGATTCAGCGCCGAAACCAGCAGTACGCCCGCCATCACAGAGATTCCAAAAATCGACACAAAACCTACTCCGGCCGATACGTTGAAATTGTACCCTCGCAACAACAAAGCGCCAATCCCGCCCGCCAGCGCAAACAGCAGGCAGGTAAGTGTTAGCAACGTATCGCGAACGTTTCCGTAAAGTAGAAACAGGAATAAGAACACAACGACAATTGTCAGCGGGATCGAAATGGCTAACTGGCCACCGGCCCGTTCGAGGTTTTCATATTGACCACCGTAGATGACGCTATAGCCCTCGGGAATTTTGACGTGTTCACGCACTTTCTGACTGATCTCTTTCACAAAACCGCCCTGATCCCGGCCCCGAATATTCGTTCTGACCGTCACCATACGTTTCCCATTGATCCGATAAATATTCGTCTGCCCCTGAACGTACCGGATGTCAGCCAATTCGTTCATTGGAATCAAAGCACCCGTTGCTGAAGGAACCTGGAGAAGCCGAATCGCATCGATACTTCCCCGACTTTCGGGCGTGAAACGGATCACAATGTCGTATCGTTTGGCTTCGTCGTAAATCGAACCGATGGCTTTGCCACCAATGGCCGCTTCGATCATGTTCTCGATCTCAGAAACGTTGATTCCGTAGCGAGCCGCAGCCGGCCGGTTAATATTAATCGCCAGTTGGTCCTGGGGCCCTTCCTGTTCAATATTGACCGACACAGCCCCGTTCATGCCCCGTACCAGGGTAGCAATACTATCCGCTTTGGCGCGCATCAGTGTTAAATCACTGCCTACCACAGAAATGGCTAAGTCAGCCGCGCTGCCCGTCACGATTTCCATCACCTGATCGATAATCGGCTGGCCAGACGAGAAGAACGCACCCGGAAAAGCTTCCTGCAACCTGTTTTGCATCGAGCGCACAATTTCTTTCTTAGAGATTGTATCCGACCAGGTGCTGTAATCCTTCAGGCCGACGAGAATTTCGGTACGGTCCGTTGGAAAGGGGTCGGTTCCATCGTCGTTACGTCCCGCCTGTGTGATCACAAAACTGACCGGCTTGTATTCACTGATAATATCGCGGATTTTAGGCGAGATCTTCGCGTTCTCCTGAATCGTAATCCCCGATGGCATGAACGCCCGCATAAAAATCGAGCCTTCGTCAAGTTCAGGTAAAAATTCGGTACCCAGTTTCAGGCCAAAACCGATCATAACCAGTACAATCGCCATACCCACGCCAACGACCAGACGCGGAACCCGGAATAGCGTAGAGCGTAGTAACCATTGATAGCCCCGTTCCAGCGGTGATAGCAGGAAGTTTTTATGCTCTTTGAGCGGTTTACCATCGGGAGCTAGCGCTTTGCGGAAAGCAAATGAAATCAATACGGGAATAATAGTCAGTGCGCAGATTAACGAACCAATTACGGCAAATGACAGCGTCAGCGCCATCGGACTAAAGAGCTTGCCTTCAACACGCTGCATCAACAAAATCGGCATATACGCCAGAATGATAATCGTGACGGAGAAGAAAATTTCCCGCGCCACTTCCCCCGCCGATCGTGCCGTTACGTTCACAATGCCCTGGTTTCGATCCGCGGGTCCCGACGACCGGTATCGTCGAAGGAGATGCTCTGCCATAACGCTGGCTCCATCAACAATAATCCCGAAGTCAATGGCCCCGAGCGATAGTAGGTTAGCCGGAATACCAACCAGTTTCATCAGAATGAACGCGAACAATAACGAGAATGGAATCGTGACCGTAACGACCAAAGCCGCCCGCAGGCTTCCCAGAAACAAAACGAGCAGAATGGCTACGATCGAAATCCCCTCGATGAGCGTATGCGCAACCGTTTCGAGGGAGTGATTGATCAGAAAACCCCGATCATACAATACGCGTAAATGGACACCTTTCGGTAGTTCACGCGCTTCGAGATCCGCAATTTTAGCTTTCAGCAGTTCCAGCACTTCGCTGGGATTTTCTCCCCGACGCAACAGTACGATTCCTTCGGTAGCGCCAATTACATCCAGGTTTTCGTCAGGAATTCGATAGCCCAGGATACCCGACGGCGATGGCGGATTGATCTCGACACTGGCAACGTCACGTAGTAAAACGGGTACACCTTCATTCGCTTTCAACACGATGTGCTCTACGTCATCCGGTGTTTTCAACGCACCCAACCCTCGAACCGCAAAGCCTTGTCCACCACGCGCAATGACGTTTCCGCCCGTATTCTGATTGTTTTTCTGAACGGCTTCTATAACATCCTGCAAGGTCAGGTTATACTTGCGAAGCTTTGCCGGATCGGGGATAACCTGAAACTGTTTGATGGGACCACCGAATGTCGTTACGTCAGCCAGCCCCGGCACCTGGAGCAGTTGCGGAATGATGGTCCAGTCCTGCAGGTCCCGCAATTCCATAGGCGTCATGCTCGGTGGTGCTTCGATCACGTACCGATAAATTTCGCCAACGGCGGTGGTCAACGGTGCTAACTCCGGTTCAACACCATCGGGAAGTTGTGCGCTTGACAGTCGCTCGATAATCTGCTGACGGGCAAAATAATCCGTTACCGTTTCGTCGAAATTCAACTGAACTACCGACAGTCCGAAAATCGTTCGGGAACGGCGATCCGTTACGTGTGGTACGTTATTGAGGACGCGCTCGATCGGGATGGTCACCTGCTGCTCAACTTCTTCAGCTGCCCGACCATCGTATTTCGAGATGACGATCACGTTGGTATCGGCAATGTCGGGATAGGCTTCAATCTTTAATAGTTTGAAGCACCACAATCCCAAACCCATTATGGCTATGGCCAGTCCGACAACAATCCAGCGGTTTTTGAGCGAAAACGTTATTAATTTCTGAATCATAATGTAAAAGGAGAAAGGGGAAGAAAGGGAGGAGAGGGCTGAACGGAAAACCACCACCCATCGGTTTGGTCCTTCCTCCTTCTCCTCCCTTTCTTCCCCTTCCTCCTCTCTTTATCAATACCCAAAACTCAACCCCTTCAATTGCAACACATTGGCGGCAACAACCTGATCATTTTCGCGCAACCCACTCTGCACGACGACACGATCGGCCCGTTGCTGACCCAACTGCACTGCCCGTCGTTCAATAAGCTCTGGCCCTGTTTTGATGAAGACATAATCGCGTCCCTGAACCGTCACCACAGCGTCGCGCAAAACGGTCATAAATTGGCCTTCGGTAACGCCAAACTCTACTGTTGCAAACATGCCTGCTTTTAGTCGCCCATCGGGATTAGCCACGGAAATGCGTAGCTTGATCTGGCGAGTGGTGTTATCGACATAATCATTGACATTATCGATACGTCCCGCAAACCGTTCGTTTGGAAAAGCCGTAAAATTGAGGGTACAGACCAATCCTTTTCGAATACTGCCAAACTGATTTTCGGGAATTTCACAGACGACCAGGATTGTATTCGGAGCGGCTCGACGTAACGCAACGGGATCAAAGCCCGCGAGTTTAAGGGTGGCTTCGTCCGAAATAATGGCCGCTTCTTCGTTTGCCAGCTGCGTCTGCGCTTCGATAACTTCTTTGCCTGAGGCTGCCCCATGCGCCTGCAAGTCTTTTACCCGTTCCAGATTACCGCGTTCTGTCTGGATGTTGATGCGGTGCTGCAGAATGGCCGTGTAGTTATCGGATAAACTGGGATCATCGAAGAGGACAAGCCGTTCGGATGGGTTCTCACCCGATCGTAAAACCATGGCTGCTACGTGTCCAGGTGCCGAAAAATCGGTTTGAATAGCCGCCGAATGCACAGGCTGTGTCGTGAAAGCCCGCATCATAACTGAATCGGAGAACGTAATGCGGCTACCGTCTGCACTGATTACTGGCCTGGGAATCGACGTAACGACGGGCTTAGGCTTTTCTTTACAGCCAACCAGCAGCAACGTCAGCAGTAAAATGGATGGGAATTTCATACTTAATAGGAATTGATCTGCCCGGTTACGTACAAAAGCCGAACGTAGTTTTGACGGTAGGTATAAAGGGTCTGATAATAAGCCGTTTGTGTATCGAACCAGGCGCTCTGCGCTTGCAGCAGATCGATCAGCGTAGTGGCCCCGCGCAGGTAAGCATATCGTACTGAAGCAAGCACCTGATCGGCATCACGCCGGATACCCGTATAACGATCCACATTCTGACGGCTCGTCATGAACGATTGATAAGCCGTTTCGACCTCTGACTGAATTCGAGCCTGCACGAGCGCAGCCGCCTGACCCGCCTGCTCCTGCAAGACCCTCGACTTCTGAATTTCACCCTGGTTTCGGCTATAGACTGGTAGTTCGAGTGTCAGAAACACGCCCGCATAGGGCACAGCGTTCTGCGGATTCCAGATGAAACCGGCTTCGTTACGTGGTTTGGCCAGTACTTGCTGCAAAGCCACATTACGCCGGGCCGTTTCAAGATTAGCTTCGGCTACCTGTACATCGGTACGGATCGTTGATGCCAGTCGAAGCAAACTGTCTTCGCTGGCATTCACGGTCGGATATAAACGGAGGGGCGTTGTAAACGGTGGATTAACGATCGAGTCGTTCAGGGCTACGCTGATGCTATCCGCCACACCCAATACTAATCGTAACTCATTCAGCCGATTACGTACGTCCTGCTGGGCCGTACGGGTCTGAATATCATACTGATCCGAGATCAACTGCGTTCGGGTGAGGTCTGTGGTGGTGATAACCAGGTTTTTAAGCCGTACTTTACTCAATTGCACCAACGTATCAACGTTTGCTTTGGCACGTTGCAGCACCGCCAGTTGAACACGGGCATACCAGGCGTCGAGATAGCGATTGGCCGCGTCGAAAAGCAAGCCCCGTTCGGTTTCGGCTACGCTTCGGATGGCCAGGTTGGTATTGGCTTCAGCAAAGCGGCTCCGATACAATCGTTTATTGTGAATGTCAAATTCCTTGGTAGCCTGTAACCAGAATTGCCGCCGTTGTCGATTCATCAAACCCACTCCTTCAGCACCGGGCGTGGGAGTCAATTGCAGAAGCGTCTGATTGTTCAGGACGGGGTTTGGCCGGAGATTCGCAGTCGTTTGATCAGCCTGTGCAGCATTGATGTTATACCGTTCCACGCGTAGAGCCGGACTGTTATCGCGAACTTTCTGAAGAGTCTGTCGTAAGGTGAATACAGTCTGGGCAGAAGCACTCAGACCGGATAAGCAGAGAAACAAAAGGAGATACAGGGATAGTCGCAAAATCATTCGATCAACAGGGCCTGGCTAAACAACATTCTAGGCATACCAAAAGCACAAAATTGCTATTAAACACTCATAAAATCACAATTAAAAATTAGTTAAAAATACTTATACAATCTTCATAACAACAGGCTTTCCAGGGAATTTACGTAGCGCAAAAAGTCTCATTTCCATTTCGATAAGACATGGTATTTCTAGAAAACTCAAAAGATGAAGTAGCGTAAATCTTACTATTTCCCTTCACGATACGTACCTGGCTCGGTCAGTGTGAATTTGCAGTAGCTTGTGGATGACTCTGTACCGTTACGGCGACTCAACCATAAAAGCGAAAACTCTAGTTAAGTCAGAGTTTTCTTGGCAATTCGCTACGCCAGTACACCAGGCGCTTACGTCGTTTTCTCCAAATTCTTCCGTTCACGGCGTTTTTCGCTATCGGGACAGAACCGATGTTACGCATCCTTGATAAGCACCTTCTTAACCATCTGAAGCTGAAAGGCCGCTCTCAACAGTCAGAATGATTTTGGACCTTGACTGATCATCATAAAAACCGGGAAGGTTTCGTTCAGTATTTGTTAATCTATTGACGATCAGCCTGACGAATGAAATTGCCTGCTAGTATTCTGCTTGCTCTACTGCTAACTAACTTACCTGCCCGGAGTCAATCGGTGGCGATGGTTAAATTCGATCAGTTGAAGCAGATGGTCGACCGGTCAAATGATACGTTGTATGTCGTAAATTTTTGGGCTACCTGGTGTGCGCCCTGCGTAAAAGAGCTACCTCTGTTTGAATCAGTACGTCGGCAGTATGCGACCCAAAAAGTGGCCGTGTTGCTGGTCAGTATGGACAATAAAAAAACGCTGTCGACGAAGGTGGTTCCATTTGTTCGTAACCGGAAAATTCAGTCAAAGGTCGTCTTGCTGGATGAGCCGGACCTGAATACCTGGGTCGATAAACTAACTCCGGAATGGTCAGGCGCGTTACCGATGACTCTGATCTTGAATAAGCAACGGAACATCCGTAAATTTATCGGACAGCCTGTAGAGAAGGGAGAACTCGAATCGATTATTAACCAAAGTAAACGTTAGATCAACCATGAAGAAGAGCGTTTTTTTACCAGTGATTGCTTTCCTGTTAGCAGTCGGCCTGATGAACTTCCGACCGCTGTCGGATGGCTATAAAGTTGGTGATACGGTTCAGGATTTCAAACTAAAAAACATTGACGGGAAAACCGTTTCCCTGGCCGACAAAAAGGACGTAAAAGGCTACATTATTGCCTTCACCTGCAACACCTGCCCAGTCGCGAAAGCGTACGAAAGTCGGATCGTCGCGCTGAATGAGCAGTTCGCTTCCAAAGGCTATCCGGTCGTGGCTATTCAGTCGAACGATGCCCAGCGGTCACCTGGCGATTCGTACGATGCCATGCAACAGCGGGCTAAATCAGCGAAGTATTCATTTCCGTATCTGTACGATGATACGCAGACCGTTGCCCGGGCGTTTGGCGCGACCAATACACCGCACATGTTTGTGGTGAAGCGCGATGGCGACCAATATCGGGTAGCGTACATTGGCGCTATTGACAACAATCAGTACGAACCGTCAGCCGCTGACAAAAAATACGTTGAGACAGCGGTGAATGAATTGCTGGCCGGGAAATCCGTGACAACGCCTTCCGCCCGAGCAGTTGGTTGCGGCATTAAATGGAAAGGGGTGTAGGTATCACGGGCTTCAGCCCGTGTCTCCCGTTAGTCAGTAAACGGGCTGAAGCCCGTGATACCATTCTATTCACTCGTTTTGCCAAACTTCGTTCCGAAGAAATCGCCTTTGTTCCAGACGGGGCGTTGGTCGGTTTGAGCGGTCAGGTAGCCAGTTAGAAATTGTAGTTGTACATGCTTGGCAGCTGACTTAAAATCGAACGGCTGGTTCATATCATCCTGTGGTGAGTGATAAATGGTTGCCCGCCATTCGAGGTTGAGTTTGGTACCGTCCAGATTTGGATTACCCGTTTGTGACCCGCTTTTGATGAAAAGCGCCGGAATTCCCTGCCGAACAAAGCTGAAATGATCGCTCCGCATGAAAACGGTCTGTTCAGGAATGGGGTCGGGGCTGATCTGCACACCGACAAATCCAGCCGCTTGCCTCACTTCCCGATCCAGGCTTGAGTGCTGGGCACCATACGGCACAATGTCGAGCAACGCGTGAAAGAAAAACGGCATATCCAACGTCAGGTTGGCCACGATTTTATCTTTCGGTACGGTTGGATTGCTCGCAAAATAATCCGACCCGAGCAGGCCCATCTCCTCCCCCGTTACGCCCACAAACAGAATGGATCGGCGGGGTGCTTTCTCCAGCGACGTAAACAGCCGGGCCGTTTCGAGAATAATCGCCACACCCGATGCGTTGTCGTGGGCACCGTTGTAAATCGAATCTCCTTTTACGGGACGCCCTACGCCCAGGTGATCCATGTGCGCTACGTAGACAATGTACTCATCTTTCAGGGCCGGATCTGAGCCGGGCAGCATGGCCACGACATTATAGCCCGGTACGTTCTCCACTACGTTGGTTTGCGTTTGCATACGGACCGAAACGTTTAACGGAAAAGCCTGCGGCCGATTTTTCTGTGCATTGGTGATCACGTCTTTAAATGAAGTACCGGCGTTGGCAAAAAGCAGTCGGGCGGCCGAATCACTCAGCGAAGCCGCGCCCTGTATGGCCGGGTAGGTACGTTGCGGCTTACCCATTTTATCGACCCAACGATACGTTCCCTGCCGGGCGCGGGGGGCCGCCGTTTCGATCCGGTTCCGCAGATCGGAAGGTAAGCTAAATGCCAGGGTACCAACGGCACCGTGTGCAGCCGCATTTTCGGCTTTCGACGACGAATAATACGCCCGCTGATTCGATGGGAACGTAGCGGGTGCTCCGTTTACAAAGGCCACAATTTTGCCTTTTACATCAATACCGGTGTAATCGTCATAGTCCAGCTCAGGCGCTGAAACCCCATACCCAACAAACACAACGGGAGCCGTTACGTTACTGGTGGCGTGGTCCGGACTTGGGCTGAAAATAAACTGCTTGCCATAAACCAGCGGCTGTTCACGACCATTGACTACCAACGCTAACGAACTAGTTGCTTCATTTACCTGCCACCTCCGTAAGGGTACGTCCTGCCGATACGTACCGTTTTCCCCGGCTGGTTTTAATCCCAGCGCTTTCAATTGTTTCGTTACGTAATCGGCGGCCATATCGAAGCCGGGCGTACCAGGTTTTCGGCCCCGCAGCGAGTCATTCGCCAGAATCCGCATGTGATTGCGAATAGCCTCCGGGCGAACGGTTCGGGTAACGCGCTGGGCATCGGCGGGAATAGCATCGGATTGAGCCAGAGACGAGGCTACAGGAAGCGAATTAATGAGCAGAGCGAGCAAACAGTAAGTCAAGTGGCGCATTTGATCAGGTAGAATGACGAAGAAATAGTAGCTAAGATAATCTATGGTTTCGGCAGGTCCAATGCAAAAACGGACTTAGTAGCCAATCTTTGTCGCAATACGTATCGAACAGATGGTATATTAGCCGCCCTAACGAGCTACAAGCCTTGGTGAACGGCCATAGCACTTTGTTTTAACGAACAGATTATGAATAGATTACCGATTATAATTGATTGCGACCCCGGCCACGATGATGCCGTCATGCTGATGTTGGCGGTTGGCAGCAATCGATTCGACATCAAGGCGATTACTACGTCGGCAGGGAACCAGACGCAGCAAAAAACGCTGACGAATGCGCTCAAAATCATGAATTTGCTGGGCGCCGATATTCCGGTATATAAGGGCAGTGAGAAACCGCTCTTTCGCGAACTGATCATTGCGGATTATGTACACGGCGAAATGGGCCTGGATGGTCCGGTTTTGCCTGAGCCGGTTCGGAAACACGAACCGGTATCAGCCATCGAGGCTATGGCCAATATTCTACGCGAGAGTCAGGAAAAGATAACGCTGGTGCCGACTGGTCCCTTAACGAACATTGCTACGTTACTGCTCGCGTACCCGTACCTTAAGCCAAAAATTGAACGCATTTCACTGATGGGTGGGGGTGCGTTTCGAGGAAATATTACGCCTACAGCCGAATTCAACATCTACGTTGATCCCGAAGCGGCTGCCATCGTCTTTAACTCCGGGGTTCCGATTACGATGTGTGGATTAGACGTAACGCATAAGGCGCTGGTTTTCCAGGAAGATATCGACCGGTTTAGAGCGTTGGGTAACCAAACGGGCAACGTATTCGCTGACTTGATGGATTTCTTTTCTATTTATTACCGGAGTGAACGTCCCGAACTGGAAGGTGGTGCCGCTTTGCACGATCCCTGCGCCATTGCCTGGCTAATCGATCCGTCAATGTTCACGTTAAAACCCTGCTACGTTGCTGTAGAGGTAACAGGCCAGTTGACCGCAGGCACGACGGTCGTTGATTTTTTTGACGTACTGAAGAAAACGCCGAACGTAGACTTTGTTTATGACATTGACCGGAAGCGGTACATCGACTTAATCTATGAGGCTGTTTGTGGGTTGCCATGAGTAAACCCTACCGCAACATCAGAACCAGGGCCGACGAACTTTAAACGATCTCTTGAGGCCGGTAATGAGCAGGAATGCTCCTAGTATCCCGAAAATAATAGCCAGTATCGTAATATGCAGAATAGCGAACAATACGGCTACCAGCAACACAATTACGGATGCTTTGAGTTTCCAGCTGATTCGTTGCCACCAGTTGAGTTCCTTGCGTAACGGCATGCCCAAGCTCTCCCGGATTCGGTTACCGAGTTTGAGTTTTTTCTTTGGTTTTGGCTCGGGCTGTTTATCCGTCGTTTCGGTCGTTGAACTTCCCAGTAACGACTGAATCCGGCGGATACGTCGTTCGACCTGTGTATTGGTTGTCTGTTCGAGCCCTGACTTTATACTGACGCTAGTCACCACTTCGGGAACGACAGCAAGCTGGGGAAGCTCCGCTATTACAGAATCAGACGGTACAGTGTCTGTGGACGTAGTCGGTTTATCGACGGATAAACGGGCCGCAGCCGGATGGGGCGTTGGCTGAAAGTAAGCGACGGGCCGGTGGCATGACGAAAGCAAAAAACAGAACGTAGCAGCAATCAGGGCAATACTATTTTTCATCAGGTTGCGGGTTGTACGAACCAAACTGGCAAAAGTAAATCCCTTCTACAACGAATCAGACAAGGCGGTTAATATGAAAGGCATAAAAAAGCCGACTAAAGAATGCTCGGTCTGGGGTATAAATCTGGTGTAAAAGGTGACTCAACCAGTATGTAAAACAGACTATTTCGCTTTTCTGATCAAAACTTTTCCGAATCGCACTTATGGCTCGAATTCTGTTTTCGTTAGCGCTGATCATATTGGTAGTACATCTTGTCAACGCACAGACTCCTGAACCCGTATTTAATTACGACGAAGCGAAAGTCGGTACGTATACCCTGCCTGATCCATTGATTGACGCTAAAGGGAAACCCGTAAAAACCCGTGCGGACTGGGCGAATCGGCGGAAAGAACTTATACAGCTCTTTGCTGAAAACGTGTACGGACAAACGCCCAAACAAGCAGTCAAGCTTCGTTTTCAAACAACAGCGGTCGATTCATCGGCACTGAACGGACTGGCGATTCGCAAACAGGTTTCCATTTTCTTCATCGATTATCCGAAACTACCTTCCATCGATGTATTGATTTATCTCCCCAAAAACAACCGGGCTTCTGCAGCTTTTCTAGGCTTAAATTTTTGCGGGAATCACTGTGTCACAACCGATGCAACTATTCCGCTGTCAACCCGCTGGATGGCCAACACGGGCGAAGCGACTATAACTAACCAGGCAACCGGAAAAGCGCGCGGTATGCAGGCAAGGCGCTGGCCTGTCGAGACGATTGTAAAGCGAGGGTATGCGCTGGTAACGGCTTATTACGGCGACATCGAACCGGATCATCCCAAAGGCTGGCAAGGTCATATTCGTTCTGTCTTGGGAGACACAACCCAGCCTGATAACTGGGGAGCGATTGGTGCCTGGGCCTGGGGAATGAGTCGTATTCTCGATTATCTACAAACGGAACCTAAAATCGACACGAAACGGATCATGTCTATCGGGCACTCACGTATTGGCAAAGCCGCTTTGTGGGCCGGAGCTCAGGATGAGCGATTTGCGGCTGTTATCTCCAACGAATCAGGCGAGGGCGGAGCGGCTCTGTCCCGACGGTGGTATGGCGAAACCGTAGAACGTATCAATACCAGTTTCCCACACTGGTTTTGCGTCCGTTACAAAACCTATAACAAACACGTAGTAGATTTGCCCATTGATCAACACGAGCTATTGGCGTTAATAGCGCCCCGTCCGCTTTACGTTGCCAGCGCTAGCGACGACCAATGGTCGGACCCAAAAGGCGAGTTTCTGGGGGCAATGCATACCGAACCTGTTTATAAACTTTACGGAAAAACAGCGCTGGGTACAACGACTTTTCCGACCGTAAACCAGCCTGTCGGACAAACCGTCCGTTATCACGACCGTACGGGCAAACACGACGTAACGGATTATGACTGGGAACAATACCTGCGCTTTGCCGATGAATTAGTTCGTTAGGTGTACCTTGCGCCTATGAATCCCGATAATGATCCCCAGCCCTGGCAGGTTGATACGTCCGAATACATTCATCAGTTACCCTGGTTCACCGTTCGCAAAGACGCCATCCGAATGGAAAACGGGGGCTCGATCCCTAATTACTTTATTTTTGAATACCCTGACTGGGTCAACGTAGTGGCCGTTACGACTGAAGGTAACGTAGTGCTCATTCGTCAGTATCGGCATGGCATTGCGGGTGTCCATTATGAACTCTGTGCAGGGGTTATTGACCTGGGCGAAGATCCGCTGGTGGCCGCTCAGCGCGAGTTGCTGGAAGAAACGGGGTTTGGTGGTGGAAACTGGCAACCGCTTATGACGCTTTCGGTGAATCCGGGCACTCACAATAATCTGACATACGCTTTTCTGGCCACGGGAGTCGAACCAAGGCAGGCACAACACCTTGAAAAAACGGAGGAGATAACGGTTCATGTCGTTTCGCCGGAACGAGCCCGGGAAATTATCAACAACAGCGAGATGATTCAGGCCTTGCACGTAGCACCGCTATTGAAATATCTGTCTGAAACGCCGGGTGGCCCCGCGAGATTCAGCGGATTATAGGCTAAAGCTGACCTTGTTTTTATCGTTGTGAAAGGCCAATAGCATTCTCCTGACGAGTATCTTTGCCGTCCTAATTTAGTTGGTTGCCCGATTTTCAGGCAGTATCCTGCTAATTCTGCTAATTCATAAATCCGTGTAATTCCGGTCATGATTATCCCCCTCGCTCACCGCGCTGATCAAACGCAGGAGTATTATTTTTCGGTCAAACTGGCTGAAGTCCGTCGTCTTCAGGCGGCCGGTCACGATGTTATTAATTTGGGAATCGGCAATCCCGATATGATGCCCTCGGCCAACACCATCGATGCGTTGACCAAATCGGCGCACCAACCCACTTCTCATGGGTATCAATCCTACAAAGGTACGCCGGCTCTTCGCCAGGGCATTGCCCGATTCTACGCACATACATACGGAGTTACGCTTGATCCAGAAACCGAAATCCTGCCCCTGATCGGATCAAAAGAAGGCATTACGCACATCTCCCTGACATTTCTGAACGAGGGCGACGGTGTGCTGGTACCCGAGTTAGGTTATCCGGCTTACCGGGCTGTCAGCCAAATGGTCGGTGCCAACGTGCAGGAATACCCTTTGCTGGAGCATGGCGGCTGGCAACCCGACTGGGAAGCCATGGCCGATTTAGTGACCGACACGACTAAGATTATCTGGCTGAACTATCCGCACATGCCCACCGGAGCCCCCGCAACCCGGTCGTTATTCGAGCAGGCTGTACGTTTCGCGCATGATCATACATTGCTGTTATGTCACGATAACCCCTATAGTCTTATTTTAAATAAAAAATCACCCATTAGTCTATTGTCGGTAGATGGCGCCAAAGACGTAGCCGTTGAATTGAATTCACTGAGTAAGTCGCACAACATGGCGGGCTGGCGGATTGGCTGGATGGCGGGTGCCAAAGAGTACGTCGATGCCGTTCTGACGATCAAAAGCAACGTCGACTCTGGTCAGTTCAAACCGCTTATGGATGCGGCTGCCGAAGCGTTGACTAATTCTGACGACTGGCATCGGGAACGTAACGCGGTCTATCAGGGGCGACTGGATGCGGTTCATGCCCTCCTAAATACACTCGGCTGCACATACACCACCGACCAGGAGGGTCTGTTCATCTGGGCTAAACTACCGGATTCAGTCGAATCGGCCGAAGCGCTGGTCGATGATCTTCTGGTGAATAAACACGTATTCATTGCACCCGGCTTTATTTTTGGTCCGAAAGGAAACCGATACGTGCGCGTGTCGCTCTGTATGCCCAAAGAACGTATCGATGAGGCTGTTAAACGATTAATGTAATGGTTGTTAGTATCGTTGGCATTGGTTTACTCGGCGGTTCATTCGCCCTGGCCGTGCGTGAAAAATACCCCAAAATCCGCTTTATCGGTGTTGACACGTCACCCGTAAATAGCCAGTTGGCGCTGGCAAAAGGCATTGTAGACGACGTGATGCCCTTAGCAGAAGCCGTCGCACAGAGTACACTGGTTGTGATGGCTACGCCCGTGAATGTAATCATCGACCTGCTACCCACCGTGCTTGACCATTTGCCACCCAACGCTACGGTGGTCGATCTGGGCTCAACCAAAGGGCTAATCTGTGAGGTGGCTGATGCGCATCCCAAGCGAGCTCAGTTTGTAGCGGCACACCCCATGGCGGGAACGGAAAACTCTGGACCCGGCGCAGCATTCCGGGAATTACTGTCTGGCAAAAACCTGATCATCTGCGACAGTGATAAAAGCAACCGCGACAGTCTGACACTGGCCGAAAGTCTGTTTCGGGATGTCGGTATGAAGCTGTTTTACATGACCCCACAAGAGCATGACCTACACCTGGCCTACGTATCGCACCTGAGTCACATCAGCGCTTTTGCCTTGGGTTTGACCGTACTGGAAAAAGAAAAAGACGAGCAGGCTATCTTCGACATGGCCAGCACAGGTTTCAGTTCAACCGTTCGTCTGGCCAAAAGCTCTCCTCAGATGTGGGCACCAATTTTCGATCAGAATCGAACGAATGTTTCGAATGCGCTGACGGCTTATATCGAATTCCTTCAGCAATTCAAACAAGTTATTGATGATCAGGACGTAACGATGTCTCTGGATTTCATGCAACGAGCGAATGTAATCCGGCGCGTACTGGATGGAATTGAAAAGCGGTAGGTTAAAAGTTTATAAATAGCTTATCAAAAGGCGTTTCGATTTGTTTACACTGAAGATATAGGAGCCTCATCAACGCTCCTGGTTTAAACAAAACAATAGCGAAACGCTCATGCAAGCAACTGAACAACCCGCTGGATCTTTATTGGCAGCACAGGCGGGTACACTTACGATTGGTGGCGATTTAACTGTCAACCGAATGGCCTATGGCGCTATGCGCATAACTGGCGATGGTATCTGGGGGCCACCCAAAGATCATGACGAAGCCATTCGTGTACTCAAACGTACGCTCGATCTGGGCATTAATTTTATCGACACAGCCGACAGCTACGGTCCTTACATATCGGAAGAACTTATTGCCGAAGCCCTTCACCCCTACCCTGATGGCTTAGTCATCGCCACCAAAGGTGGTTTACTACGTACTGGACCCAATCAGTGGCCCGTTGATGGCAGCCGCAAGCACCTCGAAGAAGCCCTAAATGGCAGTCTCAAACGACTGAAACTTGAGCAGATTGATCTCTATCAGCTTCACCGCTTTGACAACAAAGTCCCTGCCGAAGAGTACCTGGAATTTTTACAGGAAGCCCAGCAGCAAGGTAAAATACGTCATATTGGTCTGTCGGAAGTAAGCATTGATCAGATCGAACAGGCCAAACAGTATTTTGATGTAGTATCCGTACAGAACATGTACAATTTTGGTGAACAGCATTGGAATGACGTACTGAAGTACTGCGAGAAAAATAACATCGCTTTCATTCCGTGGTTTCCGCTCAATGCCGGCAACGTAGCGGCTGAAGATGCCATCAAACGAGTGTCTGCGCGTCATAAAGCAACGGATTACCAGATAGCATTGGCCTGGCTATTGGCCGCTTCCCCAGTGATGTTACCCATTGCTGGTACCTCGTCGGTAGAACACCTCGAGGAGAATGTGAAAGCCGTCTCGATCAAGCTTACGGGCGAAGATTTTCAGGACATGCCGTTACCTCAGTAAGTTTTATGGTTGAGCACTTGCTCAACCATAAAACTTACTGAGTAGTAAAAAAAATCTGGTAAAATTTTCGCCATTCTTTAATCAATCTGCTAATCACTATTCTATTTTGCTTCTTTGAATATGAACGTGATTAGCAGATTGTTAGAAGGCCACAGAAATTGGCCAGGATTGATTTTTACACTACTTGGATTACTGTTTGTACTGGCCGGAAGCAGATGTACACCTGACGATCCATCGCTCGACACCAGCCTTCCCGTCGATACGGTCAATTTGAAAACGCCACGTATCGTACCAGCTGGCGGCAATTTCCACGTTAAAACTGATGTTCAGCTAGTTACAGATACATTGCCTGCCGGGGCCGTCATTGAATATTCCCTGGATAAAGGCCAAACCTGGCAAGTGGGTCAACAATTTACACTGATAAAGGGCGGTCAGGTTATGGCCCGGCTACGGGCGGATAACAGGGTCTCACTAACCCGATCGGCCTCTTTCCGTTTATACTTCGAGCGGATGCTCATTATTGGGAATAGCATAACGTCACATCCTCCGGTAGCCAGTATAGGCTGGTTTAACTCAAATGGAATGGCGGCATCCGCTCCTGAAAAGGATTATGTCCATTTGTTGACCGCCAATCTGGAAACGCTTTACAAACCTCTGCTGGTTAGACTGCAAAACGGGGGAGATTTTGAGTTAAAGTTTGGAGCACCTGATTATACCAGGGCTGAATTCGCTCCGGTAATCAATGATTTCAAACCCGATCTGATTGTCGTTCGGCTCGGCGAAAATATGGATGAAAACAGGGTTCAGCCATACGATCTTGAAACTCAGTATCGAACGCTGTTGGCGGAGTTGTCCAGCACCAGTCAACCACATAAGATAATCTGTACAACCAGCGTTTGGGCGCGCCCGAAGGCTGATGCTGTCATTCGAAAAGTGACGACCGAAAAGGGCTATGTGTTGGTTGATCTAAGTGGAATGGTCGGCCAGAGTCGGTACTTTGCTGGTCAGTATTCAAATCCCGCTGTAGCCGCTCATCCTAACGACGTTGGTATGCAGCAAATTGCTGATCTGATCTGGGAAAAATTCAATAATTGACCAGATTCAACGCAACTTTTTTACCACACCGATTTGCAATTCATTTAGTCGATCATGAACTGACGATATTTGACTCCAACGCCAATTTTTGCTTTTTCGACTTGATCCAACGGAGTGCCGGTGATTCTACCCAGAACCACGACATCCAGGCCAAGGGAGCCACTATGAGTACAGACAAGACCATTAACATAATCCCTTGCATGTTTGGATAAAAGGAAACGATCGCCTGCTGAACAGGATAGCCATAGATATAGATACCATAGGAGAAATCACCGTGCCTTCCAAAGTCATTCAGTGAACCTTGTATATAAGCCAGGTAAAATATCAGGTATGGCAACAAAATGTAAGCCAATGAATTGAATAGATCATACTGACGTAAATAGATGAGACTTATACAGCCAGTAGCCGCAAGTAAAGCCCCATTGCCAGTATAGCTGATACGATCTCTGTATAGAAAAGCGAGAACACCACTCCAGAAAAACAGCAAAAATCGCATCAGGTCACCTGGCGACATATTGATCGATGGGTAGTAATTATAATAAATAGGTATCTCCTTCAACAATGTAAATACAGATATCCCAATACCAAATAAAGCAAGATTCAGGAAGCGAAATCGAAGAAGACCCGTTTGATAACAGAAAAGGAGCACTAAATAGAAACTGAACTCATAGACCAATGTCCAAAGAGAGCCATTCACCATCGGTGTAGTGGGGTTTCTTAGAAATACACCTGGTAAGTGAGACTGTGACTTAAAAAGGAGGCAGTTTTTTAGATACGTATAGGTTTCAGGATCGGAGAAATAAGTAGATAATTTGAACGTAGTAAACAAAGGGCCAAGTACGAAAATAGTCAGTAGTACCATGACAACTAACCCCGGAAAGATGCGGGCAACCCGCTTTCTGAGATAATCAAGAGCCGATGCGCTGCGATAAAGACTCTGACTGATAAGGTACCCACTGATGATAAAGAAGATACCAACCCCAAAGTAACTCAGCGGAAAATGGTGACCGCTGAACTGCTCCATAAATTCACTTTCGGTATGAAAACGACCCGATAATTGATACGAATGAGTTATAAGCACAAACACAGAGGCCACTAACCGGATAACATCAAAATTATTTGTGTGATGCGACGATGAGACAACAGGCTTCATATAGTTGCGGACCTTGTAATTGAGCAGTGTGGTACATACTTTTCATTTTTGTAACGTTGATCAATTTATGTAGCAGAAAATCTGGCTGTGTCTCAAAGGTATGATTTATTATTCATGCAACACATGTAAATTATACAACTGTACACTATAAAAAATCCTACCAGTCAATGAGATAACTGGTAGGATCAGGCTATAAGATGTGTTGCTTAACCAAGCACGATTAGTTCTCGAATCTGGATGGATCGAAGGGCACGTTAAGGTTATAAAGGTTAAGCGTAAGGCATACTTCTCTTGACAAATTATCAATTACCCGGATTATTGACACCGAAATACAACAGGCTCACTGTCTCCTGTGGAATGACTTCATTCCCATTGCCATAGCCAAGTTGAAAATACTGAATAACGTCTCTCCACTCCGGATTGGCGGCACAGTTAATCGTGTAAGTATGGTACTGCCCGTCTTTAATAGGCGTAAACGTAAAGCTTTGGCTGAGTGAATTTTCCAACCCATTTGGGTACCAGGCAGCAAACTGGTTCGGTTTATCTGAATTGTAAGGAATCTCGGATTGGCCGTTCCGTCGAAATGTCACCCGAAATTGATTCTCCTGCCCCGTATATTTCATCCGTATATACAGTGTCGAAATAGTCGATGCTTTCCAGCTCCCAAATGGCGAGCAAATCGAGCTGCGTCGGGCTGTGAGCGGTCCTCCATCCTGGCTTGGGACCAAGGTACAATTCCACCCATCACTACTAAATGGCTGCCCCTGATCATAGCCCTTGCCTACATGCCAGTCGTTTCGACCACGAGCTGCGTCGAAACGAAAATCCGGTTTATCGCCATACTTGCGTGGACGGGAATTAGCCCATACTCTCCCTTCTGTAAATGAAGGTGTTACGTAAAAACCATAATTGTGGTACCAAACATCGTGCGGATCAACTACCAGCCAGTTGGCAGGCGTTGCATAGGTTGCCTGAAACGCTCCTTCGTAATCAGTATTATTGTATTGGTAGTCGTAGCCCGTAGTACTGGCAAGGGCTAATTTATCCGTATTGACGAATATATGCAGTCCATTTTGTTCCTGAGAAATCCAGGGCTCAGCGATCATAAAATGCCCACTGGCAAACGCATTTCCGTTCACTTCTGTATTATTGGTCGTTGTATAAGGAGCGTTTGTGTAGGGTGCGTTACCCGTATAGTAACGTAGCGTGTTCTTACCGCTCCGCATAAAACAAGGGTATTCCTGAGGTACGGTTGGCTCATAAAATTTCTGATCCGTGCGGTTAAACGTAACACGGGTTTTCACATCTATTTCTCTGCCATTCAGAGCGTACCAACGCTCGTTATAAGCATCCATTAACGTATTATTCGTCGGCCAGTTAATCATCCGGGTCTTTACGTAGATGCGCTGTAGACCATCATTACCCCGAACGAAACCCCAGGTAACTACCGGCGCCCCATTGCCATAAATATCACCCACCGTCAGCGGATTCCAGCCAATTTGATTAAAACCAGGCCAGCCGCTTGCGGAGAAATCTTTGGGACCGCTATAAATACTAAGTTCGTTTTGTCTACCCCAGTCGGCAAAATTTACCAGCTTCTTTCCAGATGCCTTGTCAATAATCTGGATAGCTCCGCCGTAATTTTTTCGGACTTCAACTTTTACATACTCATTTTCCAATACAGCCGTCTCGCCAATGGTCTTACCTGACAACACATCGCTGTTATAAGATGGCCAGGAAGCAGGAGTTGCTGGAATTGGGTAATTATAGGCACCGCCACCTCCCACAGATCCGCAGGTGGGTGAGGTAGTGGTTCTCTGGGTTGAACACCCATTCAAGCTCGCTGTGACCGTTACGTCGGTACCCACCGGAACGTTGATCACCTGGCTACCCTGAACCACGCCCGCACTGCTGCTCACCGTGGCCCCCGCCTGAACTGTGAAGCCCACCGAATACGTACTGCTGCCATTGCAACCCGACGAGGTCAGAGCTAAGCTCGGTGCTGTACAGGATACACTCGGATACAGCCGACAACTGGGTATGACCTGATTGGCCTGACCCGAGTACTCCCAATACAGCTGCATCTGGGCAACATCACTCAAATCCGCATACTCCAGCTTTAGGGTGTATTTCTGACCAGCCGTCAACGTGAGGCTCCCCTCCTTCCAGCCAGATCCACGGGCACTCCAGTCATTGATAAGCAGTTGATCATTGACCCACAATCGAACCGCATCGTCGTTGTAGGTTCTAAAACTGTACGTGCCCGAAACCGGGGCCTCCACCTGACCCGACCAACGTACCGAAAAATTATCCGCATTGAGCGCCCCATCAGCTGGCGAGGCATTGCCCCAGTTGAAATACACCCGGGCGTCGGTTCGGGTAATCACCGGATTCTGCGAGAGATCGTTAGTGTTGTAATACGTACCGATTAGCCCACTCCCCGTGCCGCAGCCCGACGATGAGCCGCAGGTGGGTGAGGTAGCGGTTTTCTGAGTCGAGCAGCCATTTAAGCTCGCCGTGACCGTTACGTCGGTACCCACCGGAACGTTGATCACCTGGCTACCCTGAACCACGCCCGCACTGCTGCTCACCGTGGCCCCCGCCTGAACTGTGAAGCCCACCGAATACGTACTGCTGCCATTGCAACCCGACGAGGTCAGAGCTAAGCTCGGTGCTGTACAGGATACACTCGGATACAGCCGACAACTGGGTATGACCTGATTGGCCTGACCCGAGTACTCCCAATACAGCTGCATCTGGGCAACATCACTCAAATCCGCATACTCCAGCTTTAGGGTGTATTTCTGACCAGCCGTCAACGTGAGGCTCCCCTCCTTCCAGCCAGACCCACGGGCACTCCAGTCATTGATAAGCAGTTGATCATTGACCCACAATCGAACCGCATCGTCGTTGTAAGTTCTAAAACTGTACGTGCCCGAAACCGGGGCCTCCACCTGACCCGACCAACGTACCGAAAAATTATCCGCATTGAGCACGCCATCGGCTGGCGAGGCATTGCCCCAGTTGAAATACACCCGGGCGTCGGTTCGGGTAATCACCGGATTCTGTGAGAGATCGTTAGTGTTGTAATACGTACCGATTAGCCCACTCCCCGTGCCGCAGCCCGACGATGAGCCGCAGGTGGGTGAGGTAGCGGTTTTCTGGGTTGAACACCCATTCAAGCTCGCCGTGACCGTTACGTCGGTACCCACCGGAACGTTGATCACCTGGTTGCCCTGAACCACGCCCGCACTGCTGCTCACCGTAGCCCCTGCCTGAACCGTGAAGCCCACCGAATACGTATTGCTGCCATTGCAACCCGACGAAGTCAGGGCTAAACTCGGTGCTGCACAGGCAGACTCCTGGCCCTTTATACAGAGTTGATCTAAAACAAAACTCCTTTCAACACCCTGAATACGTAAACTATTCGTACCTGCCCGCAATTGAACGGTTACTGCTTTTTCAGCAAAAGGTCCTGCCCAATTGCCATTGTTAGTACCCGCAACGATCTGTAGATTTCCATTAACCACAATCCCTAATTGAGGGGTTTCGCCACTACTATACCATACCTGCAGAACATACTCCCCAGCAGCAGGTACGTTCGTAACGGTATAATTCATATATTCAGTGCTGTTCCCGAAACGGCCCATAAACTGACCTCCCGACGCCAAACTACTGCTTGCTACACTGCGATTACCCGTCCCTTGTTCCGCTTCAATGCACCAATTAAATGTTGACACATCAGCCGCAACGCGAGCAGATCCCTTAACATAAGTCTCATTTACAGTAATGCAAACGCCCGCTTTTTCAACAAAAAGACTTTGGCTGGTAGCCTGTTCATGGCTTCTTAATAATCGGAAACATGCCTTGTTATCGGCATTGGCAAAAAAACCCCGAATCGTATAAGTAGCTATGGTTTTGGAAGGATAAACTAGTTCGCCCGTAAGGTATTCGGTTAGATCACCGCCAGTCTGCTGAAAACTAGTCGGAAGGAGCATTTTAAGCGTATAAGCGTTTGACCCAGACGGAAAAAACATTAGATTGGGCGAGATCGAAATCAGTTGGGCCGTAACAGTTAGCTCTATCTCTTCGCCAATGGCTACCTGTTCCTTATTGGTGCTGATCTGAAAGTGGATCGGATCGTTGGTAACACGTTTCGTTTTTGTGATAACCCTACTACTTTTAAATGCAGGATCAGTTTTTTTTAAAAGTCTATAACTCCTCAATCCATCGTCAGGAGAAATACCGTTAAGTGTGAGCGATAAATTGGCATAGTTGGCCTGAATAAGTGAGAAGATAAGAGTCAATAATAGGAACTGACTAAAATAGTCATGTAAATAATTCTTCATCCTGTATTGGCTTGTAGAGTGAGTACAATGTTACCTTATACGGGATGTACGAAAATATTTAGTATATAGATTTCCTATTATTCGACATTTTAAATATTTAAATATGTATTTTTATTTACTTATATAAAAAAAGAATTAACAGCCTCAAAATACGCTAAAAAATATACTTAACAAGAAAGGGAGCTGAAGTGAATTCGCTTATTTTAGTATATTCGACATTTTATTAGCTATAATTAGAACTGGAATCTTCTTACTCATAAGGATTATAATACGTAGAATAATTCTTTTGTATAACTGAATAACTTTAAGCCATTCATATACGCAAACGCGTACTCGAGTTAAGTATCAATTTTATTAATTATATCAATAGTTAGTTATCCAACCATTAATATAACTTATTGTCAAACTCCGTTTATTTATTAGGAATACTTTACGTATCACTAATTCTTCTCAGTAGCTGAATCAGGCTTAGTAACGATTATGGTATCCTGGTAATCATAAAAATCACCTCGCCCCGCCCAATAGCCATAGTGAATTGGTCCATCTAATGTAAATCCTGTTTTTGTAAGCATATCCAGAATAACATGTTCATCAAAAGCAATGGCATTTTCGGGCGCTTCATGACTTTCAACCATGGATGAACTCGTGAATGGCAAAAAGATTATACTGGATTTGCCTTCAGCAATAAGTTGGCGGGATGTTGGATTAAGCAGAAAAATCGTGAGGTAAACACGGCCGTTTGGTTTAAGTACTCGATACATCTCGCTTAAGTAACGAGCTATATCCTTTTCAAACATGTGCGTAAAAACCGACGTTAAAAAAATGAAATCAAATGTTTCTGGCGGAAACGGAAAAGTGAGTTCTGAAGACCGAAGCGTAGCCGTAGGATTGTATCTTTTATTATAAAGATTCAGGTGTTGAAAATGAAAATTAGGATGTTTATCGGCAATGTGTTCATTGCACCAATCCACGCCATCTTTTACTATTTCGATACCTTCATAACGACTGGTGGGGGATAAATAACTGGTCAAAGGAAGCGCCATACGCCCTACTCCACTGCCAATATCCAGTACGTTGTCTGTAGGCTTTAGTTTACCTATTTCCTTAAATCGCTGTAAAAATGCGATTCCTTGATTTTTAAAATCGCCACCACCAACAAAATGAAGTCGGGTTGGAGGTGTCATTGAATCGCGTTGACCTGTGATAATTTCCCACTGATCAATAACTGAAACTGGTATAAGGCTTTTTATGACTTTCTTAACAAAGGAGGGAATTAGTTGTCTGATATTCATAAAACATATATTGAAAGTTCTTTTTTCTATAGTACCGTTCTACACTTCGATTCACTATTAATAAAAGTTTATTTCCTTGCAATATGAACTATATAAATACATCAACATATAAGATCTATCTTTCAAATTTATACTTAACTATCAATGCTTACCGTCTTACTACTCATGTATATTTACGAATTATAGAGTCATAAATGCTCGCGTCATACACGAGCATTTAATCCGGAAACGAATTGACTTACTAAAGCTAAAGTCTTATGGGGCCACAAGCAAAACAACATCTTCAGCAACTGTTAACCTCAACGCTACGTCGGTTGCAGCAAGATGCGAATCATCTCGATCCGGTTGATGAATTGATAGGTCAGTGGAGTGACGCGCTCGGCGAAGGCAATCTGACGCTGGAGAATGTTGCCAACGAATTGTTTTCGCTCAAGCAAGCCCTGGCAGAAAAGAAAATGGCCAAAATTGCGGGTTCATTGCATACGCTTAGCAAATTGACGAAGCTGGCTGCCAACGAATCGTCGGACGTTGGTTTGGTTGGTCAATTGGTGCAGCTAGCTGAGGTTCTGGAAGAGTTATCAACTCGAGTTTCTCAGAAATAAAGAAATTTTAAAATTGATTTTACAAAAAAAGAGACGGCTACGTAGCCGTCTCTTTTTTTGTAAAATCATGCACTGATTGTTAAGCTTTTTCCAAAGACTTAATCTTATCATAAGAGGCTTTCAGATCACTTAATTGTTTCTGTAAGTCTTCCTTGATGTAGGCCGGAATGTGATCTTTGGCGATCGCATCTTCATACGCTTCTACAGCTGCACTCTCGCCAAACTCTACGGAGCTTAACACAGAGTCCCGGTCTTTTCCAGTCAGGGCAGACTTAATATCGATCCAGGCCCGATGTAGCTTGCTTGCCACATCCGTGGATGTTGCGTCCGATACAGCCAGACCATCTATTCTCACAATGTGATCAGCGAGTTGGCTACGGAAATTTTGACTTTGGATAACGTAGTGCCGAAACAGGTCATCCAAACCAGCGTCTTCATTGTCTTCAATAGCTTTTTCGTACCCTTGAATACGGTCATTATTGATCTTGACCAGATCGTTGAGATCGTCGACAATTTCTTTATTCGTAATCATAACAGTTGCTTTTTCGATAAGTAATGAATCGGAAGTACAACCCACGTATAGAGCGGATTGTTTTCAGGGGAAGCAGGAAAAAATTAGTGTTGTACACCTACCGCTACTTAAGCAACCTTCATTGACTGGCAGGTGGAGTTGCCCCTTTGTTTATATCCATATATACACATCTGATTCAAGTGCTGCCTATTACTTAGCAAATTTATATTTGTTATTATTTCTTTCGTAAACGGTGGAATTTAGGCCGTTTAGTCAATTATTTTTCTTTTCTGAAGTTTTTTTTCGATTACTTAAAACCAAGCGGCCCTATTAACCGTAGTTATAGCAATTCTCCCGATGAACGGCAGAAAGAAAAACTTCACTAAACTATTTATCTCAATGGAAAAACTACCCAAAGATCTGGCTGAAATCAGTCAGTCCCTGACGGGAAAAGAATCGGCACGGCTTGGTCGTCGAATCTTTATGCGTTACCTCGGAGCAACGGCTGCTGCCGGCGTGGCTTTGAGTGCTTGCCAGAATGAAGTGATGGACTCTGCTACACCACGTGGTGCCGCTCGGGCGGGTTACAGAGTAGTTGACCTTGGTGACCTTGAGACGAATGATACAGCCATTTTGAACTACGCCTACGCGTTGGAACAACTGGAAGCTGCGTTCTATTCTCAGGTAATAATGACGCCATACACGGGTATAACGAACAGTGAAATGATCATCTTGAAAGATATCAGAGATCACGAAATCGCTCACCGTGAATTGTTCAAGACAGCTTTGGGTGGTGCTGCAATCCCAGGATTGACACCCGACTTCACCATGATTGATTTCAAAAGTCGTGCTGCTGTATTAGGTGTTGCTAAAACGTATGAAAACCTTGGTGTGTCTGCTTATAACGGAGCTGGCAAATTCATCAAGAATGCTGATTACCTGACACTTGCGGGCAAAATTGTATCGGTTGAAGCTCGTCACGCGTCTATCATTGCTACGTTGATTGATCCAATGTCAGTAGCGTTCGCAGGAGAGCCCGAAGTTTCTAATATGGGCGGTTTAGATAAAGTACGGTCGTTCAGAGAAGTATTGACGGCGGCAGCTCCATTTATCTATGAAACCATAAACTTTAACGCTCGATAAGCTAGCCCCTAATCTCCTATAGCCATGATTTTACAAAACATACTGAATGAAATTGAGAACGTTGATGCCGAAGTGTATGAACGTCTCGAACATGTATCACGTCGGAATATGTTCCAGACGTTCATGAAAAAGGCAATGAAAGGTGCTGCCGCTGGTGCTCCTGTAGTATTTGCCTCAATGCTTAACAAAGCCTACGCTGGTCAGGAGGATATCGTCGACGTATTGAACTTTGCCCTGACTCTGGAATACCTGGAAGCCGAGTTCTACAACGTAGGATTAGCGCAACCAAACTTACTTCCTGCGGGCAGCATGGCTCGTACGATCTACACGCAAATTGCCCTACACGAGAACGAACACGTTAAACTGCTAATAGGCGCTTTAGGTGGTCTGAAAACTGCGGGTGGTGCTGCTATTCTTAAGCCAGACTTCGATCTTACGTATAAAGGCGCTTTCGCAAACGTACTGAGCGACTATAATACGTATCTGGCGGTATCGCAGGCACTGGAAGACACAGGTGTTCGGGCTTATAAAGGTCAGGCACCACGATTAATCGGTACATCTACGCCAGCCGTTCCTTCTGTACTGGAAGTTGCTTTACAGATTCACTCGGTTGAGGCTCGTCACGCAGCTCGCGTTCGCTACCTACGTGGCTACAAAGGCTGGATCACGAATGAAGATACATCGAACATCCCAGGCGTAGGCGCTGTCTACAAGGGTGATAACATGGTTACTCAGGCGGGCATCAATGTATCGTCAATCACGGGTATCTCACCAGATACCATCTCTGAGTCGTTCGATGAACCACTGACAAAAGAACAGGTGCTGGCTATCGCTACACCATTTATTGTCAAATTCAATTAATTAGTGAAGTTGATAGTAACAAAAAAAACGGGACTAAGTCCCGTTTTTTTTGTTTAAGGAGAACTCGTTGTTATGCTACGTATCCGAACGGTTGATCCTTTTTCGTAAGCATACTGCGTTTCAGGACTGGTCAAGGCAATCTGAGCAATGATGCCCGTCCAGCCAGATAGCTGGCTTGTGTTGATTTCATACGTCCGGAACTGCCCATCGCCAACAATCGGAAAATCGACGTAGCGTCCTGGATCTTCCTGTATTTCATTGCTCTCACCAGGTCTTAGCCAAACCAAACGGGCAACGGTTCCTTTCGTTTGAAACGCTGCCTGAATGTATAGCTTCGGTATCTCGTTGGCATACCAGACCGTCATGGGCGATGCAATGCGAAAACGTGGTTTGTCCAGACTATCACGTTCCCAACGGACATTCAATTCATTTTGGATAGGCCAGCCTCTGTCGTGCGTATTTGTGTAATACCAGCCTAGCCGATTATTTGTGAATCGGAATTCAGGGCGCGTAATTGGTCGGGGCTGGCTATAAGCGAATTGGCGAATTTCGTTCAGCGAACCCACTACCAGTGTATATTCATAGTCATACTGCCCATTATGGTCAATGACCAAAAAGGGTTGTGTATTCATATAACCGCTATTAAGGTCAAATTCTCCACCTGTCCGACCAGTCCCGAACTTATCCGTTCCGAAACGTACTTCACCCGATTTATATAGTCCAACGCCCCGGCCCTGATCATTCAATAAAGCTGTCCAGTGTTCTGGTGTATACCGGTAATACCAGCTTCCACTCGTCGTAAATTCCGAAACAGCATCGTTCGTAAACGGCTTTTGCCCAACATAACTAACCATCCGATAATAAGGTCCATTCAGATAGACGCAGGGCATTTCCTGAGTGCGAGCTTCATAGTGCGTTGTATCAGCCCGATTAACCGTTACATGACAACGCACATGAATCGTGTTGTCTTTTAATTCATACCAATGTTCGAATATGCATTCTGCGGGAACATCCTTGTATTGAAATATAAGGGGTATATTCTTGACATATAGCGTGTTCTGCCCCTGTTGATAGCTGACAATACGCGCAGGGGTATTGTAATAATCGCCCGTTTGAACTGGATTCCACCCTAAAAACCGCCAGAAATTAACAGGTACCTGTCCAGGCACAATGTAATTATATGGCCCGGCATAAATAGCAGTCTGAATCTGTCGTCCCAAATCAGGATTATTGACCATATTCTCATTACTGCCTGCTTCGGCCAGATACGTAATGGCGCCACCGGCATTTAAGTCAATACCCATCCGCACTTTATCGTTAGCCAGATAGAGACGCTTCTGGGCAGCGGGTTGTTCCTGTACAGGCAACCCACCTCCTTTGGCAGGGGGTACAGGCGCTACAATCGTATAGGGTGCCGTAGCTGGATAGTCACGCGTGCAACTAATGATCAGCTTACTTACCAACAGCAACAGTAAACAGTAACGAACCATAAATACAGAAGTATATTTTTTATCCAGATAGACGACAGAATTAAAACGTCTTGCCAACCATTCTGTTCCCGAAAGTAAAGGCAATTCCTTTGTTCAAGGAAGTGTTTACCTACGATTTACTGTAAGTTCGGATTTTTTTACGTTAGTCGCCTACTCCTTTCGCTTGTATCCGCTATTTTTGCAGGATTTTTGGTTACGCTTTAACAAGCTGCCGATCATTATCTGTTTTGTTCATCTGTATTCAGTAGCCATTACACATACTGAAGCCGCCCGTGCGGTTCATTGCTCCACAGAAAAATGCCCAAAAACACCAACATTCGCTCCGTCCTTATTATTGGCTCAGGCCCTATTGTTATTGGTCAGGCGTGTGAATTCGATTACGCCGGATCGCAGGCCGCCCGCTCTATTCGGGACGAAGGCATCGAAGTCGCATTGATTAACTCCAATCCGGCCACGATCATGACTGATCCGATCAACGCCGATTACGTGTACCTGCTACCTCTTGAGAAGAAGTCGATCGTTGAGATTCTCAAAAAACACCAGGAAATGGGTCGGCCAATTGATGCTGTCTTACCAACAATGGGTGGTCAAACAGCACTGAATCTGGCCATTGACTGCGATAAAGCCGGCATCTGGCAGAAGTATGGGGTTCAGATCATTGGGGTTGACATCAAAGCGATCGAGACAACCGAAGACCGGGAAAAGTTCCGCCTGCTCATGCTCCAGCTTGGCGCAGGGGTGTGCAAAGGACGTACAGCCCGCTCGTTTCTGGAAGGTAAGGAAATCGCACAGGAAATCGGATTTCCACTGGTTATTCGGCCCTCGTTTACGCTAGGAGGAACGGGAGGTGGCTTTGTGAATACACCCGAAGAGTTTGATAAAGCTCTGACGCACGGCCTGCACGCATCGCCAGTGCATGAGGTACTGGTAGAGCAGAGCGTAATGGGATGGAAAGAATATGAGCTGGAATTGTTACGTGACAACAACGGCAATTTCATTATCATCTGCTCCATCGAGAACTTCGATCCGATGGGTATTCATACTGGCGATAGCATCACAGTAGCGCCTGCCATGACCCTGCCTGATACACTATACCAGCAAATGCGTGACCTGGCAATTCGGGTTATGAGCGGTATCGGTCAATTTGCGGGCGGGTGTAATATCCAGTTCTCAGTCAATCCGCAAACGGATGAGATTATTGTCATCGAAGTAAATCCACGGGTAAGCCGCTCGTCGGCTCTGGCTTCTAAAGCAACGGGTTACCCCATTGCCAAGATTGCCGCCAAAATGGCTGTAGGTTACAACCTCGATGAGTTAATCAATCCCATTACCGGAACCACTTCGGCCTTTTTCGAGCCTGCCATCGACTATGTAATCGTGAAGGTTCCCCGTTGGAATTTCGACAAGTTTCCAGGGGCCGATCGTTCACTAGGACTCCAGATGAAGTCGGTGGGTGAAGCGATGGGTATTGGCCGGAATTTCCAGGAAGCGCTCCAGAAAGCCTGTCAGTCGCTCGAAATCCGACGTAACGGCCTGGGTGCCGATGGTCATGAGCTTACCGACCGAAATGCGCTTACGTACAGTCTTCAGCACCCAACCTGGAACCGGCTGTTCCATATCTACGACGCCTTTAAAGCGGGTATGTCATTCCGTACGATTCAGCAGCTGACCAAAATTGACCCCTGGTTCTTACATCAGATCGAAGAGTTGATTGAATTGGAGCGCGAGATTCAGCAGTACGATCTGGAGGACTTACCGCCTGAGTTGCTACGTACCGCCAAGCAGAAAGGATACGCCGACCGTCAGTTGGCCCATTTGCTACAGGTGAAAGAAAGCAAGGTGTATGAGTACCGTCAGCAGCATAACATTCGTCGGGTATACAAGTGTGTCGATACGTGTGCGGCAGAGTTCGAAGCCAAAACACCGTATTACTATTCGACCTTCAATAACCAAGTGCCCATAACAACCGATCATGCAGAACCCGTTTCGGATCTGCCCGGTAACGAGTCGATACGTAGTGATCGCAAGAAAGTAGTAGTGCTGGGTTCAGGGCCGAACCGAATCGGACAGGGTATTGAGTTCGATTACTCATGCGTACATGGCGTACTGGCGGCCAAAGAAGCGGGCTACGAGACGATCATGATCAACTGCAACCCGGAAACCGTTTCGACCGACCCCGACATCGCTGATAAGCTTTATTTCGAGCCGGTGTTCTGGGAGCACGTTCACGCCATCATTATGCACGAACAGCCCGAGGGCGTTATTGTGCAGCTGGGGGGACAGACGGCGTTAAAAATGGCCGAAAAGCTGACTCGTTACGGTATTAAGATTATTGGTACAAGCTGGGAAGCACTCGATTTAGCCGAAGACCGGGGTCATTTCTCCGAAATGCTCAGAAAGCTGGATATTCCGTATCCAAAGTTCGGCACGGTACGTGAATCCGAAGGAGCGATCGAATTATCGCGTGAATTAGGCTTCCCATTGCTGGTACGTCCTAGCTACGTATTAGGTGGGCAGAGCATGAAAATTGTGATTAACGAGAACGAACTGGAAGCGCACGTGATGAAGATTCTGGAAGATATTCCCGATAATAACATCCTGCTCGATCACTTCCTCGAAAACGCAATCGAAGCTGAAGCCGATGCCATCTGCGACGGTGAAGACGTGTATATCATTGGTATCATGGAGCACATTGAACCAGCTGGTATCCACTCTGGCGATTCGTATGCCGTTCTACCAACCTTCGATCTGAGCGATAACGTAATCCGGCAGATCGAGGAGCATACAAAGAAAATTGCCGTTGCGCTTAAAACGGTTGGTTTGATCAACATTCAGTTTGCGATCAAAAACGAAGTGGTTTATATTATCGAAGCCAATCCCCGCGCCAGCCGTACAGTACCCTTTATTTGCAAAGCCTACCAAGAGCCGTATGTGAATTATGCTACCAAGGTGATGCTGGGCGACAAAAAGGTGAAAGATTTTGATTTCAAACCTGTTAAAAAAGGCTATGCGATCAAGATTCCGGTGTTCTCGTTCAACAAATTCCCGAACGTGAACAAGGAGCTCGGCCCCGAAATGAAATCAACCGGCGAGGGTATCTATTTCATCGACGATCTGACCGACGATTATTTTCAGAAGGTTTATTCCGAACGAAACCTATATCTAAGCCGGTAATCAACATAGTTTGATTTATTTATTGAGCCACATTCTGATGAGTGTGGCTTAATTTTTTTATTGTAATTTGCGTTTATAAGGTAGATATTCACATTCTACTCAAGAAATAAATGCTATGACGGTTATAGCTGTTGAACTAGAAGATAAAGTTTTTCAAGATTTAGAGGAGACCTCCGGTATGTTTAATCTACCGTCAGACCAAATGGTTAGCCGGATTGTGAAAAACTATCTGCATATTGAGAAAATAAATAAGATTCGTCGTGAGTTAAAAGGGACTGCTGAAGCAGTTGGCTTTACTTCCGAAGAAGATATATACAAAGAGATTTCGTAATATCAGCTTAACAATTTATTATTGTGCATTAACTGACTCAGGCAAAGAGGCTGTCTGATTCTACTCCTTCTTAGCTATATGGAAGCGCCCTTGCGTTTACCTGCCTCAACATCGGTAGTTTTCGATACAAACGTACTTATTTCCACTTTCGTTTTTTCAGGTTTTGCGGCAGAGGTGTATAATCACTGCGCGCTCTTTTTTGAGCTCTATACGTCTGAGTGGATATTGAGCGAGTTCGATGAAAAAATGGACCACAAATTCAGGTATTTGCTTGAACAAAGGAAGCGTATTATTAGTGCTATCCGCGAAAGGCATATTGTCGTAGCTCCTACGAACGATTTACCAACTGACTCCCGTGACCCTGACGATAATAATGTTTTACAGGTAGCTCTGTTTATCAAAGCAAATTTCCTGATTACCGGAGATAGGGATTTACTAGATTTAGAGATAATCGACAATACTGAGATTGTTAGTCCCAGGATATTTTTCGAACGATTCATGAGTTAACTACGTAGCATCTCTACTATATTAAAACAAACTGAACTGCTTTTAAATGGAACGGCCTGACTTACTTAAAGTAAGTCAGGCCGTTCTGTAAATAACGTATTAACGTATTCTAGAATCCTAAACCGAGTGCAAAACCACGAACCGTTGGGTTACCGGGTAAGGCCATACCAGCCGTAGCGGCTCCATTCGTCAGGTTGATGCTGTATACGCGGGTAGTGCCACCCGAACGTAACAACGCATAGGCCAGATTACTTGCACCGCCGATGTCGAATCCGTTGGCGCTTTCAACCTCTATACCGAGTGGGCCGACTGTCGTCAAGATTCCTGGGTTCGCGTTTTGCTGAAGCAGCACGGCGCTGCCTGGGCGAACATCAATGTCATACAGCATAGTGGTAGCTGCGCCTGCGAAGTTGTTCGTATAAGCAGCTGCCGATACATTAGGTGTTCCTGGATTTAAATTTCCATCTGTCGCCGTCAATGATCCATCCATTGGATTCAACCGCAGATTTTGGCCAGTATTGCTAACCACCCGAATCCGGTCAACCGTTGGGTTGAAATCGAAGCCGAAATCTGTTCCAGAAAGCGTGAATGCGCCAGCGCTACCCACCGCTACAGCACTCCAGCTAGCCGTGGCTGTAACAGCGATTGTATAAAGTCGGCTGGTGCTACCTAATGCGTACAGCTGACCATTTACAGGCCGCTGATCAATACCAACAATAGATTCGCCTGACTGCAATCCGGCAATGCTTTTTGTAACCGGCGCTGGACTCATTGGATTGAAGATCAGCAGATTGTTCGAACCATCAACTGCATAGGCCGTTGGCTGAGTTGGGATCGCCAGACCAATAATGTTACCGGGTAAGTTACCCAGTTTTTGCAAGCGTCCCGTCGATAGGTTGATCTGTTGCAGTTCCGATGCTCCATTAAACGTCACGGCTACCAGACCTTGTGTGTTATCTGTTGGCGAAATATCGAACCCAGCAGCGCCCGTAATGTCTAAGCCCAGCGGGCCTACGTCAACTAACGTACCATTATTGGGTGGGTTCTGAATATACAGACGGTCTGTAGCTGGATCAATGTCATACAAAGTTGTCGACGTTGCTCCCGCAAAATTGTTGGTGTAGGCTACCTCAGATACTGCCACCCCCATCGGGCCACTAATCATGCCATCAGTAGCGGCTACGGTACCCGTTTCAGGATTCAGTCGCAGGTCCTGCCCCATGTTGGTAACAAGCCGAATACGATCGACAGTGGGGTTGAAATCCAGACCAACAATAGTTCCCGAAAGAGCCGGGGTGAACGGCGTCGTATTCATGTTAATCGGCTGAACTCTTCCCGTCATTGGATTGATCGTGTACATCCGGCTCTGGTTGCTTACGCCGTATAACTGGCCGGTAGCAGGCCGGAAATCAATAGCGAGGATTCGTTCATCCTGCATTGTTCCCGAAATGCTGATCGGTGTCGTTGCGGTAGGCGTACGAACACTAAATCGCACAAGTTGATTGACGTCATTCAGGGCATACACCGTAACGTCAGGAACTGTCGCTGGATCGGGTGCCATCCGGTGATCCTGGCAGGAATTCAATGTTAAGACAGAACCAATTGCCAGTAATCCGGCAACAACAGGGAGTAGTTTTTTGGGGGTCATAGTTATTACGTTGAACATAGTTGAAGGTAAATACCTATACGTATAATCGTAAAGGATGGATTTGATAGTGGTTAAAATTTTGTTAAAAACTTTTGCGTAGGGCTAGAAATACAATGCCTACAAACTTTCTCAGTCCTAATAATCAATAATTTATACCATTAGAAGAACTGGCAACTTAGCACTCAACATTAAAAATAAATTAAAATCCATGTAATCTTAAAACCTCTATCGCTTGGATTGTTTTGAATCAGGGATATAATCTATTCAACGGTAGCAGCCAGTGAAATTGATCAAGCGATCTGATTATAAAACATATTGTCTTTATTTCCTTTTTATACAAAAAAGGTGACATTACTAAATGGATATACCATCTACTACTCTTAGTAATGGCATTTCAATGCCTCTGCTGGGGCTAGGTGTTTATGCTCCACGCCAAAATAACGAAGTACAACAGGCTGTTGAATGGGCTCTCGAAGCCGGATGCCGCCTGATCGATACGGCAGCTGCTTATGGCAACGAACGTGAAGTTGCCGACGCCATACGGTCTAGCGGTATTCCTCGAAGTGATATTTTTATCACGACCAAAGTTTGGAACGATGACCAAGGCTACAACCGAACGCTACGTGCGTTTAACCGAAGTCTTGAGCGACTTGGAATCGATGCCGTGGATTTATACCTGATTCACTGGCCCATAAAGGAGCATCGACATGATACCTGGAAAGCCCTTGAAAAAATCTACCGGGATGGTCGCGCGCGGGCAATTGGCATTTCCAATCATTACCCGGCGCATATAGACGAACTTCTGACTGAAGCACAGATACTCCCTGCCGTCAATCAGATCGAACTTAGCCCATACTCGTTTCTTCCCGAAGTAATAGACTATTGTCGACAGAAAAATATTCAACCGGAAGGCTATGCACCATTGGTACGGGGCGAGAAACAAAATGACCCAAAATTAGTCGCGCTGGCCGAAAAATACGGTAAATCAACGTATCAGTTGTTGATCCGATGGTCGATGCAGCATGGCGTGGTAACCATTCCGAAATCGGTACACCGTGAACGGATCTATGAAAATTTCGACGTACTGGATTTTACCATTTCCGACGAGGATATGAGGCATATGAATACTTTCTACGACAACACCCGGATCGCCGACGATCCACGTACTCTACCTTAAAAACTCAATAATCAACACGTCTTGGCGGGTGACTCGTGTGATGTCAGGTTTTCGAACCTGACATCACACGAGTCACCCGCCAAGACGTGTTGATTACATTCAAACCTACTCATGAACGAAACAATCAATTTCCCAGCGTTCATGCAACAGATCGGCTAAGGCGCGTAACCCCCACTCCTCAACCCGACGATGCCCAACCGCAACAACGGCTATCCCTGTTTCGTCTACGGCCTGCTGAGCTGGCTTTCGATACGCTCCCGTCACATATAAATGAGCACCTTCATCAGCCGCTTCCCGAACCAGGGCGTCGGTCATGGCACCCACCACGGCAATACGATTGCTGTCAGGCTGCCACCCGCCCGGACCAGGTCCTGCTTCGGCCCGGTCATACCCGCCAAAAAGAGTTGAGATCCTATGCAACAAAGAATCAAATTCCTGCTCAGGGATGTCAAAAACCATACCGATTGGGCGCTCCGGCAACAACTCACCTATTTCATTCGCGGCCTGCTTATAACCAAGCGGTTCAAGCAGTTGTGTGGCACCGAGCTGACTCGCTAATTGCTGATTATACCCGATTGTTAACGTTTCATCAAACGGCAGATGATGTGCCAGAATACCGATGTCTGGTGGTAAAGTTGCCAGATTGAGTTGCCAGGGGCGATGAAGCCAAAGGGCATCGATATGATTCTCATCAATCCAGGCCGATAAGGTAGAAAAAGGTTCTAGTGATAGCCCTATTCGATGAACAGGCCGTTCGGATGGATAATAGATTCCCCCTTGTTCCGTGTCAGGATATCGATCTGTATTAAGTTCGTTACGTAGGAAATCATCTAGTTCGCTTAGTGAAGGATGTGGCGTTTTCATAGTTAGCTAAACCCTCTTTTCCCTGGATAGTTTGCAATCTGTCAACCGTTTACTCAAACAAATTTGGCAGTTTGCGGGAGAAAGTTGTAAGTTTGCAGCTATAAAGGCGTCCGCGCTGGCGGTCCAAAAAAGCCCATGAAGTTCCTCGCTCAAAAACCCACGCGGTTTTTCTTCTTCTCTTAAATTCAGCCACCGCTCGGTGGTCATTTTCCTTTTTTTCTTTATTCACATCGGTCAGTAGTCGTCGGGCTACGGCATAGTCTTTTTAATTCAATGACCAAATTTATAAGGTTGTTCCTGGCCGCATTGCGCGGTTCAGAAACCAATTTTACGTCTGGTAGTATCAACAGAGCCATTTTTCTGCTATCCGTGCCGATGATTCTGGAAATGGTGATGGAGTCACTCTTTGCCGTAGTCGACGTCTTTTTTGTCGCCAAAATCGGCACGCAGGCCATTGCTACAGTTGGCTTAACCGAATCGGTATTAACCATCGTCTATTCGATTGCTATTGGTCTGAGTACGGCAGCAACAGCGCTGGTATCCCGACGGGTTGGGGAAGATAATCATCGGGAAGCTAGCCGAACAGCGGGTCAGGTAATTCTGGTGTCACTCATGCTGGCCATCCTGATGGGTATACCCGGTTTCCTGTTTGCCGAAGATATTCTGCGGCTAATGGGTGGCGATGAACGCCTGATTACCAATGGTGTCGGTTTTACCCGGATGATTTTCGCCAGTTCACCAGCGATTATTCTGCTTTACACCCTAAGCGGTTGCCTGCGCGGTTCAGGCGATGCCTCAGTTGCGATGCGGTCGTTGTGGTTAGCGAATGGTGTCAACATTGTGCTGTGTCCGGTATTTATTTTCGGGCTGGGGCCCTTTCCAGAACTGGGCGTAATGGGCTCGGCAGTGGCTACGACGTTGGGACGGACAATTGGCGTTCTGTACCAACTTTACGCGCTGACACGCACGAAAGGCGCCATACAGGTTATACACACTGACATCACGCCCGACACCGGCATTGTTCGGAATCTGCTTAGTCTGGCCGTTGGGGGAACGAGTCAGTTTTTGGTTGGTTCGGCCAGTTGGATTTTCTTAACGCGAATTCTGTCAACGTACGGCAGTGACGTAGTGGCTGGTTATACCATCGCCATTCGGATTATTGTGTTTACGATTCTGCCGTCGTGGGGCCTGGCGAATGCAGCTGCTACGTTGGTTGGGCAGAATTTGGGGGCTGGTCAGCCCGAACGTGCTGAAACGTCGGCCTGGCGGGCGGCTTTCTGCAACATGCTCTTTTTGGCGGCTGTCGGCGTTGGTTTCTTTCTGGGAGCCACTCCAATCGTCGGCTTGTTCGACAACAACGCAGGCGTCGTCGATGTTGCCGTACAGTGTTTGCGTGTCTTTTGCCTGGGCTATCTGTTCATGGCTTACGGTATGGTACTGAGCCAGGCGCTTAACGGAGCCGGTGATACAAAAACCCCGACAATCATCAACATTGTGTGCTTCTGGGCAGTTGAGATTCCGCTGGCTTACACGCTCGCTCACCTTCTGGAATGGGGACCGCCGGGTGTGTTTTGGTCCGTGGCAATCAGCGAAACACTGCTGGCTATTATCGCCGTTTTTGTATTCCGGCGAGGGCACTGGAAAACGGTTCAGGTGTAGTAAAAAACACTATCTTGAGCCGATTCTTCAGCGAAACTTTTCCCCGAAGGGGGTCGTTTTTAATTTGAGGGTTTATCTGGAGATTTTAATCTAGTACAGAATAAGTATATGATGACTCAACCGGTAAACTCTACTAAAATTTGAATTTAGTATATGATTGAAACCCATAAACAACCCGAAACCGCTGTATTGGTCGCGCTGATTACGCAAAAACAGACGGCTGAGCAGACCAAGGAATATTTAGATGAGTTAGCGTTTCTGGCTGAAACATCGGGGGTAAAAACCCTGAAAACGTTTACGCAGAAACTCGACCGACCCGATACCCGTACGTTTGTGGGGAAAGGTAAGATGGAAGAAATTCAGACGTACATTCTCGACAATCCAGTTGACTCGATCATTTTCGATGACGATCTGACGCCCGCTCAGGTACGTAACCTGGAAGATGAGTTTAAAGATGTTAAAGTTCTTGACCGTAGTCTGTTGATACTGAATATCTTCTCGTTACGTGCTCAAACGGCACAGTCACGGGTACAGGTGGAGCTGGCACAATACCAGTACATGTATCCCCGACTAACCCGCATGTGGAGTCACTTGACCAGTCAGAAAGGGGGCGTCGGGATGCGTGGACCCGGTGAGAAAGAGCTGGAAACGGACCGTCGGATTGTAAAAGACCGGATTTCGTTTTTGAAAGAGAAGCTGGCCAAGATCGACAAACAAAGCCAGACACGCCGGAAAGAGCGCGATCGCCTGGTACGGGTAGCGCTGGTCGGATATACCAACGTCGGCAAATCGACTCTGATGCGAACGATGGCGAAAACCGATGTCTTTGCCGAAAACAAACTATTTGCTACGGTCGATTCGACAGTACGAAAGGTGACGCTCGGCAACATTCCATTTTTGCTGACCGATACGGTTGGTTTTATCCGGAAACTACCGACCATGTTAATCGAGTCATTCAAATCGACGCTCGACGAAGTGCGTGAAGCTGACATTCTGGTTCACGTAGTGGACGTATCGCACCCAAATTTTGAAGAACAGATTGAGGTTGTTAACGATACGCTGGCCGACATCAAAGCTGCCGATAAACCGATGGTACTGGTTTTCAATAAAATGGACCGGTTTGTTCCGAAAGATGAATGGGCAGAACAACCCCACACAAATGACGACGACGATACGTTCCAGGACACGCACGAGGGGGTAATGATTCCAGTAGCCGTTCGTAGAAAAACAGCGCTGGAGTACTTGAAAAAAACATACCTGTCCCAAAAGGCGGACTACGTAGCGTTCATCTCTGCCGAAACGGGTGAGAACGTCGGCGAATTACGGGAGTTACTGTACGATCTGGTGAAAGAAAGACACTACCAGATTTACCCCAACTGGCTGCACGTACCCCTCACAGAATCAGCCGAATATGGTGATGGTTTGGCAAGCTGACGGATTTTCGGCAATTTTGTGTGAGCTAAACCTATAAGGTCTTTGGGACCTTATAGGTTTTTAGTTTGGTCCTGTAGTTCAACGGATAGAATAAGCGTTTCCTAAACGCTTGATATGGGTTCGATTCCCGTCAGGACCACCTAGCTTTTTAATTAAATATGCTCTTAAGCAGGTTATACTGTGTCATGTACTGGATCTCAACATGAATAATATAACTTATCGACTTTGTCCTTCTTTACGGATACCAATAAAAAAGCCTAAGTTGCGCGAATAAAGGTCTCCTATATCGGCTGCTATGGCTGTACTGGTAGTTACTCCTTTTAGATGTGGAATAGGAGCTGATAAACTCAGAATCGACGAAAACTGACGCACAGGCTGTTCGAAAGGTATCGCATACGTTCCAAGGTTTTCACTATATGAAGCTTTTAGGTGAAATCGCAGAAAATTATAGGCTTGCCCTGAAAGACCAATATGCATGACAGCCACCCGGTTATTGTTAGTAAACACGTAGTGAGGCAGCTCACTACGACTGTCATTGGAAGGAGAAATAAAAGGAGTACCTATGGTTGAGCCAAACCGCGACCAACCATCCTGATACTGCGAATGATTGAAATAGTTGTCTCGCCCCCTTTGCGCTGCATCTTCCAAAAATAAATCCCCTCCCTGATGTTCAGTATATAAATACTCAAAAAGCGCTTTTTGAAGCTGAAAGCCATGAGAGTTAATTGGACGCCGATTACGTATCATAACTCCATTTAACCCGTCTCTTAAGTTGATAAGGTGAAACAACGAGCCATCTTCGTAAATATTCTGACGGTAAGCAAAAACAGAGAAATGGCGACCCATATAATCGAATCCTATATCAACTGTCCCGAGATGATTACCAATTCTATTCTCACGGTCAAATGAGCTAATCCGGTTCGTATCAATGTTTTTTCGATTACCAAGCGCGCTGGCGGTAACAACATCCAAATAATCACCGAATCGATTTGGTAATTGTTTATTTATAACGACCGAACCCAGATTTTGATCCGTATGTCCGCCCCACATCACTTGGTGATTGATACCGCCATATACTTTAAAACGCCAGTGGGACTTGCCAAAGCGACCATACAATGCCTTCTGATGAAGCATCGTATTATTGAATAGACGATCATTTTCAAACCATCCATGAGCATAAAATCCTTTAAATCCGACTAGCCCCTGTCTAGGTAAGTAATCAGGTACGGCCAGTTGAATTTTCACCATCGGTAGTGTATTACCCGACCAGGCATACGAACCCGAGGTAAGTGAGGAATCAACCAGGCCAATAATCTCACGTCGCTTTCCAGCCCAGACTTCAAAGCCTCTTTTTAACTTTACTTTTACGTAAGCTTCGGGGATAAGTACTGGTCTAACAGTTCCTGGGTTATAAACGGCTTCGGCACCCCAACCCCAGTCTACCCACTGCTTAATCGTCCGAAGGCTATCGCGTTTGTTTCTTGATCGATTGCGGTAGTCCATCCATATGGCCTGGCGAATAGTCAAAAAAGAAACCTGGCGCGGCACAATGCCGTACTGATTAGCTCGTAGCCAGAAAGGTGTTTCTCCCAAGGTAGCAACATATGCACCCATTTCTGATCGGTAACGTAGTGGCTTTACGGTTTGCGCAGGACAGGCAGAAATGACCAACAGGCCTACGAGTAGTAGATAGGCAAGAATGAAGCGATGCATCAAATTCACATATACACCTAAGTCAATACTTACTTTACCCTGTTCTTTGTAGAACAGAGAAAATAAGTACCGGCACCAAAATAGATAAAAATACTGGCTAATCTGATTGACAATCAAGCGCTTTAGTTCGCCAAACGAGCGAGTGTATCAGCGACACGCCGTCTGGAAGCTAATATCGTCATGCCATCTATCAGCAGAAACGCTACGGTTTTGGCGTCTTTCCGAATCACCCGGTCAATGTAGTTAGGATTAATCAGCGATGACTTATTGACCCGGATAAAGTCGGCAAACTGGTCTTCAAAATACTTTAAGGTTCGGCTAACCATCAATGGGTTCGATGTGTCCCTTACATAAACCAGACTATAATTACCCCTACCCTCCAGTCTGATAATCAATTTTGTATCTTGAATGTGCCGGTAGGCGGGGACCACTATTCTGGTCTTTGCTACGAATTGAGTTGCCATACATTGAATTGTGTTGCTAGCCCCTACCAACGCTGTCCAGTTCCTTTACCAGTTGTTTGTAGAGACACTAAGGTGCCAAAGCTACTGAATGAATCTTGAGAAAAACTGAAGATGAACCACCACTCAGCCAGTACGTAATGGTCTCTTTGTTGAATCATCAACCAATAAAACGGATGTGGTAAAGCATCAGCATGATCTCTTCTGACTACCTTGCTTTCCACTACTTGAAGTCCACTTTGTAAACGTTATTAGAAAGTAACCTCGAAGATGTGACGCCTGATCAACGAAGCGTAAGTATACTGGACGCTCATTCCGTACTGATTGGCAATCTCTTTAACAATGGCTAGGCCTAGTCCCGTCGAATGCGGTAGCGCCTGATTCCGGACAAACCGGTGGAATAGTTCTTCTTTGGAAAAAGGAAGCGGCTCGCCTTCGTTCGTAATACTAAATGAGTTTGTACTGATTTGAACCAAGATTGAACTATTCGGACGTCCGTGTCGAATCGCATTCTTAATCAGGTTTGAGAAGAGGATAAAGGCTAACTGACGATTCATCGATATAGTGGGCCCCTCTTTGATAAGTCGCTCCAGGGTAATCCCCTTATTAGCTGCGTAGTCCCCGTAATTATCGATCAGTTTATTAATCAGTTCGCTTATACTAATTGGTTCACTACGTATAAATTGATGATTATCAATTTTAGTCAGTAACAGCAGAGCCTGGTTCATGGACGACAGGCGCTTAATGGTTTTTTGAGATCGCTGAATTCGCTGTAAGTCCGCTTCTGAGAGTCGATCCGACTGTTGCAACAGGTCCAGGTCAAAGGATAGTATGCTGAGCGGGGTCTGCAACTCATGGGACGCATTGTCGGTAAACTGCTTTTGCTGACTATACTGGTGGGCAGCCCGCTGTGTCATTTCATCAAGGGATTGACTTAATAACGTGAATTCATCCACATCACTGGTCGGAAACGTTAGACTCTCTGATTGATCAATCCGGTACTTCTTCAGTTGCTGAATAATTACGTAAAAAGGCTGTAGAATCCGTCGAAAAATAAGTGTCTCAATCAGTAACAGCAAAGCGACCAGCGCTACGAAGCAGATCACAATCCCAATGGACAGGATGTGGGCGATTTCGTTAAATTCCAGGTAGGGTTGGTGCAATCGGATGGCATAATAATGGCTTCCTACAGCGTGCGTTGCGCGTAGCATTCGTACCGGAACCACTTTATTCTCGATGGAATCAACTAACGTAGTGTCCGTAAAAACGGGCGATTGTGTTCGGGACTTTGTAGCGTACGTGATTTGCAGATTATGGTCCCAGTTGAGTAAGCCCCTTGCATCGGGTGGATGCCGATCAAGATTTTCTTTGACCTGTTTTAGTTCGCTAATTAGCAATTCATCAACCTCGTTATGAATGGTTTGATGAATAAGATAATCTAGTAAAAACGTTCCGGCCAGCGCAATGGGCAACGTTACTAGCAATAAATATCGGGTGGTCTTATGAATCAGTTTCATGCGTCAACCGTCAAGATATAGCCTACTCCGTAACGCGACTTGATGTAATCAGGGCATCCACAAGCCATCAGTTTTTTACGAAGGTTGCGGATATGCGTGTAGAGAAAATCAAGAGAGTCCGCATCGTCCATGTAATCGCCCCAAATATGTTCGGCAATAACCTCTTTGGATAATAAACGGTCCTTATTGGTAATCATGAATAACAGCAACGCGTATTCCTTGGGGGTTAACTCAGCGACTTGATTCGCGATTTTTACCTCCTTTCGGTTGAGAAATATGGTAATGTCTCCAAAGGAAATCTGAGTTTCGCCCGCATGATGGCGTCGGCGCATCAGGGATCGAATTCGGGCATTTAATTCGGGCAGGTGAAATGGCTTGGTTAGGTAATCGTCGGCCCCCAGGTCTAAACCATTTAGCTTATCATCCAGCGAATTTTTGGCCGATATAATAATAATACCTGCTTCCGAATGGACCTCTTTCAATTGCTTAATAATCGAAAGACCATCGCCATCGGGAAGCATAATATCCACCATAATACAATCGTAGACGTAATCATTCACCTTCTCCGATGCCTTCCGAAAGCTATTGGCCGTCGATACCATAAACCCCTCATTTTCCAGATAATGCTGTATAGTCACCAGCAATTCAGGCTCGTCTTCAATCAGCAGTATTTTCATCATACGAATAATCGCTCGAAGCGAACCGATAACATTGACTTATTCGAAAAGAAACACTCTACAATTCAATGAACGGAACAAATCATACGATGTCGTCTGCCTGGTCACAAATTAGTAAGCCGGCGGCAGCGTAACAACCCCTAACCAGTAGATTGCCAGACGTTTAAATTGCAGCTCCCATCCTTCCAGATTTTGGGGTTTGACAATAAACGAATTCGCTCCAAATTCATAAGACTGCCGGATAAAGTCGGGATCGTGTTGAGCGCTAAGCACCAGAACAGGGAGACGGGGATAACGTGTTCGCAATTCTTTGAGCAGTTGCCAGCCAGATTCTCCCTGGGATGGATGCGTATTGAGCAGGATTAACTTTGGACAGGGTAGTTGCCCCGCAGAGCATTCGTACAAATACCGAAGGGCCTCATTGGCAGTAGTAGCAAAATTTAGTTTTGCTTGAGGTATGCTCGTTCGCAAACTGTAACCAATTAATAATTGCTGATCTGGATTGTTTTCAATCACCAGAATAACAATGGATCGATTCACGACGTATGTTTCAATTAAATACCATTAGTTAGCCTAAGTTCCTGCTGTGGATTATTTATTAACAAGGGTGGACTTAAGGTATTCAGTCGCTGAATTCTATTTCATAAGGGCATCAAACATAACTAATGAATCTGAAGAAATTCTGAAGAACGCCATAGATCTGTTATGGGTATTAACGAATCAACGCCGGAGGCATCAGAGGTTTGTGAGTTAGTAACTCTGCAAACCTCTGATGCCTCCGGCGCTGGGCTTTTAAATGGGGTGTCAACCCAAAAGAATAGTTACGGCTTGATCACCTTACGGACAAAATACTGATCACCCAGCCGAATGTTGGCGAAGTAAAATCCTGCCGGAAGCGTATTGGTGGTTAATGTCTGCGTTGTAACGGTTCCGGTCTTCTCACCGACTGCCGTCGCGTGGAGTTGTCCTGAGGTCGAGTACAGTTCAATGATGTAGTTTCCTCGTATGGGGCTGTTCAACGTAATGCTCAGCTCGTTCGAGAAAGGATTAGGCGTTATGAGAACGCCCTTATTTTCGCCGTCGAATGTAACGCCAACAATTTTTGAATATATAACGCTCTTGTCCAGATCAACCTGTTTTAAGCGGTAATAGAACGTACCATTCTTTGCGTCAACATCCGTCCAGCTATATTTTCGGTTATCTTCCTGCCCACCCAACGACTTGATCTGCGGGCTAATGGCTTCGAACGACGTAGCGTCGGTGCCGCGTTCAACCTGGAAGTAATCGAAATCTTTCTCCATCGACGTTGTCCAGTCCAAACGAACGCCCTCGCCAACTGACTGAGCCTGAAACGAAACTAGTCGGACCGGTAGCGCAGCGTAACATCCGCCCCCACCTGCGCAACTGTAATTTAGGGTCGCGCTACCTGTATTGTTGGGCGCGGTATTACCAGGCAGGCAAATCGATACGTTACTGGTGTTCGTAAGCGATTGGTTAAAGTTGTTGAAGCCGTTTCGAACCACGTAGCAACCTTTGGCCGATGCACTAATGACTTTAGACGAGTTCGTCTGGTCATTCGAGCGAAACTGAGATACATCGACAATGCCGTTGTTAAAGCAAACACCGCCATTACTATTTATGCCCAGAGCATTGTTGACATACAAAACAGCCCGATCGACAATCAATGTCCCATTTACGTCGATACTGCTTACTGTAAGCTTAGCGTTATTTTCGACAATAAGCGTTGATCCGCTATTGATGGCCGTTAGGTTATTCAGTGTGACGCTACTGCGGATACGTAGCGTACCTCCACCGAGATTGCCCAGGTTTATTGGGTCAGAAGCCGTACTTCCGTTATAGATGACTGTACCGCCATTGAGATTACCACTAATTTTTCCGGCTCCTGATATGCATACGACTGCCGAACCACTCATATTTACGTTATTTACCGTTGTCGTTATACAGTACGTACCCGAACTCAGATTCTTGTTGCTGTTATCGGTAAGTGGTGTGCAGTTGGAACAACTCGGTAGCGCAGGAACTGAACAAAATTGTGCCCATACATTTGTCTGGATTAGTATTGATATCAATACTAAAAAAAGAAAGTGTAGATGATTTTTCATTTGCTAATCAGGTGTAAATGATCAATAATTTTAAGGAAGATTGCCATAAAAATAAACAGGAAGTTAATAAAGAAAAACTTTTTGTGTATCAATGTTTTTAAAAGTTCAACTAGCTGATTTTTAGACCCTTTATTATGTAAATAACAATTATTTTTTATTAATATTTATAGTACAACTGCACGATTTTACTACTCTATAATTGTCGAAAAAATATTTAGTATAAACTAAAATAAAAATAAACAGTCTTAAATATGAACCGTATTTAATCTCAACAGCTTACGGATTTTAACCGGTATATTCTCGTGAAATTTGATCGAATAAACTAAAGACAAATGGCTCCTCTTACGCATCGGCAAAATGTGATTCTTCGATTGATCGTTGTGCCTATTGCAGCGTTGGTAGCTTCTCATATTGTCTTCCGTCAGGTATTTCCCGGACAGCCAGGCTATCAGTTTCCATGGGCTTATTTTCTCACCGTTGCTACCGTCATGCTTTCGTGCTGGGAGGTGAATCTATTTATTTTCCGCTGGCTCGATGACCTCTTACCATTCTGGCAGCATCCTATCCGACGCCTGATGAGTCAGGTGCTGGTGGGCGGTATGGCTACGTTGTTAACCTTCGCGCTGGTGTTCCCGCTGTCTCAACGATTGTATACGCACCATTGGCCTGCGCCGACCACGGTACTCAAAGGAGTGGCCGTTTGTGTTACGTTGGCTTCGCTCGTAAACGGAGGGTATTCGGGCTTATATCTGTTGAAGGCTTTTCTGGCGGAGCGTCAAAAGAGTTCCTACAGCGCTGAAGCAGAACAGTTAACCAAACCCATCAATGGCAGTAAACCTATCTCTACGGCTGCCTTAATTACAATAGACATCAGCAACGGTCAACTCCGGCTACCGATTGAACAGATTGCGTATTTTTACTCGGCGGGCGGGCTGGTTTTGCTGGTTAAAACAGATGGTCAGCAAGTGACTACCCGGTATTCGTCATTCGCCCAATTGACATCGGGGTTAGATACCCGCTACTTTTTCCAGCTTAGTCGCCAGTTTGTAGTTGGCTTAGGATCCGTTCGGGGTGTTCAGGACGATGTGAATCGCAAGCTCGTCGTTACGTTGGTGCCCGCTCTGCACAAACAGCAAGCGCATCAGGAAGTAACGGTAAGTCGCTACCGAAGCCTCGAACTCAGAAAGTGGCTACAAGTCTCCGCCGAACGCTGACCATTCATCCTGCTATTCGGTACCACTCGTTCACGTAGCCATCAACCTGTTTTCCTGTGAAAGATAGTTGCTGTTGCTTTGTCGCAGCAAGCAATCCAACTTGTTTTAACGAGTTCTCCTATGCATCCTAATCTTTCTCATTTATACGAAGAGACACCAGTTTGGTTAAATGCGTCAATGGTAGCTATAACTATCTTAACTGTCGGTACATTGTACGTAGCAATTCGCCGGGCGGCCGCAATCAGTGCTACTCGATTTTTACTAGTGAGTATAAGCTGGATGACGGTTTTGGGTCTTTTAGCCTACAATCACTTCTTCCAGCAACTCAATGCCGTACCACCCCGATTTATTCTGGTTATCGGACCACCCCTCCTACTCATCGGCAGCTTCTTCGTGACAGAAAAAGGTCGTTATTGGATACGTCAGTTACCGCTGTCGGTGATGACGCTCTTACACACCGTGCGCCTACCGGTTGAACTGACGTTATATGGATTGTACCTCCATCAGCAAATTCCGCAACTGATGACATTTGACGGCCGTAACCTTGATATTCTCGCAGGACTGACAGCGCCGATCGTTGCTTATTTCGCCTTTTGTCGACGGCAATTGTCAGCTCGTTGGCTACTACTCTGGAACGTACTCGCGTTAGGATTAGTGATCAATATCGTTGTGCAGGCAATACTATCCGCCCCATTGCCATTCCAGCAAATGGCATTTGATCAGCCGAACGTAGCTGTGCTCAAAGCGCCCTACGTCTGGTTACCGGGTGTCATCGTGCCCATAGTGCTGTTCAGTCATGCCGTAGCCATACATCGGTTGGTGAAGGAATTTGTTTCGAAACAAATTCCTTCATAAGTCTTACTCAAAGACAGATTTTCACCAAACGTTGCTAGCCTAATCGTAATAGAGCGACTGGTAAGGTCGTTAACACACGTTTTACCGCAACGCTATGCCCTTCGTCACCGGTTAGCCCCGAGAGCTGGTTCGTCCAGGCTGAAGGCGCATTGTTGGGAAGCAAAACATGTGTGTCTTTCCAATCAATTGATACTACGTCCTGATTCTGCTGTCGGCAGAGTTGAGCAGCATACAACGGCACCACCACAACGTACCAAGCCAACTCATGCTGACGCGCGAACGCCAATACATGATCGTGATACGTTCCATGAACGGCAAGCGGTACGTAATCTCCTTTCAGAAACAGAGTGGCGTTTTGCTGGCGCTCCTGAAGCAAGGTACGCGTGAGCCAGAACTTGATACGTCCGTCGAAACGGTGTTGCCAGAGTTCGGCCCAGAAAGATTCACCCGCTTGTTGATGAGCCATTCCATCGGCGAGCCACTCTTGTCGCGTTGCAAAATCGACCGGCCGTCGGTTATCGGGATCAACCAGACTAAGGTCCCAACCTTCACCACCCTGATAAATATCGGGTACGCCGGGGCAGGTGAACTTCAGCAGTGTCTGCGTCAGCGAATTGACAATACCGAAGTCGGCAATCGATCGGTGGAAGACCTGAAATCGTTTCCAGAAGGCACTTTTCTGATCGAGCAACTGCTCCGTAAAACGCCGTACACCTTCCTGATACGTATCGTCAACTACCCAGCCTATCGTGTGCCGTTTAGCTTCCTGCAAGGCTTTTTCCAGGTATATGTGAAAACGGTTCGGGAAGTCATCTTCGTCTTGTCCGGGCATTGGATAAGCGCCCAGCAAATTCTGATAGATAAAATACTCGTCGTTCAGATCTGGCCGGTCCGCCGTTTCGGTGGTCTCGCCGGGCGAATCCACTTCCGACTCATCTTTTGGGATAAGACTGCGATTCAGTTCCTGCCAGTGCTGTACTTCCGTGAGCCATTCATCGGCTAAATCAGTCAACACATTCAATCGGGCCCGCACGTCTTCGCCCCGCTTTGTATCGTGGGTAGCAGTTGTGTTTTGCGCCAGAGGCCAGTGTTTCTGGCGATCCTCCATGGCCCGATGAAATGCATCGACTGATATGCCAAAACGCTCTGGTGAATCGCCTACTTCGTTATGACCAATGAAACAATTGTAAGTATACAGTAACGTATCTTCAACGCCTTTGGCCATCAGCGGACTCGAGAACTGCATTAGTCGCTGGTAGAAACGTAACGCGCGTTGATTGTAGTCTTTGTCAGCAACCGGTGGTTTCGTCAACAACGCCCCGTCGAGCACACGAACAGCCATCGCCAGATTTGGACTATTTTCCTTAACGGTTTTGAGCAGATTTCGAATCACCTTCGCTTCGTCATCAGGCATGGGAAACTGATTCCCGTAATATCGATAAACCGGGCATTCGATCAATAACTCGCCGATAGCCAGCTTTAGCTCACCGGCTGCCAGCGTCTCCAGGTTAACCTCATCAGCCAGGTTCAGCGACAGAAAATACTGATAAAGGTTATCCAGTTCCCCACCCATGAACTGCGCTAGAAAATACGCTTTTCGATCACGGATGCGCTTAGAAAGGGACGTATCACTACCGATCAGCCCCTGATAGAACTCCCGGAAAATAGACTCGCTCCGACCGTCTGTCAGCACATTGTTGACGATGGCCAGAAAATCATAGCCAGACGTCCCCTGCACCGGCCACGATTCGGGTAAGCGTTCAGTCGCCTGCAAAATTTTCTCGACTACTACGTATGTATCCTTACCCGTCAGTTCGCGAAGCCGTTTCAGATATTGCGCTGGATCGAATAGACCGTCGACATGATCGACACGTAGTCCCTGGAACACGTCTTCGTCGATCAATTCTTTGGTTAGACTATGCACCTTTTCAAAGACGAGTTCGTCGCCCATGTTCAGGCAAATCAGGCTATTGACCGCAAAGAAACGTCGGTAATTGATAGCCAGCCGCGTTTCGGGTTCCGTGCAAAACCGATAATGCTGCTCGTCAGCCAGTCGACGTAGCGTTGCAGAATCCCCATTGATCGCTTTCACGCAATCCGCTACGTACTGACCCGTTTGTGGGGTATTAACCAACGACGTCAGTTGCTCCCGAAATTCGTCCCAGGCAAGGGTATAAGCCTCTGGTTCGTCAAGCTGTCGGAGTGGGCTGAGTACAGTCAATAACTGACGCACGGCATCATTCGCTTCGACTATATTCGCTTGCAAAACAGCCTCGTAGCTACCTGGTTTTAGTGGTAACGTATTTCCACCAATTTTGAAGACAAGTCGGTCCTGTTCGTAAGCCAGCGTCAGTTTCCCCTGCGCTAAGGTTTCCTCCATCGATTCGGGGAGAAAAGGCGCTATGATACGTCCCCGGAAAAATGAACTGGCCAACGAGGTATCAAAAAACTGAGCAAAGCGCGACACGGGCCCTTTTTCGAGCATGTCCGTCAGCCACTCGTTATTGACGTGGTAGGCCATGTGGTTCGGCACGATGTCCTGTAGCCAGCCCATCCCCGCCCGATGTAGCCGCTGGGTTAGGGCACGTAGTTGCTCGATGGTACCGATCTCGGGATTTATATGATTTGGATCAACGCCATCATATCCATGTGTACTCTCAGGAGTGGCCGCGAAAATGGGCGATGCATAAATTGTCGTTATGCCTATTGTCTGTAGATAAGGTAAGAGCGATTCGAGATGAGTAAGCGTAAAGTCTTTATTAAACTGAATACGATACGTAGCAATTGGGTTATACATAAAGAGAGAATTCGAGTTCATCAGTTACCAGAGCGTTCTTATCCACTGTGTGTCATTTGTGCCAACAAGAACGCTTACTAACAACCCACGACGCTACTTATTTGTGTAAATTAGAATGGATTCGGACTGAACCGTAACCGATTCACAGCCTGCCACTGAAGCCGGAGCTGCCACTGGACCACGCCATTGTGGCTCAGCTGAATCGAAAAGTTTCTGCCAGGAACGGTCATTGCTGGGTAAGGTCATCGACTGCGGTTCTTTCGAGAAATTCATTAGACAGACAACTGTCTCCGACCCCGCCTGCGAATTGGCTGACAACGGTTGCGCGTGCTGACGGAACAGAATGAGCGTCTTCCGAACATCGTCCACAACGACCGCTACAGACTCCCGGTCCGGGTGACGTAACGAGGACTGCTTACGTAGGGCTAACAAGGTCTGGTAGTAGCGGAATAGTGTCTGGTGCGGCTCCTGCGAGAGTCGTGACCACAGAAGTTTCGACCGCATGAATGTTTGCTCATCCTGCGCATCGGGAGCCTCAATTAATCCCCCCTGAAAAGCGGCAAACTCCCGTTTACGTCCCTGGCGAACGGCTTCAATCAGGGCCGGATCGGAATGGCTCACGAAATACTGAAACGGATTTAGCTCGCCCCACTCCTCGCCCATAAACAGCATCGGCAGATAGGGACTGCTCATAACGGCGCCAGCCATCAGTTTCTGCATCTCGAAACTCACCGATTGACTCGGCCGATCGCCCAGCATCCGATTACCGATGTGATCGTGGTTCTGAGAGAAAACGACAAACTGTCGCCCCGCATGACCCGCCGTCGATTTCCCGACAATACGTGCCCGGCGGGGCATATAAGCGCCATCGTATACGTACGCATCTTTGTAGGATTTGGCTAAATGCTGAATGCCGTTGTAGTCGGCGTAGTACCCTTTTCGCTCACCACCGGCCGTGACACGTAACGCATGATGAAACTCATCGTTCCATTGAGCATCCATGCCGTAGCCCTGATCTGCCAGCGACTGAATAAATCGTGTTTCGTTCTGATCGGACTCAATGATCAAATAGTGCTGCCGACCCGTTTGCCGCATAAGTTCATCGACGTACTGCTTGATTTCGCGTAGCAGGTGCGTTTCGCGCGTGTCATGAATGGCATGAGCCGCATCGATACGTAGCGCGTCGATGTGAAAATCACGAAACCACATTAACACATTTTCAACAAAATAACGTCGGACACTATCGCTATAATCATCATCAAAATTGAGCGCGTGTCCCCAGGGTGTCTGGTAGCGGGTTGTGAAATAAGGACCGTAATCGGAAAAATAATTTCCTTCCGGGCCCATGTGATTATAAACAACGTCGAGCACTACGGCCAGCCCTTTCCGGTGGCAGGCATCGACTAACTGATGCAGCCCCTCAGCGCCACCATACGAATTCTGGACCGCATACGGACAAACGCCATCGTACCCCCAGTTGCGCGTACCGGGAAACTGCGCCACTGGCATGATCTCGACCGCGTTGATCCCCAGTTCAACCAGGTAATCCAGTTGCTCCTCAATACCGGCAAAAGTGCCTTCGGGCGTAAACGTACCCGTATGAAGTTCATATAATAAATAGTCTTCCAGTGGCAAATTTCGCCAGTCATCGTCGGTCCAGCTAAAGGCGCTGGTATCAACGGCCTGCGATGGCCCATGAACGCCTTCGGGCTGAGCAAGCGACACCGGATCGGGTCGTTCCAGAGTGCCGTTGAGAATAAATTTATACGTATCGCCTGGCTTTAGCTCACTGACCAGCGTTTGCCAGTAATTGCCATCGTGCCGAAGCGGAATGGTTACGTCCTGCTGACAAAGGTGAAGCGCTACCGATTGCGCCAGCGGTGCCCAGACGCGCACACAAGCGCCGTCGTCCGTGAACGTAACGCCCAGGGTACGGCGGTTGATTAGTGCCTGATTCATGTGTTAATAGGATGATCGAATAAGTGGTTATGCAGAAAACAAGCGCTCAGCCGGATGTGTTGGCAAAAACCGACAAAAAAGCGCGAACTGCTAACGTATTGTTGAGTCGAAAATCGCAATAAGCGTATTGTTTATAGAAGTTGCGCGAGTAAAATCTGATACCAATCCATACTCAGTTTACAACAAAAGTTACTACGTTCATTAGTGGCATTTTTTTGATTTGCAGCAATTCGCAAAGAGACTCGATTAGCTGGAACACGATAACCTCGCAGTAATCAACTATAACTTTTTCAAGAGACCAATTAGCCATTCTAGCCCAAAGATTGTACAGTTCATGCAAAATGGTTTGGGCTCCGGCAGTTGCCCTTTCTAAGTTTGATCCAACAAAACACATAACCACACAACCTGAAATGATTGCCTTCAGCCACACCAAGAACCACACCATGACGGCTACTGCTCCTGTCGAAGTCAGTATTACGAAAAAGACGTATACGTATGCCGTCAAAGACCATGACAACTTGCAACTGGACGTTTATCAGCGCCCGAACATGCTCGCAAAGAGCCCTTGTGTGTTGTTTGTATTCGGTGGTGGTTTCAAACGGGGGAGTCGGGACTGCCCAGATTATTATCCCTACTTTACCAGTTTAGTCAGGCATGGGTATGCAGTCATCTCGATTTCGTATCGGCTGGGGCTCAAAGGGGCGGGAAAGATATGGGCCTTTCGGGTTAAACCGCTCAAACGAGCGATCGACATCGCGGTAGAAGATTTATTCGATGCCACGAACTGGCTCTTCGATCATGCCAACGAACTACGCATCGACCCAGGCCGGATTGTACTGTCGGGCTCCAGCGCGGGAGCGATGACGGTTTTGCAGGGCGACTACGAAAAGCGAAATAATACTGAACTCAGCAAGCGTTTACCAGCCAATTTTCAATACGCGGGTGTAGTATCGTTCGCGGGCGCGATTCTACGATTCGACGGGGGCCTCAACTACCGCACCCCGCCCGCTCCGACTATGCTGTTTCACGGCACCGACGACAAGCTCGTCTTTTATAATAAGATCCGCATTTTTAACAAAGGATTTTACGGATCGAGCCCAATTGCTGCGGAATTTAAAAAGCGTGGTTTCCCGTATTATATCTGCCGCGTAGCCGATATGGGACATGAAGTGGCGATTACCCCGCTTCAGCGAAACCTGCCCGAAATTTTAGGCTTTCTGGACGCCTTCGTCCGGGATCGTAAAGCCTACCAGGTCGACGTAACGCTTAAAGATCCTGAGCAAAAACGAACCAGTTTTCTTACGCCCGATCAGGTTTACAAGTGATTGATTTTCTAGAAATATAGAGCTTATTAATAAATTGATCCCGATACACTTTTGGAAGTGTATCGGGATCAATTTATTAATTGTCGATTAGAAGATTCTTACTGCTGGAAGTAATCGATCTTGTCGGCATCCACATTGTTGTTGACCCGTACCTCACCCCCACTACCTCCCAGAATCACCGAACTCAGCGTCAACACCCCCGTTGTCGCCCCAGGCGTCAAGGTGCCGGTAAAACCAAACGAGAGCTTGTCGCCAGCACCGATGGGCTGACTCGTACTCAAGGTGTAATAGCTCGGATTCGACAGGTCCACATTCCACACGCTATTGCTCACCGAACGACCACCTACCAGGGTCGTACTGGGGATGAAGACCAGGTTAACCCGAGCGTCCTTGGTCACCCGAACCGTAATCAATCCACTGGTGGGCACTCCCAGCAACTCCACCACATCCACCACCACCGTCAGGTCGGTGGTATTGTAGACACTTGAGGGGCGGGCATAGATGATCGGTGTCAGGTCAGGAGCCGGCAGCAGCACGGCTGTGCCAGTGGTGGTAGATTCTTTACCCGCATTGTCGATGGCGGTGAAGGTGAAGCTCACCGGCTGGCTATCGTTGGTGGGGTCCACCAGGATGGGCACCGTTGGCGCACCGTTACCATCGGTGGGCACGGTGATGCCGCCCCCAGGAATACTGGTGTAGACCGTCCCGTTAATAGTCAGACTCGTGACGTTACTGGGGAAGGTGGTGATATGAATCGCTGTCACGCTGCCGGGCGGAGTATCGCCAGTATCCGAGCTAGGGCTGGTGGAAGTGAAAGCTGAAGGGGGAACCGTCACCGGTGTCGTGCCACCCGCGTTGCTGACCGTAGCCGTACCTGAGCCCGGTGTGGGCAGGTGTTCGATGCCGAAGTTCTGAGCCGTAATGGCCGTTGTGCCGATGCTCAACTCGATTTGGCCTAACGTAGCACTTTGAGTAGCCGAATTACTAGACCCCACGTTCTCGCCCGTATTGACCCACTGGCTGGGCAGGGGACCTGGTGCGGTAGCCGTAGCCGTGTTGGTCAGCACGAGTTTAAGCCCGGTGGTGCTGGTGGGAGCGGCCAGGGTATAGCTGCCCGAGGCTGATACGGTGGTGGAGGCAATGACCGTACCGGTTCCATCCACTAAATTAACGAAGAGGGGACCACCGGCATTGGTGCCATTTTCCGAGCCCTCGAAGGTGACATTGCCGTTGACATCATCCCACACCTGACCCTCAATGTTGACCGCTACTGCGTTGATCGATGTAGGGCAACTGAACGTAGGGGTTCCTATTCCACCATCATCGGTGGTGTTGCTGAACGTGTTCACATTAGGCCCCGTGCCAAAGACGTACCCATTGGTGCCACTCCCCGAGCCTCCGCCATTAAATCCCAGGTAAGCAGACTGGGCCAGTTGTAACTTACTGCTGTTGACCACATAACGCGGGTAACTCGAAATCGTCCCATATCGGATTCCCAAGTCGGCGCCGAGCCCGGTAGAACCTCCATTAGCTTTATTGTCATAAAACAGACACCCGCTTATGGTGGGGGTAGCGGTACCCCCATTATTATCATAGCAAATAGCCCCGCCATAGCCTGAATTAACGTAGTTCTTGACAAATTTCGAATTGGTGATCTGGTAATTAGAGGAACCCCCTTGCATCAAGCTGATGGCTCCGCCCCCGTAAGGAGCAACCGGGGTAAGGGTACCATTATTATAGAACATGCAATCGTCAACCGTGTTGACCGTGCCAATACTAGACAAAACCACGCAGATACCACCCCCACCTCTTGAACCATTGGAGATATTATCATAAAACTTACAGCCGGTAATATCAATACTACCACTGCTCAAACCAATGGCCCCGCCGTAGAGGATGGCCCTGTTATGATAAAAGGTAGAATTCGTGACGGTATACACCGGATTTACGCTACCTACCGTAGGAACGCCTATGGCCCCGCCTACATAGGAAGTATTATCACAAAAATAACTGTCGGATATGGTTAGGTTAGACTCCGAGAAGATGGCCCCCCCACCGTTCGCCGACCCGGCACTGTTGTTGTTGCCAGTGAAACTACAACGGACAATAGTGAGCGGTAAATTGGTCGGAGGATTGGAGATAGCCGCGCCACCTCCCGCACCATTGATATTGTTGGCAAACAAACAATTGGTAAAGCTAGCCGAACTGCCGCTGCCATTTGCCTGGAAAAATACAGCCTGGCCACTTACATTATGGATATTTAGGTCGGTAAATTTAAAAGTGCCCCGGGTGCCTTGGGCGCCGATATTGCCAAAATAGAAACTACCCGCCCCGCCAAATTCAATGCCTTTGAGTTCAATGACATTGGTGCTGGCGCTTAGAGAGCCATTGGTGCCGACAAACCCGCCGGTACTGGTAATCTTGGTGATATTTGCCAAGGGGTTGTAGCCGGATTTGTCGACACCCGTAGCGGTTAGCGGAAAGCCCCCCTGAATGAGAATGTCATTGGCGTTTAGTGCGGCCGGTTGTGCGGGGGTAATACTGTAATTGCCCGCCTTGATATAAATGTGTGTCCCCGCGGGTATGGCCCCTGCAGATGGGAAGAACGTATTGAAATAGGTGTTGAAGTCCTTGGCATTGTTCCAGCTGTTACCGGTTTGGGTGCCACTGCCGCCAGCGCTCAGGTAGACATCGTCGGCCTTAGACTGCCCAGCAAAAAGTACCAGGCCTAAAAAAGTCGCTAGAAGACCACTGGCTAGCTTACTGAATGTATAGCCTAAAAAAGTGGTAGCCCATGCGGGCTTCCTAAACGCGATATCAGATTGGGAGCTTCGTAACCGCCCGGAATCTGGTGTGTAATTGTACATCATGAAATACTTATTGATAAAGTTTATAATACGCCCTGAAAATCAAACCTTTTCCCCTGTAGGACGGCCGCCAAGAGAAGTAGAAAATTCATCTAGTTTAGTACGGTAAAGCATTGAGGGTAATACATATCCAGTTTGGTTCCACCAGCATAATTTTAGACCATTTATTGGCAAAAAATCGACGGTAGGCGGGGCCATTCACGTATTGATTAAGAACAACTTAAGCAGCTCAATTAGAGGGAGATAATTATGACAAAGGTCGGCAGATATAATAAATCAGGATAGCCCTAAACGTGAGGAGCACAGTACACGAATAATTTGGAGTATTTATACCCCCAAATTAGGGAGCTCATATCCCACGTTTTTTGGAATTAAAGTCCCGAACTTGTCCCTTATCTTTAAGCAATCAAATAAATAGCAATCATGGACTCTATCTGAGTCTTTTCCAGCTCATGAACTTTTGCATCATTGACGACCACTTATTGATTACTCAGTTCATTAAGCGCCTGCTTACCAAGGAATATCCAGAAAGTTCATTCAAAACGTATCTAAAGGCGGAAGCCCTGCTAGCGGAAAAGCTGGATCAGTGGTATCCTGACGTTGTCATTTGCGACGTTCTGTTGCCAGGCATGAATGGGCTCGATATGTTGACGATCCTAAAGCAACAACTTCCCAACACCAAAACGATTCTGCTTACTTCCCTGATCGATATAGGTATGGTAAAGCAAGCCATGCGGCTGGGGATAGACGGCTATCTGACGAAAGATGCTTCAGAAGAGGAACTGCTGGAAGCCATTAAAACCGTATTGGCAGGAGGCAGGTATGTCAATGCATCTTTAAAAGACAAATTAGTAGAGCATATTTTCTCCGATCAAGCTACGGAATTTCACCTGTCAACCCGTGAGAAAGAAGTATTGCAAAAGATCTGCGCAGGTAAAACGCCTAAAGAAATTGCCTACGATATGAAGCTAAGCCTGCATACGGTGCAGCAGTACATCAAAAATATGATGCGCAAATTCAACATAAAACGCACGACAGAACTGGTCGTGTTTGCTATCCAAAAAGGCTTGTATAATCCCGCCCTCTCCTAGCGTTTGCTCGGCAACAGACGAGTGCTGGCGTCGAGTATAATTAGCTGGCTCCCATTGGAAAGCTCCCGCTAAGGTGCAGTCCCTGAATACCGGAATCGATTCGCAATTGTCCTTTCAAAGCGGCTATTCGTTGCTGCATCGTAGCTAATCCTAAACCCGAATCATCCGGTTGGCGTAGCCCACTCCCATCGTCTTCGATATCAAAATAAAACTGCCCCCCCCTAGAATAAACCCGTATTTTGATATGGCTTGCTCCCGAGTGCTTCATACTATTAGCCACAGCTTCCTTAATGACCCGATACAGTTCGGCATGTTGTTGAGCCGTAAAATATTGTTGGATCGTATTGGTATCGGCAGTCACAGTTACTTGCAAACCACTACCCTCACCAAATCGAAGCGAAAGATTGTCCAGTAAATCCACTACGTTGTACGTTTGACCAATCCGGTCATTGTGGAGTCGATGCATGAACTCCCGAGACTGTAAATAAACCGATTTAGCTTCATCTTCTACGTCCGTTAATGCCTGTTTTGTTTCATCACTTTGGGCCTGTTGTCGTATATCGGCGATGAGGTAACGTAGCGCGGCCAGGCTACTACTAACCTCATCGTGCATGTTTTCAGAAATGGCTTTTCGTTCACCTGTAATGGCGGCTTCTTTTTCGGCCTGCTGGCTAAGTCGTTCCAGTTCCATTTCGTGTTCCATCACCTGCAATTCGTCCGTCAGTTTTTGACGTTCAATTAGCCGCTGAGTCTGCTGGCGTTTGCTACGCAGGTAGAACAAAGCGACCAGCAAGGCCAACAGTAGCAGTAGGATAATACCCGTAACCAGCATTCGATCACGGCTTGTCTGGGTCTGCAGGTTTTTAGTTTCCAGCACCGCAATGGCCGCTTCCTTCTGAGCCACCGAATATTTTTGCTCGGCTTCAAAAACTTTGCCCCGCTGACCGATTACATCTAAAGAATCAGCATAGGCCTTAGACTGGCTATAAAAATGTAGGGCATTTTTATACTCGTTACGCTTGACATAGTATTGATATATAGCCTCATTCAATGCCCTTCTCGTAGTAAAATCTTTTGGCGGTATCGAAAGAGCCAGAGACTTTTGGATGACTTCACCATGACCGAGCAAGATCAGACATATATTCCGATACAACATGGCTCTATAATTCAGCTCTGATACTGAAGCGCCTACTTCATTGAATTTTGGCTGGAGCGATAAATCAAAGTAAGTAACGGCCTGCCTGTAATCTTTCTGATAATAAGACAAATACCCAAGTGTACTGTAACACGTATGATACCATATGGATGCTTCCGCCTTTTTTGCATTCATTACGACGTTTATGATCTTTTTTACGCTGTCGGTATACGCCATTTTTTTTTCAATGTTATAAAGCCTCCCATATATGGCTGCTTTTGTCAGCATGGTACTCGTATACGTATCCCTCCATTTCTCCGTCGGGGGCAAAGCATTTAAATAGTTGTTGAGGTTGTCAAGCGCCTGATGATAAAGGAATAGATTGGCATAAATCGACATATACAGGTAATAGATGTCCCGTATAGACGTAGAATCATGGTCAGCAATGGCAATACTTTGTGCCTTGTGTAGCATATCAACTGCCGAATCCTGCCTCAATTTGGTAGAATGATACATCGATAAGTTCAAATAGGCATTGGTTATAGCAGGTCTATATGTATGACCACCTGCTCCCCAGGCAACTAGTTTCTTATTCCAGCCATAAGCAGCACTAATATTGCCTGTTTGTAGATAAAAGCCGGCAATAGCTTGTGCATAAGGTATTTTTTCTTCGGCTGACTTCACGTTTTCAATTTTCTTTTCCAGTTGTTGCGTCCATTGCTCTATCTCAGCATAATGTTTCTGCACAAAAGCCTGCGAGCTATTGAGTATGATGTTGAATTTTTCTTTATCCATCACAACCTGTTTGTCCTTTGGCCGTAACGTATCGGGTAGGGCGTTGTATAGGCTGTCCGAGAATTGAGCGTTTGCTTGAAAACAGTAGACTAACAGACATAAACATAAACGAGGATACATAATCGTAGATAGAGTATATACAAACAGGAAGATCAATTACAATACCAAATGTATAAGCTTAACATATGATAAATATATAAATCATTAGTTTTCTACTCTAAGCTCTTTCGGGTCTGAGCTCAAAACCAACCATCCTAAAGCAAAAATGTCTGGGCAACCAGCTTAGCTGATCACCCAGACAGATAACCTACATCTACATCCTTAGAAGTAAAACCCTAACAAGCCGTGGGTGGCTGATCAGCCCCTACTGCTGGAAGTATTCAATTTTATCGGCGTCAATGTTATTGCCAGCATTGACCTCCTCTCCGTTACTACCAACAATCACCGCGCTAATCGTTAAAGCACCTACCGTGGCGCCAGGCGTCAGTAAGCCATCCAGACCAAAAGAAAGCTTATCGCCTGCTGGAACAGCCTCCGTACTGGTCAGTATGTAGTAGTTTGTATTCGATAGGTTATCAAACGTCCAGCCACTGTTCTGCACCAATCTTCCGCCGATCAATGTGGCTCCACTCGTGAAGCTAAGTTGAACCTTAGCATCTTTTGTCACCCGGACGATGACCGGTCCGCCCGCGTTTATTGAATTTAACTCCACCACGTCGACTACTACCGAACAGGCCGATGTACCGTATTGTGACGATGGGCGCGCGTACAGAGTCGGAACCAGATCGGGGGCAGGAATAAGCACCGCCGTGCCCGTATTGGTCGATTCGTTACCAACGTTATCTACGGCCACAAAGGAGATGATTACCGGATTTATATCAATCGTCGGATCGAGCAGAATGGTCGCCGTTGGATTGCCGTTGCCATCGGTTTGCAGCGTTATTCCCGCTGGCGTGACACCGCTAAACGCAGCCGAAGAAGCCGTATAAATTGTTGTATTAATGGTTAGGCTCGTCGTATTCGTCGGGAAACTAATGATCCGGATAGCCTTTACCATACCTGGACTGGCATCACTACTGGGCGCTATGTTTGTGAACGTAGTGGCTGGCACTGTAACCGGTTTAGTCCCACCTGAATTGTTTATCTTGATGCTGCCACTCCCCGCAACCGGCGCAATCTCCTGTACCCACGTAGCAAAGCTGTGGGCGGGTACCGTAACACGCAGGGTTCCCGAGCCAGAAACAATCACCGCTGAGGTTGAGGTCGTACCGGCTACTTTTGTGAATAACTGCCCGGCAGCAAGGCCATTCCGGAGGATGATCGGTATCTCAGCATCTACCGGCTGATCGCCATAATTGATCACGTTCAACACCTCTTTGCCGCCGATGCTGCCATTCGCGTTGTTTTGGTAAATCAGCGACCGTTTGTAACAGCCACTGTAATACGTAATGGCGGGTCCACCAAATTTATTGAGGTAGTCGATCCCGGTAGATCCCTGAATATAGTTTTTCAATACGCTGATCAACTGATCAATTTCGGTCTTCAATCCGCCCTGCGACCAGGTTGGAAAATAACTGAATGCTTGCGGAACACAGGCCGTGCCGTTCCAGGTAGATACACTCGCTGGATACCCGTAATAATCAGGCCAGAAAACCGTCGGTACGCCCAGTTGATTGTTGGTAAGCATATAGGCATAGCTGTTGAGCGCATCAGCCCGATCGTGGATCAACGCATCGCCGTAGGTTGGATCTGAACTGCGGAAGTCGTGGTTATTGAGCATCGTCACGACATTATTACCGCTGAAACTGCTGCCATCGTGTAAACTACCGTCGAAAATAGTCCGAACATCCCAGACCGATGCGTCATTGCAATCAGCGGACGTGCTGGCACCATTGCCACCATCACTCGCTTTTTTGAGCTGGTCGCGCAGGTTGAAATCAAATACTTTCGGGCTGAGCGCACCCGCCCCGCAGGCATTGAGTTTAGCATACACCTGACTGAGCCAGCTCCCCTGTGGACCGGGGTCCTGCCCATACCATTCACCTACGATCAGACTTGGATCTTTGCCCGCTGCGTGCATGGCGCATAACAAATCGCCCACAAACGAAGCGGGAAAATGCTTGATGGCATCCATTCGCAGACCACGAATACCAACCTGGTCCCAGCTCCAGAGTGTCCAGTCAATTAGTTTCTGTTTTGTATCGGGGTTCTGGTGATCATAGTCGTAGAAATAATCCATGCTCTGCTGGCTGTAAGCTGGCCCCAGACACGTAGCACTGACGTCCGACGCGGGATCACCCGACCAGTTTGGGCGGAAATTGCTTCCGTTCATGCAGGGCCCTCCACCGGGCAGGTTGCAGAAATTAGTAAACGTCTGCGCGCGAATCCTGTAGTTCGGATTGAAACCGCCACCACCAGCAAACATATTCGCATAATCGGCCAGATCGCGCCCGGAACCGTTTCCAGGCGAACCCAGCGGATCGTACCAGATTTTCCAGATTCGGTGATTGGAGTAGGACGTAACATCGCCCGGATTAATGTTGATCATCTGGACAAACAACGTATCAGTCGCATTGAAATCAGCCGCGTTGAGCGACACCTGAAATTCATCCGAATCGCCGTTATTATCAATCGTCACTTCGTAATTTGTGCCCAATTGAACACCATAAGCAGGGCCTTGCTCGGGCACAACCACCGTCGTCGGATTGACAGGCGCCCAGCGCGAACCACCAATTTTATTCGTCGTTACGTAGAGCATGTATTTACTACCAGCATACGTACCCGTCCGCGAACTGATGTTGACGTAGTAATTCCCCGTTCCATTACCCGTTGAACCACCAACGGGCAGAATCATCCGGTAGCGATCCGATGGCATCGAATACTGATAGCAACTCTGGCTACTCGTATTGCCCGCATGGTTCATGATGTAGTCCAGAACGGGATCATTGTTTTCGGGCAAACCACCGTCGCGGTGGTTGTAGATCATGTCGCCAACCACCTGCATACCGGTCCCGTTAAACGTAGCGACCATATCCAGAATCTGTTGCTTGGTGCCGAGCGACGTAACGGTACTATTGGTTCCGATGTATAAATCTTTGGGATCGTATCCTCCACTGTTGGGACCATTCCCCTGAAATGGGGGCGTCCAGATGTGGGTAAAGCCCGACGTAGCCAATTGAGCGGCTTTAGCAGCCAGGGTGTCGGCCCAGCTGGCTCCGCACTGCGCTTTTGGAATATCGTAGTAAAATCCCTGCATCAATACTTGCTGGGCAAATGCCGGTGCGGTCAGACCGGCTAAAATCGCAATCAGTGTAATCGTTTTCCGTACTAATCTCACTATATCCTTTGGTTTATTGGTGAATAGTCTAGTCGCTAATCCAGCCCGTTTAAAGAGAAAGTAGAGACAACACGCTCAAGTTTGGCTGTCCAAACAAAAGCCTGCTTTTATAAAATCCCTCTCAATAGACTCAGGACCTGCGAATAAACGATGAGATAAAATAAGGACTATAGCACTTTATATAAAAATATATTATTGAAATAATTCAATTTTGTATAATCAATAAGAGAATATGAATCCGTTTAGTTAACACAAATAAAATTTATTGATACAAATTTTTTAGATGAATCTACTCCCAAGAAGACGTCCTGTGAATCGGTTATTCAACTAGACCTGAACCTCTACCGTAGTGCCTTCGCTGGCAATCACCCGGAACGTACCGCCTAGTTCTCTGGCACGGGTCTGCATATTTTGTAGACCATAGTGGGGCTCCGAGAGCGTTTCGTCGGGCCAGTTGAACCCCCGGCCATTGTCCTGAATGCGGAGTTCGATATGCCCATCTGTATATACATGTAGCTGGACGCTGGCCTTCGTAGCCTGGGCATGTTTGATGACATTATTGAGCGCTTCCTGCACAATCCGGAACAAATTCAGTACTTGCGTAGAACTGAGTCGTTGTGTGTGTGAACCCGTCACCTGCGTATCGACATGCACTCCCCCGATTTCATGAACGTAGCGATTGATATACTGATTGAGTCGTTCGGCAAACTCCTCAACCGTAAAGCTTTCCTGATGAATCGCCCAGATGGTTTCCCGCAGGAGCTTGATGGCCTCGCGGGTATAATCAACAACCGTACGCAGTTGATCCGACAACTGATGTCCGTTTTGTACAGGTTGCTTTTCGGTTTGGTTGCTGATATGGGTGAGGTTCGTTACAACAAAGGCCAGATGTGCGCCCACATTGTCGTGTAAATCACGGGCAATCCGTTCCTTCTCAACCAGCAAATTGTTTTTCATAGCCAGCGCCTGTACTTCAGCTTCATAGGTTCGTCGCTGCTGAACGGTTTGTTCTTTGATAAGTCGCTCAGTCTGATCACGATCTATTTTGTACCGGTAAGCCAGACTAATGGTAAGCACCAATACTTCAATCAATGCAGCTGGCGCGGAATAAGCGAAATCAGCCACTACGGTATACGTGGGGAGTACACCAAAATTGGCGAAAACAAGCCAGAGATTCAGGGTATAAAAGGGTAAGATCGCCAGTAAGTACAGCCAGGCTTCCTGAACATAATGCCGATGGATAATATTGACCACAATATACGCCACGATGATGGGCATCGGGAGCCAATAGAATAGGGTAAAGATTCGCACCAGAATCAGCTCCGTAATCGGCGTTAAGGGCACAAACCACTCAGCCGTCAGGGCGAGCAGACAAATTAACCCGCACCATAATACGACCGTTCCGATCGAATGTAGGCGGTGTGACGACGTATGACGTACTGGCAGAAACGCCCGAACGAAAATGAGCTGTGAGTAGAAAAGAATGAGCGGAAACAGAAAGTAAACGTTTTGCCGGGGTAACCAGAACTGCGTTTCAAAGGCAAACTGGTTCAGGAATCCATTGTTAATCACAAAGAAGCCGACCAGCCCCAGCAGGCAGAAAATGTATGTCGAATACACAGGATTGAACGTATTCAGAAAGAAAATCAGACTCATCACCGCTACAAATACCAGCGTGAACAGGATTCCTCCCCAGAACAAATAACTCTTCTGTACGGTCGTTTCATAGGCCGACTCCCGAACAAGCTCAATGGGAACAATCTGCGTTCCCCGCGATTTCATGACCCGCAGATAAGCGGTTACGTTCTGTTGAGCGGGCACTGTGAAGGGAAACCAGAAGTTCCGATGGTGTCGGATACGTTGTGTAGCGGGGGTTTTCCACCCAATTACCGGCGATGTCGATACGACCCGATTCGATGCATCGACCATAAACAGTTGTAATTCGTCGAAGCACCGGAAATCAACCTCAGCAAGCCATGACTGCGGTCGGGCAGTTGCATTACGTAGTCGAAACCGTAACCAGATGGGTTTAGCCGTTTGTGTTCCGGTGATGACTCCGAAGTTAGGGACGGGTTCTGTAACCGGCTGAAAAGCGGATTCGCTGCCAAGGCTGACGATATCCGTAATGGTCCTCTTCTGTGATGAATCCCGAAAAGAAGCCAGACGCCCCTGTAAAGACAGTTGATCACCAACACCAGGCAGACTAGTAACCGGCTGTTGAATCAGCGGTTGAGCGATCAGCCGCGACGCTAACAGACAGCTACTCAGCAATAACCAGAACGCTTGACTGAAACGCTTCATTAACGAACGAGAAAGACCCTAATGTACAGGGGCCCCGATTAATAAGCAAGGGGCATAGGGCAGAGGGCATGGGCGCTGACGCGAAAGCAATCTAGCCGCGTCAGCACCCATGCCCTCTGCCCTATGCCCCTCACTACAATGTGTAGCCGCCGTTATACTGCCGCTTCACAAACTGGTTGGCGTAATCGTAGTTTGTAATCTTCATATTGTCGCCATCCCAGAAGAGTTTTTTGCGACCCGTGAACTTGCCGTCTTCGCGGGCCAGATAGGAACGCGTGGCCAGATTGCCCATTAAAACCGTTTCGGTAAGTGGACCCGACTGGTCGAAGGAAGAGGACGTATAAGCGCCAAATCCCTGCTTACAGGCTTTCACCCACTGTTGCTGGTGCCCTTCGGTTTTGCCGTCAACTAAGGGCTTTTCGGGCGCAGGCAACGCTTTATTGGCAAACTTATCGGCAGGTAATAACTTAGGGTCGTTTCCGAAAAGCCCACCCGTCAGCATTCCTTTCGTGCCGATAAATAGTATACCACCGTCAATTTCCCGGAATACGTCGCTATACTCCACTCCTTCCGGCAGTTGCGGCCGAATACCACCATCAAACCACGAAAATTTGATCTCCTTCACCTTCCGGTCGTCGGATGGGAAGGTCAGGTGAATGGCTGACGAGGGTGGACAAACATCGTCGTAAAACGCTTCCTGGAAAAAATCAGAATATACTGACCCAACGCTGCATTCCACCGAGGTTGGATATTTGAGGTTCAGCGCCCGGAATGGTACGTCCATGAAATGACAGCCCATATCGCCGAGCGCACCCGTACCAAAATCCCAATAGCCACGCCAGCGGGTCGGCATGTAGGCTTCGTGGTAGTCACGGGCAGGAGCTGTACCGAGCCAGAGTGACCAGTTTACCTCAGGCGGAATTGGTTGCGATTCACCTTTATCCTTCGGCGACCGAACCCCCTGCGGCCAGACGGGGCGGTTTGTCCAGCAATAAACGGTATGCACGTGACCGATGAGATTCTTCTGAATGGCCGTCTCGATAATCCGCGTCGCATCACCCGAACTGCCCTGGTTGCCCATCTGCGTTACGACTTTATATTTCTGAGCGGCCTGCGTCAGCATCCGGGCTTCGTAGATGTCGTGGGTCAGTGGTTTTTCGACGTATACATGTTTGCCGAGCTGCATGGCCGCCATCGCAATGGGCGCGTGCATATGATCAGGCGTGCTGACAATAACCGCATCGAAGGTTTTACCCACTTTGTCGAACATCTCCCGATAATCCTGAAAATAGGGCGCATTGGCAAACTGAGCACGGTATTTTTTGGCTTGCCGGTCGTCGACATCACAGAGAGCGACTATGTTATCGGAGCCCTTATTGTAAGCCAGACGAATGTTCACGTCAGCCTTCCCACCACAGCCGACGGCCGCGATATTAAGTTTATCCGATGGCGCAATGATTCGCGATCCATTAGGAGATTTCCCTCCCAAAACGTGACGTGGTACAATAAAAAAATCGCCAATAGACAGTGCGGCAGCAGACAGGACACCGCTTTTCAGGAATTTACGACGGGAGGGTTTAGTCATTTTGCTGAGTGAATTACGCACCGCGATCCGGCACAATGAATGTATCTCAATAAGACTAATTGGTCTCCATACTACTGAACGGGGTTCGGAAGTCGATAGCTCGCAATACGGCTCACCCCGCTGGTAGATTCTACTATACAGAAAAGAGATCTGCTTTCGATGTAGCCGTAATCTGGGCCGCCATTGGGATCAGGATGCTTCTTTTCTCGCCTTACCCATCTAATAAGAAACACGTCTTATCTCCTTGTCCTATAAGTATTTATACGTTACATTGCTTTACACACACTACTTAGGTAAACTATCTATAATTCTATAAGAAGAATTCAATAAATCAATTAAATAAACCTAAAAATCAAATTCTAAACAGACACAAAAAATTCTACAGTATGAAGCATGTACTACTTAGTCTCCTGAGTTTATGTTTATTTTTTTCAACAGCCAGCGCCCAACGCGTTCTTCTCGAAACGGAAACGGGCCGAATTGTGCTCGAACTTTACGCCGACAAAGCCCCCGGTACGGTCGCTAACTTCCTGCGATACGTCGACGACAAACGCTACGACGGCGCTACGTTCTACCGCGTTGTTCGCCTGGATAATCAGGCGAACAGCCCTGTAAAGATTGAGGTGATTCAGGGTGGACTACGTACCGACACGACTCGCATGTTTCCACCCATTGCTCAGGAAACTACCCAGAAAACGGGCCTGAAACACCTCGACGGTACGTTGTCGATGGCGCGGGGAACGCCTGCCAGTGGAGCTTCCGAGTTCTTTATCTGCATCAACCCCCAGCCCGAGCTGGACTTTGGCGGCAAACGCAACCCCGACGGTCAGGGCTTTGCTGCTTTCGGGCGCGTTATCGAAGGCATGGACGTAGTGCGCAAAATTCAGCAGGGCGAAACCGGACAGCCCGGCCCTACCAACGCTTACTCAAATCCCACACAGCTACTCAAAGCTCCTGTTCTGATACGTACCGCGAAGCGCGTCAAGTAAATTAATAATGTTACGTCACACCGAGTTAAAACGGCAGCGTCCGTCCGGTGCAAGTGATCAAAACTGGTGTATTGCGCCAGGTTTCAACCCGGTGTAATGTGACTCTTTTTTCGTTCAATCTATTTTAACCAACTCTTACATGAAAAAAACGCTTCTTGCTTTCCTATTGCTCTATGGATGGATGGTCCAGGCCCAGTCCCGAATCGTGTCGGGTAAGGTCACGTCACCCGAAAACGAAGGGCTCCCCGGCGTAAACGTCCTGCTTAAGGGGGCAACAACAGGCACCGTCACCAACGCCGATGGAACGTACCAGATTTCGGTACCGACCAATGCCAAAACACTCGTCTACTCCTTCATTGGCTACAAAACCATTGACGTAGCACTCGAGGGACGTAGCACCGTGGACGTGAAATTAGTAGCCGACCTCACCAATCTGGATGAAGTTGTCGTAACGGCCAACGCTATTGTTCGGGAGAAAAAAGAGCTTGGCTATGCTGTATCGACAGTGGGCGGAACCGAGTTGGTCAAAGCCCGTGATCCGAATGTACTGAACTCACTGGCCGGGCGGGTAGCCGGGGTACGTATCTCGCAACAGTCTGGATCGGTGGGTGGCTCCACGAAGGTTATGATTCGCGGGGCAAACTCGCTGTCGAGTTCCAGCGAACCCCTGTTCGTTGTCGATGGCGTACCGATTTCCAATTCCTCCTACAACGGCTCCGAAACCGACATCGTTACGGGGGGTGTTGATGTTGGAAACCGCGCTGGCGACCTCAACCCCGATGATATTGAGTCGATGAACGTATTGAAAGGCGCGGCTGCTTCGGCTCTTTACGGGTCCCGTGCGCGCAACGGCGTTATCGTCATCACCACCAAGCGCGGGAAAGTGGGGGCTAAAAAGATGAACATCGCCGTGAATTCATCGTACCGGACTGATAACGTACTACGCTTTCCTGATATTCAGAACCAATATGCGCAGGGTAACCTCGGCGTATATAACCCCCGGTTAGGGAATGGCTGGGGTCCGGCCATATCGAGCATTACAGGGCCGGTTCTTGACTACACGGGCGCTACCGTTCAAGGGCTGACTGCTCATCCCGACAACTGGAAAAACTTCTTCGTAACGGGCCATACGGTCATCAACAGTGTGTCGATTGACGGAGCCAGCGATCAGGGCGACTACCGGATCGGGTTTACCAACCTGAAGCAGACGGGCACCGTGCCGGGTTCGGAACTGGGACGTAATACGTTTGCAATCAATGCGGGACGCAAAATTACCGACAAGCTTACGTCGCGAGCCTGGCTCAACTACGTTCGCACGACCAGCGATGGTCGTCCGCAACAAGGTTCCAACACGACCAATATCCTCTCAACAATTCTTGCCGGAGTCAATACGACCATCGATATCAATGACCTCAAAAACAACCTGTTTGCTCCGTCAACGCAGACCGTCCCGGCGGGCTGGACGGGCGATCTGGCGCGGGCCATCGACCTCGACGGTATTCAGAATAATCCTTATTTCGTAACGGCGTTTAACAAGTTCTCCAACTCCGTCGACCGTCTCTACGGCGGCACCAGCCTGAGTTACGACGTAGCACCCTGGTTCAACGTAACGGGGCGTGCCGGGACCGATTTCTTCACTGAAAACCGCCGGTCGACTACACGCCGGGGCACGCGCGGACGACTGAACGGACAGTTCGAAACCAACGAAATCTACGAGCGCGAACTCCAGACCGACCTGATCGGCACCGTTACCCGCCGAATCTCGGATGACTGGACGTTCAAGGGCATTGTGGGTCATCAGTTTAATCAACGTACCATTCGACGGTCGCGGGTACTGTCGGATGGGCTGAACATCGACCAGTTGTATACGTTTGCCAATGCGCAGTCGAACGTAGCGTCGAACTTCTACAGCCGCCGGGAAATCTTCGGGGTATATGGCGACTTCAGTTTTGACTACCGCAACTTCCTGTTTCTGAACGTAACGGGCCGAAATGACTGGTCCAGTACGTTACCGGTCAGTAACAACTCCTACTTCTACCCATCGGTTAGTGCATCGTTCATTCTGACGGAAGCCTTCCCGAACATGGGCATCGTGAAGCGCGATATTCTAAGCTACGCCAAACTGCGGGCCAATTATGCCAATGTCGGCTCGGACGAAGACCCGTATCAACTTGCCTTTACGTATAACCCACTCTCGCAGGCCAGCGACATCTACACGTTCAATATCCTGTATCCGATTGGCGGAGCGTCAGCATTCGGAGCCACGAACGTATTACCGCCCACGAACCTGCGACCGCAGCAGCAAACGTCGTATGAGTTCGGTACGGAACTAAATTTTTTCGGAGGACGCCTTGGTCTGGACCTGACGTATTACCGGAACCTGAACTACGATCAGATCATTTCCATTGCCGTACCACAGTCAACTGGCTACTCGGCCCGGCGGCTCAACGTGGGCGAAATTTCGAACACGGGCATCGAAGCCATGCTGACCGTAACGCCCCTGAAAACCCGGTCGGGGTTTCGCTGGGATGCGGCTTTCAACTTTAATCGTAACCGTAACCGCGTAGAATCGCTGGCCGACGGCCTGACCGAGTTCGTGACAACGTCCGGCGATGGGTTCGGCATTTTTGTAGTAGCCCGTCCTGGCGAAACGTTCAATATTCAGGGCGTAGGCTGGCTACGTGATCCACAAGGAAACATCGTCATCAACCCGACTACCGGCCTGCGCACACCAGGACCGCGCCGACTTCTCGGCAACATTTATCCCGACTGGACACTGGGGATTAATAATAGTTTTTCGTTCAAAGGCATTGATTTCAATTTCCTGATCGACATGCGCAAAGGGGGCGTCATCAATTCGCAGACGGTTGGCATTGTGCGGAGCGGTGGCCAGGCCGCTGAAACGGCGGTGAATAATCGAACGCCGTTTATCGACCCTGGCGTGATTCGAAACGCCGACGGAACGTACCGTCCCAACGATGTACCGGTTGCCAGTGTGCAGCAATATTGGAGTCAGCTAGACAACTCGGTTAGTCCCGAAACGAATACGTTCGACGGCTCGTATACCAAGCTACGCGAGGTCAGAATCGCCTACAATCTGCCGCGTACACTGGTGAACCGAACTCCTTTTGGCAGCATCGCCCTTGGACTGGAAGGCCGTAATCTCTGGATTATCCACTCGAATGTACCGCACATCGACCCCGAAGCCAACGTGCTCGGCACGGGTTTAATTGGTGAGGGGTTGGAACGGGGCAGCATTCCCAGTAGCCGGAGCATTGGCGCCAATCTGCGCTTTACCTTTTGATTTCTCCACGGACACGTATCAGAAACGACTTCTACAACTATGAAAAAGATACTTTACGTCGGTTTATTGGCCCTGACCGCTACCGGCTGTTTCAAAAATAGTACCCTCAATATTGATCCAAATCGTTCCACAACAGTCGATCCATCTCTGCTGTTCTCGGGTGCCAGCACCCAGTTCTCACTTCTGCGCGTAGGCGAACTCACCTGGCCCGTCGCGCTGATGAGCCAGATGTGGGCGTCGGGTGGCCGCTGGGGACTCGAGCAGGCAAAATATGATCAGACACGGGTACGCTCGGCCTGGGGACGTACCTATACCGACGTACTGAAAAACCTCAACGTAGCGATCAAAGTGGCGGAAAGCACGCAACCCGTCAACAAAAACGCTTTAGCGCAGTGTAAAATCATGAAGGCGTTTGCCTTTTCACAAACCTCACTCCTCTGGGGCGATATTCCGTTTTCGCAGGCCGCAACAGGCGATGTCGATTTACCAGCCTTTGATAAGCAGGCCGACGTATTGAATGGTTGCATAGCGCTGCTCGATGAAGCCATCGGACAGATTGATCCTGCCAGCAAGGGCATCATTGCACCCAACGACCTGTATTATGGGGGCGATATGACGAAGTGGCGCAAGTTTGCCAACTCGCTCAAACTACGTATTCTGTTTTCAATGGTCGACGCTGACCCAACGAAGGGAAGCGCTATTGGGCAGTTACTGGCGAGTGGTAACATGATTGCCGCCACTACCGATACTATGCAGTTTCAGTATTACAACCAACCCGGTCGGCAGAACCCACGGTATTCGTTTACGGCCATTTTCCGGGGTGGCGTTCAGTCGGACTGGTACTGCTCAAAGCCCGTTTATGATCTGCTGGTCTCACTCAACGACCCGCGTATCCCCTATTTTTACCAGCCGGGACCAGCTGCCGGTGCCAACGAATACGTAGCGTTGAATAGTATCGAAAACTACACAACCCGCTCGGCTCTGGTGAACATGAACCTGCTCAAGCCCGACCTGCCCGAGGTTTCGTTTTCGTACTCGGAGCAACTGCTTCTGGAAGCCGAAGCCATCGCACGCGGGTTTGCAACGGGGGGTTTCGATCTGGCTACGCAACGGATGCGGGCGGGCGTACGCGAGTCGCTGCTGTCATTTGGTGTACCAACAGCTCAGGCGACTACGTATGTAAACCAACTACCCGCCCTGACAGCCGCTAACTACCGGACCGTGTTAGCCCAGCAACAATACCTGGATTTGTTTATGCGACCCGTTGAAGGCTGGACGCAACATCGCCGGTCGGGTGTAATTGGGCAGGAAGTCCCGGCCATGACTACGCCTGCTGGTGCGCCGGTTGCGGGGTTGGTTCGACGCCTGCTATACCGTAGTGAAGAGGTAAATTCCAACCCCAATACGCCCAGCGGTTTAGCCGTCGATGCACCGTTGTGGTTTGATAAATAACTGGTTACTGCCAAAACACAAAAAAACGCGGTTCTTAGCTCTGGAACCGCGTTTTTTATGTCCTGGCAATAGGCAAAATTACACCTGTGATAGAGTTAGCCCATCACTTTACCCATTTTCATGGCAATACCCATATCGCCTTTTATTTTAAGCTTGCCACTCATGACGGCCATCATTGGGTTCAGATCGCCGGTACCCATTTTTACGAGGTTATCGATGCTCACATGCAGGTCGCAGTCAGCGGGTTTATCGTCGTTGGAAACCACAGCGGGTGATTGGGTTGCGTCTATGTAGATTACACCCTTATCCGTCACGAGCTTAACGGTAGCGTCGATGTTATCAGCGTGTGTAACTTTGTTCTGGATTTGCTCGGTTAGCTCTTGCAGCGTCATTTGATTTGGATTTCGTTGTTGTAAGGAAACTCTGCCGCAAAAATAAGGTTTTGTGTAGTAGGCGGGTAATCTGCTTTTGCGGTAAAGAGGCCGCTTTATTCTCATAAAAATGCGGGCTTCGACCGCACTGCTTCATGCGTTCTCAATTTTTGACCTTACTCTGTATCCTTACCTTTCTTAGTTGCGCCTGGGGCTTATCCGACGCTTTTGTATCCTTATTACAAACCGATGCGATTTCGGAAACGCAGGTTGTTAAACGGAAGTACACACCCGAACAACAAAAGGACGTACCCAAACAATACTATGAAGACCGCTCGTCGGGTAACGCACCCATGGACGATGACCCCACGCAAATCAAAAGTTTAGCTATTGCATCAGCAGCCTATTCATTGCTGACACTTGCAGGCGCTATTCTGATGTTTCGGCTGCGTCGGGTGGGTTTCTGGGTATACGTAGCAGGCGTTGTTGTTGGCCTGATTCTGCCGATAATTCTGGCAGGGTTTAGTGCTTTAAATATCTCGTTTGGCGTATTTTTCAGCATGCTGTTTGCGGGTTTGTATTGGCTCACGTTGAAGGAAATGCATTAAAGCCGCTCAACACCAGATTAAGGCCCGGCTCAATCGATCTGCTTTCGACCGTCTGCGTCAGGGTGTAAATTCATGCCTCATGCGATTTTAGTAAGCGTTCATTAAACTTATTCCGGAATAATCGGTCAATGCTATAAGGTTACAATAAGGGCAACTATTGATCGTACTAAGTCTGTTAGGACGATTTTTCAGGTATGACTCGCCAATTGTCTCTGTAATTTGTTTATATCGTCAAACCACAGCTTTAACTATTTAATGGACCGCTTACCTATGAACGCGTTTCGTTTTACTATCCTATCCCTCGTCGTATTTATTACAATGACTTCGATGGCTCCCAAAGCCGATGATCCCGACGCTCTGATGGGAAAATGGCTCAGTTCTAAAAAAAGAAATCAGGTTCAGATTTATAGACAGGGCAATAAGTATTACGGCAAACTGGTCTGGATGCTGGAACCGAATGAACCGGCGACCAATAAGCCCAAAATGGACAAGGAAAACCCCGACGAAAAATTACGCAGTCGTCCGCTGATGGGCCTGGTCTTATTAACCAATCTGACATACAAAGGCAATAATGTTTGGAGCGACGGGGAGATTTATAACCCCGAAGATGGCAAAACCTACAACTGCGAAGTATCGCTCAAAGACCCAAACTCAATTGACCTACGCGGCTACATGATGGGCATCAGTTTTCTAGGAAAAACTAAAACCTGGACACGGGTGAAATAAAAGTCAGGTGATACTAGTCGACTAATCTGTCTGACAAAAACTATTTGGTCCGTCGTAGGTTATTTTCGTAAAACAACCTCATAAACAGTCATGGATAAGAAACTGACCACATCGCTGGGAATCGCCTTGGGAGCTTCCCTACTTGCCGGAGCTGGTTTTGGCATATACAAATACTTTAGCAAGAAAAGTGGTAAGACCATCAGTAATAGCTCAGACGATAGCAGTAGTCATCTCAGTAATCTGTTTGGCGGTTTTGTTGGTAACGGATTAACAAAAAGTACCAGCCTTTACGGAGGAAGCCATTCAGATAATGAGCTTATAGGCGGTGGTTTGTATAAAGGCAATAGTCTGTCATTGACAGCTTAAGAACTTACAATAGTCTTCTTCTGCATAGATAGCTGACATTCCTCAAGTAGAGCACATCAGGGCCTGCTTGAGGAATTTTATTTGGGGTAGACTCTTACTCTATAAATCATTCTTTACCATTTTGCTCGTTAAAGTATTGCCTGGTTATCTGGTACACATTCTCTTAATGGATTTCGCTAGTTCATTTCTCCACAATCCAGCGGGTCAGATTATTGTAGCGGGCTTCCAGAACGATCTTAAAGAACCCCGACGGCAATTTTGATACGTCGATCGTAGCCGCTTCGGCTTTGGTGGGTGCTTCAGCTACTAAGAGATAATTATCTCGTTTACCTTCCTCAAAATGATTGGTTGGGGAGAGCCAGATTTTTACGCTTCCCTCCTGCTCTATCGCTTTCCAGGTTACGGCAATTTTGGTACCTTCCTTTTTCACAGTCGGCTCGACGATCGACAGCTTGCCAGTCAGCGGAATACCGTCTAGTTCAAAATTCTGCTCTTTTGGAATGGTTAAGTTCAGGTGGCGCGCCAGCGTTGGCATGATATCGACAATACCCGGCGTGTTCTTCCGGAATTGGCTATTCAGATCTTTGGCGTTGGTAACGATCCACGTACTACGTTCCCGATCGGATTGTTTTCCGTGATCTTTGCCCGTATCAGCGCTTCGACCGTGGTCGGTTGTAATAAAGATTTGCCAGTCTTCGCCAAAGGTTTTCTGACGGTATTGAATGGCTTTCCACAAACGGCCCATCTGATCATCCATCATGCCAACAGCTTTGTAAAACCGGTCGCTATCACCGTACTTATGCCCCATGTCGTCGGTGTATTCCAGATAGACCCACGACAAATCAGGACTTTCATCGTGGATATACCGACTAGCTTCGTCAACTACTTTTTCATCAATCTGGTGGATGTATCCGGCATCCTTGTCGTGTGGAAAAAGCAACGTATCGCGCTCTAGCCCATCAAACGAATAATCAATACGTAGTCGGTTCGTTTCGGCAATATCTTCGCCAATCAGCTTTGTGCGGTTATCGAGCCAGGTCGAAAAAACGGCGCTTTTCTTGCCAGGATACTGCGTTTCAAAAAAGCGAAAGATTGTCCAGTACTGATAATTAGGGGCTTTAATGCTGTTGTCCCACACGTTATGCTTGTTTACCCAGGTTCCTGTAAGCAGACTGTTATAGCCTACAGCGGAGATGGTTGGGGTTTGGGAATACGTATTCTTTTGTCCACCGACGTAAGCCCGAACGTAACCACCTTCCTTAGTAATAGCCTTCAGATTGGGCATAGGCAGTTTTTCGATTACATCCGATGGAATCCCATCGACAATAACGAACAGCGCTTTTTTGGGCTTAGTCTGGCCCAGAATGGAGTGACAGCCCAGTAGCCAGCAGCCAATCAGCAGTTGTAGTTTAGACCTTAGTTTCATGGTATTAAGTTAGCGTACCACAGGGATGCACGTTACGTAACGGCGCTCAAAATAAGTGTAATACCCGTCACGAACGAAACGCTAACTTAAAAATTCATGATTGTTTAAAAGCCGATTGAATTACCGCCATCCACCGGAAGCGATACGCCGGTAACGTAGCGAGCTGCCTCAGAGGCCAGAAAAACGGCAGCCCAGCCAATATCATCGGGCTTACCAAAAGCGCCCATCGGCGTTCGTCGCATGGCTCGGGTAAAACGGTCGGGATCACCACTCATGGCGGTTTTACTCATAGCGGTTTCGATGAAGCCAGGTGCAATAGAGTTAACCCGAACGCCGTGGGGCGAAAATTCCGAAGCCAGCACTTTTACCATCCCTTCTACACCCGATTTAGAAGCCGCATAAGCAGCCACCCGATCGATGCCGTAGTAGGCGGCCATCGAGGAGATCATGATAATGGAGCCTCGCTTACGAGCTATCATGCGCTGAGCGCAAGCGCGTGTAAGGCTAAAAACAGCGTTCAGATTCGTGTGAACAATTCGATCAAAATCTTCATCCGTTACGTCCAGCGCCGGTTTTTTCATGTTGATACCGGCGTTATTGACCAGGATATCAATCGGTCCGTACGTTGTTTCGATGGTTTCGACTAAGTTATCCAACAAGGCGCGTTCTGTTACGTCGTTCACCTGGTAGTGCGCCCGTTCACCTAACGTTTCGGTGGCTTCACGAAGGGGCTGCTCCCGCCGACCTGTTATGACGACGCTCCCGCCAGCCAGAACGATGCACTTGGCAATATCAAAGCCGATTCCACTGCCCCCGCCCGTAATCAGGGCTAATTTCCCGTCGAGCGAGAATACATTTGTTTGATCCATTATCGTAAGTGGTAAATATCGACTGAGCGTTTTACGTCGTCTAAAGTACGCTCAGGTTTTTTAAATGGCGCCGGAATCGGTTGACGAGAATACTGTTGAAGGTATAATAACCAGGCATCGCGCCACCAGATTGCTTCCTTGTGCTGCGTTTCCAATCGGCCCGTTACGTCAGCAAAAATTTCCGGGTCAATAGCTGGTTTAACCTGTGCCCATTGCTGCTGCATCCAGCCAACCGAATCTGCGCCGGTATAGAAGCGCGTGCAGAGTTCGTTCCAAAGCGTTCGACCTGTGCTTAGTTTTTTCGTCCACGGAACGTGATGAAACCAAAGCAAATACGGCAGCGGACAGGTTTCAGGATTGCTCCAGCGTTGCTGTACTTCTGGCCGGTACTGCTCCAACGCATTACTGCCGGTCGTAGTTCGATCAAAACCTAACCCGACGGAATCGGCCCGGTGGTAATAAATAGCGGTCCAGTCCGGGCGAGAGCTTTGGTTTTGCCAGGGTTCGGGCGCAAAATGTTCGCCAGTCCAGGGCGTCGACAAACCGAGGGGCGTGTTATAATTCACGAAAATCTCGCGCGATTTCAGCATCAGGTCTGTAATTGTTTTAACCGTCTGGATCTCTTTTGTAAGCGTCATGTTTACCCACTCGCGGGCAATGGTTTCCGACGTTAGTGTATGGTCCCAGGCCAGTCGTCCAAAGGCGTACCAGTTGGCCTGTGCCATCGGGTTTCCTGTCCAGTTTCGATTAGCGCCTGTGTTGGCGACACCCGCAATGGCCGTCAGTCCGTAGCCATGCAGACTGCCATCAACCACTTTAGCGACCGTTGCCGCACCGGATGGTGAGCCTTTACCCGTTACGTAGGTATCCGAGTCGAGACATTCTTTGAAAAGTGGCGCTTCGTAGACCCAATGAGTCGCATGGCCCAGATATTCCTGCGTGATCTGGAACTCGATCGATAACGGCGTTTGGGGCATATTGCCAAACAAGGGCGAAAACGGCTCACGCGGCTGAAAATCGATTGGCCCGTTCTTCACCTGCACAATCACCTTCTTATTGAATTTACCGTCCAGATGCTTGAATTCTTCGTAAGCGGCCTTGAACCGGTCGGCTTTTGGACGGTCCGGCGTTCCGGCTGCTTTGTAAACAAAGGCTCGCCACATCACCACGCCATCGTAAGGCGCTAAGGCTTCGGCCAGCATGTTCGCGCCATCGGCATGGTTACGCCCGTAATCCTGCGGACCGGGTTCACCTTCCGAATTGGCTTTAACCAGGAAACCACCAAAATCGGGAATGACCGTATAAATCTCTTTAGCTTTGTCGGCCCACCACTTTCTAACCTCCGGATCAAGCGGATCAGCCGTTTTCAATCCACCAATCACCTTTGGCGCCGGGAAATAGACCGACAAATAAATTCGGATACCGTAAGGTCGGAATACGTTGGCTAAGGCCGCAACTTTCTCAATGTACTCACCCGTCAGAAAGCGGGCGCTAGCGTTCACGTTATTGACAACGGTACCATTGATTCCCAAAGACGCATTGGCGCGGGCATAAACGCGGTAGCGCGGGTCGACGGTGGCGGGCAGCTCAAACCATTTCCAGAGCGATCCACCAGCATAACCGCGTTCGATCGTACCGTTCGTGTTATCCCAGTGATTGAGTAATCGATACCGGATTTTAGGATTGCTGGTTAGCGAGAGTCTGTCAATCGGTTGAGTCGTTTGCAGTTGACGGAGCAAGGCAAATACGCCATACAACACGCCCGCATCTGTTTTGCTGGAAACGATAATATTGGATTTGCTGGTGATTTGATACCCTTCATCATTTACCAACTGATTGTTCGTACCTGGCGTTTTATTGAAAGCTAGGACGATGCCCCCGGTTCGATTTCCAGCACTAGCAATAATCGGTATGGTTTTACCTAACAAACCCTGCAAACCGGTCTGTAATTCGTCGGCAGCGGTCTTCAGAACGAGGCTATTGCCGCTTACCACAATAAACTGGGCTGAACGGGCATACGCTTCGCGTTTGGCTACGTCTTTAATCAGGTCGTATTTCAGCCACAATCGGTAGCCGTCGTCAGCATACGCACTGATCGTTAAGAGGTAGATAAGTGCGAGCAATCCGCTACGTTTTCCTGCATTCATTTTTACTGACTTTTGTTCTAAACAGGTACCACGGGCTTCAGCCCGTTTTCAAGGATTCAATTAAAAACGGGCTGAAGCCCGTGGTACCTTCCATTCATTTGTTCTCTTCCAGCGACCGCTCGATACCCATTTCCAGGCCTCGCAACTCAGCAAGCCCCCGTAACCGACCGATGGCTGAATAACCTGGATAGGTTTTCTTGTGCAGATCGTCAAGCATTTGATGGCCGTGATCGGGTCGCATGGGGATCGACGTTTCGCCGACACCAACTTTTTCACGACGTTTCTGCTCCAGCACAATCGCCTTCACAACCGCATACATATCGACGTCGCCCGCCAGGTGATCAGCTTCGTGGAAAATACCGGGGCGTCCGGGTACTTCGGCAACTTCCCGTTTGGTTGTCCGTAAATGAATGAAGTGAATCCGTTCGCCAAACCGCTGAATCATACCCGGCAAATCGTTATCGGAGCGAATCCCCAATGAACCCGTACAGAACGTAATGCCGTTGGCCGTTACGTCACTGGCGGCCATCAACTGCGCTAAATCGGCTTCGGTGCTCACAACGCGGGGTAAGCCCAGTAACGGGTACGGCGGATCGTCGGGGTGAATGCATAGATTAACGCCCACTTCCTGAGCAACGGGTGCAACCTGCTGAATAAATTCATAGAGATTTTGTCTCAGTTCCGCATCGCCAATGGTTGTGTATTCGTTCAACAATCCCTGAAATGTATCGAGTGTAAAAGCCTCTTCCGAACCAGGCAGGCCAAGCAGCACGATATTCGATAACGTCTGAATCGCTTCCGGTGTCATCTGGCTGAATTTCTGCCGGGCCGATGTCCTGATTTCCGGGTCGTAATCAGCCTCAGCTCCCGGTCGTTTCAGAATGCACAGATCGAATACGGCGAAATCTTCCCAGACAAACCGGAGTGCTCGCGAGCCATCGGGCATTTCATACGTCAGGTTCGTGCGCGACCAATCCAGTACGGGCATGAAGTTGTAGCAAACGGTTCGGATACCGCAAGCGGCCAGATTCCGGATTGACTGTTTGTAGTTTTCAATATACGTAGCACGGGTTGGTCGGCCTTTTTTGATGTCTTCGTGGACAGGTAGACTTTCGACCACCGCCCAATGCAGAGGAGAATAAGTCCGATTGCCAGCTTCAACCAACTGTTTCCGCTCTTCAATCGCTTCGGTTGTCCATAGGTCACCCACCGGAATCTGGTGCAGCGCTGTCACGACACCCGTGCAACCCGCTTGCCGAATATCCATTAATGAAACTGGGTCGTTCGGCCCGAACCAGCGCATGGTTTGTAACATACTCATTTTGTATCGCGGATGGAAACCCGCAGTTTTCATGTACACTCGCGGGTAGAAACGCGCGCTACTATTTTTTAAATTGCTTTTGTGCGAATTCCAGAAAAACGGGCCAGTCGAGTATGTCGACATGGCCACCTTCGTGATTGCGGAAAGCCAGTTCTCCATTGATTAACGAAACATCAGGAGCGGGCATTTCGGTTGTTCCAACGCCTTTTTTACCCAGCAACTCGTATACTGGGCTGGCACCAACGCAAGCCAGAAATTCGCCTTTCGGATCGGCCCAGAGGTCTTTCGTGCCGCCGGTAATGAAAAGCGGACGCGGGGCAATAAGCGCCATCAATTCATGGGCATCAACAGGCATCGCAGACCAGTTACCAGCGTATTTCAGAAAATTACCGGCCATCCAATGATATAACCCAGAACCCGCTACGTTATCAATCACTTCGCCCCAGTTTCGTTTTTCCAGCGAAGCGCCCATCGATCCTGAACAACTGGCGAACACAATGGCCCAGCGTGGGTCGAGCGCCCCCGCCAGCAAAGCCGTTTTGCCCCAACGTGAATGACCCTGAATTCCGATTTGTTTTGAATTGATCGTTTTATCCTTTTCAAAATAATCCAGCACTCGGCTTAGGCCCCAACTCCAGGCAGACAGAACACCCCATTCATCAGGTTGACGATCTTTTCCGCCATTCATTAGGCCGATGATACCCTCGTGCAAACCCGCTCCACTATCCAATTGAATCGCGCCGGTATTGACAGTCGCCACCGCCCAGCCCGCCTCAATAAGCTTTTCGATACTTGCCATCGGTTGCGGAAATGAACCCCAGACAATAATCATCAACGGCACCGCACCTGACGCATTCACCGGTCTGTAATACGTAACGGGAATGCTCGGGCTGACCGATGGATACCGGCTGTTATCGATAGTACCAAGGAGCATTTTCCGGGTAGCTTTTCCGTTCAGTACGGTACTGTCGATACCAGTAGCCGCAAAGGTTACGTTTGGCGTATTAGTGGGCGTTTTACCATAAATCTCGGTCAGATAGTCGTTTAGAATCTCCGGGCGACGCTGTTTCCACCAGGTACTGGCATCTTTTACGGGTTTGCCATTTTTTAGCTTTAACGGGTCTGGTAACGTGTAAGTATTGGCTTTAGCTTCATCATAATTCGTCCAGTTTCCCCAACCCGAACGCACATGTGTATCGCCAGCCTCGTCATACCAGTTACTCGACCCCTCTTTGGGTTTAAGGTGCTGCGGGCGTTTCGGATCGTCGGCGGGCGGGGGCAGCGTTGGGAGCTTCAGATTGAGTTTATCCATCATCTTCTGCCAATCGGCCAGACTGGCCTCACGCATTTTTGTCATGTAGGCCGTTCGCTCTTCCGGCGTCATTTTCTGAACATTGGGCGCCTGAGCGTTTACGGTACAGACCGTTAGACTAATCCAAAAACCGAACGTACCAAATGCTCTTACAAGCGAAGCCGGACCCCTATTGACTCTCATGAACGTATTACGGTTTAGCAGCCCGGCGGAAAACGAAGATATAGAGCATGCTCCAGGCCACTAAATATGCCAAACCGGCGATGTAGAAAATAATATAGTACCCTTCTGAAAGGCTTCCCAATGCTTTGTAATGGTCCAGAATACGACCGACTAGCAATGGAAAAACGGCTCCACCGAGCGTACCGGCCATCGTCCCTAATCCCACGACGCGGCTTAAAACACGCTTCGGAAACTGATCGGCCGCTACAGTGAAAATATTGGCCGACCACGCCTGGTGAGCTGCCACCGCCAACGATAAAATCGCAATAACCGGCCACATACTACTCATCTGACTGATGGCCATAACTGGCGTTATACAAATGGCAAATAATCCCATCGCCCATTGCCGTGCCCGGGTCGGGTGCCATCCCTGACGAATCAATCTTGACGAAAGCCAGCCACCACCCACACTGCCGATGGTTGCCGCCAGATAAATGACGATCAGTGGAGCGCCCAGCTTCTTCAGATCGAGGTGGTAAATATTCGACAGGTAAGATGGGAGCCAGAACAGAAAAAACCACCAGATAGGATCGGTCAGGAGTTTACCGCTCATAAAGCCCCAGATGGCTCTATTGGCGAAGATCGGGTAGCGCGCGTTTACATCAGCGGCTAAAAGATCAGTTGCTGCGGCATCACCCGACACCGATGGTTGAACAGGCGGCTCTTCGTTAATGTGGGCCAGTTCGGCGGCATTAATACCTTTATGCCGGGTTGGAACCTCGTAGAAAAACCACCAGGCAATAATCCAGAGAAAGCCCAGAGCGCCCGTTGCAATAAAGGTCATCTGCCAACCAAACATCAGCGCCATTGGCGGCACAATGGCGGGCGCTACAACCGCGCCAATATTCGCTCCCGAGTTAAAAATACCGACCGCCAGCGCCCGTTCTTTCTGCGGAAACCACTCGGCTACAGTCTTGATCGAGGCTGGAAAGTTACCAGCCTCGCCAATACCCAGCAAACCCCGGGCAATCATGAATCCGAACGTACCACCGGCCAGCGCGTGGCCCATAGCAGCAAAACTCCAGACCAGAATCGCCCCGATGTACCCGATTTTTGTACCAATCTTGTCGATGATATAACCAGCGAGCAGCGTACTGGCACCATAGAAAAACGTAAAAACGGTGACGATATCACCATAATCGGATTCAGTCCAGCTAAATTCCTTTTCCAGAATCGGTTTTAGGAGACTGATTACCTGCCGGTCGAGGTAGTTAATGGTCGTAGCGAAAAAGAGCAAGGCAACAATGACCCAGCGATAATTAGTCGGTTTCGTCATTGCGGAAGGCTTCAACAGAACGTTTTCCATAAAGGTCGGAAGTTTACAATCACTTATTTTTTGTCATTCCAACGGGTCGGGATGACGAATTCGGGCAACTATTTTCACACAAAAAACGGTACGTCTTTGGGCGCGTATTTTTTCATACCTTCTTCATTGATTTCGACCCCAATACCCGGTTTATTAGAAAGCGGGATAAACCCTTTTTCCACCATCGGGCCATCGAACGTAACGATATCTTTGAACATCGGCTCTTCATGAAAGTAAATTTGCCATTCCAGAATCAGGAAATTTGGTACCGATGCACACACATGACTCGACGCCATCGCTCCCAGATACGATGCTACCATATGCGGAGCAAACGGTACGTAATACAGATTGGCCAGGTTGGCAATACGTTGCGCTTCACCCAGTCCACCGGCTTTCTGTAAATCAGGCATGATGATATCGACAGCCCCGATTTCGAGCAGTTTCCGGAAGCCGTGTGCCAGATAATGGTTTTCGCCCGCGCAGATGGGCGTGTTCGACGCTTCCCGGATTTGCCGGTATGCTTCGGGGTTTTCGGCCGGAATGGGTTCTTCCAAAAACAGTAAGTTCAGCGGCTCCATCATCTTGGCTACCCGTCGCCCGGTCGTTACGTCGTAGCGGCCATGCATATCGACGCAGATGTCGATTTTCGGGCCAACGGCTTTGCGAACACCAGCAATCTGGTTATACATCCGCTCCAGCTCGCCCTGGCTGGCCGTCCAGTTGTAGGCGTCGTATTTGTTAGGATCATTACGTTCGTCGATGTCGTATTTCACGGCCGTGAAGCCCATGTCGACCGCTTTTTTGGCGCTTTTCCCGAAGGCATCGGGACTGGTATCGGTTTCGCGATACGCTCCCGTGTCACAATAGACCCGGATCTTGTCCCGAAACTTACCCCCCAGCAACTGGTAAACGGGCATGCCCAGTGCTTTACCGGTTAGGTCCCAGAGTGCCGTTTCAATCGCAGACAGTACAGAAATGTACATTCCGGACTGAGCCCCTTCGAAAAACCCGGATTTCCGAACGTCTTCAAACAACCGATTGACGTTGAGCGGGCTTTTGCCTTTAATCCGCTCCCCCATCAGTTTCACCAGATGATACGTACCGACCGAGGCATCGACCGCTTCGCCACAGCCCCAGATGCCTTGGTTGGTATGAATCTTCACGAACAGGCTGTGTCCACCACGCGTGTAGCCACACTTTATGTCGGTGATTTTCAGATCCGAGGGAGCCGATGACAAGGGCGCATTGTGAACGGCGGTTTCAAGTCCTTCGCCAAAACTGGACAGAGCACTGGCACTAAATACACTAGCTAAAGCGCCTTTGGTCAGAAAGGAACGCCGGGAGGTTCTCATAATTTTTGCAGTAAAAAGGTTACTGGAATTAACCACATCAGACCGCCGAAGCGGAGACACGGAGAAGTGGTTACTATTTACCAGGTTCGGGTTTTCAAGTAGTCCTGAATTTGTTCTTTCGGAACGGGTAATTCATTGACGTGGGCATTTAGCCATTGAGAAAAGTCTTTTTCGATGTCGTCCGACCAGCGCGAGTCGATCTGGCCGGGCGTATATTTCTGCTCACGCAGACGCAGGTGGCCAAACATGTCGCGCAGGCGAATGATTTCCGAGGTTTTGACCACTTTCTCAGCCAGGTGGGGCGGAATAAACGCTACGCCACCATCGCGACCCAGCACGATGTCGCCGGGCATCACCATCACTTTGCCAATACGTGTCGGACGGTTGATTCCTACCAGAGTCGTGTTCAGATCACCTTCGGGGTTGTGGTGCGACGGATGATAGCTTCGGAAGTACGATGTAAACCCGCCAATCTCTTTCAAGCCAGCTACGTCGCGAAGGGCGCCCTCGTAGACAATGCCATTGCCGGTTTTAGCGTAGATCGAATTGCCAAGGTTATCGCCAATGGTCGGGCCGTCTTCGTGCATACCAAACTGATCCACTACGTATACATCCCCTTTGACGAGCATGTCAATCGGCCAGGCATTCTGTGATTTTACCCGACCATCTTTGGTATGTCCTTTATCATCCGTTACGCGGTGTACGTCGGGCCGCCCCGGCATGAACGTAGCGGTCAAAGCACGGCCAACCAGTACACTATCGGGGTTGATCGTCTGCCAGTCACCTGCATACTGATAGCGGTACTTTTCGCCTTTCATCACCGCCCAGGCTTCCTCGTGCGTAACCAGTTTCATTCGCTTCAGAATGGCGTCCGGTACTTTGGGGCGTCCATCCGGGAAGCGTTCTCCTTTCCAGTCAGGCGTTAGAAAAATCAGTTCTTCTTTCGAAATCTGCTGCGCAACCGATGCTGTCGTTTGACTGATCAGCGCCAGTATAGCTAGTAGTGTAAAGACTCGTTTCATCCTAAAATACGGGAACAAGAGGTTCAGATAGGTATGGCGAATAAGACGACCAACCGTTCATTCTACCCTTCCGTAAGATGGATTAGTCGAATCGACAACCAACGTCAAGCCAGTAGCTGTTTATTTCGACAAATGAATGCGTAGTGTTGTTGCTATGCAGGATGAGCGTGAAAGTACAATGCTTTTTTGCGCAGTCAGCTAGGAAAATCTAGCGATGTGTATAGTAAAATCAGCTTTGAGAAATCTCTCAACGTCAGGCGTGAGTATCCGAGGCCACGAAGCAAGCGAACTCAAACGGTTTCTAAAGTTTGTAGCGAAGAGGATGCTTTATACACGGGTAAAAATGCCTTTGGCGATGAAATCTTTTCGCCACCTGCCCCAGGCATTCTCCAGCTGTGACGGATCGATCCGGTGATTATCCAAAAAGTATTGCTTCGTTTCCTGGATGGATCGGCCTGCTTTCAGACTTTTAAGGAATACGTATTGCATTGGCTCCAGCTCAAACAGTTTCAGGCGGTAATTCAGGCGGGCTACTGCCCAATAATTCTCTTTCGGAAAAGGCAATTCAGGTTTTCTCTGCTGGGTAAAGTCAAGATAGTACTGGCAAACGGGGTAGCGGTGATGAAACAGGTGGAATACAGGCGTCGACATCAACATGTCGTCTGAAATAGCTGCCGATTGAATGGACTCTTTCTCGTCCGCATACTCGTCGAAGATTACGGATAAATCGTACTCGAATTGAGCGAGTTCGATCATAAAAGAAGGCCAATCTTCCTGTTCCGAATCAGACTCGGGGCGCGTCTGTTCCAGAAAATGGGGAAATTGACTGCCCAGCGAATTTAGGGTATAGCTGTTGGAAGGATAAGCTTCCAGATAATCGTCAGCAAATAGCTGAAACAGGTCGTTGCCCAGCGCATAAGCCAGCACACTGAACTGGTTTCGCATACACTCCCGCAATCGGGCAACATAACTTTGCTGATAGATCGCCAGATGCTGATATGCCGGCAAGTTTGAGGAAGCCTTGATGACGTCTTCCGGTTTTAGCCGATCTCCTGTTCCCCCCGGCGTTCTGTGCTCCCCGGCTGTCACAAGCATGGCCTGCATCCAGTTCTGGACCTGATTCAGCGAGTGTACGTTCTCTTCTGGCATTTTACTTCGCCGGTTTAGGCCATGCGCCTATCCGTTAATTTCATAGGATAGATTGGTCGTTAAAAAGCTAACAGGATTTGATATCGTTGACAAAGAGTTTCCCTGTTGATTCTTCAATTTCTGACCTTGGGCGAATTCCTGCATAAAATCCCGGGCTTTGAGCAATTCAGCATGATACGCGTCGAAATCCGGAATGTTGGCGTCCCATTCCAATAACGTTGCCACGCCACCCGTTAATTGCCAGGCCAGGGCGAATAACTCCCATACGTCGTCAACCACTTTCCGGTCGTGGGTATCAATGATGTATTTTCCGCAGTGCTGATGACCGGCAATATGCATTTGAACGATACGCTCATGCGGCAATTGGCGAACGTAGTGAATCGGATCGAAGTCATTGTTGAAGCTCGACACATACACGTTATTGACATCCAGCAGTAAGCCGCAACCGGTTTCTTCGGCCATGTACCGTAAAAAATCCCACTCGGGTATGGTCGATTGACAGAAAGTGAGATACGTACTAGGATTCTCGAAAACAACGGGCCGTCCCAGGAAATCCTGCACCTGATCAATACGTTTACAGATATGCATCAGTGATTCTTCTGTCAGCAGAACGGGGAGAAGGTCATGCGTATTGAGACCATTGATGCCGGTCCAGCACAGATGATCACTAACCCACAACGGATTGACCTCAGCCGCCAACTGCTTTAATTTCCGTAGATAATCGTAATTGATAGGGTCTGTACTGCCAATTGAAAGCGAGACACCGTGCATGACAACGGGGTAACGCTCAGCAATTTGGCGTAATACATATCTGGGACGCCCACCCGAATCCATAAAGTTCTCAGAAATAACCTCGAACCAGTCTACGGCCGGACTCTGTTCCAGAATGTGATTAAAATGTTTACTTCTCAAACCCAGGCCCAGGCCTGGGTTTGGAAGTTCACGTATCTGCTGCTGATAGGCTGAAGGGGTCATAACAATCCGTTACACGTTTTCCGGGGTATCGTCCCGCTTACTTTTTTCACAGAGTTCTTCCGCGTTCCGGTTCGGGTCATTGAATCCGAATGAACAGTATTTATCGCCACTGTTGCCGCAGGAATCATAGCTACCCATAATCGTTTCCAGCCATTTTTCCGGTGGTCCACAGGAATAAGGGGCGGGCGATACGTTCCTGTTGGCCGTCTTCATTCGTTCTTCGAACAGTTTACGGGCCAGCATCCAGGTACCTTTGCCTTTGTTGGGGCCCTGTGTGCTATAACGCTCCGCCTGTATAGGAACAGCGCAACTGCCTTGCCAGGCGCAATCGTTCGCACCGGGTTTGGTCTGCTCTTCGCCGGACCCGTAAAGGCCACAACCGCCCTGGCCCCGGCAGTTGTTTAGCGTATGGCACGTATGAGCTTCAGCCGTAGCACAATACCCGGCACCGGCACATGAATTCGTCCCAAATCGGTCGTGGCCTTTGCAGGCGTTAAGACCCATGCAGGCGTGTAATTCTAAAGGGGACGTAGTAGAAAGCGTTGGTGTGCTGGCAGAAGGAGAAGGGCCACTACACCCGTTGTTATCTAACGAATACTGGATAGATGCCATAGACTGGTCGACTTGGTTAGGAATGACGGTGGTTTTGGCTTAAGCGAAAATTAACTTTCCAGCAGACGTACTCAAATACGGCTCCAGCGGTACGTCGGGCAGATCGTGAATACGTTGACCAATACGTGTAGAAATAACATTCGTTGAGCCGATGGCCTGGTTATACAACTCAATCAATTGCGACTTGGGGCTGGAATCGACCCGAAATTCATAATTTTCGAAGGTCGGCGCAACCGTGTATTCCCGCCCATCCGGACCCGTATATTTCAACATAGTGATGTCTCCACACAGGCTATTCAGAATAAAAATCATGGTCTTATGAACGCCGAACATAAACAGCTCATACTGCGTATTGTCTTTCTGCCTGTAGCAACCTTCCACCATCACATACAGATACGAATAAACGGCATTGAGCAGAGTTGAGACGCCCTGCACGCTGGCGGGATAATCGGCCGTTTTAGGATTGGTTGGCAGTCTAAGAACGAAATATTGACTGATATCAATGTCACCAATACCCAGCTCATTAAACTTGTTTGATAAGTCGACGTACTGGCAATAAATCTGGGCAAATTTCTCGAAATGAGATAGCTCTTCGTGGTCAGGATCATCATAATCAGCAGGTGTAATCGCACAGCAATCTACCGATCCATCGGGATTCAACGACGTCGAGCCTTGGTTACCTTCGCCCTGTTCAACAATCGCATCGATGGCCCTGATCGCTGATGCCCGATCAACGACATGAATTAAATCAGCCCCATCATCTGCGTTGACAAATTTAGGCTTGTGTTGTTTATCATAGTAAACCGTGTCAATGTTATTCTGTGCGTAATAACCTCGACCAGGCACTAATTGGGCCGCTTCGGTATTGTACTGAAGATCGCAGTGGGCAATACATTGCTTGATTTTGTCATAAAATAACCCGATCGTAGCGTAAGGCAGCGTACGTACATTCGTCTGTTCCTCCTGAAGTGGTTTGGGACTTTCAATTTTCAGGAATGTTTTCAACTGATCCAGCGAAAAGGCAGCCCGGTTAATCGGAAAAGGAGGTATATGACCGGGTAGATACGCTGGCCATATGTCCGGTGATTTATTGACCAATTGAGGTTGCCCTGCCAGCGCCTGTTTCAGATTGGAAGACAAAGACAAGTGAAGCATTTCTTCGATAGCAACGCTCATAATAAGCGCGCCAACCTTATTGGCGTAAACCATGATCTCTGCCGATTTATCAAGAGCAATCGTATCAGCTTCCTGTTGCGGTAAACCCTTTTTTACCAGGGCCTGAGAAAGTGCGTTACTGATAGCCGATTGGTCTGGCTCACGGTTAAGTGAATAATAGGTGTAGAGGTAAACCGGAATCGTAGCAATTTCAATTTCAATCGCCTGTTGAATCGCTTCTCCCAGATTTTGTGGAGTCACTTCGGCTTTCAGATCCAACTGTTGTTTCATAAAGTTTATAGGGTTAGGGTGTAGGGTTAGGGTATTGCACTTTTAGGTTAGGTTATCGTTTTCGATCAATGGCACCAGAGTTTATGAGTGTAATTCAGTAGATGGTTCAGAAGTAAAAAACTAGCCCGGCGCTGCCTACATCACTAACGCTATACTCTATACGTTTTCGAAATAATACTCATTACAGAAACAGACATCGATCTGTGTTTGTCTGGCCAGACAAACACATTATTCGGCCAGACAAAATCAGATCTCTTATATGATGGTACCACAAACGTTTGCAGTGTCTTATAGCTTTTTACAGTTGGCGTTTAGTAAAAATCTTTGCTCATGTCTGTAGGCTTGCTCAAGCTATTGAACATAAGCAAATGTAAGTCGAGCAGCTGCCAACGCATTAACACATATCGGACAATTTATAACCATTCAATAAATTATTGTAACTATGTATATCTATTCCTCAGACTGTGCAACTTATAACTTCTTAACTGTATAATCAGAAGGGCACTTTTTAAACTCTTTCGTAAAACATTTAGTAAAATAGGATAGATTTTCGAAACCTACCGCGTTTGCTGTATCAGATACGGAATAGCCTTTTTGGAGTAAGTCGACCGCTTTGTTGAGCCGGTATAAACGTATCAGCTTGGTAGGGGGTAAGGTTGTCAGAGAGGTTGTTTTTCGATGCAGTGTACGCGGGCAGACCGCCAGATCGCTGGCCAATTTTTCTACAGTGAAGTCGATTTGGGAGAGCCGCTGATCCAGCACCGTTACCAGTTGATGTAAAAAGGTATCAGGGACAAAAACTTTGTATTCCGTTTCATCAATTTCTGTTGCAAATCTACTGGATGTCGCATCGGCTATACTACTGAATCGTATGGGCTGAACACACGTTGGCGCACTGTCACTAAAGGCAAGGTGGACAATATCGAAAATACGGGTTGATTGATTAAGTACTTTGTTCATGATAGTAGGGAGGAAGGAGATTCGGAAAACAAACTTACTTATTGTGACCTAAAGGTAAGTTACCTTAAAAGTAGTATCTATAACAAATGAGACAGATCCTGTAAAAGTTGTTGTCTTGCACTTGATCGCTTTGCTTTTTGATAAGTAAAGGTTAGCTCGTATCAGGTTTTTAGGACGGGCCTGTTTTACTTTACCGTCCAAAACCAACGTTCTCGATGCAAAAAATTGGCTTTTTTCGTTTTTTATGTATTTCGTTTGCCAGCCTGTTCCTAAGTGAAAGCCAGGCGCAAACTCTTCGCCCACCCGCCTACCCTCTTGTTACCCACGACCCTTATTTTAGTGTTTGGAGCACAACCGATAAACTAACCGACTCCCCCACTCGCCACTGGACCGGCAAAGCACAATCGCTGGAGGGCATTGTTCGGGTTGATGGTAAAGCTTATCAGTTTCTGGGCGCCGTGCCAACTACTTACGAACCCATCTTGCCAACGGGCGAGCTGAAACCTTATCCGGCTAAGTATACACTGACACGAGCCGAGACTGGCTGGGAGAAACCAGATTTTAACGCAGACCGATGGTTATCCGGAGAGGGGCCTTTTGGCGATACACCCGAGGCCCGAACGAAGTGGAAAAATGCCGACGCCATGCCAAATGGTATTTACGTCCGACGTGAGTTTACGTACGACGGTAAAGCTGACCCGGCTAACCTGATGCTGGTTCTTAACCACGACGACGACGTAGTGATTTACCTAAACGGCACAAAGATTTTAGACAAACCCGATTACGTTAACGAATACAAGTATCTTCCCCTGTCAGCCGAGGGGCAGAAGGCGCTGCAAAAAGGCAAGAACGTACTAGCCGTCCATTGCGTAAGCCCGCGGGGCGGCTCGTTTATTGACGTTGGTGTCGTTAATCCCGTTCGGGCTTCGTCCGTGACAACCGCCACCCAAACAGGCGTGACCGTATCGGCGACCCAAACCAATTATACGTTTACGGCTGGTCCGGTCAATTTAGGGGTCAATTTTCGGTCGCCCCTACTGCTCGATGATCTGGACGTAGCCGCTCGTCCTATCACCTACGTAACGTTCGAAGCTCGTTCGCAGGATGGGAAACCGCATTCAGTGCAGGTATTTTTCAGCGAGTCGGGCACGTTGGCGACCAATACCATCGGCCAGGAAGTTGTTACAAAAGCCGGACAAACGGCGGGCTTGACGTATCAGTCAATTGGCACCGAAACGCAGTCGATTCTGTATCGCAAAGGGGATAACGTCCGAATTGACTGGGGCTACGCTTATTTAGCTGCACCGCAACAACCCGGAAACCAGACTACAGCCGGTATGGCCGATGCGCTGAAAAAGGCGTTCCTGACGACCGGCCAACTACCGGCCACAACAACGCAAAATACTCCCCGTGCTGCTATAGATATGGCCATTGCCAGTACGCTCGACTTCAGCAACGTAACGAAACCAACGTCCAAATATCTGCTGCTGGCCTACGATGATCTGTATTCGGTACAGTATTTCCAGAAGAATCTGCGTCCGTGGTGGCGCCGGGATGAAAAGGCAACCATGCCTGCACTGCTGCAAACGGCAGAAAAGGATTACACTCGGCTCGAACAGAAATGCGCTGCTTTCGATGCCAAACTCCGCGCCGACGCGCAAAAAGCCGGGGGCAGGCAGTATGCTGATTTATGTGCATTAGCTTACCGGCAGGCCATTGCTGCGCATAAGATTGTGGAAGGCCCAAAAGGGGAAGTACTTTTCTTCTCGAAAGAAAATTTCTCTAACGGTTCCATCGGTACGGTCGACATTACGTATCCATCGGCGCCACTGTTCTTGCTGTACAATCCCACTCTGCTAAAAGGCATGATGGAACCGATTTTCCAATACTCTGAAAGTGGTAAATGGACCAAGCCTTTTGCGGCTCATGATGTGGGTACGTATCCGCAGGCGAATGGACAAACGTATGGTGAGGACATGCCGGTAGAGGAAAGCGGAAACATGCTGATACTCACGGGTGCCATCGCCGGAGCCGAAGGGAATGCCAACTATGCCAAACAGCACTGGAAAACCCTGACAACCTGGGTTGAATACCTGAAAAAAGATGGCTTCGATCCAGCCAATCAGTTGTGCACGGATGACTTCGCCGGTCATATCGCCCGCAACGCTAACTTGTCGGTGAAAGCTATTCTGGGGATTGCCGCTTATGGTCAGTTAGCAGCCCAACTAGGCGATAAAGCCACGGCTGACAGCTACTTAAAAACGGCCCGGGACATGGCCGCGCAATGGCAGCAACTCGCCCTCGACAAAACCCCTTCCGCTAAGGTCCACTATGATCTCACCTTTGAGAATTCAGCGGATACGTGGAGCCAGAAATACAACTTAGTGTGGGATAAGCTACTGGCTATGAATATCTTCCCCAAAGACGTAGCGCAGAAAGAAATCGCCTATTATCTGACGAAGCAAAAACCATACGGTCTGCCGCTGGATAGCCGCAAAACCTATACGAAGTCAGACTGGATCATCTGGACGGCCACGCTCACCAACTCGCCAACTGATTTTCAGGCTTTCGTGAAGCCCGTCTGGCGGTTTGTCAACGAAACTCCGTCGAGGGTGCCTCTCACTGACTGGCATGAGACGACCAATGGCAAACAGGTTGGTTTTCAGGCCCGATCTGTCGTGGGCGGCTATTTTATCAAAATGCTCGAAGGCAAACTGACAAAGCAAAAATAGGAGTGACTTTTTAACCACAAAGGCACAAAGAACACGGAGAGCAAACTAAGATAATATGTTCTTTGTGCCTTTGTGGTTCGTCTTTCCAGACAGATTTAACAACGTTTTACGATTAAACTCGAATGACTAAACCCGCTTTAACCAGATCCTTACTTTACTCTAGCCTCTTCATTCAGGCTACGCTGTTCACTACCCGTTTTGTTTCGGCCCAGACAACGACTCCAGCGGCACCGGTTCAGGTGAGAAAAGCCCCTATTCTGAGCCGGTGGGAAAAGCAGCTAACGCCCGAAAACGCCTGGCGCGAATACCCCCGCCCGCAAATGGTACGTCAACAGTGGCAGAACCTGAATGGCTTGTGGGACTATGCCATTACGTCGAAAACGGCCCCACAGCCAACTACGTTTTCCGGAAAAATTCTGGTGCCTTTCTGCGTCGAATCGACTGTATCGAAAGTCAATAAACCGCTTACCGCCGATCAGCGGTTGTGGTACCGCCGGACGGTCATTGTACCAAAGGACTGGGCTGGTCAACGGGTGCTGCTACACTTCGGCGCTGTCGATTATGAGTGCAGTTTATGGGTAAACGGCGGTCTGGTCGGCTCGCATACAGGTGGCTCCGATGCGTTCAGTTTCGACGTAACGGAGTACCTGAAAGATGGTCAGAACCAACTGCTGCTGGGCGTAACGGACCCAACGTCAACCGGCGAACAACCCCGCGGTAAACAGTTGACGGAGCAACATGGCATCTGGTATACGCCCGTTTCGGGCATCTGGCAAACGGTCTGGATGGAGCCGGTACCGAAGCAAACCTACATCGAAGAAGTCAAACTGACACCAGAGGTCGATTCTGGACGTGTTCGCGTGGACGTCTTACTCGACAAACCCGCCGACAATTACACAACCGCCATTCGAGTGACAGCGCTCGATGGGAATCAGACCGTAGCAACGACGCTCGTTCGGGCAGGCAGAACCGCCTACCTACCCATAAAAAGTCCAAAACTATGGTCGCCTGACAGTCCGTTTCTGTATAATATCCGAACCGAGCTGGTTACCGTAACCGATCCGTTTGGCGATACGCCCCGCAACCGACGCCCGCGTCAGGATGAAGCGCTACGTACTGCTTTCGCCAATGCAACCGTTATGGGCAATCCGCTCGATGTGGTAACGGGCTATTTTGCCATGCGTAAAATTTCAGTCGGACCCGGCCCCGTGGCTAATCAGCCGGTTTTGTTACTGAACAACAAGTTTGTGTTTCAGAACGGCCCTCTCGATCAGGGCTGGTGGCCTGGCGGTTTGCTGACGCCCCCATCTGAAGAAGCGATGACGTTTGAAATTGATTTTCTAAAAAAATCAGGCTTCAATATGCTTCGCAAGCACATTAAAGTAGAACCCGACCGCTACTATTACCTGTGCGACAAATTAGGCATGCTGGTCTGGCAGGATATGCCGTCGGGTTTTCTGGAGGGTCAGAACGAATCCCCCGGCGATCAGTCAGAGCCGATACGTCGGTCGAAGGGAAAAGAGCAGTTTGAACTCGAACTCCGCCGGATGATGAACCGTCTGCACAACCACCCCAGTATCGTTACGTGGGTCGTGCATAACGAAGGCTGGGGCCAGTACGATAACAAACGCCTGTCTGACTGGGTAAAAGCACTTGATCCAAGTCGCACGGTAAACGCTGTCAGTGGCTGGAACGACCTCGGCGCGGGCGATTTCTACGACATCCATACGTATCATGAAGAACCCAAAGCGCCCGAGCCTAAAACCGATCGGGTGGTTGTTATTGGCGAGTTCGGCGGCATTGGCTGGCCAGTTCAGGGTCATCTCTGGAATCCTGAAATGCGTAACTGGGGATATCAAACGTATCAGTCGGCCGACGCTGTGCTAAAAGCTTACCAGACGAAATACGCCAAAATTGTGGAGTATTATCAGAAGCAAGCTCTTTCGGCAGCGGTCTACACCCAAACAACGGACGTAGAAGGCGAAGTGAACGGCCTGTTAACGTATGATCGGGAAGTGATTAAGATTCCGGTCGAAACGTTGAAGCAGATTCATGCGCCATTGTTTAAGTAGTCAGCCCCTGTTGTAGCCGGGCCGGGCTGGCGTACCAGCGGCCCGGCTACGATCTCATCAATAAATCACTCATTCATCGACCGAAACAACATTATCAGCCATGAATCGCTATGTCAGGGGCTTAGTATTGTTTATTGTGTTTGCCGCCTGCTTGAATTCCATTCGTGTAAGCGCACAACCGTCCCGACCAACGATGTTTTTTGGTGATACAACCCATCGAAAATCAGGGTATGCCAAGGATCCCCATGTGGTTCGGTTTGGTAATCGCTATCTGATGTATTATTCGGTACCGATCTACAAAGACTCGACCGGAGCTGACCATTGGGGGATTGGCATTGCCGAAAGTAAGGACCTGACCGACTGGCAAAAAGTGGGTGAACTTACGCCCAGTGCTACGTACGAGAAAAAGGGAATCTGCGCGCCGGGCGCTTTGCTTCGCGACGGAAAAGTGCATTTATTTTACCAGACCTACGGGAATGGACGTAGTGATGCGATTTGCCATGCTGTTTCATCAGACGGTATCCATTTCGAGCGGAATCCGACCAATCCAATTTTTCATCCGGCTATCAGCAACTGGTCGTGTGGGCGGGCAATCGACGCTGAAGTCATCAAGTTCAAGAATCAGTATTTTCTGTATTTCGCTACGCGCGATACGTCCTTTAAAATTCAGCAACTGGGCGTGGCGGTGGCTCCGGCAACCACAAATTTCAACCGCGAAGACTGGCAGCAAAAAGCCACAGCCGGGCCGATTCTAAAGCCAGAACTTCCGTGGGAAGGTGAATGCATTGAAGCCGCATCGGTCATTGAGCGCAAGGGTGTGCTGTATATGTTCTACGCGGATGCTTACAACAACTGGCCTCAGCAAATCGGTGTGGCCCGCAGTCAGGATGGGGTAACCTGGCAACGGCTTGCGAACGAACCGTTTCTAAAAAATGGCGCTCCTGGTACCTGGAACTCCAGTGAATCGGGTCATCCACACATCTTCACCGATACCAGCGGAAAAACCTACTTGTTTTATCAGGGCAACAACGATCGGGGTAAAAGCTGGTTTCTCTCCAAAAAGTCTGTTGGCTGGACCAGCACCGGTCCAGTATTGGAGCAATACTAAAGATAAGTCGATAATTTCTGCCTTTTCGATTATCATTTATAGAATAAAATCGTTATTTCCACAGTGCCCAATCGGTTGTCGGCTGTACTACGTATATAGTCCTCGTTCGATTGAGTTATTATTTATAGCTCACGTAAAATTGCATGAAGCCTCAGCAACCGAATACCAGTTTTTCAGCCAGCCGTCCGGAAACGGCTTTAACGGCCGAACCGGCCAATATGCTTCCCAGATCTGTTCTTCGGCCCAACACATACCTATTGCTCGACGGCGAATGGCGCTTTAAGCTTGATCCTGATGATAAGGGATTACACGAGCGATGGTACGTTGGGCAATCGTTTGATGATATAGCGCACTGGCCCGGTTCGGTGGAAGCTCATCTGGCTCAGGCCAAAGGGCAGGTAACCCCAATGGGCTGGCAGGATAAGGTAGTAGCCTGGTACGAACGTGACTTTACGCTGCCCGAACGTAGTGATTCGTTTCCCCGCTCATTGATTCAGCTCACCTTCGGTGCCTGTGGTTACGAAACCTGCGTCTGGCTGAATGGCCATCCACTCCGTACGGTCGAAGATGAAGAGATACATTACGGAGAGTACACTTCGTTCTCATACGAACTTCCCGAAGATTATTTACGTCCACAGAACCGGCTTACAGTACGTATTGCCGATACGATGGATGCCGAGATTCCACGCGGTAAACAGGAGTCGCACGTTTATAAACGAGGTGGCATCTGGTACCAGACGTACACAGGAGCTGTCCGCAGTATCTGGCTGGAAACCGTTGAGCGAAACCGGCTTCGTACGCGCGTTGATGTCGTGAGTACGGTTGAAGATCGGCTTGTACGATTTAGCGTAACAACGCGCATTCATGATCCAGGCGATTACATACTACGACTTCAGGTATTCGCCCCGAAGGGTACGGAGCCTATGGCCTCATCTGATTTTCCGTTACGTCTGGAGGCTGGTCAAAAGCAACAGCGGGTTGTACTGGATGTTGAGGGAGCTCAGTTATGGTCGCCCGAGACACCTACACGTTACAAACTTGTTGCCCAATTGATTGACAGTGAGGGCTACCCCGCAACGATCGAAACACATTTTGGCTTACGAAAAATCGAAGCGCGGGGGCGTTACGTATATTTGAACAACGAACGTATTTACCTCGATGGAATTCTGTATCAGCCCGGTACGGCCACTTACGAGGAAATGCAGCGTCATTTTCAGGCTATGAAAGAGCTGGGCTGTAACCTGGTTCGTGTACACATTGCAGGCGTTGACCCACGCATCTATAACCTGGCTGATGAATTGGGGCTACTACTCTGGGTAGAGGTGCCTAGCCCACACGCATCGACCGCGCTCAGCCGCGAGAACCACCGGGCCGAACTGCTACGTATGGTCGCTTTGATCGGTACGCATCCATCCGTAGTCATCTGGAGTTTGTACAACGAAGACTGGGGCGCTCAAGACATTGCAACCAATCCAGACACTCGTAAATACATTATGGATATGTACCATTACATGCAACTGGCATATCCACAGTTTTTGGTCGTTGATAACGATGGATGGCAGCATGTTTCATTCGAGGGTCGCCTGAAATCGGATCTTCTGACAGCTCACTTATATACACCCGATTTGAACCATTGGCGCACTTTACTCGAACGACTGGTAGCAGGCGAACTTTCGGGCGTTGCTGCGTTTCCACTTGTAGTGGGCGATCCGTTCTTCTATCGGCGGCAGGTACCTTTAATAGTTAGTGAATGGGGTGGATTTGGCTTTGCGAATTATGGCGGACCGAACGAGTCGGATGAACGGGCCGAACGGATTCAGCTTTTCAAACACGAGCTCCGCCAGAACGACATCGCGGGCGACATTTACACCCAGGCAACCAATATTGAAGATGAACGTAATGGTCTGATTGATCCTCAAACCGGCGACTTAACCGTTCCGGCTGGTTTGTTAAATTCAAGAAATACCAACCAAACGGCAAAAGAAGGGCTCTAGTGAACAGTAGCTTATTGAGGCAAATGATAAAATAAAATATATTATAATAGATATAGTTACCAAATTAAGGTAACTATATCTATTATTGGCAAATATTGGCATCATCCATACCGAGACAGTTACTTAACACTCATAACTAGGCTAACCAGGCGCCTATGGAGATGAAATCTATAGTTGATGCACTTGACCATCCCGATTGGAAAATTCAGGGTTGGCAAATCAAGTTTTTACTCTCTGAACGATTACTTCACGAAATCAAGAAAATATCGAGAGTCAGTAATTGGTACGAAGATCCAGTTATAGCCGATACCTGGACTAATAAACTTTTTATTTGTTTTAACAGTATCCAGAATTATTATAAAGTTTTTGGAGTGCTGCCCCAGGTTGGTGATCGTTTATTCAGTGAAGAGTCAGGGCTTATTGTTCAGGAGCGATCCATCGACGGAAATGTTATGACCATTACGTTTACACTCGCCAGTTAGATTCGTACGATTGGTTATATGATTCTCTTCGGCCCCGTCTATGTAACGTTTCGGGCTGCCAAATTTTCTTTTGCGGTTATCTATCTGTTCGCTGAACTGAATTTCTCTATCTAGGTGCTGGCCAACAGACAAACTATTTACAGAAATTTTCAGCCCAATCCATAGAAAAGAACACTGCGATTAACAAAACTCGCCTTCATAAATCTACTTTTTGAGCTTGCCTGACCCTATTTCATTAGGTCAAGTCCTTACGTTGCGGACTAAGCCAAATTTTTTTGAACATAATAACTAATAGATTAGTTGTAAAACTAAATCATTAGTCATACCTTTCGAACATCATTCAACACCTACTTGATATCATGCCAATACGTGAACTTACTAAGGCCGAAGAAGAGATTATGCGCGTGCTCTGGCAGCTCCAGAAAGGCTTTGTCAAAGACGTACTGACCGAACTACCTGAGCCTAAACCAGCCTACAACACTGTCTCGACGATCATCCGTATCCTGGAAAAGAAGGAGTTGGTCGGCTACAGAGCGTACGGAAAAACGCACGAGTATTATCCACTCATTACGGAAGAAGAATATCGGCGTTTCCAGACCGAGCAACTGATGGCGAACTACTTCGATAATTCGCTTAAAAAACTCGTATCATTTTTCGTAAAAGACAAGAATATCAGCTTGAAGGAGGCCGACGAAATCATCAAGTTGCTAAACCAACAAAAAGACCAATGAATACGCTCGACTATTTGTTGAAAGCGAATCTCTACGGACTTCTTTTCGTAGGGACGTATTGGCTGATGCTACGTCGGCACACGTTTTTTAGACTGAATCGTGCTTATCTACTGGTATCAGCTGCTCTATCGCTAATTCTTCCGCTGGCAAGCTTACCTACACAGACGGTCGAGACGTTGCCGATACCCGTGGGACTCATTACGTTGCCAGCACCCGTAACAGCGATTGCGCCAGTCGAAACGATTGTTGCTGCAACTCAACCCGACTGGATGCAACTCGGTCTGATGTTTTATGGATTGGTCGCTCTTTTTTTCGGCGTTCGGTTCTTAAGACGAGTTGGGGGTTTGCTACGCTTAATTCACCAATCGACCCAGCGAACGTTCGAAAACTATATACTGGTGCAGCCAAATGACCCGACGCTACCAACGTTCTCATTTTTTCGGTACGTTATCCTCAATCCAGCCGATACCAGAAATGACCTCATCCTTCAACATGAGTTGGTCCATGTCCGGCAATATCACAGCGTTGACATAGTGATCATGGAAATCATACAGGCTGTTTTCTGGGCGTGTCCGACACTTTGGTTAATGGATCGGCTATTACGTCAGGTACACGAGTTTCTGGCTGATAAGCCAGTCCATCAACCAACAGAATATGCTCATTTTCTGGTCGACTATTCCTTCAGTCATCAGAATAGCTTAAGCGGGCTTGATACGCTAACAAATAGCTTCTTTAGTCCTTCTCTCCTGAAACAACGTATTGTGATGCTACATCGTAAAGCGACCAATCGCTGGGCTTTAAGCAAATATGCCCTGGTGCTTCCATTAGCATTTAGCTTACTGGCCATGACCACGGCACGGGACGAAATTACAGCGGTTGTTGATCTGGTGGCAGATGAGCCAATTACAGTATCGGGACGAGTAACGAGTGCGGTTGATGGAAAGCCGTTGTCAGGTGCGATGGTTGTCATTAAAGCGACCACAAAAGGAACATCTACCGATGCTGAAGGGAGATATAAGCTGATTAATGTTCCTAAAGACGCAGTGTTAGCTTTCAGCTTTGTCGGTTTTTCAACTCAGGAAGTGACTGTCAGTGGCCAAACGACTCATAATGTGAGCATGGCCCTGCAAACCAGCAACTTAAATAAGGTGATTGTCACGGCTTATGAAGCAACTCATAATTCTAATTCGCCATCACAGTCAACGACAGCCAACCCCGGTAGTCAAATCAATCGAAATAGTGAGGTTTTTACAGTTATCGAGCAGCAGCCTGAATTTCCGGGCGGTATGATTGCCTTAGAGCGGTATCTAGCCCAAAATCTTCGCTACCCCGCTGACGCGCAAAAGGCTCACGTAGAAGGCTACGTATTTGTGCAGTTCGTTGTGAATGAAACAGGGGCTATTCATCAGTTACGCGTCTTGAGAGGTATTGGTTTTGGCTGTAACGAGGAGGCCGTACGTGTAGTAAGCCAAATGCCTAAATGGATTCCTGGGAAGCAGTTAGGCCGGGCCGTTGCTGCGCAATATAATCTCCCCATTCAGTTTGTCATCGAAAAGAAGGAAGATAAACGAACGGGGCAGCTTGACCCACCAGTTTTCAAACCAACCGAGAATCCAACTGGTGAATTTCCGACTGTGCGAGACGTAAACTATCCGAATCAGCCCCGTCTTACCACAGTTAAAATACCGGCTACTGCCTTCCATACAGATACGGTTCCTCAACCAAGTATAAGGCAAAAACCAGCTACGGTAACAATTCGTGGTGAGGGTCCACTTGGTCAATTAGCCGGTGAACCGCTCTATATCCTTGACGGAAACCAGATTTCAGGAGATTCTGTCAAAGCGCTAAACCTACGTACCGTCGAGTCGATCAACGTATTGAAAGGTTCCTCAGCAATGGCTACATATGGCGAAAAAGCACGTGATGGTGCTGTTATCTTAACGACAAAGAAGAGATGATTACCCTCCCCTACCTCCTCACAGCCAGTCTGTATCTACTGCTGTTCTACAGCTGCTACGTAGTACTCCTGCGCCGGAATACATTCTTCGGACTAAACCGGGCGTATTTACTGGTTTCGGTTGCGCTTTCGTTACTGTTCCCACTCGTCAGATTATCGAGCGAAACAGTTGGCCAGTTACCCATTGGCAGCATCACGTTACCCGAATTTGTGGTTGGGAGCGCTACAGAACGTAATGAGTGGTCCGCCATGCAATGGGTCTGGGCGGTGTATGGCATCGGGGTAATCATCATGATCGTTCGGCTTGGTTTACATGTACGGGCCGTTTTTCAGCTTATCAGACGAGGAACCAAGGAGAAAAAATCAATTTACACACTCGTTCGGCTTCCCGACGACAACAGTCCATCCTTTTCGTTCGGGCACTATTTGGTTCTAAACCGAACCGATGCACAGACAGAACCCGATGCGTTGCTACGTCACGAGGAAGCGCACATCCGTCAATATCATAGCGTTGACGTACTGGTTCTTGAAGTTGTTCAGCTCGTTTTCTGGTTCAATCCGGTGATGTGGTTCTACAAACGCGCTTTGCAGGAACTTCACGAATTTCTGGCCGATCGAGCCGTGCTGAAAACTCCCCAGCCTGATTACCCTCGTCAGTTGGTTGCCTACGCCCTCAACGTATCGCCTGCTGCGCTCATTACCCCTTTTGTTTCCCAATCAACCCTAAAACAACGTATCGTTATGTTACAAAAACCCGCTTCTCATCGCTGGGCATTGCTTAGCTACGTATCCATTCTGCCACTGGCGGCTTGTTTAGTTATGTGTACTCAATCAGAGCGTGATCAGCCCCAAGGTGAGGCTGAACGAGCGCATCTGGCCACGCCGAACCGCGCGGTGAAGATTGAAGGTAAAGTTTACACGGCCGTGGAAGAGCAACCGAAATTCCCGGGAGGCATGGCAAAACTGGGACAGTACCTGGGCGAAAATCTACGCTATCCTGAAGTTGCGCAGAAAGCGAAAGCCGAAGGCCGAGTATTTGTCCGATTTATTGTGACGAAGGAAGGTGATATTACCAATGTTGAGATCCTGAAGGGTATCGGCTATGGAACGGAAGAAGAGGCTAAGCGAGTCGTATCGCAGATGCCGCGCTGGGAACCTGCCATGCAAAACGGTGAAGCAGTCAATGTGCAGTATCATTTACCGATCAACTTCCAGTTGGAAGATAAAAAAGAATCCGCAATTCCGTCATCGGCCAACCAATCAGCCTTTTTCTCGTTCCCGACCGATGATGCCAGTAGTCAAAAACTCTACAAACACTTCGTCGTCAATGGCAGCGAAGTCGCTTTTAACGAATTTCAAAAATACGACAAAGCCGATATAGTCGAGGCTAGTTCCAGCGACAGACTAATCCGAATCCAAACCCATTAATACTCTTTCTTGTCCTGCCGTCCAATATAGGCAGTGATACGTAGCAAAAACTGTAGCCCGTAAGCGACTGATAACAAGTTCGCTTACGGGCTACAGTTTTTTAGGGATGGCTTATCTTAGATAGACTAACAGTCTTTTTTTACATATTGATCGCACGGTTATCCGTAGCAGCCAGACAGGCTTCTTTGAACGCTTCGGTATAAGTCGGGTGAGCATGCGACATCCGCGATACGTCCTCAGCCGAAGCTCGGAATTCCATCGCCGTAACAGCTTCGGCAATCATATCGGCCGCACGAGCGCCAATCATGTGAACGCCCAGTATCTCGTCGGTTTCTTTATGAGCCAATACTTTTACAAGTCCATCGACATCCATACTCGCCCGAGCGCGGCCAAGTGCCTTAAATGGAAATGAACCGACTTTATAAGGAATGCCTTCCTGCTTCACTTCTTCTTCCGTGTAGCCAACAGCGGCCACTTCTGGCCATGTATAAACCACACCCGGAATCAGGCGGTAATGAATGTGGGGTTTTTGGCCTACGATGGTTTCAGCAATGAACGTGCCTTCCTCTTCAGCTTTGTGCGCCAGCATAGCGCCACGTATTACGTCCCCTAAGGCATAAATATGCGGTACGTTGGTGCGTAAGTTATTATCGACTTCAATACGCCCGCGGTTATCCGCTTTCACCCCAGCCGCTTCCAGATTTAGTCCATCCGTATAGGCTCGGCGGCCAACTGAAACCAAGCAATAATCGCCTTTGAGGGTAATTTGATCACCTTTTGGCGTATCGACGCTTACCACAACCTCATCGCCCGTGTTCTCTACTTTCGTGACTTTGTGGCTGAAGTAGAAGTCGGCACCGAGCTTTTTAACAACCTTCTGAAGCTCCTTGCCCATCGTCTTGTCCATTGTCGGGATCATCGAATCGGCAAACTCCACGAACGACACTTTCGCGCCAATCCGGGCATAAACGGAGCCAAGTTCAGCCCCAATAACCCCCGCCCCAATAACGATCAGGTGTTTTGGTATTTCCTTAAGTGTGAGCGCTTCAGTCGACGTAATGACCCGTTTTTTATCGATCGGCATCGACGGGAACGACATTGGTTTTGAGCCCGTCGCAATAATGATATTTTTCCCTTTAATGGTCTGTTCGGAACCGTCCTCTTTTGTGATTTTGATCGTATGTGGGTCAACAAACGAACCGACGCCGTGGATTTCGTCGATTTTATTTTTCTTCATCAGGAACGTAATGCCCTTCGTTGTCTGGTCAACAACACTTGCCTTCCGGGCAATCATTTGCGCCAGATCGACCTGTAAATCGGCTAACTTGATCCCATGCTCGGCGAAGGTGTGAGCCGCATTATAATAATGCTCTGTCGAATCCAGCAACGCTTTCGACGGAATGCAGCCCACATTGAGGCAAGTTCCACCCAGCGTTGCGTATTTCTCGATAATCGCGGTTTTCAGACCGAGTTGAGCACAACGAATGGCACCGGTGTAGCCTCCCGGCCCCGAACCAATCATAATAACATCGTATTCCATAGAATTTAATAAAAAGACGACTAAGAAAGACAAACGACTTTAGAAGAAAGTAAGTAAAGCGATTTTATCTTTCTTCTTAATGGCTAACATATATTCTCTAAACTAAATGCAAATTTGGTTCAGATTTTGATTACCCAAACCGATTTGCAAAAATTCGTGTTGATGATTTTACAAAGCCCTTCCTGTCCAGGGTAGTTTTGTATAGGTTTATGCGCTTCCATTCTTCTTTTTTTTTACTATCCAGCCTGTTAATCAGTAGTTGTACGAACCCGGCTCAGCAAGATCAGCCTAACGTTTATTATGACGTACTGGGATTTGTGAAACACCAGATTGCTGATTTAACTGCTCAGAAACCTCTTGTGAATAAAGCCGTCGCCGTTAATAAGGATCGGAATCGGCAAACTACCCGCACTATCGACTGGAACCACGAGCTGGAATTATTTACTCAGGCCGATATTAATAAGCCAGCGCTTCGGAGCAGTTATCAGATCATCCGTCCTGATTCGTTAACGTATCAATACACCCTAAAGAAATCGGAAGAGAAGCTGACGGTTCGATCGTTAACTGTTCGGCTGGATGCATCGACTCACCAGCCCCGCCAGATAGAGGCTGTTTTACAAACCAGTAATCCACTGTATTCGTCTGAACGCCAGCTACTGCTCGAAAGTGGTCCCGCAGCGGGTCGAGAGTGGCAGGTGAGGCATTATAAATTATCTGGATTTCAAAAGCTGCCGTATTTCGATAAGAATGAATTTCTTGTCGAAGGACGAGTTCAATAAATAGAACGCCAACGTAGTGTTATTACGAATTGTGCAACATGCCATCGCCCGTAGCCAGATTGGATGACACTGGCAGGATAAAAATAAACGTAGTGCCTTCGCCCGCGCCGGAGTGAACCTCATACCGTCCTTTGATCAGGTCCATTCGCGCCTGAATATTCCGTAGGCCCATACCCGTAGCGTCGGCTGGATTCATACCACAACCGTTATCTTTCACGATCATATTCAGTTCATTATTGAACCGACGGAACAGAATATCGGCCTCGGTGGCTTCCGAGTGACGGATAATATTGCTACAAAGCTCAATACAAATCGAATAGAGATTAAATTCGGCCGTTTTCCCCAATCGCGGCAGGGCGGCAATGTCTAAATGAAAGGTCGTCTTTTGCGACAAATTAAGCTTGGTAACCAGTCGGGTTAAAGCTTCTGATAACCCTTGTTTTTCCAGTTCATCAGGTTGCAGATTGTGGGATAAGTAACGAATCTCGGCGAAAGCTTCTTTGGTCATGTTGAGCAGATTGTGATAAATCTGCTGCTCCCGATCGGCCATGTGCGTAGGATTCAACGCCGACAAACTCATCTTAATAGCCGATAACAGGCCACCAAGACTATCGTGTAAATCGGCCGCCATCCGCTTACGTTCAAGCGTTTGTCCGCGTAGCAAAGCCTCTTCAATCTCCCGGTTTTTAGCCCGCAACTGGTCGTTAGCCAGCTTTAATTCAATCGTCCGGGCCAAGACTTTGTCTTCCAGGCCCTGATTAAGTACTTCAATTTCACGCTTTTGCCGGTCAATCAAGCGGTTTTTACGGTAATAAACAGCCAGAAAAACCAGCAGCATCGCCAGACCTCCCACCAGGATAACCCGCATCAGATGTTCCTGCTCAATGTCGTGATTAAGTTTATCAATATTGACCTGGTGCTCTAGCTGGCTACGTTGCGAATCGGCCCGCAACCGTTCTGTTTCAATACGTTGCTGAAGCTGGCTCATCCGTGCTTCCCCCGCTAGTTGTTCGTGTTCAGCTTCTGCTTTTAACCGATCAACTTCAGCTTGCCGCCGTACATTGATCAACTGCTGTTGCTGAATTAATCGGTCTTTATCAGCCTTTGTCCGAACCTGATTAATGTCGTATTTCTTCTGCACCGCCGATAGCTCCTCCAGGCGCTTAAGCGTATTGATGCTATCACGGAGCGTACTATAATCTTCGTACATAGCCAGCGCCTGAACAGGCTGATTAGCCAGTCTATAGGCTCGGTAAAGAGCCAGGGTAGCCATTTGACGGATACGTCGGTATCCCGCTTCCCGAGCCACTACCAACGCCTTTTCGCCAAAATCTATGGCTAGAGTGGGCTGATTGGTTAACGTATAACATTCAGCCAATCGCGCCCAGACGGATGCCTGACCCAATTTGTCATGAAGTTGCGTCCAGACGGCTAATGCGTTTTCAAAGTACGTGATCGCCTGCTGCGGTTCACGACGGCTAACAGAAAAATCACCCAGGCGTTCATTTGCATAGCCAATGTTTATCTGCGAATGAGCCTCTACCGCCATTTGCCGACTCGTTTCGTATTGCTTACGTGCTAGTTCATACTGCTCCTGAATTTCATAAACCTCACCCATCTGCGTGATCGCTTGGCTAGTCAGAAGCTTCCGATTTTTGGCCGTTAAGGACGTATTATTACCTAGCAGTTTCAGCGAGAGTTGATAATTAGTCAGGGCATTATTATACTCCTTCAAGAGCAAATAAATATCGCCCATATTCATCTGTACCTGCCAGCGTGGAGAACTCTCAGGAGGTAATTTTGCGCATAGTTCTGAGGCTCGCTGATTGATCTGCAGTGCTTTTGGATAATCACCCTTTACCGTTCGTACGTAATGCTCCTGTAGCATCATACCCCGTACAGCATAAAGAATATTGTGATAGGTTAACGCCCGTTCTTCCAGAACTTTAGCGTAAAGGAAGCTACTGTCGCGTTGCGTTCCACGCATTTGCTTAAAAACAAGCGACATGAAACGCAATCCCTCCAGTCGTAACGTATCATTACGCAGAGTACGCGGCAGTCGTTTAGATAGCTGCTGATGGACTCGGCCAAGGCTCAGCAAACTATCCATATAGGCCTCATCACCCCGCCGGTCAAAATTCAGTTCCGGTAGTGTGAGAATTCCCTGCCCCAGGCAAGTGAAACACCAGCCGAATGCTATAATTCCAATCCAAAATGATCTCATAGTCACATACAGCCTGAGGAATAGCTGATATGAAGCCCTAAAGTAACGATTTCTATCAGTAAATCAATTGGTTGCATGAAATTACCTTGGCGTATATCCCGTAGGTAACTGTATCTTTGGCGACCGTTCCCAAATCTTTTACAATAAAAAATAAGTCGCCCCTATTTTTATGGCTTTTTAATTCTATCTTAGCTAAGAAGAAAAATTTGAGACTAAAATTAAACGAATGCGTCTAATCAGGAATCTATACTACAGCAACAGACGTAAGTACAATTATTTCTACGAATAAGCTAGGTTTGGCAAAAAAAGGGAAAGTTGCAATTTTCTTTTACACAAAATGAATTTTTCGAAGAAAGAATGACCGTTAAGCAGATTTTTCACCCTGTTTATTTGCATTTAACGAGTTTTTTTTCGTATTTTTAATGCTGGATTCAATAATTTTTTACAAAAACATAACCACGCTATACACTATCGGAACACTGCTCTACGTTACCTAATTGTCTTACTGAAAATGGAAAAAGCCCAGGTAAACGACAGTGAGTTGATTTCCCTGTATATCCGTGGTAATGAAAAAGCCTTTGCAAAACTAGTGCAACGGCACAAATCGAAGATTTACACGACTATCTATCTGATCGTTAAAGATCAGTACATAGCAGAAGACTTGATGCAGGACACGTTCATCAAAGCCGTGGACACGCTCAAGTCGGGTAAATACAACGAGGAGGGAAAATTCTTACCCTGGATCATCCGAATTGCTCACAACTTGGCGATTGACTATTTCCGAAAAGATAAACGCTACCCCAGTGTGGTGTTTGAAGACGGAAGCAGTGTGTTTAACACGCTTGAGTTTGCGGAAGATTCAGTAGAATCGCTCCAGATTCGACAGGAAACACACGAGCATTTGCGCGAATTGATTCAGCGGTTGCCGGAACAACAGCGTCAGGTGCTCATTATGCGGCACTACGAGGAAATGAGTTTCCAGGAGATTGCCGATGCAACCGGTGTCAGCATCAACACGGCTTTGGGACGTATGCGTTACGCGCTGATCAATCTGCGCAAACAACTGAGCAAACGTTCGCCGAGTTATGATAAAAACATTTACCCAAGATGATGTAGTCCGGTATGTATATGAGGAGACCTCCCCAGAAGAGAGCTTACTCATTGAAGACGCCCTGATGGCTGAACCGGATCTGATGACGTTCTTCCTCGAAGCTCTTGAATTAAGAGCGTTGATGAATAAGATCGAACGCCAGCCCCGGACAAGTACGGTCGAGGCCATTCTGAATTATTCCCAAAATCATCCCGCAAACCCATCCGCCCGATTACAAAAATCGTAGCGGGCAGATGGGTTTGTTCCGTGGCGTAGCTATCAAGCTACTTAGCCGAAGATTAAATTGTAGTGTTTAATTTGCACTTCAATTTAGCCTTCGGCTACACGTCTTTCGGGCTGTGTTACGTATTTACTATGCAAAAAAAAGAACGGTTCCGTAGATTTCTTGATTATTTCACACAACATTACCCCGAACCAAAAACCGAACTTCATTTCAACAATTCCTACGAATTACTTGTCGCCGTTATTCTCTCAGCCCAGTGTACGGATAAACGAATAAATCAAATATCGCCTGCTCTTTTTGCCCGATTCCCCGAACCCGAATCATTGGCAGCGGCTTCGGTAGATGAAGTCTTTAGCTATATCCGTAGTGTTTCTTACCCCAATAACAAGGCGAAACACCTGGTCGGAATGGCCAAAACGCTAATGGAACAGTTTGGAGGGGAAATTCCGGCAACGCTCGACGAATTACAGACATTGCCCGGCGTTGGGCGTAAGACAGCTCACGTAATTTTGTCGGTGGTCTATAATGAACCAACGATGGCCGTTGACACGCACGTATTTCGAGTCTCACATCGACTTGGTCTGGCTCCGTTAACGGCCACTACGCCCTTGGCAGTCGAAAAAGCTTTAATGGCACATATTCCGAAACAATACGTCCCCAAAGCGCACCATTGGCTTATTCTGCACGGTCGTTACATTTGTCTGGCTCGTACACCTAAATGTGCGGAATGCCAGTTACGGGATTTCTGTAAATACTATGAGAACCAAGCTTTAACGGATTCAGGGATAAAGCAGATTATGATTCAACGAAAGTGATTAATCTGTTTTATCCCTGAATCCGTTAAAGCTTGGTTCTAACTAATATTGCTCCGTCCCGGAAAAGAAGAAGCTACCTTCGATTTCAGCATTTTCGTCTGAATCGGAGCCATGAATGGCATTCGCTTCGAGCGACTTGGCATATAGTTTACGGATCGTACCTTCTTCTGCCTGAGCTGGATTAGTTGCACCAATCAGTTTACGAAAATCGGCTACGGCGTTTTCTTTTTCGAGGATCATCGGTACAATCGCCCCTGAAGACATATATGTCCGTAAATCGTTGTAGAAAGGCCGTTCGCGGTGAACGGCATAAAATTGACCAGCCCGTTCAGTTGTCAGCTGCGTTTTTTTGATTGCTACAATACGGAAACCCGCTTCTTCAATTTGTTTGATAATTGCTCCTGTATATCCCGATTCTACAGCATCGGGCTTAATCATTGTAAACGTGCGATTCGTTGCCATCCTAAGTCGTTGTATCGAATTTTGGTTGCCTTTCTTAAGGCGGGCGCAAAGGTAAGTACTTTCATCTAAAATGCCACGTCGATCAACAAGCCAACGGGTAAGCAAATTATTCGTACTTTTGGGTTTCGATTGTGGCTACGGCCGTTTGTGTATGCAAGACATTGAAGCGATTGGCGCGGTTATTAGTCAACCCCAGACCGTTCTGATTACGACTCACCAAAATCCCGATGCTGATGCGATGGGGTCATCATTGGGACTGGCGGGCTATCTTCGCAAAAAAGGCCACCGGGTCACGGTTGTGACGCCAACTGATTATTCGCAAAATTTACACTGGCTTTCGGGTAACGACGACGTAATTGCCTTTGATGAAAAAGTGCGGGTTTCGGTCAATCAATTAATAAACGAAACCGACGTAATTTTTTGTCTTGATTTTTCGAGCCTTGATCGCATCCGCGAGCTTGCACCAATGGTCAGGCAATCACGCGCTCGCAAGATATTAATTGATCATCATCTGGAACCGGAGTCGTTTGCCGATTTAGCTCTATGGGACCCTATAGCGGCTGCTACGGCTGAATTAGTGTTTCGGCTTATCATCGAGTTAGGCGATAAAGATCTGATTGATATTCCTATCGCTGAATGTCTGTATTCAGGATTGATGACGGATACAGGTTCATTCCGCCATTCAAATACGACGGGGAACGTTCATCGAATGGCAGCTGAATTAGTTGATCTTAAGATTGATGTCAGTAGTATCCATCGACGCATTTTCGATAACGTAACGCTCGATAAGTTTCGGTTGCTGGGTTACGTATTGAATGAAAAATTAAAAGTGTTACCGCAGTATAAGTTTGCTTATATCACCCTGACAGATGCCGAATTAAAACGCTATCGTTCAAAAACCGGCGATACGGAAGGCATGGTCAATTACGCATTAGCGGTAGAAGGTGTTGTCATGGCCGCAATCCTGATTGATCGGGTCGATGAAATTCGGTTATCCTTCCGCTCCGTCGGCGATTTCTCCGTACGTGATTTAGCCAGCAAGCATTTTGACGGAGGAGGGCACCGAAGTGCAGCTGGTGGGCGTAGTAAACTCTCGCTGGCAGAAACGGAACAAAAACTTTTGGCTATTATCCCTGAATACCAACAGCAGTTATTGGAAACAGTTTGATAATTAGTTTGGGGTTCGTTGTTCGTAGTTGCCAACAACCACAAACCTTAAAATAACCAACTACGAACTCATTTTTAGATAAACAGTCTATTATTCTCATGTCTCTTAAAAATTTAGGCAAAGCCGCCCTAATTGTCGCTGTAGTAGCGGCTTGCGGTAAAAACCGCCAACAGGTGACGGACAACGGCCTGAAGTACCAAATTCACGAACAGTCGGAAGGAACTCGTAAGGGCAAGGTTGGCGATATTCTAACGCTACATCTTACGCTGATGAATAGCAAAGATTCTATTCTACGCGACACGCACAAAGAAGGCGCACCATTTCAGATGTTGTTGCAGGTGCCACCCTTTAAGGGAAGTTATGAAGAGGGTTTAACCATGCTGGGTAAAGGTGATAGTGCTACGTTCTATGTTAGCGCTGACTCGCTCTTTACCAAGGCAATGCAACCCTTTCCTCCGGGTGTTCAGAAAGGTACCGACATTGGTATTGCGGTGAAAATTCTGAATGTCCAGACAGAGGACGAATACAAAAAACAGCAGGCTGCTGATGCTGATAAACAGAAAGGTATCGACGAGAAAGTCATTGCCGATTATGTGGCTAAAAACGGTCTGGCCGGTAAAGCAAAGAAGACGGCTTCGGGCGTATACTACGTAGTGACCCAACCTGGCGCAGGGGCAATGCCTCAGCGTGGAGATGTTGTTCAGGTACATTACGCGGGCAAATTGTTGAATGGTAAAGAATTCGACAATTCACGAAAAAACCCACAGGCAGGTGGTAAACCAGCTCAGTTTCAGATTGGCGTCGGTATGGTCATTCCAGGCTGGGAAGAGGGTATCATGCAAATGCACAAAGGTGAGAAAGCTACGCTGATCATTCCGTCGACCCTTGCTTATGGCTCACGAGGCAGTCAGGGTGCCATTCCGCCTAATTCGGTGCTTCTGTTTGATATCGATCTGATCGACATTCAGAAAGGTCAACCAACACAGCCGGGAATGCCTCAACCTCAACCAGGTCGATAATCCGTTCCGTTATTTTTTATTTCTTTATTAAGCCGTTTGCAGTTATGCCTGTGAACGGCTTTTTTTGTCTTCTATGGAACTCTGCTTTGCAACCAACAACCAACATAAATTAGAGGAAGTCTCCGCTCAACTTGGCGATACGTTCATGCTTAAAACGCTGAGCAATGTCGGCTGTACGGAAGAATTGCCCGAAACCTCTGGTACTATTGCCGGTAATTCGCGGCAGAAAGCGGATTATGTCTGGACACACTTCGGCATTTCCTGTTTCGCAGACGATTCGGGTCTGGAGGTAGAAGCCCTAGACGGCGAGCCTGGTGTTGACTCTGCTTTTTACTCAGGGAGCCGTGATTTTGGAAAGAATATTCAAAAACTTTTAGCCAATCTTGCCAGCAAACCGAACCGGAAAGCTCAGTTTATTACAGTTTTTACGCTGGTACTACACGGCGTTGAACACCAGTTCGAAGGTACGATACAAGGTCAGATTCTTACAGAGCCTCGGGGCACGGGTGGCTTTGGATATGATCCCGTTTTTCTGCCGGACGGTTATGACCGTACATTCGCCGAGATGAGTATCGACGAGAAAACGACTATTAGCCATCGGTCGCGGGCCCTGGCTAAAATGATAGCGTATCTGGAAAAGCAAGTTATTACGTAATGTATCGTAATTGGAAAGCCGCGTAGGTAAAAATCTATTGAGCCATCATTAAATTTTTAGCGTTTGGCCATACGACATTCCAGTCGCGCTATTGATTTCACATAAAAATGCCCTCACTTGGCGAACAAGTGAGGGCATTTTTATGTGAAACCGGTTCGAATGATTAATAAAACTTCGCCCGGCGATCTTCAACCTTAGCCGCTTCTTTAATAGCTTCATTAATATAGAAGCCGAGTCGCGAAGAATTATTCTGCTGGATCTGGTTCTTGTAAAGTGCATAATCCGCAACGGCTGGTGCAGGCGTTAATGAAGTCGTTTCCATCACTAAGACGCCAGCTTCGCCAACGAAAGGTTTGGTACGTTTACCAGGCTTCAGACCGAATGCTTTCCCTAGCGCAACTGGATCGACACCAGCACTTTTCAGGAAGCCCGTTGCCAGGTTAACGTCGTCAGCGGTTTCAACTAAAGCTCCTGCACCGTATTTCTGGGCAATGCTTTCAAGCGAACCACTAGCGTTACCGAGTTTAGTCAGAATCTGTTGTCCCTTCAACTCGTTACGCACCTTGGTCGTCAACTCATTACGGAAGTCGCTTACTTCGACTTTGTCTTTTTCTGTTTTACCGGTCAGTACAGCAATTACGTACTGATCGCCCACTTCAAATGGTTCTGATACCGAATTAAGCTCCGTTTTGTCATCGAACGCCCAGCGTACTACTGGACGCGCATCGGTTAAGGCATTGATTTGGTTAGAACCTTCAGGAATCCGCTCAGCCGTGGCAACAACCAACGACTTATCTTCCTTCACTCTGGCTTCAAATTCTTCTTTTGTATTGACTGTAGATGCAAACTGATCGGCTTTACGCAGGGCCTCGTCACGGGTGGTCTGACTGGGAGCAATCGTTTTACCGATGGCCGCAATCCGATACAGTACGTTCGTTTTAGGCTGCGTTACTTTAATAATGTGGTAACCAAATTCGGTTTCAATCAAACGCGGAATCAAACCGGCCGACGTAGCGGCAAACACCGCTGATTCAAATGGTTTTACCATCTGACCGTTATTTTTGAAATACCCCAGATCACCACCGACCTGCGCAGATCCGTCCTGGCTGTTGGTTTGCGCCAGTGCCTCAAAGCTAGCTCCGCCCTGAATCTGTTTCAAAATACTTTCAGCCCGCTCACGAGCTGCGACTTTGGCCGAATCAGCTAATCCTTTCGTTTGGATCAGAATATGACTGGCACGGGCCGTAAAGCTCGTATCTTTTTTCGTACCACCGTATTTATAAATGAAATACGTATTGCCTTCGCGGAAAGGACCGTAAATACCACCGGGCGAGAACGTTGGAATTGACGATCGCAATTGTTCCGGCATTTCGCCTGCGGTCATATAAAGTGGTACACGAACGTCGCTATTTTGCTGAGCAAAAACTGAATCGTTTGTGGCAGCGCCCAAGCCACGAGCCAGCGTTTTAATATCGTTGTATAGTGTTGCACTATCTTCCTTAGAAGGCGCTACCGAGAACGTAACGTACTGAATTGACCGGCTATCCGTGCCTGGATACTCGTCCTTATGCTTTGTTAGATAATCCTGCAGTTGTGAATCCGTCACCTTAACGGTCGTGTCGTTAATGGTGTAAAACGGCACAAACAGGAATTTCACATTGGCTTTGGTATTTTGTGACTGATACTCTTTTTGCGCTTCAGCGGCAGTAACAAACGTACCTAAACGCATTAAACCTTCGTATTTGGAACGCAGACGATCCGAGCTCAGATTTTTCTCAAAACTTGCCCAGGCCTGCTGTTGCTGTATAGGAAGGTTTTTTAATCCTTTCAGGTAATTGATAATCGAGCTTTTATCAAACACACCCGTCTGTGGATTCGTAAAAGCTTGCCGAACAGTAGGGCTAATATTATTTCCCTGAACCATATCAACAAGTTCTTCGGGAGAAACCGTCAGACCAAGTTTATCGAACTCTTTCTGGTAGGCGATTTCAAAAAGCAATTGATTCCAGGCTTGCTCACGAATTTGAGTTAGCTCCTGATCGCCAGGCGCGCGGCCGGTTTGTTGTTCATACTGCGCCCGAAGTTCATCCACTTTAGCATTAAATTCTTGGTAGTCAATGGATTGGCCAGCAATCTCGCCAACCTCCTGCTGATTGCCGCCGAACAGAAGACTACGGCCACCGAGCAAATCACCACCCACAATGAACAGAATCAAGCTAACAGCAATAACGCCAACAGCTAGTCCTGAACGTTCTCTGATCTTATTAATGACAGACATTTCGCTTTTAACAGACAATTTAGCCCGCAAAATAACAATTTTCCTCGCTGGAATACAAGCAGTAACCTTGTAGACCTATCAACAAAAGTGAGGAAAATACTCTACGCTCATACAACAAAAAGCACCAACACAATTATGCGCTGGTGCTTTTCTCAGTACGTATAGTTCAATACGATACTTAATTGTTCCGATCTAATTTGTCGCCGGCTTTATCGAAGGCATCACCAATTTCACGGCCAGCCTGTTTGAAGCCGCTTTTAATATCTTTCCAGGCATCGGCAGTTGCGTTCTTAGCTTTGTCAATATCTTCGCCTAACTCTCTGCGTTCTACCTCCAGTTTTGCCTTTTGACGTTCGGTTTCAGCTTTGGCTTTATCCGATTGACGATCTGCTTTTGTTTTCAGTTCATCGATTTTTGCGTCCAGCTTATCTTTTTGAACGTTCATTTTAGCAACGGCTTCATCCCGTTCACGTCGAAAATCAGCAGCCATTTCGTCCCCTTTAGCGTCTGCTTTATCACCAGCTTCATTCAGATCCTCTTTGGCTTCAGCCGTGGCGTCCTTCGTGTCAGCTTCAATCGCATCGCCTGTTTTTTCCAGCGCATCTTCTGTACGCGATTCATTCTTATTATCTGATCCGCAGGCTTGTAATAGTGCTAATGAGGCTACCAACATCACGGTTCCTGCAACATGCTTGATTTGAGTCATAATCAGTTGTGACTTTTTCATAACGGTTTTGTGTAGTTTAATTGTTTCAGATTGCTTCGGCAAATGGTGTGCCAAAAAAGCAGGAACGGAAAACAAATGCTCTTCCTGCCCTGCTTATCATTTCTTACTTTCTCTTACTTCCATTTTATCGCACAACCGATGGGTTTGGTAATGGGAGACTGCACAGGTCGGCCAGAGAGCAGACTGCTGACCGCTTCATCAACGTATCGGCGTTGCGCACTTGCACTATCCTGCGGGCTGTCATCTACCGTACCAACATATTCAAGAATAAATTGCCCGTTCGTTTGTTTCAGTACGTAAACTTGCGGTGTACGTGTAGCGCCAAAAGCTCTTGCTGTCGACTGAGTTTCGTCAATAACGTATGCATATGGATAACTCCTATCGCGTGCACGGGCTTTCATATTATCAAAGGAATCATCTTCGTAAGCAGCCGGGTCGTTGGGCATGATCGCCAGAATAGGATAGCCCTGCGGAGCAAATTTTCGATCCAATGCCATAAGCCGATCCTCGTAGTTTTTTGAAAACGGGCAGTGATTACTGGTAAAAACAACAATTAACCCTTTCTGTGTTCGGTAGTCGGCCAGTGATACGGTACGACCATCCACATTTTTTAAGTGGAAATCAGCGATAGCATCACCCAAATTATAGCCCTGGGTGACTTGTGCCAGCGTAATCGATTGAGCCAGTAACGAAACCAGTAACCCAGTTAACAACCAACTCTTAATTTGTTTCATTTGATTTTTTTACCGTTTAGTTTTTAGATAACAAATTCGAAGGAAAGATTAATTCTACCAGCCTCACTATTTAAGAGTATAGCTTTAGTCTGGCCACCGATGAGTATCTATTATGACTTGGCTTGAGAAGAGTAATGAGATAAGCGCTTAAAAAACACGACTTATGATTAGAAACAAGCTGGAAAAAGGTAGCCATACAGACCCATCGGCAAAGGCAGAGTAGGCTTCAGCGATTGCCTGTTGATAGAGATCAGTATTGGCTAATCTATGAATAGAGAATAAAACCAAAAGTTTATTCTCTATCAACCCAGTTGTTCAATGCAATCTTTATACTCAAATGCCGCGTCCAGGCTCATCTGATGCGGCATTTGAGCATCTTTATTTATATAGAAACAATCATTACCATACTATCATTGGCGATTGCTGACCATAGCATGTAGTCAGGCTCCTATCCTATAAGCACTATTTTGAAAAGCACTAGCCCCTAGTCGATTAATCCAGATTCTGCTTTTCTATCTCTTACCTATAATAGGGATTTCCTACCGAATCGACGGTCGCCCAGGGATAGTGCCATTTTTCCATGTATACGTTACCGGGTAGAAAACTGTCGTTGGCGTCCTGTAATTTCCTGGTTAGTACGGCCTCCAGTTGGCGCTGGGTCTGAGCCATGTTAGCCTGATTCACTACGTTAGTTAACTGATGCGGGTCCTGTGCATTATCATACAAAAGCCAGGGCCCTTTCAGGTCGCGCACGTACGTATAGCGTGACGTACGAACGCCCCGGTACTCGCGACCTCCCTTGCCGTAGCCCCACTGGTGAAAAGGAACAATACAGGCAATTAAGGCCGCATCGTCGGGACGCGGAGCGCGAGGTTGCCGAATCAGTGCAGCATAATCGCGCCCCTGAACACTCGTCGGAATTGACTGCTGACTCATCGACAACACCGTTGGCATTACGTCGGTCAGCGTCATCGGTACGTCCAGCGTTCGGCCTTTGCGACCGAGTCCGGCAGGATATTTGACCAGAAACGGAATCCGGATGGATTCGTCCCACGGCTTCTGTTTCGCAATCTCCCCCTGCGAATACAGCATATCGCCGTGATCGGAGGTGAAAATAAAAATAGTGTTATCGTCCAGATTGGCACCTGTTAGAGCACTTTGCAATCGACCAATGCAATCATCCAGCGCGTTGATGTGAGCGTAGTACCCACGTAACGCCCGCCGGGCATCGGTCGTATCGCTGGCAGGTACGTTGGGACGTAGCGCAATGGATTTACCAGCGTACTTCTGCCGGTATTCTTTTGGTGCCGTTTGGTAGGGGTCATGCGGTGGTCCCCAGGCCAACACCAGCAGAAAAGGGGAGTTACGTTTGCGGGTCATAAAGGCAATGGCCGAATCCGTCTGGCTGATGGCATCGTACTGCTGCCAGACAAACCGCGTATTGACTTCGTTGTAATAAGGGGAGTCGTTGTAATTATGGGTACATTCTAATGCCCGCCAATAGTCGAATCCCTGCCGACGGTTGGCTGGAATGGGCGCTACTCGCCCCGGCGCGTAATCTTTCGACAGGCTTCCGTTAATGTGCCATTTTCCGATAAATCCCGTCTGATAGCCGTTTTGCTGGCAAACTTCGGCTAACGTAACGGCTTCACTCCGGAGGGGTCGGTCATTGTAAAATACACCGTGGGTATGCGCATGTTGCCCCGTCAGCAGACTGGCCCGGCTTGGCGAGCAAACAGGAACCGATGCTACGCAATAACGGGCATTGGTTGACTCGCCAGCGAGTTTGTCCAGATTGGGGGTGATCACATCGCGATTCCCGGCATACCCAAATGCCTCGGCCCGCCACTGATCGGCCATAACGATCACAATATTGGGTTTACGATTTTCCGCCGGAACCGACGTAGTGGGCTTTATGGGTGCGGGAGAAAGCCAGAGCATCCAGCCGGTTAAAAAGGCACTTGCCGCGCCTATGGTGAAGTGATTCATAAACGTAGTTAATTATGGGCGTTATTGAGCAGCAGCTTTGAGTCGGTTAAAGGTTGGCAATAGTGTGTTTTTCAGTGATTTGCCCTGTGGCAGGGTGGCCAGGTTGGTTAGTTCCTGCGGATCAGTTTTCAGGTTATAGACTTCCTCGTAGGAATCGGTCGGCTCGCGCAAGTTGAAGTAATGCACGTATTTTCTATCCTGACTCAATACGCCTTCCGTTTGCGGAATAAATACCGTCGGCAGATTCACCAGATGTTCGAAAAAGAACTCCGTCCGCCACGGAATTTTGGGCGATCGGTGTGCCGCATCACCACTGTCGCGGTTGTCCATTAACTCCGTCAGACTACGGCCCTGCATTCGTTTTGGAATCGGCGCACCGGCCAGCGTTAGCAATGTAGGAGCCAGGTCGATGTTGAGCGTATATTGATTCGTGGTACGTCCATGCCAGTTCGGGCGACGTGGGTCGTAAATGATGAGAGGTACGCGGATCGAAAGCTCGTGGCCGTACCATTTATCGGCAAAGCCGTATTCGCCAAAATAAAAGCCGTTGTCGCTGGTATAGACGATGATGGTGTTCTCCGCCAAACCACGTTCCTGAAGCGACCGGCGCAGATTTCCCACGACGTCGTCAATACCCGTAATGAGTCGGAAATACGATTTTGTAATCTGCTGAAATAGCGAATCATTCGCAAACCGACGACTCCAGCGAATACGCGACTCGTTCTGGTCGTTATGCCGAAACCAGTCAGGAAATTGCTGATAGTACTTGTCAGCCGAAGCCGCCGGGCGTTTCAGCGTCTGATCTTTATACAGATCATCGAACCGGTCAGCGTAAGGAAATTCGATTTTAGCACCATCCTGCGCGTGGGGAGCTTTGAAACTCACCGACAAACAGAACGGCCTTCCTTTCGGATTGGTCGTCAGAAATTCGTCCATTTGCTGACCCATCAGATCGGTCAGGTGAATGAGTTTTCCCTGCGCATCTTTAGCCGCGTATTGCCCCTGCCCTTTGAAGCCTTTCCAGTAGTCATACTGGTTGGCAGGCATATCATCGCCCACGCCGTACTTACCAATGAAGCCCGTCCGGTAGCCCTGCTTACGGAGCACAAGCGGGTACGTTTGCGCCAGCGCCGAATCGGAGAACGGTTTGGCAAAATCGACGATTCCGTGTCGGCGAGCATACTGGCCGCTCAGAATACTGGCCCGGCTCACAGCACAGATGGGCGTAGTGACGTAAGACCGTTGAAAGTAAAATCCTTCACGAGCCAGTTTGTCCAGATTCGGTGTCTGAATCACCGAATTTCCGGCTACGCCTAACGCATCCCAGCGCTGGTCGTCGGCAAGCAGAAAAATAATATTCGGGGGCGTCGCTGGGACTGTCTGCTGAACGGGCAGCGGCCGTAGCGCTGTGGCTGCCACAACGACTAAAAGTAACGTAATAGATCGCTTCACAACGTATCAGTTTGTTTGGGCCAGGCCGGAACGGTCCGCTGTGCGGCCTGGCTTTTGATTAATATCCCGGATTCTGGTCTAATTTATTCACGGACACTTCAATGACCGGGATGGGTGCCAGCAGTTTGTTCGCGTTCAGCGTAAACGATTCTGGATAGAGAAAATTCTTGCTGGCTTTTTCCCGTTTACCGTGGGCCGTCATGACCTCCAGGGCTTTTCCAGTACGTTTCAAATCATACCAGCGCTGATTTTCGAAGCAAAACTCAACCTGACGTTCTTTGGCAATCAGAGTCTGTAAGGCCGTTTTGTCCAGCCCGGTCAACGGATTTGTCAGCCCAGCGCGGGTACGTACCTGTTGCACGTACGGAATCGCTTCGCCCGTACGACCCTGCTCGTTCAGTACTTCGGCATACATCAGCAAGACGTCGGAGTATCGTAGTATGGGCAGGTTATCACCAGAACGATCATCGGGTGCACTGACCGGGGCTTTGTATTTATTGCAGTAGGGAATTGGACGCACCTGCGAGTCCCAGTCGGCACCTGTCCAATAGGCAATCGATACGTCTTTCCGCTTGTCACCCGCGTCAAACGCGTTAATTAAATCCTGGGTCGGCTGATTCCAACCCGCCGAAATGATATTAATATTTGGGCGCTTCGTGACTGCTCCAGCCGACGTATGCGGAGCGAACAGAAAAATAAACCGATTGGCCAGTTCCGCGCTGTTTTCAGAATACTGAATGGCGAAGATAGTTTCTTTGGTATCCTTACTGGCAGGATTGAACAGGTCGGCGTAGTTAGGTTGTAAACTGTATTTTCCTGCTGTAATCACTGATTTCAGGACGGGTTCGGCTTCGGCATAATTGCCTCTGGTCAGGTACACTTTGCCGAGCAGGGAAAGAGCTGCCGTTTCATTGGCGCGCCCGACTTCCGCTACGTCGTTCGCTTTGGCAAAATGGCTGGCAGCCTCTTTGAGATCGCTGATGATGGCGTCGTAAACCTGCTGCTCCGAAGACCGTTTCACGCCAACGGCATCCAGCGAAGCAATCGGCGTCAGCACCAACGGTACGCCACCAAACTGACGGACGAGGTTGAAATAATACAACGCCCGCAGAAACAGTGCTTCGCCCGCACACCGGTCTTTGTACGATAGTTTCGACCAGTTTACGTTCGGACGATCCAGTTCGGCCAGTAGTTTATTGCATCGGGTGACGCCATTGTACGACAGGTTCCAGAAGTTGGAATACGTAGCGTTATCCGATACCAGAATGAACTGATCAATGACCCCACGAGCCGCTTCGCCAATGCGGGTATTGTTCTGAAAACTGGCGTTGTCGGAAATTAGCTCGGCCAAAACCCAATGGTATGCTTTTTCGTAATCCCGCATCGGAACGTAGCAACCGTTAGCCAGCAGAATGTATTCAACTTCGCTCTGGTAAAAATTCCCTTCGTTCAGGGTGGCTTTCGGGTATAGTTCCAGGAAACTCTTGTTACAACCCGAGAGCATTAGTATGATAAACGTAGCAATTATGTATTTCATGACAAGTCCAGTATAGCGTTAGAATTGCAGATTAAGTCCAACTGAGGTGGTGCGGGCCAATGGATAGGAAGACATATCGAAACCCGGCGCCAGCGTGTTATTGATACTCTGCGACTGACCTTCGGGATTCGCACCTTCGTAGCGGGTAAACATGGCCAGATTCTGAATCGTCAGATAGAATCGGCAACCACTGATGAAGCCCGTTTTTTTGACCAGATTATCCGGTAAGGAGTAGCCCAGTGATACGTTGGCGATACGCAGGAACGACGCATCCTCGACCCATAACGTATTAACCCGGTGCCCCCAGCTTGGCGTCAGTTTCGGTACGCCATACAGCATACCGGTTCCCGGATTTGACGAACTCCGCCAGCGATTTACCCATTCCTGCCGGACGTTGAAAAAGCCCTGTAAGTTATCGACCGTCTGCCGCAAGCCGTTCATCACTTGTCCGCCGTATTGCCCATTGATAATGAAGCCGAGGTTGAACCGTTTATAGGTCAAATTATTCGTCAGGCCGTAGGTAAATTTGGGATGTGGATTGCCGATGATGGTATAGTCCAGAAAGTCGTTAATCATGCCGTCACCGTTGACGTCCTTGTATTTCGGATTTCCCGCGTATACCTGCTGCGTTTTGATCAGATTCGGATCGGCGATGTCGGCATCGGAATAGACGCCTTCGAGCACAAAGCCAAAGAACTGACCAATGGGTTGACCCACTACCGTAATGTGCGTCGGGTTGCTGTCGTTATTGCCCGATAAAATTCGGTCGCCGTTGTCGTTCAGGGCGAGGACTTTGTTCCGATTGAAAGCAATGTTCGCGTTAACGTCCCATTTCAATTCCCCCACTAGCGGACGCACACCCAGCGATAATTCAACCCCCTGATTCCGCACATTCCCCTTGTTGACCACCTGCGTATTGAAGCCCGTAATGGCCGGAATGACGTCGTTCAGCAGCATGTTTTTGCTGGTACGGTTGTAATAATCGAGGGTCAGCGATACGCGGCTATTCAGTAGTTCCACATCGAGCCCAGCATCGACCTGTTCCGATTCTTCCCAGGTCAGATACGGGTTGGACAGCCCCACGTATGAAGCCGTAACCTGCGTATTGCCAAACACATACGAACCGGGGTTGATGGACGCCAGGTGCGAATAATCACCGATGTTGTTGTTGCCGCTACGTCCGTAACTCACCCGCAGCTTGAGGCTGTTAACGTAGCGGTTATTCCTGAGAAAATCTTCTTCCGAAATACGCCACGCACCAGCCAGCGAGGGGAACGTAGCGTACCGGCTCTGCGAACCAAACCGCGAGGAGCCATCGGAACGTAGCGTGGCTGTCAGCAGGTATTTGTCTTTGAAACCGTAGTTAATACGTCCCAGATACGATATGATGCTCCATTCGTTAACGGCCTGTCCCCACGCATTGATGGTCGGGGCCGCATTAATGGTCTGTACCAAATCATTGGGATAGGGGCCGGCCGTCAGATCTATTCGGTTAGTTGAGCTTTTCTGGGTAGTGTACCCGGCCAGGGCATCGATCCGGTGGTTCCCGACCGTCTTTTTATAAGTCAGCGTGTTTTCGATAAGCCAGTTGAAGGTCTCACTGTTCCAATTGATCGAGCTACCCGTTCCGGCCGCGGGCGGGCGGTTGGGCCCTCCTACTATGCTTGGTATGTACTGAGAAAACTTAGACGTCGACCAGATAGTGTTGAGCGAGGTGCGAGCCGTCAGATTCGGAATAATGTTCCACTCGACAAACGCGTTTCCCAGGTTTTGAAACTGGCGTTGCGATTGAGTAGTTTCCCGAAGTACGAACAACGGGTTCGCAAAGCTCCAGGCCGAATGATACTTGCTCTGTGGCGACGTGAGGTAAGGAACCAGATTACCCGTGGCATCGTAGGGCGACAGAACCGGGTTGGCCCAGTTGGCTACCCCAATCACATCTTCGCGGCTAGTGTTAGTATTGGTACGGTTCTGGATAATGAACGTCGGCTGGAGCGAAGCCCCTACTTTAATCGCCTTACCTAAATTCGATTCGAGGCCCAGGCGGGCGCTGTAGCGCTCCACGCCCGTATACTTCAATACGCCATCCTGTTTAAAATAGCCCAGCCCGATACTCAACCGCGAATCCTCCGATCCTTTGTTGATGTTCACGTTGTAATCCTGAATGGGCGCAGCCTGCAGTAAGAGATCATACCAGTCGGTGCCTTTGCCGACCAGTTGTTCAGGGTTGCGGTACTCGACTGGATAATCATTGATGGTCGGTTCGCGGTTTTCGGTCCGGCGAACGGCGATGTCGATGCGGTTACGCTGAAAATCAATGTATTCCTGCTGGTTCATCAGTTTGGGGCGTCCTTTCATCGGGACCTGCTGCACACCTCGCATCACACTGGCCGTCACCTGCGTTCTGTTATACTGGCCCTGTTTGGTCGTAATCATGACAACCCCGTTCGAGCCGCGCGACCCATAGATGGCTGTCGATGAGGCATCTTTCAGAATAGTAATAGACTCAATATCATTCGGATTGATAAGCAGCAGTGGGTTTAGACTTTGGTTCAGACCCGACGAATAGGGCATTCCATCTACTACGTAGAGGGGCTCATTTCCCGCGCCAAGCGAACCACTTCCCCGAATCCGAACCGACGTACCAGCGCCCGGCGACCCAGACGGTTGTTGAATCTGCACCCCTGCCACCTGGCCAATCATTTTCTGGTCGAGAGTCGAAACCGGCAGGTCTTTAATGGCGGTTTGGTTAATGGAAGCAACGGAGCCTGTTACGTCACGCGCCCGTTGCGTACCGTAGCCAACCACCAAAACCTCTTTCAAGGCTTTAGTATCCGTGGTAAGCACCACCTGTAATGCAGTTCGGTTACCGACCACCTCTTCCTTCGACAGGTAGCCGACAAACGAAAATACCAACGTAGTGGCCCCGTCGGGAACCGTCAGCTTAAATGCCCCCGATGCATCGGTTGTGGTGCCCTGATTTGTGCCTTTAATCAATACGTTGACGCCCGGCAGGCCTTCACCCCGTTCGTCGGTCACCTTTCCGGTAACCACTTCGGTAGCAGGGATAATGGTGGATATCCTGTTTTGCAGGGGGCTGATAGGGGTAGCTCTGGCCGTCAATACGTTGCCCGTGGAAATAAGCTGTGACCATCCAGAATACCCGCAGGCAAGCAGGCACAACAGAAGATTTGTTCGTAGAGGAGATAGATTTTTTTTCATTGAGCGGTTAGGAAGATTTTGGTTATTCTTTTTCTTAGAAATCACGCTTATGATCTGTCGGACAAGGGATTGGCGGTCTTTAACGACTAGAGAGTTGCGCCCCACCCGTTGACAAATTCCAGAGTCATAATCAGTTCTGGTTTACCTATTCGGAACGCTTTTTTTTGTTTACGCTCATTAATCGAAATAGTCCTGATATTAGATAGAGTATTAGTACTTATAATCTATTGATTTAGTATAATTTACAAAGAAAGAAGTGGATGGTACTCGCTTCCAAATTTTTCGGTAAAGTTTTCCGGATGGATTATATCCTCTAAACGAGCTTAATGCGCTTTTAGGACACTGAAGTAGTTAGCTCAGAACAACACGGTAAGTGGCCTCTGTCAATTAGCCGTAAGGAAATGTAAAATAACGAGGCTATGTAGCGATAATATTAATATCTGTCCACTGATCCACTACCGCGACTCAATTAGTAGTACACATTTATAGCAATGTCTACGTTCTAACTGAATCTACCAGCATTTGTAGAGTTGTTGTTTCATAAACTGACAGATTCGCATCGCGAACTTGTTGCATGATGGGTCGAATGGCGCAGGTTTCCTCATCCTTACAGTCGTCGCAGCGTACATAAAAATTTAAGGAAACACAGGGCGTAGGGGCAATAGGTCCATCAATGATGCGCACAACCTGTGCCAGATTGACCCGCTCCGGTCCAACCCGCAAGAGGTAACCTCCTCCCTTTCCTTTTTGACTTTGTAGAATACCGTGATTACGTAGTTCCAGTAAAATTGCTTCCAAGAATTTTTTGGGAATGTTTTCTCTGGCAGAAATCGTGGCAATCAGAACGGGTCCTTTTCGGTATTCCTCGGTAAGCACTTTAAGGGCTTTAATGGCATACTTTGCTTTCTTCGAAATCATTAGCTCGATGTGTTATAAATACGGCAAATGGTCGTAATGAGAGTTTCGCTCCAAATATAAAATGGTTTATTCTAAATTCTTCTAATTCTATAGACAATGTATTTTCTACTTAAAATAGACTGGAAAGTGTTGCTAACCCGACGTGTCAGGCTAAATTGAATTGCCTATAGTAATTTAAGTGCCATTGAGGATAAAGATCTATTCTCCCTCCTACCACCTCGCTCTTTACCTCTGCATCTGTCTGTTTGTAAGCTACTCATTCTCCATGTATCATGGTGAGCTTTGAGCCGAGCACTAGATGGATTAAGCCACCAACCATAATTTTTCCTTTCTTTTCAATGAGTAGGTCTTCTACTCTCTGTAGCCACCTTCCTAAACTCTCAACTGGCTCACGCTCTAAATTTTAGCTTTCATTTCTTACATCCAAAGCTGAGTATTTTGACTTATTATCGTTCGATATACTCCTAATTCTCGATAGACTATTAGCTAACTAATTGATTATCATTTTACTACCTTTTACTTGTAAATACAAATTTGACTATTCACCTTTGTCTATTCATTAAAGAGACTTGTCGATAATATGGTTCGTAATCACTGATTGATAAAGGGTATTTAGCCAACTATTGCTGGTATTAGCCAACCTCCCTGATCTTTAAAATGAACAAGTAATCAATAAGCAAGTAAGTAATTTTAACCTACATAATCGATAGAATTCATAAGACATTGCTTCATCATTATTTCCCCATTCGGTTTAATCATGTCTTCAGTAAATCCAGGTTCACATCGAGCGAATTATGAGCAGACGGTGCGAGTGACCTACTATATCGCCGGTTTCGATCGGGTGAATTTTGTCAGTGACATCGCCAATACCGTTCCTCAAGACGAATCCTTCGCCATTCGTACCCTCTCCTTTGAGGCTGATGGTATACGAGCAAATGGTGTATTAACGATTCAAATCCGGCACAGTATGATGCCTGTGTACAACTTAACGCAGCGACTCCGTTCGGTCCGTGGCATTGTGAGTCTGCAAGAATCTCATGAACAACTAACGTAACGTCTATGCATAGACCCTGGGCTTTGCATATATAAAAAAACCGAAACGGCGGCACCAAAGCGTCGGACCGGCCGTTCCGGCTGGCTAACAATAAGGCTCTGGCAACCAAAGCGTCGGACCGGTCTCTTTTTTCACATAACCAAAACAAAATAATGCAAAAACTTTTATTTGCAGGCGTTATCTGGCTGCTTTCCTATGGAGGACTGCTGGCCCAATCAACTGCATCTCACGTGTCAGGCACGATCCGAACCAATACTGGCGAACCGTTGCCAGGTGCAAACGTAGTGCTGAAAAACCAAACGAAAGGAGCGACGACCGATGCAGAAGGTCATTTTACGCTGGAAGCGCGCGCCGGGGATGAGGTGGTTATTTCAGCGATTGGTTACCAGACGACTCCCGTAAAAATTGGCTCGACCTCTACGCTGACCGTTACCTTACAGGAATCAGCTTCCCAACTCAGCGAAGTGGTGGTGGTTGGTTACGGTACCCAGGACCGTAAAAACCTGGTTGGCTCGGTTAGTCAGGTCAATGCCGAGGAAATCAAAAATCGTCCGGTAGCCAGTTTCGATCAGCAATTGCAGGGGCGGGCCGCTGGTGTTCAGGTGGCGGCTAATACGGGCGTACCGGGTGACGGTATCTTCTTTCGCATTCGGGGAACAACCTCGATCAATGCCAGCAATGACCCACTTTACGTAGTGGATGGTGTATTTGTTAATAACCTGTCATTACAAAAAATAACGACCCAGGGACAGTCCAACAATCCACTGGCGGATATCAACCCCGCCGATATTGAATCCATCTCGATTCTGAAAGATGCGGAAGCAACGGCTATTTATGGAGCCCGGGCGGCCAACGGCGTTGTGCTGATTACCACCAAACGAGGTAGCTATAACAGCAAGACGAAAGTGACGCTGAATGCCTCAGTCGGACAAGCCTGGGCGCCCAAACTCTGGGATTTGGTAACCGGCCCTGAGCATGCGACGATCATCAATGAAGCCTGGGTTAATGATGGTAAGCCAGCGGCAACGCGTCCATTCCGACCGGTTTCGGAGGGTGGCCGTGGACTACCCGAAGAACAACCCACCTATGATCGGTTAAGCGATATTTTCCGGACAGGCGCTTTGCAGAATTATGACGTAGCGGTGTCGGGCGGAACGAAGCAAACGCGCTTTTACCTGGGCGGTGGTTATACAAGTCAGCAGGCTACGCTACGGACGAACGACTTCTCACGAGCCAGCTTCAAACTAAACCTGGACCAGGACATTACGGATAAGATCCGGATCGGTACGAGTAACATCTTTTCGCAATCGAATCGGACTAACGCCCGTGTCGGTGACGGACCACAGGGCGGTATTCTCCAGGCGGCACTTCATACACCAACCTATCTGCCCAAGTTCAATACGGATGGTACGTATGCCAAGTGGGCCGGGTTCGATAACCTCGACGTGCTGATCAACAACACGGATATGCACTCGACCAGTACGCGCTACATCGGCAATATCTACGGTGAGTATGATATTCTGAGCAACTTAAAATTCCGTAGTAGCTGGAGTATTGATTACAACGACTACAATGAATACGAATACTGGAACACGCTTACCAACCGAGGCAGTGCCAGTAAAGGGTTAGCCACATCAAGCGTTAGTAAAAATACGATCTGGATCAACGAACAGACGCTGTCCTATCGGCAAACGTTTGGTTCACTGCATACTGTTGGTGTGCTGGCAGGTAACACGTTCCAGGGTAACGTATCGACCCAGACGCTGGCACAGGGAACGAATTTCCCGTCGGACGCTTTTAAACAGATCGCGTCGGCGTCAGTCACTACGTCATCGTCGAACCGGAACCAGTACAACCTGGCCTCTTTCTTTGGACGGATCGATTACAACTTCGCCCGGAAATACTTTTTTGAAGCCAGTCTGCGGGCCGATGCTTCATCAAAATTCGCTCAAGGTCATCGCTGGGGCTATTTTCCTTCCGCTGGTGTAGCCTGGCAATTGAAACAGGAGAATTTTCTGCGGGATGCTACGTTCCTGAGTGATCTAAAAATCCGGGCCAGCGTCGGTTGGACCGGCAATCAGAATGGCATCGACAACTACGCATCCCGCGGGCTCTGGGGCGGGGGCAATAACTACCAGGATAATCCCGGTACGGTACCCGTTCAACTGGCGAATCCGGAATTAAAATGGGAAACCACCCGACAAACGAACGTGGGGTTGAACGTCGGCTTGTTCAACAACCGGATTGGGCTGGAAATCAATGCCTACTCGAAGTATACCTACGATTTATTGCTTCAGGTACCGCTGGCGCAGAGTTCGGGTTTTGCCAGCATCTACCGCAACGATGGCGAAATCAGCAACCGCGGTCTTGAGTTTGCGATCAACTCTCTGAACTTCAACAAAAGCGGTTTCCAGTGGAATACCAGTTTTAACATCGCCAGCAACGTAAACCGAATCGAGCGACTCTCGATTCCAGTGGATGCCAGCTACGCGACCGAGCGTATGGCGGAAGGCCAACCGTTTCACGCCTTTTTCGTCTACAAGCAACTGTATGTCGATCCGAAAACGGGCGATGCCGTATATGAAGACGTAAACAAAGATGGTCAGATTACCGTAGCGGATAAGCAATTCTACGGCAGCGCTTTACCGAAACTTTTCGGCGGTCTGAACAATACGTTCTCCTACAAAGGGTTCGATCTGTCGGTTTTCTTCAATTTCAGTTCCGGCAATAAAGTCTTCAACAACAACCGGTTTTTTCATGAATCGGGCGGTACTCGAGACGACCGGCGGGCCATTAACAAAAACCAGTTGAATCGCTGGCAGAAAGAAGGCGACATTACGGATGTTCCGCGTGTAATGACCATCGGTAACAATTACAACCTAAGTCCCACCAGTCGCTTTGTGGAAGACGGTTCGTTTATCCGGCTTAATTCAGTGGTATTTGGCTACACGATCCCCAAAGCGATCCTAAGCAAAGTTGGTATTTCTTCGGCGCGTGTCTATTACAATGGCTCCAATCTGTGGCTTGTCAGTAAGTATCAGGGACCTGATCCTGAAGTAAACGTTACAGGGAATCCGACCACTCAGGGCTACGACTTAGGTACGCCCCCTCAACCCCGGACTGCTCAGTTCGGTCTTAATCTGACTCTCTAACATTTAGACTCGTGTCGGCTAGTATATAGCCAGGCCGACACGATCAACTCCCATGAGAAATACATTTAAACTGATTCCTTTTCTTCTTTTGTTTACGGGTTGCCAGAAGTTTTTAGATGTGCAGCCCGAATTGCAGGTCGATGAGTCGCAGGCAATCACCAACGCCAGTACCGCCGAAGCTGCCGTCAATGGTCTTTACAACCGGTTAGGCAGCGATGGGTATTACGGCTCCAACTATCCGTCTCTGTCCTATCTATCCGGTGGAGATATTCAATGGACGGGTTCCCAATCGGCTCCGCAGGAGATTACGTCCCGGAAATTAACGGCGGATAACGGCTACGTAGGTTCAGCCTGGCAGGCTATTTACCGGACGATCCTGCAGGCAAATTATCTGCTCGAAACAGTTCCGGCACTAACCGATCCACAGTTAACTGCGGATCGAAAGGCTCAGATTCAGGGCGAAGCCTACGCGCTACGGGCGTTGTCGTATTTCGATCTGGTTCGTGGCTGGGGCGGGGTTCAATTGATCCTAAAACCGACGTACACACCCTCCGACAATACCGGTATAACCCGTAGTAGCGTCGATGATACGTATGCACAGGTGCTAAAGGATCTGACCGCGGCCGAACCGTTGCTGGGGACGACCACCAATCGCAACAAAGTAACCCGGAAAACCGTCTGGGCGTTACGTTCGCGTTATCACCTATATCGGCAGGAATGGGAGCAGGCCGAAACCTATGCCAGTAAACTCATCGACGATGCCACCAATTACAAACTGGCGAAACCCTACAATGCTTTCTTCGCCAACAACGCTGCCGCTACGTCCGAATCGATTTTCGAGATTGCCTACACGAATTCGTTTAAGAATGGTCATTACAACTGGTGGTTACCGCCGGCCCTGAGCGGTCGACGCGAATGGGCACCAAACGCAAATCTGGTTACGTTGCTGAACAATCCGAACGTAGGTGGCAACCGCAAGGAGTTGATTGCCCAAACCGCTCCTCCCGGCAATCTATGGTACGGCAAACTCTATTACCGAACACCGCTTGGCACCGATCCGGCGTATGTGATACGTATCGCCGAACTGTATCTGATACGTGCCGAAGCACGCGCGCAGCTGGGCAAAACAACGACTGCTCTCGCTGATCTGAATGCGGTTCGTGATCGGGCGGGCGTACCACTCGCTCAGGCTTCTACCAAAGACGCTCTCCTGCTGGCCATCGAAGCCGAACGGCAGGTTGAATTTCCCTTCGAGACCGACCGCTGGTTCAATCTGGTACGAACGGGCCGGGTGGCGGCTGTGCTGGGTATCACGGATGCCAACAAATACGTATTACCCATTCCGAACAGCGAAATATTAGCCGATAAAGCTCTTACCCAGAATAAAGGATATTAACTTTATACAGTCGAGTATTGATAAAACTACTGACTGATAACCAAAACATTGAGATGAAAAAACAAGTCTTTTCTACGTTCCTTTTTTTAGGACTATTCGCTGGCTACGTTCATGCCCAGACTCCCCAAACGGTAGGTCCAGAAAAAGGATCGCTGGTAATTGTCGGCGGGGGTACCATGGGACCCGAGATCTGGAACCGATTCTTGGAACTGGCTGGTGGTCCAGCCGCTGCCAACATCGTGATTATTCCAACGGCGGGCGAAGATTCGTCGGCAATGAGCGCTCCCCGCGAAAAGGAAAAGCTACTTAGTCTGGGTGTTAAAAACATTACCGTTTTGCACACCCGCGATCCCAAAGTGGCGAATCAGGAATCGTTTGTCGCGCCGGTCCGTAACGCAACGGGTATCTGGTTTGTAGGCGGTCGTCACTGGCGCCTGGCCGATTCATACTTGAATACGCTGGCTCACAAAGAATTCAAGGCGGTGCTGGAACGGGGCGGGGTTATTGGTGGTACGTCGGCGGGCGCAACAATTCTGGGCTCGTTTATGGTTCGGGGCGATACCAAAGGCAACTCGATCATGATCGGCGATCATACGCAGGGACTGGATTTTATTCACAATGTGACAATTGATCAGCACTTTTTGCGCCGGAACCGCCAGTTCGACCTGATTGACGTAATTAAAACTCGCCCCGAATTACTTGGTATTGCCATCGACGAAAGCACAGCGATTGTGGTGCAACAGAATTCATTCGATGTGATTGGCAACTCATACGTCGGTATTTATGAAGCGAATCAGATTGCCAACAGTGCCAAATATCCATCGGGCCAAAACAGCACGGGTGGGCCGTTCTATTTTCTTGGTAAAGGGCAGAAGTTTGATCTGAAAGCACGTAAAGTGATCAACCAGCCGCCATCACGCCCGAACGAACCAGCTAAGTAATGCCATCGTGGTGTCGGGTGTTCAAACCCGACACCACAGCAAGAACGCCTACCCATATCTATAAAAATAGTAAATCTATAGACCTTGAGTTTAATAAATTATAATGATGTCCGAAGCTAAATCTGCTACTTTCTCAACCTGGACGAGTGCCGAACGGATCGTTTTTCGCTTCGCTTTTCTTTATTTCATCCTTCAGGCGGTTCCACTCGATTGGCGGTTCTATTATGATCTGTTTACGATTGATTGGGGAAGATTTTACTACCGTGACCTGTTTAACCTATCGCGTTATGCTCCGCATTTTTTCGGTCCTACTGATACATTTGCCAACTGGGCCATTGTCGCACTCATTGCGTTAGTGGGCACCATAGTCTGGTCATTCCGCGATCCACAACGTCAGCATTACACCGAACTCTATTATTGGTTACGGGTCATTCTTCGCTATCGACTGGCTATTGGTGTTTTGGCGTACGGGTTCCTGAAACTGTTTCCGATGCAGGCACCCCTGCCTTCCCTCAGCAACCTCAACACCGCCTACGGCGATTTTACGGCCTGGAAATTATTTTCGATGAGTCTGGGAATTGTGCCTTCCTACGAGTCGTTTCTGGGGCTGATCGAAATTCTGGGCGGCTTACTCCTGCTGAACCGGAAAACGACGTCGATCGCTATGTTGATCATCATTCCGTTTCTGGGAAATATCTTCATGTCGAACCTGGCTTATGAAGGCGGTGAGCATATCTACAGTTTTCTGCTCATTACGTATGCCCTGTTTTTGTTTGCTTTCGACGCCGTTCGGCTGTTTCGACTGGTTTCGCTGGAGCAACCGGCGGCACCTAACCGGTTTAAACCCGTACTAACAGAAGCCTGGCAACGTTACGGTCGTCTCGCGTTAAAAAGTGCGTTTATCGTTTTTGCCGTCGTCGTGTACGGCTACAAAACCTACGCGGCTTATCGGACGGGTCCGTACCAGTTTCCCCAAACGCCCGGTTTATCGGGCGCTACCGGTGTTTATGACGTGGCCAAATTTAAACTAGCTGGTCAGGCCCTCCCCTATTCGAAAACGGATTCGGTGCGCTGGCAGGACGTTGTCTTTGAAACCTGGAATACGATCAGCATCAAATCAAATCGGCCCGTTCTGCTCGACCGGGTGGAAACCGAACAGATTCACTCGGCAGACACGGACCGGACATACGAAGAAGCCGGGGCGGCAGGACGGCACTATTATACCTATCAGGTTGATTCGGTTCAGCACGTACTGACGCTGAAAAACCGCAATCCAAATTATCCGAACGAAACCCTGACGCTACGCTATAACCAGGCCGGTAACAATGACTTCATCCTGTCGGGACTGAACGAAAACCGGGATTCGGTCTACGCCGTACTTCACAAACTGGATAAAAAATACTTGCTCCACGAGGCAGCTAAAGCAGGTCGGCGGGGTATACTCAAACTCTAACCATTACGTACCAATGGCACTTCCGAATATCAATCCTGAACGGTCAGACTTAGGGCTGGTCTCGTCTGAAGAACTGGTCGCTATTTACGAACCTACCCAACAAGCTACTACAGCTGGTTCTTCGGCTGGATCACCCAAACGCTTTTACGACTGGACAAGCGGGCAGAAAATACTGTTCCGCATAGCTTTTATTTTCTTTATCGTCATGTCGATCCCAACCGGCGTGAATTGGTACAAAAACGTCACCTCGCTCGACTGGCTGCACCTGCATTATCGTGACCTGTACGACGTTGCGCGCTTTCAGCCGAACATGCTGGGTCGCGTAAACTGGTGGCCTGCCTGGATGGGCTACGGGGAATGGGTATTTATCCTGCTTGTCACTACGGTCCTCGGGCTGGTCTGGACGGCCATCGTTCGCCTTCGAAAAGCGGAACCACGTAATTACAATTTGCTCTATTACTGGCTTCGGGTCGTCGTTCGCTACCGCGCGGGCATCGGAATCATCGGCTTCGGTTTTACCAAACTAATGCCAACCCAACTACCCTATCCGTCATTGGGCTTGCTCAACACCAACTTCGGCGATCTAACGGCGCAGAAAATTTACTGGCTATCCATCGGTATTGCACCCTGGTATGAGGTCTTCACCGGCGTTGTGGAAGTGCTGGCGGGTGCTCTGCTGTTCTTCCGGGCCACTACGTTCTGGGGTTCTGTGCTGCTCTTCGGTGCGCTGGCGGACATTGTTTACGTTAATCTCGCTTATGATGGAGGTGTTCATGGTTACAGTTCTTATTTCGTGCTGCTGGCCGGTTTCCTGCTGATATACTACGTTCGGGACCTGTATAATCTCCTGATTCGGGAGCAGTTCACAATTCCCGTGCATTTCTATCCCCGCTTAAACCGGTGGCAGCAGGGAGTCCGCATTAGTTTGAAAACAGCCACCATTGGCATTTTCCTGGTTTTGTTAGGCTGGATTCAATACCTCAATTTCCGGTACGATCCGTACAAGCAGCCCGCTCAGAAAGGCATTCGGGAGCTTCGGGGTAACTACGCTATAACCGAGTTTCGACTTAATAATCAGTCAATTCCTTATTCGCCAGTGGATTCGGTACGCTGGCAGGAAGCTACGTTTGAAAACTGGTCGACCCTAACGTATAAAGTGAATCGTGCCGTGCCGCTGGATTTGTCAAACGGCGGTGGCTCACCCATGCGGGACCTCAACCGAACCTTCGAGTTGACGGGCGTAGCGGGTGGTCAGCGGGTTTTTTATTACGATGCTGACCCGATCAGTCACGTTTTGTATCTGCAGGATAAATACCGCCCGTTCGACGGACGCCGGGGTGAAGGCGATTCACCTTCCGGATCAGATAACAAAAAGGGCAAATCGAATCGTAAAGCCAGATCTGAGAAATCAACCGATAACTGGATTCCGGCGACTGCGCTGGCTAGTATCGGACCAGAAGATTCGAAAATTGACGCCATTGCCCGCACCACCCGACGGACGAAAGGCATCAACTCCGAAGCCCGTATGGAAAATGGCAAACGCAAGCGGATGATTCTAAATTACCAGACCACCGACGGATCGCACGTTATTCTGACGGGTATTAACGAAAACAAGGATTCAATTTACGTCGTATTGGATCGGGTCGATCGGCCCTACGCCCTGTCGAAAAGTACACTGAATGCCGGTACGTATTAGTCTTTGATTTTACAGCATGAACTTATACAGTCTCTGGCTTCCGGGTGCCTTCTTGTTGGTGATGTTGACTAGCCGTTTTCAGACAATAGGTGAAGATAGACGGACTTCGCCTATAGCCAAAGTTGATACGTTGCCGACTCATTTTGGATTCGGGAGACCGGCTACAGCAGCCGAAATCGCCCGGCTCGATATTGACGTACGACCGGATGGAAAAGGCTTACCCGCTGGTGAGGGACAGGTTCTCACTGGCAAGCAGATTTTTGCGGCCAAATGTGCGGCCTGTCACGGTACCGGGGGCGTAGATGGCCCGAACGGTTCACTGGTGACTACGACTAATCCGGGTAGAAAACGGCCCGAAAAAACCATTGGTAATTACTGGCCGTATGCCACCACCGTGTTCGATTATATTCGCCGGGCGATGCCGTTTAGCCAGCCGGGTTCACTCACCAATGACGAAGTCTATCACCTGACGGCGTACTTGTTACAGGCGAATGGCATCATCGACGAAAAAACCGTCATCAATGCGCAGACGCTTCCCCGTGTGGTGATGCCTGCGCAGAAACTGTTCGTTCCGGACGATCGCAAAGGCGGCTCCGAAATCAAGTAAAATGACGAAAAAACGCATTCAACTGGAGCAGATTACAGGTCGCTTGTCCCGCCGGGCGATGCTTGGGGGCGCGGCCACAGCAGTTGTCGCGCTTGTTCAGACGGCATCGGGCAAAACGATTCAGCAAGGCGTATCGATCAGCGAACTACTCCCCGATGATCCAACGAAACAAATCGGTACGTTGGCCGGTGAAGTTGGAACCCGCTCTGCGTTCGAAAAAGTGGTCAAAAAACCGTCCGATATTTCGTCACGGTCGCCGTTGCAGGATTTTTACGGGATCATTACGCCATCCGATCTGCATTTTGAACGCCACCACGCGGGCGTACCGGCCATTGATCCCGCCAAACACGAATTATTGATCCACGGGCTGGTCGATAAGCCTCTGGTGTTTACCGTAGAGGACCTAAAACGTTTTCCATCGGTTTCGCGAATTGCTTTTCTGGAGTGCTCGGGTAATTTTCGTAGTGGCAAAGAAACCATGAGTCCCCAGGACATTTGTGGATTAACCAGCCAAAGCGAGTGGACGGGGGTCAAGCTCTCGACGCTTTTCCGGGAAGCAGGCGTTAAATCAAACGCTACGTGGTTTCTGGCCGAAGGGTCCGATGCGGCTGTTATGACCCGTAGCATTCCGGTAAAAAAAGGCTGGGACGATGCGATTGTAGCCTACGCCCAGAATGGTGAAGCGCTACGTCCTGAGCAAGGCTATCCGGTACGCTTGTTTCTGCCCGGCTGGGAGGGCAATACGTCTGTGAAATGGCTACGTCGAATCGAGCTGTCGGATCAGCCGTTTATGACCCGCGAAGAAACCTCAAAATATACCGAACCAATCAAAGGCGCCGAACCGGTGCGCCGGAGCGACGGCCCGGGCAAGTACCGACAATTCAGTTTCGATATCGATGCCCGGTCGATCATTACGTTCCCGGCTTATCCGAAAACGGTTGAAAAAGGCTGGATCGAAATTCGGGGGATTGCCTGGAGCGGTCGCGGTAAAGTAGCGCGGGTAGAGGTCAGCACGGATGCGGGGAAATCCTGGCAATTGGCTACGCTTCAGGAACCGATTCTGGATAAAGCCCACACGGCCTTCCGCTACGTATGGAATTGGAACGGAGTTGAAACGGAGATTCTGAGCCGCGTGACCGACGAGACGGGTTATCTTCAGCCTACCCTGAATCAACTATTTGCGGCCCGTGGCGACACCATCAGCTATCATTTCAATCCGATCACGGCCTGGCGAATTAAGTCAGATGGTTCGGTGTTATTTAAACCCGAACCCTGAGACATGGCGAAAACAGAATTTGATGCAGTAGTAGTTGGCTCAGGCCCGAACGGCTTGAGTGCCGCCATTACGCTTCAACAAGCCGGATTATCCGTACTCGTACTGGAGGCTAAAGAAACCATTGGTGGAGGTTTACGGTCAGCGGAGTTGACGCTACCGGGTTTTACGCACGATGTTTGCTCGGCTATCCATCCGATGGCTCTCGGTTCGCCTTTTTTTCAGACACTGCCTCTAGCCGAACATGGTCTGGAATACATTAACCCGCCGATCTTGTGCGCTCATCCATTCGATACGGGGAAGGCTGCTGCGTTAACATCCTCCCTAGCCGAAACGGCAGCGTCACTCGGGCTGGACAACCAGGCGTATCTGAACCTTTTTGAAGGGTTAGTGCAGCGCTGGCCGAACCTGGCACCTGACATATTGGGACCTCTGCGTTTTCCTAAACATCCGATCGATCTGGCTCGCTTTGGGTTGGATGCACTTTTGCCCATTACGCAACTGGTTAAACGCTTCCAGACTACCGAAGCCCGCGGCTTACTGGGAGGCATGGCTGCCCACGCTATTCAGCCATTAACCAATCTCACAACGTCAGCTATTGCGCTGGTGCTCATGACGGCCGGTCATCGGTACGGCTGGCCAATCCCAAAGGGCGGCTCTCAGGCGATTGCGCAGGCGTTGACTTCCTATTTCCGCTCGCTGGAGGGAATTGTCGAGACGAACCGACCGGTTCAATTACTTAAAGACATTCCTTCGTCGCGCGTTGTGCTGTTCGATCTTACACCGAAACAATTGCTACGTATCGCTGGAGACCGCTTTTCAACGATTTATCGCACGCAGCTGGAACGGTATCGATATGGGATGGGCGTCTTTAAAATCGATTGGGCACTGGATGGCCCCATTCCGTTTACCGCCCCTGAATGTCGACAGGCGGGTACCGTGCATCTTGGTGGTACGTTCGAAGAGATGGTTCAGACGGAGCAAATGTCCTCATCCGGAAAACACCCCGACCGGCCCTTCGTTCTACTGGCGCAGCAGAGCTTATTCGACACTACCCGTGCCCCCGAAGGAAAACATACGGCCTGGGCGTACTGCCACGTACCGAATGGGTCAACGCTGGACCGTACCGATGCGATTGAGCAGCAGGTTGAACGATTTGCACCGGGCTTCCGCGACCGTATTCTGGCCCGACACACGTTGAATACGGTTCAATTGGAACACTATAATCCCAACTACGTTGGCGGTGATATCAATGGCGGTATCCTCGACATTACCCAACTTTACACTCGCCCGGTCATAACCCTGTCGCCGTACGAAACCTCAGCACCCGGAATTTTTATTTGCTCTTCCTCTACACCACCAGGCGGTGGGGTTCACGGCATGTGTGGTTACCATGCGGCTCGCGTGGCTCTTCGCCAGGGATTCGGTATAGCAATTCCGGATCGGCCTGCTGCACACCTTAGCCAAACTAAATGACATAACTACCTGGTCAGCAAGCCAGCATCCAGAACAAACTGCGATCCGGTGATGTAGCGAGCCTCGTCTGAAACCAAATAAAGCACCATTGCTGATACGTCCTCCGGCTCTACCCAGGGAACTGGAAGCAGATTGCCTGCCGACCGCTCGGCGATTTCCTGCGTGGTTGCACCTTCCAGTTCGGCCAGCCCGTCGTTCATCGGCGTGTTGACCCCGGTGGGGTGAATCGAGTTCACCCGAATGTTATGCGGAGCCAGCTCGATTGCCCAGGACTTGGTCAAGCCCACCAAACCCCATTTGGAGGCCGCATAATGGCTCAGTCGGTTCATTCCCCGAAGCCCCGCAATTGAAGAATTGTTAATAATAACGCCCCCATGTTGCCGGATCATCACTGGGATAATACGTCGGGCTATCAACCAGGGACCTTTCAGGTTGATGTCGATCATCGCATCCCACGCTTCTTCGGCAAGTTCATGTGCCAGTCCATAGGCACAAATACCCGCGTTGTTGAATAGAATATCGATACGGCCAAAGTTGCTGATTGCTCGTTCGACAGCGTAGCTGATATCCTGGTCATTTCGTACGTCTCCGGTTATGGTTAGACACCAGGCGTCGAGGGATTCAATCTCCTGCTGTAACGACGTAAGCTCAGATTCAGAACCGAGTGTATACCCCGGATAGCTCAGTGGTTTCGCTACGTCAAAGGCAACAATGCTGGCCCCCTCTTTTGCCAGAGCAAGTGCCACCGCCCGGCCTTGCCCGTGGGCAGCGCCCGTAATGAATGCGACTTTTCCGACTAGTTTAGGCATGAGTTGCTGATTGGGTTAACGGTTTGTAAGGAGTCAGGTAATCATCAATCGTTACGTCCAGTACGTTATTAAACAGATTGGTCGCAATCATCTGTCCGGCAAACGCAACCAGCAGCACAATCTCATCGTCCGAATACACCTGATGAATGGGCTCGTACAGAGCATCGGACACCTCTCCCCGATTGCTGACTATAGCCGCTCCAAACGCGAGCAGCTCTTGCTCAGCCTTTGTCAGATGTAAGTCCTCCGGTCGTTCCCCGTGCTCGATTATAATTTTTCGAAAAAAGGTCGTGCAGAGTGGGCAATCACTCGCCTGAGAAATGGCATGCGCAAACAGATACGCTGTCCGTTCACCAACTATTTTTTTTACCTCCTCATACAGCGGATACCATTGCATATACACGTTGAACGCTAAGGGCGAGTGACTCAGCGTTGCTTTCATGTTGGTAATGCGCGAACCAGGGTACGTATCGATATGATGAGCCCAGGCCGCTTTCAGGTCGGCAGAATCCTTGGCCTCAATAAGTGGAGCTATCCGTGGCATTGTGTTGATTGATCAGTCAATGAATAATACGTTTGGGAACAGGGCATTTACACCGAGCCGGACAACTCTCAAGTTAAGCCGCTCTGGAAAACAGGCGCACATAGAGAGTGTAGACATAGCAGCCCGCGCAAATCCCCACCAGAGATTCGAGGGCCGCGAAACCGGCTAGAATAGCAGCCGGAAACAGAGTCGATACGTGAGCCAGATGAAGGCCTAAAATCAGCAGACTGAAGCACAAACCTATGCGGGCGGCAAATCGTTTCGGTGCCTGATCGGTCGCTTTATAGGGCAATCGAACTGTTTTTACGAGCCAGTCTGCTCCGTTCCCAAACGGACTGTACTTCCCCAGATTGAAACTCCGTAAGCTAAAATCAACCAGTAGCAGTATAGGCAGCAGGAGCCAGCCTGTCAGCAGAAACAGCAGGGTCGTAAGCAAGACAAATCCGGCAATCAGGCGCACTTTTACTTCATTAATCTGTACCCCATCAACGGGACATATGAGATTCGAATCCATCGTTTTTTCGTTTGATTAAGTATGTACTTGCTCTGGCAAGCCGTTAAGAAGTTCATCTAACTGAGTAATCTCCGAAAAGTCAGGCGAAAAAAGGAGCCAGCTCGCCAGTTACAAAGGGCTGTAGAGCCCAACAGGTTGGTGGTCTTTAATAATTACTCTCCGAAATTCCCCTACTTCATTTACCATCTCTACTATCATTGTACAGTTGTTCAGAAAGTTCAACTAGAAAATGGCGTAAAAGCGCTTAGTAAGTAGTTGGCAAGCTAAACTGTTTGTAATTGACATGAGCCAGATAAATCATGTGCACCAATAAAAGGAAATGAAATCAGCCATATAACTATTTATAATCTATCTACTAAATAGATTTATTTAGTAAAGAAATAAGCCAGCTAGCTGACTTTACTTGACGACCTTATTCCCTACAAGTGCTATAGAATTACAAAGATTATTAGCAAATTTTAGTTCTCCAAGGAAAATGTCAGAAAATGACTATCAATCGTATACCTACTCTCCTATCGGGACATTGGACTATGCTACTGATCAATTGCTTCAGCTCCCATAAAATTCCATGATTACAGAGTGCGTCCCTACTCAACCAAACCTCTCTTTCTCGCACTCTTTCTGGTGGCGAAGACGTAAATCATCTAACAGATGATCTGAGCATTCACCGCAGTTACCAGTAAATCTTCTGAAAAAATAATGAACAACTATTGTTTACTAAACACTGTTCATTAAGTTTGCATCGATAACAAATAGGTGATGGGAATCGTAGAGCGGAAAGAGCGGGAGCGGGAAGAAATGCGGAAGTTAATTCTTGACGCTGCCCGAAAGTTGTTTTTAGAGAATGGATTCGACAAGGTTAGCATCCGCAATATTGCCGATGAAATAGAATACAGCCCGGCCACAATCTATCTGTATTACAAGGACAAAAACGAGCTCTTTTTTGCTCTACACCAAACGGCGTTCACGAAGATGATTGAGGAGTTCGCTCCCATCGAACAAATTGAGCAGCCTATGGATAAACTCATTGAGATGGGACGGCTTTACCTACGTTTCGCTTTTGAGAACCCTGAGCTATACGACCTGATGTTTATTATGACTGCCCCAATTGATGCGCTTGAGTGCCGTGAAGACATTTGGGATGATGGCGACCGCGCTTTCAGCATACTCCAACAGATTGTACAGGCATGCATTGATACAGGCACGATCAAACACCCTGACGCCGAGCAGGCCGCCCTAATGATATGGAGTTCAGTTCATGGCTTAGCTGCTTTGCATCTGCGTAGACGACTCAGCATGTTTGGCGAAGAACATGTTAAAACACTTGTGGATGAGACATTTAACTTATTTCTAAATACGATAAAAAAGGGCTTGTAATTTTTTTATCCGTATACTAAACAGTGTTCATTAACTAATACACGGTTATGATACCTATAGCCAGATATTTTCTTTTACTACTAGTGGGATTGCCCTTATCCGCATGGGCACAACCATCGCCATCAGGTCCATCACTTATTCTGGAGAATTACATTCGCGAAGGGTTAGCCAGTAATCTTGCCCTACGACAGGAATCACTGGAAATTAGTCGGGTAAGTGAATCGGTCAATCAGGCGAAGTCGCTGTTTTATCCACGTATTGCTTTCAACCCGACTTATTCGCTGGCAGCAGGCGGGCGTCGGCTGGAATTTCCGGTGGGCGATTTACTCAATCCGGCGTATAGAACCCTTAATCAGATCATCGGTGCGGAACGGTTTCCAACCAATATCCCTAACGTGAATGAGCTACTGGCTCCAAACAACTTTCACGACACAAAATTCACGGTTCAATACGCTTTATTCAACACAGATATTCAGTACAATTACCTTATTCAGAAACAATTACTCTCGGCCCAGGAAGCGCGTAGGCGTGTTGTCCAGAACGAACTTCGGTATACCATTTCAACGGCCTATTACCAATATCTGCAAACGCTCGACGCGATTCGGATCTTCGAGAATTCACGTAACGTACTGAATCAGTTGACCCGCTTAAACGAAAAACTAGTCGCTAACAATACAGCGACGAAAGAGGTCGTAACGTCTGCCCGATACGAAGTCAGCAAAGTAGATCAGCAGCTTGCCGTTGCAGAAAAAAATCGGGAAACGGCCCGCGCTTATTTCAATTTTCTCCTCAATCGCGAATTAACCGCGCCTGTCGAAGTCGATTCACTGCTTACAAAAATCCTGCCGGAATCGAAAGAAAGCCTCGCCGATCTGCAACAGACCGCGTTACGTGGTCGGCAGGAGTTGGCTCAGTTGAATGGCTCGCTGGACGCTGCCCGAACGGCCGTGAAGCTGAACGAAGCCAATGCCAAAATCCCTAACGTTTATGTCGGCGCCAACACAGGCTTTCAGGGGTTCGGTTATACTTTTCAAAACCAGGCATACGTAGTAGGGCAGTTTGGTTTGCAGTGGGATTTGTTCCGGGGCTACGAAAAGCGCTCAAAGATCCAGCAGGCTAAAATTCAGACAGATGTGCTGCAAACAAGGCTTACCGAAGTGCAGCGGCAGATTCAGCTACAGGTCTTGCAAGCGTATTATGATCTCGACGCAGCGACTGAAAGCTTGGCTGCGACGCAAAGTGGGGTCTTAAATGCAGACCAAACGTTCCGCGTCATCGATAGTAAATATCGTAATGGTCAATCCTTGCTGATCGAGTTTTTACGCTACCAGAACGACCGGTTAACAGCCCAAATCCAGCACTCGCTCGCCCGTATGGATATACTCGTAAAACGAGCTGCGCTGGATCGCGCCGTGGCAGTCAGTCAATGAAGTATGTCCTATGATAAATTATCCCACTGAGCTAATGATACCGGCCTTTATTAACTCAATCATCTTGCTGTCAATCAGCGGTATCCATTTTTACTGGGGATTAGGTGGTCATTGGGGGCTCCAGGCTGCTTTACCCGAGCGCAATGGTACAAAAGCGTTTCAGCCAGGACGATTTGCTACGTTTAATGTGGCAATCATTTTTGCGGGTATGGCTCTATTTTATTTAGCTCGTATTGGTCGTTTTCCAATAGCCGATTCATGGATGCCTGACTGGTTAAATCACTACGGTCTTTGGCTGTTAACCGGCATTTTCCTCTTACGTGCTGTCGGCGACTTTTACTACGTCGGTTTTTTTAAGCGAATACGCACCAGTCGGTTTGCCGAATTAGATACGAAATTTTATTCCCCGTTGTGTCTGCTACTTAGTTTCAACACCCTCCTGCTCATTTCTTTCCTGTCATAGCCATGAAAGCATTTTCTATTCTATTATCATTTTCACTGCTCATTACCGTATGGGCGTGCGGCAGCAAAGCCGAAAAAACAACAGCGACAATTGAATCGGCCGATGAAACGATCGTACCTGTTAAACTGTCGCCCATTAGTACGGTCGTACGGGCAGAACCCGTCGTAGCCTCTGGGCTGGTTTCTTCAGCGCAGGAAGCAAGGCTGTCCTTCAAAGTTGGTGGCATTGTCGATCGCATGTTTGTCGAAGAAGGCCAGTCAGTTCGTAAAGGCCAGTTATTGGCTACGCTCGACCTAACCGAAATCAATGCACAGGTAAGTCAGGCGCAACTGGCTAACGAGAAGGCGGACCGCGATCTGGGCCGCGTAAAAAGTCTCTACGCCGATACAGCGGCAACACTTGAGCAGCTCCAGAATGCAACTACCGGCACGAACGTAGCCAAGCAAAATCTGACCATCGCACAGTTCAACCGCAGTTACGCCCAAATCCACTCGACCGTCGACGGTACCGTAACCCGTAAAGTTGCCAACGCGGGAGAATACATATCGCCGGGCGCTTCAGTTTACCAGATTTCGTCGAATCGGCGGAGCGACTGGGTCGTGCGGGTAGGCGTATCCGACAAAGACTGGGCGCGGCTGCGTCTGGGTAACCGCGCCAGCATTATGCTTGAAGCCTACCCTGGCCAAACGTTTAATGGCACTATCAGCGAACTGGCCCAGGCTGCTGATCCTGTTAACAAGCTATACGAAGTAGAGGTCCGTATCAATCCAGGCTCAGCCAGGTTTGCGCCTGGCTTATTCGCCAAAGTAACGCTCGTTCCGACGCAGAGCCGAAGTTACACCCTTGTACCGGTAGAATCCATTGTTGAGGGAAATGGCAAAGAAGGCTTTGTCTACGTACTGGCCGAAGATCGGAAGCACGTCCGCAAACTGCCCGTTCAGATTGGCTTCCTGGATGGCGACAAGGTTTTGCTGGCCAATGGATTATCGGGTGTAAAAGACGTAGTGACGGCGGGGTCAGCTTTCCTCACGGAAGAAGCGCGTGTAGTTGTGAAATAACCCTTTAAACACGGAGAACGCAGAAGGCTCAACCTCTTTGTCATCTCTGTGAATAGAAAGCCTATGAATTTATCCGAATTTTCCGTCAAAAACTGGCAGTTTATGCTGGTGCTGTTTCTGGGCGTAGCGGCCCTTGGCATCAACTCGCTCCTGAACATGCCTCGGAGCGAAGATCCTGAATTTACGGCACCCAGCTTTGCCGTAGCTGTCATTTATCCGGGCACCGATGCGCTCGACATGGAGAAGCTGGTTGTCGATCCGGGCGAAGCGCGCTTCAATGCCCTTGAAAACATGGGCCACGTCATTACAAACGTTGACGATGGTCTGGCGGTGTTCCGGCTCGATTACGATTACGGCGTCGATCCTGATGAAAAATACCAGGAAGTCATTCGGGAAGTAAACGCGCTGAAAGCCGAACTCCCAACCGATATTTATCGAATCTCCATCAAGAAATTTTCGCCGACTGACGTAAATATTGTCCAGGTTGCCCTACTTTCCGAAGTCGCTTCGTCCAAAGAATTGGGTGCGTATGCAGATAAACTAAAGAAGGAATTTGAGAAAATAAAAAGCCTGAAAAACGCTGAAAATTGGGGTTATCCGGCGTCGACGGTGCGAATCTCACTCAACATTGAGCGGATGGCTCAGAATGGGGTAGCTGTTAATCGACTAATTGGCGCATTACAGGCTGAGAATCTGAATATCCCCGGCGGAAGTATTCAGGCTGGAACACGGAAGTTTAACGTTAAAACGGCGGGTGATTACCAGTCCCTGGACGAGATACGTAACACCATTGTATCGACCAACGGGCAGAAGATCATTTACCTGCGCGACGTAGCGGATGTTGGTTTTAACTATGAAGATGAATCCCACATCACCCGCCTGAACGGGCATAGGGCGGTGCTCGTAACCGCTGGACAGAAAATCGGCGAAAACATTGCTAAGGTGGGCGAGCAGCTGAATCCGATCATTGATCGGTTTGCCAAAACATTACCGCCCCATATCTCGCTGGTTAAAAACTTTGACCAGACGGTTAGCGTCAATAAACGGCTCGATCATTTTCTACAGGATTTTGCGCTGGCCATTTTGCTCGTTTCACTCACGCTACTCCCGCTTGGTTTCCGGGCTGCGGTAGTCGTTATGATCTCGATTCCCTTATCCCTGGCAATTGGTCTGGCCGGGCTCGATTTTCTGGGCTTCAGTATCAATCAGTTAAGTATTGTCGGCCTGATTGTTGCCCTGGGGATTCTGGTAGATGACTCCATTGTGGTTGTCGAAAACATCGAGCGCTATCTCCGCGAAGGTTACTCAAAGCGCGAGGCTGCGATCAAAGCAACCAGTCAGATTACTCTGGCCGTTATTGGCTGTACCACTACGTTGATTTTGGCCTTTTTACCCCTTCTTTTCCTACCAGAAGCCTCCGGCGATTTTATCCGCTCACTACCGATGGCCGTTGTGACGACGATTCTGGCGTCGTTACTCGTCTCGCTGACGATTGTGCCCTTTCTCTCAAGCCGGATTCTGCGGGAAGAGCACAATCCCGAAGGCAATATTTTCATGCGCGCACTGAAGCGAATTATCAGTGGCTCTTACAGTCGCCTGCTGCACTGGGGACTCCGTCATCCGGTCGTCACGTTGCTTTTCGCAGGTGTATTGTTTACAGGAGCATTATACATGTTTAAGATCGTTGGTTTTGCCTTGTTTCCATCGTCTGAAAAACCTCAGTTTCTAATTAACATCGAAACGCCCGATGGAACCAGTCTGTCCGAAACCGACCGTGTCGCTCGCTACGTTGAAGGTGCACTAAAACGGGAACCTGACGTCAAATACATCACCACGAACGTAGGTCGTGGACAGCCTCGGATTTACTACAACATCATCCAACGTAATGAATCGCCGAATTATGCCCAGTTTTATGTACAGTTGGTTGACATAGAACCGGCGGATAAACGAGTGCTGATTGACAAACTGCGCGAGCGATTTAAGTATTACCCGAACGCTAAAATTGAAGTAAAAGACTTTGAGCAAGGCCCCGACCAGGATGCGCCCGTAGCGGTTCGGGTATTCGGCGAAAACCTTGATACGTTAAAAGTGATGGCAGCTCGGGTAGAAACCGCTTTTAAACAAACACCCGGCCTGATTTACGTAAACAATCCACTCGCGAATCAGAAAACGGATCTGCGGGTCCGTATCAACAAGGAAAAAGCTGGGCTCTTAGGCATTTCAGTCGCCGACGTAAACCGAACGATCCGACTGGCCATTGCGGGTCTGAACGTAGGAACGTTTAAAGAACCGAACGGCGATGATTACACCATTAACGTAACCTTGCCAAAAGGAAAAACAGCTGACCAGCGTGTCCTTAGCGACCTCTACGTCAATACGTTAACTGGTTCAGCTGTACCCTTACGACAGATTGCAGATCTGGAATTTGAAAGCAACATGAATCAGATTCGCCACTACGACAAAGACCGGTACGTCATGATCACTGGTTTTGTGAAAACGGGGTATCTGGTCGATAATGTGTTCAACGACGTACTATCGAAGTTAGGCAGGATGAAATTTCCGAATGGATTCAGCTACAAAGCTGCAGGCGAATTGGAAAGCCGGGAGAAATCATTCGGTGGGTTGACTACGATTATTCTCGTTACCATTTTTGGATTCATAGCTGTGCTGGTTCTGGAATTCGGTACGTTCAAAAGTACGCTGATCGTGCTATCCGTCATTCCGTTAGGTGTTATCGGGGCTGTACTGGCGCTGTATTTCACCGGAAATCCATTCTCTTTCGTAGCGGTGATTGGGTTGATTGCCCTGATTGGTATTGAAGTCAAAAACTCGATTCTGCTGGTGGATTTTACCAATCATTTACGTGAAGAGGGAATGTCGCTGATCGACGCCATTCAGGAAGCGGGCGAAATTCGATTTGTGCCGATTGTACTCACCTCACTAACGGCCATTGGCGGGCTGATTCCGCTAGCCATTGAAGGCAACCCACTCTACTCACCACTAGCCTGGGTACTTATCGGTGGGCTGATTTCCAGTACGTTGTTATCTCGTGTCGTTACACCCGTACTTTACAAATTACTCCCACCTCGCGTAGAGATAAAGGCTGTTCCAACAAGAGAGCCGGAACTTGCCTAGAAGTTGTTTGATTTCGTGAGGGCAGGTTCTCAAACCTGCCCTGTGAGGACGGTTTGCCGTTGCGATTCATAAAACCGAATGGTTCTTGATGGTTCGGTTTTATGAAACCTCACCGAGTCAGATTGAAGAATCTGACTCCACGAAACGGACTGAATGACCTAGCTCAAACTCTTTTGTAAGAATAAAGCAGCATACAATCATTGATCAACAATTGCTGACTGTTTTATTCTCATCGAATCAGCACTTTAATCGTCTGTTTCTGACCATTCATTTGTACGTTGATCCAATATATTCCCGGAGTCAGGGGGTGGTTAAATAGTAGATCGGCCGAACCCGGCTGCCGTTCCAGACGCAGATTGACCGGCTGTCCCATTGCATCGAACAGTTGAATTACGGCGCTATCGGCATTCCAGAGCCGCAAATGAATTCGGTCAGGATTAGCTGGATTCGGGAATAGGGTTACAACGGGTTCATCAGCCTTTAGTATAGCCGAGATAGGTTTGTACTCGTGAACGGTTCCATCGAGATCAATTTGTTTCAGGCGATAATAGTTGACTCCCGGCTGAGGATTTAGATCCGTCAGGCCATAATTTTGCCGCTCATCGGTGGTGCCTTTGGCGATAACTTCACCTACTTCTACATACTCGCTTAAATCAGCACTACGTTCGATGACGAAACGATCGGCATTTCGTTCCATAGTTGTTGACCAGGCCAGTTGAACGCGGTCGCCTTCGGGTTTCGCGGTGAATGAAAGAAGCGTAACCGGTAGAACCCCGTTAATGTCCCTGATACGTATATCACCTATCTGCATCACACCCACACCATCGTTGATCCTGAATTTGAAGTTGTTGATCGTCTGGCCAGGTGTTAGGACGGATTGGTCATTAGCAAACTTTATTGTACCAATCCATATATCATAGGTATCATCCGGTAAGGTTTCCATTGAGCCAGTAGGTGACACATAATTGAGTGTGGCACCCGAATTGTTCATGGCAAATGTAATAGTCTGACGACCAGAAAAGGAAGCACTCGTAGTACCTCCCCCACCACTTGGGACCGTACGAACTTGAAATTGACCCGAACCGGCGGGTGATAAGGCGATACCAAGTCGGGCATACGTATCACCATTATTGGGATTTGTCGGACCAGAACTAAATCCACTGCCTACGTAAAACATGACGGCACTTGTTGCAGTTACGGCTGGGTCGTTCGATATAGCTTCAAAGCTGAACTGTACATGCAGCGACGTAGGAGTACCGGAAAAATTTGAGGAACGGGATATATATCCTGTGCCGCTATCGGTTGGTCTTGTGAATTGAACAGCATTATTGGTAATCGTAGCGCTTAATCCGGCTAAGCCATTGACTTGATTGTTATTGGGCGTAGAACTAACGTAAGAAGAAGGCGTTCCACCTGCCGAAAAATTCTGTTCAAAATAAGTTGTTTGTCCGTTGACCTTGCCCACTGCACTTAAAAGCAACAGGGTGCAAATCTTGTAAACTTTCTCCATAAGAAGGTATCGTTAGGATGAATATCCTTTTCGACATCATTCTTTTCAGAAAGTCATTCAGTCGCTCAATAAATAAAAGTACCCACTTCACTCTGAATAGTCACTCGTTTGCCTTCGTACGCTTCAACGTGTCCAATAATCTGGGCGTCGATACCGAACGAATTCGCGATGTCGATTACGCGTTGGGCATGGCTTGCTGATAAATAAATTTCCAGCCGATGCCCCATGTTGAAGACTTTATACATCTCCTGCCAGCTCGTACCACTCTCCTGTTGGATCAACCGGAACAATGGCGGAATGGGGAACAGATGATCTTTGACAATGTGCAGGTTATCAACAAAATGAAGCACTTTCGTTTGTGCGCCACCGGAGCAGTGTACCATCCCGTGAATTTGTGCGTGCAGTTCATCTAACAATACCTTTGCGACAGGCGCATAGGTTCGCGTTGGTGAAAGAATCAGCTGACCGACCGTAGTATTATCAGGGATCGATGGTATGGTATCCGTCAATTGTTTTCCACCGCTATAAATAAGCGACTTATCAATAGCGGGATCGAAGCTCTCTGGATATTTGTCAGCTAAATAATGGGCTAATACGTCATGGCGAGCCGAAGTTAAGCCGTTACTGCCCATTCCTCCGTTGTAGGTTGTTTCGTAAGTTGACTGTCCAAACGAAGCTAACCCGACAATTACATCTCCCGACTGAATGCGATCGTTACTGATTACCTGATCGCGTCGCATTCGGGCAATAACTGTACTATCAACAATAACAGTACGTACTAAATCGCCCACGTCGGCAGTTTCGCCACCTGTGCTGTAAATCTCGATGCCATGATCGCGTAGCATCTGCAACACCTCTTCTGTCCCATTGATGATTTCTGCAATCACCTCGCCCGGAATCAGATTTTTATTACGTCCAATGGTAGATGACAGCAGCATCGGGCCAGTAGCGCCGACGCAAATTAGATCGTCAGTATTCATCACAACAGCATCCTGGGCAATTCCCCGCCAGACACTCAGATCGCCCGTTTCGCGCCAATACAAATAGGCTAACGATGATTTTGTCCCGGCTCCATCGGCATGCATGATGGTACAGAAATCTGGATCACCGGCTAACGTATCGGGAACAATTTTACAGAATGCTTTAGGAAAAAGGCCCTTATCGAGCTGGGCAATGGCGTTGTGAACGTCCTCTTTACTGGCGGAAACTCCGCGCTGGGCATAACGGTCAGTCATACGGCAAAGGTAAGGAGAAAAGGGAGGAAGGGGAAGAGAGGGAAGAAAGGGGAAAAGAAAAACGTATTCTACCATCCGTTTTCTCCTATCCTCCCTTTCTTCCCCTTCCTCCTTCAATACTCAATTCCCGCTTCGGCGCGAACGCCATCCAGCAACGCCATCAAATTCAAACTGTCGTCAAGCGACCAGAGAGGGCTTTCGTTACGTCCTTCGGCTAAGCATTGCATGACATGCTGCGCTTCATAATCATAGCCATGCGTCTGCCGGTCAAATGTAAACGTAGTGGCCTCCTGGTCCTCTGGCTGGAGCGTTACTGCCGTCGTTTCGTGAAAGCGACTGTGAATTCGAATTTGTCCGGTTTCGCCCTGAATGATGCCAATGCAATCGGTCTTCGCCAGTAACGTACTATCCAGAAACGCGAGCTGGCCATCGGCATACGTTAGCACCATACCACACTGCTCGTCGACACCCGTTTCCCCGAAAGTAGCTGATGCTTTAATTGACGTGGGTTTACCCAGAATCAGATACGATAAAAACAGGGGATAAATACCGATATCGAGCAATGATCCACCGCCTAAGTCTTTGTTGAATAACCGTTTATCGGGCAAAAAAGGGGCTCTAAAACCAAAGTCCGCTTTTACGGATACGACCTTGCCGATAGCACCCGATTGTGTCAACTCCAATGCATGCTTAATCCCCGGCATGAATCGGCTCCATAAGGCTTCCATCAGAAAGACCTGCTTTGCTCGTGCCGTTTCTACCATCTCACGAACCTGCTCCCCATTCATCGCAAACGGTTTTTCTCCTAGAACGCCTATTCCACCGTTGAGCAGCATCAGTACGTTTTCATGGTGTTTTACATGGGGTGTAGCCACATACACGACGTCCAGATCGGGTAGGATTAGCAGGTCTTCGTAGGCTCCGAAAGCATGAGGAATATTGTATTCCCGGGCGAATTCATCAGCGCGCTCCTGGCTGGACGAAGCCACAGCATAGAGCTGCGCATCCGGTAGTGTGAGCAGGTCCTGTACAAATTTGTGGGCAATACGGCCCGGTCCTAGAATTCCCCAGCGAGTCATGGTGAAGGATTAATGTGATTGAGAGGCTATTCGATAAATTGACCGTTTGGTCAGTCGTCAAATGTATCTTTTTTTTCTAAGTTGCGCCTTCATCAATGCCTCTTTCTGTGAAATACGCTCAGTTATGTCTTCTCTTCATCTGTATTCTTATCGCCCATACCGCTGTAGCTCAGATTGTTGAGCAGACAGACCCATTACGTCCTTCTTTACCAGATTCCGTAAAAACCAGCAAAACCGACTCAACAAAAACGGCGGCTGTTCAGCCTAAAATCGATACCATCAAACAAGTAAAGTCTGTAACCCGCATCGTTCGCTATCGCTTCACGGCCGATGGTACGTTTACAGCGGGCAACGTGAACCGCTCGCTTCTGCAATTGACAAGTGCCGTCGATTATCAACTGAGTAACTATTTTAAACTATCGAGCAATCCATCGTTTGTGTACGGTCGCCAAAGTGGTATTCTGGCCGAACGCGAGTGGTTTGGCGATCTCCGAACGACGTATCGGTATGAGAAGCGTTTGTACTATCTGGCTTTTGGCTCATACGAACGTAGCAACCTACGCCAGATCAACCACCGCTGGACGGCTGCTGCCGGTGCGGGCTACAAACTCCTGAATCAAAAACGAGCTTATATTTCGATTACCGACGTATTGATGCAGGAATATACGGATTTCCTTGAGCTAACGAACGACATCAATATTTTCCGAAACTCCGCCCGACTCTACGGTGAATATACGTTCGGTAAAGATCGGTTTACGGTCACGCACACGGCATTTTACCAACCGGCTCTAGGCCAGTATAATGTTCGGTGGAATGCTAGTGTGAGCCTTCAGGTAAAATTAACATCGGCTACGAGTTTACGCTCAACCGTTGCCAACGCGTACGAGAGTCTGGTAGTGCCCGGTCGCCAAAACAATGATTTCCGGTTTACAATCGGATTGGTGTATGAGAAGAAATAAGGAGGAGAGGGAGTAGAAGGACGAAAGGGAGAAAAGGACTAAGGGTAATTTAAGCCTCATTCCTTTCTCCCTTTCGTCCCTTTACTCCCTCTCCTCTTCCTATTGTCTATTGGGATAAGGAATGATCAGTTTTTCCCCTCGATTAGCGATGTCTTTGCTTTTTTTGTTGGCGCGCATGATCGCTTCTTTACTCACGCCATATTTCTGAGCCACCACCCGTAATACGTCACCTGGCCCAACCGTATGCACAGCCATCGCTTTCACCTTGAGTTGTGATCCTGCCTTTACGTTACTTTCGGCTACGTCTGGGTTGAGGGCTTTCAACGTACTTAGTTTCATATTATACCGATTCGCTACGCTGTAGAAGGTTTCTCCGGTTCCGACCGTATACGTACTGCCAACGCCCCCAGGCTTAATCTTTGGCCGGGTCATGTCTGGCTTTACAGCCGCTACCTCCGTCTTCGGCTTTTCCTCTTTCGGTTTCTCTACCTTCTTTTCTTCCTTTGGTTTTTCTACTTTCTTTTCCTCGACCTTTGGCTTTTCCTCGGCTTTCGGTTTCACAACAGCTGGCTTTTCAGTCGGGGCAGGTTTACCGTCGGTTGTTTCGCGGTTATCTTCAGCCACTTCTTCGGCTTGCGCATTCGCTTCAGGGGCATCAGCGGGCGGTGTCGCCTGAGAAAGGTCGACGGGAGCAGGCTGCGACGACGTATCGGCCTCCTGCGGAGCCATCAGCATCTCGGGCTCATTCTGCACAATCGGTTGTTGTGAAGTTGTGTCAAGGGATACGTTCGTCAGTTCATCCGAGCCGTCGGTATCATCGGTAACATAGCTGTAGCCAATGTAAAGCAAAGCGACAATCAGACCTACCAACGCAACCAGCGTAATGGCTGGCAAACTGGAATTTCCGGTCTGTCGGGAATTGGTGGGTTGGTTATCTGTTTCCATTTTTTAATGATCAATAACTGGTGGATGCTAAAGGACAGGCAGGGTAACAAGGGTATTTTACTACGTAGCGGTCCAATTACTCATTATCCATCAACTGGCGGCTCATATCGGCTACTTTCTCCTTTAAATTTTCTTTAAACTGCGCCAGTTGACGAGCAACTTCGGCGTCAGACGTACCAACGATCTGCGCGGCTAAAATTCCGGCGTTACGTGCTCCATCGAGCGCCATGGTCGCCACCGGTACGCCAGCAGGCATTTGCAGAATCGATAAGACAGAATCCCAGCCGTCCATTGAATTACTGGATTTAACCGGGACACCGATGACGGGCAGCGTTGTTAGTGAGGCTACCATACCTGGCAGATGAGCGGCTCCACCAGCACCGGCGATAATGACTCGCAACCCACGATTGCGGGCCGTTTTTGCATAGTCGACCATCTTTTCGGGGGTACGGTGAGCTGACACAATATCCATCTCCCACGCTACCCCTAGTTCGGTCAGAATGTCGGCGGCCTCCTGCATCACCTTTCGGTCGGAGAGGCTACCCATAATAATACCTACCATTCGGCGGAATATAAATTGACTTCTCTGCGAAATAACGGAGAATCAGGGACAATCACGCACCGTTGTGGCGAAATTTTATTCGTGCATAACAAGCCTGTTGATACCAAAATCAGATTGCGTAGTCTTAATCAGGCGTATTCATCGATCTATGCCACTGGAGAAGCCTCACGACAAATTTTTCAAAGAAACGTTTTCTCGTTTTGATGTTTTGACCGACTTTATTCAGGTATTTCTGCCATCAGAAATCGTTCAGAAATTTCATTTTGATTCACTAGTCCGTGAGTCAGATTCGTATCTTGATTCACAACTGAGCGAATACTTCGTTGATTTATTATTCTCGATCAACTACGGTTCCCAACAGATTCAGATTGCCCTGCTGCTGGAACACAAAAGTTATATCGAGGACTTCCCGCATTTTCAACTCAATCAGTATCTGCTAAACTACTGGACTACTCAGATCAAAGCGAAGCATCCACTAATACCGGTTATCCCAATTATAGTTTATCATGGAGAGCGCCGTTGGAAGAAACAACCCGTCATCAATTATTTCGGCAAGTTGGACAATACATTGGCTGCATTTGTTCCATCCTTCGATTACGTTCTCATCGATCTCAACACCATAAATGATCAACGATTATCGGCTTTCAAAACCGATTATGCTCGCCTGACAGCTCTACTCCTTCAAAATAGCCGCCATCAGCAACGCCTTTTACGGATTTTTAAGCGATTTAACCAGGTCTTCGATCACCTCACTCAGGACTCCGTTGGACGAGCTTTTATCGAAACCACCTTTATCTACGTTTACTGGACGACAAACTTGACAAAGGATCAGGTAGTGACTATTTTTCGTAAAATTTCAATCCAAACTGGTGCCGTAGCCATGACAACCGCAGAACGTTTAATCAACGAGGGGCTAGAAAAGGGAATTGAACAGGGTGTTGAACTAGCAACAGTTAGAGCGATAAAAAGCATGTTAAAACTGAACATGGACGCTAAAACTATTGCAGCAGCCCTGGATATTCCGTTGACCAACGTAAATGATCTGATTCAAAAGATTAAATCAGGTCTCGTTTAGCCATCACACAATCTTCACGCCGTCGAATTTCCGGCCTAGAATCGCTACGTCATCAGCACCCAGGTAATCGTGCAGGAGTGTCGCGTAGATTTGTCGAAAATCTACGGAGTATGTAAGATCTCCATCCGTTAAGTTAGTCAGGTTTGGAGCCTCGTTCAGCACTCGTTTGGATGGTAATCCTCCCCCAATCAGGAACACGTTGTTAGCTGTGCCGTGGTCGGTACCGTTACTGGCATTCTGCTTTACGCGCCGACCAAATTCTGAGAATGTCATGAGCAGTACGTCATTCTGACGCCCAGCGGCTTTCAAATCAGTCATGAACGCGCCAACGGCTTCGGCATATTGCCCCAATAATCGTTCCTGCTGGCCTGGTTGATTGATATGCGTATCGAAACCACTAATGGATACGTAGTAAACACTGGTGCCAACCCCTGACTGAATCAGTTGCGAGACGATTTTCAGCCGATTTCCCAGTTCATGACCCGGATAGGTCGTAGATGTACTGGCTACTTTCGCTTTATCGAATACGTATTCCGCCGACGATACGGTTTCCGCCAATGTTTTGTACAGATACGCTACAGACTCCGGCTCATGATGATCCGTGCTGTGTTCTCTGCTTAAACCCGTTACCAAACCACTGCGTGTTTGATTATACAATTTCCTGGGATCCAGTACAGCTAGTCCATTCAGATTATTCCCTTTCATAGCCAGGCTCAACGTATCGTCCACTTCAATCGTACGAAACGGTTGTTGAGACTTACCCGAACAGGCAGCATCCAGATAGCGCCCTACCCAACCCGTATTGAGGTAGTTGTCCGAATCGCTGGCAGTTTGCCAAATGTCCATGGAACGGAAGTGCGAGCGGTCAGGATTGGGGTAACCTACGTTATTGATAACCGTAACCAGCCCGTCGTCATACAGCGCTTTTAAGGGCTGCATCGATGGGTGCAACCCAATTTCGTCAGTTAACGACAGGACTTTTTCGGGACGGATGGCAATAGTTGGCCGCTCGCGGTAGTAGATATCGTTCCGATATGGGATAACCGTATTCAGGCCGTCGTTCCCGCCCGATAGCTGTACAATGACCAGAATTTTGCCAGTTGGGGCTACTCCCTGTCCCAACGTTTGCCGTTCATAGGCTTTCAGAAAATGCGGAATCAGCATCGTTCCCGCCGTTGTCAAAGCCGATTGTTTGAGGAAGTCTCTACGGTTCATAATAAAAATGGGAAAGGAAGACAAGGCAAGAGGAGGAAAAGGAGTGGTAATCCAGTTAGTATATTCATGCTCCCTTTCTTCCCTTCTCCTTTTCCTTCTTAGGTTAATTGATACTCGGGCAGACTCATCATAGCTGCCGTTAAAGTCTGGATGCGTTCGGAACGAGTCTGTCCTGGCTTAGTTTGTTTTTTAAGCAAGGTTCGTTGATCCGCACGTAGCGGAAAAGGCAGCAACGTAACGGCAATCGCGTCGGTTAATTCAGCGTCGGATGTTTTCGTGAACGCTGCTTCAAAACTGGTCCAATCGACGGTCGTTCGGAATTTATTGTTTCCCTTTCTGGCCAGAAGTTGTGTGTTCACGTCGCCCTCATCTTTGGGCCTTACGGTCACGTCGGCAGCTTTTAATACGTAGTTAGGTAATTGCATCCGAAACAACAGACTCGACGAGTCGATCCAGTTTTTGCCGCCTGGCCAGCCCGCTACGTTTGGTGGGTAGAAAAGCAGTTGCCCTAACGTTCGCTGCACGAAAATTTGTGGCTGTGGCTGGTCGAACTGAACACCGAGCGTATGGCGTAGATTCGCCAGCAATTCTACGGGGGATTTGATATGCGCTCCCCTGTTTTTTGGATCGTAGAACCAATCAGCCGTAAAGATAGTCTCCATCAAATCAGTGATATCGTAACTGCTTTTATAAAACTGCTCGGCTAGATCATCAACCCGTTTTTTGTCCTCTGTTTCATTGACTGGGCCGTCCGCGACGAAGAAGCGGTAGATTTTTGACGTAATAAAGTGGGCCGTCTGTTTCTTTTCGAGAAGCATGGCGATGACGTCCTCACCTTTGAAAGCCCCCGTTTTACCGAAAATAGTTTTCTCGACCTCATCGTGAACCCGCTCCCGGAAGATAAACTGACCTTCGGGGGTGAATTGCCATCCCGTAAAAGCCCGGGCTGCTTCCTTAATATCGTGTTCAGAGTAGTTGCCGCGCCCCAACGTGAACAACTCCATCACCTCGCGGGCAAAATTTTCGTTCGGCGCATTTTTCCGGTTCTGCTGATTGTTCAGAAATTGAAGCATTGCTGGTTCTTTCGATACCGCCATCAGCAGATCACCGAAGCGTCCCAGGGCGTTCTGCCGGAGCGTATTCGCGTATTGCTGGGTAAATAAAGGATTACGGCCCTGAGTTCGACAAGCAAAATGACCGTGCCAGAACAACGCCATTTTTTCGCGCAGAGCCGCCTTACCCGTAGCCATTCGATCGAGCCATTGCAGATTGAGGTCGCGCACTCGTTCGGCATTTTCACGAATACGCTCCTTGAGCATCTCCCGATCGAGCTGCCCGTCACGCACGAGACCTTTTAATTGCTTTTTCGACTTATTTTCGTCGGGTTCAACTACGTTCAGATCAACCATTGTATCACTTTCCCTGACGAGTTGACGCACCACTTTTCGCAAGGGTTTGCGAGCCATTTCTTCCAGTTCGGCTGGTGTAGCACCGAAAGCAGCTCGACTATACAGATATCGTAAGCGGTCAATATCAGCCGCTTGCTTCAGGAAACTATCCATACGTGAAAGAGAATCTATAGACTAGTGGGATTATTTCTGAAACAGAAGGTTTAATAACTCACTGTTAAAAAACAGATTAAACTTATTTAACGTCGATTGGCAACGCAACAGTGACCACCGCTTTTTCGTATTGACTATATACTTTCATTTATGGGCCTGTTACGGTCTGGTTTTATTGATTATGCTACAACGTTTATGGTCTTTTAAATACTGGTTGTTCTGTGGGCTTTTTTTACTGGTTGGTATCCCGATGGTAAAGGCACAACCGCTCCCCTACTCTGCCCTGCAACGCCAGCAACTTGAGCAACTCCGGCAAACCATCCAGAAAACATACGAAGCAGATTATAGTCGGGCACTTTCACTGGCCAAAATACTGGGTAGACCACTCCGGGAAGTTCGCTCAGACGGGAAGGTTGTTGAACTGGCAGGCGTTGATGAAATCGGTAATCTGCTTTATTACACAACGTATGTCGGCAATGCCCAAATAGCTGTTTCAACCGGAACAGCCTCGTTATATACCGGAGGCAGTCTGGGGCTAAATTTATCAGGAAGCAGTGCCTCCGTACAGAATAAACTGGGAATCTGGGATGGAGGAGCCGTACGAGCTACTCACGTCGAGTTGACCGGGCGCATTACGCAGGTGGATAGAGCTTCAACAACCGTTGTCGATGAAGAACACCCAACCCACGTAGCAACGACCATGATTGGCGCGGGGGTTAATGCACAGGCACGAGGCATGGCGTATGGCGCAAAACTACAGGCCTGGGATTTCAACAGCGATGTATCGGAAATGACATCAGCCGCGCCAAATCTACTTGTTTCCAACCACTCGTACGGTACAAATGCCGGGTTTCAATACAATCCTGACCGGACGGGTACTACGCAATGGGAATGGTACGGTGATACAACCATTAGCCGAACGTACGATTACAAATTTGGTCTATACAACAGCCAGGCGCGAAGCTGGGACCTGATTGCGAACAATGCGCCTTATTACCTGATGGTCAAAGCCGCTGGTAACGATCATGGCAGCTATCCGGGTGACGGACAACCGTACATACTGGTCAATCATGGGAACCGAGTTAGTACGGTTGCTCGTGACAACCAGTCGGGTTACGACCAAATCAGTACGTCGAGTACGGCTAAAAACGTTCTGATCGTCGGGGCTATTAGTAATCCAGCCAATGGCTACAATTATCCCGGCGATGTAAAACTGGCAGACTTCGGCAGTTGGGGGCCGACTGATGATGGACGTATCAAACCTGATATTGTTGGTATTGGCGTCAGTGTGCTGTCGGGTACTTCATCCAGCGATAACGCGTACGAGAGCTTGAGTGGTACATCCATGGCTACGCCGAATGTATCCGGATCGGTATTGCTTCTTCAGGAATATTACGAGCAGCTCAACACGGGCAAATACATGCGCTCTTCCACACTGCGGGGTTTGGTTATTCATACAGCCAATGAAGCGGGCTCCACGCCCGGCCCGGATTATCGATTTGGTTGGGGAATGCTCAATACCGAGCGGGCCGCCCGTGTGATTGGCAATGTGGATAAAAGCCACCTGCTTAGTGAGCGAACCCTTGCACAGGGCCAGCGGGATACGCTTCAAATAGTTGCCTCAGGACGCGGTGCGTTAGTCGTGAGCATTGCCTGGAACGACCCGGCCGGAACGGCTACCACTGCCGTCAATGACCGAACTCCCCGATTGGTCAATGACTTGGACGTTCGTGTAAGTGCCGGCCAGACGACAAGCCTCCCCTGGACGCTCGATCCGAATAATCCGGCAAATCCCGCTGCGTCAGGCGACAACATTCGCGACAATATCGAGCAGATCCGGATTGAGAATGCCGTGCCGGGCCAGACCTACACCATTGCCGTAACACACAAAGGAACGCTAAGTGGCAGCAGGCAAGATTACGCTTTGATTGTTAGTGGCATAGGTGGTGCAGCTTATTGTACATCGTCGCCAACGTCAACGGCCGATACAAAAATCAGCCGGGTTCAGTTTGGTAGCATTAATCAGGCGGGGGCAGATGGTTGTACAGCCTATACAGATTTCACAAAAACAACGACGACTGTTCAGGCTGGTCAACTGATTCCGTTGACCGTATCACTGGGTACGTGTGGTGCCCAGAAAAACGTGATCGTAAAAGCGTTTGCCGACTGGAATGCCAACGGTACGTTTACGGATGCAGGCGAAACCATTGCTACGTCAGGATCTCTATCCAATACCGGTCAGTTCACATCTAACGTAACGATTCCGGCAAGCGTAACTGTCAATCAATTAATTCGGATGCGACTGGTGGTTGCCGAAACTACGGATGCCAATGCTGTTAATCCATGTGGTACGTACGGCAACGGTGAAACGCAGGATTATGTCCTGAACGTCGTGCAAACCAGTAACGACATTGGCGTAGTCGCCCTTGTTTCACCCGAAGCTAATTTCTGTGGACAAACCAATACCGAAGCCAACGTAGCGGTGCGAGTTCGTAATTATGGCACAGTAGCGCAGACGAACGTACCCGTTACAGTCAACATTACCGATGTTACTAACGCCAACGTAACGACTTTAACCGGCAGTATTCCAACTATAGCCCCTTTCAGCGATGCATTGCTGACTCTGAAGTCGGCAACGGGCATTACGTTAGCCGCCGGGCAAACGTACCAATTTGTGATCACGACAAGCCTCAGTACTGATCAAAATACCGCTAATAATACGATTACCGAAACCCGGACAACGGCAGTTGCGCCAGTCGGGCGTTACACGGCTACGCGATGCGGCAGCGATACACTTATTTCGTTGCGGAACATAGGCGATGGAACGGCGTTTTGGTATGACGCGCCAACAGGCGGCAACCTATTGGCAACTGGCAATCAGATTTCGATCAAATCAGTACCCGCTACAGGCCAGTTCTATGCTTCGCTGAATGATTTATCAGCTATCATTGGACCCGTCGATAAAAAAGCCTTCGGTGGTGGAACATACAGTGGTAATTTCGGCCCGGCTCCGTTGATTTCAACAGCTGTACCGCTGACGATTGAAAGCGCACGACTGTACATTGGTACTGCGGGGCAGTTAACGTTTACTGTACGGAAATATGACAACACGGCCATTTCGAGCGTGACGCTGGACGTTACACCTACGCGCGATCAGAGCCTGACCGCTACCGTCAATAGCCAGTTGGTCGACGATCCGAATGATCAGGGCGCGATTTATCCGCTGAATCTACGAATTCCGGCAGCCGGCGATTATAAAATTACCATCGAGTACGCCAATGGCGCGTCCATTTTTCGCAGTAATACTGGCGTGAGCGGATTTCCGTATCAATTGAGAACACAGACTGGTACGCCGGTCGTAAAGATCAAAGGTTCGTTGTATGCACGTACGTCAACAGTGAACGATACGCTTACGGATGCCTGGTATTATCTCTACAATATAAAAGTTCGCTCACTAGACTGTCCGAATGCGCAGCGTACGACCATCGCACTCGAAACCGGAACGGGTGCAACGGCAACCATCACGCCCGGTGGCGCAACGAGTATTTGTCAGGGTGCAAACATTACACTTCAGGCCAATACAGGAACCGGACTCTCTTATCAGTGGTACCTTAATAATCAGGCGATAACAGGTGCCACCAGTAGTACACTCCAGGCCGCTACGGCGGGTCGTTATGTTGTGCAGGTTGCCAATAGCTGTTTACCCGTTAATTCATCGGCGGTAACGGTAAGTGTACAGACTGCTCAAACGCCAACGATTACCGTTAACAGTTATATTCTGTCAACAAATGCTACTGGTAACGTTCAGTGGCTGCTCGACGGTATCACGATTTCGGGGGCGTTGTCAACCAGCTATAGTGCATCAAGAACCGGCCGGTATTCGGTCAGAGGAAGCGTAAATGGTTGTGGAGAAGCGATTTCGAATGAGGTATACGTAACGATTCTAGCTACTGAACCCATTTTGAGCGACAGTATAGTACATGTTTATCCTAACCCAGCGACCCGACAGGTAACCGTTTCTTTACCGGCCGTATCGTCCATACAGGGAACACCTACCCTTCGACTACTGGACCTGCGCGGATTGACAATACGAACGGCTACCTTACAGCGTGATGGGCAAACGTATTCAGCCATTCTGGACGTAGCGGATTTACCTGGTGGGGCCTTCCTTGTCGTCATCGAAGATGGTAAGGCGCAACGTATCGGCGTCAAAAGGCTTCGAAAACAATAACGGTCTCTCTTTGCTTAACTCGATTTATTTTTTCCATTGGCTGACTCCTCTTCGGAAAACAGCCAATGGAATTTATTTTTTGATTCAGATAGAGTCAGCTATATGTCAAAGTCAAAACAAACACCTCTAGTAGTTAACTGCCCATCCCAAAAAAAAGCCCGGCAAAGAGCCGGGCCAAAATCTTAGAACGTTGAGTATATTAATCTATCTATATAACAAGCTACCTAACGTAGCGATCAACTGATATTAGAGGCTCTCACCTAAAAAGAGATTATCGAAACTTATGCCATTTGTCGCAAAAAGCACATAACAATTGACTTTCAGTCAGTTAATTATAATTTACATCATCTATTGCTGTAGACTAGTGTAGTTATTTTTCCCATTATTGTGGCGCCTGCGACACACTTTGGCCAATACATGCGATCACTACGATACAATGAGTCAATACTTGATTATCCAGCCATTTTTGTCTGCCTCTTTATGGTTGCTGTACTATAAGGCTGTTTTCGATAAACACTCTCGAAGCTATGATCGGCAAGAAAATCCCGACAAAAACTAACCATTGGAGGCAAACAAACGAGCTGTCAGTATAAACGAAGAACGTATCCAGGCCCCCTGGCTATTGGTTCGGTAGAAGCACTGGTAATTTTTGAGCGAATAGGGTAAGGTCGATACCCGGAATGATGTACCGACTGAGATACCTCGCCAATTTACGTGAGGTATCTTTTTGCCCTCAACCACAATCGTATCAATTTTCACCCTTTGAGGATTAGCTATGGCAAACTCTTTATACTGATTCAAGACCCATCGCCGATCATTATCGTCAAGTATCCACTCAAATGCCAGAAAGAAGCGTGGCTGGTCGATGCGAATGCCATAGTTAGACAAATCAATATCGATCCAGCCTTCCCGCTGAAGTCGGGACGTAATGATTATATTTTTATCGAACAAATCCTGCCCTGGGAGCCCGGTCAGCGAATCATACTCCAACAGGCGTAAGCGAAGTTTAAATTCCGATAACGTATTGGTACCAATTAGTATAGCCGCTTTTTGCAGCAAGTAGGGTGTCGTTAACTTCCGATGAAAGTGCGGGAATTTATTGTCAATTAACAGCGCCATGGCCGCTCCCGCACTGGCCGAGTCTGAACATGTAAACGAGTTGTCGGACAGCTTATTCCCTAAGTCATAAACCTTCACGTTTTTGTCAGCAACCACCCTGACTTCCTGTAATTGGATGGCCCGTTGCTGAAGAAAAATAAGTGAGTTTTCGGTGAGCGATCGAATGGAAATCTTCTGAGGAGAATAACCCAGACTGGTAAAAAGAAGCGAATCGCTCTGATAAGAAACTGGGATTGACAAAGAGAACGTACCGTCTGCGTTCGAGAGTGTACCGACGGGCTGATCGATAATCCCAATATTGACATACGGTAATGGAAGCTTTGATTTAGCATCCATTACCTTTCCCGTACGTATGGATTGCGCGTTTATAGTGTATGTGACGAGTACATTTATGCACACCAACCCAAGGTAACGGCAAAGGCCTCCAATTCGTTTACTGCCAAAATTCATACGTTACTTGTCTTTTCAAGCTGCTACTAGCCCAATAAGAAACTGGGGCAGCCACAACAAAATTGCCGTGATTGCCCCAGTTTTATTTTTGTATTCTATGCTTATTTCGCTTTACCAGAAGCGGTTTCCTGCGCCAGCGCCAGCTTAACAGCTTCGTAGAGATTAACAACGCCACCTGTTTTTGACAATGACGCAAAATCTACCTGTACGTCTGATTCCGGACGTAGTACCTTCACCGAATAGGGTGTTACTGACTGGAGAATAATCCGCTTAATATCGGCATACGTCAACTTCGGGAAGTAGGACTTCAGAACAGCAGCAACTCCCGTTACGACGGGCGAGGCCATGCTGGTACCGCTGTTGTTCTCATATTTACTACCCGGTACGGTCGAATAAATATCCCGACCTGGAGCAAATACGTCTACCGTTTTCTTACCGTAATTTGAGAAACTAGCCACCAGATCCGCATTGTTTCGACGAGCGCTAGCGCCTACTGTAATCACGTTCGGAATGCTCGCACCATCTATATACCGGGGCGATGGATAGTTCGCGGCCGTGTCGATGTCGCTGCCATCGTTGCCAGCGGCCTGTACCAATAAAACGCCTTTAGACAGGGCGTAGCGTTCGGCTTCCTCAACCGCTTTCCGCTGGGGCGAGTAGCCCTTACCAAAACTCATGTTGATGATCTGCGCACCATTGTCAACAGCGTAGCGGATTGCGTTGGCAACGTCTTTATCGCGTTCGTCGCCATCGGGAACAGCCCGCACGCCCATAATCTGAACGGCATCCGATACGCCCATAACCCCGAGGTTATTCGTCCGGTCGGCGCCAATGATTCCGGATACGTGCGTGCCATGATCCGGGCGTTCGCCAGCGATGTCGGCGTTGCCATAATCGCGCTGATTCACATCATTGGGATTATCACCTACAATAGACCGGCTATCGAATTCGGGGTTGTAGCTGTACTCGGCCCGCGATTTGAGCTGTTCATTCGCTTTTTCAAGTTCGCTCATCACAGCATCCGTATCGGGAGCGCCTTGCTGACGTAACAGCCGCAGGATTCCCGCTATCGGACGCTTCAGGCTGGCATCCGACAACGTATCGGCGGCTTTGCGAAGCGTCAGTGTATCAAGCTTGGTGACGTTCAGCGTTTTTTTCAGGTTATCGACCGCCGTAGAAAACTGGGTATAAAACTGACTGATTCCCTGATACTGGGCTTTATACTGAGTCTGATTTTTCAGTACGTCTGCCTTCACTTTCTGATACAGGTCATACTCTTTCTGCTGCTCAGGTTTCAATGCTTTCCGGTCTTTGCCTTCGTATTTTGGTTTTAAATCAACGTAGATACGGGTGGCTTCGGAGGATTCATGGGTTACGTTACGCCCGTCTTTACCACCAATAAAATTCCAGCCGTGAATATCGTCCACGTACCCATTCTTATCGTCGTCTTTTCCATTTCCGGCAATCTCTTTTGGATTGACCCAAAGAACCCGACGAAGGTCTTCGTGCGTCGTATCGATGCCGCCGTCAATGACAGCCACAACAACGGGGGTAGGTTTACGATCTTTGAGGAGTTCGCGATAGGTGCGCTCCACGCTGATTCCAGCGGTGCTATCGGTTTTATCGAGCAGATGCCACTGTGTAGTTTGCGCCTGTGCGGTCACTGAAAACAGACAAACCGATGCGCTTATGAGGAGTTTCTTCATGAATTAAGAACAAAAAATCCCCACAAATTACGGCAAACTCGTCTTATTTTCAGCTTAAAAAATGTTAAACGGTAAACGAATGGCTCAGGGTTTGTTATGCGTAGTATTCTGATAATGTGCGCGCAATAAATCTTCGCCCCAGTCATTGGTTAAATCCCGCACGACGGTGTGAATATGATTGGCATTTGTCTGCGTATTATCGTATTCAATCAGAATCGTGGGGCCATGAATTCGATAATACCAGCCTTTCCCTTCACCAAGCTCTGGCGTTAGATCGCCCGCCCAGGCAAACCGCAAACTATCCAATCCCGCCTTTTCTAACTTCACCATCTGCTGTTTAGCCAACGTGATGCGGTAGTTTGTTAGATAGGATTGCAGCAGATCCAGAAACAACTTTCGCTGATCGGCTTTCATCTCGGATAGCATTAGTCCATCCATTCGCTCCAGAGAGGCAGTACGTTTATTGCTGGTAAGAATTTCGGGATACGCTACAGGAGCGATGATTGCCTTTTTCCGCTGATCCGCATCGAGCGTTTTCAGCAATGCAAAAGCTCGCTCGGTTTCCTGTTTCAGGATTTGCCGACCTTTCTGCGGAAGATCGTTGACCCGTGCGTCACCCATGCGTTTATCAGCCATCTTCGTATCATATTCGAGTATTCCCGGATTACTGCCGAAAAAGGTTGGCGTCTGCGCCAGCACCTGGCCCGTCAATGATAAGAACTGAAGGGATAAATGATGGCCCTCAATACGCCAGCTCCACGGTTTTTTATCGTCCGGACTACCAAATACGGTGAACGAATAATTTTCGGGATCCCGATACGTATCGTTTGGTGGACGATTATCAATCACGCGCAGCACGTTTTCCATATCGATAATGGACGTCGCTTTCTCATAGCCCTGGTCACTCAGTCCTGTTTTGAGCATCGCCATCGCAGCCCGGCGCTGATCAGGCGTCATCTGTTTCAGCGGTAAGCCTTTACGTTCCCTCGGCACGAAATGCCAGTTAAACCGTTCGGTATCCTCAAATGGGTAAGTGGCTTTCTGACGCTGTTCAGGGGTAAGGGTTCCTAAAAATTCAGTGACGGCATTCAGCATTTCGTCTTTGATACGTTGCTGAGCCGCTGGTGCTTTAGGTGGTGAAACAACCTGAGCCAGGGCCTGCCCGGCCAGGAGCCAGAAGAAAAGAAACTGCTTCATGATGAATGCTTTAATTCGCATGAAAGAAAGTGCCCAGACTTCTGAATTTACCCTACCATCCAAGATTATATACAATTGATCCTAACAACCACAGACGTTTGGCAGTTTAAGTAAACAGCTGCACTGTAATGTACTACGATATGTCAACTCGCCCACCGAACGATAGTATGGGGCCGCTCGATCACTTAGCATTACGTTACCTGCGACAGGCACTCGATTCAACTCACCCTGCCGACGAGCCATACGTTTTAAATCCTGTTGAAAGTCGGGTAATTCGCCGGACAAAAATCATAACCTTACTCATGGCGTCTCTGCTGGGTATAGCAGGCGTCCTATTTCTTTATTGGCCCCAATACCTGTGGCCAGATTTGTTTGCCAGTAACACAATTGACCTGTTTGGCGAGTCGTACGAACTACCGATCGTTACAACTTTATACGGAATTCTGTTGGTTTACGCAGAAGTGAACTTACTGCTCGCCCTAAACCTACGGGGTGTGAAAGCGATCATGCAGGTATGCCAGTTTCCGCGCGCTCATGACGCTCAGTACGATCGACATTTACAGGCATTAGCCGACGCAGCGCTCGAAAAAACGAATCGGGGTATTTTGCGCTTCGGTATCGATCCGTATCTAAATATGCCCCGTTGGGGATTAAGTTTATTCTTTCTGATTAATATTGGGAAAGCTGTCTTCAGCAACCTAGTACTAAAGTTCTTCCTGAAGCGATTCATTGGCCGGTATGCCCTACGTCAGATGACTGATCTGGCCGGTATGCCAATTTTTGCCGTCTGGAATGCGTGGGCATCGTGGCAGGTACTTCACGAAGCGCAGGTTCGGGTGATGGCGCCGACCACCATTCGCGAGTTTGTGCATGAACTACACGATGAGTGGGGTAAAAACGACGAATTTCGTCCACTGATTCTCGAAGCACTTCAATACGTAGCAATTCTGAAGCGCCAATATAATTACGCCCATTTCCTGCTCACCGAAACGCTAATGGATCGTTTCGGATTACGAATTGATTCACCACTGACGGGAAATTTTCCGGAACATGTGCTTCAGGCGCCACCTGCTGTGCGTAGAAGTCTGGAACGTCTGATTGTGTTTGGGGTGTTGGTCGATGGCAAGCTTTCCTGGCTTGAAAAACGTCGTCTTCGGGAATTACGTAATAAAGGTTTTCTGACGTATTCGGCCAGTGAAATTCAACGGTTAGGCAACGATTATAATCAAGGTCGTGGTCTTTGGGTATAATACAAGTTACTCCTTCTCATTTCCTTCCCAGTTTTCTTAGAAGCTGTTTGACTTAGCAATTCCCAGATTTAGGCTACGTCTTGGTGGGGTCAGATTCTCAAATCTGACCCTAATGCGGTTTCTCAAAACCGAACGGTTCATCCAATTCGGTTTTGAGAAACCGCATTAGGCAGGTTTAAGAACCTGCCTCCACTACGCTAAACAGCTTCTTCAAAGGACTAAAGTCTTTTATTGGTATCTAAGAAGCCTTAATCTGACTTGGAATGGATATCCTGCGCCGGGGGGATCGATATACCTAATTCAACTGTGGCCCTATAAGCACACACGTAATCCTTAACTGTTGAGTTGCATTTTATACACAATTAATATAAAGGAAAAATTAACTTACAAATAGTTTAAATTTTTTAGATAAATTAACCTTATATTTATCTTTATATAGTTTTAGTAACTAACACACCCCTAATAGCTTCTCTTTGTTATGCCGTACGCAAACCAATTCGCGAGGTGGCAGCTATACCTGTGTGTCTTTTTGGGGTGTTTGCCCCTGCTAGCCAGCGCCACACATATTGTTGGTGGGCATCTTGAAATGAAAGCTCTGGGCGATAAGCCAGGTCATTTCAGGATTTCACTGGTCTATTGCTTTGATGAATTGCAGGCCTGGCCAGCGGCAGCCAATGCGCTCATTGTTATTTACCGAAAACAGGATAATCAACTTATTGATTCGCTACGTATTGATAATCAAACTATCAATGGTCGTCCGCCTGTCATTTTCGCGAATGAAGCTTGTGCCACTCAGGCAAAAATGAAAATAAGTCTGGTACGTTACGAAGGCGATGTACAGCTAAATCCGAATACATACACTGATCCTTCGGGTTATTATCTGGCTTATCAAACCTGTTGCCGCAATGGTGGCATTACGAACATTCAGCGACCAAACCGGGCTGGGTATGTTTACTATCTGGAATTTCCGCCGTTGATTAAAGATGGAAAAGCGGTTACTAACTCATCCCCTGCTTTCGGTACGCTTGATGGTGAATACATCTGCATTAACAAACCCTTTCGTTTTAATTTCAATGCTTCTGACACCGACGGCGATCAGCTCCGTTATTCAATAACGACTCCGCTTTATGGATTTCAGGATGCCAACGGAAATCCATACATACGTGCAGCGCCCTACCCGGAAGTGCAATGGATAGCTGGCTACGGTCCAGATAATACAATCCCAGGTAATCCCCCCCTTTCCATCAATCCTCAAACGGGTGAGCTTTCCGTAACAGCGACGAAACTCGGACTTTTCGTTTTTGCAATACGAGTTGAGGAGTTTCGGAACGGCGAAAAAATTGGCGAAATCCGGCGTGATTATCAATTTTTAGTGACCGACTGTCCAACAGCCATTCCACCTACGGCTTCCATCGCTATTCAGAACCAGCCAACTGGCGCAACGGAGGCTAACTTATGCGAAGGAAAATCAGCTGAATTACAGGCAACAGTTAACAAAGACTGGCACTACCAATGGAAGATCAACGGTAGCAACATTACGGGAGCTACAAGCCCAACAATAACCGTTACGGAGCCGGGTGAGTACTCGCTCGAGACGTCGTTAAAAAATCAATGCAGCCAATCACAACGATCGACAAAAGTTACGATCAAGCGTAATACGTCTGTTCTCAAGCTTGCCGTTGAGGGGAAGTTGTGCAGTCCAACGGATAAAGTGACCTTAAAAGCACCCGCTGGTACGTCTTATTCTTACATCTGGTATTTGGACAAGCAGGAACAAACCAACCAGACAACGGCCCTTTTTACGACGAGTCAGCCTGGGCATTACACCGCCCTGGTTAAAGATCCAGCCGGGTGCGTTTCGCATACCGACACGGTTACGTTATCAATCCGTATACCGCCACAGGCAACTATAACATCATCAGCGAGTGCGCTTTGTCAGGGCGATTCAGTAGCGTTGCAAGGGGGCGGGGGTATTACCTACGTCTGGAATCTGAACAACCAGGTGATTCCGAATGCCCTGAAAGCGACTTTTTACGCCCGTCAGCCCGGTACGTACAGTGTCAGTGTAAGTGACTCAGCAGGATGTTCAGCTACGTCCCAGCCTATCAGCTTATCTGTGGTCACTAAAATCAATGTTACGCTTGATTCATTAAAGGCGATTTGCGGAACAAATGGTTCGCCGATTTCCCTGAACGGTTATCCAGCAGGTGGCGTCTTCGCTGGTATCGGTACGGCAGATTCCCACTTCGATCCGTCAAAGGCAGGCGTCGGACAGCACCTGATAACTTATACCGTGAAAGGTGTTTCAGCCTGTCAGAGCGGTAGTGCCAGTCGATACGTAGCAGTCAACGCAGTACCGAGCGTTACGTTACCCCCTGAACTCAGCACATCGAAAGGCGGAACCGTTGACCTGCGTCCTGTACTAACGAGTCAGCCCGTACACAGTCAATGGCAACCAACGACTTATCTCACTGATCCTACCCAACCCATCACGCAGGCGACTGGCGTGGATAACGATATCAGCTATACGCTACAAATCGAAGATGCCGAAGGATGTCGCGCAGAAGCAACAGTACACGTAGTAGTGAGACAGCGAATCGGAATACCCGATGCGTTTACGCCCAACGGTGATGGTGTTAACGAAGTTTGGGAGCTAAAAGGAATTGACGCTTATCCTGAAGCAGAATTAACCATTTATAATCGGTGGGGTCAAATTATTTTTTACACAAATGGCGGATATAGTCAGCCCTTTAACGGCATTTTCAACGGTCAAAAATTACCCGATGGCGCTTACACCTATACGCTGAAACCAACACCAAAACAAGCACAGAATATAAACGGAGTTGTCTTATTGATACGTTAAGCAGGTTTTATTTTTCAATCTGAAATTCATGAAAAAACAGTTTTATTTACTCTTTTTCTGCTCAATAATCCTTGGTTGTCAGCCTAAAATAACGCCTAAACCAACGGCTGATTTTGATTTTACTGTTGACACAGGTGGGCGGGTTCAGTTCACCAATAAATCTCAGGATGCAGATCGCTACCAGTGGATATTTACGGATGGACAAGCCAGTACCGATCCAAATCCACTTATAACGTTTAAAAGTAATGGAATTTATTCAGCACAGTTAATAGCTAAAGGGAGGGCAGGTACCGATGATATTACCAGAAGTGTGGAAATAACGACCGTGGCTGTTCAGGCCAGACCCGTTGCCAATTTCGACTATACAATTGGCGCAGGTGGACGTGTTCAGTTTACCAACAAATCAACAAATGCGGATCGGTATCAGTGGATATTTAACGATGGCCAAGCCTCCACTGATCCAAGTCCAGTCATCACATTTAAAAGCAATGGGACTCATTCCGTGCAGCTATATGCCAAAAATATTATTGGCATCGATGACATCACAAAAAGTATAGAAATAACAGATGTTGTCACTACAGGTACGGCCCTGTTCTGGGTAAATTCGAGTGTTGCTACCGATATAGAAATTTACGTCGATAACGGTCTTCGGGGAATCATTACCCGGTCACAATCGGCTGCGCCTGCGTGCGGAGCAGAAGGATACGTAACGCTAACCTATCCAGCCGGAACGTACAGCTATTACGCTAAATCAAAAACGCAGAGTTGGTCAGGCACTTTTACCGTAAAAAATGGAACCTGTACTACAAAAATGCTGGGTGAATAGCGGTAAGTATAACTCATTTAACTCGCACTAATCTTTTGACAATCAGATCCTAATAATCTAATCGTAACCTTAAATTCATCTAGATCAACGTGATTAAATTAAGCTTTTTCTCAACCTAGCAATTTGTAGTTTGATCAGACTGTAATCACTGATTTGACGGTACAATCGTTGGTATTGTCTTACAAATTTTATGCTGTAAATAAGTCTACAGCCTGTTTCTATAATCACCTAATTAACCGCTTTCACAATGAGTTCCGAAAAAGAATACAGCAACTACACGACGTATCAGGATGCTGAAGATTTTAAGCGACTTGATTTTATCGTCAACTCAATTAAGGACTTAAAGAAAAAGGATGCATATATCCTGGACATTGGGTGCGGAAATGGTAATATTTCTTTAGCCCTGGGCGCTTTAGGTTACAAGGTACTGGGAATTGATATTGATCCGGTATCTATAAAAAATGCGACAGAATTAAATACGTTTGACAATGTTCGTTTTGACGTATCAGATGCCAATTCATTTTCGATCAATGATAATTTCGATGCTGTCGTTTGTAGCGAAGTGCTTGAGCATTTAGATCATCCCTGGGAACTGGTCAAATCGATTTATCGAATATTAAAACCAGGTGGTATTCTGGTAGCAACTGTCCCAAATGGTCAGGGTCCCCGTGAGGTACTTGTCACACGACCAATGTTGTGGCTTCATTCTAAAAATTTAGGCAGACCTGTCGAAGCATTTAAACGATTGCTGGGCTATAAAAACACTACGTTGCAAAGCTCGAATGAAGACTTAACGCATACGCAATTTTTCTCAGTAAATAGTTTTCGAAAATTAATTGAAAATGCAGGTTTTGTTCAACGACGCTGGGGAAGCTCCAATTTCATTAGTCGTATTTTCCCATATTCAATTCTCACAAGAAAAAGCTATATCCTGCAAAAATTAGATTGCCACGTAGCGGATTATATCCCGAAACAATTGGCGAGTGGTTTTTTTACCTCCTGGAAAAAGCCTGCTTAATTTATTTTTTCAAAAATCGTGTAATCTGACCAGTAATCTACGCTAATCATGAGCGGTAAAATCAGAGTACTTCAGGCCATTCGTCAAGGGAAGATTGGTGGTGGAGAAAGTCATGTTTTGAACCTGGTGAACTTTCTGGATAAGGAACAATTTGAGCCTATTGTTCTCTCGTTTACGCCCGGTCCCATGGTCGATAAACTTCGGGCCAGTGGTATCACGACGCACGTCATTCCTGGAAAAAGTCCGATAAATGTTCAGATGTGGCGGCAGGTCAAATCCTTACTGGAAGAAGAGCAAATCGACCTGATTCACGTACACGGTACCCGGGCAAACATGAACATTGTCTGGGCAGCCAAGCAGTGTAAAATTCCGATTGTCTATACCGTGCATGGCTGGTCATTTCACCCCGATCAATCGTTTCTGATACGTAACGCCCGCATTACAGCCGAACGAATGCTGACCCGCTGGGCCGATCTGACGATTACCGTATCGAACTCAAATCATAAGACTGGACAGCAACTCATCAAAGGGTTTCAATCGAAGATTATTTTTTATGGAATAGACACGCAACGCTTCCAGCGGGAGCAGGATTTTACCGACGTTCGTACGCCTTATGGTATCCCTGCCGATCATACACTGGTTCTTTTTCTAGCGCGTATGACGTTGCAGAAAGACCCCATTACAATGATTCAGGCCTTTAAAGTAATAGCCGATCGTCACAAGGACATTACCTTGCTCCTGATTGGTCAGGGTGAATTGGATCAGGACGTAGCGGCAGCCATTGAACAGAATGGGCTACAGGATCGGGTAGTACGCGATGGTTTTCGGCTCGACGTTCCTGATGTGCTCAACGCCAGCGATATTTACTGTTTACCTTCACTATGGGAAGGCCAGCCAATTGGCTTAATCGAGGCTATGGCTATTGGCAAAGCCGTTATTGCTACGCACGTAGATGGTTCTAAAGAATTGGTTAAAGACGGCGTTAACGGGTTGTTGATCGATCCACAACAACCGCAACAGTTAGCCGAAGCTATTGAACGATTACACGTAAATAGCAAACTCCGGAAAAAGCTGGCGGATCAGGCGTATTTAACGATCAAAGAGCGTTATGATGGTGCATCAATGGCCCGGCAGATCGAAGATGCTTACCTGAGCATACTTAAGCGCGAATACAGCTATTCATGATTGTTAAGCGATAACTTAGGATCGACTGTTATCGGGGGAATGGATGAAGGAGCCGCAGGATCAGACAGGTCCTGCGGTTTTGTTTGAATACCGTGGGGCGTGTGCAGAAATCGGTTCCGGGCTTTGCGAAAATTCAATGTCGAACGGGTAAAACGCAGGAAGAGCATCGGGAGCGTAACAAGTTCTTTTATGCTGATCAGTTTAATGAGGTAACCAGGAATCGAAAGGATCAACACAAAACAGAGAACGGCTAACTGAATCCCCATCGCCTGAAAAAGCCAGGAAATATCGAAAAGGAAGCTGACGCCTACTCCGATCGACAAAATGCCCAGCAATAAAATTCTTGGCAGAATGAAAAGTTGAAAGGCTTTATCAGCGTAGTCGAATCGACCTGTAAAAAAGGCAGCTATTCCTTTGAAAAAATACTTTTCGAGATAAAACAGATGCGCTTCAATCCAGCGGGTGCGCTGATGCTCAAAGACAACGCCAGTCTGCACTTTTTCGTCGTAGATCAGTGCATTCTCCAGATAAGCAATTTTTATATCATGCTCCCGGACATACATATCCAAGCCTTTGTCGTAGCCGCCGATATCGTTGGTTTGGGTAATATACTGCTCCATTAAGCCATATTCCAGCGCCATACCCGATCCAATGAAGGACGGAGAAATACCTAACGCCCGATGGCCTTTTCTGAAAATATGGTTATTAATTTCTTCACTGATGGCATCCAGAACGGCTACCGTTGTGTTTTTATTTTTAGCAACCCGATGCCCCTGCACTGCCCGCCAACCTTCGTCGAACGCCATGTTGACCCGATCCAGAAAATCGGGCGCCATATGATTATCAGCATCTGCCACAACGATCACGTCATAGCCATCAGCGCTCAGCTTCTGCATACCTGCCCGTAAAGCTTTCGCCACAGTGGATACGTCAAATGATACTTCAATAACCCGAATGGGTAGTTTAGCTAACTCTTTCAACGTAGCAGGCTGAAACGAGTCAGCAATAACAATCAGATCGTAGGCACTACGTGGATATGTCTGTACCAGATTAGCCAGAACAGACTCCACAATAACGCTATCCTCCCGATAAGCTGGCACCATCACAGCCATGCGTCGGAACGTAGTAACGGGTAAAAGTTCGGCAGGTTCTTTCGACGGAACGATACGACCCGCAATGGCAAACAAAGCCAGATATAGGGTATTGATGGCCGTGTAACTGCAAATCAGGAAAGCAAGAAAGTAGATAGAAGTTAGGATCATAGCTATCCCGATACAGACAATGAAGCGTTATTTTAATACTGATTTACTCAGCAGACCGGGAGCAAGCTTTGCTGAATAAATCAGTACTAACTACTACAATAATAATGAAATATACCTAATTAATAATAACCCCTAATTAATAAAATTACTTATCGGTAAACTAAATTGAAGTATTTCTTTCAAATCTTACGCATGTTGTAAATACGGCTATACTGATATACATAATCGAATTCGTTGGGAATTGGCCAAAAATCGGGTTTCCGTAGCTGGCCACGCAAATACCAAGAAATCCTGCCAGGAACGAAGCCATTGCAATCTTCATCTGACGATCTTTCAGTTGCAAAATCTGTCGATAACCCACAACGAAGGCACTTAGAATAATCAAGATAAAGTAGGCTAGCCCAACGATTCCTGTCTCGATCCATATTTTCACCAGCCAGCTGTCGGGTGGGGTTTCCGCCAGAAATGAACCCGGCGCAAAACGACGGCCCCAGTCGCCGGAGGTACCGATCCCTACGCCGAAGGGTTTGTCATTCATATACTCATCTAATTTCCGCTGGTTTTCCAACCGCACCTGAAACGATTCGTCTTCAGGGTCCAGGGCCGTTCGCATGCGGTGAATCTGATAGTTACCTCCACCGATACTCGTATACTTAAGAATACCGAAGAGCGATCCAGCCAGGAATACCCCCGCAACAAGCAGCCAGATATTCCCTCGTAAAACAGCATACAAGGGTAACCCCACCAGCAGCACCGAAAGAGCCCCCCGAGTTCCCGAAACGGCATACCCCCAGAACAACGTAGCGGCTAACACGGCGTAAATCAGTTTGGTCCAAAAACCTTTTTCTTCCAGAAGCCGAATCGTTGCCAGCAACGTAGCGTACGCCATCTCGGCTCCGAACTGACCAGCATCCGAATAGAACGAGAAGCTCCGCAAATGCCCAAACAGCATGTGTGTCTTGGCTGCCCCCGAATTCAGCCACTGTACTTCGCCCGGCGTAAGGCCGATGTATTGCTGTTTAAACGCCCACAGAGCTGCTAATACGGACCAGAGTAACCACAATCGAATCAATAGCTCAATGTCTTGACGACTCTTGATGAGCAGTAAGCTTAACATCGTTACCTGGACCCAATAGAGCGAAATAGCGCGGACAGCGAATATCCAGGCGGGTGTGTACGGGGATAGCGGGTTGAAAATAAGCAGGCATGTGTATACAAACCAACCCAGGATCAGATAGAATATCGGTGATTTCAACTGCTTCCAATCCATTTTCCTGGCGTTTATCATAACCCCCAACAAGCTTAACACCAAGAGCGCATCGGCTAACATGCCATAGGGTAGCGTTATCGGCAAAATCCGAAATAAGCCATTGACAATGAAGCAAATCTGGAGATAGATAAACAAACCGATACGTGGCTGCATCAACGCGGCAACGATAAACGCGACTGCAATTGGGGCTAGTATCAGGCCAGCCATGCCCATTATCCCAAATTGGGCAATAACGAACCCAGCGATCAGCGCCAGCACGGTTCCGACAACGGTGTATACCCATAGCCGCGCATCAAAAGAAAGTCGTAGTTGTTGTATTGCTTCGGTCATGAGGTAATTCGGTTTAAACGGCCCGACAAATCTTTCCAGCCCGACTGGATGGTTCCAATTAACGTAACGGATACGTATCGGCCCATGAACCAGAACCCGGAAAACAGACCAGCACAAAAGGTTAGGATCGAAATAAAGGCAACGGCCGCCACCGACTGAAACAGATAAAGCGCCAGGAGATCGCCACTAATGGTTACAACCAACATGATCAGCACTTTCGCCAGATTAGCCTGGGGTTGACCAACGGCATCCAGGCCAATGCCGGAATAACGTTCGAGCGGAATCAAAGCCCCCTGAATCATAAACAGCCGCAGAATCAGGGCACCATCCCGGTATTGTGTACCGCCGAGCAGTGTAACCAGTGGTTCCGCCAGCACGAATCCGGCCAATGAAACGGGTAACAACAGCATCCATAATCGACCCGCGCTTCGCTGAAAATGCTCGACGAATAACGAAAGCTGATGCCGCTGGTGTAATTCCGCTAACCGCGGAATATCAGTCACGACAATACTGCGAACGGGCGTATCCAGCAGTTGGATAAATCGCTGTGGAATGGCATAAAACGCAACGGCTGCTGGTCCTAAGAAAGCGCTGAGCAGAAAGATATCAGCGCTACGTAACAAATTGGCTATCAGCAACGTACCGATACTGTATTTACCAAACGCAATCAACTGCCGCCGGTGTTCTTTCAGGCCAAACCGAATCTCCTCCCAGCGACTCCACCCCGCCAGGAGTACGAGCACACTAACGCTTCCGTTGGCAATGAAGTAATTTCGAAATAAGCCATTGTAGGTAAATGAGCCGTTGAACCAATCCCAGCTAAATAACAGGAGAAATACCAGGGGCACGGCAATACGGATCACCTGCAGTGGTAAAAACCGGGATCTGGCGTGCAGAAACCAGGTCGACATATTAGCGGGTAACGTAATGATGGCCACCGCAACGAACCATAGCACCGTTTCGGGATCGCTGATTTGCCTACCTAAAACCGGGAAACCGAAAACGAGTCCAATCAATAACAGACTCGTTAGGGCGGTGAAAACAATACCCACCTGCCACGTAGCACCTACCCACCGACGGAACTCCTCCTCAGAAACCATGCCGGCCGTGTATCGAATGAGCGCATTTAGCAATAGCCCCATCCGCACCGTTTCGAATAGTGTATACGTAGTCAGGAAGACCGTCCACCTGCCAAATTCTTCTTTCGGAAGCCAGCGGGCCAGTAAGGCCAGAGTAATCAACCCCAGAAAAGCGCCGGTTCCGTTACCCAGGAGCGATACGACAGCGTTTTTGCGTAATAGTCCGACGATACGTTCAACGCGGATTCGTTTCATCGGGTCAGGCAGTTTTCACAGGTTCGGGCAACGGCATTACCTTCGGTTGAGGGGCCGAACTAGCCGGGGAAAATGCGCGCTCCAACACCGGTGGTACAGCAACCATACTCAGATCGACCTGATTTAAAACAGCAATGACCGAATGCGTTGCAGCTCTTTTGTAAAGCGCTGTCAGTTGCGCATCTTCTCTTGTCCAGACTGCTTTGGCGTTAACTACAAACACCGATACGTTCGTCTGACCAACAAGATGAGTGGGTATAGCGTGATTAATTAAACTCGGCAATTCCAGCAGGATAAGATCATACGGAGCGGCATCAACGTTCGCATTTCGCTTCATTAACGTATCAACATCAGGCACGTCGATAAAGTCGGAACCAACCGCGTAAGAGATGAACGTAACGTTAGGGACTTCAGCCGGTTGATCCTTAGCCAGTTGCGGATACAGATACGCCACCGTATGACCAGCCTGAGCGTATTGCTCGGCAAGCCGCATACTAATCCATGATTTTCCTTGTTTCGGGCGATTACTTACCAACGTAACAACCGTGTAAGGAAGTTTAAGCGTTTGGGCTTTTAGCTCAATAGCGATGGTTGAGCGTAGTTGTTCAAGCATAGCCTGCGCTGTCCGCAACGCTTTGGCAGAACGCTTACCAACCACTGGAAAGGACGCTACCATTAAAAAACCAGTTTGCGTTTCTGCATGCTGGGGAGATGTAACGCGGTTATCCAGCATGTATCGGACCAGCATCAGCAGCAGGGCAAGCACCAGACCCGTTGCTAACCCAGCGCCAACCAGCATTTTTCGTTTTGATGCCAGGGGTGCCATTGGAAAATCCGGCTCGTCTAACACAGATAGAGGCCCTTCCATCTCTGCGTTTTTCTGCCGAACGCGGGCTTTATTCAGTTCCGCTAAATTTTCCATATACTCTTTTTCCGCTACGTCTACGTCGCGATTGAGTTGCTTGAGCGTCGAGCCTAACGGTGCGAGCTGATTGGTTGTATTGTCCAACTCCTTGATCTGCTTTTCGTAGACACCTAGTCTGGCTGCCGACTCTTCATACGTCATCACTTTTTTAAGCCATTCATCCACCAGCGTTCGCTGGGCAACCGATTCGGTGGTGTTGCCGAACTCATAATGTTGCAGGGCCACAGATTTCATGTCGCTCGTTAACCGATTCAGTTTCGTTTCCAGATCGGCAATAACGCTTTTCGGCTGACCATACGACCGGGCATTGGCCAGTTGCGTCTGTACTTTGACAATTTCTTCCCGTTTATTGATGAAGGCTTCATTGTTAGCAATCGCCGATGACCGGTCCGACACTCGCTTTCCCAGCGTAGCCATGGCTGCTTTAGCCGCCTGGTACTGCATCATTTCCTGATTATAGTCGTTCGTCAGTGCGGCTTTGGAGGTGGCCGCTGTAATCGTCTGCTGTCCGTAATCAACAATTTTATTGGTGACACCAAACGATTTCAATTTTGTCTCAGCCTGTTGCAGTGAATTTTGCGTATTACGTGTCCGATCGGTATAATACTTGACTACCGAGTTAGCCTCCGACGATTTGAAATTGGCATAACGCTCCCGAAACACTTCGATCAGCAAGGCCAGCGTTGCCTGCGTAATGGCTGGATCGTCGGACTCGTATTCCATCAGCAGCATATCGCTACCGCTTTTACGAACAGTCTTTACATTCTTGATTCTGCCGACCGAATAGTACGTTCCGCCTTGCAGGAGCAGCGTTTTCACAGGGTTTATTCCTTTGGCATGTGCCAGACCATCCAGTCGCAGATACGTAGCGGTCTCGTCTTCACCGTTCACGACGTACTTACTTATTTTTGCTTTAATCTGCTCCAGTTGCCGATAGCCTTGACGGCCCAGGATGAGTGAATCATAATTTTTCAGTTGCAGATGACGCGAAAGCAGACGCGTACCTACCCGCATCATCGTTTCCTGCGAGTTGATGGTGGTAAACAGGTTGTCGAACTCATTATTAACCACTTCTGGGCTAACCCAGCTGTTCTGTTCGTCGGATAGAATGGAGTATCCAGAAGCTAATCCCGTGTAAATCGTGGCTGTCGAGCGATAAACTTTTGGCAAGTTCCGGGTAAAATAATAAACGGTAGCGGCAGTCAGGGCAGGCAATAAGAGCAGCCACAGAACATTACGTTTGAGTAGACGAAGTAGTAGCATCAAAGTAGTCGATTAAAGCTGGTTCAATACCCACGTACGGCATTTATAAGCTCGTCGGGGGTTAATTTGGATAAAGCGTAAAGCTGAATAACGATCGTTACGGCTTCTTTTTGGATTCGGACTTCTTCAATTCAGGTTTAGATGAAGACGGCAGTACGTTTACGGGCATCTGTTCCGATTGGGGCAAAATAGGAACTACCTTAGTCGACATTTGCAGGTATTGAATCGGTACGCCGATCAGTGCCTGCAAATCATAAAAGTGCTTGAGAAATTCGCCCGATTGGTACTCGGTTGCGCTTTTGGCCTGGGCGTAGAAGTTACTGATCTGTGCTAACTCCCGAGGCTCAATTTTTCCCTGTTTGAGTTCGACTTCAGCGACCTGAAAAGCCATCCCCGACGTTTGCTCATCTCGGTAGCGAACTCTGAGAATCCGCTGAGACGTCAGCATGTCCTGATAGACTTTGATCATCTCCCGCTTAAGATTCAACTCTTCTATTTCGCGTCTGGCGACCACGGCCCGATACGTAGCGGCTGCCTGCCGCATCTTGCTTTTTCGGCCAATAAGTTCGTCGAAAGGAATCTGTACGTTTATGCCGTAGCGGTATCCGTTTATGATCTGGGAGAGATCGCTGACAAGCGTACCGTTAGACGCCAGACTCTGCGTGCCATTTGAATAGTTAAGGAACGGATAGACATTCTTAAGAACAACAATCTTGGAAAAATTATAATTTGCCTTTTCGGCTTCTCCATTAGCCCGTTCAAACTTCAGTACTGGCGAATTCTTGACGGCCAGTTGGTAAAGACTATCGAAAGGCAGGATCTGGTCGACAATATCTTTATTGAAATCGAGCAGAAACGTATCGGACGGCGTCTCAACAATTGAATTGGTAGCGGGAAGTGACGCCTTTGCACCTGATTGCAGGACTCCCTGACCATTCCCCGAAGAAATTATTCCAGGGGCCATTAATAAAGCTGTAGATAAGAACGTAGCAGAGAAAAGATGAGTCAACAAACGGGTTCGCTGAATAATTATACACCGTAACAACATAGTATAATTCAATAGGGAGTTCGTGTATAAAATGTAATCATGTATAGGTACTGCTCTGCATAATTACGAAAAACTATTTATATTTGATCACATCAAGTATCATTATTATTAACAATATCCAAATAAAATAAACTTTTAATACGTACTTAGAAACAAATTACCGGAATAAGTTATTTAATAAATTCTACTCATTAATTCATGGTAATGTACAATTTTCGGTGAAACCGTGATTAGCCATAAGGTATGTATTATAAAGACCATATGCCCGACCAATACGACTTTGTTATTATGTCCCTGCAAGCCTGGGATAAACCAATTGGCTCCAATGCCAGGGATATTGCTTTATCATTGGCGCAAACTCATCGGGTCTTATTCATTAGTCCTCCCTTGGATTGGGCAACAAAATTCCGTCAGCGGAAACAGCGTACCCATTCCGCACGCACAGCCGGACTGGTACAGGTTCAGTCTACGCTCTGGGTCTATTATCCTTCAGCTACCTTATCGTCTATCAACTGGCTGCCCGATGGAAAAATCTACGATTTTTTCAATTGGCGGAACAACCGGCTTCTTGCCAGTGAAGTGCAGGAATGCATCGATCAGCTCGACTTTAATCAGGTTGCCTTTATTAACGATAGCGACATGTTCCGGGGATTCTATCTAAAGGAACTACTGAAGCCAGCGATATACGTTTATTATACCAGAGACAATCTGCTGGCTGTACCCTTCTGGAAACGGCACGGGCTCCGGCTCGAACCAGAATTGATGCACAAGGCTGATCTGGTAGTCGGTAATTCTACGTACCTGACCGGTTTAGCATCGACCTATAATACAAATGCCGTTTACGTAGGCCAGGGCTGTGAGTTAAGCCAGTTCGACGCCAACGTGCTTCACCCGCTCCCGGACGATCTGGCGGCTATTCCTTCCCCCCGGATTGGTTATACGGGTGCGCTGACATCCCTGCGGCTAGATCTTGCCCTGCTTGAAAAAGTGGCTCGCAGTTGTCCCTACTGGCAGCTCGTCCTGATCGGACCAGAAGATGAAGCCTTCAGGACCAGTCCGCTCCACGATTTATCGAATGTCTATTTTCTGGGCTTGAAAAGTCCCGCCGAACTCCCGGCTTATCTTCATCATCTGGACGTACTGATCAATCCCCAGTTGATCAACGACGTAACGATCGGAAACTATCCTCGTAAGATCGACGAATACTTAGCCATGGGCAAACCAGTCGTAGCGGTTCGAACAGACGCCATGGGAATTTTCAAAGAACATGTATTGCTGGCCAGTACAGCTGATGAGTTTATCGATCAGCTTGGGCGGGCGCTTCTTAAAAATAATCTGTCGACGTCGGCAGAACGGGTGGCGTTTGCCAAAGGACATTCCTGGGAAAACTCTGTCGCTCTCATGCTCTCCGCCATTCAGGAAACTATGGCGATAACGTACCAGGACTAATTTCAGACTCTCGCATGACAATTGATACCTATTTAAAGGATAAACCGGCACTCAAACGCTGGCTACTCTGGCTGCTTATGCCTGCCGGCCAGGCTCGTCCGAGATTATGGGTCCATTATTTCGTGAATCCCTGGGTCCATCAGCGCCATCGTCGTTCGGTCATTTGTTCGTCTGCGCGGATGGACGTATTGCCGTTCCGGCCGTTTACGCTGGGGGATCGCTCAACCATCGAAGACTACGCGGTTGTCAACAATGGTGTTGGCCCCGTAACGATCGGGCATGACGTACGCGTTGGCATCGGTTCGGTTGTCATTGGCCCGGTGGAGATCGGTAATCATGTGATCATTGCGCAACACGTAGTGATGTCGGGCTTAAATCATAGTTACGAAGCCATTGATGTACCGATTAATCTCCAGCCGGTGTCGACCCGTCCGATTATCATCGAAGACGAGTGCTGGATTGGCGCGAACGTAGTGATTACAGCCGGTGTACGCATCGGAAAGCATTCGGTGGTGGGGGGAGGCAGCGTCGTTACAAAAGACGTACCGCCTTATTCAGTCGTCGTTGGCAATCCAGCCCGGGTCATCCGACAGTATGACGTAGCATCTGCCACCTGGAAATCTGTATAGTTATCTACTCCCTAGCCTATGGTTTCTTATACCACTACGCCTACCGTACCACCTACTATCCAACGAGATCGATTTATTCAATTCGCCCGTGGCTTTTCGATCCTGACAATTGTTCTCTTTCATTACTTCAGGCTGGCTCCCCTCCCCTTTTTTGTTTCTAAAGCCGTACAGTTGGGCGGCACGGGCGTACACGTCTTCCTGTTTTTATCGGGTTATGGCCTGAGTTTATCTCGCTACAGGGATTGGGGCTCGTTTTTTAAACGACGGTTTGTGAAAGTGCTGGTGCCTTATTACGTAGGCATCGTTCTCATCTTCGGCCTGAATCTATGGCTTCACATTTACCCTGACGGAATCAACGAGTTACTAAGCCATTTGCTACTCTACAAAATGTTCATCGAACCCTACACACGCAGTTTCGGTGGCCATTTCTGGTTTATTTCTACCATCATCCAGTTTTATTTGCTTTTCCCCGTACTTATTCGGCTTGTTGAACGGCTTGGTTCGGTCCGATCGATGCTGTTCGCTATCGCTATATCACTGGCTTACAGCTTGTTCATTACGTACTTGGGAAAGGCAGGTGTACGGGTATGGAACAGCTTTTTTTTGCAGTACCTGTGGGAGTTTACCCTGGGGATCATCGTAGCCCGAAACCAGTTGTTACCTGCGTTGCTGAAACGCCCGTGGTACGTCTACCTGGTCCTGGCGATGCTGGGTATTAGCATTACGGCCGGTCTGGTTCTGAAAGGTGGGCAAACCGGCCAGATCTTCAATGATTACTTCGCGTTTGTCGGCTACGTATGCGCCTGTGTTGTCCTGTATCGTATGGGCAACGTAGTAACTGGAATCAATACGTTCGTGCTCTGGGTAGAATCTTTTTCCTATTCGCTGTATATCATGCACATGGTTCCCCTCAGCATCTATCTGACATTTTATCCACAGCAGCGGCTGACTATAGCTATCATTGCGCTCATTTTTGTTGCGGCTCTGGGGCTATCGCTCCTGTTCAATCAAGGAATCAAGCGATTGCTGAACACGAGTTTATTCAAGACTAGCTAAAGCTTCCTGCCCTACGCGCCGGTTAAGCGTTTTCTTTATAACCTGCTCAAACTCCTGCGCCCGGTGCGCCCATGAATTGGCTTCTGCCATATCGATTCGGCGTTTTGTCAGATCTGGATCATTTTCGTTCAAAGCAGCTTGCAAACCTTCAGCAAACTGCTCAGGCGTATTGGCTAACCGAACAACACCCGTGAAATCGTCCAGCATTGAAAACTCAGTCGAAACAACCGGCATACCAGCCGCCAGATATTCGTTGATTTTCAGCGGATAAATCGTGTACGTATGCTCGTTCCGCACGAACGGAATCATCCCTACGTGCATGCGCGCCAGATAGTCGGGCAATTCGTGAGGTTCTTTCGGACTAATGAATTCAACGTTTAGGTACTGCCCAAGTCGCGGTACAAGACTTGGGTGATTCACTGGGCCCAAAAACTGAAAACGAACCTCGGGCATCCGTTGAACGCAATGCTCAATCAAATCCAGGTCGAGTCGATTATCGGCGGTACCGAGATAGCCTACGGTTTTATGGGTTACATCCCGGCTTTTGCGGAGTTCGTACGTCTGTCGGAACAGGTCGAAATTAGCGCCGTTCTTCACCGTATAGCTGTTGGGCTGCAATCTACTTTTAGCGATACGTAACGTTTCGGACGTAGTGACCACCGCATCGACCCGCCGAAGGTACTCGGGTTCGTATCGGGTACCATGCCGGGCCATCCAGGGTTCGGCCGTAATTTCATCAAAGCAGTAATAAATGTTTGCCCCTTCGCCGAGTTTTCCAATGAGTGCTAGGCCATACACGGGGTGGAAGGCATTGATTACAATAGGATTCTGAATACCTAACTGCTGCATAACGGGTAACAAGCCCTTGAGCAGACGCTGGATATTCACAGTCAAAAATGTATCATGCAAGCCTTCGGGCATTGAGTTAACCGGCATCATAACGGGAGGAGTCCAGATATGAATCTCCTCGCCATTAGCTAACCTAAGGGACTCCAAATCCCCCGACGTCCGCAGTATTTTCTGCATGGGCACCTTCTTGCCACCCAAAAAATGCATAGCAGCATCTTTGGCCGTGTATTGATAATCAACGTAGAGTACGTTGTAGTGCAACGCTAATTCGGTAAGAAGCTGAACCGCTGGCCGCTGAAAATCGCCTTTCCAGGGCGTTTGGCCGATGCATAGGATACTTTCTGCTTTCATAAAAGCCTGTATTACTGCTTAACAAACTTAGTACTGATAAGCTGATCATCAGAGTCGGTAACGCGAACCAAATACATACCTCCAGTTAATGAACTCACTGACAACTCAACTATAGATGCTGGTTTTTCGGGTGTTACCTGCATCACGGCTTCGGAATTTAACGCATATACGTCAATTTTTTTAATTAATTGTTTACTTTTTAACTGAATTGTTAATTTATTGACACAGGGCGAAGGATACGCTGTCAATGCAACAGTAGGTTCCACGTAATCTTCATAGGCCATCCGGGCGTTTGCTGTCGAACCATATTCATAAGCGCCAATGTCATACTTATTATTAGCGGGTCGCCGATTATCGTCTAAATCGAACGTAACACCATATCCACCAACATCTCTGCCTGCATCGACCAGGGGCGATCCAGCACGGGGATGGTAATCGCCCGCACCAATATTTGCAAACGTATTGTTGTTGTAATCAGTTGACTTAAAGTTGTTCTGATCGGCGTATGGTACGCCCTCATTTGCATAAATGTAAAATCCAGAACCGGGGAACATGATTACGTTATTAACTACAGTTGTGTAGTTAATCTCGTTGAAGAGCGCAATTCCATCCAAACGTGTTCGGATAATGGTGTTATTCGCTATGATAACCGGTGTATTTGGAATAGAGCCCGTCCGATCGTCGCAAAATATCCCGTACTCATCGGAGTCGGTAATCAAATTATTAAAGATTTTATTATTGCCTAAGTGCCCAATAACAACAATCCCATCCGCTTTCGAATTTCTGATTATATTATTATACAATCGGCCACCAGCACCACCACCAATCTGAATACCATTACTTTGATACAGAGCAAACGGCGAAAGGCCCGTATCGATCACCGTATTATGATGCACTTCGGCGTCGGAAGAACACGCATACTGAATACCTTCTGCGCCAGTCCGCTCGGTTCTGTTTTGATAAACCTGTAAACCAACAATATCGTGGGGATATAAAGTCACGCTCTGTCCATCGCAAGTACGGGTTATGCCCTGGCTGTAGAACGTGTTGCCGATATACAGGCCCTCTCCTTTCACGTCATGAATGTAATTGTGATGGACCTTTACATTGTGCATGGTGAAATTCTGACGCCACGTAGCAGGATCGCAGGTAGGGTCCGTTTTAATCATGATGCCTGCAAAGTCAGCTCCGGCTATCTCTACCCGTTCTACTTCAACGTAATCACTTAGGCTGGCAATGGTAATCCCCGAAACGCCAGCGCCTGTTTGCTGCACTTTGATTCCATACGGATACTGCGGATCACCACTCCCTGTCAATTTGAAATATTTGCAGTTGTTCAACGCCAGACCCGTAGGATTGGACGTACCATCAAACGTTACCAAACCATCTATGTTAACAACCGTGACCGGATTGGCTGCCGTGCCTGTAATATTAGCAATGGCGATCCGATTGTACGTACCGGCCTGGATGCATATTTTCTCGCCCGGATTAACCCCCAGCTGAGCGGCATTGTAATTACCATTTTGTGAGATTGTAACCTTACAACCCGCCACCGGTGCAAGCTGATATTCGTAAGCACCTATATCCGGCGTGCCATTTGCCGACCGGGGATTGCCTTCTATATCAGTCTGAATACCCAAACCACTTACCGATTGACCACCATTGACCAGCGTAGAGGTTGCGAGTAGATGATAGTCATAGGCGTTCGGATCGACAAACAGAACTGTAGTTGCATTACTTCCTTTATAGTTATTCTGATCCGTCACCCGAACATTCTGGAGAAGGCTGAGTGGTACGTTGGTTGCGGGTTTTACGAGCGCATTATTGATTACGGTATTAATGCTTTTTGTGTTGTCAAGTCTGATCGAAGCCCCGCCAGTCTCAACGACTGTGTTGTTCGCCAGCAGAACTGTAGAATTTTGTATAGTTTCCGGCTTATCGGCAATATAAATACCATTTAGCCTGGACTTGGCAACGATATTGTTGTAAAACTGATTACCACCCAGATAGCCTAAAGCCGCAATGCCATTCCCCGTTGGTCCTATGATTTGATTATTATAAACCCGGCCTCCCGCATTGCTTCCCAGCTGAATCCCAGGCGCCGACGACTTGGTTCCAGTCGTTTTAATGAGGTTACCATAAATATCAGCGTCGGAAGCACTCGCATATATAATTCCTTCTCCACCCACCTTGTCTATTTTGTTCTGATACACTTTCAGTCCGACAATGTCGTGCGGATAAATAACAACGTTCTGGCCACTGCAACTCCGGGTTAAGCTAGCAGCATTGTAGCCCAGGATCATTCCTTTCCCGTTAATGTCATGTATATAATTGTGGTGTATACTCACATTGCGCATGGTAAAGTTCTGCTTCCAGGTAGCCTGATCGCAGCTGGGATCAGTCTTGGCTACAATGCCTGCATAGTCTGCACCAGCGATTTCGACGTATTCTATTTCGAAATCACTGCTTAGGCTGGCTGCACCGATAGCTGCTGCTGCCGAACTCGTCCGCTGGACTTTAATACCATATTGATATTGTGAATTCCCAGTACCGGTAAGCTTAAAATACTGGCTATTAGAAAAGGTGATCCCACTGGGATTACCCGAACCATCCAGTACAACAAGACCACCACAGTTTTTTACTGTGATCGGTTGGGAAGCTGAGCCCCGCAGATTGGCAAACGTCAACGAAGAATACGTACCGGCCTGAATACAAATCGTTTGACCAGGCTGAACATTCATGGTGCTTACGTTATAATAGCCGCTTTGAGAAACGGTAACGTCGCAGTTACAGGCAGATTGGCTGAAGCCATGATTCGCATACATGAAAAGAACAATAGCAAAGACTAAGTTTTTCATAGGTAGGGGGATTGAGTGAATCGTTATAAGACTTATTACTACAAGACCGATTGTGCCAGCTGTTCAAGAGTTTTCGATTTATCCAAAACTGGTCTGAAGAAGGCTCACCAATCATGTAACCGAAAATAAATATAGTTAACTATAAAATTACTTACATACTCTCATAATTCTTGTCAATTATTAAACTATTTGTTTGTAACGACAGAAATAGTCAACAGATTTATGGTCGACAAGTATATTGCATAGTCCTCATTATTAGCTGTTCACAAAATTTTAAGCGGAATTTAATGTGCTATATGGAGACTTTTGAGTAAACGACTGCTTCACACAAAACTAATAGTATTAAATTAAAATGAATGTTAACTTATTCTAAATATATTTAACTTAAATAAGATATATTGTTTATTCAATAGAAATTTAGAAACATTATCACTGTCTAGATTGGTAATGTTCCCGTTATTGAGTTTTTTCGGCCTATATTATTGCAGATTTACAGTACTACGCTCTAAGCAAACTCCTGGTTAACCCTCCCAATCTATGCCTGTTCTCCTGCTAAAAATTCTTTTCTGGGTATTAATTCTGCTGGTCTTCTATACCTACGTTGGTTATGGGCTATTTATCTGGCTGCTTGTCAAGATTCGCAGATTCATGGGCAAAGGCCGACTTATGCCAAATGATCCGAGCTTCAATCCAAACGTAACACTAATTATACCTGCTTATAATGAACGGGGGTATATTGAGAATAAGCTTCTGAACTCCCTTGCTCTGGACTACCCAATCGACAATATTCGCTTCCTCTTCGTAACGGAAGGCTCTACCGACGGCACAACGGAACTTTTGGAAAACGCTCAGAAGCAGGAACCACGCCTACACGTTAAGAGTGGCAGGGATCGGAAAGGCAAAATTGAGGCTATGAATCTCGCTATGCCGCTCGTCGAAACGCCCGTTACCATTTTTACTGACGCCAATACGGCACTTAATCCGGAAGCCATCCGAAATATTGTCCGTCATTTTGCAGACCCAAAGGTTGGAGCTGTATCGGGCGAGAAGCGAATTGTTACGTTAGCAAATGAGTCAGCGGCAGGCTCCGGCGAAGGTTTTTACTGGAAATACGAGTCTTTCCTAAAAAAACTCGATACCGAACTTTACAGCGTAGTCGGAGCAGCCGGTGAATTGTTCGCCATCCGAACCGAATTATATCAGCCCGTTGAAAAAGATACGCTGCTCGACGATTTCATGATTTCACTACGTATCGCAGAGCGGGGTTACCGAGTTATTTACGAACCCGAAGCATATGCCATCGAACGACCCTCCTTTTCTATTGACGACGAGAAAAAACGAAAGGTCCGCATTGCGGCCGGTGGCTTTCAGTCGATCAGCCGCCTTGGCGAATTGCTCAATATTTTTCGGTACGGCTGGCTCTCATTTCAGTACATTTCTCACCGGGTTTTACGTTGGGCCGTTACGCCTTTTTGTCTACCGCTGATTTTGCTGGTAAATAGTATTTTGGCCTTCCTGCTTAGTACTAACTCCTTATCATTCAAGCTGTATATGGGACTATTAATCGCCCAGATTGGCTTCTATTTATTCGCTTTTCTGGGCCATATTCTGGCCAGTCGACAGCTCAAAGTGAAAATTTTCTTTATCCCTTATTACTTCACGTTTATGAACTGGTGCGCCATTCTGGGCTACCTGCGCTTCCGTACAGGCACCAGTACAGGTATCTGGGAAAAAGCACGTCGAGCGGCCTAACGTTACTAGCTATCTCGTACTGAATTGAATCCAGCGTAACGTAGTGGTGTGATGTCAGGTTTTCGAACCTGACATCACACCACTACGTTACGCTGGATTCGCTTTGCATTAAGCGTTGTTAGCAAACAAGTAAGCTATTGATTGATAGGACGGTTTATTCTCAGCCTATTCAGGATAGACACGACACTAAATCTGGAAACAAAAAAGTTGGGCAGAAGCCTACCCAACTTTTCAACCTTCCTCTTTTTAACCAAAACTACTCAATTACAAACGTTCAGTTTGGTGTCGGCCCAGTTGTATTGTGAGGTGTATGAATAAACTGCTTTCCAGCCTGAGTCATCCATCTCAAGGACCGTACAAAACGCACAAAAACGGCAGGTAACTGACTAAATTCCTGCCAAGTTAATTGATTTTTCAATTCTAAAGGTGTTGCGATGTAGTAAGCGATTGCCAATAGTAGTAATTGCCCCGAAAGCAATAAAAACAACCCTGTCGATTGAAGTAGCAGTGAAATCACTAAACCGAAGCCCATCGCACCAATCAGCAGCATCCGAGGTGGCGTAATGACCTGGATGAATTTGTCGAAATAATCAATATTTCCTTTCAATAGTTGACCGAACGCGGTTTTTAGATAAGGCCGCACATACTTCAACTGAGCCGCAATCCAACGGGAACGCTGCCGTTCAAGCACAGCCAGATTCTGCACTTTTTCGTCATAGCAAATCGCTTTTTCCAGATAATTGATCCGAATCCGTTGTTTCAGCAAACGCATTTCAAGTTCTTTATCAAAGCCACCCGTCGTATGAATATGCTCCATCAGATCGCGGAAGAGGTCAAACTCGAAAGCCATGCCCGACCCAATGAGAGCCGAAGAGAGCCCTAAAGAACGGTGGCCTTTGCGAAGAATATGGTTCTGAATCTCCTCGCTAAGTGCATCCAGAATGGCAACACTTGTATTTTTGTTCTTTGCCATTCGGTGGCCCTGCACGGCTCGCCAGCCTTCATTAAAAGCAATATTCACCAGATGTAAGAACCTAGCACTCATTACGTTATCTGCATCCAGAATAACCGATACGTCAAATCCCTCAAGCTGTGACAACGCTGCATTCAGTGCTTTTGCCTTTGTCGATACGTCGAAGCTGACTTCGATTACCCGAATTGGCAGTTCATAAAGCTGCCGGAGCGTATCTGGCTGAAGCGAGTCGGCAATGACAATCACTTCATAGGCTTGCTGTGGATACGCCTGCATTAACGCTCGTTTGGCAGAATCTACAATGACAGCGTCTTCTTTGTAGGCTGGCAACAGTACAGCCATGCGTTTAAACGGCAACTGGACGTTCTGCGCATTAACGATGACCGACTTTCGGGTCCATAAACCAGCTATCGAGAAAATCAGCGAATAGACCGCGAAAAACGCCGTAAGGCTAAATAATGCGTAAGAAATCTGCTCTAAAAAATTCACTAGTTCCATTTTGGTAAAGCGTCAATAGGGTAGGGTAAAGATTAAGCAAGCATAAAATTTCAGGGTCATTATACTGGCGATTCACTGGACGAAACCAGGTTCCACCAGGTTCCTTTCCAAATAGCTTTTAGGTAAGCGAACTGGCCTTTTACGGAATAAATCAAGGAATGTTTGGGTAAAGCGAAGCACAGGAAAAAGGCATAAAATACCGTCAGTTGAAACGGATTCGTATTCCGTCTCATGAACAGAATTCGGTTTCGGGTCAGGTAATACACTTTCAGCGGATTGGCTTTCCCGACAGACACGGATTCTTTGTGATAAATTAGTGCTGTAGCCTGATAATAAATCAGATAACCCGCCTTTTGTATGCGCTGCGACCAATCCAATTCTTCATAATACAGGAAAAACCGCTCGGCAAACCGGCCAACCCGTTCGACAACTTCCCGCTTGACCATCATCGCGCACCCATGCGCAAAACAGGTTGGTCCCGATCGATTATATTGCCCTCGGTCCACTTCGTGCGTACCCACAGCACCTGTCTGGCCGGTTAGTTTGTTTAGCGGTCCATACCCAGCATACTGGATTACGTCCGGCTGATCAAAATACCGAATTTTTGGACACGTAACGCCGACCCGATCATCTGCCAGAAAGGGTTCCAGTAGTTTTTCGAGCAGATTGGGAGTAAGTTCTGTGTCGTTGTTGACAATGAGTAGATAATCACCCTTCGCAGCCGCGATACCTACGTTGTTACCTCCGGTGAAACCCAGATTTTTTGAATTGCTGATCAGTCGTACGTTGGAATAATACCCTTGAGCAATTCGCTTTGAGGGATTCTCAACAGATGCATTATCTACCAGAATAATCTCGTAGTTCGGATACGTCAGGTGACGAGCCGATTCCAGAAAGGCACACGTAGTGTCAGTTTGATTGTAATTAATTGTGATGATTGAAACCAGCGGTTTATCAGTCATTACGTTCTCTTCGCTCAGCGTGCTTTGCTGGGGAGACTCTTCGTGTTGGTAGCGCAGATTCATCATAATTTCACAAACCTCCCGGCGCTTCTGCCCGCTTTCGTTTCGACATTCACGATATATACACCCGCTTTCAGTGACTGCACCGATAAAGAACTGACATCTGCTGCTGTTGCGGGGACGTTATCTTCTAAAGCTACCCCCTGCTCATTGTAAATCGTGATCCGATTGATAACTGCCCCCGCCTGAATGGTTAAAACGTCTTTCAGGGGATTCGGAAAGAGAATCAGCGTGTTTTCGGGCATAAATTCGTGTGCGCCGATGTCAACCGCATGGCCCATCTTACGGACATTCCCTGCTAAGTCGAATAAGACATCAAAGTCGGCAACGTCGATGCCAGCATCAATCAGCGGAGAGTTTTTGGCGAGCATAAAACCTTTTTCGGCAGAATTGCCATTACTAAAGCCTAATGAATCGGGTGAAGCAGAGAAACGATTATTTGAGACGGTAGCTTTTGCCCCCTGGCCAAAAAGCAAATAATCAATTCGCCCGTTCTGGTTAGGGGCGACCTTAGTTATTACGTTATTGGCGACCGTATTCCGGTTAATTTCATTATACAGTTTGATCCCTTCCTTCCCACAATCGATAATCGTATTGTTCAGAATGGAAACGGATGCCCCTGCCTGCGACCCAGTCCGGTCGTCACAGAACAGGCCCATTTCGCCACATTTCAGCAGGAAATTATCATAGACAAGCGTGTTGCCCAGATGCCCGATGATAATAACGCCCGTGCCAGGCACCTCGCTCACAATATTGCTATACAAACGTCCACCAGCCCCACCGCCAATCTGGATGCCATTATTCTGGTACGTGGCAAAGGGCGACGTACCGGTCTTACGCACTACGTTATGATGCACGATCGCATCTGGCGCACAACCATACTGAATTCCTTCAGCACCGGTTCGTTCCGTCAGGTTGTGATGAATTTGTAAGCCGTAAATAAAATGTGGGAACAACGCCTTTGCCGCTCCATCGCAGGTTCTTGTTATACCCGTGCTAAAAAAAGAGTTGCCAATGTACAAACCTTCGCCACCTACGTCGTGGATATAGTTATGATGAATGTTAATATTCTTCATAACCAGGTTATTCTGCCATGTAGCGGGGTCGCAGGTGGGATCGGTTTTCACCATGATACCGGCAAAATCAGAACCAGCCACTTCAATGTATTCCAGTTCACAATCAGAACTTTGGCCCGTTACACTCACGCCCAAGCCACCGGGTGCAGTCTGGTCAACACGAATGCCATAATCAGAACCGGAACCCGAAGCTTTAAAGAACTTACAATCATAAAAAGCCAGTCCGCTGGGCGACTTGCTATTGGCCAGCACAACCTTTCCTCCGCAATTGATAAATCGAATCGGCTTTTCCGGAGTGCCTACATAATTAAAGAACTGCAGGTATGTGTAGTTGCCTGCTTTTATGCACACCGTCTGATTAGGCATTGCCCGCCCATCGTACTTATACGTACCACTCGCTGTAATCACCTGGTCGCAATGGCAATCCGTATTGACCTGGGCGCAGACAATCGTGGTGCTTATCCAAAAAAGAAGATATAGCCAGGCTTGCATAAGTCGTTAACTGATTACAGGTATCATTTAGGGTTATACTCTATTTTTGATTGCCTACTACTCAGTGTTTCCAGAGAAGACAATGGTGGCTTACGTAGCGAAGCAGGTACCGGCTCATACATTCTCTTTCTGCCAGATAGCTACGAAGGTTTTAAACATGATCATTAAATCCGTTTTAAGCGATAGCGTTCGTGCATATTGAATGTCGAGCTGAATACGTTCATGATCCGACATAACTGGCTGACCTTTAGCTCGCTTCATCACCTGCCAAAGTCCGGTCAAGCCCGCTGGCGCGGCAAATCGCTGGATATAGCCTGTTTTGGTCAACTTTTCGGCTTCATACAGCGGCAGCGGTCGATTACCCACCAGCGACATATCACCCTTCAGAATATTGATCAATTGCGGCAGTTCGTCGATGCTGCTGTTACGTAGAAAACGCCCTAGCCGCGTCACCCGCGGATCATCACGAAATTTTGTAAAAGCCGCCTTCTTTTTCGAGCGAATGTATTGCTTTTCACACAGCGGTTTCCCCATTAGAAAAAGACGCTGTTTACATTCTGTTCCAGCCCGTTGACAATCCTCGCAAACAAACTGATAATCAATTTCTTCTGTCTTTGTATTGTAAATATTCTGGGCTGACAGACTCGATAAAAGCTTATCAGCATCGGTACGCATACTGCGAAACTTATACATCTCAAAAATGCGATACCCAGCTCCTACACGTCGGGATTTGTACAGGATTGGGCCGGGTGAATCCAGCCGAATCAGTACCGTAGCAACAACCATTACGGGCGACAAAATGGTGAGTGCGGATACTGACGCAACCAAATCAATAGCCCGCTTCCAGATAGGCGTCTGAATGAGCCACGTTGTTTCAGGCGTGACCGAATGCGAATTGTAGTAAGCTTTTTTACGGATTAAATAATCAAATCGCATCCGTATGTCTTCTTCAATATAGTCGGTCGGGAATATATCGACAACACCCACCCGTGACGCTTGCCGACATAGTTCGGAAGTGATCAATGGGCTGATAAGAATGAGCTGAACGGCAAGCTTATGGGCATTAGCCTGAACGGTTTCCAGAAACGATAGCCAGTCCAGCCGCTCGCTCATAATTACAAGATCGACCTCATTGCCAGCCATCAACCAATCTACTACGCCATTGAGGTTTTTGAACGAACTAATGGATACCTGTTGACCAAAGGCATAAATGAAATTAGTTCTGGCGACGGGGTCAGGCTCTAAGTAAATAACCCGTAACCTGAGCTCGTTCAGGGGTAACGTTTTCATCAGGATAGAATCGGTTTACAGCACAATTGAGACGTTTTTGGTCAAAATTTGTCGGGTATTATCAGGAACAGCCAAATAGCTGCCTGCATCAGCAGCGCGATCTTACTGACAATACCTGACAAATTGGACGGGTTATTTACTGGCCTTTTAACTTACGTAGCGTGGCTGATAGGCAGCTTGAGTTTGTAGTTGAACACGCCGTAGTATAGCTCTGGCTTTAGCTTTTACTTCGATAGGATTAAACGGCTTGGCTACGTAATCATCAGCACCATATTCCAGACATTCGATACGCGTACTACTATCCTCAAGCTCAGAAAGTACAATAATCGGAATATGGTTGAACAGATTGCTGCTTCGAAGAATGCGAATCAACTCACGACCATCAAGGTGAGCCATCGACAATTCGGTGATGATGAAATCTGTTTTATTACCATTCTCAAGCCAGCTTATAGCTTCAATGCCATTGGTAACAGACGTAAGGGTGAAGTCATTTTGTAAAGTTTGACGAAGAATGTTGGCAACAAAACGATCTTCATCAACAATTAGTAGGTTGTATCCAGTTGAGTTCATATAGGGAGTGATAAAAGGTTAAACCATGTTATTAAGAAGTCTAAGTATATTCGTAAGCGTTGATTATGGAAGTAAACTCACCTTATCTAACAGATGAATGGTCTGTCAGGACCGGCAGGCGTATAGGCACGATTCTATGAGTGCATACGTCAGTTACCAATGGTTTATCGATTCTTAATCGAGTTTATTATTCCTAATATTATCCAATAATAAACCTACTGATTTACATTATTAGTAAATTTTATGTTACCCCAAAAGTAATACTGTAAATATATAGTATTTAATAAGTAACGACCAAAGATTTATTTAAAAATAAATTTTACATTTTGCCTCATTCGATATATTTCAATAATGACAATTTGTTTATATTAATGTACTATGACCTAATGGAGCGATAGCCAATAACCGTTTAATGTCTATTTTATAAGATACTAGTTTGCTGCTCATAGCTATTTCACCTGATGATTTAAGTTCATATTACGTTTACTAACGCTACTGGCAACTCTACCCGAAACACCTCCAGCAGATCTGATGTGTGGTTGTAACTTATTACTCCCAAATGTTATTTATCTAAGACAGAATCGGGCACTGGCTTATAAAAAAACTTAGTATACTACGTTCCATAACACCATCTGTTTGAATTAATTACGTATTTTTGTAGGATTGGTTAATTACTAATTCCAGGCATGCCTCTATCCAGGAAAACTTTACTTATTCTTTGTTACTGTTTTTTTATTTGCCAGTCTGTTTTAGCCCAGTTAACAATAACGTATCCAATTCCACGCATGGTTGTACAACGCAACCAGGCCAATACAGCTTCTCTTTATATTGCCGGTACGTTTTCCATTCCTGTTGATCGCATAGAAACACGTCTTGTGCCCACATCTACAACAAGCCGGATAGATGCCGACTGGTTAATTTTGCACGATCAGCCGAAAAATGGACTTTTTAAAGGGAGTATAATTGCTCCTTCGGGCTTGTTCCGACTGGAGGTACGTGGCATACGAGACGATAAAACGGTAAGCAGCGCGTCAGTACCAGTAGGAATCGGTGAAGTGTTTGTTATAGCCGGTCAGTCGAATGCAATGGGCTTACCAAATTTGGGAGCCAAAGGAGCTTCTGAACGGGTAGTCGTCTTCAATGCCTGGAATCGCTTTTGGAATAAAAACGACGCCCTCGAATCATCAGACAAGCCATTTCCGGCGCCAACATTTTCGACATTAACCGCTTCGAGTCTGGTTTATCCGACAGGTGAAACAGCCTGGTGCTGGGGTGAGTTAGGCGACTATATTGCTGACCGCTATAACGTACCCGTTGCTTTTTTTAACGTAGCGATTCCGGCTACCGTAGCTGAGAACTGGAGTAATAGCGCGAAAGGCATTCCCGCCAAAAATATTTTCAACAGTACAATCTGGCCATTCTTACAGCCCTATTCGAACCTACGGAATACCTTACAATATTATAACAGCCAATTCGGTATTCGAGCGATCTTATGGCATCATGGCGAATCGGATGCTGTACCCTTACATACACCAACGGAAACATATCGACAGGATATCCAGTATCTTATTGATAACAGCCGAACCGATTTCGGTCGTAATATGACTTGGGTTGTGGCCCGTTCGTCCATTACTCCTGCTGGCCCTACTCCCAGCCCCGAAATCATACAGGCGCAGCTTTTGTTAGCAAAAACGCTAAACAATAATGTGTGGGAAGGGCCTGATACCGATTCAATTCAATCGCCCCGACCGGCGCATGGTCACTTTGAAAACATTCCTAACGGTGCTCAGGGTATATCTGCATTTGCCAATGCCTGGAAAAAGAATTTGAATGACCAGTTCTTTAAAGGCTCGCAACCGCACCAACCACAACAGTTCATACAGACTGGCTTAGTGCCGTCCGAGATTCCAGCGGGAACACCAATCAGCGTTCCGTACGAAATCGTTGGTTTCTCAAATAAACCCGACGTAGCAGTCCAGCTATTGACTGAAAAAGGGCTATTTGTGGCTGAAATTGGACGCGACAAAGGAAACTCTTCTGTGCGAGTCTATTTATCCGACACGCTGAGTCAGGGAAATTATCAATTACGGGTAATTGCGACTAACCCTCTATTGGCCGGAGCTCTATCCCTTCCTTTTAAAATCGTATCCCCTAACCTTCCGCTTAATCCTTTTAGAGACGTTCAGATTGAACGTAGCGAGACAACTACTTTCATTCACTGGCTAACCGCACAGGAACCCGTTGGTAGTCGATTTACCATTGAACGTCGGGACAGTATAGGCACGTATCAATCAATTGGCACGATGACTGCTATAACGGACAATCAACTTAGTCACTTATACTCCTTCGTAGATCCCATTAAAAATAGCCCTGAAACGAGTTACCGTATCCGGTTAGAGCAGCCCGACGGTCGGGTTCAGTTTAGTAGTCAACTCGTGCTTGCATCAGCAAATGAGCCTTTACCACAGCCCATTATTTATCCAAATCCGAGCGATGGTACGTCTGTAACCCTGAGTTTACCCCGCAGCGGTCAATGGAATTTAACCTTGATTAATCTAAAGGGTCAGATTATTTGGCAGCAACGTATTACGACCTTATCGAATCAAGCCACAACAGTTCCCCTAGCTTCCGATTTAGCTACAGGCTCTTATCAATTACAATTACAAAACGCTGATCAGTACTTCACAAAACAGGTATTAATTCAACGTTAGGCTTACGAGTCAGTTGAGAAAGAACCGAAGGTGATTTATAGCTGGGGTGCAGGCTCAACCTTTTTAATACGTACTTCATTGATCCGTTTGTCATCAGCTGATAACACCTCGAACATAAAACCAGCATAGGTCGTCTGGTCACCAGCCTGAGGCAATCGGCTAAATAATTCGAGTAACAAGCCGCCAAGTGACTCACTATCTCCCTGCACCGTCTCGAAGGTTGTAGCGTCAACATTCAGCACCCGGCATACGTCTGTCAGCAGCATCTTGCCTTCAATGACCACTGTCTGGTCATCTTCGCGTCGATAACCTGTGGGCGCTTCGTCGTCGAATTCATCATTGATCTCCCCAAAAATTTCCTCAATAATATCCTCCAGAGTTACCAGACCTCGCGTTCCCCCATATTCATCAACGACAATAGCTATATGAACGCGTCGTTTCTGAAAATCCTGGAGCAAACCATCTACTTTTTTATTCTCAGGGACAAAAAATACCGGACGCAGAAGCGACTGCCATCGAAATGAGTCATCTTCATGAATATGGGGCAGCAAATCTTTGATATATAAAATACCCTCTACCTGGTCAAGTGACTCCTTATAGACAGGTACTCGCGAATATCCCGAAGCATTAATCTGAGTTATTAGCTCACTGAAAGGCAAATCATCAGTCACGGCAGATATATCCAGACGTGCTCGCATGACTTGTCGGACATTTAGATTACTAAAATTAACGATACCTTTTAGAATTTCCTTTTCCTCAACCGTCGCGCTCGAACCGGTCAGTTCAACGGCCTGGCTTAACTCTTCGACCGACAATTTATAACCCCGTCGCTCAATTCGCCGGTCTACCTGATTACTTAAATTAACCAATAAAACGGCCAGCGGTCGAAATATAACTAACCCAAGTTGTGCCAGTGTGGCAGTCTTACGAGCCACCGCCAAATTGTTTTGACTTGCATAGACCTTCGGAATTATTTCGCCGAAGAGAACAATAGCCACGGTTACAACTAACGTTACGCCAGCCAGTATCCAGCCTTGCCCAGATGAAGTTTGAGATAATTGCCAGGTCAGATACGTAACAATAACGACAATGGCAATATTTAATAAGTTGTTAAAGATAACCAGCGAGGCCAGCAATCGTTTAGGCCGCTCCAGGAGTTTAGCGATACGTTGCTCTCCAGTTTGACTACTATCACGGCAATAAGCACGTTCGTCGGGCGAAAGAGTGAAGAAAGCTGCCTCAGACGCCGATACCAAACCGGCTAATGTCAACAGCAACAGAATTAAAGCCGTGTAAGGCCCGTATAAATCAAAATAGGTGCCCCAGCCATCTACGGCTGGGAGCACCTGTCGAGGAAGAGGATCACCAGGGTCCATGTACATCAAATCTCGTTCAACAATAGAGCATGCGAATTAAAACGGTAAATCGTCATCACCGCTGTTGCTCTCAAAAGGTACGGGCTCCGGTTCGCGACGGCGCGTAGCTGGCGCGGGGGCAGCCTGAGCCGCAGGGGCTGTAGCTGCCTGCTGGCGTGGTCGTTCCACAGGCGCAGGTTGCGAAGCGGGTTGCACAGGAGCAGCCTGCTGACGCGGGGCTTCATAATATCCCTCCTCTGGCCGATCACTATTCGGGCTGCCCAATAATTGCATAGTACTAGCACGAACACGTAACGATGTCCGTTCTTTGCCTTCTTTATCAGTCCATAATTCCGTCCGAAGTCGACCTTCGACATAAACAGAATTTCCTTTCTTCAAATATTTTTCAGCTACTTTGGCTTGCTCATTCCACAACTCAACCCGAAACCACTCTGTTTGCTCTACTTTTTCACCATTTCGGTTGGTAAACTTTTCGGTAGTAGCGACATTAAACGTAGCAACTACAGCCCCGCCATCCAGATACCGTACTTCAGGATCGGCACCCAAGTTACCGATTATTGTCATCTTATTAAGACTTGCCATACTCTTGTTCTATTGGTTTCGTATGAAAATGTAAGTGTGTTTAAGAAGAATAAAGATACCAAAATTTAACAGCTTAACCAAACGCTTTTGCCAAATAGTTTGTGATCAAAACTGGCTTGGGTAACTGGTTAATCTCCTCAAAAGCATACCATTGTAAGTCAGTGGGCAAACTTCCAATAGCCTGATTCGGGAGGTCTATCAGATAAAATTGGGCCCGAATCCGTTGGTGTGATAAGAGCTGCATTAAGCTAATTTGAGGCTCTGCCAGAACGCCCATCTCTACAGCAGAATTGACTGCATCTGAAAATGGCAAATCCCGCAGTTCAACTTTAGGCTCATCGGTTTCGATTAGATAAAAATCGTGAAGATTTTGCCAAATATCCCGATTCATTCGTTCACGCAAAGCTATTTTTCCATTATTCCGAAAAACCAGATAGGAAAAGTAACGATCTCGTACAGGCGCTTTCTTGGCTTTAACAGGCAAGCGATTCTGTCGTCCCGTTTGATAGGCTACACACTCTTGCTGAAGCGGACATAACAGACAATCCGGAGCAACGGGCGTACAATGAATAGCGCCAAACTCCATAATAGCCTGATTGTAGGTAGCAGGGTCATTTGCAGCCTGAATCAGGCGCATTGCCAAAGCTGCGAACGTTTTTTTGGCTGTTGTCGTCGTAATATCTTCCTCGATACCAAACACGCGTGCTAGTACTCGATACACGTTCCCATCAACCACAGGTACACGCTCGCCAAAAGCAAAAGCAGCAATGGCAGCCGCCGTGTATGTGCCTATGCCCTTCATTTTCAGCAAGTCATGATACGTAGCAGGGAACTTACCTTCGAGGTGATCAGTTACATAACGAGCAGTCTGATGAAGGTTTCGGGCTCGGGAATAATAACCAAGTCCTTGCCAGAGCCTAAGTAATTCACGTTCTTCCGTACGAGCCATGTCGGCTATGGTCGGATAAGCAGCAACAAAGCGTTCATAATAGGGTTTGCCCTGTACAACACGGGTTTGTTGAAGAATTACTTCCGATAGCCAGATACGATATGGATCGCGCGTGTGACGCCAGGGCAAATCGCGTTTATGATGCTCATACCATCGCTCAAGGACGGGAGCGAACGTAGTTTCGGTACGCTTAATGTCTGATTGCCAACTCAAAATAAAACAAAAAAAAACGTCGTTACCAGTAAAAACGGAAGCACAGAGTTTTATATATTATGGGAAACCCCTACCTTTGTGCTCCCATTTTTGAGGCCCCAATTTTCAACAACACAGGAAACGTTAAAGTTTAAGAAGTCGTGACAAAAGCAGACGTAATTGCCGAGATCTCCGATAAGACCGGAATTGATAAGGCAGAAGTAACAAACACACTGGAAACTTTCTTTTCAGTCGTTAAGGACTCGCTGGCCGAGGGAGAGAACATTTATGTGAGAGGGTTCGGCAGTTTTATTAATAAGAAAAGAGCCAAGAAAGTAGCCCGGAATATCTCGAAAAACACGGCAATGGTGATCGACGAGCACTTCATTCCAAGCTTCAAGCCCGCTAAGGTTTTTGTTGAACAAGTGAAAACCAGCGACAAAGCCAAAGTAACAGCTGAGTAAACGTAATTGCCTCTAAAATGGCTATGTATGGGTTTAGTAGCGTGGCCCAGGCGTTTGTATTGTGACGATCCTTTTCTATGAAAAAATCTGTGCTGTTTGTGATTATTCTGGCGGCGGCCCTAACGGCAGGGTTATATACCCTTCCTAAAGGAGTGGTGCGGAATGAAACCAAACAACTCGAAGGACGTACTACACAAACGCCTGGGCCTACTGACTCCCCTCATGGCAACGTAGCAGAAGCAGATACGCCAGCTATGCATGAGAAACCATTGTCGGTGGATCAGCAAAAACAGGTAGCACTCCTAAAGACTGAACTAGCCTCCGCTAATTCGTCTCAGCGAGAAGCTGTTGGCCAGAAGTTGATCACGCTTTTCCGTACCATCAATCGCTACGATAGTGCGGCTCATTATGCAGAGGTATTGGCAATAGCTCAACCAACAGAGCAGCATCTGTTACGTGCAGGTGATCAGTATTTCGAAGCCTATACCTTTGCCGTCGATGATAAGAAAACGGCTTCGCTCGGTCAGAAAACGCGCGAGTTTTATCAACAGGCTCTTGCTAAAAACCCTAATTTGCTTTCGGCTAAAGCCAACATGGCAATGACTTATGTCAATACTGATACGCCAATGCAGGGAATTATGATGTTGCGGGAGGTGTTACACCAGGATCCAACAAATGAGTTGGCTTTGTTCAATTTAGGCTTGCTATCCATGCGGTCAAATCAGTATGAGCGGGCTATTGAGCGATTTCGACAAATTCTGGTCAATAATCCAGCAAGTCGAAAAGCACAATTTTATTTGGGGGTAAGTCTGGCAGAAGCGGGTCAAAAAGCTGAAGCGAAGCAAGTGCTCGCCCAGGTGAAAAAGCAGGAAAAAGACCCGCAGATTCTGGCCGCTGTTCGCGAGTATGAAGAGCGATTAAAATGATGAATGTACAATGAATAGTGTATCACAGCGGTCTTTACCGAACAGGTCATTATTCGTTTTCATTATACATTGATTTAAGGGCTTTGACCGGTTGGTCAGCCGACATATATTTTAACTATTAAACTGTATTGCAACATGCCCTGCGGTAAAAAACGGAAACGGCACAAAATTGCCACGCACAAACGGAAGAAACGGCTCAGAAAAAACCGGCACAAGAAGAAATAGTAAGCAGTGGGCAGTTGGCAGTTATCACTTTGCGCTAATAACTGCCAACTGTTAACTGCTCACTGTCTACTCGTTTCGTAAGCCCCGTGCCGGTCTGTAAAGCCCGAACGTGGCTTTTTTCTTTTTATATAGCCATTCTTAACCGTATATTCATCTTGTGAGTAATGAATTAGTTATCAGTTCGACTCAGAAAGGTGATCGGATTGCGCTCTTGCAAAACAAGAGATTGCTGGAGTATCACGAAGAAGAGTTAGACAGCAGCTTTACAGTTGGCGATCTTTACTTAGGAACAGTCAAAAAGCTTTCATCAGGTCTTAATGCTGCTTTTGTAGATGTAGGCCACGAGAAAGACGGTTTTTTGCACTATCAAGACTTAGGACCGAATATCAATTCGCTCAATAAGCTTGTTAAAGACGTAATTGCCAAGCGCGTCACAACCGGACGACTTAGTGATATGCAATTGGAGCCTGTTATCGAAAAAATTGGAAAGATCGATAAGGTTCTGACGAAAAACGCTCCAATTTTGGTTCAGGTGGTAAAAGAACCCATCTCCACCAAAGGTCCACGCCTTTCCTGCGACATCTCTATTGCGGGTCGCTATTTAGTTCTCGTGCCATTTTCGGATGGCGTAAACCTTTCTAAAAAAATTACTGACCGTGCCGAACGGTCGCGCTTGATGCGGTTGATGTCGTCTTTGAAACCGCATAATTTCGGTGTTATCGTGCGCACTGTAGCACAAGATAAAGATGTTGAAGAGCTTGATCGCGATTTGCAGAATTCACTTGCTAAATGGGATCAGGCAATAAAAAATCTTTCAGAAGCCAAACCTCGTGATCGTATATTGGGAGAGATGAACCGGGCTTCGTCGATTCTGCGTGATATGTTGAATGAGTCATTCGAGAGTATCACAGTCGATACAAAGGAATCATTCGAGGAGATTCGTGATTTCATTCATACAATCGCACCGGAAAAAGAAAAGATTGTTAAGCTCTATTCGGGTAAAATAAAGGTTTTTGAGGCATTAGGTTTAGAAAAACAGCTCAAATCGTTGTTCGGCCGGTCAGTAAGTTTACCGGGTGGAGGCTATTTGATCATTGAGCATACTGAAGCGCTGCATGTTATCGATGTCAACAGCGGCAATAAGTCAAATTCTGAAGAGGATCAGGAAGCTACAGCCATTAGCGTAAATCGGGAAGCGGCCAAAGAAATTGCTCGCCAACTTCGACTGCGTGATATGGGCGGTATCATTGTGGTTGATTTCATTGACATGAAAAAAGCAGAGAACAAAAAACTTCTGCAAGATATTATGCGCGATGAAATGAAGCCTGAACGCTCAAAATTTACGATACTGCCGTTGACAAAATTTGGTCTTATGCAGATTACTCGCCAGCGAGTAAGGCCTGAAATGAATATAGTCACCCGGGAAGTATGTCCAACCTGTGGGGGCAGTGGAACAATTCAGGCCAGCGTTTTGGTAACAGATGTAATTGAGAACAACCTCGACTACATATTGACTAAGCAAAATGAGCGAGGTATTTCAATAGCCATGAATCCATTCCTATATGCCTACTATACGAAGGGGATTTATTCGAAGCAGATGCAGTGGTACGTAAAATATAAAACTTGGGTTAAACTTGTTAAAGATAGTTCTTTAGGAATGGTTAACTTTAAGTTTTTCCATCTTTCCGGCGAAGAAATAGAAGTTAGTAATAACTCATAGGTTTATAGTAAAATTTTACTATATCCGTTTGCAAGCAGACAGTCCATATCAAGGCCTTGATATGGACTGTCTGCTTATATATAAACCACCTGATGCTGTTAGCTAATGGAGTACTTCCATTTCTACCAATTCGGAGAATATTTCCTTTCCAACAATATCTTCAACTGAGTCAACCGAGTTAAGATTCAAGAGAAGATCACGCAAATCCTCTGTTATTTCATACGTTTGATAAAGTCTCCGGTCGAACAGAATAGGTGCTTGCTCTAGGTCACATAGCGTGTAACGTTGTTCATTAAAAATAGGCCGACGGAGAGAATGAGAAAAGAAATCATTTCTTGATAGTTCAGGCTCTAAAAAAGAATGAATGTAGTTCCACCCCTCCCACTGTTCTGGATACTTAACCAAATATGGCCAGAACGCATCATAAAGCTGCTGCATAACCTCCCGGCAATACATATCCCGATCACTCTGGATAATTGGCCGAATTGGCTTAAAAAAATGCAATACGTTTGTCAGATCAGGCTGTCGGTAGCTTACCACCGGTACAATTGGAATACCAGCCGCATGCGACAAATAACCAACGCCTTTTCGTGTTAACACACGTCTTTTACCAAAACGTACTGACAAAAATTGTTGCTCTTCACCGGGTTCAGGCGCTGTTTCAGGGCTGCCGTCTACATACACAATTAGAGACCGGCCCGCTTTTAATTCGCGGAGAATCGTTAGGCCAGCGGAGGGGCTTCCCGTTTCAACTACACGGAATACGTTTGTTAAGCCATGTTTTTGACGTAACCCTTCGATATGTTCAATCATACCATCTCCCTGAACCTGGTTCATGTTACTGCCAACCAGCAGTACGCAATCCACCCCTTGCCGGAAGAGTACGCTTGTCAATAAGCGATACGATCCCAGATGATATGTACAATATATATTTGGCTTATTGCCTTTTAAAGCACTATACTCCCCACGTAATTTAACTAAATCACCAGCTGTCAGACACTGCTGATCAAATTTTGTAAAAATCTGTTGCAGTAGTAACTCCTGAAACAGCGATTCATGCTGCTGACGGGGAATTGAAGGCATCAGATTCTCAATATTAGCAGAGAAAGTAGTAAATTTCATGAGATAACCCCGTTCTCTCTGTAAATCTACCCGATCAAAATGCTGGCGACAGCGAGCCAACTCCTGTCTATACAGTTGTCGTGTGGTTAGCATAGCGCATGTAAAAATCAGAGTGAAAATACAGCAGTTGCCTGAGGATCACGATCAACAATAGGTCCATTATCGCAGCACATTAAAAGTATCGAAAAATTTAGTTTAGTCGATAACTCATGTTTTGCAGCTAATGCTTTAACTTTTTTTAATGCTGTAGCGGGTTTGAGAGCGAATTGCTTTTCCATGATTTTTAGATTGATTTTAGTAGCTTAATTAATGGCGTTTTACCTGCCGTTTAGTAGATACAAAGCTACGAGCCCTGCTAAAGGGCCTCAATGGCTAAAAAGTCACGATTACCTGTTGGAATTAGTTAAATATTACCACTATCTTAGTTGCTAATTTGATTAAGGAGTAGAGTATGAAGGAAATTCGTCTTACCAGGGAGTTTCTACGGAGGCCAGTGAACAGCTTGATTATACTGCTGAGCATTTACCTATTTATTGAAGCCGTTTCCTGGTCAATTGGGTTTCAAATTAAATTAACTGATCTGAATCAACAGGGTGGGTTGCTGAATTATGCCTCTTACGTAATCCGAGCGATGCTGATTCCAGAATTTTGTACTCTATTCATCATTATATTTCTTATTAATCGTTGGCATGAATGGTTTAAAATAGAAGTTGTTACGTATAATTGGCGCTCTATTGGCAGATACGAATTGCGATTCTTACCTGTGTTAGTTTTTGCATTCTGGCTCTTCGACCCTATTACTCAGACGATTCGTTTCTTATTGGAAAAATTTCCTAACTATTCGTTAGACGTTTACAAGAAGGAATACATCTTTGGTACACTTACCTGGTCGATGTACTTCATTTATTTTTTACCAGTTCTCCTAATTGGTTACATCGCACTTAACATTTCACTTCTTTCAGATTACTTAAAACAACGTAGGGAGGCTCAGGAACTCGCTGAAGCCGAAGCAGCGAGAGCTTCTCAGGAAGCATTGGCCCTATACGCAACGTTTACACCGAAACCTGCCCCTACAACACCCTCCCCTTACTTAACCTATTTGAAAGGTAAGAATGCTTTAGGCGAATTAGACTTTCCTGTTAACGATGCTTATTATTTCACAATAGAAGATCGCTTCTATTATGCCGAATTAGTCAAAGGACGTTACTTGGTCAGCAAAACATTAAACGAGCTTGAGGCCGAACTTGACCCAACTCAATTTTTCCGTATTAAACGCGACTATATTGTAAACCGCCAGGCTGTTTTAAACTACGCCTATTGGGAAAACGGGAAATACATAGTTCGACTTAATACGCCCGATCAATACAACATTGTGGTTCCCCGAGCTCGAATGCAAGAGTTCCGGGAATGGCTACAAGGACGTTATATCGATACGCCAGAACATGCCAATACTGCTCTCCTGTAGCTATTTATCATATATAGTTCTTTACTGAAATGCCGTAGCGAGGTAGGTGTCGGCAGCTTTCTAACCGTAATTTTTTAGCTATGTGAACCTTATGGTTTACTGCTGTTCGGTAGCTGATACTCAATTGGTCAGCAATATCACTGGCAGTGTGCCCATTGGCAATCATTCGTAAAACCTCCCGTTCACGATCAGTTAATCGGCTCAGCTCATCCCGGGTAGTATCTGAAATGACATCTACACCAAAATTTTTGAGCAGTTTCATAAAACCATCGCTGTAGTAACAGCCTCCGTTACTAACGGTTTGGAAGCAACGATACAATTCGTCAAGTCCATCGGTAGCATAAAGGAATCCAAAGAATCCAGTCTGCATAGCACTCACCACCATTCGCATGTCAGGATTGCGGGTATACAGAATAAACTTCGTCTGCTGATTCGATTCCTGCATCTGCTGAACAATTTCGAAACTTCGCTGGCCTGAAATTTCAGATTCCAAAATCACACACTTTGGGCGTTTCACTCTAATCTGCTGGAGCGTATCCTCCATTTCCACGGCACGACCTACAACATTGTAACCTTGCTCTTTTAACAACTGGCTTAATACTTCACAGTTGAAAAGTTCTGATTGAGCAACGAGAATAGAAAAATCACGACGTCGGATCGCAAATTTTTTGGTGAGCTCCTCATTGTTATGGGATTGGTTCATGATCTATAAAGCGTATTAAGAGTTAAAATTAATATCGACAATACTGCTTAAGTAATACTTTAAGGATGAAATCACCATTTTCCCGGACGAAATCACTCAAATAGGTAAAACTTTATGGGTGATTTCGTCCGGGAAAATGGTGATTTCACGCAAAACGGTTTGTTTTCGATTTTAAGCTGAGCCTATTTTGATCATTCAATCGCAAAAACAAGTATTTGATCGTAGGGTGATGAATCAGGAAAAATCAACAGCACTATCCGGTTACGATGTATCGACCGAAGAAGTACAAAGTCTGATTATGAAGTGGGCAAAGGCGACTGAAGCATTTCATTATCGCTATGCCAAACTCGATAAAGCGATAACTTCTTTACAGAAAACTGCCCGCCGTCACTCTACAACAAATCGTACTCAGTTGCGTCGTCTCCTTGAGTTGCGTCAATATTCAACCGACGTACTCATGACTCTTTTGCTGGATATGTCTGGTCAGCGGCCAGAACGTTCAGCACAACCTTCTAAACCCGGTCAACTTCATTCCCATGCTTGTCTATTGGATGAGTTGAATCGGAAAATCGATGCTGAGCTGATTAGCATCACAACGGTTGCTCAAGCGTAGTGTTCACCCTCCCCTAATGATAAAGGTAGGCCCCAACCATATGGTTGGGGTTTTTTTGTAACGCTCAACCGGAAATGACTGTACCCAGCAGGCTTGAAATTTCAATATCTATCCGTTTGAAATGCATAAATTCCGTCAATAGCTGATCGGCTTCTTCAGGAGATTTATTAGCTGATTCACGCAGTAATTGCTGTAACGTTGTCATCCGCTGTTCAGCCATCATTTTTTTGATCCGTAATATGTTTCGATAAGCTGCATCAGCCAAAATACTCACCTCCTCTTCCGATGGCACGAAGATTTCATGCTTTAACCAGCCGCCACTGATTTCATAACGGGGGGTAGTTAAGTGAATAGCTTGATTCTGAATATCAATATCATTGGCGTGTTCCGAAGTACCAGACTTGCTATTCAGGAAATCACTGGCGGTTAGGATATCGCCACGACTATACGCTTCTCGAAAGATGGTCAGAATTAGATTATAGGGTTGTGTCTGGAACTCAATTTCGTGCAACTCGCTCAATACGTACTGACAAAGCGTAATACCTGGCTCCAGTTCTCTTGCGCCATAGTTCATGAGTAGACGAACACATTCTTCTTCCTGATACGATATAGGGGTTCTAACAAGCTTTGTAGACGTATCCTGAACAGCTGGCGGTGTTGTTGAACTTACACTTGGTTCAAATCCGTCAGCACTCATGTTTAGGCCCTCTAGAAGAGCATTTATATCCTCTAGCGATGGCTCATCTGGCGTTGGCGTGATAGTTACTGGTGCCGACTGCCGTTGTCCCAGATCAGTGGACCGCTGTTGTCGCTCCGAATCTTTCTTATGCTGATCCTGTTGCTTTCTAAGCAAGCGATTTATTTCCGATATAACCGATTGCTCACTGACATGAAAAACCTGCGCTACGCGTTGTGAGAGCGTTTGTCGCTTAAGGAGGTCAGGAATTCTTGTGATACTAGCACATACGTCAGAAATGCCTTCAGCCCGTTTGAGTGGATTGTCGCCAGCTTCATTCAACCATTGACTAGCCTTGAAGTCAATAAAATCCTGCGAGTTTTTACGGATGTATTCCTTAAAGGCATCAGCGCCAACTTTATGAACATAACTGTCCGGATCTTCACCATTTGGCAGCAGAAGAAGTCTTAGGTTCAAACCCTCCTCCAACACCATATCTAAACCACGCAGAGCGGCTTTGATACCAGCGGCATCTCCATCGTAAAGAATCGTTACGTTAGGTGTAAAGCGAGCAATCAGGCGAATTTGTTCAGTCGTCAGCGATGTACCCGATGAGGCCACTACGTTCTTAATTCCAGCCTGATGTAAGGAAATCACATCCGTGTACCCTTCGGTCAGGTAACAAACGTCTTCCTGCCGAATAGCCTGTTTTGCCTGGAATATCCCGTAAAGGACCTGACTTTTATGATAAACTGATGTCTCGGGAGAGTTTAGGTATTTAGGCTGGTTCTTATCAAGCTTCAGTATCCGTGCACCAAAAGCGATCACCCGCCCTGATACGTTATGGATGGGAAACATGACACGCCCCCGGAACCGGTCGAATACTTTTTGCTTACCTCCGGCTTCTGCCTCTTTAATCAGGATCAGGCCGGCTTTTTCGAGTAAATCGCGATTGTAACCCCGACGCAATCCTTCTTGTAGAAGCGCATCCCATTGATCAAGTGTATAGCCCAGTTCAAATGCTTCGATAGTTGGATTTGTGAATCCACGTTCCCGAAAATAACTCAGTCCAATGCTTTTGCCTTCATCGGTTGTGAGTAATGTTTCCTGAAAAAATGTTTTGGCGAAGTTCAGAACGATTAGCAGGCTCTCCCGTTCATTCTGACGTAGTAGATCTTCTGGCGTTTGTTCCTGCTCTTCAATCTCAACGCCGTACTTTTTAGCTAAGTAACGTAGTGCTTCACCATAACCAATGTTTTCAATATCCATCACAAACCGAACGGCATCACCTGCTTTCCCGCATCCAAAACACTTATAGATCTGACGAACGGGATTAACGTTAAACGAGGGCGTTTTTTCGTTGTGAAAGGGGCAGCAGGCAATATAGTTGCTTCCTCGCTTCTTGAGCGATACAAAATCGTTGATCACCTCCAGAATATCGACGGACTGACGAATTCGTTCAACGGTTTCTTCGGGAATACGCATTGCTAAATTATTATAACCTTGTTGTTACCAATTTAAGTAAAAAGAAAAAAAGGAGAAAGGAGTTTAATACTTCCTTTCTCCTTTTTTTCTTTTTACTTAAATTCTTATTTTAATAGGCTCTTACTAATTTTCCCTCCATAAAATTCACGAAGGCTTTGTTCACAACGTTATTACCACCAGGAGTCGGATAATTACCGGTAAAATACCAGTCGCCAGTGTGGTTAGGGCAAGCTTTATGTAAATTCTCGACGGTTTGATATACGACCGCTACTTGTGCGTTTAAGTCATCGGGCGTAACAATCTGAGCTACTTTTTTGGATAATTCTTCGTGCGTAAAGGGGTCAAATAGGGCTTTGACGTAGTTCTCCTGAGAAGCATTGCCCGATTCAATAGCCGCCACGCACAACGCGTAAATTTCATCGAGCAAATCTTCCTGACCGCGTTCACGAAGCAGTTCCAGTGCAGCCCGGAATCCAATAAACTCCTTGAACTTCGACATATCGATGCCGTAACAATCAGGAAATCTGATTTGCGGAGCTGATGAAACAATAATGATTTTTTTTGGTCCTAATCGATCAAGCATTCGCAAAATGCTCTTTTCCAGCGTAGTGCCACGTACAATGGAATCGTCGACTACCACTACGTTGTCTTTTCCTTTCTTAATAACCTCGAACGTAGTATCATACACATGCGAGACCATATCGTCACGCTGGGTATCGTCGGTGATGAACGTGCGCAATTTTACGTCTTTGGATACTAGCTTTTCGATTCGTGGGCGGAACGAAAGCACTCGGTCCAGCTCTTCTTCGAACAGAATACCTTCCATAATCGCCTTCTTGCGCTGTTTGGCCAAATAGTCTTCTAACCCCTCGACCATGCCAAAAAAGGCGGTTTCAGCTGTATTCGGAATATAGGAAAAAACCGTATTCTCAAGATCGTAATCAATTTCTTTAAGAATCTGCGGAATCAGCAGCTTCCCGAGCATTTTCCGTTCGTTGTAAATATCGGGATCCGTAGCCCGTGAAAAGTAAATCCGCTCGAAACTACAGGATTTCTTCTCAATAGGCTTAACGAATTGTTGCTCTGCGTACTCGCCGTATTTATCAATGATGAGCGCGTGGCCAGGTTTTACTTCCTGAATAGCGCTGTAATCGACGTTAAAGGCCGTTTTGATCGCCGGTTTTTCGGAAGCAACCACTACCACTTCGTCGTCGGCATAGTAATAAGCTGGGCGGATTCCAGCCGGATCACGCGCAACGAAAGCAGCACCGTATCCGGTCATCCCAACCATGGCGTAACCGCCATCAAAATCACGGCAGGAACGATGAAGAACCCGCTGCATGTCGAGATTATCTTCGATAATATCTGACAAATCGGGATTTTCGTATATGCCCTTAAATCGCTCGAAGACCCGCTGGTTTTCTTCGTCCAGAAAGTGGCCGATTTTTTCCATTACCGTTACGGTATCGACCTTATCTTTTGGATGCTGTCCCAACGATACGAGTTTACCGAACAGTTCTTCAACGTTGGTCATGTTGAAATTTCCCGCTACAACCAGATTTCGGCTCCGCCAGTTGCTTTGCCGAAGCATGGGATGGCAGTTTTCAATTTCGTTCGAGCCGTGGGTACCGTAGCGAAGGTGTCCCATCCAGACTTCGCCCGTAAACGCTACGTTCTGCTGGAGCCAGAGGGCATCTTTAGCTTTATCTTTATTTCCCTTTAGTGCCTTCCGGAACTTCTTATTGACCTTTTCGAAGATATCCGTTACAGGCCGCTGATCGACCGAGCGGTAGCGACTAATATAACGATGTCCAGCTGGTACGTCGAGTTTGATGTTGGCAATTCCGGCCCCGTCCTGGCCGCGGTTAACCTGCTTTTCCATCAGCAGGTAAAGTTTATTAGCTCCGTAGAGAGCCGTACCGTATTTATCGATATAATATTGATACGGTTTGCGGAGCCGGATTAAGGCAATGCCGCACTCATGTTTGATGGCGTCGCTCATGAGAGAGTTGGTCGAATCGCGTTGGTTGTAGTCAGTAATGAAGTATTATCGAAGTAACGGCTCCCCGTCGGCAATGGTTCGGCGGAGGGGTAAACAAAGGTAGACAAAAGCACTTCTAATTTCCTGTTAAATTTTCGTTCTTTCTTACCCATCGGTACATAAGTAAATAAACGATGACAGTTGATATAGTTCCCACTAATGATCCGACGTAAGCATCCTCGACAAAGTGCTGAAATAAGTACACGCGTGAGTAGCCCGTTAGCGTGGCCAGCCCCAGTAAAACCCATCCTCGCTCTTTCCGATTGCTGAGAAAAGCCAGCAGACTAAACATGGCAAAGGCGGTTGTCGTGTGGCCTGACGGAAAACTATTAATAGTATGAATGTCTAATCCGTCAATGATGTGGTATTTATAGGGCGAATGCTCAAAAAATTTCAGCGGCCGGGGCGAATTAGCGAAAACTATCTTTTTTAAAAATTCTGATGTTAACGAGGAGAGCGCAAAACTAGCCAATGCCATCAGGCCAACTCGTCGATTATAAAACAGAAGAATTAATCCTAAAAGAACGTAAACGATTCCGTCACCAAGGTACGTAATGTAAGGAAAAAGCAGGTCGGCAACGGGATCATTACGAAAATTAATCCACTGCATTAGCTGTTCCTGGGTATAAAGTACCTGCAGTACCCCAACCACCGCTAACATCAATACGTAGGGTAGAAAAAAGAACCGGTTCTTACGTAGTAACTCAAACAGCATTATTCACTGAAATTAACCTTCTCCGATAAAAACTCATTTGGCAGCGGAGGGCGCAGCTTTTTCAACCGTAATACCAACACTCAGAATATTGAGCAAGGGATCCTGACGCATATACTGTCGAATCTGCATGGTGTATTTGCCAGGTTTAGGAAAACGGTAATTACGTTTCATCAGGAATTTGTGATCAAACAAATCACCGAGCCCGTCGCCGTTGGGTTTGCCGGTTTTGGGGTCCATCAGTATCAATTCGTCCAGACGCGATTCGAGTTCCTTACCGCTGGCATCGCGTAAGTATCGCGTTAGATACAAGTTGTAATAACCATACGACAGACTATTCCGAAGATTGTAGTAGATGTTGTAGGGTACAGAGGCATCAGTAATGTCAAATGTGAACGATGGCGCATTCTTGATGTACCATTTCCCCTCCTCAATGTCTGTATATTCTTTGTAGACCGCGTTTGTGTCGCAGCCAGAAGCCAGTAACGCCATGCAAAGGACCCATCCCAATCGTTTCATACTATACGCAGAAGAATTTACAAAGCTACGACGGTGGGCCTGGCTTTTCAAATGGCAAAAAACGAGATAAATAGTTTGCAAACGATAAAAATAGTTTTAAGTTTGTTTCATGGAAAAGCTAACAGCCAAGGAAGAAGAAGTGATGCAGGTGCTCTGGAAGATGGAGCAAGGTTATGTAAAAGATATGGTTCCCCAGTTTACGAACCCTCCCCTACACTACAATACCGTTTCGACCATTGTTCGTAACCTTGAAGAAAAAGGTTACGTGGGTCATAAAGCTTATGGCAATACGCATGAGTATTACCCGATTATAACCAAGGAAGCGTACCAGAATCGGTTTGTTCTAAAGAAAGTGGTTGACGATTATTTTGATAATTCCTATAAAAATCTGGTCAGCTATTTTGCTAAAAATGAGAAGATTTCAGCTGACGAGTTGCGCGAGATTCTGGCTATGATCGAGAAGAAATAAGCGGTATCCCGGACTAAGTCCGGTTTAGGTTGCAATAAAATCGGACTTAGTCCGGGATACATATATGGAAACGTTACGCTACGTTGTATTAGTCAATGGATTGTTGGCTGTTGTGAGTCTTGCGTACTACGTCCTGCTCCGGCGTGAAACCTATTTTGGGGCCAATCGGCTGGCTTTATGGGCAGGTCTGACCTGTGCGTTCATTCTTCCTCTGCTTGAGTTACCAGATTGGCGACCGCAACCCGTACGCAGGGCCATGCAGCGGACAGCACAAGCCATTGTACCCAGAGTATTGCCCAAACCACAACTTCCTTCCGCCGACGTAACCATTACCTTTCCCAATAAAAAAACCTACAAAGCTTTTCATATCGAGCAGGAAGGATTTATATGGTCCTGGCAAATTGGCTTGATCGCGCTTTACGTCGTCATTGCTTTTTTACTGCTGATCCGATTTACGATCCAGTTGGCTTCATTGCGAAAACTTATCCGGCAGTCAGTGCATGAAGCGTACAATGACTTTACGCTGGTACAAAACGGACGTGTTACCTCACCCTTTTCTTTTTTCGGTTGGGTAGTTGTGAATCCCGATCAGCACACCCCTGATGAATTGGATCAAATTCTCCGGCATGAGCGCGTTCATGTTCGGGAGCGACATAGCCTTGACATGATCGGTGCTGAATTGATCTGCATTCTTTTCTGGTTTAATCCAGCAGTTTATCTGTTCCGACATTTAGTTCACCAGGTTCTTGAGTTCAACGCTGACCGAGCTGTACTGGCCGAAGGAGTTGACCCAATAACGTATCAGTACAACTTATTGAAAGTAAGCTTATCCTCAGGTCAGTCGTCAATCACGAATCATTTTAGTAGGCCGCAACTTAAATACCGAATTGCTATGCTTAACCAACAGAAGTCGTCGAAAGCCTCCTGGCTGAAATATCCTGTGCTCTTTATTGCGGCTCTAACAATAGCATCGGCATTTGCTCGCCCAAAACATGTAAATGAACTGGGTCGATACGTATCTCAGCCTCTTATAAAAACGATTGCTGCAGTGGCGGAACCAACCAGAGAACCCTTGCTAACTAATCAAGAAGCGGAACAACTAGTCCCATTTGAGTCCACTCTGCAGGAAAATAATAAAGATAACGTATCAAAAACGCCCATTCAGGAAAGCAATCAGCAACAGAATTCTGTGAAACCAGATACTGTTCGCGTGAGTCCGTCGCGTTACATGGTTTATCAGGGCGATTACCTGTACTGGATTGTTACGCCCAAAACTACGTTCGACGATTTTGCTATCATGAAGCGCGAGTTCGAAAAACATGGTAACCTCATGCAGTTGAACGAGGTAAAGTACGATCCCCTATACGCTTACATCGACCGGATTAGTTTCACCGTGAAGAGACAATGGGGTGGCATGACCAATTGTGAAGAAACTGACAACGACAACAAACCAATTCCGGCCATTGCCGGATACGTGGGTATTGGACCTAAAGCCAATGCGTCGAGTACGGGAGGGCTGCGTTATTACAGAACGGAATTTCCTGAAGCACTTCGTACCGTTGCAGCCGAAGAAGAACGGACAACCGACCAGTTTATCTCAGCGCATAAAATCGATTATTTAATGCTTGAGGGTGAGCAAAAATTTAAAAATTTGGGGAACGGAGCACGCAGTTATGCGAAGAGCTATATGCAGAAAAACCCTACCCAAAATAATAGTGGGCTGATTGTTAACGCAGACGGGACATTGTCGGTAAAGGAAGATTTAGGGAACATTAAACTATTTGTCAACAACGAATCCATCGAACGGACGGCGCTCAACGAAATAAAAGTGGATCGCCTGTATTCAGTTGTCGAAAAATTGCAGTATAATCCTGCTCGTAAGGAGTCTTTTACTTCAGCATTGCTGATTTATATTACTGAAGCCCGTTAATATTATGTACTCCTTTACGAACCGTTTCAGTGGACCGACATTGCGCCAACGTATCGGGATGATCAATAAACAGCATTCCGGTTCATTTGCCTGGTGGCGTTACGTAGCTTGGGCGCTGGTAATGGGTGCAATGGCATTCGCTTGTCGGCATAAGAGTACAGACTACGAAGGGACCGTTACTAGACTCCCCGATTTTCCGATAACGAATGCAACACGTTCACTGGCAGCTGAACTTGAGCAGGAAGGAATGCCCTGGTTTCGACAAGCAAGTTTGTTGATGTTTGATAAAACTGTACTGATGAACGGCCGACGAGTGTCTGTTATTTCAGGCAGTACGTACCCACAGATTCTATCGCTCCAGGATAACCATTTAGCCCTTAAAAATTTATATGAATCACAGGTGAAGATCTTCATTAATGGGCAGACAGCATCAGCGAAAGCGTTATCGGCATTGACTTTTGATCAGGTAGATGACCTTTTTGTTTATCAAAAATGGGATGATCTACCGGGTGCCGATAAATTTCCGGAGACGTATCGCCTATTTATCAGCACGACGCATAAAACACCAACACCCAGTCCAATACGAATGAAGTGGAGGCAGTATCTGATGGCGAACGCTGTATCTGATTATCCCCTCGGCAAATCGAGTACATTTTCAATGAACAAGTTACTCGAAGCGACTTTCTTTCATAACAAACTCGCTTTTGTGGAGCGTACAAAAGATAATCATCTGAAACTCTACGACGAATACGCGGCTGACATTGACCTCTATATAAATGGATTACCGGTCGAACCTAAAACTATTAAGTCTGTTCACGTCCGGGAAGTCGACAAGCTTTACACGCGTGAACGCTCGTTTGAAGAGTGGGCCGATGGTCCGGGCAGACAACACCGCTTTACCTTGTTTATCCAAACAGAACCTAAACGCGCCAAACGGGATAGCACTTACTACGTTTTCAGCCCATTCTATTCAGGTGATTTTTAATTGATCTGCCGAAGTATTGCTCTTACCTAACAAAATAACCCCGACCAGTTAGATCGGGGTTATTTTGTTAGGAGGCTTTACCGCTTGACGCCGGTTTTGACACGTTACCTTCCGGTCCTCGAGGTTTCTTCTTTTTCTTTTTGTTTGGGCGCGAGGTGTACTTAGCGTCTAATTTCTGTAGATCGCTATTTAATGCAGCGGCCGTAACAGGCTCTTTTTCACCTACGGGCGTCAGTACGTCAAACGATTCGGGAATTATCCCTTTTTTGTTCAACTCAACAATTTGCAAAACTCGGGGAATCGGAAGAGGATGCCAGGTACTTTCGGCACTGTAACCGAACCACATAAGTTTACGAAAGATGTCCGTTTTTTGCAGAAAAGCTCTACCCTTTTGCGTTTCCAGCGGTTTTTCAATCGTCGGAATGTCCTGCAGCGCGTCCATATACGTATCCAGCTCGTAGTTCAGACAGCATTTAAGTCGCCCACACTGGCCCGACAATTTCGCTGGATTCAACGACAGGTTTTGATACCGGGCAGCTGAGGTTGCAATATTTTTAAAATCCGTAAGCCACGTAGAACAGCAAAGTTCACGCCCACAGGAACCAATGCCACCAAGCCGCCCCGCTTCCTGCCGAAGGCTAATCTGTCGCATCTCAATCCGCGCTTTGAACTCGCTGGCCAGCATTTTGATCAGCTCACGAAAATCAACGCGTTCTTCGGACGAATAATAAAAGGTCGCCTTCGTATTATCCGACTGAAATTCAACATCGGATAATTTCATGTTGAGTTTTAACTCACGGATAATCTCGCGAGAACGATAGAGTGCAGGCAAATCGCGCAGAACAGCCTGGTCGTGTCGTTCGAGATCTTTTGGCGTAGCAATTCGGTGAATAACCTTTGTGTCGTCGGTAATTTTAACGGCCCGTTTTTTCACCTGCAAACGTACTAACTCGCCTTGTAGTGAGACGGATCCAATATGGAAGCCCGATTGCATCTCAACAACTACGTAGTCGCCTGTAGTCAGATCAAGCTGGTGAACATTCCGATAATATTCTTTTCGGCCACCCTTAAATTTAACCTCAACAACATCGTATTTTTTCATGCCCGGCATGGCGATATCACTCAACCAGTCGAACGAATTTAACTTATTGCAACCGCCGGTGCTACATCCTCCGCTCCCACACCCTTTTGTTGCCGTTTTCTGCGGTTCCCCGCCGGGCCCATCGGATGCTCCGCTCTGCGTTCCACACCCACCGGTTGCACAGGATTTACAACTCATAAATATATATAGTTACAGAGTTGTACAGTTGAATGATTATAAAGCTGGTAACCCTATGAGAACTACATAACCTTATAACTACTTAACGTTATAACTCCAGTTAATCAGCGTACCGGATCAGGTCAACCCCGATGTCTTTTCGGTACTGCTTACCATCAAATTGCACTGTCCGGGCCGCTTCCTGCGATTTCCTGACAGCATTTTCGAGTGAGTTGGCCTGAGCTGTTATAGCCAGTACCCGCCCACCATTGGTCAACACGTGACCATTTTTCTCCAGCGTTCCGGCATGGAACGCGGTTACATCTTCTAAACGCTCTAGCTCAGAAATGATTTTACCGGTTGCATATTCACCAGGATAACCTCCTGACACTAATACGGTTGTAACGGCAGTTTGTGGCGAAACCTCAATAGTCATTTTATCTAATTCGCCATCCGCCGTAGCCATCATCAGCTCAGCAAAATCAGTTTTGATCCGGGGCAGTACCACTTCCGTTTCGGGGTCGCCCATCCGAGCATTATACTCGATGACGTAAGGCTCCCCATTTACTTTCATTAATCCAACAAAGATAAACCCCTGATAACGAATGCCTTCCTGCTGCAATCCAGCCAGCGTCGGTTTCACAACTTTATCTTCGACTTTTTGTAAAAACGCTTTATTGGCAAATACTACTGGTGAGACGGCTCCCATCCCTCCCGTATTAGGGCCTGTATCTGCTTCACCGATACGTTTGTAATCTTTTGCTTCGGGCAAAATTTTATAGTTAACCCCATCAGTCAACACAAACACTGATAATTCGATACCTCGCAGAAATTGCTCTACAACGACCTTACTGCCTGCTTCACCAAACTTCTGACCATCGAGCATCTCGCGTAGCGCATTTTGGGCGTCAGTCACTGTTTCAGCAATGATAACACCTTTGCCAGCTGCCAGTCCGTCAGCTTTTAATACAATTGGCAATGGGTGTGTGCCTAAATAGGTGAGTCCTTCCGTAAGCGTATCTGCCGTAAACGTTTTTGATGAGGCCGTTGGAATACCGTAGCGGAGCATGAATTGTTTAGAGAAATCCTTACTTCCTTCCAACTGGGCACCTTTTGCATCTGGTCCAACAATTCGTAGGTTTGATAAGTCAGATTGTTGACGTAGATAGTCGACAATTCCCTTCACTAAGGGTTCTTCTGGACCAACAATAAGTAAGTCAATCTTTTTATCCAGAAGGGCGGCAGCGATGGCCGAAAAATCATTATAAGCAATAGGAAGATTCGTTGCTACCAGCGCAGTTCCGGCATTACCCGGCGCTACATACAACGTATCACATAATGGGCTTTGCGACAACTTCCAGGCAAATGCATGTTCTCGTCCACCCGACCCCAGTATAAGTATATTCATAAATAATGATGAATGATGAGTGATGAACGATGAATGACAATTAGTTTACCCTAGTCATCATTCATCGTTCATCACTCATCATTTAATTAGCTACTTCTGATAAGAACTTAATGCGCATCAATCGCAAATCTTGTTCGGTAAAGTCATCGCCACCAAACTCGCGCATCGCTACAGCAATATTATCGCTTTCGGCTCGCATGAAGTAGTCATATATTTCGTCCTGGCGATCCTCGTCCATTACCTGATTGATGTAGTAATCGAGATTGAGTCGCGTACCAGAATAACAGATGTGTTCAATCTCTTCCATCAGATCTTCCATCGACAACGATTTCGATTCGGCAATCTCATCTAAATCGACTTTACGGTCAATCTGCTGAATGATAAAGATTTTAACTTTTGATTTATTAACGGTCGATTTAATAACAACATCCTTCGCCGTTTCTATCTCGTTATCTTCGACGTATTTGGTAATAAGATCAATGAATGGCCGTCCAAATTTTTGCACCTTGCCCATTCCGACGCCGTTAATCTGTGCCATTTCTTCCCGCGTGGTTGGGTAAGTCGTGGCCATTTCTTCCATAGATGTCTCCTGGAAGATAACGTACGGGGGGAGGTTCTTTTCTTTGGCAATCTTCTTTCTCAGGGCTTTCAGCAGCCCAAGCAATTCTTCATCATAGGCAACTCCACCTGCTGATGGTACTGAATCCTTGTCATCTTCTTCTTTTGTATCTGTAGCCAGCTGTTCGTAATCATGATCTTTCGAGAGCGAGATAGGATATGGATCTTCGATATAATTCATGCCCCTCTGCGTCAGCTTGAGAATACCGTAATTATCAACGTCTTTTTCAAGATAACCGTAGAGCGTAATCTGTTTTATTAACGAACACCAATAATTGCAATCTTCATTGAATTCTCGTCCTTTTCCATAGACAGCCAGCCTGTCGTGTTCATAGCTGGTTACGTATTGATTATTCGTTGCCGTCAGTACGTCGGCCAAGTGTGCTACGTCGAAACGCTGGTCCGTTTGCAACACAGTCTGTAGCGCCAAGACCACTTCGTGCTGCACTTTGAATTTCTCCGTCGATTTTATGCAGTTATCGCAGAATCCACAATCTTTATCCAGGAATTCGCCGAAATAACCTAACAACTGCCGACGGCGGCAAACACCCAAATTGGCGTACGATACCATTTCGGACAGCAGATGCTTAGCGTTATCTCGCTCGGTAACGGGCTTATCTTTATTAAACTTTTCAAGCTTAACAATATCGTCGTAGCTGTAGAACATGACGCAATTGCCCTCTAATCCATCACGACCAGCCCGACCAGTCTCCTGATAATATCCTTCAAGTGATTTAGGCGCGTCATAGTGAATCACAAACCGAACATCTGGCTTGTCGATGCCCATACCAAAGGCAATTGTAGCGCATATAACGTCTGCATCTTCATTTAAGAAGGCATCCTGGTTAGCCATCCGGGTCTGTGGATCTAAACCGGCATGGTAGGGCAGCGCTTTTACGTCATTAACACTAAGTAACTCGGCAATTTCTTCTACAGTCTTACGGCTTAAACAATAGACAATTCCCGATTTGCCTTTATTCTGCTTTATGTATTTGATCAGCTGTTTCTTGGCATCTACTTTAGGCTTTATCTCGTAGTATAGATTCTTGCGATTGAACGACGTCTTATACAGATTGGCATCCTCCATTTGCAGGTTTTTCTGAATATCCTGCTGTACTTTGGGCGTGGCGGTAGCCGTAAGAGCAATAACCGGCAGGTTACCAATGTTATCGACAATACCCCGTATTTTTCGGTACTCCGGTCGGAAGTCATGTCCCCATTCCGAGATACAGTGAGCTTCGTCAATAGCAACAAATGAAATATTGGCTTTCTTTAAAAAATCCAAATTTTCTTCCTTGGTCAATGACTCAGGAGCAATATAAAGAAGCTTAAGCGATCCATTTAACGTATCCTTTTTAACCTTGGTCATTTCAGCTTTGGAAAGCGTCGAGTTCAAAAACTGAGCGTTAATCCCAAAAGCATTTAGCTGATCAACCTGATTTTTCATCAGGGCAATCAGCGGAGAAATGACTACAGCAGTGCCTTCACTGACAATGGCAGGCAGTTGATAACACAATGATTTACCAGCACCGGTCGGCATGATAACAAATGTGTTACGCCCTGCCAGGATACTATATATAATGGCTTCTTGTTCGCCCCGGAATTGCCCGTATCCAAAAATTTCTTTTAGTCGCCCTTTGAGGGTAGCATGGACTGACTGATCAACCTGCATCATTCTACAAATCGTACAAAAGTTACTTTACTCTATTTGCTTGCCCTATCTTTGTATATAAAGTTAGCGAATATACACAGCAAACCATTCCTGATTATCATAACTGACATTGAAAGTAATAAAAAATCCTCAGACCATTGGCCGCTCGGTGCTACTGGCCGAAGCCAACGCAATCCGTAACGCGATTGATTTACTAGACGAACAATTCGATGCCACAGTCGAATTGTTGCTTACTACCTCGGGTCGCTTAGTAGTGACGGGTGTGGGCAAAAGTGCGCTTATCGGGCAAAAAATTGTAGCCACCATGAACTCGACCGGTACGCCCGCTTTGTTTATGCATGCTGCCGACGCTATTCATGGGGATTTGGGGATGATTCAGGAAAATGACGTAGTACTAATCATTTCCAAAAGCGGCAATACCGCTGAAATCAAGGTCTTACTGCCGCTGCTAAAGCGAACTAGAGTTCGATTAGTAGCCCTCGTTAGTACACGTGACTCTTATTTGGCCCAACATGCCGATTATGTACTTCATGCTTACGCTGAACACGAAGCAGATCCGCTAAACCTAGCTCCTACAACAAGCACGACTGTAGCATTGGCGCTGGGAGATGCATTAGCAGTTAGTTTACTAGAACTTCGTGGATTTACCCGGCAAGACTTTGCCCGCTATCATCCTGGCGGAACACTTGGCAAAAAACTATACCTGAAAGTAGCGGATATTTTTCCACATAATCAGTGCCCCAAGGTATTACCTGATACGCCAGTAAGAGATGTTATCTTCACAATTTCGGCTAATCGACTGGGAGCAACTGCCGTAGTCGATGAGGCCGGTTTGCTAAAGGGTATCGTAACCGATGGCGATATCCGGCGCATGGCCTATGAGCATGATTCATTCTGGAAGCTCTGTGCTGAAGACGTAATGACGCCCACCCCTGTTTGTGTGACTCCTGATGAGTATGCCGTGGCAGCGCTACAAGTGATGCAGGAGCGAAATATTACGCAGTTAATCGTAGCCGAAGCCGATCGGGTACAAGGCTTTATTCATCTGCATGACTTACTAAGGGAAGGCTTGGTATAATACAGGCCTTTTGCATAACATATAACTTACATAGTGAAGCTTTACGGCCTGTCCACCTAGCTGGTTGTATCAAGTTAGTATCCGCCCGTAACGCGTTACAGGATATCGTTATTTCTGTTCAAGCATTTTGGGGAAACGTTAAACAAAATCCACACTTTGTATTCCACATAATGGGGGAAATATTCCACACCCCGATATCTCTGGCACAACGTATAGATACGAGCGAACAAATTATCTATGCCCTAAACGCCTGTAATTAACCATTTTAGAGGCATGATTCGCATTATTGCCACATTTCTAAGCGGACTGGTCATCTTTTTGTACAAATCAATGCAGAATCAGGTTTAACAGCAAAACGTATAACAGCCATGACCGCTCTCGAATTTACTAACCATATCGGCAAAGTGTCCAAATCGTTACGCCCTTTCGCACTTCGTCTGACGAAAGATGTTGAAGACGCGAATGACCTCCTACAGGACACGTTGCTAAAGGCGTTTACCAATCGTGACAAGTACACTGATGGAACAAACCTCAAAGCTTGGTTATATACGATCATGAAGAATACGTTCATCACCAATTATCAGCGGATGGTACGTAAGAACACATTCATCGACACGACTGATAATCTTCATTATATTAACTCCATAGAAAGCAGCACGGATAATCTGGCTTATTCGTCGTTTGCTCAGGATGATATCAACCGGGCAGTCAACGGTCTGGATGATACATACAAGACGCCATTCATGATGCACTTCCGTGGTTTCAAGTATCACGAGATTGCTGCAAAACTAAATATCCCTATAGGAACGGTTAAGAATCGCATCCATATTGCCCGGAAAGAATTGAAAGACCAACTAAAGGTTTACGCATATTTCAACGCCTGAAAAAATTTTTCTGATTCGGACGAGACTTTATCATCAACCTTCCGTCTAACAAATATTGATTGAGTAGTTTTTGGTTAAAAAAGAGGAAGGTTCGAAAAGTTGGGTAGATTTCTGCCCAACTTTTTTTGTTTTATATATCTATTAGTCAGTTATTTAACTACCGACCAGGTCACTCAACCGAATCGATTAAACTTATTTACATAGTTAGCTATAGTTAGCTATAGTCAGCAATAGTGCGGAAAATTAAGTCTATTCACCTGGCATATTTAACTCCACTGAGCTTTTCTAATGCAACAAGCTCAAATTTATCAAGTACGTTTGAGAAACAAATTCCTTCATCAGGTACTTACCATTTACATAATTAATCGTATTACTAATGCCCCAACGCGTAGTTGTTATCGGGGCTGGTTTTGCTGGCTTAGCTGCAGCAACCAGTCTTGCCAACAAAGGATATGACGTAACGATCCTCGAAAAAAATAACATGGCCGGAGGCAGGGCACGGGTCTTTCAGGAAAAAGGGTTTACGTTCGATATGGGCCCTAGCTGGTACTGGATGCCCGATGTATTTGACACATACTTTGCCCGATTTGGGAGAAAGACGTCTGATTATTATAACCTTGTCCGACTCGACCCTTCTTACAGTGTCATTTTTGGTCCAGACGAAGCCGTCGATCTGCCAGCCGGCGTTAGTAACTTGGAAATTCTTTTCGAAAAAGTTGAACCTGGGAGCGGGGTTAAGCTCCGGGAGTTTCTAAAGCAAGCCTCCTATAAGTACGAGGTTGGGATGAATAAGTTTGTCTGGAAACCCAGCCGATCAATTACAGAATTTCTTAGTCTAAAATTGCTTTACGACGTAACGCGCTTAGATGTTTTCCAGTCATTTGCGACACATGCCCGTAAATTTTTCAAAAATCCGCGTCTGCTCGAAATCATTGAGTTTCCTGTACTTTTTTTGGGAGCAACACCGGAAAATACCCCTGCCATGTATAGCCTGATGAATTATGCTGAAATGGCATTGGGCACTTGGTATCCAATGGGCGGGATGCATGAGATCGTGAAAGCGATGGTCAGCCTAGCAGAAGAAAAAGGCGTTAAAATTTTATTGAATCAGACTGTCCAGAAAATTGACATCCTAAAAGATAAAGTACAACGAGTTATAACAAGCGACGGTATTTACGAAACGGACGTAGTAGTGGCTGGGGCTGATTACAACCACGTCGAAACGAATCTTGTAGACGATTCTTATCGTAATTATAGCGACGATTACTGGAACACACGCGTAATGGCGCCTTCATCGCTGCTGTTTTACCTTGGTATTTCCAAGCGAGTGCCGCGCCTTCGCCATCATAACCTATTTTTTGATGAAGATTTTAAGCAGCATGCTCAGGAGATTTATGAAACCCCTCGCTGGCCAACCAGGCCCTTATTTTACGCATCAGCTCCTTCCAAAACCGATCCTAACGTGGCTCCTGAAGGCTGTGAGAATCTATTTCTGCTGATTCCCGTTGCGCCCGACCTCACTGATGATGAAGCGACCCGTAACCATTATTTCGAGCTGCTTATGGATCGGCTCGAAGCGTATGTTGGCGAAGATATCCGTAACTACATAATTTTCAAACGTAGTTACGCACATAGTGACTTCAAACGTGATTATAACGCCTTCCGGGGGAACGCTTATGGATTAGCTAACACGCTTAGACAGACAGCCTTGCTGAAACCGTCGTTGAAGAACAAAAGGGTAAACAACTTGTTCTACACGGGTCAGCTCACCGTTCCAGGACCAGGAGTTCCGCCTTCGCTTATTTCAGGTCTGGTGGTCGCAGACGAAGTTGCGAAAGAATTTTTCTAATTTGCCGTTTAACCTACCCTCTTTGTCCGATATGATGGCTTTGTTTGATAAAACCGCACTGGAATGTAGTAAGTTAATTACTGAGCGTTACAGTACGTCGTTTACATTAGGCATCAAAACGCTTGATCGTAAATTCCATCTTCCTATTTATGCCATTTACGGATTTGTCCGGTACGCCGATGAAATTGTGGACACCTTCCATGAATTTGACAAAAAAACGCTGTTAGAACGATTCAAGCACGATACGTATCAGGCCATCGAAGAGGGGATCAGTCTAAATCCCGTATTACAATCTTTTCAAATCGTAGTCCGTCAGTATAAGATTGAACACGACCTGATTGATGCATTCCTGAAAAGTATGGAGATGGACTTGTACTATCAGGAATACGATACCAATAATTATAATGACTATATATACGGTTCCGCTGAAGTAGTTGGGCTGATGTGTCTGCGAGTATTCTGTGAAGGCAATTGCGATGAATTTGACCGCCTGCGCGAACCAGCCCGAAAGCTAGGATCTGCCTTCCAGAAGGTAAACTTTCTGCGTGACCTGAAAAGTGATTACGTCGAACGGGGACGTACTTATTTTCCTGGCGTTGATCTCAATAATTTTAATCGAGACGCGAAACAACATATTGAGAGTGATATTCAGAGCGATTTTGATGAAGCTTATCTCGGTATTATAAAGCTACCGCGCGGAGCCCGAATGGGCGTTTATCTGGCGTACATATATTATCAGACGCTGTTCAATAAAATTAAACGCCTACCAGCTTCTCGTATTCAGAATGAGCGTGTTCGAGTCCCTAATCCGCAGAAAATTGCTCTGCTAGCCCAGACGTATGTGAAGTACCAGTTGAATTATATTTAACTGAGATTCCAACAGCAGCTTAAGTTGTAAGTTATCAAACGCTTAGCCCTCCGTGGCTTTTCGCTATCTTTGCGGTCAAATCACTTGATTCAGGATATGGTAGCTGAAGCGACCCTTTCGCCGGACGTGTTAGCGCGTTATGAAGCCGTTATTGGGCTGGAAGTCCACTGTCAGTTGCTTACACATAGCAAAATATTTGCCGCCGATGCAAATGCGTTCGGCGCTGAGCCAAATACAAATATTAGTGTCATTACGTTAGGTCATCCCGGTACGCTCCCTAAACTGAATCGAAAAGCGGTTGAATACGCTATTCGAATGGGGTTGGCCTGTGGCAGTGAAATTACCCGCCATAACGTTTTTGCCCGTAAAAATTATTTCTACCCTGATCTCCCTAAAGGGTATCAATTATCACAGGATAAGGGACCAATTTGCGTAGGGGGTGGCATTTTAGTCAAGGTAAAAGATCTGCAAACGCATCAGTCATACCAGACAACGATTCAGCTTCATCATATCCATCTCGAAGAAGATGCCGGAAAATCCATTCACGATGGGGATGATTGGGCTACTCAACTCGATTACAACCGGGCCGGTACACCCCTTATCGAGATGGTAACCGAACCCTGCATTCGCACTGCCGACGAAGCAGGCCAGTATCTGACTGAAGTTCGGCGATTGGTCCGTTACCTGGATATATGCGACGGTAATATGGAAGAGGGGTCGTTACGTTGCGACGTAAACGTATCGATTCGTCCCAAAGGCGCTACGCACTTAGGGACTAAAGTTGAGGTGAAAAACCTGAACTCAATTCGAAACGTAATGCGAGCGGTGGATAGTGAATTCCGGCGGCAGGTCGACGTAACGGAATCAGGGGGGCGCATTACGCAGGAAACGCGTACATTCGATGCCAACACTGGGCTCAGCTATGCTATGCGGGAGAAAGAGACCATGAACGATTACCGCTATTTTCCTGATCCGGATTTAACGCCCGTAGTTATTTCGGACGAATGGTTAGCCGATGTCCAAGCTCACATGCCTATGCTTCCGGCAGCTCTTTATCAGAAGTTTACTGATCACTACGGTCTGCCTGAATATGATGCGGCTCTATTAACCGATTCGAAAGAGTTAGCCGATTATTTTGAATCGGTGTGTTCCCATACGACCAACTATAAGGCTGTATCAAACTGGATTATGGGCCCGATAAAGGGGCACTTGAACGAAAAAACGTTACGTGAGCGTCATTTCCCGGTATCTGCTGAGCGTTTAGCGGCACTCATTACGTTGATTGATAACGGCACGGTGAGCCAAACGGCTGCTCAGCAAGTGTTTAGCTTACTGGTTGAACATCCCAACGTATCGCCCACTGAGTTGGCTCAGACATATGGTTTAGTTCAGAATCGCAATACGGACGCGCTGCAAGCGTTGGTAGAAGAAGTACTGGCAGACTGGCCCGATAAAGTAGAGCAATACCGAAAAGGGAAGAAGAATCTTCTGGGCCTATTTGTCGGCGAAGTCATGAAAAAATCGAAAGGCTCGGCCGATCCAAAATTGGTGAATGCGTTGTTAGCGAAGATGTTATAATTCCTATGAAAAACTTATTTTTTAGTATCATCGGTCTATTAGTGGTATGCCTCTCGGCTGACGCTCAAACGACTAAACCTTTTACGGTTACAGGCACGGTTAAAAAGGCCACACCCGGTAGTTACGTTTATCTAGAAGCGAACTCCCAGCCAACGCGCAAAATCGACTCCACAAAAATTGGGACGGATAATACGTTTAAGCTCACCGGTAAAGTACCCGACGGTGGTGACGTACTCGTACTAAACGTAGGGGGCGGACAGAAAATGGCCTTGCTGGTTGAAGGTGGCGAAACACTAAACGTAGTAGCCGACGGTTTTCGCATGGATCAAAAAACTGGGCAAGTAGGAAAGGCAACTGTAACGGGCTCCAAGAATATGGAGTACTATGAGAAGCTGAATACGCTCCGTACCGATATGGAAGCTAAAGTAGCCAACTGGAACAAGCAGGCGGCTGCTGCTACCGAGAAAAAAGACAACAAGAAAATGGCTCAGATTGAGCAGGAATATACAGCCGCTGAAGCCGATGTTGTTAATAAAGTAAAAACGATGTTACCCGAAATGGGAACCTCATTAGCGTCCCTGTTTGCCTTGAATTTCATCAACATCGACAGCGATTTCGAGATATATGATCAGTTGGCGCAACGCTTTGAAAAGGAAAACCCGAATAGCCCACACGCTAAATCGCTGATCGGGCGGGTAGCCCGTATCAAGGGGGTGTCTGTTGGCGCACAAGCGCCTGAAATTGCTCTGACTGACACAACAGGTAAGCCGGTTCCCTTATCGTCACTACGTGGTAAATACGTATTACTTGATTTCTGGGCATCGTGGTGTGGACCGTGCCGGGCCGAAAACCCAAACGTAGTACGGATGTATAACAAGTTCAAAGACAAGGGGTTTGCTATATATAGCGTTTCGCTCGACCAGGCGAAAGCCAACTGGACCAAAGCCATTCGCAACGATAATCTGACTTGGACGCATGTTTCAGATTTAAAATTCTGGCAGTCGGCAGCGGCTCAGCAATATGGAGTTCAGGCTATTCCCGCTACGTTCCTGCTCGATAAAGACGGTAAGATCATCGCCAAAAATTTACGGGGCGATGCACTGGAGCAGAAACTAGAAGAGGTACTGAAATAGTAGATACGTTTCGTAGTTTTGTAAGGTCAGGCTTTGAAGCCTGACCTTTTTTTATCGGTTTGACTCTCTGTTAGATAAATTCACCATTCTATGAAAATCGCTATTGTAGGCTGTGGCAATATGGGTATGGCCTTCGCCAAATCTTTTTTGCAGTATGACCTTGTAAAAAAAGACGACTTACTCCTAATCGAAAAAAGTGCCGATCGCTCAGAGGGCTTAAAAAAAGAAAAAGCAGGCGTCGTCGTCGATACAATTGGCCCGCACGTTGGTGAGTCTGATTTGATTATTCTCTCCGTAAAACCGCAGGATTTTAGCAGCGTTCATGAATCACTGCGTGCTGTCATCCAGCCGAAGCAGGTTATTTTATCGATTATGGCGGGTATTCCGATTGCCCAGATTCAGGAAAAACTGGGGCATCCACTCGTGGTTAGAGCCATGCCAAACACACCCGCCATGCTGGGCATGGGAATAACAGGATTTACGGCCGCTAAAGAAGTGGACTTGACGAACCTGCGTCGGGTTGAAAATCTTATCAATGCTACAGGCCGGTCTATTTTCCTCGAAGACGAATCCATGCTGGATGCCGTAACAGCCTTAAGCGGCAGTGGCCCGGCTTATTTTTATTACGTAGTGAAAGCCATGATCGATGCTGGGAAGCAAATGGGTTTCGACGATGCCGTAGCCGCTTTATTGGTCAAACAAACCATGCTCGGCGCGTATCACCTTATCAATACTGCTGATAAATCGTTAGATGAACTTATTAAAGCCGTAGCATCTAAAGGGGGAACGACCGAAGCGGCCTTGCGAGAATTCGAAAATGGGGGGTTGTCAGATACGTTGGTTACAGGTATCAAAGCTGCACAAAAACGGGCAACGGAGTTATCGAAGGGGTGAACCTGTTTAGGATTTTTCTTTTGATGGGATTTTGTCATTCCGACGCAGGAGGAATCTTCGGGTGAGTCTGTTTTATGTGCTGCTACCGAAGATTCCTCCTGCGTCGGAATGACAAAATCCTACCCACTTCTTGACTTTTTTGTAAATCCTAAACAGCCTCGGAAGTTAGATGATACATTTCTAAAGGCCTGTATAGCTAAATGGCGTAATCGCGTGCAGTTCTGTTTTCACATTATCTGATACGTTCAACCCATCAACGAACTCCTTAATGGTATCAGCTGTAATTTTCTGATTGGTACGAGTTAATGCTTTCAGCGCTTCGTAGGGTTGTGGATAACCTTCGCGTCGTAGAATCGTTTGAATACCTTCAGCCACAACGGCCCAATTGGCTTCCAGATCAGCCTGAATAGCCGCGGGATTCAGTTCGAGCTTGTTCAAGCCTTTCAACAGCGATTTTAACGCAATAACCGAGTGAGCGAACGGAACGCCTATGCTACGTAACACAGTCGAATCGGTCAGGTCTCTTTGCAAACGGGAAATAGGTAATTTGCCAGACAGGTGCTCAAAAAGAGCGTTGGCAATACCCAGATTCCCTTCTGAATTCTCAAAATCAATCGGATTAACTTTGTGTGGCATCGCCGACGAACCCACCTCCCCTTCTTTCAGCTTCTGTTTGAAGTAGTTCATCGATACGTACGTCCAAACATCTCGGTCGAGGTCAATCAGGATCGTATTCAGGCGTTTGAAAGCGTCGAGGGTGGCTGCCAGCATATCGTAGTGCTCAATCTGAGTGGTGAACTGGCTACGTACCATTCCCAGGCTTTCTACGAATTTATCACCGAATTTCTTCCAGTCTTCATGTGGATAAGCGACGGCATGAGCGTTGAAATTACCCGTTGCCCCACCAAATTTAGCTGCTGTTGGAATGTCGGTCAGTAAATGAAGCTGCTTTTCAATGCGTTCGACGAATACCAATAATTCTTTCCCTAGGCGGGTTGGTGAAGCAGGTTGCCCATGCGTACGAGCCAGCATCGGTACGTCTTTCAATTGCTCAGCCAACTCCTGCAAGCGCATAAAAACCTGTCGATAGAGTGGAGTAACTTCAGTATCAAGTGCGTCGGATAATGATAATGGAATAGCCGTATTATTAATATCCTGAGATGTCAGACCGAAGTGAACAAATTCCAGAAACGGATCAACGGGTGATCCTTTCAGTTTTTCCTTGATGAAATATTCAACTGCCTTAACATCGTGGTTTGTCGTTTTCTCAATCTCCTTGATACGTAGCGCGTCTGCTTCCGAAAAGTTTTCGTACAGCGAACGTAGTACTGAAAACTGCGACGCATCGACTCCAGCCAACTGCGGAATTGGCCATTCACAGAGCGCAATGAAATACTCAATCTCAATACGGACCCGGTAGTGAATCAGGCCAAATTCAGAAAAATAAGGAGCCAACACCTCCACCTGCGCACGATAGCGACCGTCAACAGGTGAAATAGCCGTTAATGCAGTTAAATTCATCGTTATTAAGAGTCATTATTAGGCCCTAATAGCCATTAGTTTTCAGTCAGTTGTAAGAATTGACCGAAAATTAATGGCTATCAGGAATTATGGATTGCTGGCATCAGAATGGATTCAGATAAACACCAACGCCAATCCAGGATGTTTGCTGGTCTTCATACTGGCTATATGGACGGAAGCCGGAATACCCTTCCAGTAAGAACGTCAGGTTATTTTGCGTACGACCTAGTTCAATGCCCACGCCCCCGTGAATACCCGGCCGGAAATCGGTTTGTTGCCAGAATTTAACATCAACTCCCCCTACTAATCGAGCGGCTTTGGTCGATGGTTGTTTGTAGAATGCTCCAAGCTGCGCACTCAACGGTTTCCGCTCATCTGTCTTACGTAGCACAATGCCCGCGCCACCATACAAGCGCCAGTTATTCACCGTTCGGCTATACGTAACGTCCAATAGCTCATAATTAACCGAATTAGGCGAAGGGGCGGTGATTTGATTCCGATAGATATAGTCATCGCCTAAGTGCGAAGACAAATGATAGACCCGGAAACGATAATTGTTGTCACCCCGGCGGAGGTTATAGATGATACTGATTTTATAATCGTTATTCACAATTTGTCTACGAGCCTTACCAGCTTTGCTATCGTAATAAGCCTCAAACTGCGTGAACGACGCCAGATCAAGAACCCATTCTTCAGCACGACCCGCTTCGGTAGTCCGGCGATAAAACGGTTTGGCAAACCCAAACGCGAACGGAACAATACTACCTGCATATTTCTTTCCTTCTGTCCAATAGCCTGGCAAAACGCTTCCATAAGTTTGGGCTTCCAGCGGGTCCAGTACAATTGGCTCAAATAAGTGTCCTTTCGGCAAAAATTCGCGTCGAGGCTGAATGGCAACGGGTTCGCTGGTAATTACCTGCACGGAATCAACCATTCGCACTTTTGGCTTCTTTTGCCGTACAGGACGTTCAGGCTTTGCAACTTTTGCAGGAGCTTCAACAGGCGCAGGTTGTACTTTTTCTACTTTAGGAGCAGGAGTTACTTCATCCGATTCTGGATGAGCCACTTCGACCGGAGTAGGAGCTGGCACAGTCTCTTTTGCTTCTTTCTTACGCTTTTCTCTCCGCTCTTTTCGCGTAGGTTCCGCTGGCGCAACCACAGCAGGAGCCTCTGTAGGCTGGCTAATCGCTGGAGCAGTCGGCGTAGGCGTTGGAACGACAACGGCAGGCGCAGCTTTAGGCGGTTCTGCTACGTCCAGGCTTTTCCCTGCTTTTTTAGCTTGTCGCTGACGTTCTTTTTCCGCCTGCTTCGCTTCGTATTCCCGCTGTTTTTGTGCCCACTCAGCCCGAATCTGACGTTCGCGCTGAATTTCACGTTCTAATTTTTCTTTTTGCCGCTGTTCAGCGGGTGTTAACGGACGTGTAGCTGGCGTTTGCTGTGCTAAAGCCACTGTTCCTGCCAAACAACTTAGCAGAAGAACGAACAGCATTTTTCTCATAAAGTGATAATAAAATTGCCCACGAAACGAGCCCAATTGACTCAAGGCGAAAGGGTTATTGTTTAAGTGCTGCGTAGTGTTTGTAGAAATAAGGAATCGTTTCGATACCCTTATAAAAATTGAATAGACCGTAACTTTCGTTGGGCGAATGCAATGCATCGCTATCCAGGCCAAAGCCCATTAGAATTGATTTGACTCCGAGTTCTTTCTCAAATAAGGCTGTGATCGGAATACTGCCACCCCCGCGTGTAGGAACAGGTTTCTTTCCCCAGGCATCTTCAAACGCTTTACTGGCAGCTTCAAACTCAACCGAATCGACGGGCGTTACGTAGGGCATGCCGCCATGATGTGGCTTTACCTGAACCGTTACGCCAGCAGGTGCAATGGACACAAAGTGTTTGGTAAACCGCTCTGTAATCTCTTCGGGAGTCTGATCGGGCACCAGCCGCATACTGATTTTAGCCGACGCGACGGAGGGCAGTACCGTTTTTGCGCCTTCGCCTATGTAACCGCCCCAGATTCCATTGACATCCAGCGTAGGCCGAATTGACGTACGCTCATTGGTCGAATAACCCGTTTCGCCCATTACGTCGTTTATCGCCAGATCACGTTTATACTCTTCCAGGTCGAATGGTGCTTTTGCTAGTTCAGCCCGTTCTTCATCACTCAATTCGGTTACGTTGTCGTAAAAGCCAGGAATTGTAATACGGCCTTGTTCGTCGTGTAGAGAAGCAATCATTTCGCACAACACATTGATCGGATTGGCCACACCCCCTCCGTAAACGCCTGAATGTAAGTCCCGGTTAGCGCCCGTCACCTGAACCTCTACGTATGATAAGCCGCGCAGACCTGTTTCCAGCGAAGGCGTTTCGTTCGAGATGATGCTTGTATCCGAAATTAAGATCACATCAGCTTGCAGCATGTCCCGGTGCTCAACCACAAACGTACCGAGATGATCAGAACCAACTTCTTCTTCACCCTCGATCATTACCTTAACGTTGCAGGGCAAACCATCCGTAGCCAGCATCGCTTCAATGGCTTTGATATGCATGTAAAATTGACCCTTGTCATCACAGGCGCCCCGAGCGTAAATACGTTCGTTACGAATCGTTGGCTCAAAGGGTGGCGTATTCCAGAGTTCGTATGGATCCGCAGGTTGTACGTCGTAATGACCGTAGACCAGCACGGTTGGCCTGGCAGGGTCTACAATTTTTTCAGCATAAACAACCGGATGGCCCGGCGTATCATATAATTGAGCCTTATCCAGACCAGCTGCCGTTAGTTTATCTCTGACAAATTCGGCGGCCCGACGTACGTCGCCTTTAAATTTAGAATCGGCTGAAACAGATGGGATACGTAACAGATCAAACAACTCATCTAAAAATCGTTGCTTGTTTGCTTCAAGATAGGTAGTCATAGAATCAATAGTCGATAGTCGACAGGTATTAGTCGATGCTATTAAATTCTATTGACTAATGGCGATCAACTGTCGACTCTAAAAAGTTCGCCCCGAAGTTACGCACTTTTCGCGCAACGACGGGGCGTCGATTAGCATAAGATGCTGTTTATTCGTTTAAGGCTTTTTCCGGAATCGGATCAGGATCGTTCGATTTTCCTTACCACGTAGTAACCGACCGATATTTTTCTGGTGTGTTAATACTACTAAAAGGAAGACAATAAAGCCGAAACCAATCAGCAATGGATTTTCTTTCTGACCAAAGATCTGCAACAGTAACAGGACGGGGAAAGCCAGCGCAGCCAGAATTGACCCCAGTGATACGTACTGCGAAGCAATAACAACCAGTAAAAAAATACCAATACAAACAGCCGCCATTTCAGGATGTGTCGCCAGCATCATGCCCAGCAACGTAGCAACTCCTTTTCCTCCTTTAAAATTAGCAAAAACTGGATACAAATGACCCATAACAGCTACCAATCCGAAAATAATCTTGAACGTCAGAATTTCATTTTCTGTAATGACATTCATGTACCAAAGGATCGACGATAAAATTGCCGCCGTATAGCCTTTTAACACGTCTACCAGCATCACAACCGTTCCAGCCCGTTTGCCTAACACCCGAAATGTATTGGTAGCACCGGCGTTACCGCTACCGTATTGGCGGATATCAAGGTTAAAGAACGCCTGTCCATACCAAACAGCCGTTGGAATCGATCCTAACAGATAAGCTACTACTGTGGTGATACTGATAAGAAAAATATTCATCAAAAACTCAGCTAGATAGTTACTGGATAAAGAAGCCGCCAAGCAAACCTACCGGCCCTGTGAAAGGAATGTAACCCCAAAATTAAGCGATTGTTACTAACCGACCAATCTTTTTACTCTATAAAACAACTTGATTATTCGATTAAATCCCGAAATAGTTTCATTTATTTTCCACCTACAACTACTTCACGTAATTGCTCATTAGCCAAGTACAACGTAGCTGTTTCCATAATATCGGTTGGAGTAACCGCCCGAATGTTTTGGATGTACGTTGTCAAAAAATCTTCCGGCATTCCATCCAGGAGAATTACTTTGTAGCGATCAGCAATCTCAAAGGGCGTATTCAGTGAGCCGACAAACTCTCCAGCCATATAATTCTTCACGGTTTCTAACTCATCTGCTGGCACTGGCTGTGTTTGTAAAATCTGGATCTCTTTACGGATTTCGTCCAGCGTTTGCTGGGTGTTTTCTTTGTTCACGTCGGTTCCAATTAAAAAGTAACCGTCACGCCGGAAAGAAGGCATATTCGATGAAATGCCATACGTAAAACCTTTCTCCTCCCGAATATTTTTCATAAGCCGCGAGCCAAAATAACCTCCCAGGATTTCGTTTGTCACGAGCATCTTAAAAAAATCAGGGTGGGATCGATTGAATAACCGTCGACCCAATCGAATGGACGACTGTATACTATCCGGCTTTTCGGCCAATACGGGCAAGTTGTCATCAGCAATCGTAGTATTGACAGATGGAGTTAGGCCATCTGACTGAACCGAAAGTTGTCCCAGCTCACGATTAATAAGTAGCACCTCATTTTCAGTTGCCTGCCCAGCCAGAATTAATTGAAATGGTTGATTCAGAATAGCTTTTTTATAGAAATCAACGACATCTGATTGGGTAAACTGCGCAACGTATTCAGGGCGTTGACCGCGCCCATACGGGTGATTCGTTCCAAACAGTTTTTCGCGGAATAAAACCCCTGCGAGGTAGGCGTTCTTCTCGTAATTAATGCGCAGGTTTTGGAGGGTAATGTTCCGCAGATCTTCCAGTTCTTTCTGTGGAAAGGTCGGCTCCGTCAGCATTTCACGTAGCAACGGCAGCGCATTCGGCAGAAATTTTGTCAGGCAATAGAAAACTATACTAGCGCGATCAGGTCCACTGTTTAATTCCAGAAAGATACCGTATCGATCAATATATTCGCTGATTTCAGTCGATGAGCGTGACCGCGTTCCTTCAGCCAGCATCTTCATGGCAAAAAACGAGGTGACAGGCACTTGTTCATACCATACTCCTGCATTGAAAACGCATTCCAGCCGAAGAACCGGCTGATGCGCGACTGCAATCATGTGTAACGGTATACCATTATCTAAGTAATGTGTTTGTACGGCCGGTAGCCGCACTTCCTGAATAGCCTGAAAATCGGGAGACTGAGTTCTGTCAAGAAACATAAGTGCAAAAAAAGCGAAATAGCGAAAGAGTGAAAGAGAAAACTAGCTTATCCAGTTCACTCTTTCACTCTTTCGCTATTTCGCTCATTAAATTAGTTTGAATCATCCGTTACGTCGTCGTCGGCGATACGGTTGGATTTATTGAAGTTAAGCAGGAGTGAAAGCCGAAACGTTTCGGACAATGGATTCCCTTGTTTTACAGGAAGTAAATAAGAAAAATCAACCCCGAACCGATCCTGGAGACGTAGTCCAATACCTGTCGTAAAATATTTCCGTCCTCCTTTTTGATTCGATTCGTTGAAATAACCAACACGGGCAGCAAACTGATCGTTATACCAATATTCAATACCTGTTGAAATCGTAATTTCTTTCAGCTCTTCGCTGAAACCGCCCGGTGCATCAGCAAACGAACCAAACACGGAGCTAAAATAATCTTTGTTTGCGTTTAAATTGACGCCATTCACAACGTTGGGCGTCGGCACCATTAGCTTGTTGAAATCCAGCACAAAATTGAATTTATTGTACTGATCGACGTAGTACGTCAGACCGGTTCCTAAACGCAGGTTTGTTGGAATGAAATAACGTTCAGTACCCCCGTAGTTAAGGCGACCGCCCAGATTAGAAATCATTCCACCAAATGCCCAGCCTAAGCCCTGACCAGTGGCATTATCGCGAGCTTCGTTCCGATAATAGAAACTAATGTCGGCAGCAGCTGTCGAGCCCGGTTTGAGGCCAGGGTTCGAACTACCCGCAGCTAGGTTAGAGTTCAAATACTTCAGATCAACGGCGAGCGAGAAATTTTGGGAAAGACGCTGCGCAAAGGAAGCTGTAAGCGCATACTCGCGTGAATTGAACGTACCGGCTGCCACACCTGTGTTCGTTGTAAAATCGACCGTTCCTAAGTCGAAATACATCAACGAACCGGAGACTACCGAGTTCTTGCCAACTTTTCCATAGCCACTCAGGTACGTATAGTACATGTCGCCGATCAGGTTGCGCAGCCAGGGCGTATACGAAACAGAAGCCCCTGAGCTTTGTTTGGCAAATACCAGTTTCGATGGATTCCAGAAAACCGCATTCGCATCAGGATCACCTAAGGCTACACCCGCTTCACCCAGCGCACCAGAACGGGCATCAGGCGTGAAGTTTAAGAAAGGTACCGATGAGGTCGGGATATTTAATTGCCCAGTGAGACCGTTTACCGCTGTTGTCGATTGGGCAGATACATCGAAGGAAAGTGAAGATAAACTACAAACGGTGAGAAGGATGCAAGCAAAATTTAGCTTCATACAAAGAATGTTAGTCAATGACAGAAACTGGTGTTAGTAAGGAATAACAGTTCTGTGCGGTCAAAATTACAATGAAAGGTTGGATTAGAAAAAGAGGATAACGTATATATCAGTCAATCATTTCATTAATACTAATCGCTGGGTTCCCGTTGCCCCGCTGCCGTCAGCTGCCGAACGAATGTCAAGTCGAACAATATAAAGTCCATTTGGTAACGATTGTCCATTGCTGGCTAAGCCACTCCAAGTGCCAATATTAAATGTTGCATCACAGTCTGTGCACTGCCCCGTCTGCTGATTTAACAACCGGCTGTTAAGATCATAAATACCTACTGTCCAGTCGAGTGGCTCTCCAGAGCGGTTTAGTTCGGCGGTTAATACGGTCTGCGTAACAACTGGATTTGGACTGGCTCGTAACGACTTTATCGCTAGTCCTATCCTATCGGAAACTACTAAGGTCAACGCCCCCTCGGTTGAATTATTGTTAATATCCCACGCTTTCACCTGAACGGTATACGTTCCTGGTAACATATTGCGAAACGTATACAGAACCTCACCCTGTCGTCCATCGCTATCCTTAGCAACGTAATAGTCGTTCAAAACAATCACCTCCTGATTATTAACTTGAGCCGTCAGTTCATGCCCTAAGCCCGAACGAGCAACATTGATACCTCGGTTATCACTCAAACTGATACGAAGTGTAACATCTGGTCCGGCTACGTGTAAAACTCCTCCATCGGCGGTCCCATCTGCAACAGCAAATTTCACCACAGGCGGCTGATTATCAACACTATCAACCACAATACTTCCCCCAATTCTTAGGCTATCAGAGCTTCCAATGGCTGTTAATGAGCTATCTGACCGAACAGCGTACAAATACAATTTTCCCAGACCGACGGTATAGTTAATATCTTTTGGCATGGTGAACTTTGCCGTAAATCGCCCTTGCTGGACAGGCACCTGTCCAGTAAAAATCGGATTCGTAAACGCCGAGTAGGTCATTTTAGGGCTATCGTTTTCTGAGCCAAGGGTCGTATGGGTTACTGATTTATCGTACAGACTTATCTTAATCATTCCCGAAAAATCGGCAAGTCGCTGGTTTGGCTGCCGAATTTCACCGCTAAACTCAACTGTCTGCAACGCACGTAACGTATCAACGCGATTTCTCGTCACGGCTTTCCCGTTTACCTGAGTAAGTGTTGCCTGTGCCTGTGGATAGGCTAGTTGCATTGATGGATCGCCCAGGAGCGCGAAATTTCGATTAACGGCCCCAACTAAACTGTTATTTTTCGTGATACGCATGACATCTCCCAAGCGAGGCAGCTTTCCATCGATAGGTTTGAAGACGGCATTATAAAACGCTTCGTTCAGAAGTAGATTCGTATTCGCGTATACAGGACGGGTTGTTGTCAGTAATCCAGCGGCTCCACCGGTTCGGCTTAGCAGAATTAGTTCCGCCCCTGACGTAGCAGCTGGGTCATCGTAGCGACCAAACTCACAGGTAGCGGTTACGAATAAAGGAAGGCGTTGATTTTTCCAGGAAAGAATATCCTGCAACGTAACAATTTGCTCTTCGGCCAGGCCCAAAACACCACCATGTCCGCTATAATTAATAATCAGTCGCCCATCGGCAACGGCCTGATTGATGAGCTGATTGACGACTGGCGCCTTCTGTCCGTTACTTGTATTTTCCTGCGGATATTCGTCCATAAATATTCGCTCGGGTCTGTAAGCCGGGGCCACTTTTTCGATTTGCATGGCCATTTGATTCGCATCGTTCTGGTGAATATTTTGATCACCATCATCGGCCACGAGCATGACCCGCGTTTGCCAATCGCCGGTTAACGATTGATTCGATCCATACCGAATGAGTTTGTCAACAACCGTTCGGGCTTCGTCAATCGATTTGACTGGCAAGCGTCCGACTCCGATCGCCATTTTATAATCCCCCGCAATGGACTCAGGCCACTCCCCTTCGTTGGCCCCCATGAATCCGAAATAATCATCGGACGAATAACTTAAAACGGGATGCAATGACTCGCGGCTTTCGTAAACGGGTACCATATTGGCTGATTGGGCCGCGCTGGTCATCGTCAGTATGTTCCGATAGTCGAACGTAGCATCACCGAACAGCAGTAAATATTGAAATTTATCTGACTGTTTCTGGTAAAAATACCGTGCCATATCCCGAATAGCCGTTGGATCGGCCTGTCCTGACCCAAATTCGGTATATACCTGCTGGGTCGTAACAACCAGAACCGATAGCTGATCGTGTTCACGCCGGTAGGCAGCCAGTCGATCCGCCTGCTCGCGCCAGGTAGCTGGTGTTATAATGATTAAATTCGGGACAGACTGGCTATGAATATCTTGGTTAGTGATCGTTACCAGCGATGCAGGCGATAGGGTAATTGCGTCCGTAAATAAGAAATAATCTCCAGAACTGGAAGAAAGCCAGCCAGCCTCTTGCGAAGCCGAAAGGGCATAGGCCTGAGCAGCCGGAATGAGTGGATTCGTTACGTCCCAGATACGTAGGCTGCTATTGGCCTGTTTAACGCCATATTGGCCCGCCGGTAACCGACGAACCCAGATCGGTTTATCATATTGCCGAAGTTCACGACGGAATTGTATGGCTACATAATTTAGATAGCCCTGCGCTATGGTCTGGCCGTATTTTCGGAACGTTAAGGCCAATCGTAGCGAACTGCTGCTCGCTGACAGACTAGTCTGAAACGTATCGGTTCGGCTTATCCCCTGATAATCGTACTTTCCGGCTTGCCCACCCACAATCGTCGACATAGGCATTGTGCCCACTAGTTGATCATTAACCTGAAGCCGGAACTGTGTCGGCGAAGTTGCAGCGGTCATCACTGAAGCCGTTAATCGAATCGCTGAGTTCGCTACAATACCCGGCGTATCAAATGAGATTATTTTCGTGGTATCGTAAGCAACAAAAGACTCACCAAACCACTCTCGACCCGATCGTACCGTCGACAGCTTCGACAAATCCTGCTCATGGAACTGATAATCGTCGAACGTAGTGACCGTGGGCGAAGCCAGCAATTTACCTGCTGAACGTTCTGCCAAACGTAATCCTGGTGATGTACCAATTGTCAGAAAATAAAAAGTTGTATCAGAATAAAAGTTAATCTGATGGCTAAAACGCCGGGCAGTAGAATCATAACGAACGGCGTGTGGACTTTGGCCGAAAAAAAGAATGGCATCACCCGCGTCAAACTTACCGTCTGCTTCGCCAAGTACCTGAATGGCGTTTTCCGTTAGATCCGTTGGGCGGGCAATTGCATTGGACTGCGGCAAGATTCTTCCCCCATTTCCATATAAACGCAATTTCCTGGGATCAGCCGTCGCAAAAGCGGGGTTCATTCGCGCCAGCTGCGCTTGATCGAGCCTGTAGACACCCGATTCGGTGACACCAATTTTTAGCCACACTCCACTTTTTAGTATAGATTGAGCCTGCGTACTATAGTGAAGAATAATTAATGCCAAATGTAGAATAACGAGTATAGTCAATTTGAGCCAGCCTACCTGGAGCGGCCTTTGCCTATTCTTCATTCTAGATTTTGTATTCTTCATTCTATAATAATCTCCACCAGCGCATGAGCCAGAATTGCGTACGATCTTCCTGATGAGACTTCTTTACAAACGACGCGAGTGCGACGTAGCGTACCCCGAATGAATGTCTTTTTAGCAAATTGAAATACTCTCCCCTCCGAAACGTCACGTAGCATTACCTGATTCGCAGACAAATTAGTCGTCTGTGGTTGATCAACTTGACGCAAAGCCATTACAAGCGCAGGATTTGCGTAAGTTGTAGCGGCTGGCTTGAGCAGGTATTGACGTAACGGCTGAAGAATGGCCTTTGGGAAGACATCTTCATTTAATATGGGCTGCATCAGCTGTTGAAAAGCGGTTTGCCAGACAGGTCCATGTGGCCGAATATGACTCCGTCGAAGTGATTTATTTTGACTATGAACAGCCGCATGCGCCACTTCGTGAACATACGTAATCAGGAAAGCGTAAGGATTCAGATTCGCGTTTACCGTAATCTGGGTTCGATTGTATGGCAGAACACGGAAATCGCCTAAACGAGTACGACGAGGTCTAGCAACTTGAAACGTGAATTGATATTGCTGCCATAATTGTTGGCAATAGACGACAGAAGCTTCAGGAACGTAGTTTGATAACAGGTTAGTCAACGTAAAAACAAAAAAAGAGCCCTCTACAAGATAAGGCTCTTTTTCAATTTGTAAGAATAGACTTACTTATTTTTTTGCTGAATCAGGAACCATCGTGGTATCCGTTTCCGTCATCATCGTCGCCGACGAATCAGTAGCCATGACAGTAGTATCGGTGGTGATTACAGCGGTTGAATCAGTTGACGTTTCTTCCGTTTTAGGTTTGCTTTGGCAAGAAGCGAATGTTAACATGCTGCCAACGAATAGTAGAGCGAATACTTTTTTCATTATTAGTGGGTGCTATTTTAGATTTTCGGGTGCAAATATAACCTTTCACCTCTTAATGCAAAATAACGTCACGCTGATTTTATTAAGAAGACATATTATAACAAAAAAGTCCTATTCTTGATTGTATTAATCAAAACCTGTTTGATTGCTTAAAGTTGTTTTTCTTCTTCTTTTGATGATCGCGAGAGAATGCGGTCGTATACACCCGTACTGCGGAATGTTAGTAGTTTATGCCCGAAATAATTAGCTAAAAAACTAAAACCCATTCCCACTACGTGCGACCCTTTTTCGCGCCAGAACATCGATACTTCGGGGAAATGAGGATTTGCCACCCATTCAAGCGTAGCTACAGCTACCCCTACCTGAACGCCCCAAGCAATTAAGGCAATAATAACAAACTTGACCATTTCTCGGCCCGTATTACCTGTTTGTTTTGCCGAAAACGCGAAAAGCTTCGTTGGTAGAAAACTAACAACCGTAGCCGTTAGATAGCCAAGTAAAACGCTGGTAGAATAATCGAATTTAAGAGTTTCCCGGAAAAAAATCTGGCTAAAGAAGTTTACTGAGGCACCAAACAGAGCCGTTAGAAAAAAGGAAAAAAAACTTTTATAGCTGTTAGTTTTCGGCTGTTCGATGGCGCTCACGTTCACTGTTTTAGCAGGCAGAAAAGAGTTGTGTATATATAACTATCGACCAAATGAATTCTCAAAAGTACTACTTCAGAGTCAAATGAGTATAAAATCTGGAGTTATTAATTAGCCTGCGGTAAAAAAATAGGTTAATATATCGTTAAAATAGACCTTGTAGCAGTCCAGGTGCAATACCTAGCCCTAGTGTTAAGATAGTTGCCGCCAATAGTACATATTGATAAACTGGAGTAACGCGAATTGGTTCAGTAGCACCATCCCGAAAATACATAGCGATAATAACCCTGAAATAATAATAGATACCCACAGCTGACATAAGCACCGCTACGATCAGTAACCAGATCTGCCCCCGCTCGACCGCCGTCGAAAACATATAAAACTTGCCCCAGAAACCAGCAGTTAGTGGTATTCCAGCTAAGGATAACATTGATACAGTCATGGCAAAACCCAAGAATGGGTTCTGTCGAGCCAACCCGTTAAAAGAATCAAAATTTTCATTTATAACCCCTTCGCTGGTAATCGTTTGTGTACTACGTTGTTGAGCAACCAGCAACAACACGCCAAAAGCTGAAATAGTCGCTACTGAATAAGCCAGGGAATAAAACACGATGGCCTGCTTCGTCTGGGCACCCAGCGCGGCCAGACCAATCAATAAATAGCCCGCATGAGAAATACTGGAATAAGCCATCATCCGCTTGAAGCTATTTTGGTAAACGGCTGTAACGTTGGCTAAAACCAGTGTAATAGCCGTAATGATCGCCAGAATCGTCCACCAGAATGAAAAAACACCCGTAAACGACACCGACAGTAATCGGAATAGAGCGGCAAAACCTGCCGTCTTAACAACCGTCGACATAAACGCGGTGAAAATAGTCGGCGCTCCATCGTAAACATCAGGCGTCCAGAAGTGGAACGGAGCCGCTGAGACTTTAAATAACAAGCCTATCAACAGCATTAACAAACCAACGTATAGCAGCAGAGACAGTCCCATTTGTGGATTAGCGGCATAAGAACCAATACCTGCAATGGTAAATGAACCCGTTGCACCGTACAGCAATGCCATTCCAAACAACATAATCCCTGTTGCGAAAGCACCCATTAGAAAATATTTCAACGCAGCTTCGTTAGAGCGCAGATTACGTTTATCACTGCCTGTCAGGATATACATGGCTACTGACAAAATCTCGACGCCCACAAAAAGCATGATCAAATTCTCGAAGCTAATCATCATGATAGCTCCAACCAACGAGAATAGAATGAGGCCATAGTACTCAGCAGGTTGTGCCTCATCGTTTTCCGCAAAACTACCTGATAACGCAACTACTAGGAACGCAGACCCTAGCACAATGGCGGTGAAAACCATCGACAGGTTATTAGTCCGCAGCATGTCGTTGAAATACAGATACGTTTTATTCCAGTCTAAGAAGTTGGCCGCCAGGGTAACTACCAAAAACAGCAACGTAGCAGGCAATAGAACTGTTTTCGACTTCAGGAAACCGAGAAACAACAGTGCAATGCCAAAAACCGATAACAGAACAATGGGTAACATAACTTTAGTGGTTAGTCAACAGTCCTTAGCCATTAGTGAAAATCAGACATTGACTTTTCACTATCGACTGACAACTATTTATTTCATAGATACAGCCGTTGTACCGATGTATTTCATCAGATTCGCTACGGCAGGTTCGGTTACTTTCAGGAATGTGTGAGGATAAATGCCGATCCAGAACACCATCACAACCAGCGGAATAAATACCCAGCTCTCTGATCTTGTCAGATCAGCAAACGATTCGGTACGGGATGTCGTAGGTCCGAACATGCTCTTCTGAAACATGCGAAGCATATAAACAGCCCCGAAAATGATTGTAAATCCAGCCGCTAATCCCAAATAGTGATTGTACGTAAAGACGCCGTGCAGTAGCAAAAATTCACCGACGAAGCCGTTTGTAAGGGGTAATGCTACGCTGCCTAACAGCATAATCATAAAATAGACTGTCAATTTGGGTGTTGTCTGCGTGATACCACCGAGTTGGTCAAGCTGGCGAGTCTTCGTTCGGGAGAAAATTACGTCGGCTACGAAGAACATACCCACTACGTTAATTCCGTGAGCCAACATTTGCACCAGCGCCCCCTGCATACCCGTTTCGGTTTGCGAGAACACACCAGCCGCCATCAAGCCTACGTGTGAGAACGACGAATAAGCAATCAGACGCTTCATGTCGCGCTGACGAATGGCGATGATTGACCCATAAATAATTCCAATAACGGAAAGAATGATAGCCGTTTTTCCCCAGGTTTCAACCCCGAGCGGTACGATAGGCAGAATAAAGCGTATCAGCCCATAAACACCCATTTTCAGCATAATCCCAGCGAGCAGCATCGTTGCTGGTGTAGGCGATTCAACATATGTATCGGGTTGCCATGTATGAAATGGAAACACGGGCATCTTAATGGCAAAAGCAATAAAAAACGCCCAGAAAATCCAGTTTTGCGCTTCGGGTGTCAGCTTTAATTTGTAGAAGTCAGCAATAGCGGATGAATGAGCGGCTCCATTGATGGCTGGTGTCTGATAATACAGATAAACCAGCGCCACCAGCATAAATAAGCTTCCAAAAATGGTATAAACAAAGAATTTGAACGTAACAGGAATCCGGTTCTCGCCACCCCACATGGCTGCTAAAAAGTAAATAGGAATCAATGCAGCCTCGAAAAAGAAGTAGAACAGAAACCCATCGCGAGCCGTGAAAACGCCCATCAGAGCCGCCTGCATGTAAAGCATTAAGGCATAGAACGTAGCAGGTCGTGCATATGTCCGGTTAAACGTTGAGAGCACAATAAACGGAACCAACAGCCCTGTCAGTAAAACGAGCAACACACTGATACCGTCAATTCCAGCACTAAGACGAATTCCCAGCGAACCAATCCAGGCGTAATCGAATCCGAACTGTGAACTGGCATCTGGATGAAACTCGAAGAAAGCGTAGCCAGCCAAAACTAATTCGACCAGTGCAGCGACTAAAGCCGCCTGTTTTATCCGTTCGCCCCCAAATAGCAAAATCAGCGTAGCCGCTACAACAGGATAAAGAATCAGGAATAGTGTAAGCATATATAGAATTTCTGAACGACGATGGATTGTGAATCAGTCGTATTCAACTTATAATCGGATGAAAAACCGTAGCGCAAAAATTACAACAATACTGACGACCATTGCCAGAACGTAGAAGCTGATCGAACCGTTTTGTAATAGTCGTAACTGGGCTGAGCCCTGGCGTACCAGCCAGGCAACACCATTCACTACCCCATCGACCAGCCCCTCACCGAAACTATACAAAGCATCACCTAGTCCACGAATAGGCCGAACGATGATGGTTTCGTAGAGTTCGTCTACGTAGTATTTGTTATAGATAACCTGTTCTGGTAGCGAACGTTCGGCTTCATTAGGCGCTGGAACTGCCTGCCGGCTCACATACATTACGTAAGCAATAATCAGCGACAGTAGCGCAACACCTGCCGAAACAGCCATCAGAATGTATTCCGTGCTGTGCTCAACGGTCGCTTCCGCAAAGGCTTCTGGATTTACTTGCCGTGACCCTTCAAACAAAGGTGCCATAAAATGACCTAACCAGCCCGAACCCGGCAGGTTAAGTCCTCCACCAATAGCCGATAGAATCGCCAACACAACCAACGGCATCGTCATCGTAGCCGGTGATTCATGCAGATGGTGACGCTGTTCTTCTGTTCCGCGGAATTCACCAAAGAAGGTCAGGAATAATAACCGGAACATGTAGAAAGACGTCAGGCCAGAACCAATAACGCCCAATGCCCAAAGCAATTTGTTGTGCTCAAAAACATGCGCCAGAATTTCGTCCTTTGAGAAGAACCCAGCGAAAGGTGGCAACCCCGAAATAGCAATTGTACCGATCAGGAACGTAATGAACGTAATGGGCAGGGCTTTCCGTAAACCACCCATTTTTCGAATGTCCTGCTCATCAGACATAGCGTGGATAACGCTACCAGCGCCTAGAAAGAGTAATGCTTTGAAGAACGCGTGGGTAATAACATGGAACATCCCCGCCGTGTACGCTGTAGCGCTTAACCCAAGGAACATATAGCCCAATTGCGATACGGTTGAGTAAGCCAGCACTTTCTTAATGTCGTTCTGCAACAGACCAATCGAAGCAGCCAGCAGCGCCGTAGCAATCGCAATACCACCAATAATTTCGAGTGTTAGAGGAGCCAGCGTGTATAGTACATTCGAGCGAACGACCATGTAAATACCTGCCGTTACCATTGTTGCCGCGTGAATCAGCGCCGATACAGGTGTCGGACCGGCCATCGCGTCCGGAAGCCAGGTATACAGTGGGATTTGTGCCGATTTACCCATGGCACCGACGAATAACAATAACGTAATGGCTAAGATGGTTTTGTCGCCCATCTCCAGACTCGTCGCCTGTTTAAAAATGTCGATGTACTCGACCGTACCGAACGTATTGATGAGCATGAATATGCCCAACAGAAAGCCTAAATCGCCAATGCGGTTCATGACGAAAGCTTTGCGGGCGGCATTATTATAACTGACGTTCTTGTTCCAGAAACCGATAAGCAGATATGAGCACAGCCCCACACCTTCCCAACCGATAAACATAATGACGTAGTTAGAACCCATCACGAGCAGCAGCATGAAAAAGATAAACAGGTTCAGAAAAGCCATAAACTTCCCAAAACCCTCATCATGGCTCATGTAGCCAATACTATACAAATGAATCAGTGAACCAACACCCGTTACAACCAGCAGCATCAGTAGCGACAACTGGTCAATCTGAAACGAGAAATTGATGTGCAGATCGCCGACACTAATCCAGTCGAACAACGTAGCAACCAGCGGACCAGTCTGTTCACTGGCGCTGGTAAAACTCCTGAATAGAATGATAGAGATAAGAAAGGATGCTACTACAGTTGCTGTCGCGATGGTACCGGCTAGCCCTTTCGGCACCTGGCGAAACCCAATCCCATTGATCAGAAAACCAATCAGCGGCAAGAGCGGAATTAAGGCACAGAGTAATTCTATTTTCATTAGTTAATAGTCAATAGTCGTCAGCCAATAGTCAATAGTCGTTGGAGATTAAATAAAGCCACTAACGACGAATACCTATTAACTATCGACTCATTTTACCATTTCAGTTTATTGAGCAATCCTACGTCGATGGAGCGAGTATTCCGGTAAATCATCACAATAATAGCCAGTCCTACCGACACTTCGGCAGCCGCAACGGCCATAATGAAAAAGACGAACACCTGCCCGGCAGAATCCGAGCGGTAGGACGAAAAAGCGATGAGTAACAGATTGACGGCGTTGAGCATTAGCTCAATCGACATAAAAATGATGATGGCGTTACGCCGGGTCAGCACACCGATAATACCAATAACGAATAAGGCGGTGCTGAGAATCAGGTAATACGTGAGCGGTATTTGCTGAATAACCTCCGGAATGAGGACGTTCTGCGTAGGTTGCATGCTTGCCGGTTAATAAAACGTGTCGCAAAGGTAAAGATTATTCGGTATTGGTGGAAAGGTGTTTTGGTATGACATAAGAGATTATACAATACCTAGTCGCAAAACTACATACCTCTCGGTCACTAATTCAGGTAAATTTTCCGAATGACAAAGTACCGCGAATCGTTCGTAAGGGGTTTACCCGCTTAAAATCCAGTAATTATACGCTACGTATTATCAGATTCAATGAGGATTTTTGATCTGCCAAAACTTTGACAATCAACCAAGTCGACTCATGAAAATCTATTATTTCTGTTTCTTACTGCTTGTTGTAACTGCCTGTAAGAAAAGCGACGACTCATCCGCCACTCCCGAAAAAACAGTCAACGACATTGTGCTGACACCAAAACAGTTGAGTGTGCCGATAAGTACGTACGATGTAGGGGCCTACCCCATTCAATCTGTTCTGGTTGGCAATACTATTTATTTCGGTAATTATTCCAACACGGCTAAAGCGCAGTTTTTTGTACGGTATAGTACAGCTTCCAATTCATTTTCGTCAGCGTTGGCAAAATCGGCTAACATTTGTGGATGTGGCTATAGTAGTAAACTAGTATCTGACGGAACCAACATTTTTTTCATTGCCAACGACGCCACTAAATACACAGCTTCCAGCAATACATGGTCGACTATTAGCTACCCATCAACGGCTCAGGATAACAATGGCGAAGCTGGGGTTGGGTATTTCAACGGCAATATTTATTTCGTTGGCGGACGTACAGTCAGCACACTTTTCAAATACTATAGCATTAGTCAGGATAGATGGTTTACGGCTCCCAACTACTTGTATGCCACAAACCGCAGCCAGATTTCGGCCTACAAAGATCGGTTATATGTACTGGGAGGGACAGGCGCTGTACGGAAAATGGCTTATTTTTCAACAGCCAATACTACCTGGACGGCCGTCAAAGACATTCCTTTTGACGTATCCAGCAGTTACGAAAGTACGTTTTCGGCGGTGTTGGGCGACTATCTGTATCTACTCCAAAGCGGCTCCGTCTATATTTACGACATTGCCAAAGATGAGTGGGCAAAAGACCCTGTTAAAATTGATGGATCACCCAGTTACGGCAATTTATTCTCAGATGGCCAGAAATTGTATATACCGGGGAAGAATTCTTCGAATATACCCGTCGTTTTTGAAGTTAGTGTTTCAACGAAATAACTTATCAATCAACGCTTTCCATTGACCGCCAATCCGTTGCTGAACATACGCAGACGAATTTCAGTAAGCCTACGTTTGGTATCCAGCGGAAACTCGCCTTTGAGCATCCAATCGTAAAACGATGGCTCCTTTTTCAATACGTCCAGCACAAGTAATCCTTTGTGTTTACCGAAGTTAAAAACCTCTTCTCCTTTATCGTTGATGATTATACGACCAGCCAGGTCGACGTTGGTGTTGGCGGTCAGACTGTGGAGCATGTCAACATTGTTCTCGAACACGACATCCTGACCATTATCCGCTTTAGCAACCATACCGCGATAGCGCTGTACCTGCGCGTTAAGCACTTCGAGTGTAGCAATCGTATCAACTTCAGCGCCGTGCGCACCGACCAGTTCTTTGTTGCAGTAAAATTTATATGCAGCCGAGAGGTTCCGGGGCTCCATCAGGTGAAAAATTCGCTGAGCATCGACCAAACGCCGATTTTTAATATCGAACTCAACGTTTGCCCGAAGGAATTCTTCTACCAACAGAGGAATATCGAACCGATTGCTGTTAAAACCCGCCAGATCGCAACCTTCCATAAACTGTGCCAATGTTCGGGCAACAGACTTAAAGGGAGGAGCATCTTTAACATCATCATCATAGATACCATGGATCATACTCGACTCCAGCGGAATGGGCATACCGGGATGAACACGCTGGGTTTTACTAACGATTTCACCGTTAGGCATAGCCTTAACGACACAGATATCAATAATGCGATCTTTAGCGGTATTAACACCCGTTGTTTCAAGATCGAAAAAGGCGAGTGGTTTCTTAAGTACAAGTTGATGCGTCATAACCAAACCGAAGTTTAGCGCGGTCCGACCACAAAGGTAAACAGGTTTTGGCTTTAGTTCTGCCATCGTTCATGGTTATGACAGAACTAAAACAAAGGAGGGCTATGATTTTCTGAGTTCTTTGACCCAATCTATACCGTTCCGAACAGCCTCAACCGATAGCATCCGGCCTTCCTGCATCAACTCTTTTATGGCAATAATAGCCTGATCCCGTTTAAGTCCGGCAGCAGCTTTAACTTGCCCATCCTGAATGTAGTACGCCAAAAAATTATCGTCTTTTTCAGGATCACCGTCGTAGATAATATCGTCGATCTGGGTAGTGTGCCCAATATAATTGATTCGCTTTCCCTGCTGATTGCTCCAGAAAAATGGCACGGCCTGATACGATTCTTCTTTACCAGCCATATTCAGCCCTGCTACGTGCCCCTGTTGACCAGCTACTTTCCAGTGTTCAATACGTTGCGGTCCATCTGCTGCAGGATAGTGGGCAATATCACCAGCCGCATAGAGACCCTCGACAATACGTAGATGTTCATCGGTTTTAACGCCCCCGTCTTTCTCAATAGGAATATCTTTCAGAAAACCAGTACGGGGTTTTACGCCCAAGCCCAGCAACACAAAATCGGCCACCAGTTTTTCGCCATTATCAAGTACAACATCGCGAACGGAACCAGTGCCTTCGATTCGATCAACTTTGCGGCCAAGATGAAACCGGATACCTTCTTTCTCATGCCAGCTCTGTATGACCCGACCTATCTTTTCACCCAGAATTTTCTCGAAAGGCACTTTCTCAAGACCCACTACGTCTACCTCACTGCCCAGTTTACGCAGGCTCATCGCCCCCTCCAGACCAATAAACGAACTGCCAACGATAACGACCCGCTTGCCTTTTTTGCCTAGTTCGCGCAATGTCTGGCTATCATGCAAACTACGCAACGGATACACACCTTTGAGATCTCCGCCCGGACTTGATAATGGATTTGGTTTACCACCCGAACATACGATTGCTTTATCGTACTGCACAGTTTCTCCAGAAGATAAGCTAATACGTTTGTTAGCTGGGTCAAGAGACGTTACGTATTGACCCGTGCGGATTTCAATTCCATAATCTTTATAGAATTCCTCGGTGCGAAGTGGCATCCACTCATCCGGAGCTTTGCCTTGCAGGTAATCTTTTGAACAGTTTGGCCGGTCGTAAGGCGCTTCGCCACTAGCGGTTAGCATCAGTATTTTACCAGTAAAACCACCTTCGCGCATACCTTCGGCGGCAAACGCTCCGGCTCCTCCACTTCCAATAATGACGTAGGTTTCTGAATTAGCTTCGTCTGGTGCCGACATTGGGTTTTCCAGACTTTCTTTATCGGTCGTCAGCCGCACAAAGACCTGATCGTTTTCAATACGTACCTCATACGTAGGCAAACCGTTTAAAGCGGGCGCTTCGAGTCGATGGCCGTTCCGTATGTCAAAACAGGCATTATGCCAGGGACAAACAAGCCGATGGCCATTCAGTACGCCTTTTACTAACGGCGCCTGATAATGAGTACATTTATGATAGAGCGCATAGAATTGTCCGTCGGCACGCGCTAATAATACATCCGTATCACCGACACGGACTTCTTTTAATTCGCCATCGGCCAGGTCATCAACGTGGCAGACGGGGGCTTCGGTGTAGTCAGCTATCATGAGCGGTTAAGTTTGCTCTATAAACTACGTAGCTACACAGATTGATTTATGATACAGCTGCTTTTGGTCAAGATAGCACAGATCAGGTCATCACATTCCGTTTTTTTAATGACTGTTTATCGGTCGTAACTCTGTCAACCATTACTTTTGTCCTCCCTAAACCGAAAAGCACCGTTTACTTTATTGCTTTCGCTGCTGATGACGTAACGCCCGTTTAATTCTGCGTCTAAGACCTATACTTCTCACCACACGTTGCGTAATTTTTCATCTCTATTAGTTTTTGCTGAATGAATACAAAAGTTTTATTTATCAGTTGTCTGCTATCGGCAACTGCCTTTGCACAGAATCTTCGCGGTCGTGTTACCGACGAATCAAACAACAGCGCCTTACCGGGTGCCACCATTGTTGTTGTTGGTCAGCAACTCGGTACCACGACGAACGGCGAAGGCGATTTCTTACTAAAATTGGCTCCTGGCCCTTACACGCTACGTATCAGTTCGCTGGGGTTCGAGTCCGTTGATCGGCCAGTGACAGTAGAATCTACCGGAACGACGACGATAAATCTTGCGCTGAAACCTGCTCAGACCAGCCTCAGTGAGGTAGTTGTGGTTGGGTCGCGTAATCTAAATCGCTCTGTTACGGATTCGCCCGCGCCTATCGATGTGATTGATATTCGGCAGGTAACGGCAAAAACGGGTCAGCTGGACGTAAACCAACTGCTGCAGTTCGTGGCTCCTTCGTTCAACTCAAACCGGCAGACCGGTTCTGATGGTGCCGATCACGTAGACCCAGCCTCGTTGCGCGGCCTTGGTCCCGATCAGACGCTGGTGCTGATCAATGGCAAACGGCAACACCAGTCCTCACTCGTTACGTTGTTTGGTACGCGCGGACGGGGCAATACGGGTACGGATCTGAACACGATTCCGGCGGCAGCGATCGAACGTATCGAAATTCTCCGCGACGGAGCAGCCGCTCAGTATGGCTCCGATGCCATTGCCGGAGTGATCAACATTGTGTTGAAATCAAATACCAATCAATTAACGGCCAACGTCAATTACGGCGCCTACCAGGCGAAATATCGGTTCGACAGTCAGCAAGTTGATGGGGGTAACCTTAATGTGAATGCTAACTATGGCTGGCGTATTGGCAAAAATGGGTTTCTGAACCTCACCGGCGATTACAACCAGCGCCAGCATACCAACCGGGCCAACACGCCCGGCATCGATTCGACGCTCCAGCGACGACAATACGGTGACCCGAAAGTGACGAACTCTTCCCTCTACGCTAACGCCCAACTTCCCATTACAGATAATACGCACATTTACGCATTCGGGGGTATTAACGTTCGTAAGGGCGATGCCTACGCCTGGACTCGCGCGGCTGATAGCGAACGGAACATTCCATCCATTTATCCGAATGGGTTCGACCCGATTATTACCAGTAATATCCTTGATGGAACATTTGCGGCTGGTGTGCGTACCATTTTGCGCGGCTGGAATGTAGACTTTGGGAATATTTTCGGTTCAAACCGCTTCGATTATGGCGTTAAGAATTCACTTAACGTATCGATGGGGGCTTCTTCACCCCGTGAGTTCAATGCCGGTGGTTTTCAGTTGCAGCAGAACGTAACTGGACTGCATTTCACGCGCTTTTACAAGAATGCCCTGCAAGGATTGAACGTAGCCTTTGGATCGGAATTCCGGTACGAGAACTACAAAATTTTTGCGGGAGAAGAAGCGTCCTACAGAGCGTATGATGTCACGAAACAAGCTGGTTCGCAAGGTTTTCCGGGTTTTCAGCCGAGTAATGCGCTTGACAAAAGCCGAACCAATCTGGGCATATACATCGATACAGAAGCTGATCTGACCAAAGCGTTTATGATTGGCGCAGCGGCCCGCTATGAAAATTACAGCGATTTCGGCAGTACGCTGAACGGTAAGTTATCGAGTCGCCTGAAAATCAGCCCATCATTTATGCTACGGGGTACGTTGAGTACTGGCTTCCGGGCTCCGTCGTTGGCGCAGGTATATTTCAACTCAACGATTACCAACTTCGTTGGCGGTCAGGCCGTACAAGTGCAAATCGCACAAAACGGTGGCGCTGTCACGCAGGCGTTGGGCGTTCCTCCCCTTAAGCAGGAAACGTCCGTGAATGCTAGTTTAGGATTCACCAGTCAGTTAGGTAGTGGGTTTTCACTGACAGTCGATGGGTATTACGTCCGCATTAAGGATCGGGTTGTTCTCACAGGACAGTTTGGTAATGATCTGCCTGAAATAGCCAATGAACTCAACCAGCTAAACGTAAGCCAGGTACAATTCTTCACGAACGCGATTTCAACGCGTACCCGCGGTATCGACATTGTGTTGGCGCACCAGGCGCAGGTAGGGAACGGACGGCTGAATACGTCTTTAGCCATGAATTTTAACTCGCTGGATACGATCAGCGTCAATACGAACGATAAACTCAGACCTTATAAAGACCGCTATTTCGATTTACGGGAATATTATTTTGTAAGAGCCTCCGCGCCACCATCCAAAATGAATCTGACGCTCGATTACAGCATCAATAAGTGGGCGTTTCTGCTACGTTTCGTTCGTTTCGGCGAAGTAAAATTGGCTAACTGGACGTATGAACCCAATGATATTGACATCTACCGGCCTAAAGTCACGACTGATCTATCAATCTCTTACCGATTCACTCCGCAGATGGGCTTGTCGATTGGCGGTTCGAACATCTTCAATGTTTATCCAGACATGCACCGGGCTGATCGTACCGAGTCGGGTGGTGCCTGGGACCCCGTTCAGATGGGTATCAATGGTGCGTATTGGTTTGGTAAGCTAAACTTCCGGTTTTAATAGATACTCAACTAATCTTCCCATTTTATCAAAAAAGCCAATGTATTAAATGCATTGGCTTTTTTGATATTCGTTATTGTCGATTCAGTACCAAAAAATCGGTTCGTTTACTTCGACGTTGCCATGACCATTTTGATATTCAACTTGGCACCGGTTTGCAGTACGTCTACCAGATCTTGTACGGTCAGTGTTTTGTCGAAACGTACCACAACGGTTGGTTCAGCGATACCGGCCATGATCGTTTTCAGTTCGTTTTCCAGATTGGCCGGCTCAACCGGCTTTTTATCAATAAAATACTGCTTGTTGCCATCGACCGATAGTGTTACCTGCTTCTTGCTTAACTGCTGCGTCGAAGCGGCTTTGGGCAACATCAACTTGATGACGTTTGGATTTGCTACGGTCGAGATAATCAGGAAGAACAACAGCAGGAAAAACATGATGTCGTTCAGCGAAGAGGTCGCGACTTCAGCAGCAAACTTGCTTTTTCTTCTGAGTTTCATAAAGGTTAGTCATTGGTAGATAGTCAACAGTGATCAGTAGCTAATTTCTGACGACTAATGACCGCACGGGCGGCCCCGTATCGACTTATTTTACCGCATCCGGGCGGGTTCGGCCGTTGGCTTTTGAAGGACTTCGATAAACTCGAACGCGTTCATTTCGAGCGCCAGTGTAAATCGCTCGATCATCATGTTGAGCAGGTGATAGCCTGTGTAAGCGATAACGCCCACAATCAGACCGGCTCCCGACGTAATCATTTTTTCATATAGCCCCCCAGCAATGATACCAACGCTGATATTATCGGAGAGAGAGATGTCGTAGAAAATCCGGATAATTCCGGAGATCGTTCCAATAAAGCCCATCATCGGAGCAATACCAGCGATAATTCCCAAATACCCCATGTTACGTTCCAGGCGAGACAATTCAATCTGGCCGACGGTTTCAACAGTACCTTCGATTTCCCGAATGGGCGAACCGATACGGCCGATGGCTTTTTCAAACACACGTCCCATGGCGGTGCGCTGATTTTTAGCAAATGACTCCGCCGATTTGATGTTTCCCTGCGCCACCATATCGCGAATGTTGTCGATAAAGTTGGCATCGGCTTTCGTTTGAGAGCGGATGACAAAGAAGCGTTCAAAAATCAGATAGAGTGTAGAAAAGAACAAAAACGCGATGGGAATCATGACCCAACCGCCTTTCGCTACTAAATCAAACAGTTGCAGACTTTGGGGTTGAGCAGCCGCCGTGGCCGACAGCGATGCAGCCGAAGTATCAACGGCCGGTACCTGAAGCAAGAGCATACGAACGAGTCGGGTAAATAGATGAGGATTAGTCAGTAATCGTTATTGAAACAAACGTGCTGGTTTCATCGGATATTGTTGTCAAAGATAAGCAAGCCTCCTGAAAACGAAAGATAAAATTAGTCTATTGGACAAGAGAAGAAAGAGTTTAGACAAAAGACCGGCCTATAGGTTTTCTTCTTGCGTCTTTTCTCTTTCATCTTTTCTCTTTCATCTATCAATATTTCTACAGATGATAACTACGGATGTATTCACCCGGTGTCAGGCCGGTAATCTCCTTAAACTGGCGATTAAAATTCGACAGATTGGTATAGCCACAACCAAAGGCAATCTGACTGATGGTTTGTTTAGACTCCCGCAAATGTCGGCAAGCATGTTCAATACGCACCTCGTTGAGCAGATGCGAAAACGTTTTACGCGTATGCTGGCGGAAGAAGCGACAAAAAGCGCCTGGCGTCAGGTTCGCTACGCTGGCTACATCGTCTAAGGAAACCGGTGAGGCATAATGCTGAAATATATACGAAAATACCTGTTCTAAACGACGATGATCGTCCGGGCGACGAGGCTGTTCGTAGGCCGTTATCGACAATACTTCCCGATCGGGATTGGTTGCTAACGTATCCAGGGCACGTAACAGACTCATAAATTGCTCAAACGGACGAAGGCCAGGCAGCGTTTCCAGATGTTTGGCCAATGGATCATCTTCGTTACATCGGAGCCGTACACCCTGACGGGCTTCCTGCAAAAGCAGTTTTAAATGTTTTGTTTCGGGCAAACCCAGTACACTCGCGTCTAACTGTTCGGGACGAAATAAAATAGAAACCGAAGTCGAGCGACGGACCGAATCAGCCTGAAAATAGTCGGGATCGCTACGTAGTACATGCGGCATATTTGCGCCCAGCAGTAAAATATCGTAGCGTCGGAACCGGTCAATCTTATCACCGACAATCAACGTTCCTTCTCCCTGCTGAATAAGCGTCAGTTGAATTTCCGGATGAAAATGTAATTTCCCATAAAAATGAGGAAGATTATCCTGCTCAACCCGAAACGAGCGGTCGTCAACTACCGGAACTTTAAATAATAGCGGCTTCATTGGTATGAATTTGACGAGATTTATTTACCCCCACTGCTAATGTAGTGAAAATAGTATTATAAGCGACTAATTATCAGCTATCCGTTCTGCCCCACAATGCCGAAATTTGAGTATTCGATTGTACTCCTATAAATTTTTATACCTGCTATGAACGTTTCTGTCTCATGGGAAGGCGTTTATCCCGCGCTTCTGACTCCATTTACGGCCGACGATCAACTTGATCTGCCTTTGTTCGAAAAAAACTTACACGCTCAGCTTGAGGCTGGTGTACACGGTTTTATCATCGGCGGTTCGCTTGGTGAAGCCAGTACGTTGTTGAATGAGGAAAAAATTGACCTCCTGAAATCAGGGTTAGCTGTTTGTGATAGCAAAGTTCCCGTACTGGTTAACATTGCGGAGCAGGCGACCAAACAGGCCATTGCCCGGGCGCACGAAGCCGAAACCAACGGCGCTGATGGACTGATGTTGTTGCCGCCGATGCGTTACCCGGCTGACGCTCGCGAGACCGTTACGTTCTTCAAAGCCGTCGCGCAGGAAACGTCTCTGCCCGTCATGATTTACAATAATCCGTATGATTACAAAATCATGACCACCGTAGCGATGTTCGAGGAGTTAGCCGAACTACCAAACATTCAGGCCGTTAAAGAATCGACCCGCGATCTGACTAACGTAACGCGAATGCGGAATGCGTTTGGCGACCGATTCAAATTGCTGGGTGGTGTTGATACGCTAGCGCTGGAAGCGCTGTTACTGGGTTGCGATGGTTGGGTTGGCGGTCTGGTCGACGCATTTCCACAGGAAACGGTTGCTATTTATGAGTTAATTAAAGCAGGTCAGGTGGCTGAAGCACTGGAAATCTATCGCTGGTTCATGCCGTTGCTCGAGCTGGATATTCATCCAAAATTAGTACAATATATTAAACTGGCAGCTCAGGCAACGGGTCTTGGTTCCGAATACGTACGGGCTCCTCGCTTACCGCTCATCGGTGCTGAACGCGAGCAGGTTCTGAACATAATTGAGACGGCCCTGGCCAAACGTCCTATGATTAATGCATAATGAATTCAGGGTATATATAGGTAGCGTGGACTTTATTCCGCGTAGCCGTTAGGCTAAAAATATAGCTGCAACTTAGCCTGACGGCTACGCGGACTAAAGTCCACGCTACCTGCAGTACTAAATTCGAATCGCTCCATAACCCAACAGTAGTAACACCAATTTATAAATGGCCGAATTCCATTTTTTCTGCATCGATGCACACACCTGCGGTAATCCGGTGCGGGTTGTGACGGGTGGAAGCATTCCGTTTTTGCAGGGCGAAAGCATGAGCGAAAAACGTCAGCATTTTCTGCGCGACTACGACTGGATCAGAACCGGGCTCATGTTTGAACCACGCGGCCACGATATGATGTCGGGAAGTATTCTGTATCCACCCACTGATCCGGCCAATGATGCGGGCGTATTGTTCATTGAAACCTCGGGTTGTTTGCCGATGTGCGGTCACGGAACCATTGGTACGGTGACAGTTGCCATTGAGCAGAACCTGATCATGCCCAAAACACCGGGTGTACTGAATCTGGAAGTGCCCGCGGGGTTGGTTCGGGCGGAGTATGTACAGGAAGGCAAGAAAGTAACGTCGGTAAAGATCACGAATATCAAGTCGTATCTGGCCGCCGAGCAACTGACGGTCGAGTGTCCTGATCTGGGAACATTAACGGTAGACGTAGCATACGGGGGCAATTTCTACGCCATCGTTGATCCGCAGCCGAATTTTCCGGGTATAGAACACTACAAAGCCGAGCAACTGATCGGCTGGGCACGGGTCATGCGTCAGCATATGAACGAGCAGTATACCTTCGTGCATCCCGAGAATCCGACGATCAACGGGCTGAGTCATATTCTCTGGACGGGTAAACCAATTAAGGAAACCTCTACGGCTCGAAATGCGGTTTTCTACGGCGATAAGGCTATTGACCGGTCGCCATGCGGTACGGGCACATCGGCACGGATGGCGCAGTGGTACGCACAGGGACGGATGAAGCCCGGCGATACGTTTGTGCACGAGAGCATTATCGGATCGATTTTCAACGGACGTATCGAAGCCGAAACTGAACTGGCCGGAAAGCCTGCCATTATTCCAAGTATTGAAGGTTGGGCCAAAATTCATGGCTACAACCACATCATTCTGGACGAAGACGATCCATACGTACACGGATTTCAGGTCATATAAAATGAGCGAAAGACTGAATGAGTGAAAGAGCGTATACATTAGCCGAAATACTGCTCCATCACCACTCATTCACTCTTTCGCTCTTTCAATCATTGTTTAGATGTCACACATTGGTATTGTAGGTGGGGGGATCATTGGGCTTTGTTCAGCATATTACCTACACAAAGCAGGCCACCATGTTACGTTGTTCGACCAGGCACCCATTGCTGATGGTTGTTCGTTCGGGAATGCAGGCATGATTGTCCCCAGCCACATTATTCCGCTGGCGCAACCCGGTATGATTGCCAAAGGGATGCGCTGGATGCTGAAATCGACCAGTCCGTTCTACGTCAAACCGCGCCTGAACGCCGATTTGCTACGTTGGGGCTGGCTGTTTTATCGGCATTCAACCCCTGAACACGTAGCGTATTCCATTCCAGTCCTGCGCGACCTCAGTTTATTAAGCAAACGGTTGTATCAGGATTTAGCGGCCAATGGCGATCTGAACTTCGAGTGGCAGGAACGGGGGTTGCTGATGCTCTACAAAACCGCTTCGGCTGAACACGAAATGGTCGAAGAAGCCGACGTAGCCAACCGCGCCGGTATCGAAGCACAGATACTAACGGAGCAACAGGTTCAGGATCTGGAACCTAATACACGCGTCGACGTACGGGGCGGCATCCTGTTTCCCGGCGATGCTCACCTGAATCCAAATGAATTGATCCGTTCGCTGGTGTTGTATCTTCGCAAGGAAGGCGTCACGATTTTGGAAAATCATACCGTAACGGGTTTCGGAAAAACGAGCGCCCGCGTTACGTCGGTGCAGACGTCGCAGGGCGATTATCCAGTCGATACGGTGGTGATAGCTGGAGGAGCCTGGTCGCCAGTAATCGCGCAGCAATTAGAGCTGCGCTTGTCGTTGCAGGGTGGCAAAGGCTACAGTTTTATGCTTCGGAACGTAGCGAATAATATACGCGTACCGGCCATCATGCTTGAAGCCCGCGCTACGGCCACGCCGATGGGAAGCGATCTGCGCTTTGCCGGAACGCTGGAAGTTGCAGGTACCGATATGACCGTAAACATGAATCGGGTGCGGGGAATCGTTCAGTCAATTAATCAATATTACCCGGATATTCCCGTCGACATGCCGGTTGTTGATACGGTTTGGCGGGGTTTACGGCCTTGTTCTCCCGATGGTCTGCCGTATATTGGACGTACCGAACGCTATGACAACGTAGTACTGGCTACCGGCCACGGGATGATGGGCTTAAGCCTTGGACCAGCTACAGGTAAGTTAGTGAGTGAACTGGTAGATGGCCCTGCCGACAGCATGGAAATTTCCGCCTTCCGGCCTGATCGATTCGCGTAATAGCCGCTTTCTGGCAGTTGTAGTCTATATGCGACTCCGATGGGGTCAACTGTTTATAGTTGTTAGCGTCTTTCTATAAACAGTTGACCCTATGTCGCACAGAACACAGTCATTCTAAATAAAGACAATACGTTAATAATTAGACATTTGTCAATTTATACACCTGCCTCTTATGAAGAAATCTACGTTCTGCTCATTGATTTTCGGGGTTATTTTGCGGCTTAGTGACGTATCGGCAGTTTTCGCTCAGTCAAATCCGCTTAGTGGTGTTAATCCCCAAAGCAGCGACGTCCATCATCTGATCACACAGTATGAAGCAGATTATGGGAGTCTGAGCCGGTTTTACATCGTGAATGGCTCGCCGGAACGCCGGGAACGTTTTCAGAAGTTAAGCAACGACTATCTGGCACAGCTACAAAAGCTGGATTTCAACCGAATGAATACCGACAGTCGGGTCGATTATATTCTGTTTCGACGGGATTTACAGGAGACTTTGCAAAAACTAGCGCAGGAAGCTGCCGAGCGCGATCAGATTAAAGCCTGGTTTCCCTTTGCCGACTCTTTATATGCCGTTGAGAAATTACGACGCCGGGGGCACGTACTTAATGCGCAGGCGCTAGCCGGAACGCTGAACACCTTAGGCCCACAACTAGCGGCTGCTCGTAAGGAGGTCGATAAAGCCGAAAAACTTGATCCGGCTATCTTCCGTCGGGCCGACGAAACCGCGCAAGGTTTGCAGAAGGCGCTGAAAAGCGTTTACAATTTTTACAATACATATGACCCCAATTTCACGTGGTGGCTGGAAAAACCATACCCCAAAGCTGATAGTCTGTTAACCGCTTACAGTGCTTTCTTCAGAAAAAAAGCGCGTGAAGCGGCTCCAGTGAAAGACGATGGTAGCGGCATTACAGGGGTAGCTGTCGGCCGGACTGAATTACTCCGGCAATTGCAGATTGAAATGATTCCATATTCGCCGGAAGAACTGGTCGAGATTGCCAACAAAGAATTTGCCTGGTGCGACCGCGAACTGCTGAAAGCATCACGGGACATGGGTTTTGGCGATAACTGGAAAGCCGCGCAGGAAAAAGTTAAAAATACCTACGTACCCGTTGGGAAACAGCCCGAGATGATTCTTCGTCTGCTGAATGAATCCGTTGCGTTTCTGAAAGCGAAAGATCTGATCACGATTCCGCCCGTTGCTGAAGAAACGTGGCGTATGACCATGATGTCGCCGGAGCGTCAGTTGGTCAATCCTTTCTTCCTGGGGGGCGAAGTGATCCAGATTTCGTACCCGACCGATGGGATGGCCCATCCCGATAAGTTGATGAGCATGCGCGGCAACAATCCGCACTTTTCGCGCGCTACAGTGCATCACGAACTCATTGCCGGGCATCATTTGCAGATGTTTATGAATAACCGGTACAAGCCTTACCGTCATTTCGATACGCCCTTCTGGATTGAAGGCTGGGCACTCTATTGGGAAATGCTGCTATGGGATCAGGGGTTCCCGCAGTCGCCCGAAGACCGCGTCGGTATGTTATTCTGGCGAATGCACCGCTGCGCCCGAATTATTTTCTCGCTCAATTATCACCTCGGTAAATGGTCGCCCCAGCAGTGTATCGACTTTCTGGTTGATCGGGTTGGCCACGAGCGCGCGAACGCAGAAGGTGAAGTTCGACGGTCGTTCATCGGTGGCTATCCTCCGCTCTATCAATTAGCGTACATGACCGGCGGCTTTCAATTTCTGGCGCTCAAAAAAGAACTGGTCGATAGTGGTAAAATGACTCATAAGCAGTTTCACGACGCGGTCATGCAAATGAATGCCATGCCAGTAGAAATGATTCGGGCCATTCTTACCAATCAGAAACTAGAGAAAGATTTCAAAACCAACTGGCGGTTTTACGCGCTCGATTCAAAAGGTCGTTAAGGTATCACGGTCGGACGGACGTTTCCGCTTCAGCCCGTAAAGTCATGGAGTTGGTATGCTGGTTAGCTTACGGCTTTACAAGCTGAAGCGGAAACGTCCGTCCCACCATGATACCACGTTACGTCGAAAAATCCAGCTACTTTTGCCCATTCATTTTAGCATTTTCAATTCGTTATGACGAACGCACCCATAACCAATACGTCTTCTGCCGAATCGTTTCAGGGAATTAATCCCGCTACGGGCGAATCGTTACCCGGTTTTTTCGAGGAAGCAACAACCGCCGAAGTGGCTCAGGCCTGCGAACTGGCAGCGAAGGCTTTTATCGACTATCGCAAAAAATCAGGTGCAGAGAAAGCCCAATTTTTGGAACAGATTGCCACCGAAATTGAAGCCTTGGGCGATGAATTACTGACGCGCGCGCAGGCTGAATCAGGTTTACCACTAGCCCGACTGACGGGTGAACGGGGACGTACTACCGGACAACTCCGTTTATTTGCGGAATATCTGCGCGAAGGTTCCTGGGTTAACGCCCGTATTGACACAGCCCTGCCTGACCGCCAGCCGCTCCCCCGCCCTGATTTACGGCAAATGCTACGTCCGCTGGGCCCCGTTGGCGTCTTCGGAGCCAGTAACTTTCCATTGGCATTCTCTGTAGCCGGTGGCGATACGGCTTCGGCGCTGGCTGCTGGCTGTCCGGTAGTTGTCAAAGCCCATCCGGCCCATCCTGGTACGTCGCAGTTAGTCGGTGAGGCTATTCAGCGCGCCGTTACGGCCTGCGGTTTACCCGCTGGTACGTTCGCCCTGGTACATGGACGCACGACAGCCGTAGGCATGGCCATTGTGGAACATCCGTCCATTAAAGCCGTCGGATTTACGGGATCATTACGGGGTGGTAAAGCCCTGTTTGATGCAGCCGCCCGCCGTCCGGAGCCGATTCCCGTCTATGCCGAAATGGGTAGCACGAATCCGGTTTTCTTTTTACCAAAAATCTTGCAGGAAAAGGGCGGAGCACTGGCGCTAGCGTATGTGAATTCCGTTACGTTGGGCGTCGGTCAGTTTTGTACAAACCCAGGCCTGGCGGTCGTGCAGCAATCCTCCGAGGCTGATACATTCTTGCAGGAAGCGGGAAAAGCCGTTACAGCCAGTCAACCTGCTGCTATGCTGACACAGGGTATTCATCGGGCGTTTACAGAAGGTATTGGCAAATTAAGTCAGGCAGAAGGGGTTCAGGTGCTGGCACAAGCTACAGCGGTTGAAAGCTTTGCTCACGGAATCCCGACATTATTAACGACTACAGCCGATGCGCTACTGGGAAATCCGCACATTGCGGAAGAAGTCTTCGGACCAAGCAGCGTTGTGGTTGAAGCCGGTAGTCGTGAGCAATTGTTAGCTGTAGCGCGGGAACTGGAAGGGCATCTGACGGCTACTGTTTACGGCACTGAGGACGAATTACTGGAGTACGCTGATCTATTGGAAATTCTGGAACAGAAAGTAGGACGGCTGCTAATTAATGGCTTCCCGACTGGCGTGGAAGTCAGTCACGCCATGCAACACGGAGGGCCATATCCAGCGACTACCGATTCACGCTCAACCTCCGTAGGTACTAACGCAATTTTGCGATTTGCCCGGCCTGTATGTTATCAGAACTTTCCGGATGCCTTATTGCCGGATGAATTGAAAACAGCGAATCCGTTACGTATCCAGCGATTAGTTGATGGAAAATGGTCGAACTAAGTTGGGGAAAGATCAGGCTGTGAACTGATCTGCGTCAGGTAGGGTGTGCAGGGCCAGCACGTACTTTGTGCTATCAATTAAATGCACAACGATCATGGCAACCCTCGCACATTCAACCACCGCTTATACCAATGCTCCTTCAGCTAACTGGTTGACGTCATACAAAAATTTCGTCGCCAGAGCTGAATTCAACCGATTTGGCTGGGCCGTTACGGCACTCGCCATTCAGGGCTGTCTGCTGTCGCCAACCCTGTTGCTGGTAATGGCCTATTTCAAAGGTGGTGACTGGCAGTTTCTGACCAGCATGCTTTGCTTTCTGCTAGTGCTGATTCCGATTCTGTCAGCCATGTCTGTAAAGTATATTTTTCCGGCTTTTGCCACTAGCTTCGTTATTCACCTCACAGTTATACTGATCACTCTTCTGTAAAACAGCAAAGCCAAAAGCCAATAGACATAATCAAGGCGGACGGGTATCACCCGTCCGCCTTGATTATGTCTATTGCTTAACCCAACGTAAGGTTTGCTGATTTCTGTCCTGAGTCTGCACTTTAATCAGGTAAGCCCCTGATGGCTGGTCCTGTCCATTCCAACTCCATTGATTAACCGCCTGTTCAAAACGTTGCTCTTGGATCAGTACACCCGTCAACGAGTACACACTCACTGAACTAATCCCCGCCTTGTACTCCAGTAACAAAGGCCCCGCACTAGGGTTAGGCGAGAGGGTCAGCATAGGTAAGGGTTCAGTACTGATACGTACAGCGACGATCGAAGAATAGACATACGTACCATCCAAATCCACTTGCCGCAGCCGGTAGTACCATAAACCCGCAGCCAATTCAGAGTCAAAGAAATTATATGACTGGTTCTTATTAATATTATCCTTAGCCTCCATCCGCCCAATGGCTTCAAAGCTTTTGGCGTTTTGGCTACGCTCGATTACAAAGTGACTAGCTCCTTTCTCCCAGGCGGTCTCCCAGCTCAGGTGAGCTGTAGTGCCTTCGCTTTGTCCAGTAAATGACACTAAGGACACAGGTAAAGGTGCTGCCACACTGTAGTTATAAGCAATTTTACCATTAGGTCCGATAGCCACCCATTTGCCAGCACCGTAACTGATACCCGTGGCCTGACTATATCCATTAATATCGTTTATGCTTTGGGGCTGTGATACTGATCCCCAATTTGTTCCATTGCTTGATCCATAAAAACCATTAGGCCCAATAGCAATCCACAGCCCATCTCCATAATTTACATCGTAAAATTCAGGAGAGTACCGAAAATATGCATATGTCCAGTTAACTCCATCTGAAGAACTCAATATAATACCTCGAGATCCCACAGCAACCCATTGACCATTGCCGTAACTAACTTCATATACTCTTTCCCGAGATCCTATATTCTTTACCTCTTGCCAATTAATACCATTCGTTGAAGTCTTAATCGATGAACCACCAACACCTACGTACTGGTTCGGACCATAACTAACACCATAAAATAAATGCCCTACAGGATGTCGAGTCCAGTTAATACCGTCAGGAGAAGTTACCGTTGCACTTCCAAACTCGACGGCCAGCCACTGTCCATCTCCGTACGTAATTCCAGTCAGTTCGGTTGTCGTATTTGACTGCTGGGCCGCCCAGGTTATCCCATCAGTGGAAGAAAGAATCGTACCCTCCTGACCGACCACGATCCACTGGCTACCATTGTAGGCAGCATTGGAAAGTCCTTTTGTTGTATTTGACATACGAGGTGTCCAGTCGATCCCATCTGCCGAAGTCACGATTATGCCATTCACACCAACGGCAACCCATTGCCCTCCGCCATAGCTGACATCTATCAGCGTGTTTGTGGTGTTGGAGATGGCAGTTTGCCATTGTGCGTGAAGAGACGTATGCGTACTTATATAAAGTAGAACTATAAACAAGCCATTTTTACACCAATGAGTACAAACAGCAACTGAAGATATAGTAGTAAACAGTGGTGATAGCATAGAGATTATGTTTAAAAGTAATAGGAAACACCTATTTGGTTTAGGCAGTCATAATAATAATTTTATATAGTATCATATTTACATAAAATACAATTTTTATAATTACTCACTGTATTACCTAACTTTGACATTTCTATTGCTTAACCCAACGCAAGGTTTGCTGATTTCTGTCCTGAGTCTGCACTTTAATCAGGTAAGCCCCTGGTGGCTGACTCTGACCGTTCCAATTCCATTGATTAACCGCCTGTTCAAACCGTTGCTCTTGGATCAGTACACCCGTCAACGAGTACACACTCACTGAACTAATCCCCGCCTTGTACTCCAGTAACAAAGGCCCCGCACTAGGGTTAGGCGAGAGGGTCAGCATAGGTAAGGGTTCAGTACTGATACGTACAGCGACGATCGAAGAATAGACATACGTACCATCCAAATCCACTTGCCGCAGCCGGTAGTACCATAAACCAGCGGTTAAAACTGGATCGAAGAACTTATACGTCTGATTTTTATCTGTATTGCCTTGAGCATTTACCCGACCAACGGGTTCGAAGCTTTTGGCATCCTGACTACGTTCAATCAGAAAATGGCTGGCGCCTTTCTCCCAAGCTGTCTCCCAACTTAAGTGGGCAGAGGTGCCTTCGGATTGTCCAGTAAATGATACCAGAGAGACAGGTAAAGGGGCATTCACATTTGTAGTATACTGAATTTGCCCCTGTACACCAACAGCTACCCACAACCCTGATCCATAATTTGCTTGATAAAGATACGCTCGTCTATCCGGGTGATAACGTAGTGACCAATTAAGTCCATTCGTTGAAGTTTCTATAGTTCCATATAAGCTAAACGATAACCACGATCCAGCGCCATAGCCGATATTTGATGATTGCTGAACTCCACTTCCAACTGTCCAGTTGATACCATCGGTTGAAGAAGCAACACCGCCACCTCCTCCATATCCTCCAATCGTCACAAATTTTCCATCACCGAAGGTTATATCATACAGCGTTGGATAAAAACAACCGCAAATTCCTGACCCGGCTAAATTAGCGAATTGGGCGGTCCAAGTGATGCCATCCGGAGAGGATACAATTTTCTTATTTTCGCCAACTGCAACAAATAATCCGGCACCATAACTGACAGCATAAAGTGCTCGACTAATTTGTTGACTCGGGTTAGCATTTTGTGCTGTCCAGGTAACTCCGTCGGGAGAAGTCATTGCGCCCCCATCCCCAGTCACCACCCACACCCCTGCTCCATAAACAATATCAGAGTAGTTTTGAGCAACAGTAGACGATTGGGGTGTCCAAGTAATGCCATCAGAGGAGGTTAAGATAGTGCGATTAGCACCAACAGCAATCCACTGACCTGCCCCGAAACCAGCAGCGCTTAAAGATTGAATAGTATTAGAAGTACGAGGAGTCCAGGTAACCCCATCGGGGGATGTTACAATAGTGCCGTTCGCACCGACAGCGACCCATAGTCCATTATCGTATACGACATCACTAAGTGTTTGGGTTGTGTTTGAAGTGGCTTGTTGCCATTGAGATTGCGCCTTTGTTGCAAAAGTTGCGCCTAGCCCAAACAGGGTAATAAGCAGAACACGGCAATATATTAGGATAGCTTGGTCAAAGGTAAATAATGTTTTCATGGGCGATGATGTTGGTGAGGTTTAAATGAAATGTTTTTGTGAAGATACAGCAATTTAAATGACCCAAAATAAACATATTAATTATACCTCATACAAAGAAACAAAAGAGGCTAATTAATGTGATTATAAGCTTATTGCTATACTTTATAAAACACAATTTTCAGTATTTTCTACTAACTTTCTAAGCTATCTCAGGGTTATCTTATTAGGCAAAATCAGTAGAATAGAAAGACAAAACCACAAAGCTAACTGGACACGATCCGGTTTACTTTGTGGTTTTTAAATTTTCTTCAGATCAACGTAATGATTTACTATCTGCACATTGGCTGACGTGAATTATTTCCACTGCATTACGTCGAACACGTTCGGACAGAAATTGTATTCTTCGGGTTGGTTAGAACCGATCAGCAGCAATTGATCCGGTGATAGCTGGCGAACTTGTTCCTGATACCAGTTCATGCCCTGGCGATCGAGGTTAGAGGTAGGTTCGTCGAGGATGACGATTGGCGATTCGGAGAAGAAGGCCAGACCCAGCTTAACCCGTTGCTTCATGCCTGACGAAAAATACTTGATCTCTTTGTGCCGGGCATGGGTTAACAGCAAGCGCTCGGTAATGATTTCCAGCGTAAAGTTCGTTTTGAACGGCTTGAAGGTCTGGTGAAAGGTCAGGAGTTCGTCCAGCGTCAATTCTTCCACTAATTCCAGATAAGGAGCGGCAATACTAACTTGCTGAAACCAGTTGTCTGGCTCTATTACCGTATCATTTCGGGAATAAGCAAGTTGACCTTCGGTAGCCGGTAAATTTCCAGCTAATAGTTGTAGAAGAGTTGATTTGCCACTTCCGTTCGGACCGATAAATGTATAGCTCGTACCAGCAGTAAGGATTAGATTAACGCGTCGAAAAATCCATTCTTTTCGATATTTTTTCCCTATCTGTTCAGCAACTATTTTCATAAATGACTCCATATAAAATAAATAATGGATAATGATCTTTATTTCAAGCCATTATCCATTATTCAGGCAAGATCGCCTTTATGATACAATACGTATTATTCTTTTTCACCACTAGACGATGGTCCCCGCATAATTCCTCGCTCTGAACTACGAATAAAATTCACGATTTGATCACGCTCGTCTGATGGGGGAAGCTCTAACTCTATATTCGTTAATGCATCGGCATTGTTCAAGCCACGCATGTAGATGTAGCGATAAATTTCCTGAATCTGATTGATCTTATCATTTTCGAAACCGCGCCGACGTAAGCCAATCGAATTGATACCAGTATAAGACAGCGGTTCGCGGGCAGCTTTCGTAAACGGTGGTACGTCTTTGCGCACTAATGACCCGCCTGAAATCATGGCATGAGCACCGATACGTGTGAATTGCAACACCGAACTCGATCCGCCAATAATGGCCCAATCGCCCATATGAACGTGGCCCGCCATCTGAACATTGTTGGTGATAATACACTGATTACCAATGCGACAATCGTGCGCTACGTGCGCGTAAGCCATGATCAGACAATTTGTACCGATCTCCGTTTTCCAATGTTCTTCGGTTCCCCGGCTAATGGTCGCATATTCCCGAATGGTTGTATTGTCTCCAATGTAGGTTCGGGTATACTCGTTGTTGAACTTTAGATCCTGGGGTGTCGATGAAATAACAGCTCCTGGATAAATCTTGCAGTTACGCCCGATACGAGCCCCTTCATTTATAACCGCATGCGAGCCAATCCACGTTCCTTCGGCAATATCAACGTCTTTATGGATAATGGCAAACGGCTCAATCACCACGTTTTGCGCAATTTTTGCTTCGGGGTGAATATAAGCTAATGGTTGAATCATTTCTTTCATGATAAATGATGAATGACAAATGGTGAATGATAATCGAGCCAGAGGCTGCCGATCATTCATCTTTTATCATTCATCATTATTTTTTCTTTACCAGACTGGCAATCATATCAGCTTCGCACACCAGTTGGTTACTTACGTAGCCCCTGCCCTGCATTTTAACAATACCACGCTTCATGGGCGACGTAAACTCACATCTGAAGATTACGGTGTCTCCGGGCAAAACGTTGCGCCGAAACCGACAGTTTTCGATACCAACCAGAAATGGCCAGTAATTTTCAGGATCAGGTACTGTACTCAGCACCAGAATACCACCCGTTTGCGCCATCGCTTCCAGTTGCATGACACCAGGCATCACCGGATTTCCAGGAAAATGCCCGGGAAAGAACGGCTCGTTCATTGTTACGTTCTTAATACCGACAACGCTGTTTTCGTCCAAAGCAATGATCTTATCGATCATCTGAAATGGATAGCGGTGAGGTAACAATTGCGAAATCCGGTTAATATCCAGAACGGGTGGCTGCGTCGAATCGTATTGAGGAACCTGATTCGCTGCGTTTTTCTGAATAAGTTTCTTGATTTTTTTGGCAAACGCTACGTTAGCTGCATGACCGGGCCGGGCCGCCAGAATCTGCGCTTTGATCGGCCGACCAATCAGCGCCAGGTCACCCACTACGTCGAGTAGTTTGTGACGCGCCATTTCATTCGAGTGATGTAGCTTGATGTTGTTCAGAATACCTTCTTCTTTGTTCACACTCACTTTGGGTTTGTGAAGCAAATCAGCTAAGTAGTCTAGTTCACCATCTTTCACGTCGCGATCGACAATAACGATGGCATTGGTCAGATCGCCCCCTTTGATGAGATTCTGTTTATAGAGCGTTTCTAGTTCGTGCAGAAACACGAACGTACGACTGCTGGCAATCTGGTCTGGGAACTGGCTGATGTCGTTTAGCGAAGCGTGCTGGCTGCTGATCACCCGTGAGTTATAATCGACCATTACGGTAAGCCGGTAATCGTTCAGGGGCAGAGCCGCCATTTCGATGTCTTTTTCAGCATTACGATAATGAACGTATTCACTAACCTCAAAGTAGTTGCGAGTAGCGTTTTGCTCCTCAATACCGGCATCGCGCAGGGCGTCGATAAATTGAATGGAAGAACCGTCCATAATTGGTGGCTCCGGACCATCTAGCTGAATCAGTATATTGTCTAACTGCAAACCAACTAGCGCGGCCAGTGTATGTTCGACGGTGTGAATTCGTGCACCACTCTGCTCGATCGTTGTGCCTCGTGAGAGATCCACAACGTTATCCACATCGGCATCTACGATCGGTTGACCCGGCAGATCGACGCGCTGGAATTTATAGCCATGATTGGTCGGAGCAGGCAGAAAGGTCATCGTTGCCGATACGCCTGTGTGCAAACCCACTCCCGATACCGAAACGGCCTTCTGAATCGTCTGTTGTTTCGTATTCATTATTCGTCAGTGGATAGCCATCAGTCAATTTCCATACTAACATCGACCAATGTGTTGACTGTCAACTTTTTTTACGACTGTTTTTCGTTTTTCTTTTCCAACTTCGTTACCCGATTCTCCAGATCTGGCAGTTTCCGGAAAATGGCTAAAGAGCGCATACTTTCTTTCAAACCGAAAGCGGGTGAACTATTGATGGCTGTACCTTCCTGATCGACATTCTTCCCAACACCCGACTGTGCCCCTACTTTGGTGCCGTTGGCGATGGTAAGATGCCCCGCGAACCCAACCTGACCAGCAATGACACAATTGTCCCCAATTTTGGTTGATCCCGATATACCCGTCTGACCCGCTATGACCGTGTTTTTGCCAATTTCGACGTTGTGACCAATCTGAATAAGATTATCCAGCTTGGCTCCTTTCCGAATAATGGTCGACCCCATGGTGGCGCAGTCGATCGTTGTATTGGACCCTACGTTAACAAAATCTTCCAGGATAACATTGCCGAGTTGCGGAATCGTTTTATACGTACCGTCGGACTGTGGAGCAAATCCAAATCCTTCGCTGCCAATCACGGCATTAGGATGAATTACACAGTACTGCCCAATAATACAATTATCGAGAATGCGGGCACCGGGATGCACAATAGTATTGTCGCCGATACGAACGTTATTGCCTATGTATGCTTGTGGGTATATCTTGACATTCTTACCAACCTGGCAATTTTTTCCGATATAGGAAAACGCTCCCCTGTAGCTTTGTTCGCCAACCTCAGTACCGTCGCCCATGTACGAAGGTTGTTCAACACCGACCCGCGAAAAGATCAGTTGCTTGTGGTATTCTTCCAGCAGGCGCGTAAAAGCCAAGTAGGAATTTTCTACAAAAATTAAAGCAGAAACGACCGGCTTCTTGGGCTCAAAAGACCGATCGACGATCACCGCAGATGCCTGCGTCGTGTACAGATGGGGTTCGTATTTAAGGTTTGACAGAAACGAAATATCACCTGGCTTTCCTTCTTCAATTTTGGCTAATCCGGTGATTGCCAGTGCATCATTTCCGGCGACTTCGCCTTCCAGCAGTGTAGCTATCTGCTTGACTGTAAACTTCATATACGTATGACGGCCGTCGCAAAACAATCGCTATTATCGAGCGATCAGGCCGCTAAGGTAATTAACAAATTGCACTTTTCGGATAAAACACCCTGAAATAGTTTCCGGAACCAGCCTATTGATCATTCGACCGGCTCGATTCGTTAGCCATCGATTGAACAGGACTTACAGCCTGACCAACTGACGAAGGGATATACCCTTGGCCCAACAGACGTAATAACGACGCACAATATTGGTCAGCACCTGAATATTTGACAGATCCGACGCGTCAGCAATATCAATCACATCTCCTGATTTGAGCTTGATCGCGATCCGGTCGCCGGAGGGTAAATAGGCCGCGTTGGTTGCCTGCCCTTCGACTAAGAAATACGATAGAACATCGTCTGACAGACCAGTCTGACGCAATTGATTTTCGAGTTCCTGCAGCAACTCGCCCGCAAACGGCTCTGTGGATAGCATAATCTTAAATAACTTCCGATCGAGCAGCATTTGACAGAGCGTTGAAAGCACCGGATCAGGATGGATGGCCCATTGCTTAATACACGACCATACATCGAAATCATCTAGTTTTGTAAACGCATCGAGATACGTTCGATTTGTCCGAAAATCAGTCAGCGTAATACTTTCGCGAAGAAAAAGTTTGAACGTTTCCGGCGCATAAACGGGCTCAAAGTCGCCCTGCCGAATCAGAAACCGTGCCCGACGTAGTATTTGAACGAGCATCGACTCGCAGCAAATCGAGGTTTTGTGCAAATAAACCTGCCAGTACATTAGGCGTCGAGCATTCAGGAAATTCTCGACACTCAGAATTCCTTTGGCTTCGACTACCAGTTGATCATCGACCAGATCGAGCATTTTGATGATTCGTTCAGCCCCGATCGCACCCTCAGCTACACCGGTATAATAGCCGTCTCGGTTGAGGTAGTCCATACGGTCCATATCCAACTGACTCGAGATTAGTTGGTGAAAAAATGGGCGCTCATACGTTCCCTCAAACATACGTATTGCCAACGCTAAGCCACCATTAAACTGCTGGTTCAGCTCGTGCATCAGCATGAGCGAAATGACCTCATGATGCACACTGTCCAGCAAACAGCATTCCAATACGTGCGAAAATGGACCATGTCCAATGTCATGAAGGAGAATGGCAATCTGAGCGGCTTCGCATTCGGCGTCGCTAATCCGGTGGCCTTTGCTTTGGAGCGTTTGCATGGCCTGTCCCATCAGGTGCATAGCCCCGAGTGCATGATGAAAGCGCGTATGTAAGGCTCCTGGATACACATACTCCGACAAACCTAATTGCTTGATACGTCGTAGCCGCTGAAAATACGGATGCTCGACCAGATCGAAGAGCAATTCGGTCGGGATCGTAATAAACCCGTAAACAGGGTCGTTTAGGATTTTTTTCTTGTTGGACGATGCCATTGAACAAAGATAGTCAGGCAATACTACGTGATGAACAGGGATTATGTTTGTAAAATCGAATCCTACGTGCGCATGTGTCCAAAAAATTTGTAATTTTGCGTCGTTGAATCTGAGCAATCAATCAACGATGGGCTTGTAACTCAGCTGGTTAGAGTAACTGACTCATAATCAGTAAGTCCTAGGTTCGAGCCCTAGCTGGCCCACATTAATAATCAAGCACTTACGAAGAAATTTGTAAGTGCTTTTTTTGTACAGCGAAACTACAGTATAACATGGTGGCTTTGCTACTACAAGGAAAAACCCCACCGTTACGGGCAGGGCTTCCAGGCAGACACGTAGTAGTCTGTTCGCTACGCAAGCTGATTATTGCTGAAAATACTCGATCTTGTCCGCGTCGATATTGTTGTTGGTGCGGCTCTCCGAGCCTCCCACCAGCGTCGCACTGCAATTGATCATCCCCGTTGTATTACTCGCACTAAGCTGCCCCGTTAGGCCAAAACTTAGCTTATTGCCGCCTGTAACCGGTTGACTAGTGGTCAGAATGTAATAACTAGCATCGCTACTTAAATTCCAGCTCCCATTCTGCACACTGCGTCCATTCACAGTGGTCAGGCTGCCGTTCAGGCTGAGGGTCAACTTGGCATCTTTGGTCACTTTAACCGTAATGAGTCCACTGCTGTTAACTCCGTTGTTCTCCACCACATCTACTACTACACTCATCGGAGAACTCCCGTACAGAAGATTAGGCCGGGCATAGAGTAGCACCGTCAAATCAGGATCAGTACCCACGGTAGTCGAGCTGGTGGCCGTACAACCATTAACATCGGTAACCTTAATCGAATAGGTGCCCGCACTCAGACTGCTGATCGAACTGGTGCCATCACCCGTGGGCGTACCCGGTGTCCAGTCGTAGGTGTAGGCGGGTGTGCCCCCACTGACGGTGACCGAAGCGGTACCTGTACTGGCCCCTAGCTGGCCTACATTGGTACGAGCTGTAACCAACGAAAAAGCTGATGGCTGGCTGATGGTAAAGCTGGTGGTGGCGGTGAAGCCTGAGGAGCTAGCCGTCACGGTAACACTGTAGGCTCCGGCTGTTAGACCAGTGACAGCGGATGTGGTCTGAGCCAGCGTCGTGTTGGTGGTGAAATTACGCCAGATATAGCTAAAAGGGGCTGATTCTCCTGATGCGGTAACGTTGGCCGTTCCATTGGCTCCCCCGTTACAACTGACATTAGACTGGGCTGTAATGCTGGCCGTCAGCTCATTGATGTTGGTGACGTTGATGGTGAACAATTTCTCAAAACTCTGAGCCGGGCTACCACTATCCGTTGTCCGAACCCGGATGGAGTAACTGCTTTTGGTTTCAAAATTTAACACCGCATTGGTTCGCAATTGACTACCCACGATCTGAAAGGAAGCATTATCCGTTGATCCGGTGCCCGTGACCAGCGAATAGCTAAACGATTGCCCCGCATCTGCATCGGTGCTACTAAAGCTGCCGATGACGCTACCAGTGGGTTGATTTTCAGATATGGAGCTATTGCTCAACGTAATATTGGTGGGTGGATTGTTAACCGCACCCGTCACCTGAATTAGATCAAACGCAAAATCGGATCGACTATCATCATTCGATAGTTCCAGCTTGAAATCAACCACATTGCCGCTGACAGCTGCAGGTAGCGCAAAGTCAAAGTTGGTCAGCGTTGGTGTCACGACCGGACCCGTTGGTATACCGCTCAGATTGGTCAAGTCCGTGTCTTGGCGCAAGTCGCCGTTTCCATTAATAACAGTTGTATTTCCCCGGAATGAACCAAACAGCACCCAGCTCCCGCTACTACCACCCAGCCGGTAATACAGTCGAAAGTAATGCTTGGTTTGCCAGATAGCTCCTGCGCTGGCCGGACTGGCTCCCAGCCGGATTTGAAAATGCATATTGCCATAGTTGGTGGCATCTACGGGCTGGGTTATGAGGAAGCCACTTTTTACCGTACTTGGATTAAAGGGACTTAACGTATTCTCCCCGAAAAAGTAATACCCGTTACTGATGTTACTGAACGTAGTATTGGCTGCATTCACATCCCTGGGATTAGCATTAGTGCGCTCATAACCGATACCATCGTTGAGATAAAAATGATTCGTACCGTAGCGAGTCCCTTCCCCATCGGTTGTGAAATCCTCGGTGAAGGGCAGACTCGCCGGGCCACTGAGAGATGAAATTACTTCGATCAGACGTGTTTGAGCTGAACTACTGGCGGTTCCATCGAGCACACTAAAATCCACGGCTCGGGTACCCGCCGTAGCATCAGCGGCATTGCTGTTGCGGTAGGTCACGCTTCGCAGAGCGCTTGTGTAGGCTGCCGGAGAGGCCGTTCCCGTTAAGGATAATAGGCCCGTGCTGGCATTGTAAGTGCCGGTAATCCCATTGGCAGCGGTGAAGGCCAGTACATCCTGTCCGATGACGAAGCCACTACTAATTGCTACTTTCGCCCCCGACAGCGTAGATCCAGAGGGGTTGCTGGCCGTTACGGTGTTGGTGATTTGAGTAGCGGCTGCCCCTTCTGCATACCGAAGTGTTGTTGATTCGATACCCGTCAGGGTTGGTGGGGGAACATTACTGAGTATACCCGTTACGCGGATGTTGTCAAAAGCTAATTCGATGCTCGTACCGCCCCGGGCCTCCACTACTACCCGAACCAGCAGTGAGTTACCTGTCACCGGAATCGCAAACGTAAAATCCTGAAATGTCTGAGTGAGCGCGGGTGAGGGCGTACTGGCAGTCCGGTCATCGCTGGCCGAACCATCCAGGTTGACATCCAAACGCCAGTCACCGGATTGACCTACGCCGTAAAATTCATCTCCCATGAACTGACCGATGGTCGTCCAACTGGCCGCGTTATTAAAGGAGTAATCGATCCGAATGACATCCGTCTTGCGAACGCCTTTTGTACCCGCTCCTGTCCAGGGGGCTCCGCGGGGGGAAGCCAGTGCTACTATAACCTTTAACGTATTGTAATTCGTGCTATTGACCGTTTTAAGCGTTACGTATCCTGGCGGGCGTCTATCTCCTGAGGGAACAGATGACGTACCACAGACCGCTTCGGAGGCCCAGAAGCCGGTTCCCTGTAAATTGCCTAAGGTGATCAGGTTGGTAGCGGTACCGAAGGAATAGGAATTACTGGCATAGGGATTTTGAAAGGGATTGGTTGTGCCCCGCACAAAGTACTGGATAAGGCCGTTGCCATTAGTCGGGTCAGCAGAGCCTAGCGGGCGCAAATCGAAGGTGTTACTGGTGTAGCGGCTCCCCTCACCATCGGTATCAAATGTTTCCTGCACCAGGGTGGTAGTCTGAGCCCAGGATCTTAAGAATGTTAATAGCAGGATGACTAGTAAAAATCTGTGTTTCATAAACTTAATAAAAAGAGGAAGTAAGAAATCAATGAATAATTAGCACTAACAGGTTTTATTTTACTATAACCTAGTGCTCTATAAAGGTACTTGCAGAGAAGCTACAAATCATAAACAAGTAGAAAAATATGTATATAAAGTAGTTTAATATGTATAACAGTGACAAATTTTTGTTACTGTTTCTTGTTTATAATGTTTTTATTTATACTAACTGGTGCGTTTCGGTTGATAAGCTAAAATAAAACCTCGGTTTTTTGGCCGAGGTTATTGGAAGTTACTTGCTCTCAATTAGTTTGCTAATTCGCTACATATCTATATTCAGCAAGAAGCCGACCCTTGAGCTATGTCATCCTATAACAAGTTTTGCAACGAAGATCAGGATTGATCGGACACAGATTAACGTGTTTGAGACTTTTAAAAACCAACCCCTTCATCCCGAATTTTTGTCACGTTTCACGTACCGGAACAGGATTTTGTTTCATCTTGTCAGTACCTGTTTACGCAAACCACAGCGGAATTCCTGCGCATCGACGTCAGCCCAGCCGGTGGTATTCATCCCATTCAAGTCAATACGTAGTACATCAGACAACCTTACGTCGGATATTGCCACTCGCCCCGATAAGCGCGGCTCAGGAGTTTATTCGCTTCTGGATCATTCAGAATCTGACTGCCGTCCCAATCAACGCTACGTCCGAGTTTCATAGACAACATGCCCAGCAAGGCCATATTCGTTGATCGATGGCCAATTTCGATATCGGAAATAGGTGGTTTATTCGTCTTGATACTATCGAGGAAATTGGCCCAGAGTTGGGCGATGTTCTGGTCGTCAGGCTTGTTAAGCTGCGCGTCCTGATGAATCGTAGGCTTTTTCGGATCGGATGGATAGAATGTCCAGCCGTCGAGCCAGCCCATATGAAAGGTGCCTTCGGTCCCGTAAAAATAAACGCCCACGGCCTGTTGCGGATGCGTTTTCTCGGCGGTGTTACCGGCAAAAGCACGTTGTTCCCATATCGCCGTAAAACCTTCAAACTCATACGTAGCAACCTGATGATCTGGCGCATCCGTACTATCCTTCCGTATCGGCCGTCCACCCGTAGAGTAAATCTTACGCGGGTGTTTCTCGTCCGTCCACCATAAAATCTGATCCAGCCAGTGAATTCCCCAGTCACCGAGCGTACCGTTGGCGTAGTCCAGGAAGTTACGCCAGCCTCGGGGGTGCATAGCCGGGTTATAGGCACGTAGCGGAGCCGGTCCGCACCACATGTTCCAGTCCATTTCTTTGGGAGCTTCGCCATCAGGCGTAGGCTGGCCAGCACCACCGCCATAATACACAAACGCCCGCGCCATGCCAATTTTGCCCGCTTTCCCGGATTTCAAGAAGTCCATCCCCGATACGTTGTGGGGAGATACGCGTCGGTGCGTCCCAACCTGACAGATACGTCCGGTTTGCCGGGCAGTTTTTACCATCGCCTTCCCTTCGTTGATAGTATGACTGATGGGTTTTTCCACGTAGACATGTGCTCCCGCCTGCATGGCTGCAATGGCAATGAGCGGGTGCCAATGGTCGGGCGTAGCAACGATAACAATTTGCGGCTTTTCGGTGGACAGCATCTCGCGATAGTCGCGGTAGAGTTTAGGCCTATCCGAGGTCAGTTTAGTCAGTTCATCGCTGGTTTTTTGCAACTGACGGGTGTCAACGTCGCACAGGGCTACTATTTTTGATTCACCGGCCTGTACAGCGCACCGCAGAATATTGGTTCCCCACCAACCTGATCCAACTAAAGCGGTGCGATATTTCTGCGTCGGTTGACGCGTAATAAAAGCCCGTACCTGAACTGGGTCAGTGATAAGAGTGGCTCCGGCCAGAGCAGATGTCTTTAAAAAATCAGAACGATTCATCGGGTAACGAACGGTTTGCAGTTATGACGTTGAGAGGCCATTTCAGGGCCCTGTCTTTTAGCAAAGATGAATCCGTTTCTTTTTTACCGTCAGGTAGTCAAGTAGGCCAGCACGGGTTTACTGGCTAAGGCCTGTACCAGCAGGAACGTAACGTAGAGAACATAAAAAGCAGCCAATAGAATCACCAGACGTGGTCGGCGGGCAACGTAGCAGCTAAATAAGGGAATTAACTGAAGAGCATGCATACCAAAGAAATGAGCTACCCGTAGATCGCCGTAGCGCGTACTCCAGTTAACGACGGGTAAACCAGGGCCACCATCCGGTTCTCCTACCGTATGGCTCAGCCGGATGGCCATCACAAATCCTTCAAACGCGAAGATGACAAACACCAGAATTCCTAATCGAATGCCCCACAGATACGTCAAATCAACTGGGCTGGGCGTATGCCTGAAAAATAAATAACCAATGTAGCCCGTCCAGACAGTCATTACGACGATAGCCAGTCCCATGACGTTGAAAAGCCGGGCGTCGACAAAAGACATAACATTAAAGTGTGATAATTTGCCCAGAGCCGCCTGCCCGGTGATAATTACTAACTCAATGATCATCGCAACGACAACCACCCAACTGTAGATACGTACTTTTCGGCGTTGCGGGAGCAGACCGGTATACCAGGCCATTGTCCAGCAGAAAATCCAAATGGATACAAAGAATTTGGTGGGCTTAATAAAGGCGTTAATGCCCAGCACCTGTTGCGTCGTTGACAGTGACAGGACCACACAAACAAGTCCACCGATCAGTGAGATGAGCCCGAATCCGTACAAAACTGCATTGCGACTTTTGAGTGTTGATAAGAACGCATTCATAGTCGTAGGATTCTCAAATCAGCTAAGCGGACAGGTTTCGAGTACGTACCACACGAATCATCCAGTACAATAGCAAACCGACTGGCCCCAGCATAAAGCAAAAAAACAGCGGTAGCACAATCAACCAATGGGGAATGGCCTTTTCCTGCGAATCGCGTAAAACAAACGTACCGGCCACCAGATCGAAGGCGAGGTAGTGCACCCAACCGGCCAGCATAACGCCATCACCTCCGTTCGCGAATAAATTCTTCACGCCGGGCAGCGAACCAAATGATGCGAAATCGACAGGGCCTCCGCTAAACAAATAAATGCTGTAAACCACACCGAGGCCCGCTGGAATCAGATACGAGTTTATCAACCATTTGGTAGCAGACCAGCGCGGGGCAAAAATCATCAACAACCACTGCGGTAGTACGAACAGATTCGCCAGGTTAAAAACAGCTTCAGGAGTCATGGAGGAAGGATAGTTTAAGTAGCCGGGAAGAATTTAGACACAGAACCGTAAGGAACACAAAGCAGTAAATAGGTCAATAGCAATCAATTATCTATTCTGTGATCCCTGTGGTTCTGTGTTCGCTACTTCTATCAATTGACAACCTTCGCCTGTCCTAACACACGTAGCAGATTACCACCCCAGATTTTGGCAATGTCGGCTTCGGAGTATTTCCGGCGAACGAGTTCGGTGGTTAAATTTTCAATCTGACTGACATCTTCCAGCCCATTGACGCCCCCGCCCCCATCGAAATCAGAGCCAATGCCAACATGGTCGATACCCACTAGTTTAACAATATGATCGATGTGATCGGCAATGTCAGACAAACTGGCCCGCTCCGACGCATACACCTTTGACACCGAATCGCTCATGGCCGCAATTTTGGCCTCCATGTCAGGCGAAGGCACTTTACCCACCCGCGACATTCTGATTTTGGTTTTGGCTGCTCGGTGCGCATCAGATGGTTTTTTGAGATAGTCACTCACAAAATTCACCTGCACCACGCCCCCTTTAGCGGCAATAGCCCGAATCATGTCATCAGTCATGTTACGTGGAAAATCGCACAGAGCCCGGCAATTGGAATGCGACGCAATAACGGGCGCTTTCGATAAAGCGAGTGCATCATAGAACGTACTGTCGGCCACGTGCGATACGTCGATCATGATACCAAGCCGATTCATTTCGGGCACCACCTTCTTGCCAAACTCACTCAAGCCACCGTACATGGGCCCATCCGGGTCCGTTGATGAATCGCCGATCAGGTTATTGGCGAAGTGCGTCAAGGTAATGTACCGACAGCCCAGATCATAATACGTCTTGAGCATCGCTATATCACTACCGATTGGGTAGCCGTTTTCCATACCGACAAAAACGGCCCGCTTCCCTGCTTTCTTTATCCGATAAGCGTCCTCGGGAGACGTAGCCAGCTCGGCCAGATTGGGGTATTTTTTGAGTGCTTTATGAATCAGATCAAATTGGTTCAGGGCGTTTCGCTTCGCTTCGGCATGGCCAGAATCAGTGCGTGGGCCCTGCGACGTATATACGGCAAAAAACATAGCATCCATACTCCCTTGCTTCATCCTTGGGAAATCAATTTGAGAGCCATCCCGCTTGGTATCATGGGCTGCACCAACATCAAAACCGGGCTTTTGCATCATAATAGGTGCATCAGCGTGCGTATCGAGCGTTAACACCTTTTGATGAATTTTATGCGCTTTTTTAGCAACCGGATCATCCCCGCCCGACAGGTGCGACAAAAATGAACTTAATCCAAGCAGAGCAGAAAAAAAATAAGGTAGCATAGTTTCTCAGGTTGTATAGAGTCGAATGACACGGCGTCGAAACTAAACTACGCATTGCCCACCGAAATGACAAACTTTCAACTCAACCCTGCCGTTATGGCGTTACCTTTACAATTACAATAAAGACTGATAGACTGAGTGAATGAATAGCAGTATTGGTCCATTCACTCAGTCTATCAGTCTCTCATTTACTATGGCTGTTGTTCCCTACAAAGATAAAAACACCTCCAAGCGCGAGCAGGTGGCCGAGATGTTCGATAACATTTCGCCTAAGTATGACTTGTTAAACCATTTGCTGAGTGGTGGTATCGACATTTTATGGCGCAAACGGGCGATTCGCGAGCTCAGATCCAGCCGCATCGGTGGACCGAAATCCCCTGCGCTTAGTCATAAAACCATCCTAGACATTGCCACCGGAACCGGCGATTTTGCCTTGGAAGCTTTGGCACTAAAGCCCGAAAAAATCGTTGGTGTCGACATTTCAGAGGGAATGCTGGCAATCGGTCGGGAGAAAATGAAGAAGCGGGGCGTCGATCATATTATCGAAATGCGGGCGGGCGATTCAGAAGGATTACCGTTTGCAGACAATGAATTCGATGCTGTCATCGTTTCGTTTGGTGTACGCAACTTCGAGAATTTGCTCAAAGGTCTAACCGATATGCATCGCGTAACGCGCCCCGGCGGTGTGTGTGTGGTGCTGGAGTTCTCGAATCCGCGTCAGTTTCCGTTCAAACAATTATACGGTTTTTACTCCCGGACTATTTTGCCACTCATTGGACGCATGGTGAGTAAGGACACATCGGCTTATAGCTATCTACCCGAATCGGTGCAGGCTTTTCCCGACGGTCCCGACTTCCTGCGAATTTATGAAGCAGCCGGATTTATCAATACCAAATGGATACCGCTCACCTTCGGCGTTGCATCAATTTATATAGGTCACAAGCATTTATGACAAATCGCGTTTCTGGCTACGTACTACGTTCAGGCTTTGCTACTCTGATGCTGCTCGTACTGGTTCAGGCCAACAGCCAGGCACAAACCTCCTACAAATACGTACGGAAGCATCTTGAACGCTATGACGATAAGACCATTCATTACGGCTTTTTCTTCGCCGCTCCCATTAGTCGATTTAGCGTTACACATAGCCCGGCGTTTTTAGTCGCCGATTCGGCTTACCGGATCTATTCTCCTAATAAAGGGAATTTTCGGGTTGGCTTTGTCATCAACGCTTTTCTAAACGACCGCTTCGATTTTCGGTTTACGCCTTCAGTCACCCTTATGAGTCGGCAGGTACAGTACGATTATCCAAACAGTGAATCGAAAACGGAAACCCGCGAATCAACCTGGCTTGACTTTCCAATGCTGCTGAAATACAAATCCGAACGACGTAACAACAGTCGAATGTACTTACTGGCGGGCGGAACCTTTAGCTTTGAAACGAATGTGCGGAAAAACGAAACTCAGGGCCAGAGTCGGCTCAGCACTGGTAACGTAGATTTCGCGCTGGAATATGGTGTTGGCTTTGAGCAGTTTTTTGAGTTTTTCAAATTCGCTCCCGAACTACGCTTTTCGCACGGCCTAGTCAATCTTTATCGGCCCACGAACAATGCGGCAGGCATTGGCATCAATAAGCTGACAACACATTCTGTAACATTATACCTAAATTTCGAGTAGACATTACGTACCACTGGCTATCAGACACTTGCAAAAAACTTTACTTTTTTTTGCCTTTAAGCTTGCAAAAAGCCTCTACAGCCTTTTATATTTGCACTCCCAAACGCAACAGCGAAACGGAATAAAGGGAGTTTAGCTCAGCTGGTTCAGAGCATCTGCCTTACAAGCAGAGGGTCGGCGGTTCGAACCCGTCAACTCCCACCATTGAAAATCAAAGAGTTACATCATAAATGATCGTAACTCTTTTTTGTTGGTGCACATTTCGGTGTACAAAAACGGTTTCAATGATCAAGATAAATCAACACTACTTCTCTTTTCCTCAAGGACAAAAACACAAATTGACTCCGTAGCTCAGTTGGTAGAGCAATTGACTCTTAATCAATGGGTCGACGGTTCGAGCCCGTCCGGGGTCACTTTTCCCTCTAGCCACTTGCTGCAATCCAGTGAGTGGCTTTTTGATCTCACTCGCTAAAACCCCTTTTTTCTGTCTGGTAATTGTAAAGGCCTTATATAGGAGTTTACCACCTTACCACCCAAGATTTGGCCGCATTAAACTGGTGGAACCGGTCGGTAAGTGGCAGCAATAACGATGAGATATAAGCCAGGAATGATTTGTAAATATACTAATCGGTCAGTAAGCCCATTAGGTTATCATCTTTGGTAATCGTTAACAACACATGTAACCATCCTCTTCTATGTCTACTTACAGTATCACCATTACGTTAGATAACCAAACAATTGATCAATTACAATCAAAAGGATATACTTTGTATGCCTTCAAAGCAGTACAGGCGTATGATCAAGTCCAGCCACTCGTATGGCTATCTAATAATCATTATTCTCCTACTACCACTATAAGCTGGCAGGATCGGCTTACTGCTTTCACGTCTAATTCTCAGCTAAGTAATGGCGCAGTTGTTCAGACAAGCGCTACTTACAACATGGATCTAGGTCAAATGCTTCAGGTAAACAACAATGGATACGGTACTGTAACAATGGGCCAGCCAGGCCAGATAACCATTCAAAATGCCACGTTTTCCCCATTGACTTGTGGGTTAGGCCAGCCCATTCAGCAATCGCCTAATGCACTAATTTGCGCTTCTCAGGCCTACCCAAATTCTAGCCTATCACTAGCGCCTGTTAACAAAGTGCTCTTATTGTTTTCCACCACTCCCAGCCAGCCAGGTACGGTTACCCAGCGTGCAGCAGCGAACGGAATATTTCTAGATTTAAACGGTATAACCAACTCAACGGTCAGCTACAATCTTAACCAAGGGTGGTCTAATTCATCCGTCCCTTCGCAATTAGTTCAAGCTGGCCAATCACTAGCACAATTGCTAATACAGGGCTAACGATGATACCATCCTGACTCGTCCTAAAATAGGTTGACAGGTTATTGACTGTTTTTCTTTTTAGCAGCGCTCATTTAAGTGGGCGCTGCTT
>NZ_JACXAA010000012.1 GCF_014699035.1 Spirosoma validum
GTTTTGCCGTCGCCCGAAGTGGGGTAAAATATGATCAAAAATTAGCCTTACCTATTGTTTCTTAACACAGTTCATCCTGACGTAGGAGGGATCTTCGGGTAAATGGTTTTTTTGTATTCTCCGGAGATCCCTCCTGCGTCGGGATGACAAAAAAGCACTGCTAATCAATCCATTTATTTACTTCCCCAACATCGGGTCATCACCTGCGTATTTCAGGTACTGGAACGAAGCCGAATTCGTGCTGGCTTCCCCCGACGACGTAGCGTACAAGCCATACACGCAGCCGATAAATCCACCTGACACTTTGGTACTCAAGAATTTGCCGTCTACTTTGTCTTTCAGCAGCGTCCAGTTTTTCGAATCGGTGGAATACTGAAACGAATAGCTATCGCCCTGCGACGTGATACGTAGACCTACTTTACCCGCTTTAGCGTCCAGCGGCACTTCAGTCAGCAATTCCATCGTCTTCTCTTTAGGAACGCTTTTGTAAAGTTGCAGTACGTCTTTATCCTGAGATTTCGATTTACACAGGAAGTAGAAGTGGCCCTCATCCTGTAGAATCACCAAACCGGCTTTTTCCTTGTCCGATTTTGGTGTAAACATTAGCTCCGTTTCGGCTGTACTATTGAGGTGTTGTTGGCGTTTTCCGATAAAGGCCGGATTGCCCAGCTCCATCACAGTTTCGGGCTTCAATTTCAGCGTCAACCCATCTTTCTTCGATAGTGAGTACCAACTTTTGTCATGAGTCCGCATGAACAAAAGCGACGGGTCAAGTTCTTTGTCCAAGGAGATTGTGTAAGCAAAATTGCCCGACTGCGGCAGTGCTCCTTTCTGCTTAACTTCTTTGTAATTAACAGGGTAACTATATGCGATAGCCTTCTCGCCATGCTCGATCATCGGCCAGTCATCTTTCCATGTCAAGGGCGCAATAAACGTTTCGCGGCCCGTGTTGTAGTAATCGCCTTCGTAAGGACGTACCGCTAGAAAAATCGAATACCATTTTCCATCCGGGCCTTCCACAAACTGCGCGTGCCCCGCCGACGTAATGGCGTCTTTGCGGTCGGCAGGCAACTCGCGCTGCGTCAGGATCGGATTGCCTTCAAACGGTACGTATGGTCCCCAAACATCTTTACTACGTAGTACCACTTCGGAGTGATTGACCGACGTGCCGCCTTCAGCCGCGTAGAGGTAGTACCAGCCGTTCCGTTTCAGAATATGCGGTCCTTCAATCCAGACTGGTTTTTTAGAAAGATCCACACCCCCGTTGACCAGTTGTTTCTCTTCACCAATTACGGTTAGTTTGATCGGGTCAAACTCATACATCCGAATGGTTCGGTGGCCCGAGTACAGCGGCTTTCGGTCGGGTGCATCGCTGTTATAAATGATATAGGCTTTGTCGGTACTTTCATCGAAATAGATAGATGGGTCGATGCCTTTCACCTGCGGAATCTTCACCGGATTGCTCCACGGACCGGCTGGATTTTTGGCTGTTACGACAAAGTTGCCGTCGTGGTCAATATCGGTGCAGGTCACGTAGAACGTTCCTTTGGAATAACTGATGCCGGGTGCGAAAAGACCGCGAGTCAGCCGTTCGCCCATGAAATCCATTTGTTCAGGGCGGTCGATGACATTGCCGATCTGCTTCCAGTTTTTCAGGTCTTTGCTGTGCATGATCGGAAGACCGGGGAAGTACGAAAACGTCGAATTAACCAGGTAGTAATCCGGGCCAACCTTCACGATGCTCGGATCGGGGTAAAAGCCGGTCAGAATCGGATTAACCAACGTGGTTTGAGCCGAAACCGGATGGCTCAATAGTAGACTAAGCGCTGCGAAAAAAACAGCGGCAATACGTTTTCTCATTGTCTTGATCGGAGCAGACATAATCTTTAATTTATTGCGCCACCAGCGTATACACCTTCCCGCTTTGCGTTGGCATATCGTAAACTACTGTTTCTTTTAACGTCGGTGCTGTTACGTTAGCCTGTGGTGATTTGATGGCCGCTGGTGTCTCTTCCACTACGTAGAACGGATTCAGATTCTGCCCTGATGCGGGTTTTAATTCACTGCCACTACTTACTTTCAGTGCATTCGGCACTCTCAGACGAAGGTTACCGCCCAGATTCGACTTGACGGTGACCTTGGTCAGCTTACCGCCTTTCCATTCCATATTTACGACCTCAAAGCCACCGCGTGCTCGCAAGCCGCTGATGCTGCCGGTCGGCCACACATCGGGCAACGCGGGCAATAGATGCAGGCTCCCGTCCGCACTTTGCAGCAGCATTTCCGTAATCCCCGACGTACAACCGAAGTTGCCGTCGATCTGGAATGGTGGGTGAGCGTCGAACAGGTTGTTGTACGTACCACCCCCGTCTTTGTTGACGCCCAGCGGAGTCAATTGATTCTGAATGAGCGTGTAGGCATGATTACCATCCTGAAGCCGGGCCCACCAATTTACTTTCCAGCCCATGCTCCAGCCCGTCGATACGTCGCCCCGATGAACAAGGGATGTTTTGGCGGCAGTATACAGGTCAGGCGTCCGATAGGCTGAAATCTGATTGGAGGGAAATAGGCCGTACAAATGCGAAATGTGCCGATGTTTATCGTTTGGATCATCAATATCTTCGAGCCATTCCTGCAACTGGCCGTGTTGCCCGATGTGCATAGGCGGCAACTTGCTACGTTTCTGCACCAACGTATCCACGAAAGCGGCATCTTTATTCAGCGCCTGGGCGGCCCGGATGGCCGTGCTGAACACATCGAAAGCAATCTGATTGTCCATCGTCGTACCTGCGTCGAGCGAAGAGCCGCCGTGCGCTTTCGGTGCGTTTTCAGGCGACGTACCGGGGTTCACCACCAGCCAGTGATACTTGGGATGTTCAACCAGATAGTCTACGTAGAACAGGGCTGCTCCTTTCAGCGCCGGATAAACCGAGGCCAGGTACGCCTTGTCGCCGTTGTAGAGGTAGTGTTCCCACAGGTGCTGGCTGGTCCAGCCGCCCCCAGCGATCCACATGCCCCACAACGCCCCATCGATAGCACCGGTTGCCCGCCAGATGTCGGTGTTGTGGTGGGCCATCCAGCCTCTGGCTCCGTACATGACCTTCGCCGTTTCCTGACCCGTTTCCGAAAGCTCTCTCACCATTCGCAAAAACGGTTCATGCAGTTCAGCCAGATTGGTCCGTTCGGCAGGCCAGTAGTTCATCTGAGCGTTGATGTTGATGGTGTATTTGCTGTCCCAGGGTGGGCGCATTTTGTTGTTCCAAATCCCCTGCAAATTGGCGGCCTGCCCCCCGGGCTGTGAAGAAGAAATCAGCAGATACCGCCCGTATTGATAATACAACGTAACAAGTTGAGGGTCGTTGACAGAGCGAAAATTGCTTAGTCGTTCATCGGTGGGCAACTTGGCGGCTTCGGTCGCGCCTAAGTCGAGCCTGACCCGATTGAAGTATTTCTGATACGTAGTAATGTGCGGATGCAGAATGGCCGCAAATGATTTTGGATAGGCTTTGTTTAGGTACGTAGCGGCCCGTGCATTTTCGTCACCACTAATGTCTTTGTAGTTATTAAAATTGGTCGCAATCGCTACATATACCGTTGCCGCATTGGCATTTTTCACGGTCAACGTAGTGTCGTTTGCCGAAAGGGTACCGCCTTCTGATTTAATCCGGGTAATGCTTTTAAACTTTACCATGCCCTTTACACCTTCGTGATCCGACGTAGTGCCAGAAAGCGTGAGTTCGTTGGCTGATGAGGTTTTACTTTCGTATGGTTTATGCTGGGTGGAATAGGAAGCGGAAAACGACAGCTTGCCAGGTTTACTTGCAGTTAAGTGAATGACAATAACATTATCAGGAAAAGACGCCAGTATTTCCCGCGTGTACGTTACATCGCCAACGGTGTAGGATGTTTTCGCAACGGCCCGTTCGATGTCCAATTCGCGGTAATAGTTTGTAACATTGTCGTGTCCATCAAACGTAAGATTGAGATTGCCAACGGGTTGAAACATCTGCCCGTGGGATTTTTTGGACAAGATGGATTTATTAGCCAATTGTTCGGCTTCTTTTTGCTTTCCATCAAAAATCAATTGCCGGACCTGGGGTAAAGCGGCCAGTGCATCGGGGTTATCGTTCCGGTTCGGGCTACCGCTCCAAACGGTATGTTCGTTGAGTTGGATGGTTTCCTTCGCTATGTTCCCGTAAATCATGGCACCCAGTTTACCGTTACCAACGGGCAGGGCGTTTTCCCAGGTTTGCCCGGCGGGTTTGGTGTACCAAAGTTTTAAGGCTGGCCGGGTTTGTGCATAGCCCGCCGTGGTGATGATTAGTAAAAAAAAGCAAAGAAATTGTCTCATCAGTTGTCAGCAAATCTTTTATCGATAGCGCTGTTTAATACGGTTGTACTCTTCAAATAACAGTTTTTTCTGTCATCCCGACGCAGGAGGGATCTTCGGAGAATACTAAAAACCATTTACCCGAAGATCCCTCCTGCGTCGGGATGACAGAAAAGAGATAACCTAATCACCCAGGTCAGATAGCTATAAAGGATGCATAGTTGAGCGATTTGTTGTAAAATAAATAATGCAGCCTGAGTGATGGCCAATACATCAGGCTACATTATGCATCTTAAGCTTCCCTATTCTTAATAGCCCGGATTTTGCGGGAACTTTGGCCCATCAACAACCCGGTCAATTTGCGTTTGCGGAATGGGACGTAGCATATGAAAATCCTGTACATAGGGAGCTGCTTCCGGATTCCAGGCTTTTACGCGCCGAACGAGCGACCGGGTACGGACCAGATCATGCCACCGTTGCCATTCGCCAAAGAGTTCGCGGGTCCGTTCATCCAGAATAAAGTCAACCGTTACGTCGGAAGCCGTAATGGTCATAGCTGTTGCAGCGGCTGTATTTTGAGCGGCTGTGTTCGTTTTTCGGTAAGCGGCCCGTTGTCTGACCGTATTCAACAAAGCAGCCGCTTTTGTCGCATCACCTGCTTTCAAATAGGCTTCGGCCCCCGTCAGGTACACATCGGCAAAGCGGTACAGCACACAGGGCCGGGTCGATGGATCGTTGAAGTTGGCACCCCGACTCGGGTCCATGAATTTCTTCAGAGCCGGGAAAACATTATTATCCCATAAGCTAGGTGGAACAACAATTCCCTTAAAAGGACGTGTCCCGATAAATTGTGGGGCACCGGCCACTTCAACATCAGGCAGCCAAATGGCGGTATCCGCGCCAACCACGGTTGTATAGCCAATACCCCGGCTGTTGTTGGCGGCCGTAGCGGTATTGGTAACAGACGTATTAGCGATGTAAACCGTGTAGAACGAGTTTATAAACCGCGAATCGACATTCCGGTTGGTAAACGCCTGATCCAGAAAGTAATTCTTACCCGCATTGGCACCAGATGGCCATTTGTAGCTGTTTGGGCGCATACGGCTGTAGGGACGTCCATACTGTGAATCGCGGATCATCAACGACGTACCATTATTGACAATCGTTCCCGCAGCACTTTTATAAGAGTTAATGCCGCTGAAGTTGGGGTAATTCCAGTTCGTAAACCAGGGGGACAGATTATTGGCAAATCCTCCACCTTCTGCAGCACCTACCTTATAATAGCCATATTTCGGGTCAAGTACGTGGTCACTGACGAACATGGTTTCCTTCCCATAGTCATTAGCCGGTACAAACGCATCGCCGAAATCTTGCCATAGATCGAGTCCGTACGTTGATTTATTGGCAATAATGTCGGCGCAAAGAGTAGCCGCCTGCGTAAAATCAGCGGCCGTGTTGTTGAGCCAGCCCCGGGTCAGATACGCTTTGGCCAGCAGTAACTGGGCCACCGGTTTCGTAGCGGCTTTTCCCAAAAATGGAGCCGTAGGCGTGTTGGGAAGATCGGCCGCTGCTTCGGTTAAATCTTTGATAATTAGTTCATAGACCTGAGCTGCCGGTTGACGGGAGGCCGCCTGGGAGGGTACCGTAATGAATTCGGTACTGAGCGGTACATCTCCCCAGGTCTGTACCAGATAAAAGTACCAGAACGCCCGTAAAAACTTGGCCTGAGCCAGGTATTGCTTGCGGGTAGCGTCAGGTAAATCGATCGTTTGGCCGTATTTAAGTACGCCATTCAGCGTGTTAATGTCCTGAAAAGCTGTGCCCCAGGCTGAACCGAAGTTACTCCCGTTTAACCCATTATACGTATAAGCCGGGCCTCCTCCGCTACTGGAACCCTGGATAAAATCGTCGGTACCTACCTGCATTTCTACCGTGAATCCTTCGGTACCCCACTGACCCCGAATGTCGTTGTAGACTCCGGCAATCCCGCCCAACACGCCCGATGGACTATTGAAATAGGTAGGAACAATTTGGGACTGCGGGTTCTCCTGTAATATTTTTTCGCAGCCCGTGTTGAGCAGGGCGGCAAGGCCAATGATGGACCAGATTTTTATTGTCTTCATTGTTCGTCAATGATTAGAATTTAAGATTTACCCCAAGCGTGAATTGCCGCGTGGGTGGGTTGTTCAGGTTTACGGCGATCTGACGCTCCGGTGTACCGCGCTCACTGGCATTCTGCGGATTCAGCGTCGACTGACCACTGGCATAGCTGTTTCCTTCCGGATCGATGGCTAGCTTCTGGCTCACCAAGGGCGAATAAAGGATAAACGGATTCGTGGCGTTGAAATAAACCCTGGCCGAGTTCATGCCGATTTTTTTGATCAGCTGGCTGGAAAAGGTGTAGCCCAGGTTGATACTTCTGACTTTAATGAACGAACCGTCGTAATAGCCTAACGTAGAACCAAAGTTGGCAACCGCACCACCGGCATCGGGAGCGGGATAGTTATTGGTCGGGTTCGTTTCTGTCCAGTAATCAGTTTTCACTTGGTTTACCCGACCCTGGTTGAAAAACGCAAACCCACCCGAACCCGTAGAGTTACCTGTCAGATAGGGCACGATGACCTTCATACCCATGCGGGCAAAGGTTACAATGGATAGATCAAAGTTTTTGAAGCTAAACCGGTTGGTGATGCCTCCTTCCCAGTTCGGCTGGAAATTGCCAAGGATCTGCCGGTCAGCCGGATCAATTTTACCATCCCCGTTCACATCCTCAACCCGAATCTGGCCGGGAAACTGAACTGGTGATGTTTGTTTGGCTAACGTACCGTTTTCTTTGTCCGATGTCTGCCAGATACCAATTTTCTTATAGTCGAAAATCACCGAAAGAGGCTGTCCTACAAACCATCCTGCTCCTAGATTGCTAAGTTCGGTTGGCGTCGTGAGCTGCGTGATTTTTTCCCGGTTAAAGAAATACGTTAGGTCTGTGCTCCAATTGAAGCCCTTCGGGTTCCTGAAAATTTCAAACGTCATCGCAACCTCTAGGCCCTTACCTTCGGTTCGTCCCAGATTTTTCAGGGTCGAACCGGCCCCATTGCTAGGCGGCAGTGGCACGGACAATAGAATATCTTTCGTTTGCTGGTGATACCAGTCGACCGAACCTGTAATCCGGTTATTCAGGAAACCAAAGTCAATTCCAAGGTCCACCTGTGAAGTTGACTGCCACCCCAGACCGGTTGCGGGTAAACTGGTAACCGTGTACGCCAGTTGCTGTCCGGCCGTACTCGTACCGAAATTGTAATAACCAGCTGATAATGCTCCCAATGTCGCGTAAGCCCCTACGTTTCTATTGCCGGATAACCCCCAGCTACCCCGCAGTTTTAGATTCGATATGGCAGGAACTTCTTTCATGAAGCCTTCCTCTATAATGTTCCACCCCGCCCCGATTGCCGGATAGTTGAAATACTGGTTACCGGGCGATAACGTAGAGGAACCATCCCGTCGCAGCGTCAGGGTTAACAGGTAGCGATCGTTGTAGCTATAGTTCACCCGACCCATGTAAGAAAGCAGGCCGAGTTCCGAAAAGGAGTTACCGAAGTCCGAAGGGGCAACCGGCGTTCCGGAAGCCAGCGAGAAATTAGATGTCTTGATGTAATCGGCCGGAACCCCCGTGATCGTAAATCGGCTGCCCAGCGAATGGTTTTTCGTAATCTCATAGAGCCCGGTAACGCCTATTCTATGTTTGCCAATCGTCTTGTCATAGTACAACAGGTGCTGGAGGTTGATGTCCCAGTATTCGGTGTTGCTAATCTCAGCACTAGAGGACGATTGAACCGTAGCGTTATTGAAATAGGTGAGTGGGCCGCCATAGCCATTGTAGCTCGACTGGCTGTAATTCAACCCGGCATTCATCCGATAGCGCAAACCAGGTAAAATATTCACCTCGGCATAGATGCTATTGAACGTTCGCAAGGCGCGTGTACGGCCCAGATACGAGTCTTTCTTAGTAATAATTGTCAATGGGCTAATCGTAGCCGCATCAATAGAGCCTTCCGCCGGGAACAGGTTTACTGAACCGTCGGCATTGTAAGGGGCTGCCAATGGCGTTAATCGCACCAGACCACCCGGAACACCACCACCACCCGGTGTATTGGTATAGGTAAGGGTGTTTAGTGTGTTCAAACCAATCTTGATACGTTTGCCAAGACGTTGGTCGATCGTTGCCCGGATGGTATAGCGTTCAAACTTTTGACTGGGAATAATACCCGTCTCGTTGAAATAACCTAGCCCCAACGAATACTGCGTATTTTCAACCCCTCCGGCCATGCTCAACTGATGGTTGGTATTGAAGCCGGGTTTGTATAGTAAATCCTGCCAGTCGGTTGAAATCCCGGCCGCTAAGGCATCTTTCTCTTTCTGCGTAAGCGGATAGGCGGTCGTGCCAGGGCTGGTGCGGTTATATTTGGTCGCATCGTCTTTAAACTGAGCATATTCCTGACCATTCATTACGTTGAACTTGCCCATAACCGAGGTCACACCGTGGTAGCCGTCGTAGCTGAATACGGGCTTTCCGATCTTACCGCGTTTGGTCGTGATCAAAATAACGCCCCCCGATCCTCTCGACCCGTAGATGGCCGTCGCCGACGCATCTTTCAGAATCTCAAGGTTCGCGATGTCATCCGGATTTATATCGTTGAGCCCACCATACGGTATCCCATCGACCACAACCAACGGGCCATCCAGCCCATCACTTGAGCCAGAGCTGGTCGTTAAGGTTCTGTTCCCTCTAATTCTGATCTGTCCCTGAGAACCCGGAGTCGAGCCATTACTGACAATCGTTACGCCCGCGGCCCGGCCTTTTAACTGATTGACCAGGTTAGGGGCGGGCACTTCTCGTAGAGTTGTTTCATTAACCGACACGACCGAGCCCGTAACGTCCCGTTTACGTTGAACGCCATATCCGACGACCACCACTTCGTTCAGTGTTTTGTCATCCGTAGCCAACGTAACATTGATGGTCGATTGCGAACCAACGGCTACTTCCTGAGTAACGTAGCCAATGAAGGAGAAAACCAGTACAGCGTTCCGATCCGGGACACTAATTCGATACGTACCGTTTCCGTCGGTCGTCGTTCCGCGCTGGGTTGACTTAATCTGAAGGTTGACACCCGGTAACCCTTCGCCATTTTCAGCCGTAACCCGGCCCGTTATCTGGATGTCCTGCGCCTGCTCTACGTTGATCTCGCCGGAGGTCTTGTTCTGCTGAAGGTTTGCTGGCAGTGCCTCTCTCTTAATCACGATTTGTTGACCAACGACCTCATAGCTTAAATTAAGTGGTGCCAGAATATGGTCTAAAACCAGAGACAGCTGTTCATTTTTAGCCTGATAATTAACCTTCCGCTTCGACTGGATAATCTCCCGGCTGAATAAAAACTGAACGTTAGCCTGTTTTTCAATTCGCCGGATCGTCACTTCAACATCCTCATTCTGAGAGGAAATCGTGACTCGTCGACTCAAAAGTTCCTGGGCCTTGCCATCAAGGGCAAAGCCTATATTCGTTAGGGTAAGGGCAAGTAAGAGTTGCAGGCTTGAAATTTTCATAATCCTGATCCAAACGTTGCGATTGGTGAAACTGTAATGCATACATTTATGCGTTTTTGTTGTTTTGGGAAGAAATGACAAAAAGCTGTTCCAGCTATAGATAAAGAGCTAATGTGTGTATCTGACACATTTGCGAACATGCGAGCGATAGTGTTGGTAGCACTATCGCTTTTCTGTTAAAAAAGGATAGTTTTTAAACCATAGGATGAGGGGGTGTTAGGGTTAAAGGTGTACTTAATGACAACCGTGGCTGTGAATGATTACCTGGTTATCAACGATTTCGAACGTAGATTCAATGGTTAGACAGATCAGTCTGATTTTTTCAGAAAAAGGTACATCGTTAAGTTGTCCGGTAAATGTACAGTTGCTGAGCAGCTGCCGGTCATAGCGAATGGGCATATTGTAGCTGGATTCCAGTTGCGCAAATATGTCTGGTACAGGCGTGAACTCGAAGCTGAATTGCTGATCAACAATAGTCGACGAAGTTTCCTTTGCGGGAATTATTGCTCGTTTAACGACTTTATCCGTTCTGGTTTCCAGACTGAGCTGTTCGTTTTTTGTCAGCAACACCGGTTTATCAGGAGAATCGACCGGAGTAACCGACACTTTACCCGTTTTTACCTTTACATAGGCTGCCGTCTCCTTATCAAAAGAACGTACCTGAAAGCTGGTGCCCAGTACTTTAGTCGTTAGATTGGTGGTGTAAACGATGAACGGCTTAACCGGATTTTTGGTCACTTCGAAGAATCCTTCTCCTTGCAGATACACTTCCCGAAGGTTACTGGTAGTCTGTTTGGCATACCGTAGCTGACTACCCGTTGATAGCAACACCGACGAGCCATCGGGCAGCAACACAACTAACGATTGCCCCGTACCATTCTTTACCGTCTTCCAAAGGTTCTGTGGTACAGGTTGATCTACCTTTTTAGTAAATATCGCTAGTTGTTGGATAGTGGAATTGCCCAATTGCCACCAGATCAGCAAGCCAGCCACCGCTGCTGCGGCAGCCCAGCGCCCCCACTGCCATAAGGGTTTAATTACCGTAAACGAATCGGGGATATGGGCAAGAATTTTCTCTTTTCTGTCCCTTACCTGCTGATCAGACAGGTCAACCTGTTTTCCCTGAATCACCAGGAATGTAGCAACAGCTTGCTCATACAAGTCCCTTTTTTCGGGGTATTGCGCTAACCATTGTTGCCAGTACACCTGATCTTCCGGCCGCCGTTTCGTGACCCAGGTCCGAAAAGCGTCGTTTTCTAAAAAATCCTCGACTGTAGAAAAATTTTCGAAAGGAAGGTGCATTGGTACTTTTCTGCGATTTTCATTGATAGTATGGAGAATCGCCCTGATGATACCCTACTTAAAGCAAATTTTTTTGAAAAAAAATGCAAATAGTCAAAAATGCATGGACAAGCCACTGATTGCGAAGCTTGCTGAGTGCTTTCTGAAGAAAATTGGATACCGACTGCCGGTTTACATTCATCACCTCGGCAATCTCCGGAATGGATAAATCTTCGTAAAAGCGCAGGTAAAGTGCCTCCCGTTCACGAGCTGGTAACAAGGCCAGCTGATCCTGAATCGTCTTCGTCAGATTGACCAATGTTTCCTGACGTATTAATAATGTTTCTGAATCTACGTCGGCCACTACGGATGTATCCCAGTCTAGTTCGTCATATTGCACCCGTTTTTGACTCCGCAAATGCTGAAGGATATGATGTCTAAGCCCTTTTAACAAATAATGCCTAACCGACTCCGTTTCATTAATCTGTAGTCGATTTTGCCAGAGCTGTAGAAATAATTCCTGTATGCAATCTTCGACCACCGCTCCATCAACCATAAATTTTAGGCCGTAGTGTTTTAGCGCTCGGTAATAGCGTTCAGCCAGTACTCCTAAAGCCTGTTTATCACCGGCGCGGAATAATTGCCATAACACGTGGTCGTCAGAAGTCATGAAATTTAGGGATATATACTCAGGCTAAACTAAGATAAGATATAAATATAGGCAAAATTGTACAATAATGAGCCTATATTCTATAAAATAGCTAACGTATTTTTTCCTGCTTCTCACATCGAACCCGTCGACATAAATTTGGTCCAACATAGTAAGAATAGCTCCACCAGATGCTGATGGAGCTTTACCAACTACTAACCTATGATAAAACTTGAGCTGATCAATATCGACTTCTTACCGTTGTCTGTATGGTCAGACGCATATGAGTAAGAATCAGCATCAGTTACTTTTTTCGCTGGATGACGGCCAGGGCTTTAGCCACAATAGAAGCCGCCGTTAACCCGTATTTTTCCATGAGTTGATCCGGCGTACCGCTCTCCCCGAACGTATCATTCACGGCTACCATTTCCAGCGGGGCCGGATGGTTCAGGGACAGTACCTGCGCGACGCTGTCGCCCAGGCCACCGTTCATCTGGTGTTCTTCGGCCGTGACAGCACAGCCCGTTTTTTCAACTGATTTTAGAATGGCTTCCTTATCCAGCGGCTTGATTGTATGGATATTTATAATGTCTGCTTCTACACCCTGCTCAGCCAGTAATTTACCCGCTTCCAGCGCCTGCCAGACCAAATGGCCCGTAGCAAATATGGATACGTGATTTCCTTCCGTTAACGTAATGGCCTTGCCAATTTCGAACGGCTGATCAGTAGGTGTAAAGTTGGGAACTACCGGACGACCAAAGCGCAGATACACGGGCCCGTCCCAGTCGGCAATGGCGATAGTGGCGGCCTTAGTCTGGTTGAAGTCACAGGGATTGATAACGGTCATACCGGGCAACGATTTCATCATACCGATGTCTTCGAGCACCTGGTGGGTAGCGCCATCTTCGCCTAAGGTCAGACCCGCGTGTGATACGCAGATTTTTACGTTCTTATTCGAGTAAGCCACCGCCTGTCGAATCTGGTCATAGACCCGGCTGGACCCAAAATTAGCGAACGTAGTGGCATAGGGAATCAGGCCGCTAAGCGTCAGACCAGCCGCTACGCCAATCATGTTCGCTTCGGCAATGCCACACTGAATAAACCGCTCCGGATTTTCTTTAATGAACGTATCAAGTTTAAGCGAAGCTACCAAGTCGGCACACAACGCCACGACGTCGGGATTCTGACGGCCCAGTTCGGCCATACCCGCGCCAAAACCAGAACGGGTATCTTTTTTTTCGGTAAATGTGTAGGTTTTCATGGTGCGTTCGAAATTAGTAATCGCCGAAAGATTCGTCCAGTTGAGCCAAAGCTGCCTTTAGTTGCTCATTGTTGGGAGCCGTACCGTGCCACTTGTGGGTGTGCATCATAAAATCAACACCCTGCCCCATTTCAGTTTTCATGATGATACAAATGGGTGACCCTTTACCCGACGCCTGCTTCGCTTTCTTCAGCGTTGTCGTTACGTCGGTTAAATCGTTGCCATCCATGTGCAGTACGTTCCAGCCAAAGGCTTCGTATTTTTTACCCAGATCCCGGTTGTTCAGCACGACGTCGGTCGGTCCGTCGATCTGCTGGCCGTTGAAATCAACAAACGCAATCAGGTTGTCTAATTTCCGATGCGGAATAAACGCAGCCGCTTCCCAGATTTGCCCTTCCTGCTGTTCGCCATCCCCCATCAGGCAATAAACCAGATGCGGGTCTTTGCGAATTTTCTTGCCGTAAGCCGCTCCGGCAGCCGCCGAAAGTCCCTGCCCCAGCGACCCCGATGCAATGCGAATGCCGGGCAGGTGTTCGGCCGTGGCGGGGTGCCCCTGCAAGCGGGAATTCAGCTTGCGGAACGTAGCGAGTTCAGACACCGGAAAATACCCCCGGCGTGCCAGCACCGAATACAGTACTGGCGAAATATGGCCGTTGGACAGAAAGAACATGTCTTCGCCCGATCCGCTCATGTCGAATACAACCGAACCCTGCTCATCGGTTTTCAGATTCATTACGTCAAAATACAGGCTGACCAGCAAATCCGTACAACCGAGCGATCCGCCCGGATGCCCGGAGGCTACGCCATGCACCATGCGCACGATGTCCCGGCGCACTTGTGAGGCTACTTTTTCTAGTTCAGTGGTTTTCATGCGGCAACAAGCTGGTTTGCTTTTTTATGATCGCTTAAAAATTGCATATGGTGAGATTGGTAAAATCGAGGTTAGATGTACTGATTGATAATACTTTCAAGCCACTCCTGCTTACCGCTACGTAGCTGCGGTTCGCCGTTTTCGAACGTATAATTTCGCAGATCTTCCAATGTCAGCTTGCCGTCTTCAAACGCTTTTCCCTGGCCGTTATCGAACGTAGCGTAGCGTTCCTGACGGAATTTGAGGTAATCGGAATCCTGCAAAATGGCGTCGGCCACGATGAACGATCGGGCAAAGGCATCCATACCACCAATGTGCGCGACGAATAAATCCTCCAGATCAGTCGAGTTCCGGCGCACTTTCGCGTCGAAATTGATTCCGCCGGGTTTGATTCCACCCGCCTGATGAATGACCAGCGCGGCTTCTACGAGTTCATACAGATTGATTGGAAACTGGTCGGTATCCCAGCCGTTCTGGTTGTCGCCCCGGTTCGCATCGATGCTACCCAGCATACCGGCATCGGCCGCTACCTGCAGTTCATGGTCGAACGTATGACCCGCCAGCGTCGCGTGGTTTACTTCAATATTCAACTGAAAATCTTTATCCAGACCGTATTGACGTAGAAATCCGATAACTGTAGCGGCATCGTAATCGTACTGATGCTTCGTCGGCTCCATTGGTTTGGGCTCAATAAAGAACGTACCGGTAAAGCCTTGTTTGCGGGCGTAATCGCGGGCGATCGTCAGGAACTTGGCCAAATGCTCGACTTCCCGCTTCATGTTGGTGTTCAGCAGCGACATATACCCTTCGCGACCACCCCAGAATACGTAGTTTTCACCGCCCAGCGCGATGGTCGCATCGATAGCGTTTTTCACCTGCGTACCGGCGTAGGCCAGCACCGCAAAATCCGGGTTTGTCGATGCGCCGTTCATGTAGCGCGGGTTCGAGAACACGTTGGCGGTACCCCACAGCAATTTCACTCCACTTGCCTGCTGCTTCTGCTTCCCATACTCAACGATCTTCTGCAACCGACCTTCGTACTCACTCGCCGATGCGCCTTCATCGACCAGATCGATGTCGTGGAAACAATAATAGGGCGCTCCTATTTTAGTAAAGAATTCAAAGGCCGCATCCATTTTCAGGCGCGCCCGCACGTTCGCATCGTTATCCTGATCCCAGGCAAAAACACGCGTGCCGGGGCCAAATGGATCGCCCCCCGTTCCAGTGAACGTGTGCCAGTAACTGATGGCAAAGCGCAGTTGCTCACGAAGGGTTTTTCCGCCGAGGACCAGGTCGGGATTATACCATTTAAAGGCTAATGGGTTTTTGGATTTAGGGCCTTCGTAGGCAATGGCGCCAATGCCTTTGAAATATTCCTGATCGCCCAGCGTAATACGTGACATGTTTTGTAAGTGGTTTTATATGGTTATGCGTTAATTAATTCGGTTGACTCAAATTGAGAACGCCATCGTGCGAAAGCATCCTGATATGCTGCCTGAAGCACTGGAGACGGTTCCGTTAAACCAACCCGTTCCAGCGATGCCCCCGTCGTGTTGACAAATGCTTCCCGAAACACCGGCCTCAGGAACGTATTGGCCGTGTCCTGCACGAACCGTCTAAGTCGAGATGAACTACGGATGTTGTAACCCGGTAAATAAGTAGGCATGTGCTTCTATATGACGTGCTAATGAAAGTCCAATACATGCTAATGAAGTGATGGCAACAAGTTTCAGGCAACCTGGAAAGATGAAACGTTGGTTCTTGCCGGGAACAGGTAGCTTTTACATACACTATTTATTAGTGTAAAAGTGACACTTATTTTTTAAATGTCAAATCGACACCTAAATTTTTTGTTAAATAAATTTGGTGATTGGCTCCTAGGGAAACCTAAACGGGCAAAGCAGGAAGATTAGGCTACAGGCCTGATTAAGAAGGGATAAAATTCAGAAAAGAGTCGGTAGTCTGCTGGTATTTTGCCATATCAACCTGATAGTAGTAAGCCCCGCGTTTGGAGAACCCTTTCTGTTTCTCATCCAGCTTGATCAGTAGATTCGTCGAAAGGATTTTCCGGCTAAAGTTGCGCTTATCAAAGTCGGTGTTGTAAATGGCGTCGTACAGTTTCTTCAACTGGGGAATCGTAAATTTCTCGGGTAACAATTCAAAGCCAATGGGGTGCTGTGCCGCTTTATACCGTAATCGTTTTATTGCTAGATCGACCATATCCCCGTGGTCGAAAAGGAGTGGCGGTAAATCGTAAATTGAAAACCAGCGAGCCTGAAACGTCTCCGAAATTTTTGACGCATAATCGGCCACTTTAACCAGTGAGAAGTAAGCTACGGAAATGGTGCGAATAATCGGGTCACGGTGGGGCTCGCCAAAGGCAAACAATTGTTCCAGATAGACATTCGTTAGTCCAGTGAGTTCAAACAGGATGCGGGCAGCGGCTTTTTCGAGGCCTTCATCAGGTTGTAGCCATCCCCCCATTAATGACCAGGTTTTTTCCTCTACTCCCCGCTTCACCAATAGTACTTTTAGGCTTTCACCATCGAACCCGAAAATGATGGAATCAAGTGCCAGTAAATAGGGATGCTGCTGTTTATACTGATCTAACATAGGCGACTGCCAAGCCTAAATTTTATTTTATGTACGAAAGTAAAGATAACCCTAATTGAACCTAAGTATTCATATGTCTTTAAAATTACTCTTAGAGCAATTACACACACCTTATGTTGGCGGCCGAATAAGACCCGTTTGGTTGACCGCTCCGACAGACTGATTATGTAGAAGTTTTGCGCCGGATGTGCTCGAACTTGGTCGGCAGTTGTACGTTTTTAACAACTGTAGTTAGTAGACTGGACTGTCAATGCAATAGCCGCTCAAGTTATACTGCAATAAAAATTGTTCAGGAAAATCGTCACTCTTAAACCCATAAATGATTCTATTTTTATGGGTTCAAGAGCGACGATTCCTGGATTTCCTTTTAGCCGCTTGATCAGAAAAATGCCGAGATCAATAGCCGGGATTCTGTTTTAGCTGCGGGGAGACATTCAGTACGTTCTGTCCAATCGGGAAAATAGCGGTGTGATTGTCCGCATCGGGTTGTTTATCCCACCAAGTGCCGGTATTGAATACACCCCAGCGAATCAGGTCGGTACGTCGGCGACTCTCTACCAGAAACTCCCGGCCCCATTCATCAAGCATCTCCTGATCGGTTAACTGGCTACCATCGGGCTTGTATAGACTGGGTGAACCTGTCGGGTAATTTCTCGCACGAACCGTATTCAAAAGCACCGCAGCCCCCGCTTTATCACCCGCCCGGTATTTGCATTCAGCCAGTGAATAATAGATTTCAGCCAGCCGGATTTCGGCGTAGGCTGACGATATCTTATTCGGATCACTGCTCGGATAATAGGGGTACTTCACTGGGGTAAGCCCTGAATTCTGGTCGGCATTGTTCATGTTCGACGTTTTGTCGGCGATTTTTGTGCCCGGCTTAGCTGCCAGAAACATACCCACCTGATCGCGGAAGAACAGCGCGTACGGGCCTTTCGTCGAGCGTACCGTATCAAGCTTTCCGGCTGAATTGGTGTAAGGCAGATAACCTTGTAAAAACATACCTTCCCGTTTGCTATTGCCCAGGTTCTTATACGTTTTTAATCGAACATCATCGGGGTACTTCCGAAACTTTAGATACGGTTTACCCAGCGCAAAATTGTACTCGGTGCTATCAACGTCCCGGCCAGGCTGAAGAGCGTATTTGGGGTTGGCCGTTCCAAAATCTGTGAATCCAAAATAAAACGTAGCATTATTAGGCAGCATCCAGAAATACATGCCGCTGTCGTACTGCCAGTGGGTCAGGCCAAAACTTCCGGGAAAGCCGAAAACCGTTTCTCCTGAAGTTGGATTGGTGTAATCAAACGGTGCGTCCCAGCGGGTTTCCAACGCGTATTGACCATACTTACCACTAATAATATCCTGACAGACCGTTGCACAATCCGCAAAATGATCGGTACCTGTATAGACTTTCGCGTTCAGATATAACCGAACCAGCAGCGCGGCAGCTCCTCCCTGCGTCCAGCGACCGACGGCGTTGGCTCCCAGGCTTTGGCGCGTGGGCAGTTTCGGCAGCGATTCTTTTAGCTCTTTTTCAATGAAGTTAAATGCGTCCTGGGGTGGAACCTGGGGGCCGCTCTGCGTTTCACCTTTCACTTTGGTCACGATTACAATATTGCGGTAGAAATCCAGCAGTCTCAGGTTGAGCCAGGCCCGAAGCGTACGAACCTCGGAAATCATACCATCAAGCTCTGCCTGGGTCATGCTATATCGGGACGGGTCCTGAATGGCCTGCAAATCCTCTAGGGTGTTGGTCGCTAACGTAATACCTCCGTAAAGCGCATTCCAGGCATCACTGGTGTAGTTGTCATTCGGGGTCCAGGTATGGTTATGAACCCGCTGGTATTGGCCCCCATCGAACCAGTCGCCCTGTCGGTTCGGGGTCATCAGTTCATCCGAGCTATCTTCCTGAAGCATAAAGGTTGAGCCGCCCTGAATTGACCAGTAGCTGTGTTCAAAAGGCCGTAGAAAGTCACGGATAACATCCTCCTTGGTTTGCAGGAAATTTCCCGACGTAATCCGATCGGAGAGCACTTCATCTAAATTAGTACAGCCTCCAGCCGCTATCAGCAGTAACGAGACAGACGCACTACGTATGGAATTGAAAATTTGATTTCGTTTCATGAGTTTACGATGCCGCTTAAGGTTAGAACGTGACCTGAAGGCCCAACAAGAGTTGAGTAGTCGATGGGAAATAATTCAGCGTGCCGTTATTGTCGCTGTTGGTGCTGACGCCCGGATATAAGCCGTTCACCTGAATTAAATCCGGATCGCCACCGGTAAATTTGGTGAAGGTCTTCAGGTTCCGGGTTGTCGCATAGATACGTACCGAGCGTAGAAATTTGCTTGTAACCGGCTGCGTATAACTCAGCGTTACGTTATCAATTTTAACAAAACCACCCGGCTCCAGGAAGTAATCAGAAAGAGCCGAGTACGTAGCGGCACTGGTCAGTTTTGAGTATTTACTGCTTGGGTCGAAAGCAGATGTCAGCAAGTTGGCATTCTGCTGGGCAGCGGGCGTTCCCAGATAGGAAGCAAAGGTGTTGAAAATCTTGTAGCCAAACGTTCCCCGTAGGAATATGCTTAAATCCCACTTCCGATATTGGAAATTATTGGTCAGACTAGCCGTGAATTTAGGTAGGCCATTTCCAACAAATTGCCGGTCGTCATTCGTCGCTTTATTGGCTACGATCACATCCCCATTCTTGTTGTAGACCAATAACGCACCGGTTTCATCGACACCAGCTGAGCGTAGCATATAAAAACTACCAATTCGGGTACCTTCCTGTAAACGTTGCGCTGTACCGGGGCTGCCGGGAGCGGGCATGCTTACGACGTTGACGAAGTTTTGACCCCTATACGCTTCGTTGGAAAATGAAACAAATTTGTTGCTGCTGGTAGCGCCGGCAAATGCTACGTTGTAGGTGAAATCCTTATTCGTAATAACAGCAGCACTCAACTGGATTTCCAGACCAGAGTTCTCCATCGTTCCGACGTTAGCAAAGGTCGACCCCTGAACGTTTGGCGGATTAGAGACCGTGTAGGAACCCAGCAAATCTTTATTAGTGCGAACGTAGTAATTCAAACTACCCGTTAAGCGGCTGTTTTTGAATACATCGAAATCAACGCCGACGTTAAAGTTGATCGCTTTTTCCCATCGCAGGTTGTAATTGGTGTTCTGGCTGGGTCCCCAAACCTGATAGGAAGTTCCATTATAGAGATAATACCCATAGCCACTATACGTATCCAGCGAGCGGTAATTATCGAAGTCCTGGTTACCGGTTACGCCATAGTCAGCTCTCAGTTTCAGTTCGTTTAACCAGGGAAGTCCCTGTGCGAATTTTTCCTGGGTAATGCGCCAGCCCACCGAAGCGGCCGGAAAATCCCCCCATTTGTTATCATAACCAAATTTCGATGAGCCCTCATGGCGCAAACTGGCCGACAGATAATACTTTTGGTCATAGTCGTAATTTACACGACCAAAAAAAGCCGCCAGTTTGGAGTTATTTCGATAGGAGCCTACGTTATTGATGCCCTGTTGCAAATTCCAGAGACCTGTGCCCAGGCTGTTGTAGGTCAGTACGTCGGAGGGGAAATTTTCGTTGGAAGCATTGAATCCTGATGCCGTAAAGTACTGATAGGAATAACCAGCCAATAGTTTCACCGCGTGCTTTTGTGCATCCAGAGCGTAATTACCCGTCCATTCAAAACTTTTCTGGTCTCGTTCATCCAACGACTGGGAACCCGTGTTCCGCTTGGTCCCGTTCACGACCGTTGATAATGTAGACGGCGTAAAATTTTCGTTTCGAAAGGCCGAACTTACTTCCCCTACAGTCACCAGGGTCGAGAGGTTATTGAGCAGATTTAACTTAAACGAGCCGTTAATATCCAGGTATTTTATTTCCTGCTGAGCCAGCACATTTTTGGCCCGTTCAACGGGATTGTTCGCAAAAAAACCAGACGTTATGTAAGCATACCGGCCCGTATTATCAAAAATCGGCTGCGTCGGATTGAGCGTTAAGGCATAATTGAACGCACTGTAGTCGGCCGTATTGGTGTTGGCATAGCGGGGAGCCGCTGTGAACGTAATGGCATACAGATTATTGGCCGAGGTATGGTTAATGTTTACCCGGCCGCCGTATTCCCGCTTGGAAGAACGTAAGTCGATACCGGTCGCGTTTCGATAGTCTACCGATGCAAAATAGTTGGTTTGCCCATTGCCCCCCGAGAATTGCAGGGTATGTTTCTGCGAGAAAGCCGGATTCCGGCTAACGGCTTTCGTCCAGTCGGTATTGCCACCCAGATCGACCCCACGCTTATCGGCGAGAAACTGGTCTTTCGACAATACATGGAGCGGATTGGTAATATAATCAAAGGAGCTATAGCCGTCATAGAAAATGCGGGATTCCGAAGAGCCTTTTTTCGTGGTAATCACAATCACGCCGTTACTGCCGCGGGTTCCATAAATAGCCGAAGCGGCCCCGCCCTTCAGTACGTCGATGGACTCAATCTCATTCTGGTTGATGTTATCCAGGTTACCCCCGGGAATTCCATTGATGACAAACAAAGGCCCTAAGCCCGCGCTGCGTGACGAAGCGCCCCGAAGCTGAATGTTGGGCGTCGAATTTGGATCACCAGCGGCTGTATTGGTCACGGATAAACCAGCTACTTTCCCCTGGATAGACATTAAAGGACTATTGCTACCGACCCGAAGCAGATCCGACGAGGATAGGTGTGTAACGGCGCTGGTCACTTCCTTACGGCTTAATGAACCGTAGCCTACAACGACCACTTCATTGATGGATTTCACATCGGGTTTCAACTGCACAGAAAGGGTCGATTGATTGGTCGCCACAACTTCCTGCGTTACGTACCCTACAAAGCTAAACACCAGCGTATGCGGCCCATCCGCAACAGTTAGGCGATACGTTCCCGACGCATCGGTCACCGAACCACGGGTCGAGCCTTTCACCACAACACTGACACCTGGCAAGCCCTGGCCTTTTTCGTCGGAAACTACCCCGGTAATGGTTCGCTCTGCTGGTGCTTCGCCCTCCTCGATAGATTCGCCTAACTGAATACTAACGGGTGATTCGACCGTGCGGGCTAGAATGATTTGTTCGCCGGAAATACTGAAATTGACGTTTAACGGAATGAGCAGTTTTTCCAGCACCTCTTTTAACGTACTGTTCTGTACCCGCATCGAAACCAGTTGTTTAGAACGGACAATTTGCGGGCTGTACGAAAATTTGACATTCGCAGCTTTTTCAATGCTGCGCAACACGGTCTTGATGTTCTGTTCCTGGATGGTTAGGCTTACGCGCCGGTTGAGCAGTTCCTGAGCTGAAACATCGGTGGCCCACGAGACTCCCATGAAAAGCAACGCCATCAGGAATTGCAGACACGTAAGTTTCATAAACCTGAGTACGTAAAGGTTTACGTTTTTCATACTGTTACTTGGTTTAGTCGGTTAAAAATTAGATAAGACAATCCCCATCAGTGCACTACGGGCTGTATCGCAGCAGGGGAACCGTTGAGCCAGGGGGCTGGCCCATAACTGAATTTTCAGGAATGAAGCAGGTAGTGTTAATTCATATGTTTATAAAGAGTTAAATAGTTATATCTATCGACAGCAGAGGTTATGGTTCACGGTTGCTGACAATTACCACCGTTGATAATCACCTGTCCATCAATGATGTCGTAGGTTGCGCCAACGGTCGCACAAATGATGCTTAGCTTCTGCTCGAATGATTCATTTGTCATCGACGAATTCAGTTGACAACTGGCCAGCGCTTCCCGGTTGTAACGAATCTCAATACCGTAGGCCTCTTTTAGTTCCTGCAACACCTGAGGAATGGGTGTATCGTTATACACAAAAGCAGGCGCTTTCTTTGGCCGGATCGGACTGGTGACGAGAATAGGGGCCTCCACCAGCATCTTATCAAACTGAGCCGTTTCTCGGTTAAAGACAACCTGCTGGTTAGGTAGCAGCATAACCCCTTTTTGTCTGGTAGTCGATGGGGATGACTCATTGTGGTAAACCGATACCTGACCGGACTGTACCTGAACCCGTACCCGGTTCTCTTTTGCAAACGCCCTCACTGTAAATCTTGTCCCCAGCACTTTCGTCACCACTTCGTTGGCATGTACCAGAAAGGGTTTCCTAGCATCCCTGGTTACGGCAAAGGTCGCTTCACCCGACAGGTATACCATCCGATTTTGCTGGCCGAAATCAGCGGAATAACTTACCCGACTCTCAGGAGTCAGCGAGATCACCGACTGATCGGGCAGGCGAATGATCTGGACCTGTTGAGTGGTATTTATTTTTTCGGAAACCGTTTTCGTTAACGTAGCCAGCTGTTGCTCATACGGAGATGTCTGATGACTGATTTGCTGCCAGATTCCAATGCCCAGCGCTAGAATAACGCAGGCTGCAGCCGCCCACCACATCCAAGCTACCCGGCGAACGGGAACTACGGTCTTGTGTATTTGGGTATTTGTCTCTCGAATCCGGACTAAGAGCTGGTGGATCGTTTCTTCAGGTAACTGGGTTTGTGCATAGGCGTCAAGGCCTAGCCGAATGGCGGTTACTAAATCAATGGCCTGTTGGTATTCCCGCTGCCGGTTCGGGTGCTGGTCAAACCAGTTTTCCCAAAAATGGGTTGACTGGATCGTCGGTCTAAGCTGATGGTTGACAAAGGCGTCATCCGTTAAAAAGTCGGCGGCTGAAAAAGTCTCGTAATTAGGTTGCACTGGCTACTGAATTTGTCAGTAGATGACAACTTTTTAAAAACGTACTCACTAAATTCTAAAAAAAGTTAAAATAGTTAAAATAGGTAGAACAAACCAGCTTCGTAATTTCTCAACAGCGCGGAAAACGAGGTTTTTGGCTGACTGCTGATTAACAGCCAGCACTTCACCAATCTGGCTATAGTCCATGTTTTCAACGAAGCGCAGCTTCAGGGCTTCCTGCTGACGTGGGGGTAATTGGGCGATGAGTCGCTGAAGTCGTTCCTGGCGGGTACTGGCCGCTTCGAGTTCTTCAAGTATTTCCAGATCATTGGGTTCCGCCCAAAGTGCTTCGTAATCGGTTTCGTCTAAAGATTTGGCGGGGCGCTCTTTCCGCTCAAGCAAATGCATAATCCGATTCTTAAGTGCTTTTAGCAGATAATGGCGAATGTTATCGGGGATTGTCAGTTTGGTTCGCTTAGCCCATAATTCCGTAAAAACATCGTGCACACAGTCCAATACAAACGCTTCTGAAGCGGCAACCAGGCTCATACCGTAGCGATACATGGCCCGAATATGCAACTGATATAGCTGCGTATAAGCCTCTTCATCGCCCAATTGGAAAGCGGTCCAAAGTTGCTGTTCGTTCACCGGAGGTCTTTGTGCAATTAATTCTTTTCTTAAGTAGTCCGTTTACCGTTTTTACTGTCAAATAGCCCGATTGTATCTTAGCAATATAGGCTAGATTAATACTAACATTATTTATATCAGGCACTAAAAACAAATACAATATATGACTAAAGACGCCATAAATTAAACAAATCTAATAATTGCATTAGAAAACGATTGGATTTGGGTATTTACACTTTATAACTAAGGAGTAGGTCTAAATGGGTATCAGCGACTATTAAAGGGTTGACGACCAAATCAATCCAATGCCACCCGCAGTTCCATGAAAGCCAAATTACTGCATTTGAGGGATAGACAAAATTGAAACGTGGCCTTAAAAACCTCTGAACTGTCTAGCTACCGCTGATTAGTGAAATTATCGTACGTAATGACTTGAAAAGTGCCACTGGCTACCAGTAAATAGGCACTCACCCGATCTAAGATTGTGTAAAGCAACATCATATTACCCCTTAGGTCGGTAAGTTCTTTAACGAGTGCAGAAGTCAGCTCGATAGAGGGTTTCCGACGACGGTAGGTGAGCCTGCCAGCCCAAAAACCCGCCATATCATTTATTGCCGTTTCGGTGGTCTGGAAGGAATCGTTCGCGGCCCTACCGTTTCAAGGTAGAGCGTAGTGACCAAAATAGAAAAGCGATCATAGATGGTTTGTAAAAAACGGATGGCGAAACACCCACTGTCGGCCACCACGACACCAGGTCGTTCCCCTAAAAGAGCCACTAATGTCTCAAACGTAAATTATGGTTGGTGAAGCTTTTTTAGTACGATGCCGGTAGGCATCTCATGTTTATAAGTGATAAACCTACCCCTCAGGCATGCATATGATAATGAACCTCTTATATCTATAAACATATCACGGCAGCGGCCGCCCGTCCCTCTGGGGTAAATTATCCATAACTCACGTTAAATAGCCGCTCGTGTTCAGTAGGAAGCGGCTATCTGGGTGTGAAGCAGATAAGGCTGGCTAAGTAAGGGCGACTAGATTAGGGTTCAGGTACGTACCAGAATGGAATCGTCACCAGTTCATCGGCTTCTTTTTTTCGGGGGTCTTGCAGGGCCACGCGGAGCAGGTTGTGGCCTACTTTCAGATTGCCCGGTACTACCACCGTTTGCCAGCCACTTTGCTCCTGAATCCCGGCTTTGGTAAATAGCAAGTCAGGTTGGGCACAGGTCGAATCGTTAATGGTAATGCGAATCAGCTTATTAATCTGCTGGTTGCTCCAGATAGCATACTGTTGCCGACGCGCTTGCCTCGACAGCGTATCGCTCCAGACTGGTTCGGGGGCAACCTGCTTGAGCTTCGTATCAAGCGCTTTGGGATAGGCAATGAACAAGCGCAAATAGGGTTCCCGAATCACGTCTGACTGGATGGAAGCCGTGCTAACAAACGCTCCCTCGGGGCGCTGGTTGTCATAAGCTGTAGGCTCGATATAAAGACTATCGACACGGGCCGAGTAAAGATGTCGGCTGTTAAAAAGAGGCATCCGTCCACTGGTACGCGAGATATCGTTGGCGTATTCAAGGAAGAACACCCCAAAAAATACTACTACGAAAATCGCTGCCGTCTGAATTAATTTGCCGGGCCGGATATTGGCGTAGAACGTGTTAGTGACATAGGACGAGTGTTTGTACATACCCAGCATCATCAGTCGTCCTGCTTTGGTAAACCGGTAGTTAAGTTGAATGCCCCTGGGTGTCTCTTTTATTTTCTTCTGATTCAGCACCATAGAAGCTAAGAAGAACAAGGTCATTAGTATGCCTAAGGCAACTTTGACCCCAAACCAGACGTTGGGGGTCACGTTGGGTTGAACCACTAAGTAGACCAGTAAACCCAGCAGGTAGAGTATGGCAACGACCACCAGCAGGAACACGAACTGAAACGCGAGAGCAAACACGACGTTGCACCGTTTATCGAGCCAGAGAATATAGCGGTCCAGTGGGCCAAACTCGTCGGCTAGTCGTTGCTGGGCATAAGGCGTAGAGAAGGGAATACGGTCGTAGTGGATGCCCGACGGAAAAACGGCTAAGAGACCTACCAGACCCACCCAAAACGCCCGCATCACAAAATTGGCCAGAAAGGCCGCAAACAAGACGTGACACATGGCCCGTATCAGGCTATATACCATCGTGGGTAACATGACCGCTGCACCCTCGGTGTGGGTCATGTAATTGTAGCGGATGTAGCTAAAGGCTGACTCTAGCAAATCGGGCAATTGCAGGATGGCGAACATGGCCACCCCGGAGATGGCTAATTCGAGGTTCCAGCTCTGAGTGGTTAATTCCCGAAGCTTGTCTTGCTGGTCGGGAGTAAGCTGCGAAGCCGTCGATGGGTTGTTATCAGACATGAATGATCGTGTGTACTGATGGTTATACGCTACGTTGTAAAATCATCTTTATATTCGCCAAAGTACGAAAACATCAAGCTAAATACTCATTGATACATTGCTTCATTAAACGCCCCCAGTACAGTAACTTTTCTTAACCCTAACTTAGTCAGATGAAAAACCGGAAAATCCAGGAGATGAGCAATGAGGCTTGGCTCAACCAAAAAAAAACAACCCAGCTCGCAACGGGTATGTTGGCTGGGGCGCTTTTGGCACTGCTAATTATGGTAGTGCTTTTGGCAAGCAAAAAAGGACTTCATGCCACGAGCATAGGTCTGGGCGTAATTCCTTTTGCCTTTATGCCAATCCTATTTCTAAACTGGAACCATTTAAAAGCAATCAAGAAAGAACTCAACTCCAGACAAAACGCGGTTTGAGCAGTAACTTGGTGATGCCGGCCTTGCTCAGCATAGACATGTTGCAGGCGACAGGCCGCACGGCTGGAAGTCAAGCCCGCAGCCCAACCAAAGGGATGTGTAAAGGTTCAGGTACGCATATTTAGTGGCGTTTAGCGCCCACCATCAACACTCATTGGCGTCGGGTTAACACAACAGGCAATAACGTAGTGGTGAGCTTATATACTAAGGTCAGCAAGGTTGCTGCTTTTCAACCCCTTTTCTAACTACGTCTCACAAATCACTCTTGCTTGAGACAACGAAGCTTACGGATTATTATGCTTCAATATTCGGGCGTTTCTTGAAACAGATAAATCCTGTTGCACGTTGGCCAACGTTTAACTGAATTATCGATGTATATGAGCCCATCTAGTACAATTACAAATTTATTTATAATTTTTCATATACTAACTAAAGTATTAGTTATAATTGCATTGCGTTCCCTTCATTCTCTGTAATTGCTTACCCCTCCATCATGAAGGAATTAATCGCCTGTTTACTAATCGGCCTGATAGGTCTTTCAACGGGTATGACCGCTCAAGCCGCTACACGACGGCCCATAAATCTTCGTCAAGTTTCTCCGGCTGATACAATGCGCTATTACTTGGATGGCAAACGTATTAGTGCCCAGCAATTTCAGCGATTGGATACCAAGTTGTTATACAAGATGGATGTGGATACCAAAAATAAGATAGTAAAAGCCTTCTCTAGAAGCGAAAGCAGTTCCGTTGAGCCATCAGATAAGCTTGAAGAACCATCTACTTACACTTCAGCCCGTTGAACTTAAGTCAATCCAAATCGCTGGTAATACGCCAATGGTGATAAAGTTGCCCCTGACAAAGCGTCAATTTATTGATGTAAAGATCGGTGACAAGCTATGTCCATTATTGGTAAGCCCTGGAGACAGCTTACAAATTAGCTATACCAAGCAAAACTTGATTCCCTTTCAGTTTTCAGGTCCAGGCGCTCCCGTGGCCACCTATTTAACGCAAATAGCCACTATTTGGCGTTCTTATGAGACAAAAAATGGTAAACACATCCTTCAACTAGAGCCTCAGGCATTTGTGAATCGACTTGATTCAGTTCAAAAAGCTTACACTCGTCTGACTAAGCCTACACTGACGACAAGGGAGGAGTCAGCTCAGATTAGCCATCTATTGGCCCAAAAGAATGCAATGCAACTGCTAGCTTACAAGTTGAATTATAGTATGGCCCATTTCTACCCGTATCCCCCCCAACACGCCACCACCAGCCGCATTAAGCCATGTCACGGATGAAGTACCCTTTGATGAAAGCTTGCTTCGAGCGAATATGTATGAATATGGTTTTGTCTTGACCATGTATCTGCAAGCCGCCCTTATCCCGTCTTTATTTGCGGGTAAATCCAAAGACCAAAGCTTAGTTATAACTGATAACCTACCGCGTTTAGCCAATCAGCAAATTCTTAAGAAAAACTACCAGACCCCATTCGTGTTTATTTACAGGCTAAACAAGTGGATATGGCTCTTAGTATGCAGGGATTGACGCCAGGAACAGATTCTGTACGGATTACCCTTAATAAGGAGCCTGATTATGGGTTATATGCTCCCACGATTCAGCAAAAGTATACCAAATGGCAAGCGTTAGCACCGGGTCAAGTTGCCCCTAACTTTACTGGAGTTACCCCAGATGGTCAATCCGTGTCTCTATCAGATTTGAAAGGTAAAATAGTGTATGTGGATGTATGGGCCACCTGGTGTATGCCTTGCCGGGAAGAGTTCCCAGCCGCCAAGCAGTTGCAATAACGGTTTGCCCGAAAGGACCAGGTCGCTTTTCTATACGTATCAATTGATCGGGACGTATCAATTGATCGGGATCAACAGGCCTGGCAGAAAATGTTGGGTGCAGATTCTACTTTTAAGGGCATTCATATCAATATCCCGCCTGGTGAAAGTTTCAATGCTTTCTGGCAGGCCTATCAGTTCAGTATTATTCCCCGCTATCTACTAATTGATCAGCAAGGGAAGTTAATCAACGTCAATGCAGTTCGCCCCTCGGCTAGTATCATTACGGAGACGATTGACAAGCAATTGAAGTGAACGCTCTTAACTAATTTACAATAATTAAATTCTATGAAAGATGCTTTACTATTCACATGCTTATGAAAATAACCGTTGATTGAGCTAGAAGCTTCATGTACCCTATTCTTAGAAAACGCTCCCCAAAATGAGACGAAGGAGCATTCATGTATCTGCTTCATAGATGGGGCTATCACTGAAACAGCATTTAGCTAGAAGTTTCGTAATTTGGCTGATACATAACACATTGTAAGACATCTAAATCTTTGTCAATTATGAAAATTAACAATTTAGGTCTCCTAATCCTCAGCTTCATATGTGTGGTTATGATTGCTGTGACTGGTAATTATATATTTTCTCTCCCGGCTGACTTTTTCGTCTTATTATCCATTTGGCAACAGCATAGATTAAACCAGCAATAGCTGAATGCCAACAACGTCTGAATATACGCTGGTTTTAACATCTGTCTAACTCAATGCGTAGCAGACGGAATTTGCCAACAGTATCCAAATGGACAAAAAACCCCTTGTACCTTACGCCCCCCAGGTCACGTATTTTTGCCAGTTGTGTTGTTCCTTAAAGCCCAGCACTTCCCGGATTTTGCGATTGGAAAATAAGGCTTCATAAGTCCCCAAGGCCCGACTGATGGGTACTCCCGGGAAGAACCGTTCCACCAGCTCCAGGCTGGGAAGAATGGCCCCGTTGTGATCGTTACCGGCATTGAACACCTGATAACCCAGCCCCTCTTTTTGCAAACATAAGTCCACAATCTGGCCCAGATCCCGGGCATCGATGTAATTGAAGGCATTCCGGCGTCGCACCTCAGGATGGGTAAAATAAGCAGGAAACAACTCGGCGTATTCGTGGGGTTCAATCACATTACCGATCCGTAGGGCATAGATATCTACCCCTGAGCGTCGCTGAAAGCTACGGGCTGTTTGTTCATTGACTACCTTGGACAAGCCATAGCTGTCCATGGGATCGACGGCGTAGTCCTCCTCCAGCGGCAAGACGTGCGGGTTGGTTTGGCCATCGGAAAAGCAGATACCGTAGGTTGTCTCGGAGGAGGCAATAATAATCTTTCGGATGCCCAGTTTAACGGCCGCTTCAATTACATTGTAAGTTCCCATCGTATTGACCCGAAACGTCTCATTATCGGGCTTGAGCAAGATTCTGGGCACAGCGGCAAAATGAACGACTGCATCAAACGTAGGGACGCCGGTACCAGGCTCCAGTTCATCTAAGCGGGCGTACGAACTCAGGGCATTGAACATCTGGCCAGAATCGGTAATATCAGCGACCAGATTATTGACCCCCGGATAATCCAGGGGCATCAGGTCGACATTCAACACGGTATGGCCCTGGTCGAGCAGGTAGGGAATGACGTGCTTACCGGCCTTGCCCGATCCGCCGGTAAAAAATACTCGCTTTTTAGTCATGGGTTAGCCTGGTTAGGCGGTGATTTTTTCGGTTGTTAACTGATGCTGCTGGCGCATTTTATTCCAGCCCAATTTATCATGATTCGTTTGCGTAGTAACTCTAGAACTCGGAACAAGATCATTGCCATTCAGCAGGTACGTCGTTATGGAGGAAGGGAGTAACCTGTTACGCCCGCTTTTGACCTGCTTAAAAATAAACCAGGCTTGCGGATGTGTCGTAATAGCGTTACGGGATCAACCTTTCCTGCCGAAGCCTGACAAACAGATCAATAAATGAATCCCGCGTATCCTGGTAAACGGTAAAGCCCAGCTTTCGGCTCTTCGACATATCCGTCATCACCTCCAGGGGACGGCCTAGATCTAAATCCGTGTGCCAGGCCGAGGCCAGACGCTCTAGCATGGGTTCTTTCAACTTGTGGCTGGCCGCTATAGCGCGCCACAGCGTCGCGTCGGCTCCGATGGCGGCTTGAAGGGGGTGTATCGTCCCATCGAAGCCTCTGGCTTCCAGGCCAAACCAGTTGGCAAGCTGCTGCCAGAGCCAGTTCCAGCGGAACACATCGCCGTTGGCAACATTGAAGGCCTGATTACGGGCGGCTTCGGTGGTCGCAGCCCAGATCATATGCTGGGCCAAAACCCGGGCATCCGTTACGTCTGATAGCCCGTTCCACTGGGCGTCGGAACCAGGAAACTGAAAGGGTCGGCCGGTTTCTTTGCAGATGGAAGCATAGACGGCCAGCGTGGTGCCCATGTTCATCATGTTGCCCACGGCTTTGCCAATTACCGTATGCGGCCGGTGAATACTCCAGGTAAAGCCATCCCGTTCAGCCGCAGCATACACTTCATCTTCCTGAGCGTAATAGAAATTCTCGATCGCCAGTCTGGGATGTTCTTCCCGTACCGGCGTTATAGGTAGTGTGCCGGCTTTGGCATAAGCCTCAAACGGACCTAGGTAGTGCTTAAGTCCAGTGACCAGCGCCACGTGCTGCACAGTATTGGTTGGCCTAACCGCATCCAGCAGGTTGCGAACCATCAGGCTGTTTACCCGGATGTTTTCAGCTTCGGTTTCGTTGCGCATCCAACTGGTAATAAACACGTGAGTGGGACTAACTTCAGACAAGGCCGCCTTCAGACTATCCATACGCAACAGGTCCGCTGCGATGGGGATCAATCCGTTTAGCTCTGTGGCGGGATTACGGGCCAGTCCATACACGGTCCACTCCTGGTCGAGCAGCCTTTGGGCCAGATTACTGCCAGTAATACCGCTGACACCGACTACTAAGGCTATTTTTTTCATAACAAGCGTTGACTAGCTGGGTACATCTTCAGCCGCGAATAATGACCCTTCAGGAAAATAAGTTGTAAACCCTGCTGTGTGTTTAGAATTAGGACTATTGCCGCTGTCTTGTGAGGCTATAACACCGGGTGAGCTTCTGATCGGTTTGTAAAAGACGTAATGGCTAGTCTATTTGATTGGACATTCGATTGTGGAAGATCGTATACTATGGATTAGTGTTGACAGTTATCAAAAGATAATTGTCTCAAAAAAACGCTCCCAAAGGTGAGACACTAGCACTTTATGTACAATTCGACTAAGTTGTTTAGGGCAGTGCAATTTAGTAATTGATCTTAGGTTGCCACTAAGGTTTCGTCCAACGGCTTGGTTAATCCTTTCTGCAAGCACAATACAATACTTCTATTGCCTTACCGGAAGTAAAATTATCCCAGGATCATCTATGATTTGAACACAACGAACCGCTATTTGAACACGGTTTTTAGTACGACCTATCTCAAATTTGCCTCATACTTAGAACAAGATATGAATGTTACCTTAATAACCGGAGCTTCAGGCGGTATCGGCGAAGCCCTGGCCACCCAACTGGCCGTACGAAAACATAATTTGTTGCTAGTAGCCCGCCGTGCCGACAAACTCGAAATGCTTTGTACACAACTCACTGAAACATATGGCATTCAGGCTCAATATATTCCGGCAGACCTAAGTAAGGCCGATGCGGCCGGGCAGGTTTTTGAAGAATGTCGAAAAAAAAAGCTGACAGTTACCCTATTGGTAAATAATGCAGGCATTGGCTCCAATGGTGAGTTTATAAAAAATGATCTGCAAGCTGAGTTGGCAATGCTGCAGTTGAACAATGCTTCCCTGGTGGCTCTGTGTCACTTTTTTCTGCCCGATATGATCGCCAACAATAAGGGTGGTATCATCAACGTAGCCTCGCTAGCCGCGTTTTTTCCAAGCCCTTATATGGCTGTTTATGCGGCTTCCAAAGTATTTGTACGGTCGTTTACGGAAGCCCTTACCCAAGAGTGCAAACCATACGGCATTCGGGTGCTTTTGTTTAGTCCCGGTTTCACTAGTACCAATTTTATGAATACTCCTGCCAACGATAATGCCTGGGGCAAAGCCCTGACTGATGGGGCTTATACGCAGACGGCTGAACAGGTTGCCATCGAACTGATCCAGGCTTGGAAAAAGAAAGAAACTTTTCACGTATCAGGCCGCTTTAATGCCTGGGCAGTGCGGCTGGGAGCGTTGATACCTAATGCCACCATCGCCCGGATGTTTGCCAGTCGAAAACGAAAGCAAATGAGTCAGTGAGCCGAGTTACCATGCAAAAAGATACCCTAACAACCCTCAACATAGATACCATTGCACAAAGCCATAAAGCATTGGGCATTGGTAAGCCGAAGCATCCGTTGTTTAGCATTCTGCGATTTGAGGACTTGCCAAGAATAAACAATGATGCACGGGTGCGTTTGATTTTTGATTTTTACCAAATCGTATTGAAAAAAGACTGTCCCGGCAAAATTCAGTATGGTCAAACCCCATATGATTTTGACGAAGGCATCATGTCTTTTTTTGCCCCCAGGCAGGTCAGTATTCTGGAACCTGGCAACGTATTGGCCAAATCCGGCTGGTTGTTGACTATTCACGCTGATTTTTTCAGAACTTTTCCCTTAGGGAAGAGAATAAAGGACTATGCCTTTTTCGAATACGCTGTTAATGAAGCTCTAATCCTGTCGGAAGATGAGGAACAATCGATTGATACCATCTTTCAACAAATTGAAAAAGAGTACAATTTGCCTATTGATAGGTATAGTCAGGATGTGGTCTTATCGAATGTGGATTTGATGCTCACCTACTGCAATCGATATTATAATCGGCAATTTATTACCCGTAAACCCAGACACAGCGAGTTGCTGAGTAGAGTTGAACGCATACTCAATGAATCGGTGCGAAACGCAGCCGAGCAAGGCCTACCAACTGTCAATGTCCTGGCGTCGCATATGAACCTGTCGCCTAACTACCTGAGCGATTGTCTGAAGCAGCTAACTGGCCAAACTGGCCAGCAGTATATTCACGAAAAGCTGATTGAGCGCGCTAAAGAAATCTTAGCCACCACTGAATTGTCAGTCAGCGAAATAGCCTACCAATTAGGATTTGGATACCCACAATCATTCAGCAAGTTATTCAAGAGCAAGACCGGTCTATCCCCCCAATCATTTCGGCAAAGCTTTAACTAAGGTTGGCAGATTGTATATGGTTTATTTCTCACATGAAAGCTCAAAAGTGAGACTAGGGAGCTTTCATGTGATGCATCAGTATTCGGGCGTTAAAAAAGACAGTAAATTGGGGGGGGGGTGCCAACATTCGTACGATTTGGCAAAACTACCAGAGAAGAGTGTAGCTCGGCAAAAGGCAGAACTGTTCCAACGAATGGGAAAGGCAGATCGGTTACTCCATATCCCGAAAGCTACTAGGGGAGACCCCTTTTTCTTCCGAAAAAACCCGGCTGAAATACCGAGGATTGTCGAAGCCCACTGCGTAAGCAACATCGGCAACGCTCAACGTTGAATTTAGCAGTAACTCTTCAGCTTTTTGTAGGCGAAGAGCCCTCAGGTAAGGAATGACCGACAGGCCTGTCAGCGCCATTACCTTGCGGTACAACGAGTTCCGGCTCATGCCCATCAACTCACAGATCATGTTCGTATCCAGGGCCACGTTATCCAGATGACGTTCCAGAGTACTTCGTAATTTCACCACAAACTGGTCTTCCCGCGTATCAGTCTCACCGGCGAGACCCGGACTAGGCTGCTGGTTTCCCAGCGCTCGCTGGCTGTAATAGCGCTGCAACAGCCGTCTGGTCTGAAGCAGATTACCCAGCACAAGCAGCAGTTCTTCCCGCTGGAACGGCTTCACCAGGTACGCATCCCCCCCCCGCCGTAAGCCCGCCATCCGGTCGTCCACAGCAGCCCGGGCCGTGAGCAATACAATCGGAATATGGCTGGTGCGTTCGTCGTTCTTCAGGGTAGCGCAGAGTTCAAATCCGTCTTTAACGGGCATCATCACATCGCTCAGAATCAGGTCCGGTGTAGTGGCCAAGGCCAGGTCGATGCCGATCTGCCCGTTTTCGGCCCGAATGATTTGGTAATCCTCCCGCAGGCAGGTCTGGATATAAGTGGCGACATCGTTATTATCTTCCACCAGCAACAACATAGGGCGATCCGGAGCCTCCTCCGGATCGGATCTGCCCCCCTCGTCCATTTCGCCCGAGTCAGGGGTGGGCCGTACATCGTCAGCCAGGGGTGCCTGCCGGGTTAGAGGCAGACGGACCACGAATTCAGTGCCAAGACCAGGTCCCGCCAGTCCGCCCCCCCCCAGTCCGGGACGGTTGCGAACGGCCAGGCCACCCTGCATCAGATTAACCAACTCCCGCACCAGCGAGAGACCAATGCCCGTACCACCACGGACTGATTCGGCCTGAGGTGGCCCGGCCTGGTGCGGCCCAGCCAATCCAGGCCGGGCCTGATAAAAGCGGTCAAAAATCTTGGTCAGACTGGCCGGGTCAATGCCGGGACCGGTATCGCTGACGGTGATCTGAATCCATGGCTCATTTAGATGACTTGTGGGCGTCAGTGCTTCGTGGTAGCCCGCAGGGGCAAGCGGTTGCCAGCGGGTCTGAATAGCTACCTCACACCTGACCTCCCCCCCCGGCGGGGTAAAATTGAGGGCATTTCCCAGCAGGTTGGCCAGGATGTCCTGTAGTTTGTCCGGATTGAAGTCGGCCTCACAGACGTCCTTCTCCGCATGTACGATCAGGTCTACCCCCTTCGCCTGGGCTTGCCATTGAAACGATTCACCGACGTAGCGGATAAAGCGGATTAGGTCGGTTCGCACGAGTTTGATCGGCATCTGGCCAGCCTCCAGCCGGGAGAGGTCCAGAATCTGATTGATCAGACGCAGCAGGTTGCGGCCGTTGCGTTCGATCAGGATGGCCGACTGACGCAGTTGGGGGGCAGCCTGCTGGTGGAGATTGTCAGCCATGCCCAGAATCACCGTCAGGGGCGTGCGGAACTCATGGGAGATGTTGGCAAAAAAACGGGATTTGGTCTCGTCGAGCTGTTGCAGATCCTGGGCCTGCCGGGCAATGACCCGGGTGGCCTCGTTGATCTGGGTTTGCAGCCGGATCTGTGCCCGCTGGTGTCGCCGGTCTCGCCACCGTCCCCAAACCCACCCCCCGCCCAGCCACAGGAACACCAGGGCAACGGCAAACCAGCCGCGCAGGTAAAACGGCCGCAGTACGTGCACCCCGATGGATAGCGTAGCCGACGACATTCGGCCGTCGGCGGCCTGCCCCCGAATCAGCAGTTCATGGTCGCCGTAGGGCAGGTTGCCCAGCCGCAGCGAGGACTCCGTCTGATACCGCCAGGTATTATCGACCCCCTTAAATTGGTAGGCGTACGTATTTTTCTGGGCATCGGTGTAATTAAGCAGCGCGAAGTCAAGAATACTGCTCCAGTCGTCGGGCAGTAGCGTAATCTGCCCGGTCCTGAGTAGTTCCCCGGTCTTGTCGACCAGCGTATTGCGGTCTGCGTCGAACTGGCGGAAGGAAACCACACGAAGGGGCAGAGAGGGCATTGGGGATTCGGCTTCGAAATCACGCGGGTCAAAAGCCGTCACCCCGTTCAACCCACCGAAATAGAGCCGCCCCCGCGCATCCTGATAGTGGGCGATGCGGTTGAATTCGTTGTGGGAGATGCCCTCCTGCACTGTATAAGTCCGCGTGGTGAGCCGGACGGGATCGAACTGCATGATGCCGTTATCGCTGCTGAGCCATAGGTGGCCCCGCCGGTCGGCGTACACCGCGTAAATATTATCGTTATTCAGCCCGTCGGCCCGCCTGAACTGGCGGTAGAGACACCGGACGCGATCCCAGCGTACTAGTCCGGCATTGGCCGTAGCTAGCCAGAACAGCCCTTGAGGGTCCTGGTAAAAATGCTGGTAGCTGTCGACGGGTAGCTTAAAGGGCCCGCTTCCACCCCGCCAGTAGCGAGCCGTAACGCCCTTTCGGGGATCGACCGTGTAGAGTCCCGTAGTAGCGCACAACCAGAGCGTACCCTGTCGGTCAGCGCCAATATGAAGGACATGAGCCCGGGTTAATTCGGGAAACTGGTTATAATTCCTGAACGGTACTACGTGCTGTGTGAGCGGATCGACCAGCCACAAACCGGGGTCGCCACCCGCGAGCAGCCGATACGGGCTGACCGAAAATGAATGCATGGTCCATATCGTCCCCAGGCTGGGCATAAGCATTACCGTGGTTTTCGTGGTTTGGTAATCATACCCCACCAGGGTATTTCCCTGACCTAAGTACAACTTTGCGCCCAACGTATCGCTCAAACTGTTGAAAACGTCCTGCTTAACCAGCAGCTGACGAGCATCTCCACCCGAATACGTACTGCTGAATAGCCCCATATTTTCCAGATTCGTATAGAGCGTACTCCCCACAGCGGTAATTCCCCGAACGGCAGGTTTTTCCCCATCACCAGATTTATAGAACAAGCGATGAAAGTAGTTTTTACCCACCCGAATATGGTAGAGCCCAAAGCTGGTCCCCATCCACATACCTCCATTTTTGTCAACAAAGAAACTTCGGTCGTCAATCAGGCCGCCGGGCAACTGGTTGGTGATATCAAGAACGGTTTTTCCGGTGGAGTCACGCAGTTGGCAGCCATTCCAGAGTAACCCACTCTGATCAAAGACGTAGGCGAGTGGATACTGTATTTTCTCCGATTCGATGGGCTCCGGAGATTGTGTCTGAACATGCCCAGCTCGGTCAACTTTATACAGCTTGTCTATAGGATCGGATGGATCATTTGAGGTTGTGTACCGACAAAAGAACTCCGCATCGGCATTGGGCTGGCCTAAACAGGCATAGAGTGCTCTTGGGTGATCATTGGTTTGCAGCACGCGCCCATCCATCGTCAATTCGACCAGCCTGGTTTCGTCGGCAAAAGCCCAAACGGTATTCCGAGCCGTAACGGCCCCCAGCACCAGGGTCTTGTACTGGGGGAATGACACCATCCGCAACCCCGTTCTAGGATGGTAAACATTCAGTCTGGCTGGCTGGTAATCAATAAAAACAATGGCTCCGTCTGCGCTACTCAGCAGAAACTGCTTTACCGAGGGGGGGTGCATGGGTCGGGTCCGATGAAAGCGCTTCTCGAAGGAGGTGGCCACGCCCGTCACTGGGTTGAACAGGGTGATGGCTGACTTCCCCACGGGACCCATGAGCCACAACAGCCCGTTGGCATCCTGGGCGATGGAATGAATATCGTCAAAATCAAGCCCGTTGCTTTCCTTAGTATACGTAGTGAACCTAGCCCCATCGAAGCGGCTGAGCCCAAGCTTGGTGCCAAACCACATAAAGTCCCGACGATCCTGAAGAATGGCATTTACTTCGCGGTGTGCCAGACCATTCTCAGGGCCATACCGCTGAACGGAGGCCACAAAGTGTTGACCTCCGGCCCATGAGTTGATGCCTAACAGGAAAGCAAGGATCAGGCTGATCGTTTGCCAATGGTGATTACTTATTGTCTGACTCGGAGGATGGGCTGTCAACTCTAGTTAGCGCCTTAGTTTAATACGTGCACCCAGTAGGCAATTCGATTGCTGCCATCATACCCCGTGCTGGATCATTACTATAAATAGAGAGCTTTCCTTCTGCCCTGGTAGTGAGGTTTAACACGGCAAGAACATAGACTCACAGCTAGGTTAACCTGGACAGATCAAGTTTGTTTTCCTGAACGAATGAAACAAATCGACTCCTTCTTTTTCACTTTTTGGTTAAGGTGTAACAAAAATGCACTGGGTTGAGCAAAATCTGCACCTATTTGGGCGAAATCTACACATCGATCTGGCCGCTTTGGGCTAAACTTGCCCACTCATTCGACACCCAAAAGGGCTCTCTGTTTCCATCCTCATTAGAAGAGAGTAAGCCGGGATTGGCGGCCGTCGAATCTTGATCTTTTTTTACTTGATCCCTGCTAAATGCTTCCCTTGTCTACACGCCCCTGCGCGGGCCGCGGGCCTTGACCACCCCCGCAGCGATTCACCTTACCGTTTTCTTTCTTTAGTAACTGTCTGTTTCAACGCATCTGTATGACGCTTTCTTTACCTTTCTTTACCCACTTTAGAACGGGAGCCCTCAGCCTGCTCGTACTACTGCTCGGCACGGGCCTGCTGGCTCAGGGCCAAACGATCCGCTACGTTAAGCCAGCTGCCACGGGCACAGGCGTTATAATCCGAATTGCCGAATTGAATCGAGATGCTATACATGACCTTCCTATCAGGGCAAGAGAGCACTTTCACTTAAGTACTAACGTGGATCTAAGTAAAAGTTCGTCGGAAGTGATTGTCGGAAGGCTGGATACCAAAGGGACTGGTAACTTCTATAATATGTACGTTTCAAAAGACGAACAAGCGCCTTCTGGACTTTTGCAACAGCCACTACGATTATGTAAAGGGAAAAAAGCTAGAGCTTCTAAAAAGGCTAGCCAGATCTAATCTTAGCTTTGTGCTAATTACTCAAATATCTCTGAAAAGTTCGGTTTTGCCATCTGGGTAAACCCGGATGCGTACTTCATTATGAAGATTGCCCGCTATAAGCGATTTTACCCGGTGTACAGTTCCATCGGCTTCTTTGACATAATTGACAAAAGCCCCTTTGTCTTCCTCTAGTCGTTTAAAACGTCGATCAACTAACTTATCAACTGCTTCATGATAAGCTTGAGGAAAGTTTAAATGACGTTCATACCCGTAGCGGATTAGTATAAGTACATTATCAATAAAGGTATATTGAGAAGGCACTTCAAACATTTTAAAGTAAGAAGTCCGTTCTTTATCAATGGCGCTCAAATGGAATTGATACCCATTTTGAAGCTGATTGTATTGAAAAACGATGATGCCTGTTGAATCTGAAATCAAGGCTAAATTTCTCGCTTCTCGGATATAGTTGTGAATATGATGTAATGAAGTTGAATCTTGAATCTCAATACGAGTAGGAGACTGAGCTAAGCCTAATTGAGCCATTAATAGTAGGATACAGACTACTGAAAATCTCATATCTAATTTTGTTGTATAAGTGGCATTACGTAAAGGGATAAACGATAGAACCCGCCATTCTCAGTGAATACCAGATTACTTCAACCTTATTACTTTCCTCCTATTTCGGAGTGCCACCCTAGCTTAGTTATCCCTTCTTTCCTGGTTTTGTGTTTCATTTGCTTTTTTTCATTTCGATACCAAAAAAGCTGACTTATCTGAAACCATGTGTTTTTATACCAGCGCTCTAGTTGACTCCATTTCATAAATAGGAGACTAAATTTTAAGATAAAAAATTAATCCTTATAGAGTTGTCGTATAAGTGGCATTAGGTTATTTACTTTTTCCAGTAAAGAAAAAAGCTGAACAAGGATGTTTCAATTAAGGAAGTGATAGGATTCAACTTACCACTGAGCCCAGTAGAACAAACTCAGAATACCCGCATAGATCATTAGGATATATAACCGATTAGGTAAGGCTATCAACATGTAGATCAATGACACCCATATGCAAACTTCCTGACTAATATGCTCACTGAGCTGATAGCCCTGAGTAATACCGTACCCGACTAGCCCCAGCAAGATAATTTTTAGGGGGCGCTGTTTCAACGGGAAAATGGTTTGTAAGTACGCTATCATAATGAAAATCAGGTCACTCTTTATTCTATAAGTGGAGTTATATTAACTTAGCTACTTTCTTAAGTATTTAAGTAGGACTAGGATACCTAATACTCCTAAGGTTAGACCTACAATGTAAGCCAAAATAGTGAAAATGATAAAGAGAGTTTGGAGGTATTGAAACGATTGGTCCATAGCTGATTTTCCGTTGTATAATTTGCTTTGTGTTAATTCGTCCTTACCCATTTGGTGAGCCCGTTTCGGCTTGAGGTCAAAAATCTGTTATGTTTTCCATAGCTGATATGACGTAATGACTCCTTACTTTCAAAACTGATAGTTCGGTTGAACAGCTCTATAATTTTGCCATTCGTTTCAATTCACTATCGTTTCGGCACTATCGCAAAGATCTGATAATTTTTCACTCAGGGTTCTTAAATAGCTTTCGGAAGTTAATCCATTTTCAGCTAATTCTATATCCTGTAATAAGCTATCGATTTTGAAGAAATCGTCATCTTCCATAATCGTCCGTTTATTGTGAGTTGCACGAGCAAAATAATCAACATCACCTTTGTATTTTTTATATATCCTCAGTTTCTGAAGGCTAATACCTGCATACCTATATGCTTAGCTTTCCATCCGTAAAAGGTAGCTTCGCTGATGCCGTGCTCTCGGCTGATCTGCGCGACGGTTTGGCCACTGTCTTGCTGTTTGAGAATGGCTACAATCTGAGCTTCGGTGAATTGTGTTACTTTCATTTCCCCTTTGTAAACCTGTGAAAGTTAGTTGTTTTACTCTACTTTTCACTGGCTCTCTTTTAAGGGATCAAGACACCGTAAGTCTGCACTACGTCGCGGATTAGTGTGGAAACGACTGGTAAACCTGCCGCTAAATATTCCGGCGTTTTGGTTGGGCTAATAAACTGCGTTGATTTATTAATCGCGAACGGCATCATGGCAACCTGCCAGTTGCTGAAATAGGCTGGTAATTCGTTGTAATCCTTCATAACCAGATAATGCAGCTTGGGGCCGATTGGCAGCGTTGCCGGGTTTATTTTGACTACAGGACCTAACAGTATAAATTATTGGGCTGGCGGCTGGCCAACTCACGTAGTAATACCAGGTCCAATCGCTCATCAATAACACCATTGTACCCGATTCGCGGGTAAGCCATGGCTGCCTGATCGGCAGGATCGTCTAAACTAGTCAGCGATTTAGTCGAATTGGCAGAGCAAAAATGAGTATAATCGATACAACTCGGGAAAGCGGCAATTGCTGATCGATCAATTGACCCACCACTGTTCAGACGTAGAATTCATAGTTGAAAGCGTTAGGATTGATCGGCGCTGGTAGCCAATTTATTTAGCTGGAGAGCTTATATAAACCCAACCCATCGGCCAGCACTTTAACGAACTCAGCTTGTCTGCAAGTGAGGTAACGGCTCTTTCGATATAGAAGCAACTTATTGTAAATCTCCCCTATTTACCTAGTAAGTCTCTAGCTTTTAGTTACTTTATGTTGTAATTTTGGTGAACGACATACCCAAGCAACGTTCATGAAGAATCAATTACCTGATAACCCAACCGCTCGGGATAACTTTAAAAATGCCAACCTGTTAATTATTGACGATAATCCGGATCATGGAATTTTAATGAAGGATACTATCAATCAATGTTTACCGGAAGTCAAAACCGCGCTTGTCTCTTCTGAAACCGAAGCCCTTTTCTTTCTCAATCAGTGTCGCACCGAAGAGTGGAATTACCCCAAATTAATTCTACTGGATCTATACCTGCCCGAACCCCAAAATGGCTGGCGGTTGCTGGAACAAATTAAAGCGATGCCCGCAGCCATGGGTAAAATTCCGGTTGTGCTGTTAAGTCAATCGAGCAGCCAAACTGATGTTGCTGAAGCTTACCAGCGTGGGTGCTCATCCTATTTAGTTAAACCCCGCCTGGCCTCCGATTGGATTCGTTACTTTCAAACCCTGCGCACGTATTGGTGGGAAACGGTTACCTTACCCAAGATTGAGATTTCGTTATTTTAGTCGAAAGCGGTTTGGTCAGTCAACTAATTGAACGGTTTTCAACCAATAGTCGACTATCTGGTTGAGGATTCGAACCAGCGAACTCGGATCGTCTGGAACAACAACCACGGAATTGGCATCCAGTTGGTATGCCTGCATCATATTTTCTGACGGTGGTATTAGATAAATCACCGGAATTGCCCGCAACCGGGCATGGCCTTTAAGCCTTTGGACCGTCATTATACTATCGGCCCGGTTCATTCGGGAATCAATAATAATTAATTTTGGCCATTGATCAGGTGGGCAAAGAAGCAAGGCTGAGGCCAGTTCTGCGCCCGCTGTTGAGGACTGCAACGTATAGGGTATATCCAGTTGACGAAGGCATTGCTCAGTCAGCAGTAACGTATCACCACTCATAATCACCTGTATCTGTTGCCGTGTTACCTGTTTCTGAGTCAGAATGGGCTGAATAGACAACGAGGGTTCAGAAATATCGATCGCGTTATTCTCGTTTTTTAGTAATTGAGCTACCTCTTTCCATCGCCGACGGCTCACGGGTAGTTCGGTACCATCGACCAGCCGAACTGATCCTGCCATTTTGGGGCGGGGAGGCTGGTGTACACTAATAATACAAGTCGGGTTAATCAGCGCTGTTTTGTGAATGCGAATAAACGTCGGTAGCCGTTCTTCAAAATAAAGTAAGGGTTTTGCCAGTAACCGTCGTTCGCCACTGCGAAACTGAAGCCAGGCATAATTATCCGCTCCAATGAAGTAAGCCAGTAAGGACGGCTGTTCAAGAAGTTGGTGGATCAGTAGCACGTTTATTTCGGTTTGTAGGAAGGAAAAATTCAGTTGTTTTTTAGTGCAGACCCATTGGTATCAACCCAGTAGGTACAGACCTGTTTAAATAACTTCGTCATAGACGGTATATTCATAGGCTTTGCCAGGCAGGAGTTGGCTCCGGCTTCGTAACACGCCTGAATTTCTCCCTGCCCTGTTGCACTAGTTATCATGACTACTGGCATCAGCTTCCAGTCTTGTCTGGCCTTGAGCTGCAAGAGTGTCTGATGACCACTCATTCCAGGCATATGTAAATCAAGCAATACTAAAGCTGGCTGTTTCGGACTTGCTACTAAGCTGCTCAGCATAGTCTCACCACTGGAGAATAGTAAAACGGAATAATCCGGTAAGAATTCAACAAATACGTACTGAACTAACTGTAGGTAGTCTGTCTCATTATCAATTACATAAATTAATGGCTTCATTACGTAGGCTTAGCTGATAGGTTAAGAATAGGGTTAACTAGGTTGGGGATGTGAAGCCATTTTTGCTGGCGAGAGCAGATAACCCAGGACAAGTTTTAAACAGGCATCTCGCTTGGTAAAACAGGAAGATATTATAGGTGAAACGGATTTGGTTGACAGTAACGTGACGCTGCATGGAAATGATTGTTATTCCTCTGTGTGTCTGTCACTATACCGTATTGGAAACCGAATACGAAACAAGGTACCCCGGCCCGTAATACTTTCGATTTCCAGGTTAGCTTTTAAGAGTTCACACAATCGCTTCACAATCTGTAATCCGATACCTTCTCCCTTCTTGGCCTGATAACTTATTTCACTCAGTTGTTCTGGTGGAGGAATGGTTGGAACATTGGTCGGCAAAACAGCTACGGGTTCTGCGGCATCAACGGACAACACACTGGTTGCTTCGACAGTTGGCTTTAACTGATCACCCAATACACCCGTTAGTGTGGGGGGCAAACCTGGTCCTGAGTCCTGGATACTAACGATCCAGCGAGCATCGTTCTCCAATGCCCAGGAAATCGAAATAAATCCATTGGAGGTGTATTTCAAGGCGTTCAACAACAGATTCTGCATAATCCGCTGTAGCTTAATGGGGTCGGTTTCAACGTGTAGCGAAGCAGGACCCTCGGCTCTGAGTATCAGTTTTCGTTCAGTAGCCAAGGCTTGTCCACTCTGAACCATCTCATGCAGGAAGGGCGCTACGTCTATAGATTCAATCTGACGCTTTTCTTCACCCGCTTCCAGTCGGGAGAGATCCATTAAGCTTGTAAGCATTACCTCAACGCTTGCCAGATTACGGCTTAACATATCCAGATACTGCACTCGCTGGTCTTCAGATAACCCCTCCAGCTTGAGCATATAAGCTGCTCCATTAATAATGCCAAGCCCCCCTTGCAGGTCATGGGCAGACGATCGCAGCATAGAGATCTGTTCCTGGGATAAGGCGGTCATTTTCTCTACAGCGTGCTGAAGGGTAGCCGACCGTTGACTGGCTTCCAGCCGTTGCAGTTCGTCATATTTAACGACACTACCTTCCATGGCCTCCTGCATGATCTGGGAAATCTTCTGGTTGACATTCAGCAAGATTTGAGCGTCTGTTTGGGGGAAAAGTATTTGAAAACTCTTCAGCTCATTATACAGTATCTGCGTTAAGTGGGCTATTTCCTGCATCGTATCGATCAGGGAAAACGATTTTTGCCAGCGATGCAGCCCATGCACCTGAGCCGTCAGGGCCGGTTCTGCTTCAGGCGCTTTTCCCAGCAGTCGTGCCTCCAGAATATCTAAAATCAGCGGAAGTAAGTTATTAAATTCTTCACGGCTTAATGAATGGCCTTTACCTAACATGGCATCTTCCTGACAAGCCGTTCGCCAGTTATTTAGGATGGTTTCCCGTTGCGCGAACAAATAGGAAACAAGGGCCGATAAGGGCTGGGGAGTGTCGGTGTTAAAGGGTTCCATAATACGTATATATTCCGGCTTTAGTACCGATTATGTAGTTGTTTTTATAAAAGACTAATGCCCGGCCTTGCAACCAATAATTGCCAGACATTCAATTAATTACCTTTTTTTTTAAGAGAATCACCAGGGCGACGGCTTGTTCCCCGCTTCATCCGTTTAACTGGATACCAATCGTTTAAAAATTAAAGACACTAGTAGAGAGGTAACGCCATCATTTTAAAACGTAATGAGCTTTACAAGGCGTCAAAATAGCTGACGGCCATAATACTGGAATCCATAATCAATTGTGTATACCGGATAGGCATCGGTCCAGTTGACTCGTTGGCTACTGCCAACGTACACACAAAGTACCCCACATCACTATGGAGAAGAGCAGCCGTAATCTCTCCATTCGGGGTTACATCACCAACCCGATGATTAATCAGTTCACCTTCATGCTGAAAGGCAAGCTGCTGAATACGTACATCACTCACCTGAAAGCCAATATCCTCCAGCCGTTTTTTACTACGGCCATAGACTTGTTCGGCTTGTAGACTACCAATGGTGAAGGGAACAAAAAACTTCATGATTGTATGAACATCCTGCAAGCCTATTTGCAGCTTGTTAACGCAAAGAGTTGTGAGGCAGTGGTTCCAGTTAAGTTGATAAATCCGACTAGCTATTACTCCAGTTTCTCAGACTGAACGGTACGAACAAGTATTCCAGGCACAAAAATCGAATCACCTGGAAGGGTTCGATTAAGAAGAAATCAGCCGATTGGTACCATTGCCTTACTTCCCGTTACCAAACTGTCTATTGACACCAAATGGGTTGAGTTATACCATAAGCTCAATGAATGCTTACCCTACAGGGCAATTGAGACGTCTTTAATCCGTAAACACGTATGAAACTCAAGGCTGTTGTTGCGCAGATTCAACACGAAAGTAAAGTCGTGCAGGGAGAAGCGACCAGGGATATGACTTATGAAAGCCACCATACCTATCCAGACGAATCGGCGGCCAGGGAAGCCTTTGCCAACTCTACAGTTAAACTGCTGAATGTAAATGGCTGGTCTGCTCTTTCCAGCCTTTCCGCCGATTTTGCACTATATGATCCCATTGGCAGAGCTAAACCGAATATACCCGTTGAGATCGGGGATTTTATCCAGATTGTTTTACCTGGTCCAATGCCAGAAAATTGGGTACGGGTCATTCACCGGCAGACGAGCGACAACCTGGCAGAATTCACAGTTCAACCCTGCCCGGATCCATCAGCCAATAAGCCAGACCAGATTGAGCATTTTTTCTCGGAAGAGGCACGTAGCACCTTTCGGGTCGAAGTATCCGGCTGTACAATCCATGCATCTGAAATTGGCCAGCATGAATCTATTAATAACCAGCAACCCCAGGCTGGAGACCGAGGGCTTGTCAATACAGTTATCGCCGAAGCGGGTTGGCTATTTTATCAAAAAATTCAGTGGAAACTCCTGACTGATTACCTGGTTCACCCATAGATCCAAGATACATTTCTGGCAATCAAACAACTGCTTTTGTTTAGCTCAAACCAATTTACAGGTATTTCTGACACGTATGAGGGAAACCTAAACAGTCAACTTCACGTAACGGCCGATGCGAAGTAAATCTTACAATAGCCAAACATACTGGCAATCGTTTATCAACGCCCCAGTGGGTAACGGGGCTGAACGAACGCTCCAGGCCTTAACTGACTAGGTCAGAGGAAACCTTCGGCTACGGCTGGATTGGGCGAAAAAACAGTAAGCTACAGTGTTAACGATCGAAAATCGTTTGAATAACATACCGCGCCGATGCGCGACTTCTCAGGGATATAAACTAAACGTAGCAGCCGGAAAGCTGCTACGTTTAGTACGAGCTATACACTAAATGGTGCTCGCTTTATTATTAATACTCGTACTTAATTCCCATTTTCTTCGCCATGTCGGCAAACACCTGGGGATCGAAATCGTCCGCACCCGGCGCATTAAGCTGGGGTTCTTCCTCTAAGTCAGGAACCGGATAACCAGGAATGGCTCCCTCCACTACGTAGCATTCCTGTCCGTCGTCGGGGTGCGGGCCATTCCAGATGAGACCAGCCTGCTTATAATCATCCTGGCTAAACGTATATAGAGATAAATGGAGCTTTTGGTCCATAAATTTCCGGGCTTCGGGAAAAGCATTGTTGCTCAGATCTGGAATCGGCAGGAGCTTTGTGACTTCTACACCCGTTAGTTTTTCCAGCGCTTTGGCATAGGCCACGATGTGCAGTCCGCCACGTACCAGCAAATAACCGACCATCGTACGGGCCGTTGGGTCCGATACCATCTCATAGGCCCGCATTTTGTTGCCCCGCGCGCCACATTCCAGAAAGAAATTATGCAGCAAGTCCAGTTTCAGGTTACCACTACTGAATACATTCTGACCCGTCCAGAAATTTCCCATCGAATCGACAGGTAACGATCCCTGGCCGCTGGCTATGTAATGATACGTATTGCGGGCATTAGCGGCATCAGCTAAAGGTGCAGAAACCGGGTCATATCCGCGCTTGGTGACACCCGTCAGCAGCAGGTTGATGGCATAGGAAACCACTTCGATATGACCATACTCTTCCCCGGCGATACTGGCGATTACATCATAAAAAGGACGTATTTTCTTACGTCCCCGAAAGTTGAAGGACTGAAAGGTATAGTTCATCAGCGTGGACATTTCGCCGAATTTACCACCCAGCAGTTCCTGAATGGCTGCGGCATCATTCGCCGATGGGTTTTTGGGTATGGGCAACTCAATAGGAAGCCGATCCATTTTTAAAATCATAACCTTGTGGTTTAGCTAGGAAAACCTGGAACACTTGTCCATAAATCCAACCCACCCTGGTTACCTATAGTTGAAAAGCAGTAGTCCTCTATGAGGCAATGGACCTGTTTATCTAAAGTATATAATTCTCGATGACAGAGAACCTATATACATCAATCAGGGTGGTAACCGTATAAGTCACCACCCTGATTGATGTATGAAAGTAGTCTGTGCTTATAGCTTATTCACAATTTGTTTCGCTACGGTTAAATGAGTTTTTACCAGGGGGTGAGCCGCTCTGGCAACGCCTTTCAAGCTAGCATCAGACGCAGTTGATTCAACTGTCGACATCACTTTGTCGAGTTTCTCATGGCCTTTCACTCCACTTTCGCTAACATACATTTTGTCGAGTGATCCGCCCGACATGCCTTGTAATTTGGTCACCATCGCCTGGGTTTCCGGGTCAGGAGATGCCGGTAAAGTGATTCCTTTGGCGTCAGCAATTTCTTTCAGCTTTGCTAATAATCCCGTTTGTTCCTCGACTTCGGCCTGCGCCAGTTCGCGTACTTCTGGATTGGTAGCTTTTTGCAGGGCCACTTTACTAACTTCCAGTTGCATCATTCCTTCCTTGGCGACCTCTAGCATCAAATATTGAGAGAAGCTATTGAATTGAGTAGTGTCAGATTGTGAAAATAGACTCACTGTCATACAGGTGATCACTTGTTAACACGTACCGTTATTGAATCAGCCTATACTGAACCGGCATATTTATGAACCGTTCAAGTCGATGGACAGCCTCGTCGAACGCGTTACGTTGCCTTTCACTCAGTGGAGCAAAAAAATCAGCCTCAATTATCATCGACTTGCTTCCGGCACTACGTTTCCAGGTGCCGATGATTTGCCCTTCCGCCATAATCATGTTTCCAAACCGGAATGGCGGAGTTAGTGTCAGACTATTTCTAAAGTCAAACGTTGCGCTTCGGTCTTTGTATCCCATGATCCATTCATCGAACAGCGGGAGCAAATGAATATCATGTTCGGCGGGTTCAATACGTTCGGAATTAGCACAGCAGAAATGATCTACCCGGTCAATTGTATTCCTCACCAATTCGGATTCAAGTAGTTGCAGTCCTTTTCGGCAATCGGCCAGGGTCAATCCCGACCAGGTTGCGAAGTCGTTGACAGTTGCCGGTCCCCGACTGGTAAAATACCGTCGGGTGAGTTCCGCCAACGCTTCGTCCCGGCTGATTGCTTCGGTTGCCGGAACGCGTTCTTCCAGAAGCGCATACGTAAATTGATTGCCCTGACGTGGGCCGCTACAAATAAGTCCGGCGAGTTCGGCATTCATCATGATGTAGCTTAGCCGAAACCCTTCTGCACTTATAGTATGCCTCTTGAATTCGTTGTTGATTACGTCGCGGGTGAGGCATTTTCCGCCCTGTAACGTATTGGCAATAATCTCGTTGCACCGATTAAAGATAGGCTTATCCAGTTCAAGTTTCCGGTACATAAACGCGTTGGCCTGGTGTACGCGCGGAGCGGTCAGCATCAGCATCCAGCGAATATCCAGGGGTGTCACGAAATGCCAGGTTGGACGTAGTACGTGTGTTCGCAGGATTCTTCTTTCGGCAAAGTCCTGCTCAACGTCTTTATCGAACAGATGCCGTAACCGTAAGCCCAGCCCCCATTTTGTTTGTGCGTATTCCTGCGCCTGCACCGCCCCAAACCAGCCAACCAGTTCGGTCGCCGACTGAAATGAAGTGCCCAGCAACTGCTGGTTGATCAGGCGCTGTTTCGCTACGTCTGCAAGAGTCATTTTTTGTTGTTTTTAAGCAACCTAAAGTCCGTACGTTACGTCGTCTAACGTTTATCAGCAATTGAGTTAATCGGGCAAAGCAGCCTCCACCTATAGCTTCCGATACATGATGTACGCGTTTGTCAGGCCATTCTTTTGATGGTTAAAGGCTTCGGGTATTTCGCCCAGTATCGAAAACCCCAATTTCTGCCATAGGCGCACGGCCCGCTCATTGCTTTTGATGACAATATTGAATTGCATGGCTTTATAACCCAACCGTTTGGCTTCCTCCAGAGAAAACTCACCCATCGTTCTACCAACGCCTTTCCCCGAACAATGTGGCGACGTCATATAACTCGCGTTGGCAATGTGTGAACCCAGATCAGGCTGATTGTCCTTGATCACAAACGTGCCTACAATTTCGTCATCCAGTACGGCCACATATGTATGCCTGTCAGCGCCGAGCCAGTAGGCCAGCATTTTTTCTCTGGACGAATCCGGGGCAAAAACATACGTATCGCCCGTGGCAATAACCTCTCGGATAATCGCCCAGATTTTGTCGGAATCGGCGGCTGTAGCTTCTCGAATAGCAATCACGTTTTGGTGGTTTACTGGCGTCCCAGAGTTCATAGGGTTCCGAACGAATTGAATTCCAAAGAAACAACAATGTTGATAAATCAGATCAGTCGCTGCTGCTGAACTGGGTTAAACGAAAAAAACAACGCATCTACACTTTTTCAAAAGAGGGTTCGCTTCATTCTTTGTTAGTAGAGGAATACTCATTCTTTAATTAACTCAACTAGTATGGACAGCATCAATCGAGAGCAGCCGGAAGAAAATCACAAAGACCTGACGGGCAGCGAAGCCGGAAAGAAAATAAAAGATCTGGTTGGCAAAAGCAATACGTGCTATTTCTGCACGAAGATCACGACCGGAGAGCCCCTGAAAACAAGGCCCATGTCGGTGCAGAAGGTCGATGAAGATGGCAATTTCTGGTTCTTAAGCGCCAGCGACAGCCACAAAAACGCAGAGATAGAGGCTGATAGCCACGTTCAACTCTTGTTCCAGGGGTCAGATTATTCTGATTTTCTGAGTGTCTACGGGAGTGCTACGTTATCCAAAGACAAGGAACTGATCAAAGAACTTTGGGAGCCGATTCTTAAAACCTGGTTCACCGAAGGGATTGATGACCCACGCATTACGGCGATAAAAGTAGACACCAAGGAAGGCTACTACTGGGACAATAAACATGGCAATGCGGTAGCGTTTGTAAAAATGGCTGCCGGTGCTATTCTGGGCAAAACCCTGGACGATTCTATCGAAGGCAAGTTGACGGTCTAACCGTCTGCTCTGGCCAGGGTTGAAGTTTCGCGTCATGACCGACTTCCGGAAAACTTGAAACAGAATTTAACTTAGTGGGGCCAGATTCTTAAACTTGGCTTCACTAAGTTAAACTCTGATTTGTGTTTGCACCCAGTCTACGTGTGTACGACTGGGTGCAAACACAAATCAGTCTATTTAGACCAGCAAATTATATTAAACCAGCGTCTTTGAAGTACTTATAGATAGCCATCGAATGCCCGTGGCCCAGGTCGAAGTCTTCTTTCAGCCAGGCCACGATAGCACCCGCTTTCGTGCCGGGTTTGAGCAGACCTTTTTCTTCCGCCAGTTGTTTAAAATCGTCCGGACCTTTCCCGGTCTTTGCCCGGATGTTGTCGATGTACGCTTGAAAAGACATGGCCTGTGGTTAGTTCGATCATTCATTTAGTCTACGACGGCCAATTTACAAGTTCCCTCCTGCTTTGGGTCTTGCCCACAGCACTTTTTAAGGAAATCCGACGAGTTTAAGCGATCCGTTACGTTAACTAAATTGTACTTGCCTGAAAATTAGCAACTTGCTATCTTTCAGTATGATCTATCAGCGGATTCTTCCATGTCCTGCCTTGCAAAGCCTTGTGAAGGAGTATTTGCTGCTGCATTTTATCTATGACCCGACAAAGCCTGCGCTCATAAAAGCGTTTCCTCCACTACCAGAGCATGGGCTAGAGTTTTTCCCAAAGGGACTGGTTACGTCTGTTAATCAACGTACTGGAGAAGTAAAAAAGGAGCCTCGAAATACCGTTTTTGGGCAACCAGTTTCCCGAATCAACTTCGTGATGCCCGCCGAAGACTACGTAATGATCCGGGTCATTTTTCACACGGGGGGTTTATTTCGCTTATTACGGGTGCCGCTCACGGAATTTACCGACAAAAAAACGGATGCCGAAGCAGTTATCAATCGGGAAGTTCAGCTGGTCAATGACCGTTTAGCCAATACGGCCAGCTATGTCGACATGATCGAAATTGTTGAGCAGTATTTATTGGAGAAAACTCGCCAGGTGAAATCAGACAGGCACGCTGTTGATAAGATAGGCACATTATTACTGCATAACCCTACCCGTTTTTCGCTGGACTGGCTGGCCGATCAGGCTTGTCTGAGTCCCCGCCAACTGGAACGTAAATTTGTCGAACGGATGGGTATCGGGCCCAAATTATTCGGGCGAATCGCGCGCTTTCACAAAGCTTTTTTGTGGAAAGAGGCCCATCCTCAAGCTGATTGGCTCTCGGTAGCTGTCAACTTTGGGTATACCGACTTTCACCACTTGTTCAAAGATTTCAAGGAGTTTGCTGGCGTTACGCCCAACACCCTCCTCTCCGAATACGCCCGCTCACCCGAGAAAATTCTGCGACTTGTCTGAAAACGTCGCTTTTCTACCCAAATTCTCAGTAGCACTACGCGTAGCTTACATTCTGAAAATCAACTGTATCTACACAATGGAAAAAGCCTACCGAACTAGCACTTATCTTTTTGCTGCCGTACTGCTCATGGTAGTTGTGGGGTTTTACAAAACCTATTTTAGCTTAATCCCGCATTTTAGTGGCATCAGTACCGCGCTACATCTTCACGCCATTACGGTATTACTGTGGTTTGGTATTTTGATCGTACAACCACTATTGGTTCGCGGCAAAAATCTGGCACTTCACCGGTTAATTGGTAAAGGATCGTACATCGTTGTTACGTTGGTCGTACTGTCTATCGTTTGGCTGGAGCGACTGGCTTTTATCAGAAATACGCCCGTTCCACCGGGAGCCGTCGACATTCGCCTGATTGGTATTGCCGATCTTAGCTTTTTTATACTCTTTTACGGGCTTGCCATTTACTACCGACGTAAAGTAAGCTACCACGCTCGATTCATGGTGTTAACGGTATTGCCGTTCATCAACCCAGCGCTGGGTCGTTTGGGTCTTCCAGGGCCGATTCTGGCGCTATTGATCATGATTGGCCTGCTAATTTACGAGCGATTCAACAACAGAATTTACCGGCCTTACCTGATTGGGTTGATCGCTTATCTGGCTATTTATATATTTTTTCTCTTCGTTATAAATGCCGATCAGTGGAGGGCTTTCTGGTGGATGTTTTTCTAGCAACGTCTTCGATTTGGCACATACGGCACTGAGTTATTTTTCAATCAGCGACTCAATCGTTTTCAGAATAACCGGCAGTTTTTCATGGGCGTTGTTACAAAGCAGAATGACGGTTTTATCCCCATCGACGTAGCGAATGATCTGCGTTTTATAGCCGGGGTTATCACCGTCATGCCAGACGATTTTTCCCAGTTTATTGCTTTGTTTCAACTCCCAGCCAAACCCGTAATGGGTTAACGTACCGTCGTTCAGTTTAGCAGGGATAAAAGCGTCCTTCAGCGTCTGCTGACTGACTAGCTGATTCGTGTACAACGCCCGATCCCATTTCAGCAGGTCGTCAACCGTTGAGCTAATACGGCCGGGGCCTTTGCGGTTGCCCAGCCAAATGGCATAGTTGAATTGCGGAAAAGAATCGGCCCGAACGTAGCGTTTTTTCTCCGGCACATACATATGTCCCCAGGCCATATCAGCAAGTTTGATCTTGTCCTCACGAGTGCGGATGTCCGTGTGCGTCATACCAACGGGCTTGAAAATGCGCGTCCGGCATAGCTCAATAAAATCCTGCCCGGATGCTTTTTCGGCAATACTGGCCAACAGCATATACCCCGTATCGCTATACTCGTATTTTGTACCGGGTTCAAATCGTTTGGCCGGATGATACTGAATCAGATAGGCAATGTTGTCGGCGTTACCCGCTACGTTGCGCTTATCCCAGTGTTTATCCATGACGTCCTGATAATCGGGTACGCCCGATGTATGATTCAGTAACTGCCGAATGGTGATGCCCGGATACGGAAGCCCCGGAATGTAGTTCTCGATCAGATCATCGTACGCCAGTTTTCCGTCCTGCTTCAGCATCATAATGATCATTGCCGTAAACTGTTTCGATAGTGACGCCAGTTCGAAAATGGAGGACGTAGTGTTGGGGGCTTTTGTCTCGAAATTTTTGTAGCCAAACGCCTTCCGATACGTTGGCTTGCCTTTATCAGCCATAAGCACAACACCACTGAACTCGGGTGCGCTGGCAAAGAGACTATCTAACGTATTGTTGAGTGAGGTCGGTGAGCCGGTTGGCGGTTTAGTGCAGGAGACGATAAACAGCGCGATAAACAATAAGCCTGTCAGTAGCTTAGCTTTCATGAAGGAGTCGGTTGTATAGAATCGCCAAAATAGTGATTCTTCCATTTCCTGGCCTGTTTATTTCCAGAAATCGTGTTTTCCCTGCTACGTTGGCTACGTTGACACAGCTACGTTAAAGAGAGCTGCTTTTAATAGCTAATTAACACAAAACTTACGCGATTCTAATTTGAGCGACGCAAGTTTACCTCGCCGAACAGGACAACGTATTGACGCTCATGAAACACACGTACCGGAACAACCTCAGATTCATCTAATCAGGACAAAGTCTGACAGTATGGTTCTTTATTTTTCGTTTCACCAATTCGTTTTATTGTTATGAAAACTGTAGTACTGGCAGCCATTGCTGCGCTGCCATTTTCGGCTCTGGCTCAACAAGCCAATAATTTCGTTTCGTTTCCTGACAACGGCGTTTATTTGTCCGCCACCGATTTTTCAAAGCACAAACTGACCGATGGTTTTGATAGCGATCAACCAGGGTATCGTATGCACGAAGAAACCTTTCAGCGGGCGTTAAAAGTGGATCAACCCAACGCGCCTGAAGCCAAATTTGCGCTTTCAGATTTGTGGGGAGAGCGGAAAGCTGGTGTCGATTACCGAAGCTTCGATGGCGAATTGTACCGCGTCGAACACACTGACCGGGTCTACGTGTATAGCAAACCTACGCCCTCCTGGATGATGACCAGCGGACCAGCTCAATCGATCACTTCATATTACTTCAGTCGCGAGGCCAATTCGCCGATTCATTTGATCACCAGTCAAAATCTGGAGGATATCTATTACGATCAACCCGACAAACAAGCTGCCTTCGATCAGATCGACGACTTGAGTAAGGATCCGGCCAATCAGGCGAATCATTTGGTTCGATTGTTTTATGCGACTGATAAGTCCACTCATGCTGCCGACTAAATCGCACTAAGCTTCTGTTTAATCAGTTTATTGGGTTTACATGGGCCAGTCTATTTGACTGGCCTTTTTGCGTTTACTGATTTGGCCGCCGTAAACACGTAGATTAACAGTTTTGTTGCCCCACTACGCTCAGCCTTACCATCATTTCGCCCTAATCCAGCGCCTTTATGAGCCTAAAAAATTGAGTATCTTCCTAAGGTTAAACCAATGTTAACAAAAAACAGTAAGCAATTTCTATTCGGCTATTTCCATCAGTTAGCAAATTATCTATTAAATTAACGGCACAATTTGAATTTTTAATCAGCTATATCATTATTTCCTGCTATAGCTGTCATTTTCCCTTCTGAGTATATCCCGAATCTATATACTTATTTTATTACCCATTTTAACTTAACTAAACTTATGCAAAAATTAGTACTCTTTTTTGACCAGAGGAGTGTTGGTAGTCGTAAGCTGCGCAGTTGTGCGGTTGTACTGCTGGGCGCCTGGATGGCATTCGTGTCCGCACCCGTATCGACATACGCGAATCCCGGGAAGGATAAGATGAATACACTTCTGGCGAGAGATGTTTCCGGAACCGTTAAGGACGGAAATGGCTCTCCACTACCGGGTGTAAACGTAGTAATCAAAGGAAGCAGCCGGGGCACGACAACCAATAGTAGTGGGGCCTACACGATCACGGTAGAAAACAATAATACGGTTCTGGTTTTCTCGTCCATTGGAACCCTGAGTCAGGAGGTTACTGTCGGCGACCGTTCGGTCATTGACATCATGCTTCAGGAAGATTCGAAGCAGCTGAATGAGGTGGTCGTTACGGCGCTTGGTATCGAGCGGTCGGCTAAGACCCTGACCTACGCTACCCAACAGCTCGATGGCAAAAAATTGACGGACGTACGCGATGCGAACTTCGTCAATACGTTGTCTGGTAAAATTGCCGGATTGGTTGTTACGCAAGGGGCATCTGGTCCGGGTTCTGCTACGCGGGTCGTACTACGTGGGAACCGCTCGATTACGGGCAATAACAACGCTCTGTTCGTTATCGACGGGGTACCGGTAGACAATACAGTCCGGGCCCAGGTTACGGGCGACTTCGGGGGCATCAACGGTAGTGATGGCGCCAACAACATCAACCCGGACGACATTGAGTCGATGAACGTACTGAAAGGGCCAGCGGCTTCGGCACTGTACGGTAGCCGTGCTGCCAACGGCGTTATCATGATTACAACCAAGAAAGGCAAAGCTGGAAAAGTAGCGGTAGACGTTAATTCGGGAGCGTCGATGGAGTCGCCATTCATGTTGCCGAACCTTCAGAATACCTATGGCCAGGGCGCCGGTGGCAAAAGCAGCGAGAACTCACCCTATAGCTGGGGAGCGCCTGCCACTACGTATCCAAACAACATCAAAGACTTTTTCCGGAATGCCCTTTCGACCAACAATTCAATAGGCATTTCAGCGGGTGGCGACAAAATACAGACGTATCTATCGTACACGAATAACTACAATCAGGGTATTCTGCCCAACAATTCGCTGATGCGTCATACGCTGAACCTGCGAATCAACACGCAGATATCGAAGCGGTTTTCGACTGATGCCAAGATCACGTACGTAAACCAGAAAATAGACAACAAGCCCCGTTCTGGTGAGGAAAGCTCGGTTACGATGAACCTGTATAAGGTGCCCCGTAGTGTGGATCTCAACAACGTCTACAATACGTATGAAGATGCAACGGGCAAGCCAACGTACTGGACCAGTTCGGGTATTTATATGAACCCATACTGGACGCTTAACAAAACCTTTGCGCTGGAAAAACGGAACCGGGTGATCGCGCTGGGGTCGGCTAAATACGATCTAACGGACTGGCTGAACATTCAGGGACGTATCAGCTACGACTGGTATACAGACCGCTATAACTTCGGTTATGCAAATAATACGTTATTGTTTGCTGGTACGGGCGGGTCGTATTCCGATTATGTGGGCGACCAGATCGAGCGGAACATGGACGTGATCGTTTCGGGGAACAATAAGCTCGGTAAAAACCTGGCTCTTACCTACAATTTCGGGGCCGGTTCTACGTACAACCGCTATTCGCAGGTAGGTGCCAGCACGAATGGCTTGTCCGTTGCAAACCGCTTCGACCTGTCGTTTGCACCAGCTGCGGCACTAACTCCGCTTACAGCTTACAGTGAAAAGGAATTGCAATACGTATTCGGAACGGCGTCGCTTTCCTTCCGCGACTACCTGACGGTCGATGCATCGGTTCGGAATGACTGGTCGTCAACACTGCCGAAGCCCTATTCCTACATCTACTCGTCATTCGGTGCGAACCTGATTTTGTCGGAAGCCGTTCGGATGCCTAGCTGGATCAGTTTTGCTAAGATCCGGGGTTCATGGGCGCAGGTGGGGAACGATGCCGCTCCCTATAGTCTGTTGCAAACCTACACCTTCTCTCAGGGAGGATCGGGCGGATTTCTATCCCGCAACACCCGGCGTCCGGCTGATAACCTGAAACCAGAAATATCGTCTTCAACCGAATTTGGCGCTGACATTCGCTTTTTCGGAGGTCGTTTAGGAGTCGATTTCACGTACTATAACAGCAACACCGTCAACCAGCTTCTCGAACTGGCCTTAGCACCAGCTTCAGGTTTTGCCAGCCAGTACGTTAATGCCGGAAAAATCAACAACAAAGGGTTTGAACTTACCCTGAGCGCGTCTCCGCTGAAAGGCCGCAGCTTTACCTGGGATGCTTCGCTGAATTTCGCCCGGAACGTGAATACAGTTGTCGAATTACACCCAAGTATTAAAACGGCTACGCTGGGCGGCAATACACGGACGACAACCGCTGTGGTAACCGAAGGGGGCTCTTACGGTGATCTTCAGGCCTATGGCTGGGCAACCGATGCGCAGGGGCGGCTCTTAGTGACGTCTGCTGGCGTACCGGTTGTGAGTGCGTTCAAAACCATCGGCAATTACAACCCCAAACTGACCTTCGGTTTCAGTAACACATTCAGCTACAAAAACTTTGTGCTGAGCTTCCTGATCGACGGTCGCGTGGGTGGTATTATGGTTTCCGGCACAGACGGCAACCTGGCGTATGATGGTACAGCGGCTTATACGACGCAGTACCGCGAAGGGAACTGGGTACTTCCGGCGGTAACGACAACCGGCGAAACGAACACCAAAGCCATTACGGCCGAGCAGTTCTGGCAAACCGTATCGCAGGGCCGCTACACCTGGGGTGAATTTTTCTCGTACTCAACGACCAACGCCCGCTTGAGAGAGCTCACGTTTGGGTACAACCTGCCCGTTCCACAAGGCTTCTTCATCCGGAATGCCCGCCTGTCGCTGACAGCCCGTAACCTGTTCTTCATTTACCGGGGCAATGCAACGATGGATATTCCTGGTTTAGCAACGCGCAAACTGCCGTTCGACCCAGATGTGAACCTTAGCGCAGCCAACTATCAGGGTTCTGAATACGGTGCGCTTCCGTCTACCCGTACGATTGGTCTTAACTTAAAATTAGGGTTCTAAGAACGACATTATCAGACAACATTTCTTTCTGGAACCAGGAAATAGAACACTGACATACTCATGAAACTAGCAGGTAATAAATTAATCAGAATTTCACTTTTAGGGCTTTTGGTCGGTACGTCCGGCGTTTGGGAAGGCTGTACGAGCAAGTTCGACGAAATAAATACCAGTAAAACAGCCATTACGACCTTAGGGCCAACGGAACTTCCGTATTTGTTTTCGAGAGCCCAACAACAGGCTTCCTATGCTGCAGGGACGTATCAAACCGCGCAGAATCTGTTCGCAGATTTATATGCGCAGTACTTCGCGACCACAACGCCTAATTTCCAGTCGGACCGGTACTTCATGCACCGCACCTGGATCAACTCCCACTGGAACCCGATTTACACACAGGTGGTGCCTCAGTTAAAGACGTTATTTGAGCAGACTGATCCGAATTCATCGCAGTATGCACTGGCCAATATCTGGTGGGTCTTTTCATTTCACCGGTTGACGGATTACTACGGTCCAGTGCCTTATTTCGATGCGGGCGTTCCGGCCAATAGTGTGAAATACGATGCTCAGGACAAGATCTACGATGACTTTTTCAAGCGTCTGGCCGCTGCTACGACTGTTCTGAAAGGCAAGACCTCGGAAAAGCCTTATGGTACGTACGACATCATTTATTCGGGTGACGTAACGAAATGGATCAAATTTGCCAACACGCTACGTCTTCGTTTGGCCATGCGCATCTCGAAAGTTGACCCGACCCGAGCCAAAACAGAAGCCGAAGCGGCTATCGCAGGCGGATTGCTGACTGATGTCGGCGACAATGCCGTAATGGTTAAAACACTGGCGGATAACAATGGTCTAGCTACCATTTCCGGCTGGGGCGAATTCCGGATGAGTGCTGCCATGGAATCGGTATTGAAAGGCTTTGAGGACCCACGTATCGGCGTTTATTTTCAGCCAGCCTATAATACCAAGACGTACGAAGGTATACGCAATGGCCTTGGATCGGTTGAGCTGACAGATCCGCTCAATACCAATGATAACAACTCGAACATTGGTGATCGATGGATAAAAAACACCGGGGCTGGTTCGGCTTGGGATCGTCAGTTGGGTTTCAGACAGGATATCATGCACACGGCAGAAGCTTATTTCCTGATGGCCGAAGCTGCGTTGAATGGCTGGAATGTCGGCAGTAATGGGACGGCTCAGCAGCTCTACGAAAAGGGCATTAAAGCGTCAATGGAAGGCTGGGGCATTACTGGTTCGGCTGTCGATACGTATGTGGCCAGCACAAAAACGCCGATCGCACCGCAAGATCAGCAAAAATCCCCGGCCCTATCGACCATTACGGTTAAATGGGGCACTACGGAAGCCGTTCAGCGCGAACAGATCGGTACTCAGAAATGGCTGGCCCTGTATCCTGACGGTATGGAAGCCTGGGCAGAAGCTCGTAGAACGCTTTTCCCAAAGCGCTATCCCGTTGTGAACTCGGTTAATACGGACCTGCCCATTACGGCATACCCTCGTCGAATTCCGTTCCTGTTATTGGAAGAACAATCCAACACAGAAGCCGTGAAAGCAGCCGTTTCACTGTTGGGTGGTCCAGACAACGCAGCTACGCGGCTGTGGTGGGACAAAAACTAACACCGTGAATTGACAGGTTTTCCGTAGTCTATCAACACCGAGGCCGTCTCAAACGAGACGGCCTCTTTTTGTCTTATAATAGAGGGAAGGTTTACATGCCTTTACTTAGCTTCACGTATCACTTACGACCTTCTTTTAATAGAAAATCGCGAGCCAGTTCCAGTTGATCCGTACTGATAAAATCGACACCTGCTTCGCGAAGTTTAGCCCACACCAGCGGATCTTCGGGACTAGCCCAGAGTCGGAGTTTTTTTCCTTCCCGATGCGTCCGATCAGCTAATTGACGCAGTTTCTGAATTTCTTCCGGGGAAATATCGCCTTTCCCACGCCAGTTTAACTGGTTTCCATACGCATCGCTAACGATTGGCATGACAGTCTGTTGATACCCTTTGCCCAAATCCCCAGGGCGACCGTCGAGCGACAGCAACCGTTTTTTGGCTTTCACTACGGTCTGTATGGGCCGATTACCCGACAAGACAACGTTTATGTTGCCCGGCTGGCTTTTACTGCCGTTGGTTAATAGCGATGGATACCGTTGCAGGAGTTTTTCCAGCACACGATACGTACTATCGGCTCCGGTTTTCGCATCGATCATAAGGTAGAAGGGGCCTTTATATCCTGCCAATACTTGCCCTTTGTTTTGCCGTAGGCGTTCAGCCAGGGGTTTGAGATACAGAGTTTCGAGAGTTGAAGCTGGATTTTTGAACGCAGGTCGGTCATGCGCTACGTATAACGTATCGCCGATGAGATGAACATCGGCTTCGACACTCGTGAAGCCATTATCCAGCGCATCCCAGAGTGGTCGTGACTGTTCATAATCATTGTGCGCATGGGCATTCGGGAGCGCTACAACGTTCGCGAGCGGTTGCGGAACCTGCCATTGCCCGATGGGTTGGGTCCAGGCTGTTTCAACATCACCCGGCATGAACGGATTGTATTTCGGCTTGCTCGAAATGATTTTAGACCGGACAAATAAAACCTCATCCGTTAGCGCATACGTAGCGTTTGTGTCGGCTACTTCCTGGAGCAGTTCAGCCTGCTGACGCCCTTTTCGAACCCCGAAAAACTGAATCCGGTACGTTACGTTCGGTTCAGGTTTGACCCGTATGGTAAGGGTTTTCTCAGTCTGAGGCAATTGTTTCAACGTAACGCCCGAAGTCGCATAGAATCGTCCGGCTTCCATAGCTTCGATCAGCGCCCGTGGCGTCAGTTCAGGCGCATCGACCATGACCCAGGCCCGCCCTGAATTACTGAATGATGGTCCGAAAAAATAGTAATTATGGCTATCGTCGGTCCCTAATCCGTACATCATAGGTCGCCCCTGCTGAAGGAAATGAAAGTTAATTTTATCCCACATTGATTCAGTTCCTTCATGCGCACTGTCGCCATAGTTATTCACTAGATGGTGGCCATTAAAAACCTCAAAAAACCGCTCGTACCGTAGTTTCATCAGGTCTTCGGCTTTAACAGCGTAGTAAAAATTCGGATGGTTAATGTGCGGGAACATAGGCTGTCCTGTCTGCCGACGTTGCGCTACGACCAGATCAATATTATTCTGCATCACTTCGGCTACACTATTACCCGGCTGGGGCCGAATGAGGTTCTGCACGTTCGTTACGTTCAGGTGAATTGGTTTACCCTGGTAACCCGTCGAGACTTCTTCGCTTTTGATGATCAGGAACTTGCCTGGCTCTTCGAAATAGCTCCGGTATTCGTCCAGTTTTTTAAGCCGAACTTTGAGCGAATCATTTGGTCCTTTCCGGTACGTTACCCAATCGGGTCCGAAGGTGCGCAGATACCGCTCAAACGTCCGTCGCCGGTCTTTCTGGTGGGGTACGTTCACCCACTTGTCAACGTCCTGAATGATATTATGATCCGACAGGCCAACAAACTGATACCCGTTGGCTTTATACCAGTCCATAATCATCTCAGGATAATCGTCGCCATCGCTCCAGAGCGAGTGTGTGTGCAAATTACCCTTGTACCAGTGTTGCGCCTGTGCTACGTATATAGTAAGACTCAGGATTAATAAGCTGAAACAGAGCCCTTTTTTCATTGCTGCTAGATCGTTTTTTCCGAAACACAATGATCGTTAAAATACCCGTTGGAAGGTACTCAACCAGTCTCACTACATACAAAATAAGCCAGTCATTATTACTGGCTTGCATAGCTAATCTCGACACGTATCAGTTTATGCTGTATGGTCGATCAGATAAGACATCAACCGGATCGCCGAATTAATGATCGGACCTGCCATCGGGTCAGCCTGCAAAGCACCGAACGGGCCTTGTCCAAAATACAGCCCATCCGAAACCAGGAAGGTCATTTTGATCATGCCCTCACCCGGAAACGGGGTACGCTCCTGCTCCCAGGGACCGATTTTACTGACAACCGCCAGGCTATCGGAAAAAAGCTGGTTGACTAAGTGGCTTGATTCGTTGGTCTGCGTATCCCAGACCAGAAGTTTTTCTGCATGATTAATGTATCGGCAGGTTCCATCGTTGAAGGCAGCTAACACATCGAGACCGTCAGCCAGGGGAACTTCAATAATGACGCCCAACAGCTCTTTCGTATTGATTGGAAAACCCTTTGCCAGCAATAGATTATAGGCCAGGATTTGCTGCCGCGTTTCAAGGCTTTCGTCCGAAGCAATAGCGGCTAGTTGGCCAGGCTCAGGATTATCGGACAGCAACGTATCCCAGGGATATTCCGATGACTGACTTTCTGTTTTGTACAGATCAATAGTGTCGCAAAAGAGGAGGTTATAAATTTTGTTCAGACTAGAATCGCGGTACGGGCTGATTGGTGTGTTCTGGATTGAATTCATTGGAATGAGTACATTTGGTTTTTGATATGGATTGATTAAGTGCTGCCAGAGTTGGTCTGAACAGTTTTGGACTTGATTGAACAGGACAAAGGTATAGCCACCAAAACTCCCGGCCCCGGCAGAATTAATAACTGGTCGAAACGGCTTAATAACTGACGGAAATACCGTATCGGTTAGCTCACGCGCTCTGGCGAGCTACGTATTGTGCAGGCAGTAAGGACAGTATTTATACGAAATTGGCTTTTAAAACCACGTTTTACTGTATAGTCGATTCAGGTACTTAATCGGTTTCAATCTCATGATCATTTAAGCTATTTCTCGAAAATTAACCCTAAATTTCCCCATCACTAGTTCGTCTGATCGCGGGTAATTCAATCGCTTATCAGACTACGTTTATTCTTGTGCTGAATACTGCTCCTCAACTTCGAACCGTCAACGTAACGCGCTACGTGATTCCATTGCGCGAAGGGGGCTCACTGCCCGCCCTTGCCGAGGCCGACGACGAATTTCTGTACGTTCTGAAGTTTCGCGGAGCAGGCCAGGGCACAAAAGCCCTGATTGCCGAACTCATCGCTGGCGAACTGGCGCGTGCTCTGGGTTTGCGTGTTCCGGAAATTGTATTCGCCAACCTCGATGCCGCCTTTGGCCGTACCGAACCCGACGAAGAAATTCAGGATTTACTACGTGCCAGCGAAGGGTTGAACCTTGGCCTGCATTACCTCTCCGGCGCCATTACGTTCGACCCTGTAATCAATACGGTTAGCTCTCAGTTGGCATCGCAGATTGTCTGGCTGGATGCGTTCGTCATGAACGTGGATCGCACAGCCCGAAACACGAATATGCTCATGTGGCACAAAGAATTATGGTTAATCGATCATGGTGCCGCGCTTTATGTGCACCATACCGGCCCGAACTGGCCCGAGCAAAGTGGGCGACCGTTTACACAGATCAAAGACCACGTATTGCTGCCTCAGGCTACTGAACTCGATGACGTTGATGCCGCTTTTCGCCAGCTTCTCACGCCCGACCGTATCGAATCCATTGTTTCGCTGGTTCCGGATGAATGGCTGACGAACGAAGCTTCCTCGGAATCACCCAGCGAACAGCGCCAGCTTTATGCCCAGTTTTTGAGAGATAGACTAGCTTCATCAGAAATTTTTGTCAACGCAGCGAAGGATGCCAGAAAAGCACTTGTTTGAGTATGCCGTTATCCGCGTCGTACCATGCGTCGAACGGGAAGAGTTTCTTAATGTCGGCGTCATTCTGTACTGTCGGTCACAAGGTTTCCTGCAAACGACTTCTGAACTGAACGAAGGCCGGCTTCGCGCTTTTTCAGCTAAACTCGACATCCAGGAACTACAGGAACGGCTTCGTGCTTTCGAACGGATTTGTGCGGGTCGTGCTCAGGGGGGCACCATTGGCAAACTTCCGATAGCCGAACGGTTTCGCTGGCTAACATCAACCCGTAGTACAGTCGTGCAGACGTCATCCGTTCATCCGGGCCTATGCACCGACGCGGGCGAAACCCTGGCCCGCTTGTTTGCGCAACTCGTTCAGTAACGAGAACACCTGATTCGCTACTTCGACTTAACTGGCGAAATCAACAATCTAGCTTTCTTTTTCAACAGCTCATCCGATTGGCTTTCCCGGAAATGGTCAGGCTTATCAATTTTTGCGCAGGTTTTGCCCAATGGCATGCACGTACTACACAACCTGTCAATCATTTTTCAGCCAAAATCAAATGAAAAAATTACCGCTATTTTTTGCCCTTGCGTTCTCAGCGTTCGTATGGAGTTGTACTGATCATAACGTACCGTCGTCAGCTAGTTACCAGCTCGACGATACCAAATCGGTTGCCGTTTGGAAAGGATCGCAACGAACCGGCTATTTCAACGAAGGGGCCATCACCGTAAAAAGCGAAAGTATGATGGTCACAGATGGTAAAGTAACGGGAGGATCGTTTACCATTCCTCTGTCTTCGATCGTCAATTTCAACCTGCCGACCGACGAGCTGAAACAGACATTGGTCCATCATCTGCAAAGTGCCGATTTCTTTAACATGGCTTTGCATCCGAATCTGACCTATACGATTACCAGCGTAACACCGTATTCCGGCACCGACGGGATTGCAGGAGCCAATTATCGGGTAAACGGCAATCTGACGATGCTAGGCATCAGTAATCCGGTTAGTTTCCCGGCGAAAATTGATCTGGCCAATAACCAAATTGCGGTCGATGCAAACGTAAAAGTTGACCGGACCAAATGGGGAATCGTCTACGCAGCTGATCCGGCTTTGTCTGATGCCAATTACATCAACCCTGACATCGACATTCAACTGAAACTGGTAGGCGGCAAACAATAAACAACACCCATCATCAACATACGAAAAGCCAGTTGGCAACGAATAAGTTTTCGTTGCCAACTGGCTTTTTATTACGTAACACCAGGTCTAGTGTGATACTAGTGTGACGTCGGTTACTCTTAACTGACGAGTGAGGTTTCTCAAAACCGAACGCTCAGGTACCAGAGATTTTAAGTCAGACCTAAGGATCTGACAACACGCAAGCCCGTTGCTACGTAACAAGCCGCTTGCGATTTCATGGGCTCTTCTGTATTTTGTTGCCCATGCAACCTTTCTCCGCGTTTCTCACGGTACTTTCTTTGTCAAGCCTGCTTGTTACGTCTGGCAATGGTCAGAGTCGAACCGATGCGTTGCTGACGAATCTGTTTGCCAAAAACAAAATATCGATTTTCCAGGAAGTAATCCGCCATCCGGAAACGTACCGCTTACAGATTATTTACACCCAAATCAATCGGGATAAACACAACGTTCCTTCGTTCAAAAACTATTATTTCCGCGTTGACAGTACGGAGTATTTCAATCCGGCGTCTACGGTTAAATTGCCGCTGGCGCTACTATCGCTGGAGAAGCTGAATAACCTGAAAATTCCGAACGTAACGAAGTTCACCCCAATGCAGTTCGATAGTGCTTACAGCGGACAAACAAAAGAACGGACAGATAAGACAGCAGAAAATGGGTATCCGTCCCTTGCCCACCTGATCAAAAAGGCTTTTTTAGTCAGCGAAAACGATCCTTATAGCCGGATGTACGAGCTTGTCGGGCAGGGCGATATCAACCGATCATTGCACGCACGAGGGTATCTCGACACACGGATTACGCACCGATTCGTACGGATGACTGCGGACGAAAACCGGCACACAAACCCAATTCGATTTATTCAGAAAGATGGTACGTTACTGTATGCGCAACCAGCCGTTTTTAATCAGGAGCCATTTGATTTCCGACGAATCGCCAAACTTGGCAATGGATATTACACCAAAGACAGCTTAATCCATAAACCGTTTGATTTCACGGAACGTAATAAACTTCCACTCGAAACTTTGCAGCAACTCCTGCAATCCGTTCTCTTTCCTCAGTCGGTTCCGGCGAAACAGCGGTTCAACCTGACGACGGATGATTACCGATTTCTCTATCAATACCTGTCGCAATATCCGGGCGAGACCAACTATCCTAAATATGACGCCAAGCAGTATTATGATAACTACGTTAAGTTCTTTTTTATGGACAGCCTGCACCACCAGATGCCCGATGGAGTCCGGGTCTTCAATAAAGTGGGATGGGCTTATGGCTTTCTAACCGACGCTTCCTACGTAGTGGATTTTGCGAACAAGATCGAATACATGCTAAGCGCTACGATCTACGTAAACAGCGATGGGATTTTGAATGATGATAAATATGAGTTCGAGACGGTCGGTCACCCGTTTCTATATCAGCTTGGTCAGACGATCTACTCGTACGAGCTAAAGCGAAAACGACAGTACGTATCTGATCTGAGTACGTTTACAATCAACTACGAAAAACGGATCAACGACAATCGGCCTGTGGTTAAAAATGTTGATAACTAACCACTGAGGCACGGAGAACACAGAGTTTTCAAAAAACTCAAAGGCAGAGAAAACTCTGTGTTCTCCGTGCCTCAGTGGTTAATTTTGGATTTATACAACAAAATCTCTCATGCTTCTTAAATCTACCTTCCGAATAGGGCTGCTGTTGGCCATAACGGCCTTCTCCCTTCGGGCACAAACTGCTACCAAACAGAGCCCTCCCCTGTTAACGGCGGCATCTCCCGAAACAGCTGGATTTAACCCGGAACGACTTAATCGACTCGACGGGCTTATCCAGTCTTATATTGACAAAGGCGCTTTTCCGGGCGTAGGCGCGATTGTGGTACGAAACGGCAAAATCGTCTATTACAAAGCGTTTGGCAAAGCCGATCTGGAAACCAATAAACCGCTCGCTAGAGATGCCATTTACCGCATTGCTTCCATGACCAAAGCCATTACGTCGCTGGCCGTGATGATGCTGCATGAAGAAGGCAAAGTCATGCTCGACGACCCGATCAGTAAATACATTCCGGAGTTTGCCAAGCCCGTTGTCCTCGACAAATTCAACGAGAAAGACAGTACGTATACAACCGTTCCGGCCAAGCGGGAGATTTCGATCCGTCATCTGCTTTCGCACATGTCGGGGATCAATTACAACGTGATCGCCAGCGATCCCAAAATGCGGGCCATTTATACCAAAGCCGGTATCCTCGATGCCTTTACCACCGACGACATCAAGATTGGGGACGTCGTCAAGAAGTTAGGCAAACTGCCGCTCAACCACCAGCCGGGCGAGAAATGGACGTATGGTCTGAGCATCGACGTACTGGGGTATTTGGTGGAAGTCATATCGGGTATGCCTTTGGATCAATTTTTCCAGACGCGGATTTTCGAGCCGCTAGGCATGAAAGACACCTATTTTTATCTGCCTGATTCAAAGAAGGATCGTCTGGTACCGCTATACACAGAAAATAAAGCTGAAAATAAGCTGGCGAAGCTGGCCGTAAATCGCGGCCTGGCGGCTAATCCCGACTATCCCATTACGGGCGCAAAAGCTTATTTTTCGGGCGGGGGTGGCTTGTCCAGCACGGCCTACGACTACGCTGTTTTTCTACAAATGCTGCTCAACAATGGAGTTTACAACGGTAAGCGGCTGCTGAGTCGGAAAGGGGTTGAGTTATTTACCAACAGTAATCAGACCGGTACGCTATTTCCTGATGCAGGCAATTATTTCAGTTTGGGTTTCAGTGTCATTAACCAGGCTGGGCATGCCAAAGACCTGAGTAGCGTGGGTACGTTCGCTTGGGGTGGCGCTTTCAGCACGCATTACTTTGCCGACCCGCAGGAAAAAATCTGCGTTGTGCTGATGAAGCAAATGTGGGGAACCAGTTTCGGCGGTGAGCTTGACAAAAAATTCGACGTGCTGGTTTATCAGGCGTTAGACGATTAATCGGTTACGCTCGCACAGGATCTGTCTAACCTTTCAGGAAGCAGATAGTGTCTTTAACATCGTCTTTTGTCATTTATTCCTCCGATCGAAATGACAAACCGCTCTAGCTATTGGCAAATCAACGAATGAACGTTCACCTAACGATACGCTCTGGACAGGCTAGCCGATGCCTATAAAACCAAGATGTACACACAATCGTATATTAAACGGTATCAGATCCGTAACTAGTAAGGTGCTTTTTTATTATGAAGGTAAAGAGTTAGCCACAAGTGTTGTGTCTAACGTTAAGCATGCGCTGGGTTTAAAAACGAGTAAACCAGCCAATCAGGCAACATGTACAAAGGAGTATTGGTCAAAAACAGTTCAGGTAGTCGGAGCTTATTACGGTCTGGCTGACGATACGATTCAAGCAGCCATCAACAGCCATAAAGAATACATTTCTAACAGATCGGCATAAGCTCATTTGATAGTAACCCAATTGTTTTTGTAAGGCTCCAGCTAAGGACCAGCAATGACTGCCTTAGCGCCGATGACGCCATGCGTCGGTTGTATAGCGGACAACTAAACAATCTGTTCCGTTTAATTTCTCAGGTTCTACCAGACTAGATGTTTCAACCCTCGTGAACAACAACGCATGAGGGTTGAAACATCTATAAATTAATCCGTTACGAAAGGATTACAGCAACAACAGCTGAATATAATTATTACAGGAAAAAATAGCTTATGAGTTATACTATATTTTACATTATTCTATTTTAATAAAATTTTATAGAGGTACTTAAAAAAATTATCAAAATACTGTTTGGCATTTAAGGCAAACACCTATCTTTGGCATCGTTAATAAATAGTTAAAATAAACTTCACGTACTGATTGCTTACTGGCCGCACTTGTGGAGTAATCAGTAAAGCTCACTGCTGGCGTACTAATTCGTCAGCAACTGAGAACCAGGCAGACTTTGTCTTACCGGGCATTGTATCTGTCGTTGAAAAATAGGATTGCCCGGTTGGCTCTGTCGATCAACCGCGACAATCAGCGTTCTTCTTTACCCGAATTTATTTCCTGCTTTATCCGCAGCCCATAAGGCACGCGGAGGCTGTTGTGTTACGCCTGGTCGGTTCGGATGGTTTCGGATCGGGCGGCCAGTATTCGGCATCGTTCGAGCCACCAGGAGTACGTAACAGTTTGATTACCAGTACCGGCTAGCGTACTAGCCAGCTCATCTTTCTTACCGCTAAACTAAGTACTTAATGTCGTTAACTTATGCAAAAACAGCTACTTATCTGGGCGCTGCTCTGGTGTTGGGCAGGGTTGAACGCGCATGCGCAAACCCGATTATTGACCGGTACCGTCAGTTCAAGTGAAGAAGGCGTATTACCCGGCGTTAACGTCGTCCTGAAAGGCACTTCTATAGGAACCACTACAGATTCGAAAGGTAAATATTCTCTCAATATTCCGGGAGATGGTACCATCGTTACCTTCAGCTCAATCGGCTTCACCACCGAAGAAGTTAATGTGGGCAACCGCTCCACTCTGGATTTTGTTCTGAAATCCGATATCCGGTCACTCTCTGAAGTCGTCGTAACGGCCTTTGGGGTTAAGAAAGAAGTAAAATCGCTGGGGTATGGCGTCCAGGAGATCAAAGGTAGCCAGCTCACCGAAGCCCGGTCGGCCAACGTAGCGAACGCGCTGTCGGGTAAAATAGCCGGACTACGGATCAGTAGTAATGGAGGCCCAGGCAGTGGGTCGTCTATCCAGATTCGCGGAGCCTCGTCGGTATCGGGTAACAATCAGCCGCTTATTGTCGTGGATGGGGTGCCCATTCAGCAAACGTCCGAGAAGCAATTTGGCGGAGGTTTATCCGAAATAAGCCCCGATAACATCAAAGATATCAGTGTTCTGAAAGGACCGAACGCAGCGGCTTTATATGGCTCGCGGGCAGCGAATGGCGTCATTATCGTTACGACCAAAAACGGGTCAGGCACGAAAGGCATCGGCGTTGAGATCAATTCCAATTTTACGGCTGAACGCCCCTGGATCAGTCCGAATTTCCAGAATATTTACGGGGGTGGCAACGGCTACCGTACCTGGTACAATGACGGCTGGAGCGGATCGATTACCGACCCCGCAGAAATCGCGCAGTATCGGGCGGCTTACCCGAATGGTGCCTTAAGCGGGACCGAAGGTACAGATGAGAGCTGGGGCGCACCCATGGATGGACGACTCGTTCGGCATTGGTGGAGCGGCAAAGACGTAGCGCCACTGACGCCCAATCCCAACAACTGGAATGATTATTGGCAGACAGGCAAAACCTTCACGAACAACGTAGCACTGTCGGGCAGTAACGATAAAGGCAGTTTTCGGATGTCGATTGGTCGGATGAAGCAGACCGGGATCATGGATTTCAATGATTTTTACCGGAACAACTTCAAACTGAATTCGGCCTACAACTTCACGCCAAAACTGAACGTAACGATATCGGCGGAATACGTCAAATCGGGCGGAAATCGGGGGTATCAGGAAGGGCAACAGTTCATCTGGGCACACCGCCAAACCGACTGGAATAAAATCCGTGACTGGCGTGATTACACCGGCGTTCACATTCAGCGCGCCCTGGCGGGCAAACCCGCCGATAACGATCCGCCGAACTGGCAGCACACGTTCTTTACGAATCCCTATTTTTCGAGCGAGCTCCTCCCTTACACCAACGAAAAAGACCGGCTGGTCGGCAATATCGCGCTGAATTACCAGATTCTGCCTTCTCTGAGCCTGATGCTACGTAGCGGTACCGATTTATGGACCGATACGCGGCTTAACGTAGTCAACTTCGCCCGTGTACGGAACGGAAATGCCACGCCGGGCCGCTATTCCGAAGAAGTGCTGCGTCGCCAGGAAACTAACAGTGACTTTATCCTGACATTCAACAAAGCACTGACCAGCGACATCACGGCCAACATTCAGGCGGGTGGCGTTCAGCGCACAAACTATTACAAGCGGAATTACACCTACGTTGGTGAACTCGTCGTCGATGGGGTTTATAACCTCTCGAACTCCAACGTAAGCCAGAACGCGGTTGAAAGTGCGATTCAGAAATCGGAGATGAACAGTTTGTTTGCCTCCGCTGAATTTGGCTGGCGTAATGCCCTGTTTTTGAGCGGTACAGCCCGAAACGACTGGTCCTCAACGCTGCCCAGCAATGCGCGCAGTTACTTCTATCCGTCGGTGTCGGTATCGGCTGTTCTGACGGAATTACTGGGCGTTCGGAGCAACGTATTATCGTTTGGCAAAGTGCGGGCTTCGTGGGCGCAGGTGGGGAACGATGCCGATCCATACCAACTGGCGCAAACGTTCCGCTCGGGCGGTTCCTGGAATGGCTCAATCCCGGAGTTTTACGAAAACACCAAAATTGCCAACTCCACGCTCAAGCCCGAAATCACGACCGGAACCGAACTCGGGATTGATCTGCGTTTCCTGAAAGGCCGCATTGGTTTAGACGTAACGTATTACGATCAGACCTCGCGAAACCAGATTCTGGCGGTCGATATTTCAAAAGCCAGTGGCTACAACCAGCGCGTTCTGAACGCAGGTCAATTGAGCAATAAAGGCGTCGAAGTGGTTTTAACCGGCATTCCGCTGAAATTCTCGAACGGATTTACCTGGGAGACGACGCTTAACTTTTCCCGGAACCGCAACCGGGTCATCGAACTGGCCGAGGGTTTAACAACCTACGTACTGAACAGTCGCCAGGGACTTAACTCAGAAGCTCGTGTTGGCCAGGCCTACGGTACGTTGTTTGGTATTGGTTTCGAACACGCACCCGACGGTCAGATCATTTATAACAATGGATTGCCAGTGGTATCGACCAATCCCCGCGTATTGGGCAACATCCAGCCTAAATGGACGGGTGGCTGGCTCAACTCATTCAGCTTCAAAGGATTCTCGATCTCGGCGCTGATCGACGCGAAAATGGGCGGTGATCTATTTGATGAAGGAACGGGCACAGCTCGCTGGACGGGTCAGTATGCCGAAACGGCCATTGGTCGTGAGGAGGGAATCATTGGAAAGGGGGTTATGAACGTCGGTACGGCAGAGTCGCCACAGTACGTTCCAAATACGGTGATCATGCCAGCCAATACGCTCTACGGCTACAACAACCCCCGGCGCTATCACGAAGCGGCTATTTTCGACGGGTCGTATATGAAGCTTCGCGAAGCAACTGTCGGCTATTCGATTCCCTCCTCCTTCCTGGTAGGCAAGTTCATTCGGACGGCTAAACTATCGGTGGTCGGTCGTAACCTGGCTATGTTGTTCAAAAACACGCCCCACATCGACCCCGAAGTCGACCGGTTTGGCGGCAACGCGCAGGGTTTTGCCTATGGCGAACTGCCTTCATCACGTAGCGTCGGGGTTAACCTAAGTCTTGGTTTTTAAATCCGTTTACGGCCTCGATTTGGGGATTATAGTGATCATCACCAAACCCTAAACCGAAGGCTCAAAACCATAAATTTCCATGAAACGAATCGTATTATGTATACTCACGCTGCTGACGGTCGGTTCCTGTACGAAGGAATTCGACAAGATGAACGTGGACCCCAATAACCCTACGGCTCTCAGCCCACAGTATCTGTTGCCGTATGCCATCGAGAAAGTAGTTGATCGCTCGTGGGGCGGGCGGACACGCTTCGAGCGACTGAATCTCGACGGTGCCATGCTCTGGATGCAATACCTGACCCGGAACATTTACTCCAACGAGGGTGATAACTACGGGCTGTCGGTTGCTTTTTACAACAACAACTGGACATCGCTTTTCAACGACGGGCTCGTTAATTTCCAGCGAATCGTTACGTTATCCGGCGCCGGTGGCCAGTACCAGAACACGAATTACGAAGGCATCGCGATGGTGATGCGAACCTGGACGTTCTCGCTGCTGACTGATCTCTACGGGCCAATTCCTTACACCGAAGCGCTGAAAGGAACCGCCGACCAGCCGAACTACACACCCTCGTATGACTCGATGGACAAGATTTACGCGGGCATGCTGGCGGATCTGAAAACGGCTAACGAGAAACTGGTCGTTGGTGGCGCAGCCGTATCGGGCGATATTCTGTATAATGGCGATATCCTGAAATGGAAGAAGTTTGCCAACTCGCTACGGCTACGGCTGGCGAACCGTCAGGCTGCGAAAAAGTTAGCGGAGTCGAAAGCCATTATGGCTGAGATTCTGGGCGATCCAACGAAGTACCCGGTCTTCACCAGTAATGCCGATAACGCTACGTTGAAAACGACCGAAGTGTTGTCGAGCAACAACGAGTTTTTTCTAGTGATGGTCAACGACAGCCGCACAGACTGGAACGTAAGCAAGACGCTGACGGACAAACTGAATGCCCTGGGTGATGAGCGACTAAAGGTTTACGCACAGCCCAACAAAGCCGGAAAATACGAAGGCCATGCCAACGGACTTCCTGACGCTATCGCCACGACGTATCTCGCGACCAGCTCAAACATCGGTACGTATTTCATCCAGAAAACTTCGCCAGAGGTGATCATGACGTTTGCCGAATTGAATCTGATTCTGGCCGAAGCCGCTCAGGATGGCGATATCACCGGTTCAGCGCAATCGTACTTTGAAAAAGGTATAACGGCTTCATTTGATCAGTACGGATTGAAAGTTACGGATACGTATCTCAAGACCGTTGGTGCTGTTTCGAAAGCGAACATCATGGAGCAGAAATGGATCGCGCTGTTTGGGCAGGGGCTGGAAGCCTGGACCGAATACCGCCGGACGGGTTTGCCGGTATTACCCGCCAAAGATCCACGGGCGGTGTTCGAGAATGATGGCGTTTTACCAACTCGACTGCCTTTCCCAACATCAGAATCGTCGCTCAATGAAGCGAATTATACCAAAGGCATTGCCCTCGTCGGCGGTAAGAACGATACGAAAGCGAAACTCTGGTGGGCCGAAAATTAAGGATCATTAAACGGACAATCAATCAAATGAAGGCATATAACCTACTCACGATAAGCTTGTTTTTGGCCACACTTGGGCTGTCGGCCTGCGAGAAAAAAGTAGATCCGTTTGTCGACCGTGTGCAATCGCCCGTCCTGGTCCTGATCGACAACGCGACCGGTGATGGTGGCGGCATGACGGCCGAACCGGTTGTATCGCAGAAAATAGGCGGTCCCGTTACGTTAGCGGTTCGGATTTATGAACTCGATAAGTCGGGGATTTTAGATAACAAGGTCGGTATTGATTCGATACCGGTAGCGTCGCTGGCCCTGAAACTGACAACGCGGACCGGTACAGCGCTTGGTAATCTAACAACCGATGCGTCGGGTAAAGCGACGATCTCAAAAACCTGGGCCGAACTGGGTGTTGCCAAACCGGCTGCAGGCAGCAGCGTATCGCTGACCTGGGTGGGCGAGTACAAGGGGCAGGCCTTTTCGCGGTATTCACGCGTACAAGGGACTAATTAATTGTAAGTGAAGAGTGTAGAGTGAAAAATAAATTATGGAAAGACTTTTTCTATTCTTCATTCTACTCGCTTCACTATTTATTCTTAACTCTTCATTTTTAATTCTTCATTGAAAGACCATGAATCTCAACCGTCGGAACTGGCTGAAAAATAGCCTAATGATGAGCGCAGGGGCCGTAGCGGCACCATCGCTGCTTTCTACAAATGCCTATTGCGAGCCCTGGCTCGATGCACCCGAAATGATGCCTACGCTGCCGCCCAAAGGGGGTGTCATGAAAGCCAGACTGTCAGCGAATGAGAATCCCTACGGTCCTTCGCCAAAGGCGTTGAAAGCGATTTCAGAAGCGGCATCCGACGGTTTTCTGTATCCGTTTAGCTATGCTGGTCAGCTCCAGAAAATGATTGCGGAACAGGAAGGGGTTCAACCAGAGCAGATTCTGTTAGCTCCTGGTTCGGGATCGCTGCTGACAGCGGCTGCCATTCACTACAGTCATATTAAACCCGGCGGCTCGATCATTTCAGCTGATCCAACCTACGAATCACTCATGCGTGCTGCCGTGCAACACGGTGCCAAGTGGGAAAAAGTCCCGCTGACGGCGAATGATTATGACCACAATCTGGCCGAGATGGAGAAACGCGTTGGCGACAACACCAGCCTGATGTACGTCAACAATCCCAACAACCCAACCGGCGTTACGATTGACCCTGTTGCGCTACGGGCGTTCGTGGATCGGGTATCAGCGAAGAAACCGGTGTTTGTCGACGAAGCATACATTCATTACACGAGCGATCCGAAGAAGTTTACGGTCATCGAAAACGTGAAAAAGGGGCAGGACGTACTGGTAGCCCGTACGTTCTCGAAAATTTACGGGATGGCGGGTTTACGACTGGGTTACCTGGTTGGCCAACCCGATACGTTAAAGGCGATCAGCAAGTGGGGCGGTGGTCCCGGTGGTCTGACCATGACAACGCTACGTGCCGCTCTGGCCTGCTACCAGGACGATGAGTTCATCAAATACTCGTTGAGCAAAGGTCTGGAAGCGCGTGAGTTTTTATATCAAACGCTGAAAACCAACGGCTATACGTATCTCCCATCGGGTACAAACTTCGTGTTGTTCCCAATTCGAATGAAGGGCGAAGATTTCGTGAGCCGGATGATGGATCAGGGCGTTAGTATCCGTCAGTGGAAGTTCGACGGTCAGTATTGGTGCCGCGTAAGCCTAGGTACCATGCCACAAATGCAGGCCTTTGCTGAAGGATTGAAGGTTATTTCCTAGTTGAGCTGGACGTACTGTGTGAATAAACGAAATGTAGCATGGGCATAAGCCCATGCTACATTTCGTTTATTCAGGAGATTCTATAAATCATGTATAGCTCCTGAATTGAACTGATTTATACATTATCGGTGCTCTTCAAGGCCCAATAGATCAGGACGGGCTGAAAAAACAACCGGACTAACCGTTTTCTATCTGTATCCAACCCAAATCCGTCTCGTTTACGGACGTACTGAGAGATGTTGCCAGGGAAAATTGCTGTAAAGAAACCCGCAGCTACTTTTCCCACCGTCTTTTGATGTTCTTTATCGGTTAGCAACAGGCTGCTGCCCAGGGCAATTTCGGCTATCCCCGAGTACACGACGGTGTCGTCTTTCGGCAGTGGAATCTCATCGGGGACCTGGGCCTTGAATTCTTTCCTGGCAAATGACAGATGGCTTATTCCCGCAAACACCAACATGCTCCCTAAAGCGATCCTGGCAATATTTTTCACGTTTTCTTCCTGCATAATACCTGTCTTGTTTATACACATTTACTAATCACTTCCCATCAATTCTATTCACATAATTCATCTAACCCGAATCTGTTTGATAAGTTTAGTGAATGGATTACCAGCCTAAAACGGATAGAACAATGAGCGAGCATCGGCCTGCGCTAATCGGGTTACTTTGTCGTAGTTGATAACCTTGATTAATTACAGACGCCTGCATTCAAGCCCCATAAACTACTGCAAGGCCCGAAGGTTAGGCGTTGACGAAACAAGAGTGCATTCCCTTACTTTTTCAAACTATGCTTTACTCGTGTAGTTACATGAAATAGTTTTCACTCCGTCAACACCGTCCATCATACGTAATGCGTATCGCTCCACTGGCATGGCTATTTCCTAACACGTGTTCCTTACGTAGCGGTACTGGACCAATACGTATCGTCATGCCCTGGCCAAGATTGGAAAACGAATTGGCTTAGCTCTACCCCAATACCGCTTACAAAACCCAGTGAATACTTACTCAACTACATAAACAGTTTTTAGTGAATGGAATCCTTAAAAACCAAAGCTTACGGCGCAAAAGCATCGCTGATTGACCAGTTCAGCAGCTTGTCCCGCATGGACATCGAACGACAGCCTCCCAAAGATGACGAAGTACAGATTGACGTGCTCTATTGTGGCGTATGCCATTCCGATGTGCACCAGGTTAGAAACGACTGGGCCAACACCATCTATCCCTGCGTACCGGGTCATGAAGTTATCGGTCGGATTTCGCAGACAGGCAGTGGCGTAACCAAGTTCAACGTCGGCGATACGGTGGGTGTTGGTTGCATGGTCGATTCGTGCGGACAGTGTTCCTCCTGCCACGAAGGCGAGGAACAATACTGCGAAGGGCCGGTAAGCTGGACCGCTACGTATAACGGCTATATGAAACCTAATGGTAACGGCTACAATACGTTTGGGGGTTATTCAACGTCCATTGTGGTCAAAGAATCGTTCGTGCTACGTATTCCAGACTCACTCGATATCAGCAAGGCGGCTCCAATCTTGTGTGCAGGTATTACGACCTACTCACCGTTGCGGCACTGGAACACCAAGCCCGGCGATAACGTAGCCATTGTTGGTTTGGGCGGACTTGGCCACATGGGCGTCAAGCTGGCAAAAGCAATGGGCGCAAACGTAACGGTCATTACGCACACCGAAGATAAGCGGGCCTTAGCTGAGGAACTGGGCGCGCACGAGGTATTGATTGAAAACGACAAAAAAGCGCTGAAGGATCACGAACGAACATTCGACCTGATTCTGAACACCATTCCCGACAAATACGATCCAAATCCATTTATCAAGCTGCTCAAGCGCGACGGAGTATTTGTAGCGGTTGGCGTGCTGGGGCCGTTTACAAGCCCGACCAATAACATGGAAGTAGCTATGGCCCGACGTAGCGTAGCGGGGTCAGTTATTGGCGGTATTGCTGAAACGCAGGAAGTATTGGACTTCTGCGCTGAACATCAGATTTTGCCCGATGTCGAAATGATCGCGATTCAGGACATCAATAAGGCGTATAGCCGGATGCTGGACGAGGACGTACGATTCCGGTTCATCATCGACATGCAATCACTCAAAGACGAAAATTAATCAGATTCCCAATTCGCCTGAATTGGGCAATTTTTCTAAAGAATAACTGACAACGTTATGTTTCAAACCTATTTAAAAGCCTTCCAGATCGGAGTAATTGCCGGAATGCGGGCGATGGCGGCCCCGGCGCTGCTGAGTCATAAACTGGTGCGGACAATCCCCGCCAAGGAACCCCAAAAACCAATTCATTATTTAACCCTGCCCCCAGTTTCTCTTGGCTTAAAGGTCGTAGCTGCTGGAGAAATGATTGCAGATAAACTGCCCAACGCACCGAATCGCACATCGCCCCCTCAGTTCATTGCCCGCGTTGCTTCGGGAGCGACTTGTGGCGCTTTCCTGAGCGAAGTAGAAGGTCAACCGGCTCCATACGGTGCCCTTGCGGGTGGTCTGGGTGCTGCCGTGGGAACACTTGTTTTCTTCAATCTACGTCGGTGGCTGGATCATGACCTGGGCATTCCCGATACAGTCGGGGCGCTAGCCGAAGATGCCCTGGTGATTGGTGTTGGCTGGCAAATTGCAAACAGCATCGAACCTAAGCTGGAAACCGCTGTCAGTGGAAATTGACAGGCAACATCGGTACTGGATAAGTCTCTTACATGACCACAAATGCAGGCTTTTTCCTATAGGCTGAAAATTCTCATAATTGATTATAAGTAGTTCAGCTAAGGTACATTAGGTTTTTTGTCATGCTTCGGCACCGGCCGCCCGGCTTCGTCAGCATGACAAAAACGCTATTGCAAAATACGCTAAATTATCTGTGCTTCAGCACTTAACAAGCAGAGCCTGGACATTTATATCCAGGCTCTGCTTGTTACAGGATTACTAGTTTTTACTTCCTAACGCATTCATCATTTCTTCTGCTGCGAGAGGAACGTAATGAGTGAGGCAAATTCTTCGTAGGAGAGGGCGTTCACTAGGCCGGTGGGCATCATGGAGGTTTCCATCTCTTTGCGGCTGAGAATATCGGACGCTTTGATGGTGTAGACCTGCCCGGCGATGTCGCGCAGAACAACTTTGCTGGACGACTCTTCCGTAACAAATCCTGTATAACTCTTATTGCCTTTAGCCGTAATCAGGACCGTAGAGAATCCCTGCGAGATGGACGCGTTGGGTTTCAGAATCGACTCGGCAATCTGCTCCCGGTTCATGATCGACCCGATTTGCCCCATGAACGGGCCTTTCATGGTTTCGCTACGTGTCAGACTATGACAGGCCACGCAGCCCTGTTGCGTAAACAGCGTTTTGCCCAGAGCCGCTTCCCCATTGATTTTAGCCATTGCCAGCATCACGTCTTCAATGGACGATTCGCCGACCTGGCCCTTTTTATTCCTGATTTTCTCCAGGTCCACTTTCGGTTCCTCTTTGGCAACCGTCACTTCTTCGACGCCAAACTCAGGAATCTCCATCCGAAGGCGGCTGTTCAAATCAGTGAAGACCGTTTTGTTGTCCGCCTTTTTCCATTCATCAACCAAAAACCGACTGATCACCGGCGACGATTCCCACGTAACACCTTTATAGTAAGGACCATGCGTATCGGGTCGGGTGCTCCACCACCAGGACCCGTCGTAGTCCGCTTCTTTTTTGTAGAGCCGGGATAAGGTCACCAGAATCTGATTTTTTAAAGCTGCATCGTTCGTCTTCTGATAGGCACTGATCAGGCCAGTAACGGCTTTAGGATCGTGCATATACCGTAACGCCCAGAGTGCCAGCGTTGAGTTCGCCGACCCGATGGCTTGTACGCAGGCATCGACGGCGTTCAGACTCACCAGCGATCGTACGGCAATGTGCGCCGGAATCAGGGCGGAGTTGGGCGTAGCGTGCGGGCCTTCGGTGCCCATAGCCGGTGCCGTAAACGAAGTCGGAACCTTCACCTGCAACAAAGCCGAAGCTGCTTCCGGCCGACCCAGGCGACCCAGGCCAATCGTAGCGGCCAGTTGTACGCGGGGTGACGTATCGGTAAGCCCCTGAAGAAAGGGCTCAATGGGCACTTTACTCAGAACGGGTTTCCGGTCGGCCAGTGCACGTAGCGCGAATTCCCGCATCGCTTCATCCGACGTTAGTTTCACCAGATTCGTAACGCCATCAGCCCCGGTTGCCTGTGCGTAGGTGTACATTCCGGCGACGCGACCGTAAAGCGGTACCCGTTTGTCGGATGCGATTTTCCAGGCCACTTTTGCTGTTTTTGCGGCCGGTCGTCTCAATAATTCCTGCTGAGCTGCTAACCGGGCTACAGCGCTCCCGGACGTCAGTAACGACGCCAGTTTTTTGACCGACGCTTTTTGTACATCCAGAAAGGGTTGATACGTCCAGTTTTTAGGCACCACCCGCACCACAAATCCTTTACTGTCACTGCCTGAATAACCCGCGCCGTCCCAGGCCGACAGATACATCCGGCCCGATGCATCGATATCCACGTCGGTAATCTGCGCCAGCTTGATAAACTCTTCTTCCTTCTGCGTATAACTGGCCCCATCCGGCGTCACCCGATGCAGATAAAGCTGACTACGGCCCCAGTCGGCCATCATCGGTACGTGATTGTATTTGTCCGGCCAGGTCGCATCGTCCATAAACAAAGAGCCCGTCCCGGAACCACCGCCCACATCGACCAGAGCGGGAATAATTTCATCCGTAAAATGCTTAAACAAAACAGGATAGCCGTATTCGCCCGATTGAATCTGGTTACTGAACCGGATGTTCCAGCCGCCCCCGTCGTTGGTGTTGTCGCGGGTAAATACGTTCATGTAGGGGTCAATCGCTACGTCGTAGATATTCCGCAGGCCGTGGGTAAAAATTTCCATTTCGGTGCCATCGGGTAGTACCCGAACGATGCCCCCGCCCAGCATGGTTAGTTTCTTTCCCGAACGATCCGTTGCGTTGTGGAAACCAAAATCGCCCACGGCAATATAGATCCAGCCGTCGATTCCCATGCGGATACCGTTCGTCGCGTGGTCGGTTCCCCGGCTTTTCAAAAAGTTCGGATTGCTGATGTGTTCAATCAGGGGTTTGGATGGCCCATCGGCCACGCCGTCGTGGTTCGTGTCGTCAAAAACCACCAAATCCATACCCGTTGCCAGCGCGGTTTCCGGCGAGAAAACGGTGTGCAGCACAAAAAGCTGATCGCCAACCGGCAGAATTCCCCGCGGATTATCGACCACCGCGAACGTCGTATGCTGATCGACTTTTCCATCGTTATTTGAATCGATCAGTTTGAGAATCCGTCCCTTACCCGGCTTTTTTCCAAGCGAGCCAATCATGTCCACCCCTACATAGACTTCGCCAGTGGGGGCAACAGCCAGGCAGGCCGGGCTGGGCGTCAGATCCGAACCTACAAAGGGCGTCACAGTTAGTTCACTTGGCCAACTGCCTGCGTTCCGCAACGTATCCACCGACGTACGTAGTTGACGGCTCGTGACCCGGTCAGCCGTGGTTTGCGACGTATTATTCCAGAATAGAAAAAGCAGGGACCAGAGTAGGGTGAGCGTAAATTTTAGCATATTCATATCGGTGTTTTACTACGTAGTAAGGCTCCGAAAGGCAGAAGCGTTACGTTCAGGGTGTCTTATCCAATAAATAACGTTCTGGTTATTTCTACTTCTGATTCTTCCAGAAATCTTTGGCTATAATATGGTGGTGTCGGGTTCTCAAACCCGACACCACTACACGCCGTATGAACACTTTTTAGAACAGTACGTTTTCTACAGGTTTCATTCGTTTAGGTAGATCCGATTCGCCTAACATGTCTTTCAGGTCGATCTCAATGGTGCGGACTATACTTTGAATCGGTACGTCGTTTATCAATCCTTCAAACGGATTTTCGCTGTAATCACCCGTGTATTCCATCAGCGAAAACACCCACGATACGATTAAATTGAAGGGAAGCAATAACCAGATAAGCTCCGGACCGTTCGCTTCAAATTCCTTTAACATCCCGAAAGGAAGCAGAAACGTAAAAATGAGGATAAAAATGGCACTTGACGTAGCGTATTGTCGAGGGAGGGGTGAGTTCTTTATCCGTTCACTTCGGCCTTGTTCGGTGTAGAGTTCAGTAATGATACTCTGTAAGGCAACGTGCCGAAAATCAGTCAGGAAACCCCGGCGTTTGAGGTCCGTCAAGTGCTGTGATTGCCGGTCGAGCAACTGTGCCGCCTTGTTTTGTTTGGTCTTTATCCAGGCCATCTCCTCGCTGCTGAGACAAGGGGCCGCTTCCTCTTCAAAGGAGGAAAAGTTAATCCGTTTGGTAAAATAATTACGCTGCCGAATACTATCTATCTGTTGGTGTTCCCAGGCGGTTCGTTGCCACATCGCGTGTTTTAGGGCATAGAGCTAGGCTAAATGGCGGTAAATCAGCGTACGAACTTCCGCATTTACGTCTTCCTGAGTAGCTGTTGCTGAGGCATCTTCAAGGTTGATAAACGCTCGACTGGCAGCCCCAAACGAGCGGCTGGTATTGGTAATACCTCCCCATATTTTACGAGCCTCCCAGCTACGGTCATAGGACTGATTGTTTTTAAAGCCCACATAAAAAGCAACCGCCGTACCAATGAGCGAAACCGGGAGCCAGGGAACAGCAACCCATTTCCACTCCAGATATTCGTAGGAGAGCAGGGCAATAAGGCCGGTGAAAAGGGACCAAAGTATCAGCCTCCAGCTGATAAAGTAGATGATACTAAAATTAAAGTAGTGCTTTACGTACATGTTGTTGACTAGCTGGTAAGTGAGAGCCGTTTATAAGCTACAAAAAAACCGATTGGATCGTAAAAAACGCCAATCGGTAGAGTTGAAATGACACGATTTTCAAAAACTCTCTTTTCGTGAGACTAATCTTTCTGTGCTTGAGCAAAGGGAAAGTCTTCGCACTACTCGTTTTTTATACTTGTGTTCATTAGTTAGCAATCATTTTGGATGTTTATAGCCGCTACCACAATCACCTGCACCTGACCTTCATATATCAGGACAGGTGCAGAGCTGATAATCCGCATGCATTGGTTTTTCTAGTTTGCCCGGCGGGTTTCGTCGTCGGAACCGGTACTTCGTTGGCGTTCACCTTTTAGTTTCTGATTGCCAAACGTGTACGTCAGATTGAGCATAGCCACACGCGTATCGAACATCAGGTGACCAACCTGGTTGCCATTAGGCGTGTTCACGCTTGGACGAAAAAGATTGGTGTGAAACACATCCTGAAAACTGAATTTCACTTTTAGTGCCGACGAAACCACTTTTTGCACACCGGTGTCTAAGGCACCCATCCAGGGCGTTGACCAGATACCATTGACAGCGGGCGTACTGACCCATCCATTCAGTTCGGCCGTCCAGCCGTGTCCCAGAGTAAAAGCGTTGTTCCCATTGATTCGACCCGCTACGTTATCGATTTGCAACAGCGTTCCTTCGTAATCGTACTGAAAGCGATTGTAATACCCCAGCACGTTCGCTTGCAGCTGCCAGCCTTTCGTAACCGTCAATGGCCAGCTCAGCGTCAGCGTATAGCCCTGTGAATGACCAAGATTCTCCGTCGTTACGTATGTTTTGTTGCCTTCCAGCGCATGAATTGTAAAGAACATCAGGTCAGATGTGTAATTAGCTCCAAGTGACACGAACACGCCCTTTTTCAAGCTTAGTTTACCTTCTACGGCGTGCGTGAACTGAGGTCTCAGATACGCATTTCCCTGACTGTAGGCATAAGGATCAACGTAGCCACGCGCCGGGTTCAGGTTCTGGTAGTTTGGGCGGTCGATGCGGTAGCTGTAGGAGAACGTTAGCGTTTGGTTCTCGGATAAAGGTTGCGACACAAACAGACTCGGAAACCACTTTAGATAGTCGCGCGTCACGACCTGATTTAGCGTCAGGGAATTACCTTCTGAGTGCGTATGCTCTGCCCGCAGTCCCAGTTGCACGTTTGCGTTCTTCCATTTTCCGGAAACACTGGCATAGATGGCGTTGACTCGTTCCGTGTACTGAAAATGGTTCGATAAAGTTGGGTCAGGAACCAAGCCTCCGTCGGGTCCGCTGCTTAAACGCAGGTCGTTATCCGTTTTTACCGAGGCACTTTTCAGCCCTGTTTCCAACTTCCAGACGTTGGACAGCGCTCGATTGTAATCGACCTTCATCGTGCGAATGTCAATAGTAGAAGGCTGCGTAATGAGCAGACCACCAACAGGCGCATTGGCGTCGCCAACAGCAATGAGCGTATTAGTCAGCAGACTATTCGTGTACTGACGGCTGAAATGACCAATGTCGAAGTCTGCGGTTAGTTGTCCGTGTCCACGGCGGCCGTCTTTCTCGCCAAATGTGTGCTGTAGATTGAGATTACCAAGCTGGTTTTGCGAAAAAGTTGTGTAGGTTTTCTCCGTCGATGTTTGTAGATAAACAGGCAGATTATCACCGCGCCGGAAACTGGCCCCCGCGGGTCCTTGCTCCCGGTGGTCACTCCACAAACCCGTCCAGACCAGGCCAATCGTCGTGTTTTTAGTCGGCGAAAAATCCAGACCTGCCTTGGCATTCTGACCCACATCACGAAACTTCAGATACGTGTACTGACTCACGATATTTCGTCGATTCGGATCGGTTGAACTAGGGTCGGGCTGGTTGCGATCGAGTAAAAAATCCCAGTAATTACCGCCCCGATTCAGGCTATACGTACCGAACAGATTCACCTTCCGTGTACGGTTATTGAGTTGCAAGCTGCCTCGCTCCCGATCAAATCGACCTGACCCTCCGGCTACAGAAGCCGTGCCATTCGTGCCTACGTTCGTATTTTTCTTGAGCCGTATGTTTATAATTCCCGAATTACCGGCGGCATCGTACTTAGCGGATGGATTGGTGATCAGCTCGATGGTTTCAATGTTGTCGCTCGACATACTCCGTAACGTAGCAATTACATCTTGCGCTGAGAGGTAGGTTTGCTTGCCATCGATCTGCACAATGACACCCTCTTTACCCCGCAACTGGAGTCGCTCGTTCTGATAGTCGACAGTTACACCGGGCGACTTTTCCAGTACTTCCAGCGCCGTACTGCCACTACCCACAATACTATTCGCTACGTTGACAACCATACGGTCGAGCTGCTGCTCCACAAATGGTTTCTTAGCCGTTACCTGCACCTCTGCCAGTTTGCCCGTGGTCTCAATGAGCGTAAGTGTTGGTACATCCGTAGGAGTGGACGTTACGTCGAATCCCGGTGAATGTATTTTCTGGTAACCGACAGCCGTAGCCCGCACTACGTAGCGTCCCGCCCGAACGTTCTCGAAAGCATATTGTCCTCGCTGGTCACTAGCGGTGCCTTTAGCAACACTCGAATCGCGGGCGTTGAGCAAGGCTACGCTGGCAAAGGCTAACGGTCTACCATTGCCGTCTCGAACGGTTCCGCTGAGTGTGCTCTGAGCCAGAACCAGCTTATAGGAGGTTATTATTGCCAGAAGAAAAAGTACGATTGTTTTCATAATTGTGTGGTATAAAATGGTCGTAAAAGCTACTTCGACTCTATGGTCCTGTTCAGTTGTCTACCGGTAGGGAATCACCATCTTCCACCTATTCGCTTCAGGGTGAACAGAAACCTATCCGGCGATTTTGCCTGGAATAGCCTTTTCATCCATTAGTCGTTGAAAAGCAATTAGTTGCTAACAGACCAACCGCTTGAGGAAATACATAACAGCATGCTCATTCAGCAATGCATGAACGATAGAGCAGGAAAAGACAACGTTGATATCGTCAGGCATACGATAACGACAAACTGAAGTGACGGTCAGGAATGACCAAACCTATTGACTAAAAGCATAGACAAACCCTAACATGCCGATCAGCTAAACCATGCTGAATCGTTGAGCCATTGTCGGGCGGATAATAAGAAGAGAAATAGAACCGCAAGGACAGACTATTCAGGATCGGCTCTTAAACACTCAAACATCTACTGGATTATACGAATAGGCAGGTCTGTCAGTTGGTTCGACAGATTGCCAATCGGTCGTCCTACCAATAATCGGTAAGTTGAGGCACCCGGTATACTTTTACTGGACTAACCTTTTGCTATATACGAATGTGTAGATTACTCTGGTTTCTCGGTTGCTGGTTGGTGGCGTACAGCGGATTCTGTCAGATAAAATCGTTACCCGTTTACAAACCCACTACCTTCAATGGCGATTGGCTCGTTACATCTGTTTCGCAAAAAGCGGGCGTATTCCAGGCTAACGGCGGAAAAGACCTGGTGCTGTCGAATGGCTTACTGACGCGTCGATTTCGGATTATGCCGAATCTGGCGACGATCGATTACCAGAATCTTTCCACCAATGAGCAATTTGTGCGTTCGGTGAAGCCCGAAGCCATGCTGACATTAAAGGGAAAGACGTATCGCGTTGGCGGGTTGTACGGGCAGAAAGAGCACGCGTACCTGCGCGAAGAATGGATCGATAATTTCACCACCAATCCGGCTGATTTTCAGTTCAAGACCTTCACCATTACGTCCCTGAAACCCTACATAAGCTGGCAGTCACGCACCTGGACGATGAACCGGAGCCAACCCACCGGTCAGGAATTAACGCTGCTTTTCGAATCGAACTTACCTGAACTGCGAGGGATCGACGTAGCTGTGCATTATACACTTTACGATGGTATCCCAACACTCTGCAAATGGGTGACGATTGAGAACAAAAGTCAGAAAGCGATTCACATCGATCAGGTTATCAACGAGATTCTGGCGACGCCAGAAGAAGAATCGGCCGTGGTGGGCAAGCCCGATCAGATGAAGAAACCGCAACGGATTTATATTGAAAACAATTTTGCGTTCAATAACGCGATGCGGTACGACCTATCGGATCAAGCGACGCATTGGAAAACGGATTCGCTCTATACCTCGCAGGTCAATTACAACTACGAGACGCCCTGTCTGCTGGAAGTGTATCCAACCCTCGGTGTGGGCACCGATCTGGAGCCTAATCAGACCTATACATCGATACGTAGCTACGAACTGCTGCTGGATTCCTACGACCGCGAACGTAACGGCCTTGCGCGTCGGAAGTTTTATCGAACCGTTACGCCCTGGACCACCCAGAATCCGGTTTTTATGCACCTGGTCAGCACCGATCCGACGACGGTCAAAAACGCAATCGATCAATGCGTCGAAACGGGCTACGAGATGGTGATTCTAAGTTTCGGTAGTGGTCTGAACATGGAAGATGCCAGCGACGCGAACGTCAAAAAATTCAAGGCACTGGCCGATTATGCGCACAGCAAAGGCATTTTGCTGGGTGGTTATTCCCTGTTCAGCAGCCGCCGTATTGACGATGAGAACGACGTAATCGACCCAAAAACCGGCCTGCCTGATAAAGGTGCTTTCTTTGGCCATGCGCCCTGCTTAGCCAGCCAATGGGGAATCAATTATTTAAACAGTCTGAAAAAATTCATTACCGAAACCGGTTTCGATCTGCTCGAACACGACGGCCCCTACCCCGGCGATGTGTGTGCGTCAACGACCCATCCGGGGCATAAAGGACTGAACGATTCGCAATGGGTGCAGATGGACATGCAGAAAGGCTTTTATCGATTCCTGAACGAAAAAGGCGTCTACATCAACGCGCCCGACTGGTATTTTATGGATGGGACGAACAAGATTGCGCTGGGCTATCGGGAAGTAAATTTCTCACTTTCGCGTGAACAACAAAAACTCCTGAACCGGCAGAATATTTACGATGGTACGTGGGAGAAAACGCCGGCGATGGGCTGGGGCTTTGTGCCGCTCACCAAATACCAGGGCGGTGGTCCCGAAGCCGTTCTGGAACCGCTTAGCGAACATTTGAGTGATTACGAGCAACTAATGATGCAGTATTACGGAGCCGGTGTACAGGCCTGTTATCGGGGACCACGACTATACGATACTGAAGCCACTAAACAAACCGTTAAGCGCGTAATCGACTGGTACAAGAAATATCGTCTTATTCTCAATTCTGATCTCATCCACCTTCGCCGGCCCGACGGCCGCGACTGGGATGGCATCATGCACGTCAACTCAATCTTGAAAGAGAAAGGCGTAGTCATGCTCTTTAATCCGTTGAAGACAAAAATCACCCGTACCATCAAGCTGCCCCTCTATTATACCGGTCTTCGCGAAACAGCGACAATACGGCAGGGCGAAGGCAAGGCAAAAACATATCGATTAAACCGGAATTATGAGGTGGAACTGCCCGTTGAAATCGAGCCGGAGAGCTACAGCTGGTGGGTAATTGAATAAACACTAATCTATACACAAATGACCCTCAAACACTTAAATTTAGCCGTACCCGACGTAGCGCAAACGAAAGCGTTTTTCGAAACCTATTTTGGTTTCCGATGCGATGAAGTAAAAGGCGATAATGTTATTGCGATTCTGGAAGATAAGAACGGCTTCATTCTCTCGATCAGCAATTTTACCAAAACCGAAACGCCCCAGTATCCTAAAGATTTTCACGTTGGTTTTGTGCAGGAAACCCCGGAACAAGTCATGGCGATTTATCAGACCATGAAAGCCGACGGCATCGACGTTGGCAAAGAACCGCATGCTTATAGTGGGCGAGGAACGATGTCATTCTACGTAACAGCACCGGGTAATTTTCTAATTGAAGTTCTGTGTATTATTTAACGTTTGAGCACCGGAACTAACGCAATTTTTGGACCAAGTCAGGAGAATTAGCGCGAACCATAGCAGAAAACAGGTCTACATTTTCGAGCGAGACACTTTTGAACCAGACGCGGGAATCCATATAATTTGCTGCTATTTTCGTAAAATTAACACAATTTCAGCCGTCAGTTGCCGACTAGCTAACTGAGCAACGCTACGTACTATGCAAATAACTGTTGAAGTAGAAGATAGTGTTATTGAATCGCTGGGATACGAGCGAGTCAAAGATTTATTAAGTGATTCAGCGGCTCACCTGGAAATGAATGTAGCTGCTCTGGAAATCCTTAACGAATTATCTGAATATGATCCTGTGCAAGATCCAGCCTGGCAAAATGCCCGTGAGCAGGCCTGGGAACAGGAAAAGCATAAGTATTTACGTAAAGACAAAGAGTGAGCTACGTCATTAATGCCAATGTGTTAATGAGTGCTCTAATTAGTGGCAAAGCGTTTTATAAAACCATTTTCGGATCACTTGACATCCTGTTGCCCGAATTCGCACTGGTTGAAATCGAGAAATACAAAGAGACCATTTTTCAAAAGTCGAAATTGGACGAAGTAGCCATGAGTTGTTATACGCTTAATTTATTCCAGCAACTTACTATTCTACCCAATTACTTTTTATCGACCAACGCATTAGCCGAAGCAAACCGTTTAATTGTTCATGTTGACGTTAAAGATATTAGTTATCTTGCCTTAGCCATACAAACTAATTCAATGTTGCTAACGCGCGACCAACCCATCTACAAAGCAGCGCGTCAGAACGGATTTCGCCGGATTATGTTGTTTGATGATTTTTTGCGGCAGTACTTATAAACCAATTGCTACACCTCTTCTGTTTGCAACTGCTTCTCGTACAATTCGCGGTAGGCGCCGTTCAGGGCTGTTAACTCTTCGTGCGTACCTTGTTCGATGATTTCGCCGTCGTCGAGCATGATGATGTGGTCGGCCAGTTTTGCGGAGGAGACGCGGTGCGAAATCACGACGGACGTTCGATCGGCCATGATGCGTTGCAGGTTGTTCAGAATGATATTTTCGGTGTTTGTGTCCACCGCCGACAGGCAGTCGTCCAGAATCAGGATTTTCGGATCGCGGGCAATAGCACGGGCAATGCTCAGGCGCTGTTTCTGACCGCCCGATAACGTAACACCCCGCTCACCCACACGCGTATCGAACTGCTCGGGGAAACCCAGTACGTTCTGGTACAAATCGGCGTCGCGGAGGGCCTGTTCAACACGCTCCTGCGGCAGGTCGGGCTTGCCAAAACGAACGTTATTGCTGATGGTTTCTGAAAACAGAAATACATCCTGTGGTACGTAACCCATCTGCTCCCGTAGCGAAGTCAGATTATAGTCTTTGATGGGGATACCATCGACCAGAATCTCACCAAACGTTACGTCGTACATGCGAGTCAATAAGTTGGCCAGCGTACTTTTCCCCGAACCTGTGGTTCCCAGAATCGCGACGGTTTCGCCCGCCCGAACATGCATCGAGAAATCTTTAATCGCCGTAATGCCTGAGTCTGGATAAACGAAACGAACGTTCTTAAACTCGATTTCGCCCTTGATCGTATGTTGGATGTTTTTTTGCGAAACGATGTCGGTTTTGATGTTCAGAAACTCGTTAATCCGCTGTTGGGAAGCAGCCGCCCGTTGTGTTTGACTCGTTGTCCAGCCAAGAGCCATCACGGGCCACGTCAGCATGTTCACGTATAGAATAAACTCCGTAATGTTACCCGGCGTCAATCGGCCCGCTATGATTTCCTGACCACCTACGTAAATTACCAGTACGTTGCTCAAGCCAACCAGAATGGCAACGATCGGAAAAAACAGCGAATCAACGCGTGTCAGACTCAGCGATTTCGCCCTATACTCGTCACTTTCGATTTCGAACTTAGTCGCCGAATTATTTTCCTGCACAAATGCTTTTAATACCCGAATGCCCGAAAACGCTTCCTGCACATACGTCGACAGGCGCGATAAAGACCGTTGAATCTCCTCCGATCGGCGAATGATGATATTATTGACCAGATAAATCGCCACCGACAAGATGGGTAGCGGCAGCAGTACGTACAAAGACAGTCGGGCATTGATGCTGACCATATACGTAATGACCAGAATGAACAGAATGATCAGGTTCAGCCCGTACATAATACTTGGTCCGACATACATCCGCACTTTGCTGACATCCTCCGAGATACGAGCCATCAAATCACCCGTATTATGCTGGCGGTAGAAACTTATCGGTAGTGTCTGGTAATGGTCATAAATCTCGTTTTTGAGATCGTATTCAACGTGCCGCGACATCACGATCAGCGTTTGTCGTACCAGAAACAGGAAGAACCCTTTCAGTAACGCCAGCGCAAGCGTCATTACACCGAATAATAGGATGCTAAACGTAAATACACCATACAGCGACGATTGCAAGGGCGACTTATCGTAGAGATAATAAATGTCCAGGGTTTCGCGCACCAAGTCGAGCGCGTACCGTACTAACTGCGCCGGGAAAATACCGAACAAGTTGGAAATGGCCGTGAAAACCGTCCCCAAAATCAGGTACCATTTATACTTAACAAGGTATTTGTTGAGATAGGAAAGTGCTTTCACAAGATGACCAACTGCGTTTTGTTCGTAACCGCAGGGATTTGGGAAAAGTTGCAATGGGGCAGAGGGCATGGGGGTAAGGGCATAGGGTAAAACGTTAGTAACAACCCTATGCCCTTACCCCCATGCCCTCTGCCATAAACTCTTGCGCTTTTACCTGAATTTCCGTACTTTTGCACCCAAATGGGGCAGTATTTCGCTTCAGACAGTTCTTTTTCATAGCGGTAGTTTTTAGATTCAGGCGGATGCTCAATAGGCGATTACTCCGAATAAAGGTCATGCAGGCATTATATGCACTTCGGCAGGCCCAGTTTTCCAATCAACAATTAGCCATCGACGGCATCAACGATCTCTTTCAGCCCGATCTCAATTCGATGGAGCCGCAGAACAAACGGCAACTCGAAGGCTACCGAAAGCTCGCTGGTCTGCTCTTCGAAGAGGCCATCAAAACCAATCAGCCGGCAAGCGATGACGATGCACCCACCAAAGTGCTCAAAGCCGCGAACGACGGGCTTCTATTCTATCAAATCCGCGCGAAAAAAGACCGCCAGCATCTTGCTCAAATGATGTTGAAGCAGGTTAATGGCATCTATGACGATTACCTGCTGGTTTTACAGTTGCTCGTCGAGCTTGGTCATGCCGCCCGCATTGATCGCGAACGCCAGTACCGCGACGTTGACGAGGCCCCCTTTCCATTTGAGTCGGATTTAAACGACAATACGGTCGTGCAGGCGCTGGCCGCGCATCAACCGCTACGTAATGAAATTCTTCGGCATGGCATTTCCTGGACCGAAGAACTGAGTTTTGTTCGCAAGGCGTTACGTGAAGTTCTGAAAACCGACGATACGTACCGGGCCTATTGTGAACAGAAAACGCATACTGCCGACGAAGATCAGACGTTGGCACAGTACGTGTTACGTACCCTGATTTTCAAACACGAGGTTATTCGTGACCATCTGGCCGAAATGGACCTAAGCTGGACTGAGAACAGCGAAGTCGTGCGGGGATTAGCGATTCGTACCCTTAAATCAGCGCAAAGTGTAACCGGTTTGCAACTCGAACCGTTAACCGACGACTGGGAAGAAGATGAGTTTTTCTTGAATACGCTGTTCGAAAAATCACTCGAAAACCACGCCGACTATGAGCAACTTCTGGCCGATCAGCTTCAAAACTGGGATGTGGAGCGGGTTGCGTTTCTGGATAAAATCATTCTAACGCTGGCCGTTTGCGAGTTGCTTAACTTTCCAAACATTCCGGTCAAAGTAACGATTAATGAATATATCGAACTGGCAAAAGCGTACAGTACGCCCAAAAGCGGTAAATTTGTCAACGGAATTCTGGATAATCTTTCCGAAAAGCTACAGGCATCGGGGCGGCTGCGCAAGAGCGGACGAGGATTATTGGACAATAAATAAACGAGTTTAGCGGTTGACTTCGTAATTAGCGGTTAACTAATAGGTGTCGAACGATAAACTACAAACTGTTTTAGAAATGAACAGACTTGGACGTGATTTAATCTTTTTGCTAACGGGTATTGCAGTGGGTTCTGCGTTTGGACTGCTGTATGCACCTGACAAAGGAAAAATTACCCGCGATCGGCTTTCATTCCGGTTGTCGAAATACAGGGAACAGATCAATCAGTTGCTGGAGGAATTGAGTGGTTCAACAGATATGCCCGAAAATTCGTCGAGAAACGAAGGTCAACGCGTAGTTGACGACGCCCGACAAAAAGCGGAAAAACTGCTGGAAGACGTCGATCGACTTATGGCTCAGATTAAGCAACAGAACACATAATACGTTAAGTGACAGAGTTTGTCGGTTGCAACGGTCTACCCAAACGATTTGTAGTTTTCAGCCAAATACAGATTGTCACGATGGACTCCTGCAACCAACAAACTTTAAACTTTTTAAAAATGCACGTCAAAAATTGGCTGCTCGCAGTCACGATCATCAGCGTTGGTTTTGGGCAATTCAGTTGCGACAATCGGCAGCAGGCGGAATCAGCCAAAGCCACCGCATCGGCCAAGCAACCCAAAATCACGTTCGCCGAAAAAGGCATTTACGATTTTGGTACGCTTACCGAAGGGGATACAGTTGAGCATGTGTTTGCGTTTACGAATACAGGTGAGTTTCCACTAATCATTAACAACATCACCGCTTCGTGTGGTTGCACGACTCCCGACTGGCCACATGAACCCGTAGCACCGGGCGACAAATCGTCGGTGCGGGTACGCTTTAACAGCCGGGGAAAAAGTGGCGAGCAAAACAAAACGATTACCGTCTTCGCCAACACCGATCCGGCCACAACTGACCTACAGTTTAAGGCAATGGTTAATGCCAAAGCTGATTCAACGAAAAACTAATAAATCGACCAAGACATGTACTCCATTTTGTTACAGGCCCTGACTGGTTCCAACACATCCATGATTTACAACGTACTGTTGTGGGTGGGAATCATTGGCATTTTTTATTTCTTCATGATCCGTCCGCAACAGAAAAAGCAAAAAGATCAGAAGAGCTTTGTCGATAACCTCAAGAAGGGCGATAACGTCGTAACAATCGGTGGTCTACATGGCCGGATTGTATCGGTTGACGGAACCACCGTTACGCTCGAAGTAGACCGGGGTGTTAAAATGACCTTCGAGAAAACATCCATCTCGCGCGAAGCGACGGTTAAACCAGCCGAGGCAGAAAAATCGGAGAAATAGTCGACGTGTGAACACTGCTCAGGATCTCAACTCATTTCAGCCAACCAAAGCCCTGCTTTGTTTAGGAGCAGCCGCCCTGTTCTGGCTTCTGAGTGCGCTTAATAAACCGGGCTATACGCTCAACGTTGAGTATCCTGTGCGATTTGTGTATAACGATTCTCTGTTCGTTCCAACCTCACCCCTGCCCCGAACGGTGCAGGTAAATGTATCGAGCGATGGTTGGGGATTGCTCCGCCATGCGTGGCTGCCCTTTCGAAGCGAACCGGTCAACTACGTAGTGAAACAGCCGTTGCAGGCATCTGTCATCAATACGTCTTCGCTGGCAGCCGCCGTCGCGGAACACGTGAAACGGTTGCACGTTAATTACGTGGTTGCCGATACGCTTGACATTCATTTCGACCGCCGTCTGACGAAAACGATCTATTTAGCCGTTGATAGTCTGCATATCAACATGGTTCCACCCTTCGTAGTCTCGAGCGTAATCAATCTTACGCCCCGAACGATTCAGGTAGAAGGTCCGGCCAAGTTGGTGCGTGGCCTTCCGGATACGCTTCGAGTGAAGATTCCACGTAAGCGCATTACCGATAATTACGACGAAGAATTACCACTGAATCAGCTACGACACCCGCTCCTGAAAGCCAGTGCTGATCGCGTGGCCGTCAGTTTTGAAGTCGGCGAATTGCTTTCCCCTCCAACTAATGACGCACGAGCGAAACAGTAAACGCTCGGATACGTAGCCACTTTTGCTTGCTCTTTTGTTTTATGGCTCCTCTACAAATTGGCGTAACGGGTGGTATTGGCGCAGGCAAAAGCGTTGTCTGTCAGGTGTTTCAGGCACTCAGTATTCCAATTTACGAAGCTGATGAACGGGCCAAATGGTTAACCGAACACGACCCTATTCTGAAGGCCGACATCACGCGTGTACTGGGACGTAACGCGTATGACGTGATGGGGCATTACAACCGGGCCTGGGTAGCCTCGCAGGTATTTTCGGATCCAGTCTTACTTGGCCAGCTAAATGGCGTTATTCACCCGCGCGTGCTCAGCGATACGGATGCGTGGGTCAATGAGCATCTTGGTAAACCATACGTAGTGAAAGAGGCCGCCATCATGCGGGCTGCTGGTGACAATAATTCGCTCGACAAAGTGATTGTGGTACGTGCTCCCATCGATGTTCGTATCGAACGCATTCGTAAGCGCGATCCGCATCGTTCGGCGGAGGAGATTCTCAATATCATTAACCGGCAGGTAAGCGACGAAGAGCGACTTAAAATCGCTGATTACGTCATTGACAACGACGATAGCCAGCTATTAATACCCCAGGTTATTCGGCTACACGAGGAATTTTTACGACAACAGACCAATTAATAGCCCGATTGGTGTAATTTGGGTCATATACTTCCTGAATAGCCAATTGAATGAAACAACTCTCCATTCTCCTTGCTGCCTGCATTGGTAGTTTTTTACTCGGGGCATTTATCAAGACAGACGATTCCCAGAAGCCGATTACGGCTGACATGGTTGAGGTAGCCGCCCACATAGTTGGTCTGGACTTTACCGCGGCTGAACGTGATTCGATGCTCGGAAACCTCAACAATGCCCGCCTAAACTACGAAGCGTTACGTAAAATTGATCTACCCAACGACATTGCGCCAGCCTTGTATTTCAATCCCCTTCCGGCAGGCTTTCGTATGTCCACAGGCCCGTCGTCGTTTAAAGCTTCCGCTTTAGGCAACGTTACGCTTCCAGCTAATCGCGACGACCTGGCCTTCTACACGGTAGGACAGTTAGGTCAATTAATTCGAAGCAAACAGATTTCATCCGTCGAACTAACCCAGTTTTTCCTAAATCGGCTTAAAACCTACGATCCTAAGTTACACTGCGTGATCACGTTAACAGAAGAATTAGCGCTAAGTCAGGCTAAACGGGCCGATGCGGAACTGAAAGCAGGAAAATACCGAGGCCCTTTGCATGGTATTCCTTATGGTGCCAAAGATTTACTGGCAACGAAAGGGTATAAGACAACCTGGGGAGCCGAGCCCTACAAAGACCAGACAATTGATATAGATGCTACGGTCATTCAGAAACTCGAAGTAGCCGGAGCCGTGCTTTGCGCCAAAATGACCCTGGGTGCATTAGCCATGGGCGATGTTTGGTTTGGCGGTATGACTCGTAATCCCTGGAATCTGACCAGCGGCTCCAGTGGCTCATCCGCCGGATCAGCCTCGAGTGTATCGGCGGGTTTATTACCGTTTGCAATCGGGACCGAAACTCTCGGCTCCATCGTCTCGCCCTCAACCATTTGTGGCACTACGGGGCTACGGCCAACATTCGGCCGGGTAAGTCGGCACGGAGCGATGGCGCTAAGCTGGAGCATGGACAAAATTGGTCCCATTACCCGTTCAGTTGAAGACTGTGCTTTGGTTTTCAACGCGATTTATGGCCCTGATGGGCATGACCCAACGGTAATGGCCGCCCCCTTTCGCTATGCACCAATGGCCTCCATAAAGGGTATGCGGATTGGTTACGTAAAAAAGGCGTTTGAAAGCAGCTATCCTAACCGCGCCAATGACTCGCTAACCCTCCAGACGCTACGTAATCTGGGAGCAGAGTTAGTACCGTTTGATCTGCCAACGGGTGTTCCGGCCAACCGAATTTCGTTCTTACTCAGCGCTGAAGCGGCCGCGTCGTTCGATGAGTTAACCCGCTCCGGGCGGGATGATCAGTTAGCTCGTCAAGCCAAAAATGCGTGGCCGAATACGTTCCGCTCGTCCCGGTTTATACCCGCCGTTGAGTACCTACAGGCCAATCGTGCCCGAACAAAACTCATTAATGAAATGGCAGCGCAACTGAAAGAAGCTCGCCTTGATGTGTACGTATCGCCCACGTATGCAGGCGGAAATCTGGCGCTAACGAACCTGACGGGCCATCCCTGTGTCGTACTGCCCAATGGTTTCTCCAAGCAAAATACACCAACCAGCATCACCTTTCTCGGCCAGTTATTTGAAGAAGGTAAGGTATTGGCCGTAGCCAAGGCATATCAGGACGCTACGCAATGGCATAAAAAACATCCTACGTTTCAATAGCGCTGTTACGTTCTAAACGCAAACCATTCGATTAGTCTATGCGTTTAGAAGAGAAAGATAAACAACAACGTTATGAAACGCTTATTGATAATTTTCGGTCTGCTGACCGTAGGATATGGCTGCTCCCCCAGAGTAGCGGTTGATAGTAATAGTCGAACCGATTTCAGCAAATACAAAACCTTTGCCTGGATGGAATCAGACGTAAAAGCAGGGCAAAATCCTGCGTACTATAATCAGTTGGCTACGCAGAGTGTGGAAAACACAATGGGCAGTGTATTAGAGGAAAAAGGCTTGAGGCAGAACGAAGCTAATCCTGATCTGTTGGTAGGCTACCACTTTTTTGTTGAAAACAAAACCCGAACTGTAGCGAATCCAACCTCCCCGTTATATGGTCCTTATCTGGGCTGGGGACGCTGGGGTTACCGCGGCTGGGGCCCTGGCTGGTGGGGCTGGGGTGGTCCTCAGTACACGCAGGAACAGTACAAAGCCGGTACGCTGGTTGTGGACATGGTTGACGCTCGGACGCATAAACTGGTCTGGCGTGGTGCTGTAGAAGACGCGGTTGTTAACCCAACTCGTATTACGGCTCAATTGACCAAAGAAGTCGAGCGAATCGTGTCCAAATTCCCGGAACGTACCAGCTAATCAACTGATAAACCAGTTAAATCTATCCCCGCTGTAGCAAGGCTATGCCCTGAGCTACGGCGGGGATATTTGCTTTTATGAGCGTCTTGCTGCTTTCCTACTACCCGCGGATCACTAGTGACGAAAAAGACCTGACCCGTCTAACTGCTTGTCGCTGCCTGAGAAAAGCTAGCTCTCTCCGGTAACAGCGATGTTTATGTAAGCAAACAAGTAACCTTTTAAACTTTTACTTCGGTATGGCGGTCAATTTGTTGGATTCAGCGAAGAGTTACCTTAGCGACGATGTCATAGGACAGGTCAGCAACATGCTCGGCGAAAAGCCGCAGAATACGCAAAAAGCGTTTGATGGTGCTCTTCCCGCTATTTTGAGCGGTTTGGTACAAAAATCGATTGAACCGGGCGGGACCAGTTCGATTATGGATATGATTGGTGAAGTGATGGCGCCCAACCGGGCAGCCGGTGAAGCGATCACACCCAGCGGTGGCATTCTAAGCCATCTGAGCACTTTGTTTACTAATGGCTCTCAATCCAGTACGTTGCTTTCAGTAGGAGCCAGCATCATTCAACGTTTGTTCGGCGACAAAGCCGGAGCCGTTGCTGGCGCTGTTGCTTCGTATAGTGGCATAAAGCAGTCTTCAGCGTCTTCGTTATTGAGCATTGCTGGCCCGGTCTTATTGAGTCTACTGGGTAAAAAATTAGCCGATGATGGTACGGGGGTTTCAGGGATAGCAGGTCTGTTGAGCAATCAGGCGTCCTACATTCAATCAGCGGTACCCGTAGGCTTAAGCTCTCTATTAGGCAGTATTCCAGGTTTAAGTTTTCTAGGCGGATTCGGTAGCAAAATTGGCGACCTAACATCTAGCGTAACCGAGCCTGTTACAAGAGTAACACCCTCTGCAGTAAACGTTCCCCCAGCTCGCCCGGCACCAGCGCCCGTTTACACAGAAGATGATGACCGATCGTCGGGTGGTGGTAATCGTTGGTTACCCTGGCTGTTACTTCTTTTAGGAGCGGCTGCGCTTTTCTACTTCCTGCGCTCATGCGGTAAAGAAAAAGAAACGGTCAGCACCACAACCGAAACGACCGTTGACAGTACGTCCTCAGCAATGAGCAACGGAGCCGACACCACCGAACTCAAAATAGGTGAAGCAGTCGATTCGGCGGGTAATGCGCTGAAAGATGCAACGGCAAAATTGGGCGCGTTCTTCAAACGAAAATTACCATCAGGACTTGAGCTGAACATTCCTGAGTTTGGTATCGAGAACAACCTTGTGAAGTTTATCGAAGACACGAGCAAGCCTGTCGATAAAACGACCTGGTTCAATTTTGACCGACTGTTGTTCGACACCGGCAAAGCTACGTTACGGCCTGAATCGCAGGAGCAACTCACCAATATTGCTGCCATTCTGAAAGAGTATCCGAACGTACACATCAAACTGGGTGGCTATACGGACAATACAGGCAGCGCCGAAGTCAATAAAAAGTTGTCGCAGGAGCGTGCTGATTCCGTGATGGGTGAGTTAATACGACTCGGCATCGATAAATCTCGTCTGGAAGCAGAAGGCTACGGTCCTGAGTACCCGGTAGCTTCGAATGATACCGAAGCCGGTCGCGCTGAAAACCGCCGAATCGCTATACGGGTTACACAGAAATAAGCAAAATTTCTCTATTGAAAAAAGGCGGCTTTGTCAGATTGACAATGCCGCCTTTTTGTTAAAACCGATAAAGTCTCCAAGACCTTATCGGTTTTATTTACCATAATTTCTCAGGATACGCACCTTCATCATGTAGCTTTTTTAAGGCTGTCTGAACTGTTGGCTTATCATCGGGATACGTAACGCCAAACCAGGCCGACTGGCTGCGGAATACTTTGCAACGACCCGTATCGGTCTCAATAAGGGTTGTCATAACCGTCGGAATGTAAAACTCAGCCTTCGGCGTATTGATATTGGCGATGGCATAGCTTTCAAATTGATGCTCAACCAGCGGGAACACACTGGGTTTGAAACCCCAGAAGTTCATCGATACGGGTGTATCGGGCGCTAATGGTGTAAGATTGTCTGCTTCTTCGTAAACGATCTTCGCCGGTCCTCCATTTTCTGTCTCGTAGATTTTCGTTCGCTCAATGACCGATATGAGATTGCCGTTTTCCGCAACTTCACAAACGCCCCGCGATACTGATCCATTTTCAGATAACGTGTTTTTTACTTCATAGCCAACCATGGCATGAAGCATATCGTCCTGATCCGTTTTCAGGAAATCGCCGATTAACTGAAACGCTTCGAGCCCGTAAAAATCATCGGCGTTAATAACAGCAAAAGGGGCATGCGTGTGGTTTTTCGCACAAAGCATGGCGTGACCCGTTCCCCAGGGTTTCGTACGTCTGACTTCCCCTGCTTCAGCGGGTACGTATGAGGTCAATGACTGAATTGCGTAATCCACTTCAATCTTTCCAGCTAATTTCTCGTCAAAGACTTCCTTGAAATCGTCCAGAAGTTCTTCGCGGATGATAAAAACAACCTTGCCAAAACCAGCCCGAATAGCGTCAAATAACGAATAATCAATAATTGTTTCGCCGTGTGGACCGAATTGATCAAGTTGTTTAACACCACCGTATCGGCTGCCCATACCAGCGGCCAGAATCAAAAGCGTAGGTTGCATTTTTAGTCGTTAGTCAATAGTTATCAATAAAACCTACAAAGTCTTCAGGATCTTACAGGTTTACAAATTGCCCCGCCAAAATTAGGGAAAAGCAATTGGCTCTGATACGTTAACGCTTCATAAAGCCATTTTGTCCTCAACAACACCTTTAAATAAAATTATTTCTAAACAATATACTATTTTCACTAGTTGTCGTTATAATTGTATGCTAAACAATAGTTGTCTTAGCAATTAAAAAATACCGACGACTATGCCTTTTTATCACACACTTGGCCAGATACCTTCTAAACGCCATACGCAGTTTGAGAAACCGGCTGATGGTTCTGGTAAATCGCCTGGACTCTATTATGAGCAATTGTTTGGTACAATTGGATTTGAAGGGATGTCGTCACTCCTGTACCATGTTCATCGCCCAACAATGGTACGTGAGGTATTGGAAAGTGTAGACGTAACGCCGAAGCTGGCTGTAGCCAAAAACATGCTTTCGAGAAAATTCATCGGGTTCAATATTGAACCCACCGATGATTTTCTGGATAGTCGGGTGCCGTTGCTGGTCAACAACGATCTGATTTTCGGACTGGCCGCTCCCCAACACTCCCTAACGAATTATTTCTACAAGAATGCCGATTCAGACGAACTGCTGTTTATACACCGCGGCTCCGGTAAATTACGTACTTTACTGGGCACGATTCCGTTTCAATACGGTGATTATCTGATCATTCCGCGTGGCATGATCTACCAGATCGAGTTCGATACAACAGACAATCGCCTGCTTTACGTCGAATCGCATTCGCCAATTTATACGCCGAAACGGTATCGCAATCATTTCGGGCAATTGCTCGAACACGCGCCTTTCTGCGAACGCGATATCATCCGCCCACGCGATCTGGAAACCCACAACGAAACCGGTGATTTCCTGATGAAAATCAAAAAGCAAGGGTCGCTCCATTCACTCGTTTTTGCGTCGCACCCGTTCGACGTAGTGGGTTGGGATGGCTACAATTATCCGTATGGGTTTTCGATCTTCAATTTTGAACCGATTACGGGGCGCGTACATCAGCCACCTCCAGTGCATCAGACATTCCAGACCGATACATTCGTCGTCTGCTCGTTCGTGCCGCGTCTGTTCGATTATCATCCGAAAGCCATTCCGGCGCCTTACAATCACTCGAATATTGACTCTGACGAAGTCATTTACTACGTAGATGGCGACTTCATGAGCCGTAACGACATTGCGCAGGGGCACATTACGTTACATCCCGGCGGTATTCCGCACGGTCCGGCTCCCGGTGCAATGGAACGGAGCATTGGCAAGAAAGAAACGCAGGAATACGCCGTCATGGTCGATACGTTCCGCCCACTCATGTTGACGGAACAGGCATTGCAAATTGACGATGGGAAATATTATAAATCGTGGCTAGAGTAGCCAAGCGATACGGCATTCCGGTTCGCATTACACAACATCAATAAACAATGGAAGCACTTGATCTTTTAGAACCAGCAGTAGATGATTTCTTACCGCTAAATGGTACAGATTATCTCGAATTGTACGTTGGCAACTCCCGGCAGTCAGCGCACTATTTTCAGACAGCATTCGGGTTTCAGCCAGTCGCTCATGCAGGATTATCTACGGGTATTCGCGACCGGGAATCATACGTAGTACAGCAGGGGAAAATTCGACTCGTGCTAACATCCCCTTTGTACGGCGACAGCGAAATCGGCCGACATATTGATCGTCATGGTGATGGAGTTCGAGTGATTGCTTTGTGGGTCGATGATGCGACGAAAGCATTTAAAGAGACAGTCCGCCGAGGAGCAAGTGTTTACATGGAGCCAACTCGCTCGCATGACGATCATGGGTACGTCATTCGTTCGGGCATTCACACGTATGGCGATACGATCCATGTCTTTGTTGAACGTAACGACTATACCGGTGTATTCCTGCCGGGATACGAACCGTGGAATCCAGAATACAAACCAATTGATGCAGGCCTGAAATACGTCGATCACATGGTTGGGAATGTCGGCTGGCACGAGATGAATCACTGGATGAGCTTCTACCACGACGTAATGGGTTTTCAGCAACTCGTATCGTTTGACGACAAAGACATTTCGACGGAATACACGGCGCTCATGAGCAAGGTAATGAGCAACGGAAACGGTCGTGTGAAATTCCCAATTAACGAACCCGCCGAAGGTAAAAAGAAGTCGCAGATTGAAGAATACCTGGATTTCTACGGCGGACCGGGTGTACAGCACATTGCTGTGGCAACCGATAATATTGTTGAAACCGTACTGACCCTCCGCGACCGGGGTGTTGAGTTTCTAAGCGTTCCCGATACGTACTACGACAATCTGGCTGAGCGGATCGGTCAGATCGATGAAGAAATCGCGACGTTACGTCCACTGGGTATTTTGGCCGACCGCGACGAAGAGGGGTATTTACTCCAGATTTTTACGAAGCCGGTATGCTCCCGTCCAACGTTGTTTTTTGAGATCATTCAGCGTAAAGGTGCCCGCTCGTTCGGCAAGGGCAATTTCAAAGCACTCTTCGAAGCCATCGAGCGGGAACAGGCGTTACGGGGAACGTTGTAATTAATTTTGAATAGTCGATTGATTGAATGATAGAATAGGGTTTTGCGCTAACCATTCAATCAATCGATCATTCACTCATTGACCATGAACCAAACCTATTCAACCTATACCTCCGACCAACAGGCTGTCTGGAAACTGCTGTTTGAGCGGCAGATGGCCCGGTTGCCGGGGCGGGCCAGTCAGGCCTACATGGACGGAATTGTGGCGACGGGTTTTCCGAACACCCACATTCCCGACTTCGAACGCGACCTGAACCCGCGTTTGCTGCCCATTACGGGCTGGCGTGTTGTGGCGGTACCGGGATTGATTCCGAACCGGGAGTTCTTTGAGCTGATGGCTGATCGGCAATTTCCGGCTACAACCTGGCTACGTACCCGTGAACAGTTGGATTATTTGCCCGAGCCGGATATGTTTCACGATACGTTCGGGCACGTGCCGGTGCTGACCAATCAGCATTTCTGCGATTTTCTGGCAGCACTGAGCCGGATTGCACTCGACCACGTTGATAACCCGGAAGCCGTTGAGATGATCTCGCGATTATACTGGTATACCGTTGAGTTTGGGCTGATCCAGGAACCGGAAGGGCTACGGATTTATGGTGGTGGAATCCTATCGTCGCCGGGCGAAACGATATACAGTCTGGAAAGCGATATTCCTAAACGCACCCCTTATGACGTACCGACACTGCTACAAACGCCTTACATCATCGACCATTTCCAGGAGCAATACTTTATAATTGAATCCTACGAGCAATTATTTCATTCGGTTCCTGAAATTGAGTCAAGGTTAGAAAGCCTGTTAGTAAGTTAAGCTTATTGTCATTAGCTTCGCCGGTCCGCCAGTGAAGCTAATGATCCTTTCCACTAATGACGCATCCATCTGATACGCGTGCTTATTTTTTCAAGATTGATACGACGATCAAGAAGATTCGGAATGCTCTGCAAAAGCAATTCAATGATGCAGGCTTTGATCTAACCGTTGATCAGTGGGTTGTGATTGATCATCTCTATAGAAACCCGGGTATTAGTCAGAATACGATCTCGGAAATGACCACGAAAGACGCACCTACCGTTACACGTATCATTGATCTGCTCTCGCAAAAAGGTCTCACCGAGCGACGCATGGCCGATTCGGATCGGCGCAAGTTTCTGGTGTATCTGACCGAAGCCGGCGAGGCCAAGTATCAGGAAGTGCTACCCGTCGTGTCCGCCATGCGACGTAAAGGCTGGGGCAATTTAAGCGACGACGATTACCAGCACTTCGTTAGAATTATGGACTCGATTTATAGCAACATCAGCGAATAACAGTGGCTTAGTGATACGGCATCCCGGCCACTTTTTAGTATGTACGGTATTTTCAGTTACGGTATCACATTGCCCCGGATTGGATGGAAACAGGGAAATCGTATCCTTGATCTCGAAGTCGTTGGGTTATTGGGCTATTTTTCGGATCTGAACATCGATCCGGCTGTCTTTGCGCAACCTGTATTAAACGACTTTATCGCCCTCGGAAAACCAACTCACCAAGCCATTCGTCAGCGGATCATTGACTTGCTGGCCGACAAAGCCGGGGTTCTGAAATCTGTTCACGAGCAGGTTTTCATCCATGAATCGCGGGCACAGATGCATTTGCCAGTACGTGTTGGCGATTACACCGATTTCTACGCGGGTATTCATCATGCTGAAAACGTAGGCCGTATGTTTCGACCCGATGGCGACCCATTGTTACCGAATTATAAACAGTTACCAGTAGCTTATCATGGCCGAGCCTCGTCGATTGTCGTATCCGGTACGCCCATTCGTCGGCCTAATGGTCAGTTTCTGGGGTCAGATAAGCAACCCGTTTTCGGGCCATCGCAGGCACTTGATTTTGAACTCGAATTAGGGCTGATTATTGGCAAGAGCATTCCACTCGGCGAACCAATTTCGGTACACGAAGCCGAGGAGTATATTTTTGGCGTTACGTTGTTCAACGACTGGTCGGCGCGCGATATTCAGCGATGGGAGTACCAGCCACTGGGACCGTTTCTGGGCAAAAACTTTGCGTCGAGTCTGTCGGCCTGGGTATTACCCTTCGATGAACTGGAGCCGTTTCGCATAGCCGGTCTTCACCAGGAACCGACGCCCCTATCCTATTTACAAACCGCGAAACCGAGGCACTTTACAATTGAACTGGAAGTTTGGCTGAAGCCTGCTGATGGCGAAGAAATTTGCATCGCTCGCACCAACGCCAAATACCTATACTGGAATTTTGCTCAGATGATTGCGCATCATACTGTTGGTGGGTGCAACTTGAACATTGGCGACGTATTGGCGACGGGTACCATCTCAGGCCTGGAGCCCGGCAGTTATGGTTCCTTACTTGAGCTAAGCTGGAATGGCACCCGTCCATTGCATTTGTCACATACCGAAGCACGAACCTTTTTGGCCAACGGCGATACCATTACGTTACGGGGCTGGGGCTTTTTGAATGGTATTCGTGTTGATTTGGGTGAGGTTTCAGGAAGTATTCAGCCAGCGCTCCAATTATAAATCTAAGCTGCGCATCTCCTTGATTTTTCTGGATTTTTCGCCACTTTATTCTTGATGTTAACAGGTATTGACATGCTTAAGACTACAGTGGTGAAAAGTGCATTTATGTGCGTCCAGAATAGACTAATTCAAGTATCAATTATTTTTTCTATCATATACTTCCCTTATAAACAGAGGGATACAAATAGATTAAGGAAGAAAACGAAGTCTGACAGTTAGCCAGATCATGTTTTTTTATCGATGAAAAATAATATAACTTGGTTGCAAATCTGCCTCATATAAACCAATGAAACACCATAAGATACCGTTCAACAAGCTGATTGAAAATTATGTATTCAGTGTATCCAAAAAGTATATTGAAGAGGTTGGAGAAGACGCGCAAAACAAATTAATTAACTTATTTATTCATGTCGGCAATGAGCCGCATCCTGAACCCGTAGCCAAACCGATTTCCCGAAGGCGGAGTTATCGGGATGAGCGTATAAAGACAATCGAACACCTCATTTCGATTCATCAGGCTTGTATTGATGCCACTCGTAACTATATCCTATTCTATGATCAGTTGCTAAGCCAAGTCAGCCAAAATATAGTTAGTCAGGAGAGAAGGTGTAGACTGACTAGTCATTATCAGTCCTTGAAAACCAAGTACATGGACTATTTAACTAAGTTACAAGAGTTCCAGCAGCTTGAGCGTAGTAAGCTTCAGACTTAAACGATGTAAATTAGCATCGCACTATCAGGTCTTATTTGTGAGAACCATCAATCCCGCCGATTTACAGCCTAACGAGTTTTATCGATACATGATTGGCACCATCGGCCCACGACCGATTGCATTTGCCAGTACGGTCGATGCCGCGGGTACTGTCAATCTAAGTCCGTTCAGCTTTTTCAACGTCTTTGGCTACAATCCACACACGCTGGTGTTCTCGCCAAGCATCAATCGGCACGGCCATAAAAAACACACGTTGCTGAATCTGGAAGAAGTAGGCGAAGTCGTGATCAACGTAGTGAATTATGCGATGGTTGAGCAAATGTCGTTAGCTAGCGCTGAGTTTGAACGGGATGTCAATGAATTTGAGAAATCGGGGTTTACGCCTTTGCCATCCAACCGCGTTCGTCCGCCAAGAGTGGCTGAATCACCAGCCGCGTTTGAGTGTACTGTTCGGCAAATCATCACAACGGGCGAAAAACCGGGTGCCGGTACGTTAATTATCTGTGACGTACTCATGGCTCATTTTCACGATACAATTTTCGACACTAACGGGGTTATTGATCCACATCAGCTTGATTTGATCGGACGGATGGGTGGTGATTGGTACTGCCGCGCTCAGGGTGACGCACTCTTTAAAGTAGCTCGTCCAGCTGTTGGCCTTGGCGTTGATCAGATTCCCGAGTCGATACGCACTAGCGCCATTTTATCCGGAAATGATTTGGGAAAGCTGGGCAGTTTTCCCGCTCTGCCGACTAGCGATGAGGTAGAAGAATTCCGGATTTCAGGTGTTCTGAACGAACTGTTCGACGAAGCTCGTTACGGTTGCCAATATCTGCCCGATTTGCTGCATGTTCGGGCGAAACAATATCTCGCAGAAAACCGAGTACGCGAAGCCTGGCTAACGCTGTTGCAGGCATAAGCCTTAAAGAGAATTTAGAAATGAATCAACGCTTCTGATACGTAACGGGCGTGCTGCCCGTCCACCGTTTGAAAGCGCGGCTAAACGCACTTAGCTCATTGTAGCCGAGCAAATACGAAATCTCTTTGATCGGATATCTTCCGGATTCCAGGTACGTAACGGCCAGTGACTTTCGAATCGAATCGGCCAACTGCTGATACGTAACACCCTCCTCCTGAAGTTTACGCTGAAGACTCCGGGAACTGGTATTAAAATTAGCGGCAATCTCTTCCAGCGTAGGCATTCCCAGATACGCGTTGGCGATCAGGTAGTTTAAAATTCGCTCGTTCAACAGTTGACCCGTTCCGAACGTATTCAGTAAAGCGCTCGCCTTTTGCAGTAAAATCTGTTGCAGCTCATGATTGGCCGTCAGGATAGGCTCATCCCAATATTGGCCATCAAATACGAGTGAATTTGCGTCTGTTTTCTCTATTGGCCGGCATCGAAGTACGCGCTCGTATTCAGGTGTATCAGCAGTGTCGTAAGCAAGCGTCACTACGTCGGGTTTAATACGCTTCAACACCAGTCCATCTACTTCGTGCAGCACAAACGCCATGGACAAATCCAGCATCTGACGTAACGCAAACGGTGATTCGGCAGCCCGATCGGGATGTGGAATGAACTGAACCGAGAACGTTCGATCCGTTCGGGACACGTCCATATCGAATAGGTTTGTCAGTAACTGAATGAAGTCAGCAGCGTGCGTTAAGGCTTCGCCCACGGTCTTACTGGTCTGAATAATCTGCCCGACAACCCCCAACGCAGCCAGTTGCATCGACTCACCAAAATGCAATCCAAAAAGAGGATCATTGCTTAAATGGCTGGCATTCAACCAAAGGTCATTCAACTGCTTCGGTGTAATTACTACGCTCGTTTGTTGCTTGAAGGCTTCCAGATCAATTCCCGAAAGCGTACATAAGCGCTCGGGCGAGAGGTTCCGCTGCGTAGCATATCCCAGCAGATTACTGACGAAAAGCAATTGAAAATCATTCATGACGTACCGTTTGTACGAAGGTAAGTGGAATCTTCTGACGGGTCCAGACACTGGCGGAAAATGGTAAGTGATTGGCGGGTTGGGGTAAGTCCTGGATCGGTACCCGGCTCTAGTTTTGCATCGTTCAAACACAGTTAACGAATTGCAAACGCCATGAAAACGTATTCAATTTTGGGCATTATCCTATCAGGATTGCTGATTTCAGGAAAGCCCATATACGCTCAGCCAACCAATCAATCAACCATAAACCAATCCAGATCAACGACCATGGACAATCAGGCCGCTCAAACCGTCAGAACCTTCCTAACCGCCGTTCAAAAAGGCGATAACCAAACGCTGGCAGCGCTTATTCACCCGACTATTTTGTGGAATCAGCCGGGCACGAATCGTTTTTCCGGCAAAAAAACGTCCAGCACAGCCGTCTTTCAGATGGTTGGCGATATGTTTGCAGCAACGGCGAATACGCTGAACCTTGCTGAGATTAAACAGGTAACGGTCAATAGCAATAAGGTAGCTTGCCTTATTCGGTGGAAAGCCATTCAACCCGGCGGAGGTGTTTTAGATGTCAATAATATTGACGTGTACACCGTCGAAAATGGGAAGATTGTCGAAACCACCGTGTACTCGGAAGACATTGCGCAGGAAGATGAGTTCTGGGGAAAATAAACGTAGTACGTAGCACAAAATCCGTTGGAGGAGTAAATTCAACGGATTTTTGCGTTATTTCCCTAACGTCGAATTGTTCGTACCAATGAATTCTGTATCACGTCGTGGTTTTCTGCAGTCATCCGCTATTCTGGCGGGCAGTACATTCATAAACCCTGTTTTTGCAGCTACCAACGCAGCTCCAAAGTCACTACGGTTAGGAGGGCCCATTTTTCTGAAAAGCGATGATCCCGAAGCACTCGCCCGTGAACATCGGCGATTGCGCTACAGTGCAGCCTACGTACCACCGGTTGAGTTGACCGACACGGATAAGATCAAAACCATTCAGAAGGCGTTTGCTGCCCAGAACGTGATCATTGCTGAGGTCGGCGCCTGGGTGAACATGCTCGATCTGGATATCGAAAAACGCCGAAAAAATCTGGCTTATGTTACGGAGCGACTGGCTCTGGCCGAAGCAGTTGGCGCGCTGACGTGTGTCAACATTGCCGGTTCGTACAATCCTAAAAACTGGGATGGGCCGGATGCCCGGAATCAATCCAAAGAGTATTTTGATGCCACAGTCGAAAACTGCCGGAAAGTAATTGACGCCGTGAAACCCAAACGGGCCAAATTTGCGCTCGAAATGATGGGCTGGAGTCCGCCCGACGGAGCGGATTCGTACCTGAAATTTATCAAAGCCATTGACCGTCCGGCGTTTGGGGCTCACGTCGACATTGCTAATATCATCAACACGCCCGACCGGTATTACAACAACACCGCGCTGATCAACGATACGTTCCGAAAGCTAGGACGCTGGATTGTGTCGTCGCACGCGAAGGACATATACGGCAAAGACGGTCATTTTGCGGAGACAATGCCCGGACGGGGCGGGATGGACTACGTTACGTACATCCGCAACGTAACGTCTTTAGCGCAGGCAGTTCCGTTGATGCTGGAGCATTTACGAACGGCTGAAGAGTATGATGAAGCCCGTCAATATGTTATAGGTCAGGCGACTAAAGCTGACATTCCGTTAGCCTGATTAGTTGATTACGCTCTCCACGCAACGTTTTACGGAATAAGCTCATCTTAAATCAAAATATAAATCTCTTCTCTATGTCTATCAAAGCTTTATTCACAGCCTTCGTATTACTGGCTGCTACGTTCCAGTTCGCGAAGGCACAAACATCGTCGACTGGAAACGATACGTTAAAAACGTTCGTCGGCAAATGGTCTGGCACGTATGCAGGCGATTCGTCGGGCAAGTTCGAGTTAGTTATTAAGCAGGACAACGGGCAAAAGTTAACCGGACAGGTACTCATGCTGACAGACGATCCTAATCAGAAGCCTATTAATCTGAAAACAATTTCCTGGAAAGATGGCACATTAAGCGCTACGTATACTGACCCGGCAGAAGGCGATGAAGTAAGCTTTACGGGAATTTATACCAATCCAGATTTAGAAGGCTCCTGGAAATCAGATGAAGGTCAATCCACCGGGACCTGGCAACTAACGCGTGTAGACCCGTAGTTAAGCTAGTAATTATGATTTGACCCCGGCTGGGGTCAGATATTTATAGTCAAATCAACGTTGCTATAAATATCTGACCCCAGCCGGGGTCAAATTATAAGATTCTATTTTACACTACTTTGCTTAGCAAATGGGGTCGCTCGTTGGCCACTTTCAGAATCAGTTCGCCGAAGAGCGTGTTTGCCCAGGCAAACCACTTACGGGTAAACTTCGCCGGATCATCTTTATCGAACGACTCATGCATAAAGCCCGTGCCAGCATGGGTTTTCTTTAATTGCCGGAGTTGCATTAAAATCTCCTGATCGTTGGTGGACGTAAGCGCACGCATGGTCAGGCTCATTGTCCAGATATTATTGACCAGCGTATGCGGACTGCCCACGCCTTCAGCCGCTTTGCCTTTGAAGAAATAGGGATTGTCGGGACTGAGCACAAACCGGCGCGTATTCTGGTAAACGGGGTCGCTGGGCGAGCAAGCACCCAAATACGGGAGAGCCAGTAGATTTGGTACGTTGGCATCATCCTGAAGCAAGTGATTTCCGTAGCCGTCCACTTCCATGGCATACATCTTACCGTATTTCGGGTGGGTATAGATCGCATATTTCTTCAGCGCGTTTTCTACTTCATCGGCCAGCGCCTGGCAATCTTTTGAAAACGCAGCATCAGGACGTAGCTGATCGATCATGGTAGCTAGTTGACGGAACGAAACCACAGCAAACCAGTTAGACGGCACGTAGAACGGAAACACCGTAGCATCATCCGATGGCCGGAACGTGCTATTAATCAATCCAATTGGTCGCGTTGGATTACCATAGCCATCACCCGGTACGGTATCGGTTGACCATGAGGTTGAACGGCTGAAATGATATGGTCCCCGGCTGGTTTTACGTTGTTGTTCCCGGCAGGTTTTCAAGGCTAATTGCATGGCCTGCACCCAGTCGGCATCGAACGGACTGGTATCGCCCGTGGTTTTCCAGTAATGATACGCTAATCGAATTGGATAGCAGAGTGAATCGAGCTCCCACTTACGCTCGTGAAGGCCCGGTTTCATATCCGTTACGTCCTTCTTCCACTCCCCTTCTTTCGTTGTGTCCGAATAAAATGCATTCGCATAGGGGTCCCATCGAATGCACTGTGCCTGCCGCCGAATCACACCGGCAATCAGTTGACGGAGAGAAGCATCCTGTTTGATCAGGGGCAAATACGGCCATACCTGAGCCGTGCTGTCACGCAGCCACATAGCGTCGATATCCCCCGTAATGACAAACGTATCGGGTTTGCTGCCGTCGTTTTTAAACTGGACAGTTGTATCGAGCGTATTAGGAAAACAATTTTCGAAAAGCCAGGCCAATTCTGGATCACGGATGGTTTTGTGCATTCGTTCGATGGTCTGTTCAACGGCTGTACTGGTAAAATTCCGTTTACCAGCCACTGTGCGCACAGTGGGAAAACCTGATTCGGAAGTAGCCGGCAACGACTGACTATTGAGCACTAAACCGGCACCGATAGCCGATTGCTGAATAAAATGACGACGATTCATGTTACAAAAATGATGAATTATGAATGATAAATGATGAGTGGATATCGCTCAGTCTGGCATTCATCAGTCAAATCTTCACTTTACACATTATATCTCGTTGACGTATCTGATAGCAACTATCCTTGAGGGTAGCTTTAATTTTTAGTAAGTAAATGCTGGCTATACTTGTACCGAATCAGTACCATTTGACAACCTATTGAAAAAATGTACAAACTTAAAATCATTGTCTCTACCGTTCGGCCGGGGAGAAAAGGACCTCTTGTAGGCCATTGGATTGCGGAAGAGGCTCAAAAGCAGGGAAGTTTCGATGTAGAAATCCTCGACTTAGCTGAAATTGGCCTACCGCTCATGAATGAAGCGATCCATCCCATCATGAAGCAGTATGAGCATGAGCACACGAAACAATGGAGCGCTAAAATCGACGAAGCAGACGCGTTTATTTTTGTGACCGCTGAATATAACTACAGCTATCCTGCCTCGCTGAAAAATGCGCTTGAGTACGTAATGCATGAATGGGCCTATAAACCGTCGGGTATTGTCAGTTATTCGGCAGGACCTTTTGCCGGGGTTAGAGCTGTCATCAGTTTGAAAGCCGATTTAATAAATTTCCGGAACGTAGCCCTTTTTGAAGGCGTTACCATTCCCACCATCGGCGACTTTATTAATGAAGATGGGGTATTTGTGCCCAACGACCGACTGACAACAGCAGCCACTCAGATGCTGACCCAACTGGTACGCTGGACAAAAGGCATGAAAGCTATCAAAGAAGACCAGTAGATAAGCGCTGCTCGCCCATCAGACAGGTTGAATAAGAAGCTAGTCAACCTACTTTGTTTTCGCAAATGCTAAGAAGTAGGTTAAGCTATTACTCTGGGGTAGTAGGTCCGATCGGTACTAATTCTCTAATCGTAGCGCCGTAGGTTCGGCCTAAAGATGGCCAAATAGGCCGCACCTACGGCGCTAAAAATAGTCAATCCCCCTTTTCCTAGTAAGCAGGTCGCCCCTGACAGGGCTTTTTCTAGCTCAAACTACTTCTATAAATTGCATGACACATCGAATTCATAGTACATGGAAGTCAGCTTTGCATGGAATAGACAAAAACGCTTGCCAGCTCTATTGAATGCATTAACTTGTGGGCATGAAACATCTCCTGTTCGCTCTCACAGCCTGGTTTTCTCTCAACAGCTCTGGATTTGCCCAATCGACAACCAGTGCTTTGCCACGCATCGCCATCGCCGGTTTAGGCATTGAGTCCAGTACGTTTTCTCCGGCCGTTACGCAGGAAGAAGCGTTTCATGCCCGGTACAGTGGTGAAGTGTTCAATGCTTATCCGTTTATGATGGGTGCAGCTCCTTTACGTCGACAGGCGTTCTGGGTTCCTACCGTCGTGGGTAAGTCGCTTCCTGGCGGGGCCGTAGCACGGGAAGCCTATGAGTCGCTGGTCAGTAAAATGCTGGATTCGCTTAAAAAGTATGGTCCTTATGACGGCCTGTATTTCGACATTCACGGTGCCATGAGCGTGAAAGGACTGGACGACCCGGAAGGCGATTTACTGACGCGAATCAGACAGGTGATTGGTTATAAAACCCTCGTTTCCACTTCGATGGACCTTCACGGCAACGTATCATTGCGGTTGGCTCAAAACACGGACTTGATGACCTGCTATCGGATGGCCCCACACGAAGATGCCATGCAAACCAAGGAACGGGCTGTGGTCAATCTGCTTGAACGGATCAAGAGCGGAAAAGGTAAACCCGCCTACAAGGCGCTAATTACTGTACCTATTCTGTTGCCGGGTGAAAAAACGAGTACACGTATCGAGCCGGGTAAAAGCCTTTACGCGGATATTCCCTCGCTGGTGGATAAGCAGGAAGGTGTTGTCGATGGAGGCATCTGGATTGGTTATGCCTGGGCTGACGAGCCGCGCAACCACGCAGCCGTAATGGTCACTGGCGATGATAAAACTAAAGTGGCACAGGCCGCCGAGAAATTGGCCAGTCATTTTTGGAATGTACGCTCACAATTCGGTTTCGTAGCTCCCACTGGTACGTTGGATGAAAGTTTGACCAAAGCTATTGCCAGTCAAAAACGACCATTCTACATCAGCGACACGGGCGATAATCCGACGGCTGGGGGTGCTGGTGACGTAACGTGGACAATTACGCAAATCCTGAAACGGCCAGAGTTTCAGAAAGCAGATGGGCCTTCGCTGATTTATGCGTCAATTCCTGATCCTGACTTTGTAAAAAAGGCTATTGCAGCGGGCGTTGGTGGACAAGTAGACGGGAAAGCAGGCGCCCTTGTCGATTCGCGGTTTGCTCCACCCGCTCCGCTTAAAGGCACTGTAACGGCAATCGAGTATGGTGATAAAGATGCTGCGGTAGAGGTTGTAGTAAAAGTGGGTAGCGTTCACGTTATTGTTACGCAGAAACGTAAGCCCTATCACGAAGAAAAAGACTTCAAACGATTGGGTCTCAATCCCCGCACAGCCGATGTTGTGGTCGTTAAAATAGGTTATCTCCAACCCGAACTTTATGATATGCAAAAGGACTGGATTATGGCCCTGACACCAGGTGGCGTCGATCAGGATTTGTTCCGATTGCCCTATAAACGTATCCAGAAACCTATGTTCCCATTCGATAAGGAGATGAAAACACCGGATCTATCAGCTAAAATGGTGCCAGTGTCAGGTATGGCTAAATAGTATCCTAGTGCTGCTTTGATTATGCTGATAGATCTTACAACTAACCAAAAAGTAGGGGATGGATTTATTATGGTTCAGACGCACCAATCAGCTTTTTTGATGAAGTAATTTCGTCTATCTGCTCCCTTTCGATATAGTGCCAATAACTCAGCGATTGGCACTATATCGAAAGGGAGCAGATAGAACGGTTAGGCTTTTTCAATCTCCATTCGCTCTATTTTACCATCCTCAATGGTATACAAGTGTTTCACCAGACCGTCTGTCAGAATCTGACCAGTCAAGTCTTTAATAATCTGATGAACACTCACCTCAAGTTGTCCGCTGGGCTTTTCCTGTACCGCAACGGGGATCACTGTCGGATCAATTTCCTGCCACTGTCGTTGCCAATACTTCCGCACTTCGGCATGACCATTGACGTAGCCGCCCTCCCATCCATTCGGCCAATGCACAGTCGGATGGAAGAATTCAAGTACGCCATCAATATCTCTGGTATTGAAAGCCTGATAGACTTGATCAATTAAGTGCTGGTTCATCATGATCTGGAGAAGAAATTATGATTCAGTATCGGTTTTTCTCCTCAAAAGAAGTCGATCGCTCACAAGTGTAGCACCGGTAAAAATTGAGATTTTATCGGTCATACTGGCATACGATAACTACCGGCTTCTTTTTCCCAAAAATCGTCAAGCGTATTACCCCGCCCAACTTTCCCGGTCCAGACTCCGGTACTGAATGGCTTCGGCAAGGTGTTCAATTTTGATCTCCTCGCTGGCGGCTAAATCGGCAATGGTACGTGCCACTTTCAGAATTCGGTCATACGCACGGGCCGAGAGACCCAGCCGTTCCATTGCCGTCCTAAGCAAGGCCCGCCCCGCATCGTTAATGACACAAACTTCTTTCACCATCTGAGACGGCATCATGGCATTGGAATAAATCCCCGGTTTATCGGCGAAACGGGTGGTTTGGATTTCGCGGGCACGTATCACCCGCTCCCGAATCGCTTCGCTGGTTTCCGCAGGGCGATTGGCAGTCATCTGATCGAACGAGACGGGCGTAACTTCTACGTGCAGATCAATCCGGTCGAGCAGTGGGCCACTGACTTTGGCAAGGTATTTCTGCACGACCCCCGGCCCGCAAACGCACTCTTTTTCGGGATGGTTGTAATAGCCGCAGGGACAGGGATTCATACTGGCAATGAGCATAAAACTAGCCGGAAATTCCACAGCCCATTTTGCCCGGGAAATGCTAACTTTACGATCTTCGAGCGGTTGCCGCATCACCTCCAGCGCCGACCGTTTGAACTCGGGCAACTCATCCAGAAACAACACGCCATTGTGCGCCAGGGAGATTTCGCCCGGCTGCGGAAAACTACCTCCACCGACTAAAGCCGCATCGGAAATTGTGTGATGGGGTGACCTATAGGGTCGGGTTGCCATCAAATTTGCCCGCGCGCCAAGCTTCCCAGCGACCGAATGAATCTTTGTTGTCTCCAACGCTTCCTGCAAAGTGAGCGGTGGAAGTATACTAGGTAAGCGTTTGGCCAACATGGTTTTACCCGCGCCGGGAGGCCCAATCATAATGACGTTGTGGCCACCCGCAGCCGCAATTTCCATCGCGCGTTTGATGTTCTCCTGCCCCTGCACATGCGAGAAATCAGCATCATACGCGTTGATCTGGCTCATGAACAGATCCCGTGTATCACTCGACAGCGGTTCAATATCTTTCTTGCCTTCAAAAAACTCAACGGCGTCCTGCATGGTCGCTACACCAATGACGTCTAACTGATTGACAATGGCCGCTTCCTGGGCATTCTCCGCGGGCAAAATAAATCCTTTATAACCCTGCTTCCGGGCTTCAATGGCAATGGGTAACACACCTTTGATCGGACGTAACGTACCGTCGAGAGCCAACTCACCCATAATTACGTAATCTTCCAGATTACGCTTCGTCGTGATCTGTTCAGAAGCTTGTAATACGCAAAGAGCAATCGGCAAATCGTAAGCTGTCCCTTCTTTGCGAATATCAGCGGGAGCAAGATTCACAACGACCTTCTGGCGTGGCATGCGAAAACCAAAGAACTTCAGCGACGCTTCAACGCGCTGTTCGCTTTCCTTAACGGCGCTGTCGGGCAGTCCAACTAAATGAAAATGTAATCCCTGCGCAACAACGACTTCAATGGTAATAATACTGGCATTAACGCCATAAACGGCCGCACCAAAGGTTTTGGCTAACATAGTATACAAGTAAACGGTTAAGGGCAATACGTATCAAAACTACGTAGCGAATGAGCAATTAAAAACCGACCACTGAAAAATGAGGTCGGTTTATCAAGTTAACATAGTTCTAATCAGGCATGAGCCGGTTCGATGATGGGTGTAATTAAATACGTTTCATCACCTATTTCCTGTTCGATACGATTCATTGCTTCAATCGGACTACCGAATGCCCAAATCATATTGATATGTCTACGGATTTCCGGATCTACTTTTGGCGTAACTAATTCACGCACTTTTTTTACCTGTTCTCCTATAGACAAGTTTTTAAACGTTGGTGAGCTAACAACAACAATGAATGATTGGGCTTTAAAGATTAATTGGGGAGGAATTAAATAAACGCTTTCGATAGGGGTTCCCTCTCGATCAATTTCTTCAAAAACGTTCCGTAATTGCTTTACCAGTGAGGCCTTATCCATTGCAAAAAAATGTTGACTGAATCAATAAAACTCTGCACCGCTGCCTGCTCTTTTCTTACTGAGGTTTCATAGCGGTATTGTTCTGTCCAGGATAACGTGCGAATGATCGTCCAGGCATCGCCAAGTGGAATATCCGCCGTAATTGCTGTTTCCAATTTAAAGTACAAACCCGACAATACCAACAGAGTTCCGTAGTCATGGGTTTTAAACTTCTGGACAATATCATCCTTTACTTTTGCTCCATGCGCTTTTGATGAATACGTATCGAAAAAATCATCAATATTTAATGTCTTGCAAATAGCAGACTTCAGCGCGCATTCAACAGCATAACCCGCCAGATAAAAGGCACCGTCAGGATAGTTTTGGGTTAAAAGTATATTGGCCTCATCAAGACGTAGTACAGCCAATTCCTGAAATTCAATACGTTTGGGCACAGTGGGTTGTAGGTTACTGTGCATTAGACGTCGGATGCCGTAAAAGTAGCGTGGACCGCTGGTCCGCGTAGCCGTAGGCTATCCTTTGCAAAGTATATACAATTAAAACTACAACTTAGCCTACGGCTACGCGGACCAGCGGTCCACGCTACAGTTTCTCCGCAATCCGGAGTTTAGCGCTTCTGGCACGGGGATTGCGAGCGATCTCGTCAGGCGTAGCTTCAATGGGTTTGCGCGTTACAGATTGAAGTGGTTTCAGATCATTACCAAATAAATCTTTTTCAACTTCGCCCTGAAATTTGCCTTTGTTGATGAAGTTTTTCACTAACCGATCCTCGAGCGAGTGATACGACATGACAACTAACCGACCGCCTGGTTTCAAAATATCCGGCACCTGCTCCAGAAACTCCTCCAGCGCCTGCAATTCTTCGTTCACTTCGATACGTAACGCCTGGAAAACCTGCGCGAAATACTTGTTTTCTTTGCCGCGTGGCGCGAAACGCTGTAAGGCCGCCTTCAGATCATTCACGGTTTTGAGTTGTCGGTTCGAGCGGGCCGACACAAGGGCGCTGGCAGCTGTTCGGGCGTTGGTGATTTCGCCGTACATACCCAGAATTCGGTGCAGATCGGCTTCCGAATATTCATTGACAACCTGAGCGGCTGTACGGTCGGCGTTCTGATTCATGCGCATATCCAGATCCGCATCGAAGCGGGTCGAGAAGCCGCGCTCGGGCGTGTCGATCTGATGCGACGAAATACCTAAATCAGCCAGAATACCATCCACTTGCTCAGCTTTATAGAGCCGCAGATAGCGTTTGATATTTCGGAAATTAGACGCAACGAATGTCAGACGCGAATCACCAATAGCCTGGGCATTCACTTTTGCATCGGCATCCTGATCAAAACCAAATAATCGCCCTCCATCCAACTGATTCAAAATTTCGCGACTGTGCCCTCCCCCACCGAACGTAATGTCGACATACGTACCGCCGGGTTGTAGATTTAGCCCGTTGATGCAGGCTTGTAGTAAAACAGGTTCGTGGTAATTACTCATTCAGAAACTAACCGGCTTTAGCGGTCGTTAAGTTGGGCATTGAAGCTCTGTTATTATACAACCTGCATTCAGCGCCTGTCAAACATGAAAAAGCTCCTTCCTCTGGTAGCCATTACGTTACTGTTACTGCCAACAGCCTGTTCCAGTCAATCGTCACCTGTTTCGGTAAAACCCGGTCAGTATCGGGCTGTGCTGAAAACACGCGGGGGCGAATTGCCCTTCGGTCTGGATATTCAGCCAAATCCGAACGATCCCAAAACATACACCGTCTTTGCCCTGAATGGCAACGAGCGACTACCGATGGACGCAGCCACCATACAGGGCGACTCACTACGTATTCCTATGAGCTTGTTCGAGTCGGAATTAGTTGCAAAGATAGACGGTAATCTGCTCCGGGGCGTATGGCGTCGGCGTCGAATTGCACAATCGTCTCAGACCCTACCGTTTGAAGCGCAGCATGGCCTGACTTATCGGTTTACGCCGAACGGCAAGCCCGCATCGGCCGATCTGACGGGTAAATGGGCGACTGATTTTGGCAGTAAAACCAGCAAAGTCGATACGGTCAACGCCGTTGGTGTATTTAACCAGAAAGGCAATCGCCTGAGTGGTACGTTCCTGACACCCACCGGCGACTACCGCTATCTGGATGGCAACGTAGTGGGCGACAGTCTTTTCCTGTCCTGCTTCGACGGTTCACACGTTTATTTATTCAAAGCCAAACATGATCCGGCCACGAAAACGCTAACCGGTGGGCTCTGGGCGGGCATTGCAGGCTACGAATCCTGGGTGGCCCATTTTGATCCAAAAGCCGAACTACCCGATCCGGCGAAATTGACTTATCTGAAACCTGGATCGAAAACGCTTAACTTCTCCTTTCCGGAAACAAACGGCAAAAACGTTTCGCTTTCCGATCCTCGTTTCAAAAACAAAGTTACTATCGTTCAGATTATGGGCTCGTGGTGCCCGAACTGCATGGACGAAACCAATTTCATGAGTCCGTGGTACAAAAAGAATAAACAGCGGGGCGTTGAAATCGTCGGATTATCGTTTGAGCGTTCACCCGAAATGGCGGTATCGGGTCCGAAGATTGATCGGATGAAACAACGCTTTCAGATTGATTACCCGGTTGTGTTAGCGGGTACGAATGATAAAGCACAGGCGTCTAAAGCGCTGCCGGATTTAAATGCCGTCGTTGCTTTTCCAACCACGCTGTTCATCGACAAAAAAGGGCAGGTTCGTCATATTCACACGGGTTTCTCCGGACCTGGCACCGGCAAATATTACGATCAGTACGTAGAGGAATTTAATCGACTGGTAGATAAACTGCTGGCGGAGTAGCCAAACTATTATGCATGCATACTATTTTTCCAAAAAATTGTCGAGCTTTACGTGCTGAAGTTGATCAGGACAACATCGACCATGAAAAAGGAAAAAACCGTTGATTTTCACATAAAATGGGGTTGGCATGCCATCTCGCGCATGTACAACGCCTACGCGGCTCGCTTCGACATCACGATGGCGATTGGCTACGTATTGCTGAACATCGACCTCGACGAAGGCACCCCCGCCACGAAAATCGGGCCACTGCTGGGTATGGAACCTCGTTCGCTGGTACGGATGCTAAAGAGTCTGGAAGAGCGCGGACTGATACGTCGGGAAGTGGATGGCAATGATAAACGGTTTGTGCGCATTTATCTGACAGACGAAGGAAAGGCCAAACGCGAAATGGCGCGCGATGGCGTACTTCAGTTCAATAACATGGTTCGCGAGAAGATTCCCCTCGATAAATTAGTTGTCTTCTTCGATGTGATTAAGGAAATCAACAAAATGGTGGAAGAAGAAAACGCCCGCATCAAAGCCGCCGAGCCCGAAGAGTTACCATTGGATTAACCATACAGAAGTCATGCCTATCACCGTTGAAAATCTCTCAGAGAATCGCTTGAAGGCATTTACTCGGCTGATGAATATGGCGTCGAAGTTATATCACGCTAATCCCAAAAATCCACCCAAACCCATGAATATTGCCGATGACGATGTGCAGAATTTATTGGAAAGCCTGAATCGGCACAATGTTCAATTTTTGCTGGTAGGTGGCATGGCAGGCGTCGTACATGGGCACATCCGAACGACGCAGGACATGGATTTATGGCTGAAATCAGATCAACAGAATAAAGCTAATCTGGTTCTGGCCCTGGAAGAAAACGACGTAGCAGGCGCATCTTACTTAAAAAATGTTCCCTTAATCTTCGGTTGGACATCAGTTGCGGTCGGGAAGTACGGTTTTACGCTTGATATGGGTTATCAGTTGAAAGCTTTCCGCGATGTTGATTTTGATGACTGTTATACACGGGCTCTTGACGTAACGTTCGATGGCATATCGTTTAAGGTTATTCAGCTAAATGATTTGATTAAGGAAAAACTGGCAACTGGTCGTCCGAAAGATATTAGCGACGCCGACGAGTTAATTAAGATAAAAGAAAGGAACGAGGATTGAATTCAAAACCATGGAAGCTACCTTAGAAAAACCCAAAACCTCCCAAACGAAAAATCGTACGATCCGGCGCGTAGCTGTGTTAGGCTCAGGCATTATGGGCTCGCGTATTGCCGCCCACTTTGCCAATATCGGTGTCGACGTACTGCTGTTAGATATCGTCCCGAAAGAGCCAAATGCTGCCGAACAGGCGAAAGGGCTGACCGTTGAAAATCCAGCGGTACGTAATCGGATCGTTAATGATGCGTTCCAGACGATGCTTAAAGCGAGTCCGGCATCACTTTACAGCCCGAAGATTGCGGAGCGGGTCAAACTGGGAAATTTCGATGATAATCTGAAGGAGATTGGCACTTACGATTGGGTGATTGAGGTTGTCGTCGAACGGCTGGACATCAAACGATCCGTTTACGAACGTGTTGAACAATTCCGCAAACCCGGTACGCTCATTACGTCGAACACGTCGGGGATTCCGATGCATCTGCTGGCCGAAGGACGTAGCGAAGATTTCCGCCGGAATTTCTGCGGGACCCACTTCTTCAATCCACCACGCTATCTGCGCCTGCTCGAAATCATTCCCGGCCCTGACACTGATGCGGCCGTCATTGATTTTTTGATGCAGTACGGCGATTTGTTTCTTGGGAAAACTACCGTTTTATGCAAAGACACGCCCGGCTTCATTGCGAATCGATTAGGCATTCAGTCGTTGATTCAGACAATTCGGGTAGCTGAAGAACTGGGATTGACCGTCGAAGAAGTTGATAAACTCACCGGCCCGGTTGTTGGCCGTCCAAAATCTGGTACGTTCCGACTATCGGACGTAGTAGGTCTGGATACTACCGTCAATGTAGCGGGTAATCTCGTTAAGATAGAACACGACGAATCGCGGGCATCGTTCGAATTGCCGGAGTCGGTGAAAAAATTGATGGAAAACAAATGGCTCGGCGATAAAACCGGTCAGGGATATTACAAGAAAACGAAGGACGAAAAAGGTCAGACGCTGATTCTAGCGCTCGATCTGAAAACGTTTGAGTATAAGCCTTCTCAGAAAGTCAAATTCGCTACGTTAGAAAGTACGAAGGCGATTGATAATCTGAGAAAACGCTTCCCAGTGCTGATTGCCGGAAAAGACAAAGCGGGTGAGTTTTACCGAAAAACATTCGCCGATGGCTTCCGCTACGCTACGTATCGCATTCCCGAAATTTCAGACGAACTATACCGGATCGATGCCGCCATTACAGCTGGGTTCGGCTGGCAAATGGGCCTGTTCGAAACCTGGGATGCCATTGGCGTTAAGCAAGGCGTCGAACTAATTGAATCGCTCGGTCAGAAACCCGCCCAATGGGTGTATGAGATGCTCGATGCCGGTTTTGATTCATTCTATAAAGTCGAGAACGGCAAGCGGAAATACTACGACATTCCGACGAAGAGTTATAAGGCAATTCCCGGTACGGAAGTGTTCATCATTCTGGAAAACCTCCGTGGCGACGGACCGTCGAATAATATTGTCTGGAAAAATTCGGACGCTAATATTTACGATCTCGGCGATGGCATTCTAAACGTCGAATTCCGGAGTAAGATGAACACTTTCGGGCAGGGTGTTTCAGAAGCACTGATGAAAGGAATTTCGCTGGCCGAAAAAGACTTCCGGGGTTTGGTCGTTGGTAACGATTCGACGGATGCGTTCTCGGCTGGGGCCAACCTGGCTACGTTGTTCATGTTTGCCGTTGAGCAGGAGTTCGATGAAGTAAACCTGATGATTGCTCAGTTTCAGAAACTCATCACGCGACTACGGTACTCCTCCATTCCGGTTATTGTTGCCCCCCATACGCTGACGCTTGGTGGTGGCTGCGAAGCCGTTTTGCACGCCGACCGCGTAGTGGCTCATGCAGAGAGCTACATCGGTCTGGTCGAAGTAGGCGTTGGTCTGATTCCGGCGGGTGGTGGTACTAAAGAAATGGCGGCCCGTGCTTCGGATTTGTACCAAACTGGTGATCCGGAGTTAAACATTTTGCAAAGCGCATTCATGAACATCGCTACAGCGAAAGTATCAACATCAGCGCAGGAAGCCCGCGAAATGAATTACCTCCGCTCAACCGACCAGATTGTGCTGAACCGGAGCCGTTTGCTGGCCGAAGCGAAACAAGCGGCTATTGAACTGGCCGACAATGGTTACACACAGCCTAAACCCCGTACGGATATCAAAGTACAGGGAAAAACCGGTATCGCGCTTTTCAAAGCGGGTATTACGGCCATGCGGATGGGCAACTACATTTCGGACCACGACGTAAAAATTGCCGACAAACTGGCCTACGTCATCTGTGGTGGTGATTTAAGCAGTCCACAGAACGTATCAGAGCAGTATCTGCTTGATCTGGAACGTGAAGCTTTCCTTTCGCTAACAGGCGAAAAGAAAACCCTGGAACGTATTCAGAGCTTGCTAACGGGCGGCAAACCACTACGGAATTAATGGTATCACGGACTTTAGTCCGTAGACGTATCATTGTACGGACTAAAGTCCGTGATACCATTAAAAATCGAAAAACGAAAGATCATCTGGTTTCTGGATGCGGTACGTTTTCAACCATTTCTTCAATAAACCTGGGTCAGCAAACGCTTTTACGTCGGATTTGATTTGTTTGATGTCCCGCTTCATTTGGGCGATGTCACTGTTGAGACTAAACTCCAGGGCAATCGGCGAACTGACCGCAAAGGATGGTCTGCCCGTCATGGCCGCCAGTTCATTTTGTAACGTAAAGAATTCGTTGTCCAGCTCTTCAGATTGCTGTTTCAGGATCTTATTATAGTACTTGAGCTGCTCTTCGGCCAGATTTTCGAGGTGTGTCTGGTCGATGTGCTCAAATTCGAGTTGCAAACGTAACAAGGCCAGCAAATCGCTTTTTTCGTAGGCGTCCGTTACGCGATGCATCACCTCAGTTTTACGCTGTTTCTCGGCCTCGTCCGGCTCACGGTCAGGGTGAAAGGCTTTTACTAAATCCATATACAACGTCCGTACGGCCTTCGTAATGTTACGTTCGTCAACCTGTTTTTTCGCTTCCCGGGCCTGTTGTTTTTCCGATTTAGGCTTCTTATTACGTTGTTCAGTGGCCTGTTGCTGACGTTCGGCTTCGGCGCTTTCCCGTTGCGCCAGTTGCTCCTGCACGTAGGCCGTCATTTTCTGCGGATCGCTGAGATCAACAGTCTCATCAAACTGAATGCCGAACATATTGCTCATCATCTCCTTCATCAGATCGGCGGTTAGCTCGTCCGATTCCGTATTTGTCTTGTCAAATCCATTCGTGTCGTATTTATCATAAATGGGTTTGAGGTCATCGATACCGTATTGATCAATTAACTCAAACGCTACGTTCAAAATAAGATCAGCCAGTTTTTTCTTCTCGGTTTTCGAGAAATCCTTATTCTCGTAGGCCCGATCGAATACGCGTACCATATCGGCTCTGTACTGAGCATATTGTTCAACTAAAGGTCGATAATCCCGTTGTATACGTAGTTGAATGTGCTGGGTGGCCTCGCGCAGATCGTGTAACTCGCTGCTTAGTTTTTCTATTTTTCGGATGAGCCGGTTAAACTCTTTCTGCGACTTCGACAGAATGGCTTTCTCCTTCGGCGTACCAATCTGGACAACCTGATGTTGAGACGGTTTGGTTATAAGACTCATCGTAGCTGAAATCGTACAGTTATGGTTATCTATGCAGTACGTTACGTTTTATATCAGAATCATGTTCTCTGCTTTACTTCGCAAAATTAGCCATTTCGATTCCAATCACCGGTTGACCATTGCGCTCCTTGTTGCCACGCTGACTTTTTTTGTAGTACCTGCCCCATTTTTTACGTCAATTCACCTGACAATTGTCTGGATTGCGTTCGCGTCAACGGTATTGTTACTGGCCTGGGTGACTATTTTTATTGCCCATCCCCGCGATCTGCCCAGCCTGTCGCGGATGGAAGACTCAAGCCGGACGTTAATTCTGGTATTTGCTATTGCCGCAGCAATGGCCAGTTTATTTGCCGTGATTGATCTGCTCGGATCGACTAACAAGCAGGACCCAAACCAGCCGCAGCACGTTCTGTTAGCAGCGCTGGCGGTTATCAGTGCCTGGAGTTTAGTTCATACGGTTTTCACGCTCCGATACGCTCACCTGTACTACGGTAATGATGAAAAACAGAAGAAACGGCCCGGTGGACTTGATTTCCCACACGAAGAGGAACCCGATTTTCTCGACTTCGCTTATTTCTCGTTTGTCATCGGTATGACCAGTCAGGTATCTGACGTAGCGATTGGATCGAAAATTATGCGTCGAACAGCACTGGCGCATGGTGTGCTCTCGTTTGCTTTCAACGCCATTATCGTCGCTCTAACAATCAGCGGGCTATCCGGCTTGATCTAAGTAGATTGGTTAGTTTCCAGAACGACGATTTGTGGCCCCATTTTGCCGCTTCGCTTTTTCGGCCTGCTCACGTTCGTATTCGTCACGCTGGCGTTTATCGGAGAGGAGATTTCGGTAAAGGCCATTTAATACGTAGATATCATCTACTTCGTCAATCAGTCGATGGAGATGTTCGCGGACTTGGGTAATGTTCATTCGGTTGATTAGTTGAGTCAGGTTCGTCAAGTTGGCGGAATAATTCCTCCAATGTAATGATATTCTTAAAGCTCTTTGTGCGCAAACCATCGGCTAGAGGTTTATCACGAGTAAGCAAAGGTATATCCAGTTGTATTGACAAGGCAACGTAATCGGTATCTTTTGGATCAATATCACGGCACAACATAAACGCCTGATAATAACTCTGCGTACTAGTCAGCAAATTTGGTACAACGGTAACCCGTTCAAACACAGTTAAAACAAATTGTTGAAACTTGTCTGGCAGCAGCTTAGTACGTTGGCTAATAACTTCCTGATGTAATTGGAGTTCCTCAAATACAAAATCCGTTGTGAAAATTCGATTGTCGGCAAGAAACTTCAGATGAGTGTCCCGACCACTAATCAGAAAACTAAACAGGATATTAGATTAGCATCAATAACGAATTCGCGAGAGCGAAGTGATGGAATCATAGGCAGAGCAAGAATTAAAACGACCTATTTAAAGTCGTTATTCCGACGGGCCAGTAGCCGGAAGTGTGCGTGTCAAAGGCAATCAAAAGAGAAATTACTCAAAAGCCTCGGGTGGAAGTTTATCTTCAATTGTGTATTTGTATTTATCCCAAGCCCTCTGACGAACTTCCTCTGAAATTTCTTCCAAAGAGATATTTGCGTCATTCAAGGATTTTTTAATTTCCTGCGCTTCCACACTTAATTCCTCCCAGGCCAAAAGTCGTTCAAGTCGTTCTATTAACGCCTGAGTACCATATCGGGCAAGTGTCTTATCGCTGACCTGTATTTGAATCGTTGACATATCTGCTTTCCTTTCTTTACCAAATATAACAGCTACTCCAACGTTTTTGGTCAGTGAAAAAAGAAATACCCGAGTGCAATACCAGCGATTACACCAACGAAATCAGCGAACAGGCCATACGGAATGGCATACCGTGAATTACGGATACCAACCGAACCGAAATATAACGCTACGATATAAAACGTTGTATCAGCCGATCCCTGAAAGATACAGACCAATCTCCCCACGAACGAATCGGGTCCAAATTGTTTCATGGAGTCGATCATCAGCGCACGCGCTCCGGCACCACTCAGGGGCTTCATAAGCGCAACGGGCAGGGCGTCGGTAAAATCGGTATTCATGCCTGTTAATGCAAACAGATATTTTAATCCTCCAACGAGATAGTCCATAGCGCCCGCATTTCGGAAGGCACCGATAGCAACCAGCATACCAACGAGATAAGGAATAATTTTTACGGTTGTTTCAAAACCTCCCTTTGCGCCTTCAATAAAGGTTTCAAAAATCGGCACTTTCCGACGTAACGCGCCTAACAGAAAGGAAACGACAATAGTCAGCAGAATCAGATTACCTGTTACCTTCGAAATTATTTCGATCTCTTCTTTCGGCTTACCCGACAAAAACCACAAAGCCAGTCCAAGTAACGTTGTGATACCTCCCAGCCAACCTAGTACGGTGGTATTTATTAAGTTTATCCGTTGCTTAATTCCAACCGCTATTAAGGCAATCACAGTCGTTACGTAGGTGCCGATTACACACGGAATAAACACGTCGGATGGGTCTTTTGCGCCCAGAATGGCCCGTTGTGCCATGATACTGAGCGGGATAATCTGTAGTCCCGATGTATGCAGCACCAGGAACATAATCTGAGCATTGGAAGCCGATTCTTTGTTGGGATTCAATTCCTGTAGACTAGCCATCGCCCGCAATCCGAAAGGCGTTGCAGCGTTATCCAGACCCAGCATATTCGCCGAAAAATTCATGATCATCTGCCCGTTCGCCGGATGGTTTCTCGGTACTTCCGGAAAGAGTTTATTGAAAAAAGGACCAATGACGCGCGCCATCAGATTAATAGCGCCAGCTTTTTCTCCCACATTGAGCAATCCCAAAAAAAACGTCATCACACCCGCCAGCGGCAAGGCAATATCCATGACGGCCACCTTCGATGATTCAAACAAACCTTCGACAATGATTTTAAAAATTTCGGTATCACCCAGAAAAATCAACTTGGCGAGCGCCACCAAAAACGCAATAACAAAGAAAGCAACCCAGATGTAGTTTAGTGCCATCGTTCACAAAGAGTGAAAGAGCGAATGAGCGAAAGAGTGAAGCTACCTCGCTACTATTTGCGCTTGTCAGTTTAGAAATCCCGTAAGTTTACGCGAACATTCGTCTCAAACCAATTTTCTGTAAACGTAGTAATGCACTTTATCTCTGTTTTCCTGACTGTTTTTTCGCTTATTTACTCCTTCGCTCTTTCGCTCTCAGCCCAGCCCAAAGTCGAGCAGGTTATGATCAAGCAAGGTTTGGTTGACGTACAGAAAGTAGACCCCAGTATTCTGGTTGAACTCAAATATTCGACGACCGACAATTTCATTGGTAAAGATGTGTACGATGATCTGACCCGGGCGTATATGCAACCGATGGCCGCTCAGAAGCTTGCTGCGGCCAGCAAGTACCTACAAGCACATCATCCCGATCTGCGATTACTTGTTTATGATGCAGCGCGGCCCCGTTCGGCTCAATGGAAACTCTGGAACGCTCTCCCTAATATGTCGGAAAACGAGCGTCAGAAATACGTAGCAGACCCACGAAAAGGCTCTATTCATAGTTACGGCTGTGCTGTGGATTTGACGGTTGCCACCAAAGACGGGAAACCATTAGACATGGGCACGAAATACGATTTCTTTGGTAAACTAGCGTACCCGTCTCAGGAAGATGAATTATTGAAGTCGGGCAAACTAACGCAACAGCAAATCGACAATCGCCACATTTTGCGGACCGCCATGCGACAGGGTGGCTTCAGCCCGATTGAATTTGAGTGGTGGCATTTCAACGCCCTCTCCCGGGCAAAAGCAAAAATGGTCTTTCGAATTGTGGACTGATAAGTATAATATTACTTATCTGGGTCATACTGCTGTGCAAGCACGTCAAACTCGTCGATGATGATATGGCGGTCTGGATGATTACGTCGAAAAATGAGCGAGATGTAATAAGTCAGACCGTTCGTATCGGGAAACTGAATATCTAATTTTAAGAATTTTGACGTGGTAAACTCCCGGAACCAGGCATCGAACTTACGAACACGAGCCAGATGACGGGCATCGGCCGTTTCACAGATATACAGTAGAATCCGTTCTTTATTGGCGAAGAAATCCCGACAAATAGCAAGAACAGTTGGGCCAATCGCGGGATCTGCCCGAAGCTTGTCCGCTGTAGGACGATAGACTAATTCAATGACTAACTCATAAACTTGTTCTCCCAGTTTAGGGAAGTTCACAAATAGATAAGGCGTTGGTTTAAACTTAACTTGGTAGGTAACTTCATTAGTGGTCTCGAATACGTAAGAGTTGGACGCGCCACCAACGTATTCAAATTCATAAGGACTTTGATTCAGATTCATAAGTACGTTGCTTCAACCGAGCAATAGCATTTTGCACTTCCGGGTCAGTCTCAAAAGACTCCCGCATCTGCCGTTTCGTTTCCCGCTTTTCAGCAGCCAGCCGACGTAGTAAGGCAATGGTTTTGTTAGGAGTTTCTTCTGTGTTCATTGGTTTCATAGTCTTGGTTCGTTACTTCTGTAAAGATAATCGTTACTTATCAAAACACCAGATTGTCAATCAGCCTGACTTTGCCTAAATGAGCCGCCAGACAAATAGCCGTTTGACCGGGCGCCAGCACTTCACTAGCAATCTGAAGCGTATCAGCATTGACAATTTCGACGTATTCTAACCGAAAATGAGGTCTGTCGTTTATAAAATCAGCGACAGCCGCTTTCGCCCGATCTACGTCGTATCCCTCAGCCAGGAGTTCACGACCCAGCGTTAATGCCTGAAACAACGTAGTGGCCTGCTCACGCTCGTCGGACGTAAGGTTACGGTTACGCGACGACATAGCCAGACCATCAGCTTCGCGTACAGTTGGACAACGTATCAACTCAACCGGAAAACTCAGGTCACGGATGAGTCGGCGGATGACAGCGACCTGCTGTAAATCTTTCTGACCAAAATAAGCCCGATCGGGCTGGACGATGTTAAAGAGTTTAGCCACTACAATCCCGACGCCATTGAAATGCCCCGGCCGGAACGCACCTTCCATAGTGGTTTCCAACTCGCCAAAGTTTAGCCGAAGCGTGACAGGTTCAGGATACATTTCTTCTACGGATGGAGCAAAAATCACATCACAGCCAGCCGCTTCAAGTTTCCGGGTATCTTCTTGCAGTGTCCGAGGGTAGCGGGCAAGATCATCCGCATTATTGAATTGAGTGGGATTGACGAAGACGCTGCTCACCACTACGTCGTTCTCCTGTTTCGCTTTTTCGATAAGCGTTATGTGCCCTTCATGCAGGGCACCCATGGTCGGAACAAGGCCGATTTTTTGCGTTGGACGGACTGTATTTACGTATTGACGAAGGCTGATAATCGTGTCAAAAAGCTGCATAACGTTTCTATTTTTTTCAGGCTGCAATGATACGAGTTGAGTATCTTTTTTCAGGCAAAATGTATTGAAATATGGAAAAAATTTGCTTAATTTTGCAAGTTTTTTGATTCACTCAGACAACACACGTTCCCTTACTTATGAGCAAATTACGAATCCTGTACGTAGCCAGCGAGATCAACCCTTTTTTAAAAACTTCTGATGTAGCTGACTTCGTCCGCAAGCTGCCACAGGCAATGCAAGAGCGGGGGATGGAAATCCGAATTCTGGTGCCGCGTTTCGGTCTGATTAATGAACGCAAAAACCGGTTGCACGAAGTAGTAAGGTTATCGGGTATTAATATTGCCGTAGGCGATGATGAGAAGCCGCTGATTATCAAGGTAGCTTCAATTCCAACCGCTAAATTACAGGTCTATTTCATTGACAATGAAGACTATTTCCAACGAAAATACGTCTTCCACGACAAAGAGAACCGGTTCTACGACGACAACGATGAACGGGCTATTTTCTTCTGCAAAGGAGTGCTTGAAACCGTTAAGAAACTGGGTTGGGCGCCCGATATCGTTCACTGTAACGACTGGATGACCGCGCTGATTCCGTTGTACCTGAAAACAACCTACAAAAACGACCCAATGTTTAAAGACACGAAGTCAGTTTTCACGGTTTACAACAATTCATTTGAGCACCGGTTCGAAGGTGACATCATCGAGAAAGCCCGCATGATGGACATTGACGATGAGATGCTGGCTGAATTAAAAACAGCTGATTTTCAAGGATTTATCCGTATTGGTTCTACGTATGCCGATGCTGTTGTTCGGGCCGACGAAGAGTCCAGCGAAAGCCTGAACGCTATTTTAACTGACCTGCCTGAGCACAAATTTGAAGCCGTTGACGATGAGGATGTAACAGATCGTTACTACAATCTTTACACACAGTTGGCGGGATGACGTAACGTTTACCTTACTTATTCGATGTGTATGGGCATCGGAAACGTTCAATACGTAGACCAGTCGTTAGATCGACGTAGCAAAAAGCCGGAATGTCCGGCTTTTTGCGTTTACTTTACTTCCGAAAATAGCTGGTCCAGCAGATTACAATTCATTGTACGACCAAAACTAACAACTGACTTATGTGCGGCATCGTAGCGTATGTTGGGCACCGTGAAGCGTGTCCATTAGTCATAAAAGGATTAAAACGGCTCGAATATCGGGGGTACGACAGCGCCGGGGTTGCTCTCATGAACGGCCAGGGTCTGCGAGTCTATAAGAAAAAAGGCAAAGTAGTTGCTTTGGAGCATGAACTCGATGGCAAGGACACACACGCAACCATTGGAATGGGGCATACGCGCTGGGCCACGCACGGTGAGCCGAACGACGTAAATGCACACCCGCATTACTCATTCCATCGCAAGCTGGCTATCATCCACAACGGTATCATTGAGAATTATGCGGCCATCAAACAGGCACTTCTAAAAAAAGGGCATACGTTCACCAGCGAAACCGACACCGAAGTTTTAGGGCAGTTTATTGAGGACATCTGGGAAAACCAAGGGGGTACGTTAGAGAATGCCGTCCGGTTGGCGTTACAGGAAGTTGTCGGTGCCTACGCTATCGTGATTATGAACGAAGCTGATCCTACACAATTGATTGCCGCCCGTAAAGGCTCGCCCCTGGTAATTGGCGTTGGTGAGAACGAGTTTTTTCTGGCATCCGACGCTACGCCGATTGTGGAATACACGAAAGACGTAATCTACCTGAACGATTACGAAGTTGCGGTTATCAAAGATGGTACGTTAAAAGTTGTTACGCTCGACAATACAACCACAACACCTTACGTCCACAAAATTGAATTGGAGCTTGAAGCCATTGAGAAAGGTGGTTTTGATCATTTCATGCTCAAGGAAATCTTTGAACAGCCTCGTTCCATTGCTGATTCCATGCGTGGACGGGTCCAAGTTGATGCCGGTACGTTGCAACTCGGCGGTCTGCGCGACTATTTGGACAAACTGGCGAAATCAAAACGTATCGTGATTGTTGGGTGTGGTACGTCCTGGCATGCGGGCCTGGTTGCCGAGTATATTTTTGAAGAACTGGCCCGAATTCCTGTAGAAGTAGAATACGCATCGGAGTTTCGGTATCGGAACCCGATTATTAAAGAGGGCGATATCGTTATTGCCATTTCGCAATCGGGGGAAACGGCCGATACGTTGGCCGCTATTGAACTGGCGAAGTCGAAGGGAGCTACCATTTTCGGCGTTTGCAACGTAGTGGGTTCATCCATAGCGCGGGCTACGCATGCGGGTGCTTATACGCACGCGGGACCCGAAATTGGCGTGGCCAGTACGAAGGCGTTCACGGCACAGGTAACCGTATTGACGCTAATTGCCCTGGCTGCAGCAAAACGTAAAGGCACTATTTCCGATTCACTATTCCGACTATTGCTGGCCGAGCTGGAAAGCATTCCGGCGAAAGTTGAACGAGTATTGCAGGCTGCGGATAAGATTAAGGAAATCGCTTACATCTTCACCTACGCCCGTAATTTTATCTATCTCGGCCGGGGGCTGAATTTTCCCGTTGCACTGGAAGGTGCCTTAAAGCTGAAGGAAATCAGCTACATCCACGCGGAAGGGTATCCAGCCGCCGAAATGAAGCACGGTCCTATTGCCCTCATCGACGAAGATATGCCGGTGGTGGTGATCGCCACGAAAGATTCTTCCTACGAAAAAGTCGTTTCAAATATTCAGGAAGTAAAAGCCCGCAAAGGCCGGGTTATCGCCATTACTACCGAAGGTGATACAGACTTACCGGGTATGGTCGATTTCACGATTGAGATTCCCAAAGTCCATGAAATACTTATGCCGCTGGTATCGGTCGTTCCGCTGCAATTACTAGCCTACGACATCGCTGTGATGCGGGGACGTAACGTGGATCAGCCGAGAAATCTGGCGAAATCGGTGACGGTCGAGTAAAGTCAGGAACACTTCTAACTACAGCTTTCATGCGCACCAGCCTACTAGTTACCTACCTGCTTATTGGCTTTACTCTTCTGGCAGCAGCCCAGTCGAAGCCGCGTGCCCGTGACCTGGATATACCACTTGATGGAATGCCCGGCCCATATAATGCCATCACCGATGTGAAGGGGGTGGAAGTAGGCATGGTAACGCTTATTTCGGGAAACGGTAAATTAGAGGTCGGAAAGGGGCCGGTACGTACGGGCGTAACCGCTATTCTGCCGCGCGGCAAAACCTGCGACCCGGTATTCGCCAATTGGCACACGCTGAACGGAAACGGCGAAATGACGGGCACTACGTGGGTAACGGAATCAGGGTTCCTAGAAACGCCCATTTTGATTACGAATACCCATAGTGTTGGCGTCGTTCGTGATGCGGCTGTTGCCTGGGAAGCCAAAAACAAATTTTACAAAGATCTGGGCAACGATATCTGGTTTTCGTACCCACTTGTCGCCGAAACGTATGACGGTGTACTGAACGACATCAACGGCTTTCATGTCACCAAAGAACACGTCATGCAGGCGCTCGACGGCGCGAAAAGTGGCCCTGTTGCCGAAGGAGCCGTCGGGGGCGGCACGGGGATGATTTGCCTGGGCTTTAAAGGTGGCACTGGAACCGCATCAAGAATCGTGAATGGCTACACAACAGGGGTGCTTGTACAAGCCAATTTTGGCAGTCGGGCGCAGTTGACAATTGCGGGCGTCCCTGTTGGGAAAGCGCTGCTCGATACGTTAGCCTGGCGTATGGATGGCGAACAAATCTATGGCAAACCGAAACCGAAGGAGTCGGGTGAGCGTGGTTCGATCATCGCCATTGTGGCAACCGATGCTCCGTTATTGCCCCACCAATTGAAACGTATCGCCCAACGTGTTTCGCTGGGTATCGGTAAAATGGGCGGTGTCGGCGGCAATAGCTCGGGCGACATTTTTCTGGCGTTTTCAACGGCCAATCCAGGTATTTTCGACCGAAAAGCAAAGACGAAACCGGTGCAGATGTTAACAAACGACCAGATGGACCCGCTCTTTACGGCAACGGCGCAGGCGACTGAAGAAGCGATTCTGAACGCTCTGGTGGCGGCAAAAGACATGACCGGCATCAACGATAACTTTATCCCTGCCTTACCCCACGAGAGCATTCGCAAGGTTTTGAAACAATATAACCGACTGAACAGCAGGTAACTGTCAAGGGCTATATCGAGCCGCACGACCCCTGCCCCCGTACCCAATTCATCCTGCTAATTAGCCGTTCTAACGTATAAAATACTCGTTTGGAATTATACTACGTAGCTTCCCCGACGCTGCCAGCTAAACTTTATGGTCAGAAACAACGAGCATGACCATGAAACAGCAACCTATCTTTTACGCTTTAATAGCCTTTCTCGCCATCTGGATGGAGTCTTGCAACCAGGACCTGGGGCCATATAAGGAAGTCAATCGTACCTATTCACAAACGAATTTCGACCGACTGGATATAGGCAGCGCCTTCCATGTTGACGTGCGGTCAGGCAGTACGTTTGCCATCAATATACGGGGGAATGAAGCCGACGTAAATGATTTGGATCTAAGCGTACACAATGGCGTATTCCACGCTGAGTATCGAGGAACGGGGCGTAGGCAGCGATACGATACGTATTTCACGATCACTATGCCAACGTTACGTGGGGTTAGTTTCTCCAGCGCAGTCCAATCAACGATAACAGGCTTTGCGAATTTGACTGAAGTAGACGTAACGTTATCAGGCGCGTCAAAGGCAAATCTCAATCTTACCGCTACACGCCTTAATACTGATCTGTCGGGTGCGTCATCAGCGGCTATCATCGGAAGTGGCACAACGCTGGCAGGTGAGTTATCGGGAGCCAGTAAGCTGGAAGCCTACGATTTTCCGGTTACGCAGGCTGATCTGGACGTATCGGGTGCCAGCAGCGCAAAGATTCGGGTTCAGGACGCCTTGACCGTAAAAGCCAGTGGAGCCAGCACCGTACGGTACCGTGGTACGCCCCGTATCAATTCAACTCTATCCGGAGCCAGTACGTTATCGCAGGAGTAAGCAACCTACGTAGTTTATATGGAATCTAATTGATTAGGGCCGCTAGTACGTGGCCAATTTACATGTACCAGCGGCCCTTCTTAGCATAGTAATGATCAGCAGCCTATAGAAAGTTAGCTCATTGACGTCTATCTTAGCGTCTCCCTAACCAAACTGCGAGTCACATAGGTCTACAGCAGATGGCGAAATCCACGGGTTTTACAAAAAGTCCTCTTTCTACAAATAGCATGAAAAAAATTAGTCTCCTGTTCGGCTTACTTTGCTTTGCACTTTTTGGCGCCAATGCCCAGACATTTAGAGGTCTGGATAAATCACCAATGGATATAGCTTATTATCCGGATGATTACGCGCACGACCGCAAATTTGCTCCTGCCAAAATCGGCAATGACAAGGCCATGGTTCGGATTACGTATACGCGTCCGGCGAAGAACGGTCGCGAGGTTTTCGGCAAATTAGTGCCTTACGGTAAAGTCTGGCGGGCAGGTGCCAATGAAGCCCCGGAGATAAAATTCTATCAGGATGTTACGATCGGGGGCAAAAAAATACCGGCTGGTAACTACGCCTTATTGACCATTCCAAATGAAAATGAATGGACAATTATCTTAAGTTCCGATCTGGATCAGTGGGGCGCCTATAGCTACAACCAATCGTTAGACGTAGCACGCGTTAATGTACCTGTACAAAAGTCGGACAATGTACTCGAGAATTTTTCGATTCAGTTTGCCAAAAAAGACGCCAAGACTGCGACGATGTACATGGGCTGGGACACAACCGTGGTTGCCTTGCCAATCTCATTATAATACGTTGTCATCGAAGCCGCTCTTCCGTTTGCGCATCAAAGAAGTAGAGTCGGTCGGTATCAAAACCAATTTCGATTACGTCCCCAGGCTGGTAACGAATATCCGACGAGACACGCAGGCAACACGTTTGCCCCGTGAGTGTGAAGTAAACAAAGGTTTCGCTGCCGATGGGCTCAACAACATCGATCGTGATCCGTTGCGGCTCAGTCAGCGATTTACCCGCTGCAAACTGGCAGTCGTGCACATGTTCGGGGCGGAACCCAAAAACGACGTTCTTACCGGCCTGGCCTTCCAACGATTCAGCTTGCGTAGTAGGAATCTGAAATGTAAGTTCCTGATTCGTGAATTGGAACGTACCGTTTTTATTGACCAGTTGGCCACGACTGAAGTTCATGGACGGACTTCCAATAAAACCGGCTACGAAAAGGTTTATCGGATCATAGTAGAGATTCATGGGCGAATCGGCCTGTTGAATGACGCCCGCTTTCATCACCACAATTTTATCGCCCATGGTCATGGCCTCCACCTGATCGTGGGTAACATACACCATGGTCGCGTTGAGTCGCTGATGCAATCGCTTGATTTCCACCCGCATCTGCACCCGTAGTTTAGCATCGAGATTGGAGAGCGGCTCATCAAACAGAAACACTTTCGGCTCGCGCACAATGGCCCGGCCGATCGCTACGCGCTGCCGTTGTCCACCCGACATGGCTTTCGGCTTGCGGTCCAGCAGGTCATTCATGCTCAAAATATCGGCGGCAGCCCGCACGCGCTTGTCAATCTCGGCTTTCGAAAACTTGCGAAGTTTCAGACCAAACGCCATGTTCTCATACACGCTCATGTGCGGATAAAGCGCGTAATTCTGAAACACCATCGCAATGTCGCGGTCTTTGGGCGAGAGGTTATTGATGCGCTGCCCGTCGATCAGTAAGTCTCCCCCAGAAATGTCTTCCAGCCCGGCAATCATCCGTAACAGCGTTGACTTACCACAGCCCGACGGTCCAACCAGCACAACAAACGATTGATCGTCTATGGTTAAATTGGCATTTGGGATGGCGGGTTTTTCTGCACCCGGATACTGTTTAACGAGGTTACGAATTTCTACGGTTGCCATGCATTTAGTTTACAGAGTTACTCGCCCGGATGATACGTCCGCTCTACGTGTTGCTTGACATCTTCGGGATAAAACCAGACGTCTTTAAACTTCCCTTCGCAATACATACCCGCCTGGTCGGTAAAATGCTGCATGCCGGGTTTACTGCTCTGCCCGCCCGTAACGACGGAACGGGCTTTTACTCTCTTACCAAATTCCACGACAGCCACAAAACTATTGCCTACGTAGCCATACCGCTTTTTAGTATTGGGAGCCGTACGCGCGCCATAAGCCGCCAGCGAACCCCAGACAGAAGGGGTAAAGCCAACCGGAATACTCGGTTTTTGATCGTCGTACGTTTCCTGAATTTTTCCGGTTAGGCGTTGATACCGGTTGATGTCGCCCCAGGGCGTTTTCCACGTACCGAAATCACGGTTCAGTTCGCTAATTGCTTCTTTCAATACGTTTACTTTTTCCTGTGGTGTGGTCTTTTCGACCACGAAAGCCGTGAAACTCAGGAAATCAAGGTGTTGAGTAGCCGGAACACGACTACGGGCCAAACGCTGAATTTTTTCGCCCCAGAAAATAGCCAGTGTTGTTCCAACGGACGTAATACCGTAACATTTGTTCCAATCTCTCAAAATTTGAATGGCTTCCGCTACGTCTTTGGATTTGTTGGCTGAATCGGCTGATACGGTCTGGTAAGCCGTCAGTAAAGCAGGAATCAATTCATCAAAACCGGCTAGATGCGGGTCGTTCGCGGCCGCAATCAACGTATCGAGCGTAAAATTTGATTTTTGGCTTAACACACGAACCGCATTGATACCGCGATAATTTTCAGCATCGGGCGCCATGTAGGTCGGGTATTGGCTTTTGGCAGGGCTGCTATTTCCCGATACGGTAAAAGGAGTCGAATTGCAATTCTGAATCCAGCCACTAGCGGGGTTTTTCACCTGTACGAGTTCATCAACCGAATGCAAGCCTTTCCATTCCGTTTCGGGGTTACTGCCCTCAACCGGCTGGCTCCAGTCGAATTTAGAATCTCGTTTCGGCATGAAATTACCGTGCCAATAGGCAATGTTTCCGTCGCGATCGGCAAAAACGGTGTTATTGGACGCGTTGCCATTCAGTTTCATGACGTCTTTGTAGCTCGCGTATCCTTTTGCTTTTGTTCGCAAATACGACTGTTCCAGGGCCTCCAGGGGCGTGTTCATCATATCGACCGCAATCCATTTGCCATCTTTCTCCCCCACAACAGGGCCGTGTTGCGTCCAATACATCGTAAATTCTTTGTACTGAATGCCATTACCTGATTTATACGGCAGTTTTATTTTCTGCGTACGAACGGGTTTGAGCGTATTGCCATATCGATAGAAGAACGTATTGTCTTTCTTCTCGATGGTTTCCAGGTACTCGTCCATGGAATCGGCACCGCTGGACGTGTGCATCCAACCACAGTATTCGTTAAAGCCCTGATAAATAAAGAATTGGCCCCACGTAACAGCGCCATAGGCATTCAGCCCTTCCTGACTATTCAGTTGCACTTCTGACCGAAAATAAAACGATGTGTGCGGGTTGATCAGCAACATCGCATTTTTCGTCGCACTTTTAGAAGGTGCAATCGCAAAGCCATTCGAGCCAACGGGTTCACGCTCATATTTGTCGAAATCGTTGATTAACGAGGTAAATTTATTATGCTCATAGAAAGCCTTTAGCCGCTCAGTCGATATCACGCTGATATTTCCCCCAATGCTTCCTTCGCTGAAAATCAGCGGCATCCACGGCTGAAAACGGGTCAGTAATTTAGGCTTAACCTCAGGGTGCGTATAGAGATAATAATTCGTCCCATCAGCAAACGCGTCCAGCAGTTTTTTCATCCAGCCCGGACTCTTTTTGTAGATAGCAATCGCCTGGGTCGAGTCCAGAAACAGCCGGGCCCGCAAATCGTGATACAACGCGGACTCTCCTTCAACTTCAGCCATGCGCCCAATAGCATCGATGTAGTTTTCCTCAACGCGGGCAAAATCATCTTCGCACTGCGTGAACAATACGCCAAACACTACGTCGGCATCGGTTTTACCGTAAATGTGCGGAATACCCCACGTATCGCGCGTAATCGTAATCTGTTTAGCCTGTTGCTGCCAGCGAGCAATTTCAGTTTTAGTGAACGATTGAGCATGGGCAGATGTAGCCCATAGAATACTAAAGAAAGTGCCAATTAGACGAATAAACGACAGTCGAGAATAATTCATTGATGAATAGAAGAGAGCAGATGGGTTATTTGGCAAAAATAGGGTTTCCTGATAGTATTGATCACACAAATTGACAAATACGCTTTTTTGCACCTCGAATAACAGAATCTACCAAAAGAGTATACTAACGTAGCGTATAGATTTCCAGCCGAAGTCTTATAAATTTTTTTTCCACTCAGCAGGCAACCCTTTTTTCAGAACTGGCATTTCTGTCATTGAAACCAGGTCGTTTAACCCGAACTAGTTATGTCTAAGCAACTTGTCGAACAGTGTCAGCGGGGTAATTCCTTTGCCCAAAAGCGGCTGTATGACCAGTACGCGAACCGGTTGTTTCGGGTTAGTTTGCGTTACGTTCGGAATGAACCCGAAGCTGAAGAAGTGCTGATGAACGGCTTTCTAAAAGCATTTCGTGCCATTGGCGATTTTACGTATCGCGACGATAACGGGCTGGAAGCCTGGCTCCGACGTATTGTGGTCAATGAAGCCTTGCAATACCTGCGAGCTAATCGACACCTGCCGCTTTTTCAGGCCGATGACGACGTGGAAGGCCAACCCGATTCTGTTCCATTACCTGATACCAATCTGGATGCGGAACGGATTTATGCACTCATTCGGGAATTACCTCCCGGTTATCGGACGGTGTTTAATCTGTACGTGATTGAAGGATATACCCATCGTGAAATTGCAGAGCAGTTGACTATCTCGGAGAACACATCAAAATCGCAACTGAATAAAGCGCGTGCCTTATTACAGAATTGGTTAACCCATTACGGCTATGAAGCAGAAACCCGACGAAACGCTTGACTCGTGGGTGCAGCAATCGCTCCGGCAATTACCCGATACGTCTCCACCCGGTTCAACATTCGATCCAGAGCGCTTGTGGTCGCAACTACGTCCTGAACTTCAGGCTACGTCTTCGCGACGAAAAGTAAGTATAATGTGGTGGGCGACCGCAGCCTGTCTGGCAAGCTTAGTGTTGGGTTGGCTCTGGTCACAGCAATCAGCGGAGAATCATCCTACGAACGTAACGCGCAGCATGATACGTAATGTAGATACGCCAAGTGTAAGTCATCAGGGTAAAAAGCCCATCAGTGAGGTATTGGTCGAAGAGTCTGCCATTGCTGACCATACAACATCCCAAGTACGTTTAAAAACCCGTCATCGCTCAAACGTGAGTATAGCAGTTGAGTCGCCTTCATCACCGCCCGACGAATCAGTGAACGTTGTCACGCAAAACTCTGAATCACCACTTCCGGTGGAAATGCCTATCACTATCGAAAAACCAACGGAACGTAACAAACCCAACGTAGCCGTTGTTGCGCCCAAACGCCGATTTCGGGTTATGCATGAAAATGAATTACGTGCTGAAGAAGAAACCCAGCCCAAGCTCTATCGACCCGATCATTTTGTCCGCATAGGTACTGGACGAAATGAGGAGCCGATATCAGAATCCTACCCTAGTGACCTGATCACTCACCTTACGACTAAAAAAACACAATAATCATGCGTTTATTTTTTCTGATTACTACGCTCCTGATGAGCGTAGCTGAGATCTCTATGTCTCAGTCAACCGGTTCGCGTTTAACACAGCCAGGTGCCAGACGAAAGTTTGTCGGTATAAGCCATATTGAAGTCGATTTGGGTCAGCGCAATACGTTACTCATTGGCTTCGATCAGTACGCGCAGGTTCAGGCTCACAAAAACATCGATTCGGTACTACGTTTGTTTGTGGCTGACTACCGAAAGGTGGAAGACACGACTCAGAGTCCGACACGGGCGACGCATGCACTTTATCGCCTGGGTAATACCGACCGGGATCTGGCGTTACGTTACGTGCCTCAACCCACTACGTCATTTCGGTTCCGTGATGCTGATGAACCTGTTCAAGTAAAAACACAACAGGACACGCTCCAGATTGCCTGGGTTTCAGCTTTAGCCAAAGCCGTACCTACCGATTTCGCCGTCTATTTTTTCGTCAATAGCTTACAAGACCTCGAACGTTTACTCAGCAAAGGCGGGATTAATTCGAAAGTAGAACAAGCGCTTGAATCGGTACGTGACTTTAAACATCACAACCTGACCAACCCCAGATACACCTTTGACCTGCTTCAAAGCGTTGACAACAAGCCAACCTTCCAAACGCCGGGTCTTGCTGGCGAGCCTTTTCTCAGTTTTCATCCCGGCATTGGCGTAGGGCTTATTCGCACACAGTGGATTCCATCACTTAACTTCGATCTCGAACTGATTCCTAACCAGTTCCGACGAGTAGGCTACACCATAGGCTATACCGGAAATTTCTTTTTTGGACAATCGAATACGGACATCACCGTTCGTGATTTTCTCAACGTGGGCGTTAGTTTTTACCGTTACAATAAAGATAGACGTACAGTAGCCTTTAGTCGACAGATAGCTTCTTTTTATGTTGGTATACCACTACGTCGGAATGAGTACTTTTTTGAGCCAAATACCATCCGCCTGGGGGGTACTGTCTATCATAATGGACTATTTAAAGTTCAGCCGGAACTCTACATGAGTAATTTTAAGAATGTATACCCAGCCTTGCGCTTGGTCGTTGGGCTTTAACTAGTTACGAAGCCAGTCAGTCAGGATAGCGTTCTGTAGTTTGTCAGGATTGGGTAAACGGGTTATCTGAAAACTACGCTCAGATTTTTTGCCCGGCGTAATCGACTTTTCAGTGACTTGTCCACGTTGGGCCACCACCAGTTTAACGGGTACGTCTGGATTAAGTGATTTAAGAGCGGAAACGGTTGCTGGTTGGTCATTTAGTTTTAACACTACAGATCCGCTACGTACGCCCGCTTTCCAGGCGGGTGACTCCCAGTCAACATCTGATACGTATACGCTGTCTGATTTTTCCCGTACGGCCAGACCGAGCCATGCCTTAGAGACTTGTTTGAACGTAGTGTCAACTGCCAGGCCAGCGTAAGCAAGGTATTTCGGGTAATCGATGGGCTTAACAGTTGATGCATAATCGAACACCTCGATTAAGGACGTACCGGCCGTTTTTTCAGACACTTGCCGAAATTCCTGATCCGTAAACCCACGGTTTTTCTTCTGGTAATATTCCTGATAAAGCGTCTGCATTACATCGTCGAGCGACTTCTTATTCTTCGTCTCATGGCGGATTTTGAAGTCGAGCAGCATACCCAGAACTGGGCCTTTCTCATAATACGAAATCGTTTTATAGGCATCGTCGCCCGTGCGGCCGAAGGGCCCGTCTTCCCAGGTTTCGTAACTGGCCTGGGTTGCTGACTGGAATAAATGACCGGGTTTGTTTTCGTAGGCAGAGAGGTTGGTACGTAGTGCATTCAGCAATTCATCGTCCGTCATTAATCCGGCGCGACGGAGGATCAGGTATTCGTAATACACCGTAAACCCTTCCGAAACCCAGAGCATGTTGGTCCGGTTTTCCCGATCATAATCAAACGGCCCCAGCGACACAGGCCGAATGCGCTTTACGTTGTAGTGATGGAAATATTCGTGGGCCAGGAATTTATACAAGCGTAATTTTCCCTGCGGTGTGTTTAATCCGTTGCCATCGAAGCTGATGGAGGTAGAGTTTAAATGTTCAATACCTCCCCCACCCGGTCCAATGGCAATAAATGTGTAATGCTTATACGGTATATCGCCAATGACTGCGGCCCCTGCTTCTACAATCTTTTTCAGATCGCTAACGAACTGCTGCTGGTCAAACTTTCCGATGTTGTACCCAACGAAATAGTGCGGGATGCCATTCACTGTGAACGAAGGCAGTTGATCCAGGTTGCCCATCAGCATCGGACTATCATACAATACGTCAAAATTAGGGGCGGTAAACGTATTGGATTGGCCAGGAATCGAGTCCAGTCCCGTAGCAATAGTCGATTTCCAGCCAGAATAAGGATGAAGCGTAACGGTAGCAGGCTGCTGAATCTGGTTCGCTACGTGCATAAATACGCCAGCCGGTGAGATGTACCCTCTATTCTCGTCCAGATAATTACCAGCGACAAAATTGCGTGTCGCTTTTACGTCATACAAAAGCTTTAACTCCGAGGCTTTATTTGTATTCACTCGCCAGGTGTTATTGCCTGTCTTCTCCCATTTTAAGGCTTTGCCCGCCTTATCGGTCGCCTGAAAATTTTCGACGTTACTGGCATAATTCATTAGCTGGTAATACCCGGGTGTCCAGGCCGGTAGTTTAAAGTCAATGGCTTCACTGCCCTTATTTACGTAGTGGAGGGTTACGTGAAATAAGTGATTAGCGGGCTGATTCATCGTCACATCGAACGCCATCACCTCCGCTGTTTTCTGGGCAAACAACTGAGTTGAGATGGATAAAAAACCGCTAACGAAAACCAGACAGCAATACGTAGTGAAACCAGTAATTTGGTAGAATCGACGAGACATAGCTATATAGAACGGCGGGTAATAATCATTCGCTGACTGACAAGCGTAGTTGATTAGGCAGCATTGGTACGTATCAAATATAATCGAATGTCGGTCTGCTGACGCTACGTTTTGGCAGGTTATTGAAAAGGTTAAACTGCGTCTTGTCAAACGTCAACCAAGTGACCCAATTCGCCTTTAATTACGGCCCTAAAACAGCCGAATAACTTATCGAAATCGGCTTGATTTTGTCGAAATTATCCCTTTGTTTTCAGCGGTTTATCCTGTATATTTACTTCCCCAATTTCCAACAAACAACCATACTAATGAGCCAGATTCCGGTAATGAACCCACGTCTGGCAACTCAATCCGCATGAAAAAAGGACGCTCGAATTCGAACCAGCTCCAGATTGATTTTCTGGCCGCTTATCGTCAGATGTTGATTAGTCTGGGTAACTCCGACAACCTGCCCGTCAATGAAAGTCTGTTTATGCGCATGACTGACCAGTGGGAAAACACGCGCGCCATCCCGGCGAATCTTCTGTTTCAGAAAAGCCCCGTTGAAGCGGTTGTTTTCCGATTGCAGAAAACCGATGATCGACTACGTTTCCCCGATGAATTTATTGCGGGTGAAATTCGCGGTGAGCAGGGGCTAACAGGTTTCTCGGCTAAATTCCGGGAGCAGGGCTGGGTGATTCTGCCCAGTGAATTGTCGGCTATGTATAAAAATTTGTTTTTGAATATTCTGGCAGCTTCCGTTGGTCTGGAGTATCTGTATCCATCACGGAAAGAATTAGTGGCCGAAGCCGAGCGCGTATCTCTGGCCGCTATGCTTCCTGAAGCTGAAGTGCGTAAGTTTTTTGGTCTGCGCCTGTCGCGTTTCCCCGACAGCTTCCGTAGCGAAGTGGCGAATTACTTCAACCTACCATTCGACTACGTATTAAAACGCGCCAACCATCTCGGCATGGTTTCCGAGCAGGTGATTGAGGAAGCCAATTCGCAAACGCTACGTTCGCCGATTCTTCGTCGTCCGCAGAGTAGCCGGGCCGCGTAAATAGCTAGTTGATTTTTAAAAGCCGGTAAAGTGAATCTACTTTACCGGCTTTTTTTGTGACCTGGCTTGTCGTCACATTCATTGATCTGAAGTATAGGATTTCTTATAATTAGAACAGCATAACCATTGAATCGCGACAACTTTCTCTCTGTAAAGACGAAGTACCAAGCAATTGTTCTTTTTCAAGACGCTCCATTTATTAAACAAGAAAATCAATCGATTAGGTGAATTTTTTAGGATTCTACTTGGAAGTACGACGAAGATACTGCTGTTTTGCAAACCCTATCAATTCAATAGATTATAACTACTAATAGTCTATCTAATATAGGGAGAATACAAAACACCCATAAACTACGTATTACGAAAGCATATTAATAAATATAGTATTTCTATAGCATTAAGTAATAATTCGTGATGCGTGAACCACAACAATACCAAACATAGTTAGGAATGAAACAAATTTTAAAGGCAACTTTTCTGCTAGGGGTTTTTCTTATACCCTTATTTTTATCAGCTCAAAATGCACCCGTTATAAATTCGACAGTATCTGGAAAAGTTGTTGACGCACGTACCAAAGAATTCTTGATTGGCGCCACCGTAACGATTAAAGGCATAACCAACGGGGCTTCAACCGACATAAATGGCCAATTCAACCTGCTTACAGCTCAGAAGCTACCGTTTACAGTTGTTGTCTCTTTTGTGGGCTATCAGACGAAAGAAGTTGTTTTAAACGATAATAACGTAGAAATTCCGCTTGAAGAGGGAGCGAATCAGTTAGACGACGTAGTGATTACGTCCCGACGTCGTCAGGAGTCGGCACAGGACGTTCCCATTCCAATCTCGATCGTAAGTGGTAACCGCGCCGAAGATGCCGGCGCTTTCAACGTGAACCGGCTAAAAGAATTGGTACCAACGGTTCAGCTATATGCGTCAAATGCCCGGAATACAACCCTTAACATTCGTGGTTTAGGTTCTACGTACGGGTTGACAAACGATGGCATTGATCCAGGCGTCGGATTTTATGTAGATGGCGTGTATTATGCCCGTCCGGCAGCTACAGCGCTCGATTTCATCGACATCGAACAGGTTGAAGTGTTACGAGGTCCCCAGGGAACGTTATTCGGCAAAAACACAACGGCCGGAGCCTTTAACATTACAACTCGTCCGGCCGCTTTTACCCCGAGCGGAACGTTTGAATTGAGTTATGGTAATTATGGGTTTATCCAGGCCAAAGCATCCCTTACGGGGCCATTGAGTAAAAAACTTGCCGCACGGGTGTCGTTTACTGGTACGCAACGAAACGGAACATTTTACAATGTACATACCCAGCTTCCGATCAACGACATTAACAATATTGGTGTACGGGCACAACTTCTGTATACTCCAAGCGATAATGTAAGAATTACCTTGATTGGAGATGTTTCTGATCAAAAACCGAATGGTTACGGCTGGCCAGTAGCTGGTGTTGTGCCCACCAAACGAGCTGCCTATCGTCAATTCAATGCCATCATTGCCGATTTAAATTACAAACTTCCGTATTCAAGCGCTTTTGACCGGATCGTTGACCTTGATACGCCCTCAAAAGCAGATAATCAGCTTGGTGGCGTATCGTTGAATGCCGACATTAAATTAGGGGGCGGTACACTGACCTCTACAACGGCCTGGCGTCACTGGCAATGGACTCCCCTGAATGACCGTGACTATATAGGCTTACCCGTCTTTACGATTTCGGCAGGTAACTCGGTCCATGACCAGTGGTCGCAGGAAATACGGTATGCGGGCAGAATTTCCCCCCGATTGAGCGGTGTTGTTGGCTTATTTGGCCTTTGGCAGGATTTGAAGTCTGATCCTGTACAGACCGAAGAAGCTGGTTCTGCCCAATGGCGATTTGCCCAAAGTTCCACCAGTGCTCTCTGGAGAACCCCCGGTTTATTCGACAACTTCGGTATCCGCACAACTAATCGTATCCAGAGCACAGGCTTGGCTGCCTTTGGTCAACTTGACTGGGCCGTAACCGATAGAATCCACGTTTTACCAGGTGTCCGGTATAATTACGATAAGAAGATAGCCAACTATAAACGGGAAACTTATGGAGGTCTGCAAACAACCGACCCTGCTTTAGTGGCTTTAAAGAACGGCGTTTACACGAATCAGGCGTTTGACACGGAGGTATCGGAAGGTAATTTCTCTGGACAGGTTACCCTGCAATATAGAGCTGGGAAGTCGATTAATGCCTTTGGTACCTATGCGATAAGCTACAAACCTGTCGGGATCAATATTGGCGGACTACCAACGGCTAATGGGCAGACATTACTTGACCTGGCCAGAGTGAAGCCCGAACATGTAAACCACCTCGAATTTGGCCTGAAAACAAAACCATCCCCTAACTCTGTCCTGAATCTGGTCCTTTATAACACAGAAATCAAAGACTTTCAGACACAGGTGCAAACGCCTGAACCAGGCGTTAACCGAGGCTATCTGGCCAATGCGGAGAAAGTACGTGTTATGGGTGTGGAGGTAGACGGAAATATACGGGTAGCCAATCGATTAACCCTGAACGCAGCCGTTGCCTATACGGATGGCAAGTACGTGTCGTTTACGAACGCGCCGGTGCCGCTCGAAGAAACGGGGGGAGAGCAAGCCTTTAAAGACATTTCAGGAGGGGTTTTACCTGGTATTTCAAAATGGTCAGGTTCTGTTGGTGGCGAGGTAACCGCGAGAGGAAATCTAATTAGCCTGAAAGGAAATTACTTTTTCGGTGTGGATGCGTTTTATCGTTCATCGTTTTCGTCGAGCCCCTCACCTTCTCAGTATTTGAATATCGACGGCTATTCCCTGGTAAACAGCCGACTTGGCTTTAGAGCTTCAAACGGAATTTCGGCTTTTATTTGGGTTAGAAATTTATTCAATACAAATTACTACGAGCAGCTATTAGCAGCTCCGGGAAGCGCAGGGCATTATGCCGGAATCGTGGGCGATCCACGTATGCAGGGTGTTACGATACGGTACACTTTCTAACTGAGGTGCTTGAAAAAAGATAAAATATCTTGATCTGGCTACGTAGTGCACGTTTAATTACAGGTGTCTGATGAGTTTACTCATCCTTAACCGGAAGCGCTTAGTTTATCAAAAAATACATTAAGTAACTTTTTATTTAGGGGGCTTTTCTTATATTTACGAAAGCTGTTTGTGTTAGATATACTAAACACAAACAGCTTTCGTAGTTTTACGCACTACTATGAGCTTACCGCATGCTATTTTATTCGGATAAGCTTTGCTTTAGTAATCCAACTCTATGAAATTTTTTGTCCTATCTATAACGCTTGCGTTACTGACTGTTACAACGGCTTGGGCACAATTAAACCTGGCTGGCAGTGTAACTGATGAAAAAGGACATCCATTAGAAGGAGCCATCGTTATCATTCGGGGAACCAGTAAAGGAACCATTTCGCAGGCTGATGGTCAGTTTTCCTTTCGATCTACGGAGTCGCTACCCCTTACCCTTATCGTATCATTTATCGGTCATCATCAACAAAGTGTTCAGGTTCGGGGTAATAATTTCCGCCGTATCGTAGTGCAACTCACCCCTAAAAGTATTTTAAACGATCAGGTAGCGATCGCAACCAGTCGAGTACCCGAAGCAATTCAGAAATCGGCTTTAACGGTTGAGAAACTTGGTGTAAAATCATTTCAACAATCGCCCAGCCTTAGCCCTTTCGACGCGCTTCAGAACGTAACGGGTGTTGATTTTCTGACCCAGAGTCTGCTGTTTAAGTCAGTTAATCTACGTGGCTTTGGCTCTACGACGAACAATCGTTTTCTGCAACTTACCGATGGCATGGATAATCGCTCGCCCGGTCTAGGCTTCGGCTTCGGGAACGTAGCGGGCCTTCCGGACCTGGATGTTGAAAGTATTGAACTGGTACCGGGTGCGTCATCGGCACTTTACGGTCCTGATGCCATTCAGGGAATGATGCTGACAACCAGTAAAAATCCCTTCATGTATCAGGGATTAAGCGCTCAAGTCAAGGTTGGTGTTAATAATATTGGAAAAGCGGCTTTCGGCCCAAAGGTTTATACGGACATGGCCATCCGCTATGCTAAACAATTGGGTACACGCCTTGCGATCAAAGCCAGTTTCCAACGAATAACCGGTACTGATTTTATCGCCGACGATTATAGTGATCGCTCAACGAACGCTCGCACCAGCTTTTTTCTAACCGACGCCCGTAGAGGAGGAATCGCCACCGGCATTGGCTATATACCTAATGCAGACGCCAATACGAATTTTGAGTACGACGGCGTCAATGTTTATGGCGATGATGTCAATAGTGGAGGTGCTTTTCGGTTTCCTGATAACTATGCAAACGTATTACTAAGCAAGAAATTAGTGACGCGAACCGGCTACACTGAACTAGACGTATTGGGTAATAATGGCCAGGTTTTTAACAACCGCGCTACTGCATCCTTACATTATAAGCTTACGAATAGCTTAGAGGCTTCGCTGGGATGGTATTACGGGAACGGAAATTTCCTTGAGACGGCTAGCTATCGTAACTATTTTCCAAACTACCAGCGACATCAATTTAAAGCTGAATTACGGGGTGATAATTTCTTTTTGCGAGCCTATACGACTCAGCAAAACGCCGATGGTTGGAACATAGGCCAAACAGCTACAGCCATCACTAACACCTGGAAATCGTTGAATCAATGGGCTGCCGAGTTTGGACAAGCTTATGTAGAAACGAAAGTTAGCGTAGGGCTGGCACGGTCTTCAGCCAACCGTGGCCGTTATGAACCGGGTACAAATGTTTTCAATTCCACACGCGACGCCTACGCGAATACGTATAACACGGATTTTCTTCCTGGCTCTACCACCGCTCGAGGGCGCCGTTTCCGCGACAACTCACAGCTGTGGCATTACGAAGGCATGTATAATTTCACGAAGTTGCTACAAGTGGCCGAGGTAATTGCGGGAGCCAGTTGGCGACATTACGCCTTAGAATCTGGTGGTACCTCTTTCTCTAAACAGGCCGACGGCTCCGAGTACACAATCAACGAAATTGGGGCTTATGTGCAGGCATCTAAAGAATTTAGTTTACATAACGTAACGATTAGGCCCACCGTAGCGCTTCGCTATGATAAAAATCAATATCTAAAAGGGGGTCTAACTCCCCGATTGTCAGCCGTAGCCAGTTATGGGGAGCATCACCTTCGGGCATCCTGGCAGACTGCCTTTCATAACCCTACCCCTGAACAGCTATTTTCGACTCCTGCTTCAGGATCAGGTGGCCAGGTAGGTGGCCTGGCTCAAGCTTACACTAGCGCAGTACTGGATACGAATCCGGGTTATCTTCAATCGGAGGCCGCACTTTACCAGGCTAACCCTCAGACAGTCGCTCGCCCAAATCCGTTTGTGATTGATCCAGGCAGGTATACAACCGAGAAGATGAAAACGTGGGAGATTGGCTACAAGACCCTCATCAAGAATAAATTCTATATTGACGCTTTTTATTTCGCCAGCCACTACACTGATTTTAGTACAACCCAGACGCTGTACCAATTGCTAACGCCAGGGGCTGGAGCAGCCGCCTTACTAATACCAGCTAACTACAGGACCCTACAGGTAAATACCAATACCGCAAATGAGGCTTTTGTACGTGGGGTTGGTATTGGTGTCGAGTATGGGTTAGGGGATGGTTTTATGCTACGCGGTAATTACACCTACCAAAATGGCTTGGTAACTCTCTATGATACAGAAGGTAGCATCCGTAATGATTTGGCAGGTGCACCGGTTATTAAGCGAAAAATGAGTAATCCCGAAGTAGCACAACTGGGGAGGAACTTCTTTAATACGCCCGAAAACCGGTATAATCTTACCTTATGTAACCCGCGATTAACGGATAAATTAGGCGCTACAGTTACCTATCATTGGACTGACAAAATGTGGTATGAGCAGGGAATTACGGCCGGTGATGTTTGGTTACCTTCCTGGACAAGTTTAGATGCGCAGATATCGTACAAATTTCCTCTACTCAAATCGATCATTAAACTCGGAGGCACTAATCTTTTAAATCAATACTATACGCAGGGATACGGCTTGGCGCGCGTTGGAGGCATGTATTATATGAGCATTACGTTTGATGAATTAATGCGCTAATTGCTTGTCTGTTTTAGTTGTCTCTCCTTCTCAAGCGAATTACTATCAACTACGTTGGGTAACGTCTTTCTGGCGAGTGTGCTCCTGCTCTGGCTCGACGGATGACTGAGCAGTGAATAGACTATTCGTTCATGTACTGATGGTGATCTTTTCTATTGGCATAATACGTTTTGCCCTACCATTTTTCCTTTAACCCAATAAAAAACCGCCCCAGTGTTTGCCGGGGCGGTTTCGTGTATTTAAATCTAATTTTAGACGGTTGCCCGTTTCTTGGCACGAGCGAACTGTTCGCGCGATTCGGTAATCGTTTCCAATTCCTCCTTCGAGCCAACGATCGCGTTTTGGTAATGACGAATACCTGTACCCGCAGGGATCAAATGACCTACGATAACGTTCTCTTTCAGGCCATCGAGCGTATCACGTTTGCCACGGATCGACGCTTCGCTAAGTACCTTCGTCGTTTCCTGGAAGGAAGCCGCCGAGATAAAGCTATCGGTACCCAATGACGATTGTGTAATCCCCATCAGCGTTGGTTGAGAAACGGCAGCCATGGCGTCACGTACGGTCACAAGAGCCATATCACGACGTTTCAGGCTGGAATTTTCGTCGCGTAGTTGACGACTCGTTACAATCATACCGGGTTTGAAATTGGCCGAATCGCCAGCGTCCATAACCACTTTGGCATCAAGTACTTTGTCGTTTTCTTCGCGGAAAGACCACTTATCGACAACCTGACCTTCAAGGAAATTGGTATCACCTGAGTCGATAATTTCAACTTTCTGCATCATCTGACGCACAATGGCTTCGATGTGTTTGTCGTTGATTTTCACCCCTTGCAGGCGGTAAACTTCCTGAATTTCATTCACCAGATACTCCTGAACGGCCGTCGGACCTTTAATAGCCAGAATGTCGCTTGGAGTAATGGCTCCGTCAGATAATGGTGCGCCAGCCCGTACAAAGTCGTTATCCTGTACAAGGATGAACTTCGACAGCGGTACGAGATACTTCTTCTTCGTGCCGTCTTTCGACTCGATGAAGATTTCGCGGTTACCACGTTTGATAGCACCATACGTAACGACACCATCAATTTCGCTCACTACGGCTGGGTTCGATGGGTTCCGGGCTTCAAACAATTCCGTTACGCGTGGCAGACCACCCGTAATGTCGCGGGTTTTACCAACATTACGTGGAATTTTCGCCAGTGGTTGACCAGCTTTAATTTTCTGTCCTTCTTTTACAACCAGACGAGAACCAACCGGTAGGTTGTAACTCTTTTGCAATGGACCGCCATCATTATCAGGCAGGTGCAGCGTCAGTGTTGTCGTTCCTTGTACAACGATAGCTGGGTTCTTCGCTTTATCGCGGCTTTCGATGATTACCTTCTCCTGAAAGCCGGTCTGCTCATCAAATTCTTCACGATATGTGATACCATCTTCAATCGCATCAAACGTCAACGTACCGGTCAACTCAGAAAGAATGACAGCGTTATATGGATCCCAGGCGCAAATATCATCGCCTTTCTTCACGACATCGCCATCTTTCACCCGAAGGAAAGCACCGTAAGGAACGTTATTGCTGATCAGAACCTGATTACGATCATCAGGGTTGACAATGCGAACTTCGCCTGAACGACCCATTACAACCGTTTGTGCGTTCCCTTCACTGTCTTCCGACTCAACGGTCCGCATTTCTTCAAGTTCAATCAGACCATCAAACTTCGCCTTGATCGATGCATCAACAGCAATGTTCGACGCCGTACCACCCACGTGGAACGTACGAAGTGTTAACTGTGTACCCGGTTCACCGATGGATTGAGAAGCAATTACGCCTACAGCTTCACCGATGTCGACCATGCGACCCGACGCCAGGTTCCGACCGTAACATTTGGCACAAACACCCTGCCGCGATTCACACGTCAGCACTGAACGGATTTCTACCGTTTCAATGCTTGTTTCGTCAATCTGGGCAGCGACTTCTTCTGTAATCAGCTCACCCGAACCAATAATCAGTTCTTTCGACAGCGGATCATAGATATCGTGTACTGTTGTTCGACCCAGAATCCGTTCCGACAACGGCTCAACAATATCTTCATTATCTTTCAACGCCGACACTTGCAGACCACGTAACGTACCGCAATCATCTTCACTGATAATTACGTCCTGTGCTACGTCGTGCAGTCGACGGGTCAGATAACCAGCATCAGCCGTTTTCAGGGCTGTATCGGCCAGACCTTTCCGGGCACCGTGCGTTGAAATAAAGTACTCCAATACGTCGAGTCCTTCTTTGAAGTTCGACAGAATTGGGTTTTCAATGATTTCACCTACTGAACCCTGCAGATTTTTCTGAGGCTTAGCCATCAGACCCCGCATACCACCCAGCTGACGAATCTGCTCGCGAGAACCACGGGCTCCCGAGTGCATCATCATATAAATCGAGTTGAACCCACCCTGGTCGGCTTCGAGTTGCTTCATCAGCGTCTCGGTCAGACGAGAGTTTACGCGGGTCCAGATATCGATTACCTGGTTGTAGCGTTCGTTTTCCGTAATCAGACCCATCAGGTAGTTATCCCAAACGCCCTGTACTTCAGCTTTCGCTTCGTCAACAAGACCTTGTTTCGCTTCTGGAATCATGACATCGCTCAATCCGATGGACAAGCCACCTTTGAACGCCATCTGGAAGCCAAGTTCTTTGATTTCATCAAGGAATTGAGCCGTCCGTGCTCCGCCCGAAATCTTGAAAATGAGCGCAATGATTTGCTGCAGCTTCTTTTTCGTCAGGAGTTCGTTGATGTAGCCAACTTCTTCAGGTACAGCCTGGTTGAACAACAAACGACCTGCTACCGTGTCAATGACTTTATAAACCAGCTCGCCATTTTCGTCCCGGAGTTTTACCCGGCACTTAATGTTAGCGTGCTTGGAAACTTTGCCTTCATTGATACCAATAATAACTTCTTCGGTACCGTAGAAAGTCATTCCTTCACCCGCAATTGGGTACTCCGGAATGCTCTTACGACCTTTCGTTACGTAGTATAGGCCTAACACCATGTCTTGCGAAGGTACCGTAATTGGCGCTCCGTTAGCTGGGTTAAGGATATTGTGCGAGGCCAGCATTAACAACGACGCTTCAAGCACAGCTTCCTGACCAAGTGGTACGTGAACAGCCATCTGGTCACCGTCAAAGTCAGCGTTGAAAGCTGTACAAACGAGTGGGTGTAACTGAATCGCTTTTCCTTCGATCAGCTTTGGCTGGAACGCCTGAATACCCAGGCGGTGAAGCGTTGGAGCCCGGTTCAGCAGAACGGGGTGGCCTTTCAATACGTTCTCCAGAATGTCCCAGATAACCGGGTCTTTCCGATCAACGATTTTCTTAGCCGACTTCACTGTTTTTACAATGCCCCGCTCGATGAGTTTGCGAATAACGAACGGCTTGAATAATTCAGCCGCCATATCTTTCGGCAGACCGCACTCGTGCAGTTTTAGCTCAGGTCCAACGACAATAACCGAACGACCTGAATAGTCAACACGCTTACCGAGCAGGTTCTGACGGAAACGACCTTGTTTCCCTTTTAGCATGTCGGATAGTGACTTCAGAGCACGGTTACCTTCCGAACGAACGGCGTTCACCTTACGCGAGTTATCGAACAGCGAATCGACGGCTTCCTGTAACATCCGCTTTTCGTTACGGAGGATTACTTCAGGGGCTTTGATTTCGATAAGCCGTTTCAGACGGTTGTTCCGGATGATAACCCGACGATACAGGTCATTCAAATCAGACGTAGCAAATCGGCCACCATCAAGAGGAACAAGCGGACGAAGTTCGGGTGGAATTACCGGTACCATCTTGATGACCATCCATTCAGGACGGTTTTCGATGCGGCCATTCGCTTCCCGGAATGCTTCGACAACTTTTAACCGTTTCAGCGCTTCAGCTTTCCGTTGCTGCGACGTATCAGTAGCCGCAGCATGACGTAGTGAATACGACAATTCGTCTAGCTGAACACGCGACAACAGCATTTCTAACGCATCGGCCCCCATCTTGGCGATGAATTTATTCGGGTCTTTGTCGTCGAGGTGCTGATTGGTACTTGGCAGTTTATCAATGATGTCCAGGTACTCGTCTTCCGTCAGGAAATCGAGTTGGTTAATACCGTCTTCGGCTTTCACACCTGGCTGAACCACTACGTAGCGTTCGTAATAGATAACCTGATCGAGTTTTTTCGTCGACAGCCCCAGCAGATAACCAATCTTGTTCGGTAAGCTGCGGAAATACCAGATATGCGCAACAGGCACCACCAGTTCGATGTGACCCATGCGCTCCCGACGAACTTTTTTCTCAGTTACTTCAACTCCGCAGCGATCGCAGATAATACCCTTGTAGCGAATCCGCTTGTATTTACCGCAATGACACTCCCAGTCCTTTACAGGCCCGAAAATGCGCTCGCAAAACAAACCGCCCATTTCGGGTTTGTAGGTCCGGTAATTGATGGTCTCCGGCTGTGTCACTTCGCCGTAGGAACTCTCCAAAATAGACTCTGGCGATGCCAAACTGATTGTTACGCTGGCAAAGTCGCTGTTGAGTTTTTTGTTCTTTTTGAACGACATTGGTTGGAGATTATAGGTTTGAAAGAGAAGCTAAGAGCGAGGAGCACGGGGCAGGGAATTTGCTTACGCATCACCCTTGCTCCTTGCTCCCTGCTCCTCGCTTCAGTTACTCTAATGTAATTTCAAGCGCCAAACCACGTAACTCATGAACAAGTACGTTGAATGACTCAGGAATATTCGGCTTCGGCAGGTTTTCACCTTTCACGATCGCTTCGTATGCTTTCGCACGGCCGACTACGTCATCCGATTTGACAGTCAGGATTTCCTGTAGAATGTTCGAGGCTCCAAAAGCTTCCAACGCCCACACTTCCATCTCACCAAACCGCTGACCACCAAACTGCGCCTTACCACCCAGCGGCTGCTGCGTAATGAGCGAGTAGGGTCCAATCGAACGAGCGTGCATCTTATCATCCACTAAGTGGCCCAGTTTGAGCATATAAATGATCCCAACTGTCACGGGTTGATCAAAACGTTCACCCGTCAGACCATTGTATAGGTACGTCCGACCGAACGATGGCAAACCTGCCTCATTCAATTCATCAGCCACCTGCTGTTCCGTCGCTCCATCGAAAATTGGGGTTGCATATTTACGGTCCAGCTTTTGTCCGGCCCAGGCGAGTACGGTTTCGTAAATCTGACCAAGGTTCATCCGGCTCGGTACGCCAAGTGGGTTCAGCACGATGTCAACCTTCGTTCCATCTTCGAGGAACGGCATATCTTCGTCACGTACAATCCGGGCAACAACCCCCTTGTTTCCGTGACGACCTGCCATTTTATCCCCTACTTTCAGCTTACGCTTTTTAGCGATATACACTTTAGCCAGTTTCACGATGCCTGCAGGCAGTTCGTCACCCACTTCAAGCGTAAACCGTTCCCGCTTAAACCGACCTGTGATTTCACTGCGACGGTTGTTGTAGCTTTTCACCAACGAAACAACCATCTCATTTACTTTCTCATCGTCCGTCCAGTCGTTCAGATTCATGTCGGCCAGAAGATTAGCTTCTTCTGGAACAGCATAGCCACTTTCGTCACGGTAAGCATTTTTGTCAGGGAAGAGGTTATCCGTAATGTTCTTCCGGTTGAACTTCACCCCTTTGCTTACAATTTCGTCACCAAACTTATGCTTAACACCTGCACTAGTTCTACTTTCCAATAAAGCCACTGTTTTTTCAATCATACGAGCGCGGAAGTCATTCAACTCACGGCCGTATTTTTTCATCAGTGCTTTTACTTCATCTTTATGCTTACCCCGATCTTCTTTCGCCGGACGTGCAAACAACTTGGTATCGATAACAACACCTTTCAATGACGGTGGTGCTTTCTTCGAAGCATCCTTCACATCACCGGCTTTGTCTCCAAAGATGGCACGTAGCAGTTTTTCTTCCGGGGTCGGATCGCTCTCACCTTTTGGCGTGATCTTACCGATCAGGATATCACCTTCTTTTACTTCAGTACCGACGCGTACGATACCGTTTTCATCCAGATTCCGAACGGTTTCTTCCGATACGTTGGGAATTTCAGAAGTTAATTCTTCTTCGCCCCGTTTTGTATCCCGAACTTCCAGTTCAAATTCTTCAATATGGATCGACGTGAAAATATCTTCCCGTACAACACGTTCCGAAATCACGATAGCATCCTCGAAGTTATACCCCTGCCATGGCATGAAAGCAACTTTCATGTTACGTCCCAGTGCTAGCTCACCTGCCTGCGTCGCGTAACCTTCGCAAAGTACATCGCCTTTTTTCACCTTCTGGCCTTTCAGCACGGTTGGTTTGAGGTTGATACAGGTATCCTGGTTCGTCCGACGGAATTTAATCAGATTATACGTCTTTTTGTCCTCATCGAACGTAACCGCCAGTTGATCGTCGTCGAGGTCATACTTAACGACGATTTTGGTTGAGTCAACAAACTCAATGACACCATCAGCTTCAGCAATGACCAGCGTCCGTGAGTCAACAGCAACGCGACCTTCTAAACCTGTACCTACAATCGGCGCTTCAGGACGTAGTAAAGGAACAGCCTGACGTTGCATGTTCGAGCCCATCAGCGCACGGTTAGCATCATCATGCTCCAGGAACGGAATCATAGAAGCAGCTACCGATACAATCTGGTTCGGAGCAATATCCATGAACGTAACGTTCGCTGGTTCAGCGATTGGGAAGTCACCTTCGAAACGGGCTTTCAGCCGGTCGACCTGGAAGTTTCCTTTCTTGTCGATGTCAGCATTCGCCTGTGCGATATAGTGCGTATCTTCTTCTTCAGCCGTTAAATACATCACTGGTTTATCCATTGACACCTTACCGTTTTCGATAATTCGGTATGGCGTTTCAATGAAGCCCATGCTATTGATTTTCGCATAGACGCACAGCGAGGAGATTAGACCGATATTCGGACCTTCCGGGGTTTCAATGGTACACAGACGACCATAGTGCGTATAGTGTACGTCACGAACCTCAAAACCAGCCCGTTCACGCGATAGACCACCAGGTCCGAGAGCCGACATACGACGCTTGTGCGTCACTTCGGCTAATGGATTGGTTTGGTCCATAAACTGCGATAGCTGGTTCGTACCGAAGAACGAGTTGATCACCGACGACAATGTCCGGGCATTGATCAGGTCAACAGGTTTGAAATCCTCGTTATCCCGAACGTTCATCCGTTCTTTAATCGTCCGCGCCATCCGGGCAAGACCAACACCGAATTGCGCATATAACTGCTCACCCACTGTCCGAACACGTCGGTTGCTGAGGTGGTCAATATCATCGACAACGGCCTTCGAGTTAATCAGACCAATCAGGTACTTCACGATGGATACAATGTCCTCCGTGGTCAGTACCTTCATGTCCGACGAAATGTCCAGACCGAGCTTTTTGTTAATACGGTAACGGCCAACATCACCCAGATCATAACGCTTATCCGAGAAGAACAGGCTCTGAATAATTTCACGAGCAGTCTGTTCATCGGGCGCATCGGCGTTCCGAAGCTGCCGATAGATTTGCTCCACGGCCTCTTTTTCAGAGTTAGAGCTATCTTTCTGCAGTGTGTTATAAATAATATTGTAATCGGCCATGTTCATGTCTTCCTTATGCAGGATGACTGATTTCTGACCTGAATCCGTAATGACGTCAATGTCATCCGCCGAAATAGCTGAGTCGCGCTCCAAGAGCACCTCATTCCGACTGATAGAAACCACCTCGCCTGTATCCTCATCCACAAAGTCTTCCGTCCAGGTACGTAGTACCCGGGCCGCCAGCCGACGACCAATCGCCTTCTTCAGATTAGCGGGCGTCGCAGGTACTTCTTCCGACAGACCAAACAGATCAAGAATGTCTTTATCTGAACCGAAACCGATGGCACGTAACAGCGTCGTTACCGGGAATTTCTTTTTCCGGTCAATGTACGCATACATGACATTGTTAACGTCCGTCGAGAATTCGATCCACGAACCTTTGAACGGAATAATCCGGGCCGAATACAACTTGGTACCATTCGTGTGCTTACTCATCGAGAAGAACACACCCGGCGAACGGTGCAATTGAGAAACAATCACCCGCTCGGCTCCGTTAATGACAAACGAGCCTTTCTCGGTCATATACGGAATGTTACCTAGAAATACTTCCTGCTCGATCGTCTCAAAATCCTCGTTATCGGGATCGTTGTTTGACAGACGCAGTTTAGCTTTCAGGGGTACTGAATAGGTCAGACCCCGATCGATCGACTCATCGACCGAATATTTCGGCGGATCGACTGAGTAATCAATGAACTCCAGCTTGAAATTCTCGCGAGAGTCTGATATTGGGAAGTTTTCCTGAAAAACTTTGAACAGACCTTCTTCCGACCGTTGGTTGGAAGGCGTGTCAAGCTGGAAAAAATCTTTGAAGGATTTTACTTGAATATCCAGAAAATCTGGGTATCCAATCACTGGCTGAATCGTCGCAAAATTTTTGCGCGTACTGATTTTCGCGTTTGTCGCCAAGATTGTGCTTCGTTTAGTGCGTAACCGATTCTTAATGAGTGCGTTGCGAAGATTTGCCACGGCACTCGAAATAAGCGGCTATTCAGACCCCGGGTGTCACCCGACCCAAGGGGCGTAAATAGTCAACATAATGCAATAAAAAATAGTTTGTCTTTTGCAAGCACTTAAGACAAAAATAGCTCCAAACAGGAAAAGACCAGACGTCGGTCTGGCCTCCCCTATCTGGAGTGATATGCAAAGAGCAGTTGCTTACTTAACTTCTACTTCAGCACCAGCTTCTTCAAGTTGCTTCCGCAGTGATTCAGCTTCGTCTTTAGCAACGCCTTCTTTCACTGGTTTTGGAGCGCCATCAACCAATTCTTTGGCTTCTTTCAGGCCCAGACCGGTCAGGTCTTTTACCAGTTTCACGACAGCGAGTTTAGCAGCACCAGCCGACTTCAGAACAACGTCGAAAGACGTTTTCTCAGCCACAGCCGGAGCAGCATCACCTGCACCTGCGCCACCGCCAGCTACCATTACAGGAGCTGCAGCAGCAGGCTCGATACCGTACTCATCCTTCAGGATCGTAGCCAGTTCGTTAACTTCTTTAACTGTCAGGCTTACAAGCTGCTCCGCGAACGCTTTCAAATCTGCCATTGTAGTATTTTCTTAATTTGATTGTGATACAATATTGAAAAACTATACGTCGGAAAAATTAAGCTGCTTCCTCACGCTCCGACAGCGTTTTGAGGATACCGGCCAATTTGTTACCACCACTTTGCAATGCCGAAATAACATTCTTAGCAGGCGATTGTAACAGGCCGATGATTTCGCCAATCAACTCTTCTTTGCTCTTCAGTGCGATGAGCGTATCAAGTTGGTCAGCACCAATAAACAGGCTGTAATCAATCGAAGCAGCCTTTAATTGCAACTTATCATTGGTTTTGCGAAACTCTTTAATAAGCTGCGCCGGTGCTTTGCCATTCTCAGGGTGAAACATCACCGCTGACTGACCATGTAGCACCGTATCGTTGAACGGTGTATAATCCGTATCGAGGGGTTCGAGTGCTTTTTTGATGAATGCATTTTTCACCACTTTGTACTCAATACCACGCTCAAAACACATCCGACGTAACGTATTGACTTCAGCAACCGTCATGCCATTGGCTTCCGTGATATAGAAGAAGGGAATGGTCTGAAACTTTTCAGCCAATTCCTCAATAATTGCTCCTTTTTCTTCGCGTTTCATGGCTTAAACCCCGGCTACCGAGCCTTTATCAATCGTTACTCCCGGACTCATCGTACTCGACAGATTAATCGTTTTCACATACGTACCTTTTGCCGATGAAGGCTTCAGTTTCAGTAGCGTGCTAATGATTTCCTGCGCGTTTTCAGCCAGTTTTTCTGGCGTGAACGATACTTTACCAATACTGGTGTGAATAGCACCTTGTTTATCGACTTTAAAGTCGATTTTACCTGCCTTCACCTCACGAACAGCTTTACCTACTTCTGGTGTTACCGTACCCGATTTCGGGTTTGGCATCAAACCACGTGGCCCTAATACTTTACCCAAACGACCAACTTTAGCCATTACGTTCGGCATCGTGATAATCACATCAACGTCCGTCCAGCCTTGCTCGATTTTTTGAATATAGTCATCCAGACCCACGAAGTCAGCTCCAGCCTCTTTCGCTTCGTTCTCCTTGTCCGGGGTGCAAAGCACCAGAACGCGAACCGTTTTGCCTGTACCATGCGGCAACGTAGCAACGCCACGAACCATTTGGTCAGCTTTACGCGGGTCAACGCCTAACCGAACGTCAATATCCACGGAAGCATCGAATTTCGTATACGCAATGTCTTTTAGAATCTCAGCGGCCTGTTGTAGCGAGTATTCTTTTGACGTATCGTATTTTGATTGAGCTTCCTTTTGTTTTTTCGTTAACTTAGCCATCTCTGTGTTTGCTTAGGCAAGTCTAATTAGTTCTCGAAGGGCGATGCACCCGTCACCGTAATACCCATACTGCGGGCTGTACCTGCCACCTGCTTCATAGCCGACTCAACTGTAAAAGCGTTCAAGTCGGGCATCTTCGTTTCTGCAATGGTCCGAACTTGATCCCACGATACTGAGCCCACTTTTTTGCGATTTGGTTGAGCAGATCCGCCTTTCAGCTTTGCTGCTTCCATTAGCAGAACCGGTGCCGGTGGCGTCTTGATGACGAAATCAAAGGACTTATCCTTATAATACGTGATCAAAACCGGTAATACCATTCCCACTTTATCCTGCGTTCGTCCGTTGAACTGCTTGCAGAATTCCATGATATTTAAACCCTTGGAACCCAGAGCTGGACCGATTGGAGGAGCGGGGTTGGCTTGCCCACCTTTGACTTGCAGCTTAACATAGCCACCTACTTCTTTTGCCATTGTGGTAATTTAGTTACGACCGCGTGAACGGCCCCGTTACTACTTAGTTTTCTAACTGGTTCGTCACATAACCAATCCGCACACTTTTCGTAACAAATCAACTGGTTTTGGCTGGTCATCCTCTGAGGGAAGCATAGAATGCCGAACCACGGAGAACTAATCTGACGACTAGTTTTCCTTTTCTACTTGTGCGTAACTGAGTTCTACCGGAGTGTTCCGGCCAAATATCTTTACGACGACGTTCAACTTCTTCCGGTCGTCAAATACTTCTTCTACTGTACCAATGAAACCGCCAAAGGGTCCATCAACAACTTTTACATTTTCGCCTTTGAGATACGTAGCCGTTGGTGCTGAAACTTCCTGTGTTTCTTCTTCACTCACCTTACCCAGAATACGGTTTACTTCAGCCTGACGTAGTGGTACAGGTACTTTTGAAGTTGTTCCAACTTGTGAGTTGCCCAGAAAACCTAACACCCCTGGCATATTCAGAATCATGTCAAGCGCCCGATTATTACCCAAATCAGCCGATATAAGAATGTAGCCAGGAAAGAATGACTTTTCCCGAACGCGCTTTTTACCGTTACGCATTTCGTACACCTTCTCCGCCGGAATTAACACCTGCGGAATTACTTCGTCCAATTTCTGACGGATAATCTCGTTATCGAGGTAAGATTTAATTTTCTTCTCCTGACCCGACACTGCCCGAATGACGTACCATTGTATGCCGCTCATGTTTCGTAAGTCAGTTTAGAATGACTGATAAAATGCATTCAGTCCGTTCTCAAATACTAAATCAATTAACCCGACCAGTAGCGCAAAAATCAGCGATGCTACAAGTACCAGTGTAGAACTGGATTGGAGATCGCTGAATTTAGGCCAAGTCACGTTATGCTGAACTTCCTCCCAGGAGGCTTTCAGAAACGATACAAACTTGTCCATATTTAATAAGGATTGGCACGGGTGGAGAGATTCGAACTCCCATCAACGGTTTTGGAGACCGCTATTCTACCCTTGAACTACACCCGTTTAGATAAATCCGAATCAGTATGCTTCTGAAACGGACTGCAAAAGTACGAAATAATCTCAAAAAACAAGTGCACTCCCGTAAAGAAATGCACTTGTTTTTGATTTACTACCTATTAATCAAGGATTTCTGTCACCTGACCAGCCCCTACGGTACGGCCACCTTCGCGGATAGCGAAACGGAGACCTTTTTCCATAGCGATTTTGTTGATCAGCGTTACATCGATCGTAATGTTGTCACCTGGCATCACCATTTCAACATTAGCAGGCAACATGATTTCGCCCGTTACGTCAGTGGTACGGAAATAGAACTGTGGACGGTACTTGTTGAAGAATGGGGTATGACGACCACCTTCTTCTTTCGACAGTACGTAAACCTCAGCTTTAAACTTCGAGTGTGGCTTAACCGAACCGGGTTTGCAAATAACCATACCACGACGGATATCGGCTTTCTCAATACCACGGAGCAGAAGACCTACGTTGTCACCGGCTTCACCACGGTCCAGAATTTTCCGGAACATTTCAACACCCGTTACAACTGATTTCAGGTTTTCAGCACCCATGCCCAGGATTTCAACTGGTTCACCCGAGTTGATAACACCCCGTTCGATACGACCCGTTGCTACTGTACCACGACCCGTGATCGAGAATACGTCCTCTACCGGCATCAGGAACGGAAGATCCGTTTGACGAGGAGGTAGGGGGATGAAGCTATCAACGTTGTCCATCAGTTCTTCGATGGTTTTTACCCACTTGGCATCGCCGTTCAGACCACCAAGAGCCGAACCTTGAATAACAGGGATATTGTCGCCATCGAAATTGTAGAAGCTCAACAGCTCGCGGATTTCCATCTCAACAAGTTCGAGCAACTCAGGATCGTCAACCATGTCCACTTTGTTCATGAACACAACGAGCTGAGGTACGCCAACCTGACGAGCAAGCAGGATGTGCTCACGAGTCTGTGGCATTGGTCCGTCCGTAGCCGCTACCACAAGGATAGCACCGTCCATCTGGGCAGCACCCGTTACCATGTTTTTCACATAGTCAGCGTGGCCTGGGCAGTCAACGTGGGCGTAGTGACGATTCGCCGTTGCATACTCAACGTGCGATGTATTGATGGTGATACCCCGCTCTTTTTCTTCCGGAGCATTGTCAATCGATGAGAAATCCCGTACTGCGGCCAGACCCTTACCGGCCAGCACTTTCGTAATGGCAGCCGTAAGCGTCGTTTTACCGTGGTCAACGTGACCAATCGTACCGATGTTAACGTGCGGTTTCGAGCGGTCAAAATTCTCTTTTGCCATGTTTTTAAAACGCTATTGTGAACTGTTGTTTGTTATTGAATGAATTCGCTGTATTTCAATTAAACCCAGCGAAATCATCCCGTTTTGAGGTCTGACGCCATTTGGGCTTAAAACGTCAAAAAGACTCCGCAAAGAAGTCTTGAGCCGTTACGGGGACTTGAACCCCGGACCTCTTCCTTACCAAGGAAGTGCTCTACCGCTGAGCTATAACGGCTTGTTTTTAACAGTCACTAGTCGCCAGCAGCTATTCGTTAGAAAACGATACTGTTAACGACTAAGAACTACTGAGCGGAAGACGGGTCTCGAACCCGCAACCTATAGCTTGGAAGGCTATCGCTCTACCAATTGAGCTACTTCCGCAAAAAAAGAAGTTTTAAAGTTGGACAATCAAAAAGTTGTAGCTGTATTAACATCCACTAACTCTGCGACTGTAGAACTCTATAACTTCTTCTGTGGGGAGTGGAGGATTCGAACCTCCGAAGGCGTACGCCAGCAGATTTACAGTCTGATCCATTTGGCCACTCTGGAAACTCCCCAAAAAACCTTGTTAAAGAACATTTTCCGCCCCGTTTCCGGTTTGGAGTTGCAAAATTACATGTTTTTGCGGTGTTGTCAACAGATGGTTTAAAAATAATTTGAATAAGCCCGTGGTTAACGTAGTAGTTCCGTTAGTTGCTTCCTATTTGGATACAGCATATCTGTGATACGCCACCGACCTGCCACCTGCTGAAGGTCAATCTTTATTTCCTCTGGCTTCCCTTTATTTTCGAACGTTACGTAAACAACTGCCCTCGTTCCCGCTACTGCAGCTGGCTCCACCCACATTTTTTTAATAGCGTCATCTGGTGCATTAAAGAGGAGATTTGTTTTCGTACGATTCACTTTTCCTGAAGACTTTTGTGCATCGTTCCAGATAAGATCAGCGGTCGGTTTCGCAAAAAACTGATCGACTAATCCACGGTCTTTTTTCTCGCGAAATGGGTTTTCGGTCTTGTTATGTTCAAAATAAAGCGATCGTACTAACCGATCAGATGCTGAACGGGGCGCACCAGCCGCAGGGCGTTTCGCTAATAGAGCGGCACTGTCTACTGATGCTGTGGCGGTGGTTGAGGTTGTTTCGGTTTCCTGCTTCGGTTTGCTTTGGCAGGCTACCATGATTCCTAGTAGTCCTATAAAAAATTGCAGTCTAGGCATAGTAAAATGTTTAGGGCTAAAAGTTTCAGGGTTTCTGTTCCTACCTAAAAACGTTTAGCCCTAAATGTTTTATCGCTCTTTACCAGACTTTAATACGGTCTTCCGGTTTTTTATACATCTTGTCGCCAGGCTGTACATTAAAGGCTTGATACCAGGCATTGATGTTCGATAAGGGGCCATTACAGCGATAAAGGCCCGGCGCGTGAGGGTCAACCATAATCAACTGTGCCTGTGTTTCTGGTAAGACGTTAATCCGCCAGACTTGCGCCCACGACAGGAAAAACCGCTGATCGGGTGTAAAGCCGTCGATTGTGCTTTTCTTACCGGTCGCTTTGCCCTGAGGTGTCTTTTTAAAAGCGTCATAGGCAATGGCCAATCCACCCAGATCAGCCAGGTTTTCGCCGAGCGTCAACTGTCCGTTAACTTTAATGGAATCAAGAACTTTAAACCCAAAGAACTGCTCTTTGACCTGATCGGCCCGCTTTTTAAAATTGTCAGCGTCTGTCTTGGTCCACCAATCGCGTAACGTACCGTCTGCATCGTACTGACGACCCGAATCATCGAAACCATGCGTCATTTCGTGGCCTATTACGGCACCTATACCGCCATAGTTGATGGCATCATCGGCCTCAAAGTCGAAGAAGGGGAATTGCAGAATGGCGGCAGGGAAAGCGATTTCGTTGTTGACGGGGTTATAGTAAGCGTTCACCGTTGGCGGAGTCATCCCCCATTCTGTTTTATCAACCGGCTTACCGAGCCTATTGATCATGTAGTTGTACTGCCATTTGCCAGCGGATTGCACATTATCGTAAAAACTATTACGGGCAATCGTAACGCCCTCATAACTTTTCCATTTATCGGGATAAGCAATTTTACGTTTGAAGGCTACTAGTTTAGTTAAAGCTTTCTTCTTGGTGTCTTCGCTCATCCAGTCGAGGTTTTTAATATGCTCTTTATAGGATGTTTCAAGATTATCTACAAGGGTAAGCATGCGCTGCTTGGCTTCAGGCTTGAAGTATTTCTGAACGTAAAGTTGTCCCAGTAAATCACCAAGTGTGCCATCAATCAAACCACTTACGCGCTGCCAGCGGGGCGTTTGTTCTTTCTGACCGCTTAATACTTTCGAAAAAGCGAAATTCTGCTTCACGAACGCATCGCTGAGGTAAGGAGCCGCGCCTTTAAGAATGTTCCACCGCATATACGTACGCAGGTCCTCAATGGGCGTATCTGCAACCAGGCTATCGAGCGAGCGGAAGAACGCCGGGTTTTGCACCAATACGGTATCCTGCCCTTTTGCACTATATTTTAACAACTGATCGGCCCAGTCAATGCCGGGAGTTTGCTTGCTGAAATCGGCTACAGCAAATTTATTGTACGTTTTGTAGGGATCTCGTAGATCAACACGAGGCATTTGCGCCTTTGCCAATGCCGTTTCAATACGCATAACCACATCGGCATCCTGTGAAGCCTGGGTTGGTTCCTCCCCAATCAGGGTAAACATTTTTGTCAGATTATCAGCGTACGCATCACGGATTTTCTGACTACGTGGGTCGTTTTTGAGGTAATAATCACGGTCAGGCAAGGTTGTACCGCCCTGACTAAATTGCGGCAGATACTTCGATACGTTCTTACGATCCTGCGCCACAAAAAACCCAAATAACATCCCATTACTCTGGGTGCGCTGATAAGCGAGTTCGTCGAGGAAAGAGGGTTTATTATTGACTTTATCAATCCGTGCAAGATCTGGTTTGATCGGATCGAAACCTAGCTTTTCGATAGTTAGGCTATCCATGCCACTCACGTAATAATCGCCAACCATCTGATATAGCCGCCCTTTTGTCGTCGTTTTTGAGGCCTCTTCGAGCAAAGATTTCATGGCATCGAGACTCTTCTCCCGCAATTCATTAAAACTCCCCCAGGAGGTTTTCGAAGCCGGAATAGCATTCTTTTTAAGCCAATTACCGTTAGCGTACTGGTAAAAATTATCGCCGGGCTTCACGGACATATCCATGTTTTGCGGATCGATGAATTTGCGGGAGTCGGCAGCCATAAAACCGATCGCCACAATCGCCACGAAAAGAAAAGCCACTTGCTTATTCATATACTTTCAAATTGGAGTTGATGAAAGGTACAAAAATACGTAACGCGGGTGGAAACCTACGCTCGTTGGCTATATGATTAGCAACTATTGAGCGTAGGTTTCCACCGCAACGGCGGACCGTCCGCGTTACGTATGAGTCCGTTATTTACTGGCCGCCAACGAGGTTTGATACGATTTGACATACGTACCGGCCTTATATCGATCAAATGGCTCTTTTTGGTGATAATCATTACCAAAGTACGTAATGATCTGATGGAATGTGCGAGCATCCAGATACCCACCTATCGGCTGAATGAGGTTAAATTTCTCATCCAGAAACACCGTAGTCGGGTAACCCATCTGATTTTTCAGCAAGGCTGCAGCCAGTTCGTGTACGCCATGGCTGCCTCCGCTAATGTATTTGAACGTCTGTTTACCTAATGTCACGTCCGCCGTTTGCTCAGCGTTAAAGCGAACGGGATAAAAATTCTCGTTGACATAATCGACAATGGCAGGCTGCGAAAAAGTTTTGCGGTCCATGACTTTACACCAGCCGCACCAGTCGGTATACACATCGACTACAAATTTCTTGGGCTTTTTCTGAGTCAGGGCGTAAGCCTGTTGGATCGTTAGCCAGTTGATGTGCTTCCCTTCACCACTCGGTTTACTCACAAGTTGTTCGGTAGGCAACGTAGTACGAAATGCACTAATAGTTAGCAGGACAAAAGCAGCGAAAAAGACAAGCAGACGATTCATAGTTGATCAGGTCGTTGAAGCAGTTACGTTTACTTAATAACGATCGATCAGTAATAAAATTAGCACAACGCGCCTAGAGTAAAGATTAAAATATCGTGCCTTGATAACTCATCTCTTGACTGCCCTTAGTATGTCTCGTTTATGTAGTGGACCGGGGTGTTTTTCGACGGTTAAGCCTGCTGCCCGCATGTTACGTTGCACATAGCTTCTCGAACAATACGTCGTCAGTATGCCGCCGGGCAGTAATAAGTTGGCCAACTGCTCAAATATTTCCGGTTCCCAAAGTTCAGGCTGGGCGGTTGGCGCAAAGGCATCGTAATAAATCAGGTGAAATCGGCTGGACGTTTGCAGATTCTGTAATTGTTCTTCAAGCTTGGTTAATCTGATATACGTCGTTAGATCAACTGGCTCATTCCAGGGAGATTCATGTAAGGATGGCAAATAATTTGTCCCGAACAAGTCATCATAATTCAGCAAGCGGGCTTCATCAGACGGCAACGGATAGGCCTCAATGGCAACGTAATTAATCCTGCGTTTGTGGCGTTCCGCTTCCCGGGCAGTTAGTAACGCGTTTAGCCCCGTACCAAACCCCATTTCAAAAATACACAGCTCCTGATCATCGAACATTTCGAATGCCGCGAACAAGCCTAATTCTATGTATACCCGTTGCGATTCCTGATAAGCTCCGTGAACAGAGTGGTAGGTTTTATCGAGAATCTGGTTGATGGCCGTGTGTGATCCATCAGCTGTTATCATCAGACGAACGTCTGCTTTCATAATCTATCAGTTTTTGGGCTATTTTTGCCACTCAGTTCACTATATGATGACGTACGTACCGACTCAATCATATAAGTGAGAAGTATTCATTATTCATTAAAACAATGATCCAACGAGTTCAAACAATATTTTTGTTTCTTATTACCCTCGCCATGGGGGTTGCCCTGACGACACCGATCTGGGAAAAAGCCGGAGCAAAATCTCCGGAGATGGCCCATCTAACAGCCCTTCAATACAGTCAGCAGGAAGGAATCACTACGTATGCCAATACAGTCTGGTATTTAGCGTTACTCATTGCTTTAGTGGGTTTGGTGGCACTTTATGCGATTTTTCAGTACCGTAACCGATTGACACAAACGGCGTTATGCGCGGTTAATGCGCTGATGTTAACGGCAGTCATGGGTATTACGCTATACCGGACACTGTATGAAGGCAAAAAATACGGTGATCCTGCTGATCAGGGTACCTTTCTAACCGGTTTTTACGCCATTATCGCAGCCTTAGTGTTTAACGCGCTGGCAAACCGGTTTATTCGTCGCGATGAGAAACTAGTCCGAGGTTCCGATCGATTACGATAGATATCTTGGCTTGAATGTATCCGGCAGGTTAGTCAATTGATCGATAAACTTGCCGGATTTTTTATGCCCTTTTGTTAACGTGCGTTTGTAATGGCTTTCCACGTATCTTGAATCTTAATACTACCTCTGCCAACATGAAAAAACAGTTATTTACACTTCTCTACGTCGTATTTGGCACAATTTGCCAACTCAAAGCGCAAACACCGAGCGGACCGGTTTCCACGAGCAGTATTACTACGTTTACGAATGGCATGGAGCGTAATCCAGGCTTCATGACGTATTACTGGGACGCAAAAAAAGGAAAAGTCTGGCTTGAAATCAGTACGTTCGATACCGAGTTTCTGTATTATCCAACCTTAGCGCAGGGTGTTGGCTCCAACGACATTGGGCTGGACCGTGGACGCCTAGGGCAGGAGCATATTGTGAAATTCCAGCGTAGCGGCCCAAAAGTGCTGCTTATTGAACCTAACTATGCTTACCGGGCAATCAGCAACGATCCGCTTGAACGCCGGGCAGTTGAAGAATCGTTTGCCAAATCCGTTCATGCCGGATTCGACGTAGTAGCCGAAGAGAGTGGAAAAGTTCTTGTGGATTTGACGCCGTTTCTCATGCAGGATGCCGTTGGTGCTGTGCAGGCCATCATGCGAACCAAGCAAGGTGCGTTTAAATTCGATCCGACACGTAGTGCCATGTACCTGCCCCATACAAAAGCATTCCCGCAAAATACCGAGTTCGAGACCATCATTACGCTGACAGGTGAGAATCCTGGGGCTTTTCTACGCGAGGTTGTACCTACTCCTACCGCCGTTACGGTCCATCAGCATCATTCCTTCGTGCAGTTGCCGGATAACAATTACAAGCCCCGAGTTTTTGACCCACGTATCGGTTACGGTGGTATTGAGTATTTTGATTACGCTACGCCGGTTAGTCAGCCGATTATGAAACGGTATATTTCCCGCCATCGGCTGGAGAAAAAAGATCCTTCAGCAAAAGTCAGTGAGGCAGTCAAACCAATTATCTACTACGTCGATCCGGGTACGCCAGAACCCATTCGCTCGGCACTGATGGAAGGAACCGCCTGGTGGAATCAGGCCTTCGAAGCGGCTGGCTATAAAAATGCGTTTCAGGTTAAACTGCTCCCCGCAGATGCTGACCCTATGGATGTCCGTTACAACCTGGTTCAGTGGGTACACCGGTCAACGCGGGGCTGGAGTTACGGCGGTAGTATCAGCGATCCACGTACGGGTGAGATCATCAAAGGAAAAGTAACCCTCGGTTCGTTACGTGTCCGGCAGGATTATCTGATTGCTCAGGGTTTGGTAGGTGATTATTCCGGGGCAACCAATCCGTCGTCCGATCCAATGATGCAGATGTCCATCGACCGGCTTCGGCAATTGGCAGCCCATGAAGTCGGGCATACCTTGGGCTTACCACATAACTACATTGCCAGTACTCAGGGTGGTTCACCCTTTGGTCGGGCTTCGGTCATGGATTACCCAACGATGGTGGCTAAAATAAAAGGCGCCACCAGTATCGATCTATCGGATGCGTACGCGAAAGGCATTGGTGAGTACGATAAATGGAGTATTCGCTACGGCTATGAGCAGTTTCCCGGCAACACCAATGAGAAACAGGCGCTTGACAAAATAGTCAACGATATGCACAAAACCGGCTTGACTTTCCTGACGGATCAGGATGCCCGACCCGAAGGCTCGGCTCACCCCGGTACGCATTTGTGGGATAACGGGGCTAATGCCGTCAATGAATTAAAACGCGTATCAGACGTTCGGAAAATTGCGCTGACCAGCTTTACAGACAAAAAAATTCCGAGCGGAACGCCAATGGCCATGCTTGAAGAAGTGCTCGTGCCGATGTATATGTTCCATAGGTATCAGGTGGAAGCCGCTGCGAAAGTTGTGGCTGGGCAAACGTATACGAACGCATTACGGGGTGATGGTCAGCCCGTTGTCTCGACGGTTCCTGTTCAAGAGCAGAAACGTGCGCTGGATGCTCTATTAGCTACCATTGACCCTTCTTTCCTGGCGCTTCCTAAGTCTACAGTCGCCATGATCCCTCCCCGTCCGTTCCGGTACGACCCAAATTTACGCGAGGTTTTCAAACGTCGTACGGGTATTACGTTCGATGCCATGGCAGCGCCCGAAGCGGCAGCGGGCATGACGCTACAAATGCTCTTTAACGGGGAGCGTGTAAGTCGACTGGTGATACAATCAGCCCTCGATCCGGGTCAACTTAGTCTGGAAGACATGCTCGACCAACTGCTGTCCGCTACGTGGTACAAAGCCGATCCCACGGATAGTTATGAAGCCGAAGTAAAACGTCAGACAGACAAGCTATTGCTACAAAAGTTGATCGATCTGGCAAATAATCAGGACGTAACATCACAGGCGCGGGCGATAGCTGGCTTAAAATTGAATCAGTTAAAAGGTAAGCTTAATGCAACCGCTTCTAACTCCAAAGCGGCTGCTCATCAGTTTTTTGCGCTTGAGCAGATTCGTCGGGCGGATGATAATGTCGCCGACGTTCGTCCGACCAGTGCCCAAACGCCACCCGATGGAATGCCAATAGATACCGGTCAGGAATGGCTGGCTCCAGCCTGCGACTGGCGTTAATCTAATTTTGAACTTACGCTACATTCATTCTGATCTTCTTTTAACTCAATTTAAAAACGCGTGGCCTAACTTTGGTCGCGCGTTTTTAGGTAAGAATTATCAGACTGACCTGTTATGAAGAAACTATTTATTTCACTGGCCTGGCTCAGCAGTAGTTTTGCCTTGGCTCAACAACCAGTTAACCCTTCAACACAATCCGATCCGGTCAAATCTTCAACCTTGATAATTAGTGGGACTGTTACAACCTCTCCCAAGCCAGCAGTAGAGAAGAATGAATTAAAATATAACCTCAACGAATCCGGCTCGCACTTTTTCAAAATTACGTTTCTAAATCAAGCCTGGCTCCGATACAATCAAAGCAATCCTGGGACTACGGTCATCAGCGAGCCTAAAGACAATACGTTCGATATTGGTCTACGACGAACCCGGATGCAACTGTTTGGTCAGATTTCTGACCATGTCTATCTCTATTTCCAGTTCGGGATGAACAATTTCAATTACCTGAATGGTGGTTTCAACCCGAATGCTTCTTCCAACCGGAAAATACACGCTTTCTTCCATGACGCCGTGGGTGAATACGTCGTCTGGAAAAACAAAGATTATCTAAAAATCGGAAGCGGTTTGACCATTGCCAATGGCCTATCCCGGTTTAGTCAGCCCAGTGTCAGTTCAATCATGAGTATGGATGTACCTGTGTTCGCGCAGGCAACCGTTGACCAGACGGATCAGTTCTCGCGCAAACTGTCTCTCTATGCGCGGGGCCAAGTTGGTCATCTCGATTACCGCGTAGCCATTAGTGACCCCTTCCCCATCCAAACCAGCGGTTCTGCGCTACCAACGTATGGACCCAACTCCGTTTTTGCGTTGAAAGGTCATCACAAGCAGTTTCAAGGATTATTGCTGTGGCAGTTCTTCGATAAAGAAGCCCACCAGACGCCTGGTTATATGACTGGTACGTATCTCGGAGCCAAAAAAGTCTTTAACCTTGAGGCCGGTTTCATTACGCAGAAAAACGCTATGGTGAGCGTACCAACGGCTGCCGACACAGTTTATCAGAACATGAATTTGTGGTCGGTTGCTTCTTTCCTAGATATGCCAGTCAACAAAGAAAAAGGAACAGCGGTAAATGCTTATCTGGGCTATTTTTATACCGACTATGGCACCAACTACCTGCGCTTCAACGGCATCATGAATCCGGCAAGTGGCGTAGCGTCGGGTTATGTTTCTGGTACGCAGGGGAATGCCTTCCCGATGTTCGGTACGGGCAGTGTTGTATATGGGCAGTTCGGTTACCTGATGAAGCGCGATTTATTCGGCACTAGCAATGGTACGTTAATGTCTTACATACAAGTACAAATTGCTGACTACCAACGCTTATCACAAAAGATGGGCGTTTATAACGTTGGGCTCAACTACTTAATTAAAGGCCATAACGGTAAATTGACGCTCGATTATCAAAACCGCCCTTATTACGAAGCCGTCTCAGGTTCTTCACAGCTTTCATCAGGAGGACGACGTGGCCAATTAACCCTACAATACCAGGTCTTTATTTAAGCTGTACTAATCATCAGCGAAATAAAAACCCCTGACAGATTTATCAGGGATTTTTATTTATACGCCTGGAAGTTAGTTATTGAGGGCTTCCTGACAATTATCAACTGTCATGCCATTCATGTCGCGCTTAGCTGTATTCTCCGTTACCTCTGACATCTCCAGACGAGACCTGGTAATGCTGGTTTTGAGATCACCACGGACGTAGTATTTCTTACCCGCTTCAATCTCTAAGTCAATGCCTGTCTCTTTTTTAAAGACTTCTATCCCGCCGTTCCGAGCTGTCAATGATAACGTGCCGGGCTTGACTTTATATTCGATGTACCGGTTGTTACTAAGCTTGCATATTTTCTCTCCGTTGGCGTAAATGGCGTAGTTCAGGCCCGATCCGAAAAATTGGCCACCCCTGTAAATATAAACCGTAGCAAAATCGGCGGTTGGATTTTCATTAATTGAATCGCTACGGAAAGCCGAACTGATAATTAGTAAACAAAGTGATGTGAATAAAAAAGCGGTTTTCATATAGGACAAAATCAGTGTGGAACCTGGAGCAATAATCGTATTGAACCGGATCAAACCGAACAAAAAACTTATTAACCGTATACGCAAAAGGGTTTCGCGAACGAAACCCTTTTGCGATGGTAAGTATGGTAAGCCGTTCCTAAACGCCGATATTCAGCGTACTTAGCACACCATTCATATTCCGAACGGCATCGGCTGACTTATTAAAAGCTGCCTGCTCTTCGTCGTTTAGCTTATAATCAATGATTTCTTCCCAACCGTTACGTCCCAAAACGACCGGTACGCCCAGGCAAATGTCTGACTGACCATATTCACCTTCCAGCAATACACAGGACGGAATCACACGCTTCTGATCGCGCAGGATGCTCTCAACCATATAGGCACCCGCTGCACCAGGCGCATACCAGGCCGACGTACCAATCAGGCCTGTCAACGTAGCACCACCCACCATCGTGTCGGCAGCAACTTTTTTCAGGGTTTCCGCGTCCAAAAAATTACTCACGGGTACGCCTGCTTTGGTCGCTAAGCGCGTCAGAGGAATCATCGTTGTATCGCCATGACCGCCAATAACCGAAGCCTGTAAATCGTTAGGCGAACAATTCAGCGCCAGCGATAAATAGGTTTTGAAACGAGCCGAATCCAGTGCCCCACCCAGACCAATTACCCGATTTTTAGGCAGTCCAGACGATTTCAACGCCAGATATGTCATCGTATCCATTGGATTGGAAATGATGACAAAAATTGCGTCGGGTGAATGTTTTAGAATATTTTCCGTTACGCCCTTTACAATACCCGCATTGATACCAATAAGATCTTCGCGGGTCATACCAGGCTTACGGGGGATACCCGACGTAATGACAACGACATCCGACCCTGCTGTTTTTTCATAATCATTCGTTGCACCCGTCAGTTTAACGTCGCAGTCGAGTAATGTCGATGCCTGGAGCATATCAAGTGATTTCCCTTCACTTAGACCTTCTTTAATGTCCAGCAGAACGACTTCATGGGCGAGTTCCCGGCGGGCAATGTTGTCGGCGCAGGTAGCTCCAACAGCCCCGGCTCCTACTACAGTAACTTTCATACGGTATTCAGAATTAAAAGGTTAACAAGCGAGCGCAAAAGTAAGGCCCCAGCTCAAGACAAACCAACAGCATTCAGATTAAACTTATGACCCGATTACTAGGTTTATGTATTATTTACTGAAATTTCCTGTTAGACATTAAGTAGTATCTGCTTTGCTAGGTAAGCATTTGGCAGAATGACAGACCACAAATCGATGAAGAACGGTAATCTTGTTGGGCGAATTTTATCCTCTATTTTCTTTAAACGGGCCAACGCTGGTGCTGCTCGTTATGCCCGGGATAAGCGAAGTTTACTAGGCTTGGTTCAGGAAGCGTTACGAAAAAGTGGTGGGCTTTCAGGAGCTAATATTTCCATTTTCCGCGAACAGTTAGGCGTTGTAACGCGCTTGCTGAAAGCCTATACATCAGGTCAGTATCGCGAGTTGCCCTGGAAAACACTGATTCGGGTGATTGCCGTGTTGATTTATTTCGTTTCGCCAATTGATATCCTCCCTGATTTTTTACCTATTGTGGGGCTAACAGACGACATTGCGCTGATGCTCTGGCTGTTCAGCGGTATCAAAGACGACATCGATAAATTCCGCGAGTGGGAACTGGGAACCACTAAATCGGGTGAATCAGCATCCCGCCCGGTGCAAACGATTAAGATTGGATAAATTTTTAAGTTTTAAGTATAACATTAACGATTCTTCAATGATCTTGAAATATTCAATGTTATCTTAAAACTATATCAACCGATGTTACGTAAGTTTTACTACGTTTTAATAGATTGTACGAGAGAGTTTTGTTAATTTTGCATACATTCAAATCCCAGGTATCATGATTTCGGCTAGCATATTGGCATTTATGGGTTTGGGCGGTCAGGAAATGATCTTTATTTTCCTGGCACTGCTCCTGTTGTTCGGCGCAAAGAAGATTCCCGAACTCGCACGGGGACTTGGTAAAGGCATCAAAGAATTTAAAGACGCTACGAAAGACGTTCGCGAGAATATCGAAGAAGGTCTGAAAGAGCACGAGAAATAAGTCTATTCTTTTACAGACAGACAATCAGACGGTTCCTACCTGGAGTCGTCTGATTGTCTGTTTTTATTAGTTTGTGATTCGTATTTATCAGGCACGCTTCAGCGGTTATGATATCCGATTCGTCAAACGATAAACGATTGCCTGTGACTCCCTACCGTAGCTTTTCGGCTGTTCAAGCCGACCTCGAGACCGGCCAAACGACCTGCCGCCAGTTGGTAGAACAATACCTCACTCGCATTGACGGGCACCAACACCTCAATGTATTTACCGAAGTTTACGCTGACGAAGCCCGACAACAGGCAACTGTCGTCGATCAAAAGATAGCCGCTGGAACTGCCGGACGTCTGGCCGGAATGGTCATCGGCATTAAAGACGTATTGAGTTACGCGGGTCATGCCGTTCGGGCAGGCAGCCGAATTCTGGACAATTTCACGGCGCAGTTTACCGCTACGGCTGTACAACGGTTACTGGACGAAGATGTCATTATCATTGGCCGGCAAAACTGCGACGAATTTGCGATGGGTTCTTCGAACGAAAATTCAGCGTTTGGCCCCGTACGTAATGCCGTAGATACAGATCGTGTCCCCGGTGGCTCGAGCGGTGGTTCAGCCGTAGCCGTGCAGGCAGGTCTTTGTCTGGCTTCCATTGGCTCCGACACAGGCGGTTCAGTACGCCAGCCAGCCGCGTTCTGTGGCGTGGTGGGCCTGAAACCAACCTATGGTCGTATTAGTCGCTGGGGCCTAATTGCTTATGCCTCCTCATTTGATTGCATTGGGCCCATCGCAAATACCGCCGAGGACGTAGCGTTACTGCTTGAAATTATGGCTGGTGCCGATGAATTTGACAGCACCGTATCCAGTCAGCCAGTACCTTCATATAGCACCGCTCAACTCCCCGACCGCCCACTACGTATCGCTTACCTTCGCGATGGTGTCGAAAGCGAGGGAGTAGACAAAAGCGTTCGCGAGGCTACACAAACTAGCATCAATATCTTGCAAAAAGCAGGCCATACGGTAGAACCGGTCGATCTGACGCTTTTAAAATACCTGCTTCCAACGTACTATATTTTAACCACCGCCGAAGCCTCATCAAACTTATCCCGATTCGACGGCGTACGGTACGGTTATCGAAGTGTCGCAACAAATACATCAGCTTTGGATCTTTTGTCGTTGTACAAAAAAAGTCGTACGGAAGGCTTTGGTGCAGAAGTTCGCCGGCGGATTTTACTAGGTACGTTTGTACTTAGTGCCAGCTATTACGATGCCTACTATACCAAAGCACAGCAGGTACGTCGGCTGATTCGTCAGGAAACAGAACGTCTGTTTGAGCAATACGATGTTTTACTCTCCCCCACTACGCCGACACCGGCGTTCAAATTGGGCGAGAAAACCGGGCAGGATTCCGGGGCCGATCCATTACAAATGTACCTGGCCGATATTTTTACGGTTCAGGCTAACGTAGTTGGTTATCCAGCGATATCTATACCGAACGGCACTGATGCCTCCCGTGGCGACGGACCGGGTTTACCGATTGGTTTGCAATTTATGGCGCCACCTTTTGCCGAAGAACAATTAGTGGCGTTGGCGAAGAGCCTGGAAATGAATAAGTCTTAATGAGCATTCGGCTTTACATTTACAAAGCTGATGTCTAATTATATAGCTAACCATTATCTATTCAAACAACGTAACGAACCTAATCGCCGATCGCATGAAGTATCTGAACCGAAGCCTTTTACGAACAGGGCTGTTAAGTACAGCGTTGGGTCTGACAATGATGGCTCGCGCCGAACGGATCAACCAGTCAGAATCCCAGCAGATAAACAATTCGACCAGTAAGCAAGACACGCTCGTTGTTGTAAATACGGTTCCAGACAGTTTATTACGTGAGCGTCTGGCCAGGCTTCAGAAAGATATTCCGTTAACGTATCATAAAGCGGTTCAATCCTACATCGATTACTTCACCTTCCGCAAGCCGAGCATCACCAAACTAATGCTCGAACGTCAGCCGCTCTTTTTCCCTCTCTACGAACGCATGCTGGCCGAATACGAACTGCCAGATGAATTAAAATACCTTTCCATTGTTGAGTCGTCGCTAACACCTCGCGCCGTTTCGCATTCCGGAGCGGGCGGTTTATGGCAGATTATGCCCGGTACCGGTCGCGACCTAAAGCTGTATCAGGACGATTACATCGATGAGCGCATGGACCCCGTCAAGGCAACTGAAGCGGCCTGTAAATACCTTCGCGATCTGTATGCGATCTTTGGTGATTGGGAATTGACGTTGGCAGCCTATAACTGCGGGCCAGGCGCTGTCAAGCGTGCTATGCGCCGATCAGGCAAAGGGTCCTATTATACCATTTACGACGTTTTGCCGAAAGAAACCCGCGGATACGTGCCTCAATTTGTGGCCTTTACGTATCTAATGCATCACGCTAACGATCACGGAATTTTCGCTGAGAAATATGAGTATCCAATTCCGATGGACACCGTTCAGATCACGGGGTATTTCAATCTTGAGACGTTTGCGAAACACAGCACTATGGCGCTGACGGATTTGCAAAAAATGAATCCAGCCATCACCACAACAATTCTACCTCCTAGCACCAATCGTTATCCATTACGTGTTCCGCGTCAGCAATACGCTTATTTTGCCAGCCGTCGCCAGACCATTCTGGATTCGGCCAGCAAACTACCAGCTAGCATGGAGCATATTCTGTTAGCTCACGCTGAAGATGTTCAATATGGTGCAGAGTCAGAGAAAGACTGGTCGGCTTTGAGTCGTAATCCTCTGGCTAATGTTCGTACAGAGGAAACTCCTACTGAAGAGATGATTGCTTCAGCGGCTAAATCGTCAAAGTCAACTGTTCTGTCAACCGAGGGTGAAGATGCCGATAATCCGGAGGAAGATCTGGAAGCCGTTGTCAAGCGTAAACCCAGGAAACAGCTGTATGTAGTCAAAAAGAAAGATAACCTGGCAGATATTGCCGAGCGGCATGGCGTTGAGTTGTATGATCTGAAACGCTGGAACCATCTTCGGTCAACAACACTTCACCAGGGACAGCAACTGGTTCTTTTGAAAGAAGTTGCCGAAACGCATAACGAGCGTCTGGCTGATCAGGGCACAACAAAAGCCCGCAAAAAAGCAGAAGTCGTTGCTAAAACGAAACGATACAAACCTCGTTACCACCGCGTACAAGATGGCGATACACTCTGGAATATTGCCCAGCGCTACGGTGGCCTGACCATTGATCAGCTCAAGAGAATGAACCACATCCGTACCAATGCTCTCCGGCCGGGACAAAAGCTAATTGTGGGCTGACCTATATTACATTCAGGTTCTGGACCTTAGACGTTACGTATCTAACCCACGATTTTCACTAGTAAAAGTCGTGGGTTTTTTGTATCTTTAACTTTACACAATTGCCTCAAAAACAGGCATTTTTGACGAACAAATGATTGCTTATCTAGACGGAATCTTATCCTATAAAGAACCTACTCATGCCATAATTGACGTACATGGCGTCGGCTATATGGTTCATATTTCTCTGAACACATATTCGGTTTTACCAGGGGGAGGTGAGCGAATAAAGTTGTTTATTCATCACTTGTTTCGTGAAGATTCTCAATCGCTATATGGCTTCGTGAACGCTGATGAAAAATCTATTTTTCTGGACTTGATCGCCGTTTCAGGCGTAGGCCCAAACACGGCTCTCGGCATGCTCTCGGCCATGCAGCCGGGTGATTTACGATTAGCTATTCTGGGCGAGAATGTGCGAGCCGTACAGGCGATTAAAGGTATTGGCGCTAAAACGGCTCAACGTATCATTCTCGAATTGCGCGACAAAATGAAACGGTCAGGCGTTGTATCCAATGGTCCTACGTATCGCCAGTCGGCGATTGATCCTATTCGCGAAGAGTCACTAGCGGCCTTGGTCGCCCTAGGCTTCCCAAAACCAACGGCAGAAAAAAGTGTAGACGATGCCCTAAAAGCGGAACCGAACTTGACCGTTGAAGAAGTTATTCGCCGGGCATTACGTTAAGCAGCTCCCTGGTAAAAACAATGTGGGACGACTACGATCAGTCGTCCCACATTGTTTCTAATTCGTTACTAGTAGCCCTTTCAAATTGGTTTCCAGATACGTAGTGTATTGCTCAGTTGTGTAGCAGCGCTATAAACTTCAGGGCTTTATCAGCTACTGAATAAACGTAGTAATCCAGTTAATGCTACGTGGCCCTGTCGAACCATTAAGTTGCGCACCAGAAAAAATGGCCTGTTAAAACGTAGTGTATCGTTGTTTGGATTGGGCTTTCGCCACGTTTTTAAAATTTTACGGGTAAACCTGTCTTGGTCGATTCATAAATTGCCTGGAATAAAGCGACAACTTTACGTCCATCCTCACCCGTGACCAGCGGTGGTCGCTTATCGCGAATGGCATCCCGAAAATCGGCGATCTGTATACCGAAGTAGTAGACCGTAGCGTCGATTGTGTTGAAGAAGGCGGTGTCTTCGGTCACGAACTGAGCCAGTAAACTTTCTTCGCCCGGCACCGTCCAGAGATCGTTAACGGGTGGGGCCGTAATACTCGACATTCCGGCAATAAATAAAGCCCCCCCATCCGTCTGAACGCCTACTGACGCACCATTCTGTCCATGTACGTGAACTTTACCAAAAATGCCCGGCTTTTGTGAATTACTCACGATGATGTTACCAAGCCCACCGTTCTTAAATTTGACAATGGCCAAAGCAGTATCGTCAACTTCGATATACGGGTGGTTCAAATTCCGCCAGACACCATATACCTCGTCGATCTCGCCCATATACCAAAGTAACAAATCCAACTGATGGGGCGACTGATTCACTAAAACACCCCCACCTTCGTCGGCCCACGTACCACGCCAGGCATCGCTTTTGTAATAAGCTTCGTCGCGCCAGCCGAGCATCTGAATCGTGCCCAGTATAGGTTTCCCAATTTTGCCCGAATCAATAGCGTCCCGAATACGCATGGACGGCGCGTAGAATCGGCGCTGGCTGATAGTTCCCAGATACCGGTCGTTACGTTTGGCAGCGTCAATCATGGCGTCGCAGTCTTCGAGCGAGGAGGCCAGTGGTTTCTCAACCAGTACGTGCGAACCTGCATCGAGAGCGGCTACTGTTGTTTCACGGTGGGATGGATGCGTCGTACAAACCAGACACAGGTCTACGTTCTCACGGTCGACCATGTCATAAATATCGCTATACGCTCGAATACCATATTGGTTCGCAAAATCTTCAGCTTTCTGATACGTACGTCCATAAACAGCGACTAATTCTGTATCAGGAGTTTGTAAAACAGCTTTGGCATGCAGATGAGCCACTTTACCGGGGCCAATAACGGCAACACGAAGAGGGATAGGCATAATTAGTTTTCAATGTATTCCAACGAAATACGTTGATACGGACGCATCTACTCAATGATCAGCAAAAGTTATACAACGTTTCCTGTTCTGGGGAACTGGTTATCAGCGTATCGGATTGATTTCCGCAGTAAACCTTATTCGTTTACGGCTTCAGGACCACTTTAATCAGGCCTTTTTCTTTAGCATACAGTCGTTTAAACCAATCAGCGCCTTCTTCCAGCGGCACTTCGGCGCTCAAAATGGCTTCGACATTGATTCGTCCCGACGAGATTAGGGCCAAAGCGGCTTCGTATTCACCGTTGATGGCGCAGGAACCTTGTAAGCGCAATTGCCGCGTCACAACAGCCTGTAATGGAATGTCAACGGTTGGTGCCAGATTGCCCACCAACGTAACGGTCGCTCCTTTCCGAACACAATCGATAGCGGTTTTGACAGTCGGTCCTGCGCCAACAACTTCGAACGATACGTCGGCTCCGCGTCCGTGGGTAAGTGCCTGGACCTGCTTTGCTACGTCGCCACTTCTGGCATTAAGCGTATGGGTGGCACCAAGGGATTTCGCCAGCGCGAGTCGGTCATCATCGAGATCAATGGCGATGATGGTACCGCAGCCCGCTAATTTCAGCGCCTGAATCACAAACAAACCAATCATACCTGCACCGACAACCACGGCCGAATCATTGACCTGAATCGGCGTCAGACTCAAGGCATGGAGCGCTACAGCCACTGGCTCAACCAAAGCGGCCTGCGTGAACGTAACGTTATCCGGAACAGCATACAGAATGTGCTGGGGCACGACTACGTATTCAGCAAACGCACCCTGCCGTTTAAAATCCGGCGTCGAAACACCAACGACTTCGCGTCCGTCGCTCAGGTTGTATTGTCCCCGGCGGCTGTACCAGTCGTCAAGTACATATACTGTCGAGTCGAACGTAACGCGGTCTCCAGTAGCCCAGCCACGTACTTCATCGCCCACTTCAGCAATAATACCACTGGCTTCGTGGCCCATCACGATTGGAGGAATACGTCGGCCACTGCTGCCGTCCATGCCATGAACATCAGAGCCGCAGATCCCCACAGCCTGCACCCGTACCAGCACCTCATTAGGGCGAATAGTGGGTTTGGGCAGATCCTGTAAGTCGAAATGGTTGTATTCGGTTAGAACGAGCGCCTTCATGGGTATCAATGGGATTTAGGTTTTGCTAACGGGCTAAACCCGTTAATGCATTATTTTTGATAAATCTTGATAAACGCTTCAGCAGGAATCTGTTCGTAATCGCCCTGTTGAAGATGTGGGTTGATTTCATACGTAACAACCTCATCCATTGCATCGGGTAGTTCGCCGAACAACTTACTGGCGGCATTAGCCGTATATTTCTTTTTGATCCAGATCAGCCGTTGCTCTGGCTCTTTTCCCCAGATGGGATTATCGCCCAACACCAACTGAATTTTTGACCAGTCGTTGAAAAAATATTCCTGCAACAGCGGAATAATTCGATCGCGGAATGCAGTGCATAGATCTGAAAGGGTTTCGACACACGTTAAGTACGCATGGCCAATTTGATGATCGCGGTCAAGCAGATATTCGATACGTTCATTCATCATCCGTAAGAGCTGTGCCAGATCGATACCCTCGACAGTGCCTAAGATAGACGGATCGGGCAACATTTCACGAAAGGCAAACCGACGACGTAACGCAATATCCAAGAGCGCAATGGAGCGGTCGGTCGTGTTCATCGTGGCAACCACAAACAGGTTGATGGGTACGCCAAACCGCTCTCGCGAATAGGGCAGGGTTACCCAGAGTTCATGGTCGGCGCCAAGTCGTTTGTCTGCTTCGAGCAACGTAATCAAATCCCCAAATACACTCGCTACGTTGGCCCGATTCACTTCGTCAATGAGCAGATAATGCGCCGGGGCTTTCCGCAATTTATGACTCCGGTTCTCCGGCGTATCGTTCAGGCAATCAGCCAGCGTACTATACCCCGCCTGGTTAATTGCGGATAAACACGCTTTGTGAAAAATTCCCTTTTGAACCCGGTAGCTAATCTGCCCGTTGTTAGCTTCCGGCCGAATACCTTCGACAAATTCTTCATAGCTATACGATGGGTGAAACGTGATCAAACTGGAGTTTTCGTTTCGCAGATAGGGCTGTAGAGCAAAGGTTTTGCCCGTACCTGGTGGTCCGAACAGGATTAGATTATGCGGTTGATCAGGAAGTATAGATTCAGTTTCGTAATCAGCCTCGGATTCTTCAACGCTATGTCCATTCAAGATTCGATCCGGTCCGGCGTACCGGCCCAGGGTAGGATCATCAGCCAATCGGATTATTTCACTCAGAAACGCTTCATCTTCAGCAGCCTGATAGACGTCGGCATTATGCCGGGCGGAATGCGGACCACGTTTGTTACTCTCAACAAGTTCAAGCAGACAGTCCTCCCAACAGGTTCGCAGTGTTGGGTTATACAGCAGGTGGACGTTGGATTGACCGATAACGATCGTCAGATAGTCCGACTTCTCGGTCAGTGGCTCAAACACCAGTTCCTCAATGCTTTTCAGCCGATCGTAGCACGATTTTTTGACCGTTAGATGGTATTCAACCTCACCCCGACGGGGCTTCTGAATACGTAGCGCCTGAAAGAAATTAATATTCGCCGTAATGGACGATTTGTCCTGCCGCACGACAAATGCCAGTCGAGCATCGCCATTGGGCAGGTTGACCATATCGATCAGCTCTTTCAGCAATCCGAAGAAACGTCGGACCGATTCGGGATGTCCGATGTCTCGAATGCGGTCAGTAAGGGCCTGCTGATGGGGATCGGCGATCACGGAGGAAGAATAACTTGTCGTTTACGAAGTTACGATTTTTTCTGGTTTTTGTGCTATATCTACCTTCTCATGGGCTTGCTAAGCCAAGTAGCTCCCGATGATTACGACAGCCTCGGCCGTCATAGTTGTAATAATAATCTCAGATTATGATGAACCGACTGCAATTGATTATGGTCTACTACCCCTAAGCGGCCTTGAACCAGTGACGCATCGATAGTCGCCAATTTACTGAGCCGAACTAGTGAAGGTTTTTTCAAACCATTGACACTACTTGGCGTAAGCAATACGTCTGTCGGTTCATGCCATTAAAGTTGTGTTGTGATGAAGCCCAGCGTAACATCGAGTGATGTTGCGATCAAGACTAATGCAGGTCTGATTTTACTGCCTGACAAATCAGTAAACGGAAACGGAATCAATACTAAATCACCCTGTTTCATTTATACCGCTCTTTCAAATCATCCAGCATATACAAATCCTCTTCGTCATGCAAAAAGCCAAAGGCATCTGAGGTTTCAACCAATCGTTCTATTCCTTTTTGCAGAACTGCTTCTTCATGCTTTTTTAGGATGTATGATGCGAAATCAACTACTTCACTGATCTTATCTTCAGGCAGTTGATTAATGGCTTGCATAGCCTGTTCTACTAATTGTCGACGGCTCATAGCTAGTTTGTTCGTTTTCAACGAAGTTAACAATTCCTACGCCAAATAACTCCCGATGCTCACCACGTCAGCGAAGACGCCCGATGCCGTTACCTCTGCCCCCGCGCCGGGTCCCTTTATCACAAGTGGTCGATCTTTATACCGTTCGGTTGTGAACGAAACAATGTTATCGGCGCCCGTTAGCTGATAGAAGGGGTGATCTAAGCCCACAGGTCGTAAGCCAATGGTCGCTTTGTTGTTCTCGAAACTGGCCACAAACCGTAGTTTCTCCCCTCTGATTTCGGCGTCACGAAGCAGGTTTTCGAAGTATTCGTTGTTCCGTTCCAGTTCCTCAAAAAAGGCCGGAATGGTGGGTGCGTCCAGGCAGGATTGTGGCAACAGGTTTGTAATTGTTACGTCTTCCGGTTCGAGTGGAAAACCGGCTTCACGCGCCAGAATCAGAATTTTTCGCGCTACGTCCTGACCGCTCAGATCATCGCGTGGATCGGGTTCAGTATACCCTTTCTCTTTGGCTTCACGCACGACATCGGCGAAGGACGTACCGGGCCGGAACGTATTGAAAATGAACGACAACGTACCGGATAAAATCGCTTCGATTTTCAGAAAACGATCACCAGATGTCATTAGGCCCTGCACGGTGTTGATGATCGGCAAACCCGCGCCTACGTTCGTTTCGTAGAGAAATTTGACGCCCCGGTTCAGCGCAGTACGTTGCAACCGTCGGTATTCGCTATATGGACCGGAGTTGGCTACTTTGTTAGGCGTAACGACTGAGATATTGGCATCCAGCAATGAATCGTAAAACTGGACGATGTCTTTGTCGGATGTACAGTCGATAAAGACGGAGTTGGGTAGGTTGTAATCTTTAATCCGTTCAACAAAAGCCGGCAGTGACGTCGTTACACCCTCGGTTAGTAGCCGTTCGCGCCAGTCGTCCAGCGAAACGCCCTGGGGGTCGAGCAGCATCTTTTTGGTATTGGTCATGCCTACTACGCAGACCTTTAGTAACTTCTCTGAACGCAGAAATTCTGACTGATCGAAAATCTGCTTCAGCAACGTTCGCCCTATCAGACCCGTACCGACTAAGTACAGATTCAATACCCGCGCTTCGGACTGAAAGAAGATGTTATGCAGCGAGTTAAGGGCTTTCGATAGGTTATTTTTGTTGATAACTACCGAGATGTTTATTTCCGACGATCCCTGCGCAACGGCGACGACATTAACCCCATTCTTGCCCAGAACCGAGAACAGTTTCCCGGCAATGCCCGAGCTTTTTTTCATACCCTCCCCTACCGTTGCAATGACTGACAAGTCGCGCTCAATGGTGATGTTATCGATATGCCCGTGTTCAATTTCGACGGCAAATTCAGCATCCAGCACCGCCTTTACATTCTCGGCTCCGCGCGGGTCGATGGCGAAACAGATAGAGTGTTCCGACGATGCCTGTGAGATCAGAATAACGCTGATTTTATGAGCAGCCAGTATACCAAACAGTTTGGCCGAAACGCCTGCGACACCGATCATCCCCGACCCTTGAACGTTTACGAGTGCAATGTCATCGATGCTCGAAATCCCCGTAATGGTATATTGCCGACGGTCGGCGGTGCGACTAACGACGGTGCCTTTGTGTTCTGTGTTAAACGTATTTAAGACGCGAATCGGAATATTGCGGGCGAAGGCGGGCTGCAAACTCGGTGGATAGATCACTTTGGCGCCAAAGTGACTGAGTTCCATGGCCTCAGCATACGTAATGGTCGGGATGTTAAATGCGTTGGGAACCTTACGCGGGTCAGCCGTCATCATGCCGTTTACGTCGGTCCAGATGTCGATAACTTCGGCATTGAGAGCCGCGCCGATAATCGACGCCGTATAATCCGAACCGCCCCGACCGAGGGTTGTCGTTTCATTTTTCTCCGTCGAGCCAATGAAACCGGTGATCATCTGTACCGGAGCGCCGGACCGATCAGACGATTTAGCGAAATGGTCCTGAATCAGCTGATTCGTTAGCGTATAATTCACTTCGGCATGACCAAACTGCGCATCGGTTTTGATCAGTTGACGCGCATCGCAGTACTGCGCTGGAATGCCCCGGCTTTTTACACATTCGGTAATGACCGTTGTGGATAAGCGCTCGCCAAAGCTGGTAATGAGGTCATGCGTACGTAACGTAAGTTCGCGGATCAGTGAAACGCCCCGCAACAGATCTTCCAATTCGTTGATAATTCCCCGAACGTTGGCAAATATCTTACTCTGCTCTTTTACCGGAATCAGCGCTTTTACTACGTTAAAATGCCGATCTTCAATCCGCCGGACCAGTTCCATATAGTCCGTTTCGCCCGATGTAGCCATCCGGCCAATCTCGATTAGCTGATTGGTTACGCCCCCCATTGCGGAGAACACAACGGCTATGTGATCACCGTTTTGCCGGTGACTATCAATAATCTGAATAACTTGTTTGATGCTCTCAACTGAGCCGACCGACGTACCGCCGAATTTAAGAACCTGCATTAATACTGAGCGAAAGAATGAATTGGTGCCGCAATGGATATTGAATGAATAACGATGCGTTATTGACCCATACAGAAATCTATTAAGATTGACGAAGTGTTGAGAACCGCAAAGATAAGCGAAAGCAATGACCTGTTACGTAACTCCTTGATTCTGGTGAAAGGCGGGTAACTAATCATTTTATGCGGTGAGCCTGGTCAACGATAAAGCCCTGCCACAGTTCAGAACTGTAGCAGGGCTTTGTCTTATCGTCTATAGATACTTAATTTTCCTGAGGAATTGCGGATTCGTTTATCAGTTGCCAACCTGTCCCGATAGCCAATACATCTTCGGCCAGAGCAACCAACGGATCGGCGAAACCTTTCTGGTGTGTAAACCAATGACGCAGATGAAAAAACGCAAACGTACCGGTAGCAGCTCCCAGCGCACCGAAAACAGCACCAAACGTAGCCGACTTACCATCTGATTCAGTCAAGGCGGCTCCCGACATAGCGCCCGACGCCATCCGACCAAATACGGAAATTGGTATCGTTCAGTCGGAAGCGTTGGGCAGTTTATCCCCAATCAATTCACCACCGGCCATCACTCCTAAAACCGTTGTAGCCGTGGGCGATGCCAGAAAATGAAGCTTCGAGTCAGCAGGCAGTTTGCCGTTTAGATGCGACAGTTTATAACTGACAAGAGCTGGAGCCGTCATACTACGCATGCCAGCCACTAAACCAATCTGAAACGCTTTGAGAGCAGCTTGAATCATGGGTATAGTCCGTTGAATTATTGAGTAACCGCCCAGTAAAGTGCTTTGTTCGGCTAATTGCCTACTGCCCAGGGCTGTTAAATACTAATCCCATAGGGATGCAATCTTTGTAGAAAATAATTGAATAGGCCCTCCAGAACTCCGTAGGAGTGACATTTTACACCAAAGATGTCACTCCTACGGAGTTCTGATAATACGATCTGGTCTTCTCTGCTACTAAGATTGCATCCCTATAGGATAAAAAAATAGAACTTAACAGCCTTGGGATACTGCCTACTTTGAAAAATATTCGTCACTATTATGCGCTGGCAGGTTTGGCTTCCGCGGCTTCATCCTGTTTGCGTTCAGCCGCCGTTCTGTCGGTATATTTTCGGGCTTCTTCAGGCAAGCGCAGGGTCCACCAGACAACGACGACCGACGATAAGGCACAAAAAATAAACGGTGCTTTCATACTCACTCCCGATAACAACGTATTCACTAGAGCCGTCACGAAACTGGCTAAGCCGCCCAACCCCTGAATAGTACCGAATTGCTCGCCTTGGCCCCCGCCTGCCTGAGTCACGTTCGTCAACATACCGCCGATCAATCCACCAATGATTGAGACGGTAAGTGCATCAACACCAGCCACTACGTACAGCAACGTAACGGACGACTCGGAGAAACAATAACCGATCTGTACCAGAATACTGAGCAGCACGATAGCGATAACCGTTTTTCGTTTATTGACATGACTGACGATGTACCGAAAAAATACGATGTTGGCTAGACAGGCTAGTCCACCAAAATAGAGGAAGAAGTAAGCCGTATCCAATGGCTCCATGGCCAGGTCACTCTGCGTCAGAAAAGCCACAAAAAAGGCGTAATAACCAAAGCCCAGGGTCGCCAGCATATTCAGAATAAAGATTGATTTACTCCCCGGCACCTTTTCATCGGCTTTGCTTAACTGGCTCCATGCTGCTCTTATTTTGAACGCACTAATGGCCTTATCTTTTAACTCACTAAACGTTACTTTCTCCTTAGGCTTATCGTTAGTTTCCTTATAGAAAAGAGCTAGTACGATGTTTAGTCCGCACAAAGCAAGCATCAGAATAACCAGTGGCAACGCATCATGACGTGCTTCGTGCAAGGGTATCAACAATAAAGCGCCGACCATTGGACCAAGGAACGCTCCGCCACCAACGATAAAGCTCAGCAGACCCGAATATTTGACAAGCTCCTCACCCTTCGTCAGATCAGCAACAGACGAACGTAGCACCGCATATAGCCCATTCGTTGCGCCTTTGGACACTCGGTTTGCTACGTATCCCCAGGCCTGAACAGGCAACAGAAATAATGACGACAATAACGAGAAAATGGTTGTCGCTATGACAGCTGGTCTGCGACCAATTTTGTCGGACCAATGACCAATGGCAGGCGAGAACCCTAGTTGAATCGCCAGCATCAGCGCAGTTCCACCGGTAAGCAGTACGGGTTTAGCGGGCAGGTCTATTACGAATTTATTCAACAGAGCACCCAAAGCACCAGCCGCAACCACGTCGACCAGGGCCATAACAAAGATCAGCAGTAACCGACGGTCGTTAAACATAAGATGAGTCAGCCAACGACGAATTCCGAATCTTATTCACGAAAGTCGTATAGCGATAACTCTTAAGTCTTAGATGAACCAGGTTGTTAGTAGATAAGAGGAATCTATTTAAATAATCCTATGCCATTCACTGTGGATTATATAGCCACGTAGCGATTCGTAGGAGCCCAGGCTTTTGCCTTTCCTAATAGAATCAATAAATCACGCGATTGAGAAAATTTTCATGTAATCAACCAATACTTTTTCGCAAAAGACAATTTATTGATTTTTAGATCAATAGCTCAAAATAAAGCTAACATATGCAGCGATCATTTCACTGATCTGAAACTTTTTTGTAATTATTTTCAAACTAATGAAATCCGAAAATCGCTGCTTCTCGTAGGTATCTACGAGAAGCGTTCTTAGGATAAGCTTTTAGCGAAGCAATTACATTTCCGTTGAGGGATGCAATGATATAAGCAACCAGAATTAGTTAAGCAAAACGCATATTATCCAACTATTGACATTGTGAAGCCAGAAATGGCTTGAGCATTAAAAGCTCTAATAGGGAGGCCGGGAAACCGGCAGGGTGATGTGAAAGGCATCGGGGATTTTCCCGGTGCCTTTTTTTTGACTTTTCCGTACGGCTTTTTTTTGTTGCTTGCGTCCGAATCCGCTCACGTTAGCAAGTCATATGAAATTCGTTCGCATTTTCCTGAAAATTCTGCTGGGTCTGGTTGCGTTTATTCTTCTGGTTCTGGCTGTCAGTTTAGCTCCCGTTGATGATACACCTTATCAGCAGATGCCCTATTACCAGCAAACAAAACAACGTCTGGCGAAACTTCCAGCTTCTCCAGCGCCAAAAGCGGCTATCCGGGCGGGTTGGGCAAAAGCGAACATTACCCCCCCCTACTCCACACCGACCGGCGGTTATGGTGCCCGACAAGGTAAACATTGGCATGTTGTCAGTGACTCGATTTATGCTCGCGCCATCGTCCTCAATAATGGCAGTACCAACGTAGCGGTTGTTGGTTTAGACCTGCTTATTACGCCCCCAACCGTAGTGGAAGTCCTGAAGAAACGCCTGCCTGAAGTTGGGTTGCGCTGGGAGAATGTGTATATGGGCGCGATCCATTCGCATAACAGCATGGGCGGCTGGGCACCAGGATTGGTCGGTCAACTAATTGCCGGTGGTTATGATGAGACGATCGTGACGCGCATTACGGATGGGGTGTTGCAGGCGATACGTAGTGCCCAGTCGAATATGGCCCCTGTACAGATTGGTTACGGCCAGGTTGATGCTACCGATCATATCTACAATCGAATTGGCGACTCAGGACCAACTGGTCCACTCGACGGAAAGATTCGTCTCCTGAAGCTTCAAAAGATTGCCAATCCAGATCGGACTCAGGGCGAATCAGCACTGCTCTGTTCATTCGCAGGCCACGCTACGTTATTTGATGATGACAAATGGAATTACCTCAGCCGCGATTATCCGGGATCATTGGTTGATCGGCTGGAAAAGAAATCGGCGGATTTTGCCGTATTTATGGCTGGAGCCGTTGGTAGTACAGGACCGGAGGCAAGAGGCAAGACCGACTTTCAGGAGGTTCGAAATTACGCGGGCGATCTGGCACTACGTATCGAACGTACTATTCCTGAAATTCAACTAAAGTCCGACAGTACGCTGAAAATACTAAGCTTACCGCTCGGTCTTCGCGAACCACACCCACGCGTAATTGGCAACTGGCGCATTCGCCCCTGGTTGTTCTACGCGATCTATGGCGACTATCCCTCTGATTTGAAAGCGCTACGTATCGGCAAAACTGTACTGCTCGGCACCCCCTGCGATTTTTCGGGCGAACTATCAGCCCAATTACAGCCAGTAGCGGCAAAAAAAGGGTTTAATTTACTGATTACCAGCTTTGACGGTGGCTACATCGGTTACGTAACGCCGGATAGTTACTACAATCGACCAACCTACGAAACGCGGGACATGAACTGGTTTGGCCCCTACAACGGCGATTATTTCAAGGAAATGATGATGGGACTGCTGAATAAGCTATAGAACTTGTTTAATTTTCTAGCACCCATTTGACAATTAGCCGAGAATCATGTTCGCTCGTTTAATTCTTTTTATTGCTCTCCTTGTCAGCTCACTGGCTCTTACTCTTCCTGATGAGCCGTCTGCTGTTATCCGGGTCAACTTGCTTGGGTATCGTCCTGGCAGCCCCAAGGTTGCTGTTTGGGGAAGTTTAGCGGAACAGACAATCGCTCAGTTTCAACTCGTTGATGAACCAACTAATCAGGCCGTTCAACAGCTGTCAGCCGGTAAAGAATTTGGGAGTTATGGACCGTTTCAACAAACATATCGACTCGATTTCTCGACTTTCCAGAAACCCGGCCGGTATTATTTACGCACGGCAGATGGCGTTCGTTCACCTACGTTTTGGATTGGCGAGAATGTGTACAATGGTGCGGCTGACTTCTGCTTGCGATACATGCGCCAGCAACGTAGCGGCTACAACCCATTTCTAAAAGATTCCTGCCATACGCATGATGGCTACACGATGTATGGCCCCATGCCCGACAGTACGCACATCGACGTATCGGGTGGCTGGCACGACGCAACGGATTACCTGCAATACGTAACGACCTCGGCCAACGCGGCTTATCATCTATTGGCTGCTTTTCGAGATTTCCCTCAGGTATTTACTGATGGTCATCAGGCGAACGGTCTGGAAGGAGCGAACGGTCAGCCAGACGTACTGGACGAAGCGAAATGGGGACTCGACTGGCTTCTGAAAATGCACCCGACCGACGATTGGCTGTTCAACCAACTCGCCGACGACCGCGATCATGTTGGCTTTCGACTACCCAAAGAAGATCCGTTTTATGGCAAAGGATTCGAGCGTCCGGTTTACTTTGCTACGGGTCAGCCACAGGGCTTATTTAAGTATAAAAATCGGGCAACGGGCGTGGCCTCTACAGCGGGTAAAGTGAGTAGTGCACTAGCACTCGGTCATCAACTGATACGCCGTCGCCCGACTGATGAGACTAGCCAGCGTTACGTTGATCTACTCCGAAAACGGTCCCAGACGGCGTATCAACTCGGTTTGCAAAAGCCAGGTAACTGTCAGACGGCTCCCGGCCGAGCACCTTATTTCTACGAAGAGGACAATTACACCGATGATATGGAATTAGCTACAGTTGAACAACTAAACGTAACAAAATCGGCTGATAAACAATCCACTACGTTGTTGAATACCGCGCTGGATTTCGCCCACCGGGAACCCGTTACGCCCTGGATTCTAAACGATACAGCCCGGCATTATCAGTGGTATCCGTTTGTGAATGTCGGCCATGCGGAACTGGCAAAAAAGCTGACGGGTAATCGCCGAAAAACAGTTACTGACTTTTACAAAGCCGGTATCGAGACGATCTGGAAGCGTGCTCAGCAAAACGCGTTCTATCGGGGCGTGCCGTTTATCTGGTGCAGCAATAACCTCACGACCTCGTTCACTACGCAATGTTTCTGGTATCGTCAACTCACCGGCGACCGTCACTATCTGGCTTTTGAACAGGCTAACTTCGACTGGCTTTTTGGCTGTAATCCGTGGGGAACCAGTTTCGTGTACGGCCTTCCTACCAATGGCGATACGCCTGTTGATCCGCACTCGTCGTTTACGCATCTGAACAATTATCCGCTCGACGGTGGGCTGGTCGACGGGCCAATACGGGGAAGTATTTATGGAAAGCTGCTCGGTATCGAGCTACACAAACCCGATGCCTATGCCGCTTTTCAAAGCAACGTAGCAGTGTATCACGATGATTACGGCGATTACAGCACCAACGAACCAACAATGGACGGCACGGCTACGCTCATTTATCTGCTGGCCGCTAAACAGGCCGAACGTATCACGCCCACCCGTAACGCTACGTCACCAAGAAAGACAAGTCAACCTGTCATAAAACAGAGACAGCCAACAGCTATCGATCCGAAATCGACGTATTTTAAAGGGGCTAAAATTCGGGGTGATACGACGCGTAAACGGCTGGCGCTGGTTTTTACTGGCGACGAGTTTGCCGACGGTGGCTCAACCATTGCCCGGACATTGCGAAAGCATAACGTCCGGGCTTCATTTTTTCTGACAGGCCGTTTTTTACGTAATCCGGCGTTTACCGATCTGATTCAGCAACTGGTTCGGGACGGGCATTACGTTGGTCCACACTCCGATCAGCATCTGTTGTATTGTGACTGGACAAAGCGCGATAGTCTGTTGGTTAGCCATGAACAGTTTTTAACCGATTTGCGGGCCAATTACGTAGCGCTGAATCATTTCGGACAGCGTTACAAAACCCGTCTGTTTCTGCCACCTTATGAATGGTATAACGATAGAATTGCTACTTGGACGAAAGCTGAGGGCATCCAGCTCATTAACTACACGCCCGGTACGTTAAGCCACGCTGACTATACTACGCCGACGGATCGTAATTATCGAAGTAGTGAGACCATTCTCCAATCCATTCAGCAGTATGAGCAAAAACATCCTGCCGGTTTGAACGGATTTATGCTATTGATGCACCTTGGCACGGCTCCTGCTCGTACGGACAAGCTCTATACGCATCTGGATGATTTCCTGACTGATCTCCAGCAGAAATTGTATCGGTTTGTGCGGGTTGATGAGTTGTGAATTTATCCTAAACCTTACGCGTGAAAGTTGGTTGATGTAGTTGTAGCGTTTCCGATTCTCAGATAAACTCTACTTACTCAACGAACTCAATTTATGCGTCCAGTTATTCTTTGCTTCGCTTTGAGTCTATATGGCTCTGTTTGTTTCGGCCAAGCCGATTCGTCAAAGACGCTCCAGCAGCCCGTTCAAAAACAAGTTGCTGTTCCGGGCGTCGATACACCCGTTTCCGGCGGGGGGCTAACGGCACAAACCCCGACTAATCCCGTACCCCTTACTCAGGATGGAGATAAGAAAGGAAAGACGCAGCCACCGAGTGATCCCCGTTCGTTTGGCGTATCAGTGCCGATCAAGGGAAAAGCTAAAAAAGATAGTCTGTAAGGTATATCCGCGAGCTTCAGTCCGTGATGTGTAGCCTCATTACGGGCCAACGCTCGTGGATACTAATTAATTTGTAGGCTTGTCGGGAACGGGAGCCGACGCGTGGAATTCCTGGTAGATTCGATGCATGTAGTTGTCCAGCAGACTCAGAATACGTTCCCGGTCGTTCGATTGGACAATCAACCCGACGTGGTATTCACGCTTAATTCGCCAGTTGATTTCCGGTTCGGTAAATACCGACATATCTGGCCATTGCTGCCGGGCCAATGACACAATCAGACCTGCATACCCCCCTGTATCGACGGGTGGTACGTAGTGTTCTTTACAGGCCATAGCCACTTCGAGTTTAGCCCATTCGCTCCAGAGGTTCACCCCCGATGCGGCTTCGACCATCTCGGCAATATGCGCTCCGCCCACTCGTGATGCTGTTTCCAGAAAATACAGTTCACCATCGTGGTCGCCCCGAATAAATTCGGAATGCGAGGCACTGAATCTCATTCCGAAAGCACTCAATACCTGATCATTAATCTGATGAAGCGCGTCGGTTTCGGGTGTATCAAGTGGCAACGTAACCGTTCGAAATACGCCACCCCCGTGAGCTACTTCCATAGGCGTTGCCAGATATTGACTGACACGGGTAAAAACGGCTTTTCCGTCAACAGACAACGCATCGACGTGATAAACTTTTCCGGGCTTGAACTCCTCAATGAGATAATGGTGGCGATTATCGCCCAGCAAATGAATGGCCGACCAGGCTTCGTCCAGTGAATGTACTTTTCGAATACCCGTCGCCGACGCTTCGGAGCGCGGCTTAATCAGCCAGGGTGCTTCCGTCGTCTGCAAAAACGCTGTAACGGTTTCGTCATGAAACAATGAACTGAAAGCGGGTACACGAATCCCTACCGAAGCCGCCCGCATACGCATGGCCAGTTTATCACGGAAATAGCGGGAGGTTGTCTGACCCATACCGTCGATACGGAACGTCTCCCGAATGAGGGCGCCTTTTTCTACGTCGAAATCATCCAGCGCCACTACGCGATCGATTTTTCGGGAACGCATCATGTGCGATAAGCCCAGTATCATTTGTTCTAGATCTTTCGGGGCATTGCTCGGCGAGGGCAGAAAGAAGAATTCGTCGATGGCCTCACGTGGCCAGGCTTCGTTGGCGAGTTTCTGATCCGTCAGCAGATAAACGGTATTTCCCAGCTCCTTGCAGGTACGCATGAAATCGTGCCCTTTGAAAAACGTAGCGATGCACAAAAATGACAGTTGACTCATATGGCGGGTGCTTATTTCGACGAAAAAGATACGGCCAAAAGATTAAACAACGAATTTTTCTGATACTGATTCACAAATTTCTCCATAGATAAACCAACAAAACCCGACAGGTGCCGGGTTTTGTTGCTAACGTTCTATCCAAACCAGGAAAAACCTTATTTCGAAGCCGTGAAGCTAATTTTTGCTGTCAGGAACGGATAATCAGTCGCATTAATTGTATTGTTACTCCAATAGCCGACTTTAGTCGTACCATCATACAAATCAACATTCGTACCCGATTGCTGTAGATTAATGGTTTTCGAATCGGTAATGGACTGACCGCCTACTGCGCTGGTTATCGAATAAGCCGCTGTAATTTGTACCTGATCGAGCGCACTCCCATTACGGGCTACGACTACGGATGCCGCCGTAGGGGTAGCGGGAAGATTAGCAGGTAAACCACCAATAGCCGTTACTCGATACGTACCGACCAGGTTGGCCGCTAAATCAGGGGGCGTTGTCGTCTCCGATTTTTTACACCCAACTACGTACATACTTCCGAGAGCAAGCAGCATTAGTAACCGGGTCGTGTGAATGGATTTTGCTTTCATGATTAATTCAGTGTTGTTCGTTAATTAGCTAAGTAACGAACAAAAGAGCGTCAGGTATCAACCTGAATGGGTTAAGTCTTTCTATTTTCCGTGATTTTCGTCAGTCAGCGTCTGTAGATACGCCACCAGTAACCGAATGCCAAAGCCCGTCGCGTTTTTCTGAGAGCCGAATTCATTATCTGCGAAGGCCATTCCAGCAATATCTAAGTGTGCCCAGGCAGGATGTTTTTCGGTAAATACTTCCAGGAACTTAGCCGCGCTAATAGCTCCGGCAATGGGTTTACCACTGAAATTTTTCAGATCCGCTACGTCCGATTTTATATCCTCGCGATAAACATCCCAGATCGGTAGCCGCCATACCTGTTCGCCGGTTTGGTTTGCAGCCTGAATGAGTTGCGTGGCTAATTCGTCGTTTGGCGTAAATAGCCCAGCTGCATGATACCCTAATGTCGCAATGACGCTACCAGTCAGCGTCGCCAGATCAATTACTACGTCGGGCTGGAAATTACGAATCATATACCCCAGCCCATCGGCCAGAATCACACGTCCTTCGGCATCGGTATCAATGATTTCGATGGTTTTGCCGATATACGACGTAATGACATCACCGGGTTTGGTGGAACGACCGTCGGTGGAGTTTTCCGTAGCTGGAACAATGCCGATTACGTGAATGGGTAGCTCAAGTTTAGCTGCTACTTCGACCGTACCGAGTACAGCCGCAGCGCCCCCCATGTCGCTTTTCATAAGGTGCATATTTGTCGACTGTTTAATCGACACGCCACCCGTATCGAACGTAACGCCCTTGCCAACTAAACCTACTTTCGGCGGGTTATCAATCCCTTCAGGCTTGTATTCGGCAACGATCAACACGGGCGGTACGTCGCTACCCTGACTCACGCTCAACAAGGCGCCCAGTTTCTGTTTTTCCAGTTCTGCCTTGTTGAGCACCGTTACGGTATAACCATATTGTTTACCGGACGATACAGCCCAATCGGCCAGCGTTTGAGGCTTTTTATAGTTAGCTGGCGCGTTCATTAAATCCAGCATTTGCCGCTGCGTTTGTGCAATGGCTTCCGCCCGAGTCAGCGCTTCCTGGGCTGAAGTCAGTTGATCATCGTTAACGTAGAGCGTCAACTGACCAGCCTCCGAAAAGAAAGCAGGGCCTGCCGGCTTATCGGTCTGATACAGTTTAAGATCATAACCTCCCCAACGAACACCCAATACTAGAGCTTCTACTACGTTACTGTCAAAGGCGGTCAGGTCAATACCGAGTTGCGTCGGCAATTTAGTTTTCTGATCGAAAAACAGTTTACGAAAAGCCCGTAGCCAATCGATATCCTGAGGATCAGTACCCAATCCAAGCAGATACGTTTTATATCCCTCAGCATTGTATAACGGCAGAACCTCCTTGGCTTCGGCTTTAAAATCGCGTTGCAGAGCCGAAGCTGGTATAGCCAGTCTGGACGCTAGTTCGGCAAGTTGATCGGCTAATGATTCGGTTTGTATGACCGGGATAATCAGATCACCAGTGATGGGTGACTGGGCAGTTAAGGTAATGTTCACAGGAGAAATGAGCGTTAAATGCGTTCAATAGTTCCGGTTCCAAGTTGTTGGGTCTAGCCGAATATTGAACGACGTATTGTTAATAAAATAGCCACTCGACCGCTTTCGGAAATTCGCGGCTCCAGTGCGCTTCCTGATGAATGCCGGTTGGGTCAACGGACAGATGAATATCGATTGGATTACCACCATAGTTCTGCCGCACCAGTGCTTCATTGAAGCGCTGAATGCTAGGCACCATGTAGCTTGATTCTTTTTCACCCCCATACGCATAGACTTTCATCGCTACAGGTGCCTGAAAACGAATGGCATCAAAATAAATCTTGGGCGAAATCCAGAGAGAAGGAGAAAACACCAGCAGCCGGCCAAAAACCTCGGGATGCATCAGGCCGGCGTAAATACTGATCAGTCCGCCCAGGGAACTCCCGCCAATGCCGGTATGGGCCGCATCGGGTAAAGTACGGAAACTCCGGTCAACAATCGGTTTTAACGTACGACTAACAAAATCTAAATAATATTGGCCCCTCCCCGCTCCCGCTCGGGTGCGGTGAAGCGTAAATTCACGGATACGTTCGTCATTTCCATGATCGATAGAAATTAGAATCACTTCATGGTGGTTTCGGGCAGCCAGAAGCGCCATTTTCTGATCAATTTCCCAGCTACCGTAGCCACTCCCCCCCCCAAACAAATTCTGGCCGTCGTGCAGATACAATACCGGATAGCGTTTGTCCGTATGGTCGTAGTCATGCGGCAGTAACACATGCACCCGGCGCATCCGATCGAGCATAGGTACGTCGAACGTGTCGCCCAGTAATCCTATTTTGGGTAGAAAGGCCGGATTGAAAGGCATTCCGAACCATCGCCAGTGGGGTACATGTTCCCGCTTTACATCAACGGTACGTACTACGGTTCGGTTAGCAACGCTTTCGCCCGACGCATCGAGTTCAACATGATCCCAGCCGCCACGGGTGTATTTATACTCCAGTTGTTCAGGTAAATTCAGTTCCTTCGAAAATTCATATTCGTACTGCCCCGGACCAGTTGGTCGCATTTGAAATACCTCTAAATCGGGGAGCCAATCGCAGAAATTGCCCGACACAAACACCGGGCGGTCATCAATGGTATGTGTACTTAATTCTAAACGTAGTGATGAAGACATACGTACAGAATCGGATACCAGGGGAAGTTGGTTCAGATCAGGCCGAAAAAATTATGGTTCGGGACGGGTGATTTCTGGGAGATGAGCTTACGCTAATGCCCATTCTTCGGTCAAGTCTTTAACGAGGTTAACTAACTGATTATAATTCGCTGGCTTCGTTAAAAATTGATTAGCGCCCAGGGCTAAACTGCGCTGACGGTCGGAATTATCGGATGAAGTGGTCATCATAACAACCGGCAAGTGGGCAAATTCAGACGTTTTACGGAGTTGCGCGAGCGTATCGAAACCATTCTGCCGGGTCATGTTGATGTCCAGCAGAATCAATTGAGGTAATTTATCGCAGTTCGTTAATTGGGCTAATAGTTGATCCCCATCGTTGATCGGCAGAACTAAAATCTCTTTGTCAAGATCTTCAAAGGCCGATTGGATAAAGATCTGATCGTCCTCATCGTCGTCAACGACCCAGACAGAAGGTGTGGTGTTTAACATAATACCCGTTGAGAAGTGAAAAGCCATGACGAGCACTCGTTTAAAATGAGTTGTAAATCGCAAAGCTTACTTACCGACTGACTACGGTATAGTGAAAAATGAATCTCGCTGATTCGCAAAACAGTACTAGGTAGTTAACTTTTGGAGCGCCCTGAACTGGCTTTTTACGAAGCCAAACTGTGGATGTGTGAATAACGAAGCTTGAATCAAAGATAGGTCTTTCTTAGCTAATTAAGCAACTTTTTTAGCACAATTAATAACAATTTAACTATTTTCTTACACCAGCTCAGTGTAATAAAATAAGTCTACTACTTAAAACAAGGACCATTGATATTCAATGGGTTACATTTTTCTTCTCAAATATTTATAGCCTATATTTATAATAAGTCTAAATACTACTTACTTTTGAACGAAAATTATTCATAAGCCATTTGATAATGTTAAAACTAAATTTACTTCTTCGATTTGCGCCCGTCCTCTTGCTTATCGCAAGCCTGTCAGCTTGTAAAGAGGATAACCCAATTACTGTTTCTCCGCAGCTTCGCCAAAAAGTAGATTATGCCAGGCTAACCGATACTACTACGTATGCCAATTTCTTTGTCGATGACAAAGGCGCTAAAACCGTCGATCTGACCAATAGCGCTAACCGCCTGCTGATGTTCCGGGCCATCAATACGTACAATGGCACAGCCGCCAGTTCGGGCGCTGTACTCGACGCGACTGTCCTGAAAAATATGTTTTCGAACACGGGCAGCCCATTCTCGGGGACGGCCAATACAGCCTTAAATACATCGGGTGTTCAACTGCGTAATGTAACAGCTTCTTCGTTAGCAACAGCTGATGCTGAAAAGGAACGGACAACGATCGAAGCGGCTTTCCCAGCAATCGCTACGGCCAGCAAATCGGCAACCGCCACCGCTTCGGAAGGCAAAGCCGGTAAATTAGGTACGTATCTGGTCGATGAAAAAGGCATCGAGTGGGCGCAGATTATTCAAAAATCGCTCATTGGCGCTTTCCAGGTTGATTACATCGCTAACGTTCTCCTGAGTGATAAAAACTTAGCTGCGGATAACCTGACACTGGTTTCCGGTAAAAACTACACGCAACTGGAACAAAACTGGGATGAGATCTACGGTATTCTTACCGCGAACCCTGTCTACGGTGCAAAAGCGACTACCACTTCATCCGGCGAAAGCTTTATCGGGTCGTATCTGTGGGAGTATAATAAAGATGATTTCCCAAAAATTAACAAAGCCCTTCTGACCGGTCGGGCGGCTATTGTCAATAACGACATGACAACGCTGAAGACACAGGCAACCTTCATTCGGTCGGCGATGGAAAAGGCTATTGCGGCAGCGGCCCTTGGCTACCTGGGTAAATGGAAAACGGCTGGCACAAACGTCTCTGCCGCTGCCCATGCGATGGGTGAAGGCCTGGGTTTCATTTATAGCCTTCGCTACGCTAAACTCAACGGTGCCGATGCCACTTTCTCGGATGGCCTGCTCAACAATCTGGTTTACTCCGCTCCGAACGGATTCTGGGGGCTGACCAATACGAAGATCGACGCAGCTTCCAGTGCGATCCAGACGAAGTTTAAATTATAAGCAACAAGGGATTACTAACCTCATTTTTAGGATCAGCAGAGCGGTACAGGACGTATCGCTCTGTCCCTTTTTAGATTATGACACGATTCAGGTGGAAACAGATCGGGTTTGCGTGCGCCTTCGTGGGCGCTTTATGGGCTTGTGGTGGTGGCGGAGGAACCGATAATTCCACACCAACGCCGACACCGACCAATCCTACTGACCAGGCGAGCAGTGACCGAAAGGCGATGCTAACGAACATTGCTGATAATATTATTCTGCCCAGCTACGCAAATTTCAAGACGAAGTTCGACGCGATGCTGGTTAAATCAGATGCGTTTGCGGCAAAACCCGACAAAACCACGTTAACGGAACTTCGACAATCCTGGGTTGATGCGTACACCGAATGGCAAAAAGTTGAGTTGTTCGACGTTGGTCCAGCCGAGCAACGTACCCTCCGCAATTTCTTCAACATTTACCCGACCGACGTAACGGGCATCGAAGCCTATGTAACCGCCGGTTCGGGCGCGTTCGACGTACCGGCTTCGTATCCTAAACAGGGCTTTCCCGCTTTAGATTATCTGATCAACGGTCTTGGCGCAACCGACGATGCCATTGTGGCGCGTTACACAACGGCCGCGGACGCTGCGAAACGAATTGCTTATCTGAAACGGCTGACCACGCAGATGAATTCGATGTTCACCACCGTCTATACAGACTGGACGACCGGCGGTTATCGCGATACGTTCATTAACTGTACGGCGTTGAATGCTGGTTGTTCAACCTCAAAACTGGTCAACGGCTACGTACTCAACTACGAACGCTACATCCGGTCCGGTAAATTCGGGATTCCATCAGGCGCCATGGCGAATGGTACGGTGGCGCCCGACAAAGTGGAAGGATATTACAAAAAAGACCTTTCGCTCACACTGGCCAAAACAGCGCACCAGGCTACGATTGACTTCTTCAACGGTAAGAACGTAAAAACCGGGCAGGAAGGGCCTGGTCTAAAAACGTACCTGAATTCGCTGGGTGCTAAAGACAGCAGCACCGGTACATCGCTGGTCGATATTATCAACAAACAATTTGACCTGACGAACCAGCAGCTTAACGTATTAAAACCGAATCTCTCCGACGAGGTAAAGACCAATACGGCTGCAGTGGTTGAAGTCTACACGCGCATGCAAAAAGCCGTTCGGATGCTCAAAGTTGACATGACGACGGCCATGAGCATTACCATTACGTACACAGATAATGATGGAGATTAATTAAGCAGCCATCAGTGATAATTAATAAGTATGCGAAACTATCTTCGCAAAACGACTTCGGCGGCTCCGTTGGCGGTTTTCAGAATCTTGTTCGGACTAATGCTCTTCGGGAGCATTGTTCGTTTCTGGAGTAAGGGCTGGATTGACGAATTGTACGTAAAGCCCCGTTACTTTTTCCCGTTCTACGGCTTTGAGTTTGTGCATGCACTGGGTCAGAATACTTATCTGCTCTTTGCGGTCTGCGGCTTGTCAGCCTTGCTTGTGGCCCTGGGACTGTTCTATCGGGTAGCCATTATTGGGTTGTTTGTCAGCTTTACGTACATTGAATTGATCGACAAAAGCACGTACCTGAACCATTACTATTTCACGAGTATGGTTGGCTTACTGCTCATTTTCTTACCGGCTCACGCGTATTTTTCCGCTGACGCATATCGCCGTCGCACGCTGTTGGCCGACCGAATTCCAGCGTGGTGCATCGATTCACTTAAGTTATTCGTCGCGCTATTGTATTTCTTCGCGGGACTGGCGAAACTAAACAGTGACTGGCTATTTCATGCGCTCCCGTTACGTATCTGGCTACCGGCTCATAACGACATTCCGATGGTTGGTTTTTTGTTCAACTACCACTGGATTCCGTATGTATTCAGTTGGTTCGGCTGTCTATACGATTTGAGTATTCCGTTTCTACTCCTGAACCGCCGAACACGTCCCTGGGCCTACGTAGCGGTAGTGATTTTTCATGGGTTAACGGCGCTACTCTTTCCCATCGGCATGTTTCCATACATCATGATCGTAACGGCGCTGATCTTTTTCTCAGCGGACTTTCACCAGATAATTATTGATCAGATAGGCGTTTGGTTCTCCGCATCAACCCGATTTATGCGGCCGTATCGAGGGTATACGTACCAGCCACTTGTAACGAAGGCGATTCTAATCAGCTTCGCCGTCTTCTTTACGATTCAGTTGCTGTTTCCCTTTCGGTATCTGCTTTATCCAGGCGAGTTGTTCTGGACCGAACAAGGTTATCGGTTTTCCTGGCGCGTGATGTTGATGGAGAAAGCCGGGTATGCCCAGTTCACCGTAAAAGACAATTCGGGAAACCGCATCATTGTCAACAACACCGAATTTCTGACGCCTTTGCAGGAAAAAATGATGTCGACGCAGCCGGATATGATGCTTCAGTATGCTCACTTGCTGCGCGACTATTACGCCCGGCATGGTTTTCGTTCACCACAAGTCTACGTCGATTCTTACGTAGCCCTGAACGGACGGATGGGCCGACCACTGATTGATCCAAACGTCGATCTGGCCAATGAACAGGAATCATTCCAACATAAAGCATGGATCACCTCTTTCAATGATACGATTTACGGTTTTTAGTTTTTTTGACCTGCATTCAACAAGTGACGTCAGGTTCTTAAACCTGACGAGTGTGGTTTCTCAAAACCGTCTGAACCGTCTTAGACATTCGCTTTTGAGAAACCGCACTCTGTCGGGTTTAAGAACCCGACAACACGGGCACCATCGATTACTTATTAAATCAGCCACTTGTTTCTTTTTTTTAGTCAATACGGTAACCGTTCTCGCTCAACATCGGCTTTCGGGAACGGTACTGAGCAGGCAGGACAGTGTGGCTGTAACCGGATGCACCATCTATCTGAACAATGGTAAGCGCTCTGTTTTAACCGATAGCCTGGGCCAGTTTTCGTTTACCGATCTGCCGAATGGGCACTACGTATTGCATACCAGTTCGCCTGATTTTAAGTCTGCCAAAATCTCGGTAAATCTTGCCGAACGCGATCAGTACGTAGTGATTCAGTTGGCCAGTCGGCTCGAAACGCTGAGCGAAGTGACGGTTACGGACAAGCAGTCTGATTTTGGATTTACGCGGATGCGGGGTGTTGAAAGCATGGGCATTTACGAAGGCAAGAAATCAGAAGTGATTATCCCAGAGCAATTGGTAGCGAATTTGTCGACCAACAACGCCCGACAAATTTATGCGCGGGTGGCCGGTTTGAACATCTGGGAGAACGAAGGCGCAGGCTTGCAATTGAGCGTTGGCGGTCGCGGACTCGATCCGAACCGGAGTTCAAATTTCAACGTCCGGCAGAACGGCTACGACATCAGCGCCGATGCGTTAGGCTATCCAGAAAGCTATTATACACCACCGATTGAAGGAGTTGGTCGTATTCAGATTGTGCGGGGTGCGGCTTCGCTTCAATATGGTACGCAGTTTGGTGGCTTGCTCAACTTTGTGATGAAAAAGCCCATTACCGATCGTACGTTCGAGCTAACAGCCCGGCAAACGATTGGGTCATTTGGTTTTTATAATGCCTTCACCAGCGCCAGCGGTACGATTGGAAAACTGAGTTATTACACGTTCTTCCAATACAAAAAAGGCGATGGCTGGCGACCGAATTCCCACTTTACCAACTACACGGCTTTCGCCGATATCGATTACCGCTTTTCGGAACAAACAACGCTGGGTTTCGACATTACCCAGATGAGCTACTTAGCGCAGCAACCCGGTGGCTTGACCGATGCTATGTTCGCCGAAAATCCACGGCAAAGCAATCGGGAACGGAACTGGTTCAAGGTAAACTGGACCATGCCCGCGTTGCATTTCGATCATAAAGTCAATGCCAATAACGAGTTAAATCTGAGGCTGTTTGGCTTATACGCCTATCGCTATTCGCTGGGTTTCCGCCCAAACCGCGTAGCGAGTATCGACGATATGAGCGAACGCGATTTAATCAAAGGCGACTTTCAGAACTACGGTGCTGAAGCGCGGTACCTGAAGCGGTACTACGTTGGTAAAAAGCAGGCCGTTTTGCTGGTGGGAGGCCGGTATTATCATGGGTACAATCACAGCATCCAGGGATTAGGCAGCACTGGCAAAGACGCCAATTTCAACTTTATCGATAATGAGCAGGCCATCGCATCAGACTACCAATTCCCGAATCGGAACGTAGCGCTGTTTGCGGAAAACATTTTTTATATTGGTGATAAACTGTCCATTACACCTGGGCTTCGCTACGAGTACATTCATACGACAGCCGATGGCTTTTATGGCACCATTGCGCGCGATTTGGCCGGAAATATTATCAACTCCGTTCGCACCAGCGAAGCCCGGACCAACAACCGGCAGTTTGTGCTGGGAGGCATCGGCATCAGTTATAAACCAGTAGCCCAGCTTGATATCTACGGTAATCTTTCGCAGAATTATCGTTCCATTACGTTCAGCGACATGCGAATTGCCAACCCCTCTCAGGTAATTGACCCTAACCTACAGGATGAAAAAGGGTACTCATTGGACGCCGGGATACGTAGCACGCAAACGACACTGTACAATTTCGACGTTAGTCTGTTTTACCTCAACTACAATAACCGCATTGGGGAAGTACAGTTCTACGACCAGAACGACCGGGTCCTGCGTCGTCGGGGCAACATTGGCCAGGCGGTTATTATGGGACTGGAATCGTACGCCGAAGCTGATTTTCTGCGATTGGTCAATCCGTCAAACGCCAATCTAAGTGGCGTTTTATTCGCTAACGTAGCGTTGATTCATTCGACGTATAAAGCGAGTGAAATCGCCGGGGTGGTCGGTAATCAGGTGGAATTTGTACCGGATATAAATCTGAAAAGTGGGGTTCGGTTAGGCTATAAAAACCTGAAAGCGTCATTTCAATACACGCACTTATCGGATCAGTTTTCCGATGCAACGAATGCCCGCGACGGTGGTGTTTCGGCGGTTATCGGTCTGATTCCAGCCTATACGATTATGGACGCCAGCCTATCCTACCAGTTCCGTCGGTTTCGATTGGAGGGTAGTCTGAATAACCTGGCAAATAAAGCTTACTTTACCCGCCGGGCTACCGGCTATCCGGGGCCGGGCATTCTGCCTTCCGACGGACGTAGCGTATACATAACTCTGCAAGTAAAGCTCTGATTAAAAGAGCTGTTTTTGAAAGCCAGTATCTCCTGATGTAGAAATTATTATTTTTGTCTAAAACGAATTGGCGACTTATGAACGCATTGCAGGATACTCGACGCTTGCTGGCGCAGAATCGGTCACAACTAGCAGCTCGTTACCCAATCCAACGGCTTGCTCTATTTGGATCGTATGCCCGAAACGAAGCTACACCCGATAGTGATGTTGATATTTTAGTGGAATTTAGTCAACCCGTTGGTTTAAAATTTTTCGAACTAGCGCAAGAACTTGAGCAACTTTTAGACAGACACGTTGATCTGGTTTCCCGAAACGGTATAAAACCAGCTTATTTTGCCGCCATTGAACCCGACTTGATTGATGTCTAAGCGTATTCCAGCTTTACTGATAGCCGATATTCTAACCTCCATTGCAAAAATCGAAAGCTATACAAGTGGGCTTATTTATGAATCATTCCTGGCTGATAGACGTACGGTTGAAGCTGTTGAACGAAACTTCGAAATAATTGGTGAAGCCGCTAACCAATTATCGAAAGATTTTCAGCAGAACAACAGCCATATTCCCTGGCATAGTGTCGTTAGTTTCCGAAACCGACTCATTCATGGCTATTTCGGCGTAGATTACGAGATTATATGGTACGTAATAACCGTTGATTTAATCGACCTGAAAAAACAATTCGAGCGACTCCAGGCTGGTTTGGACAGCTGACTTCAATAGCTAATTTTTTGATAGTCTAAAGCGGAATCCCATCAATCGCAAATCTTTTGCTCGATTGATGGGATTCCGCTTTTTGCCTGTGCACAGAGGTTACGGATAATTTTCATGTACCTAGCCTCTAACAGGCGTAGTGTGTAGATTAAGCTTTACGTCACTGCGTCGGTACGTATTGAACAGATCCTTCGGCGTGTAAACGGGTGTCGGATCGCTGATTGAACTTGGTAAAAAGATAACCTGAATATTCCGTTGACGAGCGGCAACGCCGAAATTCTCAATGGTGGAAATCACGTCGCTGTCGATATACGATGAGCTGCTTCCGTCAATTTCTATGATTGCATTATCGGGAACACTCTTCAGTAGCTTTACTAGTTTGGCTTTGCTCAAAAACGAAACGTGCTCACCCAAACTCACCTGGATTCGTTTAACACCGTGATCCAGATCCATTTTAACACGGTGCGTATTTTGGTAATGCTCGTGCAGGATAAAGAAAATGCCCGTAGCCATCCCGATGCCGATACCCGTCAGCAAATCAGTCAGTAAAATTGCCAGGATCGTTACCACGAATGGGATAAATTTCGAAGGGCCTTCCGCGAAAATCGCTTTAAAGACTTCAATTCGGGCCAGTTTATAACCAGTCACCAACAGAATAGCCGCCAGGCTCGCCCACGGAATTTTGTTCAGCAACGTAGGCAGCGTTACGACACAAACCAGCAACAGTGTTCCGTGAAGTAAGGCAGCCAGTTTGGTACGTGCACCGGCGTTGATACTCACCGAACTTCGCACAATAACCGACGTTACCGGAATCCCGCCAATCAGTCCACTAATGATGTTCCCAACACCCTGTGCTTTTAGCTCATGGTTGGCCGGTGTTTTCCGTTTGATCGGGTCCAGTTCGTCCGAAGCCTCAATGGCCAGCAGCGCTTCCAGGCTTGCTACCAGCGCAATAGAAACGGCCGATGTATAAACTAACGGATTAGTCCACTGCGAAAAATCGGGGAACGTAAACAGCTGAAAAAACGCCTGAACCCCTTCAGGAACGGGTAGTTGAACCAGGTGATTGCCGCGTAATACCAAGGGCGGAAAAGCAACGCGAACGAGTTCGTTCAAGCTGATACCCAGTACGACAACGACCAGCGCAGCCGGTACGTTTCTGGCGAATGCCTTCTGTCGAAAACTGGGCTGTTCCCACAAATAAAACACCGCTAGCGATGTTAATGCAATCATAATGGCTACTCCACTAAACTGGCCGAGGGCCATTTGGAGCTGCTCAATGATGTTGAAACCACCAGGCTGAAACAGGGCAAATCCTTCGGCCGCATCGGCGTCGTAGCCAACTAAGTGCGGTAACTGTTTTATGATCAGAATGATACCAATACCGGCCAGCATCCCTTTAATGACAGACGAGGGGAAAAAGTTACTGACGATACCAGCACGAGCGTATCCCAGACCAATCTGAATCAGGCCCGCTATACACGTAGCCAGCAGAAAAGCCGGAAATGAACCCAGTGACTGAATGGCGCTTAACGTAACAACAATCAGACCCGCTTCCGGACCCGAAATACTTACTGCCGAGCGACTGACGAGTCCAATGACCAGTCCACCGACAATACCAGCAATGATACCGGCAAAAAGCGGAGCTCCCGACGCCAGGGCGATCCCCAGACACAATGGAACCGCTACCAGAAAGGAGATCGCGCCCCCCCGGATATCACCCTGAAGGTTGCTTAGATCGATTGATTGAAAAAACGTTGACTTCGTATTCATGCCAATTTCTGGTTGTATAAACCTGTTTTGTGCCTACGCCAGCAGGTCATGGTGCACTTGTGAATGACGCTCAAATCAAGTATACCACAACCTTACTGGGCAGGTCTTTTTCTTCAGTGAGAACATTGAGTAGCGATTGGTTATAGTCTTATAATTCGCTTGTCACCAATGATTTTGCAGACGTAGTCGGCTGGCTTACGGACACTTTTTCCGTAGTTCCTGACTCTATTTGCCGAAGCCGATGCTCCAGTTGAAGAGCCGCTCTGTGCAGTGAATCAGCCCGTTGACTTTCGACCTCAAACTGCGTGCGGTAGTATTTTTTTTCCAGGCGGGTCTGTCGGTTGTCGAAGTACAGATTGAACGCAATGCATCCAAAAATCAACCCCCAAACAGTTATCCAATTGACTAGTTTATTCCCTCTTCTCTTCGAGTTGCCGTTGTTGTTCATGATTCAAAATGGGTTATAGTTCCACTCAGAAATTCACACAACAAAGTTCTTTTAATTAATCACTCCTTTAATTAAGGGCTGGTTAGAAGGCAATGAGAAACCAATTAGAAGCTGATTAGAAAACGATTAGAATTTTTTGGGCAGACGTACCACGAACGTAGTGCCTTTATCGAGTTCGGAAGCCACCTGAATCTGCCCACGGTGAAGCTGGATAATCCGGTACGTTAACGGCAGTCCGACGCCATGTCCATGAATGCGCTTCACATTCTGCGCGCGAAAAAAAGGCTCGTAAATATTTTTGATATCGTCTTCCGCAATGCCAACCCCCTCGTCTTTAAACGCAATCGTTATCCATTGGGCATTGGCATCAAGCACGACATCGACTCGTTTCTTCTCCGAAAACTTACAGCCGTTTTCCATCAGATTGAAAAAAGCCGAGTACAACAGCGACGTATTACCTTCGATGGTGAGTGAAGGCTGAATCTTCTCGATTTCGCCGTCAAACGAGAAAACAACCGAGTAATCAGGTTGTCGATTCATAAGCATCTGGGCCGCCTGATAAATCACCTCATCGATAGCTACTTGACTGAATTTCAAGGGTGTTGCCTCCAGACTAACCAGTGTTAGATTGAGCAGGTTATTCGTCAGTTTGTTCATGCGCTGAATGACCTCCAGCGCCGATTTCCATTTGGCTTCGTGTTCTTCGACCGTACGACGTTTCAGCAGGGTTACTTCGATCTGGCCCGTAATGATCGTCAGGGGTGTACGTAGTTCGTGGGATGCGTTGGCCACAAAATTTCGCTGCACCTCAAACCCTTCCTGCACCCGATCAAGCATGAGGTTGAACGTATGAGCTAGCTGGGCAACCTCATCGTGGTCATTGCCCGCCGTTACGCGTTGATTCAAATTAGACGCCGTGATCTGATCAACCTGGCGCACAACTTCCGAGATTGGCTGGAGTGAACGACCGGCGTAGGCCCACCCAATGGCGCCCACAAGCGCCAGGCTACAAACCAGCCCCACCACCATGATCGTACCCAGATGCCCGATTTCTTCAATCCCGTATTCGTCGTAAGCGGAAGCTACCAATACGTATTCCTGCCCGCCGTGCAAGTAGGTGAACCCAACCACTTCAGCCCGGTTTCGGCGAAAAAATAATTCTTTCTTTTTCCGAATGAGGCTAAGAACCTCGTCCTTTACGATGGAACTATCCCGTGTCGAATAAAGAATCTGATTGTTCTGATTGTAAATATTGATCTGCTCCTCAGGTAACGCAGTGAGGTTATTTCGTTCAATAATCCGCAGCATCCGGGTATTAATCTCGTCCTCATCCAGCAGCAGCCGGGCCGTATTTTTTGCCTTATCGCTCAAGCGAAGGTAGAAATCCCGCTGCCGAAAATATTCGGCGGTGGCGTACACCACAAACGAAAACAGCAACAGAATAGCGGCAACGACACCCACAAAGGTGATCGACAGTCGAGAACGTATCTTCATGCGTTAATCTTCAGCAATTTGCATGATATAACCGATTCCGCTGATCGTATGAATCAGCTTGACCGGAAAATCCTTATCGATTTTTTTCCTCAGGTAATTCACATACACATCCACTACGTTGGTGCCCGTATCGAAATTAAGATCCCAGACGTGTTCCATGATTTCGTTTCGACTAAGGGCCCGATTCGGGTTCTTCATAAAAAATTCGAGCAGGGCCAGTTCACGAGCGGTCAATAACAGTTTATGATTCCCCCGTTTTACGGTTTTACTTTGCAGATTCAGCTCAAGATCAGCCATTTTAAGGGCAGTCAGCTCTTGTGAAACAACGCTGTTACGTCGGTTGAGCGCACGCAGCCGGGCTACCAGCTCGCGAAACTCGAACGGTTTCACCAGGTAATCGTCGGCACCCGCGTCGAAGCCACTCACTTTGTTATCCGTGCTGCCAAAGGCTGTTAGCATCAGAATCGGTAAAGTCTCAAATTTATTCCGGATCATCCGGCACAGATCATACCCATTGATAACCGGCAGATTTACGTCCAGAATGACCGTATCATAATCGCGTTCAGCCAGTTGCTGTTGAGCTTCCATGGCGTTACCCGCCGTATCGGCCTGGAAGTCGTATTCTTCCAAACCACTTTTAATTAGCGCAGCCACCTCCCACTCATCTTCAACAATCAAAACTCGCATAGTATCTCTTTGTACTGGCCCATCAACGACGTCTAAATTTAACAAGCTTATCGAAACGAACTCGCTATTCTTTAATCTGATTTTAATCTACCTCTAAAACACGACAGTCAGGCGTATTGTTAGTGATAATTACTTATCTATAATTAGCTAATTGATAAGGGTAAGGTATCATGGGCTTCAGCCCGTGTAGCTAATCTATAACACGGGCTGAAGCCCATGATACCTTTATAAGTTCGTTAGCAGCCGAAACGTAATCACTGGATTCTCCTTTTCTGTTACCTGTTCATACGCCACCAGTGTACCTGTTTTCGTAATCATCACGGCGGGATATGTCGCGTTAACGGAGTCGGATGTAAGGTATGTTGTGGGGCTGACTACGTTTCCGTCAAACGTTCGCATACCGATTCGCTGCACGAAGGAACCCATTTCGCCAGACCCATCCCGGGAGATCGACTCATCCCAAACCCACATGAGCCGCTGCCCATTTGACGCGATCTGCGGATGTCGGGCCCGATCAGAGAATACGCTCGAAACCAGCTTATCGGAATCCCTACGCGCTAACCGCAGTCCGATGGCATCCTCTTTCCCCGAAAACCAGGTTGTCAATACGTCGTTACCCAATTGCGCGACTACCGGTCCTGCGTGTGGACAGGCATTGACTTGCCAGCGATCCGCAAAAACAACCTTCGGTTTACTGAAGCTTTTACCACCATCGCTCGAAATCGACGTACTGATATCCCGATAGGCCACTTCCCCGCCTTTGGCAGACTGTAAATCGCGATACGTCAAATGGATACGTTTCTGTGCATCGACAAACACATTCGTACGGCAGCACTGGCAGGCGTTTTCATCGACCAGAACAGCTCCTCCGAAGCCTTGTTCTTTGGTCGTTCGCGCAAACACCACCGGACGACCTTCCTGACCCGGTCGTTTTTCATCAAGCCAGACCGCGCCGATTTCACCGTTGGGCAATCGTGTAAGATCACTGAATGAATGGCTTTTCCCCGGCGATGCATCCTGATGAATGGGCTTAGGCTCCATCCAGGTTTTCCCGTTATCTGTTGACATCGTATACAGCAAATCCCCGGCAAAGCGCGACTCCGGCGTTGGACGGGGCACTTCGAAAACAGCCAGTAACGTACCATCAGCTTTCACAGCTATTTTAGGCATACCTTCCGCGTGCGACGAGATAGTTGACGGTGCTTTCACCTGAATTTTCGAGCCAAAGGTTTGTCCCCCGTCTTTCGATACAGCGAAGTAGAATGACGCTCCTTTGTCACCGGCTTTCTCAACCCAGCTCAGCAATGGATTTCCGGCCGCATCGGTCGTCAGGCGAGGTACGGCACCAACGAATTGAGAATCAGAAACGGTTGTTTCGGTGGCAGGCAGTAAGACTAGCAACCAACCAAGGATAGAAAATAGAAAGGAATAGGTCATAATCATTTTCCGGAAAAAGTATACTGAATACCGAATACGAATGTGCGGGGTGCCGCCGGGTTATAAGTCGTGCGATCCGTGGCGTTATTGCCGCGTGTGGCGTTGCTCGCGAACAGAGCATTGGTTACGTTCAGTACGTTGGTAAACAACTCGACACCTCGCCACTGATAACCGGCCCGAACATTGGCGAAGTCATAACCGTCATAACGGACCGTATTGATCTGATTCTGGTACCAGCCCGATACGTGTTGCCACTCCACCGACGCCCGGAAATTTTTAAACCAGGCTGGGTAATAGCTGATTTCGGTATTCCAGAGCGCACGCGGAGCCGACGGCATGTCTTTTCCATTTACGTTCTGTACAACATCGGAAGCGCGCTGACTGAGTGTAAACTCGATGAACCGATGCACCGCATACGTACCACCGAACCGAAAAAACACCTGCTTCGACGGTCGATACGTAACGCCTAGTTCAACACCCCGGTGCAACGTTCGCCCCGCCGATTGGTAATCGAATGAGTTGTCGGGCAGGCGAATATTGAGTAGTTCGTTGGTTCCGTTCATCTGGTAAATCGCCCCGTCGATGTAAACTTTGTTACGTAGCAGCGAGGCCCAGCCACCAATTTCCAGGTTGTCGAATTGAGCGGGTTGCAGGTTGTAGTAGAACAAATCCCCGGCAGCGGTTGGCGTGGTCCGTTTCAGGAAAATCGCGGTCAGCGCCGGTGGCGAAAATCCTTTGGCGAAGTTGGCGTACAATCCCAGACTGGATGGTCCTTTACCACTTCCCAGATCGTACGTAGCGCCGAACTTGGGCGTTACCTGGCTATAGGCTTTTCCTCCCGAACTATTGTCAAGCGCGTTGGTGTAATCGAAAGCCATCTGGTCGTATCGTAGCCCGGCCGACAGTCGAAGTTTGTGTATCGGCTCGAAATCATATTGCAGATACGTTGCTACGTTGTGAATATCAGCCTGGTAGTTGGCCAGTTGCAGATCTGGCCGTTCACGTAGCTGCGTATATTTCAGAACTGATCGCTTGTCAGGTCGTAGTTCGGCAGCCAACTCCGTCTGGTAGGCGTAATACGTGTTCGGTGAAAGATCGAGCGTAGTGCCAACTATGAGTTTACTGTTCAGAAAATTCAGGGGTTGGGTGTGCTGAGCAATGACTCCGTAACTTTTAAAATCGTTGCTGTTAATCTGCCCCGTAGCGGTTGACGAACCACTTGTCCAGCGTATTGAGTAGGTCGGATTTTGCCCGATGCTATTGTCGCGCACAAAAGCGGTGATAAACGACTGCGCCGATGCACCTGACTGTCCATTTCCCCAGTCATGCTCCAGCGTCAGACGGCTACGTAGTGAGTAGGTTTTTCGATACGTAAAATCGGTTGTGCTGACGTACTGTCGGGCAAAAAAAGCCGTGCTGTCGACATTGCCGCTGGTCTGTGAGTTGTAATCATTGTACGAGAACGTACCGGTCAGACGGGTGCGCGGTGAAAAGGCGTATTCGAGCCGGGCGAAATAAGAGGATTTATTGTAATCGGAACTCGCTAACCATGAATTACGCTGCCGCGATAAAAAGCCGCCAAGATAAATCCCAAACTTACCCTGACGGGCACCTGCGCCAAACTGAAGCCGCTGGTAACCCCATTGATCAGCCTGTATGCCAACACGAGCCGTCGGTACAGCCGTTGGTCGCTGGGTAACGAAGTTCACGGCACCGCCTACCGCTTCTGGTCCGTAAATCGACGAGACGGGTCCTTTCACCACTTCAATCGAACTGACCGTAAACTGATTCATTTCGAGCAACGCGTTGTGATTGAACACACCCATCGGCCGAATCGGTACGCCGTCTTCCATGTACAGAAAGTACGAATTAGTGGTCATTGGCTGCCGAATCGCCATCATGTGCTGCTCGTTTCCCAGATTTACCATCAGTACCCCCGGCGTTTTATTGATCACCTCGTAAATAGCGGTTGGCTTGGTTTCTTCAATCAGTCTGGGCGACAGTCTGGAGATGGCCATGGGCGTTTCGGTACGTAGCGCGGCTTCACGGCTACCCGTCACGACCACCGTTTGCAAATCCTCCACGGCTGACTCCAGGGCAATACGTAGCGGTTGGTCCGACGCTACGTCGATTTCCTGCCGCCGATAACCTACAGCTGACACCGTGATTTTGGCTATCGTATTGATCAGGGAGAACCGGCCATTGGCGTCCGTGATCGTACCGAATTTACCGTCAGCCGTTGCCAGCGTTACACCCGGAAGTGGTTCTTTGGTCTGAGCATCGAAAACAAGCCCTTGTCTGACCGACTGCGCCCATACGCAGCCCGTAGTGGTAGCCCATAACCAAGCGGTTATGAGAACTTTATACATGTTCACAGAAGATTTTAGTTTAGATAGAAAAATGGAATAAGCCAATCCAACACCTGTCAACAGGTGCCTGAATTGTTGTTCTTACCAGGAATTAATCGATCTAAACTTGAGGTGGACGTAACAGATCCACTAAGGGAGAAGCGTAAGAAGGAAATTGATAAGAGGGCACGCCCAACGCAGGCAACTCAACCCATCTCGGATTGAACTCGAATAAGTGTCCAGCCTCCCAGAAGAGTTGCACGACCGGCGTATTCTGCACGCGCTCAGTCGTTTCCTTATCCTGTTTGTCCTGCTGTGCTTTCAGTTGTTTGGCCAGGTAGCATTGGCCATCGCAGTGCAGTTGGGGTTTATCGCGGTTTTCGCAGAGAACCCGGGCAATGTAATCCTTATTGACATGATAATACGCAATCGTTCCCCACTGGCTGACCGTTGGCAGCAGCGTCGCAAAAAGCAGGAGAACGATCAGCGCATTTTTCATGACGGAGCAAATGTATAGCAAGATTCTTTTGAGTTGTTCATCCGCCGATTAATTTCCTTTCTCTCTCCATGCCAGACTCGCCCCGAATCCTATTATAAGCCATCAGAAAAAATTTTTTCGATCCTGGGGTACCCGACCGCCTGGTTCGATTGTCTTCTGAGTGATAAAGCCAAAATCCAATGAATGAGCGCAAATTTCTAGAAACCTTATTTGAACGCTATGTCAATAATATGGCCACCGATCATGAGCTGGAGGTATTTCTGGATTTACTTAAACAGGGGAAGCTGGATGAGTTGGCGAGGGCTTACATGGATCGCGAAGCCGAGAAAGAAATAAATCCCGATGTGTCAACGATGGGTCAGTTCCGGCCCTGGATACAATGGCTGAATATAGCTGCCTCCCTGTCCCTGGTTCTGGGGCAGATCGTCTGAAACCCCATCAGGCCTAGCACTTCTTTTACAAACGAGTACCCGCGTAGCGTTTGCCGATAAACAACCGACTAACTGATTGAAAGCAATGAGATTACCATTACAAAACAGAATACGGGTCTTAGGCTATTTAGTGGTTTCCGCTGCGACGGTAACGACTGCCAATGCCCAGAACCGGCTCCCGGAAAAAGGAGATGGTGTTCATTTCGCCAAAAATGAGAAACGTACAGCATCCAGCCAGGATGTATCCTCCGTAACGACCAACGTACCGACTGCCATACTCATCAAAGGGAAGGTGACGGCGCAGGAAGATCGACTGGCGCTGCCGGGCGTTAACGTCACCATAAAAGGAACAACGACTGGCACTTCAACAAACGCTGAAGGCAATTACACCCTGAACGTACCGTCCGGAGAAAGTACGCTGATTTTCTCGTTTCTGGGCTACGTCTCGCAGGAAATTCAGGTCGGTACGCAGACGAACATTAACGTAACACTGGTTGCCGACTCCAAACAGCTTAACGAAGTGGTGGTTACGGCGCTGGGCTTCAAAGAGGAAAAAGACCGGCTGGGTTCTACGTTAGCCACCGTTAAACCCGAAGATATCAAACGCTCCGGCGAAACGGGCGTTATCAACGGACTAGCGGGTAAAGCAGCGGGCGTCCTGATTTCCCGATCAACGGGCGATCCGGGGGCGGGTTCGTATATCCAGATTCGTGGACAGAACACCATTACGGGTTCCAACCAGCCACTGATCATTATTGACGGGGTTCCGATGAGCAACAGCACCTCGGGGGATTCACGGGGGGGCGTAGCGCAGCAATCCCGCCTGAACGACATCAACCCGGAGGATATTGCCAGCATGCAGATTCTGAAAGGGGCTTCGGCCGCTGGTTTATGGGGATCACGCGCGGCTAACGGCGTTATTGTGATCACGACGAAGCGGGGAAATGCGGACAATAAACTGAATGTCAGCTTTAGCTCAACCGCTTCCTTTGATAAAGTCAACGTATTGCACCCACTACAGGAAGCCTACGGACAGGGATCGTTAGGGGTTTATAACCCAACCACGCAATATTCCTGGGGCGACAAGATTGCCAATCGTTCGGGAGCCGACGATGCGGTGAACATGAACGGTGCCCGCTTCGAGTCGTATCAGGGGAAAACATTCTACCCGATCCTTACGAAAAATTCGAAAGAGACATACAACGAAGCGCGTCGGGATGCCATTTTCCGAACCGGTACGTATTACGACAACAACATCAGCCTGAGCGGAGGCAACGATAAAGGCAACTTTTACCTAAGCCTGGGCAATCTGAGCCAGCAGGGAATTTTTTCGGGGCTGAGCGATTACAAGCGGAATTCCGTCCGTTTCAATTCCAGCCGTCAATTCAATGATATTGTCCGGGCGTCGGCCAATGCGAACTACATCCGAACCACATCCAACCGGATTCAGAAAGGGGATAATACCAGCGCGTTGTATCTGGGAATGCTACGTTCCGCACCCGATTTCGACAGCCGGTACTGGAAAGGAAGTTATTTCTCATCGCCAACAGCTGCTGCCATTCGGAACCGGCAACGATCGTACCGGAATTATCTGGGCGCTTCGGCTAACCCGAGCTACAATGATCCTCTCTGGACGATCAATGAGCTGACCAACTTTTCCGAAGTCGATCGGCTGATCATGAACTCCGAATTAGTGGTTACGCCGAAAGACTGGCTTAGTATCACGGCCCGGGGTGGCATCGACATGTTCAGCGATCGTCGGGTAACCAATAACCCCGTATCGTCGGTGGAAAACTCGGGAGCCGGTAACTACGACCAACGAACTATTTCGGAGAAGGAAATGAATCTGGACGTGATTGGCCGGGCCAGCAAGGATTTTGGCGAAAACTTCACCAGTACGTTAATTGTCGGTTTCAACGTCAATGACCGTCGGTACAATCTGTTGGGCGGCACGATGAACAACTTCATTCTGGAAGAAGCCCCACCGAACTTTGCCAACTCCATTGCCGCCAATAACCTTCCGTTCAATACGGAAACGCATCGCCGAACGGCCCGTTTGTACTCGACGGTAAATCTGGGATTCTATAACCAACTGTATGTCAACGGATCACTAGCCAGTGAATCGGGCTCTACGTTCGGCAGCGCATCAAAATCGACGTTCTACTACCCATCAGCGGACGTAGCGTGGCAGTTCAGCCAGTTGCCAGTGTTCCGGGGTACCCCGCTGTCATTCGGCAAGTTGCGGGCTTCATTCGGTATTGTGGGTATCCAGCCCGAACCGTATCGGAACACCACCCCATACATAGCGGCCTCTTTCAGTAGCTGGGCCACGACACTGACGGGTTCGGGTTACGGGGGTGCTTACGTCGAAAGCGCTACCCAGGGCGATCCAAACCTCCTTCCCGAGCGGAAAACGGAGTGGGAAGTGGGTGCTGATTTTCGCTTTTTCAAGAACAAGCTGACCGTAGGTTATACGTATTACCAGAACCAGATTCGGGACTTACTGCTTCAGGTTTCATCGGCGGGTTCGACCGGATACAGCCAGAAATATACGAATGCGGGTATCATGGAGAACAAAGGGATGGAGCTGGAATTCAACCTGAACGTACTCCAGAAAAATGACTTCAACTGGAATGTGTTTGCCAACTGGAGCAAGAACCGCAACAGGGTAACCAATCTGGGCGGCACCGAAATCATTACGTTTACGGGCGGTGCGCTGAGCACGGTTGCGCACGTAGGTGATGCATTGTCGTCTTTCTACGGAGGAACCTACCAACGAAATGACGATGGGTCGATGAACCTGACCCCAACAGGCTTCCCTAAATTAAGCACGACGCTGGGCATCGTGGGCGATCCAAACCCCGATTGGCGAGGTGGTTTTGGTACGAACCTCTCTTACAAAAAACTGTCGCTGAACCTCTTGTTTGAAACCTTCCAGGGTGGTGATTTCTATGAAGGTACACGGGGTGTGCTGGTCAATTTCGGTACGTATGCCGACGTAGGCAACGAAGTAACGCTGGCGCAGGATACGTATAACTATGCCGGGACGCTGTTCAAATCGGGAACAACGTTACGGGGTAACATAGCCAATTACGGTGGTGGGCCTGTTTTACTGGACCAATCGTTTTATACCTCACTTGGTGGGCACTCAGGCCAGTTGGTTGAGCAATTCGTGCGGGATGGCAGCTGGACGCGAATTCGTGAGATCACGCTGGGTTATCAGCTCAACTCTCCGGGTTTCCGCAAAAAAACGAAGCTGGAATCCGTCAGTTTCGGCGTAACGGCCCGGAATCCAGTACTCTGGACCAAAGTTGTGGGTATCGATCCCGAAACCAACGTATCAGGTGTTGGCAACGCTCGGGGCGTGGACTATTTCAACAATCCAAGTACCAAATCGCTGGTCTTCAGCCTGAAAATCAATTATTAACGGAGGAGAGGGAGGAAGGGGAGGAAAGGCTTACTACCTTCTCCATTTCATCCCCTTCTTCCCTCTCCTCCTTCCTCCCAAATTATCAAAGGAACTATGAAACTTCGCTATAAAACCATTTTTGCTGCCCTGATTGGCCTGGCTTCGTTCTCATGCGAGTCGATTGTGGCCGACATGAACCAGGATTTAAATAACCCAACGGATGCTTCGGCCGAGTATGTTTTTGCGGGTACGCAGATTGCCCATATTGCCGCTCAGGAAGGCATGGCTAGCCGATTAACGACCGTCTGGACGGGATACGGCTTCGGTGCCTTCCAGCAATTCGGTACGTGGGGACAATATCAAATTACAGCCGCCAATTTCGACGACGACTGGAACCTGTTCTATACGGGTGTCAATAAAAATGCCGTACGGACGATCGAGAAAGCGAATCAATTGGGCAACCGTGTCATGACCGGAATCACCAAAATCATTCAGGCCCAGAACATTGGCACAGTTACGGAGCTTTGGGGAGACGCCCCGTTTACCGAAGCAGCCAACTCCGCTACATATGCTAACCCCCGTTTCGAAACGCAGGCCGAACTGATCCCCAAGCTCATCGCGCAATTGAACGATGGGATTGCAGACCTGGAATCGGGTATCGGAACCGTGGGCACCCGCGACATTTTCTTTAGTGGCGATGTCACGAAATGGAAACAGGTTGCCAATACGTTAAAAGCCCGGCTGTATCTCGATTTAAAGCAATATAACGAGGCTTATACGGCGGCCCAGGCGGGCGTGAGCACGTATGCCAACTCGATGTACGCGACACACGGCACCACCGCTAGTGTGAACGAAAATCAGACGTATAGCTTTCTGACCAACATCCGGGCAGGCAGTATCACAGCCGAAGGCGCTTACAATGCCGAACTGCTCAACCCGGCCAAAACCGCTACGTATCGGGGAAACGCCAAAACGAATGAGACCGCCCGGTTCAAATTTTACTACCTCGAAAACGGCGTCAATGCGGTGGGTGTCATCGAACCGAATACATTGACCACCACAGCCACTCGCGGGTTTTTCGCCCGGGATGCCAGTTTCCCGCTCGTTACGTATCAGGAGAACATACTGACGCTGGCCGAAATGGCGCTCCGTTCGGGAAAAGGTTTCGATGTGGCTCTCGGGCATTTAAATACGTACCGCAGTTTTCTGAACGGTGGCGGGTATCTGCATTCAACCTATAAAGTGGCTGGTACGTACAAATACGACCCCTACGTAGCGGCTGATTTTGCCGCGGGTGGTATCGAGAACAAAGATGGCATTACGGCTAACAATGCGTTGTTACGGGAAATTCTGGAAGAACGCTACGTGACGTTCTACGGTCAGCATCTGGGCTGGGATGATGAGCGTCGCACCCGCGCCGAAGGCTTAGGTGTTAAGCTCAAACCTAATAACGGCAGTCAGTTGCCTGGCCGATTCATCTACTCGCAGAATGAAATCAACTCCAATCCAAACAGTCCTCGCTCCGTTCCAAGCCTGTTCGAAACGATCACTATTTACAAATAGCTGAGGGCATATGGGTTGGTGTGACCCCGCTGGGACGGTCGACCGGGGTCACACAGCGATAATCTAAACTAGTTATGCTTAAACAATTAGGCAGAAGCTTGTGGAAAGGTAGATGTTTTAATATTCGTGGTGTCAGGTTTTTCAACCTGACACGCGAGGTTTCTCAAAACCGAACGCCGGGCTTTCGAGATTCACGAGGTTTTAAGAAACCTCGCTACGTCGGGTTGAAGAACCCGACGCCACAGAAAGTATTGGTAATGTTAGACGGTCGGCCGCCACAGAACGGAAAAATAGTACCTCAACTCTATGAGAAAATTCAGCATTCATATTATTTCCCTGATAATCAGCTTTTCAGCTTTTAATGGTTATGCACAAACGACATTTTCTCAACAGGAAATCAGTGCGTTACAAAAGCAGGCTAAAGGCATTGAAATTGTAAAAGATACTTACGGCGTTCCGCACATATACGCAAAAACTGACGCCGACGCGGTGTTTGGCCTCATGTACGTGCAATGCGAAGAATTTTTCGACAAAGTAGAAACTTCATTGATTAGTCGCCTGGGTCGAACGTCCGAAATTGAAGGAGAAGCCTCACTTTACAAAGACCTCTGGACGCGCATGTTCATCGACTCGGCGCAGGCGGTGCAGTTGTACAAAAAAACGCCGGACTGGTTGAAAAAGCTCTGCGATGGTTACGCGGCCGGGATTAATTATTACCTGATCACTCATCCCGAAGTTAAGCCCAAACTGCTGACGCGGGCTGAACCCTGGATGATCCTGATGAACAACGTACCGGCCATGGGTGGAAGCAACGTTGGCGAAGCGGATTTTAAAGCGTTCTACGGGAAAGAGGTAGCTCAGGCGGCTACCAATAGCCGGAGTTTTACGGCCGAACCACCCAAAAACGACGGTTCCAACGGCTTTGCCCTGGCTCCTTCCCGAACGCAGAGTAAAAAAGCGATGCTCTTCATCAACCCTCACGCTGAATACTACGGGCGACTGGAAATTCAAATGGTTAGTGAGGAAGGACTTAATTCCTACGGGGCGCCTTTTCTGGGTCAGTTCAACATCTTCCAGGGCTTTAATGAGTTCTGTGGCTGGATGCACCCCGTTTCGCTTTCCGATGCGAAGGATTTATATGCCGAAGCCGTCGAACGAAAAAAAGGAAAGCTGATGTACCGCTACAACGGCACCTGGAAACCCGTCGATAGCACGACACACACGTTACGTTACAAGAAAGGCGATACGTGGTTGACCAAGCCCTTTGTTACGTATCGCACCCATCACGGGCCGGTGGTCTACGCGACGGCTACCCGGTGGATTGCCCTGAAAACCTTCGAACCCAACATCGAATTGCTGGCTATGAACTGGCTGAAGATGAAGGCGCGCAATCTGAAGGAATTTACAACCGCGATCAATGCCCGCGCCATGGTCGGCAGCAATATCGTCTATGCCGACAAAGCCGGTAACATCGCCTATTGGCACGGCAACTTCGTTCCGAAGAAAAACCAACTGCTGGACTGGAGACGCCCCGTTGACGGCACGACGTCGGCAACGGAATGGCAGGGAACGCACGAGTTGAAAGACATTCCGCAGTACCTAAATCCGACCAGCGGCTGGCTCCAGAACTGTAACTCAACGCCTTTATACGCAACGGGTGTGCTCGATACGGTGATGCTGAAATTACCAACGTACATGCTGCCCGATGGTCACACGCCCCGCGCCGTTCATGCCGTGCGCGTACTGACGCCCCTGAAAAACGCAACGATGGATGATGTAATTATGGCGTCGTATGATACGTATCTGCCCAGCGGGGAGCGGTTTATTCCCAGTCTGATTGCGGCTTATAACACCGTAACGAATGACTCGCTGAAGACCAAACTGGCGCAGCCCATCGAAACGCTAAAAAACTGGAATTTCAAGACCGATACGAACTCTGTAGCCACTACGCTAACGGTACACTGGCTGGAAAAAATCATTCAGATGGACATGGCCCGGCTGGCTAAACCCGCTACGACCGAAGAGCAATATTCACTGACCAACGGAGCCGCGCTCACCACGGAATTTCTGTCACCGACGGAGCAAGTAACAGCGCTGGCTCAGGCGGTAGCCGAACTGGAAAAGGAATTTGGAACCTGGCAGGTAACCTGGGGACAGGCGAACCGATTTCAGCGGACGACGGATAAAGAACCCAGTGATGACAAACTGAGTTGGGGTGTACCCGCTACGCCCGGTTTTATGGGGTCGCTGAATGCGTATGTGAGTAAAAAATCACCCAAAACCCATAAGCGGTATGGTATTACTGGCAATACGTTCGTCGCTGCGGTTGAGTTTGGGGATAAGCTTCGCGCCAAAACTATTCTAACAGGTGGGGCCAGCTCGGACCCGAATTCACCGCATTATATCGATCAGGTAAATGGCTATATCAACGGTCAGTACAAGGAGATTTATTTCTACAAAGACGACGTATACAAACACGCTGAAAAAATCTATCATCCTGGTGATAAATAAATGATTGATTATAAAGTGTGTTTTTGTCATCCCGACAAAGGAGGGATCTTCGGTAGCAGGTAAATTTAGGTCAGCTACCGAAGATCCCTCCTTTGTCGGGATGACAAAAAAATCAACTTCCTAACAACCCGTTACATCTATGAAAAGGCGTGAGTTTGTAAAATTATCCGGTTTGGGCATGAGTGCTAGTCTGTTGCCTACTGGATTGATGGCGGGGCGCCAAATTTCGGTGGAGGATTTAATGAATCCGGGGATGGACGTAGCAGGCAAGAAACGGCTGGCCGACATAGCGCTGAATGCAGCCAAGAGCAAAGGTGCTACGTATGCTGACGTACGGATTGCCCGGTATCTGCGTCAGTACTTGTTTACCCGCGAAAAAAAGGTACAAAACCTCGTCAATTCTGAATCGTACGGCATCGGTATCCGCGTGATCGCCAATGGCACCTGGGGATTTGCAGCCACGAATGAAATGACCCCGGAAAGCATTGCCCGGTGCGCCGAAGAAGCCGTCGACATGGCCAAAGCCAATGCAGAGATTCAGTTGGAACCCGTGGTGTTAGCTCCGCAGAAAGGTGTGGGTGAACAGACCTGGAAAACACCGATCCAGAAAAATGCCTTCGAGATTCCGGTCAAGGAGAAGATCGACCTGCTTATGGACGTGAATGGGGCGGCCCTGAAAAATGGCGCGTCGTTCGTTACGTCCAACATCTTTTTCGTCAATGAGCAGAAGTATTTTGCCTCGACCGACGGCTCGTATATTGATCAGGACATCCACCGAATGTGGCCTACGTTTACCGTTTCGGCCATTAGCAAGCAAACGGGTCGTTTTAAATCCCGCGATGCGCTGAGTGCGCCTATTGGTATGGGGTATGAGTACTTGTCGGACAATCCTGCCGAAAAAATCGTGATTCCCAACGGGCCTACGGTGTACCGGTATGCCTATAATATGATCGAGGACGCCACCGCAGCGGCTTTGCAGGCGAAGGAAAAGCTCACCGCCAAATCGGTACCAGCGGGGAAATACGACATGATCCTGGACCCCTCCAACCTGGGCCTAACGATTCACGAATCCGTTGGACACCCGCTTGAACTCGATCGGGTGCTTGGTTACGAAGCTAATCTGGCCGGAACGAGCTTCGCTACGTTAGAAAAGCTGCAATCGAAGAGTTTTCAGTACGGTAGTAAAATCGTCAATCTGAGAGCGGACAAAGTCCAGCCGAACACGATGGGGCGGGTTGGCTACGATGATGAAGGCGTTCCCGGCAAGCAGTGGGATCTGGTGAAAAACGGGATTCTGGTCAACTTCCAGGCCACCCGCGATCAGGTGCATTATCTGGGCGAGAACGAATCACAGGGGTGCAGTTTCGCGGAGAGCTGGGATAGCGTACAGTTTCAGCGGATGCCGAACGTATCGCTGCAACCCGGACCGGATAAATACAGCATCCACAACATGATCAAGGATACTGAAAAGGGTATTTATATTCTGGGACGCGGTTCGTCATCCATTGATCAGCAACGGTATAATTTTCAGTTCAGCGGACAGCTTTTCTACGAAATCAAAGACGGTGCCATTGTGGGCATGCTCGACGACGTAGCGTACCAGTCCAACACGCAGGAGTTCTGGAATTCATGCGCCCGTATCTGCGACAAAGACGATTATCGCTTATTCGGTACGTTCTTCGACGGAAAAGGCCAGCCGGGTCAGGCCAGCGCGGTCTCCCACGGCTGCCCCACAACACGATTCAACGGCGTGAACGTAATCAATACCGGACGGAAAATTTAGTTTAGGGTGTCGGACGATCGGCCGCAGCCGTTCTCAAACCCGACGCGATTATTGCCGATTCAAATGGGTCGGGTTTAAGAACCCGACACCACAACTACGATAAAAAACTTATGGCCATCCTAACCCAGGAAGAAGCAAAAAAAATCATCGATAAGGTTTTGAGTTACTCCAAAGCCGACGAGATGAAAGTAGAATTAACCGGTGGGCGATCCGGCAATATTCGCTTTGCCCGTAACTCGGTCTCTACCGCCGGTACGTCCAATAACCTGTCGTTATCCGTAACGGTCGTGTTGGGCAAGAAAATTGGTACGTCCGACATCAACGAATTTGACGATGCTTCGCTGGAGAAGGCTGTTCGTCGGGCCGAGGAAATGGCCCGGCTGGCCCCCGAAAATCCGGAGTACGTTCCGATGCCGGGACCGCAAACCTACGCGAAGACCAACGCGTTCGTTGAGACAACGGCCAACATGAAAGCCCCGGATCGGGCCAAACTCGCGGGAGCCAGCATCAAATCCGTTATGGCCAGTCAGTTGAGTGGGGCTGGTTTTCTGGAAGATTCCGCCAATTTCAACGCAATTGGCAACAGCAAAGGGCTATTCGGCTATCACAAAAACACGGCTGTTAATTTTTCCCTGACCATCCGTACACCCGATGGAACGGGGTCGGGCTATTCGGCGGGTGATGTCAACGACGTCAGTAAGCTGAATACAGCCTCGCTAACCGACGTAGCGATTCAGAAAGCCAAAGCGTCGCAAAAGCCTGCGGCCCTGGAACCGGGGAAATATACCGTCATTCTGGAACCGCTGGCCGCTGGCGAATTAGTGCAATTCATGGTTCGGGCCATGGAAGCCCGTACGGCTGATGAAGGCCGGAGTTTCCTAAGCAAAAAAGGGGGTGGCACCCGGCTGGGCGAAAAGCTCCTGGACGAACGCGTTACCATTTACTCCGACCCGATGGATGCGCAGATTCCCAGTTCGCCTTTTTCGTCGGAAGGTTATCCCCAGGAAAAAGTAATGTGGTTCGACAAAGGCGTAGTTAAAAACCTGTCATACTCAGCCTATTGGGCAAAGCAGAAAGGTGTGAAACCGCTGCCCGAACCATCGGGATTTGTGATGATGGGAGGCACACAATCCTTAGCCGAACTCATCAAAGGAACGGAAAAAGGTATTCTGGTCACTCGCTTCTGGTACACCCGCTGGCTGGACCCGCAAACGTTGCTCTACACGGGACTAACCCGCGACGGTACGTTCTTCATCGACAACGGCCAGATCAAACACCCCGTGAAAAATTTTCGATTCAACGAAAGTCCGGTCATCATGCTCAATAACCTGGAAGCACTGGGTACACCGGTTCGTACAAGAGGCAACCTGGTTCCCCCCATGCGTATTCGCGACTTTACGTTCAGCAGCCTTTCTGATGCGGTTTAACCCGTTCGCTTTATAGTAACTACTCTTTCTTTCCCCTACCAATGAAAAAAATTACCGGACTGTTCCTATCACTACTAACCGGAACACTGCTTTACGGCCAGACAAGGGCACAAACGTCGGAGACAAATCAGGTCGCGGCTTTGCAACGGCAACTGGCGGGCATGCAGCACCAATTTGATGCACTCGATAAATCCATTGACGATCTTACCTGGTCGCAACGTCTGGGCGACGCTACGTTGGTCGACAAAGTGATTATCACCGGCCCACCACCCGCCGTTATCAAAAACCCGACCGGTCAGGGTGCCAAAAATCCGGTGCGTTTTTCGGCCTATGTATTTATTCCATCCCGTATCGACCCGTCCAAAAAATATCCGTTACTGGTTCTGCCGCATGGTGGAGTACACAGCAATTTCAATACGGCTTATGCACACATCATCAAAGAGTTAACGGCCCAGGAATACGTAGTGATTGCGCCCGATTATCGGGGTAGCACGGGTTACGGCCAGGGATTTTATCAGCTCATTGATTACGGCGGACTTGAAGTTGAGGATACCAAAAGCTGCCGGGATTACATGCTGGAGAATTACGATTTCATCGATAAGAAACGCGTCGGCATTCTGGGCTGGAGTCACGGCGGGATGATTACGTTGCTTAACCTGTTCAACCATCCATCCGACTATGCTGTTGGCTACGCGGGCGTACCAGTGAGCGACCTCATTGCCCGGATGGGTTACAAGAGCCAGAGTTATCGAGATGCTTATTCCGCGGACTATCACCTGGGTAAATCAGCCGATCAGAATGTCGAAGAATACCGGAAACGCTCGCCAGCCTGGAACGCCGAAAAACTGCAAACGCCCTTGCTGGTTCATACCAATACAAATGATGAGGATGTAAACGTATTGGAGGTCGAACATTTGATTAAGGCGCTGAAAGCTGAAGGTAAAAAGTTCGAGTACGAGATTTACAAAGAAGCACCGGGAGGTCACACGTTCAACCGGATTGACTCCTACGGCGCGAAAGAAAGTCGGATGAAGATCTACAATTTCCTGGCGCAATACCTTAAGCCCAATAAGAAATTTAAAGACGTAAAAGAGCTTATCGAAGTAAGCTATTTCCCAAAATCGAAATAAATTTTATTACCACAGAGGCACGGAGACCACAGAGTTTTTCAGGACTATTTGTCTCTGTGGTCTCCGTGCCTCTGTGATTAATCAATTCCTAAATGTTCCTCATGTCCTGTTCGCGCATACTCCTGGCCTTACTCGTCTTCACTACACTAACCGCATCGGCCCAGACGCTCAAAATGCCGGGTCTACAGCAGCCCGTCGAAATCATTCGGGATCAGTGGGGCGTTTCGCACATTTATGCCAAAAACGAACATGATCTGTTCTTTGCGCAGGGCTACGTAGCGGCCACCGACCGGATGTTCCAGTTGGAATTATGGCGACGACAGGCGACGGGAACCGTAGCGGAATGGCTCGGACCATCTGAAATCAAGCGGGACGTTGGTACGCGTCTCTTCAGGTTTCGCCAAAATCTGGATCAGGAATTTGCGCATTATCACCCGCGGGGCAAACTGATCATTACGGCCTATACTGCAGGCATCAATGCCCGAATAGCCGAAGTACGAAAAGATACGACCAAGCTTCCCTTTGAACTCAAGTTATTAAAATCGCTACCGGATTTCTGGACGCCCGACGTAGTGATTAGTCGACACCAGGGACTGATCGCCAACCTGACGAGCGAGTTAAGCTACGGTCGGCAGGTGCATCTGATGGGCGAAGACAAAACCCGCGAACTCAACTGGTTTCACCCAACGCGTAATCCTGACAAGGAGCCGAAACTGACGCTGGAAAAAGGCGTAGACGGAAACGCTCTTTTTCAGAATATTCTGGATGTTTATAATACGTTTCGGGCGCCCATCCGCTTCAAAAAAGAAGGCGATAAACTTGGGCAGGCTTTCGATTTCATGAAGTGGTACGAAACAGAAAAGGAATATACTGGCTCGAATAACTGGACGCTGAGTGGTGAAAAATCGGAAAGTCATTTTCCCATGCTAGCCAACGACCCCCACCGCACGCAATCAACGCCTTCGCTACGGTATTGGATACATCTGAATGCACCCGGCTGGAACGTAGTGGGCGCTGGTGAACCTACCCTACCCGGCGTTTCTATCGGTCATAATGACTACGGCGCCTGGGGCATTACCATCTCACGAGCCGACTGCGAGGATTTGTACGTGTATGACACGAACCCCAGCAACCCAAACCAGTATCAGTACAAGGGTCAGTGGGTTGCCATGAAGGTGATGAGTGACACGATTCCGGTCAAAGGACAGCAACCGCACATGGCTACGTTGAAATTCACCCGTCATGGCCCTGTTGTGTTCGAAGATACGAAAGCACATAAAGCCTACGCCGTACGGGCCGGTTGGATGGATATTGGCTGTGCGCCATATTTGGCCAGTCTGCGCATGAACCAGTCGAAAAACTGGGATGAGTTTCGGGATGCCTGCTCGTACTCGCGGCTCCCTTCGCTCAACATGATTTGGGCGGATAAAAGCGGCCACATCGGCTGGCAAATTTCGGGTCTCTCCCCTATCCGCCCGAATTGGTCGGGGTTAGTTCCCGTACCGGGCGATGGTCGCTTTGAATGGGCGGGCTATCTGCCGATCAAGCAACTGCCGCATGTAAGCGATCCGGCGAAAGGATTTGTGGCCACGGCGAATAGTAACCTGACGTCTCCCAATTTTCAACCCCGTAACGCGATGGCCTGGGAATGGTCGACGCCCTACCGTACGAACCGGCTGGAAGAAGTGCTGGGCTCCGGCAAACGGTTTAACCTGAGCGACTTTGCCCAATTGCAAACGGATCTGCTTTCCATACCGGCCCGTACGCTGGTGCCGCTCCTGGCTTACGCGCCTATGCAAGATGAGGACGTAAAAAAAGCTGCCGACATGCTTCGAAACTGGGATTTTCGATTAGCCCCCGAATCGGTGCAAGCCGCCATTTACATAGAGTGGGAAGATAAACTGAGTGATTACGTCTACGCAAAACTAGTTCCGAAGGATGCCCAGACGCATTTCCGTACGCTATCGACAAAAGTGCTGATTGATAACGTCCTGACACCTTCGCCAATCGTCTTTGGTGCCAAGGCGCTGGAAACCCGGAACCAGGTTGTTGCTTCCTGCCTGAAGGATGCGCTGGACGTATTGACCAAGCGATTAGGCAAGGACATGAGCAAGTGGACGTATGGGCAAGCGACAAACAAACACATCACCATTACACATGCGTTCAGCGATCTGGTTAGTCCAGACATGCAGAAGAAGATCAACATCGGTCCCGTTCCACGCGGTGGTAACGCTGAAACGGTCAATAACTCCGGCAATACGCTGAATCAGACGCACGGCCCATCGTTCCGAATTCTGGTCGATACCGAAAACTGGGATAAAACGCTGGGTGTGAACAGCCCGGGGCAATCCGAAAACCCCGACGATCCACATTACCGGGACTTGTTTGATTTATGGAACCGGGGAGAATATTTTCCGGTCTATTTCTCGAAAGAAAAAATCAAAAGTGTCGCGGATAAAACATTGACATTAATCCCCTAGCGTAGCGGTAGCGCGGATCTTCAGTCCGCGTAGCCGAGCCGTCAGGCTAAGTTGTAGCTCATGTTTTTTAGCCTGACGGCTACGCGGACTGAAGATCCGCGCTACCTAAAAACCATACGAATGGTAACCCTATATCGATTTTTTTTCGGAAACGCATTAAGTATACTACTGGTAATTAGCTTCTTTTCGAAACTTCAAGCGCAAACAGTTGACGATAGTTACGTTAAAAATTATCTGCAACACGTAGCGAATGAAAGTAGTGCGCCCGGCGTTTCGGCAGCCGTATCGATAAAAGGAAAGACGGTTTTTTCGGGCGGAGTCGGATACGCTGATCTGGACAATCGAGTGCCGCAGACTGGCGAAACGGTTCATTGCATTGGCTCGGTTTCTAAAGCTGTTGCTGTGATCGCGATTATGCAGCTGGAAGAAAAGGGCTTGCTTAGCCTGACGGATGAGATTCAGAAATACCTGCCTTACATGCCCAAAAAGCAAAAGCCAATCACGATCAATCATATCCTTACACATACCTCCGGCATCCGGCATTACGCCAAACAGGATAACGATAACTACGGCATTAAGCGAATGCGGCATTATGATACGTTCGAAGAAGCTACCACGATTTTCCGGGACGATCCGCTGCTGTTTGAGCCGGGGACGTATTATTCGTACTCGTCGTATTCCAGCAATTTAATGCACGGCATTGTGGAGAAAGTATCGGGTATGCCGTTCGAAGAATACATGAAAAAGAACGTATGGCAACCCGCGGGCATGTTGAGTACCTGCTTTGATATTCCTTCCCGAATTATCACGAATCGCGGCAAAGGTTACGTAAAAGATGAAGCCGGCAATCTCATCAATGCGCCGTACGAAGATGTCAGCTATAAATACGCTGGCGGTGGTATTCTTTCCACGCCGGAGGACATGCTCAAGTTGGCTATCGCTCTGAACAAAGGGATTCTATTAAAACCGGCTACGCTGGAGAAACTATACAAACCTCAGTTCGATCGAAATAAAAAAGCCTTTAAACCTGATGCGAGCCAGCAAAAAGAACCGTCCTGGCAGGGATTGATCTGGTGGAGTGGTAAAGATCGTCAGGGCCGTACCTGGTATGGACATAGCGGTACGGTAAAAGGCACGCGATCCTTCCTGATGAATTTTCCGGCCGAACAACTCGTCGTAGCCATTCAGGCGAATATTGGCAGTATAAAAATTGATGAATACGCGCTCGAACTGGCCGAGCTATTTTTAGCTGAAACCGTTACGTTACCAGCTAAACAGTAGGCAGTACGTGGGCGTTATTATACCCGCCTTGCCAGAATTTCAGATAACTTCCAGCAACATATTGCCGGACTGAGCGACTAGTTCGATAAAGATACTGAAGGCAATTCCCATATCTTTTTCGACGGCAAACTTGATCACTTTCATCGACCTGACCATGTGTTTCTTGATCGCACTACTCGATACGCCCAAAATCTGCGCAGCTTCTTCGTAGCTTTTTTCCTGCTGTCGGCATAGCTTAAACACGGCCCGGCTTTGGGGTGGTAACGTATCAAGAACAGCCTGGAGAAACTGCTGATACTCCTTGACCAACAGTACGTCTTCCGTGTCATTTTTGGACACAGAATAGCTTTTTAAGACCTCCCCTTTAATGCGATCTTCAACGGCCGCGCGTTTCAGGCAATTGAACGTATGATTTTTGGTGATGGTAAACAGATACGATTTAAACGAATTGATTTCCTGAATGACCGAGCGCTCTTCCCATAGTTTCATGAAGACTTCCTGACAAATGTCGTTCGATAGCTCGGCGGACTTGATAAACTTGTAAATGAACCGGTAGATGCTGGGGCGGTAAAAATCGTGGAGCTTATTGAACGCTTTTTCATCGCCAATGGCGACCTGGTTAAGCAACATATTTTCGTTTGCAAAAGTCATTTCATACAATGAGTTTGGTTATCAGAGGGAGTGATAATGCAGGCTTGCCAGATACGCAGAACTCATTCGTCAAATCGCAATCGATTGATTTATAAAAACTCCTGCGATTATCCTACTATCTTACAATACCATAAAATATAATTCTGCATAATTATCAAATGTAAAAATTTTGTATCTCACTACCCTACATAGTAAAAATTAAATTTCAGAATTGCATCTCTGGTAGCTGTTTCTGTATTTTCAGGAGATTTCTGGAAAGAATGATGTTTTTAGAGCGGCTATACTTGCAACAAGGTTGCACAATGTGCATATTTGTCGTTAAGACTTCTGCTTATGCGCTACGTAATCACTTTCAGTATAGTGATGTGCCTGATTGGCTGTTCCGGTCAATCGGATGCTGACAAAGCCCTGCTTGACGAAGCGGGCCGTTATCACATGGAAGCTATTGACATCCAGGAACAGGTAGAGCCGGTCATTGATCGGATTGACTCCGTGCGGACGTTGCTCGCAAAAAAAACGTCGCCCGAAGCGAAAGCAGCGGGGCAATCGCTCGACAGCCTGAAAACGGCGTTTGAGGAGTGGGAAGAAAACCTGGTCGAAGTACCCGGTTTGAAACATGACCATCATGAGCATGGCGAGGGCAAACACCATCATCACCACCATCATAACAACGACACCAAGGATATGCCCGCCGATCAGCTACGTGACCTTCAGCAGGCATTCCTGGCGAATATCAGGCAGATTCAGCAGCAAACGCAGCAGGCCATGGAACGAGCCAACCGTTTACTGTAATGCGCGTTGAAATTCCTCTTCGATTAATTCTTTGTTGATGAAAACGGCTGTCCGTAAGCCATTCGTACCCGCCACCATGACCTGACGCATCATCGTGTGCGTATCGCCAGCCGCAAACACGCCCGACACGCTGGTTCGTCCCCAGTCATCAACCTGCACAAAACCCACGTCATCGTGCAGACAGCCTAACTGCTGAGCAATCGGCGATGCCTGACTGGATAAAGGACGGGCAAACAAAGCATCCAGTGGGTAATGAGTCTGGTCATCCAGCAACACGCTGGTCAATTGCCCATTCTGGTGCGTGATGGCCATAATCGGCGTCTCAACAAGCCTCACCTGATGACGGAACAAAGCGGCTTTCTGCTCGGTCGATAACGTAGCAGGCCCATTGGTAAACAGAGTGAGATTCGGGCTCCAGTGCTGGATCAGTTTCGCAAACTCGAACCCCTCATCGCCATTGCCCAGTACGCCCAACGCCTGACCATGCACCTCGTAGCCATGGCAATACGGACAGTGCAGCACTGAAATGCCCCAGCATTCCCTTATCCCCGGAATGGGCGGAAGCTCATCGTTTAACCCCGTCGCCAGTAGCAAACGGCTAGCCGAATACGTAGCGCCCGTGTCCGTCGTCACCTCAAAAACGGTATCCTGCTGCGCAGCCGTGGAGACAGTAGCCTTTATCAATTGTACCGTCGGATAAGCCAGTGCCTGCTGGCGGGCGATAGCGCTCAGTTCAGCGGGTGTTGCGCCATCGCGCGTCAGAAAACTATGCGAATGCGGAGTTTGCCGATTGGCGGGTTTGCCATTGTCCAGCACCAGCACCCGACGTAGTGATCGGCCCAGGACTAAGGCCGCACTTAAACCGGCGTAACTACCGCCAATAATAATGACGTCGTATGTTGATGCATATGTCTCCATGGCCTAAATCAGGTTTGATACGTTTATTCGGTACATTAGTCCGATGACCAACTGGGTCCTGGCTCGCCGAGACAGGCCATTTGGCCGGAGGGGAGTGCTTGACCACGAAGAAAGTACCCAACCATCGAATGGCCTTTAGTCACTCACCCTCCTGCAACAAAATTTTTACTTTCCCTTTATTCCCAAACCGGAAAAGGATCGTTGAAGCGCCCGCCCGTTTCCAGGTGTTTTAGTTCGGCTTCAGTACAAAGACAGGCCTGTAATTCGTTCGTGATTTGGACCGGATTCAAGTCCTGCCCGATAATGACCAGCTCATTTTGCCGATCGCCAAACCGCTTATGCCAGCGCGCTTCAATAGCCTTTTGATTTTGCACAAACGATACGTAGCGAACTCGCTGGCTGAACGGCATGGATGCCCACCAGATACCCGCCGATTCAGCCCGCAGGCTACCGCCCGCCTGACTGAAGTTGAGTGCATCGCTGGGTCGGGACGCTAGCCAGAACAGGCCCTTGCTACGGAGTACACCTGCCGGAAAGTTCTCGCTCAGGTAGCGCCAGAAACGTACCGGGTGGAACGGGCGACGGTCGCGGAAAACAAACGATGAGATGCCGTATTCTTCTGTTTCGGGCGTATGACCTTTCCCCTGTTTATGATTTTGTAATTCCTGAATCCAGCCTGCCGACTGCGAGGCTTCGTCGAAATTAAATCGGCCCGTGTTCAGAATTTCAGCCGGATCGATTTTACCAAACTGACTTTCAATCAGCTTTGCCTTCGGGTTCAGTTTGCGCAGGATAGCTTTCAGCTCACCAATGGACGCGTTGAAAAGCATATCCGTTTTGTTGAGGATAATCACGTCGGCAAACTCAATCTGATCGGTCAACAGATTGACGATGGTTCGCGTATCGCTGCTATCCTGGTTAAGTTCACGGTCACGTATCGTATCGACGCTACCAAAATCGCGGGCGAAGTTAAAGGCATCAACCACCGTGACGAGCGTATCAAGACGGGCGAAACGGGAAAGGTCAATTTTCTTTTCGTCATCAACCGAAGCGTCGGAGCGAAATGAAAACGTCTGGGCAACCGGCAAAGGCTCTGAAATGCCCGACGATTCAATCAGTAAGTAATCGAATCGACCTTCCTGCGCCAGTTTTTCCACCTCAACCATCAGATCTTCCCGTAGCGTACAGCAAATGCAGCCGTTGGACATTTCCACTAGTTTTTCTTCCGTACGCGAAAGCGCTCCCTCCTGCCGAACAAGTTCAGCATCTACGTTCACCTCACTCATGTCGTTGACAATCACGGCTACTTTTAAGCCCTGTTTGTTGTGAAGTACATGATTGAGCAAAGTGGTTTTGCCAGCTCCCAGAAAACCACTCAACACCGTAACGGGCAAACGCGGAGCGGATGATGCACGAGAATTTACTACGTTCGTTTGACTTACCATACGGCAAATCTAACGATATTTTTCTTTTTGCAACAATGTTGCAAAAAGAAAAATATAAATTCACGTCAACACCTACGAACAGCTTGTGTCTACTTCATTAATCAGTTGCTGGATGGCAAGTTGCAGGTCCGACGGTACTGATTCAGCAGAATAGTGTAGTGTTTCCTTAATTAGCCGCCATTGATCTGAACTCAGCAGAATCAGTTCGGTCGAGAAATCGACGGTTGGCTGATTAGCGTCGCTGCGGGTAATGAGTAAACGCTGCTTTATGGCTTCCGCCAACTGATGGCATAACTCACTTCGGACGTATTGATCTAACGTATAGGCTGGGATTCGCCCTTCGGTATCGGCTTTTTTTAACGTAGTGATTGCTTTATAATTCATTGGTTTGGCTTACGGGAAGCGATTCGTTACAGAATGCGAATCGGTTTTTTATCTTCATCCAGCGCCACGAACGTAAACGATCCGTGAATCGCCTGGTGCCGCTCCATGGAATACATTTCCTCCACGTAAATCTCGACGGCAATCCGAATGCTGGTATTTCCCACGTGTTCCACCCGTCCAACCAGTTCGATAATCGTTCCAGCCGGAATCGACTTGGTGAAATTGATTTTATCGGACGAAACGGTCACCATGCGTTTCCGGGAGAACCGGGTAGCTGTGATAAAAGCGACCTCGTCCATCAGTTGCAGGGCCGTACCACCAAAGAGCGTATCGTAGTGATTCGTTGTATTCGGGAAAACAGCTTTAAAAATTCGGGTTTCCGCAGCGGCTATTCGAGCGGTTATTTCGGGGGTTTCGTCAATGGCCATGCAGTAATTTTGTTAATCTGTTCTGATGCGTCTGCTGGTTGTATTCCGTTCGGAGTGCCAGTAAACAGTCGGCACACAGACAGCCCTGATACTGCGAACTGACGTAGTGCTGTTGCGCGTCCGACAGCTGAACACGCTGGCATTGGCATAAGTTGATGCTGCCAACCCGACATTCAAAAGAACGCTGGCAACGTGGGCAGGCCGTGTGTTCGTGTTTACCAATACAATCAGAGTTCATCTTTTCTAATGTGTTTTTTAACCGCAAAGGACGCAGAGGTCATTCGCAAAGATCGCAGTTGTATAAAGCTTTGTGTTCTTTGCGAATGACCTTTGCGCTCTCTGCGGTTAACACGTTTATACCGACTCAGTGACTAGTTCGCGGGCTGTTTGGGCGGCCTGCACCATGTTTTTCAGGGCTTCGGTGGTTTCCGGCCAGCGACGTGTTTTCAGGCCACAATCGGGGTTCACCCATAAATTCCGGGCAGGCAGTACGTTGGTGGCTTTCTGAAGCAGGTCAACCATCTCCTGAACCGTCGGTACGCGCGGGCTGTGAATGTCATAAACGCCCGGTCCGATTTCGTTCGGATACGCAAAACGGGCAAACGCATCCAGCAATTCCATCTGCGAGCGCGATGTTTCAATCGTAATCACATCAGCGTCCAGATCGGCAATGGCACCGATAATGTCGTTGAACTCCGCGTAACACATGTGCGTATGAATCTGGGTATGATCCTGTACACCCGAAGCGGCCACCCGGAACGCCATAACGGCCCAGTTCAGATAGGTATCCCAGTTCTCCCGACGGAGCGGCAAGCCTTCCCGTAGCGCCGGTTCATCGATCTGGATCACGCCAATACCGGCGTTTTCCAGGTCAACCACTTCGTCGTGAATCGCCAGCGCAATTTGCAGACACGTATCCCGACGGGGCTGATCATCACGTACAAACGACCATTGCAGAATCGTAACGGGTCCGGTAAGCATGCCTTTCACGGGCTTGCTGGTCAGCGACTGCGCATATTGCGCCCAACGTACCGTCATCGGTTCGGGCCGGTGAACGTCGCCGTAAATAATCGGCGGTTTCACACACCGCGAACCGTAACTCTGCACCCAGCCGTTTTCACTGAACCCAAAGCCGTCCAGCAGTTCGCCGAAATACTCGACCATGTCGTTTCGTTCGAACTCACCGTGTACCAATACGTCCAGCCCGATTTCTTCCTGCCAGCGAATGGCCTGCTCGGTTTCCTGTTGGATGAACGCGTCATATTCCTCTACCGATTTCTCACCTTTCTTAAATTTAGATCGGTTTGCCCGTACGGCTTCCGTCTGCGGAAACGAACCAATCGTCGTGGTCGGAAATAGCGGTAAGTGCAGGCGTTCATGTTGTAAAGCCTGCCGCTGCGTGAATGCGCCAGTACGTTGCGCATCTTCTTCGGTCAACTGCTTTAACCGAGTTTGTACAGCCGGACGATTGATAATCGGCGATTGACGACGAGCCGTGTGAGCCGCCTGATTGGCCGTCAACGTAGCATTCGCTTCAGCATTATCCGGCTCACGAATGAGGGTTGCCAACGTAGCAATCTCGTCCAGTTTTTGCCGGGCAAAGGCGAGCCACTGTTTGATTTCTGGAGTCAGTCCCTCTTCATTCGTTTCAGAATCCAGATCGCAGGGAACGTGCACAAGGGAGCAGGAGGGCGCAATCAGTACGCGCTCCTGCCCGATTGCGTCAATCGCCCGTTGAATTGTTGCCTGCGATTTCGCCAGATCGTTAATCCAGATGTTACGTCCATCCACAACGCCCAGCGACAACCGCGTTTGTTTATTGACAAAATCCGGTTGCAGAATATCATCCAGTTGGCTTGGGCAACGTACCAGATCAAGGTGCAACGCATCGACGGGCAGTTGAATCGCCAGGTTTAGATTGTCACCGTAACATTCAAAGTAGGAAGCCAGCAACAGCTTGAGTTTCGGAAATTTAGCACGTAGCTGACCGTATGTTTTCGCGAAAGCTGCGCGCTGTTCATCCGTCAAATCCAGCGATAACGTCGGTTCATCGAATTGAATCCAGTCGGCACCCTGATTTTCCAGTTGCGTCAGTATTTGTTCATAAACGGGTAGGAGCCGGTCCAGCAGATCCAGGCGATCGAAGCCGGTTTTCTTCTCCTTACCAAGCAGTAAGTACGACACAGGGCCAAGCAATACGGGTTTCGCTACGGTATCCAGTGTTTGCTTTGCTTCCTCAAACTCCTCGAAAATTTTCTCAGAAAGCAGCGTAAACGACTGATCAGCGGTAAACTCCGGTACGATGTAATGATAATTGGTATCGAACCACTTTGTCATTTCCATCGCCTTCAGGTCCAGACCATTCTGCTGATATCCCCGCGCCATCGCGAAGTACAGTGTCAGCAAATCAGCGTTCGGTCGATCGGCATCCAGCTGGTCACGTAGCGGTTGAAACCGGTTAGGGATCGCGCCGACGGTCAGGGACATGTCCAGCACCTGGTCGTAGAACGAAAAGTCGTTGCAGGGAATCAGTTCGATGCCTGCCTGTTGTTGGGTCAGCCAGTTGCTTTGTCGAATTTGCCGACCAGCTTCCTGTACTTGCTGACGCGTGATTTTACCGGCCCAGAATTGTTCACAGGCCCATTTGAGTTCGCGGTGGCTACCGATTCGTGGATAGCCGAGATTGTGTGCGATCATGCTGTTAAAAATAGATAAGATGATTGATCGCGTTCGATGCCGAACTCCATACGCCAATCCCATTACCAGTACTTAATCAACACGACACACCGCTCCCAGCTCCGGATAGAAAGCAGGAAAGAGAGAAGAGGTCAATCTTGATGAAGCCCAATAGCGTGTAGGCGCAATCAGCAAAGCTAAGGCAAGTCTCCTGGCTTGTGACGGTATCTGCCGTCCTTCTCATTCTGCCGAAGCAAAACAATGGACATCGAGGGCAAACCCTTTTCTAAACGGTCACTGACAGTAGCAACGTCTGCTCGTGAATTTCACACGATTCCTTTTTAATCTCCTGAAACCTCTCAGGAAAACCATAGCCTGTTTGACGGAAAACAAAGAACGTTGCGACAAACTAACTGGATTGAACCGGCAAAAACAAGGAATAAACGGTGAATACCGGTAACATCCTCATAATCCTTGGTTTTTGACTACCGGTTGCATTCGTCCAAACTTTACTTTTGGGTATGAAGTGGACGGTCTACCTCTTTTCGTTCTGGCTATTGCTCCTGACAGGCTTGCCCTGCCCGGACGCCGAATGCCACGCACACGAGAACGTAGCCACCAGCTCGTCATCGTCTCACTCCGCTGATGATGACCACGAGCATGGGCACAAAGCCCCTTGCAGTCCTTTTTGTCACTGTGCCACCTGCGTTGGCTTCTCAATTCCCCGGCTGTTTCACTACGTTGTTTCTTCTGAAATTACGTCTCGCATTCCGTCTGAGCAGCTCTTTACGTACCAGTCTCCCAGCCATGCCGACGTAGCTCAGTCTATCTGGCAACCGCCTAAAGTATAATCGTTTTTCGTGGATTTTTTCAAGGCCAGTCATCTATTGGCCAGATTGTTCCATTGTATTCTTCATACAAGATGAAAAACGTTATCCTGTTATTTTTCACAATCTTTTTGGCGCGTTCAGCTTCCGGACAGGACACACTACGTATCAGTGTCCGCCATGCGCTCACGAATCAACCGATTCCCGGTGCCACGATTTTACGGATTGGCACGACAACCGGCGCAGCTACCGATACAGCTGGTTATACGCAATTTCAACTTCCTCCACCCGGTCCGCATCGGCTCCGTATTTCGGCGGTTGGTTTCCAATCCGTAAATCATACCGTAATTACCTCCTCTACCGATACACTACGTATCGCACTTGAACCATCGGAGGAAGAGCTGGACGAAATTACCGTTTCCTCAACCCGGAGTGGCCGTACCGTTGCGGACGAACCGACGCGGGTTGAGGTGATCGACGCGGAAGAGCTGGATGAAAAAGCCAATATGCAGCCCGCCAACATTGCGGTAATTTTGCGCGAAAGTCCGGGGATTCAGGTGCAGCAAACGTCGGTTATGTCGGCAAATGCGACGTTTCGGATTCAGGGGCTGGATGGTCGATACACACAACTTTTGCAGGATGGTCTGCCGCTCTACAGTGGGTTTTCGAGCGGCTTGAGCCTAATGCAGGTGCCACCGCTGAATCTGAAACAGGTCGAACTGATCAAAGGCTGTCAGTCAACGTTGTATGGCAGCGGTGCCATTGCGGGCCTGGTTAATCTGGTGACGAAAGAGCCAACCCGCGAGCGCGATCTATCGTTTCTAATTAATGGTACGTCGGCATTGGGACTGGATCTGAACGGCTATTATGCGCAACGTAACGACAAAGTGGGCGTTACGTTTTACGCTACGCGAAACCTGCAACGGGCTTTTGATCCTAACCATGATCAGTTTTCGGATTTGCCGCAAATAGCTCGTACAACGCTGCAGCCCAAGTTTTTCTGGTACCCAAGTCCCACAACGACTCTTTCGGCTGGCCTTATCTGGACTGAGGAGCAACGTACCGGCGGGTATTTACCAACAATCAAAAACGAGTCGATAACGGGCTATACCGAAGCGAACAATTCCCGCCGGTTAGCCACCCAGTTCCGGCTGGAAAAGCGGTTTGCCAACGATGCGGTGTTAACGGTTAAAAATAGCTTTAGTCGTTTTAAACGCGCCATTGTTTTACCCAATTACCGATTCGATGGGTTACAGCAGTCGTCATTTTCGGAAGTGAGTTATTTTAAACACTATACCAAATCCGACTGGATCGCGGGGCTGAACGTCTGGACGGATAGCTTCCGTGATGATAGTCCAGCGAATGAGCCCTTTCCAGCGACAATTTATCGCCAGACGATTGCCGGAGTTTTCATCCAGAACACGCTTACCCTTTCGGACCGGCTTAGTTTAGAAACCGGCTTGCGAGCCGACGTAGTGAGCACTCAGGTAACCACGACAACGGGTACTGACCCGGCAAAGGTGTTTTTATTGCCTCGGTTCTCGCTGCTCTATCGGGCCTCGGAGCACTGGACGAGCCGGTTAGGTGGCGGGTTGGGTTATAAAGCACCAACCATCTTTACAGAAGATGCCGAGCGTCTGCTGTTCCGAAACGTCGATTTGCGGTCGATACGTAGCGATCAAACGGAATCATCAATGGGTCTGAACTGGGACATTAATTACCGAACGACCATCGGCGACGAAACCACACTGTCGGTCAATCAGTTATTCTTTTATACCCAGCTCAATCGCCTGACAGTGCTGTCGCCAACGGGTCTTGCTGCGTTTCGCACGGCCAACGGGCATCTCTCGACGCGGGGATTTGAAACCAATGTCCGGTTGGGTTATCACGATGTTCATGGTTTTCTGGGGTACTCATTCATTGACACACAACGTCGTTACGACAACCTGACGGGGATGATTCCACTAACCGCCAAACACCGGCTTTATTTTACAACGCTTTACGAAACCGACAAGCTGAAAACCGGATTTGAAGCGTTTTATTCGGGTCCACAGCAACGTACCAACGGCACCATCACGCCGTCTTACTGGACGCTGGGCTACATGATCGAGAAAAAATGGAGCTTTGGCCGACATGCGAAGGGTAGCGTCTTTATTAATTTCGAGAATTTCCTCGACGTTCGACAGTCGCGCTTTGAAACGCTGGTTACCGGCACTCCAACTCAACCTAATTTTGTCACGGATATTTACGCCCCTACCGATGGACGAGTCATTAACGGGGGAATTAAACTGAAACTCTGACAGGTACCACGGACTTCAGTCCGTATAATTAATTAAAATACGGACTGAAGTCCGTGGTACCAACATAAACATATGGCACACGACCATCACGACCACGCCGGGCACAATCACGGTCCGGTAGTCCTAACTAGCATCAATCGGGCCTTAATCATTGGGGCCGTTCTGAACGCGGCTTATGTTGTCGTAGAATTCGTTTTGGGTTTCTATTATAACTCACTCGCGCTCATCGCCGACGCCGGCCATAACCTCAGCGACGTAGCGAGTCTGTTACTTTCACTATTGGCGTTTCGGTTAGCGCGGGTTCGTCAAACGCCCGGCTTTACGTACGGCTACCGAAAAAGTACAGTACTGGCTTCGCTGACCAACGCAGTCATATTGTTGATAACCATCGGGGCCATTTTGTGGGAGAGTTTCCAGCGTTTTCGCCATCCCGAACCAGTTGCGGGTGGCGCTGTGGCCTGGGTAGCCGGGTTCGGAATTATCGTCAATTCGGTATCGGCTCTACTTTTTTACCGGGATAAAGACCATGACCTGAACGTAAAAGGCGCTTATCTTCACTTACTGACCGACGCACTGGTTTCGCTGGGTGTCGTTGTAGCCGGTATTGTTATTAGTTACACCGGCTGGGTCTGGCTCGATCCGGTCATTGGTATTGTCGTAGCTTTCGTCATCATGGGCTCGACCTGGAATCTGCTGACGGATAGTCTACGGCTGTCAATGGACGGTGTTCCAGTCGGCATTGATCTTCCGGAAGTTCTGGCCGACTTACGGGCCGTGGCGGGTGTGCAGGATGTACACCATGTGCACGTATGGGCCATGAGTACGAGCGAAAACGCTATCACCGCCCACCTTGTTCTGAAACCGGGCCTAACTGATGAACAGGTTGCCGCACTCAAACACGACGCCCGCCATAAACTCGAACACCGAAATATCAACCACGCTACGCTCGAGACAGAGATCGTCGCTGAAGATGACTGCGAAACGGAAGTTTGTTAGTTGCAAATAGAACGCAGATCGTCATGATCTTTATGATTTCATCTGTTTAATCATAAAGATTATGACGATCTGCGTTCTATTCTTTAGAAAAGACTTTTTTCAGATCACACGCACTCGCCGTCCGTTGTGCAGATTGATCCTTCGACTACTTCAAGCACGGTTTCAGCCTGTGCTTTTTTCCACTCTGCGTAGGATTGTCCAAGGGCACCTAGAAACGTCTGGCTCTCCTGCGCTCCCGATACAGCATATTTCCGGTTGAACACAAAGAACGGAACCCCCTGAACGCCTAACTGACGAGCTTCGTAGATATCAGCCTGTACATCATTAGCGTATTGATCGCTTTGCAGGACCGTTTTTACTTCGTTGGCATCCAGCCCGATATCAGTACCCAACTGAACCAACGTAGCATGGTCGGCGGTGTTCCTGCCATCGGTAAAATAGGCCGCAAACAGCTGCTCTTCGAGCTCGTTTTGCAACCCATTCTGTTTAGCCAGATGCGATACCCGGTGCGCATCGAATGAGTTCGCCGTCACGGCTTTATCGAAATGAAACGTAAGACCTGCCTGTTTCGCTACGTTCGTTACGTGGTCGGTCATTTGCTGAGCCTGCTGAACGCTCATCCCTTTTCGCTCGGCCAGATACTGCTGAACCGTTTTGTTGGGAACTGTTGGCTGATTCGGGTCGAGCTGAAAGCTTTTCCAGACAATATCAATCTCGTCTCTATCTGAAAACTGCGCCAGCGCATTTTCAAATTTCCGTTTGCCGATGTAGCAAAACGGACACATGACGTCTGACCAGATTTCGACCTGCATTTTATCTTGATTTGCACCAGGCATAGCTTAGGTTGTTTAATGGGTAGCCCCGGCTAGTTGACCACCCACGGCATGTAATTTGTGGAAATAGCGATAAGAAACCACCAATACAACGAACAACACGATTGGGGCCATAACCATTCCCACCGGATCACCGCTGCTGATGTGTGCAATAGCCGCTGAAATGAACGTAATACCGACGCCTGCGTAAGCCCATTCCTTAACCTGAGACGGCACTGTAGGAATTGCCAGTGCCAGAGCCCCTATGATTTTGGCAATGCCTAATTCCGCTCGGAAATAATCGGGGAAGCCTAAATGCTTGAACCCTGCTTTTACCGCTGGATCTGTGAAATAAGCAAACCCCGCAAATCCTAAACTCAAAACGACCAGAGTCGTTGCTACCCAATACACTAGTTTATCGCGTTTCATAAGAAGTAAGTTTTTTTGATTAGCTTTCTTGTTAACCGATGCAAACCTATCTATATTTGCTATACAATATAAAGTACTATACCGTTGTATAGCGCTATACTCTGAGATAGTAAGGCCAGTTTATCATGGAAGCACAAACAGAACTTATAATCGATCCTGATACCTATATCACACGCACTCCACTCGACCATAGTGAGTGCACAGGCATGATTCTTCCGGTACGGGATGCGCTGGATATCTTGAGTGGCAAATGGAAGTTACCAATCATTATTGCGCTTTCATTTGGTGCTAAACGCTTTGGACAGATTGCCAAAGAGATTCCTAATATTACCGACAAAATGTTGTCGAAGGAATTAAGAGAACTGGAAATGAATGACCTGATTAAACGTACCGTCCACGATTCTTACCCGGTAGTGATTGAGTATTCGATGACGCCGTACGGTCATTCACTGGAAAAAGTAATCGAAGAGCTTCGGAAATGGGGCATTCAGCACCGCAAACGGATTTTAGGGAAAGAGTAATGAATTGCTTTTACAAATAAGATAAGAAATATGGCTTATTGCCTTTTATTTAAAATAATTTTCTGAATTATAAGTCAATTATCAATATTTAATGCCGAAAATCAGGAAAACACATAGTTTAGTAGATACTAATTTATCCAATTAAACTATGCTTCCTTATTTTCCGTTTGACAATGAGTTTGACCATCGCATGGGAACGGCTCCTCTCCGACCCGATGAATCGCTGGTTGAGGTGGATGATGATTACGAACATGAGATTGGGCTGAAACGGGAGCTGCTTACGCAGGATTACCGATACTACTTTCAGGCGCAACCCGGCACCGAAATCGCGCAGTGGGATGTCCTCGAACGACTACTAACCGAAGCCGCTGATACGTATCCGCAACATTTCTCGCTCACAAAATCAGGGAGTGCTTGGCATTGGATTAATCATCTTCTCTCGGAAGAACAACAGTTTACCGTCGGTAATCCTAACTCCTTACCACTACCTCCACTCGACTGGGTCGGACAGCAAGTGCAGGAAGATCTGATTATCCTGAGCGCCGACGGAACAGCTTCGCTCGTGGCTGGCCAGTTGTGTTTTCCAAACGGTTGGTGTCTGGATGATAAGTTTGGGCAGACGTTTTTAGGTATACACCGTCCGGCTCCGTCTATGGTGCAACCTACGTTGCAGGCTGCTCACAAACTACTGGAGCGAATTCCAGAACATCGGCCTATCTGGCGAGCCAGCTGGAACTTCAAGATAACTGATCAGCTGGATATGTCTACAAAGTATACAGCTGATTACAATGACAACCTGGCAAAACTGGCTCCTACGCTTACGGCAGATACCATTGGCGATCAACTCTTTATCCGTATCGAACGCCAGACCTTCACCCGACTTCCCAATTCAGGAGCTGTTCTATTCGGCATTCATACGTATCAGAATTCATTAGCCAGCGAAGCAGCTGACAGTGACCGCGCCCAGCGCATGCTCGGTACGTTACGCACAACACCCAGCGAAATGCTTGCCTATAAAGCCATTGCCCCGTTTGAAGACGCGCTGATCGGTTTTCTGGAGAATCGAATCCACGTGCTTCAGTAACAAAAATCTGATCAAAATTTAACGGCGGAGGACGCAGGGGTTAATCGCAGAGATCGCTAAGAAATACTACGCTGCGTTCTTTGCGGTTAACCCCTGCGTCCTCCGCCGTTAAATTTTGGATTTCTAAACCAGTTCCCTCATCAGTAGGATTTCCGGTTTCCAGCCTCTTGTAGTAACTACTTCTGTATAATGGGCTTATCTTTACTATAAACTCATCTCCGTTTCTGGAACGTAGCATCGTCAACGCGTTTTACCGAATTTCTCATGAATCGTAGAGAAGCAATTCTTCAGGTAGCCCTCACGATGGGCAGCGCCTTATCGGCCCCATCCATGGCTTCTATTATAGAGGGGTATCAGCCGCATCGAGTCAGGAAATCGCCCCCGTCGAGGTTTGCGTTACGTCCTGATCAACAGGTTCTTCTTGATGAAATCACAGAAGTAATCATGCCGGCTACGTCGACACCGGGGGCTAAAGACGCTAAGGTGGCACCGACAGTCGAGCTGATTTTAAAAGATTGTTACAAACCAGCGCAACAGGAGCATTTCCTGAAAGGGCTGGATGCTGTTGATGCCGAAAGCAAAAAAGCGTATGCCAAACCGTTCGTTGAGCTGTCTACTGAGCAGAAAACGGCAATTCTAAAGCAGTTTGAGCAGCTATCCAAAACCGAAGCCAAACAGCATCCGAAACGTCAGGAGAAACTGGCTAAAGATCCGGAAACAACGTTAGGCGCTTTTGCTCCAGCGGGTACCGATCAGACGGAAGCCAAAATGGTGGATGCCGAAACGGGCGTAGTCGTGAAAGATGCTGAGAAAAATGCGCCCCTTACGCCATTTTTTAAGTTGGTGAAAGAACTGACCATTCTGAGTTATTTCAGTTCAGAAATCGGCTGTACGCAGGCACTAGCCTATGTACAAATTCCAGGACGCTACGAAGGAGTCGTCAAACTAAAAGAAGGCCAAAAAGCGTGGGCAACGTAACATCAGTTTATGAGTTTACAGTTTTCTGTTTACAGTTGACTGGCCGCACCGGCAAAAGCAATTACGCGTCAGCCAACTGTAAACAGAAAACTGTAAACAGAAAACTTATAAAAGAATGAACCTTAATCTTGACGCTAAAAAAGGAATGACTTACGACGCTATCGTCGTAGGCTCTGGTATATCCGGTGGCTGGGCTGCCAAAGAATTAACGCAGAAGGGCTTGAAAGTGCTGATGCTGGAGCGTGGTCCTGATCTGAAACACGTAACGGATTATACGACGGCTATGCTGAATCCCTGGGAGTTTCCGCACCGGGGCAAAATTGAGCTTTGGGCCGCCGAAGAATATTGGGCCAACGCGCGTTCGGGCGGAAAACCCGGCGAAGATCAGCGGCACATGTTCACCAAAGATGTGGACGTACCGTATATCGAAAAACGCCCCTACGACTGGATTCGGGGCTATCATCTGGGTGGGCGTTCACTCATGTGGGGACGCCAGAGCTACCGTCTAAACGAACGGGATTTTACGGCTAACCTCGAAGATGGTCATGGTACTGACTGGCCAATTCGCTATAAAGACCTGGCACCCTGGTATTCCTACGTCGAGAAGTTTGCGGGCATTTCGGGGAATAAAGATGGACTGGCCGTCCTGCCTGATGGTGAATTCGTACCACCGATGCAGATGAACAGCGTTGAGTTGCTGGCCAAGTCAGGAATAGAAAAGAACTTCAAAGGTCGCCATCTGGTCATTGGCCGCCCGGCGATCATTTCAGTCGCGCAGAAAGTGCATACCGATGGCGGGCGGGCATCGTGCCAGTTCCGGAATTTGTGTGTACGGGGCTGCCCGTTCGGTGCCTATTTCAGCACGCAATCCTCTACGTTGCCAGCCGCTGTAAAAACGGGCAATCTGACGGTGATTACGGATAAGATTGCGTATCAGGTAATCTATGACGACCAGAAAAATAAAGCCACGGGTGTTCGGGTCATCGACCAGAATACGAAACAGACGCAGGATTATCACGCGAAAATCATTTTCCTGAATGCCTCCACGCTGAACACGGCCTGGCTCATGATGCAGTCTACGTCGAAGCGTTTTCCGAACGGTTTGGGCAACGATTCTGATCAGTTGGGCCGTAACCTGATGGATCACCATTTGGGCGCTGGTGCATCGGGTGAGTACGAAGGCTTGCAGGATATGTATTACTACGGGCGCCGGGGCAACGGGATTTACATTCCGCGCTTTGCCAACTGGGGAGACGATAAACGGAAAGATTTTGTGCGCGGTTTTGGCTATCAGGGCCGCGGTGCCCGCCGGGACTGGGTGGCCGGAGCGTCTCAGGACGGCTTTGGTCCGGAATTCAAGGACAACCTCACGAAACCGGGTCGCTGGGAATTTAGCATCGGCGGCTTTGGCGAAACCCTACCCGATCCCAACAACCGGATGCGACTGTCCGATAAGAAAGACAAATGGGGGTTGCCAATCATCGAGTTTGATGCAGCCTGGGGCGAAAACAGCGTTGGTATGCGAAAAGCGATGATGAACGATGCCGCCGAAATGCTCGAAGCTTCCGGTCTGAAGAACATCAAAACACGTAACGACCAGGACAAAAACCCCGGCATCGGCATCCACGAAATGGGATCAGCGCGGATGGGCCGCGATCCAAAAACGTCGGTACTGAACTCCTGGAATCAGGTCTGGGGTGCGAAAAACGTATTTGTTACCGACGGTGCCGCGATGGTTTCCTCTTCCTGTGTAAACCCATCGCTGACCTACATGGCGCTCACCGCCCGCGCAGCCGCCCATGCCGTAGGTGAGTTGAAACGGATGAATTTGTAGCATCTTACCGAAAAACCTGAGTATGCAGACTGTAGCGCAACAGCAACGCCGTAATCTGGCGACTGCCCGAAAGCAGCCGGTTGCGCTGGAATCGTTGGTATATGAAGTGCTGGATGGACGTCCACTGTACTACCGCGGCTATGAGGACGTACTGGCGGGTAAAAAATTACCAGAAGATATTATGGGGTCGAGTTCGCTCCACTGGGTAATTGCTTCCTACTTTATGCAACTCATGATTCTAGATTTGGATGGCAAAAAATATTGGTTTGCATCCAACGAAGCGGGCGTTCACATTGACCATTGGAATAATTTATCCCAAGACGTTGCGATCTACGACAAACAGGTGCTAACGCCTGATAAAATCAATACGCAATACGTCAATGTACCCGCTAAAGTGGCAATAGAGATTGATGTGAAAGCTGACGTTTCAAAGGTGGCTGACTTCAACTACGTTAATCGGAAAACGAAAAAGTTACTTGATTTCGGTTCGGATAAAGTCATCTGGATTTTTAGCAGTTCGCAACAGGTAATGGTTGCAGAACGTAATGCAGATGCCTGGCTCACTATGGATTGGCATCGCGATTTGGAGTTATTGGATGGTCAAATCTTTAACATTGGCCGCTATCTGGAAGAAGAAGGAATTCAGGTAGAGTAATGTAGTACCGAACCGCGCGGTTCGGTACTACTGAATACGCGCTTTATACCGCTCAATATCTTCGTCGTACCAGTCTCGTTGGTTACGATTCGCTTCCAGAAAAATATTTCCGAGGAAAATATGGAGGTAAGAGGCTCGAACCCGTTCATGCAGATTAGGAACGGATAAGCCTTTGTCTGCTGCCCACTGCCGAAAAGCACCAATGTAATCGACGCCCAACGTATCGTGGTAGGCCATATAAGCCAGATCATACAGCCAGTCGCCACAGCGTAGTTCCGCCCAATCCAGAATCGCCGTTAGCTGATTGCCTTCGGCCAGCGCGTTTTCGTAGCCGAAATCACCGTGGACGTAATGCTGCTCATTCGGCAGAAACGGCAGCAGGGAGACCAAACGCTGATGCGCATCCTGCACGATGGCTTTATCCAGAAACGTAGTGGTAAACAATTCGTCCCATGGCCTATAAATCTCATCACCACGCGGGGTGAATGTTTCCGCGAAATCGTCAATAGCACCGAGAAAATCAGACCAGGAGACGTAGCGTTTTCGGCATTGGCCTACGCCGTTTAGAATACCAAATCCCGTTTGCGATGACACCGGCACCCGGCTCATTGCCAGCAGATTTTCGAATAAAGACGGCAACAAAGCTTCCGTTCCAGCTTTATCGAAATCGGTCAGAATTTGACCTGAAAGCCATTCCGAAATACAGAAAAAACTTACCTCGTCGTATTCGCCAATCGCCAGTACGTGCGGAATTTTTATCACCTGCCCTAGCTGTTCAGAAGCAAATCGATCCTTCTCAAAAGCTTCCCGCGTAACGCCGATACGTAACACAAACGTCTTCTCATCCGCATCAAAGCGATACGCCTGCGAAAACATACCGGCTCCAATCGACTGAAGATTATGCGCTGAAGAACGGAAATGAGCACACAGAAAAGCAATGAGTTTTGGATCACTCATTCTTATGCTATGGGTTAGCCAGAAAATGAGATCCTAAGACAGTTTCATGCGACCTAAACTCCATTTACCTTTCAGCAACGTATAGGCCCCGGCGGTTACTAACCCACCCACCAGATACCAGCCAATCGTCATGACGGTCGTAGCAGGCGTTCGGGTTGTAGGCGCCGTTCCTAAGCCGAGCGGGCCGGGGAGTCCGACGGCACCAACGCCAGCGGCAAGCCCCAGCGCCGTACCCGCCACTAAGGCATGTTTCGGTTTTGCCAGACCAACCAGGCTATAATAAAGCGCATTGGAAACGATATCGCCCCCTAATGTCCAGTAATAGAGATCATCGCCAGCGGGCGGGTCCAGATCCGCTTTTTTCATTACTTTTTTAATAGCCCGTTCGCCCAGGACATCAGCGCGTGGCGCGTCGTCAGAAAACTGACGAACAGTTTCGTGGAGTGCGGTTAAGACCGTAGCGCCAGCCAGACCACTCGCCAGCGATTGCAGTATTGTTTTGTTTAGATCAGCCATATGTGCTTAACTTGTAAGGAGGTAAAATGTTAAGCCGTTTACGGCTCAGATTATACTGTAACGACCGTATACGTAACGTACGGAATAAATAAACTCTATGACGTTTACTTTCCGAAATGATCAGCCTGATCTAGCAATCGACATACTAAAAGAAGTAGGCCAATGGCTCGTCGATAACGACCGCCAACTCTGGAATGTCGATACGCTTACGCCCGAAAACCTGCTCGATGAACACACAACGGGCAATCTCTATGTCATGTACGCCGATCGGGGCGATGGAACCGAACCAGAGCCAGCCGCCGTATTTATTTTACAATGGAAAGACCCGCTTTTCTGGCCCGACGTACCAGACAATACGTCTGCCTTCATTCATAAGTTAGCCATTCGCCGACCATTTTCGGGTCAAAACCTATTTGCAGCTATTCTTGATTTTGTTCGGGATGAATGCCTTAAACGAGGCATCCGCGTTTTCCAACTCGAAACTGACGCAACGAAGCCCAAACTCATGCAGTTCTACGAACGCTACGGTTTTCAACCAACGTATCAGAAACAGATCACCGAGTTTGGCGATACGTTCCTTTGTCAATTTTATATCATAAAGTTTTAACAAAGGGAGGAATGAAATGAAGAAAGAAGAGATCATACATCCGTTTCCTTTTGTCCTTTCCTCCCTTCGTCCTTTTCTCCTTTAGTTCCCTCCTCCCCCATGCCCACCTTCACAACAGTTCTCAAAAAATTCGGCGAAAAAGGCGATAAAACGCGCTGGACATACATCGAAATTCCGACGGCGATAACAGACGAACTGAAACCAGGGCAGAAAACAACGTTTCGGGTAAAAGGCACGCTGGATGATTACCCAATTAAATTGATCGCGCTTCTGCCACTGAAACGCGAAGACGGGTCAGGAACAGGCTTCATGATGCCCATTAACGCCACTATGCGCCGGGGTTTGGGAAAAGAGGAAGAAGGAACAGCCATTCGGGTTAGTCTTGCAATTGATACGGACCCGATACCCCAATCGGTTGATTTGCTGGCCTGTCTGGACGATGATCCTGACGCAAAACGACACTTCGACTCGTTGGCGAAAAGCCATCAGAATTACTTCTCAAACTGGGTTGAGGAAGCCAAAACGCCCGCTACCAAAGACGACCGAATTTCCAAATCCGTTCGGGGGCTGAGTATGGGCATGAACTTTGGTGAGATGATCCGGTATTTTAAGAAACAGCACTAATTCTCACGGTTTTGCACCGGGTAACCCAGCTGATTTACCCCAATTGGTTAATTCTTCTTCCGTCCATAGTTCCGGGAAAAACATAATACGTTGTTGCTTCGGGGGCAGGTACGTTTGCCAGTTGGTGCCGCCCGTTGCCTGAATCTCTTGTTCCTGTTTTAAATGTCGCACGGCCGACCGCAGATGAGACAGTTTCCAGCGAATATTAACCCGCCAGTCGTATTCACGTAGCGCAGCGACCAATTCAAGTGTGCTTTGTCCGTTACGTTCCAGCTGCTGATAGCGATGAAGCAGATTCTTACCCTGATGTTCTTCGGCCATCCGAATAAGCTGTGGACCGTAATGCTGGTCAAATTGCTGCAACGTCAGTGTTTTTTGCTGACTGACCAGATCAATAGCGCCCTGTTTCCAGTACATAAATTCGTACAGGTCCGAAACGTATTCAGGTTCTTCGGGTGCTCCGATGAGCAGGTTGCGAAAATCGGTCGAGGCAATTTCGATCTGCCGAAACTGCGCCGACTGAAACCCACTCGTCGGTAGCAACGCCATCCGAAACTTAAGAAATTGCTCCCGATTCAGTCCCGCGATCATTACGCCAAACGACTCTTCCAGCAAACCGAAATAGCGGTTCAGCCGGCCCATACGCGCTACGAAAAATTCAGCTGTCAACATCCCAGCGTTGGCAATCTGAGCAATTTCGTGCAGAATGAGTTTGAAGTATAATTCGGTGATCTGGTGATACGTAACGAAAACCAGTTCATCTGGCTGGCTCGTTTTGGGATTTTGCAACGACAGCAGGGTTTCGAGGTGAATATAGTCCCAGTACGTTAGGTAATCAGCCTGGAGCAAGCCTTCGAGGTAAGCCGCCAAATCCTGCCCACTTGCCGCAAATTTCTGCTCAAGCTGGTTTAGTTTATCAATCAGTGACTCATGCATAGACGTATCGTTTGAAACAGAAACAAAGGTCGCAAGCTCAACATTTCTTTGCGAACTTTGCGAAATCCTCCGCGATCTCGGCGGTTAAAAAATTATCATGAACGTAGAAAATAAAACCGTTATTATTTCCGGGGCCTCACGGGGCATTGGCCGCGCGACAGCCATGCGACTGGCCGAACACGGTGCCAACGTAGTGGTCACCGCCCGCAACGGCGACGAACTCAATCAGTTGGTTACGGAAGCCACTCAAAGCCACGTCCGGGGAAAAATCGTAGCTGTACCGGGCGATGTCAGCAACGAAGCCGACATGGCTAACGTAGTAAAAACCGCCCTCGACCAGTTCCAACATATCGACGTACTGATCAACAACGCGGGCTATGGCGTCTTTAAAAACGTTGACGAAATTTCCGTTGATGAGTGGGATAACGTAATGGCCACCAACGTTAAAGGTACGTTTGTCCTGACGAAAGCCGCCCTGCCCTCCATGAAATCGCATGGTTCCGGTCACATCGTTGTCGTAGCTTCCGACGTAGCGAAACGCACCTTCGCGGGTGGGTCGCTCTACACAGCCAGTAAATACGCGCAGGAAGCCTTCATGGGCGCGCTACGTAAGGAAGTTCGCCCGTTCGGCATCAAAGTGACGGGCGTCTACTCCGGCCTTGTCGATTCGCATTTCCACGAAAAAGGCCACGGCCACGAAACCTCGAAAAACTGGTTGAAAGAAGAAGACATGGCCGAGTCGATGTTGTTTATCGTTAGCCGTCCCGCCCACGTCGTGATTGATGAATTCATGGTGCATCCACTGGAGCAGGAATATTGAGAACAGGGGAAACTACGCGATAAAACAGCGTGCAATATTTTTATCGCGTAGTTCAAATGAGCCTTACATACAAGTGGGTGGTTCTGCTAAAAAAGTCCGGGCCACCGGGCAGACAGTTCACATTTCGCCTTTACGTCGCGTACGATTTGCGATCACTTCGGCTCACAGTGGCGTCTACGATCTCAGAGGAAGAGGGTTTATTGAAAATGCACGTTTTAGGTTACTAGTCTGATAGTGTACTATCGAATATCTGACAAACTCAACCAGTAGCATACGAGCCGGTGCGGCACTTACCATTTGTTTGTAGGCTCAATCACCGGGTTACGGCTTGGCGATGGTGGGGTAGTTGAAAGCTGTCTGCTGAACAACGTACTACTGTTGATTTAACTGACAATATTGGATAGAGAACGTTTAGTCCCACTTCGCTAAGCCGATGGTAACGGCAACTTACTCCTTTACTTTTGTTGCGATAAAGTTGCCAATAACTCCTCCAGGTTTTTCAGTGTCATAGCCGTCCCTTCCCTGAAGCCCATTTCAAGCATCTTCTCTAGGCGGACAAGGGATTCATTATAAATACTGACACGTACGGTTGTTTTCCCGTTTTGCTCGCTGAACGTTAAATCCCACTCAGAACCGGGCAATTCTGGGTTTTCATCTTTATCGGCAAAAGCATTCAACAATTTGAAATTGGTTTTCGGACTAATGGACGTGTATTTTTGAATTGACCAATGCTCTTGTCCTTCAGGGCTTACCATCGCATAAAACCGTCGGCCGCCAACTTCAAAATCCATAAATTTTGTTTTTGAGGTCCAGGGTTTGGGCGCCCACCATTGATCAAGAATTTCCTGCTTCGTGTACGCATCCCATACCAACGAAAGGTCGGCATCAAATTCTCTGGAGAAGGTTACCGTTTTTGTTGTTTTGTCAACGGTGAAATGGTTCATTTTTAGCCTTTTTTGAGGGTTGATAATACGTCGTCAAGTTGATTAAAACGAGTTTCCCAAATTTCCCTGAATTGGTTTACCCACTGATCAACCTCTTTTATTTTTTCAACTTCAAGGGAGTAGTAGATCTCCCTGCCTTGCTGTTGCTGTTTCACCAGTTCGCATTCGGTAAGTATGCGAAGGTGTTTGGAAACAGCTTGTCGGGTCGTGTTGAAGTTGTCCGCAATGGCGTTGGGTGTCATTGCCTGCAAGGCAATCAGGGTGATGATTGCCCGTCTTGTGGGGTCGGCAATTGCCTGAAAAATATCTCGTCTCATCTTGTTTACACTTTACTTTGCGAAACCGAATGGCTGCAAATATACGTGCAACCGTTCGGTTTCGCAAATTTTTTTAGATTGAACGAAAAACAGTTGGCATTGTCGGCTTGGGGGGGCATCATAAAGTTGCTACTGACTTACCGATTGCCTCACTAAACGCCGATTACGTACGAAGTTTCTTTCGTCTCAAGAAGGGGCGTTTTTATAAGACAGTTGTATAGGCAAAATTATCGTACAGCATATCCAACTGCATAGAAGCCAAACTTCATAGTAGTCCGTGAAAGCGGCATTTACGTTTCGTTAACCTTCTCTTACCGGTTCTTAACAGACGCCAAGATAAATCATTCTAGCTTTGTTGAAATCCTCAAAAAAAAGAGAAATGACTAAATTCCTGCATGTTTGTGCTTTATTGATGGTTTTGTTTCACGCTTCCTGTGGGGAGTTTTACTAACACTTTTAATACAAACCGAATCAAATATGATAAAACGGCACATCCCTACTTTACTTGCTACCTTGTTTTTTACTCAGGAAGGAATTGCCCAATCCATCGGCTCCTTTACCGACTCACGCGATGGGCAAACCTATAAAACTATCAGCGTTAACAATACTTTGACAGGCACTACGGCTACCTGGATGGCACAAAACATGAACTACAGAGTCGAAGGGAGCTATGCTTATTATGACAAGGAGAATAATCGAAAAGAGCTGGGTTTGCTTTACACTTGGGAGGCAGCGAAAAAAGCCTGTCCCAGTCGCTGGCATTTATCAACGGATAGCGAATGGTCTCTGCTGGTAAGTGAATTTGGAGGAACTGACAAGTCCGGTGAAGCCCTAAAAAGCATCAAAAGCTGGAATGAAGACGGTAACGGCACTAACAGCAGCGGGTTCGATGCGCTTGCAGGAGGTTTCCGAAGACCTGATGGCAGTTATATGAACCAAGGTACTCTCGGTGTCTTTTGGACGTCCTCACCTACTAATTCGGTTGATAAAGCCTGGGCATGGAACTTTCATTATGGTGGTCCTCCCAGTAGCCATAAACAAAATTTAAAAAAAGCGTTCCGTTTCGATGTTGATGTGGCTGGCGGACTCTCGGTTCGTTGTGTTCGGGATTGATTTGATTTATCTAGTGAACTCTAAGGGCATATAGGGTCAGAAATAATGTGTATGCTGTCTCTTCAAACGCCCGTTTCTCCGAGGCAGTTAACGGCTCCTTTGTTAGATCAAATTTAATAAATACAAGCTGCCTTAACTTGCCAGCTCATCTATCAACGTCGCATATTGTAAGCCTCACCCGGGTTTGTGAGATAAAATTAGCTCTAATTCTAAACGACGACAAGGGTCAATTGCGAATTGTCAGAACAGTCCCTGACGTCCATTGCACCACAAATACTCAAAAACGTCAGCGACCGAATTAGGGTCCTTCGCCCTTTCTCTATAATGTATACTTCAACGCTACGTTCACAATACGGCCTTCGAGCGGTGCCCAGATGGGTCGGAAAGATGGCTGTGAGATCGAACCTGTTACAACCGTTTCGTAATTAGCCTGTTTAATATTGAAGATGTTTTCGCCGTTCAGGACTAGTCGCCAGTGATCGTTGTAGTGATATTCAGCAGCACCAGCGAAGAACCAGTAGTTCGCTACTTTCTGATTATTATAGAGGTATTGCGTACCGACGTAACTGCTCTCGATGCCAAACCGAAAATGTTCATTCTCCCAGGCCAGTGTCGTTGAGAATTTATCCTGCGGAGCCAGTGGCAGATACGTATTATCTGATGGGTCCGGGCTGGATGGCCCATCGCGCCGGGCGAGGGTATGGTTATAGCCGAAATACAGCTCGTAGGCTTTGTATTCGAGCCGGACGTACGTATCGGTTCCCAGACTAAAGAGATTGTAGGGGGCATTAATCAATTGCGTGTAAGCACCCAGATTGCTCGATAAACTGGCAAAGGCGGATACCACCGGCGAGTTGACACGCGTATAATAAAACGCCTGATCGACCTGCACCGAAAATCCACTCGCAAAGGTTTTTGAGTAGGCTACGTCAATATTCGTTCCTACCGACCGTTCTGCTTTTACCGTTGCTACGTCGATTGGCAGTAAGCGCGGAAAAATCAGACTGACGTTCAGGGCGCCGGGCGTTTGGTTAACAAACAGGTTAGGCGTTTTATAGCCCGTCCCTACGCTCAACCGTACCGTCCAGGGATCGGATGGTTTAATTTTCACGGACAAGCGGGGCAGCAGAAAATTCCCGAACGTATTGTGGTGATCGAAACGTAGCCCGGCCTGTACGGCAACTTTCCCACCAACCTGCCAGTCATCCTGCACGAACGTACCAATCGTGTTGTAGGTGTAATCCACCAGCCGGGTGCTATCCGGGTTTTTCCGAAAGGCTTCGACTGTTAGGTTCGCGCCGACAATGAGTTGCTGTTTCCCGAAATGGACTAAATCATTCGCTTCTAAATAGACTGACGATTGCCGCCCGTCAGACAACTTTTGGTAATCTGTATTCTGACGATGGAAGGTACTGAAAGCGCCTTTAAACGTAACAGCATTGGTTTCTGAGGTGTTGTGGCTGGCGTTGAAATCGACTGTGTGCCGTTGTAAATCTGTGATGTTTTTATAGGCTGTAGGCGTAGTGCCTTCAAGGGCGGGCAGATAGCCCCCTTCGCGGTTTTCACTGGTAAAAGCGTACCCAATATCGAGTTTAGTGTGATCGGTTGGATTCCAGAAAAAGCGGGGGTGAAAATTAAATTGCTTAATTCCCGGACTATCCGTAAACCCGTCGCCCGTTACGTCCACCGCTTTCTGGTAGGTATACCCACTAAACAGCGTCAGGCCGATTTTGCCGTACCGCTGAGAGTAATAGGCGTTCAGGTTGGTTTCTTTCAGATTTGAGTGATTCAGCAATGCCGTAAATTCGGGCGTCTCGGAGGTCGGTGATTTAGACACAATGTTGATCATGCCACCAATAGCGCCACCACCGTACAGTGTTGACACGGAGCCTTTCACTACTTCAATCTGTTTCAGATCCAGCGGAGGAATTTGCAACACGCCCAGATTACCCGAAAATCCTTCGTAAAGCGGCAGTCCGTCGCGCAGAATCTGCGTGTATTTAGGATCGAGCCCCTGCATCCGGATGGCCTGATTCCCGTTTACCGCCGACGTTCGCTGAACGTGAATAATGGAAATATCGCCCAGAATACTACTGACGTTTCCCGGCACGACGGCACTTTCTTCGTTCATATCCTCCTGCCCCAATACCTCAACTTTAATTGGTAAATCCTCAATGCGTGAGTTGGTTCGGGTCGACGTAACGGTCACCTCATCGAGTGACTGATCCTGACTATGTAGTTGAAAAACGAGCGTATCACTACCGATAGTCAATGGAAACGATTCGGTTTCGTAGCCAACCGCGCTCACCGTCAGTGTCGTTACGTTGGCGGGAAGTGTAGGCATAGTTGCTATGCCCTTGGTGTCCGTGACGGCCCCAACAACCGGTTTTATCGCTGACGGCGTACGTATCGTTGCGCCGATGACAGGCTCATGTGTGGCACTATCCTCAACCCGAATAACGCGGTTACTTTGACCGAATACCGGCACGATGGCCAGCGTCAATAGCGTACTAAAAAACAGATTTTTCATCACTTGCAGCATTTAACCACAAGGTTCGGGATGAATTATGAAGAGAATTTGAAGTTCAGAAGCTGTTTCTAATTTAAAACCAGACGAGCAGTTCACAGAGTATACTGCTTTCCGACGAATCAGACTTTTTCAGGGCTCTGACGACTTGAAACGGATACAGGCAATTGCTGGTGAGCACAGCCAAAAAGTTTTCCTGGCCGATAACTTATGTGAATAAACGATTCGGTATACACAATTTCGACATAACAGCAGTTTAACATTTCCTCAACGTTTTTTTGTCATTCTATGTTTGTGCGCGTTCCTTTTTGAGTGCCTCCGTCGGTAGACTACCTTTTGTCAAAGGTCA
>NZ_JACXAA010000013.1 GCF_014699035.1 Spirosoma validum
AAGATGATTTTGTTAATGCAAAAGTCACCAGTAAGGCAAGAACTGTTGTAGCCGGTTTTGACTTTGTTGTAGCCGAATATGACGCTTGCCTGAGCTGTCAAAGCTCCAACTAGGGGGTGGCTAGGCTGTTAACGGGTAACGGGAGCCGACCAATGAACAAAACATCTTGCCTGATCGAGCCGGGCGACCTGTCGCCAGAACGACGGCAAACCTCCATTTTTTAGGGCTTGTTGTGTCCACTCAACCTAGTATTGGCGAAATTTTACGAACTACCCCCTAATCTTATACTATGATGTCCTACTCACAGCACTCTTCAATATGCAGTCTCCAGAAACGCCCTATTTATTGATACGTAAACTCCTACTGGTCTCATGTTGGAGCGTTTTGTGAGACTGTTGGACATAACCAAATAAAGAGGTGGCTGGCCTCTGTCACTGGGCCGACGCTTCGGCAAATTTTTTGACCGTTTCGGTGACCGGCTGCGGCCCGGCCGGGGTCGTTTACCACGGACTGTACGACGGAGCGTGACCGTTTGTGTCCGAAAAATTAATTAAGTTGGCTGATCTGAAAATCTGTTGGGAAGATTCATCGAGTGGCCCGGCGTAAATTTTCAGGCTCCATCACCCGAATACCTCCTGATTCGGTCATCTCCAGCAGTCCATCCCGTCGGAATTCACTCAGCGTGCGGATCAACGACTCGGTAGCGGTGCCAATCATGGCGGCCAGATCATCCCGAGCGAGTTGAATCAGGGCGTGGGGCTGTAGGCTGTATAGGCGTAGAAGCGTATCGGCCACCCGTCGGCGGAGGGTATCGTAGGCCATGCCCAGCAACTGCGTTTCGCGGTCACCCACCTGACCAGCCAGTAACCGAATAAATTGGCTGCTCACCACTGGATTCGCCAGGAGTAACTGCATGAAATCATCCTGGGGAATGTAAATCAATTCCGCATCGTCAAGCACTACAGCTGAGTCAGCCTGGTCGCTCTGTTGCAACAGCGCAAAGTAGCCAAAAAAATCACCGGGATTGTACAACCCAGTAATGAGTTCTTTGCCATCCGAAGTGGTCCGAATAGTCTTGACTTTACCCGCTTTCAGAAAATAGAGACGAGTTGGTAAATCGCCTTCCGAATAGATGTACTGCTTCTTACGAAGGACATGCGTCTTCCGATCAGCCGACAGGATCAACTTGTTACCCAGCCGCAAGGCATCGTCCAGAAACTGACCCAGCCCATCCTGCCGCAGATCATAATCAGATTTTGGGCGGCTATCGACCTGGGCAATTGTTTCCATTTCGGGTAGGTCGATGTGCCGGAATCGGTTTAACCGCCCCTCAATGGCATTGAGCAAATCCGATACCTCAAAGGGCTTGGTTAAATAGTCATCGGCCCCCAGATCCATGCCTTTGCGAAAATCGCCAGGCTCGTTTTTGGCACTCAGAAAAATAAAGGGGATGCCCGAGAGCTGCGGTTTTTTGTTGAAGATATGTAGCACCGCGTAGCCATCCAGCACGGGCATCATAATGTCGCAGATAACCAGATCGGGCCGGTTTTCAAGGGCTGTTTCGATCCCGACCCGGCCATTTTCAGCCGTCAGCACCGCGTAGCCGGTTAGGGTCAGAATCTCAGCGGTATTGTTGCGGATGACATCGTTGTCTTCAATCAGCAGAATGGTCGTCATGGCTGGGAAGTGTTAGCGTAACCGTGGTACCCTGATCCAACACACTTTGCAGGGAGATCTGGCCCCCCATCAATGCTACGTACTGACCGACAATGTGTAGCCCAAGTCCCGTACCGGCCATGTTGGTGACATTGCTGGCCCGAAAAAAACGCTCGAACAAATGGGGCTGATCGTCAGGCGGAATACCCACACCCTGATCCTGTACGATCAACGTTAACAGCCGGTCAGTAGTCGTTCCCTGGATACTCACCACCGACCCTGGTCCGGAATATTTAATGGCATTGGTCAGCAAGTTGAGGATGATTTTTCGGAACAGGGAGGGATCGAGCCAAGCGTGGCCCGGCCAAACGTGGTCCGGCCTGGCTGTTTCTGAGCCGGACAGCGTCATTTCTACCCGCTGATCCCGTTTCAAAATCCCCTGCATATCGGCCACCGTTACGCCCAAAAGTTTCGCCACATCCACCGACACGGGATGGGCTTCGATTTTACCGGCCTCGATCTGCCCGACGGAGAGAAATTCTTCGAGAATATCGTTGAGGTGACGGGTTGAGGCCCGAATATGGTCCAGGTGGGTTTGACAGTTATCCGGCTGATTAAGCGCTAAATATTTTTCGATCAGCGTCGCCGAAGTCTGCACGACGGTCAGTGGGGTGCGAAATTCGTGGGACGCTATCGAGACGAAACGAGATTTCAACTCGCCCAATTGTTGCTCGGCAGTTAATGCCTTAGTGAGTTCATCTTTAGCCTGTACCAACTGACCGAGGGTATTTAGCAGGGCGTTGGTGCGGTCAGCCACTTTCTGCTCCAGGTCACCATTCAGGCGCTGAATAGCATCGCGCTGGGCAAGAAGTTGGCTTTGGGCCGCTTTCTTGACGCTGGTGTCGATGATGTACGCGACGGCATAGTGTTCCTCTTCGAGTTGAAAATAACTTAGGCTGATCTCGACGGGAAATACCGAACCGTCTTTCCGGCGGGCCTGTAAATCGCGGTTACGGGCCATCTCCGGCACCGGCGGTTGCTGGTTAAAAAACTGTCGGAGCGTCTGGTGGAAGTGGCTTACCTCCGTGGGAACCAGCTGCTCAATAGTGAGGCTGATCAATTCACCGGTTTGGTAGCCAAATAATTCATTCGCTAAATGATTGGCCGACGTGATGCGGCCTTGCTGGTCACACACGACGATACCGATGGATGCGTAAGAAAAAACGGCTTCGTACCGCCGGACGCTGTGATCCAGGTCGCGCTCAGTTTGGTGCAGCTGTCGTTGGTCAATCAGCCGGACAAGGGCGTACCCATCAGCACCGCCCAAGAGAGTGGATATGATGAGCCTGCCCCAAAACGCCGGTCCATTGACCCGCCCGATCTGCACAGTCTCTTCGTATCGCCCGGCTCGATTAAGTTGCCCGATCAGGGCTGCGCGATGGTCAATGGTCAGGGGTGGAATTCGCAGGGAGCGCAACCGGCCGGGATCATCCAGCAGGGCCACTTCCGAGGCAAAACCAAGCAGGCGCACCCCCGCTGAATTGACCCGCACAAACTGCTCTTTTTCCAGGTCATAGATGCCCATAAACTCATCGCTTTGTTCAAACAACAGGTCGGAGAGGGGATTGGAGAGCAGTTCGCTGAGCATATAGCCTATAAACAACGTAAGATCAGAATCGGCCATGATCGCACGCTAAATTGCTGACAATCTGAGAAAAAGGGCACGGGGCCTTAATCAGGTGAGTACCTGACGAGCATCAGGGTATCCTGGGAAGAACCACTCTACATTTGTTCAAAACGTAACGTTATGAAACCCGACGATCCCCATCCGGTGCTACTGTCGGCCCAGTCAGCCGTACTGCTGATCTTTTTTATGCCATCAGATTCGATCAATCTCCCCCAGCGTGCCTTGCTCACGGCCTTAGCCGATTCGCTTCAGGCCCAGTTGGGGTCCCTGGTACGTGTGTTACGCATCGATGAAGCTGACCACCCTGACGTGGTGCAGAGTTTTGCCATCACCCTGATGCCTGCCTTTGTGCTGGTTCAGCGGGGAATCGAACTATGGCGACAGCAGGGACTGGCCGACGAGAGGACGCTGGTTGACCTGATCCGTCGGCTCCTTTCGGTATAACTAATAAGAAATCAACTTCCGGGCTAACAAACAGCTAAGTCGGCTAACTACCCTGGCGTTGTGCCCGTTGTCGATTGTCCTGATACCCGTCTGCTCGTTTGTCACGGTAACATGTTCGTTGACATGCCTGACTAGTTCGTTCAGGACGGGTACAAATCAACCCAACGGCTGACCTGCGTCATACCAGCGCCGAAAGGATACCCTCACCTTTGCAGGATCACCAGGCAGACCAGGTGAAGGTGTTTCCCAAACAGCCTAGCCGACTGCGTCTCTAGCGGATGGAGTCGGCCGCAAAGTGGCTTGCTGAGAAAGCCGCTTTGTCGGTGCAGGCTATCGATTTAGCCCATCAACTCAATAAATTCACACGTTATGAAAACGACCATGAAAGCCGCCGTTGCCCGCGTATATGGGCAGCCGTTATCAATTGAACAAGTACCCGTGCCGAAGGTGGTACCAGGCCGGATTCTGGTGAACGTAGTGGCCTGTGGGGTTTGTCATACCGACCTCCACGCCATCAACGGCGACTGGCCCGTGAAAGCCATGCTTCCCCTGATTCCAGGGCACGAAGGCGTCGGTACGGTGGTATCGGTTGGGGCCGGTGTCCAGCATGTTAAAGAAGGGGACCGGGTAGGCGTTCCCTGGCTGTTCACGGCCTGCGGCCACTGCCAGTACTGTCTTTCGGGCTGGGAAACGCTGTGCGAAGCCCAGCAAAACACCGGCTATTCAGTGCCCGGTAGCTTTGCCGAATATGTGCTGGCCGATCCCAATTACATTGGCGTGCTCCCTGACAACCTGTCGTTTCACGAAGCCGCGCCGATTATATGCGCCGGGGTGACGGTCTACAAGGGACTAAAGGAAACCGAAGTCCGGCCCGGTGAATGGGTCGTTATTTCGGGCATTGGAGGACTGGGGCATCTGGCCGTACAATACGCGAAAGCCATGGGGATGCATGTAGCTGCCGTGGATATCAGCCCGGACAAACTCACGCTGGCTCAATCGGTCGGGGCCGATCTGGTGGTCAACGCGGCCATTGATGATCCAATTGCCGCCATTCAGAAAGCCATTGGCGGGGCGCAGGGTGTATTGGTCACGGCGCCATCACAACCGGCGTTTGCGCAGGGGGTTGGGATGTTACGCCGGGGCGGAACGTTGTCGTTGGTTGGGCTACCACCGGGTGAGTTCGGGTTGAACATTTTCGACGTGGTGCTGAGCCGAAAAACCGTTCGGGGGTCCATCGTCGGCACCCGGCTCGATTTGTCCGAGAGCCTGTCGTTTGCCGCTGAAGGCCGCGTGAAGGTTCATTACCACCGTGAACCGCTGGAAAATATCAATCAGGTCCTGACCGCTATGCAAGCCGGACACATCAACGGCCGCGTTGTTCTCGACATCAACTAACCCCGATCTCGCTGTTATATGAAAAAAATACTGGTCACTACGGATTTCTCCGCCAACTCGAAGGCGGCTATGCGTTTCGCGATACAATTCGCTTCACAAGGCGATGTTGCTGTTACGTTCCTTCACGTCCAACATATCCAGCGCCTGACAAGCTGGACCGAGGCCACCTACGCAGCTTACGAGAAAGAAGAAATCGCTAAAGCTCGTAAAACGCTGGAGCGATTTGTCGGATCGGTGTATAAATCACTAAAAATTACGCCAACGAATCAGCTGTGTGTCATCGAAAATTCGCCCTTTGTCGATAGCACCATCATGCGCTACGCGAGCGGGCATCACGTTGACTTTATTTGCATCAGTGCACGGGGAGCCGGGATGATGGAAAAACTGCTCGGCACCAGCACCGCCAACCTCGTCGGTCAGTCGCCGGTACCGGTGATTGCGGTGCCGGGTGCGTACCGGGCCACTAAACTAACAGCATTACTGTATACCAGTGATTTAGGGAATCTCGAACCGGAGTTAACCCGCGTGGTTGAGTTGGCCAAACCCCTCGGAGCGAGCGTTGAGTTACTGCATTTGAGTACCCAATCCGAGTTCGTTACAGATCCCGAAATTATCCGCATGGCCGTGCAAAAATATACCGACTATCCCGTGACGGTGCATCTGAAACCCCGCGATGTGGAGACGACACTGATTGCGGATATTGAACGGGTTATCAAGGCCCAAAAACCGTCCCTGCTGATCATGTTCACCACCCAGCGGGAGGGCTTTTTTGACCGCCTGCTTCTGTCAAGTAACGCCGTTGACTACTCGTTTCTAACCACCGTGCCGCTGCTGGTATTCAGCAAAGCCTGAGCCAAGCTCAAATGACCCAAATGGATTATCACATCACCCCGATTGCCGACGTCGCCAGCTCGCTCAACACAACGCCTGCGGGGCTAACGAGTGCCACCGCCCAGGAGCGGCTGGCCAAATCAGGTAAAAACCAGATTGCCGACGCGAAACAGAAAACCGTCTGGCTGATGCTGTTCCATCAGTTTACGGATGTCATGATCCTGGTGCTGATCGTGGCGGCCATCATATCGGGGCTGGTAGGCGAGCTAAACTCGACCTACGTCATTCTGGCCATTGTCGTGTTGAATGCTCTGATCGGGTTTGTGCAGGAATACCAGGCATCAAAAGCGGTCGAAGCCCTTAAAAAGATGGCCGCAAATCAGGCGCGAGTGCTGCGAAACGGGCAGACCATTGACATTGACGCGGCTGATCTGATACCGGGCGACGTGACGTTGCTTGAAGCGGGTAATATCATCCCGGCCGATGTCCGGTTTATCGAAACGCACGCCCTGAAAGTGGATGAATCGTCGCTGACGGGCGAGTCAGACAATGTGGAGAAGAACGCTGACGTACTGCCCGCTGGGGACTACCCACTGGGTGACCGGCTCAATATCGGCTACAAAGGCACGTTTGTGACCAACGGACGGGCAACGGCTTACGTGGTCGCTACGGGAATGAGCACCGAACTGGGCAGGATCGCTAAGCTCGTTCAGACCGACGAAGCGGACACGCCCCTGCAAAAGCGGCTGGGTACGTTCGGCAAGCAATTAGCGGTAGCGGCCCTGGTTATCTGCCTGATTTTCTTCGTCGTGGGCTGGCTGCGGGGCGAACCCTGGCTGAATCTCCTGCTGGTGTCGATCTCACTGGCCGTTGCCGCCATCCCCGAAGCGTTGCCCGCCGTGGTGACCGTTGCGCTGGCCCTCGGCGCGAAACGATTAGTAAAAAGTCAGGCTCTGGTCCGAAAACTCTCGGCGGTCGAAACACTTGGTTCGGTCACCTACATCTGCACCGACAAGACGGGAACGCTGACCATCAATAAAATGACGGTGGATGAAACGGAGGCCTCGCCGGAATTTTCGTTGCCGGTGCTGGCTAACGGCGACGCGCTACTGACCGCGATGGCCCTCAATAACGACGTAACCAAAATCGAACACGATGCCTGGCTGGGTGATTCGACGGAGGTGGGACTAGTGCAGTATGCCGCCGAGCGGGATTACGACCGAATAAAGCTCGAAAGCCGGTTTCCACGCATTGCCGAGTTACCCTTCGATTCGGATCGTAAGTGCATGACGACCTTACACCAGACTGACAAAGGCATACTGGTTATCACCAAAGGGGCCGTTGGTGCCTTGTTCAACCAACTGGATGCAGGTCAGCAACCCAGCGTTCCGGCGCTTCGGTCGCGCGTGGATGCGCTGGCTGAACGAGGCTTCCGCACGATGGGTTACGCGGGCAAACTGCTGCCCGAACTGCCCAAAATAATTGACCCCGCCACCATCGAAACCGGTCTGGGTTTCATCGGATTTGTGGGCCTGATGGACCCGCCCCGCCACGAAGCCCGGCAAGCCGTAGCTGAATGCCGGGAAGCCGGGATTATCACGGTCATGATCACGGGCGACCATAAGCTGACCGCCAAAGCCATCGCCGAAAGCCTTGGTATCGTTACTTCGGACGAAGACAAAGTACTGACGGGTCCCGAATTAAGCAAGCTGGATGACAATGCGTTTGATGCCATCGTAGAAAAAGTACGCGTGTATGCCCGCGTTGATCCGGCCCAGAAACTACGCATTATCAGCGCGTTGCAGGCCCGCCACCAATTTGTGGCCATGACCGGTGACGGCGTTAATGACGCGCCTGCCCTCAAAAACGCGAACATCGGCGTGGCGATGGGCATTACGGGCACCGAGGTCGCCAAAGAAGCCGCGCATATGATTTTGCTGGACGACAATTTCGCCACCATCGTAAAAGCGGTGAAACATGGGCGACGCATCTTCGATAATATTCTCAAGTTTATCCGCTATATCCTCTCGGGCAATGCGGGGGAAATCTGGGCTATTTTTCTGGCTCCATTTTTTGGGTTACCTATCCCCCTGCTGGCGATTCATATTCTGTGGATCAACCTGATCACCGATGGGCTACCGGGCCTGGCCTTAGCCTATGAACCCGCCGAAGCCGATACCATGAAGCGTCCGCCGATTGATCCCAAACAGACGATCTTTGCCGATGGACTGGGCTGGTTCATTCTCTGGGTTGGGTTACTCATTGGGGCCGTCACCATCGGTATTCAGGCCTGGGCCATTCAACGCGGGCTGGCGCACTGGCAAACGATGACCTTTACTGTGTTGTGTTTCGCTCAGTTGGGTAACGCCATTGCTATCCGCTCGCACCGGGAGTCGGTGTTCAGCATGAAACTGCTGGCGAATAAACCTATGCTGGGAGCCATTCTGCTGACGGTTGCCCTGCAAGGGATGGTTGTTTACGTTCCTTTTTTCAATGACCTCTTCAACACACAACCGCTGAGTTGGGGTGAGCTGGGCATCACGGTAGCCGTATCGAGCCTGGTATTCTGGGCCGTAGAAATTCAGAAACTGGTACTACGCCATCGAGACACAGGACGGGAGCCAGGCCACGAAAAATCGGCAGTTGCCATACCGGTTGCCAACTAGCCCTTTCGGTATCGTATTACGTTATGGAAAATTTCCTGAGTTTCGTTCTTTTGTTGAATATCGCCTGGTTAGAATGGGGAGGAACGACTCTTATTGCCGCGATGGTATTTGTGGAAACAGGTCTTTTGCTGGGTTTGATCGTTCCCGGCGGAGAAACCCTATTGTTTACGGCGGGCCTACTTTGCGGAATCAATACGTTCCCGCTCCCGGTCGAGCTATTGATCGGGCTGCTCATCGTGGCCGCCATTGCGGGTGACATGACCGGGTTCTGGATCGGAGGTAAGATAGGTAGTCGGCTGCGGCAACAACCCGATACGTTTCTCTTTAAGCGACGCTACTGGGAGCAATCCGAAAATTTTTACCGGAAGCACCCCCGATGGGCGCTGCTGGCCGGACGTTTTCTACCCATCATCCGAACGTTTAATCCCCTTCTAGCGGCCAGCAGCGGTATGTCCTGGCCACGCTTTCTGTTGTTAACCGCTACTGGCTGCGTAGCCTATATTACGGTTTTGGTCATGGCGGGTTACTGACTTGGACAACTGTTTCCGGGCTTAGGTCAGTATATCGAATACATTTTCATTGGCGTAGTCACCCTGGTAATCGGTGCGCTAGCGGTGAAAGCGTGGCAGCAGTCGCGAAAGTCGGTCATATAGCAGCTAGTAGGATCAATGGTTTGTCATCTACTTGCGCGAATTTAGGCCTGCTTCTTTTGTGTTCACAGCTTACGATTTGACCATACTGTTTTTGAGTCTGGTATTTATCTCCTGTAGCAAAATGAACTGCTTTTCCTGAGTCTCGAACAGCGTTTTGATTTGCTCCTCCAGCAGAACATCAACTTTCTGGTTCAACCGGCGGATTTGCATTTCCGCTTTCAGATTTATCATGTAATCATTTTCGCTGCGCATCCGGTCTTTTTCCTCCTGTCGGTTCTGGCTCATCATGATGATTGGCGCTTGCAGAGCCGCAATGCAGGATAAAATCAGGTTCATCAAAATGAACGGATAAGGATCAAACTTGTAAATTCCAATCGCCACCGAGTTGAAAATGATCCAGGCTGTCAAAATGATGCCGAACAGGATAATGAACCGCCAGCTTCCGCCAAAGCGGGCGACTTTGTCGGAGAGATCTTGCCCTACGGTTAATATTTCTGCCGGGGGATTCACAAGGTTCTGAATAATGAGTTCCTCGTCAGCAAGCGTGTCTTTTACAATGGTATGTAACTTTTCCAGGTGCTCATTCTCATCAGACAAAAGCTGATCTATCTCGGTGTTATTCATTTTTATATTTTCGGGGAATCAGCCAGCAGGAATCTGCTACTAACAGCAAGTCGAAGCGGCTCAATTATTTCTTGTACAGGCTTCTAACGGTTGGTAGCAAAGCGACAAACAGGATGGCTATGGCCAGAAACATATAGACCGTGTGTAGCCAATTCACAGCCTGTAGAAAAACCATTTCGACCTGTATCCAGATGATGAGCGCAAACCCCACATAAATACTGCCCGTCCATGCCCAGTGCATGTCAGGGTAAAAATTGAATCGCTCAGCCAATTCACTCTTCGATTTTCTCAACAGCGCAACTACCAACCCACAGGGAACAAGTCCGAGTACAATGAACAGAATAATTCCAGGTATCAAAAAGTTGGTAAACGGTGAGTGCGCTAACATGGATAGAGGCATACCAAATAAAGCACCGCTGGGAGAAATGATGAATACCCCACCGCCCCCAATAGCCCCCAAGCCAAGAAATGCCAGCAAAATCAGCAGGATCGTTCGGGTTATTTTCATAAAGTGGCCGTGAGCTTATTCATTTTTTGATGTCGTTTGCCTCTTTTGTAGAGAAGCAAAGCTAGCCCCCTGGTAACTGACCTACCCTGACTTGTGTCACGCAGCCGTATGATTCACGTCAGGGCCATTCGGGACTGATCTTTGTAGATTGCATCAAAAAATAGCATGACTACCGCATTCAAATTGGTCTCGACGAAACTGCTTCATACGGCCATATGGGCCTTCTTTGTCACGGCCATCGGGTATATACTTTATTGTGGCGTAGCCAATGACATAAGCCAGTATACCTGGATTGCCGCCGGGTTAGTCATCCTGGAGGGGTTGGTGTTGCTTGTCTTTGGCGGTCGTTGCCCCCTCACGCTCATCGCCCGGAACTACTCCAACTCAGACCGGGACAACTTTGACATCTTTCTGCCTAACTGGCTGGCACGTTACAATAAGCTGATATTTACGTCGCTGTACATAGCTGGACTGATTCTGGTGGGATACAGACTGATCCACCGGAGTTAGTAATCAGTAGGCACGGGGTTGATCATACTCCATTTCACGCACCGTGAAACGGGCATACGGTTTTTCTTCGCCGTCGATCACCCAGGCGGCTCCAGCTCGGGTTGGTACGCGCAGACGGTGTATCTCGCGATAGTCTGAAAAATGGCACACCCAGGTTTGGATATGGGTCTCGTCGCTATATCGCTGCGCCTGACACCGCACAATTTCACCAATCTCGTTAAAATCCATGCGGCACGATACAGTAAGGCCATTGTCCGTGATCGTAAGCATAGCTGAATTCTCGTCTATCGGCGACCAAACGGCTGGTCCGCTGGGTAGTAAGCTGGTCGGAAACCAGGCTGTTTCGGCCAGCCAGCGTAATAATTCGCCCTGATCATAGCTGGGTCCACTTCCGCGCTGAATGGTAAACACACTCAATAGCCGAATGGTCAGGCTTCCCCGCGCGGTCTTGTACTGATCGCAGGCACTGAACCAGGTTGTCGTGCCGATCCACATATAATTTGGGCTATCGGCCAGGAAATACTCGTCGCCGGTAATCGAAATCCAGTCTTTTTTGAGATCGGTTTTAAACTGTCCATCGTGCCGAAGCCGGGCGGTTCGCAAATACGGTTGGCCGGGTTTTAGTACGTGCCTGAAGTAGCGTTGAACGGGCGGGGGCAGGCTGGTTAGTTGAGCAGGGTCGTAGGCGTTAACCGGCTTGGTACTGGCTAGCGCAAACAAATTGTCCACGTCACGGCGTAACTGCCGGGCCACTAACCACCGACCTGCCAACAACGCAGCAACCGGAACGACGACCCCTGACAGAATGAGCAGCGTAGTCTTGATCTTCATAGGATTTTCGTTGGTTACGTTCGATACCGGCAACGGACTGGTTGACCTGGCCACAAAGGTCAGCCCGGATACTGGTGTATCCACTGAGCCGCGTTAGGTCGACGATTGAGCCGAATCATACGAGCGACTGATCTGCATCAGGTTATACTGAAGAGGAGAAGGGTAGCTTTGTGTAGTAGTAAACAACCCAAGGATCAACGCCTATGAAAACAAATGAAGTCTTTCAAAAAGGCGTGAAGAATGCGATCAAACGGCAACCCTACTGAAGGCAGCCTTACTGGGTGTTCCTGCTAAAGTAAACGCCCTAATCAATACTATCAGCGAGCCTTTTAGTTGACGATTAACGTCAGCAAATTGACAGCCCTCCTTCTGGTGAAGGCGAATGCTTATTGGGGAATTGGAATAAGTGAGCCTACCGCTACGGCTTGCCTCAATTTCCGACTTGACGACTAAGCCAGCCGCTACCACCCATACGCATCTCGCGATACCGGTATCGTACTAGCCTCCTTATCGAGTGTTGTTGAGGTTACAAATTTGGCACGGCAACAGGCAGTCGATCGGATCGACCCGTCTTTATAATGGCGCAGAATCTGGTACGCTCTCACACTTAACAATTTCTTCGCATGAAAACGATTATAGTCGCTACTGATTTATCGGCGAGTGCCCACTGGGCAACTGATTATGCCCTGGAACTAGCTTGTCAGTTACGGCTCCGTTTAATCGTGATTTATGCCTACGAGGTGGCGTCAGGCGACTCACCCGACCGAATGAGCCCGACGGATAATGGTGAGTATGAGCAGGCATGGGGCCAGTTAAGTCAGCTGCGAAACCAGATGCTGGGAACAACCAATCACTTGGTGGACATAGTAATCATAGCCCGGCCGGGCGCGCCAGCCGCCATTCTGATTGACGAAGCGGCCAACCAGCGAGCTGATTTGCTGGTGATGGGACTGGTGGGCGATGAGCCCATAAAGGCTCGTCAAGTAGGTAGTTTAGCGACCGACATGATTCCCAATACCCAGGTGCCCATGCTCCTGGTACCCCCCGGTGCGGTTTTTCAAAAGCCCCAGAATATGGTATTGGCCATTGATTTGTCTAGCCCTATCGATGCCGTATCCATCGACATGGCCCTGGGTTTCGCTCAACGTCTCCACGTATCCCTGGACGTTGTTTGCCTTGACGATAAGCCCGGCGAGTTGCAGCAGAATGCCGCCCGCCATATTCGGAACTTACTTCGAAATCAGCCGCACACATTCAGTTTTTTGCCTGGCTACGATGTGGCCCTGGCCCTGGAGGACTATTTAGCTCATCACAAAGCCGACATTATTATTCTGCTGCCCAAGCCCCACAGTCGGCTTCGCACGTGGCTGCTCGAATCCAATACACAAGAAGTAGCCCGTTTAGCCACGATACCCGTGCTGGCCGCAGTTTAAACCCTCATCACCTGTTTTACTGCTCAAACGTTTATGAAAAAGATTCTCCTGCTGACCGACCTATCGGAAGCCTCCCGCCATGCACTGGCGTACGCCCGCTCGTTCTTTCGGGATACTGTGGCCGACTTTCACCTGCTCTGTGTCCACCCGATAGCGTCCAGAAGTCATCATAATCCCCTTTTTGCTTTTAAAACGCCCCCATCCGTTCAGAGTGAGGAGCTTACCAAGGTGGTAGACCAGTTGCGCCGGGAGGCTACCAACGACTGGCATACGTTCTGTTCATTGGCCTGTCCTGGTCAATTGATCGACGTGGTCGAACAGTTGCTCGCTGCCGAGCCGTATGATTTTGTGGTTATTGGCCCTCAACCGGAGGAGACCACTACGCTGTTTGGCAATAGTGCCATTGCCCTGGTACATGAGCTTAAAGCGAATATTCTGGTGGTGCCCCACCAGACGGCTGTCGAGCACCCGGTTCACCAGGTTGTGCTGGCGGCTGATTTCTCCCTGCTGAAGAACGCCAAACTGCTCAGCCCCCTTAAAGAATTAGTGACCCTAAAAGGGGCAACGCTTACCTTACTGACAATCGACACGCCCAACAAGACCGCCATTGATTCGGAGCGGGAGACCCACATCCGGCAGTTTTTAATGCCTTTTGAGCCAGCCACTGATCGAATAAGGGCTGACTTCGCCAGGCAGGGGATCAATGCTTACTTAGCTTCACATCAGGTCGATCTTTTAGTGACGATCCCTAAATACAACGACCGAACCCAGACGCTAACGAGTAGCCGGGTTACCCGCTTACAAGCCTTTTCGCCAGCCGTACCGTTGCTAACGCTCTACGATGATAACAGCAATGATCAACCCAGACCGGTTAACGAGTTGTCAACAGCGACAATTGACCTATAAAAGATCTATCACCAACCATACATACTGCCCCATGGAATCACCCGACACCCTTTCTCAGGTTATTAATCAGCTTCGCCAGCAGGGCTACACCAAGGATCTGAATCAGCACGAAGATAACCCGCTCTGGCTCGACCCGGATGCCTATACCATTGACAATGTATACCGATTTGAAACGGTCCGCCGTAGCGGGACCAACTAATCCCGACGACGACCGGGTCGCCGTCGCACCGCCGAAGCGGTGCGATCTATTCTGTACGCGCTTTCATCGGTAAAATACGGTAGTAAAGGGGTGTTGGTCAATGGCTACGGGCTCTCTGCCAATGCCGTTACAGCCGGAATTGAACAACGGTTGCACCGCTGGCCGATTGCGTAACGTATCCAAGCCCTGGAAAACGACATTTTTTATTTACTCACCGTTCTCTGTTTTATGAACAACGACTTACAAGGGAAAACGGCACTGGTAACCGGTGCTGCTTCGGGAATTGGTAAAGCGATCGCTCTACTCTATAGTCAGCACGGGGCGAACGTCATGGTGTCTGACGTCGACGAAACGCAGGGACGAGAAGTGGCTGACCAACTAAACGCTCTCGGGGGAAATGCCCGGTTCGTCAAGGCTGATGTCGGCGACCCAGTCCAATGTCAACAGTTGGTACAGGAAACCGTCTCAGCGTTTGGCTCACTCGACATTGCCTGCAACAATGCGGGCATTGGAGGTGAGATGAACCTGACGGCCGAATACAGTCTGGAAGGCTGGCAGCAGATCATGACCATAAACCTTAATAGCGTTTTCTTTTGCCTGAAGTATGAGCTGGACGTAATGCTCAAACAAGGCAAGGGAGCGATTGTCAACATGGCTTCCATCTTGGGGCAGGTTGGCACGTCCGGTTCGCCCGGCTACGTGACGGCCAAGCACGGTATGGTCGGCTTAACGCAAACAGCCGCGATTGAATACGCGCCGAAGGGCATCCGCATCAATGCTGTCGGACCCGGCTACATCGACACCCCCTTGCTCAGCCAACTATCCCCGGAAGTTAAACAACAACTAATTGATCTGCATCCTATTGGTCGTCTGGGAAAGGCCGATGAGGTCGCCGAATTAGTCATCTGGCTCAGTTCGGATAAAGCCTCGTTTGTGACCGGATCATATTACCCGGTTGATGGGGGGTACCTGGCTAGATAGACCAGACGGTCTGTCTCATCTATACTTCTTTTGACTCATGAAAACAATCATTCTGGCTACCGATTTTTCGACTCATGCCAACCACGCGGCCCGCTTTGCGGGGCAACTGGCTAAAGACCAGAAAGCGATACTGATTTTACTGCACGCGTTTCATGTCTGGCCCGATAATCCGGCCAAAACGGGTGACTTTCTCCTGTCGATGAAGGCGGAGCGTGAAAGCAGTGAAAAATCATTAAACCGACTGGCCGTAGAACTGCACGAAGAGCTTGGCACAGACGTCGTGATCCGTTGCATTGCCCAGGAAGGACACACCCTGAACGCCATACGCAGCGTCACAAAAACAGAGCAGGCCGATCTGCTGATTATGTCCACCGTGGGTACGGCTCCGCAAAGTACGCGGCTTATGGGCAGCGTGGCGACCGAAATGGTAGCCGAAACCCAAGTCCCTTTGCTCTTAATTCCTCCCGGCAGTACGTACGTCGGCGTGAAAAATGTCGTGCTGGGAATCGATCTGTCAACGCCCCCTAACGCGGTTGCCCTAGACACGGCCCTGCGTTTCGCCCGATTATTCAACAGCGTGATTAACGTGCTGTGCATCAGCGATACCCCCGACGAGGCCGCAACGAAGCATAAAGGGGAACACATTCGGCATTTGTTGAATCCGCAGCCCCATACGCTGACCATTGAGAGCGGAGAGAAGATTTACGACACCCTCCTCGACTTTGCCCACGCCAACAAAGCCGATCTGATTATGATGTTGCCGCAGATGCGAAACTGGCTCTGGAAACTGTTTGCCGAAGGGGAAACCCAACGTATGGCCCGGCTGACCGACATTCCCCTGTTGGCGGTTGTCTGATACGTATTGTTTTACTAAACTCCTGAATACCATGAACATCGCTTTTTTTAGTTGCCAGGCCTACGAGCAGCCTTTTCTGGAAGCAGCCAACCACAATCACCGGCATGAGTTGACGTTTCTATCCCAGTCCTTAACCCCCGAAACCGTTCACCTGGCGGCTGGTCACCAGGCGATCTGCGTGTTTGTCAATGACCAGCTGACACGTCCCACCCTCCAGGCGCTGGCCGCCCTGGGCATCCGGTTGGTGGCGCTGCGCTGTACGGGCTATAATCAGGTGGATATCACAACGGCTGGGCAACTGGGCATCCGCATTTTACGCGTGCCCTCCTACTCGCCCCACTCGGTTGCCGAACACACGGTTGCGCTGCTACTGTCGTTAAACCGGAAAACCTACCTGGCTTACCAGCGGACCAAAGAAAACAATTTTACGCTCGACGGCCTGATGGGATTTGACCTCTACGGCAAACGGGTGGGTGTGATCGGTACGGGCAAGATCGGCGCAGCTTTTGCCAGAATGATGCTGGGGTTTGGCTGCCACGTACTGGCTCACGACAAAATGCCCTCGGCTGTTTTGCAGCAGCTGGGCGTGGAGTATTTACCCCTGGAAGACGTACTGGAAAAGGCCGATGTGCTCTCGCTCCATTGCCCCCTCACGCCCGAGACGCATCATATTATCGACGCTTCGGCGCTGAGCCGAATGAAACCCGGTTCGTACCTGATTAACACCAGCCGGGGTGGCCTGCTCGATACATCCGCCGTGCTGGATTCCCTGCAACGGGGCCACTTGGGCGCGTTGAGCATTGATGTGTACGAACTGGAAGACGATTACTTTTTCGCCGACTGGTCGGACAAAGACCTGCCCGATGCCAATTTGAACACGCTGACGCACTTGCCGAATGTGCTGGTGACGGCGCACCAGGGCTTTTTTACCCAGGAAGCCATGGAGCAAATCGCCTACACAACGCTCAACAACCTGACGTACCTGGAACAGGAGCTCTTGCCCGCCGATGCCGTTGTCGTTGGATAAAACAATTCTCTCGGGTCTACGCCATGCGGGCTAAGGATCTGGTTTAGATCGGAGCAAAATCAGGAACTTTAACTTTTAACGAACGCATACGATGACCACGATTGTAGTCGCTACCGATTTGTCTGCTAATTCCCATTGGGCAACCGATTACGCCCTCGCGCTGGCCCGTCAACTGCGTGTCCGGTTAGTGCTGGTCCACATTTTCAATCCCTTCTCCACCTGGACAATGCGGCCGGTGCTGACAACAATAGCTACGGCGGAACAGCATGAACACGCCTTACAACAACTTACTAATCTACGGATTCAGATGCTCGAATCCACCAATTACCCGGTGGACATATCGGTGGTAGCCCGACCCGGCTTACCCGTTGAGAAACTCGCCCAGGAAGCCGTTAGTCAGAAAGCAGATCTGCTGGTCATGGGGGTAGTTGGTAATGAGCCCCTAAAAGCCCGGCAAGTAGGGAGTCTGGCTATTGACATGATTCCCCATACTCAAGTGCCCATGTTACTAGTGCCACCTGGTGCCATGTACAAAAAACCGCAAACATTGGTCTTGGGTATCGGCCTGTCAAACCCCGTCGACACCCAGTCCCTTGCCAGTGCCAAACGATTTGCTCAACTGCTATCCGTCAGACTGGAGGTGATTTGCATGGCGAACGAGCCGGATGAACAACTCCATAAAGCGAGTGACAGCATCTCCATTTTATTGACTGACCAGCCACATACCATTGGCTTTCTGCCGGGCAACGACCTTAGTGAGGTATTGAGTGCGTACGCCCTAACCCATCAAACGGACCTGATTATGCTCCTGCCTAAACACCACCATTGGCTAAGTACATTTCTCCTCGAATCCGACACGCAGGAAGTGGCCCGTTTAACCACAATTCCTGTGCTGGCAGCTGTCTGATTTGTCTAGTACCCGTTTTTAATTACTCAACTACGTATGAAAAAGATTCTTATGCTGACCGATTTGTCGGAAGCCTCCCACAATGCCTTTGATTTCGCCCGCGCATTCTTCCAGGATACCCCTACTGATTTTCACCTGCTGTACATCTATCCGGCGCAAACGGGAGGATTTGATGGTCTCAAACATAACGCCGAATCCGCCCAGTTAGCCACTACCAGTGCCAATCAATTACAGCATATGGTGACTGAGTTGCGCCAACAGGCTATCCATAAGAAACACACCTTCCGGTCATCAGCCCTGCCCGGCAAGCCACTAGAGGTAGTAAAACAGCTCGTGCAGGCAGAGGCTTACGATTTTGTGGTCATTGGTCCCCAACAGAACGATACCTATGGGCTGTTTGGCAATAGTGCCATTGGCCTGGTTCACGAGCTTAAAGCGAATGTGCTCGTGGTGCCAATCAATGCGTCCCTTCGACCCATGTATCAGGTGGTGCTGGCCATCGATTTTGCCAATCTGAAGAACAATAACCTGCTCAGCCCACTGAAGGAATTCGTGACGCGCAGAGCGGCACTACTCACCCTGCTGACCATCGAAACGCCCGACAACAGCGTCATTCACCCGGAGCAGGAAATTCACATACGGCAGTTTTTGAACCCAATAAAGCCAATCGTCGCCCACTTACAGGCTCCCAGTCCAAAAGAAGGTATCGATGCTTACCTGGCGGAACATCCGGTCGATCTATTGGTAACGATCCCCCACTACAAGAGTATAGCCAACGCACTGTCGGGGGATAGTCATTCACACACGCAGGCTTATACACCTTTAGTACCACTCCTGACGCTTTACGACGACGGCAGCAATGACTTACCCGAATTAGTGGCCGATCCATCGGCGGTAGAAGATACCCTTTGATTAACATGAGGGCATCCAACGAACACATTTTAATCCTAAACGGCGGATCGTCAAGTATCAAGTTTGCGGTGTATACCCCTGGAGATACGATGGAACGAGGGCTGCACGGTAAGATTGACCGGATCGGCTTGGCGAATACAACGCTGACGTTTACTGATTCTGTCACAAATCAGCAGGCGAGTTGCCCGGTGGTTGGAGATAATTATTCATCGGCGGTGAAATTCCTGGCTGGCTGGCTAGAAAAACAGCCGGTTTTTAGCTCAATCAGGGCAGTAGGGCACCGAATTGTGCACGGTATGGAACACAGCGAACCAGAACGGATTACGCCCGAGTTACTGGATGAACTGCAACGCATCAGCGCCGTTGATCCCGACCATCTGCCTGGCGAAATCGAGCTAATAAACGCCTTCCGAAGTCGCCATCCCAGCCTCATCCAGATCGCTTGTTTCGATACGGCGTTTCACCGGACGATGCCGCGCGTTGCCCAACTCTTGCCCATTCCCCGGCGATTCGACGCCAACGGAATTCGACGGTACGGGTTTCACGGTATTTCCTACGCGTACCTGCTGGAAGAACTTGGCCGAATCGCCGGAGAGGAGGTGGCGCAAGGCAAGATAGTCCTGGCGCACCTGGGTAGCGGGGCGAGTTTGGCCGCTATCCGGGAGGGCAGGAGTGTAGACACGAGTATGGGATTCACGCCCACCGCCGGGCTGCCCATGGGCACCCGACCGGGCGACCTTGATCCTGGAGTGGCCTGGTACCTGATGCAGTCGGAGTCGTTGGCCCCAACCCAATTCAATAACCTAATCAACCACGAATCGGGTTTGCTGGGAGTATCGGAGACCAGTTCGGATATGCGCGATTTACTTGACCGACAATCGGTTGATATTCGGGCGGCTGAAGCCGTGGCGTTGTTTTGTTATCAAACCCGCAAATGGGTAGGAGCCTTTTCAGCCGTACTTGGCGGGCTGGAAACGCTGGTCTTTTCCGGCGGAATCGGCGAAGAAGCGCCTGAAATCAGAACCCGCGTTTGTCATGGCCTTGGCTATTTAGGTATCGAGCTGGATGAGCACCGTAACGGACTCAACGCACCCGTGATTTCAACTGATTCCAGCCAGGTCACCGTCCGCGTAATACCAACGGACGAAGAAAAGATGATTGCCAAAACGGTGGGTCGGCTTCTGAATTTAAACTGAACCGTGGTGTCACAACCTATTCTTACCCTACATACTGAACTCATGGAAACACTGACTCAAGAACCGCAAACGAATACGAGCTTATCACCGACTGAGCTTCAGTTGATCCATGCTTACTGGCGGGCCGCAAATTACCTGTCGGTTGGGCAGATGTACCTGCTGGATAACCCATTGCTCCGAGAGCCGTTAACCCTGGCCCACATTAAACGTATGCTGCTGGGACACTGGGGCACCACGCCGGGTCAGAATTTCATCTACGCGCATTTGAACCGGGTGATCAAAACCAATGATCTCAACATGGTTTATATGTCAGGACCGGGCCACGGTGGTCCGGCGGTAGTGGCCAATACGTATCTGGAAGGCAGCTACAGTGAAGTTTACCCAAGGATTAGTCTAGACGAGGCCGGGCTGAAAAAACTCTTCAAACAATTCTCCTTCCCCGGCGGCATTTCGAGCCATGTATCCCCCCAAACGCCCGGTTCGATTCACGAAGGGGGTGAATTGGGCTACTCGCTTAGTCATGCTTTTGGCGCGGTATTCGATAACCCGGATCTAATTGTTGCGTGCGTGATTGGCGATGGCGAAGCCGAAACTGGCCCGCTGGCCACGGCCTGGCATTCCAATAAATTTCTTAACCCAGTCTCCGATGGGGTGGTGCTACCCATTCTGCATCTGAATGGCTATAAAATTTCTAACCCGGCCGTGCTGGCCCGCATCAGCCACGAGGAGTTAGACCAGTTACTACGGGGGTACGGCTGGACACCCTATTTTGTAGAGGGCCATGATCCCGAACAAATGCATCAGGCGATGGCCACTACGTTGGATACCGCTATTGGGCAAATCAAACAGATTCAGCAGGAAGCCCGTGAAGCAGGTAATACAACCCGACCGCGCTGGCCAGTGATCGTGCTGAAATCGCCAAAAGGCTGGACGGGACCCGACGTGATTGATGGGCTACCCAACGAAGGCACCTTTCGTGCGCACCAGGTTCCGCTTTCGGTGTCGGCCACGACGCCCCCTGAGCACCTGGCGCAACTGGAAAGCTGGCTACGCAGCTATAAACCCGACGAGCTTTTCGATGAACAGGGGCGACTATTGCCCGAACTGGCCGAACTGGCTCCGCAGGGCGACCGGCGTATGGGTGCCAACCCACATGCCAACGGCGGTCTATTGTTGAAGGATCTGCACATGCCTGACTTTCAGGAATACGCCGTTGCCGTACCCCTGCCCGGCGTCACCCTGGCCAGTGATACGCAGACGGTTGGCCGATTTCTGCGGGACGTTATCAAGCTAAATCAGAAGCCTCACAACTTCAGAATCTTTGGTCCCGACGAAACCCTATCCAACAAGCTGGAAGCCGTTTTTGAGGTAACAAACCGTCAGTGGGATACCGAGACGGCCGAAAACGACCAATTTCTGGCACCAACGGGTAGCGTCATGGAAATGCTCAGTGAACACCAGTGCGAAGGGTGGCTGGAAGGCTATCTGCTCACGGGTCGTCATGGGCTATTCAATAGCTACGAAGCCTTCATTCATATCGTCGATTCAATGTTCAACCAACACGCTAAGTGGCTGAAAACGACGCGGGAAATACCGTGGCGACGGCCCATTGCCTCGCTCAATTATTTGCTGACGTCCACCGTCTGGCGACAGGATCACAACGGCTTCACACACCAAGACCCCGGCTTTATCGATCACGTGATCAACAAAAAAGCCGAAATCGTGCGGGTATATTTACCGCCGGATGCCAACTGTTTGCTTTCGGTGATGGACCACTGCCTGCGCTCGCGTCACTACGTTAATGTGATTGTGGCAGGCAAGCATCCCGCTCCACAATGGCTGAGTATGGACGCGGCCACGAAGCATTGTACGGAAGGCATTGGGATCTGGCCCTGGGCCAGTAATGATCAGGCAATGGAGCCCGACGCGGTGATGACGTGCTGTGGCGACGTTCCGACGCTCGAAACACTGGCAGCCGTTTCGATTCTGCGCGCGCATTTGCCGGACCTAAAAATCCGGGTAGTCAACATCGTGGATCTACTGAAACTGGAGCGGCATACCGAGCATTCGCACGGCCTGACCGATGCGGATTACGACGCCATTTTTACCCGCAACAAGCCCGTTATTTTTGCTTTTCACGGCTACCCCTGGCTGGTGCATCGGTTAACCTACAACCGCGCTAACAACAGCAACATGCATGTGCGTGGCTACAAGGAAGAAGGAACGATCACGACGGCCTTTGATATGACGGTCCTTAACGAGTTGGACCGTTTTCACCTGGTCATGGACGTACTGGATCGTTTGCCCCAGTTGGGCAATACCGGGTCTTATTTGAAGCAATTGATGAAAGACAAACTCATCGAACACAAGCAGTACATTTTTAGCAACGGAGAAGATATGCCCGAAATCAAGAACTGGGCCTGGGAAAGTCATTCCGTCGAGGACAGCCTCTAATACCTTGTCAATCGAACGGCTATAGGATTCCATCAATGATGACGGAAGATTGTCTGTAACCAGGTATGATCAGTCCATCCAGATTAAGTTGGCTCTTGTCCCGACCGAACTAGTTGCTGGTGTAGCGGGAGATGTCAAGCAAGCTATCATTCCGCCAAATGAAGTCCATGACTACACTCACGTTAACGTATTAGGCGGAAAGTCGTATTAGTAAGCACCTGTAGTGATTGCCCCCATTCCCTATTTTTTTATCTTGTTGTACTATGCCCATACTTCTGGTAGCTTTCTTACTGGTTGATCTACTGTCGATTGGCTACCTCTTTTTGGGCTATTACCTATGGCACGAATGGCATGTCTACCGATTTACTATCCAGGATGAATATGGGCAGCGATGCCTCTACGGGGCTTTAGCTCTTGGCCTCTTTACCCTGCTGGGTAGGTTTTTAGTGGGTCGGCTTGTAAGCAAAAGCCGACCTGGGGAAGATCAACCACAGCGGGTAGATAGTCCAGAGCACGATAGGCTCAAGCGGCCTGATGGCTCTTTCATTCACATCGATTTCTATGGACCTAAAACCGCTCAACCCATCATTTTCGTCCATGGCTGGAACGCCAACCGCACCAGTTGGTACTATCAGCGCAAGTACTTTGAGACAAATTATCGGCTGATTCTGATGGATTTGCCCGGACTCGGCAAGTCGACCCGACCTACTAACAAAGACTACTCCCTGTCTAAGATGGCTGCTGACTTACAGGCGGTAATAGAGCATACCGGGGCTACTAACCCTATTCTGTGGGGACACAGTATTGGTGGCATGACCATACTGACTCTGTTAGCTAACATAAGGTCAAGTAATCTGGGGCGGATAAAAGGCGTTATCCTTGAGCATACCACCTATACTAATCCTGTTCGTACGATTCTTTTTTCCCGGCTGCTGACGGCCATTCAAGAACCGGTACTGGTTCCCTTATGCTGGCTGCTGATCGGCTTGTCACCACTGTTGTGGGTCTCGCGCTGGATGAGTTATTTCAACGGCACGGCTCATCTGATGACCCGGCTGTTGACCTTCACGGGAACGCAGAGCTTCCAGCAGTTGAACTTTGTAACCTTACTGTCCACCCTCTCCCCACTGGCGGTGACGGCCCGAGGGGTACTGGGTATGTTTGAGTATGATGTCAGTGAGGCACTTTCTTCTATTCAGGAGCCGACCCTAGTAATCGGGGCCAATCAGGATCGATTAACCAAGCCCGTGGCCAGTGCGCACATAAGCCGGACGATGCCTCAAGCCAAACTGGTCATGGTGTCCCCTGGCGGTCACCAGGGTTTAGTGGAACGGCATAAAGAAGTCAATCAGGCCGTTCAGCAGTTCATCCAAACGCTGACCAAGTTTATAGTTACATAGACGGAATAATAGAATTGAACCGTGCCTTATCCTGATTTTATTCGAACGTATCTTTAGCCTTTACACCTACCTGAGTTGGGCTAATTGCCTGAACTAACAGGCCTTGATCCTGTCGCCCACTACCTTCTCACCCCATTCCCTTGCCCACCCAACAGCCGCAAAACTTATGGTGGACACTAGATAAAGCAAACACAGGTGCGTTCGTCCTTTACAACGTTGCCTGCGTTGGGCGGATAACTTCCTGCGAGGGCTTACTAAACGCCCCCATTAAAAGAATAAATGTATGAAAATTTTATCATCTCACATTGGAGTGATTTTGCGATACATTGACAAACTCAATAAGTCTTCTACGCATAAGCTAGGCAAACAAATTTAAAGAATGATAAATAGGGGGTTGGCAACCGATAGGAATTATCAATCGGTTGCCAACTTTCACTCGGTAAATCGGTTAAACTAGTGTAAAGACTACCCTAAAGAAGTAGGTACAGCATTTTTGTGCTAAATAAGCGCAGCGATCTGACGACTAACGGGGATGGCTCCTACCGGCACCATTCGAGAAACAGGCCTCAAAAAACAGTAGGGATTTACAAATGCACCCTCTCCAGTGACAGTAAAAATAGCCAACTTGTTGACGATTTGACGATGCCTTCAGGACTCTTTGCTTTATTCGATGATATCTCGGCCTTGGTCAAAGCAAGCGCCGCCAGTTTAGATGATGTGCCTGCTCAAGTAGCCAAAACGACCGGAAAAGTGTCGGGCATCGTCATTGATGATACGGCCGTTACCCCCAAATATGTGGTGGGGCTTGACCCATCCCGGGAGCTGGCGATTATTTTTCAGATTGCTAAAAAATCGCTGATCAATAAACTCCTACTGTTAACTCCAGCCGCCTTGTTGCTTGGCTACTTTGCTCCTTGGGCTATTACGCCTATTTTAATGGTAGGCGGTGCTTATTTATGTTTTGAGGGCTACGAAAAGGTCCATTCCCTAGTTAGCCACCACGGTGGGGACACGGAACGGGAGCAGCTAAAAGAGATAACTCCCGAAGAACTGGAGAAGGAACGAGTGGGGAGTGCCGTTCGCACGGATATTATTTTGTCAGCCGAAATTATGGCCATTGCCTATAGCCAGGTAACCGGCCAGGCGATTGTGAACCAAATTGTCGTAATGGTGGCAGTGGCCGTTTTTATCACGGTGGCCGTTTATGGGTTTGTTGGCTTACTTGTCAAAGCCGATGATATAGGGTTGCACCTGGCTGGTGGTAACTATCCTCCTGTTGCTCAAAGAGTAGGCCGTAGCGTTGTAAAATTTATGCCACATTTCTTGAGTTGGCTGGGATACGTAGGTACAGCTGCCATGCTTTGGGTAGGTGCCGAAATCATTGCGCATGGCCTACCGTTTACCGCTCATTTGTTGCATGATTTAGAACAGGGCTTGTCCTCAATGCCGGTAGTGGCCTGGTTTGCCAAGGCCTTGGCCTGCGGAGTTGGCGGGCTTATTTTAGGGTTTATCATTGAGAAGCTTGTAAGTTTAGTAAAGAAGGTCTTTTTTTAACCCAAGCGTATGCCACTAACTCAGTTTGCCTGTTATTAAAATAAACCGTCCAATTAAACGCCCGAATTATTGACACCCAATCGTCTCAGTTGGGAGCGTTATTTTGAGACAATTATTTTTTTAATAAATGTCAACTTCAGTTAGTAGCATACGCACCCTATTTAACGATAATAAACTTATCCCGATTGAGTTTTTTATCCGTTAAGATAGATAACACTAGACGAACTACATCAAAATAAGCCGCTACTTGACCTGTAGCGGTTCGGTTGTCGATCTGGGGATATTCATGGGCGTAAAACTTTTTGATAATTCCCAGGCTTAGAAATGAATTATGGTTCATCGGTTGTTTTGAGTTAACCAGCGTAACGCGTTCTGCTGATAAAAATTTATAAATTTTAAATTCGGGATAAGGCTGCTGAAGATAATTCCCGTTCTCATAATAGGCCCTGGGCGCCGTAATGATGTAAGTACTCGTTTTAAACTCCTTTGCATGCCGCTGAATCAAGGTATCTAATTCAGGCCACATCTGGGTTACAGCTTCCAATGAATAATCTTCCAAAGTTGTATCCAGGAGAATATATCGTTTAATATCACGGTTGCCTTTTTGGTTTAATTTAAGCCCTTGTTGAGCGCCAAAACTATGTCCTATATAATAGAATCGATTGGGATCGGTAAACGGTAATTGCTTGCTATATTGAATCACAAACTCAATATCGGTACAATAAGTAAACTTTTTGGATGCAAAATAATACTCAAACCCTTGCTCATTATCAGCAGGATACTTATAATTACATGAAATAACCACAAACCCGTGGCTGGCCAGAAATTCAAACAGTACCGCGTTCTCATTCGCTGTTCCTCCACCACCATGGTTATAGATAATCGTGGGATAGGTAGTGGTCGGAAAATGGCTTGACCGATGGGCATTTACTTTTGTGTTAAGTATAGCCTGCCATAATTTCTGCTCATTCTGGCTAAATTTTATCGTTCCCCAGGTATCCATGTTGGCCAGGATTCCACTGTGGATAAAGACCGACGTATCAACCCGAATTAGGGCATTTCGTACTGAATTCAGCTCTTTTTGAGAAGCATACTGGTAGTAATCCTGATAGATCATCTCAGGCCGTTTAGTCTTTTGCTTTGTGGGAAACCAAATACTAATAAAAAAGGGTTTAACTCCTCTGTACGCTTTGTAAGCGTAAGGCTCATCGGTTTTCAGGATCAAGGTATCCTGAAAACCCACCTTATACTTTCCGGGCTTTAAATCTGCCCAAAACTTATATTCCTGCCCAAGCGAACGGGTTGTGGGTAACACACAGATAAGTATAAGCAAGTAGGGTTTCACGGTCTTGGCAATTTTAAAGAGTTCGTAACGTATTTCTACAGATTCCTTTACAGCTAAAATCCGATAAAAGCATAAATAGACCGTGATTTTCCAGGTAAAACCCGAGTTTTTCGCTCCGGTGGCACAGTAGCGTCCCCACCCCGGTTTGCCTGTATCCTACTAAATCATCAAGAAACGTATTCTTCCTGGTTTATGCTAGTTTCAGCAACATTCAGAAGGAGCCAACTGATTACTTTACAAATGTATAGGTGTACTTTACAATCATTGACCGATCCGTAAGAGCGGGTTGAGTGGGTCGACCTACCGAATCGAATGGGTTAGTCTCCAAACTAGTCCCCTGGTTAAATACGATGTAGAGGTCGTTGCCTTCGCGGGGATTATACCGAAACCGAATATTTGAGGATACTAACTTCGCTACACTGTTGTACTGAATCAGGGCTTCTGTTGATACGTTCACGTTCAGGGAAACCTTCATACGAATCTGAGCCAGCGTGACATCGTATTGCTGAGCCCGGTTCGGAAATCGAATCCGATTCCATTGCAGATAGCTGCTCAGTTCCAGATAACGCGATATAGCCCAGGTTGGGCGAACACTAAGCGATACCCGCGACCCGTCGTAGAAACGGCCGATTTCTGTTTCCAGCGTTGCATTCAATGGCTTATTGCCCGGCGTAGCCAGTAACCCATACAAACTCTGGAAGCGGTATTGACCACCCGGAATTCGGGCGATACCGAACAATGTCAACGTATCCACCACGCTCTCATACGAATTTCGGACTTTTACCTGCGCCCGATGCCCTTTCTTGAACAAAGCATCCCAGCCAGGCGACACCTCAACCGATTCGGCGGTTCCGTTGCTGTTTCGTAAAAATGCGTACCCATACAGGCTGACCTGATGATTCAACAATACCGAGTTTTTACCAGGCAGCCAGCCCCAAAATAGGCGATCACCAAAGCGCATGTAATCTTTCCGCGATTCAAATCCTAAACCGGGATTATAGTTTCGGCCCGCTTGTGAAAGACTTAGATCATAGCCAAATCCTTTCAGAATACGTTTTTCGTAGCGCACCTGCCAGCGAGCCGGATCGAAGAACCGACGAGTCGGCATCCGTCCGTTGCGCTGTGTCTGTTCAGTTGTCAACCGGTCAAAGGTTTGCGCCCAGTTAACGCTCAGGAAGTTTTGGTCGTATACCCGGAAGATGCCATCCACCCCGTACGTTACGTTTGCGTGCCCGTCGGTGCCTAACCGTGCAGTGGTCATAAGGCCAATGTAGGAGTTTTGATTGAACACCCGCCGACGAAGCCGCACTACGCTCATGTTTTCGGAGGATAGGCTGCCCGTTGCTTTCGTTTGCATATCCAGTATGCCCACATCCCACCGGCCAATACGCCCAACCATGCGCCCACCAGCCAGAATAGGCACGCGTTGCCCGCTGTTCAACCCAATTTGTCGACTGTAAAATAACTGGTTAACGCCCCCAAAACTAAAAGTGAAAATGCTGGCCCGTTCCTGAAAAAACAGTCGTTTTTCGGGAAAGAACAGGTTGAAGCGGGTCAGATTTACCTGCTGGTCATCCGCTTCAACCTGGGCAAAGTCTGTGTTGATGGTTAGGTCGGCAGTGAGGTTGCTGGTGATGCCAATTTTCATATCCAGCCCGGCATTCCAGGTCGCTGTATGCTGAAGTTGGTAAGCGGTTTGATCAGCATTAAGTTGAGGGACGGAACTTAGCCCACCAAGTACATAAGGCGTTATATACACGGGTGTTCGGGGCCGCAGATGCTCGAACACAATGGGTTGCATCTGCGAAGCTTTAAACTGGCTGGTAAATCCCCATTGATTCGAAATGAGTGGATAGGTAATGTACTCGTTTTTACGGGCAATTCGGCGGTTCAGGTGCATGCCCATCGTGACACGGCCATTTTTATCCTGATAGCGCAGACTCGACAGGGGAATTTTGAACTCAGCAAACCAGCCGTTGTCATTTCGGCTCGTGGCACAATACCAGAACGTATTCCAGCTTAAATTCAGCCAGTCGTCGCCCTGCGCGTCGTTCTTATTCGTCGCGTCTATCCGGTTTCCACTTGGGGTGGTGTAAAACGCCAGTGCATTTTCTTTATCGGCAAACGTATCAAGGGCGATCCCGAACCAATCGGCGGACCCAAAGTCGTCCCGCTTAAACGTGAGTTCCTGAATGCCCTTTGAATGGCTATCGTAGAGCCAGCCTGCTACATAGAGGAAGTTGTCATCGTAGGCTACCCGAAACTCCGTGCGCTCGGTTGGCTCAGCACCTACAGTCGGAATGTGCATGGTTACTGGGAACGAGGGAATCGTTTTCCAGCCCGGCTCGTCGAGGATGCCATCCAGTCGGAATGGCCCTTCAAAACGAGGCATTATGTAAGGCGTTTTTTCCTGCGCCCACCCATCGACAGTGAGCAGCAACCATAGCGGAATCAGATAGTATTTCATGGTACATCGTTGGTTTACATGGTGTGAAAATTGGACATAGCTCCGCCAGACAGGGCAAATCGGCCCATTGTAAACACGGTCAGTACGGTTATGGAGTTGTTTAGGCTGGTTTGATATTCTGATTTACGCGGAACAGATTAGTAGGGTCATAGTTGGTTTTGATGGCCACCAGCCGGTCGTAGTTCGCCCCATAGGTAGCTTTCACGCGGTCTTCGCCTTCTTCCATCATAAAATTGATGTATGACCCACCCGCGCTAAACGGATGCAAGGACTGCCAGTAGTCGCGTGCCCAGTTGGTGACCACATCTTTGTTGGCCGGATCTGGGTCGACCCCGGCAATGACCATCGCCCAGGTGGCCTGGCGGTATCCCCAGGCCGTGGCCTCGTTGCTCACCCGCGAGGCTGCTCCGTCGATGGGATAGAGGTGCATAGTCGATAGCATCGAGGGCAGGGCTTCGCCATAGGTAAGGTGCTGCTCGATCGCTTCATCGCTTAGTTCGTTCATGTAGTCGCCTTTCCAGTACCATTGCAGTCCTGGTGGATACAGCGGATCAAACATACCCTGCATCACGGGTACAGGCATCGGACCAATCATGTCAAAGACGGGCTTCCTGAACTGACGTATTGGCTCAAAAACAGAATCAGCATTTTCGATTGGGCCACTGTAGCACCAGACAATACCGCACATCTTTTTCAGATGAAGTTCCTCCGGGAAAGGTGGACCGGGTGGTACCGTCAGAAAAGCAAACCAGCCATTGAGCGAGTCAGCGGCTTCTTTAATAAACGTTCGGTACCAACGTAGGATGTCACGGGCATCGTCCATGTGCCACAGCATCGGTCCGGCGACAACGGTGCTGATTGGATGTGCCTGGAATAAGAAAGACGTGACAATACCAAAATTCCCTCCCCCACCCCGAATCGCCCAGAACAAATCCTCGTTTTCGCTGGCAGACGCTTTCGCTACGCTTCCATCCGCCAATACCATGTTGGCTTCCAGCAGATTATCAATGGTTAAGCCGCAGTGCCGAGTCAGGTAGCCCAGCCCCCCACCAAGAGTCAGCCCCGCTACGCCCGTTGTTCCATTGATACCCGTTGGTACAGCTAAGCCATAAGGGTGTGTGGCCGCATCCAGTTCGTTCAACAAGCAGCCACCTTCTACTAAAACGGTTTGTTTATGGGGATCTACGTCAATGTATTTCATCCCCGACAGATCAACAACTAACCCATCATCGCAGATACCCAGTCCAGCACCATTGTGTCCTCCACCTCGCACGGCCACCAGTAGGTTGTGCTCACGCGCATAATTGACCATCGTAACCACATCTTCTACACAGGTGCACTGAGCAATCACCGATGGGCATTTGTCAATCATGCCGTTATAAACCTTCCGGGCAGTAGGGTAGTCTGGATGTTGAGGATCAATCAGTCGCCCCCGCACACGCGTTTGCAGTTCAGTAATATGGAATGTGTCCATCGTATAAGAGGATTAAGGATTAAGAAGCTAAACGATTAGTCTATTCAGCAAGCAACTGCTTTCGGTACTGGAGTGGTGACTCGCCAAACTGGCTTTTAAAGACTCGACTGAAATGGGAGTTGCTTTCGAAACCGCTTTCCCGCGCAATGTCGCTGATGCTTTTTTCGGTGGTTTTCAGCAATACTTCGGTATGACTCAGTCGTTTCTGCATCAGCCATTGAGCAGGTGTCGTATGGAATATACGTTTGAACTCGCGCTTAAATGTGGGTAAACTCTGGTGAGCCAGTTGAGCAAATTCCGTAAGCGACAGATTATACATGTAATTCGTCTCCATGACGGTATATAAATCTGAGCGGGTATTTTTAGTCAGCTTACTTAGGTAAGCTACCAATGCCTGATTACGGGGTTCAGCCAGAATAGATAGAAATAAATTCAGAAAACGCTGTTCAAGAACAGCTTCAGCCGGAGCAGGCTCTTCAGCAAATGAAGCCAGTAGCTGTTCCGATAACTCCCTGGTGAGCGGATTGAATTCCAGTTCATTAAGCTGTCTAAATGCCAGTTCTGGCAAGCCCTTTTGATCACTTCCAGGCTGGTAATGGCTGCTAAGCTGTTGCAGATAACTGTCTGGAATATACAGATTCATGGAACACCAGCCTTCATCCAGATACAGCTCCTGATTAAAAGCGCCTGTCTTGAGAAAATAGCAATGTCCTTCTTCCAGTAACAAGGTTTCGTCGGGCCGATGCATCAGCTTTCGGCCTTCAATCACAAAGGAGAGAATGTTGTAATGTGTAAAGACATCTACTTTTCGGACAACCTGTGGACAGTAGTAATATACAAACAGCAGGTCTTTACAGGTAAACTGTTTGTAAATCTGTGGCTGGTAGCGCAGAAACTCATAGACATTAATCATGGCCGTCCGGCTTCTGTCTGAAGCGGTTTTTGTTTCCGATAATGTAAAGGTGAGGCACCAAACTTGTCTTTAAACACCCGGCTAAAATGTGAGCTATTCTCAAAACCACTTTCAAAAACAATATCACTGATGCTTTTCTGGGTCGTGTTGAGTAAGGCCAGTGCGTAGTCTAGTCGTTTCTGCATCAGCCACTGGGCAGGCGTTGTCACAAACAGTTTTTTGAATTCCCGCTTAAATGTAGCTAAACTCCGATTCGCAATCCGGGCATATTCCTCCAGCGACAGATTATACATGTAATTGCTTTCCATAACCTCGTAAAGAGAGGTATGGGGGCGGTCAGTCAGGCTGTTGAGATAGGCAACAAACGTGTGATTGTCGGGATTAATTAATAGTGAATAAAAAAACTCCCGGAACCGCTCTTCCAACATAGTCTCCGTTGGTGACAGCTCCTGCTCAAAGAAGTTTAGTAACGTCTGAATAAAACCTGTTGAAGTTTCATTCATGGCCAGTTTAATAATTGGTTCTGTTGTCTGATTGGCGGTAGGCTGACCTCTATAAAAGTGTCGGAAATTCTGAATCAGTTGTTTGAGGTATACATCCGGCACATAAAACGTTACTGCCCGATAGCCTTTACCCAAAAAAACTTCCTGTATAAATCCTCCTTTCTTACAAAACTCCAGATTGCCCGTGGAAAACAACCAGGTTTTTCCTTGCCGATGAATCCATTTACTGCCACTGACCGAAAACGTTAGGTAGCTGTGGTGCGTAAATATCTCATCGCGCTGACGAGACTGTGGGCAATCATAATACGCCATGAGCAGGTCTTTGCTAACGAGCTGCCGGTAGGTTTCGGGCTGATATTTCAGGAAATCATACACATTAGTCATATAGCAGGCGGGTTGATAAACCACTGATTAATAGGACAAAACTATAGTGAAATAGTCGTTCAGACTTTGCTGTACGGATCAACTTTTTGACTGTGAAGGTCAAAACGACTTTGAGGTCATTGATTAGCGTGAATAACTGGCTGGTCTGTCAATGTACAGTTTATTGGCGAAAGCTGGATGGCAAGGTTGTTTGACTAAAGAAATCCTGATTGGTGTAGCCCGATCTAGTATATGTAATTGAGCAAATTTAAATAATGCTTCGGCAGCTGGATCGTATGCTATGGATCGTGTTGGAAAAGGTATGAACGTTCTATCGTCTCACTTGGGAGCGATTAATGAGATGGTGTGCTTTCCACAGAGTTATCGTTGATCTGTACAAAAATTAGCCAATCCGCTCAAAAAATTCTTGGTAGATGTCTCCAATCGGGGAATTCAGTGGTGGCAATCCCTGTACCCCTCGCCGATTCCAAACTCAGTAGAGGAACGGAAGCAGACGCCAAGTATGCTCACTATAGGCAGCGTAGCCAGGAAGTACTTGCCGTAAAAAATGCTCTTCCCGGCTTATTTTCACCACATAGGTTCCACACAAGATCAGTAAGCCTATCAAGCTTGACGGGCTGGGCTGATACAAGGTCGTCCCGAACGCGGCCGAGAGGAAACCCGTATACATCGGATTACGAACGTAACGATAGGGACCGTTAGTCACTAAGGTCTGGTTTTCGACTTGCTGGATGGCACCACTCCAGTTATCCGCCAGCACCTGGCGGGCCCAGGCCCCCAACAGCATGCCTATCAGCATCAAAATCATGCCTACTAAGTGAACCCAGTGGGGCAAACCTAAAAAAGGTTTATTGAACGCCATGGGTAGTGGATTTAGAAGCAGGATGAAGGACAGCACGACGAGTCCCACATGGATTCGTCGATACCAACTCGTGTTGATTTGCTGTTGCACCTGCACTCGTCGGCGTGTTGTATATCCCCAGATGGCCCAGCCAAGCCAAAAAATGCCCCATGTAAATTGAGCAAAGTAATTGATGAGCATAGTGACAGATTCATTGTGTACAGCTTAGGTAACTGAGGTGGCTGTAAATTTGTGTTATAGGACAACTATATGAATACTGTCGGGTGGCGTGATGGGCGAAGTGGTCTTGAAAAGAGCTAACGGGCGGGTTTAGCGACCGCATGGATTAATTAAAAGAGTGATTAAAGAGACGGACGATCAATACTGATTAAACTAGAGCTTTTAGTACTTTAGCTAACCTATAAGAGATTATAAAACATTAATTTGAGCAGTTATATAGTCACTAGTCGATAAATTCCCCTCATTATGCATAAGCTCTCCCTGCTCTTTAGCATTTGATTTTGCTCGGTTGGCATAATCCAAGCCCAATCGCAGATTATTGATATGCACATCCACTCTTATGACCAAGGCGCTTTTCTTAGACCCATTATTGAGGTAGCTGGCGTGCGAGCAGCCAAAACGGCTAGTGCCCATTTTCAAGAGACTTATCAAGCTTTCACCACGTATAGTATCGTCAAGGCAGTCGTCAGCGGTTCTCCTACCAGCGTGGACAATTGGCTTACTCAAGACAAAGAACACAAGTTCATTGCAGGCATTGCGATGGATGAGCCGACTGATTATGGCATGGATAGCGTTCGTTTCGAACAATTGGTCAAAGACAAGAAGATTCTTGTCTTCGGCGAAATTGGTGCCTACTATGGGGGCAGCACCCTCAATCACCCCGGTTGGCAACCCTATTTACGCATTTGTCAACGCTATGACATTCCTGTGGCGATTCATTTGGGCGGTGGTCCCCCCCAATCCACCTATTCTTGGGCGCCTAAAGCCAGATTACAACTAAGCGATCCCTTTCTGATTGAAGATGTATTGGTTCGCTATCCGAAGCTACGAATCTATATGATGCATTCAGGTGAGGTATGGTATGAACACGCTCTCCGTTTAATGGCCTTCTATCCCCAACTCTATTCCGATCTAGGGGCACTATTATGGGTAGAGCCTTTGACGAAACACTATGCTAGTGAGTTTTTAAAACTAGCCAAAGAAGGGGGTTACCTCAAGCGGGTCATGTTTGGCAGCGACCAGATGCGCTGGCCGGGGGGCATTGGAAAATCGGTTGATTACTTAAAAAGTTTACCCTTCCTAAGTCAAGAAGATAAAGCTGACCTGTTCTATAACAACGCGGCTCGTTTTTTAAAGCTTAAGAACCAGTAGTAGTCAGTGTCTACCTAACATGAACTGTGTTAAAAGTCAAGCCATCGAGCGTAAAATAGGCTGATAATTCGGATCATAGTCTTGATTGAATTTAACCACCGCATACGCCTGGCGAAGTAGTTTGTTGACGACAGCCATTAACGCCACATTAGTTACTTTACCTGCCGCTTTTAAGCGTTGATAGCACTCTCGACACGGTTTATTATAGCGAATTGCTGACAAACTAGCCATATATAATTGGCCTCTCAGGTGAGCATCACCAGAGCGGTTGATTCCCTTCGTTATGCCTACTTTTCCCGACTGGTAGATGATTGGAGCAACGCCGATAAACTTAGCCAAGGCCTTGGCCGATCCAAAGTCGCGAAAGCCACGCTTCGGCGCACCGATTCGTGGTCTCAATTAAGGCGGTGGCGACGGCGTCAGAAATTCCTTTTATGGACCGTAACCGCTTGTACTGCTCGGTAAAATCAGCTTGGCATACCTGGTTAATTTCAGCCTTTAATTGAGCGATGGCCGCCTGGAAATGAGCAATCATCTGTTGCAAACTATGCTGAACAGTAGCATCTTTCAGGGGTAATGGCTGGAACGATTCAAATAGGTTAAGCAGCACTACCCGCTGTTTTTGGTATTGTCTAAGCAAAGTTCGTTTCTGTCTAAGAAGCATCAGACTCTTGTTACTCATCTGATAAACAAGTGGTTGAATAGACCTCCCGTATTCTGATAATAAGACCGCATCACTCGGATCGGTCTTAGTGATCGATAAATGCATTTTGGCGAAGTGATGACTCTGCTTGGGATTAATAACTGATATTATCACCTTGGCTTGAGAAAGCATATAAGTTACTAAAACGGAATAGGAACCAGTAGCTTCTAGCACGCAATGGGCCTGCTCGGGAAGTTGATTTATTAGCGAATGAATGCCGTCGGGCGAATTGGCGTAGGAACTCACTTTCCAGCCCGCCGTTAGTTTTGGAATAGCCACTGAAAGGCTATCTTTAGAGACCGCACGGGCGGCCCCGGTCAATACCAATGTAAGTTTTCATAGAAAAGAGAGATTACAAAGGGGAAAAAGAAAGATATAACTGGGAAATGACGCCATGAATTTTAGACCCTAGCATAGCATACGCGGTTTTTCACCAATTGAACTGTCCAGGCTTTAAATTCACCAGTGGGAGTCAAAACATGTTAAACAGGTTTGGCTAATAATTGCTCGGACTTATCCCCACTGGTGGCTCAAATCACAGCTGAAGAACTGCCTTTTTTGAGTGTTTTTCAAACCCGTTCAAACGTACTATAATTGCACTTATACAAGTGCACGAATGCGACGGATATTAAAACAAGCTATCCAATTTAGCGCCCGAATTAATGAGCCAATGAGTAAATATTTCGTCGTATCAGGCGGGCGCTTATTCATGAAGGTTTCCTCGTCTCATTAGGGAGCATTTTGTGAGACAAACAAACTTGTATTTTTCCTCCCTTTTCAACCTAAACTTTACTTAGGTCGTGAGATGGCTTGGGGCAATCTACCAAGGCGATTTTAATAAGCTCTAAATTGGGGTCACTTTTAGTGTAATCTCTACCAACTTCGGCTTCTAATGAAGGCCCCTTATTACCGTATAATAAATTGTACAAATATTATAATAATATTTACATTTTATCTTGCAAATTTACATTAATCAACACACCCTCCTTACCGATTCTAGAAAGTAAGTTAGCGCCATCATAGGCGAATTGAATCTTGCTGCTTCGGCGTCTTAGGCTCTACTAGCAAGCCTAATTCCACTTTGACCTGCTAAAAGTAGGGCAACGTATTTTCTGATAGTTTCCTATCACTTCACCTTCAATTTCCTATTAGTATGAACACTAAAACATTACTGTTTAAGTCGTATATATGGGCTTTAATTGCGCTATTAATGCTATCGCCTTATTCATGCACAATGATGGATCATCCCTGTGCTGCTGAAGCAGCAGCCCTTGCTGCCGCCCAAACGGCAGTGGCTAATGCAGAACAAGCGGAGACTAATGCGAAGAGAGCAAGAGATATTGCAAATGATGCATACAATATTGCCATGGGTTTAGAAGATTTGGCAATTCTTGCCCTGAGTGGATGTCTTGCTACCACGCCGTTGGGTTGCGCTTTACTTGCAGCTGCAGTTGTAGCTGCGCATTTTAATACTCAGAATGCAAAAGATGCCCTGGATCTGCAACAAAGTCTGTACAACCAAGCTATACAGGCAACAAATCAAGCACGAAGTACGAGACTAGCCGCCTCGAACGCGTTAGCAGCCTGTCTGGCTGCCCATCCGAATGCTGCCATTTCTCCACAAACCCAATCAATAACTGCAGACGTCTTGCTTAAAAAGGACTTCTTTGAAAAGGAGTTAGTTAGGATTGAGACATTGCAAAAAAATATCAGCAGCAATTATAAAAATACCGAGGATTGGTTATCTATCTGCAAAAAAAATGGACAAGATATTACAACTGCATCATCAGCATTGGAAGATGTTCAGAGTCGTATGAACGCTATGAACAAGCAGCATGATGATATCCAGCGTGACTACAAGGTCGTTTTAGAACAGGTTAAGTCGAGTAAGGATCAATAGTTAATTGCACTTTTGGTAAATTGGAGCTATTGAGCCAAAAATATTAGTTCATGGCTCAATAGCTCCAGCAATAAAATAACGCTCGACTTCCTTTTCTCAAACTCGCTTAGGACTTTTATATAACTAAGGTTGTTCTGGCCGGATCGCTGCTGACGGGCCGGGGCTTAAAGCGGTAAGTATCCAGGGTTGAGGCACTTGTTTGTAAGGCTACCTTTTCGGCTAAAAATCTCTCCAATAAGAGGTTGCAACTACCAATCGGGGCCAAATATCAAGTAGGGATTTAATACACTGATTGACAAGTATAAACGTTCATTTTGATTTGTCCTATAGTCAAATGAAAACGTATGGTTTCAGTTGTTCAAAAGACCATTTTGACGCTGATTTACACCTTTTCGGTTGACTCAACGCGGGCTATTTGAAATCTGGCACGCTTTTGTAGTTGCAACCGTAAGTTGGTAAATTAAGCGGTGAATACACCTTGTCTGTGATCGTCAAGCACCTGGGAAGGATCTTCATTAGTATACGTTAACTCAGTCCGGCGAAGGAATGTTACCGAGGGCGATTGTAAAGAAGTGGGTAGTTCTGCAGAAAAGTACTTTTTTCGTCGTTTGCCTCAAGCAGTGCTTGCAACCGTCTCACTTAGGAGCGTTTTTTTGGAATGTACAGGGCAAAGGGATAGAGTGTTCCGTTTAGGGTTTAAGGGTGAGCGTCTGGCTAATCGGTTGTCCTTGCAGGGCCGCTTCAATCTTATCCAGACGGGCCTGGGTGTCGCTTTTCAGAGCTGCGTTTTCCTCTCGTAAAATCTTGTTCTGGGCTTCCAGTTTTTCTACTTTCCGAATCAGTGCCTGAATGGCAATCAGATTCACCCCGTCAAAGTCAGCCTGATTGATGCTCTTATCCTCACCGATGTTACCAAGTGTATCGTGGCCAAAGGCGGCAAAGCAGTCCTGCGCCATCGGACCATAGTGGCGGTACTGTTTGGCGTCCTGGCCTTTGTAGTTCCAGGAGCCCAGTTTTAACTGGGCAATCTTCTCCAGAAAGCCAGCCCCATCCACGGAGCGGAAGTTTTCCTTGCGGGTCGAGTCGGAGAGCGTCTGCCAGGCGTTGCCTCCGCTGCTGAGGGAGACGCCTAGGGTTGCCTCGAAATTAGTGAAGAGTTTGTATCCTCCCGCAAAGCGCATCATCATCTGGTTAGCGGCATCGTTATTGGTGGCGGTAGAATTAATATTGAAATCGCCTAGGATAAAGCTACCTTGCTGCTGATTGGTGCTTACGTAAGTGCCCAGGGCCGTCGAAAAAGCACCACTGGCTCTGGTTTTGTAGCCCATGGCCGTCGATGCACCACCACTGGCGTTAGTTTGGCTGCCCATGGCCGTCGATGCATTACCACCGGCATAGGAATTGTTGCCCAGGGCCGTCGAATAACTACCACTGGCTCTGGAATTATAACCTGATCCAAACGAATACCGGCCTATGTTGGTGTTGTCGCTAGCTGAGGAGCGACTCCAGGCATCATTGTCAACATAGCCTGCCCGGAAGGCCCCCTGACTGGCGTACCAGATGAGCTTGTTGGCACTACCCACCTGGCTGGTGTCCTCCCCAAACAGCACCGTCTGGCTCCGGGCCACGTTGAAAAAGGCTTTAGGGGAGCTCGTGCCAATGCCCACCTGGCCTATGCTACGATTAGCCCCTAGGAAAACGAATAAGAAAAGGACTATGAGTACACTTTTTTTCATACTTATTTATTTTTTTTAGAACAGAATGTATTCGATCTGGCAAAATATTGAGCACTTAGTTGATATTAATTATCAAAGGGTTATATTTAATTACTAAGGTAATAAAAACATATAATTTGGTTCGTGCACTATATACATGAGTAGCAGAATTTATATCGTTTAAGTCGATCTATATTTCATTATGCCAGTAGGGATGCTGAAGCCCGTCCCATATGATGCTGATTTGACCAACTGCAAACGCAAAGCGCTCAACATCCGTCTTAAGGTTTTTTGGTCATCAGCTAGGAAGGGCAAAATCGATTGACTTACCGGGCAGCGCCGTCTGGTGGGAAGCTAACCCTGCCCGCTGCCTTGCATTTAGGGCTGGTTTTCCCCGCTCGGATCGAGCGACTATCCCGTCTCTTTAATCGCCCCTTTTAGGGTACACTAGTTTTCTATAAATCAGCCGTTCTTTCCCTCTTGCCAAGTTAAGTAGTGGTAAACCTTGATTCGTTACGACTATGAGCTTGTGCGAATCAATGGAATAGACGCAATGGGTAGGGGATTGCCTACTTCAACAAACAGCTTCATCAGGGGTTGATTGACGTAATAATTACTACGCCCGATTTTCTGTTTATGCACAAAGCCCTGCTCGGTCAATAAGTCCAGATAGCGGGTGGCTGTCAGGCGCGTTACGTGCAAATCGTCCATCACAAAATCAATCTTGGTGTACGGGTGTCGAAACAAGTTGTTGAGCAAGTCCTGACTATAGAGCTTGGGCAGTCGTTGCCGCAGCATATGCTTATACTGTTGCATCAGGTCACGAATAGCCTCTACCAGCACAATCGTTTGCCGGGCCGTTTGTTCCACCCCATCCAGCATATACAGTACCCAGCCTTCCCAGTCCTGTTGCTCGCGGACGGCCTGTAGTCGCTCGTAGTAGCCGCTCTTATGCTGAATAATGTAGCGACTCATGTAGAGGATTGGCAAATGAAGCAACTCTTGCTGTACTAAATACAGCAGGTTAATGATCCGACCAGTACGCCCGTTGCCGTCGTAGAAGGGATGGATGCTTTCAAACTGGTAATGCACGACAGCCATTTTTACCAGGGGGTCGGCATCAAGCACCGCATCGTCGTTGATAAACCGTTCGAGGTTTGCCATCAGGCTTTCAATCTGACCAGCTTCCTGCGGGGGCGTATACACCACCTCTCCAGTTTGTCCATTGCGGAGCGTAGTGCCAGGTAAACGTCGAAAGCCAGCATTATTCTGCTCTAATTCTTGCTGAATAGCGATAATGTGTCGTAGGGTAAGAAGCTTTTGTTGGCGCACTAAGGCAAATCCTTTTTTTAGGGCACTGGCGTAGCGTTGTACTTCTTTGGTTGCCGGACTGGCAGCGGTATCGGTAAAGAGTTCGGCTCTAAACAGATCGTCATGCGTAGTGATAATATTTTCAACCGCCGAGGAATCTTTGGCTTCCTGTAGGGCTAGGGTATTGATCAGGATCGATTCATTGGGAATCGTAGCCGCCACGCCTTTGAGCTCTGCCAGATACCGATGTGCGGCCGCTACTTTGCGTAGCACCAGGCGGGTTTCCAGATCAACCTTGGGTGGTAAAGGCGTTAAAACGAATGCCATAAGAACAGTAGCAATGATAAGGCACTGAGTACTTATGCATAAAAAGTGGGTTTTTCTATGCACATGGTGTGCAATATATATAGAAAAGGGCATTTTCTATATATATTATATTCGCTGCGCTTGAGTGCATCTGTAGATGTTGCCCTTAAGATATTCAATCAGCTTGGGCAGTTTCCGCTCAACTTAAGCTTTAGATGCGCCTAGAAGCACGTTACAAAATTGATCTCGTAACCAATGTGCGTTTTGGTATAATCAATCCAATCATCGGATACATATAATCTCAAGCAGGAGCATTTTTTGAGAACAATTGCTCAAGTATAAATCAACTGATCATGCAACGCAGTAATCATTTTTACACTCTTTGCAAAAGTATAGGATTGGCCTGGCTACAACTAGGTAAGCTTATTACTACCAAAAATTAACCAGAAGTAGAAAAGGTAAACACCTTCAACACCTGAAAGCAAATTATATGATGGGTTACTCCCCAATAATGGCTATAGCCACCGCTCTGTTAATGAGTCCACTGTATACGCAAGCTCAACTCGCTGGTGTTCCTTTACACTTTGCCGATACGGCGGCTGGGCCAAGCTATGCCTTCCTCCGCAGTTCGACGGATGAGCCCTATCTGATCCAGCTACGCACCAAATACCAGCTCAACCAGCTGCTGGCCAAGAGCCAATCGGACTATGAACGGGTACGTCTGATGAGCAAGTGGGTACGAACCCAGTGGGAGCACAACGGCAGTAATGAGCCTCAGCGAGAAGAACCCATGGCCATCCTGGAAGAAGCCGCCACGGGTAAACAATTTCGGTGCGTGGAATATTCGATTGTCCTGAGTGGCGCATAGAACTCAGTCGGAATTCCAGCCCGCGTGCTGGGCTTAATGATGGACGATGTGGAGACGCGCCAGACGGGGGCGGGTCATGTGGTGGCGGAAGCCTATTTAGCCGACTTAAAAAAATGGGTGATGATTGACGGCCAATGGGATGTCACCCCGGTGCTCTACGGCAAGCCCCTCAATGCCGTGGAACTTCAGCGGGCTCTAGTAAGCAAGAGTCCTAATGTAGGCGTAGATAGTTTTTCGGGTGTAGAACCAAGTGGCTATTTCAGGTGGATTTTGCCTTATTTATTCTATTTTGATACCAAGATAGATGGCCGTTTCGGTCCTGGCAAACTGGTGTATGCACGCCATTCGGAGGCCCTCATTTTAGGGCCGGTTGGGGCCAAAGCGCCGAGGGTTTTTCAGCAGGTTTATCCCATAAAGAACGATCTCTATACCCATTCGCTTAACGCGTTTTACGCCCCACCCGGCGAGGGGTCAAAACCGGGTAATGCGAAAAGTACCAAATGATAATCGAATAGGCGTTTGCGAACTCGTCTTCAAAGAAGAACCCTGTTGAGGCCTATTACTGGCGTTTGCTATGAAAATAACCCTACTATTCTTGGTCTGGCTTCTAGCCATTGGACACCTGTCGCGCAGCCAATCGTTGGCCGCTCCTGAAGCGAAAATAACGATACAACTTGATTTTGAGAGTGCTAAAGCCATCATTGGGTTGTTGACCAAAACTCAGGTAACCGATGCAGAATTAAACCAAGTGGCCAAACTGTATGGCAATCAGCAGTTGATTGCTAAAGTGAGCAGTTATGATCAGACCGGGACAGAAGCGGTCTCTAAGCAAACTCTACGCGAGCTGATCGAAACCGGGACAGTTAACGGAAAAGACCCCTTTGAGTGGAAAGTAGTCAAAACTAGTCTAGGGGCCGTTCAGCACATGATTGGTGAACTGGAAACTAAAGGCCCCTTTCTGGACGATGTGAAGCGTTGTCTAATTCCCTATTGCCCGCCGACCACCAGTCCGATAACCGCTCGCGCCTGCTTTTTAGTCGGGGGGGGCGCACTGGGCTTTACCATTGGGGATGATGATACGTTTAACGTCGCCCTTCACAAGATCGGTACCGATTATGAAGGCTTGGTGTCGTTAGTCACTCATGAGCTCTACCACACCGTTCAGCAGGTGGGCCAACGTGCCCGAAAAAAAGGGCCGCTGGCCGGGAATCTGCCGAAGCCCGTAGCCACTACGTCGATGTTGCTGACTAATTTATGGTCCGAGGGGACCGCTCAGTTGGTCGGCGATGTCACGACGAGCGGAAAGCCTACCTCGTTCATGCAGCGACAGAGCGAGTACCAACAAAACCGCCAGCGCATGCGGCAGAATTTTGTGTTGTTTGAAAGCTTACTTTTTTCCGCGTATTATGATTCGACGGCCAGTGAGGAACAATTGTACAATGTCGGGTTCACGACCGTTTTTGACCAAACGGCTTATTACACCGGCTACCGAATGGCCAAAGAGATTGAAACCCACAAAGGGAAGGCCGTTTTAGCGACGTTGATCAACCAAAGCCCCCTTGATTTCTGCCGGGTTTATATGCAGCTCTACAAGGAGTTTCCCAACCAGATCAACTTTAAATTTAGCTCGGCTACCGAAGCGATCCTGGCCAAACTAGAGCCTTGGCGGGATAAGATTTGAGGTATTTCTAGGTTGATTCATGCCATCATATCTCGGTAAACGCCCTATTTACGGAGCAAATAGATGAAAGCCTATTCGTCTTATACGGGAGCCTTATGTGAGAGATATTTAGGAAGAGCTACAACTACCAACCTTTAGAGCATGTTGGGGATTGAGAAAGGTTGAGAGTCGTGCCAACTTTGTGGTCGCCAAACTACAAAGTCATGACCAAACAGTGGCAGCCACTGACCGACCCTCAATGGGCCGCAATCGCTCCGGCGACCCGGTTCGCCTTTTTTCGATCTCAAACGTAAGCGTAAACACAATCCACGTCAGATGATCAACATTATTCTGTGGCTTCTGCGAACCGGTTGTCAGTGGCGAAATCTACCCAAGGAATGGCCCAACTGGCAGGCCGTTTACTATTACTTTGACCAGTGGAAGCAGGATGGCACCTTCGAGCGAATCAATTGGGCGTTGAATCAGTTGGATCGTAAACGAGTCGAAAAACAAGATTACCCTTCTGTATTATGTATTGATTCACAAAGTGTTAAGTTGAATTCTATGATCTATGAATATCGGGGTACAGATGCCAACAAACGGGTCAATGGTCGCAAACGGCAACTTGTTGTCGACACCCAAGGCCGACTCTGGCTGGCGACTGTTCATGCTGCCAATCAAGCGGATGGTCCCGCTGCTGTTTCGCTAATTGACGATATACTGTGGCGGGTGGGCGAACGGCTAGAAAAAGTGTATGGTGACCAATCGTATAATGGTGTTTTTGCCAACGCCTTGCGGAGTGGTCGATTGATCGCTCCGGCGACCCGGTTTGAGAAAGCTTCGCGGCCTGAATCGGCCCAAGGGTTTGTACCTGTTGCCAAACGTTGGGTCGTTGAGCGAACCATTAGCTGGACCAATTACTTCCGTCGCATCGTCAAAGATTACGAGTATACGTTATTATCTTCGGTCAACTGGCTGTATTTGGCTAACATCCAACTAATGCTTCAACGAATCGAACCTGATTACAAAAGATAATTCCCCAACACATTCTAAGTCATCTACAATTACTTCCGGATCGCCAGTTTGAGTGATAATGAGGCTGGATTGCTGGCTGGGTTTACCTGTTAAATCCCAAACGGAGATGCCATAAATAGAACAATTATTTAACCTAAGTTGTGCGGTATAAGATGGCCTGACTAAAAAAGCATGGTTTGAATAGTTTTGAGTCGCCAAACCTAAACCATTGACCATGCTCCACTTCGACACCGACGACTTGCGCGATGTGTTCGTGTACGCAATGATAGACGACTATCTCAAAACTTGCAACTACTCTCCCTCCACGAGAGCTTCCGCTACCGGTCAACTACCCAAACTGACCGATACCGAAGTCTTGTTTGTGTTCATGATAGCTTGTCTTGATTACGGGGGCAACTGCCAGCAAGCCATGCGCGCCATGAAACGCGCTCATAACATTTCTCACAAGCTCAGTCGCTCCCAGTTCAATCGACGAGTCCATGCCTTGCAGGACCGTTTACAGGAGTTGTTAGCCTTACTCAGTAGTTGGGCGAAGGCCGAGAATACCCAGTTTGCCATTGATTTGTGCCCTTTGCCGGTTTGTAAAAACATTCGCATCAGCCGGTGCCAGTTAGTCGAGGGGGAGGCTTACCGAGGGTATAACGCCAGCAAGCGGGAATATTTTTATGGCTACAAAGTGCACTTCATCACGGCGGCTGATGGACGTATTGTAGAGTTCGAACGGTCCGCCGTCGCGGTTTACTCCCGGCAGCATCCATGACCAAGTTGGTTTTGAGCTGTTGAGTTTTGACTTACCGGTTGCCAGCGCGGTCTATGCCGACAAAGTTTATAATCATTACGCCCAGGAAGCTTTGCTGGCTCAGGCGGCAGGGATTGCCTTTCAGCCGATCCGGCGTAGCAACTCACGTCATGCTGACAATACCTATTGCATCAACTGGCTACGCCAGCAGGCTCGCCATCACATCGAAACGGATATTAGCTAGTTAGTCAGCCGCTGGCCTCGTCGGATTCACGCGGTGACGGCCAAGGGGTTTTTGCTCAAAGCGATAGGTTTCATTATGGCTCACAATATCCTGTTCTACTTTTAATCACACAACTTAGGTTATTTAGTATAGCATCTTCAAAGTCGGTCTTTACTAAGGTCGCGTATTGAAGATTGGTCTTTGTAAGATTAGCTTTGTAAAGAATAGCTTCACTAAGGTTTGCACTATAAAGGTCTGTCTCATATAAGTTAGCACACTAAAGCTTACATGCCAAATGTTAATTTGGCATGTAAGCTTTAGTTAGGTTAGCAGAAGATAGGTTTGCTTGAAAAAGACTTGCGCGAGGAAGGAATGCTTCTGTAAGGTCAGTATCATCCAAGTTAGCATCATCGAGAGAAGCTCCTTCGAACTTAGCTTTTTTAAGGATAGCTTCAGTAAGGCTGGCATATCTAAGATTGGCATAAGAAAGATCAGCTTCAGTGAGGTTTGCTCCATAAAATTGAGTTCGCTCAAGATTAACCCACTTCAGATTAGCCCCAGAAAGATTTACCCCTGCAAAATTAGCGAAACTTAGATCAGTTCGAGAAAAATCTATACCCTGTAAGTCGTACTGCCACAGGGGATAGAACGATCTAAAATCTAACTCGCTGAGGTCTACTTTTAGATTAGGATGCTCTGACTTCCATCTATTCCAGGCTTCACTCCCTTCCTTAATTAAGTTAAATAGCTTTTCCTTCTCCATCGGTGAGTTGGGGTATTGCCCGTTGGGCAAACTGGGCATCAAATTGCGGGTCTTCAATAGCGAGAAAGCCAACCAATTGTGCAAGGCCCATACTAATAGCAGTAAGCAACAACCAAACTGTGGTGTAGGCTTTCATGCCTTGACTGGTTAACCGAGTGAGCTTAAGACTGTTAAATATAGGAAAGAATGCCAAAGGATAGTCATAAATCTGCAATCCGGCGCATAAAACGCCCGAATTAATGAGCAGATAGATGAATACTTTGTCGTCTAAGATGGGGGCGTATATATGAACGTTTCTTTGTCTCAGGTGGGAGCTTTTTGTGAGATTTTGTCATGTGATGCTAACCAATCAGGCATGAATACTACCGCTTTTTTATTCTCTACACAGGCAAACGGACGTTCACTAGGGTATAAAAACGTGATCTTACGTTAGTAAAGAATACCATCCTGCTTACCAAACGGTCTATTTTCTGGCACACTTTGCAGCGTAGTCGCCCCAGCTCGTATCGCCAGAATCGTCGCGTCGATGACATCATCTGGTTGCACATCTTTCCGTTTCGTCATCTTTAGGGTGTTGGCAATCACCTGCAGGTAGCTCTGGGCATGCCTGGCAATCATTGCCAGCCTCTCTGTTGCCCCTTCAGGCGTTGATTTGTTCGACAGCAAGGCTTGCCGCTGGTTGAGATAGTAAAAGCTAAGCTCTGGATGGGCTTCCCGCAAGGGATAGCCTGGATGATCCCCCAGAAACCGATTCGCTTCCTTTATTTTTCCGCCTATATTCCAGGTTTGTTTGGACACGCCTTTGCCCGTGTGGAGCCGATTAAGCCGGTTTGCCTCTGCGTAGGTGGCTGCGTATACGGCTGCCCGGTGTGGGGTAAAAAAAATGGAGGCTCTCTTTTTTGGGCCAAGCAATGCTTGAGCCTCGACTTCACAACTACGATAGCTGGTATCAGCAAAGTGGAGCGGTATGTCGATTAAGGCTAGCTTGGCGGGGATAGCTGGTAGCTCATCTAAGCTTTGTATAATGCCATGCTGCAGCCTAGCTTCTTGGTCGATACTGGCAACCAGCCCGCCCGCCCGGCATCCATCTATTCCTACATACATAGCTACCTTCTAAATTCTATTCCTTACTCGATTGACTTAGATAAGGGGTCAGTTGTTTTAGATCGGTCACCCAGACCAGGGTATTCTGAGAATTCATCAATATGATCAATTGGCTACCCTATAGGTTGATGATTGTACAACAGCATTACATACCCATTTAAACTCATCAATGGAGAGAAACGGTTGGTCAGCTCCTAAAGCGGCTCACGCCTTAACGTTTGTCGCTTCAGCTAACCCCCTCCAATAATAGCTGTACCGGCTAGTAAACAGAAGTAGTGTCCAGTCTGGCAAATCCACATTGTTGGAGCTCTGGATTCGGACATTACACCAGGTTTACTTTTTGCCCAGTTGTTGCTGCCCGGTAAATCCCTTCAATAACCCGCATATCCCGACGACCTTCTTCGCCGGCTATATGGCTGGGTAAGGCTTTCTTCGATAGGATGTGTTGGGCGATGTCATCCAGTTGAGCCGCTTGCTGATTGACCACCGGAAAATCAAAGGCGCCTTGACTGCTGCGACCTTTAAAGGGGCCATAGCTCAGAGCGGGTTCCAGTTCAAAGTAGCCTTCATCGGCCGAGGCATAGAAGCGATCGATACTGCAGTTTGAGGTGCAGGATGAGGTGCAAATGGCCCCACTGGGGAAATAGAGTTGCCAGGTTATGTTTTCTTCGACCTCCCGGAACAGATCAGGCATGGTTACCGGGCCAAATTGAGCCGTAACGGCCAGGGGTTCTTCTCCCAATACATACCGGGCACTCTGAACGCAGTAAACACCCAGATTCATCAGGGGACCTCCGCCCGCCAGCGCTTTCTTTAAATGCCAATCATCGGGAGGTATCCCCGCTAACCGATAGCCTAGCGAAGCCTCAATCAGCCGTACCTGACCGAAGACTTTGTGTTGACCCAATCGTTTTAGTTCGATGTGATGCGGGTCGTAGTGCAATCGGTACCCCACCGCCAGCTGGACACCTGCCTGCTGGCAAGCATCAATCATTTGCTGACAGTCTTGGGGGGTAAAGGCCATCGGTTTTTCGACGATAACATGCTTGCCCGCTTTGGCGGCTCGCAGGGTGAATTCTTTGTGCAAGCCATTGGGCAGGGTGATATACACCAGGTCAATCGCCGGATTATGGATGATCTGATCGAACGTCTGGTAGGTATAGCTATTCTTGTGGGGAATATTAAACTCGGTCATCCATTGAGTCGCTTTAGCGGGTGTTCCCGTAATGATACCCGCCAGGTGGCAATAGTTTGAGGCCGCAATACCTGCTTTGAGTACGTTGGCATAGCGGCCTAATCCGCAGAGCGCAATGTTTACTTTTCGCTTATCAACGTTGTTGGCCCGTTGCTGAGCCATGGCCGATAGGGGGGGTAAAGTCAGGGAGGCTCCCACTGCCCGTCCCATTTGGGCCATAAATGTGCGTCTTGAAAAGGGGGGCATCGTTGGTCGGCTTTGGGTTAGGTCTAGCCGGGATTTACCAAAAGTAGCCAACCGGTCAAATGTGCGCTGGTTTATTCCACCAGTGGTTTAATGAGGGGACAAGCGAAATAGGGTAATGCCCCAAAATGCTAAAAGGAGTGTTTACTTACAATAAATGACATTTGGTTTTATAACTGATAAATGAAAGCAGATGGCTCATCCAATTATTGTATGCGAACGATGATTGAACAAGCCATCTCTTTAAAAATCTATTCCGCTCGTAAAGTCTTTATTGGGTTCACCAGAGCGGCTTTCACGCTTCGTAGACTAACGCTCAATAAAGCAACCAGGAACGTGATCAGAATGGCCAGCATAAAAATACCTGGCCCAATTTCAATACGATACACAAAACTGGCCAGCCACTTATTCATTGACCACCATCCCAGCGGGGCCGCCAGTACAAATGACAGCAGCAGCAGACGAGAAAACTCTTTCCCAAACAGCCAAAGAATACCAGACGTGCTCGCTCCTAATACCTTGCGCACGCCAATTTCCTTCTTTTTTTGATCCGCCATGAATGACACCAACCCGTACAGGCCCAGGCAACCAACAAAAATGGCGATACCCGCAAACCCTTCAATGAGTCTGAGCAGCATACGATCGAGCTTATAGAGCCGGTCAATGTCTTCATCCAGAAAACGGTACATGTAAACCGATGACGGATACAGGGCCGTCCAGACTTTTTCAAATCCGGCTAGTGTAGCCTTCAGATTCGTCGGGTTCACTTTTATCCCACAACTAGTATACATCTCACGACGGGTTGTCAGGCAAAGCGGCTCAATCGCGGTACGAAACGACTTAAAATGGAAGTTTTTCATCACCCCTACGATGGTCCCCGATTGACCATTGATCGTTGCCGTTTTGCCGATTACATCCTGTATGAAGGCTAACCCAAGGGCTTTCACGGCGGCTTCGTTTAGTAAGTACTCCCGGACTGTATCGGACGAAGCCAGATTGCGACCGGCCAGAATGGGTATTTTAAACGTGGGCACGAACTGATCGTCCCCGGTTTTATAGGCTATGTTGAAGCTTTCAGCTTTCAAGCGCGAGGCATAGCGAATGCCGGTGCTGGCCAGAAATTCGGTTGCAGGAGGACTATCAAAAAACGTCACGTTTTGCACGCCAGCCATTGCCGAAAGCTGGGTACCTAAAGTAGTTATTTTTGACTTTTGATGATCAGGTATGGGTAGAATGACAATGGCATCTTTCTGAAAACCCATGTTGGCCTGCTCTGAATAGCGTACCTGGTTGGTAATGATCAGCGTGCCGATAATGAGCAGTTGCGAGATGGCAAACTGCGTGACAACCAGCCCTCTTCGTAGGGAGAAGCCCCCTGCCGATTGTTGAGAGAGCTTCCCTTTCAGTGCCAGCACGGGCTGAAAACGAGCCAGAATCAAACCGGGATAAGCGCCTGAACAGAACGTCACGATCAATAGCAGACCGACCAAAAACGTAAATAGGTATGTATCCGTCAAGGGATTGATGACTAACTCAATATCAAACCATTGATTGACAGTCGGTACGACCAGATACGCCAGTCCTAAAGCGATAATCAGGGCTACGCCAGCGATGAGCGCCGTTTCAGTGATAAATTGCCAGAAAAGCGCTCCTCGTTGGCTGCCCAATGCTTTCCGAACACCGATTTCCCTGGAGCGATCCAGTGCCTGCGCTGTTGCCAAGTTAATAAAATTGACGCAGGCCGTAACCACCAGGAAAAAGCCGATCAGGGCAAACGTCCAGAGATTTTTTTTCTCCATATATCCCCGCAGCTTGGGGTTAAAGTGAACACCGGAAAGTGGCTGTAACTTAAACTGAAAGATCCTGGCATTCTCTTTGTCATAGTATTTAGCACTAATGGCCGGAAGAATATTGGAATCGACCATCGCTGCCGACACCCCTGATTTGAGCTTGATGAAGCACTGCATCTCCTTATTAAAACCTACCCACCAGTCTTTTTCAACCAGCCAGGGACTATGGTCCTGCAAATTGCTGTAAGGAAGATAGATTTCCGTATGAAAATCGGTCGTAGCCGGCAGGTTCTCAAGAACACCCGTAATGGTTACGACCAGGGAACTATCAATGCGCAACAGCTGACCGATAGGGTCAATATCCCCAAAGTATTTTTTGGCAATTCGCTCCGTGATGAGCGCGGTATTACGCTCCTGCAAGGCTGTTTGCGGATCACCTTCCAACAGTGGAAAATTGAAAATGTGTAGCAGATCTGCATCAGCGAAGGCCACGTCTTCCTTAAATTTTTTCTGGGGCGAAACAGACACCACGCGCTCTTTCAAAAAACCAATTCGCCCCACTTTTTCGGCAACATCGTAGTCACTTTTGAAGGCTTCGCCCATCGGATTGGGAACGCCCGTACTATAAGTCACCTTTTCGGTACGAAGCTCTGTCGTAATGCGATAGATCCGATTATAATCTGCATGGAAGGTATCAAAACTGAGATGGTATTTGACCAACGTAAAGGTCAGAATGGCCCCGGCAATGCCCAGACTCAGACTCAATACGTTGATCAGCGTATAGGATTTGTGCCGATTCAGTTTTCTGAACGCGATTTTAGCATAATTGCTTACCATAGTCATTGGGTTTGGATCGGAATAATCAGTTTGTTTTGTGTCTATGTGGATGGATTGACCCGGCTTACGCCAAAGCCGGGGATGCAGCAGCAATAGCATTTCCAGCATGTACAGCAGTTGGGCTTTCGTAACCCCGTACCGATGGACTCGCTTTTGAAACAATTCATGCAAATCGCCCAGTATTTCGTCCCGTATATAAGGAGCCGTAATACGAATAAGTAGCTGCTCAGCCCAGCGTGGTGGCTGGATCCCTGACTGCTTCGAATGGCTTTGTAGCTGGTTTTTATTTCTCCGATTCATGTTAAGTGATCAAAAGCGGTTTTGGGAATACCATTCCATAATTCGTTCCGGATGCGTCGTGCTTCCTGTAGGGCTTTTTCACCGGCCAGGGTAATGGTAAACAGGCGTTTGCTTCGACCTCCTCGTTCGGCCATTGGCTCACTAAACCGGGAATGAACCAATCCTTTTTCCTCTAATCGTTGCAGCGTCCGATGAACAACGCCTAAGCTCATGGGCCGCTCCAAACGGCTGCTTAGTTCCTCCAGGACCGCTACCCCATAGGCGTCATCGTAAAGTAGCGCGACCGTTAGCAGAACGATCTCTTCGAACTCACCCAGTTGAGTCCCTTTCATATAGTAATGGGTTACAGAAACGAATAAAAAGTATCTTTCCCTTTTGCATAGCAAATAAAGGGCCAATAGGACTAATTCGCTCCATACCCTCAAAAAGGTTATTTTAAGCTTTCGTCATCGCTATTCTCGTCCGTTTTCGGACTGTCAACTGTCCAAATTTGGACAGTTGGTGACAGGAAGCAAAGCATGGGGCCTTTTTCAATTTGGGAGGATCACACCAGTTACAGAAATGCAGTTAGCAATTTCCACGCTAAATTCATACTGTTTTACCGTCTCTTTCAACGCCCTTTTTGTGGCACAGATCCACATGCTTATATCATTCTAATAAAGACATATTCCACTGCACTCAGTTAGCTTTCCGTAGTAGGCTAAACCAATAGACCACTTAAACAAGAATGAGGAACTTGATGGAGTGAACTTTTGTAGTTACCTTAGTCTAAAACTTCATCGACATGGCCCTAGCATTGCCGCTCATTGCCTCCAACCCATCCTTGCAGCCGCGACTCTTGACCGAGCAGGAAATCATCACCCGTAGTCGACAAGGGGTGCTACGCGCCGAGGCCGACCGCGTGGCCGGTTTGGTCGGCTTAACCGACAAGGAATTGGCAGCTGCCCTGGGCTTATCTGCTTCTTACCTGCACCGGCTGAAGATTGATCAGCGCATTAGTCAAGATGCCTCCGAGCGGCTGCTACTGCTGGAGAATCTCCTTCTGCACGCTTTGGATACCTTCGAGGAACGAAGCAAAACCGTCTTAGGCTGGCTACACTCCCCCTTACGGGAGTTGGATTACCAAACTCCCTTACAGGCCCTGGACACTGTCACAGGCTTTACATTAGTTGACCGGGTGCTGGGCCGCATTGATTATGGCATCTTTGGATAAGCTATGGCCATCGTTTATCGCGTAGTGCGGCAGAAGTATGCTGACCGTCCCCTAGATGTTACCGGTACGTGGCTCAATGGAGGCCGTTGGAATCCACCGGGTGTTGGCATCCTCTATACCACCGCTGAGCATCCCGCTTTGGCTTTAGTAGAGATCCTAGTACACATGCCGCAAGTACCCTTCGATGAGTTACCCGCCTACCGATTATTCAGTTTGGAGTTACCTCAGAACAGCCAGCGGGTAGTGGACGCGACTGACCTACCGCCTTACTGGCAGGAGAACGCCTACAACCGGAGTCAGCATCTTCTCGCCGAATGGCTAGCCAAGCCGGATGTGTTAGCCTTGGGTGTGCCCTCCTCGGTGATGCCATCCGGGATCAATTACTTACTGCATCCGGCCCATAGTGGCTATGGCTCTGTACGAGTAATTGACGAGAAGCCTCTGGTAATTGATCCCCGCCTGTGGTCGAAGTAGCCAAGGTGACAGCAATTCCCTTCGTCTCACTGAGGAGCGTTTTTTTAAGAAATGAATTGTCTTAGCCCCAATCTTGAAAAAAGTCTTTTTTGCGATATTGAATGCAATTTGATCAAAAAGAATCTTCACAGTAAGGAGAATGAAGGTGCCCAGACTTGAATGCAGGATTACTTCTTCTGCCCAAACTGCTTACGGTAAGCTATTGGTGTCATTCTGAATTCTTTTCTGAATAAGCGAATAAAAGCGCTCTCGTTCTCAAAGCCACATTGGGGAACGATGTTGCCTAGGGTGGCATCTGATTTTTTTAATAATAAAGATGCTTTCTTTAGTCGTAGTCGGATGAGGTATTGTAGGGGTGTCAATTCATAGGCGCTGCGGAAAAGGCGAATGAAATGATAGGGGGAGAGGTGGGCTAAATCAGCCAGTTGAGCGATGGTGATTTTTTCTGCTGGATGGTTGGTCATGTAGGCCAAGGCGAGTTTCAGTTTTTTATGCAGGTCTTTTTGGGTGGCCTCATGCGTGGCCGGTATTCGTTTGTCCGTTTGATACTGAGCTAACTCAAACCAAGGCTTCTTTGGCCGCGTGGAAGGATAGCCGTTTTTTTCGCGGAAGGCTTTGCGCTCCGGCGTGAAGTCCCACCAATTGAGTTTACTATTTGGGTGGTTGGCAAAATGTATAACAAGCCGAAACTGATCTTCAACACAGGAATCTGTCCATACCCCTTTTTCCAATTCGTATTGATCAGTGAGCTGTGCGGGGTCCTTTCAACTCGTCTAGGGAATAATATCCCATCCAGATCAGGTCATGCGCAAAGCGTATGCCGACTGAGGGAAGACATTGAAACTCAGATAGCGCAAACAGCTCCATCGCCCTGATCCTTGACGTATCAAGCAACTTCTGCAATACCTCTATTTTGTGCAGGTGCAGTTCACTCTTTTTGATTTTCAGCGCGCGCAGCTTTTTTACTTCTGCAGGGGTTACTGCCAGTGGATTGAATTGCTCCTTAGTCATGTTCTGCAAAAGTTAGCAGGTAATTATTGTTGTCGCAGAGCGAAAATTCGGTAGCCCCATAAAACGTTTTCTCCAGGCCGGTGAGCACGGTTACGCGTTCGTTGATATAGGCATAATACTGACGGATGTTATCCACACTGATGTACAACAAAAGCGATCCTCCATCGGCGCGACTCACCATCGGATACTTGCCTTCAATGCTGGCAAAGCTCTGAAACATGAAGGATACACTTCCGTTCGTCATCAGGGCAAATACCTTTTCGCCTTCGGGAGTAGTCACTTCATCAGTTATTATGAAGCCGAGTTTGGTGTAAAAGGTGATGGTTACTTGTAAGTCATTAACGAAGATGGTTGGCGAGATGGATTTCATTACTTGAATGCGTTGATAGTTCGTTCAAAAGTAGGGTGAAGGTGAAAGCGGACATGTGCTGAAATTGCCAAAGTGGATTAACCGTAGAGAAACCAAGGTGCTGTAGACCAGAGGGTCGTTTTAACGCATTTTCGAAGGACATTACCCGGACTGGGGCAAAACCTAAAAAAAATTAAAAAAGAAAATTTGGAATGAGCTGATTCGAGCCGGAACCAGCGTAAGAAGTGTTGTATTAGTTGTGAAACAGCCACGAGCGTATTAGTGAGATACAGATTTTTTGAAAACTAGGTGAGCCTACACTTTTCGTCCTTTAATAACAGCCATAGCGGCTCAGCCTAAACAGCAGGAAGTTGTCGCCGATTATCCGATCTTTATTCCCTTTCTCCTTTTAAACAATTTCAGACGAAACGGAACGGTATTTTTAGCCATCAATTAATCAATTTTACGATGACTTCTTTTTTCTCCGCCTGCTTCGTTGATCAACATAGTTTAGATCAGCTAGCTGACCATGAGGTGTTGGCCAAACAAGCTAGCATCCAACGAATAGGGTACTTCATGGCCCTGTTACTCGTCTTATCTGTCGGGATGGCATTTGTCCTCAGCTCGTATTTGGTGGCCGCTAGTAGTTGGGCACTAATCCCTGCTTTCGCCGACTACAGCAAGAAACGAAAAGCCATCAGGCTACAACTTCAAAAACGTCACCTATCCTGATTAATGCCTGAAGGAGGTAGAAGAATCTACGGGAGGTTAAGGATGGTCTAACCGGCATGAGAAAGCCTGATTTGTCTGGCAAAATCAGGCTTCTCTTTTTTATTTATGCTTACCGAATTACTTTATAGAAGTCAATTGTCCTTCTAGCCGAACCTCACCTTTGTCTAGCAGACATAGGAAAGAATCCTTTGTCTCAGTTAGGAGCGTTGTTATAAGATGACCAACAGCTGCCAATCTCTATAATTTTTTCAACTGATTTGGATTCTCATCAAACCAAGCCTACATTTGTATCGTAAACGATACAATCTTAAACGATACAAATATGAGCACCCTGTATGAAACAACCGTGGAAGTGAGTGGTGGACGGAATGGAAAAATAAAAAGCGAAGATGGCATCCTGGAACTGGAAGTCCGTACCCCAAAAGAACTAGGGGGAGTAGGCGGTCATACTAATCCCGAACAGTTATTTGCGGCTGGTTATGCAGCCTGCTTTGATAGTGCCCTGAATCTGGTGATGAGCCAGGTTAAAGTAAAGCCTTCAGCACCTTCGATAGTTAAAGCGACCGTTGGCTTAAAGCAAAATGGTCAGGGAGGGTATGGATTAGAGGTGGCTCTGGCCGTTACCATTCCGGGTGTTAGCCAGGAACAAGCTCAACAATTAGTCGAAAAGACACACACGGTTTGTCCGTATTCGAATGCCACCCGTGGCAATGTCGATGTCCAGTTACAAGTTGTCTAACTGATGGCAAGCACCTCTGTGAAGTAGAGGTGCTTTTACTAAAAATCAGATTAACTTGCCAGTAGCTAGTTAAGATAAGTTTGAAGGTATGGCTATGACTACCCCTGAATTGATCAAATTAGAGAATCAATTGTGTTTCCCTTTGTATGCAGCCTCCCGGCTGGTAACTCAATGTTACCAGCCTGCTTTGGCTGAGTTGGGACTAACGTATCCTCAGTACCTGGTTCTGCTCATCTTGTGGGAGACCGACTCGGTCAATGTCAAGCTACTTTCTGAAAAGCTTCACTTAGAGTCGAACACGCTGACTCCGTTGCTCAAAAGAATGCAGGAGACGGGTTTGATTAATCGGGTACGCTCTCAGCAAGACGAACGCAGTGTCATCATTTCACTAACGTCGAAAGGGAAACAAATCCAATCCGAAGCGCCCCGCGTCGTCAAGCGCCTAGCCGACAATATTGGTCTTACCAAAGAGGATGCTCAGCAGTTACACAGTTTGCTGAACAAATTGATAGGCAGCATCAATGTCTAGCGGGGAAACTACAGCTACAGACCTAAGCGTATAGTTTATTGCCGGACATATCTTAAAAAAACACTCCATTTGAGCAGCAGATAGATGAAGATTCTATCGCCTTATGTTGGGGAGCGTTTTGAGAGAATTTATGTAAAACGGGTACCGACCGTTCTATAGTATCCGCCACTAGCATCACCTAGTTAATCCAATAAATCACCTCTCATAACCCCTCTCTACCGCTAAGCCTGTTTCGGTTGTACAATGGGTAACACTTGAATTGCTTTAGCCTCCCGTACTCTTGAATCTACTTTTGGCCATGCAAAACAACACCCCAATTGATTCGTTAGCAGCCGCGCAAACCGACTTAAGAACCAATTACCGAAATGGTGCCACAGGCGTATTCATCTCAGGAGTCGTGTGGCTCATAACTGCCGGTGTCCTCTACAACTTTTCAACTAAACAGGCGATCTGGGCGCTCCTCATTGGGGGTGCCCTCATCCACCCTGTCAGCACCCTAATCAATAAACTGATGGGCCTGAAAGCGGCGACCAATCAAGACAACCCGTTGACTGGCCTGGCCATGGAGGGAACCGTTTTTATGCTGATGAGTATCCCGCTGGCGTATGGCCTGTCTTTACTACGACCAGAATGGTTTTTTCAAGGCATGTTATTGATTATCGGCGGCCGCTACTTAACGTTTCGCACCCTGTATGGCAACAAGCTATTCTGGGTATTAGGGGGTCTGTTAGGCGTGTCGGCTTATAGCTTATTTGCCTCCAACACGCACTCGTTGGTCACTACGCTTACAGGCGGCTTGATCGAAGTATGTTTCGGCCTTTTACTTTTTGGTGGTTTCTCTTTGGGAGAAACAGGGGCGTCGGCAACGCCCTAAATTCGACGCTATAAGACTGGTCCCTATCAGCCGTTCGATGAAACTTCCTGCGTCTCAAGCAATCGAGCCTTTTTGCGAGAAAACAAATTTTTAATTTTTGTTCAATTCAATCCGTCGCATACGACCTGAAACATTTTCCCGGAATCTTGGCAACCTCCACAAAGCCGTTGCGTCGTTCAGTTTTAGGGTTTACTATACCTTTCTCCGCTCCACTTTTACGACAGGCAATTTCAACATGTCGCTTGTAGGTTTGTCCCGAGGACTGCGCCCAGTGTTTTGCTACAAGTTCAGACGCATAGGAGTAGTTATTTGAGCACATTAAGCGGTAGGATAATCGCAAATGCGGCACTGGGTAGTTGCCAATATCCGGCATTCGTCGCTGGGCTACATCAACCCGTTGCAATTTGAGCAGGCGTGCTACCAGAATAATTCAAAAACTGTCTCTTAATTACCGTCTAACTAAACATGACCAACACAAGATTCGAAGCATTGACATTAAACCCGGTTTTTATGTAAAGAATGCTAAAGTTCCACGTAATTGATTTTAATCAAATAATCACGAAAATTTGTATAGTTTTAGTTTCAATGGATAATTTGTTTGTACCTATCTATCAGTATTGTTAACTAGTCCATGAAGATGTCTAATTCCCAGAAGTTTAATTTGTTGATTTTAAGTGTATTCTGGTATTTACCTAACTCGATAACTGCTCAGAATTTGCCTTACGAGCAATTAGAGCAGAAAGTATATAGACTCAATAACGCCTTACAATACGTTCAATCACAAAAAATACTACTCCCTATTTTACAGGATGAACAATATAGCCCTGATCAGCATTACCAGGCGGCTATACTCCTTTCTTATACTTATAAAAGGGTGTATGACTATCAGTCAACGCTAAAGTACCTACTTGTTGCCCGTGAGTTCGCTCTAAAATCACCTAAAAAAAACATCTATCTGGCTACGATTCGCTCTGAAGAAGCATTTGCTTATTTCGACACCCAAGCGTATAAACAAGCTGACCAACTCATGAATGAATTAGAAAGAACCAATTTTAGATACTTAACTCAGGAAAACAAAGCGAAGCTGATCATGCAGCAGGGATACCTTCGATTCCTTAGTAAAGAATATAAATTAGCTCAGATAAAATACGACCAGGCAATTGAGCTGATGCGGGTATCAACTCCCTGCAATTTGCCCATGATTCAGGTTAAACAGATGCAGTTATTTGCCGCCACGCACCAGATTACTCAAATGAATTTAGCGTTTAAAGCGGCTATTGCTCAGGCGGAAGAATGCCATATTATTAAATACCAACTGTATGCATACGAAGAACTACGGGAGATTTATAGACGACAGCATGACCAGATGCGCCTACTCCAGATTCAACAAAAGTTAGATACACTGAACGGTGTATACGCTAAAGAGAAGAACATTGCCGCCCTTCATAACCAAAAAGAAACGATGCTGATGGCTGATACGAATCGGCAGAACCAGCAGCACCAGTCCAGTCAGCAGTGGCTCAAGACAGGGTTATCGATCATTACAATCTTATTATTTGCATTACTGGGCTGGATGAGGTATATCCGTATACAGCAAAGCCGTATAAGAAAACAACTTCAGGCCTATTTAGCAGCAGATTCAAACACCTTACCTTTAGAAGCTACTCCACACAAAGACTGTCAGAACGTATTGTCACACCGGCAACTGGAAGTTCTTGATTGTCTGAACAAAGGAATGGGCAACAAGCAAATCGCTGCGCAGCTCTGTATTTCAGAAAATACCGTAAAATATCATATCAAGAATATTTACCAAATGTTGAATGTTAATAACCGTAAGGAGTTCTTAATCAGAAATAATTGACAAATTCTTAGCCATTTTTGAGAGACTACCCAATTGGGTAGTCTTTTTTTTACTACCCAAAAACTATCCATTTCGCCCTTTCCGGGCTGTTTGGAGCCTGTTACATTTGGCTTAACAAAATAGACAGGCTCTTAATAGAGGCTGTATTTTGTTACCAGTCAAACTTAAAAATTCTTAACAATTAACCACTTTCGGCTTATGAAATTTAACTATTACACGCTATTTGGTCTTTCACTACTTTTTGCATTCTGCTTCGGTTGTTCTCAATCCGATAACATTGATCCTACTCCTCCTGATCCTACTCCAAACCCTGACTACAGTTCGTGTAAATACACGCTCAATTACAAGTTAACATACTCGCCATTGAACAAAAACAAACCAACAACCGTCACTTACCTTGGCTCTGATCAGAAGGCAAAAACGGTTACACTGACTGATACGTCATTCAGTCTATCTGTGGATTACAAGTACGGCGACAGCGTATATGTGAAACTGAGTCCTAACATCTATTTTGCTAATAAACCAACAGCAAACGTACCAGGCACGAATAATAAACTTCAGGGTATATACCAGTATGGCAATCTAACGCAGAGTGGCTCATCCTGTTCTTATGTAATTAATCGCAGCAATAATAATTCCCTGGATGGGAGTCCAAGCCCCAGACTTTCTATAACAAGGGACAGTATTACAACAGTGCTATACAGAATAGATCCAGTGCGTCTTGCTAGATAGATTCATTAAAGGTCAACAATCGCCGGGATATAAGTGTCACAATTCAAAAATCGACCTGTTACTTTAGCCAGCCCAGCCGCCTTGGCTAATTTTAATTTCTATCAACAATTCCGTTGACCAGAAACGTCAACGTGTAACGGCTTTAAGCTCAACGTAAAACCAATTCCATCGCTAAGGCAGCACTGACCGTTGTGTCCATCGACTATGCGTAACCGTCCGAATCGGCCAGTATTCAATTCTATCATCAACATGACTAAGCGTCTCGACCTTTACGTAGGCGTAATGGCGGGAAAAATTTTGCTGGCGGGAAAGACCAGGTTGGTTCAGGACTGATTGCCAAAGGGAATCGTTCATATCATAGCATAACCGTGTCTGTTCCGGTTAGCCTGCGATACTGGTTTGGCCTTCATATGGGTGCGTATGCTGAATATAACATGGGAGTTGTGAACGTAATGGCTTACATCATTGGCAATGGAAAGAATGCAAGTTTTTACGAACAGCGGCAATATCTGACAGGCGTCGGCCTGTCTGTATCTGAACAAGTAACTAAGGGTTGTATGATCTGAACAATTTCAGGTATATCTAAACACATGAAAAAAGCGATTCAATTTGTTGCATTGATTCTTATAGGGTCCACGCTGTTAGCGGCTTGTCTGATGGATCACCCTATCGTGACGCCCAATGGAAGCGGAACTCCACCGACGAGGCTGCACAAAACCCTTGCCGTGCTGAGTTTTATTGCCGACGTTAATTATCACCTTGTCGCCACTTCAGAAGCCGCCCTGAATGCTAATACGCTGAAAGTAAACGATGCGCTGAAAAATAACGCTGATCTGCGGGCATATATTGGAAACGACTGGCAGGTAGTATGGGGACCGGTTACGTCGAATAGCCTGAAAAAAGCGTCGTCGGGCGCTGTAACTCCCGTAGACAGTTTCGTAACGGATAACCTGATGTATGTGGCTAAAGGAACCAATCTCACTACGGGTAAACCAATGTACGTAGCGGGCATTGCGGGCACTAACATCGTTTCGGAAAAAGGCTGGAAGCTGGAGGATTTTAACGTATTAGAAGAGGCCGACTGGGGAATGCCTAATAGTGGCAAAATTAGCAAAGGCAGTATGGTAGGTCTTTCCATTTTAAGCACTATGAAAGATGCGAAGACGGGAAAAACACTGCTGGAGTTTCTGGGTGCGCAACCGGATATCAACACGACGGAGGTGGCCTTTACGGGCCATAGCCTGGGTGGCGCTTTGTCGCCCCTGATGGCCCTGAAGTGCATTGAATGGAAAGAGAAGCTGGGCTATACAACCACCGTAAGCGCTTATCCAATTGCCGGGCCTACGCCGGGCGACAGTCAGTTTGCCAGCTACGCGGCTGCTAAGTTCGGCGAGAACTATCACTCGGTCATCAACAACTACGACATTGTGCCCAGTAGTTGGCAGAAAGACAGATTCGCCCGTATTCCAACCATGTACTCCAGTTCGCCCCCCTTCAATCCCGGCGGGCAGGGGGGATTTCAGCTACCCACTAAATATAAGCTGGCCTATGATGCCCTAAAGGTAGCTATCGATTTAAAAAGTTATCAGCGTATTGCGCCTGACAAGGAATATGCCTTTAATGGCACTCCTAATGTATACCCAAACCATGATGGGAGTTTTCTGACAGAAGCAGGCTATCAGCACGTCAAAGCGTATTTCAGCGATGGCTTTCAGTTTCCGCAACCCGTGGTGGCTGTTATAACGAATCTCCTTTCTAACTAAAGCCCGAAAGGCTCGTCTGTACTTAACGCCCATATCCGTGATTCTGCATTTAGTTACTATGGTCTTTATGAGTCCATCAGTTACCGCTTTGCTCAACTTAACCAAGCTCTATGAAGAACTATTCGATTCTTAGCTGTTTCCTGGCACTCTCCCTCTCGGTATTCAGCGCATTTGCTCAGTTGTCAGTCGGTGTGCAAGGAGGGTACGTCAAAAATTACCTCAATACTAGTACCGGTTACCTCGTGTCCACGCAATATGCGCCCGCCACCGGCTTCAGTATAGGCATCCCGATTCGCTACTCGGTTAATAAGTGGCTGGCTTTCCAGGTTGAACCTCAACTGATTCAGAAGAATTACCGACTAAACCGCACGGGTAGTCTGGACGGGTTATACCAGACGACAACCAACCAGTATCTTCAACTTCCGATCATGGGGCATTTCTCCTTTGGTGGTGCGAGACTGAAGGGATTTATGAATCTGGGCGGGTATGCCGGTTATTGGGCGACCAGTACGAACCAGGGCGCTCTTTTTGCTTTCAGCCCGCAGCTAGAGGATGAAACGGATGAATCAGACGCGTTGCCTGACTATCTACTCCAGAAATTCAATGAATCCTACACGTTCGACGGTCGAAAAGATCGTCGTCTGGAGATTGGTCTGCTGGCGGGGACCGGCATCGGCTATCAGGCCGGTCGGTATAATTTTTTCGTAGAAGGGCGCTACTACTACGCTCTGTCCGATCAGCAGAAGAACTATATGATCAACCAGATTCCCCGTTACAACCAGACGTATGCTCTGCAGGTTGGCTGTCTCTATCAGTTAACGCTACGGTAATACTCACTGTACTTATTTATTTCCGATGAAACATCTTTACGCTTTAATCAGCCTGTTGTTTTTGATATTGGTGACTGCCTGTCGGCAGGAATTTCCTCAAATTAATCCGCCGGAAAAGTCGGTTGCATTAACGCTAACCGATGAATTTGACGCGTTCTGGACGGGCATGAACAACAGTTATGCGTTCTGGGATATCGACCCAACCGACTGGGACGCAGTGTACCGTACCTATAGACCGCTTTTTGCTAAATTGAAATCAGATGATGAAAGTAGCAGAAAGAAGGGCTATACGTACTATCAGGAAATGACGGCCAATCTGATCGACTCGCACTACACTCTGTACTTCAAAGATCCTACCTTACCGGCAATTTCACCCTCTAATGCCAGAATACTAAAGAGGCCCAGCCTGCATCAGCCCATTCCGGTGGCGCACTATCAGAAAACCATCCCTGCCAACTACCTGAGCGCGGGCGCCGTAACCGGTGTGGATACATCTAAATCCTCCCCAGGACTTCTGGTCGCGGGTAAAATTAAAAACACGAATATTCTTTATTTCCGCTTTCCGCAATTTGCCTTGTCAGACTGGTATGCTGATCCAACCAGTCCAGCCCAGGCGGTCGTTCAATACGTCTTCGACGAACTTCAGAACCCTGATCTGGATGGAATCATCCTGGATTTGCGGGGAAATGGTGGTGGAAACGCATCAGATCTGGACTTTCTTCTTGGGCGGTTAATCGATAAATCCTACGTGTTTGGTTCGCTCCGTGCAAAAGCCGGTATGGGGCGGTTAGATTATTTACCCTGGTTCGATTTTACGGTTCATGCCGTACCGGGTGCCCGCCCCTTTACGAAACCGATTGTGGCGCTGGTCGATATGTTTTCAATAAGTATGGCGGAGATAACCCCCATGGCAATTAAAGCACTGCCAACGGGAAACGGAAAACTAGTTGGGGAACGTACCTGGGGAGGCACGGGACCTTTGACTCAAGAAAATGTTCGTTATAATGGCGGTGAATTTTCGACCAGTGTGCTTGCCAGAGTGTACACCTCCTCGTTAATGTTTCGCTATAAGGACGGGAAGATCTATGAGGGTATTGGCGTTCCTCCCGACGTTGAAGCCAGTTACAACGGAGTGGCCCTGAAAACGGGGAAAGATACGCAGCTCGAAACCGCCATTAGTCAGATCCGTTGACCAATTCATCGCCAGCCTGCAAGCTACAGACGGTTAGCCGAAGATGGTCCAAAGCGGCCATACTATCCTTTTGCTACGTAAAATTTTCAATCAACATGTGCCAGTACATTCGTGAGTATCTGCTACGATATTGCCTGACGTTCTGGGGTATTTGTTCGTGGGCAACTGTCTTCGCCCAGGAAAAACCAACGACCTCCTTACCCTTTTCGGATTTTCACATCCATACCTCGTTTAAACATTACTATCGGCAGGTCGAAAGCCCGGACAGCACAATCCGGTATGCCAGTCAACCCGGCTACCTGAACAAAAAGTATGGTCGTACCAACTGGGTTCCCTTTACGAAAAACCAGAATAACAAGCGAACAGGTAAGGAATCCAACATGGCTAATTATGACCAGTCCAACTACGCAAATCTGGCCGGTTTGGGCGGTTCGGTCTTGTGCATGTCCATTACGCCCCCCGAAAAAATTATGCTGGCCACTCGCGGTCAGCGGTCAATAAACCTGCGTTTTGTTACCCATATGCCCATGAAGCGGCAGGAGGTGCTGGCGGCAGAAAACAATTCCTCCTTCAAAGAATTTCTGGGTGAATACTATTACGCTATTAATCAGGACTCGGTCTATAACGGTACCAAGATTCTGCTGGCGAAAAACAACGCCGACCTCAAACGTATAGTGACCACCGGTGGCATTGGTATGGTCATGACAGCCGAAGGGGGGCACGTACTCTTTGGTAATGATGTACTTAGCAAAATCGACAGCCTCAAATCAAAAGGGTGCGGGGAACTCTGCCGTCAGGAAATTTTTTCCAATATACAGAAAATCAGAGACTTACCGCACCGGACTTTTTTTATTACGGTGGCGCATTTCGGCTGGAACAAAATGTTCGGCAACGCCAAAAGTCTGGACAAACCCGGTCTGCGCCGGGGACTACTAACGGCGGCTTCGCTATCCGATGATTTTAGCCGTAACGTATTCGCCAAATATGGGGAGGGCATTATTGGCTGTATCCATGGTGACGTATATAGGGATACGGTTGTTCGTATGGGGAAAACAAAATTACGCTTTAAACTGCCTTATACCGACGATCAGGTTGAGACCGATTTAGGCTATCAGGTTATGAACCGGCTGCTGGATACTGAAAATGATTTTAAGCAGCCTATTTATCTGGATGTCAAGCATATGGATTTGAAGGCGCGATTCCAGTATTATCAATACATCGACAGTGTCAATACGCAGCGGAAAGCACAGGGCAAGAAGCTGATCCCGATTATTGCCTCGCATATTGGGCTGAGTGGCAAGAAACGGCCCGTAGCGATGGCAACGGGTTTGTTTCCACTACGGGATTCGTACGAAGAGTTGATATTTGGCCAGACCTTCTATAAAATTCAGGCCAACGAACGCGATCAGTTCTGGCGGGCGTATACCCAATCGCTCAAGCCGAGCGACCGGGTCATGTATTTTGGTGGCCTGCCCCGAGATGTAGAGAAATCGATGAATCCGTTTCAGGGTACGGCCAATTACAATACGTTAAACTGGTTTTATCCGTGGGGCATTAATTTCTGCGATGAAGAGGTCAAAGCCATTTATGACAGCGACGGGATCATTGGTTTGAACCTGGACCGGCGTATTCTGGGCTTCACCATGCCCAACTACAATAAATCCTACAAAAAGAATCTGCGTCGGCTCTTCAACGACGTGTATAATGCGGATGAGTATAGTCTGGCCGATGGTACACCAATCACGTTTGAGGATTATTACCGCTCCGAACCGTTGCTAAGAAACATTTTTCACGTAGTGGAAGTGTCCGGGCGTCAGGATGCTTCTGCATGGGATCACCTGGCGATTGGCTCGGATTACGACGGATTTATTCAGCCTATTCAACTGGCGCCCAGTGCCGAATACATGCCTTCGTTTCACCGGAAGATGGTCGTATTTGCCCGCCTGTTTTCAGTGATTCATAACAAACAGCCACTGCTGTACGGCTTATCGACGCAAACGGCCATGGATAAATTCTTTTATACCAATGGGCGGGATTTCGTCTTCAATTATTTCCAGAACTAATTATTTCTGTTGCCGATGCATTTTATTTACAAACTAGCTGCGCTCAGTCTTTCACTAATTGGAATCAGCAAGCCTGTCAATGCTCAGTTGCAGTCGCAATCGACAGCGCCCTACGTCATTATTAAGACAGGCTATGGTTTTCCGGCCAGTCCTCAGAAAATCAATGAAGCCGAGGTAAATGTAGGTAATGATACGTTCACATCGGGTATATACGGTTCCTATGCGAAAGGAGCCAATTTTAGCCTGGGTATAGGCAAGATGCTAAACTCGACACTCGGCCTGGAAATCAACGCCCAGTATCTGCTGGGCAGCACCATCCGGGCAGACTACTCCAGTGACCTGGACAGTGTATCGGGGTTTCAGACCGACCGTATTCGGGGACTGGTATTTACGCCCTTTGTTGTGATTCGGAATAGCGGAGACTTGCTGTCTATTTATACCAAGCTGGGTTTGGCTATTGCCGCCGTTTCCAGTCGTTCTGAGTATCAGGAATCCCGGTTTATGTTAGATGGTAAACCGTATCAGATTGTCAGTCAGGCCAGTGAACCTTCACGCGCAAAAGTGGGATTTGCCGCCTGCTTTGGCTTGTCGTTTCGGGTATCGGAGAAATTTTCCCTGTTTGTCGAGGCCAACGGACAAATTATGTCGTTGCCCATTTCCCGGGGGAACTATACTAAATACGAGGTGAATGGCGTGAACGCACTACCCACAATGACAACGAGTGATAAATCCTGGATTTATGAAAAAGCGGGCTTTCTGGAAACCGTTCCTGAAAAATCCAGCCCATCGACCAAGCTTTACAACCCGGCTTATTTCTCTTACGTAGGCCTGGGCATTGGTCTGACCTATCATTTATAATAACTAATCCATAAACTGTATGAACCGTATTTATGTACTCGTCTTACTTATCCTTTTCCAGACCAGTTGCAGTCCGCATATTCAGTACGTTGGCCGGACCTATCAGCCCACGGAAGAGGTTGATACGTATTTCAATCCCGCTGATATCAAGCGTGAGTACGAAACCATGGGGCGTGTTGAAGGGATTGCCGGTATGCTTTATAATGAATACAGCGATATTCAGGAGGCAATTATTAAGGTAGCCAAGCATAAAGGAGCCGACGGTGTACTGATTTATAACATGGGCAAACGTACACTCAGTCAGAACACAAATTCATCTACACGAATAGGTAATGGTACGGACATATTCGGTAAGCAAACCACTGTTACTACGTCGAGTTCGACAAACGCCGTTACGCAAAACACATTGCAGGCCGATTTCATCAAGTATAAGTAATCCGTACTAATAATGAACGAATTTGCTCACACGCGCATGATGCTGGGGTTCGTTATGAGCTTCTGTATTGCCCAGTTGATGCGGGGTGTTTCCAGGCTTATTGTTCACCCGGCCCGTAGTCGGCCGTATGCTGTGCATCTGCTTTGGGTATTTTATATTTTCCTGGACATTGTCTTTTTCTGGTGGTGGGAATATCAGCTTAATAAGGTCAGTCGCTGGACGTTTCTGCTGTACCTGGTGGTGATTCTATACGTCGTTCTGTATTGCCTTCTGTGTTCATTGCTTTTTCCGGAAGACATCCAGGAGTACCAGGGATATAAGGGATATTACTACGCCCGACGCCAATGGTTCTTTTCGCTTGTGGCTGTTACGTACCCGATCGATGCGCTGGACACGTATATGAAAGGTGGCACGCATATGGCCAGTTTGGGCATCGGTACTGAGTACTTCGTGCGTATGGGTCTTTACACGCTCCTTTGTTTAATTGCCACCCGGGTAGCGAATGAACGCTACCATGCTATGCTGGCCATTTTGTTAACCGGGGATACGATAGCCTGGATTCTAAAGTATAATCAGCTTCTTTAACCCAACCGCCCGCCGTTTCAATACATCACTCCTCTTCACTAAACGTATCCTAATCTGAACAATATGCTACATTTTTTACCAACTACTTACTCCAGTAAGCGACTTTATAAGCTAGTTCATGCGGTACTTACCTACATGGGCGTATCTACCTTAGCCCTGGCCCAAAATCCATTGGCCCCCGCCGGGAAGTTCAATGCCTTTCTGGCCACCAATGCCACACTGGTTACCAATGAAAGTGAAGGGGCCATTGCGCTGGGGGGAAACCTGACGGTAGCCGGTAACTATCAGGTCGCCATCAAAGGCAACGCCACCGCCTTTACGGTCAATGGCTATCCAATAGGATTGGTTGTTGGCGGAGGAGTTATTCTGCAAAGTGGTCGGCTCCAGGTAAACAGCAATACCTACGCCAAAATTGGTCTCTGCAACGGCAGCCCAACCACTGACGCCTTAAAAGTGTGGTATCAGGACGGAAATGGCCTTTATTACGACGTGCCACCCAATGGTGCCTATTCGACGATTCGTATCACGAAATCGACGGCTCGTTACGATGATACACCGGTTATTCAAATTAATAAAAATGCTACACCTTCTACGGAAACCACTACACCCATCTGCCAGGGAAACGTCATTGATTTCAGCAGTGCCTTTGCGACCCTGACGAAAAATTCGGCTCGGCTGGCGCAGAATGCAGAGCGTATAAAACTGATGAATGGCAATGGCCAGCCTATTGCCAGCACCAATTTACCGAACCAGGTAAAAATCGGTTTGTATGCGGGAACCAACGTCTGGAACGTAACGGGTACCGACTTAAACCGGATTCAGAATCTTACTTATGTTGACAGCCCTTCAGCGGATAAAGTGTTGGTTATTAACGTCGATGCCGCCGGTTCGTATACTTGGAATACGCCGAGTCTGGGTGGCGTGGGGGGCAGCAATGCGCCGTATATTCTCTGGAATTTTTACAACACGACCCAGTTGACCATCGGGGGTAACTCATCGATTGAAGGCAGTCTGCTGGCTCCGTTGGCGGCTATTACGAAAGGTCCGGTTCAGGCCAATAACCAAGCCAATATAGAAGGGCAGGTGGTGGCTCAATCGTTTGCTCAGTCGGGGGGCGAACTCCATGATTTCCCGTTCAATGCCGATCTAACTCAGGCGTTACCTGTACGGCTGACCAGCCTGACCGGAGACGCTTTCGACAAGACCGTACAGTTGAGCTGGGAAACGGCCTGGGAGTCGAACAGCGATTACTTTGCCATCGAACGTAGCACGGATGCCCGGGAATTTGCTACGGTAGGTCAGGTACAGGCCAGGGGTGAGTCCGGCAGCCGCCAGCGGTACAGCTTCGTTGATGATCAGCCTTTATGGCCAACCGGCTACTATCGGCTCCGCATAGTCGACAAGGATGGTTCAGTAGAATACTCACGAATCCTGGCTGTTTCAATGGACCATCCCGATCCCGCACTTCGTCTGGTCATGAATCCGGTTACAGATCAACGCATTCAGGTACAGCTTCATAACATCCCGGCTTCGGATTTACAGTTGATCAATAGTCAGGGGCAGTTTGTGCCAGTCGAACTGACGGCTGTTAGTCAGGATATAATCAGCTTAAAACCCCTACAGCATCTGGCAGGGGGAATCTATTTTCTGCGTTATCAACAAGGGACGACGATTCGTTCATTACGTCTGCTTGTTCGGTAAATCACCTTACCTGAAGCAAGCTTAGTCAACTATCCCAAGCATAAATCCTTACCAGTATGGGCACCTATAAATTAACAGGCTATCTAACGGCCATCCTGCTGACTGTTTTTAGTTTAGTCAACAGCTTTGGTCAGCAACTTCAGGAAGACGACCCCTCGGTGTTTGATTTTGGCAGTTCCCAACAGATGCTGCACGGTAATTTCAGAGGCTATGATTATGTAGAAAGCTGTAATCAATCCAGTAAAATTGTCTCAATTAAGTACAAAGACTATATCTATGTTGCCTGGATAGGGAGCATAGGCAGTGTGAATGTAGCGTGTTTGGGAAGTACCCACCAGAAAGAACTGCTTCAGCCGGGTAATGCAAATCCGAATGTGTATCATGGCTATCAGGATACGCTGGGTGGCTTCGCCTATGCTAATTATGTACCCACGATGGCGGTGTATGAGGATAAGCTGTACATTTTTTATAATCGCCAGAAGGATAATCAGGTAAAGTATCTGGCTATTACGCAGGAAGGTACTGTTACCATAGCCGAGCGCGGAGATTTGCCCGGTTCCCCGACTGATCTGGTTAATATTGTTGCCTATCCATTGCCGGAGGTCGACGGGCTCATTTTTTTTGGAAAAGGGGCCAACGATAATCACATCCGCACTTACGTGGTTGGAAAAAAGCTAAACTATTTGCCATATACTAAATATAGTACGTGGCGACAAATTTACGATCAGACCCTGAGTGATCAATGTGTGGGAAATGTGAGTCTCTGTGAAGTCAGTGGGGGCAGACGGCTGGTTGCCTGGACGGGTACTGATTCTCACCTGAATACCGCCTTTCTGGATTACGCTAATAATTATGATTTTGTGCTACTGGATAAACATACGCACACCGACCATAGCTCCCACATTGACGGGCCGCTGCTTTTTCGAAAGGAGAACGCCGACGACACAGACGTTCATATTCTCTGGCGGGGGGTGAACGACGATACAAAGATTTATCAGGGGGTCATTAACCCAGACAACAAAAATACGTTTGGTCAGTTTGCCATGGAGTCTAAAATTGTTACCACCAACTTTACGCCCACGCTCATTTCGCTTAATGAAATGACTACGTATATGTTCTGGCCAGCCGCAACCGCTTCTGATCCTCCGTATAATACCAGATATACTATTATGATGGCGAAAGGATTCGATTACAAGCGTCAGGACTGGATGGGTACACTAACTAAGGATGAACACACGCTCAAAAATCTGGTGCTGCCGGGTAGCCATAACGCCGGGATGAATGATGCGACCCAGATATCGGCCTTTCCCACATTCTACAAAGCCCTCAATATTCCCGATTTTGGAGCCTGCAATGAGTGCGGATTTGTTACCCAAACCCTAGATATCAAGGAGCAGATGGAAATGGGCTTTCGCTATTTTGGTATCAATCTGACTAACGCCCATTATACTCCAAACGATATTAGAAATAACCCTTATTACGATGATGAGAACCTGCTGCACACATCCGTCCAGCCTGTTGACCACGGGATGTCGACATCGACCTGCCTGGGCGAAGGTTTTGAGAATATTCTGAAAAACGCGCGCGCTTTTCTGCACGACCATCCCAAAGAGTTTATCATTATTAATATTAAAGATACGAATTTCACTGAAACGTCGACCACTTCCATTGTCGATGACATGAACGCCATATTACCCAAGTTTAAGGATGTGATTTACCAAAAGACCTATGAAAAAACATTTGCCGATCTAATCAATCAACCCATTGGCAACTTCAGAGGTAAAATCATTCTAACGGTTGCCGGTTCATCATTCGCCGATGTCGTACACCTAATCCAAGACGTTTTTGAGACAAGCCATGACAATCAGTATCGGTACGTTAATACGACCAATGCCAGCACGGATAAATTAATCCAAAATCAAACCAATTTTTTCAACAACGCATCCTATACCGGTTCATACAAACGTATGGATTGGCAAATTAGCCTTACCCTGGAGAAAGTACTCTGCGATTTGCGGCCCTATAACGCCTGTAAGGAAAGCCCCAAACCCGGTTTCTGGCACCATGTGATGCACATTGCTGAATGTGCTGGCGAACTATATGAAATGGGCGAGACGATTGTTGAGGCTATCGCGGAACCTGAAGATCCACGAAACGCGATCAAAATTGTAGGCTGGATTGCCAGTACTTTCGGGAACACAAGCCTTACGACGGTGCAGAACAACAACAAGCATCTTTACCCAACGGTGTACGATATGGTCCGGAACAAAATCATCCGGCAAAACAACATGGTCAATATCGTGTACGCTGAAGGGGTCGATTATCTCTACACCGATCTGTGTATGCAGTTGCTAACGGATTTTAACGAATACGATGACGTCAACCCGCACAACAATTACATTCAGGTAGCCAGCAGCCATGTTGGGGTTACCTGCGCTAATCCGAAATCGGGGATTGCATCAATCAGGGTAAAAGGCGGTGTCGCACCCTATACATACCACTGGCTATCGACTGGCGACACGACGGCCACTGTCACGGGCTTACCAGAAGGCTACCATAAAGTCAGAATCACCGATGCGATGGGTCATAAAGTTACCCGGAAAGTATACGTATCCATGCAGCCACACGCCCACAGCAGTCTGGCCTATTCGAACGTAAGCAAAACCGAAGTACAGCCTTACGGTCTCCCTAATCATTACGAAGCCGATTGCGATCAGCTCATTGCCAAAATTGAAAGTGATTATATGACCACGGGCGTCGGCGACAGCGTCACGGCCAGCGTATGGATCGACAAAAAACCGAACGGAGAATATGTCAGACGTCACTATCAACTCATGCCGGCAAAAAATGCAGCCGTTGCCACAGCCAGCGTAACGCTGTATTTCACTCAGCAGGATTTTGATGAGTATAACAGACAGGGAACGTTATACAAGTTACCGGCCAATTCCCAGGATTCAGCGCGAATGCGTAATCTGATAATCTGGCAGAAGCCGGGCAAGACCAGTGATGGAAGTGGATTACTGCTAACGTATACCGCCAAAAAGAAAGAAATCTTCCTCAAAACATCCGATGTGGTTTGGAATGAGGAAGCCCGCCGGTGGGAAGTTTCGTTTCACACCGAAGGCTTCGGCGGCTACTTTCTGGCGACCTACGATGTTCAGCAAAAAAACGAATGGTTGCGGGCCGACGCTTACGTAACAAGTGGAAAGCCATTAATTCAGTGGCAGGTAGCGGAGAAAAATATTCGTCAATATTACGTTGAATACTCCTTCGATGGACGAAACTTCGCCCAGGCGGGTTCGCTAGCCAGTTCGGGGATGGGCCAGCATACGTATCAGTTTTCGCATCTGGCTTTTCAGAAACCAACGACTTCATTTTCGCAGGAAATCGTTTACTACCGGGTCCGACAACTAGCTAACGACGGGCAGTTTTCACTGAGCGAAATCATGCCCGTCAGTTTGGCGGATTCGGAACGTCTGTTAGTTTACCCCAATCCGTTTTCAACCGAGTTATCGATTCTGAGCAGTATCGAAACAACAGCCGCTATCTGTGATATAACCGGTAGAGTTATTTATAATGCTACGTTACAGAAAGGCAAAAACCAGATTTCTGTTGCCCTTTTGCCACCAGGTTTTTATATCATTAAAACGGCTAGTGGCGAATCGCATAGGCTGGTGAAGGCTCCTTAATTTTGGGTATCTTGGCCTAATTGCAACCGAACTTTACCTTCATATAATTCAAAGTAGCAAAGTCTCAACAGACTTTGTCCATGTAACCTCTCCAAATTATGATATTGTCAAATAAAGACAATATATGTGATAATTAGTTACTAGAGCTTTTGAGAAATTACCCTATCGTCCTGGTTCATAACCAAAAGTTAGTTCATCTTGGCAGTGGCTCGAATGGAAATAAACTGTAAATCGTTTCTGAACGGAGTATTATAAAATGCCCGTTTTAGCTCGATTTTCGAAAGTTTAAACAGGTTCTTTGTCTTACATTATGTAGTACTTAACCTATAAGTGATTATATAACTGTGTCAGAATCATATTATGAAAATATTACTCGTATTCTTGATGAGCATAGCTTTGCTCAATCATCAAGCCTATAGCCAAGCTCGAGCAATCAGTAAAATCTATATATTTAACGCTACTCGAAGCTTTCAACCAGCTATCTCAGCTTAGTCGGCCTTAGAAATAAGAGCAACTGGAAGAATTGGATATACATTGATTGAGACAGATATGGATAGTTTAGGGTTAATAAGCCCTGGTGGGCAAATGGTCTATCTGTTAGTAGAGCCTGGTAAGACATACTATTATGGTCATGGGACCGGCAGTTTTTTATATCATGAACTCTCCCTTAATGCCTTTTGGCTCTCGGTAGCCGCAGAGAGTCGATCCTATCGCCATTACTCCATTACTAAGAAATCAGGCGTTGTCGAATTAAAAGAAGACAATCACTAACAAAATGCCATTAATAGAACAAAAAACATAGGCAGTATTATTTCGAAATAAGCCCGTAAATATGGCAGCTACTGAGTTGATTTCTAGTTTCGAAGGATTACTAAAAGATACTGTTCATCCATTTTTTAAAGAATTAGGTTTTAAGCGTAAGACAAAACATTGGGCACGACAAACTAATGATATTGTACAAGCCTTTAACGTGCAGAGAGGCTTGTATAGCTCTTATTACAATAGTCTTTCGTTTACACTTAATATTGGTTTCTACAACGAGCAGATATTTCGTGAAGTGTGGAATCGAGAAGATGTTCCTATTTTTCCCAAATACTATAGCTGTCCGTTAAACTTTAGATTAGGGATCGTTTCGCATCAGGGTGACCATTGGTATGAACTGAGTTCTCGCGTTTCAATGGAAGAGTTAAAAAACAGGCTTGCGAGTGATTTAGATCAGTTTGCTTATCCACTTTTCAATACCTGCCAATCCTTAGCGTCATGGTTAGTACTGTTAAGTCGGTACAGTATAAACCAGATTTGCCACAGTCCCATTGATCAAATCGCTGTTCTATGGAATTTGGGCTGTAAACAGGAAACGGCTGATCGGTTAAGATCCAGTTACAAAAAAGCTCGAGTTGCACCCATAAACCAGATATATGTTGACAGCATTAAGCGACTTGCTTTATTGTATAACATTGGCCTATAAATGTATTCGCGAAAGTGCGAAAGACCCAAAGTAATTGTAATACAAGTTGTATAAATTAGAGAATAAGATTTCACGTACCAAACTACGTTTATTAGAAAAATTTTATTACATAATGCCACTTATACAACAACTCTTCTCGGCGAAATGAATATGAAAAACTCTTTTTTGTTAACCCTAATAACTTGTGTTGGCTTCATTCAGTGTTCTCCAGATAAATCTGTGAATCCTATTGCTGTAGTTGAGCGGGAACAAGTTAGTAGCCAGCTGATGAAGGAGCTAGCTCCTCAACTCACGGGTACATGGACAATGGAACAACTTCAAATCAAATACCTAAGTACCACCGGCCAAAATGAAATTAACATCAGAAAGGATACTACCCTAACCAGTTTTGCTACCTTAACACTGGCCCCGGCTTTGGTACAAACTGACCCTACTCGTGGTCGCTATGAGGGTAGTATTCAATACGCTCGTAAAACCTATCCAGTCCGTTTCGATCTATTAGCTGGCCCTTGGATTTATAATAAGAAGGGGCCTAAAGCTTACTTTTTGCTTGAATATAATTTTCCAGTGGGGTATTCAGCTCCTACCGAAAAGGAGGCCTACTTCCTGGAACAGATTGGTTTACTACTAGAAACTTTTGCACTAGATACTACTACCGGAGCCATGACTTGGCAGGGTTTAAATAGGGGAATTGAGCAAATCGATTTTGTCAAAAAATAGTATTGTTCCAATGTTCAGGAGCCTATAGATAACAAGCTGTTTATTGATTATTTTCCTTTACATAATCGTAGTTATATAACCAAGCATGAGAAAGTACAAAATCTATCATTCGTAGCTTCTGATTACATCTTGTATTTTTTCGAGATTGATATTTGAGACGACGAGTTACTTAACCCCCTTAGTAGTGCTATGTATCGAGTATATTCAAGCTCACCATCCGTTAGTTCAATCTGGACTTCCTTAGAATACTGGCTCTTAAACCGCTGATTTGAGGCCAATGCCTCTTGGCCTGCCTCAATAGCCGATCCCGCCATCGCCTTTCTTTCACTAATTGACCAATAACTATCTAACCGAGTCAAGGCATGATAAAAAACCGTGACACTACTATTACCCGTTTTACTTAACAAAGTAGTATAATGAGTGAAATGGTCTAATTTATCGGCACAGTGAACTTGCTTAACTTAGCAAGAGCATGCAGAAACCAAGCAGACCCAAAACCCGGCGTAAGTATGACGCTGACTTCAAAAACGAAGCCGTCAAAATGTTGGCCAACGGCCAGACAGTCGCCTATGTTTCAAATGCGTTAGGTGTTTCAGAAAATCTAATTTACCGTTGGAAGAATCAGAACCAAGGGGTAAAAAAAGTAAGTAGTGAGCAAAGTGAGCTGGCACTGGAAAACCAGCAGCTCAAGGATCGAGTACGGCAATTGGAAACCGAGCGCGAGATCTTAAAAAAAGCCCGCCGGGCGGCCCCGTTGAGCATTTTCAGCCGACAGACCTGACGCTACACTATGAACTCATTTATGCACTGTCCGATACATTTACGGTCGAAATTCTATGTTCCGTATTGGGCTTGAGTCGAACCGCTTATTATCGTTACCAACGAGGAGATAGCTACAAACCAACAGTTGAAAAGGGAAATAAGCAGCAATTGATTGAACAGGTTTTTACTGATCATAAGCGCCGGTACGGGAGTCGACGGATTGTGGCTGAATTGAAAGAGAAGGGGTATGAAGTAGGACGGCATCAGGTGCGAAAACTTATGAAACTGGCTGGTTTACAGCCCATCCAACCTAGGTCATTTGTGCGGCAGCGGCCGACCGTCTCGTACGACGGATAGCACTCATGGGAAGGCTACTGGCCTAATCTTTTATTAAATCAACCCTTACCACAAGGGCCCAATTTGATTTGGCAGGGCCGCCTGTGCGGTGAGTGATATCACATATCTGCCATTGATCAACGGAGAATGGGCTTACTTGGGTAGCTGGATGGAGTGGTCCGCCACCGCGGCTATTCTCCCGGCGCATCGTGGGCTGGCGCGTCGATGAGAATATGGAAGATGAGTTGGTTATCATACCACTTCGTAACGCCTTACAATCACGCCAGCCCTCACCTGGCTTGATTACCCACTCGGATCGGGGTGGTCAATATGTATCAAATGATCTGCACGAGTTGATCAGTTTGTGGCACATCAGGCCCAGTATGAGTCGGGCCGACGATCCGTACGACAACGCTTTTGCCGAGTTATTCTGGAGCCGTTTAAGAGCGGAACTATTGGAAGGAGGAACGTTCTTGAATGTAGAGGATGCTCGAACTGAAATCTTCGACAGGGCCGCCTGAGCGGTATATTGAAATGTATTACAATCGAGTGCGCAAGCATTCGTCGCTGGGCTACCAAAGCCCTGAACAGTTTGAGAGCGAGTATTATACAAAACTTGCAAGTTCAGTGCGCCGCTAAGCCGGACCACCTCAGTATATCGTCAACCGAAAGTGGACAGATGCGGGTGAAAAGAGAAGAGATACTTTTAAGTACTTTGTAAACGCTGAAAAATATGATTTTTCCGGCGTTTCAGCATTGATAACTGCTTAGTTTTTTGCCGTTCGGCTACGATTTGCTCTTGGCGACCCCAGTAAGCATCAGCCGGACGTACATTCTCGAGTGATTCATGGTAGCGCTGGTGCGGGGCCGCCCGTGCGGTAAAGTCGGTTTGCCAAAGTTGATTGGGCGTCGTAGTGGGATTATAGAACTGATCAGCCGCTTCCATCAACCGATAAGCTGGCGTTGTAATTAAGCCCCTACTTTTCAGAATACGGTAAACGGTGGACTCCGATACAAACCAATGCTCATTATCAACAATATAGCAAGTCAATTCCCGACATGACAAATCGGGTCGTTCTAAGGCTAGTTCGACCACGCAGCCCTTCTCTGCGGGTGGCAGTTGGTTCCAAGCACTGATCCGCCGATAAGCTGGATCAGCTAAGCCAGCATAGCCACTCTGCAAATAGCGTTTGTACCGCACCGGCGGCCCGGCACTGATAAAATGTCGACCGATTAATACCTAACTCCTTCAGAGTAGCTTTAACGCGCAAAGGCGACTGTTCGACCAACGTGATGATCTCTATCTTTTCGGACTGAGCCATGGGGTGGTATCGGTTAATCGTCGGCCTTAAGCCGCGGTGGCGGATTTAATACCCGATTCTCCAGTCGGACCGCCGAAGCGGCTCAATTCAGCCACCAGTTGTTTAAGGGCTTCATTTTCGGACTTGATGGACTGTACTTCAGGTGCGGTAGCTTCCCGGGTCGTATCGCCTGCCAGTCGCTTTTTACCGGCTTCGAGGAATTCCTTACTGCTTCGGCAGTCCGATCCAGCGGTAATAAATGTTGGTATTGAGGCCTTCTCGCCGACAGATCTCGGCCACTGACTGTTCGCCCTGCAAGCCTTCCAGGACAATCCGGATCTTTTCTTCAGCTGTATACTGCCGTCGGGTTTGCCGCTGGATGTCTTTAATGATGGATAGGGCTGGTCTACGCTCAGCAGCAGTCGAGGAGTTGGTAGCGGAATGCTTAGACGGGGATGATTTGACCGATTTGGACATTACTCAGGTGATTTAGGTGAAACAATTTAGAAAATTGTCTCTTATCATTTTCACCCCTTTTGTCCACTTTCATTTGACGACGTACATTTGTAGTGAGGTAGTCGCTTCATTGAGTCTTCAATGCATTGCTGGATTTGGCTAAAGACCTCTTGATAGACCAGTTGTTGCTTCTGTTGGTAGCAATTAAGCATGTTTTGGCTGATGTGTTGGAGCGTCTCGTATAGCTGACGGAAGTGGGAATTGTCAAGGCTGGTTTGCTATAGCTTAAAGTCTTTAGCCAAGTTTATTATTGTTTTTACCATATTGTGGGGACACCCAAATACCGTTACCGTATCCTTCGAGAAGTAATTGCCGATATGGTTGAGTTGGACTGCGGATGCGGACAAAATACGCACAGTTTGTAGCTGGAAAGAAGTGGATGTTTTGGAATTGAATGTGCAGCCGGATCATGTGCATCTGATGTATTCAAGTCCGCCTAAGTACAATGTTGCTGATGTGTTGGGTACTATTAAAAGGAAAACGGCGATCAATATGTTTAAGGCGTTTCCCCGTTTAAAAAAGAAGCCCTACTGGAGAAATCATTTTTGGTCGCGAGGCTATTTTATAAGTACCATCGGGTTGGATGAGGACAAGATTCGTCGATATATAAAGTATCAGGATAAACAGGAATGGGCAAATGGGCGCCAAACTGACCTCTTTAATTAATTATCACCCTTTGGGGGTATTTTTTCACAAAGCCCCACCTCTGGTAGGGGATACTTTACAGTCAAATTATTAATTGTGTATCAAAAAAAGCCAAATAAATTAACAAAAAGGGAATTATGGATCGTAATAATAAGGGCGTTAACATACACGGGAAGACCTGAAAATGTATGCAACGTTACAAAGCCGATAGGAGAATAGTTGACTACCAACCAAGTATTTATGATCTAGATGACTACTTGGATGAGCCGAAAAGTAAATTTCGGTAGCAAAATTTACCCCAATCTACCTATTCCTATTAAGAAACCTAAATAACCATGCGGAAGCCTTATATGCTGCCCCAGTTAGTGCTTTCAGCCAAAAGTCCCTTAAATCGAACGAATGACCCTCAGCTAAAGGAATCGATCTCTCGCCAAGTTGCGAATAGCGACAATGGCTTCTTATTATGTCAAGTCTTCACTTAGTGGCGTCTTTAACCGAAAACCAAATACCTTTGAGCTTCGAATATTGTTTTGATCCTAAACCAGTCTGACCTTATTGTTGGGCTGGTTTTTTTCTAACTTATGACTGTTCGAATATTCGACCAATAGACAGGAGATGGATTAGTGGTGTGGGTTCATCAGGTGTAAATAGTTGAGGTGTTGATGTTAAATCCGTTCACCTTCCCAAACAAAATCTCCTTTGCAAGGTAGGACTATTACTGAACCGAAAAAAATATCTATAATGTTGGATCACAACTAGTTGTCTTTGTAGGTATAACTCCCCCTAAACCAGCTCTGCCATTAGAGGCATCGGCCCCCAAGCCTGAAGTTGACTTACCGTCTGGCCCAGTAAGGTGCAGCAATGGGCTTTGTGATAAAACGTTCGCACCTGAGGCCTTCGCTTGCTGGCGATCAGGTTGAGCCGACGAGGTCGTTAAAATGACGATTAGTGTATGCTAATAAATTGGATGTGCACGAAGTGGCTTTAACCCTTCAAAACCGTTCAGCCGAGGCATGTTTAAGTCCAGCAGAATCAAGGTAGGGCAGGACTCGCTTTGAGTCAGTGGGTCTAGTTGCGCCAGGCCATCATAAGCAAATTGTAACCGACATGCGGGCCTGTGCTGAACAAAGACTCAAGCCAGCAGGTAGCGGTCATTCTTGTCGTCATCAGCGACGAAAACGCAGGGCGAAATTCTTGGATTCACTCGTAGTTTGTTGGAGTAAGTTACGGCTGAGCAATAATAGATTGTTAACGGGCACAAGTTTAAACGGAATTCAGGAAAGCTTATTTGGCAATCCAGATAATGGTGCAAAACAAACCGCCCTATTCGGCGCTTATATAGGCCTATATGACAGTATGCTTCAGCAGGAGCTAATTCAATAAAACATGGAAGGCATTAAGGATTGGGTCGCCCTACTGGACGAGGATGAAGATGATTATTTATTCTGGCAGCATGGCTTTCGCTCCTGGGCTACGCATTTAGAGTTGCACTGGTTTAGTTCGGTTCACGCTTTTTTGTCAGCCGCAGCCCTGGGCAAGTCGAATCCCGTAGCGCTGGTGATAGATGGAGTCGTACCCCGTGGCGAAGAAAGCAAATGGCTCAGCACGATGCTGTTGCATCCAAGTTGTGAAAAAGCCTGTTTGATTATGTTGTCGGCTCAACTGGAAGAACCACAACACCAAACCTACCTAAATTTGGGGGCTACAGATCATTTGATCAAACCGGTTACCGTTGAGGAGTTAAAAAGTACCGTTTTACGAGTCAGTGGCCATATTGCAGATAAGAGATAATTCTGTCGTAACCTGCACGACTCAAACCGGTCTTCGGTTTTAAATACTTACTAGTGATCGGCGGCCGAGCTTTGGTCTAGTAGAGCGTATAGGCGCCAAAAAGCCCCGTATTTCGACCGAATATCTGTTATGTGGTGAAAGAAAAGAGAGCTTCTGTGACCTTAAACACAGTGCGGCAACTACGTGATTTTTAGGTGCATATGAACATCCTTATTGGGACAAAAATAAAAGAATTGTAGTCATAGGCAATCATCAAAAAACGCCCTATACTCATAAATAAGCCCGATCCTGCTAACATTTATACCTACGGCCTGGTTTTAGCGACATGCAGACACCAACTAAACCCGCCACCGGTCTTTCACTCAACGAGTCCAGTGGACGTGATCTCCTTCAGGCTTCCATTACTGACTACATCAAGTTCCTGCGCCGACAGCCCGCGGTCTGTGGCAGCGCCGAGCAACAGGAAGCGCTTTTAAAACACATATCCCAGGGACACGATTTAATCAAACTGGTCGCCAGTGAACGGCTTAAAATCACCCGACAGCTCGATAAGCAGAAACACGACTGGATGGAACTGGAAAAGCAAATGACTTCGCCCATTGAGGAGGCCATGAAGCCACTGAAGGATGCCATCGAGCACTATAACCGGGAGGTACTGCGGATACGGGAGCACCAACTGGCCGAAGCTGCGGAACAGGTCGATACGAATCCTACTGAGCAAACCAATTGGCTGACTCCTGACGTGGCAGTGGTGGCCATTCCCAAGGGCGTACAGATGAAATGGAGCTATGAGATTACCGATCCTAACCAGGTGCCTAATGGTTACTGGATTATTGATGAAGCGGCTATTAAAGGGGCCATCGCCGATGGTGCCCGGGAGATTCCGGGTGTACGGATCTATCAGGAGGCCGTGACTACATTTCGCCGGTAAGAAGAGTTTTAATATTTTGGTTAGATGAAAAAGCCTGGTGCTGATCGTGCCGGGTCTTTTTGTGTAGTCAGTTGCCATCACGTAAAAGCCTCACCGTCTGGCAGGGCTATTGATGTGATGAGGATTAACTACAAAAAGCTTGGTCTTCACGGACAGCCAGGCTACCGGAATTTGGCATAGATAGCGTGCATACGGGCTACAGCGGCAACGCTATTGAAATTGGTAATAGTGACACGCCAGGCATTGTTGTTATCCTTATCAGGGCCGATGTAGTTAGTAAAGATATTATACTGAGTTGCATCAGCGCCCCACTGACCTCCCCCTCCACCGATGAATTTACTTCCTGTTGAGCAGCCCTTTACAATACTGCCATAATTATTGTGAGAAAAGCGAGGGTTTTTTGAATTGATAAAGCTGGTTGATGCAGGGGTTGCCCACTAGGAATGTGATGGTGCGCCGAATGCTGTTATTGGCAACCGTCATCAGGCAGCTTGCTCACCAATGAATAAATCCGTACATAACTCTATTCCGTATGTCTACTACTCAGCAACGTGATTAGAAATTTTGAAGAGCATAGAATTACCCGGTTTTTCAACCCCCGTAGCAATCAGTTCCATTCTGTGGCTGCAAAGCGAAGCCAATTACACCCGAATCTATTATCTGGATAACACAAACGCCATTGTGACCAAACCAATCAATTATTTTGTCAAATATTCGGGGTTTGTACAGGTACACCGGTCAACTATGGTTAATTTCATGTATGTACAAGGATTAGTAAAAGACAAAAGATGTGTTCACCTTGAGCTATCAACCGGAAGAAGGCTGACGGTCTCGAGGCCTTATCAGCCTTTGGTCAATAGCTTGTTTGGGCTAAACGTTTTCACCCGGCAAGAAGAGGTTGAATTTTACGATGATTTGGGACGTATGTAAGAATAGCTTAATGGATAAATACAATGCCTCTTTAGCGCAAAATAAGTCTTGTTGCGGTCCTATCAAATCTAGACGTTTTGTCCTTACCCTGTTTTATGAGCCAGTTTTGACTGGAATTTAAGCTACTTGGCAGTCCTCAACCCTAAAGGGCCGCCCTGCTGTCTCGTTTTTCCTTTGTTTGTCAGTGAAATTTAGGTTTTTACTCTACTGTTCACTGGCTCATTTTTATGAGTTCAAAACATCCACATCCCAGCAAGATTGGTCTACCGAAGTATGAGCACAGCATATAAAGATGCTAGTACGATTAGGAAAGAAACCCAGGAAATGAAAAAAGCTCCATGCAGAGCGTGCAGGAGCTTTTTAGATAGGTTCGTGGCCTTATAGGGACTCGAACCCCAACCAACAGTTCCGAAGACTGTGATGCTATCCATTACACCATAAAGCCAAGGCTGTAAAGGTAGGGATAATTCTGCAGTTTTATCAATAAAATAAGCTATTCGCTATGCCAGGGCGACCGAAATGATCATTTTACTTTATAATTGAAAAAACGCCCGGCTCAAGCTGACCGGGCGTTTGGGATTCTATCCACACCAACGTAAGCCTGCTTTTTGGCAGGACTTACCGCTCATGATATACTGATTTACAGCTCATTCAGGCTATTGATCAAGTTAACCGGCTCACAGGATATAAGAGGTCGGTGAACGTATAATACCCTTATTGCTGAAAACATTCCACTTTATCCGCGTCGGTGTAGGTCTGACTCTCAGGGGCCCTAACAATACTGCACTGCAATTGATCGTGCCTGTGATGCTACCCTGAGCCAAAACTCAGTTTGTTGCCTCCCGTAATAGGTCGAGTGGTAGTCAAAATATAGTAGGCAACATCACTGCTAAAACTCCAACCACTGTTCTGTACATCACGACCGCCCACACTGGTGAGCTCTCCTTCAAAGTTCAGCGCGGCTTTGGCATCTTTCGTGATCTTAACGGTAATGAGCCCGTTACTACTGATTCCATTAGTTTCTACTACGTCCACCATATGCTAAAAGGGAAGCACCATATACCAGCAAAGGTCGAGCGTAAAGCAGAGGAATCAGATCCGACAGTCGTAGAACTGATAACTGTGCAGCCATTGGCATCGGTAATCTTAATGGAGTAGATACCCGTACTCAGACGGGTGATATTGCTGGTGCCATCGCCGATAGGCTTGTCGGATGTTCTGTCGTAGTTATCGGCAGAGATTCCGTCAGTGAGTGTCACTGAGGCTGTACCGGTGCTGGCTCCTAATGTGCTTACATTGGTGTGGGTACTGGGTTGACTGATAGTAAAGCTGGCAGTCGTTGTAAAACCGGAGTAGGTAGCTGCCTGAGTGTTACCAGTCGCTGATCCATTGAATGAAATTTGCCCCATACTGACACTACGTATTGTCCGCTCGAGATAGTGAACTGAGTTGAAACGTGTCTCGAACGAGTAATAGGCATCCTTCCAATTCTTTATAGTAGACAAATTGGAATTTACCCAAAAAACTTAAACGGATGAAATCAATTTGGAATCATTCTCGTACTGGGCGATACGTATCACAACGGTTTCTGATCCTGCCATTTCTTCTGTATATTCAGATACTCAATGGGTTGGCGGTCTTTGCGCAGTCTTCAGGAAAAACGGAATCGTTATTTGATGGGAAAACGCTGACCGGCTGGAAGACCGTTGATCCGGCTCATGCGTCATTGTGGTTTGTTAAAGACAGTGTTATTCGAAGTGGTGACGGGGTTAAAAAAATACCGGAGAACACGTATCTACACACGCTAAAAGAATATGGCGATTTTGAATTTCGCTGTCTGTTCCGGTTGTCGGGCGATCCGTCAACGGGAATGATCAACAGCGGGATTCAGTATCGTTCGATTCTTGAGGGGAAAAAAATTATTGGGTATCAGGCCGACATGGGAAACGGCTATTGGGGCGATATTTATGATGAACACCGACGGGAAAAACTGGTTAGTGGCGATTTGAGAATTCTCAGGCGTATTCTTAAAGAAGATGGGTGGAACAGCTACATCATCCGCTGTAAAGGCAATCGCCACGAGCTGTATATCAATGGCGTAAAAACCTGTGACTACACCGAGCAGGATAGCAAGATTCCGAAGAAAGGCGTTATTGCCGTTCAGATTCACAGTGGAGGTGTTGCCCAGGTTGAATTCAGGGATCTGACGATATCCGAACTTTAATGCTGTAACTAATTGACGACTTACTCCTATGCTTAAATCCGATCTGCTCAACCCTTTCTCTTTTGTTATCCCCTTGCTGATCAGTACGTATAGTTTAGCTCAGTCCGCCAAGCCAAAGCCTGTTCAGGACACGGCGAAAGTTGACCGTGAATATGCGCTGGAAGCAACTATGCTGGGTTTCTTTGCAAAAGATGGCGCGCGTAATCCGACATTAAAAGCGAACAAAGGCGATCGGGTTCGCATTACGATTACTAACGGCGAGCTCATGACGCATGATATTGCACTGGAGAAACTTGGGCTAAAAAGCAAAACACTTCAGGAAAAGGGAACAAAGGCCAGCATTACGTTCAAAGCGGATAAAAGTGATACGTATTTCTGTACGGTGCCTGGTCACCGAGCTGCCGGCATGGTCGGAAATTTTGAGGTAGTAGAAGGCGCTGTCTTGGATGCGACGGTTGCCGGCCAACTGCCGATGAAGAACGGTCAGCCGCTGAACCTGAATGTTGAAACCGGTACGTTGACAGACTGGACCGCCACTGGTGAAGCCTTTGCTAACCCGATTTATGCTCAGGATGATCCGTCGCCGGTTCATGAAAAAGACATGCACATCGGTTTCGGTGGAAAGTATTTTCTGAGCAGCGGGGGAACGACAAACGCTAAACTGACGGGAACCTTAACCTCCGTTCCATTTAGGGTAACTCAGCCATTTGCCGCGTTCAAGGTTTCGGGTGGGGCTTTGCAGGATACGCGCGTCGAACTCGTACAGGCGGGTACGGATAAAGTCATTTTTCATAGTACCGGACAAGGCCGTGCTACGCTTCAGCCAGTGGTCGTCGATTTGCAACCGTATCTGAATCAGGATATTTTCATTCGGATCGTCGACAATGAGACGGGGATTTCGCAGATTCCATATATACCGAATGACAAATGGGCCCACATTAATTTTGATGACTTTCAATTTTATGCCACTCGGCCTACGTTCCCGAACGAACTGAAGCAGAAAGACATCATTATCCTGCCACCGCTAGACCCCGTACTGCATGCCGGACTTTCCGGTACCGAAGCCGCCAACGTAATGACGCTGCCCAAAGGCTTTAAAATTAAGCTGGCAGCCGCCGAACCGGATATTGTCAAACCGATTTGTTTCACGGTTGATTGGCGGGGCAGACTTTGGGTGGTTGAGTCGCATACGTACCCAGTTCCGGCACCGGAAGGCCAGGGTCGGGACCGGATTCTGATTTTTGAAGACACGGATGGGGATGGAACCCTGGATAAGAAGAAAGTCTTTATCGAAGGACTGAATCTGGTCAGTGGCATGGAAGTGGGCATGGGTGGTGTGTGGGTTGGTGCGGCTCCGTATCTGCTGTTCATTCCCGCTGATTTCAAGAATGATAAACCAATAGGTCCGCCCCAAAAACTGCTCGACGGCTGGGGGACGCAGGATACGCATGAAACCCTAAACAGCCTGCGCTGGGGGCCTGATGGCTGGCTGTATGGCACACACGGTGTCTTTACTCATTCAAACGTAGGAAAGCCGGGTGCGCCTGATTCCGAACGGACAAAACTAAATGCGGGTGTCTGGCGGTTCCACCCAACCACACACCAGTTCGAACTATTTGCTGAAGGTACCAGTAACCCCTGGGGACTCGATTTCAACGACTATGGCCACGCCTTCATTACGGCCTGCGTGATTCCGCACATGTACCACATGATTCAGGGCGGGCGCTACCAGCGGCAGGGTGGCAAGCATTTCAACCCGTACACCTACGACGACATCAAAACCCATGCTGACCATGTGCACTGGGTAGGGGAGCGGGGACCACATGCGGGTAATTTCCGGTCGGCTTCGGCAGGAGGGGGGCATGCCCACTCTGGAGCGATGATTTACCTTGGCAATAGTTGGCCACAGGAATACCGGAATGATATTTTCATGAACAATATCAACGGGGCGCGGCTGAATCAGGATCATCCGACCCGCGCTGGCTCAGGCTATCTGGTTACCCATAAACCGGATTTTTTAGCCATGAACGACTCATGGTCTCAGTGGCTGAACATGAAATACGATCCTAGCGGCTCAGTGTGGGTCATCGACTGGTACGATAAGAATCAATGCCACAGCCCAAACCCGGATGTGCATAACAAAACCATGGGCCGAATTTTCAAGATTACGCACGAAAACGACAAATGGGTACAGGTCGATCTATCCAAAGCGTCGGATATGGAACTGGTGAATTACCAGCTCAATGGGAATGAATGGTACGTACGACAAGCCCGCACGATTTTACAGGAGCGTGGCCCGAATAAGAAAGTGCACAAAGCGCTGAAAGAAATGCTGGCTAAAAATCCGGATGCGACGCGCAAACTCCGGGCCATGTGGGCACTACACGTAACGAAAGGCTTTACCGAAAAGGAGCTAGCGGATCTGCTTACTAACGAAAATGAGTACGTCAGAAGCTGGGCGATTCAACTCCTGGCCGAGAACAAAACCATTTCGCCGGAAACCTTAAAACGCCTGACAGCTTTGGCCCAAAATGACAATTCGTCGCTTGTGCGGTTATACCTGACATCGGCGATGCTACGGTTGGAGCCGGGTCAGCGATGGGACGTGATGGATGCACTTGTTCAGAAATCGGCGGATAAGGATGACCATAATCTGCCATTATTGCTGTGGTACGCTGCCGAACCATTGGCCACCGTCGATATGAAACGTGCTTTGGAACTGGCTCAAAAATCAAAAATGCCGAAGCACCTGCCGTATACGGTTCAGCGCATTGGGGCCATCGGTACGGACGAATCGAAGAAGTTACTGAAAGAACTGAATGATCGGGTGGGCAAACTCGAACATTCGCACGAGAACCACGAGCTTCAGGCTGTGATTGCCAAAGTGTTGGAAGAGTAAACAATAGCACCGGGTTAAAACCCGGCGCATTACATCTATTCTCATCATTTGCGCCGGGTTTTAACCCGGTGCTATCCTCAAACATAAACGGATCTGGTTATCATGAAAGCAAGAATTGATCTGAACAGCCGATACGTATTGAGCGGAGTACTGCTAGTCTGTTGCTTGACCAGTGCGTATAGTCAGGATAAATCGCTGTTCAAAGTGCGCCAGCAGCAGGCGTCCAATACAGCACAAAGAGCAGATGCCAAATCGGCTATTCTGTCCAATGACTTTAAAAAAACGGAAATCACGCGAGATTTTATCTCCGAAGGCGTTGCGGTGGCTGATCTGAATAAAGACGGAAAAATGGACATCGTTGCCGGTTATTACTGGTTTGAAGCCCCTAACTGGACACGGCATGAGATGGCTCCTTCTCGCGTGTATGACCCACGGAAAGAATATAGCGACTCGTTTTTGAATCTGGGAATGGACGTGAATCAGGACGGTTGGGACGATGTAGTGATTATTGATTTTCCCGGAAAGCCCGGCTTCTGGTTCGAGAATCCCAAGAAGGCTGCTGGCGAATGGAAAAAACACATTCTTGCTGATTCCGTAGGGATTGCCAACGAATCACCGGGATTTATCGACATCGATGGCGACGGCCGACTTGATATTCTTTGTGGCGACAAGGATAAGAAACAGATTGTCTGGTTAAAACCTCCGGTAAAACCTGGCGAAATGGAATGGCAACGCTTTGCCTTAAGTAAAGAGAACGTACCGGGAACCGACATATTTTCGCACGGAATCGGCTACGGCGACGTAAATAAAGATGGCTTCAACGACGTAGTGGTTCGGGAAGGTTGGTATGAAGGTACGACTGACAAAAAAGCCGGTAACTGGGTATTCCACCCCGCTAATCTGGGCGAGAATTGCTCGCACATGCAGATACTGGATGTGAATGGCGATGGTAAAAATGACGTAGTAAGTGCCTCAGCCCACGCATTGGGTATTTGGTGGCACGAACAGATCGTTGATGAGCAGGGACAGATCAACTTTAAAACCCATCTGATGAGTAACACCACCGCCCAAACCCACTCGTCGATTATGGCTGACCTGAACGGAGATGGTCGTAAAGATTACATTACCGGAAAGCGATTCCTGGCTCACCACGGCCGTGACCCCGGCGACAGTGACCCCGGCATATTGCTGTGGTTTGAATTCACGCCCGGTAAAGAACCGTATTATAAAGAACACATTATTGACAACGATTCAGGAGCTGGCCTGAACATTACGGTGCATGATATGAACGGCGATAAGAAACCCGATATCGTGATCGCTAATAAAAACGGCGTGTTCCTGTTTGAAAACAAGATGAAAAAATAGAAGTTAGGCTAATGCACAGGAGTGCTAAAATGGGTTGATTGCCAGTAGCGATCGACCCATTTTAGTCGGTTGTCTCACTGCTGAAAATAATCGATTTTATCGGCGTCAGCGTTGTTTGTCAGCTTGGCTTCCCGCACGGTTGTGGGCAGTATAATTGAACTGATTCCCAGTACTCCGCTCGTAGCACCAGGATTAAGCTTTCCTACCAGGCCAAAAGAGAGTTTGTCTCCAGCCGGAACGCTGTACCGCGTACTTAGTACGTAATAGTTCGCATCCGGTGCATTAAGTTGCCAGGCATTGTTCTGCACCGACCGGTTGTTAACTGACGTAGCCTCTTCTGGAAAGGTAAGACTGACCCTGGAATCCTTCGTAATCCTTACCGTAAACAGACCACTCGTCGCTACCGAATTAATCTCTACCACGTCAACCACGACACTAACATCACTGGTACCGCTAATTGTAGTCGGTCGGGCGTAGAGAATGGGCGTTAGGTCTGATAAGAGCGTTCCGGCCGATACGACAAACAAGTTTTTGTTCGCCAACGAATTTGATACGTAGTGCGTGGTGGTATTGACTGTGCTACCAGTCGTGAACGTAAGCGTTGTATTCGCTGTGGGCGCATAGGCTAGCTGAAGGTTAGATTCCGTAAAGCCGTTAAGCTCTTCAGTGAGGTAGTTAACCCCCGCCGTTCCTGAAAAGAGAAGGGGCGAATCGAACCGATAAAGCCGGTTAATACTCGGGCTTCCTGCAACAGGCGTCGTGCTTTTTTGAACACTATTGTTTGCCATAGTCAGCGTTGAGGTGGGCGTAAGTGTAAGACCATCAACTGCCAGGGTGGTAGCTGACAGAATGGTCATACCCTGGTTACCAACAGAAAGCTGCGCAACTGACTTAAGCGCGATCAGCAGGGCAAATGTGGTAAGGAAATAGTTCATGCGTTTACGGTTTAAAGGTAAGTTTAGAATCATTGGCTAAGTGACGCTTAATTATCTCTATATCTGAACGTAGTGATGCAGTTTCTTCTCGCAGGCTTCCATTCTCGGCTTCTAGTTTTTCTATTTTCCGGATCAGCGCCTGAATGGCAATCAGGTTGACCCCATCAAAATCAGCCTGGTTAATGGATTTATCTTCACCGATGGTGCCTAGTTCATCGTGACCGAAGGCGGCAAAGAAATCCTGAGCCATGGGACCGTAGTGACGATACGTCTTCGCATCCTGCCCCTTATAATTCCAGGAGCCTAAGCGCATATTAGCAATTTTTTTCAGGAAATCCGCGCCGTTGGCAGGCCGGAAATTTTCCTTGCGGGTCGAGTCGGAAGTGGTCTGCCAGGCATTACCACCCGGAAGTACTTCTAACCCCGTCGCATAGGTTTGACTACCTAGATTGGTGAAGAATTTATAACCGTTCGAAAAGCGCATCATCATCTGATTATCATTCGTATTTGAATAAATCTCACTATTCAAATCGCCAATGATAAATGAACCATAGCGGTTATTAGTCGAAACATTGATACCCAGAGCTGTAGAACTCAAACCACTTGCGGAGGTGCCGGATCCCATGGCTATGCCACCATTGCCACTAGCAGTCGCATTATAACCAGCCGCGAACGAATATGGCCCTACCTGAGCAATGTTCCATTGAGTCCCATTTACGTACCCAGCTCGAAATGCTGCTTTGTCAGCGTACCAGATGAGTTTTTTACCGGCGCCCGATACATCCTGGCCAAAAAGAACATCCTTACCATCCGCTACGTTAAAAAAGGCTTTCGGTGTGGTGGTGCCAATACCAACCTGGGCGTGCAGGATTGAAGACGACAGTAAAAAGAGGGCGCAAAAGAAAATTTGTTTCATGATTAAGTAAATGAATTGATTAGAAATTGAGACTTAGAGGCTAGGTAACCAGATTTTTAGGTATCTGCTTTTGGTCGAACAATGGTAGGATTTAATTTTCCTGACTATTCTAATATTTGGGGCAACATGTATCAAGTTGGGGACAAAAGTGGTAATCGATTGAGCGAACGGTCAAAAACATAATTTTTCGCCCGAATGGTTGCTGATTGAAATCCATACTGCTACGTTGGTTAGGTTGCTTCAGCGTTAGTCGTAATCCCTCGAAACTAGGTAAACACAAATAGCAAATTTGTTTAAATGCATCCTGGTTAGATTAGTCTTACAAAGCTGATTTCTAACAGAGCGCGTTCAGCAATGGGTTTCAGCGAATGGTCTAAGCAGGGCAAATAGCTCGCCTGATTCCATTCACTTTATGCGATACGAGTTGGATATTTTTTAGATTGTGCTCAGCCTATTTCAATACGTTTTCTCTGGGGAATTTTTGATAAAGAGTAGATTTTAGACCTGTTAATTAGCCATTTAATAAGTAACGTTCCTTAAAAAGCGGGGTTCTAAGTAGCAAAAAATCTCTTTCCAGTCGTTTTGACAAGACCAGGTTTTTGTACTTTTGTCAATTGCTTCGGCCAGCTATTTCTACTGCGCATGATATTTAATTCCTTACATTTTCTTTTCTTTTTTGCCTTTGTTACGTTACTGTATTTCACGGTGCCCAAACGCACACAGGGAATACTATTACTGTTGGCTAGCTGCTATTTCTATGCGGCTTTCATTCCAGCCTACCTGATTATCCTCTTTATTGTTATCCTGGTCGATTACGTAGCGGGTATCTGGATTGAACGTACAACCGGTCACGCTCGAAAAGTCCTGTTGATTGCCAGCCTGATTACGAACGTTGGTATTCTGGCGTTTTTCAAATACTACGATTTTTTTAACAACAACGTAACGGATTTACTGTCGCTGTTCGGGACCAGTAATGCCATACCTCCTTTGCAAGTGCTGATACCGGGGGTTGTGCTGCCGATTGGCCTTTCGTTCCACACCTTTCAGTCGATGAGTTATACGATAGAAGTGTATCGGGGCAACTATCCGGCCGAACGAAATTTAGCTACCTACTCGCTGTATGTTTTGTTCTATCCTCAACTGGTAGCTGGTCCGATTGAACGGCCACAGAACATTCTCCCTCAACTGCACCAGACGTATTCATTCGATTGGCCAAGGGTACGATCGGGTTTGATGATGATGGGATGGGGGATATTCAAAAAAGTGGTGATTGCTGACCGCCTGGCGATGGTGGTCGATCCCGCTTATGCTGATGTACAGACGACGAATGGCGGAACCTTACTGCTGGCGGTGTTCTTTTACGCCATCCAGATATACTGCGATTTCTCGGGCTATTCCGACATTGCCATTGGCGCTGGGAAGGTAATGGGAATCAAAATGATGGAAAACTTTCGAACGCCTTATTTATCCCAGTCGATTTCGGAGTTCTGGCGTCGCTGGCATATTTCGTTGTCGACCTGGTTTCGAGACTACGTGTATATTCCGCTAGGGGGTAATCGCGTATCACCTTCGCGGGCCGCGCTCAACTCATTGATTGTTTTCGGTATAAGTGGATTATGGCATGGTGCCGACTGGAAATTCATTATCTGGGGATCACTGCATGGGTTTTACCTCGTTGTGGGGCAGGTTTTATCCCGGTATCGGGCACCGGTGCCCGATACTGTAACACGGGAGTACAAGCAACGTAGCAGTCTGGCCGGTCAGTGGACGAATCAACTGCTGACCTTTTTATTGGTGATGTTTACGTGGGTATTTTTTCGCGCTACCGACACCGGAGATGCTTTGCTCGTGTTGCAGAAAACGCTGACGTTTAACCATATGGGTGCCATCCAGACACCCCTTCAATCGGCTGAACTTGTCTTCTGTTTTCTACTGATCGGTAGTTTACTGTTCGAGAGCCGATGGGTTGATTTTATCAGACGGATAGACAATCGGGCCTTCTGGATTATCATGCCATTACTGGTGCTGGCCTGCTATTTATTTGGCGTCTTTACCGCCAATCAATTCATTTACTTTCAGTTCTAACGGTATCGCCATGCTTAGCACCTTACTGAAGTGGTTTTTTCTGGTACTATCCGGAGGCATACTCATCGTTGGCCTTTCCCCGGATATGCAGCGTTGGTTAGATCGAAAGCGCCTTATTCCCAATCAATACGATCACGGTGATCTGTATAATCTAACGAACCTGTCTAATTTTCGGGAAGAAGATTTTAGTGCAAACGATAACCTGACCAAAGCTGACGAACCCGCAACCCACTACCCTGGCGTACATCTGTTTACCATTGGTGACAGCTTCGTAGCGATGGACACCAACTACTACGCGGGTGGACGTAACGAACACGTATGGGTAGGCCATAAACATTCTCCTGTGGCTCCGTTAGACACGACTAAACACAACATTCTGGTTATCGAGTTTATCGAACGAGTACTACAGGAGCGACTATATGCACCTGACTTTCAGCAAATCTATATTCAAAACGGTATCGTTCCTTCAGATCAACCGAATGCGGTTGCGGAAGAACCTGTTGAAGCAGAAAAGCCAAATGATAAATTATTCGCGCGTTTTGGCCCCGAAATAAACCAGCGCCTTGAGTTCCTGCTGTTCAACAGTAAGGTGTTTATTTGGTTCAAAGAACTCAAAGCACAGATCATGCTGAGCGTGTTTGGACGTGTAACGGGCGCGGCTATTTCGCATGATAAACAGCATTTATTCTATACCCAGGAGGTCGATACGAATTACGTACTTAGTGCGTTTCGGCCCATTTCAGACCGCAAACTCGATACGTTGGTAACGAACCTGAACACAATCCGACGGCATTATCTGCGAATGGGTTTTGATGAGGTTTACGTCTGTATGATACCCAACAAAGTGACTATCCTTGAGCCAAATCATGGAATTTATAATCACCAGATCGAGCGTATTGAAGCCAACCCACGCTTAGAGGCTCCGATTATTTCCATGATTGACACACTACGTCAACACCCCGAATGGTATCACCTGGGTGACGGGCATTGGAACAAGGAAGGAAAGCGATTCTGGTTACGCCGTGTCAATTCTGTGGCCGCTGAGTGGGCAGCTAAACCGAAAACGTAGCCTCTCGCTACGTTTGCTTACGAATGAGACGCCACGAGGGACGGGTAATCTACAGGTGTTTCCGTCGTGATGATCTCATCCACGGAAACAACCAATGTTGCTAAGGCTTCTTTAGAAGGGCCGTCGATCATAATAACCCAATCTGTTTTGATGACCCGGTGTGTTTTGTGGCCAATGGGGTCATGGACAGGTGTATTCGAGGCTCCTTTTCGGGAAAGCGTGATGTTTATGGAGTCGCCTTCTTTAAAGGTAGGGACAAAACTAAAATAACCATCGGCCACAATCGTGGCGGCTTTATTTTCAGCAGCAGGCTGATAAAAAATAACTTTCAGATTTTCGGATTTACTACTCATTGATTATGGGGTTTATACATGGGTCAGACTCTTTCTTAACCGCTCCAGTGACTAAATGTTCTGGATACTCTTCAGTCGATTATGGTCAGAACGTAGTCAATTAGTAGACAATAGATGAAATATGATCATAATTGCTAGTCAAATTGATTCACATGTTAACTTGTTGATCTAGCTGAGAAATGCTGTTTTGGCTTATTCCTTTAATGGGATTATGATACGTATAGGGGTGACATAGTATACGCTTACTCAAAAGTCAGGGCTATAATGGCGTATTCACTTAATAGATTATAGTTTTTCCTGTAGATTCGCGTTCGTTAATAAACACATTGATCGTTGACTAATTTGGATTAAAGTTAGATGTGCCATGATTAGCCACGTCAATTCAAACTAGGTTTATTGGCTCTGAGAAGTAGAAAACCCCCTGCTATTCACCCATATATTCATTGATGCATACCGTAAGGATTTCTTGTGTCCTATTTTTCCTGATACCTAGCACTCTATACGCTCAGCGTTATAAACCTCAAATGCGCTCCTGGAAGTGGGCTGCAACTGCCGAAGCAGGTGGAGTTGGCTCTGCATTTTCGGCTAATATCGAGTACATCCCTGCTCAATTTAAAAAGAGTTTTGTTGTACTACGTGGTGGGCTTGGCTATCTGGGTGCCCGCTACAGTATGGCTACTGCTCCGCAATCGATTACCTGGAATATTCTGCTGAACGGGAAAGAAAATGGTTGTCCGCCCCAGGTTCCTTCGCGATCATTGTTCGCTGAGATCGGCATCGGAGGGTCGTACTTACTAGACTCAAAGACTACAGTCGATTACCTGTATGGACCTATACTTGGTGTTCGTCGCTATTTTCTGTTTAATGTACGCACAACTGGCTTCTGGAAAGCACAGATTTGCCCGGTCGTAACCGATCACAACGTAATACCCTGGGGAGGTATCGCGATTGGCATCGTGCTTGATTAAATGACAGACAAGCACGATTTCAGTAACAACGTAACGGTGATTATCGAATAACCGGAAGCGGCACTTGATCCAGAAAACGTGTAATAGCCCGCAATGAGTTGACCGTAGCGTATCGCCAGCCACGTAGGACCATCGGCTCCGGTTTTTTCCCATAAGCTGGATGAACATTACGAACGTTCAAATCAGCGTATTTACTGAGCGACTGTCGGTATTGGGTTAGAATAGTAGAAACCTCGGTTCTGTCGGCAAGGTGAAAGCGACTTTGATGCGGGAAAAAACCTTCGTCAGGGTTCAGTAACCCTTTGCCATTAAGAAACAGCAATGGCTGATTCTGCCCAGCCGGTCCGTCAACCCACCAGCCGTTCCGTTCCTGTCGGATCACCCGTTCGGGCAGGTTCCAAAGCGCTACGTGCCAACCTGGATTACGAACGATGACAGTATCCTTGAAGAATACGGGTACATGCATCAGCCAAATCTGATCTAAGCATAGACCCGCGCAGAAATCTACATACGCCCTCTCCCGAACCCGATCATCCCACCACGCCAGCAAGCGATCTGTTTCGGGCGAACGACGTAGCGCCAGAAAATCAGCGCTATACAAGCCAACGTTCTGAAAGAACTTCTCGTCTGGCCAGTACGTATCGTGCGGGTTCTGGGTAATAAAAGGTGTTAGCAGAACATTGGCCCTGGAAAGTTGTTCCCAGACAGGTGTCAGGGGAGCCAGGAACTGGATGTTCGGGTCAGCGTACAGAATCGAATCGGTATCAGGATATCGTCGAAACGCTTCGGCGACAAGTAACGGCTTACAGGCCGCGGCAAACTCCGTTGGCGTATAAATGGCCGATAAAGTCGTCAGTTGCTCATCAGACAACAGTTCGCGAATCGGCAGGAGCGGATAAGGTGAAACAAACCCAGCAGGCAGATGTGCAGGATCGTCGGCTAAGCCAATCAAAACCGACGCAGGTTTATTGGTAGCAGCGTATTGAACAAAACTGTTCGCCAGAGCGAAAGCCTGGGGCAGTTGACGGATGGTACAGATGGTTACTAACACAGTGACACAAAACTACGTCATTCGAGTATATCGCCCAAAACCGCCAGATAAGGAGCGTACCAATTGGCCGATGCATCGGCGTAACGGTTGTAGTTTCCCTGCCGTAAACTGTTCATGACCGGCACAATCCGGAACAGTCGATTAGGGGATAAATGACTACGCATGGTAAAATGTACTAACCGTCTGTCTAACTGTGCGAAACCGGATGCATCGGGTGGAATTCGATCCGCCAGCAGCTTACGAATCTGGGTTAGCTGAGCCTGTTTTTCCCGCAAGGGAGCTAGTTTACCCGCTCGGTGTCGGACAAAACGATCCCATAAATGGACAGGGTCAGCTGCTTCCTGCTCACGTACGCCAATTTGCTGCTGAACATGGGTTCGATAAAGCTGTAAAGGTTTATCAATGAAGTCAATAGCCTGTAAAGCCGCAGCGGCCAACGCGATCCACCCATCGTAAATGTACCCCGGTATATCCGTTGGAACGGGGAGTACCGTTGGCAAAAAGGATCGCCGGATCACCATAGCGCAGCCCATTACCCGATTGCCGTCCAGCATAACCTCCATCATCTCACCCGACTGCCACCGATTCTGTGCTCGTTCATCAAACCGGACCTCCTCCCAGAATCGCCCCTGACGCCCGTTCAACTCCTCATCTGTTACGTAGGCGTCACAGAAAGCAACCTGTGTAGCTGAGTGCTGCTGCATATAGTGGACCAACGTATTAATTTTTTCCGGAAGCCAGAAATCATCCTGATCGCAGATGAAAATCAAGTCGCCTGTGCATTCAGCTAAAGCCCGCTCAAAATTTTTGTTCGATCCTAAACGCACCGAGTTTTTTAGCACACGTACCGGAAAGGGGGCCTCTGCCGCCAATTGCTGAATCAGCTCGGCGGTACCATCGGTTGAATGATCGTCGAAAATAACCACCTCATCGGGAAGCTGTTTCTGATCCAGCAAACTTTGCCACTGCATAGGCAGATACGCCTTACCTTCGTAGGTACAAAGCGCAATGGAGATAGTTGGCCGAGCGGATTCAGTCATACAAACGATCAGATTTGATAGCCGTACCGGGCGAAAATAGAACGCCAGTAATCCGTTCCGTGAATGTCCCAGGCATGGCACCCAAACGGCAACTGACCACGATTGTAATGCTCGACGGACCATTCTGGGAAGAATTCAATCGAAAAGTGGAGCGCTTTCCGGTAGTTTGGAATTCGTAATCGGGGCCAGTAGCGATTGACTTCGATTCCCCAGAACGCATCTTCGTGGTACTGGTGTATGGAAATGCGTTCATACTGGGCAATTTTTCGACTATAGGCTTTCTGCCAACGTAGCATGGCGGCTATGCGCCGAAGACTAAAGCCACCATTTCCAACGCTGTTCAGGCTTATGATTTCGCGGGGCGTGATCCCATCTGGTTTTTTCAGATCGATCCACGTAGCGACGACTTTTCGAAGGGTGAAGTCAAGTTGATCGAACCAGCCGGTAAAATCACGGTCACGGAGCCAGGGTGCGCCAATGTAATCGTAATTCTGCCGACACCAATAGGCCAGATTGTCCTGAAAAACGAAGGCATCTAACTGGTGAATTAATATGTATTCCTGATCAGAAAAAGCCTGATAAAACTCCGCTGACAGCATCAGTCGATTGTATCCCTGCACATCCGTAAAATAGGCGTCATCGAATGTCCGGACCTGTATGGCTGGATGGATGTTTCGATAGGCGGATAAATCGAGCGAGTGCGGAGCGGCTAACCAGATCGGATATTGTCCTAACACCCGTATACACTGCGTTATCGAAATGCGCTCATAATCCGTGAGCTGCGGTTTATAAACCGGCAACACTACGTTAACGGACGGCTTCATACGAGTTTGGGCTGGCCTAATCGCTGCTGCACCGCATCCTGCACCCATGCGTACGGTAATTCAGCGCAGGGATGACCAAAATCATTCAGGATCGTTACGCCTTCGCCCCGTTTGTACCGACCCGAGTAAGGCAGGTAATCGACAAAATCGAACAGCTTGCCCAACAGGAGAATGGCGTCAACTCCCGTTGCATTGGCCATGTGGGCGGGGCCGCTGTCGATACCGATAAACAGACGAGCCTGTCGAATGACTTCGGCGGTTTCGAGTAAACTCAACTGACCGCATAAGCTCCGAAACTGCGGATTTGGCTCGGTTACAGTTGGCGCTAAACCAACTTCAATAATCGGGTAGGGGTATGTGGCAATCAACCAGCGAACGAGTTTATTCCAGTTATCGGCAGGCCAGTCGCGCAGTATATGGCTTGACTGGCAGTGAATAACGATTGGTCCGGCGGGTAACTGTAAACCAGCGATTTTTTGCCGTACGCTTTCCAGAATATACATTTTTGGCTCGGCGGTCATAGCCGGAAGACCGGCTGCCTGTGAAAAGATATACAGCAAATCACCCCGATGGTAATAATTGTCGAAGGTTAGTCCAATCGCATCAGCGGTCGGATTAATGGGATCTTCAGGACAATACTTACACTTACGATGCGAAATATGCATGTTGTACACCTTGTCGTAAATCCCCGATTGCAGCAGCTGAACCCGTTCGCCCGGACATTTTTCGACCAAATACTCATCCAGGTTTGGATTGTATTTGACCAGTTCGGCAAAGGGCTCACGAACCACCCAGATAATGTAGCCATCGGGATGACGTTGGCGGACCTCGCGGGCAATCGGTTCACAGGCAATAATATCGCCCATCTGCTCCGATAAAATAATCGCGATCAAAGGACGATTCCCAATCTTTTTTTTGATCTGCTTTAAGTGGCGGTATTTGGCTGAAGCGGACCGGTACCGTTCAAGAAGGTGAATGCTTTTCTGATAGCGATACCGCCACAATTCCTGAAATGTAGGCCCTTCCGTAGAGCCGTTTGACGGGCCAGCGATTTTTATACCAAACCAATTACTCATGCCTGACGGGATTCTAACAGCGCAATAACTCGGTTGAATGGTGTTTTCAGCAATTTACGTACTCGAAGGTAACGTAGCACTACGGGCGGCTTAATATATACGCACGGATATGGTCGGTATTGATCGTTATGATTGGCCAGCAGGCGTTCGCGGTACAGATCAAATAAGGGTCGGACATCAGGGCGTTGCTGCTCCGGCCGGTCAACGAAACGTAACGAATTGGTAGTCGTTGCTCCATTGGAATTAGCAAATCCGTATCGTGTCTGATACTTAGAGATCTCATCTGGGCGGTCAGGATTATAGCCGCTGAAATGAAAAAACTGCAAAAGCTGAGTGGCTGATCCGTCAGTCTGATTGCTAGTCTGGTGCTCCGGTTTCGCTATCTGCCACTCGCCAGCGTTGTTCTGGGAGAAGTACCGCTCGTGCAGATTCCAGTAAGCAACATTATACCCCAAATGCTTTTCAATCAGGATATTATCATAGTAAACAGGCGCAAAGTTCACCCAGTGCTGATCGACAAAAAGACCTTCGCAGAGATCGATTCGACACTCATATACCAACCGATCTTTCCACCAGTTAACAAACTGTCGGGCGGTGGCATCGTTACGTAAACCGATAAAGCCGAGATTAAAAATGCCGGTATTCAGGTGGTGCTGTTCGTTGGGTCGCTGCCAGTCGGGCGTGGGCGAGCAGGTGTGTGGCGTCAGCACCAGACTGTAGTGATTCAGGGCTTCATTTAATTGATGTAGCGGCTGAAAAACAATAATATCCGGATCGAAATAAATAACCTGAGTGGCTTCTGGATACGAAGTATAAAAATAGTCGATGAAAAAAGGCTTAACAGCGGTGTTCAGTTCGGTAATGTCGTACCGGTCACACATGGCTGCGAAGTCGGGGATCCCGATCTTATCCACTTCGAGCATCGGATACGCCGGGACCAGTTCGGCGGGCAGATTGGCTGTGCTTAATTTGTCGACCAGGCCGATAACGTACTGATAATCTGGGTTTGTCTGGCGAAGCGAATCGCCCAGCGTCCGGGCCTGAGCCAGATAATTTATTGAACAGATGGTGAAAGCAAGCGTCATAGAGCGAGCACGGCAAGTGTCTCCTACAGATTAAATCGAGCGTTATTGCCGAGTCAGTTGGTTAAACAAAGTTACAAGAGTTTCGACGCTTTGCTGCGCGGGATGACGTTCCAGAATTTTCTGACTTAGCCGCTTGCCCAATGCCCGACGCAGATTCGGTTGATGCAATAACTCGAAAACGCGCCGGCTCATAATGTCGAGATTAAGATAGGGAACCACGAAACCGCCGTCCGTTTCGACCAGTTCGGGTGCACCCCCCGCGTTGTCGAAACACACGACCGGTACATCGCACAAACCGGCTTCAAACACGACAAGTGGGTAGGGATCTTCGCGGGAACACAACACGAATACGTCGAAATGGCTCATATAACGTAGTACGTCTGGCGTCGGCGGAATCAGGTGAACGCGATCGGTTAGACCGGCCTTGCGAATATCCAGCAGCAAATCCTCTCGCAGCGACCCTTCCGGTACACCCACCCAGACAAAATGAATCGGCGCTGTCGTTGCTCCTTCTTCGCGACCAATTACCTGACGGGCCAGGGTTATAAAGAGGTCATTGCCTTTACGCCATTCGGCATTGCCACAACCCCCTACAATCAGCGCATTGGTGGATAAACCCAGGGATTCGTAAATATTGGCTTGCTGACGGGCCAAGCGCACATTCCGCTCGAGCGATGGCGTATCAATGAGCGTATATAACGTAATTCGGGCCGGATCAAAGCCATGCTCCTGCTCATAATAGCGGGCCGTTGCCTTCGAAACAGCCAGAAGCTGCGTTGTATGGTTGAGGAGATAAGCCAGTTCGTCGGGCTTCGTATACGTCCGGACGGACATGTCTAATTCATGAACAAACGTAACGACGGGTGTCTTTTGGGGAATGCCCAGCTGACTAAACCAGCGACTGCCCATAGCCGTGTTGACCAGAACCAGATCGAATGAGTCAACGTTTAACTGCGCTTTAACTGCCTGACTTCTCGCGGTAAGTTGCCGGGTATGAAATTTCTCCCACAACCCTAGCTTGCCCAATACCATGTCGGCTGCAACGCCTATAACGTAGCGGTCGGGCGCGGGCCAGATCGTTACGGGGCAAACCGCTTGGTATTCATCTAAAAGCGGTCCGCCTTCCCCTAAAAGTAAGTGCATCTGAATCCCTTCTGCCTTCAGCAGTCGCATCAGATTCAGCAAAACGAGTTGTGCCCCGGCGCGATTGGCATCGTGACCAATTAATAAAATCGTCATTGATCAGCATTGACCGTCAGTGGTTTTCACTCAATTTTATGGCAATAAAGGACAACCAACGACAAAACTAGTACGCTTCGTGACTGGGTGTGGGCAGCTTTTTTGCAGGATTCCCGAGGTATAAACCCCACTCATCCGTGTCTTTATAAACGGCAGAAGCCATACCAATGAGCGTGCCTGTCGCGATGTGTAAGAAATCGCGGATGGTGCTGTTTACGCCAAAAAAACAGTACGGTTCAATAACACAGTGTCCCGACATAACCACGTGCGACGTAAAGAAAACGTGGTCTTTGATCTGACCATGGTGCCCGATGTGATTACCGCTCCAAAGCACTACGTTATTGCCAATCGTGGTAAATGGCTGAATCGTATTGTCTTCGAGAATAAAGCAATTTTCGCCGATCTGATTACCGAACAAAGTCGCTTTGGAACTGATGTAGGAGATGAATTCATAGCCTTTGGCTTTGGCCTCCAGGTAAATTCGTTCGCGATTGCGGTTCATGTTCCGACCGGTCATCGGCGCGAAAAACTTGTATTCCTGGGGTGAAAACAAGGTTTCGACTTCCTCGAAGGCAACCAGAGGCAATCCCTGAAACTCGGTGCCGGTCATGTATTCACGGCTGACGGTGAATGCCGCTACGTCGTGTTCTGAGTCGTGAGTGAGGTAGAAATGGGCCAGTTCAGCCGTATCCATCACCCCGAAAATGATAACTTTTGCCATGCGTTTTTGACTGAAGACTGAAGACTGATGAATGGATTGAGTCATTCATCAGTCTTCAGTCAATATTTACACCAATTCGTACTCATTTAGCATTTCTCTGACGACCGTAGTATCGTTAAACATCAGTACATCAATGATCGATAGCCAGGGGACAAATTCATTACGGAACTGTGGGTATTCGACTCGTTTCGATTTAATGAAATTCAATTCAATACCTGCCTGGTCAAAGGTAGGCTTATCATACAGTTCCGTACCGCCAATAGGATTGATATACCGTGCTGCGTTTTCCTGCCGACAAATGTCCAGAATGCGCTCCTGGGCTTTCAGGTCTGCGTTGTTATAAACGGCGGAAGATTGCACCAATCGGGTAGTCAGACCCAGGTATTGATTCAATTCGACCAAACTGAAATGGACCATGTCGGCAATAGAGTCTGTCGTAAAGTTGACAATTTTTTCGGTTAGTGGCATCACCGTTTGGTAAAAGGGAGCCTTACGATACCCCTGCTCAATCGTTTTGAGGAGTTTACCCCGCCATTTCGGATCGTCGGCCAGATGCACTTCATTGATCCGCTTATTCTGACTGGCATCTTTTAGCGGAACCGAAAAAAGGTACTCCTGCCCGTTAATTAACAGGCGGTTACGGTTAATCCAGCCCCGATTGATAAACGCTACGTCATCGTACAATACGAACGTATCAACCGCACTCATCAACTGCATATAGCCAATATAAGGCAGAAAATAAGGTTGCATGATGGCTAGTGTCATAGGTGTGGCGTTTAGATAACGACGCAAACTAGTACTGCTCCAATTTAATTCTTATTGCCGGTACCACGGGTTTTAACCCGTTTTTTGGGACAATTCCAGAACGGGTTAAAACCCGTGGTACCTTTTTTTAAACCATTGAATTGATCAAGTACTGGTACGTCTTTACTTTAGTTTTCGTAAATAATAATCTTCTCCCGGTACGATAACCGCATCGCGCATGGTTGTATCGGTGCCTAATCGTATGTCGCCGGGCTTAGGGGCAATAACGCTTTTATCAAAAAAAAGATAATCAGCATTTTCAGGAATAGGCCTCAGACCCTGCTCAAAAGGATTAATTGCAATGAGTTTTCTGGATAAGTTCGGGCCATAGAGTGGGTATTCGTAATCGTCGTTGATGGTACCAAGCGCTACAACCGCATTTTCGGGGACTAGTTCATCGAAGCGCTTGTAAGGAACGTACGTATCCGGGCGGCCCAGCGTCATTTGCCGAATACGGTCTGCTTTAAACGCTGATTGGAACGACCGTCCGTCCGGGGCTGTCCAGGCAAAGGGTAGTGCGCGCGTATTCAGGAAGATACACAACAGCGCAGAGAGGCAGCCCAACACCGTTACTAATCCTACGTAGCCTTTCCAGCTAACGCGTCCCGGATTTTCTACCGACACGCGGGAGTTGGTGAATAGTAACGCCAGAAACGTAATGCCAAACAAACCTGTTTCAATAAAGTAGCGGCCTTTGAACGGGTCGTAAGGGGCTGAGTAGGCGAGAGCGGCAAAGTGTAATCCCAGAGCTATGCCTAGAAAGATATGCGGTGTGGAGCGTACGTAACGGATTAGTACCAGAACTAGTAAGGGGAATACGAGCCCGAAGCCAAAAATGCCCCAATACGGATTTGCATTGTAGAACACAAACTTCCGGTCGAAAGCGAAAGGCTGAATGGAAAAATCTGTTTCTTCATCGAGCCGCATATGAAGTTTGTCCTCCAAAACTACCAGCGGCTCCCGCATAATATGGTTTAGTCTGGCTCCAATCGCGAGGTTCCGAATCCCATCTAAGTTGATGTGGTCATAGCCATAGCGCACTACGTTACGACTACCTTGCTCAAGTAAATTCGTTAACGATCCTGCCCGCTCAACCGACTGGTGCTTCAGTGCCGTTGGCGGACCAATGGGATGGCCAAATACTTCAATATTTTTAAGATAACCCGTCGGCAACATCCATAAGCAAACCCCTACAACGATGGCTGCTCCTAACCGCCACGTGCGCGCGAACGTAGTGGCCCAGGATGGTGATAGAAATACGGTATAAACCATGATGGTAAATACCGACGGCAGCAATAGTGTAAACGTAATTTTATGTCCATACGCAATCCCGAACGCCATCCCCGCTAAATAAAGATAGCGGTTTGCCGACCGGTCTGTTGCCCGGAAACTGTGATAAGCGAACAGCATGTAGAGCAATATACTTAGGTAAGCTGTCAGCACAATATCGGTTTCAGTCGTAATCGACTGCATCAGAAAATCGGGGAGCAGCGCGTAGGCCAGTGCACAGAAGAAGCTGGCTGATAACTTGTTTTGTCCAATACGTTGGACGATACCGAATACGGATACAATAGCCGTCCAGTAACTCAGATGGTGAATAAACTTAAAGCCATTCTCAAAATGCCCGGTCATCAGAAAGGCATAAATCTGAAGCGTACAGACACTTTTCGGATACGTGTCTATATTCCAGTTCGTACCGCCAAAATGCCGCATCGTGCCTCGCTGAATATACTGCATCACCCGATTCAGGTGACCAGTCATACTATCCCACTCATTCGGGACGGTAAAAAAGACGGTCAGTAGATTCGTAATGGCAATGATAGCCAGCGTAATAAATAACGAAGAAAACAGGAAACGGCTATAGGTCGATAGCTGGCTGAACCACTCCCGAGCGGTACCCCATCGTTCGCGAACCAGTACCATAACGGAAAACCGGTCCTGGACTGGTAGAAGCCGTTTAAGAATCGCGTTAAGGACAGTCGACGTAATGAATACTGAACCTGCCCAGACGGGTGCGTTGGCTGTCTGGTACAGAGCCGAAAGGATAAAACCGGTGAGAATAACGCTGCCAGCGCCTAATAAAAAGGTGGTTAGCCACCATTCCGTTAACGACCGACGGCAGAGCTGCATCGACAGCCGCCCGACGTAACCAATAAATAGAAAAAGCGCGATGAGGTAGAAAATGGTCATAAAGAACTACACCATGTGGACTGTTGCGAAGCAAAACGATTGCGTCGATAAGCCGCAGGAAATAGTAACGGGGGAATACTTTATACGTTTTCGCTAACGACGGCAATAGCCTCGTTCACAATCCCGCAAATTTGGTCAACCTGGGCTTCTGTCAGGTCAGGGTAAAGTGGTAGGCAAAGTACGCGGAGCGCTACATCTTCTGAAATGGGACAGGATTGCTCCTTTCCATTTCCTGAGGCAATGGCGAACGGCAACGTATTGAGCGAAGGATAAAAATACCGGCGTGGCGTAATGTTCTGAGCCTTCAGCGAATCCACGACACGTAACAACGTCTCCTCCGAGTCAAATACAATCGGATAGTAGGCGTAGTTATAATCAACGCCCGGTGTTAGCGAGGGGCGGGTAATTTTGCTGAAATCCAGTCGGTCGTTGTAATAACCAAACACCTGTTTACGAGCCGCAATCAATGCCGGTACTTTAGGCAGCACGCACAAACCCATAGCCGCATGAAACTCCGAATTTTTAGCATTGATGCCAATGCTGAAATAATCGTCATTCCGATGCCCAAAAGAGCGGTAGAAATGCAGTTTTTCCGCCAGAGCGTCATCATCGGTTACGATGCAACCACCTTCAACCGTATGAAAAACCTTGGTCGCGTGGAAACTACAGGTACTCAAATCCCCATAACTCAAAATTGAGCGGTTGTTATACGTAGCACCAAATGTATGCGCGGCATCGTAAATCACTTTCAGCTTATATTTCTCAGCAATGGCCTGAATCTGTTCTATTTGACAGGCATTTCCATAGACATGCGTTGCCAGGATAGCCTGTGTATTTTCGGTAATAAGAGGCTCGATTTTATCCGGATCGATGTTATAATCGTCTGGACGAATGTCAGCGAAAATAGGTGTGCAACCTTCCCAAAGAAGGGCATTCGTGGTCGCTACGTAGGAGAAGGGGGTTGTAATAACTTCCTTTGTAATATCTAACGCTTTAAGCGCCATCTGGAGAACGATAGTACCATTGGTACAGAATTTCAAGTGCTTCACGCCCAAAAATTCTTTCATCTGCATTTCCAATTCGCGCAGAAGTGGACCATCATTCGTTAAATGAACACGCTCCCAAATCCCTTTGAGGTAATTGGTGTACTCGTCCAGGTCTGGTAGATATGATTTCGTGACGTTAATCATCAGTCGGTGAATAGTTAGTAGTGAACAGTCATTAACGAGTGTCAATAGGTGTTAATGAAAACCACTGTGGGTTTACTTACCTATTTATTGCTCACTAACAACGGGTTCCAGCATTTTCATCTGGAAAGGAAACTGCGGACGTACAAAGCCCGGCCATTTACCATACCAGGCAATGCCTTCGCGATAGTCTTCTACGTCAAAGGTAATGCCTTCCTCCATAACATAAATCGGTGTGACCGTATCCTTGACAACCATAACCGAGATCGTATAGGAACCATCGTTCAGGAAATATCCCGGAATGGTACATTCACCCGCGATCAACCCTTTACCGTAGGGCTGCGACTGGGTGCCAATGTTAAAGATGCACTCACCCGTCAGCGAATTTAAATGCAGGCTTAAGTTCAAGTTGGCACGATCCATCAGATTCCAGAACTCAAATCGGACTGTAAACGATGTGCGAACGTCAATATGAGTCAGGTTGTCCTGGTAGTCTGGTGTCAGCTCAATATGACGGATACGGACCAGCTTGTTGCCAGGTGCTTCGTCCGGCGTGTCCCAATGACGCGTTAGCCGTGTCTTCGATACTTTACTCAAATAGGAAGCAATGACCTGATTTGTCTCACCCTGTTCAATAAGTTGCCCCTTTTCAAAATACAGAGTCTTGTTACAGAGCGCTTGAACAGCCGTTAGATTATGGCTAACAAAAATAACTGTCCGACCGCTGGCTGAGTTGTCCCGCATTTTTCCGAGACTTTTTTTCTGGAACTCGGCGTCACCTACAGCCAGTACCTCGTCAACGATCATAATTTCGGGATCAAGGTGGGCTGAGATAGCAAAGCCTAACCGAACATACATACCCGATGAATAGCGCTTAACCGGCGTATCCAGAAATTTTTCAACCCCTGCGAAAGCCACAATAGCATCAAATTGTTTCCGGATTTCACTACGGGTCATGCCCAGCAGTGAACCGTTGAGGTAGATATTTTCGCGGCCCGTCAATTCGGGGTGGAAACCTGTGCCCACTTCCAGTAAGCTAGCCACCCGCCCCCGGATACGTACCGTCCCCGTAGTTGGTTCAATAATCTTGCTCAAAATTTTGAGCATCGTAGATTTTCCGGCTCCGTTGTGCCCAACAATACCTACGCGATCGCCCTGTTCAATTGAAAAATTGACGTCGCGAAGCGCCCAGAATTCCTCATGGGTAAGGCCATTCTGCTCTTTTTTACCCCCAAAAAGCGATCGGATATTTTCCGTAATCATATCACGGAGCGTAGTGCCGCCTTTGCCCTTTTGGTGGTCAATAATGTATTGCTTGCTTATATTCTCGACAGTAATGACAGACATAGTAGAAGTCATCAGTCATTAGTTAATAGCTGTCAATTAAGTAAAGGGTTTACTATCTGTTGCAACTATTGACTAATGGCTATATTAAATATCATCAACAAACGTATTTTCTCGTTTTCGAAAGAAAACGAGTGATAAGCTCAAACAAACCGCAATCGTGATGACAGATGTCAGCAAACTCTCGGGATTGAAATAAGCTTTTTCTCCTAACAATGACCAGCGGAACCCATCAATTATACCCACCATTGGGTTTGCCCAATAGAAAGGCACCCACCACACATCGCCCTTTTCCGCAACGAGTCGGCTACTATAAGCAATAGGGCAGGCATAAAAACCAACCTGTACTAAAAATGGAATTAGCTGACCTACATCCCGAAATCGCACATTAACAACGGCAAAGAACAACCCGAACGCAAAGGAAGCTAATATAGCAAGTAAAATAAAAAATGGTAAAAAGACCAAATGCCAGTCAGGCATGAATCGATACCAAATGGCCAATAAGACAAAGAGACCTAGCGAAACCAGAAAGTCGACAAAGCTTATGGCAATGGCGCTCAGGGGCATAATCAGCCGCGGAAAGTAAACTTTGCTAACCAGGTTGGCATTCAACGTAACGCTATTACTAATCTGGGTAAAGGCTGTTGAGAAGAACGTCCAGATCGTAATACCGCCCAGTACCATTAGCGGATAAGGGATACCCGGATCGGCCGGTAATTTAGCAATCTTGCTGAAAACCAGTACCATAACCATCATCGTCAGTAACGGACGAATAAGGCCCCAGGCTGTACCAAGCGCTGTTTGCTTATAACGTACTGAAATGTCGCGCATTGACAAGATGATCAGCAATTCGCGATTGCGCCACAAGTCCCGCCAGTAATGCCGCTCAGAACGACCAGGCTGAATAATTACTTCTTGCGTTTTCAAAAGTAGGTAGTGTGTTATATTGGGTCCGCCAGCGCAGACATTCAGTTAATCAACGAGTTATAACACACGTACATCAGGATGGTGGATTAACTCGTAGGTCAGTAGTAGTTTTTATTACTCTTGCATAATCGAGCGGAACGTCTCACGCAGGAAGATGACGACTATAGCCAGAACAAGACTTATGGCAATGCCAGCCTGCATACCAACCGTTGCCTTTACCTCTAATGAAAGAGGAAAATAAATCGGCTTAATGATCGTAAACAGTGGAGTTTCCCGAATCAGCGAGAGCCGCATGTTATCTGCGCTTTGCAGTGCCGAATAATACAGCCCCTGTAAATAGGATGAACTACGGGTTAACTTACTTTCCTGTATCTTACCCTGCGCAACAACCATCTGCTGATTCTGGTCCATGTAGCGCGCCAGGGCACTTTCAGTACCGGTCATTTTTCTGGCAAGCGAATCGACACGATCCTGAAGCATTTTATACATCTCCCGCGTCTTTTTCGTTTGTTTGCTCTGATAATCTTTTTCGATCGTTTGTAGGTGTTTTTGGATAAATGTAGCGGTCAACTGCTCATCTTCCATAAACCCACTTATATCGATAAATGAAGATTTACGTTCGGGCTGTTTGAGCGAAAACTCTGATGTGATCCGACCATAAATTGCAGCCATAGCCATCTGCTCCTGCTTGGTGTATTCAGTGGGAGTTTTGGCTCGATCAAAATAAAAGGAGCGCATTTTTTCGTCGTCCTCCCACTCCTTATCCCGAATTCCACTATGCCGGATGTAATAATTGACCAAAAGGGTGTCTTTACCATTGATGGTATCATGCTGCATCAATGTTTTCTCCACGATCGGTCTTGATGTAGCATAAATCAGAAAGTTATCGCCGGTGAAGATATTGGCATCAGGAGCGCCACCACCCAGGCCAAAAGCACCAGCTAACTGACTTAGATCGCCAAGCCCACCACCTCCTCCGCTGGAACCTCCTCCGAGGTTAAACAGGATCGAGGCATTGTAAATAGGAGGCTTTTTATGGGTTAAGTCATAAATAAACCCAATCACTCCTCCCAAAATGACCATAGCGAGCAGTATTTTCCAGTTACGTTGAGCTATGTATTTTAACTGAACGACACGCAGAAGAACTGATTTTGGAGAAATCTGATCCGGTGGTAGCGGTTGGTTCGTTACCAGGGGAGAGGCATTAGTTGTCAGGTTATTTGGGGTCATGTCCTGATGAAATTTATCGTCCTACGCGACTTAAAGCAATAATTAAACCGATCACTGAAAGCAGCGACGATATTGTACCCGCTGTCGAACTTAAGAGTTGCTGAGGAGTAAGTGGTGTTGTGCTACGTCTCGGAACAATGACTTCTGAGCCGGGCTCTACCCGTGGGTAAATGTTAAAGAACATAAACTTCCGGGTTCGGTCAACTGATCCGTTTGCATAAACCACGAATGACCGACGACGCTGTGATCTGGTCGTGAAACCACCTGCATCGCCGATGTAATCCTGAAAGGTCTGTCCAGTCCGATACTTAACGGTTTTAGGTAACTGGACTTCACCCTGAACACGTACCGTTTCGAGCAATTTAGGAATACGCAGAATGTCATGCTCCTGCACCAGAATGTCTTCAGAAGAACCAGGGTTAGCTAAAATCTTCTTCAGGTTAATATCAATGGGTTCGAGCTTATTCGGCGAAATCTCTGATCGTTCAACAACAACTTTCGTATCATTATCACCTACTTCATCAACAATAGCCTGTTTTCGTACGATTTCATCCTCGCTTAATGTTATGGCCCGAAGTAGCGTAGCCCCTTCTACGTAAGCAAAAGGGCTGAGTCCGCCTGCCTGATTTAACAGATCCGAAATCTTCTGGTCTTTTGTTTTGATTGGATAAAGGCCCGGAGTGATCACCTCGCCTTCTACACCCGCAAATGTTTGGATCTGATAATTTGGGGACCGACGTACTACAATCTGATCAAAAGGCGCCAGGACGAACTTGTTATCATCGGCATTGAGCGATAAGTCCCGGTTAACGTTAAAAGTGAAAACCTCGGCTATTTGCGCCGTTTTCGAACTGGGGTCGGCATCTCTTTTTCGCCGTACAACCTCTACTTTGGAAGCGGCCGCTGATTCGCGCAGGCCTCCGGTTTTCAGCAGGGCATCATTCAGGGTCATATTGGCCATGTAAGCTATATCCTCAAGCGGTTTGTTGACCTCGCCTTGTACCGAAATACTGGCTGGTTCAGCTAGCTCAAACCGCGATGTGATAATGACCTGGTCCTCCCGCTGTAGTGGTAAATCAGGCTGCGTACCCGCCAGAATCGCATCCAGATTGACAGACAGTTGCTCCATGGCCAGATCTTCCCGAGTCCGGATAATGTTGATACGTCCCGTAAAGGCATCCCCTTTCAATCCTTCGGCGTTGGCAATAAGTTTCTTCAGCGTTGGATTATTGTCAAGTGAATATTCGCCTGGCCGATAAATAGCGCCTTCAATAGTGATTTTATTTTCAAAGCGATCAAGAACCTGCTCAGCCGTAACGACGTCGCCATCGCGCAGAGCAAACGTTTTGAACTCGGGTGTCGTTACGTCTATAACCTTAAGTTCACGATCCGTTACCCGGCGTACCTTCAGCCGATTTCGGTAGGCGTTGGCCGTGAAATCACCTGCGTAGAAGAGAAGCCGGTCAAGCGTTTCGCTGGGCAACATCTCGAAAATATTGTTTCGCTTAACAGTTCCGTTGATTTCAACCCGTTCGCTAAAGGTTGTAAATCGGATATTGTCGTTATCCTGTAAGCGAAGATCATTCCGTTGAATACCATTGAGCAGATAATCATATAAATCCAGGGCAGCCACTACGCGGTTGTTACGAATGAGCTGCACTTTCCGGTACGAACCAATATCGTTGGGTCCACCAGCCTGGTAAATGGCGTTCATCGCAGTCGATAGCGAGGATAACGTATACGTACCCGGACGAACGGCATCGCCCGTTACGGTTACCCGAATACTACGGATTTCACCCAGTGACAATTCTAAGAACGTATTCTGGGGACCGTATGATGAATTTCGTAAGCCAGCGAATTTGGTGGACAAACGACTGGCCAAACGCGCTTTGGCCTGTTCAATCGTTAAGCCCGCTACCTGAATGGGGCCAATCCCTGACCCCTGCGCTACGTATACAGCGCCTTCAGGAGAAACTTTCTGCGTATAATCGACCTCCGAATATCCGTAAAGACGAATTCTCAACTCATCGCCTGGCCCGATAACGTAATTACGGGGCGTGGCCATGTTGGTATTCGGCTGAAACGTAGTTTTCATTGCCGGATCGTTAAAGAGCGAGTAGCCAAATACTTTCTGGCGAGCTTCTTCCCTTGCCCGATCTTCTTCACTTTTTACGTTTGTGTTACTGGTCTGCTGATTCGGATCGGTTGGGTTGTTAGGGTCGTTAGCCTGATTTGGATTGTTCGGGTCTGCCGCTGTTGGATCTGCGTTAGACGCATTGCTCCGACCCGTTTGGCCATTTGGCTGACCCTGGGTTTGCCCATTACGTTGATTATTGAGCTGATTCAGCTGTTGCTGGGCGTTAGCCGGTAAGTTACTGGGGTTAACGCCTGCTGGTAAGGTAACGCCCCGCCCGCTTTGCACAGCGCTGGGAGTCGTTGCACCGGAGCGAATGGCGCCGGGTGTTGTCACGGCCCCGCTACTGGGTGCCGTTGTTGCCCCACTACTGGGCGCTATAATCTGAGCCTGGGCGGTTAGTCCAACAGCAGAGAGTACTAAAACCGCAATACGTATGATAAACTGGCGTTTGAAGAAAGGTCTAATAAAAAGAAAAAAATTTAGCATTAAGATGTGAATATTTGGCGGATTTTGCATATTTTTAAGATGTCGTACGAAAAGAGCCATGACAAAGATTAACTTCTGTATCTAACGATCTATTGGCCTGTATAGTACACAGCGCAGTTCAGTCGGCAAAGTAAGTGAACTTTTGCTGGATTTTAAATAGTTTTTTGATCGAGCGGAACATTTCATGTTCTGATAACGTAAGGTATAACTTTTCTAATGTTGGTTTGACGCGGCTGTTCCATAGTACAGCCCGTTTTAGTTTTCTTGTTCACAAATTAGTATGGTAGAATTACCGAATTCGTCTGTTCAATATAACGAAGATAGTATCCGCTCGCTTGATTGGCGAGAACATATTCGCCTGAGGCCGGGGATGTACATCGGTAAACTGGGTGATGGGTCCGCTGCCGATGATGGTATTTACGTTCTGATTAAGGAAACCATCGATAACTGCATCGATGAACACGTAATGGGTTTCGGTAAGACGATCGATGTGCGCGTGACCGATCATCGGGTTGAGGTACGTGATTATGGTCGGGGCATTCCGCTCGGAAAAGTTGCTGAAGTGGTTTCCAAAATTAATACTGGCGGTAAATATGATTCAGGGGCTTTCCAGAAGTCAGTTGGTCTGAATGGAGTCGGAACAAAAGCAGTCAACGCGCTTTCTACCTATTTTCGGGTTCAGTCGTTCCGCGATGGTCGTACTGTCTGGGCTGAGTTTGAGCGGGGAATCCTTTTACATCAGGGTGAAGACGTTACCAGCGAACGAAACGGTACGTTAATCTGCTTTGAGCCCGATGATACAATCTTCAAGCATTTTCATTTTATTCCGCAGTTTCTGGAAAACATGATCTGGAATTACTGCTATCTGAATGCGGGGCTTACGCTTGCCTTTAACAAGCAAAAATATATTTCGCAGAACGGGTTGCTCGACCTGCTTCGCGATAAAACTAAAAAAGACGAAGACTCGCTACGTTACCCAATCATCCATTTAAAAGGAAATGACCTCGAAATTGCCCTAACGCACGGCAATCAGTACGGCGAAGAATACTATTCGTTCGTCAATGGGCAGTATACGACGCAGGGAGGAACGCATCTGGCCGCACTACGTGAAGCCATCGTAAAAACGGTACGCGAACATTTTGGCAAAGATTATGATCCGGCCGACATTCGTGGATCAATCATTGCCGCGGTTAGCATTCGGGTGCAGGAACCCGTATTTGAATCCCAGACAAAAACGAAACTTGGATCGCTTAACATGGCTCCTGACACTGATAGCCAGACGGTCCGATCCTTTGTGCTCGATTTTGTAAAAGAGCGTTTGGATAATTTTCTGCACATGAATCCCACCGTTAAAGATGCCCTTAAAAAGCGTATCGAACAATCGGAGCGGGAACGTAAAGAGTTGGCGGGTATTAAAAAGCTGGCCAATGATCGGGCTAAAAAAGCAAGTCTGCATAACAAAAAACTGCGCGACTGCCGAAATCACCTGCCCGATCTGAAAGCGGAAGACCGCTATCAGTCTACGTTATTTATTACGGAAGGGGATTCGGCCAGTGGGTCGATTACTAAATCACGTAATGTCCAGTCTCAGGCGGTATTTAGTCTGCGTGGAAAGCCGCTCAACTGCTTTGGGCTAACCAAAAAGGTGGTTTATGAAAACGAAGAGTTCAATTTACTGCAGCACGCATTAGATATTGAAGATGGGTTAGACGGGCTTCGTTATAATCGAATTGTAATTGCTACCGACGCTGACGTCGATGGAATGCACATCCGGTTGTTGATGTTGACGTTCTTTCTACAGTTTTTTCCGGATTTAGTACGTAATGGTCATCTGTACATTCTGGAAACGCCTTTGTTTCGGGTACGTAACCCTAAAAACCATAAGGAAACAACGTATTGCTACTCAGATGAGGAAAAGCAAAAGGCAATTGACAAACTGACAAAGGGTGGAAAAAAGGTTGAAATCACTCGTTTTAAAGGTTTAGGTGAAATATCTCCAGATGAGTTTGGGCTATTTATTGGCGAGAACATGCGGTTAGAGCCTGTTATTATGGAGAAAGAAACCTCTGTTGCTAAACTGCTTAGCTATTACATGGGCAAAAACACACCTGACAGACAGCGATTTATTATTGATAATCTGCGTATCGAAAAAGACATCGAAGAAGCCGTGCTGGTCAACTAAAAAGAACAATAGTATAGAATGAATAGTCAAAACATCCACTATACGTAGTGGATGTTTTTTTATGCAAGAAAATCGGATCAGGTGATAAAGGTGTAGCTGTTTAGCTTGTTGTTACGGCCGGTGAAAGATTAATGCCAACACAGAATATTAGCAGATTTGTTACAAAATACTTTTATATCTATACTTAATTATGGGTAATAGTATTAAATCAATATTTTGTATTTATAATAGGTAAATGTTAAAAATTTTATACTGTTATTAATCTCCTTTTAATAATTTTGATGTCTCGATTGAGAAAACATCCAAAACACTTTATCACCAATACTTCATGAGTAAACTTTTATTTGGCAGTTGGCTACTGACTGCTCTTTTCTGTTTGCCAGCGTTAGCACAGGATGTGGCTATAAGCGGCCGTATTACGTCATCAGAAGATGGATCGGCATTACCTGGTGTGAGTGTACAGCTCAAAGGAACAACGCGGGGTACAACGAGCGATGCCGACGGAAATTACCGGTTAAGTGCACCAACTGGCGGTCGACTGGTATTCAGTTTTATTGGATTTGCTTCGCAGGAAGTTGCGATAGGAAATCAATCGACTATTGCGATTCGCCTTGCACCTGATGCGTCTAATCTGGATGAAGTAATCGTTACTACGTTCGGTACGGCCAAGCGGGCATCATTTACCGGTTCGGCTGGTACAATCTCTGCCGACCAACTAAAACGTCCCGTGAATAATCTTGCCCAAGCTCTTTCGGGAGCCGTGTCGGGTGTGCAGACGACGGCGGGTAATGGACAGCCCGGTACAGCGCCGGATATCCGGATTCGGGGTTTTGGGTCAATTTCGTCGGGCAACGACCCCCTATATGTGGTGGATGGAATTCCCTATTCGGGTAATATTGCTAACATTAGCCCGAATGATATTGAAAGTATTTCAGTTTTGAAAGATGCTGCGTCAACAGCGTTGTATGGTGCCCGCGCTGCCAATGGGGTAGTAGTGGTAACGACAAAGAAAGGTCAGAAAGATCGGAGTACGATTAATGTACGCTATACAAAAGGCTTCAGCACACGAGGCTTACCCGAATACGAACGGGTAGGCGTATCGGATTACTATCCACTGATGTGGGAAATGTATCGGAACAATGTAGCTTACCGAGCGACAAATCCTTTGCCGTTGGCTACAGCCAATGCTGATGCAACCAGGCTATTAGTTAGCCTAGTTGGATACAACGTATATAACGTACCGGACAATCAACTGGTCGATACAAACGGTCAGCTAAACCCCAATGCCAGTCTCAAGTTTTCGCCGGATGACCTGAACTGGGAGAAGCCAATCATGCGGCAGGGAAATCGGGATGAATTAAACGTGAGCTTTGCGGGTGGACAGAATAAGTCAGATTATTTCCTGTCGCTATCGTATCTGAATGATAAAGGCTATCTGCTACGCTCAGATTACGAACGTATTACCGGTCGACTTAACGTTAATTCGCAGATGAAGCCCTGGCTGCGAATAGGAGCGAACCTGTCGACAACGCTCTCGAAATCGAATCAGGCCGATGCGGGTGGAACGGCAGGTAGTACGGCATTCGTGAATCCATTCTACTTCTCTCGGAACATAGGCCCGATCTATCCGGTTTATGCTTACGATCCGGCAAACCCGGGCCAATTTCTGACCTTACCCAATGGAGAAAGACGGTGGGATTATGGTAACCTGACTGCTTTAGGATTACCGGCAAGACCTGCGTTTGGCGGTCGCCACTCGGTTGCCGAGACGGTTCTGAACCAGAATAATTACCGCCGTAATATACTCAGCGCACGCGGCTATGCAGAGGTTTCATTTCTGAAGGATTTTAAATTTACGACGAACATTGGTACTGATATCACCAATTATAACGTCTACAGCTTCGGAAATCCTGAAGTGGGCGACGGAGCCCCGGCTGGTCGTGCGACGCATGAATTCCAAAACATTACCAGCTATAACCTCAATCAACTGCTGAACTACAACAAGTCGTTTGGAAAGAACAATTTTGATGTGTTGCTGGGACATGAAAACTTCCAGGTTGGTGATAACAACTTAGAGGGTTCTCGATCACAGCAAATTGTAGACGGTAATTACCAACTGGTTAACTTCACAACGACGACTAACTTAGCTTCAGTTGCCTTCATGCGACGGGTAGAAGGTTATTTCGCCCGGATCAATTACGACTACGACCAGAAATATTTTCTGTCGGCCTCGGCTCGGCGCGATGGTTCTAGCAAATTCTACCAGGATTCACGTTGGGGAACATTCTATTCAGTGAGTGGTGCCTGGCGTTTAGATCAGGAGAACTTCCTTCGGTCGATTCCTGCCATCAACGCCATGAAGTTACGGGCATCGTATGGGCAGACTGGTAATGATGGAGGAGGCAATACGGGTCAAAACGCGCTGGACAATACAATTAGTTATTATGCCTGGCAGCCTTTATACGGTTTAGGGTCCTGGAACAATGCAACGGAAGCAGGTATTCTGCAAACGAGTCTGGGGAACAGAAATCTGGAATGGGAATCGAGCAACGCATTCGACGTAGCACTTGAGTTTAGCCTGTTTAAGGGTCGGGTTTCCGGTACGGTCGAGTATTTTGATCGTCAGTCCTCTAATTTGATTTTCGCCGTACCATTGCCGTTGTCGGATGGTATAGCGACCGTTACCCGCAACATAGGAACAATGTACAACCGGGGCGTTGAGATCGAGTTGGGTATCGAGCCGATCCGTACGAAAAACTTTACCTGGCGTCTTGATCTGAATGCGACCAAGATCAAGAACCGGATCACGAAAATGCCGGATGAGAATCCCGAAATTATTGACGGAACCAAAAAACTCGCTGTAGGTCAATCACTTTATGATTACTGGTTGCGAGAATATAAAGGAGTCAATCCCGCGAATGGTGAAGCTCTGTACCGGGCGGCCAGTTACGTAGCGTCCAATTCCATCATTACAGAGAACGGGAGTACACGAGATACCCTTACGAACAACGTGAATAATGCTCGCTATCATTACAATGGCTCGTCGATTCCGGCGCTGACTGGCGGTTTTACCAATACATTCCGGTATAAAGGTCTTTCGCTTTCTGCCTTGTTTGTTTACCAGTTGGGAGGCAAAACGTATGACGCGGCTTACGCAGCCATCATGAGTGCGGGCGGTTATGGTAACGCTAAGCACGTCGATATCCTGAAGCGGTGGCGGAACCCTGGTGATATAACCGATGTACCGCGGATGGATGCTGGTCGGACCACAGATTTTGATGCGCAGTCGGACCGTTGGCTTACGGACGCCAGCTATTTGAATCTTCGTTCAGTAACACTGTCTTATTCGTTGCCAAATACGCTGTCTCGTAAATTATTCCTGGAGAATGCGCAGGTGTATGTAAGTGGCGAAAACTTACTGATCCTTTCTCGCCGGCAGGGAATGAATGTTCAGCAGCAATTCAATGGTGTAACCGGTAACGCCTTTAGTCCGGCTAAGAGCCTGGTATTGGGTGTTTCCTTCTCACTTTAAGCTTCAGACAACTCATGAAAAAAAGATATTTGACGCTTGTAATGGCCTTAGGTCTACTAGCTACAGCGTGTGAAAAACAATATTTAGAACTGTCGCCTACGGGTAATATCGATGCTGGAGCCGCCTATGCTACCACAAAGAATGCAGCAGCAGCCATCAATGGCATATACCGGGCAATGATTGTGCGATATCTGGATTCGCAGGGTCATTTTGGCCATCCAGCCATGATGATTATTCTGGATGTACTGGGTGAAGACGTAGTAATTGCAAACACAGCGAACACCTGGCATTTACCGGAGACACGCTGGCAGGCACACCGCTCGGAAACATCTGTAGGTGATGAGCTTCCGTACCGGTTATATTACCGCGTTATTGGAAATGCGAATCTTGCTATCGCCAATATCGACAATGCCGCTGGCACACAGGCCGAACGGAACCAGGTAAAGGGCGAAGCGCTGGGGCTACGGGCTTTTTCGTATTTCAACCTGGTACAGCTTTTTGGTAAACGGTATAATACCGCGACCAAACCAAATGCGCAACTCGGTGTGCCGCTGGTATTGACGCCGACCACCGAAGGCTTACCCCGGGCAACCGTCGAAGAAGTTTACACGCAGATCAATAAAGATCTGGCGGATGCTGCTACCCTACTTACATCAAGCCGTAGCTTTAAGTCGCACATCAATCTTGACGTAATAAAAGGCTTTCAGGCGCGGGTAGCCCTGACTCAGCAAAACTGGGCTGATGCAGCCAAGTTTGCGGCAGAAGCACGCAAAAGTTATACGGCAATGAGTGTAGCACAGTATCAGGAAGGCTTTTCGGATATAAGCAACCCTGAATGGATGTGGGGCTTCGATCACCTGGAAGACCAGTCAGAGTATTTTGGGGCGTTCCACTCGTATATCTCCAGCAATTTCAATTCAACGAATATTCGGGTAGATCCAAAAGTCATTAACAGCGTATTGTACGATCAGATTCCCGCGACGGATGTACGCTCGAAAATGTGGGTTAAGGCACCCACCGCGGCCAACTCTGTCGTACCAACGGGTGGTGTGCGGGTTGCTTATATGACTCAGAAATTCCGCCTGCCAGGAACGCCGTCAACCAGTACAATGGGGGACGTTCCTTATATGCGCGTTGCTGAAATGTATTTGATCGAAGCCGAAGCGCAGGCGCGTCAGGGAAACACAGCCGCAGCTGCCAGCGTGTTGTTTGATCTGGTGAGCAAGCGCGATCCTTCGTATAAGCTGTCGACTAAAACGGGTACGTCCCTGATTGATGAAATTTTGTTCAACCGACGTATTGAACTTTGGGGTGAAGGCTTCCGGTTTACGGATCTAAAACGGATGAACTTGCCGCTCAATCGAACTGGGGCTAATTTGAGTTCGGCTGTAGTTGTGCTTTTTGAAGTTCCGGCTGGTGACAATCAGTGGGAGTTCCTGATTCCACGGCGGGAAATAAACGCTAACAAAGCGATTGTACAGAATCCGCTGTAAAAACTTCTCTTTTCGTTGATCGAACAAGCCCGACTGAACGTTCAGTCGGGCTTGTTCGTATTTTGGGGGAAGGCTTATCGGTTGGTTATTAATCCTGTTAAGTGATTACACACGCTTGCTTTTCATGGATTAAAGTTTGCAGTAGGCGGCAGGTAATGTACTTTTGTACACTACGTAGCGTATCCCTTTCCATAATGACTTTAGAATCCCTCCGTAACAATATTGACGCTCTTGACGATCAATTGCTGACTTTGCTGAATCAGCGAATGGAATTGGTCCGTCAGGTGGGTGAACTCAAACGCTCGAGCAACACGGTTATTTACCGACCCGAACGCGAAAAGCAAATTTTGGACCGACTGAATGAGCAAAATAATGGTTTGCTGAACCGACCAGCCATTGAGGCCATTTTCCTGGAGATTTTTGCCGTCTCCCGGAATCTCGAACTACCTGAACGGGTCGCTTATCTGGGACCGGAAGGAAGTTTTACACATCAGGCTGCTGAAAGCCGATTCGGGGCCATGAGTGCGTATATGGCCTTACCAACCATCCGATCGGTATTCGAAAGCGTTGAAACGGGCCGGGTTCGGTTTGGAGTGGTACCGATTGAGAACAACCAGGAGGGTGTTGTGAACGAAGCGATTGATCTGTTGCTCGAAAAAGACCTGCGTATTGCGGCTGAAGCCCAGATTCCCGTACATTTCACCTTCGCAACAAAGGCTGAGAACTTAGCTGACATCACACACATTTACTCGAAGGATATTGCCTTTCGGCAGTGTAGTAAATTCCTGAACGATACGTTCGACGGATTAAAAGCCGAATTAGTACCGGTTGAATCGACGTCAAAAGCAGCTAAGCTGGCAGCCCAGCAGACTCATGCAGCCGCTTTGTGTTCGCATATTGCTGCGAAGTTGTTCGACGTACCCGTACTTTTCGACAATATTGAGGACAGCGACCTGAACCGTACTCGCTTTCTGATTCTGGCTAAAGATTTTGTCAATCAACCAAGTGGCCACGATAAAACGACCCTAATTGCGCGTTTGCCGAACACGGAATCGCCGGGGGTACTGGCCGAATTTTTACAGGAGTTTAATGCCCGAAACATTAACCTGACCAAGATTGAAAGTCGTCCGCTACGAGACGGTGCTACGTTTCGCTATTGGTTTCTGCTCGAATGTGAAGGTCATGCCAGCGACCCTGACTTACAGGATATTCTAAACCACCATGCCGCCGAGGTTAAATTACTGGGGAGCTATGTGCGAGGGGCCTAAAATGGCTATCCTTCGCAAAAGAATGTTCAGGAAATACGGTAACTTTTTCGATCAGAAATAACTTATATCGGTATGGAAGCTAATGAGAAAACCGATAGAATTGTCGAGGCCCGAATGAAGCTCAAACGGCGGTTTGAGGAGAAAATGGCTCAGACACCCTCTATGACAGATGAAAAGCCACGTGGTGCTGGTCCGACCAATCGCCACGGTATGCCAGCCGTTCCTGTTGGGCAAACCGTTACGTCGAAGTGGCCTGTGCTGGACCTGGGTTATCAGCCAAATATCCCGCTCGATAAATGGCAGCTCAATATTGACGGTGAGGTAAACAACCCCGTTCGGCTGAAGTGGGAGGATCTGATGGCCCTACCGCAAGTGGATGATACCAGTGATTTCCATTGTGTTACCACCTGGTCGCGGCTGGATGTTCCGTGGGTAGGTGTCCGGTTTATGGATTTGGCCGCTCTGGTAGATCCGAAAGGGTCTGCTACGCATGTTATGTGTTACGGATACGACGGCTATTCGACAAACCTCTCGCTTGAAGAGGCACTTAAACCTGATGTGTTGCTCGTTCACACCGCTGATGGGCAACCGTTACCCCGCGAACACGGTGGCCCACTGCGTATGATTACACCCCAGTTATATGCGTGGAAAGGGTCAAAATGGATCAAACGTATTGAGTTCCTGTCGAAGAACCAGCTTGGTTTCTGGGAAGAACGCGGATATTCAAACACTGCCTATCCCTGGCGCAACGATCGCTATTCTTAAAAAAGGTGGAGCGGAGAAAAGATCGAATGATTGTTCTCCGCTCCACCTTTTTTTGGCTAACTTTCTATAAACCCATAACACAACATGTGGCAGATAGTCATCTGAGCGTCTTCCACACGACCATAGTGTTCATCCTGAATCACAATCGATTCGTGGGCAAGATCGGCCAGTTTACCACGCTTACCTCCAACAAGGGCGATCGTTGTTAACCCATTATCGTTCGCCCATTGCACTGCTTTCACTACGTTGGGTGAGTTACCGCTAACGCTAAGCGTCAGCACCAGATCGCCGGGACGAGCATAGTTCTGAAGTTGTCGTACATAGACATCCTCATAGGCGTAATCATTGCCAAGGGCCGTAATCCACGATACATTTTCGTTTAAAGACATACATCGAAAGCGCTGGCCATCGATGCCTTTTTCCATCTTATCCGATGCACTTTTTCCCAGGTCTGTAATGAAATGCGATACGTTGGAAGCACTACCTCCGTTTCCAAAAGCGAATAATTGCCGACCCTCTTCCCCGCATTTTTTAATAAGAGTAATGAGATGTTCGACCTGGTCAACCGGTATGGCATCGTAAGCCGCTTTTTGTTTGTCAAGGTAGGTTTGAAAATAGGCTTTATTCATGCGGTATGAATGTATATTATTTAGTTGGTCGCTGGCTACCTGCATCATCCGTTTTTGACTAATTCCAACGCGCCAATCGGTACGGCATCTTCGCCGAGTTTTGCAATTAATACAATCGGTGGGGGCTGGAATGTTTTCATAGTGAAGCGAGGTAGCGCCTGCCGAACAGCTGCCCGTAACGGTTCCCCAATCAGTGATAGCCCACCGCCTAATACAATAGCGTCTGGATGAAATAAATGCACAACGTGCGAAAGTCCCAACGCAACTACCGATCCAATTTGCTCGATTAACATGCGGGCTACCGGATCGCTTGCTTCATAAGCTGGATGTAGAAATCGAGCCTCTTTTCCTATTGATCCTGCCATATGAGCCTGCTGTACAGCTAGCTTTAAGGCTGAATCATCGGGCAGTTGCGGAACCAGATCCCGTATTTGCTGATCGACGGCCCAGCCCGATACGGTTTGCTCAATGGTTTGTCCGGGTGAGGAGTCGCCCGGCGGTACAAGCCACAGATGACCAATTTCGGCTTCGCCCGGACTGGCTCCGTGATAAAGTTGTTGATTGATCACCATTCCTCCACCAACGCCACTGCCGAGCGTAATGTAAAAGACGTTCTGAAAGCCGGTCGCTACACCGCGAAGCGCTTCGCCAAGAGCTGCTACGTTGGCGTCGTTCTCAACGCGCACAACAGTACCCGGTACTTGTTTTTGGAGCCAGTCACTCAACTCGAATCCAGACCAGCCGCCAATCTGATGCGACGTAGCAATTCGCCCCGTTTGCCAATCAACGGGTCCACCGAATCCTACACCAATGGATTGAGGTGGCTCGGGAAGTTGTTGAATAGTGGCCGCTATTTGTGTTAAAATGCCATTTGCTCCCTGCGTTGGGTCAACGGTGTATCGGAAGCGCTGCGTGATCTGGCCAGTCATGTTATCTGTGACTAACTGGAGCTTCGTTCCGCCAATTTCAATCCCGAGATTCATGGAGTAAATTATACTAGCGAAGGGAAGAGAGCGATACCGGTAATGTACCAATCTGACTATAAAGACTTTGTCTTCGCTGATGATTTTGGGACAATATTAGTGGTATTCGCCACAATACAGCAGGGCGATAGTTAATTTCGTTGCCTATCGGCTACGTATTCAGCGGACGCCTGCTCGTTTCATTGTAGCCCGGCCTAAATAAATTTCGTCACCTTTTAAATTAATGGTTGTGTAAAACTGATAACCATTCTGTACGTAACGGACCATAATCTGGCTCTTCTGATTTGGTTGAGCATACGCTTTTGTGGCCGCTACCAGAATTTGATTGCCGTTGACAATTGCCCTGGCAAAAGGTAAATCACGCGTTTTGATCTGATTAGCGTTGTAACCATACCACGTTTTTCCGCCATCGTACGAGCACTCCGTAGCTTCGTTGAGATACGTTTCTTTGCCATTGAACAGGTCACTATGATGGCCAAAAATACGCCAAAGGCCATGAATATAATGTTCGTAGCAAGCATAATTACGGTCGTTCCCTAAGCCTCGCTCATTCGGGTCAGTTGGCAAGGGCTGATCGGGAATTAGATCTTTGTGATCATCCCAGAACATGACTCCGTAAGCCCCTGTAAACCAGTAAAAAATAGCAGTACCTTCTGCAATGGCGGGCGGAGCCGGATGATTGGCCTGGGCATTATTGGCGAATTCGGCGTTCTGCTGATTGAATAACCACTGCCAGGCAATTCGTTTTTTTGTCGACATTTTCATGTTGACTTCCTGTTCACCCAACAAAGCGGCCAGCCAATGACGGTCACCGTCATACAAATGACGCTCTGCATAATTCATTTCCGGATACAGGTAATACGTACCCGGCATTAAAAAATCGGTATAATCAGACGGAGATTTACCGACAATTTCATCGGGCATACCGCGTTGGCGACTGGTGGTGGTATGTTTAGCCGGTAACCGAAAAAGTGCATCTGGTTGAGCTGTATAGTCAATGGCCCGGCTATAGCCAAAACTGTTGTGGGCAAAGAGGTCGGCAGAACCAAGTTCTGTTTCAGGGCTGACGTTTTCCTGAAGAGTTTTCATCAGGAAAGTATGCAGATTCGCGTGCTCCTGTTCGTGCTTGATCCAGAAGCTGTTCTCCATATCTAAAATAATGGTCCCGAACGTAGCTTTCCAGTTGTTGCCATTAGGGCCGCAGTCACCAAAATAGTAGCAATGCCCTCTTAATTCTACACAGGCCTGGTATATATTGTTTTTATCTGTTGCTGTAGGCGACGTGTTTTTATAAATTGTTTCAGGCGCTTTTTCACTATTCTCCGCCCAGGCCAACCCAAAACTTTGCGTGAAATAATTCCGATAAACGATGTAGGCACGCTGGCTAATTGACAATTTACTCTGCCAGCCGCGCGGGGTATTTTCATCAGGCCACACTTCAACATTCGGCACCATTCGGCTGCGCTCAACCGCTGAAAAACCACGTCTGAAAAGCTTAGTGCGATCCTGATCGACATGCAAGTTTCGGCCCGCTCCGTTAAAAATGATTTTTTTCGTTGACGGTATTGTAAAATCGCCTACTACATCAATGCTGTAGTAGCCTTTTCGTGTGTTGGGCGTAAACTGAGCACGGGGCGTAGAAGACAGCCGTGTCTGAGCGGGTATTGGCCCTTGTAATTCTATGGCAACAGGGGCGGGCGGAATGCGGTGCCATAACCAGGCGCTTGCCCCCATTACGCTGGTTACAACCAGTAGGGCCATTAATTTCATAAAGAACTTCACCGACAGATAAGAGCGAGAGGAGCGTTTCAACTGATTTTATGGTATAAACAGACTGTTATAGCACCGGATTAAAATCCACTGAATCTACGATACACTACTCGTCGATATACCGCTTCGTAATCGGCTGGTACGAATCAATACGTCGGTCGCGGAAGTATGGCCAAGTTGTACGGTATTTTTCTGACAAAGCCAGATCAACGGGCTGTACATGAACCAGTTCCTGCTCGTGCGGAGCCAGATACAGCAGCGAACCGAATGGATTAGCGACGAATGAGCCACCCCAGAATTGCTGGTCGGCTTCGCGTCCAACCCGGTTAACGGCCACTACGTGTACACCATTCGCGATAGCATGACTTCGCTGAATCGTTTGCCAGGCGTTGTACTGCTCTTCGTTCTGTTTCGGATCGGGTTCGTTAGTATCCCAGCCAATAGCCGTTGGGTAAAACAGGATTTCCGCGCCCATCAGCGACGTAATGCGAGCCGCTTCCGGGTACCATTGGTCCCAGCAGATCAGCACGCCGATTCGGGCAAATTTTGTATCGAAAACCTTGTAGCCCAGGTCGCCGGGTGTGAAGTAGAACTTTTCGTAATAACCTGGATCATCGGGAATATGCATTTTTCGATACTTTCCCAGATACGTACCGTCGGCATCCAAAACGGCTGTCGTGTTGTGATATAACCCCTGGGCTCGCTTCTCAAACAACGATGCTACGATCACAACGCCCAGTTCGCCTGCCAGTTGGCCTAAACGATTGGTGGTGGGACCAGGAATGGCTTCGGCTAAACTGAAATTATGGTGATCTTCTACATCGCAGAAGTACAAGGACGTGAATAATTCCTGCAAACAGACAATCTGCGCACCTTTTTGGGCCGCTTCGCGAATTCCATTGATGGCTTTCTGAATATTGGCTTCGACGTCTGCCGAGCAACTCATTTGCACTAAACCGATATTGACGTTTTTAGACATAGGACAAAAATAGGGCGTTCTACCCTTATAACAGAAAAGTTGTTGAGTTTGTAGTCTGAAGTTGGTAGTTTACTGTTTTCAAGCAAGATTTAAGCCATCAAGTTCCATTGTGCTAGTTAATGCCATCTGGAATAGTAACCCTAAAACCGAATATCCTTATGACTTCACGCAGAACTTTCCTGCATACGACCGCCCTGAGTAGCGCAGCGTTAACCCTTTCGCCGAATGTACTCTGGTCGGCTACACGTCCTGCTAAAGACAAGCTTGGCGTTGCTCTTGTGGGGCTAGGCTATTATAGCACTGATTTATTGGCTCCGGCTTTACAGAAAACCAAAAATTGCTATCTGGCAGGTATCGTAACCGGGACACCCGAGAAAGCTGAGAAATGGAAGAAGCAGTATAACATTCCCGATAAGAATATTTATTCCTACCAAACCTTCGATCAGATTGCCAACAACCCTGATATCGACGTCATTTACGTAGTGTTGCCGCCCTCCATGCACGAAGAATACGTAGTACGGGCAGCGAAGATGGGGAAGCACGTGTGGGTAGAAAAACCTATGGCTGTAACGGCTAAGGAGTGCCAGAATATGATCGATGCCTGTGCGAAAAATAAGGTATCGCTGGCCGTTGGCTATAGGCTTCAACACGAACCCAACACACAAGAATGGATGAAAGGGCTTCGCGACGGGAAGATCGGAAAAATTCAGATGGTCAGTTGCTCGGCGGCCTATTACGACGCTCGGACAAATCACTGGAAGCAGAAGAAAGAAATGGGTGGGGGCGTCATGTACGACATGGGCGTATACGTATTGCAGGGTGCGAGGCTGGCAACAGGCGAAGAACCGATTGCCGTTACGGCCCAGCAATATACAAGTCGCCCCGATGTATATAAGAATGGGCTTGATGAAACAACAATGGCGCAACTCATTTTCCCTAGTGGTGCACGGGCAGCTGTTCAGACCAGCTATGGTATGAATATGAATTATCTGAACGTAACGGGTTCGAAAGGTACGCTGTATGTAGAGCCGTATTCAGGGTATAACGGTCAGAAGGCCGTATGGAGTGGTAATAGTAATAAAATTGAGCATCCGTATGAAGTTCCTTCGCAACAGACTATGCAAATGGACGACGATGCGGCTGCGATTATGAACAAAAAACCGATGATCGCTCCCGGTGAGGAAGGGCTCCGCGACATTAAAATTGTCGAGGCTATTTATGCCGCAGCCAAATCCGGGAAGGAAGTAAAGATCAGCTAAAAAAAGTATGATAGAGTTTAATTTGATAGCTTCTGCAAGAATGCTGGATGTTAACTAGTTAGATGACTGACTGTTTTAGTTGTATTCTATGGCTATTCTTGTTGTCGTATATAAAGTCGGGCGGCTCATTTGGTGAGCCGCCCGCTTTTTAGTTATTTCGCTTGTCAACCCCCGTCTACTATGCAACCCGCTGATTTTACCAAACTCCCCGCCGACCAGCAACTCGATACACTTTATTTTACGGGTGACATTCTCGCGAATCGTTACGAAGGCGAAAATATTTTTCTGCTTTATAATCTCCGCGACTTCTATGTCGAACTTCGATACGACGCGTACAACAACCAGCTTCACCAGGTTACGGCCTTCAAAGACACGGACAAATTAGAGCCGTATTTGCCGTATTTAGCGTAAGATTCCAAATAAAGTAGGATATGATCCACTCAAATATGGAGTTTTTCTCGTACTAAATCCAGCCAGATTGACCGTCCCTCACAAGTCCAGTGCGTATCACTTTTCAGATAAACAGCTGTTGGCTTATTACGGAATGGGGTATACGTATCGATGATTGGTACGTGCAGATTTGGATTGCTCTGAATTCGCTCGATCAGATGATTGTAGGCGCCCCGATTGGGTTCCAGAATACTCGCTTTATTAGGAATCAGTGATAGATAGACTTCATCGAAACCTAGCTTGCGATAACGGCCGGCCGTAGCATTAATACTATCGATCAACACATTTACTTCGCGATTAGTCAGTGGTGAGAACGACGAATTTAGCACTTTGGCTTTGGTGGTATCGGTGTCTAGATTTAAAAAAATGTGTTTTTTATCTTTGGATAAACTTACACTCGGAGACACTCGCCCGAACCAATCCAGAGTGATTTTAGCCTTTACCTCTTTGAACCAGAATGCCCAGTCATGACTAAATAATGTCGATTCGAGTCGCTCTTCTACAGCACTGGTTCCCAGACGAAAATCAGCCATAATGTGTTGACTCAGCGTTGGGGGATATTTAGTTATACGATTGGTGTCAACTTCAATAGTAAACTCGCGCACAGGCTGAGCAAAATGCTCCCTCACGTGCCGTTCGACCGATTCAATCAGTAATACGTTGCGCTTTGCTGGATCAAGCTGGATAAATTGGTTAGATCCCCAGTGAACCCGTTGAAAGTGACGCACCCGAAAATCAGATTTATTCAGCCGTTGAGGTTCCGTAAAACTGTCACCGATGATATAAAAATGGGTAGAAGCGGTGTCACTTGACTGGTCAGTCGATGGACAATCAGCCGGCCATAATTTGAACTGGGGTAGTGAAGATAACCGGTATAAGTCACCATATCGGTACTCGTCTACAATTACGTTTAGCTTATACAGATAGCGTGATACCGTAGTGGATAAACCAGCACCCCAGAGAATGAGCACAATGGCTAAAATTATGTAGCGAAGTAGGCGCATAAGGCAGAGGGTATAGGGTTAGGGGTAGCGGGTTCAGTTTTGCTCTCTGCCCCTAACCCTACACTATCGAAGTCGGATACTAAATAACTCTACGGCTTGTTTGGCACTGGTAAGAATATAAATCTCGTTGGTGCGCTCATCGAACTGTAGGGTTATTGGAAAATCACTTGGAATCGGTTGGTCGCCAATGATACGTCCATTCAGATCATAGAGCGTAGTGAAATTGCCTGATTTAACGCTTACTACGTCGACGCCTGCACCAAGACGATGATAGCGAACATTGTTACGCCCCGATTGCAGCGCCCGCACATCGAACCGTCGTTCTCCCCCCTGATCAAGAACCGTTATTTCAGTATCCGATAGGCGCAAGAGCTGCCAGTTGGTTAGATCTTCATCTGGAAAAAGCCGAAATAAAGCACGGCGTACAGGCCGATATAACTGCGTCCGTTTAGCAATCAGACCATTGCTGTTCAGGGTCAATAACTGCCCCTGGTCGGTTATCGTCTCAATCGTCGAACGGCCCGGTGGTTGTAAAGCTGTTCCAACAAAGTGAATTTCGGAATCTTCTTCATTCGTCCGTTCGATACGGGCCGGAAAGTGAGGATACTGTTTACCGTTTTCCTGCCAGTGATTCAGCGTTCCATCTGCTTGTATGGCCAGAACGTCCATACCAGTTGGTGTAGCAATGACCTGAAACGGTAGTTGCAACGGATTTTTATGGGGAGCAGACATTAACCGTATAAAAATGCGCTGTTGCCGATCGAGTGCATAAACATGCCCGTCGACATGAGCCGCCAGCGCTACTAAATTTCGTTGCTGATTACCACGCGGTCTGGCCAGATAGGATACGTCGAGGCCAGTAGGTAATGGGATCTTCTGAACAGCAACGGCTTTTTTGAGATGAATCGGATCGGCTACGTACAACGTTTGGTCCGTCATGAACAGATACTGCAACCGGCCGTTATTTAGGAAATCGATGCTTAATACATTGCTCCGAATAGGTCCATCCAGCGTACCCTGTATAAGTTTGTCGCCTTCGGGAGTTACAAGTACAAATTGGCCCGGATTCGTGTGGGCGTAAAACTGGTTTGAACTCGCGCTTAGTCCGCCAACTGCAATGGGTGCTGAAAGCAAAGGAGCATCAAGATTGATTTTTTTCTGCAATAGTAATTTGTTCAGTACAGCCTGACTCGCCCGACGGGTGGTGCGGCCCAAAACAACGGTCGACTGAATGTTTTCATTACCATAGCTCGCCTGGTAAGCCATATTCTCCAGGTTCGCCAACGCTGGACTACCAGTTGCCGGATCGACCTGATCGAGTAGGTTTTGCCAGGCCAGTGGCCAGGTTGTAGGAACCGTAGTGTGCGCGCGATTCAAACGAACGAAGGCCGTAAAATTCGCTGGTCGTAAGGTTGAGTTCAATAAGTCGGCCTGGCGTTGATCGGCTGACCATACCGCTCCCCGCTGAACCTGCTGCAAATAATCCTGTAGCGTTTCTTCGCTGTTAGCAACAATTAATGACGATCCGTGCTGCGTTATCCAGCTTTGTGAAAATCCTGAGAACAGACTGCTAAAGAGTGACGCGGGGAGTTCTGGTACGTTCAGCAACAAAAGCTTATGACCAAGAAAGGATTTAGGTGGTGAAGCTTTTGCTCCGGCCTGATACGCTGCCTGTTGATAGGCGTCAGCCAGTTGTTTCCCGTTTTGAGCAGTTATAATCATCACCTGTCGTAATGCCCCTGTTCGCGATTCCAATCGGCAGAGCAGAATATCACTGCCTAAGGCCTGGTATAGCGGTTTAGCCGCGGGCTTAATCTGATCGAATCGATCGCGGAGGAAATCGCTGGAAGCTGAGCCCAACAGCTGATTTAGTGAACGGCCAAAACGAGCAGCATTGCTAATGCCAATATGGTATAACGTAGCTGTTGTCTGCGGAATAAGATAAGCATGTTGAATACGACGGGGCGTCTGATCAGCAAAGAGAGAGGCTACGTCGCGCCGGTTACCAATCTGGTCAATGGCATAACCAATCAAATGAGATGGAGAGGCTGATTGACGGAATTGCAGATTTAATTCTTCGGGGAGAAAAAGCCGAACCAGCGAGCCGACATTCCCGAAGAGTGATTGAATGACATCTGGTCGTACGGAAATAGCGGCCAGGTTATCCGAATCGACCTTGAAATTGGGCTCTGGTTGCGAAATCTTCAGCGACTGGTGCATCCGTTTCGCTACGTTCTCCATCAGAATGCCGGATACACTACCCACTAGAAAATCATCCGTCAGGATAAATGAACCAACCGGATCATTGGTTCGGGTAACCAAGTCCAGTATTTTTTCACCCGAAAAGGTGTGATTTAGTACCCGGTACTGACGTGGGTCAGGATTGGTTAGTCGATTAATAAACGGCTGGTCACTATCCGAAATCGGAATGTAAAAAATATAATCAAGCGTCGTTTTGGAAATAGAGTGGAGCGAGTAACGAACGTTACGTCCCGATACAAATTTTAGAACCGTGGCTGTATCGGCAGCTGCGTAGAGAAACCGGTCAAGGCGTTGGCGAGCTTCGTCGAAGACCGGAATCTGTCGCAACGACATTTCCGTTCGGAAAGTCCGTGCTGAAACCGTGTCCTGAAGTCGGTCGCTGGCCAAAATCAGTAACGCACCCGGCGGAACCAATGACCCGACGGTACGTGTCGTGGGAAACAGGCGTCGGTAGCCTAACCAGCCGCCTAGCAGAAGAATCACCACACCAATACCGATCCAGGTACTTCGTTTCATAGTTTAAAAATAGTCGATCGTCGTCAGTTGATAGTACGATAATGTCAAGCTATTGACTGATGACGATCGACTAATAGACTTATTTACCCCACATCGCATTGGCGGTTTCGGGGAAGGGCATCGTCACTTCCGGTACGTTGGCAGCCACTCGGTTAGCCCATTCAACACCCTGCATGAGCGAGTGATCCTGATTGCTCACTTCATATTTCCAGGCGCCAAACCGACCCCGCGAATAAATACCAAAGGGTTCGAGTTTAGGCAGAACGGCTTTCAGAATGCCGTCACGTTCAACCGATGGAGTCGGATACCCATAATCAAACGCCATGTGGAAGGTTGAAATCACGTCGTCGGCCGATTCGATAAGCTGGTCTTCAATCAAAGCGCGAATGGTGTCGTCAATCAAGGTTTCCCGATTAACCGGTTTAGCCGCCGATTCACTTGTTTCGGTCATCAACGACCAGTTTTGATTGATGTCCGGTACGTTATTAGGACTATAGTTCGAAAATACCGTCACCCGGTAATAAGGGCTGTTGTATTCCGGAAAATACATCCAGCACATCGTTTTGAGGCTTTCTTTCGGTTTACCTTTTAAGCCGATACCTACTACGTTCGTTGAGGAATGTTTTAATCCCTGCGCCGTTTGAACGGTTTCGGACTCCAGACCTTCTACCCGTTGCGTAAACAGATCGAGGGGCATTGTGCTCAGCAAATACTCATAGTGAATTTCTTCACCATCGGCCAGCACAAGTTTCTTCTCCGGTCCAATCACTTTCTCGACCGTAGCGTTGAGTTTCACGTATTCACGGCCGACAAGATCGCCAACCGCTTCCCAGATGCCGCCCGTACCGCCCTGTTTCGGGAACTTAAACGTACTGTTCGGACCCCACGAAAAATCGTCCTGGTCGAAGATGATGTTTTTGGTAACCCGCTGCAGGTCGGTAATGGCAACCCGTTCGCCAACCCATACGGCGTTCATATCTTCTGGTGGATAGGCCCACACCTTAAAATTATAAGGGAACATGAACGTATCGGCAAGCCCCGGCCCGAACGTAGCCAGAATCCACTCGCGGAAGTTCGCCGGTTTCTGGTTAGTCGGGAATTTGTAATTATGGATGATGCCTTCAAGGCATTTCCACATGGTTTCGGGGGATAGGTATTTAATGTTGTTCTGAAATGGATATGGAACAAACCGATTTTCGATCCAGACCCAGGATTCACGCTGGTGACTAAGCCATCCATCTTCGCCTAATGCCTTGAGCATTAGGTCATCAAAATACTTGTAGTGCGAAAACTGCACGTGGCCACCTACGTCCCAGGTAAATCCTTTTTCGTCTACAAAACTTTTAGACAGCCCACCAATACGGTTTTCCTTTTCTAGAACGATGAAGTCAGTGATGCCTAATTCTTTCAGGCGATAGGCCGCGCCAAGGCCCGTTGGACCCGAGCCTATGATAACATATTTATAATTCATAGTTGAGTTGAGGAGTGATCATGATGTTTGCTATGGGAGAGTAGGAACATAGCTTGTACCATTCATCATTCTCAGTTTAAGCTGTTACCGGTTCTGGCTTTTTGAGCGCTTTAACCTTATCGCTCAGATCGAAGCGAAACTGAGCGAGTTCTTTAAAACTCTGAATACACACTTTAAGCAATTTCCACTTCAAAATAGAAACGGTACCCGTTACCCGTTCTTTGTGGGTAATGGGAATATCAAACGTATTGAAGCCCGCTTTTTTAGCCATAACAGCCAGGAAAATATTGGGAGCAAAAGGCGTTGGCGTAGGAAGTTGCGCCAGAAGTTTCCTAAGGAATGTTCCCCGAATCAGCCGAAACGGAATATTGCTATCCATGATATACGTTCCATAGATCAGGGCAATGCTCCAGCGGAGGATACGGGTGATAACTAATCGGGCTGGGGCATCGTAGCGCTCTTCGCGATAACCTAAGATAAAGGGCGACTCATTACGTTTAGCCCACAATTTCCCAAAATCATCGGCAATGAACTGATCATCACTGTCGGTTTGGAAGACGTATTCCGAATCCAGCGCAACCGCCTGCCGATAGCCATTTACAACGGCGTTTCCATGACCACCATTGGGTTGATGAACCACCATCAGTTTAGGGTAGCGATCCTTTATTTGATCCAGAATAGCGCCTGTTTGATCACGGGAGCCATCGTTGACAACAATCAGACGGGTATTTTCGGCGGGGAACTGACGGGTCAACAAGTCGGTCCACTGCTTAACAACAGTTTCAATTACTTCTTCTTCGTTGTAAGCCGGCATTACAATTGACAACAGGAGGCTCATTCAGTGTACTTTAGGAGGTTGACAATACGTTTAGCGCTCGTCAACAGGTTTATGATAAGGCGGCTTAATGATTGTACCAGCCCGGATAATTTGTCTAATCAATACCGCAAATATAGGAAATTGTTGTTGGGTAATGTCCTAAGCGAGCAGGACATTATTAAGCGGAAAGCAAATCTGATCTATAGGGAATTCTACACCTGCTGTGTGATCAGTAGGAGTATCGATCCTTAAGCGAATTAATTGGCTTCTCGATCAAGAACCAGGAAACTGTAGCCACTAAAATGGTTAGGGTAAGATAGAATGAAAACTGAAAAAAATAGGAGCTGTGTAAAAAAGGCAGGATATCGGTAATACGGCGCCAGGCTCGTACGGTAAAATGCGTCGGCTGCGTATGGTATACGTTGAATACAAAATTGTGGTATAGATATAAGCCGTAACTAATACGGCCAAGGTATTGACTGACAGGGTTTTCCAGTATCCATTGCATAATCCCGCCAAAGCCCAGGACTGCCCGGCCAATCAGGAAAAAGCCAAATAAAGAAGCGCTCAGCCGTTCCCATACATCCGACATGACGTTATGATAACCTCTGGGCGAATCTATGGCGATCCAATTATTCAATAGACCAACCCCAATAAAACCTATTAAACTCAACCATATCCAGATTGTGGGTTGAAAAAGACGTGTAAATCGCTCACGCTCATATAACCAACCATAGGCCATGAGAGCGCCTAACCCGAAGGCATCCAGACAAGTGGGTGTTGAAACATACCCGATAAACCAGGCTGCATCAGACTTGTACAATACGTACCGTAATGTCACACTGCCAACAATCATACAAAGGGCTAGTAGGGTTACGTGTCGGCGAGGAACAAAAAATATCACTAAGGGAAGTAAAAGATACACCTGTTCTTCAACTGCCAGCGACCAGAGATGATCTACGGTGCCCAGCCAGGTATGATAGATGGAAATGTAGATGTTCGTGCCATACAGAGCCAGCCAGGCAAATTTTTGCCGAACTGGTGGTTCGTTAATAAGAGCCAGGATAAATAATGTGAGGTAGTAGACCGGAAAAATCCGAATGGATCTTCGAATGTAGAATGTTTTAAGATATTTCGATAGGCCACCACTTGGCCGATTGCTGAGTTTATCTTTACTGGAGAGCAGAATTCGGGTAATTAAAAAACCACTTAGTACAAAGAAAATCGTAACACCCAGCGCACCCAACGCTCCTACCGGTAATTCGATATGGGTCACTGCCCAGTGGTCGAATAAGACTAAGGCGACTGCGAGGAACCGAACGCCATCCAACTGAACAATGTGATTCTTGTCTTTTGGAACAGTCTCTGTTGATGAAAGTACGGTTAACTGCATGGAATAGTTGGAAGAGTACGGTAGTAAGCAATCAGAGACAAAGACTTCATCAGAAACACCGTATCAGAAAGATGAAAAGGCTACAAAGATGTAAAAATAACGTATCGATTAGTCATGGCAAGATACATACGATTATTCCGATTAGTGAGAATGCCAATTCTATACCGCCCTGGCGCTAGCTTTTCTTTTAAAACCTGTGCGTCGAACCCTATTGGGCTGAAATAGTTAGTAAAACCAGACTGGATTATGGATGATGGACGTAACGGACGTGCGGCAAATAAATACGTATGGGATAAGCTTTTAAAGAAAATGTATGAGCCGTCATCAGGCCTGGAAAGGCTCGGATTAAGGGCATCGGCTTTCGCAATAGTATACATAAAGGGCTGTTCATCTACCGTATCGACCGTTATCGTTGTCGGTGCAGACCACCATTTTGGCGATGACAGCGTAGTAAGTTCGTGGCTGAAAAAAGGTCGCTCAGTTGGAACATATAGCTGATGAACGTCCTGTTGATTTTTCTCAGGTGTATTGGTTACGTAATTGAAGTATTCGGCAACGACCCGCCGATGTTGATTAACAATACCTTCGAGGCAAAGATAATTCGCGAACAAACTGTGGCTGATACTAATCAGCAGAACGCCAAAAACGTAGCGTAAGAGAAACGATTTCGTTCGCCAGCGATGTAGGCTGTACAAATAAACTATACTCAGCGCCAGCGCCGAATAGATTCTATAACGACTTTGCAACAAATAACCAGGACCAGCAAAGCCAACCCTGGAATATACGGTGATGACGGCTGTGGCAAGCAGAAAAAGAAAGCAACTCAGAAAGAAACTAGTGGCTATGTCAACACGTGTGGTTGAAAACAGACGTATTACCGAAATAAGAAAAAGCACGGCCATACCAACGACTACGACGCCAAGAGCGGCTGTCAGCCCCAGTGTGGCTTCTGCGCTCAGGAGGCTGGTACCCACGTTAGGTGATGGATTCGCGAAAGCACCCAGGAAAACAAAGAAAGCTTTGAACCAATCGATTATTGGATAGCGAAACGGTGAAGGGAAAAACGAGATCCGGTGATAGGTATAAAAATAGCCAGCCAGTGATAGCACGGTTGCTACAAACCATACAATCAGAAAGCGCCATTGACGCTGGTAAGTCAATACGAACAGGCCCGCAATAAGCACCAAGGCACCGTTGCCGCCAGAGAACGTAGTGAACACGGCCAACCCCAGTGCCAGTAGGCGGGTAGCTGACGTATTCTGTGCCAGCCAGTAAAACGTGCCAAGAGCAAATGCCAGTACCCAGAAATTCTGGACAGCAGCCATGGCCCAAATCAAACTCTCGTACGATTGAAGCGTGACAAGCAGGAATGGCACCGGTACAAAATAGAGTAGGGGATACCTTAATCGGCGGAACACAGCGAAGAGAATCCCTAGTGTAACCAACAGTCCGATGAATCCAATGAGCGTCAGACCGTAATAGTTCAGCGTACCGTTAATTTTGGCAAAGAGAACAAAAACCAATCGTGTCCAGATAATGCGATGTTCCCAGTGCTGATCAAAAAAATGGGCTATCTTCTGACTAACCGTACTACTTTTTAAGAGCAACAAATGCTCCTGCACCTGAAAGTCGTCCCAATAAGGAAGGTTCAACGCATACGTAATGACTGTCGAGCCTACTAACACAACAGGTACCAAACACAGGAGTAGCGCATACCAGGACGTCTGGGGCGCTACCTGTTCAGGTTGGTAAGTGATTGACTGAGTGGGTGAAGACATGCGGAAGATTTACCAGTTCTTTTGAATATCCCTGCGTTTCTGCGGAGCCGCCGTGATGGTTTGGTCGGTGGGATGCCGTTCAAAACCACCGTCGGCCCTGACAATTAATCGTTCGATTTGATACGTTGCCGAATCTAATTCAGCTTCGGAAAAAGAGCTGGATATGCCCTTCCTGAACAAATCCTGAAGGCCTATATTCGCTTTCCAGGATGACGTTAAGGTAGGGATTGTCGGAAATAGATAGATTCGTTTCGCTGATCGGGCCAGAATATACGTGCCTGCATCCGGGCCGATTGATGTAACAGCTGTTGTATCCGTAAACACGAAACTGTCACCAGTCTTGTTGATCGACGAGAACGGCACCGACGAACCATTAACTGGTCTATATAAATCGGGCAGGATGCGATCGTAAAAAGCTGGTGAGTTATTTAATATACGAGCCGTTTGCGGATCGATCGCCGAGATTGGTCTATTCGTTGAATACGTCCAGTCAAACTGCTTTGTCAGCAAATACTGACGAAGTGATATGGCTTCATCCAGATACATCCGGTACGAGCTTACCATGAGCACGACACTAAATAACAGCCCGCTACGTAGTACCCACTTTCGTTGGGATGGGCGAGTCTGAACAAGAATATAACTATAAGCAAGAGCCAATAGTAGCAGCGAATAGATTTTATATCGACTGGTAATGAGCGTACTCATACCAAAACCTAACCGGCCCCAAGCTACCGTGGCGGCTGTAGTAAGCAGAAATACCGTAGCAGCGGCAAAGAAATAATCGATTGACGAAAGTTCTCGTTGGGTTAACCCTTTCTTGAGAATATAAAGCAAAGCCCCCAAAACTAATACAGAAAGGGCCCCACCCAGCAAAAGGCACATTGTCAAGACAATCCGGAAAGGAAAAGCTTCACCAGCCGCTCCATTGAAAGCCAGCCAGCCTATAATCAAATCGACAAAAGAGCCTTTCACGACCGGATTGCCGGGCGGTTTTTGGTAGCCCCAAAAATAGAGTGCGATAATAACAATCGCACCGATACTCCAGATTACTAACGGTTTGTAGCTAGATCGGGCCCGGAAGATTTTCTGAGCGAGCAGAATGGCAAAACCGATTGGCCAGATGAGCAGCCCATTACCACTCGTGAGCGTAGCGGCAATGGCCAGCAGCAAAGGCAATGAAATCGGTCGAGTAAACGAAAGCAGATAAGCGGCCCAAAACACCCACAAAATAACCGTGAAGTTTTGCAGAGCAGCCATACCCCAGAACATGTTTTCCCACTGCGATAGGTTCAAAAGCAGAAACGCAACGGGTGGTAGATACACTAACCCATTGGCGAGGTAATCAATGGACTGGTTTTTGTTTTGACCCACTAACGAACGGCCCAGTACTACTCCAAAAATTAGGAGTAAACCAAGCAGACTCAGATTACCAACAACCATCAAATGACGGTAATTCAACTTGCCCGATATAGTAAAATCCAGCCACGTAATCAGCCGATCGTAAACAATTCGGTGTTCGTTATGCTGTCGAATAAATTCATAAAACTTCTCTGAAAAGGACGTTTCTTTCTCAAGATTAAACAGCAGCACCTTAAGAACATGATCGTCCCATTTCGGTACGTTCACGGCATACCGATCCCAGACATACCAGAATACAATGATCGGAATTAGCAGTAACCCTCCTGCTAGTAAACGATCAGGTAGCCCGTAATGCGTCTGGCGGGATTGTCGGGTATCTGGTAAGGTAACCAATGGATCGAAAACTAATTATAAGTAAACGAGGTCAGGTGCCGGGCAATGGAAGTCGGATCGAGACCTGATAATTGCTGATGGTATTTCTGATCGCCATACAGTCCGTTCGGATAGCCTTGCGCCGATAAGCTCACAAACTTGCTCGGCGCTACTCCGTCCGCGAGGAGTTTGACGGAGAGTTGCTGCGCCAGTCCACCGATTGATACGTGCTCTTCAACGATGAGTAGTGGTTTCCCTGCCCAACTGTGGGCTAAGTCGGATGGCAAATCGAGTGGCAGATTGGTAGCTGTATACACGTCGAACTGATTAGTCAGCAGATCGTCCTGGAGGGCTGTTAATACGTTGGCAGCGACGGGTCCAAGGGCAACAACTGTGCCAATGGAAGCCGGGCTACGAACAATGTGCTTAAATGACCCATATGTTTCGGCACCATCAGGCGTGTTGGGACCTGCCCCTAACCGAAGATAGGTTGGACGGCCTTCGGCTACAATTTGGTCCAGCATGGGCGACACTTCGTCAGCAAACGCGGGAATGTACGTGTTTACGTTCTGCAAACTGCTCAGACAGGCCAGGTCTTCAATCGCATGGTGCGTGCTACCCATGATGCCATACCCATAGCCACCCCCATTACCTACCAGAAAAACAGGCATCTTATGCAGACAGACGTCATTACGAAACTGCTCCAGACATCGATAAACCACAAAGGGTGCAATGCTGTAGCAGAACACCTTGTAACCTTTATACGCCATTCCGGCTGCTACGCCAACCATGTTTTGTTCGGCGACTCCCGCATTGATAAAGCGAGGTCCCATTACATCCATTACGTTCTCAAGTGCACTATAGCCCAGATCCCCCGTAATGAATATCACTTTATCGTCTTCCCGCGCGATTCGCTCGATAGCGGCTGAAAATTCTTTGCGCATTCTATTTTAACTTTTATGCTGATGAGTCGCAGGCACGCGGCTTACTTACTCTTCCGCTGCTCAACCAACGTACTGATTTCGGCCGCTGTTTTGTAGACTCGCTGGCCTTTGCGGACCATCGTTCGAATAAATTTCGGCCGTTTTTTTGTCTCTTCAAATATCTTACTGATGTATTCGCCTAAAAATGAGATACCTAGCAGGTTGATGCCGCCAAAGAACATAACTAAGATGATAACGGTAGAAAGACCATAAGGCGTATTCGGATCGAAGTTGAGCAACCGCGAAAGAATCTGCCAGACGATTCCCAGCATCGACAGACCCGTCAGTACAAAACCCGCATAGGTCATCAATTCCAGTGGAGCAAAGCTGAAGGAGAAAATAGCTTTCTTGGCCCACCAGATGTTCTTCGTCCAGTTATTGGTTGAGACACCGAACATCCGTTCCGGCCGTACGTAATCAACACCCGTTTGCCGGAAACCCACCCAGGCCCGCAGACCACGCAGGAATTGCTCCGTTTCGGGTAAGTTGACCAGTTCGCGTACCACCTTGCGGTCGATCATCGAGAAATCACCGGCGTCAACGGGAATGTTGATGTAAGCTGTCCGCTTAAATAATCGATAGAACTGCTTGTAGAAAAAATGAACGTGTGGAGCCATTTCACGCTGTACGCGAACGCCGTAAGCTACATCAAAGCCCTCCTGCCATTTCTCGTAAAATTTTGGAATAATTTCGGGCGGGTCCTGTAAATCGCCGTCCATTAGCACAACGGCGTCGCCCGTCGCGATTTCCATGCCACTCAAAAAAGCCGATTGCGAACCAAAATTACGCGAATGCTTAATGGCGATCACGTTCGGATCTTTTGCGCAAATTTCGTTGAGCACCTCGTCTGTATTATCGGGCGAATTGTCGTTCACGAAAATAATCTCATAGCGAACCTTCATCTCGTTGAAGGTCTTTACCAGTCGCTCATACATATACGGTATGGCCTGAGCGTCTTTGTAACAGGCAATAATCGGCGAGATGACGGGATTGAGCGTTGGTGTCTGGAAGGCCGGAATTACCCGATTTTCGTATTCATGAGTAATTTGCCAGTCGGCCGTTTGCTGTAGTCCGTCACCGAGTAATGTAGTGGCTTTCCAGCCCAGGTCGGCTTCAGCTGCCGCCGGGTCGCCGTACCAGTCGGCTAAATCCCAGTTGCGGTTGTTCATGCTTCCCCAAACAGGCTCCTGCCTGATCCCGAAGGTTTGCCGCGCTACGTCGACCAACTCCCGCATCGTTGTTTTCTGCCCTGTCGCAATGTTATACGACCGTCCCCGAATGTCGGCGTTGACACGTAGCGCAGCCTTTACGAACGCATCGACGCAGTCGTCAATGTAGACGAAATCACGGCTAATATCGGGCGAGACGAGTGGCGGTAGCTGCCCTTTCCGGTTCTCTTCCACAAGCCGGGGAATGAGCCGATCCGGTTCTTCCCAACCACCGTAAATGGAGTACAGTCGCAGGTTAAGCGTATTGAGATTATGAACCTTGGCGTAGTAGTCAAGCGTATAAGCCGCCGATACTTTTGAAACGGCATAATGACTGTTTGGCTCTACCGGATCAGTTTCTTTGGGCGCTGTACAATTGAAGCCATATTCCGAACTGCTTCCGGCGTGGATATACACCATGTCGGGTGTGCAGTTTTCAAGAATATTAACCGTTCCCAATACGTTGGTTTCGTAGGTCAGGCCAACATTTTTCTGTTTACTGTAAGCCCCGTAGGCTGCCAGATTGAAAATGGTTTTCGGCTTGATCTTACCAAAAACGTCCTGCACAGACGTATTGGAGAGAATATCACAGTGGACAATATTTTCGGCGGGAACGTCTAAAAGTTTGAGCCGCCAGGCTTTTGTTGCGTCGTGTGTGAGCGCGTAAACATCCTTGCGGATACGGAAAAGTTGCTCAAACAGATTGGCGCCAATGAAGCCGCTGGCCCCGAAAACAACGATAGGGCCTTTAAGTTGTGTAATGTCAGAAGGTAGCAAATTGGGTGCAAACTGATTCATTCAGGCCGCAATATTACGGCAAAAGGCTTGGATATGACCAACGAATGGGCAGGTTTATAGCCAACGGTAGCCAGCCGGAAGCTACGCCTGGGTTTCGTGAGCCAGTAAATACCGCTCATTCACATCCGTACAGGCCTGTTCATACTGGGCTTCTGTCATCGGAAGATAGTGCCATTCGAGCCGGTTTTCCATGTACGACACGCCCTTGCCTTTCACTGTTCGGGCAATAATGACCTTTGGTTTTCCATTCTGGTTTTCCGGGTCAGTTAGTCGATCCAGCGTAGTTAATACGTTGTCTACATTATGGCCGTCTACTTCAACCGTGTCAAAGCCAATTGCCTTCCAGGTACGAACATCGGCCGTATCGCCCATCACATCGGCTGTATTACCAAAGCCCTGTAATCCATTTTTGTCGATCAGAATGATCAGGTTATCCAGCCCATGCTGAAGCGCAAAATGAGCAGCTTCCCAGGTTGTGCCCTCGTTGGTTTCGCCGTCGGACATGAGCACAAATACCCGGGAATCATCACCCAGTAACTTCCCCGCCTGGGCAATACCCGTACCGATAGGCAAGCCATGGCCTAACGAACCCGTTGCAAACGGAATTCCCCGATGCTGGTTAGGGGCCGGATGCGCTGGTAACGTAGTGCCATTGTGATAATACGTTTCCAGGACTTCATCCGAAATTTCACCCAGGTGATTTAAGCAAGCGTAGAGAGAAGCCGCTGCGTGGCCTTTCGATAGTAAAAATGTATCTTGTTCGCGCTTGCGTAAAACAAGCGTTGCAATCATCAGATCGACGCAGCTCAGCGAACAGCCTATATGACCGGCGTGGGCCTGGTGATAAAGACTCAGTATTTTTAGTCTCAGCTGGCCCTGAAGCATTTGTAGATCTGTGATTTCGTTGGTCGAGGTCATAACTAGTTGATGGGATGAAGCTTATTCAGAGTCGCCGTAGCGATACATACCGCCCTGAAAATCAAAAATAGTAATTTTTTTGTCCGAATTACCCTTGACCAGCACAATCCGGTCCCGCTCGTTCGGGTCGACGCGCTGGATGTATTGCGCATCTTTGGGTAAATAAACGTTCACCATTTGCGCGTCAATGAGCGTAACCGGCGAATACGTTTTATCGATCTTTTCCGAGTAGATGATTCGCTTTTTATTCGGGTATAAAATCGTATCGCCCGGTGCGTACAATTCCTTCAGTCGTTGCGCAGAAGCCCAGTAAGGATTGGCAATACGAGCTTTGCCGAAGTAGGTATACTTTGGCGACTCATCAGCATAAATCTCCCCCAGCAGTTGACCAATGTGTACACCCTGAAGCACTAGCAATGTGGCTATCGGTAAACTAAACCACCAGTGGAGTTTTGGGAGTTGCAGTAACCCCATGGCAACCAGAATGCAGACGTATGGAAACGAAAAACCTGAGTACCGTTGCGTAATTCCGAAGGTATGACCCGAACGCCAAGCCATAAAGAGTAGAAAAAACGTCGGGATGAACGTCAGGAACAGTAGCAGGATAACGATGCGTTTCTGATCGGAGTTTATGTTGTCAATAATGAAGCGAACGATCAGATAAATAAACGGGATCGAAACGGACAGCACCAGCAGACGTAGTGGTGTTACCGTATAAACCGGTAACCCTGCCAGTAAAATCAGTGGGAAGGCTACATACACCCAGACCGGTGGTTTAGGGACAGTGAAATAACGGTGCAACAGCCCGGTGGCCAGCACGCTCAACCCCAAAGCTGGAATGGAATTCCGCAAACCAGTTAGCTGATTGCCTAAGCCGTTCGTAATGATGAACAAATCCGAAAAAATAGGGATGGCCCGAATTGAAATATTCGGAAAGGTAGCCGGTAGAATAAGACCATAGCCACTACCGGTTGGGTTGGTAAGGGCAATGTGTCGGTAAAAATTCTTTTGCTGTTCTAACGTAAAGAACGTGTATTTGCCGCCCCCGAAAAAAAACCATAACGAGACGAGCCCTAACCCCACCACACTGGTAATACCCAGCGTAATCCAGGCTCGGCTGTTACGTAGGTACAGTAACGCGTAAAGACCATGGCATAGAAATACCGTAATGGCCAGGTAGTGCGAGAGTACAGCCGTAACAAAAACAAAACCATAGGCAACGTATAACACCGGCAACGAAACCGCGCCAGATGCGGCCGGGGAACGTATCGAATCCTGCGAACGAACGCGCTCCTGAATCAGTAAGAACAGGTGCGTAGCCAGCAACGTCAGGAAAAACGTCATGGAATAGTTGCGAGCAATATGGCTATAAGAAACGAAAAACGGCTCGATCGTCGCAATGGCGGCACTCGTCAGGGCCAGTGTGTCGACGGAACGGTTACTAAGAGCTGGAAAACCTGCTGAACCTGTCAGACGGGATCCCGTCTGAAAATGCCGTCGGACAAAGACGAATAAGAGCCAGACGATAAGTACGCTAAAGATGACCGATGGCATCCGTAATGACGTATCACTTAGCCCAAACAGTTTCAGCCAGAGCCATACCACAGCATAATAGGCCGGGCTGTTCCCGATGTCGCCCCGGATACTGGCTTCAACGAAATCGGTAAACGTTTTAGGCTTCCAGAATTCAGCCGGAGTAAAGTAGGGTTTGCTGAAGACGTCTCTCTGATTAGATCCTTCCAGAACAACGCTCTGGCTAATCAAGAGCGTCGATTTTTCGTCGAAATAGATGCTGTACGTACCAACACGATACAGGCGAAGACACAACGCCAGCACCAACAGGGCGCTCAGCAAAAACAGTGTAGTGCGGGATAATGGGGTAAACATTGGGTCAAAACTACGCGCAAAATCCGGGTTCTCATAGTTTTAGAATCGTGAATTCTACCCGACGGTTCTGTTTGCGCTTCTCTTCCGTGCCGTTACTGGCAATGGGTTTGCTGGGGCCCAGCGCCTTTGTGAGAATGCGAGTTGGGGCGATTCCTTTTCCGGTCAGGTATTCTTTTACAACCCGAACCCGATCGCCAGAGAGTTTCAGATTAAGCTCCCAATCGCCCTGGTTATCCGTGTGACCTTCCACCAATAATTCCATAGCTGGGTGCGCTTCCATAATGCCCACGATCCTGTCAAGTTCATTATTGGCTCCCGGCGATAACGTAGACTGGCTTTGCATAAAAAGTATTTCCCGCATCACAATCTTCTGCCCCGAATCAACTTTTGCTACGTATAAGTTCCGGCGAATTTCCCGAAATCGTTTGTCGTTGCTCAGGTCGAGTGTTTCGGTCGTAGGAAAGTAGCCTTCCTTCTGAGCTGACAGCGTGTAAACTTTTCGAGCGGGTAGTATCAATTTATATTCACCCATTTCGGGACTATAATCTACTTTCGCTATTTCTGTTTGCTCACCAAACAGCCCAGCGATCACCGCTGCCGCAACCGGTTTTTTCGTAGTAGCATCCAGCACCTGACCCGATACGATAGCAACCGGATCGGGTTTAATGGCAGGAAATAATTTAAGCCGGAAAATATCATCTTCACCTACCGACCCCGCTCGTGAACTTAGGTAAGCGTAATCGCCTGAAGCGGGAATCGTGAAATAACCATCCCATTCGGGCGTATTGATCGACGGACCAAGATTCTCCGGTTCACTCCAGTTTGTCCAGGACTCATCGAGCCGCCGACTCACAAAAATATCACCATTACCATAGCCCGGATGTCCAGCCGACGTGAAATACAGCGTCCGACTATCCGCAGCCAGAAACGGCGAACTTTCCGCGTCGGCGGTGTTGATTACGTTGCCCAGGGATACGGGTTCCGCCCAGGTGTTATCGGCTTTCTGACGCGACAGGTAGAGGTCTCGATTCCCTTGTGTGTCTTTCCGTTGGAGAGCCAGAATAATGGAGCGTCCATCAGGAGAGACGCAGAATTCCATCTGATTTTTGTCGTGAAGGTTGTAATTGTTGGGAATCCGGCATTCAACCGGTTGCGACCAGCCCGTTTTGGTGCGAACGGATTTCGAAATCCCAAACGACAAGCCCCCATCGGGGCGATAGACGTTGAGAAGGTACATGGTTCGACCATCGGGGGATATGCTGTTAATGGCATTATCACCCGTGTTATTGATCGGTGAGCCGATATTAATGGCTTCACTCCAGCCGGATGCCGCTCCGGTGCCGGTCTGAAGGGTTGAGTACCACACATCCTGATGATCAGCAGCACCCGTGTTTCCTTTGTGATAGTTTCGGGTAAAATAGAGAGTTCGACCGTCGGGAGAAATCACGGGCGTAACTTCCTGTCCCGGCGAGTTAACCGTTTTGCCGAGGTTTTCCTTCTGAATATCTTTAGGCGTTTCCTTCGATAGTTTGATGCCCACGGAAACCGGTTTCGTATCCGTTGAGATACCGATAGCATCAATTTGGTTAATCCCTTTCAGGGCCGCGCCGTTTATAATAACTTTAAGCTGATGGCACAGAAAGCTAGTCTCTTTGGGGAAAACGCGTAGTAACGGATCGGTACGTTCCTGAATGCCAGGAGCCTGATAAACCAGATGCTCCGTATTTTTCTCATCATACGCGAGGATACGTATCACCGAACCCGGATTCACGTTTTCGGAGACCACAATCTGCTGGGCCTGTATCGGTTTCGCAAATCCCACCTGAATCCACTCATCGGCTGAGCCGTCGGCTTCCCGAGGTGCCCAGGCACAGGGGCTTTCGTCCAAAGCGAGTACTTTGCTGGGGTACCCTAACGCCTGCGACGCTTTATACTGCTCACCGCTGGTTCCTCCGGTCTTTTCCGACGACACACCCACAACACGGCTTGCCCATTGGATTGATTGTGACCGGCCACGTAAACTGACTCCCACGATCAACAGGATTGACAAGACGCTCCAAACTCGCATAAACGATAAAAATAACAAGCCGTTTATGAATCAACGGGAAGAAAATGACTATTAGTCTTTACGAAAAAATTGTCCGTTTAGATTGTCAGGAAATCTAAGGAAAAATCATGGAGTAGTCAAGTCGATTGGGCTGAACGGAAAGCGTAGATTCTTTCCGTAATTGAATAGCTGGACCTTAATTTGTCAGAACCCGGTAAGACCAGGGGGTAAGCGTTACGTTCATACCGTGTTTCACATCCACCGATTCATGACTGAATACTTCGGTGTAAGTACCAGCATACCCTGTGCCACCCATGGTGAAAGACTGTGTTTCCGGGCTAAGATTTATCAGGACAATTACCCGGTCGTTTTCGCTTTGCCGGTAAAAGACGTATACTTTATCGTCGTGATTTGTTGGGAGCTTTACGGCCCTACCACCCGCCAGACCGTTCCAGAGCGCCCGGTTTCGGTGTTTGAGCGTCAGTAGTGTCTCGTAAAAATCACTCTTGGCATAGTTACCCCAGGTGATCGTATCTTTTTCGAAAAACCGCAGCCGTTTGTTCAGATTCGATTCCATGCCATTATACACCAGGGGCATGCCCTCGAGCGTACTGCTCAGGACAACAAAAGCCTCGGCCCCTGGTCCAAACGATTCCTGCAACGTACCGTTATTCGAATTTTCGTCGTGATTCTGCGTGAACAGCATCTGATAATACCAGGCTGGAAACCGATTTTTGTTGGCCGCCCGTAGCGAGTCAATCTTATCGGCAGAAGCAGCACCCTTGGCGACGGCTTTCATCATATTGTGCATACTCCAGCCATAGTTCATGTTGAAGCAGCTTTTGAACTGGTCCGGTTCATCTTCCCATTCTGACAGCATAAAGACCGTCTTGATTTTGTCTAACTGCGGTCGAACTTCCGCCCAGAAGTCATTCGGGACGAATCCTGCTACGTCGCAACGGTAACCGTCTACCCCATAGTCGCGTACCCAGAACTGCATAGCCTTGATCATGCCCTCACGCATCTCGGGATTATCGTAGTTCAGATCCGCAACATCGGACCAGTCGGTGGGCTTGCCGGTTTTGGGGTCGACGGGCGTTGTCATGGCTCCGTTGATTTTTGTGTACCAGTCCGGATGCTCGTTTACCCAGACGTGATCCCAGCCCGTATGATTGGCGACCCAGTCCAGAATGACGTGCAGCCCCAGCGCATGTGCCCGGTTTACGAGCGATTTAAAATCTGCCATTGTCCCATAATCGGGATTTACGGCTGTGTAATTGGCAACCGCGTATGGGCTGCCCAACGTCCCTTTTTTGTTTTTCTGGCTGATCGGGTAGATAGGCATTAGCCAGACAATGTCAACGCCCATCTCCTTCAGGCGAGGTAATTGATCCTCAACGGCTTTGAAGGTGCCTTCGGGTGAGAACTGCCGGATGTTTACTTCATAGATCGTCGCGTTACCAGCCCATTCAGGAGCTGGTGGAGGGGTTGCCGCTGTGGTATCAGAAACGGATGTTTGGGCGTCGTCTTGATTCTTTTTGGGATCACGACAGGCTGTCACCAGTATGAACAGACTAAAGAAGACAGCCAGATATGATTTTTTCATGCAACGATTTATACTGAGTCAATGAGTGTTAAGAAAAGGGGTCAGGCTGTCAATGGCTGACGACTGTGTTTTAGCTGGCGGATCGCTTCCAGCGGATCATGGGCCTTAAAAACCGAATTGCCGGCTACCAGTACGTCTGCACCAGCGTCGAGAAGGGCTGAGGCATTGTTCAGACCGACGCCCCCGTCGACTTCGATCAGGGCTGACGAGCGATTGGCGAGTACTAATTGTTTCAGCTTCGCTACTTTCCGAAGCGTATGGGGGATAAAGGATTGCCCGCCAAAGCCAGGGTTTACAGACATCACCAGAACGACGTCTATTTGCTCCAGGACATCTTCTAACCCATCCACAGGTGTATGCGGATTAAGGGCAACTCCAGCCTGACAGCCTAGCTCGCGGATGTGGGACAGGGTTCGGTGCAAGTGCGTACAGGCCTCGTAATGAACATGAATAACCGAGGCACCCCCCTCAGCGAAAGCGTCGAGGTAGCGATCCGGATTCACAATCATCAGGTGAACGTCCAGTGGTTTCTGGCAATGTTTTTGAACCGCTTCCAGAATCGGAAAGCCGAATGAGATGTTGGGTACGAATTCACCATCCATCACATCGAAGTGCAGATAATCGGCCTCACTTTGATTAATTAGTTCCAGGTCGCGTTGTAAATTGGCAAAATCAGCCGCGAGCAGGGAAGGAGCAACAAGAGGTCGATTCATGTTTAACTGTACCGCAATGGAAAGTAATAGGTTGAAAAAGAAAGCCTTATCGATTGATGAGTGTAACAAACTCAAATTTTTATCCTGTAAAACTACTATTTTTTTGCATGAACCGTGAAACAACCCCAATATTACCTGCCGATTAAGTACCCGCCAGTACGACTCCTGATTAATCAGGCCATTCCGAAACAAAACCACAAAATTTTACCGGTACTTTAACGTATCCGTATTTACTACTTGCCTGTTGACATGAATGCTATGACCCCCCAGGAACGTATTGCCGAATTAACCCATCTCCTGAATTTTTATAATAATCAATATTACCAGAACAGCGTTTCGGAGGTAGATGACTTTACGTTCGATCAATTGCTTGCGGAACTAACTGATCTTGAAAAGCAGTACCCTGCGTTTCGGCAGCCGGATTCGCCCACGGTTCGCGTTGGGGGCACGATCAGTAAAGAATTTGCGACCGTTTATCATCGTTTTCCGATGTTGTCGCTGGGCAATACGTATTCGGAAGAAGATCTGGTTGAATTTGACAAACGTGTTCAGAAAGGGTTGAGTGGGCATGAGTACGAATATGTCTGCGAACTGAAATTCGATGGTGTGGCTTTGAGCATGACCTACGAAAATGGGGTACTGGTGCAGGGCGCAACCCGGGGCGATGGCGTTCGGGGTGATGACATTACCAACAACATCCGTACCATTCGCACAGTGCCGCTACGTGTGGAAGGGCAGAGGGCAGGGGGCGCAGGGCGCGGGGCCGAGCCTGCTGCAGGGCAAGTCGCCATTGATTTTGGAAATGATACCCCATTACCCTCTGCCTTTACCCCACTGCCCCCTGCTCTGTTCGAAGTTCGGGGTGAAGGATTTCTGCCGCTGGCCGAGTTTGAACGGATCAACAAAGAACGGGAAGATATTGGCGAAACGCTTCTGGCGAATCCACGTAACGCAGCTTCCGGTACGTTCAAACAGCAGGATTCATCAGCCGTCGCCAAGCGCCGACTCGACTGCTACGTATATTCGTTTCTGTCCGACCCAGAAGCGTTTCAGACCCATGAGGAAAGCCTGATCGCGATGAAACAGTGGGGCTTCAATGTCTCGCAGACCTGGCAGAAATGCGCTGACATTCGGGCGGTTATGGAGTACATCAACGAATGGGAGATGAAGCGGTTCGAACTACCACTGGCAACCGACGGCATCGTTATTAAAGTCAATCGATACGATCAGCAACGCGAATTAGGGTATACCGCCAAAAGTCCACGCTGGGCGATTGCTTTCAAATACAAAGCTCTGGCGGCCAGTACGGTGCTGAACGGTATTCGGTATCAGGTGGGTCGAACGGGAGCGGTTACGCCCGTTGCGTTGCTGACGCCCGTATTGCTGGCAGGAACCGTCGTTAAACGAGCTTCCCTCCACAATGCGAATGAAATCGAGCGGCTGGGTGTCATGGTAAACGACACAGTATTCGTGGAGAAAGGTGGCGAAATTATTCCGAAAATAACGGGCGTTGATCTGAACCGACGTACTGACCAGAGTCGTCCGATTGTTTATCCAACCACCTGCCCCGCCTGCGGAACGCCCTTAGTGCGAAAGGAAGGTGAGGCACACTTTTATTGTCCGAATGAACGTGGCTGTCCACCACAGCGCCAGGCTCGGTTCGAGCATTTTATTCAACGTCGGGCGATGAATATCGAAAGCCTTGGCGAAGGAAAAATTGAAATGCTCATTGACCGGGGACTCGTGCAAACACCGGCTGACCTTTACAGCCTGACGGGTGAACAACTGCTGGGTCTAGAAAAAATATTTCTGGATGAGGAGACGGGCAAGAAACGTATTGTCAGTTTTCGGGAAAAGACGGTCGATAACATTCTGACGGCTATTGAACGGTCTAAAGCGCAACCATTCGCCAATGTGCTGTTTGCCTTAGGCATTCGTTACGTTGGCGCTACGACAGCCGAAAAACTGGTCGACTATTTTGGGTCGATGGATGCCATCCTGAGTGCCAGTCTGGAAGCGTTACTGGCTGTGCCGGACACAGGGCCGCGCATTGCCGAAAGCGTAGTCGCCTGGTTTGCTGATGAAGAAAATCGAGCATTCGTTGAGCAGTTACGGGTTGCCGGATTGCAGTTTGTGGGCGAGCGAAAAGCCGTTGAGGCCGAAGGCGATACGTTAGCCGGTAAGACATTCCTCTATACCGGTACGTTCACCAACTTCACCCGTGAAGAACTCGAAAACCGTATTGCTGCAAACGGCGGCAAACTGTTAAGCGGGATTTCCAAGAAACTGAATTACCTGATTGTGGGCGAAAACGCCGGTCCGTCGAAGGTCGAAAAAGCGAAGAAGCTGAACGTACCAATGATCGGCGAAGACGAGTTCCTGGCAATGTTGGAGGTATGAGTATTTCCCCGTTAAATTCCCGTAACTTTGTAAGAATACATTCCCGTCTCCACTAATGGATACTCGTTTCCACTACGGCAAATTTCACGGCGTAGGTGTTGCCATCGTAACCCCTTTCAATGCCGACCAAACAATTGACTTCGACGGCTTTGGCCGCATTATTCGGCACATCTCTGAGGGAGGAGTGCGTTACGTCGTCCTTCAGGGCACTACCGGCGAATCGCCTACGGTGACTAAGCAGGAAAAAGCCCAGTTACTGCAGTACCTCAAGGAAAACAACCCAAAGAAACTCCCGATCGTATTTGGTGTAGGTGGCAACGTAACGGCGGATGTCGTGTCGGGAATGAAGAACATTGATTTTGAGGGTGTCGACGCGATTTTGTCGGTTTGCCCCTATTACAATAAACCTGGGAAACGAGGGGTTATCGAGCACTTTACGCGCGTTGCCGATGCTAGTCCTGTACCGGTTATTCTCTATAACATTCCATTCCGGACAGGCATCAATATGTCGGCCGAAACCATTTGCGAACTGGCTCAGCATCCGAATATTATCGGCGTTAAAGAAGCATCGTGTGTGATCGAACAGTGCATGGAAATTGCTCGCGATAAACCCGATGATTTTCTGCTGATTTCCGGCGATGACGTGCAGGGCGTTCCCATCATCAGCATTGGGGGCGTAGGGGTCATGTCGGTGATCGCCAACGCGTTTCCAGCTAAATTCTGCGGGATAATTGAAGCGGCTTTGCGGGGTGACTTTGCCTTCGCCCGGAAAGAACTTGGTCATTTCCTGCGCATCGATTCATTGTTGTATGAAGAGGGAAATCCAGTTGGTGTCAAGAATATTCTGGAGATTCTGGGTCTGATTTCGGCCGAGGTTCGGTTACCGCTCATGCGGGCATCCGACGACCTGAGCGAACGCCAGCGAGCCGTGCTTCAGCGCGATGGACTACTGGAACTGGTAGCATAAATGTTCTCCTAAAGAGGTCTTCAATAACGAGGACCTTTTTTGTTGAGAAATGTATAGCCTACTATGAAATTGCCCGCCAAGCCATAGCCATTAGGGGCAATTTTAACGCCTGTAGCGAAGTTCAGATATATATTACTCTGAAATGTACGCTGAATGCCCCACAATGCATTGACTGACAGTCCCTGCAATACGCCAATAGTAATTCTTGGTTCATAGTCGATCAGGAACGGCGGAAAAGTATAATTGGTCCGGATCATTAAATAATTAGCGGAATTGAACTTCGTGCTTTTCCCTTTGACATATCTACGCGAAAGATTATAAAAATAGCGACCGCCTACTGATACATACGTATTGATGTAAGGACTAAAGTTAAGCGAAATCGTGCCTCTCCCGATACTAAGGCCCCGTGAAGCCATAACACCGCTCTTCGGCCCTATTCGTGACTCATTAAGAATACCAGGGGCCAGTACAGTTAATCGCCAGACGCTCCGTTCCAGATAATTAACGGCCTCCGTAGTAGGGGCTGTCAGTCGCTGGCTAAAACCTGAATAAGAGATTAGCACAATCAATAAGAGACCGTATTTACCTGGACTGATCACAAATATTGAATGATAAGATTAATGCATAAGAATGCTGTAAACAGACTAAAAACTAAATATTGGTGAATGATTTTATTAAAAAAGCCGGACCTTACTAAAGACCGGCTTTTTAATGGAAATATAATTTTATCAGGGATTACTGCTGCCTCCCCCGCCAAACAATTTGGATACGAGCCAGATAACAATGCCAATTCCTACGATGACCATTAGGGCGCCTGTCCAGGCACCCGCCTTGAAAATATCACCGATCGCTGCACAACTGGTCAGAAACAGCGTTAGAAACAAAGCCACAGCGGCCACGGGGAAAATACGCAACAGAGTTTTCATAAACGTCGACTGGTTTGAGTGTAGTACGTTATCCGCTTATTCTTCGGCGGGTTGCACACTTAACTGCCACCAATTGAGTTTGTTTTCAGCGTTACGTGTCAGATGTTCCACCAATACGTCCACTTCAGCACTAAAGCCCGATTCTTAACCGAGAAAAACCCGGGGACATCCTGACCAATCTGCGCCGAATTGGGCAAATAATTGTCAGTGTAAACCAGGAAAAAGTCCGATGCGGGTTTGTAGCGCCATTGAATCCGGGCATTCACATTCATGTTTTTCTGCTGCTCGTTATACTGCACAAACGTAGTCAGATACAATGTATTCGTGAGGGTCAGGTCGAAGCGAGGACCAACCAGCCAGAACGTAGTACGTCCCCAGGGCTGCGGTAGGCGAATGTCGTTATAACTCGCGCTGGCGGCCAGGCTAACGTAAGGCTGAAACCGGTAGCCCAGATCGGCCGTCAGATTCAGTCGGGTGCCGTTGGCGTAATAACCACCGTAGCGTGATGAAAATCCATACGTGAACACGCTCTGAGGTTTCGAATCAAAATCGGTGCCCCAGGCTGTCCAGCTATGTTCCGTGCCGGTAGTCAGGGTTTCCCGGCCAGTATTGGTCGGATCGAACGGTTGGAGCAAGCGAACATAGTCCGTGGCCACCCAGGCCGTAAAAACGCTTCGGCTGCGGAACGTAACGGCATAGCTCAACGTACTTTCATTATCACTCTGTTTCCAGGTTGGATCGAAAAAATACATAGACGTCAGCGTTGGACCATGGTTCAGAACTGGGCTACCCGTTGGCAAAAAGGTATACCCTATTGTTGTCATGCCTCGCTCATAACCCCTGCGCGGAACGTACCCGGCTTCGGCAGTGTAGTATTTGCCGACAGACTCAACCTGACCACTTATGAGCCATTTACGACTAAAATACTGCAAATTAGCCGCGTAAACGGCATCGTCACCGGGTTGGTCGGGACTGAACGATTTGACATATAAAGCCTTTCCTGACCAGAGATTATTCGCTGAGGCCAGGTTGTACTCCAACCCTAAATTGCGATTATAACGGGAATAAAGAGTTTTGTCGGTAACAGACTCGTTCGAAAGCGATTCTTTATTGACGAACATAAAACCCACGTTGGATCGGGCCGATACGCGTCGCTGTAAGGCTACGACGGCAAAATTCTGGGCGGGCAATCCGGTATCATCAACGCGCCCGGTTTGCATATCCATGATACCAATGCGCCAGTCTTTGTTGAGTTTACCGCTTAGTCGTGCCCCAAAACGAATGGGTACACCTCCCAGGCCAATCCGGCGACTAAAAAACGGACGAATCGTTGCGTAACCAAAGTTGGTGAACTGATCCCCATTCTCTAAAAAAAACTGCCTTTTTTCGGGGAAGAAGAGCTCATAACGGTCCAGATTCGTCACCTGCTGATCGACATCTACCTGCGAAAAATCAGGATTAACCGTTAAATCCAGATTCAGCGACGATGTAATAGCCACTTTAGCGTCGATACCCGCGTCGAAGCGGCTCTTGGTCGGCACGCCATTTTGATAATCTCGGGTAATGCCCGTTAACGCATATGGAATCAACGAAATATTCGGGCCGGGTTGCGGTGGAGGCTGATCCCAGACCAGAACACCGGTCAAAGCCAGTGACGCCGTCGGGAATTGTCGCTGAATGGGTGTCCAGGACGATTTTTCGGTTGTTTTCAGATCCTGCCGACTGAAGTTGATGCCCCAACGGGAAATCCCTTTTTTGTACCGGATGGTTTTGAACGGAATCGCCAGTTCAAGCACGTAGCGGTCGTCGTAGTTCCGCACGACCGATGCCCATTTGTTATCCCAGCTCAGATTAGCTTTCCCCCCTTCGTACAACAAGCCATCCCACTGCGCTCCGGCAGCATTCGTGCCGAAGGTAAAGCCGTTGGTTTGGTCGTCGAAGGTATCCATGAAGAAAATAAAGTTGTCGTTTTTACCGAAGGCCCAGTCGCGCCGGAGCGACTCGACAATGTACGGACCCGCTACGTAGCCGTGGTAGCAAACGGCACTCAGATAAATTGTATTAGCGTCATACGTCATCCGAACATCGGTACGGACGCGGGCGCGGCTGGTGTCCATGGGCAACACCATCCAGAAATTCGTTGCCACCTCCGCAGCCTGCCAGGCCGCTTCGTCGACAACACCATCGAGCGTAATCGCCGACGTAGCGCGGCTGATGTGAAGCTGATAGTTCTCATTTTGCTTCTGAGCCAGCAAGGATGAGTGACTCAGGAATAAAAAGATAAATGGAAAAAGCAGGAGAAATTTCACCAAATAAATAGGTCTAAGCATCAAACAGGAAAGCGGGTAAGTCATTGCTTTTACCGCATCAAGTTGACCATAAGCGTTACTCAATAGAATTTTTTTTGTGTGGTGTCAGGTTTTCGGGCCCGACACCACCCGAAGATTAATTGCCAACCATAAATACGGCGTTACTGAACAACAGTTTACCGTTGTACCAGAAACCTCTGAATAGCGGATTATCGGCCAGATAAATAATGCTACCCCGACCGGAACCTTGAACGCCCATCAGCAGGGTATTCTTTAGTTTCGCTTTGGCATTACGTCCCGAAAAACCCGCTACGTAGTTGTCGGCTTTTAAATAACCTACATTCCACCCATCTTTCAGGAAGTCAAAGTTATACGCGTTCTGGATCAGTGAATAATAGCCATTCGTCAGACCGAAACCCAGGGGATGCGACGTATCGATGTTGACGCGATAAATACTGCCGGGAATATCATCCGAAATAGCCGTCCGTTCGCGGTCGCCGTACAATTTGAGCGAGTCGGTGGGGTTGCCTTTTTTCGCTTTATCGGTTTCGGTAGAAGGCTCCTTTTCTTTTAAACTGAACCCATCTTTACCCGCCAGAAAAGACGTTGCCCGTTCCATAGCGATGAGCTTGCCTCCCGCTCGGACCCATTCCTTGATCGCCGATAAGATCTTATCGTTCAGGAAACGGCCATAATTGTAATTAGTCGGTAGCACGAGTACATCCAGCTTGCTCCAGTCCACGTTGCTAAGCGTATTTCCGTCGAGCAACGTAATGGGGTAATTTAGCTCCTGATCAAAAAAATGCCAGACTTCACCGGCAGAGGGTGGGGGTGTCCCCTCGCCAATAATCAGGCCGACGCGTGGCGCTTTCAGACCCGTAACAAAATCCGATCCGAAATCCGATCCGGTGGTCACAAAGCCTGTTTGCACGGGCGTCAGTTCGGCTCCTGTTCGGGCCGCTTCAGCACGTACAAGTGCGTCGAGACGAGCGCCGAAACGCTCATTGCCCGTGCGGGGCACAATCAGCGTTCCGGATGGATACGTTTTGCCTTCTAATTCAAAGGGTTTTTCCGCAGCCCGAACTCTGATTTTTTGTTTCATCAGGCCAGCCAGCGTTTGTACCGCCGGTAATGACTGCCACTTGATCAGATACGCATACGCGTTTGATGTAGCAGCCGCTGTTGTTGACGTAGTCGTGGTTGATACAGGCGCATTACTCGCTGGATTGATCCGTGTTGTCAAGCCATACGTTTGCAGACTGAAAGCGTAAGGGAGCGACCAGGCCGTAATGTCATACGTAGCTGAATCTTCAAGCGCTGAACTCTGCTCGAACAGAATTTTCAACAGCGTCGATTTAGGTTGATAGGCGCTGATAACAATATCCTCAGCGGCTACCGTTACGCTTTTTTCATTCTTCTGCGTCGTGTAGTTGTAGCCGGGCAGTGCCTGTGACTTGCCTGCGTATCCGAAACTGATTTTGTTACGTTCCAGTAACTGTTGCAACGCTTTTAGCCGACCTGCATCGCCATTGGATTTGATGACGTAGCTTTTATACAGACCAATGGGGGAATTACGCGATTTGTCGAAAAACTGACCAAACTCTTTTACTATTTCAGCCGGTCGATCGGCTACCGATTCGAGCGTCGCGATGCTGGCCGTTACGTGGTGGTCAATACGTTGCCGGAGGGTTAGCGTATCGCCATCGGCTTTTTCGATAGCCAGGCCCGCACGGCCACTGCCACCCTGTTCATAGGTCATACCAATGGCTCCGTTGTAAGTCGGATACGTATCGCCATAGCTCGGGTAAAACAAGTCGAATCGTTCGCGGGTGTAATAAAGCCAGCCGTTCCGGTCGAAATAGCGGCTGCAATACTGCCCGATAATTTGCTGGAACTTCCGCTGAAACGGGGTAATATCTTCGTGATAAGGCTTGGCCGATGGAGCAAAATAATAGGGACTTTCGACGCCCATTTCGTGAAAATCGCCGTGGAGATGAGGCATCCATTGTTGGTATAACGCCATCCGTTGCTGCGTGATTTCCTGTGTTTGCCAGGCCCAGTCGCGGTTCGGATCGAAAAGATAGTGCGTGTATCGTCCGCCGGGCCAGGGCTCCTGGTGTTCACGAGCCGAGGGCGTCGGGTCTGCATTCCGACCGAGCATCTGGTTGTACCAATTCACGTAGCGGTCATGGCCATCCGGATTCAGACCGGGGTCGAGAATAACGACAGTCGAGTTAAGGATTTTTTGTGAAATGGCGTCAGCTGGATTCAGCAACCGATGGAGGACCTCCATAAACGCTTCCGAGCTGACGGCCTCATTACCATGTACGTTGTAGCTAAGCCAGGCAATAGGCGGTTGGGGGGAAGCTGTTGGATTACCGTCCAATAAGCCAATTCGTTTCAGGTTATTCGTCCGGATTTCTTCAAGACGGGCCATGTTCGCTTCCGAACCGACGGCCACCACCATTAGCTGACGCCCTTCATACGTAGTGCCATAGGGGAGGAGCTTAATCCGATTCGGCACCTGACGAGCCAACTGTTCGGCATAGGCCAGAACGCGATAGTGGGGCGTAAAACGATCCCCGATTTTATAGCCCAGAAACGTAGCGGGTGAATCTGGATTGGAGGATATAGAACCAGGTGTTTGTGCAAGCGTACGTAATGACAGAACAGCGAGTCCAGCCAGCAGCAAAATGTGTTTCATGAATGTGATGAAAAAAAAATAGAAAGGCTAACCTCCTCAAAAATAGCAGTAAATCGGTCAGGAAGCCTTTTTTTAGAAAAATTTTGAAGGGCTTTATTGCATTATAAAAACATAGCCCTACCTTTGCACCACGTTTCGCCAACGCAGCAGCTAACAAGCTAAAACGTTGGGTCTTGGACACAAGACGGCCGATTCGTCTAGCGGTTAGGACATCGCCCTTTCACGGCGGTAACACGGGTTCGATTCCCGTATCGGTCACTAACATTTTGCCTAAAAAGCCTGCAGCTTAAACTCTGCAGGCTTTTTTGTTTATGGACCAAAGCCTGAAAAAAGCTGAGTAGTAGGGACCAACATGAAAAGTCGTAGGATAGGGAAATAGGATGCCATCAAGCGAAGTGAGTGCAACAACTAGTACCGTACTCAACAACATTGCGCAAACGAGTAAAGCACCATTTTCCGGCCGTTACTTCGCTAGGATATACGGTTTGCCGGTAACCAGCTTATCGCCGGACAAATCGACTTCGAACAGATGCGGATTACGGACGGTACGTCCATTTACGCTTTTATGACTGTGAATGGACATCAACAGCTTACCGTCCAGCGTACGAAACAGCATTCCGTGTCCGTAATTATGGGGCGTAATGGGATCTTTTTCCTGCACCCAGGGACCATCCAGGGTGCCACTTTTTGAGTAAGCAACCCCTTGTGTATAAACGTCATAAATCCAGCTGGTCCAGATCATTCCTAACCGCCCGGTTTTCGTATTGAACAGGTAAGGTCCATCCGTGACTTTATTCGGATGGACCTTACCTGTTGAGTCTTTCTCGCGGCTCCAGGGCGAATCGCTGGCACGAAACAAGACCTCGCCTGTGCCGATCGAGCCGCTCAAATCAGGTTTCAGTTCGATCTTTTCGATGGTTCCGTTCAGATTCTGCAACCATTCGTAGCAATAGACCATGTACGGCTTACCATTTTTGTCGACCCATAAGGTTCCGTCCAGCGTAGGCTTGTCGGCGGGTAGATACGTAGAATCCTGCATGGGTACATACGGGCCATCGGGTTTGTCGCTGACCAGTACGTGGCAGGCCCGCCGTTCGATGGCCCTGCCTTTGACGGTATCAATCTTGACGGCCCTGTTAGTAAACGTAGCGAAATAGTAGTACTTGTTTTTGAAAGGATGAATTTCGGCAGCCCAGATCATCGGATTGGGTCCCATCCATGAGTTCGGATCGGTTTTGGTTACCTTGTAAGGGCCATCCCAAAGCTTCAGGTTCTTACTTTTCCAAAGCAGACCTCCGGTGCCGGTCATGTAGTACGTGTTTGTTGGGCGATCTGCCAGAATAAACGGGTCACTTAACACAATGGAATCCAACGGAACATTTGTTCTAACTTCCCGTACCCTGCCTTCCTGCGCCTTCAAAGCGAATGAAAACAACAAGCAACCTACTAACATCAACCAGGTATTTTTCATAAATCGTCAAGGGTTCCGGGGTTAGGTTTTTGATAGCTTCTGTAGGCCTGAAGCCTTCATCGGCACGTAGCAGAAAGTATTTTCGTTACTGATTATACCCCATCGTGTCCTGTTACGGCAATACACTACGTATCATGACTAACGTAAATTGTGTAGAGAGCATTTTCTGTCATCCCGACGCAGGAGGGATCTTCGGAAATAAGCATCTTTTTTATGTTACCTGAAGATCCCTCCTGCGTCGGGATGACAAAAAATACTCTATAATCAACTAGTAATGAGTTGTAGCCGAGTGCATGAGTCGCCTGTTACGTCGGATAAGATGAAGAAAAACACAGCCGATGCTACGTAGCTGGTGCTGAATGTGTGTTTCTCTCAGCGCAGGAACAGCCGCTCTTCTTCGTGATCCAGATAGTAGAGATGCTTGCGGACAATGTCTTCGTCGAGGGTCATGGTGCTGCGGTTTTTTTCAACCAGCCATTGTCGTTGCCGATCCAGAATATGCCGGTACAGTTCTTTGACCGGCTCGCTAAGGGTAAACGCTTCATCACCCGCTAATTTACGGGAGCTGTGGTCGATCAGTTTTTTGTAAACGGGCTGGGTAAGCTCGTCCTCGCTCAGGTTTTCCCGGATGTATTGCAGGGCCAGAGCGGCAAACTCTTTTTCAATAAAGGCATCGACCTTCTCTTCCGGCTTGACATAATCCCGCTCTTCAAAACCGAATTTTTTTATGATAGCCGGTAGCGTAAGGCCCTGAACAACAAGGGTCAGCAAAATCACGACGAACGTAATGAACAGGATAAGGTCACGTTGTGGGAAAGCGGATCCGTTGTTCAGGTGAATAGGAATGGATAAAGCGGCTGCCAGTGAAACCACACCCCGCATACCGGTCCAGCCGAGCAACAGGGGCGTAGTCCAGCCTGGATTTGAGCTATCGGCTACGGTTATAAAGTTGCGCATCACCAGGGTTGTGATGACGGCTCCGTAGCAGGATAAAATCCGGACAACGATCAGAGCCACGGTAATCAGTACGCCATAGCCAATCGCTTCTCCGATACTGGTACTGCCCAGACCCGAAACAATTTGCGGCAGATCGAGCCCGATCAGGATAAAGACAAGTCCGTTCAGGATAAAGGACGTGCTTTCCCAGAAATTGAAGCCTCTTATTCTGGATCGGCCGCTCAAAAAGTTGTACCGGTTGTAGGACATCAGCAGCCCACCACTCACGACCGCCAGCACCCCCGAACTATGCGCTCCTTCGGCAGCAATGTACATGGCGTAGGGCGTAAGAATGGACAGAGCCATATCGATATTAACATTGGTAGGGAGCAGTTTATGGATTTTCATTAACAGCCACCCAACCAGCAGACCGATGCCTACGCCACCGATTACCATCCACGAAAAGCTAAGCGAAGCATCCTGCACGTCAAACGTACCGGTCGACACGGCTATCAGCGCAAACTGAAAGATGATCAGCGAGGACGCATCGTTGAGCAGGCTTTCGCCCTCCAGAATAGACGACAACCGCTTGGGCACCTTAACGAATTTCATGATGGCGGCCGCGCTGATCGCATCGGGGGGCGACACAATACCGCCCAGCAAAAAGCCCAGCACCAGGGTAAAGCCGGGAATAAAGTGGCGGGCAATCAGGGCGGTGCTCAGGGCCGTAACAAAGACGACCAGAAAGGCAAACGAGAGGATGATACGTCGCCATTTCCACAGCTCTTTCCAGGAAACGGACCAGGCAGCCTCGTACAACAGCGGGGGTAAAAAGATGATGAAGATCAGCTCCGGGTCCATGTTGAGCATCGGTACGCCGGGGACAAAGCTAATGCCCAGGCCAGCCACCACCAGCAACACCGGATAAGCCACTTTTATTTTCTGTGCTAGGATGATCAACAGCAACATGACCAGCACCATCCCCAGATAAAACGTAACGTGTTCAAGCATCGTGATGAAAATTAGGGTATAGAAGCCACTAAAACCACATAGAAAGCAGGCTGGATGCCTGCTTTCTAACGTCCAATATATTGCTTTTTGAAGTTAAGCAGGTATTAGCTGTTATCTGTAGGTATTATTGATTCGTGAATTATTCTGTAAAGTAATTTATAATCTTAATTTTATCGCTTATAGATCTTTTTGTATTGATCTTTCTAATTCTTCGAGCAAATTAACATTTGCTGTAAATTCATTTATGATATCAGTTAAAACACTAACTGTTTCCTTTTTAGCTTTAGCATATTCAGTTGTCATTTGGGGAGTTGCTATTACTGATTGTCTCATTCCGTCTATCTGCTCTATAACTACTATGATAGTCTCTTTTAAATTTATCAGACTCGACACTAAAACTTGTTTTTCTTGTAAATCATCAGTTATACTACTATGTAGCGTTAATACAATGTAATAATACTTGATAAGTAATTTTTGCTGATAATTTAATTTAGAAATCTCTTCCCTTGTCTTTTTGCAATAGGCAAACATATTGCCAGATAATTGGTTAATTAACTTTTTTAGCTCTCTCATTTTGCTAGACTGATCTAGCGCATTTGCAAGATAAATTTTTTCAGTTTTTTTATTTAAATTATTACTTAATATTGTCAAATTATTAGTCATCCTATTATATATTTCCGTTAATTTAACAGATTCTTTCATGGTGATTTCAAGAGCTTCAAAATAACCAATATCTTCAAGATTAGGGCCTTCTACAACTTCTGCTTGTAAATACTCCTCTTGGATAGATACAACCATAGGCACATCAGTCTTGTATTCTTTAAGAACAGAAATTAAACTGAGTCTTAATAATTGTTCAAATTCTTCCGCTTGATTAAATTCTCTATAATAAACACCTTGATCAAATAATTCTTGCTGAAATTTTCGGACTTTTGACAAACTTTCTAAGTCAATATCTTTGAGTGACAAGGGAGGAGTAGTTTTAAAAAAAAATAATACTTCAGTTGATGTAGTCTTATTTTTCTCAAAAGCACGATCAAATTCTTCTTTGGTACCCGACTCAGCTCTATTAGTTGGAGTGCCAAACCTATTCCACATAATACCAATAAAAATATCATAATCATCTGCAATTTGCCTATTAATCACATCTTGAGGATCAAGTCCAATTGATGGATGTGTGTGAGTTTTCCATGCAACTAATTCAAGTTTAATTGCATTATTTGAATAGTTGCCAATGTTAATTTCATCAATGACTTTTTTGACAATTTGACGTTCTGCTTTTACATCTCCTGGTGAAGCTAGAAATATTTTGTAAAGAGTAATATTGGTAGGCATAAAAACTTAGTTTAATTTTTAATTATTCAAATAAAAGGTTCAAATTTATTTTTAAAACTAGTACTATTCCGTCTTCCTTATTGATCCGTGAATGAGTCTATGAAGAAATGTAATGGTTAAAGTTGTCATGGAATAACCAATCCTGCAAAATCCAGCTTTAATCTTTAAAGACTCACTCACGGATCAATAATATATTTTAGCAAAGTCATTGCAGACGATTTCCTATAAGCAGCATGAAGCTTTATTTCTTTTACTATACTTGTATTAAGTTTTATAAATACAATGAAACAAGTTGTTAAGAAACCGACTTTACAAGATCAACAGGTAGCAGATGAACCGCTATTGTCCTCTACAGAGGAGGTTCCAGAAAAGGAATCAGAAAAAACAGCACGTAAAGACCATCTACGTTTTTTAGTCGAGCAAGCGCAGGAGCTTAACCTGGGTTACGAATGATTCAACTTTCTATTTCTCTGCCACCCACACCTTATACGAATAAACGCCCCGGTTGCTGAAGGTGTAGAACGGGATGGCGGTGAAGGAAACCGGTTTCGCGTTTTTGTCTGTAGCCTGTCCCGTAATTACGTTGACGCCGTTTAGCAGGCTGGCTTGGTACGTTAGTTTCAGGGGCGTATTGGCGGGTAGAGTGAGGTCGTTCAGGTTGGGGTTGTCGATGCTTTCCAGTCCGTACACGATGGGGCCGGATGCCAGCGCTACCTTGCCTTTGATCGTCTGAATCGAATCACTGGGCGAGACGATCCTGGGTTGAATCGGCAGACTTAGCTCGATACGATCGCCTTTTTTCCAGGTTCGGCGGATCGCTACGTATCCGTTCTGCGGCTGCACTGACACGGCTTTCCCGTTCACCTTCAGCGACACCGGTTCCTGTACGGTCGAGGTGTATAAATTGAACGGATTCTCCTGACTGTGCGCCCATCCCGGTATCCGCACCTTCACCGTAAACGCCTTTGTAGCCGTCGGATTCACAACAATTACCGACTCACCTTTCCAGGGGTAATGTGTCACCTGCTTCAGGTTGACGCTGGTTCCTGCAACGGTCAGGTCGGCCTGGCTACCGATGAACAGGTTCACGTAGGCGGCATCCTGGTCATAGGCGTAGATGAAACCCGGCATGGCCGACACCATTTTCAACAGCATCGGCGGGCAGCAGGGGCAGCTATGCCAGGCCCAACGCTTGTGATCGGTTGCCACCAGCGGGTTCTCGTAGAAATAATGATCGCCCTTGAGCGACACGCTGGACAGCAAGTTGTTGTACAGCACCCGTTCCAGTTCGTCGATGTATTTGCCGTCGGCTTCCAGTTCGTTCATTCGCTGGCTGAAAAAAGCCGAACCGATAGCCGCACAGGATTCCAGATAGGCCGATTCGGGCATAAAAAAGTTCTTGCCAAATCGTTCGCCGTCGGCAATGGCGCCTTCGCCCCCGGTGATGAACATCCGCTTACCGATCATATTGTCCCAGTAATTGTTGGCCGTTTCGACGTAGCGCGGATCGTTGTTTTCCAGCGCCGTAGCCGCTACGCCCGTTGCCAGCAACGTAGCACGAACGGCGTGGCCCTCAATGGTTTTCTGCTGAAAGACCGACATGTGATCCTGATTGTACGATTCATCGCTTTTGCGGGCGTATCGACCGTCTTTGTCGCCGTAGTTGCCCCGGTTCTCGATCCAGAACGTAGCGAGTTGGTAGTAGTGCTTTTCGTCTACTGGTACGCTCATCTTCGCTTTCAGCGCCGGTTCGTCTTTAAACAACCAATAGAGTTTCAGAATGGCTTCTTCGGGGCCGCCATGTCCGGGAATGACGTTCTTTTTGGGATCGGGGCCCATTTCCCGGTACATGTAATTGCTGAATTTGGTCGCTATGTCGAGGAGTTTCGTTTTGCCCGTCGCTTTATAATAATGTACAGCCGCTTCGATCAGCATCCCGGCATTATACACATCGTGCTGCCACTTATCGTCCCCGCCGTTGGTGCCCCACCGCTGATCGGGTTTTACCAGTGTTGTATACGTATTGAGGTAACCATCCGGGTCGGCGGCCTGGGCGGCAGCAATGCGGTCGATATACCCGTCGATTTTCTTTTCCAGCTTCGGGTCGGGATATTCGACCAGCAGGTCAGCGGCTCCGCGGATGGTTTCGTACACCAGGCCATCGTACCAGGGCGGACCGTCGTGCTGTCCCGTATTTTTCTTTCCCTGCGCAACCAGATCGAAATTGAGAAAGGCGTTACGTGTCCGGCCAAGTTTAGCTTTCTCGTCAATCAGGTCTTTACGGTCGGGTTCGTAGGCCCCTTCGAGTTTATCAAATACGTCGTACACCGTCTTCGCATCCCATACCTTCAGCTTCGGACTCCAGAACAGATCGTTCACGCTCACTTGCTCCAGCTTCAGCGGGTGAATGATGTGCGTGTGGGTTGACTGAGCTAAGGCAACGTAGGTAGAAAAGCTGAGCAGAAAAACTACACTGAGCGACAGAATGCGCATAACGATCATGCGGTTTGGGAATGTGTTCCTAAAAGCGCCCTGACCGGTGTTTTTAACGGATCATTGGGACAAATGTTGACAAGAACAATGACGCCAGACGTTTGCTATAACCATAGAACGCAGATTTTCAGGGTAATTAGGATCTTATACTAAATTGACGTCAGTATGAGGTAGTGGTGTCGGGTTTGAGAACCCGACACCACTACCTCCCAGTAAAATCGAACGGATCTTAATCAACCATATCAGTTATAGGGCCAAAGGCGTATTCCACAAAAAGCCGGGATGAACCAGCTTCCGTTTCAATTTTGAGTACCTGACCAAGGGCCATAAAGAACAGGATTCCCTCATCGAAATCGTATTCCTGCTGACCATATTTCATCCGGGCGCTGAAGTTTCATTTCAGGGCAATGGATAAAAATCATTGACCATATTCGTTTCTGCATCAGGCAAAGGCATCATGTTGGCCACATTAATGACACTGACCAACGGATGTTCCGGTTTAGGCAATCCTCGGAATTGATGGAATTCGGTTATCGTTTTAAATCGACGAGGTTGAGCAGTACGCATAGGTATGGTTTGTTTGCCCGGCAAAGGTCCGTTTTCCAGCGTTCAGACTTGTAGCTGAATCTCGGCTTGTTGTAGCCGTTTCGTGGGTTATACTTAAACAGTTTGTAAAACCTTTAGGTCTGTAATCGTCAATTGATTCTTTTCACTTTGTCGCAATCGGCACTTTCGTAAATCGACCCCAGGCCACAAAAGCGGCAAGCAGGGCAAAAACGACATTGACACCAATGACTGATGCTTCTCCCCGCACAATATGAAAAATGCTGGCGCACAGCATAAGCACGATTAGGGCAACAGCCGCAATTGGGGTAAGTGTCGGCTGAATACGTAGCAACGAAGGTAGTATCAAGCCAACGGCCCCTGCTAAATCCACGATTCCGGTAAGTCTTACCAACGTAGCCGGAATCTGACCGGTCCAGGGCCACATGGTTGATAAATTGTCGATTGGTTGAGCCAACTTCATCCAGGCCGCCCAGACAAGACTGGCGGCTAGAATGATCTGTACAACCCAAAGAATAACGTGCATTACGGTAAATGATTTTTGCTGATTTGCCATCGTATTGCGTTTCGGTAATGGCTCAAAAGTATGTATATTCGCTATCCGATCGAAAGCGCTTCCTGTTTGGATAGCGCTATCCGAACGGATAGTAACGGAACCCAAAATAACCCTGGATTGATGTTGACAAGCGGAGGCTGCCCGAAGAATATGCTGTCTATCAAAGACGCGTTAGAAGCGCTTGAAGGAAGGTGGAAACTGCTGATTTTGTTTTCATTGACTTCGGGTCCTAAACGCTTTAAGCAGATCGCTAAAGACGTTATCGGGATTACCGACAAAACCTTATCGAAAGAGCTGAAATGCCTGGAGGCCAATCAATTGGTGAAAAGGACCGTCCATGATACGTTTCCGCCAACGGTCGAATACGCCATTACGTCACACGGTCTATCGCTGGAGAAGGTTATTGAGGAGCTGCATTATTGGGGGTTAGCCCACCGCAAGGAGATTATTGGGAAATAGATTGTGTTGGCCAATATGTCCCGACACGGGGCATGTTATCTGGCTGATGATCCAATTCAACAGCTTTTTTCTCAACAAAATACATTTTTATATCACCTTTCCCCTTCGCATTGATAACACCACGATAATCGAACGTAAAGCTGTCGTCGTCTTTCAACAGATTAAAAATCGATTCACTCACATTTACTTTTCCTGGCTGGCCATTGCTTTCGACTCTGCTGGCAGTATTCACCGTATCGCCCCATACATCGTACTGAAATTTTTTGACACCCACTACGCCTGCCACAACGGGTCCGCTGTGTATGCCTATGCGCATCTCAAAAGCAGGCTTACCGATTACATCGTTTTCCTCTTTTCTGTCTGCGATGAACGCCTGCATGTCCATGGCTGCCAGAACGGTATTCCGGGTTGATTGCTGATCTGAGTGGGGGAGGTTACCCGCTGCCATGTAGGCATCGCCAATCGTCTTTATCTTCTCTATTTTGTATTTTTCCGTAATCAGATCAAAGGCTTTGAAACAGGCGTTGATTTCTTCCACCAACTGCTGAGGAGACATCGTTTCGGCCGTTTGGGTAAATGACTTGAAATCACTGAAAAGGATAGCAACAGAACTAAAATTCTGAGCATCCACACTCCCTTTTTCTTTCAATTCATCGGCAATCTCCTTTGGTAAAATGTTGAGCAGTAACTCTTCCGAACGATCCTTTTCTTTCTGCAAGGCTTCCCTCGATCGTCTAACATAATTCAGTCGATTCCAAAGCCCTAAAGCCACAACAACGATAAAGCCTAACGAGACGATGATCATGTTCCGTTGCTGTTCTTTTTTTCGAACTTCTTCTTTATGTTGTTGCTGAATAACCTGTTCTTTTCGGGCATGGGAAACACTATCGACCAGTTGCTGCTTTTGAAACTCCATATTCTGTGCCTGACTGGCAATTTCCTGCAACTGCGAGCTGTCTTTGTGAACGATAGACTTCTCATAAAAATGAAGCGCCGAACTATTATTTCCCAAAGCCTTATAGGATTTGTAAAGGCATTCGCAGGCTTCTCGTTTTAGTGTTAAAGCGCCTAATTTTTCAGCGATGTTGAGACCTTCCTTACAGTTTTCAATCCCCTGAGACCTTTTCCCCATTTTATTCAGCAAATCGCCAAGCGCAATTTTTAAATTGCTGATGTACTGTAGGTTGTTGATTTCCTTACCTATGACCAGACCATGTGTATAATATGAAAGGGCCCGATCAGACTTATTTTGATGATTGAATAATTCGCCTAAACTGTATAGCACTTCGGTTTGCCTCAGCTTATTGCCTAATTTGTTGGCAATGATTAATGACTGGTTAAGGTAATTATAGGCATCGGGATATTTTTGTTGCTTTATATAAATCTCACCGATTCCATTTAAGGTCTGTGCTAGTGAGACGGAATCGTTAATTACTTTTTGTAAAGTATAGGCTTTTTGATAGTAGGCCATACCATTTGAAAAATCTTTGATCGACACATAAATTCCGCCAATATTTTGAGTGGTTGAGGCAATAATTTTTCGATCTCCTATTTTTTTCTGTATGGCAATGGCCTGTTTATACAACTCAAGCGCCTTTAGTTTATTCCCGAGGTAATAATAAACAGCCCCCATGTTGTTCAGGGCCGATGACATTCCTTTTTTATTATTGGCTATTTGATAGACGAATTTACTTTTATCGAAGAATTGAAGCGCTTTTGCGTAGTTACCCTGGTAATAATACGCGAGAGCAATTTGATTAAGACTTTTCCCGGCTCCGTCCAGTTGATTTAGTTTTTGATAGATGGACAAGCTTTTTTCGGCCAATCCTAACGCGTCGACAAAATCGCCTGAGCTCATTTTCTGCTCCCCAGCTTTAAATAAACTGTCAGCTTGGTGTGTGTTTTGTCGATGAGCGGGTGTATCTGCCTGTGCGATTACGTTTTCTACAGTGGTCAGTAAAAATAGAAAAGCAAGAAGTCGCGCTGTATGTGTCACGGTAGGTTACTTGTAAGTAAAGACGTATTTCCGGGTTTATTATACATCATTGAGACGCAACAAGCTAGGTTCTGCCACTATCGAATTAAAAAGAGGTGGCAGAAGCTCATTTGCTGCATAAGTGTTTTTAGTGTCCGGCGCAATGATATTCTCACAAACAAACGTATCCGGTTATTACGCCGGATACGTTTGTTTGTGAGGGTGTTATACTTAATGATGCTCCTGATTGGTAAATGGCTTGGCAATTGTTCTACCAGTTTTTACAAAGTACCGGAATATCACTATACGCTCGTTTAGCTATTGTATGCGGTTGACACTGTATCGCCCCCCTCACCTGTCCAGTTGGTGTGGAAGAACTGACCACGGGGCTTGTCGATACGTTCGTAGGTGTGTGCGCCAAAGTAGTCGCGTTGGGCCTGCAGCAGGTTAGCGGGTAACCATTCGCTACGGAAGCCATCCAGATAGCAAAGCGCGGATGTAAGCGCGGGAACGGGAATACCGTTGCTCAGAGCGGCAGCGCACACCCGGCGCCAACCGGCTTGTGCTGCTTCGATCTTTTGTTTGAAGAAATCGTCGAGCAGCAGGTTCGGCAAGGCTGGATTGTTATCAAACGCTTTATTGATGTCGGCCAGAAACGCCGATCGGATAATGCAACCACCCCGCCACATCAGCGCAATATCACCGTAATTCAGTTGCCAGTTGTAGTCTTTGGCCGCTGCCATCAGCAAGTTATACCCCTGGGCGTACGAAATGATCTTAGCACCATAAAGCGCCATTTTCAAATCATCGATCAGTTGCGCCTTGTCACCCTCAAATTTGGGCTTTGGACCACTAATTACTTTCGCGGCCTGGGTACGTAGTTCTTTCTGCGCCGACAAAAAACGAGCGAATACCGATTCGCCGATCAGGGTTAGCGGAACTCCCATCTCAAGAGCCGCCGATCCTGTCCATTTTCCGGTACCTTTTTGTCCGGCGGTATCCAGAATTTTATCGACCATCGGCTTTCCGTCTTCATCTTTGTACGCCAGGATGTCGGCTGTAATTTCAATCAGGTACGAGTCCAGTTCTTCGGTATTCCACTTTTTGAATACTTCATGCATTTCATCGGGGCTCATGTACAGCAGGTCCTTCATAACCTGATAAGCCTCGCCAATAATCTGCATATCGCCATACTCGATGCCATTGTGCACCATTTTTACAAAGTGACCAGCGCCGTCGCTCCCCACCCAGTCGCAGCAGGGGACACCTCCGTCTACTTTGGCGGCAATGGACTGAAAAATGTCTTTGACGAACGGCCAGGCTTTTTCGCTTCCTCCCGGCATCATCGAAGGCCCCATCAGAGCGCCGATTTCTCCGCCGGAAACGCCGGTTCCAACGTAAAGAAATCCTTTGCTTTCTACGTATTTGGTCCGACGAATGGTATCGACGAAATACGAGTTCCCTCCATCGATGATGATATCGCCCGGCTCCAGGTGTGGAATGATCAGTTCAATAAAATCATCGACGGCCTGGCCGGCCTTCACCAGCAACATCACTTTACGGGGTCTTTTAAGAGAAGCAATTAATTCTTCAATGGAACGCGTGCCAATGAAGTTTTTCTGGAAACCTCTGCCGCCGATAAATTTGTCTACCTTCTCCACTGTTCGATTCGAAACAGCGACAGTAAACCCTTTACTTTCCATGTTGAGCACGAGGTTTTCCCCCATGACGGCCAGGCCGATTAAGCCGATATCTGCAAGCTTTGTCATTATGATGTGATTTGTTAAACTATACCAGACAGGACACACCTTGCCGGAGAAATCGGCTCGCTGCTGTTCCTGTCAATACTTAAAGCATTTTTACCGCTTTTGATAACCTATTGTACTGGTCAGTGGCGCGTAAATATACAGATGTCCTGTTCGCTAACTTTCCTATACAATCTGGATTGAACGGATAATAACGAATGAACAAACGCATCGAAGCCGCAGAATGATGGATTATCTGCGGCTTCGATGCGTTTGTAATGGCTAAGAAGATGGTTGACTTAGTGGAGGCAGGCTCTTAGATAAACTAAACAGACTGCTTCATCTGGTTGAACCAGATACGCAAATCTTTGGCGGAGCCGTTGGCTCTGTCTGCGCTGGTGCCGTAGGTCAGTTCCGTTTTGCTTCAGTTGCTCAAAAATTGCGTCGATAGAACCGCTTACGGATGGAGCATGGTCGTGTAAGCCTTTACCACCCAAACCTGTATTGAGGGCGGGCGGAATTACTTCGATCACCTCAACGCCTTTCGCTTTTACCAGCGCCCGTAACGACAGCGTAAACGAGCGAAAAAATGCCTTGATAGCCGAATAGACTGGTAGTGGTAGGTCAATCTTACATCTTCGGATACGCATAGATGAGACATCCAACGATAACGCCCTCTATAATCCACATATAAAGCGTGTTATAGTTTACGATCCGTCGAATCAGAAAGTGAAATCCAGCGGCTCACAGGGCAATAGGAATGCCGAAAATGAACTGGAGCACATTGTTTTCCTGCTGGGGATGGACGAAGCCATAACCGATTATGATCACACCCATAAGGGCGATAATCATAAGTGGGGTTATGATATCGAATATCTTTGCGAAGTTCATGATCGCTGCTGGTTAGGTTAGTAACTAGTGTGTCATCTACTACGTAGTGGCCGGAAGAAATCGCGCAATTCATCCGCCAGCGTTTCGGGTTCTTCTAAAGCCGCAAAGTGACCACCATGCGGCATCTTACTCCACCGCTGGATGTTCAGACTACGTTCGGCAAACTCGCGTGGCGGTGGATTATCCTTCGGAAAAATAGCCATGCCTACGGGTACCTCAACCCGCCCGCCCGGTTGGTAGGATGGCGTATGCGTTTCTTCGTAGTACCCCCGAATAGCTGACCCGATGGAGTCGGTAACCCAATACAACATGATGTTGGTCAGCAATTCATCTTTGGTATAAACGCTCTCCAGATCACCGTTGCAGTCGCTCCAGGTGCGGAATTTTTCGATAATCCAGGCGGCTAAACCAACGGGTGAATCGTTCAGACCATAGGCCAGCGACTGCGGTTTAGTACCCTGGACCATCGCGTAGGCGCCTTCCTGCATACCCATCTGCTGCATCTGCTCCATGTACTGCTTTTCGGCATCCGATAGCGTTTTTGGATCAGCGTTCAGGCTAGCCTGAAAGCCAACATCGGTCATGTGCACACCAGTTAACGCATCCGGATATTTCTGACCCAATAGCTCAGAGACAGCCGCTCCTCCATCGCCACCGGCGGCCGCGTAACGGTGATAACCCAGGTTTTCGGTCATCAGTTTATGCCAGTGTTCGGCCACTCGGCCCAGATTGAAACCCGGCTTGGTTGGCTTATCGGAGAACCCAAAACCCGGAAACGATAGCACAATCACATCGAATGAATCGGCCGGGTTTTTCCCAAATCGCGCGGGGTCAGTAAGCATCGGAATGATTTTGTACATCCGGAAGAAGGAGTCTGGCCAGCCATGTGTCAGCACCAGCGGGATTGGATTGGGGCCTTTTCCCTTCTCGTAAATGAAGTGGATATTCAGGCCATCGACCATGGCTTTGTAGTGCGTAAACTGGTTGAGCATGGCTTCCTGCTTTCGCCAGTCGAACTGATTTTGCCAGTAATTGGCCAGTTCTTTCAAGTATTCCCGGTTCGTACCATACTCCCAGTTGGCGTCTTCTGGCTCATCGGGCCAGCGGGTGTCAGCTAAGCGTTCCTTCAAATCATCGAGAACCGACTGAGGAACGTTGATATGAAATGTTTTTGCATTAACCATAGACTATCTACGTTTTTGTTCAAACACTGTTGACTAGTTAACCCACTAACCTCCCGATTGTTAGCCTGACGAAACGCGCCGGAACAAATTCGGATAGTCGATCACCATCTTATCGGCGTCGACGGGGAGGTCGGCGCTAAAAGAACTATCCGGCTGTTGAAATCGGTAGCAATCGTCGGTCAGTCGTATGTATAATTGGCTAACTGAACTGATCTTCCCGGCGGGTAAATCGATATACACTACGTTTATCTGCTGTGGTTGTTCGGACAAAAAGCGCAGCCGCCGAATGGGTAAGGTGTTCGTAAAAGGGGATAAGGTTAGATCAACATCAATGCAGCCAGCCAGCTCCGGTAATAAGTTTCCTTCCCGATCATACCACTCTCCTCGTCCGTTGGTAGTCAACTGTATCAATACGTCATTTGCTGCGTCACTACGTATAATCACTTCCCGCACAGCCCAACGGTTGTCGATACGTATCTGGTAGTGCAGCGAGTAAGGTCTACCCTCATACATGCCAATCAATTGCCCATCGGCCAGTAGTCCACCCTCTGCGGGTGTCAAGATGAAATATTCCAGTCCTGTCCATTGAATAGCTTGCCAGACTACCGTTCGCGCTGTTGTCATCGCCTTCCGTTTTCCTTCGGTTCTCAGACAAACTCTAACGTACTGACTTTGTTTTCAGTGGTAATATGGCAGAACAGCCGTTTATAACCGCTTCACCATTAGATCAATTCGGCAAAATCGCCAAACAAAAAAGTAGCATAGGAATTATACATAGACAGGTTTTCTTACGATTAGAGCTATGGCAAACAAGACCGATGCAAAAGAAGCCGTACTGGCATTTATCAAGGCGCTGAATGACGAAGATTTCGATGCTGCCCGCGGTTTACTTACCGATGATATGTCGTTCGTGGGCGTGATGGGCACCCGCGATGGTGGAGATGTATATATCGAGGATATGAAGAAAATGCGCTTTAAGTACGATGTTCAGAAAGTTTTCGTAGACGGCTCGGATGTCTGTTTGTGGTATACGATTGATATGGGCGGTCCGAAAATATTCAGCAGCGGCTGGTACACGACTGAAGGAGGTAAGGTTAAATCGCTCAAAGTCCTGTTCGACCCGCGTCCTCTTCTTGAAAAAAAATGAATTAGCCAATAAAAAAACTCACTTATGCGAAATGTGATTCTTCAGGAATGGGTTACCATCGATGGCTATGCCGCTGGTCCCAACGGCGAACTCGACTTCTTTCCGGCACCGGAGTTGAGTAAAGATTCGGATGAAGATATCTTCGGCTTTATGGACAACATCGACACGATTCTGCTCGGCGCTGTTACGTACCATATGTTTGCAGATTACTGGCCTCAAGCCACAACGGATATGGAAATCATTGCGGATCGGTTGAATAGTACGCTAAAATTTGTCTTCTCGCGAACGTTGAAGCAAGCACCTTGGGGAAAATGGCAACCTGCAACGGTAATCAGCGCAGATGCTGTTGAAGCGGTACGGGATTTAAAGCAACAACCCGGTAAGGATATGGTTTTATGGGGCAGTATTTCGCTGGCTCAGTCGCTCATGAAAGCGGACTTGATTGACGAGTATCATCTGCGCGTCTGTCCGTCTGTGTTGGGTACCGGCAAAGCGCTCTTCCCCAGTGAGCTTGCCCGTCCGCAAATGAAGCCTATCGATACCCGGACGTATGAGTCAGGTGTCATTTTGCTACGTTACGAGTCAGTCTGAACCGAGTTGAATCTGAGTACTTAACTCTTCAGCTTTTTACGCCTGGTGGTACTAACATCTATTACGAGGAAATCAACAATCCACAAAAATCGCATCGGGTATTACTACACGGCGGCTTTGGCCACATTGATTCTTTCAATTGGATTCTTCTATACTTAGCCGACCATTTCTCATTGATTGGGATTGAAGATCCTTATTCTAATTTCCTGAAAAAAACCGGCTGAGTACCTGTGCCGTTTCGTCAGGCAACTCTTCCGGAAAGAAATGGCCACCCTTGATTGGCCATCCCTGAACGTCGTCGGCCCATTGACGCCACAAACGTAGTGGCCCACCGTCAGCTTCGTACCACGTGTCTAATGGCCCACCAGCACCCCAGAAAGCAAGCATTGGACACTGGATACGACGTCCTTGTTTCTTGTCTTCAGTATCATGTTCATAATCAAGCGTAGCAGCCGCTCTATACTCCTCGCAAATGGCATGAACGTGTGCTGGATCACGCAATGGCTCAATGTAGGCTTCTCTAATTTCGTCGGGAAAGATGGCTTTGGGCGATCCCCAATTGGTCAGGGCATTATCAACAATGGCATCAGGGGCCCCCAGAATCAGTCGTTCGGGCAGAGGTTCTGGTTGCGCGAAGAGGTTCCAGGGCCAGTAAGCATCCGCAAATCGGCGATCGGCGCGATCCCATACGGCTGCTGTTGGTACGACATCAAGAACGGCCAGTCGCTCGATATGTCCGGGATGGTCCAGTGCCAATCGATAAGCAACGCGCCCACCCCGGTCATGGCCGGCAACGGCAAACTGGTCATAGCCGAGCTGATCCATAACATCCACCATGTCTCGAGCCATTGCCCGCTTGCTATAAGGCGTATGCGTTGAATCTGAGAGAGGGCAACCGCTACGTCCATACCCACGCAGATCGGGACAGAGTAAGGTAAACTGGTCAGCCAGCAGGGGTTCTATATCGCGCCACATCAAATGGGTCTGTGGAAAGCCATGCAGCAACAACAGGGGAGGGCCCGTTCCACGTTTGCGGAGAAAAATAATGGTTTCACCGGTAATAAGTTCTAGTTCCTCTATTGTATTCATTTAGCTGTTCCCCAGGTGCTGAATGATATTTTTCAATTGGTGAATATGCCGCTGCGTGTGGATAGCAAGAAAAGAAAGCCACTCATAGCGGGTCAACGGTCCAGTTTTAGGTAATTCGAAAGCCAGACAGATCGGCGTTAGATCATTGTGTTGGGCGTAGGAAATAAGAAGCTGAGTTTGTGTAGTTAAACGACCCAACAATTCCGCTTTCTCGAACGGGCCGTCGTCAGGTAAAATCTCCTTCGGCGATTCCATTTTGATTGAAAAATCAAGAAAAAGAGCTTTAATCCCTTCTATATTTTCATCGATGGGGCGGTTGGCTGGTTTCGTCTCACCGGTAAGAATCGGCATAATGTCGTACGCTTTGGCCAGATGGTCACCAAGCTGAGCGGCTGTCCAGCTTCCGGCGAAAGGCACTTGATTCAGGGCTTCTTCGCTTAAGGGCGACAGTGAATTGAGTAGCTCCGAAAAGGCAGTTTTTAGCTAACTGCTTACGTTCTGGTTTTCAGGAGCGGACGATTTGTTAACGAGTTCACTATTCATCGGTGAATCTGTTTTGTTGCCTATCAGTAGTTAGTTGATTAACTAAAACCGCTCATTATGAGTGGTATCTATCGTTTGTTCAGCATTTGAACGAATGTCTGAAAATCGTTGGCCCAGATGTCCGGCGCTTCCCAGGCCGTAAAATGACCGCCTTTTTCCAGATCAGTGAAATGAATCAGGTTGACTCGGCGCTCGGCCCATTCACGCGGTAGGGGCGCATCCCAGGGGCAGTGCGCTACGCCTGCTGGAACATCACTCTTTTTAAATGGTTTCGGTTCGCTGACTGACTGGATCATATTCTCCCTGTAGATTTGCATGGACGACCCAATGGTCTGGGTGACCCAGTAAATCATGATGTTCGTTAGCAGCTCATCCTGTCCAAAGCGTTTGTCGAGTTCTTCGCCGGTCGATAGTGAACTCATCATGCTCATGATCCAGGCCGCTAAGCCAACCGGCGAATCGGTGAGCGAATAAGCCAGGGTCTGCGTTTTGGTCGACTGAATCATGTTGAAGGCACCTTCCTTCATAAACCAGTCCTGAATAAAGTCAGCGAATTCCTGCTCAGGTTTGGAAAGGCTGGCAAAATCGGTTGTCTGGTCTGGATAGCCGACATCGGTCAGATAGAGACCCCGGAGTAATTCGGGATGATTGTTTGCCAACGACATACTGATTAGCGCACCACTATCACCACCGGCCGAAATGAAGGTTTCGTACCCCAGTTCTTTGGTCATTAAGGTGGCCATCAGATTCGCAGCATTATCCGTTGTCAGCGCTGTACGTTCCGAAAAACCCATGCCGGGAATCGATGGGATTACCAGATGAAACTTGTTTGTCAGCAGCGGGATAACGTTGTGGTAGCGATAGAAGGAATCTGGCCAGCCGTGCATCAGCAAAACCGGTATGGCGTCAGGGTTGGCGCTCGGCTGATGAATGAAGTGCAACGTAACGCCGTCGACTTCAGCCGTATATTGGGGCAACGTATTTAAATAAGCTTCGTGCTGTCGCCAGTCGTATTGGTTCAGCCAATAATCGGCAAGGTTCTGCATGTAGTGCCGGCTTGTGCCGTAGCTCCAGCCAGCGCCTTCTACTTCATCAGGCCAGCGCGTGCGGGTCAGACGTTTTTGGAGATCATCCAGTACAGATTGCGGTACGTTAATGGAGAAAGGCTTGCTCTTGACCATATCTTTCTGCGTTGACTAGACGAAAGATTAACCGTCAGAACCCGTATTATGTTGGCCATCAGGCCTGCCAGGCAGTCAATCTGCGCTGAAAGTTCAATAAGTTAGCTGGTATTTAACCAGAATCAATCCGTTATCGTAAGGCTTTGAATCGATCAAGTGCAAGTTGACCTTCGTCTGGCTCGAACCGAACAAACGTATCCCGTCTCCCAACACGACCGGATTTAGTTTAACTGTCAGTTCGTCAATCAATTGTGCATCCAGCAGCTTACCCGCCAGTTCTCCGCCACCACACAGCCAGATTGGTTTGCCGTCTTCAGCTTTCAGTTGTTGAACAAAGTCGATTTCGTTATCACTGACTACGTCAATCAGGTCGCCAGGTTCGAAGGTAACCGAGGTAGAGAAGATGTAATTTTTTAGGTCGGGGTTGACCTGCGTGTAAGCGGGCTGACCCTTTTGCAGACCGAACGCGTAACCCCACTCATACGTTTTACGTCCCATCAGCACCGCGCCGTATGATTGGATACGTTCCAGAAAATCAGCGACAAACTCGCCTTCGGTCAAAAAGCCATCGATTGAGCCGTCGGAATGGGCAATGAAGTTATCAAACGAGGCCGCTACGTCATAAATTAGTTTTCGCATGAGTAGTTAATTGGGTCTTATCTGCTCAGTCAATTAGTTTGTTATCCTATGGTCAACTTAGCCCTTTGTGGCTACAAGTTGCCCCTGCCGGATTCTGGTAAGCGTTTCCCGGGATACGCCCAGGTAAGAGGCTACCATATGCAAGGGCACTCGCCGGAAAATGCCGGGGTGATTATTTATGAAATACTGATACTTTGCCTCCGCATTGGTGCTGATGTTCATGAGGATCCGCTTCTGGGTGTCGCCAATATTTTTGGTGATTAACTTTTCGGAGAACGTGTTTACCTCAGGAATAGCCGTTCGCAGGCTTTCATAATCGTCGTGTGTCCACAGCACCACCTCACTAGCTTCAATCGCGTCCATGTTCAGCTCGGAAGGGGTCCGGTTGAAATAGCTATCCGGGTCGGTCATCCACTCATGCTCAGCGGTGAATTTCATAATATGTTCGCTACCGTCGGCGGCCACGCTGTACGTTCTGAGCAGTCCCCGCAGCACGAATATCTTATACTGGCAGACTTCTCCCTCCTGCAATAACACCTGCCGTTTTCGCACTTTTTTCAGAGCCGACCTCGAACGAATTAACTGCATTTGCTCATCGGTGATCTCAGGTGCGTACTGCCGAATGTATTGTGCAAAGTCGTCAAACATGTGAAAAAGAAGAGTATTTGTAAAGTAGAACAGAAAATAAGATAAAATGTCTTCACAAAAATGAGTTAAATGTCCTCGTTCTGCACCCTTACAACCCGCTAGCTTTGTGTGATTATCAACGTAATAAAGCTCGTTGCTAAACGGTAGAAATCACATGAAGAAAGTACTTGTTATCGGGGCATCAGGGTTTGTCGGGAGCCATCTCACCAAAGCCTTGTTGACTACTGAATATACGGTCCGTTGTCTGACACGCGACCCATCGCGAATGCCGCACATGGCCAGCGACCAGTGTGAGATCGTACGGGGAGACGTAGCTGACCCGGCCTCCTTAAAACTGGCTCTGCACGGTATGGATGCGGTTTACATTTCCATGCACACCATTGCTCCGCAACAGGCCGGTACGGAAAAACAAAATTTTGTGGAGATCGAAAAGCGGGGCCTGCACAACGTAGTGGAAGCCTGTCTGGAAAACGGTGTTCACCGACTTATTCACATCACCTCGCTGGGTAGTTCACCCAACGAATCCAGCGAGTGGGTGCGCGGTCGTTGGGAGTCCGAGCAGTCGCTATTGAAAAGCGGTCTCAATGTTACGATTCTCCGGCCGGGGCAAATCGTAGGCGCAGCCGGGATGGGTTTTAAAACCATGCTTTCTCAGGCGAAAGGCAGTCTGGCCATCCTTATCGGGAATGGTCAGCAAAAAACAAGAAGCATCGCCATCAACGACCTCGTTTATTACCTCGTGGGCATTCTGAACGATCCTCGCTCCTTCGGTCAGATTTATGATGTAGGCGGGGATGACGTATGGACGGCCGATCAAATGATTGACCTGATCGCCGACGTTTTAAAGAAAAAACATCCCATGAAGATTCACCTATCCACCAGCGTATTAGCGGGGGCGGCTCCTCTGGTAGAACGGTTCATGCACATGCAAAAAGGATCTTTCAACGGTTTTCTAAGTAGCCTGAAAACCGATATGGTCGGCAACCCGCTTCCCATCCGCGCTCTTTTACCGCAACATCCGCTTTCCTATCGCGAAGCGGTTGAACAAGTACTACGTAGTACACAGAATCACAGCTAACTAAACAATTACGAAAAGAAAAATCATATGCGAATATTCGTTACGGGGGCCTCTGGGTTTATTGGCTCCGCCATTGTTCAGGAATTATTGACTGCCGGCCATCAGGTCGTTGGCCTGGCTCGTTCCGAGGAATCGGCCCAAGCGCTCACCAGGGTTGGGGCTGAAGTACTAAGAGGTAGTCTCGAAGATCTTGATAGTTTAAAAAAAGGCGCTGCTAATGCCGATGGCGTTATTCATACAGCCTTCATCCACGACTTTTCCCAATATCTGGCCGCTGCAGAAACAGATAAGCGGGCTATCGAGGCCATTGGCTCCGTACTGACAGGTTCTGATCATCCGCTTGTTGTGACTGGTGGTATATTGGGATTACGAACCGATGGCCACTTTGCTACGGAAGACGATCCGGCTCCTGGATTCCCCCGTGCTTCGGAAGCAACAGCTATGGCGCTGGCAGAGGCAGGTGTCCATGCGTCGGTTATTCGGCTGGCTCCCTCAGTTCATGACGCTGGCGACCAGGGGTTTGTGCCTTTCATCATTAATACAGCCCGGAAGAAAGGCGTGTCGGCTTATGTGGGCGACGGTAGCAATCGCTGGCCTGCCATACACCGCCTGGATGCAGCTCATCTCTTCCGATTGGCACTAGAGAAAGGTGCCGTTGGAGCCCGGTATAATGGCATTGGTGACGAAGGTATACCTGTTCGGGAAATTGCGGAAATAATCGGCAAGCATCTAAACCTCCCTGTCGTTTCGATTGTTCCCGAAGAAGCGGCCAGTCATTTCGATTGGATGGGCCGTTTCATTACGTTCGATAGTCCGGCAACTAGTGTGAAAACCAGACAACAACTGGGTTGGGAGCCTACGAATTCCGGCCTGATTGCCGACCTGAACGTGGGGCATTACTTTGACAGCTGATCAGTGTTGATGCTTTACAATCCGTGACCAAGCCAGAAGGCATGCTATTACTACAGACTTGGTCACGTTCTATTTCCCCGCTTGCTTTTACAACACCTTATCCGGTGTAATTGGCAAGTCCCGAACCCGTTTGCCAGTGGCATTAAAAACAGCGTTGGCAACGGCGGCTGCTACCGCCACAATACCTACTTCGCCAATACCTTTGACACCCAACGAATTGACATGCTCGTCTTTCTCGTTGATAAAAATAGCGTCCAGATTACCGATATCCAGGTTAGACGGTACGTGGTAATCGGCGAAGGAGCGGGTAACGAAATTGCCCCAGCGCGGATCAACCACCGATTCTTCCGTTAGCGCCATACCGATCCCCCAGACGTTGCCGCCGATGATCTGCGAACGGGCGGTTTTCGGGTTCAGAATCTGACCGGCGCCAGTCACCGCCAGAAATCGATTCACGCGAATCATACCCGTCGATTTATTGACTGCTACTTCCGCAAAATTGGCGTTGAAGCTGTGGGCTGAATACTCCTCGGCACTTTCGGGCGCTTTGGAATCGACCCGCGTCTGATACTCGGTCAGTTTCTCGGAACGCATTAACTGCGCGGCTGTTGGACGGGCGAAAAACTGCTTGCCCGATTTGGCGACCAGCTCATCCGTAATTTTCTGGCAGGCATCGTTCACGGCATTGGCGTAACTGGCTGCACCCACCGAACCCACCGCACCGGCAGCCGGAGGCAGATCAGAATCGCCAATTTTCATGTTAATCTGTTGAATCGACAACCCAAGCGCATCGGCGGCTGTTTGCGTCAGGATGGTATACGTACCCGTGCCCAAATCCGCAGCGGCCAGTTCAACCGTGGCCGTTACGTTATCGCCGGTACGTTTCAGTTTCACCAGGGCCGAAGTTGGGCGCTGATGAGCGGGATACGTACCCGCTGAGACGCCGTAGCCGATCCAGTAGTTGCCCTGTGAATTCTGACGCGGTTCGGGTTTGCGCTTGTCCCAACCAAAGGCTTTGGCTCCTTCCCGCAGGCACTGTACCGTCGTCCGCGATGACCAGGGCTTGCCATTGGATGGATCGCGTTCGGGCTCGTTCTTAATCCGAAGCTCAATCGGGTCCATTTTCAGCTTGTACGCCAACTCATCCATCGCCGATTCGAGGGCAAAACTGCCAGTCGATTTGCCAGGACCGCGTGTGTAGGTCGGCAGAATCAGGTTCATGGGCACCACCCGATACGTAATGAGCGAGTTAGGCGTCTCGTACATAATTTTCGAGCAGTCGCCACAGGGTTCAACAAATTCGTCGTTGATGGCGCAGTGGGTTACGATTTCGTGCGCCAGCGCCGTCAGCTTACCATCGGCGGTTGCAGCCAGACTTATTTTCTGTCGATTATGTTGCCGCATCCCCACCGAATTGACCATCTGCTGGCGAGTTAAAGCGAGCTTAACCGGTCGGTTCACCTGTTTGGCCGCTACAGCCGTCAGCGCCAGATTCGCCCATTGTCCACCTTTTGAGCCGAAACCACCCCCGATGTAAGGCGACACGATACGTACCTGCTCCGGTTTCAGATTCAACGTAGCAGCCGCAGCACTTTGCGCGCCGTTTACAATCTGCGCACTGCTATATAAGGTCACTTTATCGCCATCCCATTCGGCAATGGCAGCGTGGGGTTCCAGCGGATGGTGGTGTTCGATAGGTGTTTCATACACCTCCTCCACTTTAATCGTAGCCTGACTGAGTGCCGCTTTTGCATCACCCCGTTCAGCGTCCGCTTTCTCTTTGTCCTTCGGCAGCCGAGCCTGATCAGCAACTTTATCGAAATTGACTTTAGGTTCTTTTTTGTCGTACGTAACGCTGACGAGCCGCGATGCGTAACGAGCCTGCTCGAAGGTTTCAGCTACCACAATGCCAATATTTTGCCCAAAGAAATCAACTTCTGGACTTTGCAGCAAAGCGCCCCCGCGAAGGCCACCTTTGACGTTTAATTTCAGTACATTTTTGTGGGTAATAACCGCCAGCACGCCAGGTGCTTTCTCAGCAGCAGCGGTATTGATGTCCTGAATCGTTCCGGCGGCAATGGTGCTTTTAAACAGAATGGCATACGCCGGGTTCTTCACCGGATGATCCATCGAATAAGGCGCTTTGCCGGTTACCTTAGCAATCCCGTCGATTCGGCTGATCGGGGTGCCTACTACTTTATCTTTCTCCTTCATAGGATTTAGAATTCTTTCAGGTGGTTTCTCAGGCTTTGCCGCCGTTCATGGCCATTTGCAATGCCAGCACGATGCTTCGATTGCCCAGTTCTACTTTAAACGCGTTGTGTTCCAGCGGCTTGGCGTCGGCCATCTCGGCGCTGGCGGCCAGTTTGAAGTTAGCTTCCGTGGCTTCTTTACCAACTAACAGTTGCTCGGCTTTCAGTGCCCGCCAGGGTTTATGAGCTACACCGCCCATCGCGATACGTGCCTGTACGATTTTGTTACCCGATGTTTCCAAAGCCGCTGCGACCGATACCAGCGCAAAGGCATAGGAAGCCCGGTCACGTACTTTAACGTAGTACGATTTATCCGCAAAGTTGTTCCTGGGCAATTCGATGGACGTAATCAGTTCACCGTGCGTCAGGATCGTATCTTTTTCGGGTTGATCGCCCGGCAATCGGTGAAAATCGGCCATGGAAATGCTACGTTCCTGCCCACTGGCATTCCGAACGTTGACGACCGCATCCAGTGCCGCCAGCGCGATAGCCATATCCGATGGGTAAACCGCTACACATTTTTCTGACCAGCCAAAGATGGCGTGCATTCGATTGATGCCTTCTTTGGCCCCACAGCCTGTTCCTGGCTCGCGTTTGTTGCAGGGCATAGCCACCTCATAGAAGTATGGGCAGCGGGTCCGTTGCAGCAGGTTACCGCCATTGGTCGCCATATTCCGAATCTGCCCCGATGCGCCAGCCAGAATCGCCTGCGTCAAGAGCGGATAGTTTTGGCGAATCAGTGGATGATTGGCGGCATCGGTATTTTTGCCGAGCCCACCGATTGAAATACCACCTTTATTGGTTCCGGACGATATGGTTTTTATATCGCTTAGCCCCAGTTCGGAAATGTCGATTAGCGTACTGGGCCGCTCGACGTCTTCCTTCATCAGATCCAGCAAATTGGTACCCCCAGCCAGGAATTTGGCGTTTGGATTCCCGGTCAGTAGTTTACTGGCAGACGTAGCGTCTTTAGCCCGAGTGTAGGTGAAAGGTCTCATCGGATACGATTGAAAAAAGATTAAACCGAGCGAAAAACCTGCTCGACTGGCTTGCCGCTATGAACCTCCTGAATGGCGGCAACAATATTTGGATACGCCCCACACCGGCAAATGTTCCCTGACATCCGCTCCCGAATTTCTTCGTTGGAAAGCTTCGCCGGTCCCGCTGACTGACGCACGTTTTCGGTAACGTAGCTGGCGTGGCCTTTCTTCGCTTCATCAAGCAACGCCACGGCCGAGCAAATCTGGCCGGGTGTACAGAAGCCGCACTGGAAGCCATCGTGTTTTAGGAACGATTCCTGCATGGGATGCAATTGACTTCCCTGGGCCAATCCTTCAATCGTCTGCACGGTTTTCCCTTCGCAGGAAGCGGCAAGCGTGAGGCACGATAATACCCGATGACCGTTTACGATGACCGTACAGGCACCACATTGGCCATGATCACAGCCCTTTTTGGAACCGGTCAGGTCAAGTCGTTCACGCAAGGTATCCAGCAACGTCATGCGGGAGTCAACCGCCAGCTTGCGGGCTGTACCGTTGACTTTTAATGATACGTTCACGCCGTTTTCAATACTGGCTGGAACCAGTTCGGTTGGTATCGTCTCGCTGAGCGGTCGGGCTATCAATTGCTCTGCCACCGCCGACTGAGCCGCCAGAATGCCACCGCCCGCCAGCGTCATCAGCTTGAGAAAATGGCGCCGGTTGACCCCCGTATCGAGAATCTCGTTCAGGTCTTCAGGCATTAGATCGGCAAACAATCGCTTTTCGTCCTCCGTCAGATCAGGTGATTCGTGTTCGTCCATCGTATAGAAAGGATTTGGTCGTTCATGGTCATCAGGACCAATAAACATTAATTACCCAAACCACGTAGTGAAGCGTATTGTTGGGCGAGAACGCATTTCCTAACTAAGCAATTTTAATCCTCAAAAAATCTAACTATACAATTGCACGGTTAGTTAGCAGTCATACCCTACAGGTAAACTGTAGAAATTGTCAGTAAATAATACTCAACGGTAGAATACAACATGATGAACGAAAATCAATTGAGCCGACGCCAGGTCATTGGCGGAATCGGAAGTGGTTTAGCCGCTTCGATGATGGCAGCTCCAGTATTAGCTGGTTCAAATTCGGAAAACCTCAGTTCAGCGGCACCGGTGCCCCTTGTCGATCCCAGGACAAAATACCCCAAACCGCCGTTTAACACACCTATGCAGCCTTTCCCGGGCTTGGTCAGTAAAATGAATCCCCGGCCCGATCATGGCGAGACCAGTTACAAGGGCTCAGGCCGGTTGGCAGGGCGAAAAGCGTTAATCACCGGGGGCGACTCGGGAATGGGCCGAGCTGCGGCAATTGCTTACGCCCGCGAGGGCGCCGACGTAGCGATCAACTATTTACCGGCTGAAGAACCCGACGCTAAAGAAGTAATTGACCTGATCAAAAAAGAAGGCCGAAAAGCGATTGCCATTCCCGGTGACTTACGCGATGAAGCCTTCTGCAAACGATTGGTTGATGAAGCTGTAAAAGGCCTGGGTGGTCTGGATATTCTGGTCAACAATGCAGGTCGGCAGCAACAGCGTGAATCTATTCTGGATCTCACTTCGGAGGATTTCGACGCGACGATGAAAACGAATATCTACGCACCATTCTGGATAATCAAGGCCGCTTTGCCACATATGCCACCCGGATCGGCTATTATCGGTACTACGTCAGAACAGGCTTATGACCCTTCACCTAATCTGTATGACTATGCGCAAACGAAAGCTGCTACGATGAATTATGTGAAGTCGTTAGCGAAACAGCTTGGTCCCAAAGGTATCCGGGTGAATGGCGTAGCGCCGGGTCCTATCTGGACGCCCTTGCAACCCAGCGGTGGCGCTACGGCAGAAAAACTAAAAACGTTCGGTGGTGATACCGCACTAGGTCGTCCTGGACAACCCGCTGAGTTAGCATCGATTTACGTACAGTTGGCCGCCAGCGACGCTAGTTTCGCAACAGGACAAGTTTATGGATCTGCCGGTGGTAATGGACAGCCTTAAGATTAGCCAAATAGAACACAGATCATAATAATCTGTGTTCTATTTGAAATAACTGAACTGAATAAAAACTGGATCATCGTCAATTGTATGGCCATACAAAGGTGGGTCCGTAATTTCTTCGATCTCAAGATCAGTCGGTGAGTGTCCCAATTCGCTCATGGCCTCGACAGCATACACCTTAGCAACCCGGTGAATCAATGCCAATCGGGAGAACAGGGCGCCCGTTGCTGTCTGGGTTTCGCTAAACTGGCTGAGTCGTTTGCTGAACTCTCTGGCTGGTATTTCAATCGTCTGCCATTGTCGATTTGTCGGTTGTTCCTCCATACTTTCCTAACCAGTTTCAAATCGTGTTGTTGGCAAGCTCTTAATCTGGATGACACTAAATCCATATCTGTCTTGTTGCGGAGAAAAGGCCTGTCCGGCTTTTCACGAAAGATCAGTATGAACGGTCACTTACTAGACGATTGCTTATTTAAAGACCTGCCCGATATAGCTACCGAACACAACGTTTCGGTGCCGGGAATTAGTCAACAGGAATCCAGCTACTTTACTGTCTATAATACGGAGGGTCTCCTAAAAAGCATTGACGCGCAACCCCTAACGGCCCTTCCCTGTCGGGTAAACTATAAAATCAGCTTACTGGACGGATACAGTCGAGCTGAGTATGCGGATAAAGTCATCGACATCGAGCCGAAGGCGCTTCTCTTTTCTACCCCTAAAATCCCTTATCACTGGTTGCCACAGGATCTAAATCAGCCTGGGGCAAGCTGTGTCTTTACGGCGGATTTTCTGCTGCCAGCCAAAAGTGGGGTGGTACTCGACGAATTACCAATCTTTAAAGCGGGTGGTTATCCCGTTTTTCAACTGTCCACCGACGAAGCTAATCGGGTGCAGGCCATTTTTCAGAAAATGCAGGACGAACTGGCTTCGGATTACGTATACAAATACGATCTGCTACGTAACTACGCACTGGAACTGATTCATTTCGGACAGAAACTGCAACCAGCCCCTGCGCTGCAACCGCTTCATGGAGCTTCCGCACGGGTATCGTCGTTATTTACCGAATTGCTGGAACGGCAGTTTCCGATCAAGACGCCGAAACAGCAACTGCACCTACGTACGGCCAAAGACTATGCAGATCAACTGGCGGTGCATGTTAATCACCTCAACAAGGTGCTGAAAGAGACGACTGGACGTACCACCACCGAGTTAATCACCAACCGCGTCGTGCAGGAAGCCAAAGTGCTACTCAGACAACCGAAGTGGACGCTGGCGGAGATTGCCGATAGTCTTGGTTTTACGGATGTGGCACATTTCTCCAAATCCTTTAAACAGCAAACGGCTTTGACGCCCGGTGCCTATCGAAACCAGGTATTCATTTGATTGCTACAAAAAGCGGATTGACTTCTACAATACCCCAACTGGTTAGTTGACGGACCTTTGCCAGGTCTTTATCAAGTCAAGTAAACCAGATGAAAACGAATAAAATAGCCTTGGTTACCGGCGGTAGCCGGGGAATAGGCAAGAATATGGCGCTGAGCCTGGCGCAAAAAGGAATTGACGTCCTGTTAACGTATCACAGTCAGCAGCAAGAAGCCCAATCCACCGTCGCCGAAATCGAAGCATTGGGGCAGAAAGCTGTAGCCCTGCAAATAGACACCGCCGACCTCAGCAGTTTCGACGCTTTTTTTGAACGCGTAACAACGGCTCTGTCACAGAATTTTGGCACCGATCGTTTTGATTTTCTGATTAACAATGCCGGTACAGGCCTGACGGCGCTTATTACCCAAACAACCGAAGCGCAGTTTGACCAGATGCTGAACATCCATCTGAAAGGCGTTTATTTTCTGACTCAAAAGGCGCTGCCATTGCTGAACGATGGTGGACGTATCATCAACATATCATCGGGCGTAACGCGCTATTCGTATCCGGGGGCTTCTGCCTACGCCATTATGAAAGGCGCGGTGGATGTTTTTACCCGCTACCTGGCGCTGGAACTGGGCGCGCGAGGTATTACAGCCAATGTGGTTGCGCCCGGTGCCATCTTTGGGGGAGGAGCCATGACCGATACGCCGGAAATGCGGACATACGTAGCCCAGATAACGGCCCTGGGTCGCGTCGGACTCCCCGACGATGTTGGCGGTGTCATCGCGTTTTTGTGCAGCGAGGAGGCCAAATGGATTAACGGTCAGCGTATTGAATTGACCGGCGGTATGAATCTGTAAATAGTCAATACGCTTAACTAAGTCAGGTAAAATCCGGTTGTAAGATAGCGGTAGCCACATGGCTACCGCTATCTTTTTATTTTGACGACTAACAGAAAATGGCAACAACAATTTTGGTAGCAGGTGCAACCGGTAATCTGGGCGGACGAATCGTTCGGGAATTGCTCAAGCGCGGGGCTGAGGTACGGGCACTGGTCCGGCCGAGCTCGGATGAGAAAAAAGTAGACGCGCTCAAACAACAAGGAGTGCAGATTGCCGAAGCCGATACGTCGGACGTAGTGCAGTTGACCAAGGCCTGTGAAGGCGTTTCTTGTGTTGTATCAGCGTTGCAGGGGCTGCGCGACGTGCTGGTCGATACGCAGTCAAGGTTGGTCGACGCGGCTATTGAGGCTGGCGTTCCCCGCTTCATCTCATCCGACTTTGCCACCGACTTTACGAAACAGGCGGCTGGTGAAAATCGAAACTTTGATCTGCGGAAAGAATTTATGGCGTATATCGATAAGAAGCCCATTGCAGCTACTTCCATCATGAACGGTGCCTTTGCCGAAATCCTGTTCTATGGCACGCCCCTGCTGGATTTTAAGAACAACCAGGTTGGCTATTGGGAAAACCCCGACTGGCGCATTGACTTCACCACGATGGATAACATCGCTGCGTTTACGGCTGCCGCTGCCCTGGATGAGTCGACACCCCGTATTCTGCGCATTGCCAGTTTCCAGCTCAGCCCCAATGAACTAGCCAACGTAGCACAGACGGTTACGCATGCGAACTACCACGTAGTACGGCTGGGTTCGCTTGAAGAACTTGCGGCTTATAACAAACGCGAACGGGCGGCCCACCCCGAAGGGGAACAGGAAGTGTATCCACGCTGGCAGCAAAGCCAGTATCAGCAAAGTATGTTTACCGCGCAGCACGAAACCCTTGACAACGAGCGTTACCCAGACATACAATGGACTAGCGCGCAGGAGTGGTTGAGTAGGCGTTAGGCTGCACTAAGCCGGTTGGTAATGCATCACGACAATACCACAATCGAATGGCCTGGCTTCCACTAACCTCAGGTTCAATTTACTGTCGAGGCTGCTAAAAATTGCCATGCCTTTGCCTAAGGCAACTGGGTTAACGAAAAGATAGTAATCATCAATTAAATTAGTCTTGATCAACGACGAGACAAATTCGCCCCCGCCATAGGCGATTATATCGCCCCCGGCTTCATTCTTAAGGGCCGTAACCTCATCGACTAAATCCCCATTATTTACCGTCGCATTCTTCCCGTCGATACGTTCCAGTGTTTTTGAGAAAACAACTTTGGGCGTATCGTTCATTTTCTGTGCGCCCGGCTCTTCCGTTTCAGCGTTTTCAGCACGCGATTGCCAGGCGGGAATAAAGCCCTGAGCTAATTTTCGACCTAGCAGAATGGTATCGACGGGTTCGGTGAGACCACCAACATAATTCATTACGTCTTCGCCCCAGTTCATCGTCAGCCAATCCATTTCGCCGTTTGGGCCAGCAATGAAGCCATCGGTTGTGATTTGTACCTGTAGTTTTAATTGTCTCATGGTTGATACGTTCATTGAATGGTAAATTTATTTTTTAACCAACCTCAAAAGCACACAGACCACAGATTCTCATAAGTGACATGATTTTACGCTGGGCAAGACACCGATGGATATAAATACCATGTTCTTGACTTTCATACCTATTGGCCTGCTGATGATGCCAGAGATAAAGCCACCTGCTAAGAATTCAGTCAGTAAATAGTAAAATAGAAACTCCTAAAACCGGAAACCGTAACTGAAAAATGACAGATCCTGTACTCATTTTACTCATTGGCGTTGTCGTAGTAGTTGGCGGCATCATCGGTTTTAAATTACATCCTTTTTTAGCCCTTCTTTTAGCTGCGTTAACCGTTGCCTTACTTACTCCAACCGAGTTGGTTGAACACTATTTTACCACGAAGGGCTTATCGGAAGCTGAAGCGCTAAAACAGGCCCACAAAAGTATCGGCGAACGTATCGCCACCGAATTTGGCAATACCTGTACCAAAATCGGTATCCTAATCGCGATGGCCGCCATTATCGGTAAAGCCATGCTCGACAGCGGAGCTGCTGAAAAAATCATCCGGGCCATGCTGAAAGTTACGGGCGTGAAGAATGCCCCAATCGGCTTTATTCTAAGTAGTTTCTTTCTAACGATTCCCGTTTTTGTGGATACCGTTATTTTCCTGATGATGCCACTGGCCAAGGCTATGGGAATGCGGCTGGGCAAAAATTACCTGCTGCTGGCGTTATCCGTTATTGCGGGTGCCGTGATGGCCAATTCGTACGTACCACCCTCGCCGGGTCCACTGTTTTTGGTGGGTGCCCTGAACGTACCTATCGGCTTAATGATGGTTTGTGGCACCCTGCTCGGACTCTGCACAATCACCGTTGGCTATCTGACGGCCGTTTTCCTGAATAAGAAATTCGACATTCCGCTTCGGGATTCACCCGATGCGCGTTTGGAAGACATCAAAGCTATTGCCGACAAAGACGATAAAGAGTTGCCCGCGTTAGGTTGGGCGTTGCTTCCGGCGGTTTTTCCCCTGGCTACCATTTGTATACGGTCTGCTGTAGAAGCTTTTCATCAGCCTGGCAAGCCGTTAACCGACAGCTCCATTATCAACACCGTTTTAGAGGTACTTCTTTTCTTTGGCGACAAAAATATTGCCTTGCTGATGGGAGGTATTTTTGCACTTCTGGTGCTGGCCAGTCAGAAAAAAACGACCAAAGAGAAACTGACGGCTTTTGTCCAAACGGCCTTGATGAGTGGGGGTCACATCATCTTAATTACTGCCGCCGGTGGTGCTTTTGGCGGCATGTTGCAGCAATCGGGAATCAGCGACCGCATTGCCGATCTGACCAAAGGGTATCAAATGGCTCTGATACCGTTGGCGTTTTTTATTGCCATGGTTGTCCGCACGGCGCAGGGGTCAGCTACAGTGGCCTTAATCACCGCGTCTGGAATTTTAGCTGGAATGGCCCAGAATGCCAATTTAGGGTTCCACCCCGTTTATTTGTGTCTGGCCATTGGCAGTGGGGCCAAGCTAATTCCGTGGATGAATGACGCGGGTTTCTGGATTATGTGCAAAACCAGTAACCTGACTGAACGGGAAGCCCTTAAGACCATTGCGCCTATGCAAAGCCTGATGGGGCTGACGGGCGTTATTCTCACCATGATAGCCGCCTGGCTTTTTCCTATGGTTTGATTCGGGATACATGAAAAATATAGTCATAAAAACAACACCCAGCGACAACGTAGCCATTGTAGCGAATCCATTAGGATTAGATCGTGGTGCGGTGGTTTTAGACGGAATCGTGCTCGAAGAGACTATTCCGATGGGACATAAAGTCGCGCTACAATCGCTCCAGGATGGGGATGAAGTAATCCGTTATGGACAGGTAATCGGGTACGCCAATCAACGTATTCAAGCAGGGAGCTGGGTAAACGAACGGAATATCAGCCTTCCTCAGCCACCCAATCTGGACGCCATTCCTTACGTACAGAAAAACGTTTCCAAACCCGAACCAGTAGAGGGCTATACGTTCCAGGGATATAAAAATCCCGATGGCAGTGCTGGTACGAAGAATGTGCTGGGCATCACAACCAGCGTACAGTGCGTAGCCGGTATTACGGACTTTATCTGTCAGAAGATCAAGCGTGAACTGCTGCCACGTTACCCAAATGTCGATGACGTCGTGGCGTTTACCCATAGCTATGGCTGCGGTATTGCCATTGACGCGCCGGGTGCGATTGTACCGATTCGCACGATCAAACACATTGCGCAGAACCCAAATTTTGGGGGTGAAATCATGATTATTGGATTGGGTTGTGAGAAACTACGTCCAGAACGCTTATTGCCTACAGGTCAAAATCCAGCAGACAGTTCGATACTTTATTTGCAGGATGAATCCTTCGAGGGCTTTGGCGATATGGTTGAGGGGATCCTGCAACTGGCTGAAAAGCATCTACAAAAACTAAATGACCGCCAACGGACCACCTGCCCGGCCGCTGATCTGGTGGTCGGCATGCAGTGTGGCGGCAGCGATGCCTTTTCTGGCCTGACGGGCAACCCGGTTTCGGGTTTCGCGGCCGATCTGATCGTACGAGCCGGTGGAACGGTGTTTTTCTCGGAAGTGACTGAAGTACGGGATGCCATTCATTTGCTGGTACCGAGAGCCGTGGATGCTACCGTAGCCCAGGCCCTCAAGAACGAAATGGCCTGGTATGATACGTATCTACAGCAGGGAATGGCCGACCGAAGTGCTAACACGACCCCAGGTAACAAGGGAGGAGGCTTGAGCAATATCGTCGAAAAAGCCTTAGGCTCGGTGGCTAAATCAGGAACGAGTCCGATTGTCGATGTGATTTCGCCGGGCGAGAAGATTCGGAAAAAGGGACTGAATTTTGTGGCGACACCAGCCAGCGATTTTGTTTGTGGAACCCTGCAGTTAGCGGCCGGTATGAACATGCACGTATTCATTACGGGACGAGGAACGCCTTATGGCCTCAACATGGTGCCGGTGATTAAAGTGAGTTCGAACTCGAAATTAGCCAACCGATGGCACGACCTGATCGATTTCGATGCAGGTCCAATAGCCTTCGGAACAAAAACGATTGACGAAATGGGTTGGGAGTTATTTAGCCTGATTCTCGACGTAGCCAGTGGCAACAAACAAGTGGCTACGGATAAGCTGGGGCTTTACAATGACCTGGTGCTATTCAATCCAGGTCCATTAACGTAATATATCCCTAAATCCTCTTCAGGGCAGGGCGGTTAAGTTCTGATTGTCAACCCTGAAAGGGTGTAATCTTTGTAGAAAAAGTAACCATCAATAGAGTTAGAACCCCAGAGGGGTGAAAGATGTCACCCCTCCGGGGTTTTGGGACGGGTTACCCTACTTATTTCTACAATGATTTCATCCCCGCTCCGGCGGCCCGGTACGGGATTAGCATTTAACAGACCTGACCTGAAGGGGATTTAATGGTATTTTCAATAGTTTCTAAACCAAAAACAGAAAACGATGGAATTAGCAAAAATAAAATCATCACTCGAAGACGGGCTCCTTTCGTTTCCAATAACGGACTTCAACGAAAAAGGAGAATTGAATATCGAAACCTATACTGACCGACTCGAATGGTTTGTCAGTCATAACGTATCGTCAGTATTCGTGGCCGGTGGAACGGGTGAGTTTTTTTCCCTTTCGGCAGCCGAATACGAGCAGATTGTTCAGGTGTCGGCTAAAACAGTCGCCGAGCGAGTACCTGTCATTTCGAGTGTAGGTCGGAGTGTGCCTGAGGCTATTTCCTTTGCGAAGATGGCCGAAAAAGCGGGTATTAATGCCTTGCTGCTTTTTCCGCCTTATTTAACTGAATGTCCACAGGACGGGGTCTACGAATACGCGAAAACAATCATGCAGAACACCGCATTGCCTGTCATTTATTACAACCGTGGAAATGGCGTGTTGTCGACAGAGTATATCCGGAAACTGGCCGACGCTTGTCCGAATTTTATTGGCTTGAAAGATGGCACGGGTAACATACAGGAGTTGAACGATACGATTAAGACGATAGGTAAACGGCTGTCTTACATTGGTGGCGTACCGACGGCAGAGATTATTGCCGAGGCTTATTTATCCATCGGTGTAAATACGTATTCATCGGCAGCGTTCAATTTCGTACCCGAACTGGCCAATAAATTCTATAAAAGTCTTCGGGAAGGTGATTCGGCTACCGTAGCTGAGATTACCAGAAAGTTCTACATTCCATTGGTCAGACTACGGGGCAGGAAGAATGGTTACGCCGTCAGTTTGATTAAAGCGGGAGCAAAAATCATTGGCCGTAGTGCCGGTGATGTTCGTCCACCACTCACTATGCCAACCGATGCTGAAGTGGCCGAACTCAAAACGATAATCGAGAAAAGCGTTGCTGAGTGAATTGGACCGGTGAAACATCATCGCTCACGAGATGATTACTGATCATTAACAGCGAAGCGATCTAAAGACAATCGTTTTATGCAACAAGAACAACACTATTGGGTTGTCGTAGCCTCGAAAGATCACGTTAGGCGTGGGGTCACGGGTGGATTCATGCAGGCCAATCATGGTAAAGAAGCGCCATTGAAGCGGATAAAGCCAGACGATTGGGTGATCTTCTATTCACCAAAAAAAGAACTGGACGGTGATGAGAAACTTCAGGCGTTTACAGCGATTGGACAGGTGAGCGATGATAAAATTTACCAGCACGCCATGTCCGAAAACTTTGTTCCCTTCCGACGGAACGTAACGTTTTATCCGTGTAACGATGCGCCTATCGTGCCGCTCATCAATGATCTTGACTTTATCCAGAACAAGAAATCATGGGGCTATACGTTCCGCTTCGGCTTTTTTGAAATCGGAAAGAACGATTTTGATCTGATCCAGAAACACATGCGTACCGATGGCAATGACTAACGCCGAAAAGTCAACCGATTCGCTGGCTTTTGAGCATCAGCAAGTGGCCGTAGAGGGTGTGTCCATCCACACCGTTACAATTGGACAGCCCGAAAAACCAGTGGTTTTGTTTCTGCACGGCTATCCTGAAAATTGGCAGGCATTTAAAGACGTAATGGTTGGCTTAAGTCAGGAGTATTATGCCGTCGCCATCGATTTGCCCGGTATCGGGTAGTCGGGTAAAATCGCTTCCAACGACAAACGGACCATTGCCCGATACGTGAAGGGACTTATCGACGTATTGGACCTGAGCAACGTAACGCTGGTGGGGCACGATGCAGGCGGCATGGTTACGTATGCCTATCTTCAGGCCTATCCTGACACGCTGGCGAAGGCGGTCATCATGAACGTAGCGATTCCGGGCATTGATCCCTGGGACCAGATCAGGCAGAATCCGCAAATCTGGCATTTTGCCTTCAATGCCATTCCAGACCTGCCCGAAACGTTGGTAATGGGCAAGCAACGACCATTTTTCGACTATTTCTTTACGAGTATAGCGGCACAGCCTGACAAGATTACCGAGCAGGCCCGAAACACGTATGTCGATGCATATGCCAGCTACGATGCACTCCATACGGGTTTTGAGTGGTATCGTACATTTCCGCAGGATGAAAAGGATAATGCCGCTACAAAAGGCCAGCCAGTTCAGACGCCCGTTCTGTATTTGCGAGGAGCGTGTGAATATGGAAAGATAGACGACTACGTAACGAGTTTTCGTGAAAGCGGTCTTGTTAATGTTCAGGGAAAACTTGTTCCCGGCAGCGGGCACTATGCACCCGAAGAAGCCACCGAAGACGTAGTGGCTATCCTGAAAACGTTTATAAATGACCATACGTAAGCCTCACCAGAAGCTATAGAAATGACAATCGGCTTACCGGTGAAGTCGCTGAATAAGTAAAGATCAGGAATGTGGCGGTTCGTCAGCAGGGTCGTCTGCCGGGTAATGACGCACTTTTAAATAGGTTTTAATTCGTAAATGCCTAGGTGGTCAGTTTAGGATTTCTACATACCCGTCCGTTCCATTCACCCGAATTCTCTGTCCGTCTTTGATCAGTTTGGTAGCATTTTCCACGCCAACGACTGCTGGTAAGCCATATTCACGTGCAATAACCGCTCCGTGGGTCATCAGTCCGCCAACTTCGGTGACCAGGCCTTTTATCGATACAAACAAGGGTGTCCAGCTAGGGTCAGTAAAGGTGGTGACTACTATGTCGCCATCTTCCAGATGAGCATCTTCCAGGCTTAAGATGACACGCGCCCGTCCCTCGGTAACTCCCGAAGAAACAGCCAGGCCAACAATCGCTTCGGCGGGAAGATTTTCCCGCTTGTATGCACCTGTAACGATTTCGCCATCAGAGGTGATAACCCGTGGGGGTGTTAGTTTTTCATAGATTTTGTACTCGTCTTTTCGGGCGTTGATGATCTGATAATCCAGCTTGTGGGTGCGTACGACTTCGCGAAGCTCTTCGAACGTGAGATAGTAACTATCCTCTTTTTCATAGATGACTCCGTCCTGTACGAGCTGTTCGGCTTCTTTCAGTAAAGCCTGCTTATAAACGAAATAGCGACTCACCTTACCGTATTTTGGATATTCACGATAACCGGCGAGATTCCGAACCAGGTCGATCATTCGCTTTGTTTCTTCGGCTTTTTGGTCACCGTCGGGTAGTTGCTTCAATCGCTCTAATAGCTCTTTTTCTTTTTTCAAAGCCTCCTCTCGCCCTTGTTCAAATTTTCGATGGCTGGTGCCAGGCGCAAGGTTTTTGATATTACTGAGAATCACAGGGATCAGGGTAGCTGGTTTTTCACTCCAACGGGTTCTCGTAATATCGATTTCCCCGGCGCAGCGCATTCCGTATTTGGCCAGAAAGCCATTGATAGCGTCCTGGGTTTCCTGGCCACCTTTAACTTTCACCAGTTCATCTAAAAAACTATCGTCCTGTACGTACGGAAGGTCGCCCCGTTGCAGATACTCAATTACTTCCGGATAGGGACGAATCACATCGGCAACATCCAGCAACGCCAAACCCATTTCCGACGTGATATTGTTGGGTACAGATTGAGAAAGCGTGTCGGCTGCATTTTTCTCATCCAACCACTCTTTCATGTTGGCATTGATCCATGCCGAAGCATTCATTGCAGTCATAATCACACCAAAACTTTGCGGGTCGGATAAACGCTGCTTTAGTTGTTGGATATCTTCCCGGATAAGATCAAACAGATCGACCCCGGATTTTGTGCTGATCGTTTGTTTTAAGGCTGCTATCTCTGTTTCACTGCGCTTGATCAAATCAGTAACAATTGCCGGATCGTACTCATTTAATGTTTGAAAATCCGTGTGCGAACGACCCTGATTGCTTTTGCCGGGATTCGCTTTCTGTTTGTCATCTGGTAGCGATTGAATAAAATCTTCCCGCTCTACGATGGTCATGAGTGCATCTCTTAAAAGCGGATCAGATTTCCCCAAAACATCTATTATCATTTTTCGGCTGTCAAGCGAAGACAGTTGAGGTGTGATATCAACAAATAACCTTCCACCAGCTGTGCGCATGTGTGCACTGGTTGTTAACAGCCAGAAAGACAACCCCAGTGGTTTCATCGGGTCAGTCATCATTTGCTGATGCCCAACCGATATGTAAACGTGCGGACTGCCACCGGCTTTTTCGGAATCATTCGCTGTTGGGATCGGGTACAACGTAGTGATTGGCCGACTCTGCACGACATAGAACGTATCATCCATCAAACACCATTCGATATCCTGAGGACCGCCGAAATGTTCTTCAATCGTTCTTCCTATGTGCTCAAGCTGTAAAATCTGCTCATCCGTCAGTGCTTGCCTTTTCTGTAGCGCTGGATCAATTTCCTGTTCATTCGTGCCGCCATCCTTTACTGCATAAATAGCCAGTTTCTTGGTGGATATCTTCTTGTCGATAATCTTGCCGTTACTTACTTTATAATTATCCGCATTGACAAGCCCGGAAACCAGCGCTTCCCCAAGTCCGAAGCTGGCGTCGATAGATAATACCTTCCTGTTCGACGTGACGGGATCGGCAGTAAACATAATTCCTGCTGCCTGCGGGAAGATCATCTTCTGAATAACTACAGCCAGGTAGATTGTGCGGTGATCGAATCCATTTTGTATTCGGTAAATGACGGCCCGTTCGGTAAACAGCGATGCCCAGCATTTGCTGATATGCTTCAGAATAGCCTCCTTTCCTATGATGTTTAGGTAAGTATCCTGCTGACCTGCAAAGGAGGCCGTTGGTAGATCTTCGGCTGTGGCGCTGGAACGTACTGCATAGGCACTTTTTTCGCCAAGTTGTTCAAGGTAACGATCAATCGCTTCATGAATGTCCTGAGGAGTGGCTATCTCTTCGATGATACTACGGATCTCAGCGCTCAATTCACCGATTTTATACCGGTCTTCTACCTTCAGCCGGGATAGCTGATCCAGTAATTCGTTAAGAAACGGCGCTTCCTCAATAATCCTTTTATACGCTTCGGTCGAAAGACAAAAGCCATCCGGTACGTGGATTCCTTCAAGCCTGGTGAGTTCTCCCAGGTTCGCGCCTTTACCCCCAACGGCCTTGAGTGTTGTTTTGTCAATAGTTTGAAAATCAATTACAAAGGAACTTGTATTGCTATTAGTCGCCATTTTTTATTTTGTCTACACTGTCTTTCGGACCTCTTTAAAAAGGATTGAGACAGTGATTATCGTATTCCTGAAATAGCCAACAGGTACATCTGCCGACCGTTGCCGCCATGCGTTGAGTCGATACAGACCAGGTTGCCATCGTTGCTGGTACGCGGATGCAGGTCGCAACGCCACTCCCCAACGTAGCTCTCGCCCGCCGGAAAATTGCCCAGGTCGATGCGTCGATCGGTAGGCAGGTGATAGAGGTACGGCGTTTGATTTCGATTCTTGTCGTTACCGGCGTAATTGTCGTTCAGCAGCCATTCGTTGTTACGCTTCGGTACGTACGTCTGATGGCCATTGACGGGCATTTTATCAGACTTAATCGGTTCAATTGTTCCGGCTTTATCTTCCAGTAAATAGAACTGTTGCGGCATCCCGGCTGGTTTCGTGTAGGCACAGATGTGCGTTGGGTCGCGCCAAACGAAGTGCGAAGTAAAACCCGATGGATCAATGATGAAGCGGTCCGAACCATCGGGATTCATGGTGAACATGCGAGTGACAAAGTTCGTGCGCGCCATGACCTGCCGGTCTTCGCGTCGGGCGCGCCAGCGATGCAAAAACGTCAATCGACTACCATCTGTATTGATGAGTAAGTGGTTGAACCAATGAAAATTATCGGCTACCGACGTCGCGTTGTGCGGAATACCAGCGGCTTCGGCCAGCGACATGAGCAGCTTCATTTCGCCGGTTCGTAAATTCATTCGGTACAGGCCAATTTCACTTGGTGCTTTCAGGTCATAAAACGGGTCACGGATACCGGCGTACCCATAGCCGGGGCGCAGATCCTGAATCCGGCTGAATTCAGTGCCAATAGCCCACGTCCCATCAGGACTGAGTGCATAAATGGCTTTAGGCAGCGTACGCTTTTTCCCGCTGAATACATCGACAATGTGGCTAACGTAGTGCTGGCCAGTCGAACTGCGATCATTCCAGATGACTTCCGAGCGCGAACCCGGTATCCATTGCAGCATACAACCCTGTTGCCACCCCCACGCACGACTTTCCCCCAACTCCCGCCAGTTACCGTCTGGCTTGGTTAGGTCGATCAAACCAATTTTCACTACGTCGTCGGCGGTGGGTGAGCGTCCTTCAAAGCCGACCTGCATTCCCAGTACGTATCGGTTGGTGGGGTCGAACTGGAGTTTGTCGTAGTAGCCAAACCAGTGATAACCGGGTTGTCCATTCAGGCCGGTCAGCGCCCGGACGGGTACATCGAAGAGCTTACCTGCCCGGCCCATCATGACCCAGCCACTCAGCCCGGCAACGGTCGTCGTTTTTAAGAATAGTCTCCGATTCATGATGAGTCTGGGGCGAAATCCTGTCGAATGAGCAGAGTTAGGGCTGTGTATCGAGTGCGAACGCTACGTAGGTATCTTTGGATTTTTGCCCCAGCTTACCACCACCGCAGGCAATGACGATAAACTGTTTACCATTAACCGAATAAGTAGATGGGCTGGCAAATCCAGCGGCAGGCAACTGTGCCTGCCAGACGGTCTTACTCGTTTTTTTGTCGATGGCCCGGAACTGTTCATCACTGGTGGCACCGATAAATACCAAGCCTCCGCCCGTAACCAACGGCCCGCCGTAATTATCGGTGCCCGTCGGTGGAATGCCCCGTTCCGTTAGTTCTTTATATTCACCCAGCGGAACTTGCCACAGGTAAACGCCTGTGTTGAGATTGACCGCCGAGAGCGTTCCCCAGGGAGGTTCATTAACCGGATAGCCATTCCGATCGTACCATCGGTTATAGCCCGTGTGTTTGTACGGAGCGGCTTTGTCCGTTATACGTATGGATTTACCGGAAGTGGTTTTGTTGGACAGAAAGTCGACAATGGCTTTACGTTCGGCCTCGGGGAGATGCGAGAATGAAGGCATCATGCCCCGTCCTTTCAGCAACACCTGATAAATGGCGTCCGTCGAAAGCCGGGCGCTGATGTTCAGTAAAGAAGGATAGGAACCATCGTGGTTGCCCTGCCGCTCAGCGCCGTGACAGGCCGCACAACGTAATGAATACAGTTGAGCGCCCGTAACCGATGCGTTCGCATCGGGTTGCTTCTGCTCGACCAACGACGAAAAGCAGGGATTTTGCTTAGCGGGAATGTACATAATTCCGTCGGGGTCCGTCGCTGAACCGCCCCATTGGGCACCGCCACTCGTACCCGGAAAAAAGATCGTCATGTCTTTCGTCAAGGGAATATACGGACTGCCTGTGCGGGCTTTGCGCAACGTAGCGACTAGGTCCGGTCGATCAGCGGCCCAAGGGTTTATGTCAGCTTCGGTAAAGGTCTGCTTCGTAAACGGAGCCGGTTTAAGCGGAATTGGCTGAGTGGGGCTGGGCGATTCGCCCGCTATGCCATCCGTCGGAAATTTTTGCTCGACAACTGGGAATAGGGGCTTGCCGGTTACACGGTCGAAAACGAAAACATGCCCCTGCTTTGTGGTCTGTGCAACGGCGTCGATGCGTCGGGGCCGACCGTCGGGACTGTTATGGACTACCGTCAGCAAATTTGGGGGAGAGGGCGGGTCACGGTCCCAGATGTCGTGATGAACAAACTGAAAATGCCAGATGCGTTTGCCGGTACTGGCATCTAAGGCGACTAAACAATTAGCAAACAGGTTGTCGCCTTTACGGTTGCCGCCGTAAAAATCAAAGGCCGCCGATCCGGTCGGTACGTAGACAATCCCCCGCTGCCGGTCAATGGCCATGCCCGCCCAGGCGTTGGCTCCGCCAATTCGTTGCCGGGGTTGCGCTGGCGACCAGGTTTTATAGCCAAATTCGTCGGGCTGAGGAATCGTATGGAACGTCCAGACGATACGCCCCGTTCGGACATCATAGGCCCGAATATCGCCCAGCAGTGCCGCTTCATCTTCTGATACCCGCGTTCCCACAACAAGCAGGTTTTTATACACGACGTTGGGCGTGTTCGCTCGCACGTAGTTGTCAGCGCCCGGCCGTTCGATGCCTGATTTTAAATCGATTTTACCATTCTGACCGAAACTCTCGATCAGTTTGCCCGATTCGGGATCAAGCGCGTAAAGCCATTGGCCCGCGCCCCAGAAAATTCGCTTCTCATTGCCTTCCGACCAGTACGTTACCCCCCGACTTGTTGTTCCTCCGTTGTCGCTGATCTGAGTCTTCCACCGCTGCCGGCCTGTACTGGCGTCAATGGCAAATACCTGCGTGTCGGCCGATACGCCATAAAGCACCCCGTTGATAATGATAGGATTGCACTGGATCTGCGTCCGGTTGTTGATCGTATCGGCTCCACCCGATGCATACGTCCAGGCCACTTTTAAGTGCTGAACCGTAGCCGTGTTGATCTGACTCAGCGACGAATAATGGCTTCTGGCTCCATCCCCGTTGTACTCCATCCAGTCGGTATCAGGAGCAAGATTTGGCGTAACCACACCGCCCATCAGCAGGGGAAGTGAAACGATACACAAGACTTTTAATGCGGACGAAATAGAGGGCATGGGCTTTTTTATCGAATACTGGAGGCAACCTGGCTTAATACATCAGTAAGCTATAAAAGGCTGTTAAACACCGGAAATACCGTTTCGTCGTCGACAATTCCGCGTGGACCGTGTGTTTCGAAATACGTAACGGATACGGCCCCGGCTCCCTGCAAAATTTGTCGACTGGCTTTTGTCCAGTCCGCAGCGAAATGAGTTGACTGGCGCGGGTCCGTGAGTGGGAGAGGGATGGGGAATGTAGTCGATAAGGCTGGGTTAAAGCGCGGTAGTAACGTAACGGCCGAAATGCGAACCGGTTTATTGTTGGTCAGGTAACGCGCCGATCGCACGACATCGGCCTGCGCTGCTACGTTCTCCATGATGGTCTGATTATCGAAGGCATGAACCTGCGGATTGATGGAGAATGTCACAAAATCGACCAGGTCATACGTAAATCGGTTTCGATTGAATTCGGCAAAATTCGCGTCTGTACCACCCCCGATTGGTACGGTAGGTAACTGAGCTCTCAGTATCGGAACCAGTTTAGTTAACAACGTATCGGACGTTATTCGGTTCGCGAGGTTAAATAGCGATACGCTTTGGATAGTAGTCGGATTCGTTTCCAGAAACGCCAGAAAGTCGCTTAGTTCTTTAGCGGAATCCGTTGAAAAAAACAGGGCCAGATCAAGCGGAATACCCAACGCCTGCGCATCGGATCGGGCATTTTGAAGATGGTCTGTCCAATCCGGGCTCGACAAAAACACATCAGCTCTAAGATGAGAAAGTACTAATTTTTTCAGGGATGCGATTTCGGTGTCACGAAGCCGTTGACCATCCGCGCGTTGACCCAGTCCGATACGTAGCGTGTTTTCTGGTTGTTCAGAGGCTACCGGAGCTATAGGAGCCGAAGCCGTCTCGTCTGCTAAGGAAATGGGCTGGAAATGAACCCGTTGTTCAACGATCGTTCCGGCGGGAACAGTGGCTGGAATCGGGATCGTCAGTGGCGTTGAATACGTCTTGAACGAGGCATCTGTCCAGTTGCGCTGATCTTCGGTTTCGAAAACATCCCCCGCAAATTCCAGTTGTAAGGTGTCGCCAAACGCGGTTTGCCAGGTCATGGATTGAATGCCCAGAAAAGGTTGATTTGGACGGATTAGCTCCGGAAACAGGCCATTGCTCTGGGATCCATCAGGACTGGTAATCTGACAGGGCTGGCCGGTTGTTCCAATCAGGGGATGCAGTACACAGATACCGATCCGATTGCGCTGGAAAGTCGACAAGGCTTCTCCCTGAAAAACAACCGCAATCCTGCCGTCCGAATGACCCTGCATGGCAACATGACCAGCCATATGAATGCCCAGGTCGTTAACGAGCCAATTGTAGTCAACATGAAACGTATCATAAGTCTGATCGATACGTTCATTCGTAATGTCTATCCGGGCGGTGCTCCAGTCCGGATTACGCAGGGCGAAATAAATCATTCGGACCAGTTCGCGGTTGCCCATCGACAACGTCCGCAAAAAACCGTTTTCGTAGCGAACCTGTACAGGACCAGCGTTGAGTAAGACAGCGGTACTAGGCATCATAGAGAATCATTTATCGTCTTAAAGACCGTTACGGTAAAAGACTACCGAGTCATCGTTGATACCGGTCTTATTCGTAGGCTACGAACCATAAAGACGTACTGACCGCTGTGCCCGATGCGGCAAAACGCTTGAACGTTTTCTGTATGCACCCCAGGCGTATGCCAGGCAAGAATCCCTGCAGAGACCGTATCGTGATCTACTCGTGCAGATTCATCTACGGTTTACGGCTATTCATTCACTCTATTGAATTCATAAGCAGGCCCATCCGTAGCTCTACCTAAATCGAAATACATTCGATTTTGATTTAGGTATAAGCCAGGGTTACGTATATACCAGTTGTCTTCTCTTGGTTGGGCATTTGTTCTGATCCATAGGCCGTGATCTGTCTTAATTATTTCAAAATCAACTTTGTCAGTCTGGATGCCGTCTTGCATAAGACTGATGTGGTTCTCGTCGATAACCAGTTCTACGTTAGGGACAGGGGGGTTAGGTATCATCGCATATACCTTTAGTAGCTTCCACCTACCAGGTAACCACATCTTTGCCTGTTGCAAATCCTGCGTGTATACTTTTAAGGGATCGTCTTTAGGATCGAGTTCAGGTTCTACCCTGACTGTTTTGTTACAACCTGTGATTCCCCAGGTTACCAGTAGTATTAAGCTTAAAGCAAGATTTTTCATAGTTGAACGGATTAGTTTACCCTCAAACAGGACCCCAAAAAAAGACCATAAGGTTGGTTTTTTTGTGCTAAATTACATGCACGTTAGGCTAACAGGATTAGTTAGAAAGGCAGTAGCCAATGGCAGTTGTGCCGTAAATGCAACATGTAAACTGCTGCCTGGTTTGTTCGCGTTAACCTGAAGACCCACCGAAAGCATGGACACTCTTTGTGCGATACGTAGTTCGTTGCGAACTCCAGGTTTGATGAAGTTGAACAAACCTCCACAGCGATTTTTTGAGTAAAGGTGAAGTTATATCCGACTGTGCTAAACTGACAATAGGAACACTAGTACAGCCAATTGGTAAGGTGGCAGTACAGAGAAGTAGACACATCGGTATGCTGTCTCAGAAGAGACCTTATCGATACGCAACTAGTTGGAGAATAGACTGCCTTTTGGTGTAGGATCAATACTACGTAATCTGTAAAGTGATATGTAGCTGGCACTCTATCGGCGTACTCGGGTGAGTTGCATGTCTAATGTATCACGATCGAGGACTCCCTGGAGTCGCATAGTTTCAGAGGTACGATTACTAATGGTGGCCCGTAACGTATCATTAGAATAAAAGGCCACTTGCAGTTTGCTTTGCAGGCTATCGAATTCATAGCTACCCAGTAAACTTTCACTGGGTTCAAACCGGTACGGATTTGGACTAAAGGCACAGCCTTCATAGCCCGCAAAATAGACTCGGCTCCAGGCCCTCATATCCGTTAACCAGGCCGTATTCGGTTGGACTTGACCATTACGTATCAATTTTTCCACTTTCCAGGTCCCTTTGAGCGTTTGGTCATAGGGACGATTGCTGATCAAGATTTTAAGTGAGATAAAGGCCACAGCAATGGGTAGTACGCGTAGGCTGTGCCTGATCCAGCTACGTCCAAAGGAAACGGCAGGAAGATGATCAACCAAATCCCAGAAGACCATTTTGAGCTTTTCTATGTGTAGCAGCAGGAGAAAGATCAGAGCCAGTGAATAAATGACTGAGTTAAAAAAGGCTCCAACACTGATGGTATAGAATCCGTTAATCAGGACGATGTTGACCATCACCGGTAAAAGGATCATCACTCCCAGCAAGGTTGTCCGGCGATAGAGCAGCAGGATCGATCCCCCTATCTGGAAAAGACCAATAATAACGGCCAACGGATAGGAATAGCCAAAATAATACCAGGTCAGGCTCATTCCATCAACTGAACTTATGGGCGCATCCAGGAGAAAATCAGGCGTTTGAAACTGAGTTTTCAACAGTTTGGCAAAGCCATAACTAGAGATCGATAAAGCCAGCCAGTAGCGAATGATGCCTTATAACCATGCGTGTTGTATGGGGCTATACAGATTGTTGGCTCGTTCGCGTCGATGCCATACCCAGACGTAGATGAAGCTGCCGAGTAGGGTTACGCCAACCATGCCAATCAGCACATACTTAAAATACTGGCCGTATTTCTCCAAAAAAGAGAATGGCAAAAACTCCAGAGGAAACAGGAGGAGATTCAGCAGAGCAATAGCCGCCAGCGCACATTCACAAAATTTAAAAATCCAGGAGGTACGGCTGTCAAGATGCATCGGTCAGCTGATTAATCCAGATTCTTCGAAGGGATTCTGGAGGCCATAAACCCAGCTACAAGCAGAGGTACTGAAAATAAGCTGAATAACAGATCTTTGCCTAAGCCTGCATCGGATAGAATCCCGAAAAGCGCTGGCCCCAGAATAGCGCCGAAACGCCCGATACCCATAGCCAGACCTACGCCGGTGGTACGTATCGTTGCTGGATACACGCGGGAGGCAGCAGGGTAATAGCCGTTGAAACCGCCCTGGACAAAAAAACCGATGAAGAACGTCATCATAAACATCAATCCGTACGTCATCGACAGATTGCCGTACAGGACCATGACTCCGAAAGCAATAAGCATAAACGCCGGAATTAGCTTACGTAGCCCAACGCGTGAAGCCAGCCAACCCAGAATTAAACTGCCCAAAAATGCGCCCACGTTCAGCGCGGTGCCAACATACGTAGCCAGCTCAAACGGCATTCCGGCATCTTTGGCGATGGTGGGCACCCAACTCATCAGCGTGTAGAGGGTCATCATGCCAAAGAAAATCCCAATCCATAACCGAAAGGTCGACGTACGGTATTCAGGCGTAAACAACTCTGCGTATGGAACCGTGATGCGGCTTGCTGGAGCGGGCGGTAACGTAGCCAGGGTTGTGTGGCCCATGCGGGTCAGCAACGTATTGATTTGATGATGCGCATTTTTAGGTTGTCGACCCGTCAGGAACGACAACGATTCGGGCATGAACAGGATAATGCTGAGTAGCATCAGGGCCGCTACCAACCCGGCGGCTAAATAGGCCGACCGCCACCCAAACTCAGGGATAGCCCAGGCCGTAAAGAAACCCGCCAGAATAGCACCGATAGGCCAACCCGCCTGCACCAGACCGACGTTGAAGTCGCGCCATTTATTGTTGGAAAACTCCGAAGCCACAGCCGCTAGAGTAGGCAATATCCCTCCGATGCCCAGGCCCGTAACGAACCGTAACAACAGCAATTGATAATAGGCGCTCACCAATGACGAGAGCAACATTCCGCTCGTAATCAGGCTCAGGGCAATGATAAACATTTTCCGGCGGCCGATTTTATCACCGAATGGAGCCAGCAGAAAGCAACCGGCTGTCATACCGGCCAGTCCGGCACTAAATATATAGCCTAACTCACTTTTCGATAACGACCACTCCCGAACAATCTCCGATCCGGTAAAAGACACCACCAATACGTCGATGCCATCGTTCATATTCAGGATAAAGCAGATGGCTACCATCAGTACCTGAAATGGATTCATGGGTTGGTGGTCAATCAGGGCTTTCAGATCGGGTTGGGCAATTTCGGGAACGACACTACGTATCGGGTGGTTTAACATGCCGGGTTACGGGTTGGGCGAATTAAGAATAAAGGACACAGTTGCTAAACATTACCGTTATAGATCCTTATTTTCCTGGCGAAGACCCTAGGAAACGAGCTCATAGCCTTACTACGATTTTACTGTGTTCGCCCTGCGCGGCTAGCTCCAGGGCCGATTGCAAATCAGTTAGAGCGACTTGCCGGGAAATGATAAATCCGGGGCGAATAATACGAGCGGCCATCAACTGAAGCGTTCGTCTGAAATCAAACGGATGATCGTAAATAATCGACGGAACGATATGAATGCCTTCGCGGGCGATTTTAAGCGGTTTAAATGTAGCCATATTGCCCGATAAACCAACCAGCACAATCTCCGATCCACGCGGGGCGGCTGCCGTAGCCAGCGAGGCCGTAGCGGCAACTCCGGCGCACTCAAATACGGCGCAAACGTCATTCGCCAACCAGGTTTCTGCTACTGCCGTAATTTGTGTTTCCGCATCGCCGGTTGGGCAAAGCGCAGTAGCGCCGAGATCTTCGGCCAGTTTGACCTTAGCGGGACTGATTTCGGTTACGAAAACCTTGTACCCCAGCGACAAAGCCAGGTGCGTGATCAATAGCCCGATGGCCCCAAGACCAATCACCGCAATGGTATCGCCGGGTTTCGCGTTTGATGTGAGTAGTGCGTGCAGGGCTACGGCCATTGGCTCGATGGTTACCGCGTCATCGTTGGAGATTGTGTCGGGAACGGCCCAGCAGAAATCAGCGGGCAGCACGATGTATTCCGCAAAGCAGCCGGGTTCGTTCAGTCCAACGACTCGTTTATTGATGCAGATATGCCCTTTACCTGCCCAGCAGTATCGACACTGCCGGCATGGGATGTTGGGTTCAACGACGACCCGTTCACCCACCTGGCGACCCAATACGCCGGGACCAAGTTTGTCGATGTATCCTAAGCCTTCATGGCCGATGATGGTTGGATTGTCTAAGAGCCGATGACCCAAAAAAAGGTGGACATCGGAGCCGCAGATGCCGATCTGTTTCAATTTGATCCGCACCTCGCCAACGCCCGGTTCGGGCGTCGGTACGTCCTGAAGCTGAATATGTCTGGGCGCCTGAAGAAAAGCCGCTTTCATAGTAGGTGTCGGTTGAGCCTTGTTACGTTACCAGGCCCGATTTGGGCGGCAAAGTTGAGGAATTCATCGGTGATTTACCGAATCCAGACGGTGATAAAAACATCGGCGTGCTCGTGCGCTACGTAGTGAAACGATCTAGTGCAAACATTTATACAGTTGGACGGATAACAAATCTCGGTTATGTTTAAGAAGCTGTTTGAGGTAGTGGAGGCAGGTTCTTAAACCTGCCTGATGAGGTTTCTCAAAACCGAATTGTATGAGACGTTCGGTTTTGAGAAACCTCATCAGGGTCAGATTTGAGAATCTGACCCCACAACGGCGTAGCCTAAATCGGTGGATTGGCTAACGCAAACAGCTTCTAACGCTAGTATTCATGACAACACCAGAAATGACTCATCAGAAATTGATATATCGCGAAGCTTCGCAACTAGATATTCCCAAAATAATGCGGCTGACCCAATTGGCCTACCGAGAGTATAAAACGGTCTTAACTAATCAGAACTGGGCCAGAATGAAAGCTGGTTTGGCAAACGAAAGCCGATATATTGACTTGATGAGCCGGGCTACCGGGTTTGTTTGCGAAGTGGACGACCAACTGATCGGTGTAATTTTTTTGATTCCAAAAGGCAACCCCACCACGATCTTCCCGCCTGAATGGAGTTACATCCGTTTGCTGGGCGTAGATCCGAAGTATCGTGGGTTAGGTATCGCCAGAAAACTAACGGAACGCTGTATTGACCTGGCCAGGACGAATGGCGAAACGGCTATCGCTTTGCATACGAGTGAGTTTATGGACACCGCCCGCGCTATGTATGAACGGCTGGGTTTCAGGCAGGTGAAGGAGTTAGAGTCAATGTTCGATAAGCGGTATTGGCTGTATAAACTAAGTTTTTGATCGAAAATGGAGTGCCATAGACGAAGACCTTATTGATACGTACCAACCAAAGTCACGACTGATTTCGGCTCCAGTTGAATTTGACGGGTCGAAACAACGGACTTCGCTAACGTTTTTGTTTCCGTGGTTGTGTAACAGGCAAAGTGCCCATTGCGAATATTCAGACCCGTAAGCGGTAACGTAGTGGCGTTGGAAGTCATGTTTACGCAAACCAGTACCACCTGTTTACGATCAGGATCTTTGTAGGCCGACACCATGGATTGACTGGCTTCTTTCAGGGCATCGCTGCCCGTAATTTGAACGGATATCCGCTTCATTCCAGGCCGGATAAACCGGGCGTAGTTGCCAAACGCCCAGAGTTGTTTTGAGTCGATGATCTGTCCATCCAGCCGGGCGTTATTGTGCTGTTTGTAATTGCCATCAGGTCCGTTGATGTAAACCAGCCCGTCACTGTAATTATATGGATTAATAGCCAGCCACCACTGCCATGACGTTACGTTGGCAATCGTCAGATCGTTGTGGATTACCTTAGCGACGTAGAGACCGTAATCCATGTCGGTGTGACGAGGGCTGCCATTATACTGCCCGCAGATGTCGCCCAGAACGCCAAACTCACTTTGCCAGAGCATCGGATTACCAACGGCCTGAACCTGTTGAGCCACTCTCTGACGGGCAGCTACCAACAGCGAGTCCCGGCAGGTTGTAAAGTAGCTGTGATACGCCCAGATCGGCTCAACATTGGGAAGTTTCGCCAGAGATGAGGCCTCGTTCGGAGTAAAAAAATAGTTTAGTTGATTACCACGACCGCTTTCGGCCCTTTCGTAGAGGTAGTTAAGTTGACCGGATTCACCGCTTACGATCGTTGTTTTTGATTTTTTTGCTGCCAGTTTGGCCGATAGCGCTTTCGTTACGTTCAGAATATCGGAATTTTCAGCTGGTGAGCCTTCCTGATTCGCTTTGCCGTTTTTCCCGGCTGTCCAATCCCACTGCGGTTCATTGATCGGACTCAGGTAATCAAATTTGAAATGATCGGCAACGGTTGTCAGGAAATCGGCGAACGGATCGAGGGCGGTTGGTTTGAGGTTAAACGTTTTGCCCCCCGGCGAGAACGCTTTGCCATTCCGGGTCATCTGAACCGGTGCTGAGTTGGTAAAGCCCAGTGTATACCGAACCCCACGCTGGCGGGCTGCCTGCAAAAACCACTGGTTTCCGGCCTGTTTCGTCCAGTCATATCGCCCCTGGTTATCCAGGAAACATTCTTCCCGACGCCATTCGTCACGAATGTAGCTGCTGTCGCCCTGCTCATAACTTCCCGCGCCAATGTTCATCCGCCATAACGACAATCCGATTCCTTTTGGCTGGCCACTGGACAACGTATCGAGGCTGAACAATAGGTCCGCGATCTGATTCTTCCTGGCTTCGTCGCGCCATTTGCCGATGAACTTTGCCGACCAGCAGTCGGAAGCCCCAAAGCTATGGATAGTCTGAAACTCTTCCCGCAAGTTAACCGTCACAGTTCGGTCGGGTAGCTCAGCAAACCTGAAGCCCTGGCTGGGGCTGATGAGCATGACAAGGCAGAGCAATATAAGGCCAGGAAGAAATTTCATTGAGAATTCAGATTAAGTCTATTGGAAATAGGCTACTCACTAAAGCACATCAGTGTGAAAATCTGCTCAAAATCCTGGATAGACCCCATCAAGTGGGTTGAAAGTAGAATGCAGATTAGTATTTTTTATTGATTTTGCTACTAATGGTTTATTGATGTTAGTAGTAAGGCTATTTGTACTGTGTTTATTGTCAATTGTAGGAAATGTAGTTTCGTTAAATAATATTTGTATTTACAATACTATCATAGTATATACTTTTTATATGATTTAGGCCAAGTTCATGAATAAACTATACTCAATGTAGCGGCATCAATATACTATACGTTTCAGTACGAGATCGGGTCACGTCAGAGGGCAGGAACTCTAATGATCTTATACTTAGAATATTATATACTATCTGCTGATTTTACGGATGATCTTAAACCCTATTATATGATTCCTTTTTACATGCGGTATTTACCAGCCTTACTGCTACGAGTAGGAATGTTGCTAAGTCTATTTTTCAGTTCTCCAGTTGTTACTTCAGCGCAGATTCAACTGAATTTTCCTGTTTCCCGTATCGTTTTTCAACGCGATAATGCTAATCAGGCGTCTGTACCTTTTCGGGCTGTGCTGACCACAAACCTCACGCATGTCAACGTGCGTTTAGTTGTCCGGCAGGGAGGAGCAACTACGCCCTGGGCAACATTTAGTCCGGCGAATGGTATCGTTTCTGGGCGTGTTCCTTCGGTTCAGGGGGGCTGGTACGATCTGGAAGTTGAATCGTTCAATGGGGCGCAGAGCCTGGGTACAAAACGGATACCCCGAATAGGCGTTGGCGAGGTACTACTCGTTTCAGGGCAGTCAAATGCACAGGGGTTCGATTATGAAACCGGTGCCGTCGACGATCGGGTGTCGTGCGTCAATTACTACGACGGCGAGATTACGGAATCTCGTTTTCCGCTGACGTTTAGTCACTTATCGGGCCAGGTTAAAGTTGGACCAACCAACTCGCTATACATTTACGGAATCCTGGGGGATAAACTCGTGCAGCGGCTTGGCGTACCGGTACTCATCTATGGAGCCGCCCTCGGTGGAACGCCCTCCATCCAGTGGCGGCAATCGGCAGAGCGGCAGCAACTTCCCGATGCGGACCAGTGGGGGGGAGCGGAGGATTTCCGACCGTACCGGGCTATCAAGTCAACGATCGAACACTACGTTCGACGGACCGGGCTACGGGCCATTCTCTGGCACCATGGTGAATCAGACAAAGGGAAGTCGGGATCTGACTATGCCAGCAATCTGCAGAAAATCATTGAAATCAGTCGGCAGGACATAGCTAACTTGCCCTGGATGATTGCCCGGGCATCCTGGATTTCAGGTGGGGGTGATAACGCGATTGTTGATGCCCAGAACTTTGTGATTGGTCAAGTGCCGAATTGTTACCCCGGTCCAAATACAGATCTATACGGTAATGAATACCGACAGGATGGAACCCATTTCATGACATCGTTTTACGCTCCGTTTGCTGAACTTTGGAACCAGTCGCTCAGCAATACGTTTTTTCAGCAGGCGACCCCTTACGTACTACCTCAGGAACCGCCCTCTATGACCGCTGGGCAACCTCGGCCAGCTTATCAGTATGCGGGCGGCCATCTGGAAATTCCGTTTCTGGATGAAGCGGCTGCGTCCGGCGGATCGACTATAACCTATACTGCTCAACTGGTATCTACGAACGGGCAATTTGTAACTAATCTGGGAACGGGAACCGCGAACCCTCTGCGGATTACGCTGCCCGACAATCTGACGGGAGACTTTCAAATAAAAGTCGTCTCGTCGGTAGGAGGAGCCGTTTCGACAGTAAGTCCACCCATCACGATTTTCAATCCCCCTTATCCTAAAGGCACCGGTACGGGCCTGACCGGGCAATACATGAGTGGCTACGATTCGAACTTGTTCGTGATGCATACCCAACAGGATGGTCCGCTGGATTTTACCTGGTTTGATACAGGTCCGACTCCCGCTATGCCCATTCGCGATTATACGGTTCGCTGGACTGGCCAGATTGAAGCGCCAGTCTCGGGTAATTACATCATTAAAACCTCGTATGACGATGCAACCCGTATCTGGATCAATGGGCAACTGATCGTTGATGATCTGGATAGCCATCCGTTTCCAATTACGTCCAGAGGCCAGATTACGCTACAGGCCAACCAGCGCTACGATATTCGTATGGATGTGGTACAACGTTGGTTCAATGCCCAGGCTCGGTTACAATGGGTGGTGCCGGGTTCTACGCAGGCGGTCTATATTCCCCGCGACCGTTTGTATCCGGCCGTGGTTTCGCCGACGCCCGAAGCGGAGCCGCTCCAGATTCGCTTTCCGGTTCCCCATATGGTTTTTCAGCGCGATAACAACAACCGGGCGCAGATGGCTATTTCGGGAAAATGTCCAACCCGTACCGAACGGATTGAAGTCCGGGTCTGGCCAACGGTTTCGGGTAAGGGGCAGGATAACGATTTTTATACCGTATTGGATAATCATCCGACCAATGGTGCTTTTTCGGGAAGTATCAGCATATCGAGTGGTTGGTATAAGGTAGATATACAGGCAATCGCCCAGGGCCAGGTCATTAGTCATACGCGCGTAACACCCGTTGGGGTAGGTGAGGTGTTCATTGTCGCGGGTGAGGGCAATGCACAAGGCGTCAGTCCGATGCGATCCGTAGCGAGTGCTACCGACGAGCGGGTCAGTACCGTACCGTTCTTTAATGCGACTGATACCAGCCGAATATTTTCATTACCCTCGTTTAAAGCCCTGGCTGCTGATGGAACGATCGGCCCACATGGCGTTACGGCCTGGAGCTGGGAAGAACTGGGCGAGCGGCTTGCCAGACGACTGAACCTGCCGGTTCTCTTTTATAACGTAGCGTGGGACGGTACGACGATGCGCAACTGGCGGGAAAGCATGGAACAAGGCACAACTACCCTGATTGGCGGAGCCTCCCTACCCGTGGGTATGCCGTATAGTAATTTAAAGCGAGTATTGCAGGGGTATGTATCGGTAACGGGTTTGCGGGCCATTCTCTGGCAACAGGGTGAATCGGAATTCTATTCGCCTAATCCACAGGCCACTACGTACGCTGCTGATTTAACGGCTCTGATCAACCGCAGCCGCGCCGATGCTCATTTTTCGCAACTGCAATGGATCGTAGCCCGGTCTTCAGCCGACAATACGACCCGGCAACTGTATGCATCCGGGAGTTACGAACCCGTGACGAACCGACAAAATGAGGTCATTCAGACAATTGCCGGCGTTACAGCCGGCCCGATTGTCGATACCATTCAGATGCCTCGACCAGACGGGAAGTATTTTCAGGGTACTGGTCTTAGTCGACTGGCTGCGGCCTGGGATCAGGTACTCACCAATGCCGTGTGGAATGCTGGATCGTTGAGTCCTCAGGCACCCGTCTTTATCCCCGATCTAACTCCCGTCGTCTACGCCCGGCCTACGCTTATGTACGGGACCACCAGCATGAACATTGTGTTAGACGTAGTGGAACTGAACGGAGTCGCCACAACGGGAACCGTCACCCTCAAAATCACGCGGGATGCTAAAGTTACCCTCAGTTTACCCAGTAGTGCGACCAGCGTTGGCGGACGACCCGTGCAGAACAGCGTCTGGAATTTATCGACCACCGATCCATCGTATTACGTACTGACCACCAATCAGCCGATTAGCGCCGGAGATCGGCTGAGTGTGGGCTTAACGGGTGAGATGAGACCCGGCGCAACGACTGGGGTTGTGACGGTCAGTTCGGTATTGCTGGGTAGTCAGGGAGAGCAAAAGTTAACCAACAACGCCGACGCTGATAAAGTAGACTATTTTCCCTGATACACAGGTTCGGTTACGTTTCGTTTGATTCCCAAATACTGTCGACTGATTGCAAGCGACAGTATTCGGGAATCAAGCGGTTATTGCTGGAAGTATTCGACCTTGTCGGCATCGAGGTTATTGGTTGATTTACCATCGCCACCACTGCCCCCCACCAACACTCCGCTCACGGTCAGACTCCCCCCGCTGGCTCCCGCACTAAAACTGCCTGTCAAGCCCACACTCAGCCGATCACCAGCTCCAGACTGAAAATAATCAGAAAATTGTCTTAAGGAACCTGATTGTGTACAATGTCTAGTCAAGTGATTTTAGCAATTTTGGCGAGACGTTCATTGCGATTGGGATTAGCTCCAGAATATAGTACATAGCCTGGTACCAGTACTAGGCAAAGCATTCTACACAGTCGGTTCTAAGAATTGATATAAGGCTTAGCTGGTAATGTAAAGTCAGGATTAGGTTGAGCTTATTGAGGTCCGATGGGCTATATCTAATCCCGGACTCACGTTATGGTAAAATTGAGTATAGCGTGAACTGAATAAATGGGAAATTATAGAAGTGAAAAGCAAAAATTAGTCAATAGCCGCTTTGTCGTAATCGGCTCGATAAGAGTGATATATTCAGCGTACCATAACCGATGAAGAGAACTGGAAAGAGATAGATGAAATACATCTGCCAGGAATACGTGCCTGTAATGTATTGATCCCAGTACGTGGCCGTAGAGTAATTGGGAAAGGCTGTTAACAGGTAGCGTACGGACTGAGTGAAAGGGTTGAAAATTGGGAAAGCGAGCAGCATGATGGGCAGAAAGCTAAGCTCATAGCGGGCAAGTGATGATCTGCTTATACCGTCAGGCGTGATGTTAAACCAGCGATGAACGAGATAGATCATCTGAGTCAGGATATATACCGTGACTAATTCGGGTAGCCAGGTATTCCTGATCCACAAACCCAGGTAATTGGTCAGACCACCACTTTCGTTTACAAAATTCAGTTTAGCCTGATACGCCATATACCAGGATAAAGCTTCAACAAATAGATTCAGCCCTACTAAAGTAATAAGCCCATTCTTCAGAAAAGTACGTGAAAGTTGCGCGTCGTGTGTCATAGTCGATTACCGAAAATTAGCTCCTGGTTGCTACCATATCCCTGTAAAACTGCCTGCAACCGAAAAGCTCGTTTGCTTACAGATTGAAGAGATCGGTCGTGTTTATGATGACATTTTCAAAGCCATGCTCATCCATCCGACGAACTAGATCCTGCGTACTTCCCTGACCACTACCGCCTTTACCGTCCCACAAGGCAATCAAAGACGTTTCGCCCTCTCCGTAGATCAGCGCGTGATACAGCATCCAAAGGTTGGTACGTTCCCAAAGGTTATAGTTTTTCTTGCGCTGGAGCCAGAAGGGCAACTTTTTTGTGTCAGACATGATCCGTAATCGATAATCATCGGGCTGACTGTGACTCCGGTAAAGATGCTCAAAGCGCTCTATCCAACGTTGTCCGGCATACGCTACCGATTCCTTGATGTACTGTTGTTTAGGGACCGCGAGAAACATACGGGTTGGGATAGCAATTTCGGGTTCTTCACACACTTCGTGGAACAAAATATCGCCCCCGCACGCGCCCCCGGCAATGCCAATAATGGGACGTTTGATGTGTTTTCGGATTGTGTTCAGTTTTTTGCGAATCTCATCTTTCGCTTTTTCGTCCTGACCACACGGGAATCGAACGGGATGGCCGGGCCGGTCAATCGTATGGCCGGTGAACACGACAAAATGGGGCTTAAGTGCTACCGTTGGCGACGTAACGGGCGCGAGCTGGTCCAGTACTGGATCAACTACGTCGGTTCGAATCTGAAGTTTTTGGTAGAGTTCCAGCTGGCGTCGGGTATAATCGGCCAGAACGGGTTCGCCCGCGCTAATCGCGTCCTGATACAGCCGCAGGATGCGTCGGGGTTTGTCGAGGGTTAAACAGCGAAAATCAGCCAGATTGACATCCAGCAAACTGTTTATTTCTCCGTGACTATACTTGCGATGCTTGGCTGATTCGAGGGAGATACTAACGACCGTGGTATAGTCAGTGTATTTCCGCTGTAACGTCTGGAGCATGATCTCCGCTTCCTGCGCATCATCAAAGTGCTCCTCCCAGAGCGACGGATAGGCTTCGGTCAGGTTCAGGATGATGGTCAGTAAACTTAAGGCATTAATACCCGCATAGTAATGATTCAGGTCTTCCATAAAGGCCTGAGCGTAGGCTTCGTAGGCACGTAGCAAAAAGCTGGACTCGATGGCTTTCTGTCGAAATTCCTCAGGATGAGCAAACTGCCATTCGTTCATCCACCTCAACTTGGCGTTACGTCCCTTCAGTGAGTAGATTTCTGCCCGCTTACCGGCGCTTAATTCGAGAGGACGGGCCAGTAACGTATTGATCGCCTGATCGGATAGAGAAAGCAGCGTGAGTGCGGGCGAATTCAATTCGGTAGAATGGGTGGCGTATTGTTCGGAAAGCCGCTGATAAATGGTGCTTAATCGATCATTAGCCTCCTCATCGTCTGGAAGGATCGTCCGGATGCGTTCCCACGTAAACCGGGCTCCCGTCAGCGATTCCATATCGAACTGAATCCCGCCAACCAGACGTAAACCACTCAGCTCCCAGGGAAACCCTCCTGTCTCGGCGGCCAGCAAGGCTAGTTTACCTTCCTGCCGATTGATTTGCGCTTCTTCGACCTGTTTACAGAAACCAGCCGGTGCTACCACGAACCGCTCCGGGTCCTGCGCTTTCAGGTGTGGCAGCAATGAAAAAACAGGACTGTCTTTCCGGTCCGAATGAATCGTCTCCAGCAGGGCCTGTTTTAGCCGCAATGAGTCAACTTTAAGGGTTGGAATGGCATAGGTAAGGTACCGATCGGTTTTCAGATCGAACGGAACGTCGAGGATGCTGTCCGCCGAGCAACGTAGTAACAGCGTCTTGCGGTCGCGTAAAGCATGTCGGATGCCTAGTTCGTAAAAGACATTCGCATTATGAACGGAGATGTCGGCAATGACGAGATCGGCTGTGAGGAGTTTGGCAAACATATCCTCCCGAATATTACCCGCTTCGGCAATAGCAACGGTTGTTTCGCCAATAATACCAACGGCCCGCAGTGCGGGTTGAATCAGCTCTTTATCGACCGCATCGAAATCAATGCCTTGTTTAACGCCAAATGGGCGGACAATGAATGTGTACATACCAATACGTAGCGATTTTAACCAGGCTAGGCAGACTAACTAAGACATAATTGCAGAACGCAGATCCGCTGATTCACAGGATTTAAACGCTTCGTTTTTCTCCCGGTGCTCCTTGGCTCTATGTTGACAAATTCACATATCTTCTGTTTTCATAATCATGATCTGATTATAGTCCGTCGGTTCGATACGTATCGAGCCGGTAAAAGGATGATCGAGCATCAGAATAATGTAAATGATCAAACCGACAAACGTACTCAGCAGGCCATTAGCTATCAGATGCAGTCGACCACTTTTAACATCCAGAATCATGGCAAAGACCAGTACCAGAACTCCCCCCGCCAATAAAGCCAGCCAAATAGCGCCAGGTATTTCGGTGGTGGCATCCAGTTGGCGCAGACTGCGATACGTAGCCAGTTCGTTCAAATGGCGAAACATCAGATCAGTTCGGCTATCACCCAGATTTACGTTTTCAAGGCTCTTATAAACCCCATTAAACGCCCGGCGATCTTCCTTTGTGAAGGACTTCATTTTTTCCATGCGCGGGTACTCGTGATTGACTACGTGATAGACGTATTCCGAGTAGGCTTTCATAACTGGGGCAATCCGCGTGGAGTCTGGATAATACCGAATAGCCCGGTACAACGTCCGGGCCAGGCTACCCTCCCGATTGGCATTGATTTGTGCGGAATTGAATGAATCCCAGACCAGAAATACCACGAAGCCAAGTAGTAGCCCATACAAGGCCCCAACTGAGGCAAACACATCGCCAATGACTTCGTTACCCGCCGGACGGGTGTCAGGGCGAACGTATTTCCGATAAACGAAGGTACCACCCACACCAATGCCCGCGAAGAGTGCGATCAGCAAGCACAGCATCACAACAGGCGGTAGCTGTAGCAGGTAATAAGACAGCGACATAAAACTAAACGATGGCGGATTCGAGTGGTGTATCTATAAACGTCATACTGGAGGAATATCAACGAAGTATTGAACCCCAACTTTAAACCGGTGCAACCGATCGGGTAAACCATTGTAGCCACCATTGATCCGGCGGGTGATCAGCTTGAACGTATCCAGGTTGGTGCCTTCGTCGATCGGCGATTTCAGGTCAATTTTATCGGCCAGCAGGTTGAGTTTATTGGCATTCCAGAACCATCCCGCGCTCAGGGACGCATACTTAAGCTGCGTATCATTGCACACTTCCGCATTTTTGCCGCCCAGCATCGTAGGGTTGTCGATCAGGTCAACTTTCCAGACCGTGCTCAGCGCCTGATAATTGGTTCGTCCCGTTATCTGAATCAATCCCCGCCCTTTAAATTTGACCCCGTCGCCAGGATGCGTATTGCCCAAACCGACACGACCTTCGTAGGCGGCCCCACTGGCCAGTTCTTCGGTGTAGTACAACCCACCGCTTTCGTGACCTACCTGAGCCAGAAAACACAACTGACGGGCAGGCGTATTGATTTGATACGTAGTGCAGGTGTCGTTAATGTAGGGCAGGAATTTTTGGGCGCAGGATAGAATGGCGCCTGCACCTTCTTTTACTTGTCCAATGGTCATAGCCGTAAGAAGCAGGAGTTAGTAAACCAATCGCTGACGATCTTTTTCAGGTACACTTTTTTGGGTCTCTACGTCAATCCGTAGGAATAAGAAAGCAATAGTTTTTCAGCGATATGTCAAATCCAGGTAGCTATGCATGAGCCGGGAATGATTCCCGGCTCATGCATAGCTACCCGAAAGTTGAGTTGCTGGTAGAGATCACTGCTGGAAATACTCGACCTTATCAGCGTCGATGTTGTTGCCCATCCGACTCTCCCCACCCCCCATCACCGTCGCGCTGCAGTTGATCACACCCGTGGTGGCCTCGGCGCTGAGCATCCCGCTCAAGCCCACACTCAGCTTGCCGCCCCCCGAAATCGACTGGCTGGTGGTCAGAATGTAATAGTTGGCATCGCTGCTGTAACTCCAGCTCCCGTTCTGCACACTACGTCCACCCAGACTGCTCACACTGTTGTCGAAGAGCAGCGTGGCCTTGGCATCTTTGGTGATCCTGACGGTAATCACCCCCGTGGTGCTGACCATATTGGCCTCTACCACATCCACCACCACCGTGAAGGGGGAGGTGCCGTAGATCAGCGACGGTCGGGCGTAGAGCAAAGGGGTGATGTCGGGATTGGTGCTCACGGTGGTCGAGCCCGTGGCTGAGCAGCCGTTAGCGTCGGTGACCACCACGGTATAGGTACCCGCACTCAGGCTGGTGATGGTGCTGGTGCCATCGCCGGTGGGGTTGCCCGGCAGCCAGTTGTAGGCGTAGGCGGGGGTGCCCCCACTGACGGTGACCGATGCGGTGCCGGTGCTGGTGCCCAGTTGGCTCACATTGGTGGCGCTTGTCGTGAGCGAGAGAGCCGAAGGCTGGCTGATGGAGAAGGACGTGGTGGCGGTAAAGCCCGAGTTGGTGGCGGTGACCGTCACGCTGTAAGCTCCAGCTGTAAGCCCCGTGACGGCGGAGGTTGTCTGGGCCAGGGTGGTGTTGGTGGTGGTGTTTCGGTAGGTGTAGCTGAAAGGCGGGTTTTCGCCTGCGGCCGTGATGGTAGCCGATCCGGTAGCTGCGCCGTTACAGCTGACGCTGGCCTGGGCGGTGACGGTGGCCGTCAGCTCATTGAGGTTGTTGACGGTGATGGTAAAGGCCTTCTGGAAGGAGAGGGCGGGGGTGCCGTTATCGGTGGTCTGCACGCGGACGGTGTAGGAATTTTTGGTCTCGAAGTTGAAGACGACGTTGGTGCGGAGCTGGTTGCCCACGATCTGGAAGGCGGCATTATCGTCCGAGCCGGTACCGGCCACCAGCGAATAGCTAAAGGTTTGTCCAGCGTCGGGGTCGGTCGTGGAGAAGCTGCCAACCACGGTGCTGAGGGGCTGGTTTTCATTCACCGAACTGTTGCTTAACGTAATATTGGTTGGTGCACTATTGGGAACGAGGGTTGTAAACGTTTGTACAGGTCCGTAGGACGTCGTGATAGCGTTGGTCGCAAAAGCACGTACGTAGTAGGTAGTGTTTCCCGCAAGGCTACTCACGGTTGCTGAGAAGCTACCTGTGCCGCTCCCTATCGCCAGCGAAGTACTGTTTGCCAGGGTTGGGGTTGTACTTGTTGGGCTATAAACGACTCCGCGTTGCGTTACCGTTACGTTACCGTCAGACGTCACATTTCCACCGAGTACGGCTGAACTGCTGCCAAACGACGTAACGGCATTTGTCGTTACAGTAGGAGGGTCCTGGGTACTCAGCGCCAGACCACCAATGTTCGTACTAGTAGAACCGGCGATATAAGGCGCCACCACCAGCGTACTAACCGGATTGCCTGCTGCCAGGCTAACAGCCACAATTTTAGCGTTGGCTGTGCTAGTGGAGGGTTGGCTGGTCCGCATATCGACCACCAGCAGGCGGTTGTTGGCTGCATCCAGGACCAGCGGTCCGGCCGTTTGCACGAAGTTGTCTTTGATGAGTATATCGCCCGTACCATCGAGGTTGATGCGTCGAAGCTGATCGACCTGGGTGGTTG
>NZ_JACXAA010000014.1 GCF_014699035.1 Spirosoma validum
CTTGATGACCTTTGACAAAAGGTAGTCTACCGACGGAGGCACTCAAAAAGGAACGCGCACAAACATAGAATGACAAAGACGCTACCAAAGCAAAAGTTTAAACGGGTTTTTCGTCAGCATGACAAAAAAGAATCCAATCAACCAACTTAACTCAGACAAAAATGAACAAGCACTCCACAGGTTTTAACGTCAAAGCACCTAGAACACTCGTCTCTTTTTTACTCCTGGTGGTACTGTTTATGAGTTACCAAACAGCTTCGGCGCAGCAAAAAGATATGATGGTACGTCTTTCAGAAATTGAAATAGATCCCGTTTATCTGGACCAATACAAAGCCATTCTGAAAGAAGAATCGGCTGCATCCGTGAAGCTGGAGCCGGGCGTCGTTGCCATCTTTCCGATGTATCAAAAAGAAAGTCCCACGTCGGTACGGATTCTGGAAATGTATGCCAGCCGGGCCGCGTACGAGCAGCACTTGAAGACACCACACTTTCAAACGTACAAAACCACTACGCTTAACATGGTGAAATCGTTGAAACTAGTGGATATGGAAGCGCTGGATGCCGCCACGATGCCCGCAATTTTTAAGAAATTAACTGTCGATAAACGGTGAACAGTAACTATTTCCTAACAAACGGATCAAAACGTTACGTTGCTCTTGTAGCCATTACGGTCTCTATGCTCATGACGGCCTGTGCGTCAACGAAAGAACGTAACAGCACCGGGCCGTTCGTTATTCAGCAGCAGGGCAGTTTCATGGTTGGGGGAACAACCAGTTCCGAGCCTGGAAAATTTGACCTGACGAATGCATTAAAACCACAAGGGCAAACCTTTCACGGCGATCACGCCTACGCGTTTTACCAGATTCCGCCCAAAGCCCGCAAATACCCGCTGGTTTTCCTGCATGGTGCCGCAGAGTCAAAAAAGACTTGGGAATCAACCCCGGATGGACGGGAGGGGTTTCAGACGATCTTCCTCCGACGGGGTTTTGGCGTTTATTTACTGGATCAGCCAAGGCGGGGTGAAGCGGGGAAAAGTACAGTGACTGCAACGAGTACCCCCACGCCTGATGAACAGTTCTGGTTTACGCAGTTCAGGATTGGTAATTATCCCAATTATTTTGACGGTAGTCAGTTCCCGAAGGATACCGCTTCGCTGGAGCAGTTTTTCAGGCAAATGACGCCCAATACGGGGGCTTTTGACGCGAACGTAGTATCCAATGCCTGTTCCCGATTATTTGATCGAATTGGCGAAGGTATCCTCATCACGCATTCGCAGGGAGGAGGTATAGGCTGGTTTACAGCGATAAAAAACCCAAACGTTAAGGCTGTCATCGCCTACGAACCATTCAGCAGTTTCGTTTTTCCCGCAGGGGAACTGCCAAACCCCATCCAATCGGCCAGCCTTTTTGGCGAACTGAAAGGCGTTGAGATACCGGTAGAAGATTTTAATAAACTCACCAAGATCCCAATCATCATTTATTACGGAGATAACATTGCCAAAGAGCCAACTACGGTATGGAATAAAGATCATTGGCGTGCCGGACTTGAGATGGCCAAAATCTGGGCGGCAACGATCAATAAACATGGCGGCAATGCTACGGTGGTTCACCTGCCGGAGATAGGCATCAAAGGCAATACTCATTTTCCTTTTTCCGACCTTAACAATCTCCAGATTGCTGATCTTATGGCCAAATTTCTGAAGGAGAAGAAGCTGGATTAACCTGACCTTATTTCAACGTTTTCGATTGTACACTTTAACGCTTACAACCAACCTATGCGTACCTTTTTCATACCTATGCTTGTCGGTTGGTTTGTCGGTTTTCACCAGCTCAACGCACAAAATCAGATGAATCAACAAACCACCTTGTCGCCAAAGCAGCAACGTATCGTCGTCATTTCAGCACTCACCGCCAAAGGTGATCTGCAAAAACTGCAACCAGCTTTGGTAACCGGTTTGGATGCAGGATTGACCGTCAATGAAATCAAGGAAGTGCTGGTGCATCTGTACGCCTATTGTGGATTTCCCCGGAGTCTTCGTGGATTACAAACGTTTATGACCGTACTGGACGAGCGTAAGAAAAAGGGAATTAACGCCAAAATGGGTAAGGAAGCCTCGCCCATTACCAGCAGTGAACCCAAATACGAGCGGGGCAAAAAAGTACTCGAACAACTAACTGGACAGCCAGAAACCGGACCTAAACGGGGCTATGCTGCCTTCAGCCCTGAGATCGAAGTATTTCTGAAAGAACACCTGTTTGCGGATCTATTTGAGCGTGACGTACTCAGTTATGTCGACCGGGAACTGACGACCATTCCGGTACTGACTAGTATTGGAGGTGTGGAGCCAATGCTTCAATCCCATCTGGGAATCTGCCTTCACGTGGGTCTGACCGAGCCACAGTTGAGTCAAGCGATGTCGCTGATCGAGACGAATGTCGGCAAAGCGGAAGCCGAGGCCGGGCGAACGGTTTTGGCTCAAGTTACAGCGTCAAGGAGGTAAGGGAATTTTGTTTTATTGGTTTTGTCATGCTGACGCAGGAAGCATCTTCGGGTGAGAACTGTTTTGCTGTCAACGAAGATGCTTCCTGCGTCAGCATGACAAAAAAACGTAACTGAATGGAAAAATCTGAAACGTTAGAAGAGCTTTATAAACGGAAGTTTGATGGGGCGGCCTTCCGCTGGATGCCCGATAATCTTCGGAATGATATCGGGCATTTCAACATCTTTCGGTTAGAACCGCTGGTGGGCGATAAGGCAAAACCCGTTCCCTACAAACGGCGCGATTATTATAAAATCATGCTGGTTATCGGCAACAGCCAGGTTCATTACGCCGATAAAGTGGTTGCCGTACAAAAACAGGCACTGTCGTTTTCGAATCCACATATTCCGTATCGATGGGAACATCTGGACCAGATTCGAAGTGGCTTTTACTGCATTTTTAATCAGCAGTTTTTCAGTCAGTATGGCAATTTGAATCAATATGAGGTTTTCCAGCCCAACGGAAACCACCTGTTCGAGCTGACCGACGAGCAGGTAGCCCAGGTTACCCGTATCTACGAGCGGATGTTTGACGAGATCACTTCCGATTATATTCATAAGTATGATATGCTGCGAAACCTCGTATTTGAATTGTTGCACTTTGCGCTGAAAATGCAGCCAACGTCAACATTCGATAAGCAGCCCATCAATGCCTCGCAACGGATTTCAGCCCTATTTTTAGAACTGCTGGAACGGCAGTTTCCGCTCGACGATACGCATCAGCAGGTGGCCTTTCGGTCAGCGTCCGATTTCGCTACCCAATTGAACGTCCATGTTAACCACCTGAACCGGGCGGTGAAGGAAATAACCCAGAAAACCACCTCCCAACTTGTTGCCGAGCGCGTTTTGCAGGAGTCGAAAATGTTGCTTAAACGTAGCACCTGGGGCGTATCGAATATTGCCTACGCCTTAGGTTTTACCGAAGTGACCCATTTCAATAACTTCTTCAAAAAACACACCCAGCTCAGCCCGTTGAAAGTCAGAAACGGTTGAATTTTGCAAAGTACGGTTTGGGATTTATAGTTTTGGACTAAAAGCAATTTATGCTATGCCAGATAACATTCCCATCGCTATCGACAGCGCCGTGACGACCATTATTATCCAGCGGCCTTATAAACAGCACATTCAGGCTTATGAAAGCTGGTTAAACGAAATGGTGCCGCTGGCGCAAGGCGCTGACGGGCATCGGGGCGTCAGTGTCATTAGGCCTCATGGGGGCAATCAAGCCTATACAATCGTGCTGCATTTCGATTCAGAAGTTCATCTACGTAATTGGTTGGAATCCGACACACGTAAGAAAATGATCGAGGCAGTACGTCCTTTTCTTGATACAGACGAGAAAATCGAGGTAAAAACCGGGCTTGAATTTTGGTTCACTCCGCCAGAGAACAAGAAAATGGCACCCCCTTACAAGCAATTTTTCATTACGCTGTCGGCTATTTTTCCGCTATCGCTTCTTGTGCCCTGGCTACTCTCGCCCATTTTTTCAACAGTGGCTTTTTTGTCGTTTCCTTTGCTTAGAGCGTTTTTGACCAGCCTGATTATTGTCGGACTTATGACATTTGTCATTATGCCACGCTACGTGCGACTTGTTGCTGCATGGCTCTATCGGTAAATTAAAACGAGGAGTTTATTATGAGTAGTCAGGAAAAGCGGTGGCAACAACCTTGGGCACTTTGGAGACGGATAAAGAGAGGCTGGTTTTTAATACGCTAAACTATTTTTTAGCTTTGGAGAAGACTTTACAGATATTTTATACATCACCTTCTTAATAATTGACGCTACAGCCGCTTATCGACCACTTTGAGAGTTACCTTCCTTTCGATGAAGGAGAAAGGCAGCTACTGGAAGGGCGGGTTACGCAGCGCAAAATAAAACGCCGTCAAGCTATTCTGCAGGAAGGCTTCCCTTGTAAACATTATTCCTTTGTGATTGAAGGCTGCTTTCGAATGTTCGGCGTAGACCCAAAAGGGACGGAACATACCATTCAGTTTGCGGCTGAAAATGAGTGGATTGCCGATATTGGCAGCTTTCATTCCGGCAAGCCGAGTAAATTATTTATCGAAGCTATTGAGCCGTCCGTTGTCCTGCAAATCGAAAAAGAGGATTTGTATTTTCTTTATACGAACATTCCCAAACTCGACCGAATCTTCAAAGTCATCATTGAAGACAAGTACGTTGAGTTACAAAACCGGGTTCTGCAAACGATCAGCTCTACCGCCCAGGAACGTTACGTTGCCTTTCTGGAACAATACCCAAATCTGGCACAACGCCTTCCCAATACCCAAATCGCTTCTTACCTGGGCATCACCCCCGAATTTTTAAGCAAGATCCGGAAAGACCTCGCTTCCTGACAGCGGCCTTTAGTCCTGTCCGTTATCTCCAGATTGAGCGAGATCCTTTTGTCGTCTACGCGGGTTTTTGGCCTGTCCTACTACCTGCTTTTTTTTGTCTGCTGCAATCCATTGACTAATCAAAGCAAAGTCTTCCTTCGTTAACTGTCTGCCTGACGTAGAGAAGTCTATATCTTTGGGTTCTTTTATCATAGCAATAAGTTACGAATTTTCCGGGAAATATTGATTGACAAGTATGTGAGCAGCAATGGTATCAATCGCCATTACATTACCAAACAATACGTGTGCTCCCAATGATTTCCGATAATGCTCTTTCAGTTTGGTTTTGCTCTCAAACGAAACATAACCAGCATAGCCTTTGTCAAAAGAATGCTTACAGGCGAAAGCCACCAGGTTTCCAGGTACGCCTAAATAAAGTTTGTTAGCACCACGATTGAATTTGCTGCTCTCGATCAAGGCCATAAATATGTGATCACCTCTATCTTGAAGGCTTATGAGCCCTTGAGTAATAGTCGTATTCTCTACGATAACAAGTTTATAAACGGTTTTGTCCGTCTGTTTAGCTTCATATTTCCAATCAAACAGCCATTCGGATTTCTTTATCCGTTTCAAATCGGATATTGTTAGCTCAAGAGCTTCTGTTCTGAAGCTGTCTCCTGAAATGGCATTTTCAATTGAACGAGTGAGTTTATCAATCTCAACACCAACTATTTGTGGGTTTGTCATTCGGTAAAATTAGCTTTTTAGTCGTTTATGCATCGATTGCATACAATCACTGGGCCATGCAGTTGATGAAATTCATTCGGGGTAAAATAAGTGAGCGCTTAACCCTTAAGCTAGTTTAAGCCTGTTTCTTAAACTAGTTTATTGGCTCGGTCTGGCAATGCGCCAGACCTTTGCCTTGTCAAACCATAGCCTATCTTCAGTTATCGGACGGAGAAATCAGGTTAAGGCGACCATGAAAAAGACGTATCACCTGCTCTTTTTGTTGAACCTTCCGTAAGCCGTTCTAGCTTACTAAACTAACACTCTTGCTATTTGTGCCTGAACAAACACGTAATGCAAACCAATAAACGCTCTATAGTTATCCTGATTCTGGGATTGTTGGCAGCTGTATGCCCTTTCTCCATTGATATGTACCTTCCCGGTTTTCCGTCCATTGCCAGAGATTTGCATACGACAGTCGACCAGGTTGCCTATTCGCTATCAAGCTTTTTTATTGGTGTCTGCATAGGCCAGTTGGTGTGCGGTCCTTTGCTGGATCGCTTTGGCCGGAAAACACCGTTGCTGATTGGACTGGGCCTATATATTCTGGCTTCCATTGGCTGTTCGCTTTCTCCATCCGTGGAAGCCTTGATTGGATTTCGATTTCTACAGGCGTTAGGCGCTTGTGTGGGTATGGTCGCGCCGAACGCGATGGTACGTGATTTATTCCCGCCAGAACAAAATGCAAAAGTCCTATCCCTGTTGGTGTTGATCTTAGGGGTTTCGCCCATTCTGGCCCCAACGGTCGGCAGTTATCTGATTGCAACCAGTGGCTGGAGCATAGTCTTTACCGTATTGGCCGTTGCTGCCATCTTGTTGTCGATGGCTGTTATGCGGTGGTTGCCCGAAAGCAGAGGTGCTGATGCAGGCGTTTCGTTGAAACCAACTGCTATACTGCATGGCTATAAACAGGTTGTGAAAGAGTCTCAGTTTGCCACCTATGCCGGTGCTGGTGCACTAGCTTCGGCGAGTTTATTTGCTTACCTGGCGGGGTCGCCGTTTGTCTTTATGAAATTGTACGGCGTGAGCGAACAGCAATACGGACTCATTTTTGCGATCATAGCCGCCGGACTCATTGGCAGCAGTCAGCTTAACAACTGGCTGTTACGTAGCTACACAAGTAGCCAACTCCTAACGGCCATGATAGCCACTCAATTCCTGATCGGACTCGTCCTGTTGATGGGTACAGTAAGCGGGTTTCTCGGTTTATATAGTCTCGTCGGACTGCTGTTTTTATTCCTGAGTTGCCAGGGGTTTACGTTCCCGAACTCGGCGGCTCTGGCGATGGCTCCATTTTCTCAACGAGCCGGAAGCGCATCCGCTCTGCTGGGGGCTTTGCAAATGGTCTGTGGATCTATCGCGTCCGCGCTAGTAGGATTGTTTTTCAATGGCACGGCTGTACCAATGGCTACGATCATGCTGATCTGCTGTATGCTGGGTCTGGCTGTCCTGTTAGTGGGTCATAAGCGAATGAACTATCAGGCAAAACGGGAAGTTGCCGCTCAGCAAAGCCTGGAAATCCTTGAGAAGTTTTAAACTACTTCTTAACACGTCCTGTTTTATTCTTCGAGGGTATAAAACCTTTTCCGTTTATGAATTTACCAGAGCGCTATCGACAGGTGCGAGCGCGTAGTGAAGCTATTTGTCAGGGGTTACAAGCCGAAGATTTTGTTGTCCAGCCCGTAGTCGATGTTAGCCCACCGAAGTGGCATTTGGGGCATACAACCTGGTTTTTTGAAACGTTTGTGCTGTTACCGAACGTAGCAGGATACCAGCCCTTTAACGAGCAATACAATTATGTTTTCAATAGTTATTACGAAACTGTAGGCGCTCGCGTTGTGCGTACAGACCGGGGCAATCTGAGTCGACCTTCGGTGGCTGACGTCATGGCCTATCGAGCTTACGTCGATGACGCCATGGGTCGTTTCCTGGCTGACGAGAGTGGACTCAGTAGCTCCTTGAAAGCGCTGCTCGACTTAGGCTTTAACCATGAAGAACAGCATCAGGAGCTTCTGATTACAGACATCAAATACATTCTGGGAAATAACCCACTACTGCCTGCCTATCAGACGGCTTACGCTAAACCATCGGTGCCCGTCATTGCCGAAGAACACTGGATTAACCAGCCGGAAGGCATTTACGAAATCGGTGCGACGGGCGGTGAATTCTGTTTCGACAATGAGTTGAATCGCCATAAGGTGTATTTGGCTCCGTATCAGATTCGACAGGAATTGGTCAGCAATGGAGAGTATCTGGCGTTTATTGAGGCTGGTGGTTATTCGAACTTTCGCTACTGGCACGCCGAAGGTTGGGGTTGGGTGAAAACCAATCAAATCAAGGCTCCGCTGTACTGGCATCAGCTCGATGGTATCTGGTATCAGTACACCCCGGATGGACTGCAACCCTTACTTTTGGACCAGCCGGTTTGCCACGTCAGTTATTACGAAGCCTGGGCCTATGCACAGTGGCGGGGTTTTCGGCTACCTACCGAAGCCGAATGGGAAACCACTCAGGATCAGCTGGACTGGGGCTCGCGCTGGGAATGGACCGAAAGTGCTTATCTGCCTTATCCGGGCTTTACCAAAGCAGAAGGGGCCATTGGCGAATATAACGGTAAATTCATGGTTAGTCAGATGGTGCTACGTGGCGCTTCGGAAGCCACTACACCCGGCCATAGTCGCCCGACGTACCGAAACTTTTTTCATCCCTCCCTCCGCTGGCAATTTATGGGTATCCGGCTGACTCAATCATGTTAATTACCATTTTTTAGTACCGTTATGAACGAACTACTCGTGGATAGCCCTTTTCGGCAGGATATACTAAAGGGACTGTCTGCCAATCCAAAATATCTTTTGCCCAAGTACTTTTATGATGCCCGGGGTGACGAACTGTTTCAGCAAATCATGCACTGCCCGGAGTATTACCTGACCCAGGCGGAAGCGGAAATTCTCAGCCTGCAAAGCCGCCGGATTCTGGAGCGTTGTGCCAATACGTCTGGCCAATTTGATATCGTTGAGCTGGGTGCGGGCGACGGCTCCAAAACGATCTTTTTGCTACAAGAAGCACTGCGAATGCAATGCAGCCAACAGTATTATCCGATTGATATTTCGCCCAGCATGATTGCTTACCTGAACCAAAACCTGGGTGCTAAACTACCCGGTATGCAGGTGAGCGGATTGGCCGGTGATTATTTTGACATGCTGGAGCAATTACAGACCGCCAATGACCAACCGAAACTCGTTTTGTTTCTGGGAGCAACCGTCGGCAACATGCTCCCTCGCGAGGCTGTGCAGTTCTTTCAGCAACTAAAATCGTTCTTACGGCAAGGCGACCACGTACTGGTGGGGTTTGATCTGAAGAAAAATCCGCAAACGATTCTGGATGCCTACAACGATAAAGGTGGGCTAACCAAAGCGTTTAATCTGAATCTGTTGCAACGTATCAACCGTGAATTGGGTGCCAATTTTCAGCTCCACCAATTCAGTCATTTTCCAGTCTATGATCCCATAACGGGTAGCTGCAAAAGTTACCTGATCAGTACGTGCGATCAACGGGTAACCTTCGATGATGATACCGTCATTGCCTTTGAGCGCGACGAACCAATCTATATGGAAGTATCTCAGAAATATAGTAAAACAGAAATCCAGCAGTTAGCCTCGCAGGCTGGTTTTAAACCGGTCGAATCCTTTTATGATTCCCGTCACCAGTTTGCGGATGTACTGTGGCGCGTTTCGAGTGAGTAGATATGTGCTGACAACCCAGGCGCGGCTTTTTTAGTTAGACCTGTAACCGGATCGTTATGCAAGCCAGTCTCTTCAGAAGCATCGCAGTTTCTGCTTTACTGATAATCAGTAGTGGGTCAATTGCCCGCGCTCAGGAATATGTACCACCCATTAAACCCGCGCCAACAGGTAAGTCGCCAGGGGTAAAAGTCAAACTACTGAGTACCAACGGGCAAACCAAGACCTATGCCGTGATTTTCTCCAAGGGCGATGAGGTAGTATCGGGCCTAACAGAATTCGCTCAAAAATATAAGGTCAAAAGCGCTCATTACACGGGTATCGGTGATGCGATGTCGGCCAAAGTAGGATGGTATGACTATGGCCGCAAGATGTTCAAAGTCATCCCCATCAGCAAACCTTCTGAGGTAACCTCGTTGATTGGCGACATCGCCGTATTCAATGGCAAACCAGTGGCTCACACGCATATTAACGTAGCAACTGAAGACGGCATCACCCACGGTGGGCACCTACTTGAATTGATCATTGGTCCTACGTTAGAGGTCATCGTTACGGTTGAACCAACTCCGATGTATAAACGACTTAACCAAGAGTTTAATGCTGGTATCATTGATCCCGCGTTGGAGAAGTAATCTTAAACTAGTTTAAGCCCGTTTCTTAAGCTATCTTATTCCAGACTGGTCCGAAACAGACCAATTTTGCATCCAGTAAACGATGCAAAAAATGAATCGGCGATTCCTCTTTCTACTTCTATTTAGTACGTCAACTGCCTTTAGTCAGACTCAACGGGCATGAGGCACTTTATGCAGTTGCAGCCGTCACCAGCAACAGCCATTCCCTACGGCAATAATCCCAAAGCGGGATATTACGTCAAGTCGGGTGATACCCGCATTTACTATGAAGTTTATGGCAAAGGAAAACCTTTCGTGGTATTGCACGGCGGTGGCGTAGGCTCTACCTATGAGATGGCTCAGTTTATTGACAGCCTGGCCAAAACCTATCAAGTCATTGCCATCTCTACCCGGGGACATGGCAAATCGGAGATAGGCCATTCGCCGGTCACCTATGAGCAAAAGGCGAATGATGTGATGGCCGCTATCAATGACGTAACGAAAGATAGTGTAATGGTTCTGGGCTTTAGCGATGGCGCTTATACTGGCTATAAGCTGGCCAGTATGTACCCGGCACGCGTGAAGAAACTCGTTGGGATGGGTGCTGGTGAGCAGATACCCGGACTTCGGAAAGTCATCTTAAACGTCCAGGAAATGGCTAAGCTGGATAGTCTATACATCAAACAGCAACTAGGCCTGATGCCTGAACCCCAAAGGCTGCAAGAATACTGGACAAATTTGGCCAATTTCCATAACACCATGACCGCTAGTAAAGAACTGTTCGCCAGCATCCATTGCCCGGTACTGGTGCTGTCTGGAGAGCGTGATCAAAATGTGCCCCTGGCAACGATAATTGCTACGTATCAATTGCTACGTATCAGATGATTCCAAACAGCCAGCTCAGCATAATTCCCAACGCGCCCCATCCGGTATTTCTGGTGAATTTTCCGGCCGTCTGGGCGAGCGTAGCGCCTTTTCTAAAGCAATAATCTGTAATTACCATGAAAGCTGCCGTTATCTATCGTCCCGGTTCGCCCGAGGAGTTTATTCTGAAAGATCGCCCTATACCAACACCAGCGGAAGGGCAGATTTTAGTCAGGGTTAAAGCGTTTGGACTGAATCGGTCTGAATTGATGACCCGCAAAGGCTACTCGCCGGGTGTTCAGTTTCCGCGTGTGCTGGGTATCGAGTGCGTCGGCGAAGTAGAAAGCGATCCCTCCGGTCAATATGCCAAAGGCCAGAAAGTCATGGCGCTGATGGGCGGAATGGGCCGAGATTTCGACGGCAGCTATGCTGAATACACCCTGCTGCCTAAGCACCTGTTACGTCCCTTTCAGAGCGAACTGCCCTGGGTGGTGCTGGGAGCAATTCCTGAAATGTTCCAAACGGCTTACGGCTCGCTGTATCCGGCCCTGGCCGTTCAGGGAGGTGAAACCCTGCTGATTCGCGGGGGTACTTCATCGGTAGGGATGCTGACGACTCAACTGGCTAGCCTGGCGGGTCTGACCGTACTGGCAACGACTCGTAACCCGAAGAAAGAAAGTGCGTTACGTACCAACGGAGCCGCACACGTACTAATCGACAGTGGAACACTGAACGAGGCCGTGCGGACTATTTATCCGGAAGGTGTCGATAAGGTGCTGGAGTTGGTGGGTACGTCAACGCTACGCGACTCATTACGTTGTCTAAAACCCGGCGGCACGGGCTGTATGAGTGGGATGCTGGCCGAAAGCTGGACGATTCCCGATTTTGCGCCGATGGAGTTCATCCCTGCCACGGTGCGGCTAACCACCTACGATAGCGGCCAGGTTACTAGCCCGGCAGCCGTTTTTCAGGATTTCATCCGACAGGTTGAAACAGCACAGGTAAAGCTCGCCGTCAGCCGAACGTTTACGCTGGATCAGATTGTGGCGGCTCACCAATTTATGGACAGTAATCAGGGAGCCGGTAAGATTGTCGTGCTACCCTAAGCAAGCCTATTACGTATCATCTCAAATATACACCATGAAACGTACCTTATTCATCCTGATCGGCGGTTTGCTTTTCTCTTCGATGGGTTTGCATGCGCAAGCCATTACGCTGAATGGAGATAGACTGGTACCGAATCAGGTGTCGATGTCGTTCGAGCGCGTCATGGGTAAAGAAGCTCTCAAGGTGGTCAAAGATTCTACCATACAAAAGGTGGACGAACCGACCTTTGTCCGAATTAAAGGAATTGACTTTACGAATGGCACCATCGAAGTAAAGGTCCTAAGCCGACTGCTGAGAAGTGCTCCAGAAACGGCACGGGGGTTTATTGGCGTTGCCTTTCGGATCAATGAAACCAATACAAAATACGAGAGTATCTACATCCGCCCAACCAATGGTCGGGCGGAGGATCAGGTGCGACGTAATCACTCTATTCAGTACTACTCGTACCCTGACTACAAGTTTGATCGACTCCGGAAAGAAGCACCGGAGCGGTACGAATCCTACGCGGACATGGCGCTGAATGAATGGATTACGATGAAAATCGTCGTGAATGGGCAAAAAGCGCAACTCTATCTGGGCGACAATAAACAGCCTTCGCTAGTCGTGAACGACCTTAAGCTGGGAGCAGACGCATCGGGTGGTATTGGCCTATGGGTGGATGTAGGTACCGAAGGCTATTTCGCCGATTTGAAGATGACAAAATAGAAAGCTATACGTCCTCGTGTGCGAGGGAAGTCGATAACTCACGATACGCGTTGAGTTGTTGCTGAAGTGTTGCGATTACCTGCTCGGCCGTATCAATGGCATCGGCTCCGGCAATAAAACGTAGCGGTAGCTTTTCCTGATTCGCGATCGTGATAAGCGCCTGAGCGAGTTTGGCCGGATCGCCGGACTGCTGACCGTTTGCGCCTTTCCAGAATTGCATTTGCTGCGTTCGGCGTTTGTTGTAATCGTCGATTTGCCGCTCGGCGTAATTTGTAGACTCCTCCGTGAGAAGTTCAGTACGGAAAAAGCCAGGATTGACAATAGTAGTGTGGATGCCAAACGGTTCGATCTCCGCCTGTAGCGACTCCATCCAGCCTTCGAGGCCGAATTTAGAAGCAGCATAGGCAGTACCAAACTCAAAGCCAACGAGACCCGCCGTCGATGAGATCGAAATAATGTGCCCTGAGCGCTGTTTGCGCATAACCGGCAGTACGGCACGCGTTACGTTCATCGGGCCAATGAGGCTTGTCAGGAGCTGCTGCTCCATTTGCTCCGGTGTCAATTCCTCAAAGTAACCGGCATAAAAGCTGGCTGCGTTGTTGACCAGTACGTCGATACGGCCAAACCGGTCGACAGTAGCCTTAACCGCAACTGTGGCATCGGCTGGATTGGTAATGTCCAGTTTCACAACCAACAGGTCCGCGGATTCGCCAACTGCCTGGGCCACCTTGTCTATATTACGACCAGTCGCCACGACTTTATTGCCTGCTGCCAAGGCAGCTTTAGCGATATCGACACCCATCCCGCGCCCTGCGCCGGTGATAAACCAAACCTTGTTGTTATCCATATTCATTACGTAGTCTTTATTGTCTTTAATTACGCTGCAAAGGTCTATCGGACGTAGCAACGCCGTTAAAGAAAAACAAAGCAAAACGTAAGAATTTCAAAGGGAGGCTGCTCGAACCGATTTGGGAATATGACCCGTTTTCTTCTTAAAAAAGTTATTAAAATAAGTGGGGTACTCGAAGCCGAGAGCATACGCGATGTCAGCAATATTCCAATCCGTATGTTGCAGCAGAGCGTTGGCTTCGTGGATAATCCGGTCGGCAATGTGAGCGGTGGTTGGTTTGCCGGTCACTTCCTTGACCGAGCTATTCAAATGATTGACGTGGACAGACAACTGTTTCGCAAAATCCTGCGCCGTTTTTAATTCTAATGGACGGTCGGTGCTTTCGATGGGAAACTGTCGTTCCAGCAGGTCAAGAAATACAGATGTAATTCGCACAGCTGCATTTTTGTGTTCGGGAGTGTTTTCGGAAGGCTGTAGTTTCAAAGCCTCATGAATAATCAGGTTGATGTAGTTACGGATCAGCTCATCCTTAAAGGCATAATCCGTATCCTGTTCGGCAATCATCTTTTGGTAGATAGGAGCAATAGCCGCTTTTTGCTCCTTGTTCAACGTTAAAATGGGCGTACCACCGATTTTAAATAAGGGCGATTGCAGGAGGCTCTCGGAACGGTCGCTTAGCTTGAGAAACTCCTCGGTAAAGAGACAGGCGTAGCCTTCGTTTATGGTCGAAACAACCTCACAGGAGTAAGGGATACGCGGATTGCCAAAAAACAAAATGGTCTCATTCGTTTCAAAACTCCGATCTGCATAATGAAAAACATACGTTCCGGTGTTCAGGCTGATTTTGTAGAAATCTTTCCGATTGTAACTATGACCACCAGACTTGCTATCTATTTCATAGGCTTTGAAACCCTTTAGTTTTACCTCGGCAGTAAAATCTGATACCTGTACGTTTGCCTGTTTATTCATGACACAAAGTTAAGAAAATCAAAGCTTACCAGTATGCCGAATCTCATACAGTCGATCTATTGGTACATTGACGGTAAGATTCTGTCAACTAGGTGATTCATTTGACCTATAGTAGGCCAATTAATTTCTCCGATTTTCGAGTTCAACTCTGTTGACTTGAAACTCTGGGATTTTAAGGTTTATGGGATAGGTACAGTAGTTAGTCCAATGCATGCCTATGAACATGACACCACACCATCAGCTCGACTCTAGAGATTAGAAATTTTTATAAGAAAACTCTGATGTTACGTATATAAGAAGTTTCCAGTGAAGGTTATTTTACATAAGTAGTTCATTGAAAACACATTAGATTATTTTTGTCATGCTGACGCAGGAAGCATCTTCGGTGGCTGGAGTAATTTACTTTGCCGAAGATGCTTCCTGCGTCAGCATGACAAAATATGCCTTTTAGAATAATCTAAACCAATTGTACTTGAGTACATAAGTTCATATTACCTGCATTAGAGAAAGAAATAAGACTTAATTGTTTTCGAACGATGATCAAACGTTATAATAAAAAAAGAGTATGAAGCTTGTTATTCTGTTCGGTCCGCCTGCTGTTGGAAAAATGACCGTGGGTCAGGAGTTGGAAAAAATAACGGAGTTAAAGTTATTTCATAACCACATGTCCTTAGAACTGGTCAATCAGTTTTTCGACTTTGGAACCCCTCCCTTCGAACGGCTCGACCGTATAATCCGCTTTGCTTTCTTTGAGGAGATTGCTAAAAGCGATCTGGATGGATTGATATTTACGTATGTCTGGGACTTGAATCAGCAGGAGGATACGGACTACATTGAAGAAGTAGCTCAACTATTCATGAATCAAGGAGCCAGTATATTTTATGTAGAATTAAAAGCCGATCTGTCAGAACGATTACAGCGAAATCGAGACGGGCATCGGTTAGCCTGTAAGCCGTCCAAACGAAACGTTGCCGCTTCTGAAGCGTCACTGCTACATTTTGAGGCAAACTACCGGATGAATACGCTGGAAAATGAATTTGGCCAAAAGCAGATCCTTACTATTGATAATACAACTATGGAGCCGCTGGAGGTAGCGAGGTTGATTAAACAATGGCTCAATCAGCAGTCACGGGAATAAACACGTACGAATCGTCTTTTTGACGCTATAGCTCCCGTACAAGGTTGAATTTCATAAGATACTGGCCGGTTTTCGTTGTTTTACCAGATTAATACCTTGTTAATCAATTAAACGAATTTCGAAATTCCAACGGCGAAAAATTGGTCTTGGTTTTGAACAACTTGCTGAATGACTGGGGATGTTCAAAGCCTAATGCATAGGCAATTTCGCTGACCGACAAATCAGTGGCGGATAATTTCTCTTTCGCCCTCTCAATCAGCTTGTCGTGGATGTGCTGCTGGGTGGTTTGTCCGGTTACTAATTTGAGCAGAGAGCTTAAATACGTAGGGGTCAGGTTGAGTGATTCGGCAACGTACTGAACGGTTGGTAATCCGGTTTTCATCAACTCATCGCTGTTGAAATAGTCGGCAATAACGGTCTCCAGACGATCCAGAATTTTGTGATTGGTTATTTTTCGGGTGATGAACTGACGTTGATAAAACCGTTCCGAATATTTGAGCAGCAGTTCAAGTTGAGCAATAATCAGATCCTGACTGAACTTGTCAATGTTTGAATGATACTCCTGCTGAACGCTTTGCATGATACCAGCAATGGTTATTTCCTCTTTCTCGGAAAGAAACAAAGCTTCATGGACCGAATAATCAAAGTACTCGTACTGCTTGATGGTTTTGGCTAAAGGCGTATTCCATAAAAAGTCGGGATGAATCAGCAACATCCATCCCGACTGATTTAATGGTGAATTCTGATCAACCTCAATTTTGAAAACCTGACCCGGTGCAATAAAGAACATGATCCCTTCATCAAAATCATATTCCTGCTGACCGTATCTCATCCTGGCAGAAAAATTCCTTTTCAATGCAATCGAATAAAAATCGAACACCAGGCTGGTTTCATTGGCATACAGGTGCTTGATTAATTCTAAATTGATCACGCTGATTAACGGATGTTCCGGTTTAGGCAATTCCCTGAACTGATGAAATTCGCTGATCGTTTTAAATCGATGAGGTTGCATAGTTGGCATAGTCCAATGTACTCCTTTCTAAACGTTGAAATAGTGTCCAAGTTCCAGGTCTTCAAGAAGAGAGATATGCTCCGGATGCCAGTTCAGGCGTTCCTGGGTTAGCTTGCTTGAGGCCGGGCAGTCGAGCGAAGTGAAGGAAGCAAACCAGCCAAAATGATCAACGGCTTCTTCCGGCGATTTAGCGACAACCGGAATGTTCAGGTGCCTACCAATGGATTCAGCAATATCTCTGAACGCAATGCCCTCTTCGGCCACCCCGTGAAACCGGGTTCCTGACGTAGCGTTCTCCAGCGCCAGTCTGTAGAGATGAGCCGCATCGAGTCTGTGCACAGCCGTCCAGCGGTTAAGTCCCTCGCCCACGTAAGCCGAAACGCCTTTTTCGCGGGCGATGTTGATGAGCATGGGGACAAAGCCATAATCGCCCTTATCATGAACGGATGGTGAAAGACGTACCACCGACAGACGCACTCCCTGCGACGCCACCGAATCGGCTGCCTCTTCCGACGCTACGCGCGGATGGGAGGTGGATTGGGAAGTGGGCACAATATCTTCGGTCGCCAGGCGGCCTGGGCTAACGAGCGCGGTGCCGGAGGTAACGATCAATGGACGATCGGAACCGGCGAACACGGAGCCGAGGGTCTCAATAACGTGCCTGTCTGTCTCGCATACTTCCTTAAATCTGGAGAAGTCGTGGATGAAACCCGTGTGAATGACACCATCTGAGGCTTCGGCTCCCTTCCGCAGGCTGTCCAGATCCTCAAGATCACCCCGATAGACCTCAGCACCCGCTGCTATAAGCGATTTAGCGGCTGAATCCGACCGGGCGAGACCGACCACCTGGTGGCCCGCGCCCATCAACTCCTGAACAATGGCAGAACCAATGAAGCCTGTGGCTCCTGTAACAAATACGCGCATGATTTGACTTTTTGTGGATTGAAATTTGATTTCTACTGATCTAGCAACGAGCTAGTTATGCTGGCTTTTATTGACCCATTGCAGCGGCAAATTCTTTGGCAAAATCCGTCAGCTTTACGTTGCCCATAGTAGCTGGTTTGTGGCGGTAATAATCTTCTGCCAATACGCCATTATAAAGGCTGCCGTACATTTCAACCAGGTCGGCCGCTATGGTTGGGTTCATACCTATGGTTACTAAACCGGCAAGCGTTTGTTCGTCAGTGATCAATTTCCACTTCAGATCTGGCTTACCAATAGCTGCGCCTAAAATGCTGGCAGTTTCGTCACCAGTACGTTCTTCACTGGCCACATACCGTACGTTGACGCCCACCGATGGTGTTGTAATTTCTTCGGCAACAGCAACCGCAATATCCCTTGGCGACACCCAGGGTATCGTATGATCAGCACCGTAGTTTGCGGCAATAACGCCTTCCGTTTTGATCATGCCGGCATAGGCATATAGATTATAGAAAAAAGAAGTGGGGCGAATGTGCGTAATGGCTACGTCCGGTGATAATTCGTTTAGAATCTGCTCTACATCGTGAGCACCCAGCAGAATCCCAGAGCCTTCACCTGCCTCTAAATGAGCGCCAAAAGTACTTAGGTTTACCACCCGCCTGACGCCAGACTGCCCGATGGCTTTTGCATAATTATGGCCGATTTTGCGATAATACCCCAACAGGTCGAGGTGATGATCGAAGTAATTGGCGGGTGGCACCATGGTGTACACAGCATCTGCGCCGGTAAAAGTAGTTGTCAGGAACTCAGCGTCCTCCAGTGAGCCGATGGCGGCCGTAGCACCCAGCGCTTCAATGGCTGATTGCTTTTCCGGCTTGCTGCTGACCACCGTTACCGCATGTCCTTTTTGTACCAGTTCTTCGGTTAATGGCTTGCTGATGTGTCCTAATGAGCCAGTTAGTATGATTTTCATCTTTCTGTTTTTTTGATGTTGCAAAGGTCCGCAACAGCCTAGAAACAGACGTAGTCAAATCTGTGGTTGTTGTAGTCAAAACAGTGGTGTGGCTGTCGAACCTGAACGGAGCTAATGACCTTGGTCATGACGTAGTGAAAACCTTCGGGTACTCATAACTGCCAGTGCGCTTTGGATGTATTTGGATTGACATCACTATCAATGGGAGACCAAAGAGTACGAGTAATCTTTTAAAAGCACCTTCGTAAAAACTATTCCACGAGGCCGAGTTGACGGGCACGTTCAGTAATCAATTGCCGATAAGCCTGCTGGCTGTCGTTAGTCAGAAAACTGGTGTCGATCCAGTTGAATACGGTTGCAAAGCGGGTACGAAATCGCTGATGTACGTTGGTACGTTGTCTGTCGGTCAGGCCGAGGTAGTGAGCAAACGTAACCCAGTCATCGGACCTGAAGCGACTCTTTTTTCCGTTGAGTGTAAGCGCCAGTTCTTCGGTGTCGGCGGGTAGGAGCAGTTTCGTGGCCAGTAGATCATAGGCCGGTGTAAGTGAGATACGCTGTTCGTCGGGACGCCAGAGCGAAAAATTTTTCAAATGCATGTCGGCGTTTCCTGTAAGGAAACAGAATAGCGTCAGTTCATACAGCGCCACTAAATCTAATGTCGCCTGCGTACTATGTTGCCTGATCAGTCGGGCAACCAGCTCCATTGACCCCCGATACTTGTCAGCCGTGAGTCGTTCGGCCAGTTGACAGAAATCTTCCATAGCTCGCTTTCGCCCTGCATCGGTTCGGTCGATGCGCCGGGTCAGATACGCCAGTTCGCCCGATTGCAGCCGAATCAGTGTGTGTGGCACCGTCGCGATGCCAAACACCTGCGCCAGATGCATGGTCAGATCTTCATTTTCGGCCATTTCTGGATACATCGGAAAGGGCGGCTTCAAAATATAGCGCCCCCACAAGCCAACTAATGTCAGACGCGACATTCCCTCACTGGTTTGCAGATCCAGCGATAGTTTAGGTTGCACACCCGTAACCGTTATGTGCTGACGGACAATTTGCTCTGCCAGTTCGTGCATCGTCGCCAGCGAATAGGGCAGTAGTGGTGGCTTCGGCTGACCAAACAGGGCCCGACTGCAGCGGGGGTGAAAGTCGGGTCGGGCTTCGGGTAGAGGCTGATAGCAGTACAGGCAGCGGCTCATACGTTTTCAGGGTTAGCGACCACGCTTACAGCACCGATGCAGTCGCGACAGCAGGCCAGCAACAGGCCAAAGCGGTCAGTAGAACGAAGTTTCCAGTTTCGTTCAGCAATGTCGAGCAGCCAGCCTTCGGGAATCAGGCCGTCGAAAAACGGGAACAGTACCCTATTGCTATAAGGTAGGGTGGTTAGCGGTAGGGTCAGGCTGACTGGTTGCGCGTTGGGGTTCGCTACGTAGTCGGCGTCGTAGACGAAGACATAGCCTTCGTCAGTCTCAGAGAGCCAGCCAACTGGCGTCTGTTCCAGCCAGATACGGGCGTTACGTGGCATGGTGGGGGAGGGTTTCTGATGCTGGACGATCCATCGGCACCGGCCCGGCCTGATGATTGAACAACCCAAGTACCTGATTGACTTTATCAAGCCGCAGAGCCAGTTTACCTTGTTCCAGGTCGCGCACAAACCGTAATCCTACACCAGCTTTATAAGCCAGTTCTTCCTGAGTTAGCCCCGCCTGTTTGCGTCGCTGTTTCACAAATTGCCGAAACGTATTATGCATAGCTATACCTTATCGGGTATAATTCTTGTCACTTTTGCTAAATATATACCTTATCGGGTATAGTTCAAAGTAATGTAATTTATTTTATACCCAATCGGGTATAGAATCATTCTGACCGATAGCCGCTAAATAGTTGTATTCAGGTAATACAACTGGGTTCAGAACTGTTTGATTTTCGTAATTTCCTGTCGCTTCGGCGATCCGATTGGTTTTCGTTGTTTAATCATTTGCCGACCTTGTAGGTTTGTACTATAAATAACCAACATCGTTATGAGTACAACAATGCAGAAACGCAAACTAGGAAACAGCGGTCTTGAGGTATCGGCCAACGGTCTTGGCTGCATGGGTATGAGCTTTGGCTACGGCCCGGCCAAGGATACAAAAGAAATGATTCCGCTGATTCATGCTGCTGTTGAGCAGGGCGTTACGTTCTTCGATACCGCCGAAGTATACGGCCCCTTCACGAACGAAGAACTGGTGGGCGAGGCTCTGGAGCCGTTCAAAGGCAACGTAGTGATTGCCACCAAATTCGGTTTCAACATTCAGGATGGAAAAATGGCTGGATTGAATAGCCGGCCAGAAAACATCAGAGCGGTAGCCGAAGCCTCTATGAAACGACTGCGTGTCGACGTAATTGATTTGTTCTACCAACACCGTGTTGACCCCAACGTACCGATTGAGGACGTAGCAGGAACGGTGAAGGATTTGATTCAGGAAGGGAAAGTGAAGCACTTCGGACTGTCGGAAGCGGGTGCCCAAACCATCCGTCGTGCGCACGCCGTCCAGCCGGTTACTGCCTTGCAAAGTGAATACTCGCTCTGGACCCGTCAGCACGAAAAGGAGATCATTCCAACCATCGAAGAATTGGGCATTGGTCTGGTGGCATATAGTCCGCTTGGAAAGGGCTTTCTGACCGGAAAAATCGATGAAACGACTCAATTTGCCGCAGGCGATATTCGCAATACGTTGCCAAGATATACGGAAGAAGCCCGGATTGCCAATAAAGCTCTGCTGGATTTACTCGATCAGTTTGCTGAGCGACACAATGCCACTACCGCGCAGATTGCCTTAGCCTGGGTGTTGGCGCAGAAACCCTGGATTGTTCCCATTCCGGGCACCACGAAACTGCACCGCCTGACGGAAAATAACGGAGCCGCTACGATTCAGCTAACGGCTGACGAACTTCGGGAAATTGAGGAAGCCTCTGCCCAAATTGACGTAGTAGGGAATCGGTATACCGAACAAATGGAAAAATCGACAGGGTTGTAAATGGCCAATCAGCTTAATAGAACGCAGATTTTTATGATCGCTATGATACCGCAGATAAAGTCATAATGATCATAAAAATCTGCGTTCTATAAAATCCAAGGTAACTGATAACGATCATGACATCCAAACCCCTATCCCGCCGGGATTTCTTCCAGTACGCTGGGTTGACCGGCTCCGCCTTTTTGCTGGGACTTTCCTCGTCTATAGGGCGTGCTGCTACGTCCCAACTGCCTACGGGCGCATTGGCTGAGCCTCTCCAGTTTACGCCCTATATCCGGATTGATTCAACCGGAGCCATTACCATCTTCAACACCAAACCGGAGATGGGGCAGGGTACGTTTCAGTCAATTCCTGCGCTGATTTGCGAAGAGTTGGAGGTGCCGCTGGAGATGGTGACAATCAAACAGTCGAATGGCGAAAAGGAACTGGGTACGTTGCAACGGGCCGGTAGCAGTGCATCGATACGTACCAGCTTCACCGAATTACGGAAGGTAGGCGCTTCGGCCAAAGAAATGCTGGTCAAAGCTGCTAGTACTCGTTGGGGCGTCGACGTAGCGAGTTGCCGGGCCTCAGCAGGAACGGTGGTTCACGTCCCAACGAAGCGGGTGCTGACTTACGGCGAACTCGCACAGGAAGCCACCAAACTGGAGATTCCAAAAGAGCCGAAGCTGAAAGACCGAAAAGACTTCACTATTATTGGCAAACCAGGCGAGCGGCCTGACGTACCGTTGAAGACCTGCGGTAAAGCCGAGTTTGGGATTGATGTGGAAGTGCCGGGTATGCTCTACGCCACCGTGGAACGCTGCCCGGTGATTGGCGGTACGTTAAAAAGCTTCGATGCCAGTCAGGCGCTGAAGATTCCGGGCGTGGTCAACGTGGTTGATGTGGAGCGAGTGGTCGGCCGGTTTCATCTCAAGGGTGTAGCGGTCGTTGCCAACTCGTACTGGACGGCCATGCAGGCTCGCAAAAAACTGGTCATCGAATGGGACACGAAAGGATTTGAAACTTTCAATTCATCTGATTACGAGAATAAACTACGTTCACTAGCCAATACGGAGGGCTTGCCGGATAAATCCATTGGGTCAGTTGATACACTAAATCTGTCTCCGCAGAATACCATCGAGGCTTTTTACGAAACACCGATGGTGGCCCATCATGCGCTGGAACCCATCAGTTGCGTGGCTCACGTGCAGGGCGATAAGGTGGAAATCTGGACATCCACCCAGGTGCCTAGTTCGGTAACCGGCAGCGGCCCCAATGATCTGCATAAGCATGTCGGTTTCAAGCCCGAAAACATTAAGATGCACACGACATTCCTCGGGGGTGGTTTCGGGCGACGGCTGTACATCGACTTCATCATCGAAGCGGTAAATCTGGCCAAACAGATCGATAAGCCCGTTAAAGTAATGTGGTCACGGGAAGACACTACGTTGCAGGGACCGTTTCGGCCCATGACGTTCTCCCAGCTCAAGGGTGGTTTATCCGACGATGGCAAACTGGTTGCTTTTCAGCATAAAGTGATTAGCCCGTCGTATCTGGAATCGGTCAATACTACGTTCGACAACACCAAACCCGACCCCATTATGGTGGAAGGCATTGGAGAACAAGCCTACGAAATTCCGAACCTTAAAACGTCGTATGTGCGGACGGATTACCATGTTCCCTTGGGAGCCTGGCGTTCAGTCACCAGTTCGACGGTAGCGTTTGCTCATGAATGTTTTATTGACGAGTTAGCGCACAAAGCAAAGAAAGATCCGCTGGCCTTCCGATTAGAGATGCTATCCAAACCTACTGATGTACAGCGGGTTTTGCGCAAACTCAAAGTCGTATCGGATTGGGACAAACCGCTACCGAAAGGAAAAGGGCGAGGAGTAGCGCAGTGGGAGTTTTTCGCGGGTTTATGCGCGCAGGTGGTCGAAGTAACGTATCGCCCGGATAAATCCATCAAAATTGATAAAGTAATTGCCGTCATTGATCTGGGGGAAGTCGTCAATCCGGACAATGTGCGGAATCAGGTCGAAGGGGCTATCATCATGGGGATTGGTGCCGCTGTAAAACCCGGCATTACACTGGTAAACGGCAAAGTGATGCAAAGCAATTTCTACGACAACCCGCTGATACGTATCAATGAAGTGCCCGAAATCGAAGTCCACATTCTAGCAGAAGGGGGCAAGGTAAAAGGGGTAGGCGAACCCGGTTTACCGGCGCTTGCTCCCGCACTGGCCAACGCCATTTTTGCCGCTACGGGCAAGCGTTTCCGGAAAATGCCCTTTTCGTTAGAGGCCGTTTAGGGAGACCGCAGCAACTTTGACAAAGTCCAAACCATAGTACTCATCTTACTTCGTTGTCGATTTTTTCAATTTACTGAGTGTAAACGGTTCACCTGGTGCCAGGACTTTGATCCGTCCCGGATTAACAATCGCTTTAGCCAATTTTTCAGGATCGCCGTTGAAGGGGTTGAAATCTGGTGCATCGACTGATCCCCAATGACAAAGCAGGAGCGGGGTGTTCGGATACGTATTAGCCAGTTTTACAGCTCCCTCGAAGGTGAAATGCCATTCACTGTCCGAAAAATCAAAGAAAATAGCATCCGGCGTAGGCATCGTCAGGTGGCCTGGCGTTAAGCGGGAATCGCCCGTCGCCCAGATGTTCCCATCCGGCGTTTCAATCCAGAAGCCGCAAGCATCTTCATTTTTGAAACGACGCTTACTCATCCCCGGATACGCATTTTGATACGCGTGATCGGCTGGTGTTAGTTTTACCCGCACCGGGCCAAATTTGAATGTATCACCTATGTTATGACCAAACGAGGGTAACCCTAAATTTTTCATCAGCGAGTCGACATAAACGGTCGAGTGATAGGCTGTCGTGACGCCTTTTAGATCCTGATTGGTAGGAACGCTGAAGTGGTCATTATCGGCATGGGTTACCAGAATGGCATCCAGTTTGGGAACGTCTTTGGGCGCAATCGGAAAGTCAATCAGGACGGGCATGTCAAAGCCTTCCAACAGCGGATCGACCATGAATGTTGTCCCGCGAGAGTTGACAAAAAAGCCGCCAAAACCCAGCCAGCGAATGGTGGTTTGTTTGGAAGCGGCAAAAGCATTGGCCCCAAATGGCTGCGTTTTGGGTGCGCGGGCCTGATATTTCCTGGCTGCTTTCTTCTGTGTACTGTCAGCCGTTATTTGGGCCTGTGCGTTTATTGTTAATAGGATACCAGCTACGGCTGATAATGTCCAATTTCTTGCATTCATTGTATTCGTTCATTTATTAGCCGGGCACCTGGCAATACCAGCTTACGAGTATCCAGGCTTATTGATGAGACAAAGGTCTTTCTATTTTTTCCTCAGCGACTTATACAGATTCCGGTTTTACTTACCATAATTACCGATTGAGCGTGTGGGGTGAACATCGGCAAAATCCATCTGTTAGTTTAGTATAGTCGACATCGAAGTGTATGGATAAAATCAGAAAAATAGAGAGCGTTGCCCAGTTTAATACCCAGCGTGGACAGCAAACCCTGCATCCCCTGGTAAGTGTGCTGGATCAGTCCAAATCAACGCCCATCCATCCGACTCGTCAGCTCTCGGAGCTGTACATTATCTTTTTGAAGGATGCACACTGTTCACCGCTTACCTATGGGCGTAACCAATACGACTACCAGGACGAGACGCTGCTGTTCATTGCACCGGGGCAGGTATTCGGGTTTGATGAGCACGAAGAAACCCTGCAACCGAATGGGTGGGCGCTGGCCTTTCATCCCGACCTGATTCGTGGCACTTCGCTAGGAAGACATATCAAGGACTATAATTTTTTTGGCTATGACATCAACGAAGCGCTGCATATTTCAGGGCGAGAGCGGCAAATCGTTCTGGAGTGCTTTCAAAAAGTTCAGTACGAATTAGAGCATGCCATTGATAAACATAGTCGGACGCTGATGGTCAGCACAATTGAGTTGTTTTTGAACTACTGCGTCCGGTTTTATGACCGGCAGTTTATCACCCGTGAGCATCTGAATAAAGATGTGCTGATCCGCTTCGAAGAACTACTGGATACCTATTTTGTCTCTGATAAACCACACGTCCTGGGCCTGCCTTCGGTTAGCTACTGCGCCGATCAATTGAATTTATCCGCCAACTATTTCGGTGAATTAGTCAAGAAAGAAACCGGAAAGTCAGCCCAGGAGTACATTCAGGCTAAAGTGATCGAGGTGGCAAAAGAAAAGGTGTTAGATACTGGCAAATCGATCAGTGAAATAGCCTATGAAATGGGGTTTAAATACCCGCAGCATTTTACCCGGCTCTTTAAGCAACATGTAGGCCAGTCGCCCAATACATACAGGTTACTAAATTAACAGCAACAGTGTGAAAACGCAAAAATCAGGCTTATCACTGGTCGTCCTTATCATGGGTATACTGTCATTCTTTAGCGCAGGCAACGCGTCTGCTCAGGAGAAAAAACAAATAGTGAGACTGGCAAAACTTGTCATCGATTCGGCTCACGTAGAAAGCTATAAGGTGTTACTGAAGGAAGGCATTGAAACGGCGGTACGTGTTGAACCGGGCGTATTAACGCTTTATGCTGTTTCCGAAAAGGAGCAGCCGACCCATTTCACCATTTTAGAAATTTATGCAGATTCTACGGCGTACCGATCTCATTTGCAGACCCCTCATTTCATTAAATACAAAACGCGTACAAAGGACATGATCAAGTCTCTTGAATTGGTCGAGACCGTTCCCCTTGTGCCTAAGATGAAGATAAAATAAAAGAGACTTACGTACTGACAAAAAGTCGCCCATCCCTCAAATCAAGCAACGATGAAAAACATACTCATTCTGGGTGCCAGCGGTGCTATCGCCAGGCATGTCATTGACATTCTGGTTAAAAAGGACGACGTAAACCTGACGTTGTTTCTGCGCAATGCCCGCCGATTACGTAACACCGACGTTTCGAAATGCCGGATTATTGAGGGTGACGTCCTGAATAGCAAACAGCTCAGTGAAGCCGTTGCTGGTCAGGATATTGTGTACGCTAACTTGGCAGGAGATCTGGAAGCAATGGCTAAAAACATTGTAGCCGCCATGAACGAGCAAGGGGTTAAAAAAATCATCTTCATTAGCTCGATTGGAATTTATGATTCGCCACTAAGACCTGTCCTGAAACCTTATCGGAAAGCAGCCGATGTGTTTGAAGCCTCCGGGCTTGACTACACGATTTTACGGCCAACCTGGTTTACTAATGTCGATGAAGTAGACTACGAGATCACCCGAAAAGGCGAACCAGAAAAAGGCTCGGTCATTTCGCAGAAAAGCCTGGCAACGTTGATAGCAACTATCATCGAAGCGCCTGAAAAATACAGTCACGAAAATCTGGGCGTGAATAAGCCAAATTCCTGATGACGCATTGTGCCACCGACAAGGTCCGTTAGCTACTTCCTGAAATCACAACAGCTACAAAATAGTTTACCAACTATGAAAATCGCCGAAACCAGGCTGATCCTGTTGGTTGCTCTGCGAAGGGTCTTCGGCGTTATCTGCTGCCAGGGGACTTCACAAGGGCGACGTGATCAAATGCGCCTGCCCGGCATGGAGTATTGGCACGAGACTTTGGCTGATAAGCAGACGACGCACGTAGCGATTAACGCCAATACGGAGAAAGGTGTCGTTACGTGGTTGAAACGCGTCACCGATGAAGAGTACAACCAGTTAACATAAAGCTGCATAGATTTTTTCAATGTAGCTCCCAGTCAATTTTTATTTCCCCGGATTCTTCATTAAAAACTCTGTTATGATTACAACAAAAAGTTATGCCGCTCAAACAAAAGAAACTCCTCTGGCACCCTGGAATTTCGACCGGCGTGAGGTAGGGCCGCACGATGTTCAGTTTGATATTACGTTTTGTGGGGTTTGCCACTCCGATCTCCACCAGATTCGGGATGAGTGGGGTGGTAGTATTTTTCCGATGGTGCCTGGACATGAGATCGTGGGTCGGGTAGTAGCGGTCGGCGATCAGGTGACCAAATTTAAAATCGGCGATTTGGCGGGTACTGGTTGTATGGTCGATTCGTGCCGCATCTGCGATAACTGCCAGCATGGCCTGGAACAGTATTGCTCCAATGGTAATACGCTCACGTACAACAGCCTGGAGCAGGACAAGAAAACGCCTACCTATGGCGGCTACTCCAACACCATTGTAGTGAATGAAGATTTTGTACTTCATATCTCCGACAAACTGGATCTGGCAGCTACAGCTCCCCTGCTTTGCGCTGGAATTACGACCTATTCGCCCCTCCGGCACTGGAAGGTGGGTAAAGGGCACAAACTGGCCGTTCTGGGTCTGGGTGGCCTGGGACACATGGGCGTTAAATTTGGGGTGGCCTTTGGGGCTGAAGTGACGGTCCTGAGTACGTCTCCCAAAAAAGAAGAAGATGCCAGAAAACTCGGCGCACACAAATTTGTGGTCACCAGCGATCCCGCCCAGCTAGAGGCTGTAACGGGTTATTTCGATTTTATCCTGGATACGGTTTCAGCCGAGCACGACTATAACCAGTACCTGACTCTGCTGAAAAGTGATGGCGTACACATTTGCGTAGGCGCACCACCGACTCCTTCGTCTCTACTGGCTTTCAGCCTGATTCCTGGCCGGAAGAGCATAGCCGGATCAAGTATTGGCGGTATTGCTGAGACTCAGGAAATGCTGGACTTCTGCGCGGAACACAACATCGTTTCCGACATTGAATTGACAGACATTAAGGATATTGATGCGGCTTACGAACGCATGCTGAAGGGTGATGTCCGCTACCGGTTTGTTATTGATATGGCTACGCTGTAAAAAGTCGTCATAATCCCAGGATTACATTCGTCAACAAAGAAGGTAATGACCTTGTTGACGAATGTATCTTAATCAACCTTAACAGTAACGTCAATAATCATGAATACCAAAGAAAATCAAACCGCCATTTTTCCGAAAGGGGAACAGGCACCGGCTGACTATTTCACGGGAACAGCCTGGGCGAAAATGCTGGTCACACAAGATCCGGCCTTTAATACGACAGTAGCCAACGTTGTGTTTGAACCCGGTTGCCGAAACAACTGACATAGCCATAAGGGTGGGCAAATCCTGCTTTGTACCGACGGTACGGGTTATTACCAGGAGAAAGGCAAATCAATTCAGTTGCTTCAGAAAGGCGATGTTGTCCAGATTCACCCCGACGTAGTGCACTGGCACGGTGCTACGCCTGACAGCGAATTTACCCACATTGCCATCGGTCCTAATGCGCAAGCAGGCGCGGCAGACTGGATGCAGCCGGTAACGGACGAAGAATACAACAGCTTCAGCCAACAGTAGAGTCAGCAGGTAGCCGCATTTCTTTATCAGCGATTTGGCTAAACCAACTTAATATTGGCTTCTCTGAACTTAGTGGCTAACTGCTGTAATAACTGGCTTTTCAGATTGGCCTCATCATAAATACTTTCTATCCAGACCAGCACTTTTAGCTCCACCGTATCGCCACCAATAGCTGTCACTAAAATATCTGGTGACATCGTTTGCAGAGACCCTTCTAATTGACTCGCTTCGGTTTTTATGATCTCCCGCATGGCTTGCAGGTCAGTATCCATAGTCACCTTCAGGCTGAATTCCGTTTTCAGATATGTATCATTTGAGGTCCAGTTGACCAGGCGGTTCGACAGCAAATCACCATTTGGAATAATGACCTCGGAGCCCTGGGAAGTAATCATCTTACTTGAGCGGATGCCAATGTCACGTATCCGGCCTTTTTTGTCGGCCAGTTCAATGTAATCCCCGATTCGGAACGGTTTTTCGAACAGTAAGATGATGCCCGACACGAAATTGTTGATGATGGTTTGCATACCTAACCCAATACCTACGCTAAGGGCACCCAAAACCACCGTAAACTTGTCGACGGAAACACCCGATGCAGCAACTGCCAGCAATACGCCGGCAATGATAATGACCAGTCGAATCAAGGCAAGCATCGAGCTAACCTGACTGGTCTGCCCATCGACAACTGGAAGCTGACTTTCTCCGAAAAACAAGCCTATATTTTTTTGTAGCAGACTTGATAAGTAAAGAATTATGGAAAAGGCCAGCACATTACTCAGCGTAAAGCTGATGCTGCCAAATGAGCGAGGTCGGGTGAGAATTTGATAGAGAAAATTGAACACGCTATCAGCGATGCCTAAATTGATAAAAAAGACAAGCAGCCAAATCGCAATAGCTATAAACGCCAATCCTCGTTTAAACGACCAGCGAGTATGTCTTACATTGACACGCGAGAAAAGCCCTTCTGAGCTGGCGCTTAGTTTGATCTGTAATTCTAAAGCTTCCAGGACCACTTCGATAAATACGCCCAGGCCCGTGATCTGAATAAGACCAATAACGGCTGTAATGCCAAAGGTTTTAGCCAGACTGATTCGACCCAGAATATTCAGGACAATGGCCAGCACGATTAATACGAGATAAAGTTTACTGATCGGACGAATCAGGCGATTCGTAATCGGTTTGCGAGGCAATCGCTTTAAATAGATAAAACCAACGTACAGAAAAGCGATGTTTAACGCGATGAGCCAAAGACGCAGAAAAACTGAATCACCAACGAATGGATACGTTAGAATCAGTAGCAGATACAAAACCCCGGATAAGCTCCAAAGCCTGGACTCATGTTTGGAAAAGCCTTTCCATAAATGAATCGTAAGTACCAGAAATAAGACGAGTTGGATAATTTCAATGTATAAAGTTGGCGACTGTGGCTCAAACAAAGGGGTTAAACTGAGCAGTACGATCAGTGAGCTGACAATAGGGATCGGCTTTATGTTATTGAATTGAAGCTCACCTATTTTTTGCCGGAGCGAAGGCGTTCTCGCTTTTTTGAAGTTCGTATATACCCAAATAAAAAACGCTCCTGACACTAAGAGCAGCAACAGACGATTGTCCCAGGTAGAGGCAAAAAAGTATTTCAGAATTTTATTCTGTCCCTGATACGTTGACTGGAAGAGCGTCTGCCAATTGCTACCAGCGACAGTGGCTGGTGCCTCCCACAGATAAGGCGACTCTTTTTGAAAGGTATTTTCGGCTGACTTTTGCAGACGTTCATTGATGGTGGTCTGCAACGTATTGATAGTTAGCAACGTCCCTGATACGTCGGCCAGCAGTCGGCTGACGGTATCTAATTTGGCACTGGTCCGTGTACCGGCATCCTGAAGCTGTAGTCTCAGACCAACCAACTGATCGGCATAAAGCTTTTTTTCTGTCGTATCATTGCCTGCTACCGTCAATAGCGAATCTGAACTGAGAGCAAGTACCTGATCGAGCCGAGTTTGTAAATCGTTGTTTGATTTGGATAAAGTTGTCCGCCAGCTCGTTAGTTTTTCCAGCGCATCGTTCAGAATCAGGTTATAGTTGGTAAGGTTTTTTGCTTCAACGACTTTCTTATGCGCCTGCACATCGGCTGAGATAGGGTTTATGTTGGCCTTCACACTGGCCAGACCTGTCCGGATGCGTGTAATGCCATAGCCCCGTTTATTGGCCGCCTTGAGTTCAGTAATAACTGACTGTGCTTTTTGAATTTTAAATAATAAGGTATCAGGAATGGTTTGCCCTATAGCTTTATCCTGAACCCTGACTGTGTCCTGCGCTATTGAAGCAGTCGGAACCGCCAGTATAAACACACTAAGCAGAAGTTGACTGAAATATTTTTTTATGGCCATGCGGTTGTAAAAAGAGTAGGCGTATGTAATCAACTCAGATCGTGTCCATCTGGTTGTAACATGCCTTTACTTAACAACGATGGCTTTCTCGCTATTGATCTCCATTGGTCGTTTCAGAATTACTTAGAAGAAGCTACCGTACATTCGGACCAGTACGGATTGTGTCGAACTACTACTAACGAAACGTATTGGTAGCCAGTTGAAAGCGCTTCGGACTGGAACCTGTCCATCGTTTAAACGCACGGCGAAATGAACCAGGCTCCTCATAGCCTGTCAGTTGAGCGATTTCAGCAATCGTGTAGTTCCGCGTACCCATAAGCTGAAAGGCTAACTCCTTACGAATACCGTCAACAAGTTGGCCAAAAACGGTTTGTTCCTGTTCGAGTTTCCGTTGCAGTGAACGTATCGATACGTTCAGCCGATCAGCTATCTCTTCAATAACAATCGTCTGCTGATTAACCAGGCATTGACGAATGTGCGCCCCTACCCGATCAGACCAGGTATAGCTACTCTTACCCACACAGGAACGTTCCACTATCTGGTTCAGATGATCATACAGTTCAGGATTATGGGTCACAATGGGCCGGTTTAAATCGCACCGACGAAAATACAATCGGTTTGCGCCCGTATCGAACTGCATAGGCGACTGAAAAATAGCCTGGTGCCGTTCCAGCGATGATGGCTGAGCATGCTGCCAGTCAATCTTAACCGGAGTAATGGGCTGTTTACTAAAGGTTTGCAAGATCTGTAACGTAACTACGAACATGCCTTCCACGGTATGTCGACAATAATACGGATAGCAAATCGCATACATATCCAGGAAGGTGATGTCAATGTACGTCAACTCTCCCCGATCAACCGTGGCAAACGCCTGGTAATAATTTGGATTGGTGAACAATTCCCGATGCTGACCAAATCCATGTAGCACTACGTATAACGATGAACTGACCTGAGCCATCAGATTGACAATTCCGCCCCAGGTTGTGCCTAACTGCTGTCCTAAACACAACCCTAAATTAGTGGTATCGAGCTGTTGAGTCAGCCTCAGCCATAATCGCTCCTGAACGGAAGGCTCAATGTGGCAGTCAGGATTCTCTAAATCCAGGTACGACAAATGAACATCATCACACACCTGACGGATCGCGGATTCATTTCCCTGAAGAGCGATCTGGAGCAGTAGCCTGACACAGTTGGTATTGTATTGTTTTACAGCCATGTTGGTGAACAATTTAATCACCCAGGAAGCTACTACGAGTTTACCAGCGAAGCTTGCCTTTACTTGCTTAGCAGGAATAAAATTGGCATGAAGTGATCTTTTTTTGGCATGAACAGAATCCCTGTCGCCGAACCTCCCGCTCTATTTTTCTGCAAGATAAATAAGCCGTTTCTGCCTGCTTTCCCGCTTAGTACACAGGCGTTATGGGTGTGCAGCAAAGCCCCTGAGGCCGCAGATCGGATTAGTTTATTGCAGGTATATCCCATCCACAATCGTTTAATTAATGAACAAGCAATTTCTTCTTTACGCAGTTTTAACCAGCAGTCTGTTTGCCAGTTGCAAGCCCAACGGAGCCAATGATTCTGTATCACCTCAGAAAGGGTATGTCACGGGAACCATCGTCGACACGCAAGGCTGGCCGATCAGTGGGGCCTTTGTTTTTATCAGCAGTACGGGACCTTATTCAAGCGGAGCTTCGACTCATACCGATGCACGAGGCAATTACCGAATAAAAATGGATTATGGGGCTTATCGCATTTACGCTACGTTCGACAAAGAATACGCACAAAAGAATTACGAAATCCAGTTAAAACCCAATAACTCAGACAGTTTCTCCGTAGATGACAGCCCAGTGATTGATTTCAAATGGGTGTTGAGCGGAAAGAAACCGATACCGCTTCAGGGTTATTTCGGCGGTTATATCGGCTTGTATCAGGGCGAAACGAACATTCCCAAAAATGACGTTGAGTTTACGTTCACCCCTATCGAATTAATTGACGGCAGTACGTTAGAAAAGCCCATCGTTCTTAAACCAGGCAATGTCAGTGTTCAGTATCTGGAGGATTTGCCGCTAGGCACCTATGCGGTTAAGGCTGTTCACAAACCATCAAGTGGCGGGCCAGTCAAAGAAATTTTGTTGCGAAATAAAGACACCCAGCAAACCAGCGTAGCCAATGGAACAGTTAATCTGGCGTTTACCCCCGAATCGGCCGGATTCTACCGGGCAAATCTTGAATTTTACGAGCGCTAGCTAATTTCCATCAGTCTGTCAGCAAAGGTCCCCATCCAATTGCTTAAAATTGACTGTGATAATGCACTAATGCTAAGTAGCGTAAGGCAAAACCCGTCTTTTAGAATAGGTACCTGTGATAACTTCGTGCAGGAAGTGTATTAACTTCATGTTCACGAATCATGGGTACCATTACTTATTTACGACTGTTTATAATGAAAAAAGACAACGTTCGTGCCTTAACGAATAAGAAGATTATCTGGCTCTGTACCCTGACTCCTTTACTCTGTCTGGTGGGCTATCAGGTTCCGAAAGATCCGATTGATCGACGGATTAAGCGCATGGCCCCCGAAAAAGCGGCCCAATTAGCCAAAACGATCGAGGCCACCGTAACGCCCGAGCTTGCCGAAGGGCTTACGCTACGTCTGTGGGGCGTGGATTCGCTGGTCGCCGATCCGATTGCCATCAATATGGATGATCAGGGCAGGTTGTTTTACACCCGCACCAATCGGCAGAAAAATTCTGAATTCGACATTCGAAGTCATCAGGACTGGGAAATCGAATCGAACCGGCTGCAAAGCATTGAAGACAAACGGGCTTTCCTGCATCGGGTCTTGTCGCCCGAAAACAGCGCCAAAAATGACTGGCTAAAAGATCTCAATGGCGACGGATCTCATGATTGGCGGGACATGACCGTTGAAAAGGAAAATATCTTCCGCCTTGAAGATACGTCCGGCGATGGCGTCGCCGATTTATCGCAGTTGGTCGTCGATGATTTCCACGATGAAGTGACGGATGTGGCCGGGGGCGTTTTAAGTAATGGTAACGATCTGTATGTCGCCGTGGCACCCGATTTGTGGCGTATGCAGGACAAAGATGGTGACGGCATCGCCGAAACGAAAACCTCGATCTCGCACGGTTATGGCGTTCACGTTGGCTTTGGTGGTCACGGCATGTCGGGTATCGTGATGGGACCGGATGGCAAAATTTACTGGCAGATCGGCGATATTGGCTTCAATGGCAAAGGGCCCGATGGCAAGAAATGGGAACATCCCAATAGTGGCGTCGTGGTACGGTCCAATCCCGATGGCAGCGATTTCGAAGTGTTTGCGTATGGGGTACGTAACACGCACGAGTTCGTTTTCGATGAATACGGTAACCTGATCAGCGAAGACAACGACGGCGATCATCCGGGCGAAAAAGAACGACTGGTGTATATCGTCAACGGTTCGGATACGGGCTGGCGCAGCAACTGGCAGTATGGCAAATACCGCGACCCGAACAACAATACGTATAAAGTCTGGATGGATGAGCAGATGTACAAACCACGCTTTGACGGGCAGGCGGCTTACATCACCCCTACCCTCGCCAACTTCGTAAGTGGCCCGGCGGGTATGCGTTACAATCCCGGTACGGCCTTGAGTCCGGCATATAAAAACACGTTCTTCATCGCTGAATTTGTCGGAAACCCCGCCCGATCGGGTATCCATGCCTTCAAGCTAAAACCCAAAGGCGCTTCGTTTGAGCTGGGCGAACAGAAAAAAATTCTGGGTAACGTATTGGCTACCGGCATTGATTTTGGCCCCGATGGCGCTTTATACGTAGCGGACTGGATAAATGGCTGGGATGCTAAAGATTATGGTCGTATCTGGAAACTGGACGACAAAGCCGGGGCAGCCTGGGCGGATCGGCAACGGACAAAAACCTTGCTAGCCGCTCAATTTAGCAGCCGCACTGAAACCGATCTGGGCGATCTACTCAAGAACCCGGACATGCGTGTTCGGCAGAAGGCTCAGTTCGAGTTAGCTAAACGAGGAGCCAAAGGCGTTGACGCGTTTACGGCAGCCATTAAACAAACCGACAACCAGTTGGCGCGAGTGCACGGCATCTGGGGAATCAGCCAACTGACCCGGCAGGATAAGCAGTATGGTCAGTTACTGTTGCCTTTGCTGGCGGATAAAGACCCTGAAATTCGCGCGCAGGCGGCCAAATGGTTAGGCGATGTTCGGTATACCGAAGCAGGGCCAGCGCTGGTTCCGTTACTGAGCGACGCCAACAGCCGGGCACGTTTCTTCGCGGCCGAAGCGCTGGGACGTATCGCTTATGAACCCGCTATTCAGCCTATTATTAAACTGCTGGAAGCCAACAACGATGAGGATGTTTATATCCGTCATGCCGGTAGCCTGGCCCTGGCCCGAATTGGGAAAGCTGCGCCTGTTGTGGCTTTAGCCAGTCATCCGTCACGGGGAGTACGTATTGCGGCCGTGGTGGCTCTTCGGCGCATGAGCGATCCGGGTATCGCGGCTTTCCTGGCCGATAAAGATGAGTTTGTTGTCACGGAAGCCGCGCGGGGTATCAACGACGACCTGTCCATTCCCGCTGCGTTACCAGCGCTTGGCAAGTTGCTGCAAACGACATCTTTCAAAAATGAGCCCTTGTTACGTCGCGCCATCAATGCAAACTTACGGGTAGGTACGCCTGAAGCGATGCAAACGCTGATCGATTATGCCCAGAAAGACGGAGCACCGCTGGCGATGCGTGGCGAAGCGATGGAAGCCCTGAGTACCTGGGCGAAACCATCCGTACTTGACCGGGTAGATGGCCGCTATCGGGGGGTGATCGAACGGGACCCGGCCCTGCTTAAATCAAAGACAGCCGATCTGTTCACGAAGTCATTGACCCACCCCGAAGTAGCCCTTCGACTGAGTGCGATCAAAGCGATTGCGAAATTGAATCTAACTGAAGCGTCTGAGCCGTTGGTCAACCGGTTAACCACGGATAAAGACGCTGCGGTGCGGGTTGCCGCCTTGCGCGCACTGGCTTCGATGAATGATAAACAACTGAGCAAAGCCATTGAAACCGCGCTGGCCGATAATGAAAAAAGCGTTCGGGTGGCCGGATTGGATTTATTAGCCAAATCGAATATGACCAAAGATCGCATCGTGACGCTGTTGACTGACGTAGTGAACACGCGTACAACTGAGGAAAAACAAGCGGCTCTGCTCACGCTGGGAAAACTCCCGATTACCAGTTCGCAAAAAGCGTTTGATCAATTACTGACAAAAATGTCGGCTGGTACGTTACCCGCCGAACTTCAACTGGAACTGGAAGAAGCCATCGAAAGTAGCCACTCTCCTCAGTTGACCGCCCGGTATAAAGCCCTTACGTCCAAACTATCGCCCGATGCTTTAGCCGCTACGTATAAAGGAAGTCTGTTGGGCGGAGAGCCCGATCTGGGTCGGCGTATTTTCTTCCGCCACCAGACAGCGCAGTGTATCCGGTGTCATGCCTACGACGATCTGGGGGGCAATGCCGGTCCCCGACTGAATGGCGTAGCGAGTCGACTTACCCGCGAACAGCTTCTGGAAGCTCTGATCAATCCAAGTGCTCGTTTAGCGCCGGGATTTGGAACGGTTGAGCTAAAACTAAAGAACGGCAAAACAATTAATGGGATTTTGCAGGGTGAAACGCCTACAGAGGTTAAGGTAAAAGTGGGCGATCAACCCGACACCAGCATCCCGAAGGTACAGATTGCCAAGCGAACGACCGCTCCGTCGAGCATGCCCGAAATGAAATACCTGCTTACAAAACGGGAAATCCGGGACGTAGTGAGTTTTCTGGCGACGCTGAAAGACGATAAATAGGTTACACTTTTTTGTCATTCCCGTTAAAACTAGTCATCAAAAATGCCGCTCCTGAAAAAGTAAGGAGCGGCATTTTTGTTTCTCAACAGTCCGTTTTCAGCGTGAATTATGGCTACTGTTTATTGACATTTTGTGGCTTCCTCAACCGATACAAGCGTTGCGACAGGGAAGAAAATTCAGGGCAATTAAGTTGGGTGACTACGGGAAAGCTGGTCTTGCGATGGCGAAACAAAACTCTTCACTTCTGGTTTGAGAAAAAGTTGACAAGGCTTTCCAACTGTCGAAACAACTTCATTGCGTGCCCCTCTTTCCCGGCCATAATGGCTATACTAATCCAACAAAAACAATAACCCATGAACCAGATTCCCGCTAATTTTAACCCTTTACCCTATAACCCTTCCTACGAACAACCGGAACCCGACGAAGCCCAGACCATTCAGGAAATTATCGACACGATGGCTGACATCCAGCGAAAAACGTACCAGTCGCAAGGGCATGCCATACGGAGTGTACACGCGAAAGGTCATGCCATCCTAAAGGGGGAGCTACAGGTGTTCGACAACCTACCCCCTTACTTGGCGCAGGGCTTATTCGCAAAACCCGGTACGTACCCGATCGTAGCCCGTATTTCCACACAGCCGGGTGATGTATTGCCCGATAGCGTATCAACGCCCCGTGGTATTTCCTTTAAAGTGGCTGGCGTAGAAGGCGAACACCTGCCTGGTGCGGACGAGCAGACAACTCAGGATTTTATCGTAGTTAACAGCCCGGTTTTTCCGCAGCAACTGAAGGATTTTCTAAATGGGCTCAAACGGTTCGATCTCCTGACAAACAAGGCTGAAGGCTTAAAGGAAGGCATATCTAAAACGCTACGTGCTGTTGGCGAAGTCGTTGAGAAAATCAGCGGCTCCGACGCGGGTGTGATGCCCGGTATGGGCGGACAACTGGCTGTACACCCGATGGGCGACACTTATTATTCGCAGGGCGCTTTTTTATACGGGAAGTACATGGCTAAGTTTTCCCTCACACCGGTAACACCCAACCTGACTGCGCTGAAAGATCAGCCCATTGATATAGACAGCGATGATTATGCCCTGCGTCACCTGTTGCAGGACTTTTTTGCTACCAACGGCGGGGAGTGGGAATTTGGCGTACAGCTATCGACCGACATTGAAAAGATGCCGGTAGAAGACGCTTCGGTAGAATGGTCGCAGGACGAAAGTCCGTACCTTACCGTTGGGAAAGTCACGATTGGCCCGCAGGAAAGCTGGACCGAGGAAAAGGCCGCCCTAGTCGATGACAAGATGTACTTCAGCCCCTGGCATGGCCTGTCAGCGCACCGTCCATTGGGGTCCATTCAGCGGGCCCGTAATAAGGCTTACAAGGCATCGGCCGAATTTCGCAGGAATATGTATGGCAAATCGGATAACCCGGAGGAAGTGAACTAAGCCTAATGTCTTCCTGAATTGATTCGCCTTTTAGACAATTGTGCGTAGCAAGCCATATACCCACCTCCTTCCTACAGTCCAATGGCTTAGGATGGGGTGGGGTATATGACTTCTAAGGGAGCGGTATTGAGACTGCTTTAAGCACATCTCCAGGATAATGGCTACATCAAATAGCTGGATCAGCGGGCGTAGCGGGATTCGTTAACCGTTCCTGATCCGGATACGGGTAAAAATTCCGGGTCCGTTCCGTCAGATTCGTTGGTGGCGCAGGACGGCCAAACCGACGGCTATCTTCCAGCCGTTGCCCAGTCAGGAATAACTCCGCTCCGCGCTGTTTATAAATTTCCAGCAAAAGCGCATCACTGGTAACAGCTCCACTATAAGCCGCTAGTCCGGGATATACCCCAAACGGGTCACCAGTCCGTTGCGTCCGTACGGCGTTGATGTCGGTCACAGCCGCATTCAGATCGCCGTTGCTACGTACCAACGCTTCCGCCCGGATCAGTCGAACTTCATCGGGTAAATAAACGGGAATGGGTCGGTCGATCGCATCAAAGAAGCCTTTGAGCGTTTTTAACGCTTCGCCACCGACGCTTTTATCGGGCGTGGTCAAATAAAACGCCAGCCGTCCATCGCCACTTTCTACCGGAGTTGCGGGCAGACCTAAGTTGGCTCTGGGCGCGTAGTTAGCCGAGATCTGAACCTGTTGATAAATTGGATTCGGACTTTGCGTGTTGTACACAAACTGAGACCGCGCACTCAGATTCACTGCGTTAGCTGCTGCCAGTGCCGCTGCGTAATTACCGGCAACCAGATTATACCGAGCCCGATACGCCTGTATGGTGTTGATCAGATCGAAATCGGTTCCTGCCACCTGACTGGCAAAAGTAGCCGAAGGTGGCGTTGCTGTTACTAACGTAACGGCCTCATCCAGCAGCCGAATAGCTTCGGCTAACGCAGCTTTACGGTCTGAGAAAGTAACCTGACCGTTTCGGTTGGTCTGTAGGGGCATCTGTTCAAAGGCGGTGGCTAATCCACCCAGTGCCATGGCCTTAAACAGGTTCGCATGAGCCATAACGCCACTACGCATTGTAGGATCGCCGGCCAGCACCGTTGGCGCATTCGCGATGATGTCTTCGGCCATACCCATCACGCGTAGTAGCCGTAGCCAAAGATTCAGTACATTCCCGTTAAACGTGGGTAGTCCCGTTCCTCCGGCCTCAAGCTCCTGGATATTCGTGAACGTAGTAATTCCCTTAACCTCTTTAGCCGTGGTTCCTGGCGTCAGAATGAGTGATTCCAGACCAGAGGTAGAATAGAATTGCCGCATGCCAATGCTCAGCGTAATCATCCCGTCGCGGGTTGTGAGCACCTGCGCATCGGTGGGACCATTCGGGTTGGTTATGTCCAGTTTACAACCCGCCATGGATAAGGCAGCTATAACTAAAAAAATTCGTATCGATTTCATGTTCAGATCAGTTGACGGTTTGCGACGTAGCATCCTTGTGATAACGACACCGCTTAACCAGAGGAGTCTTTTAAAAATTTGCGTTGATACCAAACGTCAGCGTTCTCGGAATCGGCACCTCCACAAAATCGAACCCACGTACGGCATTGGACTGACCAGCCGCATTGGTTTCAGGATCGTAGCCACTATAGTTATCAATCGACAGCAGGTTACGACCCGCTACGCTGAACCGAACATTTTTCAGTCCCCAGAATTTGGGGGCTACGGTATACGCCACCGAAAGCTCCCGAAGTTTCACGAACGAGCCATCTTCAATCCAGTTCTCAAAAATGCTGAAAAGCGCAGCACTCGTTCCTTTTGGCACTTCCCCGCGCAGTTCAGGCTCATAGCCTTTCAGGCCACCGTATAGGTCCCGATCACCAACGCGTTTGGTGAAGTTGAAAACGTCGAAGTGTTGCATGGCATCCCACTGCATCCGGAACGACCAGCGTGATCCGACCGACACTTCATTGATCAGCGAGTAAATCGCGGATGGGTTTGGATTACCAATAACTTTACTCAAGAGTGTACCACTCGGCTGACCATCTGCTGCGCGCTGAACCGTATACGTACCGTTCGCCCCCTGAACTCCACGCTCCCGCTGGGGCAAACCACCTGGTGTTAAAAGAAGACTTCCGTCTGGATTACGCGCAAAGAACGTAGCATAAAAGGCCCCCAGCGAATAGCCATTCACGGCAGCCACCTGACCAAAACCACCCGCAAAAGGCAGTACGCCGTTTCCTTCCACACCATCCGTTACGTTCTTATTGTGGGTATACGTCGCTGTAATGTTCCACCGAACGTTCTTTGTTTCGACGGGTATGGCCCGTACCAGTACTTCGAAGCCTTGATTGGTCATGGTACCGATGTTCACGAACCGGTTATTGTAACCCGTGCTGGGCGAAAGGGTACGGTTCAGAATCAGATCTTTCACCTGCTTGTTGTAATACGTAAATTCAACGCCGATCCGGTTTTTTGCCAGGCTGAAATCCGTACCAATTTCAAGTTCCGTTTGCCGTTCGGGTTTCACGCTGAAATTACCTAACTGCGCCGGCGCTAAATAGCCAACCAGACCGCCAACCGTTACGGGCGAATAATTGGTGAACCGATCATAAGGCCCGATGGCCGTTAGATTCCCCGCCTGTCCCCAGGCCGCCCGCACTTTGAATTCCGGCAAGATCTCATTGAGTGCAGAGCCTTTCCAGAATGATTCTTCCGACACGACGTACGAGCCACTCACTTTGGGGTAGAACTGCCAGCGATTATCAACACCATAGACCGAAGCTGCATCAACCCGTCCGGCTGCCGTTACAAAGAATCGATTGAATAAGCCGAAGGTTTGTTGCGCAAACACGCCCATGAAACTACGTTCCGAACGACTTTCGGCCGCAACGATATTGGCTCCGTTGTTGATGGTCTGCCCAAAAACGCCCAGTTGCTGCGCCGTGATGCCGGTAGTAAAACTACGGTCATACTGGATGGTCGCCCCTACCCCCGTCGTTGATTTCAGCCAGTCGGTTGGGTTGGCCTGATACCGGATGTTCAGGTCATTGTTGATCTGCAAGACCGACGCTTCACTTTTGCGCGAGTAACCGGCATTGTACGAAGGAGTCGTGTTATTGGGCGGAATGTAGCCCGTAGCCAACTGCGAATACGTATCCAGTCCAAACGTAAAATCAACCGCTAAACCCGGTAGCGGAGTCAGGTTGAGTTGCGCATCGCCAATAAACCGGCTGGTCCGCTGACGAAAATCGAATCGGGCGATGGCTTCCAGCGGGTTCGTCCGACGCACAACCGATACGGGCGCTGTGGATGGATAAATACCGGTTGTTGGATCGGGCTGGGGGTTGATAAAGTTATTGCTGAAAATGAACCCCGTCAGGGCGCCATACGCTTCGTTGATCCCACCGTTCGGAATCTCGCGGCTGTTACTGTAAATATAATTCGAGCCGATACTCAGCGTGGCCCATTTGGTTAACGTTTGCTGAATCCGCATCCGGCTGGACGCCCGGCTAAAGTCAGCCCCTTTCACGATACCCTGGTTGGCGAAAAGGGAACCTGAGAAAAAATACTGCGTGTTGGCCGTACCACCCGATACCGACAGGTATTCTTCATGCCCCGAAGCGGTTCGAAAAATATCTTTTTGAAGATCGTAACGCGTTACCGGAGTTTGACCCGCATCAGTAACCGTCGTGTTGTTGAACGTAGCGGGATACTCGTTGTAGGGCAACGTTTTCCGAATGTCGCTCAACCGGAACTGAGTCGAAAAGGTAATCGTAGGTTTTCCTTCTTTACCCCGCTTGGTAAAAATCTGCACGACACCATTGTTGGCCCGTGATCCATAAATGGCAGCTGCAGCGGCTCCTTTAATGATTTCGATCCGGTCAATATCGTTCGGGTTAATGTCGACCAGACGGTTCTGCGAATAGCCACCCAAATCGATCAGCTCACGTGAATCGTTGTTCACAATAACCCCGTCGACAATGTAGAGCGGGTCCGATGATCCCACGATGGTACTGGGACCGCGCAGCCGGACGCTGATACCACCCGCCGGGTTCCCGGAGTTCTGGGTAATCTGAGCGCCGGATAACTTACCTGCTAACGCCTGATCAATTGACGTGGCGGCTGACAGTTGAAAATCTTTGGCCTGCACCGTCGCAATGGTATTCCCGAGTTGTTTCCGGCTGGTAGCTCCTGATGTTCCGGTAACGACGACTTCATCGAGACCGAGGGCATCATCGCTTAGGCTGGCGTTGGTCGAGATGTTCGTATTACCAGCCAACGTAACACGCTGGGTTTGCGTCCGATAACCTACTGAACTAAACTGAAGCGTATAGGCTCCGGGTGCCAGCGGTGCCGTAAAGCGGTACTCACCATTGGCTTCGGTAATGCTACCATACGTAGTGCCGACAATCCCAACGGATGCACCAGGCATAGGAACGCCATCGGTTTTATTGGTAATTGTACCTCGAAACGAATAGGAAGTTTGTTGAGCAACAGCTTCCCAGCCACATAGAAAAAAGCAAACGAGAAGTAGCCTAAAAAAACTACTTCTCACGATAAATAGAGTTTGTTTCATGGAAGATTAATAATAATACCTGTAAAAAGCACTCGGCGCGCACATTAACCAGTAATTAACTAGAATTTCATGAAAAGAAAAAATCTTTCAGAAACGGTATTATCTCAGAAAAATTACATTCAGTCCCTGTTCGCAATTAAGCCCCCAAAGGCCTCTGCCTGAAATGTACGCTGGCTTTTTTGTGAGACCAGATGATTGCGTCTGACGAACCGCCCTGCCCGTAAACCGACAACACATTTAATTATGTATAGAAAAGCTTGTTCTATAAAAAAAGGGCGGTGAAAGTTCACCGCCCTGGATTTCAAGAAATTCTCAATTTACGTCAAGCGTTTGGCGCTCACATCGTAGCTCGTCAACGTACCTTTTAGGTTATCATCATCGACCTTAGTTAGGCCAATCGAGATTTCCTCTCCCCGAGACAATCAATCACCGCTTTGCGTTGGCTGCCACCGAAGCGGGTGCGTTCGCCAGAATACGAACGGGCCCAAGCAAGCCCGAGGGTAACAAAGCGGAATCGGCCCGATAGAACGGCATGGTTGTAAAAGTAATCTTGTTAGTTACACCCGGTTGAGCGTCACCGATCAGGCGATTGATCCACAGGTTCGTAACGTTTACCTGTATGGTGTTACGTCCGGATTTCAGGGCTTCAGTGATATCAATGCGGAACGGTTTCTTCCAGACAGTCCCTACACGTTTACCGTTAACAAGCACCTCTGCCATGTTTTTTACGTCGCCCAGATCGAGAACGTACGATGTGTTTTTTGCTATTGAAGGTAACTCAAACGTATTGTCGTAGACGGCAGTACCCGAAAAATACTTGATTCCGGGTTCGGTGTTTTCGGTCAGTGACGCCAACGTAGTGAAGGTAGCTTGTTGAGGAGCACCCCTACCCTCCTGGAAGTTAACTTTCCAGGCTCCACCCACGCTGGCAACCGGCGATTCCGTAACGGCGGGCTTGGTATACGTAGTGACCGTTGCTTTATCCCGGAAGACAACAAAATACGCTCCCCACGACTCGAACGTAAGCGGCACTACCGTGCGTCCGTCTTTGATCTGGTAGGATACGGTCGAGGTTTTGCCTGTCTCAGGGTTCCATAGTTCCGGCACTTTGCCTGTCACCCGAAAGCTGATGGTAGCCTCGTTCGGGTTTTCGCTGCGATTGTCGAGCCAGTAAAGATCAGCGTCTGTGGTTTGGCGATGTATGAATAACACCTTCGACTTAGCTCCCGTAATGTCTACATCGTTCGGAACACTCATTTCCTTCAGTACGCTCTCCACTGGCTTTGTCGATACGTTCGGATTGCTCCAAATCTGGTTTACCAACGTAGTGAATTCGGCTGGGTTATCACTCATACTGGGAGATCGTTCGGGTTTCGTACCCGCTACGTGCATGCCTGCTTTGACCAGTTCACCCAGTTTTTTCAGTACGGGCAACGTCATCGTTCTCGCCGTAGAGTCCAGCACCAACAAGCGGTACGTTTGGCCACTTGGTGCCACAATCTTGCCTCCCTCAATGCGTAAGGCATTCTTAATGACGGACGAGTTGGCAAAGTCAAACGCGTAGCCTGCTGGTATGGCGGGGAGTTTATCGGCAAATGCCTGCGTAATGTTATTGTTCTCGCCGTAGTAATAGAGCAGGTCCACGACGGGTTTACCCTGTTGCAGTAAAAAGCAGCTTCGACCCAGATAATCCATCCAGGGTTTCGCTTGTTCGGCCCAGGTTTCCTGCCGGGTAAAATACTGTCCGAAGGGTCCGAGTGAAAAGCCAGGTTTTTTATCATCCAGCGGCTGGTGCACCGACGTGTGAATCACGAAGCGGTTCAGGCCCGATGCCATTTCCAGATCGGCGGTGCGTTTGAGTTTCTCGGGATGCCAGCTAAAGGCGTTCTGAATGGACGTCATCGACTCAGCCGCTACGAGATTTTGCCCGTAAATATGCGCCACCGAGGCCGCTTCCCGAATATCGGCCTCACTACGTACTTCTTCTTCGCCACCGCCCGCCAGGCTTCCCGGCGTCCACATGGCCGACATAGGAACCTCGGCTTTCCGCTTCACGTCCATACCATCGGCCAGGTAAATCCGTCCGTTCTCGTGTGACTCCGTGTAGCGTTTCATCCCACGGGCGTGCAGCGCATCGCCGATCACATCGTAATGGTTATCGACGATCAGCTCGCCGATGGTCTTGCGGAAATCCCACAGGAATTTTTCACTGTCTTCGGCACTCTTCACCACCCGACCTGCTAACACCGGAAGCCAGGGTGTGATGGCATAGCCACGCCGTTTCTGAAACTCTTCCGGCATGGTTTTGGTCCAGGTCATATGGCCCGCTTCGTAGCTATCCAGCACCATGTATTGCAACCCCTGAGCCCCCATCTGACCACCCGTGGCATCTTTGTACATATCCAGATACGTATCGATGTATTTTCGTACAGCCACTTTGTCGAGTTTGTCGACTTCCAGACCGGTAGCTTCCGGCGACGCCGGGTGGTTTTTGCGGCCTGTAATCGAGTACCCCAATCGCATGATCACCCAATCCCCAGCACCGGCCGGAGGAGTCCAGTTTAACGTACCGTCCGAGCTCATTTTAGCCGTCAAATCCACTACGTCCTGCATTGGAATGGCGTCGGCGCCGGGCTTTACGAGGGAGTGCGTACTTTCTTTCCAGGCGCTGAAACCCGCTTTTTGCTCGAACAGGTCGACACGGTCCGTATTATGCAGCATCAGTTCGGCTACGGATACGCCCTGTGGTTTGCCAGGGTCGGCACGACCGCCCATCATGGCTGCAAAGGGATTGCCTTCGGGTTTCTCGGTTTTGAACGTAAACCGGAAGTATTTAGCCGTGGTTGGCAGAACGCCCATCGTACTTTGGGGAACCGTACTCCCCCGGATAATCACTACGTCCCGGAAATTCACTCCGTCGTCGCTTACTTTGAGCATCCGGTTGTCTGGCATTCCTCTGAATTCTGCCAGTTCGCCCGCGGCAGCCGCCCCTACGATGGTAAACGCTTTGATTGTCTGGGGACTGTCGAATTCATATTGTATCCACATATCCTGCCCGACTTCCATCGGCGGCAGCATTTTGGCATTGGCCAGATCACCATCGGTCAATTCGGCCAGGCTGAACGTACCACCGCTGGATGTAATTTTCGGATTCAACGAGGCAACAGATTTTTCGGTGGCGGGCAACCGGTAAGCGATCACGGCGGCATCGGCGTAGTAACCAGGTGACTGCGCGCCCGTCGGATTACTCAGCATATCCGGAGCCAATGCCACGTTCTGGAATTTGCCCGTTGTATTCGGGGGCTGAGGTAATTTCCCCGAAAAGGGTTTCCCGCCAAGCACGCGTGTTTCCGTCCAGACGTACTTTTTCATGGCGTCGCTGGCAGGCACCCACGGGCCACCCGTTACGCTCCAGCCTGGTGAACCGGCAATCGCCATTTCAAGCCCCAGCTTTTGGGCCAGGCCGGTCGTGTGTTTAAACGCATCTTTCCACTCGGGCGTCATGAACACCAGCTTTTTTGGCGTTACGTTCGGCGTAAACAAGCTGGCGTCGAAGTTTTGGAACCCGCCGATACCGACGCGCTTCATCCATTCAAGGTCTTTGGTTATGCCCTCTTTTGTGATGTTGCCGTTCATCCAGTGCCACCACACGCGGGGCTTGGCGGCATCGGGCGGGGCCTGAAAGCTGTTTTGAAGTGTCGAAGGTTGAGCAAATGCCAGCGCCGGAAGCATCCAGGCCAGCCAGGTTATTTTTTTCATAGTAGAACAGGTAAAGGGTAAGGAATTAGTCAGGGTTATTGGTAGAGCAAGCTACTATCCTGCAATTAATTCCCTTTCATAGAGTTACCCCACTGTTCTGCCGACTTAAGGTTTTGCCCTCCGGTAAACATGAAAAATGCCCCACCATTGGCTCAATACATTACTTTCCCGTAGCAACGGCTTCGTAAAATATATTTAGCAGTTCCGCCCGTAAATTCATCGTCGGCTTGCCGTACGTTTTACCATCGTCGGGATACACACGGTTCGTTAAGCAGATATATACCAGATTGTATTTCGGATCGACCCAGACGTAGGTACCCGTGTATCCGGAGTGACCGTAGGCCTGATCGGAGGCATATGTTTTTGTCGCCTGGCCGGGGAGTTTCGTTCGGTCAAAGCCATACCCTCGCCCACTCCCCTCCGATTGCTTTGCGGTGAATAAGTCAATGGTAGTCGGCTCTATGTATTTTACGCCACCGTACGAGCCTTTGTTCAAATACATCTGATAAAGAATCGCCAGATCGTTGGCGTTGGCAAACAGACCGGCATGACCTTCCACGCCCCCCGCCATCGCTGCCCCCGGATCGTTGACGTAGCCCTGAACCAGCATGCTTCGGAACCAGTTATCGTTTTCGGTCGTGGGTGCAATCCTTGATTTCGGAAAGCGATTCCGGGGTAAAAAACCTGCCGACTGCATACCCAGGGGCCGGTAAAACTCATTCAGTACGTAGTCATTCAGTTTTTGATGAGAAACCGTTTCGATCACTTCCTTCATCATATACATGCTGACGTCGCTATAAACATATTTTCCTCTGGTCCCACCTTTTGAGCGTAAGGTCACGGGCCACATGACATCCTCAAAATAATTGGCCCGAAGAAAGTAATGATCCGCCACTTTGGTTGGATAGGCTGCGGAAGAGTCAACACCCATATCGGACGGCTTGAGCTGTTCGTAAAATTTGATGTAAGGCGTATACCCCGCTTCATGAAGCAGGGCTTCTTTGATCTTGAGATCCGCTTTATCGGCAATAAGTCGGGTTCTGGCGACGTATTTACTAATCGAATCGTTCAGGTCAATTCGTTTCTGGTCATACAGCCGCATGACCGACGGTGTTGTGGCACTGACTTTCGTAACGGACGCCAGATCGTAAATATCACTGAGCCGAGTGACGTCCGTTCCGCTATACGTGTGCTTCCCATACGCTTTATGAAAAACCACCTGGCCATCCTTTGCCATCAGGACAACGGCACCCGGCGTAATATGCGCAGCGATGCCAGCTCTGACCAGCGAATCGACGGCCGCGAGTCGGTCACTATGTACGGATACCGCTTCCGGCACCGAGTAACCCAGCCGAGTTTTTTGGGTCGTGTAGCCACTCCCCTGTTTAAACATCTTACCGTAAGCTGCATCCAGTCGACCAGTGGCCGCGACGCCCCCAAAGATCAGTTGAGCCGCTACCGAAGCTCCCTCTGCTGTATTCGTTTTATACCAAATGATGGGCGAATTCAACGATTCCAGAAACGCCAGGTTCTTTCCACTTCCCGCCAGCACAATCACTACGTTGCTAATAGCCTGTTGATCCCGGATGAAGTTCAACAGCTTTTTGGTATAGGGCGATGAATCGGATAAGGTGATCAGGATCAGATTATACAGTTTCAGTTTATCATGGAGGGCAAAAACGGTGGAATCGATCTGAGGATTACTGAGCGTGAAATTCGTAACGGTGTTATACGTAGACGCGATGCTGTCAAATGCAGCCTGGTGATCGTAGGCAACGTGAACACTGGCAATTTTCAACTTGCTGAGTTCCTTTATCGGAATAAATCCGGATTGATTGTTTAATAGAACAACTTGCTTTTCAGCTTCTTGTATAGTGAATAGTTGTCGGTTAGATCTTGTTTGATTTTGGGCGAAAGCGGTAAGATAACTGATCAATAACAAGCTGCTCAGCAGAAGATTTTTCATAATGAATACGAACGGGCAAAACGTAAAGGCTAAATTAAGTTAAACTTCTCTGTCATTAGATTCCTCTACAAACATTCAACCCATTTTACAGGCCAATACGCTGGAATGAAGCTATAGCCTGAACTCATTCAGCCCGTTCCGTGGAGTCGGATTCTTCAATCTGACTCGGTACGGTTTCTCAAAACCGAATAAATAAGAACCGCTCGGTTTTGAGAAACCGCACGGGGCAGGTTTGGGAACCTGCCCTCACGGAGATTGATAAAATTTTTCCTATTTTCACTCCAGCGAACCGTGCCGTATAGGCGATGGATAGTTTTGTTTTATAAATTCAGAATGCATCTGTGAAAGTCTTCAATGACCGGAAATTACGAATTATTGGCCCCTTCGTCCTGTTTCTGGTCGGTACGTTATTCTTTCGCTTAGACTGGTACGTTGACTTATCAGTAGATAGGCTGGTTCGCTCAGACGTGATTGGCCTAACGGCAGGCTACATTTGCTGGAATCTGTCACGCTGGGTGCTGATGAGGCTCCAAAACCGTTACCCTGGCTTAGTCAATACGCGTCGACGTCTGCTCTGGATAACCGGGCTTACGCCAGTGCTGGTCAATTTTGCCTGGCTCATTCGACAACTGGGCCATCTGACCCTCAATAACGTATCGAACATAGCACAAACCTTACCCAATTATACGTATTCAATTGGTATCCAGCTGTTTTACCATCTCGTCTATTTTGTCATTTACGAAGGTGGCTATGTTCTCGGAGCGTGGCAACAAACGTATGAGCAAAACGAACGGCTGAAGAAAAATAAACTTCAGCATCAGCTCGATACGCTAAAAAACCAGATCAATCCTCATTTTCTGTTCAACAGCCTGAATTCGCTGTCGATGCTGATTTATGAAAATCCCCGACAGGCAGAAGCCTTCGTGGACGAAATCAGTAGTGTTTACCGTTATTTGTTGCGCGCAAACGATCAGGAATTTACCACGCTGGGCCGCGAACTGCAGTTTATTAAATCGTATTTTCAACTGCTGAAAACCAGATACGGGGCGGGGATCGAATTACACGTAGCGGTCGACGATTGGCAGTTAGATTATACAATTCCTCCTCTCACACTACAGTTGCTGATCGAGAATGCCGTCAAGCACAATGTCATCCTGCCCAACCGGCCATTGGTGATTAAAATTCTGACGCAGGGACAAATGCTGGTTGTGCAGAACAACCTGCAACGAAAAACGATCGCTGTACCGTCAAATAAGGTCGGTTTGGCCAATATTTCCGCAAAATATCAATTGCTTGAGCAACGCGACATCATTGTTCAGGAAGAAGCTGGACTGTTTGTGGTCAAACTGCCCTTACTGTCCAGCCATCCCGAAGTGAAATCGACTTTATGAAACGCTTAAACGACACCTGGCTCCGTTTACTTGGCCCGGTGGGGCTTTATGTGTTCGTAAGCGTGTTTTTCCGGCTCGACCTGTACGCTAAACTTCCTCTGGATTCAATCAAAATCAACGCTGTCGTTGCCATAACGTCCGGGATTATTTGCTGGCAGATTGCCCGCTGGGTCGTTCTTCGGATTCAGCAACGTTACCCAGGCTTGGACAATATTCGCCAACGTCTGTTGTGGCTGTTAGCGGCTCTTCCAATATTGGTTAGTTTTGCCTGGCTTTTGCGCCACATAGTCCGCTTTTTTATTGAAGGTACATTTTACTATTTCACGACCGCCGTTGAGCTGAGCCGTAACGTAGGTATCCAGATTTTCTACCATTTTATTTACTTCTCCTTATACGAAGGCTGGTACGTCCTGCAGGAATGGCAACGCGAAACGGTTGAAACCAGTACGTTGGAAAAAGTGTCGCTGCAAAGCCAGCTCACGTCATTACAACATCAGGTCAATCCTCATTTTCTGTTCAATAGTCTGAATTCACTATCGTCGCTGATTAGCGACAGCCCCGTTCAGGCCGACGCCTTTCTGAATGAACTGACCGCTGTTTTTCGCTACCTGTTACAAGCCAGCGATCATAATTTAGTACCCCTGCGCGACGAAATGACATTTATTCGTTCGTATTTTCACTTACTACAAACCCGGTACCAAGCTGGTCTGGTACTGGACGTAGCAGTCGACCCAGCAGATGAAGAGGGACTTATTCCTCCGCTAACGCTTCAGGTGCTGGTTGAAAACGCCGTGCGCTACAACATCATTCTGCCTGCTCAGCCACTGCATATTCGTATTTACACTACCCCTGATCAACGCCTATACGTAGCGAATACGCTCCAGCGTAAGGTCCTGCGTGTCCAGGTGACTGGAGCCGGATTAACTAATTTAGCCACCCGATACGAATTACTTAATGAGGGGAAACTCGTAATTGAGGAAAAAACGGGATGGTTTGTCGTCAGCTTACCTCTGGTGAGCGAAGGCAGACAGGCTTAGTGTGCATGTAACGCCATAAGGCTGTTATAGGCAAACCTGTGATGATAAGCGTTAGAACTGAAGCAGTTTATGAAAACCACAAAAAATATACTAAACGACCATTACTGTAAAATACATAGTAGCATAGCTTTAGTGAAGGTTATTGTCTCGACAATCGAATACCGGTTTGTCATATAACCTAACTAGTTGTTTTTTAGATATATAATTGATCATATTAAACAATGCAGTAGACTATTATATCTAATCGACGGGTTAGATTAAGTTTTAGTTATAATAAACTTTGTGTTACCATTTCATACTATATTGGGCAAAGTATTTGGTTAACTTCCGATTCGATCTAATAAGCCTATCCCACCCAACTATGGTTTTTTGCCTGAAACACGAACCCGATTTATCAAATCAATTACTGAATTGGCCCCCACTGCGGGTTTACAGTGCGATTAGCGGACACCAATGGCTGACTACTGCTGACCTGGTTTATTTGGCCGGTGAACATAATTACAGCTGGCTTCACTGGGCCGATGGTAGTAGAATATTGATTCCCTACACACTTAAGCGAATGCAGACCCAACTCCCTCCGACTAGTTTTATTCGCCTGCATCGATCGTTCGTCGTTAACCGCAAGTTCGTGGAGCGCGTGGAGACACACCCAACGGCAAATCATCAGCTTTATTTATGTACTGGTACCAGCCTGCCAATTTCGCGCAAGCGCTGGAGCATCGTGCGTGGGCAACTGAAATTAGTGAAGGTAGGAATTGGTACCGACCGGTAACGTATCGCGGTATGTAAGAAAACCCTGTTCAGGCAAACTTTTTTTCCCCAATACATATTCATTCGTTAACAAACTCAATTATTCTCACGACGTATGGCAACGATTGCTTTGCATGGATTTGGGCGAATTGGCCGACAGTTTCTTCGGATTGGTTTAACGAATAACCTATTTGTTCCTGTCTCGATTTCAGACATTAAAGATGAACCTACGCTGGCCGCTCTGTTTGCGGTCGATACTAATTACGGTCGCTGGCATGAGCCCGTTTCGGGGAGCAAAGGCAAACTGACGATTGGCGATCGTAACATACCTTATATCAACTCGGCAAACGAAGTACCGGACTGGAAAGCGCTGGGCGTTGATCTGGTAGTCGACTGTACGGGACGGGCGACGACTCGTGCTGGTGCACAAGTTCATCTGGACCGGGGGGCCAAATATGTGCTGATCAGCGCGCCGAGCAAGTCCCTGAACGATTGTGATGCTGTATTGCTGAAAGGTATCAATCTGGAAACGTTCGATCCGGCCAACCACCACATTGTGAGTATGGGGAGTTGCACTACCAACGCCCTCGCTTCTGTCGTTAAAGTAATTCTGGAGAACTTCGGCATTCAATACGGTCTTTTCTCAACCGTGCATTCATACACTAACACGCAATCACTGACGGACCAGCCCATGAAAGACCGGCGTGATTCGTGGGCGGCTGCCGAAAACATCATCCCTTCTTCATCGGGAGCGGCCCGGGCTTTGCAGTTCATCTGGAAAGACCTCAAAATTACCGGCAAGGCCTATCGCGTACCCACCCGCACGGGTAGCATCGCCGAATTGAATCTGATTACGGAAAAAGAGTGTACGGTGCAGGAAGTTAATGACGCTTTCCGCAAGGCAGCCGCGGAAGGACCTTTGAAGGGTGTTATGGACGTACTGGAAGATGAGTGGGCATCCTCCCGGATTGTGGCTGATCCACACTCCTCCATTATCGATCTTCCGTTGACGGCTAAAGAGGGTAATTTATTATCGGTAGCCGCCTGGTACGACAATGAGTGGGGCTTCTCAAACCGGCTCGCTGAAGTTGCTGCATTCCTGGCAGAACGGATATAACGTTACGCGTGCTTTCTAATTCCGGGTTCCATGTAGAAAGGTGCCTATTGTTAACTAAGGCTTTATTATAAAGTACCCCCTCACTGTAGCGTTTATTAGTGACCACTACGGTGAGGTTTTTTAAACGGGTTCCGAAGGTTCAATAAAATGGTCTGTAGCTGGCCGTGTTTCACGCTTGTAGAGTAATAAGCGACCTTTTGCCGTTCTCACTGACTGATACAATTGTCTATACAACTGGTCCTTGGTTAGTTGTAGTTTTCTAAGTGTTTCAGCTTCCAGCATTACCTGCTGCGTCAATACGTTGAACTGAGCGGCCTGTTCACTTAGCTTTTCCAGACAGTGAGGAGGCCGGACGGGGGTAAACTTGACAACTAACAGGAGATCGACTAACCAACCAAAATATTGACCAAATAAGGCATACGAATCCTCATGGAGACGTACCGTTTTATAGTGTAGTGGATTGCGCCTGGATACCGGAAAATCAGGCAGTGGAAACCGATGAATTTTCTGGCACAGTATTTTAAGTAAATCGTTCGCGACGGTTCCGCCCCTGAATTGGTAACTGATATCTTCCCACAGCCGATCCGTTAGCTTTTTAATACAATCATCCGATTCACTGGCTAATCGACGGCGCTTCTCAGAAAGGTTCCGATAACGCTCTAACTGATCATCAAAATGCTGGCTGGTCGTCTCAATCTGCTGAATGAGTGCCTGCAAAATCGACTCTTCAGACACAGAGTCATAACCAGCCATTTTCTTCCAGTTTGATAGGGTGCAGCTAAGCTCAGCAGCCTGGGAAAGTTTTTTTCGTAGTGAGACTTCGTAGGGTGTCATGAATCAGTTTCTTTCTCTAAATGATGCTATCCAATCACAATCTACATGGATAGGATAACCTGTCTGGAAAAAGCTTTTGTTAACTCCATTCCGTCGTCTTAATCGTCGGATAACAGTAAAGCGCAAATGTAATTATCAGAAATACAGACTTTTACCTAAAAACAACAGAACTGGCGAGTTAACGAATAAGGCAAATAAACAACAACCTGCTATAGATTAAAACCAGATTAAGATTTGATAATATTTCCGTAATCCTGAGGTAACATTGGGCCGATAGTTTTGCAGCGCGAAAGCGACACATAGACTATCTTTATGAATCGGCACATCTTACTATTTCTCTTCTCGTTTCTTTACACAACGCTGCTGGCAAACCCTGATGGACCTCTTGGTACAATCCGGGGGAACGTCCGGGATGGCCAAACCAAAGAAGCACTCATTGGCTGCACAGTCCGGATAGACGGTACACAACTGGGTGTCACGACCGACGTCGACGGAAACTTCACCATTCCGAACGTACCCGCTGGAGCGCAAAAAATTGTCATTTCCTACGTATCGTACCAAACCAAAGAAATTCCCAACGTTCGGGTTGAATCGGGGAATACGACGGTCGTGGAAACGGAATTGCTCGTTGAAGGCAAAGCGCTCAGCGAGGTAGTTGTCCGGGCAAATAAATCGACCAATACCGAGATCGCGGTTATTACCGAAATCAAGCAGATGAAGCCGATTGCCGTTGGGATTTCGGCTCAGCAAATTCAGAAATCGCAGGATCGCGATGCGGCTGCGGCTATTCGTCGGGTGCCTGGTGTCAGCATCGTAGAAAACCGATTCGTACTGATCCGGGGACTTGGCACTCGCTACAACAATGTACTCATCAACGACGTCATCGCCCCGTCGACTGAAGTGGAATCCCGATCATTCTCGTTCGACATCGTACCCAGCAACATTCTCGACCGGATGATCGTCTACAAATCCGGTTCGGCCGAACTACCCGGCGACTTTGCGGGGGGGGTCATTAAAATCTACACCAAACGTCGGCCAGAGCAAAACTTCACGGATGTTGGTCTTACAGTGGGTTACCGAGCAAATACAACCTTTCAGAATGCCCAAACCCATACCCGCGATGGCCTGAATCTTCTGGGCCTTTGGGATGCTAAGCAGCAGATTCCCAACAGTTTTCCGACCCGAGCAAGCGAGTTTAACGCCTTAAGTACGGTCCGTCGGGCTTCATATGCACGCTTATTGCCCAATAACTGGGCTCTGAAAAATATAAACGTTGCCCCTGATGTTCGATTGGCGGTCAATACGGGTCGGCGGTTTGAGTTGGGGAACATACGGATAAGCAACCTGACCAGTATCAATTACGCTCTGACCAACCAGTTCGCCAATGTTAATCTGAAACTGTACGAAAATACGACCGCCAATGATGTTCAGCAGGAATACAATGACGCTACGTATTCGCAGGGCACTCGCCTGGGGGTTTTGCATAACTGGACGTTCCGGTTCTCGCCCAATTTTACCCTAGAATGGAAAACACTGTTCAATCAGTTGGGCTCGACCGAAACCGTCGTCCGGAATGGTAGTTACGTCATTGACGGTGTTGATGTACGAAGTTATTCTGAACGCTTCGAGAATCGTAGTATTCTGAACAGCCAGATCTCGGGCGAACATTCCCTGAGCGAACTGACGAAGGTTAACTGGATTGCCAGCTATGGCTATTCAGGTCGCTGGGAGCCCGACTGGAAGCGGGCACAGTATACGCGACCAGTAGGCGCAGTAGATTCGGATGGTCAGCCCGAACCGTTCCGGCTTAATGTGCCTGTTCAACCAAATCCCCTCAATGTTGGTCGCTTCTACTCAACGCTGAACGAGCAGGTTGGTTCATTGATCGGAAACGTCGAACACACCTTCGGCAATCCGAGCGACCGCGAGCCGAACCGGATTCGTGCTGGTTTTTACGGAGAGAGTCGTAACCGCGATTTCTCAGCCCGTTTCTACGGCTACGAACGGGTCGGCTTAATCAACAACATCAGTGGCCAGAGCATTGACCGAGTGTTTGCTCCGGAGAACGTTATGGGTCGGGAAAGCAGCTTCAGTCTCCAGGATGGTACGGTAGCGAACGACTCCTACAATGGCAAGACGACCTACGCAGCGGGTTACGTATCAGGTGATGTTAATTTCGGCGCGCGGGCCAATCTGACCCTTGGTTTCCGGGGCGAGTTCTATAACCAAACGTTACGGTTAACCCAGGCTATTACGCCATTGGTCGACAACAGCATTTTCAGTCCGTTGCCTTCGGTTAACTTCACGTACAAACTTACAGATCGCCACAATCTACGATTAGCTTATTCCTCAACAGTCAACCGCCCGGAATTACGGGAATTAGCGCCTTTCCGGTATTACGACTTTGCCCGGCAGATCGAAGTACAGGGTAATACGGGGCTCAAAACAGCCAAGATTCAGAACTTCGATGCGAAGTATGAATTTTATCCAACGCCGAATGAGCTGATTTCGATAACGGGCTTCTACAAAAGCTTTACTGACCCAATCGAATCCTTCCTGATACCTATTCCAGGGGCCTTCACATTCACGTTTACCAATGCGCTATCCGCCCGGAATTACGGCGTAGAACTTGAATTCCGAAAAGGATTTGCCAATGCAGGCAGTACGTTCCTACAGAATCTTCAGATCGTTGGGAACGCATCGTTCATCAACAGCCGGGTAACAACGGGGGATGTCATCGAAGCAACCGGACCCAGTGGAGCCATCGAACGCTTTGGCAACAGTACAGACCGGAACCGGGCGCTGGCCAACCAGTCTCCTTACCTCATCAATCTGGGTCTGTATTATGCCAATCCGACTTCTGGCTGGCAGTACAATCTGCTTTACAACGTAGCGGGGCCGCGCATCTTCTTGGTGGGTAACGTTGAAGATCCAACTACGTACGAAATGCCCCGGCACGTAATGGATTTCAACGTGAGCAAAACCATCAAACAGCAGTTTGAAGTACGGCTAGGTATTCAGGATATTTTCAACGCCCCCTTCCGTTTCTCGCAGGATTATAACGGCGACCGTAAGATCGGCCCGGATGTTACCTCGCGCAATGCCAACGCCGATCAGGATTACCTCAAATTCCGCCGTGGTCAATACGTTACGCTAACCGGTGTATACACTTTCGGCCGACGGACTATTGTACCTTAACCAAGAACACTCAACGAAAATAATCCATTTAAACCAAATCTGTTTATGCTGCTTACCAAACGATTTCATTACGCACTGCTTGTCGTATTAGGCATGATGGTGTTCATTTCAGCCTGTAAGAACGACGACACACCAGCCCCGGACCCACTTTCGATTACGAGTATTAACCCAACTCAGGCTCCATTGGGTGCATCCATCGTTATTACCGGTACAAGTTTTAACGCTACCCCAACCAGCAATACGGTCGTCTTCAGCGGTAATGCAACAGCGCAGGTTACAGGAGCCAGTACTACGTCGTTAACCGTAATTGTACCCGCAACGGCTCAAAACGGGCCGATTTCGATCACATCTGGGGGTATAACGGCTCAGAGCCCTTCCAGTGCCAATTTTACGATTTCCAACCGCCCTGTAGAAACGTTACCCAATTCCATTACGGCCAGCAGAACCTTATCGGCAAATACGATTTATGCCCTGAAAGGTTACGTTTACGTATCGAATAACGCCGTGCTTACAATTGAGGCAGGTACGATCATCCGGGGTTACAACCAAAGCCAGGACCCTGAAAATCAAAGCCATGCGGGTACGCTGATTATTGAGCGCGGATCACGGTTAGAGGCCAAGGGCACAGCACAGGCCCCCATTATTTTCACGTCGTCTCAGGCAGCCGGTTCACGCAAATATGGCGACTGGGGCGGAGTCGTGCTGATCGGTCGGGCGCCCAGCAACCAGGGTAGCGCTCGTGCGTTCGAGGGGGGTATTCGCGGAACCTTCGATTCTAACTTAAATACAGCCAACGACAACTCCGGTACGCTCCAGTACGTTCGGATCGAATTTCCGGGGGTTGCTTTGTCATCCACACCGAACAGCGAAATCAATGGTCTGACCTGCTATCAGGTTGGTTCGGGCACTGTCATCGACCACATACAGGTTTCCTATAGCGGGGATGATGCCTTTGAGTGGTTCGGTGGTACGGTTAATGCAAAGTATCTGGTAGCTCACCGTACGTTCGATGATGATTTCGATACGGACTATGGCTATACCGGTAAATTGCAGTTTGGCGTAGCCTTGCGCGATCCGAGCGTAGCTGACCAATCGGGTTCAGAAGCCTTTGAATCCGACAATTTTGATCCAGGTGTACCTGTTACGGCCGGTTTACCGTATACGGCTCCCATATTCGCCAATTTCAGTGCATTTGCCTTTAATCCGGGTGTTCCGAGCAATGCCAACACGGCAGGTGGTTCCGGTGCCTACCGGGCGGCTATGCACGTTCGTCGGAATACAAAGATTAGCATCTTTAACTCCGTATTTACAGGTTTTCCGGAAGGCTTACGACTGGAAGGTACGACTGACGGTACATTAGCCAATATCAACAACGGTAGCATAGAATTGCAGGGAATTGTCTTCGGAAACTCTGAAATTCCAAACTCAACAACCGTCGTCAGAGGTATTGGTGATGTAACGACAGCAGCGGCTCAGGCTTATTTCAACCTGGCCTCGCGCAAAAACCAGATTATCGGAACCGATATTACGGCGTTACTGCTCAATGCCCAGAATTTCAACCTGACTGCTCCAAACTTTCTGCCCCAATCGGGTTCACCCTTGCTGGTTGCAGCCAACGCAGCTACAGGCGGCAAAATCGCCGATTCGTTCTTTACGGCAGCCCCTTATCGCGGTGCATTCAACACGGAAAACTGGGCAGCAGGCTGGACCAACTTCGATCCGCAGAATACGAATTACGATAGATAAACGAAGTTCACTAACTTCTCAATTGGTGTCGCTTGAAAAGGTCAGAGCATTGCTCTGGCCTTTTTTTAGTCAACAATACAGTTGGGTTTTCCTGGAGAAGACGGATGGGTTACTTACTGAAATGACCTATCAGAAAAGGCAATAGTAGAAAAACAGTTAATCCAAACAGGAATATCAGTTTTCGGTTTCGGGAATAGAAAACGTAGCGGCTGTTCCCTGCTAATAAGTTCATCAATTCATTCACCCAATGACTTACCATAGACATAATTATATCTTCCGATTACTATATTAACCCGTTTAGGTAGTGGAGTTCTCCTGTTGCGCATTATTAAATTATTACCTTATTCGGTTGACGATTCTGCATTAAGCAAGTCTATCTATTTAACAATGGCTTAACCCGTCATTCTTGCCCAAATCTTACCTTTGCGAACACTATTCACACAGAAAAATGCGCTTCATTGCTGTTTTTAGCCAACGACATACAACCTATGGACTTGGATTCGATACGTTGACCGATGCTACTGATTTCCTATTCTGGGGCTACGAAGACAATGACCTGATTCCCTTTGGCGTTTATGACGTACTGACTACCCAAACAAGACTTTATGACCATTTCGGCAAGCTGACAGATGGTCCTGATCCAGAAGCCATTCGCCAGTTTGCAACGGCGTATTTGGATCGCATAAGCCAGTCCGTTGGCGCCTACGATCAGTAGTGAGTGAATTAAATGAAGCGTACAAAGGTTAATGACTAACCAATTTTAGAATCCGTATGGGACTTGTAATGAAAGTGACGGTACGTAATATCATGAACCTTTGGTTTGGTGATGATACGCCCCTTCGACAATACAAAATAAAGATGAATCCACACCTATGGGCAGCCTGTCTGCGCGTACATCAGACCTTCAATCCCCCTTCAGGAGCCCTGAGTCAAGACGTTTATCGAAATTCCGACAAAGTTGCTTTTGCCCGAGCCGTCCAGCAGGCATTACAATCCAGAGAGGTTCTGGTCGATGAAGCCTATTAGCATCATCCATGATTATAGGGCTACGTAAACCATAACAATTACTTAATTAGCCGTAAGTTCGTATATACCTATCTTTACTTATTCATCCTCGGATGTCATCATAGGGATAAACGCCAGCTCTTTTGGAGTTGGCGTTTTTGTTGGTAGATGCTGCCGGTACGTGTTCGGAAAGAAGATTTAACATGGCCTTAACAGATCCGGCCGATCAATCACATTCAGGTAATATGGGGCCTTTAGTTTTGTGGCTTCAACAAAAATATGCTCCTGATTATGAACAAATCCTCTTTACCGGGTTATCTGGGCTTTGTTAGCGTTCTGGCGGGCGGCCTGTTGGTTACGGCCTGCAATGACCACCTTTTACCCAGTATTTCGTATCCAGTTTTCGCTGAAGCCAGCAATCCGAAAGTATTAGCCACCTCACCGAACGGCACCATCATTTACAATGGCGGATTTGGTTCTGCCCTTGCGCCCGCCCTCAACGATCCCGAAGTTTTTTATCTGCTCACCGATCGTGGCCCCAACGCGGCTGGCTCAACAGCGAATTCGATCATTTTCGGAAAAGCTGACTTTACGCCCCAAATCGGTAAGTTTCGGCTGGTCGGGAATCAACTCGTGCTGGAAGAAACCATCTTACTCAAAAACGCTTCGGGTCAATTGCTAACAGGTCTACCTAATCCCATCGGCCAGGGCAATACGGGTGAAATTGCACTCGATTTAACCGGAAAAACGATTGCGCCGAATGCGGATGGACTGGATTCAGAAGGTCTGGTACTGGCCGCTGATGGTACGTTCTGGGTAAGTGATGAATATGGTCCGCACATCGTGCATTTCGATGCCAGTGGTAAAACCATTGAACGCATTAACCCATTTGGTTCAGGCACGGGTGGGCGCACCTTACCCAAAGTGCTGGCTCGTCGTCGTCCGAATCGGGGTATGGAAGGATTGACCATTACGCCCGACGGGAAAACGCTGGTGGGCCTGATGCAGTCGCCCATGTACAATCCGTCTTCGGCAGCGGTGTCAGGATCAACCGTGCTCCGTGTTGTCACCTTCGACATTGCGACGGGCGTGACGAAACAGTACGCTTATCTGATGGAAAACGCGAGCCTGACCGGATGCAGTGAACTAGCGGCTATCACGAGTACAACCTTTTTAGCGCTGGAGCGTGATGGCGATTACGGCGGAAACCCGGCAAAACCCGCTACGTTCAAGCGGGTGTATAAATTCGATCTGGCCGGAGCAACGGACATTTCTGATCCGGCGAACAGTGAGGCTGGCAGACTTTATAACGGGCAGACGGTCGAGCAGCTTAAAGACAAAGCCGGTTTGCAGGCCGCGGGTGTTGTTCCGGTCACGAAAACGTTGGTTTTCGATTTACTGACCGGTATTTCGCCCGTCTATCCGCATGATAAAGCCGAAGGGATTGCCTTGTTGGGAGCAAACCGGCTAGCGATTTCCAATGACGATGATTTTGGCGTTGTCGACAATGGCCAGAACGGGTTCACCACGAAGATTTTACCCGCTACGGGTAAAGTTGATTTGAATCGTATTTATTTCGTTACGTTGCCAACTCCTTTGAAATAAAACAATACCATATAACAAGGCCGATGGGTGTAAATCCATCGGCCTTGTTATTGTGTAAGACGTATCAATGTACTTATAGAGCTTTCATAAAGGCGACTAAAGCCTTTTTTTCGGGCGCGGTCAGGTTCAATTGGTCGAAGGGTAAGGTCTGATTATCGAGGTTAAATCCTAAGCCATTCCCGCCCCCTTTGTTGTAAAAATCAACCACTTCCTCCAGGGTCTGATAAATGCCGTTGTGCATGTAGGGCGCTGTTTTAGCTACGTGACGTATCGTTGGTGTTTTGAACGCATAGCGATGCGGCTCCCGTTTTGTCAGGACAAATTTGCCAACATCCGAATCGACCTGTTTACCCTCCTTCGTGGCGGGTGTACCCAGTACTTCACTTTCCGTTTCCTGGTAAGCGGGTGGTACAGTTCCGTTGAATAAGGGGAAGAAATGGCAGGTAGCACATTTGCCTTTACCCATGAATACGTTGAAGCCCTGCTTTTCTTCAGCCGATAGCGCCACCGACTGACCCCGTAGATACCGGTCTACCCGCGAGTCGAGACTAACCAGGGAACGAATGTAGCTGGCCACCGCATTTTTGATCGACTGCTCGGTCACCCCTTCTTTATACGACTTGGCGAACAGAGCGCGGTACTGCGTATTTTGTTGCAACGCCTTCACCGCTTCCGGCAGCGAGCCATGCATCTCATCTGCGTTCTGGATCACATCGCTGGCCTGATCTTCCAGAAACACCACCCGCGAGTCGGCAAACTGTGTAGCCTGTAACGAAGCATTCAACAACGTAGGGGCGTTTCGAACGGTCCGACGCTCGGCGGTCCGATGCTCGGCAATACGTCGACCACCAAAGCCAATGGCTAAACTTTTCGATTCACCATCCGTAAAGGCTCGCTCGGGCTGATGACACGTAGCACAGGTCCGACCCGAATTTCCCGATAAAATCGGATCGAAAAACAACTGTTTGCCCAACGCAACCCGGTCCGGGGTAGGCCGCTGCTCACTGACGTTTACGAAATAGTTTGGATCAAACACACCGGAGTCAGTGAGAGTGCGGGCCGCAGGCGATAACAACCGACTTTCGGTAAAAACAGGAATACCCAGGTTCTTCTGCGCATCCAGTAATAGCCCACTCAATACGTTCGCGCGTTGGTCGATGAATGCCAGTCGGTCGAATTTATTAAAGTCAGAAGCCGAAATCAGGCTTGTTTTGGCCTCGGAAAATACCCGGTTAATTCGTCGGGCCAGATCGGGGTTGCCACTGGCTAACTGATAATGAGCGAGTTGTTGCTGTAAACTTTCGAGCGCGCTGGCGGCTTCGGGAAGCGAATGAAAGGCAACTGGTGAATCGAAACCCGTAATGCCCAACGTGATGATCCGGAATACTTCCAGCCGCATCGCGTCGAAGACATGACTGTCCGTTGCTTCGTTGCTTTCCGAAATCGTCCTCAATCGATTGACAGTTGACCGCAGAACAGCCGCGTGTTGTATGGCCTCGTTTTTTGCTTCTTTAGTAAACGTGGGAAACAGCAGTTCTTCCAGTACCTGAAATCCCTGGGGTTCGTTCACCCGCAAATCATCATCTACTTCTGGAATATTGGGTCCGTTGAGTGCTTTCGTCGTTTCAGGACTGTAATAGGCGGACAGAAATTCAACCCGTTTATAGGCCAGCCGGGCCCGTCGAAAAGCGGCCTGAACGTCCTGACCAGGTTGCGATACAATAGCCTTTTGTAACTGACTGACAGCCGTGTCCAGATCCGTAATTTCCTGCATGAACTGGGCTTTAACGGCCTGAACCGGTGTCGGTTTTGACCGTAGCAAGCTATACAGGGCAATCGCAATCAACACGCCAAGCATCCCCAATCCAATTGAGCGTAGTGGAAAAGGTCGTTTTGAAGGCGCTTCGGTCGTTGGAGAAATCATCGTAACAATAACAGGGAAAGCCTGGCTGGAAACTCTCCAGCCAGGCAGTTACAGGTGGGTATGAATAGCTATCGGGGTAATCCTTCGATCAGAATAAGCTGGCTGGCCTGGTTTTCAGCCTTACGTACTGAGCCGCCGTCAACGCCCTGGTACTGCGTTCCGCGCCAGGTGTGGGCCTGAATACCCAGCATGAACGTATTGGGACGACCCGTTACGTCGGATACGTCGATCATACCGCTGCTTTCCCACGAACCCAGTTTCGACGTACCGCCCACATTGTATTTCGCGGCATCGGCTTCGGCCCGGCGGTGATCCAGCTCCATAACGGGCGTCAATTTGCCCGTATTCAGATCGTATTGATACACATACGCGTCGTGCTTCTCATCACCATATTCATTCGGATCTTCCATAATGTAAGCGTAATTAGTCGTTACGCAGATGTTGTCCGGGTCCTGGAACGTCTTGGCCGGGCCATTCCGATCATCGCCATTGAGCAGCACTTCCAGTTTGCCCTTTGTCGGATCGTTCGCGTCCAGCGTAAGGCGGTAGATACGGCCGTATTTCGACCGTGAGTAATCCGCATTCACGCCCGTATTGTTCTGTCCCGTTACAGTAAAAAACACTTCGCGACCGTTAGCACCTCCGCCTTTCCGGTAATCAACGTCTTCCACACGACCGAATTTAATAGCTTTCAGGTCATTGACTTTCGCGTTGATCTGTGCGCCGGTCAAGGTTTTCTGATTGTCGATTTTCACAAACTCGACATCGTATTTCGTACCGGTTGTCATGCTCGTTTCGGTCTGGTTCCCGTCCGTACGTTTCAGCATGTACAATGAACCGTTGTCCAGATCACCAACCGTATTTGTCAGATACATAGCCACCTGGCCGCCATTCACGTCGGAGTCGTCGTCACCGATCACGATAACCGTTTTATTCGGATAGGCTGTTTTTGGCAATGGCACCGCGTTCTCGGCACTCCACCGACCCAGCGCAGGCACTTCACGCGAGATAGCCGCCTGTTGTGGATCAGCGTCTACGCGAACCGCGTGCGTACGGGACTCCTGTCCACTTTCTCCGCAGGTCAGAAAGACCGGACCAAAGCCGTGCTCAACCGGCGTCGCGAGGGTAGCTGAACATAACCGCCAGGTAGCTCCATCCGAGTTCAGAATGTATTCGCCTTTAACGGGCTTGAACGTTTTGTCGAGGATCAGGCGCGATACGGCGAAGTTATCTTCGTTGTTGACCAGGACCGTATAGTTACCATCTGGATTTTGAAAGATCCCGGCGCCGTCGGCCGATCCGCCAAAGACATAATTCGGTGATTGTTGTAACTTATCATCGCTGCTCATCAGGGAATACAGCTTAACGCCATCCGTTACGCCCGGCAGAACTTTGGCCAGTACGGGCGTTGCGGATTGATTTTGTAACGTAATAACCGGACTATTGGGGTCGCGATGATCCTGGCAGGCCGATAGGGCAAGCACCGAAAATGCGGCTGTCGTGGAGAGGAAAAATTTGTTCAGTTGCATAATTAAGTTAGTAGAAACCTTTCTACAAAGCAACGAACCCCATTTTACCTGAATGTCACCGACCTGTTACGTCTCTGCTATGAATTCAGCATTGCTGTTAATCTAAATTTAATACGATGCATAGAACACAGATTTTTATGATGATTATGATTTACTCTGATTGTATTAACAGAGATCATAATCATCATAAAAATCTGTGTTCTATCCTTATTTCGAAAGACTCATTTTGAGGCCCACGATGCCAATCGTTATGATCAGTATAAAAAAGAGTTCAGCGTACGACCAGCCCTGTTTTAGCCAGAAAATATCAGTGAACTTGATCACAATTAGTGAGAGAGCCATCCAGACAGCGAAGGCCGTTGACGTAGCAATGGTACGCATGGCGAGCGCCAGCAGGATGGAATTCATTGCCCCAAATAAAATATAGCCGATCCAGGGACCAATCATCAACAGGCCGCCATCGAGTCGATAAAACGTGTGCCAGCGTAGCGTTTTTATATCCGCTACCTGCATGAACTTCAGCGAGTAGGTCCAGGCGGCCTGACATAAGCCTGCCCCCAGCAGGCAAAGCCACGAAACGGTCGTTTGTTCCATCAGTAAGTAACGTACTGGTTCTGAACCGATCCATCCGCAAACAAATCGATAAGCCCATAACCGGCTGCCGTATGCTGGTACTTGCCAAACCACCAGGCCCCACTAACGGCCCCGTTACAGAAATACGAAACGCCGTTGTAATCGACCCGATCCACCAAATGAATATGACCGCTTATGGCTGCTTTGACGTTCGGGAACTGGTGAAATAGTTTACTGATCCGAACCGTATCGCTGTGCATCCAGCGGGATGGTACGTTCCACTGATCGCCCGCAAACCGTTGCCCGTCGAAAAACACACAGGCTGCCAGAATCGGTACGTGGGAGACGATCAGAACCGGCGTTTCGGCCGGTGTATTTTTCAGGTCTGCTTCGAGCCAGTGAAATTGCTCTTCGTCCAGATGAGCTGTATACCAGCTTCCATCGGCTTTTGGCTGCAGGCTGTCTAACACCACAATATGCCAGCCGTTCTGCGTGAGGCTGTAATACGGATTGGTCATGTGTAATTCGTCCATGGCCCATTTCCGACCATCCTGAAAAGCGGCCTGGGTTTCCTGCCGACACCAGATGTCATGATTACCGACGCAACTCAGCATGGGCAACCCATTTTCGCTCTGGAGAACCCGCTGAAACATGTGCCACTGCCGCCGAACGCTGTCCTGTCCCCGACCGTGGGCTTCCATGATGGCATCGCCACCGTTCATGATCAGATCCGGTTTATCGGCTAAATTCTGGACGTGGTGCAGACATTTCTCAAATCCTTTAGCCGCGCCAACTAACGGCTGCATGTGAACATCGGTCAGGTGAGCAATACGTAGCGCTCGCTGCTTCGGGGCGGTTGCTGCCTGCGCTGTATTTAACGGATTAACGGAAAGCGTTACAAGTCCGGCACTCACGCGCCTAACTACGTCCCGACGGTTCATAAAACGTATGGGTTGGTTTACGCAAAGAACGGGCTCATTTATAAGCAGCAGGTTACCAGCAATTTATGATTATGTAAGAAAATATGTTTTTTTCAAGGAAATTTATTCACAATAAAATAATATAAAGAATAGAAAGCTGGGTTAAGAAGCCCCTGTATACTTGTTAAAGTACAAGAATGATCATAATCTGATAACAATTCGTTAACAGTAGATTAGCGTAGTTGTACTCTCTTTGCGGCATAGAATTTTACTGCTTTATCGAATGAAACAAACACTACGCTTATTCATTTTCCTGTTCGCTTTCAGTTGCCTGCTTATCAATAACATAGCCGCGCAAACGACACAGGCTTCTATTTCGGGAGTGATCTCTGAAAAAGAGAAATCGCCACTCCCTGCCGCTACGGTTCAGGTACGGAACGAATCGACGGGGTTTACAACGGGGACGGTAACCAATGCCAAAGGCGAGTACTCATTCAAGGAAATTCCGTTAGGCGGGCCCTACACGATACGGGTTACGTTTATCGGATACGGTGAGCAAAAACGGACCGGTTACATGGTCAACCAAGGCGACGCCATTCGCATCAGCCTGACCATGCAGGAAGCCGACCAATCGCTTGAAGTAGTACAGGTGGTAGCCTCCGGTCTGAAAAACAAAACCGACAATTTGGGGGCCGCTACAGCCATCACGGCCAAAACGCTGGTGTCGCTGCCCGTCAACGGCCGGAATTTTACGCAGCTCATTAACCTGTCGCCCCTCACCAACAGCAGCGGGAGCCTGTCGGGACAACTTGGTTCTTCGACCAACTACACCATCGATGGGATGAACGCCAAAAACCCAACGTCGGCTGGGGCAACCACGAGCCGAAGCGGAGCACCGTATTCGATTTCGATTGAAGCGGTTCGCGAGTTCAAAGTGATTACCAACCAGTACGACGTGGTATACGGCCGGGCCGGGGGCGGTCTGGTGAGTGCTGTAACCAAAGCCGGTACCAACAAACTGACGGGTAGCGTATTCAACTACACCCGCGCCAACTGGCTCTCGAGCAAGTATGATATCCGGGGAAATGAGCGCAACGTACCGTTCTCGACCAACCAGTTCGGCTTCTCGCTGGGTGGCCCGATCATCAAAGACAAACTGCATTACTTCGTGGTGTGGGACCATCAGCAGGATTCGCGTCCGCTCATCATCGCCGACATTCAGACTCCCCTCGATGAGCGCCGGTTCAACGTGACCAACGCTACGCTCAATCAGTTTGTCGACATTGCCCGCAGCAAATACGGTGTAGCGAACACGCAACAGTTCGGTACGTTCCCAAAGAACCGGGGCACCGATGCGGGCTTTGTTCGGCTCGACTGGCAGATTAATTCCAACAACCTGCTGACCATCCGCGACAATTACACCAACGACCGCAACAAGCTGGGTCTGAACGATAATACGAACATCAACATCTACGAATCGTACGGCAACGACTATAACATCGACAATAGTTTACTGGCCACGCTCCGCACGACATTTTCGCCCAAGGTCACGAATGAACTGAAGCTGCAGCACCTGTATACGTATCAGAAAAGCAGCCCCGGTGATCAGCTACCGGCGGCCAATATCCCGCGTAACATCGTGGAAACGGTGCGTTCGACTATTGAGGGCGGAGCACTATCGACCAACATTCAGATGGGTGGCCACCGCTTCGCGCAGGAAGGGTTTACCAATAATGTGCTGCAACTGGTTGATAACTTCTACTACAACACCGACAAGGTACAGTACACATTCGGTGTCGACCTGATGTACACGCACGCCAAGTCGTTATACGGCAGCGAAGTGAACGGTCGGTTCCACTACAACGAAAGCACCGTAACCAACAATGGGGTCGTAACGACCATTCCTGCGCTTACCTATTTTAACAACCTGCAACCGTACCGGTATTACCGGGAAGTACCGCTCGTGGCCGACCCAACGGTTTATGGCAACATTTTCAACTTAGGCGCGTACGGCCAGTTGAACACGCACCTGAAGCCAGGACTGGAAATGACCGCCGGGCTGCGCGTCGACTACGCCATCTACCCCAAAGCGCAGTTTAACGAACTGGTATTCAGCGAACTGGGCCTCCGTACTGACAATCAGATCAAGACGTTTATTCCGCAGCCGCGTATTCAGTTCAACTGGGACGTCAACAACGAACACCGCACGTTTATCCGATTTGGGGCCGGGGTGTTTGCTTCGGATATCAACAACTACATGCTCATCAATAACCTAACCTTCGACGGCAAGCATTTTGCCACTGTCGACGTGCGGGGAGCGAATGTACCGACGCCAAATTTTACAGCTTACCGGCAGGATTACAACAGCATACCGACACTACCGCAGTTTCAGGTACCGACCATCAACATGACCGGGCCGAACGCCAAAGTACCGGTGCTCTACAAGGCCAACGTATCGTACTCGCGCTTCCTGACCGACCGGCTGAAAGTGGGTGTGTCGGGGTATATGTCGCTGGGGCGCAACAACTATACCTACGTTGAGCGGAACATGGTGGCCGATCCGTTCTTCCGATTGCCCAAGGAAGACAACCGGGGCGTTTACGTACCGCTGGCATCGATGCCGACGAGTGGGATAGGCGACTGGCAACTGGGCCGCATCAGTCAGAAACTGGGCCGGGTGCTGGAACTGAACAGCATCGGTAAAGTGAATCAGTTTGCCCTGGTTGTCGATGCCACCTGGCAGTACTTCCGCGACGGCGAAATTACGGCCAGCTACACCTGGAACGATGCCCGCGATAACACGTCTTTCAACGGGAACGTAGCCAACACCGCCACGCTGGTGCAGTACGTGAAGGATGATCCACGTAACCTGAGCGCCATCACATATTCCGACAACCATTTTCGCAATAAGGTGGTATTTTATGGCACGCTGCCCTCATTCTTCGGCATTACGTTGGGGGCTCGCTTCACGGGCATCGGTGGTACGCGCTACTCTTTGACGTCGGGAGCGAACACCAACGGCGACTTCGTAACGACCAACGACCTGGCCTTTATTTTCGACCGTAACAGCACGGAAACAGCTGCTAACGTCCGGACGGGGCTACAAACCCTGCTCGACAATCCCGACGCCAGCCAGAGCCTGAAAAACTACATCAACGCGTATTCGGGTCAGCTTGCCGAGCGGAATGGGGGCATCAACGGTTTCTACGGCGTGCTCGACATCCGGGCGCTGAAGCGGTTCCGGTTCGGCAAAACCTACGCGCTTGAAGTATCGGCCGACGTATTCAACTTCGCTAACCTGCTGAACCGCAACCGGGGAACAAACCTGTCGCTGGGTACGCAGGCGCTGTATGCGCTGGGGGTTCCGTCCTCTGGAGGCAGTGCTGCTTTACCCGGCTTCACGGCGTCGGTTCCACAGTACAATTACCGGGTAAACAACTCGGGGGCGGTTACACCCTCGGGCGATCCGTTCCAGATTCAGCTCGGTGCGCGATTCAGTTTTTAACGAATCAGATTGGTATACCCGCAATTAGGAAATACAAAAGCCGTCGTCAAAACTTTTGACGACGGCTTTTGTATTGAACCAGTTTAACCCTTTGTTCTACGGGTAAAGCTATAGATCGACCTAAACCTCTAAAGGGCAGGGCGGTTAAGTTCTGATTGTCAACCCTGAAAGGGTGTAATCTTTGTAGAAAAAGTAACCACCAATCGAGCTAGAACCCCGGAGGGCTGACATCATGTCAGCCCTCCGGGGTTTTGGGACGGGTTACCCTGCTTATTTCTACAATGATCTCATCCCTACGGGATTAGCACTTAACAGCCCTGCCCTTCAGGGGACTTGACCCAAGTGTAGGCAAAGTTTCCTTTAGGGGTTAAAGGCTACAAAAGCGTAAAGTATCTCTTTGCAAGATTAGTAACTCAATCCTTCGTCGTACTTAAACAAGGGGTAAGCTGCTCCTTCACGGTAGCCCGGTACGTCTTCCTTCTGTTGTTTAGCGGCTGCTTCAGAAATTGGGGTGGTAAACGGCATTTTGCCCGTTGGCTTGAATTTACCCGTCACAATATCGAGCAGCGCGTCAGGTGTTGTACCAAACGTGGCCAGAATTCCGGGAATAGTGCCTTTCGTTTTGTCATTATACACCTCATCGATCACCCACGGACTAGTATAGTTAATGGCCAGAATCGTCGGTTTTTTCGCCATCAACTGATTCAGGTACGTAACGTCGACCGCGCATTTCGACAGCGAAAGTTCGAGCGGAGAGCCATCGGAAAGAAACAGGGGCTGAATCGAGGGGGTAAGCCATACCAGAATAACATCGGCGGCCTCCGGTGTGCTGACAAACTCAACAGGGTACGAACGGTCCTGGCCCGAGAAAACAATGCCCGGTCCCGAAGCGGGGGCTCCGTACCGTTTCTGATACGTTTCAAAATACACTTTCGTCCTGGCTTTCAGTGGGAGTATTTTCGTATCGTTCCGTAACAACACGATGGATTTCCGTAACGCGACCTCCGCCCGTTCGCGGAATTTTGCATTTCCGGCGATCCGTTCGGCGGCCTCTTCATCTACGTACGGATTCTCGAACAGACCCAGATCAAATTTTTCCCGTAATAAACGTAGCACCGAATCATCGACCAGCGTCACCAACCCCTGATCGCTTTTTACGGCTTCCAGTAGTTTGACGGGGTTGGCATTACCGGAGTATAGGTTGACGCCCGCTTCCAGACTTTTTTTGTACCGCTCGGTTAACGATAAACTTTCAACGCCCCAGGGCATCATATCGATGGGGCCGGTGTCGGAATTAATGATACCCGTAAATCCCAGTTCTTTCCGGAGTAAATCCTGTAGTATTCCTTTGTTGTAGGCGTAGGCAACTTCCTCGTACTTAGTCCCGACCGGCATGGAATAATAAGGCATGATGGATGAAGTACCTGCTTTGATGGCGGCTCTGAACGGAATCAGGTTATTTTTGAACATACTACCCGGAAAGACTTCCTGCTTACCAAACTCAAAATGAGGGTCGTGCCCGTTTTTAGTGGCGCCACCGCCCGGAAAATGTTTGGTGGTCAGGGCCACCGAAGCAGGTCCCAGTTTCGGTCCCTGAAATCCCAGAACAACTTCCGTCATAACCTGACCTGCCCAGTCTGCGTTCTCGCCGAACGTACCGTCAACGCGCTGCCAGCGGGGTTCGGTTGCGATGTCAGCCATGTACATGTACCCTTTCCGTAATCCCACAGCGACCCACTCCTGCCGGGCAATATCGGCAAACTCACGAACCAATTTCAGGTCCCGCATGGCCGATAAACCCAGTTCACCGGGCCAGTTGGAAAAAGCCGTTTTGCCGACGCTGGTTCCCATCGCGGCCGTCGCCGTGACGTGATTCCGGGGATTGGACGTTATAATCGCCGGAATACCCAGCGGCTGGGATTCGCAGAGCGCCTGTAGTTTGTTGGCCCATTCTGCCGTTGTTCGGGCGCTTACGTTAGCCCTGAGAATAAAATGGCGGAGATGAAATTGTGTAACCCCTTTGGTTGTACCCGCTACGTTCATAACGGGCGTTGCCAGCGGCTTTCGGGTAAACATATTGTTGGGCTGGACAACATCATCCTCGCTAAAGTCCGCCGTGATCGGTTCGTTCGAACGCTGTGCACCCGGATTGAACATGGACGGTTCGTTCTTCAACCGGGAATCGCTGATGAGCATGAACCCTACTTTCTGCTCAAGCGACATTCTGGTCAGCAAATCCCGGCTTCGCTCGTCGGTCGGCAGGCGCCAGTCTTCGTATTTATCCAGCTGGCCGTTTTGATTCAGATCCTTGAATGTCAGCCCATTCACCGTCAAAATCTTTGCGGATCGGTGGCCCAGGGCGGGCTGTTGGCGTGATTGCGCTGACAGTGTTGCGGTAGCGAGTGTTACAGTCGCCAGCAGAAATGCCAGCCTTAACAGAACGTATTGATCATGCATAGGTCTCCTGAGGTTAAAGATGTCGTTTAGGGGAAGTCGTTGATAACAAATACCAATTGTACGCTTAGTTACCCATCAACAGCCACGAAATCATTAACCTTTGGTTTCAGAAAATACAACTGAACCAGTAAGGCCACCAGCACAATACCCGATAGCATGGCGAAATCCGATCCCAGATGACCCGAATCGGTAGATTTCCCTAACCAGTTCGTAATCAGAGCACCCGCAAATACGCCGGTCATATTCATGATGCCATAAGCCGTCGCCCGACTTCGTGCCGGTACAAACTGACACAGAATGGGCATGTTGTTGGCGTCGAACATCCCGAATCCAAAACCGAAGCATAGCGCTGCACCGATCACGTGGACCAGCGAATCGCCAAAACCGATCAGCATCAATGACGGTATGGTTAAAGACAGACCAATAGCACTCGTGTAAATCCGCCCCCGGATGTTCGTTTGCACCCATCGGTCGAACAAAATACCGCCGAATAATACACCCAGGAAGGAAGACGTAGCAATGGTGATGGTAGACAATGGCCCGGCTGTGGCCATGTCGATGTTCAGGTTCGTCGCAAAGAGCGTAGGCAGCCAGTTCTTCGTGGCCCAACCGGGCAGGCTGGGAATAGCGTAGTAAAACAGAATGACCCAGAACGACGTATTGGCCAGCAGCAAACCGAGCCCCTTCGTTAGTGACGTTCGGCTTGTCATCGTTAGCGCATCGGATTGGGTCAAGGGTACAGCATCCCGATTGATTTCTCTCAGAAAAAAACTTAGAACCACCGCATACACCACACCAACCAGACCGAATCCCTGAAAAGCCGTATGCCAGGAATAGGATTCAGCCAGCGTTGCCCCAAACCCGCCCAACGCCTGCCCCATGTACAGACCCGTCATGTGGATACCAACGGCCAGTGATCTTGTTTTAGACGAATGAAAGTCGGCAATCAGCGATAAGCCAGCCGGGATGTATAAGGCTTCACTGATACCCATAATAGCCCGCAGCCAATAGAGCTGATTGAACGTAGTGGCGTAGCCCATCGAGAACGTAACACCCGACCAGACGAATAAACTGCCCACAATCAGCCACTTCCGATTGAACCGATCGGCGACAATGCCCGAAACCGGACTCATGAAGCCATAAATCCAAAGGAAAATGGCCATCAACTGTCCGAAATTGGTGGCCGATTGTAATTCATCAATATCGACCTGCATCGACGGGCGCATGGTCGCCAGCATTTGCCGATCCATGTAATTCAGCATGGCAACCACCCATAAAAGCCCAACCAACACCCACGGGTACGTTTTGCTGGGTAGACGGGCTGTATTGTCGTTCATCATGTAGGGTTAATCAATGAATTGAAATCTTCCAGATCGTGGGTGTTCGAATGCCGGGGCTTACCTCACCACTCGGTATGATGAAATGATCTTTCCAGCGTACAATTGGCGTTGTTACTGGCGTCGGGAACGGCAACGTATCGACCACAGACCAGGTTTTCGTTACGGTCCGAAATTGCCAGACGGTTCTGTTAAAACCCGGATGCTTGATCTGTAAATCGTTACGTTCTGACGTGAGTCGGATTTTCTCCTTACCAGCTGGTTGCTCTTTCAGGCGATTATTCAGAGCTTCAATCTGCCGAAGCCGCTGCCCGTCGTCACCCCCGAATACGAGTAACGAATTGAGCCCAGATGCGACAACCTGATGGGCCGCCAGCGTTTGGGGTAAGTCGGGTAATCGTTCCCACTGGTTCAGCGAAATATGGTACTCATAGGCATCCGAATAGACGGTTGTTACGCCTTCCACTGTCTGCCGACCACCCACTACGTACAGCGATTGGCCCGTGCCGTTCAATTGAGTTGTCATGGCCGTATACGCTCTGGCCGGGCCGGGTAAATCAGCCAGCTTTTGCCAACCGGTTGTTGGTTCCTTCAGGTCAAGTCTATACAAACCTTTCTCCGTTCCCCCATTTGATTCGCCACCAAAGACGTATAGTTTATTCGCCGAAACTGTAGCCGCCAGATTCGCCAGTGGCATGGGCAAAGGCGGAAGTGGTTTCTGTTCGAGGGTAGCCGACGACGGATTCCAGTTCAGGCTAAACACATCGGCGAATCGCTGTTTGTCATCACTTCCGCCCAGACAAATAAGTTGTTCATTCCAGCTCACAGACCCACCATACGCCCGTACCCGATCCAATTGCTGCGTTGATTGCCACTGATACGTATCGCCTTTGTGTACCAGTACGTACACGGTCGAATGCCAGACTTTTGTACCGCCCTGCCAGGGAAATCCGTTCGGGAAATTAGCCCCACCCGCCACAATCAGCGCATCATGGCTAACCCCCGCAAAGGCACCCGCTACGCCCAAATTCGGCCGACCATGCTGCGCAGGTAAATCCGGCAGCCGAACGTATTGACATGACACACTTTCGCTCACCGGGTTAAAACCCGGCGCAGTTGATAATTGGCTACGTTTTGCGCCGGGCTTTAATCCGGTGAGCGAAAAGCCTAGAACCATAAGCCCCAGAATACCAATCTGTTTAGTCCGCGCTGACATCAGCCGATACGGGCATCTGAGAAGCATAGGCGTAAAAATCGATTTCGTCCAGATCGTTCAGGAATTGCCCGTATTGTTCGGTCGACATATTCGCGATTGGTAGTCGGAACTCACCGCAGTCGAGACCGACGGCCCGCATGTAGGCTTTGCCCGTTGCGATACCGCCGTATTTACCCAATAGCTTGACAACGGCGATGGACTTATCCTGACACTGCCGCGCTTTCTCCAGATCGCCCGCGTCGAAAGCCGCCATGAGCTCGTGATAGACTGGAGCCGCGTAATTGAACGTACTACCCACGGCCCCGCGGGCGCCCATGGCCATAGCTGCCAGGAAGACTTCATCCCACCCCCACAAAATATCGTACTTCTGATTCCCGAACAGCACACACCGCCGGTAGTCCATCAGGTCGTTGTGCGTGTATTTGATCCCGTAGAAATTAGGCAATCGACCATCAATGCAGGCCAAAAAATCAATCATCGACAGGTTCGCACCCGTCAGAGCGGGAATGTGGTAGAAATAAAGACCCAGTTCAGGCGCGGCTTCGCCAATCTGGATGCAGAACTGAGCCAGCAGCTCGACATTAGCGGGCTTGAAATAAAATGGGGCCAGTACCGCTACCGCCTGAAAACCAGCACGTGATGCCTCCTGCGCCAGCCGTTTACTTTCTTCCAGCGACGTACCGCCAACCAGCATAATCTTCTGCAAACGGGGTTCATCGACCTGCCCCCAGGCGCGGAGCAACTCCAGCTTTTCCGGATACGACAGCGATACGCCCTCCCCCGTTGAGCCCCCGACGAAAGCGCCTTTGACGCCGTTTTGCACAAGAAAATGGGCGTATTGGGGAATCAGGTCCAGGTTTAAACGGCCGTCGGCATGCATTGGCGTGAAGGGAGCAGCAACCAGTCCTTCAGTCTTTGGAATATTTGACATAAAAAAAGAGATAAAAACCTAATCGCTGAAAATAACTTAGAACACAAATTTTGTCGTGGTGTCGGGTTCTCAAACCCGACACGCTGGCGTCAGCCAACCGCTCCACCCGGAAATGTGTCGGCGGTCCGCCGTTGCGGTTTGAGAACCCGACACCACGACAGATAGCCTGCTTAACATCAACTCAATACCCCGACGTTTGAACCAGTTTCGGATCGGTATTCAGCATCGTTATCGAAATGGGTAGCACCAGCTTGAACGCTTGCGTGGCGGGCAAATAAACCGGGTTGACAGCCGCAAACACATATGCATTCCCCGCCCGACGTAACGCCCACCAGCGTTTACCTTCGCCAATGAACTCCCGCAGGTATTCGTCCAGAATGGCGTTCATGTTCGCTTCCGGCGTTCCGTTCGTATACGTAGTGAATCCTGTTCCGTACGCCCGCGCCCGAATAGCGTTGATGTCGACTGATGGATCATTGCCTAGTTTCGTATTCGCTTCGGCCAGCAGCAACAGCACGTCGGCATACCGATAAATGGGAAAGTCATTGTCATACAGTTGTATACCCGAATCAACACGGCCAATGAATTTGGTCAGCATGACGCCCGCAATCGGAAAACCAGCTGCGTTGCGATACATGACCCGAAACGATGGGCGAACGCGCTGATCTTTGGCGTTACTTAGTTTCGTAATCGTAGCGCTGGACATGCCCACCCGGCTGGCTCCACCCACCAGCGGATATACCGAATTCACGGCCGCCCCCGGCCCTGGAATTGCATCGAACAGCAACGTACCAGCCTGCGTCGTGTTGACTAGAAAGTTGCCATAAACGCCCTGCGTGGCTTCGTTTTTTTCGTAGTTGATCGCAAAAATGATTTCCTTGTTATTACTCTTTTTCGTCGGATCGAACACGTCGGTGAAGATCGCCTGTAAGCCTAGCGTAGGTAACGCTTTTACCTCTTCCAGGGCGGCTTTGGCTATCGTGAAATCAGCATTGCCACCGCCCATGTGCGTACCCGACCAGATGAATACGTCGCCTTTCAGGGTAAGCGTAGCCGCCCGACTCCAGTTGACGCGCTTGGTCGCAAACGCATTGTTCCCGGCAAACAGGGTCAGCGACTGCTCCAGATCGCTTTTAATTTGTTTCATCACCTCATCCGGCGTCGATCGCGCTTTGTATAGATCGGTCAGGTTATCTATCGAGGTAACGGGTTCTGTTGTGAGCGGCACACCGCCCCAGGTACGTAACAGGGTGTAATACACATAGGCCCGCATGCCATACATTTCCGCCAGGTACGTCTTGCGTCGGGCGTCGTCGAGGGGAGCCGCGGGAAACAGTTTGATGACCGTATTGATGCGGTCGATTAGGCTGTAAAATCCACCCCAATTGTCGAGCGGTACGTTCGTGGCGCTGATGTTGTGCGACCAAAGTTGTTTCAGTCCCGCGTCTTCCGATTCAGTAAACAGGCCATCGGCCCAGACGTCGGAACGCATTTCACCCAGCGTAAATAACGTGCTGTGATACGTTCGGAAGGAGGAATACACGCCCGTGTATAACGTCAGGGCAGCATTCGCATCGGCCAACACTAGACTCTGGTTGAGCGAGGTCTGCGGAACGACTTCGTTGAGTTGATTCTGGCAGGAAAACAGGCCGGAACTGGCAACCAGACAGCCGAATAAAGCAAGGATTACTATATAAGTTTTCATGAGTGTTCAGCTTGAGGATTAAAGACTGATCGTGGCACCAAGCGTGGCCGTTCGGGGTAGCGGGAACCGACCGACATCGTTGCCGCCAACTTCCGGGAACGTACCGTTATAGCCCGTGAAATAAACCAAGTTTGAGCCGGTTAGAAACACGCGAACGCTCTTGACCCGGTTACGTGCCATCCGTTCGAGAAGTTTGGCCGGCATATCGTAACTGAGCGTTACTTCGCGCATGGCCAGATAATCGCCTTTCTGCCAGAAGTTTGCAGGGGGTGTAGTGCTTCCGCCCGCATCGGTGAAGTAATTCCGGCCGTAGTTGGCCCAGTAGTAGCGCGGCAACGTACCGTTCGGATTTTCAGGCGACCACGTATTCGTTACGTCGACGGGGCCGTTCTGCGAGCCCTGTACCTGCGACATCCCACGCAGATACGACTGATTGGCGATGATGAAACCCAGCGAGTAATCGAACTGGCCGTATAGGTTAAAGCCTTTCCAGGAGAGATTTGACGAGAAACCGCCTTGTATGGTCGGCGTCGTGCGACCGACATACACATTATCGCGGTAGTCCAGCGTATCGTTCTTGTCCGTATCGCGCCAGCGGGCGTCGCCAAGCAGCTTGATTCGTTTGTTGGTGTACGGCAGGTACGTATTCAACAGACCGGCGCGTTCATCCAGTTGCGCCTGACTGGTGTAAATACCGTCGTGGATTGGTGCATAAATCTCATCCAGTCCTACCCGTTTGCCTTCCTGCAAACCACCTACCCAAACCAGCTTGTTCTGACCGGGATCGAAAATCTGAACGGCTCCCTGACGGTTGAGGTCCAGGCCGTTATTCGGCAGTTTCTTTGCGAAGTTCTTCACGTGAAAGAGGTTCGCGCTAACCGTCCAGGATACCCCGTTTGCACTGGATGGTTTCAGTACGTTCGCTCTGATTTCCAGCTCGACACCCCGATTCTGAAGTTGACCCAGGTTCGTTACGTAGGAGCTGAATCCGGTCCAGGCAGGAATCGTTAGCGAGGTGATTTTATCGTAGACATTGCGGATAAAGTAGTCGGCAATAACCGTTACGCGGTTGTTCAGCAAACCGACATCGACCCCGAAATTGAGTGTATTCGCCCGCTCCCACGTAAGGTTCGTGTTCGTAATGCCACCCGTTGCAAAACCAGGTTGACCGTTATACGTACCAACACTGCCGTACTGCGGGATTGTGGCGTAGTCGCCGATGAGGGGTTGGCCCGCGCTGTTGAGCGGGTTGATGCTGCCATTCTCGCCAAAGCTGATCCGGGGTTTAAGCGTTGATACGTACCGGCGCAGGAACGAGTTGGCGAAGAAATTCTCGTAGTGCATATTCCAGCCCAGCGACACGCCGGGGAAGAAACCGTATTGATTGGTAATAAGCTTGGACGTACCGTCGTACCGCATGTTTACGTTCAGTAGATACGTATTGGCAAACGTGTAGTTGACCCGCCCGATCACGGAAGCCAGCCGCTGCCAGCTCGAAAAAGAAGACGTCGGTACGCCCACAGCGGCCGTTGAGGCCGATAGCCAGGGAATAAAATCGGTAGCCGCCAGGTTGGCCGTTGCGCCATAATCATACACGCGCGATTCAAAAAACTCGCCCCCGGCCAGCGCCGATACTGTGTGCTTACCAAAATCTTTGTTATATTGAAGGAACGCGTTGTAGGTATATTGACTAGCCCGCTGATTGGTAAACGATGAATTGCGGGTATTGACCAACGCCCCACCAGTTCCGTTGATGTACGCTTTGGTGAAACTTTCGCCCGTGGTATACCGGTAAAATCCCGATGCCGATGCCAGCGCCTTCAAACCCGGCAGGATCGTGTATTCCAGATTTAGTCCACCCGAATAGCGTTGCTCAAGCGTTTGGTTGTAAAACTTATCCCGGAAATAATTCGGGTTACCTAACGTACTGCCGTCCACGCCCGGAAGTTCAGCGCCTGTCAGGTCGTGAGTCAGTCGTACCGTGGGTGCAATACCTGTAAATCGCTGAATAATGCCGCCATTAACACCACCACCCCCATCGGCAGTCAGGTAAGATGGCGTTGTTTTGGCACTATACCCCGATACGTTGAGGTTCACGACCAGATTCTTGCCCACGTTCAGGCCGCCATTGAAGTTCATATTCATTCGGCTGAGCGACGAGCCAATGAGTGTACCAACGTCGCTGATGCTACCCAGTCCCAGCGAGAAATTGCCCTGGTCGTTACCCCCTGAAAAATTCAGGTAATGTTCATTGAGCGTTCCCTGCTGAAGGATCAGATCTTCCAACTGCCGTTGCGAGATAGACCGATACAACAGACTATCCGTCTGATTCGCATTGAACGGATTTTTATCGAGCAGTAAATGATATTGTGGGTCGCTGAGCAGGTTCCGGTTGCTGTTGGAAACTAATTGCGTTGAATATTTTCCGTCGGGAGCGGTCCAGCCCGAGTTAACGCCCCAGCCCCAGGCACCGGTCAACTGGTTGCGGGCGTTATTCATTTCCGCCGTGTTGTTATCGGCCTGCGCGGCAGCGTAGCGGCTGGCCAGTCCGCGCCGGTTCCAGGTGATGTAGTCTTCTGCACTCATGTAGGCGAGTGGATTGCGCCGGATGTAGTTGTTCGCCCGTTTGTAGCTATAGGTCACCGACGTCCGGCCTTTCTTGCCCTTTTTGGTCGTCACCAGAATCACGCCATTCGACGCCCGCGCTCCGTAAATAGCCGCCGAGGCCGCATCTTTAAGCAGGTCAATGCTTTCGACGTCCTCCATGTTGATACCAAAAAGTGAGGGAACAATCACACCATCCAGTACGACTAGTGGCGAACCCGAGCCGTTAAAATCGGTTCCTCCCCGAAACACAATCGTTGGCGTTGATCCTGGCTGACCAGTTGTTTGCTGCACACGCAGACCGGGTGCGGTTCCCTGCAACGCGGTGCCGACGTTGGTTCTCGGTACGGATTTAAAAACCGTCTGGTCAATCGTCGATACGGCACCGGTCAGAGTTTTGCGACTTTGCTGACCGTACCCCACGACGACCACTTCGTCCAGACTTTTGGCGCTTTCGGCCAGCTTGATGTCGAGTGAGGTCTGGTTGTCGATCACAATTTCCTGTGTACTCATGCTGATAAGTGAAGCAACCAGTACGTCGCCCTTGCGCACCTGAAGCGAGAACTGTCCATCCTGATTGGTTACCGTTCCGCGGGTCGTTCCTTTAATGGTAATGTTTACACCCGGTAGCGTTTCACCGGTGCGGGCATCGCGGATGGTCCCTGTCAAGGAAGTTGTCTGCGCCCATCCACTAACGGTGAGCAACCAGCCGACAATAAGTATGACATATCGCCTGTATTTGTAAGGAGAAATAGACATTATAGAGATAGTTTATCGTAGACAAGAGAATAAGTATGACTTGACAAAGGTATTATGTTGTACATAAAAGTCAAAAATTCGCATAAAATTTTTATTTAAGCGAATAAATCCAGAATATTGTCAGACATAATCGAGTGTAGCGTTTTTTATATTATACATAATACATGGAGTACATCAATAATCAGAGTGATTTCAAGCTGAATGAAAACCTCACGCTGGTCGACAAAGTGGAAACGGATCTGCTCGAATTCTTCAATGACAAGCAATTCAAAGCGGGCGATGTCATTCCAAAAGAGATCGAACTATCGGCTCAGTTAGGCGTAAGCCGGACGGTTCTGCGGGAAGCGCTGCTACGGTTACGCATGCGGGGCATGCTCGACACGAAGAAGAAGCGCGGAACCGTTATTACGAACCCCGACCTGCTTTCGCTCATCGAAAAAACACTGTATCCCGGCATTCTGGACAATGCGACGCTACGTGACATTTTCGAATTACGGATGGTACTTGAGATCGGGATGGGCGATCTGATTTTCGAGCGGGTAACGCAGAATGACATCGACGAACTCTACGCCATTGTTGCTACGGAGCCAGTCAATACGGAAGAGATGCTGTTCGATTCGGAGCAGGAAATTCGCTTTCATGGCAAGTTGTACGACATCACCGGCAACCAGACACTACGTCGGTTTCAGCGGATGCTCCTGCCCATTTTCAAATACGTTCACGAAAGCGGCATCCTGAAAAAACAGGTGCAGCACAAGAAGTTTGTTTCGCACCGGGGGCTGGTCGATGTCATCCAGCACGGAACACCCGAAGCCTTTCGCAACGCGATGCGCAATCACTTCGAAAACCATTTCCAACGATTATTCTGATCCCGGCACACGCTATGATCCATGCATTTCTACTGGCAACCAGCCTTATTACGTATCAACCCGTCCTCTCCGGCCAGACAAACAGTACTGGTCCAACTGTCGATTCCACGACACAGGCCATCGTCGAGACAACGGTCTTTCGAAACGGCGAAGGGGGCTATCTCTGTTATCGGATTCCGGCCATCGTGAAAGCGCCGAATGGTAATCTGCTGGCCTTTGTCGAAGGGCGCCGAACGGATTGCGGTGATTTTGGCGACGTCGATCTCGTGCTACGTACCAGCCAGGACAACGGAAAAACGTGGGGACCGATACAGCTCGTTGTCGACTTTGGAACGATGCAGGCAGGCAATCCAGCGCCGGTGTTCGATCTGACCGACAATCGCTTTCCAAACGGAAAACTGTTTTTAGTGTACAACACGGGTACCGCTTCGGAAGCGAACGTGCGGAAAGGCCTGGCTGTCCGTGAAGTCTGGTACAAAACCAGCACCGACGGCGGCCAGACCTGGTCAGAAGCGGTGAACATAACAACCCAGGTTTCGCGACCGAACAAGCCCGACATGAATCCGCAGTATGCCTTCAGGGAAGACTGGCGATCGTACGCCAATACGCCCGGCCACTCCCTGCAACTACAGAAAGGTCGTCATAAAGGCCGGATTTTTGTGGCGGCCAACCATTCCGAAGGGCAGCCGCAACCGCAGTTTCGCGACTACCGGGCCCATGGCTTCTATTCCGATGATCACGGAAAAACCTGGAAACTTTCGCCAACCATTACGTATCCCGGCGGCAACGAAAGTACAGCCGCTGAAACCGCAAACGGCGGTCTCTTGCTGAATGCGCGCAACCAATCGGGCGACGTCAAAAATCGGCTGCTGGCGTCATCGTCCAATGCCGGTGAACGTTGGGAGTCAGTCGTTGTCGCAACGGATTTGCCCGATCCGGTCTGTCAGGGTAGCATGATTACGTATCAGCCACGTAGCGGCCCCAGCGTACTGCTGTTCTCCAATCCTAACAGCCAGACCAGCCGGACAAACTTAACCGTTCGGGTTAGTCAGAACGATGGCAAAAAATGGTCGGCTGGCAAACTGATTTATGCCGGTTCGTCGGCCTATTCCGATCTGGTTGTTCAGCAGGATGGCGACCTTGGCGTTCTCTACGAAAAAGACAACTACACAAAAATCACCTACGCCCGTTTTCGCTACGATTGGCTGGTTACAAAGTGAGCCAATAAATGTGGTGTCTACCTGTGGTGTCGGGTTCTTAAACCCGACGCAATTTGCTGACGCGAGAATGTCGGGTTTAAGAACCCGACACCACAGAAAAACTGACATCACAGGCAGTTCAAATGTTCACATAATTAACATGATCGCTACCCAGACCTACACGCAACTCTACCAGGATGCGCTGTTGAACGACGTTATTCCGTTCTGGCAAAAACACTCGCTGGATCGCCAACAGGGCGGTTTCTTCACCTGCCTCGACCGGAAGGAAAAGGTTTATGACACGGATAAATTTATCTGGCTACAGACCCGCCAGGTATGGACGTTTTCGATGCTGTATAATCGGCTGGGCGGCAGTCCGCCAGAACAACGCGCGGACTGGCTCGACGTAGCGCAGCACGGTGCTGATTTTCTAACAAAGTACGGTCGTGCCGAAGATGGCAGCTGGTATTTTTCCCTGACGCGCGAGGGTCGGACACTGGTGCAGCCCTACAACATTTTTTCGGATTGTTTCGCAACGATGGCGTTCGGTCAGCTGTCGGTAGCAACGGGTAATGATGCGTACGCCAACCTAGCGAAATCGACGTTTGAGCAGATATTGGCCCGGCGCAACAATCCGAAAGGACGGTGGAACAAAGCCGTTTCGGATACGCGGCCGTTGAAGAATTTTGCGTTGCCCATGATCCTGTGCAACCTCTCACTGGAAATTGAACACCTGCTCGATAAAGAGCTGGTGGAACGTACCATTGACGAATGCATTCACGAGGTCATGGACGTATTCTACGATTCCAACCTGGGGCTGATTCGGGAGAACGTAACGCCCGACGGCCAGTTTTCGGATAGCTTCGAGGGGCGGTTACTGAATCCCGGTCATGCGATCGAAGCGATGTGGTTCATCATGGACCTGGCTACCCGACGCAACGACGTAGCACTGCTCGAAAAAGCGGTTCGTATTACGCTCGATACGCTGGATTATGCCTGGGATACAGAACACGGCGGACTCTTCTACTTCATGGACAGCCAGGGCCATCCGCCCCAGCAATTAGAGTGGGATCAGAAACTCTGGTGGGTGCATATCGAAACGCTCATTACGTTACTGAAAGGTTACCAGCGAACCGGAAATCCTGACTGCTGGGCCTGGTTTGAGCGAGTTCATGCGTACACCTGGTCACACTTTCCAGATTCCGAGTTCGGTGAATGGTACGGTTATCTCAATCGCCAGGGAGACGTACTTTTACCGCTGAAAGGTGGCAAATGGAAAGGCTGTTTTCACATACCGCGGGGTTTGTTTCAATGCTGGCAGGTGTTAAAGGAGATTGAGAGTGTGGGGATAGCTGCGAAGCATAGGTAGGAAAACCTGTAGAACGCACAGATGTCGATTTGCGCTGTACACCTGTGCCTGACTAACCCGTTTCCTCACTCCGCCCAATTTTATGAGCCGCCTGCCAGGATCAGTTGGTTAGTCTGTTAAGTACAACATAACCTCACTTAGTCGATTAACGTATGAAAACTATCATCTTGACGGCTACGCTGCTGATTGCCGTGGCCTCCGCAGGTGCGCATGCTCAGTCTGGCGGAAATAGCCGTCGCACGCCGGGTCGATACCCCACGCCCACCGCAGAAGGGCCATCTAGCACAACGACAGGAGCCCAATCAACCCGTTCGCAATCAGGATCAGCCAGTACAGGAACTAAAGCCAGTACGGGAAATAAATCAGGCGGTACGTCGGCTGGACAGAAATCGCCAAGTCAGAGTAGCAAATCTGGTCCCAAAAATCAACAGGGGGCTGGTGTTCCCAGCAGCGGTAGCGCTAGTGACCTGCGCACGGGCAAACCAGACAAAACCCCATAGACAAACCTTATTCCTGCATTTTGAGACAGAGGCTGAGTTACCTTCGAGGAGAAGGAAAGCTCAGCCTCGTTTTATAGACGCAACGGCTGAATGATACAGTTTGGCCTTTAACGCTCCGAACAGCCCACAAAAATCCGCGCTGAAGCGAACGGTCAACAATCGCAGCCACAATTAGTTAACTCTATACACTCAGGCGAGTGCCGTTATCCGCTTGTTACCTACTACTTCAACTCCATCGTCAACGGCATCAACTGCTTTATCAATGCAGCTAACCAGCCCTGCTTTTTCTGATGGTGGTATCATACCAATTGCTCGATCAACGAAAGACGATTAATTTCATTTACTTAAGACGATACCTATGCCGACTTTCAATCTCCAACGTTTCTTTCTCGTTCAGTTTCTGATCTTATCAACTATAGGCCACGTATTGGCTCAACAAACGCCCGATGTACGCCAGGTTCGCTGGGGTTTTTCGCCGAAACAGGTCAAAGAAGCGGAATCCAGTAAACTCACATCAAAGAAAACAGAGAAGCTTGTCTACGCACGTGTTCCGCTTATCAATCGAACTGTCGGCCTCGAATATACCTTCAATGGTGACTCGCTGCTCTCGGCCTCCTATTACTATTATATGACTGCCGCCATTACTCAGGCAGATGTGATGGCGGCCAGAACGGAGTTAGATTCGTTGCTACAAGAGAAATACGGTCCCGGAAAAACGGCTAAAGTTGGCGAGATTCTAAACAAAGTGTGGCTGACGCCGAGAACGCAAATCAGTCTGTCGCTGGGGAATGTCGATAGAGGCTGGTCGTTAGAGCTCGTTTACCTTTGTCGGGTTTATCCAGGCCAGCCTGCTAACGCCGGTTGGAAACCGCGAAAAGACATTCCCGATCTATAAAATTCAGGATCTTTTTGGCAAATACACGCTAAAGGTGCACCCTTACCAGGCTGGCTGGTAGCCGTGATAGCCCCGCCATGATTCGCCACTACCTTTTCGCAGATCGCTAGACCGATTACAGTACCAACAAATTCGTTTCGGCCCTGCAATCGCTGAAACACCTGAAAAATGCGATCCAGATACTTTTCATCGAACCCGATACTAATCGTAAGCTAGTTCCCCAAGCGGGTAAAGCCTGGCCAGGTGCTTGAATTAGCATTACTACCTCGTTCACTTCAGTGCCGGTACCCACTCCGTATAGTCACAGTTGCTACAGGCATCTGTTTTGTTGCTCGATTCTGGTTGCTGATTACCGCAGTGGTGACAAACGTTTTGACCGGACGCTTTCTCCTGCTGGTCAATAAATTCAGTGTCCCACTCGGGCAGTATCGACAGGCCCGGTCTGGGTTTCGGATCTTCAACGAGCGTAAAGGCACCATTGGCTTCCATATACAAACGCTTCACGGATCCCAGATGAAACAAACCCCCGGAGCGAAGCTGAGCAAACAACAGTTCACGGGTGATGCGCGCATCTTTCATGTTTGCCAGTTGAATCACTGAATTTTCAACGAGTGTGCTTCGATCACCCTGAGAAATCGCTTCGAATCGCTGATTTTTGGCTGCGTAATAGGAAACAATACGTTGGGTCAACACAACAACCAGCCCAATAACATAGGCTGGCAGCAATCCCCGATGAGCATCCAGAATGGGTACGCCAATGGCAGCCGCCATCGACACCATGGCGGCCATCTCATTACGGCTCAGTTTAGAGGCCATGCGTCGACCCATAAATCGCATCGAAAGAACCAGCAGCAGGTAAATCGCAGCCGCCCGAATCAAAATCTCAACGTAAAAAATGCCCGGCACGTCGCCGACAAGAATCCGTTGCCAATCGTATAAATGAATATCTTCTTCTTTCATGCTGGAATTAAAGTATGGCGTTTACCCAGTCGTTGGCCTGACAAATCGGGCAGGCGTCTGGTTTGGGCTGAGCAGGTACAGTATTGCCGCAGTTCGTGCAGGCGAGTAATTTTTCTTTTGGCTGCTCGTGAATAGACTGTATTTCTTCGTCTGAAGGCGGCAATAGCGATAAACCCGGCTTTCCGGTTTCGTCCTGATAAATGCTGAACATCCCGTACGCTTCAATATACAGGCGTTTTACCTTACCCAGGTTATACACGTTTTCGCTACGTAACGCGGCAAATATCTGCTGATGAGAGAGTCGGTTTTTCGCCATCTCGTCCACCTGAATGATGCCATCTTTTACGAGTACGGTTTCGGTTCCCTGAATGAACTGTTCGGCTTTACTGCTCTTAAACCCCAGCAGGTTAGTTTGTCTCAGAAAAACTAACGCGCAACCTAGCGCCAGCATCCCCGATAGTAACCCTCGGTCGGGCAATTGCATAGCAGGTGACACGATAGCCCCCATGGTTAGCATCACGGCCAGTTCCAGATTGGTGAGCTGACCATTCATTCGTTTGCCGAGCAGGCGCATGGTCACCAGTAATACCAGGTAAATTATGACGGTACGGATGAATACTTCCAGTAAAAATTCAACAGGCGCATCACCGATTAGAATTCGATGCCAGTCCCCTAGCTTAATGTCTTCCTTATTCATGTTTACCTAACTTTTCGTTTAGCCGAATTGATTGATACTGAGAGGCAATTCAGGGTTTATTTATAAAATACATCAGGTATATCTAATAAGTAGATCAATCGGCAAGAAAGATGAACTTATTGCTAACAGAATGCTTCGTTGAGCAGTTGGTTTTAGAGAACACATCTCAACGTACTTCATGAAGTATCTATTTATTACTCTGTGCATCAGTCTATTCATAAGTTGCCAGAAAAAGGACGAAAGCGAATCTAAAAAAACTCCCCCTACTCCTATTCCGACCGATTTCATTGAAGAGCTATGGTATAAAAATGCTTTCCTGTACAGCGTCGATGTCGAGGTTTTTAAGGATTCCGATGGCGATGGCGTCGGTGATTTTAAGGGCATCACGCAGCAGTTGGATTACCTCATTCAATTGGGTGTCAGGACGATTTGGCTGGCCCCTTTTCAACCCACACCCAACAAAGACGACGGGTACGACATCGCTGATTTCTATGGCATCGATTCGCGACTGGGTACTGATCAGGATTTCGACGAATTCATTCGCCAGACCAATAAAAAAGGGATTCGGGTAATGATGGATTTGGTTACGAACCACACGTCCGATCAGCACCCCTGGTTCAAAGCGGCTCGTCAGCGTAAAGATTCGCCCTATCGCTCCTGGTACGTCTGGTCGAAAGAGCAGCCAAAAAAATGGGACAAAGGCATGATTTTTCCGGGTGTACAGAAAGAGGTCTGGAGCTACGACAAGCAGGCGGGCGAATATTTTTATCACCGCTTTTATGACTTTCAGCCCGACCTGAACATGCAGAACCCGGCTTTACAACGGGAAATGCGAAAAATTGTCCGCCATTGGCTGGATAAGGGTGTGGCCGGCTTTCGGGTGGATGCCGTTCCATTCCTGATCGAGATAGCCAACGCCGACTTCGACCCTGAAAAACCACAGTATCAGTTTGACATCATTACGCAGCTGCACCAGTATATTCAGTGGCATAAAAAAGATGCCATTCTGCTGGGTGAAGCTAACGTCGACCCGAAGGATCAGCAGGACTATTTCGGGAAAGATGGCCAGAATATGCAGACAATGTTCAACTTCTTTGCGAATCAGTACCTGTTCTATTCGCTGGCTACGGGCGAGACGAAGCTGCTGAAAAAAGCCCTGGAGGATACCAAAGCCATTCCGCCAACGGCTCAGTGGGCAACGTTTCTGCGCAACCACGACGAAATCGACCTGGGTCGGCTGAGTGACAGTGAACGGGATAAAGTCTACGCCCGCTTCGGCCCCGACTCAACCATGCAGCTTTACGACCGGGGCATCCGGCGCCGACTGGCACCAATGCTGGGCGACCGAAAGCTGATTGATTTGGCCTACAGCTTCCTGTTTTCCATGCCGGGTATGCCCGTCATTCGTTACGGTGAAGAAATCGGCATGGGCGACGATCTGAAGCTAAAGGAACGCTTATCCATCCGAACCCCCATGCAATGGTCGAACGCACCCAATGCTGGTTTTTCAACAGCCGCCAAAACAGTTCAACCAGTCATCAGCCAGGGGCCATACAGCTATACGAAGGGCGTTAACGTAGCAGACCAGCGTGCCGACTCTGCGTCGCTGCTGAATCAGATTACCCGGTTAGCCCAATTGCGAAAACAATGCCCCGAAATCGGTTGGGGTAACTGGGAGATGCTTGACACGGGATCGGAACAGGTATTAGCCATCCGGTATGATTGGCAAGGCCGCTCTCTGGTAGTCGTCCACAATTTTAGTTCTGAGCCGCAGCAGTGCCAGATAGCCACAAAAACGCAAACAGGCCGTCCGTTAACTGACTTAATGAATAATTCAGAAACGCCGTTGGGCACCGGGGGAAATTTCGCGGTTCAATTGCCGGGTTACACGTTTAGGTGGTATCGCGTAAAAAAATGAAGCAGAACGGACTCCTTCCTCTGTAACCAGGTCCGTTTACTCACTTCCCTCATTTACAAACAAGACCGTTAGTCTGTAAGGTGTTTCTCAGAAGGCAGGTTTTTATTTATATGATGTATCCACTCAACGTAAACAAACGAACACTTGGCGTAACGTTTCTTCCGGATAGGCAAGCGCAGATCGTGCTCTGGAGTCCCTCTGCTGATCAGGTCGATTTGAAAATAAACGGACAGTCGGTTCTGCCCCTTCAGCAGGAAGAACTTGGGTACTGGCAAACAAAAACCGATCAGCTACGGCCGGGCGATTCATACACGTTTGTACTTAATAACGAGAAAGAATATCCCGATCCGGCTTCGTTGAGTCAGCCACAGGGCGTTTATGATGCTTCGCAGGCAATTGATACGTCCTTATTTTACTGGGACGACCAATGTTGGGTTAATCCAGCGCTGGAAGATTATCTGTTGTACGAAGTTCATACCGGTACATTCACGCCGGAGGGCACCTTCGCTTCCCTGGAAACGAAACTCGATTACCTGAAAGCGCTGGGCGTAACGGCTATAGAAATTATGCCTGTAGCTCAATTCGCAGATAGTCGCAACTGGGGGTATGACGGTGTTTACTCATTTGCCGTTCAGAATTCCTACGGCGGGGCCAGCAATCTGCAACGCCTAGTCGATGCCTGTCATTATAAGGGGATCGCTGTCGTACTGGACGTCGTGTATAACCATTTCGGGCCAGAGGGAAGCTTCTTTAGTAACTTTGGCCCTTATCTGACCAGCAAGTATTGTACGCCCTGGGGCAATGCTATTAATTTCGATGATGCCTGGTGTGATGGCGTCCGGCACTACGTTATTGAGAATGCCCTGATGTGGTTCCGGGATTTTCACATCGATGCGTTACGTCTGGATGCGGTTCACGCCATGAAAGACTGCAGCCCGGTACATATTCTACAGGAACTCCGTCAGCAGGTCGACCACCTGATGGAGACTACAGGACGACGACATCATTTACTGGTCGAGTGTGACCTCAACGACCCAAAATTTATTAACCCCCTGACTGAACACGGTTACGGTATGGATGCTCAGTGGATAGACGAGTTCCATCATTCCCTACGGGTGACGGTTGGTGAAGCAAAGACAGGCTATTATGCTGATTTTGATGGCCTTGCTCATTTGACGAAATCGTATCAGCATGGTTACGTCTACGACGGTCAGTTTTCTAACGTACGCCAGAAGCTTTTTGGCTGTAAAGCCGAATCAAACCCAGGACACCAGTTTATTATTTTCTCGCAGAATCATGATCAGGTAGGCAATCGCCAGCAGGGTGAGCGATCGAGCCAGTTGTACAGCTATGACACGCTGAAGCTATTAGCCGGAGCCGTACTGGTGAGTCCATACATACCTCTGTTATTTATGGGTGAAGAATGGGGTGAAACGAATCCCTTCTTTTATTTCGCGACTCATTTCGAGCCAGATTTGGTCGAGGCTGTCCAGCAAGGCAGAAAAGATGAGTTTGCGCATTCCCATTCGGATAAGGAGGTCCCAGCGCCCCAAAGCCATGATACGTTCGAAGAAGCCAAACTACAGTGGGGTTTATTAGCTAAAGAGCCGCACCAGACGCTGTTACGTTATTACCAGACGCTGATTGCTTTACGTAGGCAACTACCGGCGTTGCACAAGCTAGACCGTCAATATGTAAACGTAACAGCTAACGACGATCAGCAGACGCTACAATTACATCGCTGGCAGGGCGATCAGCATATACAATGCCTGATGAATTTCTCAAAACAGCCACAAATTGTCCAGCTATCAGAAGCCAGCCAGGAACAGGATTGGCACAAACTACTCGACTCAGCCGATGAACAGTGGTTTCCACAGAACGGAATCAGTACCGCTCCTGGCTCGCTATCGACGGATAACGCCATTGAGCTACAGCCCGAGTCGATCGTCATTTACGCCCAGGGGCATGAAAAGTCGCATGTCAACGTACCGAATCCAATTGCACAACGACTTTACCGGGGCGAGGCTGAAGCGGTCGGCTGACGAACCCCGGCTGGAATTCAAAACCGTGTCGGGTATGGTAGCAGCCCGTTGATCACTACGTGCCTTTAGAATTTATAGTTTACCCCAGCCGGGAGCGGTTCAATAGCTACTTTCATCCATGTTCCATTGACCTTGACCACAACAATTTTGTTGTCTTTATCGTAGAAGATCGTGCCGTCCGGACTGTTCTTTAGCTCATTATAATTGACATGGCGCGCATCCTGTTCATAATTACGCTCATCATCACCCTCGGGCTTCGTCTCCCGAACGTCCTCACGACCAATTGATCCCAGCGTAAGGGCGTTTGTCAATCGTAAGGAACCGTAAAAAATAGCCTTATCGCGGCCGAACAGAAAGGAATGCTGACGCACATCCGACCCAATTTTAAACCAGTTATAAGCCTGATCAGAATGATTATACGTCGTTCCGTAGTAATACAATTCGGCGACTGGCTTTTCGAGTTCGACGTGTTTATTGACAAGCATGGTTATGCGGGATTTATCGTCGGTTGCGTAGCCTTCAAAGACATGATACCCCCATCGTTTTTTATTTCTTTCGTTGGCGTTTCCCCGAACCTGAATCATGTAGGGGGTGCTTAGAATCCCATTTATACTGCTATACATGGGCGTTAAGGTCGGATTGAAGCCAAAACTGTATCCCCGTTCTTTCCAGCGGGACCAGGACGAATCAATATCGGATGAAAGCTCGATTCGTTTATAAGCCGAGCCTGGACTGCCCGCCTGAAGTGAAAAATACGGACTACCGGTTGCAGGAGTCTGTTGCCCTTGTGCAAACGCATACGTAGTCAGCAGTAAACCGAAAAATAAACTAAAAACTTTCATACGGGTAAATTGGAGTAAGTGGAGGATTAAGGCGTTAAGTGCTATCCTTGCGATTCGGTTTGCCTGAACTTTTCGCCTGATCTGCCTGCGTACAGTGGATAACAGTAGCCGATTAGCACAACCACCTTTAATGGGTTATACAAAAGACGTAACGAGATTTCAACCTGCAAGTTTACCGACAAAACGGAATACGTACTTACCTTTCACCATGAAGATACGTGCCTCTTTTATAAAAAAAATCATGGTACTTCTCGGGCTGTTGTCAGGTCCGCTTATGGGAATGGCTCAACCGGGAACGGAGAAACTAGTGCTCGTTTGTGGCCAGAGTAAAGTGCTGCTGGTGGATTATCAGAACGGGAAAGATAGCGTTCCGGCTGTAGTCTGGAGCTGGGATGCACACGAAGCGATGGATTTGCCCGATGAGTATCGTACGAAGAAGTTTAACACAATGGACGATTGTAAACCGATTCGGCAGGGTGAGCAATTGCTGGTTTCTTCCTCCGGTGGTGCCATCGCCCTGATCAACCGGAGCGACAAAAAAATACTTTTTCACGCCAGTGTCCCCAATGCCCATTCCATCGAACTCCTGCCGGGTGAACTGATTGCTGCGGCTGCTTCGACGGCACCAACGGGCAACCGAATTATGCTCTTTGATCGTCGGCAATCGGGTAAACCGATCTTCAGTGATAGTCTGTATTCAGCTCACGGTCTGGTTTGGGATGATAAGCGCAAAAGTCTGTTTGCCTTGGGATTGACCGTCCTGCGGGAGTACAAACTGATGATGACGGGTCAGAAATCGCTAAAACTGGTGCAGGAATGGAAGATTCCTGGTGAGGGAGGTCACGATCTGCAACCGACGCTGGACGGCAACTATCTCTTCCTGACGGAAACGAATGGGGCCTGGCAGTTTGATCTGACCAAACACACCTTTATTAAAATTCCCGGCTTTACAGATGCTCCTCATACCAAAAGCGTCGGACGTGATCGGTCCGGGCAGTTCGTTTATACCGTTCCGGAAAAGAGCTGGTGGACGTATCATGTTCGGTTTCAGAATCCTGGCCACGCCCTGAGTTTTCCAGATCTTGAGGTATATAAAGCCCGCTGGTTCCAGCCCTGATGTTTGCGTAGAATTATCAACGACCTGATTCCATAGCTAGTCCTAATCGTTGACCGTTCAAATTCAACGAAAAAACGTGGTTGTGTCATCCTGAGGTTAGCAGAGCGTTTTATTTCAGAACAGATAGAATTTATAGAGTAAAATAGGACTTTAATGGCATTTTAACAATCCAGTGCTTTCGTGGGCATAGCGACGAACACTTTGGCATGCGAACATGAATCCCGCTAAACTTATTTCTCTTTCATGGCTGCTAGCGGTCTACGGCTTTCTTCTATCTCAGGCGGCATTGGGCCAATCGGACGTTCAAACCTTTAGTCACCTGACAGTCGAAGAAGGGTTATCCCAAAGCAGTGTTTACGCAATAGCGCAGGATAGTAAGGGGTTCATGTGGTTTGGCACGCAGGACGGGTTAAACCGCTACGACTCGCATCGTATGGTCGTTTACCAGCGTCAGAATGGCCAGAAAAATAGCTTTGCCTCCAATACGATCAACAGCCTGCTGGTCGATAAACAGGATCGATTATGGGTTGGCACAAGCAAAGGGCTGGCTCGCTATCGACCTCAACAAGACGATTTTGAACGTATCCCCTTTACGAAAAACGATTTCACTGGCTTACCCGATTCTACAATTACCAATCTGTTTGAAGACAGGCAGCAAAACCTATGGGTCGGTACGTTGCGTGGCCTCTATCGATTGAAAACCAAAAAACCATATCGGTATGAAAGCTTAGCAAATCTGACGATAAAGCAACGTAACGTAAGCAATCTGTACATCCGGGCCATGTATGAAGACCGGGATCACAATCTGTGGGTCGGTACGTCCGGCGGTTTAACGAAACTCAGTCCAACAGCATCGGGACGGTTTCAATTGACCAATTATTTCCTGGAAGCTGCGGATTCGGTCAACCATAATGCGTCCAACGGCATTAACGCCATCGCTGAAGATAAAACGGGACGGCTCTGGCTCGGAACCGAACGTAACGGCATTGCCCTGTTCGATAAACAAGCAGGTCGGGTTGTTTCCTGGAACGTAGCACCCCATCTGGATTTGAGCACACAGACCGTTCGGACAATCCTGCCGGATACGAAAGGAAATTTCTGGGTCGGCACCATGGCTGGCCTGTACATTATTGCGCAGGACGGCAGTCGGGTCAGAACGCTGACGAATCAGCCTGCTGACCCAAATTCGTTGAGTGACAATTCAGTACGTTCCCTTTTTCGTGACCAGGATGGCTCATTCTGGATTGGCACGTACTACGGTGGCGTCGATATGTACAGCCCGCTTGCCCGGCAGTTTGGATCGTTCCGGCCACTGGATCGCCGGGGAGGCATGCCCTTCAAAATAGCCAGTGCGATGATACCGGCTTATAACACGAATCAGCTGTGGCTGGGAACAGAAGATCGGGGGCTGTTTTTGGTTAACCGTGACAAAACCATTGCCCGGCAGTATACGCATGACCCGAAAAATCCGCAGTCACTCGCCAACGATAAAGTAAAATGCCTGCTAACCGATGGCGCGAACGGTTTGTGGATCGGGACCATCAAAGGGCTTAATTATTTAGATCTACGGAAGCAGACGATGGCTCGTTTTCTGCACGAGCCCAACAATCCGCATTCGCTACCGAACGACCGCATCTACGACCTTAAACGGGATAAGCAGGGCGCCCTCTGGATTCTTACAAACCGGGGTGGGCTTTGCCGATTCGATCCGATAACCCGTTCGTTTATTCAGTACTCGCATCAGCCAGACAACAATAGGTCGCTCAGTGCAAACAATGCGCTCTGCCTCCTCGTCGACTCAAACGATGCGTTGTGGGTAGGCACAACAGGAGGCCTGAATCGAAAACTGTCGTCGTCCAATGCATTCGTTCGGTTTATGCATGACGACGATCATTCGTCTTCCATCAGCAGCAATCACATCACCTGTCTACTCGAAGACCGCCAGCATCGACTCTGGATCGGCACACGTGACCAGGGACTAAACCTGCTGATGCCCGACCAACGCTCGTTTACGCACTTCACCACGAAAGAAGGCTTGCCCAGCAACAGCCTGGTTGGTATGCAGGAAGACAAGCAGGGCGCTTTGTGGATCAGCACCGACAAAGGTCTGGCGCAGTTCATACCCGAACGGTCGACGTTCATTGGTTACAATAAGAACGACGGGTTAGTTTGCAAGGAGTTTACAACGAATTCAACCTACCAGGATGCTCGTGGATACCTGTATTTTGGAGGCTACAATGGCATTGTTCAGTTTCATCCGGACAGTATTCGCCGGAATACCAAAATCCCCACGTTAGCATTTACCCAACTACGTCTGTTTAATGAACCCGTTACGAGTCTTCGTCCCGGCGATCAGGAAACAGGTCTCGATTATAAGCATGGGCTTACGTTTACGCACCGCCAGAACGTGTTTTCGCTGGATTTTGCAGCCTTCAATTATATCAATTCGGCCAAAAACCGCTACGCTTATAGGCTAATCGGTTTCGATAAAGACTGGAACTACGTAAGCGAGCCCAGGGCCATGTACATGAATCTCGAACCGGGCAGTTATGTCCTTCAGGTGAAAGGCGCTAACAACGACGATGTCTGGAATCCACAGCCGCTGGAGTTAACTATCGACGTATTGCCCCCTTTCTGGAAAACCGCCTGGGCTTATTTGTTCTACGCACTAACGTTTTTGTACCTGCTGAAACTCTGGTCAAGACTAAATCGGAAGCGGCTTCAACTGACGCACGATCTGCTGGTTGAACATACTGAAAAGGCCCGGCAGCAGGAGCTTCACCAAACTAAACTGAATTTCTTTACGGAGATTGCACATGAGATCCGGACCCCGTTGACGCTCGTGACCGGGCCCATCGAAGTCCTGACGGATCGTTACAGTGACGATCCTTTCCTGCAAAAGCAGTTATCGCTGATGCGAAACAGCACCGACCGACTGCTGCGACTGCTAAACCAGCTACTGGATTTCAGAAAGCATGAAACGGGCAATCACCCACCAAAATTGCAGGAAACGGACCTGGTCATCTTGCTACGTACCATTACCGATTCATTTCAGGAACACGCCCGGTCGTGCGGGGTAACTTTAACCAACAAGTCCGAAGTTGCTACGTTGCTTACTTGGGTCGACGCGGGCGAAATGGAAAAAGTTTTCTATAACCTGCTCCTGAATGCGTTTAAATTCACCCCGGCGGGCGGAACAATTTCCGTACGTCTGCGTCAGGATGCCGATGCCGGTAATCAGGCCGTCATGGTTGTTGAGGATTCGGGAAGTGGGATTCCAGCGGGCGAGCTGGAACACATTTTCAACCGGTTTTATCAGGTCAATCAGCCCAGGGATCATAACTCCGGCTTCGGTCTTGGCCTAGCCCTCAGCAAAAGTATTGTTGATCAGCATAACGGGCAGATTGGCGTTGAGAGTCGGCAGTTCGACGCACAGCACCCGGGTTTCACGCGCTTTACCATTACGCTTCCCTTAACCGTCCCTGAGTCACGTGATCAGCTACCTGCCGATTACGTAGCAGACAGTCCAGTCTCTCTGTCGAGCTTGTCCTTACCAGTCTCGTTTGTGGAGCTGACACCAGGGTTACCCGAAATAGAAAATGGCATTGATTCCAGCAAGCCACTGCTTATGATCGTCGAAGACCAGCACGACATTCGTATCTATATCCGGGATTTGTTTTCGACGGATTATCAGGTTATTGAGGCTATGGATGGGGCCGCTGCCTGGGAAAAAGCTTCGCACCTGTTACCTGACCTGATCATCACCGACGTAGCCATGCCCGTCATGGATGGCTTAGCGCTGACTCACCGGCTTAAATCGGACCCGAGAACCAATCACATTCCCGTGATTATGCTCACGGCCAAAGACAGCATGGACAACCAGTTAACGGGTCTCCAGACTGGTGCTGATGACTACCTAGCCAAACCGTTCCATCCACTACTCCTGCTGGCGCGCGTTCGGAATCTGTTAATGGTACGGGAGCAGTTAAAAGCAAAATACCATCGCATCGTTACGGTGCAGCCCCAGGCTCAGGAACTGGATCATCCGGACACCAAATTCCTCAACCAGCTTATGACTACATTGGATCGTCATCTGGCCGACGCCGATTTTAACGTAGCGAGTCTAGTTGGTGAGATGGGTATGAGTCGCCCGGTGCTGTTCCGAAAAGTGAAAATGCTGACAGGTTTGTCGGTTATTGATCTGTTGCGGACAACCCGACTCAAAAAAGCAGAAATGTTGCTGAAACAAAAGAAAACAAGCGTAGCCGAAGTAGCGTTTGCCGTTGGCTTCAATGATCCCAAATATTTCAGCCGAGCCTTCCGCGCGGAGTTTGGCCGAACGCCCACCGAATACAGCAATCAGTTATCGGAACCGTTGGAGGTGGCCTAACTCACCTCTTCGTATTGGTGGTCTTCAGACGATAAATCCCCCCTCATCGGGCGTATTGGTTTGTTCCATTTCGAAATGAATAGCTAATCTATTGTTCAGAAGTAGCTTGCCTAAAAATTAATTCGTTTAACACCGTCTATATAGTATGTTTACGTCTGTTGCTTTTTTAACTTGATAACCTCTATCGCTTTATCACTCTTGATGAAATCCATTACTCGTCTTGTAAACAATCTACTTTTAGTCAGCATTCTGCTAGTCAGTGCGTTTCCAGTAGCTCAGGCGCAGGTGATCACCCAACGGTTTGCCCCTGGCACTAAGTCGCTGCCTACAGAGCCGATCCCAACGCTAACGCTGCCACCCGTTGATCTCACGACTTATCTGCTTGAGGATGCGCAACGAACGAAAGATCAGTCCCCCTTCCGATTTGGGGCCAATATTGCCGTTGATATTGATTTGCTCACGGTAGCCAGTCGAACCGACACCCCCACCGAACGGATTTACCGCTACCAGTTATACTCAGCGGGTGCCTATTCTCTAAACCTGATCCTGGATCAGTTGACACTGGTCTCCGGCGCTCAGCTTTATCTGTATGATCCAGCCGTCACCATGCAGATTGGCCCCATTACCGATCAGCAGAATATACGAACCGGTGAATTCTGGTCTGATCTGCTTCAGGGCGACCGTCTGATTCTGGAACTGCGTGAACCGATCAATTCTCCTATTGCCAGCCAGGTGCATATTCGAAACGTAGTGCATGGCTATAAAAACGTGTTTCCTTCTCAGGAGAAAATCAATGAATCAGGCAGTTGCGAGGTGAATATGGCCTGTTTTCCCGCTCGTCAGTTTGAAGGGGATGGGGTGATTATCATTCTAACGAGTGGAGGCTCTGCTTACTGCACGGGGTCTATCCTCAACGACAGTCGACAAAGTTTTCGCTCGTTTTTGCTATCGGCCAATCACTGTGGAGTTGCCGACAATTCGCTCATTCGGTTTAAGTATCAAAGCCCCAACTGTACGCCCACCAGTGCCCCGGCGCAAACCGTCACCATGAACGGCTCCGACTTCCGGGCCAATTATGCAGGCTCGGACGTATCGTTGCGTGAACTTAAACAGCAAATTCCAGCAACTGCTAGCGTAACCTATCTGGGCTGGAATCGGACGAATGCCAATGCCAGTAACGCCTTCGGCATTCATCATCCGGAAGGCGACGTCAAGAAAATATCGTTCACGAATGCGAATACTGAATTTGCTACGTATGGCGGGGCTAATACCTTGCTGGCCTATTGGAATAATCAGGGCGTAACTGAACCGGGATCGTCGGGCTCTCCCCTGTTCGATGGCAATGGACGGGTCATTGGTCAATTGTATGGAGGCCCTTCTACGTGTGCGGCAACGGGTACTAGCCGTTCCGATTATTATGGTCGCTTCTTTACGTCCTGGACCGGCGGAGGCACGGCTTCCTCTCGGTTGAGTAACTGGCTGGACCCAACCAACCTGGGCAATTTGACAACCAGCGGAGTTAAATCAGCCTTGAGTGGGCCGACTACGGTAACGAACGCGGGTTCGTTTTCCATGAATACGGGCACGGCTTCCGTTACGTCCTGGAGCATTGCCGGGGCAGCCAGCGCGGTAACACCCACCTCGGGAACGGGCAACGTAGCCAATCTGGCCGTTCTCAGTTCGGTGAATTCACTGACCATCGTCTTTTCCGTTAATGCCGGACAGAGCTATCCCATTCAGTTCAGTCAGGTGTTTGATGCGGTCAAAACCTCCGACATCATCCCCATCGTCTACGCTCGTCCTTCTCCGGTATACGGCTCATCTACAGTTAGTCTGGTAGTGGATGTTGTCGAGCTTAACTCCGTAGCAACGAATGGCCTCATCACCGTTAAAGTGACAAAAGATACCAAAGCCACTCTTACCTTCGATGGCAGCCTGACAACCCTGGGAGGACGTAGTGTGCAGAACAGTAGCTGGACCTTTAGTTCCGATGCAAACTATTACACGCTAACGACCACGCAACCCGTTACGGGAGGAGATAAACTAAGCCTGGGTTTGGACGGAATACTCAATGCCGCCAGCACAACAGGGGTAGTCAACTGTAGCGCCACGGTAATTGGTGGTGGTGATGGCAAACTAAACAACAACGTCGACGCGGACAAGATCGAGTATTTCCAGCAATAAACATGCGCTTTCCTTACTCAGCAAGGTTATGCATTGAGTCAATCACTCGCTGGGCCTGATCGCCTTTGTTGGTGCCAAGCAATACATACTCTTTCGTATGGAGTACGATTTGAATACCTGTGTTTCCAGAGACATTAAAAGCACTGTTTTTGGGGTAGTTTCGATATCCCCAACCGCCATATTCTTTTAACGGACTGTATTTTCGAACGTAACATGCTTTAATCTCGCGCCAGGGAATACATGTTGGCTTACGTTGAAATGGATGGAACTGATAAGCAATACCCCGCACGCTAATGGTAGTGGCTAGATGGGCCGTCCACATAAAGTAGGTGAGTAAAAAACTACCAATCAGAAAGATGATCAAAACAGCATCCGGCGCAGATTTAGTGCCGAATGGATGTCCCAATATGATTTGCTGGACAAACCCGTAGATGAAGAATAGATTGATAAACACCAGCAGCCCGATGACCAGAAGCTGACGAAAATATTGTTTCTCCGTAAACAAAGGTTGATTCTCCATCTATGTGCACTGTATACGAACCTATGACTGACAATACGTAGTACAAGTATCAATATAAAGACTTTTTCTCATTCAGTTTTTTAGACCGGAGGAGTGCTTCCAGAAAATAATAATCCGCGTAAATAATCGGGACGTCGACTTCGCTGTTCTGCGGCTTTGAGCCGGTACTGTGCAGCAAAATAAACCCGTGATTCTGCCCGACTGGCGATACGTATTGTTTGGCCAGATTCGTCATTACCTGATCGGCTTTGGTACGATACTGAGCGCCATTTTTACTGTAGGTACTCAATTCATAAAGTCCGGAAGCCATCACCGTAGCGGCCGATACGTCGCGCGGTTCGTTGGGGATGCCCGGCGCATCGAAGTCATAATACGGAATCAGGTCACTGGGCATGTGCGGATGACTGAGCATGTAGCGGGCAATGGCTTCCGCCTGTTTCAGAAATTGCGGATCTCGGGTTTCGCGGTAGCAAAGGGTGTAGCCATACAGTCCCCATGCCTGCCCCCTCGCCCAGGCCGACTCGTGGCTGTAGCCCTGATGGGTGTTCTTCTTCAGCACCTTCCCCGTCAACGTATCATAATCGATAACGTGATAGGAGCTATGATCAGGCCGGTAATGATTTTTCATGGTCGTTCGGGCGTGTGTAACGGCGATCCTGTAAAACGTCGAGTCGCCGGTCAGGCGGGTAGCGGCAAACAACAGTTCCAGATTCATCATGTTGTCGATGATCACCGGCGATTGCCAGACTTCCTTGTGATGATCCCATGACCGAATAATCCCAGCCGTTGGTTTGAACCGTTTGATCAGGGTCTTCGCACCCTGCACAATCACATCGCGATACGCTTTATCACCCGTCAGGCGGTACCCATTGCCGTAGCTGCAATACAGCTTAAAGCCCATATCGTGCGTACCGGCGTTCATTTTTTCGCTTTCCAGTTTGGCCGTGTACAGCCGTGCCTGATCGGCCCACTCTTTCTGACCCGTGTATTCGTAGAGATACCATAGTTCGCCGGGGAAAAATCCACTGGTCCAGTCGCGGGCCGCTACCAATTGCAAAGCTCCCTTCTCGTCAAGCGATCGGGGCGATACCAACGTTGGTTTACTACTAGTCTGACTAACAGCCGCTACGTCGGTTAGCAGCAATCGGGTCTGTTGCTCGGCTTGTTTGAACGCCGTTTTGATGAGCGAATCGGGTATAAGGCTTGTCAGTAAGCCAACCAGACCTAAAGAAGTTAGGAGGAGTTTAGGCGTTTGCATAGGGTTTGATATGAGTAGCCTGGACGGCCACGTCCGGTTTTTTTATTTGCTGTCTATTCACCCGGACGTGGCCGTCCAGGCTACTTTAATTTAGCCAGATCAATGGATTCCGAATAGGCAGATTACGTAGCACTTCCTCCACCTGCGGGTCATGGTCGAGTTTCTTCCAGGTATCGAGCCACTCATTTTGCTTGTAAGCCACAGCGCCAAAAACCAGAAACGGCTGCGCAACGGGCCAGTCATTCCAGTACATGACGTCGGGTTTTAATGGCCAACTCGCTTTGTTGACGACAAAAGGGTGCAGATACGTAATGCCCTGGCGAATGCTACGTCCATCGGGTGTCTGATACGTCCAGAGGTTATCGGTGGGTGTCGATAAAATCTGACAGATCGTCGTCATGGCGTCGAGGTTAAACAGTGAGTACCCATACGGTTTGGTTCGGCGCAACTCCTGCGGAAAGCTCCCATCAGCCGCCATCTGCTCGGGTAGCAATACGTTCCTGTAGCGATTTCGGCAGAAGGTCAGGAGTGAATCGTTGTTCGTGAGTCGGGCAAACGAAGCAACCTGCATCACCCAGCACGTACCGTGGTTGTTTTTGGCGTTCATCTCATCTTTCCCGTACGGATGCGTCGTCAGCCAGGTTAGGTAGTCCGCAAACCAGCGTCGGATGGCGGCTACTGATTGTTTGTTGACACTCTTTGCCTGTTCTATCGCCCGCAGCCCCTGCGCCACTTCCATCAGGTGAATCGTATCGATAATGCCAATACCCCGACCGGTAAATCGCCCTTTGATCGCCTGCGCATACAGCAGCGACGGGTTCATTCGCGTAGCGGAATCAACGAACCAGGCGTTCAGATGCCGAAACGCCTGCCGAACGTAGCGCTCATCGTGCGTTAATACGTACGCGGAAGCCAGCGCGCCTACAATCCGACTGAATCGAATCATCGCCTGCCGGTGGGCCACGAAGTTATCGGGGTTCGTCATCCCATCGCGCTGAATATACGGGCCTTGTCGGTTTGTCGAATCCGGCCACCAATAATCGCCCTCCGAAAAGAAATCGTGTTTCCCACCCGCGCTTCGGACGGAGGTTTGCGCCGTTACGGTAACGGGTTCCTGCTGCATCGCCCAACGTGCTTCGGCCAGACTATGCGGTTTCAACGTAGCCACAAGAACCGTTCGCTCAACCGATTGACCATAGACAATTCCCACCGACAGTTGGCAGATCATTAGGCAATACGTCAGGAATTGACTATACATGGATCAGGAAAGTTAAAGCACAATGGACAGGATATAAACGAGTAACGAGATCAGCAGCATCAGCGATCCGATCTCCGCCAGGGTTACGGTAAACCTGTCTTTTCTCACTCGTTCCGTTCATCTAGTTTTTACACTGCAAGTTTAGCACTGGACAGCTATCTAGATGTTACGTCAATTGCTCAAAAAGGAGGACAAATCGTTCAGTGGGTTAAAAACCGTTCAAAAGGGTGGACAGAGCGTTCAATTTAGATTATTCCATTATTTTTTATTCACATGGCAATTAATATTGCTCCATCGAGCAAATTTTATACACCCGTTTAAGGCTATGTGTAAACCTTTATCTTCTAAAATTTTTCTGTTAGTTCTCTACGGCTGTCTGGTATTCCTGCTGATCAGTAGGAATGCGGCCGGTCAAACCGTACCGTCAGGTAGCGGACAAAATTCGTCCACTGCCCGCCAAACATACAAATTCACGGGACGGGTCCTTGACGAAAAAGGCACCGGTCTGCCGGGCGCAACGGTTGTGCTGAAAAACGACGCCAGAAGCGGAACCACCTCCGATGCCGACGGCAAATTCACGATCAATGTTCCGACGGGTGGCGGCACGCTGGCTGTATCGGCGATTGGGTACCTGGGAAAAGAAGTCGCCATTACCAGCGAAACGACCATTGACGTAACGATGGCCCCCGATATCAAGACGCTGAATGAGGTAGTCGTTGTCGGGTACGGTACGCAGAAAAAGGAAAACCTCACGGGCGCCGTAGCAGCCATTACCATCGACGACAAAATTTCGAGTCGCACACTCGCTAACGTATCGTCGGGATTATCGGGACTGGTACCAGGCTTGTCGGTGCAGCAATCGACTGGGCAGGCAGGACGTAGCGGAGCCGCGCTGATCATTCGCGGACTGGGTACAGTCAATAATTCCGGGCCGCTCATTGTGGTGGACGGTATGCCGGACGTCGATATCAACCGGATCGACATGAACGACGTAGCGAGCATTTCAGTGCTGAAAGATGCCGCGTCGGCATCGGTGTATGGATCGCGGGCGTCGAACGGGGTGGTATTGATCACAACCAAGAATGGCTCACAGAACAAGAAAGCGCAGATCAGTTATACCGGCACGTACGGGCTCTCGCAGCCAACCAATTTCTACACCTATTTCGCCGACTATCCGCGTTCGCTGACCATGCACTTGCGGGCCTCAGGAGCCGGCGCGTCGTCCACTACGTATCGCTACGGAACGGTGGAAGAATGGCTTTCTAAAGGCCTGGTCGATCCCATCAAATACCCGAATACGGACTGGTGGAAGACAATTTTGCGCGACAATGGCCGGATACAGACGCACAACCTGTCGGCAGCGGGTGGTACCGATAAAATGAACTTCTATTTGTCGGCCGGTATCTACGACGAACTAGGTGTGTTGATCGAGCACGATTACAAACGCTACAACACCCGGTTCAATCTGGATTACAAAGTTCGCGACAACATCAAAGTCGGCATTCGGATGGACGGTCAATGGTCGAAACAGAAATTTGCCAACTCGGAAGGGCTCATTACGTATAGCGGCACCGCGGGCTACGACATTCGTTACGCGATTGCCGGTATTCTGCCGTATAACGATGCCACAAATCAGTATGGTGGCATCATGGCCTACGGCGAAGATGCCTTTGCGCGAAACATGCTCTCGCTGTTTCAGGTCAACCACAACTTTCGGGATCGTCAGGAAATTAACGCCAACCTCTACGGCGAATGGACCCTGCTGCCAGGATTGACACTCCGTGGCGACTACGGACTACGTTATTACAATCAATTCACCAAATCCTACTCTGACCCAACCGACGAGTGGAATTTTCAGACGGGTCTGTTATCCCGTAACCTGGTAGCTCCCAGCGCGGGTATCAGCAACAGCACGAACCAAGGCTTTAAAACCCTGCTTCAGGGCCGTGCTACGTATAACAAGACTTTATTCGGCAATCATCAGCTAAGTTTATTGGCGGCCTATACGGAAGAATACTGGTTTAACCGCAACCTGTCGGCCAGTCGTCAGGACCGGATCAACCCACTGCTGAGCGAAATCGACGCGGCTCTAACGACGACCCAGGCCGCTGGTGGTAACTCTGACGCCGAGGGACTTCGGTCGGGAATTGGCCGGATCAACTACGTAATCAACGACAAATATCTGTTCGAGGCCAACGCCCGCTACGACGGTTCCAGCAAGTTTCTGCCGGGGTTTCAGTATGGCTTCTTCCCGTCGGCTTCGGCTGGCTGGCGTTTCTCGGAGGAACCCTTTTTCAAACGTTTCTCGTCAGTGGTGTCGTCGGGTAAGGTCCGGGCGTCGATTGGGAAATTGGGGAATAACTCGGGCGTGGGTCGCTACGAACAGCGCGACATTTTCAACCTGACCAACTACATTCTCAACGGCAAGATTGTGAAAGGCTTCAGCTCGGCGAAGATCATCAACGAAGATTTCTCCTGGGAAGAAACCAACGTAACGAACCTGGGGCTTGACCTGGCGTTCTTCGGCGGTCGACTAACGAGCGAAATTGATTTTTATCAGAAACTGACCACGGGTATGATTCGTCCGTCGTCGCTGTCGTCGTTTTTGTCGGGTTACAACGCGCCACGGGTCAACATCGGCAAGCTCCAGAACCGGGGTATGGAAATGAACCTGACGTACCGGGCGAAAGTGCGGGATGCAAACGTAGGCGCTACGTTGAACATGGCCTTCAACCGAAACAAGCTGCTGGAATGGAATGAATTTCTGGGCAAGGGCTATACCTACCTGAACCTCCCCTACCATTTCGCCTACAGCCGCGTATCGACGGGAATTGCGCAGAGCTGGGAAGATATTGCCAATGCGCCGTTCCAGGGCCAATATTTTTCGCCGGGCGATATTCTGTACAAAGACCTAAACGGCGACGGGCAGGTGAACGACGAGGACCGGCTAGCCCAACCGCAGTTTAACCGCGATCAGCCACTGGCTACGTACGGTCTGAATTTATTCGGCAACTGGCGCGGCTTCGACTTAAGCATTCTGTGGCAGGGCGCTAGTGGGCGCAAAGATTTCTGGCTGGAACCGTTCAATCAGGTGAACGTACCCTCGACACGGAACGCTTTCCAGGATTACCATTGGAACGATACGTGGAGCCTAGACAACCGAAGCGCTTCCTTACCCCGGCTCCTCACCGGATCAGGTGGCAACAACCAGGCGGAATCAACTTTCTGGCTGGATGACTTTAGCTACCTGCGGTTGAAAAACATTCAGGCGGGTTATAACATCCCCAGCAAATACACGAGTCGCATCGGGGTAAGTAAGTTACGGCTTTACTGCACGGCTGAAAACCTGCTCACGTTCACTCGGTACCGGGGCGTCGATCCTGAGAAAAGCACCAGCGTGGATGGAGCTGACAACCAGGATGACCCGTTCCCACTACTGAAATCGTATTCGTTCGGCCTTAACCTAAGCTTCTAATCAAACCGATCAGGTACCACGGGCTTCAGCCCGTTTTGGAATTCGATAGGAAAACGGGCTGAAGCCTGTGGTACCTGATTGCTCAGCTTTTTACTCATGAAACGACTGTCTTATTTATACCTTCTGCTGGGTGTGGCGCTGTTTACGGTTGCCTGTACGGAAGACCTGCTCGATCAGGTTCCGACCACCCAACTTTCGTCGGATTTATTCTGGAAAACGACCGACGACGCTGTTTTTGCTGTCAACGGCGTGTATGACGCCAACCGCACCACCTTCGACCGGGATTATTATTTCGATGGGGCTGGTGAGTTTGTCCACACACGCGGCACCAGCAACAATCAGGGCTCATTCAGTCCCGGCGCCATTGGATCAGCAACAAACGCGACCACAGGCGGCAACTTTGGCTTTTTGTGGGGTGATTGTTACCGGGCTATCAACCGGGCAAATTACGTACTAGGGAACATCGGTACGTTACGGGCCAATCTCAAATCGCCCACGGATCTGGCTTTGATGGATCGGCTCGTTGGTGAAGTCCGGTTTCTGCGTGCCATCAACTATTTCCGGCTGATCGATTTATGGGGCGACGTGCCTTATTTCACCACCAGGCTGAATGGAAATGCTGAAGCCTATTCACTGACCCGGACGCCCCGCGCGGTGGTGAAAGATTCGATCATTGCTGATTTGGCCTATGCGGCAAACGTATTACCCGAAACGTACACGGGCGATAATCTGGGTCGGGCGTCTAAACTGGCCGCCTGGGCCTTTAGTGGAAAAGTGAATCTGTTCTGGGCCTGCTGGATGAAAACGGCGGGAAATGGAGCCGACGCTCAGAAACATTATACAGCCGCAGCCGCTGATTTCAAGAAGATCATCGACAAAAACATCCCGCTCTTCCGCGGGGGCGAACCCGGTCCGGCCGATAATCCCAACTACTGGCATCTGTTTCAGTATTTCAACGAATACGATCCCGAAATTATCTTTTCAGTGCAGTTTGGCGGACCTCTGCTCAGCCAGGGCGAGGAACTAATGCGCGATTTTGGCACCCGTAATACCGGAAACGCCCAGTGTTGGGTAGCACCAACGTACCGTCTGGCTAATCGGTACCAATTGGTCAGCACGGGTGATTTTGCCACACCGCTTGTTCTCTCCAGAACCACTACGTTGCTCAATAGCGCGACAAATCCCCGATCATACGTTGGGCGTGATTACCGGATGCGGGCAACCATGCTTTGGGATGAACAGAAGATGCTACGTCTCTCGACGGACGGGTTAACTGTTCAGGACAGCATTCCGTTCCGGTTCGGCAGCCGCGATGGGGTTACATACATTAACTACGACGGTGCTCCGGCTGGCTACATTTTCCGAAAATGGGTACGGCAAACGGGCGGCATTGGCCGTAGCGACGGCCCGCAGGACATTTACCTGATGCGCCTACCCGACGTGTGGCTGATGTATGCTGAAGCAGTCAACGAGGTAAACGGAGGACCTACACCCGAACTCTTCACCTTACTCAACCGTATCCGGCGTCGGGGAAATCTGCCTGCTCTGGTTCAATCCAAATTTTCGACCAAGGCTGATTTTTTCAAGGCCATCGAACAGGAACGTATCGTGGAGCTGGTAGCCGAAGGGCAGCGTTTCTTCGACATTCGGCGCTGGCGCAAAGCGGAAGAGATCTGGCCCGCGCCAGGTGGTCAGGTCCTCTACGACTCGCAGGGAACCCGTATCCGCGATGAGTTTGTTAACGCACCCGATCGGAACTACCAGCGGTACTACATCTTCCAGATTCCGACCAGTGAGATTGAAGTAAACGCCAAAATTATTCAGAACGACCCCTGGCTTTAATTGTGCGGTCGGGTTTTGAACCCGACCGGCGAGGTTTCTTAAAACCTAATTTACCACCAATACACGAGGTTTTGAACCGCTCGGGCGGCCCCGCTGACATCACTAAAAAATACAAAAACATGAAAACAACGATTCTTCATAAATTCTTTGGATTCCTGGCCATCATCGGTCTGCTTTCCTGTAGTAAAGACCCCGTCGATGAGTCTGGTTTGCTGATAACAGGCCGGTCGCAGTGTTTCATGACGTTTTTCGACCTGCTGGGATCTGACCATCGCACCGTATTGGTAAGTGGCCAGACGGTCATCGACACAACGAACCTGACGGTTACTGCTGTCGCAAGATATGGTACGTATATGCAGCGCGTGAAGCCTTATTGCAGCGTCGTCACGGATGCCATCGTTGAGCCGACCATGGGCATCTGGACCGACTATTCGCAGCCTCAGAAATACACCGTTGTATCGGGCAATCGCCAGGTTCGTAAAACGTACACAGTCACTGTAACGGTTCAGAAATAACCCATAACCCTATCGCTGATTATGAAAACGATAACACATTCTGTGCTGCCGGTTCTGGGAATTCTTTTCCTGACGCTGGGTTGCCAGACGAAGGACCCCGCACCGGATACGTTAAAAAACGATTTGCTCAAGAAAACGACCGGCCCCGCCGTCGTGGGCGATCGAATTGAGTTTGCCTACGCCATCGGCACCACGGAAGGCGACCTGAGAAACGTACGCGCCGAAGCGTCGATTCCAGGAACAACCGGAACCGGATTCAGCCGTTTTTCCTGGTACACTAACCGTAATACAGGCGTTGATCAACCCGTACAGACAGCCGCCGATACGGTAACGAACGGAGCCGTTTCGACTGCTAACATCATCGACCAAGCCACGAATAAAGCCATTACGTTACGGTACTTTTATTACCCAACCGACGAAGCCAAAGGCAAGGATGTGTCCTTCCGGTTCAGCGGTACGTCCTCAACGGGTAAGGAAGTCAGCTTTCAGTCGCCTGCTTACCGGGTTAGTAGTATGGACATGAAACGGTCACTCGCTCTTGTCGACGGGGCCAAAGCCTACGTATCGATTGCCGACATGGCCGTGTATACCAAAGCGGAAGTCGAGCAAAACAACTTGGCGAACAAGATCGACTTTGTCTACATTTACCGGGCCACGCTGGGTGCGTATGCGTTCGGTCACGCGTTGGTGGCACCTTCCAATCCCGATTATTTGAAGGACGTAACGCTACCAACCGGTCTGGCAAAACCCCGCACGGCGATCGACAAGCGCGTCGACGTGAAGGACGCTCAACTGCGCGGTACGACTGGCTTCGATGTGTATATCGACGATATTGACCTGCAACAAGCGACCTTTCCCAATACGGCTGATTATGCCTATGGGTTGACGGCCGATCAGGGCGCGTTCGTCAAAACCGCCGATGGTGCCTACGCAGCTTATATCTATGTCAATTCGGTCAATAACACAACGAAGTCAATGACCGTCAGCATCAAGCGACTAAAGCTGAATTAACAGTCAAGGTTCGGCCAGTGCGGTAGTCTCCAGACTGGAGCGCCAGCCCGGTACGCCGAACTGTAAGCTTATCAACCCATGCACAAACTCTCCGCCATCGGATTCCTGCTTTGTACGTTGCTCATTGCTAATACGCTGGCGCAATCCATCCAGGAACCGCCTGTATTTCTGAATGCAAAGCTGCTGAAAGCCAACAAAGAGCAAATTCAAAAAGGCAATCATACGCTGGTAACGGCGCAAAAAAGTCTACTGGCAAAGGCCGATCAGACGCTAACAAAGGAAACGTATTCCGTTACGTCGAAAAGCAAAACACCCCCCAGTGGCGACAAGCACGACTACATGAGCGTGGGACCGTATTGGTGGCCAGATTCGACAAAAGCCAATGGTTTGCCGTATATCCGGAAAGATGGTCAGGTCAATCCCGAACGTTTCTCTATCAAAGATTCGGATTACATCAGTGCGTTGTGTAACGACGTAGAACTGCTGGCCGTCGCTTATTATTTCTCCGACGACGAGAAATACGCCCGTCGCGCGGCAGAGTTACTACGTGTCTGGTTTCTGAATTCCGAAACAAAGATGAATCCGAACCTGAATTATGGGCAGGCGATTCCAGGAATCACCGACGGGCGGGGCATTGGCCTGATTGATACGCGGGCGCTGGCGAAACTGGTCAATGCCGTTCAGTTGCTTAAAGGTTCGAAAGCCTGGCCACAGACGGATCATGTGGCGTTGCAAGGTTGGTTTCGTCAATTTTTGGCCTGGATGCAAACGAGTCCGGTCGGCAAAGATGAAGAAGACGAGCACAACAATCACGGTACGTATTACGACGTTCAGGCGGTTGCCTTTGCGTTGTTTCTCGGTGATACTGCGCTGGCAAAACAGATTCTGGAGCAAAAGACGACAAAGCGAATTCAGAGTCAGTTGAACGAAGACGGTAGTCAGCCGCATGAACTGGCCCGCACCGTCTCCTGGGGGTATTCGGTCATGAATCTGAAAGGCTTTTTTATTCTGGCCCAGTTAGCCGAAAATGTACAAACGGATTTGTGGCGCTACGTAACACCCGACGGAAAAAGCATTGAAAAGGCATTTCTCTGGATGGTTCCGTATGCCGAAGGCAAAAAAACATGGGAGCATAAGCAGATCAAAGCCCTGCATACCGACGATTTCAGTCCGCTCGAAACGGTGGCTATTTCGAAATACAAACCGACAGATTTGCCAGCACTAACGCAGTATAAGCATTCGGACAACAGTCTTTTTGTTCTAACGAATACATTATTCTAGGTACCACGGGTTTTAACCCGTTCTTAGGCCAATCGCTGGACGGGTTAAAACCCGTGGTACCTTTCCTCACCCACTGGTCTCACATTATGAAAACCGTTTTCGCTCTGGTACTGACCATTTTTATCGGCCTCTCGGCTTTTGCTCAGAATCAGAATCTGCTGAGTGGTAAATTTTCAAATGACGCGCTCAAAAAAGTACTGATTCCGCAAGCGCAATGGACGCCTTTTCCGAAACGGGACGATCGGGCCGGATGGGCCAAAGCTGATCCGGAAATGATGAAAGCCTACGTAAAAAAGGCGGAATCGTTTTTGACGTATCAATGGCCGGGCGTTCCGGCAACCAAATCGCTGCTGATCGAACGTACTGGTGACCGCGATCAATATCAGGCCGTTAGTTTTCAAAAGCGGGAAGTGCTGGGGACGTTGCTATTGGGAGAAATTGCCGAAAACAAAGGACGATTTATCGACCAGATCATCGACGGCGTCTGGTCAATCTGTGAAGAATCGTTCTGGGGCGCATCGGCGCATCTGCCGAAGGGAAAAGCATACATGGGTTTAGTCGATGTATCGCAACCGTTTGTCGATTTGTTTGCAGCCGAGACCGCTACGTATCTGGCCTGGGTCGATTATTACGTGGGGGATAAGCTGGATGCCGTTTCGCCACAGGTTCGCAAACGGATTTATAACGAAACCAACTACCGGGTTTTTCAGCCACTGATGACCAAACCACACGGCTGGATGACGAAAAATTCAAACGGCCGTCCACCGAATAACTGGAATCCCTGGATTGGCTCTAACTGGTTAAACGCCATTCTACTGCTGGAAAAAGACGACGACAAACGAGCGGCCTCCGTGGCGAAACTCCTGAGCGTGCTGGACGAGTTTCTCAACCCGTATCCACAGGACGGTGGCTGCGATGAAGGGCCGAGTTACTGGGGCGCAGCAGCCGCTTCGCTCTACGACAACATTGCCATGCTGAACACGGCCAGCAACAACGCGTTTCAATACGTCTACGCCGACGAAAAATTCCGCAACATGGGCCGGTTTATTTATCGCGCTCAGATTAGCGAGAAGTATTTCCTGAACTTCGCCGATGCCGATCCGCAACCCGGTATGGCCGCTACGATGATTTATCGATACGGAAAAGCCATTAACGACCCCGACATGATGAAGTTTGGTGCGTTTTACCGCAAGCCCGAAGACGGTTCGATTGGACGATTCCATTATTTCCGGAACTTCTATTCGCTGTTTATGCAGGAGGAATTCCAGAAAGCTCCACAAGGATTACCGTTACCCAAAAATGTCTGGCTGCCCGATCTTCAGGTCTTTGCCGCCCGCGACCAGGCCGGAACAACCAAGGGCTTCTACGTAGCCGCCAAAGGAGGGCATAACGATGAAAGCCATAACCACAACGATGTCGGCAACTACGTCGTCTACTATGATGGTCAGCCGCTCTTGATCGACGTAGGTCGAGGAACATATACCGCCAAAACGTTCAGTAGCAAGCGGTACGACATCTGGTACAACTGTTCGGATTACCACAATCTGCCGACCATCAACGGGCAGAATCAGCCGCCCGGCATGACCTATAAAGCCAGTAACGTATCGTATAAAGCAGATGACGCAGCTACGCAGTTTGCCGTCGATATTGCGCAGGCGTATTCAAAAGAAGCTGGCGTAAAAAACTGGCAACGTACCGTGCGTCTGAATCGGGGTAAGAGCGTTCAGATCAGCGACGTATTTAACCTTCAATCGGCGAATACGCTAACGCAGCACCTCATGACATGCTATCCTGCTGAAGTCGGGAATCCGGGCGAACTGATCATTCATTACAAGCCTGCCACAGGTGAGGCTCACGACTTTGTTGTTCAATACAATCCTAAACAGCTGCAGCCGGTTGTCGAGAAAGTAAAGCTGGAAAATGCCGAGGACAAAGGCATCATTACTAAATGGGGCGACACGATTTACCGCATCAATTTCACTACGTTGACCCCTAAGATGTCTGATAAACAGAGTTTTACGATTATGCGTAAGTGACTATAGCTGTATCCACGGGCTACGTTTAACTTCAGCCAGTGAATACAACCTACTACTCCATCAGCGATTGATAGAGGGCTAAATAGTGTTGAGCGCTTTTATTCCAGTCGAACCGGGCAGCATTTTGTATGATCTGTTCCTGACTTACTGTGGTTCCGTATGCCCTCATGCCCTGTTGGTATACTTCCTGGATTGTACTGGCTTCAAAATCAGGAAAGTAAAAAGCTGCGCTACCGCCAACTTCGGGCAACGAAGTGAGTGTGGACAGAAAAACCGGTTTGCCAAACTGCATCGCTTCGATAACGGGGAGGCCAAAGCCTTCGGCCAGAGACGGATGCACAAGCGCTTTGCAATGCCGCAAGTACCACACCTTATCCGACTCGGAAACCCTCCCGAGCAAATGCATGCGTTCCTGAACGCCCATTTTTTGGGCTGATTGCTCCATCCGGGCCACGTAGTCTGGATCGTCCTGATGGCCGATAACGATCAGCTCCAGGTCTGGATTATCCTGCAAGAGGGGCAGCAACACGTGAAAATTCTTCTTCTGGTTCAGATAGCCGATGCCCAGCAGAAACTCTCGTTTAGGTTTGTAAGCCACTACGTCACCAATCGCATCGGGTAGTTTATTCTGTCCGTTATAGATGACCTGGATAGGCTTATCCCCTACCGAACAATGGGTCAGTACGTCGTTTTTGGTAAATTCAGAGATGCAAACGACAGCATCGCTCTGGTCAATCAGCGATTGCGTATGCGCGAGGCTTTTTTGCTGAACGGCTTCCGGTTTACCTTCGTGCAGTACGTTCAGGTCGTGTACCGTGAGGACAACCTTTAGCTTTGGAAATCGTTTTTTATTCGGCAAAATCCGCCCGGACTGAAACGGAGCGTGCCATATCCGGCAGTCCATCAGAAAGGGTTGAATAAATTTATGCCATTTCCGTTCTATTAAATGATACGGCTCGGGACTGAGAATCAGTTTCTTTCTGGGAGGCAGGTACATCTGCATCAACGGTTGGTGCTCGTCTGCCAGTAACTGGTTGATGGCTTCCCCCAGATTCTGGCAGTAATAATACAAGCCAGTGTGCGGGAATTTCATCAAATTGCAATCAAAAATTATTCGGGACATAAGTCTATAGAGAGAAACCAAGTCACTAAAATTTGATTTTTTTAATTTTATGCAACATTAGCCTCCATTCGTGGGTATTATTTGTTAAATGTTAGTCATCATTCCATCCCTTACTCTTCCATTCGGGTCAATTATAGGAGTAGTTCTGTTACAAACACAGTGGCCAGGTGTGCCGTATCAATATGGCCGCTTGCTATTTATATCCAATAAGAATAACATCTTTGTTGGTCCTGTGTTTTTATGCTAATCAACCTGTTAAACAACCTTGTGAGGTCCTTATACTATGTGTCGCATTATTTTCGATTGTGAGCGGATGAAGTACGTCAATACAGGATTGTATTATTACTGCCTCAATCTGGGCACTGCCCTTCAGCAACATACCCTTCAGGAACAGTTATCCGTTTTCATTCCCGATCAGGTTCGGTCGGTTTTTGGTCCTTCGCTACCAAGCCTTGCTCAGCACTCCTTACAGAAATTCTTTATGCCGTCGGTCAGTAAGTTTCAGATCTGGCACAGTACGTATCAAAGTTCTCATTACCTGCCTCAACGGAATAAACGCATAAAAGTACTACTCACGATTCACGATCTTAATTTTCTGCACGAAGATAAGCCAGACCAGAAAAAAGAGCGGGATCTGAAACATGTGCAACGTAATATTGACCGAAGTGATGCCATCGTCTGTATTTCTGAATTCACTAAAAACGATGTGCTGACCCATTGTAATACGTCTGGCAAACCCATTTACATGATCTACAACGGCACCAATGGCTTACCTAAGCCATCGCTGGAAGCTAGTTCATACCGTCCAGAGGTGCCGTTTTTGTTTAACATAGGGACTATTGCCCGCAAAAAGAATCAGCATCAAATCTTACCTTTGCTGCAAAGTAACCCGGAGCTGGAACTGGTTCTGGCGGGGCGGCACGAAGACAAAGATTACGCGCATTTTCTGAAACGACACGCCTGCGAATTAAATGTCGAAGACCGAATGCATTTGGTGTCGGAAGTAACGGAAGGAGAGAAATCCTGGTATTATCATAATTGTCAGGCGGTCGTGATGCCTTCTTTAGCCGAAGGTTTTGGTCTTCCGGTTACCGAAGCAATGTCTGTTGGTAAACCCGTGTTTCTATCAAAACATACCGCTTTGCCCGAAATAGGAAAGGATCTGGCCTTTTATTTTCATGACCTGGACAACATGCACGGCGATTTTATGGCGGGAATGAACCATTATAGAAACGCAGGCAGTCAGTTGAAGGAAGCTATGAAAAATCATAGTGCTACCTTTAATTGGAACGACTCGGCCAGAAAATACATTGAAGTATATCGGTCATTAACTTAACGACTCTGGAATGACTTCGGATTCGGCTGAGTTCAGAACGATCTGTTCACGTTAAATCCAACGAATGAAGATTTATAGGCGGCTGATGGCATATGCCAGGCCCTACGGAAAATTTATTACTCCTTTTTTCATCTTTACCATTATCAGTGTTTTTTTCAACGTATTTCAATTTGCGTTGATCATTCCACTGCTCAACTTTCTGTTCGATCCGATGAACACGGCGGTTGCCGCCAAATATGGATCGATGCCCGCCTTCCGGCTATCGCCCGATTATTTTAAAGATGTCTTCTACCATCTGATTTATCATTTCAAAACGACCAACCCCATTCACGCCCTGTATTTCCTGGCAGGAATGATTGTAGTGGCCGTAATTTTGACAAACTCGTTCCGGTTTTTGGCCCAGCAATGTCTGCTCAAAGCCCGAACGTTACTGGTCAAACGGCTGCGGGAAGCGCTGTTCGACAAAATTAACCGGCTACATCTCGGCTATTTCACGAAGGAACACAAAGGCGATCTGCTGTCCCGACTCAACGGCGATGTGTATGCCATTGAGGGGGTCGCGGGCAATGCGCTCGAAGTTATCTTCAAAGAACCCTACGTATTTATCGGCTATTTCGTCGCCCTTTTCGCTATTTCGGTGAAACTGACACTCTTCACGCTGATCATTATCCCGATCTCTGCCGTTGGTATAGCGGCCGTTACTAAAAAACTGAAGAAGGAAGCCCAGGACGTACAGGCCTCGATGGGGCGAATGCTGACATTGATGGACGAAACGTTGCTGGGTATGCGGATCATTCGATCGTTCAATGCTACGTCGTTTGTGATCAATCAGTTCAGCAAAGAGAATGATTTCCATCGGAAGGCCAGTCTGGATGGGTTTAAGCGCAAGGAACTGGCTCCGGCTTTTTCCGAAGCGTCAGGCGTTTTTGTGGTGGCCTGTATTCTGGTGTATGGGGGTAGTCTGGTATTAAGTAGTCAGAGTAATTTACAGGCTAGTTCGTTTATCGCGTTTATTGCTATCTTTTCGCAGGTGATACGTCCGGCCAAAGCCATTGTCGTCGCCCTAACGAATATTCAGCAGGGACGGGCCGCTGGCGAACGGATTCTCGAATTGCTGGACAAACCTGTTGAAATTGAAGATAAGCCGGATGCGAAAGGGATGCCCCCCTTCCGTCGGGACATCGTCTTTGAAAACGTAAACTTCCAGTATGGCGATAAACCCGTCCTGAAAAACATCAACTTTCGGATCGATAAAGGCAAGAAAATAGCCCTCGTCGGACCGTCAGGCGTAGGAAAATCGACCATTGCCGATCTGATTCCCCGGTTCTACGAAGCCACCCGCGGTAATGTTAAAATTGATGGAGTCGACGTTCGGGATTTTACCATGGAATCACTGCGAGAGCAGATGAGTTTCGTGACGCAGGAGATCATTCTGTTCAACGACACGATTTTCAATAACATCGCGCTAGGCAAACCCAATGCCCGCATGGAGGACGTTATCGAAGCGGCCAAAGTGGCGAATGCCCATGATTTTATCATGGAAACCGAGAATGGCTACAACACGAACATTGGCGACCGGGGTATTCGCCTGAGTGGCGGTCAGCGGCAACGGCTGAGTATTGCCCGTGCGGTGTTCAAAAAACCATCCATTCTGATTCTGGACGAAGCGACGTCGGCCCTGGACATCGAATCGGAAAAATCAGTACAGCAAGCCCTTGACAATCTGATGGAAGGCCGTACTACGCTGGTCATTGCGCACCGGCTGAGTACCATCAAAGAAGCCGATGAGATTCTGATTATGGAAGGCGGAAAAATCATTGAACGTGGTAACCACTACGAGCTACTCAGCAACGAAGGCAGCGTTTACAAACGGCTGAATAAAATGCACGAGCTACTTCAATAATCCGCTTACCGAGTCGCTACGTAGTCGACGGCTTTGGCAAACCTGGCCAGCACTTTATCCCAAGTGTAATTTTGGTCCACATACAGCTTTCCTTTCCGGCCCATTTCACTTGAATCCTGGACCAAAAGCTGATCAACTGCCTGTTCAAAACCAGCGTAGTCTGCGTATAAAAGTCCTGCCTGACTTAATTCAATATGGTCTTTTATAACTTCGCTACCCCGATTGGCAATGACGGGAATGCCATAGGCGAAGCTTTCTAACGTAACCATTGATAAGCTTTCCTGTAGGGAGGGGATAATCAATAGTTTAGCGCTTTTTAACAGACTGACTTTAACGGCTTCCTCCACAAATCCTACCGGAATTATATCAGGGTGTTCGGGCAATGGCATGAATGTCTGACCAACCAGCACCAACTTTAGGGGGCCGGGCTTGTTTTCCTTATAGCGAATAAAGTAGTTGAACAAGTCATCGCAGCCCTTCGCCAAATCGATCCGACCGATATAAATCAGATAAGGTGAATCGGTACCTAACAGTTGAGCGACAGAAACACCGGCAGTCGCCTGGTTCGATTCAATACCTATACCAAGGATGTCGTTGTAAATTGCTTCGTTACGAAACAACTGATGGACGAAGCGCTTTTCGGCCGCGGTGAGAAATAGAATCGCTTTGGGCTTTTGGAATACCTCCCGAAACACGGGCAGGTAGATAGGGATTTCGTCGTGCGCTGTAGGGATAAAAATCGACTTTTTAGGCGCTACGTTCAGTCCGGCAACTGTAGGAAAATACAAGTACGTTATAAAGATTAGCGCATCATACTGTTTATGGTTACGCTTCAGATAGGTAATCAGGTCAGGGGTATAAGGACCCTGATTTTGCGCCCATATCTGACTGTAGCGCCGAACGCTCTTCCCCACCAACGCTCGCCCCCACATTCGTAACCGACCCAATCCTTGCCATTCTTCGGGACGCGACCATTTTTTGATTTTACGCTCCACCAAATTGGGCCAATCACCTTCCTGACGTTCGTGCGCAACCGTAAACCGATGCACCCGCACGCCGTTTATATCGGTAGTCTCGGCCGGATACCAGTTAGCCCAGGTAACATATTCCAGGGCACAACTCGTCAATACGTCGACCTCGTAGGTGTTCGTTCTGGTTAGTTGCTCGGCCAGAATACGACACAGGTATTCAGCGCCACCATTCACCTCAACGCCGTATCGCTGAACGACAAAAGCTATTTTTCTTTTCATTTAATGCGTAGTGCTGTACGCCTACTCGTTGAGTACGCTAAGCGAATATGATCGCTAAAATAAACTGATTATTTCTGAACCTATTGATTACGTGCAATTATCAGTAAAGCTGACTTTACTGGAAACGAACTTTTTGGCAGAGGGGTTACAAGACTTTTGATTTTTTCGCGATGCCGTAATAAATAAATAACCCGCTCACCACGATACGTAGCGCTATGTTCCCCCAAATTTTTGCGCTTGCTCCCTGACTAAAGGCGTAAATTTCGACAGCCGCCGTCAAGCTATGAAGCACAATGAACGTCAGGCAAATAAGCTGTATAGCCTCGACATTCCTGAGTTTCGTGCCGTAGTAAGACAACACTGCCAGGCTCACCTCGCAAGCACCAAGCAGATAACACAGGAGATTGGCCTCTGGATTCAAGTGAATGTTTACCGAACCGGGAATTAAACCGGGCGTAACAATCAGCACAACACCAGCCGCGAACGTAACGACGGCATGAAGAATGAGTAACCGGGTTAGATTCATTAACGAATCGAGTTATTCTTTACAACTAAGCGTTTCCTTCTCTCAAAGCTACGCATTCAGGTAACACGTTCTGATCAGATTCAGATGATGTCGTTCAGGGCCGGCAATATGGTAGCCAAATGTGCGCCGAATACGGTCCAGGATTCAACTTATCTAAGCCCGAGCGAACTGATTTTTAAAGTGGAAAAAAGCAAGCCGGAAGTGATGAACGACGTACCGGCAATCGGTTACCCAACCCACCCAAAACCATTCTTACCACGGCTTACCGGGAGTACGCGCTGGATGGTTATGAACTCGATGTGCTGGCTTATCTCATCAAGCACATTCTCTTCGATCGCTTCATGAAGGCCGTCGGAAAAGTATTTACGTACAAGCCAGCGGTTCCACTAACCTCTCCGCTAGCCGCAGAAGAGCCTTTCCTTTTCGTCAAAGAAGATCGTCAGTTAATCCGGGTTTCGCTTCGGGAAATCATTTCACTGGAGAGTTTGCGGGATTACGTAAAGATCACTACATCTACCCAGCAGATTGTTACCCGCCAAACATTAGGGTATTACGAGGAGCTACTCCCTGGCGAGCAATTCCTGCGCATTCATCGATCGTTTATCGTGGCTAAAGCGAAAATAATTTCGATGACGGAATCCCGCATCAACGTACCGGGTCAAATGCTGCCTATTGGTCGGTATTACAAACCGCGGGTATTGGAACAGTTACAAGTACGCGAATTGCTCTAACCGTATATTTGTGGAAGACCACATGTTTGGGTACTGCTACGTAATTTTTCCGATACCAGAACCAGGCGAAGCCATGATCTATTACACCCAAATCTTATTTGTAAAACCGGGCCGGGAGGATGTATTTCACTCGTTTGAAGACCAGGTTCTGCCGTTGCTTCAACAGCATCACGGGGAGTTGATCTACCGGGTGAGACCGCCCAAATCGTCGGTAGTTGCTACGACTTTTGGCAATCCTTACGAGATTCACCTCGTCAGCTTTCGCAGTCGGGAGGATTTTGAGGCTTACCGAGACGATCCGCAACGGTTGCAATACGTACCGCTAAAAGATCAGTCTATTGAACGAGTCATGCTGATTGAAGGAAAGCTATTGTAGTATTCGTTGACTGTAGGTCTACTAAGATGAACTAATCCACAGCTCATTTAGGTATCCAATACAAGCAGGAAAACGAATGAATCTTCTTTTCATAAAACTTACACTTATTCCGGGCGTCATTGCACTGGTCACGCTGGTTGCTCGAAAGTGGGGCAATAAAATAGGTGGATTAATTGGGAGTATGCCCTGGACCGCCGGACCTATTCTGCTGTTTTTCATTCTTGAACAGGGCAAGCCTTTTGCTATTGAATCGATTCAGGGCGTAATGACGGGGATTCTGGCCTTAATTATTTTTTGCCTAAGCTATTCGACACTATCCAAAAAACTAACCTGGCTGCCTACCCTGCTGCTCTCGTATAGCTTGTATGCCGTTGCCGCTGTAGTCATCAATTCTTTACAGTTGAATCTATATGTGAGTTATATGCTTGTGATAGCCTTTACCCTGTTGGCATTACGGTTTTTCCCACTCCCAACGAGCCAGGCAATTATTGCCCGACGTATTCCGTTCGATATTCCGATCCGGATGGGGGTTGCAACTGTGTTTGTACTTATCATCACCGGTCTGGCCAGCATTCTTGGCCCCAAATGGAGTGGCATTTTAACGCCATTTCCGATCATGACGTCTGTACTGGCCATTTTTTCGCATACGCAGCAAGGAAGTAATGCGACTATCACCACACTACGCGGACTCGTGATGGGGTTGCTGGGTTTCACTACGTTTCTCTTTCTACAGGTTTTCCTGTTACGCGAGTTTTCGGTTGCCTTCTCTTTTGGCATTGCCTTACTGGTAAACGCCTTCATTAACGTAATCGCCAGTCGTGTGTGGTAATTAGTCAGCCGACTGGATTTCCAGAGCGATCTAATTAAATTTAATCTTACTAATACATCAATACTATGTTTTAACGGATTTTATGTTTTATTTGCAATATAAAATCCGTTAAACTATGGCATATACCGTCGAACTAACTCAGCTTTCTTCAGCTCCTCAGGCGTATCAATTGTCCCTGCTCGACGACGAGAATCAACCTATCGGCTATGCGATGGGTGAGTTTAGGCAATACGTAGTATGGTATGAAGGCCAGCCTTATTTTTTCCTGAACGATCTGGTTATTAGCGATCAAGCCCAGCAACAACAGGGTTTTGGGGATCAGTTATTACAGGAAGTAGAAGCCTTTGCCCGTCGGGAAGGCGCTTACTGGATTAGAGGTCACGTAGATCCTCAATCGGTTAGCTATACCACTGCTGGTACGGATAAACGAACACTGGGAAAATTTCTGGGGAAACACGGCTATGGACTTAAGCGAGAGATCCATGATGACTCAATCCGATTCTGGAAGCCACTCCGTCGCTTATCGGGTTCCTAAACCTCCTTTTCAGCAAATAGGAAACGTTAAGGATTTATTGGTGTGACCTGCCTTGCCAATACGTTAAAAGATCAAAGTTAATGATGTAAATTATATCATAAATACTTAGTACCAAACACTTTACGCAATAATTAGTTAGGCTTATTAAAAACAACAAATTGAATGAATTATGCGAATCATCGGTAACTTTTCTCTCTCGGCTCCTCTTGCCAGACATTTACAATTTCGGCTCAATCAAGTGCCCAATACGGTTGTTCAAATCCGCGACATTCCTGCAGAAAACTTAGCCCAGGAACGAGTCGTTATTAAAACAGATATGGCTGGCTGGCAGCAGTTCAGTCAATTAATGAGCGAGTATGGTATTGCCTGATCTTTTACTTGTACTATGAAATACGGCTAGTACGCCCTAGCGATGCTTTGTCATCTTGTAGGAGCATACTAGCCGTAATTTGTTCTCAGCTGACCAGGAAATTAATTGCCTGTTTCAGGGTCCGTTCGTTGTGACTTTGTGGGTCAGTATAAGAACGTTCACCAACTTCAATGGTCAGTTCTTTACCTATTAGTTGCTTGGTATCAAGCTCTTTGCCTTCCTGAACCGGTATACCCGCTTCGTCAAATAAGCTGATAATCGCTGGCATACCCGCCGGAGACTGATAGAAGCGGTGGGATACGTAGCCTTCGTCGTTCTCGAAGCGAACCGCAAAAAACGGTATCTCTTTGTATTCGCTGGCTCCCTCTTCAATATCGGTAATCGTTACGTGTTGGCGGCCATCTGCCAGCAATGTTTTATCCTGTCCTTTCTCTACAGCAATTTTCATAACGGTATATTTTATTTATATCATAAACAGCAACCGAATTTAATTGTTTAGAAGAACTAGTTCTATTTACGTAGTGCTAGTAAACGAGGAGCGTGTTTGCGAATAAAATAGGCCCCAATCCAGCTGGTAATACTACTGGCAACCAGAACAATGGGCCAGAATTGGTTTATTGGGAGGGTGCGGGTGAAAAGCTCGGCCCAGAAAGCAGCGTACAAGCCCACAATCGACCAGTTCATGAAGTAATAATGCCAGTGAATCCAATTCTTGATACGTTGTCGAAGTAGTGCGGGGACAATGCCCCCGATCAGGCAGAACAGACTCACGATGGCTAATGCATGGAACGGACCAAACCGGCCGAATAGGTGATAAATCTGAAAAGCAGTCAGGTTAAGCAGTAGCATGCTACTCACGTAGATGTAGCCAATGCGTCGGTGGAACAGCCCGCCTTTGGGTTTAGTGATGACAACAGCTCCGCTAAGCATAGCCAACAAAGCAGAAATGAAGTGAAATAAACCAAGTGTAGAATGGATCATGATTATGCATCGGAGATGATCGCCAAAGGTAAATTCGGGTCTCAGTCTGTCGATGATATTTTTGACCAATGCGGGAAAAATAGCCGTGAAGCTGGTTCGATGGCGGATAAATACATAAAGACATGTATCCTGATCAGCTATGGAAAATCTAGAGCATAGAGGCTTGCTCCACTCATAACGGATCAGTTGTACTTCATGGAAATGGAACGGATCAGACTCGTAGCGTCTTTCTGTCCTGAAACCGCAATACCGACGCGTGGAGCCCGGTCCCAACGCGGCAAAAAGGAACCATCAAGGGGTGTTTCTGTTAGGGGTTGATAAGCGCCTTCGTTGGTTTGCCAGCCGAATTCATATAAACGTCCCAGACGACTCCGCAGTTGGAGTTTAACGACAGATGCGTTTTCAGCCAAGGGTTGTGTCTTTAGCACGGTACGTGTTCCATCCTTTACTTCCCATAGCTCAAGCGAGCCTTTTTGAACACCCAATCCCAGAGCGTTATTAGCATCTCCGTACAGGCAGATGCTTTGGAGCAGATTCGCCTTCGGGCTAACGTCAGTCGATAAGGTATACGTACCGTTTTTTATTACTAATCCCAGAAAACTCCCCGTTGGCGTAGAGGCCGTATTCGCGAATTGAAGCTGACCATTCTGAACAGTAAAAACAGGCTCAGGCTGGCTCACATCCCACACCCAGGGAATGGTTTGCTTTGCTTTGTTAAAGTCAACCACTACGTTATCTTCCTTTTTTTGCGAGCTGCCCGCGGGTGATTCAGCCCGCACAGGGGTTGCGGTTCCATAGCGGAACGTAGGCCATTGGGTCTTTTCATTCCAGACCAGCTCGCTAAGCACGCCCTGACGTCCGGTAAACGTAAAGTCAGTACCACTGTAAGCATGGTGCAGATAAAAGTAGCGGTTGTCGGGCGTCGTAACGACGGTTCCATGACCGGGGCATTTCCACGCATCATTACTGACCAGCACCGGATTCCCGGCGAATTTCTCCCACGGTCCCTGTAATTTTTCGGCACGGGCCAAACCAACCTGATAATTGCAATTAGCCCCACAGCAGGCATTCCCGGAATAGGTCATGTAGTAATACCGGCCACGCCTGAAAATAGCCTGCCCTTCGGTACCACCCGCTTCCCAGTTGTCGCGGTCTGCTTTCAGTAAAGAGAACGATTTGCCCGTCACCTTAAGGCCATCCGGCGACAATTCAGCCCCGAGAATTTCAATGGTTTTACCCTTATCGAGACCGTAGGCTTTCCACGTAATAACTAGTTTTCCGCCTTCGTCAACAATGAACGGGTCAATCGCTTCTGTGGTCCATTCGAGCAACAAGCCGTGATCGGTGAATCCTTTCCGAAGATCCTGCGTCGTCGCTACGCCGATAAACGAATGCTTATCCGATTTTCGGCGGGCAGTATAGTAGACATAATACATACCTTTCCGATAAAATAACTCGGGCGCCCAGTAACTGCCCATGGTCCAAGCGGGAAGCTTCTTAAAAACTGGTCCGATGTACGCCCAATTCACCAGATCCTTTGACGTATACATTGGATAAGCCGGTCCCCATTCCGACGACGTACCGGCCGCGTAATACGTATCACCAACGCGGATAACTGACGGATCAGCAAAATCGCCCGCAATAACCGGATTCTGATAACGGATCGTATCCTTCGATGACGAAGCAGATTGCGCCATGCCGTGGGTCATCATAAATAAGCTCGTAAGGACAATCAGAATAATTTTTACCATGAACTTCTTAAAAGAGTAAATATCTCTATGGGCGTTATCTAAAGGCAAAATTAAAACGTATCATATTGTTTGACCCCGCTGGGGTCAAATACTGTAACACAAACGTATTCTACTCAATACCCTTCATTCTGCACCAGATACCCCGGTATGTTCGACGCCCCGTCGACTGCGGTCTGCGGAATTGGGAAGATACGTTTACGGACGTTGTTATCGCTCTTCTCAGTCCAGGTTCCTTCGTATTTACCAAACCGAATCATGTCAGTCCGACGTAGCATTTCCCAATAGAACTCGAAGCCCCGCTCCCGCCACAACAAATCCAGGTTCATGGCTGTTAGCGCGGGGGGTGGCGTCGTGAGTGTGCGCGATGCACGAACGGTATTCACGTCGGCCAAGGCTCCAGCGGCATCGTTACTCTTCCGTAATTTGGCTTCTGCCCGCATCAGATAGATGTCAGCAAGTCGCACGATCACAATATCAGCGTCGCCCAAGTTCCGGCCGCTGGTCGACTTCTTGCTGAACTCATATTTCTCAACCCGATAGCCTGTGTTATAGTCGCTGCCCGCCACGGTAAAGTTGATCTGCTCCGTAAAATTGACGGGTAACGTTGGGCGGTTGCGCGTTACGTTAAAGAGCCTACCGACCTTGAACTTACCATCAGGGCATTTCACGAATGCTCCATTCACCCGAAGCAGACCGTATTGTTGCCCTCGCAAAATCCCCCGATTGACGTTAAAATCCGCTTCAGCCACGCACGAATCGCCGGGATTGGAGTAGATCGACAGATTTTGTTTGTAAAAACGCGGATCGACGGACGGGTCCTGCGAACCGTAGGCACTGACCCAGGTTCGGTAATAATCGGGAGTTATCCCCGGCCCATCGGTACCATTAGCCGCCGGATACGCCGGAATTGGAAACTGATCACCCGATAGGGAAAAATACGCCATCCGGTTATTGCCGTTCAGTTCGGCCCGTTGATCGACCGCAAAGATCAGTTCCTTATTATCGTGGTTGGTCTGATTGAAAAGCGAGAAATAATCCCGCGACAACTGGTACTGACCGGAGCTGATGATCTTGTCGCAGTACTCAATCACTTTGTCCATATCAGCCGACTGGAACGTAAATTGGGCAGCGTAACGATCGCGGTAAACGGCTCCATTAAGATACAAACGAGCCAACAGTCCCCAGGCCGCGCCTTTACTCAATCGACCGGGGCCAACGGTGGGCAACAAATCTGGTTCTACGGCGATTAACTCCTTCAGTATGTAGTTGTAAGCGGCTTCTCCGCGTAGAATAGCCGAAGTGGCCTGTGGGTCTTCTTTGACAAACACGATACCAAACAGATCGAGCATCACCATCGAGTAGTACGCCCGCATACCCCGCGCTTCGGCCAGATACACTTTCGCGCTCGGATCTTTGAGCAAAGGCAACGCATTGATGGCCGAAACAGAACGTGACAGACTCTGCACCAGATAGTTCCAGGTGCTGAGCAGATTTGGGTCCGTACTGGTCGTTGTATGCTGATGCATCGCCAGATAGATGCCATTATCACCCCAGTCGGTGCCTCCCCGGTAAGGCAGAATGGCCTCATCGGTCGAGATTTCCTGAAGATTGAAGTAATTGGTATGCAGAAAAATATTGGGCAGTTGCGCATAAACCGGTGCCAAGTTACCATCCGCCAATTGTTTGTCGGACAGACCCGATACGGATGCTTCGTCGAGTACGTTTTCTTCGAGCTTTGTGCAACTATACGTACCGGCCAGACTGACTAGGGCTAGTAGAGAGAGGATTATTTTTTTCATGGCTGTCGGTGTTAGAAAGTAAGGTTGAGGCCGAAAATGACCGAACGGGCTTTGGGATAGCTGAGGTAGTCGATTCCGTACGACGAAATGCCGTTGACTGTCCGATCGTTGTTGACCTCCGGATCGTAACCATCGTATTTGGTGATCACGAATAGGTTCTGGCCCGTTACCGAAATCCGGATGGCATTGATCCAGCGATTCATGCCGATCAGTTTTGGACTCAGATTATACCCCAACGCCAGATTGTTTAGCCGGAAAAAAGCGCCGTCTTTCAGGAAGCGCGTCGACACGGGTGCTGAGTTGTTAATCGACTCGTTCGAGTATTTGATGGCTTCGGGCGTCGTATTCAATCCTTTCGACAACCGCAGCTTGTAGAAATTGGAGTTGGCCGTGTTGTCATAGACCTTATTACCCGCTACGCCGTTAAAATTAATCGCCAGATCGAAGCCTTTGTAGGCCAGACTCGTATTGATGTTGTACTGCTTGGTCGGTAGCGCACTACCAGCCGCAATCCGGTCTTTGTCCGTCACGATGCCGTCGCCGTCCGTATCACGGTACGTACTGATGCCCTTATCGTCAAAACCGGTAAAATCTTTCAGAAAGAACGTACCAATGGGTTGATCGTTGATGTAGCCATTCACCGTAGCCGACGTCAGCCCCGATCCTTGCGCCGATCCCGACGTAATGACCGAGTAAGGCGAATTCCGAACGACGTTCTTGATAAACGTCATATTTCCACCGATGTCGAAGCGGAAGCCGCTCAGGCTGGCGTACCGATAATTCAGGTCAATCTCAACACCCTGGTTGGCAATGCTCATGTTCGGTACGTTGGTCCAGTACGTACTGGCGGGCTGGATGGGATCGGCCGGTATAACTTCCAGCAGAATCTTGTTAGATACTTTGTTGAAATAATCCACCGAACCCGAGAGTGCGCCTTTGAACAGGGCAAAATCCAATCCAACATCTGCCTGCGATGATACCTCCCACTGAATGTCGGGGTTGGCCAGACGCGTGTACGAAATCCCAGCCGGATAACTGGTCGTGTTGTCGAGCGGGTAACTCGTTGTGCCCGACACCTGCGCCGTGTAAAGCGCCTGCGTAATCTTAGCCGGAATTTCCTGGTTACCCGTCTGGCCCCAGCCCGCCCGTAGTTTCAGATCACTGAACGGTCCTGACTTCAGAAAGGCTTCGTCAGACAATCGCCAGCCCGCCGAGATTGACGGGAAGACCCCGTATTTATTGTTCGTCCCGAACTTCGACGAACCGTCGGCCCGCACCGTTGCTGTCAGCAGGTATTTGTCGTTGAACTGATAATTGACCCGACCGAAAAACGATTGAAGTTCATTTTCAAACGCAGAGCCAGTTGGCCGGTTGTTGGCCAGCGACAGGTCCTGGCCCAGTCCGGGATTGTAAATGGGTTCAACGGGCGTAATCGGGAATTTATTGATACTCCAGTCGCGGGTCTGAACGAAAAACTTCTGGTACGAATGACCCACTAAGGCGGTCATATTATGGCTGGTTTTTGTCCAGGTATACGTAAAATAGTTCTCAATCAGTGTATTCCGGTTCGTTCTGTACGTACTGGCCAATCGTCCGTCCTGCTGCGGCACCGCGTTGGCGAGCGACTGCAAATCACGTACTGAGCTGGAATTATCGATGCCCAGGTTGAGCTTATAGACCAGATTCGGCAGAATTTTAAACGAAGGCGAGATGCTACCCACCACCCGATTAATGGTCGTTACGTCTTTCTCCAGCGCGAGCGTTGTCAGTGGGTTTGTAGCACCCTGATACTGAGCCGGGTTCCCGTTCGCATCGTAAGCCGGAAAGGTTGGGTTAGCCGAAATGGCGCTGCCGACAATGGAGACCGCTCCTCCGCCTAGATCGCCCCCTGGCCGCTGGTTGGCTGTTTGCGAAGCCGTCAGGTTTACGTCGACGGTGAGCCGATCGTCCAGGAACCGTTGCGATACGTTAACGCGACCTGTATACCGCTTGAGCGAACTATTTTTCAGAACACCCTGCTGGTCCTGGATTCCGAACGAGCCGTAATACGTCAGTTTTTCCGCTCCCCCGCTGAAGGATAGATTGTGATTCTGGGTATAAGCCGTTTGGCTGATCTCTTTCTGCCAGTCGGTTGCAGCCCCTTTATCGTCTAAAACACCACCCAGTGCTGTTACCTGCCGCCGAAACTCATCCGCCGAAAATACAGGCAGCGGCCGGGCCATTTTCGAAATCCCCAGGTTCGACGAGAGCGTGAATGAAGCGCTTCCGGACTTACCTTTTTTGGTCGTTATCAGGACCACACCGTTGGCACCCCGCGCTCCGTAAATGGCCGTTGCCGATGCATCTTTCAATACGTCGACGGACTCGATATCCTGCGGGTTCAGAAACGTTAACGGATTGGTCGATCCACCCGTGCTGGAGTTGTCGAGTGGAATCCCGTCGAGTACGAACAGGGGCGTACTGCCGGTACGTACTCCACCCGGTCCACGGATGGTGATGCTCTGCGCACTGCCGGGCTCACCACTAGCCGACGTTACGTTCACGCCAGCCACTTTTCCCTGAATCAGTTGCTCCGGTGAGTTGATGATCCCCCGGTTGAATTCTCCGCTTTTAATTGACTTGACCGAGCCGGTCATATCGCGTTTGGTGGTGCTACCGTAGCCAATAACCACGACCTGATTCAGATCAGAGGCCGATGCTTTCAGTGCTACGTTGATGGTGGTTTGAGAGCCTACGGCAATTTCCTGCGAGACGAAACCAATGAACCCAAATACCAGCGTCGCGTTTGCATTGGGCACGACGATACGGTAACTGCCATTGGCATCGGTGGTTGTGCCGCGCGAGGTGCCTTTCAGCACAACGCTACAACCCGCTAGTGCTTCGTTGGTCGTTCCATCCGTTACGCGACCAGTAATGGTGACGTCAGCAACGTCTTTCCCATCGGACATATCTGTTGTTCGCGATACGTGTGCTGGATTTTTTGCCTGAACTACTAACGAGCTAATAGTCAGCAAAAAACAAATCACAGCCCGCCACCTATTGACAAGTGGGGACGAAAAAAGGTACATTTTAATCATAGTGGTAGATTGGATTACTGTTGGCAAAGGTCACATTTATTATCACTGCGTAGCCTGATGAATGGAGTATTTAAAAATTATTTAACACGATACTCTATCGGCTAGTACTGCTCCACTGTAATTCGTATCACCGGTACCACGGGTTTTAACCCGTTCGGGAATTGGCCCAAAAAACGGGTTAAAACCCGTGGTACCTTTTTCGCAAACCATTAAATTGGTCAAGTACTAGTAGCAGACTGTGACAAAAGGAAATACGCCTGAAAATATAACTGCACCTTTACGTCTACGTGCTCTTTTGCAGCGAGAGTGAGGTTCAGACGATAGTGGAATTAACGAACATCCCTTTATTCGGGCTGCCGGACACGTTTTCCATCTGAATGCAGTGGAAGAAAAGAATTACGAAGAGGTCGTTTGCTTACCTGGTCAGCGCGTCTACTTGTATGACAGGAAAGAATGAATTACAGGCAATATCGCCAGCAATCATGAAGACAGGAAGATTGATAATTACTGAAAAAGCTGGTTATATCACTATATTAATTGGTCCAGCAAACTACTGATTTCACTTTTTTGGATACGCTGAGCGGGATAATAAATTTCGTAAACCTGACTACGATACAGCGCTAACCATCGCGTAAACGTTGGATCTTGCAATGCCATTAACTGTTTACGCTTCTTATTTCCGTACTCTCCTCTATTTTGTGATTGCGAATCCATGAATACTTAATACGTATATATATGTGGATTTTATAATTCATAATATACTCTTAAGTACATTATTCCCGAATAAAGCCCACGATGAAACTTTTATACTTGTTAGTTAATCACATTATTTAATAATTTAAAAATTAACAGCAAAAGAAAACTTATACTACCCATAAAGCAATCATTAATCAACTCTTATACGCTCTGGTTAGTACAGAATCATCTGAAGCGAATGGATCAATTCTTCTTACCAGGCTTAGGGAATACCTGATGTGTACTGGCCCACTGTTGCCACAGGTTTTTCAGACGGCTTACCGTATCGGGATGTTGCGTCGCTACGTCCTGCGTTTCGGTTCGGTCCGTTGCCAGATTGAATAAGTGCCACGTCGTATCCTTACTAGCCGAAACCAGTTTCCAATCGCCCGAGCGTACGTAGCGTGCACCAAAATGCTCATTGAACAGCTTTTCATGACCAGGCGACGCTTTCCCCTGGAAGGATGGCATCAGGCTGACTCCGGTTGTCGGCGTGATCGCATGGCCATTGTAGGTCTTGGGATACGTAGCACCAGCCATCTCGACAAACGTAGACATGAAATCCATAACATGGCCTACCTGCTCGCTATAGGTGCCTTTTTTCGCTTTGATTCCGGCTGGCCAAAAGGCAACCAATGGTGTATGAATACCGCCTTCGTAGGATTCGGCTTTCCAGAATTGATAGGGTGTATTGGCGACATTGGCCCACCGTTGCCCAATTGATGCATACGTCGTTTGCGGACCGGGCATAACCTGTTTCTTCAGATCGTACGTAATTTTACGACCATCCCGGGTTTCGCTGGGTCGATCGAAACCCGGTCCGTAAGCCGCGCAGTTTTCCGGACTCGCACCATTGTCGGACAAGAACAGGATCAGCGTATTCTCCAGTTGACCCGTTTCACGTAGCGTTTTGATGATACGGCCGATACCCTGATCCATCCGATCGATCATAGCCGCATGCACCGCCATGGCCTGTGCATCCCATTCTTTATCGGGGTTAGCGTCCCAGCTCAGATCTGACTGCCAGCGCTCAGCCAGTTTAGTTTTCGCCGGATCAATCAGCCCCATTTTAGTCATTTTCTCATAACGCGCTTTCCGAATCGCATCCCAGCCAGATTTATACGTGTCCTTGTAGTTGGCGATGTCTTTGGGTAGTGCCTGAAGCGGCCAGTGGGGAGCTGTCTGCGCTACGTATAGGAAAAACGGTGCCGACGTTTTTGCATAGGATTTGATGTAAGCAACGGCTGTATCGTTGATGGCGTCAGTATGGTAATAGTTCTTCGGTACGTTTTTGATTGGCTTCGTGCCGCTCACCAAACTAAACGGATCAAAAAAATCGACCACACCCCAGATATTGCCAAAATACTTATCGAATCCGCGATTGGTGGGATACTGACTCAATGGCGCAAAATCCCCGAAATCTTTCTGGTGATTCAGCCAGGCTAGCTGCTCCTGCGGATTTTTCTGAACGTTAGTATTCGATACGTGCCACTTCCCCGCCATCGCCGTCTGATACCCTGCCGATTTCAACACCTCAGCCAGCGTAACGGTATTTTCCGTCAGGTGCCCCCGGTAACCAGGTTCGTCTTCAGCATCGGTCATTTTTCCGATACCCGCCTGCTGGTTGTACAGACCGGTCAACAAAGCCGCCCGCGTCGGACAGCAGCGCGAGGTGTTATAGAACTGCGTATAGCGAATTCCGTTGTTGGCCAGATAGTCGATATTTGGCGTATGGATTTCGCCCCCGTAGCAACCTAAATCCGAAAAACCCATGTCATCCGCCATGATCACAATGATGTTCGGTTTGTTGGCGGCTTTGGCGGACGACGTAGCTGGTAGCTTTTTTTCGAAACTCCCTAAGAACAGAATGGAGGCCAGCGCCATCAGGAAAAGTGACAGGATGAACAATCCTTTTTTCATACCATTATTTGCTCAGTTGATGGAACCAGTCCGGTTCTATTTATCCTAATTCGTTGTCTTAAAAAAATTCCACTCTTTGGAGAAATCGTCTTTCATCGTGCCTTTGGGAAAAACGTAGTGGCTCTTCGCCCAATCGTTCCACTGCTGATCGAGTTTCTTCATCAGATCGGGATGGTCGCTGGCGACATTATTTTTTTCGATACGGTCCGTTTCCAGATTATACAGCTCCCAGGGCTTTCCAATCACGCCAACCGCTTTCCAGTTACCGGATCGAATAGCCCCCATGTTCTCATGTTCCCAGTACATATAGTCGTGGGGTTGGCGGGTTCCCCGCGTCAGCACCGGCAGCAGACTTTTGCCTTCAATCGGGTGAATTTTCTGTCCGTTGGCTTCGGCCGGATACATAGCGCCACTGGCCTCGATAAACGTGGGCATTATGTCGATCAGATAACCCGGCGCATTCGACAATCGACCTTTCTGTCCCGTGGTACCTGCCGGATAATGAATGATTAATGGCGTAGCAATGCCCCCCTCGTAGGAAACATGTTTAAATCCTTTGAACGGAGTATTGGAGGCATTAGCCCATACAGCCCCGTAGGAAATAGCGCCTGCTTTAGCCGGGTCGTTGATATCGCTGATTTGTCCTCCCCCCAAAATACCGCCTTCCTGACAGGCACCATTATCAGACAAAAACACCAATAACGTATTGTCCAGCTTCCCGGCCTTCGTCAGGTAATCGACAAGCTTGCCGATATTCTGGTCCATGCGATAAACCTGAGCGGCATAAACAGCCATGCGGTAATCCATTTCGCGCTGTTTTGCGGTATCCTGCTCAGTCCAGGCCGGATAGATTTCCGGACGGGCCGAAATTCCTCCCTTCTCTGATACGATCCCTTCCTTCACCTGTTTCCGAAAACGTTGCTCCCGCAGCGCATCCCAGCCTTGGCGGTATTTGCCCCGAAACTGTTCGATGTCTTTTTCCAACGCGTGCAGTGGCCAGTGTGGTGAGGTAAAAGCCAGGTACAGAAAAAACGGTTGCTGATCGTTCTGGTCTTTCAAAAACGTCAGCGCCTGATCGGTAAATGCGTCGGTGGTATAAAACGGCTGGGGCACGCGTTCCTGTGGTTCGTTGTCGAGCCAGATACCGCGTGGCTGGATGGGGTCGAGATAACTACTGGCGCCTGATAATAATCCGTAAAATCGGTCGAAGCCCCGCTGACGTGGCCGTACATCTGGAGTGGCATGACCCAGATGCCACTTACCCGCCATGTAGGTATGATAACCGGCCGACTTCAGCACCTCGGCCAGCGTAACACTGTTGCGATTGATCTCTCCGCGATAGCCGTAAACCCCGTAATCATAATCAATCCGATTGGCCGGTTCTTTGGTCATGTGACCGATCCCTGCCTGGTGCTGAAACAATCCTGTCAATAAAGACGCCCGCGTTGGGCAACAGCGAGCGGCATTGTAGAATTGCGTAAATCGTACTCCCTGACTGGCGAGTTTATCGAGGTTTGGGGTTGGTATTTCAGAACCGTAGCAGCCTAAATCCGAATAGCCCATATCGTCGGCCATAATCAGAATGATATTCGGCCGAACGCGGCCCGGCCGGGCCGCGTTCGGCTTCGATCCGGTTTGGTCTGTCTTGGGATTGAGTTTTTGACGTTGCGCGTTCGCCGTTAGACTAACGATGAGGCTACAAAACAATACAACCAGTTTTTTCATAAGAGCATACGTAGCGCCAGATATATAGACGAAGCCATAAAAGTCAAAAAAACCGAAAATCTAAGCAACAACTTCAAGTTGAAGTATGCTACGTCCCCGGTATGACCCCTTGAGCATGCCGGACTGGTGCGGTAATCTGGAGACTACGCCGAGCTCGCGTTTGTAGTTTCGCTTACTTCAAGCACACCCTAAGGAATATAGTAGCCCAGATTATGCTTGATCTCTTTTAACACGAACGTACTGTTCAATACGCCGATATTCTCGATTTGGGAAAGTTTGTACTTAACGAAATCATGGTAGTCGTTCAGGCTACCGACGTGAATTTTCAGCAAAAAATCCACTTGCCCGGCCATGTGGTAGCATTCCTGCACCTCTTCCAGCTTTTGCACCTCCTCTTCAAACTTGTCGATAAATGCTTTGTCGTGGTAACGCATCGACACCTGACAAAACGTGGTTATGGGCTGGCCAAGCAGACCCTTATCCAGCACCGCTACGTATTGCTTGATAAATCCGAGTCCCTCCAAACGTTTGATACGTTCATAAACAGGCGATAACGTTAAACCAAGTTGCGAAGCCAGTTCCTTCGTTGTCAGTTTGGCATCCTGCTGTAGTAAGCGAAGCAGTTGTTTGTCAATATCATCTATACCATCCATGCCGAAAATTTTTCTACAAAGTGTCTTTTCACCAAACTCGTCAAAGAAATTTTATTGGTCGAGTATCAATTATTCAACAAAATTCACGGATTTATTTTGTTTTTACCTATTTATTATCTGATAAATTAATTTTGTACCGGAAATACCTGGACAGCCTTAATAAACTTTTCGGGAGTTCATTTATCGTTTCTATACGTTCTCATTCGTTGATTATGCCGCGAGAAACCATTTTAGTCATTGGCGCTAATGGGCAGATTGGCACCGCTCTGCTTCCGCAATTGCAGGACCAGTTTGGGATTGATCACGTCATTGCCGCTGACCTGCGAAAGCCATCGTCTGACACCGGTATTTTTGAGGTATTGGACGCGACAAAACCCGATAGGCTAACAGACGTAGTGCGTCGGCATCGGGTAACTCAGATTTACCATCTGGCGGCCATCCTGTCGGCGAAGGGCGAAAGTGATCCGATCTGGGCCTGGAACCTGAACATGCAGACGCTGCTGAACGTACTGGAAGTGTCGCGACTGCATGGTATTCGAAAAGTATTTGTGCCCAGCTCGATTGCCGCCTTTGGCGAACACGCGCCGAAATACGACACTCCACAAACAACCCCATTGGACCCCGCTACGGTGTATGGCATCAGTAAAGTTGCCACTGAAAACTGGTCGCTCTATTACCACAAACGGTACGGTCTGGATGTTCGCTCGCTACGGTATCCGGGCGTGATCAGCTACCAATCCATGCCGGGGGGTGGCACAACCGATTACGCCGTTTCTATTTTCCACGAGGCTGTTCAGGGACGCTCATTCGAGTGTTTTCTTGCGGCCGATACGCGCCTACCCATGATCTACATGGATGATGTGCTCCGGGCAACCCTGGAATTAATGGAAGCACCGGAATCGCAGATCAGTGTGCGGACTTCGTACAATCTGGCCGGAGTGAGTTTTACCCCAGCCGAACTAACCGCTGCCATCCAGACCTATTTCCCGAACTTCGTTACGCAGTACAAACCTGACTTTCGGCAGGCTATCGCGGAATCCTGGCCCAAAACGATCGATGATTCGGTTGCCCGGCAGGATTGGGGCTGGAAACCGGCGTTTGACCTACCCCGCCTGACGCACGAAATGATTACGAACCTGACGACGGTTTATCGACCGCTGGTCTCAACCCTATAAATCTCATGTACGGAACCATCAAAGACCAACTTCAGCAAGAGCTGAACAGCATCAAAGAAGCAGGACTGTACAAGTCCGAACGGATAATTGTTTCTCCTCAGTCCTCCGTTATCGCCGTTCGCGATGGTCGTGAGGTACTGAACTTTTGCGCCAACAATTACCTGGGTTTATCCTCACATCCCGATGTGATCGAAGCGGCTCACCAGACGCTGGACAGTCACGGCTTTGGCATGTCGTCGGTGCGATTCATTTGCGGCACGCAGGACATTCACAAGGAGCTGGAGCGACGTACGGCTGAGTTCGTTGGAGCCGAAGATTGTATTCTATATGCAGCTGCGTTTGACGCCAACGGCGGTGTCTTTGAACCCCTTCTGGGCGAAGAAGATGCCATCATTTCGGACGAGCTAAACCATGCTTCGATCATCGACGGGATTCGGTTGTGTAAAGCAAAACGATTCCGGTATAAACACAACGACATGGCCGATCTGGAAACTCAGTTACAGGCAGCCTCGTCGGCCCGTCGGACGTTAATCGTTACGGATGGCGCTTTCTCGATGGATGGCACCATTGCTCAACTGGACAAGATCTGCGATTTAGCCGATCAGTACGGCGCGATGGTGATGGTGGATGAGTGCCACGCCAGCGGTTTTTTAGGTAAAACTGGTCGCGGAACCCCCGAATACCGGAACGTACTGGGACGTATCGACATCATCACGGGTACGTACGGCAAGGCGCTCGGTGGGGCTTCGGGTGGCTTCACGGCGGCTCGCAAAGAAATCGTTGAACTGTTACGTCAGCGTTCACGTCCGTACTTGTTTTCCAATACGTTAGCGCCCGCCATTGTGGGTGCTTCGTTGAAAGTACTGGACATTTTACAAGCGTCCACGGTGTTACGTGATAAGCTGGAAGCGAACACCCGTTACTTCCGCGAAGCCATGACAGCCGCGGGCTTCGATATTCTGCCCGGTGAGCACCCGATCGTGCCAATCATGCTGTATGACGCGCCGTTAGCGCAGGAATTTGCAGCACGGCTTCTGGAAGAAGGCATTTACGTGATTGGGTTCTTTTACCCCGTTGTCCCGACTGGCAAAGCGCGGATTCGGGTACAAATCTCGGCCGGGCACGAAATGGACCAGTTGAAACAAGCGGTGGAAGCGTTCACCAAAGTTGGGCAGGAACTTGGCGTCATTAAGGTGAGTGAGGAAGTGAGCTAAGACGTAGTTTGCCTTCGTGAGGGCAGGTTCAGAACCTGCCCTGTGAGGTTTCTTAAAACCGAATTAGTACAAACCGTCTTCACCGGGGCCGCTTTTTTTATAGCGTTAACAATCAGGCACACTGACTTTTTATAGGATCGACCGGACTAATCCTCCTTCTACGCGTATGGCGGCTCCATTCGTAGCCGACGCCAGCGAACTAACGTAGTACGCAATTGTGTCGGCTATTTCATCGACGGATGCAAAGCGCTGGATAAGTGAGGTTGGGCGCATGGTTCTGAAAAAATCCTCTTCAACCTCACCCACCGACTTATTACCGGCCTTCGCAAGATCGTCGATAAAACCGCCAACACCTTTTGATTTGGTTGGTCCGGGCAGGATAGCATTGACCGTTACGTTTGTTCCCGTTGTCAGTTCGGCCAGCCCCCGACTCACGGCTAACTGGGCCGTTTTTGTCATGCCATAATGGATCATCTCACTAGGAATAAACACCGCCGATTCGCTGGAAACAAAGATAATTCGCCCCCAATTCTGAGCCATCATCTTAGGGAAGCAGTGCCGGGCGAGTCGAATACCACTCAATACGTTTACCTCAAAGAACCGAAACCAGTCTTCATCGGGAATATCCTGAAAGGGCTTGGGTTCGAAGATTCCGGCGTTATTGATCAGGATATCAATGTTCGGCAACTGATCGATTAATTGCTGCACCTCATGCTGCTTTGAAAAGTCGGCCGCAATGCCCGATACGTTTTGATTGCTACCCGATGCTTTTAATTCGGCTACGGCCTTATCAACCCCCTCCTGCGTCCGTCCGTTGATAATAACCTGCACGCCTTCGTTTAAAAGCCGTTTTGCAGTGGCATAGCCAATGCCAGCCGTTGAGCCACTGACAAAGGCAACCTTACCGTCGATTTGTAAATCCATCTGGCAATTTCGTTAAGTTAAGTTTGCTTCGGGCTTAGTTACGCATCCCGAAACAGGCGATTCATAACCTTATTTCAACGTGAATCGTTCGATGAATCACCCTGCCGCATTCGTATGACTAATTCGGGATCCAGCATAATCCGCTGAAAACCATTGTCCTGATCATCTGGTGTAGATTCAACAATTGACAGCAGAATCTCAACGGCTTTTCGGCCAATCTGGTAGGGGTGCTGCTCAACCGAGGCCAGGGGTGAATGGTCCATATACGCCGTCAGGGGCAGATTGGCGAAACTGACAAACGAAATGTCTTCATTGATTCGCAGGCCATTTTTTCGGCAAACCTGCATAGCGTCCAGCGCTACGTAATCATTAAAGGCCAGCACCGCATCGGGTCGATTGGCGGTAGTCAACAACTGCGTCATTTTTTGAGAAGTATCATCCGTAGTCAAATCGACTCGTTTCACCAGGGCGCTTTCCACGGGCAGCTTTTCCTCCAGCAGAGCTTTTATATACCCCCGATACCGATCTTCACTGGCTACCAGCGCATGGGGTCCATTCAATAGGGCGATACGTCCGAAACCACGACTGGCCAGCCACTTTGTAGCCTCATACGCCCCTTTCTCCATATCACAGCCCACCTGATGGGTCTCAATTTTGGGCGGTATCCGATCGAACAAAACCACCGGAATACCCCGATCAATCAAATCCTGAATATGCCCGAACTGCTGGGATTCTTTTGCAACCGACAACATCACGCCATCGACCTGATTACGCGCTAGCATGGAAAGTATTTGCTGTTCCCGATCAAACAAATCGTGCGACTGATACAGCGCAACGGTATAGTGATGACTAAATGCCAGCTCTTCGACGCCATTCACAACTTCCGAAAAAAAATTCTCCCGAATTTCGGGCAAAACCATCGCAAACACGCCCGTTTTCCCACTACGGAGGTTTCTGGCCGTTTGACTGGGCGCATACCGTAATTGAGCAGCCAGTTCACGTACAGCTTCGCGCGTCTTCTGTCCAATCCGTGGATTGTCCTGAAGAGCTCGTGAAACGGTAGATGGCGAGATCTTTAATCGACGGGCAATTTCCTTAATTGTAATCGCTTCTTTCATCAGTTGGCTATATCGCTTCTACAAAATAGCCAATTAGGCCATAAACTCGAAATTATTTTCTGTTTTAGACAAACGTTTGCACAGGGTATGACAAACGTTTGCGCAGGCCAATTGGGGCACAATTACTGATTCCGCTTGTTCCAGCCTCTTTATTATAGCGACCAGTTCGACTAATTTCAATCATTCTTTTAAGGCTAAAGTCAACAAAATCAGACTTTTCCATTCCGAAAAATCCCGATCTACTCATGTCTCTCACCTCTCGTCGCTCCTTTATTCGAACGGCAGCCTTAACCAGTGCTGCTGTACCGTTTATGCCTTCTCTCTGTAACGTAGCGCAGGCGGGCAATCAGCCACCGGCACTATCAAAAGTGCGGTTAGGCTTTATTGGCGTTGGCCTGCGCGGACGCAATCATCTTCAGCAGGCCCTCTACCGGCCCGATGTGGAAATTACGGCGCTCTGCGATATTTCGCCCGACTCTATCGCCAAATCCAACGCCATGATCGAGAAAGCGGGGCGAAAAATTCCACCCGCTTACACGAAAGGCGACAACGCGTATCTGGACATGCTCAAACGCGACGACATCGATGGCGTCGTGATTGCTACTCCCTGGGAATGGCATACGCCAATGGCGGTTGCCTCTATGAAAGCGGGCAAATATACGGGTGTGGAAGTTTCGGCAACCGTTACGTTAAAAGAGTCGTGGGATTTGGTCGATACGTATGAGAAAACCAAATCGCACTGCATGATTCTGGAAAACGTCTGCTACCGGCGCGACGTCATGGCGATTCTCAACATGGTACGGCAAGGGATGTTTGGCGAGATGACCTACGCACACTGCGGGTATGAGCACGACCTGCGTAACATTAAATTCAACGACGGCACAGCCCGTGGCGTTGGTGCCGAATTTGGCGAGAAAGGTTTCTCGGAAGCGCACTGGCGGACACAGCACTCTGTCGATCGCAACGGCGACCTTTACCCTACCCACGGACTGGGACCCGTAGCGCACTGGCTCAATATCAACCGGGGCAATCAGTTCGTGCGGCTAACGTCGATGGCGACCAAAAGCCGCGGCCTGCACAAGTACGTCGTGGACAAAGGTGGGGCCAATCACCCCAACGCGAAAGTGAATTTTAAATTGGGCGACGTCGTAACAACCATGGTCGAATGCGCCAATGGCGAGAATATTGTTATCATTCACGACACCAACTCCCCCCGTCCTTACTCGCTGGGGTTCCGGGCGCAGGGTACGCAGGGCATCTGGATGGACGACGGCGATACGATTTACCTGGAAGGTGTCAGCCCTAAGCCGCACCAGTGGGAACCCTTTGCGCCCTATCAGGACAAATACGACCACCCACTCTGGAAACAGCACGCGCAAACGGCTCAGAACGCGGGGCACGGTGGCATCGACTTCTTCGTACTACGTGGTTTCATCGAATCGATCAAAAATCAGGTAGCTCCCCCAATCGACGTGTACGACGCAGCGGCCTGGAGTGCCATCAGTCCATTATCGGAAGAAAGCATCGCCAAAGGAAGCAAAGCCGTCGATATTCCGGATTTCACCCGCGGAAAATGGAAGACCAACAAGCCCATCTTTGGCCTGAACGAAGTGTATTGATTCGCTAAAAGTTTTCATTCTCGCCGGACGGTCGGCCGCTGCCGTTAAAACCCGGCGAGAATGAAAAAACACCGTAAGCCCACCTCCCTATTAATTCCAGCTCTCTTATACAACCACTTACTTCTATGAATAACACCTTTACACGATTACAAACGAGGTATTGCCAGTCGGCGCGCTGGCTTTTCGGGCTCGGACTGGCTTTGCTGACCGTGGCTACCTTTGCGCAAACCGCAGGCACCGTTAGCGGAACCGTGGCTGATCCGGAAAGTGGCCAAGGTCTACCAGGGGTCAACGTGGTAAGCAAAGGATCGTCGCGGGGAACCACGACCGACGGCAACGGACGCTATCAACTAACAGGCATTACGCCAGCGACAATCCTGGTTTTCAGCTCGGTGGGGTATACGTCACAGGAAATCACGGTGGGCAACCAGACGACCATCGACGTAAAACTGTCCAGCGATAACAAAAGTCTGAACGAGGTTGTGGTGCTCGGTTATACGACCACGACGCAGAAAAACCTGACGGGTGCCGCGCAGGCCGTTAGTGCGAAAGAACTGAAAGACGTAACGTCCAATAACGTCGGGCAGTTGCTACAGGGCAAAGCCGCCGGTGTGTTTGTCGGCAATAGCTCCGGCGACCCTCGCACCCCGCCCAAAGTGCTTATCCGGGGGATCGGTACGTTAACGGCTAACTCTGATCCGCTCTACGTCGTGGACGGGGTTATTGGTGGAATTCCCAACCCAAGCGATATTGAGTCCATTACGGTCCTGAAGGATGCAGCCTCTACGGCTTTATACGGTGCGCGGGCGTCTAATGGCGTAATCGTCGTGACGACGCGACGGGGCACTTCCGGCAAAGCCCAGATTACGGCCCGGTTGAACAAAGGCGTTGGCTACTTAAGTCTGGGTAATTTCCGTCTGATGAATGGGCAGGAACTGTATGACCTGCAAAAAGCTGTTTTTCAGCGCGATCGTCCTACGAGCAACGTCAACGATTATCTGCCTGCGCCCGAAGCCAATGCCAACATCAACTGGTTCGATCAGGCCTTTCGTCCGGCGACGAATACACTGGCCGAACTGAGCGCAGCGGGTGGCAGCGATAAAACGCGTTTCTTTCTGAGCGGCAACTACTATCAGGAAGATGGGATTCTGAAAGGAACGGGGTTAAACCGGTTTGGTTTACGGCTCAACTTCAGCCATAACCTCAGCGAAAAATTTCGGGTAAGTCTGAACAGCGCCGGTACGTATACGCGGGGGTACGACGACAGCAACGGCTCCCTCTATGGCGCGTATACATACCTGCCTTACGATGATCCGTATTACAATGGCGTGCCGTATAACCCAATCACTGGAGCCAAGAAATGGTACGGTCGCGACAATGCAAACTTCATTTACAATCAGCAATTCAACACATTTAAAGAAAACACGCTGGCGGGAGATGTGCTTCTGAAAGCCGAATACGACCTGTTGCCCTGGCTTTCGCTCTCAACCACGAACCGGGCGCAAACCAGTTTTTATGGCACCGAGACCAGCCAGGACCTGCGGGGAAATGCGGCCGCCGACGTACAGGGCCGCCTTACGAATTACAACAGCCGTGTTTATAGCTTACTGACGTCTAATCTGTTACGCTTCCGACGCAGCTTTGAGGGTGGCCACAGCCTGGATGGATTAGCCGGGTACGAGTATCAGACGAACGCATTTTCATCACTGGGCGCAACGGGCAAGGGAATCTTCTCGGGGCTAACCATTCTGGACGCTACGTCGCAGCCCGAGAGTATCAACGGCACGAAAATGGATAACGCCTTTTCGTCTTACCTGTTCCAGGCGAACTACGGCTACAAAGAAAAGTATCTGGTCACTACGTCGTTCCGGCGGGACGGTTCTTCGAAATTCGGGCGTGATCGAAAATACGGCAATTTCTACGCCGTGGGGGTAACCTGGATTGCCTCCAACGAAGCGTTCCTGAACAACAACTCAACCCTGAACAACCTAAAATTCCGGCTTAGTTACGGGACCACGGGCAGTGCCAGCGGAACCAATGGATATGGCCCCACGGGTCTTACCGATGGGATCAACGATTATGCCGCGCAGGGCTTATACAGTCTGACGGGCCAGTACGCGGGTACCCCATCAGCAACACCTACCCGAATCGAGAACCCAAACCTGTCGTGGGAAGTCTCCAACAACGCCAACTTCGGAGTCGACGTTACGTTGTGGAACCGGCTAAACGTAACCGTCGATCTGTATAACCGCCTGACTAACAACCTGCTCTTTAATCGGCCTTTGCAGGGAACAAGTGGGTATTCGTTCATTACGGAAAATATCGGCGCCGTGCGCAATCAGGGAATTGAAATCGTTTTATCGGCCGATATTCTCCAAAAAACGGCGCTTAAATGGCGGATCGAAGCTAATCTGGGTATGAACCGGAATCGGCTGACGGCGCTCTACGGGGATCGTACGTTTGTGGCCAATGGAATGCGTCCGTTTGCCCTGGATCAGCCCCTCAACAGCTGGTATATGCGTCGGTGGGCGGGCGTCGATGCGCCAACCGGTGACCCGCTCTGGGAAAAGATCAATACCGATGGTACGGTTACGACGACGAACAACTACAACGAAGCCGCTCTTCAGTTTATCGGCAGCAATGCCAATCCAAAGGCATTTGGTGGCATCCGGCAGGTGCTTAACTGGAAGGGTTTTGAGCTAAACGCGTTCTTCACGTATGCCACGGGCGTAACGCTCTACAACGGCGACCGGAACCTGTTCGACAACGATGGTGCGTATGACCGCTACAACCTGCTGGCTTTGCAGGATGGCTGGAGCCGCTGGGAAAAACCGGGCGACGTAGCAACACACCCCAAATACGTAATCGGCGGCAACAAAAACGCTCAGCGCCCGTCATCACGCTTCCTCGAAAATGGTAATTACCTCCGCCTACGTAACGTCAGTCTGAGCTACGACCTACCGAAAGCGGTGGTTAGCAAAGCCCGGCTGGGTAGCGTACGGCTGACTGCCTCGGCGGATAACCTGTTCACCGTCACGAAGTTTTCGGGTATCGATCCGGACGTAACGGAAACGGGCGAAGTCGGAACGAAGTATCCGTTCAGCAAAAAATTTGTTTTTGGCGTTCAACTCGGTTTTTAAGCAACACCACCTATGAAATCCTATTTTTCCCGTCTCCCACTGCTGGGTATCCTTTTCCTGGCGGGGGCATGCAGCATCGACAAAAAACCCTATAACGGTCTGGCCGAGGATGCCATTCTGCAAAACGCACAGGGCCTTCGAGCCGCTACGGATGGCAATTACACGTTCATTAAAGATTCGGATTACACCCGTAATCTGTACATCATGAACGAGTATCCGGGCGATAACGTCACCCTGAGCGGCACCACGACCGATCCGTTATTTCTGACCTATACGTACCGCCATACTTCTGATCAGGGTAATACGTTGCAGATTTACCGAAAAGGCTATCAGGTCATTGTGGGCTGCAACAAGGTGATTGAAGCCGTCAAAGAAGGTACATCGAAAGAACTGGACCAGATTCTGGGCGAAAATCTGTTTCTGCGGGCCATGGTTCATTTCGATCTGGTTCGCCTGTTTGGTCGCCCGTACACACAGAGTCCGGAAACAAACCTGGGCATCATCATTAAAACCGACTCGAAAGCGGATGACAACGCCACCCGGTCTACGGTTAAAGATGTGTATGCGTTCGTTGTGAGTGAACTACAGCGATCTATCAAACTGATGACAACCGTTCGCACCAGTAGTTACGCTAGTCCGGCGGCTGCCAACGCGCTGCTGTCGCGGGTATATCTGTACATGAACGATAACGCCAATGCGCTCAAGTACGCCGATCTGGTCATTGCCGATGGTCGGTTTGCCCTTGCTACGCCCACGCAGGTTCCTGATTTTTATACTCTAGAAAATGAACAGAATCGGGAAGTTATTTTCGCCATCAAACACACGCTGAAAGACGACCGGGGCTTCAGTGCAATCGGGTCGATGTACTACACCTCACCGGGCGGCATTGGCTGGGGCGAAGTGTATGCCTCGCAGGAGTATCAGGACCTGGTTAACAAGTTTCCGAACGACAAGCGCCGGTCCTTCCTGGTTAAAAAGCTGACGAGCGCCGGTGCGCAGGAACAGCGGAATGGCATCAATAAAGTATACATCACGAAGTTTTCCAATCAGGGCGGTATTCCAACGCTGAGTTCGCCTATCGTACTACGTCTGGCGGAAATGTACCTGAATCGGGCCGAAGTCTACGCCAAAATGGGTGACAACGCCAAAGCCATTGCGGATGTGAACCTGATCCGACAGCGGGCAGGCCTGACAGGAACGGAGCTGTATACCGTAGCCGATCTGAAAGGGTTACCGACCGTGCTGGACGTAGTGCTTCAGGAGCGTCGGCTGGAACTGGCTTTCGAAGGCCACCGCCCGTACGACATCTTCCGCAACAACCGGAGTCTGGTTCGCAACTATCCGGGCTTCCACAACACCACAAACGGCCAGCAGACCGTATTGCCCGACGACAAACAGTTGGTCAATCTGGTACCAGAGTCGGAGATCGTACTCAATAAAAACCTGAAGCAGAACCCTCTTTGAAATAGAATAGCGTTCGGCGTAGTCTGATTGAGTTGGACTGATCAATCAGACCACGCCGAACCTGGATCAATCCTTTTCTGAAATGAACGTCCTCAACTGGATACAAATCTGCCTGTTTCTGACGACCTGTATGCATTTCGGTACACCCGATAAAACACATACCGGTCATGAAGCGAATCTGGTTCGAGTGCCTATCGGGGGAAATAGCTGGGTAACGAATGAATTAGAAAGAGACAAAACCATTTCGAAAGACGGCTTGACAAACTGGTCCAGCCCGGCGAGTACGGTGACGACGTATGTCCGATTTGACAAAGCAGGTTCACTAAATCTATCCATCAACCTACGCGTTGCCGACGGCAAAAGTCGACTACGTGTTACGCTGTTGGGCCAATCGAAAGAGGTTGACGTACAGGGAAGTACGTTTGTTGATTATCCACTAGGCCAATGGTCCGTTGCGAAAGCGGGTTACATAAAAATAGTCTTGCAAGGCATTAGCAAAACGGGCGCTACGTATGCCGACGTAACGAATTTCGGTATCAGTGGTGAAGTTATCGATGAACGCACTGCCTTCGTTCGGGACAATGAGGGCAACTTTTTTTACTGGGGTCGGCGCGGACCGTCGGTGCATCTGCGCTATCCGATTCCCGACGGTGTTGAGGCCGAATGGTTTTATAATGAAGTGACAGTACCGAAGGGCAGCGACATCATCGGGTCGTATTACATGGCCAACGGCTTTGGCGAAGGCTATTTCGGCATGCAGGTCAACTCACCGACGGAACGACGGATTCTTTTCTCGGTCTGGAGTCCGTTCAAGACGGATAACCCCAGCCAGATTCCTGACGATCAAAAGATTTTGCTGGACAGAAAAGGCGCGGATGTCGTTACCAATGATTTTGGCAACGAAGGCTCCGGCGGGCAGAGTTATTTGCGGTACAACTGGGTGGCCGGTCAGACCTATAAGTTCCTATTACGTGGTCAGCCAGTGGAGAATGGCTACACGACCTACACGGCTTACTTCAGGGCACCCGATGCCACCAACTGGCAACTGATCGCCAGTTTCAAACGCCCCAAAACGACAACGTATCTGAAATCGCTTTACTCCTTCCTCGAAAATTTTACCCCCCAGACAGGCAACATCCAGCGGGAAGTGGACTTCTCGAACCAATGGGTCAGAAGCAGAGACGGCCAGTGGCAGGAACTAACGAAAGCCCAGTTCACCGGCGACAATACGGCAAAAAAAGCGTTTCGGATGGATTACGCGGGTGGACTGAAGGATAACAAGCGCTTTTTCCTCCGGAATTGTGGCTTCTTCGATACGTATACGCCCCTCAAAACTGATCTCACAAGACCCGCTCAACCTCAGTCTCCAAACATCAACGTAGCTGTACTTCCCTAAACCTGTCCGATTTACAAAAGCATCCCTCTTCCAAACCGCAGACATCCATGAACCTCTTTACTCGACAACGTAAATGGCTCCGACCGTATTCATACCTGCTCATCGGTTTGTTGCTTCGGGCAGGAACAGCCGTCGCTCAAACACCCGTTGGACTCAGCGGTACCGTTGTCGATGCTGAAAATGGTCAGGGTCTACCGGGTGTGAACGTAGTGGCTAAAGGGTCATCGCGGGGAGCCACGACCGATGGAAATGGTCGGTACCAACTCAGCGTTTCCGACGCCTCGGCGGTGCTGGTTTTCAGCTACGTAGGCTACACCTCGCAGGAAATTACGGTGGGGTCCCAGACAACAATTGATGTTCGGCTGGTTAGCGATAACAAGAATCTGAGTGAAGTAGTCGTCATTGGTTACGGTACGCAGAAGAAGGTCAATTTAACTGGGGCCGTCTCTACCGTAGATGCCAAATTCCTCTCAAACCGTCCCCTCACCAATGCGACGCAGGCGTTGCAGGGCGTTCAGGGTGTTTATGTCAATCAGCCAACGGCCCAACCGGGTGGCGATGGCGCAACGATTCGGATTCGGGGATTGGGAACACTGGGCAATAATGACCCACTGGTGCTGGTCGACGGGATTGCGTATAGCCTGCGGGATGTAAACCCGAACGATATTGCCACCATTTCGGTCCTGAAAGATGCGGCCTCTGCCGCTATTTATGGCAACCGGGCTGCCAATGGTGTTGTTCTAATCACTACCAAATCGGGGCAGAAAGGCAAGGCCCGCGTGGATTACTCCATTTACCAGGGTGTTCAGCAGGTAACCTACCTGCCCGATGCAGTTTTCAGTTCCGTTGACTATATGGAAGGGAAAAACCGGGCACTGGTCAACGAAGGGAAACAGCCGGAATACACCCAGACGATGATCGATGCGTTCAAGGCCAACCCGACTGATTCGGACCGCTATCCCAACACCAACTGGTTCGATGTCCTGTTTCGGAAAGCGCCTATTCAGGAGCACAACCTGCGTTTCTCGGGCGGAAGCGAAAAAACGACCTACTCACTTTCACTGGGTTACCTGAACCAGCAGGGCATAGTGATCGGATCGAAAGCAAATAAATATTCACTCGGTTCCAATATCTCGACGGATATCAACAACCGGTTAAAGGTGGGTTTTAATGTGCAGGGAACTTACTGGGAACGAAACGAACCAGTTGTCGGCAATGCGTATTTAATGAACCTGTCCTTCCGGGCATTACCCACGCAGCCCGATCTCCTGAGCGACGGCCGTTATGGCGATACGTGGGTACGCACTGGCGGGCATCAGGTGTTCCGGCATCCACGGGCGCTGGCAACCGAAGGCAGCAATACCGTCAGTTCGTTACGTACGCTGGCCAACGTCTTTGCCGAATACCAGTTACCGGCCAATTTTCGGTACAAGATCAGTCTGGCAGCCAACTATTACAGCGAATTACGGTCTCGTTTTGTGCCCGTTACGCCCCAGTACGACCCCGTCAACAACGTAACCAATTCGATTGATTACGGCGGCATTCCCCGTAGCGCTTATCGGCTGCAAAACAACGAACTGAACCTGACGATGTTCCACACGCTGACCTGGAATCAGTCGTTCGGGAAACATAACCTAAGTGGTCTGTTGGGGTTCAGTGCCGAAACCTTTAAGAACAGCAACTTCTCGGCCTACCGCGAAGGATTTCTGGATAATAGCCTGACGGAATTAAACGCCGGAACGCTGAACCCACAGGTGACGGGCACCTCGGCGCTCTATAAATTGGTTTCTTATTTTGGCCGGGCCAATTACAATTACGATGAGCGGTATTTACTCGAAGCGAACTTCCGGTACGATGGTTCTACCCGCTTTGCCCAGGGAAATCGCTGGGGAATTTTTCCGTCCGTATCGGCTGGATGGCGTATCAACGAGGAAGCGTTTCTAAAAAACGCGTCGTACCTGTCGAACCTGAAACTACGGGCTTCGTGGGGACAACTGGGGAATCAGGCCATTGATAACTTCAGTTACGTGAATGCGATCGACATCGCGCAGAATTATTCGTTCAACAATACCGTCTCGAACGGAACCGCCGTCAATACGCTCAGTGACCCAGCCATTTCCTGGGAAACGACGACCATCTCAAATATCGGTCTGGACGCTGGCTTTTTCAATAATCGACTCACCGCCGAGCTTGAGTACTACGTCAAGAAAACATCCGGCATCCTGCAACGCGTTACGTTACCCGCCCAGGTGGGCGCACTTACAGGACCGGTACGTAACATTGGTGACGTCGAAAATCGGGGCGTCGAACTCGCGCTGGGCTACCGCAGCAAACTGGGATCGCTGGAGTATAATGTTGGTGGAAACGTAACGTATAACCAGAATAAAATCACGAATCTGGGCGGGCAGGTCCTGTACGGAACAAACACCATTTCGCAGGAAGGTTACCCCATCAACTCCTGGTACATGCTGGACGCGATTGGTATTTTCCAGAACGTCGATGAAGTGAAAGCGTCGCCGGTCCAGAATGCCGCCACCCAGCCGGGTGATATTAAATACCGGGATGTGAACGGCGATAATAAAATCGACAATAATGACCGGATCATTACCGGTACTACGTTCCCAAAATACACCTACGCGGTCAACGTAGGGGCTCAGTGGAAGGGATTCGATTTCTCGGCACTGTTGCAGGGGGTTCAGGGCATCAATACGTTCCCGACACTAAACTACTCACAGCCGTTCAACAACGGAGCGGGAGTTACGCGCAACTGGCTAACCGACTCCTGGACGCCCGACAACCCGAACGCTTCGTTACCCAGACTGACAACGTCGAATGGCTATCCGCAGAATTTCCAGGCGTCGACCTTCTGGTTGTATAATCTGTCGTATCTGCGGCTGAAAAACATTCAGATTGGTTATACGCTACCCAAAGCGCTTACGCAGAAAGCCAGAATCAGTTCGGTTCGGGTGTATGCCAACGCGCAGAATCTGGTAACCTGGTCGCCGTTCAAACTGGCAGACCCTGAACGGACCATCAATACCAGTACGCTGTACGAATACCCATCAGCCTCGACCATTACCGCCGGCCTAAACGTCAGTTTCTAATCCTCAGCTCGCTATCAATCATGAAAAAGCTCACCCTCTTCCTGTTACTGACTGGCGTTCTGGGTTGTAAAGAACAGTTTTTAGACGTCAGTCCTACCGATCGCTATACGGAGCAGAACTACTGGCAAACCGAATCGCAGGCCATAGCCGCTGTTTCGGGTGTGTATGCCGCGTTAACCAATGGTAATTTGTATGGCGGAGAAACGCCACTGCTCTTCGACGATCTGACCCCCAATTCGTATAATTACGTGAATACGAACGGGTTCAACATCATTGCCCTGGGTAATCATGACGCGGCCAATTCCGCGATCATTACCAGCCGCTGGACGGCGAATTACCGCGTTATTGGCCGGGCTAACGACGTACTGACCAACATCAGTCGCGTCACTATGGCGGATGCGTTACGGAAACGGCTTATTGGCGAAGCGAAATTTCTGCGCGCGCTGGGCTATCTGGATTTGATTACGTTATATGGTGGCGTTCCGCTGATCGTTGATAAACCTGCTCTGGAACAAAGCACTTTACCGCGCAATTCGGTGGATGAAGTGCGGACGCAGATCCTGAACGATCTGGACGCAGCCGCCCCTGATTTACCCCTGACGTATACCGGCACGGATAAAGGGCGCATTACGCGCGGAGCAGCACTGGCCCTGAAAGCCCGGACGCTGTTGTATGCGGGCAAGTGGACTGAAGCCGCTACGGCGGCAAAAGCCGTCATGGACCTGAAAACGTATAGCCTGGTTCCTGTTTACCGGAACGTATTTACGCTGGAAAACGAAGGCAATTCAGAGGTAATTTTCGACATACAGTTTAAGTTTCCGGAAATAACCAACAGCTTCGACGTATCACTGCAACGCTACGACAATGCTGCTCCTACGCAGGATTTGATCGATAGCTTTTACATGACCGATGGAAAAAGCATTACGACATCATCGTTGTACAACCCGCAGAAACCGTACGAAAACCGCGATCCGCGTTTTTATCAGGCATACGCCTATCCGGGTAGCACCTATCTGGGTGCCGTCGTGAAAGACAATCAGTTTGCGCAGACGGGTTATGCTCAGAAAAAGTACACCATCTATCAGGATAATGTCGTACCTGCTACGATCAAGACCGATGGTCAGTCGGAAATCAACTACATTCTGCTACGGTACGCGGACATACTTCTGATGTATGCCGAAGCCCAGAATGAAGCCGCTGGCCCGGATGCTACGGTCTACGACGCCTTGAATCAGATTCGGAAACGGACGGGTATGCCCAACGTAACAGTCGGGCTAACAAAAGACCAGATGCGGGACGAAATCCGGCATGAACGACGGATCGAGCTGGCGGGCGAAGGACTGTATTACGCGGATATTCGGCGCTGGAAAACAGCGGAAATCGTCATGAACGCGACGGTCAGGAATTTTAAGGGCGTCGTGGTGGCAACGCGTCGGTTCAACGCTCAGCGCGATTACCTATGGCCCATTCCCTCCACCGCGATTCAGTTCAATCCGGCGCTCGAGCAAAATCCAAATTTTAATAAATAGGTTGGTTTATGTATGGCGCGGTTATTGTTCCTTTCGACCGCGCCATCATTGTATATCGCCGACAACTACCCCGCTGAACGTATGAAAACGTCCCGACAGCCTAAACTCTTCCTGCCAGCCTTAGCTACGTCCTTACTCCTGCTAACCAGCTATTTGTTCATTAGTTACACACCCAGAGCCTCCACAAAACCCAACATCATTTACATCTACGCGGATGATATGGGATACGCCGAGCTGGGGTGCTACGGGCAGCAGAAAATCCGTACGCCAAACCTGGACCAGATTGCCCGCGAAGGCATGCGCTTTACCCAGCATTACACGAGTATGCCCGTTTGCGCCCCCGCCCGCTGTATGCTCCTGACGGGCAAACATGGTGGTCATTCCTACATCCGGGGCAACTACGAAATGGGCGGCTTTCCCGATTCGCTCGAAGGGGGCCAGATGCCGTTGTATCCGGGTGCCTTTACGATTGGCAGAATGTTGCAACAGTCGGGGTATACAACGGCCTGCATCGGCAAATGGGGATTGGGCATGGCCAACACAACCGGCAATCCGAATGAGCAGGGATTCGATTATTTCTACGGCTATCTGGATCAGAAACAGGCGCATAACTTTTACCCGACACACCTCTGGGAGAACGGTAAACCCGACAAGCTGAACAATCCGGTTATCGACGTTCACCGGAAACTAACCCCCGAAACCGCTACGCCCGAAGCCTTTGCCTATTACCGGGGCAAGGAGTACGCCATCGACAAAATGGCGCAGAAAGCGCAGGCGTTTGTGCGTGAACACAAAAACAGTCCGTTCTTTCTTTATCTGCCCTTTACTGTTCCGCACGCATCCCTCCAGGCGCCCGAAGCCGCGGTTCAGGAATACGTCGGAAAGTTCGGCGACAAGGGGACCGTCGAGCAGCCTTATCTGGGTCAGAAGGGTTACGCTTCCACGCCCTATCCGCGTGCTACGTATGCGGGCATGATTACGTACATGGACAAGCAGGTTGGCGCGCTGATGCAACTGCTGAAAGAACTGAAGCTTGATGAAAACACCATCGTCATGTTTTCAAGCGATAACGGCGCTACGTTCAACGGAGGGGTCGAAGCGGCTTATTTTAATAGTGTCGGCAAGCTACGGGGCCTGAAAATGGACGTGTATGAAGGAGGCATCCGCGAACCCATGCTGGCTCGCTGGCCGGGAAAAATCAAGGCCGGGCAAGTGACTGATCACGTATCGGTTCAGTTTGATCTGCTGGCTACGCTGGCCGAACTGGTTAGCTATAAGCAGCCCGTAAAAACGGATGGCATTTCCTTTCTCCCGACGTTACTGGGGCAGTCGGTTAGCCAGAAAAAGCATGCCTACATTTATTGGGAATATCCCGAAAAAGGCGGGCAACTGGCCATCCGACTGGGAAATTGGAAAGCGGTGAAGACAGGCATCCGCAAAAATCGCAAAGGTCCCTGGGAAGTGTACGACCTGAGTAACGATGAAGGGGAAACCACCAACGTAGCAGCTCAACACCCGGATTTAATTACTCAATTTGATGCGATTGTTGCGCGCGAACACATACCGGCTCACATTAATGAGTGGGAGATCATTGCCCCGAAACTAGCCGCTACGTCTAATCAATAGCTTTTAGAATGACATGAATAACCAAGCCATCACCGTTTCTACCCCCGGCCGTATCTGCCTGTTTGGCGAGCATCAGGATTACCTGGGGCTTCCCGTCATTGCCGCAGCCATTTCCTGCCGGATTCAACTAACCGCCGAACGTACCAGCCAGCCGATCGTTCAATTGGATTTACCGGATATTGGTAGTCAGGCGCGGTTCAGCTTAACTGAATTACCGCTGGCGTATACCCATGATCGGGATTATTTCCGGAGCGCCATCAACGTATTGCTTCGGAAAGGATTTCACTTTGGTAGTGGTATTGACGGTGAGGTCAGCGGTGAAATTCCCATCAATGCGGGTACTTCGAGTTCATCGGCACTGTTGATTACCTGGCTTAATGTACTCAGTCAATTAGCCGAGAATCCGCAGGTGTTAACGCCTATGCAGCTGGCAGAACTGGCTTACGAAGCCGAAATACTGGAATTTGGCGAACCGGGCGGCATGATGGATCACTATTCAACGGCAGTAGGTGGCGTTATCTATCTGGAATCACAACCGGCCATTCACCTGGATACGTATCAACCCAAACTGGGAACATTCGTGCTAGGCAACTCGCAGGAGCCAAAAGATACCATTGGCATTTTGGGGCGGGTAAAGTACGGCATGCTACGTATCGCGAAACAGTTGGCCACCTTGAATCCAGAATTCTCTTTGCATACTACCCCAATCTCGTCCATTTCAACCTACAAGGACGTATTAACCAAAGACGATTACATCTTACTGAAAGGAACGCTGTCGAATCGGGATATTTTACGGGAAGCGTTGGCCTTGTTTCAAACCTCGGCAAACGCAGACAGCCCACTGGATGACGTTAAACTTGGACAATTGTTGACGGATCACCATGCCAACTTACGCGATGCCCAGCGGATTTCGACGCCCAAAATTGATCGGATGCTCGACGCTGCCTTATCCGCGGGTGCGTTAGGTGGTAAGATCAACGGCTCGGGCGGGGGCGGCTGTATGTTCGCCTATGCGCCGAATAATCCCGAAACCGTAGCAGAAGCCATTGAGCGGGCTGGCGGTCGGGCCTATATCGTCACGGTAGCGGAAGGTACGGTGAGTCAGCCTGAGCTGGCAAAGGTTTCGATGAGGTAACTTGTCTATGCCTGTATATTCGTTCTCGAATCAGATCAGAAACTCCCGTCAAACACCTTTCCCGTTTTCAAATCTTTCAGCACAAACGAGTTGACCGTACCGACGCCCGAAAACCGAATTCTAACCCCATACACGCGCTTGAGCGGCTTCGTGTAGTGGGTTTCGTATACCTTTCGGTTATTGATAAAAATTCGGGCTTGCCTGTCGATAACGTTCAGCGTTAAGGTTCCGCCCGAACGAAGATCAGCACCCAGAAAACTTAAATCATCGCGGGAGCCATTTTTGGAAACGTCAGATAGCTGCAAGTCAATCCAGTGAACGCAGCCGGGCTTCATTACGTCAAAGGTGTGTTGCGACGACTCGCCCCAAACGGCAACACCCACCTGCGAACAGCGAACGCCCGCTCGGTCAGGCGAGGTTTTTACATGGGTAGTCAGTTCAAAATTATCCCCATCAATGTCAGTAAGATGACTATTGATGAACTGCATGAAAAACGTCCGATTGGTATCAACCCCCGCATGAGCCGCTTCCAGCGCACTGACGCGATGCCGTCCGTTAACGAAGAGATTCTGAACGTCAACCGGATACACCCGCGTCGTGTCGTGCATCATATCGGCGGTAGCTGACCAACCCTTCGTTTGTAAATACACAGTGGCCGTATCGACTCTGCGTTCGTTTCGTTTCAGGATGGCAAAATACCGACCGGGCCGCTCGTAATAATGGGTGTATAGACTATCTGTTGGGTTTACCTGCACCCGCTTGCCATCCCCAAAATGAATCGTATACGTAGCAGTCTCGTCCATAACGGGCTTTGTCCGACGAAATTCAAAAACGGCTGAGTGCGGGTTTTCACCCAATGGATTTCGGCAGACGAGTTGTACTCCATCCATTGGTTCGGCAGTTGGTCGTATCCATACGAACAAAAGAATCGCGAGCAGAATCGCCCCGCCAAACAGTGTGGGCTTCAGCCAGGGTTGAGGAATATGTCGTTTGTGGGCAGGAGTTTCTGAAACAACCGGAATCAGTGTTACGCTACGTTCATCGGCTTTTTGCTCGGCCTGTCGTTCTGACCAGTCCTGTACCTGAACAAAATGCTCCCAGTCCGGATGGCCAATGTAGCTGGCCAGCACATCCCGGGTTGCTTTTTGAGGATAGTAACGTGAGTCGGTCTTAATCTTGCCAAAAATGCGCTTCAGCGTGTTCGGGCTAATCCGTACCCGCGTTTTCCTGAACAGGATATGACTCAGGCTAACGTAGTCGCTATTGGTCCATTGACTCCAGTCAGGCTGTCCATATGTTTCGCCTACCCGCTGGCAACAAACCTCCAGCTGATAAAAAAAATCGGCTTTACCTACTTGTCCATTTTCCGTAATCATGTCGCCTAATACTCTGAATTTTAGATAGTTGGCTTGTCCATAATTCCGATTAACAAAATGGTCAGGCTCTTTTCACAATCACCATATAATCCAAAATTACCTTTGTATACGCGCATTTCATTCGAGTCCGTCGCGGGAGTATTGATACAGAAACTATAAATATCTGAATTTTATGCGACAAACACTTTTACTATCCTGCGTTGTTTTTCTGGGATGGCTGTCGCCCTTGCTGGCGCACCCCCCTCCGCTCCTTCATCAGGAAATCGGCCGAAGAGCATCGGCTAGTCTTCTTGCCCATAGTCTACCGCGGAAGCACCAAAAAGAGTTGACTTCTACGGTGAATATCCCGTTACTTGCTGAATCAGTTAAGGCCGATGATCGGGTCGTTACGGGCGTTATCACCGACGAAAAAGGAGTAACGCTGCCGGGCGTTAGTGTGCTGCTGAAAGGAGCCGATCCAACGGGGCGGCAGCGGGGAACGGTCACGGATAGCAAGGGCCTGTTTCAGGTATCCGTCCCGGAAAAAGGAGCCATACTGGTGATCAGTTTTGTTGGTTATTTATCGCAGGAAATCGCCGTTGGCACGCGAACAAATCTCACGGTTCAACTGGCACCCGACACAAAAGCGCTGGACGAAGTTATTGTCGTTGGCTATGGCACACAACGACGAATTGAAACAACGGGGGCCATTGCTTCGGTAAAAGCGGCCGATCTGTTGCAAACGCCGGTAGCGAACGTAGCGCAGGGGTTACAGGCACGGGTGGCGGGGGTACAAATCACCCAGAATTCCGGAGCGCCGGGCGGTAATGTCAGTGTCAGAATCCGGGGTACGAATTCGATCAATGGCAGCTCCGAACCGCTCTACGTCATTGACGGTATCCAGATTTCCAACAGCGGGGGCATTACCGACGTGAGTCCGCTGTCGCAGATTAACCCGAATGATATTGAGTCGATTGAAGTCCTGAAAGATGCGTCATCGACCGCCATTTACGGAGCGCGGGGGGCCAACGGGGTGGTACTGATCACCACAAAACGCGGTAAAGAGGGCGGTACGCGGGTTAGTTATGAAGGATACGGTGGGGTGCAGCAGGTCAACAAAACATTGAACGTCCTGAACGCCCAGCAGTTTGGTCAACTTGAGAATGAAGTGTATAAACGGTCGATCTACGCCGATCCTACCAGTCTGGGCGAAGGCACCAACTGGCAGAATCTAATTTTCCGGAAAGCACCCATCCAGAGCCATCAGCTTTCGGTATCGGGCGGGAATGCGAAAACGCAGCTGGCGCTATCGCTAAATTACTTCAATCAGGATGGCATCATCAAAAATTCGAACTTTTCCCGGTACTCGTTCCGCTCGAACATCGATCATCGGATCAATGACCGGATTCGGATTGGTACCAGTCTTTACTACGGGTATTCCATTAACAGTGGGGTTAGTGTAGGCGGTACAGGGTCAGACGTAACCAGCAGTCGGGCGGGTGTACTCGGGGCAGCCCTGGCCGCTCCGCCAACGCTGGTTCCTTATCGGCCGGATGGCAGCGTGTTTCCGTTCCAGGATCAGATGAACGGGCAGTATCAGGAAGTGTCAAACCCGCTGAATTACATTACGCCCATTAATCGGCAAACGACGCAGCGGATTCTGGCCAACGTGTACGTTGACTTTTCGCTGTTCAAAGGCTTAACGTATCGTCCCAGCTTCAATGCCGATTTGGGAACTACCCTGGCCGAGTTCTATTCACCGCTGTCGCTGTTGAGTCAGTCTCAACTGGCTTCGGGCGGAGGCAACGCAACGAATACCAGTTCGTATGGCCGGACGCTGCTGCACGAAAGCATCTTTACGTATCGCACGCGCCTGGCCGAGCATCATACCCTCACCGTTACGGCGGTACTGGCTACGCAGGCCAATGTGAATCAGAGTTATGACCAGACGGCGTCCAATTTCCCGAACGACGTAACCGAAAACAATTCCATTGGCCTGGCGGTGAACCAGCGCATCAAAAGCGAAAAGAGCAAATCCCGGCTGGATTCGTATCTGGGACGTATTAACTACGGTTACAAGGACAAATACTTTCTGGATCTGACGGCCCGCGCCGATGGATCTAGCAAGTTTGGCGAGAATAACAAGTACGGTTTTTTTCCTGCCGTAGCCGGTGCCTGGCGGATCGTGGAAGAGCCATTCATGAAATCGGTGCCGATTGTTTCCGATTTGAAACTACGCGGCAGTTGGGGCATTACCGGAAACGCCGGGGCAATCGACCCGTATCAATCCCTGGCTACGGTTAGCGCGTCGGGCCTGAATTACAATTACAACCACAACCCCGTAACGGGCATCAATCCCAGTGCCATTCCTAATCCGGACCTGAAATGGGAACGCTCCACGCAGGTCGATATCGGGCTGGACGTTAGTCTGTTTCACAATCGTTTGTCGGTCGTAGCCGATTATTACAACAAACGCACCGACAACCTTCTGTTCCAGAAAGTTTTACCGATGTCGTCGGGCTATACGGCCCTGACCGGCAATTTCGGTTCGATACAGAACAAGGGGGTTGAATTAGCCGTCAATGGCCGGATTATACCGGGCAGTGGTCGTGGCCTTCAGTGGGATGCGTCGGCGAATATCACCGTTAACAAAAACGAAGTATTATCGCTCGATGGTATTCTGGACGAGCTGCCCCGTTCAGCCTATGCTCTGCTTAAAGTCGGCTACCCGATGGGCCTGTACCGTACCTACGTATTTGACGGCATCAGCCAAACTGGTGAAACCATTTTGTCTGGCTACGATGGCCGGGTGGGAGGTCAAAAAGTGAAAGATCTCAACGGCGACGGCACCATTACAGCCGCCGATCAGATGATCGTGGGCAATGCCCAGCCCAAGTACATTTTTGGTTTCTCGTCGTCTCTCCGCTACCGGGGCTTCGACCTGAATCTGTTCGTACAGGGCGTTCAGGGGAATAAACTTATGAATCTGTTCCGCTATACGTTCGAAACGGCGCTGGGTCAGCAGAACGTACTGGCAGGGCTGGTCAATCGGTGGTCGGCAACGAACCCTAGCAACGAATATGCCAGCGGTTTTCAGGGTGGTCGACTGCCTCTATCTGATCGGTACATTGAGGATGCTTCGTTTGTTCGGCTGAAAAACGTTTCGCTGGGTTACACACTGCCTAAGATTAAAGGGATCAGTCAGCTTCGGGTTTATGTCAGTGCCAACAACGCGCTGACCCTTACAAAGTACTCCGGTTACGATCCGGAAGTGAACAACTTCGGCAACGCCACGACGCAGTTTATCGACAACGGTACGTATCCCATTGCCCGCTCGTATCTGGGTGGCTTACAGCTAACATTCTAATTTTCATCGCCTTTTCCAATGAAAACAAGACAAAAGCAAATCCTGCTGCTGGCCTTATCGGGCTTAACGTTTTCGTGCAGCAACCTGGAAGAATCGGTGTATTCATCCATTTTCACAACCAATTTTTACAAAACAGCCTCGGACGCTGAAGCGGGCATTAAGTCGGCGGCTGGCTCGCTGATCAATCTGTATGGCTTTCCGCTGGTAGCCGTTTCTGATTTCGCGGCCGACCAGGCTTATCCCCGGGCCGTAGTTGGCCGGAATACCATTACATTATTCACCTACGACCCGTATTTTACCGCCCAGCGCAACTCGGGCCGTCACGAAACCGAAGGACCGCAGGGGGTCTGGCGATTCAGTTACAAAGGCATTGAGAACGCCAACTGGGTGATTGAGAAAGTCCCGGCGATTCAAATGGATGCCCAGCGCCGAACCGAGATTCTGGCGGAAGCCTACGCACTACGTGGGTTGTATCACTGGACACTCACCAAGACGTTTAACGAAGTTCCGGTGAAAACGAAAGCCAGCACCAGCGAAACTGAATCTCTCGTCGGCAAAAGTTCACGGGCCGATATCTACAAACAGATTTACGGCGATTTGGATCAGGCCATTGCCGGACTCCCCTCCTACTCAGCCAGTTTAGTAAAAGGCCGACCATCGAAAGAAGCCATTCAGGGCCTTTACGCGAAAGTAGCGCTCTACAATGAGGACTGGGCCAAATCGTTGCAACTGGCGCAGGCAGTCATTAACTCGGGCAAATATTCGCTCATGCCGAACGTACTGGATGTGTTCGACGTCGACAAAGAAGATGCGGCACGGGTCGAAAACATGTGGGCCGTTGAAGCCGATCGGGTAACGCCCAGCCGCTGGCTAACGGTTATGGGTATTGCCGGTCCCCGGAATAGTTCGGGCATCGATTACGCCAAAGTGTCGTACGGTTCCTGGTTTGCGTATCAGGCTTTCTTTACTTCGTTCGATACGAAAGACAAGCGTCGTCAACTGCTGGACACAACCTATCGCGATGTTGCCAACAAGACCGTTACCCAAAAAGACATTACGCCCATTACGCCCAAAGGCGTTCTGATTCGCAAATACCGTGATCCAAATTCGATTGGGGAAGCGAATAATTGCAATTTCCCGATCATCCGACTAGCCGACGTTTACCTGGTTGCGGCCGAAGCCGAAGCGCGCCAGAACGGAGCAACGGCCACGGCGTATGGTTACGTGAATACCATTCGCAAACGGGCGGGCCTGGGCGATCTGACGCCGGGCCTCAGCAAAGACGCCTTTATCGCGGCTATTCTTCAGGAACGTTCCTGGGAGTTGTTTGCGGAAGCAGACCGCTGGTTTGATCTTACACGAACGAACACCTTCCTGACGGTTATTCCCAAAGCAGTCAATGATGTATACCCGACCCGTTCTCCGCAGGCCAAACATCGCTATTATCCAATTCCACTGGAAGAGATTCAGGCAAATCCAAAGCTGACGCAGAATGCGGGCTGGGAATAGTCAGATGCATCATTCTTAATTGACAGGATTTCCTTATCGCCATGAAAAAACAGATTCGTTTTGCCTGCCTGGCAGGATGGTTAATTGTTGGTAGTCAGTTGGCTATCGCCCAATCGAAAACGCTACGTTCCTACAGCGGGATTTATCCGCAGCTGGCCATGTACAACAACGAAGGTGAATGTGGCACCGGTGCGGTTGTGCCCTGGGCGGGCAAACTCTGGGTCGTTACGTATGCCCCGCATTTACCGTTCGGCTCGTCGGATAAGCTGTACGAAATAACCCCGGATTTGACCCAGATCGTTCGGACCGAAAGCATTGGCGGTACACCCGCAAACCGGATGATTCACCCCGAAAGCAACCAGTTGTTTATTGGACCTTACGCCATCGACAGCAAGGCAAACGTACGGGTTATGCCCTACGCCACCATGCCGGGTCGCCATACCGGAAACGCCCGCCACCTGACCGACCCGAGCGGGAAGATTTACTACGGTACGATGGAAGAAGGTTTTTACGAGGTAGATGTCAATACCCTGAAGCCGACCATGCTCTATGAGGATGGCAATGTCAAAAGTAAAAAAGGGGCCGACGAATCCGGCAATCAGGCTACGTCGCTGCTGCCCGGTGCGCACGGCAAGGGACTGTATTCCGGTCAGGGCGTCATGGTGTACTCCAACAACGGCGAACCGGGCGAAAAAGCCCTTGTTCAGTTCGATGTCGATGCGGGCTCGCTGTCGGAGTGGAATGGAAAAAATTGGAACGTCGTGCGCCGGAATCAATTCGTTGAAGTTACAGGACCCGGTGGTATTTACGGCAACAAAAATCCGGCTACCGACCCCATTTGGGCAACAGGCTGGGACCACAAATCCGTGTTGCTGGGCGTCCGTGATAAAGCGACTGGCTGGCATTTTTTCCGGCTTCCCAAGGCTAGCCACAGCTACGATGGTGCGCATGGCTGGAATACCGAATGGCCCCGAATTCGGGACGTTGGTACAGACGGAAAACCTGACTATCTGATGACCATGCATGGCTTGTTCTGGCGCTTTCCCGAAACGTTCACGGCGGGCAATACAGCGGGTATCCGTCCCCGATCAGCGTATCTGAAAGTAATTGGCGATTACGCCCGCTGGAATGATCGACTCGTGTTTGGCTGCGACGATTCGGCACAAAAGGAATTTCTGAACAAACGGAAAGCCAAAGGCAACCTCGAAGGGCCCGGCCAATCGAATTCAAACCTGTGGTTCACCGCCCTGAATACGCCCGATCAGCTCGGCCCAAACACAGCCGAGGGCGCCGTCTGGCTAAACGAACCAGTTAATGCAAACGCTACGTCGGAACCCTTTTTGTTTGCCGGTTGGGCCAATCGCTCCGCCTGGGTGCAGAACAATGGCAACGCCAACGTAACGATCACGTTCGAAATTGATAAAACGGGGAAGGGTGACTGGACGACGCTGCAAACGCTACCCGTTGCCGCCAATAGTTCTGCCAACGTGGCTTTCCCAGCCAATGCGCCGGGCGAATGGATTCGCGTAAAATCGAACAAGGCCGCTACTTTATCGGCTCACTTTTCTTACTCAGCCAATGACATACGTAGCACGACCGCCAATGCGATGTTTGCCGGGTTAAGTACGATTACCAACACCACTACGTCAGGTGGGTTACTGTATGGACTGGGTAAAGACCGCAGAGCATTGGGCATGGCTGCGCTAACGTATAAGGATGGTCAATCTTCGGATGTGGGGTATTATGAACTGAGCAGCGACATGCAGTTGATCCGAAAAAACGACACTGGAACGCTGAATTTTATTAAAGATAAATTTGAGATCCCCAAAAAGGTCGTGACGATTGAGGAATCGAGCGTTCTGATCGTTGATGACAAAGGCCGGCGCTGGCGGCTGCCGTTGGGCAATAATACGTACACAGACCTCACCAATCAGGCAGCTTTACGGATCTGCCGGGAAGTGGCTACCGAACGGGACTTGCTCAACTGCCACGGTACGTTCTATGAACTGCCCGCCGAAAATGCCGATGGATACGCCAAAATGAGACCCGTGGCATCGCATACGCTACGAATCAATGACTATGCCTCCTATCGCGGTCTGCTCGTCATGACGGGGATTGATTTGCAGGCAGCGGCAAAAAATGAGCACATCATCGTATCGGACGATAAAAAAGCCGCGATTTGGGCGGGCGCCATTGATGATCTCTGGAAACTGGGTAAACCAACCGGTCATGGTGGTCCCTGGAAGAATACGACGGTTAAGGCCAACGAAGCATCCGACCCCTATTTAATCGGGTTTTATGACCAACGAAGTTTGCAGCTTTCTCAAAAATCATCGGCACCCGTTACGTTCACCATCGAAGCCGATCCAGTCGGGACGGGCGTCTGGATGCCGTATAAAACCATGACGGTCACTCCCGGAAAAACGGTCAGTTATGAATTTCCGAAGAATTTCCAGGCCCGTTGGATACGTTTCAAAACGGATAAAGCCTGTGAAGCCTCGACGCTGCTTCAGTACAAGTAAGAACTCACTACTATAAAATGGGGATTCGGTATAGGCTTCAACGCTGTATCGGATCCCCATTTTATATTTGCATGTGTCTGCCCTTGTTTAGTTAACGAAGAAGTCAGTGAGAACAATTCTGCTAGTGATTTTCTTCTTTCCCAGTTTCTGTAAAGCACAGTCGAACGTAACTGGGTTGGGGACTTATACGATTGGCATCACGACACCCGATTCACTCAGTCAGACCTTTAAGGAACAGGATCAATCGTATGTCAAAGGGACAATAGCGCTTCCCTGTACACACATTCGTGTTCTTAAAGCATCGACAGTGACTACAGGCGGCCTTGTTCTCACGAATCTGATTTTATTCTTCTATGACAACCGGTTGTTTAAACTTTCCTGTGATTACAGCCCTGCGGTAGTCGAATTCTTACGGACAACTAATGGGAAGGGTACGTCTCCATCACCACAGCGCACTCTACTCTGCACCAAACATACCGATGATCCACTGGTGCTACGGGGTGAATTCTGGTTAAACGCTGACATTATAGCTTTTGTCGTTCGCGCAAAAGGGTACAATGCTGATTGCCAACGAGAGGAAGCTGCCAAGCTTAGTATCTCCAGTCAACGATTTTCTGCGCTCTCTTCAGATTGCGATTTAAAAAATACCGATCTTTTTATTGAGGAATTTGAGAAAGTCGTAAGCAAATACCCGCAAAGACCACAACCGAAAGAGCGGTAAGAAATGAATACATAGGGCAGATTCCTCCATCTCAGTCCCGACAGGATTACTCTTCCTGAACCGGTTCACCCTATCCTCTCTACACTTCAGGCGAAGCTTTACGCAGTTCGCACAGGTGGCTCTGTGCCCTGGCGGATAGCGCCTATACCTTTGTCCTGTTCCTCACAAAAACCAAGAACATAAACCACCATGTTATCCATGCCAACCTTTACCAAACTGGGCGTTTTTGCCCTTACTGTTGCCCTCTCAATGAATACAGCACTGGCGCAACAACCCGTTCGGAAAACTGCCGCCAAGCCCGCCGTTCGTCCGAGAACCGCAACAGCCGCCCGGCCAGCCGCCACGCAGGTCCGGAAACCAGCTGCCGCACCCGTGGCTCAGCAAACTCAGGCCGCACCCGTCTATACCCAAGCTCCCGCTCCGGCACCGGTAGAAACTCGCCAGGCGCCCCCGCAGCAACAGCCAGTGACCAGAACTACCTACGCTCGCCCACGTTCTTCATCGGCCCGCAATGGACGTAACGTGTACATGAACGCAGGTGTTGGCCTGGCAACGTATTACGGCGGAGGCTTCCCCATCGGCGTATCGGTGGAAGTAGATGCTAAAAACAACTTCTCCGTAGGTGGTTCTGTCGACTATTATCACTACAACTACGGTTACTATTCAGGCGGTTACAACTTCATTTACGCCGGGGCTCGGGGTTCGTATCACTTCCCTACACAGAACAGTACGTTCGATCCATACATTGGCGCTACGTTAGGATTCCGCTATGCTGGCTACAAAGACTCCTACGGCTCCAGTTACTACGATTACGGCGGTGGCTACAACAGCGGTCTCTACGTAGGTGTTCATATCGGAGCCCGGTTTATGTTCAGTGAAAAAATAGGTGCTTTTGCCGAGTTAGGTTATGGCGTATCGGCTCTGAAGGTAGGTTTAGCCGCGAAATTTTAACGAAACAGGCAGGCGACCGTAGTCAGTCAAAAATTAGAATAAACTATCCACACAAATACAACCAATCCAATGAAATCAACACAACACATCCGCACCATTTTGCGCTCAGAGCGCTCACGATTATTGGGAATGGAAATGGTCGTATCGCGGCCCGTACGTCGCACGCACGTTTTCTCAACCGGTCGATAGTCTCATTGATCTATCCGACAACAAAAGCCCGACGGATGCCGGGCTTTTTTGTTTTCCTGAAAAAGGCTGCCATATTGCCTCAATATCGCGTAGAGTAAACACCTGGTTTCGTTTCCAGTTATTTCACCAGAACCCTGTTACTCAGCATTTAATTAATCCATCATGAGCAAACAATCAAAAATTGGTATTCTTTTTGGTCAGGAAAATACCTTTCCACAGGCATTTGTCGACCGAGTCAACGAAAAACAGCGTACGTTTCCAGCCGAGTTCGTTAGCATTGACCAGGTCGAACAGAGCGTTCCGACGGATTACGCCGTTATTATTGACCGGATTTCGCAGGATGTTCCGTTCTACAAAGCCTTTCTGAAAAATGCCGCGCTGACGGGTACTGCCGTTGTCAATAACCCGTTCTGGTGGAGTGCCGACGAGAAGTTTTTTAATAATGCGCTGGCGGTTCAGCTTGGCGTTCCGGTTCCGAAAACCATTCTGCTTCCCTCCAAAGAACGGCCTGACGATACAAATCATAATTCGTTTCGGAATCTACAACACATGGACTGGGATGGTATTTTTCAACACATCGGTTTCCCGGCCTTCATGAAACCACACGCGGGCGGGGGCTGGAAAAGTGTGTATAAAGTCGACAACCCCGATCAGATGTTTAAGGCCTATGCCGAAACGGGTCAGTTGGTTATGCTTTATCAGGAAGCCATCGACTTTACCGATTATTTCCGTTGCTATTGCATTGGCGGAAAAGACGTCAGGATTATGCCGTACGAACCACGTAATCCACATCACCTACGGTATGCCGCCGAAATGCAAACCACGGGTGACGCGGGCAAAAAACTCCTGGCGACCATGACCGACTACGTACTGAAACTTAATCATGGTCTTGGCTATGACTTCAATACGGTTGAATTCGCGGTACGTGATGGCATCCCCATTGCGATTGATTTCTGTAATCCGGCTCCCGATGCGGACGTGCATTCGGTAGGCCAGGAAAATTTTGACTGGGTTGTAGAAGCAGCGGCCAACATGGCCATTGAGCGCGCTCAGAAACTTCAGAAAGGAAAAGACAATCTCACGTGGGGAACCTTCGTGCGCGGCTCGGTAACGAGTGCAGCGCCTGCACCGGCGAAAGAGGCCAAGCCACCTAAAGCCGCAACGGTAGGCCCTAAAACCGAAGAAGTCCAGAAGCCAGCTGGGAAAACCAAAAAAGAAGAACCAGTCGAAGCAAAGCCGAAGAAGGGTAAGAAGTAAACCTACGCACTAAACGCTTTACAAGCCTATAAGGTCGTTAAAACCTTATAGGCTTTAACTCATAATGACGACAGTCATCATTGAATCGCCCCTTGGGCTTACACGTATTACGGGCGATTACGTGGGCGTGTCGACTATTTCCTGTACAGACGTTTCAACACGTGAAGAAACGCTCTCCATATCGCCTGACGACCAAGTACCCGACCCCGTTCGGCTGGCGGCTCAGCAAGTGGGAGAATACTTTGCCGGAACACGCCAAACGTTTGATTTTCCGATTAACCCAGCCGGTACGTCCTTCCAACAAACGGTATGGCGCGCTTTGCTCGAGGTGCCGTTTGGTACTACGTTATCGTATTTGACCTTAACCCGACGTATTGGCGACGAAAAAGCGATTCGTGCAGTAGCAGCTGCCAATGGCCGAAATCCCCTCTGGATTGTGCTACCGTGCCACCGAATTATCGGTTCCGATGGCTCGTTGACGGGCTATGCCGGTGGACTCTGGCGGAAGAAATGGTTGCTGGAGCATGAGCGCAATTTAGCGGGCCCTGAAACAGGGAGGCAGCTATCGTTGTTCTAACTGGCGAAACCTTTATTCGCTGATGCCTTATCTTTCTTTGCTTCTGCTGTCATGTTTATTACTGACTATATCTGGCTGTGCTCCGCGCTATAAGGGTCCTGTCACCGATCACTTTAACGGCAAAAAGTTTTTTAATCCGGGTCAGTCCGAGCGGGAAACGGGTAGTTTGTTAAAATGGCTCTTTAATCGCGATAAAGGACCGTGGCCGGAGCAGCCTGATGCATTTGTCGGGGCTAAACCAGCGACACGTGTTGAAGGCGATAGCCTGGTGCTGACATTCGTCAATCACTCCACATTTCTGATTCAGACGAATGGGCTTAATATTCTGACTGATCCGGTCTGGTCGAAGCGCGTCGGCCCCACATCCTGGTTAGGGATCAAGCGGAAGCGTCCACCCGGATTACGTTTCGAGGAATTGCCGCCCATCGACGTAGTGCTGTTGAGTCACAACCATTACGACCATCTGGATTTGCCGACCATCAGGAAGTTGGCGAAAGACCACAATCCATTATTCGTTACTCCCCTGGGTGTATCGTATTTGCCTAAATCTGTGGATGGACGAACCAGCCGTGAACTCGACTGGAACGATACGTTGAAAATAAACGACAAACTTTGGCTTACCTGCACGCAGGCGCAGCACTTCAGCAACCGGGGCATGGGCGATCGGGATGAAACGCTGTGGTGCGGCTATTTGATACACACAAGTTTCGGAACAACGTACTTCTGCGGAGATAGCGGCTACGGCCCTCACTTCAAACACATTGGCGAACAGGCTAATTCAGATTCGGCTGATGGCCCGATCAAATTGGCGTTACTACCCATTGGCTCCTATCGTCCAGAATGGTTTATGGCGCCTGTTCACGTTTCGCCAGCCGGATCAGTACAGGCTTTTCTGGATTTGAGAGCAAAGCAGGCCGTGGGTATACATTTTGGTACGTTTCAACAGGGTGATGACGGTCTGTTTGAACCGGCTGACGATCTGCGAAAAGCGTTAAAAGAGAAGAGCATTCCTGAGTCGAGATTTCTTGTCCCCAAAGAAGGTCAGCCGCTTGTGTTTAAGTAGCGGCTGACCTTCTCGATCACCGACGAACAATTGAAGATGGGTCAATTCACTATAACTGGATTTATCTTAATTGATCCTTCTGATTTATCTACGACCGGCACACTGGAGATAAACGGAAATTTGGTTGTTGTTACGTCATTCTCGATAAAAAACGATCTTGGCACAACCATTGTAGAGGGAACACCTCCCGATAAAGCATAGATACAACTAAGACTAAACGTAACTTCCTGGGTTGATCCTATAGCCATCGGAAACGCTTGAGTCGATGTAAGCACGGGTCTGGGATCGGATTGTAGCGGGAAATCGACAAACGCATAACTGAGAATATAGCCCGACGTAACGGCAAATGATGGTGCGTTCTGCCTACGAACAACTGCCTTTACGTCATAAGTAGCCGTCCCACCGCTCATATTAGCAACATTTGCCTTTGCTTTAGAAATTGGCAGCGTCACGTTCGGGCTACCGGTCATTACTTCACCCAGAGTACTACCGTCTTTCGCCAGGAAAATCAATTTCTCAATAGTAAACTCGCAGGGCTAAGGGCGGTCCATTCCGTTATTAAGCTTGCAACTCACAACCGGTGGCTGCGGATCAGTGTGATCGGTACAGGCAACAACGACTAAACTCATTAATGCAAACGGCAATAGGCGTCGACTATGCTGACGAACGAGGATTAGCAGCGGTATCATGACTCAAGGATGTGGTTTAGGATGTGATAGCACCCTTAAAGTAGATACGTAATGAATTGCTGCTCATTATTCTTGAGCAAACGGCAGGAAGAACTGACAGAGAATCGTTTTGCGAATTGTAGGAAAAGAAAACGACAACAAGTCTGTCAATAAAAATCACATCAGGATATTGTTCACTGCTGTAATGGCTGGGGGTAAATTGGTTTCGTCCAGCATGTCGCGCAGATCAATTTCAATGTTGCGGCTCATGGACGTAATGGGGGTATCGTTCGCTCCGCCTTCAAACGGATTTTCGCTGCTTTCACCAACTTGCTCCAGGCTCATAAATACCCAGGAAACCAGCACGCCAAAGGGAATAGTTAACCAGACAATATGGTCGCCCAGTTTGTCGAACTCTTTCAATAAGCCAAACGGCACCAGCCAGACAAATAGCCGCGTGAACATCTGACTGATCGTTGCAAATTGGCGTGGGTAAGGGAAATTCTTGATACGTTCGCTTTTGCCCTGATGCTCGTACAATTCCTTCAGCATCAGCTTTAACTCTACGTAGCGGTAGTTTTCGATCCACTCCTGGTCAACCAGCTCACGTAGTTGTTTGGATTGCTGAGCCAGTAATTGCGTGGCTCGATTTTTCTTACTCAGAATATAATCGACTTCCTGGACGGGGAGAAGTTTGCGAAGTTCATCGGCCAGATTACTTTCCTGCTCAGGTATGGAGTAATGCTGTTTGTATTCGATGTTGTAATCCTTCTGTAGATTTTCCCACGCCCGAGGCTCGCGCAGTTGAAACCGAAGGGCCGTTAACCAGGCTATGTGCCGATAAATTAATTGCTGATGAACACCATTGGCAGCAGTACCTGATGAGACCGGACTGCGTATAAAGTCCCGAACCATAATGCCCAGTGTCCGGCTGCTGTTGACAATCCCGCCCCAAATCTGGCGGGCTTCCCAGGCGCGGGCATACGTAGCGTTGTTGCGGAACCCAACAATAAACGCCGTAGCTGTCCCTAGCAGCGCAATGGGAACCCAGGGAATACCGATCCATTTTAAGCCAACTACCGTATAGAGAATCGTTACGCCCGTATTAATAGCGAGTAGCCAATAGATATTTCGTCGGGTCCATAACAGAAACTCCTTCAAGGTATAACTTCTTCCTGCGTGCATAGTAAGGTGATGGATTATGATTACGTTTAACTGACAGGCGAGGACGGTCCGCCGTTGCGATTCTCAAAACCTCGTATAGTCCGGTTTTGTATGGGAAGTCCTGTCAGGAAGACAAACTCTTCTCGTAGGCCAGAAACCGTAACCCAGGACGGAAGCCAAGCGTAATTTCTCCGGCATAGCGGTAGCCAAGCTTCGGAAAAAGTTTTTGGGTCGCCTGATTTTCGGAATTGGTATCGATTCGTAGAAACGCAATGCCCCGCTCAAGGGCAATCTGTTCAGCCTGATTCAATAAGGCAGCCGCTACACCCTGCCCGCGAAAGGCCGGATCAACCGCTAATCGATGCGTAACAATAGCTTGCTGATTCAGATCAAAACCGACCTGCGCGTACTCGGGCTCCTGATCTTCGGTTAGGGCTGCTACGCCCGCCAGCTTGCCGTCAATATCAGCCACCCAAAGTTGCTCTTTGGCAATGTCCTGACTAAACACCGTTTCGTTTGGATAATGGTCGTCCCACTGGTAGTTTCCCGCTTCGCGCATGAGCGGGATGATGCGCTTAAGGAGAGTTGACAAAGCGGGAAGATCGGACGTAGTAGCAAGGCGGACGGTCATTGAGTTAACTTGTTAATTCCATGCAAATAAGGAATTTTGCGGATAGTTAACCAAAATAGGGGCGGTTATGGAATTGGAATTTCCGGTTGTGTTGGAAAAGCTGGTGAATGACGGACGATGAATTCTTCGCGTTCTGCCGGGCAAATGATCCTATTGAATTAGAACGGGATAAATTCGGAAATATAATTATTGTGTCACCTACAGGGTCAAAAACAGGTAATATTAACCTAACACTAGCTAGCCGGGTATTTCTCTGGAATGAAGAAACGAACGCAGGCTATGCCTTCGATTCATCAACGGGTTTCAAATTACCCAATGGAGCAACGCGTTCAACGAATGTCGCCTGGATTCAGAAAGACCGATGGGAGGCAATTTCCGAAGATCAGCAGGAAAAATTCGCTCCTGTCTGCTCTGATTTCATCATTGAACTTCATTCGGCCAGCGATGATCTAACATACCTTCAGGATAAGCTGGAAGAATACCGCGAGAACGGTTGCCGTTTAGGCTGGCTAATTGACCGAAAAACGCAGCAGGTATTTATTTATCGCCCGCAACAGCCTGTCGAAACCATTTCTTCGTTTAGTCAGACACTATCCGGAGACGATGTTCTGCCCAGCTTTGCGTTCGACCTGGCGTTACTCACACGCTAATCATTTTCCTTCTTTCAGCATTTCCACGACCAGCGCTAATTCGTTGACTGTTGATTCAGGATCGCCGGAATACCCTACGTGCCGATACCGAACCCGTCCGTTTGTATCGATCACTACTTTGGTTGGAATACCCTGTACTTTATAGGCCCTGGACACTCGCTGCTGATCGTCGAGGGGCACGACGAATGGATAAGGGTTCTTTTCCATGAAGGTATGCACTCGCTGCAATGGTCCACCTTCGCGGGTATTGACGAATAGAAACCGTACGTTCGGATCGTTCTGAAATTTGCTTTGTGCCTGTTGCATGGCCGGAAACGACGCGACACAGGGCCCGCACCAGGTAGCCCAGAAATCAAGCACCACCACTTTGCCACGTAACGCCGACGAGGAAATTGTTCGGCCTTTCAGGTCAGTCATAGAAAAGGCTGGAGCGGGTTCATTGATCAGTCGTTTGCTAAGCTCATCGCGTTGATCAGCACGGATGTCGGCCTCCAGATCGGCCAGATAAGCGTCGGCTTTGGCCTCGTTCTGGCCCGGCTGTTTAGCATACCAGTTCCGTAGTGCATTCTTAAGAGCCGTGGTCGCTCGTTCAACCTGAATAGCTTCTTCAATATACGGACGGGTATCGGCAGCATGGTTGGTACGTAATGCGCAGAGGAAATACCGTTCGTTGGTCATCGGGTCACTGTCTTCCACAAAATCGGGATTCATAGCTTCCTGATACGCTACGTAGGCTTCGTCGTTTTTACCTTGCTGAGCCAGCGTTCGGGCATACGTAGCCATCAGTAACCGGTGGCGACTCTGCTTTTCGATTTCCCAATTACCTTTAAAGTCCTGAGGCTTAGGCTGCGCTTTCAATACGTTTATACCCCGTTGCGCTAACTGCTGCGCTTCGGGCAGCGACCGTCGTTCTTCGGCCAACAGATTGGCCATTGAATTCAGCATCAGGGGGTCGGTTTGGATGGCCTGGGGCTGATCAAGAAAAGCTAATAATCCTTTAAGATCGTTGTTCTTGAAATACCCGTCCGTCATCATGACTGTTAGAGCAGGCAGATGTATTGAATTGGGAAATTCTTTCAGAAAGGCCTGATACGCCGTCTTTTTTCGGTTCCAGTCGGTTTCGTTGCGGATACTCATAGAACGATCTTTCTGTGCCAGTGAACCCGCGGGATCTGCCGTTTTCTGGCGCTCACGTAGCGCCCTGGCTTTGGGAAAATCACCCATGCTTTCATACAACTGCGCGCCCGCTGCTATTTCGGCGGCCGTTGGCGGTGTGCGCGAAGCCAGGTAGGCTTCGATACTGGCTTTGACTTTCGGTCCATAACCCGGTTTTCTCTGCTTGATTACCGCAGCTAAATAATCGGACCAGTACAACGGACGCAAATCTGGATGTTGCCTGAGTTCGCGTTCGTAAAGCCCCACTACCTGATTCGGATCGGGCCGACTACCAACGTCGTATAGAAAATGAGTACGGGTAAAAATAGATGCCTGCCCGCCAATAGCATTCGGAACCACCTGGCCAGTTGCATCATACATCAGAACGGGGTATAAGTCTACCTTTTGAGGAGATTGCGCATTTTTAACGAGCAATACGGTACCCGTTACGTCCTTTTGAGCAGGAGGCAATTGCCCTACATAGTCGTTTCCCTGACGTACCAGCTTGATGGCCGTGGATCGGCTGATGTGCATCACTGCAGGAGACCCATAGCGAATGTAACGACCTTCAATGATGCTGTCTTTGAGCGATGATGTTGAAGGAGGTGTATATGTAAACGAAACCACCTGCCCAAGCTGCGGCTTTTCCGGCGAAGCACAAAATTGCGCGGCAACGGGTAATGACGCCGTCAATCCGAATAGTAGGCAGAGAAAAGAGTTAGATCGCATGATTAAAAACGTTGATAAATTGTAAGCTATATAGCTACAGGCTCTACTTTGGTTACAGGCTTCGATACGGCCAAAAGGCCCAGGAACGTAAAGAGTCCATTAAGTAATAGACGCTCAAAACCAAATTGATAGCCACCAAACCAGGCCGCTGAGTTTTCATTAACAATGTACGTTAATACGGGTGACGCAACACAAATCCAGGGCACAAAGCGATCCATAACCGGACGTTTGCTGAAGATGCCGAAGGCATACAGTCCCAGCAGCGGCCCGTATGTGTAACCGGCAATGTCGAACACAGCCGTAATCACTTCCTTACTGTTCAGTTGCCGGAAAACAATGATCACTACGTAGAACAGCAGTGAAAAGCCAATGTGAACAATGTGCTTGATCCGTGACCGCTCGGTTTCAGGGCGCTTTTCGACATTCATAAAATCTATGCAGAACGACGTAGTAAGCGCGGTAAGCGCAGAGTCGGCACTGGCATACGTAGCGGCCGTAATGCCTAACAGGAACGTAATGCCCACAACTAAACCGAGGTGATTCAACGCCAGCATTGGGTACAGATCGTCGGTTCTGGCAGGTATTTCGATGCCTTCACGCTGGGCATATGCGTAAAGAAGTACGCCCAGTGACAGGAACAGAAAATTGACGAATACCAACGTAACGGTAAACCAGAACATGTTTTTCTGCGCTTCGCCGATGTTTTTGCAGGTCAGGTTTTTCTGCATCAGATCCTGATCCAGACCCGTCATAACAATGGCGATGAAGGCTCCGGAAATAAACTGCTTATAAAAGTTCTTCGGGTCATTGCCATCCCAAAAGAAAATCTGCGACATCGGACTGTTTTTCACTGTACTGACCAGACCACCGAAGGATAAGTTTAATTCTTTCGAAATCAGAATAATTGTTAGTACGACAGCCGTTACCAGAAACACCGTTTGAAGCGTATCGGTAACGATAATCGTTTTGACGCCACCCTTGAAGGTGTAAATCCAGATGAGCCCGATCGTGATCAGTACAGACACTTCAAAGGGAATGCCCAGTGGAGTAAAAAGGGCAATTTGCAGGACACCAGCCGCCACATATAACCGAACGGCAGACCCGACGCTACGTGACAGTAGAAAGAAGCCGGCGCCGGTTTTATAGGACCAGAATCCGAACCGTTTTTCCAGATACCCATAGATCGAAATCAGGTTCAGGCGGTAATAGAGCGGCATCAGAACGGAGCCAATCACAAAGTAGCCGATGATGTAACCCAGCACTACCTGAAAATACGAAAAGCCGATCTTTCCCACCGCACCCGGTACCGAAATAAACGTAACCCCCGACAGCGACGTACCAATCATACCAAACGCGACTAACCACCAGGGAGACTGCCGATTAGCGGTAAAAAAAGTACTTGTATCAGCGCCCCGGGCCGTATAGAACGAGACGGCAATCAGCATTCCGAAATAGGCAATTAAGATTACTAGAGCGAGGGTGGTATTCATGTACGATCAGGCAACTTTTCAGGCCAAAATGAGGTTATTCTATAGCGGACCAACGGCTTTCAAAAGTGGCCGTTTTGCCGTAAATTTGCTAAGTAAACACGCTTTTAGCTCCCATGCAACCTTTTGAAGAAAACGATTGGTCGACCAATGTTGATGTACTGGATGAGGTCGTTGAAACCGATGTACATAACCTCGTCGTATTCAATGATGAAGTAAATACGTTCGACCACGTGATCGACACGTTGATCGATGTATGCAAGCATACGCCAGAACAAGCCGAACAATGTACGTTACTGATTCATTATAAAGGCAAATGCTCTGTTAAGAACGGCTCATGGGAAGAACTCGTACCGATGCGTAACGAAATCTGCCGCCGGGGCATCTCGGCAGAAGTCTTAAACTAGTTAAGAATGATGAGTGAAGCGTGAAAAATAAAATTCTGTACGAATATTCTTCACTCTTCGCTCTTAACTCATCACTAACATCTTGGAGTATCCATCCAAACTTATAGAAGACGCGGTAAACGAAGTGTCGAAGCTGCCGGGGATTGGGAAGAAAACGGCCCTACGGTTAGTATTGCACCTGCTCAAACGCGATGAAGACCAAACAGAAGCGCTGTCAAACTCTCTGACAGCCATGCGCCTGAACGTTAAATATTGTCAGAAGTGCCATAATTTATCGGACAACGAGTTATGCACGATCTGTGCCAGCCATAAGCGCGATCAATCCCTGATTTGCGTCGTAGAAGATACCCGCGACGTATTAGCGATTGAAAACACCGCCCAGTACAAAGGGCTGTACCACGTACTGGGTGGCATTATCTCGCCGGTTGAGGGGATTGGTCCCAGTGATTTGCAAATCGATTCACTGATCGATCGGTTAAAGGGTTCGGAGAGCGAACAGGTACGCGAGATTATTCTGGCCATCAGCCCGACGATGGAAGGCGACACAACAGCCTTTTATTTGCAAAAGAAACTCAAACCATTCAATCTTAAAATTTCGACCATTGCGCGGGGCGTTCCGATTGGGGGCGATCTTGAATATGCGGACGAAGTAACCCTTGGCCGTAGTATCCTTAGCCGGATCGCTTACGAGTAAACGTACCGGACAAAGTATCTGAATACTTTGTGTGCTTCGACACAAAAATCTCCTTTCTTTGCGTCTACTGAACATCCCCAGCCAAAATGGGTTGTTCAGTAGACGCTTTTTTATTTTCCATAAATCTACATTCGCATGAATCGCTCCGAGTTTTTGAAACTTGCCTTTGGTGCTTCGGCTGGATTGGTTGCTTTCCGTTCGTTTGGATTCCACCCGACTCAGGCAGAAGGACCATTCAAACTAGCTCCATTGCCTTACGATACGGCCGCGCTTGAGCCGCATATTGATAAAATGACGATGGAAATTCACCACGACAAACACCATAAAGCGTACGTCGATAACCTCAATAAAGCTGTTGCAGGAACCGACATGGCCAAAATGGATATCGAAGCGCTGGTGAAAAGTGTGAATGCCAGTACGCCAGCCGCCGTACGTAACAATGCCGGTGGACACTGGAACCACACGTTCTTCTGGAATATCATGGGCCCAAATGCCGGTGGTGCACCGAAAGGCGCCTTAGCGGATGCGATCAATAAGAAGTTTACGTCGTTCGATAATTTCAAAACCGAGTGGGGCAAAGCGGCAACCGCTCGTTTTGGCTCAGGCTGGGTATGGCTCATCAAAACGGGCAACGACGTCGAGATCGTCTCGACCCCAAATCAGGACAATCCGCTGATGGCACTGGCGGAGAAAAAAGGAACACCCGTTCTGGGGCTCGACGTATGGGAACACGCTTATTACCTGAAATACCAGAACCGTCGCCCAGAATACGTAACGGCTTTTTGGAACGTAGTAGACTGGAATAAAGTCGGAAAGAATTTCTCTTAAGTGAGATAAGTGAGTAGAGACGCAATACGTTGCGTCTCCTGACCGGACGGCATTATTGCTGACGCGCAGGAGACGCAACGTATTGCGTCTCTACGTTTCTGATGTAAACTTTTGTATTTTTGCGAAAATAGATTTAGTCTATGTTATCCGAAGAATTATACAATGAGATCCCGTCATTAGATCTGGCGGATTTCACCTCTGGCGATCCCGAGCGTAAAGCCCGTTTTGTGCAGGATTTAGGCCGGGCATTTAATCAGATTGGCTTTGTAGCCATCCGAAATCATGGTCTAACCGACGAATTGACGAAGCGTTTATATGACTCAGCCCAGGCTTTCTTTTCGTCGCCCGATAGTGTCAAACAGAAGTACGAACATCCTGAGCTGAATGGGCAACGGGGTTACATTGGCAAAGGGAAAGAAACCGCTAAAGGATTCAAAGTTGCTGACTTAAAAGAGTTTTATCACATTGGTCAGCCCGAACCCGAAGGCGATATGCCCGCCAACGTATTCCCTGAGGAGAATCCTGAATTCAGCGAAGCGAGCCTGGAAGCGTACCGGACTCTCGAAAATGCAGGCAAGCAACTGCTACGTGCCATTGCGCTGTATCTAGAATTGCCTGAAAATTATTTCGATGATAAAGTACGTAACGGCGACAGTATTCTACGGGCCTTACATTATTTCCCCCTCGATCCGAACACAACCCCCGACGGCGCAGTACGTGCCGCTGCTCACGGCGATATCAATCTCATTACGTTGCTGATGGGCGCGTCGGCCGATGGGCTGGAAGTGCTCCGGCGCGATGGTAAATGGATTGGCATTACGGCTCTACCCGATCAGGTAGTCGTCAACGTAGGTGATATGCTGGATCGGTTGACGAATCACAAACTAAAGTCGACCATTCACCAGGTTGTAAACCCACCGCGCGAAAAAATGAATCAGTCGCGTTATTCAATTCCGTTTTTCATGCACCCCCGCGCCGATATGAATCTGACCAGTCTGGAAACCTGCATCGACGCCAAACACCCGAAAATCTACGTCGACATGACGGCAGGCGAATTCCTGAATGAACGTTTGATGGAATTAGGTCTAAAGAAAGCTTAGATTACGTTTATCACTTCCCGAAATCATAATGTTTTCGGGAAGTTCGTTTAAAACAGTCTATTTCTTTTCTACTCCTACTGAATGCTGCCACATCTCCCAACCGTTAAGCCTGTTCGCCGGATTCGGTACATCATCTTTCTGAAAGATGTGCTCATTCTCGCGCTGACAACGTTTGGGGGGCCGCAGGTGCATTTGGCTATGCTTTATGAGCGTTTCGTGCAGAAAAGGCGGTACATCACGGAAGATGAACTGTTGGAGCTGAACGCCCTGGGGCAGGTATTGCCGGGGCCAACATCAACGCAAACCATTACGGCGGTAGGCTTTAAAATTGGTGGGCCGAACCTGGCTTACATTACGTTGCTGGTCTGGATATTACCAGGGGTAAGTATCATGACGGCGGCCGGAATGGGCATTTACTATCTGGAGAGGCACAATTTGTCGCTCCAGTTTGCCCGGTTTATTCAACCAATGGCCGTCGGCTTCATGATTGTGGCTGGGTACCGGATTGGACGGAAAGTTATTAAAAACAATGTGAGTTTAGCCCTGGCCCTTACGGCTGCGCTCGTCGCCTACGTGTTTCGGTCGCCCGTGATGACACCCATTGTGCTTTTAGTGGGCGGTCTGACAACAGCCCTAACCTACCAGAAACAAGAACGAATGGAAAAAAAGCCCCTGCGAGTGCAATGGGCTAATTTTTTTCTGTGGCTGGGCGTATTCGTTGGAGCGGCTTTGCTGGGGGCGGTAACGCAATCGCTTCCCGTACGTTTATTTGAAAACTTTTACCGGAACGGTAGCTTCGTTTTTGGTGGTGGCCAGGTATTGACACCCCTACTCTACAATGAGTTCGTGGCCTTTAAGCATTACCTGACACGTGAAGAATTTTTGTCGGGACTTGGGTTAGTGCAGGCTGTACCGGGACCGGTATTTTCCTTTGCTTCCTACATTGGTGCCTTATCTATGCGTGATTCTGGTATGCACGGCCAACTTTGGGGCAGTGTTGTCTCGACAGCAGGAATTTTCCTGCCCGGTACGTTTCTAATCTTCTTCGTGTATCGCTTCTGGGAGCAATTGAAACGATACCGTGTCGTACGCGCATCGCTCGGAGGCATTAACGCAGCCAGTACGGGCTTAACGGCGGCTGCCGCCATCGCGCTCTTCGAACCCATGGCTCCTCACTGGCCTTCCGTAAGTATTGTTTTCATTACAATAGGTTTGCTGCTCTACACAAAAATTCCACCGTATGCGCTGATTCTGGGCGGATTGTTGGCCGGGATAATTATATGAGCAGAGACAAATAAGGTTCAGTTGAAAAGACACATTATGTGTACTATTTTTCAACTGTTGTGTAAGTGACGTGGTTGGTGCAAAGGTCCGAAAGGAAGACAAGGTACCCAGTTGGCCAACCAATTTTGATTACTTATTGGCTAAGAATGCCCAAATCGCAGCGTTATAAGTAGCGGATATAGACTTTTACAACAACCAATGTTAGTTACACAATAACCCTTCAATAAATACAAAGGTCAGCTATTTGCATAAATAGCTGACCTTTGTATTTATTGAAGATTTCGCATTTCTAAAATCCTTTCCCAAGTGTTATACCCGCCCAAGGCACAAACCCATATTGATTAATAACCGGTGTGAAACTAACTCGCCATAGGTAATGCCTATCCGTGTACCGGCGGTACCCAACACTAGGTACATAGCTAAAAAAATGGTTACTCGACAAATTGGGTTCAGACCCGAACAGACGACTGTTGGCTTGGGCCCAAGTAGCCCCAAAGCCCGCGTCAATGAATGAATTGGGCTTGGCTAGCTTAATGAGGTAATTTAACCCTACGGGCAGGGATAGATAAGCGGCTTTTTCACCGTAGAAACCGGCTCCAACCCGCAATGAAAGGCGCGGCAGGGCCGTTAGTTGACGCTCATAATTCAAGGAGGCAAACAGGCCGTTCCCCCCGGCCTCTAAGAAGACGCTATTCTTGGGGGTTATTTGGGCGATTACTGAACTCAACTGTAGGCCAAATAAAGCCAGGAGCATTATTGCTTTCATGCGATCAGTTGTTGGTTGAGTAAGAAAAACGGCTGGATAAAGTAAAAAGTTGTTGGGCTACCAGATAACTTATAGTAGTCTAATTCAGCTAGTTTATCACTTTTCTTAGAAGTGTTGTATAACTCCGTGTCTGTTGCAAAATTCCGGTACAGGTTCAGGGAGTTGGTTTTTTAGCGAATCGCGGTTCACTGAATGGTTGATAATGGCTTGCTAAAGGAGCCAAAATAAGCAGGTATCGACTTTTGCAACAGCCACTGGCATTACGTTAATAACCCAAGTTACCAGTAGCCATTTTTTTAGCAGCAAACTCCGACCAGGTAGCAAAAAATTCAGTTGATGGAAACTGGTGATCACCTGGCCCTGACCAAGTCAAATGGACAACTCCCTGTTTATTCTCTTCTCCTATAAATAGCACATCATCGGTCGCGAAGCTTCTTCCAATAGGGTCAAGTTGCCAGCCAAACAACGGATGTTGAATAGTCACTTCTGTTTGTAACTCATTTTTAAGAGTTGATTTTTGGCTTTCGGAAACGGCTAACCAAGTTCGATTCATTCGATAGTTTGCAGTTATATAATTGGCTTTATACTAACCAAACTATCGAAAATTAAATTTTAAATACAAAAATCGATGCCTTTATAACTCATCCGAAAGAAACTTCCGGATGGTTTGATAAGGTCGTAATCCCTGCGGTTTGCCATTCGTAGGCTTCTCCGACGACGTAGCGTTTGGGCGAGATTCCATAGAACGAGGACGGTTACTGTTATGAAGCAATAACATTTCTTTCTGTAGCTGCTTTTGTTCCTCGTCGCTTAGATTGCTACGTGTTGCTTCACCTTGTCCGTACCCATCATTGAAATTACTGATTCGACTGTCGGTTTGAGCAAATTTTAGTTCGGCAAGTAAATCGTTCAGTTCAGACGTAATGTTTTGACGCTGTTCTTTCAGTTCGTTGAGGTTGGGTAACAGCTCCAGATTGTGTTGCAACACATTCTGACGTATCCGCTGCTCGGCTAGTTGAGCATCGAGTGGTGCGATTTCCTTATCCAAGCGTTTTATGCGCCGACGTAGTTTCCACAGCTTAATGTCGGCTTGCAGCCATCGAAACCAGAAAGCAGCTAATACTGGCAAGGCAATTCCCAAACAGACAGCACCCGCAAGCGCGAACAAAATACCACTCAGCACAAACGATAACAACGCCCAGGGGCTATTGACCAGTGCCAGGTTCAACTCGCTCGACTCGCTCAATTGCTTCTCAATTTTGCTCAATGTCGACGGACTAAGCACCTGCGTTGCCGCCGTTGGATCGGTGTTCAGTTGGAGTTGCCGAACGGATTTATTAATGGCTGATTTGAGTTGGTCAGTACGGTATGCTTCGTATCGGAACCAGCCCAGTACGGCTAATGTCAGTACCGAGAAGACGGCCAGCGCTATTTTGAATCGTTCGTATCTCCGGCCATTCTGTTCGGGATTCTCCTGGTAAGGTTTCTCAATAAGTCGATCATAAGCCGGTTTTAGCAGGATAGAAACCATTGCTAAGCCGACCGCAAAAGCCCAGGCTTCGTTGGTGTTACGTATGTTAAGCGCGTACGCAACAATTTCGTGCGAGATAATTAAATCACCCGCCAGAAACGAAATCCCGGCTACCAGGAATAAAATCCCGGCCAGTAGTGAATAATCGGGAGCAGCTTTCGTACGTCGTTCCCGCAGATTATCGCGATCAGCTTCCAGCGCCTGGCGGCCAGCTTCCTTTTGTTTGACTTGTTTATCCAGCCGCTCAACCTGGAGTGCGTGGTTTTGTAAATCCGCATAGGCTGTCCGATTCGCATCAGTAGCCTCCGTCAACTGCCGTTCTGTATTCGACAAGTCGGTTCGCTTTTCCTGAATACGTTCAGAAAGCCAATCGGTATTAATCTGACTGGATAAATATCCTTCGTATGTTTCCCGGTTAACGCCTTCCACACCACTGGTATACCCATGCTGAAAGTCGGGATTATTAGTTGGTTCCATGTGTAATGATGAGTTATGACGGATAAATTATGACTAATGGAGTAATGAGCCTTCATCATTCGTAATTCATCATCGATTTCAGTTGTTGCTCCGAGAGTCGTTTACGAAGACTGCGGGCAAGTTCGAACTCGCTCAGAAATAGGTTAACAAGCCGATCACGTTGGGCGTTCAATTGGTTCCGCTTCGCTTCAGCATGATTCAGAGACGTAGCGATCGGCCACTTCTGGGTTCGAATCGCATCAACCTCTCGTTCGAGTCGTTGTATCTCGTTTTCCCAAACGGGTAACTGCTGCTCTTTATTAATGGTTAACTGGCGATTTTTCTGGATAATCGCTAAATCAGTTTGCAAAGCCGTCAATGTACTTAGCAGCAATTTCCCGGATAAGAGAAATAAGAAAAATACAAAAACGAACAAGCCAATCGCCATGCCAACAGGCTGGGTCTGCAAAGACTGTACCAGGATAAAAACGGATGCAGCCAGCGGCATACCTACTTCCTCTACAATCCGCCGACCCGACAATTTGGAATCTGTTTCATAAAAGAACGATGTACGTCCGAACAAATTGAACATACCTGCCAGAAATACCCCCACAGCAATCCAGCGATTCGGGAAAGACGGGTGTAGCGTTACGTCAACGAGGTAGAAATTGCCAATACCCATGATTACGGACAGGCCAAGACTAACCACCGTCCGAATCAGATACGTAGGTGCAATCTGGCTATTGCGTAAGTCTATCAGTTGATTACGTAAGGAAAGAATCTGATTATCACGCTGTTCGATAGACAGATTAAACTCTACTATTCTTTCGGAATACTGTTCAATCGCTTCGTCTAGCGGAGCCGTTTGTTGGGCAAAAGCCGCCCGAATTTGGGCAAGTTTCCCATCAGAAGATGCGTCGGATAGCCCGAACAAAACCCCTTCATCACGTAGCGCTTCATCGTCCAACAGCCAATCAGGTAAAGGTTCAGAATTGCTGAGAGCAGGCAACGCAATAGGTGAAATCAATTCATTGTCAGCTGTTTTTGAAACGATTTTAGCCGGAATGGTTACTGGCATGAACGCATCTGACGGCGTCACTGACAAGGCTGACGTAGCATTTCGAGAAAAAAACAAGCGAAGGCGTTTAGTAAGGGTCATGAACGGAGCCGGACAACCAATAGGCTTTGCCGGAACAGGTTGTAAATAGAAAACGGCTGTAAATACGCAAATAGTACCCAATAGGCGCAAGCAGTTGTTGAATTGACCATAAAATATTTTGGTGAGCAGATCGGCGTAATCGCCAATACACTGAGCCGTGACTGTATGGTGTAGCCAGAATTCTGCTACTTACTCAACCAAACCAACCAGTTACTTATTCGTCCTGGCTCGCTCTTTTTTTTTGTCGCAGTTTCGTAGCACAATCAATCGCTTTTAGCTTATAACTCTTGAATGCATCTCGCTCTTGATCATGAAACTCCCTACTGGTGAATTGTTCGTCACCTTCTTTTTTTTAGTAGGCATTACGTTGTGGGGTACCGCTTATTCGTCCTATCAGCGTCATCAGCAAGTAGTAAAGAATGGGGCTTCGGCCAAAGGTCTCGTTGTGGGTCTGCATCGGGTGAAACGTCACGGGTACTCGTTAGCGCCTTCGATCCGTTACCAGGTTTATGATGGCCGCGAACTGGTTTTTCACAGTTCAGAAGGACAAAATCCCCCTGTCTATCAAATCGGCGATGAGGTTACCCTGTATTATAATCCGCTTCAGCCTGAAAATGTATGGCTGGCTGACAACTATCTGATGGTTTACGTACTAGCCGGAATCGGAGCTCTTTTTCTGCTAGTATCAGTCTGGGAGATTAGAGAATCAACGGTTATTATCTGGAAATGGATGGATAATTCGTAAGGCCGAGCCATTCTTCACTCCTCAACTGATCGCTATGCTGAAATATATTACGATTGTCAATTGGGTTGCTATTGCCAGTTTAGGACTTTTAGTAATCGGGTCAATCCTTTTCCCGATGAAGGGTGGCGATGCGGCAGGCCGGGGCATGGGCGAAGCTTTTCTGATGCTAGCCGCTGTTGCCGTAACTGTATTGCTTGTACTCAATCTATTACCGTTTTCGTGGGCAAAATACACGGCCTTTACTATCATTCTAATGCCTTTTGCTATCATATTGCTTGATACCCTCAGTGAAAAAATGAAAGATCTCGTTAGTGCCATTGCATATTCTCAATCCGATTATGATGGTTCTACGTATTTTCCAGATCCACAACGGAAAGCGATTCTGGCAGCCGTTTTCAACGAAGATATCGAACAAGTGGAGGAGTTGCTGCGTGAGCCTGTAGTTTCAATAAATGGCCTTGACACTGAGCAGAAACGAACGATTCTCGATTATGTGGCAACCAGTTATAGCCCCTACTCACGAGATTGGGGGAAAACAAAACGAATTCTGGAAGTACTGATAGCCGCTGGTGCAACCATCAACAGCAATGACTCGTCGAGAGTATCAACGCATGCCGCCGTAGTCTGGAATGCGACGCCACAGTTACTAAAATTTCTCCTTGATCACGGTGCTGATCCCAATGCACAAAGCAAAAACAACGTACCGATTCTGTATGAAGTAATTCGGGCGGGCGGGGCCGAATCGATAGACAAAGTAAAATTACTGGTTGACCGGGGAGCGAAAATAAATGTAGTTGCTACGTATGATGAATACACCAAAGATTACTCGCCACTTCTGTTTGCCTCCGCTTTCGAAGGCTGGGCGGTTTGTTTGTTCCTAACCCGGCGCGGAGCTGACATACACTATAAATCGTCAGATGGAAGCACGTTGAAACAGTACATTCGATTATTCGATAAGCGATATAAAGAATACAGTCAGACCCCCTCGCCGGAGTTTAATGAACTTAAAGCAATAGTCGGGATACAGATAAGAAACTAACGTTCACAGTATGTAAGCAATAAGAATCTTTAGGTTTATCAACTAACTCTGTACGTATTACCGTAAGAACATACGCTGAAGGGCGGCCCACAGCCGCTTTTTTAAGTTTTGATCGGCCTCAATGGTAGGTAGTGAATCGGCCATGAGAAACGTAATGCCTTCAAATCGAACCGGTGCGTAGCGATCCATCATAATATCGAGGCTAATGCGCTCGAAAGGGACGCCGAACGTAATGAAATGGTTGATGTACTTGCCACGCAGCAGTTCAGCGAAATCGACTTCCTGAACACCGTGCAAATTCAGCAAGTCAACACCGTTGATATTGAGATTAACGGCCTTCAGAATTTTTTCCAGAAACAACAGATTACTCGGATCTAAATCCTCATCGGCTAGTAAGAGAACTTTATGATTCAGTTGCGGTAGACGGGGCTGTTGCTGAATCGGTGGCAAAATCGAAGGTGTCGTAGGGCGCGGTACAGGTTGAGGCAATGGCTCAGGGGTCGTAATGGATACGATCGGTTTCGGTTGGGGAGGAACAGCCGGAATTATCGGAATTTCTACAACGGCATCGATTAGTAATGGTTCAGCGTAAACCGCAGTTGATGCTGCCGATAACGTATCTAACTCCGCCAGCAGATCAAGGGGCGTTTCTGCTGGAAGTTCAACTGCAGTATCAGTAGCAAGCGGGTTAGGTGATATAACAGGGTCCCAGGATTCATCAGCCAGCCGAAAAATGGCGTCGTTTTGGTACAATGTCTGATAAAAATTTTGGGCTGACATAAAAGGGGTAAGTAAAATAGATCACGTTGTTCGACCCCGGCGGGGTCAGACGTTTATAGCAATCGATTTTACTACAAACATCTGACCCCGCCGGGGTCGAACAACGTAATGAACCAGTTGATTTATCGACTTATGCTCGGTTCTACGCAATTACTGCCTGCCGGTGAATAATCGCTTCCCTGTCAGGGCTAGTCGAAATAAAGTTAATGGGTAACCCAAGTGTGTCTTCTAAAAAATAGACATACGTAGCAAGTTCGGCCGGTACGTCGCTGAATGAACGAATGTCGGTCAGATCCGCCTGCCAGCCTTTGAACGATTTATAGATCGGCGTAACGTCGGTATCACAGAGATCATACGGCAATTGCTCGGTGACGGTACCATCGGGCAGTTGATAATGGGTACAGACCTTAATTTCATCGAAAATGTTCAGCACGTCGACCTTCATCATCACCAATTGCGTTACGCCGTTGATCATGATGGCGTATTTCAGAGCGGGCAAATCCAGCCAGCCGCATCGGCGTGGCCGACCAGTTGTTGCCCCAAACTCACGACCTTCCTGCCGAATGCGTTCACCGGTTTCGTCGGAGAGTTCGGTCGGGAAAGGACCACTGCCTACGCGTGTACAGTACGCTTTAAAAATGCCATATACTTCGCCTATCTGACGCGGGGCCACACCCAGACCGGTACAGGCGCCAGCCGCCATGGTGTTAGACGACGTAACAAATGGGTAGGAACCAAAGTCAATATCCAGCAGTGAACCCTGTGCACCTTCGGCCAGAATTTTTTTGCCTTTATCGAGCGCATTGTTTATAACGTACTCACTATCCGTCAGCTCAAACTGTTTCATAAACTCGACAGCGCCGAAAAATTCGGATTCCGCCTGTGGGAGCACAGAGGCATAATCGAAGTTATTCTGTTCCAGAATGACCTTATGAATGTCCACTAGTTTATCGTATTTCTGTCGAAAGGTTGGTAATAACACATCGCCAACCCGTAGCCCCTGCCGGGCTACTTTATCCTGATACGTTGGTCCAATACCGCGTAGCGTTGACCCAATTTTCGATTCACCTTTGGCCTGTTCATAAGCCGCGTCCAGCAAACGATGGGTTGGGAGAATGATAGAAGCCTTGCGGGAAATCTGTAGATTTTGAGCAATAGCTAGATTAAACTTAGCCAGACCGTCGATTTCTTTTTTAAAAACGATTGGGTCCAGCACAACACCATTGCCAATAATGTTAAGAATATCGTCCCGAAAAATTCCGGATGGAATTTGGTGTAGTACGTGCTTAATTCCGTTGAATTCAAGCGTGTGCCCAGCATTGGGGCCACCCTGAAAGCGGGCTACCACCTGATATTGTGGAGCCAGTACGTCCACAATTTTTCCTTTTCCTTCGTCGCCCCACTGGAGGCCTAATAAAACATCGATCATTATGAATGGCCGCAGAAACGGCTGTGATTATACAGATTCAGTAAGTTTATTCAGGCCTTTTTCTGGTGATGGCTGACTATCCCGAAACATCAAAACGTATGATCCGTGACATGTTCATCTGAGCGAGGTAAGGCATAAATAGATGCATGATGGGACACCCCTGGAGCAGGCTATATGACATAGTTATCCAAACGATTTCTGCGTCATATAGCCTCAATAAATCTATCCTTCCACCGGAACCTGAACGCCCTGCTGGTCTTTCTCGGTGATCTGGCGGTTTTCGCAGAAATCGCGTGCACAGGCTCCGTAGAAAATCAGAGAATGATGCATGACGTTGAATTTCAGCATATCGCCCACCATGTTCTGAATATTCTGAACCCGTGGATCGCAGAATTCCATGACTTTATGGCAATCCGTGCAAATCAAATGGTCGTGCTGACGGTAGCCGTACGACTTTTCGTATTGCGCCAGGTTACGGCCGAACTGATGCTTCGTAACCAGGTCACAATCGACTAGTACGTCTAACGTATTATACACCGTTGCCCGGCTGACACGATACTTTTTATTCTTCATGGAGATATACAACTCATCCACGTCGAAGTGGTCCTGCCGGTTATAGATTTCTTCAAGGATGGCAAAACGTTCGGGCGTTTTCCGTAAACCCTTTCGTTCGAGATAAGCCCGAAAAATCATCAGGGCTGACTCTAAATTCGTTTGTGTCGGAGCAGGCATATCCAGATCCAATTAAGTGAAAGTGCAAAAGTAGCAGTTCGCTGGTTGAAAGTTATCGTTTACCATGATTTATACACCGATTAAATAACATCGAACAGCAAACCGCAGACCAGTTACGAGTCGAAACGAACTACCTCGAAGACACCCTGAACCCGCTCCAGTTTCCGCATGAGGGTTTCGAGATGGCCTGTATCATGCACATAAAGGCGGATGTTTCCTTCAAATACCCCATCCTTCGAGTCAATCGCTACCGAACGCATATTAATGTGCAGTTCATTGCTGATAACCCGCGTGACATCGTTAATTAATCCCACCCGATCAGTCCCCGTGATACGTAGCCCGGCCAGAAAAGCCAATTCTTTCTGCGATGTCCATTTGGCCTTAATAATTCGGTTGCCATGATTTGACATCAGTTCGACGGCGTTGGGACACGTAACGCGGTGAATTTTGATTCCTTCGTTTATCGTCACAAAGCCAAACACGTCGTCGCCTGAAATGGGGTTGCAACATTTTGAGAGCGTATAATCGATCCGGTCCATGTCTTCCCCAATGAGAAGCATGTCGGCATCGGCCCGTTCTCCATGAATCTTCTTGAGTTCCTTAACAAATGCCTTTGCATCCGGTAACGTATCGGTGTTAAGCTTGTTGGCACGGTTTTCTTTGGCTTCCTTGTCGGATTTGAACTTCTTCAGTTCCTGTACATCAATATGTCCTTTGCCAACCCGGTAAAAAAAGTCATCGGTAGTTTTGGAGCCAAAATAAGCACGCAACTGATTGATAACTTCGTTGGTCATTTCCATCCGAAGCACGCGCAGTTTTTTATTAACCAACTCCCGGCCATCGGTTACGTAGCGTTTATTTTCTTCCTTGATTAAATCCTTGATCTTGGTCTTCGCCTTCGACGTAACGACGAACCGTAGCCAGTCTTCGCTGGGTTTCTGGCGATTCGACGTAATGACTTCTACCTGATCCCCATTCTGGAGGACGTAACTAAGGGGCACAAGCGAATTATTCACTTTGGCCGCCATGCAGCGAGCGCCAATCTGGGTATGTATGTCGAACGCAAAGTCGAGAGCGGTGGCCCCGCGCTGCAGTACCTGAAGATCACCTTTCGGCGTGAACACGAAGACTTCCTCACTGTACAGATTACTCCGAAAATCATCGACAAACTCAATGGCCGCTTTTTTATCGCCACTCCCCGCCGACTCGATCATGTCACGAACCTGACTGATCCAGGCTTCGATACCGGCGCCCGTCTGCGTGTCGTTGCCTTTGTATTTCCAGTGAGCCGCGTAGCCTTTTTCGGCAATTTCATTCATCCGTTCGGTACGTATCTGCACCTCAACCCACTGCCCCAATTTGCTCATAACCGTCGTATGTAGCGACTCGTAGCCATTCGTGCGGGGTGTACTGATCCAATCTTTTAGCCGGTCAGGATTGGGTTTGTAATGATCCGTAACGATCGAATAGGCCCGCCAGCAAGCCGCTTTTTCTTCTTCGGGTGGTACGTCTAAGATAATCCGGACGGCAAACAAGTCATAAATTTCCTCAAATGGTTTTTTCGACTTATTCAGTTTCGTCCAGATCGAGTAAATGGATTTTGGGCGACCTTTAATAATGTATTTAATCTTCGTTTCGATTAAATCTTTCTCAATCGGTTCGATGAAACGGCTGATGAAACGATCGCGTGCCAGTCGGGTTTCGCGTAACTTTTTGGCAATGTCTTTGTACGCTTCCGGCTCAACGTGTTTCAGATACAGATCTTCCAGCTCCGATTTAATGGTGTACAAACCCAACCGGTGAGCCAGCGGGGCGTAGATGTAAATCGTTTCGGAGGCAATTTTCAACTGCTTGTCGCGGGGCATCGACTCCAGCGTCCGCATGTTGTGCAGTCGGTCGGCGAGTTTGATCAGGATAACCCGTACATCATCCGACAGCGTCAGCAACATTTTACGGAAATTCTCCGCCTGCTGCGATGACCCGTATTCAAAGTAGCCCGAGATTTTGGTTAATCCGTCAATAATCCGGGCCACCTTTGGTCCGAAAGACCGATCAATATCGGCAATGGTGGTTTCCGTATCTTCCACTACGTCGTGGAGCAGAGCCGCTACGATGCTGGTTGTTCCCAGGCCAATTTCTTCAACAGCAATCTGAGCTACGGCAAGCGGGTGATAGATATAAGGCTCTCCCGATCGCCGACGCATGTTTTTGTGAGCTTCGGCCGACGTATTGAACGCTTTCTTGATCAACTTAGCGTCATCGCCTTTAAGCATGGGCTTGGCAGCACGTAGTAAACGTCGGTAGCGTTTGAGGATTTCCTGTCGTTCCAGTTCTAAATCAATAACAGGTTCAGCCGCATCGGCGGACCGACCAGTTCGATTTTCAATGGCGTTCATCATTGGTGGCTTCTTTGCAGTTATTGCCTGTAGGTTGTACTCGTACTACCAAGATAACAAAATAATAATCTAAAATTGATGTAGGAGCGTAAGTAAATTTATCGGTTGTTTTTATGGACTATCAGCGTTCAAAAAAAACAGCAAAAAAAACAGCATGACATTGGGTAGAAGATAAAGTTTTTCGTACTTTTGCAGCCTGAAAAGCTCAAACAGCTAGCTACTGAATGGGTCTACAGATCTGCGGGCGTGGCGAAATTGGTAGACGTGCCAGACTTAGGATCTGGTGCCGCAAGGTGTGTGGGTTCGAGTCCCTCCGCCCGTACAAAGTTTAAAAGCGAAAGAGTGAAAGAGCGAAAGAGCGTTGTCTATAACAATTCACTCTTTCATTTTTCACTCTTTCGCTCTTTCATTTTAAACCGACACAAACGTGGATATTACCTTAGAAAAAGCCAGCGATACCAACGCTTCGCTGAAAATTACCCTGACCCCCGCTGACTACAAGCCAGAAGTCGATAAAAAACTAAAAGACTACGGTCGGAAAGTGCAATTGAAGGGATTCCGCCCTGGCCATGTACCAGCGTCTCTGGTACAGAAAATGTACGGCAAAAGCATTCTGGTCGACGAAATCAACTCGATGCTGAGCAAAACGGTTAGTCAGTATATCCGCGAGAATAAACTACAGGTTGTTGGTGATCCAGTCCCCGATCGGGAACAAGCCGACGCCATAGACTGGGATAACCAGTCGGATTTCGCATTCAGTTATACACTGGGTCTGGCCTCTGAGTTTGATATCGATTTCAGCGACCTGCCCAGCGTAACGCAGTACGAAATTCAGGCGGGTGAGGCTGAAGTTAATTCAACGATTGCTGATTTGCAGCAACGTTTCCATACCCATGCTCACGGTGAAGAAGTTGGTGATGGCGATACGATTTATGGTGAACTGAAGCAGCTGAATGGTGATTTTTCGGCGAAAACTGCTTTCCCGATAAACCAAATGGCTGACGACGCCAAGGGTCAGTTCGTTGGTAAGAAAAAGAGTGATTCGATCACGTTTACGCTGGAGCAAGTTTTCCCCGATGAGAAAGCTCGCGCTAACGCAACCGGTGTCAAGAAAGAAGAAGCCGCTGAACTGACGGGTGAGTTTACGTTTGAAATCGACGACATTACACGCAACGAACCTGCAGAACTGAATCAGGAGTTTTTCGATAAAGTACTGGGTGTCGGTGCTGTTGAAGACGAGGACCAGTTTCGCACGAAAGTAGCTGAAGTCATTCGGGGTAACTACGGTCGGGAGTCAGCTCAATTGTTGCGATTGGATATTGAGAAAATGCTGCTCGACAACACACCGATTCTGTTGCCCGATGAATTTCTGAAAAATTGGCTGCTGGAAGTCAACGAAGGTAAGTTTACGCCGGAGCAGGTTGAGGAACAGTATGATGATTTCACGAAATCGGTGAAACTTCAGCTAATCAAAAATAAAATTGCTGAAAAAGCTGACATCAAAGTAGAATTCGATGAAGTCCTGGATGCTACTCGTCAGATGGTTCGTGAGCAATTTGGCTTTGCCGGAAGTGAAGACGAGGAGATGACGAAGACGATTGATCGGATTGCCCGCAACTATTTGCTGGACGAAAAAAACAACGGTCAGAACTACACGAGTACCTTCAACCGCGTCTATGACGATAAGGTGGTCGAATACGCTAAAACACAACTGACCACCGTAACACAAGACACAACGGTCGACGAGTTTAAAGCGCTGGTTGAGAACCGATAGAACTAAAGCAACGTAATGAAAAAGCCCCAGCGGTTCTCGCTGGGGCTTTTTCATTACGTTGCTCATTTGGCTGGCGATACATATCGCCAGCCAAATCTTACTGTTGACGAATAACTTTGATGGTTTTGCTCTGAGCCGGTGTGCTCACCTGCAGAAAGTACAGCCCCGGCACCCGACCCACACTGATCTTGTGACGCTCCACCACCTCAGAGAGCTCCAAGGCCTTCTGGCTAGTTACTTCTCCCAGCGTGTTGGTCAGCTGAAGCTTCAAGGGTTGGCCCTGAGCCCCCTTGATCTCTACCTCCAGCCAGTCACTCACCACCGGGTTACCCAGCACACTCACCTGCAAGCCACTGCCCAGCTCACTGGCCACCTCCCGGGCTCGACCACCGCAGTAGGCCCCGAAGTTGAACACATACGTAACGCTCACCCCACCCTGCATCGCCGTGATCTGCAACGGCTTGGGATCATTCCGCAAGCCAGCCTCAACCACCCCGTTGGGATCGGTCGGCGAGCTGCGGGTCACCCCAGGAATCGTGAAGGTGATGGGCGAGCCATTGCCCCCCACCGTGCGGATGGTGATCCGACCCGTGGCACACTCGTACAAGGGCTCGATCAAGGTCAGCTCCCGGGGCCGTGCGCAGTACTCCACCAGGTTGAAGCTGTAGGTGACACTCACCCCATTCTGGGTGGCGGTGATGACAAGGGGTTTGGTATCATTGCGCACCCCGGCTTCGACGATACCAGTGGTGCTGGTGGGGGAGGTACGAATGACGCCCGGCACGGTGAAGGTGATGGGCGAGCCATCCCCCCCCGAGGTTTGCAGGGTGATGCGGCCAGTGGCACAATCGTAGATGGGTTCGAGGATGGCCAGGGGCTGGCCGAACATGAGGGCTTTGTCGGCCTGGATGAAGCCGTAGCCGGTGCGGAAGTCGAAGCCCACATCGAAGCCGGGTGTCAGCGGATCGTCCATGTCAATCGCAGTGGATTGTAAGCGCTTGAGAATATCGGCTGGACTCATGGCGAGCTTGGCTTTCTCCTGCAAGAGCGCGGCCACACCGGCTGCATGGGGAGCGGCTGCCGATGTCCCGAAGAAGTTGGGGAAGTTATCGCCATCACCCCCGGGAAACGCCTGACCGAAGAAGGTTGTATTACCACCGTCGGCAGCAGAGATTTCGGGTTTCAGCCGAAGACGGGTTGGGAAAGGCTGGCCATATTCGGTGAACAGAATGGGGGTACCACCCGCCGATGAGAATGTCTCAATGACGGGAACAGGATAAACGGTCGGGTTATATTCAGGTGTTTGAGACCAGCGAACGGCTCCTACTGAGATCGCTCCTGTGGCATTGGCGTGACCAACAGCTGTACTGCTACGTGTGTCAAATTCAATCGTTGCCGTAGAGCCAAAATTGACCCATTTGATAATCTCTGGATCGGGACCGGCACGTTTTACGATAGCAATCTCTATTTCAGCAGGAGAGCTGCCATTGTTGGTAATGGCAATACGTTCGTACGGATCGAATCCTATATTATTGTTGATGCTTCTGAACAGAAGGGCGCCATTGAAATAGAAAAGAAGATCTAAATCTGTTTTTGCTCCCGATACGCCACCGGATTGTATACTTTCTGAGTAGTAGGGATCGCTCCATTGCAGGATGCAGTTAAAGCTACCTCCAGCCGGAATCGAGACCCGTTGAGTAAGTCTGCCATTACCAAAATCATGAGCAGCACTTCCACCAGGATATACGGCGCCGTCAGGAAGTCTGCCTGAATTTCGGAAGCTACTGCTGTATGACTGACGTGCATAATTACCTGCTGATTTAAAGTACGAAGCATTCCAGTTTTTATTGACGTAATCAATAGCCTGGGAAACAATACCATCCTGAAAGAAAGGTTCAACGAAGTAAGCGATGTCATCGGTAATGATGTTACAACCGGCCTGCGCCAAACGTACAATACCGTTTGCAAAGTCAACATAGCTTACAAAAGCTGTATGAAAAGCTATGGCTGCACCAGGCGCTACGTCGTGAACGATTTCAGCCATCGCCCGACCTTCATCAGTACCCGAAGCAACGTCTTTGAGCACCTGAACATTAGTAGGTAAATCATCAGAAGCTACACCTATCGCTGCTCCTCTGAGTGCGTCATAAGAATCAGACAGAATGCCAACTTTGGAGCCTGCTCCCGTAACGTTATATGTCTGACGGGCAACGTCAGATCGCATCGCTCTATCGCCTTGAGAAGTCGTTCGACCCGCATTGACAACCGGTACAGCGGCAGGTCGGGCAACGTGTAATGTCGCGACGTCACGTAATAAATTTAACTTACTAATTGGAAAGTATCCAGAAACAATCTTTCGATAGTATTGACCTTCTATCATGCCCAGGGCTTGCAGCGAAGAGAGCAGTGTCTGAGCATCAGCTTCATTGGAAATGGCGTCGATAGCTATCAATCCATCGCGCGTCTGAACTTCGTCATCCTGCGTTAAAGTCGTCTCACCTTCCGATGATGCAGCCTGGCGGAGACCTTTGTTCTTCTGACTATTGTTCTGCTGCGTTCCTTTCTGTTGAATACTTAACAGCTCAGGCGTTAGCTTAGCAGCCAGGGCTTCCTGCTTGATTTCTTCAATGGGACTCTGTGCGAATCCACCGAATGGTGCCCAAAGAAACAGACTAAATACGACCGCAAATAGACTGTTGTTTCGTAAACGGTTTAACATAAAAAGAAGGGGTTTATAGATGAAATGACTGACAAAACTGCATTATTTGAAAGCAGGCTGGTAAGTTAGTAGACGCATATCGATTATCAAATACAATTACGTATTTATTTAGTATATAAAATGCTCATAAATAAATACACGGATATAATAACAATTCGAAACCATAAAAAACGCTACACAGAAGGATATTTTGACATAGACAAAAAAGATCCTGCCAACTATTGACAGGACCTTTTTTACTTAACAGCAATTTGCTTACTGTTGACGAATAACTTTGATCGTCTTGTTCTGAGCAGGTGTCATTACTTGCAGGAAGTACACGCCCGGTAACCGACCTACGCCGATCTTGTGACGCTCAACCGTGCCCGCCACCTCAACCATCTGCTGGCTGCTCACCTCGCCCAGCGTGTTGGTCAGCTGAAGCTTCAAGGGTTGGCCCTGTGCCCCTTTCACCTCCACCTCTACCCAGTCTGCCGCCACCGGGTTGCCCAGCATACTCACCTGCAAGCCACTGCCCAGCTCACTGGCCACCTCCCGGGCTCGACCACCGCAGTAGGCCCCGAAGTTGAACA
>NZ_JACXAA010000015.1 GCF_014699035.1 Spirosoma validum
GGCAGCCCCCCCGCAGGTCTTGAAGGGCTGGGTCCAGATCCTGCGCGAAACCAACCCTGTTCGCTAAACCTATAAAAACAGAAGGCCGATCTTGAGACCGGCCTTCTGTTTTTATGTTGCTTTTACTTCATGTTGTGGTATACCGTTTGAACGTCGTCATCCTCTTCGATACGTTCGATAAGTTTCTCTACGTCGGCGGCCTCGTCGTCGGTTAACTCTTTGTAATCATTCGGAATTCGCTCAAATTCGGCCTGCTTGATTTCATACCCTTTTTCTTCAAGAAACTTTTGTACGCTACCGAAGGCAGTAAATTCACCGTAGATAACGTATTGATTGGTTTCATCGTCGAACTCGATTTCATCTCCTCCTACGTCGATCAGTTCCAGCTCCAGCTCTTCCTGATCGATCCCTTCAGCGGGAATACGGAATACCGATTTCCGATCGAACATAAAGTCCAGCATGCCTTGCGTTCCTAAACTGCCACCCAGTTTGTTCAAATAACTACGAACGTTTGCCACTGTGCGGTTATGGTTATCGGTAGCCGTTTCGATCACAAGGGCAATACCGTGTGGGGCATAAGCCTCATAGACAATTTCCTTGTAATCCTCCTGATCTTTCGAGGAAGCTTTCTTAATGGCCCGATCGACGTTTTCTTTCGGCATGTTAGCCGCTTTGGCGTTCTGAATAATGGCCCGCAGCCGACCGTTCGAATCAGGATCGGGGCCACCACTTTTAACAGCCATTACGATGTCTTTGCCGATACGGGTGAAGGTTTTGGCCATTTGTCCCCACCGTTTCATTTTCCGGGCTTTCCGGTATTCAAATGCGCGTCCCATTTTTAAAGAGTGAAGAATTTAAGAGTGATAAGCGAAGAATAGAAGAGTTGACAACGGGGCTGCCGGTGCAGTAAAGTATTATTCTTCACCGCACGGGCGACCCCGTCATCACGCTTACTTCTTCACTAAATATTTCTGTGCTTACCTGACCACGTAGTAAATCCTCGAAGGTTTCACGTTGACGGATCAGGTAAGGTTTTCCTTCATACACCAACACTTCAGCGGGACGTAGGCGAGCATTGTAGTTTGATGACATGCTGAACCCATAAGCTCCAGCATTCTCAAAAGACAATACGTCCCCAGGTCTAACTTCGGGCAACGGACGATCGGTAGCGAACGTATCGGTTTCGCAGATGTAGCCCACTACGTTATAAGTTTTCTCAGTGCCCAGCGGATTCGATATATTTTTGATGTCGTGATACGAATCATACATCATCGGTCGGATCAGGTGGTTTAGTCCCGAGTCTACCGCAACAAACGTACGGGTGGGATTTTCTTTAACGATGTTGGTTTTAACCAATAAATGGCCACTCTCGCTGACCAGAAATTTACCCGGCTCAAACCACAATTCCAGCCCGCGACCATATTCCTGGCAAAATTTCCGGAAAGCGGCTGACACCTGACGACCCAGTTCGGCAACATCCGTAATGTGATCGCCTTCTTTGTAGGCAACCTTAAAGCCGCTTCCAAAGTCGATAAACGTTAAGTTGGGATAATCGCTGGCGAGGTCGAACAATACGTCGGCTCCTTTCAGGAAAGCGCCAGCGTTTTTGAAATCGGAACCCGTATGAATGTGTAATCCAGTAACCGAGATTTGATATTGCTCAACGATTGCACGTATGTCGGCACGCTGCAGAATTGAAATACCAAATTTAGAATCGGCATGACCCGTCGAAATTTTAATATTCCCGCCTTCGCTAATATGCGGATTGATCCGAATGCTGACCGGAACACGGCTTCCGTAATTCTGGCCAACCCATTCGAGCAGCGAAAGACTGTCGACGTTTAATTGCAGACCCAGCTCGATGGCTTCGCGGATTTCATCGAACGATACGCCACTAGGGGTGAACATAATCTGGCTTGGCTCAAAACCCGCCAGCATGCCCATCCGCGCTTCGTTTACTGAAACCGAATCCATTTCAACGCCTTGTTGCCGCATCAATTTTAGAATCGATACGTTCGTTAAGGCTTTAGCGGCATATTTTATGCGTAAATTGACCCCGGAGAACGATGACCGAAGCAAGCCGATTTTTTCGATAATTTTGTCGGCATCGTAAACGTACAGCGGTAAGCCGAATTCTTCAGCAATCGTTAGTACGTCAACACCCTGAATCGTATATTGGTGGTTGGAAAGTTGCATGATTTTAATGAAACGAGCCGCAAAATTACGCCATCTTTCGGCCATGTACAAAATTCGTCAGCTACTCTTGTGGTTATTGATAGTCAGCTCTCCACAAGTATTTGGTCAAGCAAAAAAAATCTCTGTTTCTTCCTCGCGTAATCAGGTAGAGTCTGGGCAATCGGGAACCCTTCAGTCAGGCCCAATGGTAGGTTACTCAGCGATGCGCGAAGTGATGCTGTGGGTACAGACAAAAAAGCCCGCTCGTGTTCAGATACGTTATCACGAAGTCGGTAAACCAACACCCGTTCATTTAACCAACGAAATAAAAACCAACCGACAAACGGTTTTTACCGCCCACCTGCTCGCCGACCTGGTGGAACCCGGCAAAAAGTACGAGTACGACGTGTTGATCGAGGGCCAGAAGGTGAGCCTGCCCTACCCGACTCAGTTCCAGACCCAAAGCCTGTGGCAATGGCGGACCGACCCACCCCCGTTTCGCTTCGCCGTCGGAAGCTGCACGTACGTCAACGAACCTGATGTTGATCGCCCTGGTAAGCCATATGGGGGTGGTTACGAAATTTTCACAGCACTAGCCGCCCAAAAGCCGGACTTTATGATCTGGACCGGCGACAATACGTATACGCGGGAAGTTGACTGGAATACCCGTACGGGCGTTCTGCGCCGGTATACACACACGCGCTCGCTACCCGAAATGCAGCCGCTGCTGGCCAGCACGCATAACTACGCAACCTGGGATGATCACGATTACGGCCCAAATGATGCGGATCGCTCTTACTGGCTTAAGCCCGTTACGTTAGAAGCGTTCAAGCTATTCTGGACTAATCCGAATTACGTGTTCCCGGAAGGTTGTGCCGGTACGTTCTTCTGGAACGACTGTCATTTTTTTCTGTTGGATGACCGTACGTTTCGCGCGCCGAACGACATGACCGACGGCCCGGAGAAAGCGTATTTCGGCGACAAACAAATTCAGTGGCTTATTGATGCACTGACGTTCAGCAAAGCAACGTTCAAGTTCATCGTAACGGGTGGACAAATTATCAATCCGACGAAAGCTTTTGAGAATTATGCGATGTATGGCACTGAACGCGACCGTTTGCTGAAAGCTATTACCGATGCAAAAATTCCGGGCGTTCTGTTCATTACCGGCGACCGTCATCACTCGATTCTCCATAAATTAGAACGTAGTGGTGGTTCTTCGACATACCCAATCTACGACCTGACCATTTCACCGTTGACGTCTTCCGTAGCACAGCCTCTGGCCGATGAGCTGAAACAACCTACCTACGTAGCAGGAACGGTAGTAACTGAACGGAATTTTGGACTTTTAAGCGTTAGTGGCCCTCAGACCGATCGAGTCTTGACGATTAAGGTCTATGACCAGAAAGGCGCTGAGCGCTGGAGCCGCGACCTGCGGGCGAATGAATTGAAGTAATTTTTTGTAGCCTGGACGGTTACGTCCGGATGAGAAACCTGATTTTTATACCCGGACGTGGCCGTCTAGGCTACAAAACCATGACTATACAAGCCTTTCCTGACCACGACACCTTGTCTCAATATGCCGCTGAACATATCGCGGCTCTTATCAATCAGAAACCCGATGCGTTACTGTGCCTAGCTTCGGGCGACACGCCTATTGAAACCTTCCGCCGGTTTGTAGCGCTGGCAAAGGATGAGCGAGTCGATGTGAGTCAGTGTACGTTCGTGGGCTTGGATGAGTGGGTCGGGTTTGGTCCAGACGACGCAGGCAGTTGTTCCTATTACGTATTCCGCGACTTGTTCACGCCGTTAAATCTTCGTCCGGAACAAATTCATGTGTTTAATGCGAAAGCGGATGATCTGGCCGCAGAATGCGCCCGTATCGACAACCTGATTGATTCGCGGGGCGGCCTGGATTTGTTGCTCGTCGGGATGGGCATGAATGGACATATTGCGCTCAATGAACCAGGAACGCCGTTTACACTAGGCTGCCACGTTGTTGAGCTGGCCGAAAGCACCAAAACCGTCGGTCAGAAATATTTCACGCAGGAAACAACCCTAACGCAGGGCATTACGCTTGGGCTACGTCATCTCACCGCAGCGCACGAAGTCATTCTTCTTGTTAGTGGCGAGAAAAAAGCGCCTACACTACGCGACGCTTTACGAGGCCCTGTTACTGAACAGGTTCCGGCCAGTATTCTGCAAAAACAAGCGAATGCTCAGGTCTGGATAGACGAAGCCGCCGGAAGCTTGCTAACGTAGCGCTAGTACTTTCGTTACGTCATTTGTGCGCGTTGACTGGTATTCTTCGGCATTCGGTTGTATGTTCAGCAATGAATGACAACCGCTGCTGATACATGATCACCAATGAGTCTCTTATGACGTCCCGCCGAACGGAAATTCTCGCGGGTATTTCGACGTTTCTGGCAACAATGTACATCATCGTTGTCAACCCGGCGATTCTGAGTCAGTCGGGTTTACCTTTCAGTGGCGTCGTAACGGCCACCGTTCTGCTGTCCTTTTTTTGCAGTTTAATGATGGGCTTCTACGCCCGCAACCCGATTGTGGTAGCGCCGGGGATGGGGATGAATGCTTTCTTTACGTTTACAGCCGTCAAAGGCATGGGTATTAAACCCGAAGTAGCGTTAGGAGCCGTTTTTTGGGCGGGCGTATTATTCCTGATTATGTCGATTCTGAATGTCCGTTCAGCGATTGTTCGGATCATTCCACCCCCTATTCGCTACGCGGTTTCGGCAGGGATTGGGCTGTTTATTACGTTAATTGGCTTCGAGAACGCCAGATTCATTATTGCCAATCCAGCTACGTTGGTTAGCATTGCCCACTTTAATGATCCGATTATACTAACGTTTGTCTTCGGCCTACTGCTGACGAGTGCTTTGGTCGTGCGCGACGTACCGGGAGCCATCATCATCGGCATTGTGCTGACGACAATAGCAGCCTGGCCAATCGGGCGATTCTGGGGCGATGCTTCGGCGATTAACTTCGGACAAAAAACGCTGGTCAACATTCAGGGTATCTGGTCCGCGCCTGACTTCTCTTTATTGGGAAAATTAGATCTGATGGGATCGCTTTCGTGGTCACTTTGGCCGGTTATTTTCGCTTTTGCGTTTACAGATCTGTTTGATAGTCTGTCCACGTTTGTGGGCGTGGCCGAAGCCGGCGGTTTACAGGACGCCAATGGGCAACCTCAACATTTAAACCAATCGATGCTGACCGATGCTGTTGCTACGACGCTGGCGGGCGTGTTTGGTACCAGTCCCGGCACAGCCTACATCGAATCGGCAGTAGGGATTGCCCAGGGCGGACGGACCGGTCTGACAGCCATTGTTGCAGGGTGTTGTTTTCTTCCCTTTCTGTTTCTATCGCCCTTGTTATCCGTTATTCCCTCTATTGCAACGGCTCCAGCCTTGGTGTTGGTAGGCGCGTTCATGATGAAACCCATCATACGTATCGACTGGGGCAAGTTAGACGATGCCCTGCCTGCTTTTCTGGCCCTTGTTCTGATTCCGTTCAGTTATTCGATTACGCAGGGACTGATCTGGGGATTTCTTTCCTGGACGATTATAAAAATAGCCGTTGGGAAACGTAACGAAGTGCCACTCGGTCTGCTGATTGTTGATGTATTTTGTGTGCTGGCCCTAAGCGCCGGCCATTAATTTAAACCGCATGAATAAGCCATTCGCTCTCACTATAGTTTTTTTTACGCTTTCACTTGTTCACTCGTTTACCTTCGCCCAGCGCTATAAATCCAAACCCATTACGGGTTTATTAGGCGCTTTTGGCGCTGAGGTTGCGCTGGTTAAAGAATCACTGACAAAATCTAAAACCGTTGTTGTCGACGGCATTACGTTCACCACCGGACGTATCGGCAAACAGCGTGTGGTAGTAGCGGAAACCGGTATTGGGAAAGTCAATGCTGCCATGACAACCGCGCTCATGCTCGATCATTTCCGACCCAAACGGGTCTTATTTACGGGAATTGCGGGCGGTACAAACCCCGATCTACAACCTGGCGATATTGTTATTGCGGGCCAAACGGCGCACCACGATTACGGGTCAATTACAGACAAGAATACGCCGACGAGGCAAACTCGGAATGCAATTACCAGGGAGTTTAACCCCGTTTATTTCCCGGCAGATTCGGTGCTCATGCGCCTGGCGGAGAACGTAGTGAAGACAGTGTCGTTAGAAGGTATTCCACTGGCCTCAGGTGGCGTTTCGGATCGTCCGGTGAAGGTGATGACGGGTACAGTCGTGACGGGTGATGTGTTCGTAGCCTCACCCGAGAAAGTGAAGAACCTGCGTGCTGATTTTAAGGCCGACGCTACTGAAATGGAAGGGGCTGCGGTGGCGCAGGTCTGTTATCAGATTCAGGTACCCCATTTAATCATCCGTAGCCTAAGCGACCGGGCCGACGCCGAAGCGCACATTGCCTACGATAAGTTTTACCCAACAGCCGCCCGGAACTCAGCGAAATTGGTTATTGCCCTTGTAAAAGCTTTATAACCGCTTTCTCCAGCTTTCGGATTCAGGGCATTGATCCATAGTCATACTTTCTACTACGATATATGTTTCAAGCCATCCTGGAAATACGTTTATAAATTGGTAATAGAAAACCTTTGCCTCATCTTTGACAAATAACAACCATCATTCTTTTGCTACTCAACACGTCATCATCTACAACAACCAATCCATTTCGATCATTTTGGTGGGCGGGTTACGAATGCACCGATCAACAGAACTGTTTTGGGAATCGCGTTGATTTACTACGTCACACCGGGCATCTGCAACGCTTGTCGGAAGACTACGAGCAACTTAGTACGTTCAATATTCGAACCGTTCGGGAAGGTATTCAATGGAGTCGGGTTGAAAAAACAGCTTATCAATACGACTGGAGCACCGTCGAACAAATGCTGACCGAAGGCCATCGGCAGGGTATTCAGCAGGTTTGGGACCTGTGTCATTTCGGTTATCCCGACGACATGACACCCCTCCATCCGATGTTTGCCCGACGATTCGCGCATCTGTGCCGGGCCTTTGTCCGGTTTTATCGCGACCGGTATCCCGACGATACATTAATCGTTACGCCCATCAACGAAGTTAGTTTTATGTCATGGCTGGGGGGGGATGTACGCGGTACGTCGCCGTATTGCGTCCGGCAGGGATGGGAAGTAAAACTTGGCCTCATGCGGGCATACATTGAAGGCGTAGCGGCCATGCGTGAAATCGACCCGACGATCCGGATTCTAACGACCGAACCATTGGTCCATATGGTTCCGCCACTTAATGCCACCAAACAGCAGATCATTAATGCCGCCGTTGCCGACGAAAACCAATTTCAATCGGTTGATATACTGGCAGGTTTAATCGCTCCCGAGTTAGGGGGTTCACCCAATTACCTCGACATTCTGGGGTTCAATTATTACTACAACAATCAATGGGTTGAAGGGACCGGCATTTTTCTCGGCTGGAACGACCGCATACCCGACTCGCGCTGGCTGCCCCTTCGCCATTTACTCATGAAAGCGTATCGACGTTACAATCGACCTATTGCGCTAACTGAAACGAGCCATCCCGGAATTGATCGTCCCGTCTGGATTGATATGATTGGCCGTGAATGCGGGGCTGTTATTCAGGAAGGAGTACCACTTTGGGGAGCCTGTCTTTATCCAATGGTCGATCGCCCAGACTGGGATCACCTTGATCAGTGGCATCGCTCGGGCCTATGGGATGCCGATTTATCCGTGACTCCGCCGGGTCGGATTTTGTTCAAACCGTATGCAGATGCCCTGTTAAGTACTCAGCAGAGTTTAAACAATTCACTTTTAGTAACCAATCATCATTAAATTTAGAGCAGAAATGGGCTACTTATGCAAATGAGCTGTATATAGTTTACGTTAGCACTAGTGAAAGCCTACATAAAAAGCCAATAAGTCTGATGAGACGCCAATTCTTGTTTACAGTCAGCATATGTTTGATTGTTATGGCCTGTAATTCGTCAAGATCTGCTACGGATAGCCTGTACTTGACTCAAAATCACTGGGTTTTGGTTGAGTTACAGGACCAGCCGGTTATTCATCCTGGCCCCAATCAGCAGGCTTCTCTTGAATTTACAGCCGAAGGCAACAAAGTCGTTGGCTCAACGGGTTGTAATCGCCTATTCGGTACGTATACATTATCGGGCGATGAAAAAATAAAATTTAACGGAATCGGCTCAACAAAGATGGCTTGTCCGGATATGAGCGGAGAAAACGCGTTTATGAAAGCGCTGGCGGCTACAAACGCGTACGGTATTTCGGGTAAAGAGTTGCTATTAAAAAACGATGAGGCTGTTGTAGCACGGCTACGGGCGGAACCGTCGAAATAAGGTCAGTGTGCGCTCAATTAACTCACGATTAACCTTCCTCCTTTATGAAGTACTTTCTCGCATTTTTTATCCTGTTTGCTGGTTCGACAGTTCTTTTCGGACAAAAGCTCAAACCTGGATTCGATAAAGCGGAGTACATTGAACTCCTTAAAGTATCAGCACAGGTCGGGGATTCAGCCTACATAAAGGCGCTTCCGCAGCCCGAACGATTCAAGTTTGTTTATCGATCACCTGTTGTTGGCCTGCAAAATCGTTGGGATTTATTCGTTGATAATCAGTCAGTAGCGGTAGTCAGCGTTCGAGGTACTACACAGGACAATGTAAGCTGGCTGGGTAATTTTTATGCAGCCATGGTCCCCGCCAAAGGAGAGATCCAGCTCAGCGATACCGAAAAATTCACTTATGAGCTGGCCGCGAATCCCAGAGCAGCCGTTCACGTTGGCTGGTTGGTGACGATGGGCTTTCTGGCGAAAGATATTCTGCCAAAAATTGATTCCTGTTACCGGGCAGGTATCAAAGACATACTCTTAATGGGCCACAGCCAGGGAGGAGCTCTCGTTTTCCTGTTGACGTCGCACCTGTATAATCTACAGAAACAAGGTCGGATTCCGGCTGACATTCGGTTCAAGACGTATTGTAGCGCAGGTCCCAAACCAGGCAACCTGTATTATGCCTATGAGTATGAAGCGGCTACGCAAGCGGGTTGGGCTTATAATGTCGTTAACTCGGCTGACTGGGTTCCTGAAGTGCCGTTCACTGTACAGACAGTGAATGATTTCAATCCAACAAACCCGTTTGCTGGAGCACCTGCCATGATCAAAAAGCAGAAGAAGTTAATTAACCGGATCGCGTTGAAATACGCTTATAATAGTTTGAGCAAACCTTCTCTGAAAGCCCAGAAAGCCTATCAGAAATATTTGGGAAATCTGGCCTCAAAAACCGTTGGCAAGAACCTGACTGGTTACGTACCACCTGAATATTACAACAGTAGCGATTACGTCAGAACCGGAAACACGATCGTCTTACTCGGAGACAGCGCCTATTTCCAAAAATACCCGAATAGCAAGGAAAACATTTTTATTCACCATTTGCATCCACCCTATCTCTATCTGGCTGAAAAGCTCCCGCTAACTTCATCCAGCCAGAAGTAGCTGGTACGTTTACAGATACAGCTGTACCATTTTCTGCCAATCGCTGGCCTGATGAGCCCGTCCGTCCCACATAAGCAGTTGATGATTTATATGTTTATTCCATAGCGCTTCACTCAGGGCGAAATTACTTTGGATAAACGGGTCGTCAACACCAATCGTCATCACAATTTCCAGGCGACGCAAGTGGTTAAGAACGGCATCATCGGCCAAATTGGGTAGAAAGTGGTTAGGGCTATGAAAATAAATCTCCTCATCGTAGTAATCATCGAACAAACCCCGAAACTCAGCAACGGGCTCCGATAAACTATATCGACCACTGAACGCTACAACCTTACCGAACCATTGCGGATGCCGAAGAGCGATATTCACAGCATGGTAGGCTCCCAGACTACAACCGTGCGAAATCATAAAAGGCTGAGGGTTTTTCAGCCGTGAAAGGGGAAGAACTTCATTCAGAATATACTGCTCGTACTGGCTATGCCGCCGAATACGATCGTAGGGAGCAACGTATCGATTGTAGATACTTTCTCTATCAACACTATCCACACAGAAAAGCTGTAACCAACCATTTTCCAGTTGATCAGCCAATGCTTCAACCAGCCCCAAATCTTCATACTCATGGAATCGCCCGCGCCGGGTTGGAAATACCAGCACTCGTGCACCCGCGTGACCGAAAATCAGTAATTCCATGTCACGGTTCAGATTTGGGCTGAACCACTTGTGATACTCACGCTGCATAACGAGGGTAGTTAGTGCTCGTGAAATTGCAACATTTGTAGGAAATTACAGCGGCTGTGGGATCAATAAATTGTTAAAAATCTGAGCTTGTTGTATCGTTTGTTGCCAGACCCGGTAACCCTGCGGATTTAAATGCAGGCCATCCTTTTCAAATAACTCCTGACGCGGTTGACCATTGCTACCGAGCAAAGGAGTTGTCATATCGACGTATTGAAAATCAGGATTTTTCTGAACTTCCTGTTTAATCAGCTCATTCGCAAGGCGTATTTTATCGGCAATATTCCAACGAACGGGGCTGATTTTGATCGATAAAAACGTTAGCGGTACGTCAGGTAAGTACATCTCCATTTTTTCGATAAAGGCGCAAAAAAAGAGATAGACTTCTTCGGAATGACGACCATCGCCAAGGTCATTATCGCCCGCATACAGTATAACGGACTGGGGCGCTGCCGGAACGAGTAATCGTTCAAAAAACCAGGCGCAGGCTGCCAGTGTTGATCCCCCAAATCCTAGATTGAGCGTATTGACTTCTGAAAAATCCTGCGCCAGCGTTGTCCAGAGCCGCATTGACGAACTCCCGTAGAAAACAACTCGATCTGTAGCGGAAGGCAGTGTCCTAAATTTATCTTCTAATTGCCGAACTTCGGCCTCGTACCAAACCATAAATAACTATTTAACTTGAGAACTAATACCTGGTGTAGATGGAATTGGTTTCAATCTACTAACTAAATCTGTACCGGCCATCCATTTGCGTATGATGTTAGCTAATGGTCTGAATTCGATCAGAAAACCATCATGACCATATAATGAATCAATTTCTTCGTAAGCCGCGTCAGGAATATGGCGAGCCAGAAACTGCTGTTCCGATGGGGGAAATAATAAATCCGACCGAATGCCAACAACCAGCGTTCGGGCTTTTATCTGCGCCAGCGCGTTGAGAATACTCCCCCGGTTACGGCCAACGTTATGCGAATCCATCACTTTTGTGAGCGTCCAGTACGTAAACGCATTGAAACGATCCGCTAGTTTTTCGCCCTGGTAACGTTGATAACCAGCCGCTTTGTATGCGTCCAGCTGTTCATTGTTGTCCAGCGCCTGCGTAAAGCCATACGTATCATAGTTTCGATAAGAAATCATGGCCATCGCCCGGGCTGCTTTCATTCCGGCCTGACCTGCATCGTCGCGTTGCTCAGTCCAGGTTGGATCAGCCTCAATGGCCATCCGTTGTGCCTCGTTGAAGGCAATGCACCAGGGTGAAGCCACGGCACTAGATGCAATCAGCACCAGATTATCAATCAGGTTTGGTTGCAGAATAGCCCACTCAACCGCTTGCTCACCACCAACGGACCCGCCAATACAGGTATGTATCTTTTCGATTCCCAACTCCTGACGTAGCAGATCCAGCGTACCGACGATGTCGCGCACCGTAACAGCTGGGAAATCATGGTAAAAGGGCTTACGGGTCGATGAATTTACCGACAAAGGGCCTGTAGTGCCATAACACGAACCCAATACGTTAGCACAGACAATGAAATGTCGCTCCGGATCAAAATATTTGCCCGTACCGACCATGCCCCCCCACCAATCGCCGGCATCGGCATTACCGGTCAGGGCATGACAGATCCAGATGACGTTAGATTGATCATCGTTGAGTGTGCCACGTGTGGTATAGGCCAACCGAAAACTCGGTAGGCTCTCACCCGATTCGAGTGGAAACGAATATTTATAATCGAAATACTGGAGATCCAATTGGAAAAAGTTTGAGGTCTACAGCTGACGATGCACTTATGGTACGTTAGCCAACTGCAGACCAAACCAACAACTAGGTTAATACCGGTTCGGCAATCTGCGCAAACGCCTGTTCGAAATCGGCTTTAATATCATCAATGTGTTCAGTTCCTGCCGAAACACGTAGCAAACCCAGTTCAACGCCTGCACTCGCCTGATCCTGTTCGCTCAGCTGCTGATGTGTTGTCGCAGCGGGGTGAATGATCAGTGTTTTCGAATCGCCTACGTTAGCCAGATGACTTACTAGTTTCAGGCCATTGACAAACCGGTCGGCCGCATCGCTGTTCCCTTTCACTTTGAAGGTAAATACGCCACCAAATCCGCGTTTCAGGTATTTTTTTGCCAGATCATGGTAAGCACTACTTTCCAAACCCGGATAATTCACGTAGTCGACCTGTTCATGCTGTTCAAGCCACTGTGCTAAAGCCAGCGCATTCTGGACAATTCGATCTACCCGAAGCGATAAGGTCTCCAGTCCCTGCAACAACAGAAATGAGTTAAACGGACTAATAGCTGGTCCCCAGTCACGTAATCCCTCAACACGAGCGCGGATAATGAACTGAATGTTGCCAAACGGTCCACCCACCCCGAATACGTCGCTGAATACCATACCATGATAGCCTTCCGATGGCTCGGAAAACTGCGGAAACTTACCGTTGCCCCAATTGTAATTCCCACTATCCACAATAATGCCACCGATGCTGGTACCGTGTCCGCCAATCCACTTCGTTGCTGACTCAACTACGACAGCGGCCCCGTGCTCAATTGGCCGGAACAGATACCCACCCGCCCCGAACGTATTGTCGACAATCAACGGCAAATCGTGTTCTTTGGCCAGTGCCGCAAAGGCGTCGAAATCGGGGATGTTAAACTCAGGATTACCGATTGTTTCGAGGTAAATAGCTTTGGTTTTGTCGTCAATCAATTTAGCAAACGCTTCAGGGCTATTGCCTTCAGCGAATCGGGCTTCAATTCCCAGCCGTTTGAATGACACTTTAAACTGATTATAAGTACCGCCGTACAGGTACGAAGTGGTCACAAAATTCTCTCCGGCACTTAAAATATTATTCAGGGCAATGAATTGAGCTGCCTGTCCGGAAGCTACTGCCAGAGCCGCCACACCACCTTCGAGAGCTGCCATGCGCTTTTCGAAGACGTCGGAAGTGGGGTTCATGATGCGTGTATAAATATTGCCAAATGCCTTTAAAGCAAATAGATCAGCTCCATGCGCGGAGTCGTTGAATACGTACGACGTTGTCTGATAAATAGGAACGGCCCGCGAGTTCGTTGTTGGGTCAGGCTCCTGGCCAGCGTGCAGCTGAAGCGTATCGAAATGAAGTTGAGATGACATAATAGACGAGTCTATGGTTTTATGTTTGCACTTATTTTCAGTCGTAACCGGCTATTAATCAGCCAGTATGAACAGAAAAAATACACACTAAAGACCACTCCCGGTTTTCAGCGGCAAGGTGAGAGAAGAATGCTTAGCAGGCCCCTACGGCCATACATCGCTGTCTGTAGATCATGTGAGTTCTTCGATTTATAGTTCCTAAAATAGCTTTAGGCAGGAGTTAGCACCTTGCCGTGTGGTAGGTTGCCAGCGGTTCACAGAGCCTGATCTCTTCCCGCTTCTTTATAAATCAACGCGCGCCAGTAAGTGTACACAGTGACGCGGAGCAATTGACTTGATGCCGCAAGTATACTAGTCAAACGGGGCGAATCCAAACACTATACATTTTTTCTGTGTAGCGATATATTTTTTAAGGTAGCTGAACAATCAGTCGTTTATTAAGTCAATTCATTGTTTACTTTTGTGGTAAGACACCCGCCGATGAATCAGCCGTACCGATACAACCGCGAAAATGCTACCCGAGTAGCTGGAACTACCACCCTAAAAGATGCCATCGGTCAGCTGTTAAAAGCATACCGACTCCAGACCCGCTTTAACGAAACGTACCTGGAAGCCTTTTGGGGACGCATGATGGGTCAGGCGATTGCTTCTCGTACAAACCGGCTCTACGTTCGTGATCGTAAACTTTATATTGAAATTGCTTCGGCTCCGCTACGTAACGAGTTGGTTAACGCCAAGCAAAAGCTTATTCAATTAGTGAATAAAGACATGGGCACCGACGTTATTGACGACGTAATATTTATTTGATTTATACCTTCATCATAAAAGCAAAGGGCATCGCTACGAAACGATGCCCTTTGCTTTTATGCGGTCTTGTTTAAGCGCTCTGTGAATTCGCCCATCGTGCTGAACTCGCCCAATGGTTTCAGGTAACGTAGCAGATTGTCGACCCGGTCGAGTAACGCATCGCGGGAATGTCGGCGCACATAGGTGGGAATTTTTTCGTAGGCCGATAAATCCGTGAACTCCCAGGGATGGACGTATAGATTCAGGAAATTATCGGTTTGCAGGGTTTGGCGGCAAAGCTGTTTATAGAAAGCAAACGGGAAATTTTTCAGACTCAGCCAGAACAAGGGTAATCGTAGCGTAGGGGTAACCGATGCCGGAATTTGCCAGACTCCCATTTCCCGGAAGGGATGGCGCGGATCACCCCAATGGTTATACCGCCCCGGTAACCAGGTTGGATGCAGCGATGAATTATACTGATAGCCTGCCTGCTGCACATCGTTTGGATCGACGAACCCCATACGCGCGCGCCGAAACCCAGTTACAGGTCGTTTCAGCAAATCCTCCAAGGCCAGTCGGGAGGTGAGCAGATCGGCGGGTTCGAACGTGGTGTGAAAATAGCCGTGGGAAGCAATTTCGTGCTTTTGGGCTAGTTTCCGAATTAATTCTGGCTCGTGGAGCGCATAATTCGCTGTTGTAAATAACGTAGTGCGAGCCCCCACTGTATCGAAGCAATCGGCTACTAATTTCAGACCCCGTGTTGATACGTCTATTTGTTCACTTAGGGGGATATTATGACCGAATTCAACGGCGGTATCAAACTCTTCTACGTCTACAGTAAATAAAATATCTCGTCGTCCTCGGTTGGGGCTTGCCATGTCGTTACGGTTTCCTCAATCTCGCTCGTCTCGCTGATGATATAGGCAGTCCACCTTCTCTACTAACGAACGTTTCCCCAAATATACGCCGATATGCCCGATCCTCATGAATGGTGTGTCCTCCAAGGCACCCGCACCAGTTGAATCAATTCAACAACTTTTTAAAAATGAATCAGCAGATTTTGTCGTTCCTGCTGCATTGTCAATGGTTCCTCAATAAATTCCGCCGTCAACCCCAATCGTTGACATATAGCCAGCCACTCCTGCTTTGGTATCACTAAGAAGCCATTCTCTTTACGGATAGTATAATACGCGGATAGTCGGAGTTGCACCAATAATTTCAGCATAGATAGCAACTGGCCCTGCCTGAGTGAACGACCCATAATACTGGCTATATCTTTGAGCACACTACCACCTACCATCAAGTCGCAGATAAGTGCCTTGGCGCCGGGTGCCGCTACTCCTTTGATTGATTTGAGTAGTTGCTCGACATCGGCTACGTTCCGGTAGTATTGCACCACGCTCATAACAATAATGAGGTCAAACTTAATCTGTTTGACGGGACTGAAATTGAGGTAATCATCCGAGGCTAAATCATGAAAGTGAATGTTGGGGTGATGAGCGTGTTTCGTCCTGGCGATTTCATTGTAGCGTTTGGAAATATCCAGACCGTGAATTTCCGCGACCTGATCGTGCCAGGCATCGGCCAGGTTTCCGGGCCCCGAGCCAATATCAAGTACTTTATGCGTTTTTGATACAGGTACATGCTTTTTTATGCGAGCCAGAAAATAAGCGTAATTGACTGACATTGGCTGATCAAATTCATTCTCGCCCTGCCAGAAATCGAGCCACGTTGAAGCCATTCACCTAGGTTTAAAATCAGACAGTAGCTTGTTGAGCGTCTGCTGAATCGTTAGAAATACACTACTTCTCAATAGAAACCACAGAAACCCTATTGCGGTTAGAAATCTGTTCCAAAGCGAATATGTTCATCAGATAAATAATCCGGAACCAGATCAATACGCAGGGTAACGCTTTTAATACGTACGGTTTAACGTATTGCTCGCGCAAAAAAGATGGGAATAGATCACTGGGAGAGAAAACCGTTAGTATCAGGCAGCTCATCAATAACGTTCGATCGAGCCAAGTCTGGGGACAGTACAACCACCAGATAATCACACCGGTGACCGCCGTAATGTAGGTAGGAGATTCGGAAACCGGGTTAAAAATGACCTGAAAGATCAGTATGGAAGCCACCATGAGCAGTCGAAACGCAGGTTGGGTAAACTTCCGAATCTGACTATAAACGGTGCAAAAAAGTACTACGCCCAAGCCAATAATGACTGCTGTGTCAATATCAGGAGAAATAAAGGTATGAATGAGTCGATGAATAGACGTATTCGCCCACTTGTCATGATCTGACTTAATGAACAATTGATTAACCCACAGATCGTATTGCCAGAGCAGTTTAGCCGGCGTCGTAAACACGACTGGAAGTAGCCCTAGTACTACGCTCCAGACTACGATGGACCCTAAAAACCGAAGTTTTTGCGGGTAGAGGAGAAAGAGTGCCCCGGCCACCAGACTGTATATTTTTATATTAAACCCCAGGATGATAAAAAAGGCCGCCCAGAACGGCTGTCGTTTCTCAAAACATAGAAAAGCAAATAGTGGTATGGCCGCAATGAGCGGGTTTGTCTGGCTGTTTACGAGCGAGGTAAATAATTCCTGCAAGCCAAACCAATACCCGAACACCTTTTGCTGATGTGTGAAAGGCATTCGGTAAATGGCGAACATCCAGACACCAGCAAATAGAAAATGCCACAGGAATAAACCTACTGAGTAAGGTAAGGCAAAAACCGGGGAGAAAAGGGCGGCAAATGTGGGCGCGTAATGGTAATGATCCGTGTATTCAGCAGGGTATTCATTATACAGACTTATACCCTGAATAAGATGATCGAGCGAGTGATAGAAAATCTGGTAATTATTGGAACCATCGACAAAAACGATCCGGAGGCTGGCAAACAACGTAAGCAGCGCGTAAACACCGACTATAAATCGGTAATCACTAAATAATGGTTTTTTAAAAAAGGATACCATCCGGACATGAACTGGTCAAGAAACTACCCAGCCGCCCAATGTATTGGGCGGCTGGCCAATCTATTCGTATAATGTCATCCGATTAATTTACCTGGACGGTAAATAGAAGACGTCGTCATTCTCCTCTGTGGATGATTGCCATGGCGCTACGCTTTCCTCAATCTCGCTCGTATCACCAATAATGTAAGCGGGTCGTCCTTTCACTTCAACGAACGTCTTACCCAGGTAAACACCGATAATGCCAATCATAATAAACTGCACACCACCGATCAATACAGAAAGTAAAACCAACGTGGTCCAACCTGATACGGTAGCATTTGTGAAATAGTGTTCGTAGAGAGCTTCCGCACCGAACAGGCTGGCGAAGAGAAACATAATAAACCCGAGCAGTACCGACAGATACAGCGGTCGTGTTGAGAAAGATGTAATGCCCATTGCCGCCAGCTTAAGCATCTTACGGAATGAGTATTTTGACCGCCCTGCGTATCGGGCCGCTGGTTCGTAAATGATTCGACACTGCCGGAAGCCTACCCACGAGATCGCCCCACGCAAAAACAGGTCGTTTTCCTTGAACTGTTTGATGGTGTTAACCACTTTTCGGTCGAGCAACCGAAAATCAGCAGCCCCATCTTCAATATCCAGATTAGAGACGGTACGTAACAATCGATAAAAATGCTTTGACGTCGTTCGCTTAAACCACGACAGTTTTGGATCGGTCTGCCGGACGGTATACACGACTTCATAGCCCTGACGCCACTTGTCAATTAGGGCTGGAATCAGCTCAGGTGGATGCTGAAGGTCGGCATCAAGACAGATGACTGCTTCACCCCGTGCGTTATCGTAGCCAGCACGTAGCGCCATTTGGTGACCGAAATTGCGGGAAAATGAGAGAAACCGAACAACTGGATAAGCCTTGCTTAATTGCCGCAGTACGTAACGGGTTTGGTCAGAACTGCCGTCGTCAATGATCAGAATTTCATAGGAGTCATATGGCTCCATAACGGCCATAAGACGATGAACTAGAACGGGTAAGTTTTCTTCTTCGTTAAAAGCGGGTACAATCAGGCTAATCATACCTGGGTGATACGTCATGAGTAGGTTCGTATTATGAGCCGTTACGGATGGCATTCCAAAAATCTCCTGCTAAAATAAGTATATTTACCTAATATTTTCAACTACCCTGGTAAAAAAAATGACTATGTCATCTTAGTTATGTACTTTTTGAGAACTTGCTGCTCTATCTATTTAACAATCAGACTGTACTCTTTTGTTTAATGGTTTTTTAATCTGACGGTTGTACCAACGAAAGACGAGCCGCTTCCAGATCCAGTTCCTGTTCCATCTTTCGAAACACCTCGCCATCCAGCAAGCTTCCCTGCCGCTGACTGTTCAATACGCTACGTTCAACGGCAATCAGTTCCAGTTGAAGTTGAACGGCTTGTTGATACAGCTCTTCCGGACGTCCTGACAAACTATTGGCTCGCAACATCCCATTGAGTTCATTGATTCGAAGTTCGTAGGCGTTTTTCACGTAGTTCAATACATCGTCGTGTACCACGCCCACTGAGTAATTGGCTTCGAGATGTGTGATGACCTCTAAAGCCATCTTTCGCCGTAATTTGCGTTCTTCCCGCTTTCCGTCAATCGTTTCCCGTACATTCAGTCCGTCAATAATTACGGGCAATGTCAGCCCCTGAATTACTAACGTGCAGAGAATCACAATGAACGTAATGAACAGGACCAGATCCCGGGCAGGAAAAGGTTGACCATTGAGCAACGTATTGGGCAACGCCAGAGCTCCAGCCAATGAAACGACGCCACGCATTCCTGCCCAGCTAATAACAGCTACCTGCTGCCAGGTCGGCTTAGGTTCCCGTTCGCGGATACGTCGGCTTAACAGGCGAGGCAAATACGCTCCGGGGAAAACCCAGAGAATCCGGCAAACAACCGCGACAGCACTGATTAACAGGCCATAGTTAATTGCTTGAGTCAGGGTATACCCGTTTAGTTCAGCGACAATCGTCGGCAATTGCAGACCGATCAGAATAAATACCAGGCCATTCAGCAGAAAAACCACAATCTCCCAGACCGCGTTGGTTTGCAACCGACTCTGATTGCTGAAGATTTCCGTTGTTCGAGTCGATAGGTAGAGCCCCGTTGTAACCACGGCCAAAACGCCCGAAATGTGAAGTTCTTCGGCAATCAGGTAGGAGCCGTAGGGTGTCAGCAGGGTCAATACCGTACTGATAACCGTATCTTTTGTAACGAGTCGGTGTACCCGACTCATCCCCCAGCCAATTACCCAACCGAGCGCCCCGCTGGCCAGCGCAATTCCCAAAAATCGCAGACTGGCTTGCCATAATACGAATTGACCTGTCAGAATAGCCGCTAAGCCGTAACGGTAAATAATCAGGCTGGTGGCATCGTTCACTAAACTTTCGCCTTCCAGCACAGTCGTAATCCGTTTGGGTACGTTCAACCCCTGCGTGACAGACGTAGCAGCGATGGCATCGGGAGGAGAAATGATGGCCCCCAGTAAGTAGCCCTGCGCCAGCGAAAAACCAGGAATGAAGGCATGGGCTACCAGCGCCACAACGGTCGATGTGAAAAGCACCAGACCAACAGCCAGCAGGGTGACGGACCGACTATATAGTTTTAGTTCAACATTGTCGATTTGCCAGGCAGCCGCATACAGTAAGGGTGGCAGAAAGACCAGAAAAACGGCATCTGGCGATAATTCTACGTGCGGTAAACCCGGTATCCAGCCAATGAACAAACCCGTGATAACCAACAAAATTGGATAAGATACTCGTACCCACCGAGCCACGACAGCCAGCAGGGTTGTTACGCCGAGTAGACCCGTTATAAGTTCAATTGGATGCATTGCGTGAATAGAATGTGGGTGATGATTCTGATTAGGCCATGACAAGCGGGACAAATTTGCCATAACTTTGTTAGCCGCCCTACCGAAACGGACCTCCTATCCCAAATTTATCCGGTATGAATTCATCAAACCGTCGTTTTTCAAATCAAAGTTCCGTCGACCGCAAATTAGTTGAGCAGGAAGAGCAACGGAACGACATTGGTTTTGGCACGAAAATCACCCACTCCCAATCGCGGCTGATTAACAAAGACGGTAGTTTCAACATTACCCGTATCAATGACTCGCTTTGGGATCGGCTGAACATCTATAATCGGCTCATCACCATGGGCTGGGCCCAGTTTTTTAGCTGGCTTCTCCTGGCGTATTTGTTTACCAACACACTTTTTGCGGGCGTCTATATGCTGGCAGGATCAGATACGCTGAAAGGCGTTGATGACCGGGCGCTGAATGGACCGTTCTGGAAGTGTTTCTTTTTCAGTTCACAAACGCTTACCACCGTTGGCTATGGCCATATTTCGCCCGACAGTTTTCTGACGAGTTGCATTGCCGCCTTTGAGTCGATGATTGGCTTGCTGGCATTTGCGCTGGCCACCGGTTTACTATACGCGCGTTTTTCACGGCCCGTTGCCCATACTCGCTTTTCACGCATAGCCGTTATTGCCCCTTATTTAGACGTGAATGCCTGGATGTTTCGCATCATCAATACCCGAGCCAATCAACTGATCGATCTGAACATAACGGTATCGCTGTCCCGCATCGAACCGAAAGCCGACGGAACGCCTACCCGAAAATATTATGGATTGAATCTGGAACGTAGCAAGGTGACTTTTTTCCCAACCAACTGGACGTTGGTACACCCAATTACGTCTGAAAGTCCTTTGTATGGCTGCACTCCTCAGGATATGGAAACATCCGATAGCGAGTTTTTAATTTCTTTTCAGGCGATGGACGATACGTTCGCTCAGAGTGTGCATACGCGCTATTCCTACCGGCATGATGAAATCCGTTGGGGACATAAATTCCGGCCAATGTTCGATGGAAGTCAGCAGGGCACCGTAACCCTTGACCTGAACCGACTTGACGATACCGAAGAAATAGCTCTAAATTAGATTTTCCCTTTCAACGGCGCATAAACCGAAACAGCAGTTTCTACCTCATCAAGTGATTTTACCTCCCTTTTTACGTCCCGGCGACACAGTCGGGATTGTTTCCCCGGCCAGTTGGTTTCCGTATGAAGAACTGGCCGATGGAATTCATATTTTACGCGATGTCTGGCATCTCAACGTACTAGAAGGTCAGAGTTTACACGTAACGGATGGGCCTTTTGCGGGTTCCGACGAACTTCGCCGGGCCGATCTTCAGCGCTTCTTTGATGATCCAAACGTACGAGCCGTTTTTGCCGCTCGTGGCGGTTATGGCTGTTACCGAATCGCCGACGATCTCGATCTGACCCGTTTGCAAACCAATCCTAAATGGTTAGTAGGTTTCAGCGACGTAACGGTGTTGTTAAGTTTACTATACAACCAGGGGATTGTAAGTTTACACGGCCTAATGCCTCGCCAGTTTGGTGACCCGGACCGGGCTGAATCGCTTGAATCGTTACGTCGGTGGCTGTTCGGCGAATACCCCTCGCACTATACCGTTCCGGCCCATCCGCTCAACAGATCAGGACAAGCTACAGGACCACTCGTTGGTGGCAATCTGACAATGCTCGTTAACTCCATCAACACACCAACTGATGTAGACTTTAGGGGGAAAATCCTGTTCATCGAAGACATTGACGAAACGCTTTTCTCGCTGGATCGGATGATGCTGCAATTCCGTAGAGCCGGACGCTTGGCTCGTTTGGCCGGTTTGGTAGTCGGGCAGTTTACCGATATGCGGGCAAATCTATCGCTTCCCTTCGGCAAAGACGCTTACGAGATTATTGCCGATACTGTTTCAGGTTATGCGTTTCCCGTTTTGTATGATTTTCCAGCCGGTCACGTTACGTATAACCTGGCTTTGCCAATCGGAAGTACTGTGGACTTGATCGTGGAGCAAGAATCAGGTCGTATCAATTTTCATCTGTAAAAACGCTACGTCTATGGTATTCGAGGAATCGGTTATCTGGATTACCGGTGCATCGTCTGGTATTGGCGAAGCCATCGCACTTGCGTTGAGTCAGTATAAGGGTGTCAAACTAGTCCTGTCAGCCCGACGGGCTGATGAGCTACAACGTGTGGCTACGCAAACGGGTTTACCAGAATCAGACGTGTTGGTGCTTCCTCTGGATATGACTGATATTGACAACCTGCCTGCTCAAGTCGACGTTGTGCGTCAGCGATTTGGTCGGATTGATTACGTATTTCAGAATGCGGGAATTTCCCAACGTAGCACCGTCGCTGATACCGATTTTGCCGTCTACAGACAACTTATGGAAGTCAATTTCTTTGGTGTTGTGGCGCTTACAAAAGCGGTATTACCCATTATGCTGGCCCAGAAAAGCGGGCATTTTGTTGTAATGAGTAGTGTCGCAGGCAAACTGTCAACCAAACAACGCTCGGGCTATTCGGCGAGCAAACATGCCCTGCACGGCTTTTTCGATGCACTGCGGGCGGAGGTTTATGAGTCTGGTCTGCGCGTTACGTTGGTTTGTCCGGGTTATATCCGAACCGCCATTTCACTAAATGCACTTAACGCCCACGGTCAGACACATGGCAAAATGGATGATAATCAGGAAAAAGGCATGTCCCCTGATGAGTTTGCCAAGCGATTACTAAGGGCTGTTTCTCAGGAAAAGGAGGAAGTTTATATCGGAGGTTCAGAAATCTACGGCATTTATCTAAAACGTTTTTTTCCTGGCTTACTATCCAGAATTCTACGGAACCGAAAAGGAACCTAGTCTTAACGTAACGTGGGTGAGAATCGGCAATGTTTAACCAATCATTGCCGATTCTCACCCACGTTACGTTAAGACTCTTGTTATGCATCACTTACTCGCCGTAAGTCCTTTCACGGCTGTGCCTTTACTGGCATATTCCATATAATCGGTAGTAAGACGGCATAGGGACTTCATACCCAATACAAAGCCTCCCTCATCAATCTGGAAATCGGGGGTGTGGTGCGGGGCCGCATCCTCTACTTTCTTTCCCTTCGCCATTCCTCCCAGGAAAAAGAAAAGTCCGGGTACTTTTTGCTGGTAGAATGAAAAATCTTCAGCACCAGTCGCAGCCGGGGTAATTTTTACGTTGTTTTTACCCGCTACGGCTTCGATGGATGGCACCATCTGATCCGTCAGCTTGGGATCGTTATAGGTAACCGGATACATGATATCAATTTTTACATCAGCCTGAGCACCCGCGCTTTCGGCAATGTTGGTCGCGATTTCGTTGATCCGCCGATGAACCAGTTTCTGCGCGTCAGGACTAAACGTACGAATCGTACCGATCATGTTCGCTTCTTCCGGAATAATGTTTTGCCGAATACCGCCGTGCAACGCACCCACCGTCACAACGGCCGCATCATCGGTCAGATTAACATTCCGACTGACAATAGTCTGCAGCCCCATCACAACCTGCGCAGACGTAACGATTGGATCTACGCCTGACCAGGGGTTGGCACCGTGTGTTTGTTTGCCCTTAATCTTTATGGCATACGAATCGACAGCGGCCATGGTAGCGCCGGGTCGGTATTTGATGGTGCCAACTTCCGTTTGTGAGTTGATGTGTAAGCCGAAAATGGCATCGACTTTAGGGTTTTCCAGTACGCCTTCTTTCACCATCAAATAGGCACCCCCTTCTTCACCAGCGGGTGCTCCTTCTTCGGCAGGTTGAAAAATAAACTTAACTGTGCCGCGCAGATCATTTTTAACGGAAGACAACACTTCAGCCACGCCCATTAGTATGGCTACATGGCTATCGTGCCCACAGGCATGCATGATACCCGTCTGCTGACCATTGTATTCGGTATGAGCTTCCGATTTGAACGGTACGTTTACCCGTTCCGTTACGGGTAGGCCATCCATATCCGCCCGAAGTGCCACCACCGGACCTGATTTACCACCTTTGAGTAAACCCACAACACCAGTTTTGCCGACACCGGTTTTTACTTCCATGCCCAGTGCCTGGAGGTGGGCCGCAATTTTAGACGCCGTCTGAAATTCTCGATTGCCCAATTCAGGATGTTGATGAAAATCACGACGCCAGGAAACAACTTTTTTTTCAAGGCTTTCCGCCATTTTATCCATCCGGGCATTCAGTGTTGCTGTCTGACCAAATGCTGTTTGAGCGGTTAAGCTTCCGATTACTAAAACGCATACAAATAGTTGCTGCTTGTTCATTGAATTATACAATTTCTTAGTTACGTCTCATCATTATGCAATATACGCTTTTGGCAGAACAATATAGGGGCATAGCACAATTGTGCCTAATAAATACCTCATACTTTTGTTGGTCGTGATAGGAGTTATATGAATAAAAGTCAAGAAATCTAGTAGACTTATTTAAACCAAAAGTAGACTGATAACTAAAAAAGAGAATTTCTTGTAACGAACAGACTATCTTGCAATTCTCTCATTGTATCTTTAAGAACTCATACTTTTAAGGAAATTTTAACCTCAACTCAATTTAAAAATGAAGAAATTTTTATTAGCGAATTGGTTACTTGCTACGTTATTCTGCCTACCAGTTATGGCGCAGGAGGTAACAGTGAGTGGCCGTGTAACTTCATCAGACGACGGCTCCGCCCTACCGGGTGTAAGTGTGCAGGTAAAAGGTACGACTCGGGGGACTACAACGGATGCGAACGGGAACTACAAAATTACTACCCCGGCGAATCCAAGGCTGGTTTTCAGCTTTATTGGTTACACAAGTCAGGAAGTAGAAGCAGGCTCGAGAACAACCGTTAACCTAACTCTTCAGAGCAGTGCAAATGAACTTACAGAGTTCATCATTACGGGTTACGGAGCTGCTGTTACCAAAAAGGAAGCAACGGGCGCAACGGCTAATATCAAGGGTGATGCCATTGAGAACTTACCTGTTCAGAGCTTTGACCGGGCCTTGCAGGGTCGAGCCGCTGGAGTGCAGATTACGTCCAGTAGTGGCGTGCCGGGTGGTGCTGTCCAGGTTCGCATTCGGGGGGTTGGCTCCATCACTGCCGGTAACGATCCGCTATACGTAGTTGATGGTGTGCAGATTAATACCCGAAACGACGGCGGTGGTAACGTAAGCAGTAACCCGTTATCATTCCTGAATCCAAACGATATTGAGAGCATTGACGTACTGAAAGATGCCGCGACAGCCGCTATCTATGGCGCTCAGGCCGCTAACGGTGTGGTACTGGTAACTACCAAACGGGGTAAAGCAGGAGCCAAAACCCGTGTCAATATCAACTATTACAAAGGTATTGTTGATCCCATTCGGAAGCTGGACGTACTGTCAACGCAGCAGTTCATCCAGATACGTACCGAAGCCCTGCAGGCAGCGCGTCCGACCCTTACGCCTGTAGCCAGCCGCACGTTAGCCCTTAGTCAACTGGGTCTTTCAACAGATTTAACGGATGAAGCCATTGCTGCACTGCCCAATTATGACTGGCAGGGTGAGTCGTATCGACCCGGCTCTGTCGATAACGTTGATCTGTCGGCGCAGGGCGGGAATGACCGCACGACGTTCTACCTGTCCGGCTCCTTTAACCAGCAGGATGCTTCGCTCAGAAATGTCGACTTCAAGCGTTTTTCAAGCAAGCTTAATTTGACTCATAAGCTGAATAATAAACTGGCGGTCGATGCGGGGCTGAATGTGAGTGCAATCACGCAGCGCGGTCCCTATGGTACGTCGGGCAATACAGGTAATGCCGCTAACGTAGGGAGTACAACTGCTTTTGGAGCTCCTCAATACGCGGCTCCGCTCATTCTGCCATTCAACCCTATCTATAATCCCGACGGTAGTTACTACGGCCTGCCAGCATCCGGCGTAACGATGGTGGGTGATTTATCGCAGAACATTGTTGCGAACTCCGACCTCATTAAATCAAAAACGAATGTCAATCAATTGGTTGGTAATCTGGGCCTAACCTATTCACTAACCAAGGATTTAATTCTTAAAGGATTTGGCGGTCTGGACTACCGAACTGTCAATTCATCGTTGTTCAACGATCCGCGTACGTCTGATTATTACAATGTTAGAGGTAGCCTTAATCAGTTTGTGAACAGCAACATAGGTCTGACCAGCAACGTTACCGCGAATTATACCAAGACGATTGGCGAGAAACATTTAGTGAGTGCCTTGATAGGTGCTGAATATCGTCAGGAAATTAACGAAACGACTACGCTCAATGCAAGTGGGTTTCCAACACCTGATCTCAATACAGCCAATGCAGCAGCTGAACCGGTATCGGTAGGTGGTGCCTGGACGGGTTTCAAACGGGCAGGTATCTTCACAAACGTGCGGTATGAATACGGTAAGCGATACATTCTAAGCGGAATTCTTCGGTATGATGGCTCGTCGCGTTTCGGAACTGATAATCGCTGGGGGTATTTCCCGTCGATTTCGGCTAAATGGAATATCGCGGAAGAATCGTTCCTAAACACAAGTAACACAATCAGTGATCTGGGGCTTCGTTTCAGCGTCGGTAGCACTGGCAACGACCAGGTTGACAACTTTGCTGCCCGCCAGTTATACGGCTTAAGCAGTGTTTACCAGGGTAATTCGGGAATTCGTCCCAGTCAGCTGGGTAATTCCAATCTGCGTTGGGAACGTAACGTAACCTACAACCTCGGGTTAGACTATGGATTCTTTGGCGGTCGGATCAAAGGTTCTTTCGAAGCGTTCCATCGGACCAGTCGCGACCTGCTGTTGAACCGCACCGTACCGTCCAGTAACGGGGTTGCCTTAGAAAATACAAACACAAACACAGTCATTACCGAGAATATCGGTGAGGTCGTTAACAAAGGACTGGAATTCGACATTACAACAGTCAATGTTAACAAAGGAGGTTTCCGCTGGGAAACCAACTTCAATATTACACTGATTGATAATAAGGTTACGAAACTGTTCGAAGGAACTGACGTACTTCCCGGAAACCTGGCCGTTCGGGTTGGGTATCCACTTTTTACAAACGTCAGCGTTCCCTATGCCGGTGTAAATCCAGCCAATGGTCGTCCAATGTGGTATGATCTAAACGGCGACATTACGTACCTCTTCCGCACGGCCGATCAGCGGCCACTAGGCCACTCCGCTATTTCAAAAATTTATGGCGGTTTTACCAATACGCTTTCTTACGGCGGCATCGAATTATCGGCTTTATTCCAATACGATCAGGGAAAAACGGTGCAAAACCTGCAGGAATTTCGATTTGCCGACAATGGGGGCGTATTGCGGAACAGCTTGTTATACTATTACGAAAATCGATGGACCACCCCCGGACAGATTACGAGCGTACCACGTCCGGCTGAAAATCGTACGGAAGTGAGTGGCCGGGTTAGTTCGTATCAGCAAATCAGCCGGTTCTATCAGGATGCTTCCTACATCCGGCTGAAACAAATTACCTTATCCTACAACTTACCTTCATCGCTAATGCAGCACCTGAAAATGTCGAGCGTTAAAATCTATGCACAGAGCATCAACGCCCTGACCTGGACAAAATGGACCGGCTTCGATCCAGAATTTGCTGGTACGGATAACTCCGGTATCATTCCACAGTCGCGCAGCTACACATTCGGTATCCAAATCGGGCTTTAATCTCACAGAAGACGTCATACTCATGAAATATATCATTCAATCATTTGTACTAACGATGGGTCTGCTGATAGCCAGTTGCAGCAGCCTGCTGGACATCGAGCCGCGCCAGTCCATCGATTCATCCGTAGCGCTCACTACCCGGGAGGGCATCAACGCGGCCGTAACTAGTGTTTACACGTACCTCAAAGCACAGGTTACCTATGGGCGTGATCTAATCGCGATTGCCGAAGCTTTAGCCGATGAAACTCAAATTATCAACCGCGCGGGCGGACGCTACGTGAGTGAAGGCCAGAACGTGATTAATAACCACTTTCTGGGCTGGCCAACTTATTACACAGCCATCAACGAAATTAATCTGATTCTGGAAGCCTTACCTACCAGTCCGTTCAGTGAAGCAGAACGCGCTTCTATTGAAGGTGAGATTAAATTCCTTCGGGCCTTGAACTACTTCAATTTAGCGCGAGTATTTGCCTTCGATCCCAAGGTAGCCATTGCGTCCCTCAATAAAGGCGGTGTTCCGATTATGACCACAGGAATTAAGACTCCTGAACAGGTACAGTATCCAACGCGCGCATCGGTAGCTGATGTTTACTCACTGATTTACCAGGATCTGACAACAGCCGTTGCGAAAGCGCCTGCTACGGGTGGTCCGAACCGGGCTACTAAAGCAGCCGCGCTGGCTCTTTTTGCCCGTGTAGCCTTATATAATGAGGATTTTCCGAACGCCATCAAGTATGCGACGGAGGCTTTAGCCGCAGGGGTTGGGCGATTTGTAGGTAATACGGATTACGTAGCAGCATGGCGTAGCAATACGCACCCAGAATCAATTTTTGAAGTATTGTTTCAGACCCGTCAGGAATCGCTGGGGGTGAACAACTCCATTCAGACAGCCTACACTACCATCGAATCCGTAGCGCAGGCAAACAGCCTGGCCGCCCTACGTCCTACTCCGCTTCCGCCAGCAAACGGCTACGGTGGTATTGTGCCAACTACGGCCTTCCTGAACCTCCATCAAACGGGTGACGTTCGCCGACAACTCTATCAGTTGGGCCTTAACCGATCAAACTCAACTGTAATCGAATGCACTAAATTTCTTGGTAAATCGGGAGTTATTTACATGGACAACGTACCGGTCATTCGCATCTCGGAACTGTATCTGATTCGGGCCGAAGCGCAGGCACGTAGCAACGGCGATCTTGCGCAGGCATTAGCGGATGTGAACATGATTCGGACACGGGCGGGTCTAACGGCCGCAACCGGACTAACCAACGCCCAGTTGCAGGCAGAAATAGTCTTACAACGTCGACTCGAACTCGCGTTCGAAGGTCATCGCTGGTTCGATTTGAAACGGCGCGGACAGGATGTGATTAAAGCTACCGGAAACGTAACCTACGGCGATACCCGTATACTAGCGCCAATCCCCAACAGCGAAATTTTAGCCAACAAAAACTTAGCCCAGAATTCGGGCTATTAATCACTGACTTTACTCCGATGATCAAACATCTGAAAGCTTATTTGTTTTTAGGGGCACTGTCCCTGCTGGTTATGTCGTGCTTCGACAACATGGAAACGGTTTATGACGGCCCTACTGTCATTGAGTTCAATGAAGCAGTAACCCGCACCCCGGCTGTCGGACGCACGTTTCCGATTATTACGGCTAATAACTCCGTAACGGCTGGTGCTACATTCGTTCAGCAACTAAACCTGGTCGGCCGCCAACGTAGCAGCGATTTCTCGGTTAAAGTGGCCATTGACCCGGTTAATACGACAATCACAAGGGCGAATACCTATACACTGGTTAATGACGGTAACGTAACGATTCCAGCCAACAGTAGTTTCGGCTCACTAACATTGACTGTATCGCGTGCGACCAGTTCAACCAGTCCTACAGGTAATTTAGTGCTGGTTATTGATAGTACTAACACCGATTACAAAGCCAGCGCGAACTATAAACGGCTAGGTTATCTGATTCGCCAATAGATACAAGTCGTTTTCAATCCACACAGAAAAAGCAACTCAATAAGCAGGTTGCTTTTTCTGTATATTGTCAAATTGTGTAACCTTTTTTTGACTTAAATGGGAATTATCCAAAAGGTATACTACCTGATAGTATATTATTTAGTATTTTCTTTTCTGCTCATTATATTTGTTGCCATTTTATACTTCTTTAATGCTAATTTAATCTAGACTCACAAATGCGAAAAATTTTATTAGGCAGCTGGCTGCTTTCGCTACTATTCTGCTTGCCCGTATTGGCTCAGGATGTATCAGTAAGTGGTCAGGTCACTTCATCAGATGATGGGTCAGGCTTACCAGGTGTGACCGTACAAGTAAAAGGCGAAAGCCGTGGAACAACGACCGATGCACAGGGCAACTACAGAATTAACGCTCCTGCCACTAGTACATTGGTATTCAGCTTCATCGGGTACAAATCTCAGGAAGTAGCTGTTGGTAATCGCTCAACGATTGCCGTTACGCTTCAAACGGACGCAACAAACCTAAATGAGGTTGTTGTAACGGCAATTGGTTTCGAGCGCGAAAAAAAGAGCCTGGGTTACGCTATTAATACGGTAAAAAACGAAGAGCTAACTGTTGGCCGGACAACAAACCTCGTGAATTCGCTACAGGGTAAAGTAGCCGGGGTACGCATCCAGTCGTCAAGCGGACAAGTGGGTGCTAGTTCTGCCATCTTTATCCGGGGCTTCACGACTTTCACCGGCAGTAACCAACCTTTGTTCGTTGTGGATGGAATTCCGATTGATAACTCGGGTGGTACGAACTCACTACAGAACGGGGTAGCTAACTCAAACCGGGGGATTGACCTGAATCAGGACGAAATTGAAAATCTCTCAGTATTGAAAGGACCGGCTGCTGCTGCGCTTTACGGGTCGCGGGCGGCTAGTGGAGCGATTATTATTACGACGAAGAAGGGTCGTCGGAACGCAAAAACCTCCGTGCAACTGACCAGTTCTTATAACGTTAATGAAGTGAATCGCTTCCCCGACTGGCAAAACCAATATGCGCAGGGTAGTAACGGCTCTACGTTTAACAACTTATCTAACTTCTCGTGGGGTCCCCGTATTCAAGGACAACGGGTAGCCAATCCGTTCACGTCTGCCGTGCGCCAGTTGATCGGTATGCCCGATTCAACGAACTTAACGTCTTATCCGGATAATATTCGCAACGTTTTCCGTCAGGGAAATAACTTCCAGAAAAACGTAGCGATAACAGGTGGTAATGAGCGATCAACGTTCCGCGTGTCGTACGGTAATCTGGTTGAAAATGGTACATTAGCCAACAACCGACTGGTCCGTAATAACTTCCGGTTCAACGGGTCATCTCAAATAACCAGTAAGTTTACGGCAGGCGTAAGTGCAGAATACATTACCTCGACGTCTAAGCGAACGCAGGTCGGTAACCAATTATCGAACCCATTCTTCAGAACCTGGTTCCTGCCGCGTAATATTGATCTGCAGAATCTGCCCTATCAGGATGCCGCCGGAACGCAATATTATTTCGATACGTCGCAAGACAACCCCTACTGGACCATCGATAATAACCGCTGGAATGACCAGGTAAATCGTGTACTGGGCAATATCAATTTGGGCTACGATATAACACCCTGGTTGAACGCGAGCTACAAGATCGGTATTGACAACTATACCCAGACGATAAAAGCATACGACCAGATTGGTGCTGTCGGAGCAGCGACAACGAGTGCTGGTGGCAGGGGCGGTATCCGCGATGAAACCTTCCAGACCAAAAACCTGGCTTCTTATCTTAACCTGAGTGTTAAACGGCAAATCACCGAAGATTTAGGGTTTAATCTTGTGGTTGGTAACGAAATCACCCAGTTATACAGCAATCGGAACCGCATTACGGGAACAACGTTGAATGTTCGTGATTTTGATAATATTACGAATGCTACCGTTTACACCCCGTTTGCAGAAGTATCAATGCAACGGCTGATCGGCGTTTACGGTGATTTTAGCTTGAATTACAAGCAATGGCTTACAGTGAATGTTACGGGACGTAATGACTGGTCGTCTACGTTTGGTCGTGCCAAGCGCTCCTTCTTCTATCCGGGCGTGGCCGCCAGCTTTGTCTTCACCGAAGCCTTCCCTTCGCTTAAAAATGGAGGAGCTATCAGCTTTGGTAAACTATACGTAAACAGAGCGAAAGGGGGTAAAGTAGCTCCGGTCTATTCAACCGATACGTACTTCCTCCAAGCACAGCCAGCCGATGGTTTTGGGCCACAGATTCTCTTCCCGTTCCAGCAGTTAGGTGGCAGAACTCTGGATGATGCTGCCGGTAATTCGGATTTAGGTCCTGAATTCACGACCAGCAGTGAAATTGGTCTGGAGATGTCGTTCCTACGTGATCGAATCGGATTTGAGTTTGCTTATTATGACCAGCATTCAACAGATCTGATCTTTGCCGTACCTATTTCGCCAAGTTCGGGCTTTACGAGTGCCTACCGAAATGCAGGCTCTATGCGCTCCCGCGGTGTGGAGTTTTTACTCCGTGGTACACCTATTCGTACCACCAATCTCACCTGGAACCTGTCAGCCAACTTTAGCCATGTTGACCCCAGGGTTGAAAGCCTGGCGGCTGGTGTACCCAACATTTTCTTAGGAGGATTTACAACGCCACAAGCTCGTCTGGAAGAAGGGCAGCCTTATGGTATAATCTATGGATCGGTGTTAAACCGCGACGCGAACGGTAGGGTGATTGTAACGGCTCAAGGCTTACCTACTCAGGCAGCCGCTAACCAGCGGATCGGCAATCCCAATCCACAGTGGACAATGGGTATTACCAGTGATCTTTCGTTCCGCGGATTCAACCTGAATTTCCTGATTGACATTCGCAAAGGTGGTGATGCTTACGCCCGAAACATTGGCGACTTGCGCCGGACAGGAGCCGCTATCGAAACCGCCGAGTTCGATCGCTTCAATGCTGACGGTACACAAGCGACGCCTTATATCATTGATGGAGTTAAAGCGGATGGCTCGGTTAATACGACGCGCCTAACAGCTCAACAGTACTGGCAAAATTTATACACCGGTATTGGCGAAACCTACATTTTTGATACGTCATGGATGCGTTTGAGAGAGGCTTCTTTGTCATACAGCTTTACCAACAAACTGTTGACGAAAACGCCTTTGGGACAATTACAAATCGGCATTAACGGTCGTAATTTACTTTTATCAGCACCAAACTATCCGCATTTCGACCCGGAAAATAGCGTTTTAGGTGCTAGTAACGGCCAAGGTCTTGAGTTCAATTCTCTGCCGCAAACGCGTTCTTATGGAGTCTTTTTGAAAGCATCATTCTAAACCAGTCAACAGCTAATGACTTTTAAATTAAAACTAGCTCCGTTACTTACAGCTCTGGTGTTGATAAGTAGCTCATGCGATACGTTTCTGGATATCAACACGAGTCCGAATAATTTGCTGACAGCGCCAATTAGTCAAGTTTTGACTTCAGCGGCTGTTAACGTAGGCTTTACAGGAGGCAGCGACCTGAGCCGGTTCTCGAACCTTCTTGTTCAGCAATTTGCCGGCCAGGCAGGCCCTGGTACTCAGACCTCTATTTATCAGACGTACGTCATTCAGCCTACGGATGTTAATAACGTCTACGGTTCGATTTATGCAACGACGCTGTCTGATCTGGACTATGTAATCAGTAATTCGACGGGTAGTCCGCACTATTCAGGCATTGCTAAAATTCTGAAGGCCTATTCATTTCAGCAAGTACTGGATACGTTTGGGGACATTCCTTACACTGAAGCGGGTCTGGGTACGGCCAATACGCAGCCTAAGTTCGATGACGATGAGCAGGTGTACAGGCAGTTGTTCACGTTGCTCGATCAGGGAATCTCGGAGGTGAGCGCTACGCAGTCAGCTCTCTCACCAACGGCTAATGATGTCATTTTTGCTGGTGATCGGACCAAATGGGCCAAATTTGCGAACACGTTGAAACTGCGGTTGTTACTCCATTACAGTGAGAAAGACAACGCTTATCTGAAGCAGCAAATGACTGCCTTGATCGGTAGTAATGTGCAGTTCATGCAGTCTAACTCAGATAATTTTCAGATGACGTTTGGAACGGATGTTGGTAAACAAAATCCAATTTATCAATTCGACGTAAGCCGGGCGGATTATTTATTCCCTAACAGCTTCCTTGTTAATTTGATGAATACAAACACCGACCCACGTCGGCCCAGGTATTTTACGCCGTTCCCTTATACAACGAATCTGGCACAGGCACAATACAAGGGTTCGACACCGGGTGATGATCAATCCATCAATTATTCACGGTTTGGTGAATATTTATTCGGGGCCCGAACCAACACGACGACGACAATAACCCCCAATGCTCAGGGCGGTATTACTTCTACGGTCATTCAGTATAGTGGTAGTGCGCCTGTCCGGATGTTAACATTTGCCGAATACAATTTTATTCGGGCGGAAGCAGCTTTACGATTCCAGGTTACTGGCGATGCACAAACGTTTTATCAGGCGGGTATCCGCGCATCTATGCAGGCAGCCGGTGTAGCTGACGCTGATATTACGTCCTATCTGGCCAGACGGGGAACGTTAACGGGCACAGCCGCTCAGCAGTTGCAGCAATTGATTGAAGAAAAATATGTTGCGAACTTATCCGTTTCTGTTGAGAACTGGACTGACTGGCGCCGGACAGGTTATCCTGCGATTAGGCCAGTAGCAAATGGGGTGATCACACAGATACCACGCGTCTTGTATTATCCACAAAGCGAAACAGACAGAAATCTGAACACACCAAAACGCGCTTCTCTAACTGAACGCGTGTTTTGGGATACTCGTCAATAAAACTGACGATCTCTGTAGTGTAATTAGTAACCAGTGAATCAAAAAGCCCTCCGACTAGTCGGAGGGCTTTTTGATTTTAAACGCTTTATTTTTTTCATCTAAATCCGTTTTACAGAGACATTATGGAAATAAATTAATACGTAACAACACCCCGTTGGGCAAGAAAACACCATTTCTTTTCAACCCATAAACACGTACATTGCCAATGAGAACCCGCCTTTTCGTAGGTTTTTGAATCATATGGAAAACGAAAATCAAACCGCTGGAAATATCGCTGACATACTTGCTGAACAGCCCGCTGAGTCGTTGACCAGTCGAATTATGATCTCCTCTGAAATTGGTACTCTCAAACGTTTACTGATTCACAGCCCCGACCGAGGCCTGGGCAAAGTCGTTCCTTCAAAAGCGCAGGACTGGTTGTTTGAAGACATCGTTCATCTGGACATGATGCGCCGGGATGAGTACGATTACTACGTTAAGATTCTGCTGTATTTTTTAGACACGACTGTCATTCGGGGTAAAATAGCTTCTCTCAGCCCCGACCACGACCGGTCGTTTTTTAAACCTGATCATCCCGATTATTACAAGTCAAATAAGGTTATTGACATTCAATGGCTATTATCGGATATCCTGACCGACGAAAGTATCCGTACGCGCCTGATTGCGGCCATTTGTGGCATCGAGCGAACTTCATTCCGTACACAGCAACAACTAAATCAGTATGAGCCCGGCGAACTGGCTAAGATTATGATTTCGGGTTCCTTACCCGATCTGACGATGCTCTTCGCTCCGCTACCCAATTTTATTTTCACGCGCGACATTGGTATTGTCATCAACGACCATATTCTGCTTAATAAACCGGCAAAGCTTGCCCGCACGCGCGAAGCGCTGCTCGCTCAGTATATATTTTTCAATCATCCATTATTTGCTGGCTATCAGGATAAAATCATTGAGATTCCCGACAATGAGCATGCGTTTCTTCTGGCTGACTCAGATACGAATCGCGACGTAACGCGCTCAACGCTCGAAGGGGGCGACGTGATGATGATTGCGAAACGCCATCTACTAATTGGCGTTAGTGAACGCACTACGCTCTATGCGGCCCAGCAGACGATGCAACTGGTGTTCGAAAAAAATCTGGTGGATAAGGTGACGATTATTAAGATTCCGAAAAAACGGGATTACATGCACATCGATACGATTTTTACCCAGGTAAAACGCAACGTGTGGGTCCTGCTGGGATCACTCGCCCGAACGGGTGATGAAGCTAAAAAACGGGATGTACTGCATTTTTTCGCGCCGAAGGACGTAGCAGAAGAGTTGAAGATTCTCCAGTTTATCAAAGGAGTGGAACATAAGCCGATTGAAATCGAGAATCTTGAGGACTTACTGACGGACATTAGCAAAAATGATCTGGGCGCTACCGAACCCGTGCAGTTCATTTACTCAGGTAACAACGAATTTCCATTCGGTGCCCGAGAGCAATGGACCGACTCCTGCAATTTGCTAGCCTTAAAAGATGGGGTTGTAGTTGGGTATGACCGTAACGAAAAAACAGCGGATGCTTTTCGCGCAGCCGGGTTCGAAGTTATTAGCGCTGCCAGGCTCCTGGAACGTTTCGAGCAAGATCAATTATCCCCAGAAACGATTGAGAATACGTTCATTATGCTCCCTTCTGCAGAATTGTCGCGGGCGCGGGGTGGTTCACACTGCATGAGTCTGCCATTGTTAAGAGAGGAAATCCTGTAGACTACGCAGCTTTCATTGCTTGATTCAGTGCTTTCGTGCTAACTTGCTACGGTTAAGTACAAACGTTAACTTTCAGTCATGCAATCCCAAGCTACCTCTCATCTTCTAATGATTCGTCCTGTTCGTTTTGCGTTCAATGAACAGACAGCCGAATCGAATGCGTTTCAGAATACTGAACTGTCAGCGCAAACAAAGGATGTGGCTCAAGAAAATGCCTTACGCGAGTTCGACGAGATGGTACGTCAGCTACAGGCTTTTGGCGTCGACGTAGTGGTTTACGAAGACACGCTTACCTCCCATACACCCGACTCAATTTTTCCAAACAATTGGGTGTCGTTCCATGCTAGCGGAACGGTTGTTCTTTATCCGATGCAGGCTGAAAACCGTCGGCTCGAACGGCGGCAGGATATTATTGACGACCTGGCCAAACAATACCACGTCGCCAGAATTGTTGATTTAACTCACTTTGAGCAGGAAGGAAAATTTCTGGAAGGTACTGGTAGTCTGGTACTCGACCGGATGCATCGCGTTGCCTTTGCTAGTCTGTCACCCCGTACTGATCCAGACGTATTAGCGGAGTTCGCCCGTCAGACTGGCTATCGAACCGTTTCGTTTCGGTCAGCCGATGCAAATGGCCAGGCTATCTATCACACAAATGTACTACTATGCATCACCGATACGTTAGCGATCGTCTGTCTGTCAGCCATTAGCGATCCCGATGAGCGGTTGATGGTACGTCAGGAGCTGGAGCGGTTAAACAAGCGTATTGTTGATATTTCGCTGGTTCAAATGGACAATTTTGCCGGTAATATGCTTATGGTTCAGGCCAGGAAAGGCCAAAAATTACTGGTTATGTCAACGCGTGCTTTCGAGTCACTTACCCCCAAGCAGATTGACATCCTGGACGATTATGCTACCCTGCTTCATGTTGATCTGCCTACGATAGAAAACGCGGGCGGTGGTTCGGCCAGATGCATGATGGCCGAAGTGCATCTGCCGGAAAAATAGAGAGCGATGTAGTATAGTGCATCCTAGCTGCGCTTTTCGCACCTTGACAATCAACTCGATCACCAACTAAACGATCCCGTCGTACGATCGAAAGTCAGCTAACAAGTAAAGTAGACATTAATTATTTTTTATTTTTGCTTGCACATACAAATATAACATTTACCTTTGTTGTCAGAGTTTGGAAATGAAAGGTATGACCGAAGAACAAATCCTCCTTACAGCTGGCGAGGAAAAAACTGCATCACGTTTTAGTGCCTGTTTACTATTCTCAGCAAATGCCCTGGCGCGTGCGATTACAGCTATCGGAGACGAAGAATTTGGTCGCTTTGGTTTATGTTACTCACATGCTTATTTGCTATGTGAAGTCGTAGCTCAACCCGGTATAAGTCCATCGCAATTAAGCGAAACCTTATACCTGACCCCTTCAACGATCACACGATTGGTTGAAAAACTAGAATTGAAACGGTTGGTCAGACGGGAATCGGAGGGAAAAAAGACCCTCATTTTTCCAACGCCAGAAGGCGAAGCCTTACAACCTGAAGTGTCAAAAGCCTGGGATCAGGTTGGAGCACGTTACTCTCAGATACTTGGTGATACGAATGTTTGCCAGCTGACGCAACAGGTACTCAAGGCCGCTAAGACACTGGGAGAAGATTTCTAAAAATTTTATTACGAAAATTGCTTGCACATACAACAGAACGATAGCCATGAAAACGAACGAAGAAACCATAGGACTCGCAGCCGGAAACGTAACAAATACGACGAAGGACATTTGCCGCTCGCTGGCTGAAAAGGGAATTTCGGCTATTGTTGTTCAAAAAGAAGCGCCTTCTACCGAAACTGACGATGCCCCTCGTCACTGGTCAGGACAGCCGGGTAAAGACTTGTTTTTCAACGGCTGGAAACTACTTTTTTGACACAGAATTGAGCACCACCGCTAAGCAAGAGGTGCTGTTGCCAATTTAGCTCTGTCATTACAGCCACCAACGTAGCGACATTTAAACGCAGGCTTTGCCTATTCATACTAAGTGCTCACATCGAGCACTTTTTTTATGACTAAAATTATATACTTAACTCTTTTGGTAACGCTCACACTTCCCTACCTTACGTCTTTGAAGCAACCCCTTAGCCGTAAATCGTGTATTCAATAATGCTGATAAATACCCATTACGTATGAAAACAATAAACATAACCCTTATGCTCATCTCGGCGCTCCTGATGGGTCGAACCAGTTACGGTCAGGCTGGTCTTGTGGGCAACGGGCAAATTGTTAAACAGCAACGTACGGTTGGAAGCTTTACCAAACTGGCAGTACGTATTGGCCTGCGTGTACGAATCACGACCGGTGACGCTGGTAAGGCTGAATTGGAAGGCGAAAGCAACATTCTCGAACACGTAGTAACCGATGTCAAAAACGGGCAGTTAACGGTTATGCTATCCGATAAGCAGTCGTTTAAGCAAACAAAAACGGTGACGGTGACCATTCACGTACCCAAACTCGATCAAATTCTGGTCAGTACGGGTTGCTCTCTGGAATCGGAACTACCCATCCAGAGCGAATCGTTGGTTACAACTGTCGAGACAGGCAGTCGTCTGAAAGCTACATTTTCTGCTAAAAGACTAAATCTCACCGTAAAGGAAGGATCGCAGGCTACTGTGCAGGGGACCGCTACGGATGCCGATATTCGCCTGTCGGGCGCGGGTAAATTAGAGGCCGATAAATTAAACATTACTCGGGCTACCGTGCAACTCGACGGAGCTAGTAACGCCACTATTCACGTTACAGAAACCCTCTCAGCCTCGGCAGAAGGGGTTAGCGTACTCACCTATTCCGGTAATCCAACCGTAAAGTCGCAGGAAGCAACGGGATTATCAAAGATCCGAAAACAAGGCTAACACTGAATACGAATCGATGACACCAGCCATAAAAAATAAATTCCTCATTCTTATACCAGCCTATTGGGCTTGCCTGTTCGACGAAGCCATCACGATTGTTCATCAACCAGCCGCCTATTGGAATGGTAATTTGAACCGAGCCAATGAAGCGAATCCCATAGGGGCGCTATTCATGAAGAGCCACGTTTCCGGTATATTTTTACTTTCGATTCTCTGGTTAATTGCAATCGGCGTTATTGGTTATTTCTTGCCCCTCAGGTATCTGAAAATCTTTGCTGTTTTCGTATTACTGGCTCACACATGGGGAGCCGCAAGCTGGCTTAGCCAATTCTATGGCTTTTGGTATGTGATATTCTTTGTGTTAATCAATTCAATTCTATTTGTCAGGATAGACGAAGTCTATTCACGGCGTTTACAGGGGATAGCGCATAGATAAAGACCAAATGATGGGATTCCCAACAACGCTTCTAGTTTAATTTGGTCCCGCTGGGGTCAAATCAGAGAAGTTATAAGTAAATAAGTAAGTGTCTCAACGTATGTTTTTAGTCCAACGTAACAAAAATGGCGACGCCCAAGCGGTCGTCGCCATTCTGAAAACCCACTCTATGAGAATTTTAACGTTGTACGCTTACCGACTTCCCAGCGGGAACGAATAACCAATTGTTGCCTGGGTCAGAACCTGCTTGTAATTCGAATTGAACCCGTTGTTCGTGTTGCTTAGCTCATACAGCCCACGTACTTCAATAATAGCGTGACCTGATCCAGCTTTTATCGCTGCTCCAACGCCCGCAGCAGCTCCATAACTGAAGCGGTTACTTAGTCCATCAACGGGCAGTTTTTTACCGCCCGAACTAGCGCTGATCAAATACGAACCATAGGGACCGATGTTGACAAAAAACCGATGACCGGCATAAGATCCCGTCGAAATTTTGAGGAACAGTGGTATTTCAACATGATCACCAGCACTCGTTATGCGCGCGCCAGAGAACGGCTCCGTAATTTTCACACTATAGCGCGCGTAGTTCACCTCGGGCTGAAATGAGAATGTACCAGCACCCAGATTAAATGTCAACCCTCCTACGAAACCGATAATTGGATCGAACAAGGGATGCTCTTCAGTAAATAGTTCATACGTAACACCCCCACGCACGCCTATGCGAGTCCCCGAGGTATTAGCCTTTGAATTCATACTTTGTGCCTGACCAGTTGAACCAGTTGGTTGTGAAGTGCTATAGTCACTCGTCCGCTGTTGCGGCTGATCAGCAGTAGTCGCAGGTAGTGTAGCCGGAGCGGTAGATGATGATTTTTTATTATAGCCATGGTATTGGTCATAGAGCTCCTGCTGCCGGTTCGTACTGGTTGTTGACGTTGGTTGCGTTGTCGTACCGCTTAGTTGCGCAAACAAAGAATTCATCGTCAAAGTAAGTAAGGTTAGAAACGCATAAACGATTTTCACCGATTTCATAGTTGGTAAATTAATTATGTAAGATTAGTCGCTAAAGTATTAAAATCCTCAACACATCTGAGCAAACGGTCGTTGTGTTGACTTTACGGTGTGCTTTACTAAACATTTTAGGGGCTAGTCAAGTAGATGGAAGAGTACATAGGTAAATTTAGATACCCCGTCATTTCCTTACCTGACCACCAGAATGAAAACTGAACACCAACGCATTGCCCTGATTACAGGTGCCAATAAAGGAATCGGTAAAGAGATTGCCCGGCAATTGGCACAACGTGGATTTGCCGTTTTTATTGGTGCCCGCGACATCACAAAGGGCAGAGAGGCCTCGGACGAGCTTTGCCAGCAAGGCTATGAGTCTACCTTTATCCAGCTCGACGTAAACGACCCTGTTAGTATCCGTACAGCCTGTGGTACGTTCTCGCAAAAAGCGGAGCATTTAGACGTATTGATCAACAACGCAGGTATTCTGGAAGATCATGGCGAAGATATTCTCAAGCTAAACACGGAAATGCTCGAACGAACGCTAAAATCGAATGTGATCGGACCTATCCTGGTAGCGCAGAATTTTCTGTCATTCCTGCAAAAAAGTCCGCAGGGTGGACGTATCATCAACATATCGAGTGGGGCTGGCGCGCTGAAAAATATGAACACGTACGCTCCGGCTTACAGTATTTCTAAAACAGCGCTGAATGCCGTAACAAAGCAGTTCGCGGGTGCGCTCAACGGCCAGAATATTGCCGTTAACTGTGTCGATCCAGGCTGGGTTCGTACGGATATGGGAGGCCCTCAGGCAAGCCGCCCAGTCGAAAAAGGAGCGGAAACAATCGTGTGGCTGGCGACCGAAGCCTCTCAGACTGAAACAGGTAAGTTCTGGCACGACAAGAAAGAAGTAGATTGGTAGGGTTTAAAGTGGATAATATCCCAGACAGCGTCAACTTTTAAGTACCTGATTTTGTTACCCTAACAGGGCAGATACTGTTTGATCTGTTATCTTTGCGGCTTCATTTGGCCGTCACGCTATATTTCTATTATGTTATCCATCAGTAATTTACAAGCCGTTATTGGCGACAAGCAAATACTAAAAGGTCTCGATCTGGAAGTTAATGCCGGTGAAGTTCACGCAATTATGGGGCCCAATGGCGCCGGTAAGAGCACATTGGCATCGGTCCTGGCAGGTCGTGAAGATTATGAAGTAACGGGCGGTAGCGTATTGTTCGAGGGGAAAGACCTTTTAGAAATGGCACCTGAAGAGCGGGCCGCTGAAGGTATCTTCCTGGCATTTCAGTACCCGGTAGAAATTCCGGGGGTTAGCACAACCAACTTTCTGAAAACAGCTCTCAATGAAATTCGCAAACATCGTGGTCAGGACTCACTCGATGCTGTGCAGTTTCTGAAGCTGATGAAAGAAAAGATGAAGCTCGTTAACATCGATCAGTCCTTGCTGAGTCGGTCGTTGAACGAAGGCTTTTCGGGGGGGGAGAAAAAACGGAACGAAATCTTTCAAATGGCCATGCTTGAACCAAAACTGGCTATTCTAGATGAAACCGACTCCGGTCTGGATATTGATGCACTACGTATCGTTGCTGACGGCGTCAATCAACTTCGTTCGCCAGAACGGGCTACGATCGTCGTAACGCACTATCAGCGGCTTCTGGATTACATCGTACCAGATTACGTACACGTACTGTATAAAGGCCGGATCGTTAAATCAGGTCCGAAAGAGCTAGCTCTTGAACTGGAAGAAAAAGGTTACGACTGGATCAAAGCCGAAGCTATATAAATCAGTGAAAAGTGAAGAGTGAAGAATAGCGGATCGATTGTTCTTTTCTGTATTCTTCACTCTTCATTCTTCACTCTTCACTGAAAAAAATGACTCCCTCCTACGCATCCTATAACGATTTTAAAAACCAGTTGCTGACGGCTTTCCGAACGAACGAAGAGCGGATGAACGGGGCTAGTAAGACGCCAGTGCATCAACTCCGCCGGTCAGCCCTTAAGCAATTCGACCTATTGGGTTTCCCCACCATTCGACACGAAGAGTGGAAATACTCCAATGTCAACGGACTGCTTAAGGAAGCCTTTGCACTTGACGAAACTACTACGTTAACGGCCGAAGATCTGGCTCCGCTGGAAATTCCGAACCTCGACGGGAATATTCTATACTTTGTCAATGGTCGCTACCATGCCGAACTTTCACGGCTTGTTAGCCCAACCGATCAAGTACAGATCACGAGCTTTGCCGAAGCACTCAAAGCAGACCCTGATTTTATCGAGTCGCATTTTGCTCACTACGCCGACTACCAGGAAAATGCCTTTACGGCGCTGAACACCGCTTTGGCGACAGATGGCGTTGTAGTACGTGTACCAGACAACACAACTGTCGAGCAGCCAATTATTCTACGATTCATTACCGACGCTCGCGATAAAAGTATCGCGTCGCAGCCACGCAATCTGATTACGGTCGGCAAAAATGCGGAAGTAATGATGGCCGAATCCTATCGAACGCTAGGCGAACAAGCCAGTTTTGTGAATGTAGTTACAGAGATCGTGCTTGGCCGCGATGCCCGGATGCAATACTATAAGGTACAGAACGAAACCGAAAAAGCGTATCACATCGGTACGACGCAGGTAAATCAGACCGACAATAGCCACTTCTATTCGGCTACCGTTACGCTCAACGGTAATTTCGTTCGTAATAACCTGAACATCGTACTCAACGGTCAACACGCTGAAGCGTTCATGTATGGCTTGTACATGCCTAACGGTCGGCAACATGTGGATAATCACACGCTCGTCGATCATGCGATGCCCAATTCGTACAGTAACGAATTATACAAAGGCATCCTCGATGATAACAGTACAGGTGTGTTTAATGGTAAGATTTTTGTCCGTCCTGACGCACAGAAAACCAACGCCTACCAGTCTTGCAAGAACGTAGTGCTGTCGCCGGGAGCTTCAATGAATACGAAACCTCAACTGGAAATCTTCGCCGACGACGTAAAGTGTTCACACGGTACAACCACGGGGAAACTTAACGACGAAGCATTATTCTACATGCGATCGCGCGGGATTCCCAAAGACGAAGCCCGGACATTATTGCTTTACGCCTTCTCGCAGGATGTTTTGAGCCAAATTAAAATTCAACCAATCCGGGAATACCTGGAGCGCGTAGTAACCGAAAAACTAGGCGAATAATTTTTACGGACAGAAAGTTCAATAAGCGTGGTTGGAGCACTCTGGTGAGTATACTCCAACCACGCTTATTCAGTTATAAAGCCTCAAAAGCCAGTTGCTATTTACCCTATCCTTTATTTTTTCGCTTTGGGATGGGCCTGATCGTAGGTTTTCTTGAGTTGTTCGAGACTGGTGTGCGTATACACCTGCGTAGCGGCCAGACTGGTGTGTCCCAGTAAATCTTTAATGGCATTCAGATCAGCGCCCCGATTAAGCAGGTGCGTAGCAAAGGAATGACGTAGTACGTGAGGGCTCTTGGTTGAAAGCGTTGTTACCAGGGCAAGGTTCCGCTGTACAATGCGCTGAATCAGCATAGGGTAGGCCGCAACTCCTTTGTCGCTGACCACCAGGCAAACGCCATCGGCCTGTCCCGAAAATTCCTGTTCTTTTAAACGAATGTACTGTTGAATCAGCTCAAAAAGTGGTTGAGTCAGCGGAATAATACGGTGCTTGTTTCGCTTGCCCAGCACGATGATGGTTTTCTCATACAGGTTGACATCTGTTGTTTTTAGACCGAGCAGTTCACTTAGCCGAATGCCCGTTCCGTACAACAATTCAAGAACCAACTTATCCCGCATCCCTTCAAACGTATCGGGAAATTCAATGTCGTTCAGGAGCATCTCCATCGGTTTCTCTTCGACGTACTGCGGCAGTCGTTTGCTAGCTTTCAGGGACTGAATTTTCACCATAGGGTCAGCCGTAATGACTTTCCGACGTAGTAGAAATTCGTAGAAGGTACGTAACGTAGCAATCTTGCGATTCACCGACGATTTATCCATTTCACCTTCAACCATACTCACGATCCACGACCGGATATGGCGGAAGTCCGCTAGTTCAGGTTGGCTGACATTGCATTCGCCTGCCAGGAACAGACTGAACTGCTCCAGGTCTTTCGTATAAGCCGTCAGCGTGTGGTGACTAAGCCGCTTTTCATAGCGAATGTGGGTGAGAAAATCATCGATAATCATAGCTGAACCAAAGTGTTTGCAGGATTCGAAACCGCTCAGGGTTTACTAGTACAATACGTATTAATCCCCAAAATCATTGTTGTGAAAATGCTGCGAGGCAGTCCGTGCGATTTAAGTAAACAAAAAAGCAGCAAACATTCCTGTCTGCTGCTCCCTTATTCGAATTGGCACATACTAATCGCTGACTGCGCATTCAGTGATTTAAGCCCAATTGCGTACCACCGGCTTTTCTATTGCTCGGTGTGATTGCCATACATTCTTTCTTTGTAGGCAGCCTTAATAACTTCCGTGCGACGCTTTACCGACGGTTTTTGGAAAGCCGTCCGCGACCGCAACTGCCGTAACACGCCCGTCTTCTCGAATTTCTTCTTGAAGCGCTTCAGAGCTTTGTCAATCGACTCGTTGTCTTTTACGTTAATGATAAGCATGTTTAAATATGGTATTTAGCTAAAACCGGACGGCAAAGGTAATAGTTTTGCAGGTATGAAGCAAGCGATTATTGACTTAGGTACCAACACATTTCACCTGTTTATCAGTGAAAAAAGCGATGATACGTATCAAACATTATTCCGCGAAAGCCGACCCGCCAAAATCGGTCAGGCGGGTATTAATCAAGGAATCATCACGGAAGATGGAATTACCCGGGCCTTAGGCGTATTGACCTACTTCCGACAGGTACTTGACCAATACGGTGTTTCTCCGGAACAAGTTATTGCGATGGGTACCAGTGCCATTCGGGTAGCGCGCAATCAGCAGGAATTTACTGATCGTGTGCGGGAAGCTACGGGTATTACGATTCGGGTCATTTCGGGTGATCAGGAGGCCGACTACATTTACAAGGGTATCCGGGCGGCTGGGGCGCTGGATGCGGAGACAGCCCTGATTATGGACATTGGTGGAGGCAGCGTTGAGTTTATTCTCGGCAATCAGTCGCGGATTTTCTGGAAACAAAGTTTTGAGATCGGCGGACAGCGACTCCGCGAACGGTTCATGTCTACTGACCCCATCAGTTCGGGCAGCATCCGCCGACTTCACGATTATTTTCAGGAGCAGCTTTTACCACTTGCCAACGCCATCCACCAGTATCAACCGGCGGTATTGGTGGGCTCCTCGGGTTCATTCGATACGTTGGTCGATATGTGGTATATGCATGAACAGGGGCGCTTGCCCAATCCTGAACAAGTTACATTTACGTTGCCTGTTACTGAATTTTACCGCGCTTATGAGTTGCTTATCACAAAAAATCATGCCGAGCGAATGCAGATTCCGGGCATGATTGAACTTCGTGTCGATATGATCGTGGTAGCTGTTTGTCTGATCGACTACGTACTAAAGACCTATAATGTTTCACAGATCCGGACGTCAACGTATTCCTTAAAAGAAGGCGTTTTGGCCTCGCTTGCTGATTAGTTTAAACCCCTAAAGTCGCGGGCGACTTTAGGGGTTTTGGGTTCTATTTGTTCTACGGCTTATCCCACCAGAGCGGTGTCGATAACACTACGTCGGCTGGTACGTTCTTGCCGTTTTTCGAGATTTCGGCGTTTGGGTAAGCGACACGCCGGATAAACGCAGTACCGAGCGCAGCATTGAGCGGTAACGTAAAGCCCTTGTATTTGTAATCAAACCGCCGGGCATCGTTCCAGGCTTCGGGATTCAGATACGTGGCTACGTACTTCTCCTTGAAAATTAGATCGAGCGTTAACGCATCCGCGCCCACACTAACTGACTTATCGTTGACATACGTATCGCGGGCCGCAGTTGCTACGCCGAATTTATCCATATTGGCCCGAATGCCCGCCAGGTACGCCGTATACGCTCTCGCTTTATCGCCAGCGCGGAAAGCGGCTTCGGCTTCTACAAACTTCATTTCGGCATAAGTGGCAATAAACAACGGTGAAGCGTCGCCCGACCAAGGTGAATTTAGTGATATATAGACTTCGTCTTTCACCGTGTTATTCCCGCCTACATTGCCCTGCCCATTGCGCGTACCGACATACGTACCGTTCACCGTTTTGTCGGTGATTTTTTCGATACGTGGATCGATGATACCATACGTAGTACCATTCAATTGATTGACCAGTTGATTGGACAGCCATCCATCAAGCACCAGTTGGGCATTATTACGCGCCACCGTAGCCCACGGACTTCGTAACTGATAGGAAGCCATCTGAGCATCGTCGGCATTGGCAGCGTACGATTTCGATACCGCGTCGAGCACATCAGCCGGTTTGTATGTACTCTTTTTCGATACTTTGTTGAGCATTCGGGCTTTCAGCGCATTCGCCGTTTTGATCCAGGCCGTGTTACTCCCCTTGTGAATCAAGTCGTTGGCAGCTGCCAGTTTTATTTTCGAGTCGGTTTTGGCCAGTTCGGTCAGCGATTCGTTGAGCAAACCGAGGGCGGTCGTGTACAGTGTTTCTTCCGAATCGTACGTGGGTGTTAACGTAGTGCCCGTAAAGGCATTCGAGAATGGCCCTGACCCGAACGTATCCGCAATCAGATTGATGTGATACGCCAGCATGACATCGGCCACGCCTACGTAGTCCGTCGCACCCTGTTCCTGCGCTTTCAGCTTCATGTCGCGCAGGTCTGCCATCGCAAAATAAATATAATCCCAGGTGCCGGTATAGTCCGTAATCTGGTATGTATCGGTTTGTCCACCAGCGCCGGGGTTTGCCAGATACTGCACAAAATAGGACGTAGTATTAGCCACCCGTTGCGAACTGTAAGCTGTTTTCTGTGTCGTAGTCGACAACAGCGAATTGAGGGGCGGATTGCTGATTAGATTGGGATTACTTGCCATATTGAAGTAGTCCTCTTTACAACCACTCGCGCCCACCAATAGGGCGATCATGGTCAGTGCGATATATTGGGTACGTAGTTTCATGATGTCGTTTCAGGGATTAAAAGCCAGCGTTTAGGGTAAACAGGAAACTCCGTACGGCGGGGTACGTAAAACCCGTGAAGCCGTCAATGTTACTACCGGCATTGGTCGAACTGGTTTCCGGATCGTAGCCCGTATACTTCGTCCAGAGAAACAGGTTATTACCGGTTACGCTAAACGACAGGTTCTTGATGAGTTTGCCTTTCAGCAGCGACGTGGGCAAGGCATACGATAAACTGGCCGACCGCAGCCGATACCAAGAAGCATCTTCAACGAAGTTTTCCGAAGAGCCCCGGTGTACGTTCCGGTAGAAGCCAATCCCGTAATCAACGCCATCCGGCCCTTTGCCCTGACCCAGCCAAACCGGCTTGGTATTGCGCGATCCGTCGGCCAGAACGCCATCGAACACAATGGTTTCGTTCCGATTTTCGGACTCTTTAGAAATGCCGAAGGCCGAGAACCAGTTGGCCATCTGGTTATACCGTTCCTGCCCTACCCGGGCATCGAACAAGGCCGAGAATGTGAAATTCCCGTACCGTAGCGTATTGTTCAGACCACCAATCCAGTCGGGCTGTGAGTTGCCCAGAATTTTCTGCGTGGTGTTGATCACCGGAAAACCGTTGGAGCCGATCACGATGGGGCGGCTCCGGTCAAGCTCGGGCGATGCGTTAGCTTCGGCAGGCGTAGCGTAGTACCGCTGATACGACCGGCCGTACAGATTTCCATAGGCATAACCCGGCACCAGTCGCATCGTTACGGTCGAGTTGGCATAACCCGATTGGCTGGCGTAGTTGATTTCGGTCAGACCTTCGCGCAGACTCAGGATACGGTTGCGATTGGCCGAGAAGTTCAGATTTACATCCCAGTTGAACTTACTCGTCCGAATGGGCGTAGCACGAAGAATCAGTTCAATACCCCGGTTACGCATCGAGCCGGAGTTGATGGCGGCATTCACATAACCCGTTGTGGACGTTACGTCGACCCGAATAATCTGGTCTTTACTAAGCGAATTGTAATACGTAAAATCCAGGCCTAACCGGTTATTCAGGAAGCCCAGTTCAACACCAGCCTCGAACGTATCGGTAAACTCGGGTCGCAGGCTGGGATCGCCCAGCAGTGAACCCCGCGTAAACCCGGTTGTGCCCGATGGTAGTACCGTATACGGCGAATAACCCGTAATGGTCGAATAGGGAGCGGCATCTTTCCCGATCTGCGCGTACGACGCTCGGAACTTACCCAGCGAGAATACTTCGGGCAGTTTAAACTGTTGCGAGAAGATGTACGACAGGCTGGCCGATGGATAGAAGAACGAGTTGTTCGGCGCCAGCAGCGACGACGTCTGGTCGTTACGTCCGGTCAGCGTCAGAAACAGGTAATCTTTCCAGTCGAGGGTCAATTCACCGAAAATACCCATCAGGTGGTAATCTTCGTTGTTCTGGCTCGGTACAACAGTGCGGGCGTTGCGCAGGTCGAAATAGTTATAAACGGCCAGTTCGGTTCCTTCAGCGCCAAACTCACGAATGCGCCGGTCGTAGAGGTCATGCCCCAGACGTAGCGTCGTGTTCAGGTTTGCGCCGAACTTTTTGTTCGCACTCGCCGTAAAGGTCGACGTAATGGCCCGAAAGCTGGAATTGTATTGATAAACAAAGCCTAACGCGTTGTCTTCAAGTACACGTTCTCCGGCAATACCCTGCGGACCGGGAGCCGTTCGCAGGCGGTTGTCACTATACGTATCCAGACCCGCCCGATAGCTCAACGACAGCCAGGACGTTGGGTTGTAAAGAAAATTCAGCCCACCCACCAGACGGTTTACGTTGTCGCGAAGTTTGTTGGTCATGGCTCCATAAATCGGGTTACCATTTCCGTAGGTTTTATACGTACCGTCGGCGTTCAGGTAATCACGTATGTCCCAGCGGGGCGACCAGTAGCTCAGACTTTCGTTAAACCGGTCGGCATTGTACCGATCTCCGCCCGAATTGATGAAGTTGAGGGAGGAGCCGATGCTAAACCGATCACTGATCTTGGCATTCGTATTGAGCCGCACTGATAGCCGGTTGAAATTGGTGAACGGAATCACGCCTTCGTGACGCAGGTGCCCGATAGACGTGAGGAACGTAAGCCGTTCATTACCCCCCGTAAACGACAGGTTATTCTGCCACTGACTACCTGTATTGAACGCATCCTTGTAGATATTATACAGTTTTTCGGGATGCGTCGGATCAATTTTACGGGCTTCTTCAACGGTTGGTCCCCACGATGGAAAGAAGTCCTGCGGGTTGTATACGCCCGAAAAACCAATCGTGTATTTGTCCTGTGTTTCCGGGATTTTATTGACGTTTTCGAAACCATACGTACTGCTGAAGTTCGTACGGATCGCCCCCGCTTTTCCCGATTTTGTCGTGATGACGACTACGCCATTGGCCCCGCGCAAGCCATAGAGAGCCGTAGCCGCTCCCCCTTTCAGAATATTCATCGACTCAACATCGTCGGGGTTAATATCACCGGCCCGGTTCGACATACCACGTAAACTGGCACCCGAATTGGTCGTTCCCACCGACGTGCTGTTATCGAGCAAAATACCGTCAACAACAAACAACGGCTGGTTATCGCGGCTTACGTCGAGCGAGTTAATTCCCCGAATCAGGATACGTGCCCCCTGCCCCGGTGCGCCCCCGGTGTTTGTAATCGTTACACCCGCCACTTTCCCCTGTAGGGCGTTAACCAGGTTCGTCTGCCGGTTTTGCGTAATCTCGGATGACGTAACGCCCTGGGTAGCATAGCCCAGGTCTTTTTTCGGGCGACTAATACCAAGGGCTGTAACGACGACCTCATTCAGCATTTTGTTGTTGTCCTTCAGCGATACGTTGATACTCGTTCGATTGCCTACGGTAATTTCCTGACTTTCATAACCGATGTAGCTGAAGACCAGAATCGTATTTCCGCCATTGGTCCGAATCGTATACCGGCCATTTTCGTTCGTTTGTGTTCCGGATGAGGTTCCTTTTACCGCTACGTTCACGCCGGGCAGCGGAGTAGCATCGCCATCTGACGTAACGTTGCCGCTTACTTCAATCTGTTGCGCCAAAACAAGCGACGAACAGAAGAGTAAAGTAAGGACAGTACAGACTCGTAAGAGTTTCTTCATGTTTGAGTAGTTAAGAAATGATTAAAAAATAAACAGACAAATTTAGGCTTTACGTAAAGTTTTGCAAGACCGATCAATAAGCGAATGTTCTTCGCTGAATAATCACAAAAGCCACATTTATTGTTTATCACTCAGAATCAGGTCATGAGGAATCGAGTTATTCTTTGCTGACATTAATTTTTTTATAAAAGTTGTATATACAACTTTTTGCGGTAGTTTTAACCGTATGAACACCGAAACGTATTGTATAGCCGGAAGGCTGCGGATGCTGGCACGCGTTGCGACCGGTTTGTATAACGATGCATTTACGGGAGAGAACGTTACGTTCGCGCAGGCAGGGTTGCTCATGCACATCTTTGCCCAGCCGGGTATACGTCAGTCAGCGTTGTCAAAAACCTTACAGATCGAGAAGTCAGCGATGAGCCGGGATGTGCAGCTAATGTATAAGAATGGCTGGTTAACAGATAACCGCCGGGGGCTATTTCTGACGGAAGAAGGCAGCTTATTGGCTAAACGATGTCACAAAATCTGGAAAGAATTAAACCAGCGCGTTCATGCTGAACTTGGTCCTGAGGCTGTGAATGGGCTAACACTTCTGTCAGAATCTTTATTGACTAAACTTTTATCCTGATCGTCTATGAAAACTGAATTTGTTAGTCAGATCTGGCAACTGAGCCAGGGGCCAGCCTTAGGACCAACACGCAAGCTGACACCAGCCAACTACCGCAATCGGCTAACTCCGGAAACGGCTTCGGCCGGTTTTATTGCTTTACATACAGCAGAGGTTATGCACCGATTTGCCAATATTCTTTTCGATCACCCGATCAATATACCGATTCAGACAATGGGGGGTGTTTCGGACGAGGGTAGCCCGCTCAATCTTCCAGCCGTTCAGCAACTGGTTGAGGACAGTTTTGCTATGATCAGCGACCAGATTCAGCATCTGCCCGATGCAGCCTGGGCGGAAACCGTTACGTCACCATTCGGCGAATTGCCACGCTTGCAGGTGCTAATGTTTTTGATCCATCACAATTCATACCACGCCGGGCAACTTGCGCAGGCGGTAAAAAAAGGGCGGGTATTCGGTCTGACCGTATCAACATTATGAAACCAGCTTTCTTCAAAACCGACCGCCGGGAATCGACTAAATCATGGTGGTTTCGGACATTTCTGAACTGGTATCCGATGTATTTCGGAACGGGTGGTAAAATTCTGTTCTGGTCGGCCGACTGGCAGGAAGTTCATGTGCGGCTACGACGTAACATCTGGACCTATAACTACGTCGGTACTATTTTTGGGGGTAGTATGTTCTCCGCCACTGATCCGTTTTACATGGTAATACTGTTTCGGATTTTAGGCGATCAATACGTTGTCTGGGATAAGGCTGCCAGTATTCGTTTCCGAAAGCCGGGGCGTCGGACACTTTACGCTCGTTTTGAACTAACCAACGAACAAATCGAAACCATTCGGCAGGAAGTAGCTGCCAACTCCCAGACGGAGAAAACATTCACCATACAATGGCTCGATGAAGACGGCACCGTGTACGCCGAACTCGAACGGTTGTGCTACGTTGCCGACAAACAGCACTATGAGCAACGGAAAAACGATCGGCAGCAATCCCGTTTTCAGCGAAACTAACAAATGCATTAACCAGCCGCTATTTAATTAAAAGAGAGCCTATAGACTTGATATCTATAAAGTTCAATGCGTCTGCTCAGATACATCCAGAGTTAATTGTACTTATCTCAGCCTTGTTGAATAACTATGATTATGTTAGTCGATTAAACTCGGAAACCGATAAAATCTATACTATCTACCTTTCAAAGAATCGTTATACATCTCCCGTTTGATTTCGTCTAATTCTGTAGAGGGAAACTTCTTCGTACTAATGTCGATAATACCATGTCCCCATCGTTTGTTGTTACACTCAACCCCACTGTGAAAACGGCCATTACTGTCGAAACCTAACGATAGGTAAACTTGATCTTTCCGCTTTAAGTCCAGTTGCAAGGGTTCATCAGTAGAGTGAGGTATGTGAGACCCTTTGAAAGGAACATAGGCCCGAATATGAAAAACATAGATATTATTCTGTTTGCCTATAACGAACTGCCACTCTGTTTGCGATTGATTTAATTTAGATAGTTCACCCGAATAGAAGAGATGATTGTAAGTTGGCCCTAGATACGTTTTTTTGAAAGGAACCTCAAGAAAATAACCTAGATTTACGGCTAAGTTCCAATCGAGTTGCTCTTGGCGTACATAACTTCCCTCTCGTTTGTACTCATGCTGAGCTAACCAGCTTTGCGCTTCCTGAATCGATAGATCATATTCAGGCGGTAAATAGTATGGTAGTGGTTTACTCGCTTGCTGGAGAATCGCTTCTGGCAGCACCTTCTGGGTGCAACTCCAACTAACCAGGCATAAACAAAACAATATGTTTTTAATAGCCATTTTCTGTTATATAAGTGGCATGGCTGTTGCAAAAGTCGAAACGACTGCGAATTGACTTGGTAAACGGGCTGTTTTATCTACTGATTAGGTCTGTAATCAGCTCACAATTTAAGCCTATCTAAACCTAGTCAGACTTTTGCAACAGCCACTGGCATTATGTTAACTCAGTCTGCACAAGCACAACTCATTGGGAAAAGAGCTGCGTTTATTTCCGATGGATTGTCATGGCGGCAGCCTGCGCGGAGGCCAGGATGGTCAGGTCGGCGATGGTAACGTTAGCAGGAGCTGTAACGGCGTATACAATGGCATCGGCAATATCTTCGGCGGAGAGGGGCGTAAAACCCTGATAGATTTTGTCGGCCCGCTCGGTATCTCCTTTGAAACGTACTACTGAAAACTCTGTTTTAACAGCTCCCGGCGCTACGTTCGTTACTTTAATACCATGTTGTGTCAGGTCAAGGCGCATGCCTGTGCTCAAGGCTTCCACAGCGGCTTTGCTCGCGCAGTAAACGGCTCCATTGGCGTAAGTTTCCTTGCCCGCAATCGAACTCAGGTTCACGACATGACCCCGTTTGCGATCGACCATACCTGGAATAACCGCTTTCGATACGTAGAGCAGTCCCTGTACGTTGCCGTCGATCATCTGATCCCAATCGTTCGGATCGCCATCCTGAATAGCTGACATACCATGCGCGTTACCGGCATTATTCACCAGAATATCAATCGCTTTCCACTCTTCGGGCAATGAACGAACGGCGTCATCGACGTCGATAAACTCGCGGACGTCGAAGTTTAGCGTTGTTACGTCGGTTTTTGAGCTTAACTCAGTTTTCAATTCGTCTAAACGATCCTGTCGACGGCCGCAGAGAATCAGGCGGTATTCAAGGTCAGCGAAAGCTTCGGCGGTAGCGCGGCCAATGCCGGATGTAGCACCAGTGATAAGAGCAATACGGGACATAAAATCAGCGACTAGTTTTTTCGCAAAGATAAACGGGTTCTCATACCGTTATTGACTATAAAGGGTCAAAAGTGATCAAGATTGGGAAAGGGGCGTCCGAAAAAACAAAAACCTGACCGCGTCTGCCTCGTCTACAATTGCCGATCACACTTGACTACATCTGACAGTAGTCAAAAACACAGCAGGAAGGAACCAATAATACCTTAATTTTTTTCTGACAGAGTAAGACCCCTTTACTCTACTGCTTTATCAGCTCATGAATCATTTGCATCAAGCGTTTAGCGTTCGGTTTACCTATAACGTTTTTTTCACCGAACAACTTTTCGGCCATACGAACCCACTTTTCGGCGATTTTCTCAAGCAACAGGCAACTGATGAAACCCGGAAAAAGCTGCTGTTTGTCATCGACTCAGGTGTTGTGACGGCACAGCCTACTTTATTGGCAGACATTAAGCATTATTTTGCTCAAGATGCTGATTTTATTGAGGTTATAGATGACCTAGTGATTATCCCAGGTGGTGAGGATGCTAAAAATGAACCAGCTTTTGTTGAAAAAATCGTAGATGCTGTCGACCGACACGGCATTGATCGCCACTCTTACGTAGCAGCGATTGGGGGCGGGTCGTTGCTCGATCTGGTTGGGTATGCAGCCGCTATTTCGCATCGCGGAATCCGCCACATCCGCATTCCCACTACGGTGCTTTCGCAGAATGATTCAGGTGTTGGCGTTAAAAATGGCGTCAATTATCGGGGCAAGAAAAACTTTCTGGGTACGTTCGTTCCACCGGTTGCGGTATTCAACGACAGTACGTTCCTGACGACACTTGACGACCGGGACTGGCGCTCGGGAATCTCCGAAGCGGTTAAGGTAGCGCTGATCAAAGACACCCAGTTTTTCGAAGAGATCGAAGCCAATGCACAGGCGCTTGCCGCACGCGATGCCGCTGCCATGCAAACGCTCATTCACCGCTGCGCTCAGATGCACCTGGACCATATTGCGAGTGGTGATCCGTTTGAGATGGGTTCGTCGCGCCCCCTGGATTTTGGTCATTGGAGCGCACATAAGCTGGAGCAGCTGACCAATTTCGAGATCCGTCATGGCGAAGCCGTTGCTATCGGTATTGCGCTGGATACACTCTATTCGCAGCAGCTCGGCTGGCTCACCGAAGCCGAAACGAACCGCGTTCTGACAACGTTACGGACGCTTGGTTTTTCGCTCTATCATCCGATGCTCGATGCTAATAAAAGCGCGGGCATTTTAAAAGGACTCTCTGAATTCCGGGAACATCTTGGCGGTAAGCTGACGATCATGCTTCTGAAACGTATTGGCCTGGGCGTTGAGGTCCACGAAATGGATACTGAGCTTATTCGACAGGCAATTGCTACGTTGCGTAAGTATGAATTGTCTACTACGGTTTAGTTTTTTATTAATTAAAGTTTCTACTAGTGAACACAGAGCCCCGAAGGACACAGATTTTTTGTCAATTTCTTTGTGTTCTCCGGGGCTCTGTGTTCAATAACGTTTTATGAAAACGCCACTCGGCCACCTTGGCTATTGCACCAACATTCACGCGGGCGAAACCTGGACCGACCATTTTGCCGCGTTGCAACAGGCCATTCCTGAATTGAAGCAGCGGCTATCACCCGATGCATCGTTTGGAATTGGCCTACGCCTATCGAACGTAGCGAGTGAGGAGTTGGAGCAACCCGAAAACTTAGTGGCCTTTCAGCACTGGCTGGCCGAGAACGATTGCTACGTATTTACCATGAACGGCTTTCCGTTCGGCGGATTTCACGATACGGTTGTCAAAGATCAGGTTCATGCGCCCGACTGGACAACCGAAGCCCGGGTCGAATACACAAAACGACTGTTTCGAATTTTGTCGATACTGCTACCTGTCGATGAACTGGGCAATGCTATTCAGGGCGGTGTCTCTACCTCGCCCCTCTCCTACCGCCACTGGTTTGAGTGGGAACAGCCCGCTGCCCGGGATTATATTTTTTCGCAGACAACCCAGAACGTACTCGACGTAGTGGCCGAATTAATCCGGCTCCATCGACAGACCGACCGGTTGATGCATCTCGATCTGGAACCTGAGCCCGATGGCGTCATCGAAACAGCAGATGAGTTTATCACCTGGTTTACAGACTATTTGTTGCCAATGGGTATCGAACAGATCAGCGATCAATTTAGTCTGACAGACGAAGAAGCCGAGGCAACCATCTGCGAACACGTTCGCTTATGCTACGACGTATGCCATTTTGCAGTAGGTTACGAACGCCCGGCTGAAGTGCTCGACAAATTGAAACAATATGGGCTGCGTGTTGGTAAAATTCAGATCAGCGCGGCTTTAAAAGCAGAATTTCCGGCAACCGACGAAAATCGCGAAGCCGTTCGGCAAGCGTTCGGGCAGTTTAATGAACCAACGTATCTACATCAGGTGGTAGCTCGTACAAAATCAGGCGAATTACTGCGTTTTCCGGATTTACCCGAGGCACTAGCCGCTTTCGACGATACGCACGCAGAATGGCGGTCTCACTTTCACGTACCGCTTTTCGTGAACGATTATGGAGTTCTACATTCAACGCAGGACGACATTCGGGAAGTCTTACAGTTGCAGGCCGATCGGCGATTCACCAACCAGCTTGAAGTCGAAACCTATACGTGGGGCGTATTGCCGGATGATTTGAAAAAAGATCTTGTTGATTCGATTGAACGAGAAATGAAGTGGGTGCAGCAATTTTCCTGAGTACAAAATCGCTATTTTGCGTTAAACTCCTCTTTTATGCAAAAAACAGTAGTAATCGACGTAGTAGGGCTATCCTATTCGCTGATTGGTGAACATACTCCTTTTCTGAAACAATGGTTTGCCAGCAAGCATCAGGCTACTATTGATCCCATGCTTCCGGCTGTCACTACGTCTGTCCAGTCAACCTACGTAACGGGGAAGTGGCCGAGCGAAACCGGTATTGTCGGCAACGGCTGGTATGACCGTACTGACTCGGAAGTGAAGTTCTGGAAACAATCGAATAAGTTGGTTGGCGGAGAAAAAATCTGGGAACGAGCGAAAAAGATTGATCCTACGTTTACCGTCTCGAAAATGTTCTGGTGGTACAACATGTACTCCAGCGCCGATTATTCCGCGACGCCCCGCCCGCAATATCCTTCGGACGGAATGAAAATTCCGGATTGCTACACCCAGCCTGGCGACCTACGCGATAAACTTCAGAAAGAACTCGGTACGTTTCCGTTGTTCCAGTTCTGGGGACCAGCTACCACCATCAAAAGCAGTCGCTGGATTGCTGATGCGTCGATGCTGGTTGATCAGTGGCACAACCCTACGCTTACGCTGATCTACTTGCCCCATCTGGATTACTGTTTGCAAAAATTCGGTGGTCCCGCTTCTGGGCAGGATTCTTCGAAGATTGCAAACGACCTCCGCGAAATTGATGACGTTTGCCGCGACCTGATTCAGTTTTACGAAAAGCAGGGCGCTGAAATAATTGTCCTTTCAGAGTATGGGATTACGAACGTAAGCAAACCCATTCACATCAACCGAATTCTACGCGAAGCGGGCATGATCCGTTACCGAGAAGAACGTGGACTGGAATTGTTCGATGCGGGTGCCTCACCGGCTTTTGCTACGCCCGATCACCAGATTGCTCACGTTTACGTAAACGACCCAACGGTATTCAACAAAGTGCGTTCACTACTGGAAAAGACGCCGGGCATTGAGTTGGTGCTGGACAAAGAGCAACAAAAGAAATACCACATCGACCACGAGCGCTCCGGAGATTTGGTTGTCATGGCCGATGCGGATAGTTGGTTTACATATTATTACTGGCTTGACGATGCACGTGCCCCGGATTTTGCCCGGTTGGTGGCCATCCATCAGAAGCCTGGTTACGATCCCGTCGAGATGTTTATGGACCAGACCAATCCGCTGATTAAACTCAAAGCGGGCTATAAACTGGGACGAAAATTGCTCGGCTTCCGGTATCTCATGAACGTAATTTCTCTGGACGCTACGTTAGTCAAGGGATCGCACGGACGGATTGGCACAGCCACAGAGCACCACCCCGTTTATGTTAGCAGTCAGAATGTAGGCAAGTCGCTGTTAGCCACGGACGTATACAACAAAATCTGGGAGATGCTGGCCGTTAATAAACTCGAAAAACAGACGAAGTAAGTTATTGGTTATTTAGACGAAAGGACGTAATTTAACTGTATGAAAACCCTCGTCGCCCTCCTTCTGTTGGTCTCGGCCTGTACGTCGAACCGATTGCCGCAGGTAAACGCCCCGGCCGATGGTGCCGAGTATTATCAGGTTGGTCAGCCTTTAGCCGTGGCACAGAATAGGCTGTACCCAGACCCGCAGGGCGGTCTGGGCCACTCACAGGACCCCGATATTCGCGTAACGGATATCCGACTGACAGCCACTTATACAGTTCTGTATATGACGTTTGGCAAAGATCCTAACGACCGGAATAACAACTATTACGGTTCCAGCAGTATTTCCTTCAACCCAAAAGCCGTTCTGGCCTCAGCTGACGGCAAGCGGACATACGCCCTGCTCAAAACAGAAGGCATTCCCATGACGCCAGATTCACGTGAGATAAAGAATGACGAAAAGGTTCCATTTATTCTTTATTTCGAGCGATTGGATAAAGGTGTCGAAACGTTCGATCTGTTTGAGTGCAAGAGTGATAATGTGAATTCTTGCTTTAACGTAGCGGGGATGAATCTTCACAATCCGACAGATTCTTCAAGTTCATCGCAAAAGTAAAGCACATTTTTTCTATATATATCGTAGATCTATACACCGAATCAGGCAATCTGACGTTAAAAAGGTATTGCTAATACCCAGAAGTTTATACCTGATTATGCCTCTTTTTGCCCCTATCAATCGTCGAGTACGCGTTTCGTTTATCTCCATACTTTTTATTGCCAGCTTGTTTTTTAGCGTCTTTAGCCTCGCTCAGCTTAATCTAACTCACCGATTACTTAGTGGCTATTTTCTGAGTGCTGACGCCCCCATCAATAAAGGCAAACCAACTCTATTTGTATTCGAGCAGGCAGATACGTTCGAGCAGGTTTTCAAACCGGCCACTACGATGCGTAAACGACCTGACGTACCGAATTTTACGAAAGAAATGGTCGTTGGTATCGCGCTTCCCGCCACGAATAAACCGCCTAAATTGTCCGTTAGTAAACTATTTGTGCAGGACTCAACGCTTACGGTACGTTACATACGTGTGACCGACACGACGTTTACCAATAATCCGCAGTCGTTCACAACGCAACCCATGCTCCTGGTCGCTATCCCAAAGCAGACTGTGTTAAAAACCAAGCTAGTCGAAAATGGGCGAGTGTTGCAGACGATGAAGAAACAGGAAGACAGGTAGTGATTCACAAAGGGATGTCTTTTTATGCTAAACTTGGCATTCGATCTTGGCACAAGAAGACAACCTTTATTTAAACTAGGTATGTGGTATTTTCTTATCAAACAAAGTGCCCTCGAAACAGCGCAATATCAGACGTTACAAAAGCGGGCACTGCAGACGGAAGTTGAACTATTTAACGAGCCTTACGAAAACTGGTACATATTCACAGTAGAGAAAGATATTTATTCAGCCTTTATGGATTTGCTTGATTTACAAGGCATTTCATATGATTTAACCGCTGAACGACCTACGCGATCTGAGATGGTAACCAGAATGTAGTAGCCCTATTTACATCTTTTCGTTAGAATAAATAGAAACCAGTATCCTCAATAACAGCAAACGCCCGTTTCGATTTAGTAAAACGGGCGTTTGCTGTTATTGAGGATAAATTGATGATACAGATAGATCCAAGTTTCTACCTTGTTGATCTGGTTAATTTTGGAATGGATAGACGGTTAAAAATGATGTGGATAGAAGTAATCTAGTGAACCCATTAACTCTCCTTGCGAACTTTAGTAGTATATTCCAGCTACCTGTGGATAGGTAACACTGTCTGGAAAAATATTTTTGATAATCTAGCAGAACACTTATTCATCAACCAGGAATGAACGTACAACGCTGCTAATTTTCCCAACCTCGATTAGCAGGCGTATCGCTCACATTTACATTCGTACCGGGAAATATAATGTAACGTTTAAGCGGGGGTAGATGCTATGCCTGAATGTTTTATCAGCGTAACGGTACGATCTGGTTGACCGTCATACGTAGTGGAACCGGCAACTGGCCGGGCCTTATCAACTGATACGTATCTGCAGTCGGATCATACCGTACCTGCCATCCTTTAATTGTCTCCGTCTCTGGCTTTGGTAAATATAATCGAAGCGTATCAGCCATAAAGGCGTAGTAAGACTGCCCCTCTTTTAGCGAATCAATCTTTTGTCGGGAGATCAACACAGGCATTAATCGATTAGGCGAATCGTCGTCACTACCAAAACCCAGCCCTTCCTCGCCGGTTTCTTCGTTATACACTGGCAATTCAGCGGCAATCGGTGGCTTATCGGTATTACGCTGATACACCCAGTATCCTAAAAAACCAATTCCTATCAACACAAGGCCAAGCGCAGCCCGGCGAGCGAGTGGGTGATTCAGGACAATTAACCACCAGCCAGGTTGTGATTTAGTTTCTTCAGGAGGCTCTGGCATACTAACAGGCATTGGTTCGGCCGCAGCTATCCACAACTCCTCATCAGCTTCCTGGCGGGCTGTACTTGACAGGAGTTGATGTAACGCCAGCTGATCGGCAAAATCAGGGTCATTTTCCAGCAAGTTCATATATTGCTGGTATTCGTCGGCGGTTAGCGTTCCCTGCTCCCGTTTTTCAATAAGTTCCTGTCGTTGCTCGTCCGTCATCGGGGTGAAAAAATCAGGTGCTGCCGACGACATTCATCAGCAACATAAGTTCTTAACGTTTCCAGGCAACGTCGGATTAATCCTTCAACTACTTTCACACCTTTATCAAGATCAGCCGCAATTTCACTGGCTGGTAGGGGCCGAAGATAATCGTTGTTATATCGGCTGTCGATCACTTCCTTACAGTCGGGCTTCAACTGCTGCTTGCAAGACACCAGGACTTCCTTTAACTGTTCATCGTTGTCATGCACAGCTAATATGGGAATTTCGTCGGGCGAGACATCCCCAGCCAGTTGATTTTTGATAGCATGCCATACTAAGCGGCCTCTGTTAACGAACCCAAGTAAATAGGTGCTTAACAAGGAATCCAGAAAAAACGAATCCTTACCTGTTTTTGTCGTATTGAGCTTTCTAAGAAAATCCTCCCGAACCTCGGCCATAATATCCTTACTAAGATCGTCTGCCTCCATAATCTGAAGCCCCTGCAATTGTTTTCGGGCATATAGCCTGACTTTTAAGCAAGGCTCATTTAAAAAAGCACCTGCCTGCCGATCAAGAAATTGATAGACGTATAAGCCAATCTGATCGTGCAGGTAGTCGAACACAAGTTTTTTCTCCAGACAAACTCGCTCTTTATGGAAGACAAACATCGGACTTCTTACCCGGGCATCGTCCTGAATCACGCTGTGCACAATCGCTCGTAACGTGCGCTCGGCTATCCGCAGCTGATCCTCTCGGCTTAGTTTAGATAACAAAGGTTTAAGATACGAATCGCCCGGTTGTTGAGCAAGTTGATCCATCCAGACCACTACGTCCATGCGTCGATTTTCGTCCCAGCGTTCGATTGCGTCGGGCGCTTGTGCGCGCATCTGTATCTTCCAGCCAGCTGCTTTTATAACATCCCGTAAAACAGAATCGAATGCTGTTGCGAAAAACGCTCGCTCATCGGGTTGCAGTTGACGTAGCACGCTTCCCAGCTCCTGTATAACTACCTGACGTAGCATAGGCGACTGTGATTTGTAGTGAGTCAGATTCTGATCGAGTGTTCGCCCAATAAACTCATTTACCCGTTGACCAAATGCTAATTCGATTGGACGTCTGGCTGCCTCAACAAGCTGATCAATAACCTTTATGTCCATTGTGCCCATTTAATTTGCCACCAGAGCTTCCAGCGGTTTACTAAACCAATCCGGTACTCACAATCAATGCAGTGGGCATACTGGTCATAAATACGATTGGCTTTGTCAGGCTGACCACTTTTCAGATAGGCTACCGCCAGATGCCACTGGACTGCTTCCCGAAAATAAGGTCGAATGTCGGTTACGTGTACGATCTGCTCAAAGCTTTTTACGGCTAAGGCGTACTGACCGTCAACCAGGTGCATCTGGCCTTCAAAAAACTGTTCAAAGATGCGTTTTTGGGCTACGACTACGCTATCATCACTTAGACTGCGTGTTACGCTGAAATCGTTTTCTGAATCCGGGAATGAGACAGGTGTAAAGGATAAGTAGGCGATAAAGAGTACACAAACCGTAGCAAAGCTTACCATTGACCGACGTACTAAGCGGATACGATGCGTTTGGTATTTAGCTTGATGCTGAAGCTGTTTTATCCGGCCAATGGCCCGCTGTTGTAAGAAAGCTTCGTGCATGATCTCGTGCGTTCGTTTAAGTGACGTTACTTCCTCCCGAAAATCAGGATCAGCGTTCATCTCAGCCTCAACAGATGTGCGTTCATCTGCTGGCATCTGATCGTTGAGATAGCGCTCAATCCAATCCTGTTCGTCTAGTTTATCAGCTGGTCTCTTCATGGTGTTGTCACTAATTTCTTCAATGCCTGTATGCAACGATATTTCCTGGTCTTCGCATTGTCGGCAGTGCCCAGATTAAAGTCGTCGGCAATTTCCTGCATTGTCTTTTTGTCAAAATAAAAGGCGGTCAGTATATCCTGGCAGGTTTTGCCGAGTTTGCCGAACAGGGCCCAGGCAGACCGAAGCTCATCTTCATCGATCAACACCTCTTCCGGACTGCGGTCATTCAGCAGTTGATTGCGGCTGTATTTCTCATGGCGCTGATTAACCGCATTACGTTTAGTCCACTCCTTAAGCCAGAGATTACTGGCAATGCCGTAGATGTACGTCGTCACTTTAGCGTCGTGATGAACCTGATACTTACTTGTCCAGACATTCTGAAGAAAGGCAAGGATCGTTTCCTGGAATAAATCATTGGCGTCGTCTTCGCTTCCCCCTTTTCGGGTAACCAGATTCGTGATATTTCGCTGGCACTGTTCATAAAGGTACGTAACGATGTCTTCTGTGATCGCAACCTGCTTACTCTGCAAACCATCAACAATCTGCTGATCAGTAAAGGATTTCTTCATGCATTTGGGAGGAAGTTATTTGCCTTATATACCACCTGAAGAGGGAGAGGTAACAGCCGAAAAAAAAGTCACTATTTTTTTAAAGAGAACCGCGGGAAATCAAAAAAACGACGCGTGGAACAGTGAGTTCGGACGAACCGGATTCATTAAACCTCCTATGCTATGCGTTTATCAGTCAAAAACACCCTGATTCTTGGTGCCATCGCGTCAACGTTTATGCTGGCCTCCTGCCAATCACAACAGATTGATCCCCAGCCAGCATCTATTCATCAAACTACCTCTGACTCGCTTGTCGTACGTACGTATGATGACCAACCCCCGAAGACCGGGGGAAATGGCGGAGAAGGTTATAATTAATTTGACGCCAGGATTCTTCAAGAATCCTGGCGTGTTTTTATAACTGCACATAGTGATTTAATTCATAGTTTTATTTGCAGCATTTTACATATGAAAAATTACAATATTTCCCAATCGAATAAGTTCATACATCTTCAACACCATGCGTTGTCAGAAACACTCTGATTCTTAGTGCTATCGCATCAACATTTACCCTGGCCTCCTGCCAATCACAATAGATTGATACCCCGGTCAGCATCCATTCATCAAACTGCCCCCAGCTCGCTCATTGTACGTGCCTACGATGATCAACCTCTCAAGACAGTTGGAGGAGGAGAAGGATATTAATTGATAAAAGAGGTTTCTAAAGGAGGCCTCTTTTATTATTCATCCTGGTTGCTCCATTATAGATTACCAGATAAGCGACGCGTTACAAAATAGGTTATCCGCTTACGCTGCCAAAACACGCCCATGCTCAATAATAGCATACTAATTACCAATCCACTAACTAATCCTGGTCGGCGGTTAGCGGCCATTACAGGCGACGCGTTGCCAAGCAACGTATAATTGGCCCAGTAGTAAGGATGATTGTATTTAAGAAACAGCGACGACTCGAAGAAATCTTGTCGAGCCTGCTGCAAAGCCCGATCTATAGCCATTCCCTGCGTTAGGTATTCATGAAGCCGGATGGTTAGGAAAGCGGTTGTTTCGTCGTTGGCTTTCCAAAGAGTTGTTACTACGGATGGGCAACCCGCATAAGCAAACGCCCGCGCTAACGATAGTACTCCCTCACTTTTTATTACCCTGCCCGATCCTGTTTCGCAGGCCCCCAGTACCACTAAGCCTGTAGCCGACAAGGACAAATCGTAAATTTCATCGGTATACAGTTTATTGTTATCATCCGGATAGAACGCAACATACGAGTTAGATGGGTCAGCGTCGTCTGTTTCGGCATGGGTAGCAAAGTAGATCACGTTACGATCCATATCGGCTTTCAGGAAATTCGCTAAAGTAGCCTCTGGTCCTAAGAGTACATCTCCTCCAATACTACGTGCTTCAGCCTCACTTGAAGCCAGCGGCCGAAAATTCGCTTGTCGATTCGTGGTTGATGGCACAGTACCCATTCGGGCAAATGGCGCCACTGTGAGCACAGGTTTATTCGATAAATCAGTTCGGGGACGATCAAAAAACAACTGTGCCGAAAACGCGTAGGCAATAGCGTAGTGTCTGGTTAAGTAATCGTGTGCCTGTCGACCCGTTTCCAGTACTTCAAACGGTAAAAACGCAAAACTCCAGTCTCGGGCAATAATTAGCCTTGTTTTTCCTTTAAGATACCCCCGAACAGGTCCAATTAATAGGGCGTACAAATCTGCAGCGCTACCTGTTCCTTCGTAGCTGGCCAGAAAAGGATCATGGTAAAGTTGGTGCTTGAGTTGAGCCAGTTGTTTTGTAAATCGTACGGAGTCGATCGGCTGCTGAATTATCTCAACAGCCTGTTGCGTAACAAGCAGAATAAACAAACTGGTCTCATTTCGTACGTACGAAATGTAAGCGGTTTCGTTGTCGATCTGTTGTTGCAATGCCCAACTACTTGAACTGGTCCCACGATAATTGAGCCGATAATAAGCAGGATAATCATGCTTGAACGTATCAAGGAGTTGGTGCCATTGCAGTTGAGCAGTCGTTAAAGAAACCGTGGCTGTTGTATCACTGAGACTTTTTCGTCGAGCTTGTTTAATTTGTTTTTTCAGTTGCTGCTCCCGCTCAAGCAGATGCGTCGGTATGGTTTGTGGCTTAATCGTGCTTAGTCGAAGTGCTTCCCGCAAACTTCCTGCCTGAGCCTGCTCGAACAAGCGAAACAACGTATCGCGTAAAGCTCCGCTTCGTCTGCGTTGATAAGCCTCGAAAACAGTGCTAACGGCTTCGGGTACAAGGCTGTGTTGGGCTGCGAAAATAAGCTGCGACTGTTCAGAGTCGATTCCGTGACGAATGTGCTCCTGAAGATCAACGCAGGCTTGATATGACTTAACAGCAGCGTTTTGATAAACCAAATTAGCTGTAAGCGTATGTAACTTTCTCAACACGGCTGCTTTATGCCACATTGACAGCAGTAATGTTGTTTCATCGGATACGTCGTCAGCCCTCGGATTCTGCCATTGACCAGTACAACTTTCCGGGTTACGACATATGGCCCGCACTGCTTCCTGATAAGCTTGTAAGGCCTGATTTAATTCATGACGGATTTCAAGAAGTTGGCCTTTCTCCACAAAAATCCTAGCCATTAACCGGCCCTGGCTACCAAACGATTTCAGGTGAAGCCGATGGGCTTGGGTAAGGTACCGCTCTGTCTTTTCTAATTGATTGGTTGCACGATAACAGGCACTCATCATCCACCAAAGATGTATCTGTTCTGATGCATAATCAGTAACGGCCTTTCCTCGACGTAGTGTTGTCAAGAGTTGCTCTGCTTCAGTAAAATAGGCTAACGACTTAGAATACTGGTGTAATTTGTACAACGTCCATCCAATACCGGATAGATTACCATACATTCGAATATCAACTCCTTTATACAGTTTTTTGGCTAATAGTCGATGATGTAATGCTTCATTAAAATCTCCCATTGCGTCATAGGCTTGGGCCAGGTTACTCTCAACATACGTCAGATCATCGTCAGTACCGTATTTTGCAGCTATTTCCTGTGCTTTAGTCAAATACGAGAGGCTTCGGGTGTAATTGCCTGTTTTAAGAAACCAGTTTCCCTGGTTGTTAAAATGAAACAATACGTAAAGCGGAATTTGCCGTTCGATCGTTGGGTGTTGGGTTAGCAAGGCATCGGCTTTGCGGAAGTAGATTTGTGCAGAGTCGTTCCGATAGAGAGCACCGTAGAACGTACCAAGGCTCGAAAACAGTTTAAACCGAGCGGAGTCGGGAGCAGTCGGAATAGCATGAAGATAGCGCAGACCCAACAGACACCGGTTGATGGCGATACGGTTCTGGTTCTTCATGTAGTCCATACTGCTTAGATCGACACAAAGATTGGCTGCTCGTATAGGATCGCTGGTACGTACCAGTTGAAAAGCTTTTTCGTAAAAACGTGTGGCCTCTTCGTATTTTTTGTGGACATACAATGTTTCGGCCTTCTGGCGATACGTATCAGCCAATATAATCTGCGTCCAGCCTACCTGAGGCAGGAGTAGTAAGAACCAGAAGATGTTTCGACAATTCACGGAGCAGTAAGAGGATGAAAGCGGAATTAGGTTATTTATTGATAGTCAATCACGACGGTAAATGCACCAGTGTTGTTTTTCTGATCATCATCATTAATGTCAAAAGTTAAATCAACCACTTGTTTATTATCAACTTTAAACGTTTGGTTATCTGCCCAATAACGCCAGTCTGCTTCATTGTTGATTTTGTACATAAGAGCAGCGTGAAACATAGCGGATACTTTATTATAACCAGGAAGCACCGGAAAAACTGTCGCGCCTTCAGGCCCAACCGTGCCAACGATGTCCCCTACCTTCATCTGCCCATTGGCTTTTATCGAAATCATCCCCGGTTTATAAAGCTGGATAGTTTTGCTTATTGGTCCACTCACTTTTAATGTAAGGGGCAGATAACTTACGGTCAAGTCGGTGCAAGTTGATTTGTATAAGCTATTTATCGCCACAGAATCCGCTTTAGAACGGACTACCGGCTGATCCAGAAACTGAAGCGCCATTAACGAGCCCGGCTCTGTTGAGGTAGGCATACCTAAAAACAACCCAGCATGATAAGCCACTGCTTTGGTAAGCGAATTCTTATCCCAATTGAAGGTATTACTCAGCAATAGGCTATATGTCCCATTACTTTCTTTACGTAGCGTTCCACCTACTCCAGTCCGTCCATCCATCAAACCAACAGGAGCAACCATATACGGCATTGGGAATTCAGACGGATCAACGAACCGCACCACTAAATGAGCTCGGTCGGTTGCTTGAAAATCCAGAAAACCGAGATTAGGGCACATCTGCTGCCAGACTGTAAAACCGGTTCGGATAGCCTCTCGCTGGCTATCGTTATTGAGCTTATCGAAACTATTTAGAACTGTATAGCGAAAATTACACTCTGTTGATGGACGACGGGCTGTCTCATTACGGTCGGCGCTGACGTATACCTGTTTTACTGCCGCAGGTGGCTCGTCCTGACATTGCGAAAAAAGGGCCCAAATTAGTAGTAAGGCCAGAGTGGAACGAAGTAAGGTGGATAGCATTGCGTATGAAAACTTAACGATGGAACCGTTACGAAATCAGAAAGCAATATACTCATTACAAACAATTTACTTCATTAGCTATCAAAAAATCAGCATAAGTAACTTAGTGTATACTTACAGCGACTTCCGATTTAAGCTGATCGAAATTATTCATTCGAGCGATTCGCCGGAAAAAGCGCCATGTCAACAGAACAGCTGCAATTGTTAACCCTGCCAGTAAACCAATCCACACGCCAATAGCATCCATCTTAAAGGGAAAAGCTAATACGTAGCTCAACGGTAGGGCGACAACCCAGTAAGAAAACAACGTAATGAGCGTCGGTACGTTGACGTCCGATAAGCCGCGCAAGCCACCCAGGGCAACGACTTGCACGCCGTCAGACAATTGAAAGAAGCCCGCCATAATGACCAGCGAAGCAGCAATCGTCATAACAGCCGGATTGTCGCGAATGTAGAGCGTAACCAGCCAGTCGTTAGCGGTAAGAAACAAGAGGGCAGCCAAACTCATAAAACTCACAGACAACAGGAAGGCGGCTATCCCCGCTTTAAAAATGCCTTCCCGGCTCCCCCGCCCCACAGCCGCGCTCACCCGAATGGCAGCCGCCGACGAGATGCCCGTTGCCATCATATACGTAACAGAAGCCATATTAATCGCAATCTGATGAGCCGCCAATCGGTCTTCGCCAAGCCAGCCAACAATAACGACAGCCAGGGAGAACGTAGCAATCTCAAAGAAAAACGTCATGCCGCCAGGAATACCCAACCGCAAAATCGTCCAGATATCGCTCGTCGTTGAGAGGTTCTGAAAGCTTGACTGCAGGTATTCCCTGAACCGTTCAGCCCGGTAAATGTAAATCAGGATTGCTGCTGCCATAAATAGCCTGGATATGAGCGTAGACAGCGCCGATCCCATCAGTCCCAGCTCAGGAAATGGCCCTATGCCTTTAATAAGTACGTAGTTAAAAACAGCATTTATGCCTAAAGCGGAGAGGGTAATCGCCATGGCTACGTGTGGATACCGCAGGCCATCGCAGAGTTGACGAGCTGATACGAAAATTAATAACGGCAGAACCGACGCGCTCAAAATCAACATAAAGTTCCGAGCCAGTCGCGCTACCTCTGGCGTTTGACCAAATAGTTCAAAATTATAAGCCAGTACTACGGATAGGCCGCCCAGAATAACACTCAACAATATCGCAACACGTAGTCCTGCCCGAAAGAGCCGGTTCACAGTTGCTACGTCGTTCTGACTACGCGCTTTTGAAATTAAAGCAGCCACGACCGGTAAGGCACCTACACCGATACCCGATAGCAGAAAAGACAACGAATTAGCCAGCCCAGCCGCTCCTAACGGCACAGCGCCCAGCAAACGCCCGACAAAAAGATTATCCGTAACGCCCATCAGGACAACACCTAACTGAGCAATAACGATCGGCACACTTAATCGGAGCGTATCAGCAAGTTCGGTACGGTAAGCGCGAAACAGAGTAGTGGAAACCATGGGGTGAATCGATAAAAAAGAACATGCAAACAAGTCACACAAAAACAGAAGCAACGAACGTGATAAGGAGTTCCCAGCACTGGCTTGTTAAGGGAACAGATCAAGTATTGAAAAGCCATACTGATCAGATAATCAAGTAGTTCAGGCAATAGATAGCAGGAAACCACGCAATTTATCAAACACGGAATTCCACGCTAATACACTTGAACAGATTCGGCAATCTTTAACCCGCTAAAAGTAGCTCGATCTATAACCCTTAACTCAATCACTTCTTATGTTTCAGGAACTGCTTCCCAATGAACAGACATTGATCACCCGCAATGACGCGGGCGTCGTACGCGACATCAACCATGCCGAAGCGCCCGTAACGCAACCAGCTGGCTCGGCTCGCGAAGCTGCCGATCTTTACCTGCGTCAGCAGGCCGACCAACTCATGACCAGTCAAGAATCATTACGCGGATTAGAGAGTTTAACCGCCAGCAGTCCTGAGTCCGAGGCTGGTGGCTACCGATTTCAGAATGAAAAAGCTCAATTTGACATTACGACCGTAGGCTACCAACAAACATTTTTTGGTTTACCAGTCTGGGGAGCGGGCGTGAGTGTACAAGTCAAACACGAACCGTACCGAGTGTTATCAGCGCAACACACCGGCGACCCCGGCATTGACGTAGACCAGCCCAATGACGGCGCCGTCAGCTACATGCAGAACCTTACGGCTGATCAGTTGGCAAAACTGCTCGGTCTACCACCCGAATCACTAGCCCTTAACGGGAAAAAGCTGTGGATCTTCCTGTACGATGCGAAAAAGAGAACAGAAGATCACCCGCACACCGATAATGAGGGATTCACTCAGGGATTCGCCGAACTGCACCTTACTCTACCAATACCTTCCGTAGCTGACTCTATCAAAAACGGTCGTTATTACGTTGCTCTTGAAGCCCTGTTCACAACAACTGTCCCTAATTTGGGGCCTGTTAACTGGCGGGCGTTTATAGAGGTCGAAACCGGTTCGGTGCTTCAACTTCGTGCGCTGATCGACAACGTAAACGGGTTGGTATTCACAACAGACCCGATTACGTTGACAGGTAACCCGGCAAATGGCCCAACAGCCAGTAACGCTACGTTAAATCCACTGCGCCAGTCGGTACCTCTGCCCTTGAATCCGCCCCTGCCGATTGTGAACATCCAGACGCTGACAGGTCAATTTGTGCGAATTTCAGACTTTGAGCTGCCTACCGTATCGGCACCTGTTCAGCCGGCTGGAGTCAACTTCAATTTCAATAGTCGCTCTAACCAATTTGCCGCCGTCAATGCTTACTACAACTGTGACCGTTTTTTCCGGGTCATGCAAAGCATGGGGTTCAACATTGTAAGCTATTTCAATAATACAACCTTCCCAATCCCGATTGATCACCGAGGGCGTTATAGTACAGTAGATGGGGTAGAGGTCAATGCCTATTGTGCTGGTAATGCCTCGGGGAATGGCATCGGACGGTCAGCCTATATGCTCGCTAATACGACCGATACAACCAACCCAATCAGCATTGCCGCCGACTGGCGCGTAGTTCTGCACGAATTGGCCGGGCATGGCATTTTATGGGATAATGTTTCCTCACCCAACTTTGGCTTTGCACACAGCGCCGGTGATTCAGTAGCCGCTATTCTCAACGACCCCACGAGTCAGGCACCCGACCGGTTCGAGACCTTTCCCTGGACGTTTTCATCGCTCCCTGCTACGTCACGACGGCGCCACGATCGCACTCTTGTCGATGGCTGGGGCTGGGGCGGTACCCGCGATGTAGGTGGCTACAGCAGCGAACAAATACTCTCGACAACGCTCTTCCGTTTCTACCGCTCAATAGGGGGCGATTCAGGCAGCGTTTCCATGCGTGAGTTTGCCGCTCGTTACACCTGTTATCTGATTTTCCGGGCGGTTAGTACCCTTACCCCCGCCACTAACCCTGGCAACGCCAGCGGTTTCGCATCGGCTCTGATGACCGCCGATCTCGGCGACTGGACCACTGCCGGGCATTCGGGTGGTGCCTATGGAAAAGTGATTCGATGGGCGTTTGAGAAGCAAGCCCTGTTTCGGGCTCCCGGCACACCAGCCACAGCGGTTGGGTCTCCTCCTCCTGTTGACGTTTACATTGAGGATGGCCGGGCAGGTGAGTATAGTTTCCAGCCCGTTCACTGGAATAATACGCGCATCTGGAACCGACGTAGTGCCGATGGACTGATGACCCACCAGGAACCCGTAGTTGGCCAGCCCAACTTTGCTTACGTGAAAGTAAAAAATCGGGGCACTCAAGTCGCGACGAACGTACGGGTGAAAGCGTTTCACTGCAATCCTGGCACAGGTCTGACCTGGCCAAACGACTGGCAACCCATGACAACCGCTCAGCGTTCGGCCCCAAATATCGCGCCGAATAATACGGCAGAAGTGGTAGTCGGCCCGTTTGAATGGACACCGACGCAACTTGGTCATGAGTGCATGCTCATGATTGCGTCCGCCACCGGCGATGCCAGTAACATCGATAATTTTACGGCAGGCGACTCAATACCCGAATGGCGCTTAGTACCGAATGACAACAACATTGGCCAACGAAACGTAGCGCCGGTGGCTGCCCTCCCCGACGGCCTGGTTAAAGCGTTTAAAGGCCGGCGATTTTTGATTCGGAATCCCTTCGATGAAGTTGTCAAGTTAGACGTGCGGGTTCAGCAGCCAAAATGGCTTACAAAACTTGGCTGGCAATTGGTTTTCCAGAATGAGCAGGAGTTGAGCCGGCTCGACAAGCGCGGCAAGATCGAAGCTGTAATGGCGATGAAGCCGGGAGAGGAATTTAAGCCAGAAACGGTGCGTTCGCAGCGAGATCGGACCATTACAATTGAAGTATGGGCGAATGGGTTATTAACGGGAGGTATGACCTACGTGATTGATCCGAAATTAACGGAAAACGAACGTGTCGTATAATTAAATTTGTTTCCCACTCATCCACAAGAGTCCTGTAGATGAGTGGGAAACAAATCATTTTCTATGAACCCTCAGTGGGTTGAAGCCCGTCATGACTCATAATTCGGGATATCAGTTTCGACCTCACTATATCAAAATGCCATTTCCTTTGATCATTTATTCATTCAGATTAGTGCCTCACCCAGCGCGATTATTTTTTTATGTTCTCCCTGCTGCTTTCTTCGTACTTTTGTCTTCTTTATCACAAATCAGGATAAGCCTTTGAAAGAATACGGCAGTAGTATCCAAAAGTTGGTTGACAACATGGTCAACATCGACGATCGGGAAAAACGCACTCGTTATGCGCATATCCTGATCGAACTGATGCGGCAGATTCACCCAAACATGAAAGACGGTCAGGATTACTACAATAAGTTGTGGGACGATCTGTATATCATGTCGGGTTTTACGCTGGATGTAGAAAGTCCTTATCCTCCGCCATCGGAAGAAGCACTGGGTAAAAAGCCACAGAGGGTTCCCTATAATACCCATCATCTAAAATTCAAGCATTTTGGACGTAATGTCGATTTATTGATAGCTAAGGCTACGTCGCTGGAAGATCCTGACGAACGGCGGGCTTTTGTTTCGTATCTGACGCGTCTGATGCGTACGTTTTATCAGGCATGGAATAAAGAATCCGTTGAAGATGAGACTATTTACCAGAGTCTTATTGAGTTATCGAACGGTAAACTCCACGACGACATTCAGTTGATTCGGGAACAAGGGCTCGTGGATGCAACCCCACGCGAACGTACGGGTGATCAACCCCAGCGGATTGGCGGTAATAATTACCGGAATGATCGCGAAGGGAACCAACGCTCTGGACCAAATCAGGGACGTTCCAATAATCGGAACGATAATTCGGGTTCACAACGAAACTTCGGTAGCCGGAACCGAAACGACCGCGATGGCGGACCACAGGGCCGTCCTAACAACCGCAACGACGGATCGCCACGTAACTTTGGCAATCGGGATGGCGGTCAGCGCCCTGGCAACAACCGCAATGACGGTCCACGCCGAAGACGCTAATATTTTAATTATGAATGATGAGGTATAAATGCTGGATAGGATCAAACTATTTCTCTCGCTTATCATTTATAATTAATCATTCATAATTTATCATTCTTTAAATGGCATCCTTTCAAATTACTGGTGGTCGTAAACTAAAAGGTGAACTGATCCCACAAGGGGCAAAGAACGAAGCCCTGCAAATTCTTTGCGCCGTATTACTCACAAAAGAACCCGTTACGATTTATAATATTCCGGGAATACGGGATGTCAATCAACTCATTGACCTGCTTGGTGATTTAGGTGTTTGGGTAACAAAAATTGGTGAAGGCGCGTATCGCTTTCAGGCCAGCGACGTTAATCTGGATTATCTGGAGACTGATACGTATAAACGCAAAGCCGCTGCCCTTCGTGGGTCGGTTATGCTGTTGGGGCCCATGCTCGCGCGCTTCAAAACGGGGCGTATTCCTCGGCCCGGTGGTGATAAAATTGGTCGGCGACGACTCGATACGCACTTTCTGGGTTTTGAAAAACTAGGCGCTCAATTCAATTACGATGCTAACGACGGAGGTTATTATCAGGTTGACGCCAGCAATCTGCGCGGTACGTACATGCTTCTCGACGAAGCCTCAGTAACAGGTACAGCCAACATATTGATGGCTGCTGTTATGGCCGAAGGGATTACGACTATTTATAATGCTGCTTGTGAGCCCTATCTTCAGCAACTCTGTAAGATGCTCAATTCGATGGGCGCCAAGATTTCGGGCGTTGGCTCGAATCTGCTCACAATTGAGGGTGTGTCCGAACTGAAAGGTACCGAGCACACCATGTTGCCCGATATGATCGAGATTGGTTCGTTCATTGGTATGGCAGCTATGACTCAGTCAGAGATTACGATCAAAAACTGTCAGATTCCTGAATTAGGTATTATTCCCGATCAATTCAAACGGTTGGGTATCCAGATGGAATTTAGAGGTGATGACATTTTCGTTCCGGCGCAGGAGCATTACCAGATCGACAGTTTTTTGGATGGGGGCATGATGACCGTTGCCGACGCACCTTGGCCCGGTTTTACACCCGATCTGCTGAGTATCGTTCTCGTTACTGCCGTACAGGCGCAGGGAACATTACTTATTCACCAGAAAATGTTCGAAAGTCGGCTGTTCTTTGTCGATAAACTGATCGACATGGGGGCTCAAATCATTCTCTGCGATCCACACCGCGCTACGGTCGTTGGCTTGAATCGTCAAGTTCCCTTAAAAGGTATTCGCATGTCGTCGCCGGATATTCGGGCGGGGGTTGCTCTGTTGATTGCAGCGATGTCGGCCAAAGGCACCAGCATTATTGACAGCATAGAACAAATTGACCGGGGTTACCAACACATCGATACGCGTTTGAACGCTATTGGTGCCGAGATTATCCGGTTGTAAAAGTTTGATTCTTAAGTTTCACAGAAAAAGGGCCATCAAGGCCCTTTTTCTGTGAAAAACCATTACGACTGCAGTTGAAAATCTCACAACTCAAATTAATCAATACTAAACCTTCTTTATTCATTTTTGTCTTTAGTACGTAACACGTTTAATTTGACACACGGAAACACACTAATAATCAAAATACTATGAAAACGCTACAATCCAATCTATCCATCTGGGCCCTGGCAGCCCTGCTATCAGGTAGTTCATTAATGGCTTGTGCTCAGGCGACAACAGGCTCAACAGCGGCCGCAACAACGAATGACCCTGCTAAATCAACCCTGCTTACTCCTTTGCAGCAAAGTATTACCAGATTGAAAAAATTATCAGCAACAGGCGATCCCGACTTTGATTATGCTTTCCAGGCCAAAGCGCATACGCAGGGTATACAGGATTTGCTGAAAGCCGAAATCCAGAACGGCAAGGACACCGCCATGGTGAATATGGCAAAATCAACGCTGCCCGCCACAGAAGCTGATCTAGCGATGTTTGACGGCACAATGCGCCAACTCAAACCAACGCGTCCAAGTCAGGCTTACACGCAGCAACAGAACCGCAACATCGAAGCTATGAGCCTGAAATTACAGCAAACCGGCTCCAGCGATAAGCTGACAAGCAACTTGGATAAAAACTTTGCTACGTTGCTACTCGACCAGCGTCAGGATGCAATTGACATGGCCACTACGTATCTACAATACGGTAATAATGCCGCGCTGAAGACTTATGCGCAGCAATTAGTCGATAAATCCAAACAGCAAATGGCTACGCTCAAAGCGCAGCAGCCTAAATAAAACCGAACGTTTTGCCGTGAATGCAGTAATGGTCGTATATTCAAGCTTCCCATTACTGCATTCATGGAAGTAACTGATTCTTTTATGCCAACAGCGGGTGTTGTTGGCCTTCTGCCCATGGTCACGTACTTTTTCCTGGTCGTGGCCATGTTTGCTTTTATAGGTAATTTCGTTCTCTCGCTGGCAATCCAGCCGTCTATTCGTCCAGAGTTTCGTATTGTTCATTCGGTAACGGCGGTTGTTGCGGTTGTGTCAGCAGTATCTTGTTACCTGACACAGACGTATTACCACGATATGTTGCGCGAATTAGCGACCGTTACGGATGCCAACGATCGGCAAACGCTCATTCGCGAGTCATACAATGCCATTGGCCAATTCCGCTATATGGATTGGTTTATTACGTCCCCGCTGCTCTTACTGCAAATTATCTTTGGTCTTAATTTCCAGCGAAATGCAGTCAAGCGACCGTTAATTTATTTGCTGACAGCTACTTTGCTGCTATATTTTGCCAGCTATATCGGCCACCAGCAGCTATCCTTCGACAACGAAATTCAGGTTGGCATGAAAGTTATCTGGGGATTGGTTGCGACGATAGCTTATGGATTTAGTCTATTCACGCTACGTCGGTTAGAGCAGCAGTTCGGTGAACAAACGACGCTTACCCAACAACGTGCCTATCGGCAGATGGCCTATCGGCAGATGATGGTGATCATCGCTACGTGCTGGGGAATTTACCTGCTTGGCTATTTCCTGACCGTTACGCCTATTGACTTTAGCTGGATTCACATTGCTTTTACTATCACTGATCTCACCGCTAAGATCAGTATCGGATTAATTGTTTATTTTACTAGTACAAAGTCAGTGGAAAACGCTGATAGTTAGTTAACTGTAGTACTTCAAGGCGAGACTGCCTCATTCTTTTCCATTCATCTTATAACATTCTTTAAATCTGGCTCTATGCGTATTCGCTACGTATTTGCTTTATTGGTTTTCCTCCTGGCGAAACGAACATCGCTGGGACAAAATGGCATCGTTGTTTTTCAGTCGGATTTCGGTTTGAAAGACGGGGCCGTATCGGCGATGAAGGGTGTGGCATTAGGTGTCTCGTCTGAACTCAAACTGTTTGATCTCACCCATGAAATTCCGGCTTATAACATATGGGAGGCATCTTACCGACTCTACCAGACCGTTCCATACTATCCACCGGGAACAGTATTCGTATCCGTCTGCGACCCTGGCGTTGGTACCGAACGGCATTCGATTGTCATGATGACTAATTCCGGCCAATACATTGTTACACCTGATAACGGTACGCTAACGTTAGTGGCTGAACACATGGGTATTCGCGAGGTCCGGCAAATTGACGAAGCCATTAACCGCCGTAAAAACTCCAATGAATCATATACGTTTCACGGGCGTGATGTGTATGCCTACACAGCCGCGCGGTTAGCCGCACATACCATTCGTTTTGAGCAGGTTGGACCAAAACTGCCGAACGAGGTGGTTCGATTGCCTTATCAGAAAGCAGACGTTAAAAATGGAGTTGTTAAGGGAAATATTCCCATACTCGATGTTCAGTACGGTAATGTCTGGAGCAACATTCCTAAATCCATCATTGACCAATTAAGCCTCAAACCAGGCGACAAAGTACACGTTCAAATCGCTCAGAATGGCAAGTTCGTTTACGACAAATCGGTTCGTTGGGTTCATACGTTTGGCGAAGCACCAGTCGGCGAGGACGTAGCGTATATCAATAGCCTGCTGAATTTTTCGGTTGCCGTCAATCAAGGAAATTTTTCTGAAAAACATAAAGTTCTCAGCGGCCCGGACTGGACAATTATTATCAGCAAATAACTGTTTCTGAACAGATGCTAAACACTTTGCATCGTGCTTAATTTCCGGTAGAAGCCTTCATCCAGCGTCAGCAATTCGTCGTGACGGCCGCGCTCGACGATACGTCCCTGATTGACAACCAGAATCTCGTCGGCATGTTGGATCGTACTGAGCCGGTGGGCAATCACGAGCGTTGTGCGGTTCGTCATTAAGCGAGTCAGAGCTTCCTGCACCAACTTCTCCGACTCCGTATCGAGCGCGGATGTGGCTTCATCAAGAATCAGAATTGGTGGGTTTTTCAGTATGGCGCGGGCAATGCTAATTCGTTGACGCTGCCCACCCGACAACTTGCCACCCCGGTCGCCAATAATGGTCTGATAGCCATCGGTCTGAGCCACAATAAAGTCATGCGCATTGGCAATCCGGGCGGCTTCCATGACATCGGCCTCTGTAGCGGCACTTCCAAAGGCGATGTTATTGAAGATCGTGTCGTTAAACAGAATACTTTCCTGGGTTACGATGCCCATCTGCCCTCGTAAAGATGCCATCGTGCCATCGCGCAGATCCACGCCGTCAATCAAAATTTGACCCGCCGTTGGGTCATAAAAGCGCGGAATCAGATCGGCAATCGTCGATTTACCCCCACCCGATGAACCAACCAGAGCAATGGTTTTTCCCTTCATCAGGTCGAAACTGATGTTACGCAGAACAGGCGTATCAGCGTTGTAGGCAAACGATACGTTCTGTACCGAGATTTTGTCCTGAAAATCAGGTAGCGTTAGGGCACAGGGTTTATCCTGAATCAGCGGCTGCGTGTCGATCAGTTCTAAAACACGTTCCCCCGAGGCAAGCCCGCGCTGCGAACCACTAAACGCGTTGGAGATGTCTTTGGCGGGCCGCGTTACCTGTGAGAAAATAGCAATATAGGCAATGAACTGAGCCGCTGTCAGATCGGATTGTCCGCTAAGTACCAAAGAACCGCCATAGAAAAGAATCCCCGCAACGACAGCTACGCCCATCACTTCGGAAAACGGTGAGGCCAGTTCTCGCCGGTTGGCCAGCGACCGAATCGCCTGTCGGTACCCTTCGTTTTCCTGCCGAAATTTATCCAGAATAAAGCCTTCAGCAACAAAGCCTTTTACAACCCGCATGCCGCCAAAAGTTTCGTCCAACAAACTCACGAGACTACTCAATCGCTGCTGTCCTTCCTGTGCATCGCGCTTCATACGCCGAACCAGGAACGCAATGAATCCGCCTGATATGGGAATGACCAGGATGGCAAACAGGGTCAGTTTCACGGAAATACTCAACAGAGCAATCACGTAGCCGATCAGCAAAAACACTTCTTTTGATGCCGCAGAAAGCGTATTGGCAATGGAATTTTCGACCTCCTGCACGTCGGTCGTAATGCGTGAAATCAGGTTTCCTTTCCGTTCATTCGAGAAGAAGCCGAGTTGTAAACTTATCGTTCGACTAAAAACGGTTTCCCTTAATCGAGACACCATTTTTGCCTTGAATGCTTCTAACTGCCTGATGGATAAGTATTTGAAAAGGTTATTTAGCAGTACAGACAAAATGATAACGATACACACGTACTGAAGAGCGCCTACTTTACCGTGTTCCTGAAAAATCTGGGCGAAGTAATAACTGAATGCCTCGGTTGGCGACGTAATGAATGAAGGTGCGGGCTGGCTCAGAAACATCCGCATTCGTTCGGCATTCACATTATTGAACAGAATATCGAGCAGTGGAATCAGCAGCGTAAAATTGAGCACACCAAATACACTCGACGCTAACGATGTGGCTACGAACGGCACCAGAAAGCGACTTAATGGTTTGGCAAACGAGAGTAATCGAAGGTACGTTTTCATGTATACCGCAAAGATACCGTCTGAACCGGGATTTAGCTGATTACAGGATTGCCAGGATTTTATTTCTATATCCCTTTGTCTCCGGCTAGTTCCTGATACAAATCCCAGTATTGCTTTGCTACGTCCGGCCAGCTAAAACTGGCGGCTCGTTTTTTCATCCGCTCTTCACGTAATGGATTCTGGGCAAAGTCACGCATCCCTTCGTCAATGGTCTGAGCCATGTTCTCCGGCTCGAAATTATCAAAATAATACGCTTCCTTACCGCCAACTTCGGGTAAGCTGGTTAGCCGGGAGATGAAAACCGGTTTACCAAACGTCATGGCTTCCGCAACGGGCAAACCAAATCCTTCGGATAAAGACGGGAACAAAAAGGCATCACAATGCGAGTATAACCACAACTTTGTCGGTTCATCAACAGGACCCGGCATTACTAGTCGATCAGCAACACCGAGTTTTTGCGCCTGTTCGCGAATGTGTTGCGCGTATGGATGACTGTCCGGTCCGGCCAATATCAATTGGTAGTCAGGGAAAGCTTCAAGCAAGGGCAGTAGCGTAAGTACATTCTTTTTGGGATGGATAACACCCATAAAAAGAAAAAATGGCGATTGGGCAGATAAGTGAATGACTGCATTTGTGGCTTCATCAGGCGTTTCGGCGGGATTGACAGCGACACCATTTGTAATAACCCGTACAGGTTTGTTATCTGGAATATGCAGTTCCTTCTTTACTACCGACGCAGTATAGTTAGAAATAGTAGTCAGCGCCGTTGCCTGATCGACGTTACGTTGCAAACGAGCCAGCTTACGTGCTTTTTCACCAGCCGAATAGTCGGGGCGCTCCAGAAAATTTAGATCGTGAATCGTTAAGATTAGTTTCGATCGTGTTGATCGATAAGCCGAATCCTGATGCAGACAATGCCAGAGATCATATTGCCCCGGAATCCATAACTTTCGCATCCATGATGCTTTGATGTACTCAACTTCAGGTCCAAACACACCAACTTTATCTTCGGGCACAAGAAACGTTAGCGGCCACGTATCAGGCCGCTGACGAACAAGTTCACGACCCAGATGCAAACACACTTGCCCTAAGCCACTGTTAAGATCCCGTAAACGTTCGGCGTCGATGAAGAGAGAAAGCATTTGTGTCTGTAAATTTTAACAAAACTAATCCTGTCCATCATTAAAATCATAAAAATCCTGCCGCGCCGACGTTCGGTTGAGACGTATCTTTGCAATATGACTTTACAGAATGATTTGCTGCTCCGCACCGCGCGGGGTGAATTGACAGAGCGTATACCCGTTTGGATGATGCGTCAGGCCGGACGCGTACTGCCCGAATACCGAGCGGTTCGGGAGCGGGCCGGCAGTTTCATTACGTTGGCGAAAACGCCTGAACTGGCGGCTGAAGTGACGATTCAACCTGTCGATGCCTTCGATGTCGATGCGGCCATTATTTTCTCCGATATTCTGGTCATTCCCGAAGCGATGGGACTACCCTACGAAATGATCGAAAGTCGGGGACCAGTTTTTCCACAAACGGTTCGTACCATGGCCGACTTAAGCCGCTTACGCGTAGCTGATGCCGAGAGTGATCTGGGATACGTACTGGATGCGATTAAGCTGACGAAGAAAGAGTTGAATAATCGGGTACCACTTATTGGCTTTGCCGGGGCACCATTCACGATTTTCTGCTACATGACCGAAGGCAAGGGTTCCAAAACGTTTTCAGTGGCGAAGAAGCTGTTGTATACCGACCCGGATTTTGCGCACGCGCTGCTTCAGCAAATCACCGACAGTACGATTGCTTATTTACAGGCGCAAATCCGGTCGGGTGTTGATCTGGTACAGTTGTTCGATTCCTGGGCAGGAATTCTGTCGCCGGAGCAATACCGAACCTTTTCGCTTCCTTACATCAAGCAGATTTGCGATCTGATTACGGGTGTCCCCATGACGGTTTTTGCCAAAGGCGCCTTTTTCGCCCGGCAGGAAATTGGTCAACTGAGCTGTGACGTAGTGGGTTTAGACTGGAACATGGACCCGCATGAGTCGCGGGAGTTAATCCCGGATCGCGTATTACAAGGGAATCTAGACCCCTGCGTTCTATACGCTGATTTTGCTCAGATCCGAGCGGAAGTGAAGCGGATGATCGATGCCTTTGGTCATCAGCATTATATCGCCAACCTCGGTCACGGCATTTATCCGGATACCGATCCCGACAAAGCCCGATGCTTTGTCGATGCCGTAAAGGCGATGTAAGGTAGCGTGGGCTTCAGCCCGCGTAGCCGTAGGCTAAGTTGTGGTGCTTCATTTTTTAGCCTACGGCTACGCGAGCTGAAGCCCACGCTACCTTTCACAAATTCTCTTTCGCTTCGGCTTTTAGCTGCGCTTTGTCAATCGGCACTACGCCGACCGATTCACAGACTAAGCCACCGCCCAGATTCGATAAGCCTGCGATGATACTTGGTGGCTGACGTAGCGCTACGCAACAGGCAGCAATGCTAATCACTGTATCGCCTGCTCCCGATACGTCGGCAATTTTACGGATGTGCGCCGGAAGCTGGGTTTTCTCCCCGTTAAAGTCGATAAAGACACCTCGTTCCGAAAGAGTAATCAAAGCCCCTTTCAGATTCAGCTGCGTTTTTAATTGATCGACGGCGCCCTGAAAATCAGTAGGATTATCAACATCGAATTCCAGTTTTAAACCCTCGCGCAGTTCCTTAAGATTCGGCTTGAACAGTGTGGTATTCTGATAGCTTAAAAAATTGCGCTTCTTCGGATCAACTACGGTTGGAATGCCCTGTTCATTGGCAAAATCCGTAATTTCAGCAATAGCTTCTTTACTCAGCACCCCTTTGTCATAATCTTCGAAAATAACGACGTGGCAGGTCGGAATCAATTCTTTGGCTTTAGCTATTAATTGCGTCCGTTCGTCGGTGGTGATGTATTTATCGGTCTCCGTATCCACCCGTACAACTTGCTGAGAACTGGCAATAATTCGTTCTTTAATGGTCGTGATCCGGTCTTTGCTACGTATCAACCCATCGCAGTTTAAGCCCCGACTACATAGTTCCTGTTCGAGCTGATCACCTGGTGCATCAGCACCGATGACTGAACAAATAATGGCTTCAGCGCCTAATGCCTGTACGTTCAGCAATACGTTTCCGGCTCCACCCAGACGAAATTCACGCCGGTCGAACCGCACGATGGGTACCGGCGCTTCGGGCGAAATCCGCTCGACGTGGCCCCAGACGTAGGAATCGAGCATGACGTCGCCAATGATCAAAACGCGGAGTTTATCGAATTGATCGAATAATTCATCAAGAGACATGTCTAAGACCATCAGGTCGCGGACCGAATTCATAGGCGCAGAATAAGCTTATTGAAGCTACAAAGGAACGAAAAGTGAGGTCTATTTCCGAAATTGAGCCGATACGTTCGATCAAACGGAGGCTTCTTCAGCGAATTAGGGTTTAGGAATATATTTCCAGCCACAATAAAGCTGGTTTGCACATTCGGTTAACGTAACAAGCGTATCGGCCCGAAATTCGTACTGGTAAACGGTTTCCTGGTTATTTTCATTCGTAAAATGAAACTGCTGCTCGTTCAGAACCTGGTAGCGAATTGTGGCATTAGTAATGTCGTGTGGGTCGTGAAATGTACCGTCTTCGCGAAAAGAAACAGCAGGAAACGTGTTATCAAGGTTCCAGCCTGGCTTTAGGTTTCCATACACTTTTGTCGGTGCTATGAAAAAGGCAACCGGCTGCCAGTTACCCACAAAGCGATTGCTCGTTTCTTTCTCAACTGATTTCCCATTGCAACCGATTAAACCAATTAGTATGAGGGTGATAAGCGTAAATCTCATGGCAGTAAGGCGTTTATCCTTAAAACGTAGCGCTACGCGATATAGTTGAAAAAGTGACTAACCTGATTGATCTGGTACTTACAACAATTACCAGCCACTCAACATACGTAGCAACAGGTCAGGTTTCAGAAATAAGCCCACTATCGGCACAGTGAGGCCAAGAGCCAGATAAACGGCAGATCTTGGCAAAGTAGCAGCCTCTCTCGGTTCGGAATCTACAGCAACCGGGCGAAAGAAAAGGAGAAAGGGAATTTTCAGATAATACACCAGCGAAATCAGTGCGTTCAATAGTCCCAGTCCAAACAGGGCTAGTAACCAGGGATTGCCGGTTTGCTGATAAGCGTCGTAAAGCGCAGAAAACGACAGAAGTTTAGCCGTAAAACCAACCGTTGGTGGAAGACCTGTCAGTGCAATCATCACCACGATAAGCGCTACTGACAGTAACGGCTGTTTGGGTCCTAATCCTGCGAAATGGCTGATCGTTAGGTCGGTGCCATTACTACGTGCCAGTAAATCAATGAGGAAAAACGCAGCCAGCGAGATGAATACGTACGTACCCGCGTAAAACAACACGGCCTCGAAACCAGCATTATTCAAAGCGACAACCCCAACTAGTAGAAACCCTGCATGGGCGATCGTCGAATAAGCCAGTAGCCGCTTGGCATCAGTTTGACGTAGCGCCGACAGATTACCGATCAAAATACCCGCCAACGCCAGTACAGCCAGGGGTGTCTGGAGAACCGATGCGGATACGTTGCCCAGAGACGATTCCAGCGGGAGAGCCGTTACGATTCGCATAAGCACCAACACACCTGCCGCTTTCGGCGCAACCGAAAAAAACGCAGCAACGGGCACCGGTGCCGCTTCGTATGCATCGGGCGTCCAGACGTGAAACGGTACCCCCGCAAGTTTGAACAATAGTCCCGCCAATGTCAGTAACATGGACACCGCTACAACGGCCGAATCCTGCCCGGCAAGTTGGGTTCCAAATGATTCGGCTGTCAGATCGAGCGTACCGGTCATGCCATACAGCAGCGACATTCCGTAGAGCATGATAGCCGAACTGACGGCGCCAAACAGTAAGTATTTGATCCCCCCTTCCGACGCTTTCCGGTCAGCCGTAAGTGCCGTTAACAGGTAGGAGCAGATGGATACTAACTCGATACTCAGATAAATGCCAAGCATGTTCACTGAGATCGTCATCAGAAACAACCCCAGCGTCATGGCAATCAGTAATGAATACCACTCGAGCGGTAAAGTCGACCGATTCAACGGATTTGACGTAGCGTTTTCCTCATGGGTAAACAGTTCGTATAGCAGGACAAAAACCGCGCTCAGCGCAATGACTACCTGCATAAAAACAGCCTGATTATCCACAAACAACAAGTGCATAAACAGGAATCCCCGTGTCGATGATAACACCGCCCACATAGCCGCTACAAGGATCACAACCCCACTCAACCCAGCCAGAACCTGACGAGTTCGTAACCGATTGCTACGTAGCATCACTAATTCAACCAGCAGCAGTACGCAAAAGGACAACGACAGCCAGGCCTCTGGTCCAAAACCGCTGAGGCTGGCAAGAATATCGTTTAATTGATCGGAAAGAGACAAGATAACGTAGTGGTTAGTCAGCCATTGACAGAAGTTAGTCTTTAGTTGCAAGGTGAATAAACATAAAATCTGCTACAACTAAAGGCTAACCGCTGCCCAATGACGACTTATTAGATCATTCCATCCTGATTGGGGTGGCCTTCGTATTTATGTAGCTTCACCGGTTTCTGCTGCTTCCGTAAACGAATGTTAAGGAATTCAACCAGTAACGAGAAGGCAATGGCAAAGTACAGATACCCTTTCGGAACGGCACCGACTTCCTGATCGAAAATTACGACTTCAGATAAGTGTGCACCTTCGGCTACCAGCATAAAGCCAATCATAATCAGGAATGCCAGACCCAGCATCTGAATGGTAGGGTGTTCATTGACAAACCGACCTACCGGACCAGCAAAGAACATCATAATCAAAATCGATAAAACCACGGCAATCATCATGATTGTCACGTTCTGAGTCAGCCCAATAGCCGTTAGAATAGAGTCGATCGAGAAAACGATATTGGTAATGGCTATCTGGGTCACGACGCTCGAAATGGTCGTTTTTCCTTTCGTACTACCTTCTGTCTCCTCATGATCACTGCCTTCCAGTTTATGGTGAATTTCGGACGTTGCTTTGTAGAGTAGAAACAGCCCACCACCAAACAGAATTAAGCTCTGCCCCGTAAAAGCAGCCTTGAACCAGCCCGCATCCAGATGCGTAAACGGCTTACTGAGCGATATGACAAACGAAATCCCCATCAGCAGAGCCAGCCGAAACGCCATGGCCAGTACTAATCCAATATTTCGCGCTTTGGGCTGATCGGCTGGAGAAAGTTTATTGGCCGCAATAGAAATAAAAATGATATTGTCGATACCCAGAACAATTTCCAGGAATGTCAGGGTCAACAGACTGATAATTGACTCAGCCGTAAATAGGTCGCTCATAATTGACGGGAAGATTGGCCCAAAAATACCGGCTACGAACCGTGTCTGCAACAACTCATTAAAGAAAGAACACTAAGCCTGACAAAAGGCTGGTACGTTACATAACTGGTAAATTACGCTCCGGGCGATAAATTGGCAACAATCGGAGCCTGAATTGCGTATATCAAAAGAGTTATCGATGGATTTGCGCTGATAATTTCACAAATACAGGATGTTCCTAGACATTTAGTAGCTTTAACAGGAACCAGTAACATATTTCCTGTTAGACTCGTTATAAATATGAACATTGATTACAAGCTGTATTTCAGGCACAAATCGTAATAAAAGAGTATCTGGATTAACAAAATAGCCCCAGCCCAGTGTGGCTCTCAGATAGTTAATCTGATCAATAGAAAACTCACGTATTGTGGCGAAAATTTTTGTACGTATTTTACTTGGTATACTTGCCCTCGTCCTATTACTGGTCGGGTTTGTGGTGTTGGTTGCCACTACGCCCTGGGGACAGCAGTTTGTAACGAAGCAGGTTAATTCATACTTAGCGCAAAAACTTCAGTCGCCCTTCCGCATTGGACGAATCGGCTATTCCATTCCCGACTGGATTGAGCTGGAGGATGTTTATTTTAAAACGCCCAAAGGTGATACATTGATCGACGGTGGCCGCATGCGTGTTGATCTCGACATGTGGGGGTTGCTCAACAACCGGATTGCCTTAAATCAGATTGAGTTCGAGCACATTAAACTCAATATTAATCGAACCCTACCCGACACGACGTTTAATTTCCAGTACATTCTTGATGCCTTCGATACGGGATCGGAGCCGGAGCCGTCGGATACGGTGTCGACACCGATGGCCATTAATTTGAATAAAATTGGGCTGAAAGATGTTCGGATCAAATACCTCGACGACGTAACGGGCGCTGACGTCAATGCTTATGTCGCGGACATGAAGGCCAACTTCAGTGATACGGACGTCGATAAATCGAAGTATCATCTATCGGACGTAGCCGTCAACGGCTTAAACGTTTATACACGATTGTACGAGGGTTTACCATCCCCACCCAGTCCACCTGGCGCGCCGGGCGATACGCTCGATCTGGCTCTGGGGAAATGGCAGGTTACGAACGCTAAATGGGATGTGCGTGTCGAAACCTCCGATTTTAAAACGAAAGGGAGTGCTGAACGACTGGCCATGGAGTCGGATTATATCTACCTGGAAGGTGAGAAAATCGGCATAAAGTCGCTCGATCTCACAAACGCCGATATTGCCGCTATCCTGACGAAACCAACCAAAAAATCCTCTTCAACGCAGCCAGTGTCCACTACGTCTTCGGGCGCACCAGGATGGCAGGCAAAACTTACGAACGTCCGTTTTGCCAACAACCACGTTCGGTACGACGACGAAACGGCTCCCCGGCAAAAGACAGGACTTGACTACGGTCACCTCGATCTGAACAATTTGGGAATCAATGGACGGTTTCTGGTCTATCAGGATTTAGGCAGTCGCGGGCAACGGATCAGCGGGCAGCTACGTAACGGACGCTTTCGTGCAACGAGTGGTCGGGCTGCGGACAGCTTTGTGCTACAGCAACTCGACGGAAACGTTCTCTATACCGATACGACCACTACGTTAACGAATCTGTATATTCAGACGCCTACAACACTCCTTCGCGATCAGCTAGTGCTACGTTATGATTCGCTGGGTCAGTTAAGCAATCCGCGTTTTGCCAAACGTGTGGGCGTTCGCGTGAACTTAAAGCAGAGCCGTCTGTCTGTCAATGACGTGTTACAACTGGCTCCGTTCCTGGCTGATACGCCCCCCTTCGCCGGTAACCGCGGTGGCGTGTTTCGAGCAAATGCGCAGGCGACGGGTACGCTGGCTTCGCTAAATCTGCCCCGCGTGGAATTTGAGATGCTTGGTGGCACAAAACTTCTGGCTAGCGGACGCCTGACGAACGTAACGGACCCTGATCATCTGGGCGTAGACATGACCATACAGGAAGCCACAACAACGCTGGCTGATATTAATAAATTGGCTCCTAAAGGCTCCATTCCCTCGTCTATTGCTTTACCACCTGGTTTAAAATTAACCGGCAAGATTAACGGTCAGTTAAATGATCTGATTTTAGATGCCAAACTGAATACAGCCTGGGGAACAGCTGGTTTTGATGGTCGACTGGCAGGATTCGTGGCGGGTAAAAACCAGACCTATAAAGGTACGCTTAACCTGAACGACTTCGATGCGGGTAAGTGGCTCAAACAAACGGGTACGGTTGGAAAAGTGACGGGCCGGGCCACTGTTGATGGGCGCGGTATCGACGTAAAGACACTCACCACCAACTTCGACCTGGCTATCCAGTCGGCTGAGTTGCAGGGATACACGTATCAGAACCTCACGGCTGATGGACGACTAACGAATGGCAATCTGACGCTCACAGGCGCCTTAAAAGACCCGAATGCGAATCTGGCATTAGACATAAAATCAAACCTGAATCCTGAGTTTCCGAGCGTCGTTGGCGAGACAGTCATTAATGAGCTGAACTTACAAAAGCTCAAACTCTATAACGATCCACTGTCGCTGAAAGGACGTATCCTTCTGAATATGACCTCTACCAATCCAGCAAAGCCTGTCGGTACGATTTCAGCCAGTGATGCAGTCATTACGTTGCAGGGGAAAGATTATCCTGTCGATTCGCTATATGCTCGTTTATCGGCCGATGGTAATACAAAAGACGTAGTAGCTCAACTGCCCGGTGCGAGAATGAACCTGAATGGTCAATTTGAGTACGCTCAGCTTTACGACATCATAGCTGGTGAGATAAGTCAGTACATTGCTTTACCCGATCTGACCTACAAACGGATTCCCCCTCCGCATGCCTTCACGCTGAATCTGAAAGCCTATCAAAATCCGCTGATACGTGCTTTTGTTCCAGATCTTACCCGGATGGACACCGTTCGGTTCAACGCTTATTTAGACAATACCCGGGACACAACCCTTTCCGCTACGTTACGTACTGGCGAGATCGTATACGATACGACAACCATACAGGGTGCTAGCCTGGCAATACGGGGAGCGAATAACCAACTGAAGGTAAACGGGCGAGTCGATGGTGTGTTATATGATGGCATAAAGATCCGGCAAACTGATCTGACAGGTACGGCAGCGAATAATCGGTTCCGGTTTGCGATGGTCAATAAAGACTCCATCAATCAGGATTTACACGGACTGGCCGGCACGCTCAGCATTGTCGATTCCAGTTATCGATTCCAGTTTGCGCCTAATGGTTTACTGACGAATTACCAACGCTGGCAAACCGATACTACAGGCTTTGCCCAATACGGAAAAAGCGGTATCCTGGTCAATAGACTACATCTCGAACAGGGCAATCAATTTCTTGAAATCAGCAATACGGAGCCGTATGGAAATGCTCCCATTCGCGTTACCGCTCATGCCCTTCAAATAGAAAACCTGGCCCGGCTGGCCAATCAGGATACGACACTGGCCAGTGGTCAGCTCAACGGCACAGTCATTGTACGTGATTATATGAGCAGCGATAGTAAGCTGGCTTTTACGGGGTCTATTTACGTCGATAGTCTGAACGTGATGAGTCAGCCTATCGGGAACGTAACGGCCAGGCTACGCAATACATCTGATGGACGTATTGATGTAAATACGGTTCTGGCTGGACCTAACAATGACGCCAGTATAACCGGCTTTTATAACCCTGACGACGCCAAACAGGCGCTCGATCTGGCTATTAAGTTAACCCGACTGGATGCCCGAACCATTGAAGCATTCAGCTTCGGTGAACTTCGGGAAGCTAAAGGTAAACTTACCGGCGCATTCAATGTTAGCGGAGCTGTTGATAACCCCAAACTGGATGGCAGCGTAGCGTTCGACTCCGTGGCGTTTAACATCAAACAACTCAACGCTACGTATCACATTGATCAGGAAAAGCTCGCGTTTTCGGGCCAGACGATTACGCTGGATAATTTCCAACTCCGCGATACACAGGGTCGAACCCTCCGGACTGACGGAACCGTTGTGCTCAAAAATCTGCCTGATGCCGCTTATGATTTGCGCGTGCGAGCCGATCATTTCCAGGTCCTGAACGCAGCCCGGAAAGATAATGACTACGCCTACGGACAGGCAGCTGTCACAACCGATTTACGAATCAAAGGAGCCGGTTCCAATGCATCCATAACGGGTAAAGTCCGGCTGGAAGATGGTAGTAAGATTTCGCTTGTCCTGCCCGATCAATCCACTGACATTGAAGAAGCGAATAAGATCGTTACGTTCATTGATCATAATGATTCGCTGGCTATAGCGAAATACATATCCCGCCCGAAGCAGGATAGTCTTCGCACGACACCCAAGCTGGCTTTCGATCAACTGAGTAACTCAAACATTTCGCTTGATCTGGAAGCCGACGAAAAATCGGAGTTGACCATTGTCGTAGACGAACTAAATGGTGATTACCTTCGGGCGCGGGGAAATGCCCGACTTAATGTGGGTATCAATGCATCTGGGCAAATTGCGGTATTAGGACGCTATGAAGTAACGGAAGGCGAATATTCCCTAACGTATCAGGTGCTGAAGCGTCAGTTCCAGATCCAGAAAGGCGGATACATCAATTTCTCGGGTGATCCACTTCGAGCCGACATCAACATCACGGCGATTTACCAGGTGTTAACCTCACCGGCTGACCTCATCGGTAATGAGTTGACAACCGGCAGTGCGAATGATGCTAATCGCCGATTACCGTTCAACGTAGCACTAACCATCAGCAACAATTTAGCCGCTCCCAAACTGGATTTTGATATTCGACTGCCGGAGGTGGAAAATGCCAATAGTGCGGCTGCATCGAGTGAATTTGGCACTCTCGTTGAGAACAAACTGAAAAGCTTACGTCAGGATCAGTCACAGGTGAACAAACAGGTTTTTGCCCTATTGATTCTCAACCGGTTCCTACCCGAAAACACATCTGATTTCTTCTCTGGTAATTCTGGCGGAGGATTGAACGCACAGGCCGAAAACGTTGCCCGGAGCAGTGTAAGCAAATTGATATCGGATCAGTTGGGGCGTCTGGCCTCGAACGTACTGAAAGGTTTTGACGTCAATTTTAACTTACAGTCTGAGAACGGTATTGCTACTAGCGGTGGAGGGATGGGCGCGCGAACGGATCTGAATGTGGGCTTATCCAAGAGTTTCCTGAATGGGCGTTTGAGTGTATCCGTAGGTAAAAACTTTGTTCTGGAAAATACAACCGGATTAGCGAATCCCAACCAGGTGTTCGACAACGTATCGCTGAACTATAATGTCTCGCGCGATGGGCGTTACGTATTGCGGGCATACCGACGCAATGACTATCAGGCCGTGCTGGATGGATACATTATTGAAACGGGGGTCGGTTTCGTTATTACGCTCGACTACAATACGCTTTCCGACATTCTGCGTCGCACACCCAGCCCCACGCCCACGCCGAATTAATTCGTTATGAGGAATTTATCAAAAATACTAGTTGATTATAGTACACGTTTTTTTGTGCTTATCGTGGAAAGCGCAAAAAAGCATACCCTTTTATTCCCCCGCCCTCTCCCCTATGCCCTCTGCCTGGTAACCGCCTGTTTGCTTAACGCCTGTAATATAGCCAAGCATTTACCGGCAAATGAACGGCTGTACATGGGAACCGACATTACGATTAAAGCCGACTCAACCGTTCCAAAAGATGAACAGTCGGGTCTTAAGGAGAAATTAACCGATCTGGCCCGTCCACGCCCAAACAAGCAACTATTTGGCTACCCTTATAAAGTTGGCTTTTATTACCTCCTCGGCGAACCTCGTAAGAATGGCCTCCGGGCATGGTTTCGGAAGAAATTCGGTGAAGAGCCTGTTTTAGCCAGCGCTAAAGCAATCTCGTCCAACATTCCGGTCTGGCAGGCATCTCTACAGAACGAAGGTTATTTTGGGTCTACGGCTACCGGCTCGTTAAAAGAAGAGGGCTACAAAGCACGAGGTGTTTATGAGGTCAATGTGAAACAGCGCTTCCACGTCGATTCCGTTGGCTACGTTGTCGACTCCACGCCCGTTCGGAAAGCGCTTAAGTTATCCGCAAGGCGACCGGTTATAAAAAAGGGCGATCCGTATCGACTGGATAACATTAAGCTGGAACGGGAGCGTATTAGCCAGATCATCAAGCAGCGGGGTTTTTATTACTTCCTGCCCGATTATTTAGGTGTCCTGGCCGATAATGACTCCGTTGCCCATACAACGGCGCTCTATTTTTACATCAAGCCCGACATACCTGACGCGGCCGGCGTTCCCTATTCGATACGAAACGTATTCATCTATCCGAATTACAACCTCTCGACCGCCCAGCAGGATACCAATCAGCGTCAGGCTATCCAGTCTGAAGAGCGTTTTATAATCGCTGATTCGACTAAGATGTTTAATCCCAAGTTGTTCCGCGATATTGTTACGGTACTGCCGGGCACGCGATACAATAGCCGGATGCAGGATTTAACCCTCTCACGCTTTATCAACGTGGGCGCTTTCAAGTTTGTCCGTAACCGGTTTGAGCCAGCCCAGCAGGGAGACTCTGCCGTGTTGGATGTTCATTATTACCTGACCCCGTATCCCGAAAAGTCAATCCGAATAGAGCCCGATTTTACCTCACGGTCCAACAACTTTAATGGTACGCAGATTACTGTAAGCTGGCGCAACCGGAACGCCCTTCGGCGAGCCGAACTGCTCACGATTAATGCGAATGCAGGGATTGAATTTCAGATAGGGGCGGGCGATCAGGGCGTAACAAACTACCGTTTTGGATTAGAGGGAATTTTAAGTTTTCCCCGTTTAGTAAGCCCCTTTCGATTTCAGTATGATCAGCGGCAGGCATTGCCTAAAACGAACGTAACGCTGGGCTATCAGACCATTATCCGGGGAGATTTATACCGTATTAATTCCTTTCAGACGACGTTTGGCTACGCCTGGCGGCAGAACCAACAGGTTGAGCATGTCTTTCAGCCATTCAGTGCTAACTACGTTTATGTTCCCAGCAGTAGCATTGGCGATCGCGTATACGACATTCTGTTTGATCCAGAAATATCAGCCATTATTAAGCAGCAATATCAAAACACGGTCTATAACTCGAATCAGCTTATTCTGAGTTCACTGTATAGCTTTAATTATAATTCGTCACCGCGCTCCAATTCTCCTAACACATTCCGACTAACAGCTAATGCTGAAGCGGCAGGCAATTTGGCGAGTCTTTTCTTTCATCAGCCTGCAGAGGGTGACCCCAGAAAAGGAATTTTTGGTGTACCGTATGCACAGTACCTACGTTTTGATGCCGATGCCCGATACTACCGGAAACTATCCCAAAATATAACCTGGGCTAACCGACTTTTTGCTGGATTTGGCATTCCTTTCGGAAATTACAAAGGCTATCAGCTTCCCTTTACAAAGCAATATTTCGTAGGTGGGAGCAACAGCATTCGGGCATTCCGGCCCCGCGCTATTGGGCCCGGTTTATTCACACGCGATACGATTCGAAATCTACCTGCTTTTCAGGATGGCGGAGGAGATATTAAACTGGAAGCGAATACGGAGATTCGGGCCAAATTCACAAAGTACCTGGAGGGCGCCGTATTTGTTGATGCCGGTAACGTCTGGACGTATTATAATCTGGAAAGTTTCGATGGGGATGTAGAGAATTTCTCGCCTAACTTTTACAAGCAAATTGCTGTTGGCGCGGGTGTAGGTCTTCGTATCGACCTATCGTATTTCCTCGTTCGTTTCGATCTGGCAACACCATTACGTAAGCCTTACCAAACGGAAGGCAGCGAATGGGTGATTAATCAGATCAATTTCCGAAGTAGCGACTGGCGAAAGCAAAACCTAATCTTCAACATTGCTATTGGCTATCCGTTTTGATACGTAGTATGGATGGCTACGTCCGTGCAGCCGTCAGGCTAAGATGTAGCTATTATGTTTAGCCTAACGGCTATGCGGATGTGGACGTCCACGCTACAACACGGGCTGAAGCACTTTCCACACTGTATTGGCTACAATTTTATGACCAGCCGGTGTCGGATGAATACCGTCTGGCTGGTTTAGTTTGGCAATTCCACCAACGTCTTCGAGCAGGAACGGAATCAAAATTGTCTTATTCTTGTCGGCCAGTTCTTTAAATAACCCCCGAAACTCTTTCGTATACGTAGTGCCCATGTTGGGCGGAATCTGCATACCCGCCAGTACGATCGTTGCCTCCGGGCTTTTACGCCGAACCGTATCGATAATGGCCTGCAAATTTTGCCGGGTTGCCGTCAGCGGGAGGCCCCGCAAACCATCGTTACCACCTAATTCGAGCACGAACACCGCTACGGGCTGACGCATGACCCAACTGATCCGGCTTTTTCCACCCGCCGTCGTTTCACCACTTAATCCCGCATTGACAACCTGATAATTTAGTCCAGCCGAGTCAATTTTCTGACCGACCAATGCCGGAAAAGCCTGCGATGGTTCGACACCATAACCGGCAGTTAGACTGTTGCCATAGAAAAGGACAATCTGCTTTTTATTCGAATTATCGGGCTTTGCTTCAGTAGATGCGGTAGCAGAGGACGTAGTATCTGATTTTGAAGCAGTTTTCGTGTCAGATGAACCACATCCCCAGACCGTTAGGAGCAGCATTAGACCACTTATCACAGAATACGGCGTTTTCTTACCTGGGAAGAACTTCATTGTTTATGCAAGAGTTAATTAATGAACACTGAGCCATCGTGACAACGTGACAACAAACCGCAGAGAAACGTACTGAAAACCTCTGTGTCATCCATGCCTCTGTGGTGAATAAAAGTAGCGTCAACCCTTTTTTGTTCCAATGAGTATTCTGCGCGTCGAAAATCTGACAAAAACCTATACAAGTGGTGGACGGGAGCTGACCGTTCTACACGGTGTTGACTTCACCCTCGAACCAGGTGATACGTTCGCCATTGTCGGACCGTCGGGCAGCGGCAAAACCACGCTGTTGGGCCTGTGCGCCGGATTAGATCGGGCTTCATCCGGAAGTGTGTATCTGAACGATATTCGACTGGATACCCTCAATGAAGACCAGCGGGCGGCTTTGCGAAATCAATACGTCGGTTTTATTTTCCAGAACTTTCAACTGTTACCGACGCTGACGGCACTTGAGAACGTAATGGTTCCACTCGAACTTCGGGGCGAAAAAGGTGCCGCAAAAACGGCTCAATCGCTTCTGGAACGCGTCGGTTTAGGGCAGCGTGGGCATCACTATCCGACTCAGTTATCGGGGGGTGAGCAGCAGCGAGTTTCACTGGCACGGGCTTTCGCCAACCGTCCCAAGCTCCTCTTTGCCGATGAACCCACTGGAAATCTGGACGCGGATACCAGCGCTACCGTCGTCGATTTGTTGTTTGAACTCAACCGAGAGGCCGGTACAACCCTCGTTCTCGTTACACACGATCTCGAATTAGCCGCTCGCACCCAACGAGTCATACGTATCAAAGGGGGAACGGTGGTAGACCAATTCGTGAATGACCGGGCTGGCGTTCCAGCGACTGAGCGCCTAGGCGAATAGTAGCGTGTACTGGTCAACCCGTCAATCACTCTATCATTCAAAATTAATATGACCTGGCTTTTCAAAATGGCGTGGCGCGACAGTCGCCGGAGTCGGCAGCGGTTGCTGTTATTTATGTCCGCTATTGTGCTGGGGATTGCGGCTCTGGTCGCGATTAATTCCTTTGGCGATAACCTGGCCCGGAGCATCGATGAGCAGGCGCGCGAACTCCTAGGCGCCGATCTGACCCTCTCCTGGAATCGCCCCCCTTCCCGATCTATGCAGCAGCTGACGAAAACCATCGGCCAGGACCGGGCGTATGAAGTTTCGTTTGCGTCACTCGTCTCGATTCCGAAAACGGGAGGAGTCCGGCTGGCGCAGGTAAAAGGTTTGCAGGGTAATTTTCCGTATTATGGTACGTGGGAGGTGCAACCGGTATCGGCCATTCAGTCGTTCCGGCAGGCTAGGGAGCGTGTAGCCCTGGTCGATGATGCTTTACTGGTTCAATTGGGTGCTCAACCCGGCGATTCGGTGAGGGTTGGTAATTTGTCGTTCCTGATTACCGGTCGAGTTATGAAAACACCTGGGCAAGCTGCCGTAGCTGCTACCGTAGCTCCGACCGTTTTTGTTCCCAACCAATTTCTGACAAACACGGGGCTGTTGCAGCGGGGAAGTCGGGTAAACTACAAATATTACTATCAATTTGCAGCTAGTACCGATATTGAAAAGTACGTTAAGACCATCTCGGCACGGCTAGACAAAGAAGGCATTAGCTACGACACGGTAGCTGGTCGCAAACGCCAGACCGGCCGCTCGTTTGCTGATTTAACCAAGTACATGAGCCTGGTCGCTTTCGTAGCGTTACTACTGGGTTGTGTAGGAGTTGCCAGCGCCGTACAGCTTTACGTAAAAGAAAAGGTATCATCGGTAGCTATTCTCCGAACACTCGGTGCCAGCGGTCGACAGGCGTTTCTGATCTACCTGATCCAGACGGCTCTAATGGGCTTGATTGGTGCGACCGTTGGCGCTTTGGTTGGGTCAGCTGTGCAATTGATTCTGCCGCGCGTTTTCGGCAACTTCCTGCCGGTTACAGTGGATACGGCTTTATCGGCTCCCGCTATTCTGAGCGGTATTGGAACGGGGTTGTTAATCTCGATTTTATTCTCGCTGTTGTCACTATTAACGATTCGAAACGTATCGCCGTTACGTGCCATTCGCTCATCCTACGAAGATGATCTCTCCGGACGTGATCCATTACGTTGGCTGGTTTATCTGCTGGTGATTGGCTTCATCATTGGCTTTGCTTACCTGCAAACCCAAAATTTCATGTTAGCGCTTGGCTTTACGGGCGGCTTAGTCATTGCATTCGGTATTCTGACGGGTCTCGGCTTGGGGCTGATTTGGCTGGTTCGTCGTTTCTTTCCTGCTTCGTGGAGTTACGTCTGGCGACAGAGTTTAGCCAATCTGTACCGACCCAACAACCAGACACTCATTCTCGTTACGTCGATTGGTCTCGGTGCTTTCTTAATTGCTACGTTATATCTGACGCAGGGTCTTCTGCTTGGTCGCGTTGAGCTATCAGGCAGTGGCAGCCAGCCGAATATGGTGTTGTTCGATATTCAGAATGAGCAAATTGCCGGAGTTCGATCACTGGTGAAAGCGAAAAAACTGCCCATTTTACAAGAGGTGCCTGTCGTAACGATGCGACTGTCTGACGTTAATGGAAAATCGACGGGCATAAGTCGCAAAGACACTACGTTTAAAACGCCGAACTGGGCCTTCACACGTGAGTACCGCGTTACGTATCGGGATTCGCTGATTTCGTCGGAGAAACTGGTTACCGGGAAGAACGCCTATCAGGCTAACGGCGCTGTGCATATTTCCATGGAGAAAGGCTTCTTTGACCGGATGCATCTCAAACTCGGCGATACGCTTGACTTCAACGTACAGGGCGCTCCGATTCAGACAATTGTAAGCGGTACGCGCGAAGTCGACTGGAACCGAGTACAAACCAACTTTTTAGTTGTATTTCCATCGGGCGTACTGGAACAGGCTCCGCAGTTTCACGTACTGATGACGAAGGTGCCCAACAACCAGGTTTCAGCTCAATTGCAGCGTGCGTTAGTGAGTCGTTTCCCGAACGTATCGGCCATCGACCTGGGTCTGATTCTGAAAACGATCGACGAAATTCTCGATCAGATCTCATTCGTCATTCAGTTTATGGCCTTGTTCAGTATTCTAACGGGATTGCTGGTGCTGGCCAGTTCAGTTGTAATCAGTAAATATCAGCGTCTTCGCGAAAGTGTTCTATTGCGAACGCTTGGGGCGAGCCGGGCTCAGATTTTACGGATCACGGCGCTGGAATATGGGCTTCTGGGTTTGCTGGCCTCTCTATCGGGTATTTTATTATCTGTGATCGGAACGTGGGCGCTGGCGCAGTTTGTCTTCGAGGTAGCTTACCGGCCCAATGCAGTGCCGTTGGTTGTCGTAACGACCGTAGTAACAAGCTTGACCATTCTGATCGGACTTTTCAACAGCCGGGAAGTGCTGGTCCGTCCACCCTTAGACGTACTACGCTCTGAGGCATAATGGCGTTTTTGTTACGTAGTTTGCCGTTATGTGAATCTCTCGCCAAAAGAGAAAATACGGTTTGAGAAAAACCGTAAATACTACGACCGGGGCTTATTGATAAATCTATTTCAATCGGTGCGAATGCAAGACCGACAGGTACCGGAACGACTGATACCCGTAGGAGCAACGGGCTTTCCCGGGTGAACACGCGTTTCTGATGCTCGAGTTCTACGATACTACCGTCTTTACGTAGGCTAATTCATTGGTAGAAATAATGCGCTCGACTGATCATCGGTTAATAACGATTCTATGTGAGCTGATTAGCCCATCTTTTTGCGTAACCCGAACCACATATACCCCCGCCGGAAATGACTGGACGTTGATCCCAGTTGGAGACCCATTATCGGCTTCATAAACAGAGACACCCTGCAAAGAGAGAATATTCACCTTTTCGATATTACCCTGTATCTGCAACGTAGTGGAAACAGGGTTAGGAAAAATGCTGACGATGGAAAAATTAACAGGAAAATCCAGATGAACATATCGAACAGAACTGTAAAAAATCCCACTATTTTTATCAGCTACTTTTAGCCGATAGTATACAGTATTTGCTTCTACGTTTGTATCAGTAAATGAGTAGTTACAGGTAATCGAGTCATTCGCTAAAATAGAGATCGGTGTGATGGTATGCCAGTTCAAACTATCCGAACTAGCTTCTACAGCAAACGAAGAAATAGCCGAACAATTAGCGCGCCAGTTTAAGACAACATCTGTTCCTGATACTGCCGCGTTGAAACTATAAATAATTGGCTGATTACCGGCGAAATTTTCAAAATACGTATCCAGAAACGTTACCCGTTCCTGTAGCCAATTTTTAGCATAATTAAGTTCTTCCGGGCCGTATGACAGGTAATCTCCGTTCCATAGTTTATTTTCCCGCTCATACACGCCATTGGTCATTAAAAATGTATAATTAGTTGTAATAGCTGCTGATAAACTATCTATTGAAAGAAGCGTAGGTCATAATGAAAACCAACGTTTGGCAAGCTGCGATTTAAAACTTTCGTTAGTTGATAGTAAACGATTAAATAGATTATTCGAGAGAATATCATTCGTCATGTTTCGCTGATCACCATTCCAGTAATACCCCCATGCACCATCCAGATCCCAGGGAGCAATAAAATAGGGCGCCGTTTCATTATAACGAGCCAGAAACAGATTTTTACCCTGGTTATCTTCGGCCCGTAGAAGGTTCAAAAAGATAAAATAATCCACAAAATTATCTTCCCTGATTTTTGCAGAAACCTGCTGACTGAACGTACTATCGGATGCGTTTACAATAAAGTCAGTAAAGTTGTGGAGAGCTGACCAGTTTGTCTGACTGGAATCAGGATAGTCTAGTTCCCAGCCTCCCCACAAGGCCGTCGGTTTAGCCGGTAGATTTGGAACACCTGCAAACAAAGTACCAGCATCCCATGAGGTGCCTTTGTAGAGTTCACCACCCGTTCCGGCGGTGGTTTGTTTCTTTAGTTTTAACTCCTTACGATCCATGTTTTCCGCAAAAAGATAAACACCCTGATAGGCCTTATTTACGAAAATTTCTACATATCGGGTACGTATTGTTGCGTGTGCATCAGGCTCCAGATCCGCGTAATAAAGTTTATGCATCTTCAGCCATAGTTCGTGCGATACTTTGTTATTAAGACGAAGTTTTTCATTATACATCGCCAAAAGTAGCCAGGTATGATCGCTACGCATTCCCAACAGAGATTCGTCTTTAGTAGACCTACCCGTACTATCCGTCCAAAGTTGAATATGGTATGATTTTTTAGGAAATGTACTTGAATACGAGCCTCTCGTTTTAATGCCGATCGATGAACTGAAGAGTGTTCCTACCGTATCATGGATGGTTATCGATCCACTTGTTTCTTGATCGCTTAAAGGATTTATTGCGTTTATAGTTATGATCGGTAGATGGGTAAAATAAAGTTGATACGTCGTGTCATTTCTTGTAACAGCGTATGCTTTTCCGACCTGAATGTTAGTAATTGGATTTGGCAAGGTGTATGTTTCTCCGATAGAAATCGACGTAGTGCCCACCGGTATTTTATCGGGAATTGCATTACAGAGAATAAGACGAAGATTTTTATCGATCTGATAGTGGCCATCATCAATCGTCAACTGCGCAGTAGCAATGCTACTTTTAAAAATAATGCCAATCAACAGCACTAGTTTGAATACATGAAACAACATTTTCATGATTGGGAGCGGTGAACGTGTAGAGTTATTTCTGTTGCTTTCGTTACGAATTAACCTGGTGGCGAGCAGGCAAACCACAGCCTGAAAGTTGTGGACAGCTACCCGATTGAGACCACGCCTACTCGTTGAAAAATAACATGTATTTTCAGGAGCGAAATACGGCTTTCACTATGTCACTGTTGCATTAATTTCTTTTAATTAATTACCTTTTAATTGAAGCTTAGCCAGGCGCTGGTTTGTCAACGAGTCGTCACTCAGCAAGCGGTAACGAACTAGTCATTGGTAGAATTTGACGGCTGAATACGTATATTGATTCCGTAAAACAGACATCAACACTACATTTTCCTCTACAACCGGTGATTATCTACGAAGCAAAAGATTGGTGGGGCGCTCTCAAACATTTTCATACGAGCTTTAGTATTCGGGTACTTTTACGACGCGTAGGCTTTGTCAGCCTCTACGGCATCCTGCTCACACTATTTGACCAGCATGTCATTGACGTTCATCTGCCTTTCGACGGTACGCTGTTCTCCCTGTTAGGTATTACGTTAAGTTTACTGCTTGTTTTCCGTACCAATACGGCTTATGATCGGTTCTGGGAAGGGCGCCGACAATGGGGCTCTTTAGTCAACTACAGTCGTAATCTGGCGGTTCTGATGGACTCATTGCTTCCCGACGAGGCTACCACCAACCGCATTTATTTCGCCCGAATGCTTTCCAACTTTGCGCTGGCGCTCAAAGGGCATTTGCGTACTGGTGTTGATTTTGCTGAGCTGGAAGATCCCGGCGATGGCGAGCTTGAGACCTTACCGCAATACACGCATGTTCCCAGCCGGATTGCCGCATTGTTGTTACGTCGAATGCAGGAATTACGTCAGGATCGGCTCATCAACGATACCGATCTGATTAGTTTTCGGCTCTATCATCAGAATTTACTCGACATAACCGGCGCTTGTGAACGTATCAAAAAAACACCGATTCCGTTTTCGTATAGCTTCTTTATCAAGCTATTCATTACGTTATATGTGCTGTTGATCCCCTTCGTGCTCGTTCAAACGTACGGGTACTTTGCCATAGTTGCTATTACGTTAGCAGCTTATGCGCTGATCGGCATTGAAATGATTGGCGACGAAATTGAAGAACCGTTCGGTTTGGATTGCAACGACTTGCCGCTAAACCAGATTGCCCAAACCATCCGCCGAAACATGCACGAAATTCTGGGCGTACCCCCTTCCGTAACGGTCGCTCTTAAGCAGGAAACTGACTATATAAAAGTGAATTAGCAGAGGGCGTGGGGATTCTAGCGTGCTGTCAGGTGCTCACACCTGACCTGTTAGGTTTCTCAAAACCGAACGACACAAGGTTTCAACGGTAGTGATATTTCGCATCCCTACAGACGTTCGGTTTTGAGAAACCTCACGCGTCGGTTATAAGTAACCGACATCACATCCAGATCTTTTGTCCCTCTGCTCCCTGTCCACTTCGGGACGAATACTGTCCGCTTATGGACATCTTCGCTATCTGAATCCATCGTAAATAGGGTTTTACGCTCGTCTACGGTGGATTTTTATTTTTGGCAGTTGATTTGTACGATAAAATAGAGACTAATGAGTTAAGGGTATGCGTCGAACGTATTTAGGTGAGTTTGAAGAGATCGTTTTGCTGATGGTAGCCATCCTGAACGGGGAAGCCTACGGCGTTACGGTATCGCAGGAAATTGAGCAGCATACAGGTCGTTTGGTCACGTTCGGGACCGTGCACAATACGCTTATCCGCCTGGAAGAAAAGGGCTTTGTTACATCCGATCTGGGTGGAGCAACGGCCGAACGGGGCGGCCGCCGGAAACGATTGTTCTCCGTTACGGCGCTCGGTAGTCGGGCCTTACAGGACATTCAGCAGGTACGCAGTCAGCTTTGGCAACTGATGCCGCCAAACGCTCTAAAAGTTAGTGGCATATGAATCCAGCAAAACAGAACAATCCCAACCATGCGGATAAGCAGCCCCCTCGTTGGGCTGAACGACTGCTGGCCTGGCTGCATCCTGCCGAAACGCTCGAAGAAGTGCAGGGCGATCTGGACGAGCTATATACGTACTGGTACAAACGAGCCGGCGAACCGCAGGCCAGTCTTCGGTACGTCCTGAATGTGGTATCCGTGTTGCCACCGTTCGTGCTACATCGTCAATCTCAAAAAAATCAATACCCACAACCCTCATCATTCCATCCATCTATGCTACGTAATTATCTAAAAATCGCTATCCGCACGCTTTGGCGTAGTAAAGGTTATGCGGCTATCAATGTGGTTGGCCTTTCGGTGGCTTTCTGCGTTTGTACGTTTCTGTTTCTGATGGTTTACCGTCAGCTTACGTTTGATTCCTTTCATCAGGACGGCGACCGTATTTTTCAGGTTTATCGATTCCTGAACGAACCGGAAAAAGCTGATCGATCAGGTAGCATGCCCATGCCGCTCACGCCCGCCTTGAAAGCAGACTATCCGGAGATAGCAGCCGCTACGAGACTTTTAACGGGTGGCAGTCTGATTGAATACAAGGGCAAGTATGTCGATAAAAATATTAGCTATACGGATGCTGATTTTCTGCAAGTTTTTTCGTTTCCGATGCTCAAAGGAAATCGGACTATGGCGCTTCGTGACTTAAGCAACCTGGTTATCAGCGAGAGCACGGCCAAAGCCGTTTTTGGAAACGAAGACCCTATTGGAAAAGCATTGCTATTGGGGAACGAAGGAAGTCAAAAACAATACATTGTTTCTGGCGTAGTAGCCGATGCGCCCGATAATTCGTCTGTTCGCTACGACGTAATAGCCCGAATTGAGAATACCCCGACGTATCGGAACTCTAGAGATCAGTGGGATGCTTTCTCCCATAACGTTTATGTGAAAGTAGCGCCCAACGTCGATCAGGCGACGCTTGAAAACAGGCTAAAGCCATTCGCCCAAACGTATTTGTCGGGCGATCTGGAGAAACTGAAGAAACAGGGAGCCAAGCCCGACGAACGGGGTGATTTAGTGGCCATACGTTTGCAGAAACTCGCGAATGTTCATTTTGATCGGGACATATCCGGTTCAGGCGCTCCCATCGCCGTTGTGTATGCCTTGTTGGGGATTGCCTTCTTTATTCTGCTGATTGCCTGCATTAACTTCATCAACCTGAGTATTGCCCGCTCGTTTACCCGCGCCCGCGAAGTGGGTGTACGGAAGTCGCTGGGCGCATTGAAAAAGCAGTTGTTTGTACAGATTTGGAGTGAATCCGCGCTGATCTGTCTGGTTGGCTTCCTGATCGGTTCGTTGATGGCCTACTTGTTGATTCCGGTCTTTAACGCGCAATTCAACGCAAAAATCAGTCTGGCTTCGCTGCTTCGACCGGGTGTTATTGGTGGTATACTGGCTATGTTTTTACTCGTTACATTGGCAGCGGGCGGTTACCCTTCCTGGCAGATGGCAAAGTTCAACGCGGTGGACGTGTTGAAAGGAAAAATCACCATGAAACGACCAGGCTTTCTACGTAACTCGCTAATTGTTACGCAGTTTACCATATCCTGTCTGTTAACCTGTTGTACCATTTTTGCCCTTCAGCAAGTTGGTTACCTACGTAGCAGACCGCTGGGCTTCGAGAAAGAGCAAGTCATCAGTATTCCCGTCGGGAATAAATACAGCGGTCGACAGTTAATCCAACGCTTGCGCAACAAACTCACAAATGACCCCACCGTACTAGGTATTTCGGGCAGCGGTGTTAATCTGGGACGCGGGAAAGATGGTAGTACGTCACGGTCTATGCTTGGGTTTACGTACAAAGAAAAGGAAATCTCAACCGACTGGTTGCTGGTTGATTACGACTACCTCAAAACGCTCAACATCCAGCTTCTGGCGGGCCGTGAATTCAATCCCGCTTACCCTGCCGACTCGCTGGATCGGGTAATCATCACGGAAAGTATGGCCAGACAGATTGGTGAAAAGAACCCGGTTGGTAAATTTTTCCAGACTGATACGGCAGGTACGAAGTATCAGATCATCGGCTTGATTCCCGATTATCATCTGTATTCGTTGCAGCAGGAGAAAAAACCAATCACCATGCACCTGTCACATTCCGAGCCTATTAGCTATATTTTTGTTCGGGTTACTCCGCAAAGTCTGAATACGTCGATGGGAAAACTGAGGGGTATATGGGGCGAAATAGCGCCGGGTGCTGAATTTACCGGTTCGTTTCTGGACGAAAATATCGATGCGTGGTATCGGAATGAAGATTCGATGGCACAGGTTTTCAGCTTTGCTTCGGGTATTGCGATTCTGCTGTCCTGTCTGGGTTTGTTTGCGGTAGCATTGATGGCTATCGAACAACGTACCAAAGAGATCGGTGTTCGGAAAGTGCTGGGAGCCAGTATTCCCGGCATTGTTCTCCTGCTCTCCCGCGACTTCGTTAAACTGGTACTCATCGCGCTGGCGATTGCTACACCCTTGACTTGGTTTCTGATGAATCAATGGCTGGCGGAATATCCGTACCGGATCGATATAAGCATCTGGGTTTTCGTACTGGTCGGTGGCGCTGCCGTCCTGATTGCCTTGGCAACAGTAAGTTTCCACAGCATTAAAGCCGCGCTGGTGAATCCCGTAAAATCGTTACGTAGTGAGTAATAGAGGGCATAGGGGTTGGGGCCTAGGATAAAACGGGCTTCATTCCTATGCCCTTACCCCTATGCCCTCTACCAAAAATTTCCTACATTTGATTTTCGCAAATCAGAGCAGGTATGGAAACGACGACGCTGGAAGGGTTTTATAAAGAAATTGCTACGCTCATTCCTGAAGATCTCAACAAAGAGATTGGGCACTTCAACGTATTTAACATAGAAGAGGTCCACGCAAAAATCAAAAAGAATCCTCGCCTGATGCCGTACAATCGGCGGGCTTATTATAAAATCAGCCTGATTCGCGGACGTAGCAAAGCTGAATACGCTGATAAGGTGATTGACATTGAGACGAGTGCGCTGCTGTTTGCTACGCCCAAAATTCCATATCACTGGATTCCGCAGGAAGAAGGTCTGTCGGGTTACTTCTGCATTTTTACGGCTGATTTTCTAATTCAGAATAAAAGTGGCGTCGTGTTAGACGACTTACCCATCTTTAAACCAGGCGGTTACCCTGTCTTTCTACTGACCGACGAGAACGTCGAAGAGTTAATGTATATCTTTCGAAAGATGGCTAAAGAGATCGCTTCAGACTACGTGTACAAGTACGATTTGCTACGTAACTACGTCCTCGAACTTATTCATTACGGTCAGAAATTACAACCGGCTACGGCTTTATACCCAACGCATACAGCCTCGGCACGGGTCTCTTCACTATTTGTTGAACTGCTGGAACGGCAATTTCCTATTGAGTCTCCACACCAGAAACTTTCACTACGTACCGCTAAAGATTTTGCGGATCGGCTGTCCGTACACGTCAATCATCTGAATAAAGTCCTGAAAGAGAATACGGGCAAAACCACGACCGAATTAATCGGCAGCCGAATTATCCAAGAAGCCAAGATTCTGTTGAAACAAACAGACTGGAATATTTCTGAAATCGCTTACACGCTCGGCTTTGAAGAAGTGGCACACTTTTCCAATTTCTTCAAAAAACAGACGTCACTCGCTCCCGTAGCTTTCCGTGCGTAACATAGTAAGTTTGAATTTCGCAAACTTCGGATTGATGTTTGCAACCAGCTAGTCGTGCTGCTGATCTACCTTTGTCTCATCAAAATCAACCAGAAAGATGAGCAATAGTAAAATCGCATTAGTTACCGGCGGTAGCCGTGGACTAGGCAAAAACATGGCACTTAGCCTCGCAAAAAAAGGAATCGACGTCATTCTGACGTATAACAGCAAACAGGATGAAGCCGAAGCGGTAGTTGCCGAAATTGAACAGGCTGGACAGAAAGCGGCTACGCTTCAACTGAACACCAGCGATGTGAAAGGATTTGATGCGTTTTTCGCCCAGCTAAAAACCGTCCTGCAGGAAAGCTTTGAAGCCGATCATTTTGATTTTTTGATCAACAATGCTGGAACCGCCCTCTACGCTCCCTTTGCCGAAACGACCGAAGAGCAGCTAGACACCATCGTGAACATTCATTACAAAGGCGTCTTTTTCCTCACCCAGAAAGCCTTGCCTTTCCTGAATGACGGTGGCCGTATCATCAATATATCGTCAGGACTTGCCCGCATGACCTATCCGGGCTCATCGACCTATGGCTCAATGAAAGGAGCGATAGAGGTACTTTCGCGCTATATGGCGCTGGAATTGGGACCACGACGCATTGCCGTAAACGTAGTGGCGCCCGGAGCGATAGAAACCGATTTTGGCGGAGGCCGTGTACGGGACAACCAAGAAATCAATGCGCACATTGCCAGCCTCACCGCCCTGGGTCGCGTCGGTCTGCCCGACGATATCGGTGGCGTTGTGGCGTTCCTGTGTAGCGACGAAGCCCGCTGGATCAACGCCCAACGTATTGAAGTATCGGGCGGACAGGGGTTGTAAGGCGCAGGGCATGGGGGGAAGAGCAGAGGGGAAGGGTTTAGCAACCCCTCTGCCCTTCCCCCATGCCCTCTGCCCTACAGCCTATTTAAACTCATCATTCCGGCCAGAAATTGAAGGCAGCCATCTTTGATGCGGGTAAATTCACTAACGAGCGACGTAGCGTGACGCTCAATCGTTGCCGACAGTCCGAAGCGTGTATCAGCGCACGACGATTTCTTTTCAGCCACTAAACAATCAGCTCCTTCGCAGATCAGGTCGCGGTGCAGCCGGTCGAGTTTAGTTTGCAGTTGATTCAGATCTCGATAGTAATCGACCGCATCGTGACGAAGGCTACGACAGTTGTAGTGATTCATTACGTCAAGCAATAGCGCCCGAAGCTGGCGAATCTCTTCTTCCTGCTGGCGAATGATTTTCTGCCAGTGCTGATGCTCCTGATGACAGGCCACTGTCGTTATGGGCTGACCAGATGAGTCGATTGACGGTGTACAGTTCATATAAATTGACGATTAACGAGTTTTCGGGGAAGTTTTGAGCATCTGGCTGTCCAGTTGATGAAACAGTTGAGGATTATCGACAGGGCCAGCATATCGCCATAATTCCTGCCCACGCAGCAGCAATACAAACGCAGGTAAGGCCGTAATGCCAAAGCTACGTACCACTTCAGGATGGGTCGTTTCGCTGACGCGTATAATCTGCAAACTTGGGTTCAGCACCGATTGAGCCTTATCCAGAAGTTGTTCTACTTCGCTACGTTGAGTCGGCGTAGCAGCCGTAAATACCAATAAAACAGGCGCTTGAAGAGCCGATGTCATCAACGAAGAGTAAGGTATCATGCCAATAATCCGGTTAATGAGTCAAAATTGCCTTATTTTTTCTGGGCGAATCGTGAGGTAGATCAAGCAGGAAGCTGATTTTTGTCAACCGCATTCGGCTTGCAGTCCTTTACTTTGCAGAAAGTTTGACGACAATGTTCGACGATTCGTTTGAGGCCGTTTTTACGCACGCTACCATTGGTATTATCGTCTCCGATGAACAGGGGCGTATTGTCTCCTCGAACCGACACGCCCGATCTCTGTTTGGCTACAGCGAGGCCGAAATGCACACCATTTCCATCGACGCGCTTGTCCCTGATTCCGTAGCCGGTCGTCATGCACAGTTACGCGCGTCTTTCAACGCAAATCCGTCGGTACGAGCAATGGGGCATGGGCGTGATCTGTTCGCCAAACGAAAGGATGGCTCGGTATTTCCAGCCGAAATCAGTCTGAGTTATTTCTACCGGAATAATGCACTCCTGGCGGTCGGCTACGTCATTGACATTACGGCAAAAAAACAAGCCGAACAAACGTTGCTCGAACAGAATAGCCGTATTGAGCAACTCAACGCTGAACTGGAACAGAAAGTCATCGACCGCACCCATGCGCTCATGGCGACGCTGCACCAGCTCGAACAGTCGAAAGATGAGCTGGCCAAAGCTTTAGCCGCTGAGCGTGAGCTGGGTGAACTCAAATCGCGTTTTGTATCGATGGCTTCGCACGAGTTCCGAACGCCTTTGAGCGCCATTCTTACGTCAGCCTCGTTGATTGAAAAATACCCGAGCACGGATCAGCAGGAAAAGCGGCTCCGACACATTCATCGGATCAAATCGTCAGTCAATCATCTCAATACTATCCTGGAAGAATTTCTGTCGGTCGGACGGCTCGAAGAAGGACGTATCGAAGCGACCTGGTCATGGATTAGCCTGCCAGGTCTGATTGACGAAGTAGGACTGGATTTGCACGATATGCTAAAAGACGGGCAAGCCATTCAGACCCAGTTCGATTGTACAAAGCCGGTAATGACTGACCCGTCATTGATGCGAAAAATACTAGTCAATCTGCTGTCCAATGCCATCAAATACTCCAGCGAGAACCAGACTATATACGTAACGGCCATTTGCCATGAAGCGGATCTTCAACTAACCGTTCGCGACGAAGGAATTGGTATTTCGACGGACGATCAGAAGCACCTGTTTGAACGTTTTTTTCGGGCAAAAAATGCGACCAATTTCGCGGGTACGGGTCTGGGCCTGCATATTGTTGCCAAATACCTCGAACTGTTGGGCGGCACCATTGACTTGACCAGCCAGCTAGGCGAAGGCACCACCGTAACGCTTACATTTCCTTATGAAGACCATTCTGCTCATTGAAGACAACGCTGATATTCGGGAGAATACGGCCGAAATTCTGGAACTTGCCGGATACAGCGTAACGACTGCCGAAAACGGTAAAATCGGCGTTGAACTGGCTTTAGCCGACCGGCCCGACCTGATTATCTGCGATATTATGATGCCGGTTCTGGACGGTTATGGTGTCCTGCATATCGTCAACAAAAATCCCGAGCTTAACGGTATTCCGTTCATTTTCCTGACTGCCAAATCCGAACGGATTGATTTTCGAAAAGGCATGGAACTCGGTGCCGATGATTACCTCACCAAACCCTTCGACGACACCGAATTACTCAGCGCCGTTGAAGGCCGACTCAATCGCTTCAGCAAGCTCTGGGCCGAAGATTACAATCTCAAACAAGAAGGTCTTACCCAATTCTTGGACGATGCCCGTTCAGTTGGCGGTTTGCACAGTTTATCGGTTGATCGCAAGACGCACTACGTTCCTAAAAAGCAGTTTATCTATACTGAAGGCGACGAACCCACACGACTGTATTTTCTGAAAAGCGGACGTATCAAAACCACTCGTACCAACAACGACGGCAAAGAACTGGTAACCGGTCTCTATGGCCCCGGTGAATTCTTCGGTGACCTGGCGCTGCTTGAAGAAACCAACTACACCGACTCAGCCCTGACACTCGATGATTCTGAACTAGTGTACATTCCGAAAGAGGATTTCCGACAACTGCTGACGTCTCAACCCGAAGTGGGCCGGCAGTTTGTTCGGTTGCTGGCGGGGCGTGTCAGTGACAAAGAGAACCAATTGCTGGGTATGGCCTACAGTTCACTACGTCGGCGCGTAGCGGATGCGCTGTTACGCCTTCAAGAGCCCTTATCAAGTGGTGAACCCGCTCCGCCGATCCAGCTTTCGCGCGATGACTTAGCCGCTGTTATTGGTACCGCTACCGAATCACTGATCCGAACCTTGAGCGAATTCAAGCACGATAATCTTATCGAAATTACCGGAGCGGGTATCCGCGTATTACAGCCGGATAAGCTACGTCGGGCGAATTGGTAAACTTCCTCGTTATAAATGTATAAATCTCTTTCGGATGGCTTTTTCGTAAAAAAGAGAGAGCCGTTCGAAAGAGATTTATGTGAAATGTAGTTACTTCTGTTTTTCCGCCCAGGCGTCCATTTTCCGCTCTAATACGTCCAGCGGCATGCAGCCGTCTTTTAGAAATTCATCGTGGAAAGCGGCCAGACTGAACTTGTCGCCCAATTGCTGTTCATATTTCGAACGTAGCTCACGGATCTTTAATGCGCCAATTTTGTAGGACAACGCCTGACCGGGAATGGCCATGTATCGTTCGATTTCAGCTACGGCGCCCTGTTCTGCGATTGGCTCATTATCCATCATGTACTTGATAGCCTGTTCGCGGGTCATGTGCTGGGTATGAATGCCGGTATCCACCACGAGCCGAATGGCCCGGTGCATTTCGTCGCCGAGGGCACCCATATACTGATACGGATCGGTGTATAAACCTAATTCTTTGCCAAGCGATTCGCAGTAGAGGGCCCATCCTTCGCCATACGCGCCGTACCAGGCAAACCGCCGGAATTTAGGCAGACTTGTGTTTTCCTGTTGCAGCGAAATCTGATAGTGGTGTCCGGGAATCGCTTCATGCAAAAACAACGACTCCATGCCCGACGTAATATTGAACTTGGTAGCATCGGGGATTGGTACGTAGAAAATCCCTGGTCGGCTCCCATCGGCTGATGCCTGATTGTATTCTGCACTGGCCGAAGCTTCCCGGAATTTTTCGGTCTGCCGCACCTCAAATTTTGACTTAGGCGTAGTAGTGAAATATTTTTTCAGATTTGGCTCAATTTTAGCCAGAATACTATTGAAGGCGTCCAATACGTCCTTCGGTTTTTTGTAGGGGTAAAACTTTTTATCGGTTTTGAGGTGCGTAAAAAATTCATTCAGGGTCCCTTTAAAACCAACCTGCGTTTTCACTTTTTCCATCTCGCCCCGAATCCGGGCCACTTCTTTCAAACCAATCTGATGAATTTGCTCGGGCGTATCATTGGTCGTGGTCCAGGTTCTGACCAGATATGTATATAATTCCGACCCCTGCGGAATGGCGTCAATTCCCGATGTAGTGCGGGCTTTGGGCAAGTATTCATCTTTCAGAAACGTACCTAACTTCCGATACGTTGGTACAATCTGTTCCGTAATGGCTTTTTTGTAGGCGGTGGTCAGACGCTCTTTATCCGCTGCGCTGAATGTAGCGGGCAGTTTGTTGATGGGTCCATAAAACAAGCTTTTGGTCGGATCGCTGACGACCAGATCCGTCATTTGCGGAATCATCTTTACGACTAAACTCTTTGGCAAAACTCGCCCGGTTGCGACTCCCTGTCGAAACGTACCAATAGCCGTATCGCCCCAAACGGCAAAAGCGGAAACGCGCTTCAACCAATCATCGTAATCCTTTACCGTCTTAAAGGGTTGCGCGCTTTCCCCACTACCCAACTGACCGAATCCCAGCGTGTTACCGGTGAACTGATTAAACGGCATCTCTTCCTGATGAAAAGGATACTGCTCCAGTTGAAGCTCCATTTCCCGTTTCAGAATATCGTAGGAGATCTTGTCTTCATCAGATAACTTCTCCCGATCAAAGCCTTTCAGTTTATCCAGGGTGTTCGAATAAAACGTTTTTGTCTCATTTAGAAACGCCTGGGATATATCATTAGGCAGTTGATCGTTATAGCGGTTATCCCCCTGTTGGGTAGCTTCAAGGGGAAACAATTTCAACCGCTGTTCATAATAATCGTCTACTACCGTAGCGAAGTCCGAGTTGGCCGTAGACGTTGTCTGTTCGCTCTTATTCGATTGGCAACCAAGAAATGCAGCCATAGCTAGAATAAACAAAATACTTTTTTTCATGGGTGTAGGAATGTGTTTTGAGAGCGTAAGTTACAATTTAATAGACTGTTGTGCTTCTACAGCCAGCAGATACACCGTCATTGACTCGCCTACCCCAGCAATCCAGGCATCATACTCCGAGATCGCCTGAAGCCGCTGTTCTTCGGTGATACAACCCGCTTTAACCAACTGAGGTCCGCGCAACTCGGCTACTTCTGCCCACAAGCGACTGGCAACCACAAAGTCAGGATCATTTTTCTTTGCCACTTCATGCTGGGCCTCCACCAATACATTCTGAAAACTAATCTCCAGCATCAGATCTTTCAGATGGTCTGCAATGGCGTTATTGAATCCAGCCTCCTGCCGCCATTTCAGAAAAGCGTTGTAAAATAATTGCATGGCGTTCGGTGTTTCAGGCATCCACGTAAGCTTTTCGTGATTGAAGTCGAGAATTGCTAAATAGCCTCCCGGTTTAACCAACCGCTTCAGGTTGACAAGCGCTTCTTTGGGCTGGGCCAGCCATTGTAATGTTCGGGCACAGGTTACTACGTCGAATCGTTCGTATGTATCAAACGTATAGACGTCTCCTTGCTCGAAAGTAAGCCCCGGTTGATTGCCTGCATTCTGCCGAGCTTGCTCAATCAGATTTTCATTAGGATCAACACCCAATACGTAGCCAGTTGGACCAACTTTTTCGGCGATGCTACGGGTAATGGCACCTGAGCCGCATCCCATATCGAGCACACGAATACCAGGCTTCAGGTATTTCAGCAAATTACGATTCGCATTCTCGACTGTTCGCCGTTCCAAAACCGGATTATGGACGGTGGGCATTTTTGCCCGTTCATTGGCTATTTGATCAGACATAAGCTACTGGTAGCCTGGACGGCCACGTCCGGGCATAAAGAAATGTTTATTCCACCCGGACGTGGCCGTCCAGGTTACAGCAATTGAAACGGGCGAATATCAAAATTCGTCTGACCATGTAACGCTAGTTCTGCTAAAATTTGCCCGACTGCAGCTGAATGTTTGAAGCCATGTCCTGAGCAGGCTGAAGCGAGTAATACGTTGGAATAGACCGGGTGCTGGTCAATAATAAAATCACCATTGGGCGTCATGGTGTACAGACACACGGCTGATTTAATGCATGTAGGACCAATACCGACAAAGTTCGGAGCAACGTATTGCTCATACATTTGCTTTATTTCGGTTTGGCTAACCTCGCGCGTTACGTCATCTGGCGTGGTTGAATGCACGTACTGTTCCGTCGCCATCTTGATACCTCCTCCTGCTCCACCGATAGCCGGGAAACCATATACATCCCGGTCACTCAGAATATACACCGGCATATGACCGGGTGTGTATGGTTCGTAATCGTCCTGAATATCGAACCAGTACTGAACCTGCCGGTACACCTTGAGCAAATCACGATACGGCGTATTACGCAGCGATTCCGTAAGCCAGGAACCCGTCGTTAAAATCAGTTTTCGGGTTCGATACATAGCCTGATCCGTTTGCACCCGAATGTATTCGCCAACAGTTTCGAACGATAGCATTCGCTCGTTGATACGTAGTGCTGCGCCGTTTTGCCGGGCCTGCGCCAATTGTACTGAAACGCATTTCTCCGGCTGAAGAAATCCGGCCATTTCTTCAAAATACCCAACGTCGCTATCCAGAAACCGGAACTGCGGAAATCGCTGCCGAAGGGTCGCTACGTCGAGAAGTTGATGCGCGATGCCAAACTGTTCCGCTGCCTGAATAGTGGTTGTTAGCCAGCCTGGCTTGTTGTGCGTCTGCATCGTCGAGTGTTCTTTGCCAACAAAAAGGCCTCCCGTAACGGTAAATAACTGCTCACCACTACGTTGTTCGAGCTCCTGCCAGATTTCGTAGGAACGTAGTGCCAGCGGCACAAAATACGCTCCTTCACCAATGGCCTGCCGGGTAATACGGCTATCACTATGCGTTGACCCCAATGTATGCGGAGGATCAAACTGATCAATACCCAAAACGTTGGACGTCTGATTTGAAAGCTGATACAGTGTAGCACTCCCTACGGCACCCAATCCAACTACAATAGCGTCAAAAATCATGCGGGATATTTTGGTTGCTGATTACCATCTCAACTGGTCTCTACAAATATAGAACAAGGCGAGGGTTATCGATTTACGGTAAATCGATAACCCTCGCCTTGTTATTTCAACTGAACATTTTAACGAAGCAATAGGAGTATTTACGAAATGAAACGGTCTTTCTTGGAAGACATTCGTCAGGAAAAACCTCAACGGGCGCTCCTTTCAACTCTAATCCGGAACCAGCCATCCGAACCCTAAACTTGCATGCATACGTTCAACATTAACCGTCGCCGTTTTCTGCAGAGCTCTTCAGCCGCTCTCGCTTTCTCCACCTTCGGAGAACGAGGTTTAGACCTTATTAACCCGCCTGAAACGCTCCGCGTAGGGCTAATCGGTACGGGCTGGTATGGTAAGAGCGATTTGTTTCGACTGATTCAGGTGGCTCCCGTCGAGGTAGTAGCCTTATGTGACGTTGACAAGAACATGCTGGCTGATGCGGCCAAGCTCGTCAGTCAACGGCAGAAATCGGGGAAGACGCCTAAGCTGTATGGCGATTATCAAAAAATGCTTGCAGAGAATAAGATGGATATCGTACTGATCGGTACACCCGACCACTGGCACGCGCTTCAGATGATCGATGCCGTGAAGGCAGGGTCCCACGTGTACGTCCAGAAACCCATCAGTGTCGACGTCATGGAAGGCGAAGCAATGGTAGCGGCTGCCCGGAAATACAATAAAGTGGTTCAGGTCGGAACCCAGCGCAAAAGTACTCCGCACCTGATTGATGCCAAGAAAAACATCGTCGATGCGGGTCTGCTTGGCAAAGTATCGCACGTAGAAATGTGCTGCTACTTCCACATGCGCAACAATGGCAACCCACCCGTACAGGCCATTCCTGATTTTCTAGATTATAACATGTGGACCGGACCAGCGCCGTTACGTCCTTACGATGGGCTTCCACACGTGCGCTGGTGGCGTACGTTCATGGAATATGGCAACGGAATCACGGGCGATATGTGCGTCCATATGTTCGATACGGTACGCTGGATGTTGAAACTAGGCTGGCCAAAACGAATCAGTTCGGAAGGCGGTATTTATGTTCAGAAGGATGGCAAGTCCAATATATCCGACACACAATCGGCTGTTTTTGAATACGATGGGCTAAACTGCGTCTGGCAACACCGCACCTGGGGTACGCCTAACAACCCGGATTATCCATGGTCCTTTACGTTGTATGGCGATAAGGGTACGTTGTGGGGCAGCACGATGGCCTACGATTTTGTTCCGGAAGGAAAAGATGGGCAGAAGATCCACAAAGACGTAGTGTACGAGAAAGAAAAGTACCCTGAAGATCTTACCGAACCGACCAATCCGAAAATTGAGTTGAATGCCGCCCCGGCCACTCGTCTGCACATGCTTAATTTCCTGGATGCCATCGACAAAGGAAGCCGTCCGGTTGCCGACATTGAAGAAGGACATATTTCTACAGCGAGTTGCATTCTGGCCAATTTATCCATGAAAACGGGGCGACCGATTGTGTACGATCCTCAGAAACGGGAAATCGTGGGCGATCGGGAAACGAATAAACTTCTGGCGCGTGCTTACCGCGATCCCTACAAGCACCCCGATCCGAATAAAGTGTAGAATGGCGAATCAGATTTGCCACGTTTGACCCCGCTGGGATCAGATATTTATAGTAGATAATTGTCTCTATAAACATCTGACCCCAGCGGGGTCAAACACTATATTACATGTCCATTCCTTTCTCAGCCCTATTCATGAACGTACTGATTTTTCTGCCACTTTTATACCTGCTGGTGCCTGCTGAAGATGGAAGAAAACTGATTAACACAACATCTCGTCGCCCCAAAGTCGATACAACCTGGAAACTGGTCTGGGCGGATGAATTCAACACGGACGGAGCACCCGATCCCAAAAACTGGAAGTTTGAACAGGGATTTGTCCGTAACCACGAACACCAGTGGTATCAGCCCGACAATGCCCGTTGCGAAAAGGGCCTGCTCATCATCGAAGGTCGTCGTGAGCATCGACCTAATCCAAGGTATCAGGCCAATAGTTCCGATTGGAAAACAAGCCGTCCATCTATCGACTATACGGCATCCAGCCTCCACACAAATGGTCTGCACAGTTGGCAGTACGGGCGGTTTGACATGAGAGGGCGTATCGACATTAGCCCCGGCTTATGGCCTGCCTTCTGGACGCTGGGCGTTTCGGGAGAGTGGCCGTCGAACGGCGAAATCGATATTATGGAATACTACCGAAATATGCTTCTGGCCAATGTCGCCTGGGCAACGGATAAACGGTACACAGCAAAATGGCGTAGCACAAAAAAGCTAATCACCTCCTTTACAGACTCTGACTGGGCAAAGAAATTTCATGTCTGGCGTATGGATTGGGATGAAAAAGCTATCCGACTTTACGTTGACGATCAATTGCTCAATGAGGTCTTGCTCGCGGAGACAGTCAATCAGGATGGAACAGGTCGTAACCCATTCACTCAACCGCATTACCTGCTGCTCAATCTGGCAATTGGGGGCGATAACGGTGGAGATCCATCAGCCACTACGTTCCCGAATCGATTTGAAGTTGACTATGTACGGGTTTATCAGAAGCCTTAAGAGACAATGTGGTGTGATGTGGTGATGTGGTGTCAGGTTCTGAACCTGACACCACATCACCACATCACACCACATTGTCTCTTAAGGCTTTAGCAGAATTTTCCCCCAGCGTCCGGGCCGGTCAGCATGTTCGACGGCTTCGGCGATTTGGTCGAGTGGATACGAAGCGTCAATTGGCAACTGAATTTTCCCTGAGGCCAACAGGTTAACTACATTTTTCGCTACGTCCTGCCGGATCTGGCTATCCACCCGACGCATCCAGTCCGTTAGCCAGAATCCTTTGATGGTCAATTCCCGAAAGATCATCAGTCCTGCGTTAACGCTAGGGTCATCCAAACTCAGAACGCCGTAAATGATCATGGTGCCACCCCGACCCAGGCATTTGAGCGCGTCAGAGGCCGTTTGTCCGCCAACGGCATCAAGTACGCAGGTAACGCCCGCCCCGTCCGTAATCTGTTTGACACGAGCAGGCAGGTTTTCCGTTTCTACGTTAATGACTTCCGTTAGACCCAATGCTTTTAATTCGTCGTTGAGATCATTCCGTCGGACAGTGCCGATGGTTCTGATTCCACGCATCTGGCAAAACTGAATCACCAGCTTACCGAACGCCGACCCGGCTGCCGTAAGCATTAGCCAGCCCCCTTCGGGTACGCCCGAATCCTGCACCATCGCATACGCCGTAAACGGATTGACAAATAATTGAGCCGCTACGTCGTCCGGTATCGAATCGGGGATTGGGATGAGGCTTCGCTGGTGTGCAATCGCGTACTCCGACCACGTACCAACGGCCGTAAAACTCGCCCGCGTCCCAGTCTGCATCTGAACCCCTTCACCTAAGGCATCGACAATACCAACACCTTCAAAACCCGCGCCTGATGGCAGAGTCGGGCGAATCCCGTACAGATTCTGAACGAACATCAGATCCGATGGATTAATTGGGCTGGCAATAACCTTGATACGAACCTCATTCGGTCCAGGTTCAGGTAGGGGCGCGTCAGTCAGGCGAAGGATGTCAGCAGGCTTGCCAGTCTGTTCAAAAAGAATCGTTTTCATCAGGCTAATAGGCAAAAGAATGGGGTAACGAAACAGTGAATTCTTTGCTATAGTTTAGAATAGGATTAAAAATATGATTTAATTTGCACAAATTATTCCTAAACCATGAAGCAGTGGTTAGCCGTTTGTTACCAGTCGATAGGTAAATCCGTTGCGATACTTACTTATTGACGAACAACAATCGACTAACCACTTTTTATTTTTCATGCATACTTCTCCCTTTCTTGGTGAATTAATTGGCACGATGGTGCTTATTCTGTTAGGTAATGGCGTTGTTGCGAATGTAGTTCTTAAGCAAACCAAGGGAGAATCATCGGGCTGGATCGTCATTACGGCCGGATGGGCGTTTGCCGTGACCATGGGGGTTTTCGTATCTAAAGCTTTCGGCAGTCTCGATGCCCACTTGAATCCGGCTGTTACGGTCGCGTTCGCCGTTGCTACAAACGATTTCAGCCATATTGCCCCTTATATCACCGCTCAAATGATCGGCGCTTTTCTGGGTGCTACGTTAGTTTGGCTACACTACCTCCCCCATTGGGCAGCCACCCCCGACCCGTTCGATAAACTAGCCTGTTTCTCCACGGGTCCGGCTATTCGCAGCAAGGGGGCTAACTTCCTCAGTGAAGCCCTGGCAACGCTGGTACTCATTCTGGGGCTGGCGGGTATTTCTTCTAAAAATCTGGGCGAGTTGGCCATCGGCGTTGGGCCTTACCTGGTTGGTATTCTGGTCTGGAGCATTGGGCTTTCGCTTGGTGGTACTACGGGTTATGCCATGAGTCCCGCCCGTGATTTCAGCCCACGTCTGGCCCATGCTCTGTTACCGATTCCCAACAAAGGTTCTTCCGATTGGAGTTATGCCTGGATCCCAATCGTAGCCCCATTAGTCGGAGCCGCCATTGGCGGATTCCTGATTCGGTGGTATGCGTTATAATTCTTATTCTCTCCAAAAAACTCTATGCCTCAGTACGTAGCCGCCATTGACCAGGGAACCACCAGCACACGTTGCATTGTCTTCGATCGGCAGGGTCAGATTGTTTCACTGGCTCAGAAAGAGCATAAACAGATTTACCCACAGCCAGGCTGGGTTGAACATGATCCAGAGGAAATCTGGCGGAATACGCTCGAAGTCATTGCCCTGGCCCGGATAAAAAGTAAGCTGCTGGTTCAGGATATTGTGGCCGTTGGCATTACAAACCAACGGGAAACTACCGTTGTCTGGAATCGACGGACGGGTAAACCGTATTACAACGCCATCGTCTGGCAAGATATGCGTACAGCCGATCTGGTCACTGAATTCTCAAAAGAGAAAGGTCAGGATCGTTTCCGTCCCCAAACCGGTCTGCCACTAGCTACGTATTTCAGTGGCCTGAAACTGAAATGGCTGCTGGACAACGTAGCGGGACTTCGCGAAGACGCCGAACGAGGTGACGCGCTTTTCGGAAACATGGATACGTTTGTGGTCTGGAACCTAACCGGAGGCACGGCGGGTGGTCTACACCTCACGGACGTAACGAACGCGAGTCGAACTCAACTGATGAATCTTCACACGCTGAGCTGGGATGATCAGTTGCTTACTGATTTCACCGTTCCTCGGGCCATGCTCCCTGAGATTCGGCCAAGCAGTGAAGTATACGGTACCGTTTCGTCAGAAGTTTTACCCGGCGTTCCAATAGCGGGTATCCTGGGCGATCAGCAGGCCGCTCTGGTCGGGCAAACCTGTTATGAACCGGGGCAAGCCAAAAATACATACGGCACGGGTTGTTTTCTGCTCATGAATACCGGCACAGAGCTACGAAATTCGACGTACGGCTTATTGACGACCGTAGCGTATCAATTTCAGAATCAACCGGTTCATTACGCACTCGAAGGCAGCGTAGCGATTACGGGTGCTTTGGTACAGTGGTTGCGCGACAATCTGGGGATTATCAAAAAGAGTACAGACATCGAAACCCTCGCCCGCTCGGTCGAAGATAATGGTGGCACTTACTTTGTGCCTGCTTTTTCGGGCCTGTATGCCCCTCACTGGAAAGCCGATGCGCGGGGCGTTATTGCGGGTCTGACTCGTTTCGTGACCAAAGGCCATCTGGCGCGGGCAGTTCTGGAAGCAACCGCTTATCAAACAGTCGACGTAGTGCGGGCTATGGAAAAGGATGCGGGCGTATCGCTCAAATCGCTACGTGTCGATGGGGGAATGGTAGTCAATTCGTTGCTGATGCAGTTTCAGGCGGACATGCTGAACAGTCCTGTCGTATGCCCACGCATGACCGAAACGACCGCTCTTGGTGCCGCCTATGCCGCCGGTTTAGCCGTCGGCTACTGGAAGAATCTGGACGACCTGCATCAGAATTGGGGCATTGCCAGAACCTACGAACCCGACATGGACGATACGCAACGGAAACGACTTATGCGCGGGTGGCAAAAAGCGATTGAACGGTCTTTCGGCTGGGAAGAGTAGATAGCTGGGAAGACGTTATATTTCCTGCTTCGGTTTCAGTTCTTCAGCTAACATTAACCGTGTTTGTGGCAGACTTTGTGGGTACTCATCGCGGATAAAGGCAATGAGGTTTTCGCGCATATGGCAGCGTAAGTCAAACGCAGAAGGGGCATCGGGGGCGGAGACCAGTACACGCACCTGAATGCAGGTGGGCGTTGTGTCGGTTACCTGTACAGCAAAACTTTCACCCGTCCAGAGCGGATCGTTTTCGGCAAACTCCCGTGCTTTTGCCCGGATTTTGTCAACGGGAATGTTATAGTCCAGGTATAAAAAGACAGAGCCGATGATCGAAGCATCAGAGCGAGTCCAGTTTTCGAACGGTGTCTCAACGAAATAGGTAATCGGCAAAATCAGTCGACGCCGATCCCACAGACGGACAATAACACTAGTCAGATTAATTTCTTCGATACGCCCCCACTCTTTCTCAACAACTACGGCGTCGTCCAGTCGAATTTGCTGATTGAAGGCAATCTGAATACCCGCCAGTAAATTAGCCAGCGTTTTCTGAGCTGCGAAGCCAATCACGACGGAAACGACCCCAGCCGAGGTCAGTACACTCAGCCCTACTTTTCGACTTCCCTGAAACGAGATGAGCAGCAACGAGGCCCCAAGAACGATAACCATAATCGCTATCGTCCGGCGAAAGAACCGTACCTGCGTCACAAATTTCCGTTGCGACAGATTGGCATCTTTCGTGGTATCATATTGCTGAATCAGTCGCAGCTCGGCAACCTTCAATAACTGGATAATTAACCAGGTAGAGGTAATCAAAAACAGAATTTCAGCTGATTTTTCGGCAACAGGATGCCTACGCAGAAATCGTGCCGACTGAATATTCGTTGCCAGTAGAAATAATGATGACGGTACGAACACCCAAAATGCCCAACGAACATAGGTTTGAAGCAGGGTTATGGTCTGGAAGGGTCGGCGACGCGCAATAAATCGAATGATTTGTGTAATGACGAAATCAATTGCCAGACCCAGCACGAAAGCAATTATAAGCAATATCCAGCCCGATAAATCACGGTTGGGTTCATAGCCAAACCAGCGAATGGCTGCCCGTATCCACGTATCTAGTTGTTGCTGCATGGCGCAAAAATAAGACCTATACGGTTGTAAAACCTTATAGGCCTCGTCCGTCCTCTCTTAAATCTCTCCTAAGCCAGCAGCGGCTTCACAACCTTACCATGAACATCAGTCAGTCGATAACGCCGGCCCTGGCTTTTGAAAGTTAGTTTTTCGTGGTCAATGCCCAGCAGATGCAGGATTGTCGCCTGAAAATCGTGGACGTGAACCGGTTCTTTCACTACGTTGTAGCCAAAATCGTCGGTTTCCCCATACACTACGCCTTTCTTAACCCCTGCACCTGCCATCCAGACCGTGAACGCTCGCGGGTGGTGGTCTCGACCGTAATTGTCTTTGGCGAGCTTCCCTTGTGAGTAGCTTCCACGCCCAAACTCACCACCCCAGATTACCAACGTATCATCGAGCAAACCACGCTGTTTTAGATCCTGGATCAGGGCCGCCGAGGGCTGGTCTACACTTTTTACCTGAATCTTGATGTCGTTCGGCAGATTGCTGTGCTGGTCCCAGCCCTGGTGATAGAGTTGCACAAACTTCACATCTTTTTCGACCAGTTTTCGCGCCAGCAAGCAGTTGGCCGCAAACGTGCCAGGCTTACGGCTCTCTGGTCCGTACATATCGAAAATATAGTCGGGTTCTTTCGAAATATCCAGCGTTTCCGGAACGGACGTTTGCATGCGGTACGCCATTTCGTACTGGGCCATCCGGTTATTGATTTCCGGGTCCAGTACGTGCTTGAACTGTTCCTGATGGAGTTTACCCAAATAATCGAGCATCCGCCGACGGCTGGTTTTGTCAACACCCGGCGGATTGTTCAGGTAATACACCGGATCTGGCCCCGACCGAAACACAACGCCCTGATGGACCGATGGCAGAAAGCCATTACTCCAGAGTTTGGCATACAAGGGCTGATCACCATCACGACCTTTGGATAACAACACGACAAACGACGGAAGATTCTGGTTGTCAGACCCTAATCCGTAACTAATCCAGGAGCCAAACGATGGACGACCCGCCTGTTGGCTTCCTGTCTGGAAGAACGTAACGGCGGGGTCGTGGTTGATGGCTTCCGTATGCAGGGATCGAACAAACGTCAGGTCGTTGGCGATACTGGCCGTGTGTGGCAACAATTCACTAATCCACATCCGGCTGGGACCGTATTGTGCGAATTTGTATTTGGATGCAGCCAACGGAAAATGGCTCTGACCGGCGCTCATACCCGTTAAGCGCTGACCGTTACGTACCGACGCGGGTAAATCCTGCCCCCACATGGCCTCAAGTTTCGGCTTATAATCGAATAGTTCCAGTTGCGAAGGTGCCCCGCTCTGAAACAGATAAATAATGCGTTTTACTTTCGGCGGAAAGTGTGGCTTACCAACCGGCGGGTTTTCTCCCGGCGCATTCATGCTGGACGCAGGTGTTCCCGCAAACAAATTCGTGGGATTTAGCAACGACGCCAGCGCTATGGTACCTAAACCTGCACTGGCCTGACCCAGAAAATTCCGGCGGCTAAGCTGGTCATGTATTTGATCCTGAATATCAGCCATAACTCGTTCAATTCTGTTGTTTGTTGGTTTCGAACCAATTGATGATTTGAGGATATAAATCGGCAACCGTTGTTCCGGTATGTCTGTGTTGATAAAGAGGCACCAGAAACTGATTGAATTCAGCAAACTTTTTGAATCCCCGGTAATTAACCATCATCGTCTCGATACGTTTGAGCAACGCTGGCAGTTCGTTTTTAGGGGCAAAATCAACGTAGCGTAAACTGACCAATCCCCAATTCATATACTCGTTAAAACAGGCATACGTATTGTCATAATTTTTAGCCGGTTTTCGCTCGTCGATCCAGGCATCCCGTTTAGCCAGAGCAGACGTTAACGCTTTTCTATACTGAGCTTTGTCGGCCTCTGGATTAATAAACGCATGATTTAATTCGGTAAAAACAATATTACCATTTCTTACCTGAACTGCCTTCGCTGAGAAATCAGCGTCGGATTTGTTAGGAAACGGAAAATTTACATGCGCCTGTGCTTCGCGAAAACCGTTATTTTCAAACCAGTTGGCCGATTGATTTCCACTAACCAATGGCGAAAAGATAATTTTGAAGGAGTCGTAGTGCGTACCTGGAAAGTTTACGTTCAACCACGTTTGCATGCTTGCTACGTCTAAGGAATCTTGATACGCTCTGATCAATTGATTGTAGTAAGGCTGGTGTTTTCTATAGAAATCCATGAACTTAGTTTTGGCAGCAAATCGCTGTAATGGCAAAACATAAGGCCTAAGCGAATTTTCCTTTCCCCACGCAACCCGGTCATAAACCGAACTCTGTTGAATAATCCCTTTTCGGTCAAGTGAAAATGCATAAGCATCCATTTTCAACGGAAAGTACTGACTTTCGTTTTTTGTGAGAATGGAATCCATAACCGTCACAATTGGCTCATTTTTATAGGCCGAAAAATGCGCTATTACGTCCTTGTAATAAGGGGTATTCTTTTCTATCAAATCATCGTTCTGTTGTGCTGCTTTCGTCAGGGCGAAAACGGTATTAATTAATTCATACGTCTCCGGAATCTCGACAAACGTTTTTCCCGTATGCGCTTTATTATAAGACGTAGTGAATAGAGCAGGTTCCACGTAGCGCAGTCCACGAATCTGCGTATACGCGCTATCGCCAGCGGGCGTCAGGACAATGAAATCCACTACGTCGTTTGCTTTGATTTCACGAACAACAGAGTCTTTCTCTGCAATAAACGCCACCCGTACCGGCTTCGATTTAATGGAAACATCGAATCTATCGGGCTTGACACTGGGATCAATAGTCCATCTATTTGGATAATAATCTGTATCAATGCGTATGGATAAAGACTTTCCACCCGCTCTCAAGACCGACAACTTATTCTGAGAAAAAGCCGCATTGGACCAAAGTACACTTACTGTCAGCAAGACAATTAACAAACTAAATCGCATACTTATCGCTTTATAATCGCTTCGTCAAAATTCATTATCGTACTCGTCACTACAGTCCAGGCCGCTAATTCAGCCGAGTTCAGCGTTTTATCGACTGGGTACTCTCCTACCGACAGCAATTCTGAAGCTCGTTTCGGATTCTTTTTAAAATCCGCCAGTTCTTCGTCGTAAAGCTGTTTCATCAACGAAAGCTCCTGCGGGCGAGCCGGTCGGCTAATCACCGCTTTGAAGAATTCATTGATTAATTCCCCTTCATCCTTTCTCCCCTTTCCTCCTTCTTTTTGCGCCAATACACGGGCCGCTTCAACAAACTGTGGATCGTTGAGCGTAACGAGTGCCTGTAAAGGTGTACTGGTTTTCTGTCGTTTAACAATGCACGTATGCCGTTCGGCAGCATCGAAATTGAGCATCATTGGCGCGGGCGACGACCGTTTCCAGATCGTGTACATCGACCGACGATACAAACTATCGCCCTTGCTCTGCACGTATTTTACGGCGTTACGTGTTGCCAGGGCTTCCCAAATACCAGCGGGTTGATACGGTAGCACACTTGGTCCACCGATACGCTGAGTAAGCAGCCCACTCGCTGCCAAGGCATTATCGCGCACTTGCTCCGCCGACATCCGATAACTTGGCCCGCGCGTCAGGAATATATTGTCAGGATCAGCCTCCCGCGCTTTTTCCGGCACATTAGATGACTGACGATACGTAGCAGACATAACAATCAGCTTATGCATCGCCTTCGCATTCCATCCTGTTTCTCTGAATTTAACCGCCAGATAATCCAACAATTCGGGATGAGTGGGCAAAGCGCCCTGATTACCAAAATCATCGCTGTTTTTGGCAATTCCCTGACCGAAATACTGCTGCCAGAATCGGTTTACCATCACCCGGCTAAACAGCGGGTTTTCAGGCATCACCAGCCATTTGGCTAAGCCTAACCGATTTTTAGGAAAATTATCCGGCATAGGCGTCATGCTGTGCAGGACGGCCGGTTTTACTAGCTCACCCGGCGCGTCGTAAGCCCCCCGTTTCAGCAAATGCGAGACGCGGGGATATTTCTGCTCATTCATCACCATGACCTGATCAGAGTTGGTGTACAGCATCAGTTCCTCACCACGCAGTTTCATGGCTTCGGTAAAGTTTTTCCGATAAACCGAATCCTGGGTCGTTACGTAATAGCTGTATAATCCCGCCCGTTGCACCGGAGTACGTTTGGCCGTTGGCGTTTGCAGGGCAAGCGCAAGGGCATCGGGGCCACCTGCCAAGTGAGTCATTTCAAGGGGCGTCAGACAACGATTGTAGATACGGAGTTCATCGACGGCGATATCCTTGTAAAAATAATCGTGCATCCGACCGATGTAAAATGGATGCTGCACCCAGTGCGTTTTGTTTTTTCCCCAAACAATGCTGTGCTTTAGATTGTCCGTAACGACTCGCGTACGCATCGGCTTGCCGTTCAGGTATAAGCTCAGCCCATTTGCTTTTCCAAGGCCGTTATACGTAAACGCTATCTGAAACCATTGATGGACAGGCACTTTATCAACCGACTCAATATCGAGCGCATTGGCTGGCCAAACGTGGCTTAGGGTCAGTTTCAGCCGACCGTCGGCCAATAGATCGAGCTGGTAACCGCGCTGCCCATCCATCGGTCCGGTCGTACGTCCGAGTAACGTAGCAGCGCTGTTAGCTTTAGCCAAATTAAACCAGCTACTGATCGTAAACGGTTCGTTCTGTTCAAAAACGCCAAAATTAGAAGGCAGGCTAATGTAACTATCGCCGGGTAAATAGCGGGCATTTCCGAAGCGGCCGGGAACAGTGTAGGGCAGGTTGTCGGAATCGCCACCCAACCAAGCCAGAATTGTATCGTTCACCTCATTGGCAAACGCGTTACGTGGATCTTTCCAGAGTTCTTCTTTGGTTTTCCGCTTGACAACTTTCTTTTCTTCCGGCAGTTTTTTGCCAAGCTTCTTCAGCCGTTCTTCTTCCTGTTTCCGTTTTTCCCGCTCCAGCTTACGTTTCTCATTGTCAGCTTTTACAAATGCCTTAATGTCCGTCCGATCGGCTTCATCGAACGTGTAATGAGCAATCAGTCCTACGTCCGACAGTTTGCTGGACGCAGTCGATGCGTTCGTTGTTAGCCATTGATTAAAATGCTGTTGATACGCAGGCTGATTCGCATTAAGTTTTTGCTCTAAGGGAGTCAGTTTCTCTCGGATGTATTTCAGTTGAGCGTCCGTTTGAGGTGTCGTCAACGTAATGGTGGGAGCGGCTTCCCCATTATACGGAATCTGCCCCCGTTCGTTGTTCGTGTTGAAGAAAGCATACAGCGAATAATAATCTTTCTGACTGATCGGGTCGTATTTATGATCGTGGCAACGGGCACACTCAGTTGTCAGTCCCAAAAAAGCCTTTCCGAACGTATTGACCCGGTCTGCTACGTATTCTGTTCGGTACTCTTCATCAACGATACCCCCCTCCTGGCTTTGCTGGTGATTTCGATTGAAGGCCGTAGCCAACAACATATTCTGGTTTGGATTTGGTAACAGATCACCCGCCAATTGCCACGTAACGAAGCGATCAAACGAGAGGTTACGGTTAAACGCCCGAATGACCCAGTCACGGTACGGCCAGATCGTTCGGAGACCATCGTCCTGATACCCATCCGTATCGGCATAACGTGCTACGTCCAGCCATTCAACCGCTTGCCGTTCACCGTAATGTGGATTGTTCAGTAAGCGATTAACAACTTTCTCGTAGGCATTCGGCGATTTATCCGCTAGAAACGCGTCGACTTCAGCAGGCGTCGGGGGTAAGCCGGTTAAATCAAGCGTAACACGGCGGAGCAGCGTTGTTTTATCCGCTTCGGACGCGTGCAGTAATTTTTTAGCATCCTGAGTCGCAAGAATAAACCGGTCAATGTCGTTTTTCACCCACCGTTCGTCTTTAACGTTCGGAATCTCCGGCATCGTCGGCGCAATCAGCGACCAGTGCTGTTTGTATTCCGCGCCCTGCTCCACCCAACGAATCAGCATAGCTTTCTCTTCCGTCGTCAGCGTCAGGTTCGACTTTGGCGTCGGCATCATTTCGTCGGGATCGGTAGAGAGAATTCGATGCACCAACTCGCTACCCGCCAAATCGCCTGGCACGATAGCTTTGTGGCCACTTTTGGCTAAGGCTTCGTAAGCACCTTCAGGCGTATCCAGCCGTAGACCGGCCTGTTGTTTTGCTTTGTCAGGACCATGGCAAGCAAAGCAGCGATCGGATAAAATGGGCTTTACGTGTAGATTATAATCGACTTTCTGGGGCAGACTGGCTTCTGCTGCAACAATCTCGGCGGGTTTTTCAACCGATTTCTGGCAGGCGGTGAGCCAAATCGACGCGCTAAACAAACCAGCCGTTGCACTGAGCAGAACGTAGCGTAAGCGTATATCGGACCAAACGGGCATGCTAGCTAACAACAAGTTGATAATGAAACAACTCTACAAAATTAACGATATTAGGCCTAATAAAAATGGACTATTTTATCTCGTAAACAGCCAATTTTCACATCGCGCAACCAGCTTATCAGTCGCCAGAGAAATACCAGACAAGCAAACACAAAGTGACGCGGTAAAGCGTAGAACTGTGGGGACCTGTGTAACAAAACAATCGCCTGGTTCAGTTCATTTTTAGGATTAAACTACGCTAACACATAATTTTTTCAGCAACGGAGAAGCCTCTGATCAGAACAAAATAATTAGCGTGAGAATATTTAGCGAATCCCGTAATTTGGACGCTCAAACCAATTGCACCTGTTTCTCTTATGCCAACCAACGATCTTTCACCTGAAGCCTCTTTTGCAAAACTAGGTCTTTCATTACCACCAGCACCCCAGCCACTGGGCGTTTATAAACCTTATCTCATCGACGGTAAGTATCTCTACGTATCAGGTCATGGAACTGTCAAAGACGATAAAAGTCTGATTATTGGCCGTATCGGTGATGACATGGATATCGACGAGGGGAAATTAGCTGCCCGTCAGGTTGGTCTGGCGATTTTATCGACCATACGTACCAATTTAGGAAGCCTCGACCGGGTCAAGCGCGTAATCAAGGTTCTGGGTATGGTTAATTGTACACCTGATTTTAAACGCCATCCGTACGTTATTAATGGATGCAGTGAATTATTTGCGGCCGTTTGGGGTGAAGAAAATGGTATTGGGGTTCGCTCGGCAGTTGGTATGGGATCGCTGCCCGATAATATTCCGGTTGAAATCGAAGCTCTTTTTGAACTCGTCTAATCAATGCAAGAAACATCCTGGTATCAGATTAATGATCTGTCTCAGCTCGATACACCGGCTTTAGCGATTTACGTGAATCGGGTCCGACAGAATATTGCATTTCTGACAAGTTCTATTGATGACATAAATCGTTTACGGCCGCACGTAAAAACGCATAAAACCCGCGAAGCCACCCAACTGATGCTGGAAGCGGGTATCCGTAAATTTAAATGCGCCACCATCGCCGAAGCTGACATGCTGGCTCAGTGCGGAGCGTCGGACGTATTACTGGCCTATCAACCCAACGGGGTGAAAATGCACCGGTTGCTGGAGATGATCAAAGCGTATCCAGACACGAAATTTTCCTGTCTGGTCGACAACATCGATACAGCCAGTGAACTATCAAAACAGGCTGTAGAAGCGGGTATCGTTATCCCGGTATACATTGACCTGAATGTAGGAATGAACCGTACGGGTATTACGCCCGACGAGAACGTACTAACCCTTTACGCCGAACTTGCCAGGCTGGAAGGAATAAAGCCCGTCGGTTTGCACGCCTATGATGGCCACATGCGTCACCCGGATATTGCGGTTCGGACGGAGGAGACAAATAGCGCTTTCCTGCCGGTAGAACAGCTGCGCGACAAACTCCTATCGCTCGGGTTTGAAAGGCCAATTATTGTAGCCGGAGGCAGTCCTACGTTCCCGATTCACGCCCAGCGTGGGGAAGTAGAGTGCAGTCCAGGTACGTTTGTGTATTGGGACAGAACGTACCGCGATATTTTACCCGAGCAGCCTTTTCAACCAGCCGTTCTCGTGGTAACTCGGGTTATCTCATTGCCCAGTCCAACGAAAATTTGCCTTGATTTAGGCCACAAATCCGTAGCTGCTGAGTGTCCGTTAGAACAACGCGTTACGTTCCTGAACGCACCCGAATTGAAAGCTGTCGGTCAGAGTGAAGAGCATTTGGTAGTGGAAGCAGGCGAAGGGCATTCATACCGCGTTGGCGACGTATTGTACGGGCTGCCCAACCATATCTGTCCAACCTGTGCTTTGTACGAACGCGGATTCACGATTGAAGATGAAGAAGTAACTGGCGAGTGGCGAACGGTTGCCCGAGATCGAATGCTGACGTATTGATTTTATATGAATAGTTGAGCGTAGTTTGAGTGCTACGCTCAATTGATTAGTTCAAGGCTTCTTGCTCTCCTCGCTTTTCTGCTCCGCAGCTGTTTTGGCAAGTTCAGCAATCGCTTTTTCGTCTAAGCCGCCAATTACGTCGAGTTTCGGTAAGGCTTTTTTCAACTCAGAAATGCCCTGCTCTGTCACTTTGGTTTGCCAGAGATATACGGTTTTCAGGTTTTTCAGATTGGCTAAATCAGCCAGTCCGGCGTCGGTAATGACGGTGCCGTATAAATTTAAATATTCCAGATTGGTCAGTCCTTTGAGTTGCTTCAATCCGGCATCGGTAATCTTGGTTTGTTCCAGATGAAGCTTCTGAAGGTTTTTTAGTTTTGCTAGCTGCGTTAACGTAGCGTCGGAGATTTCGGTATCGCCTAACCGTAACCAGACAATCTGCTTGCTAAGCTTCGGCAAAATAGACGCTTGCGCATCGTTAAACGTCCGGGCATTAACCGCGCTAACTTCCAGTTGATTTTGCTCTTTCGATAAGGGCAATACCAGCAAGCCCGCTTTCTTGACCTCGTCAATAACTTTCGGATCGGCGGCCGGTAATTTCATAGTCAGCACTGGCGATTCGGGAGCGGGTCCAGAAGCCGCTACGTTTGATCCGCCAGTCTCGACAGGACCGTTACCGCCCAACGAAGCTAAAACGGGACGAATGGCATCGTTTACCTTAAGGTCCGACACTTTCTTGTCGAACGTAGCGCCCTGATCGATCCACCAGGTTAGCAAGGCAATCTGACTTTCGGTCAGCTGTGGTTTTCCCTTTGGCGGCATGTGGTGATCATCTTCTTCCGGTAGCAGACAGACCTTTACCAAGTCGCTATTGCTGCTTTTACCTGCTACGAGTACAGGGCCATCTTCGGAACCTTTCGTAATCTTATCAGGCGAATCTAATCGCAGCCCTGCTTTCGACTTATCGGCATTGTGGCATTGCACACAGCGTGTTTGCAAAATTGGGTTGATAATCTGCTGGTATACTTTTGCCTGGTTCACGTCCGTAATCGGCTCAAACTTAATTTCCGGCTGTTTCGGTGATAAACCGGCCAGTGAACGAATTGGGCCAGGTGCGTATTGAGTCAGATAATCTGAACCATGTGTCAGGTTTCCACCCAAGTGACCCGTCGATAGCAGCAGCACTAACGCGATACCCAGGGCAGGCAAATACAGCAGGGGCGCAAAGGAAATGATACGTCCCAGATTTTCAGATTTCACGGACCAGGCTAGCCACGCAAAAATAGCCACGGCAATACCCTGCCATTTATGTGAACTGAGCGTTTCGGTATCATACCCTCCCGCCAGTGACAGCATATAGCCAAAGATACAGGCCATCGTCGCGCTCACAGCCGACCAGAATAGAATCAACGTAATGGTGTGCGGGCTGACCGAATTTCGGCGCGTCAGCCGGTCCAGTTCAAGCAGACCTGCAATCAGCAGAAAGCCAATCGGTAAATGAACAATAAGCGGGTGAAAATGCCCCCAGAACAAAACCCAGTCAGACGGTGGTGACGTTGTTGCCTGCAACAGAATTAACATATTCATCAGCACATTGACATCAGGCAACGCGCTCTAATTTAATTGGATAAGTCTTTTTCGACGCCCATTGCGCCACATAAACGTTGTGGTCTTCATCAACCAGTACGTCGTGCGGGTGTAGAAACGGCGAATTGTTCCGGTCTTTACGCTGCTCGGCCAGTTTACCATCCTGATAGATGGGTTCCGTACCACCTGGCGTCGATACAACCCGGTCGCTTTTGTCGAGAATGGTAATGTACCCTGAATCTGGATACGCATCGGACGTACTGCGGAAAACAGCTCCGTAGATATTCTCGCCATGAATAACGGGCCGACAGATATAGGAACCGGGCAAGGCAATGGTCGACATATATTTCCCATCCAGCGAGAATCGTTTGAGCGCATTATGCCGACGATCGGTAATCAACAATGTCGGGCTGGCGGCCACACGCCGGTCCACGATAATACCGTGGCAGCAATCGAACGTATCGTTGGTTTCGCCTTTGCCACCAAACGTCCGGATCAGTTTACCATTTTTATCATACTGCATAACGTAATTCAGGCCATAGCCGTCCACTACGTAGATATCGCCATTGGCTGGATTAATTGCCGTTTCGGTAGGTTTGAACTGCGTCGGATGATCGTATTTACCCGTTTCTCTCGGATACTCTAATTTCATTAATTCGCGGCCTTTCAGGTCAGTTTTGACAACCTGATGACGCTCATAATCCGTAATAATCAAGTATTGATCGTTCCCTTCTCCGCCAAGCGTCAGACCGTGTGCGCCAGGGTAAGTGGTGCCCCAGGTTTCGAGAAGTTTACCAGACTTGTCGTAAACGATGATGTTGTTCTTTGTCTCGTTGGTCAGCAAAATGATACGTCCTTTCGCATCCTGTACCATTTCGTGGCAATCGTTTACGGGATTCTTACCCGCGTCCAGAACGCCCCAACCCGGCACAACCCGATACCGGAATCCGTTATGCCCCAACATGACCGTATCGGTATTCTTTCGCGAAGCTTTTGCAGAGAGAATCGTCGGAGCCGCTACGCTCGTTATAGTCGCCAGTGACGACTGCCGAATAAAGGACCGACGGGAAAGGAAAGATGACATGGCTTTGGAAATGATCGATTTATACCAAAAAGTCTTAACCGCCCAAACTTTACTGCAACCAAGCTCTCCTTGTGAAAATTATACAGTATAAAGTAAAAGCCGAATGCCTGTCCATTGATTCATTCGTTCAATGGACAGGCATTCGGCTTTTGTTCTTATCGGTTGATTACTTCCGATCGCTCTCCTCTTTCATGTCGTTGGGACGACCGCGGCCGTGGCGCATTTTGTCTCTCATCGACTCAAGCTTGGTAAACTGATCGGGCGTCAGGATACTTTTCATTTTAGCCTTGTAATCGTCAGCATTGGCTTTCAACGCCTGTGCTTTGGCACCTTTGTCGTCAGAATTAGCGCGAATGGCATCCACTTTCTGGGCATGTGTCAGCGTGGCATCATATACTTTTTGTGACGCCGTCTGATCTAAACCTAACTGTTGAGTCATACGGTCCGTCATCTTGCGGGCACGCGTTTCCGGATCAGCCATTGGACGTTGCTGCATGGAACGGTTACGTCCCATTCGCGTAGTCGACTGAGATTGTGCGTCAGGCGTCGTGTTTTGTTGCGCCAGTAAAGGAAACGAGAATAACGAGAGCATCAAGGCACTCAGGGCAATTTTCTTAAACATGGTTTGTGATGGGTTAAATCCGAACCTAAGACGCAGAAAACCAGCCTGGGTTTAATGGCCTCTCCCGATTTAATTACATCTTAATTGATAGTCAGTTTAATAAAGCGCGGTAATTAAACTTGCTATGCGCTCCAGTCCCTCCGCGTCAGCCTCGCTAAAATCAGCAAGCTGGTCACTGTCTATGTCAAGTACCATCGTTACGTTTCCCTCCCGATCAAATACGGGCACAACGATTTCGGATTTCGACGCCGAGCTACAGGCAATATGGCCGGGAAACTGCTCAACATCCGGAACCAGAATGGTTTCCTGACGCGTGTAAGCGGCTCCGCATACGCCTTTGTCGAACGCAATCCGCGTACAGGCGATTGGTCCCTGAAACGGCCCAAGCACTAACTGGTTCTCTTTCTTGAAGTAAAAACCAACCCAAAAAAATCCGAATGCTTCTTTCAACGCAGCGGTGATGTTGGCCAGATTAGCGACCAGATCGGATTCGCCTTCAATCAGGGCGGCAATCTGAGGAATGAGGCTGTCATAAACAGCCCGCCGGTCATCGGTTTGAGGAATAATGAGTGTTTCAGCCATAATTGATGAGGTCAGACGTGTTCAAGTTGTTTTAGAAAACTGAATTCGTCTACTCCTGACGAATGCGCCTGGAAGACACTTAGTTCCTTGTGAAAAACTGAATCAGCACAATACTAACGGTCGTGAATAACGTACTGGCCCCGATCCGAATCAAGGTTGGAATAATCAGCGTTAGGCTGCTGGCTTCGATGAAAAACAAGGCTGTATGATGAATCAAGGCCAGAATAAATACGTAACGAAAAAAGGCACCGACACCTAATTGGCGTAAGCTAAACTCAATTCTGGTTTCAAGGCCCGGTACGTCAATCTGCGCTCGTACAATCAGGGGCCGACAATACGCCATCAACACCGTAGCGGCTGCATGTATGCCCAACGTATTGTAGAACGTATCAACGATAATGCCGATGACAAATGCAATAAACAAAAGCCACGTTAAACCGATCTCGTTTGGCAGAAGCAGAATGCAGGCAATGTAGATGAAACAAAATCCGTAATCGAACAGCACAACATTTCGTACGAGCAGGATTTGCAATGCCAGATAAAGCACGAATAGTACTGTGGTGGATAGGATTTCGCGTAGGGTCATCTATAAGTTGTATTCCTTTCTCAATAGTCGATGGGGATGATCCGTCACTTATTAGAGAAGGGGTTATTTTTCTTTTTCAATTTGTTTTTCCAGCTTCTCCTGCTCAGGTTGCAGCAGGTTTTCAATAACGTACACAAAGGCAAGATTACTGAAATCCGTTGCCAGATCGACCGTAAGATCATGAAACGTTTGGTTGGGTTGTACACCCGTTGTCCGAACGCGTCCGATCAGAATACCTGGCGGAAAAGTTAAGCTAAAGCCTGATGTTACGACCGAATCGCCTTTTTCAACCGGTTTGTCGCGCCGAACATCAATCATCTTTATCAAACGCGGATTCATCCCATCCCACTTTGACGACCCTATCTCATTTGCTTTTACCAGTCTTGAGGAAACCAGAAATTCAGAATGCAGGATCGAAATGATGTAGGAGAAATGCGGGCTACAAACGCTTACTTTCCCCACTAAACCCGTCGGCGAGATGACCGCCATTCCGGGTCGTATCCCATCGTCCGTTCCTTTATCGATCGTGATGTAATTGTTGGCCAGCTGAGTCGTGTTATTCAACACTTTGGCCACGGTAAATTTAAATCGCTTAGCAAAGGTAGAATCAGCCTGATAGGCAGCCGGAGCGGCAGGTTTGCTTTGGAGTAATTGTGTAATTTGTGCATTCAGGCGTTGGTTTTCCAAAGCCAGATCGGCATTTACCTCCCGCAAACGCGCATATTCATTAGCCGCGTTCGACCAGGCCAACACCTTAGCCGCGTAGCGATTTGAGGTATTGAAATACGTTACGCCCCAATAGTTGCTGGTGTTAATAATGAAGTAGAAGCAGAGTACTTCCAGCAACACAAACAAAATGAAGTGGCGACTTCGGATGAAAAAGTCAACTAACTCTCCCATAAGTAGTACCGGACTTCCTGGTCCGGCTGTATAGCAGTAGGTACACAGCCGGACCAGGAGCGGGAACACCCGTCCGATCGATCCGGCACTACATTAGCTAATCAGTACCGAGCGGTACATATCCAGATTCTTGATGACTTCACCTGTGCCTTTCACAACGGCCTTAAGCGGGTCATCAGCTACGTGAATTGGCAACTTGGTTTTAGCACCCAGTCGTTTATCGAGACCGTGCAGCAACGCACCCCCACCCGTCAGGTGAATGCCGTTCGTATAAATATCGGCCGACAATTCCGGTGGTGAAATTTCAAGGGCTTTCATCGTAGCCTCTTCAATTTTGGAGATCGACTTATCGAGCGCATAGGCAATTTCGCTATACGTTACTTTAATCTCCTTCGGAATACCCGTCATCAAATCACGACCGCGGATTTCGTAGTCCGATGGTGGGTTGTCGAGTTCGGGCAGGGCTGAGCCAACTTCCATTTTGATTTGCTCCGCCGAGCGTTCACCAATCAGCAGGTTGTGTTCCCGACGCATGTAATCGACAATATCACGGGTAAATACGTCCCCGGCTATACGTATCGACTGCTCGCAGACAATACCAGATAACGCAATGACCGCAATTTCAGTCGTTCCCCCACCGATATCGACAATCATCGTGCCGTTAGGCTGAGTGATGTCGATGCCAATTCCGATAGCAGCTGCGATGGGTTCGTGAACCATGTATACTTCTTTCGCCCCGGCGTGCTCAGCGGAATCTTTTACAGCCCGCTTCTCCACCTCCGTAATCCCCGATGGAATACAAATTACCATCCGGTGCGATGGCGAAAAGAGTTTGCTACCCGTATCTATCATTTTGATCATCCCCCGAATCATCAGCTCGGCGGCTGTAAAATCGGCAATAACACCGTCTTTCAGGGGACGAATCGTCTTAATATTTTCGTTTGTCTTTTCGTGCATTTGCATGGCCTTGTGGCCAATCGCCAGCACCTTACCGCTGACCTTGTCCATGGCAATAATCGAAGGCTCATCCACCACAATCCGATCCTTGTGAATGATCAAGGTGTTCGCCGTGCCCAGATCAATTGCAATGTCGCTGGTTAGAAAATTAAAAAGTCCCATTAGTATGTCAAACGCAGAAAGCCTTATTACAAGTACAGTTTTTTAAAAGTTTGCAAAAATAGAGATTATTCAAGAGAAACGCATTGCCGTCATTTGTGATTAGTCAATCGTAATCAGTGGTTTCTATATAATAAACACAAACGGTTACCAACGAACGACTAACCATTCTTTAGTTTTACCTTTGTTGTGTTATGGGAATTCGTTCAGTTGTCAGTACGCCTTTTGCCAAGTGGGTTGTCGAGCGCCAGCAGGCCTGGATGTATCAACCCGCCGAGGCTCAGCAACGCTGGTTCCGGCAGTTAGTCGATGGCGGACGTAATACGGTTTTTGGTCGTGATCATCATCTTAGAGACGTGCAAACAGTCGAAGAGTTTCGGCAGGCTGTTCCGGTACGTGACTACGAAGATCTAAAACCGTACATTGACCAGATTCTCTATGGTGAAACTGACGTACTCTGGAAGGGCAAACCTTTATATTTTGCTAAAACATCAGGCACTACATCGGGCACTAAATACATTCCGATTACGCAGGAGTCCATTCCCAATCACATCAATTCAGCACGCGACGCTTTACTGAACTACATTCATGAAACGGGAAACAGTGCATTCCTGGACAAGAAACTAATTTTTCTATCCGGCAGTCCCGAGCTTACGCAAAAGGCAGGCATCAACATCGGGCGCTTATCGGGTATTGTCAATCACCACGTACCGGCTTATCTACGTACCAACCAATTACCCAGCTACGAAACCAACACGATCGACGACTGGGAGACAAAGCTAGAACGAATCATCGACGAAACGCTGCCGCAACCCATGTCGCTGATTTCGGGGATTCCGCCCTGGGTGCAGATGTATTTCGACCGCATTCAGGAACGTACTGGCAAATTGATCAAAGACGTTTTCCCTGATTTTTCGCTGTTCGTATACGGCGGTGTTAATTTCGAGCCGTATCGCGCTAAATTGTACGAGAGCATTGGTAAGCGCGTCGACTCCATCGAGACCTACCCAGCTTCCGAAGGCTTCATTGCGTTTCAGGATACACAAACGGAGGAAGGCTTATTGATGCTGTTAGACAGCGGCATTTTCTTTGAATTTATTGCTGCCGACGAGTTCTTCACCGAAAATCCACGCCGACTAACGATCGAAGAAGTGGAGTTAGGCAAAAACTACGCCGTCATTATCAACAACAACGCTGGTTTATGGGGTTATTCGCTCGGCGACACAGTTAAGTTCGTATCCCGGGAACCATATCGACTATTGGTAACAGGACGTATCAAACACTTCATTTCTGCGTTTGGCGAACACGTAATTGGCGAGGAAGTTGAGAAGGCGTTGAAAGACGCTATGCAGAAGCATCCCGAAACCGAAGTCGTTGAATTCACTGTAGCGCCGATGGTTAGCCCGAAAGAAGGCCTGCCATATCACGAATGGCTAATCGAGTTCGCTACGCCCCCGCACGACCTAACCGCCTTCGCACAGGATGTAGATAATCGCCTGATTGAACTGAACGTTTATTATGACGACCTCATTACGGGTTCTATCCTGCAACCACTACGTCTGACAAGCCTACCACGCGGAGCTTTTCAGCGATACATGAAATCACAAGGTAAATTGGGCGGACAAAACAAAGTACCGCGTCTGGCGAATGATCGGAAAATTGCGGATGGATTACTGGAGATTAGACAAACGGTTTAAGAAAGTTTAAAAAATGAGAGCAGAGCTCGTGAATCGCGAATTTATTCTGGAGACGCTTAAGGCTAACCGCGAACGTTTGCAAAAAGAATTTGGCATTGAACGTATCGGCCTTTATGGAAGTTTTGCCCGGAATGAACAGAATGAGAAGAGTGATATTGATCTGGTGTATGATTTAAAATCAAACGTCAAATTGGTCTAGGCCGAAAAAGAGCGACTGCACCGTATTCTGAGACGAAAACTCTATAGAAAAATGGATTTAGTTGATAGTCGATTTATGAATCCATTCATAGAATACAAAATGGAAAAAGACGTGATTTATGTACAGTGATAACAACCTGGTATACATTTTTACTATGCTGGAATGTGCAGAAAAGATTTTCATTTACGCACACAATTATCTTGACGCAGAAGAATTAGCCTGGGACGCTGATCAAAGAGATTTCAATGCAATCTGGGCACTTTTATTAGTCATCGGTGAAGAATCTAAAAAAATAGAATCAGATTTAAAGAAAGAGTTTCAACAAATTCCCTGGCCAAACATAGCCGGTATGCGAAATTATCTGGCGCACGATTATAGTGGTATTGACCATGAGCGAGTCTGGGAAGTAATTAAAGCGACCCTACCTGACTTAAAAGATGTCTTGATCACGATGATTGATCGCATAACCTATCCTCAGGAGAGTCTAATCCGAGCATTAGACTCTCCTTATTACCAACACATTCAACACCTCCGCGATAAGCTTATTAAATGACCGAAATAAAAAAACGCCATATCGCCATCCTCGGCTCAACGGGTTCCATCGGGACGCAGGCTGTCGACGTGATCAAGAATCACCCCGACCAATTTCAGGTTGAGGTACTGACAACGAATAATAATGCCGAATTGCTCATTCAGCAGGCCGTTGAGTTGAAACCCAACGTAGTGGTTATCTGCAATGAGACGTATTACGACCGGGTGTTCGCAGCACTTGATCCTCTCAATATAAAAGTTTACGCAGGTGCAAAAGCCATTGCTTCTGTTGTGCAGATGGATACGGTCGACATGGTTTTAACCGCCATGGTGGGTTATGCCGGTCTTTTGCCAACCATTAAAGCCATCGAAGCTGGAAAATCCATTGCCTTGGCTAATAAAGAAACGCTGGTCGTAGCGGGTGAACTCATCACACAACTAGCCGCACAAAAAGGCGTTAACATTTACCCAGTCGATTCGGAGCACTCAGCCATTTTTCAGTGCCTGGTTGGTGAATTTCACAACCCGATCGAGAAAATTATCCTGACCGCTTCGGGAGGACCGTTCAGAGGTAAGTCGCAGGAATTTTTGTCGACGGTTACGAAATCGCAGGCGTTGAAGCATCCGAACTGGACAATGGGCGCAAAAATTACAATCGACTCCGCTACGTTGATGAATAAAGGACTGGAGGTAATCGAAGCCAAGTGGCTCTTCGGACTTCGTGCGAACCAGATCGACGTAGTGGTGCATCCGCAGAGTATTATTCATTCGCTGGTGCAGTTCGAAGACGGAAGTTTGAAAGCACAGATGGGCTTGCCCGACATGCGCTTGCCGATTCAGTTTGCGCTGGGTTACCCAAATCGATTAAAATCTGATTTTCCCAGATTTAATTTTCTGGATTACCCAGCCCTAACGTTTGAGCAGCCTGACCTGGAAACGTTCCGCAATCTGCAACTCGCGTTCGATGCGCTTGGTCGGGGCGGTAATGCACCTTGTATCATCAATGCTGCCAATGAAGTAGCCGTAGACGCCTTCCTGCATGACCAAATCAGTTTCCTTGAGATTTCGGAAATTATCGAATCATGTTTAGCCAAAACGACATTCGTTCAGAGCCCAACGTATGACGATTATGTCAGGACAGACGAAGAAGCACGCCAACTGGCTTTGGCGCGAATTAAAAGTTTAGTTTAGCTGTTTGCATTATATCAATCTAGTTTAGCGTTTTCATTTACATGACATACTGGGTCTGGTTTATAGTTGGCATTATTCTTGGTACCATTGTGCTACGAGCCTTGAGGAATCGGACCAAATAATTATCCTCAACTAGACTATTATCTTCGTTCTGAATACATGGAAATTTTAGTGATGGCCGGACAGCTTATTCTGGGCTTGTCCATCTTAGTAGGTTTACACGAATTAGGCCACCTGCTGGCAGCCAAAGCGTTTGGTATGCGGGTCGAACAGTACTTTATTGGATTCCCGCCCAAAATATGGAGCATCAAACGGGGCGAAACGGAGTACGGTGTCGGGGCCATTCCGCTAGGTGGCTTCGTCAAAATTTCGGGAATGATCGATGAGTCGCTGGACACGGCTCATACAGATACGGAACCAAAACCCTACGAATTCCGCTCGAAACCAGCGTGGCAGCGGCTTATCGTGATGCTTGGTGGTATCATCGTCAACGTCATCGTCGGGATCATGATTTTCGTTATCATAGCCTACAAAAACGGCAATACGTATCTGGCTGCAAAAGACGCTAAATACGGTATTGTTGCATACGATCTGGCGAAGAGTATTGGCCTACGTACCGGCGATAAAATTGTAAAAGTGAACGGTAAAGAAATTACCGACTTTAACGAAATCCGCGGTTCTGACGTGTTTCTAGGGGATAACAGCTCCTACACGGTAGAACGTAACGGCAAGCTGGAAGACATTTACATCCCCAATAATTTTGTGGATAAATTGGCTGATAAAAAAGCATCTGGCCAGTTTATAGAGCCAATTGAACCGTTTAAAGTAGCCGAACTAGTGCCAAGTCAACCGGCAAGTAAGGCAGGTCTGAAAGCAGGCGACGTAATCACCAGCGCTAATGGCAAACCGATCCAGTTCTATCACGAATTTACCGAGATTGTGAAGCCGTTGAAAAATAAGCCGTTGACGCTCACTGTTAACCGAAGCGGGAAGATTGATACGCTTAAAATGACAACAACGGAAGAAGGAACGATCGGTTTTTATCCAGAGTTTCTACTGCCGTTTACCAAACAGGAATACACGTTTGGTGAAGCCCTGAGCGTCGGAACGAAAAAAGCGTTTCAGGTTGTGTTCGATAACATAAAAGGATTCGGAAAGATTTTCCGGGGTGAAGTGTCTGCCTCTAAAGCGCTGAGTGGCCCGATTGGTATTGCGCAGAATCTCTTCGGTGGCATCTGGGTTTGGGATCGTTTCTGGACCGTAACAGGCTTACTATCGATGGCGCTTGCCTTTATGAACGCCCTGCCAATTCCAGCCCTTGACGGTGGTCATGCAACAATTCTTGGCTATGAAATCATCTCGGGCCGTAAACCTTCCGATCGGTTCCTGGAAGGTGCACAACGTGTCGGTATGGTCATTCTGCTGGGTCTAATGGCGTTTGCTATTTTCAACGACGTCTTTAAAGCAGTTTTTTAAGTGTTGACACTCAATAAACGCTTAACGATTTTAACACTGTTGGTGGCCGGTTGCCTGATGGGCAGTCGGCCACTGACGCTTCATGATTTTCATGCCAGCGTTACCCAAATGCAGTATAATCCGAAAGAGCGCGTATTTGAGATCAGCATTCGCATCTTTACAGATGATTTTGAAAAAGGACTTTCGGCGGCTGTAGGTAGCCGGGTCAATTTAAACGGATCGCCAGGTTCAGACAATAAAATTGACCCGGTTATCGAGAAATACGTTCACGCTCATTTCGCTTACTCGAGCCCGCAGAAGCAACCGAAACCAATAAAATACGTAGGGCATGAAACGGAAGCCGATGCCCACTGGCTGTATCTTGAAATGCCATATGCTGAACCCTTTCGAGGTGGTTTACTGAAGCAGAACGTATTGATGGAGCTCTTTGACGATCAGGTCAATATGGTGAATATTCAGTATCAGGGTCAGAAGAAGACGTTCGTTTTTCGAAAAAATCAGCCGATTCAGGATCTTTCATTCGATTAATAAATTTTTGTAACTACTCGCTAGTCTATTTAGTTAATTTTGCAATTGCCGCAACCATGCTGTCAGCTGGTCATTATGTACTAGATTGGCACAACCCTTGCGACTATCTCTTATCCCCTCTTTTCCGTAAGTTTAAGCACCTACCACGTAATGAAAGCTGTCAGTTTGGCAGTGTACTTATGATTTCAGAAAAAGAATTAGCTACCCGTTTGTTGCTGGCCGATTTTGACTCGGACAATTTAGAAATTGTGCCGCTCGGTTCGCCAGAAGGGTTAGATGAAGATTATGATTTACCGGCGAATCTCCCCATTCTGCCGGTTCGCAATACAGTTTTGTTTCCAGGTATGGTAATTCCCGTTACGGTTGGACGGGCAAAGTCGATTCGATTGGTCAAAAAAGCGTATAAAGGCAATCGAATTATTGGGGTATCTGCTCAACTCAATCAACAAAAAGACGAACCGACCGCCGATGATCTCTATCGGTTCGGAACGGTAGCCTATATTATCAAAATGATCACGTTGCCCGATGGGAACATCACGATTATTATTCAGGGCAAAAAACGTTTTGAGATTCAGGAGATTACTCAGGAAGAACCCTTCATGACGGCGCAGGTGCGTCAGATTGATGATTCGTTTCCGAATGTCAATAAAAAAGAAGGCAAAGCGCTTTTGCAATCACTGAAAGATGCCGCCTACAAAACACTACGTCTTAATCCAGAAATTCCACAGGAAGCCCGCATTGCGCTCGACAATATCGAAAGCCCAACCTTTCTGCTGCATTTTCTGTCATCGAACCTCAATGCCGATGTAGCTGATAAACAGCGCCTTCTGGAATTGGCAGATGGCAATCAACAGGCCAATCTGTTGCTTGAGTATATGCTCCGTGAGGTACAGTTACTCGAATTGAAGCGGGAAATTCAATCCAAAGCTTCGTCGGACCTTGATCAGCAGCAGCGTGATTATTATTTGCGTCAGCAGATGAAGGTCCTGCAGGATGAGTTGGGAATAGATAATCCTGACCGCGAGATCGATGAACTCCGCATGAAAGCCGACCGAAAAAAATGGCCAACCGAAGTACGTAGCCATTTCGATAAGGAACTGAATAAGCTGCAACGTATCAACCCGATGGCTCCGGAGTATCCGGTGACGATGAACTACGTCGAGTTGATGGTTGACTTACCTTGGAGTGAGTACACGAAAGATAACTTCGACCTGAAACGAGCGCAGAAAATTCTGGACGCAGATCACTTTGGGCTGGAAAAAGTGAAAGAACGGATTATTGAATACCTCGCCGTTCTGAAACTAAAAAACGACATGAAGGCTCCGATCCTCTGCCTTTACGGACCTCCGGGCGTGGGTAAAACCTCACTGGGCAAGTCAATAGCCAAGGCATTAGGTCGGAAATATAGCCGAATGGCATTGGGTGGTGTTCATGATGAAGCTGAAATTCGCGGTCACCGCAAAACGTATATCGGTGCCATGCCGGGCAAGATTATTCAGAACATTCGCAAGTGCGGCACGGCCAATCCGGTCTTTATCTTAGATGAGATTGACAAGGTAAGCTCTGACTTTCGGGGTGATCCGTCATCTGCCCTGCTCGAAGTTCTCGATCCAGAGCAGAACTCAACGTTCATGGATAACTACTTGGAGACGGAGTTTGACCTGTCTCGGGTATTGTTCGTTGCTACGGCTAACTCACTCGATACGATCCACCCCGCCCTGCGCGACCGGATGGAAATCATCGATATTGCAGGCTATACCGTTGAAGAGAAAGTCCAGATTGCCAAGAAATACCTGATTCCGAAGCAGCGCAAAGACCACGGTCTGAACAACAAGGATCTGGCAATTGAGGATAAAGCTATTCTGCGCATTATTGAAGGATATACCCGCGAATCGGGCGTTCGGAATCTGGAGCAGAAAATCGGGGCGTTGATCCGTAAGGTTGCTAAATCCATTGCGATGGAAGAGGAATACAACCACACGGTCAAAGCTGTTGATATTCCTAAATTGCTCGGTGCCGAGATTTTTGACAAGGAACTTTATGCTGACGACGATATTGCCGGTATCGTAACGGGTTTAGCCTGGACACAGGTAGGAGGAGAAATTCTGCTCATCGAATCGAGCCTGAGCCGTGGAAAAGGGGTGTTGACCTTATCCGGGCAATTAGGTGACGTCATGAAAGAATCGGCTGTAACGGCTCTCTCCTACCTCAAAGCCCATGCCGATGAGTTAGGAATCGACTATCGGGTTTTTACTTGTTACGATCTGCATATTCACATTCCAGCGGGTGCGGTTCCTAAAGACGGTCCGTCAGCAGGGATTACCATGCTTACGTCCATGACATCGATCTACACCCAGCGTAAGGTTAAGCCGTACATCGCTATGACCGGCGAGGTAACGCTACGGGGTAAAGTGCTGCCTGTTGGTGGGATCAAGGAAAAAATTCTGGCAGCTAATCGAGCGGGGGTTAAAGAGATTATTCTTTGCTCGAAGAACCGGAAGGACATTGAGGAAATTAACCAGTCTTATATCAAAGACCTGTCGTTTCACTACGTTGACACAGTCGACCAGGTACTCGATATAGCTTTGTTACCGGGTCAGGTAGGCAAGCCCATGAAGTTTGTGCTGCCCGAAGAGAAGGAGCAGAGTGAAGTTGAAAAAGTGTATTAATTATGGCTTAGGGGCTGTTCATATCTAACAGCCCTTCGTTTATATACGTCAACAGCCGACCCTGGCGGACGGCATTACAACTGTAGTGCTGTGCTCCAGGGTCGGCTGTTCCGTTAAGACGCGAGTTTGTAGCTGTTTCTTCGTTCACATGAACTAACTTGTAATTTGCAGTTTCATTCGTGCTCGACTTTCAAAAACTCTCCGCCCAATACCAGCAGGCTTTGTTACGCCAGGTTGTACCCTTCTGGCTCAAACATAGCCGGGATGGTCAGTGCGGAGGGTATTCTGATATGCTTACCGCAACGGGAGAAGCTGTTGACGGCGATAAGTTTGTTACGTTGCAAGCTCAGCAATTATGGGCCTTTTCCTGGCTCCATAACACGTTCGATGGGCAATCGGCCTGGCTCGACCATGCCCGACATGGCGCCAATTTTTTAAACCAATTTGCGCACGATGCTACCCTGAATTGTTACAGTCAGCTCGACCGCAGAGGCCGTCCCGTTACGTCGGCCAGCACTCCCGTACCGGACTGCTATCTGGTTATGGCTTATGCTCAATTCCACAAAAGCACAGCGGAAGACGAATGGGCAATGTTGGCTAAGCAGACGTTTTCGAACGTGATGAAACGTCGCGAAGTCACTCGTCTTGAGCAATCAACCGCAATAGGTGGTTTTCGACAACTTCAGCATTTGAGCGAACCGATAGCTGTGCTCAAAGCCACGCTGGAAATGCAGCCCCTGTTGGATGAAGAGACATGGAAACAAAACATCGATCTTGTTTTACTGGAGATCCTTTATGAGTTCGTCGACCGACGTAGCGATATTCTTCGGGAATACGTACTGCCCGAAGGCGCATTCTCAAATACGCCCGAAGGCCGACGACTTAATGTTGGTTTGACCTTCCAGACCGCTAATTATTTATTTGATCTTTATGCCAAAAGCAGGTTAATGAAAACGGCTCAGCCCGGACCAGTTAATCGTAAGCTGGCTACGCAGGTCGTTACGTGGTGTTTGCAACTGTGTGAGCAAGCCTGGGATGAGACGACGTCGGGATTAAATCAGTACGTTGACTGTAAAGGAGCCCCCTTCATTTTTCCGGACTGGCAGCAAAAATGGGCCTGGGTTCATATCGAGGCCATTGCTGCATTACTAAAAGGATACGTTCATACCCGAAATCCCGACTGTTTGAAATGGTTTAAACGCATCCACGATTATACCTTTCAATATTTCCCTGACTTAAAACACACAGGTTGGCATGTGGTTATTGACCAGCACGGACAACCACTGTTGCCGGTCAAAGCTCTTCCATCACTTGGTTGCTATTCACTGATTCGGTGTTTAGCCGAAACGGCGCAGACGCTGATGAAATGTGAGCCTTTGCAACCTGCAAGCCGGACAAATGCTGAACTTTTCATTGGCAGTCAGTCAACGCGTCAGACAACGTAACCGTAATCGTTGAAGATAGGTCGCCAGAAATCGAGATCGTAAACATCCCAGGCATGGCACCCCATAGGCAATTCACCATGGTTTATGACCAGGCTTTCACGAGGTTCCATTTCTACGGCAAATTTTAGCGCTTCGTGAGGGTCAGGAAGATTCATCAGACTCCGAAACGGCAATAACCTTGGGAAGTGCAGGGAGAAAAAGCTGTCCTCATTACCCGGCCAGGTCGGGAAAAAGCGGTGGTACACGTTTAATAAGTGTAAACACGCTTGAACCCGACGTAACGATAATCCGCCATTCAGCAACGGTTTTTGAAGAAGAAGCGACAATATTTCACGCAGCGATTTCCGGCTAGTACGCTTTGGCCGAATGTTCGAAAATTGAGGAGCACCTACATAATCGAATCCTTTCTGACACCAGGCCAGCAAGTCATCGCGAAAAATGAATACGTCTAACTGAGCAATGAGTATGTATTCATAAGCTGTAAACCGTTCGTAAAACGATTCGGAGCACAAAAGTCGATTATAGCCGCTGATGCCCTGAAAATACGTATCATCAAAAGCCTCGACCTGTAAGGCCGGGTAACTTTTCAATAAGTGGTCAATAGATAGACTATGGGGTTTGATCAGGAAAATCGGATGGCTGCTCAGTACCTTCAGGCATTGCTGAAACGAAATCAGCTCATGCGGGTTCATATGCGGTTTATAAACAGGTATGATGACAGCTACGGGCTTCATTGGTGCAAATAAGCAAACGAACGTATTGCTAGTAAACAGGCTTCATTAATCTTCCAGCAAATCACCGATTATGGTCAGCCACCAATGTCCGCCAAATAGTTGGTAATTTCCCCGCCCCAATTCGCGGAACACAGGAACTACACGACCAAACCGCCCTGCCGACAGTTTAGTTCGCTGGGCCAGGTGGTCCTGCATTCGTTTAAGCAGAACGATTTTGTGCTTATCAATATCTGTACGACTATTCAGAAGCTTATATAACTGATGGTATCGATCCGCTAACTGCAAAACGTAGACCATCTTACCTTCTCTGCCGCGTGTAAAGCGATCGCGCAGGGTTACCTTCTCACGGGCTGGCTTAAACCCAACCTGTTGCTGCGTATGTTGCCGATAGAAAATAAGGCACTCGTCGATAAACCCAATTTTCTCGTGAAGGGCCAAAATGAGCGCAATCCAGGCATCATGAATCAGAACCGGTACGTTTGTTGGAAACGGAATAATTGTGGGCAAGACAGAACGACGGACTGCCAACGTTGCTCCTGTTACAACGTAACTAAAGTACAGCATTTGATAAGCCTCACCCTGCAACCAGCGGGTTTGGGCCTCAGGCGTAAACTGCACTTCCTCCCAGATTTTTCGGCCCTGCGGCACAGAATCATCATTAATGATTTCAGCATCGGAGAAGACAGCATCCATGCTGGGATTATCGTGAAAATAAGCTTCCGTTTTTGATAGCCGGTCTTCACGCCAGACGTCGTCCTGATCAGCAAATGCGATAAGATCACCTGTACAGGCGCTCACGGCCCGTTCAAAACTTTTAGTAGAGCCTAAATTTTTCTGATTTTCATAGAATTTCACCGTAAACGGAACCGATTCGGCAAACTGACGGACAATATTCACTGTAGAATCAGTAGAGCCATCATCCACTACAATCAGTTCGTCGGGTAGCCGCTCCTGTTTAGCAATACTGGCCAGTTGTTCTAGTACGTAGCGTTCGCCGTTGTACGTGCACATGGCTATGGATATCGAAAAACTCTTCTTCATGAACGCAACATAAGTGCTGTTTAAAGCACGAAGACTCAATAAAGTCTTCGCAAAATAAGCCCCTTTTTGTCGAAATTCAGCAACTAGGCTACGTCTGTCGTATATATATCTTCCAGATTATCGAAGCGGTAGAACCATTAAATCGCGATTGTCAGCTTCGGCAGACAGGAATTTTATGGTTGCATCAGACCCAGATTGTATCGGGAGAGAAAAGGTATGCGATCCTCCAGACACAGATTCATCAACAAGCGTTTTTTGCTGCGTAGTATGAGTCGCATCAAGCTCATACAGACAGATTGTTAACTGACAATTAGCCTTTACGGTAATCCTTACCTGAGAACAATCCGTTTGTATACAAACAAATTCCGTTACTAATTTTTGAGTCTGTTGGTCAGAAAAGGCTACTTTAATTTGTTTAACCAACAGCGGAATGACCGGCGCTAAACCGTCCACGAAAAGTAGATTTGAATTCTGATCTGAAAAAGCAGCTTTGAGAAGTGCGTTCGTTGCCTCATCGACACCCCGGCCAAAAGCAACCAGATCAAAATCAGCGCCGTCAAAATTCAGACTTGCCTCTTCAACGGCACTAGTAGTTTGCACAAACAATCCTTCCTCTGTCAACGCCAATGCAAGATGAGCCAGTACGGTGGGATTGCGACCAATGAGTAATACGTTTTTGCCCATGATTTCACTACGTTATATCCAACAAAGACTTCACTTTTTTGAGAAGCTGATAACGAATAGACGCTTGAACACGGCAGAATACTTTACACAGCACTCATTTTCTATACCCATTGATGGCTCCCCGCACATTGCCAAACTGTTTCAATAGAGCTTCGGCTTCCTCACGATCAACACCGATTTCGTCCATAACCATTTTAGCTGCCCGGTCCTGTAATTTGATGTTTGTCAACTGCATATCAACCATCTTATTGCCTTTAACCCGACCCAACTGAATCATTACCGAAGTCGAAACCATGTTTAGCACCAGTTTCTGAGCGGTACCTGCTTTCATGCGTGTACTGCCCGTAACAAACTCTGGCCCTACAACTACTTCGACCGGAAACTCAGCCGCTTTGGCAACCGCCGATCCTTCATTACAGACGATACAGCCCGTTAAAAGGCCAGCTTTCCGAGCTTCCTGTAAGCCACCGATTACGTAAGGCGTCCGGCCTGAGGCTGCAATACCGATCACAGTATCCTGCTCATCGGGCTGATACGGTGCAATATCTTTCCAGGCTTGTTCGATATCATCCTCCGCAAACTCGACCGCTTTACGAATAGCGCCATCACCTCCGGCCATCAAGCCAATTACCAGATCATGGGGAACACCATAGGTTGGTGGACATTCTGATGCATCGACTACGCCAAGACGTCCGCTCGTGCCAGCGCCTATATAAATAAGTCTTCCGCCGGCCTTCATACGATTGACGATTTCTGTTACCAGGGCTTCGATCTGCGGAATCGCTTTTTCAACGGCTAAAGGAACCGTTTTGTCTTCTTGGTTGATATTCGTAAGCAAGTCGTGAACCGACATTTGCTCTAAATGATCGTAATGGGATGTTGTTTCAGTTGTCATATTCCAAAAGTAATACGAACGTATTTTAACAGACAAATAATCTGATTTTTCTTGCCTTTAAGAAAAACATACAGTTTATTTACAGCGTTATTACACCATCAGCGAAATTTCGCTAATTGTAAATATGCTTACCGAACAGCCAACCGTTGAGTTAAATCGCTTTAGCCGTGTTCTTACCCAGGAAGTCAGCAATCCCGCTGCCCAGGCTATGCTGTATGGGATCGGCCTTACCGAAGACGACATGCAGAAGCCCCAAATTGGTATTGCCAGCACGGGCTACGAAGGAAACACCTGCAATATGCACTTAAACGGTCTTTCCGTTTATGTAAAGCAAGGTATTCAGGCAAGCGGTCTGGTTGGTTTGATCTTCAACACCATTGGTGTATCCGACGGAATGACGAACGGGAACGACGGTATGCGATACTCACTCCCCAGTCGTGACCTGATCGCTGATTCTATTGAATCTGTAGTGGCGGCTCAGTGGTATGATGGCGTAGTAACCGTCGTTGGCTGCGACAAAAACATGCCCGGTGCAATCATGGCTATGGCCCGTCTGGAACGACCAGGGATTATGGTGTATGGTGGCACGATTCGTTCGGGTCACTATAAAGGACAGAAGTTAGATATTGTCTCGGCCTTTGAAGCGCTGGGCAAAAAATACGCGGGCAATATTTCCGATGAGGATTTTAAAGGGGTGGTACAAAATGCCATTCCAGGTGCGGGTGCCTGCGGGGGTATGTATACGGCCAACACAATGGCCAGCAGCATCGAAGCGATGGGCCTGAGCTTACCGTTCAGCAGTACCTACCCTGCTACGCACGAAGGCAAGCAGGAAGAATGCAAAAAAATCGGTGCAGCCATGCGCTTGTTGCTCGAACGCAACATTACGCCGAAAGAAATTATTACCCGTAAGTCGCTCGAAAATGCCTTAACCATTGTGATGGCGCTCGGTGGTTCGACCAATGCCGTATTGCATTATTTAGCCATTGCGCGGGCGGCAGGAATTCAGTTGACCCTTGATGAGATTCAGGCGATCAGCGATAAAACGCCATTACTTGCCGATTTGAAACCAAGCGGTAAGTATTATATGGAAGACATGCTGGCCATTGGCGGGGTTCCAGCCGTGATGAAATACCTGTATCAGAACGGGTTTATCCACGGCGATTGCCTAACCGTAACCGGAAAAACCGTAGCGGAAAATCTGGAAGAAGCAGCCGATTTGAATTTTGATACGCAGAAGATCGTCTTTCCCCTGAGCCAGCCTATCAAAGCAACGGGTCATATCCAGATTATGCGTGGTAATCTGTCGCCTACCGGAGCAGTTGCCAAGATTACCGGAAAGGAAGGGCTGACGTTTGAAGGCACGGCTAAAGTATGCGAACACGAAGGCGAAGTGATTGACGCGTTGTCAAAAGGTGAAATTCTTCCCGGACAAGTCCTTGTGATACGTAACGCAGGGCCTAAAGGTGGTCCGGGAATGAGCGAGATGTTGAAACCGACTTCAGCCATTATGGGAGCAGGTCTTGGCGACAAGGTAGCCTTAATTACCGATGGCCGTTTCTCCGGTGGAACGCATGGTTTCGTCGTCGGACACGTAACGCCCGAGGCTTACGAAGGTGGTCCGATTGCGCTCGTCCACGATGGAGACCGCATCACAATCGACGCCACTACGCGCGAACTGACGCTACATATTTCGGATGAAGAATTAGCTTACCGCAAAAGCGAATGGGTACAACCTGCTCCTCCTTTCACGAAAGGGGTACTGGGTAAATACATTCGGAATGTAAAATCAGCGAGTGAAGGCTGCGTAACCGATGAAGCGTAGTAAAAACAGAAAGTACTTTTGGGCAATGACAACAGCGACTCAAAATCAACAGATCATAAATTACTTAAAACCCTATCAGCCAGAACGAGTAGGAATATTTGGATCTTGGGCGCGTAGCGAAAATGGACCGAAAAGCGATTTAGATATTCTTGTTAAGTTAAGTAAGCCTGTTTCACTGCTGACGTTTGCGAGAATGGAGCGGGAACTATCCGAAACATTGAATATAAAAGTGGACCTGGTTTCTGAAAACGCACTTCAAAATGAACGCCTGCGACAGTATATTATGAGAGACTTACAAGAGATTAGCGGATGAAGGACGATAAAGTGTATTTAGAACACATCATAGATAGTCTCAAGAAAATTCTGAATTACGCCGAAGACCTATCTCTCGATGCCTTTCTAAATTACACAAAAACGCAGGATGCCTGCATTCGCCAATTAGAAGTGATTGGAGAAGCAACCAAGCAGCTGTCGAAACCATTACGGCAACGATTTATGCGTGCTCCCTGGAAAGATATGGCTGGTATGCGGGATAAACTGATTCATGATTACATTCAAGTCGATCTACTAATTGTATGGATAACCGTTTCAGAAGAAGCTACACCATTACTCATTGATATTGAACAGGTTTATAATACGTTGCTTATTGAAAGCAATAACACAACAAACTGAATACGACCTTAAAACCGATCAAGCGTCATGGAAGCAATTGCCAGCGTCATGCCGGAAGTTATCGAAACCATACCGGTTCCTACCTACATTAACGGTTCGCATGCGCTCATGCAGGCGCTTGTAGCCGAAGGTGTAGAAACCATTTTTGGCTATCCCGGTGGAGCTATTATGCCTGTTTACGACGCCCTGTATGATTTTCAGGAACGTATCAATCACATTCTGGTGCGTCATGAACAGGGTGCCGGTCACGCGGCCGAAGGGTATGCCCGCGTAACGGGTCGTGCAGGTGTTTGTCTTGTCACGTCAGGTCCCGGAGCCACGAACCTTGTTACTGCCATTGCAGATGCTCTGATCGATTCCACGCCAATGGTGTGCATTGTCGGGCAGGTAGCGAAGAAGTTGCTGGGTACAGATGCGTTTCAGGAAGCCGACGTAATGGGGGTCACGATGCCCATTACGAAATGGAACTATCAGATTACCAGCGCCGACGAAGTTCCTGACATCATTTCCAAGGCCTTTTACATTGCCCAATCAGGACGCCCTGGCCCGGTGTTGATCGATATTACGAAGAGTGCGCAGCTTGAGCTGATGACAAAGCCGTTCACCTACGAGCGTTGCCAGACGATTATTAGCTATAAGCCACGTCGCATACCCAAGCAGGAGCAGGTCGAAGCCGCAGCTCAGTTGATTAACAACGCAAAAAAGCCGTATTTGCTGGTTGGTCATGGGGTTCAGATCGCTAAAGCCGAAGAAGAACTTAAAGCGTTTGCCGAAAAAACCGGTATTCCGGTTGCCACAACGCTTTTAGGTCAGTCTACCATTTCAACGGATCATCCGCTTTACGTTGGATGGCTGGGCATGCACGGTAATTACGGTCCCAATGTCATGACCGACGAAGCCGACATAATTATTGCAATCGGCATGCGTTTCGACGACCGTGTTACGGGCGATGCCAGTAAGTACATTAAGCAGGCTAAGGTTGTTCACATCGAGATTGACCCGTCAGAAATCGACAAAATCATTCATGCCGATGCACCGGTTGTGGGTGATGCTAAAGAAGCATTAAAAGCGCTATTACCGCTCGTACATCCGAACGATCACACCATATGGCGTAATGAGTTCAGGAAATACGATGCAATCGAAAACGAAGCTATCACCATACCAACACTGAACACGCCGTCCGGCAAAATTAGAATGGGTGAGGTGATCGATATGCTCTCGAGAAAAACGAAGGGCGAAGCCGTTTTGGTGACCGATGTAGGTCAGCATCAGATGATGGCCTCCCGTTATTACCAATTCCGTCGTCCAAATAGTTTAGTTACGTCGGGGGGTATGGGGACGATGGGCTTTGCTCTACCGGCCGCTTTTGGCGCACAGGTTGGCGCTCCGGATCGTCAGGTGGTGGCCATCATTGGTGATGGTTGTTTTCAAATGACCTTACAGGAACTCGGTACGATTGTCCAGAACAAACAGCCGGTTAAAGCAATCATCCTGAACAATAACTTTCTGGGCATGGTACGTCAGTGGCAGCAGTTGTTCCACGAGCGCCGATACTCGTTCGTGGAGTTGCAAAACCCTGATTTTATCACGATTGCCAGGGGATTTGGTATGGATGGACAGACCTGTAGCGAACGTGAGAATTTATCTACGGCTCTCGATACCATGCTCAATCACGACGGTCCTTTCCTGCTCGAAGTTATTGTCGAGACCGAAGAAAACGTTTTCCCGATGGTGCCCGCTGGTACAAGCGTTTCGCAAATAAGATTGAAATAGAAATTGACTGTGGTGTCAGGTTCTCAAACCTGACACAGCTACAACTCGCGTCGGGTTCTTAAACCTGACACTACGAAAGATGACGACATATACCATCTGCATATTCACCGAGAACACGATTGGGCTGCTCAACCGCATCACGATTATTTTCACGCGCCGACGTATCAACATCGAAAGCCTGACCGTATCGGAGACTGAGCGAAAAGGCGTATCACGCTTTACCATTGTCATCAAGCATGAGTCGCGCGAAGAGGTCGAAAAACTTGTTCGGCAGATCCGTAAAATCGTAGAGGTTCTGGCGGTTTTCGGCTACCTCAACGATGAGATTGTTTACAACGAAATTGCCCTGTTCAAAATCTCGACCACTTTAGGCAATAAACCCCTGGATGTTGAAACCATCAATCAACAATACAAAGCCTGGGTTGTTTACTGGGGCTTAGACTACGTTGTCATTGAAAAGACAGGCAATGACACGGAGATTTTTGAGTTTTTTAATTACATCAAGCGACACGATATTCTGGAGTTTGTTCGCTCTGGTCGCGTAGCTGTTGGCAAAACAGAGAAAGGGCTGGTCGAGTACCTTCCCGAAGAGGCCGAGTGGGAGCACTACATGTAAGTGTTTTCTATTTTTTTGTGTAACCAAGTAGTAACCTTAAATACGAGTACAAAACCAATTAAACAATGGCAACGATTAATTTCGGAGGAGTTGAAGAGCAAGTCGTGACGCGGGAAGAATTCCCATTAGACAAAGCACGTGAAGTACTGGCTAATGAAGTCATCGCCGTAATCGGCTATGGCGTTCAGGGTCCTGGTCAGTCGCTGAACATGCGCGACAATGGTTTCAACGTGATCGTCGGACAACGGAAAGGTAAAACCTACGACAAAGCTGTCGCGGATGGCTGGGTTCCGGGCGAAACCCTTTTTGAAATCGAAGAAGCGTTAGAAAAAGGTACCATTATTTGCTTCCTGCTCTCTGATGCCGCTCAGATTGAACTCTGGCCAACGGTAAAAGCTGCGTTGAAACCCGGTAAGTCGCTGTATTTCTCCCACGGTTTCGGCGTTACGTACAAAGAAAAGACCGGTATTATTCCACCCGCTGATGTCGATGTATTCCTCGTCGCTCCGAAAGGATCAGGAACGTCGCTACGTCGCCTGTTTGTCGAAGGCAAAGGACTGAACTCGTCGTTCGCTGTTTATCAGGATGCCAGTGGTAATGCTCGCACTAAAGCCATTGCTATGGGTATTGGTGTTGGTTCAGGTTATTTGTTCGAAACCGATTTCTACAAAGAAGTAACGTCTGACCTAACCGGCGAACGCGGTACATTAATGGGCGCTATCCAGGGTATTTTTGCGGCTCAATATGAAGTCTTACGTGCCAATGGGCATAGTCCTTCGGAAGCCTTTAACGAAACGGTTGAAGAACTGACGCAGTCGCTCATGCCGCTGGTTGCTGAAAATGGTATGGACTGGATGTATGCTAACTGCTCAACAACCGCTCAGCGCGGTGCGCTGGATTGGTGGAAACCTTTCCATGACGCGACCAAGCCTGTATTCGAAAAGTTATATAACTCTGTAAAATCGCAGGAACAGGCTGAGATCAGCATCACCCGTAACTCGCAACCTGACTACCGCGAAAAACTCGAAGTAGAACTGGCTGAACTCCGCGATTCGGAAATGTGGCAGGCAGGTAAAGCCGTACGTTCGTTACGTCCAGAACGCAGCTAGACGTTGACGGGAGCCTTGAACCGCCCCCAATCAGTAATCAAATTGAGGAGATGAGCTCGGTAAAAATCCGGTGATCATCTCCTCAATTCGTTTTCCAGAGCGTCAGCCTAGCCGCGTTCTCACCTTTTTGTTTTGTAACTTTACACGATGAGCACGGCAGCCGAAAAAGATAAAATACTGGTATTTCCCGACCTGGATAACATTTATCTGGCGGCTGAGCGTCTTCAGGGTATTGCCGTCCATACACCGTTGCAGGAGAATATTAACCTGTCTGATCGATATGGCGCCAACATCTATCTCAAGCGGGAAGATTTGCAGGTTGTACGATCTTACAAGATTCGGGGTGCTTACAATAAAATGGCCAACCTTTCCGCGGAAGCATTGGCTAAGGGGGTCGTCTGCGCCAGTGCAGGCAACCATGCGCAGGGGGTTGCGTATGCCTGCCGGAAAATGGCGGTACATGGCACAATATTCATGCCTTCCACGACACCCAATCAGAAGATAAAGCAGGTAAAACTGTTTGGGAAAGAGTTCGTTGACGTTGTCTTGACCGGTGATACGTTTGACGATGCGTTCTATGCAGCCATCGAATTTGTTCAGACGCACGACAGCATTTTCGTTCATCCATTCGATGACTTACAGGTTATGGAAGGTCAGGGAACGGTTGGTCTGGAGATTTTTAAAGACTCTAACGTTAAGATCGACTACCTGCTGATGGCTATTGGCGGAGGTGGTTTAGCCGCTGGCGTTTCAACCGTTTTCAAGCAGCTAAGCCCCAGAACGAAACTGATTGGCGTTGAACCACTAGGGTCGCCATCCATGAAAGTTTCGATAGACGAAGGGCACGTAGTAGCGCTTGACAAAATTGATAAATTCGTCGATGGCGCTGCTGTAAAACGCCCGGGCGATACTACGTTCGAAGTTTGCCGCCAAAACCTCGACCGCGTATTGCTCATTCCTGAAGGTAAAGTCTGCACGACCATCCTGAAGCTTTACGACGAAGATGCCATTGTTGCCGAACCGGCTGGTGCTCTGACTATTGCGGCACTCGACCTGCTGAAGGATGAGATCAGAGGGAAGAACGTAGTGTGTTTGGTAAGTGGCGGCAATAACGATATTACCCGTACCGAAGAAATTAAAGAGCGCTCTTTACTCTACGAAGGACTGAAACATTACTTCATCATCCGATTTCCGCAACGTGCCGGCGCTTTCCGTGATTTTCTGAACGTACTAGGACCAAACGATGACATTAGTCGCTTCGAATACGTCAAGAAAACGAACCGGGAAACGGGTCCGGCCGTAGTTGGCATCGAACTCAAACATCGCGAAGATTTTGAGCCGCTCATCCAGCGAATGAACGCCCAAAGCATTGTCTATGAATACCTAAACGACCAGCCTGACTTGTTTCAGTTTTTAGTGTAACTTCGTTTAAAATCCAACTTAGTACACGCATGGAAGCCCCAATCACGATTGATCCAGACATTCAGTTCGGTACGCCCGTTTTTACTGGAACGCGAGTGCCAGTCGAATCCCTGTTCTGGCATTTGGAAAGTGGCGTTTCATTAGATGCCTTTTTTGACGATTTTCCGTCAGTTACCCGCAAACAGGCAATCGCTGTACTGGAAATGGCTGGCAAAGCATTCAGCTCTGAAAAATTATTGCCGCTGATTTATGAAATTGCTGATTGATGAGAACCTGCCCAAAGCGTTAAAACTATATTTCCCTGAAAACGAATTATTTACGGTTCGTGACATGGGCTGGCGAAGCAAAAAGAATGGAGAACTACTGGCTTTAATGCTGGCTGAAAGCTTTGATGTGCTTGTTACGTTTGACAAAAATTTGCGGTTTCAACAAAATTTCGCGAAATACCCACTAGCCGTTTTAGTATTGAATGCATGGGGCAATTCGATACCGTTTCTGGAACCACTACTCCCGAAAATGAGAGAAGTGTTGCGTGAATCTCTTCCGCTCGGAGCAACCGTTATCAGTTTGCCATAACTATATGCTCCGCGTACCCTCCTCCATTCAACCTAACCAGTTTCAAGCCCTGAGCATTGGTCGTCCCGACGGTTCGGAGATGACATTTGTGGCGTATCGGAGTGACGTATATCCTGAACGTAACGAAGTCTTTTTTGAGGAACATGCCGTTATCGTTGTACTGGAAGGTGAGAAGAAATTCAGTTCACCTACGCAGGAATTACACGTACACAAGGGAGATATTCTATTCTTCCAGCGTGGTTGCTATTCGATGAACGAATCCATCGACAACAGCTATCGAAGTCTGGTCTTCTTTGTCAATGAAAAATTGCTGAAAGAGTTTGTCAGTCAGCATCTAACCTTGTTTCAGACGGCATCTGCTACGTTACCAACTGACCTAATTCTAGCCTTCTCGTCGTCACCTGCATTCACTACGTTTATCAATTCGTTGTTACCCTATTTTGGTGCCAAAACTCCTTTCCTCAACGAACTGCTACGTCTTAAGTTTCAGGAATTATTACTGCACCTGCTTGAGCTTGATACGTTACGACAACTTCGCGCCATCCTGTGGCATATTTATCAGGGTCAGAAAATTGACCTCGACTATTTGATGAGTACGTATCTACTCAAACCGTTGTCGATGAATGAATTAGCCAGGCTGTCTGGACGAAGTTTATCGGCCTTCAAGCGGGATTTTGAGGAGCATTTTCATACATCACCCGGTCATTGGATTCGCCGGAAACGACTCGAACACGCTCATTTTTTGCTTCGGAATACGGATAAGAACGTATCGGAAGTAAGTCTGGAGATCGGCTATGAAAGCGTGTCCCATTTTATTAAAGCTTACAAACAGCAATACGGTTTTACACCCAAGCGAGTCAATTGGGCTAAAATCGCTATTTAGTGGACGAATCACGAGATAGAGGATTCAATAAGATTCATCAATTTTGTAGACTTATTTCTCTCCCTGAGCGACACAGAGAAAACCTAACAGAAAATAGTTATCCTAACAACTATGAGTACCCCAACGACCCTGTTCGATAAAGTCTGGGATGCGCACGTCGTCCGGCACGTAGAAGACGGCCCCGATGTGTTGTTTATTGACCGGCATTTTATCCACGAAGTAACCAGTCCGGTAGCGTTTCTTGGCCTTGAAGGTCGGCAGGCACCGGTCATGTTTTCCGGTCGCACATTCGCTACCGCCGATCACAACACGCCAACGCTAAATCAGCACCTGCCGGTAGCTGATCCGCTGTCTGCCAATCAGTTAGCAGCATTAGAACGAAATGCGGCCAAGTACAATATTTCGCACTGGGGACTCGGCCATATTAAAAATGGCATCGTACATGTAGTGGGTCCAGAAAACGGTATTACATTACCAGGTATGACCATTGTTTGTGGTGATTCGCATACCTCGACCCATGGCGCGTTCGGCGCGATTGCGTTTGGCATCGGTACGTCGGAAGTGGAAATGGTTCTGGCAACGCAGTGTATCATGCAGCCGAAGCCGAAGAAAATGCGCATCAGCGTCAACGGCACAATTGGTAAAGGCGTATTGCCTAAAGACGTAATCCTATACATTATTTCGCAGATTTCAGCTAGCGGAGCAACAGGTTATTTTGTGGAATATGCAGGCGATGTGTTCCGTAACATGAGCATGGAAGGCCGGATGACGGTCTGCAACATGAGCATTGAAATGGGAGCACGAGGTGGCATGATTGCGCCTGACCAGACTACGCTCAATTACTTAAATGGCCGTGATCTAGCTCCTAAAGGTGAACAATGGGACAAACTAGTTCCCTACTGGGAGTCGCTCAAAACGGACGAAGGTGCTACGTTCGATGTCGATTTAACCTACGATGCGGCTAACATTGAACCGCAAATTACCTACGGAACGAATCCGGGTATGGGTACGGGGGTGACCCGGCAAATACCTCAGGCAGAAGCGGTAAAAGATGGTGCTGCGAGCTACAAAAAATCGTTGCAGTACATGGGCTTCTCTGAAAACGAATCCATGATCGGTAAACCCGTGGATTTTGTCTTTCTCGGCAGTTGCACGAATGGTCGTATTGAAGACTTCCGCGCTTTTGCGTCTATTGTAAAGGGTCGTCAAAAAGCTGATAACGTAACGGCCTGGTTAGTACCCGGTTCGCACATTGTTGAAAAGCAGATAAAAGACGAAGGTATTCTGGATGTTCTGACACAGGCAGGTTTTCAGCTGCGTCAGCCCGGATGTTCAGCTTGTCTGGCCATGAACGAAGACAAGATTCCAGCGGGTAAATACGCCGTTTCGACCTCGAATCGCAACTTCGAAGGCCGTCAGGGGCCGGGTGCCCGTACTTTATTGGCCAGCCCGCTGGTAGCCGCTGCGGCCGCTGTCACAGGCGTAGTAACTGATCCCCGTCAACTTATTTAATTTGCTCCCTCACAATGGCTTACGATAAATTCACTGTACTACGTAGTACGGCCGTTCCCATGCCGATTGAGAACGTCGATACTGACCAGATTATCCCCGCCCGTTTCCTGAAAGCTACCGAACGTAAAGGATTTGGCGACAATCTTTTCCGCGACTGGCGGTATAACAATGATGACACGCCCAAATCCGATTTTGTCCTGAATAATCCGACATATTCGGGTAAGATTCTGGTTGGTGGCAAAAACTTCGGTAGCGGTTCAAGTCGCGAACATGCTGCCTGGGCTATTTACGATTACGGTTTCCGTTGCGTTGTATCAAGTTTTTTTGCCGATATTTTCCGGGGTAATGCGCTGAACATCGGCATCCTACCCGTTCAAGTTAGTTCGGAGTTTCTGGAGAAAATCTTTGCGGCTATCGAAGCTGACCCCAACACTGAACTAGAGGTAAATCTGCCCGAACAAACCATTACGTTGCTGGCAACGGGCGAGAGCGAAAGCTTCAATATCAACGGCTACAAAAAGAATAACCTTATTAATGGCTACGATGACATCGATTACCTGCTGTCGATGAAAAACGAAATCGAAGCCTTTGCCGATACGCGTCCATTTTAAAGAGCGAAAGACAGAAAGAGTGAAAGAAGAAGTGACTGTCGCCGTATTTATAGGTCAGCTTCTTTTCACTCTTTCGCTCATTCACTCATTCGCTCTTTCTTATGAAACGCCGTTATATTGAAATTATGGACACGACGCTCCGGGATGGTGAACAAACCAGCGGAGTGTCGTTTTCAGCATCCGAAAAGTTGGCTTTAGCACAGTCCTTACTCACGGAAGTCAAAGTAGACCGGGTTGAAGTCGCTTCAGCACGGGTATCAGCGGGCGAACTGGAAGCTGTGCAGCAGATTACGAGCTGGGCCGCAAATGTTGGTCTGCTCGATAAAATAGAGGTACTGACGTTTGTTGATGGGCAGGCTTCGCTCGATTGGATGCAGGCATCAGGAGCTAAAGTGATGAATCTGCTCACGAAAGGTTCGCTTAATCATCTTACTCACCAGCTTAAGAAAAAGCCTGAAGAACATTTCTCTGACATTAAGCAGTTAATCAGCAAGGCTGAGCAGTCTGATTTGCGGGTAAATGTTTACCTGGAAGATTGGAGTAACGGGATGCGAAACTCCCCCGAGTATGTGCTTCAGTTTTTGGATTTTCTACAGACGCAACCAATCCGTCGTATACTTCTGCCCGACACGTTAGGCATATTGACCCCGGCTGAAACGTATCTATTTGTCGACCAGTTAGTAAGTCGCTACCCTGAGCTTCATTTCGATTTCCACGCCCATAACGACTACGATCTCAGTATTGCTAACGTAATGGAAGCCATTCGGGCTGGTGCGCATGGTATACACCTAACTGTGAACGGCTTGGGCGAACGGGCAGGCAATGCGCCCATGGCTAGTGCTATCGCTGTGTTACGTGATTTTATGCCAGAGGTTAAAATGGGCGTAGTCGAGAAATCCCTATATCAGGTTAGCAAGATTGTTGAGACATTTTCCGGGCTTCGGATTCCAGATAACAAACCCGTTGTCGGCAATAACGTATTCACACAAACAGCGGGGATTCATGCGGATGGGGATAAGAAGAATAACCTGTATTTCAATACGTTACTTCCCGAACGGTTTGGTCGGAAACGAAGCTACGCGCTCGGAAAAACGTCAGGGAAAGCTAACATCGAGAATAATCTTCGCGAGTTAGGTATTCAGCTATCGGATAGCGATCTCAAAAAGGTAACTCAGCGCGTCATTGAACTGGGTGATCAAAAAGAAGCCGTTACGCGCGAAGATCTGCCTTACATCCTTTCAGACGTACTGAATACCAACGCTATAGCTTCGCGTGTGGAGGTGCTCAACTACGTACTGACACACTCAAAAGATCTTAAGCCATCTGCTACGTTACGGGTACGCATAGATGAAGAACAATTTGAGGAAAATGCGCAGGGCGATGGCCAATACGACGCTTTTATGAACGCGTTGAAGAAAATCTACGGCAAAAAGAAACTGACCCTACCCGAACTGACAGACTACGCTGTTCGGATTCCAACCGGTGGCCGAACCGACGCGCTTTGCGAGACAATCATCACCTGGAAACATAACAATCGGGAATTCAAAACCCGTGGCCTCGACTCTGATCAGACTGTGTCGGCTATCAAAGCAACCCAGAAAATGCTGAATACACTAGAATAGACCTGTGCCGGTTGATGGATGATGAAGTCAATGTTGATATTTATAGCAATTCGTTTAATAACTTCGTGGTTTATAAATCAGTCACTATAACGATAGTACGTTTAGAGCATTCATAAACAATATGGGTCAAGCGAAACAAACGGCAGAAAAAGTAGAATATAACGGATCAGATAATTTGGCGATGATGAGCCATGCCGTTAATTATAACGGTGGTCTCTATAAATGGGTTGCCCGTGATGTTCGCCCCGGAGAAGCCGTTTTGGATTTTGGCGCTGGTAATGGGGAGTACGCCAACCGGTTTCCGTTAGGCAGCGTCGATGCAGCCGAAATTGATCCAGACCTTCTGCCTTTAATTAAACAACCTGTTTATACCGACATCAGCCAACTTACCAAAAAGTACGATCTGATTTATACCATTAACGTACTGGAACACATCGAGCACCACGGCGAAATTGTTAAGGAGCTTTACACCAAGCTTAAGCCAGGAGGTCGTCTTAAAGTCTTTGTTCCCGCCCGCCAGGAGATTTTTAGTAATATGGACGAACACGTTGGCCACTATCGGCGCTACGATAAGAAATTAGTCCGGCAGATTTTGGAAGACGCTGGTCTTCGCGTTACAGATTGTCGATATTATGATTTCGCCGGATACTTCATCTCCCTGATTTATAAATGGCTCGGTAAAGATGGGCGCATTACAAAAGACTCGGTAGTTTTTTATGATCGTGTCATTTTTCCGGTAAGTCGAGTGTTCGACAAACTAACGACCGGTCAAGTGATTGGCAAGAACGTAATTGCCGAAGCCGTGCGACCCAAGTAAGCCCATACAATTTTGTTTAATTTCTTTCTAGTCAAATACGTCGCAGAATGAATGGGAAGGGAGTGACCAACATTCCCAAACTCATTCATTCTTTTGTTTAACACATGAAAAAACACATCCTTGTGGTTCCTGGTGATGGTATCGGGGCCGAAGTAACCAATGTCGGGAAGCAAGTCCTTGAGGTAATTGCTCAAAAATTCGGACACGAATTTACGTATGACGAAGCTCTTATTGGGCACGTCGCCATCGAAGCCACTGGCTCACCGCTGCCTGATGAAACCTTAACCAAGATGCGTTCGGCCGATGCCGTTTTATTTGGCGCTGTAGGCCATCCCAAATATGATAATGATCCGTCGGCAAAAGTGAGACCCGAACAGGGACTTCTGAAAATGCGTAAAGAGCTTGGACTTTATGCTAACCTACGACCTATCAAGCTTTTTGACGAACTGCTCGACGCATCAAGTATCAAGCCCGAAATTCTCCGTGGCGCTGACATTCTGTTCTTCCGTGAACTAACGGGTGACGTCTACTTTGGCAAACGTGAACGTATCGACGAAGGTAATACGGCGTATGACACGATGATTTACAGTAAATACGAGGTAGAGCGCATCGTTCGGAAAGCCTTCGAAGCCGCTCGTACACGTAGTAAAAAATTATGTTCAGTCGATAAAGCGAATGTATTGGAAAGTAGCCGCTTATGGCGCGAAGTTGTACAGTCTCTCGCCCCTGAATATCCGGACGTAACCGTTGAGCACCAATTCATTGATGCAGCTGCGATGTTATTAATCAAAGACCCCAAACGTTTCGACGTAGTAGTAACTGGAAATCTTTTTGGCGACATTTTAACTGATGAAGCAAGCCAGATTGCCGGTTCGATGGGCATGTTAGCTTCGGCTTCAGTCGGTGATAGCACAGGTGTTTATGAACCTATTCATGGATCAGCACATGATATTACGGGTAAGGGCTTGGCTAATCCATTGGCTTCCGTGTTATCTGTGGCTCTATTACTCGATATTTCGTTTGGATTGAAGGCCGAAAGCGAGACAATTATCAGTGCCGTCGATTCTGTCCTAAAAGCGGGTTTTCGCACACGTGATATTGCCAATAGTACTACACCTGCTGACAAAGTCTTAGGAACCAATGCAATGGGTGAACAGATCTTACAGCGATTACTAGCCTAGAGGTGGAGCATATTTGATTATTAAAATTTTGCCAACCTTCTTGTAAACTTTTCAAAAACGGCTATTTTTGTAGCGCAATTACGCGATCAGCGAAATTTCGCAAACTAGATTATGTTTTATTCCTTTACTTGCCGACTGCAAAAGCTAAACGTTTTTTAAGAACGGAGAAAAGGACATGTCTTATAAAAAAGGCCCTTTCTCCTTTAGAAAGGGCCTTTATACGTTAATAAGTTTAAGGAATTAGTACGTATTCAATCAATTCGGACCATGAGCCAACGAGTTTATATTTTCGATACTACCTTACGCGACGGCGAACAAGTACCTGGTTGCCAATTAACCACTGAAGAAAAAGTTGTGGTTGCTAAGGAATTGGAACGGATGGGAGTCGATATTATCGAAGCAGGTTTTCCAATCTCCAGTCCAGGGGATTTTCGTTCGGTAGTTGAAATCTCGAAGGCCGTGACAGAGCCGACAATATGTGCGCTTAGCCGGGCTGTTAAAGGTGATATTGATGCGGCCGGTGAGGCTCTGAAGTGGGCAAAACGCGGTCGTATACACACAGGCATTGGCTCATCTGATATTCATATACGTAACAAATTCGGTAGTACTCGGGAAAAGATTCTTGAACAGGCCGTTGCAGCCGTTAAGCATGCCAAAACTTACGTAGAAGACGTCGAGTTTTACGCTGAAGATGCTGGCCGGGCGGATTTAGCTTTCTTATCTCAATTAACTGAAGCTGTCATATCTGCAGGGGCGACGGTTGTCAATATTCCTGATACAACAGGCTACTGCTTACCTGATGAATATGGCAAAAAGATTGCTTACATCTATGAGCATGTCCCAAATGTTCATAAAGCCACCATTTCCATCCACTGTCACAATGATCTGGGCCTTGCAACTGCTAATACGCTGGCTGGGGTTATGAATGGCGCGCGACAGGTAGAAGTAACGATGAACGGGATTGGTGAACGAGCTGGTAATACGTCTCTTGAGGAGGTCGTAATGGCTATTAAAGTAAAAAAGGAGTTGGGATTACATACGAACATCGATTCGACGCGGTTATTTCCGGTTAGTAATTTAGTATCGCAGATGATGCGCATGCCCGTGCAGGCTAATAAAGCCATTGTTGGAAGAAATGCTTTTGCACATTCCTCAGGTATTCACCAGGATGGTTTTTTGAAGCATTCTGAGAACTACGAAATCATGAATCCACACGATGTTGGTGTGCCAAAATCGTCAATCGTGCTAACAGCACGTAGTGGACGACATGCGTTAAAACACCGGCTTGAATTGTTAGGATTCCGCTACGATAAACCTACGCTTGATGGAATCTACACTAGATTCCTCGATATGGCCGATATCCGTAAAGAAGTCAACGATAAAGATTTGATGGAATTAGTCCGCTAATCGAAAGCCCGTCCCACAGACGGGCTTTTTAATTTATGAACGAACAAAACCTCAAAATAGGCTGTTCCGGCAATACAAAGAGTGACACTTAAACAAAAAATTCCTCTTATTATGGCTCGTCCAACTCCTGAACTAATAAACGCACTTCGGCGAACAGCTCAAAATCTCAAGAACGGAGCATCCTATCAATGGGGTCATATGGGAGGATGCAATTGCGGCAATTTGGCGCAAGAACTTACTAAACTCAGTAAAGACCAAATTCATCAATACGCAACGCAACGACACGGTGATTGGAATGAACAGGTTGACGATTATTGCCCAACTAGCCAAATGCCACTTGACCTGTTGATCAACGAAATGCTCAATGCTGGTTTGATGCTTGAAGATTTAAAACATCTTGAACGGCTTGATGGCCGAGAGGTTTTATCACGCTTACCAATCGAAAAACGCTTCTTAAAGCATAATGTACGTGAAGACGTTATCGTCTATATACATACTTGGGCTGCTATGTTAGAAGAACAGCTTTTAGAAATGATAACCTTACCATTTATTCAAAAAAGAGAACTAGCCCAACCATTTTAATTTTCCAACCTCGCTTAAAACGCATCGAGCCTGTCATTGCTGACAGGCTCGCTACTCTATATCAAAGGTGGCACCTTCCTACTCTCCCGC
>NZ_JACXAA010000016.1 GCF_014699035.1 Spirosoma validum
GGCCTGCAATACTCCAACTTCTCCAACGCCTTCGCCCCGCGCTGTTCTTAACCAGGCCTACGTGGCTAGCACGTCCGTTGCCTAGCTGTTGCGACACTACGAAAACTACCGTAACGTGCTGATGACAGTAGGTACGGCGGGGAGTAATCCATATACCTGTAATAATTCAATCCGATTAATTAAAAAAATTACCCCAGTAGATGTCAAACAGGATTGATCATCCGCTGGGGTAACTGGAATAAAATTAGACATCAATAACGCCTAGCGCACTTCGAAAGCATAGTCTATGTCGCCGGTACTTCGGTAGGGAGCATTCAGACCAAAGCTGGAGCAGTAATAGACGGCCTGTTCGCCACAGTCATCCGACGTATTGGTGTAGCTAATCTCAGTCGAGCCGGTCACTTTTCCGGTAAAGCCAATGTTCCAGACATCTTTCTTACCATAAGAAGCATTAAAGCCCGTCTCAAAGGTCTTCACTTCTTTTACCGTTTCTCCTTCATCGTGTTCTTTGAAGATGTACTTTATTTCGTCGCCGTAGCGATGAGGGCTCCAGCTGATCACATCAGCCCCCCATACCAACCAGGGGCCGCTCAGCGTCGAGCTAGGCGATTCAACCATAATGCCTTGGGCAATATGCTCATTAAGCACACCTTGAAATATTTCACGCCAACCGGCACCGTATTCCCGTTCAACCCGGTCCATATAGCCAGGAATAGATAATAAGGCCGCTGTTTTGGGGATGCTCAGTGTACCAAAGTTATAGTTCGAGAAAGCGCCTGAACTCTGTCCACCTAGCAGAACCTGCGCTCGTATTTCTAAATTGCCTTCAGTAAAATTCTCACTAATAAAACCAACTTTGTCATAGCTGGTAAAGCGGAAGTAGGCTAACCGCTCCAATACATTGTTGTTGAAATCTTCATTGCTGTAGTACACATCTTCCCGCGGGCAATTGGGTATGGTTTGAACGCCAGCCGTCGACTGAACACGATTCGTGTTAGCGACAGTACCCGATCGGGCTGGAGCTGCCTTAGCCCGGTTGAAATGGGTACTCGTAAAATAGTATTGGTTCGATTGATCGGTAAAATAAAAATCCCAGGTTGGATCGATGGTAGTCCGGCCACCGCTACCGGCGACCCCAATCCGCTCGTTATCTTTGACTACTAAGACCAAGTTGTCGGGAAATTTGACAGGATCAATGCGCGATTCCTGGCCTTCTGCATTGTAAACCTGGATGTAATTGACCCGCTTCTGTTCTAATTCTGTCGTGGCTACGGCAACTTGAGGAATCAGCTTTTCGGTATCCCAGCGTTTAGCCGAAGTGACGATGAAATCAGGAACCAGAATCGTGAGCTTGGGCAGACTGTTGACGACCGACTCAAATTCCTGCCTCGAGCTGTGATACGTGGCTAATAAATCTGAAAAGGTAACCCCTTCCTTTACTTTCTTTCCTTTCAAAGCATGAAAGAATACATCGTAATCGTTGTCAAATTGCTTTAAAGCTTCTTTTCTCAAAAAGTCGCGCAGATCTTTGTCAACCAGTGCTTTGGCTAACGTTTTGCTGAATTCGATCCGAGCCCGGTCTGCTTCCAGTAGTGTTTCGGTCGTCGTTGGGGCAACGGCTGTCTGATTTTCCGGACTATGGCAATTCGTTAAACCAATGGCTAGTAACGCAAGAATTGATACGTGCTTCAACATGTTTACTCAGTTTAGTTTAAGTTGGACACAAAGACAAGATGGAAAATGTACAGACTATCTCACCGGCCAGCGAAGTGTATTCTGTTGCAGCTAGAACGACAACATTTTGTGCCTTAATCTACATGATTGGAAAGTTTATATATAGCGTGTATCTACATAGAATAGAATGATGTAGATAATTATTACCTAAGTAGAAATTACTGAAACGCAGCCATTCTTGCCAGTAGAGAAGGAATAGGCGATAGCAGGCTTGGGTTAGAAAGTACGCATAAACCGGTCAGCGAGAAAATAAAAAGTTCTTCATAAAATATAATTAAGCTGAGTAAGGCCTAAGCTTAATTGTTCATTAAGCCCCTCCAGGTGATCAGCAAACGTGTTCTTGATTACCTAAATGATCTCGAAAATCGGATGAGGACAGAGCAGTAGCGGGTACATTTCGATCGGGCATCAGGTTTCTTATATAGCGGTGCTCGTTAGTTAATGGCTGGGCAAGGGTAAGCTACGGTGGTGTTACGTAGCAGGATGTATGGTAAAGCCCACTAATTTAAACTAGCCAGTAGCTGCTCCCGCTGAATCCGAAATCGTTGCTCCTTTAACGCTCTATTTTCGGCTACCAGGAATCGGTTATTACGCTGCAAGTCGTCTAACTGGTAGCGTTGTTTCTGGATAAGAAGCTTTACCTCATATTCAGCCTTACTTTGCTGGTTCAGCTCAGCTTGAAGGTGATTAGCGACCGCAGTGGCTACAATTAGCAGGCTTGCTAGAACTAGCAACAGGAGAAGCACAATAAATTCCATGAGACAGTAGTCGGTTGAGTCATAAACCGTATATATAGGCCACTATGTTTTGGGCACACGTCAACTTATTTATCTAAAAACGCTTACACGACTACCCGGCAAAACCGGCAAAAGGTACGCCACTCTGAGGCCCAGAATATACTAAATATACTCCGCAACTGGCTAAAAAGAGGCTCTACGTGGTTTGACCTCCACCAGAAAAGGCCCCCTAGGCACTCCTTTTTCCACGTGTCCAAAACTCACCCTAAAACGCCGTGGATAAAATTCATAAAAAGGCAAAAAACGACTTAGCGAAGTGACCAGGATTTTCGAATGGCCAAAACAAAGAGCCATGCCCACCATTTGTGTTTATATAAATTTGCCATTCAGCAACTTATCAACATATAAGGGGCGTTTTTTATTTTCATTCTTCTATTTTTGTTTTTCTTCTATCTATTTAGTGAACCAACGAGTCAACCAAAACCGAATGCAGGACCATGGAAAACAAAGGCATGATCCCGATCCGGTTATAAGACTACATGAGATACTTACCAAGTGGTTGGTTGTCATCACGAACTTTTACCAACTTTACCATCAACTCAGCACCTGCCTGGGTTCGGATGTCAGCTCACAGACCACCATCTCAAAAACCGGCTGGCTTGGCCAGTGTCCGACTAGTCAACTACTAAATCTGCAGGATAGCATGCGGGCTGAATTGGAAAAATTAAACCTTGAGATGCACTAAACGGACTCACAATCGATCATAAGCCGATGCGAAACGTTAACGAATCATATCGGTCGATTGCAAGCGATTAACCACCAAGCGATCGTCCTGTTGCGACTCGTTTCCCTATCCGCATCGTAAGGGTTTAGGGCAGTAGAAAAGTAATAAATAAAGGTGTTTTTTGGCCCGGTGAATTCTACTCATTCTACTCAAAACACGGTTTTAGAGGGGTTTTTATGTCGTAAATGTACTTTTAGCCGTTAGCGCAGGGATTAAAAAAAGATTGTTTTTAAACCTGCACATTCTACACGTCCTACACAGCTAGAGGCTGCCCGAACTAAAATTGATCACTCACAGCTAAGCAACCAAATACCGCCGGCTAATAAATTTTCCAGTTAATATTGTTACCTAAAATCGCTGCTATCGTCAATACACGTAGATACATTGAATACAATCGAATCCTTACTGGTAGCATCTGCGTGAAAAAAGTAACCTCTGATGACGAGCTGATTCGTCAACACCTGACCCAACAACCCAACCAGTGCTTTGAAGAACTGTATAAAAAGTACGTTGACAAAGTCTACCAGCGGTGTCTGTTCATGACCAAAGACGCTGAACAAGCCCAGGACTTCACCCAGGATGTGTTCATCAAAGTCTTCGGTAAGCTGGACGACTTTCAGCAGCGGTCTAGCTTCTCTACGTGGATCAACGTCATTGCCTACAACTACTGCGCCGATCAGATTCGCCTGGCGAAACGGCTACCGACTACCTCAATTGATGAGCGTCTGGAAGATTCTCTGGGCGAATCAGGTGAAGCCCGGGTCCAGGAAGAGAGTCTGGATCTGGCCCGGCAGGCACTGACTAGCCTACCCCCGCAGGAGCAGTTGTTGCTGCGTCAGAAATACGAACAGGGACTTAGCCTGGAAGAGTTGGCCAGAATCCATCAGCTCACGCTGAGCGCGGTCAAGATGCGGCTCAAGCGCAGCCGGGAAAAGATTCAATACTACTGTGCTCAGCAACAAACTCGATAAGCCAACCGTTGGTTCGCGGCTTGCCAGAGGGAGGTTTGCGTGTATACGTCAACCACAGCCTGACCTCCTCGCTGCCAATTATGGCTCTATGATCAAAAGCCAGGTCAGTAGCAAAGCCACGCTGATGAACAGCAGCGCGGTCGAGCTGGCCCGGAGCCGACTGGCGAGCGGTTTTTGGCGAAGGGCCTCCCAAACAAAGGTGCTGGCTACAGTTAATTGAACGAGTATGGTCAGGCTTACCAATAGGGTTGATCTCACAATAATGGGATCGATAGCGGAGTGAATGGAGTAGTAGGTTCGCTGGAAAAGCAAGCGTTCTTTGACGAGCAGAAAGGTAGGCTGATTGACTCCTATTTCCTAAAATTTTCTCCCTAGCTTTCACGGGTTATGAGGTCCACCATGATTGGCTGGCTAGGTTTACTTGACGTTTCGAGCTAGGCTCAATTCAATAAGCTGAGCAAACGCCAGATCAGTTAGATAACACCACATTTGCTTGCCGCGCTGCTTGCTTTTCAAAATTCCTGCTCGCTCATCTTGATCAGATACTATGATAAAGCCGATTGATCCAGACGTTACAGCCACCCTACCCTGTCCAATTCGGCTTCTTGCGATAAGGGAAATTGTACCTGTAATTCTGGGAAATCCATGAGAACCGGTGGGTCAACAAGCTGTGCACCCATGCCGGGGGGTATACACATATATTCTGGTAATGTACCCTGATTTACCAAATAATTAAAGCTTCCTGCCAGCTTCTTTCCAGTTTCTGTAGTTGCTTGGTCATTGACCTCCCGTCAAAGGCTTTAATGGGTAGCCATACAGCATGAGTAGCACTTTCGGGTAGGTTTGCCGTATCCAGCTGCCAGCCGTCATTGACCAGCAGATTCAGCGTACTGAAGCAAGCCTCTACCGTAGGTCCGCCATACGTACACTCCCTGGGTTCCCCCTGTGGGGTATGGCCCGTGAAAATCATCATTACCATACCAGAGGGGAACTACTATGAAGGTCAACAACTAAAGCTCATCCGATGGGTTTATGTTATAAATGGTGAGCTAGTGGTGAGGACCCTACCCTCCAACGGCTAGCCTGACGCAGCCGGGCTGGTTTAGCTCCATCTATCCTCACGGGGTGATCAAGCCAACTAGAACAAAGTAGGTCGCACGAAACAAGACTAGCTGATGGCAGAGCTTTCGTCTTTATCCTTTGTAGACAGACACGCGTATTTTCACCAACACCTGGCGCAATTACGATTCATAACCGATGATAACCGCTGTCGTTAAAGAAAGCCAGCGGCAAGTAGAAGCGCACCGCATAGCTTTCTACCGGCAGATGGTGGCCTTAGACGACCGATTCAAGCAGCTAGAGGCTAAACTCCAGCAAGTAAAAGCTAATTGTGGGGTAGTGTAAATGGCGGGATCATAATCATCCGATATTTTACCTGCGGGGATACAAGGGCCTGAGCTGGATAAATTGATACAGCCGCCCGGTGGTATATACCCCAAAAATGACCATTTAGTCAATAAGCAGTCTAGGGTGTAATAGCCCAGGCAAAGCGGCCGTTTTGCCTGTATTTATGTACTCCGTAACTCCCTATTTCTGTATGCTTACTACTGAATTGGTTGCTCAGCCCCAGGCTGACCCCGTTGCTCTTTTCATCAACCTCCCATTACTGGTACTTTTTATTGGCTTAGCCCTGTATGGTTTCTTCAGGCCAACGGCATTAACCGCCGAGCCGGATGAAACGGATTTGGTTGCTATTGATGACCAACCATTGACCTTTGCTGAACCAAATTACGCCGTGTGACCATGGCTGGCATCGTTACCGCTCCGTCAGTCATTTAGCTTTCTATTGAACATCGTTTACTGAAGCTGAGCAAACGCCGGGTGTGATACGTCCGGCGTTTGGTGTTATGATTAAACTACCATTAATCTATGGACTATAGTTCCGTAATAGATTACCTTTGGCCTATACACGTCTAACGGATACCTCTTCCTTCCGCTCTTCTGACTAGAGTTGCTGGTCTAGCCCTTTCCAGCAACTTATGGACTTTATACCCATACCGGTTCAACCGGTGATCAGTAGCCTGCACTATGAGCAGTGGCGAATTGAGACCTTTCGCATCAAGTTCCTTTTATCGGAGCGAATCCTGACCGAAATCAGAAAGCTTTCCCGTCAGCCCAACTGGTACGAAGATCCAATCGTAGCGGCCACCTACATCGACCGGGTCAATGACTGCTTTATCAGCATCAAGAAGTTCCATGCACTCTTTGGGGTCTTGCCCCAGATTGGCGATCGGCTCTACAACGAGGACACGGGGATGATTATTCAGGATCGCTCGATCGACGGCAATCTGATGACCATTACCTTCACGCTCAGTCTGTAAACGAAATAGCAGGTATTGTATAAAAACCCGGCTTAATTTGTGGGTCGCAAACGAGCCGGGTTAATGCTCCGGTTGTACCAACACCTGTGGGTCGCTTTGCCGTTTCGTACCGCAACGGCGGACCGTAAAATCCGTCACTTGGGCGCCACCAAGTTTTTAACAATTTGATTATCAATTGGATTGATCCAGAAAGTCGGGTTCATAAAATGAAAACCAGAATAGTTAGTGGACCTACTTTCTGACCGCGCCATGGTGGCCCTATTCTTTGAGTTATTTCGAGCATTTAACACGCTTTGTGAGTGGCACCAAGTTACACGGCTCATCTTGGAATCGTACAACGGCTCAAATCTAAAGGCCGTTGCGGGCGTCAATAAGCAGGGATGACGAAAAGTCGTAGAGAGTGGGCATAAAGCGATTCGCAGATTGTTTTAATGAAGTCCTTTTCGGTCTGCTCTGACTAAATGTAGCGGTTCAGTGACATTAAAATCGGCTTTTTTTAAGGTTAGCAGAACAATTGTACCTCAAAAATAAGGTCACCCAAGATGGTTAACCTTAAAATAGGCTGATTTAAAGGTTAACCATCTTTAGTAAAATGTCAGGAAGATTTTATTTACTTCAAAATCACAACGGCTTTCTGGGCTAGAAGTGCCGGTTTAATATCATCGTCATCATCCATACCCCATATATAGGCATGAGCTGGATTATCAAAACCGTGTTCTTCCACCGTACAGGGATCATAATATGTTGAAAGCCCAATGGCTTTTACATCAACATTGGTAAGGGACGCTAATGCAAATTTGCTAAGATCACGTACCGACTGCTCCGGCGTAGTCAGACTGGCAACATCGACGGACAATTTACCTCCATCTTTTGGTCTCAACTTGAAATTTCTTGATGTGGGCCTACCGTCAGGGTCAACATATTTATGCCAGGGTGTGCGGTAGATACTTCGGTATAATTCTTCCTCGTCCGCTACGGGCGTATCATTCATTAAGTACTACGTTATCGGTTAAGCCATTGTAACGTTTCTCGCAACGACTCGGGTGTCAGTGCGCCTTGTTGTGGTGGCTCATCGGGTCCAATGCGCACAAATTTGTTTCGGCCATTCGGATAAGCCAGCAGTTCCGCTGACTTGCCTTCATTGCGGAGGTTAATCATAATTTCGCCGTTAGGCCCCAGCGATGTATGATAAATAACCTGCCCGGCAGCCGTAAGCAACAGGGCAATGTCAAGTGCAATCGTTACCGTTTGATGCGTAGACGCAATACCATTGTCCTCGTTCCAACCATCAGTGAGGTGTTGATAGGAAACGACGGTAGCTAGATGCTGACGATTTGACGATGGCAATCCCAAAGTTTCGTACCGACGATCTGCGCTAATTTCCTGCGCGAAAATAATCTGCGCAAAGTCAAGTGTATCAAACATAATCTAACCTAGTTTTACTCTTCGCAATCATAAGTATAAATGCTCCAAAGTAAGTTTACTGATTTAGGGGGCGTTTTCAAAATTGGATTAGATACGGATTTTACCTCAATATCAATACCAGTGGCTATATGATGCACAAGCAGCTGAGTCTATTTTAGCGTATGGCACATAAAATCAAATCTGATAAAGCCTATTTAAAATAAGTCTTCGGGTTTAATGTTATTCATTGAAATACATTAGATATTATCCCTTATTTTGTGTAATTTAAAGAGCGATGCAACAAATAGATTACATTAAGGAAATAGCGAAGTATGGCTTGGAGAACGACCAAGAGAAGCTTCTTTTTACCCTTAATGAACTGATTGAGCACTCAAAGCAAACGAAGAAAGTCAATTTTGCCCTTCAGCTTCAGTCGATTTTAAAGGATGCTATTCGTCAACAGCAAACGAATGGAATCGTTAAGCTAGGGTCTCCTAAGCACATATTACGGGAAGAAGATCGTGAAGTAAGTGAGTTCATACTTGAAAAGCTTACGTCCGATTACCGGTTTCCTAACCTGGTCTGTTCAGAAGCCGTCCACTCCGAGTTAGCTTATTTTATCGAGGAACATCGTTCTATCGAACTGCTCCGTCAATATGATTTACCTATCTCAAATAAGGTATTATTTTACGGCCCATCGGGCTGTGGTAAGACTTTGGCAGCCTATGTATTGGCCGGAGAGTTGGAGAAAATGATGATTGTCATCAACCTGGGAGCTATTGTTTCTTCTAAGCTGGGCGAAACCAGTAAAAACTTAGCTAAAATATTCCGGCGAGCCGCTACCGAAGACTGTATCGTATTTATGGACGAGTTCGACACGTTGGGTAAAGTTCGGGATTATAGCCAGGATCACGGAGAAATGAAGCGTGTTGTTAATACAATCTTGCAACTCTTTGATTACTTACCGCAAGGCAGCATTGTTATTGCAGCAACTAATCAAAAAGATATGATTGATGAAGCTTTATTACGTCGTTTTGACTTAGCTGTAGAGCTACATCTACCTGACCAAAGTCATATTCAAGAATTAGTCAAAAAGACGCTTGCTGATTCACCATTCAGTTTTGACAACAGAGAGAACTCACAGCGGATTATTAGCAATTCAGTAGGACTTTCGTATTATACAATTCAAAAGGCTTTACTGACAGCTATAAAACGAAGCCTGTTTTTACAACAAGGTAAAGTAAAGAAGTCAATCAAGATTCAAACCAGTGTCTGGGCTGAGTTGATAGAGCAGGAACGTAAAGTTTTGTTGGAAGCTAATTGAGTCGATTATTCCGCATCTGCTTCTAAATCAGCCTCAAGATCCAATCTACCTAATACCTCTAATTCATTTAGACTAACTAGCTCATCAAAGAGTCGGTTACTCAATTGACTTTCGGGCAGATTTTCCTTTATACGAATGACTAGAGAATAATTGTAACTTGTAGGAAGTGAAATTGCCTGAGCATCAGATAAGTTGCCATGCCGACGACACCCTACTGCAATCTTAAATTCAAAAGCTTCATTTATCAGATTGCTACGGCTAATATTTAATTCTACTTTTTGAACATTACTGAGAAGCTTGCCCTTACCAAAACCATCTTGCGACCAATAACCTTTTTGATGCAATACCACATTCTCTTTGTGGTTAGCGACTATACCAGTATCTTCTAACCTAATTTTACCATCCTCATCTATAATTTGTTCCTGCCGAAATAAAGGCAAGTTTTTAAAAACTCCGAATGTGATATTAACAGGACAATAAGCCATTTGATTATACTGAATAGGCTGGAAGCTAAAGCACAAAGTAGCTTCAACCTTTAATAATGCATTCTCTTTGCCATTGTGCTGTAAATAATCAGGCAAATAGATAGGATAGGATTTTGTCATACCGCTGTCCACTTTGTCTTCAATAACAATCGTTACTTCGTTGTCATTTGATGACAGGCACTTTTCCAGTGATGGTCTACCATGACCATAAATAAACTGCTCCTGTTTTTCGGTTAATCCATGATGATTAAATGAATTGCACTCATCAGCGCTGTTAACAATTAGCGCCTTAACTGACTGCATACGGAGCGAGGGAAACCGACGAAGAATTTTAGCAGCTATATTAGCAATAAGCGGAGCAGAGTAACTAGTTCCCGCATCTCGTATTAAGCCCTGTGCAATAAAGTTTTCCGAAAAAAACTGCATTCCGGCACGCATGGTACTATCATGGCTTGCGCCAAAAAGTGGATGATTTACTTCCAGATAATTGCCGCCAGAGAAAACCACATCAGGCTTACGTACATGCCGATTTCGATTTACCTCCTTAATATCATGAGAAAGATGGAATTTTCGAGTATAGATGGCAGGTAGAGATCCATCATGTACAGGCCAGTCGTTAATCGTAATAGGTACTTCTTCAAAATTGTCTCCCACTGCACCGACCGTCAAGTTATTCATACTTTCCGACGGTGATTTTATGTTTGAGCAATCGTCTAAGAAGTGTGTAGGATAGTTTGGTACACACAGGCTAATATCGTGATCGCGGTTACCAGTTGAAATGCAAATAAGTATATCTAATTCATATGCTAACTTATCAAGCGCGTAAGCATACTCGGATGTCAACTCATTTGTTTCTAAATGATCTGCGTAACAGATTGTTAGGACAAATAAGCGTACACCGTGTTCTTGATTAGCCCGGCGAATGTAGTTCACTACTACATGATTAGGTAGATAACCAGTAGAACCCGACAGGACTTTAATAGGTAAAATTTTAGCATCAGCTTCTAATTCGTCGGAAACGATATTGGCTAAACGTTCCCCAAAGACGGCTAAACTGGCTACCCCAGTTCCATGATCAGCAGAATCTACCCGGCCGTTACCTCCTGTAACGTCAAAATCATTCCCTACATCAATTAATAGAGGAGCTAAAGGAGTTTGATCGCTTACGCCAGTATCAATAATGCCAATGATTGGCAAGTCTTCGCTGGCATTTATTACTCGAAATCTGAGTTCGCGAACAACTTGCCCAAGCTCGCTAGGACGAACACGGATACCTGCGTTTGCGGAACTGATTGTATGTACGATATCGAAATTCTTAGCAATTTCAAGAAGAGTACCCTCATCTATCGTTGGTATCTCAATAGTATTGTTTGTATAGTTGAAGACAAACTCAATATTTCGTTCTACTAGATATTTGTTTAAACTCGTCAGAATTGGTTGGACACGTGTTTGAAAAATTTCAGTATCCTCAATCAACGACAAATAGATAACATCGCGTGGATTTTTAATGCGGCTTCGGATGCGCTCACTGGTTAGTAAGCTAAAAGATCTGACGAACCGGATGTGCGTATCGTAATTGGGATTATTATGATCTTGGCTTTCTATTGCCCGTTGCACTTGACCAATAAAGCCCCGAAAACGAACCTCATCAACAACAGCGAACAGGGCTGTTTGGTGAAAATTAGTGTATTGTACTGGCGAGAGTCCAAACGTGTTACGATAGTACGGTTCATATACTGTCGCATCGAAACGCTTGGGGAAATTTATTTCTATACATGTGATATTAACTGGCACTGCTAGGTCAGGATTTCGCTCCTGTTGCCTACGAATCTGTTCGAACTGATAGCCGATTAGCGATTGACTGAGACTTTCGACTAATGGAGCAAAGTAATCGACCGGTCGGTTTTCATCGCTCGCTGATTTAGTTTGACTCATGTCCCGATTAGAGTAGCGAAAAGTTGTTTCAGCCTCCTTCGGATTTTTAAATAATAGATGTGGTCTTAAAGGCATAAATACGTACTAATTCTTTCAAACTGATCATTAGCTTATTTATCAAATAGCCAATTGGCAGTCTAATTGACCCTAGCTTTTTGCTCAGTATCCGAAAGTTACAAAACTGCTGAATTATATTAGCTCGTTCTACGTAATTACTCACTCAAAAAAGTTATAAGTACTATTAAATATGTGCAGACATTTCTTTGCGTTATACGTAAGCACCTGTTGCAAACTAAAGCCCGCGCTGGAGAGTTTTGTAAATTTTTAACGACATTAATCGCGTGAACTCAGTCTTCTATTATAGCCTCCTGCAATACCGGTACGCTCAGTCCCTGGGTGAAGTACTGAACGTTGGTGTGTTGCTATTGTTTCCTGAGCAACGCCAGGCTATTTTCCTACACCCCGAGCGATTAGGACGTATCAGAAAGTTGTATCCCAAGTTTGCCGAAAAAATCATCCGCTCCTATTTCAAGGGTATTGTCGCCAGAACCAATCAATTAACGAAACAGCCAGAAATTTTCGCTGATTACGAAGCGCATCCGCGCCAACTTATTGACAACGAGATTTTTATTCGTGATAGTAGCGCTTTGCAGTTTAGTGACGTAAAAACTTCTGTTCTATACACAGCGGATTTATCGGCGATCAGCGATCAATTCTATAAACTATACCTCTCGTTTTACGATGAAGACGAACAGCATACTGTCCGCCATGATGAGAGTTATTTACTGAAAGAATATCAGAAGCGCCTTCAGCGACGCTTAAATGGGTTATTGTCCCGTGAAGCGTTTGAGCGTCCGTTTACGATCAAACCCGAGGGTACTAACTTCGCGTATCAGTTTGCGTTTGCCTGGCAAAATGGTAGTCATAATTTGGTAAAGCCAGTCAGTTTCGATTTAAAATTAGAGCAATCAATTACCGACAAGGCAACCCTTAACGTAGGGCAGTTTACCGTGCTACGTCCTTATGCTCAGCAACATAACGCTCGTTTTGATGTATTGGTGGCACGGCCTAAAAACCATCAGTTGTACAAGCCTTATGATCAGGCAATTAAACTTTTAGCCGATCAACCGTTTGTTAAGATCGTTGAAGAGGAGCAATTGGATAGCTATTCCGAGAAGACAGCCGAAGCGTTACGTTAATCCAGTTTGATATACAGCTAATTACAATCTAATCAGCGTATTCGTTACCCACCCTTCATCTAACCGCTCCTGCTCTATCCGCCAGTTGTTACGTTTCAATAAGTTGAATAACTCCCGCTCATCGTTGGTGAGGTAGGGTAGCTCACTAGCTTTTGTTTCTTCGCCCGCACTAGTTAAATGATCATGGGCATCGAACGTAGCCTGATCCATCAGGATGGCTTGCGTTTGCGGGAAATGTTTGCGGCACTGGTTCAGTATCTGGAAACCGTGGGCGTCTAAGTCGCCCCAATACAGAATTTGCTTCTCGCGCAGCCACGCTACGTCCGCTAAGCATTCAATGGTAAAGCCTCCACCCGACCAAATGGCAACGGCGTTAGGCATCTGGGGAAACGTCAGGAAATTCAGCAGATTCTCGCAGATGACGATTCGCGATGCTCCTCCAGGCCGGGCCGTCTGTATGTGTTGGGCAAAAGTCGATAGCGGCAACCCAAAATCATCGTGTTTCCCGTCCAGACGTAGCGCATCGTCTAACGCCCGCGTGCGAATCATCGGCTCGGGTACGCGCAATCCCAGTTGTTTGCGCCAGTCTTTGTATTCGGGCCGGAGCAACGCGGGCCTGATACCGCTCAGCAGATTCAGCAATAAGCTATTACGCTCTTCCAGAAACTTCGTATGCACAGGCAGCGGGAGTTGACGGACGTAGTAACGGTCGGGTTCATACGTATCCCGAAAAAACCGGCAGATGGTCAGCCAGTGAGGCCAGTCGTCGGCGTTGTCGAGCAGACGCAGGGGGTATTGACGTAGCCAGGTTTCCAGTTCGGGCACCTGTTGCAGGGTCAGGCTGGCCAGTATTGTGAATCGTTTGAACGCTGATTGCTGGTTAATCAGGGCTAGGAAATCAGCAAGGCTGTCAAGGTAAATACGGGTGATATAAGCATTCTGACCGACCATCCGACTCCCCTGCGTTGTCCATTCCAGCGAATAGCCAAAGCCCCGCACCGCTTTCGACTGCTGGTGCAGGACTTCCTGTTCCTGCCGAATCGTGGCGAACCGGGCCAGTCGATCGGCAGCTTTGTCTAAGCCGATTTTCGGAACATCTTTGGGGAAGAATCCGTCAACTGTTCCGTCGAGCCAGGCCCGTAGTACGTCGAGCCACCATCGTTCGGCTTTTCGGCGAACTTCGTCGGGGCTAATCATCGGTCAGTGCAGTCTTGTGTAATTCTTTTGCCTCTTGGTACGCTTTTATAGTCAGGTTACGCACCTTCGATAGTTCGTCAATGCCTTTGGCGATGTAATGCACATGCTGAACGTAGCGTTGAATGACGTTGACTTTCTCGCCGGGCGTCACAATCAGCAGTTGCAGATTCATCCGACCGAACAATTCCAGACCATAGCGGGTACTTTCCTTGGAACCGCGTCCGAAGGCTTCGTCAATGACCACCAGGCGAAACGTACGCGGGGCACCTTCCCAAGTGATGTTATATTGATATGAAATGGCCGACGCCAGAATCGTGTACGCTAGTTTCTCCTTCTGCCCACCCGATTTCCCCGGCGAATCGCTGTAGTACTCTTTCTCGGCATGAGTCTCCTTATACCGTTCGCTGGCTCCGAACGAATACCACTGCCGCACGTCGGTCACTTTGCTACGCCACCGCTGGTCTACTTCATCCTGATTCATCAGTTTATCCAGAATCTGTTTGACATCGGTAAACTTCCGTTCGGCGTAGTTATCGACGTCACCAGATGTATTACTCAGGCAGTTACGCAGGTCATTTCTGAACGTAACGATATCGGACGTCGTAACGGGTTCGGGTACCAGTTGAATATACGTATCGAGCGTAGGATCGTAAGTAATTTCGGCCAGCCGTTCGTTGATTTTCTGGATTTTATCCTTGACGTCTTTTTCCGATTTACCAAGCTGCATTTGCAGATGGACAATGCTGTTGATCGTGCCTTCCTTCAGTTCTTTTCGAAAACGCTCCTGATGGCGGGGCAAATCATCGTCGGTGATACGTTGGTACAATTCTTCATAATCGCGGGCGGCTGTGATTGTGGCACTGGCCTCGTAATCACGGCTTTCAACGGGAAACGCATTGCAGAACTGTTGCATTTTTTTGACGACATCCTGCCCGGTACGTTCTTTATGCCCGGTCAATTTATCAATCTCGCCCTCCTTGCCCATTAACCGTTTACGAAGTTCGTCCTCCTTTCGCTCAATGTTACCAGCGTTTAAATCGACAGGGCCAAGCCGGTCGAGAATAGCCGTTTTGTGAGCCTCGGAAAGTTGATCGTCGGGGATAGCCAATCGATTGAGCCGTTGTAGCCAGAGCGGTAGCTGCTCCATAATATCGTCGTCGCTGCGGAAAAACGATTCCAGCAAATCGGCGTCCTGATTCACCACGCCCAGGGTGTCGAGTGCGTCGTAAAGTTTCTGAGCCAGCGCCGTAGTCTGGTTTTTCAATCGACCAACCTCCTCCGCCTGTTTCTTATAGGCTTCCTTTTTCGCTTTAAGTTTTTGCTCAGTCTTCGCAATGTCCTGCTCCAACCGACTCAATTCTGAGGATTGTTCGGTCAAGGCTAACCGCTCCGTTTCGAGTTGTTCGATTTCGGCAGCCGTGTGAGGCCAATCCAGTTCAGAAAAGTCACGTTGTTTGCGAAGTTCATCTACAGCCCGTTCCTGTTCACCCAGTTGTTTCAGAATACGTTCCTGTTCATCGAATTGCTTTTTCGTTCGTCCAAACTGATCATCAAGCTGGGACAGTTGACTGGTCAGGGCGTTAATTTTCTCTTCATTGCTCCATCCCAATACGTAATTCCGACGATTGTTAAGATCACGGCGGTCGTCTTTCTCATGCCGCATTTTTCCCATTTTTACCTGCCCGTTGCGGGTCATGGCGTAAGGCGTCCGGCGAAACTCGTCGACCGATTCACAGCAAATCAAATTATGTTCCTGCCGGATTTGGGCATCAAGCCAATCGAAAAACGGGCTGTCGTCTTTAATATCCAGCTTGTTCACCAGTGATTGTGGCGCAACTCGGTCAGTGTATCGATGTTCATGGCCAATAGTTCGGTAATACACCACTCGTTTCCCGAGCCGGATATGTTCCATAACTTCCGCCACGCGGCTATAGTCGGCATCGTTAACCAGCAAACTCAGTCCCAGTCCATACAAGCGATTCTCTATAGCACCTTCCCAGGCCGTTTCGGTTGGTTTTACCCGAATCAGTTCACCGGCAAACGGCAGGTCGGCCTCTGTTAATCCAGCGGCTTCGGCAATCCGTTGACGAATTGCCAGCCAGTCGCCCGGAATCTGCGTTTTTCGCTGTTTGAGCGACATAATTTCATCCTGGAGTTCGTTACGTTCATCGGTCAGTTTTTCGAGTTGCTTTTGCCGATTATAGTACTCTTTATCCGCCATTTTTCGACGGTCAGCCAGTCGCTCAGCAACTGGGTTTAACTGCCGCAGATTGGCGGTAAAGGTGTCAACATCAAGAGCTATTGGCAATTCCAGTAACTCGCAGCGTTCGCGATATAGTTTGGCATTGGCGGTACGTTCGGCACGGACACTATTTTTACTCTTGATCGTCTGCTCAATCGACTCCAGGCGCTTACCTGAATCTGAGTTTTTGCGCTCATTCTGAAGATCGTAATAGCGCTCCTGCAAGTCATCCGCTTCGCGTTCCAGTTCATCCCGTTTTCCGGCTTCAATGCCATAATACGTATCATAAGCCTCCAATTCTTCCCGATAGAGCTGGGCTTTATGATACGCAAAAAAGACGGGCAATTCGTCGGCCAGTTGTGCTAGATCAGCAATAGCAGCTTCCTGTTGCTGGTACTCCCGCCAACGGCTGGTAACGGGTTCCAAAAGTTGCAACTGTCGCCGGGCCTGCTGCACCGCTTCGTAGGCTGCGTTCAAATCCTCAAATCGCCGAATGACGGTTTCAATCGTTTGATCAATATCCGTTTTACTCAGCATCTGCGCCCGCACAAAATCGGTCAGGTTAGCCACCTGCTTCATCGAAATGGTCTGATAGAACAGATCGAGGGCTTCTTCGTTCCGAATACCCAGCAGTGAGCGGAATCGGGTCGAATACTCTTCAAACGTATCATACACCCACTCTTTCTGTTCCCTCAGTCGTCGTTTCAGGTCGCGAATGATGTCGAAGCCCGTAAAATGCTGCCGGATAGTCAGTTCCCGTTCCGAAACGACGAAAAATTTATGGGGCGAATCCATTACGTCGGGTAGCCAGAATACCTGCGCCAGCGTGACTACCTGATTGGTATTTTGGTTGATGAAATAGGCCAATAACACTGTATGAGTCGAGGCCGGATCGCGCAGATAAACCGCTTTGCTTTTATGCGACGTCTCCAGTTTCTCCCCCTTGAAAGCCCCCAACACGTAGGATTTCAGGTTCCGTTCGCGCTTGTCAGACCCGGCGGCTTTGTTATACGTAATGCGGTCGTTACGTACCAGCAACGTGGTTAAGGCATCAACCAGCGTCGATTTTCCGGCACCGATGTCGCCCGTTAACAAGGCATTGTCGCCGTTGGGTTCAATGTGCCAGACTTTCTGATTGAACGTACCCCAGTTTAACACTTCCAGGCGATGCAGGCGATAACCCGCTTTGGCATATGGATCAGTCGGCGTCATGGTCAGGATCTTGTTTGAAATACGTGAGTGCGTACTGGCGAAGTTTTTCCTCAAACTCGTTAATGAATTCCCCATCGACAAATGAGTTAAGGATGCGCCGGACTTCGTATTCTTCGCCTTCGTTTCCTAAGCTACGTAGCAAACCATACCGTTCGAGCGTGTTGATCGACTCATCGATTCGGTCGCGCACTTTGGCTTCGTCGGTCTGGCCAGCGTTCAGGAAATTGGTTAGTTGTTCATGAATGTCCGCCCGGTTGGTCCGTAGCATGGTTTCAGTAGAAAAGCGCTGGTGTTCAATCAATTGCTTGCGGAGCAGCACGACCAGTAACGTAGTCGGGTAGTTAAGCTGTCGCTTTTCAATGATCGTCGGCAGTTGCTCACGAATGTCCTCGTCCACATCCAGTTCAATAAAGCGGGCGTATCCTTCAGCTTCATCCAGTTCAAGATCGCCACCCCATTCGGCAACGTGCTTCCGAACTCCGTTTTGATGTTTCAGAAGCAGACGCCAAAGTCGATCCCGAACAGGATTGTCCTGTTGCTGAAACAGCGGGCCTTTGTAAAGCGCGCCCAGCACTTGCGCTTTTTCGATTTGAGCGATGTCCACAACCAGTTGGTTTTGACAGAATAAACAAGATTTATCTGTATGAAAAAAAACCTGTTTATCCTGTCAGAAAAATTATCGAACAAAAATTATTCTCGGCAATTGGAGCGTACGCAAACCATCGTCGGTCACAAACGTAATTTCGTCCTCTACTTCTTCCCGGACGGTAGCTTTGTCCTGCGCTTCGCCCTGCGTTGCCAGCGTCAGGTAGCCAACAATCTCGGCGAGGCCTTTCTGAGGTGGAAACTCCATCAGTATCGTCGCCAGCGAAACCTGCGAACGATGACGTAGTAATTGACCAACATTGGCTTCCAGTTGCTCCAGCGACACATCGTTGTCCGTTAGCAGCGCTGAAATGTCGGCATCCTGTTCGCCAGCCTCGACTGTTTCCGACCGAATCTTCACCACAGCAGGTGGACGAAATAACCGACGATTCAGGAAAAAGTCGAGTTGTGGTTTGCCGTCAATGTGCATCAGGTCACGGCCTTTCGGTGGATTAGCTTTTACACGTATGGCCAGTTCCAGCACTGATTCGATCTTTTGCAGTACGTGTTTATGCTCTCGGAAGAAATTGGTCTCGATTAGCCGACGCAGACTTTTGATAATCAAATCGTTTGCCCGGTTAACCGTACCGCCTGCTTCCACTAGATCGAATTTGAGCCGTTCGAGATCATGCAATCCTGAAGCGGCTTCCTGAAGCGCGGGCAATTGAACAACCTCGCTCATCAGGGCGTCGAACTCATCCTGTTTGGCCTGATTCATCAGCAACTCCCAAAACGCCCGGAAACTCTTCCCCTGATCACGCTCCCAGATTCGCTCGTCGATGGTTGAAAAAAGATTGTCCAACAGGCGTCCTTTCGAAAGCGAAGTCGTCAGAATTTCATCCCGTAAATCCCGGTCGATGTGCCGAAAATTCTGTTCTACCTGCCGGAAATCAGCCAGTAATCGACGGGCCGTTTCCTGTACTAGCTGAAAATTCTCACGGATGCGCGTAGCGTCCCATACGTCGAGTTCGCCCCGTTCAATACGTTCTATTTCGGCTTCCCGCTCCTGAATTTCCCGTCGTAACTGCTCAATTCGACTTGCTTTATCGCCCGAACTTCGATAGGCCAACTGCTCCAGCAAATCGAACAAAACCCGCAACCGCGACTCTGTACCAACGAACTCGTTCTGGTCAAGCTCCTGAAGCCAGCGTAACAGCAAAACCGCGTCGGGTGTCAGTTCATAAAAGGGCTCATCGTGGAGTAAATCATCGTAGAACCGACGTAGCATCCCGTCTTTTGTCCACTCGTCTAACTGCTCGCGGGGCGCCTTGGCATTAGTGTCCAGTTGATCGATGGCTAGTAAAAAATCGGTTATCCGGTTAATCAGGTCTGGCTCAATGTACCGGCTTTGGCGACGCTGTTCGAAAGCCTCGTGCAGGAACGCCGTCATAACTGAAAAGCCATCTACACGCTTACGGAAAGCTGCCAGTACCGGATGCCGTTCGTAGAGCGTTTTGGCCCACTGATAATCGAGGATAACCCTGGAAGCCATAGACTTAGGGAGCTTGGTGGTTGTAGCTACTAAAGATTGTAAACAAACCTATATACCCCACAACGTAACCTTTTTCCGCTCTTCTATCGTGTAGAGAAATTTATTTCCTTCGTAACGTATTGACTTGTTCCTAAAAAAAAACTCCCCACCTGTTCTGACAAGTGAGGAGTTTACTGGCCCTAAGAAGAACCGTTAGTTCATGGCCACAAGGCGGCTGGGCGTCGTTGGTGTTTTTGTGGAGAGGGTCAACTTATGCGTTGTCTTGTCAACGCCGTTCGTGATTTCTACTTCATAGGCGCCGTCGGGCAGTTCACTCAAATTCAGGCGAGTCCGGTACTGGCTTTCTTTCTTGCCCAGGTGTTGGCTATACAGTACGTCACCCTTGTCATTTTTCAGTCGAACGTCAACGGCACCGACCGTTTGTTTATCAAGCGCAATACTCAATTTGCCGTTGATGGTGGTATACACACTGGATTGATAGGAAGCTACGGCTGCTGTACGACCGCCGGGATTAGGATTTGCAAACGTAGCAGCTGATGTGGCGAAACTTACTGTAAGAGCTAAAGCGAGTGATTTGATGAGGGTTTTCATGGCTTATATGTTTTTGTCTTTGTTTAAAATCTAGTCGGGATCTTCCCGATTGGTGAAACAAAGATATAGGCTTAAGATGGTACTATGCATTACAAACTACCGGAACGGTTGTTTTTTTGGATGAGTGGCGATAAAGTGAGGATGATTGAATAAACGGCCCAGTCGCCCAGGGGAAAGCATCATCGAATCTACTCTCTTTTCCACTAGACGATGCTTTTTCCGTATCTTTCCCTTGCCGATAAAACCGGTATTGTGTCACGCTGCTCTATGAAATCCATTATCCAACTTCAGAATCTGCAAAAATCCTACGGCTCAACCCCCGTCTTGAAGGGAATTGACCTGGATGTATCGGCCGGGCAGGTTGTAGGCTATATTGGTCCCAACGGTGCCGGGAAGTCCACAACGATCAAAATTCTGATCGGGATGCTGCCTGATTACACGGGTACGGCAACGGTGTTGGGCATGGACGTAAAAACCAATTCGCTCGACATTAAACGCCGGATCGGGTACGTACCGGAAAATGCCGCCCTCTACGATACGCTGACGCCCATGGAATATCTGCAGTTCATTGGTCAACTCTATGAACTGGACATCACGCAGATAGAACGGAAAGCGCTCGACTTGTTACGTCTTTTCCAACTCAACGACCACGCCGACGCCCGCATGACGACGTTCTCGAAAGGAATGCGCCAGAAAGTGCTGCTCATTTCGGGGCTTCTGCATAATCCCGATGTTATTTTTCTGGATGAGCCCCTATCCGGCTTAGATGCCAATGCTGTCGTGCTGGTGAAAGAGATTATCCGGCAGTTAGCCAATAACGGCAAAACGATCTTTTACAGCTCACACATCATGGACGTCGTAGAGAAGATTTCGGATCGGATCATTATCATCAACCAGGGTCAGATCATCGCCGATGGAACTTTTGCCGAGTTGCAGCACCAGCGTCCCGAATCGCTCGAACAGCTATTTGCTCAACTGACCGGTAGTGAAGGGCAGACGGGAATTGCCGAAGAATTTATCCATACGCTGAAGAATTAGTTTTTATCATCCTAACGAAGGAAGCATGACAACACTATGACGTTCACTATTCTTTGGCTCCTCGACCGTTTGCAATCCCTATTTCAGGCACTAGGCGCTGATTACGGGCAACTACGGGCGATCGTGCAGGTCAAGCTGATGATGGATAACCGCCGGAGCCTCGTCAGTCTGGGCCGTTACGGTAAACAGTCAGCCGAAAGCAACAGCAATTTCACTCGTATTCTGGTCATCTATACGGTGGTCGGCGGGCTCATCAGTCTGAGTATGCTGGCTATTCCCGACAAAGACGTACTGTTCTTTCCACTCACGCTGCAGTTTGCCTACATCATGGCGCTTTGTGCGATGACGCTTATTTCGGATTTCTCATCGGTCATTCTCGATTCGTCGGATAACCAGATCATTCTGCCCCGCCCCGTTAGCAGCCGAACGCTGTGGCTGGCTCGTGTTGTACATATCAGCAGTTACCTGTTTGCCATTGCGCTATCACTGTCGGTGGTTGCGGTGATCGTCATCGCGGTTCGATTCGGGGCGCTGGCGGGTCTGCTATGCCTGATCATGAGTCTGCTATCGGCCGTGCTGATGGTCTTTCTGACCAATGTTTTTTACCTTGTCCTGATGCGGTTTATCAGCGAAGAAAAGCTTCGCGAGGTGATCAACTATTTTCAGATCGTGATGGCGGTTCTGTTTTACGGCGGTTATCAGCTTTTACCCCGTCTGATCGATTCACAGGAGGCACTGACGCAAGCCCTTGACCACCAGTGGTGGCACTACCTGATTCCACCCATGTGGATGGCTGGGGCTGTCGAAACGGTCGTTCGGCCCGTTCTGGATTCAACGCACCTGATCTTTTTGGCACTGGCTCTAATTATCCCATTTGCCGGACTCTGGTTCATGAACCGGTTTCTGACCGCCGATTTTACACAGAAACTAAGCAGTATCGACCAGGAAAGCCGACCGGAAATGGCTCAGGTAGCTGCCGTTCGGGCAACGCAGGCGAACGGTTCAGGCTGGATAGATCGGCTATCGGGCTGGTTCACAACGAATTCGCTCGAACGGGCTGCGTTTGCCTTCACCTGGCGGGTAACGAGCCGCGACCGGAAGTTCAAGTTGAAGACGTATCCGCAATTAGGTTTCGGTCTGGCGTACGTTGTCGCGATGTCTTTCCAAAGCCGTAGCCTCGGATCGAGCAATTTCTTCTATCTGTTCGCCCTTTATTTCGCCGGTATTTACGTCATGGTGGCGCAGTATCAACTCAGCGTTTCCGATAATTACAAAGCCTCGTGGATATACGGTAGCGCTCCTATTCGTGAACCCGGCGACGTACTGGCAGGGTCGTTAAAAGCCCTGATTATAAAACTGCTGACACCCTTCTACCTGCTGTTATCGGTTTACATTCTTTACCGGTATGGTATCGATAAAATCAGCGATGTGTTACTAGCGTTCAGCAATTCGCTGGTTATGTTGCTGAGCGCATCGCTACTGTCGACGCGTTACATGCCTTTTTCGGTAGTGCAGGACGCCCTTAAGCAGAACAACACGGCCCGTAGTCTTTTGGTAAGTGTCGTTTTGGGAGTCGTTGGCTTTTCACACTATGGCCTAACACTGATTCCTTACGGCGTATGGGCCGCCATTCCCTTTTCGGTCGCTACGTTCTGGGTTCTGCTTCGACAATACAAAAAGACAGGCTGGGCGCAAATTGAGATGGGATAGATAACCTGACTCAACTTTAACCGGAAAGCGGGGATTGCTACGTAGCAATCCCCGCTTTCCGGTTCATTCAACATACATAGCCGAAGTCTGTGCTACGTATCTATTACATGTTTCTTTCGACTAGCGCTTATCCCACCAGACTTTGCTTAGGTACGAATCTCCACTGGCTAGTCGAGCGACGGCCGCATCGTAATTCGTTTTGTTCAGCAACGTTTCCTGAGTGGAGTACACGGACCGTCGGGGAATCTGTCCATTCGTAGAACCCAGATTGGGACCGGGCGTCAGTTTTGGGTAACCCATTCTCCGCCATTCGATAAAAGCTTCGTACGACCGACCAAATAACTGAATCCATTTCTGGGTACCAATTTTTTCGAGCTTTTGCTCTTTCGTTAGCCCCGTAAAAGATAACTCGGTATACGTCGTCGGAATGGTCGTTACGTTATACGGAGCCATCGACATAGCCGCTTTTACCCCGTCCTGATAAAACTTCTCAGCCTGATCAGCGGTCGAGCCCCACCCTTCCAGAGCCGCTTCGGCTTTGTAGAAACTTACGTCAGCGAAAGTGAACTGCTGGCACGGAATGGGGGGCGTGTAGGCTTTATTGAAAAACGTCATTTGCGAAGCCGTCGAATAATCGTCCTTAATAATGGTTTTAAGCAACGCATCCGTCAACGCGACCCCAATGCCTTTATAAGCCGGTTTACCAGCTTTTACTGAATTGACGGTAGGCTCTACCAGGCGGGGAAGACGCGGATCATTGGTCGAAACCAGTTGACTCACGAAGCGATCGGCCAGATACTTTAGGTCAGGACTTCCGGCCAGCCAGTGGTTCAGCACCGGATGGACATTCGCATTGGTCGCGTCGTTGTAGGTCGGAATGGCGGCATTATCGGCGTTCGACTCCATGAGTGGTTGACCCATGGCTTCGGTTACTGTTTTCTGCGCCAGGGCTACGTCTGCATACCGAACCCGCATGCCTAAGCGAAGCTTCAGCGAGTTACCGTATTTCTTCCACTTCGCTACGTCCCCTTTGTAGTAAAAATCGGCCGTACCGTAATTATCATCACTCGCGTTAAGTTGCGCAATGGCAGCATCGAGCGTCGTAATCAGCGATTTGTACATTGACTCCTGCGTATCGAATGCAGGTTGGTTACTTACATTTTCGACACCCAGCGCACTTTGCGAGTACGGTACGTCGCCGAATAAATCGGTTAAACGCTGCCAGATCGAAATCTCGACAATCCGGGCAATCGCCAGTTTCGTGCGTCCCTTCGGATCATTTTCCAATCCTTTCAACAGTTGATTTCGTATCTGGCTGATGTTCCGCAAATAGGTGTAATGGCTGGCCCAGAGGTCGGTATCGGCCTGCTGAACGTAACGCGAACTCGAAATCAGCACACCACCAGCCCACTGTTGCACCCAGGACCCAAACTGGTTGTTAGGATATTCGTACCCTTCCGAAAAGGCAGCATCCCGTTGAACTTTCGACAGGACAAGACCCGGATCAATCGTCGTAACAGAGGTAGGGGGCGTATTTATTTGTTCAAAATCATTCGTACATGCTTGGGCCATCAACAAAGCCACAGCCAGGTAAATCGGTGTTAGTATTTTTTTCATTGACAAATCAAGTTTGGTGAATCTGACCGATTCAGAGATGTTGTTTACAATTCGCAGTTGAGGCTAAACCCAACATACCGGAGCAGGGGTAACGCAGTCGATTCCAGACCCAACGACGAATTATTGACGTTGAACGAAGACGCTTCGGGCGCGAACCCATCGGTTTTACGTTGTAAGTAGAACAGGTTTCGACCATACACCCCCGCCCGAATACTGCGGAATGGCGTTTTGCTCACCCATTTGCTGGGGATGCTGTAGTTAAGGGTCATTTCCCGCAGCATAACGTAGCTGGCGTCGTTGAGCATCTCTTCCGCCACTACGTTGTCTTTGTCGGGAGCTACTACGTTCCAATAATCCTGCGCCCGTACCGATTTGGTATTGGCCTGCGCGGTTCCGGTCCAGGTTCCATCGGCCGCCTTCGAACCAACCACACCTTCAGCTACGTAACTGCCGTCGCGACCTGGTAACGTCTTCTTGATCGTTCCGTAAATCAACTCCTCGCGTAAGCTTTGCGAATAGACTTTGCCGCCCTGACTCACGTCAATCAGGCCCGACAACGTAATGCCTTTGTACCGAAAGACGTTATTGAACCCGCCGATCCATTTTGGTAATGCATTGCCCATTTCGTACAGAATTTTGGCATTCGTTTTCACCGGAAGGCCCGTTGCGGGGTCGATGATTCGGTTACCTGCGCCATCCCGAAGCCACTGAAATCCGTTACCCAGAATCGTACCGAACGGCTTGCCGGGTGTGGCCACGACCTGTACTCCACGATCACTACCCAGTATATACGTCGAAACGCCTTCCGCCAGAGAAACTACCTCGTTGCGGTTATGCGAATAATTGATGGTTGCATCCCAGGAGAAACCTGACGCCGTTTTGACGGGGGTTCCATTGACAGACAGCTCAATACCATGGTTTCGAATTTCGCCCGCATTGATCAGCCGCGACGTAAACGTACTCGACGGCGGCAAGGGCACATTCAGAATCTGATTTCTGGTACTGGCGCTGTAGTAGGCGAACGTTACGCCCAGACGATTTTTGAATAAACGAGCCTCCAGCCCAAACTCATTCGACGTCGTCAGCTCGTTTTTCAGGTTCGGGTCAGGGATGGTCGATGAAAACGACGCCAGCGGAATACCACCCTGCGTATATTGATCCAGGGAGTAATTTCCATTGAGCTGATACGGACTACCCGAACTACCCGCCTGCGCCCAGGATGCTCTCACTTTCAGGAAACTCAGCGTAGGACTTTGTAACCGCAGGGCATCCGTCAGAATTAAGCTTCCGCTAACGGCCGGATAAAAGAATGAATTGTTTTGGGGCGACAGTGTTGATGACCAGTCATTCCGGGCGGAGAAATCAATAAACGCCATGTCTTTGTAACCAACCGACCCTGAGCCATACACCGAGTTGATCGACGATTCAGTCAGGCCAAATACGTACGAATTTGTCAGTGTGTTGTTGATAATAAATAAGTTGGGCGCAATAAATTCATTACCTGTGTTTCCTGTCGTACGCGAGAAGTATCGCTGATGGTTGGCGCCCAAGTTCAACGCAAACGAAATATCTTCCGAGATTTTGGGCGTCAGCGACAGCAATACGTCGCTGTTGTCCTCCCGCGTCCGGGTAACCTCTTCGGTAATATCGCCGTTCTTATTGGTCGTTACGTACGTGCCCTTGTCGCGGTATCGAAACCGTTCGTCGGTGTAGAAATCCGTTCCGGTTCTGGCTGTCAGGCGAATCCAGTCGTTGAATTGATAACTCAGCCGGATCAGACCAATGATACGCCGACGGTCGTCCGAGTTGCGGGTCCGGGTCATGGTCCAGTACGGATTCGCCGTCGATGAATTGGTGGCATACGTTTTTTCAAGCCCGACAAATGGCGTTGTTCCATACCCAAGCTGTTTGGCAATATCGGCTGCCGTCCAGGATGAATTTGCCAAAATATCCATTGGCATACTTCGTGGCTGGCTGATAAAGATATACGCCGGATTGTCGGCAGCGTCCGAAACCGTCGGTCGATTCACGCCCGCCTGCGCGATGTAGTTGACTTTGAAGTCGGCCTCCAGCTTGGAGGTTACTTTGGCCACGGTCCGCAAGCTGATGTTATTTCGCGTCAATGTATTGGTCGGTACGTAGCCGTTAATGTTCGTATTCGAGTACGCCAGGCGGTAGTTCACAGCATCGTTGCCCCCTTCCAGGCTCAAGTTGTTAACCATCTGTTTTTCGGTATTGAAAAACTTTTGAAAGGTATTTGGCTGCGGGGTCAGGTTCAGTACGTTCCCCCACTGATCTTCGTATTGCTGACCGTCCATACGTGGGCCCCAGCTAGCTCGGGTGAAGCGATCACGACCGCCACTCATTTTAGGCATCCCCTGAATACCACCCGACTGTGATGCCGCCCAGGTGTATATTTTGCCATCATTTCCCCGGAAGTTGGTGAACATACCATCCAGGCCCTGGCCGTACTCATCCTGAAAATCGGGCAGTACCAACGCATCCCCTATTGAATAATCGATCCCGTATTTAACGCCGATCCCTTTTTTATTTTTACCGGATTTAGTGGTAATCAACACCACACCGTTGCTGCCCCGTTGGCCGTATAAAGCTGCCGCATTTGGCCCCTTCAGAACCGACATGGTCTCGATATCTTCAGGATTTATGTTCGAAATACCATCACCATAATCGATCCCACCGGTGCTGCCGGGTGCCCTGGGATTTTGGTTATCCATCGGAATCCCATCAATGACGTATAGCGGCTGGCTATTTCCGACGAGTGAGTTGGCTCCCCGAATAATCACCCGCGACGAGCCTCCGGCTCCATTCGCTGAACGCGTGACCTGCACACCTGCCATCTTACCAGCAAGCGATGTCGCTACGTTCGCTTCCTTCGCCGTTGACAAATCCTGTCCGTTCAATTCCTGTACCGAATACCCTAATGAGCGCTTGTCGCGCTTGATACCGAGCGCCGTTACCACAACCTCACTAAGCACGGCATTGTCTTCACCGAGAGTTACCACAATTTCCGTCTGGTTGCCTACCGGTATTTCCTGCCTGACAAACCCTACACCTGAGAAAATAAGGGTAGAATTATTATCCGCATTAACCGAGAATTTACCTGCGACGTCTGTAACAGTTCCACGAGTTGTGCCTTTCACCAGTATGTTTATACCGACCAACGGCTCTTTTTTGGCATCAAGGACGGTTCCCTGAATCGTGGATTGCGCCCACAGAGTTCCCGAAATTAAAAAGGCTATCATCGTTATGGATAGCCTTTTTTTGAAGAAGGAAGAGAGAGATTTCTGCATATTTGTTAACAATTTCTTAATAATTACTTAACACTAACATAACATTAGCACTTCCAAAAATAATAAAATAGTGCCCAAAGACAATGCTTCATTACCCATAAAATGGGTTAACTAACAACAGAAAAACGAAAGCTGGTAGCTGAATTGAAACGCAGGAAATAGGCTCACAGAGTATTTATCACTAGCCCATTGCAGATTTTTAACGTATCATCTGGCACCTATCAATATGGGTGATTAACTGGAATACATACTCACACCGAGTATTTTAAAACGTCAGGCTAAAGGTGCTGCCTACGCCCGGTGTCAATTCGGCCGTGAGCTGGCCATTGTGGAGTTGCATGATCTGGCGGGATAAACGTAAGCCAATGCCCGAGCCGGTTTTCTTGGTCGTATAGAAGGGAATAAAGATCTGCTCCAGTGCTTCGGGTTCAATGCCGGTTCATACTAAATTGCACTAGCTTCTCTGGAACATATATTCTTCGAGAATATATACCGAAAATTTCAGCCCTTAATAACTAATGATCTGTGCCTGATTCAATACAACCATGCCTGAATCCTGCATTAAAAGGTCTTGGCTTATAGTCCATCGAGCCTCCAGAAAAGCGGTTAGTTCACGATTTCTAATGTTGCCAAGCTGAATATGTATGACACGGGGCGGAGCGCCTTTTAGAAAAAACGAATCTGGAAAATCAGCATCTTTTGTTACAATGATTCGACTCTCTTCAAGGGTGATTTTGGCAATCTCTATGTCTTGCAACAAATGGCCGTCGGGAAAATGTGTGGTATGAATTGCATCAAATCCTTTCCAGCGCAGGTAAGTTGCCAACATAGGTGGCTGTTGCGTATCAACAATAAACTTCAGCACAGCTGTTCAGGAGGCAAGCGGCAAATTAATAATTGTTCTAGCGTTGGCAATATGAGCTGCGTAGAGCAGAGCAGCCTGAATATCAGCTTCTTACTGATACGGATAGTCGGCTAAAATTTCCTGATTAGTCATTCCGGCCGCTAATAATTCCAATAGCTGCGCGACCGTAAACCGCATATTCCGAAGGGTTGGTTTGCCTTGGCTAACGGCCGGATTCAGGGTTACACGGGCAAGCAGATTTTCCATATCAGATAAACATTTCAGCGAAACTACAGCTTTTTATTCTCTATCCACTTTTGTAATCCCTGTAATTAATCAGTCTAAAAGATACGATCAGAGTATACTGTGGGTACAAGATAAAAATCAAAGTGATCAGAACGTCAGGCTAAAGGTGCTGCCCGCTCCGGGTGTCGATTCGGCGGAGAGCTGGCCATTATGGAGTTGCATGATCTGGCGGGATAAACTTAAGCCAATGCCCGAGCCGCTTTTCTTGGTCGTGTAGAAGGGAATAAAGATCTGCTCCAGCGCTTCGGGTTCGATACCCGGCCCGTTGTCTGTTACGTTAATAATAACACGTGGCCCGACTGCTTCGGCCTGGAGGTGAATAACCGGAACCTGCGAAGTACCTAAACTCTCGACCGCATTTTTGATCAGATTAATCAGGACCATTTCGATCTGGGCAGTATCGGCCCGAATCGCCAGATTAGGCAGTGAAACTTTACAGCTAATTTGTGCTTTGGGGGCATTAGCCTGTGCTAACTTAACCACGCTACGTAGCAGTTGCTCAACAGGTACGTCGGCAAAAATAGGCTGCGGAATTGTCGTAAAATGGCGGTACGCATCTACAAATTGCATAACCCCGGCGCCACGCTGCTCAATCGTTACCAGTGCATCGCGTAAATCGTTGATTGACTCGCCAACGTACGATGGTAAAATCAACGATTGACTTTGGCTGGTTGCTGGTTCAGCTAAGGGGACTAAATCCGTTTCGACAATATCACGCATCGTACCAGCCAGCGATACGATCGGTGTAATGGAATTCATGATTTCATGACGTAGCACCTTCGTCAGATTTTGCCATGCGTCGAGTTCACGCTGCTGTAACTCTGTACGAATATTCTGCATCGACACCACGGTTACTAAACGGCCCCGCAAACGAACGGCAGTACAGCGTACCGATAATTCGCCATCCGTACCGGTTTGATAAGAGACGGGCGTGGGAGATGTGGCCGCATTACGTAGCAAATCGGCTAAATCAGGATGAGTTGCATTTAGATCGTTGAGCGTTCGCAGCCGATAACTACCCAGCAAACGCAAAGCCGTCTGATTGACTAGTTCTACCTGACCGGCTGAATCGAAGGTAAGCAACCCAACACTCACGTGCTGAACGATCGTGTTGACATAGTGAAGGTTTGCTTCTTTCTCAGCTCTTGCCTGCCGAAACGCATCCAGCACCTCGTTGAATTGATCATTCAATTCCTGGAACGTAGGGCCGAGGTTGCTGTCGGCCCGAAACGCAACGGCAAAGTCAGAGTAACGTACCGATTCCAGAAACCGAGTCAGTTTGCGATTTAGACTAGTAACGTAGCGATACAGATTGACAAGTAAGATACTATCAGCAACAAACAGGGGAAACAGCAACAAGCCGTTACTGTCCTGAATATAGAAATACGTTATCGCACTGGTCAGAAGGACTATACCAATGATACGCCAGCCGATACCAAGAGCAAACCGATCCATCTATGAAGCAATCCAACTGAATGGATACTCAAGCGCCGGAATTTTGGTTCGTCCAGCTACCCGACGTAAGCGGGCAGGTAGTGCCATCAGGTAATCGCGGGCACGTTGTCCGGCATCGTTCAGCCCATTGATGGAGTCAATTTTCCAGTCGATCAATAATGACTCAGCAATCTCAATATAATCCTGAGTCGTATAAACGCCTAAACGCTGGGCCGCATCAGAAAAATGGCTGAAAGTTTCACCTAAGTTAACGCCGGCTTCGCGCAGGAAGTGAGCCGGCATGACAATCTTTTTGCGCATCATATCCTCAAAAGCCAGCATCATTTCTGATGGATCGACCTCAAAAATCTGACTCACAAAGGTTTTATACGCTTTGGCATGGCGCATCTCGTCGGAAGCAATGACCCCGCATATTTTCGACAGTTGGTTGCAGCCTGCTTGTTTGGCCAGTGTGGCGGTCCGACGGTGTGATACGTTAGTGGCCAGTTCCTGAAACGATGTATAAACGAAATTCCGATACGGATCGCGGCTGGTTCCAATGTCAAAGCCATCGGCAATCAAATACTGGGTCGATATCTCCATCGCATGCATGTTTACTCGCCCCGACAGATATAGAAATTTATTGAGCAAATCGCCGTGGCGGTTTTCTTCGGCAGTCCAGCTACGGATCCAGCGCGTCCAGCTGTGCGGATTATCCTGATCGATACCTTCCATAGCCATCAGCCACGATTCGTACGTAGGCAGAGCTTCTTCCGTAATCGTATCACCGACAAGTACGGCTATATAATCGTATGACAGTTCACGGCAACTTTCACGCAGAAACTTCACTTCATCCAGAAATGTCTCTTTTGTTGTATCAGGCAACAGATCGGACGGCTGCCAGTATTTTTCAACTGGCTTCAAAAATTGATCAATGGATTCGTCAATTGTTTCACCAACGAATCGCATAACTTCCAAACGTGAACCGGATAAACTCATGAGGCAACTAACCCAGAAAAATGAACAAAAAATCCAACTGTTTTGTAAAGTTCGGCAATATAAACGATTGAATTCGTCCCATTCCCGTTTTTTTCTACCTGATAAAAATCAGTAGATCACTAATTTTGGGCATCGAATCATGACTGTCGTCATATATGAAAAAACTCCTGGATTACGTTCTGAGTATCATTTATCTGATTTATTTCGGTTTAGTATTAGTCATTTTTCACGTAGCACAGGTCGTATCTTTTCACGGATTTGGGAAAAACGCCCATAAGAAATCCGTCGACTGGATGAATGCATTCATCTCGTATGGCTGGTATCTGACGGGAAGTACGATCCAATTTAATGATCGATCTGACCTGCCTACTGACCGCCCAATTATTTTCGTGCCCAATCATCAGAGTATGTTCGACATATCGCCAATTATCTGGTTTTTACGCCGACATACGCCCATTTTCGTCTCAAAAATCGAATTGGCTCATGGTATACCGGGCGTCTCGTACAACCTTCGAAAAAGCGGTGCTGCGCTCATTGATCGTAAAGATCCGAAACAGGCAATTGTCGAGATTTCGCGTTTAGGCAAACTCATTCAGGAAACAAAACGATCTGCTGTAATTTTCCCGGAAGGCACACGAACGCGGTCCCTATCTGGCGAAATGCGTCCGTTTGTTACGGGCGGTGTTGCTACGTTACTAAAACGAGCGCCAAGCGCCCTTGTCGTGCCCATCGCCATCCGGGGAACGGGCCATTTTAATCCAAAGGGCTTATTTCCTTTAACGTCATTTTCGCGGATGTCGTGGCAAGTGCTTCCCGGTATTGAACCTGCCGGGCGAACAGCCGAAGAGGTTGTACAGATGGCACGGGAAGCTATCGCCGTGGAGTTAGGCCATGTTAAGCCAAGTGTCGATAACGTCTGACACCTGACCTAAAAATTTGATGTAAATTTCTTGTTTCCGAACGGGTCATCAAAGGCCAAACTTCTCTAATCGGCGATACAATGCCTGCCGCGATAACCCTAATTCTTTTGCTACATCGGTAATACTTCCCCGGTATTTCTGCATCGCCTGCTGAATCAACTGGCGCTCCATATCTTCTAACTGAAGCGTTTCATTCACTGGCGAGGCCGTCGTTGCTCCGTTCTTAAAGACAAAATTATTCGGCTCTAACAACGTACCCGGCGTTAATTCCGGGCGGGCCAGGATAACAGCCCGCTCAACCGCATGTTGTAATTCCCGTACATTGCCCGGCCAGCGATATTGCTTCATCTCAGCTAATAACGCCGGACTCAGCCCTGAAACCGAACGATTGTATTGCTTTGAGTATTTTTTCAGGAAAAATTCGGCCAGCGGCCCAATATCACCCGGCCGCTCCCGCAATGGGGGTAAATGCAGTTCGATGGTATTGATCCGATACAGCAAATCCTGCCGAAACTGCCGTTCGGCTACGCGCTCATTTATGTCTGCATTCGTGGCGCAAATCAGCCGTACGTCAATCGGACGAGCTTTGTTTGAGCCAACGCGGGTCACCTGGCGTTGCTGTAAAACGGTTAATAATCGGGCTTGCTGGGCGGGGGATAAATTACCGATTTCGTCCAGGAAAATCGTGCCGCCGTTCGCTTCCTCAAACCGCCCGGCGCGGTCATCACGGGCATCAGTGAAGGCGCCCTTGACGTGACCAAATAGTTCGCTCTCAAACAAACTTTCGGTTAATGCCCCTACGTCAACACTCACGAACGGCTTATCCCGCCGATCGGAATAATCGTGAATGGCTCTGGCAATCAAATCTTTACCTGTACCGTTTTCACCCAGTATCAATACGTTGGCATCGGTTGGCGCAACCTGCTCAACCGTATCCAGAATCGGGCGCATAGCCGAACCAATAATGTTCGTCTGCTTAGCAGGCTTTTTATCAGACGGTTCCTTCCCGTTCTTCTCCTTTTTGATATCCTCTTTGTCGTCCTTTCGGCCTTCTACCGCCCCTCGAATCGTGTCCAGGAATTTATCATTCTGCCAGGGTTTTAGTACAAAGTCAACGGCGCCTGCTTTAATCGCGCGGACCGCCATTTCAACGTCCCCATAAGCCGTAAATAATACCACCCGAGCCTTTGGGTCAATGTCCAGGATTCGGTCAAGCCAGGCAAATCCTTCCCGGCCGCTACTCACATCGCGCTGAAAGTTCATATCCAGCACAATCGCGTCGTAACGATTATTATTAAGCAGAAAGGGCAGTTTTTCGGGATTTTTTTCGATGTCTACTGAGCTGACGTGACGCTTCAGCAGCAAACGAGCGGCCAACAATACGTCGGGATCATCATCGACGAGTAGGAGTTTAGCATCTTGCATATAGTAAAGATAAGAGCTGGAACGAATTGTTGCACGGGTAGGCTAATTCGACAGCGAATTACGCTTTTCTTACGTACTTTGTCAGTTAAAAGTCGTTAAGCGGTCATTTATTGTCATTAGGTGGTCATTATTTACTAGTAGGTGGTCATTGATAGTCATTGGGTGATCATTGTTCGATGTTCGCTATTCGTTTGAGCTGACAACCTATGCCAACTTAATGACAATCAATGACTCATAAATGACTGATACGTATTCCGCTTTTGATAACCGCTGGTTTTACACGCTTGTCGTCGTTGGCATATTCCTGAACGCCACGGGTCTGTTTCCGCCCGTTATGGAACTCGACGGGGCGTTGTACGCGACCATCGCTAAAACGATGGCGCAATCGGGCGATTTTGTCAATCTCTATGCCGTCGGTACGGACTGGCTCGACAAACCTCATTTTCCATTCTGGATAGCCGCATTAAGTTACCGAATTTTCGGTATTAATACATTTGCCTATAAATTTCCCGCCCTGTTATTTTTTCTGGGCAGCGTGATTTATACGTATCAGTTTGCCCGTCTGACGTATTCGAAAATAGTCGCTCAGGTTGCTACGTTGGTGCTTCTTACAGCTTTTCACGGCGTATTGTCCAACAGTGATGTACGTGCGGAGCCTTATCTGATGCCGCTTATTATTGGGGCCGTTTACCATTTCTACCGCGTATTTCTGGATGATCGCCGATACGTACTGCATCTTATTCTGGGTTCGTTTCTGACAGGATGCGCCCTGATGACCAAAGGTTGCTTCGTACTCATACCAATTGGTGCCGGTTTAATTTTTCACTGGCTTCTGACCGGGCATTGGCGGGAGTTACTGAAACCGCGCTGGTATGTAGCCGTAGCCCTGTCATTCGCATTCACTTTACCCGAAATTTACTGTTTATACCAACAATTTGATCTGCATCCTGAAAAGATACTATTCGGTAAAACCGGTGTATCGGGTATCCGCTTTTTTTTCTGGGATAGTCAGTTTGGACGGTTTTTCAACACGGGTCCCATTAAAGGCGAGGGCGATAAATTTTTCTTCGTCCATACGTTATTATGGGCGTTTTTACCCTGGTCGTTGCCGCTTTATGTGGGCATCGGAAAAGCAGTAATCGGTGTGTTCAAACGGCAAAATCCATTACCCGAATACGTATCACTTGGATCTGGGCTTGCTACGTTTGCTTTATTTTCCCTGTCAAGTTTTCAACTACCTCACTACCTGAATATTGTTTTTCCGTTCTACGCCGTATTAACGGCCCAGTTCCTGGTCAACTTAACCCCAATCGCATTACGTCGGTGGACGATTGGCCAAACGATTATTGGCGTGCTGATCAGCGTTCTGACCATTGGCTTATTGTTCCTTGTTCAGCCGAACCAGGTTATTAGTGCGATCAGTTGGGTGGTGGTCATTACGTTTGCTACGTTTGTTATTTTCCGATCCGCAAATCTGTTGTCGCTCACAGGTCGAATGGTAGGCGCTATGCTGGTTCTGGCCTGTTCCCTGAATCTGTTTCTCTACCCTACTTTTTTGAACTATCAGGCGGGTATGACAGCCGCTTTTTATGCAAACGAACAATCGGTTAAACGACCTACGATCTTATACGAACCCGGTTCCGGCGTAGGCGGTGGAAGTTTCTGGTCGTATGAGTTTTACGCGAACGCACCGACGTACTACGCTCGAACCGACTCAACGCTACGTCTGCAAATCCAGAAGGGTCGGAAACAACTATTTACAACGGCTGAAGAGGCAGAATCGCTTTCTAAACGAGGGTTTACCGTTCGCACACAGGCGGTGTTTCCATATTTCCACGTCACTCAATTGACGTATGACTTTTTGAATCCAGCGACTCGCTCCCGAACGTTACAGCCATACGTACTGGCCGACGTGAATGAGTGATTGAGCGAATCACGAATAACAGCGCCAAAAGCGGACAAATTCCGTCCGAAAGCGGACAGCGTCTTGGTCATTTCCGCTATTAAGTATCTGATAATCAACATTAGTCCTTAACTGGCATGACATTGGCACAAAGGAATAATGGCAAATGAGTTCCGAGCTATAATTCGCTCTCCGAAACATCGGACTGTCACTAAATCACTCATTTGTTCATTAATGCAATGGATCGCGTCTTACCTAAACGATTTTGGACTACCCAACGTATCGCAATTTTCGGCGGAGGAGCCCTGCTTATAGGCCTGCTCGCCTACACATTTGTCTTCGCCGACAGACGGTCGAAGCTCAATGTAGAAAAAGATAAAATCACTGTCTCGGACGTAACAACGGGACCTTTTGAAGATTTCATCGCCGTAACGGGCGTCGTACAACCGCTGAAAACGATCCGGCTTGATGCCATTGAAGGTGGCTACGTAACGCAGAAACTGGTTGAAGGCGGTAATACCGTAAAACAGGGCGAAGTATTGCTGAAACTCGAAAATCAAAGTCTTAAGTTAAGCTTTCTTCAATCAGAAACCGAAGCAAATCGACTCGTCAACGACTTACAGAATACTCGTCAACGGATACAGATCGAACGGTTTACACTACGTAAAACCCTGGCTGATGTAGATGCCCAAATTTCTCAGGCGAAAGACACCTACGACCGGCAGGAAAAGCTATACAAAGATAAAGTCGTGTCGGAAGAAGACTACCTGAAAGCGAAACGGGCTTACGAACGATTGACTAGTCAGCGGACCATCGAAATCGAAACCCAAAAGTATCAGGAAGAAAACGCAAAATTTCAGATTAAACAACTGGAAGGTACGTTGCAACGCACGCAGAAAAACGTGGCTCTTTGGCAACAGACGCTGGATAATCTAGTCGTTAAAGCGCCAGTGTCGGGTCAATTGTCAAGTATAGACGTAGAAGTTGGATCGAATATTAACCGTGGCCAGAACATTGGTCAGATTGATGACCTGAACGGCTTCAAAATGCGCGTCGGCGTTGATGAACACTACATTAGTCGGGTGTTTTCGGGTCTGAAAGGTTCGTTTGAATTCAACGGCAAAATGCACGAACTCGAAATCAGCCGCGTGTATCCTGAAGTAAAAAGTGGTCGTTTCGAAGTAGATATGGTCTTTCCAAAGGGCGCTCCTGAAGGTATCAAACGCGGTCAGTCCTCACCAATCCAATTGGAGTTAGGTAAAGCGGCTAAAGCTACGCTGTTGCCTGTTGGCGGCTTCTTCTCCGACACGGGTGGCAACTGGGTATACGTAGTGGATAAGTCGGGTAAACGAGCTGTTAAACGACCCATTACGTTAGGCCGCAAGAACCCAGAATTCTATGAAGTACTAAGCGGATTAGAGCCAGGCGAACAAGTGATTACGAGTTCATACGAAAACTTTGGTGATAACGAGGTATTGGAATTTTAAAAGAAGGAAGAAAGGGACGAGTGGAATAATATTAGACGTAATTCCCCCTCGTCCCTTTCCTCCAGTTCACCCAAACTTTTCCTGTCGGGTTTTAATCAAGTTTTGCAACATTGCTGAGATAATCCGACTCTTTGATAACAATTCGAAACCTGTTTCAGCAGAAAGAATACCAACGCCAATAGCTAAATGAATTTGTGTCCTCAATTCACCATTCGAACCTTTTGCAATGCGCAAAAATCGTATAAACTCTTTGTTAGTATGCCGCTCAAAACCTTCAGCGACGTTTGATGGAACAGAAACCGACGAGCGTCGCATTTGGTCACGTAAACCATAATCTTTACAATCAGCAAGTAACTTGTATAAGTCAATAGCCTGAGTTAAGCCTTTCTGCCAAACTAATAAATCTTCAAACTTTTCAACTTTAGCCATGAAATCCGGAGTTAGGTGAGTATGGACAAAGCTACTAAAATCCTGAATCGGCAGCCCGCCCTTCGTCCCTCTCTTCCCTTTTCTCCCTTTCCTCCTAAAAATCATGATTCAAACAGTTAACCTTCAGAAGCTCTTCTCAACTGAGGAAGTAGAAACCACCGCCCTAAATGGCATCAATATGGATGTCAAAGACGGCGAGTTCGTAGCCATTATGGGACCCTCTGGTTGTGGCAAATCCACCCTCCTGAACATTCTGGGTTTGTTGGACAATCCCAGCGAAGGTGAATACAACTTTTACGGGACTGCCGTGGCCAGAATGACTGAACGTCAGCGGGCTCAGTTACGTAAAGGCTCCATTGGTTTTGTGTTTCAGAGCTTTAACCTGATCGACGAGTTGACCGTTTATGAAAACGTCGAGCTGCCATTGCTGTATCTGAAAACGCCCGCCGACGAGCGCAAAAAACGTGTGGAAGAAGCCTTGGAACGGATGAGCATTATGCACCGTCGGAATCACTTCCCGCAACAGCTATCGGGTGGTCAGCAGCAACGTACCGCTATTGCCCGGGCTGTAGTAGCTAAACCCAAATTAATACTGGCCGATGAGCCGACGGGTAACCTCGATTCGAAAAACGGGGAAGACGTAATGAAACTGCTGGGCGAACTCAACGACGAAGGAACAACCATCATCATGGTAACTCACTCACCCTACGATGCTGGTTTCGCGCACCGTATCGTGAACCTATTCGATGGTAAAGTGGTAACGGAGAACTTCCACGTATAACAAAATAAGGGATTAAAGGGAGGAGGGGGACGAGAAGGAGGGGAGGGTTTGTGTTGTCTTCCCCTTATTCCCTTTCGTCCCCTTCCTCCCTTTAATCCCATAACTCTATGTTCCGCAATTACGTCAAAGTCGCCATTCGGAGTTTGCTGAAGCACAAACTCTACTCGTCTATTAACGTGTTCGGGTTAGCGCTGGGCATGGCCTGTAGTTTGCTGATTGGCCTTTGGGTACGCGATGAACTTAGCTATAACCGCTTTCTGCCGGATGCTGAGTCAATTCATTATATACGCGTCAATTTTCCTGTCAACGGCGAAACCGTTACAAATTCCATTACGCCGGGTCCGTTGCAGGAAGCCATCGCGAAAGACGTACCGGAAGTGGCGGCCGTAACGAAAATCAATTACGGACCGGATTACTTAATTAAAGTCGGCGAGAAAAAGGGTAAGGAAAAGGGCCACTACGCGACCGACGATTTCTTTGGCGTGTTTGATCTACCCGCTATTGCCGGAAATCCGAAAGCCGCGCTACGTCAGACGAATCAGATTATTGTTACCCGAAAAATTGCTGAGAAATTCTTCCCCAGTGGGCAAGCGCTGGGCAAAACCCTGCAACTCGACAATAAGAAATTCTACGTCGTTGGGGCTGTGCTTGAGAATTTGCCGACCAATTCTACGCTGCAATTCGACTGGCTTGTCAACTGGAAAGAGCAGGAACAGGACTGGATGAAAACCTGGGGAAATAACTCCTTTTACACATACGTCCGGCTAAAGCCAAGTACCACTGTCACCCAGACGGAAGCCGCGATGGCCGATATTTACCCGCGTTTTGCCGGAAAGAATTTCGAGACAGGCCGACCTATTCTACAACCGGTTACAGACCTTCACCTGTACTCCGATTACAAAAATGGCGTGAGCGTTGGCGGACGAATTGAATACGTTCGTGTTTTCTCAATTGTCGCCCTATTTATTCTGCTAATTGCCTGCGTCAATTTTATGAATCTGGCGACGGCTCGTTCGGCCAATCGGGCGAAGGAAGTGGGGGTTCGAAAAGTGGTTGGCGCGTTACGTTCCTCGCTGGTTGGACAGTTTCTGAGCGAATCGATTCTAACGAGTTTATTGGCAGCGGTTCTGGCGCTGGCGCTAGTCTGGTACGTATTACCGACGTTCAATACGTTATTTACCAAACAGTTATCGCTTAATCTGGCTGATCCGGCACTCTGGCTTATCATTGCGGTACTAGTACTCATTACGGGCTTTTTATCAGGAAGCTATCCCGCCCTGTTTCTATCGTCGCTACAACCGATCAAGATTCTCAAAGGCAGACTGCAATTTGGTGCCGGTCCGGCCCTATTCCGGCGGGTGTTGGTTGTTTTCCAGTTTTCACTCTCCATTTTTCTGATTGTCGGGATGCTGGCGGTGGGGAAACAGATGAACTACCTACGTACCAAAAACCTTGGCCTTGACCGGGAAAACGTCGTTTATGTTCCATTGGAAGGCGAAATTGCGCAGCCTCAAAAAGTAGAAGCGTTTCGTCATGAAGTGATGCGAAAACCGTCCGTGGCTTCTGCCACGACCACCATGTCGCTACCCGTAAATATTCAGGCTTCATCCGGCGACTTAACCTGGCCGGGCAAAGACCCTAATCTGCAAACGAGTGTCTCCTGCATGTTTGTCGGTGGGGATTTTACAAATACCATGAACATCAAGCTCCTTGAGGGCCGCGATTTTCGGGTAGACAGTCCTGCCGACTCAACCAACTACCTCATCAACGAAGCAGCGGCTAAATTGATGAGCGAAGCCACGCCGGGCATGAAAAACCCGGTTGGGAAAGAAGTTAAGTTTTGGCCGGGCAAAGGGCGGGTTATCGGTTTGATGAAGGATTTCCACATTAACTCATTACACGAGCCGATTAAGCCTTTAATTCTCTGCTTCGACTACCGCAACACGAGCTATTTACTGGTGAAAACCCGAGCCGGACAAACGCAGCAAGCCATCGCTGATCTGGAACAGCTGTCTAAAGAATTCAATCCGAATTATCCGTTCAACTACCATTTTCTGGATGAAGAATACGAGAGCCTTTATCGTTCCGAACAGCAGGTGAATACGCTTGTCAATTATTTCGGTGTACTGGCTATCCTGATTTCGTGTCTGGGTTTATTTGGATTGGCTATGTTCACCGCCGAGCAACGGACCAAGGAGATTGGCGTTCGCAAAGTACTGGGAGCCAGCATACCTAACATTGTCGGTTTGCTCTCAAAAGACTTCCTCAAACTGGTTTTGGTTGCTGTGGTCCTGGCGTCGCCCTTAGCCTGGTGGGCGCTGAACACCTGGCTTGGTACGTTCGCTTACCAGACAGAGCTGACCTGGTGGATCTTTGGTTTGGCTGGTGCCTTATCCGTTGTGATTGCCTTCCTGACCGTGAGTTACCAGAGCATTAAAGCCGCAATGGTGAATCCGATGAAATCACTACGTTCGGAATAAATCTTTTTTAGACATGAAAATTCTGACCGCTCTTATGGCTCTGCTTTTTAGCACGATAGCCATAGCACAGCAGACTGAAAAGCCAGCGTATAAACAATTGAGCAAGTCGATTGATAACGACGGCAAAACGTTAGCCATTGAAATAAACGGAGAGCAGGTAAACGGGCAGAAACTTCGCTATAAACATACGTTCAACGTAGCGGATTTGTCGGCCGAACAGCGACAATCCTTAACAAATCGTGTCCTTGATTCATTAGGCGTCAACGAAGTTCCTCAATCACCTAAGTCCCCTCAGGCGGGTACGGAAACGGTTACGTTCGACTGTAAAACCTGCACGGGGAAAAGTCGGCTGGAAATTTACGGAAATGGCTTCACGTCGACCCGTCAATTTGATTCAAACAAAGACAGGGAACCCGCTTTCCCGTTCACCTTAAACCTGAATCCCGGTACGTACCAATACACGTATTGGCAGAATAAAGTACAACAGATGAAACTACCGTTTACGGTGAAAGCCGGTGAAACGAACGTAGTGACTGTGAAGTAGAACGATTTATAAAAAGGCGTTCAGATCCAGTTGCAGAATGTCGGAGAAGGATGATTCGGTTGTCAGTCCACCATCGCCAAAACGGTATCGGTACCACTGCTGGGTTTTGTAATTATAAATAAACCCTTCTCGAATGCCATATAGATCGTTATCAATTAACTGAATAACTTTCTGAATATCATCCTTCTGGCCTTTTGTTTTACATACTTCGATAATGATTGGTGTTTCATCAGAATCATTATCAACCAGCGATAAATCAGGAACGGGGCTCGCCTTGGAATCATCAAGCATTGTTTCAGGTAGTGGCTCTAACCGGATCGCTTTTTCATGATAGTAAAGAATGCCCAGACCGACATTTAATCTGGAAATAATACGCTGATGATCAGCCGGAGCCCAAACACCTAAATCTTCATTTACCAGTGACAGAGGATTTGTGGTAGGGAAATACATAGCTTGTTGTTTTTAACAAACATACCATAAAAGTTCATGCTCAGCAATTACCTCAAAGTTGCCTTCCGCACCCTCTGGAAAAACCGTACACATACGCTGATCAACATCGTTGGGTTGTCAGTGGCGTTTGGTACGGGTGTGCTGTTGTTTCTGACAGCCACCTTTGAATTGTCGTATGATACATTCCATACCGACTCCGACCGGATTTTCCAGATTTATTTTCTGTCGTCTAATCGCGATGGTACGCCCGATAGAGGGTCCACAATGCCTTATCCGATTTCACCGGCACTAAAGGCTGAGTTTCCGGAAATAGAAGGCGTAACCCGTTGGTTTAATCGTACCGCTGGTATCCGACGGAATGACCAGACATACACTAAGAATGTCAGAATGGTCGATGCCGATTTTCTGCAGATGTTTACGTTCCCACTACGTAAAGGGAATTCGAAAACAGCCATGAACAGCCTGAGCGACATTATCATCAGCGAGACGATGGCGAAAGACATCTTTGGCACGGAAGATCCGGTAGGCAAGCCACTGCAGTTGCGGATAAGTGATAACTGGCAGACCTTCAACGTAACGGCGGTAGCGAATAATGCACCTAAAAACTCTTCATTCGATTTTGATGCGTTAATCCGTAGCGAAAACGCAGGCGATTACGCCCTAAACAAAGGCCGCTGGGACGTCGGCAATCATGACGTTTTTATAAAGCTAAAGCCTGGCACGGACCCGCAAACGCTGCAACGGCGGACGCAGGCTACGATGGACAAGTATTTTGCTAGCGATTTTAAAAATCGGCAAGAGCAGGGTTTTCCAAAAAATAGACTAGGTTTCCAGCGTAGCCTGTTGTTTCAGCCGCTATCGAGCGTCCACTTCGATACAGAGATCACGCATGGTTTGGGTATAAGCCGAACATACGTATTCACGCTGCTACTGGTGGGACTATTTATTCTGGCCATTGCCTGCATCAATTTCATCAACCTAACCATTGCGCAATCCCTCTCACGGGCGCGAGAAGTAGGTGTTCGGAAATCGCTCGGTGCCCAGCGCGGTCAGTTGTTTGGTCAGATCTGGGGCGAAACACTGCTACTATGCTTTGCGGCCTTGCTGCTCGGCTTAGGGATGGCGTACAGCGTCCTGCCAACGTTTAATCGCTTGTTTCAAAGCCAGTTAACGATAGCCGATTTTCTACAGCCCATCGTTCTGGCCATAACGTTTCTTGGTTTTCTGGTCATTACGTTAGTCGCAGGTGGCTATCCTTCCTGGTACGTAACGCGCTTCAATGCGGTAGAGGTACTGAAAGGCACGGTCAAAGTGAGTCGGCCGGGTTTGCTACGTAACTCCCTCATTGTAACCCAATTTACAATTGCCTGCCTGCTGATCGTCTGTACGGTGATTGTCCGCCAGCAGATTACGTATCTCCAGCAAAAACCAATGGGGCTGGATAAGGAGCAGGTAATTAGTATTCCGGTTGGCAACGAACTTAATGGGAATGAGGCTCTAAAAGCGATACGTAACCGGCTCAGCAATCAACCCAACATCGTAGCGGTATCAGGTTCGGGGGTAAATATCGGCGCTGGACTGGACGGCAGTTCGAATCGGATGATGTTTGGATTCGCGTATAACAAACGCGACGTTCTCTGCGACTGGCTACGTATTGATACCGATTACCTGAAAACGATGGGAATCAAGCTCATTCAGGGCCGCGATTTTAGCCCTGGTTTCAGCACGGATTCAAGCACATCCGTACTTATTACACAAAGCATGGCGAAGCAGTTAGGTGAAGCAAATCCGGTGGGCAAGTATATCAAACCCGACCAAAAGCAGTTCCAGATCGTCGGCGTTGTGTCGGACTTCAATCTGTATTCGCTGCATCAGGAAGCGAAGCCCATCGCCCTCCAAATGCAGACAAATGATCCTGTGCGTTACGTTCTGATACGAGTAAACCCGCAAAACCTGACGGGCGCGATGGACATCATCAAAACCGCCTGGAAAACGATCGCGCCAAAGCAGGAATTTATTGGTTCGTTCCTGGACGAAAACACCGAACGCTGGTACAAACGGGAGGAACGGTTATCCAACATTTTTTCGGCAGCCGCTGGTATTGCTATTGTTCTGTCGTGCATGGGTCTGTTTGCCATTGCCTTACTAACCATTCAGCAACGTACCAAAGAAATTGGCGTGCGCAAAGTACTGGGCGCATCGGTATTTAGCATTGTCGGTTTGCTTTCCAAAGATTTCATGAAGCTTGTTATAGCCGCTATCATCATTGCCAGTCCGATTGCCTGGTACGCGATGGACAAATGGTTAGCTGACTTCGCGTACAAAATCGACATCGAATGGTGGGTGTTTGCCGTAGCGGGTTTACTGGCAATAACCATCGCCTTACTAACGGTGAGCTTCCAAAGTGTAAAAGCAGCGCTAATGAATCCGGTGAAGTCACTTAAAACGGAGTAAAGAGAGGAGAGGGAGTAAAGGGAAGAGAGGGGATTTCCATCTTCCCTCTCTTCCCTTTACTCCCTCTCCTCTCTTTACTCCCCCTTTTCCATGCTAACCAACTACCTAAAAATCGCCTGGCGGAATCTGACAAAATATCCGACAACCACAGGCATTAACCTCATTGGTTTAACCCTTGGGCTGACGACCTGTTTGCTCATTTTGTTGTTTATCCAGTACGAGTTGAATTTCGACCGGTTTCATCCGCTGGGCGAACGAGTTTACCGAATCAACGAAATTTCGAAAACGGGTAATGATGTAGAGAAAACGGGTATTGTCCCCTACCCGCTCGGCGCTGCAATACGCACTGATTTTCCCGACTGGCTGGTTGTAGCCAGTATTCATGCCGAAGAGAATACATCTGTCGTGATTTCGCCGGAGAAGATTCTGTCGGAAGAACGGGTGCTGTTCGCCGAGCCTCAACTGTTCGATCTGTTCGCGCTACCCATGCGTATCGGCAATCCACGTACCATTCTGGATCAACCTAATCAGGTCATTCTGACTGAAAGTTCAGCCCGAAATTATTTTGGTAATGCGTCACCAATCGGGAAGACCTTTCGGCTTGGCGAAACTGTGATGTTACGTGTATCCGGTGTTATGCAGGACATGCCCGCGCAAACGCACCTGAATGCCAGCATGATTGTATCGTATAAGACGCTGAAATCATACCTGACATTTGATGTGAGTCAGTGGGGACTTCGTTCGGCGGGAAGTGTTTATGCGTTGTTACCGGAAGGCAGAACGGCCGACCAGTACGCTGCTCGGATCTATAAAGCCTCAAAAAAGTATTTTGATGATGATAAACAGAGGGGTAGCACGCATTATTTAGCCCTACAGCCCCTTCACGACATCCATCTGAATCCTGAGTTTCAGGGGAGCGTTTATGTACCGGCCATTGCGCCAACGTATCTGTGGGTGTTTGGTATCATCGGGCTGTTTGTGCTGCTGATTGCCTGCATCAATTTTGTGAACATGGCTACGGCTCGGGCCACAACACGCGCCAAAGAAGTGGGCGTCCGAAAAGTGATCGGTGCTACGTTCGGGCAATTAGTCGGGCAGTTTTTAGGCGAAGCTTTCTGGCTATCGACACTTTCGGCAGTAATGGCCGTGCTCTTATCCTATTCGGTTTTGCCATCACTCAACGCCTTTCTCCAAAAGCAAATCGTATTCGACATTCCGATTGTTATCAGCTTTATGTTGATCCTGGCTTTATTGACAGCTTTGTCTGCCGGTACGTATCCAGCTTTTTTTATGGCGAAGCTGAGGCCGGTAAAAGTGCTGAAATCGCGGGCGGAAGTGGGTCGGGGAAGTCAGGGGTGGATTCGGCAGGGGCTGGTCGTCTTTCAGTTTTCAGTATCGATTATCCTGGCCGTGGGCGTGTTGGTTATTTATCAGCAGATGAAGCTCTTCCGTGACAAAGATCTGGGATTCAGCCATGAGGCTATTGTGACGGTATCGCTTCCCGACACGAAGAAAAATAAAGACGCTTTTCGGCAATCGTTACGTGAAATTCCGGGTGTTGAGCAGATTTCCTTTGCGATTGGCGCGCCAACATCACGGAACAATTTTGATACGGGTATGCGCCCTGATCCAGGCAATCTAAGTAAGCGTATTAATATCAACGTTAAAACCGCCGATGCCAACTACCTTAACACGTACGATCTGAAACTGGCAGCCGGACGATTCTTCACGGAAGCCGATACGTTAGCGATTGCCAGTGCCATTCCTTTTGAGCAACGACGTTACGTATTTGTCGTCAACGAAGCACTCACCAGAGCGTTAGGCTATACCAAACCCGGGCAGATTTTGGGCCGCCAGGTAAGCATCGGGCTAAATGGCATAACTGCCGAAATTGTGGGCGTTGTGCGCGATTTTCACGCCAGTTCACTGCGGGACGCTATCGAACCGATGGTCATGCTGAATTTCCCTGGCTACTACTATACGGCGGGTCTGAAATTACAGACGAAAAACTACCCAGCTACGATGGCGGCTGTTGAGCGGGTCTTCAAACACTATTACCCGAACTCGTTATACGAAGCTGAATTCCTGGATCAGAGTTTACAGAAGCTCTACGAAGAAGAAGCGCGACAGTTTACGTTGCTACGTGTCTTTGCCGGATTAGCCCTGGCAATCTGCTGTCTGGGACTTTGGGGACTAGCTACTTTTACCATTGAACGACGGACCAAAGAGATTGGGGTGCGCAAAGTGCTCGGCGCTTCAACTGCCAATGTAGTAACATTACTTTCGAAAGACTTCCTGAAACTGGTTGTGCTGGCAATCCTGATCGGCAGTCCAATTGCCTGGTACGCCATGAATCAGTGGCTGAACGATTTTGCCTATAAAATTAACGTGGAGTGGTGGATGTTCGCCGTAGTGGGTCTATTGGCGGCTGGAATAGCCATACTGACTGTAAGTTTTCAATCCGTTAAAGCAGCGTTAATGAATCCCGTCACGTCTTTACGCAGTGAATAGCAGAGGAAAAGGGGGTCGGGGCATGGGGTGAGTATGAACCGCCCGCTGCCCTTGCCCCTCTGCCCTCCGCCCAAACCCCTTGCCCATGCTACAAAATTATTTCAAAATTGCCTGGCGGAATCTGCTCCGCAACAAAGCCTTTTCGACAATCAATATTCTGGGACTAGCCCTTGGCGTTGCCGCCTGTCTGCTTATTCTGCAATACGTTACGTTCGAGCTAAGCTACGATGACTTTCACACCAAAGGCGACCGTATTTACCGCGTTCTGCAGGATCGTTACGACAAGGGTAAACTCAGTACGCAGTGGGCAGGTGGCGCACAGGCCGCCGGAAATTCGTTTAAAGCCAACTTCGGCGAGGTCGAGGATTACGTAAAAGTTCTGAAACGACGGGCGCTCATTGCCGACTATGGCGAAAAAAGCCTGAAGGTCGAGCGGGTGTTTATTGCCAGCGAATCGTTCTTTAAGATCTTCTCCTATCCGTTACTGGCCGGTAACATCAATACCGTACTGGCCGAACCCAACACCGTTGCTCTATCTGAATCTGTTGCGAAACGGTTGTTCGGCAATGAGAACCCGATGGGAAAAACGATCAAACTCAATCAGAGCAAAGCGGTAAAGGTAACGGGCGTTTACCAGGATATGCCCGCCAATACGCACCTGCACGCCGATTTGCTGATTCCACACGTAACGTTTATTAATGAAGTTGGTAAAGACAACAACCCGGATAATGCCTGGATGTGGGATGGTGCCCTCTCGTACCTGCTATTACGTCCCGATCGCAACGGCGAACCGGCTAATCCGAAAGCGCTTGAGGCCAAGTTTGTTCCGTACATTCAGAAAACCATCGGCGCTGAATTAAAGAAATACGATGCCGATGCGGTGTATACGCTTCAACCGTTACGTAGCATTCACCTTTACTCCCATTTTATGGAAGAAGCCGAGCCGAACGGCGATGGCAAAACGGTTTATCTGCTGCTGGCGATTGCCTTTTTTATTGTTGTGATTGCCTGGGTGAACTACATCAATCTGGCAACAGCCCGAGCGATCAATCGGGCCAAAGAAGTGGGCGTTCGGAAAGCGGTGGGTTCGCTACGTGGGCAGCTTATCCGGCAATTCATGACCGAGTCGGTTTTGCTCAACGGGCTCGCCGTCGGACTGGCGCTACTCATCGTTGTCGTGTCTCTGCCGATGTTCAATCGGTTGTCGGGTCAGCTATTGTCATTCTCTCTACTGGCCAGTTCTGGATTCTGGGGGCCACTCGTCGGGCTTTTTGTGACAGGCACGTTTCTATCAGGCCTGTACCCAGCCTTTGTGCTGTCAGGATTTCAGCCCGTGTCTGTTCTGAAGGGTAAGGTTAGCACATCACGGCAGGGGATCGTGTTACGTAAATCGCTGGTGGTGTTTCAATTTGCAGCATCACTGTTTCTGTTGGTCGGTACGTTGGCAGTGTTCCATCAGATTCAGTTTATGCGCGCCCAAAGCCTGGGCCTCAACATCGACCAAACGCTGGTGATCAATCCACCCATTGTTGGAACCGATTCAACGTACATGCGGAAAATGTTGGCCTTTAAAGAAGAACTATTACGTAAGTCAGGCATTCGATCGATTACAGCCTCTACGGTGGTACCGGGTCAGGCGTCGGACTGGAACGCAGGCGGTATTCGGCTGAAAGGCACTGATGAAAGTAAAAGCAAACAGTACCGTGTTATTGGCGTTGATTACGACTTTCTGAAAACATTTGACCTGAAGCTATTGGCCGGACGTAACTTTGCGAAGGAATTTGGCAGCGACCCTAAAGCCCTTATCTTCAATAAAATGGCCGCTAAGCAACTCGGTTTCGACCAGCCCGACCAGGCCATCGGCAAACAGGTCGAATTTTGGGGCGAAACGTTTACGCTGGTAGGCGTTACTGACAATTTTCATCAGCAATCCCTGCGCGATGCCTACGAACCCCTCATTATTCGCCTGATTCCCGACGTGAGAGGTTATTTCTCCATTAAGTTAGCTTCCAGCCAGATCAACAGTTCAATCTCCGACATACGTACGGAGTGGAATCATTTTTTCCCTGGCAATCCGTTCGAGTATTCGTTTCTGGATGAACGTTTCAATGAACAATACCGCGCCGATCAGCGATTTGGGCAGGTGTTTGGTTTGTTTACGGGACTGGCCATTCTGGTTGCCTGCCTGGGCCTGTTTGGGCTGGCCTCTTTCACAACCGCGCAACGTACCAAAGAGATCGGCATTCGGAAAGTGCTGGGCGCGTCGGTCAGTGAGATTGTGCAGATGCTGTATCGGGAGTTTGCCGTGTTGATTCTGATTGCTTTTGTGGTAGCAACGCCGTTGGCGTGGTACGCTATTAGTCAATGGCTTCAGAGTTATGCGTTTCGATCAACGATTCAATGGTGGTTATTTGCCATACCGTTTGCGATGATCTTGCTGATTGCCTTACTAACGGTCAGTTTCCAAAGCATGAAAGCCGCCCTGACGAATCCAATCAATTCATTAAAAACGGAGTAAAGGGAGGAGGGGGAAGAAAGGGAGGATGGAGATTCCCTCTCGTCCCTTTCTTCCCCCTCCTCCCTTTACTCCTCCTTATCCCTTTACTCCTCTTTATCCCTATGCTACAAAACTATTTCAAAATCGCCTGGCGGAATCTGATTCGTAATAAGACCTTCTCGCTCATCAATATTCTGGGTCTGTCACTGGGAATGGCGTCCAGCCTGCTGATTTTGCTTTGGGTACAGGATGAGCTGAGTATCGGCAAGCAGTATGCGAATGCGAATCTGCTGTATCGGGTGATGGAAAATGAAATTGCCGATGGCCGGATTGTTACCGATGAAGACACACCGGGAATTCTGGCGGATGGGCTGAAAAAGGAATTTCCTGAGATCGTCTACGCAGCCGGATTGTCGTCGGAGGAAGAGCATGTGCTGAATGTGGGGAATAAAATAGCGCGTCAAACGGGCTGCTTTGTTGGGGCTGACTGGTTTAAGATGTACAACATTCCGTTGCTGGCAGGTACAGCCGAAACAGCCCTCAACGCGCCAAACAATCTGGCGATATCCCGAAAAGTGGCCGAAACCTATTTCAAAACGCCGGAAGCAGCGCTGGGTAAATCCATTCGGTTCGATAACCATACCGATTTTCAGGTAACGGCTGTCTTTGAGAATTTGTCCTATAACTCAACCGACAAGTACGATTTTTTACTGAACTGGACTAAATACTTGACCCGCGAACCCTGGCTGAATGGTTGGGAAAACGGTGGCCCAGGAACGCGTCTTCAGCTTCGCCCCGATGCTGATCCGGCGAAAGTGAATGCCAAGCTCAAGTCGTTTCTGAAAGGACGTAACAAGGACATCAACGTTACGTTCAACATTGAGCTGTTTCTACAGCCTGAGACCGAGGCTTATTTGTACTCGAATTTCCAGAATGGCGTGCGCGACGGAGGACGTATTGAATACGTACAGCTATTCATCATCGTCGCGGCTTTTCTATTACTCATCGCTGGAATCAATTTCATGAATCTGGCTACGGCACGATCCGTTAAGCGGGCGCAGGAGGTGGGGGTTCGGAAAGCGGTTGGCGCGGAACGGTTATCGCTCATCTGGCAGTTTATGGGGGAAGCATTGCTGATGACGGTTTTGGCGCTTATCGTAGCCATCTTGCTCGTGAACATAGTGCTACCCGTTTTCAATCAGCTAACAGAGAAACAGTTGACGCTTCCCGTAAGTCAGCCCCTTTTCTGGATTTTCCTGCTAGGCCTACTATTTACTACGGGCATTTTGTCAGGCAGTTATCCCGCCTTGTTTCTATCGTCGCTCAATCCGATACGTGTCTTGAAAGGATCGCTACGTATCAGTGCAGGAGCGCAGTTGTTTCGACGTGGGCTGGTCGTCTTCCAGTTTGTATTGTCTATTCTAATGATTGTCGGAACGGTGGTGGTTTATCGACAACTTCAATTCATACAGACAAAAAACCTCGGCTACGATCGCGAAAATTTGATTCGTATCCCCGGCGAAGGCGAGATCGCACAGAAATTTCAGCCGTTCAAACAGGAACTCTTGCAGCAGCCCGGTATTCAGGCCGTTACGCACATGCAAACGAATCCACTACGTAACGGCAATACGACGGATGGCGTAAAATGGGTGGGTAAAGACCCGAATCTGGCGATTCAGTTCAACAATACAGCAGTGGGGTACGATTTCATCAAAACGATGAAACTCAAGCTAGTTCGCGGTCGTGATTTTTCGCCCAGCTTTAGCACAGACACCACCAATTATCTGATTAACGAATCAACGGCCAAGCGACTGAGCTACAAAGATCCGGTTGGCCAGCCGCTCACGTTCGGAACCCATCCCGGCAAGATTGTCGGATTGCTCGAAGATTTCCATTTCAATTCACTACACGTACCGATCCGACCGATCGTCATTCGGCTGGAAGAACGTTGGGCTTACGGCAATATTCTGATCAAAACGCAACCGGGCCAGACCAAGCAAGCGTTAGCCAGCCTCGAAGCCGTTTGTCGAAAAATGAATCCGACGTTTCCATTCACGTATTCATTTGTAGATGCTGATTTCCAGAAAATCTATAAAAGCGAAACGGTTGTCGGTACATTGGCTACGCTGTTTGCCTGTCTGGCTGTTTTTATTGCCTGCCTGGGCCTGTTTGGATTAGCGGCTTTCACAGCCGAACAACGTACCAAAGAGATTGGCGTCCGCAAAGTGCTGGGGGCCTCCGTCGCCAGCATCGTTACGTTACTCTCCAAAGATTTTTTGAAACTGGTTGTGATTGCCATCATGATTGCTTCTCCACTGGCCTGGTACGCCATGAATCAGTGGCTGGAAGGCTTCGCGTATAAAATTGATTTGTCGTGGTGGATGTTTGTCGCAGCCGGTTTGCTGGCTGTAGGTATTGCCTTGCTCACTGTGAGTTTCCAAAGCGTCAAAGCCGCATTAGTAAATCCGGTCAAATCACTACGTTCGGAATAAAGCGCAAGGCCCAGCATGAATGGTGAGGGAAGCCGCTAAAAGGGGTAATTTACAGAAACGTACCTTATTTCACGGCCCGCCGTTGTGGTCTATTTGCTAAAGACAGAGTGCTTTTGTGGTAAGCGGGGAATATAGCTTCATTAAGAGCCTGTTTAAAAACGGGGTTAGGGCTTGAAAAAGTAGAATCAGCCTATCTTGTAGGTTGTAGGTTGATCCGACCAAAGATGTACCCTACAGACCTGACTGATTCTGGCTGGCAAGTTATTGAAGAAATTCTAGCCGACAAACGTAAACGTAAGTATTCACTCCGGGCCATTCTCAATGCGTTGTTGTATGTAACAAAAACGGGATGTCAATGGAGACTTCTACCCAACGATCTACCACCCTGGCCTTTATGCTATTACTATTTTTGGAAATGGCGCAATGATGGTCAGTGGGAAAAACTTAACAAGGCTCTGGTTGAACGTCGCCGACAGAAAGCCGGACGGAATGGTTCCCCCAGCGTAGGAGTCATTGATTCACAAAGTGTTAAGTGCAGTGAATGGGGCGTAGTACCGAAGGGTTTTGACGGCCATAAAAAAATAAATGGGCGCAAACGCCATATCGTCGTCGACACGTTGGGTTTGGTTCTGGTCGTGGTGGTTCATGCTGCTAATCAGCACGATAGTCCGGCAGCCAGAGTGGTGCTAACTCGTTTAGCAGAGCAAGGCTACGAGCGGATGAGTAAGATTTTAGCCGACAGCGCGTATGGTAAAAAGTTAGCCCGTTGGCTCAAGAAATCATTCGGTTTAATCTTAGAAGTAGTGAAAGTAAGCGAGTTTTCCGGCTTTCAGGTGGTGCCCATGCGCTGGAAGGTGGAGCGGACGTTTGCTTGGATGAATTGGTCGAGACGACTAAGCAAAGACTACGAATGTGGTGTCGATTCTCATGAATCATTCGTGTATTTATCCAATATTAACCGCATGCTTAGACATTTTTAAACAGGCTCTAACTGTTACACTGCTGCTTGTCGATAGCAGCAGTTAAGTTCGATTTGGGTTTTACCACCTCTGGACTTAGATGCATTAAACGCTGTCAGTCGGCAGTTGACAACTGCTGTTATTACAACAAGGCTTTTCTTAGTTAAACGAATGCCTGAATTCCAAAGGGCTTTGTTTAGTCTTAGCTTTAAATAATTTATTAAATGACTGAGAATGCTCAAAACCTAATTCATAGGCGATTTCGCTAACGGACAGTTCGGTAGTTGACAGTTTTTCTTTCGCTTTTTCAATCAATTTTTCGTGAATGAGTTGTTGAGTTGTTTGCCCGGTGAGTTGTTTCAATAAACTGCTCAAGTACTTGGTGGAAATGTTGAGCATATCAGCGATGTATTGAACCGAAGGCAGTCCTTTTGACAGCAAATCTTCATTATTAAAATAAGTTGTTAATACATCTTCTAATCGGCTTAATATTTTGCTGTTTGTGATTTTTCGGGTAATGAACTGGCGTTCATAAAACCGCTGTGCATATGTAAATAATAATTCCAGCTGGGCAATAATCACATCCTGACTAAATTTATCGATGTTGGCATGATATTCCTGTTTGATATTGTCAATAATACCGTTGATGATAGTTTCCTCTTTGTCGGAAAGAAATAAGGCTTCGTTTGTGGAATAACTAAAGTATTCGTATTGCTTGATTTTTTTTGCCAATGGCGTGTTCCATAAAAAATCGGGATGAATAAACAGCATCCAACCGTCTAGGTTATGAGGTACACCATTTTCTTCTCCACGCAAAATTTGCCCTGGTGAGATAAAAGCCATTAATCCTTCATCGAAATCGTATTTCTGCTGACCATAAAATAATTTATCGCAGCCTCTTTTTAATGATACAACATATAAGTCAGAAATAACGGAGTTAATATTTGGGTCATTTTTAAGCCCTTTCAGATCAATAATGCCGATGAGCGGGTGATATGGCTTTGGAAGATTCATCAATCGGTGTATTTCCGCTATAGATTTTATTCTGAATGGTTTTTTGTTTTCCATGGCTGTGAATTTAATTTTTAAATGGATACTTCAACCAAATCAATACCAGTGGTAGGGCAAGAAACGGAATTTCTATCAGTGCCATTTTATAATTTCCTGCATTCAGCGACAACGCCATTATCAATACGATCATAATCGCATTGAGTAGATTACCAATGAAAAATGTTTGTGGGAACAATAACATAAATCCGATTATGATCGAAACCACGCCTACAAACGGCATGATGGTTTTCGTGATGCCTAAGTCTGCCATCATTTTTGCCTGTTCAGCATTAGCAGGCTGGAAGGCATCCCAACCATGCTTGAGGCTTAAAAACGATGAAATTAAAACGAGTAGGATACTAATGATTTTCATTTTTCTTTTGTTTATTATCTACTTAACTCTTGTGATTTTCATTGTCTTGCCGAGCAGGGAGATACCCAAATAGCCTCGAAATTTCAATTGATTGATACGTTTCAATTTTGCTTTCAGAGCATACGTGCTCCCATCCTTCGATTGTATAGTTTTCCCCCTGTGTATTCCCCATCTTCAAAAGTAAGACTAGTGGCATTGATGAGGTTTTGCCTTGACCTATGTCGCAAATTCCTGTCAGGATTTTCGACATCTTTTTTGATCTAATTCAAACCTAGTTGAAGCCTATACTAACTTCCCGAAGTATTTAGCTTCTGATTTTAAATTTTTCATTTTCTAGTGTTGTTCCTTTCCATACATAAATGACGCACCCATTTTGCCTGATTGTGAAATCAAAAATTTTGGTGCAATTCTACTTAGTATCCGCATTAGTTTAGCGATGCCTGGATAAATTTCATCCTTATTCCTTTGCATTCCTTTAATGGCGGCATCAACAATCTTTTCAGGCGCCATTAACGCACTTGCACTAAAACCGTCTTCGTTTTTAAATTTGTCGTTCAAGGGTGTAGACGAACCAGGAGCAACCAACTCAAATACGTTAATGTTGGTGTTTTTTAGTTGTACTCTTAATGCCTGTGTATAAGAGCGTAATCCTGATTTACTGGCACTATAAATCGGAGATATAGGAAATGCCATGAGCGCAATACCCGAAGTCACATTAAGAATGGCGGCATTGGTTTTTGTTTTGAGGTGTGGCAAAAACTGTTGCACCATGCGGATTGGCCCCATTAGGTTAATTTCAATCTCCCGCGTAATATCTGTAAGCTCGTGCTGATGATGAAGACTAATCTTCCGCATCTCCCCAGCATTGTTGATGAGTATATTGAGGTTGGGAAATTCTTTCTTAACTTTTTCGTATAAGTTGATGATGTCTTCGGCTTTGCTTACATCACTTTGTATGGTATGTACTTGTGGAAGTTTTTGTTTTACTTCCTGAAGTTTTTGTGCGTTTCGTCCGGTGATGATTACTGTGTTCCCCAGAGCAATTAATTTTGATGCAAATTCAAATCCGAAACCTCCCGTTCCGCCTGTGACTAAAATTGTGTTGTTTGTTAAGTTCATTGTTTCCGTTTTTTGTTGATGCAAAGTTCTGCAGTCACAAAAAAACGGATGTAGCCAAAAGTCGCAATGTTGTAGTTGAAAGGGAATACCTTTCATTGTAGGGCTACAATGAACAGGATAAGTCAATAAAAAAAATAAAGCTGGCCTGAAATCAGGCCAGCTTTATTTTTTTTATTGATAGTGACATGAACTAGGCTAGCTCAAAGCGATCCAGGTTCATTACTTTATTCCATGCCGCAACGAAATCTTTTACAAATTTTTCGTTCGCATCGGAACTAGCGTATACCTCGGCAACAGCGCGAAGTTCTGAGTTTGAACCAAAAACAAGATCAGAGCGCGTTGCCGTCCACTTCAGGTCACCAGTTGCCCGATCACGTCCGTCAAATACTTCTTTATGATCAGCAGTTGCCTTCCAGCTTGTGTTCATGTCAAGCAGGTTGACGAAGAAATCGTTGGTCAATACGCCCGGCCGATCGGTGAAAATACCGAGTGTAGACCCATCAAAGTTAGCATTTAAGGCACGCATGCCGCCGATCAGAACTGTCAGTTCAGGTGCTGTCAGAGTCAGCAACTGCGCTTTATCGATCAGCAACTCTTCGGTCGATACGGTAAATTTCGTTTTCAGATAGTTGCGGAATCCATCAGCAACCGGCTCAAGTACGGCGAACGATTCAACGTCGGTTTGTTCCTGCGAAGCATCCATTCTACCCGGTGTAAACGGAACCGTAATGGCAAAACCGGCTTCTTTGGCTGCTTTCTCAACGCCTGCACAACCTGCCAGTACAATAAGATCGGCCAGCGAAACCTTTTTCCCATTAGCCTGGAACTCTTCCTGAATGCTTTCCAAGATACCCAACACCTTTTTCAGCTGGGTCGGATTGTTGGCCACCCAATCTTTCTGAGGAGCCAGACGGATACGTGCGCCATTGGCTCCACCCCGCTTATCCGAACCCCGGAAGGTTGACGCCGAAGCCCAGGCTGTTGATACCAATTCCGATACGGTCAGGCCAGACGCCAGTATGTTCGCTTTCAGTCCAGCCGCATCGTTCTCATCAATCAGTTCATGATCGACAGTCGGAATCGGATCTTGCCAGATCAGGACTTCTTCAGGTACGTCAGGACCCAGGTAGCGGGCACGAGGGCCCATATCGCGGTGCGTCAGCTTAAACCAGGCACGGGCAAACGCATCAGCAAACGCATCCGGATTTTCGAGAAAATGTCTTGAAATTTTCTCGAAACCAGGATCGAGCTTCATCGATAGGTCTGTGGTCAGCATGGTTGGCCGGTGGCTTTTCGATGCGTCGTGTGCGTCGGGAATAATGTTATCAGCATCTTTCGCAACCCACTGATGAGCACCACCGGGGCTTTTGGTTAACTCCCATTCGAAACCAAATAAGTTTTCAAAATAGTTGTTGCTCCACTGCGTAGGCGTTTTCGTCCAGGTCACTTCCAGACCACTGGTAATGGTATCGGCGCCCTTACCGGTTCCAAAGCTGTTGTTCCAGCCGAAGCCCTGCAGTTCCAGGTCAGCCGCTTCAGGTTCAACGCCTACATTGTCAGAAGAGGCCGCACCGTGTGTTTTACCAAAACTGTGTCCACCGGCAATCAGCGCAACCGTTTCTTCATCGTTCATGGCCATGCGACCGAACGTATCACGGATGTCTTTAGCCGAAGCAATTGGGTCAGGCGTACCGTCCGGACCTTCAGGGTTTACATAAATCAAGCCCATGTTGGCGGCAGCAAGCGGCTTTTCCAGATTGCGGGCATGGATTTGGCCATCAGCGTTTTCGTCTGATACCAACACGCTATGCTCGGCTACTCCTTCGGAACCACCTGTATAACGCACGTCGCTACCCAGCCATTTCGTTTCAGAGCCCCAGTAAACATCCAGTTCAGGCTCCCAAACGTCCTCACGGCCACCGGCAAAACCAAAGGTTTTGAAACCCATCGATTCCAGCGCTACGTTCCCCGTAAGAATCATCAGATCGGCCCAGGAAAGTTTGCGGCCATATTTCTGTTTTATTGGCCAAAGCAATCGACGAGCCTTATCGAGACTAACGTTATCAGGCCAGCTGTTGAGAGGGGCAAACCGCTGCTGACCGGCTCCTGCACCACCGCGACCATCGCCAATACGATACGTACCGGCACTATGCCATGCCATCCGAATAAATAAAGGACCATAGTGACCAAAATCGGCGGGCCACCATTCCTGCGAGTCGGTCATCAGGGCATTTAAGTCATTCTTCACAGCCTCTAAATCAAGGCTTTTGAATTCTTCCGCATAGTTAAACGTCTCGCCCATTGGGTTGGAGCGTAAAGAATGCTGACGAAGAAGATTGACTTTCAACTGATTTGGCCACCAGTCGCGATTTTGTGTCCCATCACCAGCGGTGCTGATTTTTTGAGCAGGTTCGTTTTTTTGAGTCCCGCTGTAGAATGGACATTTGCTGATGTCACCTGAATAGTTTTCCATAGGGTAGAACAGTAATTTTTAACTGAGAGCGGTGTGTGTTGTACCGCTCACGTTGTTTTACAAGGCAATAGTATCAGGAAATTACTTATAAATCAAATTGATTTAATTTATCTTTTCATTGATTATATCTATTAACCTACGGGCTATTATAAATAGCACTTATGACACGATCAGACGTATGAAGGTAGTCGTTTGCCCAGTTCTACTTAACACATAATGGACAATTTGCAGTACAATAACGTGAACAAGGGATTGTAACCTCATAGAGGTGGCCTGTTAATAGAATTATAAATTTGTTCACCTTGTCAACTCCGTAGGTGTGACCTCTATTCAGTAGAATAGGTCGCTCCTACGGAGTTGGAAGGGAACAGAAGCCACTCTGCTATTGACAGGACGCCCTTATAGGGCTAAGGCTTATTCAGAATCCAGTTTGTATTAATAAAGCATCCATCAACTAACAAAAATGTAATACCGAACTAAACCTGGCCATCAATTCAGTTGGTCCGGTTGTCCACAAATGGTCATTCAGTACGTCCGTTTGCGGACACTAGGCTTAGTTAACACCAAAACAGTCAACACATTACGTATTTGGTACAGAATTTGGGAGTTGAATCGACGAGCCCAATGCCCTCTTCCCTATGCTAACCAACTACCTAAAAATTGCGTATCGAAATCTGTGGAGAAACAAAATTTTCTCAGGCATTAACGTGATTGGCTTGTCGGTAGGGCTGGCTTCATGCCTGTTGTTATTCATGTACATCAGCCACGAACTGAGTTACGATGACTTTCAGCAGAAAGCGGACCGACTCGTGCGCGTGACAATGGAATACAGCATGGATGGACAGGTAGCGAAGATACCCGTAACAGGAACGAAAGTCGCGCCGGAATTTGGTCGTCAATTTCCAGAAATTGAATCTGGCGTTCGGATGATCAACCGGGATGGGGTCGTAATGAATGGTGATCAGCGATTCAGTGAAAAACGAATCGTGTTTGCCGACTCGGCTTTCTTCAGACTGTTTTCCTTTCCACTACATAAAGGCGATCCGCAAACAGCGTTGGCTGGACCAAATCTGGTTGTACTCTCAGAATCAACGGCTCAGAAGTATTTTGGAACAGAAAATCCGATTGGTAAAACGTTACGTATCAACACCGGAGGGAGTTTTCGTGATTATTCCATAACGGGTATAGTTGCCGACTGCCCGGCCAATTCTCAGATCAAGTACGATCTGCTGACTTCGTTTGCTACGCTGCCCGCTGCCAAATCGGAAGAATGGTTTTCGTCGAACTACGCTACGTATCTGCTTCTTCGCAAACCCAGCGACATTACGCCGTTGCAGGCAAAAATTCCAGGATTTATGAAAACGCAGTTCGGCAAGGAGGAAATGTCTCCAGGTGGCTATCTGACGTACAATCTGGAACCGCTACGTAGTGTGCATCTGCATTCGGACGTTGATGGGAGTTTTGAACCAAACGGCGATCTGACCTACATCTACATTTTTGGCTCAATTGCGCTGCTGATTCTGCTGATTGCCTGCGTTAATTATGTGAATCTCGCTACGTCACGGGCGGTCGAGCGGGCGCAGGAAGTGGGCGTTCGGAAGGTGATGGGCGCTATGCAGGGGCAGTTGTTCGGGCAGTTCATTGGCGAATCGGTCATCGTTACGTCTATTGCGCTAGCGCTGGCCTCACTATTGGCGAGCCTGACGTTGCCGCTGTTCAATACGCTATCCGATCGGCAGTTCTCGGCTGATGTTTGGCTTCAGCCGGGTAATTTGCTTTTATTGGTTAGTGTGGGTTTGGTGGTTAGTCTGGTAGCGGGCAGCTACCCAGCGCTGGTACTCGCTCGGTTTCAGCCGATACGTGTTCTGAAAGGGCATCTAAAAACTGCTGGCGCCGGGCAGTTCCGAAAGGCGCTGATTGTCTTTCAATTCTCCATCACGGCTTTTCTCATTATCAGTACGTTGCTGGTTCGAAATCAGTTGGCTTTTATTCAGCAAAAGAAATTAGGGTATAGCAAAGACCACGTACTGATGCTTCCTGTTGATAGGCAGGTTAACGAAAAGATAGCCGCCATCAAAAGTGAGTTTCGACAAAATGCTGATGTACAACATATTTCACTAGCGTCTGAGTCACCCGTTTTTGTTGAGGGTGGCTACGGGATGCGCCATCCAAACATGCCCACCGGGCAGCGTAAAATGGTGGCCGGTCTGACCATCGATGAAGATTACGTACCAGCTATGAGTCTGCATCTGATCGCAGGTAGCAACTTAAATGCCATCGACATGGACCGTGTTTCGCGTACGGATAACGATAGCCTTACCCGCAGTCGCTTCATTCTTAACGAAGCCGCGGTGAAAGAGTTGGGCTGGACACCTCAACAGGCCATTGGCCAGCGACTCGATGTCAGCGGGCGACTGGGCGAGGTTAAGGGAGTCGTGGCTGATTTCCACTTTACATCCATGAAACAGAAGATTGGGCCGCTGGCTCTCTTTCCACAAAATGGGGGCGAAATTCTGCTGGTCAAACTTTCAGGCAGTCAATTACCAAACACGCTTCAGTTTCTGGAAAACAAATGGCGGACACTGATTCCAGACCGTCCCTTTTCGTACGAATTCATGGATGAAGAGTTCAATAAACTTTATGCCTCCGAAACACGCACCGGGCGGATTTTCAGCGTCTTCGCCTTCCTGTCTATCTTCCTAGCTTGCCTGGGTTTGTTTGGTTTATCGGCTTATACAACGGCCCAACGTACCAAAGAGATTGGCGTTCGGAAAGTATTGGGCGCATCGGTATTCAGCATTGTCGGCCTACTCTCGAAAGATTTTCTGAAGCTGGTCGTCATTGCTATTGTGGTAGCCTCGCCCATTGGCTGGTACGTCATGAATCGCTGGCTGCGCGACTTCGCCTACCGTATCGACATCGACTGGTGGATTTTTGCTTTAGCCGGTGCACTGGCAGTCGGTATCGCTCTGCTAACCGTCAGTTTCCAAAGTATCAAAGCGGCTTTAATGAATCCCGTGAAATCACTACGTTCGGAATAAATCGCACAGGGCAAAGGGGTAGGGGCATGGGGCAAATGAGTAGTCCCCCCTACCCTTACCCCTATACCCTATGCCCACCCCCCATGCCCTATGCTAACTAACTACCTCAAAATCGCGTATCGAAACCTGCTGCGGCAGAAGAGCTTTTCGCTGATTAACATTGTCGGATTAACCGTTGGATTGACCTGCTGTTTCCTGATTCTGCTGTTTGTGCGTCATGAACTCAGCTACGATACGTTCCAGCAGAAATACGACCGGATTTACCGATTGACCTATCTGCCTAAATTCGCTGGACTCGAACAGCCTTTAGCGCTAACTCCTCCACCAGCCTCACCCCTGTTAACGAGTAATTTTTCGGAAATTGAGAAATCGGCCAGGCTTTACCGGAGTAATGCCACGATCGAAGTGCCCAACCAGCAGCCAGGCCAACATGTTAAGTACGACAAAGAGCGTTTTTTCTTCGGCGACTCAACCTTGCTCGACATTTTTACGTTCCATTTCCGGCAGGGTAATCCGCATACGGCGTTACGTGACAAATTCACGGTCATCATCACTAATGAGACCGCGACCAAGTATTTCGGCAGGCAAAATCCAATCGGTAAAACGCTGTTGTATGAAGGCAAGTACCCATTACGCGTAACGGGCGTGGTCGATGCATTTCCCGATAACTCGCATGTTCATATCGATCTGCTGGCGAATTATGAGACGATGTATGCCACCGAGAGCGAAATCGTTCGGCAAAATCTCCCGCAGAACTGGGTTATCTCACATGGATACACCTACGTATTGCTTCGGCCCGGACAGTCGGTGGAAAAGGTCAACGCCCGGTTTCCGCAATTTCTGCTGACGCACGCCAACAAACAGTTTGCTAAAGACATTGTGTATACCCTGGAGCCGCTACGCGATATTCATCTTCGCTCCGAAGTGCAGAACTCCCCCGAACCATCTGGCAGCATTACGTATCTCTACGTTTTTATCGGCATTGCGCTGATGACGCTTCTGATTGCCTGTATCAACTTTGTGAATCTGTCAACAGCCCGATCACTGAAGCGCGCAAAAGAAGTGGGTATCCGAAAGGTTTTAGGTAGCGAAAAAGGCCAACTCATTGCGCAGTTCCTCGGCGAGTCGATGCTATTGAGTACTGTTGCTTTAGGATTCTCATTTTTGCTGATTACGCTGTTGCTTCCCGTTCTAAACAATTTGACTGGCAAGCATCTTACCATCAGCTATTTGCTATCTGACGGCTGGTTACTACTTCTTTTTGTCGGTATTGCTCTCGTAACAGGTTTACTGGCCGGTAGTTATCCGGCTTTTTTTGTTTCTCGATTTCAGCCAATTGCTACGTTGAAAGGACGGGCCGTGTTCGGCAGCTTTATTAGCGGTAAAGCCAAAGGGGGCGCTGTTCGACAGACGTTGCTGGGCGTCCAATTTGTGGTCTCGATCGCGCTGATTATCGGAACGCTGGTGGCTTTTCAGCAACTACATTACCTGCAAAATCGGCCATTGGGCTTCGATAAGGAATTTGTCATTACGGCGAATACACGTAGTGAAAAAATTACGAATGTTTTTGCCGACCCTTCGGATAGCACCTATCTACGCCTGCGGACATTCCGGGAAATCTTACTCAATAATCCGCACATTCGACAGGTAACGCTTTCTAATCGGCAAATGGGCGATGGATCGATTCGACGGAACGTAGTGCCGGAGGGCCGCAAACCTGATGACAATTTATTCATCGGTGCGGTAGGTGTCGACCACAATTTTGCTCAGGTCTACGGGTTGAAAATGGTAGCAGGTCGGGATTTTTCCGAAGCGTATCCAACCGATAAACTCTCAGCCTTTCTGATTAATGAAACTGGCGTGAAGCAATTAGGCTGGAAATCGTTAGCGGAAGCCCTGGGCAAATCAGTAAACCTCGAAGGCAAAGAAGGCAAGATTGTGGGTGTCCTGAAAGATTTTCACAATCAATCGTTGTTAGACCCCATTGAAGGCACGTTATTTACAATTGACCAACCTCATTTATCCCTGTTTTCTATCAAAATCCAGGCACAGGATAAGGCTGAGACCCTGAAATTTATTCAGCAGGAATGGGACAAGTATTTCCCGGAGAAGGGTTTTAGCTATCAGTTTCTGGATCAGCGCCTTGCTCAACTCTACGAACGGGAGCAACGACTCAGTACACTTATCGGCTACTTTGCGGGGCTGGCCATTCTGATTTCCTGCCTAGGTCTGTACGGACTCGTATCGCTCGTTACGCAGCAGAAAACCAAAGAGATTGGTATCCGTAAAGTACTTGGCGCATCGGTTTCGAGCATTGTCAGCCTGGTTTCCAGAGATTTCGTTATTCTGGTGTTGATCTCGTTGGTTATTGCGTCGCCCCTTGCGTGGTGGGCTATGAATAAATGGCTGGCAGGATTCGCCTACAAAATTGATATTACCTGGTGGATGTTTGCCTTAGCGGGCCTGTTATCGCTGACCGTTACGTTACTTACTGTAAGTTTCCAGAGTATCAAAGCCGCGTTGGTGAATCCAGTAAAAAGCTTGCGGAGCGAATAACCACTTTTGCTTACTACGTCCACTGGCGTACAAAACTTGTCCGATAGTGGACATTTTCGCAGATCTTTATACAACAAACCCCTAAAAGTCAGAAACTTACGAAAATGGCACGATGATAGTGTAAACGTATTAAAACAAGCCTCTTTTCACTACGCAACCAATATAGAATCATGAAAGCACAACTTACTTTTCTTAGCGTCTTTATGAAAGTACTGATGATGCTATTGATTCTTGCTCTTTGCCTTACCGGTAGCCCGCAACAGGAATCGGCGAGTACGGAAGCGCAGCAAAGTTTAGGAACGCTATCGATAGAGAACGTAACACAGGCGCTTCTGAACTCTGTGAAATCACTACGTTACGAATAAAGCAAAGGGTACAAATAATCATGCCTTTTACACTTTGCTCTTATCTATCTGTCCATGCTTACTAACTACTTAAAAATAGCCTGGCGGACGCTCCAGAAGCAGCAGGGCTTTACGTTCATCAACATTTTTGGTCTAGCCGTTGGGCTGGCCTGTTGCATACTCATCATGCTCTACGTTCTGGATGAGCTCAGCTACGATCGGTACAACGAAAAAGCGGACCGTATCTATCGGGTGCATTCCGAAATCAAGTTTGGTGGAAACGACATGCATTTTGCCGTTTCGCCCGATCCGGTAGGGCCAACGCTTAAGAAAGATTATCCGCAAGTTGAGCAATTTGTTCGGCTGCATCAGCGCGGTACGTGGTTAGTGAAGCGGGCTGGTGAGCCAACGAACCTGCGGGAAAACGACATTACGTTTGCCGATTCGACCCTATTCGATGTCTTTACGTTGCCTCTTCTAGCGGGCGACCCAAAACGAGCCCTGGCCGAACCCAATACCGTAGTCATTAGCGAGTCGGCAGCCAAGCGACATTTTGGCACTCAAAATCCGATGGGGCAGCCATTACTATTCAATAACAACCGGACGTTTAAGGTGACGGGCGTGATGCGCGACATGCCCATGAATTCACACTTCCGTAGCGATTTCTTCCTGAGTATGCTCAACGATGATTATACCTGGGGGCAATGGCTCAGTAACAATCATCACACATACATCGTACTAAAGCCCGGCACCGATGCTCAGGTGTTCGCCAAAAACTTTGATGCCGTTATCCAAAAATACGCGGGTCCTCAGGCCGTACAAATGATCGGCTCAACTATGGATCAATTTCGCAAAGCGGGTAATCGATTCGATTTCTGGTTGATGCCACTCACCGACATTCATCTATACTCCAAGCAGCAGGTTGAACTGGCGTCCAACGGCGATATTCAATACGTCTATATTTTTTCAGCCGTTGCTCTGTTTATTCTGCTCATTGCCTGCATTAATTTCATGAATCTGGCCACGGCCCGTTCGGCCAAACGAGCTAAGGAAGTTGGTGTCAGAAAGGTGATGGGTTCCGAACGGCATCAACTCGTTGGTCAGTTTATGACGGAGTCCGTTCTGACAACTACACTGGCTATGTTGCTCGCTGTAATCATTGTGGCCGTCGCCTTACCGGGATTCAACGCTATTTCGGCTAAGCAGCTGCACATCAACCAGTTGATTTCTCCTTATCGTTTGCCCCTCCTGATCGCCTTACCGTTTATTGTCGGCTTACTGGCAGGCAGTTATCCCGCCTTGTTTCTCTCGTCATTCCAACCTATTTCGGTGCTGAAAGGCACAATCAATTTAGGTTTCAGAAGCGGTAGCCTACGTAGTGGCCTGGTTGTTTTCCAGTTTATGATGTCGGTCATTCTAATCGTTGGGACGATCATTGTTTACCGCCAGATTACGTATATCCAGACCAAAAACGTAGGATTTAACCGGGAGCAAATCCTGACCATCAATGATGTGTATCCGCTGGGTAAACAGGCCGAAACGTTCAGGCAGGAAGTGATGCGGCTACCGGGTGTGGTCAGCGGGAGTATATCGGGTTATCTGCCAACCCCTTCGGCCCGGTCTGATAATGCCTTCTTCCCAGAAGGCCAGATCGATCAGAAGAATGCGGTGAGTATGCAATCCTGGGGTGTCGATTACGATTACGTAAAAACGCTGGGTATGCAGATAACAGCGGGTCGTAACTTTTCGCGGACATTTGGCGCCGATTCATCGGGTATAATTCTCAACGAGTCGGCCGCTAAACTATTCGGTGGTACGGATATTATTGGAAAACGAATCGTACGCTTCGATGATCCGGAGAGTAAAACAACGAAGTTATTTACGGTTGTGGGTATCGTGAAGAACTTCCACTTCGAATCGCTTCGGAAAAATATTGGCGCGCTTTCACTGATACTTGATGCCAATTCAGGATCGGCTTCGTTCCGGTTGAGCAGTACTAACGTACCGGTTTTAATGAAACAGATTGAAGCCAAATGGAAGCAACTCACTCCCGGCCAGCCATTCAGTTACCAATTCATGAATGAAAGTTTCGATGAAATGTACCGGGCCGAACAACGTATTGGCACCATTGCCTTAACATTTGCGGCACTGGCGATCCTGATTGCCTGCCTGGGCCTGTTTGGACTGGCCGCCTTCATGGCCGAACAGCGGACCAAGGAAATTGGGGTTCGGAAAGTGCTGGGTGCGAGTGTAACCAGCATCATCGGCTTGCTATCCAAAGACTTTCTAAAACTAGTGCTGATTGGCATTGTCATTGCCTCGCCCATCGCCTGGTACACCATGAATCAGTGGCTAAGCGACTTTGCCTACAAAATTGACATCGAATGGTGGATGTTCGCCCTGGCTGGTATACTAGCCGTTGGAATCGCTCTAGTAACCGTGAGTTTCCAAAGCGTAAAAGCCGCGCTGATGAATCCGGTGAAATCACTACGTTCGGAATAGATAGCCGTAAATGTGAACGAAAAACGTTGCACAGTCTGGAATTCCCCATCGCAAACCAATAGCTCCCATTCCCAATACTTGGTAACTACTACCAGGTTGCCTATTCTACAGGATTTTCGTCTCACAGTCTATATTTTTTACGGCATGGATCAGTAAAAATTGGACAATACTAGTATTTGTTAGTAGTCTAGCTAAACCCTTTCGCTTGTCTGGCGGTTAATTTTGTTATGGCTTCTTACTCAGGAGTCCAAAATTAAATCCTCTGAACAATTGCGTTATGGGTATTACATTAGAACAAGCAGAAACCGCCATCAAGGCGGCAAAAGAAAAAGCCAAAGCGATTGGCACATTAATGAACATCGCGGTAGTCGATGCCGGTGCCAACCTGACAGCATTTGTGCGCATGGATGGCGCCTGGTTGGGCTCAGTCGATATTGCGCAGAAGAAAGCTAAAACAGCCCGCTATTTCGATATGCCATCGGGAGAAATTGGCAAGTTGTCTCAACCAGGAGGTTCGCTCTATAACATTGAGCATTCCAACGGCGGACTCATTACGTTCCCGGGCGGTATTCCGATCAAGAATTCGGATGGAGAAATTATTGGGGCTATTGGCGTATCGGGCAGCACGGTTGAGAATGACCATGCAGTTGCTCAGGCAGGTGTAGATGCACTTAGCTGATCTTACAAAAACGATTATCAACCACAGAAGCACTTAGATCAGAAAGGACTAACGATCGATACGTTACCACTTTACATCAACATGCTTCTGTTTTTATTTATTACCTAATCACCTAAACCTCAATCATATGTGTCAAAATCATGGCGTTGCGTACATCAAACCCGGCGTGGTTGAAGTACAATCCATTGAGTATCCGAAGTTGGCGCTTGGCGATCGTAAGTGCCACCACGGCGTTATTCTGCAAATTGTATCAACGAACATCTGCGGTAGCGATCAGCACATGGTACGGGGCCGAACAACAGCGCCTGCCGGTTTAATACTCGGACATGAAATAACGGGCCTGGTAATTGAAGCCGGACGTGATGTTGAATTCATTAAAGAAGGCGATCTGGTATCGGTTCCGTTCAACATTGCCTGCGGGCGTTGCCGGAACTGTAAGGTCGGCCAGACAGGTATTTGTCTGAATGTCAATCCATCTCGACCCGGCGCGGCTTATGGTTACGTGGATATGGGTGGTTGGGTTGGCGGGCAGGCCGAGTACGTCATGGTGCCCTATGCTGATTTTAATCTGCTGAAATTTCCGGATAAAGATCAGGCAATGGCCAAAATCCGGGATCTGACGCTGCTTTCCGATATTTTCCCGACGGGTTACCACGGCGCTGTTACAGCAGGCGTTGGTCCAGGCTCAATCGTGTACGTAGCAGGAGCTGGTCCGGTCGGATTAGCCTGTGCAGCTTCCTGCCATCTTTTGGGTGCTGCGGTTGTCATTGTTGGTGATATGATTCCAGAGCGCCTTGAACAGGCGAAGAGTTTTGGCTGTGAGGTTATTGATTTACGTAAGGAAACACCATTAGCCGATCAGATCGCCGAAATCATCGGTGTTCCCGAAGTCGATTGCGCTGTCGACTGCGTAGGGTTTGAAGCCCGAGGTCATGGCGCTTCAGCCGGTACGGAACAACCAGCAACGGTTCTGAATGCAGCTATGACTATCACTCGTGCGGGTGGGGCAATTGGCATTCCAGGTCTATACGTAACGGGTGATCCTGGTGCTTCGAGCGAGGCAGCTAAAGAAGGAAACCTAAGTATCCGGATTGGTTTAGGGTGGGCCAAATCGCACTCCTTCTATACGGGTCAATGTCCGGTAATGAAATACCACCGACAGCTGATGAACACGATTCTGTACGACAAAATCCAAATTGCCAAAGCTGTCAATGTCGAAGTCATTAGTCTGGATAGAGCTCCGAAAGGGTATCAGGATTTCGATAAAGGAGCCGCTAAAAAATTCGTCATCGACCCACATGGCCTGATTCCGAATTAAGGTAAATTTTCAGCACAAAGCCACGGCGAACTCAGAGTTTTATTGCTCTCTGCGTTCGCCGTGGCTTTGTGCTGAATTAATCTATTACTGGGCTTCGTAATAATAGCCGAAGATAATACCCATTTCGTCCTCACTCGTCAAACCAAAATTGACGACTTTGCCGGTCGTATTGTTATACGTGATTTCGGACGTGAGCCCCTCACCTTTTTGCAGGGCTAATGGCGTTTTTAACGTAACAATATCGGGGTGTTCCCAATCCGTAGAGGTATACACTACTTCCCCGTCCCGGCTACCCCCTTTTATTTTAATGACAAACTTCTCACCCAGTTTATGCATGTGGGACGTGAGCGTGAGGATCATTCGGGCCTGGCTAAACGTAAACGACTTCGTAAGCGTCACGCGACCGTTTCCTGGAATCGTAAGACTTGTGTTTCCCAAATCGAGTGTTTGCACAACACGTTGCACTTTCGATTTATCAACCGTATAGAGATTAATCTGGGCTTCACCTTTCATAACCCCAGTCGTTTTATTGACGAAATGCGAGTTCAGATCGAGCGAAGCGCCAGCCGGAATCAACAGAGCCGCCCCTTCCGGAAATGTGTAATCCTGATACTGGGCCTGCGAACCCGCTAAATAAACATGATTCGACATGGTAAGGGCCGTCGCTAAATTCAGGGAATTATCCGCATTCCGAAGATCACGTACATCGTTTAGATTAGGCAGCACCGTTTTGCTACGGAAATCATAGGCTACGAAATGGTGGCTACCGCTACGCATTTTGGTTTCATACCGATTCACGTAAACATCCTGTGTATTCCCAACCATTTTCCGGCTAAATAACTCCCGCTCGAAGTTCGGTTGTATATCAAATGTTGGAATGGCCATCTGGAAACCTGTCCCAGCCGTTGGCACGGGCAGGGGCTCATACGTAACGCCCGTTACATTTTTGTCGTCTAACAAAGCAGCATCCGCTACGCTACCCGTTTTGGGTGCCCCTGCTTCAATCCAGCGACGAACAAATTCAATCTGTCCATCTGGCAACAAGGCTCCTCCCAAGGGCATTGGATTACCGTACTGTTTTCCACTATGGTGACTGGCCGTACTATTCAGTTTGTGGTAAAGCAAGCTTTCCAGCGAAGCAAAGGCCTTAACGCGTTTCAGTCCATCCGCTTTAGCCTCACTATTTTTGGGATCGACACCCACCAGATTCTGATAGGCAACGCCCTCTGCCAATACAAGACCATGCTGAACAAATGAAGCATCCTTTTCGGATGCATGGCAACCCGACGTAGCACAGGAAGTCGTCAGAATTTTTTGCTGAATCAAATCGAACGAGGCTATGTCTGCCGGATCCGGCGAATCGGTTGCTCCTTGCTTACAGGAAACCATATTCAGCAACAACATCGAGGTGGCAAGACAAAGACCTAAGTGGGTATATTTCAGGAAGTTCATGGGTTGGTTCCGGGCAATAAGCCTATGGAAAGATAACGTATTTTTCCAGCATTGTTGTCAAAATCGTAAAACAAAGTCCTGCCTGGGCTGCTCCTTACGAAAGAACACCAGCCCTACCCAAAACAGGTCGATTGTTACGTTAACAGAGGGATGCGTTTTGATATAATTCCATGCCTGCTCCATCTCATCTGACCAGTGAATATCGTCGAACACAAAAACAGTGTCGTTATGAATCTTCGTCAGGCAAACCTCAAAATAACGTATTGTTGGTTCATACCGGTGGTTGGCATCGAAAAAGACAAAATCAACGGTCGTCAGAGAAGCTATCTGATCCACCAGCGTTTCGTCCAGGTTGCCAACCGTAATCGTTACGTTATCCAGATGCAGACGGGTAAAATTCTGACGGGCAATAGCCGCCGTTTCCGGACAGCCTTCAAATGTTAACACCTGACCATCGTATGGCTTAGTTGCTTCGGCCAGATAAGCCGTCGTTACGCCCAACGAAGTGCCTAAATCAATAATCGTTTTCGCCTGAAATCGTTGAACAAGTCGGAACAGAAGCCGACCAAACCGAGCAGGTTTTTGCGAATGGCGCGCAATGTCGCCAATGGTACGTTGCCGGGAAGAATTCACTTTGGAACCGGCACCAAAATCAGTTACTGAAATCAACTGACGATTTCGGCGAAGTTCTTTTCGCAGTTTCCGGATTGGGTCAAATACCGATTTTGGGCCGTTCGTTGCCCGAATGACCTGCGTATACAGCGAAAAAAGAAAGGGAGAATGAAGCGAATGTTCGTCGCGGGCGCGACTCAAATACCGAAAATAAGCAAGCAACATAAGGAATGAACCGTCCTACGGTTCATTTGACACGATCAATTTAGTTTGTAGGGCACAATCATGGTAAACTCAGGAATCGTGACGCGCAGTTGTTTCCCGTCAATGATGCGCTCAACTAAGTACGTGCCTGCCATTTTGCCAATGCTGGAACGCAGGTTACAGCCTGATACGTATTCATGTACTTCGCCCGGCTCTAGCACGGGTTGCAATCCCACAACGCCTTCGCCCTCAACTTCGCGAACCGTGCCGTTTGAGTCATAAATTAACCAATGACGACGAAGCAACTGAATGGTATAGTCGCTGGCATTTTCGATCGTGATGCGGTAGGTGAATACGTAGTGGGCCTGAAGCGGACTGGAGTAGTCAGCCTGGTACTCCGTTTTTACGCTAACTTTTACGCCTTCTGTGATTGACGAAACCATAAATTTAGTACCGTTTGCAACCTTAGAACGAAAATTAAGTTGATTAGTTTTGTTACGCAAGAACCGCTCTCAAAAAATTTTCAGGGAGTGGCTTCCGGCGTTTTTAGGCTTATAATGCTGAATCACTCTTATCAGTTCCTTCCAATGAATGTATCTATTGCGGAATCCTGGCAAACCCGTCTGCAACCTGAATTTGACAAACCGTATTTCGCTCAATTAGCTGAATTTTTGCGACTCGAATACAGCACACAGCGAGTTTATCCACCTGGCCGGCTGATGTTTAACGCGTTCAATCAATGCAGTTTCGAGGATACGCGCGTCGTTATTTTGGGCCAGGATCCTTATCACGGCGAAGGTCAGGCAAATGGATTAGCCTTTTCCGTAGCGGATGGTATTACGAAACCACCTTCGTTAGTTAATATTTTCAAAGAAATTCAGGATGACCTGGGCAAACCAGTTCCTAAATCGGGCAATCTCGAACGCTGGGCTAAACAAGGAGTTATGCTGCTGAACGCTACGTTGACCGTTCGGGCAGGGCAAGCGGGCTCGCATCAGGGAAAAGGTTGGGAAACCTTCACGGATGCTGCTGTTAAGTTGATCTCTGACGAAAAGAAGAATGTTGTTTTTATGCTCTGGGGCGCTTATGCCCAGAAGAAAGGGGCTATCATTGACAGTAAAAAGCACTTGGTTTTAAAATCCAAGCACCCTTCGCCAATGGCAGCACAGTGGGGCGGCTGGTTTGGCAATAAACATTTTAGCCAGGCAAACGCCTATTTAGAAAGCAAAGGTTTACCGCCAATTGACTGGTAGTACCAACCAGGCTAGACGGTTAGTGCTAGCTACTGCTTTCTGTAATCCGTTTGTAGACCAGTACAGATCCAGTTCGCCAGGGCCTGCCGGTTATCGGCCAGCAAAAAACGCCGTTGATCTTTTTCGTTACGTATGTTTCCCAGTTCAATGAAAACAGTTGGCGGATGGCTGTTTCTGACCACGTACAAACTGGTTCTATCGGTTACTGTTCCAGAATAGTTACGGGTTGGCTGACTGCGCTTATAGCCCGACTTGAAGCTTTTATGGATGTGTTTCGCCAAGCGCTGACCAACTTTACTCTGTTCGTGATGGTAAAAAAACACGTCGATGGTTTGGCCTTCACTCCGGCTATCAACATGAATGGTCACCATACGCTGATAGGCTTCTTTATGCTTACGATGTAATTTGTTGACTGCGTCGGTACATTGCCGCAGCCGCATCGTATGGTTTAACGGGATGCGTTGGTTAGGATAAGCCACTTCATCGTGGTCTATTTTTAGTACTTTCTCATTCCGTATGCCATCGTTCGGGTCACGAACAATCATATAAACCGTAGCACCATGTTCCATGAGTGCGCGTGCCAGTCGAATCGTTACGTCGTAGGCATATTCATCTTCGGCCAGCGCATAGTTTCCATAGTGCCCAATAGCACCCGGATCTGGACCACCATGTCCCGAAGCCAGATAATAAACCGCTCCTCTTAGGTGCTGATCTCTAACGGCAACGCGGGCGTTCCCGGCTCCCAGAAATGCCATAGATGACGTAGTGTTCTCCTTTCTCTCAGCCTTTACGGCCTTCGTTTTAGCGGCTTTGTGAGCAACTGATCGAGCCTTAAGGCGAGTAGAATGCTTGTACGTTTTTGCTGCTACTCGCTTCTTACTATGATTTGCCCGAATAGTTGCATAATTCCTTTCGCCGTTGGCCAAAGCCGAGTAGCAGCTCCCTAGTGTAAAAAGTAAGATGAGGATACGTAATAACCAGGTTTGATTACCGCTACTAAATTTCTGGGATGGCTTTGTGAAGAGGGTCATAAAGAAAGCATTGTACACGTATCTGACTTAAAACGGACAGATTAGTCATAAATTACGTAGAACGAGAAGTCCTCAATTTGACGCAACAAACGCGCACAAATTGAGGACTCTGCGTTAAAATTTCTTTGCTTGTTCGTTAGTCGATTGTTCGGAAAAGGCGATTCCAGCGGATTTTATTCCAGATATTGGCTGGGTTGGGGTCAAGCGACATCCAGACAAACACGGCTTTCCCAACGATGTGATCTTCAGGAACAAAACCCCAGAAACGCGAATCAAGTGAATTATCGCGATTATCGCCCATCATAAAATAGTAATCCTGTTTGAAGGTATAGGACGTAACAGGTTGGCCACCTATCTTAACAGCGGTAGGACTTACCTCTACTTTCTCATTTCCTTCATACAATTGAATCACCTGCCCATACAGGGCAATGGTCTGCTCATTGAGTTGAATCGTTGCCCCTTTTTTCGGCACCGTAATAGGACCGAAATTATCGTGATTCCATTTGAAGGTTGGTGCTCCGTAAACTCTTGGATCGACTTCGCCAGGTTTCTCGGCCATGGGTTCAACCTCCTTCACCCAATCGAACGTTTTGAATTTGGCAATGACATCCTCAGTCGTGTTCACCATATACCCAACCATGGCCGACGCTTTGGTTGAATCATTATATTGCTCTAATGGCTTCCAGTTTTCGGTTGATTGACTGGGATCGCGATAGTCGTTGACAATGTCATATTTACGGAAGAAATTGGCATCAAGTACCTCTGCCGTTTTAATGAAATACTTCTGCTCAGCGCGGGGTGGTTTCGAAAACGGTTTCCCATTAACGATTACTTCGCGCTGACGCACTTCCAATATGTCGCCCGGAATACCAATGCATCGTTTAATGTAATTGGTTTTTAGATCAACAGGGTAGTCAATATTGTCGTTCAGGTATCTAGGTGGTACGTTAAACACCACTACGTCGCCGTTCTTTACATGGGTGAAACCTGGCAAGCGGTATGAAGGTAATTGAATAGCCGTGCTGTAGGATGGAATGTCAGTACCCCATATTTTCTGGTGCGTTAGAGGCACCTGCAATGGTGTACGGGGAGTCCGGGTACCGTAGTGCAATTTGCTCACAAACAGAAAATCACCGACCATCAGGCTATTTTCCATCGAAGGCGTTGGAATGGTAAACGCTTCCATGAAAAGCCATCGAATGAGCGTAGCAGCTACAACAGCGAATAGAACAGAATCGAACCACTCGCGAATGGCTGATTTTTTAGCTTTAGCCGGTTTCGCTTCGGCTCTGGTTTTTACTTCAGACATGCTTACTAATGATGAATTATAACGGGGCGCCCGCGCGGTGATGAATTATGAATATCGAGCAATAGAATGTCATAATGCTAATGATAAACTAATAACGAAATTACGAAGATGAATTGGTTTTATAGAACCATTTGTCATTCATCATTTATAATTCACCCAAGAGATCGTCCATACCAAATACACCTTCTCGTCCCACGAGCCATTCAGCGGCCACTACCGCGCCGAGCGCAAACCCCTGTCGGCTGTGAGCCGTGTGTGTAATCTCAATCCGATCAACGTCAGAATCATATCGAACGGTATGTGTACCCGGTACGGTGCCCTCGCGTAACGATTCAATTTCAACCGCGTCGGTTGACGTAATCAGGGCTTTATCCGGTTCTTTGTTTACCCAACGTTGCTTATTTGGTAAGTGCTCCATCACGCCTTCGGCTAACGTAATGGCCGTACCGCTGGGCGCATCTTTCTTCTCCGTGTGATGAATCTCCGTCATAGAAACTTGATACGACGGGTAATTTCGCATGAAATGCGCCAGCACTTTATTCAGCCGAAAAAATAGATTCACACCAATGCTATAGTTCGATGCGTAGAAAAAGGCGCCTTTACGATCACGACATAGCGATTCGATTTCCGTGCGATGGCTAAGCCAACCGGTCGTACCACTTACAATTGGCCAGCCGCGTTCAAAACAATACGTAATATTTTCAGTCGCTGATTCTGGCGAACTAAATTCAATAACGACATCAACATCGTCGGGTTCGAGATTGGCTAAATCAGCATGGTTATCGGCATCAATGCGACCTGCAATTTGGTGGTCTCGCTCCAGCGCAATTTTCTCAATGGTTTTACCCATTTTGCCATAGCCAAGAAGAAGGATGTTCATAAACAAAAGAAGAAAAGGACGAAAAGATAGAAAAGCATATGTCGGGGAAATTACCCTCCTCCCTTTTGCTTTACTCTCTTTCCTCTTTTTAGGAATTTATTTAAACGTAAATGCGACTCGAACACCAGGCATAATACCTGCCCCAGGTAAGGGCAGTATGTTCGGCTCGATACGCATGGAAATATCGTCGGATAGATCGAATGTTTTTAGGTGAGCGGCTACGTTCGCTTCAACAATGTTAATGCCCCATAGCGCGACGGATAACAAAATATTCAGATCCCGATACCGTCGGTAGGTATCATAGGCATTTTTAGCCACTGATACCGTGCGAATCTGGTATCCATCAATCAAAACATATTCAGGTTTTATAGATGGCGTTGAAACAGAATTTATGAGTGCAGCAGGGTAAATCGCTGAATTAAGCGACACATGTTCTGCATCGCTTATTTTATCCCCATATAGAAGTCGACGATACCCGTCTTCGGCCTGGTTCGCCAATCCACTGTATTTAACAAATAAATAACCCATCACCCCAAAGCCAACGTAAATAAAGGGGATCTTATAATATTGTCGATTGTAGGCCTGCCCCAGCCCCGGCAGCATCAGCGATTTCAGGGTAGCTTTTTTAGGAATGATTTTATGGATTTGTGCTTCCTGCTTCTTCGTTAACCGAAGCGTATCAGCCCTGTCCAGCGATGTTAAATCATCCGGTACCAGTACGGAAGTGCCTATCTTGATGCCATTACGCTGCACGGTCGGGGGAATGGAATCAGTAGCCGAGCTCATGCGCCTGGTTGAGTCAACAGCGGCTGGTGTTGGCGCGGGCGTAATGGCTGGTTTCTGAGCGAAAAGCGGCCAGACAGGCACCATCACCAGCAAGCTGATTATAGCTAAAACAGAAAACGATTTCATGCACAGACAACGTCTGAGCCTTTCTCGTTTCACCTGTGTGGATTGCTTTTTAAGGTAATTTAACACGGTTACCCCTGCGAGTTCAGGACCTCCAGAATTTTGGTCAACTCTTCCTGCGAGGTAAACGGAATTTTAATTTCACCCTTGTGTTTCTCGTCAGCTTTGATAGAGACCCGCGTACCAAACATCGACGATAATTTAAACTGGAGACTGCGCATTTCCTGTTTGGGCAACGTAACGCGCCGGGTTGTAGCCGAATCGTGGATGTCATCGGATAAATTCCGAACAGCTTCTTCAACTTTCCGGACAGACCATTCTTCGTCAACCACTCTCGTAAAGAGCCGAATTTGCGTATCGGGGTTTTCGATGTTGATAATCGCCCGGGCGTGGCCCATCGAAATTCTATTATCGCGCAACGAAGCCTGAATGACGGGCGGTAATTTCAGAAGTCGGATGTAGTTATTGACGGTTGTCCGATTTTTGCCAACGCGCTCACCCAGTTCTTCCTGCTTCAGACTGCACTCGGTAATCAGCCGCTGATAGCTAAGGGCGATTTCTATGGCATTGAGATTCTCGCGCTGAATGTTTTCTATCAGCGCCATTTCCAGCATTTGCTGGTCATTGGCCGTACGAACATACGCTGGAATATGCGATAGACCCGCAATTTTTGACGCCTGTAAACGCCGTTCGCCCGCAATAAGCTGATACCGATCTTTGCCCAACTGCCGAACCGTAATGGGCTGAATGATTCCCTGCGTCCGAATGGAGTCGGCTAATTCCTGAAGCGCTTCTTCATCAAAACGAGTCCGGGGCTGAAATGGGTTGGCTTCGATCATTAACACGCCAATTTCGGTCATCGTACTGATCGACTCAAAAGGCGAGGGTTTCGATTGACGATTGACCGCTTCGCTATCGTGCAGCAAGGCACCTAAGCCGCGGCCCAACCCTATCATCTTCTTATTTGGTGCTTTAGTATTTGCGTTGTCCATACCTGTAACGCGGGTAGAAACCCGCTATGTTGGTAGAAATTGCGGGTTTCCCGCACTACTTAAACTTCATGTGGCATCATGCCATTCTTGACAAGAATTTCACGGGCCAGATTCAGGTAACTAACGGCTCCTTTACTATCGGCATCCTGTGCCAGGGCTGGAATACCAAAGCTGGGTGATTCACTAAGCCGAATATTACGCGGAATGATGGTGCTAAAAACCATTTGCTGAAAATGGCTCGTTACCTCACCGACCACCTGATTCGACAACCGAACGCGTAGATCATACATTGTTAGCAAAATGCCTTCAATAGCTAAATGCGTATTCAGCCGGGATTGAATGATCTTTATAGTATTCAGGAGTTTCCCCAATCCTTCGAGTGCAAAATATTCACACTGAACCGGAATAATAACCGAATCAGCAGCGGTTAGACTGTTGATCGTAATCAAACCCAGCGAGGGCGAGCAATCAATGATGATGAAGTCATACTCGTCGCGCAAGCCATCGAGTGTGTCTTTCATTTTATCCTCCCGATTCTGGAGGTTAATCATCTCGATTTCAGCCCCAACGAGGTCAATGTGCGATGGCAATAAGTCCAGGTTCGGAAAGTCCGTCTGGATAATCGCATCGTGCGGTCGAACTCCTTCGACCATACACTCGTAAATACTGTTCTCGATTTCTTTCGGATTGTAACCCAGCCCCGACGTAGAATTCGCCTGTGGGTCAGCATCAACAATAAGCGTCTGAAATTCGAGGGCGGCCAAACTGGCGGCCAAATTAATCGTCGTTGTAGTTTTACCAACGCCCCCTTTTTGGTTGGCGATAGCAATGACTTTACCCATCGGTTTGTGCGTTGCAGTGTCAAATATGCCAGATAGTTTTCACGAATCCAAGTAATGTTCCACGGAATGTTCCACAAAATTTGCTATCGTTTTAAAAGTAAGCCCTGTAGGGAACAGAAGTTCGTGAGAATTCCCATTTGTCAGTTTCTAAAGTAAACGCGACACTTCCGACTCTTTTCACTCATAAATCGTTTCTATAGGACCATCTCAAATGTCCGTTTAGGTATATGGTTTCACAGTGCGCAGATGTATTCTCGAAACGCGAATCTCCAGTAACTATAGGGAGCAATTACGTCATGAGTTAGTCACGGTATTATAAAGAATCGTAGATGTCTTCACCAGCTACCGGATCGCTTTATACTCCGTAACGATGGCCAATCCAATGGAAAGCCCAATCCGTAAAATCATTCACATCGACATGGACGCTTTTTATGCGTCGGTTGAGCAGCGTGATCATCCCGAACTGCGCGGTAAACCCCTGGCCGTGGGTGGCTCCCGACAACGGGGTGTAGTCGCTGCTGCCAGCTACGAAGCGCGTCAGTTTGGCGTGCGTTCCGCTATGGCCTCCTCTATTGCTATTCGCAAATGCCCCGAGTTACTTTTTGTTAAACCGCGTTTCGAGGTTTACAAAGCCGTGTCGGCTCAGATCCGGGCGATTTTCGCCGATTTTACCGACTTGATTGAGCCGCTATCATTGGATGAAGCTTATTTAGACGTCACCCACAGTCTGAATGAGGGTCTCACGGCTACGCAACTGGCGCAGACTATCAAAGACCAGATTAAGTCCGAAACCAGCTTAACCGCTTCGGCGGGTGTCTCTTACAACAAGTTCCTGGCGAAGTTGGCGTCCGACTATCGCAAGCCCGACGGCTTATTTGTGATCAAGCCTCACCAGGGACTTGCTTTTGTCGAAACATTGAAAGTTGGTCAATTTCATGGTATCGGGCGGGTGACAGCGGAGCGGATGAACCAACTCGGCATCTTCACCGGTCTGGATCTGCGGGCGCAGAGTGAAGCCTTTCTGAGCCGGCACTTCGGTAAAGTCGGTAAACATTATTATGGCATTGCTAGGGCTATTGACGAGCGGCCCGTAACGCCCAACCGGATTCGCAAATCAATTGGTGCCGAAACAACCTTTGAGCAGGATCTGCACACATACCCAGAGTTGGTTAGCTCATTGCAGCCGCTGATCGAGAAAGTCTGGTCGTACTGCGAACGTAGTGGCGTGTTGGGAAAGACCGTTACGCTAAAGCTGAAATACGCTGATTTCAATCAGATTACCCGCAGCCGCAGTCTGCCAGGTTGGGTAAGCGAGAAAGCAATACTGGAGCAGATGACTCTCGGTCTATTGGATTCGGTTATACCGCTCTCGCAAGGGGTTCGGTTACTGGGCGTATCGCTATCGAATCTTCAGGAAAAAGATACGCCTACCAATGGACAACTAACGCTGGATTTATAAAATGTCGCGTTGGCTCAAAAGCGTGTTTCCCACTTGATCGACAGTAAATAATGGAGGAGTTTATAAACCGCCGACCTTACCTTGTAAAAGTAAAAATACCACCAGACATACTTCAGCTTGTAATCAATCGAATCTGATGAAATCAGCGGTAAAACTCACAGTCCTAATTGGGGTAATTTTGTGTAGTGCTCATGGCTTACAGGCGCAGAGTCGTTCCCTAACCATCACCAACCGTTATTTGAACTTACCCGTATCACAAGCCCAGAGTCGGGGAACCATGCAGTTTAGCCTGGGCGACAAACCTGAACGCTCTTTCAAGATTCGCTTAGCGGCTGATAAGCCTGACTACTGGGTGTTTTGCGACATGAAGACCCTACAGGGTAAAACCATTACCATCCGCTACGATGGCAACCCGGAGGGATTAGGTAAACTATATCAAGCCGATCAAATTGCGGGTCAGGATTCGCTTTATTCCGAGAAAAATCGCCCTCAATATCATTTTTCTACCCGACGAGGCTGGATCAACGATCCCAATGGAATGATCTTCTATGAGGGCGAATACCATCTTTTCTATCAGCACAATCCCTACGAACGGGAATGGGAAAACATGTCCTGGGGACATGCCGTCAGCAAGGATATGATCCACTGGGACGAATTACCAACCGCTCTATCGCCCGACAGTTTAGGCACGATGTTTTCCGGATCAACGGTGATTGACTACGAAAATACGGCAGGCTTTAATCAGGGAAAGGAACCGGCCATGGTGGCTTTTTTTACCGTGGATAACCCGGAAAAACAAATTCAGTGCATAGCCTATAGTCTGGACAAAGGCCGTACCTGGACAAAGTATGCCAAGAACCCACTGATTGATTCGAAAGCGAAATGGAATAGCAAAGATACGCGTGACCCACGGGTGTTTTGGTATCAACCCGGACGTCACTGGGTCATGGTGCTCAACGAGCGGGACGGTCATTCGATCTATACTTCAAAAAACCTGAAAGAATGGACGTACCAAAGTCACGTAACAGGTTTTTGGGAGTGTCCCGACTTATTTGAGTTACCCGTTGATGGGGATAAAAGCAAGTCGAAATGGGTGATGTATGGCGCTTCCACTACGTATATGCTTGGCTCATTCGATGGAAAAACTTTTACACCTGAGTCGGGTAAGCATTCGTATACAACCGGCAGCATCTATGCAGCTCAAACCTTTGCCAACATGCCCCAAAGCGATCCCCGACGCATTCAGATTGGCTGGGGCCGGATTCAGCAGCCCGGCATGCCCTTTAACAACATGATGCTGCTACCCACTGAACTGCAACTGCGGAACACCAAAAACGGGGTGCGTTTGAGAAGTGTACCCATTAAGGAAACCGAACAACTGTTCAATCGGGTCGGCCAGTGGGCGTCGCTGTCCGATACGGAAGCGAACGCTAAGTTGACAACGTTGCAGTCGCTGGACCGATTTCGCATCAAAGCGACCCTTAAACTCTCGCATGCTACCAGCGCGGGACTTTCTCTTTTCGGTCAGCGGATACTCGACTATGATCTGAATGCGAATCTGGTCAATGGCGTTTTCTATTCGCCGGAAGACATGACCAGCACGGAGCTGTCAGTCGATATCTATGTTGATCGGACCTCCGTCGAAGTGTTCGTCGATGGAGGTCGTTACTCGTATTCGATGGAAAGGAAGCCCGTTTCAACCAGCAAAGAAGGGCTACGTTTTTGGGGAAATCGCATTGAGGTCAAGAATCTGGAACTCTATACAGCCAAATCAATCTGGAAATAAGGCCCTCGTCTATGAAAATCGCCAGACAACGAACATGTTTTATACTAGCCGCTACATGGTTTATGACCACTACAAGTTGGGCGCAATTGGGTCCGACGGGTGGCCGCGACACATCATTTTCAGTACGTCGGTCGTATCAGCAGGAGAAAAAAAATCACCCCGAAATAACACTGGCGGATTCGACCTTACCCGTTGGTGTTCGTGTAACCAAAAATATTCCGTACAGTACGCCCATAGCTGACAGAAAACTGCTGCTGGATGTCTACTCACCAGCGGCTACTTCCCCAAAAAACCATCCGGCGGTTATTATGATTCACGGTGGTGGCTGGCGCTCCGGCGACCGGTCGCACAACAACACGCTGGCCGGGCAACTGGCGGGTAAAGGCTTTGTGGCCATTCCCGTTGAGTACCGCCTATCGACAGAAGCGCTATATCCAGCTGCCGTTCACGATATAAAGGCAGCTATCCGCTGGCTACGGGCGCATGCAAATACATATCATATCGATCCAAAACGAATCGCCGTACTGGGTTTCTCGGCTGGCGGGCAACTAGCTGCATTGATCGGCACTACGAACAAAAACGCGGCTTTTGAAGGAAAAGGAGGGAATGCTACGTATTCAAGTGCCGTTCAGGCTATTGTCGATATCGATGGCGTCCTGGCGTTTATTCATCCTGAATCGGCCGAAGGTAATGATTCAAAATCAACATCGGCCGCTACGTACTGGTTTGGTTACTCTAAGACGGAAAAGCCTGATTTATGGCAGGAAGCGTCGGCGCTCAATCACATTGACAAGAATACGCCACCTATTCTGTTCATCAACAGTTCAGTTGGTCGGATGCACGCGGGCCGCGATGATCTGATTGCCAACCTAAAACCGTTCGGTACGTATTCGGACGTACAAACGTTTGCTGATGCGCCCCATACGTTCATGTTTTTCAACCCCTGGTTTATACCGACGTTAACTTACATCACCGATTTTCTGCACCGGGTATTGCCGGATAGATAAGTTTGGTTGGTGGTGTGGTGTCAGGTTTTCGAACCTGACACCACACCACCAACCAAACTTATCTATCCAGATGGTTAATTCGACACCAATCTTCCCTGGGCATCTTCCACATGCAAACGGTTCAGATCCAGACCGTCCAGTACCAATACGCCCTGAATAGACGATTGCTGCTTAGGGTCCTGTTTCCACGACCAGACTAGTTTCCCGGCTGGCGTGTATTCCAGAATCTGTGTACCGCTCGCTCCGTGGTCAGAGCCGTGGCCCTGCCAGTTCGCGACGACCCAATTGCCATTTTTTAAGATCTGAAAACCGGCAAAAAAGTGAGGATTTACAGCGGGCGGTCCACTAAGACTATCCACAAAAGCACCTTTCTGATCGAATCGCTGGAAATTGGCTGAATAGCCCCCACTGACCAGCGTGGAGCCATTTCCCAGCCGTTGAGCCTGCCAGGCGTGCTGCGCTTTTTCCTGTTTGGTAAGCTGGGCCTGCCACACGATAGAGCCATCCGGTTTACCTTCAAATACCCGATCATTGGACGTCAGCAGGAAATTACCATCAACCGTTTCCCGAACCAGCCGAACGTAATTGAAATCAGGATAATTAATGGTTCGTTGTATCGCCTGATTCTGATCCAGTTCAAGCAGGACGATGCCCTTTTTCCCCTGCCAGTTCAGGCCCACGAGCATAATGTGTCCGTTACGTAAGCGCCGGGCGGCAATGGTTCCGTCAAACGTAGTGAGTTCGGCCACTTTGGCGCCCGTCTTAATGTCCCGCTCTTCGTAGCCTTTACCGGTACCAAGCATCACCCGCCCCTGCCCGACCAGTTGTAAATCCCGACCGGCCGGAACCGATACGTAATAGTTTCGTTCGGGATGGGCTAGATCGACATAATTCAGTTTGGAGAGGCCTTCATCACGTAACAGCATCTGCCGGGAACTACCCGTAGAAGGTTGCGCTACGCTGTTTAGGCAGAACAACAGAAAAAAGACAGAAAAGAAGTGAATAGTCAGTTTATTTTTCATACGATAAATGCATTGTACAGGCAGAAAGGCTCCCTAACGCAGACGTATACTATTCTTTTCGTGGTTTTATTCCCTCAAACTCCAGTGCCAGCATGATGAATGGGCCAATGGATTTCGGATCATTGTCGCGTTTGGCTTCCCTGCAATAGTATTCATACGTACCGTCGCGATAGGGCGTTCCACCCAGGCCGGCCCCGGCGCAGGCATCGGTAATACTGATCCCACCATCGGATTCTGTTCTAATAAAATGAGTCAGAATGCCATCGTAACCCTTTTGTGCTACGTTCAGGTACTGCTTATCCAGATACCCTTTCTTCGCGGCCTTCACCAGAAAATAAACGAACATGGTTGAACCCGACGACTCCAGGTAATTGCCTTCTTTTTTACCGACATCCATCACCTGATACCAAAGTCCGGTCTGTGGGTCCTGATACGTAGCGAGTGTTTTGGCCAGTTGGCGAGTAATGTCCAGAACCTGTTTTCGCTGCGGATGGTCAACTGGAAGATAATCCAGTACGTCCACTAAAGTCATGGCGTACCACCCCATGCCGCGGCCCCATACGTGTGGTGATTTTCCGGTTTCCTTGTCGGCCCAGCGCTGCTCTTTGCTTTCGTCCCATCCGTGATAATACAAGCCCGTTTTTGGGTCTTTATTGTGCCTGTCAATGAGCTGAATCTGGTTTGCTACGTCGGTGAACAACTCAGGTTCGTTGAAGGTCTTTGCGTACTGCGCCAGAAACGGCGACGCCATGTAGAGCCCATCGAGCCACATCTGATGCGGGTAATGCTTTTTATGCCAGAATCCGCCCTCGCTTGTGCGCGGGTGCGTAAGCATCTGACTACGTAGCAGCCGGATAGCTTTCTCGTATTTGGGATCGTGGGTTTTCTCATATAGCGCAAACAGGAACTTGCCGGAATTAACCGCGTCGATGTTGTAGTTATCCAACTTATAGGTTTTGATACTACCATCCGGGTTGATCATTTCGTCGGCGTATTCCTTAATGTAGGCGTAGTATTTTTCCGTACCGGACTGTTGCCACAGTTTTTCGAGCGAACTGCAAACCAGTCCGTGGCAGTAATTCCAGCGGGGTTCTTTTGAAAAATCAAGCATCCACCCTTTCGGATTTCGGCTCATATCCGAATCAGCCATGCGAACCGACCAGGGCGCATTAGCATCCGTTTGTTGCGCGAAAGCCGTTACGTTGGCTAAGGTTATCCAGGCGCTCATACCAAGTGATATACCAGCGCAGACTACCCATTTCTTCTTGCTATAGGGTTTCATCTGATTAAATTATCTTGAGTTATTAGTGGGGTCAGGTTCTCAAACCTGACCCGTGAGGTTTCTCAAAACCGAACGGGTATTATCTATAGGTTTTAGGAAACCTTGCAGAGTTAGGTTTGAGAACCTGACCCCACGGGTAGAAACTTGACTTCACAAGGAATCATGGATTCTGAGTAGATACAGACTCTACCCGAAACCAGTCGAAGTCAGCATAACCGGAGTCATTGATTTGTGTGTTTCGCGTACAGAAAATGCCCAGTTTAGCCCCAATCCAGCGACCCACTTCAGCCTGAAACGGATCGCCGGTTTTGGTGAAATTCTGGCCATCGAAACTGTAACTAAACTGACATTTAGCGCCCTCCGTCACCTCAACCCGGAGGTAAACCGGCGTACCGGCGTTTACGTTAGCGATTACACTTTCAGATTCTGGCTTGCCTTCGGATGCTTTTTTACAAACGCCATACACCAGACTGACGCCATCCTTACCGCTTTTCAGTACCAGATTCGCATAGCTCAAGCCCAGGATTATCAACCCAGTCCGCTCATTTTCCAGTTTTGGATTGGGTTTGAACGTCAGCTTCGTGGTTGCCATAAACCGTTCAGCCGGAAATTTCTGCAACAATAAGTTCGGTACGTCCCACGCGTTTTTGGCTTCCTCCGGTGACTTGTAGGAATACAATCGTAAATACCCCTGCTTACTCGTGGTATGCCAGATACCTTTGGGATTGGCCTGCCACTGCCATTGCCGCCCTAACGCAGTACCGGAGAACTCATCCGACTCAATGGGTGTAGCGATCGGATAGCTTTTACCCGACGCTACGGCTGGCTTTTTATAGGTCACAACAGGCTCTCCTTTGCCATCGCCGTCGGCATCGATACCGATTACAGGCCAATCATTCACCCACTTCATCGGTTGCAGATGAACGACTCGTCCGTAAGCTTCCTTATCCTGAAAATGCAGGAACCAGTCTTCACCAGGTTTACCGTTGATCGGTGGCGTGTCGACCCAGGCGCCCTGGTGTGGACCGTTGATCGGACTTTTGCCCTGATCCATTACCACTTTCCGTTCGTAGGGTCCATAAATATCCTTCGAACGTAACACCAGTTGCCAACCCGTAGGAACACCACCCGCTGGGGCAAAGATGTAGTAGAAGCCGTTGCGCTTGTAAATTTTGGGGCCTTCGATAGTCGGGTCGGTTTCGTGACCGTCGTACACGATGGCGCCCTCGTCTATGACTTTCGTTCCGTCAGCATTCAGCTTTTTAACGGTCAGAATACTTTTTATCCCGGCCCGGCTTCCCGCCCATCCGTGGATCAGATAAACCTGGCCATTATCGTCCCAGAGTGGGCAGGGATCAATCAACCCTTTACCGCCTTCGACCAACACCGGCTCCGACCAGGGTCCCGCTGGGTTCGTGGCTTTGGTCAGATAGATACCAAAGTCGGGGTCGGGATAATAGATGTAAAATTCGTTGTTGTGATACCGTATGGCCGGAGCCCATACGCCATTACCGTGCTGCGTTTTCTCAAAATGCTCAAAAGGTGGCTGCCGTTTCAGTGCGTGGCCGATAAGGGTCCAGTTCACCAAATCTTTCGAATGCAGAATAGGAAGTCCCGGAATGGCGTCGAAGCTGGACGCAACCAGATAGAAATCGTCGCCCGCACGACAGGCGTCAGGATCGGAATAATCAGCGTTCAGGACAGGATTTTTGTACGTACCATTTCCTAAATCCGCTACCCAAACCTTCGATACGTAGGGTTCCGGTGCAGGAGACGCAGGTGCTTTCGGCTTGTTCGTTTGCGCAACAGCCGACAGCGTTGACAGGAAAAATAAACCAACGAGTGGTAGCGAATTCATAACAGCGAGATTATTGAGATTTAGGATTCCAGGCAGATTGAGCCGAAAAGATGTTCGCCAACGTATACTGTTTAGCGTCTTTTGCAGAAAGTTGTCTGGACCAACCCGCCCGTTTCGACGGATTACCGCCGGGACCCGTACTGCCGTATTCGGCGTAGAGAACCGTTTTTTCATTGTCGGCATTGCCCCAATTATCCCAACCGACAGGCAAAATATGGTCGCCGATGTCGGTCCGGATAAAAATCGTTTTGGCGCTCGGTCGCCAGGGACGACCGAGGTAGGCTTTCTTAACAGCCGGGTCGGCAATCAGCTTGCAATCGAAGAAAACGAATCCATATGGCTGGTAAACAGGTGTGGCGGCTGCGGTGATAAATGAATCCGACAGGTTTTTGATGGTACAGGACTGGAAAACCGAGATCGATTTTCCGAAAATAAAGTCAGTTGTGCCTTCAATATAGCAGTTCTCGTAATACTGACGAGTGCCTTCGGCGGCTGCGTACAGCGTATCCTGATTGCCCAGCAAAATGCAGTTTTTACAAACAAACCGGTCTCCTTCCACGTGTAGCGCTACGGCCTGCCCTACCCGCCCGGCTGTGTTCCGGATGGTCAGGTTTTCCAGGATAATATCGGGCGCATCAACCAGCACTACGTAGGACGTATACGTACTGAATTTACTATTCCCCGTCCAGTCTTTGCCGCCGGGATACGTTTTGCCCGAATAGTCATCGCCCGTAATGATTACGCCTTCTTTACTTTCACCAATGACATGAATATTGGGTTTCCAGGATGGAATGACGAGTTTTTCAGCATACGTACCGTTTTTGACAAACAACGTAACGCGTACCTGCATGTGATCGCGGAAGCTATTGACAGCTTCCTGGATGGTTTTGTAGTTACCACTTCCATCCTGCGCAACGGTAAAGGTTACCGAGGTTGTAGGGGATAACGTTGCCTGACCCCACGTATGGCTTGTGTAAATGAATAGGCAAAAAAGTAAAAGCAGTTTTTTCATGGGTGACAGAAATTCATGCGCTCAGGGCACAAGCTCGGTAATGTTCCCGCAGCGATCACATGCGTCGTCGCTGCGGGAAATAAGTAAAGAATCAGCGTTCTGATAAACGGCTACTGATACCCCTGGTTTTGGCCAAACTCCGTTTTATTGGTTACCGCATCCAACTGAGTTTGCGGAATCGGACGTAGTACATGATGGTCCTGTAAGTTTACGGCATTATCAGGTGCATAGGCTCGAATGCGTTCCAGCAGTTTGCCCGTACGTTTCAGATCGAACCAGCGAATTTGCTCACCAGCCAATTCACGAGCACGCTCATCAAGAATAAAATCAAGGGTTACCTGAGCGGCTGTAATCTGCATAGCCGCCGATTTACCAGGTTTTGCGGCTCGCGTACGTAATACGTTAACGTAATCAGCAGCGGCTTGTAGACTACCCAATTTCATTTGCGCTTCGGCGGCAATCAGATAGACTTCGGCCAGTCGAATCACGAACACATCGCGGGCGCTCTGAGCTTCGTTCAGACTGGCCCGCGTTGGGTCCATAAACTTCGATAAGGTTGGGTAACGCAGATTATCTTTTACGGTTCCGTTGGCGTTATAAATTTTACTGCGATCATACGTTTGGTATTTGCGCGTCGCTTCGAACGCATCCGGAATTTCTTTTCGGGTGCAATACACGGCCGTATCGCCCAGATTCATACCAGCAGGACGAGAGGTTGAATTCGCCAGCCAGACTTCCATAAACGAGCCTTCGTACCGGGCATCATTCTCGCTGTAGAGATCAAGTAAAAACCGGGTAGGCATGTAACGATTGAACGGACGCCCGTTGAGAATGTCACGTGTCAGGCCAGGTCGGTCGTCGTATTTCATCAAAAACAGCAGGTGACCGTTGTTGCTTCCCCGGCCATGCCCGTATGGGTTGAAGGTTGTGTTCAACAGGTCATTAATCGCCAGATTTGCGGCATAATCCACTACGTAAATAGCCTCTTTCGTTTTCAGGTTGCTCATTTTCCAGAGGTCGGCGTAGCTGGTTTCCAGCTTATACGTATTGCTGGTGATTACAGCCTGCGCCATTTCGAGCGCTTCTTTGTTCATGTTCCGGGTCAGGTACATGCGTGCCAGAAACGCCTGCGCAGCCCCTTTCGTCACCCGACCGTATTGCGATTGCGTAACGGGAAGGTTGGCTACCGCAAATTTCAGATCCTCAAAAATCTGGTTGTAAAACGTTTCAACGGGCGTACGGTTGGCCGTTGCAACAATGCCGTTTGTTTCCTCCGTCGTGAAATGAACTCCACCCCAGGTTTCAACAATGTGCCAATAGTAAAACGCCCGCAAAAAGCGAAGCTCTCCTTCCCGAACCGGACGTAACGCAGCCGAAAGCCCGGCGTTACCGATTCGGCTGATACCACCGTTGCACAGATTTACGGCCGCGTAAAACTCCCGCCATTCGCTTGCCAGGGCGGTATTTCCACCCTGTAAGTTCAGGTACTGCGTTAGGTCGCGGTACACTTCGCCTGCACCACTGGTCCAGATGTCGGTGCCGGTTTCGGCCATGTTATACGCTTCCTCTTTACCATACCACCAGCGTTGATACGTGTAAGCCGCATTAACCAGTGTTTCGAAGCCTTCGGGTGTGGTATAGACGGTTTCGGCGGTTAAGCCACTGGGGTTGTACTCTTCCAGTACGTCCTGACAGGATGCCAGCGTAAGCAGCAATACCGCCAATAACCCCGTTTTTTTACCAAAAAATGATTTCATGTTCGCGATCCGATTTAGGGTTATAGATTGACGTTCAGGCCCAATACGTACAGTTTAGTCATCGGGAAGTTTTCCGATCCGCCCCGCTCCGGGTCATAATCCAGCTTGGTGAAGGTGAACAGATTTTTACCCGTCACATATACCCGAACTCCTCGAATTACCTTTGACCGCAGTAACGTAGCGGGTACGTTATAGGCCAGCGTAATATTCCGAATCCGGGCAAAGGTTCCGTCTACGTACCCAAGCGTGGACAGGTACTTCAAACCACCGTTTTTATTCGGACGAGGATACGCATTCGTCGGATTTTCGGGCGTCCAGTAATCAAGACCAGCCGTACTGTTACCAACGCCCTGCGCATCGAAACGGGCCGAACGATCGGAGTTAATCATCTGACCGACACGGGCGTACAGAAATACGTTCAGATCGAACCCCTTGAATTTGACCGTATTGTCGAAACCACCGCTCCACTTTGGGCGATTATTTCCAAGAATGATCCGGTCGTTTACAGCGTCGATTTTCCCATCCCCGTTCTGGTCTTTTACCTTGATTTCGCCGGGTAATTGTGTAGGCGATAGTTTAGCCGCCTGATCCGCTTCGGAGGTCTGCCAGATACCCTGTTTTTCGTAATCGTAAAACACGTTGATAGGTTGGCCGATGAACCAGCCGTTGCCAATGTCGTTACCCCCCGTAACCAGTTCCGTGATCTCTTCCTTGTTTTTGGTGAACGTAACGTTACTGGTCCAGCTCAGGTTTGGCGTGCGGATGTTGGTACTTCCCAGCGTGACTTCAATACCCCGGTTGCGGGTTTTTCCGATGTTCTGCTTGACCGTCGTTACGCCCGTTGTTGGCGGCAAACCGCGATCCAGCAATAAATCTGATGTTCGGGTGTCGTAATAATCAATCGACGTATTGAGCCGACCATTGAACAGGCCAAAATCCAGACCGATATTGGTCGTGTTCGACAACTCCCAGCCCAACAGAGCGTTTCCGACATTACGGGAGAACGTATACGCCGGAACCGGTACTTCATCGAAACCAAAGGCCAGGCGGGTCAGCGTTGTCTGGGTGGCATAGGGGCCCGATGGGTCGTTCCCGGCAATACCGTAGCTCGCCCGCACTTTCAGGTCGCTCAACCCTTTCACACCCTGCATGAATTTCTCCTCGATAATCCGCCACGCAAACGCGGCCGATGGGAAGAACGTCCATTTATTGCCCGGAGCCAGTTTTGAAGAGCCATCTTCCCGAGCCGTTAACGTAACCAGATACCGATCGCGGAAAGAGTAATTTAGCCGGGTCGCAAACGAAATCAGGTCGTTCTGCGAATACGCCGAGTTGATTTTAATTTCTTCAGTGGCACTCCCCAGTGAGTAGAACAGTTGCGAAGGCAGCAGTTGATTAACACCTGAAGCCGTTACGTTATCGGACTTGTTGTCGATGTAGCTGGCAATGCCGGTCAGCGTAAAGGCGTGCTGGCCAAGCGTCCGCTGATACGTTACGACGTTCTCCCAATTCAGGCTGGTGCTATTGCTCGCATTGTAGGTGGCCAGCGATTTACCCGTTAGTGACCGGTCGATGGATTTGGGCGACGAATAGGCTCCGTTACGAATCGAAGCCAGGTTAACGCCCACCGTACTGCGGAGGGTTAAGCCCTTGATTGGAGTTAGTTCGATATACCCGTTGCTCAGAATGCGAGTGGTCAGAATGCCGTTGTTAAACACGTTGGGCTGCTCATCCGACAGCGGGTTGGCCGTTTGACCATCCAGCATAATGAAGTTAAAATTACCGTTGGCATCGTACAGCGAACCCAGCGGACTGATTTTGTTGGCCTGGTTCAGTGGATCACGGCGAACGCTCTGGTTGTAGTACGTAAGCTGGCTCTGCAACCCCACTTTCAGCCAGTCGGTAATGGTATAATCCACATTGAGCCGCCCCGTATAGCGTTTCAGTTCATCCAGTTTCAGAATACCTTTCTCGTTGAAATAATCAACCGATACGTACGACTTCAGTCGATCAGAACCGGCCCGGATACCGACCTGATAGTTTTGCTGTAACCCGTTGTGAATTAACTCGTTCTGATAATCGGTCCAGATGCCTTTTTGCAGGGCATCGTATTCGGCTACGTTCGTAAAAATGGATGGATCATCGGCCGGGCTTTTCCAGGCACCAGCCGCTCGCCAGGCTTCGCGTTTCAGATCACGAAAGCCGTTGATATCCATTGCTTTCGGGTACATGGTCACCTGCGAGATTCCTGAATACGCATTGAACGAAATATCAGGTTTGCCCGATTTTCCTTTTTTGGTCGTGATCAGAATAACCCCGTTGGCTCCCCGCGATCCGTAGATGGCAATCGACGACGCATCTTTCAGTACGTCCATCGTCTCGATGTCGTTGGCATTGATGTCTTCCAGATTGTTGTACTGGATACCATCGACAATAATTAACGGTGCGTTGTTGCCGCCAATCGAGCGATTCCCACGAATCCGGATATTAACCCCCGCTCCGGCCTGGCCGCTGCTCCGGGTAATATCGGCACCGGCAATTTTGCCCTGAGCCGCTTCCAGTACGTTAGCCGTTGGCACTTCTTTCAACTGTTCACTTTTCAGCTGAACCACCGAACCCGTCAGGTCTTTTTTCCGAACGGCACCGTAGCCAATAACCACCACTTCATCAAGTGCGCTCACATCAGGAACCATCGATACGTTAATCGCACTCTGATTGCCAACTACTACGTCCTGACTTTGATAGCCAACGAAGGAAAACGTTAACGTAGCACCAGCGCCATCAGGAACCGTTATCCGATATTTCCCGTTGGCATCCGTTGTCGCGCCCCGTGCAGAGCCTTTTACAACTACACTTACGCCTGGCAAAGGTGCATTCTTTTCGTCGTTGACTGTACCCGTTACGGCACGATCTACCGACTCATTTATCGGATTAACGACCTGCGAATGGGACTCTGCATCAGCCTCCAGCACAATCTGTCCGCCCACAATCCGGTACGTTAGTTTCAGCGGCTTTAGTAACTCGGTTAGCGCTTCATTCAACCGTTTATCGGTCAGCGTCAAGGTAATAGGCTGGTTAACATTGATCGTTTTGGAACTGTAGACAAATCGGGCCGTCGTTTGTTGCTCTATCTGAGACAACACCACCCGGAGCCGTTGACCATCCACTTTAAGGGTAACGGGTCGGCTCATCAATTCCTGCCCATGCCCATCGAAGGCCACGCCTAAGCTGGCACAAATGAGTATCAGAAAAAGTTGAATAGCCGAAAATTTCATAAGCCATAGTAGTGTTTTCACCTGCTGGCCCGGAGAGCCACTGATACACACAGGTTCTCTTTTTTTCATACTTTTAAGGGTTTTGTTAAATGGACATTTGACAAACTCATTCCTCGTCCGGGTCAAGATTCGCGGTCTATCTGATGAGGAGTTAACTGGGCGCTGATTTATGCGGATTGCATAGCCAGCGTCTTTCTAAGCGGTCGGGAGATGGAGATTTTACGTCATAGGCGGCTGAGGTCGATTTAGTTGGTTCATTCGTTGCTGATCCAATAATGCCGGTTAGTCACCACACCCTTTTCCAGTGACCAGAATCGTCGTTCCCTGCACTTCGTACGTCGATTTCAAAGCTGCACAGATAATATCCAGCTGGGTATACAGCGACTGATTGGTCAAATCAGCCGTTAAGGGGCAGTTATTCTGGCTTTCATTTTCCACTTCGATATCGATGCCATACGCCCGTTCGAGTCGGGTCAACACTTCCGATAAAGGCGTATCATCAAACTGGAAGGAGATTGGCTTCTTCTCGATTTCGGCTGTTCGTATAACTTGAGGAGCCTCAACAAGACCCGTTACAAAGTGCTGTTCTTCATCAAAAAAAGTGACCGTCTGATTCGGACTTAACACGACACCATTTGACGTCGTCTGTTTTTGGGGCGCATTTTGATAAACAGCAACTCGTCCCGTCACTACGTCAACCCGCACCTGTTTTGTATCCGATTGACTTCTGACAAAAAAGCTCGTTCCCAGCACCTTGGTCACTACGTTGCCTGCGTGTACGTAAAAAGGTCGGGAAGGCATTTTCGCTACGGAGAAGAACGCATCGCCGGTTAGATAAACCGTTCGTTCTTCCGTCGTAAAACGTTTGGGGAAACGTAACGAACTGTGTGCGGCTAATTTGACCGTACTTCCATCCTCCAGAGCGACAACGAGCGGACTGGCAGAGGCATTCGTTCGTTCGATCAGGTCTGCCCGATTAAGCGTGATGGGAGAACCGACTGAAACAGACGTATCATTCTGCTGGTGAGCAACGTACCACCAACCGATTAGGAGCAGAGATGCCGCAATACCAATCCATCGAAAACGATTGGTCCCCAATGGAATAATTCGCCCTGGTTCATCCTTAGGCATTTTGCGTTGAATCTGACTCCAGAGACGGTTCTCTAATTCATCCGTATCAAGCTCCTGCCCTGATGCCCCGGTTTCGGTTTCCAGTAAGCCATACCAATGCTCAACAAATGCTTTTTCAGCTGGTGTACATTCTCCGCGAAGGTATTTCTGTAAGAGTCGCCCAAATTTTTTTCGGCTCATGACACGGTAACAGCGGGTTTATAGTAGCTATGTCAAACAACCACACCCAAGACCGCAAATAATTTTATTAGTTATGAGAAAAATACAAACAAAAGATAGAAATAAGAAAAATATTATCTAAATAATCCTATTGAGTATTATGAATAGTTTATAAAAGCAAAGCTGTTCAATACATGACTGGTGTGCCGTCAGGTTAAGAACCTGACGGCACACCAGTCAGTTTTATGGAGTTAGTCAGGCTGGAATGAGGTTATGCGTAGAAAAGAAAAAGAAGACTTGGCAACAGGTAATCCCGTAAATAGGTACGTAGTGCTTTAATGGCCTGACTAAGATGGTATTCAACCGTTCGTTCCGGCACTTTCAGATGAGAGGATATTTCCTTCACGGAATGATATTCCAGCCGGTTCAGTCTAAAAATCTGGCGTGTTTTTTCAGGAAGATCACTTAATTGTTTTTCAACAGCTTCGATCAATTCATCCAGATCCATCTGCTCTTCGGTTGTCGATGATGCTTCCGGCAAATGAGCATACGCGTAATCCGCGTACTTCTCGTGAATCAGCGTTGATTTGATGTGATTGATGGTCGCATAACGAACGGCGGTAAACAAATAAGCGTCCAACCGCTCGATACGTAGCTCGTTACGTCGTTCCCACAATTTGAGAAAGATATCCTGGATGAGTTCTTCGACCACATCCAGTGAGTCAATTTTACGCCGGGTAACACTGTACAGCTTTTTCCAGTATCGTTGATAAATCTCCCGAAAAGCGGCTTCATCTCCCGTGCGAAGTCGGATAAGAAGTATCTCGTCAGGTATCGATTTAAGATTCATGAATGATCGTGTACAGTATCAGTATCTTTTGAACTTTTCCTGGAAACAGATAAAATCGTGTAGTTCGGGTCTCTACACGACTCTATTATTAATTTCTGAAGTTTAATTAACTCTACCAAGCAAAAGTTTAATTATTTCTATGCAATCGTTACCGGGAACGTTGCCGTATCGTTTATTCGGCGCATCAGTACGTTAGTAAGTTTATCTATTTGGTGAAACAAGTATGGACACAATACGTAAAACAAGAAGAATTAAATTATCTTTTTCAAAGATTACGCAAACGGGAGGAGTCGATTGACAAGCGATCTACATCCAGCGGCTAATGAACTCGCTGAACACATCTTTGTACTGATCACTCACCGGAATGGTTGTTGGACCGATCTGTACGGAGTTCCGGGTAACTGAATTGATCCGATCCAGGGCGACGATGAAGGAACGATGTACGCGCATAAATTGCCGGGCTGGCAGCTTCTCTTCCAGAGTCTTCAAACTCGTTAGCGATAAGAGTGGTTTTGAGTCGCTCTGACGATACACTTTTACGTAATCTTTCAAGCCCTCGATGTACAGAATGTCGCTGTAGGCAATACGTACCAATTGATATTCGACTTTCAGAAATAAGTAATCTTCACCGATTTCGACAGGCGCAGCGGGTAGAACCGCAACAGGTGTTGGCTCGGTACGTTGCACCAGTTCGAAATAGTTACGCGCCTTGCTGGCGGCCCGGAGAAATTCTTCGTAGTTGAATGGCTTGAGCAGGTAATCCAGCGCATCGACCCGAAAACCGTCAAGCGCAAACTGATCGAAGGCCGTTGTGAACACAATCCGCGTTGGGCGAGGTCCTGTATTGCTACGTTCGAGCACCCGGGCCAGTTCCAATCCCGTCAGGTCAGGCATTTGTATGTCCAGGAAAATGACGTCGACCCGTTGTTGCAGTAAAAATTGCAGCGCTTCTACAGCGCTGCTGAATCGGCCTTTTAATCCCAGGAAGGGTGTTTTTTCAATAAAAGCGCAAACGAGTCCCAACGCCAGGGGTTCATCGTCTACGGCAATGCAGGAGAGTGTCATGCCAGGTTCAGGGTAAGGTGTACACGGTATTCACCAGCCGGGTTATGGTCGTCAATAGCCAGACTATACTGCCCCGGATACAGCAAATCGAGCCGCCGACGCGTATTGGTTAGCCCAATGCCATTGCCGACTTCGAGCGAGGGCGCTTTTTGCACGAACAACGTATTGCTAACATCCATGAGCAATTGATTTTCTTTCTGCTGAATGTTGACACGAATCCAGCTTTTATCCATTGCGCTAACCCCGTGCTTGAAGGCATTTTCCACAAACGGCAAAAAGATCATGGGGGCAATCGGCTGATCGCGCAGGGGCGAAGGCGTATCTACCGTAACGGTTACTTTATCCGTCAGCCTCAACTCCATAAGTTGAATATAATCGTTCAGAAAAGCCAGCTCTTTGCTTAGCAACGTAGTACCCGACTGGGTTTCATACAATACGTAGCGCATCATACGCGAGAGCCGATGGAGCGCTTCCCGGGCGGTATCTACGTCGATCAGCGTTAATGCGTAAATGTTGTTCAGGGTATTAAAAAAGAAGTGCGGGTTGATCTGCGCTTTTAAGAACGACAGTTCCGATGCCGTCTTGGCCTGCTCCAGAGCGGTCCGGAAATTGGCATCGTCCTGCCACTTCTGTAACATAGCGATGCTGGTACTGATTGCCAGCACGAGCAGAATTGAAAACAAGTTAGGCTGAATCCAGCCATACACTCTGGGTTGTCCCTTACCATCGGGATGAAAAGCACGGTGTACCAGCATGGGCAGATCAAACAAGTATTCAACGATTCCCAGTATGATAAGCACGGTACAGATGATACCTACGACTGCCACTACGTACCGGCCTGTCTGACCACGTAACAATAGTCGGGGAACCAACCAGTACGAGTTCAGATAAAAGACGCACACGATCAGCCCAAAGAAGATGGCCTGCCTCACCCAGAATACGCGTGGAAACTGTATTTCGGACGTAAAGGAATGCGAGAAAAAAAGTAAGTAGCCCAATAGTCCCCAGCCCAGCACGTGAATGAGCAGGGGAACGTAGCGACGGGAAGCAAGCGTAACAGTCATAGTTATCGGGAAAGCTACAAGTTTAAACCAAAAAGAAAAGCGCGACCTGGCTAATCGTCACATCTTCAGACTTTCCCGATGGTTTGGGCATTTTAACCGACGAACGGTTCGGTTTTTTATTACCCACATTTCGTCGGTGGTTCGTAGCTCATTCATCGGCTGAAAATGACAATCTGGCGACGTTTATGTCCTTTCGGTCTATTCCATTTTCAGGAGTAAATAAAGGATTGTTGTTTTGGTCCATCAATCTGAAATAGCAATAACAATGCGCCAGAAATTCCTACTTCTACTACTAACACTTGGCCTCTGGAGTAACTTAACCCAGACAACATACGCTCAATTCGGCCCTCCGGGTGGCGGCCCAGGCGGTCCTGGCGGCTTTGGCAGGCAGGAACAGCTTGGCCGCAAAAAAGAAGAATTTACGGGCGTAGCCGACGACGCCCCAAAGGGAAATGGTAAAGTATCGGGTCTGCTGATCGATTCGACTTCCGGGAAACCCGTTGAATTCGCGACCATCGCGCTTATAAACGTGAAAACGAATAAGCCTATCGACGGTACTACGTCGGACGCCAAAGGCCACTTTGCGCTGACAAAACTCGCTCCGGGCGACTATCGACTGCAATATTCGTTTATTGGCTACAAAAACCTGGATTCCAAACAGTTTACGGTTGCCAAAGGTACCGACCTCAACATGGGTTCGGTGAAACTCCCGGCCGACGTTCGTACACTGGGTGAAGTTGTTGTGACGGGGCAGGCTGCCGTTATTGAAGAAAAAGTAGACCGGCTCGTTTTCAATGCCGATAAGGACATGACCGCCAAAGGGGGCGACGCATCGGATGTGCTGAAGCGTGTACCAATGTTATCCGTCGATCTGGACGGAAACGTAAGCTTACGGGGTAGCCAGAACATTCGGGTATTGATCAACAACAAACCATCGACGATTGTAGCAGCCAACGTAGCGGATGCCTTGAAGCAACTGCCTGCCGACATGATTAAATCGGTCGAAGTCATCACGAGTCCATCAGCTAAATACGATGCGGAAGGAGCCGCGGGGATTATCAACATCATCACCAAAAAGAACACGTTGCACGGCCTGACGCTCAATGTCGATGCCGGTGTGGGTCTACGAGCGTCGAACCTGGGGCTGAACGGTTCTTATCGACAGGGTAAACTAGGTATTACGCTGGGTGGGTTTGGCCGGGCTATGTATAACCGGGCTTCTTCGACGCTGGATCAGACGACGCTGGTTGGCGGTCAGTTACTACGTACCAGTCAGCAGGGCACCGCTTTCGATAAGCCCGTATTTGGTCAGTATACACTAGGGTTCGATTACGATCTGGCAAAAGATCAGTCGCTGTCGGCGAACGTTCGGTTCGGTACACGCAATTTTGTTCAGCAGCAAACGCAGCTCACCAATTCATACATCGCAGATTCGTTACTGAGCATGACCAACCGTGATGTAAACCGGAAAGACTTGTCGAACTCGGTGGATATGAACATCGACTATGTCCGCACGTTTAAGCCGCAGCAGGAATGGAGTATTTCGACGCAGTACAGCCGTACGGGACTAACCAATAACTTCTACGCTGACCTGCTTAATAACGCAGATGTACTGACGGGCCGTCAACAAAATATCAACAACAATACCAACCAGGAATTCACCATTCAGACTGATTATCAGACGCCTATAAAAAAGAATCAGCTGCTGGAGTTTGGCGGCAAGGCAATTATGCGTAAGGTCGATAGTGATTACCGATACCTGGTCGGTAGAGGTACGGGTGACTTAGCCAATGATCCAACGAATCCGGCCGGTACGCTGGCGTATAACCAGAATATTGGTGCAGGTTATATTTCGTACACCTACGTAACGCCGTCTAAATACACCTTTAAAGTGGGTACCCGTTACGAATACACCGGCATATCGGCAACGCAGTCAACAGAACTCCGATCAAATGCCCAGTTAAACATTCCCAGCTACAGCAACCTGGTGCCCAGCATCAACGTATCGAAAAATCTGAAAGCAGGTTCTACCCTCAAAGCCGCTTATAACCGCCGGATTCAGCGTCCCGGTTTGCAACAGTTGAACCCAAACCCCAACGCAGCAAACCCGCAAATGATCATGGTCGGGAACCCGACGCTGAGCCCAGAGTTGACGGATAATTTTGAGCTGAGTCTTAGCTCGACGATCAAGAAAACGTACCTCAATACGTCACTGTTCGGTCGGTTGACCAACAACGCCATCACACAGATCCGGATTCCGTCCGACACGTTGGCGGGGAGTATCATCACTACGTTCCAGAACATCGGCATTCAGCGTACGTACGGTGCCAACGTATTCTTCAATACCAACATCACGCCCAAATGGAGCATCAATGGTGGTCTGGACGGTTACTACCAATACATGCAGGGTTTAACGCAAGGTGCCGACGGTAAATCCATTACGATCAGCAATTCGGGTGTCAGCATCGGCGGTCGGTTAATGAGCCAGTTGCAGCTCGATAAGGGCTGGAGCGCGCAGGTATTTAGCTTCTTCCGGGGTCCAAATCCACAGTTACAAGGTACGATGGGTAGTTTTTACATGTACTCGCTGGGGGTTCGAAAAGACCTGGCCAGCAAGCGGGGCAGTATCGGACTGGCGGCTGAAAACTTCATAGGAAATGGCGTAACGATGCGTACGAACTTAAGCACGCCGATACTTTCGCAGGTCAACGTTAACCACCTCTATAACTCGAACGTGAAACTGACGTTCACCTACCGCATCGGCAAAATGACCTTTGAGGAGCAACGTCGCAAAGGCCGCTCAGTGAATAACGACGACGTCAAAGGGGGTGAAGGCGGTGGCGATGGTGGTCAGCAACAACAAGCTGCACCAGCGGGTGGCGGTGGCCGTCCAAGATAACCGCATCCTTACCTTAATTTTGAACGGCTTTGCTCGAACATAATTCGAGCAAAGCCAACCCAATTTTTTCCATTTTTCCTTTACCAGCATGACCTCACGAAGACGCTTTATCCGAGATGCCAGTGCCTTAACTGTAGGCAGCATGGCGCTTACTCAATTTAGTCAGGCTCACCAGTTGTTCACCGCCGATACCGCTCGTCCGATTGGTATTCAGCTCTTTACACTTTTCCGGGCAATGAATGAAGATCCCAAGAGCACCCTGGAAAAAGTGGCGGCCGTGGGGTACAAAGAAGTGGAGTCCGCTTTCAGTTCGCGAGGAGGTTACTACGGCTATACAGCGAAAGAATTCAAATCGCTGGTGTCTGGCTTGGGGATGACCTGGCGAGCGCATCATGCCATGGGCGCGGCCTTCCAACCACGTCCAGCGGGACCAGCTCCCGCTACTCCACCCGCTACGTCAGGAACTCCCCCGCCGGGTGGTCAGGCACCAGCGGGCGGCCCACCGCCTGGTGGAGCTGGCCAACGACCCGGAGCGCCGGACCGAGGAATGGACTTTTCAAAAATGCCGCCTATGCTGACGCTACGTGATAATTACCAGCAGTTGGTCGACGAAGCCGCCGAAGGAGGTTTGTCGTATTTGGTTTGTGCCAGTACGCCGGTTGCTACGTTAGACGAGATTAAGAAGTCGATTGAGGTGTTTCAAAAAACGGGGGAAGCGGCCAAAAAAGCCGGAATAGGATTCGCTTACCATAACCACGCAACCGAGTTCGATCCAGTAGACGGTGCTAAGACACCGTATGAGCTGATTTTATCGCAGACGGATAAAGAGTTAGTGAAGATGGAACTGGATTTGGCATGGGCTTACAAAGCCGGTAAAGATCCGGTTGCGCTGTTTAACGAACAGCCGGGCCGCTTCCCGCTCTGGCACATCAAGGACATGAAAGACGACCACAAAACCATTACGGAAGTTGGTAACGGCAGCGTCGATTTCAAAAAGATATTTGCAGCCGCTAAAACAGCGGGCCTGAAGTACATCTTCGTGGAACAGGATATGGCTCCGAATGGCATCGAGAGCATCACGACAAGCTACAACAACCTGAAAAAAATTATGGCTTAACGGCTAGGTCTGGACCAGACGCCAATCTGGTCCAGACTCAGATATTCACCAAACTGCGGATGAAACAACTGACTTCTACAAATCGCTACGTCCGCCCGCTTGTGTTAAGCGTACAGGTCGTGCTCCTCCTGGGACTAGCCTCGTTCGTTATCCAGGATCAACCCGCTAAACCAGACGAAACCCGGTTCACACCTGTAGTTCTGGCCGAGGATCTCGACGAACCAATGGTGTTTGAGGTACTGAAAGATGGCACGGCCTTCATTATTGAACGCAAAGGCGGGTTGAAGAAATACGATCCCATTACGAAAACGGTCGATCTGATTGCAACGATTCCAGTCAATACGAAATATACTTCAGCAGAGGGTCGCGTTTCCGAAGCCGAAGAAGGGCTGATGGGTTTATCCCTCGATCCTAAGTATGACCAAAATCACTGGATGTATCTGTATTACGCCCATCCGACCGAGAAAAAGCATATACTAACCCGCTGGGAACTGCGCGACAATAAGCTTCAGAATGAGAAGGTGATGCTGGAGGTCCCAACCCAGCGCGAAGTGTGCTGCCACACCGGTGGCGGCATGACCTGGGATCGAACGGGCAATTTGTATCTGACCGTAGGGAACAACACCGGAAATCAACAGGCTGCCCAAACCGACGAACGGCCGGGACGTAGTAGTTGGGACGATCAGGGTCATGCGGGGAATACCAACGATTTACGAGGCAAAATTCTGCGGATTCATCCCGAAGCCAATGGTACGTACACTGTTCCCGCCGGCAATTTATTTCCGAAAGGCACCGCAAAAACGCGGCCTGAAATTTATTCGATGGGTCACCGGAACCCCTGGCGAATTTCGATCGATAGTAAAACCGGCTATTTGTATTGGGGCGAAGTTGGTCCCGATGCCACAAAGGATTCTGAGATTGGTCCACGCGGGTACGATGAACTGAATCAGGGACGGAAACCCGGTAATTTCGGCTGGCCGTGGTTTGTGGGAAACAACTACGCGTTTCCGGTGTATGACTACGAGAACAAAAAACCGCTTGAGACAAAAGATCCAAAGCACATCGTCAATAATTCACCTAACAACACAGGCTTGAACCAATTGCCTCCTACAGAGCCTTCGTTCATCTACTATCCCTACGCTGTTTCGGAAGAGTTTCCACTGGTCGGCACCGGATCACGCTCGGCCACAGGAGGACCGATTTACCGTCAGGCTGATTTTAAAAGCGCCAAACGGCCCTGGCCTGCGTATTACGAAGGAAAATGGCTGGTTACTGATTTCTCGCGCGGCTGGATCATGGCCATCACGATGGATGCCAACGGGAACTACAAATCGATGGAGCGCTTTCTGCCCACTTACCACCCTGTGGAGCCAATTGACATGAAATTTGGTCCCGACGGTGATCTTTACGTGCTTGAATACGGCAGCAACTGGTTCCGCAAGAGCGATAATGCCCGGCTTGTCCGAATCGAATACAATGGCGGCAATCGGAAGCCCATCGTGCAGGCATCGGCCAGCAAACAGGGAGGTACCGTACCGCTGCAACTCAACCTGGTTTCGGATGGCAGCAAGGATAACGACGGCGACAAGCTAACGTATCAATGGAAAGTTACGTCACCGGGCGTTGCTCCACGCACCTTCGCGACCGCCAACCCAGCTGTTACGTTCGACAAGGCGGGCGTATACACCGCTACGTTAACCGTTACCGATCCGCAGGGAGCATCGAACAGTCAGTCGGTGAAAATTATTGCGGGTAACGCTCCGCCCAAAGTTGCCGTCAATCTGGCGAGTAACCAAACGTTCTTTTTCCCGGACCAGCCGATTGAATACGCGGTTCAGGTTAACGACCAGGAAGACGGCGGATTGGCTAAGTCAGACGCGGCTCCCGGACAAATTAACCCGGCGCAGGTAGCCATGAGTATCGACTACACCTCGGAGGGTTTCGATTATGCGGAGGTCATTCAGGGACAACGTAGCGTCGATGCGTCGACACAATACGCCGTCGCTCAATCAATCATCAACCAGAGCGACTGTAAAGTTTGTCACCAGATCGACACAAAATCGGTAGGTCCAGCCTTTACGGCCATTGCCACGAAATACAACGGCGATGCGGGGGCACACGATCGGCTGATCGCCAAAATTCGGCAGGGCGGTGTTGGGGTCTGGGGCGACGTAGCGATGCCGGGTCACCCGGCGATGTCGGTTGCCGACGCGGGTACGCTGGTTCAGTATATCCTTCACATCAACGACAAAACCCTCAGCAGCCTTCCGTTGCAGGGAAAATATACGATCAAACTCCCCGAAGGCGATAACGGCAGGGGATCGGTACTGATTCGGGCAGCCTACACGGATCGGGGGGCATCAACGGGTAAAGTGAAAGTGCCCGCCCAGACATCGGAGCAACTGCTGGTATTACGTAGTCCACAAATGGAAGCATCTTCCGCCCAGATCGTGCACGGCGCCGACATCAAAGCGAAGGGGATGGGAAAAGGCGAAAATGTCATTCCCTATGCGAATACGTACATTGGTTTTCAGAAGCTGGATTTGACAGGCATCCGGCAACTCGAACTAACGGCAGCGGCCCAACGGCGTGAAGGAGCCGCAGGCGGCATGATTGAAGTCCACATCGACTCGCCGACGGGCCCAGTTGTTGGTGAATCAAACGTCGAGCTGGCTCCCGAAGTCGATATGGCGAAGCTGATGGCTCAGATGGAATCGGGACCAAAATCAACGACGGGAACGGCGGGTAGCTCGGCAACCGGAGGTGCAGGGGCATCGAACAGCAAACCAGGGGCAGCCCCGGCGCAACGAAATCCGTTCGCCCGTCCGCCCGTGTTCATGACTCTGAAAGCGACTGAGGGCGTGCATGACGTATACTTCGTTTTTAAAAATGCCGACGCAAAGTCCATTCAGCCCCTGATGAGCCTGTCGACGATAAAATTTATGGATAAGGCGAAAGAGAACTAACTGGCATTTCGATAGGCCATCGCGAAATTGATTTTTGCGGTGGCCCTTCTGCCTGACAGGTTTTACAAAGAGTAGCGTAAGCTGAGTATAATTCCCTAGGTTTCATACTTTTAAGAACATACATTAATCGTTTCGTTAACTTATATTTCATCTCTCACCCATTACGTATCACAATCCATGAAACACCTATTTTTTACCGTTGCTGCCGGGTTTATTTCCCTCGCTTCGTACGCGCAAACAACCTGGGCACCTGATAAAGCTCACTCAAAAGTTGGCTTTACCGTTACGCACATGATGCTGGCTGAAGTGGATGGCAGTTTCAAAACATACGACGCTAAAATCACCTCGGCCAAACCTGACCTTTCGGACGCTGCCTTTGAATTTTCGACGGATGTTAACAGCATCGATACGGGTAACGAACGGCGCGATGGCGACCTGAAAGGTGAAAAATGGTTCGACGCGGCTAAATACCCAAACCTGACGTTTAAAAGCACATCCTTCAAGAAAGGAGCCGACGGAAAATACAAAATGACCGGCGATCTGACCATGCATGGCGTTACGAAACCGGTTACCATGGATGTTGCGATGATGGGGCCCAAACAGATGCCGGGTCGTGACGGGAAACCAGGGCCAGAAAAAGTTGGCTTTAAAATGACCGGAACGCTGAAACGTACGGATTTTGGCGTAGGCTCTTCAGGGGGTATGCCCGTTAGCGAAGAGGTTGAGTTAAGAGCCGCTGGTGAATTTACCAAGCAGTAGGAAGGCGCAACGACCGAGGACTTCGGATATAATTTACCCGCTTACGGACGAATAAACATTGTTCTCCGTAAGCGGGTATTTTTTTAGGTAAAATCATTGATTAATCTGCTTATATTCACCTGGTAAACGTATCAACCCTACTCACGAGTGGCTAAACCAAATTCTACGAATATGAAACGAACATACGCGCTGCTGACCGTTGCTTGTGCCGGCTGGCTATTACTGGCGACCACTACCCACTCGACTCGTAACCAGTACGGATTGATTACCGGAACACCCGAGATCAAATCCATCAACGCCCTGACGTTTGGCCCCGATGGTGTTCTGTTCATCGGTGATGGAAAGAGCGCAACAGTTTTTGCCATCGATACCAAAGATGCTAGTGCAATCGATAAGGCCGCTCAGGTTGATATAAAGAATATTGATGAGAAAATTGCGGCTCTGCTGGGCACTGAAGCCAAGAACATTACCATTCAGGACATCGCCGTTAATCCAACATCGAAGAAAGTTTACTGCGCTATTCAACACAGCGATGGTACGCCCGTATTGCTCAAGATTGAAGGCGACAAAATAACTCCTGTTTCGTTGAAAGAGGTCGCGTTTTCAACTTTAGCGTTGACGAACGCCCCGGCTGAAGATGCCAAAGATCGTCGGGGCGAATCACTACGTATCGCTTCGATTTCAGATATGGGTTACGCCGATGGCAAGCTGTTGATCAGTGGGTTATCGAACCAGGAATTTGGCTCTACGTTCCGCAGCATTCCGTTTCCCTTTACGAAGACGCAGGATCAGGCTTCGCTCGAAATTTACCACGCAGCTCACGCCAAATATGAAACAATGGCCCCGATCAAGACCTTTACCACTACTGAGATTAAGGGCAAGAAATATTTACTGGCCAGCTATACCTGCACGCCATTGGTTTTGTTTCCGCTTGATGAATTAAAAGCGGGTAGCCACGTAAAAGGAAGAACGGTCGCCGAGATGGGCAGTGGAAACTCTCCTCTGGATATCGTTACGTTGAAAAAAGGCAATGATTCGTTTCTGATCATGGCGAATTCAAACCGCCCTGTCTTTAAAGTGCGTCACAAAAATCTGGAAGCCTATCAGGGCGCGCTGACCACACCCGTAGAAGAGAATTTTGCCACGGCTGGTGTCGATTTTGTCTCGTTGCCGCTGACCAACGTAATCCAATTGGATAAACTGGATGATTCACGAATGATTCTGCTGCAACGTCGCTCAAACGGTAGTCTTGATCTTTGGACGTCCAATGATCGGTATTTATAACAATCGTTATCAGGTAGTTATCAGGCTATACGCGTTGTATAGCCTGATTTTTTTTATTGCCAGCTTGCTGATTGAGTGCCATTCTGCTAAAGAGAAAGAAATCACAATTCGCTGGCAAAATAGGCGCGCCATCGGTATTTCTATACCGAAAGGTTTTATAGATACTATCGATGCTGATTCGCTGGAAAAACAGTTGTCAGTACGCCTGACCAATCAAAAAACCGCCATAGCTGGTCAGTATCAGCTAGGCGACGGTACCGTCATTTTTGAACCACTGATTCCCTTCACCCGAGGGTTACGTTATGTTGTATGGCTGAACGATAAACGCCTGGGTGAGGTCAGTATTCCGGCATTAGACTCGAATGACCGTCCCGCTTTGCTGGGGATTTATCCGTCTCAGGATTCGCTACCGGAGAATTTGTTGAAGATCTACCTGCACTTTTCACGTCCTATGCGGGAAAGGCAGTCACAGAAATACGTTACGTTGCTTAAAAACAACAACGATACGTTGTCCGGTGTGTTTCTGGATCTGCAACCCGAACTCTGGAATCCTGACCGAACTATCCTTACTCTTTGGCTGGACCCCGGACGTATCAAACGCGATCTGCAACCCAACAAACGCTTGGGAGCGCCCTTACAAACGCATAATCGGTATAAACTCGTGGTCACGGCTTCGTGGCCCGATGAGCAGGGCGCTACGCTGGAGAAGGACGTAACAAAATCATTTGTAGCGATTCAACGGGATAGTTTATCGCCGAATCCAAAAAAGTGGACTCTTCTCGAACCAAAGTCGGGCAGCTTACAATCCCTGGACGTATCCTTTAGCGAATCGCTTGATTATAGTTTGCTGACAGAAACACTGAGCGTGATTCGGGAAGATGGAGCAAATGTTCCGGGCAGGTGGCAATCTGGCGAAGAGGAGAAACTGATCCGATTCAAGCCGAACAATGTGTGGCAATCAGGCCGCTACAAGCTACGCATCGAGAGCCGACTGGAGGACCTGGCCGGGAATAATGTAAACCGACTCTTCGACCGGGATATAACCCGCAAGGATCAGCGTGCTACGTCGGAATCGTTTACGGAACTCCTTTTTAAGGTTCGTTGATAAGGCGATTTTCTGGCAAACCGATGATCGTTTACGCCCACACTTTGGTTCCTTCCGTACAATTGCGGCACATCTCGATTTCAGAGCGGGAACGTAGTAGTGTCTGACGAAAATCCTGGTAAGCAGGCCCCTGCCAGAGATCAGTGAAGGATTGCGTTTGTAGGTCGCCTAAGCGATGATGAGCGTCTTTATCAAAGCAGCACGGTACGACCAGTCCATCCCACGTAATAACGCAGGAGTGCCACATTTTCCAGCAATGGTCCCCAAAACCGTTTTTGATGCGATACGTTCCATCAGTCTGAGGAGCGTAGCGGCTATACTGATCGAGTGTCGGAATGAGGTCCGAACCGTGTTCGTAGTCGTAAATCTGAGCCGTTTTCAGGCCCACTTCATCCACGCCTAATTCGCGAGCCAGTTTTTTCACTTCGGCAATCTGATGCTCGTTGGGCTTCACCACCAAAAACTGAAAGACAACATGGGGCGTCCGGGATTTCAATTCCTTTTTCCAGCGCAGAATGTTCTTTGTGCCTTCCAGCACTTTCTCCAGCTTCCCGCCTACCCGGTATTGCTGATACACTTCCTGGGTCGTGCCGTCAATTGAAATAATCAGTCGATCCAGCCCCGATTCGACCGTTTTTCGGGCATTGGCATCCGTCAAGTAATGCGCGTTGGTGCTGGTTGCCGTGTAGATATTGCGCTCCGTAGCGTAACGTACTAAATCCAGAAATTGCGGATGCAGATACGGTTCCCCCTGAAAATAAAAGATCAGGTACAGCAACGTTTCATGGAGTTCGTCGATGGTTCGTTTGTACAGATCTTCTCCAAGCATACCCGTTGGGCGGGTAAACGAACGTAACCCACTCGGGCATTCAGGACATCGCAAGTTGCAGGAAGTTGTCGGCTCAAACGACACAGACATGGGCAGTCCCCGTTGCACCGGACGACCCGTCTGTTTGGCAACGTAGTAACTCGACAGCACTTTCAGCGCATTCGCCACGCGTTTGGGCGTCAGCTTGGAAGCAAAGTTAAAACCATCGACGAGGTTGCGATTCATAGGACAAAGGTACAATTACACTAGTTGGTAAGGCAATTGTTAGTCTATTTGTAACGTCCTACCTGAGTTAATAGTTGGCGAAGAATAATCAAATCCGGTTCATTAAGACGTAGCAGTTTTATACTTGCCTGACCAATACGTGTTTTGGCAATTAATTGTCCCTTATCTGAACTAAAATGCTCGTTCCATTTGTGAATTCTGGGATTAAATAGAATAACAATGTCGTCATAAGAATCCAGAAATGTTGTTAAATCAGATCCTTTGTGATTATTGCAGTGGGGACAGGCATAGGCAAGATTTGCTAACTCGTTACCCCCACCATGTTTGACGCTAATGACATGATCAATTTCAAATGACAGGAATAAATCATCTTCGTGCAATTGACAATATTCACAGCGATAATTAGCACGTTCAGCTACTAAACGACGAGTTTTAGCCGAAACCGATCGTTTCATTCTGCCAGGAAAATTCGGGCGCGAGCTTTTGTCAGGCTTATAAATAAGTCAAGCGCAAGAAAACGCTCTAGCTCAGCCGTTTCGTCTACAGTGATCAAACCGTCTTTTTTTCGATTAACTAATTGCTCCACCCGCGCCGACATGCTATCGGAAGCCTTTAGATTAATAATCTTATCGGGGGCCATTTGCGCCAGATTGCTGGCTACACTACCGAAAGCTTCTGCAACACTCATAAAGGCAGTTTTTTTTAGACTCTAACGAATTGTCGTTTTCAACTAGATCTGCTTGGGTGTAAACGTTACTCGTCAAGTCGTGATTTGTGGGAGTAAAGGTACGCTTGAAACCGCTTCCATTTTCGTTTACATATGTTTTCAGAAATATACTGAAATAGAACGCTCTGTCAAGACTTGGTCACTCGCCAAATTCGGCAACCTGCCTCCTCGAAAACTACCTCACCTTTGGGCAGTTCTGGCATTGATTGAGGTAAATTACCCGTCATGCTTGCCGCAAAAACGTAGCCCGTCTGGCACAACGGTTCAATATGTGTCCAGGCAATGTAGTTTTTCCCTTCGCTCGGTTCCACTAACCATTTCGTTGCTTTCCCGGCAATCTCCGGCCAGATGCTTTCGGCGAACGCTCGTATCCGTCCAATTGCTACAAACTGATCCGCGTTTTGCCCCCATGCGAAGGGTTCGTGCGTTACTTTATCGGGTTGACGGTCATCGCCAATCTGAAAGACGTAGAGTTTGGTATATTCTTCATTAGCCCCCCGGTTTTCATGCAGGTTACGTACCTCGAAACCAAGCCCTACATAACTGGGCATGTCCGTCAGAAACAGAGCGGTGAAATAGCGAAACAGATTACCCGTTCGGTAGAATTCATCGAAACGTGGATCATCTTTATCGGCAGTCATTACCGTGAAGTTCGGCGCAAACCGGCGTGTTTTGATATAGCCGTAATAATTGGCGAAATGGTGTCTGAATTCGTCAGATTCAACCACCATTGATTGCAAATCGCCCAATGTGGAATCGGCTTCTATAGCGTCGAGATGATCTAGTTCGTTGCCGTAGCTCATCGTATCGGGCGGAGCCAGAAACGTCTCGGCGAAAAACGCAAAGTAAGGAACCCCAGTAGCCTGTACGAATTTCTTAATCGCTCGTAGTGGATCATAATACTCATCAACCGCCGTCGGAACACCGCCCGGTCGCATCTGCACATGAGCCATGTCGCCCCGCATGAAATCGAAATTATAGGCCCGCTGGCAGTCACTGACTTTACGGCATACGTATTGCCAGGCAGGTAAATTCGGTCGGTTAAAATCAAGCTCCCAGCGCTGGTTATTGTCTTTTGATTCGTAGAACCGATACCGCGCTAATGGTCCGAATACCCGCGACATAGCCTCTGGTTTATCGAACGCATATTGGTACCAGGTTTGCCCGTACTCATCAATGGTGAAATTACTCTTATCAATGTGCAGGCCACGGTATGGCGGGGCCATCGTCATGGGTAATGTCTCGAACCCCTGCGCGGTGAGATGACGAATCAGCGCGATCCGGCGATTTAATCGCCCCCCGTAGTCGTGAGCAGGGCCGAATAAAATTCGTAATCGCTGATCATCGGCCAAAATAGCCGTGTCCGTTGAGAAAAACGTGTCTTTGGAAAAGGTCAACGGCGTACCGTCTGCCGAGCCACGAAATTTTAGAAACTGCCAGATGGCTTCCTCTACGTAGCGATAGACCAAGCTGGAATGATCGGCAAGCTGATCTGGTTTGCCGGATTTTTCATCCCGCTGTACCCACTCAAACAAACATGGGCAAGCCAATACCATCTCCGAAAAGCGATCCGTATGCGGAATAACGTCCATCCCCACCGTTCGACCCATGGCGTGGAGCAGATTCGTAACCACTTTAAGTTGTTTTTCGACTGAATCGAGCGCCGGTACAAAGCGTGCCAATTCAACATCGAAAAATTCAGGGTTGATCTGCCAGCTGACCATGCCGTATAAACTTCCAACTACGCCCGGCTCCCAGATGGGCAATAGGTGAATGCTATCATGGCCGGCCGGTAAAGTCAGCGTATAATTGATGACATTCCAGAACGAGCCAATAGTTCGAACATTAACGCCAACCATATTGCTACGTTTCAGCCAGTCACTGTTGGCATAACTTTTTACTGGACTGTCAATGGTTTCGGCCGGATTCAGCGCGCGACGTAACGTTTCGTTACCCAGCCGTTTATGCAGAATCTCAAGTGTTTGATATACGGAAAACTGTACCGATGTCTGCGGAAGAAGATTCGGAATAAACGATTGACGGCCAGACTGATACACGTCTGTAAAGGTAGCATATTGCTGATACCAGGTAGCTTGCAGATCGGCGATAGATTTCGACATGAGACAAATGTAAATCTGTTTTACAAAACAGAACAAAATATCTTACTATCCATTCTCAATCATTATATTTACTTACTGTCATTAATTGGAAACGCATCGATCTTATATAAAACATTTACGGAACATCTATTAAATCTATTTGGCTCGATTCAGTCATTATTCATTGGTTAGTCAAATAGGATAAAAAGCTATTCCTCATCTCAAAATGCTCAGGGCTGTAATAACAATTGTTAATCTATTCTGAAGCTATAAAATTAGTTTACAACTTCATAAATTATTACCAACATGAAATGGCTTATTCAACTTCTTGCCGGCTTTCTGTTGATCATCTTTCTGGCTAATTTTTTCTCCCCGGCGCGCTATGCTTTAGGCCAATTCCTGGGGCGGAATAATTCTATTTTTTCCAAGCGGCAGTACGTTACAAAGCATGGTTATTTTGCCGCATCCGAAGGCGGTTTCTTTTTAAAAGGGGCCTCGGAAACCTGGGAAGGTGTAGTTAGTCGATTTGATCGGTATAAGCAATGCCATCCCACTTCGCCCGATACCGTGCTTTATCGCCGATACCAATTGAGACCCTGGCAATTCTGGGATTAGTTCAACTACTTGTATAAACCTATGTGGCGTTTGCCTTACCTTGATTTTTCACAAATACAATTTTCATCCGAAAACCAGCCCCGCTCTGTTTGCACCGATTGAAATAACAGACAAAGTACTTGGCATTCAATACGTTCGCAATACCTTCAGGCGATGGTTTTTGTTGAGACGATTGTGTGGATTACTAATGATATGAAATATAATGCCGCTCAACACAAATGTTCCTACAACCGGTAACGTATTGCCGTAAAACCCTCGATTGTTGACAATGTCAGCGGCTAAATATACGCCCCCAGCAATTGGAAAGAGCGTTCCGGCAGCCGTTATGAACGGAATTCGACGGTGCAGATATACTTTCTGCACTTCATCCAGACGGAACGTAACAGGTTCATCCCGATTCATTACCTCATTCGCCATCAACACACTGAACGTACTATCGGTTACGTCGTAGAGTTCTTCACGGTATTTTTCGCCCCGTGCTTTAAAGTGTACCTCATCGCCAACAAAGAAACGATAACGTCGGAAACCACCGAGTGTATGGTTTACATCGAGAGCAAGATAACGGGAAGGACGGAGCAGCGCCGAGTAGGCAGTGCCTTTCCGTTGCAGAAGTTGTTCAGTCGTCAGGGTATCCTGTGGCTGTGCGTAAACAGTCGAAATAAACAGCGAAAAGAAAAAAATCAGGCGGAACGTAGCAAGCATACGGGAGGTGGGTTGATTTTTGCTATAAATCGGAAACGGTCGTCATTGTTTGAAGTCCCGCAAATCAATCCGACATTTTAACGATCGTTTAACTGACCTCTTCTGAAAATGCAAAAAAAAACCGACCTTACTGAAGTCGGTTTTATATCGGTACTCTATTCAGTCCTAAGGGTTCTTGATAGAATCTTTTACGGCTTCTTTGTAGTCTTTACGAGCCGAATCAAGTTCTGCCTGCTCATCTTTTACGGACGAGTCTCCTTCAGCCTGGGCCTCAATAACATCTTCCTTTTTGTCCTGTACTTCCTCTGCTTTGTCGGAGGGTTTTGAGCTACAAGCCACTTGTGTTGTTGCACATAGAACAGTGAATGATAATGCCCAGATCAATTGTCTTTTTTTCATGGATCAACTATTGTTTTGTGAAAATTGGGATGTGTAGCTGGTAGTAGCTTAGCATCTAACTTCGGAAACTGTGCTGTTGTTTAAAGGTTCATTAACGGTCTCTTACCTACCTTTGTCTTCATGATTACAGCAAACCAACTCAGAACCTTTACCGAACAGATTTTTCTAGCCATTGGCTGCTCCGAAACCGATGCGCGTTTAGCCGCCGACGTATTGGTCAGTGCTGACCTTCGGGGTGTTGATTCCCACGGGGTAGCCCGGCTACCAGGCTACGTTCGGCTGTATGATATTGGTCGACTCAATCCACAACCACGTATTAAAGTCGTCCATGAAACCCCATCGACAGCGGTTGTGGATGGCGATCGGGGTTTGGGTCTGGTTGTTGGCCCCTGGGCGATGCAGGTTGCCATCGAAAAAGCACGTATCGCCGGAACGGGTTGGGTTGCCGTACGGAATTCCAATCATTTTGGTATTGCGGGCTATCATGCATTGCTGGCGGCTGAACAGGATATGATCGGACAGGCCATGACTCACGCAGCTCCGCTCGTCGCGCCAACATTTTCTTTAGATAAACTTCTGGGAACCAATCCGATTGCCGTAGCCATTCCGGCAGCAACAGAACCCACGTTTCTGGCCGATTTTGCCTCAACCGCCGTAGCGTATGGTAAACTCGAAATTCTGCAACGGAAAGGCCAGGATATTCCGCTCGGATGGGCGCAGGATGCCGACGGTCAGCCAACCACGGATGCCAACGCTGTTCGCAATGGGGGCGCCTTACTGCCACTCGGTACTGACCGCGAACATGGTTCACACAAAGGATACGGCTTAGGCGCTATCGTCGATATTTTTTCGGGTGTCTTATCCGGAGCGAATTATGGTCCCTGGGTCCCGCCTTTTGCTACGGCTGGCTTTATGCAGGCAAACGAGGGCGTTGGTGTAGGCACAGGGCATTTTTTTGGGGCTATGCGAATTGATGCCTTCCGGCCTGCCAATGAGTTTAAAACCCACATGGATACGTGGATACAACGGTTCCGACAGGCAAAAGCCGTTGATGGCCAACGAGTCCTGATCCCCGGCGATCCCGAACGCGAAATGGAAGCCGAACGACTGACGAATGGAATCCCGGTAGTAGAACCTGTCCTGGAAAGTCTGGAGGAACTGGGCGAACGGTTTGGCGTGAAATTATAATCGCCCTAGTAACGTAGGGCCTCGTAGCCGCAGGCTAACTAGGAAGAAACCAAACAGACAATTATGAAGTTAGCCTACGGCTATGTGGCCTGAAGAACCTCGCTACAGCAATCAAATCCGTATGAATTATCGAAAACTTGGTAAAACCGGTTTTAACATTTCCGAAATCAGCTTAGGCACCTGGCAGGTAGGTGGCAAATGGGGCGATCCTTTCAGTCACGACAACGCCGATCGTATTCTGAATGAAGCCGTTGATGCCGGAATTAATTTTATCGATACCGCCGACGTGTATGGTGATGGAGAAAGTGAGAAAGCCGTTGGGCGGCTTATACGCTCCCGCTCCGAACGAATTTACGTAGCAACCAAATGTGGCCGGCGGTTGCAGCCGCACGTTAATGAGGCCTACCAGCCAGCCTCACTACGTGCTTTTGTGGATGACAGTTTGCGGAACATGGGCCTTGAGACGCTTGATCTGATTCAACTGCATTGCCCACCAACAGAAGTTTATTACCGTCCGGAGATATTTGACGAATTCGACCGGCTGAAACAGGAAGGAAAAATTCAGCACTTAGGCGTCAGCGTTGAGAAAGTTGAAGAAGCTCTGAAAGCCATTGAGTTTCCGAACGTAACGACGGTACAGATTATTTTCAATATGTTCCGGCAGCGCCCGGCTGAGCTATTTTTTCAGGAAGCGCAGCGTCGGAATGTCGGAGTTATTGTTCGAGTACCCCTGGCAAGTGGACTATTAACGGGCAAATTCCGAATGGATACGTCTTTTTCGGCACAAGATCACCGGAATTTTAACCGGCAAGGGGCAGCTTTCGACAAAGGCGAAACGTTTTCAGGCGTAGAATATGAAACCGGTTTGGCCGCTGTTGACGAGCTGCGCTCCGTTTTCCCTGGTGACACCAATTTAGCGCCTGATGCGCTACGCTGGATTCTGACATTCGACGCGGTTAGCTGCATTATTCCCGGAGCGTCGAAACCCGAGCATTTAACATCAAACCTGGAAGCTACCCAACGACCTGCACCCACTTCTGAGCAGATGATCGCTGTAAAACGGATTTATGACGAACAGATCAAAAATCCAGTCCATTATCTGTGGTAATTTTTTTAAAACACAGAGCCACAGAGAACACAGAGTTTTGCTTCGTGTTCTCTGTGGCTCTGTGTTTTAAAAAATGTTCGATTATTTTCCAAAATAAACCTGGAAGCCTAAATTGATATTCAATGACTTGGGAATATTAGGCGTCAACGAGTTTGCGCTACCCGCGATCAGTGAATTTACAGCTCCTGTATTACCTCCCGTATACGTTAAGGCCAAATCAAAGCTAACTGATCGGTTAATAAAGAAAGCCAATCCGCCCGTTAATCCGTATAAAGCATCGGTGCTGGATTCAGAGCTACTGCCCGTTCTGGATACAGACGTATTCAGCACCCCTATCGATCCGCCAAAGTATGGTTTGACCTGAGATGGACCAATGTAATACCGTAAGAAGGGAGTTAATCCAATCTGAGTAATGTTCGTTCCCCCTGAGCCGACGTAAAAAAAGGGGATGCCAGCCCCAACAACTAAACCATCGCTGACAAACCACCCATAGGCTGGTTGAAGGCCAATGATTGTACCAGATCCGCCGGATGTTGGAATAACAATATTACCAACCTGAACACCAGCTAATCGACTCCCTTTTTCAGTTTGAGCGAGGGCGGCAGATAGTCCAGTTACTATCATTACCAGCGTAAATAAGATCTTTTTCATAATTATAGTTACATTGATGATTATGGCAATAATTATATAAAATAGAACAAAGTTTATAAGAAAGAATGTATTCGTAAGGTCAAAGAGCCTATTGCGACTGGTGTCTTTCTTAAATTAAAATGGATACAAAGTCTCTCTTCCAAAAATCTTTTCTGAACGTATCATAACTGCGGTTATACCGTCTGAAAATAAAGGTCAAAAACAGGTTTGATCAAGAAATAAGTGGTAGTTTGCATCAGGACAAATTAAAAATGAGTGATAGATAAGGTTTGATTCTCATTACGTTAGTCAATAGGCTATGTATCCGATTTTCACGCCTTTTATTGCCATTCTTTTCTAGATTTATCCGGCTTATTGTGGATTATCATTTTACAGCGTTTTATTTGCACAATACACTCCCGTTCGATATTATATTTGGCCATCTGACCAGTAATAAATACATTGTTGCATGAAAAAACAGAATTCCAGACAATCTCAATCACAAACGCTCAATGGAATGAGCCAATCGCAGGGGCAAAACAATTCGAATTTTTCCTTTACCGATTACAAGACTGAGAACTTTTTCGATGAGATGTTTTCCGATGAAACGCAGGTTAGGTCCGGCTATCTGCCTTTCCGGCAACGTGTCGAGCAGCTCACCCGCGAGGACCTGATCGGGCGTCAGCACGCAGCCGAACGGGCATTGATGAGCATGGGCATTACGTTCAACGTCTATTCCGAAGGCGAAGGCACGGAACGTATCATGCCCATCGATATCATTCCCCGGGTGATTGAGTCTGCCGAATGGAATCGACTCGAAGAAGGTCTGATTCAGCGGATTAAAGCGCTGAATATGTTTCTCAACGATGTTTATAACGAACAGAATATTCTGAACGATGGCGTTGTGCCGCGCGATCTGATTGAGTCCAGTAAGTCGTTTTTAACGCCCTGTTTGGGAGTTCGACCGCCCAAAGGTATCTGGTGTCACATCACTGGAACTGATCTGATTCGGGGCGAAGACGGACAGTTCATGGTGCTGGAAGATAATCTTCGCTGTCCATCGGGCGTATCATACATGCTCGAAAACCGTGAACTCATCAAGCAGACTTTTCCTGAAGTGCTGGCTCAGACGGGTGTTCGTCCGGTATCGGATTACCCAACTCGGTTGCTTCAAATGCTCCAGTTCATTGCCGATCGTCCTAATCCTACAGTGGTTGTGCTGACGCCTGGCATTTACAATTCCGCTTATTTCGAACACTCCTATCTGGCTCAGCAAATGGGTGTTGAATTAGTTGAAGCGCGTGATCTGGTTGTTTCAGGCGGCTACGTAAAAATGCGTACAACGAAAGGCTTCCAGATTGTCGATGTCATTTACCGACGCATTGACGATACGTTCCTGGACCCCCAGGCCTTTAATCCAGACTCAATGATCGGTGTACCGGGCATTTTTGAAGTTTACAAGAAAGGGCGGGTTGCACTGGCAAACGCACCTGGCACAGGAGTGGCAGACGACAAAGTCATCTATGCCTACGTACCGCGAATCATCAAATATTATTTAGACGAAGAGCCCATTATTCCCAACGTACAGACCTATATCTGCCGGGAAGAAGAAGACTGCCGATACGTCCTGGATAATATTGAGCAGTTAGTTGTTAAAGAAGCCAACGAAGCGGGGGGCTATGGGATGCTTATTGGCCCTAAAGCTCCTCCCGAAGAACACGAGTTATTCCGTAAAAAAATCCAGGAAAACCCCCGTAATTACATTGCTCAACCAACCATTTCGCTCTCGCGGGTGCCTTGTCTGGTTGGCGACCATGCCGAAGGACGCCACGTGGATTTGCGTCCTTATATCCTTTATGGCGACGGCGTCAACGTTATTCCGGGCGGTTTGACGCGCGTTGCCCTACGTAAAGGTTCGCTGGTGGTTAACTCATCCCAGGGTGGTGGTGGTAAAGATACCTGGGTGTTGTATTAAACAAAGTCGATCGTCACTAGCCATTAGTTAATAATGGTTTGATTGGTCACAATATTTAGCTTAAATATTTGACTAATGATGATCGACTTTCTACATACAGTTTTTTAACCAAAATCGTTGTAGATGTAAACAAGCAATTCCTATGCGGCTGGTTTACACACTTGGACTTTGGGGCCTTTTTTTGATAGTAGCACTGTGCCCAACTATTAGCCAGGCTACCCACGTACGGGCCGGGGAGATCACCACCAAACGGATTTCCCAAACCTCTCTTACATATAAGATCACGTTTACCGCTTATTACGATGAAAACCCACCTCCTGGTGGTCGTGACGCATCTAATCAGGCGAATGATTATACCATCTGTTTTGGTGATGGTACAACTTCGAACATAACCCGTAGCAGCCGCGTCTACATTAATGGTCGGACATCGTCGGTCAATAGTTATACCATCGTTCATACTTACCCCGGTCCAGGTACCTATACGATTGGCATCACTGTCGTCAATCGAAATGGAGGCACAGTTAATCTTCCTCCACCAAGTCGATCACAGGAGATTGCATTCTTTGTTTCGACAACGATTTACATCAACGCAGCCCTGCGCACCAACTCCACCCCCATCATGCTCAATCCCCCTCTGGATTCGGGACGCGTGGGCCAGAAGTTCTGCCACAACCCAGCCGCCTTCGACATCGACGGCGACAGCCTCGCGTACAGACTTAGTGTGCCTAAAACCGCTCAGGCTGAAACCAGTTGTACGGGACGTAATATTGCTGTCTATCAGGACCCGACGCGCTTCAGCACCGCCAGCGAAACCGGCGGCACCCCCACCTTCTCGATCAACCCCACCACCGGCGAACTCTGCTGGGACGCCCCCGGACAGGAAGGCCAGTACAACTTCGC
>NZ_JACXAA010000017.1 GCF_014699035.1 Spirosoma validum
ATGACCTTTGACAAAAGGTAGTCTACCGACGGAGGCACTCAAAAAGGAACGCGCACAAACATAGAATGACAAAAAAAAGATAATTGTTTATCAGAGAGTCAAATGAATACACTACGTATCATAACCCTACTCTTGCTCAGCGTCTCGGCGTTGGCTCAGATGCAGCTGTTTTCCTTGCAGGAGGTGAAACTGACTGGCGGGCCGTTTAAAAACGCGCAGGATGTCGACCTCAAGTATATTCTGGCGCTGAAGCCGGATAAACTGCTGGCTCCATACCTGATCGATGCCGGGTTGCCCGTAAAAGCGCCACGCTACGGCAACTGGGAAAGCTCGGGTCTGGATGGCCACATCGGCGGGCATTACCTGTCGGCGCTGGCCATGATGTATGCCTCGACCGGGAATGCCGAACTGAAAAAACGGCTCGACTATATGGTCGATCAACTGGCTCATTGTCAGGCTAAAAACGGCAATGGATACGTGGGTGGCATTCCCCAGGGAAAGGTATTTTGGGAGCGTATTCATAAAGGCGATATTGACGGTAGCAGCTTCGGACTGAACAACACATGGGTGCCGTTGTACAACATTCACAAGCTGTTTGCCGGGTTACGCGATGCCTATGAGTACGCCGGAAATAAACAGGCCAAACAAGTGCTGGTTGGCTTAGGCGATTGGTTTACTGAGCTGATCAAACCTCTGTCTGATGAGCAGATTCAGCAGGTGCTACGTACCGAACACGGCGGCATTAATGAGACTTTTGCCGATCTGTACATCCTGACCAAAGACAAAAAGTACCTCGAAACGGCGCAACGGATTTCGCACCGGGCGATCCTGAATCCGTTGATCGACAAACAGGATAAGTTGACCGGCCTTCACGCCAACACGCAGATTCCGAAAGTGATTGGTTTTGAGAAAATCGCTACGTTAACGGGGAAAACCGACTGGTCGGAAGCAGCCATGTATTTCTGGCAGAACGTATCACAGACGCGCAGTGTGGCTTTTGGCGGCAACAGCGTCCGCGAGCATTTCAACCCGGCAACCGATTTTAGTCAGGTGCTGCAATCCAACCAAGGGCCGGAGACGTGTAATTCGTTCAACATGCTGCGCCTGAGCAAAGCCCTGTTTCTGGATAAAAACGACGTCAGCTACCTGGATTTCTACGAGCGGTCACTTTATAACCATATCCTGTCGAGCCAGCATCCCGAAAAAGGCGGATTCGTGTATTTTACGCCCATTCGGCCCAACCATTACCGGCTGTATTCACAGCCGGAAACCAGTATGTGGTGCTGCGTGGGGTCAGGCCTGGAAAATCACACCAAATACGGCGAGTTGATTTACAGCCATTCGGCCAACGATCTGTTTGTCAACCTGTTTATCCCGTCGACGGTTAACTGGACAGCTAAACAGATAAAGCTTACCCAGCGCACTGAATTTCCCTACCAAAATGAGTCTGAACTGGTTGTCGAGACACCAAAACCACAGAAATTTTCTGTACACATCCGCTATCCGAAATGGGCTGAAAACCTCCATGTGCTGGTGAATGGAAAGGTCCAGCCGGTCGATGGAAAACCAGCCAGCTACGTTGCTATTAACCGGACGTGGAAACAGGGTGATAAAGTAACCGTCCGCTTCAAGACCTCAACGCACTTGGAGTATCTGCCCGACGGCTCGAACTGGGCGGCCTTCGTCAACGGCCCCATTGTATTGGCCGCTAAAACCTCGACGGACGATCTGAAAGGGCTTTTTGCCGACGATAGCCGGATGGGGCACGAAACGAAAGGCAAACTGTACCCAATCACCAACGCCTACGCGCTCGTGGGCGATCCAGCAACGTATCTGTCGCAAATAAAACCAATAAATAAACTGCGATTTAGCCTGGATTCGTTGACGCTGCAACCGTTTTACGAAGTGCATGATGCCCGCTACCAAATGTACTTCCAGACCTTTTCCAAAGAGGCATTCAACGAGCAGAAAGCCCGGTTAAAACAGCAGGAAGCGGAAGCACTGGCCCTTGACGCCAGCACGGTCGATAAGGTAAACTGTGGTGAACAGCAGCCCGAAGTCGATCACGACTACAAAGGCGAAAAGAGTGATTCAGGCTACGATGATGAGCGGTTCTGGCGACGTACCCGTTCCTTTATCGCTTACCAGTTACAAAACAAAAACCGGGCGGGTAAGTACATCGATATTCGTGCTTTAGATACTATCAAGCCGGAGCAGGTGAGCTTTGTAATCAATGATAAACCAGCCGAGGTTCTTTCTGCCAATGGGAAAACAATCCGGCTTAATGCATCTGACGACGAGGTAGTTAGACTAAAAATCGTGGCGGTCAATGGCGCGAATACACCGCGCTTTAATCAAATCAGAATTTTAACGCATTAACCAATGGTTCTTTTTCACATGAATAAAAAGATAATGAGTGTCTGTAAATGTGTCAAAATAACACTATTGGTGTTTGGGTGCGCACTGAGTTCTTTGGCACAATCCAATTTCAGCAGCAAAGTCATTGGCGTGGGCGTTGTCGTCGCCGATCTTGAACGCTCGCTGGACTTTTACGTGAATGGCATTGGTATGGTCAAAACGGGCAACTTTACGATCAATGAAGATTTTGGCAAACGCTCGGGCCTGACGGATGGTGTGGCGGTGGGAGTTACCATCCTGAAACTCGAAAACAGTCCCGAAGCCACCGACTGGAAGCTGATGAGCTTTGGCAAAAAAGCCGCGCACCCGAAGCCCAACCACATTCAGGACGATACGGGTATGCAGTACATCACCATTCAGGTAAAAGCCTTACAGCCCATCATCGACCGACTGAAACAAATGAAAGTACCCTTTTTAGGCAGTACGCCCACCCCCCTGAATGCGAAAGCGCACTTTGTGTTCGTGCAGGACCCCGATGGGACTTTTATTGAACTGATTGGCCCACTGCAATAACCGGAGCAAATCTGATACGTATTGTCTATCATGCAAAAGTCCATTTTTCAATCGGGTTTGCTAGGCGTTGTGCTGTTGCTGATTCACTGTTCGGCAATAGCGCAAACCGCTCATAACCCTATCCTCTTTGCCGATGTACCTGACCTGTCCATGATTCGTGTGGGCAATACGTACTACATGAGCAGCACGACCATGCACCTGAGTCCGGGCTTGCCGATTATGAAGTCGAATGATCTGGTGAACTGGCAACTGGTTGGATACGCCTACGACACGCTAGCGAATGTGGATGCGCTGAATCTCACCAATGGCAAAAGCACCTACGGGCGCGGTTCGTGGGCCAGTAGCCTGCGGTATCATAACGGTACGTACTACGTAACAACCTTTGCTCAGACGACCGGCAAAACGTATGTCTATACCACTAAAGACATTGAAAAAGGGCCCTGGAAAGTGGCCTCGTTCAGCCCCTCTTACCATGACCACAGCCTATTTTTCGACGATGATGGTCGGGTGTATATGATTTATGGCGCGGGCCAACTCCGGCTTATCGAATTAAACGCCGACGCATCGGGTGTGAAGCCCAGCACTACCGAACAGGTCATTATTGAAAACGCCAGTACGCCGTCGGGCACGGGTGGTGGATTACCCGCCGAAGGGTCACAACTGTTCAAGGTGAAGGGTAAATACTACCTGTTCAACATTACCTGGCCCAAAGGAGGCATGCGGACGGTCGTGATTCACCGGGCCGATAAGATTACGGGTCCATGGGAAGGCCGGATCGGCTTTCAGGATTTGGGCGTAGCGCAGGGCGGTTTGATTGACACGCCGGATGGGAAATGGTACGCCTATCTGTTTCGAGATTTCGGCGGAGTCGGGCGGATTCCGTATCTGGTTCCGGTCAAGTGGGAAGATGGCTGGCCCGTACTGGGCGTCAATGGAAAAGTCCCCGAAACGCTTGACCTGCCTGCCAACAAAAGTCTGATTCCGGGCATCGTAGCCTCCGACGAATTTACCCGAAAGAAAGGCGAACCCGCGCTGCCGCTGGTATGGCAATGGAACCATAATCCCGACAACAAACTTTGGTCGGTTACTGAACGGAAAGGCTATCTGCGCTTGAAAACTGGACGTATTGATACGTCGTTCGTGATGGCTCGGAATACCCTTACCCAGCGTACCATTGGCCCCGAATGCTCGGGTGCTACGTTGCTCGATGCCTCAACGTTGAAGGACGGTGATTTTGCGGGACTGAGTCTGTTGCAGAAAAACTACGGGCTGGTCGGTGTCAGGGTAACGAACGGCAAGCGCTCCGTGGTCATGGTTAGCGCGGCATCGGGCAAACCGGTTGAGGTACAGAGCATTCCACTCACGCAAAAGACGGTCTACCTGAAAGCGGAATGCGATTTCAGAGACCGGAAGGACACCGCTCATTTCTTTTACAGCCTCGACGGAAAAGCGTGGCAGTCCATTGGCGAACCGCTGAAAATGCCCTACACCATCCCGCATTTTATGGGCTACCGATTCGGTCTGTTTGCCTACGCCACTCAACAGACAGGTGGATTTGCTGACTTTGACTATTTCCGGATTACCGACACCATTTCAGAATCAGCCAAAAATTAACGCCTAGATCAATGGTTTCGATACCCTATTCCTTACCCCTCATGAACAAGTGTTTTTCTACCGCTACGATTCTTCTTGGCTTGCTGTTTTGGGGGCAGATGGCTTCGGCACAGGACAAAAACTTTTACATTTTTCTCTGTTTCGGGCAATCCAACATGGAGGGTAATGCCAAAATTGAACCGCAGGATACGGTCAATGTGAACAACCGGTTTCAGGTGATGGAAGCCGTAAACTGCCCGGATTTAGGCCGGACAATGGGTCAATGGTATACCGCCGTTCCGCCCTTGTGCCGATGCCGGACTGGCCTAACGCCCGCCGATTATTTTGGTCGCGAATTGGTGGCGAATCTCCCTGAAAAGGTGCGGGTCGGTGTGATCAATGTGGCCGTGGGTGGCTGTAAAATTGAGCTGTTCGATAAAGACCATTACGAGTCCTACACGGCCAACGTACCGGGCTGGATGAAGAACATGCTCAAAGACTATGACGGAAATCCGTACGCCCGACTGGTCGAGATGGCGAAGCTGGCGCAGAAAGATGGCGTTATCAAGGGGATTCTGCTGCATCAGGGCGAGTCGAATACCAATGATACGTTATGGACGAAAAAGGTGAAAGTCGTGTACGATAACCTGATGCACGACCTGGATCTGAAACCCAGAAAAGTACCGCTACTGGCGGGCGAAACGGTCAATGCCGATCAGGGTGGCGTTTGCGCGAGTATGAACAAGATCATTGCGACGCTTCCCGAAACCATCAAAAACGCTCACGTGATTTCGTCGGCGGGATGCACCGACGCGGCCGATAACCTGCACTTCAATGCCGCCGGATATCGGGAATTAGGGAAACGTTACGCGGCACAAATGCTGTCGCTGATGGGCTTTTCGCTTAGTGGAAATTAACGAAATTATGAAGACACTCACGCTGGTAGTAAGTTTTTGGTGGTTAGGTTTCCAGGCGTCAATCGCACAGGAATTGGTGAATCTGTATCCGGGTGCCATCCCGAATGCAAAGCCGGCAACTGTTCAGGAAACGTATACGTCGGGGATGTTCAGGAACGTAACGAAGCCAACGCTGGATGTGTATTTGCCCGATAAAGCGGCCGCGTCGGGAGCAGCCGTTGTCATCATTCCCGGTGGCGGCTACGGTGTTGTGGTGTACCAGGGAGAAGGCGTCAATACGGCCAAAGAATTTGTCAAAAACGGGGTGGCTGCTTTCGTGTTGAAATACCGGTTGCCGAACGATTCGATCATGGTTGATAAAACTATTGGGCCGTTGCAGGATGCCCAGCAGGCCATTAAACTAGTGCGTGACAATGCCGCCAAGTGGGGTGTCGATGTGGGGAAAGTGGGCATTATGGGATTCTCGGCGGGCGGGCATCTAGCGGCTACTGAAGCGACACATTTCGAGAAAGCGCTGATTGAAAACAGCAGCAACACCAGCCTTCGGCCCGATTTTCAGATTCTGGTGTATCCGGTAATCAGCATGCAGGACAGCCTGACGCATCGGGATTCGCGCAATAGTCTACTGGGTAAAAATCCGTCGAAAGAAACCATCGATTTGTATTCCAACGAGCGGCAAATCACGAAGAACACACCACCGGCTTATCTGACCCACGCGGCTGATGATAAACTGGTGGACGTTGATAACAGCGTTGCTTACTTCGAAAAATTAAGACATCAGAAGGTCGATGTGGAAATGCACATTTACCCAAAGGGCGGGCACGGGTTTATTTTCCGACAGCCGGGCTGGATGAATCCGCTGTTTGCGTGGATGAAGCAAAATAACTGGCTTAAAAACGAATGAGTGGTCCACCTGCTCTGGCAGAGTATATCGCGAACTGAACAGACCTGATGATTTTTAATTTCTGTAACTGATGCCTAAATTCTCGTTTTACAATCTGCTGCTTTTTTTGCTGATAGGTCTTTCTGGATTGGCACAATCAACACCCCCCAAACCCGTTAGCCCGCTTCCCAGTGAAAATCAGTTGCGTTGGCAAAAAATGGAATACTATGCCTTCATCCATTTTTCGATAAACACCTATACCGACATGGCCTGGGGCCTGGGCAATGAAGATCCCAAGCTGTTTAATCCGACCAACCTGGATTGTCGGCAATGGGCCCGGATTTGTAAAGAGGCCGGTATGAAAGGCATCATTTTTACGGCCAAACACCACAGTGGTTTTTGCCTATGGCCCTCGAAATACACCGACTACTCCGTAAAAAATATACCCTGGCGGAATGGGAAAGCCGACATCGTGCGGGAAATGGCCGACGCCTGTAAAGAATATGGGCTGAAGTTTGGCGTATATCTGTCGCCCTGGGACCGGAACCATGCCGACTATGGGAAGCCCGAATACATTACGTATTTCCGCAACCAGTTGACAGAGCTGCTGACCAACTACGGCGATATTTTTGAAGTCTGGTTTGATGGAGCCAATGGTGGGTCAGGCTATTATGGCGGGGCTAACGAAACCCGTAAAATCGAAGCCAAAACGTATTACGACTGGCCCAATACGTACAAACTCGTGCGTAAACTCCAGCCCAAAATCGTCATCTGGAATGACGGTGGTGATCGGGCCGACCTGCGCTGGGTGGGTACCGAAGCCGGGTATGTGGGCGAAACCAACTGGAGTTTATTGAACGCAACCGGCGATGTGCCCGAGAAAATGCTGCGCTACGGCGTAGAGAATGGTAATGCCTGGGTGCCGGGCGAAGTAAACACCTCGATTCGTCCCGAATGGTTTTACCACGAGCGGGAAGACAGAAAGGTGAAAACGTTGCCCCAACTGATGGATATTTATTACAATTCTATTGGCCGAAACGCTACGTTACTGCTCAATTTTCCGATCATGCCCAATGGGCTGATTCACGAGAAGGATGAGAAAGCTGTTCAGGCATTTGCCAAAGCGACGAAAGAAGCCTTTACACTGAATCTGGCCAAAAATGCCCAAGCTACGGCCTCGCAGGGGCGGGCGAAAAGCTCAACGTACGATGCCAGCAAAGCCATTGATGCCGATCAAGAAAGCTATTGGGCTACGGATGATGCCGTTCGGAACGTATCGTTAACGCTTGATTTTAAAAAGCCTACCGCTTTTAATCGGTTTCTGGTACAGGAGCCCATTCGATTGGGTCAGCGAGTCAAAGCCTTTACCGTGGAGGCTTTTGTCGATGGGAATTGGAAAGAAATTGCCAAAGAAACAACCATTGGATACAAACGTATTCTGCGGTTTCCGACCGTCGAAGCCACCCAATTGCGGCTGACGATTCTGGATGCCAAAGGCGCTCCCTTGATTTCAAATCTGGAAGTTTACAAAGCACCCCTGATTCTCACGCCCCCTGTAATTACCCGTGACCAGGCGGGTGAGATTCACATCAAACCCGGCGATACCGAATCGGAATTGTATTATACCCTCGACGGGCGTGCGCCAACTGCAACCGCTACCAAATACACGGCTCCCGTAAAAACCGGTACTGGCAAAATTGACATTAAGGCGATCGCCTACAACCCGTTCACGAAACAAAGTAGCATCGTCAGCGAAGAGAAATTTGACATCGCCCGCACGGCCTGGAAAATCGTGAATACGGACGCCAAGTCGGCGTATCAGGTTGTCGATGGCAATCCGGCTACGTCATGGCATCAGCCCAAAAGCCAGGCGATGCCTACGGACCTGGTCATTGATCTGGGAAAGGAAGAAAATCTGGTCGGTTTCCGGTACTTACCTGCTCAGAACTGGTGGGAAGAGGCCAGCATCATCACGCAGTACCAGTTTGAGGTGTCGACGGATAACGCAAGCTGGAAACGGGTTAGCGAGGGCGAGTTTTCCAATATCAAAAACAGCCCGGTCTGGCAAACCAAATCATTTGAGCCGACTAAAGCCCGGTACATCAAATTACGCGCCTTGAAAAATACGCAGGACGGTTCGGCATCGGGCTACGCTGAAGTTGACATTATTACCCAGTGACCTTTTTTTCTGACAGGATTGACAGGATGAACAGGATTTGTATTGACGGAAAAATCCTGTTCATCCTGTCAATCCTGTCAGAAAAAAGACAGACAATTCCTAAACCTTAATGAACTATGAATCAATACGTATTAAAGCGATTATGGCTTGTAGGGGTCATACTCTGCCTGTATCAAGGAGCCTTAGGTCAGCCTCCACGTGGCCCACTGGTGGTGTCGCCCCAGGTGAACGCCGACAAATCTATTACGTTCCGGTATCTGGCTCCGGCTGCCAGCGACGTAAAGCTGAGCGCTCAGTTTGAAAAAGCGCCCCTGCCTATGACCAAAGAAGCACAGGGTATCTGGAGCGTGACGACAAAACCCGTCAAACCGGACATCTACCCCTACAGCTTTCAGGTCGATGGCATTACGGTGATGGACCCGGCCAACGTAGCGTTTTTTCCGAACGAACGCTTCAAAGCCAGCCTGGTCGACGTGCCCGGCGAAACGCCCTTGGTTCATGCCATGAAAGACGTACCGCACGGCTCGGTCAACTATGAGTACTATCCATCGCTGGAAGGCACTACGGGTTCGCTGGTGGTCTATACGCCACCGGGTTACGATAAAAATCCGTCTCAGACCTACCCGGTTTATTACCTCATCAGCGGAACGACGGATATCGAAGAGACCTTCTTCAAAGTGGGCAAAACGAATCTGATTCTGGACAATCTAATTGCCGAAGGCAAAGCCAAGCCCATGATCATTGTCATGCCCTACGGTAATATCGCAGCCCGTTTTGCCGAGCAAAAGGGAGGCTCCAAACCCGCCGACCCGACTGTCCGCGATGGGGAGGATGCGGTCAAACGCGCCAATGATTTCGGAAATGACCTGATCGGGAAGGTTATCCCGTACGTGGAGAAGAACTACCACGCCATCGCCAACAAAAACAACCGGGCTATCGGCGGATTCTCGCGCGGGGGTGGGCAAACGCTCCGGGCGGCTTTTGGCAACATGGACAAGTTTGCGTGGGTATGCAGCTACAGTTCGTACCTGTCGCCCGCTGAAATGGACAAGAGTTTTCCGCAGATAGGCAGTAATTCAGACAACACGAATAAGCAGCTGAAACTCCTGTGGGTGAGTGTGGGAAGCGACGATTTTCTCTACAAGGGGACGATCGAATTTATGGATTACCTAAAGGCGAAGAAGGTCAATTACAAGAGCCTGATTACCGACGGTGGTCACACCTGGATGAACGTCAAACACTACGTTGCCGCAACTACGCCACTACTCTTCCGCTAACTCGCTTACCCGTATGAAACCTAGCTTATACCTGCTTCCAGCTCTCTTGCTTTGTTCGATGAAGGTGATCGCCCAGCAACGGCCGCCGTCGATCAGCTCGCCCGAAGTGCACCCCGACCATAGCATTACGTTTAAATACTTTTCGCGCAAAGCGCAGAAAGTGACCCTGAACGGCGAGTTTCTGAAAGCGCCGGTTGCCCTGATGAAAGATACGTCCGGCATCTGGAGCGTGACGGTTCCGCCCGTCAAAGCCGACATCTATCCGTACAGCTTTTCAGTTGACAGCGTTCAGGTTGCCGACCCAAACAACACGTACATTTTCGCCAATGAACGCTTCAAACGGAGCATCGTCGATGTGCCGGGCGACCAGCCACTGGTGCATTCGCTCCAGAACGTACCGCACGGAAAAATCAGCTATCGCTACTATAAATCCGCTACGTTGGGGATGACGCGTCAGTTACTGGTCTATACGCCACCCGGCTTCAATCCGAACGGCAAAACCAAATACCCGGTGCTATACCTGATTCACGGTGGCTCCGACACCGAAGAAACCTGGACCAAAGTAGGCCGCGCCAACCTGATTGCCGACAATTTGATTGCGCAGGGTAAAGCCAAGCCCATGCTCATTGTGATGCCCTACGGCAATGTGCGCCCGGCTCCGATGCCCGACTTTACCAAAGACATGGTGGCCGACATAGTACCATTTATTGAGGCCAATTACCCGGTGATTATGGAAAGCAAAGGCCGGGCCGTAGCGGGCTTTTCGGTGGGGGGCGGACAAACCCTAAACATCGGTTTGACCAATCCCTCCACCTTCGCTTACATCTGTTCGTATGCGCCCTATACCGCTACCGAGGAGTTTCAAAAGAACTTTGCCAACTGGACACCGGATGCGGCTAAAATCAACAGTCAACTGAAATTATTCACGGTCAGCGTGGGCACCGACGATTTTCTGTACGAACCGGTGAAAAAGAACATCGCTATGTTCGAAGACAAAAAGATCAAGCTGAAAAGCTACATCGTGCCCGGTGGTCACACCTGGATGAACTGCAAGCAATACCTGGCTACTACGTTGCAAGAGCTGTTTAACTAGAATAAAACACCCCTGAATCCCCTAAAGGGGACTTTGTTCGAGAGTGAGAAAAGTCCCCTTTAGGGGATTTAGGGGTATTCAAACAAATTTCACTTCTAAACCAATAATTCGATGATTTCTAAAACAATAGTTGCATTCGTTGCGGCCACATTGATTAGTTTAACCTGTTTTTCGCAGGCAAGCCAACCCGCGATGCTGGAGGATTTTAAACCGTCCACATTGAACCAGCCGGGGCAGGAATACCCGCAGGTAAACTCACAGGGGTACGCACGATTCCGTATCAAAGCACCCAAGGCTGATAGCGTTCGGGTGAGTTTGGGGCTGGGCGGGCGAGGAGGAACCATCCTCACCAAAGGAGACGATGGCTTCTGGACCGGCACGACGGCAGGACCGATGGACGAAGGATTCCATTATTACAACGTAACAATTGATGGTGGCAAGTTCAACGATCCCGGTGCTCTGAATTACTACGGCTCCGTCCGGTGGGAGAGCGGCATTGAAATACCGGCTCATGATCAGGATTTCTATGCATTAAAAGACGTACCGCACGGCAACGTACAGCAGGTGCTGTTCCCCTCCAAAAGCACCGGTACATCTCGTCGGGCTTTTGTCTATACACCAGCGGGCTACGAGAAAGATAAATCGAAAAAATATCCGGTACTGTATCTGCAACATGGTTGGGGCGAGGACGAAACGGCCTGGAGTAACCAGGGGCACGCGAACCTGATTATGGACAATATGATCGCGGAAGGTAAAATCAAGCCGTTCATCATTGTGATGACCTATGGTATGACCAACGAAGTGAAATTTGGCAAGATTAGAGAGTTCAAAATCGATCCCTTCCAGACGGTCCTGGTCGATGAACTAATTCCCTACGTTGACGCCAATTTCCGCACCCTCGCCAACCGCGATAATCGGGCGATGGCGGGCTTGTCGATGGGCGGCATGGAAACCAAAATGATTACCCTTAACAAGCCGGACGTTTTTGGGTATTACGGTTTGCTCAGCGGTGGTGTCTACGCGCCTGAAGACCTTAACGGTAAAGCAAAACCGAAGCTTGTTTTCATTAGCTGCGGCAGCAAAGAACGACCCGATGGCGTAACCAAATCGGCTACAGACCTGAAAGCAGCCGGTTACAATGCCGTCTCCTATGTTTCGGATAAAACAGCTCACGAGTTTCTGACCTGGCGTCGCAGCCTGCATGAGCTGGCTCCACTGCTGTTTAACAAGTAGCTCGTTTATTATTTTTTGTCATGCTGACCGGTCCGCCGGTGCGGCAGGAAGCATCTTTGCTCAGCTATTTTTTGCTCATCCGAAGGTGCTTCCTGCCGCACCGGCGGACCGGTCAGCATGACAAAAACTCAATTAGTAATACGTTGATGTGAATTAAACTGAGTGCTTGGTAGCACGGATAACATTGAAAATGAACTCGATACGTACTCTATTACTCGGTAAGTCCTGGCTGCTGCCCATACTGGCAATTAGTTGGTTGATGACGCCCGAAAAGGTTTCGGCTCAAAACAAGAAAACTGCCAGCCGGAATGCAACGGCGGTTCAGTCCGCTACTTATCGGAATCTGTTTCGCGAAGCGGGCTACAAACAGGCTGACATTGACGCGAAAGTGGCGAAGGCGTATCACGACGTTTTTGAAGGTCCTAATAAGGTTTATTTCGAAGTTGGCGATACCATGGCCTACGTATCGGATGTGAAAAATCATGACGCTCGTACCGAAGGCCTTTCCTACGGCATGATGATCGCCGTGCAGCTTGATAAGAAAGATGTATTTGACCGAATCTGGCGCTGGTCGAAAAAATACCTGCAACACCAGAGCGGTCCACGGGAAGCGTATTTTGCCTGGAGTATCAACCCGCAAACGATGAAAAAGAACTCCGAAGGTTCGGCTTCGGATGGTGAGTTGTATTACGTTACCAGTCTGCTGTTTGCCGCCAATAAATGGGGAAATAATACGGGCATCAATTATTACGGCGAAGCCCGGCGGATTCTGGATGCGATGTGGAAGAAAGATGGCACCGGCAACATCTACAACCTCATCAACATTGACGCTAAACAGATCTCGTTTGTTCCCGAAGGCAACAACTACAAATGGACCGATCCGTCGTACCACCTGCCAGCCTTTTACGAAGTTTGGGCCGTTTATGCCAAAGATGGTCATGAATCTTTTTATAAGGAATGCGCCGACACGTCGCGGGTGTTTCTGCACCGGGCCTGTCATCCAGTAACGGGACTCAATGCCGACTATACCGAGTTCAGCGGCAAACCGCACGATACCCGCTGGTCGCCCTCGGCATTCCGCTACGATTCGTGGCGGGTGCCCATGAATATTGCGATGGATTACACCTGGTACGGTAAAGACAAAGCCTGGCAGGAAGATTACGCCCGTCGTTTTCAGGGTTTCCTGCGCTCTAAGGGCATCGATACGTTCGACGATCAGTTTAACCTGGACGGGTCACGCCCCGAGTTTATTCTTCAGGCGGGGCCGGTAAAAAAACTCCGGCACTCCATTGGTCTAGTGTCTACATCGGCAACGCTGTCGCTTGTTAACAGGGAGAAAAATAGCCTCGATTTTGTGCATGCTTTGTGGAAGGCGAAACTGGAGCCTTTCGACGATGGCTATTTCGATCCGTACTACGACGGGCTAATGTATTTATTCGGGCTTATGCACTTGAGTGGCAAATACCAGATCATTCAGCCGCAGACCCATTAATAAACCCTGATACTTCTAAACCTTACCATGAAAAAATTAATCCTTTTCGTCGCCTGTGTTGTGGCGCTGAGCTTAGATGCCCTGGCTCAGACCGCTGGCGTTCCGGCAACAACCAATATTCCGGGGCAGAAATATCCGCAACTATTACCCGATAACCGAGTAGCATTTCGAGTCAAAGCGCCGGATGCTCAGAAAGTGCAGATGGATTTGGGTAAAAAATATGATATGGTGAAAGACACCAGCGGTTTCTGGACTGTAACGACCGAACCCATTCCCGAAGGATTTCACTATTACTCGCTGGTTGTTGACGGGGTTCCGCTTTGCGATCCGTCCAGTCAGACGTTTTACGGCATGGGCCGGATGGCGAGCGGCATCGACATTCCCGACAAGGACATGGATTATTATCAGCCCAAAAATGTGCCGCATGGGCAGGTACGGTCTGTTAATTACTACTCCGACATCACCAAAGCGTGGCGAAGAGCGAATGTATATACGCCACCGGGTTACGACGACAATTCAAAAAAACGCTATCCTGTTCTGTATTTGCAACATGGCGCGGGCGAAGACGAAACCGGCTGGCCAAATCAGGGGAAAATGGATTTTATCCTGGATAACCTAATTGCCGAAGGCAAAGCAATGCCCATGATCGTGGTGATGGAGCGAGGGTATGCCACCGACCCCACCAAACCCGTCAGCACAACCGGTGGCGGTCCCGGCAACATGACCAGCAACGTGTTTCCCGAAGTGCTAGTGAAAGAAGTCATTCCGATGATCGACAAAACGTTCCGAACGCTGGCGGATCGGGATAACCGGGCGATGGCGGGACTGTCGATGGGAGGTTTCCAGACCTTTCAGACCACGATGACCAACCTCGATAAATTTGCCTACATCGGTGGATTCAGTGGCGCCGGTCGTTTGCAGCCTGGCAGCGATATCAAGCAACTCTATGACGGTGCGTGGGCCGATCCTGCTGCTTTTAACAAAAAAATAAAGGTGGTTTACATGAGTATTGGTACCAAGGAGCCTGAACGGATGTACACCGGCGTAAAAGGGTTCCACGAAGCACTAGAGAAAGCAGGTATCAAACACGTGTATTACGAGTCGCCAGGTACGTCGCACGAATGGCAGACCTGGCGCCGGTCGCTGAAGCAGTACGCTGGTTTGATCTTTAAAAACTAATCCTGAAAACAGTTAATCAACCATTTACGAGAATGAAGCGATTTATCCTATTGATAGCAGCTGTAGGTTTGTTCGGCACCAGTACCTACGCGCAACCCATCGAAAAAGAAATGCCCAAAGGTTTCGACCAGGTGCGCACGGGTATTGCCACGGGTAAACTGGATTCCGTCCAGTATGCATCTAAAACCGTGGGCACGACCCGAAAGGCGTTAGTGTACACGCCACCGGGCTATTCGAAAAAGAAAAAATACCCCATTCTGTATCTGCTGCACGGCATCGGCGGTGATGAAAAGGAATGGCTTCGGGGAGGCAATCCGCAGGTCATTCTGGATAATCTGTATGCCGAGAAAAAACTGGAACCCATGATCGTCGTCATGCCGAATGGGCGGGCTATGAAAGACGACCGTGCCGTGGGCAATGTTTTCGACAAAGACAAAGTGGAAGCCTTTGCTACGTTCGAGAAGGATTTGTTGACTGACCTGATTCCGTTCGTTGAGAAGAAATATTCGACCCTTACCGATCGCGAGCATCGGGCTATTGCGGGTCTGTCGATGGGGGGCGGTCAGTCGCTGAATTTTGGGCTGAGCAATCTGGATAAATTCGCTTGGGTCGGTGGGTTTTCGTCAGCGCCCAATACCAAAAAGCCTGAAGAGTTGGTGCCGAATCCGGAGGATGCCAAAAAGAAGTTGAAGCTGCTCTGGATTTCGTGTGGAGATAACGACGGGCTGATTACGTTCAGCAAACGAACGCACGATTACCTGTATGAGAACAACGTACCGCACATTTACTACGTCGAGCCGGGCGTACACGATTTTAAAGTCTGGAAGAACGGGCTGTACATGTTCTCGCAGTTTCTGTTCAAGCCGGTAGACGTAGCGTCTCTGACCAAATACACGATATTGGGTTCATCGGCGGCTACCAACATACGTAATGCCAAATACCCGCAGATTTTACCGGACAACCGCGTGGTGTTTCGGGTGAAAGCGCCGGATGCGCAGAAAGTACAGATTGATCTGGGCAAAAAATATGACATGGTGAAAGATACGGCCGGGTTCTGGAACGTAACGACCGATTCCATCAGCCGGGGCTTTCACTATTACTCCCTGCTGGTTGATGGCGTAGCGGTTGCTGATCCAGCCAGCGAATCATTTTACGGGATGAGTCGCATGGCCAGCGGTATCGAGATTCCGGATCGCGACGAAGGCTATTATGCGCTGAGAGACGTACCGCACGGCGACATTCGGATTAAACGCTATTTGTCGAAAGCGTCGAATACCTGGCGCGAAATGTATGTCTACACGCCACCCGGCTACGATCAGGCTAGCGAAAAATATCCGGTCCTGTATCTCCTGCATGGCGGGGGCGAAGATCAGCGCGGGTGGGCTACGCAGGGGCGAACCGACCTGATTCTGGACAATCTGATTGCCGAAAAGAAAGCCAAACCCATGCTGGTGGTGATGCTCGACGGAAACATTGGTATGGGTGGTGGTGTGGCAGGTTTCAACGAAAATGCCCTGCGCGCTTTTGAAAACGAGTTGAAACAGGGGGCCATTCCCTTTGTGGAAAGCAACTTCCGGGTCGAAACCGACGCCAAAAATCGGGCGCTCGCCGGTCTGTCGATGGGCGGGTTACAGACGCTGCACGCGGGAATCAAAAATACCAATCTATTCTCGGCGCTGGGCGTGTTCAGTTCGGGCTGGTGGGCCAACAATACCAAGCTGTCTGATCCGCAGTATGCTTTCATGAAAGAGAACGCCAGCACGATCAACAGCAACCTCAAACAGTTCTGGATTTCGCAGGGTGGCAAAGAAGACATCGCGCATCAGAACTGCCAGATCATGATGAAGAAGTTTGATGAGATGGGCATTAAATATCAGTACAGCGAATATGCTGGTGGACATACCTGGCCGGTCTGGCGGCACGACCTGTTCGGATTTTCGCAGTTGCTGTTCAAGTAAAGGATACTGAACCTGTTTGAAATTTCACTTGGATGGATTTTTTGTCATTCCGACGTAGGAGGAATCTTCGATGGTTGGCTGTTTTATCGACTCATCCGAAGGTTCCTCCTGCGTCGGAATGACAAAAAACACGCATGGTTTAACTTACTATTAGGCTGTTTATACGGTCTATTGAAAAAACCGCTCAACTCGAAAAGCAGTACGTTATGATACCGAACAAACACATCCTTGCCCTAAGTACGGCCGTCCTTTTGCTGGCAAATGCTGCCACCGAGCAGGGTGTCGCTCTGGCTCAACCCATGCCGTCGTTGAAAGACGCGTTTAAAAAAGATTTCGGCATCGGAACTGCGCTCAACAACGCTCAGATTGAGGAACGGGACCCCAAAACGACGGCGTTTATTGCCCGGCAGTTCAACATGGCAACGCCCGAAAACATCATGAAGTCGGCGCTGATCCATCCGAAATGGGACACGTACAATTTTGAGATGGGCGACAAGCTGGTTGAATTTGGCAAGAAACACAACATCAAAATCAACGGGCATACGCTGATCTGGCACAGCCAGTTACCAAGCTTCGTCCGGGGGATTCACAGTCAGGATTCGATCCGGACGTTCTTTACGAATCACATCAAAACCGTCGCTGGTCATTATGAAGGCAAAGTTTTCTCGTGGGATGTGGTGAACGAAGCGTTGAACGAGGACGGCACAATGCGGAAATCGGTGTTCCTGCAATACCTCGGTGAGGATTTCGTCACGGAGGCCTTTCGGCTGGCCCAGCAGGCTGCCCCTAAAACGGAGTTGTATTACAACGACTACAACAACGAACAACCGGCCAAGCGGGCGGGCTGCATCGCGCTAATCAGGAAAATACAGGAGGCTAAGGTACGTATCGATGGCGTAGGTATTCAGGGACACTGGCACGTTGGGAAAGTGCCCCTGAAAGACATCGAGGAAAGCATCAATCAATACGCAGCCCTCGGCCTGAAGGTCATGTTCACGGAACTGGATATTGAAGTTTTGCCCCGCAATTTTCAGGGGGCGGATGTCGGTCAGCGCATGACAGCGAACGAACAGTCGAATCCTTATCCTACCGCCTTACCTGACTCCGTTCAGCAACAATTGGCGGCTGATTACGAGGCTCTGTTCAAGCTGTTTCTCAAGCATAAGGACAAAGTCACCCGCGTGACCTTTTGGGGGGTCAACGACGGCGATAGCTGGCTCAATAACTGGCCCATCCGGGGCCGAACCAGCTACCCGCTACTGTTCGACCGAAGTAACCAGCCAAAACCGGCTTTCGAGCGGGTGATGGCCCTAAAGAAATAAGCGTTTAGAGAGAACGATTTGTAAAACGGGCTTTTCAGTCCATGTCTTTTCACCGTATTATTCATTCAAAACTAACATGACGTATCAAAACCTGATGCCACAAGCCTACGCAACGCTTACCCTGGCAGCTCTGATTGGGAGTTCGCTAACGACCCTCGCACAAACCAACGGAGGCAAAAAGCCGATTTCGCAACCGCTGGTAAAGCACATTTACACGGCTGACCCGTCGGCCCATGTGTTTAACGGCAAGATTTACATTTATCCCTCGCACGACGTTGATGCCAAGGATGTCAAAGAAGATGATGAAGGTGGCCATTTCGCCATGCGCGATTACCACGTCCTGTCGATGGATAAGATTGGTGGTCCCGTCAAAGATAACGGCGTAGCGCTCGACATCAAGGACATTCCCTGGGCGGGCCGTCAACTGTGGGCGCCCGATGCTACGGTCAAAAATGGTACGTATTACCTCTATTTTCCGGTCAAAGACAAACAGGATATTTTCCGCATCGGCGTCGCGACCAGTAAAAGCCCCACCGGACCGTTTAAGGCTGAACCAGAACCGATTAAGGGCAGCTACAGCATCGACCCCACCGTGTTTCAGGATACCGATGGCAAAGCGTATCTCTATTTTGGGGGAATTTGGGGTGGTCAGTTGCAGCGCTGGAGTGGGAACAAATACAATCCCAAAGGAGCGTTGAAACAGAAAGATCAAGTTGCCTACCTACCCCGCATTGCCCGGCTGAGCGCCGACATGAAAAGCTTTGCCGAGCCGGTTAAGGAAGTGCAGCTTCTGGATGAAAAGGGCAAACCATTCCTGGAGAAAGACAACGACAAACGGTTTTTCGAAGCGGCCTGGCTCCACAAATACAAAGGCAAATACTATTTCTCGTATTCGACCGGCGATTCGCACAACCTCTGCTACGCCATCGGTGACAATCCATACGGTCCCTTTACGTATAAGGGCTTGTTGCTAAAGCCCGTACTCGGCTGGACCAATCACCATTCCATCGTGCAAGTGGGCGACAAATGGTACCTGTTTTACCACGATGTACAGCTTTCCGGCAAGACTCATCTCCGTAATGTAAAGGTTACCGAGCTGACTTACAATTCGGATGGAACGATCAAAACGATTGACGCTTACAAGTAAAAGTTTTTGACAGGATTAACGGGATTGACATGATTCTTTTCAACCCAATAAATCATGTCAATCCCGTTAATCCTGTCAAAAAAATCATCATAAATATTCGTTCCTATGCGTAAACTAATTTCCTGCGCCCTGATTACCTTATCCGTCGCCTTCGTAGCGCCCGAGAAAGGACTGAAAGACTACTATAAAAACTACTTTCCCATTGGCGTGGCCGTAAACCCACGGATGGTGCAGCCCGGTCCGGATGCCGAATTGATCAAAGCCCAGTTCAACAGCATGACACCCGAAAATGCCATGAAAATGGGGCCTATTCATCCGGAAGAGAATCGCTATAACTGGAAAGATGCGGATGCCATCGCTGATTTTGCCCAGCAGAATAACATCAAATTGCGGGGGCATACGCTTTGCTGGCACAATCAGACGCCCAATTGGTTCTTCACCGACTCGACAGGTAAAACGGTAAGCCGGGACGTATTGCTGGCCCGTCTGAAACGGCACATCACCGACGTAATGGGTCGGTACAAGGGGAAAATTTACGCCTGGGACGTAGTAAACGAAGCGGTCCCTGACACGGGAACGGCTCTCTACCGAAAATCGAAATTTTACGAGATCATCGGCGAAGATTATATCGAGAAAGCGTTTCAGTATGCTCATGAAGCTGATCCCTCCGCGCAGTTGTTTTACAACGATTACAACACCGAAAATGCCTCGAAGCGGGAACGTATCTACCAGATGTTGAAGAAGCTGAAAGACAAGAAAGTGCCCATTAATGGGGTTGGCTTACAGGCGCACTGGTCCATTTACGAACCTACGAAGCAGGAGCTGGAAGAATCCATTACCAAGTTTGCCAGTCTGGGCCTGAAAATCCAGTTCACGGAAGTCGACATGTCGGTGTACCCCAAAGAACACGAACGCCGAGCCCGGCGCGATACGGACAAAAGCGAGTTTACGCCGGAGATGGTCGACAAGCAGGCAGCACAGTACAAAATGGTATTCGACGTATTTCGCAAACACCGCGACAAGGTTACCGGCGTTACGTTCTGGAATCTGACCGACAAATATTCTTGGCTGGATAATTTTCCCGTTCCGGACCGCAAGGATTATCCCTTACTGTTTGATCAGGAGGGTAAGCCGAAGAAAGCCTATGAAAGTGTAGTGAAGTTTTAAGCAACCACCACCAATAAGTAAAGGAATATTTAGCGGCTCAACGTCAACAGGAAACATGAACTTCAACCTACTTGCTGTCTTTTTAACGCTCTGCTTATCCGTCACGGGTTGGGCGCAAAGCATCGTTGCTGACAAATCGTCCTTTGCCATTACGTCGGCGGTGATTTATGTCGATCCCGGTGAGCCCGAACTTGTAAAAACGGCAGCAACACTATTGCAACAGGATATTGAGCAAGTGACGGGTAAGAAACTGTCGATGATTACGGACATCAACCAGGCATCCAAAAACGTCATTGTCATTGGCACCCTACACCAGTCATCCTTTCTAAAGCAACTGGTTTCACAGAAGAGACTAAGCCCGAATGCCATCGAAGGGAAATGGGAAGCCTCACTGATTCAAACCATCAGCAAACCGGTTCAGAAGGTGTCTCAGGCGCTTATCATTGCGGGTAATGACCGACGGGGGGCGGCTTATGGTGTATTCGAACTGTCAAAACAAATCGGGGTTTCGCCATGGTACTGGTGGGCCGACGTACCTGTTGTGAAGCGAAAGGAGATTTTCATTAAGGAAAATACCTCCCTAACCGATGCGCCGAAAGTTAAATACCGGGGGCTGTTTATTAACGACGAAGCACCGGCACTTTCCGGCTGGACCAAAGAGAAATTCGGCGGGTTCAACCACAAATTCTACGGGAAGTTTTTCGAGCTGGTGCTTCGGCTCAAAGGCAATTACATCTGGCCAGCCATGTGGGGCAATGCCTTTTATGCAGATGACTCCCTGAACATAAAGGTTGCCGATCAATTCGGCATTGTGATTGGTACGTCGCACCATGAGCCGCTGATGCGGGCGCACGACGAATGGCGACGGGCCGGTGGTGGTCCATGGAATTATGAAACCAATAAAGAAAAATTGCAACAGTTCTGGCGGGACGGTATCAAAAGAGCGACCAACGAAAAGATTGTGAGTGTGGGCATGCGGGGCGATGGTGATGCACCGATGTCGAGGGAAACGGCCACCGCGCTGTTGGAACAGATTGTAACCGACCAGCGCGCCATTATCAGCGACGTAACGGGTAAGCCAGCGGCCGAAACGCCACAGCTATGGGCGCTCTATAAAGAAGTGCAGGATTATTACGATCAGGGGATGCGAGTGCCGGATGACGTAACGCTGCTGCTTTCCGACGATAACTGGGGCAACCTCCGTAAACTCCCCCGACTGGATGAGAAACCGCGCAAAGGCGGCTATGGAATCTACTATCATTTCGATTACGTCGGCGGTCCCCGAAACTACAAATGGTTGAATACCAATCCGCTTCCGCGTATCTGGGAGCAAATGCACCTGGCCTGGGAATACAAGGTACGCGATATCTGGATTGTCAATGTTGGCGATATCAAACCGATGGAATTTCCGATTTCCTTCTTTCTGGACTATGCCTGGAATCCCGAAAAAATCGACGCCGATCAACTCCAGCGCTACACCGAAAACTGGGCGACTGACCAGTTTGGGAAGCAACAGGCTAAAGAGATCGCTACGCTGCTGGCGAAATACGCAAAATACAATTCCCGACGAAAACCGGAACTGCTCGACGCCAATACGTATAATCTGCACACGGGCGAGTGGAAAACGGTTGTTGATGAATACACGGATTTACTGAAAAAAGCAGAGAAAATAAACAGCGTATTACCGACTGATTATAAAGATGCTTATTTCCAGTTGGTATTACATCCAATAAAAGCCTGTGCGAATCTGAATGCCATGTATTATTACGTTGCCCTGAATAAAGAAGCCTACCAGGCTAAAGGGAAAAAGACCAATGCGTATGCCGATAAGGTAAAAGAACTGTACGCCAACGATTCGCTGATTACGCAGCAATATCATCATTTGAACAACGGCAAGTGGAATCACCTGATGAGTCAGACGCACATCGGCTATACGTACTGGCAACAGCCCAATCAGCAAAAAATGCCAGCCGTGTTCTATAGCTCATCCGATTCGGCCGTAGTTACTAAAACGATTTCCGTTCAGGACACCAAACAGAGAATCTCCATTGCCGCCGATCAGTTTACCAAAGCGGTAAACACTAATGGCGTCACCTGGAAAGTTTTGCCTGATCACGGCAGAACCGGATCGGCTATTACGCCTTTTCCGGTTACGGCTACCGAGCAGAAGCCGGGTGGCAATTCGCCCCAGCTTCAGTACGACGTCGTTATGGATCGTGAAAGCGAGTTTGCAATCAATGCGTACTTCTCGCCTACGTTGAATTTGTTCAGGGACGAAAACGGCCTGCAATATGGCATGTCGGTAGACGACGAGATCCCGCAAATCATTAGCCTGAACAAAGAGGATAAAACCAGCGACAAAGGCATCTGGAATAAATGGGTGTCGGAGAACATTATTATCAAATCCACTACGCACAAAATCGCCAAAGCTGGTAGGCATACCGTGAAATTCTGGATGGTCAATCCCGGTGTGGTTCTGCAAAAGCTGGTACTTGATTTTGGTGGTTCGGAGAAGAGCTATCTTGGGCCGGAAGCAACAGGGGGGAAAACCACAAAAAAATAAGCAAATGCAATCCAGATTCATTTCTGTTACCGGCCTGATCATGATCACCCTGTTTGTGTCAACAGGTGTACAGGCTCAACTTCGCTTACCCAAACTAATCAGCGATGGCATGGTGCTGCAACGGGACGCTACGCTCAAAATTTGGGGATGGGCCAGTTCAGGCGAGCGAATTACCGTACGGTTTAACAATAAGAACTACAAAACGGTAACCGAGGCCAACGGACAATGGCTGGTAAAGCTGCCACCCATGCCGTCGGGAGGGCCGTTTACGATGGAGATTGCTGGTAAATCACGACTCGAATTAAAAGACATTCTGATCGGCGACGTATGGTTTTGCAGTGGGCAGAGCAACATGGTTCACCAGTTGAATATTCACGACGTAACGTATGCAAAAGAAATTGCAGAGGCCAACGATCCGCAAATCCGGCAGTTCTGGATTCCTACCCTGACGAACCTGCAAGGGCCTCAAAAGGATCTTCCGAGTGGACAATGGAAAGCCGTCGTCGGCGAAGACGTTCGTCCTTTTTCGGCGGTCGAAGAGGGTCTAACCGATTTTTCGACGCTAAAAGCGACAATCGAAAAAAACAAGGATACTACGTATATCAATAGCCTTACTAAAAGGCAGTCTAGTACTTCTTGACTAGCTTCACCTGTTGATTTGGGTATGACAGGTAAAAGTGATTTTGATGAACAGGTTAGTCGGTTTTCTTCCTGTATGCGATCCATTAAAAAAGTCGGCCTTTTCAAAGGCCGACTTTTTTAATGGATCGCATACGTCGTACTTCTTATGGCTTCGAGGTGCCGCTCGATGAACTGCTTCCTGAGGTGCCGCTACCGCTTTTCATTTTGCGGCCACTATTTTTGCCCGTTGAGCCTGAAGACATGTCGCCCGACTGACCGGAGGTCGAACTATTGTCGGTAGTGGTCGAGCTTTTATCCATCGTACCCGAATTCATTTTACTGTTTTTGCCGGACTGATTTTTCATATTGCCCGAGCTACCCGTTGTTGGTTGGCTGGTGCCGTTTTGAGCCGACGACCCATTGGTGCCGTTACCCGTACCACTGGTTGAATTAGCGTTCTGCGCCTGAGCGCTGAAAGCGGCTACTCCCAGTAGCAACGCTCCCATGATGATGACTTTTTTCATAGCGTTAAGAAGCTGGCAGTCTAGTTAAGCCAGCCCAGATCTAACGGCTTGTGTAGCTAAAAATGTTTAAAAATAATCTCACTTTAACACCAACTTAATCGCAGAATTCAGACGTATTTTTTTTGCTATGATTCGCTCTGAGTGTCATTCTTGTAAAAGATCGCCCGCCCGCTTGCTCCATTCCTGCAAACGGCGCAAAGCGGCTGTCTTGCTGGAACCATCACTACCATTAGCCCCAAAAAAGTACGCTTCATCTTCCCGACTGAATAAGTTTATTACGTTAGCTGCTTCCAGAAAGATTTGCTTATCATCAGCCGCTACACCTGATAAGTTATTAATCAGCTCTTTAATGGTATGATGTTGATCGCGGATAGGGCAATGTATGCCGATGGACTTAAGCCTCGAAGCGATTGGATATTGGAATTATCAAAACTCCAGGCTCTGTTTTGAACCGACCGGCCATTAACCTGGGTGGGTTCCGGTAAGTAACTTCCTGAACAAATGAGAGCAATCATGGGATTACTGGCCGTTCCGCTGTAGGCGATCCGACCAAAATACAAAACCGTATTACGGGGAAATTTGAGGCTGAGTAATTATATATACCCGCACGTCTATGCTTCTTTGTTTAACATCACCGTTTCTATCTGGCTATGTTCAACGGTTAGATTGACCGAACGCTCACCCCTAGGCCGGGTACGGTGGACAGTGTTCTTAGGAATAGTCAACAACTGACCGGCTGACAATTCGATGGTTTGGGTTTCTAAGTCAATTACTAAAACGCCCTCCATCCCGATAAAGGTCTCATCCGAATTGGGATGGTAATGCCAGTCATAGGTGTAGGTCATTACGCTCACTTTAACGACATGATCATTAACCTGGGCCAACGAGAAGTTAGCATACGGCGCTGTAACGGCGCGCGATAGTTCATTAATATCAGTAAGGGTTAGGGGAATAACCTCCATAGTTTACAACCGTTCCTGTTTAATTTAGCTTTCGAACTCTTTAATTCTTGTCTCAATAAAGGTGTCTGTTTGCTCCTGAAACTCACGTAGCTTTAAGGCCGTAGGGACGCCCAAATTGCGCAGAGCCATTACATTGTGGCTTGTGTCCGCATCTGTCCGGTAAGAAGTACAATCAGAATACCTAAAGCAATGGGGAAGATGCCAATATACCCCATTGAGTTATCAAATCCTGCTGGATGAAGCATTAGGGTGAAGGTCAGACCACCAGCCACCAATACATTTGCTAAGTGAATAAAGCTATTACTGCTTATGCCGCCCGCACCCGTTACTCCCCGGGCCGCCATGAATGCGTACATGGCTTGAACAGCCTGGAGGAAGGCGTACATCATGGCCCAGAAACCCAACACATCCACAAAACCTTCTAGCGTACCATTTGACAATAAAATGATAGCGATGCCAAAACCTATATCGGCAATCCCGTGGAGAATACCCCAAACGTTATTTTTTTCCAGCCGGTTAGAAAAAGAAAAAACTAACTGAAGGATGCCCGCCAGAAGGGCCATTGCCCCAATAATTTGCCCGGATTGCACCGAATAGGTGCTGGCAAAAATAAACATGGTAGCCCCTATCAATATATAGAGCGTACCCCGAGCGCTTAAGAGCCACCAGCGCTGGAGTGTCAAACGATTAGCTTTCATAACCTTGCGTATTATTTGTGACTCAACAGGGTGTGGAAGCGGTTTGTTTTTTGGTCAGTGCTGGAAGACACTCAATAGGTTGCAGAGGTAGCCCAGCTGAACCTGGAAGAAAACGTTGATCACTTTATTTATTCAGCCCGAATGACGGGTGACGTATCCAGGAGCAGACAAGTCGACTTCACAATAGCCCGCGCCAGATTCAGAGGACACCTGAACCAACACGGCCTTCCTGCACATATACAAAGCCTCTCAAGCGATAGTTTAACCAAGCGAACAAGCAAATTCATCGAGTATTTGCGTGTACTCGACGAACTGTTTAAAGCAATACGAAGTCACTTTGTCGGCCGGGCAGTATAAACATGTCTGGCAGTTGAATTATTGACAGCAGTAAGAAGGCCCCGGCAAGCCGTCGGGGCTTTTTTCTTATCTTGTAACCATGTTAAGCTCCACAAGTATAAAATCAACTTTGTTTTTAGTTCTTTCATTTCTCTGTAGTATTACCCTGAGCCATGCTCAGGTGGGCATTGGCACAACCACTCCCCAAGCCTTCTTTAACGTAGCTGTGGGCAGGGATGTGCTGTTTGGAGAAAATTTGACCAACTCCGGTAATACGAACAAACTTATCTAGTACGCCAGCAAAGCCGCCATGCGGGCAGGTTATGTAGATGATGCAAGCTGGAATACGCTTACCATCGGACCCTATTCGCTGGCTACTGGCTATAATACGAAAGCCAATGGTAATTATATATAGCTTTAGGGTTTCAGACCACTGCCAGCGGAGAAGCTGCCGTAAGCCTGGGGGCTTCTACCACTGCATCGGGTACAGCCGACACTGTAATGGGCAACCAGTCGACAGCCAGCGGGTCATCGGCTACGGCGATGGGTCTGCAAACAATGTCCGATGGGAACTATGCTACGGCCTTAGGGTATCAAACAACAGCGAGTGGCTTTTCGTCTACAGCACTGGGCTATCAAACCAGGGCTAGTGGCTCGCATCCACGGCGCTAGGGGCCAATGTATCGACGAATAGTCAGGTTGGCTCGTTTATCATCGGCGATTATACGACAGGCTATGCTTATTCCAGCAAAAAAACCTATCAAATGATGATGCGCTTCAGTGGCGGTTATGTGCTTTATAGTAGCGCTCCGGCCAGTCAAAGCACAGCTATAGGCGTGCAACTGCTGTCCGGAGGTAATGCCTGGACGACCATTTCTGACTCGACCCGTAAGGAGAAGTTTCGTCCCGCCGACGGAGCTAACTTTTTACAAAAGATCAGTGCTATGCGCTTAGGTAGCTGGAACTATAAAGGGCAGGACCTAAAGCAATATCGTCACTACGGTCCAATGGCCCAGGACTTCTTTGCGGATTTTGGTCAGGATGAACTGGGTGCTATTGGCGAAGACAAGAGTATTAATCAGGCAGATTTTGACGGCGTAAACCTGATTGCCATTCAGGCGTTGATCAAAAAGGTAGAGAGACTAGAAGCCTATAATCAACACCTTCGGGCGGAGTTAAAAGCCTCCCGTCAAGATCAGCAATTAACCCAGGAACTAGCTACCTTCCTAGCCAGACTGAGCACTCAGCTAAACACGCCAGCAGCCAGTCTTAAGCTATAGCTATACCATCTGGAAAGTGTAAAATGTGCAGACTCGAAAACAATCCTTTCATTTTTCTTCTCTATATTTTATTGTTTACATTTAATAAAATATATAATGTTATTGTTTTCATTTGTATAAAAAGGTAACTTGTTCCCTCTTTAACGTGATATGAAATCAATCATCAAAGACTACCAATTGGCTGCGGAACTGCTCAAGACAATCGCTCATCCAATCCGGCTACGGATCTTGTTAATACTAGCTCAGGAGCCCTCGCTGAACGTATCGACTCTACAGCATGAACTCAAGCTGGATCAATCGGCGTTATCACACCATTTGATCAAGATGAGGGACCGGGGGATTTTAAATAGCGACCGACGCAACAGGGATATGTACTATTACTTGGCTGACCCGGCGTTTGTTCAGGTTATTAAACTAATGCTAGAGCGAGAGATAAAGTAAGCCTGTCCTGTCATTTCTTATTTATTTTGGGGGTAGCTCGATTGATAAGCTTAGTGGTTTAGCTACTAATGGCCAGCACTTTTGTTCAAGAGGTCTTTGGCAAACATACCCTTGCTGAGCGGTTCCGAGCTAGCTTATACGTACCATTATTTAGCCGTGTCGCAGGAGTGCTGATCTGGCTTTTAGGGACTGATACAGAAACGTTAGTGAGCTCTTGACGCCTTGCTGAACAAACTAACAAACAAACATTAAACCTGATACCCAGGACTCAGTTTTTAGATTCAGCGGGCCATCTGCTGGGCGTAATAGCGCTGAATCTTTTCCCGGCTTCGCTTGAGTCGCATCTTCACAGCGCTCAGCTTGATCTGGTACAACTGAGCCAATTTTTCCAGGCTTAAGACTTACTTAATGAGGAAAATCTAAACAAAAATAGAAAGATCGGATAGAATTTACTTTTATATGATAATAATTTGTCGTACGGCAAGATTAGGTACATACAGTTAGCGGTGATGGTTCTCTTATTATCATTGGATAATAAATGGTCATTTTCTGGTCCACATTTCACTAAGTCGTTTTTGCTTTTTTGTCTAGTTTATTCACAGCGTTTTGGGGTGAGCTGTGGACAAGTAGGAGAAGGGGTACATAGGGGGCTTTTGTGTCGCAAGTGATCTAGATCTGTACTAACAACCGGTTAATAAATTCGATGCTTATTCCGGAACACGCCCTTAGCTAAGTGTGTAATTAGGTTGCCATGATCCCAGTAATAAAAGCTGTACTCTGGCCCTGACCCAACTCTACGCTGACCGGTAGCTTCCTTCGGTAGGCAACAATGGCGGGTAATGACGAAGGGGACGGCTACATTGCATTTAGGGAATAGGCTTGTTAACTATGACTATCACCGCCTGCCTCTTTCAGGCTTTCCAATGATTAACCCTAACAAATGAACCCAATTGATGCCACTAAAATTGATGCAACTAATCGAATCCTTCAACAAATAAAAGCGGAAAATGGCCCTACTCCTCTGGTGTTCACACTGGTTAAACTAAAGACTTTGTGCTTTGAACTGCTGCAAACCAGCCTTGACAACCCGTACCTCCGTCAGCTATACGAGACGCTCCAACACATCAGCTAGCGTCAAGTAAATGACATGCTTGATTGCTATCAACAGAATCAGCAACAGGCTTATCAAGAGATCTTTACCCAAATCCAGCATCGCATTGATGACTTAGTGAAGGAACTACCCTACTAATTACTAGACGGCAAATAATTATCTAAGACGAAGCTGGCAATACTAGCCGCCCCGGCAGGCTCACCAAGTTCCACCAGTAGCGACGGAAGGTGTAAAAATGGGTGAGCCATTTGTTAAAGGAATCGGGTTTGATGATCTAGGAGTTTATGCCGGCCTGACACCAATCCGAAATATCTTGCTGATGCTGGCTGTGGCTTAATAAAATAATGGGTATCCTTGTATAGCCTGCCTGAGATTTTAGAAATTGTAAGACCGCCAATCCGTCGGCTCGACTGGGCAAGGTAGGCTCCAATAAAATTAGCAAAGGCAGGACCAGGTTATGTGCCAGGTTTTTCTCCAAATAGGCTTGCAACTGGGTGAAGTGAGCCATCCAGATGGGTTCTGTCTGAGGGAAACACTGCATCTACGCTGAACGAATAATGAGCCAATGATCGGCGTTTGATTCGATAACTAATATAGGGACTCGGTTGATTTTTGGGCTTTTACTCATTAATAAAAGGTAAGCAACTGGTTCGACATATACGTTGATGTGCTGCGATCAGATGTCATTCGAGGGTATGAATTAGCCTGATGACGCCGACAAAAGCTGTCAATACTTGATCCCTACTAGATCAACACAAATCCAAGCGATCCTCTTTTGACGAATGAGGGAGCGGGAGAGGTATGTGTTAAGAGGTTACTAAGCTATTACTCCAGACAGGATAAATTGTGGCTAACCTCGCGGGTCGACAACATTGATTGGCCAATGAAGCATAACTATTTATCTAAATCAAAAGCCACTTACTGGATTGCAGCAAGTGGCTAGTGGGAAAAGTGACCCCGGACGGGCTCGAACCGTCGACCCATTGATTAAGAGTCAATTGCTCTACCAACTGAGCTACGGAGTCATGTTATATAGATACAACAACTTTTCTTTAGAATAATGCCGTGTATCAAATAAAAAAGCACTTACAATTTTTACGTCGTAAGTGCCTGATTTTGAGTGGTGGGAGTTGACGGGTTCGAACCACCGACCCTCTGCTTGTGAGGCAGAGGTTACATATTCTGAATATCTCTGCTTATATACATCAAATGCTTTAAATCAATCTATTAGGGCTGATTTTGTTCTGGTTGATGTTGGTTATTTCCAGTTGTTCTGGTAGATTTGTTTCAACCAACGTTTCAACCAGTGCGTTGGTTGAAACAAAAATGGCAGGTACTAGGACAACAGATCATAAAGAAGGTAAAGCTACTGTCAAAGTAGTTTATTATACGCATAAGACACTTGCTGATGGGTCTCATCCATTTGTCGTCCGTATTACTAAAAATCGAAAGAATCGTTGGATTTCAACAGGCTTAAGTTTACACCCCAAATATTGGAATGAGCAGAAAAAAGAGATACGTCGTAGTTATCCTGAGACAGAGCGATCGAAATTGCTAAAAAAGCTGGCGGAGTGGCAGGAAAAATATGAGAAAGTAGTTGAAATGGTAACCGACATGGATGAGCAATATGACGTCAAGTCGATAGCTGCGAAAGCCGTGGAAAATCGCAAACAAACGCGTAAGATAACCTTGTTAGCTTATATTGATTCGATAGTCGAGGGCATGGTAAAAGCCAATCAAACAGGAAACAGCATCGTCTATCGGGATCTACGCAATCAGCTGCATAAATTCATTGTAGATGAATATGATACCTCTGATGTATCCTTCGATAAGATTACAGTGAAATTTTGTTATGAATGGGAAAATACCTTACGCATTACAGGGGCGACAGATAATACGCTAAGTAATCGCTTCAGGACACTTCGTGCTGTTTTAAACCGGGCTATAGCCAATGGCTATGCAAAGGCGGATAATTATCCTTTTGCGCGTAATGTGGCGGAAAAACATAAGTTTAGTGTAGGTAAGTTTGATACGTCAACGCAGAAACGGGCTATTAGTCGAGATCACATACGTAAAATTGAAGCCTATCAACCAGTTGGTGCCGCTACTGGTCCATACGCCCAGCTGAAAAATGATGCTGAAATTGAACGGCTCCAACGAGCTAAAGATATTTTCCTGTTTTCATTTTATGTAGCCGGGATAAATTTTGTTGACTTAGCTAAGCTTCGCTGGCGAGATATTCAGATTGATGATATTGAAAATCAACGTATTAATTACGTTCGACAAAAAACGGGAGGAAAATTTTCTCTGAAGCTGTTAGAACCCGCAATGGCTATAATTGAGCGTTACAGAGCAGAAACGTATACTGGACCAGACAGCTATATTTTCCCTATCCTCAATGTTCAAACTCATACTACTGTTGTCAAAATCAACAATCGAATTCACAAGGTCTTAGGGCAAACCAATACAGATTTAAAAACTATTGGCAGGACTATTGGCTTGACAATACCATTGACAACTTACGTAGCCCGTCATTCTTTTGCTATGGCTCTTATTCGAGCAGGAGCGGGCAAATCAGTCGTTGGGCAAGCTTTTCAACATGGAGCAGAGTCAACTACGAATGTGTACGTGAATAGTTTCGAGAATAGCGATGTTGATAGAGCTATGGATTCGTTGCTATAAAGCAGATATACGGGTCTATTGCTCCAATTGATCCTGATACTTTTCATTCAGAACGGCTATCTGTTTGGCAATGTCATTTCGTAGTGAATCCGGAGAAAGCAATTGTGCATTAGCCCCTAATCGTAAAACTTCGGATATAAATTCATAATTAGGGATAAGCTTATATTGGAACGTTACGCCTGTTTCATTGGCCGAATGAATCTGTTGTGAGTGATGAATTGGCCGTGTTTCCAAATAAGGGGCTGTATTCACATCAACTTGAAGAAGTACTGTTTCAATGTCTTTATTAGCTGGCCGAGTAACCCCAACAATATCATTAAAGTATGTTGTGGGGTTAAAGTGTTTATTGGCTTTAAATAATTTTTTTGTTGATTCAATCGTCTGTATACGATCCAAAGCCAGATTGTAGACCGTATCTTTTTCAGATACCCAACCAAATACATACCACCGTTGACGATATTCCTTTAGATAGTAAGGATGAAAAGTAAACACTTCGTCTACACTTGCCTGAAATGCCCGATACGTAATTCTTGAAACCTGCTCAGTACGGATGGCCTGATATAAAGGCTCCAGGTACTCATACCCGCGGACTAAGCGAGTGTTTTCAAAGGAAACGATAGTTTCATCTGGATCGTTGGTAATAGCCTTACCCTCAATCTTTGTTACAATAGCCTCAATCTCCTGAAAATGAGGTAACCCCCTAAATTGCTTCAGCAAAGTAATGGCTTCAGTTAAGCTTCGAATGTCTTCTGTATTAAGAGCCTTTTTTTCAATGCTAAATTCAAGATCATAGTAAAAATACACTCCTTCCTGGCAAATAATAGGTGCATCGAAACCTCTCGGCGGCAAGCTACGCATGATGTGAATATCTTCTTTGAGTTGCCGATCGCTAATCCCCTTATTGATACCAAAATGCGCATTTAGCTCGCTGGATACGTGATCAATTAGACGCTCAATTGTCCAACGACGTGAACCATCACGGAAACATTCGTTCAGAACCCGGTAACGAAAACTGGCGTTTTTATTGGTTGCCATATGAATTTTTAGAATCTTACAGCAAAATGCAGAAAGAGTGCATTTGAGGCAACTAATTTTGCCGAAGTTCTTTCTTTTCCTGAATCGCCTGTCCTAAGGTATTGATTGTGTGCACGTGCGTTTCGCTGTGTAGTCTGGTGTAAGCCGGACTGAATGTAGTTGGGTAATTGGTGGTGTTGATGGTTGAAGTGAATGCTCTTTAACTGTTGGCCTGGACTGTATTACTTTAATTATATTATTAATTATTGTATGCTTATTCATACATAAAGAGTACCGAGGCAACTTGCCTCCGTTCAGGTGGTTCAGGATTTTTTCGTTATGTCTCTAGATCAGCAGCAAATCGATAGTATTCGTCAACAGTTTGCCTCTATGCAAAACAAAGAGGAATTACTTGTGCTGCTAAATTTGGCCAAATCCTTACTATTTGAGAAGGGAACAGAAAAGTCGATTAAGCTTCACTCGCTGACCTGGTATAGCAATACATCGTTAAATGCTGTACGATACCAGTCATTTACGATCCGTAAGAAAAGCGGAGGTGAGCGAACTATTCATGCGCCTGTTGGCCCGTTGAAAACGATTCAGCAATGTTTAAATTTTGTTTTACAGTGCGTTTTTGTACCCCATCCGGCGGCAACAGGTTTTGTTATTGCCAAAAGCATTGCTGACAATGCCCGACCTCACGTTGGTCATCCATATGTGTATAATCTTGACTTGAAAGACTTTTTTCCGAGTGTTAATTTCCAGCGAGTGAAAGCTTGTCTTAAACTACCTCCTTTCAACTTGAATGAGACGCGGGAACCGTTGGCTTTTCTGATTGCTAACCTTTGTTGTGTTCGTAACCCCATCGATCCGAAACAAGCTTTTCTTCCGCAGGGGGCACCGACCTCTCCGGTACTGACGAATATTGTCTGTCAGCAGTTAGACCGTCGCTTGACCGGCTTGGCTAAACGGTTCGGAGCTTCATACACCCGCTACGCCGACGACATGACGTTCTCTTCCTTCACGAATGTCTATCAGCCCGGTAGCGAGTTTTGCCAGGAGCTAAATCGTATCATTAGTGGTCAACGCTTCGTTATCAATCCTTCCAAAACCCGTCTGCAACGCACAGGTTACCGACAGGAAGTGACTGGTTTAGTAGTTAACAATAAAGTGAATGTCAACCGCCGTTATCTACGGACGCTTCGAGCCATGTTGCACAATTGGGAGACATTAGGATATGACGAAGCTGACAGACGCTTTAAACAGGCGTATGCACTCGATCGTGCTTATACTGGTAAAAAAGCACCTGCCCTTCTAAATGTATTGATGGGAAAGTTGGAATTTACGAAGATGGTGCGTGGCCAAGAAGATGTCTTGTACAGCCACTATAAACAAGTTTTTGAAACTCTGCTGGCTGAAACGACAGATCAAAAACCAGTGGAATTAGAACAAATTTTGGATATTTGGGAAGAGCAGGGTATCGAAAAAGCAATGATCCTCTTTGAACGTTACAAGGCTCTTTAAATTCATATGGACGCCCGTAGAATTCAGTTTCTAATTGCTATGCAGCGCGAGATAGATAAACTCGAAGCGAAGGAGGGAGAATCGACACGTGTTGAGCGTCTAAAAAGTCGATTTTATGATGTTGTGGAAATTGAGGAGATGACAGTGGGGGGGCATGGACAACAGTCAGAGGATAGTAAAATCTCAGGGAATTCGATTGTATTACAGAATGAAGGATCAAATCAATACAGAAGCTTGGATGGTTCAATTGATAACCAAATCAAGGCGGGTAATGAAAAGCAATCTAATTCGCTAAGTACTGGACATCCTAAAACTGATGAGGTATCCAGAGCATTCCCACACAAGCCTAAAGATGTAGCCAATTTTATGAAATTGTTTGATGATTCAAATGGTCTAAAATATCTGACTCACGAATTTGATGAACCAAATGCTACTTTTTATGTAGATGATTTCTTATCTAGTTCAGAAATACTATTTAAAGAATATGACAAAAAGTATATAATTCCAAAATCTCTATGGAGTTTGATAGAAAATTTTGCTTTCAAGGAAGCTCCAGACTGGACTGCTGAAAAACAAATGAAAGAGGGATGGGCATCTCCAAAATGGAAAGATTGGGCTAGGCATAATGGTCATCCATTAAAAAATCGTGATTTTGAAAATATAGTACAGTCCTTTAGGAAGTCTACTAGAGTAAAAAATACTTTAGATTATTTAATTAATTTAGTTATTGACGATAAGTTTAAGGAAAAAAGAAGTGAGTTTAATTTCGATTTCTTTGATCTCGATAAAGCAGATTTTTATACCTATGTGGTTAACTTCAGGAGAGCTCTTCGCGCTTTGTTTGATGAAATCTGTGAGCGTCCTAAATATCCAAACGTATCGATTCGATATAAAAGATTAATAGATAATGATTATAGAACCAGAGTAATAGAAATATTTCAAGAAAATTCTTATCCAACAAATAAGACTTTAGGTGAAACACTGGAAAAATATAAAAAAGGTGGTGGCCATCTGTGGAATATACGTCAAAACTTATTTGGCTATTGTGATTGGTATATTGAAACTATTTGGGATGAAAAACCGATACGTCTTCATCTATTAAAAGAGGGTATGAAAGACTCTAAAATTGAGTTTAATATTGAAGAATTAGAAGCTATTTCGCAACCAGGTTTTATGCACACACTAATTTTTTATTTTAAATGATTTACTTATTGGATGATAACAAAGATGATAAACGGAAAACCACATTCAACGTTAGTTATGTTGATGATGGAAGCTTTAGTGATTGCCTTACAGCTATCTCACATCTACCACAAAATGCAGATTTAGGATTTATGTCGGACGCTCGTTGTCTATTTATACACGAGAGTACAGAAGATACAGATGCAAATGCAAAGTTCATGAGTGGCTCTACGACGAACGCTCGACGCATAATTGAAGATTTATCTGATAACGGTGATAAAATACCGCTTGTGGTATTCAGCAATCAAATGACAGGAGCTACTATTTATGACTTCGATAACAAACCGTATTGGGTTAAGCAGATTAATAAAACGTTACTTTACCAACAGCGACTTTATCCGTTTTTGAGCCATTATAGAATTACAGGCCATATTGAGTTGAGAATAATAGCCTATGGTGAAAATTATAGGTTAGTTGAGGCAGGCCGATATGCACGTTGCCTCATAGAACCTTTAGTAATATTTGAACGAAGCCAAATGATGGACTTATCATTCCTGCCAAAATTGACTATGCTGGAACGTTTCTATGAATTTATGAACCCCGATGGGGGTTATAACGAATTTGTAAATAGCCTGGAAGATAACCCCATTACAGTTGGTAACTTTGTTGACAATATCTCATTGGTGATTGAAAGTATTAGCGAGAACTATGGCAAAAACACTTACGCTTGGCAAAGATGAAAGTACTTTCGTAGCTGCTCTTGGGTTCAAATTTATTCAGTTACCTCGGTTCTTATCGGATGATGATCGGCACGATTTCACTCTAAATACACTCAAAGAAGTTGAGTTTGATAAATTAGTTATTTTGATCGACAGTGAGGATGGCTATGATGGACTTAAGCTTGGATTGCACATTCGGTTAACGACTCAAATGCATGAGAAGCGGTTGGTACCTATCTTGTTTATAGCTTCTGATACATTGAAAGTCATTCTACGACAGGCTGGTATTTGGGGTCGTATTTTGACTACTAAAGGTTGTTCATTGCAGCAATTCGATGTTACAGCCATACGAAATGGATTAAACTTTCCTCCCTTACGGTTAGAAGCCTTAGACGAGTTTCTCAGGATAATACAACTACAACCTGATGAAACGGTAGGAAGACACTCTTTAGCTAATCAGTGGGGAGCTTATGCATTAAATAAAGCGGCCGGCACCAATGCTTTAAGTAAGAACGAATCACTGGTAAAAGCCCAAAAGCAGCTGTATTTTAAATACATCGAATCAATAAATAATACGTCGAAGCACGTTTCTGTACCAGCTAACCCAGCGGCAAAACCAGTATCATCGACCCCAGTTCAGGTTAATGCAACTGGAAAAAAAATTCTATTAATTGATGATGAAGCTGACAAAGGATGGAGCGACGTTTTACGCGTTATTTTTAAGGTTAGCGATCCGCAAGATTTTATTGTAGTTAATCGGCGTGTATCAGGTTGGTCTGATTTTAAAGATGAGGAAAAGAAGTTAATTATTGAGACAGGCTTTGATTTGTTTTTAGTTGACATGCGCCTAACAGGTAAGGAAGAGGAGGAAGCAGTCGAGCCTAATAAGTTTTCTGGTACAGATGTAGTGCGGTATATTAAACATGATAACAACGGTAATCAAGTTATAGTGTTCACTGCTTCTAATAAAGTTTGGAATTTAAAAGCATTACTTGATAATGGCGCTGATGGGTATTATATAAAGGAATCTCCAGAATATAATTTCTCACAGAGTTTCTCAGTTGAGAATTTTATGAATTTTAAAGCTGAGGCTGAATATTGTTTGCGTCGATCTTTCCTTAAAGAAATGTTTAAAAAAACGCACACATTAAAAGGTTCTTTACTGGAAAAGAAGAAGAGAAGAATAATAAATAAAGAATTAGCAGTGGAAATTTCTCGTTACTTAAATTATTCTTATGATTCTATTACAGACTATAAAACGGATAATACTTCTCAAATTGGTTTGAGTATGGCTTATACCCTTTACTTTCTCATACTAGAAGCTCTGTTTAAACAATTGATTGATTATGACGGAGAAGTAAGTGGGAATATATATAAATTTCAATTTAGAAAAGGGGGTTACCTTAAGAAGTTTAATACTGATACAGGACTAAGTACTGGCCACGATTTAGAAATACAAACTAATGACCATCATTTTAGCCCTAATATACCGTATAAGCAACAATTGTTCAATGTGATTCATTTCGCTGGTTTCTCTTCAGATAGAACTGTAGATATAGTTAGCAAAAGGAATGCATTTCAGCATCCTGACCTTACAAAGAACGAGTCATTTGCCGAAATTAATCTTCAAGACGTGATTATGATATTTGAAGTGGTTTATAAGTTGGTATCTGAGTTATAAAAAAGCAGATCTAATGTATAAGCACTGCATTTCTACTTCCAACCTTTGAGCCAGAAATCAACATCTCTACCACACCATGTCTAGTATTTTATCTTACTTTGCTAAACTTAACTGAGGGCCAGTGGAAAGCAGCTTTACACATTGAGAAATTTTTGAATAGATCTGGGGAAGCACTGCTATCGTTTGATAAAGTTAAGCAGACGTATGCCTGGAAGGCTCTTCAACTAAAAAGCACCTAATCAAAACCCTCTCCTACATTGCGATCAATAATGCAATGGTACTCTCACGCACTTACAGTCGCTGTTGTACACGTAATGTTTACCCGCTTCAATAGTACCTTTTGACGGAGCTGCCCTAAGAATTAAATTTAAAGCTCCGTCTTCTGCGTGCTCCAACTGGCCCAATTGCATTAAAAACTGAAACTCGGCGGCATTCGGGTACTTATCTAACGTAGCTTTAATCGCCTGATAGCTTTGCTGTTGGGAATAAAACCAACTCACTATAGCAATAGTAAGCATTATTGGTATAGTCCAAACTCCATTACGACCTACACCGTACCAGAAAGCCGCCTTGGGATTATCGGTTTGCAATGGTTGCTGACTTTCTCTGATACCAGCTGTTGCCTGTTGAATAAGCGTTTGATAGCGGCTACCAACTTCATCAACTTCAAGTAGCAATAAAGCCCCTGTTTTACCTACGTCAAATCCATATTTGCGTTGTGCCGCTGCCCGTCGATCGTCAATGACCTGCATTACTCTGTTCGGTTACTAATTGCTCAATTTCCCGCTCCATTAACATACGCTCTAAGAAGTCATATTCAGATAAGCCTTTGCCTAATTGCGCATAATGAATAATCTGCTTGCCAACCTCACTATCGGCATCGATGTTGCCGAAATTTTGCAGAGGTATAGCATTTGATTGACAAAACTGTTGTAGTACAGTTTGTTGATCTGAGCGGGCTGGCCCCACGAACCCGTATTGGTTGGCATGTACAATGACCGGAAATAATTGACCAAGCAAGGTCACTACATCCACAAGGTATTCAATACAAGGTTTGAACGCCGTATTACCACCAATGACAATATGGAAAATAAACTGGCCTTGTGTTTGCTGCTCAACCCGTTTGAAAAGCGCTGCTGGAATATCCCGTCGAAGTAAGGCGGGAAGTTGTTCGGACTCTGGTGCTCCAAAATCTAAAAAATACTTATTATAGGAAAGTGCCGATAACTCCAATACCGATCGAAGTAGTAATTGCCGATCTTGTTTATCGCGCTCGTTGAAAAGAGAAAGCTTAGCTACCCGTTTCTGGCTTCTAAGGAAGGCCAATTGGCGATCACTAGTTTTTGTAGAGTTATCTACATCTAAAAACAAAACGGAGGGTTCATGTTCATTCGCCAGCGCATAGAGGTATGTCAAAAATGATTTACCTACGCCACCTTTGGCTTGAAGGATAAAGTGAAATTGTTTCATCGGTTTGCTCGGTAAATAGTGATTAGCTTGCTAGGAATTGGATGAGTGAAGATTGCTTAGTAAGTGAATCTAAATCGGGTACTGTTACGGCAAGTGCTTGGGGATTAGGGCTAACTATTACTGATTTACCTACTGATTTCATCGCTAGTTTAGATCGTCTGGGTTTATGTTTAGATCGGATGTGATAAATAATACTGGGACCTACCTCTATGCCCAAATCATCTGAAATTTTTTGGGCCAGTACATCAGCCGTTAGGGGAGATTCAAACCATTCTTGGTAGTGTAAAAAGAGCAGGTCTCTGCGTTTTGTATTACGTTTTCGAAAAGCATAGAGCAAGTCCTTTTTCGTCGTAGCGTTCATCATATGTCTACAATTGATTTTTACTTAAAAATACATCATTTCGGCTAATTATTATAGATTTGTCAAATAAATGTTAGAAAAAATGTTATTATTAGAATATTTTAGGCTAATTATTAGAAGATTGATAATTTTTATTTGGAGCGAGTTGTCTTTTCGCCGGGGGAAAATGATTGTTTCACTTAGAATTCTCTAAATCTGTCTATGGAACAAGGCCATACTTTCAACCAAGATTCGCAAGCTAAGCGCTCGGGACGCCCAACCAAAAAAGCGGAGCAGATTCGGTGTCATAAAGTGACGATTGCCTTAACCGAAAGCGAATATCAATACTTTAAAAAACTAGCTGGTCATGAACCGTTATTTGTACCTACTGGCCGTAATGCAAGGCCAAAACGACAGCATGGATCAATGGCTGGGCTAATTAGGCGTTTAATGAAAATGAACGGGCTGGGTAAAGGACTGTCGCCTTTAGCAACCGTTGAGCAAGAGCGGATTTTAGGACAGTTAGCAAATCAGTCTAATTACTTACAGCAACTGGGGAGACAGGCGGATGCAGGAGGATTTCTGGCGGTGGTTGTACAAGTAACAAGCCTCATACAAAGAATAAGCGCTATACTAGATGAATATGATCGAATTCGAAGAATTGATCGGAAGGGTGTACCTATTATCAACGTACCCATATGATTGCTAAAGTAAGTATAGGACGTAGCTTTAGTGGGGTAGTACGGTATCTATTCGAAGGCCATCATGACGATTTACAGGTTAACAAGCAGGCCGAAATTTTGGCGGCTAATGGCGTACGGTTAGGATCAATGGAACAGATGATATCGGATTTCAATCGGCACAGAGTACTTAATACAGACTTAGGGGTTGCGGTATGGCATACTGCCTTAGCATTTCATGCGGATGACCGCCCCAAACTGACTGACCCTAAATTAATTGGGTTAGCTGAGGATTATATGCGGGAACTCCGTCTTGATCCCGATAATATACAGTGGCTGTTAGTAAAACATAATGATACCGCTCATCCCCATATCCATTTAGTGATGAGTCGGGTAGATTTTGATGGCCGTACGGTTGACAAAAGTTTTTGCAAAGATCGTAGCCGCGAAGCAGCCAAACGTATTGCCAAACGACAAGGTCTGATCGTTGCTGCAGAACGGCAGCGTTCTAACATAGTTAACGGGCGAGTGATGTCTGCGGAATGGATGGATGCTAAACGCCAAATTCAGGCGGTTGTAGTTGCAGAACTTCCTAATGTTTCTTCTCTGGTTGAGCTGGCTCAAAAGCTTCAATTACAGCAAATTCAGATCCATTTCCAGCATAGAAAGCAGAAAAAGGGGAAAGGAGCTATAACAGGAATTACGTTTGAAGCCAACGGTCATTTCATTCGAGGACGTAACATCGGTAAAGAGTTTAGCGCAGGGCCACTACAAAAACAGATACAGCAATCGCTACTGAACACTCGCTCGCCTAAAGAGCAATTAGAAGCTTCCAAGAAGATTATAGTAGATCCTCAAAAAGTAGTAAAACATGGTCGCCAAAACAGCTTATTTAGCCATAGAATACATTAACTGGCCATAGAATTAAAAGCCTAATCATTTATTAGTCAGCCTTGTTATGTAACGTAATATCATACTGTCTAATCTTATTGACCAACGTATTTATTGAGCCATAACCTAAGGCTTCACAGGCCTTTGCCTTATTACCGGAAAAGTAAATTAAGGCTTTTCGAATTAACTCTTTTTCATGAGAAGACCAGTCGAAGCTAGCCAGATCATCAGCGGGCTGGGTTAACCAAGATGGTAAATCATCAACGTCAACTTTATCTATGTAAAAGACATATAGGGATTCGATTAGATTCTCTAACTCGCGCACATTACCTGGAAACTGATACTGATCCAAAGCTCGATAAACGGCTGTTGACAACACCAATCGTTTAGGCCGACGGAAGATTTGTTGTTTTTTGCGCAGAAAGTGATCCAGTAAAGCTCTTTTTTCTTCCTGACCTCTCTCAGAGAGCGCTGGTAAACGTAATTCGGCTACGGATAGCCGATAAAACAAATCCCATCGGAAGCGCCCTTTTCCACACGCTTCTCGTAACGATTGGTGAGTGGCCGCTATAATCCGTACATCTGATTTCCGGTCTTTGGTTGATCCTACGGGTGTATAATCCCCGGTTTGTAATACGCGCAGCAGGCTTTGTTGCATGTAAGGAGTTATATCCCCGATTTCGTCCAAAAACAACGTTCCTCCTTTAGCTATATCGAAGAAGCCATCAGTCCGTTTCTCCGCTCCGGTAAAAGCGCCTTTCTCATAGCCGAACAGTCGAGACTCCAGCAATGAATCCCCGAAAGCTGAGCAGTTAATAGCCACAAACTTTCCTGTACGTCGTTCCGAATGTTCGTGGATATAGCGGGCAAGGTGTTCCTTACCCGTACCACTGGCACCCTGAATGAGGCACGTGACCTTATCCGTCTGAGCCAGTTTGTCGGCTCGATCATACACTGTTTTAAGCGTTGGAGTAATCAGATAGTCCGACGCATCTGTATGTCCAGCGTCTTGAAGACCTTCCTTAACCAGTACAGATACCGGAATCACGGATTGCTCTACGTCTACCGCCACCAATTCAGGTCGGTTTGTCTTTGTAAAACGAGGAGCCCGAGTTTGGTATAGAGTAGTAGGTAGCTTTAACGATTGGTGACAGAAATACCAGGCTACCTGCATGGCTGGAGTACCCGGTGAAATAAACAGGTCGATCTGATCGGCTTGTAAACTCAGCAGCAACGCTTCTATTTTGGTCTTGATCTCGGGCATATCAATAATGTCCCGAATGGCCATATACCGTCCTTCCAGTTTATCCTTATGGGCAGGAAAATCGAGGGATAACCGATTAATGAGTTTTTCTAACCGGAGGTCCTCACCCGTCATGGACGAGAGTATAATATGCCTGTCATGATTGAAAAAATACTGATAAAACTGATAGGTTGGCCCATTTGTATCGACCTCAGCATCCACAAAATCATTTTTGAAAGCATACCAGGATAATAAAATTTTCATATCAAAAATTGATGAGTAAAATCAGAAATTGATATTAATAGTACGAAAAATAACTAAAATAAGCTAGTATTTGGGTTGGTCCTTAATTTGCCATATGTACTGTAACAGATGAAAATGGGTGATTAGTATTCACCTTTTACTATCTGATCAGATTAAGGAAAACAGTCACGTAAACACTTGTCATCTATGTTCAATTCCTTACTTCCCTGGCACCTTGCCCAACTTAGTGATCAGTTTTCTGCTTCTAATCAGGTATTTGTCTACAAAGGCTTTCCCATTCCATTCGTCCAGGCAGTAGGGCAATCGCACCCGATGGTTGATACACAGTCGGTCAATCCGGATGGTAAACTCGATTTGGACTACATTGACCAGAACGTACTGGATTACGCGTTTTTGCTCCGCAAACCGGCTTCTCATAATGTTGTTTTGTTTTACGAAGAATTTTTGAAGCTCTCTCAGGAGGTACGTAATATCGAACGGCTGGGTCGTCAGTTTATCATTTTCGAAAATCCGTTTTATCGGCGGGTACCGAATCAATCGAATCATAGTTTTGTCGATGTCGAATGGTCGATTGAACAGAATCGCCCCATCGTTGATGACGAAGTGTTCTGTTCATTTTATGCCAACTGTTTTCGGCAGGGAGAGCAGGAGTACATACAATACCTGACCAACGAAGCCATGGACGCCCCGAACGTAGTGAAGGGCATATTCTTTACTGGAGTGGATCGGTTGCCAGTTGTCCAGTCCATCATAGACGATCAGCTACCTGCTGGCACCATTTCGTTCCTCTCGTCGGATAATGCCTATCAGGAGTTCAAGCGGAAGATCTTTGGGAACGAACCTGTCGACCAGCCCATACACATTCTAATTGACCAGGCCAACACCCGTACGCTCGTTGAAAAACAAGAGCTATGCATCCTGCATTTTATGCTACAGCAGGCCGAAGTGCCGTTCGAGTTTTATGTTCGTCAAACCGTTCGAGACGCATCGTACCGACCTGAACTACTACATATCCTGCAACGCTACTGGCAGAATGCTGAAACACCGAACCATACCCAGTCGGCTCCCTCTTTCCGAACGCTTAGCATCTATCGTGACCCGGCCATTAGTCGCGAGTTAATCGACGTGTCGCAGGGGGCGGTTATCGAGCATCTGGTTCAGCAAGTTGAAGCCGCTCAAGCCAATACCAAACCTTACGAAGACATTTTTTTGACGTCACCAACTGGAGCGGGAAAATCGGTACTTTTTCAGGTACCGGGTATCTACCTGGCCGAGCGGTATGAGTTGGTAACAATTATCGTTTCACCCCTAAAAGCACTGATGTACGACCAGGTTGAGGCTCTGCGTCGCGAGCGGGGGTACAATGCGGTAGCTTTCATCAACTCGGATATTACACTTATTGAGCGGCAGGACATTATCGACCGTATTGCCCGAAAGGAAATCTCCTTGCTCTACTTATCGCCCGAATTGCTACTTTCCTATGACATTCGTACCTTCATTGGTGAACGTCCGTTAGGTTTGCTGGTTGTGGATGAAGCGCATTTAGTGACGACCTGGGGCCGCGATTTTCGAGTCGATTATTGGTTCCTGGGTAATTATATCCGGAAGATTCGCCGGTACACCAACCACCGCTTTCCAGTGCTGGCTCTGACTGCTACAGCTGTTCACGACGGGCCAAACGATCTGGTTTATCAGACTATTTCAAGTCTGAATATGCAGAATCCAGCTAAGTATATTGGGAATATCATCCGTCCCGAAATTTCGTTTCAGATTGACGAATCACCCTTGGTGGAAGGCAACCATGAGCAACACAAGCTGGCTGTGACAGTAAATCACATTCGTCAGATGGTGCAAAATGGTACGAAGTCTATCGTTTATTTTCCCTGGATTAGTCAGATACGCGACGTACTAACCTTACTGGATGCCGAGACCCGCACCCATGTGGCGATGTACTACAGTGGAGTAGCTCAGGCCGACCGCGAACGTGCGCTCCGACGCTTCAAATCCGGTGAAGTACTGGTGGTGCTGGCCACCAAAGCCTTTGGTATGGGGGTCGATGTATCGGACATTCGAGAGGTGTATCACCATGCCCCGTCGGGCACGCTAGCCGATTATGTCCAGGAGTTTGGGCGACTCGCTCGTCAGAAAGGATTAACGGGCGTCGCCAGTATGGATTATAATGAGCGTGATCTCAAGTTTGCCAAGGTGTTGTTTGGCCTGTCGTCGCTCAAACAGTATCAGGTGGGTCTGGTGTTACGTAAACTATGGAATATGTACCGGCTTAAGCGGAAGCGTAACTTCCTGGTATCAGTTGACGATTTTGCGTACATTTTTCCGCATGATCAGGACCCCGAGCAGAAAGTCAAAAGCGCCCTACTGGTATTAGAAAAGGATTACCTGGCCCGCTATAATTACAATGTGTTAATTGTTCGCCCCAAAGCACTTTTCTCGGTCGTCTACGCTAAAGTCACCAATGCCGAGGTTGAGGCCTTCGAGAATCGTTTTGGTGAATTTATTACCCGGCTCGATGGGACACAGCGAGCTACAAAAGCCATGGCATATACTGGGAAAGGTGGGGGTGTTATATTGCCGAGAGCGGAGACTGGGGTTTGCTACCGTATTCAGCTAGACCGGCTTTGGGAGGCTATTTTACCAGATGTGAGTTTCCCGAAAATGAAACAGGAGTTCTTTTCTGGGACACTATTTGAAAAATTTGGTTTTACCTCGGTGTCGCCCCGTTTGCAGTATGATCTAACGCTAAACACGGGTTGGTCGGAAACGCTGGACCGGCTAACACTGCGGTTAACACAGTTGGAACGCGTCATGCATTCATTCCGGGGATTTTTCTCACAAGATGAATTATATCGGAAACTACGGGATGAATTCGGTGATGAAGCCTTAGCCCGCAAAGCGGCTAATTTGCTAACAACACTTTATAGCGAAAAGCCAGATTTTGGTCGCAATGGCCACGCCCAGCCAACGGGCACAAACTTTATCCAAACCCGTAAATCACAACGAACGAGCGATGTGGAGTACCAGGTCATCAACACCGCACTGGCGCAGGTGGCAAATACTACCCGGCAGAAGTTTAGTGCGCTCTTTAACAACTTGCCTGTTACGGAATCGCATCGTCGTCATTACGTATCGACTAATACAGAGAAGAATCGCGATACGCTCAAACTGGCTTACATTCTGGAAGTGTTTGACTTGGCTACATACGAATTATCAGGTGGCGAATTGCCTCAAATTTTCATTCGTATCAACGACCCTCTGAAAATTGAGCGTTTCGCTACCTCGGCCTACACCAACAGCATCGTGCAGGAAGTCCACGACCGACAGAAGCGTTCGGTGAATCTGCTCGAATCGTTTTTTGCCGCAACCATGACCGACGCTGAGCGCTGGCAGTTTATTGAAGATTACTTTATGGGCTGCGAGATAGGTAACTTAGAGGAGGATGTTAAGGTAGAAGTTGCCTAATCGACATTTTAGGAAATTATACCAACCAAAGAAGTTTGTTTAACTTTCTCTGGTTGGTGTTATGAAAATAAGATGCTTGAATTAAACAGGCTTTAATATTAAGTAGATGATAGAAATAATGAAAGAAACACAAATAGCCGATTTTATAGAACAAGTTCTGATTCATCGTCGTCGCAGACTTTTCACGGAACAGTTGATATCCGAAATTGGTAAGCAGTACAGTACTTTAGTATCTGCCGAGCAGATTAATTCAATCGTTACTAGTGAAAAAAATAGATTTAGTTTCTATTCGAACGGCAGCATAATGTTGAATTATGAAAAGATATTCTGGGAAATTATAGATAGTATTCGTAACCAACTCACGCATTCGAGATACTATCAAAATGCGTTAGAGCCAATTGTTTTATTCGTTTTGCGCTTACGTTCACGCCCCGCTTTATTGACCAAGCTGAAACTCGATTCTAAGAAGTATTTAAATTTATCGGTTGCCGAATTTGCTAGAGAAATTTATTTTGACTTTAATGGTAAGAATACGACTATAACCAATCAATTCAGCTATTTTATTAAGCAATCTACTCTTATTAGTTGGCAAGACTTTGAAAATATTGAATCTAAAGTCTCTGAGATACCTGATCACCTTTTTAGCATTTATTTTACTGACTTATTTCGATCTACAAATCGATCCGTGGTTGAATTCATAGAGCCAAATTCTACTAGCGCTGAACTGATTGCTGCACTAGGCTCAACTTTGCCATCTTACTCGGTATTTGATCCTTTCGCTGGAAGTGGGTCATTTATTGCTGAATTATATAAAATACAACCAAATATAGATCGATTTTATTATCTTAATGATTTAGTAATAGAGACATCATTATTAGGCGAAATAAACCTTTTTCTAAATGGAGTAGAAAATTTTCAATATACTACGGGAGATGCTTTCAAGCTAGAAGAGAAGCATAACGCAGATTTAATCCTTTCGAATCCACCTTTTTATAATGACAAAAAATATCATAACGTAATTGAATGTGTATTAGAGCAACTTTCGATTAAGGGACAAGCATTAATTATTATACCGGATAACTATTTAAGTGGCCATCGTTACAAACGAGAGAGAGATTTGCTTGTTCGTTCTGGTAGAATTAGGTCAGTAATTTCATTGCCGCCAGGTTTATTTAAACCTCTCGCATCTATCAAAACATCAATTTTGCATATAACTAAGGCGGAGTTGAAAGGTGAACCTATTTTATTTATAAAAACAAATAATCTCACAAATGATGAATTGAGTGATAGCATAGCGGATTTGTCAGCTTCATTTGTAAGAAGAATAGAAGAAGAAGGTAGATCTCGTTTAATTAGTATAGAAGACATAATTTTAAATGATATCAATCTTAGTGCACCAATATATTTCCTTCCATCTTTTCAAAATTATGGTAACTCTGAGCTTGGACAATTAGTAAAACCTTTAAGGCAAATTGGGAGCTATCAGTCTATAAAAAGAGATGTTATCAATGATCAGCGTATTGGCTTTCCTATTGTCCGAGCTAGTAGTTTATTAGACACTCTTGAGTCAATTTATCTAAATATTCAATCCATTAAAAGCTTTACTAGCCAGCTTCAAGGGATTAGATTGCCTAAAAACACACTTTTATTGTCTTTAACAGGGCCAAATCTACGCCCTACACTTGTTGATGTGGTTGATCCGCTGATAATCGATGGTAGATCAGTGATTCCTCTTCAAATTTTATCTGATTTAGTAATACCTGAATACTTAGTTTATCAGCTGCAAGAAGAAAATGTACAAGCACAAGTGCGAGCGTACTATCAGGGAGTTCATTTTCAATATATCCGCAGAGAAGATTTGTATAAAGTTAGAATTCATATACCACCATATGAAGAGCAACAACAATATATAGAACATAAACGACAAAGCCTTGGCTTGAGCCAAATACAAAAGAGAGAGGAGATTGCTTATGAACGTTTTTCAACCCTTAAGCATAGTATGGCCCAGCCACTACGCACTTTGAGCAGTGACTTTACTACATTAAGAGATTATCTGAGCGAAAAAAGCGAAGAACAAATCCCAATTAATCTTACAGATTATACTGCACCTATATTTGAAGGTGAGGATGAAAGCGATCTTGAGAAACTTCGGCTAACAAATGTCACAGATCGCATCAATAAAAGCATAAAGTATTTGCAAAATTCATTGAACAAAGTAGATGCATTAATAAAGACGAGTGTGCCTCTTGAAACAAAACCAGTTCAAATAAAGCAACTTCTTGAAAAGATACTGGAAATGAATAGAGATAATACATATTCATTTCGTGTTATTGGGCCTGAAGTTACCTTGAGAGCTGACCAGTTCTTACTGGAAGCTGCTTTCAGTTATTTAGTAGAAAATGCTGTAAAACATGGATTTGAATATAAGAACTCTAATGATACAAATAGTATTATCGCTGAAATAACAAAACGCAAATTTTCAAATATAGAAATCCTTTTGATGAACAATGGTCGAAGAATGGCCGATGGAATGGACAATGAGGTTATTTTTGAGAAAGGCCGTACATCTAATAAACGTTCTGGCAGTGGTTTCGGCGGATTTGTAATTAATGAAATTATTAAGAAGCATCAGGGGAGTATTGAATTGTTTTCTCGTACTAGTGATGCCTATCCTGTTCAATTTAAAATCATTTTACCAATATGAATATAGATAAACCTATTAACGTCCTATTTATTGACGATGATGTAAATGTTCGTGAATCTCTAATTGGTGAAGCTCGTCGCAAACGTATCCTCATCAGAGGAGTTGATAACCTTGATGATGGTATTCTTGAACTTCGAAGTAATAATCGGATTAAATTTATTATTCTTGATGGGAAGGGTTTTCGGCGTCGTGGCCAAGTTAAAGGAACCGAAAGCAGCAGCTTTGCTATCAAAGCGGCACAAGAAATTCCACGGTTAGCAAAGGAGCTAGACCGATACCTGCCCTTTTGTTTCTTTACCGGATTTGCTGACTTAGCTAGTGATCTTAGTGGAGCGGATCACATTGTTATCGATAAAAATGAAGAAAATGCGACAGAAAAACTTTTTGAACACATCTGGAGGACTTATCAAAATTCGGATGAAGGACGTTTGAAACAGCAATACGAACCGCTTTTTAACTCTATCGATATATTGAGCAACTCCCAGGCTGAGCATGACCTAATAACTTTTCTAACTGAAAAAGATGCTAGGCAAGGTAACCGTCTTAAACACACCGCTCGGCTAATCCGGCCAATTATGGAAGCTATATTCGCCAAAATAGCTGAGTTGGATCGTGAGATGTTACCTGACGGTTTACAGATTGGTAATCAGCAAAGTTTGTCCAATGCAATTTGGCATCTAGGAGGTAAGCCTCAATGGAGTAAGACAAACAAGAAATACGATTTTGGTGGTAAGTCATATATTCCTTTTCATTTGTGGATGTCTATTGATTTTCTTCAAAAAGCCTTGAGTACGGTTGCTATGCATGACTATCCTGCCTCAATCTCTTATTATACACTTTCCAGTTATGGAGATATTTTAGCGGATTTGTTGCTTTGGTTTTCTGATTTCATGCGCAACCGTGCTTAATTGATTCATTTGATTTCAGATGATCTAGTTTAACTTCCAGTCATTACAAATCACGTCAGGAGTTCATTAAAGATTATATTCTGGGTCCTGAGATCAGTTCGTCTACAGAGGAAATTACGGAACCTATGACGTTGTAAAGCCGCCCGAACTTAGGTACTATTGCGGTTTGATTTTTTCTACCATAATAGTACCCGAATGTATCGTCTCTCTTTTACAGCGGCTTCATTTCGGTTGGCTGAAAGTATTCGGCTGGCTGAATTGTATCAACAATGTGCTGACTGGCAGAAAGTTAAACAAATGGCTATAGCAGGCGATGTGTTGCAGTTAGGGCGAGCCGCAACCGTTACCCGTGAGAGCCGGGAGCTAATCCATCGATTAAAGAAACTGGCTGACAAAGAAATGGATTTTCTGCTTCACACCGATACGCTAACACAACGGCAAATGATCCTGATTGCTATATGTCGAACCTACGATTTCGTACGTCAGTTTGTGCTTGATGTCGTACGTGTCAATTATCAACGATTTGAATTTGATATTAGTGATAGTGACTACAGCCGTTTTTTTAATCAGCAAGCGGCTCTGCACGATGAATTAGATGAATTATCCGATTCATCAAAAGCGAAGATTCGTCAGGTCCTGTTTCAAATTCTGGCGGGGGCTGGTTACATAATGTCAACTCAGCAGCGAGTCATTACACAACCGGTTGTTCTCGATACGTTGGCCGACCTGATTCGCCAGACCCGACCTGCTGATTTGCCTTTGCTTCTTTTCAATGACCGAGATTTATGATTACTACTTCATCACTTACCGATCAATTTGATCATTTGTTTGCCGTTATCCGGTCGCCGGGATTTCTACGGAAAGAAGCCCTGGGTGGTGAGATTGGTTTTTTTATCCATGCCTATGAGCCTGTTCAACAAGCAGAAGTAGAACAGGCAACGGCCAGGCTTATCAATCGACTGAAACAGCAAGGTGTACTCGTTGTAGAGATTAATTTATATACGATCTGTATTGATCTGCTAACGGAGCAAAATCGTCTGGATCAAATTATTGAACGGGAGTCCTCCATGCCAAAAGAAAAGTTGTTGCGAGCCATGCAGTCGTCGCTGAGTGTAGAGGGACGTTTAGTACCTGCTATTGAAGCCCGCCTAGCTCAAACTCCTCATCAGGTCGTTTTTCTGACCGGTGTTGGGCAAGTCTTCCCGTTTATTCGCTCGCATACTGTGTTGAATAATTTGCAGCGTGTGATAACTCAGCCTCCGCTAGTTATATTTTTTCCAGGGCAATATAACGGCCGCTCACTTGAACTCTTTGGCCTGCTGCATGACGATAATTACTACCGCGCCTTTAACCTTGCTAATCTTCATTCGTAAATGATCCTTCAGGATAGTTTTGCCAAACCTATTGGCCGCCCCATTGAAACCGTTATTAAAGCCGACGATACCAGCCACGTTGAGCAGGAAGTAAATGAGTATGTTATTACACAGGAGCTTTCCAAAAAGCTGGAGATTTTCTTTGCGGCTTATAAAGACACCTCGCCCGGCGTAGTAGCCAATGGCGTCTGGATTTCGGGCTTTTTCGGCAGTGGTAAATCGCATCTGCTGAAAATCCTGTCCTATGTGCTCGAAAACAAAACGTATGACGGGCGTCAGATTGGGCAGGTGTTTGCCGATAAAGCGCAGGACAACGCATTACTACGGGCCGACATCCTAAACGCGGTACGCATTCCGTCCTGCTCCATTCTGTTTAATATCGATCAGAAAGCGGATGTCATTAGCAAACAGCAGCCCGACGCCATCTTGTCAGTTTTCTATAAGGTTTTCAACGACTTCATTGGCTATTACGGTGCTCAGGGACACGTAGCTGACTTCGAGCGGGCATTGGATCGGCAGGGAAATTACGAAGCCTTTAAAGAAGCGATCCAGGATCTGACGGGTCGCTCCTGGACCGATATTCGTATGGATTATGCCTGGGAAGAAGACGCGATTACGCAGGCGCTGGCTCGGGTACGTGGTAATCAGCCAGACGATAACCGGAACGTACTGGACACGTACCACCGTGACTATAAATTATCGGTTGATGATTTTTGCCAGCGGGTGCAGGATTATATTGCCAGTCAACCCAAAGGATTTCGACTCAATTTCTTCGTGGACGAAATTGGCCAGTACATTGCTGATAACAGCAAACTTATGCTGAATCTGCAAACCATTGCTGAAACATTAGCTACTCGAACTAAGGGCCAATCGTGGGTACTGGTGACAGCGCAGGAAGACATGGCTCAAGTTATTGGCGATATGAATCAGCGACAGGAAAACGACTTTTCGCGCATTCAGGCCCGCTTTGCTACACGGCTGAGTCTGACATCAGCCAACGTCGATGAAGTGATTCAGAAAAGGCTCCTGGAGAAAACGGCAGCCGCTAAGGTGCAGCTTGAACTGCGGTATGAAACGGATCGGCACAACCTGCAAACCGTATTTCAGTTCGTAGAGAGCCGAGTCTTTAAAGGCTTCCGCAACGAAGCCGACTTTGTGGATAAATACCCATTTTTACCATACCAGTTCGATCTGTTTCAGAGCACTATTCGTGGCCTATCGACCCACAATGCGTTTCAGGGGAAACATGCGTCGGTAGGTGAACGGTCGATGCTGGGCGTTTTTCAACTGGTTGTACTGCAAATGGCTAATGGGCCAATTGGGCCGTTTGTTACGTTCGACCGGCTGTTCGATGGCATTAGTTCGACTATTCGAGGTGAGACGCAGGCTTCCATTACGCAGGCGACCAAACAGCTCGATAACGACCTGGCCAAGCAGGTGCTACGGGCGCTGTTTATGGTTAAATATGTGAAGGAGTTCAAAGCGAATCTGCGGAATATATCGATTCTGCTCACTGGCGATTTAACGACGAATCTGAAGGCCCATGAACTAACTGTACTCGAAGCTCTGAATCTACTCGAAGCCCAAACGTATATTCAGCGTAACGGGGATACGTATGAGTTCCTGACCGATGAGGAAAAAGACATTGAGAATGAAATTAAGGCCGTTAAGCTCGAACTGGGAGCCGATAATCGGCTGTTGAGTGACCTTCTTTTTGGCGAGATTGTCAAGGATGCCAAAATACGGTATCAACTTAATAAGCAGGATTACGACTACACGCAGAAAATCGATGGTGTAACGACCAGTGGCCGCGAGCGGGAGTTAGCCATTAATATGCTAACGCCTAACTTCGAAAACTACGATAACGAAGCCTTGATTGGGGCACACTCGATGGGAGTTAGTACGCAGCTATTTTGTAAGCTGGCTCCCGATATGCAGTTGCTGGACGATGTACGGATGTATCTAAAAACGGATACCTATATTCGGCAGAACAATTCGTCGGCCGCTACGGATACGACCCGCCGTATCATCTCCGAGAAAGGTACGCAGAATAGCGCCCGTCGACGAGCTTTGCAGGTAAAGCTAAACCGCCTGTTGGCCGATAGTAAAATCTGGCTGAATGGTTCGGTTCTGGATTTAGGCGTATCCGGTGAGGGGCGCAACCGGATTAATGCAGCCGCTCAGGAATTGATACGGGTAGCGTATCCGAACCTGACGATGCTGGGCGATACAACGTATTCGGAGGAGGCTATTAAAACGACGCTCAACAGCCGCGTTGATGATCTTTTTCGAAACGATGATAGCGCCCTAGGCGAGGCCGAGCGCGATCTGCTGGCTACGTTGAAACGACGCAAACAAGCTGCTGAACGGACGACGGTCAATGACCTCCTAACGCATTTCAATCGCAAACCGTACGGGTGGTACCCAGCCGCTACGCTGACTCTCATCGCCCGGCTCTACAAACGGGGTAAGCTGGAAGGACGGCTGGATGCGAACTTACTGGCCGATACGGGTATGAAAGATTCCCTAACAAACAGCCGTTTGTTCGATAAAACCTTGCTGGAACCTCAGGAAGATTTTGAACCGTCGAAAGTCAAAAAACTCCGCGACCTATACACGGAATTGTTTGACGAACAGGCACCCACGATTGAAGCCAAAGAATTGGCCATCGCATTTCAAAAACGGGCCAGGGAGCTAAAAATGGAACTTGACGGGCTACGGGCCAGTTCGGGACAATACGCTTTCCTGAATGCGCTGGCCCCTGTAACCGAACAACTAGGCAAGCTAAGTCAGAAAGAATACGCCTATCTGGTGAATCAGTCGGGGCAGTTTGCTGATACGTTGCTGGACGCCAAAGAAGACCTGATTGCGCCCATCCGTACATTTTGGAATGGGCCGCAAAAGGGTATTTTTGATCGGCTGCGCGAGTTCATCAAAGGCGATCAGTCGAACTTTAGCTACATCGACAGCGCGGAGCTGAATCGACTAAAAACGATTTTCGATAGCCCCAATCCCTTTGCAGGCAACCTAATGCAGGAAGCAAAAGCAGCTATGGACGTAGTGGCCGATAAGGTGAAGGCTGAAAGAGAGGCACGTCGACAGCAGGCAACCAACGCCGTGCAGCAGTGCATTGAACGGCTCCAGCAGCATGAAGATTTTGCCGGATTACTAGCTGATCAACAACGCGTTGTGCTTAAGCCGCTCAATGAATTGCTCGAAGAAATCAAACACCAACGATATATCGGTACGATAGAATCGCTGGCGCAACGAGCGCAGCAGAAGCTGACCGAACAGCTCAATGTTATTGTGAGGCTGGCTCATTCCCCCGCTGTAAAGACCCAACCAGCGAACGGGAAGCCAGATGAAGAAACACCGGCCTCATCTCCGTCCACCCAGGTTTCAAGCCAGCCCAGCCCGGCAACAGCCACGCCCGACCGGCCTCCCGTAACGTATCCGGTTCCAGCTCAGGAGCCGGTTGTTACGTATGTGAATCGACAGAGCGTAACGATTGATTTTGCTAAACCCGAATTAAAAACCGAAGACGACGTTGATGCCTACGTCGAAGCGATGCGGGCCTCGCTGAAAGCACTGATTCAACAAAATAAACGCATCTCCCTATAGGTGAAAGAGCGAAAGAGCGAAAGCCATCCGGCAGGCTTTCGCTCTTTCGCTCTTTCACTCCTTCACTCTTTATGAATACCAACTCACTCAAGAAATTTGCAACGGCCGCTCGCCGAAAACTCATTACCCAGATCACCGCTAAACTGGATTATGTACTCAAAGCCGACTCGGCTGCTTTGCGCGAGCGGGCCGATGCGTTACGCCAACTGCGCGACGAGTTGACGCGTTCAACCCGCAACGAATTGATAGAACGGGTGGCCTATACCTGGTTTAACCGGTTTGTGGCCCTACGTTTTCTTGACGTGAACGATTACCAGCCGTCGGCTATTCGGGCAGTATCGCCGGTAGACGGGTTTACAACGCCCCAACTGCTAGACGAAGCCAAGCAGGGTCAGATTCCTGATGAGCTGGCGGTAGATGCCCGGCGGGTGCTGGATTTGCTCGACGGCCGACTGCCCAGCCGCGATCCTCAAAACGAAGCTTATGGCCTGCTGTTGCTGGCTACCTGCAACGCGCTCAACGTGCCACTGCCGTTTCTGTTCGAGCCGCTGGCCGACTATACTGAGCTGCTCATGCCCGACGATCTGCTATCGCCCCAGTCGGTGCTGACGGATATTCGCGACGGCATGACCGCCGACGATTGCCAGAACGTAGAGATCATCGGCTGGCTGTATCAGTTCTACATCAGCGAGCGCAAAGACACCGTGTTTGCGGCCAAAAGCAAGGTGAAAGCCGAAGACATTCCGGCGGCTACGCAATTGTTTACGCCCCGCTGGGTGGTGGAATACATGGTGCAGAACACGCTGGGCAAACTCTGGTTACGCAATAAGCCCAGCTCCGGCTTGAAAGCCCTGATGCCGTATTACCTCGAAAGCCCGTCAGAAACCACCGACATATATCTGAAACTAACCAGCCCGCAGGAATTGACTCTGCTTGATCCGGCAGCGGGCAGCGGCCATATCCTGGTGTATGCATTTGAGTTGTTGGTCCACATTTACGAAGAAGAAGGCTACGGTCGCACCGACATTCCTAGCCTGATTCTGCAACACAACCTGATGGGCTTCGACATTGACGAGCGGGCGGCTCAGTTAGCCAGTTTTGCCCTCGCCATGAAAGCCCGGCAGTACGACCGCCGTTTCTTCCGACGTAACGTGCAGCCGCGTGTGGTGGCCCTGCACAAACTGCAACACACCAACCCCGCCGACTGGCAGCCCGTACTGGCCGATGCGAGCGTAACACTGACCGATACCCTTCGTGCCGACTTGACGCTGATGACCCACGCCAACAATCTCGGTGCGCTCATCCGTCCCGAAACAGGTGAAACCACCCTGCAACAAGCCGCCAACTTAGCGAAAGCCTACGCCGATCAAAGTAGTGACCTCTTCCGCAAACCACAGGCTGAAGATCTGGCGGAAGCGTTGGCACACCTCGCGTTGCTGGCTCGTAAGCATACGTGCGTAGTAGCAAACCCGCCGTATATGGGCGGGGCTAAAATGAACGACTTTGTAGGCAAGTTTATGGGTAAATACTACCCTGACTCAAAGGCGGATTTAATGACCGGCTTCATGGAACGTACCGAAACACTGGTACAACCCGATGGCTATGTAGGCATGATTAATCTGCCCTCGTGGATGTTTCTTTCATCGTTTGAAGCATTCCGTAAAAACCTCATACAACGCTTTAAAATTGACAGTTTGTTGCAAATGGGTCGTGGTATTTTTGGTTCTGATTTTGGTAGTGTGGCCTTTACGTTACAGTTTTCTAAACCGCCCCACGGCGACGGGGTGTACCGCCGGTTATTTGAAGAACACGTACAGGTACGGAGTATTGAAAAGATTCGAGATTTATTTCTGGATAAAACATACGGTTGTTACCACACGAAGCAGGATAATTTCGAGAAGATTCCGGGTGAGGTAATTGGCTATTGGTTGAGCGAACAGGCTATAGGAGCGTTCGTTGGATCAAAATTGCTAAATGAAATTGGGGACCCTCGGCAAGGAATGGCAACTTGTGATAATGATAGATTTACAAGGATGTGGTACGAAGTCACTCAAAAGAAAATTGGATGGTCATTTACTAATGGCAATGAAGCTAAAGCAAGTAATAAAAAATGGATTCCTTACAACAAAGGCGGGGCTTATCGCAAATGGTATGGAAACCAAGATTTAGTTGTCAACTGGGAAAATGACGGAGGTGAAATCACTGAATATGTGACAAAAATGTATGGATCTCCAAGTAAGAGAATTGCTAGTAGGTCTGAATATTTTAAAGAGTCTCTAAGCTGGTCGAAAGTTACCAGTGGGAGTTTTGCTGTGAGGTATTTTCCTAAAGGTTTCATATTTGACGTTGCTGGATGTAGCATATTTTTTAAAGATCAAGAAGACATTGGATTAGTAGCAGGTGTTTTAAATTCAACTGTTGGGAATTTTTATTTAGGGCTGTTGTCTCCTACATTAAATTTTGAAGCTGGTACTATTGCTAAGTTTCCCTTAATAGGTGTACAAGATGCATCAGTAAACCAGACAATAAATAGTTGCATTTCCATTTCTAGCCAAGATTGGGACGCTCGCGAAACGTCTTGGGATTTTCAAACCAACGAGTTGCTCCGTCATCGCACGGATAATCTGTTGGCCAACGCCGTAGCGACCTACGAAACGTATTGGCAGGCAAAATTCAGCCAGCTTCACGAGGACGAAGAGGCACTCAATCGCATTTTTATTGATCTCTACGGCCTTCAGGACGAGCTAGCGCCGGATGTAGCACCGGACAATATTACCATTCTGCAACAGGAAGCCAAACCCGATGCTACCGGCAAACTCCAGTTTGATCGGCGCGAACTCATGGCGCAATTTGTGTCGTATGCCGTCGGCTGCATATTTGGTCGTTACAGCCTCAGCAAGCCGGGCTTAGTACTCGCCAGTCAGGGCCAAACCCTGGCTGATTATCAGAGAGAAGTAGAAGCAGGCGAAATCGTGGCAGACGAAAACGCATTTCAACCAGATGCTGACAACATTATTCCCATCCTGGATGAAGATTGGTTCGCCGATGATATTGTGTCCCGGTTTAGGGCATTTTTGCGGGCATCGTTTGGCGAAGAATCATTTAACCAGAACCTGATGTTTGTAGAAGAATGTCTGGGTATGGATCTGCGCAAGTATTTCGTTCGCTATTTCTACGACGATCACATTCGACGCTACCGGCGTCGGCCTATTTACTGGCTATTCCGGTCGCCCAAAGGGTCGTTCAGCGCACTCATCTACCTACACCGCTATACCCCAGATACCGTAGCGCGGCTGCTCAACGGCTACCTGCGCGAGTATCAGGACAAGCTACGTAACCAGCGCGAGCAGCAGCAAACCCTTAGCCAGAGCGCTCTGGCCACTGCCGGAGAGAAAACACGTGCCCAAAAGGAAATCGACCGCCTGGATAAAGTATTGGGCGAACTTGCCCAATACGAACGCGAGGTCATTTATCCCCTCGCTACCGACCCTATCGCGATGGATCTGGACGACGGGGTACTGGTCAATTACAATCGCTTCAGCACAGCCCTCGCCCCTGTAAAAGGATTAACGGGAAAAGCGGGGGCTAGTGGAGACGATGAGTAAAACCAGTAGTATGCGTTCTTTATGAGTGGCTTACCGTTCACTAAATTCACTCATAACTGAATTATTTTAAACAATTTGGCATTATATTTGTCTAAAATTTGGCTGTAAGTGAATTTTGAGCTTATTAAAAATGATAGCCTTTCTGGTCAGAAAGCCGTTATTTACTCGGTACGTATCGAAGACGAAATTGAAACGTTGCTGGAAAAGTTTGTAGCGGAGAACGTAACTGATTATCGTGATCAGGTTCGCGAGTTGCTTTTGCGGCTACAGCAGATCGGGCATAATACGGGAGCCAGAGAAACGTTTTTCAAACCCAACGAAGGCAAGCCTGGCGATGGCATTGAAGCTTTATACGACGCAGAGAACAAGAAATTGCGGCTATACTGCATCCGAAACGGTCGGGTGGCCGTAATTGTTGGGGGCGGTGGCCCTAAAACAACACGTACCTGGCAGGAAGACCCTAAATTGAAGGTAGCCAATGAACTACTGCAACTTATATCGAAAACGATTATTCAGGCACTCAGCGCAGGCGATCTGCGCTGGTCGGCCGACGGTCTAACCCTGGAGGGTGAATTGACCCTCGACACTGACAATTACTGAGCACTACTTACCAGAACCAGCCAACATCCATTATTTATGAACCTAATTGACACTCTGCTAGCTGAGGCAACGCCCCAGGAGCAACAACGCGTACACGACCGCATGATGATGGCCGCCCGCATTGCCGACGCGCTGGCGGCTAAGGGTTGGACGCAGAAACAACTGGCAAAAAAAATGAGCAAGCAGCCCTCCGAAATCAGTAAATGGCTAAGTGGTACGCACAACTTTACAACCGATACCCTCAGCGACCTTTCGCAGGTGCTGGATGTGAAATTATTGTGCGTAAAAGAAGAAGAGCCGAAGATTGTAACCCATACTGTGATTCGCTACCAGCCGGTTATGGTGTTCACAGACCGGTATAAACATACGGGGCAACCTGTAATGTGGGGCAGTTTCCAGGCAAGTATCGGACAATCCCAACCAAATGGATAATATGGTAGACGAAAGCGCTGTAACAATAGGGTTTCAAATTAAAGAAATTCGGGTCAGTTCATTTACCATTAATGAAAGCCTGATGAACGAAGATGCCGAGATAGGATTTGGCATTTTGTTACAGCATTTATTTGATTCAGAACATAGCGAGCAGATTGTCCAGGTTGAAATAGAAGCTGGTACATCGCCAGAACAGGCTCCTATGGTTGTGCTGCATTCCGCCTGTCACTACCATCTAACCGGCTACCAGGACTGGCTACAAAGTCAGCCGGAAGGGCACCGTATACCTGGGATATTGCCATCTGGTCTGGCCACGGCCTTAAACTCAATTTCTATCTCCACAACGCGTGGCGTATTGTTCGAGCGTTTACGCGGAACTAGTCTTCAAAACGTTGTATTACCCATTATTGATCCGTCGGCTTTTCAGCCAGCCGGTTAATCCTGCTGATAATCGATTTTCAAAAGCCTCTGACTACTATCAGGGGCTTTTTGCGTAAAAAAACAGGTAGAAGACAGCGTAAATACGGGAAATTTCCCGGTGCGGTGCGGTATGGGAAGGACGTAGCTTTGAATGGTCAAAGTTCATACCTCAGAATCTACCAATATATGGCACGTGCAAAAGGAATTGGTTTCCACAAAGTGTTCAAACTGGGCAAAGCCCGTGCTCGAAAGGACCCCCGGACACTAGAGTTCAGCAAGTTGATGAAAGCCCCATTCGATCTGGTGATACCGGACGCCTACGATTTTGACGTCAAACATTCTGGTATTCCAACCCCTATGTTTGCTAATGACAAACTCGGTGATTGCGTCATAGCTGGACGTGCACATCATACACTACGTTTTGAAGTAATCGAACAGAATCAAATCATTTCAATCAGCGATCAGGATGTAATTAGTGAATATTTTCTGGAAACAGGCGGAATTGATACTGGCGTGGTTGTGCTTGATTCACTAAATCGGTGGCGTAATACGGGTTGGCTGGCAGCTGATCAGCAACTAACCATCAGTGCGTTTGCTCAGCTTAATCCAGGCAATCCCGATGAAGTAAAAAACGCCATTTTCATGGATGTAGGTGTTGGCATCGGGTTGCTAATACCCAAATCGGCCAAAGGACAAATAGATAGTGGCCAACCGTGGGAAGTTGTCGATGGTCCTGCTGGGTCGCCCAACTCGTGGGGTGGCCATTATGTATATGTTTCGGGATATACGGCACAGGGCCCCGTTTGTGTTACCTGGGGTCGCAAGCAGCAAATGACCTGGAATTTCCTTCGTACCTACTGCGATGAGGCATATGCAGTATTTGACGCGCTTAATACAAAAAAATTGAAGGTAGGATTGAGAGTAAACCTACTGACTGATTTTTTGAGAGTAAATCCACCTACTTCGATCACCGCACCTATTTCGTACTAAGACGCCGTACAATCCCACAAACACTAATCAATTATGAATACGTATAGTCTCTTTTTTGCTACCACCGTTATCGGTACTATGCTACTCGGTCATCGAATACAGGCCCAGCCCATCAAAGATAGTGAATTACGCATCACCCAAAACCTGGCCACAGGCGAACTGAAATATGAGCGAAAACAAGATAATGGAAGCTTTCTGGAATCATCTTACCTCCATGTCCGGCGCGATGGTAAAATTGTTATTACCAGCACTGGCAATCCGTTTCGCTTTGCTTTCAAGCCGACTAAAATAGAGGTAACGATAAACAAACCCTTTGGCGATAGCCTGACGGGGCCATTTTCCATAAAAGGGTTACCTGGTTTATCACTGCCCGATGGAACTCAAAAGGCCAAATCTTTAAACGAGTCTGCAGCTGGTAACACCAAGAAATCACCAAGCCAGGAAGTCAAAGCGGACCAGGCTAGAAATAATGAGGTTGGTGTACTGCTGAATACGCTGTTTGATTTTAAGAAACGTAGTGAAGCGAAGGCCACCCAATACGCAACAGCCCTTAGCGCCTATAAACAGGCATACCTCAACTTATATACTGGCCTGGTTGAGCGCAAAAAGCTAATGGATGAAAAAAAGTTTTTAATTGACGACGCTAGCAGACTGACCACCACAACCAAGGAAATTTTTGACGGTTTTTTTGTGCCTTTCGGTAATCCACCAAGCCTAAGCCTCAATGCACTTATTGCGGATTATGCCCAACAAAAAGCTACCGACTTAAAAAAATCTGTAGATGATGAAGCTACAGGACTTAAGAAACAAACCGCTGATTTGCGTGAGCTGTTAAGTACGATCAAAGTGATGGGCAACCGCATACTTGATGAATACGGTGATAAGCTCAAAGACAGCGAGAAGCAGCAGGTAAAGGATGTAGTTACTGTGGCCCAACAAGCAGCTACTGACCTTGAAAAAGCCAATTCGGATGTTGTCAAAAGGCATGAGGTCGTTACCAGCACCGACTGGGTGCTTCAATTCACTCAATTCTGGCAAACCAAAGAAGAGATAATTAGCGCGAATTTCACGCACATCTTTACAACTTCTGCTAAAGGTGATAAAATGGATATCCGCCAAAACTACAAGATAATGAAGTTTCAGGATGGTAAGCTTACGGCCAGCCCACCTGAATTAGACACAACGTTCACCATACAGGTAAAAGGAACCACGCACATTAATATAAGTGCCGGGGTCGGCCTGCCATTTCTTACAGAAAATAGCTACAGTATAAAGCCCGAAAAGCCGACATCTGCTACAGCAGGAACGCTGACTCAGAATCAGGCGGGTCTTGGTTCACCTTATTTGGTAACGATGTTTGATGTATCCTGGGGCAACTATTCTCAAATTAATCCGGTGATTAGTGCGGGACTGGGTTATCCATTGTCAGGGGGCTCGCTGGCTATTTTCGGTGGGGGCGGTGTCGCCTTTGAAGTACTGGGTCGTCGTATGTTATTTCATGGGGGTATTGCCTATGTAAAATCCAATGTTCTTTCCGGAGGGTACAAACTGGGTGAGTCGGTTCCGGTGTCGTTTGAGATACCCACCGAAACCGGCTATCGAATCAAACCCTTTTTCGCCTTCACCTATAATCTTGCCCAAGTTAAATAGTGCTTTCTTCTTCCTCTTACTAACCAGTCACCATGATCATATTTTTTCTGTGCCTTTTGTTATGGGTACCCGGCCCGACGCAGCCAACCCCAGGTACGGCCACGAACGCCGTATCAGCCACATCGACGAAGATGACGGATACTACCCCGGCATCTGGTACAACACAAGCCGCAGCAAGTAAACCGGCTGCTCAAACGGGCACCAGTACAGCAGCCAAGTCAACGGAAAAACAAGCAGTAACTGAACCGCTCAACGTCTGGACAATGCTATTGATCATTGTGGCCTGTGGGCTGCTGGGCGGAGGCTGGAATTTCTTACGGACGTATGACACGGTTAAAGCCGATGCAATCACCGCTGGCGCAGACCCGGACGAGCGGTTGAAACGCCATTTGCAAATTTGTTTGTTAGGGGGCGTTGTGGCGGGTGGTATTGTTCCGTTTGTACTGATGAGTGCCTCCAGTGACTTACTGAACAACCCCTCAACCTACCATTATTTTGTGTTTGGAGCCTACTGCCTGGCAGCAGCTGTCAGTTCGGCTGCGTTTATTGAAGCGGCAGCCGGTTCATTAACCGATCGGCTGAAGCAATCTCAACATGAACTGGCCACCAAAACAATCCAGAATCAACAGCTACAGGACAAAACGGCTAAACTGGAAACTATTGCCACAAACGCCGTAAAAGCCGTGGCCTCACCAGAGATCGTAGGGACGCCCGAACACGTGCAACAATTAGAAAGCCTGAAGCAACAGCTTAATAGCGTAAAATAGTAGCGATAGTTAAACTTACCAGATTATTCATTCAATTTTGCGGAATCGAATAATGCCTTTTGGCAACTCTTATTCCCGATTCCATTGGACAAACTAACAGCATCGCTGCTCAACTTATTTACAAAGCATCGAGTCATTTTCTGGTATGATGATAATAGGGAGATGGCTGAACAGGTGTCTAAACTCAACCTGCCCAGTGTCGAAACCTTAACGGTAAACAACAATGAATTTACAGTAAAGTACCGGGTGCTTTATGAGCAGCCTACTACGCCCTTCCTACTGTATTTCCCCTACAGTCAACCGGCTTATGAGCAAAACTGGCTATTGGACGTTCAACTAGCGGGCTACGTTTTTCGGACCGATTTACAGGCTCAGTTCATGCAGGATCTGAATCTGGATTATCATTACCATACTTTTGTCAGTACGCATATTGAGTTTTTTAAAAGTAACCGACGGCGTGAGAAACTAGCCAAACTCGGTATCCCTACAGGAGAATCTGAAGCTGGTCTACGAAATCGGATGCTGGCGGTTGTCTTTGGGCAGGAGAGCCTGAGCCTAAGTGAAATGCTATTGGCTTACACGCATACTATCACAACCAGTTCTGATGATCGGTTTGGGCAGGAATTAATTCGGTTTGGGCTCACCGAAACATTCTGGCAACTAGTGACAAACCGTTTTGGCTATGCCTCAAACACCCCCTCGATTTACGAGTTTGCCCTGGCTCTCTTTCAGACAAATACTTCTTTTTTACCTACGCTTCTGAAGCCCGATGCACGCGTATTAATGAATCGCTGGCGGGTTAACCTTCGCTATCAGGATAGTTTCCGGCAGCTTTCCAAACGTGCTGGTAATGATCTGAACCTGCCAACTCTTTTACCTAGGACTACTCTCGAAGCTCTACTGGACGATAATTTATTTGAGCCAGTCGAACAGCGTATTATTGACGAATTAGCTCGAACGGTTGTGAGCGGAACGGCGACACCAGAGCGGATTGAAACTATCCAGAAACAACGCCAAAACAAATATTGGTATATAACCTATCAGTCGTATTACGATGTATTGATTCATGCTGTCTGGATTCGGTCGTTAGTCGAAGCCTGGGCCGACGAACCGTTTGACGTACTTTCAGAAGGGCCCGAACGATATACAGAACGACTCTATCGGGTAGACAATCATTATCGCAAATTAGTATACGCTTACCGACAGACAAAACAGGCAGAAGGTCAGTCAGATCTGCTGGAAACTGTTGTTCAGGCAATTGACGCAGTCTATGCCAACCAATGGTTACTACCCCTCAGTAATCACTGGCAACGCGTAGTAGATCAGACAAGCGAATGGGCGTTTGGCCCGTTGCAAACCCAACGGTATTTTTTTCGCTACCAAATAGAACCCCAGTTAAATAAAGGGCGGACGTTTGTCATTATTTCAGATGGACTTCGCTATGAGTGGGGGCGGGAGTTAGCCGAACGCATGCAGACTGAAAACCGGTACATAGCCGATTTATCGTATATGGTAACTGGCCTTCCTTCTTATACACAGTTAGGCATGGCGGCATTGCTCCCCCAAACACAGCTTGCCATTCAACCTGGCACTGATGCAGTTCTGGCCGATAGCTTGCCGACACAAGGAACAGATAACCGCTCGGCCATTTTGCAGAAACACAAAGGGATAGCTATTAGCTCGACTGATTTTCTGGCCCTTAATGCCAATAGGGAAGGCAGGGAGTGGATAAAGCCTTACTCAATTATTTATATTTATCACAATAGTATTGACCGAATTGGGGATACATTAGCCACGGAGCAGCAGGTGGTTGATGAGTCAGATCGAGTTTTGGATAGTATCCAAACAATCATTCGCAAAGTGGTCAATATGAATGGTGTCCATATTTGGGTAACAGCCGATCATGGATTTCTGTACCAGCAGCAACCCGTCGATGATACCGATTTTTTAGCGACCTCTATAACTGGTCAGGTTTGGAAACAGGGCCGACGGTATATAATCGGGCAGAATTTAAAGGCAAGTGAAGGTTTCAAACGTTTCGAGAGTAACCAGGTAGGTTTAGTAGGCGATAACACTATTCTACTGCCTAAATCGGCGCAACGTCTTCGGTTGAGTGGATCGGGAAGTCGTTATGTGCATGGTGGTGCTTCTTTGCAGGAAGTCGTTGTACCATTATTGAAGATCGTTAAGAAAAAAGTAGATACTGTTCGATTAGTCGATATTGATCTAATCAAGACATTTGACCGCATCACAACCAATATTGTTGCTGTATCATTCTGGCAGCAGGAAGCCATTGGCGACCGAGTTCAGCCACGTCAAATTAGAGCTGCCTTTTTTGCAGAAGATAGTACGTTGCTATCCGATCAATTTTTGTATTTATTCGATTCTACAGAAACGGCCGAGCGGCTACGCGAAACGAAGCATCGGTTTCAATTAACTCAAAAGGCTGGCATTTTTTACAATAATCAGTCCATTATTTTGCGACTGGAGGAACCGATAGATGGTACAAGTCAATGGAAAACCTACAGGACTTTTAATTTTCTATTGACGATTGCTTTCACTAATGATTTTGACAACTTCTAAGTAGCGCCATCCATACATCCTTTCCAATGAATGAACTGAATCAGAAACTAAACCAATATTTTGCAGGTAAGATTGTCCGTAAAGATCTCACAAAGCTGATAAAAGGTAATGCCATTGTACCGACCTATGTTTTGGAGTATCTCCTGGGACAGTACTGCGCTACGGATGATGAAGATACAATAGTCAGTGGTGTACAAACGGTTCGGGATATCATTGCCCGTCATTTTGTACATCGTGATGAGGCACAATATATTAAATCACTAATTCGGGAGCGAGGCAGTCACCGGATCATTGATAAAGTGGCCGTTCGTTTAAATGACAAGCGAGATCTATACGAAGCACAATTTATAAACTTGGGTCTGAACCGAGTACCTATTGCTGATGAGGTTATCCGTCAGCATAAAAAACTGTTGTCGAGTGGGGTTTGGTGTATTGTCACTATGGCTTATATCGCCAATACCGATGATGCGAGTGCAACGCCTTGGGTGATCGAGAATCTGAAGCCCATTCAGATGGCTAATGCCGACCTAGATAATTACAAAGAGGCCCGAAGCGCGTTCACGAAAGATGAATGGGTTGATGTGCTCATGCAATCCTTAGGACTCAATCCTGATGAATTCTCGTTTCGATCAAAACTTATTCAATTAGCTCGACTAATTCCCTTCGCTGAGAATAATTACAACCTCATTGAGCTGGGACCGAAAGGTACGGGCAAATCGCACATTTACTCAGAAATGTCGCCCCATGGCATTCTGATTTCAGGCGGAGAAGTCAGTAAGGCAAAACTGTTTGTCAACAATAGTACGGGCGATATCGGGCTGGTAGGCTACTGGGATGTGGTTTCATACGATGAGTTCGCAGGGCGGGATAAACGGACAGATAAAGGGTTGGTGGATATTCTGAAAAATTACATGGCTAACAAATCGTTCTCACGGGGCACTGATGTTTATGGGGCGGCCGCATCGATGGTTTTTGTTGGCAATACCGATCACTCAGTGCCCTATATGTTGAAACACAGCAATCTATTTGAAGCCCTTCCTCGTGATTATTATGACCCGGCGTTTCTGGACCGTATTCATGCTTATTTGCCTGGTTGGGAGGTAAATAAGTTACGAAATGAAATGTTCACTGCTGATTACGGCTTTAATGTTGACTATTTAGCCGAGATTCTGAAAGAACTTCGTAAAGAAGACTTTACCCACGCCTACAAATCTTTTTTTGACCTATCGAACAGCATTACAACTCGTGATAAAGACGGTATAGGTAAAACGTTTTCTGGACTAATGAAAGTCATTTATCCAAATGGGGACTGTACGGAGGTAGAAGCTAAAGAATTAATAGAGTTTGCAATTGAGTGTCGCAAACGAGTCAAAGAGCAATTAGTCAAAATTGACGAAACCTTTGAAACAGTTGACTTTTCTTACAAGCTGCGCTCATCCGGTCAGGCTATAACGATTGAAACCCTGGAAACTCTTCAACAGCCTATAAACGCTGGGGAGAACTCAAATTCAGCCAATAGTTTAGTAGTGCTACAGGATACAAGTATAGTCTCCGACGTACCACTTGAAGCTGGGCAATTTGTGATACGGGACAATCAAATAGGGGTATCATTCGATGTACTGTTCGGCCAATACTTACGGGGAGCTACTGAAATTATTTTATGTGATCCGTTTATACGGCACCCGCACCAATTTCGTAATCTCCTGGAGTTTGTCACAACAGTAGTTCGATACAAAGAAGCTGATACAGAGCTAACCTTTTATTTAGTAACCAACAATACAAGTGATTATATCGAAGATTCACGAAAATCATTAACCGAATTAGCAGAATCGGTTTTAGCCTCATCCATCAATTTTCAGTTTGAATTTAATGCGGCACTTCATGACCGTTCGATCACCTTAAATAATGGTTGGAAAATTGTGCTGGGAAGAGGGTTAGATATTTACCAAAAAACGAATGGTCGATATGACATTGCTGAGTTCATACCTGAAAAGCGTTTATGTAGAGCATGTGAAATAACCTATTTGAAAATAATGTAAATTATAATTAGCTACTATTGAATTAAATTAACACACAGGGAATATCTAATTTACGGCCATACTCAAATGTCTGCTACATGTCATCCGAAACAGAGTATCTGTTGTTTTTAGCTTCAGTAATAGTAATATCGACTATAAGCGACTCTCATAGCCTATTCAGGTCATAAACGGTCAATTTATCTCGCACATAAATACTACAACCGTTAAAGGAGATTTCCACTTCTTTCGGAAATCTATCCCTACACCCGCCAGAGTGATATACCTGGTACAAATGTCGCGTTTAGAAAGGTTCTTCTTGGATAGTATAGTGATGCTAACAATAAACAATACAACTCTTTTTGGTCATATGCTTTTTCACCCGGCAAAAACTACCTCAATAGGCAAGTGTTAGAATGATTTTAGAAAAACATCGTTATAGGCAAAAAAGTATCGTAATAAAAATTTGCAATGGAGAAAGCAAGAAACCAAGCCTTAACTCGTCGAAAAATCACGATTCAAACCAATATAGGGAAACATATTAAATCAATAGAATTAGGGAGGTATCATCAAAGCTTAGAAAGTTATTTAGAAGGAATTTGTTCTTCATTTACAATTTATAAAGGTAATGACGCTACTTTATGGTTAAAATCTTACCTAAGTTCTTTTAAAGGTTGGGGTGCTATTCGCTATAAAGAGAACAATGTTTTCCCGAATGGCAGTGCCTTATTTAAAAAGTATCAAGAGTTTGGGCAACGACTTTGGAAAGATAAAAAAGCCCAGAAAATCCTAATAGACTTTTTAGAAAGCGGAGAGGGTGAATATATAGATGCAATTAATAGTCTTATTTGTAAGCTGAAATCTTTGCCTAATTGGGAAGTAATTTATGAACAAACTGATGAATTACGGATCGTCAAGCCTTTAATCGAGCCCGAAGCGCAATTTTCTGAAAAAGTAGAAACATTACCAATAGCTAATCAGCTACCTAACATAGAATTTAACCGCTCGCTCCCATCAGTCATACGAAACAAAGCTGAGGATGATGCACTTAAAACTTTTTCAGACTATATGCCAGAAGAATATCGAGAAAATGCTTTACCTTATCTGACAGAACGATATACAAATGCTAAGCCTGGAATGATTTGGCAGATGCTAATTTCAGTAACCGATTTGGGTATTGTAACGTCTAAGATATTGAACATGACGGATAATAAGCTGCTCAGTATACTGGAAAGTCAGTTTGGTAAAATTGGCAAAAATGGCAGACGTTCCTTTAACAGCGCAAAAAATACATATAACAGCCCCGGCAAAAAGCAAGCTACTGATATACAGTTAACTAAGGATAAAATTAAAGCTGACTTGAATATAAACCGGCTTTGATTCTTTGGCAATTTTGCCTTTTTGTAAGACTGGTAAAAACGCCAAAACTGCCTTTCTGACTTTTGACCTAAACTTAAATAATAGGCCAAAATGATCGACAATCCCTTTGCCATTTTGCAACGAGAAATTAATAGGATTGAAGCTAAACAAGATGCTATTTTAGAGCTATTGCGTACTAAAAATACACACGCGATACCTGTAGAACCTATCCCTATTCTATCAGCAGCAGACGTAAAAAAAATGACCGGCTGGCCAAATGGTACCTTCTACGCAAAAGTGGCAATAATGCCTGAAGGAATCGTTATTCGTAACCGTTCAAAACGGTTGCTCTTTAATCGTGCTCGCCTGCTTGAATGGCTACAGTCGTCCGCTTAAAAGCCATACCAATTGATGATTGTATGCCTAGCGTACTGATTTTTTCTTTAGGAATAGAGTTTTTTGTAGCCTCTCCTACTATATGAGTAGCCTATTGGCTATTCATACCTATTCTCCAAAGCGTTTATTAATAAAATAGCCTTGAAACTGTTGGCGCAGTTTCAAGGCCGAAAATCGTATTCAAAGAGTGAAATTTGAACAGCACAAAGATAAGGCTAATGGCCTTACTAAGATCAATTTGCCCCGGCAATTTACAACGTTTACTAACGGAGACAACAATTTGGATGAATTCCCAAATAGTTATAAGTCAGATGAAAGTAAATTGGATGTAGCACAACTACGTGCGAAAAACGGTTTTGTCATCGATGAGATGAATCGAGTCCCTAATCCGCCACTGCATAATACCAGTAATCAATCGGATGCTCCTTCAAAACCTCTATTGAGTTCTCTACTGGCACTCGAGCAAGAATTGACAGAACTGGCCACTAAGCCGATCGTGTTTTCCCCTCCGTTAATAAGTCGCGATGGAACTCCTATTGTTGGACGAAGTACAGTTAATATTATTCAGGGGACTTTTGGGTCGCACAAATCCCGGTTAGCCGAATTGTTCGGTGGCTTGATGCTGTCACCTAACCTTAAACCTCCCCAGGCGCTGGGTTATGAGCGAACGTCCCTAGAACGGTATTGTCTCTGTTACATAGACAGTGAACGGAATCGGCGAGAGGAATTACCCTTTGCCATTCAAAGCATGAAACGAAATGCAGGCTTAGGCATTGAAGACAAACCCGACAACTTTCGGTTTACCAGTATCAAAGGTGTAGGCCGTGCTAGACGACAACAGGCACTTGAAGCATTTATTGCTCATGTGCGTGATAACAGTTTGTTACATTTATTCTGCATTATTGATGTCGTTACCGACTGCGTAGGTGATTTTAATAGAAGTGAAGAAGCACTATTATTATTTGATTTTCTCGGAAATCTATGTGACAATTACGACTCTACCTTCTTACTTGTCATTCACCAAAATCCAGGTACTGAAAAAGCCCGTGGGCATGTTGGCACAGAGGCAGCTAACAAATCAGCCACCGTCATGCAAATTGGCTTCGAAAAGGATGCAAAGGGTAATGATACAAACCTTATTCGGCTACGTTATATCAAAACCCGTCGGTGCCAGCGCCCAGAGCCACTTTATCTGACCTACAACGAGACTACCTATAGTCTTATAGTAGCTGATGCCTCGACAATGGAAGCAGCTACCAGCCAACGAAAATTAAAAGCAGATGTGGATGACATCGCCGATCGGTTAACTACCCTGTTGGCCGAAGGACCTATTCCAAAGCATGAAGTTGTGGGAATACTCGAAAAAGAGTTTTCGGCTAAAAATTCGACAATTCGTGAACGCCTGAAAGTTATTCAGGATGAGCCCCAGGAAATGTATAACAGCGAGGGGCGCTTAGTGCAGTTATCCGACCGTAAAGCAGGGCGTAATCACTACTACTTACTTGAAGAGGTCGAATGAATACTGTTACTGCCAGGGGCCATATATAGGGCTTTGGCAGTAACAGTATTCATTCGAAGCTGCCAAATTTATTCTGGCACTATCATTTGACAATAACAGCATGAAGCTAACCACTCTCTGCGATCATCTGGAAATTGAATTCGGGACTCATATATTGGAATCTGTCACAGGGGTAGAATTACGTCAAGGTGGGCAGCCTATTCGTTTGTTCGATACCACGAAGCATAGTGCTGAAGTGTTTTATCGTAATGACCAGCGAGGCAAGCCATATATTCAAAACTTTCAAACTGGCACCCGAATTTACCCAGTAACCGCCTATGCCCAAGTACATAGACTCACTATGACTGATGCTATTTATGAACTGGCGCGTACTTATGGTCTTGAGGATGGCTATTATACTTCACGGCAGCCATTTCCACCAAGAAATGCCCCATCAACTAAGCCGGATTATATTCCAAACGAACGTTACGAACCTTGCCGCCAAGGATTTCAGCGGAATGGTTTATTTATTTGGCTGTCTACTATGTTTGGTGTATCTGAAACTTACAAAGCTTTCGAACTATATCGGCTTGGAACATCAAAACACTGGGTGTTTGAAAATATGTTTGCCACTACCTTGCCTCAATATGATCAGGTTAACAATCTATGCCAAATCAAAGTAATTCCATTCAGTCCTAAAACTGGACGACGGGCTAAACCAGAACAGCTCCCTCCAAGGCTTAACCGGAAAACGAATCATTATGAACCCGACCCTGGCGTTTGGTTTGCGGGGAAGTACCTATTACGAAAAAAGAAGGTCCACCTGGAGCAGTGCTATTTTGGTTTGCACCTTATATCCTTGTACCCTAAGAAGAAAGTTGCTTTTGTCGAAGGTGAATCAACAGCCATTACTGCTAGCATTGTTTATCCAGAATTTAACTGGCTAGCCTCAGGTGGATCGACTGGAAACTCCTGGAATAATTCAGATAAATTCAAAGCATTAGCAGGTTGTGAGGTAGTACTCTGGCCTGATTCAGGGAAATTCGAAGAATGGAGTAAAAAAGCCATTCCTTTAGAGGGTTTGGTTACTAAGTTAGCCGTTAGCGACTATGTTGAGAAGCACGCTTACAAATCCAACTTAGATTTACGTGATCTACTTTGTCTACCACAATGGAATATAGAGGGTCATACTATTTATGGAGAGCCATTAGCTCTAGAAATTTTGCAAGACTATCCGCCGGATTGGGATTGTTAGCCAAATAATCCTGATTTACCCGAACGTTATTTTTCTACTACTCTTAGGCCTAAGAATAGTCAAACAAAGAATGTTTCAACCAACGTTTCAACCAAAATAAAAAAGCACTTAACAATATCTGTTAAGTGCTTGATTTTCAGTGGTGGGAGTTGACGGGTTCGAACCGCCGACCCTCTGCTTGTAAGGCATATAGCTTTTATTGTCTGATAAAATTTGTCATTATTTATTATTCTGATTATCAATGAACAGTAGACTTTTATAGTACTGGTTAGTGTTGGATATTAATGGTTATTGCCATACCTTTATGTACACCGGTAATAATGGCCTCCAATCCTCTGCCTACTGAGCGGTTGCCCCAAGTAAAGGTAATGCTTTACACCAGTAAGACCCTAGCTGATGGTTCGCACCCTTTACGACTACGAATTACAAAAGATGGTGGCCGTAAATATATATCAATCGGAGAGAATTGCCCGCTGAGCTTATGGGATGCTGATAAGGAAATTCCCCGCCGTAGTCATCCAGAACAGAAGCGTTTATTAGCATTAATTAAGAAGTGGGAAGCTACCTACGCTGACACCGCCAAACAGCTACAGGATACAGGACACCCTTTTACAATTGAGATGCTGATTGACGCTGTTACTGAAAACAGCAAGAAGCCGCCGAAAGAACGTAGGGGGGCAATGCTGCTGAATTACTTTCAGCATATTGTTGAGCAGTTGCAACAGGCTAAACAGGTAGGCAATGCCAACGTATATAGGGATACGCGTAGGGTATTAGCTAAATTCCTCCACGACAAAGATTGTCCGATCTCCAGCGTAAACGTTCCGTTTCTAAACCGCTTTGAAACTTACTTACGTAGCGAGGGATGTACAGATACAACCATGAGCGTTTATTTCCGAACGCTTCGGGCTGCTATGAACCGGGCTATTGGTGAAAAGCTGTTACCTGCTGATCTTTATCCTTTTAGTCGGCATACCGCGCAACGAGATAAATTCAGCCTGGCTAAGTTCGATCTATCGACCCGTAAGCGGGCAATTACCAAAGATGATATTCGCACTATTGAAGCCGTTGAGGTCGATACATCAAGACTTCTACTGGCTAAGCATCTATTCTTGTTCTCTTATTATGGTGGAGGGATCAATTATGTGGATATGGCGCAACTCAAATGGCGTAATGTGCAAGGTGGGCGCTTGCAGTATGTTCGTCAGAAAACAGGAGGGCTGTTTAACCTCAAGCTATCCGAGCCAGTAAAAGCCATCCTGGATTACTATCGCCCCTTTACGTTCGCTAATTCTGACTCGTACGTATTCGGTATTCTCAATCCGGAAAAGCATCAAACGTCCGTTCAGATAGCTAACCGGCTTCATAAGATCAAAGGTCAGGTCAATCAGGATCTGAAAGCCATTGGTAAGCTAGCCGGTATTGAAACCTCTTTAACCACCTACGTAGCTCGTCACAGTTTCGCTACGGCGCTGAAGCGGTCAGGCGTTTCGACAGCCGTGATATCTGAATCAATGGGACACAAGACCGAAAGCATTACCCAGACTTACCTGGCTTCGTTTGAGAATGAGTTGATTGATGAGGCATTCGATAATTTGTAATTCTACACCCACAGCCACCATGAAAAAGATTTAAGTTGACTACGCCGATATTGATCAGCATTACCAAGTAGATGAGAATGGCAGGGTAACGCGGAAAGATCCCAGTGTGATTATCGAAGTGATCAACCTACCTAATCAATTAGATCAAAATGAAATTGACGTTGACGAAGAGGAAACCGACGATGAATTCGAATCGGGCATTTCTACTTTTTGATAGTATTGAGCACTGCGTACTTACTTGTGCCTATACGCGAAATGACCCCCGGAAAAACCTTGATTTCGCTGTATAGCCGGTTTTTAGATATTTTCTGTACAGATCGAAAACCTCGTTCGTCGCTGACAAGGGCATTTTCGATGCGGCTGGCAACGACGACGATGCTCACTGAAAACTTTTCTCGCGCGCGTACGCGTATCGGAGTGCATAAACTTAGTTTATCTATCTCTCTGTTGTGATTAATATCGGTCATTTTGGCTATATTTCATCTATGAAAAAGGGAGCCCAACACGACCCATCCTCCAAGCGTAAAATTGCCCAGTCAATGCGGGGCCGACGTAACGCCGTCGGCAACAAGGGTGGTCAGCCTGGCCGCTATCAACCCGAGTACGCCCGGCTGGTGTATCACTACTGTTTGTTAGGCGCCGTCGACCGGCAACTGGCCGAGTTCCTTTCCATCAGCCTGCGCACGCTGCACCACTGGAAAAAGCGTCACGTTGAGTTTTCCGAGTCAGTTAAAGCCGGGAAAACGATCGCTAATGCCAAAGTAGCCAAGGCGCTCTACCAGCTGGCCATTGGCTATTCGCACCCCGATACGTATATCTCGGTTTATAACGGGCAGGTCGTACTCACGCCGACGATCAAGCATTACCCATCCAACCAACGTTACGGCGGCAATCTTCTGGCTTAAAAACCGGCAATCATCTCATTGGAGCGAACGGCCCAGGGCTGACTCGTCAAGGCCTGCTCAGGTGTACATCCGTCGGGAAGAAACCACCGGTGATATGGTCATCGATCGCTACGATAAAGGCTTGTGGGTTGACCAACTGGAAAAGCAGCTGAGTGAGCCCGTCCCGAGCGATTTTTGACAAAAAGGCCCTTTCCAGCCAATTGAAGAGTTTTCTGAGTCAGGTACGCGCGGGGAGTGAATGGGATGAGCTAACGGTTTTTCTGGCATCAATTCGCACGTATGTACGGCCCCTTGCTAATCAACTGACGATGTGGTAGAACGCTTTGGCCGCATCGATCTCAGCCTGGCAGTGTTTAAGAATCTTTTCGTGATTCTGCCAGACGGCGGCTTGCTGGCCAGGCGTTTTGCGGTCGAGCATGGCGATATCGATTAAGTGTTGCAGCAGCGCTTCGAGTTGAGTCAGGGGAATCACAATGACCGGCTCACCGACGTAATGGCGTCTAATGGGTTTGGGCAGTTGCTTAGAGCGGGGCATTCCGGAAAGGTACGGTAGGTAAGCGAAGGTAGCCTGTTTTAGCTGATTCTTCGTTGTCGATTGGTAGAATGATTGCTGAGAGGCCAAATAAGGACCCAAACGTGGCGATGGGGCGATTTACTAATAAAAATTTACCTAGGAATTATCAACATGTATATCGTTTACTAGAGCAGCTCATGCTAGATTACCTTCATTAAGTGGGTATACTGCATTTCAGTACGTTTACTTAAGTATTTATGCCAACCCCCTGTTAAGTGCTTCTTTGGTAAAAACACGTGTTTACACGCTGTTTTTCTATCGATAACGACAGAATATTTACGGCACAATTAGTCAATTATCATTTCCCATCAATAGTATAACTGCGAAAACACAGGATCCTCTTAAACCCATTCGGGTAGTTTAACTGAATGGATGAAGTCTGCTGCGCATACCACTAGTCTCAATCACCTGAGCGTGAAAGGACCAATTTTATAGAATTCCAACCCTGTTAAACCTACTATCATATGTCCTACTTAAATGTGCCCAGGCTTACGTTTTCCGGGCAGTTTCAGGCCGATCCATCAACCGTTAACAATGATCCGACCCATTTCGACAACGCTAATTTCAAGGCAAGCTATCAGGATTATTCCTCGGCAACCGATTTAAACGGCTGGTGGAATCCTGATGGCACCGGTAACTGGCGCTTTATCGGCTGCCAAATCACCAGCGTTACTTACCAGGATGGCACCAGCACCGACAATCCGCTGCTCGACCCGGTAATCGGCATGTCGGTCATGGACACAGACGCCCGCACCGCTGGCAAGATCGTAGATCTCGACAGCCAGCAGCAGATGGTATCCGAGCTTTGGGGATTCATCGTAAGAATTGTCGGGCAGGAAGGAACGGCAATGATGAAAGGCGAATATGAAGTGGCGCCATTTACCAACATCTGGTTCAACCGGTCTGTTGATATGACGGCTGACGGAGGGGCAGCCGCTTTTTACCAGTCGGTTATTAAAAATATAACATGGGACCACGCCTATTCCAAATCCCGCTACCTCAACGAACTACGGGAAGTAAGCCCTAAGCAGCTGTCCATTGAATTTACCGTCGACCGGTATGATGGCAACAATACTTCACCGCAGTTTACGCTGGGAAGAATTGCAGGTGCGATAGGCCCCCACGCTGCCACTGAGCCGAAGCATTTCGTATTAGGCCGGCAATTAGCCTCGGCGGGAGGAACGCCTACCAATTACGGCGTAGCGCTGGTCAATGAAGAACTAGGCCATTTGGTACTGGACTTGGGGAACTCGCTGCAGTTCAATGTGGATGGCGTTGTTAAGGCCGGTGATCTGCGCATTGGCGTAAACAAGGGTACGCCAAGCGATCTGGCCTTTGTTGAGTTCGGTAAGATAGGCTACACCGCGCCGGGCTGGTATATGAAATCGTCAGGCATCTGTACTTTTCCGCTCACAGCCGAGCAGTTGCAGTTGGCCATCACGTATCCAATTGTAGTCGCCCAGGCCGTGACGACTCCGAATGATGTCTTTACCGCGGAGACCAACACAACTTACGGGTTTTTCTTAGCCGAAAACACGCAGTTTGTCAGGGCGGACAAGTTTGTGTTCCGACTTAATCCAAATGACAAATGCGAGATCCAGTTTTATGCCACCAATCTTGGCAAACCGCTGCCTAATGCCATCATAGAAATCCAGGATAATACCGTCAGCAATAGTTTCCTTGGGCCTGCCAGTAATATTCCCAGCGAGCCGCCCTCGCCAGCGCCGGCCATAGGGACGCCTGCTTTGTTGATGTTTCCTTCTACAGTATCTGTGAAGGCTAATACCGCCAAGCCTGCCACCGCCGTAACGGATGCCAACGGCAAGGCTACATACAGCTTTGTCGCACCCGATCCCGGGAATCCGCGCGGCTATATCGACGGACAGATATACGGCCTTTCGTACAACTTATCAACCCAGGATTTCGCAACAGACTGTAATCCGGAAAATTTTGTCAGCTTATTGATTTTCAGCGGCCCGCCAGCGACAAAAATCGCGCCGGACTGGGATAACTTCATGCAGCCGATCATGCAGCAGTACGCCAACCTATACCCGCTAATGTCTAAAGGCATTTTCAACCTGGCCGACAAGGCGGTAGTGGATAGAAACGCCCAGATATTAAAGCTGGTTTTCAGCAAGGATCCGCACGATCCAAACTACATGCCTGCCACCCGCGACCTCTCCGCCTACAAAAAGAAGGTAATCTTAGACTACCTGGACAGCGTAACCAATAAGCCCGCTGAAACAATCGAACTGTACAACAAAAAGAGCTGAAGCATGATATTCCTTAAAAAAGTAAAACTTGAGACCATTGCCGACCTCAGGAAGGCACTACAAACGGCCATTGAACTTGAACACGCAACCATTCCGCCTTACCTAACGGCCAATTTCACGCTGTTCAATACCGGAAACGACGAGATATCGAACCTGATCGGATCCGTGGTGGGGGAAGAAATGCTGCATTTGTCCATCGCCTGCAACCTATTGAATGCCGTCGGCGGCCGCCCGGTGTTGAACAAGCCCGGTTTTATCCCACGGTATCCCGGACCGCTTCCCGGCGCTATCGATACCGGCCTGATCGTTCCCATCGAAAAATTCTCGAAAGAACTCGTCAACGAAGTATTCATGGGCATTGAAGAACCGGAAAAGCATGTTCCCATCCATTCGCTTTCGGTCGGGCCGGAAAAAATGACCATCGGTATGTTCTACGCCAAAATCATCGATCTGATCGGTAACCTGGAAGCCGCTGCCAAGGCTGCCGGAACAACCATCTTCACCGGCAATGTAAAGGATCAGATGACGTATGAGAAATTCTATCCTGAAACCCTGCTTTTCCGAATTACCGACGAAGCCACGGCAATAAGAGGCATTAAGATCATCGTCGATCAGGGGGAAGGCTCGCCCATCGATCCATTTGTCGCGCCGAAGGATGACAACGACGTAAACGAACTGGCGCATTATTACCGCTTCCAGGAAATTTACGAAGGCAAAACCATCCTGCCCGACCCGGCCGGAGGCTATATGTTCGGTGATCCTGCTATTGCCTTTAACCCAGACCAGGTCCCCAATATGTGGCCCAACCCGAAAATGGATGATTATCCAAAGGATACGCAGGCTTACATCAACAGCAGATTCTTCAACTACAATTACACTTCGCTGCTCAACTGCCTGCATCAGACCTTCAACGGGCAGCCCGACAAGATCAATACTGCCATGGGTATCATGTTCTCCTTGCGGCTTTATGCGCTTAAGTTGCTGGCCATACCCGACCCGAATCATCCGGGTTATGTAGCCGGGCCCAGCTTTGAATATGTAGTTGAATAAATGGATATGCCATGAAATTGTCTTCTTCCAGGCTTGTGGTCAAGCTGTCCATCAGCGATATGCTCAAGTCGAGTCGTTTTTATTGCGAGCTGTTAAACTTCACCTTCACCGTCAATGAAAACTACATGATAAATTCAGATGGCAATTTTGGTCTGGATTCCTATATGGAACTAGATATGCCAGCGGCTAAAGGTCATTTTTCGATCGGACTTTACAAAGATATTGTATCCCCTTTAAGCCCAAAACCCAACATAGGTTCCGGGCCCAGCTTTATTGTCGATAATTTACAGGCGGCATTAAGCTATCTTCAATCAGAAAAGGTGGTGATCGACAGCGCTGATGGTAAGATCATCATCAAAAATAAATCAGATGAAGGGTATGTGGATGAATTTTTTTTCTTCCGCGATCCCAACAATAATTCCTTGGTAATGCGACAGAACAGGACTAAAAAAACGCTACGCAAAAAAGCTTAATAAGCGGGCGCGGCTCGTAGTTTTATACCCGCTGATTGGGATCAGCTCGTTCACCATCCTTTCTACGTATGAACCTGAACCACACCAATTCTGCTGAGCCGACCCAATCCGCGGTCGACCAAGCGCCCCTCAGCTACGATTAGTTTAGTCAATTGCTGGCTCAGTACAAACGGGCTGTTTGTGAATCAATGTATCAGGCCCAAAATCTATTTGAGGAGCTACTGAGGTTATAGCAATAAGAATCTACGACAGAGTCTTCTAAGCTATCTGACTGCTTCCCAGTCTAAACGAGTTGTTATCAACATGGCATTTAGTAAATTATATCTTAAATTAAGTAAATCGACTAACCAATTAAATCTTGTTTGACAAAAAGGGTACGCTTGAAGTGTACCCTTTTTGCGGATGTCAGTTGACAGAGAAGCTCACCGCGAATTCTTGTTTGCCTGCTCAAAATGGCAAATGAGAATTCGCGGTTTTAATACATCCTTTTTAAAAATACAGATGCTCTACGGTTTCTTTTTCTTCGTGGCTACAGTGGCCAAACTTAAGGGTTGTAGCGGGGTAAATATGTGGCTAATGGTGTCGGGAGATAAACTAGGATGAGCACGATCAAAAACGGAATGACAAAATAAACAGGAATTGGAAGGGCCTTGAAGATACGTTTCCATGGTGCTGTTTGCCAGAGCGCTGGTGCCGATGGCTACGCCAGGTATTGTATCCGTTCCGTAATTACTGCCATTGGGAGCAGCCCCTCCTTGCGTCCAGGTGGCACCAATGAATAAATAATTTTTCCGAATATCACTGCCCGCCAATAGCTGCTGTATAGTGTTGTTGAGTGAAATGACTTCGCTGTTCGAAGCTGCTGAGCTTCGATCCTGTTGATTGGTCAGCGAATCCATCGCGCTTCCCCAGGGCATAGCCCTCAAGGTATTGCTTGCGGAAATGGTAAAGATGGAGTCAGCACTGAGCGTATCGCCGTTCGCGCTCATATGGGGAACATTGACGCTTCCGCTGGAGCTGTTGCTGAATAGCCAGCCTTCCCCTGTATCCTGGGGTACTGTTTTAGACGTACTATCTGCGTCCAGATAAGCGTAACTAGCATTGGGCGTGTTTTTTTTGTGCTCAAAAGTAGCCCAGATCATTTCTGGATGCCCGGCCACACTCCCCACGATGTGCATGCCAACCAGGGCCATTTTAGCGACTCGTTCTCCAGTAGGAACCCATTCCCGGTTGCTCGTCGTATCGTACGTAGGAATGGTCGCATCAACCGTAATATAACTACTGGCATTGGGCAGATTCTTAGCTTCCACCCAAGATGTCTTAAGCTCAATAGCCAATGCATTCGAGTCGGGTAATTGAACATGATTAGCCCTGGCTAAGGCGCAAATACTATCCCGGGCTGGGGCGGTAGTCGGGAATTGACTGCGGCTAAAGCGGCCATTCTTGGAACCCGTCAGAAAAAAAGCGTATACGTCGTTCACCATCGTCAGGTAATACACGAGTGAGCCATTTTGCGCCATAAGTGCATTGCCGGTTGCTTGTCCCTCCTCCGTCTGGATTTGATTCCCGGCGGCATCCAGAAAGATTGTTCTAGTGCCGACCTGTATTTTCTGCACGGTACGCTGCCGGTGGCGACCTACAATTGCTGTTGGCTGCCGAATAACTTTACCAAGTTTGTCTCTAAGAACGGACCGGCCATTGGTGCTCTCGTCGATACCGTGCACCTCCGTTATTTTACCATCCGCATCTTTAACCTTGGCCCTGCCGGGTAGGGTTTCTACTTCAAATAGTTTACCCGCTTTGTCTCGAATAACCGGTAATCGATGGGGCCCATTCTTAAGCAGATGATTGTCCATGCGAAACGGAATGCCGGTCTGATGGGGCATCAAGGTCCGCTGGCCACTGGCATCAGCTGGTGAGACGTCATAAAAAAGCGCTGATTCTAAAACGGTCCCGCCATTGCCATACACCCCGGAAGAACTCGACGTGAGCCATAAAAACATCTGCTCTGACCAGCGGTAGAAATCGCAATTATTATCATGGACAAACGTAACGCTGTTGGCCGGGGTTACAAAGCCATTTTCGGTGGCTTTGCCGCTGGCAAACCATGAATTAAACATCTCAGGGCTAACTACACAGGATTGCAGCACATCCTGGGGTAAGTTGCTGGAGGCCGTAGTGCGAACGGTCTGGGAGGTGCCACAGGCGTGAATACCGGCACACACGAGGGCCAAATAGGCAACGTTCTTGATTAGACTTCTCATGGCTAAACTGTAGGGAGAGTAGAGAATTGACTGGACTTTACGAGTCCTCAAAGGTCTAGTACAGACACCGCTCAAAACAGCCGGAAAACACGTGTTTTATTAATCAAGTGTTTACGCGCTATCACTTTATTTCGCTTCGATGAGTCGATTTCGGTAATCCATTAATTCTTCTTTGGTCTCAAAAAAGATTGGACGGAAGGGGATAAGCTGTAGTTCGACATTGATCCGGGGCAACCCGGCGTATTGTCCAACCGGCTTAAGGCTGTAGATGGCGCTACTCACCGTTAGTTCATGAGTTGCTGAGCGCTGCCGTACCAGCAGGCTGTTACGCAGACTGCCATCCAGAATAATTTGCAGGATGGTGGCTTGAAAATAAGGAAATTCATGGGCGGTTCCCAGGGGTTGATCAACCCAGACCGTATCGCCAACCATGAACGGAACCTCAACCGGAGTAAGAACTAGTTTCATTCGCAGCAGAAGGGCTAAGAGGGGATTACTAGGAGAAAACCAAGCCGTTGGCTAGTCGGGATCTGTCGCAACAAAACACCTGATGTTTCTAGGGAAGCCGTCCGATAGCCGATTCGGAGTTTCTTAATCGCTTAATGGCCTGATGGACGCTGGACTTCACGGTTCCCAGGGGTAAGCCGAATTGGTCAGCTACTTCTTGCCTGGTGTAGCCTTGAAGATACACCAGATCGATCAGTTGACGGTGATGAGGCCCTAAGGTTGACTTAATCCAATGATCCAGGCCAACAGCATAATAGGAGGGTGTTACGGCCCCTAGCGAGTCGTAGTCAAAATCATCAATTCGCTGCTCGGCTCGTCTGGACAGTTTCAGATGGGTGAAGGCAACGTTACGCGTGATTCGCAGCATCCAGGTGAACAACCGCCCTCTGAGTGGATCGTACTGAGGGAGATGGCGCCAAATTTTTATAAAGCTATCCTGAAGTAAATCTTCTGATTGAGCCTGGTTTTGAATGATCTCCATCAGGCAGGTAAGTAATCTGGGAGCGAATCGGCCGTAAAGTTCTTCGAACGCTTTTTGATCGTCTGATCGAAGAAGAGTGAGTAAAGCAGCTTCGTCATAGGGTGAATAGGTCATTGATCCGGAGAGAGATGACTAAACATAAGTCACCTAAAGCTATGCACAATACATTGTCTATTTCTATATATTTATAAATATATTTTATTGGTAACATATGGGCGTATGTTTTAGCTTCCCAAAAGGACGGTACCAATGCCTGAGTAGCTTTGCTAATATGGCTGGAAGCCTGATTCAACGGCGGATTCTGGGGAGCCACGATAAGACAAAAGCCCCGCTAAGCAGTGGGGCTTTTGTTAGGACTATAGGGCCGTTTATGACTTAACAATCGCTGGCGGCCAGCGATTCCTTCCGAAGTGAAAACTGAGTCTTGGGCGAATTCATCGCGAATTGATTGATAGCCTTGTAGATTGCCTTCACCGCTTCTTCAATACGCTGCCAGCCCGCTTCACTGCGCAGATCAATACCAATGACCGTCCGATCGAGCTGGGCCTGAATCGTCAGGTAGGACAAATCCCCCAGCATCACGGCTGAGATTGCCTGGTAATCCCCCTCCCTGACAAAGGCCAGTTGATGAGTGAGTCTGGTTAGCTCATTGTCCAGAGTCTTGCTAATGATGTCGGCTTGGGGATCATTGTCCTTCACCGTCGCTTTGATCAATTCGCGGGCCGAGCGGGAAGACCGAATCTGGCGAAAGAGTTGCAGGACCTGAGCCGACCAGATGGGTGCCAGCTCCTAGGGGTGAGCAGGTTGAATCTGCTTTAGCCAGTCCGGCGGGGGATTCGGCACCACCCGCCCCAGGCGCACATAATATTCCAATAAGCCATCAATACTGCCAAAATAGCGGTAGACAAGTACTTTACTGACGCTGACGTACAGCCCCTCCAGTCCGTCCTGGGCAAGAACTTGTTCTAATGCATTTACGATCCGCTCAATCGTGGCGGCCCGGTTACGTTTAATAATTTCCACTCGTGTTGATTAAAGTGTATAACTAAAGTCTGTCTGAGTGCGCCAATTACCCTGAAGGTAACTTAGGGAGGGTAGTATTGGCTTATCGACTTAGGATAGTTAACCAATTGCTTAGATAGGTACTCCGAAGGTGGAATTTTAGTTAGCAAACGGCCTAACGAGTAGTTTTTTTAAGCTAAAAGTGGCCAGGTTGCACACAAAAAAAATACCTGGCACGATTAGTACCGAGCATTCAAATACCCATTCTATGAAATAAGAATGAATCCTATCTACACCAATAAGATCGTAACATGTTTATGTCTGTTATGTAAATCACAGCCAGCCTTTGTCATGATGCGTCAGTGCATCTGAGTGACTGGGTGTTTATTAAAACCTCGAGGGGGTGTGTAGAAGAAAAAGATATTTTTCCCAAATGGACCATTTGAGACAGGATTGAAAGCATTTGAGACGGAATTGAAAGTCCGGCTAAATAATAGTTTTAATCTTTGTTGAATTGAAAATACGATGTTTTCAACTCATGGCTACCCTTTTACAAATCACTTAGCCACCTCCCTTCATATGTACCGTTTCGAATCTCTTTTCTAACCCGTTTCTTTATGCGTACACAGCTATTTCCTATTCGACTCCTGCTAGGAGTTCTTTTTGGTTTGATCATGTTCGGTGCTCAGGCTCAGCCCATTCGGTACGTTAAACCGACCGCTTCAGGCCTGGGGGATGGCAGCTCCTGGGCGAATGCCTCCGCCGATCTACAGGCCATGATCAATGCCTCCACCTCGGGCAATCAGGTTTGGGTGGCAGCAGGCACCTATACCCCAAACACAACCGGTCTGTCCGACCCTCGTAATGCGGCCTTCTCGCTCAAGAATAACGTCAGCGTACTGGGTGGGTTCACCGGCGTGAGTGGCAGTGAAGGCAATATTAACGCGCGCACGGCCAGTCCATCCTCAACCACCCTATCGGGTGATATTGGCACCCTCGACTCGCCAAGCGACAACTGCTATCACGTCTTCTATCATAATAACAATGGCCTGAATAACACCGCCATTTTGGATGGGGTCGTTATCGCCATGGGGAACGCCAATGGCACCTCCTCTGGGTATGATGTACGTGGGGGAGGAATGTTCAATTTCGGTAGTGGTCCAACCGTAAATCAGTGTCAGTTTGTCGGAAACTCTGCTTCTGGCGGTGGAGGGATTTATTGTCAAACGGCTGGTGAAAAGACGAAATTGACGGCCTGTAGTTTTGTCAGTAATGTAGGCACTCAGGGGGGTGCAATTTTAACATACGATACTCAAACATTAATCAATTGCTATTTTAGTCAAAATTCGGCCAGTAGCCTCGGCGGAGCAATCGCTAGTGCTAGCAATTTACCGCTAATTAACTGTACCTTCAGAGACAATCGCTCACCTAATGGTGCCGTGTTAGCAGGGACCGCGGGTGTGGCTACGTTGACCAATTGCATCCTATGGAATAATGGAAGTCCGTTCATAAATCTTGGGGGCTACACCATCAATGCCAGCTACTGTTTGATTTCGCCGGGCGTGACCGGCTATACCAACAATGGCAACAACCTCTCACCGACCCAATCGCCTTTTGATAACGCCACCGGACCTGAACTACTACCTTGCGCCCCGGCTGTTGACGCGGGCGACGAGACTGCCAATGCCACCACCACTGATGTGCTGGGCAACACCCGTAAAGTGCGTACCATCGATATGGGGGCCGCTGAGTTCGCAGGTACGCCCTATACCGTTTCAGTGACCGCACTGGCTACGCCAAATACGGTTTGTGTGGGTAGCCCTAGTAGCTTACAGGCTACAGCCAGTGGCTCATTGAATGGGCCCTATACCTACACCTGGACAGCACCGGCTGGCGCGTCTCTGAGCAGTACCAACCTCAACCCCACTTCGGCCACGGCCACCACCGCAGGCGTAGCCAGTTTCAGTATTCTGGTCAGTGACGCCGTGGGTTGCCGGGCGACCGGTAGTGTTAACGTAACGGTGAATGCGCTACCCACGGCGACCTTAACCAACAATGGCCCGCTGAGCTGTGCCCAACCCAGCGTCACCTTAACCGCATCGGGGGGCACCAGCTACACCTTTACTAACGGGAGTGGGACGGTGCTGGGCACATCGGGGGCCACGACCACCCGCTCGGTCACCACAGCCGGTACGTATTCGGTGCGGGTGGCCAACGCCAATGGCTGCGTGAGCACCACCAGCACCACGGTCATCAGCAATACAACTACACCCACAGCCAACATTTTAACCCCGGTCAGCGCTACGTTGACCTGCACAACCACCGCGTTGAGCTTAACGGCTACCGGTGGGGGCACGTATCGCTGGGAGAATGCCACCACATCTGCGGTGCGCTCGGTCACCACGGCAGGCACCTACTCGGTAACCGTTACGTCCCCCAACGGCTGTACGGCTACCGATTCACAGGTCATTAATGTCAACAGTACGCTTGCCGCTACCCTAGGCGCTTCATCAAGTACCGCCCTGGTAGGGAGTACCATCAGTCTGAGTGCCACGGGGGGCAGTGCCTACCTCTGGACGGCTCCGGCGGGGGCCAGTCTGAGTTCTCCCGCCACCAGTTCAGCCGTCTCGGTCAGCCTGACTACCCCTGGCCTGAAGACCTTTGCCGTTGTCGTCACTCAGGGCAGTTGTAGCCAGAGCCTGACGGTAGGTGTCAATGCGATACAGCCCCCCGATCTAACGGTGCTGCTCTACGCCCGGCCAACGCTAGTCTATGGCACAGCCCCCTTCGGGGTGGTGGTGGATGTGGTGGAGACCAACGGGGTGGCCAGCAGTGGCCCTATTACGGTCAAGATCACCAAAGACGCTAAGATGAGTTTGAGTCTGAACGGAGCCTTGACCAGCGTAGAGGGTCGCAGTGTGCAGAATGGGCTATGGAGCTTGGGCAGCGATGCCAGTTATTACATCTTAACCACCAGTCAATCGATTAGCGGGGGCAACAAGCTGAGCGTTGGCTTAACGGGTCAGCTGGCGGCAGGCAGCACTACAGGCATGATTAATTGCAGTGCGACGGTGGTAGGTGGGGGCGAGAGCCGCACCACCAACAACATTGATGCCGACAAGATCGAGTATTTTCAGCAGTGAGATAGAGCTTCACATTAGAAAAGATAATACTTACAGCCACCGTCTACTGGATCGTGGCTGTTTTATTTATCAATGCTCATAACTTTGGTTTAAGGGGAGTAGCTAACATTCGTACGATCAGATGGCAGCGGCCACCCCCAAGAAAAACGACATTTCGTCTCCAAATGGACGATTTGAGACAGGAATGAAAGGATTTGGGACGGAATTAACAGTCCGCTATGCGAGAGGTTCCGATCTTTGACGGGCCAAAAACGATAGCTTGCCAATTGATGCCATCACTAAACTCCTGCGATTTGCTTTTTCGTAGAGAAGCCCATTTGGCTATTACTGCCCCCCGTTACGAAGCTAATCCCTGTTATCTAAAGTTTACCCTAGCTATACGGCTAATGCTTTCATGTAGGGTACACTTTTTTACGTAATGATAAACCTACTGTACTGCCATGGTAGTGTCTAACAAAACTCAACTCATGACGACCCTTTTAGAAAACTATATATTGCAGGTTGCCATTCACTATATCGATCAGGTGGACGCCGAACTTCAAACAAGGCTGATAAACTTATTGCTGGAGGTGGGTCGGGAATCTGGTCAAGCGGCTGAACTAACTCCCACTGAGTTGCCTCAGGCAATCAGTAGAAATTGAGTGGATTTGGCTAAGAGAATACCGATAGGTTGAGGAAGGACCCGTCAAGTCGTACGTTCTTAATTACCCTTATTTATAATTTGGTTCATCCAAGTAGACTTTCACCTTGTAAATATTCCGTTTCTGGCCAAAAGAGAGAATATTGGTCTTGTGACGCTCGTGCTAAGATCTGCGATATGCCAGGATGGGTTGCTAAACTTTTACCCAGCTTAAGTCATTTGAAGCGCTGCTTTTACGGCGGGGCTTTTTGTTTTTATAGACTCAGAAAGTAAATTCTGGCGGTTTATAGACAGCTATCAGTCGCGCTGTACGAGCAACAATGACTGGCAACAGCGGGTTAGAGATAAAAATAAGCCAAATTCAACGTATGAACAACGCAGCCATTAAGCAACAGATTGATTCGAAAATCCAGGTTTTTCGCAGCCTAAGTCCTTCGACAGACAATGCCACCATCCGCGACCAATACCATACCGTCAAGGAGCTGATCAATAACCTATTCGGCGCAACGGCTGACGAAAAAGAAATCTATCTCCAAGCGGCTAACGTGGTGAACCTATTCAGCCGGGAAGATGAAGCGTACTTTGTGAAAACGAATGGTTCTGATACTTCCCATAAGACAGCCGCTTTAGCCCGTTTGCAGCAGTGGGCTAAACGGGCGGGTGATCTACTGCAAGAGTGATGAGTTTATGTATATTTCTTCATCGAGTAATCGGTTTTATGTCAAGACGATATGGCTAGAAAACACAAAGATGCTCCTGAGTTTTAACAGATACTTTTTTTAATAGGAACAACAGTTCAGTTCGTCAATGGCTCAAAGAGTTTACTCCCCCTACGCTAATCCAGTCCCGTACTGTCAGGCTGGTTTTTAATTTGTTTTTAGTTATCCCGTTAATTGAATTCAATTGAGATACTACCGCTTGACTGAAGATAATATGACCAGAGAAGATAAAAAGAATCTACTAGATCTCTGTGGAAGATGTTTGGCGAACACACCTCACACGGCAGATATTTAGAAACTCAGCGCTCCACTGTATCTAATCTAATACTGATCTTGGTTGGCGCAATTATCACCTTGGTTACGGTTGATAAACACGTTAACTATGCTGATTTACCGGCAATTCTGCTGTTATTAGGTATTGCTCTATTTGGCATAGTATTCAGCGCGAAACACTACCCGACATGTAGCAGCCACATGGAACGGGCAAAATATTACCAACTAGCTATTGATGAACTACTGCCGCATTTAGATGATCCCGATCTGGCGGGAATCAATGAGCACATTCCCAGTAAACATTCTGAACGGGTGCTTACTGAACTAAAACAAGCTGCGGATGAAAGCTTTGAGGGATACCAAAGACATAGATTTCTTGTCTTGATGAATCGGAGCAGGATTCACTGGCTTTGGATCACGCTTTTTATTCTAATCGTAGTAATTGCTCTCTTTTTAGGAGTTGTAGCCCTAGTGAACCCTTGGACTTGAGAGGGATTATACGTCTTATCCAGATTAATCTTGTCGGAATAGTTTTTCATGTTGTGACTTTAGCCAATTGTCAGGCAACTTGCCTTAGTTTTGGCTTTTAGAGCACGACAGGAGTAAATACCTGCTGACAGACTTATGCACAAATAGGTCTGTCAGCAGGTAGTAAGAACCACAATAACCAGATTTATCCAGAAATCTGGCAGGCACCCTGTCCGTCTGGTCCTTGCCAGGTGCCGCGGATGGTTGCTCCGTTTTGAAGCGACAGTGGTTGAGCAACGCCACAGGCCTGATACCACTGCCCATCCTGGGTCGAGCGGAATACCACCTGCACTTGGGTTGTGCCGGCGGGGATTTTAGTCCCGGTCGCCGCCTGGCCCTGAGTCATGGTCAGTACCGAAGTCCAGGTGTCATTAACCAGACAGCTTAACTGGATGCTGGTGGCCGGACTGATTTCATTGGTAACCGTGACGGAAAGTTCGGTTGGCAGACCACTACCGCCACCGCCTGGAGTGGCCGGTAAGGCAAGGTTGTAAGGGTTAGTGCCGAGTGCACTGCAATCCAGACTACCTGTCGTGTTGGGCGAGCCAGCCGGAAACCCCGTAATAGCCTGATACGCGGATTGTAAGTTGGCAAAGCCGCCGAAGGAGGTAGGCTGGCCAGTGGTATCTACCAGGCCGAAATGGTTTCCATCCTCTTGATAGCGGAAAACAAATCCACCCGAGAATATATCCGCCATATTGACACTGTCCTTCCCGTTCGTTACGACTGGCTTAATCCCAAAAAGATAGGGTACATCGTCGAAGGGACGGGGCTGGATGGTATTGGCTCCATACTCGGTCATGATCACCGGAATAACTGGAGTAGCGTTATTAAACAGAAAGCTTTGGTAGAGCCCATAGTACGCTGTCAGGTGACCAATTAAATCGCCCCCTGCCCATCGGTAGCAGTTGTAGCCCAATATGTCCAGTCGTTCCTGCGGTGAGCCGCACATATAAGCAGCCGCTGCCTGAATGGTGTATGGAGGGGCATCGCGTTCGGCGCAACCGATGGGGATGGCCCGGTAACCTTTCTGGGTCATGTACGCACGCAAATCACGGGCGCCGGCTTTAACGATGCTGGGAATCGCATGGCCCAGAGTTGAGTTGTTGGGTCCGGGCGCAATGGCTTCGTTGGCAATGGAAAAATATAGGACATTGTCGTATTGAGCAAAGGCATCGGCAACGCTTTTGATTCGGTTAAGAAAGGCAAAGGTGTACTGAGGGCTAGCGGAGTTGATCGCTGTATCACCGGTAACCGCACCTATCTCCACGTAGATCTGGTTAGCGGCCAGCAAGCTCATTACCTGGTCGTGCGGCTTGGTTGGATCCACCTGATAAACGCGAATGGCGTTAATACCCAGCGTTTTCCAATTGCCTTCGACTAAGGCCTGAATGGTGGAAAACTGATCATCCGACAGGGGATCGACTCCGTCTTGAGGCTGATAACAAATGCCCTTGGGCGACCACCGTTGGCCGTCGAGGTAAAAAAAGTTATTTCTGATCTGAATGCTGCTAGCCATGGCTTTAGGGAGGTTATGGGGTGAAGGGTATGTTATGAGCTTACATGTTAAAAAGATCTTTATCAGAAGCTAGAGCGTGACTGAGAAGTCAAGCTGATTAAGGGTAACACCGGGATCCTGCTGACGGGCTACCGATAGCAGTTGATTCACCTCATCATTCGTCTTAAAGAGCCAGGTATTGTCTTTGGTCAGAATGGCATACAGATCGTATAGGTTGACTCCGAAATGGATTTGCGCTTTGTTCGCTACCTGTTCCCAGTCGATCATCTGCCCGGTTCGGTAATCGCCGAAGGCACACCAGTAATCCAGATGGGGGGTAAATCTGTATTGCATAAAAGGCTGAGCCGTTACAATAAATGTGGCCCGCTGGGCTAGACCAATCCCTACCGAACCGACGGCCGATGGGATTGACCCATCGGCGCTGACAAAGAGACTCCCTGGCTGGCTTCCCGGCTTCTGATCAATAAAATTGAACGTCTTGTTAAGGTAGGTTAACGTTATCTGGTTTTGATCCGTGAGATCAGCCGGTACAATCTGCTGGGGAACAAAGACGTCTCCTCCCTGCAACTCACCTGGTCCGCCCCAGACAAAGCAAGGCTCGGGTTGCCAGCGGAATGGGATCTGATGGCCAATGCCACTATTCATAAATTTAGCCCACCAGACTAAGCTATTCTGACCGGCAAACAAAGCGAAACTGCCGCTGTTGGGCGGGGGCAGTTGATTGATGAATGTAATTGAATACGATGGAGAATTAGCGAGACCCATGAATCGAAAGGAATAGATGGTTAGAGGAAATTTTACGCTTGAACTGATTGACAATCATCAATAGAGCGGCAAAGGTAGCCGCCCGTGAATGATCGAAAAGGGTTGAGGGACAAATTAACTAAACGGTCAATTGGTAAATTTTAAGAGCCGTATTTTGTGATAGGGAAACAGGGTCTATAATTTAAATTATCCTTAAGGAATGCAGATCAAAACGGACATATAATAAGGGGGATAGTTTTATAGGGTTTTCTCTTTTTACCGATAATAAGGCAGACGTTACGCCTGCTTATGGTGTGGATAAAAGCGAAAAGCCTGCCTTCGACTGAAAGCAGACTTTTTTGTAGTTTAACGTATCGATGCTACTGCTGAAAGTATTCTACCTTGTCGGCGTCGATGGTATTATTCAACCTGGCTTCGACTACGGTTGCAGGCAGCACTGTTGAGCTGACCGTTACAATGCCCGAAGAGGCCCCCGGACTCAATTGACCCGTCAAGCCAAACGATAGCTTGTCGCCAGCTGCTACGTTCTCCGAAGTGGTTAAGATGTAGTAGTTGAAATTCGAATTGTCAAAATTCCATACACTGTTCTGTACAGTTCGTCCATTGACGCTGGTTAAGCCCGCATCAAAGGCCAGGTTAACTTTCTGATCTTTGGTAACCCGTACCGAGAAGCTGCCACTGCTGGCTACCGAATTGAGTTCCACCACATCCACCACCACACCAAAGATAGAACTGCCATAGATCGGTGCCGGCCGGGCATAAACAATGGATGTAAGATCGGCCGTTGGCAGGACTGTCACTGTGACGTTGGCTGTGGTTGAGCAGACTCCGCTAATGCTGGTGACGGAATACGTTGTGGTTGTGGTAGGTGCTACGATAATGGATGGCGTATTTTGGCTATTACTCCAAGAATAATTATCGCCACCATCTGCAGCCAGAGTCAGGCTGGTGCCAGCGCTGATGGTTTGGGAATTCGGAGTAATGCTGACGGGAAGGTCGCAAAACCGGTACACTTTTACGCTCCCACTATTTGGGAAGTACTCTTGGGCACCAATTGCCAGTATCTGCCCATCAGAGGAAAGCGAAACGGAACCACCAGCTTGACCTAACGGAAATTCTCCGTTAATATCACTACCCTTCTGGACCCAGACTCTACTTACTAACTTATAGACTTTTAACTGCCCTCGGTAATTATTGTTGCCGACAGCCCCTACGGCCAATGTCTGCCCATCCGAGGAGAGGGCAACCGAACTACCAACCATTTCACGCTCCTGGTTTCCGACGATGTCGCTACCCTGCTGGGTCCATACGCCACTTACTATTTTATAGGCCTTCACCTTTCCGTGGCTGGCGTTATTGTTAGTTGTCCCGAAGGCTAATGTTTGCCCATCCAAGGAAAGGGCGATGGACCAGCCAGCCGCATCGCCAGTTGCCTCACCTTGAAAACTAGTACCTATCTGTATCCATACTCCGCCTACCAGTGTATAAACCTTCACCTGACCTCGTTCTGATGTGTTGCCGATTGCACTCATGGCTAGGGTTTGCCCGTTCGCAGACAGCGCAACTCTAAAACCAGCATAATCATACTCAGCCTCACCACTAATCGTATTACCTAGCGGAATCCATACCCCGCCCTTTAGGGCATATACTGCCACCTGTCCACGCGCTGAAATAGACCCATGCGCTCCTACGGCCAGCGTTTGTCCATCCGAAGATAGCGAGACTGAATTACCCACAAAGCTACCTTCCTGATTGCCAGTGATAGCATTGCCCTGCTGAATCCAAGCATCTTCGATTAGTTTGTAGACTTTTACCTGTCCTCGTTGACTGTTGTTAACGTAAGCCCCCACGGCCAGTATCTTACCGTCTGCGGAGAGAGCCATTGCGTGTCCAGCATAATCCATAACGGCGTCACCGGTGATCGTATTCCCCTGCTGTGACCATGCACCACTTATCCGTTTGTAGACTTTCACCTGTCCTCGACTGGTACTATTTTCGGGTGCTCCCACCGCCAGCATCTGTCCATTGGAGGAGAGCACACCCCCAAAATTGGCAAATCGTTGATCGACATTCGCAGGCTTAACATTAGCCTCCATAATCCATTGTGACTGGGCAAATGCGTTATTTCCCCTTACCACAGTGAGCCACAGGCACATGATTAATTGTCCAATCAGGTTTACAAAGGGTAAATAGCGGAGTGTTTTCTGGCGGATAAACAATGACTTGATTACTGCGTTTGAACGACGGGCTTTCATCGTATCAACCAAAGAGAGAAGTAACGTTTTGTTCATATCAATCTAAAGCAAATAGTACGTATAAAGTAATCGGCAAATCACTCACTAATAGTAAATAAAATCAAAAAGATGACTGGTCAAATTGGCTTGACTTGACTACTGACTTTTAACTACTTGTCACGGCTTATCAGTTGAGCGCAAAGAACGGAAAGTGTCGACAGTAAATTTTACCTACTTCATCTACCAGCTCATCCAGGCGTTTCGTAAGCATGGTAAAGCGAGTGGGTGAGGTATAAAGCGTGTAAATACAGCGAAGAAGTCGGGCTGTGTCCAGTAATCTGGGAGAAGTAATCCCTTTCCGTCCTAAATTGTCTTCATAAGCAAATCGGTTGATGACTTGAACCCACATGAATCTTATCATCAACTGCACTACTCCAATCGCTGAGCTATGAACTACGGCTTTTCGTTGCTGTTTCTGTTGTTAGCGAGGATGGCCTATGCCTGCGCCGATTCGCTACATTACAAAAATCTGGTTTTTGAGGGCGGTGGGGTACGGGGTATCGCCTATGCTGGGGCACTCAATGTACTTAACCAACGGGGTATGCTCCAGCAGGTGGAACGGGTCGGCGGTACGTCGGTCGGCTCGATAACGGCTCTGCTGCTGGCCGTCGGCTATTCAACCGATGAAATGACGGCCATTTTGTCGGACCTCCATATCGAGCGATTCAATGACGGCCGCTGGTTTTTCATCGGTGGCCTGCACCGCATGGTTCGTCGATTCGGCTGGTACCGGGGCGAACAGTTCGAGCGGTGGCTGGAAGAGCTAATTGAGCGAAAAACGGGTAATAGAGAGCTGACTTTCGCTCAGTTACATCAACGCCGTAGTGAGGGCTTCCGAGATTTGTACGTAACAGGTACCAACCTGACAGCCCAGCGCCCAGTGGTGTTTTCTCACCAGCATACGCCCGATATGGCCCTTAAAACCGCCGTTCGCATCAGTATGTCCGTGCCGCTGTATTTCGGTGCCGTTTTTTTGGATGATCAGCAGCGGGTAGTGCGTCGACCCAAGAAAGGGCATACGTATCAAATCCTGGTGGATAGCGGTCTGACAGCTAACTACCCCCTGGATCTGTTCGACGTGGAAGGTCAACCCAATGACGAAACACTGGGCTTAAAACTAGAGAGGCCTGAGCAGCTGACTCACGATCAGGCCAGTAGTGGTCTAGCTCCTTATTCGATTCGTTCTTTTAATGAGTACATCGGTGCTTTCTATACGTACGTTATTGAGAATCTGAACCGGCAGCCCACTTGGGCCAACGAAAAAAGCCGAACAATTTACATTAGTATGGAGGGCATCCGCCCCCGAGTTCGGCGAATGCGTGCCGAGGAAACGCAGCGGTTGTACGAAAGTGGTCAACGGGCGGCTAGGCGGTTTCAGCCTTAAGTCCCTATGGAATGGGTTGTTTGGGGTGGCAGTGGGGCATTGGTAACTGATACAGAATAATCTATTGATGGAAGAGGGATAACTAGGAAATTTTCCTACTAATATAACAATGAAACTATAAAAAGTTGGGAAGATATTAATGAATAGTGCTCTTTTAATATAGGACCGTGACTAAAGATTATTGAATAGTTTTTTCCGATTGTAATTACAAAGACATTCCCTTGCTCTATTTAAATTTGGAGTGAATAAGGTTGAGTAGATATGCAACTCCTGGTCCTACAACGTAGTTAATGACAACTAGCATAATGGTAGTAAATAAAATGGCAGCACAAGCTGTAACTATCTTTTCTGTGATTGGATAGGCAACTGAATTCTTGTTGAAGTCTTGTATTTTAGCCTTAATTAATGAACCATTCGTAGCAACAATATGAAATAAGAAGAATAAAGCTGTTATAAGATCAACTGCTTTCCATGTATCTATTTTCAAGTGTATTGGAACTAAAGGGTTGAAGACTATAGCAATTAAGATAAACAGCCAAGCAACTAGTTCATTATTATTGAAAAAATTGGTTTTTGCTCCATAAAAACCAGCTATACATATTACAAACTTCAAAATTATATAATAGCCATACTGCATTTTGTAGAAAACAGGAAATGTCAGGCCTATTATACTGACCATTAAAATCCAAGTAAAGGTTTTCATTTTATTGACTATTACGTAAATAGTTTACGCAGTTAGGGTAATGTATTCCAGAAAAATTCTGTCAGTAATTTACTGAGCAATCAGTCTTGTACGAGATCGGAGAGAGTCTACAGATCTAATCTTTTAGCCCTTACATCGTATATTATGCTATGCTCTACTCCTTGTATGCGTTGATTAACAAAGTTTACGCTATAAACATGCTGCTTGACCTGTGACGTTTTACCTCCATACCATATCTTTATAATATCGCCTGTTTTATCGTTGAACGGTATATTAATTTTGACATTAAAATGCGCCCTAGCCGGTAAGCCGGACGGAAGTATCTTAGCAACGTTATCAAGCATTAATATATCAATACCATCTAAAAGTCTGATTCTTTCAACCGTTCCATTCAGAACCTGAACCTTTAGGTAAATATCATAGTCATTTGTGGTTTCTGTTTGATTGGTAATCTCAACGCTTACATCAAAGTCTATTGTGCTGGGGTTTAGCCTGGTTAAAGCGCGATCAAATTTGGCTGTCATCGATAACTCAGGAACTTTAACCTGTCGGCATAAAGCATACACCAAATAATGTGGTGCAACGTCTGTTCGAGTATCCATTCGTACATAATATCGTCCATCGAACTGATGAGGCTTATTCTGGCTTTCTGGCACTTCAAACAGGTAAACGTAACCGCCACTGACCGGCACAGATTGTATACGAACTTCCTGTGGTAGAGGTGAGATTTGGCTGGCTAACTGGTTAATAAAAGAATCGCGATCATAAAAAGTAGGCACTGGTGCCAATGGCCCTCTACACATTTTAACTTTCCGCTCCCCTCGCTCCACATCCACAGGTTCCGGAGCTCCCCAGATCAATAGCCCACCACTTGAGTTGAGAAAGGCATCAATTGTTTTAAGAACACCTTTTATCCGATCCGCTTCCTTCTTGGATCTAGAACGTGTGTCTTCTGTCTTATCTGTAAATGATTTGAATTCAAGAAACAGCGTTTCGTCTCGTTCCTCCTGAAAATAACGCTCTAAATCCTGCTGGGTGATTTTGTCAATCGGTTGATTGAATAACTCCTCGGTGAATGGTTTGTACACGGTGTGAAAGGTGATTTTGATTGGACCTGATTCTTAACAAATGGAATTCCGTAGGTATTGTGTGATTTTGTGTTGATGGATTAATCAATCGGTTAAGCCTAGAGCTTGTGAGCACAGGTTACACTAATCAAGTGTAGATTTTACCGACACTATCGGCTTAGGATTCGGTTAGGTTCCTTCAAAGCTGCTTTTTCGGCCGAGCCTGTACAAGCCTCTTTAACGGTTAATCTGACCCGGTACGTTTGCCTCACTGGTGATCGGACCGGGTTTTGTGTAAAATAGCCAACCATAGACTAGACTGTATTCTTGCCTAGACGAATCGATTTAATGCACGTAGAATAACCATACCTGACAGCCCACGCTACCAACGGAACAGTTGAGTCAACCAGAATAACAGATCACCCCATTTAGTTAGTGACCAACAGACTCTGTTCTCAACTTTGTGTCGACCGAATCACCTTGACGTCCGCCTGAACTTTGTTACTGATTCAATAACGAGCTCAAAGGCTTGACTTCATTTCACTCACTATTATTTAACTACTAGTTAGCCCAACCATGCCACATCGTTTACAACTTCGTTTTTCTTTAGCCAGCCTCCGGCTTCACCTGAGCGTATGCTTACTAATTCTAGTTTTTTCCAGTTCCTTGCATGCCCAGGTCGGGATTGGCACCACCAGCCCAAAAGCCTTTCTCAATGTGCCCCAGGGACGAACCGTTCTGTTTGGGAGTGACAGCGCTGGAGCGGGTGGCAAGCTCATCTGGTACGGCAGTAAGGGCGCTTTTCGGGCGGGAGCCATTCAAGACGACCCCAATCTTATCAACAGTTGGGATAACACCTCCGTGGGCCAGTATTCCTTTGCCAGTGGACTAAATACGAAAGCCAATGGCTACATCGCCACCGCTTTTGGCCATTCAACAATGGCCCCAGGCAACTATGCCGTCGCTTTGAATTATAGAACCGAGGCCAGCGGGCAGGGGTCCGTTAGTATGGGCTCTAATACGGTATCCAGTTCCACCAACACGGTAGCGATGGGTACATCCACGCAGGCCATTGCCCCAGGGGCGGTTAGTATGGGACAAAATAGCGTTGCCCGGGCAGACAATGCCACGGCCATGGGTTATTATACGAACGCTGCCGGTACCAACGCCACGGCTATTGGAGAGTCAACCCTGGCCAGTGGTCGCAATGCGGTCAGCCTGGGCTATGCGAGCCAGGCCAGTGGCGAGAATGCCATGGCCATGGGCTCCCGCAGTAAGGCCAGTGGTGAGAATGCCATTGCCCTGGGCACTTCCACACAGGCCAGTGGCGATTACAGCTTAGCTGCTGGTATGAATAGCATCGCCAGCGGTGGTTTTTCAACAGCGATTGGATCAGACGTGTCGACTAATGGCAAAACGGGCTCGTTCATTTTGGGAGATGGCAATGCACAACCTTACGTGAGTACCGAAAGATTCCAGATGACGATGCGCTTTGGCGGAGGATATAAGCTTTACAACAGCGCCAATCCGCAGGCAAGTGCCTCGGGAGTCGAACTCAAGCCTTATCAAAACGCCTGGTCGGTTATCTCCGACTCAACCCGCAAAGAAAACTACCGAGTCGCCAACGGGGCTTCTTTCCTCGAGAAGATTGCCCGCATGCGGCTGGGTAGTTGGAACTACAAAGGCCAGGATGCCAAGCTTTATCGTCATTATGGCCCCATGGCTCAGGAGTTCTTTGCCGCCTTTGGCCACGATGAATTGGGTATCATTGGCGAAGACAAGTCAATAAATCAGGCCGATTTCGACGGGGTAAACCTGATTGCCATTCAGGCCCTGATCGAAGAGAACCAGCAGCTCAAAGCCCGGCTAGCCGCCATGGAAAAACAGGA
>NZ_JACXAA010000018.1 GCF_014699035.1 Spirosoma validum
GCCGTCGCCCGAAGTGGGGTAAAATATGATCAAAAATTAGCCTTACCTATTGTTTCTTAACACAGTTCATCCCGACGAAGGAGGGATCTTTGGGTAAGCCTGTAAAATTGCCATCACCCAAAGATCCCTCCTTCGTCGGGATGACAAAAACGCTATCAAATCAAAAGTTTAAACAGGTTCATTTTGAAAAAACGGTGCACGCCCAAGCCTGCACCGTTTTTTAGTTTGATCGGCTCCAACGCCACAAAGGATGGGCACACCGCAATCTATACAGGGAGTTCCTTAACGACCGCTTATAGCCGCGTTGGTCAATAGACTTGTTGTATCCATTTACTCTTTACTGATCAGATTCATTACGTCTTCGGAGATGCCGGTCATGGAGAAGCCACCGTCATGGAAAAGGTTTTGCATCGTTACCATACGTGTTAGATCGGAGAACAACGTAATAACGTAGTCGGCACACTGGTCGGCGGTAGCATTGCCGAGGGGAGCCGTTTTATCGGCAAAATCATAGAACTTGTCGAATCCGCCAATGCCGCCACCAGCCGTTGTTGGCGTTGGCGACTGCGAAACCGTATTGACACGTACTTTGTGTGACTTCCCGTAGCGATAACCAAAACTGCGGGCAATCGACTCCAGCACTGCTTTGGCATCTGCCATATCGGTATAGAACGGAAAAGTTCGCTGAGCAGCCATATAGGTTAAAGCAACGACCGAGCCCCACTCGCTGATGGCATCCAGCTTATACGCCGTCTGCAACATCTTATGAAACGATAGAGCTGAAATATCAATACTTTGCTTGAACCAGTCGTAATTCAGGTCCGTATACGCTTTGCCTTTCCGGATGTTCGGACTCATGCCAATGCTATGCAGCACGAAATCGACTTTACCACCAAGCACTTCCTGCGATTTTGTAAACAGATTTTCCAGATCCTCAACCGACGTAGCATCGGCCGGGATGATTTCGGCGTCGCACTGCTCAGCCAGTTGCTTGATCGCGCCCATCCGCATCGCAATCGGTGCGTTGGTAAGTGTGAAGGTGGCGCCTTCTTCTTTCGCTTTCAGAGCGACTTTCCAGGCGATTGATTTTTCGTCTAAGGCACCGGAAATGATGCCGCGTTTTCCGTTCAGTAATCCGTAAGCCATATAGTTTAGTGAAGAATGTAGAGTGAAAAGTGAAGAATAAAAAACAAAGAATAGTAGACTCAGATAGCTAAACTATTCTTCACTTTTCACTCTACGTTCTTCACTCATCGCCCCAAAGTTAGGTTATTTTTTCGTCGGATCGTCGTTGCGACGGAGAGCCACTACCGAAGTCGGTTCTGGAGCGGGTGGTAATTTCAATACGTCTCGCATAAATTTTTCGGTATGCTGATAAACACCACTTACGTCATCGGATGTAAAGTGCGAAGCAATCACGTGGGCGCCTGCATTCGGGAAATCGACTTTTTCTTTTTTGCTGGCTGGTGTGCCTAACTGGTCGAACATCTCCAGCATAGCCGGTACGGATACTACGTTGTCCTGATGCTCTTCGTCCTTATAATAGTAGCCCATAAAAACGGGCTGTTTCACTTGCTGAAATTGCTCCGGTGTCATGAATTCGTCAAGCATGGTTTGCAACGTAATCAGACCATTGCTATGGTATTTCGGCAACCAGTAGCGAATACGCCCTGGTTTATCATACGAATTAACAACGTGTTCGCCAGGAAATACCTGATCGAGAATTTGCTTACCCCATGGTTTCGTGACAAGCTTCATAGCTGGATTCGCTACAGCAATACAGGGGGAATAAAGAACCAAACCGTCAATCTCGGGATGATGAGCCGCCAGATATAGCGCTAACATACCCCCGGCTGATGTACCCATGACAATCACTTTCTCACCCAGCGATTTTCCAATGGCTAAGGCTCGTTCAGCCGAGGCAGCGTAGCTGGACGGGGTCAGTTCTTTGAGCGCATCTGGCGAATCGACACCATGTTCAGCCGTTCGGGCCAGGTAAAGATTACACCCGAAGTGCCTGGCAATCTGCTTATGCACCGGATCACCCTCGGCCCAGGTCGCTGAAAATCCGGGAATGTAAACGATACTATACGGCGTTTTGATTTTACGCAGGCTGTCGGCCCAAACGATTCGGGCTTCGTTGTCGGGCCGTAACCCTGCGTTACGTTCCGATTCGTCAAGGCTGGCTTCCAGCTTCACCAAATCGGGATCGAGGGTGATGGGTTCATTTTTTATAGCATCAGAATGCGCAGAGGGACCCAGCAGATAGCCAACTCCCATAACGGCCACTAACAGACCAGTGATGATAAAAAACCGCTTCATACGTACTCTTTAATGTCCATCCGGATACGCCAATCTTTTGGCAGGTAATTGTTAACCCGATTGCCAACGCCTTTCACCCAACCTAAATTTAACCCGTTGTATTGGGCTAACAACCAGCCTTTAACGGGTTCATCGAACACCAGGTTTTCTTTCTTAAAGAACCGTAACGCATCTTCCTTACTCAACGGCAAGGCCGGCAATGTTTGATTGATGGCCGTACTAAGTGCCAGTGCGTGCGAAGGAATAAAATCCTGCCCTTTAAACTGACCCATTTCGAGGCCAAAACCTTTGTTACGGATCGCGCTATCCAGAAACAGGAACGTTTTTTCTAATGACTTCGGCAAAGCCATTACGTCGCCATTGGGTTTTTCCCAGAACGAAAAATCGGTTGGACTCTGGAGCCATTTCGCAGCGGATGCAGCCTCGCGGGGACGTAACGCCCGAATGCTTCGGAACGTACGCGCGTCTAATTTCACCGAAGCGGTAAACGATGTTTTCTGAAAAACGCTGATAAAAAAGCCCTCACCCCGCACCCGATGCGGATAGCACTGGTAACCAACAGCATCGCCCGTCTTTTTTTCTACTACGTTCCAGTGAGGAGGTAAATCGAGCGAGCGATTCCGAAATCCGTTTTCTATCAGATATTGAACATTCTCGGTATTCTCGGCGTCATTATAGGTGCAGGTGCTGTAAATCAGTATACCTCCTTCATCCAGTAACGGCGAAGCAGCGGCCAGGATCCGTTTTTGCCGAGCTGAACAAAGCTGCACGTTGGCTTCTGACCACTCCTGAACCGCATCCGGATCTTTGCGAAACAGACCTTCACCTGAACAAGGCGCATCGACGACAACGACATCAAAAAAACCAGCCAGTTTGTCCATCTCTTCCGGATCATGGTTACTGATCACTACGTTCGGATAGCCCCATTTATCCATGTTTTCGCGAAGAACAGCGACGCGGCTCCGAATCACCTCGTTACAAATCAACAAACTATCGGGTGATAGGGCCGAAGCCAGCAAGGTACTTTTCCCGCCTGGCGCGGCACATAAGTCAAGAACCCGCACCGGACGGTTGAGGTTAACGGTTTGCTTCAGCGCTACGTTCAGCAGCATAGACGAAGCCTCCTGGACGTAATAAGCACCAGCTTGAAACAGCGGATCGAGGGTAAAACTGGGCCGTTCGGGTAAATAAAAACCGTCTGAGCACCAGGGAACCTGTTGCAGATTAGACGTATCATAATCGGCTTTACGTGGGTTCACACGAACACTTACGGGAGTGGGCTGCGTCAAGGCAGTTTCGAACTCGGGGAGAGCTGCACCCAACTGGGCTTGCATCTGCACCTGGAATGCGTCGGGCAATTCAGCCCTGGACAGGTTGCTGGGATTCATTTAGCAAAAATACGGAACAGTCGGGCCGTTTTCACTAAACTTGCAGCATGGCAGCACAACAAGACCAATTCAGGCAGATAAAGACCTTTATTTTTGATGTGGATGGCGTCCTGACCGACGGAAGTGTCAATCTGTTAGCGACAGGTGAACGATTCCGAACCGTTTACATTCGGGACACGTATGCTATCGAACAAGCTTTAAAAGCAGGATTCCGGGTAGGTATTGTCTCGTCTTCAAATGCAGATGGTGTTCGTAACTGGCTGATGAACATGAACGTAAAGGATATTTTCATGGGTGGCCCTTCTGATCAGAAAATCAATGCCTATCTTGGCTATATTGCCCGCGATGGTTTAAACGAATCCGAAACCCTGTACATGGGTGACGACCTTCCTGACTATCCCATTCTGAATCGCCCGGACGTATTGAGCACCTGCCCTGCCGATGCCGTCGATGAAATTCAGGCGATCTGCCGTTACGTATCGCCTAAATCAGGTGGCCGTGGTGCCGTTCGCGACGTAATTGAGCAAGTAATGCGAGCCCAGGATAAATGGACCCTCTAAAGCATTGCATTGGAGCTAAATTCAACGCATGCAGACCAAACATCACTAGAATCTATTTCTTGAATGAATACATTAGCAGAACGTGATCAGGCCGTAATCTGGCATCCATTCACGCAAATGCAGACAGCGCCATTACCCATACCAATTGTCAGGGGGAACGGTTCAGTGCTATACGGAGCCGACGGCCGTGAGTATTTGGATATGGTTTCGTCCTGGTGGGTAAATCTGCATGGACATGCGCATCCCTACATCGCCCAGCGCGTATCGGAACAACTAAATACGCTCGAACACGTCATTTTTGCCGGCTTTACCCATCAGCCAGCCGTTGAGCTAGCCGAGCGTTTACTCAAGATTCTTCCTCAAAATCAAGCGAAGGTTTTCTATTCGGATAATGGTTCAACGGCGGTTGAGGTAGCGCTGAAAATGTCGTTTCAATATTGGCATAATCTTGGCAAGCCACGTCGTAAAGTTGTTGCTTTAGAGAATGCTTACCACGGCGATACGTTCGGCGCAATGGCCGTTGGAGAACGTAATGCGTTTACCGCTCCGTTCGTACCCTTTCTGTTCGATGTTGATTATTTGCCGACACCACTAACCGGCCAGGAAACCGATGTTCTGAAACTGGCAGAGACCTTATTTACAGACGACGTAGCAGCGTTCATCATCGAACCCCTGGTTCAGGGAGCGGGGGGTATGATTATGTATGAACCTGACGTACTCGACCAGCTCATTCAACTGGCCAGACGTAACGGCATACTCATTATTGCGGATGAGGTAATGACTGGTTTCGGCCGAACAGGGCGTTTGTTTGCCTCTGATTATTTGCAGCAGAAACCAGATTTGATGTGCTTATCGAAGGGCATAACAGGCGGAACAATGGCCTTAGGCGTTACGACCTGCACGCAGGCTATTTACGACGTTTTTCTGTCTGACAATAAGCACAAAACTCTCTTTCACGGCCACTCCTTTACGGCAAACCCACTTGCCTGCGCAGCTGCGCTCGCCAGTATGGACTTGTTGTTGCTCCCCGAAACCCAATCGAATATCCAGCGTATTGCCGAGCAGCACGCTCAATTTGCGGGTCGGTTGGCGAATTGGGCAAACGTCTCATCAATACGTCAACGGGGCACGTTACTCGCCTTCGATTTAAAGGTCGGTGAGCAAACATCCTATTTCAATAGCATTCGCGACGTTGCTTATGCGTTTCTTTTGGAACGAGGAGTTTTGATGCGACCTTTGGGCAACACCCTGTACCTTATGCCTCCTTACTGCACAACCAACGAGCAATTGCTGTATTCATATCAGCAGGTAGACGAATTGGTAAACACCATCCCGTTCTAAATATCTTGACATTTTAAGTTTAATCATTCACCTTTGTTTTCCTAAGCGGGAGTAGCTCAGTTGGTAGAGCGGCAGCTTCCCAAGCTGCAGGCCGTGGGTTCGAGACCCATTTCCCGCTCATTGATTATCAGGCACTTATCCACAACGATAGGTGCCTTTTTCTTTAACAGTTTACACATTGGTTTACACATCTCTACAGCTACAATAAGCCGCTTCTAAGCCATTTGGAGCGGTATATATTAGGGCCGAGAATTGGCTGTACGATTTAAAAATTATTTTTTCGGCAAATAATCAATTCTACGACCACATATATACCTTGATTTGGGTGGTAATTGTAAAGGCCCTATATAGGAGTTTACCACCTTACCACCCAAGATCTGGTCTATTTCGAGCCTGACAACAACGAGTGTAAAACTTACCCATGAAGCAAATCCTACGACTGTCTATTGGCTTGCTATTAATTCTCTCGCTCGACCAGTGTAAGCAGCCCTCGGTTGATGTTCCCAGTAACACCACACCAACCAGAGACGATAACGTAGCCCTTGGTAATCCCGACGGAGCCAGGACCAGTGAGAACAGCCCGAACGCGTACCTGATCACCCGCCCTACTTATTCGCTTTCTTTCAACAACTCGACTGGTATTGCCAATTGGTGCAGCTGGCATCTGAGCGCAGCCTGGAAAGGATCAGCCACGCGGTACGCGGGTAATTTTATTCCGGAAACCCTATTGCCAACAGGCTGGTATGTAGCCAAGCACGCAGACTATACTAATACCGGTTTTGACCGTGGGCACCTCTGCCCTTCGGATGACCGGGACAGTACGGCCGATTATGGGCTCATCATGGCCTGCAATACTCCAACTTCTCCAACGCCTTCGCCCCGCGCTGTTCTTAACCAGGCCTACGTGGCTAGCACGTCCGATGCCGAGCTGCTCAGGCACTACGAAAACTATCGTGATGCGTTGATGCAGGTAGTCACGGCCGGGAGTGATCCATATGCTTATCAGGATTCACTGCGACTCATTAAAAACGTCGCGGTTACGGAAGCGGAAACATTAGCCCTGCTGGGTGGAGACGAAACCAGGTTAAGAGAGCTGATCCAGCTCAGCTATGAGCTGCTGCCACCCGATCTTTTTCAGGAGTAGACCGCTTGCCGAATTGACAGCAGTTAATCACGCTGATAGTGAGAATGTCATTAATTCAAACTAGCCAGTAGCTGCTCCTGCTGAATCCGAAATCGTTGCTCCACCAGCGTTCTATTTTCGGCTAACAGGAATCGGTTAGTACGCTGCAAATCCTCTAACTGATAGCGTTGTTTCTGGATAAGAAGCTTTAACTCATATTCAGCCTTACTCTGCCGGTTCAGTCCAGCTTGAAAGTGATTAGCTACCGCAGTGGCTACGATTAGCAGGCTTGATAGAACCAGCAAAAGGAGAAGCACAATAAATTCCATGAGATACTAGTCAGTTGAGCCTTAAACCGTGTGTGCAGGTCGTATTGTTTTCGCTACGCCCCCAGCCTATTTATTTATTTTGAAAACGCCTAGACGCCTACCCTACAAAACCTACAAAAGAGGGTATTATCCAGGGCGCGCAACACACTTCCTATGAAGCTAAAAATAGCTTACAGGTTCTGTCACCTGTTGATTGACAATAGGTACACCTGTCGATAAATCTACCGTTTAATCAATTACGTAGGTACTATTTAGACTGGCACACCAATGCTACTCTTGCCAGTCCGATTGAATAGATCACCCTAAATAGGAATATAGCACATGAGCTTCCTATTTTTTGTTTGTGTGGTGGTTGTCCTTACCACTGGCAAAGAGTCTGCCCCAAAACACCCTTCATGTTCTTGGTGCATAAGAGTAAAAAAGAATGTTGAGCCTGCACATGCTGCACTTCTTACACGTATTAAGAAAAAACCGGGTCATTGCCTGAAAGTATGACCTTCCGTCCGGTTCGTAGCCAAATTTGTACAAAGAACAACCGCTTTCACCCCCGGGTGGGACAAATCTTCGAGTATTTGGGTGAAATCTCCGAGTCACTCCCTGGATAAATCCCTAATCTTGCCCCGGTGATCAAGGGAGCCTTTAGCATCGCTACGCCTTGTGCACTTAAACGCAAAAGCTATGTTTTCACAAACCGCAATGACCAATCGTCGTAACTTTCTGGAACGCTCGATGTGGGGCTTTGGCAGTGCCTTTCTACTACCCAGCCTGCTGACGGGCTGCACCGATCACCTCATTTCCCCTACCGGTTCACCGGTTGAGCCTCCACCGGTTAGCGATTCAGATATTGATTGGAATGATGACGCGAAAGCACTCGTTGCTGCCGGGATTGGCACGATACCTGTAGCTGGTGGAGTTCTTGCCGCTTTACTTCGTATTCTTTGGCCCAGCACTCAGCAAGACATATGGGCCCAAATAAAAGCGCAGGTGGAAGCACTAATAAACCAAAAAATCAGTGATCTTGTCTACCAGCAGGTATCCGACGATCTGGGAGGCTTACAGAAGGTGCTCGTTCTTTATCTGGATGAACTCGAGGCCTATAATGATTCCGTCACGGAATACCAAAAGGATCCAACCAAACCTAAACCAGATCCAACTGACCTCCGATCGCAATGGATTGCCACGAGGACAGTTTTTGCTCAAGCGCTGCCCCATTTTCAATCCAAAGGATACGAGTCGCTGCTGTTGCCTTTATTCGCGCAATTTGTCAACATGTACCTGTCTGTGTTACGCGATGCGGTACTCGACGGGAAAAGCTGGGGTAGGAGCGATGCTGAACAGCAGCAGGACATTACCGACTTGAAACAGGCGATCAGTGACTTTACCTCTTACACCGATGTCACGTATACGAACGATTTGATTAATCTAGATAATGCTACACCGTTAGATCCCATCCTTTGTGAGCCTGATCGATCCCTTATTCGGTATACACGCCAGATGACGTTCACAGTACTTGACTTTGCGACTACCTGGGCGTACTATGATGTCACGGTATACCCTTCTGGACACAAGGTCGAGTTTACCCGCGAAATTTTCTCTGACCCTATTGGCGTCAACTCTACGGGCAGAAGAATAATTTTTCCATCTACTTTTCCATCTACGCCGGAGCAGTTCCCTACTCAGATAACCGTATGGGCTAATAGCGTTGTTACTGCTACTTCGGCCGTTCAGGTAACCTATCCGGCCGGTGGGGGACCTGGTGGTGTAACGACAACGCCCATAATGCCTCCGGGGGGCGATCAACGTGGCAGTCTTTATCCTCCTCATGGTGGTACAGTTACTTTTCCGCCTGCGGCCACTAACCCGATAGTTAAGTTCGGAGTGGGTATCCACCCCAGTGGGGCTGTCGCTGCTCTCTATTTTTACTATTATGACGGCACACACTCACCTGAGCTTGGCTACCCAGGTGTTGATTCGGGTAGGATCGGTTTCACCAATGAAGCACTGTGCCGTGTTCACATTAACGGAGCATACGAGATCATTGTACCCAATTATTACACCCGTATTGCCGATTGTGTGGTGTTTGGCTTTAAACACTGGCAAACGCCGGCATCAGCCTTGCGAGCCATTGGTACCCTCTACATAACAAGCCCCAAAGAGCGATCGGCGGCTGAGTTTGCCCCCGTCCTGCCAGCTCTTGCCAGCTTTTCGATCACCGACGAATTAAAGGCGGCTCGCGCTGCGCACTGGGCGAGTATTAAAGAGCAGGCTAAAGCGCTCAAATAGCCTGCCTTGTTTTAGGGGGCGTTTACAAGCCCGCTCAAAAAGTCGCGGCTCGAACCAACCCATACGCCGTAGTCCGAACGTCGGTCCGGCGGCATTCCGGCGCGGGACATTTAGCTAACCGGGCGGCCGATGCGGACCGATTTTTGAGCGTGGCTGTTCTCCCCGGCAATCCAAGCCATCAGAATTGGTTGTCGCTAACCCGACCTGGATTAAATCACCTATAACAAAAAGACCGGGCCCGATGAACGTAACCGCCGAATATAGGTATACTACTTGACTAAAATAAAAGGATTGTTTTTAGACCTGCACTTCCTGCACGGCTTATAGCTGCTAATTGTCCAGCCCATTGCCCAATAACTTTGCAACCAACGAAGGCCGTATAGTAAATATCCTGTTTATTTTTTGTTACGCAGTTGCCCCGTGAGAGTCTAACTAAGTAGATACATATCCGTATCTGATCCTTACTTATATAACCTACGTGAGAAAAGTAACGCCTGACGAGCAGATTATCGATCAATATCTGAGCCAGCAGCCCAATCATTGTTTCGAAGAACTCTACAAAAAGTACGTCGACAAGGTTTACCAGCGGTGTTTGTTCATGACTAAAGACGCTGACCAGGCTCAGGACTTCACCCAGGACGTGTTCATCAAAGCTTTCGGTAAGATGAACGACTTTGAGAACCGCTCCAGTTTCTCCACCTGGATCAACGCCATTGCCTACAACTACTGCGCCGATCAGCTACGCCTGGCGAAACGTCTACCGACTACCCCAATCGATGAGCGGCTGGAAGACTCCCTGGGCGATTCGGGTGAAGCCCGGGCCCAGGAGGAGAGTCAGGATCTGGCCCGTCAGGCACTGGCTAGTCTACCTATGAATGAGCAATTATTGCTGCGTCAAAAATACGAGCAAGGGTTAAGTCTGGAGGAGTTAGCCCAGATCTACCAGATCAAGCTGAGTGCGGTCAAGATGCGGCTCAAGCGGAGTCGGGAAAAGATTCAGCAGTATTACGCTCAGCAACAGGCCAGGTAAAGCTCGACTCGTGATCGTTACCGGGGTGTTTGTGGGTATACGTCAACCACGGACTCAACCCTTCGCTGCCATTTTAATCGTCGGTAAGCAAAAGCCAGGTCAATAGCAAAGCGACACCGATAAACAGCAGCGCGTACAAGCCAGCCCTGAGCCGAAGCCAGAAGGCTTGGTTTACGAAAGTCTCTCGAACAAAGGTGCTGGCCACTGTCAGCTGTACGAGTATGGTCAAACTCACCAGGAGGGTTGATCTCAAAATTAATGGAGTGATCGTGATAGGATTAGTAAACGTCCCGTTCCAACAGAAGCCGAATAACCTCAGCAAACGCTGGATCTGCCAGGTAATAATACATCCATTTCTCGCGCTTGTCACTCTTGAGAATGCCCCGGTCCCTCATCCTGATCAGATGGTGGGATATAGCCGACTGCTCCAGGTTAAGTACAGCCTGTAGAGCCGATACATTCAGAGTAGGCTGTTCGCTTAGCAGTAACAGGATTCGTAGCCGTACCGGGTGGGCGATTGTCTTGAGCAGTTCAGAAGCCAGTTGGTTATTGGTTGCTATTGCTTTCATAACGTGGTGAAAAGGGGGCTAAGTTACCCTTTCTTACGAATGAAAACTAGAACATTATAACTATTATTCATAGTAACATGTTATGGAGAAAATGTAGACGAAAAAAGATGTTTTTTAGACCTGCGTATTTTATATAAGCAGTTACTCCCAGATTGCCCAGCACCTCATCGCTGAAGGACTCCAGACCGCTCGGGGGTATAAGTTCTATGCTACGCAGGTAAGTCAGTGATTGGCCAAGGTGTGATAAAGTGTAACATCCCCAGCGTCTAAATTTTGGACAACTTTAGGAATCAGAATGTTACGCCGTTGTTTCAACGGCGCAGGTTTCCAATTGCACTCTTTATTGACTCGTGAGTAAATCTGTGCACTCCGTCCAGTAACTATGTCGACCGCATTGAGTCATTTGCTGTACTATTGCAGTCTATCTAAGCTTCTTCTCAATGAAACATCTCTTACTTACCTACTTACTCCTGCTAATTACGGCAACTACCTATGCTCAGGTGGGCATCGGCACCATCACACCCGACCCCAGCGCTCAGTTGGATGTAGTATCCTCCTCCAAAGGCCTTCTGCCCCCCAGGGTAACCAGCACGGCCTCGGTAACGGGGACACTGGCCGAGGGGCTGCTGGTCTATCAAACCACAGGCGCACAAGGCTATTACCTGTACACCCAGGGGGGCTGGCAGAAGCTTTCCACAGCAACAGAGGTCACCAGCGCGATCAATAGTGTGACCAGTGCCGCCCCCGGCAACACCTATGCCTATGCCGCCAATATTAATAACCATACTAGTGCGGCTAATACTTATGAATCCTTCCCTTATTTGCAGCAACAATCGGGTATTCTGAGCAATTCATCATTCTTCAGTATACAAACTCCCGGCGTCTATAGTATAAGCTATAGCCTTGCGGGGTCAACAGCAGCCAGTACGCAACTCTATAATTTCAATGACAATACAGCCATTGCGGGCACCTATGCTCAGGGTGCAGGGAATACTCAATTTGGCAATAACATTATTTTGCAGGTGACTAATCCGATCACTATTGGCCTCTATCATCTTAGCACGGCTATCATAAAATCCGCTTCCATAACCATCATCCGGATCAAATAGCTCTGTTGCAAGCGTACTGTATCCCATACTAAGTTATTTATGAGATGTTGCCATTTGCCCTTTTTGGCGAGGAGTAGCACAATATTTACGGGCCTGTTGCTTTCCCCACACTCTCAACTTATTTTTCGTTAAAACGCGTAGATGTGTTACCGGCAAAAGTGGATTCTTCGCAGAAACTTATTATCCATTGGCGCAGAAAAAAAAGATTGTTTTTGAACCTGCACAAGCGACACTTCCTACACAGTATAACTAGGGCTTGAGGCTGGTAGATGCTATGTTCGCCTGAGTACTCAGTAGCGCTTCCAGCCTAGCAACTTTCTTAGCTAACTCCTGCGTTGACGGCTGATCTTGCCGTGAAGTTTTCAGTTCCGCCCGTAGCTGCTCATTGTCCGCTTCCAGCTTTTCTACTTTCTTAATCAGGGCCTGAATAGCGATCAGGTTTACTCCATCAAAATCCGCTTGGTTGATGCTCTTGTCTTCCCCAATGACCCCCAGTTCATCATGACCGAAGGCAGCAAAGAACTCCTGAGCCATCGGGCCATAGTGCCGGTACTGTTTGGCATCTTGCCCTTTGTAATTCCAACTACCTAGGCGCATACGGGCAATCTTTTGCAGGAAAGAAGAACCGTCAGCGGCCAGGAAGTTCTCTTTGCGAGTCGAGTCAGAAAGCGTCTGCCAAGCGTTGCCACCACTACTCAGAGAGACCCCAATCGTCGCATTTGAATTGGTGAAAAGCTTGTAACCACCCTGGAAGCGCATCATCATCTGATTAGAGGCATCGTTACCGAGCGTACTCCAGATGGTGGCATCGCCAATGATAAAACTACCGTTCTGATCGTTAGTGCTCACGAAAGTACCCAAAGCCGTAGAATAGTCACCCGTCGCCTTGTTGCCGTTGCCCAGCGCCGTTGAGGCGACACCACCAGCAATATTGCCGTTGCCCATTGCCGTCGACAGGTATCCACTGGCCTTGACGTTGTAACCGGACGCAAACGAATACGCACCCACATTGGTGTTGTCATTCGCCGATGAGCGACTCCAATAGCTACTGACTGCACCACCCACCCGGAAAGCCCCCTGACTAGCGTACCAGATGAGTTTGTTTTGACTGCCTACCTGATTGGTATCTTCGCCAAACAGGACCGTTCTGCCGCGAATGACGTTAAAATAAGCTTTAGGTGTAGTTGTTCCAATTCCGACCTGAGCATAGCTGAAGGTGAATTTGAGGACTAGATAGAAAAGTAGAAGTAGCTTATTTCGCATGGCTTGGGGTTTGGTAAAATGAACACCCCAAGATAAGAAAAGGCCCCGACTCTTTGCCGGGGCCTTCTTATGAATGCCACTAATTAATAGAATCACCCGATAGGGTTATACAGCTCGGCCGATAAGGCGACTTTGTAGGGCGTTAAGCGGTTCGGTGAATTTGGATGAAGGGGTGACGCGTTGGCTCGGGTGCCCTTTGCTCCGGAGCAGGGTCCATTGGGTTAGCCATAGCCTCCAATAGCCGACGGTCATGGTTTACATAACGAATCAACTGCTTGGTTGAGGTCCAACCGGCCGCCATCTTGATCTGGGCATCGGAACACCCAGCCGCTACCAGCCGGAATATCCCCGAGTCCCGCGCATGACCAAACGTTAACGGACGATCCAGCTCAGCCGATTTTCCAATCTCTTTCAACACCCGGCCAATGTGAACATCGCTGCGTCTGGTGGATATCTTCTGACCGTAGCGGTTCCAGATGCGTTCAGCGCGAGCCGATACGTAGCAGACAATTTTAATCCCCCGGCCTGCTTCCTGTTTAGTCCGGTATTTTTCCAGGATCAACCGGCCATGGCTATCACGGGAGAAATGTTCCACGCGTAAGGCTTTATAGTCCGAATGATGCAGACACAATTCACGGGCCAGTAGCCAGCCGTCGCGTACTTTCATTTGATCGGGGGTCAGATAAGCTAGTGCTTCGATGCGGCAAACCTCCTCTTCGGTTAAATTGTAGGGTGGCTTTTCCGCCCCGCTGGCGCCCCGGAACCCCAGCGTGTGATAAGTTCTGATTAAACCTGTCAGTTTAGCCCAGTTATAGACTTCGGTCAGCAGTTTGGCGCACTTTGAGGCAAAAGCAGTCCCCATTTGAGGTAAGCACTTCAGATAAAAATGGTAGGCTTCCACAAACTGGGCATCTACTTTGTGAATCGGCAGTTTGGGATTGTGTTTGGCTTTTAGGTATTGACTGAGCCATTTACGCCGTATGCCGTAGGTGCGGAAGGTAGTAAAGCTGATTTGCCCAGGTTCGCGCCGGATGGCCTCGTCAGGATCGATCAGTTGCTTTTTGTAAGCGATGTATTTATCCATCACTTCTTCTATGGTGAGCAGGGGTTGTTTGGCGTAGCTTTTTTCGGCCATCAACTCCTGAGCGGTGATGGGCTCTCCGCGCTCAGTGAGCGTACGGGCCGCTGACTTTATGGAGTTTTCCCAGAGCACGAGCTGTTCGTTGAGTTCCTTCGCTGCTTGTGACTGGCGTGGAGCCGTGCGGTTCTTCCAGTCTTCGCGGGTAGCCCGAATACCGGTGGCAGTCCGCTCAATGCCTTGCCCCTCGACTTTAATGTAAGCGTAGATGCTTCCTTTCTCGTATAGTGAGTCGGTAGCTCGTGATTTGCGGAACTCAAAGCGAACGCGGTGGATGGAATAATAAGCGGGTTGATTACTCATGGCTTAAGCGGTTTTAAATGTTTTGATGAATGGATTGCCGACGGGGATTGCCCGTAATCGGATTGTACCCGCCTGTTGCTGGCGGGCCACCCGTTCCATATCATAATCGGTAGCCGAGGTGGTGACCTTGACATAGTGAGCCTCCGTGGTGCGAATGCTTGAGTGACCCAGCGCTTTGCTGACGGTGCTGGTTTGGTAGCCTTCCCGTAAGAACAAAGCCCCGGCCGTCTTGCGGAGAATCTTACTGGTTAGCGTTTTATCAAAGCCGATGGCGACCTGTAGCAGTTTAAGATGCCGGTTCAGATCAGCCAGCACCGGCGCGGGTGGTCCTTTGGGATACTCTGCAAACAAAACCTCTAGCTGCTCACCGATTTGCCCAATCAGGGGAATCTCGCAGGTATTACGGGGTGGCTTGGCCCGCTCAATGACAATCTTAACCCCTGCCGCATTACGTTTATGAAACTTCTCGGGATCTTGAGCGTAGCGAATGGCGTCAATGTAATCCAGTCCGGTAAAACACATCAGCTTGGCCCACCAGATCACGTAGCTGGCCTGTTGATCGGGCAGATCCAGTCCCAACAAACGCTCGATGTGCTCAGGCTCCAGAAAGTAAACTTCTTTGCCTTTGCCTCGCTTGGGGCGGAACTTTTCTAACGGATTTGTGGCCAGAAACCCCTCATCCACTGCGTAGTCTATGGCGTGCCGCACATCCGCTAGATATTTGTTAGCCGAATCCTTCTGCATGCGTCGTTTACCCGAATGGGGATGTATCTGTAGCCAGGCATGGAACCGCTTCGCCCAGCCCGTGTTCAGATCGGTCAGTAGGGGTGAACGGGCATCGATCTCCTTAGTTTCGGTAATGGTTTTCGGCTTGGGAAAAGGGGTAGGATCATACGAAGCTGGTGAGACGAACTGGCGCAGGTGATCGAGCGTTTTATACGCCCGGTCAATAGTCTTTTGAGCAAGTCCGTCCTCACTACCATGCAACGAGTCCAGATAGGACAAGTATCGTTTAAACCAGGAGGTCAAACAGGGTGAGGTAGAGCCGGGTTGTAAAAATTCCTGCTTAACCAGCTCTGCCGTAGGCCTGAGCCCTTGCCCCTGGCTGTGTTTACGTTTTAGCTCCCGTAGGATTTCCCGGTGCTGCAGTTCAACCTGAGCAAATTGCTCGTTAGTCTCATCGGTTAATTGACTGCGACCCGTCATGATTTGTTTTTCCTGACTCCACTTAGTTGGCCGGATCATAATGCCGGAGGAATAATCAGACTTAGCCACCTCACCATTAACCCTTAGGCGAATCATCAACGCCCGCGGGCGTTGATCGTGCTTCTGACTGTGGCGAATAAGAAAGTTGATTGTGAGTTCTTTTTTGCGTCTGGTAAACATAGCTTGTGCAGTTTAATGGATTGAAGGAATCAAGAATAACAGGCTTTTTAGCTAAAAACCCGGCTCTGGCTGTACTCGCAACAGAACCGGGTCTACCCTCTCTCATCAACTATCGTAGTTCCGGCAAGACCATCAGCTTCCTGGCCAGCTTGTATAACTCATCAATTTTGCCGTGCTGCTCAACCACCTTCAGGTAGCTCTCATCTTTCCCCTTGGCCGACGGTCCCGCCTGGGCGTACACGTTGAAGCCCTTACGCAGATCGTACTGCCCATAGAGCCATTTCCAGGTGTCGTGCTCTGTTTTGCGATCGGCAGCCGCGTAGCTGTTGACCAGACGCACCAGCAGGTTACGGGTTGTTGGTTCGGCCTGCGTCTCGGGTTGCGGTGCTGCCACCTGAACCGGTTCTTCGGGTAAGCCAACCGGAGCCAGACTCCATACGGCAAACGAGGCCTGCTGAAAGAAATACAGCACCGTGTTGACCTTCTTTTCCAGGATGTCAAACCGGCCCTCTACGCCATCGATACGCGTATCCAGCATCGTTAACAGCTCTGGTATTGTTCCGGACATTTCGGCGACTTTCTGGGCTTCATTGGCTTCGCGCTGTGCCTCTTTCTGGGCTTCCTGGCGTAGTCGTTCGGCTTCGTCCAAAAGTTGCTGAGAACGACTCTTTGGGGCAGACTGAGGCTCGGGCTTCTCTTCGGTCATTTGGAACTCCTGCGAGGGGGTAAGTGCCTGTTTTGCTTGAGCAGACGAACTAACCAACGGCGGAAAGATGCTGATAGAACCAGCAGCATTACTGGCGGACTCAGAAGCTAGTTTGTTTCTCCGCTTTAGGTCGCAGGCTAACTGATACTCTTTGATCCACTGTTCAACCACACCTGGCGTCAGATCGGATAGGTCTTTTACCAGCTTGTTGGTTGCAGGCTTGCCCCGATGCTGTACGTACTCAATATATCCTTTTTGATTCAATAAGAGCGCTATTTTATTGACGTAGTGTAAGGCTACGCCGGACGCCTGGGCAATGTCCCGGCGCTCCATCGGCACTTCTACCTGTAGCGGAAATGTTTGTTTTGCCCACTCCAAATAAGTGGCAATTGCCTTTAGGCGATCACTGATTAACTCCATTGCATTAGATTGTTTAGTTGTGAGAAAAAGCTATTGAGAGTAGTTCCGGCAGCCGTGGGAGACTGGCCACCGGAACCATAAGTCAGGACGCTATTCGATTGGTGTTTCCGGCTTTACCATTTCCAGAAAAGTCTTAAACCGACCCTCTTTGTCTTTGGGTAGATGGTCCATCCAGTTACTATAGCCGCCCGGATTGCTGGTGCTCTCGTCGGCGTAGTAGTTATTAATTGACACTAAGGCGGTTTCTCTGAGCATCTGATCAATCAGGTCATTGATTTCCTCCACGTTTTTCCAGTATACATAAGCGTTCTCGTAACTGCCTGCTCTTAGCTCCTCGAAAAAGCAGGAGATCAGACTATACCGGTGAGCAACCAGCGCTTCATGGACCAGGGCAATAGAGGATTGTCCGTAGCTGTTATTCGTGCTTAAGTCAATCGAAACGAGTAGTTCACGCTTGGGACCTGGGATGATTGCCGCGTTGGGGTTGGTGCTTTGATTGGTTTGATGATTTTGAGGGTGGTTATTGATCAGCAGTGGCGACAATCAGATTGGAGATAAATTCATCCAGATCCTGATACAACTTGGTTGCCTGCTCAATGCCCGGACCGTGAGCCACTTCATGGACGGGCAGATAACAGCAGAACCAGGACCGCAGGGCTTCCCGTACTTCGGACAGATACGCCGTGTCCGAAGTGGCTTCGATGAAGAAATTCGAGGGAATGACGACCGGCTCGTTAACGGACTTATAGGTTTGGTGAACGATCACAACGCCGTTGTTCTGCTTGAGGGCTTCTACTGCATTTTCAATCACGCAGGCCCGAGCCGACTCCTTGGAGTCAGTAGTTTGATTGTTGGTTTTCACGGGGGTAATAGCTAAAAAAGGTGAGCAGTTAGTCCAGGCCCTGAGTGGCGGGGTCAATCTCCAGGTAGTCTTTCAGAAAGCGACGATACGTAGAATCGTCACTAAAGCGGTTCTGTTCTTCGCCCTTGGTGGCTCTGTAGTTCCTGTCGGCCATATCGTTGGCCTTTAGCAGCATTTCAAGGATAGTCCAGTAGGCTGTTTGGGCATCGTGGTAATGGTTGTGAGCTACCTCAAACTCTCCGGCGCGAACCTCGTTAAATGCCTTTTTCATCCGGTCGTTATAGTACTCATCCAGCGCAAAAGCGATAACGTCTGCTCGTGAGGTACCACTACGCTGAAGGATCGACATATCAAGCCTGTAGCCAGTATCACCGCTTACAGGCTCTTTTGGCTTCGGCGCTGGTTTGGTCGGCACTTGCGTAGGAAAATGCTCATGTAAACGCTGTCCGGTCTTTAGTACCAGTTCGTCACTTGCCCCGCTTTTCTTCATGTGCTCAAGCAGGGTGCGGTTGAACTCCGAGAGTTTAGGCGACTTGAGAAACTCGCTGAGGGCTGAGGTTGCCGCTGGTGTGTCGGCACTTACCGCTGGGTTAGCAGAATTTGCCGTTAAATCGGGTTTTTGAGCCGATTGCTCAAGATTGTTTGCATGGGAGTCCCCCTCACCGTAACTTTGTACGGTCGTCATTTAGATATAATGTTTAAATGGTTGATAAGGAGCCCCGAACCGATAGCCGCCAAGCATTTACGGTCCGGGGTTTACTATTTTTTGGCTTACAACTCGTCCCATACAGTCCAGCGGGCAACCTCATCGGTACTATATCGCCTTTTCTGTTCCTTGCTGTAATATCTTGAATCAAAGTTATTCAATGTTGTAACTAATAGCAAGAATTGTAAAGAAAAAATTTTCATTGTTGCTAATAACTTGTGTTTTGTTACAACATTGATAACTTTGTTGTACAACTTTGAATGTATACAGATGCCAACTTTAAACCAGCGAGTGCAGATAGTCTTTGAGCGTTTAGATACTAATGCTCATGCTTTTGCTGAGGCACACTCGTTGGTTGCCTCTTCCCTTTACAACATTGTAAAAAATAATCGCAGGCCTAATTCTGAGACTCTTGAACGCATGTGTGCAGCAGAACCTCGAATATCTGCTGAGTACTTACTTCGTGGTGAGGGCGAACCGCTGCGGGATGCACGAATGATTTCAAACCTGTCGACGGTTGAGCAGTTGCGAAGCTTAAAAGAAGATATAGTTCAGTCGCTAGACAAGCGGATTTTGGAGCTAGGCGGCTAGCCAGCTACATACAGACTTTGTTATTGGTTAGGTAAAAAGCCCGGTGCTGATGGTGCCGGGCTTTTTGTAAAGTTGGGTATTGGGTATAGATTTGTTCGTAGAAAATTAGCTCGTATCAAAACAGAAAAGCCCCACCGCAAGGGTAGGGCAATAGACTAGGAGCAAGCCTATCGGTTGCAGCTTACAGCTACTTTACTGGCCAAAGTAGCTGTAAGCTGCCCGTAGCGTACCCCCCGGCCCCGTTTGCGTATGGGTCACCGGACGGCCCTGCTCATCATAGGAGTAGCTGTAACTTACCCGCTGCAACAGCTTCTCGGCCCCATCCGGGCCAGCCACGTAGGTCGCAATAGCGCCTGGATTATTGGCCTGCAGGACAACAGTGGGCAACAGAGGATAAAGTGTCCACAGCGAAGAAACGTTCTTTGAAGCGTCGTAGTCCGAATAGCGGGTTACCCACTGAACCCGGTAAGCACCGGTTTGGCCGTCTTTGATAGCTTCGATTACCTGCGTTACATTCCCTTTCGCATCATAGCCAAAGGTCTTACTGGTTTCAATCGCCCCCGCCCCTATGGCCTGCGTAGCGTCAATCCGGTGAAGCCGGTTATCGAGAGAATATAAATAAGTCTGGGTGGTGAGCAGCTTGCCCGCTGGCGAAAACTCCTGGGTGCGGCTTACTTGATCACCCTCGTAGCTATAGAGGACATAGGTGCCATTCGAAGCGTTGACCCGGGTTAACTGCTTATCCGAATAGATCAGATCGTGAATTACTTTGCGGACCTGATTGGTGCTCTGGGCGTAGAGATTCTGGCGGGTGTAACGAACGGGCGTCAGGCTGGCATCGTAGTCCACCTCTTGATAATCGGTATTGGACCAGCTTACCTTGGTTTTCTTAAAGACGCTAATTACCTCGTCGTTTGGCGTGGGCTTGTCCGACTTCTGGTTAGCTTCCCCGGATGGGTTCGCCGGTAGGTCAGGTTGAAACGCGTCTGGTTTGCAGGAAGCAAGTGCGGCTAGTAGAGCTAACGATAGCAGAGATGAATTGATTTTCATTGCATTTTATGGTTGTAGTGAATTGATCGAGAGTTGGAAAGACCAACTGGAGTCAAGACCGTAACGGCTAGTTAGGCGTTGGACAACGCGCAATGAGTTGATAGAAATGGCGTGTGTGTTGTTGAATCGTTGGGATGAGTTGACGGTAGGTGCCAATAAGAATTTACCCCAACAAAAAAGCCACACCTGGCGAGGTATGGCTATTGGTGAGGTTAGTACGACGAAGCACCATCCCTATTGCTTCACCCATCGCAGGCTACTAGACTTTCCATCCTGCGTCTTGACCTGAATCACATACACCCCGGCAGGCTGTCCTGTACTTACCCAACTCCAGCGATCAACAGCTTGGGTAAACTCATGCTGCTCAATCAGCGCTCCGGTTAAGGAGTGAATACCAACTGACTTTATACCCTTTTTATATTCCAATAGCATTGGTCCCGAACTAGGATTAGGTGATATTGTCAATGATTCCAGCGACTCATTACCGATCCGTACGGCAATGATTTGAGAATGGGTATACGTACCATCTAAATCGACTTGTTTAAGTCGGTAGTACCACAGACCCGAAGATGGGCCTTTGTCAACAAAACTGTAGCGCTGATTGGTACTGGAATTCCCCAAGGCTGCTACCCGCCCGACAGCCTCAAAGCTTATGGCATCGCTACTGCGCTCAATCAGAAAATGACTAGTCCCCTTTTCCCAGGAGGTGATCCAGGTAAGCTGATTACCCGCACCCTCTACCCATTTGCCATCATAAACAACAAATTCGACCGGTAGTGGGGCTGCCGGTGTTATTAAGTAATCCTCAACTTCACCTGAGTTAGCCGCCCCATACGGCTGAGCAACCTCGCTGGCAATAGTAGCAATCCGGAAACGGGCGAAGGTTTGCCCTACAACATAGCCCGATAGAACGGTCCAGCTAAGGATAGCTGATGTCGTCCCAGTTAGCACTATAACCTGTGCCCGTTCGTTATTGCTGAATGTTTCGTCATGATTGAAATCAATCCAGCCACTCAGGGTCGCATCCATTCCCGTGGTATTGGTAATGGCTATCGAAAGGCTATAAATGGTATTACTTTTACTTAGGGAAACAAAGGAGGTGAGTCCATCTTCGTCATCTATGCCGTTAACATCATCGCCAGTAGCAGTATAATCTAGTCCATTGGGGCCTGCTTGTCCACTTGCTTCAGCATCGATTAGACTCCCCAGCTTTAGGTTGTCGAGGATAGTATGGCGAGGCCCATTCGAATAATCCAATGCAACGCGGTAGGTGTTGGGCGCGTCCCCAAAGTCTATTTGAGATACAGTATCGCTGAAAGGTATAGTGACAACTGCCTGATTTTTACTTTCTACACCAGCCGCATCCACTGAACTATAGTTAAACCTCGTCGTAACGTTTCCGTCAGTGGGATCTACCGTTAGCTTTGAGGGATCGTAACTTAAAATAGTTTGCTTGTCTAGTATTGGAATGCCGTCGTAATAAAGTGTGCTGTAGCCAGGTCCGTAACCAAAATCACGATTAAAAGGATCTGTATAATGGTCAGGGTTATATAGATAAATGCGGACTCCATTGGCAGAAAGACCATCCTCTGGATCGGCACTCGTTAGTGTGGGTACTTGCACCCGCGATGTACCCAGGGGATTAGGCTGTCTGGCCACCGTAATATTACTTCCAATAGTCGGGTAGCGATCTACGCCAAAGTTAATGTCAGTTATGGGTTGATCCGCTACATTAATGGTAATGTACCCACCTGCCTCAAGCTCGCTACCAACCCCTGGCCCTATGTGCGCACCGGTTGTTTTAGCGTTTATTGGCTCGAAGGGCCCATAATACGGATAGCTTACAGGTAAGGAACTCTCTGTTATAAAAAGTCTGTAGGAAGTATTGGCAGATGCAGTAAAGCTAAACGTTCCATCAGAGGCTACCTGGGCTCTGACTGTAGCCATATTATAACGACCGTTATAGAAGAAAGTCCTTACCTCCAAAGGCAGTTGGTTTGACCAGGCATGGCCATTGACTATGTTGTCGGTCATGCCGTTAGCATCATTGAAAACTCTACCGGAGATCAAAACCGTCTGCGCTCGTGAGCTAAGGCTTATTAGTAACAGAATAAAAGGCAGAAGACGTTGATATTCCATAACTTAGCCAGGGTCAGAACAAGATAATAATAGAGAGGCAAAGTAAGGAAATTCCTCCTATTTCCCGGTTAGTATTCCTGACAATTTCCTCTGGAAAGCATTTTGTGTAATCACCCATACAACAGCGACTTAATGGAAGTCTACGGCATAGCGCCAGAGAACTCTCAGATAATCCAAATCAGCTTTGATATGCTTGAGCGTATATGCGCTGTAGAACCCCGTATTTCGGCCGAATACCTGCTTCGTGGTATGGAGACCCCTTGCGCAACTTAAGCGCCCCTACGGCCTAAATACGGTTCAGCAGCTACGCGAGTTTCAGGAGCAAATGAATACCTTTATTGAGACGAGAATCAAAGAATTGGAAAGCTAAACCGACTTTCTTATAGAGTGGGTATATGAAAACCCGGTGCTGATAGTGCCGGGTCTTTTTATGTAAAATCAGTAAGAGATATGTCCTTAGGAAACCAGTTGGTATCAGCGCACAACGCTCCACCCTACAGACAGGGAATTTGATGAGGGTGGCACGACGAAGAATCTACTCTATTGCTTAATCCAACGCAGGCTTGCAGACTTACTGTCCTGCGTTTTCGCTTCAATGATATACACTCCCGCAGGTTGACCACTTGCGGCCCAGCTCCACCGATCGACAGCCTGAGCGAACTCATGCTGCTCAATCAGTGTCCCGGTTACCGAATAGATTCGAACCGATTGTATTCCTTTTTTATACTCGATGAGCATCGGCCCTGAACTGGGATTGGGTGATAGAGTTAACGTTTCCAGTGGCTCGGTGCCGATGCGCACGGCAATGATTTGAGAGTGGGTATACGTACCGTCCAAATCCACTTGCCGAAGGCGGTAGTACCACAGGTTGGAAGCCAGATCCTTATCCACAAAGCTGTAGTGCTGATTGGCGTTCGTAGTGCCTAGGGCAGAAATCCGCCCGACGGCTTCAAAGCTTTTGGCATCGATACTGCGTTCAACAAGAAAATGGCTGGCCCCCTTCTCCCAAGAGGTTTCCCAGTCTAAGCTGACGCTGCTGTTTTGAGCCTTACCATCGAAATTAACCAGGGATACGGGTAAGGCAACAGGTGTATACAGCGTAGTCGCATATAGAATCAGTCCCTGATAGCCAACAGCGACTGGTTTACCAGTCGCGTAGATAATGTTACCAAAATAATAGTTCGTATTCGGCTGTGTTGACCAAACTGTAAAATCCAGCGTACTAACAATTCCCTTCTCATCATTGATGGCCAGCCATTGGCCCGCGCCGTAGGTTAGGGAACCAAAATTTCCAGGGGGGCGACGGTCAGAAACTACGTTTGTCCAGGTGATACCATCCGATGATTGAAGAAAGTAATTGTAGCCATACCGTCCCCGTACTTCGGCGAAGTATTTTCCTTCAACGAAGCTAACCCCAGTAATAAAGTCTCCAAAACCCAGGTATTTACGAGCGGTCCAAGTGACACCATCCGGGGACATTAGTACCGGTAGAAGAAATGACCGACTTGAATAAGTCGAACCAGCTATCCATTGCCCATTCCCATAACTGACCCAGATCTGCCCAGGAAAATTAGCGTTACTATACACTATACTCCAACTGATGCCATCCGCAGAGGACCAGAGCCTACCCTGGACATCGCCAGCTATCCACCGGCCATTGCCATAAGCGATGCTGCCAAAGCCCTGCGTAGCGGTGGAGGAGCGGGGAGTCCAACTGATACCATCAGGCGATGTTAGCACGGTTCCTCCACTACCAATTACCACCCACTGACCTTGTCCGTAGCTGCTGGCTATAAGAGTTTGAGTAACGCCTGATGTACGGGTCGTCCAGGTAATACCATCCGGAGAAGTTAGAATGGTGCCGACCTCGCCAACCGTTACAAATTGCCCTCCACCATAAGACACATGATTAAGGGTCTGATTCGTGCCAGAAACGGCAACCTGCCATTGGGATTGCTGGGCCAGGATGGGCTCAACAGCGCTCAGTCCTAGTAGCGTTAAACCCAGGACCCAGATGAAATGATGATAGCTAAGAGAAATAACGGATGATCGTATAGTTACTAATTTCATAAGCAGTAGAGTGGATTACATAAGACTAAAATTAAGAAGTCAATTTAAGCAAAAAGATACTTTCAAGAAGAAGTTATTAAGCGATCATATTTAGGCTTTAAAATCAATCTGGTATGAACAACTAAGCCCCGCCAATCACTTGAGCGGGGCTTGCTCATGTTTGCTCTGACGATTGGGAGTTGCCAACTAATCACACATAGCCATGACAAAATCCAGATGTGCTCATATAACGTAAGTTTAGGTTCATCAACGCAACTATGGATACGATTAATTTGCCTGGTTTTTCTAGACCTATCCTGCTGAATGATATTCTTTGGCTAAAAGGGGAGGCTACCTATACCCGGATTTATTACAAGGATGGCAGCTATGCCATGGTCACCAAGCCACTCAACTATTTTGATCAATACGTTGTGTTTATCCGGGTACACCGTTCGGCCATCGTTAATTCAATGTATGTACACGGAATAGTCAAAGATAATCCCCGCTCGATGAAGCTTCAGCTTTCAACGGGTGATCTAATAGGCGTATCGCGTGTTTATCATCAACTCATCAGTGATATGTTCTCCAGCAAATGATTGGCCTGGGGAGGCCAAGAGCCAGACGTGAGCAAAGTGGCATTAAAATGACATCATTTTTAAACATCTCTGCCGGCGCAAGCGGTTAGATACGGACTGGCTTGACTAACCCGCCAGTTTCCTAACGCTATGAAAAAAGTCATCATCATGGGAGCATTGCTACTGAGCGTAGCCGCTTTCAGCGCTCAGGCGCAAACACCTAACCCCGGTACGAGTGGGACTGGAAACGGAACCAATGGCTCCTCAACGCTGAGCGGGTCAACCCAGTCCAGTGCGAGTGGATCAAACTCGGACCGAATGAAAAGCTCGGGCAGTAAGGGCTCTAAAATGAATTCGGGCTCGATGGACAAAAGCTCGACCAACACAGACAACAGTTCAACATCCAGCCAGTCGGGCACAATGCCTTCCGACAAGACCAGCGGTCGCAAAATGAAGAGTGGTAGTGGCAGCTCAGGCAGCAGTTCATCGAGCGGCACCTCGAAGCCCTAGAAGCTGCGCTAAATGTACTGTTTGTTAAAAAGTCGGCCTCATAGGTGAGCCGACTTTTTTGTTTAAAAGCTATCCTATCACGAATCAGAACCATTACGCCTTTCTCGGTTCAAACTCCTTGAGTAGATCGCTCATGAGTTTGCTGTTGACCTCTGGCTACTTCATACTAAAATTAGTCAGTGCTGACATGGACGTGCTTTACCCGGCACTCGCGCCGAGCATGCAGGTAACGCCTGGATCGAATTTTAGCGAGCACGACTGGCTTAGACGCTAGGGCTCCTAGTTGAGCTTGCGGAGCAGACTCTATAACATTACCTTGAGTTTTTTTTCGGTCACATGCCGCGGCTAGGCGTCCCGGGTTGAGCTTGTCCAAAAGAGATTATTTTTACTGGACATGCTAATGACAAAGATTTGGCATGAGAGACTGTAATAAAATATTGGGCGTCAAGCGTTCCTAACTTGCCTTTCATCTAATTTATGGATCTGACCACTTGGGTCAACCACAAAGTAGCTGGTTTGGCCGTTCACGATATTCTTTATGATCTCAACCCTGAATTCACCAGTTTGGCCTTCTAGCACCTGTGCAGTTGGCTCTCCCTCTTGTGAATAATAAGAACGGGCTGTAATTTGTTCGAATGGAGCTATTCGGTAAATAAAATCAAAAACGACCTCTACTTTTTCTATTTGCACTAGGTAAGACTCCAATTGGGCTACATACGGCACCTCAGGAATAACATGTATTGGTATTGGAATAGTTACTGTTTTTTCGTCACCACTTATAGTCAATTTCCTAAAATCCTCGCCTGCAAATTTTAACAGCCCTTGAGCGAACCCCTCTTGCCTACTCATTGAGGAAATAAGGTCATACAACTTTACCGACTCTACACCTGGGCTTTGTAAGATTAGATCCGTGCTTAAGTTAGCCAACTCAGTTGATAGGTATCCAATAACCCCTCCACCATAAGTATGGAAGCGAATAGCTCCTATTTGATTCTTTTCAGGATAGGCAGTATAACTCCGCTCCCAACGAACCCAGCTTTTCAATAAATCGGCCGAAAACTCCTGAAGGTGATATAATTCAATATCATGTTGTTGAGCAGTACTGACAGCCCCTGATTGATAGCCATTGACTGCTACAAATATCTTTCTCGCTATACCCTTAACATCCGTACACCTAACGATAAAATCTCTGACCTCTTTTACTGGAACAGCCCCTTCATAATCCTTGCATTCAATGGCAATCATTACCGGGTACCCGGCCATTTGGCATCTAATGATTACATCAAACTGAGATAAATCACCGTTTATATTCCTGAGTTTTATATCATGCTCAACCTCAGCCAAAGAATTATCTTTCAGGGCTTCGTATATACGCGAGACAAGTTTTTCCAGCGCTTTACCATCCGGGGATATCCTATTAGGCATATAAGACAGCAGTTAGGCGTGTTGATCCATGAATCTTGAACAAATAAGCGGAGCCAAGCTAAATAGAGTCATTTCGAAGTGGTAAACTTCACTATCGGCAAAATGTCGTTTTAAGTGGTGAAGGACTTCCAGATAAAGTCTATACGTATTGTCCTTTTCGATTTCAGTCCAACCATGATCACCTACTAACTTCTTCCGTGGGTATTGATTGGTAAAGGCCTGAATCAATTTGTTTCGACTGGGGACATAAGGAAAATATACAGGCTTTTGTGTATCCGCAATCAGTTGAACGGCATTCAAGCAAGCGGCCACGCGCGCATCATAAATAGCATATTGGGTACAGCTCACCGCCGTAAGTATTTTAGAGTAGCTGGCTAGCCCTTGCAAAGGCCATGTACTATTCTCAGACAACACCCGGCTTAAGTGCGACTCCAAAGTTAAACTGCGGTTCGCTCGTACTCCACCCCAGTCAGCAACAATCCATTTTGCCAGTTCTGTCCTCTGGTCGGCATTGCTACCCACCCAGCTAGCCGTAAGATGATGTTTCAGGGCAACACATTCGTCGAAGCTCCCGGATTGTTCGTGCCACTGAAAGGTAGGCAAACCAGCTTTTGCTTTCATACCAACGGGCCAGTTGTACGTTTTGCTCAGGTTGGGGAGGTGCTTAGTAAAGAATGGTACAAAGGTCTCGGCAATGTTCTCAGTGCTGCTCATGATGCGATAATTAGGCTCGGGATAGTTGCTATTTTAGGAACTTTGCCAAGTTACCAACCACGGCATTATGGGACAGCCGAATTGATTTAACGGCAGGTAAAAAGAATGTTCTGTACTCCATAAAACTTACCTGCTTTTACGTCAAATGTGAAAGTACTATGATGTGAAAGTAAAGGGCGAGATATAGGATTAATGAGGGTTACATGCCTTAGAGTTGCTGATTTTTTTGTGAGTAATATTAATGAGGGGTAAGCTTACTTATTAAAAGTTAACTTGTTTCTTATGGCTATTCCATATCGTGTTTTTTTATCGTCTACTTTCAAAGACTTAGCTGATCACAGGACTACGGTTCAAGCTGCTATTCGACAACTCGGTATAACTGATGTTTCAATGGAAAACTTTGGCGCTAGAAACGAGTACCCGGCACAGGAGTGCATCGACATTATCAAAAATAAAAGCGAAATTTTTGTGGGTATCTATGCATTCAGATATGGGTTTTGCCCCGATGGTTCAGCCAAATCCATATTGGAAATGGAGTACGAAGCTGCCTCTGAGGCTAATCTTCCACGCTTTATCTACATCATAGACGATAATCAACCATGGCCGCCATTGCACACTGATCAAGGTGAAAATGCGCAAAAGCTTCGGGCGTTTAAAGATATTTTACTTAAGCGGCATATCTGTGCATGGTTTACAAACCAAGATCAACTTGCCACCAAAGTTGTAGCAGATTTGGGGCGCTACATAGCAACAAAAGACATTACTTATATTGACCCTTACAATCTACCATCTGCAGGTACTTCCCTGGCACCTGATAACGTTGGTGATTGGGGGCAAAAGCCGAGTCGCTTGAGAGGCTGGTTTTATTCGTTCAGTAAATATTCTAGAAAAAAGTTAAGGGAGTATGCCAAAGCATATCTCCAGACTTCTGTAGGTCAAGACCCACAAAAATGGAATCAACTTCTAGATTCCACAATGGAAGAAAAAAGAAAGATCTTTCTAACTCACTCCTTGCAACCTTCCTCAGTACTTGGACAGCGATTCGACGTTTTTATCTATTTGATCAAACATCAATCCGAAGATCTATCTGAAGTACTTTTTGCGGAGTTTTTTATGGGTCCTTATTGGCAGAATCACATCTTCAAATCAACTGCACACAATGGTTTCATCGGCATTAAAACAGCGGCATATGGAACTTTTCTGTGTATCTGCCGTGTAACTTTCCGCGATGGAAGCATAATCTATCTTAATCGATACATAGACTTTCAATAGCCTATAACCATTTCCCCTGATCAAGGAGCTATAGTCGGTTTGGGGACGTGAGTTTTCAAAATAAATAAGGCCCCCTGCAATGGAGGCTTCACAACGGTTGGCCCGGTCAAAAAAAATACAAGTGGTAAACGCCTAAAAAAATATGTATTACTGAGCCGATTATAAGAGTACTATGATATAAGAGTAACGGGTTATTTTAGCCCTACCCAGCCTACTTTTTAGCCAGTCGATTTCTCTGCTGCAAACTCGCCTGCCGCTCCCCGTACGCCCTGAGAATCGGCGCCCGCTCTTTCCTGGTGAGTCGGGTATAAAACCAACTCAAAGAACCGACCGCCGTGACCGCCTGCTCCAGATCCTGACCGCTATGAACCCGAACCAACACCTGATCGATGAGGTCCTGATTCGGGTTCTGTGCTTTGCTACTACCCATAGCTGGTTTACACAAACATACTATATTAACCATAACTGACCAAAAATAACGAAAGCAAAATAACCTTATTTTGCTGTATTTCAATGATTTATAATACTAACGCAAACTATCCAATATATACATCCTTATCTTCCCAAGCTGCAGGCCGTGGGTTCGAGACCCATTTCCCGCTCGAAGTTAAATTTTTCATTTACAGCCGGTTAACTGAATAGTTGATCGGCTTTTTGTTTAAAATTTTCACTTTGGGTACATCATAGGGTACAATATTTGTACAACTGATATAACCCTTTTGTGAGCTGCTTAGAGTGGTATATAGTAGGGCGAGGATTAGCTGTACGATTAGAAAAATTATTTTTTCCGCGAATAATCAATTCTAGGGCTGTAGATATAACTCTGTTTTCTAGCTGGTAATGTAATAGTAAAACCCTATATAGACTTTACCACCTTACCGCCCAGAAATTGATTGAAAAAAGTATTTGTTTGAGCTGTCACTTTCTTCACTTTCACCACTCGCTATGTAAGCTATCGGTTTATATGTGTACGATTTTGGCACATACTCCTTTTCCAGCCTTTGAGCGAACGGCCAACTAAGGATTGTATCTATCAAAGAGAATCGATTGACCCGCTAGCTTACCTTCAGGCAGAGACAAAGTGCAATATTAACTTACATGACTACGCTTGTGCAATGCTTACTATGTATTTACCATTCAATAAATAATTATTATTAACTTTTAATTTATTATATTAACTATAAATAAACCAATATTTAAATATTTCTTTAAAACATTCATTAATAGATATTGATTATAGCATACATTCATTGATTTATTCCTATGTAAACGTTTACTGTTATGAAAATAATGATTGTGTATGGACAAAAGTTTACTGTCTCCACCTGTTTTATTGTAGCCGCACTCAACGTACACGCTCAAATGACTATTGGCCCAAGCGCTAGCCCCACCAATGGTTCAGCGTCACTGGAGATTAAAGCAGGGCCTTATTCATCGGGTAGTTCCTACCGAGGGTTACTACCCCCAACGGTAACAACCACCCAGCGTGGCCAAATTCAAAACCCGGCTACTGGCCTACTCGTGTTTAATACTAGCACCCAGCAGATTGAAGTTAACACGGGTACACCCACTGGGCCTGTCTGGACACCGGGTGGAGTGGCTAGTACAAGTGGTAACGGAGCCTGGAGTATAACGGGTAATGCAGGCACAGGAAACACTAGTTTTCTGGGTACGACGGACAACGTGCCGCTTCGGTTCAGAGTAAATAATCAAAACGCTGGTCGTATTGATGCCACTCTTTATAATCTTGGCTTGGGCTATCTGGCGTTTAACCCTACTGCAACAGGTCAGGCTAATACAGCTATAGGAACCTACTCATTATATTATCTTACCAGTGGTAACTATAATACCGCTTCAGGCTTTCAGGCTTTACATAATACCACTACGGGTGCGGGTAATACCGCTTCAGGAGCTGCGGCCTTGGTATCTAACTCCACTGGCTCTGGCAATTCTGCTGTGGGCAACGTAGCATTACAAAGTAACACCAGTGGTAATAATAATGCCGCTCTGGGAATTAACGCTATGCAAAAAAACTCCACCGGGAACTATAACACAGCTGTAGGAGCGAGCGCTCTACAAAATAATACCACTGCTGATGCCAACACGGCCATCGGTCACAATGCTTTAGCTGTAAATACAACTGGATACGTTAACGTAGCTGTCGGCGAAGATGCTTTGAGTAGCAACATCGATGGACATGATAATGTAAGCGTAGGAAACACGTCCCTAGCTGACAATACACAGGGGCTTGGCAATGTGGCTGCTGGCAATGTTGCGCTACGTTCCAACACAACGGGTCAATATAATTCGGCTTTAGGGACCCAAGCCTTGTATTATAATACTACGGGCAACTTTAATACAGCATTGGGCTGTAATGCCGGACCGCTACAAGCAAACTCCAATCTGACTAATTCGACAGCCATCGGAGCTAATGCTAGGGTGAATGCCAATAACCAGATTGTGCTGGGAGATAATAATATCACCTCTTTACGCTGTAATGTACAGACTATTTCTTCCCTTTCAGATAAACGTATTAAAGAAGACATCAAAGCCAATGTACCAGGTCTGCGCTTTATCACAAAACTGACGCCGGTTACTTACTACATCAACAAGACGAAAGAGGCTAAACTGGTAGGTTATGCGTTGGAAAGTATCCACGAAGATAAAACGCTTCATAGTGGGTTCCTGGCTCAGGATGTCGAGGCAGCTGCGCAAGCAGTCGGCTATAATTTTGAAGGGGTTCGGCAAGAGGAGGGCGGCAAATATTATACACTGGGCTATACGCTGTTTGTCATGCCTTTAGTACAAGCCGTGAAAGAACTGAATGCCGAAGTTAACCAGCTTAAAGTGGAACTGGCTGCTGCCAAACAGATCGAGAAAGCCACGCAAGCCCGGCTTGACAAAATAGAAGCCCTGCTTCAGAACCCAGCCCCCCACGCTGCTATGTCTTTCAGCACTAAATAATACGGACTCATGAACGGTTATCTAACTGCTCTCGCCCTGCTACTTTCACTACCAGCAGTTGCTCAACTTTGGGTCGGTAGCGCGGGCATACGTATTGAGCCAGGGGCTACCTTAACGATCGATGGTCTCTCGCTTACTCCGTCGACTAGCCTAACTATTGCCAACAATAGTATTCAGAAAACGACTACGCCCGTTGCTGGAAGTCCTAGTATCAATCGGCTTTATCAGCTAGATTCACCCTTACTATTTACGGGAAGTGTTGGGATTAATTATCTAACTTCCGAGCTAAATGGCTATGCTGAGCCTATTTTACAAATAGCTCACGCACCCGCAGCGAATACGGCACTTACAGTCACCACCAGCAGCACAGTTAATACGGCTGCACATTACGTATCGAATTCGGTGACTAACCAGAACCTGTTTGTTATCACTGCCACGACTCTTTCCGACCTAACTCTGCTGCTTTATGCCCGTCCAACTACTATAAGCAGTATGAGCGAGTTGAATCTGGTGATCGATGTTGTGGAAATTAATTCAGTCGCTACGAATGGATTATTTACCGTTAGGGTCACCAAAGATGCCAAGTTGAATCTGAATTTCCCCCCCAATGCTACCCAGGTAGGTGGCCGCCCGGTGCAGAATAGCGCCTGGAGCTTTAGTAACACAGATCCGAACTACTATATACTGAGCACTTCGCAGAGTGTACCAGCGGGTGACAGACTCTCTTTCGGTCTAACAGGTATGCTAAGTCCAGGTGCTACAAATGGTGTGATATCGATCAGTACGATCTTATTACCCACAAATATTAAGGAGGCTAAGCTAACTAACAACAGTGACTCGGATAAAGTCGAATATTTTCAGCAGTGAGTAGTTGCTGGAATTGTATGAGCCCGTGATGCCATTTTGATTCGTAAACAAGAGGACGTCTTGCGCCGACACGAAGCCTGTAGTGAGTGTTACCATGGCCCCGTCAGGTTGGGGCTGTCAGCGTCACTTACCGTCAAGGTTCTGGTAATAACAGCAGCCGGACTACCCTCATTATAATTCAGGCTGGCGCTTTCGATGTTAGCCAGTACGGGGGCCGCCGTCGTAGCTTGAGTCCCGAACACGCGGATGTTATCGAAAGCCAGTTCTTCCGTACCGCCATTCTGGTCAACTTCCACTTGCACGCCCATCGTCGTACCAGAGTCATTCATATTAAAGGTGAAATCCTGGAAGTAGTTGTCAACAAAAGGCGACTGTGGCTCATCAGAGGAAGCGCCATTGAGGTTAGTATCCTGTCGCAACCGACCACCCACGCCCACGCCAGCATTATCTCCCACGAACTGGCCAATCGTCACCCAGTTGCCGCCACTCACGCGGACTTTAATCCGCACGAAGTCGTTATTTTCCCAGTTGTTAGTCCCCTGGCCTATTGTCGCACCACTACTGAGCCCGCGCGGGTCAGCCAGCAGTACCTTGACCTGGATGTTGCTTTTGCTGACAATGTTGATGTCACTCAACTACACGTACCTGGGAGCGCGATCGGGCGCATTGCCGACCTGTCCTCTCACGCCTTCGCCCGCTCAAAACCAACTCCCGTCGGCACCAGCAGCAGCAAAAGTGGTATTGAACCCCGTAACCGGCTGCTGCGCCCGCAAAAAATACTGGGCGGTAAGGGTTGGACGGCCGTCAAAAGTGTTCGAGGTGTAGCGGGTCCCCTCACCATCAGTTTCGAAGGATTCCTGCTTAAGAATCGTCTGAGCGTGGTGCTCCAAGATATAATGAAAAAGAAGAGTAAGTAAAGTTGATGTTTCATTAGTTTGGTAAAAAGAGGGTAAATGATGATTATGAATCGAACAGAGCAGCCCAGCTATTCATCTGGTCCTTAAAACTATCATTAAATATACCTAAAATATCATAGGTGCAGCAGAATAAGTAATCTAAGAATCAAAAGAAGTATATCAGTGACAATACGCATGACTAATACATGTTCGAAAAGTTCAGCCACTTTTTTATAGTCGTTTTCAATCCGAATAAAAATCGTCTAGCGGCTCAAGATGCCAGGTACTTACATGCCTTGTAAATATTACGTCTCGTCAAGACGCGGAACCGATTGGATTCGGGCAGTGACCTTTTACGAGTTTACCCGGCAACTGACGACTTATAGCGTCAAGCAGATTGTATATTTACCACAACGTATCCCCTGGTAGCCAGTGTCCTTTCGAAGAGCTGGAGAGTCTAATGCGCGTCATGAAGCAAGCTGTGGAAAGCATGTTGCAGAAACTCAATGTCGTTGAGCTTGTCACTCCTGATGAATCCAAGTACCAGAAGATGATCGCTCCTACTTAGCGGTTGAACCGATTGAATCAACGGGTTCAGATCATGTATTTTTCAATGACGCTCCCATTTTCGCAGTCGCCTGATTTTTAGTCTTCTTTAGAAAGTAGGACAGCATACATTTTACAGATAAACAGGCTCATTGCGTAGTCCCAACGCACAATTAAGAATACTTATTCCCGGACTCAATTGCGAAATCATTACCAAGGCATTCTGGAAGTATATTTAGCTCAGTTAGCGAAACTGAGTTAACTCAATTCATAATCGTGTAAGTAAGTTTACATTCTAATTCGCCAGTATCGCTTTTGCCAGCTTATATTCTGGAAAGCCTCCCTCGTCAATTTCCGTTACGTATAGCCTTAGTACGAGCGAGCGAAAAACAGTAGTTACAGAGTATACATATCTTCTAAAAAAGGTAGAGGCCATAAACAATCTATTGCCAGATAGCTCAAAAGATGCGTACTTCCAGTTGGTCTCGCATCCGATCAAAGCCTGTGCCAGCCTAAGTACGATGTCTTACTACGTAACACTGAATAAGCAGGTGTATGATAATAAACTGAAAGAGTTATATACCGACGAGTCACTGCTTATGGTGGAAGACCATCAACTGAATAACGGTAAGTGAAATCACTTGATGAGCCAGCCCCACATCGGCTATTACCTGTTGGCAACAGCCTAATCGAGAGGATATAGCAGCCGTGCAGCATACACCGTTCGACTCAACGGTAGTGGACATAGTCTTCAGTGTGCCATGATAGTGGATGGTGAAAGTTCACCATTCATCAGCCTTAACAAAAAAGACAAAGTCATCTGGAATAAATGGGTATCGAAGACTATTACTATCAAATCGACTATCCGTAAAATCATTAATTTCTGAAAGCACACCGTAAAATTCTGGATAGTGATCACAGCATTATTTTGGAAAAACTGATGCTGGATTTCAGCGATTTTGAGCAAAGTTACCTTAGTCAGAAAGAAGCATTAAAACGAATTCCAAAAAACAAGCAAATGTTATTCCGATTTACCTCTGCCGTTGGCCTGTGCCTCGCCAGTCTATTTCTAGCAACAGGCGTATATGCCCAACTACGTCTGCCCAAATTAATCAGCGATGGTATGGTGCTGCAACGGGACGTCACGCTCAAGGTTTGGGGATGGGCAACCCCTGGTGAACGAATCACCGTGCGTTTTAATAATAAGACCCATAAAACCGTAACCGAGACTAATGGACAATGGCAGGTAAAGTTGCCTCCTGTGGCATCGGGAGGGCCGTTTACGATGGAAATTGCGGGTAAGTCACGACTGGAACTAAAAAATATTCTAATTGGTGATGTGTGGTTTTGCAGCGGACAAAGCAACATGGTTCACCAGTTGAATATTCACGACGTAACGTATGCCAATGAAATTCGGGAGGCTAACTATCCGCAGATACGGCAGTTTTTAGTACCTACCCTAACAAATCTGCAAGTCCCTCAAGACGATCTTCCCAATGGGCAATGGAAAGCAGCCGTGGGCGAAGACGTTCGACTTTTTTCGGCAGTAGCGTATTTCTTTGCCAAAAAACTTTATGATCTCAATAAGATACCCATTGGAATCATCAACGCCAGTGTAGGCGGGACACCTATTGAAGCCTGGATGAGTGAAGAAGGACTTAAAGATTTTTCTGCCCTGAAAACGACAATAGAAAAAAATAAAGATACTACGTACATCAATAGTCTTACACGAAGACAATATACAACAACCCAACCAACCGCATCCGTCGATTTAGGGCTGACAGGGAGCACAAAATGGTATGACGTTTCGTACATTCCCAAAGGCTGGCGTCCGATTAATGTTCCGGGCTATTGGGAAGACCAGGGCATAAAGGATTTAAACGGTGTTGTGTGGTACCGAAAAGAAATCGATATACCCGCTTCGATGACAGGAAAGCCTGCCAGAATTTTTCTGGGACGTATCGTCGATGCCGATGAGCTTTATATTAATGGCAAACCGGTTGGAAAGACCTCCTACATGTATCCTCAACGTCGATACAGCGTTGCAGCTGACGTATTGAAAGCAGGCAAAAACGTTTTTGTGATACGAGTCGTTAACAACGCCGGTAAAGGAGGCTTTGTGCCCGACAAGCCGTACTGTATTTTCGCCGGAACCGATACGATTGATCTGAAAGGAACCTGGCACTATAAGGTGGGTACGGTTTACCGACCATTTGCGGGTGGCAGCTTGGTCAGTGGTCTCAATGCCCAGAATCAGCCAACGGCGCTATACAATGCGATGGTAGCCCCGGAAAGTAGTTATGCGATAAAAGGGTTTTGCTGGTACCAGGGTGAAAGCAATGCGGGCAAGCCACAGGAATACGTAACGCTATTACCCGCGTTGATCAATGACTGGCGAAGGCGCTGGAAACTGGGACCATTACCGTTTCTGTATGTCCAGCTCCCGGGTTTTATGGATTACAATTATCAACCGTCAGAAAGCAACTGGGCCATACTACGGGAAGCGCAATTTCAGGCTCTTTCGGTTCCGAATACGGCTATGGCTGTGGCGATTGACCTGGGCGAGTGGAATGATATTCACCCCGACAATAAGAAAGACGTGGGCGAACGGCTGGCTCTGGCCGCTATGAAAACGGCTTATAGGGAAAATCTCGTTTCTTCAGGCCCACTCTATCAATCAGTTGCGGTTGAAGGAAACAAGATCGTAGTTAGTTTTACGAATATCGGCGGGGGATTGCTAACTAATGATGGGGAGGAACTCAGTGAATTTGCCATTGCCGGTTCTGATAAAAAGTTTGTCTGGGCTAAAGCCAAAATCGAAAGCAACAAAGTAATCTTGTGGAGTGAGGAAGTGCCCAATCCTCAGTACGTGCGCTACGCCTGGGCTGATAATCCAGTTAATCCAAATTTGTACAATAAAGAGGGCCTGCCAGCCTCTCCTTTCCGAACGGACCAATAAACGGTTTCTCAAACCCTAAGGATCATGCAAAAATACTTGACGTTTGTGCTGGCTATAGCCCTGTATCACGAGGGCGTAGCCCAACAGGCTGTCATCGACAGTAGTAAGTACTCTCCACTCAAAACATTTTCGGCTATTCAGGATCAGGCGAATATGATGCAGCAGTTGGGGATCAGAAAGTTAAGGCCCGGTCCCAGTCCTAATGAGTCAGATTCTAACCATGCCAATTACGACGAAGCCCAGGCGGATCCCTGCCCGCAACTACCTGATATTCTCACAACCCGAAACGGAAAAAAAGTGACTACGTCCGATCAGTGGTGGAAAGTACGTCGCCCCGAGTTGGTCGAGGATTTTGAACGGGAAATGTATGGTCGAATTCCTAAGAATGTACCGAAAGTAACCTGGATCACAAAAGTTACGGACGACGAATTCGTAGGCCGGATTCCGGTGGTGGCTAAACAACTGATTGGTCAGGTTGATAACAGCGAGTACCCGTTGATCAGTGTGAATATCAACATGGTGTTAGTCCTGCCGCAGAACGTAAAAGGCCCGGTGCCGGTCCTCATGATGTTTGGCTTCCTACCCCCAACGTTACCAGCCCCTGCTCAGCCTTCGCTCGCCGACATGGAAAAAATCAATACGTCATTCAAGGAGTTGATGATCAGGCAAAATCCGGAGCTGAAGGCCGTTTTTGATCGATATCCAGCTTATGCTCCTATAACAAGACTGCCTGGCCCTAACTTCTTTGCACCATCTCCCACCGGCGATTCACCGCCAACTGAGCAACTATTAGCGGCTGGCTGGGGCTATTGCACCCTAGAGACAAGCACTATTCAGGCCGACAACGGGGCTGGCCTGACACGGGGGATTATTGGGTTAGTAAACAAAGGCCAGTCTCGTAAACCCGATGATTGGGGTGCCCTGCGAGCCTGGGCCTGGGGAGCATCCCGCGCGTTGGATTATCTGGAAACGGAACCACAGGTAAACGCGAAACAGGTTGGCATTGAAGGTGTTTCTCGATACGGAAAAGCAGCATTGGTTACTATGGCCTTTGATCAGCGTTTTGGTCTGGGGCTGATCGGTTCATCAGGAAAAGGAGGAGTTACGTTGCAGCGTCGGGTGTTCGGAGAAGCTGTTGAAAGTATTGCCAACAGTGGCGGTTATCATTGGATGGCCGGTAATTATCTGAAATACGCAACTGAGGAGTCATCATTTGGTCGTAAAACGGGTTGCGATTTATCGGTTGACTCGCATGAACTACTGGCCCTTTGTGCTCCACGTCCTACCTTCGTCAGCTACGGTATACCCGAAAAAGGAGACGCTAAATGGCTCGACCAAACCGGGAGCTATAAGGCCACGGTAGCCGCCGGATCAGCTTTTAAGTTACTTGGGGTCAGAGATTTAGGTGTAAGTAACGAATACACTACTGAAAAAATGCCTCCTGTACTGACTGGCCTGCTGGATGGTGAACTGGCCTGGCGTCAACATAATGGCGGCCATACAGATGCACCTAATTTTTACTATTTTATTCCCTGGGCCAGTAAGTTGCTGAAGTATGAACGAACGGCCAAGTAATAGTCGGTCAATTTCAGCCTGGCTCATTGATAGATTACTACCCGTTGAATTCAATAGTTTACGCTTACACTACCCTGAATTTCCGTTTTAGATGTCAGTGGTTATACGTATATACGATAGCCAAACCAAAGATCCCCCCTACAACCAATGGGTTATCAACGTTTAAGATGAAACAAAAAACGTTTCTCTCCTGGGCTTTTTGCTCCAGACTAATGTATGGTACGTTCTTCGTTTTTACAGCGATTATGTCCACTGTTGGTCAGGCCGTAAAAACTAATAGTACATCTGATGTCATTACGTCTATCAACAGAGAGCGTATAAAGCTCAACGAAGGTTGGCGATTTATGCGCTATGGCGCCGAACCCGATAAACTGCTCTATGATATTCGCCCACCTATACAAGAGGCAAATGACAGCAAAGTAGCCGACTCAAAACCTACTGAAGCGATCAAGTTAGAAGCAGGCGATGGCGTATTGAAAAAATGGATTCTACCAACGGCGAATGATTTTATCAAAAATCCCTCCCAAAAACATATACGGCCTGCTGGCGAGCCAGGCGCAGATTTTTCGTTTGTAAAAGAAAATTTTGCCGACAATACCTGGGAACAAATAACCTTACCCCACGACTGGGCAATCAAAGGCCCGTTTTATGATGGTGATAAACCAGAAGTAGGGGGCGGAATGGGACGACTACCTAGCCACGGGGTAGCCTGGTACCGCAAAAAAATAACTATACCGGCTACTGACCAGGGTAAAATCATTTACCTGGGTATTGACGGGGCTATGTCTTATGCCATGGTTTGGCTCAATGGACATTTGGTTGGAGGCTGGCCATACGGCTATAATTCGTTTCGTTTAAACCTCACGCCCTATGTGAACGTTGGCGGAGTCAATCAGATAGCGATTCGGGTAGATAATCCCAACCACTCGGCAAGATGGTATCCGGGTGGCGGAATTTACCGTAACGTATGGCTGACCAAAGTATCTCCCGTGCATGTGGCTCAGTGGGGGACGTTTATTACCACACCTAACGTATCAGTAACCGAAGCTACCATTCACGTATCGGTACAAATCCAGAACAAAGCGAAAACTGATCAGACTGTTGACGTAAAAACCGAAATTTACGTACTGACCGATATTGCCACTCGAACTCAAAAGCCTGTCGGTATATTCCCAGCTGAAAAAATCACCATAAAAGCTGGCGAAAGCGGGGTGAACGAACGACAATTGATTCTCAAAAATCCGAAACGCTGGGGGCCCTACCCATCGCAAAAGCCTAATCTATATATAGCTCGTACCCAACTTTTAAAAAATGGTAAGCTGATCGATGAATACGATACGCAATTCGGTATCCGAAAAATCGAGTTTAACCCAATCAAAGGCTTGCTGGTCAATGGTCAATCAGTCCGAATACAAGGCGTAAATCAGCACCATGATTTATGGGCGTTAGGCGCTGCATTCAACATACGGGCTGCCGAACGCCAGCTTGAGTTGCTACGTGAACTGGGTTGTAATGCCATTCGAATGGCCCACAATCCCCCCGCCCCCGAGTTACTTGATTTGACTGACCGAATGGGTTTTCTGGTCATTGATGAAATCTTCGATAGTTGGGAGCGAAAAAAAACACCTCATGATTTTCATTTGATTTTTCCCGATTGGCATGAGCCAGACACTCGGGCGTTTATTCGCCGGGATCGGAATCATCCGTCCATCATGGCCTGGAGCTTTGGCAACGAAGTGGGCGAACAATACACAGATACCGCCGGAGCAGCCATTGCCCAAAAATTACACGATATCGTACACGAAGAAGACCCCACCAGACCTGCGTCGGCCTCCGAGAACTATGCCAAGCCCGATATGCCGTTTTCAAAAGTAATGGACTTTATGAGTCTTAATTATCAGGGTGAGGGGATTAGAGATGCTCCTGCCTACGCTCACTTAAAAGGCATTCGAACATCACCATTATACCCGGCTTTTCAAAAAGCATTTCCGGATAAGATGATTGTGAGCAGTGAGACGGCCTCCGCCCTGAGTACACGTGGTTCTTACCTTTTTCCAGTGAGTACGGATAACTCGGCCCCAGTGGGCAACAGTACAGGAGGAAATCCTGAAACGAAAGAAGTAAGTGCCTATGAACTTTATACGGCCGCGTTTGGAGCATCTGCCGATAAGGTTTTTGCTTCACAGGATCGTCATCCCTACGTAGCAGGTGAATTTGTCTGGACGGGTTGGGACTATCTGGGTGAGCCAACACCCTACTACACCGCTCGTAGTTCCTATTCCGGCATTATTGATTTGGCTGGTTTCAAAAAAGATCGATTTTATTTATACCAATCGCGCTGGAGACCCGAGTTACCGATTGCTCATATAGTACCCCATTGGAACTGGCCCAATCGTGTAGGTGAAATCACACCTGTGCATGTGTTTACATCGGGCGATGAAGCTGAACTGTTTCTGAATGGGCAATCACTTGGTCGGAAAAAGAAAAACGAGTTTGAGTACCGTCTTCGCTGGGATGATGTCAACTATCAGCCTGGTGAACTGAAAGTAGTGGCTTACAAAAAAGGGGGAAAGTGGGCAGAGGAAATTGTAAGAACCACCGACAAAGCTGCGAAACTGCTAGCATCCGTTGATCATACGAAAATCAAAGCTGACGGTGAAGACCTGGCCTTTATAACGGTAAAAATTACAGATAAAAACGGTCGAATGATTCCCGACGCCAACAACAGGGTAAGCTTCCGATTGCAGGGTCCCGGAGAAATAGTAGCTACCGACAATGGAGACCCAGCCAACCTGGTATCTTTTGCTTCACACGAGCGTCAGGCCTATCATGGTATGGTGCTGGTGATTATCCGGGCAAAAAAAGGTACGGGAGGCCGCTTGTCTCTGACGGCAAAAGCCGATGGATTAGCACCAACTCAACTGGAAGTCTACAGCGAAAGCCTATGTCTGACGTGTACCCGAAAATTCCTGTAATGCTGTTGCTAAACAGCAATATTATACCCAATTCATATACGCAAACTTACCATTTAATTACTTCGGGCTGCCTGCGAAAGCTCAACGTAATGCAGAACATTTTACCATATTGAGCCTCTAATTCCAGCTTCATCACTAATGCTTCACCATAGGTTTTGTGACGCGTTGTAAAACGGAGCCCGTCAGCTACAATCACTAATAGATATGGGTACATCGATAAAAATTAGAGTGGTTGACTAAGTTGATCCAGTAATAAGCAAGATGAGTGTGGATCGTATATTAATGAGGATGTGTGTGAAAGTAGTGCTCTCAAAAATAATATAACCAAAATAGCATATGGCCAATTTGAAGACAACGCAAATCTACTAAACGGTTACCTATTTTATAGTAACACTAAATGGTTTTCTCAAACAAGAAGTAGTATATACCTGGTAAATTCTTTGAATAGAAGGCCAATAATACACCACTTAGTAAATCAGTGCATTAACTTAACCTATTTATAGTCAAGAGAATATCATGCGTAAGCACATACATTCATTTTTGACAATTATCTAACCTAAACGTAGGTATATGTCAAAAAAAAGTAACTAATTATGAAGAAATTATTCGTCAATACCTTTCTTAGAACACAATGAATGCTTTGAGAAACGTTATAGACGGTACGTCGACAAAGTTTACCAGCAGTGTTTATATATGATCAGAGACGCTGAACAGACCCAGGATTTTAACCAGGATGTATTTACGATAGCTTTTAGTAAACTGGAAGCCTTTCAAAAGCGGTCTAGTTTCTCTACTGCCCGGCTGGATCAACGCTATCGCCCATAATTGTTACTCCGATTAATTACGCTTGGTCAAATAACTCAACACAACTTCAATTGATGAAAGGCGGGAAAACTGCTTAAGTGAGCCAGATGAAATATTGGCAGAAGAGGAGCGCTTCGAACTAGCGCGTCAGGCATTGGAAAGTTTGCCAATCCAGGTTTAATACCTTTCGTAAAATCCTACCCAATTTACCGTCAGTCGTTGAACGGATTTACCACTCGTTGAAGCTAATAACGTAGCGAGCTTAGACCGAATCCCATCTCTAGGAAATACGGAAATATATCAAGGTGATACAGGAAGAGCCTTAGAGGTAGTCCGATTGATAGTTCTTTTTTTCAATTGTTGAGCGGATACAGTATGATCACCTCACGATGAACTCAGTTCTAAGCTAAGCTTTTGCCACCCTATTTTCCCTAATGCATTGGTTTATTTAATAATAACTTAACTGCTTCAGCAAAAGTCGTATCGGCTAAGCTATAATAGATTTCTTTCCCTCGTCTGACATTATTAAGCAGTCCTCTGTCTTTCATCTTGATCAAATGATGAGACAATGCCGATTGATCAATCTTCAATTGAGTTTGTAAAGTTGAAACATTAATAGAAGGCTGTTCAATCAGGACCAGTAAAACCCGTAATCGGATTGGATGAGCAATTGTTTTGAGCAATTCGGCAGCCTGCTCTGTGCTTTGAGAATTAGTTGACGGCATCGCAATAAAAGAGATTAAGCAAGCTACAATATCTGATGCATGAAAGCAACAACATTCGGTTCATTTTTATTTTACTATTCATCATTGTAATGTATTATAGTATGTTAATTAGTAATCAAAGGTTTTTATTGAAAAACAAAAACACAGTTACTCTATACTATTCGAGAAAAATATTCATTAGAAAATAGGGTAATTTGTACTACTATGCTCATTGTTGGAAATAGTCGATTTTGTCAGCGTCAACGTTATTGTTGACCCGGTTTTCTCCGCCACTACCCCCCAAAATGACTGAGCTCATCGTCAAAACACCCGTTGTCGCCCCTGGTGTTAACGTACCTGTGAAGCCAAAGGATAGCTTGTCACCTGCAGGCACAACTGAAGTAGTAGTTAAAATATAATACGTAGGATCCAGGCTATTGCATGTCCAGAGTGTATTTTGGACTGTTTTATTGTTAATTGAGGTGGCGTTAGTCGGAAATGAAAGACTGATTTTGGCATCTCGTGTTACCTTAACTGTAATAAGGCCATTGGTCGCTATTGAATTCAGTTCTACGACATCCACGACAACGGTAATTTCTGTTGTACCATAAATCGTTGAAGGGCGGGCGTAAATGATAGGGGTTAAATCGGGTAAAGTTTTAACACCGAAATTAACGTCTGTCACACTGTTCGTACTTACCGCTACTGAAATAACGCCGTCGGGAGTGCCATCGCTCCCCGAACCAGTACCAATGTGTTCACCAGTGTTAATCACTCCACCTGTGAGCGTAGTACTGGGAGGACCAGAGCCCACTACAGCGGGGTAATTGCTTAGTACTATCGAGTAAGAGGCATTAGGCGTAACATTTGTAAAAGCATAAGTGCCGTTGGTAAGCGTAGTCGTGGCTTTTACTTTTCCATCGGAGCCCACCAGACTGGCTGAGAACGTATTGCCCGAAAGAGTATTGACTGGCGTACCATTAACCGTTCCATCTGTCAGACCATTGCTATCATTAAAGACACTACCCGAAATAGTAATGGAGGAAGTTGTTGGGATGTTACCACTGAACGGGAAGAAATGCATCTCCCCGCCTGAGTGGACAAGAGAGTTGGCGATCAATTGGCCTTCTATATTTGCCTGATTGATCGTTTTAACCACATCTGCAAAAGGGGCCAAAACACTACCTGAAATTTGTGAATTACCTGCAATTTGAAGGTTCGTCGTGTTGTAAAAATTCCACAAAATATAAGGCGTCCCATTACCCATTCCCCCTTGGTTAGGCGTGTTCCAGACAAAGGTGGTTCCCGCAGCATCAACATTAATGACTAATACGCGATTTGCCGAAGGTTTTTTGTTACTGTCATTCGAATAGGTTAGAGTCTGAATCTTATTCAAATCAGATCCTTTTATATTCCAGACGTTAATACTATACTCTAGATTTACATAGACCTGACCAGGCATATTAGTAACATCAAGAGGATTGCCATTTGCATTGGTCAATGAAATGTTATCTGCCTTTTGGGACAAGCTTACCGAGTTAGCTTTCAACGTAGTAAAAGCACTAGCAAAAGCAACGATATTGTCTTTACAAACTGGTGTATTGGTTTCTGTTGAGCTATTGGCATTGGTATTGATCTGAATGTATGGCTCGCTATTGTAGCCAGCCGTCGATTTAGTCACTCGCATGGTCGAGTAAGCGTTATTATCATTCTGATACCAGACTTTCAGAACATCGCTAGACGTATTTCCCTGGCAAGCGCCAATTTTTGCGTACGTATTACTGTTGACCTGAAGAATACCACTTTGTAATTTAACGCCCTTACCAACGACTAGACCAACTGGATAACCATTAACCATAAAGGAGCTGCCATGAGTAGCTACCTGATAATAACCGGCTACAGTCAGGTTGCCACCTATCGCCACCGGCCCATCACTTTCGTTCGTAGACAATGTGGCATCATTTGCCAGAAACACATTAAATTTATCAGCCAGGGCAAGTGGATTTTGGGCTAGTGTCTGTGAAAACTGTCCTACACTTAGAAAACAAACAAGTACTAAAGCGCGATAAATTTTCGAAAATGAATAAGTAAATGACGATAAGCTAATCAGCGAATAATTCGACTTGGTATGTTGAGCAGCATTTTTATCAGATAGAGACTGCTTAGCTTTTGCTGTATGCGTATAAATATATTCAGAGTAAGCACTAGATATAATTGTGGATAGAAACAATTTAATAGTCTTCATCGAGCCTGACTTTGTTTAATGGTATATGTCTACAAAATCCTACAGATTATGCTTGATTCGTAGTTGCAACCTGGACTTTATAAAAACCCGAAAGTCACTCGTTACACCAAAAACAGTCGACTTATTATTATTCAATTAAACTCAAACAGCTTCCTTAGTTTAAACTTCTATTATACAGACACATACAATTAAAAAACATAATACTCAGCTATAAATATTTACATTTATAAAAATAGATTTCTTTTTGGTTATCAGCCTTTATTTATATTTAAATTTTAGTTTATCTTTAGTAATAATCAATTAAAATGTGATTCATAAATTTAATATATTACACATTTTGTTACCGCCTTATTATTTACTCTGACGAGGTATATTTCAACTACTCATCTTGAAGAATAAAAAATTGCTGGCGGTAGCACAACCTATCCATTTCTAATTGAAAATTCATAAATAAGATATACCGTATAAGCATACTTTACTGAACGAATGAACAGCCATTAGAGTAGAAAAATAGTGAAAACGTTGGCTATTTTAAAGTGGAAGAAGTATATGACAATTGTATAATTTTACTTAAAAGTTATACTAAAATACTAATATCATTAGTAATAGACTTCGTCGTCGTTCCTTAGTTACCTATTGTGAATTTGTATCATGTATAGCCAGCGGGTCAACAGTAAGATGAATATACGCAACTGGCTTCTTGGGGTATAGCTTCTAAACCTAAGCTATACCCCAGGAAGCCAGTTGCGTATAGATCAATAACCAGAGAAGCAGCTTTTCTGATAAGATCAGAATGTGTTCATGTTCGTTTAATTAATCGCTTTTTGCTTACAGTAGATGATACGTTATACTGATGATGCACTTTGTCCACATACCGCTCATAAAGCAGTTTAAAATAATCAGGTGATCTGTTGAGCCGGTATTGAGCAATAAGTTCCTGGTTGGTTAAGAAAGAGTCGTTAGAACGTGACATATTGGGTAAGAGTTATGGATTATTCAATGTGAAAGCTAACTACCCAACGTGTCTGAATTGTCGGGGCAAAGCGTAATCGACCAAATTTAAAATCCGCTGGCAAGTAACGCTCATACCCATTGATTCGCTAACACTCTCGTTGCATTCTTTAACGCTCTCGTTGCATCTGAAGGAAAAGTCTACAGTTCAGGTTTCCTGAAGAAGTTGTCGTGTTGATATAAAGGACGGGATGAATGCAGATAAGCCATCCAGCAGATGACCTGGCTAAGTGTGCTGGAACGGATCATTTATTAGCCAGAAAATTAGTTAGCCTATTTATACCGACCCTAAAAGATTTTAGCGATTGAGGTCAGTCTTTCACATATAAATTGTATTTTACACATCTTTTATTAAGTTTATTCAATTGTAGATTTTCAACAATCAGGTTGTTTATAAGCAACAGTGGCCAGTTTACCTACCTTTTGGATTCATTCGACCGATCAGCAGCTTTGGCAGGGTCTTTGCGAAGGAGATGATGCTGCTTTGACGGCTATTTTCGACCGTTACCATGTTACGTTATATAATTATGGCCGTAAACTCTCTTCCGATTCAGATTTAATCAAGGATGCAGTTCAGGAGGTCTTTATTGATATCTGGCGCATGAGAGCCACTCTATCGAGAGAAATTACGTCTATCAAATTTTATCTGTATCGTGCCTTACGTCGTCGATTGCAGCGAATCCAGGGAAAATATCAGCTCGGCGAAGATATTCAGGAGATCTATGATGACGAAACTACTTTAACCGTCATTAATGAAGAAACGGTGCAAATTGAAGAGGAGTCCCGCGACTTGCTACGTCGTCGTTTGCAGGAACTCCTCACGCAGTTACCCAAGCGGCAAGTAGAAGCCCTGACTCTATACTACTACGATGATTTTGGCATTCGCGAAATCGCTCAGATTATGGATGTCAACGAAAAATCCGTCCGGAACTTCCTCCATCGAGGCCTTAAGGCGCTTCGCCACAATCGGAACTGGCTTATCGGTTCGCTATTAATTCTCTTGTTTTTAATCAATCAGTGAAATCTTCTCGAAAAATAGTTAGCTGGTAAAGAGGTCATCCGATGGTTTAGTGCATCTTTCTAATTAAAGGAGAATAATTCTATATCTTCTTGTGTGGGTGCCGTTTTCTTGACACTATGAAACAAGCTTCGTATTCGCTGATAGACTTTCTGAAAGACCCTGACTTTCGGGATTGGGTAAAGCATCCTGATGAAGCACAGGATATATATTGGCAGCAGTTTCAGGAGTTACACCCAGACAAGAAACCCGTATTGGAGCAGGCCCGTCAATACGTATTGGTATTAGCCGAACAGACAGCTCAGGATAAACCGTCAATGGCCGAAAGCCAGTTGATGCGGCAAACCATTCAGCAGCGAATTCACGAAACGACTATTCCATTTACGCCTTCGGTAGCCTACAACTGGTCGTGGACTCGCATAGCCGCTTCAGTAGTGCTGGTATTAGGACTAGGTATAACGGCATATTGGTATAGTCAAAACGAAAAACAACCTCAAGGCTACCAGCGCTTTATTCAATCGGCTCCTCAGGGAACAGCATTGAGTGAAACCCGTAATAATGACACCAAACCGCTGACCATTTTTTTAAGCGACGGTAGTTCGGTTGTGCTCCAGCCAGGAAGTCGCTTGAGTTATCCGAATACGTTAACGAAGCGCGAAGTATATCTGACGGGGAAAGCCTTTTTTGAAGTCGTGAAAGACCCTGCAAACCCGTTTTTGGTATATACGCGGGGAGTAGCCACGAAAGTCCTGGGCACCAGTTTTTCCATTGACGCTCCTGAGACAAATCAGCCTATCAAAGTGGCGGTTAAAACTGGGAAGGTAGCGGTTTATTCACTCGATGAGACTACTTCTCTTTACCCGGAATCGACAGATTCAGAACAGAATAGTCTGGTATTGACCCCCAATCAAAGTGCTGAATACGTAGCTGATAGCCACCATTTAGTTCGAAAAACAGATACTGTTTCTACGTTCCTCCAGCCCGGTACGTTGATCGTTGCCAAGCAGTCGTTTGATTTTGATGAAACGCCCGTGTCGGACGTGTTCCGTACGCTTGAAAAAGCCTATGGTATCGATATCGTTTATAATGAATCGGCATTGGGCAAATGCTCACTGACGGCATCGCTGGTCGGCCAGCCTTTTCACGAAAAATTATCGGCAGTCTGTAAGGCCCTTGATGCTCACTACTCTATACAGGGTAATCAAGTAGTGATTACAGGTGGTCAGCGTTGTCAATAATCGTTACTATTCCTAACCCTAATCTGAAACACCTTAAACCCAGCTACGACCACAAAAAAGGCCAGCCATGTTGCCGCACGACTGACCTCTGAAACTCCCCTACTTACTGACCTGACGATCTAAAGTCATTCACTGATAATGAATGGATTAGGGGGACTTTGTCGAATTTTTCGCTCACCCAACAAGCCGTAACAAATGTATGCAAAAACTACCACTGGCACATGACCGTCTGTTAACAATCATGCGTATTACCTTCATCCAATGGTTTTTGGTGTGTGCGCTAGCCGGAATGTCATGGGCACGTGATGGAAGAGCGCAACAACTTCTCGACCAGAAAGTTACAATTCAGGTCGAAGGACAGCATGTAAAAAAAGTACTACAACAGATTGAAAAACAAGTTGATGCACGATTCGTTTTTAGTCCGCAACTGATTCAATCCAACCGTAAAATAACCGTACGCAGTCAGGCAGAGCCACTTGCGGATGTCCTGAATCGTATCCTGAAACCACTTCAACTGACCTACGAAGTCAGCGGGAATAACATCATTATCAAGCCCGAACACACTGCTAAATCGGCTCAGAACGGCGAGATTAAACCCGTAGAATCTACGACTCTTGACGTAGCTGTACGTACCATTACCGGTATCGTTGCAGACGCGGGTGGCGAAGCTTTACCAGGCGTAAACGTTCTGATAAAAGGAACACAAAAAGGCACAACGACTGACGCGACAGGCCAATTCAGAATCGATATGGCCGATACCGAAACAACGTTGGTTTTCAGCTTCGTTGGCTATCTGAAACAGGAAGTTGCTGTCAGCAGCCAGACATCCCTATCGGTAACGATGACCGCCGATACCAAGTCACTGGGCGAAGTGGTCGTGGTCGGTTACGGTACGCAGAAACGCTCTGACGTAACGGCGGCCATCGCTTCAGTGCCGATGAGCGAAGTGAAAGACATGCCTGTATCGAACGTAGCAACGGCCTTACAGGGAAAAATTCCCGGCGTTGTTATTCAGCAGAGCAGTGGCGCACCCGGCAGTACGCCAGCAATCAAAATCAGGGGATTCGGATCGATCAGCGCGGGTAACTCACCTCTGGTTGTAGTCGATGGCAATATTGTTGGTTCGAACGTATTTGGGTTATTGAACAGCATCGACATTGAAAGCATCGACGTATTGAAAGACGCTTCGTCTACAGCCATCTACGGCTCAAAAGGGTCGAACGGGGTTTTGCTGGTAACGACGAAACGCGGAAAACCTGGCCGGACAAGCGTTAATCTGGATGTGTATACGGGTTTTCAGGTGGTGACGAAAAAAATCGACCTGTTGAACTCACAGCAGTACGCTGAATTCGCCAGAGAAGCCGCTAATACGGCTTATGTGGAGAACGTAGCAGGTGGTAAAGCAACGGATCCCAACAGCGTTCGGCCAGCCAGTTATCTACGCTACCGCTACCCGAGGGGCGATCTGTTCGACTGGTTCAATTACGACGATCCAACCAACGTAGCAAACCTACCCTATACCGATTTTCAGGATCTGATTTTCCGGAAGGCTAAAATGAGCAGCTATCAGCTTTCGGTTTCGGGCGGTAACGAAAAAGCCCGTTTTTTGGTCAGTGGCAGCTATTTAAAGCAGGATGGTATCATTCTGAAATCGTCACTGGATCGGTACATTTTCCGGGCTAATGTCGAAGTCAATCTTTTACCCAGACTTAAACTTGGGTTTAATCTTAATCCTTCCTTCCGAACCCAGCAGGAAGTCATTGCTGAAGGTCAGTGGTTTAACGGCGGAATCATCACTGCAGCGTTAGCAGCCATACCGATGGCCCCAATTTATGCTGCGGACGGTTCTTACTCGTCTCAACTGGCGTTAGGTGCGCCTTATAACTTGCCGGGCGTTACCAACCCACTGGCCAATATTACCGAATACAGCAGCCCCTATCAATCCTCAAATCTGCTGGGTAATCTCTACGCCGAATACAGTTTCCTGAACGATTTTACGTGTCGGGTGTCGGGTAACATCAATTTTAGCGGCAATCGACGGAATACGTATCGTACGTCGAGAATGCCACTGAGTAACGTATTACCGCCTACAACCGCAACAGGCAGTGCTTACTCGGATCAGGGAATAGGGTGGTTGTTTAATCAGGTGCTTACGTACAACAAGACAATCAGGTCAGTTCACAATTTCGAGGCTTTAGTCGGCATGGAATCAACAACGTCGAAAGTAGAGTCGAGCAGTACGTCGGCGAGTGCTTTTGCCAATGATGTGGTTGAAACCTTAAACGGAAGCGCCCAGGGATCGACAACAACGGCCTGGTCATTTAGAACCGAAAATGCGTCGGTTTCTTATTTTGCCCGGGCCAATTACAACTTCAAAGGTAAGTATCTGGTCAATCTATCCGTTCGCCGGGATGGGTCGTCCATCTTCGGCCCAGACAATCGTTGGGGTACGTTCCCAGCGGGTTCGCTAGGGTGGCGTATTAGCGAAGAGTCATTCATGAAAGGAATACGTACCGTGTCCGAAACAAAACTTCGGGCCAGCTATGGGCTTTCGGGCAATAACGCGTTCGCTGATAATTACCCGTACGTGGCCGTTCTAAGACCTGACAACTACAGTTTCAATAATAATCTGGTCAATGGATTAGCGCCATCTTCGCTGGCCAATTCCAGGCTGGGGTGGGAGAAGAATCAGCAGTTTGATATCGGTATTGATGTGGGTTTGTTCAATAACCGCGTCTATCTGATTGCCGATTATTACCACCGAATCACAAAAGACCTGCTCTTATCGGTCAATGTTCCGTCGCTCACGGGCTTCACGACAGCGTATAAAAACATTGGCAAGATGGAAAACAAAGGCTGGGAGTTTTCGCTGAATACACGTAACACCACCAAAGGTCTTGTCTGGACCACCACAGCTAATCTTTCGTTCAATAGAAACAAAGTGTTGGCATTGGGTCCCACAGGTGACCCGATCCGGACGAGCAATGGTAGCATCAGCGAGATTAACATTACCGAGATTGGTTCACCCATCGGTAGTTTCTATGGCTACAAACAAATCGGTATCTTCCAGAATCAGGCCGATCTGGACGCCAATCCCCACGACATTACGTCCCGACCAGGCGACGTGAAATATGTGGACGTAAACGGCGACGGTAAAATTACGGCAAACGACCGAACCAACATTGGCAACAATCAGCCCGATTTTATTTACGGACTGACCAATTCGTCCAGCTACAAAGGTTTCGACCTGAACGTCGCGATTCAGGGAACACAGGGCGCTAAGGCACTTAACTTAGGACGGCGTTTTTTTGATAATGTCGAAGGGAATCAGAACCAGCTGACGACCGTACTAAACCGCTGGCGTTCAGAAAGTGAGCCTGGCGATGGCATAACTCCTCGCGCTAACGCCCGCACAACGGGTATCAATAACGTAGTGTCTTCTCGCTGGGTAGAAGACGCCAGCTATTTACGAATTCAGAACGTTAGTCTGGGCTACCGGCTTCCAACTGATTTGATCAATAAAGTCAAACTACAGCAGGTACGGATTTATGTATCGGCACAAAATCTTTACACCTGGACGAAATACCTCAATTATAATCCGGAAGTAAGCAATTATGAAGGCCCGTTATCGGCAGGTATTGATTATGGAACGTACCCGTTGGCGAGAACCGTTACGTTCGGTCTCAGCGCAGGATTCTAATGATCTACACCCATTACGTTAGTCGTTGATTAACAGACAAATATTGATTAGATTAGTCTTAACCGTCGAAAGATGAAGACATACAATACCCTTATTACCTTGTTGCTCCTGCACTTGCTCAGCGCGTGTAGCCAGAGTTATCTGGACCTAAAACCTATATCATCTCCAACCTCTGATAACTTCTATAAAACAGCCGACGATATCCGAAACGCTGTAAATGGTAGCTACGCAGCCTTGCAGGCCGATGGTATTGCAGGATTCAGTTACGTTTTTGCTGAGATTGCTTCTGACAATACTGTACCCGTAGCGTCGGGCTCGGTAACGGATCAGGATGAGTTCGACCGATTTTACATCCGTACCACGAACCCCTACATTTCCGGGCGCTGGAATGATAGTTACAGCGCCATTGCCCGCTTTAACAACATTTTGGATAAAGTTGGCGGAATCACAATGGATGCAACCCTTAAGAAACGATACACTGCTGAAGTTAAGTTTTTGCGGGGACTGGTCTATTTCAACCTGGTTCGTACGTTCGGCGATGTTCCACTGGTTACGAAAACCATCAATGACCCCGACGAAGGCTATGCATACACACGCAACCCCAAAACCGAAGTATACGCTCTAATCGAGAAAGATCTCACCGAAGCCGAAGCTGATTTACCTGCTACGTATACGGGCGCCGATATCGGCAGAGCTACGAAAGGGGCGGCTAAAGCGCTACTGGGTAAAGTATACCTGACTCAGAAGAACTATTCACAGGCAGCTGCCAAACTAAAAGAAGTGATTAATCTGAATGTATATGCCCTTTTACCCAGCTATGCCGATGTCTTTAAAGTGAGCAATAAAAACCATAAAGAATCGGTATTCGATGTACAGTATAAATCGGGGGGAGCGGGCGAAGGCAATAACTGGCCTAACTCATTCGCCCCTCAGAATTCTGGCAATGCAGTCATTAACTTCAGTGGTGGAGGCAACAATCAACCGACGGACGATCTGGTACGAGCTTTCGAAGTGGGAGACGTTCGCAAAGACCTTTCCCTGGCTACGTCTTATGTAAGCACGAGCGGACAGTTTGTTCCGGGTAACTACGTTAAAAAGTATTTCGATACTCCCGTCGTCAATAACGATAACGGCAACAATATCCCGATCATTCGTTACGCAGATGTCTTATTGATGTATGCAGAATGCGTGAACGAAGCAGGTTATCAGCCAACGGGCGAAGCCTTTACGTACCTGAATCAAATTCGGACGCGGGCGAGTCTGAAACCAAAAACCTCAGTCGATATTCCCGATCAGCAGTCATTTCGGCTGGCGATGGAGCAGGAACGGCGAGTCGAACTAGCCTTTGAAGGGCATCGATGGTATGATCTGGTACGTACCGGGCGGGCCGTTACGGTTATCAACAGCAAAAAAGATCAGATCCGTCTGGTCAATACGTTGACAGACAATAATCTGGTGTTTCCGATCCCACAAAGCCAGATTGACATTAATCAGGACAAAATCAAGCAGAATCCAGGGTATTAAACCGATTCGGGAGCCTTTTACGTAAAGCCACGTAATGAATTGCCAAAAAAAGAACAACTATACGTACTCACTAAACGAATGAACAGACGGGAAGCAGTAACACGAGTCGCCTGGATACTGGGCGGAACCTTTTCGGCACCTACCTTACAGGCGATGAGCCGATGGGAGGAACTGGCAACGAAAGGTAAACTACAGCCTCAGGCAGGGTCGTTTCTGACCGAAACCCAACAGGCCATTGTGGCACGAGTGACCGAACTCATCATCCCCAAAACCGATACCCCCGGTGCGCTGGATGCCGGTGTGCCGGATTTTATGGAGGTGATGCTTCGCGACTGCTACAAAAAACCAGCGCAGGATACGTTTTTGGCCGGCGTTGTTGACCTGGAACGGAAAGGATTCCTGAACCTTCCGCCCGATCAGCAAACGACAACGCTGAAGCAGATTGAAACCGAAGCGCAGAAGAGCACTAGTCCAACGTTCTGGCTCATCACCAAAGAACTGACCCTGCTGGGCTATTTCACCTCGGAAGTCGGGGTTAAAGCGTCGTTTGATTACCAGCCCATTCCGGGACGATTCGAAGCTATTAAAATTAAGCCGGGGCAGAAAGATTTTATGTACGGCAATCAGGCATAGAGCGAAAATCAATCGCTCGTTCACTCATTAATTGATATGAATCTCAATATAAAATCAGAAAAAGCCCAGACCTACGACGCTATTGTGGTGGGATCAGGCATGACGGGAGGCTGGGCCGCCAAAGAACTCACCGAAAAAGGTTTAAAAGTACTGATGATCGAACGGGGCTACGAACTCAAGCACGTCGAAGATTACAAAACAGCGATGAAAGATCCCTGGGAGTTTGAACACCGGGGTAAAATCTCCAACGTAGCGGCCGAAGAACATTACGCAACGATGTATTTTTCGGCCAAAGAAGGTTCACAGCATCTCTACACCAACGACAAAGAACATCCGTACGTCCAGAAGCGCCCGTTCAACTGGATTCGGGCGTACCATACGGGTGGGAAATCGTTGCTGTGGGGTAAGCATACGTATCGCTGGAACCAGGAAGATTTCCTGGCCAATGCCAAACAGGGTATCGGTATCGACTGGCCGATTCGCTATGAAGATCTGGTTCCGTGGTATTCCTACGTCGAAAAGTTTGTGGGTGTCAGCGGCACGCCTGAGAAATTAGCGGTTCTGCCGGATAGTCATTTCCTACCCGGTATGGCGATGACTGCCCCTGAACTTCATTTGAAAAAATCCGTGGCGCAGAAGCTGAATCGACCCATCACGATTGGGCGGGTCGCCCACCTGACCAAAGCGCAACCGCAACATCTGGCCGTGGGTCGAACGGATTGTCAATTCCGGAACCGGTGTTCGCGCGGATGTCCGTATGGGGGTTATTTCAGTTCGTTAGCTGCTACGTTGCCCGCTGCTCGAAACACGAACCGGCTGATGATTGTGCACAATGCCATTGTGAAAGAAATTCTGCTGGACGATAAAACGCAGAAAGCGAAAGGGGTACGAGTCATTGATCAGAACACAATGGAGGTGCGGGAGTTCTACGCCAAAGTGATTTTCCTGAATGCAGGCACCGTCGGCTCTACATCGATTCTGATGAACTCGAAATCGGCTCGTTTCCCCAATGGTCTCGGAAACGACAGTGATCAATTGGGCCGTAATTTAATGGACCATCACCTGGCGATTGGCGCAAGAGCAGACATCGACGGGTTTGAAAATGATTACTTCTTCGGGGCGCGTCCCGGAAGTTTATACATTCCGCGATTCCGCAACTGGGGAAATGATAAGCGGAACTACCTCCGGGGCTTTGGCTACCAGGGTGGCGCTACTCGCGCTGACTGGTCGCGGGGGGCAACAGAAACGGGCTTTGGTGGCGATTTCAAACAGAAAATGACCCAGCCTGGCCCCTGGAAAATTAATCTCAGCGGCTTTGGCGAAGTCCTACCCAATCCGGACAACCGCTTCTACCTCAGCGACGACCAGAAAGACAAATGGGGTCTGCCACAGGTTGTGTTCGACGCTGATTTTGGCGAAAACGAACTAGCCATGCGAAAAGACATCATGAATGACGGCGCCGAAATGCTGGAAGCCGCTGGCTTTAAGAACGTAGTGGCTTACGATAATCCCGTTGCGCACATGGGCCTGGGTATTCACGAGATGGGAACGGCTCGTATGGGAAAAGATCCTAAGACGTCGGTCCTGAACAAGTTTAATCAGGTGCACGCCTGTAAGAACGTATTCGTAACGGATGGATCAGGCATGACTTCGGCCTCAAATGTCAATCCATCATTGACATATATGGCCCTTACAGCTCGCGCAGCAAACCATGCCGTCGAGCAGTTGAAAGCGCGCAGTCTTTGATAGTCAGTTGATTTGGTGAGTTGCTGAATATAGTCTCTGGCTACACTCAGCAACACGAATTCGTTATGCAACGACAATACACGTTTTTCTGGCTGTTCCTTTTGATTTCTTTTCCCCGATCTGTCTTTGCACAAACGAAGGGGGAAAAGAAGCAGCCTATTGTCGTTGCCTTCGATACCACCAACAAACCAATACGTTTTGGGGTAAGCCATCTGGAAAAAGCGCTTCAAAAAGCTGGGCAGTCAGTGAAGATCATGCCGATTAGCTCAGGCAGCTCCAGTGACGCTATTACGTTACGTATCCTGCCGATGAAAAGCGAACCATCGCTCCGGGAAGAAGGCTATCGGATCAGTTACCAGACTGACAGACTTCTGATTACCGCTATTAATGCTACGGGGGCGATGTATGGCGCTATGGATGCAGCGGAGCAGATTCAGATGGGCAAGCCCTGGAAGAAACTACCACCAAAAACGGTTAATCCACATTTTACAGTCCGGGCTTTGAAGGTGAACTTACCATGGTCATCCTATCGAACCGGGCCAGCGATGGAGGTACACAACGAGGTTTGTCGGGACTTAACGTACTGGCAGCGGATGCTGGATCAAATGGCAGAGAATCGCTTCAATGTGCTATCGCTCTGGAATGTGCATCCGTTCTCGTTCATGGTAAAGCCGACTAACTTCCCCGAAGCAAACAACTTTTCAGATAAGGAAATGGCCGACTGGAAACACTTCTGGACGGACTTATTCCGGATGGCAAAAGAGCGCGGGATTGAGCCATACATTGTAAACTGGAACATTGCCGTATCGCCCGAATTTGCGAAGCACTACGGTGTTCAGGAGCGAAACGATACGTCGGCGGTTGTTAAGCGCTATACGCGCGAAGTTGTTACGCAGGTCATTAACGAATATCCCGAATTGGCAGGTATTGGCATTACGTTGGCCGACTGGATGAGCAACTTCAAAACTGACGGTTCAACGCTGCCTGATATGACACCGAAAGATCGGGAAGACTGGCTCGAAGAGACAATTGTAGCTGGAATCAAAGCGGCCAATCGACCCGTTAAGTTTCTGCACCGTTCTGTTCTCTCCGCCGATCCAGGAGAAATGCGACGCGTAATCGATAACGCTAACCTACCGGATACGACGCTGGTCGAAATCAAATTCAACTGGTCGCATGGTCATTCGACACCGGTATTGGCCCTCACCCACGATTCGCATTCTGGTCAGCGTGACGATGGCTATTGGAATCCCTTGCCTAGGAATTACCGGGTTCAGTGGATGATTCGGAACGAGGACTTTTTCATTCTTCGCTGGGGTCAGCCAGATTTTATTCGTCGGCACATTGCGCAAAATACCGCACCTTACGTCAATGGTTATTTTGTTGGCTCAGAGGGCTATATACCGGCGAAAGACTATTCTCACCTGGACAACGCGCATCGCACCTGGACTTATGCCTTTGAGAAACAATGGCTGTTTTATCAACTCTGGGGGCGCTTGCTTTTTGATCCAAAGACACCGGATGCCGTATTTGAGGCCAGTTTCGCAAACCGCTACGGTCTCAAATCTGGTAAATTACTACTCGAAGCGACTGCCGCTGCCAGTCAGATGCCCTTACGTCTGGCATCATTTTACGGCTCTACCTGGGATTATACGCTTTACTCGGAGGGCTTTCTGGCGCCATTTACGGCCAGCAAAGGTTTTCAGGATAACGTATCGGCCTTCATTTCGATCAATGAATTAATCGATCATCAGACGCTGGCTCCCGACTACATGTCCATCAAAGACTACGTCAACTGGAATCAGGAAACGAAAGCTATCCCTAATGGTAAGATCAGTCCGATACTACTTGCCGATCAACTGGAAACGGACAGCAAAACTGTTTTAACGCGAGTAGAACAACTGCGTCCTGGTTCCTCTCCTACGTTGATCTGTGAGTTAGCTGACCTGGAAGCCTGGGCCTATTTGAGCCAGTATTTTGCGGATAAGCTTCGGGCTGGAGTAGCGCTGCATACGTATCGCCTTTCGCAGAATAAAGCGCAGCAGCAACAAGCCGTTGCGTTGCTGACGAAATGCCTGACGCACTGGCGCAAAGTAAGCGAGATTACCGCCAGTCATTACCAGGAAGTGCCTTACATTGAGGGTTATCGGGTAAAAGATAAAGCCTCCATGGACGCCCGCTATTTCTCCTGGACGAAATACCTGCCACAGGTTGAGCGCGATATTCAGTTAGCCCAGAAAAATAATACGGATTAACTCTGTTGCTCATAGCATCAGACAACTAGAATCAGTACCGAAGACCCTTATCCTAATCCCCTACCATGAGCCTAAGCGCTCATTTGTACTTATGGAACGTAGAGATTTTATCAAAACCAGCGGCCTTATTGGAAGTACGTACGCGCTTTCAGGAGCTTCTCTATTCGCTAACTCGCCGACTCTTACTTCGAACGTAGCACCCGCCGATACGTTCTGGCTCGATGGGCCGATGCGATGGGCACAACTCGCCTTTGTAGAACGCGACCCTGGCCACTACGATCCGGATTTCTGGCTCAATTATTTTAAGCGGATTCATGCGGATGGCGCTCTGCTCAGCGCTGGTGGTATCGTGGCGTTCTACCCAACCAAGATTCCACTCCATCACCGCAGCGAATTCATGGGCAATTCCGATACGTTAGGCTATCTGGTTGATGGGTGCAAAAAACAGGGCATGAAGATCATGCTACGTACCGACCCCCATGCCGCCCGACAGGATGTTTATGACGCCCACCCGGACTGGATTGCGGTAACGGCTGATGGGCAAAAACGCCGTCACTGGGCTAACCCGGATTTGTGGGTCACCTGCGCCTTAGGTCCCTACAACTTTGAATTCATGCCTCAGGTGAATAAGGAGATCATGGAGAGATTCAAACCGGAAGGCATTTTTTCAAACCGATGGCACGGTCATGACATTTGCTACTGCGAACATTGCCAGCGCAATTTCAAAGCGGCTTCAGGACTTGAATTACCTCAGAAAGCCGATAAGCTTGACCCAACGTATCGCAAATGGGCCGACTGGAAAATGAAGCGACTGCGGGAAGTCTGGGCCTTATGGGATTCAGGCATTCGTCAACAGCAACCGACATCCCGGTTTATTCCCAACGGTTTCCCGGATAAAGTATTGACGGGGAAAGAAGCCGACCTCTTCTTTGCCGACCAGCAGGCCCGGCGCGGCCTAACTCCGCCCTGGGCCAATGGGAAGGGTGCCAAAGAGCTACGTTCTACCCTAGGTATGAAACCCCTGATTGGAATTTTCAGCGTCGGGATCGAAGAAGAATTCCGCTGGAAAGATTCGGTGCAAAGCGATGCAGAGATTCGAATCTGGGTAGCTGAAGGAACGGCCAACGGCATGCGGCCCTGCTTCGTTAAATTCGGGGGTGATATTTACGACAAGCGTTGGATGGAAGCCGTTGCCAGGCTCTACGAAGGCTATCACAAGAACGAAAAATACCTTCGTAACACGGCACCGATGGCCCGCGTTGGCGTTGTTTATTCCGAACAAACCGACCGTAATTATGGAGGCAAAGCGTGGCAGCAAAAAAGTGGAGACCATGTAGATGGGTTTTATCATAACCTCGTCGAGAGCCGGATTCCGTTCGATATGGTTAACGATCGCCTGCTCACGCCCGATGATCTCAAGCGGTTTAAGCTGCTAATTCTGCCCAATATTGCCGCTCTTTCTGATGCGCAGTGCAAGCAGATACAAGCGTTTGTCGATGCTGGCGGGAGTGTGATCGCTACGTTTGAAACCTCACTTTATGACGAAGAAGGCAATCAGCGACCGAACTTTGGCCTGGCCAGCTTATTTGGTGTTACGTACGATCAGAAAGTAGAAGGCCCGATGCGGAATAGCTATCTGCACATGAATCAAAATGCGAAGGACAGCCAGACGCAACTGATTCTGAAAGGGCTCGACGATACGCCCCGGATCATCAACTCGATTTATAAAGTGGCCGTAAAGCCAACCACTACGTTCCCTAGTCCGGTTACGCTCATTCCGACCTATCCTGATTTACCGATGGAGGACGTTTACCCACGCGTAGCTCAGACAGATACGCGGGAGATATACCTGCGACAGGTCGGCAAAGGACGCGTTGCCTACATTCCCGGCGATCTGGATCGGTCGTTCTGGCAACTCCTGAATGTCGATCATGGCCAATTGCTTACTAATGTCGTTCAATGGGCGCTTGACGAAGAACCAATCGCTTCTGTAAATGGACCAGGCGTGATCGATGTCAATGTGTGGCGGCAGGATAAGTCAATGACGGTTCATTTAGTTAATCTGACCAATCCCATGATGATGAAAGGGCCATTTCGGGAGCTGATTCCTGTCGAAGCGCAGGTTTCGGTTCAGGTTCCGGCTGGCGCCAAGGTGACGGGAGTTAAGCTACTGATGAGTGAGCAAAAGCCCAAATTCGAACTTAAAGGCGGAAAAGTGACGCTGACTGTGCCCAAAATTCTCGATCATGAGATTGTCGCGCTGGATTTAGCGTAACCCGATACTAATTTGCCTGATTCCTAACTCACTAACTGCGAATAACTCATGGTTTGGAAACAAGTTATTGACCCGTTTAACAATATCGCTTTATCTGTCCTGGTGGCGGCAATTCCCATTCTGTTTATTTTCTGGGCGCTGATCATCCGAAAAATGAAAGGCTACCAGGCCAGCCTGATCGCTACAGCCATTGCGATGCTTATCGCCGTTTCTGTGTATGGTATGCCCATAAAACTGGCGCTTTTATCGGCTGCGCACGGAGCACTGTACGGCTTATTCCCTATTTGCTGGCTGGTCGTTATGGCCGTATTTCTATTCAACGTTACGGTGAAAAGTGGCCAGTTTGAGATCATTAAACATTTCATGGCGTCTATTACGTCTGACCGACGACTACAGGCGCTGTTGATTGCTTTTTCGTTCGGCTCATTTCTGGAAGGCACGGCTGGCTTTGGGGCTCCGGTTGCCATTACGGCAGCTATGTTGGTTGGTCTGGGGTTCAATCCGCTTTACGCATCGGGTATTTGCCTGATCGCCAATACCGCGCCGGTTGCTTTTGGCTCGATCGGCATTCCCATTACGGTGGCTTCGCAGGTATCGGGGATTCCAGAATTGCCGATTTCGCAAATGGTAGGCCGAACCCTCCCGCTTCTGTCAATCGTGTTGCCTTTTTATCTGGTTAGCATTATTGCCGGGGTGAAAAAAGCGCAGGAAATTTGGCCCGCGGTTTTAGTATCGGGGATTACGTTCGCTTTCCTTCAATATTTCTCCTCCAATTTCCTGGGGCCTGCCCTACCCGACGTTATTGCGGGATTAGGCTCGATTATTTGCCTGATGACCTTTTTGCGCTTCTGGAAACCCAAAAGCGTCTGGCGCTTTGCCAACGAACCAGCCGCTACGATCAATACTGACATTAGCTATACCAATAGTGAGCTGGTCAGAGCGTGGACGCCTTTTATTGTGCTGACCATTATGGTGATTGCCTGGGGCATACAACCCATCAAAGACGCGCTCAATTCAGCCGGCATGGTTCAGTTCGAGTTTCCGGGGCTCCACAATGCTATCCAGGGCGAAGACGGAACCTTACTTCCTAAATTATTCAAGTTCAATTATTTATCAGCCGCCGGCACAGCCATTTTAATTGCCGCGCTTGTTGCCATTCCGTTGGTTGGGCTAACGTATCGTGAGGGCGCTGGTGTGTTTGGCGCTACGTTAACCCAACTCCGATTTCCGATTCTGACGATTGCTGCGGTGCTGGGGTTTGCCTATGTTCTGAACGATTCGGGCATGACACTCACAATGGCCGACGTATTGGCCAATACGGGCGCTTTATTCCCATTTTTCGCGCCCGTATTGGGCTGGCTGGGAGTCTTTATCACCGGCTCCGATACGTCTGCTAACGCCTTGTTCAGTAAACTGCAGTACGCTACGGCGCAATCCATCGGCGTTGATCCGGTGGTGACAGTGGCCGCTAACATATCCGGTGGTGTGGTCGGTAAAATGATTTCGCCACAATCCATTGCCGTGGCAGCAGCAGCGGGGAACCTGGTAGGCAAAGAATCTGAGTTATTCCGTTTTACAGTGAAGCATAGCTTCATTATGCTGAGCCTTATCTGCCTCATTGTTCTGGCGCAGGCATATGTCGTTAAATGGCTGATTCCAGTCTATGAAATGCTGGGTAGCAAAAAAGCCACTGTCCTGCCCGATCTAACCAAAGGGTACACGTATCTAATTGTTCTGGCTGTTTTATTAGCGGTTATCGCGTCGGCTATTTTGATGACAACCCGAAAAAAGCAGCAAACGCCTAATTTAGTTAACTGATTTCCATTCTTTCCCTAAATAAACCCCGCTCTGGAAACCATAAGATCGTGTTGCAAGACAATTATCTTGCGAGGCTCGAAAGTGAGGCTGACGTTCATTAGTGCGGGAAAATTCGACTTATGAAGATTGTAGTATTAGATGGTTATACGCTTAACCCGGGTGATTTATCCTGGGAAGATTTAGAGAAACTAGGCGACCTAACAGTTTATGACCGTACCCCAACCGATAAAGTCGTGGAGCGAGCGCAGGACGCTGAAATCGTTTTCACTAATAAAACTCCGCTAGGCGAAGACATTCTGGAAAAATTGCCTAAGCTGAAATTTATCGGCGTACTGGCCACAGGGTACAACATTGTCAATACAGACGTAGCGAAGAAAAAGGGGGTGATTGTGTGCAATGTACCGGGCTATGGTACAGCATCGGTCGTTCAGATGACTTTTGCGCTTCTTCTCGAACTCACTCAACACGTTAAGCATCATAGCGACACCGTGAAAGCCGGAAAATGGGCCAGTTCTGTAGACTGGTGCTATTGGGATTATCCGTTGGTCGAATTAGCCGGAAAAACAATCGGTATTATTGGGTTCGGCAGTATTGGTGAAAAAGTAGGTGACATAGCGACGGCTTTCGGTATGAATATCATCGGCTCGAAACGACACCGTACAGATCAATCACACCGGAAAAACTTTCGCTGGGCCGATATTCCTGAATTACTCGAGCAGTCTGACGTAGTGAGTATTCATACACCATTAGTACCTGAAACCAAGGGGCTCATCAATCAGGCGAATCTGGCGCGTATGAAACCGTCAGCGTTCTTACTCAATACGTCCCGTGGACCGATCGTTGTGGATCAGGACTTAGCCGATGCGTTAAACAACGATGTGATTGCCGGGGCCGGCATTGACGTTTTATCCGCTGAACCACCATCAACCGATAACCCGCTCTTTCAAGCAAAAAACTGCCTCATTACTCCGCATATTGCCTGGGCAACGAAAGAGGCCCGAACCCGGCTTATGGCGATTACAGTCAGAAATTTAACGGCCTTCCTTGAGGGGAATCCAATCAATGTAGTCGATTAACCAGGTGCGTTAACTTACCTACCAACGCTCTATTCGGCAATTGTTCGTGCGTTTAGAAACCGGTCCGCCCATGCAGTCCTATTTCATGAAAATCAGTTATTGTTTTGTTGTCTTTGCTACGTTACTGCTGGCCAACGGAAACGTAATTGGGCAACGTCTAAGTCAAAAAATAACGCCCGTAGTACCGACGAAACTTGATCCGGGTAGCTATGACGGAACCTGGTGGAACCGAACGCCAATCCGACTCATTCAAACCAATCTGCGCGAAACGGATGCGCTGATGAACACGGATGCTTACGTACAGTCGATGGTTGATGCTTCCGCCAACGTAGTCATGCTGAACGTGGGCGGTATTGTCGCCAACTACCCGACAACGCTTGATTATCACTTCCGGAATCAATTCATGAAAGGTGATTTAGTGGGTGATTTGGTAACTAAACTTCACGCGAAAGGCATTAAAGTAATTGGCCGTTTCGATTTCAGTAAGATCAACGAAGTCTATGCCGATAAAAAACCAGAGTGGTTATACGTGGGCACGAACGGGAAGCATGTACATGTCAACGGTCAGGTTCATACGTGCCCCAATGGCGGCTACCAGCAGGAATACGGGTTTGAGATCCTTAAAGAAGTGATTACAAAATATCCCCTCGACGGCATCTTCTTTAACATGATCGGGTACACAACGTCGGATTACAACGGGACGTATTACGGTATCTGCCAATGTAACAACTGCAAAAAACGCTTTCATGACGAAACGAGTATGACATTACCCGTGAAAGCCGATATGAACGATCCTGTCTTCCGACGCTACAATACGTTCAAAAAAACCACTGCTGACGAGCTTTTTTATAAAATCGGCGATTACGTTAAAAAGTTGAATCCCAGGCTGATTATCAATACATATGCTGACGCTGGTGTCGATATGATTCGCGATGAATCGAGTTCCTGGCTAACGAATGATTATGAATGGAATTACTCCGGTACTGATCATGTGAAACGCGTATTAGGGTCTTACAAAGACAAAACGCCCAGCAACGTTTTCATTTATTTTCTGGCCATTCCGTTCCGGCACATAGCCACCTCGCCTAATATTGGGCGGGTCTGGCTGCTGGGAAACATGCTCAACGGAGCCCCGCTCGATTTCAATGTCATTGGTACGCTGGTTAATCAGGATGACCGCGTGTTTATGCCAATTTTAAACGACTTGTATGGCTTTCATAAAAAGAATGAACCGCTTTTTACGAACCTCAGATCAGTTAGCCAAGTCGGCTTGATCAAAGGCTCCGAGAAGGAATACCGAGGTATGATCAAATTGCTCTCCGAAGAGCATGTCATGTACGATATCATTGAGCCATCGACGATTGGTGGCAAATCTGCTCCACGCCCGTTGCAGGATTACACTACTGTGATTGTGGGTGACGTAGCAAACATGTCGGATCAATTAACGGCTCAACTTGACGACTACGTACAAAAAGGCGGTAAGTTACTGGTAACAGGATTCAGCTCTACGAACGACGAAACGGGAAAACCTATGAATGCCATTCGGCTGAAATCGTTGGGTGTACTGCCTAACTACGAGTTATTTGCGCAGACTAAATCAACGTATCTGCAGCTATCCGCTACTGATAAAAAAATGCTGGGCACAAGTATATTTAAAGATCTTGACCTGCTCATGCTGTATTCCGACTTCATGAAATGCAAACCCAGCGGTTCGGCGCAGCGCGCTCTTAAATTAGTCCCCAGCGTTCGATTTGGTCCGCCCGAAAAATCGTACTTCACAGATACCGACATTACCGACGCACCTGGTCTGATTAGCAACGTTTACGGAAAAGGGAAGACCGTGTTCATTCCCTGGAGATTGGGGGCTCAATATGAATTTAAAGCCCATCATGGACATCGTACCTTATTTACGGCAGCCTTGCAAACTATTCTTCAAACGACTGGCAACGTAACGACCGACGCATCGCCTTTAATCGAAATGACGCACATGGCGAATCGAAACGGAACGTTTGAATGGATTGGGATGATCAATCATACTGGGCAAATTGGCGCTTCACTTCGTGAACCCGTTCCAATTCTGAACACGACGGTACGCTTTAAGCCAACCAAACCAGTTAGGATACTCAAATTAATGCGATCAGGAACAAGTGTAACGTTTACTCAAGCCAACGGTTGGGTACAATGTATTGTCCCTAAAGTAAATGATTTTGATATGCTGGTTGCGCAATATAAGTAAAACGCCGAATCAAAAATTGACTAAATACATAGGCATTTTACCAACTATAAAAACTTAGTTAACTTCTTTAAGAACACCTCTATACAAGGCTAGCTTCATAATTTCGCTCAACGCTGAATCCACCAAAGAATAATAAATTTCTTTCCCCTGGCGAGTACTGTCCAGAAGTCCCCGGTCACGCATTCTGATTAGCTGATAAGACAGAATCGTTTGATCAACTTTCAACCGGCGTTGCAGGCTAGAAACGTTCATCGATCGCTTTTTGGTTAATAATAAGATAATCCGAATGCGAAGCGGATGTGCCAATGTTTTCAGCAATTCAGCAGCCTGATCAAAGCTTTGTTCATTGGCTAAAGTCGATAAATTAGGCGACGAGGCAGCCATATTAACGGGCTGATTGTGAAATACGACGCTATTTATTCTATCTTTCATAGTATTAACCTTCAGTAGCAGTGGAATTAGAGTTGACTGATCTTCTCGTTTTTGTTGCTCTCAACTTCGATGAGTATATTCTCCTCAGTCTACTATCAACAACTTAGCCGATCAGCATACTCTGGACGCGCAAAAAGGAGAAAAGTAACAGTAGCAAGTAAAATAAATTTATTCTTTAGTCTTCTTTTACGGCCTTTCTACGCATATCGGCTCACTAAAACGCGTCAAATTCTACTATTCAGGCCATAAATAGTCAACCTCAAAGGTATTGAGTACTAGTTAAAAGTTATGTTATAGCTAATGAATAACATTCTGCGTATCCTCTTATTAAATGTACTCATTTTTTTTCTGGAAGTACCTTCTAAAGCATACGCGCAACGCACGGGTAGTATATACGTCGGCATACAGGACGACGTTACAGGTAAGCCGACACCTGTACGTGTACGGATTACACTAGCGGGAAAGCCCGTGAAGACCTTACCCAATGAAGTAGTGGCCGTTTCATACGGGCTGTGGGATCATGCTGATGGGTATGCATTTCAACCAGATAGCTCATTTTACGTTTCGGGCTCGTTTCGCATTACGTTACCGCCGGGCGTCTACCAGTTTGTTCTATCGAAAGGCAACGAATACATAAGCCAGACGCACAGTTTACGAATTCGACCAGGGCAGACAAGCAGACAACAGTACCGAATGAAACGCTGGATCAACATGGTCGCCCGAAATTGGTATTCAGCAGATAGCCATATTCATATTCGACGGTCGCCACGAGAAAATCAGCCGTTACTCAACTGGATTCAGGCAGAAGATATTAACGTCGGCGTGTTGTTAAAAATGGGCGATTTCTGGGAAACGTACTACCCGCAATATGCTTTTGGAGAAAAAGGAATTTATAGACAAGGCAATTATTTATTAACAGCAGGTCAGGAAGACCCTCGTACGCCCGAAATTGGCCATGCGCTGGGCTTTGGTGCTACGTTCTCCATGCGATTTGGTCGAGATTATTACTACTATGACAAAGTATTTGACGAGCTACACAAACGCGGTGGACTTACTGGCTATGCCCACCAGGCAGAATCGTTTCATGGCTATCGAGGCCTCACGCTCGATGGGTTACGGGGTAAGGTTGATGTTCTGGAAATACTGCAGTATTGTGTATCACCACAGCCGCTACGTACTGAACACTATTATCACATGCTGGACCTGGGCTTTCAACTAACAGCAACGGCGGGTTCTGATTTTCCCTGGTGCGGACACGATCACGACCATGGCCCTCCTGAACACTCTGCCCAAATTGGCAATGCCCGGTTTTATACGTATCTCAACAAACCTTTTAATCAGGCATCCTGGCAAGCAAGTGTAGCTGCTGGGCATACCTTTGTAAGTAGTGGCCCAATCCTGGATTTTCGGGTAAATAATGCCATTCCAGGCGATCATCTCAACGTAAAAAAAGGAGAAACCCTTACCATCACAGCACAAGCGTATGGTCACCCAACCCAGGTCCCTTTACAAGCTATTGAGATTATTGCGCATGGCCGCGTACTTAAGCGCATAACGAAGTATGACCCTGGTCAATCGTCAAATCATCTGGCTGCAACACTAGAGCTTAAATCCGTTGAGCAGGGGATGTGGATCGCAGCCCGATGCTATGGCGACTCTACACAAGCAGCCCATACAACTCCTATCTATGTGACCATCGACGGAGGAGGTTTTCATAATTCCGAAACCGTCGATAGTTACTTAAACCAAAGCGAAAAATACCTTCAGGAGTTAGAGCAAGAGTTAGAAACTCACCGCGACAGTCCTGAATTCCGAGCATGGTACTACAAAAAAGGGCTCAAAGATCGAGTGGATGAAACAAGACAGGTAATTAGCGTTTTGCGAAATCGGCTAAGTAAACGCTAAATGATTATTGTAGGCATTTACTTTTCTAATAAGTGCGCTTTCGAAACAAACTAATGAGCTTACCTCGAAAGAATTTATATTCTTTCTTATGATCTTGCTAACATAAAAATATTATATTTTCATGCGTTACCCTATCTGATTTTCAGTAGCAGACGTTGTTATTCATTTATTGGTATTATCTAGTTTAATATTTATTTATTACAATATAATTTTATTTGTAAAATGAAGTACTACCACTTAGTAAATTTATATCTAAATAAACAATGTAGATACATTATTTTTAAACAACAAACTTATAAATGCTCTTTAATGAACTAATTTATCCTTACTTAGCCATAACTAATAATAGTGAAAAAAACGCTGACAGACGAAGAGGTGATTCGTCAACACCTTTCTCAGGACCCTAACCAATGCTTCGAGGCACTGTATAAACGATACGTTTCCAAAGTTTATCAGCGATGCTTATCTATGACTAAGGACTCCGAGAAAGCACAGGATTTTACCCACGATATCTTTATTAAAGCTTTTGATAAACTCGAGGATTTTCAGCAACGTTCGAGTTTCTCAACCTGGTTAAACACCATTGCCTACAACTACTGTGCGGACCAGTTGCGATTAGCCAAACGCCTAAATACTACCTCAATCGATAATGGGCTGGAGGATCGAATAGGAGAATCGAAAGACGCCCAATTGGAAGAGGAAAATCTTCAACTGGTTCGGCAAGCAATTGCCAACCTTAGTTCAAAGGAGCAGGCGTTGCTGCGGTTAAAGTATGAAGAAGGACTAAGTATTGAGCAGATTTCGGATTTATACCATATTAAGACTAGTGCCGTTAAAATGCGGCTTAAGCGGAGCCGGGAAAAAATTCAGGAGTTCTATAATCAACAACACAGACTTTAAAATAGTAAGAAACCCCCACATGTTTTTTGTTATTTTGATGTTAAACAAGGCGATTCTTTTTGCATAATAATAACTAATTATTTAACTATTTTTTTGCGGTCTGGCTAATTTATTAAGCCAGACCTTTTTTTATGAATATTTCGTAAAATCCGTTCGAATCAGCCTCAAGACAAACGAGATTGTTTCATAACTTAAAGCCTTAACCTTTTACTACACTAACCGTTTATAATAGAGGTAGCTCCGTTTCCTCACATTTTGAACATAAATCATACACGTAAAGTAACTTAATAACCTTTACTTTTTGAATACATACATATGGAAGAGTTAATACAACCTAATTTGCTGAGGAGGATGCATCACGCTTGTGCAGTACCAACAAAAATCACTTTACTCAACTACTAGAAAATGCTTCAACATCAACCCGAATCTAAAAAAATCTTCCCCTCGAGTGAGCCAACTAACTCTTCATTATTAAATCGAGTTTCCTCCCTCGATGGAACGTCTGGTAAGGTTACCGATCTGGTTTGTTTTTCGCACTTACGCTGGAATTTTGTTTATCAGCGTCCTCAGCATCTACTTAGTCGATCCAGTAAGCAGTGGCGAACCTGGTTTTGGGAAGAGCCTATCTGGGGGGACCGTAACTGGCTGGAAATTCGTCAGATTGACAACCAGTTGAACGTAGTTGTGCCACACATACAGCACGGAACCAGTGAAGAAAAGGTAGTAGCACAACAGCGGGATTGGGTCAATGAGTTACTCGCCCAAAACCAAATCACTGATTACGTAGCGTGGTATTATACGCCCATGTCGTTGGCATTTACTGAACATCTGCAAGCGCGCCTGACAGTTTATGACTGCATGGACGAGTTGTCGGCTTTTCGCGGAGCACCACCACAATTACGTAATCGCGAGCGTCAGTTGATGCAACGGGCAGACCTGATTTTCACGGGTGGTTACAGTTTGTTTGAAGCCAAACGAGCTCTTCATCCAGCTGTATATGCTTTCCCAAGCAGTATTGATTATCAGCATTTTGCTCAAGCTCGCCTGGGTATAAACGATCCTCAGGATCAACAGTCTTTAGCAACTCCACGTGTTGGGTTTGCTGGGGTTATCGATGAGCGATTTGATGTAGAGCTTTTACGAACCATTGCCGCCCGTCGACCTGAATGGCAATTTATTTTGGTAGGTCCTGTAGTCAAGATTGACCCGGCTACATTACCGAAAGGCGACAATCTGCACTACGTAGGACTCAAGTCTTACAACGATCTACCGGCCTATTTTAGCAATTGGCAAGCGGCCATGCTGCCTTTTGCCCTGAATGAATCGACCCGCTTTATTAGCCCTACCAAAACGCCCGAGTATCTTTCAGCCGGACTGCCGGTTGTTTCGACACCCATTCAGGACGTAGTAACGAGTTATGGACGATATGATCCGGTTTGGATTGCCGACTCGGTCGATGCGTTTGAGCAGGCGATTGCAGATGCCTTGGTTAGCCATGATTCGTTGGATTGGGCAGCAATTGACGCCTTTTTAATTAGCCATTCCTGGGAACGTACCTGGTCAGCTATGCACGAGTTAATAGAAGGTCGTTTGCAACTTAGCTCTGCCCGTTCCGGTTCGTTGGAGTGATTAGCACAACGTCAGTAAATACAGCATTTTGATAGTTTTCAACGGGCGTCCAGGCAGGTAGATCGAATTAAGAAACGCTACTAAATCGACGGGCGAAACAATCGGATGTTTTACAGAATTATATACGTATGACATCCATTCGCCCTGATTCGGAAGCAGTTTTTTCTACTTTTTCATTTATTAACTCCGATCAATTCGATAAACTGATTGATCGGATTGCCCAGGCCGCGACAGAAACGGATGTCGAAGGCGCCTTCCCAGAAGATGCTTTTAAGTGGTTAGCAGAAGCCGGTCTGCTAACCATTACGTTGCCCGGTGAGGAACTGGATTTTACAAAAGGGAGAACAGCTCAGCTTCTATATCTACTGAAACGTATCGGTTCGGGGAATTTAGCGGTTGGCCGCGTTTATGAGGGACACATCAATGCGCTTTATCTGATTCATCTGCATGCATCTCCTGTTCAACGAGCCAATTGGTACGCTGATGTAACGGATCATAATTGCTTGTTCAGCGTTTGGAACACTCAAGCGAATGATGGTGTTCACATCGACTTGACTAGCGGACCGGACAATAACACTACGTATCAATTGAGTGGTGCAAAAACGTTCTGTTCAGGAGCGGGCTGGATTCATAGGCCCTTGATTACGGGTGAAATAAACGCTACAGACTCGAACGGAACACAAAGACAAGGCTGGCAGATGGCTGTTGTGCCAACGGAACGAGTTTCCTCCATCAGTCAGGATGAGCGGTTCTGGCAACCACTTGGCATGCGCGCATCGGCAAGTTTCAAACTCGATTTCTCCGGTATTAATCTGACGGAAGACGATCTGCTGGGACAACCCGGTGCCTATTACAAACAGCCTTATTTTAGCGGAGGAGCCATCCGATTTGCGGCTGTACAGCTTGGCGGAGCCGAAGCTATGTATGAGGCAACCCGCCAGTTTCTTTCGGGCATGAACCGAACGGATGATCTTCTTCAGCAAACACGCCTGGCCGAAATGGCTTACTTAATTGAATCAGGAAATCAATGGCTTCGTACGGCTGGAGAAAACCTGGATCAATGGTTATCTGAAGGCGTTGATTGGACAAAGATTATTGCCTACACGAATATGGCCCGAACCGCCATTGAAGAAATCTGCTTACGAGTGATGCCGCTCGCCGAGCGTTGTGTAGGGGCACGAGGTTTGCTACGTCCTAACCCTTTTGAACGTATTCACCGTGACCTTACGCTGTATTTACGACAGCCCGCTCCTGACGCTACGTTAGTTGAGATTGGGAAGTACGTACTTGCGAATACCCAGCCTGCTCATCGGCTTTGGCATACGTAGCGACGGCGTTATTGCCTTGAACTACTTAATACAGGCTGTGGAGTTATTTACAGTGAGCTTGTCTGTATCCTGCATATCTCCCGAGATACCATAAATTATGAGTAAAACATCCTCGACGCTACCACAGGCCTACTTCGATAGTGTTTATCAGGCTAACAATGACCCCTGGGCTTTTGCAACCAGCGATTATGAACGTCGGAAATACGAAGCAACGCTGGCCGCTTTGCCTAATGAGCACTATCACAACGCTTTCGAAATAGGTTGTTCAATTGGCGTACTGACGCAAATGCTGGCTGATCGCTGCGATCAATTACTAGCCGTTGACGCTAGTGAATTACCTCTTAAAACCGCTCGTGAGCGTTTAGCTACGTATCCAGCCGTTACCATCCGACAAATGAGTATCCCTGGTGAATTTCCGCAGGGACCGTTTGATCTGATTCTTCTTTCGGAGGTTGGCTATTATTTATCCAGAGAGGATTTGTCCCTATCCCGGCAATTAATGATTGACGCGCTGAGCCCAAACGGTCATCTATTACTGGTACACTGGACGCCTGTTGTGCACGACTATCCTTTGACCGGCGACGAAGTACACGATTTTTTTGCTGCATCTGCGCAGTCGACGGGTCCGCTAACTCATTTGCTGAATCAGCGAGCCGAAACGTATCGCTTAGATTTATTTCAGAAGAAACTAACGTAGTGGGTTTCCATTGGAGTTGATAGTACGCAGAAACAGGCGTAACTCACTGATGGTTTCAGTGATTGGTGCAGGCTGCCATTTAACCGCCCACTTACCTGTTGCCATCTTGGCTTCTATGTTTTCCCAAAGCTGTCCGAAATACCTGTTACAAAGAAGTTCGTTACGTAACCAATCGAGATCAATCAGCAGATCCGTGGCAATCGGTATCAATAGATCGAGATTAACCAATCCAAAACGATTTTGCCAGACTGAGCGTAGTTGAGAACGGCTACGAAACCGACGGATTACAGCACCAGCGGGTTCGGCCAGTTGACACTTGTTTGCTCGATTCAACGCAGCCCAGTAACGCAATTGCTCGGAGAAACCAACAGTGGCCTGGCCGTGCATACGGGTCGACGTAGTGACCCGCACATGCGGACTTTTTCGAATGCGCGTATCAGTTCGTACCAGGGCGCGATACAACGCTTCATCCTCCAGATACGGTACGTTTGGCAGACCTCCAACTCGTTTATAGGCTTCACAGGTTAATGCCAAACTAGCGCCAAAATGCTGAAAATGACGGGGCCAGGGGTCATACGTCTGCGGATCGAGACAGGCTTCGACCTGCGCGACCAGCATGCGATACGTAACATCCCTCAAGTGATTACGTCGAACCGAATTTCCATCGGCCTGAGTTAGAATGCGCCCTCCAACAACTTCGCAACCACTTTGGGTTTCCTGCATGATCTGATATACCCACTGCGAATCGACAACGGTATCGCCGTCTGTTGAGGCAATAATGCCACTGGGTTTGCCAACTTTTATCAGCCGTTCGTAAGCCGCATCCATCAATAGCCGTCGGACGGTACCAATATTAGCCGTTTCGGCTGGCAATTGAATCGCTGCTATGCGGAGCGGGAAAGCTGGATACCGCTGCTGGTAAGCCGTGGCAACACTAGCCGAATCATCCGTACAATTATTCAGCAGTAGTAGTACTTCATATAATCCTGATGGCAATGGCAACCCATTCGCTTGCTGCTGATTTCGAAGGGCATGTAAACTCCGCTCAAGATTGTCTGCTTCGTTGCGGGCAGGAACAATAACCGAAAGAAACAAGCGGGGGTCGATTGGATGGTGCTGAAAAAGAACTGACTGCCGGGATGAAGTCGTGGACAAGCAGTTTGTGGTGAGTTGCATACAAGATTACGGGTCGCTCCAGTTGACAGACCTGTAAAATACAACTGCCAATGAACTGTATTGTTGACAACAAATAAGCTTTTGGCCGCTGATAATGCATTCAGTTGTTTTATTTGATCATCGATCGATCTAATCGTTTCCTAATAGTATTCTAAGCGCTTTCTAATTCAGGGCATTAGTCAGAAAAGTACCTTTGTTTTTATTAAACATGCTATTTTAGATAATGCGCAAAAAAAACGTTGGATCATCTTGAATCCAACGTTTTTTCAATCCTCTACAGAAGATAAGCGTCCTGCAATCAGGTACTTATTCTACTTATTGAACTGGTCAATCGTTTCCGATACGCGATTGGCTGCATTCGGCAAACTTGGAAATTAATTACAGTAGTAATACATCATTCCCGTCATCCAGAACTTAGTAGGGTTAATTTGAAGTTTAAGTAAGCAAGTGCACAAACGCCGGACCACTAGGTCCGGCGTCTTGTTTTACTGCTGGGCTTCAAAAATGGCCATTGCCTTATCAATCGTTTCGTCGTCCACGCCATCAACATTCAGTTCGTTGTCATTTTCTACATTGCTAATGACAGTAACCGCATCCATGTTTAAGCTAGGGTCGGCCAGGAACAGCGCGGACCGGAATCGCTCTTCAATCTTTCGGTTCAGAGCATCGTTGACATTATGCGTGAGCTCATGAGCCAGTTCAAGTTCTTTTTCGTTGCTATTCATGCCTGTCTATCAGATTAAGGCTATAAAGATACTAAAGTTGCCTTTTCTGTCTGCATATATGAAAAAGAATAAACAACGTACTAACCTCGACTTGTACTGAGTTCTTCAGCGGCCAATCGGATCATCTTTCCATCAGCGTCCCAGTACAAACCCGCCTTGCCGTCCTCACCAATTAGCGCCAGCGTAAGGCCATGCTCTTCCGCATATCGGTTCATCTGTGCTTCTACGTCTAACACCTCTTCGTAGGGTATCACAACGCGTTTGATAGCGCCGTAAGCCGCGCCAGTCCAAATCGTTAAGGTTATCTGCGCTTTCATCGTTTTGTCGAGTAATTAAGAAGAACAGGCTACGACTGAGCGGGTGGGAACGTAACATCGCCTGCTTCGCCAGCCGGTTCTGTCACCAGAACACTTATCCCCGCAGTGTTCTTATCTGGCTGTGATTCAGGCGTTTTACCATCTATAAGGAAGCTTATGACCTGTTGCTCGTCGCCAAAAACGTAGCTGTTTTCCAATGACTTCCCACCAGAAAAATCAGAATTTTGGGCGTCGTGAATAAGCAGGTTCACGACCTTAAAATCAGCGGACCGAACCATTACGTCCAGGCCATCCGATTCATCGCGTTGGGTATTCAGGATGGTATAATAATTTCCGGTGTTACCGGTATTGTGAAGGAGCCAATCATAAATCGTTTCCATACTACGTGGGAATTAAACCAATAAATAAGACTGGTTAGTAAAACCCCGCAATGGAATTGATGTTTTCCGATTTCTACGGTATTCCCTGATTAACTTGATAAAGAACGGAAATGTCCAATAAAAGAACAGTTAGTTGGATAAGATACAGTCTTATTGCGGCACTGACTGCTGAATTTCTTCCTGTTGCTGCAGACGTACCTGTTGCCCGATCGGTACGTATTCGACTTCGCAGGGATAGCCGAACAGACAGTTCGTTTTGATCTGTTCAGCCACTCGCTCAGGGACCAGCTTTTCCCAGCCATCTTCGCCCCGTTGAATCATTTCCAGAACGCCATCCGTCGAAATGTGCAGGTGTTGTTCGTTAAAATCAGTAATATCCTCGATCTTATCGTTACGTACAAGATACTGAAAAAGAGGCTCTAATCTAGGCGGCAACTTAAACTCATTACACGTATAAATAGCGCCTTCTTTCAAGGTTGGATACACGAACAGCTTAACCTTTCGGCTGAATAACGTAGCAAACGACTCCAGAATACCGCCCGGCAAAAATTCGTAGTGGCCTTCCTCGAAAATGTATTCCAGGTTTGGAATCCCTACAACCAGCCCAATTTTGAGTCGCGTCAGACGGGCCAGGTAGGCTACCAGCTTATAATATTCCAGATAGTTGGAAATCATTACGGTCTGTCCCATCGAGCACAAAATATCCACCCGATCCAGAAAGTCTTTTTCATCAATGCCCTGCTCGTTGGCTTTCAGGTTATGTAGCGTTAACTCAGCCATCGAAATCACGCGATTTTCATCGACGTCAGGTTCATCTTTGAATTGCTTCAGGCCATTTTCGATCATGTCCATCTGAACGTTCGTTACCGGACGTAGTCGACCGCGCATGACTAGGATATGCTTTTTGTAGAGTGCTTCGGAGGGTTGCAAAACCTGACCATCAGGACCGAATAGAGCCGCATCGGTAAACCCGTTCTTCACCAGATGCAAGCTCATTAACCGATTGTCTACATCAGCAAAATCGGGTCCATTGAACCGAATCATGTCAATCTGAATCCGTTCCGGCAGCAGATCGTCCATGAGCGATAGCACCAGCGTTTCGGGCGATTTAGAATAGTAGTAGCATCCGTAAATCAGATTGACTCCGATAACTCCCAGCGCCTGTTGCTGCAAAATGTTCTCGTTATCAAGCATTCTGACGTGAATAATCACATCATTATAACCCGCTTGCGGGTTTAGCTGAAACCGGCAGCCGATCCAGCCATGGGCTTCGTTTGTTTTCTGGTAATTAAGCGCAACAACCGTATTCGCAAATGAAAAAAACGTAGTGTCGGGACCACGTTTTTCCGCTAATCGCTTTTCTAACAGGCTGTATTCTTTACTAAGCATTTTGACTAATCGCGACTCAACAACGTAGCGGCCACTTTCTTCGACGCCGTAAATCGAGTCACTGAATGTCATATCATAGGCCGACATGGTTTTAGCAATCGTTCCCGATGAGCCTCCTGCCTTAAAAAACATAGCGGCCGTTTCCTGTCCAGCGCCAATTTCAGCAAAAGACCCATAAATACGTCGGTCCAGATTAATACGTAGTGCTTTCTGCTTCGTACCTATATTCTTTTCGTACATGGTAATGGTTGCTTGCTGTTCCTAAGTTACAATAAAAACGTCAAAAACAGCCTTTGAGACTACTTGCAGTATAAAATAATGCAATTTTACTATTCTATACTCAATGAATTATATCGCAATGCTGAGCCGCTATTATTTAATTAGGGCCAAATAAGTCAACGATTCCGGGAAGCGATCAGTTCGTTTGGGAATGTGTCTGAAAGAGTATCTAGTAAGGCTGGTCATATAGTAGAGAAACGTTAATAAAACGCGTCTTCAATGTGCTTGATACGTAGTTCACTGCCTGCTATCGTAACGGCTATAATGTCAAAACGAATGTCGCCCTGCCAGTCTCTGGCAAAGATGTACTGTTCAGCAGCCTTCATAACCAGTTTGGCTTTGGTGTAGGAGACGAATTCTTCAGGATTGCCATAACTCAGGTTGGTACGGGTTTTAACTTCCACAAACGCCAGTAGCTTACCCTTCTTTACAATCAGATCAATTTCAGCATGTTGATACCGATAATTTCGGGTCATGATTTCGTACCCTTTTTCTCGTAAGTAATGTACTGCTTCCTCTTCGCCCTGGTTCCCCGTATCGTTATGTTGTGCCATATATGAATCATAAAGTTACAAATAACGATAATCCGAACGAAACTCATTGACTTGGTTGTTACCAACGTAATGGAAGCCCGTTTGCCAGTATTGAGATGAATAGTCGTATTAATAAAGAAGTTAAGGTTCGCAGGATAGGACTGATTGACTACAAAACAGCCTGGGATGAGCAGGAACGTTTATTTGCTGGCATTGTTGACCAGAAACTGCTGAACCGAACCTCCCCTACTGAAGATCAGGTACCAACCCCAAACTATCTGCTCTTCTGCGAACACCCGCCCGTATATACGCTTGGTACCAGCGGGCACGCCGAAAACCTGCTGGTGGATGAAGCCCGACTGACGACAGAACTTGGTGCTACGTTCTTCAAGATTCGGCGGGGGGGCGACATTACGTTTCACGGTCCTGGCCAGTTAGTAGGCTACCCCATTCTGGATCTGGATAATTTCTTTACAGACATTCATCGCTATATGCGGTTATTAGAAGAAAGCATTATCCTGACCTTAGCCGATTATGGGTTGCGGGCGGGACGTATTGACGGACTAACAGGGGTCTGGCTGGGGTATGACAGCGACACAAACCCAGCGGCAGGACCAGCTAGAAAAATCTGCGCGATGGGGGTAAAAGCGAGCCGTTGGGTAACGATGCACGGTTTTGCCTTGAACGTTAATACAGATTTGCGATATTTTGACCATATTGTTCCCTGTGGGATAACCGATAAAGCCGTTACCTCACTAGCCGCTGAATTAGGTCATGACGTGCCACTAGATGAAGTGGCTGACCATGTTCAGCGCCACGTGGCAGAGTTGTTTGAGATGAAAATTATTGAGGCACAGGAGGAAACAAATAAGATAAAAGAGGTTGCCCGCACGTAAGTCGATCTTGTCTTTTTTGTTTCTCTCGTAACTCCCAGTGAACGTTTGCAATGAAAAAAGACATTAATTTTTTGCCCGTTGTGGGCGTACAGATTGTCATCGCCCGTAAAGAGAACCTACTTGGTGATTATGACTGGCAGGTTTTTCTAATCAATCAAAACGACGTACCGATTAAAACTGTGTTTGTTACGTCGAAAGGATATGGCCAGAAAAACGATGAAGAACAGAAAACCTCCACATTACGGCATTTCTTTGTAGAAATACAGCCCGGCGCACATGAAGTTATCGAAACCATTATGCCCGATGTGTTTCATCTGACCAACGAATACTGGGTCAGTTATTTCATTGGCGATCAGATTTTTGATAAGAAGTTTATCTTCGTACCTGATAGCATTGTCGACGAAAATCTCGTGCCTGTACCCGCATTGGGTTTGGAAGGGATTTTACATGAATAATGCGGCCAGACTGGCAAACCAGTGGAAGTTTGCCATTGTAACAGCTTGCGGGTTTGCACTGATACGCTACACAAATCTAACTCTATGCCTCATCCCGTCTCCTGGAAACGTCGCCTGAAAAACTTTTTGTTTATCGACCTTAAAACGGTGGCGGGTGAGCCGTCGCTTCTTTCTGTCGAGCCTCGTTTGCAGCGACAGTGGGAAGAAAAGAGCCGGTATTTTAAAAGCGAAGATGAACTGTCGGCAGCAGGCTGGTACGATCGACGGGCATCCTATTACGCTGAGTTTGGTAAAATTATCTGCATCAGCGTAGGCGGTTTGTTTTTTGATGACGAAGATAAGCCACACCTAAAAGTGAAGTTATTGAGTAACGACGATGAGTTGCCGTTACTGACTGAGTTTCTGACCATCGTCAACCGCTATCCACCGGGTGAGCTGACGCTCTGTGCCCACAACGGCAAGGAGTTTGACTTCCCTTATCTGTGCCGACGGCTGATGGTGAATGGTTTGCCCTTACCACCGGCCTTGCAGATCTCCGGTAAAAAACCTTGGGAAATTCCCCACAAGGACACGCTTGAACACTGGCAGTTTGGCGACAAACGTCATTTCGCCCCACTCGACCTCCTGGCGGCCGTCCTGAACGTACCGACTCGCCCACTTGAATGGACCGGCGACCGCACCAGCGAAGTGTACTACCGCGAACACGACTGGCCACGTATCGAACAATACGCCCGCGATTCGATGGTGATGCTGGTGCAGGTTTATTTGAAAATGGTGGGTGCCTCGCTCGTGGCCGACGAGCATATTGTCTTAAGTGATTGATAGACAATTTCTATCTACACTACGTTATTTTCAGCTTGACTACGGAGTCAGGCATTTATTTATGAGGAACGAAAAACAAAAAAAATATTCCGCGAAACCTGCCTCGGGACAGTCGCACACGACTCGCCCGCGGGAGAAAGGTTTGGAAAAAGCAGCAAAGACGAAGCCGATTCAGCAAGCAGACTCTTTCCTGGATGAACTGAAGAACGACCTGATGGCCTTTTTTCAGATTAATGATGAGCAATCGTTTACGCAGGAACAGGTCCTTGACCATTTTGGCACCGGCGACCGACGAATGAAGCTCATCATACACGGCCTGATTGGTGAACTCACCGATGAAGGCACCCTGGTACGTCAATCTGACGGCAGTTATCGTGCTGATGCCAACGCTAATCTGATTGAAGGCGTAGTCGATCACGTTAATTCAAGATTCGCTTTCGTTATTCCTGACACAGCTACTGGTGTTCGGGGTGATCGCGACGACGATGTATGGGTTTCAACGGATGACCTCGCCGGGGCCGTTGATGGTGACCGCGTGCGTGTCGTTCGTTTTACAGACTCACGAAACGCGCCGGGCGGGCGTTCCCGCAGACGGATTGAAGGCAAAGTCGCTAATGTGATTGAACGGGGACGTACCGAGTTGGTTGGACGTATTGAAGTCTGGCCAACGTATGGCTTTGTTGTTCCTGATAGCAAGAAGATTTACGAAGATATCTTCATTCCTAAGGAAAAGCTTGGCGGAGCAAACGATGGCGAGAAAGTCATTGTACGCCTGACGAAATACCCCGCTCCCAATAGCAGCAAACAGCAGTTCGAAGGCGAAGTTGTTACGGTGCTGGGCCTGGCAGGCCAGAACAATACCGAAATGCACGCGATTTTGGCTGAGTTTGGCTTACCGATTCATTTTCCTACCGACGTTGAACAGGAAGCCGAAGCGATCCCAACGGAGATCCAGGCAAAAGATCTGGCCAAACGGCGTGATATGCGTGAAGTGACAACCTTCACCATTGACCCTGTCGATGCGAAAGATTTCGATGATGCGTTGTCGGTTCAGGTGCTTGATAACGGCAACTACGAGATTGGCGTACACATTGCCGACGTAACGCACTACGTTCTTCCCGGCTCGAAACTGGAGGCTGAAGCGTATAAGCGCGCTACGTCCGTATATCTGGTAGATCGCGTCGTACCGATGTTGCCCGAAAAGCTGTCGAACGGCTTATGTTCACTACGTCCAAACGAAGATAAACTGACGTTCTCAGCGGTTTTTGAATTAACCCACGATGCAAAAATCGTCAATGAATGGTTTGGGCGGACGGCTATTCACTCGAATCGGCGTTTCGCTTATGAGGAAGCGCAGGACATTCTAAACAACAACAGTGGCGATTATATAGAAGAGCTACGGCTGTTGAACGAACTTGCCTATAAATTGCGTGATGAGCGTTTCAAAAACGGCGCGATCAATTTCGAGACAGTCGAAGTACGATTCCGTTTAGATGAGAATGGCGTTCCACTAGCGGTTTACCCGAAAATCCGTCAGGACACGAACAAACTCATCGAGGAATTTATGCTGCTGGCGAACAAGCGGGTAGCCGAGTTTGTCCATTCGCTCTCGAAACGGAATAAGGGTGGAGAAGAAAATACGATGGTGTATCGGGTCCATGAAGGCCCGGCCGAAGATAAGCTACGTAGTTTCGCCGATTTCGCCCGCAAGCTAGGGTACAAACTCAATGTCGATGACGAGCATCTGTCAAGTTCGATGAACCGATTCATGGCTAGTATCGAAGGCAAGCCCGAAGCGAATATGCTTCAGCAACTAGCTGTACGAACGATGTCGAAAGCGCGCTATACAACTGAAGATTTAGGACACTTTGGGCTGGCGTTTCGTCGGTACTCGCACTTTACATCGCCCATTCGTCGCTACCCCGACATGATGGCCCACCGTTTACTCCAACATTATCTGGACAAAGGCAAACCGGCGGATCGGGAGGAGTACGAGGAAAAAAGCAAGCACTCGTCGGAGCGCGAACGAATGGCTGCTGAAGCGGAGCGAGCCAGCATCAAATACAAACAGGTTGAGTTCATGAGCCGTATGGCGCCGGGTCAGCATTTTGAAGGCGTTATTTCGGGTGTTACAGAGTTCGGCTTTTTCGTAGAAATCACCGAAAACAGCTGCGAAGGCCTGGTTCGGATGCAGGATCTGACAGACGACTACTATGAGTTCGATAAGGATAATTACCGGATTGCTGGTCAGCGCCATAAGAAAATCTACACGTTCGGTGATCCGGTAATCGTACAGTTGAAAGAAACGAACCTGGCCCGCCGGAGCATGGACTTTGCTCTGGTTGGCGATAAAGCCGAGCGGAGTTCCACGGATTCAAACCTTAGCCGTTCAGGCCGACGTAGCGAAAGCCAGGGAGCTCGTTCAGGCAGTTCGAAGGGCACATCCTCTTCCCGACGAACCAGTTCATCTAAACGGAACGAAGGAGCAGCTGCCAAAGGCGAAAATCGACGTGGAGGTCGCGGACGGCGCTGAAAAGTCATCCCTGGTTTGGAAATAGTCTTGCATAAGCCTAGCGAAACTGCTACCTTTGCAGTCCCAAAACCGGGGAGAACGGCTCCCGTAGTTCAATGGATAGAATTTCGGTTTCCGGTACCGACGATAGGGGTTCGAATCCCTTCGGGAGCACAGACTATAGAATTAACCCGCTAATTATCAGACAGTTAGCGGGTTTTCTTTTACCCAGTGGACGGTTTAGTGGACGAATTAATCAGTTTGAATAATTGGCGCTTATTACCCATCAATTTGTAAGATATAATTTAACAAGTATAGAGTTCTCAGATCATTTTGTGTAGTTGTCTCTAACCAACATTGTAATCACGAGTGGATCAAAAAACCAGAAAGATGCAGGTCGAAATTTGGCATTTCTTCCCAGCAACAGTTTTACTTACGGTTTGAACGTAACGGTAGTTTGAGCTGACGAGGTAGTGAGCAACGATTCGATTTTAGCCAGTCGGGCCTGGGTCGTACTTTCCCGTTCTTTCGAAGCGGCCAGTTCTGCTTCCAGCTTTTCTACTTTTTGAATCAGTGCCTGAATAGCAATGAGATTCACCCCATCGAAATCGGCCTGGTTGATACTCTTATCTTCGCCGATAGTGCCTAGTTCATCCTGACCAAAAGCCGCAAAGAAGTCCTGGGCCATTGGACCGTAGTGACGATACGTCTTAGCATCCTGGCCTTTGTAGTTCCAACTGCCTAAGCGCATATTACTGATTTTTTGAAGAAAAGAAGTGCCGTCAGTTAGTCGAAAATTCTCTTTACGAGTCGAATCGGAGATGGTCTGCCAAGCGTTGCCGCCAGCGTTCAGGGATACCCCGACAGCGTCTGTTTGGCTGGCAGGAGTACTACTATAAAGTTTATACCCTCCCGCAAAACGCATCAGCATTTGATTGTCGACATCGTTTTTGTAGATATCATATATAACGCTAACTCCGCCTGGGGGCTGATCGCCAATTATAAACGCTCCCTTTCTGGAATTAGTTGAGACGTAATTCCCCATAGCAGTAGAGAAATCAGCATTAGCAGTGGCTACATAGCCAAGGGCTCTGGACGTGTAACCACTGGCTGTCGAGCTCTGTCCTGTAGCCATTGAGCTATAGCCGCTGGCGAGGGTATTGGTCCCCATAGCCAGTGCGTAGTTCCCACTGGCCGTAAGAAAGCCCCCGATCGCTACCGACCCGTAGCCACTGGCGGTAGTGGCAAAACCCATGCTGGTAGCGGCATAGCCGCTTGCCCGGGTATCAAGTCCGCTGGCAAACGAATACGAGCCCGCATTGTCTTTATCCCAGGCCGCAAACGTTGCGCTACTTCCCGAGATTCCGCCCGCTCGGAAGGCTCCCTTGCTACCGTACCAGATAAGCTTAGGGTAGGTTATTGACGATGAACTAAGGGTACCCGTGGTATCGTACCCAAACAGGACGGTTTGTCCGTAGAGTACGTTAAAAAAGGCTTTGGGTGTAGTAGTACCTATACCCACCTGGGCGTGGCCTAAGGTAACAAAAAGAAGAAATGGAAGTACTACTAATAAAATTGATTTCATAGTTAAGGGACTTATTGAAACGAAGCCCGCAAGGTAAGAAAAAAGCCCTGACTGTTTGCCGGGGCCTTCTCTCTATAATCACTAATTCAACCGCTGGACAGAATTAAACAGCTCAGCTGAGTAGGGGACTTCTTAACCACGTTTACCCTTTACTGCTGAAAATACTCCACCTTATCGGCGTCGATGTTATTATTCAACCTGGCTTCGACTACGGTTGCAGGCAGCACTGTTGAGCTGACCGTTACAATGCCCGAGGATGCCCCCGGACTCAATTGACCCGTCAAGCCAAACGACAGTCGATCGCCAGCCGCTACGCTTTGTGAAGTGGTTAAGATGTAGTAGTTGGGGTTTGAGTTATCCAGGCTCCAGACGCTGTTCTGCACCGTCCGACCATTGACGCTGGTTAAGCCCGGATCAAAGTCCAGGTTGAGCTTTTGATCTTTGGTGACCCGCACCGTAAAGCTGCCACTGGTGGCTACCGAGTTTAGCTCGACCACATCGATGACGACTGTAAAGGGCGCTGATCCGTAGACGGTCGTGGGCCGGGCGTAGACGATGGGCGACAGATCTGAGAGCGCCGTGGCCGTGACCACATACAGATTTTGGCTGGTCAGCGTGTTTTGCACGTAATGCGTGGTTGCATTGACGGTGCTGCTGGTGGTGACGGTCAGGTTGGTGCTGGGTGCTGGAGCGTAGGCCACTTGCAGCGTTGACTCAGTGTAGCCGTTCAGTTCGCCAGGCAGGTAACTGATGCCCACCCGGCCTGAAAATAGAAATGGGGCGCCGAACTGGTAAAGCCGGCTGATACTAGGATTGTTAGCTAGGGGTGTGCTGGTCCTCTTGATGCTGTTACTCGTCAAATTTAGCGTGGCCGAAGGAATAAGTGAGAGCCCATCGACAGTCAGGGCCGTGCCCGTCAAGACTGTCATGCCGCTACTAGCCACTGAGAGTTGAGCCGATGCACTAAGGGCTAACAACAGCCCTAGAAGAGTTAGATAGGTTCGCATGCTCAGGCTAGGGTTTGAAGGTGAGCGCTTGGCTACTCGTTTGTCCTTGCAGGGCGGCTTCGATCTTATCCAGCCGGGCCTGTGTTTCTGATTTGAGAGCCCCGTTTTGCTGCCGCAAACTCTTATTCTCGGTTTTCAACTGCTCAACTTCTTTGATCAAAGCTTGAATGGCGATCAGGTTCACGCCATCGAAATCAGCTTGGTTGATGCTTTTGTCCTCGCCGATCACGCCTAACTCATCGTGTCCAAAGGCGGCAAAGAAATCCTGCGCCATGGGGCCATAATGGCGGTACTGCTTAACGTCTTGCCCCTTGTAGTTCCAGGAGCCTAAGCGCATGGCATTGATCTTCTGGAGAAACGATGCTCCGTCCACGCTTCGAAAATTCTCTTTGCGGGTCGAATCGGAAAGGGTCGACCAGGCATTGTTGTTAGGCGTTAACCGGACCCCTACTGATGTAGATTGATTACCCGTATCACCACTATAAAGGACGTATCCCCCAGTAAAGCGCATCATCATTTGATTCCCCGCCGTATTGGCGTAAGTCGTACCTGAATAATCTCCCATGATAAAAGAGCCTGTTTTGTCGGCCGTAGACACATTGTTTCCCATCGCCGTGGCATTATCACTGCTGGCGGTCGTATTAAATCCTAGCGCGAAAGCGTTGGGCCCACTGGCCACCGCCTGGGTACCCAGGGCAATGGAGCGGACATTAGTGGACGTAGTGCTAAAGCCCATGGCGATAGAATAGTCACCACTTGCGATGGTATTATAGCCAGTCGCCAAGGAGTAGTAGCCGAGTTGGTTAGAGTCCCATTGGGTTCCATTGATATAGCCTGCTCTAAAGGCACTTTTAGCAGCGTTCCATTGTACTTTACTGCCTGAACCGGATAAATCATAGCCAAACAGAACATTTTGCCCCGTAGCCACATTAAAAAACGCGTTAGGCGTAGTCGTGCCAATACCCACTTGGGCGTAGCTTATATTGGCAACCAAGAGTAGTCCGTAAAGTAATTTGTAAGCCATAAAAGGATGGGTTTAGATGTATCGCAAGGTAAGCAAAAACCCCTTCGACTGCGGAGGTAATTGAGGGGGTTAGCTTGAACTTAGCTTTATTTATCTAAGGTTGCTTTCGATCGATCAGCTTTGTTTAGAATACTGGGGTAAACGTGGTAGACAGGCTACTAAAGCCCTGGCCATTCGTCGCTATCTTTGGCTTTCATTAGATTTTCGTAAATCTGCTCCGCTGTTGCTTTGTTGTAAACCAGAGTAAAGTAGTCTGCAGCGGTATTTTGCATGATCCCACTGGCGTCATCGAATCCAACGTGATCAAATACTATATGTAGCATTTCATCGATTGTACTATACAGTTGAACTCCTATATTTTGTGACTTTAGAAGCAGGCTTTCTGTTTATATCGTCTGCGCTATTGAAAGGATTTTAATTGCGGTTTCTCGATCCATTTCGCTTGCTTTATTGAGATAATCAGCACTATTGCCCCAAGATGCGGTTTCGCTTAAGCGTATGGATTCCGCTTCTAATCGTTCGATCTGGATTTTATAATACTTAATTCTATCAGATGGAGCCTTTTCAGTCTGCAATCGAAGAAGCAGTTCCTGCCAGTTCGATAAATGAAGCTCCAGCATTGCCGCTATAGCAATGAGCGCCGGTGTGGGGGTATGATCTTGTTGGTCCATAGTAAGGAAATGAGTTGGGGCCGCTCTGAAACGACCTGATTGAAGAATTTAACGTAGTTCGAAGCATACAGCCGCCGGGTTAGCAGCTTCTTTTCGCCGAATTACTTTTCTACCGCCCTCTTTGATTTCCTCTAACCCGATGAGGTGAAGTAGTTTCGCGTAAAATTTGGGGTTGAGTTTGTTGCTATCCGTTGCCGCTGGCAGCTTCAGCAGATGAGTAGGCGAAAGAATTTTGTAGAGCGACAATAGCCCCTTATCATTTACCTTGTCCTCATCCGCTACAATCTTCTGAAAATTCCGTAGGTCAAAATAGGTGAATGGTATTTCTTCAGCATCGGGTTTATTCGCTAACTCGATCAGGAACGGCTTAACAATTTTATTATAAAACAACTCGTTGTTACTGCTGACCTTTTGGCCCGATGACCAGGTTTTATACTCTTTGGTTAGATGAGCGTTCCGATAGAATAAACGGTCGATCAGAGCCGCATCAAAGATGAACCACTCATAGACGTTGGTAATGACACAATGCCGAATATCGCTGTTTTTTGAGCGTTCGCGCCCTTGAAAGTAGTAATTCGTGAAAGGCTTTAGTGTTGAGGTCTTGGCGGGTAATCATTTCGCTTTTATTGGCGGGCCGTTTTACCTCGGATAACAACCCCGCTTGCGTCGTCGCGTCTTTACTTAAGTGAATGACAAAATCGGTTTTTCCTTTGGGAGCTACTACGTAAGCATCTTTGTAATAGACTTCTTTCAGGAAGTCCATCAAATGATCTTTAATGTTCTCCTCACTTTCCTTTTCGTCAATACGACCTAATAGTCTAGTAAACTGAGTTTTGAATAGCTCAATCTGTTCGCGGGTTGTCGATTGTAGCCGATAGGTTTTTTCAAGGGATTCGGAAGGGGTGAGGACTTTAAAGTGCATTGCATTCTTTCGTTAAGAAAGGCAATTAACACACCGTTGAACAATCAAACAAATGAATATACCAAAGGGGGGAGGGGTAGGTAAAATCTTTAAAAGTAAGAGTGACCACGACCGTTAGCGTAACCCCAAAAAAACGCGGTCAAAATTCGAGACCATTATCCAAATCCGTCAACGTAACGAGTTTATGTTGAGCAATCTACAATTAGATAATCTAAGATTTAATTAACGCTATATCTATTATTGACCTAAAGGCTAGACAACGATAATGCAACTTAACAGTAGAAAAAGGCACCATAATCTAACCGTTGAATAAAAACTAATAACGGATTGAATAGTACAATTCTTTTTAAAAGAAATCCTAATCTATATTTATTAGCCCATTCTATGTTGGGGAACAATAGTATTTTCTCCAAATCCTTATAAACCTAAGTTTCTTCCTTAGGCTATCTCATTACTTGACTATGCTGGCTTGAAATCGCAGTATCAGTGATTTGCTTAAGGTCATCAGTATAGTTGCCAGTAACAAAATTCAGTATTTCAGTGAAGTAATTTGTTTACAACCGCATCTATGTATACCCGTCAACTGTAATACATCAATTATTTAACTATACATATTTATGAAAAAGAACCTTCTGCTTTTCCTTAAAGCTACTACTGTTCAGGCTGGTAAAAGTGCGTTTTCTTATTTGCGAGAACATCAAATTCAAGTGTTAGCACAGTATAGTGAAACTGCGTTTGAAGTTTCAGCTTCAGACACAGAAATAAAGGTTATAAGAGATTCTGGTTTCTTTAGCGAAATATATGATGGCCCAATCAAGACTGAACAAATGGCCGATAAGTCAAGAGAAGCACAGGAAATAGCCGCTACCTGGAATTTATCTTATGAATCTTCCTTTAGGACGTCGAGCAAGGATTCTAATCGTGGAATTTCGTGGGGTGCTAAGGGATTTGACGAACCGCGTCCATACTCTGAGTTATCTGAAGATTTTTTTTTGAAAACCCTCCGAGAGAAGAGTATTAGACAAGTTGATTCACCCTCTTCAAGAAATATACCGTTCAGTAGAGAACGAGTTCAAAATTCCTTCACCACACTTGAAAAAAGACTTCTGAATAAATTCAAAGATCCAACTAAAGTTTATCATCTATCCAGGCTTGCTATCGTTCATCCTGAATTGGAAGAAACAGTATTGAATTTAGAAGAAAACCTCGTTGATGAACTTTTAAAAGAGAAAAAATCAGTAAGATTTAATCTTGGTGTTGAAGCGTTAGGCGCAGGCGCAGAAGAATCCTGCTGGCGCATGAATGGAGAAATATCAGTAGGCGTAGTGTTTGTTGAATCATCAAAAACAGATGGTCCCAAATTTAGTGAGACAGAGCGCATCACCCTTCGTAACGAAATCCAAACGGGTATAAATTGGTTAGCCTCTCAACATCCTGTTGGAAATTTATCATGGGTGTACAATTATCATTACGTAAGTATAGATGTGGCAAATGGGGATAATCGTAGTAGAGAAGACTATTGGCGCAATCCAGCAATGAAGAAAATCGGGTACAACGGTAAGAGCTATTCGGACGACTGGAATGGCGTTGTTAGTTACCGTAATGAGCTACGTACTGTAAATAATTCTGCACATGCAATAGTAGTTTTTGTAACACCTTTTGCAACTAATTGGCATGCTTACGCTGATAACGGACGTTTAACCCTCGCTAATCGCAACAATTGGGGGAATTGGGGTATCAATGCTATAGATTCTATCACCGCTCATGAAGTATGTCACTTATTTGGCGCAGCCGATGAGTATACAGGGGACGGCACGCCATGCTCCAGTTGTACAACCACTCATGGATGTGACAATGTTCCTAATGGTAATTGCAGAGCTTGTGCGGCCGGGGGCGGAATAGACTGTCTAATGGATCAGAATTCGTTGATCATGTGTTCCTTTACACGTAGACAAGTTGGCTGGCCAGCATCATCTGCCTGGGGGAGGTTTGAATTAGCCGCCAGTAGTAGTGCAGCGACTAATGGTGGTATAAGTTCGGTTTCCAGAATACCGGGTAGTATGGAGTTGTGGTGGATCGGTGCCAATGGGTCAATACAGGGTGCTTACTGGTATGATGGTAATCCGTGGAAACGATACGAGATAGCTCCAGCAGGTAGTGCAGCCACCAGTGGTGGTATAAGTTCGGTTTCTAGAATACCGGGTAGTATGGAGTTGTGGTGGATTGGTGCTAACGGATCAGTCCAAGCCGCCTATTGGTATGATGGTAATCCGTGGAAACGATATGAATTGGCACCGGCAGGTAGTGCAGCCACCAGTGGTGGTATAAGTTCGGTTTCTAGAATACCGGGTAGTATGGAGTTGTGGTGGAT
>NZ_JACXAA010000019.1 GCF_014699035.1 Spirosoma validum
GCTGTATTTTTTCAAATCAAAGCGAATTGGCTGTCGGATCGCCGCTGCGATGAAAAAAAAGATAGACGGGGCCGCCCGTACGATGGTCAAGTAGGCCTGCAATCAGGTGGTCAAGTACACCCAAATACATAGCTTGTGTCCGCCTCGCCTCATTTTTTACCATATGATAAATCGATGCCCCCCAATGGGTACTACCTTTAAGTGATGGAAGCACTTATAAATCTTATCCTGCAATTTGGTAACCTCAACAAACAGCAGATCGAATTTTTGTTGAGCAAGGTTGAAATGCTCGAATTTAAAAAAGACGACTACCTCTCCGAAGCCGGGAAGGTGCCCCGCTATGTGGCGTTTGTGTTGGAAGGCGTGTTTCGCTTTTGCTATTATAACAACAGGGGCCAAGAAATCACCAATTATTTTGTGGACGAAGGCAATTTTGTCGTCGATAATCAAAAGTTTGAATCCGAGATGGTGGCCTCCGAATATGTACAGGCCGTGACCGACTGCAAGGTGCTGGTTTTCAATAAAAAGAACTGGGACCAGCTATCCAACACCATTGTGGGATGGGAGATGATGAAGGCCAACATGGTAAAAAAGTGCCTTACCCTGGCCATGGAACGGCGCAGTCCGCTGGTTTCAGAAGACGCCACCACGCGTTATCTTTCGTTCATTGAGGCCTTCCCCAGCCTGATCAACCGCATCCCGCTTTCGTACGTGGCCTCCTACTTGGGCATCACCCAACAATCGCTAAGCCGTATACGCCGTACTATCCGTTAACGGCGCTTTTTACCAAATGATAAATGGTTTCTTATTGCCGTTTTCAACCTTTGCTTATTGATTTAAACGTAAAGAAGATGAGCAAAAAGATCGTATTGATAACCGGAACAAATAGTGGTTTTGGCTGGCTTACCACCCACAGCGTGGCCGCCTTAGGGCATCAGGTATATGCCACGATGCGCGATACCCAGGGCCGTAATGCCGATAAAGCCCAGGCCCTGGCGGCTGTAGCGAACGTGACGGTTTTGGACGTTACCCTGACCGACGAGGAGAGTGTGAAGCAGGCCATTGAAACCATTTTGGCCAAAGAAGGCGCAATTGATGTGCTGGTGAACAACGCCGGTTACGGCATGACCGGCGTGGCCGAGAGCTTTACCACCGCCGATGTGCACACCACGTTTGATATCAACGTGTATGCCCCCTGGCGACTCATCAAGCAGGTGCTCCCCGCCATGCGCAAACAGGCCGACGGACTGATCATTAACGTGACCAGCGGCTTTGGGCGGGTATCGTTCCCGTTTGCTACCATTTACGCAGCCTCCAAATTTGCGTTGGAAGGCATAAGCGAGGGCCTACATTACGAGGTAAAGCGTTTAGGCATTGACGTGGCCCTTGTGGAGCCGGGCGCTTTCCCGACCGAAATGCAGCAAAAGAACAACCCCGCATCTGATCAGGGGGTATTTGAGGGGTACGGCGCCATTGTCGATCTACCCAACAAAATGCTAGCCGCCCTGGGCGGAGAAATGCAGGCTAAAAAGCCTAACCCGCAGGCTGTTGCCGATGCCATTGTAAAACTGATCGGCACGCCGAAAGGCACCCGGCCCTTACGCACCGTGGTCGACCCCATCACTGGCCCATACATTGAAGCCGCCAACCAAGCCGTAGCCGAACAATTTGCCAAAGGCTTGAGGGTGTTCGGGATGGGTGAGTTATTGTAAGCGGAACAGATTTACCGGGAACGGCAGTGGCGTGAGCTAGTGCCGTTTTTTGTTTGTCGCTGTTCGCGTATTGTCGCTAAGATTTACGGCTACAGCGTTTCATAAAATCCTCCTATGTGCGATGAATCTGCTCTTTTAACGGGGCGTTTTAAGAGGCTTTATAGTAAGGTGATGTGATGGTAACAATATCATGAGGTTTGCCATTTTTTGCAAAAGGGATTTATTTGCTATTCAGAGTCAGTATTACCTATAAGACGTAAAAATTAGAAAAGTGGCAACCTAATGCAATAAGTGTGTAAAAGTTTAAGTACGTTCGTTTGTGCCAATTTGTGTGCTCCTCATCAGTCTCATTGAGGTTGGCAGCTACACAAGGCTTGATGCTACTAATACTATAACTTATGAAAACATTAGGATTAATTGGCGTGCTTAGCTGGTATGCTACATCCGTTTATTATACTACGCTTAATCAACTTGCCAATCAACGGCTTGGCAATTCCCACTCGTCTAAACTTCTTCTCTTTTCGGTGGACTTTGACGAATTCAGAGTCCTTCAAGAAGTAGGTGACTGGGACGCAGTTGAAAATATGTTATCAGGCATTGCCATACAACTTGAGAAGGCGGGTGCAGACTGCATTGTGCTGTGCGCTAACACGGTTCACCTGGTTGCTGACACGATCCGGCAAAAAATAAAAATTCCTTTGCTTCACAGTGCCGAGGAAACAGCCAAGGAAATCGTTAGCCAAAACATGCATAAGGTGGCTCTTCTTGGCACAAAATTTACCATGGACAATCCTTTCTTTAAAGATCGTTTATCCCAGTTCGGCATTACCACCATTGTTCCCGACGAAGCGGATAAAGAGTACGTTCATGCGTCTATTTTTAACGAGTTGACAAAGGGACTTTTCAAAGACGAGACAAAAGACAACTACATCGAAATTATTGACAAATTAAAGAGTGGCGGAGCCGAGGGAGTTGTCTTTGGCAGCGCTGAATTTTCCATCCTGCTTAACGCAACGGATTGTAGTATTCCCATATTCGACACCATTGCCATTGATTCTAAAGCAGCGGTTGATTTCGCATTGGCCAACTGACGACAGGGCAGCAGCCAAGATGCGTTTTTGTGCAGGTGGGGCACAGCGTTGTTCATTGGGCTATTTGGAAGTATCAGCTTACTAGCTATGTGGGTGGAAACTCCTAGGTTACCAGTATCACATGGGGTCTTCAGATGGACACAACAGCCAATAATATAGTTGTGAGCTTGCGTAGGACAACCAGCTCTATTCCTGCTTTTCTCCCGCTATCTAGCTAAGTCTCCCCAAATGCTCTCAACTGAGACGACAGTGTCTTCATACAAATGCTTTAAGAAACGGGCGTTTGGCGAGATTATAAAGTAAAGCGATATACGACCAAAATTATAGCCCTTTACAAGTGCATAGCTAATTTGAACGACACGTTATTATATAAGAGCCACCTGTGGCTATAACGGGCACAGTCCACAACAGCGGCTTGGCAGCTAGGAGGGGTGACCAACCTCAATCGGCAGTTGTATCTCTATCGAGCTTTTAGGGCTATATTTGGACGGATGCCAATCCGAATGCCGCCACACCAGCAAGCCTAATCTCTTAGCGATCAGGCAAAAACTTAAGGCCATTATTCGTTAAATTTTACCCAATGAAATTGCTTCCGTATTCCTTTCGATGGCTTTCAGTTGTGGTTGTTTTTGTCGCTTTACCGGCTCAAGCCCAACATACACAGACGTATACCTATCCATCCAGTGAGGTGGTGACGATTCACTCCAAGCTTTTAAAGGAAGAGCGCAAGATTTATGTGCATTGCCCTAAAGTAGACTCCGCGGATGTAAACAAACGATTCCCCGTCGTATACGTAATGGACGGGGACAATCATTTTGCCCTGCTTGCTCAGTATGTCGATTATTTGAGTCGGCCCGATGTTTCGGCAATGCCCAAGACTATCGTCATTGGCATCCCAAATACAAAACGAACCAGGGACCTTACCCCAACCAACAGTCTACTCAACTACGAGGGCAAACCAGACAGTAGTTCGTATCAAGGTAGTGGCGGGAACGAAAATTTTTTACAGTTCATGGCGACCGAATTGATACCCATGATCGACAAAAATTATAAAACAAGGCCCTACAAAATTTTTGCCGGGCATTCCTTTGGGGGCCTCTCATCGCTTAATTGTCTGTTAACTCATCCCGATCTGTTTGATGCGTATATTGCCATAAGCCCATCCCTTTGGTGGGACAAAGAGTATCTGTTGAAAATGACCGATGAAACCCTTAAAACTGGTTCAGCCTTAAACAAAGCGTTTTTTTTTAGTGACGGAAATGAAGGTAGAGCTAATTCGTTTTTTCATAAGGATTTAGTAACGTTGGAGGCAACACTCGCCAAAAAAAAGCTAAAAGGACTGGATTATCGCTATAAACATTACCCCACCGAAACCCATATGACCGAACCCGTTGTGGCTTATTTTGATGCCTTGCGCTTTATTTTTAAGGACTGGGAAAAGCATCGATAAGCATTCTTACAAATTCCTCTATTCGGTAGATTTAGTTTTTCAAAGTCACGCGTTGACGATTGAATAAAACAAATATGAAAGATCGACTGGAACGACTATTACCAACCGACGAGAGAAAAAGGAAGTGGACAGCAATCAGTCTAACGGTCGTCATTGCCGGTCTGTTGAGCATTTGGGGTATTTATGGCATCGGGCAGTATGGCATCGCCCTGTTTATTCTGACTCCCCTTTTTATCGGGGCTGGCTCAACGATTTTATACGGGCTAAACCGGGAGATTACTAAGCAAGATGCTTGGCAAATCGGTTATTTGACACTGGCTATTTTCTTGGCCGCACTTCTAGTATTTGCCATTGAAGGCATCATTTGTGTAGCAATGGCAGCCCCATTTGGGCTTTTACTAACTTGGGTCGGAAGCCTGATTGGGCATGCAATCATTAACAAGAACTCAACTGATGCGTCAACAACCTTCCTCGTGTTGGTCGGCATTATTCCAACAATGGCGTTCATCGAAAAAAGCAGTCAACCCACTTTGGTCTCTGTGGTGAGCTCCATTCGGATTGACGCGCCACCACAAACGGTTTGGAAAAATGTCATTGAGTTTCCGCACCTAGACGAACCAGAAGACTTTATTTTTAAAACGGGCATTGCTTACCCAATTAATGCCCGAATCAAAGGAACCGGCGTTGGGGCAGTGCGCCATTGTAACTTTACAACCGGAAGTTTTGTCGAGCCAATCACCGTTTGGGACGAGCCTCGATTACTAAAATTTACTGTCGTCCAGCAGCCGGAACCCATGAAAGAGTTGAGTTTTTGGGACGTGGATGCTCCCCACTTACACGACTACTTTGTCTCGAAACAGGGGCAATTCAAGCTAACTCGACTACCGAATGGTAAAACGCTTTTAGAGGGCACTACTTGGTACTATCATAACATTAAACCGGCTTTTTATTGGCAACTGTGGAGCAACTCTATCATTCATAAAATTCATGATAGAGTGCTGGTACATATAAAGAAAAATTCAGAGAGGTAACTTTTCCTCGACAAGATGCTCGTACTGAGGGAAATTTCGCAACTCCAACCAAACGAAGGTTTAAAGTTTTAAGTGATACGCCTTTATAACGTTGTCTCAAAATATGCTCCCCATTGAGACATAGCCGCTTTATTGGGTGAGCGCTTAGTGCTGAGCAAAATGAGCTAACGCTTCGGCCTCCACCCGTTTGATCCACTCACTTTTGCACTAGCTATAAGCCTACGAGTTTTGCCCATGAAACCTCTGACAACGGGCTTTCTCCTGGTAATAGGCATGGGCTAGATCGGACCGCTTGAGCAGATAGTCTCGAAACAGGACAAGACAAAAACTGGAAGCGACTATAAAGATGGCTGACTGAGGGACTATATGTTCTTTTTTGACCTCATTTTATCCCTTATACAGGCGAATTTCATACAGCAACAAGGGAATTTCAGGCTGGGGGAGTCACTGCAGCGTAATCAGCTAGTGGGATTTGGCATTTGGGAGAGTGATAGTACCCGAAAACCGTGCCAGTCTTGAGGGAGTGATCACCGCTCGTCAATCACGTTGTTTGATGGAATAAATGTATTGATAAGCCAGATGCTATTGAGTAGAAATGACTAATTCTGTTTTAATTTACATAGGCTCACATCGGTCAATCTTTTGCTGAATTTCCCTTCACGTTTGGTATGCCTTTTCACACCACCCACACCTATAAACTTAGCTTGATTATAAATTATTCGGCCTGGAACCAAATCCGTCAAGTCAGACTCATACGAACAATTCATCACGTACTGCGGGAATGGTTAGTGCTTAACCAATGGCAACGAGCCGCTTTGGGCCGTGTCAACGTACTGTTGTTTCTGTTCTGGGGGTTATTGTTCCCAATGGCATTCGCTCAATTTTCCTCCCAGTCCAGCCTACGCCTGACAACCACAAACGGCTTGCCGCACAATAGTGTTATGGGTGTGGAGCAGGACCGGGCGGGCTTTATCTGGATCGCTACCAACGACGGACTAGGCCGCTATGATGGGCGGGCGATGAAGGTGTTTCAGCATCGATCGGAAGACAGCCTATCGCTGGCCAACAATTCGATCACAGAGCTATTACCGGCTGCTGATGGCACCTTCGTCGTGAACACCGAATCGGGAACTGTTCAGCAATTCGATCCGGTCACAGAACGGTTTACAAGCCTGCTGGATCGGCGATTTCTGGACCGAAACAAAGCGTTTATTAATCAGATACAGCTTAGCGCGGACGGAACCCATATCTGGGGACTTTTGCCCAATGTACGGCTCATTGACTATGATATCCATCGAAAAACGCTGAACGTTTATAAGGTGCCTGCTTTAACCGGCAAATCCGGACTGCAAAATTTTATTCTGACGTCAACCGGTCATATCTATGGGGAGACACTGACTGGACTTTTTCAGTTTAACACCCACACAGGTCGCAAACGAATTATCCCCTTTCCATTCGCGAAGCCGCCAGGAAGATATTGGCCCATTAATTATCATCGGGTTACACAGGGGCCCGATGGTGAAATTGCTGTCTTTGGGTATCAGTGTGTTGCCCTCTATAACCCAATTCTAGACAGTTTTCGCACGATACCTATTCCTGCCGTGCTCCATCAGAATGATATCTGGTACCAGCTGAAAACACTGGCTGACAATCGGCTATACGTAGGGTATGCCGACCAGCTCTATCGCCTGGACGCTCAGGATCGGTTTACACGAATACCCAAACCCAGCTCGACTACAAAACAAGCTACCCCCTGGCTACTGGACCGCTCAGGCATCCTTTGGGTTGGAGATGGGTTGGCTGGCCTGAACCGAATTGACCTTCACGGATTGCCGTTTGGATTCGCCCCGAAACGAAAGTCATTTTGTGAAGATCTGTTGGAACAGGACCTGGGGGTTTCGCTACCAGACAACTATGTAGTTTGGGACATTTATCACTGGCCCCGTTATAGCCTCAGCCCCACTATTAGGGGCTATTTGATTGATCCGAATCATGTCTATCAACACATACCGGGCCGGTCCTCCCTCACCGAACTGACGGCTTTAGTGAATCGCAGGAATGGTGATAACCTCTGTCTGAAAGTGAGCCGCCAAGGAAGAATCTGGCTTTACAGCAACAATGGGGGGCTGGTTGAGAGTGATTCGAGCGGTACGAGTAATCAACTGTTGCCCCATAGTCAATTACCTCTCATTGATATATATCCTGGCCATGATGCCGCTGATATTCAGCCCATGGGGCAATCCGTATGGGTTGGTTCCCAGTATGGGCTAGGTTTATTTCGATACAACATCCTGCGTAAACGGTTTGATAAGATACTCATGACTAACCGGGCCGACCGGCAAGCCAACCCATCTCGTTCGCTGCCCGTCAATCCCATTAACTGCCTGAGTGCCGACCCCACTGACAGTACGGTGTTGTGGATCGGCACGCAAGGTGCGGGTATACACCGGTTGGATACCCGCACCTTGACCTTTCGGCGATTGAGCGATTCGGAGGGATTCCCGAATGGCACAATTGTGAGCCTGGAAACCGATAATCAGGGGATGCTGTGGTGTGGAACGAATCGGGGTCTGGTACGGCTAAACCCCAGAACCTTAACTTGGCGCCATTTCACGAGTGTCGATGGGCTGGCCGAAAACTCCTTTCTCCAAACCTCATCGGCCCACCTTCCCGATGGCCGGTTAGTTTTTGGCACGCCCAATGGCCGGATCATCTTCAATCCGGCGGCTATTCGGGAGACGAGTTACGAGCCCCCTCTTGTCCTGACCTCGCTCCTGATAAACAACCAGTTGGTGGACGCTAATCAATCAGGTTCACCACTCTCGGCTCCGATCAACACGCTGTCGGAACTGGTACTCGACGATACTCAAAACTTTCTAACCATCGGGTTTGCCGGTCTTGATTACGGTAAAGCTGAAAAACTGAATTACCGTTACAAACTCGTGGGTGTCGATGCAAACTGGGTGACGGTTGGGCAGCAGAACACGGCCAACTACACCCAACTCGCACCGGGCCGCTACGTATTCAGCGTCAACAGCACGACCGCCGATGGTCGGTGGAGCAACCATGTCAAACAGTTATCAATAATTATAAAACCTCCTTTCTGGGCAACCTGGTGGGCCTATCTTGCCTACGCGCTGGCATTCGGGGGGCTGGTTCTGGGCTTTATTCAGTTCCGCACACGTCAGATTCGACAGCAACAGGAAATCAGATTGAAACAGCAGGAAGCCGAGCAGCTCCGGGCCGTCGATGAAGTTAAAACCCGATTTTTCTCGAATATTACCCACGAGTTCCGTACCCCACTGACCCTGATTTTAACACCTACCGAAAAACTATTGCGGGAATCCAAGCATGATGCACTAACTAACCAGTTGCACAGCTCGATTCACCATAACGCGGGTAAACTGCTTCGGTTGATCAACCAATTGCTCGACCTCTCTAAATTGGAGGGAAACAGCATGCCCATCGCGCTGGTGCGGGGTGACGCCGTGGCGCTGATTGAGCGTCTAGTCGAGACCTTTTACCCAATAGCGGCTAGCCGGGACATTACCTTACAGACAAACGGTTTGGTCGGTACCCGGTACGAGGGACCGTGGCTGTTCGATGCCGATAAATGGGAGAAGATAATCACCAATTTACTGGCAAACGCGCTCAAGTTTACACCGGCGGGCGGGCAGGTATCACTGACCCTTGAGCTGCCGATTATCAATCAACTAACCGTGCACCTGGCCGATACCGGCGTTGGAATTTCCGCGCAACACATCCCCCATATTTTCGACCGATTCTATCAAGTCGATACCTCACAAACCCGGGCGTTTGAAGGCACTGGTATTGGTCTATCTTTGGTCCACGAATTGACAGAGCTACTCGGCGGACGCATTACGGTACAAAGTCGGACGGAGGCCCCAACGGGTACTACGTTTACGCTGACCTTGCCGCTGCGGCCAGTCACGGACTGGGTTGATGCACCTGATCTCGTGCTGCCGGATATCGACGCCACAGCGTTGAGGGCCACGCCCAGCGGCCTTGTGCCAACCCATCAGCAGCCTTCACCACGGGTTGCCCAGGATGCCCCCTTGGTACTGGTCGTGGAGGACAATGAGGAACTACGGACATTTGTGGCAGGTGAGTTGGCAAATCGCTACCGGGTGCTGACGGCGGCCGATGGGGAGGAAGGCTGGGCCCTTTGCCAGCAAGAGTTGCCTGATATGATGGTGACCGATGTGATGATGCCCCGGCTAGATGGCTATCAGCTGACGCAGCGCATCAAATCGACCCTGGCCACCAATCACATGGGTGTCATCATCCTGACGGCCAAGGCGGCCCAAGAAAGCCGGATCATGGGGTTGGAGCAGGGTGCTGATGATTACCTGACCAAACCGTTCCACGTCGATGAACTATTTCTGCGGGTGGAGAATATGCTGACCCGGCAGGCCAATCTGCGGGCGCACCTCTACCGGCAACTGGCAACTCCGTCAGTAAAAAACGAGGAGCCTATGATCGATGCGTTCATTAGTGAGTTGCATCAGGTCATCGAAGCGCGACTGGATGATACGAAATTTGGCGTTGAGGACTTGGCCCAAGCCGTGGACATGAGCCGCCGGACGCTCCACCGAAAGTTAACAACAACGACAAATATGAGTCCTAACGACTTCATTCGCCACTACCGGCTTCAGCGGGCAACTCAGTTACTGCGGACCGGACAATCGATAGCGGAGATTGCCTATCGCGTTGGCTTCGAGAGTCCATCGTATTTCTCGGCAATGTTTAAACAAACCTATAACCAGACCCCATCCGAGTTTCTGAGTCGCTAAGGTGTTTACCCATTCGTTCACCCGCCTATCGTCACCTACATTCCACCTTCTGATTTATCGTTTTTCTATTTCTCTTTCGAGAGAGTAGTGTCATTATGGCTATGACTCCCAAACGCACTGAATTTAGCGCCACTGGCCCAAATCTTACAGCTTTTGTCCCAAATGAGATAGGTTGCATTTAAGCCGTATCCTACCTTTGGTATGTCCCTAATTAACAATGGGTTAGCTCGCACTCCTGTTTTGCTATAAAACACGTCTGTACCCTTCAAGCTGCTGATACAGCCAGCTTTGGTACTGGTCTTTTGTTTCTGTACTGCTAGAAACCACCCAAAGTAAGCCGTTTCAGATCGCCGAATGTAAGCATGCCTTCACTCTTTATTTAAAACCATAAACGCCTAATTGTCATGAAAAAGAAAATGTTATGTGCCCTGTCTGCGCTCATGCTGAGCCTATCCCTATTGCATACTAGCATAGCACAAGCGCCTAAAAAAGTGTATTCGGAAGTGTATTATCACAAAATCAAGCCGGGTCACACAATGGCCGAGGCCCGTGCCTTTGAAAACGAGTTTAAAAAGGTGCATCAGGTGCAAGCCGACGAAGGGTCAATCCTGGGTTGGTATATGCTGGCCCTCGACATGACCACCAACCCTAACAAAGAGTACAGCTACGTGACCATCAAGAACGTCAGCGACCCCGGTTACTTTGACAATGCCTACCCGGAAGCGACTATGAAAAAAGGCTGGGGCACTGAGTATCAGAAAAAAATGACAGACCTCATGATACAGGGCCGCGAGGTGACAGAGACCAGTAAGATCGAAGTCTGGGAGATACTGGAGGGAGCTACCGCTACACCCCTGCCCTCGCCCGACAAAGCACCAATCTGGATGGTTACGAACATAAAGGTCAAGAATAGCCAGTACGAAGAGTATATGGCCCTCGTCAAAAAGGCCAAACCCTTTTATCAGGAGCGCGTCGTTACGGGCGGTGCTGTAGTCTGGAATTTCGCGGGACTCCTATTTCCGTGGGCCAGTGAGAAGTCCTATGATTTTTCGATGGTCAATATGTTTCCGAGCATGAAAGCCATCATAGAATCAGGGCCTCAGGCTGAAGCTGCGTTCAAAAAAACGATGCCCGGAATGGACTACAAGCAGTTCTACAAGGATATGGACAACCTGCGCGAAACGGCCCGGCAGGAGTTTTATTATCTCGTAGAATACGCGGTGAAAACAGCACCCGCTCAGGCAGCCTCCAAATGACGGATTATTCCTACAGAACCATCTGTACGACAGGTCTTACCCGGCAGTTGCGTCTTTCACTCGACACCACACAATCAACTTTCCACCCTTTTGCTCCTGCCTTGTTCACCTTCTGCGGGCAGAGGTAATCCGGGCAGGACCAATTGATGAGCTTATCCGCCTATCGACAGTCTAGGCAAGGTAGATGGGCGGATGAATTTATCGCTGCCACATTGTTCGTTACTCAGTTTGTGCCCCTGTAACGGTCCCAGATCGCTTCCCTCACTAACTTACTTATTTCAACCAACTCCCATTTGCGTATGAAAAACCATTACTTGTTTACCGTCCTGAGCCTGTCGCTGACAGCCACCGCTCAGACGTTGCCCGGAATGCCGTACCACCCCTCGCCCAAGCAGCCCTTTGGTCAGTACATATTTTGGGAAACCCTGATTGACAATTATCGCTGGCAGGAAACCATGAACAGTCAGGGCAACTAAGCTCTGGTAAGGCTCAGGATGACGCTCTTACTCTGCCAACAGGCAGTATTGAATCCGTAAAGATTTTTCTCAACGAGTAGTGGTTAATCAGCCCGAACCTGTCCTAGTAAATACCGAGGGATTCCAACAGCGCCTGGTTATAAACCCGTTTTGACCTTCCACCCATAAACCAGCTTTCTCTTTTCATATACCTTCCTTTCTTACCTATAAACCATCCCTATCCCAATGAAAATCAATGCTACGTTTCGCTCCCTGTATCCACTTTACCTTACTTTCTTTATTGCTACAGTTGGTTTTGGTCAGCCACCTCAGAAGGTGTTTTCGGTGGCCCACTTTCATAAACTAAAACCTGGACACACGCTCTCAGAGGCTCGGGCTATTGAAAGCGAGTGGAAAAAAATACACCAGGCCCAGGCCAAAGACGGCTATAATCTGGGCTGGTACCTGCTGGGTCTCAACATGAGCACGAACCCCAATCAGGACTACAGCTACATCACGATCAGTAACTTCACCGATCCTGCTTACATGGACAACCCTACGCCCGAGAAACATCTGATTGAGGTGATGGGGACAGATTACCGCTCGAAACTAATTGATCTTTTAAAACGCACGAACGAAGTAAAAGAGGTAGCCAAAGTCGAAATCTGGGAACACGTCGATGGCGCTCTGGCTAATCCCAACGCATCGCCGGCCAAGGCACCAGTCTGGCTGGCGTCGAATATTAAAGTAAAAAATGGTCAGTATGACAACTACATGGCCCACGTCAAACAGGCCCAACCATTTAACCGGGAGCGCGTCGTTACGGGCGGTGCGGCTGGCTGGGCTTTCGCGAGTCTTGTGTTGCCCTGGGCTACCGAGAAAGCCTATGACTTCACGTCGGTGTATCAGTTTCCCAGCCTGAAAGCCTTACTGGAATCGGATGAGGCTCAAGGAGAAGCGGCCTTTAAAAAAACAATGCCGGGCGTTGATTACAAACATTTCTTTAAGGAGATGAGCGAACTACGGGAAACGGCTAGACAGGAGATTTATTACCTGGTCGATTACGCCGTCAAAGAACAGGCCCCAGCAGTGCGCCTAGACGCAAAGGTGCTGGACAGCTACGTCGGTATCTATGAGGGACCGTTCGGCGGTAATCCAAAGGCCACGTTTACGGTTAGCCGGGAAGGCAATCAACTCTTTGAGGAACTGACCGGCGGCAGAAAGTTGGAAATCATTCCCGAATCCCAAACCAAGTTCTCCTTCAAAGATATGAATGCCCAGCTTGAATTTATCCGGGATACATCCGGGAAAGTCACCAAGCGGACGCTGGTCTATGATGGGCAAACGTCAGAAGCGAAAAAAATCAAATAGTATCAATACGAGTATCCCGGCATAGGCATTACGTTGTCGACCTACACCTGGTGTTCTAGTCATGTTCCTTTCTTTTAAACCAAACTATCCATGATTACCAATCAACCGTCAATACCTATAGACTCGGCTACAACGGTCGAAATGACGGATCACCGGCCTGTATCGCAGGCAGAGCGTATCCAGACCATCGATATTCTGCGGGGAGTGGCTCTGTTGGGGATTCTGCTCATGAATATTCCCTATTTCAGTATGGCCGAACGCTTCAGTGATGCGTTCAACCATAATCCGAGTAATGTCAATTTTTGGTTAGATGCGTTCATTACGATTCTGTTCGAGGGCAAAATGCGCGCTTTGTTTTCCATGATTTTCGGTGTAGGCATCATTCTCTTCATGGCCCGCAAAGAGAAAGCAGGGCCGAGGCACGATAGCCAATCGGCTACCGGTTTATTTTTCCGGCGTATGGGCTGGCTGGTCGTATTCGGCCTTATCGACTCGCACGTACTGCTCTGGATGGGCGACATTCTGTATTACTACGGCGTAATCGGCATGATTGCCTTCTGGTTTCGGAAGATGAAACCCACTTATTTGGCCCTCGGTGTGCCACTGGTAGCTATTATTGGCTTTGTCCTGAGCACGATGTTTTATCAGAGTGTGCGAGAGAAACGACTAGCTTTTTTAGCCGCGCAGAAAGCCCAACAACAAGGTCAGAAGCAGACCCAGAATCAGCAACAGGCTATCATCAACTGGAAAGAAGCCGAAAAAGAGTTTTTTCCAAACAAGGCCGAAATTGCTGAGCATACACGCAAAATGAAATCTCCGGACTATTTCACAGTGGCATCACGCTACCGGCAAGAACTTTGGGATGGGCAAACCAAGTACTTGATTTTCGGACTCTGGGACCCGCTCGCCCTAATGCTGTTAGGTATGGCGCTATATAAATGGGGATTCGTGACAGGTCAATGGCCGCGTCGTCGCTACTGGCAGACGATGTTATTGGGCTATGGACTGGGATTGTCGCTCGTTACGTTCAGTTTCTACTACTATTACCAGAATATTCCGAGTTCATGGGCTTTCATTTCTTACATGGAACAGCACCCTATCCAGTGGGCTGGACTAATTTACCCATTCCAGCGAATATTACTGGTGATGGCCCATGCCAGCTTGATTATTCTGTTGATTCAGTCAGGCCGGGTGCAGGGGTTACTAAATCGGCTGGGGGCTGTTGGACAAATGGCGTTTACCAACTACGTCATGCATACGCTGATCTGCACCTTTGTGTTCTACGGTTATGGATTAAATCAGTACGCTGAGTGGCAATTCTACCAACTCTATTTTCTGGTGGCCGCGATCTGGATAATCCAACTGATTATCAGCCCAATCTGGCTACGATATTTTCTATTCGGCCCACTCGAATGGGTGTGGCGGAGCCTCACCTACTGGAAACGGCAACCTATACGTCGTCTATCGACCGATTTTGCTTAATCCTCACTAGTATATCCTTCATGAAAACACAATTCCTTACTCTAGCACTACTACCTGTGCTAGCTTTTTCGCAACCGAAATTAAAGAAAGTACCCACCCTCGATCCCGATAAGCAAACCATTCTTGCTAATTTAGACAAACAATTTCCCAACTATGCAGCCATTTCCAGACAGATATGGGATTTTGCGGAAGTGGGCTTTCATGAAAATAAAAGTTCTGCCTTATTACAGGACGAGCTGAAAAGAGCTGGATTCGACGTTAACGCGGACGTAGCCGGTATGCCCACAGCTTTTGTCGCTACGTTTGGTTCAGGCAAACCGGTGATTGGCCTTCTGGCGGAATTCGATGCGTTGCCCGGTTTAGCTACCGATGCCAAACCCGAATTCACGCCTATTTCGGGACAGAAATGTGGACATGGTTGCGGGCATAATCTCTTTGGAACAGCTTCGCTGGCGGCTGCCATCGAACTAAAAGAGTGGCTGAAAAAAGAGGGTCGTTCGGGAACAGTCAGGCTATATGGTTGCCCTGCCGAAGAAAACGGAGAGGGTAAAGTCTATATGGTGCGCGAGGGCCTGTTCAACGATATTGATGTGGCCTTACACTGGCATCCTTCCAGTGTAAATGTTGCCAATCCCTATTCTACGATGGCCCTGATTGCCGCCCGCGTCCGATTTAAAGGGATTGCCGCACACGCTGCGGCTGCTCCTGAGCAGGGCCGGTCGGCATTAGATGGGGTAGAAGCCATGAACCACATGGTCAATCTGATGCGCGAACACATTCCCTCCGATGCTCGCGTCCATTACGTGATTACGAAAGGTGGCGAAGCGCCCAATGTTGTTCCTGCTTTCGCCGAAGTCTATTATTATGCTCGTCACAAAAATCGGGAGGTGTTGAGAAGTATCTGGAAACGGATTGAAAATGCCGCCGAGGGGGCAGCCAAAGGCACCGGGACTCAGGTAGAGATTGAGATCGAAGGCGGTGTCTTTGACGTCCTGCCCAACGTAACGTTAGCGGAGTCGGCTTACAAAAATCTAAAAACTGTAGGTGGAATTCAGTACACGCCCGAAGAATCGGATTTTGCCCAGAAAGTAGCGAGCAGCCTAACGTCAAAAATAGACTTAAGCTATGCCAGCCAGGTCATCCCGTTTGACTCAGCCACGGCCGCCGATAACAGCTCTACGGATGTTGGGGATGTAAGCTGGGCAGTGCCAACCGTTGGATTTGTTACCGCGACCTGGGTGCCGGGTACTGGCCCCCATAGCTGGCAGGCGGTGGCGGCAAGCGGCATGAGCATTGGCCAGAAAGGAATGCTGGTAGCCGCCAAAACGCTGGCCTTGACTGCGTTGGATTTGTATAAAACCCCAGCCCTTATTGAAAAAGCCCGTAAGGAATGGGTAGACCGGCGAGGAGTTGATTTCAAATACGAGTCCTTTATCGGAAATCGTAAACCACCGGTAAAGTAGCTAACCGTAAACCTATACTCGTAAACTCTCTATGAATTCTTTTTACCTGTTTATTAGTCTGGTTATACTATGTTATGCCTGTTCTAAAACCGATAAACCAGCTACCTCGGTTACTCATCAAACTCGCTTTGTGACAGTAGCCGACAGCGTTGCTCTCGAAGTACTCGACTGGGGCAGCACGGGCCAGCCGCTAGTGTTTCTGACGGGCTTTGGCAACACAGCCCACGTCTTTGACGAATTTGCTCCCAGATTCATCGATCAGTACCACATCTATGCCATTACGCGCAGAGGGTTCGGCCAGTCGTCCAAACCCAAAACGGGCTATGATATGAGGACACTAGCGCATGATATTTTGGTGGTTCTGGACTCCCTTCGTATCCAGAAAGTCCTGCTGGTTGGTCATTCCATCGCCGGGGATGAAATGAGTAAATTCGCTTCGTCCTATCCAGATCGGACGGCTAAACTGGTTTACCTCGATGCCGCTTATGACCGCTCCAATATCATGCAACTGTTAGCCCAAAGTCCTGGCCCACCCAATCCAACAACAAAAGATTCCGCTTCAATGGACAACTTAAGCCAGGCCGTTCATGAAGTAGTGGGTGTGCCGATTCCAGCCGAAGAGATCCGGGCCACATCTATTTTCTCGAAAGAAGGCAAGTATATTGGGGACACAACGCCGGCCTTTGTCTTCCCGGCCACGCTATCGAGGTTAGATCGTCCTGCTTATGGCCGCATCCAATGTCCGGCGCTGGCGATTTATGCCCGGCACACCTCGGTCCGGAATGCTTTTCCATACTATAACCGCTTGGATTCTGCCAGTCGCCAGAAGGCCATCGCATCGTTTCCCAACATGAGAAAGTGGGATGCTGAACAGGAGGCCCTGTTTCGCAAAGAAGTGAGGGGAGGCAGGGCGATTGGAATCAAGGACGCCAATCACTACGTGTTCATCTCGCATCCTGCCGAGACAGAGAAATTGGTGCGGGATTTTCTGAAATGAAATGGCTAATCGCTTTACCACAAATTCCTACCTCCATGCACGGCGTTCCTAGCGTTCAACTCCATCAGGTTCTTCCACACAGGTTCTACTGGGTAACTGGCATGCTCCTTACTCTCGGCTTTCTACCCATAGCTACGGCCCAACCGCCACATTCCGTTATCCAGTTCGATACGTTGACCAAACGTATCAACCGCATCATGCGGGATGAACATACGCCGGGGGCGCAGGTACTTGTTTTTACGAAAGACAGTCTGCTATACAAACTCAATGCGGGGGTGATGAACCTGAAAACAAAAGCACCCGTGACCGATCAATCCATGTTTCGGCTGGGGTCGATTAGCAAGAGCTTTGTAGCGGTTTCGGCCTTGCTCCTGTCCGAAAAAAAGCAACTGGATTTCTCCGAAGAACTAAAAAAAGCCGCGCCCGAGGTTCAGTTCAGCAATCCCTGGGAAGACACCGACCCTGTCCGGATTGTTCATCTGCTTGAACATACGACGGGATTCGATGATTGGACCCTGAAAGATTTTGCCGTCAATGATCCGAACATAACCCTACAAAAGGGACTGGATTCGTCGGCAGCAACGCGCCATTCGCGCTGGCGGCCTGGTACGTTCGTGGCGTACTGCAACTCCGGCCCACCTGTCGTAGCGCGTATCATTGAGAAACGAACAGGTCAGGAATTCGAGTCGTTTGTTCAACAGCACATCTTTGCGCCACTGGGTATGAAGACGAGTACGTTTCGCCGGGATGGCGCAGCCCTAACCCATCTGGTTACCAACTACTCAGGGGGCAATACGCCCCGGGAAGAGCGATACTTGCATATTCTGGAGCGGCCTGCCGGTAGTTTAAATGCGCCAGCCCTGGAGCTGATGTCGTTTGTGCAGCTGTTAATGAACCGAGGAACGCATGCGGGAGTTCGATTATTGGATACTTCATCCATTCATCGAATGGAAACGCCGACTGTTTCCCTGGCGGCTAAAGCTGGTTTGGAAGAAGGCTATGGGCTGCACAATTTTGTAACCTCCTACAAGGGCTATATTTTTCATGGTCATGATGGCTTTATCAATAGTGGTTTAGCCTATTACCTCTATAATACGGAATTAAACCTGGGACTAATTGTGCTGGTCAACTCCGACGGAGCCGGGTTTGGGAAAATCTACAATGCGGTACTGGATGTGATTCTAAAAAACATTCCGCAACGACTGCCACCAGCGTACACCTTAAAAAAGGCCGAAAAAGAGTCGCTGTTGGGTTTTTACCGAGCTAGTAATGTACGGTTTGGATTCAGTTACTGGTACGAATGGCTCACCAACGTATCACAGGTTGTTGAGCAGGACGGTAAGCTGATGATGAAAAACCTGCTGGATGGAGCAACCACCCCCCTTCGGCCGGTTTCAGCAAATCGGTTTATACGGTTGAATAAAAAAGGGTACACAACGTCATGGGCACTCGTCCGTAACGATGAAGGGCAGAAGGTGTTGACCGGTGGCTTTCTGAACATGACAGAGACCACTGCCTTAAGTGCCTGGTTTCCTATTGTTTTGGGCGGTTTTGCCTTGCTGATGAGTGTACTAAGCATCGTGGCTGGTTTTATTTGGCTTATTCGCTATGGCTGGTTAAAACGACGTAGCCAACTACTCAGTGCTATGCAAGTACGAATGCCTCTATGGGGTTATTCACTCTCACTACCCTTGTTTTTAGGGGTGACTCTTGTTCAGGTTCCAGCCAATCCATTTACGGTAGGAATAGTTGGGGTTACCGCCGTCACGATCTTCGTGACCTCAATCCTAACCGTGGCTTTTGCGATCTGGGCGTTTATCAACCTCATTCGTTACCGACGTCAGATGCCTAACCGGTTCGATCGGGCTTTTCTGTGGATTGCCGTGTGCTCGGCCCTGCTGGTAGTGGCTTACATGGCTGTCTGGGGGCTCATTGGCTTGCGGTTGTGGGCCTAACTGGACAAATTCAATTCTCTACTCCATTATGAAATCAACGCTGACCTTTCTTATTGTCTGGCTGATGGGAAGCCTTGCTGGTTCCGCAACGTTGATGCTGAGATTGAATTCGTTAAAGACGAGGCAGGTAAGCGAACCAGACGATAGTATATGGCGGCCAAAAAACGGAATGAAAAAAAGAAAAAAAAATCAATCAACACCCTCATCATGAATCTAATTCGACCTTTCCTCCTGCTGGCAATAGTGACTGGCAACGAACCACTCTATTGCCAGACTACTCCTACTCCAATACTGGATCGAGCGGCTCAATTCCAGTTGAATACACCCTATAAGGCTCCCCCTGGTGATGCGCTGTCGCATCATACGGCGGGTTATGCCAAAATTATGTGTTCTGCGGTGTTTATTACGGGACTAAAACCTGATTTTGCCGCCGAAAACGTAGGGTTCTTCACCAGTCCTTACGCAGAGCGGGCTAAAGTAGGCAAGCCTGTTATTGACTATCAGAAGAAAACCGTTTCCATTACGTTGCCCAATGGTGTCACCCGGGTGGCGGTTTATACCGGCGATCAGGGATGTGTCTGCCTGGCAGAAGGCAAAAATACGCTGTCCTTCGAGCCCGTTAAGGTATCTCGGGAAGTACCTGATGCGGCTACTACGTCCTGGCCGATGGGCGACGTATTACCCCAAACACCACTGCCCGCTGAACTCGATATGACCAAAGTTAGGCAGGCTGTTGATGCTGCCTTTGCCTTCGATGACGCGCAAACAGCGGCTTTAGTCGTCACCTACAAGGGACGTATTATTGGCGAACGCTACGGTGAAGACATTACAAGAGACACGCCATTGGAAAGCTGGTCGATGGGAAAAAGCTTGTCGGCCACGCTGATGGGTGTTTTGATGCAGAAAGGCGTATACCAGTTAGACCAACCCGCGCCCATTCCGCAATGGCAAAGCAAAACCGATCCTCGCGCCAAGATTCGCATCAGCGACATTATGCACATGTCGAGCGGCTTATACTGCCGGGCTCCACAGGACCCTGATTATGACCCAACCCTCGGCTACCCCGATCACCTGTACCTATATACGGGTGGTGGCAATTCATTTGAGTGGGCGGCTAACCTGCCCCCGCAGTTCCCGCCCAACACGGTCGGTCGGTATCGCAACTCCGACCCGGTGCTGATTAACTACCTCAACCGACTAGGAATCGAAGGGTTAGGAGAGTCGTACCATCTGTTCTCACAAAAAGAGCTGTTCAATAAACTCGGCATTCGGACGATGATCATGGAAACGGACCCCTATGGAAATTTTCTCACACAGGGTTATGAGTTTGCGTCCGGGCGCGATTGGGCGCGGTTGGGTAACCTGTACTTGCAGGACGGGCTCTGGAATGGTGAACGCCTGTTGCCCGAAGGATTCGTCAGCTTTGTCAGTACATTGGCTAAACCCTGGGTAGCTGACGGACGGCCTATTTACGGTGGTCTGTTCTGGATCAACGGTGACGGTGAACGACCAATACCCAAAGACGCCTACATGATGCTGGGTGCGGGTGGTCAATCAGTCACGATGATTCCGTCGCATGATTTAGTCATCGTTCGGTTGGGGCATTATAAAGGCGGATACCGTGAATACGAAACCATGGGAAACGTTTATTCACAGTTGATGGAAGCCGTACCAGGGAAAAAGGGGTCTAGTCCGCCAGTTAAGCCGCGCGTAAGCACTCCGGTGAGCGAAACAATTTTGGACACCTACGTAGGAGTTTATGAAGGTCCGTTCGGTAGCAACCCTAACGCTACGTTCACCGTTACGCGGGAAGGCAACCAACTCTTTGAGCAGCTGACGGGCGGAGAGAAACTGGCAATAATGCCCGAAACCAAAACAAAATTCTTCTTTAAAGCCGTAAATGCCCAACTCGAATTCTTACGCGATGCATCAGGCAAGGTGGTGAAGCGGACACTAACGTATGGTGGACAGACAACCGAGGCCAGGAAGACACGATAATACCTATCATGAAAAAACATTTCACTATCCTCTTGGTGTGGTTGGCAAGTTGCCTGAACACCTTCGGGCAAAAGACCACTTATTCTAAAGCCGTACTGGCAAAAATCCACCAGGTCGAACAACACCTGGCCGCCAACGTGCGTACACCCAGCGACAAAGACTGGACACTTCAGGAGCGGCTAGCGTATTATCGCATTCCCGGAATTAGTGTAGCAGTGATTCACAACTACCAGGTCGAATGGGCCAAAGCCTATGGCTTCGCCGATGTCGCTCAGCAAAACCCTGCCACCTCCGAAACACGCTTTCAGGCAGGCACTCTGGGTCAGGCCCTGAACGGAGTGGGTATGCTAACGTTGGTGCAGGACAAAAAGATCGACTTGTTCGCCGACATCAATCAGTACCTGACTACCTGGAAATTTCCGTATGATTCCGTGACAAACGGTAAAAAAATCAACACCGCGAATCTACTAAGCCACACGGCAGGATTGCCTTTTCTTCGTTTTTCAGGCTATACGGTTAATGAAGTTCTGCCCACGATACCGCAGATACTCGATGGACACAAACCCGCCAACAGTCCAGCTGTGCGGTCACGTTTTGCCCCCGACCTACGGTCGCTGTACTCGGGCGGTGGGCTGGTTATTACTCAGCAGTTACTCCAGGACGTAACGCACCAGCCGTATGATCAATATATGCAGGAGCGAGTGCTTAAGCCGATGGGTATGATCCATAGTTCTTTTTCCCAACCACCGGTTCAGAGTAGTCAGCTAGCTACCGGCTATGACCTGGATAACAACGAAATAGCGGGCCACTATAAACTCTTTCCCGAGCAGGCAGCCGGTGGACTTTGGACAACCCCAACTGACCTGGCGCGCTACGTCGTAGAAACTCAATTGGCGTACAGAGGCAACTCCAGCAACGTACTTACCTCCGACCTGACCCGCCTGCGCCTGACGCCTTATGTAGACAGTTCCTTTGCGATGGGTGTACAGCTCATTACCCGAGGGACGGAGCGGTATTTCACCAATGAAACCTATGGTGCCGGATTCAGCGCCGTTTATTACGGCAGTCTGACCAATGGCAATGGCCTGGTGATCCTGGCAAATTCGGATAATGCCAGCGTCAATATCATTCCCGAACTCATGAATAGCATCGCCCGGGTTTATAACTGGCCGGGCTTCTACAACCCAACCACCCGACAAACGGTATCCGTCCCGGACTCAGTGCTGGAATCGTACGTAGGCAATTACCAGCTAGGAACAACGGTCTTTACCGTTGTCCGGGAAAAGAATAAACTTTTTGAGCGGGGCACTGCTAACCGGGCCGAACTAATTCCTGAAACACCAACAAAGTTCTTCTTCCGCAATATCGATGCCGAGATCGAATTCGTCAAAGACGACGCAGGGAACGTAGTGAAACGGACGATGGTGTATGGCGGCCAAAAAACGGAATGGAAAAAAATCAATTAACCCCTCCAATAACCAAACCTCTCCTCAAATGGTAACGACTCCTTCTACCAAACCACCCAAAAAAAGAACCTGGAAATTCTGGGTGTTACGTTCCCTATTCGTACTGCTGCTGATCGGTGCCGTATGGCTTGTTAACCTCATCTGGTTCCGACCCTTCAACATTCGCCATTTCTATGACCGGGTGTTTGTAGCCACTGTGTTACGTAGTCCGGAACTCACTACGTTGCTCGGGTTGCCCGTACTCTATGACTGGACTAAAGACGAGTGGGACAACGTATCCGACGCACAGCAACGGCGTAACTTTGAGCAGGTCAAGGAAGATTACCAGACGCTTCTAAGGTATGATGTCGAAAGCCAGTCTCCAGAAAACAAACTCAACACCAGCATATTGGGCTGGTATATGAAGCTGCAGGTAGACCGCGAGCCATTTTTCTACCACGACTACCCGCTGAATCAGATGGGGGGTGTTCAGAGCGCAGTTCCCGACTTATTGGTGGACAAACACCAGTTACGAACGAAGAGCGACATCGATGCGTATATCACCCGCCTGAACGGTATCCCTATTAAGTTCGATCAGGTTCTGGAAGGGCTTAAAATCCGGGAGCAGAAAGGCATTATTCCACCTAAATTTGTCATTGGGCAGGTTCTGACCCAAATGAAGACCTTCATCGATGGAGGGGTGTATAAAAACCCGCTCTACACGAACTATATTCACAAAACAGCCAAACTTCAGGACGTATCAGCCGATGAAAAAGCAGCTTATTCGAAGCAGGTAGCCGAGGCTATCCAGCACTCGGTGTTCAACGCCTATCAAAAGCTTATCGAATATAACGAAGGACTGTACGCTCGGTCAACCAATGATGCGGGCGTCTGGAAACTTCCGAATGGTGACGCCTTTTACCGCTATCAACTACGTCTGCACACGACCACGAATCTGGGTCCTGACGAAATTCATCAGATCGGTCTTACCGAGGTCAATAGGATCACAGCGGAAATGCGGACTATTCTTCAACGTCAGGGTTATACAGACACGACCCAGACGGTTCAGGTGATTATGCAGCGTCTCAGCCATGAGTTCCGCTTTCTGTTTCCGGAAACGCCCGCTGGTAAACAGATGATTTTGGCCAGATTTAAACAACTGCTTGACGAGGCTGATAAACGAGTGGGCGTAGCCTTCGACATGCGGCCGAAGGCCTCACTTACCGTTGAACCTGTCCCTTTGTTTAAACAGGCCGGAGAAGCCCTGGGCCGGTACCAAATGCCGGCTCTGGACGGATCGAAAGGTGGTGTTTTCGTCGCAAACCTGCGGTCGTCTGCTGAGCACCCAACATTTGGCATGAAGACACTGGCGTACCACGAGGGCATTCCAGGCCATCACTTCCAAGTAGGGATTCAAACCGAGCTAAATCGGACCGCCGAACCGAGGCTACCTATTTTTCGCACCGTTATTCCCTTTACGGCCTATGATGAGGGATGGGCTTTATACAGTGAGAAACTGGCTTACGAACTGGGATTTTATCAAAACGATCCGTTTGGCAATCTGGGGCGTTTGCAGGCCGAGTTGTTCAGGGCTGTCCGGTTAGTAGTTGATACGGGTATTCATCATAAACGCTGGACGCGGGAAGCCGCCATTACCTATATGGTCGCCAACACGGGACGTAGCGAGAGCGAAGTAACGACCGAAGTAGAGCGATACTGCGTCATGCCGGGGCAAGCCTGCTCCTACAAAATAGGTATGATGAAGATTCTGGAATTACGCGAAAAAGCGAAACGGTCACTCGGCTCCCGCTTCGACCTGAAACAGTTTCACCGGGTCGTGCTGGCCAATGGTGCTATGCCATTGCCTGTACTGGAAGAAACCGTGAATAACTGGATTGAGCAATCGAAGTCTTGATTCAGAACGCAAAACGTTCATCTTACTCAATCGTAAAAAATACGTTACGTTCCTCAACTTTGATTGATTAGCTGACCTCACAGATAATGCAAAACAAATTAGTCAGTCTACAGCCTTCTGTCAGGCAACCCGGCTATTTTAAGTTATTTCTGTTAACAATTATAGGCCTGATGATTCCGGTAGTAACTTATAATAAAATACTATTTTACATGAGCGACTCTACCTCGCCGTTCAAAGCGAAAATGCTGAGTATGAAAGGACTACTTATACTAATTTAGGGTAGATTTTGCGTATGTAGTCGTATGAACTACACCTCGCTCATCACTCAATCCGCTGAAGAATTGTTGCAACTCGAAAAGCAGCAACCTAAAGCCAAACTCAGAGACCGGCTTCGCTTGCTGCGCTTGTTGAAAGACAGCTCAGCCAAGACCCAACAACAAGCGGGTCATTTGATTGACCTTCGAGAACGCCAAAACCTATAGCGCAACTATCGCCAAACCGGACTCGATGGATTGCTCAGCTACAACAATCATGGCACTGTCGGCTATTTGACCTACTCCCAGATTAGTCAACTCCGTCACTTTGTTGATACCGATCAGGCCGCAACCTTGGCCCAGATTCAAACCTTTCTGACCGATAGTTTTGGGATACACTAGTCAGTCGGTGGATTGAGTCTGCTCTGCCAGCGGCTGAAACTCAAAGCTAAAACGGGGCGGCCCACCAATATGCGTCGGGATCAAGCAGGGGCGGAAGCCTTTAAAAAACTTCAGTCAATACGTAGCTGACTTTGGAGAGTCCGTTCTGTTCGAGCCGGGCCGCCGGACGGATGAACTGCGCTTTGGTACCCGTACGGATTTGAAACGACGCTGGATTACCAGTGGGCATCGGCCCTACGCTCCGGTTCGTGTCGATTATGAATTTGGCTATCTCTATCTAGCCGTATATCTTAGTTGGTAAGCGGTTCTGACTAAATGTAAAGCTGGAAAAGCCAAGTAAGCACAGCAGAGCCAGAGTGATTGTTTTCACAAAACCGTTGTATTAGTAAGCGTTATATTAGTTGATAAGCTATTTTTAAGGCTGCTTTACTCGCAATTGATAGACTCAATCTACGGATATTTCATTAACATAATAGAAGGCTTTCGTATCCCGCCCGGCGTCCGCCCTTTCCAAAGGACAATCCGCCCTGTTTTCAGAGTTTGTCTATAGGGGTCAATTTTGGAAAAATCGATTAACACTAGAAGTCTTACATAGCTCGGCTTGAAAAAATACAATTATCTGGAAAGTAAAAAGACAGAGTTTGCCAAGTAACCCTTTTTATCTATTCTCTCAAAATGCTACCATTAGGGCATTCATAGGTATGCATCCCCTAGTGGTAGCATTTTGTTTGTCTGGTTTTATGTACACCTATATACGCCCGTCAATTGGTGGACAGAGTTGCTAACAACAAGCCAATAGCCAGTCTAACTTTGATCCAGAAATTGTGTTTTACTGATAAGATAAAAATAAGGGTATCCTTCCCTCCCCTTTTCAAGAATTTGTACTTTTTGCAGTGTCCGTTCATAAAAGGCAACCATTACGTCAACGCTTTCAGGCACTAATGGCTAGAGTCAGACTATTTCTCTAATCAATGAATATCGTCCATTTGGCCAAACCATTTCGTGAACGCTTTTAGGCATCGTAACTGAACGTTATGCTATCACTACAGGTCATGATAAGCCATGATAAGCGTCCATTTGGCCAAGCCTTTTACTGGACGATTTAAGATTTGACCCATCTTTTAAACGCCCGATTGGGAAGGCATTCTTTGACAATTAAAGGCCAAGGCAACGGCTGACTCGAAGTTCTGCCAAATGCGTATGCTAATGGTCGCAATCGTTGATCACGAATACAGTCAGAAGGTCACATCAATCAACCAACTTATTCTATACGTACTACTGGTTTTTCAATTCCAGGATCGTCTGTTTGTTGGTTCTACTTTCTAACGGTCAAAATCCCTTCTTTTTACCGGAATACCGTCTGTTTGTACCGCGTCTTACAGGCCTTATGTCCATAGCTTTGTTCTGACAAAAACAGGAATTATAGTTTAGTTAAATTCCTGAATTACAATTCTGTACGCCTGTCATTTCAACCAAAATTAAGCGATGGTCAGCTCATTCAATCTAAAACCATCCTAACTGTCGATACTGCCCGAACTGTATCAATACGTACTATCAAGAATAATCATTCATAACCATGAAGACAACTAACCGCGCCATTTTCGGCGCACTATTCAGTATTATCATGACACTTTCAACAACCGAAAATGTTTCGGCTCAGGCATCAGCCACCGGCGTAAAAAATGTAGTACTTGTTCACGGCACATGGGCCGATGGCTCAAGCTGGGCTAAGGTAATTCCATTGCTTGAAGCTAAGGGACTTAACGTCATTGCGGTACAAAACCCACTTACCTCCTTGGGAGACGATGTGGCGGCTACCAAACGAGCGATCGAGTTAATGAATGGCCCCGTTTTACTGGTGGGTCATTCCTGGGGAGGGGTGGTCATTACCGAAGCGGGTAACCATGATAAGGTAACCGGGCTTGTTTATGTAGCCGCAGCTGCGCCTGATGAAGGTCAATCGTTCCTGGAACTGGTACAGACAGCGGCATCCACACCAGGCAACGATGAAATTAAACCGGATGCCTATGGCTTTGTCAGTATGTCGCCCAAAGGGATTAATGAAGATTTTGCACAGGATTTACCTGAATCAGAACGAAAGTTACTGATAGCGACTCAGGGACCACAAGCGTTCACAGCCTTGAAAGAAAAAATCACCAAAGCCGCCTGGAAAAGCAAGCCTTCTTGGTACGTAGTAGCCGCGAATGACCGTATGATTAATCCGGATCTGGAACGGACGCTGGCTAAGAAACTCAAGGCTACTACCCTTGAATTGAAATCCAGCCACGTTGCCATGCTGGCTCAACCGGAAAAAGTAGCAGCGTTCATTTTGGAAGCCGCTAAAAAGGTAAAGTCAATGTAAATAATGACAAGACTCCCACTCTTGGACTGGACTGAATTAGGTTGAGCGTGGGAGCTCTGGTTTTTGAAAAAGAGTACACTCAGGTCGCAGGGATCCAGTTGATCGTTTACGAATAATCCGCTCATTGATTACTGGAATAGACTATGTACCAAAAGCAAACGACTATTTTACTGACTGATGACGACCGCCCCGGCGGACCGTGACGATGATCGTTATTTCCTTCGTCGGGTTATGGAGAGTATCATTGGGGATTCGGAAATTCTGGAGGCTAAAAATGGTGAAGAAGCACTAGATCTACTAGGAAGACATCTCATTCAACTGGTCATCATGGATATGAACATGCCAGGATTAAGTGGTCTGGAAACCCTGGCCTTTATTCGATCACAAAATCAGCCGTTTTCTATTCCTGTCGTCATGCTCTCCACCAGTGACCAGCCAGATTTAATCGCATTAGCTTATGCGAAAGGCATAAACTCCTTTATCAAAAAACCCGTGCGAGTAGGCGAATATGATCAGATTGCCTCGGCAATCAAAGTCTGTTTTCTTTCTCTCCCATTGGCCTGAACACTGAGGTATGAATGAGAAGCTATTTGTTTCTAAATCAGCATAAAAGCCAGTCGACAACGTAATTTCATCAGTACACATAAATAACGACAATTCACTAACCAGGTATGGACAACCGCATTTTAGGTCTTCATCATATCACGGCAATTGCCAACAACGCTCAACGCAATTACGATTTTTATACTCATGTGCTGGGATTGAGGATGGTTAAAAAGACTGTCAACTTCGATGATCCTAGTACGTATCATTTTTACTATGGCAACGAAAACGGAACGCCCGGTACCATCCTTACTTTTTTCCCCTGGGAGGGAATTGGGCCCGGTAAAAACGGCGTGGGTATGGCGACTGAAATCGGCTATTCCGTACCCATCGGAAGTCTGGATAACTGGGCTGGACGATTTAAAGAGTTTGGCGTAACTACTAGTGAACAAGCGGAGCGGTTTGGTGAAACGTATTTGCCTTTTACTGACCCGGATGGGCTGTCAATTGCCCTGATTCAGCATTTGGACGAACGACCCGCCTGGGAAACGGAGGACATCAAACAGGACATGGCCACTCAGGGGTTTCATAGTGTTACGTTGAGCCTGCATAAAATTGAGGCAACCGCCCGCGTGCTGACCGATATTTTTGGTTATACCCTACAAGCCCAGGAAGGCAACCGTTACCGATTCATTACGGATGCAATTCCGACAGCCTCAATTGTTGATTTGCTGGAAGAACCAGCCGGTTCAATAGGCAAGAATGCCGCCGGAACAAATCATCATGTTGCCTTCCGGGTCGCAAATGAAACCATCCAGATGGAATTTCGGGAGAAGATTTTGAGCAAGGGGTTACAGATAACCCCCAAGATTGACCGGGATTATTTCTTCTCGCTCTATTTCCGCGAGCCTGGTGGCGTCCTGTTTGAAATTGCCACCGATAATCCCGGCTTTACAGTCGACGAGCCCCTGCAGGAACTAGGCAGTCATCTGAAACTCCCCAAGCAGTACGAATCCTCCCGGACACGTATTGAAAAAACACTTCCTGCATTGGCTTCACAATAAGCAAAGAAATTTTTAACACCTATAAAACCTGTAGCCAGGCTTGAGGCTGGCCCATGACAGCTAAGGAAGGTAATCTATTATACGTTGCTGCCTGGTACAGCAACGTATTGGAATTTTCGAATCGTCTGGCTGAGTTTCTAGCTGAACGAATCTAATGGTTCATGCCAAATAACGTCTGCAGAATTACTTTAAAACCACACAAACGGTAATCCATTCAGTTTCCAAATTCAATTATCTAAAATCCATCATTCATGAAAACAAGTATTGGCATTTCGCCCGGAAATCGTGAAGTCGTTGCCCATGAGCTGGCTAAGTTACTAGCCGATGAGTTTGTTCTTTATACGAAAACACTGAATGCCCACTGGAATCTGGAAGGCATGGACTTTCATTCGGTGCACCTTTACTTTGAGGACTTGTACAATCAATCGGCAGCGATCGTTGATGACGTAGCCGAACGTATCCGTCAGTTAGGTCATTATGCCCCGGCTACGCTAAAAAACTTTCTGCAACTAACCCACCTGACCGAGCAGGACGAAGATAACAATGATAGCCGCAGCCTGATCAGGAAATTGTTGAGTGACCACGAGAGTATCATCGAATTTATTCGAGGGAACATTGACGAATTTGCTGATGCTCACAACGATGCCGGTACGAGCGATTACATCACCGGCTTAATGGAGAAACACGAAAAAATTGCCTGGATGTTACGAGCGCATCTAAAATAGGCAGTATTTAAAACTATGTAATCGAGCAAATAAACATGGAACCAGGCGTTATTAAGACCAAGTCATTTGACCCGAGTTCGTACTTGGTCGTTCCGGCTAAAACGTTTGAAGATCTACGAATTAGCGATGTGTTTCGTGCACCGAGCCGTACCTTAACGGATGCCCATGCATCGGCCTTTCAAACAGTTTCCTGCGACAATCATCCGGTTCATTACGATGTCGAATGGGCGCGCAGACATGGGCATACCGCACCGGTTGTCCACGGGCTGCAAGTGCTGGCCTTTACGGCCCCGGGTGCGACTTTGTTTCCGCACTATATCGGTGACGTGTTTATCAGTTTTAGTGAGGTATCCTGCCAGTTTTTGAAAGAAGTCCATTCTGGAGATACCTTATATTCCTCTCTGGAAATTACAGATCTCATTCCCCAAGGTGCGACTGGCTTAGTTGTAACGGCCGCAACAGTTCATAATCAGCGAGGTGAGCTTGTACTGTCTGGACAACATAAGTACTTACTACGTACCCAAAACGTATAGTATATTGGGAATGGAGGCACATCCCATACTATACCTGAATAGTGTTTCACCAAAAAAGATTCTGTTGGCTCTACTGGGCCCAATAGAATCTTTTTTTTGTCATTAGCATGTTAGGAAAAACTGTACTGGCGACCCCAAGCAATTAAACGGCAAGAGAACTGGTAATCTCAATCTAAAATAAGATCGAATCGGCTCCTTACATGTAATGAACAATGAAACAAAAACTCCAAAGCCTACCTCCAAATAGTATGGACTCTCCAGTTTATTTGGATATAGCCTTTAAAATTACCTAGTACATATATAATTGATAATCAATAATATACATTATTTCGCTACCTATACTTGAGTAACATATAGACTGGCACTTTATTGGCAATGTAGTTCGTAGTAGTTGATTCACTATAGATCCATCTCGAACACTTCCCATTATGAAACGTAGCATCCAGCATGAACTCCTGACTATTCAAGTCGTTGAAACAAGCCAATGGACTTACCCAATTCATGACCATAATCACTTTGAACTAATCCTGATTCGAACCGGCAGTGGGCAACACATAATTAACGGAAACCGATTTACCTACCAGGCTGGAGATGTGTTCTTACTGGGGCCTTTAGACAACCATTATTTTGTGGTTGATAGAATAACCTGCTTTTGCTCACTCTCCTTCACCGAACTGTATATGAGGGGACTAATGACACCAGGAACAGATTGCTGGCCACAAATTACAGAAAGAGGACAGACGGCAAGCCAGCAACTCGCGGGAAGTCTCATTGCAGACCGTATCGAGCAACAAAATCTAAATGCGCTTGTCGGGATAGTTTTAACGGAACAGAATAACCACCGACCACTGGTTTCTAACCAAATCGTTGAAGCACTAATGAAAACGATTCTGAGTTTACTTGATCGTCAGCTCAGTCAGCATCAGCGGTTAAGTTCAACGAACGTTAGTTCTTCATCGCTGATGCAACGAATTGGTGTGTATATCTGCCATTATATTACCATGCCAGAGCACCTGCGCATGGAAAAAATGGCTGATGTGTTCAATTATTCCCAAAGCCATTTGGCCGCCCTGTTTAAACAACAGGCCGGGGAATCCATCAGTCAGTACATTATCCGGTATAAGCTTCAACTGGTTGAAACACGGTTGCGATTGAGTGGTATGAGTATCTCGCAGATAGCTGACGAATTTGGCTTCACTGATATCTGCCATCTTAACAAGTTATTCAAACGGTATTACCAAACGACGCCCACAGAGTACCGGCGAAGCTTACTCGTTCCTAACCGGGTCAGAAATACATATTTACAATCTTCATTCAATTTATCACCACAGCTTACCCATTCATAAAGTAAAGATCAGTTTATGGTCATGCTAGTGTTAGCTACTCAACTTGAGTGTAAACAGCATTTTGCTTATCGTACGCGTATTCTCACTGATCTACTTCATTCCTATTTTTATGAATGCTATTTTCGACACTTTTCCCGTCTCAACCGATTCTGTTACAGGGGCAGTAGAGCTCGTTGAATATGGTGATGCCTTATGCTATGGAAGCCAACATATTAGAAAAGCTATCTGCAATATACTCGACCAATTTCAAGGTCAACCGTTTACGTATTCGTACCGCCATTATCCCAATCCAGCAAATGATCAATCATTACTAGCCGCCATGGCTACCGAGGCAGCCAAGCGTCAAGGGAAATTCTGGTTAATGCATAACGCTCTATTTATTCAACCGCTTATCAATTGCTCTGTTCTGGCCGCTCTGGCCTCAGCCTTAGAGCTGGATCTATCCCGGTTCCTGCATGATTTGGTGGACGATAGCTTATACGATCTAATTAAAACGGATTGGCGAATAGGCTATCAGTTAGGAGTCCGCTACCCACCCACTCTGTTTATTGGCGGCCAATTATTTCATGGTAAACCAACTCAGGCTCGCTTGGCACCAATTGTTCAGTCTCATTTAAGCCATTTCAGGCTATCCGTTTTAAATACAGTCGATCAAAAGAGCGGAGTGGTGCATTGGGGCGGGAATGAATTTGGTTGAAAATACATCTCAACAAATTGATTCCTATTCATTGAGAAGACGACTCCTGTATTACCTGATAGCTACATTTGATAAACCAATTTTTCTTCAGTAAACGTAAGACTGATCTGCACCCCATTCATCTGGTTGATTTGCAGCTTTCCACCAAGTTGTTTGCTGAGCCCCCGAATCAGGCTCATGCCCAGCGTGCGACTTCGGTTCGGGTTTAAATCAGGAGGAAAACCCACGCCATCATCACTGATTGTGAGCTTGTATGTTTGTTGGCCCACTACCGTAAGTTCAATAGAGATACTTCCTGTTTGATCGGACGGGAAAGCGTACTTTAGCGAATTGGTAACGACTTCATTTAGAATAAGCCCCAATGGCACCGCCAGAATGACATCAATATTAACAGGCGTAATGGCCATTTTTTTGATGACGGTATCCTGTCGGGCAAACGTAGCAAGCAAATAATCGACGATTTCCTCGATGTACTCCGCCATTGGAATCGTAGCTATTCGGTCCGATTGGTAGAGTTTCTGATGGATTAACGCCATAACGTGCACCCGGTTCTGACTCTCCTGAATCGCAGAAAGAGCAGCTTTATCTTTCAAATACACACCCTGAGAATTGAGTAAGCTAGTGATAATCTGGAGGTTATTTTTGACTCGGTGATGAATCTCTTTGAGCATCCACTCTTTTTCTTCCAGCAGGCCTTCCTTTTCATCCAGCAGATTATCTTTCTCGTTCAGAATAGACTGAAGCGTTTCATTTTTCTGATTGATTTCAAGCTGTTTGGCTTCCAGCAGTTTATTGCTACGTTGTTTTAATCGGTACTGATTATAACTGACTCCTAGCAAACCTAATAATAAAAAGGTCCCCGCTAATATGCTATTGCGCGTTGTTTTTGCTTGGTCCAGTTCATGCTGCTGACGCTGTATCTGCTGCACTTTTTGGGCCGTAGCATAGCGCACTTCTACTTCAGCGAGTTGCCTCGTTTTTGCTACATTAAAAATGCTGTCATTCAACATTTTATGCAGCCTGAAATGGTTGATGGCCGACAAATAATTTCCCTCCGTAGAGTCCACTTTATAGAGCATAAGATGAACATCCTTTATCGTTGACAAAGAGTTTTTCAACGGGAAATAGCTCAGCGACTTTCGAAGGTAGAAACCGGCAATTTTGTACTTGTTGCGCTTTAGATAAAACTGGCCAACATCCACCTGCACTTTTTGTGACATCTCGAAATCCCCACCCGACCGATTATACCAGTCAACGGCTTCCAGATAGTATTTTTCTGCCAGAAAATAATTTTTCAAATTATCATAACAGCACGCTAATGCCTGCGCAACGCAGCCTTTTTGAATATTGTTAATGGGCTTGATTTCGCGGACGAGGTCTGCGATTAAACGAAGCCCTTCTTTTGATTTGTGATGCGCTACTAAATCCTGAACAACGTGGTAAGCGGCATTGTACAATGAAAAGTTAGGTAGCTTTTCATAACGCCATTGCTGGAGTGTTTTTTTATACCAATAGTTACTTTCATTCGGCTTATTTAAATCCCCGTATATTTCTGCGACAGTGCCATAAAAAGTAGCTGCCGACAGCGTGTCCTGTGTCTGGTTCATGCTCCCCAGGCACTGTAGGGCATAATACAGCGCTTTATCGTAATTTCCTTTTAACCGATTTACACTGGCTAAACTGCTATAGATATAGTGTAATCTGGGGTACTTTACCGCTTTGTATCGGTTCAATACGTTAAGAAAATTTTCTTCTGCCAGGTCCAGATGACCAAGATCCTCATGGAGGGAGGCAATCTGTTCGGCCATCTGAATTTCTTTTTCCTGCCTGTTCAGTTCTTTGTAGAGTGTTTCAGCCTGATTATAGTACGAAAAAGCAGCCGGGTAATCGTTAACGATATAGCGTAAACAGGTGGCGAATCGATAGTTAGCATCGGCTTCCGTTTCTTTATCTCCTGTTCGCCGACAGTCGTCAATCAGTTTGGTGAAATGTTCCTTTCCCATTTGAACATTGCCCCCTTCTATGTACGCTACGCTCAGCAAACTTTCCACGTTGTGCTGCGCTTTTGGCAAATGCAATTTTTTGCCTAAATCGTTAGCCTCGTTCAAGTAGGTGATTGCACTGTCTAAATCCGTTTTGACCTCGCCAGCTTTGTAGATATGAAACTTACCAAGTTCAATCAAGGCAGTAAGCCGGGATGTATCAGCCGTACTTTTCTCCAGCCTGACCATTAGTTGATTGGCCATCTTTCGGGTAATATTTTGACCCGAAGTGAGTGAAGGCAGTACTAGTTGACAGGCAATCCAAAGTAAACCTGGCCAACCAGTTTTTGCTGAATATCCGCCCGCCAATTTATTCACTCGTTGAAAAAGGAGTATCCAGGTAGACATCAATCTTGTTCGTTTCAAAAGTTATGCACTAATCAAAGCTGGCTGAACTACCTTTTCGGCCGTAAATGTCAGACTAATCTGGACCCCATTTAGCTGATTGATTTGCAGTTCGCCACCCAGTTGTTTGCTAAGCCCCCGTATGAGGCTCATGCCCAGCGTGCGACTTCGATTTGGATTCAGATTAGTTGGCAGTCCAATGCCATCATCGCTGATCAACAGCCAGTAGTCCTGGTAATCAAGCCGTTTGAGTTCAATTTGAATGTTGCCACTTCGCCCCGAAGGAAATGCATATTTCAGTGAGTTCGTAATAGCTTCATTAATGATAAGGCCAAGGGGAACAGCCAGCGTAACATCCAGGTCGACCGGCGAAACGTCAATCTGCTTATTGATACTTGCTCTTATATCAAATGTACCCATCAGGTAGTCAACGATTTCGGCGATATATTCGGCCATTGGTATACTGGACAACCGGTTTGATTGATACAGTTTCTGGTGGATGAGGGCCATGGCATGAACCCGATTCTGACTTTCCCGAATAGCCGCCAGCGCTGCCTGATCTTTAAGGTAAGTGGATTGGGAGTGAAGCAAGCTGGTGATGATTTGCAGGTTGTTTTTCACCCGGTGGTGAATCTCCCGAAGCATCCATTCACGTTCCCGGAGTAACTGTTCCTGATCAATGACAGCTTTTTGAAGGGATTCATTTTTCTGATTAATCTCAATCTGTTTGGCTTCCAATAGTTTGTTACTACGTTGTTTAAGATTATAGCGATTGACGCTTAGTCCTAATAATAATAATAGCAAGATCGTACCGACAACAATACTATTTCGAGTCATAAGCGCCTGTTGTAACTTCGTTTGTTGTACTAAGCTTTGCTCCGTTAATAATTGAATATTCTGTTGACTTAGTTTTAAATTCTGATCTTTCTTTTCACTTTCAAACTCAATTTCTAACTGCGCGATCTGTCGGCTTTTTGTGGTATTTAACAAGGAGTCCTGCAAGGCTTTATAGCGCTGGTAATGCTGAATAGCGGAGAAGTAATTGGCCCGGGTCGAATCCAGTCTGAACCATTGTAAATGATTTTTAGCCAGCGCCATGATCGATCCATTCAACTGGCATCGCGACTCATTTAGGGCCAGATAGCGACGGGCCTGCTGAAACTGACCGCTCTTGATCAAGAAGTTGATAACGGCTTGATAAATCCGGGCACGCCCTAAACTTCCTATTCCCCTTTTGGCCAGTAAATCCAATGCCTGACCACAGTACGCCTGAGCTTGTTTAAACTGATTTAACTCGGTATAAATCGAAACAAAACGAAAGTCGACTAGCAGCTGACTTTCCGCTGATGTTGGTGGATACTGTCGAGACTTTTGCTGTAAATAGCGAAGAGCTTCCCAAGGCTTATGCTGTTGAAGTAACAAATCGGACAGGTTGCCCACCAGGTGGAGGATATAGGCATTATTAGCATGCTTTAACGCGATGGCCAGCGATTTCTGAAAATAGATTTTTGCCTGTTTAAACTGGCCTAGTCCATAATAGGTGAGCCCAACCCGGTTGTAAATGGTACAAATTGACAGCGAACTGTCTTTACCTGCTTCAGCGGCTCTAACGGCCATCAGGCCAAAGGCAAGGCCTTCTTTATAATCACCAAGCTTGGTTGATACAAAGCCGAGCAGATCATACACCATCGCTAAATCGGTGTGGCCAATGGCTCGGAATAACGCAAGGGCACTCTGCAACTCAGTCAGGGCTAGCGCATAATTTTCCTGTATCTGATGAAGATCAGACAGTTCCTTATACATATCGGCCTGTTTCACTCTATCATCCGCCTGTATAAAATAGCCAAGTGCTTTCTCGTAGTAGTGAATCTTTTTGGGTAACTCCTCCCCTTCCAGCGTATAAAAACGGGCTTGATTCATGTACACATAACCAAGCTGCTTCCCTTGGTTATGTCTGAGGAAAAAATCGATTGCCTGCTTGGCATAATTTCTGGCCTTTAGCGTGTCTCCTTTTTCCAGCCAGATTAGGAACGAGGTATACGAAGCTTCGCCCATCCCGCCCTGATAATGCAATGACTGACTCAGCTTATTGGCCTGTTGACTCATCTGGAGAGCTGTGTCTAAATCATGCGCTTCTTCTCCTGGTTTTAGAACGTAGCACTGACTTAGTTGTAACAGTACGTTCACCCGATTGGTATCCGGTTTACTAACGGTCAACACCCGTTGTAAACTGTCAATCTGGGAGGCAGACCATTGGGCTTTAGTAGATATGGTTAAGAGCATCCCTAGCGCCAGGAAAATGTACTGCTTCATAGGCATTAATAAGCGACTAATTCATGTCTGACGAGTTGCTTGGCGGCTGAACGGAAAGGACTTTTCGAATCCCCAGTTTTTCCATCCGATACTCGAGTGTAGTAGGTTTCAAGTTCATTAATTCAGCGGCTCCACCACTTCCCCGAATTCGCCCATTTGTTTGTTTAAGAATTGCCAGGATGTATTCCCGTTCCGTTTCCTGCTGAATCTGTTTAACATCCTGTAAATCCTTTGGCGTTGAATTCCCCAATTTAAAACTGGTATCAGGTTGAATCATGATCTCTGACATCGTCATAGAGAATAAGCTATTGATCAATGGGCGACCCAGCGTTAGCGGTGATTGACCGTCATTAATAATGACAGCCTGTTCAATCACATTTTCTAATTCCCGGATATTACCTGGCCAACTGTAATTGATTAGCTCATTCAATACCGCTTCGCTAATCCCATGAAAGGGTTTTCCTAATTTGCGGGCCGATCGTTGGGCGAAAAATTGGGCCAAGAGGGGTATATCGCCAGGTCGTTCCCGTAAGGTTGGCAAGGTGATGGGAAACGTAGCTAATCGAAAATACAGATCCATCCGAAAACGCCCTTCGGCTACCTCTTTTTCCAGATGTCGGTTGGTGGCAGCCACAATGCGCACATCCGTTTTAATGAGCGTTTTGCCACCGACTCGCTCGATCTCCTTTTCCTGGAGTACGCGCAGGAGTTTAGCTTGTAATTCGAGGGGCATCTCTCCTACTTCATCCAGAAAAATAGTGCCGCCCTGCGCCAGTTCAAACTTACCGATCCGTTTCTCAAAAGCACCCGTAAAAGCGCCTTTTTCGTGACCAAAAAGTTCCGATTCAATCAGGTTTGCCGGTAGTGTCGCACAGTTGATTTTTACCAAGATTTTGTCTTTCCGTGATGATAGATTATGAAGCGCCCGGGCTATAAGCTCTTTTCCAGTGCCACTCTCGCCTAATATAAGCACCGTCGTATCGGTATTGGCTACCTGAGTAACCTGGTCAAAAACACGTAACAGGCGTTGGCTTCGACCAATGATTTCCTCAAAATTGGCCAATGTTTTTACCTCTTCCTGCAAATAGTTGTTTTCCCGTTTTAGCTGCTCACTCAGTCGGGCAACTTCCTCAAAGGCAAGAACCCGCTCCAGCATTAATACAATCGGTTGTTCTAGCCGCTCCAATAACCGAAGATGTCTGGAATGATAGGTATCAGGCTTACGACTCAGAAAAGAAATAGAGAACTTATCCGCTACCCCCACGGTAAAGGGCATTACTAAGGCCGATTCAAGTCGGAACGCTTTGGCCAGCATCTGTCCAAGGCGATTCTGTTTGCAGAAAATACTAAACGTATCCTCCGTATAGCGCACTGGGCCTACAGGCACTTGTTCATCCTGAAACTGGAGCAGTTGCTCAACTGTCGTGTTCGTCATCTGCTGGAGATCAGTCAAACTAATGGTTTGATACTCCTCAAAGCCGACTCGGTAGTAATTGAAACACTGCGTTGTGCCTTTCTTTTGGTATTGAATCGATAAAAAATCGAACGGCACTTGCGACTGAAGAACCATCGCTGCGTTCAGTAGCCTTTGCTCCCAACTTCCGGGAGCCGACAGCGCATCGGTCAGGGCAATCTGAAGCGCTTTTTCTTCCCGAAGTTTGATTTCAACACTATGCGCATGCCGGTATCGACTGATTTCCAGGGTAGTAAGAATATCTTTTTCCCGAAATGGCTTAACTATATAGCCAATCGGCTGCGTAGCTTTTACCGCTTCCAGTACGCTTTTATTGTCGTTGGCAGATATATAGATAAACGGAATGCTGAGTTCTTCCAGTTGTTTCGCCAGGTCTATGCCCGTTTCTTTTCCCTTCAGGTAAATATCAAGCAATACGATATCGGGCTTTTGCTGGGCCATAATCGCTAAGGCTTCATCAACGGAGTCGGCAACGCCAATGACCGGATAGCCTGCTTCATCCAGAATAAGCTCCAGATCATTTGCGATAATGTATTCATCTTCAACAATTAAAATCTTGCAGGCCGAAGTTAGAGAAAGAGGAGGGTTGACTGGTGATTGCATAGTCCGAAATGAGTTAGAGGATAGCATTGACCGCGTTTTCATTTGCTTACAAGAAGTATTCCCATTCAAGCTTTGGGTTAGCGCAAGCAGTATAAAACTAGCTCCTTTATGAAGGATAACGACTCAAAACAAGGATAAATAATATAATAGTCGAGTAAAAACCAACGATAACTTAGCCGTACCTGGCGCTGTATCGCCTTCTTTCCCCGTCACTGTCTACGGAAACTATAGACAACTCCAGTTTTTTTGGAGAACTCCAGATTAAAAACTACTACTGATCGATCACTAAAAATCGATCACGGCAAATTATCGATTGACACTGAGGAATTTGAATCGATGTATAGGATCAAATTCCTGGTTTACGAATAGCTCAAAGGCTGGCACTCACCTTGCTAGGGAGTATGGATATACAGTTCACCTTAGTATGCTTATGGCCAATCCCAAGCCAATTATCGAGGTTGTTTATGGTGTTTTTGCCGATAACAATTTAAGTCGGATACTGCCTGTACTGGATGAGAAAATCGTACTTTATAGTTCTGAGTATGGACCTGCCGGTCTTGAATACCACGGTAGAAGCGGTTTCATAACAATGATGTCAAGGCTATACGCAATTTGTGAGAACCTCAGCGTGAACTCTCTTGTCTATTACAGCCCTGATGACGATCAATTGCAGGATACCATCATTACAACCGGCTTTTTTAAAGGTAAACTTCTGATAGATAACGAACTAGCCGTTTTGCCTTTTGTGCATTACTGGCAACTAAAAGATAATCGAGTGCTTAGGCTAAGGGCGTTCAGTTGGGATTCCGCTAAGCTGCTCAATCGGTTGCAACAGGCGAATATAGGGCCAAATCTTCCGTCAAACGGGCATCATAATGCTGGTAACGGTACCCAATAAAACGTAGCGCCTAATTACAACAAGCATGCATCCACTTGAAACGGTTCTTCTGTTACTGATTTTTGTCATTGGGCTGGCCCTGATTGCCCGGCGGCTCAATCTGGTCTTCCCGATCGTACTAACGGTAGGTGGCCTGGTCATTGGCTTTATTCCGGGTTTGCCAAATGTCGGCTTGGATTCGTCGGTTGTGCTCCTTGTCTTTTTACCACCTATTCTTTATAGCGCAGCCTGGTATACGAACTGGAGCGACTTTCGCCGGAATTTAGAACCCGTTGTCGTGCTCGCATTAGGTCTGGTAGTGGCTACCAGTATAGGTATCGCTTACATAGCTCAATCGTTTATTCCAGGCTTTACGCTAGCCACGGGCTTATTACTGGGAGCCATCGTCTCGCCTTCCGATGCTGTAGCGGCTACGGCGATCATGAAGACCCTGGCTGTACCTCGAAAAATTGTGGCCATTCTGGAAGGTGAGAGCCTGGTTAATGACGCGACGGCTTTAGTCATCTTTCAGCTGGCACTAGCGACCATGAATTCTGGGCGTTTTTCCTTAACTGACTCACTGCTAGATTTCGTCCGGTTAGCGGGGGGTGGTATTGGTGTAGGGCTGCTTATTGGCTACTTATCCTACTGGCTGCATAAACATGGCAATCTGGAATCCGCCCTGGAAACCGTGCTGACGTTTGTGACGGCCTACTCGGCTTACATAGCGGCCGAACAACTTCATTTAAGTGGAGTGCTCAGTGTAGTTACGGCAGGATTATTATTAGGCCATAAACAATCGAGGGTACATAGCCCCACTACGCGGATGCAGGCGGTTGCGGTTTGGGATTTTGTGGTTGTCTTGTTGAATGGGCTTATCTTTATTTTAATTGGGTTGCAATTGCCGCACGTTGTGGCCTCTATCAAAGGTCAGTCGCTGGGGCAACTCGTTTGGTTTGGCTTGCTTATTAGTTTGACCGCGGTTGCTATTCGCTTCCTGGGCATCTTTTTAGCCGATACGGTTTCTACCCAGGTACGAAAGGGTTGGCATCTTCCTCCCGTATTTCCTTCCTACAAACACACAACCTTGTTAGCCTATATCAGTATGCGGGGTATTGTCTCACTGGCGGCTGCCCTATCGATTCCAGAACGACTACCCAATGGCCTTCCCTGTCCGGGCCGAAATCTAATCCTGTTTATTACGTTTTGCGTGATTCTGTTTACGCTGGTTGGGCAGGGAAGTCTACTTCCTATGGTTATCCGGGCCTTACAATTTGGGCAGCAGTCTACCGACTATCTTTCCCGACGGGAAATACGCAAACGACTTTCCCAAAAAGCGCTGGCCGTGATTCATCGTGTAGTTAGTAAAGAAGGGCTTGTTGGAGACACAGTCCAGGAAATCATCGACCGGCATCAGGAGCGCGTGGATGACCTTGAACGGGGAGATTCTGAAAAGACGCTATCTCAACATCAACTCAGCCAGAAACTGACTCTATCATCTATACAGGCGCAACGGTCTGAGTTATTAACCTTACGCGACGCCCAACTGATTGATGTCGACTTGTTTCATGAATTGGAAAACGAACTGGATCGGGAAGAGATTCAATTGAAGGTCATCGATGCTTAGAAACTGCGGTTGTAATCCCTTCTTTTTACTGCAAAACCATCTTTTTTTACTGCACTCTCTAACCGTTCCCCCGGTAGGTTTGTACCGACAAAAACCCAAGAATACTTATCTCTAATTTATCATTTACTCTCAACATTTAATCCCAAAACCATGAGCAAGATCATAGTAAAAGACGGTACCGAGATTTATTACAAAGATTGGGGAACAGGCCAACCCCTCGTTTTCCATCACGGCTGGCCTTTATCCAGCGACGACTGGGATACACAACTGATGTTTTTCGTAAGCCAGGGGTTTCGAGTCATTGCTCATGATCGCCGGGGACATGGCCGTTCGTCTCAAACCTCCGATGGCCATAACATGGATACCTACGTAGCGGATGTGGCGGAGCTGGTAGCCTTTCTTGATCTAAAAGATGCGATACATATTGGCCACTCGACCGGGGGTGGTGAAGTGATTCGCTACGTAGCAAAACATGGACAGGGACGGGTAGCGAAAGCTGTGCTAATTAGTGCCGTTACCCCCCTGATGGTTCAAACCGAAACCAATCCAGAGGGTGTTCCGATGTCTGTATTTGATGAAATCCGGGAAGGCACCGCTACCCACCGCCCCCAATATTTCCAGGATTTCACCCTCCCTTTTTATGGGTATAATCGGGAAGGAGCGAACGTATCACAAGGCATTCGGGATAATTGGTGGCGCCAGGGCATGATGGGGAGCATCAAAGCCCATCACGATGGTATTAAAGCGTTTTCAGAAACCGACTTTACAGAAGACCTGAAGAGTGTGGATGTGCCGGTTTTAGTGTTACATGGCGAGGATGACCAGATCGTTCCTTTCCCAATTTCCGGCGCAAAGGCGGTAAAGTTATTAAAACATGGAAAACTGATTTCGTATCCGGGCTTTCCGCATGGCATGCCCACCACGGAAGCAGCCACCATTAACGCAGATCTATTGGCTTTTATTAACTCGTAATTTATCAATAGATTTAACTATTACAAAAGGCTGTCATTAGAAAATGACAGCCTTTTGTAGCATCTGAGAAACAGGACTATGGGTATTCCATAATACCGAGGCCAGTCTTTTTTAAGGGGCCGCCCTCCAGCTCGACTTTACATAAACAGTACTATGAAGGAATTAATCGGTTCGGCTGTGGGATCAATCGGTAAAGGCTTTGTTGCCGAAAAGAAAAACGTATTGACGATTTCATTTGTCCTTTTCTGTACGCTGAATACAATCGGTCAGAATATAAACCGCCAACAGGTAAATCGGCTCTTGATTCAATTACAAAAAAGTAGAGCAGATGAAAGCAGAATTCATAGTTTAGTCGAGCTGGGCAAGTTTCACATTTATAAACCAGGGGAGACAAAAATTGATTTGGATAGTGGCCTTACCTATTTACATCAGGCTAAAAAACTAAGTGATTCACTCCATTTAGTCAGATGGCAACACGAGGTAGAAAGTATGTTGGTAATCGCCGACATGGAAGGGAAAAATCATGAGCTTGGTCAATTACGATTCCGTCGACTACTAGATGAATGCCAGCGGACAGGCGATAAACGAACAGAAGCTGTAGCCAGATTTAGAAACGCCATTTGGTTAAGAAATGTAGACAAGGAGTACAGCCATGTAATTAGCCAATTTGTCCAGGCAGCAACCCTTTACCGATCCTTAAACGATCAGAAAAATGAAATCTTAGCGCTAAAAGAAATTGCCGTTACGTATTTAATTCAGGGAGATAATGATATTGCGGAGGCCCAATTACTGGATGTATTGAAGCGATACAAAGCCATTAACTACCCAAAGCTCCATGACATCTATAATTTGTTAGCTGTCGTTGCCCGGTTGAATGGCGAGTTAAATAAAGGGCTTCTGTACTCACTCCTATGCATTGACAATATGAGCGAGACGGGCGATACAACCTCAGCGGCTACGTACTATGGTGATCTTGCCAAAATTTATATAGAAATAGGAAACTATGGCAAAGGAATGGAATGGTATAGGAAATCGCTTACCAAATGGAGACAGGAGCGACAGCCTAATTACGCCCTCTACAACACGGCAGGGGTTATTAGCCAGGATCTTATTGCTCACCACAAACCCCAGGAAGCATTACGTTTAATTAACACCCTCGTCAACGAAATACCGACTAATACGATGATTCAAAAAGGGTGTGTTGCTCAGAATCTAGCGTACTGTTACGAAGCACTCTATAATTATCCGTTAGCGGAAAAATATTACCTGGAAGCCATTAGCTGGTATAACAGAAACAAGCTGGACTCTGAAAAGGCTCAAAAAGCACATCAAGATATAGGATCGTTTTATTTCAAGCAGAAAAGATTGACTAAGGCAAGCTATCATTTAGAAAAAGCCTTGAGCATTCTGCCACAGAAAAACGCCCTGCTGACTGTTCGAAACATTCATTACATGCTCTTTAAGATCGACTCCATTCAAGGTAATTACCTGTCGGCCATCGGCCATTTTCGTCAACATAAAGCTATAAACGACTCGCTTTTTAACGAAACAAAAAGTAAGCAGATTGCCGGTCTGCAAATTCAATACGATACCCGCCAAAAAGAACAAAACATTGAGTTGCTTACCAAACAAAGTAAACTACAGCAAAGCGAACTGAAACGAGGGCAATCTACCCGTAATGGCATTATAGCTGCCAGTCTGTTGCTGGCTGGCCTGCTGGGTGTGAGTTATAACCAGTTCCGACTAAAAAAACGTAGTAACCAGCTCCTCCAGACCCAACAAATAGAGATTAATCAGAAGAACCAGTCGTTGAGCCAGCTTCTGGAAGAAAAAGAGTGGATGCTCAAAGAGATTCACCACCGGGTTAAAAATAACCTTCAGGTCATCACCAGTCTGCTCAATTCGCAATCAAGCTTTTTGCACGACTCAACGGCGCTGGCGGCTATTCGGGAAAGTCAGAATCGGGTGCACGCCATGGCCCTCATCCACCAGAAACTGTATCAATCCGATAATCTGGCCCTAATCGATATGCAGCAGTACATCTGCGATATACTTGATCACCTTATAGACTCATTTAATCGACAGCATTCGGTGCAGAAACAAGTAAGCATCTCGACTATCCAACTGGATGTCACATTGGCTACTCCGTTGGGGTTAATCATTAATGAGGCTGTTACCAATTCGTTAAAATACGCCTTTCCCGAAAACCGTCCGGGTACAATTTCAGTCAGTTTCCGTTCGCTGGAAAATCAGGGTTACTTGCTAACGATAACGGATGATGGAATTGGCTGGCCCACTGGGTTTAACGCGAAGCAGAATAAAACACTGGGTCTGTCTATGATTCGAGGATTGAGTCGGCAAATTGGAGGCCGGCTGGCTATAAGTCAGCACGAAGGTGTACACATTAGTTTGGAATTCAGTCAGACGAAAAAGGTATCAAGCGGACGAGATGTTGCTTGAACGCTTTTTCAGGCTAAGACATTTATGAATATGAATTTAATATTTATTGAACGAGGGTTCAATAAGCGAAATTTCAAAGCAATTTAACGTCTATTAAACGACCGTTTGTTATGAGTCAATAATGTGACTACTCTATCATATGAGTTCGTCTCACTTGGGAGGGTATTTTGAGAAAACATAACTCATAGTCGTGCGTAGAATCTTCGTTGCTCATGGATAAATGACTGCTGCGGTTAGCTTTGTAAGTATGAGTAGTAGCATGAACAATTCTTGGTCACTATTAATTAACGAGTTAGCTGGCCATTCAGAACAAATGGGGCAACTGCATCCTCAACTGATTAAGTTAATTTACACCAAGCAGTGGTTTAAGCTTTATTTGTTGCCTGATTGGGGTGGCGTAAAAATCGAATTTCCAGCTACTCTACGTTTACTGAAAACCATTGCTCAAGCTGAAAGTAGCACTAGGTGGGTCGTTCCATTATGCAGTGGAGCATCTTGGTTTGCTGGCTTTTGGGATACTAACCAAGTAAGGCGTGTATTTCTACGGCCTGATACGTGCATTACAGGCAGCGATGCCCTATCAGAAACCGCTATTCAAACCGGAACGGGTTATATAGTGAATGGGTTTTGGAAACATGGTACTGGGGCCTTGCATGCTACCCATTTTACGGCTAGTTGCCTGCTTAAAAATCCTGATGGCTCACCCGTGTATAGCCAATCAGGTCAAGAACTGGTTCGTTCATTTCTGTCCACCAAAGAGGAAGTAAAGCTTGTGCCCACTTGGGCAACAGTCGCTATGACCGCCACCGGTAGTCATGGTTTTGAGGTTAATCATTTAGCGGTCATGCCTGAGCGTAGTTTTGTCATCAACGAGGCTCTCAAACGAGAAACCAACGTAGCCAACTGTCCTTTTCTTCAATTGTCGGAAACAACCCTTGCCGTTAATTTCTCCGGTATGGCTACGCATTTTTTCGACTTACTGCATCATCATTTCTTTGTCCAAAAGGGCATTGACCGATTTGCTAGACGACAAGCAGCGTGGTTTCATCAGGAGTACACTCAGCAAAACAGCGAATTCAATACGTGCCAACAGGCTTTTTATCAGATTGTGGATGAGTCTTGGCAGGAGCAGGGTCAGCAGAATTATCTTAGCGAACAAACCAGCAGACAAGTTAGCCAAGTTAGTATACAGTTGGCTCATACGTTTCGACGGGTGATCGACCAGTTATTCCCGTATTGCGGGTCAAGATCGGCACGGAGTTAAACCGTATTTGGCGTGATATCCACACGGCGAGTCAACATTCGTTACTGACCTTTGACAGTCCAAATTAGTAGTAAAGGTCAATCTCAAAAACGCCTGATTGAAGAAGCACATACATGAATATTCCTTCGTCTCAGAAAGAAGTCTTATGACCATTGAGAAGTTACTAAACTGGATTACACCGCTGATGCTGGGGGCACTAATAGGTCTCTATGAGATACTCCATGGCCTATTTTATGTTCTTTACGGAACACCCGACCAAAAGCGGGACTATCCGCTCGAGATCGTACTGGGGCTGCCCATAATGGCCATATGCCTGGGGGGACACTGGGTGATTCGACGGCTCACGCAGGCTAATACACGCAACATCTGGATCATTGAAACGATCCTAGTGGGGCTGGTCCTATACGGTTTTTATCGGTCTTAAAAGCCAATACTACCGCCACGAAAGTAGGGAGAACAGAAACCTGCTGAATCGGTTGTCGCCGTTGATGCTGGCAGTATGCGGGATCCTTTAGGGCACTCTGGGCAGACGTACAACCAAATGTAGTTTGTCGATTGCATCCCCATTGCTCATGATTTCTGTCAGCCTGAACGGATCTCTGATTCGGACAGACCGGTTTTGGGGCAATTGGCAGCGTTGGGTATACCCGTCACGGAAAAATCGTGAACTACTAAAGTGAACAGCTTTTTTGAACGCAAAAAGACCGTTTCCAGCCTCTTCTCTCCTACCCAACCGCCGTTCAGAAGAACGTCCGAATAAAATCAGGACAAGACAGCCGAATTGTGGGCAATAAATAGATTTGACTCCTGTAGACTAAGATACCTAAAGTCAATGGAGAAGCTTTGTCTCAGGAATTCCATGTTATCTGCCTAAGCCATTACATGCATGTACCTGCTGGTGAACTAAATATACAAGGGGTAGGTCCAGTTTATCAGCTACACTCTTATTGCTTCAGACTAGATTCCTCAACGACATGTTTACCAGTTCATTAGGCCACATGCTGCAGCAGTTGTTCAATAGCGATGTCTTTTTTATAGGGAAATCCCACGCGGGCGTATTGGGCACGTACGGAATGCTTGTTCCCGGTATGAGGTCCGTAATATGGGCTTTATAATTTAGCCAACCTTATTCGTGCATATTTAGAATTGCCATGCCGTAAAGTGCTTGGTATTGCTGGCGAAGCGGAAATTCGCCGATTCGATGACCGGCGTAGTTCCCGAAGGCACCGAAGAAACAAAGATTTTTTCGGTCGGCGTCTGGATCAACACATTGAGCGACGGTACTTTATTACCCAGAGAGTTTTCCAGATCGGCCCGAACTTTGTCGACGGCTTCCTGAACCTTACGGCTAGACGAAACAGGGTGATCATCTAGGTTAATGACGCTACAGCCGAACAGTAATCCGGCCAGCCCGGCAGCCAGGAAACGTCTGAAGAAACCTGTCCGAATAGTCGTAAGCGGGAATTCAAGCAGTTTACTCAGGCGCGTAAACAAGAAAGACGTCATCATACTAGTACGATATTTTTTTGCAAAAGGTGGTTAATTGTAGGCCAGCGTATAGGACAAATATGTTGTAATGGTGTCGTTAATCGACAACAGACCTTCCTGGTGCTGGCGGCTGCCGTAAAGGTTTTGATGATACTGGCGATTCAGAAATGGGAATTCTCCTGCACCGAGTGTGCCTGAGTGTCAGTAGGGGGCCGCATGATAGACCGTAACACAGGACTTAAGCGTTAATCTGCCTGGGATGAGGACCAGGGTAAATATTGACGTGAGTTTCATGGTAACAAACAGTAAGCGGAAAACTAAAATCGTTTCAGGTCTGCACTTCCGGGAATCGGTGAGGAGGAGTTAGACAGTCTCACCAAAGTCTCGGAAGCGCATCGCTTATTTCTTCTCAAAAGTAGGGGTAGGTGTCCCAGGAAACGGTAAGAAATGGTCTAACTTGCCTGGCCTAGGGGAAATAATCGATCCGCTCGCCGTCGGTGTTGTTGTCCACCGTTTCGCAGGCTCCACTGCTCTCCAGTACGATCTCAAAGCGGAAAGTGCCTGAAGTACCTTCCGGATTAAACAGCCCCTCCAGACCAAACGAGAGCAACCCTCCAGCCCCAATTCCTTGCTCGGTGCTCAATAGGTAGTAGCCTGCATCCGAACCCGCATCCCAGCGCCAGGCACTGTTGACCACCGGCCGACCACCCACCGACGTAGCGCTGGCGGGCAGGTTCAGACTGAGTTTAGCTTCTTTGGGAACCTTGACGCGGATAGGGCCTGAGGTGGCCACTCCGTGCAGTTCGTCCACATTCACTACCAACGTAACGGGTGACGTACCATACAGAATCGAGGGGCGGGCATAGGCCTGAAGGGTCAGATCGGCTCCCTGGTTGATGGTCAGATTAAAATCGTTGGCGATCAGATTATTACAAGTGCCATTAATAAATAAGAGATATCGGCCCGCATCACTGGGTTGCAGGTTTGTCAGGGTTAGGGTTGCCGAAGTCTGACCGCTGTAGGCAGCGCCATCTTTGTACCACTGGAAGGTTGGATTTGAGCCACTGACGCCCACGCTGATGCTGAAGTTACTGCCCGCACAGACGGCTGAACTGCTGGGAGGCTGTTGGGTGATTGTCAGGGGTTGATTAAGGCTCAAACTATAGGCCGCCGAGGTCAGGCTGCTGCACGAGCTGGTGATGACCACCACATAACTGCCCGCATCGGTGGTCTGGGGGCTGGCCAGGATCAGGCTGGCCGAAGTCTGACCGCTGAGCGGAGTCCCATCTTTGTACCACTGGAAAGCCGGATTCGAACCACTCACGTCCACACTGGTACTCACTGTGGTTCCCATACAAACCAGGGTACCGCTGGCGGGTTGCCGGGCGATGGTCAGGGGCTGGTTAATAGCTAGGCTCAGGCTACTGGATGTTAGGCTGTTGCAGCCAGTAATCACGACAGTGTACGCGCCTGCATCGCTGCCTTGCAGGTTGGTCAGCGTCAGGCTGGCGGAGGTCTGACCGCTGATCAGGACACCTTCTCTGTACCACTGGAAGGTGGGGTTCGAGCCACTGACGCTCACGCCAGCGCTGAAGCTTCCGCCCACGCAGCTAATCGAGTTGCCAGGGGGTTGCTGGGTGATGGTCAGGGGCTGGTTGAGGCTCAGACTGAAGGCCGTCGAGGTCAGGCTGCTGCACGAACTGGTGATGACCACCACATAACTGCCTGCATCGGCAGGTTGCAGGTTAGATAAAGTCAACGTAGCGGAGGTCTGACCGCTGAGTTGAGTACCCTCCCTGTACCACTGGAAGGTGGGATTCGTACCACTCACGTCTACGCTGGCGCTGACACTCGCCCCTGGACAAACGGCTGAACTACTGAACGGTTGTGCCAGCATCGAAATCGCCTGGTTGACGGTCAAACTGAAAACGCTGGATGTTAAGCTATTGCAGCCGGTAACCACGACGGTATACTCACCTGAATCGCTGGCTTGCAGGTTGGTCAGCGCCAGACTAGCCGAGGTCTGTCCGCTGAGGGGGGTACCGTCTTTGTACCACTGGAACGTGGGATTTGGGCCACTAACGGCTACACTGGTGCTTACATTACTCCCCGAGCAAACGACTGAGCTGCTGGCCGGTTGGCCCGAAAGGGTGACCGCATCGCTGACACTGAGGGTAAACGGAGTAGACGTCAAACTGTTACAGCCCGAGATGACGACCTGGTATTGACCTGCATCGCTGGGCTGGAGATTGTTGATGGTTAGTTCAGCCGAGGTCTGGCTGCTGAGCAGAACGCCATCCTTGTACCACTGATAGGCGGCCGCCGGAACCGCAGACTGGTCTGCACCGGTCTTTTCGATGCGCACGCTGGTGCTAAACCGGCTCCCTAAACAGCCGGTTATTCGACTGGCCGGCTGGGCGGCAATGCTTAGGGGCGAGCAACTATTGCGATTAAGTCTGGTGAAACGAGTTACTTTATCCGGCCCAAAATTAGCATCATACGCCCCTGTATACATGTGATCCAGCCGCCCATCGGTATCGTAATCAACCCAGGCTATCGAGCCACCTTCTGCCGCATCATAAAAATCATAGTTTGCAACCATGACAAAGCCATGTCCAGATAGATTATGATGAATTTGGCGGACAGGGCTTTGTCCATCCAATAATCTATCCAATGGGCGACCAGCGAACATAAAATCCAGCCACCCATCGTTGTCATAATCCCCCCAGGCCACGGTAGCATTAAAGGACGCAGAGAATTGGGGATTAATAATATTCCCCGTTACGTCGATAAACACATTGGACGTATTAGCATACAGCCCCCGGAAGCCACCATATTGCCTTCCCTCTTGAGGTTTATTTTCCCCTACGATCAGTAAATCCAACCGGCCATCCCGGTCGTAATCCCCCCAGGCCACCGAACTTTTAATCAACCCAGGCAGGGCGCCCTTAAATCGGTCTTCGGTTACGTCCTCAAACCCATTGCCCGTGTTGCGATAAAGCCTGCTGATCCGATCGGAACGATTATCGCCCGTAATGAGGAAATCCAGCCGACGATCGTTGTCAAAATCCGCCCACGATACCGACCCTGACGATACCCTGGGCAGGCCCCGAACCTGACTATCTGTTACGTCCTCAAACCCACTGCCCGTATTGCGGTACAGCTTACTGACCGGGCCCACTTGCTCGCCCCCATCGCCCGTCAGCAGCAAATCCAGTTTACCATCGTTGTCATAATCCCCCCAGGCTACCGAACTCTCAAATAGCTGGGGCAGGCCGCCCGGGAATTGTGAACTCGTTACCTCGCTAAAGGTACCCCCCAGGTTACGGTAGAGCTTACTGACCGGGCCTGCCCCCGATTTGCCCGTGATGAATACATCCAGTTTGCCATCGTTGTCATAATCCCCCCAGGCCACTGAACCAGCCGTCACCTGGGGCAGGCCGCCCGGGAATTGGGTGGCGGTTACATGTACAAACCCACTACCAGTGTTCCGATACAGCCGGCTAACAAAACCATTGCCCGTACCGGTTTCGCCCATCATGATAAAGTCGGGCTTGCCATCGTTGTCGTAGTCGCCCCAGGCGATTGAACTCGAAGACACCTTCGGTACGTCCGGAAGTTGGCTCTCCGTTACGTTTACAAAATTGCCGTAGTTGGTGCCATTGTGATAAAGCCGGCCGAACGTACCGGTCGTGTTATTTCCCATGAGCAACAAGTCCAGCCAGCCATCGGTATCGTAGTCTGCCCAGGTAACGGTACTATTGCCTACCTGAGGCAGTTTGCTTATCTGTTGATCCGTTACGTCGGTAAAACCATTGCCATTGTTGCGGTACAGCTTACTCAACGTGCCACCGTCGGTATTACCCGTCAGCAACAAATCCGGTTTGCCATCCCGATTAAAATCCCCCCAGGCTACCGATCCCGACGATACCCCCGGCACACCCGGTAGTTGATTTCCCGTTACGTCGGCAAACTCACTACCCGTATTGCGGTACAGTTTACTGGTGAGCCCAGTGCCCGTATTGCCCGTCAACAGAAAATCCGGTTTACCATCCAGGTCGAAATCCGCCCAGGCCACCGAAGAACTACTGACACCGGGCAGGCCGGGTGCCTGACTCGTTACGTCGGTAAAGCCGCTGCCCGTATTGCGATACAGCTTGCTGACCGGGCCACTGTCGCTAGTACCCGTCAGCAGAAAATCCGGTCGTTCATCCAGGTCGTAATCGGCCCAGGCCACCGATCCCGACGATACTCCCGGCAGACCGGGCACTTGCTGGGCCGTTACGTCTGTAAAGCCGCTGCCCGTATTGCGATACAGCTTGCTGACCGGGCCACTAGCGGAATTGCCCGTTAGCAGAAAATCCAGCTTACCGTCCTGGTCGTAGTCAGCCCAGTTCACCGTACTAAATTCTAACCCGGGCACATTGTGCAACTGGCTGCTGGTCACGTTCACAAAGCCATTGCCTGTGTTGCGAAGCAGCAGGACGTCCGGACCAAACACGCCGTTGCCCGTGATGATCAGATCCAGCTTGTTATCGTTGTCATAATCGCCCCAGGCCACCGCCCCATCCGCCAGGCCCGTCTGGCCCCGCGGCAATAATTGGCCGCCCACTTCCCTAAAGCCATCCCCCATGTTCCGATACAGGCGTATGGCCCGGCCACCGTTCGGCGCTTTGCCCATCATGATAAAATCAGGCTTGCCATCGTTGTCATAATCGCCCCAGGCCACTGCGCCCGAACTGAACTGAGGGAGTGCCGACAACGTTGTTCCCTGTATCAGACGTTCGGATACGTCGGTGAAGGGCTGAGCCTGCACCAGCGGGCTGAGGCTCCCCAGGCTTGCCACAAAAAGTATTATCCAGACCCGCCCGCGGGCGGCCTGAGCGATATAATCAGCTAGACGTGCTTTCATAAAGAGTAGTTAGAGGATATAAAGCCGGAAAGCCGCACGGGTACAGGCTGCCCTGCCGGTATGATTTCATAGCCGATGAAGGAACGAGGTAGAATCTCTGGTCCAGAACCAGGCCAAAAGTAGGGAACTGACGCCCCGCCGAACGATAAGAAATGATCCAAATCCGATAAGAATTGGTCCAATTAGCCCTGCTCATTCGATAGGTCTAACCCTGAGCCATCAAATCAGGCAAAATGATTCACGCCCCGTTCCTGTAGTTGACCCTTTTGCAGATTCCGTTGCCGGAACCCAACGTTTCAACTTGGCAGATGCTCCACTAATTGGTGTTGGCTTCATTGCTGGAAATAATCGACCTTATCGGCGTCTACATTGTTGTTCAATCGGCTTTCTCCGCCACTACCCCCCGTTACCGTAGCACTCACGGTCAGTAGTCCTCCGGTTCCCCCCGAACTGAGCGGACCACTCAAGCCAAAACTAAGTTTATCTCCCCCAGGAATGGACTGGCTGCTCGTCAGAACGTAGTAACTACCCTCGCTGGCAAAGCTCCAGCTACTGTTCTGGATGCTACGGCCTGCTAAGGTGGTCAGGCTTCCATCAAAGCTCAGAGGAGCTTTAGCATCTTTAGTGACTTTGACGGTAATGAGCCCACTGGTGGCCACCGAGTTGATCTCCACCACATCCACCACCACCGTCAGGGGGGTGTTGCCATACACCGTCGAGGGCCGGGCGTATAGGGTTGGCGTCAGATCGGGGGCAGGAGCCTGAACCGAAAAATTATAGGTGGTAGAGGCCGAATTGTCCGGGCAGCCACTCGCATCGGTGGCCCGCACGACGATACCGTAAAAACCCGTTGCGGTGGGTGTGCCCGACAAGACTCCGGTGCTTGACAGGCTCAGACCCGTCGGCAGACTGCCGGCGGTCTGCGAGAAGCTATAGGTACCCGTGCCGCCAGTGGCGGTAAAACTCTGCGAGAAACTAACCCCCAGCGTAGCTACTGTCGTTACCGGACTGCTGACCGTTAGGATGGGCCCAGTGAGCGTAGCGGACAGCGAGAGGGGAATCCCTACACAACTACCGCTCAGCGTGATGGCGTAGGAGCCTGCGCCCAGGTTGGGAATGGTGAACTGGCCACTAGCATTAGTACTGGGAATCAAGGCCTTGACACTGCCTCCCACGGTATAGCTCAGCGTATAACTGGTGGTGGCTTTCAGGCCCGTGAGAGTGAGGGCTCCGTTTGGTGAGATGCAGTTCGTTGGATTAGTAGCGCTCACGCTCAGAGGCTGATTGGGTCCGGACCCGACATAAAAGAAACCCCCGTTGTTATTCTGTACGATGCCGGTATTGCTGGATATTTGGTTTACATTTTCGGAATTTTCGATAATAGTACCCGAGTTTGTGATCGCCCCACCGTATTCTGTAATTACGTCGTTGGACACCACATTGATCAACGCCCCACATCCCGAGTTGTCGAAAAGATAGGAATTCTGAATAGCTAAGCCTCCCACCGCGGCAATGGCCCCTATGGTAATCTTACCTTCGTTAGTGAAATTGGCAACACGGTTGACCAGACCAGCAGTCTTTGCTCGGTCAAGGGTAATGACACCCCCTACTGTATTGGTAAACGTAGATAGAGATTCGCCCTGGCTTTCGATAGCTGTGCCTACAGTTGTACTGGCTCCGATGGTAATTCGAGCCTCATTCGTGAAGTTGCCACCGTTTAAGCTTACAATACCAGCACCACTTACCTGGTCAATGGTGATAGCGCCCCCCGAATTGTTAACAAAGGTGGCCTGGTTTACAAGACCGCTCCCCTGGTTTCCGAACGGCGTCAGGGTTTGTCCCATAATGATCTGGGCTGCGTTGGTGAAGGTGCCACCCGTGTTTACCAAACCACCGACAATACCGTTAGCGCTTGGTGGACTTCTTACTTCGCCAATTGTGATGACTCCGCCTGTGTTGTTGTTAAAGGTGCCCTGGTTTTCAATACCCCTGGTTTGCACCCGAACTATACCGATGTTGATCTGAGCCGCGTTGGTGAAGGTGCCCGTGCTTGCGTTAAACAAGCTAGTCACAAAGGATCTGTCAGTGGAGATAACGCCCCCCGTCTTGTTCATGAAGTTACCCGTATTCCGTATGCTATAACTTGAGGAGTTTGATGGAAAGGTTGAATTGAAGGCGGTGCCAAGTAGGACCTGGCCCTCATTGTTGACGGTGCCGCCATCGTTGAAAAAGCAAGTCGAGTTTGGTTGGATGGTTGGTTGTTCTATGGCGATGATGCCACCCACCCTGTTGGTGATGGTGCCCAGGTTTCGAATACCATAGTCTCCGAAAGAAAACGACCCGGCAGAAATCACTAATTGCCCCTGGTTGCTGAGGGTGCCACTGTTGTAAAAGGCCGTTAATGAGCCGCTTATGGGTTTACTCTGATCGACTAGTAGTCTCCCTCCGCTGGTGATGCTCAGCGAGGCCCCGCTCTGAACTTCTACCGAGTTGGCTACCACTGTGGTACTCACAATAGGATCATTGGCTGGTGCCGATGGAATCACCACATTATCGGCGGCCGTGGGGACGCCCGCCGGGTTCCAGTTGCTGGCTGTATTCCAGTTGGTAGTTCCACCGGTCCAGGTTTTCTGGGCCTCAGCCCTGAGCCCAACCAGCAGCAGGAGCAAGCCCAACAGCAGGCTACGACTGCCCTTGGCCGACAGGCAGAACGTGTCTTGTTGGGGTCGACGGTCGACCACGTTTATAAATGGAGAAAACCGAGTCATGAGTAAGTTGGATTGAGGTATAAAAATCAGAGACTATTTCTTGGCGCAGCGTCGGATGATGGGCTGTTCATCGCTGGGATAGTCAGGGAGTGAAAGTCCGCACCGTCCCAGGTGGACATTACGTTGACGTACTATTTTCATCGATTGAGTAAAGACGTACTGCTCTAGCCCAAGAGCAAGCTAAAAGTAGGGGGAGGGTAGACCGGGCAACAATAAGAAATGATCCAAATCCGATAAAAAATGGTTCAGTTGACACTGAATCGATGACCTGGAGAGTTATCCGATCAGCCTTGAGCGATAAACTCGCGAGGACTCCGCTGATAGAGTTCCCGAAAACATTTACTGAAGTAGGCTGGACTATCGAAGCCCACCTGGTAAGCCGTTTGTTTAACACTCTGACCAGCCCGCAGCAACTGAGCCCCTCGCTTGAGCCGGTAGTTGCGTAGCAGATCGTGAGCCGTCAGACCCGTCAGGGCTTTTACTTTGCGGAACAGATTGGTGCGGCTCATGCCCAGTTCATTCAATATTTGCTCCAAACCAAAGCCGGAATCACTCAGGTTTGCGTCAAACAGGGCATACAAGCGGCTCAAAAATGGGTCGACGGGTTTGGGAGTTGCCTGAGACGACAAACTGGAATTACTCAGACTGGTTTTCCCCCACTCCCGTTGCGGCCGTTTGCTCAACAGTTGATTGAATAGGTGCAGATAAACAAATGAGTTGATTTTCATAATTTGACTGGTTAACTATGAGTAATGAATTGGTTATTTATTTTCTGAGTGCAATCTGTTCTGACGTGGTCAAGTAAGTCCAATCTGACATGCGCAGTCTTCTAAGCCGGAACGCGCAGGACGGTAAACGGAAGGACCGGTTTGCCCGTAGCCGAACGTTGATTCAACTGAGCATTCACCACGAACAAACCGCCTTTCACCTTCGTCACCACAGTAGAGAATAAGAAATCCGAATTGGTATAGAATTGTACCAGCATGGTCCTTAAAAAATCAGCCGACAGTTTAATTCCGGCAATCGTATTCTCTAGGTTGCGGGCCACGTACAGGGCGTGATTGTCCAGTGCCAGGTCATCATCATGAACCAGAAAAGTGCCTGTAAATGGAAATCCCTGTACGTTCTTCATCTGGGTATTAATCCGGAATAGCTTCGCTAAAGCGTCTGTGTAAAATTGGTTGGTAATCGTTTGCCCCGCCCGGAAAGGGGAATAAACGACAAAATCCGGTACACGAACGACCGGATTTTGGTAGTAAATCAAAAAAGAACAGCTATGACTGGAATAAGGTGGGGCCCATCCAGGACCGGCCAGGGGCGTTACGTCGGGTTCGGAATCCACAGCCGGAAGTAGGTGCCGTGCCGGGTCGCCAGGCTCATCTCACCCCCTAATTGGCCGGTCAGTTCACGAATCAGTCGTTGGCCAAAGGAGCCTTTTCGCCGGTTAAAAGCCGGACTTGAACTCTTCAATCCCAGACCCTCCAGTCCGGGATTGGAGAGTCCGGGACCATTATCCTGGACCTCGATGAGTAATCCGGTCGCCGAGCTATCCGTTACCAGTTGGAGCCGGACGTTCAGCTTAGGTTTGTCTACGTTGGTATACGCGTATTTAAAGGCATTGGTCAGCACTTCGTTCAGAATCAGGCCCAGTGGTACGGCTACATCCACATCCAGATGAATATCAGCTACCTCCACCTGACAGTCGAACGTGCCGGGGTCGAAACCGTAGCCCAGCAACAGGTTCTCGGTGAGTTCGGTCACGTAGGCTTTGATGGGCACATCGGCCAGGTTTTCGGTCTGGTAAAACTGTTGATGAATCAGCGAGATAGCTTCTACCCGCCGTTGCCCATCCTGTACAGCCTGTACCGCCCGTGGGTCGTCGAGTCGTTTGGATTGCATCCGCATCAGGCTCGACACGATGGCCAGATTATTTTTGACCCGGTGGTGCAACTCCTGCATCAGAACGCCCAACCGATCGGACTGCTGGCTAATCTGCCGGTTGTTTTCAGAAACCATCTGGCTGGATGTTCTCAGCCGGGCGTTCACCTGCCGGATGACACGATACTGCCACAGGGCTAGGCCCAGCAGGGCAATCAGGGCAATCAGTCCGACCGCCTGCCAACTGATTTGGGTTAACTGACGCTGATTATCAACACTTAGCTGGTTGATGCGAGCCTGTTTCTGAGCGGTCTGGTAGCGGGCTTCTACTTCGGCAATCTGCCGGTTTTTCTCCACGCTTAACAACGCATTCCTGTACTGATTGCTCAGTCGGTCGTAAACCAGTGCCTGTTTGTACTGGCCCCTGGCTTCGGCAATGTGCGTTAGGGATTCATAGACCTGCATTCTGTGCTCATCCTGGCGTTCGGGGTCATGTTCAATGCGGCTCAGGGCCAGTTTCGCGTAGTAAACGGCTTCGTCCAGTCGGCCCAGGTGTAGCAGCGCTTCAGGCAGGTGGATGTATTCGTAGAGTTCCCGTCGCTTATCGCCCTGCTGGAGACTGTAGGCCAGGCACTGGCGAAAGGTTTTTTCGGCTTCGCGGTACTGACCCTTTTTTGTCAATAAGACGCCGTAGCCATCCAGGTAACTATGAAAGTTTGTCCATCTCCGAGACACCCAGAAAACTTTCATGGCCTTTCGACTATAGGCCAGCGCAGAATCCAGTTTTCCAGTATTTATGAAATCATCAGTCTTGTCTGCATACATAAACGGCAGCATGAACAGTTGATGATACGTGCGTTGTAACGTAGCTGCCTGCCGATGGTATGCCTGTCTTTTAACCAAATTTTGAAGGTTACTATATACTGCGCTAATATGAACACAGAGTTGTTGTTGCTGTTCAAAAGCATAGGTGGCCTGATAGATAGCCAGTGCCTGGAGAAAAAAATCAACGGACCGGACAAGATTGCCGTTGGTTTCTTCCATATACCCTGACAACTCGTAGAATCGGGCCGTCCAGGCGATTAAATGAGCTTGCCGGGCCACCGTCAGCGAAGCCTGTAACAAAGTCCTGGCTTCAGCGAAGCGGGAATGTTCGTTCAGAAATTTAGCATACGTTTCGGCCCATACCAATCGCTGCACGGGCGACAGGCCCACCATCCGCCGTTGAAAGAGGCTATCGTAATCAATAGGCTGTAGGGTTTGTGCCCAACTGCTGATACATAGTAAAAACAGGAAAATGAACAGACCGGTACGCATAGAGTTACCGAATGTTGAAGTGGCGCAAAAAGTCGGGCTTGTAGAGTCGGCCCAGCGGCAGACTCAGCGTGGGTAGGCACACTTCCCGTTCGTTAAAGGTACTCACCCGGTTCAGATTTACCGCAAAGGAGCGGTGGATGCGAATCAGGCGGGGGAAGCTAAGCCGATCCAGCACGTGGCTAATGGTCAGCCGTAGGGCGTAGCGGTGCTGGGTGGTCACTAACGTCGTGTAGGAACCATCGGCTTCGATATAGTCGATATCATCGAGGCTGATTTTGACGAACTGGTATTTATGTTTGATAAACACCGCGTCGTCAATCCGCAGAATGGGTTCGGTTCGGGCTTCCTCTTTAAGCGCAGGCGGACTGGTCTGGGAAGGCAGCGGTTCGGGCGGAGTCGTCACCGTCTGGGTAAAGTTTCGCAGGGCCAGTTCAATAGCGGCCCGCAGGCCGGGCACAGTGATGGGTTTGATCAGGTAAGCCGATGGGTAGAGCCGCATGGCGCGGTCGAGCGTGGCCTTATCGGTCAGGGCGGTCAGGAAGATGATGGGAATGGCCCGTTCGGCCAGCAGGCGTTCCGCCGTTTCGATACCGTCCCAGTCTCCTTTGATATGAATATCACATAGGGCCAGGTCAAGCCGGTTTTGCTGATGCAGGCTCAGGGCTTTGGGGCCGTTATTGGCCGTCCCAATCACGAAATAGCCCTCTTCTTCCAGTAAATCGCTCAGGTCCATGGCGAGCACCGCTTCATCTTCAATAATCAGGATGTTGATAGGGTCACTCATGCGTCAAGGTCAGTTAAGGTAGTCGATTGAAACGGTATCCCGGATCCCCGTCAGCGCATCGGTGCTGAACTGCCCGATTACGTAGCCCAGGGTGTCGGTTCGCCAGGTAACCGACACGTCCGACCGTTTGATTAGTTTGGTGGGCGTTTCGGGGGGCGCGTACCGGTAGATCTCTACATGCCGGGCTACTTCGCTGCTGATGGGAAACACCTCCCCCCAGGTAATCCAGGGGTAGCGGTTCAAATCATAGGGAACGCCCCGAATTAACTGATATGGGCTGGATACCGACGAATTGAAACCACGCCGAATGATGCGGTAGTACAGAATGTTCCGGTCGTTTCGCACATCGAGCTGCACGTACCGCCCCTGTTCATCCAGCCGGTATTGGGTCGAGTAAGCCATCAGGCCACTGTCGTTCAGCGGCATTCCCAATAGCCTTGTAATCTGGCCTTTTGCATTGGTGCTGACCTGGTAGCGGTAAATGGGCTGACCATCCTGAAAAAAGTCGATTCCCACCAATTGTCCGTTCTTGTACTTGTATTGACTAGAGCCCCGCTCATCGCGTACCTGGTCCAGTAGGCCCGCCTTCGTGTAAATTAGGTGTTGGTTGAGGGGATAATCCTTCAGGTTAAACGTGTGTTCAATAGCTGAACACGCGCTTAACTGCTCGCTGGAATTAAATGTATAGGTGTAGTAGTTGGTGTTATAGGCATGCCACACCACTTGTCGACACTGGCGTTTGGGGCGGGCAGGGGCCGCACGAACGGACAAGGTATTGGCTCTGGTCGTACTGTTTTGATGATCGGTGGGTGTGCAGGCAAACACGGCTATCAACAGCAGGTAAATGAACAGGAGGATTTTTATCGGGGCCATCGTACGCAGCATGGATAGACTGGAAAGACTACTCAAGGTACGTCAATTTGGCAAAACACCAGGTATAGCTGTGAGTCAACGGCATGGCGCTTATCCCCTCAAAAGTAAATAATTGGATTTATGCGTACTGATAAATGATCACGAACGACAGGTTTGCGTACACGAACGACCTGAATAAAGGAGTGAGCAGTCCACGGTCAGCCCTGTCCCTGAATAAAGAAAGCCGGTTTATCCTGGTTAAACTACCCCACCCGCCAATCCGGTGGAATATAACCTAATCAGCTAATTCACTTGTAAGCTAAATCCGCCCAAAGTCCTTCACTAATTTTGCTGCCCATGAGGACAGGGTGAGCAGGGAATCGAGTAAAAGTCGCACCGATCATTGAGGGTATAAAGGCCAGCTTGCTATTACTTTGTAGGTATTATTTTATGGGTTCAATACCGCTGAACGGATACGTGTCGAAGGAACGCCAACGGTTGGTACACGACACGCACAAGCGAGCGAATTCAGGACGGGTCACGATATGTCTGGCAGTTAATTCGGCTACAAGAACCACAAGTCTGGCTACGTCTTTGTGTTAGGTAAAGCAGACCTTTGTCCCAACCAAATCAGAATACGCTATGATCTTAGTCACTGGAGCTACTGGCCAACTGGGCACTGCCGTCATCCAGCACCTACTCCGAAAAGTGCCGGCCAGCCAGATTGCCGCCTTCGTGCGGGACGATTCGAAAGCAGCTAACTTGCTTAAACAGGGCGTGGCAATACACGTGGGCCACTACGATGACACAGACTCCCTCGATAGGGCCATGAAGGGTATTGAAACGGTTCTGTTGATTGCCGGTACGGATGAGGAAAACCGGGTTCATCAGCATCAGAATGTCGTAGATGCAGCCAGGAAAGCAGGGATTCATCGGATTGCCTACACGAGCCGGGCGCTGAAAGATCCCACTACACTGGTGAACCGGTTGATGGAAGGCCACGTTCACACCGAGCAGTACATCAAAGCAAGCGGACTGTCCTACACGTTATTTCAGAACATTCTGTATATGGAGGCAATTCCGCAGTTTGTGGGGGGCGAGGCCGTTTTTGAGCGCGGTATTCACCTAGCCGCCGGGCAAGGTCGGGTTGCCCTGGCCCTACGTAGCGAGATGGGTGAAGCCATCGCCAATGCCCTGGCGAGTCCCAGTGAGGGCAACCTAACGTATCAGTTAACCGGCCGTGAGTCGTACTCGTTTTATGATGTAGCTGCTTCCCTGACCAAGCTATCAGGTAAGATCGTCACCTACACTCCAGCGGAGCCAGCCACCTTTATCGCCCAATTAATGGGGCGAGGTTTGCCCCAGCTCCTGGCCCAGCGAATCACCGGATTTGTAACCGATATTGCCAATGGTCAGGAAGACATTATAAGTCCGGATCTGGAGGAGCTGCTGGGTCGTAAGCCGACGCCACTTAATGAAGGGTTAACCTTGTTGTATAAGCTGTAACATTCGTCGCCTGGTTTCATTCAAGCCAGGCAATAAGCCTATTGAATTATGTCAACCCAGCCGCTCCACCGAATCGATACCATAGCCGCCTATCATCAGTTTGCTGGCCTTCCCAAACCCGCCCACCCGCTCATTAGTGTGGTCCGCTTTGAGCACATCAGACCACGGCCGATTGACAGGCCAAAAAGCATTGTCAATAACTTCTATTCGATCGCCTTGAAGCGAAATTTCACTGGTCAAATGAAATACGGCCAACAACCCTATGATTTCGACGAAGGGGTACTGGTCTTTCTGTCGCCGGGTCAAGTGCTTACTGTTACGGCCGATGAATCACACGAACATACGGGTTGGTTATTGATGATCCACCCCGATTTTTTGTGGTGTACCCCCCTGGCCAAAACCATTCGGCAGTACGATTATTTTGACTACGCGATTCGAGAGGCCCTGTTTCTATCGGAACAGGAAGATGCTATGATTGTGGGTATAATCCAGCAGATTCAGCAGGAATACCAGGCTCCCATTGACAAGTTCAGTCAAAATATTATCGTTGCTCAACTGGAGGTGCTGCTCAACTATGGCGAACGGTTTTATCAGCGGCAGTTCATCACCCGGAAGATTACCAATCACCAACTTCTCGACCGATTTGAGGCAGCCCTGGATGCTTATTTTGCCAACGGTGAGCTACTGAAAATTGGCTTGCCAACCGTGGGGTACCTGGCCGACCAACTGAATCTGTCTCCAACGTATCTGAGTAGTTTACTGAAGACGCTGACGGGGCAGAACCCTCAACAGCATATTCGCGATAAGCTCATCTCAACGGCCAAAGAAAGGCTATCGACGACGAATTTGTCGGTTAGTGAGATTGCCTATGAGTTGGGTTTTGGGCATCCCCAGTCATTTAGTAAATTGTTTAAGAGCAAGACTAGTTATACCCCGCTTGAATTTCGCCATTCATTCAATTAGGGGAAGCTTCCCCTGAACGATGTCAATGTGGCGAGATAACTAGTAAAGTTTGATAATACAAAAATCGCGTTTCGCAATATCGTACACGAAAAGGCTTTGGTCAATGAACGACTCTTCAGCGTTAGCCTAGTATATCCGTCAACAATTTATAAGCCTGAAAGCGTTTACAAAATGGCTTCGATCAGTGCGATCAGTGATCGGGCAATTTGGTTTATAAAAGAGGGTTTGTCGATCATTGATCATCGGCCTACTTCTCAGCAGGAGTACCTTGCAACGTGTTTAGGCTGAGTAACAGACCATTGATCAGGGCTTCTGCCAGTGCACAGTACCATCGGCACTCAGCAAATTTCCCCCCATCGCTTCCCCCAACTCGTGGGTCAACATAGGGAACCCTGGATTCCAGCTCACCTCCAGCTCCGCTTCGTTCAGGGCCTCGAATTTAGCCCACCACAAGGCGGGGGGGTGGCAATCGGGGCGGTAGATGTTAGCCGTCTCGGCCACCACGATTTTTTTTCCCGGAAACAACTGCCGGGCCACTCGCAGCATGTGGGCAATGTCATTCTCGAAATAGATGTTCAGGCCGACGATGTCCAGAAGCTCCGCCCCGCCTTGCTGCCAGCTCTGACAACCCTTTTGCCGGGCAACCTCATCGGCTTGCCCCAGTACCGTAGCAAAAGGCCGGGCCTGGTCGGGGTAGGGCATATCGCCCCAGCCCCAGGGTTCGCTCATGGCCGTCAGACAAGCAGGGTCTGCGGCTTTGAGTCCCTTGGCAATGGCAATAGTGATGGCACTGGTCTGTTGATAGACATCCCACCAGGGTCGTCCGCCAAATGGCCATTGACGATTGTTGGGAGCCGCAATCCAATCGGTCCAGATGCCCAGTTCCACGCCAATGTTGTAACTGCGGAAAACACCCGGGTAGCGGAGAGCAATCTGGTAGGCCTGCTCGTACATGGCCTCGGCGGCCTGCTCACTCCAGAACATGGCCTCATCGATCCATTCGGGTAATCCGTAGTGATTCAGGACTAATTCAATCTGGCCCTGGCTGGTGGTTTGCAAGCGGTCCAGCCAGGCATAATCCGGACCACGGTTGACTTCATCCCAGAGAACCGTATCGCGGAAGAGGGTGAGACCCATCTGACGGGCCCGACGGTAGTTGTCCTCCATCTGGTCTTTGTGGCCGGTGGCCAAAGTGTTGGAGAAATGCAGCCAGCGTCCGTCATCCCCCCATCCCCGCACGATGCTGCCGTCGAAGCACATGCCATATCTCATCGCTATATCGGTCGTTATACCTGTTTAGTGAATAACGCTTACGGGCTGATCTGGTTTCAGAGGAGCTACTAGCCGGAGCATAGACGGCTGCCAGTGATGGCGAGTTATGCAAATAGCCCGCTAATACGTTCATTCAGTACTTACCCATTCATGACTACCCCTTTCTTGCAACGTATCATCTCCGGTGATCGACAAATTAGGTCTGGACGTTGCCCGATCAATGGATGTTCCAACCGGTGGCGTCGCGCCAAAAGGGTATCTGACCGAGAATGATACTGATAAGCGGTTACGGGATTATGGACTCACCGGACACATATCCCCCCTATCCACTCCGAACCCGCGCCAACGTGCAACAGCCCAATGGCACCGCGAATTTCGGCAACGTAACAGGTGGTACCAAACTGACCCTCGTTACGTGCATCCGGGAAGACAAACCGTATCTTGTCAATCCGGATGTCGAACAACTTCAGGTATGACTAGTCGATGAGCATAGTCGTGTGCTGAACGTAGCGGATAGCCGAACTAGTAAATTGACACCGATGCCGTTTGAACACGATCGTTACGTGCTAACAGATACCTTTCAGTAAGCCGTATATTCGAATTGTCTCAATTAATGAATGGCAAGCAGATCGATTTGGAAGATGAGAATCGAATTGGCGGGAATCTCCCCCTGTTCCTGAGAACCATAGGCTAGAGCAGGGGGTAGATATAAGGTAATGCGTCCACCCGGCCCGATAAGCGGAATCCCTTCCTGCCAACCCACGATCAGTTGATTGAGCCCAAAACTGACATCCTGTCCACTGTCAAAGCGGGTACCATTCGTTAAATGCCCCTCGTAATTGACGCTGACATTGGAACAAACTGTTGGTTTTTCTGTGCTACCTGACTTTTGAATGGCGTAATAGAAACCGCGTTTATCGGCCGTGGCGCTAATCTGATTCGACTCAATAAACTGTTTGAGCTGGGCAATTTCCCCGTCAGGTGCCTGAGTGGTAATTGGAGTGGGCACACAAGGGGATTTATCCGCTGACTGACAACTGATCAGCAGTGTGAGGCTACTCAGCCAAATGACGACTGACTTTAGGAAGATTCGGACCATAGGCGCAAGATAGCTTTTTTCCCAACGAGGTTAATTGATTGAGAATTCGAATTAGGTAGCAAACGAGTGTCTTGTTGGTCAATTAATCGGACGTTTTTGTGAACGATTTTAGTTTTGACCCGTCCTGATTTGTGTTGACCGTTTTGTCGTTAATCCCTTTTATACTAACCAAGCTAAGTTAGTCCGGTTTTTCATTGACCACAAAGCTCGCCATTACTCGCTTGATATAATAATTCTTCCACCGTCGCTTCAGTTTGCCCTCCTGGCGGTGGGCTTACTCGGGAACCAACATGTCACAACTTAAGTGAGGCCGTTTATAGTTGTATAAAAAGACGGCTTGCTCAAGAACCACTCGGGCTTGGGCCAATGAGTAAACGGATTGATGCGCTAAATACTCGTTTTTGATGATCCCATTGACCCGCTCAGCGATAGCATTCTCTAGTGGATCTCCGTTTTCGGTCATACTGATCTGAACACCGAACGAATCTAATAAGGCCACATAGTCGTCACAGCAATACTGTAAGCCTCGGTCGGAATGATGAATCAAGGTCTTGCCGATCTGGGGGTTGATACGTCCCAGCGCCATTTGTAGAGCGGCTTTGGAATGCACTGCATGTAAGCTCTCGGCGACCTCATAACCCATAATCCGTTTGGAATAAGCGTCGGTCACGAAGGAAATATACAGGCACCCGTACTGTGTGAACCAATACGTTATATCCGCGACCCACAATTGATTCGGTTTTTCGACCATCAACTCCTTGATTAAATTGGGATACTTCCTGAACCGGTGGCCAGAGAAGGTGGTGGTTACTCGCCGTCTCCTCCTTCTGATTAACAGGCCCTTAGCCGCCAATAACTCAAAAAATGCATCCCGTCCCATCTTAATGTCTTTCCGAGCCATCTCCTCTTTGAGCAGGTCGTGTAACTTGCGACCACCCATTTTGGGATGATCCTTACGCAGTTTTTTGACCCACTCAATCACGTCGGACTCGCTATCGATCTGGCCGGCTTGCCGCTGCCAGTACTGATAATAGGCCTGTCGAGAAAAACCAATCGGACCGCCGAAGCGGCCACCCTTCTAACTGCCGAATGTGCAGCTTAGGATAATTCACGAGCATGAATCGGATGGCTTGGTAGCGGACTTTTTTTCAATGTCAACGCCTAGCTCCTGTTCGGCAACTTTAACGATGGTCGAATAATACAGGGCTTTGAATTTAGCCTCTTCCAGTTCTTCTTCGAGCGCATGCACCTTGGCTCGCAATTCATGTTGATCCTCACCCTGTAATGGAGAACGAGGGAGTGCGGCTTTCTTTGGGGTGGGCGGCAGATCGGGTTGTTCAGAAGCCATTTGTCTGTTTGTTTGAGCCTCTTTCTCTACCTTATTTACCCAATGTCGTACCGTCTTGCGGTTGACTTCGAACTGAACAGCGGCTTGGTCCAGGTTAAGCTTGCCCAGGTGAATTTGTTCCACCATTTGGCGCATGATGAGTTCATGCTGTTGCATGGGTGATTGACTAAATTGATCCATAAGTTAACCAGTTTGTGGTCAACTTTTTCCAGGACAAGTCAGTTTGAGCTATCCGGAAAAATCTTAACCATTGGCTGATTGGATCTCTTCGCTTTGTACATTTGAGAAATTACCATCAACTTATACATTTTATGTCCGGTATCAAAAACCCCATATACGCCTATAAACTCTTTCTTTTGGGTCTTGCGACACTAGTCATGACCGGTAGTTCGCTGGCTCAAACGACTGGTACGGCCATTACGCTGGGTGGTAAAACCATCCATACCGTTGGTAAACTACCCGCGGTGGGAACCTCAGTCAAAGATGTCTCATTGACCGGTATTGATCTTAAGGATAACTCCTTAGCCGATTATAAGGGCAACTATGTGATCATGAATATTTTTCCCAGTGTAAACACCGGGGTTTGTTCCAAATCGGTACGAAAGTTTAATGAGGATGCGGCTGGTTTGAAAAACACAACCGTGCTCTGTATTTCCAAAGATCTGCCTTTTGCCCAAAAAGCGTTTTGTGGGGCGGAAGGCATTAAAAATGTGGTGATGCTTTCTGATTTCAGAACTGATTTTGGCCATTCGTACGGGGTACAAATTGCCGACGGCCCTATGAAAGGTCTGTTAAGTCGCGCGGTCATCGTGGTGAATCCCGAAGGCAAAATTGTTTACCAACAGCAGGTGCCGGAAATCGGGCAAGAGCCTGACTACGCAGCCGCTCTCGCTGCCATCAAGTAGGATCCGGCTGTTTCAGTCTGAAAATGTATCGGACGTATAGCTGAACATTTAAAGGTCTCGCTGAAACGGATCAGTATTCCGCGGATTAGTTATCTGCCTATTCATCCGAAATTACCGAAGGCCGCCAAGCGGCTTGCGCATCGGTGGGCCATGTTGGGACGTGGTCAGTAACCAACCAAATCTCCAGGCAACGGACCTAATTCCTAAACCAAAGGGGGCTCCAGTCTTGACTAGCTACCACACTCCAGAACACTTTAGTCGCGCTGGTTGACGTTGTTTTCTTGTACGAACCAACCTGAATTGGCTGCCTTTATGAATATTGATCTCAACGAAGTTTTCCTGGCTGATTTAGACTGGAGCTTTGCCCTGCAAATTGTTCTCCGAACCTTGATCATGTTTTCGGTCATTCTGGTGTTTCTGCGACTCTCAGGCAAAAAAGGCGTTAGCCAGTTGTCCATCTTTGAGGTCGCTATCATCATTGGGCTAGGCTCCGCAGCGGGCGATCCGATGATCAACCCCGATAATGCCATTGTGCCCGCCCTGATTGTCTTTGCGACCATTATGGTCTTCTATCGATTGATCACCTGGGGTGCCTCTCGAAGCGAACGGTTCGAAAGCCTGGTTGAAGGAGACCCGGTTTATGTGATCGAGGAGGGCATGTTTGTCCTGGACGCTGGTGAACACACCTTCGCAAAAGACGAGTTTTTTGCCGAGATGCGGCAACAAAACATCGAACACGTAGGCCAGGTTCAAACGGCCATATTAGAGACGAATGGCAACCTAAGTTTTTTTTACTACGCTGATGAAGACGTCAAACCAGGTTTACCCGTTCTGCCTAAGTTGTACCACAAAAAAAGTGGTTCCTTACCTCAAGCGGGGCAGTACGCCTGTACGACTTGCGGTCAGATCGAACAGATCAGAGCTAACCAGCATACATGCCCGCGTTGTCAACAAACCGAATGGGTTGAAGCCCTTAAGACCCAACGCCGAACGTAATGGTTTTTACAGTTATCAAAGCGAGCATTTTCTTATGTCTATCCAAAGCGCTATGAATTCCGGTTTAGTCAAGAAACCTTCCTGACTCAACTTAACGGCCAACGATCTTTCGTTTGTGGTTTTGGCCCCACCGAATCATAGCATCAATCACTTCCTTAAGCGTTCCCGCATAAGGCGTTGACGAATACTCAACCGTAATCGGCTTGGTAGGACAAACTTGTCGGCTAACCAGTTGATTAAGCTCCAGTTCTTGTAATTCTTTGGATAAGATTCGGGGTGAAATGCCGGACTCCCTGGCCAGCTCACCAAAGCGCTTGGTCCCCTCATTAATCAGGATGGAAAGAATTAACAATTTCCATTTTCCATTCACAACGTATAAAGTGTCCTGAATTGCGGAATGCACGTTTTGGCACGCTACGTCTGATTTATCGTTCATATACTATCCTTTCTGTAACTAGTTACCTTTTTGTAATTGGTAACAAATATACCCTATCAGAGCGCCAATTTTACCGTTCAGTTCAACTCGTTAAAAAAATGGGCAAATTCAATAATAAGGTGGTTGTCATCACCGGAGGCAATAGCGGTATTGGGTATGCCACCGCTAAAGAATTTAAAGCACAAGGGGCTAGCGTCTTGATAACCGGAAAAAGGGAAGACGCTTTAAAGAAGGCTTCGGACGAACTGGGCGTACAGGCAAAACTGACGGACCAGTCAAATCTGCAGCACATTGATGAACTGGTGGTGAACGTACACGGTACGCTTGGTAAAGTCGATGTATTGTTTATAAACGCCGGGGTCGCCTTCTTTGCCCCGATTGATTCGACTTCCGAAGCGCAATTTGACACCATGGTTAATGTCAATTTCAAAGGTGCCTTTTTTACGCTTCAAAAATTCCTTCCGATTCTAAATGACGGTGCTTCGATCGTGTTTTTGACCTCGGGCAATACGGCCCTGGCCATGGAGAGCAGTTCTGTGTATTCAGCCAGTAAGTCAGCGATTAGCCATTTGGCAAAAATTGCAGCCAAGGAACTCGCTCCCAGACAGATCCGGGTGAATACGGTCAATCCCGGACCGACTGAGACGGAGATGCAAAGTAAGTTTGGCATGGATGAAGCGACCTTGATGGGCATGAAGACACAAATTCTCAGTCAGGTGCCCTTACGAAAGATGGGTGTAGCCGAGGATGTCGCTAAAATGGTCGCCTATCTTTCGGATAATACGGTAGCCTCGTTTATCACCGGTGGAGAGTTTTTCATTGATGGCGGGATGGCCTTATAAGTAAACGACTGTCTTATGGTGGTATAGGTTGACAGCCTGTATCAGCCTAAGACAGTCGTACTCGTCCCCGTTTTCACACCAATTTATCAGGCGTCAAGGGGAGATCCCTTAACCGTTTACCCGTTGCATTGAAAACGGCGTTTGCAATGGCGGCTGCCACACCGGTAATACCGATCTCCCCGATACCGCGGGCGCCAATGGGTGAAATATGGGGATCAGCTTTTCCGATAAAATGAACATCGATGGGCGGCACATCCAGGTTGACGGGTACATGATAGTCGGCCAACGTCCGCACGACCGGACTGCCCCAGCGTTTGTCGTATTCGGTGGCTTCCATCAGGGCGGCACCAATGCCGAAAATGACACCGCCAATGATTTGTGAACGGGCCGTTTTTTCATTCATAATGCGACCGACATCCTGTACGCTGGTGAAGCGTTTCACCCGGATGGTTCCCAAATCCTCATCCACCCACACCTCGGCAAATTGTGCGCCAAACGAATGGAAAGCATAGTGTTTGCTATCGCTGTTCTGTTCAGCTGGAATCTCCCGGGGTGTGCAAAGGGCACTGGGTACGGTAAGGCCCGCACCGGAAACCGGCAGGGTGGTGGCACAGGCTTCCACCTCAGCCCGCTTGGCACGACTTATGATGTCGGCATAGGCATCGGTCTTCTTCTCATCGCCGTTGAGAACGAGTTTGCCATCAGCATAACCAATCTCGTCAGGTTTACGCCCATGGAGTTTGGAAGAGGGGTCTGCAATCGCTAGCGCTGCGAGCTCTTTTCTTAATAAGACGCAGGCTTCCATCGCGGCCGGATGAATACTCGCTGTTGTTTGGGAACCACCGGCCAGCGGTGCAGCAGGCAAACGGGAATCACCGATTTTTACTTGTATCCGTTCAACCGGCACACCCAGCGCATCAGCCGCCGTTTGCGCCAATACGGTATAGGTTCCGGTTCCAATATCGATCGATGCCGTCATCACCGTTACGTCTCCTTTCGCTGTCATGGACACCTTTACCGAAGCCGCACTCCGGCCACCGGGATACGTAGCGGTCGCCATACCATAGCCCACCAGGTAGTTTCCGTTTCGTTTCTGTCTGGGCTCCATGCTCCGGGCCGACCAGCCAAATTTCTCCGCACCGATCCGGTAACAGTCAACCAGGAACTCGCTGGAGAAGTCATGTCCTTTCATCGGGTCCTTAGTGGTATGGTTGGCGATTCGAAACGCAACTGGGTCCATCTTGAGTTGATAGGCCATCTCATCCATAGCGGACTCCAAGGCAAAGGTGCCTGGCGTCTCGCCAGGTGCCCGCATGAAAGTGGGTGTGCCCCGATTCAGTTTGGCTACGTTGTAAGTGACTTCACGCAACGGAGCTTTGTAGAGAACCAGCGACTGCTTGCCACTCGGTTCAAAGAATTCGGTCAGGTTAGTGTACGTATCGGTATGATGACGAATCGCCTTCAATGTTCCGGCCGTATCGGTACCCAGGGCCACGCGTTGAATCGTTGCGGCACGATGTCCTACGTTGGTCTGCATCATCTGGCGGGTGAGCGCCAGTTTGACCGGACGGCCTGCTGTTTTGGCGGCCATAGCGACCAGAAGCGTATGAAGCCAGAGACCTTTGCTGCCGAAGCCGCCACCCACGAAGGGGGCGATCACGCGCACGTTCTCCTGCTGTAGACCGAAGAAATAAGCCGCGATGGCACCGGTGAGGCCCACGCCCTGGGTAGTATCATACAGGGTAAGCTTGTCGGCGGCTTCCCAAACGGCCACTGTGGCGTGTGGCTCCATCGGATGATGATGCTCGACCGGGGTGGAATACGTATTTTCCACGCGATGTGCTGACGTAGCGAGCGGGGTAGCTGCCTTACCCCCATTCACCTGAGCTTCCTCCCCCATCAACTTCGTTGGTTTCTTACTGTTTGGAAGCTCCGCTTTCAAATCAGTTGCGGCTTTCTCCACGGCATAACGCACCTTGAGTTTATAAGCAGCCGTACGGGCCTGTTCGTAACTCTCGGCCACGACCACGGCGATGAACTGTCCGGGGTAATGCACTTTGTTATCCTGCAAGGGTGGAAGATTCTCACCCAGGAAAGCGGCACCGGCCTTCGCTTGCGCCTGCATATCAAGCGGTTTAAGCTTCAGGGCATTCTTGTAGCTAATAACGCTGATTACGCCGGGTTCTTTTTTTGTGGCCGCGTCATCAATAGAGGTGATCCGTCCTTTTGCAATCGTTGCCCGGACGGGGAACGCATAAGCCATATTCGGCTGGTTAAATTCCGCGGCATAGGTTGCCTGGCCCGTTACCTTCAGGCGACCATCAATACGGCTGATTGGTTTACCAGTTTCACTCATGATCTGATCCGTTGTCTGTTGAACGATAGTACTTTTCCATTCCGTTACCGGCGGCTAGCCTTCAAGCCCGTATACCCCACCCTGCATGGCCCCCTGCAAGGCACGCGTAATGGCTTTCTTCGCCATTGCCACCTTAAACTTATTATGTTCCAGGGGTCTGGCGTTTTTAAGTTCGGCTTCGGCAGCTGCCCGAAAGTTGGCCTCCGTGGCTTCTTTGCCAGTCAGCCATTTTTCGGCAACCGAGGCACGCCAGGGTTTATGGGCAACACCGCCCAGTGCGATCCGAACCTGTTTAATCTGGTTCCCTTCCAGCGACAGGGCCGCTGCGACTGAAACCAAAGCAAACGCATACGAGGACCGTTCCCGAATCTTCAGATAATACGAGCGTTCGGCAAAATCATTTGTCGGCAATTCGATTGACGTGATCAATTCGCCCTGTTTCAGGTTGTTGTCTTTTTCGGGAGTATCGCCCGGCAAACGGTGGAAATCGGCAAATTCGATGGTGCGTTTGGCGTTGTTCTTGCCTTCCACATGAACCACCGCATCAAGCGCTGCTAAGGCTACGGCCATGTCCGATGGGTAAACCGCGACGCATTTTTCAGACCATCCAAATATCGCGTGGTTGCGATTAATACCTTTCAGAGCACCGCACCCAGAACCCGGTTCGCGTTTATTGCAGGGCATGTTTACATCATAGAAATACGTGCAGCGTGTGCGCTGATTGAGGTTGCCCCCATTGGTCGCCATATTTCGAATCTGCACACTGGCCCCCGCAAGGATAGCCATGGAGAGCAGCGGGTAGTTTTTACGAATAAGTTCATGATTGGCCGTGAGTGCATTGGTCGCTGTGGCACCAATGGCTACACCCGTCGCCGTCTTTTCAATATCGGCGTGTTTCAACCGGGTAATATCCACCAGCTCGGAAGGATGCATGACATCTTCTTTCATCAGGTCGACTAAATTCGTTCCGCCACCCAGGAATTTGGCACCGGGATTCGCCGATACAAGATTGACGGCCGTGGCCGGATCACCGGCCTTTGAATAGTTGAATGGTCTCATGATTGACGAGTGCTTAATAGGATCAAATCGTGCCGTCCGCAAATTGCCAAACCTGGGCAACGGCCTTGTCACCATGCACTTCGCGGATGGCATCCACAATATTGGGATAGGCCCCGCACCGGCAGATGTTGCCCGACATCCGTTCCCGGATTTCCTCATCGGAGAGTTTGACTGGCTTGCCCGCCTGGCGCACATTACGGGTAACATAACTGGCCTCGCCGTTCTTGGCTTCACTCATCAGGGCAACCGCCGAACATATCTGGCCGGGCGTACAGTACCCACACTGAAATCCGTCATGTTTAATAAACGCAGCCTGCATGGGATGAAGCGTATCTCCCTCGGCTAACCCTTCGATGGTAGTCACTACCCTATCCTCGCAGGTGGCGGCCAGAGTTAAGCAGGACAGTACGCGCCGACCATCAATCAGGACCGTGCAGGCACCGCACTGACCATGATCGCACCCTTTTTTGGAGCCCGTCAGCGCCAGGCGCTCCCGCAAGGCATCCAATAACGTCATGCGTGAATCCACCAACAGGTTCTGCGCACGGCCATTTATCTTGAGCGCTACATTGACACCGTTCTCCAGCGCTATCGGGGGCGGAGGTGCTCCGGTGGTGGTTCGGGCCATCAACTGTTCGATACCAAGGAACTGGGCGGCCAGCAAGCCGGTGCCGGTAAAGGTGATGAGTTTTAGGAAATGCCGTCGTTTCAAGCCTGAGGTAATGATCTCAGGTAGTTCATCAGGCATGAGGTCTTCGAGAACCTTTCGTTCTTCGTCGGTCAGATCGGGAAACTTGGGTTGGTCTTCCATGATGTAGGTTTGAAGAATCTTCTAAAGATACTCTTTTACGACACGACTTGTTTGACTTGAATTTGCTACCTTTTACTGAACCGTGTTATACGATCGTTTAAAATTGCGTCCAGTTCAAAAAGCTATACAGCAAGTGGATTTGTGCAACAGCTACAAGTGTTTCCGAGATTGATACATTCTGGGCAGCCAGCACAAAGTTTTCGTATTTTAGCTGAATCACTTGATCTTCTTCGGCTCAGAAAGACGAATGGACACATTGATCAAACTACTGGTGGTAGAAGATGAAATGCTCATCGGGGCAAAAATCTCTATGCTGCTTATGAACTTGGGTACGAAGTGGCCGGTATATTGCCCCATGGCGAAAAAGCTATTGTTCATGTAGAGAATAACCGACCCGATATTATTCTGCTCGACATCAATTTAAAAGGGAAGATGGATGGCATTGAAACGGCGGCCATTTTTCAGCAGAAAAAAAACCGGTTATTTTCCTCACTGCCAATTCTGACGATGCTACGTTTAACCGGACTAAACAGACACAACCAGCCGCTTTTATAACGAAACCGTCTAAGCAACTCGATCTGCAACGAGCTATTGAACTCACCATCAGCCGCCTGGTCGCAGCGGAAGAAGAACCTGTACCGACCGATACGGATGGAGAAGAGAAGCCCTTCATTTTGAGCGATCGCATCTTTGTCCATCATCATGAGCGAATGATAAAGATCCTGATGATGGACATTCTTTACATTGAAGCCGACCGAAATTACAGTCACATTTTCACGAAAGAAAAGGAATATTTACTATCCGTTACGCTGAAAAACATTGAAGAAAACCTACCTCAGCCTTTTTTTATGCGCATTCATCGCTCCTACCTAGTGAACCTGATGCATATTGATGAAGTGCTGGAATCAGACGTACTGATCGGTAAGCAGGAGCTTCCATTGGGTAGCGGTATGCGAGCGCAGTTGATGCGACGAATGCGAACCTTGTAATCACCTTACTGTTTGGGTTTCCCATCCGACGAAAAGCTATCCCGGAATATTTTCAGTTTGCCTTCTTCCCATTTCCAAACCAATAGGTATCTTCCTTTTGACGCCACTCTTCCGTCTGAAAACGCGAACGATAGCGTTCCTTCTTCCACAACCAAATTGTTATCATTACCCCATACGCCGATGGTTGTGTAGTCAAATTTGGTTATGCCGGCACGGATAAGCTCCCCGTATAAGGATTGGACGCCCGACCGACCTGTTGTTGTGGGTATAGCGTGGTTGAAAATTTTTGCGTCCCGGGTATAAATGCTGGCGGCCTTTACGGAATCAGATTTCGCGAACGCATTACTGAATAGGCCACTCTGAGCATCAATTTCGTTGATGACTTTCGTTGAGTCGAAGGCTGTTTTTGTGGTAGATGATTGTGCGGCTACCTTATGACTTAATGTTGAAACGAATAGTAGAAGCAGTATACAACGCGACGTGATTTTTTGTAAGTATGTCATGTCTTTATAGATAGGAATAGCGAAGCCTATCATGAAATACCTCGCGGTAATTAGCCTGATTTACGTACTGCCGTTTTGGTCAAACGCGCAAAACTCACCGGTTTCTCCGGTATTAAATTTGAAATTAAAGAGGTATTTGGACAAGGCGACAAACTAACCAAGTATTGGGTATTTAGCGGAAAGCATACCGGCGACTTTTTTGGAATAGCCCCTACCGGCAAATCAGTTACGTTACAAGGACAACGATCGTCCGTATGGAAAACGGACTTATTATGGAAGAGCAGGATTTTTTTGACAACCTAGACTTATTGACCCAGCTTGGGGTATACTAATAAAAGTTACCAAAAAACAATAAGAAGCATTCTACCAAAAATCATCAGCGTTTGCAATACAAAGAAGCAGGTCCTTCGGGACCTGCTTCTGCAATATCTGAACTGTCTGATAAGATGTACTAGTCAATGAGCAATCTATTGGTTCGCTTTGAGACGGGGCCAGCCACAAAATTAGTTGTGCGAATATCCCCCTCCCATTGGAAAATAAAAAGCTTCTCTGTTGACGGACTCAGCGTGTAGGTGTTATCATTACTTCCGTTAGCAATTGCCGTTTTATTGAAGGTAGTAATAGAGAAAAGGCGCGAGCCATATGGTCCGCGCCTTTTCTATAATGCTGAAGTAATATAATCTAGTTGAGCGAGTAAGCTTTGACTGTATTGTGAAAAAAGGTAGGTACAAACAGCACTTTAGTCATTGGATTATACCCAATGTCAGCTGAATTTATCTTCTCTTTGGAGGTGTCCATTTTTAATTCGGTAGTCCCATCCGCATGGATATACCAAATTTTCCCGCCCCATTCAGTGACAACATAGGTCTTGTTTCCCAGAGCTACAATGCCATCGATACCACCCATACCTTTGGCTATCGTACTCAATTGTTTTGTTTCAGGGTTCAGACCTAGCAAAGATCCGTCGCCATTACCGATCAGCAATTGATTGTTTTCAAATAGAAGCCCGTTGGTGCCTTTGAGGGGAGCATCTGCTAAAACAAGACTAGCTTTGCCATTCGTAATCGCCCACACTTTACTATCGTTCGAGTCCGTGACGTACACAACGCCTTTTTTCGTATCGATGGCAATGTCATTGAGGAATTTAGCCCCTTCGATTGGATATCGGTTCAGGATTTTACCTGTAGCCAGCGCTATCTCAGCAACCTGAGTCATTTCGGTAACGTACAGTTTGTCACCCATAATCCCCATGCCTTTGGTCGAATTAAGGTTGTCGGTAAATTTCAATTGAATTACCTTCCCATCCAGACCCACTTTGGCGATATAACTGCTTTTGTTTTCCAGATTAGGATTGCCATTGATACAGGCAACGTATAAGATTTTTTTGGTTGGCTCATAGAGAACACTTTCGGGTGTACGAAGCGTCGTGTCGGTTTCCCATATGGGTTTTAACTCAATTGATTGAGCCTGGGCAATATAGCTTAGGCTGGCGACTAGACTAAACAGAATGAGGAGCGATTTTCCCATGTTGGTACGTTCAAAGATTGTAGTAGGTTAAAGCGCAATAGCCAATTTACTTACCTAGGTCTAAACAACTTTTTACCCGTTTGGCAAACGACAATATTTTGGTTTTACCTCTCCTATTCATGGTTGGTTTGTAGCCCAATAGCTTTTTACATATCCTGCATTCATTAACCTAGATGCCAGAAATGTTTTTAAACGAATTTTTCATTCGCTGATTCTACGATCTATCAAATATACTAGCAACCATCGCCCTTATTTAGACTGAATCTTAGTAATTTGCGACGTTTTTGGGCGCTAAGGCCAAACACGTTGCATCAGCAATTCAACTCGGGTATATGCATATAAAAAAAATAGTATTCGCTCTTCTGGTAGGCATTGCCTTCTCCGTTCATGCCCAGAAAAACGTGCTGCTGGACCAGTCGTTCTGGCAGGGTAAGCCGGATGTAAGCCAGGTTAAGGCAGAAATTGAGAAAGGGAACAGCCCGTCGCAGTTCAATCCGGCGAGTTTTGATCCCGTTGTGATGGCGATCAACGCCCAGGCACCTAATGAGACAATCAAGTATCTGTTAGCACAACCCGGCAACGACGTTAACAAAATCACGCACGATAGCCGTATCTACCTGCACTGGGCCGCCATGCGAGGTAACGTAGAGATCATGGAATATTTGCTTTCAAAAGGGTCTAAAACTAACGTAGAGGACAGCCACGGCATGACGGTATTGAATTTTGCGGCCGCTGGCGGGCAACCGAACACGCAGGTCTATGACTTGTGCCTACGTAACGGTGCCAACCTGAAAAAAGACCTGAATCATGACGGAGCCAATGCGTTACTGATTGCGGTCGCCAACGACAAAGACCTCAAATTGACCGATTACTTTGTCTCAAAAGGCCTGGATCTAAAAAGTACGGACGCAGTTGGTAATAATGCGTTTAGCTACGCTGCCAGGGGTGGTAATATCGACGTACTAAAAGCGCTACAGCAACGAGGAGTTCCCGTAAACCCTACGGCCATAATTATGGCTAGCCAGGGAGGACGTCAGGGTGCTGCGCCCATCGAAGTGTTCCAATATCTGGAAAGCCTGGGTATCAAACCGACTGTGACAAACAAGGCTGGTGAAAACGTCTTGCACGCTCTTGTTCGCCGACCTAAACAAAATGAAATCATTCAGCACTTTCTGGATAAAGGCGTCGATGTTAATCAGGCTGACGAAGAAGGCAATACAACATTTATGAATGCGGCTGCTTCCAACCGGGACGTTGCTGTCCTGGAGATGCTGATACCAAAAGTAAAAAACATCAATCAGCCCAATCAGAAAGGGGCAACGGCACTGGCTATGGCCGTGCGGGGTAATTCGCCTGAAGTAACGACCTATCTGTTAACTAAAGGAGCCGACATTAACGTAACAGACAAAAACGGAGACAATCTGACTGCTTATTTGGTACAATCGCGACCCGATGATTTTGAGGCAAAACTGAAACTGCTTCAGGACAAAGGTCTCGACGTGAAAGCCCCTCAGAAGAACGGTAATACATTGTATCACTTAGCCGTTGCCAAAAATGACCTGTCGCTGGTGAAACGGCTGGAATCTCTTCAGATCGATGTTAACGCCCGTAACAAGGAAGGCATCACCGCGCTACACAAGGCTGCGATGGTGTCGAAAGATGATGCTATGATGAAATATCTGTTGTCGATCGGGGCGAAGAAAGACATTCCGACCAACTTTAAAGAAACCGCTTTCGATCTGGCCAGTGAAAATGAATCGCTGTCGAAAAACAACGTATCCGTTAACTTTCTGAAATAGAAGCTATGTCTCGTTTACATATAATCGGCTTGCTGATTCTGTCCCTGATAGTGACCGGATCGTCGGCTTCGTTTGCACAGCAATCCGGCACTTCCCAGTACAAGTGCATGATTCAGATGACCAATTACATGGGCGAAAAAGCGTACGTCGCCGTTTCGCTCATGAACGGGAAAGGTGCCTATGAGAAAACCCTGTACGTGCTCGGTTCTGATAAAAAATGGTATCCAGACGTAAAAGCATGGTACAAGGCGCTTGGCAAAAAAACGCCCAACATCAGCGCCATCAGCGGGGCGTCGGTGGCCGGTGGCGATCGCAGCGTTATCGTGCTGGACATCGACAATTCGAAGCTCGATAAAGATTATAAACTACGGTTCGAAAGTGCTGTGGAGGACAAAGAGGATCATGCAAAAGACATCGAAATTCCGCTGACGACAGCAGCACTTTCTGCCAAGAGTGAGGGGACAGGCTTTATCCGCTACGTACGCTTTAGCCCCAACACTAGCAACTAAGTTGCCCTAATTAACAGGGCCTCGATTTATGACCATTTCTGTCTGGAGATACAGTCACTTAGTGTTGGCTGTATCTTCTTTTCTTTTATTGACCCTGGCTTCAGTTACGGGAGTTATTCTGGCGTTTGAACCCGTATTGCAGAAAATGCAACCATATCGGACTGATACCATAAGCCAACTTACCCTGGCCCAGACGCTGCCCATTCTGAAAAAAAGTTTCTCCGAAATTAGTGAACTGAGCGTTGACGCCAACCAGTTTGTACAGATTAAGGGAAGCGATGCCGACGGCAAAAATCTAACCGCTTACGTTGATCCGCAGACCGGTAAAATCCTGGGCACACCTACGCCCCAGAGTGAATTTTTCCAGTGGGTCACCGCGCTCCACCGGTCACTTTTTCTGCACGAAGCTGGCCGGTTTTTCATCGGACTAACGGCATTCCTTCTGCTGCTGATTACCATTTCCGGCACTATGCTGATTATTCAGCGGCAGCGGGGTGTCAAACGCTTCTTTACCCGGATCGTTCGGGCCAACTTCGCGCAGTATTACCACGTCGTGCTGGGGCGACTATCGCTGATTCCGATTTTCGTGATTGCCCTGTCGGGAACGTATCTTTCTCTTGATCGATTTGGTCTGGTTGGAGCGGAGAAAGTTTCTCCCAAAATCGACTTCGACTCCATAAAGGCAAAGCCTGAACGAAAGCTAGCCGACTTTACTATTTTTCAGAATACGCGGCTTGCGGAGGTACAGAGTGTCGAATTTCCGTTTTCGGACGATGTCGAAGATTACTACACGCTGAAACTTAAGGACCGCGAACTGACCGTCAATCAGCTAACAGGCGACATTCTCAGCGAAAACCGGTATCCTACTGCGCTTTTGCTCACCAACCTGAGTCTGGATTTGCACACTGGACGAGCCAGTGCCATTTGGGCCATTATCCTGGCCGTGGCATCGGGAAACATTCTCTTTTTCATCTATTCCGGCTTCGCCATTACGCTCAAACGACTGGCGAACCGAGCGAAAAATAGGCACACTGCCGATGAGAGCCGATTCATAATTCTAGTTGGATCGGAGAACGGTACCACGTTCCGGTTTGCCCAGATCATTCATCAACAATTGCTCAAGCAAGGCGAGAAATCCTTCCTGACCGAGTTCAATAAGTATACCGCTTTCCCCAGGGCAGAGCACCTGATTGCGCTGACCGCTACGTATGGGATTGGCGATGCACCGACCAATGCCAACCGGTTTGCTACGTTGATCGAAACATATCCGCAATCGCAGCCGGTGCGCTACTCTGTAGTCGGTTTTGGATCGCACGCTTATCCCGATTTCTGCAAATTCGCCTTCGAAGTAAATCAGTTGCTTTCCCGTCAGAAATGGGCCGTTCCGCTGGTCGACATCCATACGGTTAATGATCGCTCACCGGACGAATTTGCTTTATGGGCCGAAGCCTGGTCACAGCAAACCAACCTACCGATGCCCGTTACGTCGGACTTGCTGAAGATTCCCGCGGCTGATCTTGATACGCTGACCGTAACTAACAACACTGGCACCGCACAGCCAGACGGTACGTTTCTGATTCGCTTGCAACCCAATCGCAAGCGGCCCGTTACGTCGGGAGATTTGCTGGCTATTTATCCGGCCAACGACTATCGCGAGCGTCTGTATTCGATTGGCATGCTCGATAAAGAACTCCAGCTTAGTGTCCGATTGCATGAGAACGGACTGGGGTCCAGCTTTTTACACAGACTAACACCCGGCGACACGATTCGCGCTAAAATCGTCAGCAACGATCATTTCCATTTTCCGAAAAAAGCGCCGGTCGTTGTGATGATCGCCAATGGCACGGGCATCGCTCCGTTTCTGGGGATGATTAGTGATAATAAACAGCAAGTGCCCTGCCATTTGTACTGCGGTTTCCGGCAAAGCAGGTCGTTCGATAGTTACCAAGATTTTCTGGAAGCAAGCCGGTCAGCTCAACAACTCACGAATCTACACGTAGCGTATTCGCGGGAGGGCGAAAAACAGTACGTTAGCGACCTACTCACCCGCGATGCCGACTTCATTGCCAATACGTTGATGATACACGGTGTCCTGATGATCTGCGGATCGCTGGCTATGCAAAAGGATGTCCTTACTCTGCTCGAAACCATCTGTCAGACGAAACTGGGCCAGAGCGTCAGCGTTTACCAATCACACAGCCAGATTTTAATGGACTGCTACTAGGCTTTTATCGTTGTGAATGTCTTACTGGTGCTAAGCTCAGGCATGGCAAATTCTGAAATCACCTTTTTTGGCAGGATTAAATGATCTTCAACCGTTCTTCTTCCAAATCAATTTGATATAATTGCTGTCGGATAATGTCTTCGTCAATCTTCGGGTCTTTGTTGAGTTCGGTAAGGTATTGCCGCTGGATTTCGAGTAATTCCACAAAAATTGCCTTTGTCTTTTCATTCATCCAGCTGTCATCGGCGGCTTTGGCGCGTTCTTCCCATTGCTTCAAGAATTTCTCCATACCGGCGTAACCAGCCGGCTCGCTTTCATATTTAGCCTTTAGAAACTGATAGACGTGTTGTTTCAAGCCTTGTTTCATCTTTTGTCTGGTCACTTCTTCTGATTCTTCTTCGATTATGCCGTCAAACAACCCCGACCGTGTTACCAAGTAAGGGAGTGTAAGTCCCTGTACCAGAAGCGTAAGCAGGATTACAACAAACGTAATAAATAGAATGAGGTTCCTTTGTGGGAAAGCGATACCATTATCCAAGGTGATGGGTATAGCCAAAGCCGCAGCCAGAGACACAACACCCCGCATACCCGTCCAGCCCAGTAGCAGGGGCATCAGCAAACGTCTTCTGTTGGATCGGGCACGAGGCATTACGCCAGGCCGGAAGATAAGCGTAGCCAGTAGTGCCGCATACGAACTAATGACTCTGGCGGCAATCAATACCCCTGTCACCAATATCCCATAGCCAATAGCGGTACGTAATGGAATGCCATTCGTACGTAGACCCTCGACAATTTCGGGAAGCTCCAGACCGATGATCAGAAAAACCACCCCATTCAGAATAAACACGAAACTTTCCCAGACGCTAAAGCTCTGAATACGGCTGGCACTGTTTAGAAAAACAAGTCGCCTGGCCGACATAAACAAGCCACCGCTCACTACCGCCAGTACGCCCGAGCAATGAAGCTGCTCCGCCACCCAATACATAAAATAAGGCTCGATAAGCGTCAGCGCTATGTTGGATTGCGCATCGAGCGGAAGGCGTTTATGTGCCTGAACAAAAATCCAGGCCAGCAGCAAGCCAATACCCGCACCGCCCAGTACCATCCAGACAAAACTCAGAGTCGCTTCCTGCCAGATGAACTGACCGGTACCCACAGCGACCAGTGCGAAGCGGAAAATGATCAGCGATGACGCATCGTTGAGCAGGCTTTCGCCTTCCAGAATAGCCGACGTAGATTTGGGGATTTTTACAAACTTGGTAATGGCTCCAGTACTTACCGCATCGGGTGGAGATACGATGCCTCCCAATAAAAATCCTAAAGCAAGGGTAAATCCTGGAATGAGATGGTTAGCCGCTACCGCTACGGACAAGGCAGTAAAAAACACGACAAGAAAGGCGAAACTACCAATGATACGCCACCATTTTTTCATCTCTTTAAACGAGATCGTCCAGGAAGCCTCAAATAAGAGTGGCGGCAGGAAAATAAAAAAGATAAGGTCGGGATTGATACGTACCCTAGGCAGTCCCGGCATGAAACTTACCAGAAGCCCGGCAACCACCAGCAGAATCGGATACGCAATTTTTAGTTTGTTAGCCCACATGTTCAGCAACACGATGGCCGCTATCATGGCGAGCAGAAAAGGTAAAAGGGTGTGCATTAAACCAGGGATTTATAGTCCGTATGTTTCTAAAATTTTTGCCTTAAAAGTACGATACGCAGGCTGATAACAATATAGGATCAAGGTTACTGAGCTACGGCTCAATCCCCCAACTGCTAATTTTCACTACTTTTACCGGATGCAGGATATCGGATCATTTCTTACGCTCTATAGACAAAACAACAAACTCGCTATCCGTCTCATCTCTCCCACTTTCGGCCATATTCCTTCCGAAAACCTTGATCAGTACGGTCTTACCCATCGCAAACCGTACTACTTTTTCCTCTTTATGCTGGAAGGTGGCACCCAGCATGGCGTCGATCTTCAACAATTCGAGATCAATGCCAACGAACTCCTTTTCATTCTGCCTCACCAAATTCACCGGCTCCCAACTACCAAACATGGCACTGACTACGTCAAGCTTGGTTTTGATGAAAACTGTCTTTCCCTGTTGCCAAAACAATATCCTTTTCTTGTCAACCCGTTGAACAATCAAAAAATTAAATTCACCACATCAGCGGCTGCAAGGCTAAAATTTACCTTCGACATACTGCTCAACTTAGTAAGCAGGATGGATACCGATCCTGAACTCATCCTAGCTCACCTCAACAGCCTGTTGACCGAAATCAACGCAGCTTATTTTTCCGCCGACAAAAGCCCAGCCGACGACAAACTTTCTCAATACATCCGCTTCAAACTCTTTGTCGAAGACAACCTTACCGATCATACAACCGTCAGTGAGATTGCCCAAAAAATGGCCCTCAACCCCCACAGTTTATATACAATCGTTAAACACTACTCCGGCCTTTCTCCCAAAGCGTTCATCACCAACCGGCTCATTCTGGAAGCCAAGCGACGTCTTTATTATGCTGAAAGCTCCATCAAGGAACTGGCCTACGACCTCGGCTTCAACGATCCTGAATACTTTTCCCGGTTGTTTAAAAAAGTGACTGGCCAAACGATTGCTACGTTCATCCAGGATTTGTCAGGGAACTAATCCGATTTGTCCGGCTCCTTTTCTGGGATTCGCCAGACCTTTGTTCTCGAAATAAATACACAAATGATGAACCGAAAACTAGGAACAAACGGCCCTCTTGTATCGGCGGTGGGTTTAGGCTGTATGGGTATGTCGGGCGCCTACGGGCAATCCGACGATAAAGAATCCATCGCCACCATCGAACGAGCGCTTGAACTCGGACACAATTTTTTAGATACGGCCGATTATTATCGCGTTGGCCACAATGAAGAGCTAATCGCCCAGGCCATCAAAGGCAAACGTGACAAAGCCTTTCTCTCCGTAAAAACGGGTCAGTTGGTTACGCCCGGACCTAACGGCTCTATGGGACCCGGTCCGGTAAGTGGCCGTCCTGACTACATACGTAACGCTGTTTTTTACAGCCTCCAACGACTTAAAACGGATTACATCGACCTCTATACGCCCGCACGGGTAGATCCAAATGTCCCTATTGACGATACGATCGGCGCACTGGCTGACCTTGTAGAAAAAGGTATTGTTCGGTACATTGGTCTCTCTGAAGCATCGGCCGTTTCGATTCGTAAGGCTGCTGCCGTACATCCCATCACCGCCCTGCAAATAGAGTACTCGCTCTGGACTCGCGATATTGAAGCCGAAGTCCTTCCAACCATCCGCGAACTAGGTATTGGTCTGGTTGCCTATGCTCCACTAAGCCGGGGTTTTCTAAGCGGAGAAATCAGAACGCCCGAAGATCTCAAAGACAGTCGTATACACATGCCCCGCTACCAGGGCGAGAACTTCTACAAGAACCTTGATCTGGTCGAAAAGATCAAAACGCTGGCGGCCCAAAAAAGCTGTACCCCTGCACAGTTAGCGATTGCCTGGGTGCTCGCCCAGGGCGACGATATAATCACTATTCCTGGCTCCAAACGTATCAACCATCTCGAAGAAAATTATAAATCCGAAAACGTACAACTCACCGAGGATGACATACAGAGCATCGAAGCGATTATGCCAGCCGGAATCGTTTCAGGCACCCGCTACCCCGAACGGTTCTTAACTGCCTTGAACCAATGAACGTTCATTGGCAAATAAAAAGGTAGTAGTGCCCCGCGGGTCTCTGGTTATGCAAAAGAATATCCTTCGTTGCGCCAGGTTGCCGGACCGTTAACATCCGTACGAAATAGTTCACACTATTAAACAAAATGCCAGTTGACGTTTGGGCGAATACGGAACCGCGCGGTAATGCGTTTCAAAAACTGCTTCCGATCGACTAAGCGAACACTCCGTTTCTGTAACCTTTAAAACCAACGGCTCTCGCTCCGGTCAGATTGGAGCGAGAGCCGTTGGTTTTAATCAGCTTGATTTATTTAATCCGTGTTACTACGCTTAGAATTCGAAGTCTGGATTTTTCTCTTACTTCACGTACCTGGTATTGGTTTGCTAGCCGTTTGTAACTTCAAAAGCTTTACCTTCTGACGACTTCCTCACCCCTTTATCCTTCAGTATCTGACCTATCTCATTCGCTAAATAGATCGAAGCTTCGATCTCTGCTTTACGGATGGCAACGCTTTCAATATTGAAGCCGAAAGGGATAGATCGTTCCATACAGTATGTGGTTAGCTCTTTGGCAATATCGAGGCAGATATTTACTGATTTTTCAAGAATATCGTCAGATTTTTCCAGCTCTTCTTTCAATTCATCCGGTACGTGAATACCCAGCCACTCCATAAAATGCAGTGTTTTGACAGATCCGCAAGCGGTAATCGTGAAAATGATCGTCGGAGATTTTATTGCCTGCCTGTTACACCTAAGGGCCAGATCTTCGATGACCTGCTTAGCGTAGTCAAGATTGAAAACACACTGTGAGATAAAGTAAGATACTCCGCAGTTCATCTTGTCCAGCATCCTGACATCTTCATCTTTCAGCACTTTGTGTCGTTCAGGGATGGTTACAGCGCCGATAACGGATGTATCCTGGTGTTTGCTCCAGATCTTGTACGCTTCCGGGAGGCTGGTTTTTACCGGAAAATCCGGCGCAGGCACGCCGACAAAAACAGGATAGAAATTTTGTTCGTGCAGTCGTTCCAGCCAGTCGGATAGCTCTATGGTAGAAAATTTACCGGCAGGTCGGTAGATTATTTTCGGGATGGTTAACGTATCCAGATATCCGGAGGCAAAAACAAGGGGATCAAGCGCATTTATAAACGGAAAGGGCCTTTCTTCTGCTGTCCGGGCCGACTCATCCTGTACATCATAAACTACGAGGGCATCGATGTCCAGGGTAGCCAGTCGCTCCATTGTTTTTTGGGCAATCTCGGTAACGCGTTCAGGGGTAGTCCCGGCTTTTGGCGGAGTGATGCCGTAAAGCAGCACGCCTGATTCTCCGGATTTGATCTTTTCTAAAAACATAATAGTACTTGAACCAGATCTTGAGGGTTCTTTTTCTGGCTTTAAAGATACTATCTATATAATGGATTTTCCGCCATCATCGCTTGTACTTCCGCACAGGACTTTCTTTAACCCCGTCTCATCGCTCATCAGGAATAAAGAATGACGATTACTACAAACTATGCTGTTTCAAACCCAAATTCGGGGAGAAAAAAATCTGTCCTTCGTCGGTGATTAGGATATAGCTGTACTGTGGGTACTTTTTGATTAGTTTCAGCCCGGCATCTTTGCCCAGCACCATCAGCGACGTACTAAATCCATTGGCCGTTTCAGCACTAGGACCGAAGACCGTTACGCTGCTTACGCCCGTTGCCGGATAGCCTGTGCTGGGATTGATAATGTGTGCGTACCGCTTGCCATTGAACACCACGAACTTCTCGTAACTACCAGAAGTTACTATCGCGCTATGACGTAGCGGTACAACTGCGAAAACGGTATCGTTACGTAGTGGATTGGTGATGCCAATGGTCCAATCGCTCCCATCCGGCTGTTTGCCCCAGGTACTCATATCGCCGGAGCCGTTGACAATTCCCGCTTTAACACCTTTTGCCAGCATCATATCGCGGCAGCGGTCAGCGGCATATCCCTCCCCTAGCGCACCGAAGCCAATCTTCATTCCTTTTCGTTTCAGAAAAATAGTAGAGTGTTCGCGATCCAGCACGATGTTCTTATAACCCACCTTCTCTACCGATTTCCTGACCGCTTCTGGGCTCGGCATTTCTGTCATCGAGCCGTCGAATTTCCAGATCCGATCCATTGCAGCAAAGCTAATATCAAAAGCCCCGTTCGTGATTTTAGAGAAATGAAGTGCCCGTTCCGTCAGAGCAAATACTTCCGGGTCTACCCGAACCGGGGCGACACCAGCATTTTTATTAACCTGCGAAATCTGGGTATCCGCTTTCCAGTCAGAGATTAAATTCTCGATCCGTGTCACTTCAGCAATCACTGTGTCGATATTACGTTCGGCTGAGAGGAAATCGGTTGCAACAAGGGTAATATCGAACCGACTGCCCATCAACCTGACGGTTCTTTTTCGGAGAACCTGTGACGTGGCATTGAATCCCAATAAAATCAGTAACAGAAGAACTACGTATCTCATGCTGCAAAAATCGGAAGACTTGATCTAAACAAACCTTTTTAAGGGTAGGACATGCCCATGAATTTAGGAATTGCCTCTAAAGTTTTATTAGTGAAGTTGTCTAAAGTTATTGCCTGACTGAATGTAAAAAGGGCCACAGAAGTTGATTGGGTGTCGAATCCATCTTCT
>NZ_JACXAA010000001.1 GCF_014699035.1 Spirosoma validum
CGGCCCCTATGGGACATCACGCCCCCTCCGGCCCAAGCCCCACCGCGGCCCGGCCCGTGGTACCCATTCAGCCATTTAGTTCAACTGACGGCTCATTCTTCAAAAACTCCTCAATAGTTTGCCCCACTTTTTCCATCAGTAGCGTTCTGGCTTCGATACTGGCCCAGGTAACATGTGGAGTTAGGACCAGTCTTTCTTTATGCTGAACATGCAGCAGTGGATTCTCCGGGCTGATCGGTTCTTTGGTGAATACGTCGATTCCCGCTCCGGCCAGTAAGCCTTCATCCAGCGCCCTGGCTAAATCTGCCTCATTGACAATACCGCCCCGACCGACGTTGATCAAAATGGCCGACTTTTTCAGGCATGTCAGGCGGTCGTAGTTAAAGAAGTTGGCCGTGCTGTCGTTCAGCGGTGCGTGAATGGAAATCACATCACAGGTACGTAAGAACTCATCCAATTCCAGCCGCTGATACGGTTGCTGCGTGTTCTGGCCGGAGGTCGAATAATACACGACTTCACAGCCAAACGCTTCGGCAATTTTTGCCACCTGCCGGCCGATATTTCCCAGGCCGACAATCCCGAATCGTTTGCCAGTCAACTCCCAGAACCCCCTGCCGAAATGGGTAAAAATGTCCGTCTTTGAATAGCTTCCTCCCTTTACATACTGATCGAAATAGGGTATATCGACGAGCAATTGCAGTAGAATGGCAAAAGTCCCCTGGGCCACGCTCTGGGTTGAATAATCCATTGCGTTCTTTACCGGAATTCCGCGTTTTTCGGCGGCAACTTTGTCCACATTGTTGGTTCCGGTAGCGGCTATGCAAATCAGCTTCAGGTTAGGTGACTGCTCGATGATCGACTGATCCAGAACCACTTTGTTCGAGATAATTATGTCCGCATCTTTCGTCCGTTCCAGGGTTTGTTCGGGCGACGTCGTTTCGTAATACGTTACCTGACCATAGTTTTCTATCAGGTTTAGATTGGGTATATCACCAATGGTTTTCGTATCTAAAAACACTAATCGCATAGGGAGTGAGGATTTGCTGAACAAAGAAATATCGACCGGTTTGACTACCAGTTATGGAATTGTTCTGACTTTAACTACTACTTTTTTGACGCCGTCGTATCCGTCCACTTTATTACTGGGATTGTGCGCTTCCTTGGGCGTAACGATATAGAAAATCCCTGGCTCGGCTACGTAAAATTTACCTTCATCAGTCGTATAAAAACCGATGTCCTTATCGGCACTATATTCCTGGGCCACGTTCGATTTCACTTTCTCGACGGGAATAATGCCAATCTGCTCTTTTCCTTTCACGACGTAGTGAATGTCGCTGTAGTTGAGATGAGCCTCAAATTTTGACTTGGAGATTTCGCGCGGAGGGCCTTCGCTAATGGTAGCATAGACGTTTTCGTCGTCGATGGGGTATTTACCGGGCCGGAGCCGGGTAAAATCTGTGTTTTTCAGAAAGGCAAACGCTTTATCCCAGGCAGCTTTGTTGCCGTTATATTGCCGGGCAAACTCCTCCTTGTTAATAGGATTGGCTGGTTTGGCGGACAAGCCGTTGAGCCAATCCATTTTGCCGTACCATTGCTCCGCTTTTTTCTCAGTCCATCCTCCAGCAGACTGAGCACGTACCGTAAAACCACTCAGACAGGCAGCGCTCAGGAAGAGAACCGACAGTAGCTTAGCGTGTTGCATTGTTGTGCTATTTAGTATGAGGTGAGAAGAGCGTTTTTATCATGCCGACCGGTTTGCCAGTGCGGCATGACAAAAAAGAGCCTCTTTGCTTCGTTAATTCTTACTCACCTTTTTCACCTGTCCCAGGCCAAATTGATCGCCAGCGGCAACGGGTTTACCTCCGTTGAAATGGATTTCTACCATTTTCTCGCTTTGTACATCATTGTGATCCTGATCTTCCAGAGAAGCAACAATTTTTCGGGTTTTCACATCAATGACCTCACCGGTTGCTGGATACGCATATTTACCATCCAGGCTAAACGTGATCCAGCCGGGCATATCTTTTAGGGCTATGGTCGTTTTCTGTACGGGCGGCATCACCGTGTTGTCGAAAACATGCAGACGGAGATTATGCCCGTCGCACAACCAAAGCTCTTTTTCATCCGGTGTCAGGCCAATGCCGTGACTGGGACAACCATGACGTCTTACTTCACCCACATTCCAGCCTTCAACCACCACGCGGTGCAGAAATTTTCCGGTGACTAAATCCGCCACTTCAAACCCAAGCAGGCCGTTGACATTCACATACACAAGCGTCTGCGAACCATTAATTGTAAAAGGGCGAATCTCAGCACCAAAGGGACCTACCTGCCGACTAACGGTATGCGTTTTCGTATCCGCTACGTTCAGCATCGGTGATTTTAGCCCGGCCATGTACACCTCTTTGCCGTCGGGTCCGTAAATGGTGTTGTGTGACCCGGAGTTGGTAACGATCTTGGTAATTACATCCCCCGTTTTAGCGTCGACAACGTTCCAGTGTGCTTTTTCGAGCGAGGGTGCGTAAATGATCTTGCCATCGGGCGATATGGAAATTCGGTCGACACCGCCTTCGTATTCTTTTTCCCATAGCGTTTTTTCCGTGACCAGATCGATGCACTGAATGGCCTCCAGGGTGCTGATATAAATGCAGTTGGTAGCCAGGCTCACATCAACGCCCTTTACATTCGATGGTACGCCTTTTTTTGACGAACCTGTGGGGGATGGTATGTCTTTTTTTAACAGACCACCAGGGGTCTTAATGAATTTGACGAACTTGTGGTTATTGTCGATGTCGAAGACCTGAATTCCATGCCCACCATAGCCCAGATAGTTTCGGATACCGGGCGTCACTACGTATAACAAACGCTGCACTTTAGGCGCTGGCTTGGGTGCATTAACCACCAGTTTATCGCCCGATGATGCTATCCAGGCGGTTGCTGACATGAAGAATAAGCCGCCTAGAAGCAGCGCGAAAACGGTTTTCATTGTTTTCATAATTTCATTTTTAATAGAAAAGAGCCAGAATTTATTAGTACGTAGTGTTACCATAATGCAGCCGGACTGCTAAAGCGATTCTATCGAGCAATGATATTCAACTTACTGGTAGCCCGGGTTCTGCGGAAATATCGTCGGGTTATTCACTAGCTGAACCTGCGCCAGCGGCACCGGAAAGACGGTCATGTGTTGTTTCATACCGTATTTCTGCATGACCGTGTACGCCTGACCCGTCCGAACCAGATCGAACCAGCGGTGTCCTTCAAACGCCAGTTCCCGACGACGCTCCAGAACGATCTGATCACGTAGCGCGGTCTGGGTTATTCCCGTTGCCAGCGGATCGAGCCCGGCCCGGGTACGGACCTGATTCAGATAAGGCAAGGCCGTCGCGGTTTTACCGTTCTCGTTCAGCGCTTCGGCATACATCAACAAAACATCGGCGTAGCGAATGACTTTCCAGTTGGCCGGACTGTCGTTGGCGGTCGTGATTCTGGTAATGTATTTCCGGGTATAGGCCGACATGTTGTTGGAGGAAACCAACAGCGGAATAAACTTACCCGTCGCATCAGTGTAGCCTTTCGAAGCCGTCAGGTCTTTCCGTTTATCTTTAGCGTCAAACAGATCGAACAGCACCTGGTGGGGCGTATTCTGATCATCAACCGAACCGGCGATGCCGTAAAACGTAATCATTGAAGTGACTTTAGGCGTAAAGCGATTGGTGTAAATACTACCTTCGCCACCCAATCCCTGCTCATATTCAATATCGAAGATGTATTCGGCATGGTGCTCGTTTTTTGTATAATCCCACAGGTCAGTCCAGTTCGGGAGCAACGAATACCCCATGGTAGTCACTTCCTGTAGTTTCGGTTCGGCTTTCGCAAAATCCTTCCGAGTCAGATACACTTTCCCCAGCAAGGCCCGGGCAGCTCCTTTCGTGGCCCGACCCACCTCGGCACCGGCATAACTGGCAGGTAGTTTGGCTTCCGCATCGAGTAAGTCTTTGATGATAATCTCATCATAAATCTTATCCACTTTTTCGCGGGGCGTTTTATAGGACTCATCGATAGATAAAGATTTGGTCACCAGCGGTACGTCGCCAAAGATTCGGACCAGGTCAAAGTAGGCCAGCGCCCGCAGAAATTCAGCTTCACCAATGTGCCGGTTTTTGTTGGTAATAACGGCGGCATCGGCCGTAGCAATCCGCTCCAGCAACGTATTGGCCCGCGTGATGGCTTTGTAGTAATTCCGCCAGGTGTTAATCAGCAGGGCATCGTCGTTAGAAAGGGTAAAATTATCGACAGCGCCCGGCGTCCCTTTGACCAGCTCATCCCAGACATCATCTCCGCGTATATCGCCGAAGTAATACATGTTCGCGTACTGATCCTGATAGATGCCGTAAATGCCAACGACGGCATCCTGGTAATCTTTATCGGTCTTATACAGTACGTCGACCGTTACGGTATCGACGGGTAGAATTTCGATAAAAGTCTTCTGACAGGAGGTCATCAACAACGTGACCAGTGCAACAAGTGAAACGATCTTTTTCATTGGTATTGAATAGGTTAGAAGCCAATGTTGATACCAAACAGAATACTTTTCGCAGTGGGATAATCGTATCGCTCATTGCCCGGTGTTAGTGGACTGTCGCTTCGGCTAACGTCTGGATTAAAGCCGATGAACTTCGTGAACAGGAACGGGTTGTTGGCTGTCACCGATAGGCGTACCGAACTCAGTCGGGCTTTCCGGGCAATGTTTTCGGGAAGCGCATAACCAACGTTGATGTTGTTGATCCGTAGATAAGAGCCGTCGTCCAGCCAGCGTTGACTATAGAGTCCTCTGAAGTTACCCGTCGGTACGTCGTTGGGCCGCACAGAATACCCATTACCCGGATCGGCCTCCGATTTCCAGTAGTCATTCATAAAGGCATATTGTCGGAAGCGAGCGCGATTGTTCGCCATTTGATCCCTTGATAAAGCCAGTACGTCGTTTCCCTGTACCCCCTGCAGACTGATGCTCAGACTAAGGTTTTTGTACGAAAAACTGTTGGTCATTCCATAATAGAAATCAGGGTAAGGGGAACCCATAATGGTCCGGTCAAGGCTGTTGATAACCCCATCTGGAGTGCCGTTAGGGCCGCTGACATCCACGAATCGAACGTCACCTACGCGGGAGGCATCCCGCCCGCCCGGATTCCAGAGCGGCCCTTTGTCCAGTTCGGCTTTGGTCTTGAAAATACCATCAGCGAGCCAGCCATAGAACATACCGATGGGCTGTCCAATCTGGGTAATGTTACCGCCTGAAATAATAGGATCGCCCGACGACCCTAAGCGAACGACCTCATTTTTATAAGCCGAGAAATTGAGCGCGGTCTGCCATTTAAAAGCACCCTGCGTGTTTACGGTATTGAGGGTTAGTTCCCAGCCCGTATTTTTTACTTCACCGATGTTCTGCAAGGCCGTGTTGAATCCGGTAATATCCGGGATGTTTACGTTCAGCAGCAGATCCGTATTTTTCGACAGGAAGTGATCCAGCGTCAGCGCCAGTCGATTGTTGAGAAAACTCACGTCAAGACCCACGTTGACCTGTTGCTGAGTCTCCCAGGTCAGATTTGGGTTGGACAACCGTCCGGGCGAAAAGCCACCCACTCCTGTTCCGCCAAGTACGTATTTTTCGTAGTTGATGGTAGCCAGGTGGTCGTAGTTTCCGATGTTGTTATTGCCGGTTTTTCCATAGCTGGTGCGCAGTTTCAGTTCGCTCACAAACCGGAAATCTTTCATGAAATTCTCATCAGAAACCCGCCAGGCCAGCGCGAAGGACGGGAAAAGACCGTATTTGTTCTGCGCCCCGAAACGGGAGGAACCATCGGTCCGCATCGACGCCGTTACGTAGTATTTGCTGTTGTAGTTGTAGTTGATACGTCCCAGATACGACAGCAGCGACCACTCCGCTACGTTGGAAGAGCCCCCCGTCAGAATTCCGCTCACGGCGCTTAAGGTCGGCACGAGGTTATTGGGATAGCGGTTGCTGGTCAGCGTGTTGGATTCAAACGTTTCCCGCTGCGTCGTGTAGCCCAACAAGCCGGTGAAGTTATGTTTCCCGAAGCTTTTGGTATAGTTCACCGTCGTTTCCGTGATCCAGTTCAACCGTTGCGACGCATTGTCGGTGCCCGACGCCAGCTCATTCAGAAAAGCCGCCATCTGGGGTTTGAAGTAGCTGCCTTTGATGCTCATCAGGTTAATGCCCAGCATGACGTTGACCTTCAGATTATCCAGGATAGCATATTCAAGGAACGTGTTCCCCAGAAAACCAACGCTTTTCTGTCTGGCTTTAATTTCGTTGGCCAGGGCCAGTGGATTTTTGCTGGTCACAACGGCATCCAGCCCATTGCCGAACGGGTAATAACTGCCGTCGGGATTGTATAATGATTGATAAGGCGGAATGACCAGCGCATTATACAGCGGGTTGTTGGTAATGTCGGAAAACGTGGCTATGTCTTCGGCCCCTGCTCCACCTACATTGAGTTTGTCTGTGTAAGACGGATTCAGATTCACTTTTAACGAGAGTTTCGGCGACAGTTTCGCGTCGAGATTGGCCCGGACCGAATACCGTTTGAAGTTGGTATTCAGTATGATCCCGTCCTGATTGAAGAACTCGCCACCGATGGCGTAGCGCATGTTTTCGCTGCCACCCGACGCCGTCAGCTGATACTGTTGCTGGGAGGCCGTACGCAAAATGGCATCCAGGGGGTCTTCGTTGGTGGTGAGTTTACCCGACAGTACGTCCAGAATGGTTTGCGGAACGGGTGCCTTCCATTTAAGCGGGTCGCCGGAGACGTCGTTGCCTTCATCCAGGTTCCGGTTACGCACGCCATCGTAATAATGCTGCGCTTCTTCCAGCCCCGTTTGTAGCACCGGACGTTTAGCTATTTTCTGAAAACCAAACTGATAGCTGAGATTGATGGCAGCCTTGCCCAGTTTGCCTCGTTTGGTATTGATGATCACGACGCCATTAGCGCCCCGCGATCCGTAAATCGCAGTAGCCGAAGCATCTTTCAGTACGTCGATCGTTTCGACGTCGTTCGGATTCAGGTTTTGAATACTGGAGATCGGAAAGCCATCTACGACGTACAGCGGTCCGGCCCCCGCCGAAATACTACCAATCCCCCGGATTCGGATCTGCGGAGCGGCACCCGGCTCGCCCGAAACGGGTTTGACCTGCACCCCCGCCACTTTCCCGATCAGGGCCTGATCAATTCGCGGAGCAGCCATCTCCTGAATGGATTTACTGCCCACCGAAGCCACAGAACCCGTCAGGTCTTTCTTTTGAATGGCGCCGTATCCAATCACGACAACCTCATTCAGCGTTTTGTCGTCAGCCGTCAACGTAACGTTCAGACTGGTGCGATTGCCCACGACAATTTCCTGCGAAGTATAGCCAACAAAGCTAAAAATCAACGTAGCAGCCGCGTTTGGAACATCCAGTTTGTATCGGCCGTCAGCATCGGTGGTCGTTCCTTTCTGGGTCCCTTTCAGCAAAATGCTAACGCCTGGCAGGCCCTCTCCTTTTTCGTCCGATACGGTCCCCTGAACCAAAACATCAACAACCTGTACTCTGGCGGCTGATAACTCCGCCAAAGCAGGCGTTACCGTCTGTTGCCTTTGCGGTTCAGGTTCTGATTGCTCAGCAACGATCGACGCGCCAACAGGAAATCGGGCCGTGTTTGGTTCCTCTTTCCCGGCTGAGCTTTTACCGATTACAACGTAGCTACCGTTCTTTACTTTTTTATAGCGTAACCCCAGCGGTTTAAGAATTGAACTCAGGTTCTCTTCGAGTCTGGCTTTCAGGTCAACGGCGTCGGCAGCTACTACTAACCCCTCTACGTTACGGTCGAAGAATAAAATGTCTGTATCATAATGATCCTGCAATTTTCTCAGCACATCCGTTAAGTGATTCGTTGTGGTTTTAGCGTACACTTCTCGCGGCTGAATCTGCTGGGCTCTGGCCAGTATCTGGGAAAAGCCAGGGTGTACTCCTCCCAGCCCTACTCCGATAAGAAGTAGAATACGTACTGATTTTTCCATATAGTATAAGGGTTTAGTTAATGCTGCTGGGTTATAATCAGGCTACTACCCTGCCGTTGGTACGTTAGATCGGAGGCACTCGTCAATGTTTCAATCAATTCTTCCGCACTATTGGCCGTAAAGGCACCCGAAACAGTCCACTGCATCAAGTCTTTATCCGGGAATTGAAGTTGCAGGCCGTAATTTTCCAGGAAAAGAGTGCTGAGTTCAGCTAGTGTCGTCTGCTCAAAAACAAATCGATGCTCTTTCCAGGATACAAAATCCCGCGAGTTAGCGACCTGCTTTACGCTGGCATGCCCGGCCGGGTCGAACGTGACCAAATGACCAGGCTTCATGGTCAGCTGTTTAGCCGTTTCACCTTCCTGATACCGCAGCTGCACTTTCCCTTTGTTAAGAACCACTTTCTGTCCGTGCTCGCGGGTGTTGACCATAAACTCAGTACCCAGCACGACTACCTCGAATTTTTTATTGGTCTGAACAATGAAGTTCTGATGACTGGGCGTGTGCTTGATCGAGAAGTCAGCTTCACCCGCCAGTATGACTTCGCGGGTATTCTGACCGAAACCAAAGCGCGGTACCTGTAATGTTGAGTTGGCATTTAGCGTAACCCGACTTCCGTCTGAAAGCGTAAGCGTACTAGTTTCTCCGAATGGCGTCTGGTAAGTTTTATAGAGGATACTGTCTTTAAAGTGAAGCCCGCTGAATAGAATGACCAGGCTGATCGTGGCCGCAATAAACCACCGAATCCAGGGCAAGGAAAGCAATGAACGAACTTCTGCTTCAGTACCCGGAACGGTATTAGCTGTTCGCACGGGCTGGTGAATCATCCGTTGTTGATGCTTTTTTAGGGCTTCATTGACATCGGGGGTAAATTGACTATTCTGGTTTTCCCACGCAGCCAGGCATTCGAAAAACAACTCCCGATTCTGTTCGTCTTTTGCCCACTCATCAATTTGCTGTTTTTGCAGGGCAGTCGCCTGTCCGGCAAAGTAATTGAAAAGTGATTCTTTCGATATGCGTGGTTTCATGGGTGAGATCGTTAATAACCATACGACGATTTTGCGCCTGTAAAACACCTAGTCAATGCCAAAATAAGTTTAGCTCCAAAGTGCAGCAAATAAGCAAATCAAAAACTGCCATTTGTTTTTTAGGGCATTTCGGATCTGATGAATGGCCTGATACAGATGAGACTCGACCGTACGCAGGGATAGATTTAACTCATCGGCGATCTCCTGATATTTTTTGCCTTCAAAGCGATGCATGACGTAAATCTGTCGTCGTTTCAGTGGCATTGCGTTAATGGCATCCTCTACGTCGTGATAAAGCTCTTCGTATTGCGTAATTGAATCCGGGCTTTGTGTACTGTGAGCCGGAACAAACTCGGCATGGTCCAGCGATGTGCTCTGCCGCATCTCAGCCCGAATGTAATCGAATGCCCGGTTGCGAACCGCCGTAAACAGATAAGCCCGATACGAAGACGTTATCGTCTGAAACCGAAGCTCACTGTGAAATTCATAGAAAATATCCGACACAATATCTTCCGCAACGGCTTTTGAGGAAACGTACCGTACGGCGTGGCTGCATAACAGGGTATAGTACTGCCGAAACAGCAGGCTAATTCCTGCATCCACATCCTGCTCGAAGGTTTTTCGTATAAACAGCTCGGTATCCAGTTGGGGTCTTTCCACGGGATTCTTGGTCGTGTCTTCTTCCCGCCAAAAGGCTGGATTTGTCCTGTTTGGAGAGACGTTGAGCGGCTGGATGTGTCCCATTTCGGTTAGTAAAGGCAGAAGTTGATTCATTGTTGGGTTCGCTACGTGGTATTGGCCCGGACGACTAAATCATGACTTAGCTGAGTAAGGTGCTGTTTAAGGAGAGACGATTTCGTGTACCAAAAACACTTAGTCTATTTTTAATTATTTTTTTGAAAAATTGAATTTTAATACGTCAGGATGGCAATGTACCGGACCAAATGCGCCAGACACTTTGTAGAGCATCAAAGTATTCTGGCACTACGGATGAAGATCAGCTAAAGGGTAAAACCTTTAGTAACGGGGTTGTGGTAGAAAGGCAAAGACTAACGTATCCAGAAAAATTTAAGCTGAGCTACGTTTTTATAAACGATTATACTCGCGTGGTGTCAGGTTCTTAACCTGACGCTGGGAGGTTTTGAGAAACCTCGGTTGAAGATGCTGACGAGGTTTTGAGAAACCTCCCAGCGTCGGTTAAAAGTAACCGACGTCACATCAGCTGCCCCCGGCAGGATCGCATAGAGCAGTAAATTGATTAGACTAAATGTGATTTTGCCTGACTATTCACCAGGATAGGATGTAGTCGAACTGGCTTCCGACTCCAGAATGAATACCGTCATAGAAATTGGGCCGTGGGCACCCAGTACCAGGGCTTGCTCAATGTCGGCCGTTTTAGAAGGGCCACCAATAAAAGCGCCAAAACCGTAGTCCCCTACCCCGATTTTCTCGTACGCTTCGTGCAGGGTCGGAACGATACGTTCGGCCGGGACAACTACGGCCAGATGCTGACAGATGTAAGGAATGATCCGTTGGCCCATCCGTTGTTCCGTCAGCCAGACCGCGCCGTTTTCGGCAACGGCCAGTTCAGCTTCCAGCACGGCCAGTTCGATATCCTCGAACGAATGGGGCATTACCTCCGCCGAGTACAGTTCAATCCGATCGCTGACGTCACGCAGTTCCGGCAACGTAGTGATGATCCGTCGAGTACAATCAAACGTTTCCTGAATCAGTCCTTCCACTTCAGCCAGACTTTTCACGACAAAAACGCTCCCACCGATGGTGGTAAACACATCGCTATACGTTGAAATAAGGTCCTGGTCAGTGCCTTTAAATGAATCGATATTGGGTAAGGGACTGGCTGGTGGCTGGTTCGCTAATACAGCGGCCAATATGCGCTCTTTGGTATTCATTTTGTTAGTCTATTCCTGTTTTTCATCCTCTTTCGGACCATTTTTAGCGTACCATTCGCCGAACGATTCCTTCGGACCGCCGGGCATTTCCCGTTGTTTGTACCACAGGTTGAACTTGTTGTTCACGGCAAACGGAATGTTGTTCAATACCCACCGACCGGCTCTCCCGATACGTGCGTACGAAGCAGGCGACGACAATGTCCAGGCCATGGCTTTGATACCCAGCACTTTGGTGTTAGCGGCATATCCTTCCTGAACAATCACCTGACGCCATTGATACAGTTGCTCATGGATGTTGATTTTCACCGGACAGACATTGGAGCAGGAACCGCATAGCGTTGAGGCAAAGGGTAAATCCGCGTGCTTCCGCATGTCCAGATTCGGAGCCAGAATCGCACCGATGGGTCCTGAAATCGTATTATGGTAACTCAAACCACCACTTTTTCGGTAAACCGGACAGGTATTCATACACGCTCCACAGCGAATGCATTTGAGCGAACTCCGAAAATCAGGTCGTCCCAACTGGCGACTTCGGCCAAAATCGACCAGTACCAGGTGCATTTCCTGGCCTTTGCGCGGTTTTTTAAAATGGCTGGAATAGATCGTAATCGGCTGTCCGGTAGCGCTGCGTGCCAGTAGTCGTAAGAAAACACCCAGATGCTTTTTCTTTGGAATGATCTTTTCAATCCCCATCGACGAAATCTGCACCTCGGATAAGTGGGCACCCATATCGGCGTTTCCCTCGTTGGTACAGACGACATACTCGCCCGTTTCGGCAACGGCAAAGTTGACGCCTGTCAGAGCCGCCCGTCGCGTTACGAACACATTGCGCAGGTGTCGGCGGGCAAACCGGGTTAACGTAGTTGGGTCCGATACGCCTTTTTCGGTGCCTAAGTGTTCATGAAAAATATCGCCGATTTCCTCTTTCCGTTTGTGAATACAGGGTAATACAATGTGGCTGGGTGGTTCATTATCCAGTTGCTGAATGTATTCGCCCAGATCGGAATTGATCACGTCGACGCCCCGTTCAATGAGGTATTCGTTCAAATGACACTCTTCCGTCAGCATGGATTTGCTCTTCACCAACTGATTAAGGCCCTTCTCCTTCAGAATAGAATAAACGATGGCGTTGTGTTCCTGAGCATCGGCGGCCCAATGCACGGTTATTCCGTTCTTCGTAGCATTGGCTTCAAACTCCAGTAAATAATCGTGCAGGTTCGATAGTACGTTGTTTTTAATCTGCGAGGCCGCTTCACGTAGCGCTTCCCATTCAGGTATGTTTTTGGCGGCCATGTCGCGCTTCTGACGAATCCACCACAGAGCGCCGTCGTGCCAGTTGACCCGCTCTTCGTCTCTAATAAACTCCTCCGCTAAGGCGGAATGATCTTTGATCGTCTTTTCCATCAGTGGGTTGAGTTTAAGATTTGAGCGATGTGCAGCGCTTTAATACCCGTTTTGTTCCGTTGTAAAATGCCTTCCAGGTGCATCAGGCAGGACAGATCGACCGAAGTAATGTACTCGGCTCCGTTTCGTTGGTGATCCAGCACCCGGTCTTTACCCATTTTAACCGATACAGCCTCTTCAGCGATACAGAACGTTCCTCCAAAACCGCAGCAATCGTCCGGTCGATCCAGCGAAACCAGTTCCAGTCCGTCCACCATGTTTAACAAACGGACGGGTTTGGAGAAAGGCGGGGCATTAAGTTCGCTCATCTGGGCCAGATGAAGCCCCCGCAAGCCGTGGCAGCTCTGGTGAATGCCTACTTTGTGCGGAAACCGGGCTTTCAAATCCTCGACATTCAGCACATCGGTTAGAAACTCAACCAGTTCATAGGTTTTCGATCGGATACTCTCAGCCTGCGCTGGGTCATCGGCGGAATGCAGATGCTCCTTAACGTGGAGTACGCAACTGGCTGAAGGCGCCACAATGTAATCGAAGCGGGCAAAGTTTGTCACGAACAGATCGTTACATTCTTTCGTCAGATGCTCGAATCCGGAATTGGCCATGGGTTGCCCGCAACAGGTCTGTTTAGGCGGGTACGCCACATCGACGTCCAGTTTTTGTAGCAACTGCAACGTAGCGATGGCAGCCTGCGGATAAAACTGGTTGACGTAACAGGGTATGAAAAGTCCGACGGTCATGGGTTTGGTATAGGATCAGCGTTACTCGACTACATTCCTAAAGCACTAAAAAATATTGATTTACTAATACTCGATTGACTTAATGGTTTGAGAAAAAGGTACCACGGGTTTTAACCCGTTTTTTGAGTCAATTCCTGAACGGGTTAAAACCCGTGGTACCGGCAATAAGAATTAGATTGGAGCAGTAGTGAATTCAATTACAGTCCATTACTCTAAAGCGAATCATCAATCGAATTACTCTACCGAACGATCACCCATATACGTAAAAGATTGCTTTTTCCCTGTTTGCCGTTCAGTAAAGCATTTAGTCGTTACGTATCAAAACTTGTACAGCAACAATCCATAGCCCACGCCAGCTGGATCGGCGGTATTTGCCAGTTGGAATGCCATGTATTTCCCATCACCCGATACGACCGGATTAGACGCTTTGCCGCCCTCATAATCGTTGAAGTTGGTTAGCCGAACAAAGTCTTTCCCAGTGCCATCGAGTTTCAGTTTCCAGATATCGATGTTCGCCGGACCACGCTTACCACCCAGCCAGTCACACTGACGGTCGGCTTCGACCAGAGCGTATTTGCCATCCGGAAAAATCCCCTCGCATTCGTTGTAGGTATTCGGTTTTTGGGAATGGTTAACCACTTCGTTCGTTTTCAGATCGAGGGTCATGGTTGACGCATTCAGGCCGGTTTGTTTCCCAGCTTCGTCCCGAACCGGCTCATACCGAACAAAGGTCATTTTTGAATCATTATCGAAAAAATCCTGGGCTTCAAACGGATAACCCGTTCCTTCGTAGACGGTCTTTTTATTAACGAGTTTGGGCGCACCGCCTGACAGATCAACTTCGCAAACGACTAGTCGGGACGCTTTCTCGGCCAGTTCCGGCGCCTGATCGTGTACCTGCGAATAAGCAATTTTCATACTCTTCTTCGAAATGGCCATGCCTTCGCTCATGTGAACACCAAGTTTAATCGGTTTAGAACCCGGCACTTTGCTCAAATACCAAAGCTCATTATCCCTCGACCGACTGATACGGATATCCTCAAATTTTTCGGGACCAATCAAAATATAATCGCCGTTGGAAAGGTGCATGACCCGCAGAAAAACCGCAGCCGGTACGTTGCAGGTCAGGCATTTCACCTGGCGGGTGGCCAGATCAAGTACCATCGCATCCCCGAAACTTTTGGTCATAAACGCAATCCGCTTGTTATCCGGCGAAAAATCAGCGCGTTCGCCGAAACCGGTTAGTACGTCGATGTTTTTGGGTAAGTGATCAAGTGGACTGCCTGCTTTCCGTTTTTTCAGGGGATCATCGGCAGACAACTGGCGGAGGTACTTCCGCGCGACAACGCTTTCAGCCGGGAAAGGAATCCGCACGGATGATGCGACGAAGAAGGAAGCGATGAAGAGAGTGGATACTACGTTCATGTCAATAAGGGTTTAGTTTTATCAATTCTGCCAGAGCCATACATAACCGATCCTGACTCAACGAATAAGTTTTACAATGCGATAAGGTGTTTCCTGAGCCAGGTCCGGGTAAATCCGTCCGACGCCGTTATTATCCATGACTTCGATGAAGTACATCAAATCCCATTTCGGATTAATCTGGTCGCCGGGCACCACGGCTCGATACGTATCTTTTTCGTCGGGTGACTGTTGCATAAACATCGTTTGATAAGGAAGCTCCTGGTTGACGTTTCGATAGCGCAGCCTCGCCCACTTCATACCAGCCGGAGCGCTTACATTCACCTGAACAACAATGGGTTTACCTACTGGCGAACTGATAATGGGTTGGTGAGAAATCCGAAACGGATCGGGCGTAACGGCATCGGTCAGTGGTTTATACGGAAGGACCACCGAAGATACGGCCGCCGTGGACACGGATGGTTTAGCCGTACTGGCTTCCGCCCGGACGGCGGTTCGTTTTTGTTCCAGATTCGCTAGTCCTTTTTCCAGTGCAGTCAGTTCGTCTTTCCAATGGCCACAGAGGTCAAATACGCAGACACCCATCGCCAGATTATCCGTATACACATCGCCCGCAGCCGCTACCAGTTGCTGCCAGGCCTGAATGGCTTCCCGTTCTTTGGCCAAGGCTTCATCCAGAGCTGCTACGTTCTGGGTTCGGTCATAGATGCGGTAATTGACGGCCGCCAGAATACGCTTTGCGTGATACAGCGCCAGATTCGACAGGATTTTCAAATCGGTCAGCGTGGAGACAAACTCTTTACTCCGGTTGCTACCGGCTGCTGTTTCGGCCTGAGCGATCAGTTGGTTCAGACTTTCGGACGTTTGCCGGAACCAGTGGCTATTGGCCGACGGCAACATCCTGGCCGTTTCGCCCCCTTCGGTACGTAGTTTGGCTTCTTCATCGAAACTGGCGAACTGCGCCATGTCGCTCAGTTCAGCTTTGGCAAACGTCGGCAAATCGCCTAACCGTTGCTTCTCCGCCCAGCCTCGTGTGGTAGGAAAGCTGGTATACGGGTAGCTGGACGTAATGATCCGGGGCAAAACCCAACTGGCCTGATGGAGCGCTTTTTCAAGGAGCGGACCCGCCTTTTCGCCAAAGCGACGGTTAAATTCAGCCTGCCAGACCACCGGATCAGTTGAGGGATTATAGCCGATCCGTCCGAACGTCTGGAAGAAATGCCAGTACCGTTCAAATTCATAATCGTAGTATCGGTAGGCTGGATTCAACAAATCAAACGGTTTGGTCTCGTGCGGCTGCGCTTCCATTTTGGTCGCCAGCGGTTCGTTGATCTCAAAACCATCGCCATCATACAGATGCGTGCTTTCAGCAAACCGACGGGCGTAATCCGGATTTCCCCACAGCAGAATACGGGTGGTGCCTCCGCTCCAGAGCTGCCAGTTCATCCGGTATTTTTGCGGGTACTGCAGCAAATGAGCGTAGCTGTGGCGAATCGGGCTTTTATCGGGATTTACTTGCGTCGGGTGGTACGGCATGCCCATCTGTTCCATCCAGTATTTGGTATTGATCCGAAAATTGACGCCCACAGTCAGCGCACTCTGAATCACCGACTCGGGTAACTCTTTCGCCCGCAGGTCCAGTTGCAGATTGGGTGCCGTGGTTTTCATCATCCGGAAAACATCCGTCCAGAAACTCTCCTGTTCGCCTTCTTTCAGACCCGATTCGTTGTGCATCCGAAACTGAATGGCATCCAGGTTCGGCACCTGTTTAACAAATTTCGCCAGTGCCGTTTTCGTGTAGGCGGTCAGGTTGTCGGCATTCAATCCCCATACCAAACCGGGCACGGGTTTATCCGGCGCGTCCTTCGTTCCGGGAATACCCCCGCCCTGGACACCACCCCGGTAAATGTGGTCCCAGATACCGACGGTAAACTCAATACCCCGGTCGTGCGCCATCTGGATCAGACGATTGAAAGACGACAGGTTGCGTTGCTGCTGCTGGGGCGTAATGCCGACCATTTTCACATCCGGGTAGCCTTCTACGTCGAAGAAATACGGATAACAGGGTGCCAGAAATCCACCATTTTCATAGCCGAAAATGACCACCAGCTTGTTATACCGGTTCCGGGCCAACTGATCGAGGTAACGAGTCCAGTGTTTTTCGTCGTATAGCCGACTTTCCCAGTACGCCCGGTTCATGGTGTAAATGGAAATAGCCCGGTTGCTAACGGCAGGTTTCTCCGTAATTTCTTTCACCTCACGCAAAGGTGCTTTGGTATCTTTACTCCAGCTAATGCGGTCAGCTACGTCCAGCAGGGCGTACATCAATCCCCGGTCGTCCGAGCCACTAACTACCCAGACCGGTTTTTTCGCTGAACTAGTCTTCCAGATTGTCAGGGCCTCGGCGTCTTTCGGTATCGGATGATTTCCCGTTTTCAGTAACGTAGCGGCCGCGCCTGCGCCTGTTGTCAGACCCATTACCAGAACCGCTTTCCCCCGTGCCTGACCGACCGTCGTTACGTTCTCAAACGAAACCTGCTTTGCCCGTAAGGCGTCTGTCAACTTTGTTAATCCATGGGCAACAGCAGCACCCGGCGTTTGATCCGTTACAAGCGAGAGTTCCGGCGCGTCGATGGCCGCATAGCCACTAAGCTGATAAATGAGCAAACCGGTCAGAAGCGAGAGAAATGACCAGTTTGGCAGGCAACGTATCGTCTTCATACAGGCAAATAGTTAATGGGTTGTCAGAAGCTCGTGGGTACGCTTGTTACTTATTTCGCCGGGAGAACCGTCGCGTTCCTCGCGATGTCGACATCCCTGGCAACGTCCGGTCTGAGTGTCTCCCAATGAAACCGCCGAACGGTATCGGTCACCACGCGTTTTCCATCTTTCGGGTACGAGTAAGCCGCCAAGGGCATATCAGTATACAGCGGACGCGTAATGCTAACCACTACATCCCAGTAATTCAGGGCGCTTTCCAGGTAGCGTACAGCCGCCTTTTTATGCACTTCACCACCTTTTCGTCGATACGTTTCCAGGGATACGGCTCCTCTCAGTTTCTGAGCAAAATACAGACCTAGGTTGGCCCACACTTTTATATCAGCCACTTCATGCTGCCGCGACGTATTCGAGGTTACGTTGATCGTTTTCACCCGACTGAGCGCTTTTTGGCAATCCTGTTCGAGCAAACTGGCCAGCCTAAGTGGCGTAATCTTATCCCGACCGAAAGCCGATTCAACGGCCCCTTTTTGAACGTAATCCGTAACGGAGACATACGTAGTGTCCATGGTCGGCTGACTGATCTGGCGATCAATGGAAATGTACTCCATGACCCGGTTATTCATGGACATGAACCCCTCGCTGTAGAGCGTAAAATCCCAGGTAAAATTGAAGAAGGAAGCCAACCGGATCGGCGTCATACCGACCAGTGCCGAGGCCTCCAGCAGCGGTTCGGCCGTTTTGCCGTACCGTCTGACAAACTCATTTTTGAACACCGCGTCAGGCGTTGACGAGTCGTAGAGTAACCGGCCCCACAGCGCATAGAACAGCCACTGACGCTGGAAAGCATACTGCCAGTCGACCGATAAACCGGGTTTGGTAAAGTAATCCTTCGCCGGGATGTAGCCTTCCGAACCGACAAAATAACCACCGACGTACGGATGGGTATTCTGGCGTATGTGCTGACGAACAAAATCAGGAACGCCCCAGCGCAGGCAGAAAAAGTCTTCGTTACGGGCCATCCAGGCAATCCGGTACTTTTGGGGCTGGGGTTTAAAGTACGTATCGCTGATCTTCCCGCCATGTACCTTGATCAACTTAGGCGACGAAAACGCATGCGACCAGTTGAATTTGATTTCTGCCCAGATCGGTCCATCCAGAAAGTCGAGTTCTTCCATGGCGTTGCGAGTCAACTGTTCCGTGTCGACACTGGTTGACCCGCCCGTCCGCGTATTGGCTTCGAGCGGTACCCGGTGGATAAGCTTTGTCTTGCGTTTCGCCTGCCGAATGCCTTCCAGAAACGTTTCACCGAACCAGTCCTGACGTTGCTGGGGTGTCATGCCGCCCATAGCCTCGCCGTGCGTAAAGCCCAGTCCTGTCAGATCCGGGTATTCGTCCAGCACCTGCGTTACGCACTCACGGGTATAGCGTTTGATGATCGACGACGTATCGGCCGCCCCGAAATGAATCCGCTGTGTTGGGTCTTCGACGCCCACGTGATGCGCTTTGGCAAATTCGGGACTGACGAAGATGTTCCAGTTGACCAGGTACGTATCGATGCCCCGCTCCTTCGCCATCCGAAAAAGTCCCCGGTATAACGTCTGCCAGTCGGCCAACTCCTGATCAGTGAACGGACAGGCTTCGGGAAAACTTTTCGGCCGAATCATGTACGGAAACGGGTGAAGATTCCAGAGCGTCAACGCGTTGAATCGGTTCTGGGCCATCATGTCCAGGAAAGATTCCCAGAAGCGTAGGTCCCGGCAGGTTTCCCGATGCAGTTCCATCGCGTACCCTTCCCGATAGGCGTCCCAGGGCAGATTGAACTTGATGGCGCGGAACGGTAGCTTCGCCTGTTCATGACGGGCTTTAATCGTTTTCAGAGGTACCCCGTTCTGTATGTCTTCGCTGACGGAAAGACAACCGTAGAGAAGCCCCCGTTCGTCGCTGCCGTTAATCGTTAATTTCCCGTTGGCTGGAACAATAGAAAAGGCTTCCAAACCGGGTTCGCTGGGGTTCACGGCAAGCTGTATGGTATAGTCGGCCTGACCTTCTTTCAGAACGTAGCGTTTTGCAAGCAATGCTTTTTCAAGTCGATGCGCAGCATAGACCGTCTGGGGTTTTGTTTGATCATACAGCAGCTTTACCGTCTGCGAAAAGCCGAAGGAAACAAAGCCAATAAAATGAACAGCAAAAACAAGTACGTTTCTCATCCGTCGTTACGTTTGGTTCAGGCTTGCCGGATCAGGAAATACGGCTGGTTCGTACGTTCAGCATTGAAACCCGGATAAAGCGAGGCCACGTCCGGGCTTTCTATTACCTCAAAATAATACTGCAGTGGGTACGGTGAGTTGGTATAAGCCGCCGGAATCGTGGCCCGATGCTGCGCACGTTCGGCCTGCATGTCGATCATCTCATAACGTTCGGCCTGATCAACGTGGCGATAATACAGCCGGACGGATTGGGGGGCTTTCTCAAACGATACGTCAATGACAACCGGTTGGCCCGCCCGGAAAGGCGATGGCTGGGTATGACGGCCAGCAACCATCCGGCGCTGGGGTCGTCCCATCGCCTGTTGAATCGCCTGCTGTACACGCCCACCACCCGACTCGTCACCCGGTTTAGCCTGCTCCAGTTTTTTCGCCATCGCGGCAATATCCTCATCCATTGCGGGCAGTCGGTCGAGCCAGTGACCACGCAGGAACGTTCGTTCGCCAACGGTAATGTCGGGTTTATACACGTCTTTCGCCCGGTTGGCCAAATCGGCCCAGAACGTACGGGCGGTGCGGTAGGCTTTGAGCGACTGTTCCAGCGCCGTTCGATCGCCGGTTTGTTCGAAGATGGCGTAGAGCACGCTCGCCCGAAATTTGCTGGCGAAGAATCGTCCCAAACCAATTTGCATAGCTACGTCGACGACCATTCGCCGGAATTCCGGTGTTTTTTTATTGGTTGCGCTCGCTTCGGCCAGCCTCAGTTGTTTGTCGGCTTCGGCAGCGTAATCCTCCAGCCACTGCGCCGTTTCGATGGGTGTATATTTGCCGCTACGTTCCCCTTTAAGCATTTCTTTCACGCAGTCGTTGATGGATAAAAACAACTGCGGATCGAGCGGGCTGACGTTGCCGAACACTTTAGGCGAGGGCGTATCGTACAGATGACTGATGTTGCCGTTGATGGTTGGATCGACAATAGGCTGATTGGTGTACAGTTCGGGCCAGTACGTGTTGTTGCCCGCCGACGTAGCGTGTGCCGTCATGACGATGGGCAAAATCCGGGTGGCATTGGCCAGCGCCTGTTCAACGGCTCCGCCCCCCGCGCCAAACTGACTTTTCAGATAACGATTCCAGGTCGCCGGTTCCGCGTTCGGATTGTAAAGCAGCCTACCGAACAGCCGTAGTGTATACTGATATTTTTCCCAGTCCCAGCGCGGGGCTAACGTAGCGTCGGCGTAGGCACAACGTCCTCCAGCAATTCCCGTCCCACGGCGTCCTTTAAACGAAAGCGGTTCCATCAGTTCGGCACCCGCACTGCCACTAAAACTGAACGCCCGGGCGTGCGCGGCCTGGGTAACCGGATCACCCCAGAGCAGCAGCCGTTGCGTACCGGGCCAGATCCGGTGCAGGACTCGATACGGACGATTTTCTTTCAGCAGATCACCATACCCATACCGCATAAAGCTCCGCGATCCTTCACTCAAGTTCATCAGGGTCGATGTCTTTTTCTTCGGATCAGGAACTTCCAGGGCGCGAATATCAGTCTGGTGATAGGGCATTCCGAGGTGTTCAGCCCAGTACTTGGGCGAAATCACAATGGGTAACCCCGTGTTCACAGCCGAGTCGATCATGGTCTGGTCCATACCCTTCGAATGCATGTCGATTTCGACTTTCCGACCACACGTAGCCACCCCCTCAAACACGGTTTGCCAGAATTTATAACTGCCTTCATTCACGCCACTTTCGCCATGAACCCGAAACGTTACGCCACTGATAGCCGGACAGGCTTGTAGCAGCGTCCGTACCGCGTCGCGGCAGTAGGGACCGTGGTTTTCGGGGGTGAGTCCGGTAATGGTGTAGTTGGGATTCGGACTGTCGAGCCATTGATAACCGTGCATCCACAAGCCCAGTTGAAACTGCATACCCCGCGCCACGGTCTGCTCGCTGATGAATTTCAGCATCGCCAAGTTATTGTCTCGTTCGGCATCCGAGAGTTCCGGCACCCGAACGTTGTAGCCGGGAACCGCTAGCAGAAACGGATAGGAAAACAGGAAATACGCATCCGTTACGTTCCGCAGAAAATCGTAGCCAATCCCCAGACTCAGGTTAAAGCGATTGAAGCGCTGCGTCGCCAGCATGGTCAGGTATTCGGGCCACATCGCGCGGTCGTTGAACCAGCCTTTATCCTCTACATCACTGACAAAAAGCCGGGTCAGGCTACGGATGGCGTTGGCAGGCTGCTCAACGAGAGGTTTCTGAATTGTGAAGGCAGCGACTGGCTGAACCTCGTACTGAACTCGATCAACCAGTTCAAGCACAGCATACATCAGGCCACGTTCATCCTGACCGCAGGCCAGCAACACAGGTTTCCCCGCTGACTGACCCATGACCAAACCCAGCGCTTCGGGAACAGAAGGCACAGCGACGCCACCCGCCTTCAGCAACGGCTGAGCCAGTGACGAGCTGGAACCAGCCAGCATGATGCACAGATTACCCGTCGTTGCCTGGGTTAACTTCGTGCATCGCTGGACAGCGATACGTCGGTTGGTTAACGTCTTCGCCAGTTCGGCAGCCGCCCATTGCATCGGAGCCGCGTTCGCAATCGAATCAGCCGGATCGACAACAAGGGAAATTCCCTGCGCCTGGAACGTTTCAAGCCCGTCAAATCCAGCGCCTAACGTAGTCAGACCCGCCATTTTCAAAAAAATCCGACGACTAACCTGGGGAATATTCTGACTGATTTCCTGTTGCATATTACGAACTATTAAATACGAATTGACTACTTTATCAAACCCTGACAAATCAAATTCTACTGAATATTCTTTAGCGCAAATTTCCTTTACAGCAGGCTGTTAACACCAGATTTTTTACCCCTAAATCCCCCAAAGAGCAGGGCTGTTAAGTTCTGATTGTCAACCTGAAAGGGTGTAATCTTTGTAGAAAAAGTAACCACCAATCGAGCTAGAACCCCGGAGGGGTGACATCATTTCACCCCTCCGGGGTTCTGGGGATAGTCTATGGGGCTTTTTTTCTATAAACATGCTACCCCTCCGGGGTTAAAAATTGGCACTCAACAGCCTATTTTCGGGAGATTTATAAATTTTTCCGCATTACTCGTACCCCGGATTTTGCGCAAAAACCGCAGGATTACGGATGATTTCCAGTTCTGTCAGCGGAATAGGGAAGACCGTCATGTAAGGTTTCATACCGAACGGAGCCATAACCGTTAACGCGCGACCCGTTCTTACCAGATCGAACCAGCGATGGCCTTCCAGATACAGTTCTAATCGTCGCTCCAGATAAACTTTTTCACGGAAATCGTCTTTGGTCAAGCCTGCGTAAGCTGCTACACCCGCCCGTTGACGGACCATATTCAGATACGTGAGTGCTTCGGTGGTTTTACCGTTTTCGTTCATCGCTTCGGCCAGCATCAGCAATACGTCGGCGTAACGAATCACTTTCCAGTTGGCCGGGCTGTCGTTGTTGGCTTTCAGGGGAGCCATGTATTTTTTCGAGAAGGACGTAACGCCCGTGGTCGACAGGGCTACAAATTTGCCATCGGCCCCGATGACGCCCGTCGCAACGCTGACGTCTTTCCGCAAATCTTTCGGATCGAACGCGGCAAACATCGCAGCTGTCGGGTTACCCCCACTAGCGGCCGTAGCGCCGGGCAGGATGCCATAAATCCGGGACAACTCATTCACCAGCGCGCTCCCACCCGACTGGAATTCCAGCGTAAACGTATTGGTGAACGTGCTTCCGATGCCTAAACCACCGGCCAGGTACTCAATGTCAAAAATGTACTCGCTATGGTGTTCGTCTTTGGTATAATCCCACAAGTCGTTGTAGTTCTTCAGCAGCACGTACCCAAGCGTCGTTACGTCCTTTAATTTCTCCTCGGCCTTCACAAAATCTTTCCGGGTCAGGTACACTTTTCCCAACAGGGCTTTGGCGGCTCCGCGCGTGGCCCGACCAACGTCCGCACCCGTATATTTTACGGGCAATTTAGCTTCGGCATCGAGCAGGTCTTTGATAATAAGCTCGTCGTAAATTTTGTCCACTTTCTCCCGACCCGTCTGGTAAGCCTGTTCCGTCGTGATGGGCGTAGTGACCATGGGTACATCCCCAAAAATTCGCACCAGGTTGAAGTACGCCAGCGCCCGCAGGAATTTCGTTTCGCCAATGTGACGGTCCTTGTTGGTGACCACAGCAGGATTTGCATCGGCGATTTTGGCTAAGATGGCATTCGCGTTCGTGATCGCACTGTAATACCCCCGCCAGCTTGTCAGCAGAATATTATCGTTGTAATCCGTGAGAAAATTGTCGACCCGAATCGATTCCAATCCGTTGGCCAGATCGTGCTTCGTGTCATCGCCCCGCAGGTCGCCAAACTGCCAGAAATTCTGGTAAGGTATTCGAAAACCACTGTACACACCAACGACAGCGTCCTGAAAATCTTTATCCGTTTTATAGAGAACATCGACACTGACCGTAGACACCGGAGTTAGCTCAATAAATTCTTTACGACAGGAGGTCGTAAGGAGAAAGGCAAGTACGAATACGAACGATGTATATTTCATAATTCCTGTCTGGTTTTGTTCAGAAGAAAAGTCGTTAGAAACCAAGGGTTACGCCGAGAATCAGGCTTTTCGGTAGTGGGTAGTCGTTCATGTCCATCCCCGGTGTGAGCGGGTTATCGCCGTTGCTGACATCCGGATTGAAGCCCATGTTCTTGGTAAAAATGAATGGGTTATTGGCGTTCAGGTAAATGCGAAGCGAACTGAGTCCTACGCGCTGAGCGAAATTGTCAGGCACTGCATAATTAAGCGAGATGTTGTTGATCCGCAGATACGTACCGGTGTCGAGCCAACGCTGGCTGTACTCTCCACGAACGTTCCCGGTTGGGGCGTCGTTGGGTCGTGGCGTGTTGCCATCGCCCGGTTCCTGCTCCGATTTCCAGTAGTTGTTCTGCGATGCGGCATTCCGAAAACGGGACCGCGTAGCGTACGTCGATCGTCGGGCGATGCTAAGGAGCTGGTTACCGTATACGCCCTGAAGGCTGACGCTCAAACTCAGATTTTTGTACGAAAGCCGGTTCGTCATGCCGTAGTAAAAATCCGGATAAGGCGATCCCATAATCGCTTTGTCGAAACTGTTGATCACGCCATCGGGCTTGCCGTTCGCCCCGCTGACATCGACAAACCGCAGATCGCCGGGCCGGGAGCGGGAAGCCGTTCCGGGACTAAAGGCGGGTCCTCTGTCTACCTCGGCCTGATTCATAAACACTCCATCCGTCAGCCAGCCGTAGAACATACCGATCGGCTGACCAATCTGGGTAATGTTGCCGCCATTGATAATCGGGTCACCGCTGGGGCCTAGCCTAACAACTCTGTTTTTGAAGGTCGAAATATTGAAATCGGTAGTCCATTTAAGCTGGCCTGTCGTATTCACTGTACTGGCCGAAAATTCCCAGCCTGTATTCCGGACCTCACCAATGTTTTTCAGCGCCGTGCTAAATCCCGTGATACCAGGCGTATTGACGTTCAACAGCAGATTGGTATTTCGGGAGATGAAATAATCGATGTTCAACCGCAGCCGGTTGTTGAAAAAAGCGGCATCGATCCCTGCATTCAGTTGTTCCTGCGTTTCCCACGTCAACAGCGGATTGGGCAGTCGACCCTGCACAAAACCGCCAGCGGGTGTTTCGCCCAATGGGTATTTCTGGTAGTTAATTGTGGCGAACTGCTCGAAATTGCCGATGTTGTTATTGCCGGTTTTCCCGTAGCTGGTGCGCAGTTTCAATTCACTGATCGACCGAATATTGCGCAGAAAATTTTCGTCCGAAAGGCGCCAGGCTAAAGCCGCCGACGGGAACACGCCATATTTGTTTTCCGACCCGAACCGTGACGAGCCATCCGTCCGAATCGACGCCGTTACGTAGTATTTACTGTTGTAGTTGTAATTGACCCGCGCCAGATACGAAATCAACGACCATTGGTATTGATCGGACGTACCATTGGTGATGATACCGCTCACGGCGCTCAAGGTCGGCACCAGGTTATTGGGATATTTGTTGCTCGTCAGGGAGTTGGATTCGCCCGTTTCCTGCTGGGCCGTAAAACCCGCTAATCCGGTCAGGTTATGGTTACCAAAGCTTTTGTTGTAATTCAGCGTGTACTCGGTCAGCCAGTTGTATGTTGCCGCTACGTTGTCGGTACCGGAAGCGGGTTCGTTAAAAAAAGCGGGCAGTTGTGGCACAAACCGCGACCCTTTGCTGCTGAACAACGTAGCGCCCAATAGTACATTGAACCGTAGTTCATCCAGAATTTTATAGTCAACGCTGACATTACCCAATACGCCAATCCGTCGCTGCCGGTCTTTTACTTCCCTAGCCAGGGCAGCCGGGTTATTGAAGTTTCCGACGGCATCGAGTCCATTATACCAGAAATAGTCACCTTTGTCGTCGTAAAGCGGATAAAATGGATTCACCGACGTAGCGGCTCCCATAACGCTAAAGTCACCCGCGCCGACGGTTACACCACTGGAATTGACGTTGCCTTTATCGATAAAGGACGGATTGAAATTGAGTTTCAGGGCTAACCGGTTAGACAGTTTCGCATCAAGGTTAAGCCGTAACGAATACCGCTTGAAATTGCTGTTGATGATCAGCCCGTCCTGATTGAAATACTCGCCACTCACGGCATATTTTACGTTCTCACTGCCGCCGGTCGCCGAAAGCTGGTACTGTTGCTGGGGCGCAACGCGCAGCACTTCGTCCAGTGGCTCTACGTCGGTGTTATTCCGACCTTCCAGCACGTCCAGGATCAGTTGCGGCACTTTAAAATTCCAGGTATTACCGGCACCTGTTACCGGGAAGCCCGCATCGATATTCCGGTTTTTCACTCCGTCGTAAAAGTACTGCGCCTGTTCCCGGGCGCTCATAAATTCGGGTACTTTCGAGACTTTCTGTAAGCCGTAATACGCATCGAACGTAATGCTGGCCTTTCCGGTACGGCCGCGTTTGGTATTGATAATGATAACCCCGTTCGACCCGCGTGACCCGTAAATGGCCGTGGCCGACGCATCTTTCAGAATATCCAGGCTTTCGATGTCGTTTGGGTTCAGCGTCTCGATTGTCTGCGTTGGAAAACCGTCCACGACGTAGAGCGGACCCGCCCCGGCCGAAATACTGCCAATGCCCCGGATTCGGATCTGCGGAGGAGCGCCCGGCTCACCACTGACCGGCTTCACCTGAACCCCGGCCACTTTTCCCAGCAGCGCCTGATCGATGCGCGTTACCGACATCTCTTTGATTTCTTTGCTGTCGATCGTTCCCACGGCCCCCGTCAGGTCTTTCCGTTTCTGGGTTCCGTACCCAACCACGACGACTTCCTCTAGGGCTTTCGTATCGGCTTTAAGCGTTACGTCCACCGCTGTCATGTTTCCGATGGCGACTTCCTGCGCCAGATAACCTACGAACGAAAAAATCAGAACGGCATCGTTATCCGGCACATTGAGCGAGTATTTCCCATCCTTATCCGACGTAGTACCCCGTTGTCTCCCTTTAATGACGATGCTGACGCCCGGCAGCCCTTCGCCTTTTTCATCCGTTGTTCGACCTGTAATGAGCCGATCCGCTTTCGCTACGTCAACATCCGCCTGTTTATCCATTTCGATGGTCAGGGGTGCATTCAATTCCTTACTGAGATCAGTCGTTGCGGACGAACGCTGCCGGAGATCAGCTACCGCTATGGGTAAGGCCCGACGTACTACGTATCCTCCGGTCAGCAACTTTTTATACCGGAATCCATTGGGAATGAGTAGCTGACGGAGATTTTTCTCCAGAGAAACCGTGCGATCAAGCAGACTGGTAGCCACGGTGACCTGTAGCATGCTTTCTTCCTCAAAAAGAATATCGACCCGATACAGTCGTTGCAGTTCCAGCAGCGCATCCTGCAACCGCATCGTTTGACTGGGTTGCGCGTAATAAACAACGGGCATTTTTGCATGCGTCGTAGCCAGTAATTGAGCCGGAGCTGTCGTAAACGAGAATAAAAAGACCCCCCAGCAGCTGGACAGTAGCCACTTTTTCATAGCGAAAAGTTTAATGGTTTAGAAGGTTTAGTTATTGGATTGGGCCTGACTTGGGTACGCTCAATTGGATTGTCTTTCCGTCACGAATCACATCTATATCGAATAGCTCGACCAGCGCCTGTACCAACTCATCCGCGTTATGGGCGTGAAAAGTACCCGTTACCTTCCGGCGGGCCAAAGCCGAATCGAGCTGAACCGTCAGGCCAAAATTGTCGGCCAGCAGGTTAGCGATTTCGGGCATCGGCGTTCGCTGAAAATTGTATTCGTAATTTTTCCAGGTCGTTGCGGGCTGTTGCCTGGTGTCGACACGACCTCGTTTGGCTTGTCCACCCGCCGACAGATTCACCCAGTCGCCAGGCCGCATCGTCAGGGTGCTGATCTGATCGGGAGCGGGGTACCGTAGCTGAACTTTCCCCCGATTCAACTCAACGCGCGTATTGTTCCGACGGGTATTGACGACAAATTCCGTTCCCAGCACAACCACTTCCACGTCATTCGTCGTGTGTACCCGGAAATGATCGTGAGTGGGTGTATGAACGACCGCAAATTCAGCTTCGCCTTTTAAAAATACTTCCCGTGATGGCGATAGCGTACCAAACGAAAAACGGGACAACCGTAACTCCGAATTCGCATTTAACGTAACACAACTCCCATCAGGCAACACTACCGACCGAACCTCGCCATAATCCGTAGCAATGGTGCGCATGGCCCAGTAGTTTCGGGTCATATAGGCTACTGTAAGGACCAGCGCCGTTACCGAAGCCGCCATGAAGAAGGATTGTATTCGCCACTGTTTCCAGACCGGCATTCGTGGTGTGGCAGCCGCCTGAGACGTACCGGCTGTTTGCTGCTGAAATTTCAGATACGCTACGTCCGGGTCAGAAATAATCTGTGGATTTTGCTGCTCCCATTCCTGTAACCAGCCGTAATACAATTGCTGATTATCAGCCTCCTGTAACCACTCACGTAGCAGCTCTATCTGTAAAGGAGTCGTGCGACCTTCGAAATGGGCGAACAGAAGCGCTTTGTTGATTGCCGTTTTCATGCCGTAAAAATTAGCTTCCGATAACGCCGAATAAAGTCAGTAGCAGAAGGTATAACTCCTGTCGAAGTAGGTGCCGAAGACTCGATAAAGCCCGGGTGATGTGGCTTTCCACCGTTTTGTGATTGATCTGCAACTCCTGAGCAATTTCTGCGTGAGAAAGCCCTTCAAAACGACTCATAATAAAGACGCGCTGTGCCTGAGAGGGCAGCGTACGGATCGTTTCATTGATGCGCCGGAGCAGTTCATCCAGTTGCAGAATGTGGTCGGGCTGCTGCACGCTATCCGGCTCGTATTCGTCGGAAACCAGGTCCAGCGAGGCCGATCGATTCAGTTCAAACTTTAAGTAGTTGTAAGCCCGGTTGCGTACAGCCCGGAACAGATAGGCCCGAAATGAGGTGGTAATGGTCTGATACGTTTTGTTATTCCAGAACACCAGAAAGACTTCACCCACAATATCTTCGGTAACCTGACGCGAATACACAAACCGAATGACGGTGCTGCATAAATCCCGATAGTACGCCCGGAACAATAGCTCACAACCCCGGCTCGGATCGGTTATAAACGCTTGCCGGATGAAATACTCAGCATCCGGTTCTTCAGCGGGATGATCTACGGAATGGCCCATATCCATGGGTTTCACAAAAATTTCTGGATGTTTCCTGAAGGCGCCCGTCTGCATTGGTTACAGTCATTAGGGTTTGTGTCTTATAGACAAAATACCCTCACTTACCCCCGAGTCAAATAGAAAAATTTTCAGAAATTTTTTAATCCCGCAAAGATTTTAGTTCAGATTGGGCTAAGCGTCCCTAGTGAATTCTACTCACGATGTATAGCGTGCTTAACTCCTTATTCCCTACTGAAGTGAATTGATTTCTGTCTTTCCGACCGTCGGAAGAAGTCTCAACTTGACAATCAGTCAAGCTTGAGATTTCTTCCGACGGTCGGAAAGACAAAAACGGAACTTCCTTATACTAGAATGTTTACGGCCAGACGTGCCTTATAGAAAATAGTCGATATAACGCTTTTACGTAGTTATACGGATAGTACGGAAGCTAACTAAGACTGTAAAACCGGAGCGGCATCGGCTTCGACGTATTGGTGGAGTTCCTTGTTTTTTACCAGGGGTCCCATGAAGAGCAGCATGATCAATAAACCAATCAGCGCCATGGCACCGAACCCAATAAACAACATATCATAAGCGGCCGCATACCCTAACGTACTGGAATACGTCTTCAGCACGACGCCCGACAGCGACTGGAACAGCGCACCGCCTAACCCCGTACCGACACAGGCCAATCCCCATACCGATGCAGCCGCACTTTTGGGCACTACGTCGGCGGGGAATGCTAGTGAATTGGCCGTATAGGCTGTATAGCCAAACCCAGCCATTCCGAAAACCAGCAGGGCTGATAAGGGGGTCGTGATAACGAGAGGCCCCAGCAACAGAGATACACCCATAATTGCACCGGCCAGGCTAACGGCAATTTTCCGGGCTTTAGGGATCGGCACCCCCCGTTTGATGATAAACTGTGTGAAATAGCCACCCACCAGATTACCTACGTCAGCAATAATAAAGGGAATAGTCGCGTACCAGCCAATCTGTTTTAGATCCCAGTGATGCACGTCCACCAGGTACCGACCAATCCAGAACGTAACGAAATACCAGATAGGGTCCATGAAGGTTTTGGACAGGGTGAACATGATCACGAACCGGGTTTTGAGCAGTTTCAGTGGTGGAATGATCCGGGCTTTGGTTTCGCCTTCTGATTGTTTGGGGGTGTAATAGGTGAACCAGAAAATAGCCAGCCATAAGTAGCCGAAAACAGCGAGAATGATGAAAGTCGCCTGCCAGCCGTACGCAACGCCGAGATAAGCAACCATTGGCGGAACGATGACTGCACCGAGTGCCGAACCGCTGTTAAAAATACCAGATGCCGTAGAACGTTCCTGTGGAGGAAACCACTCGCTGGTAAGTTTAATGGCGGCAGGCCAGTTTCCGGCTTCACCAATTCCGAGCAAAAACCGGCAGACTCCGAATTGCAGGGGTGTTTTGGCGAAGGCATGAACCAGGCCGGCCGTTGTCCAGAACGCCATACACAACGCATACCCTACGCGTGTTCCAAGTTTGTCGATCACAAATCCGGAGAACGCATTAGACAGCATGTAGGCCACAAAAAAAGCAGTGCCGATATAGCCAAACGCATCATCGGGAATCAGTTTCCGCAGATCACCATCAGCACTTAAATAGTTGAACGATAGCCGGTGGACGTAGTTCAGCACAGTGGCCAAAAACGCCAGGCTTACCATCAACCAGCGTATTTTCAGGGGCTTATCGGCGTTCAATACTCCAATCTGATTTTCCATGAAGGTAAGGAAGGAAAATAGAACGCTGATTTTTATGATTATTAAGATTTAACGTACTGATTTATAAAATCTTAATCTATTATAACCATCATAAAACTCAGCGTTCTTTTATGATCATAAAGCCTGCACAGTTAGTAACTGCTCAGCATCTTTAGAGAGTTTTATTGGATTTTGCAGGGCTCGACCCAGGCCATCCCACTGAACACGCATCAGATCGCCATCCTGCAACTGTATCTGCTGACCGAAGCTGAAGGCATCGGCCCCAAAAAAGTGGACATGTGCCTGAAAGGGTAATCGATGAGCTTCGTATTTAAAATGGTGGTATTCCAGGTTTTTCAGACTGTGCGCCATATTTTTCTCCCCCGTTCGGATGGGCGACGACCATACAGACGCAGCACCACGCGCTACGCTCACCGTACCCGTCCACTCGCTGAAATCATCGGTAATGACCAGTTCAGGTCCAATGGCGCATTGCCGCAATTTGGAAGGCGCGAGGTAGAGGTAGTTCTTTTTCTCCATGACATGATCCGAGAACTCATTCCCCGTACAAAAACCGATTCGCCAGGGCGTTCCAGTCTCATCCACTACGTAGGCACCGGCTACTTCGGGCTCTTCTCCCCCATCGTTTGCGTATTCAGGTACGTCCAGCGGCTGTCCGTGTGCTCGCAGAATCGCGCCATTTCCTTTGTAAAACCACTCGGGCTGAACGCCGATAGTACCCGCTACCGGCGATCCTCCTTCGACACCCCACTGATACATCTGCATGCTGTCGGTTGGCTTTTCAACCGTCGACTGGTGCATCATCTGCCGGTTCAAGGCGCTATTTTTGTGGGTCAGTCCCGTTCCCGACACCATACAGCCGAAGGGTCCTCCGGGGTGATCAAAAGCGGGAAGTAGTTGCCAGGGACTTTGGCCGTCGTACACCGACTGATACTCAATCGTCTCCTCCGACAAACAACTCTGAATGAGATCAGTAAGTGGCTGTTTTAACTGAATTGCTTCGATTGCAAGCGCGTATATCGACGTAGTGTTTTGCAAAAATCGCAACAACGGTTCCTGCACCAGTGCAACCCGCCGTTGCTGAGAAGCATCCGACAGTTGCACTAATCGTGTCGTTTCCATGAAGTTAGGTAGGGTTTAGGGATACTAAATTCCAGCTATTGAGTTACCCAACCGCCGTCAACCGAGAAGCAGGAGCCTGTTACGTAGCTAGACGCGCGACTGGCCAGATAGAGCGCAATGCCGCTAATCTCGTGCAGTTCGCCCCAGCGACCCATCGGAATTTTGGCGATAAACGCCTGGTATTTCTCGGGGTCATTGAGCAACGGCAGGTTCAGGTCCGTTGCGAAAGGACCAGGCAGGATCGCATTGACCGTAATGCCTTCTTTAGCCACTTCCATGGCCAGCGAACGGGTCAGTTGCAGAATCGCGCCTTTGCTGGTGGCGTAGGGCGTGCGGTCAGGAATGGCCGTCAACGCCAGCATCGAGCCAATGTTAATGATCCGACCGTAACCGTGCTGCTTCATCACCGGAATCACTTCGCGGCAGGCCAGCCACGTGCCCGTTACGTTGACCTGCTGCACTTTCGTAAAGTCATCAAGGGATAGATCTTCAATGGCTCCCCGAATGTTGATACCAGCGGAGTTGATCAGAATATCCACTTTCCCGAACTGATCAACGGTTTGTCTTACAGCCGATTTGACGCTTTTTTCCGCCGTTACGTCGCAAATGGTGCTGATACAATCAACGCCATAAGCCGATTTGATCGCTTCTTCAGATTGCTGGTTGGTCGCTTCATCGCGGGCCGCAATTACAATATTGGCTCCTGCTTCCGCCAATCCCTGGGCCATGGCCAAACCAAGCCCACGGTTCCCACCTATCACCAGCGCCGTTTGGCCGTGCAACTTGAACAGGTCTAAAATGCTACGTTCCACCGAAATTTGTTCCATAATACGTTCAGTCAGGTTATTTATTCGATGATGGTAAAGTGTTCGAGTCCTTCAGTTTTCAGCGTCAGACCCATGCCCGGTTTGGTATCGTCGAGCTGGAGTTTTCCGTTTTCGGCAATGGCTTCGCCGTCGAAAATGTACCAGAACATTTCGTTGCCGACTTCAATTTCGGTCTGAGGAAAATACTCGGCCATCGGGCAGGCAAACGAACTCATCACGACGTGCAAATTGTGCATCTGTCCGCCGTGCGGAATCACTTCGACGCCATGCGTCAGGGCCATGTTGCAGATTTTCTGCGCTTCAGTAAAGCCGCCAACCCGGTTGGTATCGAACTGAAAAATGTCGAGAGCGCCCGTCTGCAACAGATCGTGAAAACCATAACGGGTATATTCGTGCTCCCCTCCCGATAGCGGAATGTCGGTGTACTGTTTGAGCTTGGCGAAATTGTGAATCTCGTCGGGCAGCAGCAGTTCCTCCGCCCAGCGCAGATTGTACGGTTCCAGCAATTTCAGCAACTGTTTGGCGTAAGAAAAATTGAAACCCATGTAGGCTTCCAGCATGATATTCACATCGTCGCCAACCGTTTCGCGCACGACCCGGACCATTTCGGCATTCTTCTTCATCCCCGTCAATCCTTCCGTCAGCGGATAGCCGCAACGTAGCTTCATCCCCGTAAACCCTTCGGCTTTGTAATGAGCTGCTTCGGACTGTAAACTATCCAGATCGCGGGTATACAACCGGCTGTAATACGTCTCGATGTGCGGCCGGGTACGTCCACCCAATAACATAAATACGGGTTGGTTGAACGCCAATCCTTTAATGTCCCACAAAGCAATGTCCAGCGCACTGATGGCTGCAATGACCGCTCCTTTTCGACCGTAGGCAACCGTCGAGCGGTACATTTTTTCGAACAGGTATTCCGTATTCAGCGGATTTTCGCCAATCAGAAGCGACGCCAGTTTGGTATCGATTATTTTCTTGGTTACGTCGGGCGCCAGGCCCGCATTACCAATGCCGATATGGCCCTCGTCCGTTTCTATTTCGACGACCAGCCAGCTGAAAAACCGAAAAGCGGCCTGAGAATCGTTTTGAAAATGGAGCGGGCTAAGGGGCGTTGCGAAGATGGTATCGCTGGTTTTTACCGGCCCCTGCCATTGGTAAAGTTTGGTCCTGACGGCACGAATTTTCATGGTATTAATTAGCGTTAAACGAAAATGTCTAAGTAAGCCACCTCGTCGGAAGTGGGTAGAATCCCGTGCTTCAGCGAGGAGTTAAAATAAAGGCTGTCACCTTCTTTGAGTTGATATTCGACCTCGCCAACCTGCATTTTCATCTGTCCCCGAATGACGTAGATAAATTCTTCGCCCTCGTGGGATAGCTCATGCGGTTTGACTTCGCCTTTTTTGCCCACGAACAGAAACGGCTGCATTTTCTTCTCATGGTATTCCGATGCATACGGGTAAATCGAATACCCTTTATCCGTCTGCGTTAAACTGTCTTCGGCTTTCTGGCGGGACGTAACAATGGCGTTCAGCCAGCCATCATGTTCAAGCAAATTGGAAATCGTGGTACCCAGCGTGTTGGCGATTTTGACCAAAGCCGCGACCGACGGTACGGTCTTGTTGTTCTCAATTTTTGAGATCATGCTTTTAGACAATTCGCTGGCATCCGCGATTTCCTGAAGGGTCCGATTCTGATTGATCCGCAGGATTTTAATCCGATCACCCAGATTTAAATTGGTGCCGTTATTCTCGATTGAAATCATCTTTCTTTGTTTACTGGTGTTCAATATTGTTGAACGAAAGTAGATAAATTTCAAGAGACACGTTTTAAGAAAGCCGGTTAAACTTCAGTGGTACCATGGGTTTTAACCCGTTTTTTAAGTCACGTCCTAAACGGGTTAAAACCCGTGGTACCTGTTAATCCCAGCTTAATTTGAGCAGCGATACGCCTTGCCGGGGTAGCGTAAAGTTCAGAATAGCCTCGCCCTTCGTTACCTGAACCCGTTCCGGAGCCGAGAGCTGCTGCAACTGACCCGCTTTTTCGAGCTGAGCGATCTGTTCGGCAGTCGGTGTTTTGGGCGATCCCATTTTCTTCCAGGCTTCATAGGAATTACTGAACTTCTGATCAATCCGGTAATGGTGCAACGTAACGGTTTTGTTCGGCAATCCATTCAGCCGAAGCGAAACGGGCGCATCCGGGCTTGGTACGTTGTCATCGTGGTAATTCCAGACCATCACCGCTGCGGACTTGGCATCTTTCGAGGCCAGCGCATTAACATCAGCCTCTGCCCGCACACTCTCATCCCGTAACCGGGCGTAATCGTAAGCCAACCCGTTTTTAACCTCGACCCGATTGGTAGGCATCATACCAAACATGCGAAATACGTTCAGCACCGGTTTGTCGACGCCGTTGGTTGCCAGATCCCGAAATCCCCGAAACCAGGGTTGATTCTCGAATTCAAACGCCCACGTAACGGCCCCCGCCAGGTTCACCCCACGCGACTGCGCCAGGTCGTATTTCCGGGCAAACGAAGCCGCCGTGTAACTGGAATACATGGTACCATTCCGGTAGGCATTTTGCGGATTGAAGTCCTCCGAACAAGCGGCACAGCCCTCTGGGTCCGACTCACCAATGATAATCGGCAGGTGTTTCAGGCTGGGGTACGAGGCAACAATTTCAAACCCTTTGTCGATATCGCGCAACTGCTTTCCTACGTTCATCTGGACGTGACCATCCACTACTTTAGGCGCACCTTTGGCGTGAAACGTAATGAAATCAATCGGAGTCCCCGTTTTCCCCGTGACATAATTCTTCCCGTTCACAACGTGCTCCATAAACGCTTTGAAAAATTTCTGCGATTTTTCGCTGCCGGGACCCGTTACTTCGGGTCCTCCGATACGAGCCGTCGGTAACGCCCGTTTGACGGCATCGGCTGTATAGTCGTATAGTTTGATATATTCTTCGGTTGTGCCTTTCCAGTACGGGATGTCAGGTTCGTTCCAAAGCTCCCAATACCAGCTTTCCACTTCTTTCTGACCGTATTTCTGAACCGAGTGTTTGACCCATTGATGAACCAGTTCGGCCCACTTGGTATAATCTTTCGGGGGATAAGCCCAACCGGTAAAAATATCATAACCCTTCTGACTAGGGTCCCACTTATGCTTATACGGCTGCGGGTTGGTTGACATGGCTTCCGGCATGAATCCAATCTGAGCAATGGGCTTCATGCCCCGCTCGATGAACGTATCGAAAATTTTATCGACAATGGTCCAGTTGTAGATCGGTTTTCCGTTGGCATCTTCGGTGTAGGCATTGGTGGAACCCCATTTGAGAGCGGCTTCTCCGTCGCCCGTTACCAGCAGACTGTGCACCCGAACGTAAACGGGAACCTTGCTCAGTTTAGAGATTTCGGTCAGTAGTTTCTTCCCATCTTTCATGTAGGTGTAGTTCGGCTCATCGTAGCCAAACCAGGCCCAGATCGGCTTTAAGGGACCTTTATCTTTGGTTAAGTCAACCTGAATGGCAACAGGTTTTTCTTCGCTAACCTGTGCCAGACTGTAGGTAGCGGGCAGGAAGCTAAGCGCACCAGCCCCCAGTGTCGCTAATGTTCGCCACAAATTCGGCTTACGTTGATTCATGGAATAAAAAGGATAAGAAATGATTGAATACGTTAGTCAACAGGAATGATCAGGCCGTTCTCATAAGACACGACAACCCTTAATTATACCCGGGATTTTGTTTAAGCGCCGTGTTGCGACTCAACTGAAGGGCTGGAATCGGGAACAGTACGTGCTTATCGGCAGCCGCCGTAATGCCCAGTTGTTTCGCGTTCGTAATCAGGCGATCGTGCCGGAGTAAATCCCAGCGGTAATGCCCCTCGCCCACAAATTCACGGGCACGTTCGGTCAGCAGGGCATCGCGGAACTGGGCCTGATTCAATCCAGCAAGATCGGGATAAAGACTGGCTGGCTGTACATTGGCCGTTCCTACCGCCCGGGCGCGTTGCCGCACTTTGTTGATGGCTGCGAAGGCGTCAGCCGTGGGGCTGCCGGCCTCGTTGATCGCTTCAGCGTACGTAAGCAATACGTCGGCATAGCGAATCAGCGGGTAATCAACACCTTCCCGAAGAATGCCCGTCGAGAAATCGACCCGATTGAATTTGGTTAGGAACGGCGCATACATCTTCACCGTATCACGCACTAATTCCTTGATGCCATTTTTGTAATAGTACGGCATCTTATCCCGCACCGACCACCATTTTCGATACGTATCGGGGGTACTGGCGAAGAACTCCTTGCGTACCTGAAAAATGACCAGATCTTTCAACAAATGAAACTGAACGCTGGTGCCGTTCGCCAGAGACATGGCCGGAGGTCCGAACAGGTAAATCATCCGGGTTTGATACAGCTGCGACGTACTGTTGGCGTTGCCGCCGTGCTGAATGGCAAAAATCATTTCTTTGCCGTTTCGATAATCGGGGTTCACGATGTTTTCGTAATCCGGCAGCAGATCGAACACTTTTGAATCGATCACTTTCTTTGCTTCGGTGGCTGCTTTCTGCCATTGGCGCTGTTGCAGATAGACCTTCGCTAACAGAGACGTAGCACCTAATGACGTGGCTTTCCCGGCGGTGTGATCGCTTTCGCTATACGGACTCAGTTCACTGGCGGCAGTTTCCAGATCTTTGACAATGAAGGCGTAGACTTCCTCAGCGGTATTACGTGGTTTACTGACTTCGCTCAGATCGGTAGTGCCCTGGGTTTGCAAGGGAACGCCCCCGAATATACGTACCAGATTGAAGTAAAACAGCGCCCGTAAAAACCGGGCTTCGCCGTCCAGCTTTGTCTTGTTTGGAATGGACGACACGGCCAGTTTATCGATCAGTACGTTCGCCCGGTTAATGGCGGCATAAAAATAATCCCAGGCGGTTGACAGTTCGAGCGCGTCGGATGTCCAGGAGAACGTATTGAAATCGTTGGTAACGCCCGACCGGTCGCCGGAGCCGTTGGCCGAACCGCCCCCAATCAGCGTCCCTGCCGTTACGTCGCCCAGGGTTACCCATTGGCCATCGCGATACGTATCGTCCCAAAGTCGCCCATACACACCGTTCAGGGCTAGCTGGGCCTGATCGCTGGTTTTATAGAAGGCATCAACAGCAACCTGGCTGTACACTTTTTCGTCTAATATGTCCTGACAGCCTGTACTGGCGGTTAGCAGCAGCGCCACACAGACGGATGCGATTTTATTGAGTTTCGGTAAGGTAATCATGGAAAAGGTCGGTTTAGGAATTAAAAACCTAGTTTGAGATCAAGGCGGAACGTACGAGCCGATGGATACCCGTACCGGTCCATCCCTTTGGTCGTATTGCTCGAACCGTACGAATTCAGTTCAGGATCGTAGCCCGTGTACTTGGTCAGCACCGCCAGGTTATCGACGCCAATGCCAATCCGGGCGTTTTTGATGAACTTGGTGAACTGCGGGATTCTGTAGGTGAGTGCGATGGTTTGAACCCGCAGGAACGACCCATCTTCTACCATGATCGAGCTGACACGCTGTGGATTTGAGGCTCCGGCACCCGGATAAATTCCGTTCGGATTCGTGGGCGACCAGCGATCCAGGCGCATGGCCGAAACACCCAACCCATCCAATAACCACTGTTGTTTGGCCAGATTGAGTACCGAGTTTCCGTATTCGCCGTACAGGAAAATATGCAGGCTGAACGGTCCATACGTAACATCATTGGTCAGTCCGAAATTGAATTTCGGGTTTGGATTCCCCAGAAACACGTCATCGCTTTCCGTGTTATACGTACCGTCGCCGTTCACGTCTTTGTAGCGAATGTCGCCGGGTTTGGCCGCTGGCATGGTTCCGACCTGTTTGATTTCTTCCTGCGACTTCCAGATACCCTCATAAATCGAACCATAGAATTCGCCCACCGAATGGCCTGGCTCCAGACGGGCCGTGTTCTTATCATGGGGCGTTACGTTCCCACCGCCAACCCAGCCGGTGTATTGATACGGTGCGCCACCGAGCGACAGAATCTCGTTGTGGTTAGAGGCAATATTGAAATTGGTCGTCCAGCCGAGCTTACCGGCCAGGTTCGTGCTGTTGATACCGATTTCAATCCCCTGGTTGAGCATAGATCCCGTGTTTTTCAGTACGCTGCTGAAACCCGTCTGAGAAGAGATCGGGACATCGAGCAGCAAATCGGTGGTTTTCTTGTAGTAGGCATCGACCGAAACGCTGAGCCGGTTTTTGAGTATCGCGAAATCAATACCCAGGTTATACTCCTGCGTTTTTTCCCAGCTCAGATCCGGATTGGGAATGTTATTCGGATAGGCAATGGGCACCTTTGAGCCGTTAAAGATGTACGAGCTACGGGTACCAAAGGCCGTTCCGAGCAGTGACAGTGACCTATATACGCCGATGGATTCGTTACCGGTTCGGCCAAAACTGGTCCGTAGTTTTAACTGATCGAAAAAGCCCAGATTGCGGATAAACGGTTCATCGCCCAATTGCCAGGCAAACGCCACCGACGGAAAAATACCGTATTTGTTGTTAACCCCGAATTTGGAATCGCCGTCAGCGCGGATGGAAGCCGTTAACAAATACTTATCGTTGAACGTGTAATTGACCCGACCCAGATACGAGATCAGCGTCCACTCATTCTGATTGCTACCCGGTGTTTGCGGACTGCTGCCTAAGCCCAGGTTATAGTACTGAAATATATCGCTGGGGAAACCAAACGAAGACGCATCCATCGTTTCGTTTTTCTCCCGCTGATACGTAAACCCACCCAATACTTTCAGCTTGTGTAGACTATTGATCGTTTTCGTATAGGTTAGCGTATTGGAGTTGCTGACGTTCAGGTTTCGAATCGAAATCTGACGGGCTTTTCCGCTGGCACCCGCGGCTGCTTCGGAGCCAATGGGGTAGTATTCGTGATAGCGCCAGTCGCGTATATCGGCCCCGATCCGAATGTCTAAGTCCAGCCCATCCATGATGTTGTAATTCGCGTAAGCCGTCCCAATGAGACGTAACGTATTACTTAACTGCTTGTACTGCTCCGTCATAGTGAGCGGGTTTTCCAGGCCACTGCCCAACGGGAAGTTGCGTAAGTTGTTCGGCACTCCAAGACTGTCACGGGCTGGAATCGTCGGCGGAGCCTGATAAATGGCGTTGATGACGTTCGAAATACCTTCGTAGCCCTTCGTATCGGTTGGAACGGTGTACTGGTCCGTTACGCTGAAGAGCAGACTTTCGCCAACGCGAAGTCGTTTGCTGATATCGGCATCGAGGTTAATGGTCGTGCCGTAGCGCTTGAAACTGGAGCCCGGCAAAATACCCTCCTGGTTGGTATAATTGCCCCCAATCAAGTACCGAAGATTCTGTCCACCACCCGAAAACGCCAGTTTATACGCCTGCCGGGGAGCATTCTGAAACACTTCATTCTGCCAGTTGGTCCCCTGCCCGAAAGCCGCTACCTGCGCATCCGTATAGGTAGGTGGCCGACTGAGCAACGTAGCGCGTTCGTTGGCCTGCTGCGCCCACTGCTGTGCGCTCAGGAACGGAAGTTTACGACGAGCCTGCTGCACGCCCATTGATACGTCGAAATCGACATTATGCTGATTGGCCTTGCCGCGCTTGGTGCTGATCAGCACAACGCCGTTGGCCGCTCGTGATCCGTAAATGGCTGTTGCCGAGGCATCTTTAAGAACCTGAACCGACTCAATATCTGACGGATCAATCGAATTTAGCGGGTTAGGTGCTCCACCGAACGAACCGGCATCCGTACTCGCGCTTGTTTGCGCCCCACTGCTGATCGGCATGCCATCGATCACATAAAGCGGAGAACCACCTGCCGACAGCGACGCCGTTCCCCGAACCTGTACCGCAATCCCACCGCCGGGTGCGTGGGAGTTCGTATGCACCTGAACGCCAGCGATTTTTCCCTGTAAGGCTTTATCGGGCGTGTTGATCGTTGAGGTTTCAATATCCTTTGCTGATATGGAGCCAACCGCCCCCGTCAAATCTTTCTTTTGCTGCGTACCATACCCAACCACAACGACTTCCTTCAGCTGTTCAGCGTTGGGCAGCAACTTCACGTCAACGACCGTTTTGTTGCCTACGGCTACTTCGTGAGCGATGTAGCCCATGAACGAGAAAACAAGCGCAACCGCTCCATCTTTTACCGGTAGCTCATACGTACCATCAGCCCGACTGGCCGTTCCTGTTGTGGTGCCTTTTACGACGATACTGACGCCAGGCATGGGCTGGTCATTTTCGTCTGTCACTCGGCCGGTAACGGTTTTTTCAATCTGATTCGATACGTTGCCAGTCGTTCGTTCTGACCGCTGACCCACCATCGCGGTCTGCTTGCTCGTTGCCGATCTAGTCCATTTAACCGGGACGGCTGCGTAGGTTCCCCCGGCGCCTAGAAACAGGAACGCCACGGACTGAAGAGCACATAGGAATCTTGCAAAATCCCTGTGCGGATTTCGGACAGCTTTAATCATGGTATGCTAGGTTTTGGGATTTAGGGTTTAGGTATTTAGTGAATACCTATAGATTTCAAGTTAAGGATAACAAAGTTTCTATTTATTCAACAATGTTGAATGCAAAGGTATAAGCCGATTTTAAGAAGTCAAGTATTTTTGAATATTTTTATTAATAATTATACTTTAGAAGGTATACAGCTTGTCTATCCCCATCGTTAATAGCTTTTTTCTATCTGTTCATCCGTTTACGCTGGCTGCATACGATCTAAACGTTCGTCCGTTTGAGTGAGGTCAATTGACTGGTTTTGACATAACTACCAGTAGTATACATGATAATATGGTAGACTTCAGGATCGTCTACTTGGAAGCACATGTCTTCCTCCTTTATCTTCACACCCAGATTCAGACGATTATACCTGTCCTATAGTTTTTTTGATAAATCTGCCTGACGGGCTAAGATTCGTTCACATCTTCCTCTTACTTGACGTTAAACAAACAGCCGTACATGATTCTTCTTGTTGATGACAGGCCGGAAAATATTCTTCCTTTAAAAAAGATTCTTGAACTGCATCGTTTTGTGGTCGATACGGCCGAATCCGGTGAAGCGGCTCTTCGTAAAGTCCTCAATTCGGCTTATTCTGTCATTATTCTGGACGTACAAATGCCGGACATGGACGGCTTTGAAGTGGCCAATGCCATTGCCGGTTTCAGTAAAGCCCGCGATACGTCGATTATCTTCCTGTCGGCGGTGAATACCGAAAAAAAATTCGTTACAAAAGGCTATACCAGTGGCGGAGTCGACTACCTGACCAAACCCGTCGACCCTGACATTCTGGTGTTGAAAGTTAAAACGCTTCATCGACTTTATGAGCAACAGCAGGAACTCCGGGCCACACAACATTCACTACGTCAGGAAGTCGAGATTCGTAAACAAGCACAGGATGCGCTGGCCAGCCAGGTTGAGCAACTGCAGACTTTGTTAGCTACGCTGCCTCAGATAGCGTTTACCACGACGCCCTCCGGTCAGCTTGAATACGTCAATGAACACTGGTATCACTATGCCACTACGTCTACTTCGTTTCCGGAGACTCACCCAACGGACACCCTCTACGAAGCGTGGAAGCAAGCCCTGTCAACCAATACAGAATTCACCGGTGAGGCACGTTTAAAAGAGTTGGCGACGGGCGAGTACCGTTACCATCTGCTACGTATTCTACCCCTTCGACAGCAGGATGTGGTAACTCGCTGGATTGGTACGTTCACCGACATTCATTCTCAAAAACAAGCTACAGAAGTGCTGGAGCAACAAGTTGAACAAAGGACCCGTGAACTCCTGCTGAAAAATGAAGAACTAGAGCGGACTAATCACGAATTGCAGCAATTTGCCTGGGTGGTTTCGCACGATTTGAAAGAGCCACTGCGAAAAATTCAGCTGCTTAACGATACCGTTAAGGAAAAATACCTCAACGACAACCCGGAAGCTATATCTTACCTGGATCGATCCATTCGGTCGTCGGCGCGGATGTCGGCGCTGATCAAAGACCTGCTGACGTATTCACAACTGTCAGTGCCCGAACCGTTTGAAGCTACAGATCTAAATGCCCTGCTGAAAGGTCTGTTGCTTGACTATGACGAATCTTTACTCCAGAAAGGGGCCGTTGTGCAGATCGGCGATCTACCCATCATTGATGCCATTGCCACCCGCATCCGTCAGGTATTCCAGAATTTACTTAGCAATGCGCTCAAGTTTGCCCGGGAGAACGTACCGCCCATTATCAGCATAGAAGCCGAACGTATTGACACAAAGGCGATTGATGCACATCCGTCACCTAACGGCACGTTCTGTCGAATCGTCGTGCAGGACAATGGCATCGGGTTTGACGAAAAATTCCTGGACCGTATTTTCGTTATTTTTCAACGCCTGCACAACCGTTCCAGCTACGAGGGAACCGGTATTGGTCTGGCGATTGCTAAAAAGAATATTGATAAACACTATGGATTGATTTCGGCCCAGAGCCGCCCCGGTAAAGGCGCCCGCTTTATTCTTGTTCTGCCGATCAAACAAGTCGATCCACTTTCCGCTATTTAACGAACGATTTTTACGCCGTTACACATGCCCCATACGTATACGTCGAATTCGGTTATCCGACAACTGCAACTGGTCTTTACGCTCTCAACCCTTCTCCTGCTGATCAGCCTGGCGGCTTCGTTTTATAGTATTCAGAAGCTGATTCAGAATTCGCAACTGGTCAACCACACCAATCAGGTATTGATTGAAGCAGAGAACATTATTTCTTCCATGAAAGATGCGGAAACAGGGCAGCGCGGCTACCTCGTTACGCTTGATCCACTTTTTTTACAACCCTACAACGGGAGTCGCGAAAAAATAGAGGCCAGTTATGATCACCTTGAGGAACTGATAACCGATAATCCAGCTCAGGAAAAGAAGCTTTCGCGGGCGAAAACATTGTACGAAGCTAAGTTCACGCAGATGCAGCGCGTGATCAATCTGGTTAGAAGTAATCGCACGTTTGTCCGCGATACGATTGAGCGGCACCGGGAAATGGTACGTGGCAAACAGATCATGGACGAACTTCGGGTGGTCATCAACAACCTGAAAACGGAAGAATCCACCCTATTACAGAATCGAATCCAACAGCAGCAGATTTACATTACGGCCACTCCTTTTTTACTGGTGGTTGCCGCGATTATTTCCATGCTGATCACGGGCTTTACCTACCTGCGGATTAAAAAAGATCTGGACGATCGGTTAACCCGGCAAAAAGAGGCTGAGGAAAAATACATTGAAACTGCCCGGCGGATTGCCGTCATGGAAGACATCACGCAGGAAATCGCCGACGGTGACTATTCGATACGTAGTGCCGATACGCAGGACGATGAACTGGGCCGCATTTCAAAGGCGCTCAATCAGATGGTGGCCTCGCTGGAGCAAACGTTCTCTGATCTACAAACCAGAAATTGGTTGCAAACCGGTGCGGTTACGATTGCCGACGCGATGCGGGGGGAACGGGATATAAAGCAACTGGCCAACCGGATGATCGATACGGTTGCGGAATACGTAACGGCGCCGTTGGGAACGTCTTATCTACTTGAACAGGAAATAGGTTACAAACTATCGGGCAGTTATGCAGCCCAGCAACCTCCTGTGGTTGTCCGGCCGGGCGAGGGTTTGATCGGACAGGCCATTGACCAAAAGAAAACCATTGTTGTTCACGATTTACCACCCAACTACAGTCGAATTACGTCATCACTGGGAGACGCGCAGCCCACGTCGTTGCTGATCGCGCCCCTGGTTTACCGGGATACCTGCCTGGGGGCCATTGAATTAGGCTTTCTGCGTAAACCCGATCCGCTGACTATCGACTTCGTAAATCAAAACCTGGAGACCATGGCAATGGCGATCAACTCCGTCATGGATTATGGTAAACTGCAAAACTTCCTGGAAGAAACGCAGGCACAGTCGGAAGAATTACAGGCGCAGCACAACGAACTGGAAAACCTGAACGCTGAACTGGAGATGCAGGCTCAGAAACTTCAGGCATCGGAAGAAGAGCTACGTGTGCAGCAGGAAGAATTGCAACAGACCAACGCCGAACTCGAAGAACGGGGCTTGTTGCTAGAAGAACGGAACGGTGAAATTCAGAAGAAAGCCGATGAACTGGAGCTGGCCACCCGGTATAAATCGGAGTTTCTGGCCAACATGTCGCACGAACTCCGGACCCCACTCAACTCGATTCTTTTGTTGAGCCGCCTGCTGGCCGAAAATTCAGACAGTAACCTCACCGGCGACCAGGTCGATTACGCTAAAGTGATTCAATCGTCGGGGAATGGGTTGCTAGGATTGATTGACGAAATCCTCGATCTGTCCAGGATTGAAGCGGGGCAAATGACTTTAGAGTATCAGGCTGTAGCCCTCTCCAATGTGACCGATGAGCTACAGGCTCTGTTCAGTCTGCTGGCGGCCGATAAAGGGCTAAAGTTTGCCATTACCGTTGAGCCGGAAGTGCCCTCTCTGCTTGAAACTGACCAGATGCGGCTCGGGCAAATTCTTAAAAATCTGCTCTCGAATGCGCTCAAGTTCACCGCCAGGGGAAGCGTCACGCTGACGATCAAAAAGCACGCAAATCGAGCGAATACCCTTTGCTTTATCGTGCAGGATACCGGAATTGGGATTCCGACCGAAAAACAGCCGCTCATCTTCGAAGCGTTTCAGCAGGCAGATGGCTCTACCAAACGCAAATATGGCGGTACCGGTTTAGGGCTGTCCATCAGCCGCGAACTGGCGAAATTACTCGGTGGTGAGATAACGCTACGTAGTGAAGTTGATCAGGGCAGCGAATTTACGCTGCTTCTCCCGATGACGGCTGTTCATCAGCCGCTTTTACCAGAACCCAAACCCAGCCTGCCCGTAGTAGCGCAGGCAGTGGTCCCTAAACCTGATGTAGCCAATAAATACATCAGCACCGTCATTCCGGAAGCGATTCCCGACGACCGTAACGATATTACAGAGCGGGATAAGACCATTCTGATTGTGGAAGATGATCCGGGCTTCGCGAAATCGCTGCTGGAGTATGCCCGTAAAAAAGGCTACAAGGGCATTGTGGCCGTCCGGGGTGACGAAGGTCTGCAACTGGCTGCTGCGTTTAAACCGCTCGGTATTCTGCTGGACATTCAATTGCCCGTTATGAGCGGCTGGGAGGTCATGGATGCGCTGAAAGCCAATCCACAAACCCGCCCGATTCCAGTACACATCATGTCGTCGCATAAGCTCAAAAACGAGAGTCTGTTGAAAGGCGCCATTGATTTTGTGGATAAACCGATGGCATTTGAGCAAATGCAGGAGGTATTCAAAAAGATTGAGTACGTACTGAACCGCGATCCGAAGAAAGTGCTCATCATTGAAGACAATCCCAAACATGCCCGGGCGCTGGCTTACTTCCTGGAAACGTTCAACATTACGTCGGAGCTGAGAAGCAATGTTACTGAAGGAATTGACGCCCTGAAACGGGAGGAAATAGACTGTGTCATCCTCGACATGGGTATACCCGATAACAAAGCGTACGAAACCCTCGAAGAAGCGAAGAAAAACCCAGGTCTGGAGAATCTCCCGATCATCATTTTCACCGGCAAAAGCCTGTCGATGTCGGAGGAGTTGAAAATCAAACAGTACGCCGACTCGATCATTGTAAAAACCGCTCACTCCTACCAGCGGATGCTGGATGAGGTGTCGCTCTTTCTGCATCTGGTCGAAGAAAACAAACAGGCCGATAGCAAGACTGGTGGATCGAAAGCAATACGCGGTTTAAGCCAGGTCCTAAATGGAAAAACCGTGCTGGTAGCCGACGATGACGTACGGAACATTTTCTCCCTGTCGAAATCGCTGGAGCAATATAATATGAGCGTAATTGCAGCACTGGATGGGAAAGAAGCCCTGCAAAAACTCCAGGAAAATCCGGGCGTGGATATCGTTCTGCTGGACATGATGATGCCCCAGATGGACGGTTACGAAACGGCCCGCAAAATTCGGGAACACTACCAGTGGCGTAATCTGCCCGTTATTGCGGTGACGGCCAAAGCCATGACCGGCGATCGCGAAAAATGCATCCAGGCGGGGGCGTCTGATTACATTACCAAACCCGTTGACATTGACCAGCTGGTATCGCTGCTACGGGTTTGGCTATACGATCAACCCTAGTGTACAGTGGCCTTGCTGTCATTCAATCCATAACCTATTTACCTCAACAAAATGCAGAAAAAACGAGTTTTGATTGTCGACGACGACGCCCGAAACATTTTTGCCCTGACCGCTACGTTACGGGCCAGATCGTTCGAGTGTATAGCCTGCTCAAACGCTCAGGAAGCGCTGGATCTGTTGAAAACGGACTCCGTGATTGATGCTGTGCTACTCGACATGATGATGCCGGACATGGACGGTTACGAAGCCCTTCCGCAGATGAAGGGCTTAGCGAACCGACGTAATACGCCCATTTTTGCCGTTACAGCGCAGGCTATGGTTGGTGATCGCGAAAAATGCCTGCAGGCTGGCGCGACAGACTATGTCGCCAAACCCATCGACGTCGATCGTCTACTTCATTTATTGTCGCGCATTTAAGGTTGTTATGATTGAGGAGCAAGAAGTTGACCTGCTGCTAACGGATATACTGGATATTTATGGGTATGATTTTACGCACTATACCCGAGCATCGCTGAAAAGACGGATTAACCGACTCTGGACACTAGACAAGTTTCCGAGTTTTGCCGAACTACGTTACCGGGTTCGTACGGATGCGGATTACCTGAAACGGTTTATAGAAGAACTCACCGTGAACGTAACGGAGATGTTTCGTGACCCGTTATTTTACAAAACACTCCGAACCCAGGTGCTTCCCTCGCTCATGGCGAAACCCTTTATTCGTATCTGGCACGCGGGCTGTTCAACCGGCGAAGAGGTATTTTCGATGGCCATCATCCTGAAAGAAGCCAATCTGCTGACGAAATCGTTGCTGTATGCAACCGACCTTAATTCGGAAGTACTGGAAACGGCCCGTAAAGGCATTTTTTCACTGGCTCCAATGAAGCAGTATTCCGAGAATTACATCCTTTCAGGCGGAACTCAGGACTTTTCGGGCTATTACACGGCTCACTATGGCCGCGTTAAATTCAGCGAAGAATTTGTTCAGAAAATGGTTTTTTCAACCCACAACTTAGTGTCGGATCGATCGTTCAACGAGTTCGATCTGATTCTTTGCCGCAACGTACTGATCTATTTTGACAAAGCGCTTCAGGAGCGCGTGCTGACCTTGTTCGACGAAAGTCTGGGACCGCTCAGCTATCTGGCCCTGGGCGCGAAAGAGACGCTTAAGTTTTCAACGATCCAATCCCGTTACAGAAAGATAGAGAACGAGAAGCTATGGCAGAAACTGAAATAAAGCCGACGCCTGAACGTAGCGACTGTAAGGTGGTTTTGATTGGTGGTTCTACCGGTAGCATTGAAGTACTGCTTGACCTGTTACCGACCTTAAGAGCCCCGTTATCCTTCGCCATCATTATTGTTCTACACCGTAAAAACACCGCCGATTCTACCCTGGCCGATCTACTCTCGCACAAAACGAGCCTGCCACTCAAGGAAGTCGACGATAAAGATAGCATCACAGCAGGCAGTATTTATCTGGCCCCCGCTGACTATCATTTACTGATTGAGCAGAATGCTACGTTCTCGCTCGATGACTCGGAGAAAGTTAATCACAGTCGACCCTCCATCGACGTAACGTTCGAGTCCGCTGCGGAGATATACGGGCCTTCTCTGGTTGGTGTTCTGTTATCGGGTGCTAACGCCGATGGAAAGGATGGACTGATCGCGATTAAAAAAGCAGGCGGTCTTGCCGTTGTTCAACAGCCCGAAACAGCTCAGGCGGCTTTCATGCCGCAGCAGGCTATTTTAAACGCTCCAATTGATTATGTTGTTACCATACCAGAATTGATTCGGTTCGTCAACCAGTTGAACAGCTTTAATGATTGATAAGGGCGAAGAAGCAGGGATTGACTTAGCTTATTACGTACTTCTATTTCAAACGAAATCAACCCTAACGTAAGATGATATGGAATCAGCGCACAATCTAAACAGGTTTTTGGACGCACAGGAGCGCGATTATCCCAGGGCGCTGGCTGAAATTAAGAATGGCCGGAAGCAGAGCCATTGGATGTGGTACATTTTTCCGCAGATTTCGGGACTGGGTTTTAGCGAAACGGCAAAGTTTTACTCGATCAGAAACCCTGAGGAAGCCAGTGCTTACCTGGAACATCCTGTTCTGGGCCGCAGGTTGATTGAAATAACCAACGCTATACTGCACATTGACGGGAAAACAGCCAATCAGATTCTGGGCAGCCCGGATGATCTGAAACTACGATCGAGTATGACCTTATTCAGCTTGTTAGCGAACACCGACCCTGTTTTTCAGGCTGTTCTGGATAAGTTTTTTAATGGAGTGCCGGACCAGCGAACGGTCGATATTGCAACTACATCACACTGAATGAGCCTGACGCAAGCCATAAATCAGTTTGTCAGGCCCATTCAGTGCAGCACGTATTTATGCCCGTTAATTAGGTCGAAAAAGGTCGGCCGGATGGTATGTTGATCCGTTGTCGATTTGATGGATAGGTCAATCGTTTTGCGGTGAATTTCGCATTGACGTACTCAACCATATCAATTTCTCCAGTGATCGTATCGCCCGCCAGTTTCCCATAAAACGTCATCACTACGTTATCACCCGGAACGCTGTAGCGGCTTTGGAAGCGAACATCGTCGCCTTCAATCGTTCCGATTAGCTCACGGGTTGCAAATTCGCCTTTGTGTGTACCGATCAGGTAGTTCGTATCCTGTTTTTCGAGGATGAACGTATGCTGGCTTTTGCTGGTGTAAAACTCAATGCTAACGTCCCACCGACCGCTAAGATCAGCTGCAGGCGCTTTCATTTCCGCCACCGCGGCCGGAGCACTCCGTTTTCGGGTGAGGATCTCGTGTACCCGTTTGGCTACAATGACCTCATTCCCCGCGCCCATCATGTAGGCGGCAATCGTTATCGATGTGGTCGGCTTGCTGGACGTAGCGGCAGTTGCTCCTCTACGCGACCCCACTCCCACGGCAACCCTGGGTTTAGTCGTTGATAGCTCGTTCGCTACTTCCTGCCCCGTGATGTTCAGTTTCGTTGGGTCCCAGGCAACGGTGAGCATGGGTGTTGCGTTGTCGAGCGCACCCGGCTCGGGCTTGTGCAGGTCAAGTTGCACACTCTCAATCCCGGACACTTTTTTCGAGATTGTCTCCAGCCAGGAAACCCAGGTTTTCATTTCGGCCTCGTGATCGCGCACGGCCCAGGCTTCAACGGCCGCCAGCATCCCGATCTGCTCTTCTCGCCCGATTTTGTTATTGCGGCAAGGCCCATGATGCGGTGCACTGGCCTGCCAGGCCGACATCAATATATCTTTATTACCCAGCAACAAACCCGCCGACTGAGGCCCACGAATAACTTTCCCGCCACTATACGCTACCACCGATGCGCCTGCCTGTAGATGAATGTTCGGAATCGTCAGTCGCTCAGCGGCTGCGTCAACTAAAAGGGGGACATTCTTGGGTTTCGCCAGTTTCGCTACGTTCTGAACCGACCAGGGTTCCCGGCCCGGCATCATGTAGATCATGGCTGTGCGCGGATTGATTGCCTTGTCAAGTTCGTCGAGCGTTTCGACCGTAATGATCTTTACGCCACAATTCCGGATGGCATGATCGTAGACATTGCGCGAAGAGCGGGGAATAATAACTTCTGTTTTTTCAAATCCGTCAAGATTAGGGATACGAATCAATTTCTCCGGATTGCCACCCGCCAGAATTCCCGCTGTCACCTCGTTCATACCAGCCGCGCAACCCGACGAAACCATCCCCCATTCTGCTCCAGTGATTTCAGCCAGTCGTTTACCAATGCCAAAGGCCAGTTCATCAATCTGTACGTTATATCGACTGGCGTACTCCATCGCTTCTTTCACTTCGGGCAACTCCATCGAAGCGCCAATGATGGTGAACGTACCGCGGCAATTGATGATGGGCTCTACCCCGATCGACTGATAGATCTCCGGACCGGCTTTCAGCGGTCCCATAGCGGGCGCTACGTTCGCTGCGGCCTTTTTGAACCAGGATGACGTATGGTCAGCTTCGGCCAGTGCCTCTGTGCTGCTCACCAGGCTTCCAGCTAGCGGAAGAAGGGTTAATTCCTTGAGAATTTCTCTCCGTTTCATGCGTTGTTATGAATTGTGTTTGGGCTATTTCGATTACCGTCTTACGAGATTTGTTCTAAAAATTCTGGGGAATAGCGTAAAGCAAAGGTGAATAATCCTTAAAGGGCTAACCTTTTTACAAGTTACTTCCTAAAATTCATTTATTCTACCACACCTGAATCGGTGCCAGGCGAAGTTCCGTCAAATTACAGATCGCTTCGGATCTTCTTTGGTTAAACTTCTTTCCATCTGGTGTCGCTGATAGCGTCGTAACGAAGCGTTTTCATGATACGTACTGGTCTGTTTTGCCGTGTCGAAGCGTCGATCATGGTTGTACTTTATTGGGCCGGTTTGTTCATGATCAAGGCCAATGCTTCGACTTTACAATCATTTTCCAGCCAATTGAGCTAGATTATAGTTTTAGAAAAAAGCCCGGATACGTATGTCAAGCCAATCCATATACCTCCTCATTTTTCTCACTGGTTTACTCATGAATACATCCGCACTCGCTCAGTCGACAGATGACAAGCAACCGAAGCGATACGTTAAAGTGCCTGCTGGCTATCTTATGGTGCTGCGGCAGGGCGATAGCATTTTAGGCAAACTGGAAGAGTTTGCCCGGCAGGAAAACGTCCCATCAGCTAACTTTACAGGTATGGGTTTCGTCAATATTAAATTCGGCTTTTTCGACTTCTCGACAAAAAAATATAATCCCAAAGAATTCAGTAACGTCGAACTAGCCAGTATGCACGGAACGATCGCCTGGCAAAAAGGCAACGTATCGATCCATGCGCACGGGGTGGTTGGCGACAAAACATTTAAAGCTTACGCAGGTCATATTCTGTCGGCAACAGTTAGCACAGGTTCAGTAGAACTAATGATTACCATCCACGATCAGAAATTAGAACGCGAACAGGATGAGAAGTTGGGCGCCAATGTGCTTAGTTTAGACAAGTAAGGTTATCGTAAGGCGGCTGCTACGTAGTAGACTCCCAGTACGGACGGTCTCATTAAGGAGTTAGTGGAGCTACTATGTCGGAACCTGGTTACGCGTACGATTGATCAGGCAAAATCCGTTCTTCACGTAAGCAAACTCATCTAAGGTTCTGGCTGGCACTACCAACGAGTTGTGTTATGGATCGGGTTGGGTCGTTCGTTTAAAAGGAAATAATCGAGCAGTGTCCCGCTCCTGCTTCTATTTTTAGTCATCAGTGCATCCCACAATTAGTATAGTTCAAAGATCAACCAGGCGACTGCGCAACTATTGGCCTGGAAAGCGATGGCGCTCGTAAACATCTATCTTATCTAAGGTATACAGCCAAAGTTGCACCAACCCTCAACCTCCTTAAAACCTTTTGGTTACTAGTTGCCGAATATGGCCGATTTGGTTGAACACCTAGCTCAATCAGTAGATTATCTCGCCCTTATCTTACGACTCCATATATACGAATTATCTATTTTTATAAAAATCGTTATACATAGTAGCCATATCTGTAAATTTGTTGTTTATATAAAACAAAAACTCTTGAATTATTATCTAATATAAAAGAATCAATCGCCATCTGAACAATGATCTCTCTCTTGCTTAAGCTACTCCTGTTATGATAAAGAACTTTTCTACTGGCCTCCTTCTTTTGTTACTGCTAGTATCCAGAACTAGTATAGCACAGTTGGGTATTGGTACGACAACTCCCGATCCGAGTGCGCAATTAGAAATCAGATCGACTTCTAAAGGTCTTCTCATTCCCAGGGTGGCCAGTACAGCTAATGTACCCTCGCCCGCCGAAGGCTTGCTTGTTTATCAGACCAACGCGCCCGTAGGATTTTATGTCTACAGAGGAGGAAGCTGGGTGCGGCTGCTCACGACGGCTGATGGCTCGTCTTCCACGCCAGGAGCTATAATTCCTTATGCTTCCGGGATGCCGGTCACGATGCGAAATGGCCAGCTCAGAGAGGTTGGCTTGATTGGTTTTGGCAATTCTACGTCATCTGCCTATATTATCAATGGAGCTATCGACCTTTCTGGTGGAGGTGGGTCGTTGCTTAATTTTGCTTTCCCTGCTCCCCGTTCCGGTACTATCACGTCCATTTCCGGCTATTTCAGTAATATAGCTGCGTTTACTCTCTCTGACCCCGTTACGATCACAGCGCAATTATATCAGGCAACGGGCACTAGTAATTCATTCACCCCAATCTCAGGCGCAACGGTCTCATTAAGCCCCACCTTGACGGGTAATGTACCGATCAATGCCACCAGCAGCGGGCTTGCTTCCGGTTTAGCCGTGCCCGTAACAGCTGGAACACGTCTGCTAATGGTATTCTATTTATCAGTTCCGAACGCTAATAACATCACCGTGTCCGGCTACGTCAGTGGCGGTGTATCCATTAATTGACATTAGCTTATGAAGTACTATCTGACCACTCTCGCGCTCCTGATAACCCTTCAGGTTTCGGCGCAATTATCCGTTGGTAGTGACGGCATAACTATTCTACCGGGAACGACTCTGGCCGTTGATGGGCTTACACTCACTCCATCGACTAGCCTAACCTTTGCAAATAACAGCATTCAGAGGACCAGCACCCCCATTGCTGGAGACCCTAGTATTAATCGGCTGTATCAGTTCGGGACACCCATACTTTTTTCAGGAACAGTCGGCATTAATTACCTTCCCTCAGAACTCAACGGCTTTTTCGAATCAACGCTACAGTTGGCCTACGCACCTGCGGCAAATACAGCTCTTACAGTTACAACCAGCAGCACAGTCAACACAACGACTGACTACGTATCAAACTCACTGACTAACCAAACCCTGTTTGTTGTAACGGCAAAAGCTCTATCTGATCTTACCCCCCTGCTCTACGCCCGGCCTACTACCGTCAGCAATGCGAGCGATGTAACGCTGGTTGTGGATGTGGTTGAACTTAATGCGGTAGCTTCCAGCGGTACGTTCACGGTTAGAGTCACCAAAGATGCCAAAGTGTTTCTGAATTTTCCAGCCAACGCTACTCAGGTAGGGAATCGATCCGTACAGAACAGCGCCTGGACGTTTAGTACAACCAATCCTAATTATTACATATTGACCACGACTCAGAGCGTTCCGGCTGGTGACAGACTTTCGTTCGGTCTAACAGGTACCTTAAGTCCAGGTGCAACGGCTGGCGTGGTATCCGTCAGTTCGATAATCCTACCTACAACCACAACCGAAGCTAAACTGACCAACAACAGCGACTCTGATAAAATTGAATATTTCCAACAATAAGCGTCTACGGTTAGAAAGCAGGCTGTTTCGAGGATCATCGTAGCGCTCCTTAACGCTACGTGCAAATGACTGTATTCGGCCGGGTCCTGGCTCAACTTATCCATCAAACAAGACCGGTACCAGAAGGAACACATTTATTCCTTCTGGTACCGGTTTCAGTATCGTTTCTTACGCTAGTACTGCTCCAATTTAATTCTTATTATCGGTACCACGGGTTTTAACCCGTTTTTTGAGACAATACCTGAACGGGTTAAAACCCGTGGTACCTTTTTCTCAAATTGGTCAAGTACTAGGTATTTGTAGTCAGAAACCCTTAATAGCGTTCATTACCTTCGTCTTCTTCCTCAGCTAGCTCAATAATTTGCTCGTCGATCTCGTCGTCCGACATATCCTCCTCATTATTTAACTCATCGGTGAATTCGTCGAACTCGGCATCATTTGAGATTTCGTCGGTAGCATGACGAGCGGTTGCCGTGTCAGTGTATAGTAACGTATCAGACGCTTCTTCATTACCCGGATTCATGATATCAGGGTCATTGTTAACGCCCAGACCCGCATACACGACGGCATCTTCTTCATTGTCATTTAAGGGCATGTTGGTATGCTGGGGCGACATCCCTTCCAGTGGGCCACCCGAGTTCTGGTCAACACGCTGTTGATCGGGATTATTCGTATTTTCCATAGTGGTTTAGTGGCTGGCGGTAAGCGACTGACTAGATTGATTTTTGTCTAAACACCAGTTATAGTCTCTAACCATCCATGATCAAAAGAGTTTGCGGCTATTTCCAAACGACTATTTTCTGAACCCGAACCGGATGATTATCAGCCGAAAGCCGGGCCAGATACATACCGCTAGCTGCGCTCTTTAAATCGATGACCGTTTCAATATTGGCGCGAACGGACTGCCCAGCCAATACAACCTGTCCTGACAGCGACACTACGTCTACCGAAGCATCGTAAGGAGACCGGACTGTCAGATAACGATCTGTTGGGTTCGGAAATACCCAGGGGCTAATTGGCTCTTCGGGCAAGCCCGTAACTATCTTCTGTGATGTATTTTTCAGATACCGTAACCCACCCGACATCGAACCCAGGACTAAATCAGGTAATTGATCCCCATCGAGGTCAGCCGTGGTAGCAATCAAGCCTGCGCCGGGTAAACCTATCGACGGTAAAGAATCCAGCAGCGTAAGTGTCTTGTTTAGCGGGTCAGGAAATTCATATACCCGGACCGAACCATTGTCGGCGGCCAGGACTAGTTCGTTTTTCTGATCGCCGTTCAGATCCGCCACTACAATCGAACGCGCTTTGGCATAGACGTAATCATCACTGGTAAACCCGCCAAAGGTTTGATTCTGCAATTGAAATACCGGACTGAGTGCCGTTCCGGCGTTCCGGTAATAGAGAATTGTCCCATAATTATACCGGCCAATCAGCAAGTCGGGTTTACCATCCCGGTCAATGTCGGTCACGGTCAGCAAATCACCGGCACCCATTAAATCAGGTTTTGGCCAGAGAATGGCTTTGGCCAGATCAAATTGTGGGGCTACCCCTTTAGCAGCCGTATTGATGAATGCACGAATTTCAACGGCGCTGGCATTAATACCCGTTACAATGAGATCCATACTGCCATTACCGTCGACATCGACAAACGACGGCACTACGTTGGTTAGCTTCATTGCCTGGCCTATACCAAGATAATCCGTCGTGACCAGGCTAAAGGATGGTGCCTGCGTAGTGCCTTTGTTCTCAAAATGCCATACGCCGGCCCGGTAAGCGGTTCCCGAGCCAACGCCCCCATAGCCAACCAGCAGGTCCATATCACCATCGCCATCGAGATCGGCGAGTGCTGGTGCCGCCCGCTCGCCCAGATCAAGCATGTCGTTTTGCAGAAAATCTTTCTGAACCAGTTGAAAATCGGGCTTTTGATTCGTTCCTACGTTTTTATAAAACCAGCCCGATGCCCGAAAATCGAACAGCTGATTTTCATTCATACTTACGTTTGGCGACGCCAGCAGGTCTTTCTGTCCATCGCCATCTACATCTTCGACAAACGTAGCCGGAAAAGCCGGGAACAGGATCGGGTTACGAGCCGGAAACAAACTATCATAACTCGTAAAATTTGCCTTTTCGTTGTTCGGGCCGGCGTTATGCAAACGAGCTACGTTTTCGCAGCTCACAAAACCGAATAACAGATCTTTCAGCCCATCGCCGTCGGTATCGACCACCGTCAACGTATTGCCGGTATGCATGGGTCTTGCCCCACTTAAATCGGCCCGGCCTGGATTGGCCCGGCCTGGATCGGCCCCAATCCGCCCCGAACCCGTCTCGCATTGAATCCCAAACTGGAAATCATTACAGTACTCTTTTTGAAAGTGTCCCCAACAAAAATTCTGATAGCGTTTGTAGTCCAGTCCTTTTTTACCGGTACGCTCAACGCTCATATTTTGCTGATAGGCAATTAGATTACCCGTCCCATCGAAGCAAATAATGTCGACATCGCCATCGTCGTCATAATCGATAATAGCCGGCATATCAATGCTACTGATGTAAAGCTGGATTCGCCCACTAAATCCTTCTGTCATCAGCGGATTGGCAACCGATTTAAAGGCCAACTGTCCATTCTGCGATTCGTTGTGAAAAACCAGTACGTTCCCTGAGCCAACCGTGTAAATATCCTTTTGTCCATCCCCATCGTAATCGACCAGCAATACCCAGCTGCTCATGACCGGAAAAGCCGTTTCATATTCGGGTGCATGTTTCCAGGAAATCCCCGTCCCCGCAGGATTGTCGATCGCAACGAACGTACTGACTTTATTAGTTGACCGATCGAACACCATGAGGTCATCGCGCGTATCACCGTTTAGCCGGATCGTGGAGTATTGCGTTGTGTTTAGACCACCCGCCCAGGGGTTTAACAGCGTCCGTCCATTTACACTAACCGGTGGACTTTGGTCGTACCGAAATCCGATTTTTCCGTTAGACTGCGCATAGTTGAACAGTGGAATGAACAGTAAACAAAGCGTAAACAGCTTTTTCATCTAATTTTGGGGATTACTCGAACGCAAACGACACAACAAGCCGCGCAAGGAGTAGTTTTCTTCGCACATGATTTGTGCTCGCTACGTTTAGAAAACGATCAAACTGGTTGAATATGCTGATTACCACCGATCAACTTTATCATAAATTTCAGGAATGTACCGGAATTTCGACCGATACGCGCCGAATCACCCCCGATTGTTTGTTTGTCGCGCTCAAAGGGGCAAATTTCGATGGTAATCAGTTTGCGGAGCAGGCCCTGGCAGAAGGTGCCCGCTACGCCCTCGTCGACGACGTAACGGTTGCGGACCGGAATCCTCAATGCCTGCTTGTTTCGGATGGCCTAACCGCTCTACAGGACCTGGCCCGTCACCATCGCCAAACCCTTACCATTCCGGTCATTGGTCTAACGGGTTCGAATGGCAAAACCACCACGAAAGAGCTTATTGCGGCAGTTCTGTCCAAAAAATATCTGACCTATGCTACCGTCGGGAATTTAAACAACCACATTGGTGTACCACTCACTATTTTATCGCTCAACGAACAGCATGAATTGGCGGTTGTCGAAATGGGCGCGAATCACCAGAAAGAAATCGAACTGCTCTGCTCCATTGCCCAGCCGACGCATGGTCTGATTACCAACGTTGGCAAGGCGCACCTGGAAGGTTTCGGCGGAATTGAAGGCGTTCGAAAAGGGAAAGGCGAATTGTACGATTATCTGGCGCAGCATGGACGTACCGTATTTATCAACTCCCGCGATAAAACCTTGATGGCAATGTATCGCGAACGACTGAAAACGCTACGTTCCGACACCGTTTTTGCCGAAGCTATTTTCTATCCCGCAGTGGAAGCTGCCGCAGTGGAGGCTGCCGCCGTTGAATCATCTGAAACGCCCATCGAACTGCTTCAGGAATCGCCCGTAGTTATTTATCGCGACTCGGCCGGGCAGGCCATAACGACTCATTTACCAGGTCGTTACAACTTCGAAAATATGACCGGCGCACTGGCTATTGGCGATTACTTCGGCGTATCGCCCGACGAGGCCAACCATGCCATTGCCGATTATAATCCAACGAATAACCGCTCGCAGGTGATCCCTAAGGGAACGAATACCGTTCTACTCGATGCTTATAACGCCAATCCGAGTTCGATGGCCGCTGCCATTCGTCAGTTTGCGGCAACACCCGCGAAACGAAAAGCTGTCATTCTGGGCGATATGTATGAACTTGGCACCGAGAGCGAAGCAGAACATACCGCCTTAGGCAAATTGATTGCCGAAGGCAAATTCGATCTGGTCATTCTGGCGGGCAAAGACATGCAGTATGCACTCCCTTTTCTGCCTAAAGCGTATTACTTCCCGGACAAATTCTCGCTACATAACTGGCTGATGGACAACCCCATGACCGACACCCACGTACTGGTCAAAGGCTCACGGGGCATGAGTTTAGAATCGGTCGTGCCTTTTATCTAAAATTGTGTTGGGTTGTACCTTAATTTTTGTCTTTCATGAAATTGATCTGGATCATTAGCTTGTTCTGCATTCCTGTTTTGTCATTCGGACAAACCCAGCCGAACACTACTAAACCTGCCTTTGAGGCTGAAATCCTGGCTTTTGAGAAGGTCGATAAAGTTGCCTTGACCCCTCCCAATCCGATTGTGTTTACAGGCAGTTCCTCCATCCGGTTATGGGAAAATCTGGCCGAGTATTTTCCTAAAAAAACGGTACTCAATCGGGGGTTTGGTGGATCGCAGTTAAGCGACGTATTGCGCTACGCGGATCGAGTCATTGTTCGGTATCGCCCTAAACAAGTAGTGATTTACGCCGGCGAAAACGACGTAGCGTCGGGAAAAGTAACTGGTCAGCAGACGTACGAACGCCTGGTCGCCCTGTTTCAGTACGTCCGTCAGAAGCTGCCGAACGTAACGTTTTCGTTTATTTCGCTCAAACCCAGCCCATCTCGCCGGAAGTACTTTCCGGAAATGGACGTAGCGAACCAGCTCATTAAAGACTATCTGGCCAAGCAAAAGAATACGCAGTTCATCGATATTCGACCGGTGATGCTTACCCCCGCCGGACAACCGGTTCCCGAGTTATTTAAACCCGACAGTTTACACATGCTTCCTGCGGGCTACCAGCGATGGGCTAAAGTAGTAGGACCGTATTTGAAATAACCTTCTTTTTGCTAAAAACCAGCGATTTGCGCAAACGTTTTCGCATCGGATAAGACTTCCAGTACCAACGGCTTTTTTCGCTCATTTTGCCCTGTTTCCCGCTTGTTTTGCGAATCGGCGTCAATAAATACGTCCCCCAGAACGACTAATAATGGGTTCTGGCATCAGCGACTCGGTATACTCGACGACAACGACGTTTACCTTTGTCGTATAAACCGTATAATCCCTTCTCTGATGAAAAAACTGCTTTTTTGTCTGGTCGTTACGTTGTTTACAGCGCAAAATCTGTATGCACAAACGGCCCAGTATGCGATAGTGCCTAAACCTGTTCGTCTGGACGAACGTAGCGGCAGTTATACCTTACCGGCCAAGCCAACGATTTCGGTCCAGTCGGCTAACCCTGAAGTGCAGCGTATTGCCCAAATGTTTGCCGACCAACTGGCTAAATCGACGGGGACAGCTCCAGTCGTCAAGTCAGGCAAGGCGTCGAAAGCGATCTCGTTCGTAAACGCCAAAGGATCGAAATTAGGCGCAGAAGGGTATTCGCTGGATGTTTCGCCAAAGCAGATTGTCCTTACGGCCGAGCAACCACAAGGCTTCTTTTACGGCGTTCAGTCGCTCATGCAACTCATGCCAGCCGCCGTTTTCAGCCCGACGAAAGTAAGTGGTGTTACGTGGTCAGTACCGGCCTGTCTGATTGAGGATCAGCCCCGTTATGGCTACCGAGGTTCGATGCTCGATGTGGGGCGGCATTTCTATCCTGTGCCGTTTATCAAAAAATACATCGACTTGCTGGCGCTACACAAGTTCAATACGTTCCATTGGCACTTGACCGAAGATCAGGGATGGCGCATCGAGATCAAAAAATATCCGAAGCTTACGGAGTCTGCTTCGATCCGTCCGCGAACCATGGTTGGTCACTACAGCGACCGTAAGTACAGCGACAAGCCTTATGGCGGTTTTTATACGCAGGATGATGTACGCGATGTGGTTAAATACGCTCAGGAGCGCTACATAACGGTCATTCCAGAGATTGAAATGCCGGGGCATTCGGTAGCGGTATTGTCGGTCTATCCCGAACTGGGCGGAAATCCTGACCGGGTGTTACCCGTAACGGGCACCTGGGGCGTACATGAGCAGGTGCTGTTTCCCCGCGAAGAAACGTTCACTTTTCTGGAAAATGTCCTGACCGAAGTCATGGCGTTATTCCCGAGCCAGTACATTCACATTGGGGGCGACGAATGTCCGAAGACCGAGTGGAAACAAAGCAAATTCTGCCAGGCGTTGATGAAGGAAAAAGGGCTGAAAGATGAGCACGAGCTACAGAGTTATTTTATCCAGCGCATTGACAAATTCGTTACCTCGAAAGGGCGCCGGATCATTGGCTGGGATGAAATTCTGGAAGGGGGTTTGTCGCCGAATGCTACGGTTATGAGCTGGCGTGGCGTTGACGGCGGTATTGCAGCGGCCCGCCAAAACCACGACGTCATTATGAGCCCCACTACGTATTGCTACCTCGATTATTACCAGGCTGATCCGAAAACGCAACGCCAGCCGGTGGCTATTGGCGGCTTCCTGCCTCTCGAAAAAGTATATAGCTTCAATCCATCGGTGTCCGATAGTCTGACCGCCGATCAGGCCAAGCACGTACTGGGCGTACAAGCCAATATCTGGTCGGAGTATATGCCAACGACTCACTACGTTGAATACATGGCCTATCCGCGGATTCTCGCCATTGCCGAAACGGCCTGGACACCCAAAGAAGCCAAGAACTTCGACGACTTTAAGCGACGCTTAGACGTGCACAAAAAGCGACTGGACTACCTGAATGTCAATTATTTCGAAGCGCCAATCAACAAAAATTTCGAGTACGTCTGGCCACGAGAAACCGCAAAGAAGTAGCTGAATAAACGACACCATTTACCACAGAGCGGTCCGCCATTACGGTACTCCGTACACAGAGAAATAAGCTACGTATTTTATGTCTCTGTGTACGGTGTGCCGCAACGGCGGACCGCTCTGTGGTAATGAACTTCGGTAGATATGAAAACTCTATTTATCATTTTACTGACGTGTTTTAGCGTCGTACACTCGCAGCCCATTCGTTTTGCGTTTGTGACTGATACCCACGTCGGCGCCCCCGAAACGGCGGCCGACGATTTACAATGTACCGTTAACGACATCAACAGCTTATCCGACATCGATTTCGTGGTCTTCACGGGCGACGTCACCGATTATGGGGCGGATCGGGAGTTTGCCGAAGCGAAACGTATCCTCGATGGGCTAACCAAAAAATGGTACATCTTCCCCGGCAATCACGACACAAAATGGTCGGAAAACGGCTGCAACAGTTTTAAAACCGTATTCGGTGCCGAGCATTTTGCGTTCGATTTTGGAAAGTATCGATTCATTGGCTGTGGCAGCGGTCCCAACATGCGGATGTCGCCGGGGCTGGTCTCCCGCGAAGACGTACTGTGGCTACGGTCGGAAGTCGACAAACTCAACGGTTCCGATCGGCCCGTGATTTTCATGAACCATTATCCCCTCGATAATTCACTGGCAAACTGGTATCTGGTCATCGACGAAATCAAAAAAACAAATGTACAGGCGGCTCTGTGCGGCCACGGGCATGCGAATCAGTCACTGGATTTTGAAGGAATTCCAGGCACCATGGGTCGCTCAAACCTTCGAGCGAAAGAGGCCGTCGGCGGCTATAATCTGGTAACGATTCAGAACGATACAATGTCGTTCGCAGTACGCACACCAATCGTTGGTCAGCAAGCAGGTCAGACGGCGGCTCCCTGGCGTACGATCGGTTTGGTGAACCATCATTTTTCTCAGGATACGAAACGATACCCACGCCCTTCTTACCAGCTCAACGACTTGTACAAAAACGTGACGGCAGTCTGGGAAAAGCAGGACAACAGCGATATTGGCGGGGGCATTATCGCGGATAAAGACATCTGTCTATATCCCAACACAGCCGGTCAGTTGGTCGCGTTATCGTTAGCTGATGGATCATCCAAATGGCGGTTTGCTACCCAGGGAAAAATCTATTCAACGCCCGCTCTGCATAAAAACCGCGTCGTCATCGCGTCAACCGATGGCACCATTTATTGCCTGGACAAACGTAGTGGTTCGTTGCTCTGGAAGCGGGAAACCGGCAAACCGATTGTAGCCTGCCCACGTATCGACGGGAAAATGGTCTACATTGGTAGTTCAGAAGGGAAGTTTAGCGCCCTATCGCTCAAAGATGGTTCAGTGAACTGGACATTCAGCGACGTAAAAGGTTTTGTCGAATCCGTACCGGTTGTCGATAAGTCAAACGTTTATTTTGGTTCCTGGGGATCAGCGTTTTATGCGCTGAACAAGAAAACCGGCCAGCCAGCCTGGACATGGAGCAACAACAAACTCCGTAATTTTTCGCCCGCGGCTTGTGTACCGATCCTTACCAATGGACGCATTTTTTTGCAAACACCCGACCGGACCGTAACCGCGCTCGATGCTAAAACAGGGCAGGAAATCTGGAAATCAAATCAGCATAAGGGATTTGAAGCCAGTGGTTTATCAGAAGACGGTTCGCTATTCTACGTCAAGTGCATGAGCGATACGGTATGGGCCCTGTCAACGCGTTCCGACGTAGCGCAACCCGAATGGTTCGTTAATTGCCAATACGGCGCCGAAATAAGTCCCTCAGCGATCGTTGAGAAGGCCAATACCATCTTCGTTCCAACCGACGAAGGTGTGCTTTACGTTATTGACCGTTCGACCCGACAGCTTTCCTGGGCCCGTAAACTATCCAACGCCATGGTGAACCCGGTTTTCCCATTAAGCAACCACGATGTTCTTGTAACGACGATGGACGGCAAAATCGTCAGGCTACGTAACAAGGCTGACTAGCAGTAACGTAACGTGAGTGTTTCAAAAGTCAATATGGCTGGGAACAGTTAGGTTAACTGGCTGACTTTTGGTTAGTCGATGGACTAATTATAGTCTGTAATTCAGGGATATTTGACTAATCTCTAACTTTTGCACTTTACCTTGAAGTACTATCTCACTTCATTTTACCGACGTATAGGGATAAGTTTAAGCCAACGAAAGACCGCTTAGCGTTCAGATTGCCAAAAGCCGTAAGACCAATCCCCACATCTTTTGTCGAAGTGATAAATCGAATTTCGGCTGGTAGGCCAACGGTGGAGTATCGAACAGATTCATACAAATGCTCGGCAGAGAACAATGGGGCACCGATTGCCGAAAGATATTTACCCCGCTTTCTGCCCCAGACGTTGCTTACACCCGTTGAGAGACGAAATTTACCTGTTTTAATGCCATACATTAGCGCGAATTCTTGTGCCATGATGCTAGGGGCATTCTTGGAAAACAGTTCACGATTATCCGTATAACGGGCAATCAGTAAAGTAGGCTTATTGCTAAATTCGTATCCCAAGGCTACCATGCCACTAGGGTACTGGCTTTTCCCTAAACTTACCCCGAGCCAGTAATTGTCTAGGTTAGTCCTCTGTGAGTAACCAATTGTCGTAGTTAAGCAAAGGAGGGCTAATGCCCAATAGAAAGCGAGAGATTTTATCATAATATATTACCAAATGAATATAATTGTAAAATTACATATATAAAAAATGATAAACCGTGAATGTTATGCTTTCTTGGTAGAATTGACAAACATACATTTTGAGTTATTGAACTGAAGAATTTCTTTGAAACTTTTGCAACAGCCACGTGAATTATGGCTATTTTTTTGTTATCCCGACCGGTCCGCCAGTGCGGCCAGGATGACAAAAAAAGACTGTAGTCATTTAATAATGAGTTATTTGTTTTGACAATTATCTATGACTTACGTTAACTTACTCTCACAACGTCATTTCCATTCGGATATCCGCCCGGGCATACGGCGTTGGTACACTCGGCACTTCGCGGAACCCAACGCTGGCGTACATTGTCAGAGCCGGTGTCAAGACTCGATTTGATTCAAGCCAGACTGTTTTAACTCCTAATTGGCGAGCGTAGTCTATAGCCGCTGTGCACAGCATCCTGCCAATACCATTACCCTGAGCTACAGGCGAAACAGCCATTTTTGCTAGCTCGAAACCCGTTCCTCCCCGATCCGGCGTTCCCATATTGATCATCGCTACGCAGCCAACAATCTCATCACCCATTTTAGCGAAAAAGATCTGACCATCATCAGGTAAAATGTACGTTTCGGGATTTTCCAGTTGCTCCAGATCATGCGGCTCAACCCGAAAATAGGTTTCGATCCATTCAATATTCAAGCGTTTGAAATCGGGTTGATAAACAGGTGAATAGGAAATGATGGAGATGTCGCTCATGGAGTTGATGGTTACTGGTTTACTTTGCTTTAATTGATCCTGTACACGGTCATAAAAGCCGCGTTTGGCTAACTGATCTTCCATTTCCTGAAGTGAGTTTAACAGGTTATGCGTTTGACTATCCAGCATTTGTCGGTTGACCGTAATAAAGGCATCCCATACAGGTTGAAGTTTAGGGAGCATGTCTTTCCCTTTTTCACTTAACGTCAGCAGGCGTTTGCGACCATCGCGCTCCGATTTAGCGGAGATGACTAAACCTTGCTTCTCTAGCTCATTAATCACCTGAATTACAGCCGGATGCGTAACTCCCAGGCGTTCAGCAATTTCCATAACGGCTACGGGTCCCTGCCGGGCAATCAGCACAAAAACCGTCGCCCAGCGAACGTCGAAATCCAGTCCGGACTGCCGGTATGTTGTTGTGACTGCCTGCCAATACAGATCACTCAAACGTCTAAGCCGACTGGCAAGAGCCAATTCGGCCATCTCAGCCATAAAATCCATACTATGTAAGTAATTACGTAAGTTCTTACATAATTAGAGAACGTACGCTAGCATGTCAAGGGTTTGTGATAAAAATTTTAACTTTCTGGTATCAGCTAATGGCAAAAAGTAATGCATACCATTATATAATCCGAAAAACTATCTTATTTTTGCACTTTCCTAAGAAACAACATATATAATAGAGCATCTTTATTGAATACTAAATGTTCTTTTAATTTCACTAAAAAAGTATGCAAACATCGACTTACGTCCCCTACAAAGTAAAAGATATTGCGCTGGCCGAATGGGGCCGCAAGGAAATTAAACTTGCTGAAGCTGAAATGCCAGGGCTAATGGCTCTTCGTGCCGAATATGGTCCATCGCAGCCGCTGAAGGGTGCGCGGGTCGCTGGTTGCCTACACATGACCATCCAGACTGCCGTACTGATCGAGACGCTGGTTGAGTTGGGCGCTCAGGTGACCTGGTCTTCGTGTAACATCTTTTCAACGCAGGATCACGCGGCTGCGGCTATCGCTGCGGCTGGCATTCCAGTCTACGCGTGGAAAGGCATGAACGAAGAAGAATTTAACTGGTGTATCGAGCAAACGCTGTTCTTCGGCGAAGATCGTCAGCCTCTTAACATGATTCTGGACGATGGTGGTGACCTAACCAACATGGTTTTCGATGTTTATCCTGAACTGATCCAGAACATAAAAGGCCTGTCGGAAGAAACGACAACGGGTGTTCACCGCCTGTATGAGCGGATGAAAAACGGTACGTTGCACCTGCCTTCCATCAACGTGAACGATTCGGTAACGAAGTCGAAATTCGATAACAAATACGGTTGCCGTGAGTCGCTGGTCGATGCAATCCGTCGCGCTACCGACCTGATGCTGGCTGGTAAAGTGGCTGTTGTGGCTGGCTATGGCGATGTAGGTAAAGGTTCTGCTGAGTCGTTACGGGGTGCGGGTTGCCGTGTTCTCGTAACCGAGATTGACCCAATCTGCGCCTTGCAGGCCGCTATGGATGGCTTCGAAGTTATTCCGATGGACGAAGCTGTTCCCCGCGCTCAGATTTTCGTAACGGCAACGGGTAACGTCAATATCATTAAAGATCGTCACTTCAAGGCAATGCGCGATAAAGCCATTGTCTGTAACATTGGTCACTTCGATAACGAAATCGACATGGCCTGGTTGAACGAAAATTACGGTCACTCGAAGAGCCAGATCAAGCCACAGGTTGATATGTACGAAATCGACGGGAAGGAAATCATCATCCTGGCCGAAGGTCGTCTGGTAAACCTGGGTTGTGCGATGGGTCACCCAAGCTTCGTTATGTCGTGCTCGTTCTCGAACCAGACGCTGGCGCAATTGGAGCTGTGGGCAAACTCGGATAAGTACGAAAACAAAGTGTACGTACTGCCGAAGAAACTTGACGAGAAAGTGGCTGCTCTGCACCTAGCTCACGTTGGTGCCAAGCTTGAACCACTGGAACAAGCGCAGGCCGACTACATCGGTGTTTCGATAGAAGGTCCGTTCAAATCAGAAATGTATCGGTATTAAGAAAGGGTAAAAGGAGAAGGGAGGAAAGGAAGAAGGAGCTGAAGTTCCTTTTCTCCTTTCCTCCCTTCTCCTTTTACCCCCTGCCACAGATCCGCGCTTTTTTGCGTAAAAAGTAGTAGTATTGACACGTAGTAACGGCTCTCAATCATGATGTTTCCACTAAATCCGACGATACGCCGGGATGACTGCCTGACTGACGATGAATTTTACGCCTTCTGTCAGGCCAATCCGACGCTCCGCATCGAACGCGAAGCGGATGGCCAGATTATTTTTGAGATGCCCACCAACACAAAAACAGGCTTAAAAAACGCCGATCTTATTGCCGAGGTTGTTTTCTGGAATCGAAAGACCAAATTAGGCTTGGTTGCTGATTCGAGTGCAGCCTTTACGTTGCCCGACACGTCAGTACGTGCACCGGACGTTTCCTGGATCAGCCACGAACGCTGGAATGCTCTTTCAGATCTTGATCAGGATAAGTTTGCAAAAGTCTGCCCCGACTTCGTGATTGAACTTTTCTTTGATACTGATGAGAAATATACCTTACCAAAGAAAATGGAGAAGTATCTTCAGAACGGTGTCCGGCTCGGCTGGACGATTGATCCATTCACGCAGCAAACAACAATTTATCGGCCCGACAGTGAGTCAGAAGTGGTTTCCTTTGCCGACGTATTGACCGGTGAAGACATATTACCCGGATTTGCGTTACGTTTACGTGACTTGCTATAGAATACCGTTTATCATTCTCAGCTACCTATGCCATGAACCGTCTACTCTTTATGTTGCTGCTGTCTCCTCTGCTTGCTACGGCGCAGACGACGATCGACACGCTGCATTGGAGCGCCACCCGACGGTTACAGATCGCTGATTTCCACGCCCCGACCCAACCGGGTTTAGGAGGTTCTGAATTTCATTATCAGATTGGCTACGAAGTTCGCCCGACCTCCCTCTGGAGCCAACCCGCCATAGAATCGTTCTGCCTGATGTTCCGCAACTTATCGTGGGTATCGGAAACGGCGCGCAACGAACGTACTTTGGTCTACAATCAGATTTTGTTCGACCTGGTAGAGGTTCATGCCCGACACATGAAAACCAAATTGATTGCACTCGGTCTCGACAAAAATTTCAAACAGCAGGCCAAACAGATCGAATACCTGACTAACTCCGAGCTTGGCGCCGAAGTGAACCGGTTTCGGAGCGAAACGGGTGGTGGTGATGATTTACAGGCTCTGCAACGATGGCAACGGCAGGTCGTTAAACAGCTTTACGATACCCCTGATCTGGTAACGACGTATCATCCATCGAAAATTGGTTTTGGTGTGTTCTTCGGTGGAGGGGGCGCCTTACCTACGGGTTCGCTAACCAAAACCATGAATCCACCCGCCGGCTTTGTTCTGGGCTTAGATATTGCTTTCCGACGAACCATGCTGATGCTACATCCTACACTCTACAGTAGCGTCCTTCGAACCGAATTTTCGCATCAGAACCAGACCTGGGAAACGGGAATGGCGGTAATTCCGGCTTTATTTGAAATTGGCTTAGGGCAGGCCGTCGGAAATTCGCCCCGGATTCGCTGGATTCCTTACGTAGGGTACCGACTGCTTGAGCTTTCCCCCCGTGACCGAAACGATGAACGCTACAAAGGATTTTCGCTGCTTAATCATGCACCGACGGTTGGCCTGATCGCCGACTTTATGTTCAATCATAATACGCATACCGCAGATCGTTCGGAAGACAGTTTCTGGTTTGTACGAACAAAGTTATCCTATAGCCCTGTGCTCAATACGGGGCCTTTTTCGGGTGGATTGATCAATTTACAGATTGGCCTGGGTGGCTTTGGGCGCCCTCGCAAAGTAAGTTATCAACCGAACCGTACAGTTATTGCCTTGCCTGACAAACTCATGTAACGAGCCCATTCAGCGTGGCCGGAAATTAGCTCTCCTATCAATTAATACGTATCAGCAGCATCAAATTTGGATTAATCCAAATATATTATTTCATTAAATCAATAATACCATAGTTAATAATATATTTATACAAAAGCACTTCCATTAAATTCTGATAATCTATTAATTTGCAGTCGATTCCGGAAGACAAGATCAGGATAGTCTGATGTATGGTCCGTTTGCAGACGAAGCGGAACGAGTATGCTCAGCGTCTCCTTCCCGAATTCTCTTCTTTTTTACCTACACAACCTTACTATGGTACACGTTTTACGAGAATGGTCGTCCTGTTACCGATTGGCAGGACGCGCCCGCATTCACTTCGTTCTATGGCTTAGTTGCCTGTCGTTTGCTGCTACGTATGCCCGCAGTGGCCCTGAATCCCTGACGCATCCGACGAGTCTGCCGGCCAACGGAGAAGCATCGGTTGATATTACGATCAATGGCGTCGTTCATGACACTAAAACAAATACCCCCCTGCCCGGTGTAAACGTCACGATTAAAGGTACCACGCGTGGCGCTACTACGGATGCGCAGGGGAAATACCGGATTGTGGTGAAAGGGCCAACCGACGTACTGGTGTTTTCGTTCATCGGCTACACCAACAAAGAAGAAACGGTTGGCAATCGGACGGAAATCAACGTAACGATGGCCGACGACCAGAAACAACTCGACGAAGTTATCGTGACGGCACTGGGGGTAAAACGCGAAGAACGCGCCCTGGGTTATGCCGTTCAGAAAGTGTCGGGGAGTACGCTCCAAACCGTGAAAGGCGTGAATGCCGCTACGTCGCTGACGGGTCGGGTGGCCGGTCTTTGGGTGCGGAACAGCACGGAATTTAACGAAGCCCCTACCCTCCAGCTACGGGGCGAGACGCCCTTGCTGGTCATTGATGGGGTTCCGTACGGCAACATGAATATTGGCAACATTCCGCAGGATGACATCGAAAGCATCGACGTACTGAAAGGGCCAACCGCATCGGCGCTTTACGGGTCGCGCGGGGGCAGCGGAGCCATCATCATTACCACCAAACGGGGAGCAAATTCCAAAGGACTGACCGTAACGGTTAATAGCAACAACATGGTCAACGCTGGATTTCTGATGCTGCCCGAAGTACAGCATTCGTATAGTGCTGGTCTGGGCGGTGTTTATGACCCGACGGACTACATATGGGGCCAAAAACTCGACATAGGTAAGCGGGCCAGCCAGTGGAATCCCATTACGAAGCGGATGGAAGACATGGAACTGACGTCGCGCGGGAAAACTAATTTCCAGGATTTTCTGGTTCCCGGCATGATTTCCAACAACAACGTCAGCCTGTCGCAAAGTGGGGAGAACGGGAGTTTCCGGGTGTCTCTGAACCACATTTATAACAAAGGCCAGTATCCGAATCTGCAAGCGAACGCCCTAAATTTCTCTGTTTCGGGAGAGATGAAGGTGGGCGATAAATTTACCCTGTCGAGCCAGGCAGGTTTTAACCGCAAAACCGCTCCACAGATTTTCGGAAGTGGCTATACGAACCAGGGGTACATTTATAATATCCTGATCTGGATGGGGCCCGAATATGATCTGAGCCTGTACAAAGACAATTACTGGGTGGTACCGAACGAGCAGCAGAACTGGCACTACAAAGCCTGGTACGATAACCCGTATTTGATGGCGTATGAGAAACTGAACGGTATTGAGCAGAACAAGATCAACACCAACCTGACCGCTACGTATACGCCGTTCCCTGGCGCTAAGGTCATTGTTCGGCCGGGGCTCGATATGTTCTTCAATAACGAAACCCGCCGGAATCCGCCCAATATTCTATCAACGCGGGGCTGGGTGGCCAATGGATTGTATTCGATCGACCAGCGTAACGGCTACAGCTTCAACGGTGATGCGTTGATCACCTACAACAAACAGGTTGGCAAGCTTGATATCGATGCCCTTGTCGGAGGAACGATTTTCACTTACAGCAATAAGGAGATTTACAGTGCCACGCGGGGTGGCATCGTGGTTCCCGGCTACTATTCGCTTAATAATTCCATCGAACGGCCGGACGTAGTGGTTAACCCCAATCCATCCACACAGGCGTCACTTTTTACGACTACGGATGGCAATCCATACGGTAAAAAACAAGTGAATAGCCTGTACGGTAAACTAACCTTAAGCTACCTCAACAGCCTCTTTCTCGACGTAACGGGCCGGAATGACTGGAGTTCAACGATGCCTGTCAGCTCGCGGTCTTATTTTTATCCATCGGTGGGTGGTAGTGTCGTGATGAGCGAATTTCTGAAAATGCCCACCTGGCTCGACTTCTGGAAACTCCGCGGCTCGTGGACGCTATCGAAATCCGATCTGGGCGTGTACGCAACCAATCAAACGTATTCGACGACCACCGCCGACTGGGATAACCTGAATTCCGCTACATACCCGACCACGATTCGTACCAGCAACGTGAAACCCGAAACGAACCGGACGTGGGAAATCGGTACGTCGGCTTATTTTCTGGGCAAGCGCTTAAAGCTGGACGTAGCGTATTTCGACAAGTACAACTACAATATCCAGCGGTCGGCTACCATCTCGCCTTCGTCGGGCTTTACCTCTACGCTGATCAATACGCTGGAAAGTTACGTTCGTCGGGGTCTGGAAGTAACGCTGGACGCGACGGTGATCAAGAGAGGTAATTTCCAGTGGGATGCGACGGCCAACTATTCGTTTAATCATCGTTATTTCAAAGAGCTGGACCCCGTTTATTCCGCGAATAACCTGTGGACTAAAGTTGACGGGCGGGTCGATACGTATACCGGTCGGACGTGGGTAACGGACCGGTCTGGCAACGTCGTTCACCAGACGAATGGCTTACCGCTGGCCAGCAACTATAACTATTTGTACGGTTTGACTGACCCTGACTTTATCTGGGGCCTGGCAAATACCATTCGCTACAAGGATTTTCAGATTGGCCTTCGCTTCGACGGTCGGATTGGTGGCTATTTAAACAACTATAGCTCCTATAAAATGTGGGATACGGGTTCACATCCCGACAGCGACAACCAGTGGCGCTACGATGAAGTCGTCAATGGCAATAAATCGTACGTTGGGCAAGGGGTGAAAGTGACGGGGGGTGCCGTTACGTATGACAACTACGGTCAGATTACCAGCGATACCCGCGAGTTTGCGCCCAACGATACCAAAGTGTCATATGAAACCTACGCGCGGACGTACGGCGACGGGACGCGGGGCGTCACGAACGCTACGTTCCTGAAACTGCGCGAAGTATCTATTGGCTATACACTCCCCAGTGCCATTGCCAGCCGCATTGGTGCCCGGTCGGCCAGCATTTCGCTGACGGGACAAAACGTGTGGATGTGGGCTAAAGCGTTCCGGTACGCCGACCCTGACAAAGCCGACGATACCCAGCTTACATCGCCATCCGTGCGTTACGTAGGTGCGAACCTGCAACTGACCTTTTAATCGACCGCCAAACCGACATTTCGGATGAAAACGACTTATAAACACTATTTTATCGCCGGTCTGGTGCTGCTGTCTTCGACGAGTTGCTCACATTTCGACGAGATTAACTCGAACCCCGATGCGGCTGTCAATGCGACGGCCCCCATGCTGGCGACCAAGCTGATTCTGAACATTACGGATGAGACGATCAACTCCCAGAAAAGCTTTATGCAGCCCTTCATGCTTGGTAAAACGATTCTGTACACGGAATTCGCGGAACCGCAGCAATACAACGACCTCGGACGTACTAGTTTTGACGTCGTACCGGTGTTGACCAACGTCGAGAAAATGCAGGCTTATGCCGCTACAAGCGCAGCCAAAGATTCCTATACGGCGCTGGGGCATTTTATTCGGGCCTGGAAATTTTTCAATCTGACCATGCGCGTGGGTGATATTCCGTACAGCAACGCCCTAAAAGGCGAAACCGGCGGTATTGCTCCTGCGTATGATACGCAAAAACAAGTGTTTCAGGGAATTCTGAATGAGCTGGACGAAGCCAACACACTTTTCGCCAAGGGCATCAAATTCGACGGCGATCCAATTTACGGGGGCGATGCGGCCAAGTGGCGCAAATTAGTCAATACGTTCGAGTTGCACATACTGCTTAATCTGTACAGGAAAACCGCCGATACCGATCTGAAAGTAACGGATCGGTTCAAAGATATTGTCGCGAACCGCCCGATCTTCCAGAGTAACGCTGATAATTTTCAGCTCGTATATTCCGACAAAGCGGGCCAACGGTATCCGTTCTACAAACTGGGCAACCCATCCATTATTTACACAATGGTTTCCAGTACGTTGACCGATAAACTAAAAACCCTAAACGACCGCCGACTGTATTACTATGCCAATCCATCGCCGGTGCAGATCAGCAAAGGGAAAGCCGTCAACGACCCGACCGCCTACATTGGTACGGACCCGTCGATGGTGTACGCCGACGTGAGCAAAATTTACGCGACGAAAGATTACTCGAACGTCAACAGCCGCTACATGGAACTGCCCGCCGGCGAACCGGTTTATCTACTGAGTTATTCGCAGTTGAAGTTCATGCTGGCCGAAGCCACCGTTCGGGGCTGGATCACGGGCACCCCAGCCGCTACGTACTATACCGATGGCATTACAGCGGCCATGACGTTTGTGATGAACAACACGCCCAACGACCCGGCTTACCACCACAACATGCCTATTACAGCCGACTACATCAGCAGCTACGTAGCGTCGGATAAGGTGAAGCTAACCGGTAATTCGGAACAGATGATCGAGCAGATTGTAACCCAGCGGTTTATCAGTACATTCCTGCAATCGCCCTACGACGCCTTTTTCGAGAACCGTCGGACAGGGTATCCGGCTTTCCCGATCAATCCGGCCTCGAACGTAAACGTACCCGGCACCAAACTTCCTGTGCGCTGGCTGTATCCCCAAAGTGAGCTGGATTATAACGGGACGAACGTAAAACAGGCACTGACGACTCAGTTCAACGGCAGCGACACAACCAACGAACTGATGTGGATTCTGAAGTAAGCCGGTCACGCACCGAACGCGTTTTGGTTTCGACAGGATTCATCGGATGAAACAGAATGGGCGCTACCCGTAAAAAATCCTGTTTTATCCGGTAAATCCTGTCGAAAACGTTTATCTTCGGGAATGGCCGCAAGCCAGTACACCGGCAATTCTACTTTATTTTGCTTCTCATGGACTCCAGACGGGATTTTTTAAAAAAAGCCGCTCTTTTATCCGCCAGTTTTCCGGGGGTTCTGCCCGAATCCATCCAGAAAGCGTTCGCCATTGACCCGCAACCGGGCACTACGTATCTGGATGCCGAACACGTCGTGATTCTGATGCAGGAAAACCGTTCGTTCGATCATACCTACGGGTCGCTTCAGGGCGTTCGGGGATTCAACGACCCGAGAGCGATCGACCTGCCCAATAAAAATAAAGTTTGGTTGCAGACCAACGCGGCAAACGAAACATACGCTCCGTTCCGGCTAAATATCAAAGATACCAAAGCCACCTGGATGAGTTCGTTGCCGCACTCCTGGGAAAATCAGGTCGATGCCCGTAACAAGGGCCGGTGTGACGGCTGGCTGGAAGCCAAGAAATCAGGAAATAAAGAGTACGCCAAAATGCCGCTGACGCTGGGGTATTACAACCGGCAGGATCTTCCATTTTACTACGCCCTGGCAGATGCATTTACCGTGTGCGATCAGAATTTCTGCTCGTCGCTAACCGGTACAACCCCGAACCGCCTGTTTTTCTGGACGGGCACTGTCCGTGATCCACGCGACCCGAAGGCAATGGCCAACGTACGGAATGAAAACGTAGATTACGAGTCGGAAGTAAACTGGACAACCTTTCCGGAGCGTTTGGAAGACCTGGGCATTTCCTGGAAAATTTACCAGAATGAAATCAGCCTGCCGACGGGTCTGGAAGGCGAAGCGGACGGTTGGCTCGGCAATTTCACCGATAACCCGATCGAATGGTTTTCGCAGCACCAGGTCCGATTCCACCCGGCTTACTATCCGTATATTCAACAACAGGAAAAAGTACTTCCCGAACGCATACAGACGCTGGAAGCCAAGCTAAAAACTATGTCTGAGAGCGATAAAGAGTATGCCCGAACGAAACGGGAATTGGCTAATCAGCAGCATTGGCTAACGTTGATTCGGGAAGATCTGGTAAAATACACGCCCGAGAAATTCAAGCAACTCTCGCAACGGGAAAAGAACCTCAGCGCCAGGGCATTCACGACGAACGCCAACGATCCCGATTACCACACGCTAACAACACTGACGTATCAGGACGGTGCGACAAAACGGGAAATGGAGGTTCCCAAGGGCGACGTACTGCACCAGTTCAGGGCCGATGTGAAGAACCGAAAATTACCGACTGTTTCGTGGCTGGTTGCTCCCGAGAATTTCTCCGATCACCCGTCGGCTCCCTGGTATGGTGCCTGGTATCTGTCGGAAGTGATGGACATTCTGACGCAGAATCCGGAGGTTTGGAAAAAGACCATTTTCATTCTGGCTTACGACGAAAACGACGGCTATTTCGACCACGTACCGCCTTTCGTTCCGGCACATCCCGATCAGCCCGAAACCGGTTTGACCAGCAACGGCATCGATACGCGACTGGAATTCGTTACGCAGGAACAGGAGAACAAACGGCCGAACAAAGGCCGTACGGGACCAATTGGGCTAGGGTATCGGGTGCCCCTGGTCATTGCCTCACCCTGGAGTCGGGGTGGTTACGTTTGTTCGGAAATCTTCGATCATACGTCGACGCTCCAGTTCCTGGAAACGTTTTTAAGTCATAAAAAAGGCAGGAAAATTGAGGAGTCGAATATTAGCTCCTGGCGACGAACTGTCTGTGGGGATCTGACCTCCGCTTTCCGACCCTATCAGGGCGAAACGATTAAACTCCCGGCGTTCGTCGCCAAAGATGCCTTCATCGAAAGTATTCATAAAGCTCAATTTCAGCCAGTTCCGTCGGGTTACAAAGCCTTTACTGCCGACGAAATCCGGCAGATCAATCAGAATCCAGCCGCTTCGGAACACGTACCAAATCAGGAAAAAGGCATTCGTCCTGCGAATGCGCTGTCCTATGAATTATACGCGGATGGACGTATCGACAACAAGCGGTTTAGGCTGACCATGTCGGCCAGAAATGAAGTCTTCGGCAAACAGGCACTTGGCGCACCGTTTCAAGTCCACCAGATCCTGAACGATGACGTAGCGATACGTTCCTACACGGTTGCTACGGGTGATCAACTCAGTGATTTCTGGCCAGCCGATGTGCCGTATCATCTGCGCATTTATGGGCCGAACGGCTTCTTCCGTGACTTTAAAGGCGCACCGGGAAATCCGCCAATCGAAATTTCCTGTGAGTACGAGCGAGATGCCAGGAAGCAGTTTACAGGCAACGTAGTGGTAAAGCTAAAAAACACCGACGCCCAGCGAACGTATCAGGTTCAACTCGTCGACAATAGTTATCACACGAAAAGCGAGCAAAAAATACTGGATAAAGCGGGCACAAAAGGTGCTCAACAAAGCATCGTATTGACTTTAAAAGGTAGCTACAATTGGTATGATTTCAGCGTAAAAGTGGCGGGTTTTGATACGTTCCTGCAACAGTATGCAGGACGCGTTGAGACAGGAAAGCCTGGCTATACTGATCCGCTGATGGGGCAGACGATCGTATAATTAATGAGCGAAAGAGCGAATGGCTGACAAACAACCTGAATTAAAGAAAGCGTTAAAGCCCGTTCATGTATGGGCAATAGGGGTTGGGCTGGTCATATCGGGCGAGTATTTCGGCTGGAATTATGGCTGGGCTGTAGCGGGAACCGTTGGCTTACTCATTGCTACGTTGCTAATTACGTTGCTCTACGTTACGTTTATTTTCAGCTTTACGGAATTGACTACCGCCATTCCGAACGCGGGTGGCCCATTTGCCTATGCGCTGCAAGCGTTCGGACCCGTGGGCGCTTTGGTGGCAGGCTATGCTACCCTAATTGAATTTTTGTTTGCTACGCCCGCTATCGCATTAGCCTTGGGCAGCTACGTCCATTTTCTGTATCCATCGGTTCCGATTCTGGTGGCGTCGGTGGTCTCTTATGTCCTGTTCACGGTCATTAATCTACTGGGGATCAAAGAGGCCGCCTGGTTCTCGCTGATCATGACCTTGCTGGCCATTGCCGAACTGATTCTGTTTATTGGAGTTGTAGCCCCTGATGTCAAACTGACTAATTTCTTACACAACCCTATGCCATTTGGGTGGCCGGGCGTCTTTGCAGCATTACCCTTTGCGATCTGGCTGTACGTGTGTCTGGAAGGCGTTGCCATGGTCGCAGAAGAAGTAGAAGACAAAAAGAACGCCATTGCCAAAGGCTATATCTCGGCCTTGCTCACGTTGATGATTCTGGCACTGGCCGTGATGCTTTGCGTAGGCGGCATTGCGGAATGGGAAAAGCTGGACCACCTCGATTATCCGTTACCGGAGTCGATTGCTCTGGTCCTGGGTCGCGACAATCCGTTAACCAAATTGTTTGCCAGTGTTGGTCTGTTTGGCCTGATCGCTTCGTTTCACGGGATTATCATCACGTATTCCCGACAGATTTTCGCCCTGGCGCGGGCTGGCTACTTACCGGGTGTTCTATCAGATGTCAGCCGTACCCGACAAGTGCCGTACTGGGCATTACTGGTTGGTGGCGCGTTTGGCATCGCAGCACTTTTCATACTGAATACGAGCCACTTAGTTGTTTTATCCACAATTGGCGCCGTAGTGGTTTATATCATCAGTATGCTGGCGTTGTTTCGGCTTCGTCAAACGCAGCCTGCTATGCCCCGTTCGTTTAAAGCGCCTTTTTACCCCGTGTTTCCGGCCATTGCTTTAGTTCTGGCCATTGTCGCCTTGGGTGCTATGATTTATTTTTATAGCTGGCTGAGTTTATTGTTTTTCGCCGGATTACTTGTCGTAGCGGGCTTGTTCTACGTATCAGGTCGATACCAGAAGAGCAAAAACGACTGGCGGGCTGGCGTACCCGTCAACTAAGAGTCATCGTAGCGTCGGGCGGGTACAGCCGTTCATAAAACCGACACCTCCCGATAAAAACTATGGCGTATCAATGCACAATTAGTGGCTTTACGTATCGCTTCAATGACCTGAAAGAACTGCTGGCCAAAGCGAGTCCGCTCCGTTCGGGTGACGTACTCGCCGGTATAACAGCCGAAAGCTACGAAGAGCGCGTCGCGGCTCAAATGTGTCTGGCCGATTTGCCACTCACTACGTTCCTGAACGAAGCCGTTATCCCTTATGAAACCGACGACGTAACACGCCTGATTATTGATACCCACAACAAACTTGCCTTTGCACCGATCAGTCATTTCACGGCTGGTGATTTACGGGATTGGTTGTTGAGCGATGAGGCTGATGCCGTTACGTTGCAGCAACTGGCCCCTGGGCTAACCCCCGAAATGGTTGCGGCTGTATCGAAACTCATGCGGAATCAGGATTTGATTCTGGTGGCGAAAAAGTGCGAAGTTGTTACCCGATTTCGAAATACGATCGGATTACGAGGACACCTATCCGTACGGCTACAACCCAACCATCCGATCGATGATATGAAGGGGATAGCGGCCAGTATGATTGATGGGTTACTTTACGGCAGTGGCGATGCAATGATCGGTATCAATCCTGCCACGGATAGCCCGGCCGCTACGTCCCGTTTACTGCACATGATCGACGAGATCCGTGAGCGATTTGCGATTCCGACGCAAAGTTGTGTGTTGAGCCATATTACCACTACGGTACAGTTGATACAACAGCAGGTTCCCGTCGACCTGGTTTTTCAATCCATTGCCGGCACCGAAAAAGCGAACGCCAGTTTTGGCGTTACGTTGCCAATTTTGCAGGAGGCTTACGAAGCTGGCCTATCCTTGAAGCGGGGTACACTTGGCAATAATCTGATGTATTTCGAAACCGGCCAGGGCAGCGCGTTATCGTCTGGAGCGAATCATAACGTCGATCAGCAGACCTGCGAAGTACGGGCCTATGCAGTAGCCCGACAGTATAAACCGTTTCTGGTGAACTCCGTCGTTGGTTTCATCGGTCCCGAATACCTGTTCGATGGGAAGCAGATTATCCGGGCTGGGCTCGAAGATCACTTCTGCGGCAAACTGATGGGGCTACCGATGGGCATGGACATCTGCTATACCAATCACGCTCAGGCCGATCAGGATGATATGGATACGTTGCTAACAATACTGGGTGTAGCGGGCATTAATTTTATTATGGGTGTTCCGGGAGCCGATGACATTATGCTGAATTATCAGTCAACCTCGTTTCACGATGCACTCTATCTCCGTCGGGTACTCGACCTGCGACCCGCTCCGGAATTTGGCGAGTGGCTGCTTCGACAAGGTATCATGGACCAGCAGGGTAATCGATTGTCAGATGGTTCGCAGAAACAGTTTTACTCGGCACTCCTTCCAGCGTAGTGGCAGAGGGGTAAGGGCATGGGGCAGAGGGTACTTTCCTTTCTCATCCCACCCTCTGCCCCATGCCCTTACCCCTCTGCCACTACGCCCTTACCCCCCTGCCCAAACACCTATGAACGAGCTAAAGAAAACAGATACAGACGCGGATGAGTGGTCATCATTAAAGGCCTATACCAACGCCCGTATTGCGCTTGGACGCACCGGCGTGTCCATTCCGCTCCGGGAGTCGCTTCAGTTCAAACTCGCTCATGCTCACGCTAAAGATGCCGTCTATTCTCAACTAAATCTTCCTGACTTACAAGCGAGTTTGTCGGCTAGCGGTCTACCCATCCATTCCGTTCGAAGCCAGGCCGAAAACCGCGATACGTATCTGCAACGCCCTGACTTAGGCCGTTTGCTGGATGATACGTCTACAGCAAAACTTCAACAACTTGCTGGTTCTCCTGTCGATATCTGCCTGATTATTGCCGATGGTCTTTCCGCAACGGCGGTCATGCAAAATGCGGGCACTGTAGTCAATCTACTTGTCGAAAAAATTCGGCAGGCGGGTTATTCGCTGGCACCGATTATTTTGGTTGAGCAGGGACGAGTAGCAATTATGGATGCTATCGGTGGGCTGCTACATCCCCGGCTGGCGATTATTCTGATTGGTGAGCGACCGGGGCTTAGTTCGTTCGATAGTATGGGGGCTTACATTACGTATGCTCCTCAACCTGGTCTTACCGACGAGCGACGCAATTGTATTTCTAACATTCGAGACCAGGGCCTCCCCCCTGCTATGGCCGTCGATAAGCTTATGTATCTGATTCACGCAGCCTTCCGATTGCAGCTAACCGGCGTAGCGCTGAAGGATAACGACGGTCTTTTGGGCTAATTACTAGCTTGGCCGTTCCAGATCAACTTCCCAACTAGGCGTATTGACTGTACGCCTATTACCTTTCGTGGATGCTTTTACTGTAGTTTCCCAATCCTTATCTTATCTGTCAACTGCTTTATTCGGAATAATAGAGTACGTAAATTCCCTTAATTCCTCATTCTTTATTCTTCTTTTCATGTCACCCATAATTTTCCGCTTCTTCATTTCAGTAATCAGTTCCCAAAAATAGAAGCCATGACCAATAACAAGACAATCCTGCTGTTTACCTTCAATATGATTTAAGAAACTATTGATTCTCTCCTTGGTTTTTTTCCTGGTTTCTGCTTGTCTGGACGCATTAAGATACCACTGCACTCGACCCACTATCATCCATAGTATCGTAGGTAGTTTAAGTTTAGTATCCACAAAAGACCGCAGGGGAATTTCATTCAGTAGATCAGTTTTTACCCACTCAATTCCTTCGTGGAAAAGAGCGTTGGCGGTTTCTTCAGATCGTTTTAAACTACTTATATAAGCGATTTTTTCAGCAGATTGTACTCTTTCGCCACTTTGTACTGGCGAAGAATCGTAGTTTACACAAGCTAAGTCAAATGAACTCGAATCGTAAATTGCTTTCCATTTAAACACTACTTTTGAGTGCCTTATAAACCTTATTTTCATTATTTTCTTTCTTCACAACCTAATAAATCCAACGAACTTAAGTTTGGTGTTCATTATAATCCACTCAAAGTAAGACGTTTCGCCCTATGAATACTGCAGGATAATCCCAATGAATGCTTATAAGCTTTCTAACGATTTATTAACACATGATTGCGAAGAGTTTCCGAACTTGCGCATACGTATGCGAAAATACCTGTTATGGCTGGCCCTGGTCAGCTTTTGGGCCTGCACACCCAGCGGCTATCACCTCACGAATCGAACGGCTAACCGAATCGGCGTTGACTCTAGTGCAGCCTCAGTTGACACGAGCCTCGCCAATTTTCTGACTCCCTATCGCCAGGGAATCGATCGGACCATGAACGAAGTGCTCACCACGGCTACGGGTCCCATTGAAAAGAAACAGCCCGACGGTCCGCTTAATGATTTATTGACCGACGCGCTCCTGCAAAAAGCAACACAGCGATATGGTAAACCGATTGATTGCGCCCATCTGAACTACGGAGGAATCCGGGACAACCTGCCCAAAGGTACGATTACGATGGGTTCCGTTTTCGGGGTTATGCCGTTTGAGAATCAGTTGGTTATTTTAACGGTTAAGGGCGATGTGCTTCAGCAGCTGCTCAACCATTTTGCCAAAGATAACAAGCTGGTAATAGGAGGCTTACGAACCAAAGTACATAATGGCCAGGCGCAGTCTGTTACGTTCACAAATGGCCGGACACTCCAGCCGACTGAAACCTATACTGTTGCGTTGAGCGACTACATCGCTAACGGGGGCGATAATGCGAGCTTTCTGCAAAACCCGGTTAAACGCGAAGACATTAATTACCTCATCCGAGATGCCCTGATCGACTATTTCCGGGAACAGGGCAAAACCGGTCAACCGCTTAATCCTACTTCCGATGGACGTGTCAGCATCGAATAGACGTCAGTTTCTTAAGTTGTTCGGCACCGCAGCCGTTGTTGGCTCGGTTGCCCCGGACATACTAGCTAGTTCAGGTAACGTAGCACGCGCCCAACGTTCGTCGCTAACCATTCTACACACCAACGACGTACACAGTCGTCTGGACCCGTTTCCGATGGATGGCAGTCGCAACGCGGGTAAAGGGGGCGTAGCGCGACGAGCGACGTTAATCAAAAAAATCCGGCAGGAAAGTCCTAACGTATTGCTGTTCGACGCGGGCGATATTTTTCAGGGAACACCGTATTTCAATCTCTACAAAGGCGAACCCGAAATTCTGGCGATGAGCAAACTCGGTTATGACGCCGGCACCATCGGGAATCATGACTTCGATGGCGGCATCGATAACATGGTCACGCAGTTTGGAAAAGCCAGTTTCCCTATTCTGATTGCCAACTACGATTTCAGGAATACGGTGATGGACGGAAAATCCACGCCGTATAAAGTATTCACGAAAGACGGCGTTCGAATTGGCGTTTTTGGATTAGGTATTCAGCCCGAAGGCCTCATTCCAAAAGATGCGTACAAGGAAACCAAATACCTTGACCCCGTCGAAATTGGTAACGATACAGCGGCCAAACTACGTAGCGGAGAGAAATGCGATTACGTGATCTGCCTGTCGCACCTCGGCTTCAAATATGACAACGAGCCCAAAATTTCCGACGTGGTACTAGCCGGAAAAACCCGAAACATCGACCTGATTATTGGCGGACATACGCACACGTTTTTAGATGCGCCAGTAGCCGTCAACAACTCCGATGGACAACCCGTGTGGATCAATCAGGTTGGGTTTGCAGGCATCAACCTGGGTCGGATCGATCTGGCATTCGAGCGCGGCAAAGCGGTCAGTAGTGCCGGACAATCGGTTGAAGTAAAGTAGTGAATTAGCGGCAGGAGGTTATATACACAAAACCTCTTGCCGCTACGTTGCTGGATGAATTCTGTTTATAGAACCCTAATTTCTAAACCTGCCATATACTCGTCTTCATCAGCAGGCACTTTACTGGTTAAAACAATGATTGCCAGTAGCGTCCAGGCAATAATAGTATAGCCGTTTGAGATAGCGAAAGCCATGTCGCCGACTGTGAAGGAGATCAGTATGGTGATGGGTAACCATAAACCACATAAGATTGGTACGTAGCGTTTCCAGCCGGTTAACTTCCTGGCCCGTATGACCGCGATTCCTACGCCAATCATAACAACGTTACTAATGGGCCAGAACGAATCCAGGACGTAGTAAAGTAACGTATTGTGGTTCGGCAGAATCATTTCATAGATATTCCACAGATTGGCCAACGTTAATGAACCCAGTATCGCAATCGTACTGATACGTCCAAAGCGATCAGTGCCCATAGCGCCAATCCGACGCAGGCCAATCATACTACAGAGCCAGCCCGAAATATAAAGCAGATCGAGAAAGCCGCTGAGTGAGTCGGTAATGTACACATGTGCGTTCGGATCAGGGACGTGGATGTACGTATTGATGCACAGAAAGGGCGCGCCAATCAGGGCGAATAATCCGAGTAATTTGTTGTTCATCAGCGTTGTTTACGATAAAAAAGAGGAAGATACGCTACGCCTGGAACGGCTTCATGTACGATGATTTTACGTTCTGTCGAAAGTATAACGAAATAAACAGGCAAATCCGACTCGATAAACAGGCAAATTACTGAGTGGTTATTCTTGATGATTTAACTGTAGAAGACAGTGACTGAGTCGTAGAAGTACGTTCGGACCTGTTATCTTTGTGACATCACAAAGAGCGAACGTGCTGACGTCAGATCAATCACCGCACCGACGGCTCGGTCAATCGCTCATTCACTCAATCGCTCATTACCAGATGAAATTTGGTGTTGTTGTTTTCCCCGGCTCTAACTGCGATCAGGACGCAGTCGATACGCTGCAACTGATGGACCAGGACGTTATTAAACTCTGGCACAAAGATCACGACTTACAGGGCTGCGATTTTATTATTCTGCCCGGCGGCTTTTCCTATGGCGATTACCTGCGTACGGGTGCTGTTGCCCGGTTCTCGCCTATTATGAACGAAGTGATTGCCCACGCGAATCGGGGTGGTTATCTGATGGGTATCTGCAACGGATTCCAGATTCTGGCCGAAGCGCGGCTAGTTCCAGGCGTTCTGCTTCAGAATAGCAGCCAGAAATACGTTTGCAAAAACATCTACCTGAAGCCCGAATCGAAAGATGCGCTGCTAACAGCTGGACTGGATAAACCTGCCTATAAAATTCCGATTGCTCATGGCGACGGACGCTATTTTGCGGATGCCGATACGTTGAAGGAATTAAACGATAACGATCAGGTCCTGTTCCGCTACTGCGACGAGAACGGCATCGTTACCGACGAATTTAATGCCAACGGCAGCCTGGAAAACATTGCGGGCGTAACGAACAAAGCCAAGAACGTTTTTGGGATGATGCCCCACCCTGAACGGGCTTCTGACCCCGTTCTCGGCAACACCGATGGCCGGTTGATTCTGGATCAATTGCTGAAAGCAGTGCTGGTCTAATCGTCAGCGTTTACTTTATAGCCACGTAGTAGTCCGTCGATATAGTACTGAGTAGACAAGATATTCCTTTGTTCTCTGTACTATATCGACGGACTACTTGTTTCTGCTACGTATAAACGATCCTGTATTCTTATGAGCCATTCGACCACTTCCGCTGTCATGAACACGCTGCAAGCTATTGGACGTACACCTCTGGTTCGTCTGAATAAAGTAGTTGGTCCTGATAGCGCCGAGGTGTTCGTCAAACTGGAATATTATAATCCGACTGGGTCTTACAAAGATCGCATGGCGCTGGCCATGATTGAGGAAGCCGAGCGCAGTGGCGCGCTACGTCCCGGCATGACCGTTGTGGAATGCACGGGCGGGAGTACAGGTACGTCACTGGCGTTTGTCTGCGCCGTAAAAGGCTACCAATTTCAGGTCGTTTCTTCGGATGCGTTTGCAAAAGAGAAGTTACAGACCATGCAGGCGTTCGGTGCCGATCTCATCCTCATCCCCAGTCAGGGTGGCAAAATCACACCTGATCTCATCCCGAGTATGCGCGAACGTGCCCGCGAACTAGCGCAACGTCCCGACGCTTACTTCACCGATCAGATTAACAATGCGGCATCTAAAAAAGGGTATAAACGTATTGGCAAAGAGATTGTCGAACAGCTTGACCGTCCGATTAACGTTTTTTGCGGAGGTGTTGGTACAGCAGGTATGTTGATGGGGGTTTCCATGGCCCTGCGCGAAGCTGGCCAGGCTACCCGCATCGTCGCGCTTGAGCCGGCTTCAGCTCCTTTGCTCTCGACAGGTCAACCGGGCAGCCATCGGGTAGAAGGAATCGCCATTGGGATTGTGCCACCCCTGCTGGATAAGAATTTGTATGATGAAGCCCGGACAGTAGACGAAGCGGACGCTCGTCAAATGTCCCGCCGACTCGCTCGGGAAGAGGGCATTTTCGCCGGTATTTCAAGCGGATTAAATGTTGCCGCTGCCGTTCAGTTGGCTCAGGAATTGGGACCGGGGCACACTGTCGTGACGGTCGCCTGCGATTCAGGCATGAAATACCTGGCCGGTGATTTGTATGACGACCACCTATAGTTAGATAGACTTAACTATTTTTGAGAATATGCCGATACGTGAAATTGCCTGATCTTACAAATTGTCTGAAAATTATTTCTTAACTGGCTGACAATCCCTAAATCCCCTTCAGGGCAGGGCTGTTAAGTTCTGATTTTCAACCCTGAAAGGGTGTAATCTTTGTAGAAAAAGTAACCGCCAATCGAGCTAGAACCCCGGAGGGGTGAAATGATGTCACCCCTCCGGGGTTTTGGGAGGGGTGACCCTGCTTATTTCTACAATGATTTCATCCCTACGGGATTAGCACTTAACAGCCCTGCCCTTTAGAAAATTTAGGGGTTGTCAGCCAGTTATTGAACTTTTGCCAGCCACAGAGAAGCATTGATATGTAGAGCTGGGTGCGACGTGTAGCCCGATGGTACGTCGCCCGACCAGCCATTGAACAGATTATCGTTGGTATCGCCTGTTCCATCATCAGCCGGAGAGCTATCACCAATAAACACAACCCGCCCATTTCCGTACGTAGACAGTAAGGCCATGACGCTGGTCGTGCCGCCTACGGTACCGCTCATTCGCCAGAACAATCCCTGAACATTTGCATTGTTGGCGGGATATAACGTAGCGGTTGTTCCATTGTAGAAAGCCAGCTTGGAGGCTGTTCCGGCCAAACCGCCTAATACTTTCTGCGCGTTGGCGTTCGTGCCGGTATAAACCTTCGTCGTCGGTTTCTCACTGATGTCAACGTAGTCGACTGTAAAACCGAACGGTTTGTTATTGTTGATCCCGTTGTTGGCCATCAGGTCATTCCAGACCCGGGGCGAATCCGCGCCGTCGCCATCCCGATCCGACGGATTGTAGCCGTTGGGGTCCGTGCCTGTTAGTGAAGGGGCAGTGTGATCAGCTACCATCATTAACCCACGTCCATTCGCAATAAAATTCATAATCGCCGTCTTCTCAGCCGCTGTGAATAAACGATTGGGCTCTACAACAATAAAGACATCGTAGTTACTCAAATCCTGCGGATTGGCGGTATTACCGTACGTGAGCGAAGCCGTATTAGGCAGCGTCTCAACCAGATTACCCCGCTTAACGAGATCGACCGCCCAGGCTGAAATTCCGCCCTTCCAGTACGTTTCGGAAGTTGACGACGTAATGCCGGTATACGAAGGAGTCGGGTAACGCTGCGCCATGGTTTCCAGCGTAGTGCCACCTGTATAAATGGGAACTTGTTCTGTTCCGTCGGCGTCAATCTGCCAGTCGGCGCTACCGGCATTCTCGCGTTTACTGGCGTCAAACAAAAACTTCTTACCCGTTGGCGTACCTCCTCCACTGTAATCATTTATGACAATATCATCAATGTTGATTCGGTTCGTTGAACCCGATAGTTTCCGAATCTCTACGCGAGCCGTTCCGGCTACGTTCAGTGTAAATGTCTGGGTTTGAAGCGCCGTAGTCGTCGTTACGTTCGATCCGGATTGCGTCCAGGAACTGCCGCTATTGGTTGAGTACCATAGTCCCCACTGACTCGATGCGTCGCTGCCATACGTACCATGTTTGATCGTAAGGGTGCTGATACCGGACGTAACGTCGAACAGCATGGTAATTTTACCCGTATTCCGAATTCGGGCCGACCATGAACCCGCTTTTAGATCCCCACTCAGGTTACCAATTACGGCGTCGTATACATTCCAGGATTTGCCTTGCAGCGTTACGTTATCACCACTGGATGAGCCCGTTGGCGAAACATCGTAGGCCGTCTTGGGACTGGTAGAACCCACTTCGAACCCTTCCGATAACGACACTGCCTGAATTCGCGCCGAACGCGATGCAATCGTATGATCAACAGTCGGAGTTAAGTCAACCGTGGCATGACAGCCGACCAGTAGCGCACCCGCCAGCAAACCAGCTACATAGAGATTCTTTACTCGAGGAAAATCACGCATAAAGACGAAAGTTTAGTGAGTAAATCGAAATAGTATCTTACCAAAAGCATGCCCCTTACTAGCTGTCGCCGATAGCAGAATCTATTTATCTGTAAATTATGAAATAATGTTACTCATGTACCTAATACAGTAAATTAATTAATCGTTAACTCCGTTTGGGGCTTTACGCCACCATCTCTTTTAATCACCAACCTTATCACCTTAAAATCAGCATAATACTTAAAAAATTCACTATACTTCATAGACTCAGGCTAGGCAATAAACCCTCTTGATTGACAACCTTCTCTCGTTTCCGTAGTTAGTATAGAATAATCAATTCTCAACGAATTATGGAAACGCAACAACGATTGCAAGGTAAAAAAGTAGCGATTTTGCTAACCGATGGATTTGAACAGGTCGAACTAACCGAACCACGTAAGGCTTTACAGGACGCTGGTGCCACAACGCATCTGATCGCGCCAAAAGGTGGTGAAGTAAAAGGTTGGGATGAAACTGAATGGGGTGATACGTTCCCGGTCGACTTACCGCTGGCCGGCGCCGATCCTAATCAATACGATGCGCTGCTTTTACCAGGTGGCGTCATGAACCCCGACAAACTTCGCACTGATCCTAAAGCCGTGCAGTTTATCCGGCATTTCTTCGAGGCCCACAAGCCTGTAGCCGCCATTTGCCATGCACCCATCCTATTGATCGAGGCTGACGTAGTGCGGGGACGCAAGCTTACCTCCTATCCATCGATTCAAACCGATCTGAAAAACGCCGGAGCGAATTGGGTAGATGAAGAAGTAGTAACCGATCAGGGCTTGGTTACGAGTCGGAAACCCGACGATATACCGGCCTTCAACCGAAAAATGATCGAAGAGATTCGGGAAGGGAAACACCAGGGGCAGCACGCCTAGTGCATAAAAAAAGGCCGATCCATATGGATCGGCCTTTTTTTATGCACAGTCAATTTGTCCAGAAAAATAGACGTATGTTTATAATCTTAACGGTTATGTCAACGTCATGCGGCTTGTTTCTTTTGGTTTACTTTTTAGCCTTAGCTTGCTTCCGTTTGCGGCTGTTGCTCAGACACTAACGTCGTCGAATTTGCCTATACTCGTTATCAATACGAACGGGCAAACGATTCAAGACGAACCCAAAATCGTAGCTGAATTACGAATGATTGATAATGGAGCTAGCAAGCGTAATGCCGTAACCGATAAACCGGCCTTCATTAGTAAAATAGGTATTGAAATGCGGGGCGCTACTTCCCAGGATTTCTTTCCTAAAAAGCCCTATGGCATCGAGTTGCGCGATACGTCGGGGGTAAACTCGGTGAATGCTTCGTTGCTGGGAATGCCCGCCGAGTCGGATTGGGTGCTGAACGCTACGTATAACGACAAAACCCTGATTCGGGAGACACTGACGTACGACCTGAACCGGCAGATGAGTACGTATTATACGCCACGTTATCGCTACTGCGAGGTAGTCCTGAATGGTAGTTATAATGGCGTCTACATTTTATTTGAGAAGATTAAGCGGAACAAGAACCGAATCGATATCACCAGTATCAAGAAAACCGATGTAGCGGGCGATGCGCTGACGGGTGGGTATATATTCAAGATTGATAAAACCGAAGGTTCACCGTCGCGTACCTGGAATTCACCATACACGACGAATGGAAGGACGATTCCTATCCAGATTGATCGCCCAAAGCCGGAAGATCTGGCCGAAGAACAATTTCAATACGCGAAGAAATTTGTAACGGATTTTGAAAATACGCTGAAAGGAACGCAGTATCAGGATTCACTGACGGGCTATCGGAAATACATCAACGACGACTCGTTTGTCGATTATCTGTTATTGACTGAAGTATGCAGGAACGTTGACGCCTATCGACTTAGTACGTTTTTTTATAAAGATCGCGACAGCAAAGGAGGCAAGCTGACTATGGGGCCCATCTGGGACTATAACCTGACGTATGGAAATATTAATTACTGCCCCGGTGGCGACTACAAAGGCTGGATTTTCGACTTTACGCGTACCTGCCCAACGGATGGCTACCAAATGCCGTTCTGGTGGGACCGACTTTTAAGCGACAGATCCTTTGCCAACAAAGTACGAACCAGGTATCAGGCGTTACGAAACAGTACCCTTAAAACCGAACGTATTCAGACGTATATCGACTCAGTTGCCACAGCGCTAACGGAAGCGCGTATGCGCAATTTTGAAAAATGGCCGGTTATTGGTTTATACGTATGGCCCAATGGTTATGTTGGCAGGACGTACCAGGAGGAAATTGATTACCTGAAAGCCTGGGTAAAAAATCGCCTGGAGTGGATGGATACGGCGGTTCTGTCCGTCGGCGCTTTAGCATTGGCAACTGAACCGACAGATCTGTACAACGTAACCATCAGCCCGAATCCTTCGGCGAATGACATTACGGTACGCTACCACCTCCTCAAACGTACTGATTTGCAGTTGACCATCACCGACGCAACTGGTCGAACTGTATATAGCAGCGCCTGGTTCAACCAACCAGCGGGAGACCATCAGGAAACGTTACCAGCTCGTTCGCTACCCAAAGCACCAGGCGTTTATTACCTACAACTAGATGCCAATGGTCAACTCGTGAGCCGAAAAATTCTTCGGTTTTGACATAGCCATGAATGAGATCGCGAATTTCAGGAAAGCAGTTGACCCCAAAATCTGCCTTATCTTTACCGGCTCGTAGTTCATTCCGTTTTACCCATGAAAGTAGCCGGATTTAGTTTTATCCGTAATGCCGTTCAGTTCGATTACCCCATTGTGGAGGCCATTACGTCGGTTTTGCCGTTATGCGATGAATTCGTCGTTGCCGTTGGCGATTCAGACGATGATACGTTGGCATTGATAAAGGCCATTCCGTCCGATAAAATCCGAATCGTCCATACTGTCTGGGATCAGAATGCTCGCGCTGGTGGACGGGTGTTGGCGTTGGAGACCGATAAAGCGCTTGCGGCCGTTTCGCCCGATGCCGACTGGGCTTTTTATATTCAAGGTGACGAGGTATTGCATGAAAAATCGATTCCCGCTGTCCGGGAGGCTATGCAAACCTATCTGACGGACAAGAACGTTGAGGGATTACTTTTCAACTATCTACATTTCTACGGTTCCTACAGCTACGTTGGCGATTCCCGACAGTGGTATCGACGCGAAATTCGGGTCATTCGAAATACTGGTAACGTAGTCGCGTATAAAGATGCTCAGGGATTCCGAACCCGCGATAACCACAAGCTCAAGGTAAAATTAATTGACGCCTATATTTACCATTACGGTTGGGTAAAGCCGCCCGAAGCCCAGCGAGAACGGCTGCGATACGCCAACCATTTCTGGAACAGTCCCGAACGGGCTGCTGAAGTTGAGGCTGCACAGGAACACTTCGCGTATGGCCAGATTGACTCGCTGGCACATTTTACGGGTACGCATCCCACCGTGATGCAAGCCCGCGTCGACCGTCTGAACTGGCCGTTCACCTTCGATACCAGCCAGAAACAGTATTCACCACGAGTCCGTTTTCTAACCTTCATCGAAAAACTGACCGGCTGGCGGATTGGGGAGTATAAGAATTATAAAAAGATATAAGGAGTAAACGGAGGAAGGGGAAGAGAGGGAGTAAAGGGAGGAATTACTAAACCTTTTCCCTTTACTCCCTCTCTTCCCCTTCCTCCGTTTACTCCTTTTTTAAACGTCACAAATCATCACTGCTTCTTTCAGGCTGGTGAGGGGGTCACGTTTAGGAATGAACTCCTGTGCTACAAAACCTTTGAAACCCGTATCAACAATGGCTTTCATGATGGCTGGGTAATACAGTTCCTGTGTTTCGTCGATTTCATTACGTCCAGGATTGCCGCCGGTATGGTAATGGCCAAAGTATTGGTGATTATCGCGGATGGTACGGATGATGTCGCCCTCCATGATCTGCATGTGGTAGATGTCGTACAGCAATTTGAAGTTTTCTGAACCAACCTTTTTGCAAAGTTCAACGCCCCAGGCTGAGTGATCACACATGTAATCTTTGTGGTCAACCTTGCTGTTGAGTAACTCCATAATCATGGTGACGCCATACTTTTGGGCACTGGGCATCAGGCGTTTCAAGCCCACAGCGCAATTGTTCATGCCTTCCTCGTCGCTCATACCCCGCCGGTTTCCCGAGAAGCAGATAACATTCGTCAGACCAGCTTCCTTCAGTTTGGGGAAAATAGCTTCGTAGCTGGCCACTAATTCGTCGTGTAATTTAGGATCGTTGAATCCCTGCGGAATACCTTTACCGGCACCTTGTGCCATAGAGCACGTAAGTCCATATTTTTTCAACACAGGCCACTCGGCGGGTCCAAGCAGATCAATACCGGTCATTCCCATTTCTTTAGCCGACTTACAGAAGTCTTCGAGTGGAATTTTACCGTAACACCATTTACAAACCGAATGGTTGATACGTCCCTTCAGCATGGGAGCATTTTGTTCAGATTGCGACATAGAGCTGGCTAAGGAGTCAGTTAAAGTGGGTAACGCGAGGGCGGTACCAGTCAGGGTTTTTAGGGCCGTACGGCGTATCATAGTGAGTGAATGAGGAATGAGCGAAAGACTGGTCTTTCGCTCATTCGCCCGTTAATTATAGTTCGCGAATTCGGATATTACGAAACCAGACTTTGTTGCCGTGGTCCTGCAGGGCCAGATGGCCTTTGTCGTACTTACCAAAGCCTTCCCACCCCTTAAATTTACTCTCTGCCACCATCTTATCCCATTCAGGACCACTCGTTGGGTATTCAGCCGTTTTCTTACCGTTCAGATATTGCTCGGCTTTACCATCCTTAATAATCAGTCTGGCTTTATTCCACTCACCAGCAGGTTTGGCGGCATTGGGCGTAACGGGTTTTTGCAGATCATAGAGAGACCCCGCCGTACGGTTCCCATCGCGACCCTGTTTGGCATCCGGGTGACGCTCGTTATCGAGAACCTGCATTTCCGGCCCTGTATTGTAGCTCGCCTTGAATTTCGGATCTTCGTGAACGTGGTAAATAATGCCGCTATTGCCCCCTTCCGCAATTTTCCACTCCAGTTCCAGCTCAAAATTTCCGTATTCTTTATCGGTTACCAGGTCGCCAGCGCCACCGGCTGTTAAATGAATAGCCCCGTTATCGACAGTCCATTTATCTGAGACGGGTTGCCCTTCTTTCAAATAAATATGCCATCCTTTTAGTGTCTTACCATCGAACAGGCTTTCCCATCCACCTTTTTTTAATGGGCTAATCACCTCATGTTCACCAGGAAGACGGGTTGCATTGGCAGGATTTACAGAAAGGGTTAGGGTCAGAGATAACAAACCGGCAGCTATGGGCAGCTTGCCTGAAAAACGCATATAGGTCATAGTTGAGAAACGTTAGGATTTTGACGGGACAATAGTAATGAAAAAAAGTATATCCCGGCTACCTAAAAATATTTGCCCGAAAACTAATTGCTACGCAATTTTAAGCTGCGTAAATCTGTTGGATTAATGCCCCTTCCTCTCGGGTTGTGAAACACATCATATCATGGAAGCAACAACGTTAGTACCCTCTGAAAAACAGCGTTATCAAAAACACCTGAACTTGCCTGAGATAGGTGCGCAGGGCCAGTTACGGCTAAAAAATGCCCGTGTTCTGGTGGTAGGAGCCGGTGGGTTAGGTTGCCCGGTTCTGCTGTATCTAACAGCTGCGGGTGTTGGCCAGATTGGCGTTATCGATCCCGACGTAGTGGATATGAGCAATTTGCAGCGGCAAGTCATTTACACAACCGACGAAGTAGGGAAACCCAAGGCTAAAATTGCCGTTAATCACCTCAAGAAGCTTAATCCCGAAATCAATTTCGATACCTACACGATGGCGCTCGACATCAGCAATGCGCGGGCAATTATCGACGAGTATGACGTAGTGGTCGATTGTACGGACAATTTCAAAGTACGTTATCTGGTCAACGACGTATGCGTTACGTTGGGCAAACCGTTTGTCTATGGCGCCATCCACCGTTTTGAGGGTCAGGTTGCTGTTCTGAACGCCGATCTGGCTGACGGTCGCAAAGGCCCTACGTATCGCTGTCTGTTTCCTGAGTATCCGAATGAAATGGAAATACCTAACTGTAGCGTCACAGGGGTGTTGGGCGTGCTGCCAGGCGTTATCGGTACGTATCAGGCGAATGAAGTCATCAAACTCATTACGGGCATTGGTCAGTCACTGAATGAACAGTTGTTAATGGTGGATCTTCTGGCCATGACTCAGCAGAAAATCAAAACCAAACGCCGGGCCGACGCCGAAGAGCTTGCTCATCAGGGATTAGCGTCAGCGGGCGTGCGACCTTCGCCCAGTACATTAGGACCACAGAAAATGTCCGCTACTGAACTGGCCGATCGTTTAGCCAAAGGAGACAACATCTTCCTGCTCGACGTTCGTGAGCGTCCCGAATACGACGTTTGCCATTTAGACGGTGCGGTGTTGATTCCAATCGACATGATCCCGAACAACCGCAAGCGCATCCCCACGGACCGACCAGTTGTAGTCTATTGCCACCACGGTATCCGGTCGGCAAACGTAGCGCAATACCTGTATGCACAGGATGGTTTAGCCAATTTGTACAACCTTGAAGGTGGCATCAATGCCTGGGCGCGGGACGTAGAACCGGAGATGGCAGTATATTGATGCCAATCTATTCTGAAAAAATAAGACCGTAGTTGTGCAAATACGGCCTTATTTTTTCAGGAACCAAGCTACCGCAGTGGCTGTTTTTGGGGTGCCGCTGGCAAGGGTCAGCAATTGCTCTACCTTTGCCGATCTCAAACGGCATTCTTTACGAGTTATGTTTCTTACCGTTTTAAAGTCAAAACTGCACCGCGTCAAAGTCACGCAGGCAGAACTCAATTACGTCGGAAGTATTACCATTGACGAAGACCTGATGGATGCAGCCGGGTTGCTTGAAAATGAACAGGTTCACATTGTCAATAATAACAATGGCGAACGGCTTGTCACGTATGTAATCAAAGGCGAACGCGGTTCAGGTATCATTTGTCTGAATGGAGCAGCCGCTCGTCGGGCTCAGGTCGGCGATATCATCATTATCATTTCGTACGCCATGATGACGGCCGAGGAAGCGAAAAGTCATAAACCAACCGTCGTTTTTCCGGACGATAACAATCGCCTGGTAAGGGGATAGTTTTTCGGAGAAAGGAAAGAAGGAATTGCACTCCTGATTGTTTTTTAGTTTCCGGCTTCGCCTTTCCTTCCTTTCTCCCTTATTTCGTGCTATGAATCTCAAAAACATTCTTAAGTACCTGATCTCGCTGGCTATTGCGGGGGGATTACTCTGGTTCACGTTTCAGCAAAGTCATCTCGATGCCGCTGATCTATGGCAGAAAATCAGTGCGGCCGATTACCGCTGGGTATTGCTGTCAGCGGTGTTGACGATCGTAGCCCACTGGAGTCGGGCCGAGCGGTGGCGTATTTTGATGGAACCCGTTATTTCACAGCGGCCCTCCTCCCTCGATACAACCACGAGCGTACTGATCGGTTATCTGGCGAACCTGGCCCTGCCCCGCGCGGGTGAAGTTGCTCGCTGTGGTACGCTCTACCGGTTGTCGGGTGTGCCGGTCAACGTTAGTTTCGGGACCGTAGTGGCCGAGCGCCTGTTCGACGTACTAATGCTGCTGCTTCTGCTGGGTGCTACGTTCGTGCTGGAGTTTGATCGACTCAGCCAGTTTTTTATGGAGTTTTTAGGTGGTAAACTTCCCAAAGGTTCCAGCGGTTCAGGTATTCTCCTGTTGGTCGCAGCTGTATTGTTAGGCGTAGCGTTGCTTGGTTGGTTCTTATTCAATCGATACCGCGAAGCTCTTGGCCGACACCCACTGTATCAGAAAGTCAGCGGGTTTCTCAACGGGCTTATGGCCGGCTTGTTAAGCGTTCGTAAGCTACGTCGGCCGGGCGCTTTCATCGCCCACACAATACTTATCTGGGCAATGTATTACCTGATGTCGTACACGCTGTTTTTTGCCATGCCCGCAACGGCGCATCTCGGTGCGTTGGCTGGTCTAACCATTTTAGTAGTGGGTTCGCTGGGCATGGCGGCTCCTACACCGGGCGGCATTGGCTCCTTTCACTTACTGGTTGGTCAGGTTGCGCTCCTTTATGGATTGACGGGTCAGGATGGGCAGATACTTGCTACATTTATTCACGGTGTTTCTACGGTTATGATCATCATTCTGGGTATACTGGCGCTGTTGGTTGTCCTGCTCCGACGGAACAAAACTACCGACCTGCCCGACGTTCTGGACGATCCGAAAGCAATCCGGCTGGAGAGATAATTATTTATATTTGTAAAAACAGAACAGCTATGAGCGTTGCTGAAGAATTACACAAAACGATAGATGAATTGACTGAAGAACAACAGCAGGAGTTATTGAAAACGGCTCGTCAGTTTCTACAGCCACAGTCAACCGTTGGAGAAGATAATTCTGAATACCAGATTCTTTTAAAAGAATTATTAATAAAGCGGTACGATTATTATAAATCCCACCCAGAATCGGGTGTTTCTGCCGAAGAAGCTTCTCGTCGTATCCGGCTGAAATATGGATGGAACGAATAAGTTTTCTATCGTATTTACTGAACAGGCTGATCTTGATCGAGACAGAATTATTGATGAATTAATTGTGTATAAACCTGCACTTGGCCGTCAATGGTTCGACGCCTATGAGCACATGGAATCGCTGCTCATCAGTAACCCATACCTGTATCAGGAACATCTCTTATTTGTCAGACGGGCACATTTTCGCAAATTACCGTACACTATTTACTATGTGGTGGATGAAATTGACAGTATCATTTTAATCATAGCTGTCCTCCACCAGAAACAAGATCCTGCTACTGTTCTTAAGCGGCTGAATCTCGAATTTTGATTGAATTTCATGACCGAATCCAAAATTATTACCCGCGAGCAGGCGGTTGCTCAGGCTGCTGAATGGCGCGCCGAAGGACAACAGATCGTTTTTACGAACGGCTGTTTCGACATTGTTCACCTCGGCCATATCGACTACCTTGAAAAAGCCCGCAACCTCGGCGATCGGCTAATCCTGGGCCTTAACACCGACGCGTCAGTCAGTTGCATAAAAGGACCATTACGTCCGGTCGTCAATGAATACGCTCGTGCCCGGCTGATGGCTGCCCTCGAATTTGTGGATGCCGTCATACTTTTTGGTGAACCGACTCCCCTCGAGCTCATCGAAGCCGTGCAGCCCGACGTATTAGTCAAGGGTAACGATTATACCATAGACACTATTGTTGGCGCCGATTTTGTTCTGGCCCGCGGGGGCCGCGTTGAAACAGTCGAGCTGGTTCCGGGTTATTCTACAACAAAGCTTATTGAACGGATCAGGCAAGCTTTTTAGCAACGATTCCATTTTTTTATACAGGAAATGTATTGAAGTCGGCTTGTTGAATGGCCTCTGGCCGGGATAAATGGTGAACGCCCGGGATACTTTTTGTTACCAAGAGTTGTTCTATTAATGACGGGTCTCTTATTGATCCGTTCAATTGAAACCACAAACCTGACTAATTGACAATGATTTGGTTAATAATGATTCTCATCTTCGGCGCCAGTGCTTTTGTCAGCTGGCGATTGCGAAGCAAGTTTAATGAATATTCGCAGATTGGTCTGAGCAATGGCATGAGTGGCGCTGAAGTCGCTCAGACGATGCTCCGCGAAAACGGTATTCATGACGTTCGCGTTATGTCCGTCGAGGGCATGCTCACGGACCACTACAATCCGGAAGACAAAACGGTTAATCTCAGTGCTGATGTCTACTACGGACGTAGCGTAGCCGCTGCTGCTGTAGCCTCTCACGAATGCGGTCACGCGGTGCAGCATAAGGTAGCCTATGCACCGTTGAAACTGCGCTCAGCGATGGTTCCGGTTCTGACAGTTTCCTCGCGCTATTTACAGTGGGTACTGCTGGCGGGTGTTCTGTTGCTACAGACTACGCCCATCCCGCTAACCATTGGTGTCGCTTTGTTTGCCCTCACTACGTTGTTTGCCTTTGTGACACTGCCTGTTGAGTTCGACGCCAGCCGTCGGGCTTTAGCCTGGATTCAGACGAATGGCATTGTTAATCAGCGCGAATTTGGGTTTGCAAAAGACGCTTTGTGGTGGGCGGCCATGACCTACGTAGTAGCTGCCCTCGGTTCATTAGCTACGTTGCTTTATTATGCCAGCCTGCTTATGGGCGGGCGCCGAAGCGACTAACCGTCTATTATAGAACAAAACCAAAAAAGCCGCATCAGATGCGGCTTTTTTGGTTTCAGAAGTATCTGCTTAACTAATTGGCTGCATCGAAAACAGAGTCACTACGTAGCCTGACTCAACCATCTCCTGCGTTGGCGCTGAGCGGTCAATAAGCGTACCGGCCACAGCTACCGCAATCGCAATAACGAGCGCTGGCCAGAAGCCAACAATCGTAAAACTATCCAGGAAACTATCGATCAGCTTGAGTAAAACCGCTGTAACAATAATCCGGACAAGACCCGTCAGCAGAAAAAACGTAACTAAGTTTAGTGGAAAACGAATAAGCCAGCCAACGAAGAAATTCAGTAAACCCAGCAAAACGGCTATTAGGAGCGCTGTACCGAAGTTCTTGACATCGACCTGTGGCATAAAGTAAGCCAATCCGAATATGACGGCGGCATCGAGCAATAAGTGTAGAATGAGATTCATGATCAGGTGTATTTGATTTTCATGAACAACCGTTTATAACAAGGCGTTGTTTAACCCAAAGCCGTAAAAGCCCAAGTTATGCATCGTCTCTGGATTCTACTTCTCACTTGCCTACTATCCTGTGGTAAAGGCTCTTCACAACAAACAGCTACCCAGACAAAAGTCGATAGTACAGGCTACTACCAATACCAAAACGCCACCCGCGACGGCATTGGTAAAACCTATATGGGCCGCGAGATTGCGCAGGTTATGGGGCATCTGGGTGCATCGTGGCTCGAACGCCCAGAGCGTGAACGCGAAGAACGTACTGACTTATTGTTGAAAGCGCTCAACTTAAAATCTACTGACGTAGTAGCCGATATTGGTGCCGGAACCGGTTTCTTTACATTCCTGATGGCTCCAAAATTACCGCAAGGCAAAGTACTGGCGGTCGACATTCAGCCCGAAATGATTGAGTATTTAAACGAAGGGAAAGCAAAGCGGAAGGTTACCAATGTACAGCCGATTCTGGGCACTGAATCTGATCCAAAGTTATCGGCCAATAGCATCGACATGGCCATTCTGATTGATGCCTATCACGAATTTTCTTATCCGCGTGAAATGGTCGACCACATGGCATCGGCGCTCAAACCAGGCGGACGAATCGTGTTGGTCGAGTATCGCGCTGAGGACCCGAACGTACCGATCAAAGAACTTCACAAACTCAGCGTAACACAGGCAACAAAAGAAATGAAAGCGGCTGGCCTGAAACTATTGAAAAACGACGATCGGTTACCCCAGCAACACATTATGTTTTTCGGAAAGTGATACCGACTTTAACGGGCAAGTCATTTTTGCATTCCCTTACAACCTTTCAGCTCGTACGGTAATCTCTTTAGCAATAACTAATCCTACCTTCTATGCGATTTGTTTATTGCTTCTTTGGAGCGCTGATAATCCTTTGGGGCTGTCGAACCAACGACGGAATTCAACCCGTAAGCAAGCCCGTTCAGTCGTTCGCGGACCTACCTGTCGACTATTGGCCTGTTCAGGACGGTGCCGAAGTAGCGGGTCGTCTGAAAAGCGAGATCCATAATGGTCAGCTAAGCAGCGAATGGCGTTACAATGAACAGGGAAAACTGCTGGAATGGCGAAACTATCAGGAAGGTCAGGTTACCTGGGCTGATCAATATCGATAGGACGTAACCGGCCGACTTCGCTACGTACAGCATTTTGATAATGAATGTGGTCTGTCAAGCTACGCTCCTTGCCGTGGGCCAGTAAAGTGGACAAGTTATGATGAAATTAAGACAGACAATGCCGGTCGCGTTCAGGAAAGTCAGCAATTTCTTCAGCAGGCAGGTCAGTGGGCATTACGTAGCGTCAGTACTTACGAATACGACGGTTTGAATCAACCGACAAAAGTATATCAACAATACAGTGCCAGCCAATCAACAAGAACGCAGACGTTTGTGTATGATAACATGGGAAATATCACGTCGCTACAAGAAATCAGTTCGAACGGGGCACCTGACCTGGCCGATCGCACATTTACGTATGAATACGATAAGGGGCTAAACCCATACGCTGGGATCGTATATTTTGTTTCTTCTTTTTTCTCCAGTCGACATATGCAACACAGCCCTAGCTCAACGTATGAATACACGACTAGCGGTTATCCCATTCGTATTCGTCAAAATAACGTAGTGACTGAGTTAACCTACTATTAATCCCGTTGGTATTACGTTTTCCGATAGCAGTACAATCTATATTTTAGCCATAAATGGTTGATCCGTTGGCCTTTTTGACGAGAAAGAGCATACTGAAGATTGATAAATTATAGCTGAACGCAACCCAGAGTAGCCTTCTTGCGTAGTGACGAGTATAACGAAACGTTTCACTCGCCTTATGCCAAAACTTCTTCTTATCCTCCTCTGCCTGGGAGTACAGGTGCACGCTCAGAATACACTACGCGTTTCAGAACTGTCTGCCAGCGCTCCTGATACTACGTTTGTCGATCCCATGACTGCTGGTTCAGGTAATTCGTCGTACGTTCAGCCACTACTACCTCACAAGATGATGGCTACCCAACGGGTTTTCTGGGGACCTAAAGGTTTACTACGAATCATGAATGTTGCCCCGCTTACTGTCGAAGGGCGGGAGAAAGAACTCGACGTTCGTCGTTTCATGCTGATAGCACACCAGGTTACGGGATACGTAACATTAGCCGGGTTTGTGGTGCAGGGTATTTTAGAGGCTAAGGCGAATAACGCTACGGGTGCTACGTATGACCAACTGCTCAACGCGCAGCAAACAACGGCAACGATCACCAACATTGCTTACGGCACCACTGCCTTGCTGTCGTTGACAGCTCCACCCAAGTTGATAGCCGACCGAAGAACAGCCAGCCGAATCAGACTGCACAACTATTTATCCCTTATTCATCTGACGGGTATCGTAGCGACTAACATTCTGGCGGGAAAAGCTGCTCAAAATTCAGAATTTAGGCCTTATCACCGGGTGGCGGGCTTAACAACGTTTGCAGCCTTCGCCCCTGCTCTTATTGCGCTTAAATTCTAAACAGTAATTTTGAATTAAGCTGTAAGCAACTATGTAATCTTGTTTAACTTCTGACTACAGAAGGATGTGGCAACCTATTTAATATCCGCCAAAACAATATAACAACTGAGTTAACTTGGTATTAATCTTACTGATGTTACACTCATGAGCAAACCACCTTTTTTACATGCTCTGGTATATAGCTATAGCTCCCAGAAACATAGACACTTAACCTCAAACCAGGGTCAAATCATCCCATCTCTGCTCCGAGACCAGTCTGCTAGTCATCTGCAATCTCAAGGGCTTCGAACATAAGTTGAATGACGTCTGCTAGTCGATTCTGACTTAACAAACCTATTGGCTCTGTAATCAGGCTGCTTCGCACTGTAAATGGTTTATTACATCGAAGTTCACTGCTAACTGGAAGATCACCTTCTACATCTGTCGGCTCAATCAGTAACGAGAATGGCTCTGCACGTATCGCTTTGGTTATTGGCAAAATAATATAATCGTTGTCCAAAGAATTAGACTCGCTGTTGTTTACGATTAGTACGGGCCTTCGTTTTAATTTATCAATTTTATCGGTAAGGGGATAGAACGCCCAGACAATGGTACCTTGTATAAATTCAGTTTTCAGCGTGTTGCTTTGCATACAAATCGTCCCAATAATCCTCTTCAGGTGCGTCCCATAGTTCGCGTAAAGAGGTGTCAGACAACGGAAGCCATTCAGTATTTTTATAACCGGCGATTTCTTCCGTTTCTCTACTAAGTAAGTCCCGAAATGCTTGCTGTGCTTCTATCGGCAATTGGCGATAAACTACATACAGTGACTGAGCGGTGTATTGTGCTGCTTGCATAGCTTTTTCAATCTACTTATGGACAAATTTACGACGAAATCAACTCCCGCTGCGCCAGCTTACTTTTTCTGAAACCATAGGAGAAGTAAATGATCAGACCAATAACCAGCCAAATACCAAAGATCTGCCAGTTACTGGCTCCTAATTCCGTCATCAGATAAAGGTTCGTCAGTACGCCGATTACGGGCAATAGAGAGAAATTATATCGAAATCCCTGCACGGCCAGTATTATCCATACACCCCAGAATACGACAAGCAACGGTTTATTTTCCAGCGTTTCCACTACGTTACCCTTCGTCAGGGCATAAGCTAATACGGCTAGCAGCACCGCACCAATGATGTATTTACCATTGATGTAGGGCACTTTAAACTTCGATTGCGCCGTGAGCCCTCTGGCATCTAAAAACAGAATTCCAGCGCAGACGAGAATAAACGCGAAGAAGGTTCCTACGCTGGTCAGGTCTACAAAGAATTTCAGATCCATAAACAGCGATGGAACGGCCACCAGAAAGCCAGTAACGATGGTGGCAAACGACGGCGTTTTGTATTTGGGGTGAATGGTTGAGAATCGTTTCCAGAGCAGGCCATCGCGGCTCATGGTCATCCAGATGCGGGGCTGTCCGAGTTGATAGACCAGCAAGGCGCTCGTAATAGCCACAACGGCGCTAACGGAGATTACGCCGGCCACAAAATCAAGGTTTACTTTCTGAAATACGTAGGCAAGCGGATCACTAACGCCCAGTTCTTTGTAATTCACCATGCCCGTCAGTACAAGCGTAATCAGTACGTACAGGACGGTGCAAATTCCCAAACAATAAAGCATGGCGCGGGGTAAGTCCCGCTGGGGGTTTTTGCATTCTTCGGCGGTCGTTGAAATCGAATCGAACCCGATAAACGCGAAAAATACCGAAGCCACGCCACTTAGGACACCAGCAACGCCGTTGGGTGCAAACGGCGACCAGTTAGCGGGTTTTACGTAGAACGCCCCTACCCCAATGACCAGGCCAATAACGGCTAATTTGAGTACCACCAGAATGTTGCTCGCCGTACGCGATTCCTTGATTCCGATATATACCAGCGCTGTAATCAACACCGTAATGGCACCGGCGGGGAGGTTGGCAATGAGTTTCAGGTCACCGAGCGTTGGCGCATTGGCGTATGCATCGGCGAGTAAACGCGTATTTTCAGGTAACGTAGTGATGGCTGTTCCAGCCTGTTGCGTTTGCTGTACCAGATCAAAAGCGCGGGCCGCTGAACCGTAATCAGTAGCAAAATATTTAGGAAACGTAATGCCAAAACCACTTAGCATAGACGTAAAATACTCCGACCAGGAAATCGCCACGACCATATTACTCACAGCATATTCGAGGATGAGCGCCCAACCGATAACCCACGCAAAAATCTCCCCAAACGCTACGTAGGCATAGGTATAAGCGCTTCCACTAACGGGAACGGTACTGGCGAACTGTGCGTAACTTAGCGCGGTAAACACACAGGCAATGGCCGTAAAGACAAACAGTAAGGATACGGCCGGACCGCCGTTATAACTCGCTAAGCCTATGGTACTAAAAATTCCGGCGCCAATGATCGCTGCGATCCCGAAGGAGGTTAGGTCACGAACACCCAACGTTTTCACCAGTTTACTTGATTCGCCTTCTGCGGCATCACTTAGAATTTGCGTTACGGTCTTTTTGCGAAAAAGCGACATAGGCTGATGAAGAAAAACGGTGTCTATTGCGGTTAAACCGCTAAAAATAGAAATACTTTCCGGTTTTTTGTCTGTTATGTTCCTGAACGTACATGCCAACCGGGCGCCATTCGTCGTTTAGCATCTAGCATCTACCAATTCTATGTCTATTCGCATCCAGAATCTTACAAAAGAATATAACCAGCAACGGGCAGTCAATCAGATTTCGCTTACCGTAAATCCCGGCGAGATTGTCGGTTTTCTGGGTCCCAACGGTGCCGGAAAATCCACGACGATGAAAATTGCGACGGGCTACCTGCCCCCTACTGAAGGTACGGTAGAAGTGAACGGTTTCGACGTGCGAACCCAGCCGATGGACGTACGCCGGAGTGTGGGTTATCTGCCTGAGCACAATCCGCTGTATCTGGACCTGTATATAAAAGAATACCTTCGCTTTGCCGGATCGTTACATGGCCTGCGAGGTTCGGAACTGAGCCAGCGTATCACTCAGATGATTGATTTGGTTGGTTTAGGCCGCGAACAGCACAAACGTATCGGACAGCTTTCCAAAGGATACCGGCAGCGCGTTGGATTAGCGCAGGCACTGATTCATAATCCACCCGTACTGATCCTCGACGAACCTACAACGGGTCTCGATCCTAACCAGCTAGCTGAAATCCGTCAGGTCATACGTGATGCCGGTCGCGACAAAACGGTCTTGTTCTCCACGCATATTATGCAGGAAGTCGAAGCCATTTGCGATCGGGTAGTCATCATTAACCGGGGCCAGATTGTTGCCGATAGTTCATTGAATCAACTTCGAAGCGCTTCTTCCAGCGAAGGAGTTGTGGTTGTTGCAGAATTTGAAAGTGAGCTAACGGACCCAACCGTAATCAGCTCCATACCGGGGGTAGAACGTATCGAACCACTGGGTCAAGGTCAATACCGTATTAAAGCCGGACCAAATACAGACTTACGGGCAGCTATTTTCCGCCTGGCCGCCGATCAAAATCTAACACTCGTTGGGCTTCGGCAACAAGAGAGTTCGCTCGAAGCTATCTTTAAAGAGTTAACACAGACAGCGGGTTAAAAATCTACGCAGGGCGGAGTGTGCTCCGTCACTGGCGTTGATTTCCAACCCGCTGCTCTCTCTGTATTATTGCTTACCGCGCTGACGCCATCAACGGGTATTGGTCAAAAATAGACCGGACGATGCCTTTGAAGTAGTTATTCTTAAAATTTTGATTCCGCATCATCTTGGAGGCATAGCCTTTCCAGATGACCTGATAGGACTCAGCGTCGATGAGCGAGATCATCAAGGTTCCTTCATCAAGGTTGTAATCAATACGTTTGTACGTAGCATCATCGTCTTCACGTACCACCCAGTCTTTAATAACTGGTTGCTGATAGCCGCGGAAACGCAGATCTGAACGGAAAATATTATACGAGATCAGCAGATTCGGATTGCGGTTACTCACGCGGTAACCGCGGGCTTCCATCTGATGGCGGATTGCGTCCTGAATGTCGGAGCAAAGCAGCGTCGAATCAACGAATTCGCACTCCAGGAAATTAAATGATTCGTAGTTTTTAAAATGGCCCTCGTAGCTGTAATCATGCTCCACAAACAATCGGCTTGGCGAGCAGGCTGCCAAAGCAACAACGGCCATGGTAAATAGAATTCCTATGCACTTTTTCATACCCTCTTTTGTAAAAAGTTTTCAATAGACAGTTTAGATTATTATATAGTAGGATTATACTGGGTCGAACTCAAATATAATCGTAAATGTTTGGCAAACAATAGGCTACCGCCAAATTTTAATTCTTAGTTAGCCCTCGGTAGAACTCCAGTCCTTTACGCATTTCAGCGGTTGTTACGGGAATATCGTACGCACAACTCCCCGGCCCGTCGAGCAACGCCATTCTGATTTGATTTCCACGATTCTTTTTATCCTGAAGTGTCAGAGCCAGAATCGGTTCAATATCCTCATCGGATAGCCTTACATTCCCATATACGGAAAAAATGTACTCTTCGGTTGCGCTTAAAAGCTCCTGATCGAACATTTTTTTTTGAAAGGCGATAAAAGCCTCTGCAATCATGCCAATAGCGATGGCTTCACCGTGTAATAAGCGCTTTCGGGGCTGGTTTAGAAAATAGGTTTCCACAGCGTGACCGAGCGTATGCCCAAAGTTCAGAATCTTCCGTATACCCTTTTCAGTCGGGTCTTCCGCGACGATACGTTTTTTGACCGCCACTGAGTGAGCCACCAGTGTCGGCCAATCCTGTTCGTCTAAATCACGACGGCGAATTTCGTCCCACATAACAGCATCAGCGATCAGGCAGTGCTTGATCACTTCTGCGAAACCCGACCGTAGTTCACGTTCCGGCAACGTAGCCAGAAAAGTCGGATCGATCAGAACGGCATCTGGCTGTTGAAATACACCGATATGGTTTTTGAACCCCCGAAAGTCAATACCCAATTTGCCTCCTACGCTGGCATCAACCTGAGCTAGTAACGTAGTGGGTAGTTGTGCGAAAGCAATACCGCGTTTATACGTAGCGGCACAAAAACCACCCATGTCGCCGATAACACCCCCTCCAAGATTAAGCACCAGCGCATGACGGTCAAAATTAGCCCGGGTCAATGCATCCCAGATCAATTCGCACGTAGCGATGTGTTTCTGTTCTTCGCCCGATTTGATACGGATAAGCGTGTGTTTTGGTAAAAGCGCCTTTAGGTCAGGGTAACAGAAACGAAACGTATGGTTATCGGCAATGACAGCCATGTCCGAAAAATCATGAGAATCCAGAAAAGCAGGAAGGCTTTCGGTAAGCGGGGCGATGGTTACAGTAGACATGCCGTAAAAATACATTAGGCGTCGATGGGTATAAAGACAGCCCTATAAGTATTTTTGGTCTTTCTCTCTACTCCTTTCCCCATCGTATGAAAGTCCGCTACCGCGTTCTTACGGGCTTATTTCTGCTTTCTACCATCACCTACCTCGACCGCGTTTGCATGAACGTAGTGAGCAAGTATGTGAAAACAGATTTACAGCTTGACAATCAGCAATTTGGTTTGATTCTAGGGGCGTTCTCACTGGCCTATGCTTTGTTCGAAATACCGACCGGTGCTCTGGGAGACAAGATTGGTCCCCGCCGTGTGTTAACCCGCGTTGTCCTTTGGTGGTCAGGATTTACTGCCCTAACCGGCACCGCGTTTAGTTTTCTCTACTTACTGATCGTTCGGTTTTTGTTTGGCATCGGTGAAGCCGGAGCGTACCCGAATGCATCCATCGCGATAGCACGCTGGTTCCCGGCTATCGAAGTAGGGCGGGCTCAATCCGTAATCTGGGCTGCTGGCCGCCTGGGTGGTGCCCTAACCCCGTTAATCGTCATTCCACTGGTACACTGGGCGGGCTGGCGATGGGCTTTTGTTGCGCTGGGAATGCTGGGGGTTCTGTGGGCGATTGGTTGGTACGTCTGGTTCCGCGACGAACCCGCCGAGAAGGCCGGTATTAGTGAGGTTGAAGTTCAGGAAATCGAATCCGGGCGACACATCAAACAATCCGACCACCGAATCCCGTGGACAACCATCATCCGTAATCCTGATTTGTGGGCCCTGATGCTAATGTGTCATTTGTTCTTTTACGGGTCTTATTTCTTCACGAACTGGTCGTCCGTTTATTTTCAGGAAGGGCGTGGGCTCTCCGAAGATCAAACCAAGAACTTTATTTCGCTCTCTTATTTTCTTGGGGCCATTGGCTGCCTGGTCGGCGGTGTCCTGAGCGACGTATTGACCAAACGATATGGTTTGAAACTAGGGCGTCGGGCTGTGGGTGTAGGCGGACTAGGCTTATCAAGCTTCTTTTTCTTACTGGCAGGCTTGACAACGGATAACCAGACAGCGGGTTATTTGCTGGCGATCTGTGTCCTGATGAAAGATCTGGCGCTCCCCGTCGCTTTCGCCGTATGCGTCGATATTGGGCAACGTAACGCCGGTACGGTAACAGGTGCCATGAATTTTGCGGGTCAGTTGGGCGGCTTTTTCATCACGATCCTGTTCGGCGTTATTGTCGAACAAACCAAAAATTTTAATTATCCCCTATTCATGATTGCGGGCTGTCTGTTGGTAAGCGCTTTGCTGTGGCTACGTATCGATCCTACCAAAACAGTAGCCATAAAATCGTAACGGGACAGCCGCTCTCAGGGCCGTTCCCTTTCTTTTAGTCTGGCCAAAGGTTTTTTCTTAACTAATGCTGGGGGGGCACGTTGTTCAATTGAACAACCATCTGTTCCTTAATCAACAAAACCTCACGGCTATGATTTTAAAAATGGACCGGCTGCCAATCGAGCTACCGAAACCAAAGAACCCTTCAGCCAACGACGCAGCTGCCCTTCAGGAGTTACTGGGTGGTAAATTCGGGGAGATGTCTACCCTGATGAACTATACGTTTCAATCGTTCAACTTTCGGGGACGTAAAAAAATCCGCCCATTCTATGACGTTATCGCCAGCATCGCTGGTGAAGAATACGGCCATATTGAAGTCGTGTCCTACGCCATCAATCTATTACTGACGGGTGTAACGAAACGTGGCCATGATCCTGTTCCGGCTCCGCTTGCTGATGCCGTTAACGCGCGCAATACGTATCACTACATAGCCAGTGGTCAGGGATCGTTACCTGTTGATTCAATGGGTAATTTCTGGTCCGGTCAGAACGTATTCAGCAGTGGCAATTTGAAACTGGATCTGCTGCATAATTTCTTTCTGGAATGTGGTGCACGGGGCAATAAGATGCGCGCTTATGAAATGGTAACGGACCCAACGGCACGCACGATGGTTGGCTATCTACTGGTACGCGGAGGACTGCACATAGTTGCCTATGCCAAAGCACTGGAAAAACTGACGGGCGTGGAAGTGACGAAACTGTTGCCAATACCAGACCTCAGCAACAACGCTTTTCCGGAAGCAAAGAAATTTATGGAACAGAAGCTCCATTTATCCTTGTACACCTTTAGCCAGGATGACTACAAACAAGCCGGCTTGATTTGGAATGGTCCTCACCCTGACGATGGGCAGGAATGTTTCGTCGTAGAAGGAGCAATTCCAGGCCATCCCGTACCGGATCTGGAAGAAGAGCCTCAGCTTAACTCACCAGGCGCCGACGACTTCGACCCACAGGTGTTTGCCGACATGGCGAAGAAAATGGGCATTAAATACGAATACTAGTAAAGAGGAGGAAGGGGAAGAAAGGGAGTAGAGGGAAAAGGCAGTTTATGCTTAGTCCCTCTACTCCCTTTCTTCCCCTTCCTCCTCTTTATCCTACGAAATAACCTTCAATCCTTCAGCGAATGCCTGCATTTGCGGCATTGTACCCAGGCTCACGCGGCACCAGTACTGACCGTCAAACTTCCACTGGCGAATGCTCACGCCCTGGTCCATCATCCGCGCAACGAAATCTTCGCCTTTCATCCGAATCGGGAACATCACGAAGTTAGCGCCCGATGGCAGCGGTTCGTAGCTATGCTGCTTTAGCACGCCGTATAGGTAATCTTTCGACTCCTTAGCCTTGCCCAGCGAGAACTTGACGAAATCTTTGTCCTGCAAACTGACAGCAGCTGCCCGCAAGGTAGTCATGCTCAGGCCGCTGCCACCCGTCGAGAATTTGGTGATTTGCTCGATCAGCTCAGGTTTTGCAATCATGTAACCAGTACGTAGACCCGCAAAACCGTGTACTTTAGAGAACGTCCGGGTGATAATCACGTTACTACCCTTTTTAACCATATCGACCATTGAGTAAGCCTTTGGATCAGGCGTGTAGTCAATATAGGCTTCGTCTACCAGAATCGGCGTCTTCGCACCAACGGATTCGCAGAACGCCCGCAGTTTGGCAGGATCAACAGTAATAGCCGTTGGGTTATTGGGGTTACAGAGGTAAACCATACCTGTCTGACTCCCCACACGCTCATTCAGTTTATTCAAATTGATGTCGTACCCATCAGCTGCCACGAGCGGTACCCGGTCCATGGTGATGCCGTGTTTTACAGCAGCGCGAGGCAGCGCGTCAAACGTTGGATCTGGAGCCACAATGGTACGTCCGGCATTAGGCCGATAGGCTGCCCAAAGCGAAGCCGCCGTAAGCAACTCACCTGAACCAGCGCCCAGCAAAATATATTCTTCAGGTACACCTTCCGTTTCGGCAACTAACTTGCGAAACTGACGGGCGTATTCCATCGCATAGAGATAGCCATCAGGAGCCGCTTCTGTGATGGTTTTGAGCGCCTTTGGTGAGGGGCCGTACGGATTTTCGTTTGCTGACAAACGGGCTTTCAGCATGCCTTTGGGCGGTTTATAACCGACTGGCATTTCGGGTTCCGGTTCGCAGAACGCAGCTGGAGCAGCAGCCAGAGTCAGGCCAGATAACATACTGGCCCGGAGCCAGTCACGACGATTGATTGACATAAGAGAACGTTAATCTTAACGCATCAATAGATAAAGTGAAGAATATCGTATTTGGTAACCAGCAACTTACGACTAAAAAAGAGGAAGACTCGATCAAGTCACTGACCTATCAAAGATACGGCTTAATCAGACCACCTCAAATAATATTTTTGCTAAAAGGGCTATTTACTATATAAAATTTTACAGAATCCAATTACTTCAAAATATAATATAAAACATATAGTTACCCACATAATCAATTACCACTATACCAAAACTAGTTAACTGACTATTCGGCATTCCAGCCTGATCGGTTACGTAGCAGCATTAAGGCATCAACTCCGTTATTTAATCCTCAAAACTCGCATGATTTTGCCTCTATGTACGTTACTTAATTACAGGGCCTTGGCATATATGTTATGAAAAATACCAGTACACTTGGGTTGTTTTTAGCGGTAATCATTACGTTATCAGTCGTTTCCTGTAATACGTCCGATCCCGTATTTGACGCTCCTGTTCCGGGCAAGATGCAGCTGCTTTTTGATAACGTGGCTGGCTCAGCCGACCTTAAACTAAACGCCAGTACGTATCAGAACGCAGCCGGCGAATCGTTTACGGTCACGAAATTCAATTACTTTATCAGCAATCTTCGACTGCGTAAAGAGGATGGTAGCGAATACGTTGTCCCCCAGAACAGCAGCTATTTTCTTATTGAAGAAGAGAAACCGGCTTCTCAAACGATTACGCTGAACAATGTTCCTGCTGGTAAGTATACCGGACTAACTTTCCTGATAGGAGTTGACAGTCTGCGTAGCATGGCCGACGTTAGCCAACGGACCGGAGCTCTTGACCCGGGCACCAACAATGGTATGTACTGGGACTGGAACTCAGGCTATATTTTCATGAAACTGGAAGGCATTTCGGCTGTAGCACCCGCAGCTCAGAACAATACGTTCTTTTACCACATTGGTGGTTTTGGCAGGAGTACCGTTAAAATTAACAACCTGCGTACGGTTACGCTCTCCTTCAGGAATGATGTCGTCAATGTACAAATGGACGCTACGCCTGCTCTTCGAATCACAACCGATGCGCTGAAGATCTTCAACGGACCCACCCAGCTAAGTATCGCACAACACCCATCCGTTATGTTCGATACGTTTTCAACTAACGTGGCGAATAACTACGTGCAAATGTTTAGTTACGACCGGGTTCAGGCGAATTAATGAATACGTTACGTACGATATCGACAAAACGGATCTGGCTTACTGTCAGTGTTTTTCTGTTTGGCTTAGCCGTTGCCTGCCAAAGCAGCAAAGAGCCTGACCCAGTAGTACCGCCTGATCCGGGCCCGCCGGGCGGTGGCATCGAGTACAAACCAACGCCTGTAACGCTTCGTAAACCGGCCAACTTTCCAGACGTCATTTATAACATCAGTCAGAATCCGCTGACGGTTGAAGGGGTAGCTTTAGGTAAATCGCTATTTTATGACGCCCAACTCTCGCGAGACAGCACGGTTAGTTGTGGTTTCTGCCATCAGCAATTTGCGGGCTTCGGACATTCTGACCACGCATTGAGTCATGGTATCGGTGGCAAATTCGGATCGCGGAACGTACCGGGTTTGCAGAATCTTGCCTGGGAGCGCGAGTTCTTCTGGGATGGGGGTGTAACCAGTCTGGATGAGTTACCTCTGACGCCCATTCAGAACCCTGTTGAAATGGATCTCAAATTCTCGGAAGCGCTGAGTCGTGTGCAGAAAAGCCCAAAATATCCGGCTATGTTCAAATCGGCTTTTGATTCGGACACGGTCACTACAGCACGTTTTCTGAAAGCCATTTCACAGTTTTTACTAACGCTTGTATCAGCAGATTCCCGCTACGATAAATACGTTCGAAAAGAAGCAGGGGGCGATTTAACGACCGATGAATTAGCTGGATTGGCTCTGTTTCAGCAAAAGTGCTCGACTTGCCACGCAACTGATTTATTTACCGACCGGAGTTACCGAAATAACGGCCTGCCCGTCGGCGCCATCAATGATCAGGGACGTTACGTCATTACGTTGAACGAAGCCGACCGATTGAAGTTTAAAGTGCCAAGCCTACGTAACGTCGAGCGGACGTTTCCGTACATGCACGATGGTCGTTTTACTACGTTAGAGCAAGTAGTTGATCACTATCGAAGTGGCGTAAAAGATTCACCTACCCTCGATCCGGCCTTGAAAGTAAACGGTCAGCCCGGCATTGCCTTGACCGACATCGAAAAGAGGCAGGTAATTGCTTTCCTGAAAACGCTAACCGACAATACATTCATTAATAATCGGGATTTTAGCGCAAACTAATGAACGTGGTTTAGCCGATGCTGACGGATATTTAATAAATGGCTGATCACCAGACCAGCGGAGGCCGTATAAGCAAGATATTCGAAAACGGGATTTACTTCTTCCAGGAGAAGAGCTATTGTAAATAAACCCAGAAATCCCCAGAGGCTTTTCTTAATGATAGGGGGAGCATAATGCCGAGTTGCGAAATAAACGGCAATGATATTGATGCCGATGAAAACATAATCCAGGCTCAGATAACCAACGCGAAGCTTTTCATCCTGCATCAACGCTGTCGTCATGAGTAGGATGGGCGTAATCAGGCAGTGAATGATACACAACACCGAGCCAGTAATACCAATGTAGTCAGCTTTGCGGGAGAGAATATCTGTTTTCATAAGCAGGGCAAAAATACGACGCTTTTTGGCAATCGTAGTCTTGGTAACCCGGTTTTTTGCAACAAAGTTGCGAAACGCCTTAAAATTTAGAAAAATGGTCCTCTCATAGTTATTAATTAGCCTTAGTCAGCAGCGTATATCCCATCAGCTTACCGTTTTTGTTATAGGTTTCTGATTTGATGTCAAAAATCTGGCTATCTACTCGATAACTAACTACCTGCATTGAATTTCGAATGGGTATGCCCATGACCCGGCTTTCGAAACTCATATCTGATTTGATTTTGTAGGTATCGAATGTTCCGGCGGGTGTTGTAATTGGGGCTTTGCTTTCAACCTGCCGATTCGACATAACCATGTTCATGTTCATCATAGTGTTACCGTTACTGACCATTTCAGCTTCCATTTGCCCGTCGCTCAGTTTCTGACCGACGCTTAATTTGCCCGGATATACAAGCTTATTGCTTTTCAGCTTCATCTCAGCATCCTTCATGGCTGTGGCCTGCATGGACTGCATCATGCCCGACAGATCAGCGATTAGCTCATTCCCTGTACAGGTATAATGAATGACATAAGGAGTTCGCTGTTTTCCTTTTTCATCCTCAAACTGAGCTGTAATGTCCATAACTGTCGAGCTTCCTTCTTTATGAACATCCTTAACCTGATATGAGATTTTGCCGGTAGGCTTGTCTTTAGCGTTAAACGTACTCATTTCGTAACTCGTACCAGCCTTAAGAGTCATACCCAGACAATCCTGAGCCCAACCTTTAGACGTTATAGTCGTGATTATCAGCAGTAGAAAAACAAGGACTTTCATGCGAACGAACATTATTTGGTTTATAGACCAAAGGTAAATCTACCAACAAACTAATTATCAAATCCTTGAGGGAACGGCATGAATGATGACTTATAGTGAAGTAGTTTACATTCATCATTCTTTTACGTCCAGATCATACTGACGATGCCCAGGAGCATGATGAGTTTGCAGAGATTGCTGAGGTAGCCAAAGTCGCGCCGGGTATCGGCCAGAACGAGCCGATAGGTGAGCCAGGCGATTGGGAGGAGCAGTAGCAGAAAAATGACAGTCAGCCGGAAATTATGGAGCGAACTGGCAATGAAGAACAAACTGACAATAAACGCGCCAACGAGACCATAAATCAGGTATTTCGTTCGGCGTAGTCCCCAAACGATCGGTAACGTTCGACAGCCGAACCGGGCATCCCCCCGAATATCCTGCATGTCTTTAATGATCTCACGGATCAGCGAAATACCGAAGGAAAATAAGGCGTAGATCAGCAGCATACCGGTGTTATGCCGATAATAAATAGCCATAACAATAAGTGATAAGGCCGTTAGCAACGAAACAATGACGTTACCAACCAAGGGTTGCCGCTTGAATTGCGCGGAATAGAACCACAACAGTGATACGGCTAGTACATCAACCAGAAAAATCCATTTACTCAGATAGAAGCCAATCAGGCAACCGATTACGTTCAGGATCTGATGCACGCCCATGGCTACCCGACGTTTGAGGTAACGCCCAATGATGACCCGCTGTGGCTTGTTAATCAGGTCGATCTTGACGTCAAAGTAATCATTGATGATATACCCGGCCGCAGCAATACAGACTGTTGAGAACGAAAGCAGCCAGAGCGAAGGGTCTAGAAGAAGCCGTACATGTTCGGTGGTTTGATCGTCCGGGCGAAAACCAACCAGAAAGATCCGCGCCATAAACTGCGTCAGCACTACGATCAGCAGATTCTGTACCCGGATGAGTCGCAGAAACCCGAATGTAAAGGCCGAGAAAGGAGCAGACTGACGCGCAACCATTGCCGTTTTTTTATCAAAAATAAGGATTTTACAGGAAGCAGGAAAGGGGAACAAGGAGGAGAGGGAAGAAAGGGAGGAAGAAGAAAAACATACCTTACGTTCCCATCTGATCCTCCCGCTCATCCCTTTCCTCCCTTTTCTCCCCTTCTTGGGGATTCTTTTTACTCTCGTTTGTTGTTGAGAGACAAACTTGTTCTCACGCATGAAAATTGGCATTGTGTGTTACCCGACCTTCGGGGGAAGTGGCGTTGTCGCTACCGAACTGGGTAAGGCGTTGGCTAAAAATGGCCACCAGATTCACTTCATTACGTATCAGCAGCCGCCCCGACTCGATTTTTTCAATGAAAATGTCTTTTATCACGAAGTAAATATACCCTCCTACCCACTCTTTCAGTACGCACCCTACGAATCGGCGTTAGCCAGCGAAATGGTTAATGTTGTGCTGAACGAAAACGTTGACTTACTGCACGTTCACTACGCAATTCCTCATGCTTCGGCGGCTTATATGGCCAAAATGATCCTACGTTCGCAGGGACGTACCATACCCGTCGTGACTACGTTACACGGCACGGACATTACGCTTGTAGGCAAAGATGCGTCGTATGAGCCAGTCGTTACGTTCAGCATCAACGAATCAGATGGTGTTACGTCTGTTTCAGAGGATTTACGGCAGGATACATATAAACACTTTAACGTTCACCGCGAGATTGAGGTGATTCCCAACTTTATCGATCTGGACCGGTTCAAACGTCAGCAGAAAGAACATTTCAAGAAAGCTATCTGCCCGAACGGCGAAAAGCTAATTGTGCATACCTCAAATTTCCGGCGAGTCAAACGTATCGACGACGCCGTAATGGTGTTCTACCACGTTCAGCAGCAAACGCCCGCCAAATTGTTGCTGGTTGGCGATGGCCCCGAACGAGCCCGCATTGAGCGGCTCGTGCGCGACCTTGGCATTTATGATCAGGTACGTTTTCTGGGAAAATTAGACGCGGTTGAAGAAGTTCTATCCGTAGCCGATCTGTTTATTATGCCATCCGAAAATGAAAGTTTCGGTCTGGCAGCTCTGGAAGCGTTAGCTTGTGAAGTTCCGCTCATCACGTCCAATGCCGGCGGTTTGCCTGAGCTAAACTTACAGGGCGTAACAGGCTTTCTCAGCCCCGTAGGCGATGTGGACGATATGGTTAAAAATGCGCTATACGTCCTGGATGATGCGAATCTTCCCACTTTCAAAGAAAATGCACTAGCCAGGGCTAAGGAGTTTGAGCTATCGCGTATTTTGCCCCTCTACGAAGCCCATTATGAACGTGTGCTACAGAGCGTGATGAACAATGTGTAATTTATAATGTATAATGAATTGAATGACTAGTACTGCCATTCAGTGTCTATGATACATTATCCATTCGTTAACTATGAATCCAAACATACCTCAAACAGACCGTAAGCGCGTCGTTATTGTCGGTGCAGGTTTTGGTGGTCTTAAACTGGCTCGCAAGCTATCGCGTCGAAAGGAGTTTCAGGTCGTTTTGATCAATAAACAGAATTACCACGAGTTTCAGCCCCTGTATTACCAGGTAGCCACGGCTGGTCTGGAAGCCAATTCAATTCTGTTTCCGTTACGGTCCGTTTTTGGAAATTGTAAGAATGTTCACATCCGTGTTACCAGTGTAACGGGTATCCGACTGGCCGACAAAGCTGTTGATACGGACCTTGGTCCTGTTACGTACGATTATCTGGTGATGGCTACGGGTGCTGATACCAACTTTTTCAACCAGCAGAATATCATCGAAAAAGCCTTACCGATGAAATCGGTATCTGAGGCCATTGCCTTACGAAACCGGGTTTTGCAGAATTTCGAAGATGCGCTTAGTGTCGAAACGCTGGACGAAAAAGAAGGCTTAATGGACGTAGTGGTCGTAGGCGGTGGACCAACGGGCGTTGAACTTTGCGGTACGCTGGCCGAAATGCGCAAAACAGTTCTGCCGAGAGATTACCCGGAGCTGGATTTCAAGATGATGGACATTTACCTCATCGAATCGGGCGCGGAACTACTCGGGCCCATGTCGGTACAGTCGCAGCAGCATTCACTGGATTATCTGCAAAAACTGGGCGTAAATGTTCGGCTCAATACGCGGGTGAAAGATTTCGATGGACGAACCGTGACGATGAACGACGGCTCGACGCTACGTACTAACAACCTGATCTGGGCAGCAGGCGTCAAAGCTAATCCATTAGCGGGTTTACCGCCCGAAGTCATCGGACGCGGCAACCGGGTATTGGTTAATCGATACAGCCAGGTGCAGGGGTTCACCGACATATTCGCCATTGGCGATGTAGCGATGATGACCGAAGAGAAATGGCCCAACGGACACCCGCAGGTAGCACAGCCAGCTATTCAGCAAGGTAAACATCTGGCCAAAAACCTGTTGCATTGGATCAATAATGAACAACCTGAAGAATTTACGTATCACGATTTAGGCACGATGGCCACGATTGGCCGGGGTCTGGCAGTAGTCGATTTGCCTTATTTAAAATTTCAGGGATTTTTTGCGTGGCTAACATGGTTGTTTGTACACCTGATGTCAATTGTCGGCGTTAAGAACCGGCTGTTCATCTTTTTGAATTGGATGGCTAATTACCTGACATACAACAACTCACTACGTCTGATCATTAAGCCAAAGCTCCCAAAAGGTGATGTAAACGCTATGCAGGAAAAAATAGCTGACCAGGTAGAGGTGAGTAAGACATAACCAAGATAGTAAACTAAATTTACTATACTGATTAATGAACCCATTTTCCTAGTACTTTTGTACTCATAAATTTGATGTTGAGCTGTTTTTAGTATTTATTTGAGCAACCCGTTCGTTACTCTGTCAATACAGATCAACATCAACGTAATTGTATTATTACTTTTTTAATCGATGTACTCCCCTATGGAATCAACCACTGAAAAGCTACAGACTATGGCTGGACACGGTAAAACCCGGCCTAAAAATAGCGGTACTAAAAAGTTGTTCGATAATCCAATATTAGAAGCACTTTCCCGTACGCACATTATGGTGCCTATCTCGATGTGGCTCATTCTGTCAGCCTCTCTGGTATGGTATGCTTTTACCTATACGGACATGGATAACAGCACTATTGGGTTATTATTTTTGGCTGGATTGTTTGTATTTACGTTGTTCGAATACGTTCTGCACCGGTATTTATACCATTTAGCCCCAACAACACCCAAGCGGGCCAAAATTCAGTATACCTTTCACGGCGTTCACCACGAATACCCGAAGGATAAAACCCGGCTGGCGATGCCACCAGCATTAGCCATTTTTGTAGCGGCTTTCTTTTTTGGACTGTTTTTTGTCATGATGGGCGAAGCTGCCTATGCGTTTTTCCCCGGCTTTCTGGTTGGCTATACGGGCTATTTAGCCACGCACTTCATTGTGCATGCCTATGCGCCACCGAAGAATTTCTTTAAGCAGTTGTGGATCAACCATAGCGTTCACCACTATAAAAATCCCGAAAGCAACTACGGCGTATCCTCTCCCATGTGGGACTACATTTTTAAATCGTTCCAGAAATAGCGGTACGTTATTTTGTACCAAAAAGCCCAGCCAAAACTATTTTGGCTGGGCTTTTTGGTACAAAAGAGTCTTTGATGCTATGCTCACTCACCGCGTAGGCGCTTAATCTACTCCACCAGCAGCACAGATTGGGATACTTAAGCCAACCATCGCGGTTATGGGTTATACGTAGCGTGGACTAAAACCTGTGCTACGTTAGCTTTTCGTTGGTCAAATGCCGGGTTGCGTCGCGAATATTCTTCTTTTCCAAATTCTTTTGAAAAGCTTCCGTTAAGTCAACGCCTGTCTGGTTAGCAAGGCAGATGAGCACCCACAGCACATCGGCCAGTTCGTCGCCAAGGTCTTTATTCTTATCGGATTCTTTTTCAGACTGTTCGCCATAGCGTCGGGCAATAATCCGGGCCACTTCACCGACTTCTTCAGTCAGCTGAGCCATGTTGGTCAGTTCATTAAAATACCGGACACCAATGGTTTTGATCCAGTCGTCAACGGTAGTCTGGGCGTCTTTTAAGGTCATATCTAGTCGTCAGTCGATAGCCAGGAGTCTTAGTGTACCATGCCAGGTGTTTACTAACGACCCCTGACTGTCTTATTTTTCCGGCACAAACGTCAGGAAACTGAATTGATTCTCATCAAATGATTCCTGCGCGAGGGTTTGTAGTTGCTCGGCCGTTACGGACTTTATATCATTAAAAATATCGTTCAACGCTTCAACCCGGTTAATGTCGAGCAAACTTTTGGCCATCATCAGCATGAAGCTATTGTTGCTTTCTTCGGCCATGGCCAGTTGCCCGATCAATTGCTCTTTCGTCTGATGAAGTTGTAACGTAGTAAGCGGCTGTTCACGGAGTCGCTTCAGCTCTTTCATGATCAAACTTTGCGCCTTATCAACTTTTTTCGGATCAGTTCCGAAATAAATGCCTAGAAACCCAGTATCTAAGTAAGGGGTATAATTTGCATCAATCGAATAGACCAGGCCATATTTTTCACGCAGATTCAGATTTAGTCGAGAGTTCATGCCTGGCCCGCCGAGCAGGTTAACGAGGATAAAAAACGGTAATCGTCGCGAGTCCGTAAGCCCATAAGCAGGTCGACCAAGCGCACATTGAGCCTGCGTAATAGGACGCTCCACACGTGTCTGACGAGGTAAGTAGTCAGTTGGTTTCTGGCGCTGGCGAGCGGTATGTTGAGCGGGCACGTCGCGAAAATACTTTTCAGCTACTTTCACAACCTGTTTGAACGGCAGTTTGCTAACGGATGCAAAGACAATCCGGCTGGTATCATAATTTTCCAGAATAAACCGTTGCAAATCTTCACGTCGAAACGAGCCAACGGTCTCCGTAGTACCCAGAATATTACCACCGAGCGCATGGTTCGGGAATACCAATTCGTCGAAATCATCCTGAATCGCGTCTTCAGGCGAATCATAATACATCGCCATTTCTTCCAGAATAACCCCCCGTTCGCGTTCAATTTGCTTCTCCGGAAAAACGGAGTGGAACGTAATGTCGGATAGCAATTCAGTTGCTTTTTCAAAGTGAACATCCAGTACCGACGCGTGAAAGCAAACTTTTTCTTTCGTCGTATAGGCATTTAGCTCTCCACCAACCGTTTCCAGCCGTGTGATAATGTGGTAGGATTTTCGTTTCTCCGTACCTTTGAAAGCCATGTGTTCCCAAAAGTGGGCCAGTCCCTGCTGATGCGGCTGCTCGTCGCGGCTACCGATATCAAGCATAATCCCACAATGGGCAATCTGCGTATGCGGTATTTGTTTGTGCGCAATCCGAATTCCGTTGGGCAGGGTATAAACTTCGTAATCTTCCATTCTTAGTGTTTACGCCATAAGCGTACTAATGATAACCGCAACCAATTCGCCCCGGTTCCTGATTATTCAAACCGCTTTCATCGGCGACGTGATTCTCGCCACAGCTCTGCTTGAACAGATCCATGCCGCCTATCCCGATGCCAGACTGGACGTGCTGGTACGTAAAGGTAACGAGGGCTTGCTGGCTAATCATCCATTTTTGAATGACGTGCTGATCTGGCATAAAAAGGGGACCAAATATCGGGATTTATGGCGACTGTTACGTACCGTTCGAGCTCAGAAATATAGTGCCATTCTCAATCTGCAACGCTACGGTACAATGGGTCTACTAACGACGTTATCGGGCGCGAAATACACACTTGGCTTCGATAAAAATCCGTTTTCACGATTCTTTACGCATCGGGTCAGGCATCGATTCGAACCAGGCGTTCATGAAGTAGACCGTAATAAAGAGTTACTAAACGTACTGGAGATAAACGGAGATATTCCTGGCCGACAACCGTTACCTCATCAGTCAGTCGTCCGGCCAAAACTGTATCCTTCATCAGCCGACTACGATGCCATTCGAAACTATCAAAGCCAACCGTACGTGTGCATGGCTCCCATGTCGGTCTGGTTCACGAAGCAGTATCCCGCCGAACGCTGGGTGGAGTTGATTCAGGCTTTACCCAAACAGCTTACAGTTTATTTATTAGGAGCACCAACCGATACGGCAGCCTGCGAAGCCATCCGAACGGCAGCAGAACGTAATGAAACGACAGTGAATCTGGCGGGAAAACTAAGTTTGCTGCAATCGGCAGCACTCCAACAAGGCGCTGTTATGAATTATGTGAATGATTCAGCTCCGCTTCATTTATGCTCAGCCATGAACGCACCCACGACGGCTATCTTCTGCTCAACCGTACCTGAGTTTGGTTTTGGCCCGCTGGCCGATGGATCACGCGTGGTACAAACGCCGGAACAACTTGATTGTAAACCCTGCAACCTTCATGGCCGGAAAGCTTGTCCATTAGGGCATTTCCGCTGTGCCTGGGGAATTCAGGTGGACGAGTTGGCGAAGCTGACTTTATAAAATTCCTTTGGCGGATAAAATTCGATTGTGGTGCATAAGCAATTCGGTCATGGCCCTATATGTCTGCTGCTGCTCGAGTGAAGATTGGTGCATGGTTTCAGTACGTTCTTTGAGACCAACCAAGGCGTCCTCATGTTTATCCAGCCGCTTATCGTTTTCCTGAAGTTTATTAACTATGAGCTGAATTAATTCGCTATGGCGGTCAAACTGTTCGCTGTGTCGTTCGATCTGTTCGCTATGGCGATCAATTCGCTGGAGCGTTTCGGCAAGTAGCTCTAAAATACGTTCTTCATTCTTCATGAGCCAAATGTAACGACCATTTTGTCGAATGCAAAGAAACGAAATACAAACAATTGGTTACTATTGTTTATACTCGGCCTTTCAAGCTTTTCGCTCATAAACTCTTCAAATACGCCAAGCTCTTCGGCACTTGCTGTTCGGCGTCTTTACTCTCATCTTCGAGGTAAAAATGCTCAATTGACGTGTTACGGGCAGCTTTCAGTACAGCTGGCCAGTCGATTTGCCCCGTGCCCAAGACAACGGATTTTTCGTTGGGCATACCGCCTTTATCGCTGTGTTCAACGTCTTTTGCTACGTCTTTCAGGTGAATGAGCCGAAACCGCTTTGGGTATTTTTTCAACAATGCTGCCGGGTCCTGTCCAGGTAAGTAGGTCCAGGTTACGTCCATCTCGTAGCCAACGTACTCAGGGTTCGTTTGTTTCACCAGGTAATCGAACAACGTACCATTCTCATAAGGTTGAAATTCAAACCCATGATTATGGTAGCAAAACATAAATCCCTTGTCGTGCGCCTGTTTACCGAACCGGTTAAATACCTCAGCGGCTTTTTGCATCATCTCTAGTGTTGCGGCAGTTTTGTGTGGTATGGAACCGATACGTATGTAATTAACTCCCAAGGCTTTCGCGTTCTGCAGAATCGAATCAGATTTTTGATCAATAGCATCATAGCTTACACCATAACTGCTGCACTTCAGACCACGCTGATCGAGCAGGGCGCGCAGCTCGGGAGCTGTTTTACCAAACAGACTCGAAAACTCAATATCGGTAATGCCCCAGGCTTTGATCTTATCTAACGTACCAGGAACATCCTTACCAAAACTATCCCGCAACGTATACGAAACGATACCCGGCATTTTCTGAACCAGTTTACCGAATGGTTGTGCCTGACTAACCGACGTAACGATTAGTAATACGATTAACAAAAAGGTTGTACGGATCATATGGATCATATCGAAATAGATTCTGAAGTCAGTAATGGGAACGCTACGTAGCGTCGATACAGTCATAAGGAAACCTTGACCGGTTTTCTACTTTGTCCTTTACTTGCATAGCTGCTACTGTCCCGAATGCCTATTAAGTAATTTATAAGGTAGTGATGGACCGTTCACATATAATTCAACCGCTTACTAAATCATTCTAAATCAAGCCCGATGAAATTTATTAATTTTCGGCTCATGCCATTGATGAGCCGGAACTGGCGTCTGCAGGGTTTACTTAAGCCGTAACAAAGACGTTGTAACATGTTTGCCAGTAGCCGGTGTTTTTTTGGCAATCGTAGTACGTAGTGCTCTCAAAACCGTATAACTATCAGTACGCTTTTGTTATTCGGACGTATCTGTTCTATAATCTTTATCAGTATCCATTTTTTTACCTCATAACTCTCCATTCAATCATGTTTTACAAAGTAAGCCTCTCCATTTCACTATTCGCTTTAACAGCCTTCCTGATTACGGGCTGTCAGGATCACCAAAACCCGGCTCCCCCTACGCCTTCTCTCACATCTACTACGTTAGCAACAGGCTTAAAGGGGCTGATTGGCGTAGAAACGGACAGTCAGGGTCGCGTCTGGATAACAGAATCTGGCTCAGGTCAAAACGATGGCCGGGTTTCGATGGTTGGACCTAACGGAACTGTATACCCAGCGATTACAGGCTTTGATTCAGAAATATTTCAGGGTGAACCAAACGGATTGAATCACCTGCTATTTGCGGATGGCTGGCTGTATATTCTTGGTTCGCACAGCCGCCTATACAAGGTTAACGTATCTGGCTTTAAACCCGGCGATCCGTCTATCCTGGCCTCTAGCCTGGTGGTTGAAGACAAGAAGCAATTTTTGCTTGACTACAAGTTTACCAACGATCCAAGCCATTATTTAAAAGACACCGAGGATACGCACTTGTATAACATGGTTCTTGGCCCCGATGGCGCCTTGTATTTCACAGATGCAGGCACCAACGCCATTATCCGACGATCCAAAACCGGCGACTGGAGCGTAGTAGTCGAAGTTCCGGGCATTGCTAGTCCGCTTGCTCCTCTTCCAGCTTTTGTTGAATCGGTACCAACGGGCATTACGTTTAACGGAAAAGACTTCATCGTCACTACGTTGCTCGGTTTTCCTTTCCCGGCTAATTCGTCAATTATTTACAAAATGAGTACCTCAGGTGTTCTGACCACTTTCCCGATGAAGTTCACCAGTCTGGTCGACGTAGAAAATGATGGAAATGGAGGTATGCTCGTGCTTCAGCACGCCGTGTTTGGCGCAATGGGATTTGCTGACAATACGGGTAAGTTAATTCGGACTAACGGAACGACCAGCACCGAGCTGCTTACTGGTCTGAACAAAGCTACCGATCTAAAAGTAGTTGATAGTCATACTGCCTATCTAACCACGTTAGAGGATGGCAAATCAGGTATATTACGAAAAATCACGTTCTAAGTCAGACCATCACTAGTACTCGTAATCTGATAAAACAAATGAGCCATTGATTGTCAATGGCTCATTTGTTTTATCAGACCTTACTTTTTTATCTGTGCTGTTTCTTCGTATAGACCAATCTACGGTCTACGGCTGTTAGCAGCGATTAATTCAGTATCACCGTTTTTTCTTACCAGAATAGTTGCTTTTAAACTTAGGCTTGCCGGCATTTTCTTTCTTCTGGCTTCCCAGCAGCCGTTCGGCTAAATCCGGGCGATCGAGCTTACTCAGACGATTGCGAATCCAATCTTTATATTCCGGTTTGTACCAGAAGAAATAGCTGTTTTGTGCCTGCTTCTCCTCTCTGGTTTTAGCCGTTTTCACCGGTTTCAGTGTATATGGATGAACGCCCGAGTAATAAATGACTTCGGCCACCGTCATGGGTGTGGGCGTAAAATCCTGTACCTGTTCGAGCTGAAAACCCAAATCTTTGGTTTCTGCGGCTAAGTTAGCCATATCCTGCTCCTCACAGCCCGGATGCGACGAAATAAAGTACGGGACCAGCGGTTGTTTAAGATTATGCTTCTCCTGAATCTGATCGTACTTCTTCTTAAACTGCTTGAAATACTTAAAGGACGGCTTCCGCATAATCCGCAACGTATCGTCGGACGTATGTTCGGGAGCGACCTTTAACCGACCCGATACGTGGCGCGTGGTCAGCTGCTCCAGGTATTCATCGTGGTTACCGTCGGCGTTGTTTTTGTTGAAATCATCGACCAGCAGATCATACCGTACACCCGAACCAACAAAGGCTTTTTTGATAGCCGGATGAGCATCGACCTTCCGATAGATCTCCGTCAACGGTTTGTGCGACGTATCGAGGTTTGAGCAGATAACCGGGTGAATGCAGCTTGGACTCTGGCAACGCGCGCAGATGGACTCGTCTTTGCCCTTCATCTTGTACATGTTCGCCGACGGACCGCCCAGGTCTGAAATGTATCCTTTGAATTCCGGGTGCTTCGTGATTTCGTCTACTTCTTTCAACACCGACTTTTCGCTCCGCGACGCAATAAACTTACCTTGATGGGCCGAAATGGTGCAGAAACTACAGCCTCCAAAACAGCCCCGGTGCATATTGACCGAGAACTTGATCATGTCATAGGCCGGAATCGGTCCCCGCTTTTTGTATTTCGGGTGGGGCATTCGGGTATACGGCAAATCGAACGACTTATCGACTTCAGCCTCGTCCATTGTTTTAAATGGCGGATTAATTACCAGCACCTGATCGCCAACTTTTTGCGTGATCCGGTTGGCCTGCCATTTATTCGACTCAACTTCGACAATCTTAAAATTAGCCGCGTATTTGATTTTATCTTCCAGACAATCCTCGTGACTAGCCAGCTCGACGGTGTTCCAGCTGTTGTAATCGCGCAGATCGGCGCTGGCATCGTGCAGAAAAGCTACCTGATTAATGTTCCGCATCGACGAGAACGGTACGCCTTTCTGTGCCAGTTTTAGAATTTCGCGCAGAGGCTGTTCGCCCATACCGTACACCAGCATGTCGGCCCCGGCATCTACCAAAATAGACGGCAACAGCTTATCCTGCCAGTAGTCGTAGTGCGTAACCCGACGTAACGAAGCCTCGATACCGCCGAGTAGTACCGGCACATCAGGATATAAGGTCTTCAGAATATTCGTGTACACAATGGTAGCATAGTCGGGACGGAAACCCGCTTCGCCACCGGGCGTGTAGGAATCGTTGGAACGAAGGCGTTTGTTGGCCGTATAGTGATTGACCATCGAGTCCATACACCCCGCCGTAACGCCAAAGAAATATTTTGGCTTTCCAAACTTTTTGAAATCGCGCAGATCGTCCTTCCAGTTGGGCTGAGCGATAATGGCCACCCGAAACCCTTCGCTTTCCATGATCCTTCCAATCACAGCGGTTCCAAAGGCAGGATGATCGACATAGGCATCTCCAGATACGAGCACAATATCAACTTCATCCCAGCCTCTTTTTTCGACTTCTTTCATCGTTAGAGGCAACCAGTCTGTCAGGGGTCTTTCAAGCATGAGTACACGAAATTATGTATCAGAAAAACACCGATTTCGATAAATAATTCAATGAATGACAAGGAATCGTGTGTGCTGAACTGGATAAACAAGGATTCTACCCACTGATCGTAACCTGTTTTCAGGGTAACGTAGTGTGGATAGTTAAACCAACTTCTCACAAGTCCGCAACGTAGTAAGCGGCCGTGACCACAAGCCTAATTGCGAACGTATCGTTTCCGCTCACTTCTCCTTTTACTACGTTCAAGTGACCGGTGTCGTGTTTGATCTGGCCTGACTGAATGAAGATAATTACAATAGATACCGTTCACTAATTCATAGCAAACAGAACTACTGATTATTAATAACTTAACACCAATTACTTCTTTTAGCCAAAATCAATAGACAGACCATGCCAACTACCCTTACCCTTACTGATTTTCAACAGGCTGCTGCTCGTTTACGAACGGGCGTAGCCGAGATTAAAGCGGTTACTGAAGTTGAATCCAATGGACGCGGCTTTGATTCGGTCGGGCGAATTATTATCCGCTTCGAACCGCATAAATTTCACGAGTATACGAAAGGTAAGTATGACGGAACGCATCCCAGCCTATCGTTCCCTCAGCGCCGAAAAAATTACCCCGTTGATCTGAATCAATCCTGGGACCTGTATAACATCGCTAAAACGCTGGATTTAACCGCTACACGCCTGGCAACCTCGTTTGGCATGTTTCAAATTATGGGGTCAAATTTCCCATCCTGTGGCTGCAAAACGGTAGGTGAGTTTGTGACAAAAATGTGCAAATCAGAAGCCGTACAACTCGATCTGTTTTGCCGATTACTACTGGATTGGCGGCTGGACGACGAATTACGGAATCATCAGTGGGCAACCTTCGCCAAGTTTTATAATGGAGCCGGCTTCAGGCAGTTGCATTATGATACCAAATTACAGAATGCTTATGCTAAACATCTGTAACCCCCAACAAGTGACTCTCGTATCATTGCTCCAGGTGAAATGAACTTATTTACCCATCCATTCTTTGAAGGGAGTGAGCTTTTCCCGGCTTACGATAACTTCTTTATCCAGGAGCGGCTTAAGCCTCAGTGTTAGTCGATTACCGAAATACGTCTGAACTTGTTCGACGCTCTCAATAGAAATTAAAAACGAGCGACTCACGCGAAAAAACTGATCGGGGTCTAACATTTCCTCCAGTTCATCGAGGCTGTAATCCACAATCATCTTTTTACCGTCCGTCGTTCGGATCTGATTCATCCGATTATCCGTAAAGAAATAAGCAATCTGATGGGTATCGACCGACATCAGTTTCGAGGCATACTGGACCAGAAAACGCTGCCGATATTGTTTCGGCAGCAATTGTTTTTGCAACTCTTTCAACAGATTATCAACCTTCAAAGAGGCTTCGGTACCCTTCGCATGATACATTTTCTGGCTCGTAAACTTGTTGAGGGCAGCCCGTAGCTCGTCTTTTTGGATGGGTTTGAGCAGATAGTCGATGCTATTGACTTTGAACGCCTTTATGGCATACTCGTCATACGACGTAGTGAAGATGACTGGAACGTCAACCTCGATTTTTTCAAAAATCTGAAAACTCTGTCCATCAGCCAGTTCAATATCCATTAAAATCAGATCAGGTGCTGTCTGCTGGTTAAGGCTGTGATCCTGTAGCCAATTTACTGTTTCTCGAACGCTGGTCGTAACGGCCAGCACCATGGCCGCCGGTTCAACAGCAGACAGCGTTTTGATTAGCTTTTTGGCCGCTATGTCTTCATCTTCAACAAGTAAGATCTTCATGGCGAGTTGGTTTGGTGGATGTCAGGAATGAACAAGGGGATTACCGGCAGCGATGAGCGGAATAGTAACTACAAATTCATCAGGGGTCTCGTCAACCAAAATATCGCCTTGATTGAGTAGCCTGAATTTGGTGGCAATGTTGCGGAGACCAATTTGCGTAGAGGGTAACTGCTGAGGTTTCTTTTGCAGGTTGTTTTTTACAATCAACCGAGCCTCTGACTGCGTCATTACGTTGATCGTAAGCGGCTGCGTCTTGTCAATCACATTGTGTTTCACGGCATTCTCGATAAGCAGTTGCAGTGTCAGAGAAGGCAACAGGTACGTTTCATACGGCGGTTCAATAGCCAGATTCAATTGGATATTATCGCCGTAGCGGGTTTTAAGCAGGTGGAAGTACGAACGAATGAACTGAAGCTCCGTGCTCAGGTCGGTTAGCTCATGTTCGTTGGAACGTAGCAGATAACGGTAGACTTTACAGAGCTCATCTAAGAATTCTTCGGCTTTTTCAGTGTCATCTCCAATCAGATACGATAACGTATTCAGACTGTTGAACAGGAAATGGGGATTTACCTGCTGTTTCAGGCTATCCAGTTGAGTTTGCAGATTTTCTTTTTTAAGAATTTCCGCTTCCTTTTCCGATTTAAGTAGCCGATTGAAATAATACACCGCTTCCTGAATGCCTATTATAAGGCCGCTGAAAAGTAAAGCATTGGGTATAGAATTAATGAAAGCCTCAATTGGGTACGCTACATGATACGCTGTACTATTGACAACCTTCATATCTGCCCAATCGATCAGAATAGACGTCAGCCAGCACAATGGCAAACTGATCAGGATGCGAGTGCGTGTTTGGGAAAGGTGCGGATACCGCCGTCGGAGCCAGAGCAGTATCCAGCGGATTACTTCCCAGGTAGCGGTTGAGAGAACCAGAAACTCAGCTGAATATTTAAGCGTAGTGAAATTCAGGGGTCGGGCAAAGAGTCCATACGAATACACGTCGAGCAACCACAGCAGGCTAATGCCGCCAAGGCGAATCCACAGGTCATTATCCGCTTTTATGTAACGCACAGCTAAAAACGATTATCATCCAAAGCTATGCATGAATAATTCGCCTTGAAACGCTCTTCAAACTGATCTGCACAGAAATGAAGCTGAATTGCGTGAACATCGGGCTCAACCGTTTGCCTAACAAAACCAGAGAACTATACCCGGCCGACTTTTAACCGGCAAAAAGTAGGCTGTACCCTTCACTATAATTGCGCCAAACTATTTATACTTGAGAACAACTATTTGTCTTACCCGCAAACGATTTCCCGTTACGTTTTGACGATCAGTAAGTAAGGCAAAAATTAACAGAATTGCACTGGCTTATCGGTAAAAATAGACTATTGTAGACGGTGACTATATAAAGCGAACCGAGTCAAAAGATTTGAACAAATTAGAGTTAATCAATAATGCATTTTTGGTAGTGTTCTTCAAAACGAACGATAAAATTTAGTCAGAAGAAAACCTAAAAACTTACGTTACTTTCCATTTATGTAAATGACGATGAGCGTTGTATACAATTGCTTCTTCTTTTAGAAAATTAATACGGCAAAGCGAGATATTGGCTTTTTCATTAAATTTTAATCAGGCCTTTTTACAGTTCATAAGCGCTTTTTTGCGGTTCATGACCTTCTCTATACCGTTAATACAATTGTTCTTTGAGTAGAGTGCCGTTGCTGTTTACTTTTAGCTTATTGATTTGCAGGTGTACCAAAAAACTTTATTAGTCCACTACCAGTTATGTAATTCTTATCAGTGAAAAGCCATGAGTGTAGTTATTAAACCAACAGTTAGCAACATTATCAATCTTTGGTTCGGAGTAGACACGCCAATTCGCCAATACAAGATTAAACTGAACCCAGATTTGTGGGGAGCTTGCCAGAAAGCGAACCGCGATTTCCGTCCACCCTCCAAAAGAAAGCAGGTTGAACTCTATCGGAAATCGGATAAAGTAGCCTTTGCCAAAGCCGTACAGGAAGAATTGGACCGTGCCAGGGCAAGAGCAATTGCGAACACAGGCAGTCGAGAGTCAGTTATGGCAGTGGCTAATCAGATGCGCTGAATCAGCTCAGCTACTTTGTGAACCTCCCGACCCATAATGTGATCAATGATGGCCTGGGCATGTTCCCGGCCATTTTCGATAAACACTTTCTCGGTATAGATACCCGCTAGAACCGTTCCGCAGACGTATAGACCAGGTACGTTTGTTTCGAACGTTTCTTTGTCATAAACCGGCACCTGGGTTTCAGGGTCGAGATCAATACCACAACGCTGCAAAAGTTCAGCATCGGGTATGTAGCCTGTAAGAATAAATACGAAATCGGCGGGGATATGTGCTTCTTCGCCGGTTTTGATGTTTATAGTCGTTATATGGTGTTCATCGATCTGCGTAACACACGAGTCGAATACGGTTTTTATCCGCCCTTCTTTCACCCGATTTTTCACATCGGGCACCAGCCAGTATTTTACTGTTTTTCGGAAATCTTCGCCCCGATGCACAATCGTTACGTTCACATCATGTCGATACAATTCCAGAGCCGCTTCAACCGCTGAATTTGATGCACCAATAATCACTACGTTCGTAAATGAATATTTGAAAGGTTCGTCGTAATAGTGCGATACGTGAGGCAGGTCTTCGCCCGGAATATTGAGCCAGCGAGGACGCGTAAAATAGCCAGTGGCCATAACCACTTTGTGAGCTTGGTAACGGTCGCCCGTTTTCGTCGTTACAGTAAACACGTCCCCATCTTTTCGCACATCCCAGACTTCCTGAAACAGCTTAAAATTCAGGTGATAATAAGCCGCAGCTTTGCGGTAATACTGGAGGGCTTCGTTACGTCCGGCTTTTACGTCAGAAATAGCGAATGGTAACCCACCAATTTCAATATTTTCGGCTGTTGAGAAAAACCGCATCCGGCGCGGGTACTGCCGAATGGATTCGGTCAGGCTTCCCATTTCCAGAATTAGATGACTCAGACCAGCTTTGGTCGCTTCGATACCAGCAGCTAGTCCACAAGGACCACCGCCAACGATAATAACGTCGTAAAGTTGCATAGGGTAATGCGGGTGAAGACCCGCGAAATAGGCGGGTCTTCACCCGCATTACGTTAAGCTAACAGTTAAAAAGCGGGCAAAGGTTTGATTCGTGTTCCCTTTTTTATCAAATCAGGAATTCGCCGGGTCAACGCGGGGTTTTCCGTATATTTACCTGACGTACTGCCCATCATTACTCCGTGGAAAACCAGTTCCTCACTCTTTTCGCATCGACTGAAGCCGAAGAAGTCACCTTCTTTGCTGATTTAATTCTGCCTATTCCGGTCCCAAGGTTATTCACGTATCGGGTACCGCGCGGTATGGCCGAGATTCTTAAAATTGGCGCTCGGGTAATTGTGCCCTTCGGCAAAAACAATGGTCGTGTCCTGACAGCCATTGTCGCCCGATTGCACAATTCTCCTCCTACAGCCTATCAGGCGCGATACATTAGCGAAGTACTGGATGAATACCCACTGGTTACAGGTTATCAACTGGAGTTGTTCCGATGGATGGCTGAATACTATATGTGCTGCATTGGCGACGTCATGAACGTTGCCCTTCCGTCAGGCCTAAAAATTTCGAGCCAGTCGAAAGTGCAGTTTAATCCCGATTTCGATTACCCCGAACTATTGACCGAATTTGAAGAAACGGTATTAGCCGAACTCAAAAAACACCCGGCCCTGTCGTATGAAGAATTAGGTCGGCTGGCGGGCGCAGGTTCCAACGTACCGGCGTTGATTAAGTCGCTGGTGGGTAAGAAAGCGATCATTGTCTTCGAGGAAGTAAAGGAAAAATACATTCCGAAAATGGTGCGGAAGATTCGCCTGCACCGTACCTACGAAGAGCGAGAGCAGTTATTGGTTCTGTTACAGCGGCTCGAAAAACTGCCTAAACAGCAGGAAGTCGTGATGCGGTATCTCCGGCACGTACCGATGCAGCGCAGTCCGGAACTAAACCAGAAAGGCCTGGACAAAACCATTCTGAATCAGGATGACGAGCTTTCGCAATCTTCCCTGTCGACGCTCATCAAGAATCAGGTATTCGAGACGTTTGAAGTAATCCAGCCTCGTTTTTCGGATAATCTGGCTCCGCAGGGTGAAATTCGACTTACCGATGCGCAACGAGTAGCCTCACAGCAGGTTATGACGCAGTTTGAGCGACAGAACATTGTGCTGTTTCATGGGATTACGGGTAGTGGTAAAACGGAGGTGTATATCGACCTGATTCAGCAGGCCCTCGGCAGCGGTTCTCAGGTTTTATATCTGCTGCCGGAAATTGCCCTGACGACTCAGATTGTAGTACGTCTGCAACGCGTATTTGGCGATAAGATGGGGATTTACCATTCGAAGTTTTCGGATAACGAGCGCGTCGAAGTCTGGAAAGGTGTCGTCTCCGGGCAATATCAGTTTGTGGTGGGTGTTCGGTCATCGGTATTTCTCCCATTCGATAATTTGGGGCTGATTATCGTGGACGAAGAGCATGAAACAAGCTATAAACAACACGATCCGGCTCCTCGCTACCACGCCCGCGACGTAGCGATCATGCTGGCGCACTGGCAGCAGGCCAAGGTATTGCTCGGATCAGCCACGCCCTCACTCGAAACGTATTATCAGGCCAAACAAGGCCGCTATGGATTGGTAGAGTTGTTTCAGCGATTCGGCAATGCTACGTTGCCCAATATCATGCTGGTGAACACTCAGCAGGAAAAGCGACAGAAAACAATGAAAAGTGAATTTTCGTCGGCTCTGCTTGGTGCGCTGGAAATGAATATTGAGCGGAAGGAACAAAGCATTTTGTTTCAGAATCGGCGAGGCTATTCGCCTTACATGCAATGCGAAGATTGTGACTGGACAGCTGAGTGTAATAACTGCGCGGTGAGTCTAACGTATCACCAGCGGGATGCCGAATTGCGCTGCCATTATTGCGGCCATAAAGACCCGGTCCCTCGTATCTGCCCGACCTGTGGTTCTACGAAGGTCAAAACGATTGGCTTTGGGACCGAAAAACTCGAAGACCAACTTCAGATTTTCTTTCCGCAGTCGAGGGTGCTACGTATGGATCTGGATACGACCCGTGCCAAAAATGCTTATCAGCAAATCATTCAGGAATTTGAAGGCGGACAGGTCGATATTCTGGTGGGCACGCAAATGATTACGAAAGGGCTGGACTTCGATAACGTCAGCCTCGTCGGAATTTTCGATGCTGACCGGCTTATTCATTTTCCCGATTTCCGGGCAACGGAGCGCGCTTTTCAGATGATTACGCAGGTCAGCGGGCGGGCAGGACGGCGGGCAGGCAAGCAAGGCACTGTGCTGATTCAAACCAATAATCCGCAGCAACCGATTCTACAGAAAGTCATCGAAAACGATTACAAAGGGCTTTATGAAGAAGAGATTCAGGAACGACAGAATTTCAGCTACCCTCCGTTCGTTCGACTCATTAAGCTAACCGTTCGTCATGCCGATAAAACCATCAGCTACCGGGCCGCCGAACGTCTTTCTGCTGAACTAACGGATGCGTTAGGTAGTAGCCGCGTACTGGGCCCGGAAGAACCTTTAGTCGAACGGATCAGAAACCAGTTCCTGTTCGATATTCTGATCAAGATTGAGCGCGATAAAGTGAATGTAAAGGCCGTAAAAACGCACATTCAGGACCGTATCAACGACATTCTGACCGACAAAGGATTACGACAGGTAAGCATCGTGGCCGATGTAGATTGTTTATAAAAATAAGTTGAACGGACATTTTTCCTGTGAAGAATGTCCGTTCAAACCATACTACGCTGTACTTTAGTCATTGAATAGGCGGCAATCGCAGAAATACTCCTACAGATGCATCTGATGCTTGCAGTTCAGATAAAATAGAGTAGCTGTTGTTGCAGTAAATATGATTCCATAAATCCTGAGAATCTTTCCAGGGTTTGGAATCACTTTTATTGCACGAGGATAATGCCATAACATTACCGTGAACATTACCAGAAGATAATAAAGCAATCCAGATAGTCCCGACATGTTTTTAGCCAAGCAAAGTGAACAATATGGCCTTGAACATCCATTTTTTGCGTCAAATAAAGTTCAGGTACCTGAAGACGATTTTGGCAGGGAAAACCTGACGGGTAAATTGAAACGACAGGCAACGGCTTTCCCCTGCTGCTTACCGGGTATCCAATCAGGCATACTTTTGATAAGACGTACCGCTTCAGCGTCTAACGCCAGGCTGACACTTCTTAATACCTGGACACTATGGATAACTCCTTGTTCACTAACAATAAACGTAACGATCACCATGCCTTCCTGATTGGCTTTTTGAGCAGCCTCGGGATAACGCAGGTTTTTTTTGATGTAATCATTCAGTTCTCTTAGGCCACCCGGATATTGAGGAGTTTCCTCCAGCACTCTATATACTGGACGGTTTGGGGTTGACATGGTGTCCAGTTGATTTTGTTGGGCATGGAGCGGAATCCAAAGAACACTAAACAGTAGCAGACTATACAAGAAAGTGGTCATTACTATAAATTTTTCGGACTAGAGATTTATCAGATAGAACTCATAACATTGAGGCTGTTCAAAATTTCCCAATTTTTGAAAACTGACTGTTTTCAAACAGTTTTTCAGGAAATTATAAACAGTTGGCCTGTAACATTAGCTATCAGGCTTTTCGGATACTAAGAATTTTACTATCGCGTCTGAGTTTAGAACAGAGGAGATGACATTTTATTCGTACAAAACTCTACAGGTTTTCGAGGACCTTAAACGATTCTTCAAGATCATCGGAAACACAGTTACTGTTAAGGCATAGGTAGCTTCCCTAAGAGCGGTGTTTTGCCAAATTACTTTACTGACTATTTCTATCTGCCTGAAGCACTACGAGCTTTTTCGTAGGCATCCACCCTGGCTTTCACTTTCGGTAAAAAATAAACGTGATCATACAATTGTATAACTAGGAATGCAGTGACAATCGCAAGAATTACCATAGCCATGCCTCGATGACGCTTTTTCAATTCTTCCATCGTTTCCTGACGTGGAACGAGTTGGTAAATTACCGCCCAGACGATAGTCAGTGCCAGTAAGCCATACTGAACCAAATCTTTTTCCTCGTTACTTGTCTCCGCTGGTAAAACATGATTGCTAATCATAATCAGAAAGGCCAGTACCCAAAACACATATTTTGAAGCCCGCTTATTTTGAGCTAACCAAACTATCTTTTTCATTACGCAAGTTATTTTTTTAATTATTTGGTTGAGGTATTCCTGTTCGCACCTCCGTAGTGCATATATCGAAGTCCTGATAAGCACTTTCTTTGCAAAAATAATTTTCAACTATGGATTCTATAATCAGCGTTAATGCAGCGGGTACAGCTTCACCCATGGCCGCTGCAGCGGCCATCTTAGTCGCAAAGCTTCTAAAACATCTTTCAAGTGCGATATTAAGGCTTTGGCTACATTTTCCCATAGCGGTCATAGTTGGATCACCTTGATAACCGATGCCGACACCGCCACCACCATCATTAAGAGCTTCGCAATATGTCTCGCCTGTATATCGACATCCGTCTGAATTACACCAGTACCAGTCTATACACATCTGTAAACCATTCGTCTGCGGACCGCCGTTTCCGGGTTCCAACTGTAACCCATCAACGCCACCCGCAGCCAGACGTGCGGAGCCTATGGTATCTGAAGGTGATATTTCTTTACTAACCGCTTTGGTCCGATGCAAAGCAAATTTAATCCAGTTGTCAGGATTTTCCGAATTGCCCACACAAACGATGGATGGGTCTCTATCACCCAGCACGGTGACATACCCGTCCTGAGTCACGCGATAGCCTGCTTCCAGGGTTTGGTCTCCTTTGCGGGCAACCTTGTTCAGACGTGTAATAGATCTGCTAACTGGCTGCCCGGCGGTGTCGAAAGCTACAATCCCAATAAATGCTCTTGATTTTGACTGCTTTTTGACCAGATTTACCACACCGGGTGTAATTGCCAGGGTCGACGCAAAGACCGTTGACCCGGCAGGTATTGATTCACTCAGCGATGACGTTTTCTCCTTTCTGGTTTCCAGAGCGCCGACGACAAAACCAGGCGTGACTACTTTCGCTATAGACGTCCAAAACTGACGTCCGCGTTGGGTTTTGCCAAGTATGGTAGTCGATATACTGACAGAATCACCCGCCTGTACTGGAATACGCCTGATTAATACTTGATCAGGTTGATACCGTTGAGTGGTTTGCATCCGGCCTGAACCAGACGCTGTGGCTTCTGAAAACCGATCAGTCGTCATAAGAGAATCGCCCCCCGGAGTCTGCGCCACGACGGCCAGTGCAGACACCCACAAACTCAGGCTTATCATCACGGTGTGTACTTTTTTTCGCATAGTCTTAATTTTTGTACCCTTTAATCAAATTACCGTGACAAATATCTTCTGCACATGTCTAATCTTGCAGTAACTATCAGAACCAAATAGTTACTGCTGGTTAACGAAATGAAACTTGGCGAAAAAATTAGAGTACTGAGAACGGTGAAGGGCTACTCGCAGGAGGTAATGGCGGAATTACTAAAACTATCCGTTACCGGGTACGGTAAAATCGAACGCGGTGAAACCGAGGTAACTGTAGCACGTATCGGTCAAATTGCCATTATTCTGGATCTAAAGGTAGAAGACATTCTACAGTTCAATGGTACTGATATCCTACCAAAACAGCCTCCTTTCTCCGCCAACAACTCGAACCAAATCAACAACAGCTACTTACTATTGAGGAGATCCTGTCCATTTGTAAAGCCATCTATGAGAGCCGTCTTAGTCTACTTGAACGTGACGTTAGGGAACTGAGGCAGATTCTTTCCGAGAAAACGAACCTGACGGACTAACCTAATTAGTACAGTAAGTCCGATTAAAGCCACATGCAGGACGGTATCAACGACATGCTAACCGGACAAAGGACTGCAACAGGTAAGCATCGTGGCCGATGTAGATTATTTGTGAGTAGGATTATGGACAGGGTACCACGTTCTCGGCAAACCACGCCCGGCATTCCTCTAAACTCGACTGGCCGGAAGCAACTTTGAGAATGAAAGCGGTTAATACGTCATCCTTAATGGATACGTTTATATCAAAACCATTCAGATTTAGAAAAACCAATCCAGCACCTAAACCAGTCCGTTTGTTGCCGTCGGTAAAAATATGGTTGCAGATGATGTTGTAGCAATAAACGGCTGCTTTATCAGCTACAATCGGATATAATGATTCACCAAACATTTCAGCCTGCACTGCCTCAACCAAATAATCAAGATTTTCTTCGTGCAGGAAGTTATGTGGAGGTGTAAAATTGCCGCCATGCGCCCTAATTCCACCTAATCAGTTGCACTTTAGTCAAATAATGGTAAACCATCAGGCCAAGGCTTTAAACGTAGCATCAAACCGGCGGAAGTTACGTTGAATCAGTTTTTCAAACGTATTCTCTGACTGGATTGATTCTTCGTTTAAAATTTCCTTAAATAAAAGTCTGAAGGTTTCAGGTTCTTCGCGAATCAGTTCACGAAGGGCTTCTTTTACAAGACTTTTGTCAATAAATAAGTCCATAATCTTGTCCATTTAATACCTGCGCAAAGGTAATGAGTCTGTGTTTACTATGCTGCAGGATCGCTACCCTTCAGGCCTGTGTAGTAACACAAAAATCCTAAATCTATTCACATGACGAGTTCAGCTACTTAGACAGTTGCCTGACTCATGGTAAAATTTATGTAAAGACCACGGTTTATTAGACCATCCGGTTATTTTTGCATTGGCTAAAGGCAAATTTTGCCCAATTTTTTCCGTCCCTTCATGTCTAAGAAAACCAAGATCGTTGCCACTATCGGCCCGGCTTCCGAAACGAAAGAACAATTGCTGGCATTAGCCCGAGCCGGTGTGAATGTATTCCGGCTCAATTTCTCACACGGTACGCACGAAGACCATCTGATGCGTCTTAACCGCATTCGTGAAATCAATGAGGAATTTAATCTAAACCTTTGCGTATTACAGGACTTACAAGGCCCCAAAATACGTATTGGCAACGTTGAAAATAAAGACGGTGTCATGATTGTTCCTGGTCAGGAGCTGGTCTTTACCAACGATGATATTATCGGTACGTCCCAACGCGTCAGTACGCCTTATAAAGACATGTACAGAGACGTACACCCCGGTGAGCGTATTTTGATGGACGATGGGAAATTAGAAGTCCGCGTGCTTCGTAAGGAAGGGACTGACGTCGTCACCGAAGTGGTTTATGGCGGGTCTATGAAGTCAAAAAAAGGCGTAAACCTGCCAAATACCAAAGTGTCGATGCCCGCCGTGACGGAAAAAGACTGGGCCGACCTGGAATTTGGCCTCGAACACGATGCAGAATGGATTGCCCTCTCGTTCGTCCGGGAAGCCTCTGAAATCATTGAAATTAAAGATTATATCAAATCGAAGGGCAAGAAAAGCCGCGTCATTGCTAAAATCGAAAAGCCAGAAGCGATCCAGAATATTGATTCGATCATTGCAGCAACCGATGGATTGATGGTGGCGCGGGGCGACCTCGGCGTCGAACTTCCTGCAGAGGAAGTTCCGATGATTCAGAAGATGCTGGTAGAAAAGTGTAACAAAGCGGCTAAGCCGGTCATTGTGGCTACGCAGATGCTCGAAAGTATGATCGACGCCCCTCGCCCAACCCGCGCTGAAATTAATGATATTGCCAATTCTGTTATGGATGGTGCCGATGCTGTAATGCTCAGCGCCGAAACAGCATCGGGTAAGTATCCAATTCTGGCCGTTGAAAGCATGGCAAACACCATTCGGCAGGTTGAGACGACTACCGACAAAATTTATTATCGGTATCACGCTCATGTTAACGAAGAGCCAACTCAGAATGTGATTAATGATAACGTAGTGATGAGTGCCTGTCGACTGGCTCGTGATACGAAAGCAAAAGCGATTATTGGTATTACAAACTCGGGTTATACAGCCGTACGGATATCGCATCACCGCCCCAAAGCTGATCTACTGGTTTTCTCAAATGATGCTCAGCTACGTAACACGCTTGGTCTATATTGGGGCGTTCAGGTAATGCCTTACGAACCCGATTTAAGCTTGACGGTCGATCAAACGGTAGAAGGAATCAAGCAAACCCTCATCAGTCAGGGTAAGCTGGCTTCCGGCGATATTTTTATCAATACGCTTAGTATGCCCTTAACACAGGCTCGTCGAACAAATACAGTGAAATTAAGTACGGTAGATTAACCCGCCTGTTCGTTAATTGACTCGGTCTAAATACGAAAAAGCCGCGAACCAAAGGTTTCGCGGCTTTTCTGTTCTCACTGAAAATGAAGATGTTTAAGTTCTTTACTACCAGTATGATATAGTAACTGTATTAAGCTTTTTGTGTTTTCTACTCTTTGTCAGCCTTAGGTTCTTCGATGGCCGATGCTTCCGCCACTTCTGGTTCGTCAGCTTTTACTTCTTCAGCCACTTTCTCAAACACTTCGGGAGCAAACTGACGTAGGATGCCGTACCAGATAATGAGTTTCTTGATATCAGTCGTCCGGACACGTTCCCGATCATACGTTGGAACAACTGACGCCATAAAATCAGCGAGCTGATCGTTCGAACCTTTGGGATCAACGGTCAGCTGATCACCATATTTTTCGTTAATCGCGGTTAATACATTGCCCAGTGGTATAGATTGTTCCTCGCTGTTGTCATCGACGTAAATTGAAATGTCATTCAGAACCGAGACACGGGCTGTTGGACCCATCATGGTTTTGGCTTTTTTATCGTCTAACGACTCGACAATAACGCCCGCCCGACCAGGTTTTAAAATTCGGTAAAGGCCGCTATAACCAGCGACATTGGCAATCTGTTTTAATGCTTCCATAGAGTGATTATGTAAATAGGTAACGTGTGTTTTGTTGAGTGTATTGCCCTTTTAATGAATCAAAGAGTGAAACAATGAAGCGTATACCGTTATTTCCTGTTTTTCCAGTCTTTCACCTGTTCATTTTTTCGCTCGTTAAAATAGTCCTCATTTAAGGGTCGGATAAACGCCAGAATATCTTCCCGGCCAACGGCTGTAACCGCCGACGTGACAAAGAATTGAGGAGCTTCCTCCCAGGATTCGAGTAGTTTAGCCCGGTAGGTTTCGAGCGCTGCCTGTAATTTTACCGAGCTTAGTTTTTCTGTTTTTGTAAAAACGATCACAAATGGCAGCCCTCGTTCGCCTAAGTTGGTCATGAAATCAAGATCAAGCTTTTGCGGTTCGATGCGCGAATCGACCAGTACAAAAATACACAGCAAGTTTGGGCGACTGGTCAGATAGCCATCAATAAGGGCGGCAAATTTTTCCCGTTCGGTCTTGCTGACCTGCGCATAGCCGTAGCCTGGCAAATCGACCAAATACCATTCATTATCGATAATAAAATGGTTAATCAACTGCGTCTTACCTGGTTTTCCCGAAATCTTGGCCAGCGCAGAACGGCCCGTCAGCATATTTATCAACGATGATTTACCGACATTCGAGCGACCGATGAACGCATATTCAGGGCGATCAGGTTTTGGGCATTTGTCCGGATCGGAATTGCTGACGAAAAATTCGGCTTGCTTGACAGGCATCGTAGTAACTGGTATAAAATGGTCGCAAAGTTCGGAAAGATTAAGCAGAATGGCACATAAATACTTATTTGCGATTTTCCGCTACGTCGACTAATTTGCCTAAACAATGCATAGTTTGGAAACGAAAAACGCCTGTCATTACGTTATAATCCCGAAACCATAAAGACTACCGGTATTCCGGTTCAATCATGAAAAAAGTATTCTGGCTGCTCACGATGCTCCTTGTTGGATTTAGCTCCGTATCAAATTATGCTGCTCTCTCCGAACCGGCAGCTCGCAATACCGGTGGTGTTAAGCCCGCATCTACTGATAAGAAAGCCGATGGTATTCAATTTACAGAGGTTTCCTGGCGGGAAATTCTGAAGAAGGCGAAAGCAGAAAAGAAAATAATTTTTCTGGATGCTTATGCGAGTTGGTGCGGCCCCTGCAAAATGCTTCAGAAACAAGTTTTCACGCAAAAAGAGGTTGGTGATTTCTACAACAGCAAGTTTATTAACGTAAAAATGGATATGGAAAAAGGTGAAGGTCCGGCTTTATCGCAGGTTTATCCGCTCGAAGCTTATCCAACCCTGTTATTCATCGATGGTAATGGACGGGTACTGAAAAAATTCATCGGCGCTCCCAAAGCTGAAGAATTAATCGCCATCGGCAAAAGCGTGAAAAGCCAAATTCTATAGTTTAAAATCAGACGATTGTATCGTTATAGGATTCAATACATATTGTAGGGTCGGTTTTTGCCGACCCTTTTTTATGGCCTTTAAGAAATGTATTCTCACAGTTGATGCTTAGTTAATTACCGTCGTGCTGCCTCTAGTGTCTGTCGAATTTGACGGGCCATTGCCCTACTAATCGTTTTACGTTGAAATCGTGTTATGAAATCAACTCTTTCTTCCGTTCGATACGGTACTTTATGCAACTGGCTCGCCAGACTTTCTACGTCACCAGGGGTAAATAAGATACTATTCCTAAGATTTTCACGCACAAATGAAGCCGCGAACCCTGTCACTCCCGCCAGAATAGGTTTATTGGTAGCCCCGTAATCAAATAGTTTGGAAGGCAATACGTGTTTACAGACGCCCAGTTTACTCAGATGCACAAATAAGTAATCCGCTTTCTGGTATTCAACTATCAATTCCTGTCGACCAACTGGCTTTCGCAGGTCAACGTTTCTTATAGTATTATCCCGAATGGCCTTCTCCAGTTTAGAACGAGCATTACCTTCGCCTATAACGACGAAGTGATAACGGTCGCCCAACCGCTGAGCGGCCTGTGGTATAATTTTGTGGAGTGCCTGTCCGTCGCCGATGTTACCAGCGTAAAGAATAATTTTGACCTCACTTTGCTCCTTCATTTTTTGAGACGGCGGAGTTTGCTCACTAGTCAAAAATATATCATCGACCCCATTCGTGAAATAGCTATACGTAGCTTGAGGATAGGCTTTAAAATAAAACTGAAAGCCTTCCGAAACTAGATTGATATGCGTGGCCGAGCGAAATGTAAAGGATTCAACGAAGCGTACTATGGGATTCAGAGCCAGTTGAATAAAGGGGTTTTTATGCAGATCCAAAAGGCCCTTCCGGAATAAATCACGAATATCCAGAAAAAGAGGAGCCCGCATAGAATGCGCTAACGTTGCACCAAGAGAAGCCGTAAAAAGTTTGGAAGAGGAGGCAAAAACCAGGTCATAGGCTTTGCCCTCACTACGTTCATACGTTGCTCGGATGTATGTAAAAAAAGCACGTATCTGAGCAAACTTCCTACCCGAATGCGCTGGCAAAGCTACTCGATCAATCGTAATCCGGCAGTTGTCCTGCAGCTTTTCCTCCCGTTCTTGTGCCCAGGGTCTGTAGGATTGATACCGATTCGGCTGCGTTGTGATTACGTGAACATGACTTCCCTCGGGCAACTGCTGGCACAATTCATTCACTAAAGCAGTATTTCGGAAAGAGCCGGGGCTAAGGTCGGGCTCAAAGTAAAAGGTCAGGTAAAGTATGTTCATGTAGTGAGGTTATGGTGGTTTTTAAGGAATCGGTGAAGAAGACTTCAAGGCACTGCCCCGACCATAGCTGATTAAACCCTTCAGCCATCTTATATCTTGTGACGGATAAAGCGGGTTTAGTTACTGATTTAAACGTCAGTTCAATAGAACCAGCCATCACAATATTATTAACAACTTTCAAGGTGACATTCGGATGAAAATGAAACCGGGCTACTGCAGGCTGCTTCGATAGCCTTTTACTGTTTACGTCCAGCAATTGGTCAACAACAGTCAGTTTAGCGGGTTCAATGGACCAACTTCGTTGATGAATGACACCTAGTTGCTGATACCCATCGTGCCGGGCTGTCAGTGTTCTTTCGGTGTTCTGCACAAGGATCACTTGCGCCCGGCGCCCTACGCGAAAACCAGCCCATACTTCGGATGAATTTATGCTGGCAATTTCGATAGTATTGTGCGCTGCTGTACTACGTTCCCTGGCCCGCCGTTGGCCGATCTGATACGTTGACGTACCACTATCCACAAGTACAGGCTGGTTATCCACATGCAGTATAAACGAAAACGTATCGGCATGCGCATGACCCGGCTGATGATTGGGACCAACTGCACCAACATCAACGAAAAGCTCGTATCGATTTTGACGAAACATACGATAGCCGCTACAGCCAGCGCCTTGTTCTTCGTTGGCAGGCTGTTTGGTAGCCAGAAAATTCATCCGGTCCGCTTTTATACGAAGTTGTGCGCTTGTTGGGGCAACCCTAAAAGCAGCATCGTTCACCATAGGCACGTCACCATTTCGGAAGGTAATGGTAGTGAGCCAGTTGAGCATCAAATCCGCTTTTCGGGTCATGAAAGGAATTAACCACAATTCGGTATGCCATGTATCGTGCTGTAGAGAAAACAGAACGGTTAGCAATCGGTCAAGTAAGATCTGATGATACATTGGGCTACGCTCATCATGACATCCATCTGCCAGAATCTGCGTAGTGAGTTCAGTACAGATCAGTTTTATCGCTTTGGCAAACCATGGTTTATGCTGGAAATACAACGATCCAATGAGTAAGGCAAAACCATTTTCCAGCAAATGATTCCCCGCCAGATGGTATTCCAGGCGACGGCTAAGCAGTTGCGTTTGTGCAAACAAATGAGCGTTTATCGGATCGTCCTGGATTCGATGGCGACTCAGAAATTGTATCCAATTGATGATACGTAACGATGTCGGATACGGCTCCAGTGACTCTTGCAACGAGTTTGTTTGTCCCATAAATGCATGAATCAATTGCAAACCATCAGTAGGCGTTACGTTGGGCTGATTCAGAAAATCGAAGTAGTTGAGATTATACGTCCATAGCTTTCCTTTTTCGGCGTAATTCCAATCAATCTCGCTTTCAAAGTCGACACGCTGGTTTAAAAATGTGAATGCCTGACCTTCCCAACTTATGGGTTTATCAGCCTCAGGAACCACTAGAAAATAGGTTATCGGAGTAGCTTTTTGAAAACGAAGCTTAGGTTGTCGACGACATCTATTCCAGATCTGGTAAATAATCTGCCTTGGCTTTAGATGCCGTACGGTTCGCCAGAAGAGGTCCACTTTATCGATCATTTCTCTGAACGTAAAGACGGCCGATGCACCATGCCGACACCCGCTACGTCGACCCAGCACTTTTCACGCAAACTTCGTAAAGCGGCCAGCGTGGTTTGCGTTGTATTCACAATATCAGCGAATGGAATGAGGGTCTGTGTCAAGATGTTGCTATGGTTCGATTGGGTATGTAGTTGCTCAATCAATCCTTTCATCTGCTCAGTATGACCTTTATTCTGGCGACCTGACATCTGCGAAAAGCCTTTGAATCCATAAGCCGTCAATTGCCGGAAATTGTCCAATACCAGCGTCCGATCCTGTGCATACACTTCTATACGCTCTTTCGAATATGCCTTGCTGCCGTTGCTAAAGTAATTTATTACACCCGTTGAGCCATTCTTGTAACGTAGTAGTAAGGAAGCCGAATCACTCGTTTCAGAGGCCTGATTACCCATTGCGTTCATACACACACTCGTTACCAGGCTTCCGGTCAGAAACGTAATTAAGTCAATAAAATGGCAAGCTTCACCCACGATACGTCCACCCCCAATTGCTCGATCCTGTACCCATGAGTTAGCCGGAATGAAGCCCGCGTTGACCGTTACCACTACGTTCATGGGTATTCGTTCATTAGTCGGTGATGAACGGCTTAAAAGCATTTTCATTTTCTGGCTATACGGCGAAAACCGTCGGTTGAAACCAACCATCACAAAGCGTTCTGCTGTCTGTTGTGCTTCGATAATAGGGAGTAAATCCTGTTCATAGATTGCTAGAGGTTTCTCGACAAATACATGTTTGCCCGCTTTTAATGCTTCGATGGTCAGTTGAGCATGGCTATTATGGCGTGTTGTGATGACGCACAGGTCAATATCCGGGTCGTTAAGAATCTGCCGATAATCAGAGGTGCTTTGTGCAATCCCATGTTTTCTTGCCAGCAACGTAGCGTTCAGTCCGCCCGCGCTGGCAATAGTTTTGAGGTTCGCACCCGAAGCCTTTAGTGCAGGGAGTAAGATAGAACTCGTAAAATTTCCAGCTCCAATGATACCAACTGTGCTGCCACAGGCTGTATACTGATAATCACGTAGGTAAATTATCGGTGAATGATTTACCCGTTCCGGATATGTAAGCAATGAGGCTATTCGCTTCGGCGATTGCATATTGCCATAAAGTTGGTTGTATTCGGCAAGCGGGACCTTCTCCGTAATAAACGGCGTTACGTTCAACTGACCACTGGCTAGTAGTTGAAGAATTGTCTGAAAATTTCGGTTTTCTGTCCAGCGAACATACGCCAGTGGATAGTCTTGGCCCTGCTGTTCGTAAGCCTCGTCGTACCGTCCGGGACCATAGGAGCACGACACTTGGAAAGTTAACTCTTTCTCATAAAAATCGGCCCGATTCAAGTTAAGCCCAACCACACCGACCAGTACGATACGTCCCCGTTTGCGACACATGCGGGCCGCCTGCGTTATGATCTCATCATTTTTCGCTGACGCTGTGATGATTATGCCATCGGCCCCAACCTGATTTGTGAGTGATAAGACAGCTTTAACTGAGTCAGTATTGGCTAATGGATTTAGCGTTATAATGCCCTGCTGATCGGCTAACTGACATTTCGTCTCATCAATATCCATGCCGATGACCCGACATCCATTCAGACGTAACAGTTGAGCCGTCAGCAGACCGATTAAGCCTAGACCGAACACAACAACGGTTTCTCCCAACGTCGGATTCAGTAATCGAATCCCTTGTAAACCAATGGCACTAATAACTGTAAAAGCCGCTTCATCGTCACTAACTTTATCAGGAATTGGCGAAACCAAGTTGCGCGGCACGCATACTACCTCGGCATGAGGCCCGTTTGACGCGACCCGATCACCAACACGTAGGTCTGTTACGCCTTCACCCACAGCCAATACCGCACCGACGTTACAGTAACCGAGTGGCAGCGGTTGATCGAGTTTACGGAAAACGGCTTCCAGCGTCGGCAGCAGCCCATCCGATTGAATCTTCTCCAGTACTTGCTTTACTTTATCAGGCTGCTGACGAGCCTTGGCGATCAGGCTGGCTCGCCCAAATTCAACCAGCATCCGTTCCGTACCCAACGATACCAGCGACCGACGCGTCTGAATCAGTACGTGTCCCCAGCGCACTTGCGAAGTCGGTACATCTTCGAGTCGTGTTTCGCCGGTTTTAAGGTTTTGGATTAGTTGTTTCATTGTTTGCTGTCTGTATTCCTGGGCTGTACCAATCGACCACTGGCGGTTACGCCTTTTTGATACGTATCGGTGTGTTGTGCATTATTTCTGCGATTCTTCCGGCAGTTTGTCCATCCCACAAAGGTGGAACAGAACCCATTTTAGCACGACCTTCCAGAATTTCAGTCAGCTTCTGTCGTACTGTTTCGGGATTCAGATCAGCCAGCAGATGATTTGTGCCAAGCTCAACCGTTACGGGCCGTTCGGTGGAGTTGCGAAAGGTCAGGCACGGAACGTTTAAATAGGTTGTTTCTTCCTGGATACCACCCGAATCGGTGATGATCGCCGTCGCGTGTTCCATCAGGTTCAGGAATTCCAGATAGCCCTGTGGTTCCAGCAATCGCACGTTCGGAATTGCCATCAATCGCATCATCAGACCATTCCGCAGCAAACTAGCTTTTGTGCGTGGGTGCAGCGAGAACAAGACCGTTTTCCGACAAGCTGTTTCTTCCACGATTTTGAGAATGCGGTTCAAGCCTTCTTCGCTGTCCACATTACTCGGCCGGTGCATAGTCATCAATACGTAACTGCCCGAAATTAATCCCATCGCACCAACCGTATCAAGCTCATTCGCTTTCTGCCGATACTGCGCTAACGTGTCAATCATTACGTTGCCGACGAAATGAACTCGCCCGTCGGAAATTCCTTCACGACGAAGATTATGGAGTCCTGCCGGTTCAGTTACGAAAAGCAGCTCGGCAAGGGCATCTGTTATGGTTCGGTTTCGTTCTTCCGGCATTTGCCGATCACCAGACCGTAACCCTGCTTCAACGTGAGCAATACATACACCCGCCTGCGAAGCCGCTAATGCGCAAGCCAACGTACTAGTGACATCACCAACGACAAGAATCCAATCAGGTTGTTCAGTCAACAGGACCTGTTCAAATTTGAGCAGAATATCAGCCGTCTGACGGGTTGGCGTCTCCGGGCAAACGTTGAGTTGATAATCAGGCTGAGGCAGATCGAGCTGGTGGAAGAAAATATCGCTCAGTTGTGTATCGTAATGCTGACCGGTGTGTACAATTTTTGACTCGATAGCCGGATAGGTGCGGAACGCTTTATGCAAGGGAGCAACTTTAATGAAATTAGGCCGGGCACCAACAATGTTCAGGATTTTCATACACTTATACTTACTGAGTCTTAGCCACTTCTTCCCCGCTTCCGACATACCACGACAAACAGATTGTTGACGTATTGATCAGTTAAAAACGGTTTCAAAATTCTTGAGATCGGATCGTGGTTCGAGAAATAAACCCTTTCCAGTACGTCGAATCCGCTAGCCGTCAATTGCTGCCTAAACCGTATTTCCGTCGAACGATTTCGAAGATGAGCAACGTAACGTGGTCGTTTGATCAATCGAAAAAGTATACGTTCAACTCGTCTATATATACTTGTTTCGTTGGGAATAGAGACGATAAAAAGACCGCTTGGTCTCAGCAGATCATTAACTTGTCGGATTATTTCCTCCGCATCAGCTATGTACTCTAACAGACTTGACATGAGGACGATATCCTGGTTGTGGTACGGAACTGAATCGATTAAGGGCAGGGATTGTCTTACATAGTGTACATTAGCCGACGTTTTCTTGCTATTGCAGAGATGGATCATGGCGGCTGATCCATCAATGCCAATCACCTGACAACCTTTCGTACCGAGGTAATTACTAAAAATGCCGGACCCACAACCGAGGTCGATAACCTGATCTGTAGGTTTTACATACCGCCTGAACAGATCCGTCCAAACCTTGAACCGCTCCCGAAACGCTGCGGATGATTCATATTTCTGATCAAAATCAGCAGCGATGTCGTCATGAAAATCAATGGCCTGATTACTACTCATTTGTCTGCCTACTTTTTCAGCTCATTCCGCATGACCACCCGTTCATAAACTTGCTCCCATATTGCTACGTTTGTCATAATGTTGTAGTCACGCTGAACCAACTCGATTGCCCGTTGGCGGTAACCCAGATAGGTTTCTTTCGGCATTGTCAAGAAGGTTTCGATAGCTTGCCTGAGGTTAGCCGGGTCATTACTGGTCCAGAGTCCAACCTGCTCGGTTTCGAGCAATTGCCAGGGCGCTCCGGTCGACGCAATGACCGGTGTGCCCTGCGCCAGCGATTCAATAACGACGTTCCCAAAATTTTCCGAATGAGACGGCAGAATCGTTACGTAGGCATTGGCGTAAAGCTGCTCTTTAGCCACACCATCAACTGAGCCGATAAATAACACCTTGGCTGTCAGATTCAGCTTTTTTACTTGCTGACGCAGTTGTTGAGCGTATACTCTGCCGAAATCGGGCCCAGCAATGCGCAGTGAATAGTTGCTTTTCCGAAAAACGGTCGATGTGCTTAGTGCGTCAAGCAGTCGATCAATGGCTTTGATGGGATGTAGGCGACCGATAAATAGCAAATAAGGATGACTTGTTGACGATGGAGTCATAAGCGTTGGCAACTCCATCATGTTCCGCACGCTAACAATCGGCACGTCCTGCCCGAATTGCCCTCGAATGTGGCTTGCTTCGGCGTCACAAGTTGCATGAAAACAAATCACAGAACTGAGTCGCTTAATGATTTTCAGCAACCATCGTTTCATGCCTGAACCATAGCCTAGTGCTTCCGGGCTCAATTCGCCATGCGGTGACCATACAACCGGTTTTCCCATTAACCGACTCAGGAGCGCCCACATCAGCGACGCCGGATAAAACAGGCTATTGATGTGAACAACGTCGGCCTTCCGAATAACCTTCCAACCGTACCAGATTTGTTTGACAGGCAAATAAAAGTGTGGATTTTTTGTGTAGATCACCCGGCCACAATCCAGCGTTAACCACGCATCTAATTCAATCTCCGGCGGCAAATCCTGCGACGTAGCCACGATGGTTATGTCGTGGCCAACCCGCGTTAGGGCCTTTGCCTGCCAGTAAATTGCATTGCTGGGACCGCCCATCTGTGCGGGATAAAAACAGTCCGCCGATAAGACAATCCTCATGAAACAGACTGAGTTGAAAGTTTGCGTTGGTCGAGCTGTTTATAGAGCCCTACGTATTGCTCAGCTATAGCTTTGGTTGTATAGCGCCGGGCATTTTTCAGACCAGCGTTAACCAATCTTTGTCGATACGTAGCATCATGAATCAACTGAAGAACACCCTGTCGAATAGCAGCAACATCCGTCGGATCAACCAAATGAGCGGCTCCGCCCGCCACCTCACGCATAGGCGATACATCAGACGTAATGACCGGTCGGCCGATGGCGTTGGCTTCGAGAATAGGCATGCCAAAGCCTTCATAAGTCGAAACGAACGTCACGATGTCGCAGTCGATGTAGCCTTGTACTACGTCTGTACGGTCCAGATTAACGTAATTCCGATAGTCGATTCGCCGTTGTTTCAGGTTGTCAATGAGTATTTCTGTCAGTGGACCGATGATTATTAATCGACAGCGGATTCCTTCGATGGCAGCCAGCAGACGAGCCAGATTCTTGTGCGGAGCCGTACCAATCTGGAGCAATACGGGCGGTTCGTTTTGAACAGAAGCGGGCTGATAGGCAAGTGCGGAATCGTAACTATTCGAAACAACAATGGCCTTTCTGGCAATCGGGCCAACGTACTGAATGAGTTCCTGCCGGGTCTTTTCTGAAACGACCGTCACCACAGCCGCCTGCCGAATAGGCAGATAATACCAAAGCAGCCAGAATATCGCGTAACGTAGCGGCCGATTGTGGTTATTTTTCAGGGTAATACAATCATGAATTGTCAATATAGTTCGTGCGCGGGGCAACGCTAACACGGCGTAATGAACATCGCCCGTGACGTGAACTACGTTAGCCTTTAACCTGGCGACGAAACGTAAATTTCGCCAGACACTACGTAGTCCCTGGCTGATAAATGGCAAACTGATAGCCATTGGTAATACGTCCGGCTGTCGCTTAATTTCAGGCAGAAGACTATTGAATACTCCTTCAATACTATAGCCGGTACCGGGACTGCGAAACAGGTAGGTTACGATCATTAGCGTAAGATCGTTTTGCTGGTTTCAGTCATTCCATAGCTCGGCTGACGCGGCTCTGTTTTCCAGAAAAACAACCGGGTTACGAGGTAATACACAAACAGCGTTCGGATGTTGGCGAGAAACGTGATCATGTCAACTTCAATCATTGCCAACGCCAGCGATACAGACGTGCAACTCACAATCAGGGAAAACAATGGGTTGTTGCTGTGCCTGGCCAGCGCGTAGATGCCATAAAATAGCGCGAAAATGAAGCCAGCGTACAGGAAACCGCCAAACCAGCCAAAGTCGATAAAGGCCTCTAAATAAAGCGTTTCACTGATGTCGGTAAGGCGTAACGAATACGAACTCTCGTACAGCGCTTCTTTGGCTAAAACGGATTTTTTATTAATCAAAAAATCACTCGGCGTGGCTAGCAGGATACTAGTCATCAATATCCGTCCTGCCAAAGGTTCGTGTGGTGTCGTTCTGAAAAGATTCACGAACTGCCCGAGCGCAAGTGAACTGTAAGCGCTTCGAACAGACAGATTCATCTTTCTAATGCTGTCGTATTTTTCGTCGTCGGTATTCGTTTTTAAGTTAGTAAGCCCGTCGACAAGATTCATTCGCTGAAGGTTTTGAAACCCATAAACCGACCGCATTTTATGATACGTATCGGCAATTGTCAGGATCACGAACAGGCTTATGCATATGGGCACTATATTTTTAACTATACCCCTACCGGTCAATACGTTAGCATGGCCTAACCCAGCGAACAGAAGTATGAAAAAATAGACTATGCTACGGCGACCAAACAGAAAGAACCAATTCAGCTCGCCCAGAAGCAATATGATGAAGAGCATCCCGGCTACCCAGCGACCGGCCTGAAAATAGCCTCGGGCATAGTAAGCAAGCACAAATGGTAAAACCGAAACAAGCGGAGTTATCAGCGCCAGCAACGGATGAGTCGGTTCTCCTTCAGTTGCCAGATCTTTCCCTCCATATACGACTACGTTGATAGTAAAGAGATATAGCTGGCAAATCAGAATAGCCACAACCAGCATCAGCAAGATACGTTTGTAGTCATGTAAACACGTAGCAATATCCTGATAGACAGAGCCGATCATCCCTGAATGGTGTAGTCGATTGCCCAACAACCAAAAGACAATCGCAAACGTATTGGTATAGGCCTGAGCAAGGGCCAGATCGACTGTGGTTGTGTAGGCATAATCGATCGTGATTTCCCAAATATCGTGCGATACCAATGAAATCGACACAAAGCCAAACAGTACGCCAAACGCACTGGCCAGTACAATAATGACGGCACTTATCAGAAAAAAGTTGACCCGCATTGCTGGCATTTTCAATAGGTTACCCAAGCCGTATAATCCACCAACAAGCGACAGAACACTGGTGCAAATCAGCCAGAAATCCGCCCAACACAGGCGTGTCATTAGCGCACTCAACCAAGCCAGACCCGTATAGCGTATAAATTTTCCTGTATTCGTAGTTATCATAGGCTGCGAAGCGTCAATGTATCGGGTGGCAAGGTTTCATAGCCGTTATATCTTGCGGACAGAAACAACCAGATTGCCAGCAGAAACTGCCCGGCGAAACCTGCTAATGTGGCCAGCGCAGCTCCCAGAATACCAAGTCGGGGAATCAGTAAACTAGTAAACGTAACATTCAGCACCGCGCCTGCTATGTTGTGCCACAATACCAATCGCGTCTGCCCGAAGGCATACCATTTCACCTCCAAAAGATGAATACTCGTCAGGAATAAATAGCCGATTGCTACGATCGGGCCAATAGGAAAAGCAGCCCTGTATCGATTCGACAGGAGCAGTTCGCCAATCCACTCGCGACCTAGATAGAAGAGAAAACAGCCTGTTCCAGCCAGTAGTACGTATTGGGCCAGGTAACGTAGCAACAACGGGTTCGCACTTGCGGAAGGCTGCCCAGTGGCTCGTAAACTTAAGATTTTAGGCGAGAGAAACGTCAGAAACGGAGCCACCAGAATCAGCAATTTAGATCCCAGGCTATAGCCCATAACATATTGACCAACACCAGCGTCGGCCAGGTAAAGTCGAATGAGATAGCGGTCTGCGTAGTTGATAACCCATCCCCAAAACGCCAGACTCAGCAATGGGCCCACATACTGTTTGTATGCCTGGCTTAGCTCGACCAAATCAGTGACTGCTTCTGACAGAAATTCGGCTGTTCGACTAGCCTGATCTAAGTGCCAGTAAGCCAGTATTGAAAACAGACTATTCAGCAAGGCCATAGACTGCCAAACGCCAGTAGACGTTTGCTGATTAAATCCAACGACGAATACGAACAACGTCAGCACATTGCTGATGGCATACGCAATTTGGATCAGCACGTATCGCCGATGCTGGCCTGATACGTTTAGATAGTCGTTCCCCAGTTGATAAATAACCTGTCCAAAGGCAGCCAGCCAGACTAGTCCGAAAACTGAGTTCTGATAATACAGCCCAGCCAGCAAGGCCGCTGTCAGCACTACAGTCAGATAGATCAGCAGGAGAATGCGGCTATAGAAACGAATCACTTGTCTACGCGGAAATCGGGCTAATGCGGTTTTGAAGGACTGGTTTGTTGGCGTCACCAGAAAACCGTGCAACAGTGTCATGGCCGCAACGAGTAAACTATAATCGCCCCACTCAGCTGGTGGAATATAGAGCGCTGTGAGTTTCCCATAAATCAACGCCATCAGAGCTGAAATCGCCTGCCCGACAATCAAAGTCGTCAGCGGTCGCGTGGCGGATATTGTGGGTGAAATAGTGCGATCAATCACCCTTTTCATACGGCAGGTGCGTATAATCCAACTGTACGTAGTAATTCTTCAACACGCTGGTCGAACGTGTGATTCCTCTGAAAATGGTCCTGCTGCTTTGCCGCCAGTTCATGCCGTTCCTTCGCGTGCGCCAGATAATATCGAACTTTATCGATGGCTTCATTCATTGTCTGATACGTTACCTGCTCAGCCGCAACGCCTGAGTATTCTTCTATGGTTGGCTTATAATCGCAAAGCTGAAACGCACCAATGCCATTGATCTCAAAATACTTCTGATTGACGGACGTAACTTCGGCATAGTGAAAATTATTGAAGACAATTTTAGCACCGTATAGCAGCCGATTTTTCTCTGCACCAACCAGGTACTGATGTCGAAACGCCGATCGCACAACCGGGCGTAGGTATTGCCCTTCGGTACCGTATACTGCTACGTTTATCCCCGCCCGCACAAGCTGCTCGAGCATACGAGCACGGTAGGCATACACATTGCCAAATACCAGTACGTCGATGTTGGTCAGCCACTCCGCAACGTATTTCTCGACAGGCGGCTTTTGATGGATGCGCGGGTTAAATCCTTCAGGTAAATAATGGCTGTTCAGTCCCGCTTTGTCCCGCAGAAAATTGACGATATAGGGATCTTTGGAGAAATAATGATCGAAGTCAGCGGCAATGATTTGCTGCTTTTCCAGATTCGAAAGTGCATCGGGGTTGATTTGCACGACAGGAGTTCCGGGCAATTTCGCTTTGACGATCTCGACCAGTATCGGATGAAGATGTCGGTACACAACCAACACTAGATCAGGTTGCAATCGTATAATCCGATCCGCAAGCCGTTGACTGACAGATCGGTCATACGATTCACAAAAACGCGAAGCCCAATAATTGATTTTGGATGAAACAGGCGTAACGTCCGTAACATCAAGAATCGAGGCTACATGCCCCAACGCCTGGAAAGAATCGCTCAGGTGATATTCCAGCGAATCGAATGCCTTACTACCGACAATAACTACACGCATAAAGCTTCTTTTCGGCCAACTACAGTCGCCAGTATTCGACACCGTCTTCTTTTGTTACGTTATATAATGCCTTCAAATCCAGCAGAATTGGTGAACCATTCATCAACGATTTAAAGTACGCTACGTCCAGGGTCCTGTACTCGTCATGCGCCACCGCCACAATAACCGCATCGTATTGATCAGAGGGTTTGTCCATAAGTGTTAACCGATATTCATGCGCTACTTCGTTCGGTGATGCATGCGGATCAACGATATGAACATTGATGGCATACTTCATCAATTCGCGGATCAGATCAGCCACTTTCGAGTTTCGGATGTCTGCAATATTTTCCTTGAATGTCAGCCCCATGACCAGCACTTTCGCCTGACGTGGATTCTTTTCGCGCTGCAGAAGCATTTGGACCAATTTTGTGGCAACGTAAGCGGGCATGCCGTCGTTAATCCGCCGACCTGAGTTGATCACCTGCGGATCATAACCTACCTGACGAGCCTTATATAGCAGATAATAGGGATCGATGCCTATGCAGTGACCACCGACTAAGCCTGGCGTAAAGGGCAGAAAATTCCACTTCGTAGCGGCAGCCCGGATAACCTCCTGTGTATCGATGCCCAGCTTATCGAAGATGATCGCCAGCTCATTCATGAGCGAGATATTCAGATCGCGCTGTACGTTTTCGATCACTTTAGCTGCTTCAGCAACTTTAATGGTCGGGGCGATATAGATTCCCGCCCGGATAATTTTTCCGTAAATCTCCGCAATTGTCTGAGCCGCTTCCTCATCGTTGCCGGATACGACTTTAAGGATATCCGGCAGCGTGTGAATTTTATCACCAGGATTAATGCGCTCCGGCGAATAACCCAGTTTAAAATCCCGGCCTGGTTTTAACCCCGACTGCTTCTTCAAAATCGGCAGGCAGTCATCTTCCGTACAGCCGGGATAAACCGTTGATTCATAGATCACATAATCGCCCGGCTTGAGTGCTCGACCAATAGCTTCCGACGCCCGTTGCAATGGTTTTAAATCCGGAACTTTGTACTCATCGACCGGTGTTGGTACAGCCACAACAAAGAAATGGGCTCCTTTCAAATCGTCGGGATTGGCTGTAAACGTAATGTCAGTTCCATGAAACGCTTCGAGTGATACAGCCTGCGACGGATCTTCGGACCGTTGTAACATAGCCACGCGCTCTGGATCGATATCGTACCCAATCACGCGAAACTGCCGGGCAAATTCGAGCGCTACGGGAAGGCCAACATAGCCTAAGCCAACAACGGCAATTTGCTTTTTTTTCTGTTGAAGGTCGTTTAACAAGGTGGTGAATAAGGTTAAGTGGCTGATGATTGAGTTCTGTAGTACGTATCGGTTTTTCTGAACAACATTATCCTCCGCGCACGATCGCCTGTAATTTGCCTAAAACATCAGCCTGTCGTGCCAATACATACATAACGCCTATAGCAAGCCCAATTCCACCAGAAAGCAGAACGATCAAGGTTCGTTTAGGCGATACCCGTTTGAGTGGCACCTGCGCCGGTTCGAGCACTTTAAAAACGGGCGTTCGCTCCTGCACTTTCAATTTTGCCTGTTCAAATTGACGCGATAGTTCAGTATAGACCGTCTGAGCAATGGTGAGTTCTGCCTCCAAACGCTGTTTCTCCATCGTAGCGGCCTGCACCACGTAGTATTTGTGCTGATCGTTGTAGCGAAACACGTTAAACTGAGCGGTCTGGTAGCGGTGTCGGGATTCATTCAGGCGTTGCGAATAAAACTGTAAATCTTGCCGGGCTTTACCCGTGCGGTAACTTGTTACGTACTGCGTCAGGTAATCCATAGCCAGATGTGCGACGGTTGCAGCCATATTGGCATCGGGCATAAGGGCCGTAATCGAAATGATACCGGAACGCGTATCGAGTTTAGCCGTGACACGCTCACTAATTTCATCGGCTAGATCGCGCTGCCGGGCCGATAATCGCACAGGTCCTCCAGCCTTAGCGTTTATGGGATAAATAACTGGTTCGTTTTTAATAAACGAAAACAAACGTTTCAATGACCATTCGCTGGCTTCAGGCAGTAAAAACTCACCAATTGTAGACCGGTTTCCATTGGTTGTGGTAATGGGTTGGTCGATCAGATACAGAATGAATGGCGTACTCTGCAATACGTTAGGATATAAATCCGGTCGAACAGCGTCGAGCCCTTCAGCTTCCGCAAAATCCATACCGGCAAATCCTGCCACCGAGGCCAATCGCTTGAACATATCCCCTGAGCCATTATTCATTTCGGGCATAATCCGTGCTTCTGACCGAAACTCGGGTTTTAGTAGTAATGCAGTTATTATGCCCACCAGGGCACATACGACTGCTATTAGCAAGGCTTGTACGCGCCCTTGCCAGATCGTTCGCATTACTACGTTAGAGTTGACTGTGGTCCAGCGATTTGCAGGCAAAAGCGGTTCTGTCTGGGTTACCATTCTTTTCGATAACAACCTAATTCGTAAATAAACGTAGTGCCGTCAGGATAACTGCTACGCCCGATGCAATCACGGTCAGCCACGCAGCCCGTTCGGTTGATGAAGCTCGGTTGGGTTCTTTAGCCGGTATAACAGGTACGACAATTTCAGCGCCACGCTCTGGTTTTGGGTACGACCGAATGCCCAGAAACGAGTGCGTTGGTTTGATTTTTCCGTTGGCTGACATGACATATACTTTTCGTTTCAAGGCTTTATTCGTAAATCCACCCGCTTCGTCAACGTAATCGCGAAATGATTTTGCTGGATCAAATTCTACCGTAGCAGGGTTCAAAACTTCACCGCGAATCCTGACGATATCCGGCCGACGAGGTAAGGTAAGTACATCGCCATCTTCCAGCAGCAAATTCCCCGCTACGTCCGGATTACTTAGAATTTTCTGGAGATCGAGCGACACCGCTTCTCCCTTGCGCATAAACCTGGCTGCGAGTAGATAAGCCTCGGGCTTCAGGCCACCGGCGCGATTGATCAGATCTGTAATTCGGTCGGTCGATGTGCGAACGGCGTAAGCCCCCGGATAAAAAACCTCACCCGAAATGCTAACGCCCTTTTGCGCTTCATAGCGGGGCGAGGTTCGCACAAATACCTGATCAAACGGACGTAGCGTTAGTTGAGCATCCATCGAATTGAGTCGCAGATGCTGATCGATGGCGAACGTCATGAGTCGGACGTTTTGATTGCTGACCAGGCCACTCGTGTCGTTTTTGATCCGTCGGGCAATCTCCATACGCGACGAAATGGCCGCGTCGGAAAAGCCTTCCGCCAGCACAATCAGGTTAGCTACCGTCATGCTGTCAACGAAATCGAACGTACCACTTTTATTAACGGCACCCTGAATTGAAACGGTGCGTTTCTGACGTAGTTCGCTTACCGTATTAATGGTCAGGTGGTCCTCTCGCTGAAGGGTTATATCAGCCACTTCACCCCGCAATAGTTTACCCAAATCGACCGATATAATCTCAGGATCAAGATTTTCACGCAATCGCCGAAGTGTAGCCCGGTTTAGAAATGCGTCTTCCCGTAAACCTTCGGCTTTCCGGATCATCTGCCGGATGGTCATCCCCTTCAATAGGGCATACTCGCCCGGACGAAATACTGCTCCACTGACGCTGACTTTGTTTTCAATCCGCTCTAAAATCGATCCAACCACGTAACGGTCGCCTGCCTGCGGTACGAACTGTGTGATATCGGCAGCATTAATTGTCATCAATTGCTGCTCAGTTGGCGTATTCCGACGTAAATGAATAGAAGCTGTATACGCTCGGTCGGTAAAATTTCCGGCAAACGTCAACGCACTTTTGAGCGTCTCGTCCGGCCGTATTTCGTATAGACCGGGCTGTTTTACCTCACCAGCCAGTTCAATACGGGTGTTGTAATGATCGACGAAAATAATATCCTGATCGAGCAGGCGAATGTTGTTTTTCTGATCGGCCCGTAGCAAAAAATCGTAGATGTCCAGGGTTCGGATGAGTCGGTTACCGCGATACACCCGAATGTCTCGAAACGAACCCCGCTCCGGTGATGGCCCACCTGCAGCATACAGGGCATTAAATACCGTTGCCAGCGACGAGAGTGTATATGTACCGGGCCGTACCACCTGCCCCAGCAACGTAACCTTGATACTCCGGACACTCCCAAGCGTCAGTTGAGCTTGTATACCACTAGCAGCTGAATTAAGACCCCGATAAAGTGTTCTTAACCGTCCGACAATACGTTGTTCAGCTTGCTCGATGGTCAACCCATTCACGTAAATGGGTCCCAGGTTTTCGACACGAATACTTCCTTCGGGACTAACTTTGGGTCGGTACGTTTGCTGGGCATTTCCGTAAATATCAATAATCAGTTCGTCATCGGGACCAATGACGTAATTACGCGGTGTTGGAATGCGCAGATTCGGTTCAAACGATAGATGGGCATTGGAAAAGAGTGATGCCCCGAAAATGGGGACTGGCGACGTAGTGACGGCCACTGGCGGAGTTGGTGTGGCGGGTTGTTCGCGAACAACATTCGTTTCTACGGGAACAGCTGGCTTACCCGAAGGCGATGATAACTGATTGATTCGCTGTCGCATCCGGTTCACGTCGGCGGCTGTAAAGCCACGCGACTGTGCCATCGCTTCCATCTGTGCTTCGGTCATGCCGCTGACCTGGGCCTGCTGAACAAATTGCTGAACCTGCTCGTCGGTCAGATTCGTGACCTGCTGGGCCAATACCGCTCTACAGGCAAGTAACCCCAACAAACAAATCGATAAGGTCCGGCAAAGTCGGCCAATTTTTACCACTGGAAAGAAATAAAGTTACGGATAATGTCCTTTAAAAATCAGACGGAGATAAGACGGGCAAGCACAAAAAAAGTCTCCAAATTATTCATTATGGAGACTTAAAATCAATACTATTTTACGTATCAAGGCTATAACCGCTGCATTAACCGAACAACCATTTCATTTTTCCACGCTACAAAATCACCGGCAGAAATGTGTGCCCGTGCCTGTCGAACAAGCCATAAATAGAACGTCAGATTATGCAGGCTGGCAATCTGACCACCTAGTAATTCTTCAGATTTGAATAAATGACGGAGGTAAGCTTTTGAATAGAACGTACTGGCGTATCCACCTAACTCGGGATCAATCGGATTAAAATCGCGGCTCCATTTTTCATTCTTCATGTTCATAATCCCCTGCGTCGTGAACAGCAATCCGTGCCGCGCGTTACGTGTCGGCATGACGCAGTCGAACATGTCGACACCCAGCGCAATGGCTTCCAGAATATTAGCGGGGGTTCCGACACCCATCAGGTAACGTGGCTTATCGGCAGGCAAAATCCCATTGACCAGTTCGATCATGGCGTACATTTCCTCGGCGGGTTCGCCTACGGCCAGGCCACCAATGGCGTTTCCCTCACGCTCTTTACTCGCGATCACCTCCGCCGACTGTCGACGCAGATCGGGATACGTACTACCCTGCACAATGGGGAACAACGTTTGCCGATAGCCATACTGGCCCTCGGTTTCGTCAAATCGGGTGATGCATCGGTCGAGCCAGCGGTGGGTCATTTCCATCGATTTTCGGGCGTATTCGTATTCGCAGGGATAGGGCGTACACTCGTCGAACGCCATGATAATATCAGCACCAATAATTCGCTGAATATCCATGACACCTTCGGGCGTAAATCGGTGATTCGAGCCGTCGATGTGCGATTTGAACGTAACGCCTTCCTCTTTAATCTTGCGCGTATTGGATAGCGAATAGACTTGATAGCCACCCGAATCGGTCAAAATGGGCCGCTGCCAGCCATTAAAGCCATGTAGTCCTCCCGCTTGCTGCAATACATCAAGACCGGGACGCAGATAAAGATGATACGTATTTCCCAGAATAATTTCAGCATTGATGTCGGTTTCGAGCTCGCGCTGGTGAACAGCTTTTACAGTACCCGCCGTACCAACCGGCATAAAAATGGGCGTCTGAATGAGCCCGTGATCTGTTGTCAGCGTTCCCGTTCGGGCCTTCGACAGCGGATCGTGGGCAGTAATCGAAAATGTCATTCTACAAAGATACGAGAAAGGTAGAAGAGGGAGGAAAGGGAAGAAAGGAAGGAAGAAATTAATGATTTCCCTTTTCTCCCATTCTTCCCTTTATTCCCCTTCCTCCTATTCCCTATCTTTACCCCACATTTACCGATCCACCTGTGAGTATAGCGTTACTGATACTCTGGCTGTTAATGGTCAGCATTCAGCTTATTTTTATTCTTTTCGTTTATTCCCGAACGGCTTTCCATCGTCAATCTCACCGGAGCAGTAGCGATTCTCAACCGGGCGTAAGCATCGTCGTATGTGCTCGTAATGAGTTGGAAAATCTGACGGAGTTATTACCTCTGCTAAATGACCAGCAGTATCCAGATTTTGAGGTATTGATCATGGATGATCGCTCGACAGACGGTACTCGTTCGTTTTTAGAGAACGACATCGGCAACCTCAACCACGTTCGGTTTATTCGGATTGACAAGGAACATGAACACGTAACGCCCAAGAAATACGCGCTGACGATTGCGCTTAAAAAGGTTCGCTATCCAACCGTACTGCTTACTGATGCCGACTGTCGCCCGGCCTCAACCAACTGGCTGGCAGGCATGAGTAATTGCTTTAATAACCCTGGCAAAGAAATTGTACTGGGCTTTTCACCCTACGAATACCGACCGGGTTTTCTCAACCTGCTGATTCGGTCGGAAACATTGTTTACGGCGGTGCAGTATATCTCGCTGGCTCTAGCAGGTCGACCGTACATGGGTGTTGGCCGTAATCTAGCTTACCGAACCCAGTTGTTTTTTGCGAACCGGGGATTTTATTCGCACATCAACGTAGTAGGTGGCGACGATGATCTGTTCATGAACGAAGTGGCAACGGGGCGCAATACGGCCGTCTGCCTCGATCCCGATACGGTCACATGGTCGAAGCCGAAAGAAACCTGGGCTGAGTGGCGCTTGCAGAAACAGCGGCATCTGAACGTCGGCAAATATTACAAACCCGGTCATAAGTTTCGCTTAGCTGTACTTACTGGTTCATACGTATTAAGCTGGTTGCTGGCCCTGATCGTCGGGTTGGTTGTTTTAGGTTATGAATTACGTCACCGTTCCTTTACCGGGAACGAATGGCTATTTTTGCAGCTTGGAACGGGCGCGTTTGTTTTTCGGCTATTGGCCTTTTGGGGAATCGTCGGACGCATCAGCTACCGACTGGGGCAGACCATTCACTGGGCCATTATGCCGTTTATCGATTTGCTCTTAGCCATTTACTACGGCCTAATGGGCATGAAAACACTCGTTACCAAACGAAAAAAGCGACTTTACTGGAAGTAACGTATCTACAGCCTCAGTCAGTCAATACGTTACTTAACTACATCGTAAATGAATACTGATCTCATTTTCAAATACTTTCCCAATCTGACCGCTGAACAGCAATCGCGGTTTGCGGCTTTAGAGGACCTTTACCGCGACTGGAATGCCAAAATCAACGTGATTTCGCGACAGGACATTGATGCGTTGTATGAAAAGCATATTCTGCATTCACTCGGCATTGCTAAAGTTGTACAGTTCAAACCCGGCACAGAGGTTCTGGATGTAGGTACAGGGGGCGGTTTTCCCGGAATTCCACTAGCGATTCTGTTCCCGCTGGCCGATTTCCATTTGGTCGACAGTATCGGCAAGAAAATAAAAGTAGTGCAGGAAGTAACGGATGCGTTGGGGCTAACGAACGTAAAAGCCGAACAGGCTCGCGTGGAGCAGTTAAACACAACGTATGATTTTGTCGTAAGCCGGGCCGTTACGCGTCTGAAGCCGTTTCTGGGCTGGGTACGCTACAAAATTCATAAGTCAGGTAACAACGACCGCCCCAATGGTGTTTTGTACCTCAAAGGGGGCGACCTTGCCGAGGAACTGGCCGAAGTGCCTGATCGTTACCGCGTTTACGATCTCTCGGATTATTTCGAGGAGCCTTTTTTTGAAACGAAGAAAGTCATTTACATACCTAAAAAATAACCGGGATTTAACGGATTTAAGCATTAAGCTGATTTTGTTCTTCGCTTTTATAAAAGCTAAATCCTTAAATCAGCTAAATCCCGGTTCAGACATCATGGCAGAAAAATTCCGTAGTAGCAGTTTTAAAGATCCGCTCAATCCCGATGAGGTTGAGTTCAACGACAAAGGCGTTACGTTCCGTACCCGTAAACTGATTGGCGGCACCGACAACTTCGTATTCTATTCCGACATTTCGGGCGTGGAGATTGAGAATGGGGTGTTCTTTGCGAATATCCACGTCATTCCCCGTGCGCGACCGGAGATTGTGATCCGCAATTTCTCCAAAGGTGATGCCCGGCGGATCAAAGAACTGATCCTTCAGAACGTACCGAGTCACCGACCCGACCCGTTACGGTAAAATTTTACCTGTTCGTTGCGGTTGATTGTCATTTGGTTAGAACATTCTGTAGCGATAAATGACATTTTTTCGGGGCTAATACTTGCGTAGTATCGTGTTTCGAGCTACTTTTGCCCCACGATTCCCGAATAGCTCAGTCGGTTAGAGCATCTGACTGTTAATCAGAGGGTCGCTGGTTCGAGCCCAGCTTCGGGAGCAAAAAGCCTCAAAACGTCTGTTTTGGGGCTTTTTTGGTTCTTTCTGTATCACTTTTTGTAAAATCTCGAATATCAACCTAAATCGTACTGTAATATTGGCATGTATTATTAACAAGAAAATACTTTATATATGGTAGTTTAGCCAACTCTTTTTAGTGTATAATACCTCCATGAATCCTAAACAAAAAGAAAAAAAATCCACCCTTAACGCTGAATTTGAAATTCAAGCAAAAAATATTGGCCCTCATATTAATTTATATGAAAATTTCAAAACTCATTCAGTAGAAATATGCCTGTTTGCAAACAATGGAACTGGGAAAACTGTTTTAAGTCGAATATTTAGACTAGCAACAAAAGACAATCCCTCTAAATATGACTCAAATAAATTGTTAACTTTAGGGGAAAATAAAGGTAGTTTTTCATTCTCAGTAAAAAATATATCTAATGGAAGAAACGATTTAATATCTACTATTAATGTTGATTTACAAAGAAATGTCCCTCCTGTCATCACAGGACAAAAAACCTATATATATCATATTTTCAATGAAGATTATGTAAGTGAAAACCTTGCAGCATCTAGATATAAGCCAAACGGCGAAATTAAAGGCTATATTATTGGTAAAGAAAAAATTGATATATCTAAAGAAAAATTAAATCTCGAAAGTTTTACTTATGATCTGAGTGATAGTTATCAGCTTATTGAAGCTGAAATAAAAAAAGCAAGATTTGAACTTAAAGGGTTAGGCATAAATGAAAAAACCTCTGAATTTTCCTATCTCAATATTAATAGTTTAATAGAGTCTGATTTATCATTTTCAGAAGAAGAAACTTACGAAGAATTAAAGAATAAACTTTTTACGCTCAATTCGATTCCTGATAATTTGTCAGATTTATATAATTGCAATTTATCAATATCTACAAATACTCTATTCTTAATACAAGACTATTTGGAAACGCCCTTTAATAAAAGTGCAATAGCAGAAAGTTTTAAGGAAAAGATTAGATCCAAAAGTTTATTCATAGAAGATGGATTGAAAATACTAGGGACTAGCAAAGAAACATGTCCTTTTTGCGAGCAAGATTTAAATGCTTCAGCCCTAGATTTAATAGATAAATATGTCGAGTTTACTATTGATACTGAAAATAAACAAATTAAACATGGAGACAATTTAATAAATTATTTAGAAGATTTAGAAAATCAATTTCAAGCGTTATGTAACGATTTCTTAGTATTAAAGAGTAAATATCAAGAATATAAAAGATACCTTCCTTCTATAGATAATGAATTAATAGATATTCTTTATCCTGATGATGTCAGAGAAAGTATTAATGCAATAAAAAAAATGCTTCATTTAAAAGTATCGGATATATCTAAATCTTATGGTATAAATACTTATGGAGAGCATATTGATTGTATTGATAAATGCGTAATAGAATTTATCAGAATAATAAATATTAACAAGTCACTAGTTAATTTGATCAATTCAAGAAAAGACAATAAAAAAAGTGAAAAACTAGAGCTTAACAGAAAAATCATAAAGGCAAAGTACAATAGCTTAAAAAATTATTTATCTGCGGATGCCAAGAAATGCTATAATTTAAGATTATTCATTGAGCTTTTGGGTGAAGATATAAAAGATAAAGAAGAAAGTGAACGAGTTGACAAAAAAAGTAAAGTAGCGGAAACCTTTCAATATTATTTAAAAACATTTTTTCAAGGTAAATACTATTTTGATGAAAACGAATTTTGCTTGACATATAAGAATAATAAACTGAACCAAAATGCTTCTGATGTACTAAGTGAAGGTGAAAAGACTATTGTAGCTTTTTGCTACTACTTAGCCGATATACATAAAATTGTAAACAATTCTGAGGATTACAAATTGATATTTTTAATTATAGATGATCCAATTTCAAGTTTAGATTTTCATTACGTCTATGCGATAGCCCAAGTGATCAAAAACTTCACTGTTGTGTTTCAAGTAAAATTTGCAAGATATATAATACTTACACACAATTTTGAATTTCTGTCAATTCTCTTGCGAAATAATTTATCCTTCGAGAATTTCATACTTTCATCTGGTAAGATAAAAGCAATGAGAAAAGGATTAGTCATGCCATATGAAGAGCATTTAAATGACATTTATAATGTTGCTCAAGGGAACATGGAACCAAGTCATACTACCCCTAACTCTATTCGTCATATATTGGAAACAATAAATAGATTCGTATCTCCAGATGTGGATTTCCTTGATTTTTATGGGGCAAGTAATATTTTAAACGATTGTCGATTTCTTTACACATTGATGCATGATAATTCACACGGGAATATTAGGGTTCAAAAACCTTATACTGATGAAATGATTGTTGGAGGTTGTAAAACTGTCATAAATTTTATTGAAGCGTCGTTTAAAGGACAGTTGAAAAATTTACAGTAAAACAATAGGTAAAAGGTCTATTCTGCTTATTTAGTAGATAGACCTTTTATCCTCTTAAAAATACTCCTTTTCCTCTGCCTTAAATGGGCCTTCTGACGGCCCTGACAGCAAAAAGCGGCATCAACTCTTTTAGCTTCAAAGCCCCTATTACAGTATACACACTTTTTTTGTAGAAGAAGTTGGTGTATTCTGTGTAGTGCCCCCCCCCTGACTATAGACCATCCTACCTTTTTCTACCTCTTCAAAGCAATAGTTACGAAGTCCGTTTTTACCTTCTATTATTTTATCCTTTGTTTTCATTTTTGTGTACGTGTTAAATCTGTAAAAGTAATTACTTAGCCACGCGGTAGACACCCGATAGCATAGCGATAAACCTCCTGTAGCTCTGTGGAGACATTCATTAATTTTAAAAAGCCCCCTTAAAGCCATTAAAAAGCTTATCAGGTATTATTGCGTGGAGTATTACGCGAAGAAATGACCTGTAATGTGCTCGTTGAAATCCTTAGTATTCGGGTAATAATGTGAGCAGTCCCAGACGTTTATACCTCCCTTTACAAGCCGTTCTAATTCTCTCTTACCTGCTTTATCGTTGTCTAGAAAGGCATTTATTGTAACGTACTTAGAAAGGATCAACAAGGCATCATTTACGAACGATAAGGAGTTTAAAATAATCGTCGGATTACTGAGTTTATGAGCCTTGAAGAACTGGCAGAATGATAGGAAATCAAACACCCCCTCAAACAGATTGATTGCTGTTGAACCTTCAGCGGGTAAATGCGTAAACCACTTAGGGGACGTACTACCTTTGAAGTATCGGTTTCTTAGTTCAAAACCGCCTTTGTCATTGCCGAATCCAACCGCGTAGTATTGTTTCTGACCGATTCGATAATGCACTTCCTGTAAGATAATGCACTTCCTGTAAATAGTAGGAGAGATTTTACTATTTGTAACATAGTAAATGAGCGCTCGGCTCCGTACTAGCTGAATGCTTACAATGTCAATGGTTGACGAGTGGCTAGTTTAAGAGCAGTTCTAATAGTATAGTTGATATTGAGGCAAATAAGTAAAGCTACTGGTAACATTAATAGAGATTATATCAAAAGATTGGTATATCGCTAGACATGAGCGACAGCAGCACCTACGGGCAATTTTTGATTTAGCCAAATCCAAAGAAGTATACTCCATAAATAATTCGATAGGCTCAGTGAAGGTGCCAATGCCCCTATATAAGTGTTTGACAGTTGGCACCATGCCAAATAGAGTACCTCACTCCGCAACTTGTTTTAAGACTGGTTGCCCTAAAAGCACTTTTAACTAAAACATCATTTTAAATGGTCTATATCTGTATTTTGTATATATAAAGTAAACATTAAATCTTGTGCGTCTCCTTATTAATTGTTACAGTTTTTTTGCTATCTATCTTTGTTACAACTATTCGGCCAAATAGCCTACCGACTCTCTTCTAAACAATGGCTTAGCTTATCAATCACCCTCCCTTAAAACCTGACTATGCATGAAATACTATTTACATCTGTTCGCCTTCAAAAGCCTTGTTGAGGACTGAACACCAGAAAGATAAATACCACCTCGAACCCTGAGTTGACTAATTAATAAGGTTGATATACGTTCGGTTCTGAGCTAGTTTCTGCTTTCTGCTCCTCTCTGACAAACGACTCTCTTATAGTCTGGTAATACGAATGAATCAGCTACTTCGCGTTGACTGGGAAGGCTTTTTTGTGCCTCATCTGATAGCTGTACGTATATACTTTCATAAGTACTACCCTGTATATGCGTTTTCCAGCAGAGCTTTCAATCCGTCAAAATGATCTCGCCTGGCACCATCCTGGTTGCCGCTTTTTCTGTTAATACAGCCATTACAGGCATTTTTTACACCAATTACCTTCAATTATTTGTATGAGACAATCTTTATTCTTTTCATTTCCTCTGGTTTACTATCGCACAATACAACTATTTGTGTGGCGGATCATCGGCGTCGGTCAGAACCAGCTTCAGAACACTAGCAAGCATAGTGCTGATGCCCGATCTACGAAGTTCGGATTGCGGATAACTTGGCCCAGCGCACAGTTCTTATTGGTAACCTTACTTGTAGGGTTTATGTCAATGGGAGTCGGCCTTAAGTCTGTATCAGCGCAGACCATCAACGTAGCCAGTATCGATCAGTCGCGCTATCCAACGTACAGTCTGAATGGTTCCTATATGGTGAATGCCCTGGCCAAGCTCACCAGCACAGCCAATTTCGGTGCCGGGGGAACGGTAAACCATAGTCTGAATATTACCCACACCTTTGGCACAGTAGGCTCTATTACAGCAGCTTCGCTGGCTAGCTTTGATGTCCTTTTCATTGGAATGGTAGACGACAACCGGGTCAGCGCTCTTCTAACCCCCTCCGAGACTCAGGCCATTTTTACGTGGTCACAACAGCCAGGGAAGGTTGTGATTCTAGCGGAACAGCCATTCAGTCAACCGTTAACGAATCGATACGGATACGGTTTGTCTAATCAGACCTCAAATCCGACAACGCCAACCGTTGCGGATGCTACGTCGAACGTTAAAATTTTTTCAGGGGTTTTTGGTAGTGCGGTCAACATCAGTCAGGCAGGGACGTCTCAGGGATTTTTTTCCACTGATTGCTCCAGTATCGTATTGGCGAGAAACGCCAGTGGCAATCCATCGATCATACTAGATACCCGGCAAAGGGACGTGTTAGTGGCTGATACCGACTATTTTACCTTCCTGTCCGGTGGTATGACAAACGGAGGTGCAATCAGCTCCGACACTGATAAAGCCTGGGCAAATTTATGGGCCTGGGCAGTCAATGAGGTGATCACTCCTGGAACCAGCACCAATACACCGGTTACGGCATTCACAGTTGCCGCTACGCCTAGTCCCGGCTGCAACACGGGCAGTGGCAGCCTTACGTTTACATCTCCGATAGGAACCGCCAGCAATGGTCAGCCTTTCGAATATTCCGTTGATGGTGGTGTTACGTATCAGGCCAGCCCCATCTTCACCAATTTAGCCGACGGAACCTACAGCATTTATGCACGAGCCGCGAGTACCTGTACAACCTCGGCAGGTGCCACTTCGGGCGGAACGGTCAAAGTAAATGTTGCACCGGTAGTAACAATATCGGCGAATCCAGGACTGATTATTGGCCCTGGCCAATCGACCTCTCTGACCGCATCCGGCGCTACGTCCTACACCTGGTCGACGGGAGGAACTACGGCGGCTATCACTACGTCTACAGCCGGTGTTTATTCGGTAACCGGCACACGAGGAATCTGCTCCGCTACAGCCAGTGTTACCGTGGTTGGTGGAAATCTCACGAATGGTCCCGTCTGTGATAATTTTGTGAGTTCAACCCAGGGATTACCCAGTGACTATGTCAATAAAGTATTTGCCGTGACAGGACCGGGCAGTACGACCGTTTATGCCAATACAAGTGAGGGGCCAGCGATATCGGTCGATGGCGGACAAACGTTCACCAGTTCGTCGATCTTTGCTAACGACTACTTTGGACTGACAGGCCCCGGCGGCACTACACTTTATTTCTCGACCTATAATGGATTATTGATTTCTACGGATGGTGGGCAAACATTTACGACCAAGACGACAGCCGATGGCCTGGGTGATAATTTCGCAGGAAATGTGTTTGCAGTAGGCAGCGCGGTTTATGTCGCAACAGGAGCTGGGCTCAGCATCTCGACCAATGGTGGAAACACATTTACAAATAAAACGACCGCAAATGGACTGGGGAGTAATTCGGTTTCCAGCGTATACGCAGTTGGTAATACAGTTTATGCACTCACTGGGGGTGGGCTCAGTATCTCGACCGACGGCGGAAACACATTTACGAACCAGACAACCGTTGCAGGCTTAGGAAATAATCCGACGACTATCTATGCCGTAGGCAATACCGTCTTCGTTGCTACAAGCAGTGGGTTGAGCATCTCCACTAACGGTGGCCAGACATTTAGCACCCGAACGGTCGCCGATGGGTTAAGCAGTGATTATATAGTTGATTTGCAAGTAATCGGCAACACGGTCTATGCGGCTACCGACAATGGCCTAAGCATTTCAACCAACGGGGGTAACACGTTCACGAACGCAACCAATGGGCTGGGGTCGATTAGACTCGCTGATGTTTATGTGACGGGTAACTCCATTTATTTAGCTCGCCAGGGTGGAGGGGTAGCCTATTGCTCGTCGGCACCAGTAGTCAACCTGGTGCTGACTGCCTCCGCTACACCAAGCCCCGTTTGTGTGAATAGCTCGGTGAACCTATCGGTTACTGCATCGGGTGGCACAGCTCCCTATAGCTATACCTGGGCTGCGCCCGCTGGCACTACCCTGTCGGCTACCAGCGCCAGCGCCGTTTCGGCGACAGCGGTCACGGCGGGCGTGCAAACCTTTACCGTGACGGTGGCCGATGCAGGCGGAACGCTCACCAGCAGCACTACTGTTAGCGTGACAGTGGAAGCGCCACCCACCGTCAGCATCGCAGCTAATCCGGGACTAAGTATCGTTCAGGGGCAATCGACTACCCTGACCGCATCCGGCGCTACGTCCTACACCTGGTCGACGGGGGCAACGACAACGACTGTTTCTACCTCCCTGGCTGGGACCTATTCTGTAACAGGCGTGACTGGCGCCTGCTCAGCAACAGCTAGTGTGACTGTCACGGTGGGTGCCCCAGCCCCTGTCCTGGCTAATTTTGCGGCTAATCCTACATCGGTCTGCGCCGGTCAGCCCGTTAGCTTTTCGGCAAACGTTGCCAATGCGGCAGTTCCTTTTGCCTATACCCTCACCAACGGTAGCGCTACTGTTAGCGGAACCTCTGCCAGCAGTACGATATTTAGCCAAACCTTAACCGCTAGTGGGTCGGGCGTTCAGGCCTTCACGCTAACCGTTAATACCCCTGGCGGTTCAACACAGTCGGTGACCAGCGTAACCCTTAATACTCCGATTACTGCCAGCTTGACAGCGAGTGGTCCGATTACCCAGTCTAATCCTATCGTTACCCTGACCGCTACTCCTGGCGCGAACTCATACATTTTTGGGTCTGGTGCTACTCAGATCAACAACAGCAACCTGGCTATTGTAACGACGGCCGGTGTTTACTCCGTTACGTTGACAGCAGCAGGCGGCTGCTCGTCTACAGCTAGCGTTACAGTCGTATCCGCTGTTGCTGCCTCGCCGGATCTGGCTCTACTGACGTATGTTCGACCTTCCCTGGCTTATGGTACTACGCCCGTCACGGTAGTGGTTGACGTAGTAGAGTTGAAGTCAGTGCCAACGAATGGACTGATTACGGTTAAGATTAACCGGGATGCCAAATACAATCTGACCTTACCGGCCACGGCTACCTCCGTCGGATCACGACCTGTGCAGAATAGCCTTTGGCAATTGAATGATTCAGATCCCAACTACTACGTACTGACCACTACCTCGGTCGTCCCGGCTGGTGATAGACTCTCGTTCGGCTTGACGGGATCGATGACGCCCAACGCTACGTCAGGCAGTTTATCAATTAGCTCAGTAGTCGTTAGTGGTAGTGGCGGAGAAACTAACTTTCTTAATAACATTGATGCCGATCGGATCGATTACTTCCAGCAATAAGCCAGATAGTGGCCTATTTCGCTGAAGGTCCACATCGATGGAAATCCATTCCCGACTGATTTTTTTAGTTGGGAATGGATTTCTATTCATGCTTTATACCCCTAAATATTACTGCTGGCGCGGCATTTGCCAAGAAGCGTTGTTAACAGGCCGTATGCAGTCAATCGCCAGTACGTTGATCGGGTGGAGCCCCACCCCACCAGCAACCACCGCTTGTATCTGATCTGTGGGACTAGTCGGCCAGTCGCCCGCCGGAACTGGGTGCGAATCCGGCAGCAACTCTGGCTGGTCGAGCAAACGGCTGCGGAGCCGCTGGGCGCTCCATCAATTCAGGAAGATGTTGATTACTGGTGCTAACCCCTGGTTACAGCGAACCCTCCTTGTCCATATCAGAGCTAAGCTAATCCGTTTGTATCTGGCTGGCCATGTCAGTGATCGCCTGACAATCCTCCACCGCTATCCAACCAGTTACCGCAGGCGCGTGTCCATGCCCAAGGAGTATAAGGACCATGTTTAAAACGCCCCTTTGAATGCCTTCACTTTTCGCTTATCGGGATAGTAAGTTGGCGAGCTTAATTACTAGTCAACGTTTTTGGTAGACGGATGGATACGGTCGTTCCTTTTTCCGGCCAACTCTGTATATGTATTGAACCAGATTGGTTGGTTAGCAACTCTTGACATAACCGAAGCCCAAGTCCGGTACTAGATTCTCCTACTGTTCCAGTACGAATCTCTGGCGTAGTGAGCACCCGATCAATCTGGTTCGCACTCATGCCTATTCCCGTATCCTCAATTCGAAGTTCCAGGTAGTTACTCCGTTCTTTAGTATACAGGCGAATATAGCCACCCTTAGGTGTAAACTTGGTGGCGTTACTTAATACATTGCGAATGACTGAGTTTAATTGATGTTTATCAGCCAACACAGTCGTCCCATAACTTAGCTGATTCAATACGGTAATTTCTTTATACTGAAGATGCCCGGCTGAGTGGTTAAGTGAATTCGTTACTAAATCCATTAGTTGAATTGGCTCTCTATTAAGTTGAAAACCTTTCAACTGACTGTGCGACCAATCTAGAAGGTTAGTGAGCAGGTCCAGAATTTGGTTTACCTGATTCTCCAATTGTCTGAGTGGCTCAAGTAGGGATGGATTTAATTGAGAAGTCGTCTGCAATCGGTAAAGATCCTGTTTAAGCCGAGCTGTAGGACTGCGTAAATCATGGCTGATTAGAGTAAAAATTTTGTCTTTAGTAGCATTGATCTCAGCCAGTTGCCGAGCCTGTAAACTAATTTTGTCAGTTTGGTGGGACAAAAGCCGATGTATTTTTTTTTGTCGGCGCAAGCTCAAGTAAATAGATCCGGATAGAACCATTAACAGGAGTGATATAACCAAAAAAAAGATACGCTGGTACTGCGCGAGCGCTAGCTTAAGTTGAATAGTATGCTTCGTTTGCTTCTCTAAAGCGATGTTTTTGTTAAGCGTTGCAATTTCTGTTTGTTTATGTTTCAGATTATAGCTAGCCTGAAGCTGGCTGATGGCATTCACTTTTTCCAAGCCAATCAGGCTATCCTTCAGTACCTGAGCCTTTCGAGCAAAGCGCAACGCTTGTTTGTATTCACCCGACTGCTCGAATATAGCGGCCTGTGTTTCGAGAGCTTGTTGTAGATAGTAAGAAGACCGAATTGCCTGAAAAATAAGGGTTGACCGTGTACTATACACGGAAGCTCTTGAGTAGTCCCTAATCGCTAAGTAACACTGGGCCAAACCCATGTAACAATTTCCTAAATACTCCTGGCAATCGATTCGCTGTAAAACCAATAATGCTTTTCTGTAATTAATAATTGCCTGAGCATTGGCGTGTTGAGTTTGTTTAATTTGAGCCAACTGCATAAACCCCACACAAACACCAAGAAGGTATCCAATCTTTAAATGCAGCGAAAGCGCTTGCTTTTGGTACTGTTCAGCCCTAACAAAATCTTTAGTAGCTGTATAATAATGGCTCAGGTTACTTAAAGCAGCAGCCAATTCTTTTTCGCTCCTGCGTCGTTGAGCTAGTTTTTCTGCTTTGAGTAGATATACCAGCGTGGAGTCAGTACGCCCTAGCCGTTCGTAAATGATTGATAACTCGGTTAATAAAGTACCTGTTAGTTTATTTTGTCGTAGTGGATACTTCTCATAAAACTGTTTCAATGTCAAGGCCAATTTCAGTGCATCCTGATAATCGCCGAGGCCTCGAAGAGCTCTAACTATCCTTACTTGAATATTAGTTTTGATACTATCTACCGAGCCACTTCGATGCATTCGCTCGGCCTGACGAAGTGCTGATAATCCCTGTATATAATTGCCACTTGGCTCATTAGCAGCTCCTAGGTTGTAATAAGCCATTACTAGCAAACGTTTGTCCGGCAATGTAGCCGCCAGATCGATGGCTTTCCGAAGAAAATAGATAGCTGAATCTGTCTTGACTGAGGTATAAAATTGCCCTAAATCGTTATATAATTTCGCTCGGCCCGAATCCGTATGACATTGATTTAATTCTCTTCTTAAGCGCCGAAATTCTGCTGACTGTGCAATAGCTGTAGACCCTGAAAAGCAAATAACCCAAATGCAAGTAAGGATAAATAGTCTCACTGATTTTGTGGGCATAGTTTTAGTCGCTATTGTAGAGGCAATTTGAGTGGGAACAGGTCATTGTCCTTATAAGAGCACTATTCACTTGGCTAAATCACAATGAAGTTTTACTGATTTAGTCATATTCCTCCAGGCGATTGAATAAACGTAACAATCCTTCCAATTTCGGGCGAAACGAAATACCGATCGGGATCTTCAGCTGGCCCAGCCAAAGATAATTACGGTCATAACTCGTGATTTTAGTAATGTTAATCAGATAGGATTTATGTACACGCATAAAGAGTTGATCGGGCAATAATTCCGTTAGCGTAACCAGTCGTTCATTTACCGTATAGGTGTGCGCGCTACAGATAACTTTCGAATAAATGCCGTAAGCTTCTACATACTCGATCGACTTATAATCGAAACGCTGAATTTTCCGTCCCATCTTCAAAAAGATGAAATCAGGCTCCGCAATACTAGTGGGTTTAATCTGAATCGACAAGGCTCGATTTAAGCCAATCAACAGTCGTTCATAGGTAAATGGCTTGAGTAAGTAATCAGCTGCCCTTCCAATTTCATAACTCTCAATTGCATATTCAGGATAGGCACTAACAATAATAACGGGAGGTAGCTCAGGAGAGAATTTTAGTAAGTCGAGCCCAGACTGACCAGACAATTTAATATCCAAGAAAAGCAGATCGATTTTCTGATTAATTAATACCTCGATTACTTCCTCAACACTTGAACATATTTTAAATAGTTCAAGAAAGGGCACTAAATCCAGCTGTTGTTTGAGAAAGCCTGCATCTGCAATGGAATCATCGACAATGACGTAATTTTTACTTTTCACTTTGAGCTATGGTAGAATAGTTATTTTATTGAAATCGATAAAAGCCTAAAATCAAATTGTTGGTAAAGCAATATTTTACTATTGTATAGATTTACTAGACAAATAAAGTCAGTTTTAACAAAAAATATTGCCTGTTTGACAAAAAAATAAACTTAAATAATATTTCAATAAACCATCCGTTCTCAGGTTGTTTGCTTTTTTTATTATGAAATTCATAGTTTATATAATCAGAAAGACTAGTTAAAGGCAACAAAGTCCAAATTGAATACATTATCATTTTTTACGATGTAGTTATCTAGTCGATACTAGTAAAGGATGCCTATCAACCATTTTCTCAAAAACGTATAAATATGTCCCCAGTGATTGATGTTCTATTACCAGTCCCGTAAATCGCGCAAGCTATGTTTTAGCCGGCTCTGTCAACACGCTATATAGCCTAACAAATCCATTTTCTTTATTAATAAAATCAATTTTTTGGTAACTTAATCATAAGAAATTGAAATAGTTTGATTTGATAATATTTTGATTCAAAAATATAACTTACGTAGCTGAATTTGTTTATTAAATGGATTAACTAGTACTATATCAAAGCAAAAGGTTATCTATTTACCAATAAATGTGATTTTTTATCTTTTTAATTAACTAAATCAAAAAAACGTCTATTTCGTATTACGATAACCAATCGTTTGTGTATTAAAAATGAACGTTTAGTGTTAATTAGATTTTTACAAATAGCTAAAAATACTTCAAAATATACCTTTGTATTGCTCTTGTGCATAAGTAGTAATACTTATTATGTGCTAATAGGCTTCTGTGATTACTCTATACGCTGAAATGTAACTATTACAATTAAATATTCTACTATTCAATCCATCAGTTTGACTTGAGTAGCAGAAGCTTTAATCGTGTTATGGAATCTAACCTTCTATAATAGTTATACCAGGTTCTGCATGAGGCCAATTACTTCATCTGAACCTGCTGCTACATAGAGTTAAAGACCCACAGCTCAACATACATTTTTTGTTGTAAGTAGAGTGAGATACCCATTATAGATAGCTATTAATCAGGAAGTAAGCATAGTGTCCGTGTTATCATATCAGCACGAGCAACCTCACTTGACTGATCATCGGGAAATTATGGCAAAAGCTTTACCAAGGCTATTGCTCTGTTTAACAACCTGGCCAATAATCATTTCTCCAGACTAATCAACTTGTATGAAACCTAATTCTTCATCCCACCTCAATCTGTCATTTCATCAGATAGTACTGCTATCTGGGATACCTAGAACACATACCTCCAGAGTGGCTCAAGGATGTCACCTCTACTGGCAAGATGAAGTCTAATCTCCAACTAGTTATAACTGACTTCTCAGGTCAATCCAGGAAGGTCAGATGTAGCCTAATCACTCATGTCCCACCTACGTGTAGACGCTGGGCCCCGCAACAACTGGTAATAATTCATTGGTTGAGCTAATGGATATACTGTGCGCCAAACGTAATCACGAAAAGGTTTCGGTCTAGCCTATTCCTCTGAATAACAGGCTTGTAGCAAGCATAAATATCAATCTTATCCCCCAGTAAGTCGCCTACTCAAAATGCTGGCTAAAGGATATAAATTTTAGCGATTTAATACCCTGAGCTAATTAATTTGACGAGATAGTCGATAGAGTTAATTCAACCTCTTTTGGCCGTTTGCATTCACTAAATACTTGCTTGTTGAGCCGGATAATACCTTTTGCAATAGGCCTACCAGGCGGCTAAAAAAAGATAGTTCTCATTTAAAAAAATTACCATCAAATCCGATTTATTCTATGAAGCAAACATTTATCTACTCACCTCGAAACAGGAGAGCGCTTTTCCGGCTGATACACTGGACGATGTTCAGTGCGTTGCTAGCCACGTTTATCCCCTTGCTAGGGAATACGGCATTGGCTCAAACGCCCTTTACCTGTCAGAATGGCGTGTCTTACCGCATCCAGGGCAACCCTTCAGCACTTTATCAGATTAGCCTGCGCACAGGTGTTGCTACCTTACTGACTAGTGCCGCAACCTTAGGTAACCGTAACTTACAGGGACTGGGTTACAACCCTTTGGATAATTTCCTGTATGCCTCTATATCAGGCACGAACACGATTCTTCGAATCGGTAGTGATGGCGCTAGTACAGTGATTACTGTGCCGACTTTGGCACCTGCTGCATATGCCGCTGGTGATGTGGGGCCTGACGGCGTCTTTTACCTGTACGTACCGAGCACAACGACAATGGCCAAAATAAACCTGTCGACGCTGGCCGTTACCACGATCACGTTATCAGCAGGAGCCAATTTGCAGGATATTTCCATCAGCTCAGATGGAGCCTCGATCTATGGTATCTCAACTGGCAATGGCAATTTAGTGCGGTATGCCACTACTGGAGGGGCGCAAACGCTTACCGACGTTGGTTTTGGCACCGGACTTACGTTTTCGACTTATTTTGGGAGTAATGCAGTCGGGACTAACCCAGGAAATACTCGAGGAAATCTATATGCTATCGATAATGCTACGTCAACTACATATGAAGTTGTTGGGCCAGAAATTCCTCTCGCAGAAAGTGGTACTCAAATATCACCTGTTCTGGCAACAGCTATTACGAATACGGATGGTGCCCGGTGTATAAACTCCTTAGCTACCAATCAGGGAAACTTCGTTTGTACAGCAGGTCAGGCATTTATCGTAACAGGAACGCAGGGGTATCCTGACAATTCCTGTACCGATGCGGGCAATAGTGTTCTGGCTGAATACAATTTACAAACCGGTGCGCTGGTAGCTACCTCAACTCAGCTTATCAATAATTTCAATACCCGCACAACCATCAATAACCTGGGCTACAACGTTACAGATGGTCGTCTATGGGGCTACCGCAATGGCACTAACCAACTGGTTCGGATCGGTACAGGACGCACGGTCGATTACTTTGCGATTAATGGCCTCTCCAATGATTGTATCTACGGCGATCAGAATACCAACAACTCGGTCTTTGTTGCAGGTGATGTGAATACCTCGGGAGTGATGTATCTGTTTAATGGATTTAACGGAGACCGCTTTATTCGGGTCGATTTGAATCCTGCCTCGGCTACGTATCTACAAAAATTATCGGATGTAGTCGTCACGGGTGCTACATTAATAGGCGATAACGGTGTCAAGGATCTGGCATTCAACCCAATTGACAACCAATTGTATGGCATCCGTGCTGTTGATAACCACCTGCTTCGAGTTAATCCTACTACGGGAGTAGCTACTGATTTGGGTCTGGCAACTGGCATTGGAACACTGGGAAGCGGTGATTTCCTTGTCGCATTTTTTGACAATTTAGGCGCATTATATACGCAGCGCTCCGGTGGCGATGATGTCTACAAGATTCCTAACGTAAGCACGGGCGCTCGCACGGGCTCTGTATTTATTGCCAATGGAGCAGCCATAGGTGGAAATGGCGACGGAGCTCGTTGCCCATTTAGTACGATTGAATCGTATACGATTAGTGGTACAGTCTTCAATGATGCCAATGGCTTGCTGGGCACGCCAGCTAACACCGTCGATGGTACAGCCGTCAGCACCCTGGGTAGCAATACGTTGTATGCTAACCTGGTTAACACCAGCGGCAACGTAGTAACCTCCACGACCCTGGCCAGCGGTACGTTTTCGTTTACCGGTGTAAGTGGTAACTCATCCTTCTCGGTGATTTTGACAAACGCACCTGTCACCCTGGGCACACCTCCTCTCAGCACCACGCTGGCGGGCGTGGCCAATACGGGCGAGTTCGTCGGTACGGGCGCAGGCAGCGATGGTACACCTGACGGGGTTATCTCAGTCTCAGTGGCGGCTGCTAACGTAACTAATGTTAAGCTCGGCGTGGATCGACTACCTGTCGCCGATCCCAAAACGGCAACGGCTCAGCTCAATCCGGGTGGCACTACCCGCGTAACGGTGCCCACACTGACGGGCTCTGACCCCGAGGATGGAACATATACCGGAGTGAGTGTGAGCAACACGGTAATCATTCAGAGCTTACCGACCAATGGCACACTCTACTACAATAATGCTGTAGCTACGGTGGGTCAGGTGATTCCTAACTACAATCCGGCTCTGTTGCAGGTTGATCCTAGTGACGGACCAATTAGTGTAACATTTACCTACTCCGAACGCGATGCGGCAGGCAAAGATAGTCCGGCTGCTCTGGTCACTGTTCCATTTACAGGAGTGACTATTTCGGGTACAGTCTTCAATGATGCCAATGGTCTAGTCGATGGCATCGTTAACGGCACAGCTGTGAGCAGCCTGGCGGGCAACACCTTCTCGGCTAACCTGGTGGGACCAGCCGGTACAGTGCTGGCAACCACTACCCTAACGGGTGGTGCTTATAGCTTTACGGATGTGACAGCCAATACGTCCTATTCCGTCGTGTTGAGCAACACCCCTGGTACGGTCGGCTCAGCCCCACCGAGCACAACGCTGACGGGTAGTGCGGTCAATACTGGAGAGCACGTAGGTGCAACGGCAGGCAGTGATGGCACCCCCAACGGCGTACTGCCGGTGACTGTGGTAACCAGCAACGTAACAGACGCCAACTTTGGGGTGGACAGACTACCTACGGCTGACCCCAAAACGGCTACGACTCAGCCTAACCCCGGCGGCACTAACACCGTCGTGGTCCCCACGCTGACGGGCTCCGACCCAGAAGATGGCACCTACACCGGCACCACCAACTCCAACACGGTCGTCATCCAGAGCCTGCCCTCCAATGGCACCCTGGCTTACAACGGCACGCCTGTCACGGTAGGGCAGGTGATTCCCAACTATAACCCGACCCTGCTGACAGTCGATCCAGCCGACGGTCCGGTAAGCGTGACCTTCACCTACTCCGAGCGCGATGCCGCTGGCCTGAACAGCCCAGCGGCTCTGGTCACGATTCCGTTCGCCAACGCCCTGGTGAGCATCTCGGGTACAGTCTTCAATGACGCCAATGGTCTAGTCGATGGCATCGTCAACGGCACCGCCGTGAGCAGTCTGGCAGGCAACACCTTCTCAGCGAACCTGGTGGGTCCAGCCGGTACGGTGCTGGCAACCACTACCCTAACGGGCGGGGCTTACACCTTCACTGGCGTATCCCCCAGCACCTCTTACTCGGTAGTATTGAGCAACACCCCTGGTACGGTCGGCTCAGCGCCCCCCAGCACAACGCTGACGGGGAGTGTGGTCAATACGGGTGAGAACGTAGGCGTCACAGCGGGCAGCGATGGTACACCCAACGGCGTACTGCCGGTGACTGTGGTAACCACCAGCGTGACCAACGCTAACTTCGGACTGGACCGTCGCCCAACGGCTGACCCCAAAACCGCTACAACTCAGGCGAACCCTGGTGGCACTAACACCGTGGTGGTACCGACGCTGACGGGCTCCGACCCGGAAGATGGCACCTACACCGGCACCACCAACTCCAACACGGTCGTCATCCAGAGCCTGCCTTCCAACGGCACACTGGCTTACAATGGCACGCCTGTCACGGCAGGTCAGGTGATTCCCAACTATAACCCAACCCTGCTGACGGTCGATCCGGCCGATGGTCCGGTAAGCGTGACCTTCACCTACTCTGAGCGTGATGCGGCTGGCCTGAACAGTCCGGCAGCCCTGGTGACCATCCCCTTCGGCAACGCCCTGGTGAGCATCTCGGGTACAGTCTTCAATGATGCCAATGGTCTAGTCGATGGCATCGTCAACGGCACCGCCGTGAGCAGCCTGGCAGGCAACACCTTCTCAGCGAACCTGGTGGGTCCAGCCGGTACAGTGCTGGCAACCACTACCCTAACGGGCGGGGCTTACAGCTTTACGAGTGTGACGGCCAATACGTCCTATTCCGTCGTGTTGAGCAACACCCCCGGTACGGTTGGTTCAGCGCCCCCCAGCACAACCTTAACCGGTAGTGTGGTCAATACGGGTGAGAACGTAGGTGCAACGGCGGGCAGCGATGGTACACCCAACGGCGTACTGCCGGTGACGGTGGCTACCACCAGCGTGACCAACGCCAACTTCGGGCTGGATCGTCGCCCAACAGCTGATCCTAAAACCGCTACGGTACAAGTCAATCCCGGTGGCACTAACACGGTCGTGGTACCGACGCTGACGGGCTCCGACCCGGAAGATGGCACCTACACCGGCACCACCAACTCCAACACGGTCGTCATTCAGAGCCTGCCTTCCAACGGCACCCTGGCTTACAATGGCACGCCTGTTACGGCAGGTCAGGTGATTCCCAACTACAACCCAACCCTGCTGACGGTGGATCCAGCCGATGGTCCAGTGAGTGTGACCCTCACCTATTCTGAGCGTGATGCGGCTGGCCTGAACAGCCCGGCGGCTCTGGTAACGATTCCGTTCGCCAACGCTCTGGTGAGTCTTTCGGGTAATGTCTTTAATGATGCCAACGGCTCCGTATTTAAGGACGCTAACGAATCCGCTATCAATGGTCCTACCCTTCCCGTTTATGTCAGTCTGGTGCAGGCTGGCTCTGTGGTAGCTACTGTACCTGTTAGCTCCACCGGTGGGTATAGCTTCACGGCTGTCTCACCAAATACGTCCTACTCGGTAGTGCTGACGACTAACCCAGCCGGAAGCGCCACACCGAGTTTGCCGACAAGCTGGACCAATACGGGTGAAGAACTGGGTGGCTTCGGCTTGAGTGATGGTTCGCCCAATGGCATCCTGGCTGTGGCGGTAGCAACGACCAGCGTAACGAATGCTAACTTTGGTATCGAGCAGTTGCCCACGGCGGGTAGCGGTATCAACACCGTCTTCAATCCAGGTGGCACTACGCCCGTCACTGTACCGACCAATACGTTCAGTAATACAAGCGCTAGCACGGACGTAACGCCAGGTTTCGTGGTCGCCCTGCGCGTGGTCGCTTTCCCAAGCAACACCACCAGCCTGACCATCGGTGGCTCGGTTTATACAGCTTCCTCGCCCGAGTTCAGCGGACCTAATCCGTTTGGGGTAGAGGTCGATACCGATGGCAGCGGCAACCCATTGCAAACGTTCCAGGTGGACCCCACCAACGATAGTCAGCCGGTAAGCATTCCTTTCAGAGTGCTGGATAATGCCCTGAAATTCTCGGCTAACATTGGAACGGCGGTACTCAATTTCACTGGCCCGGTTACGATATCTGGTATGGTCTACAATGATGCCAATGGATTAGTGGATAACACGGTAAACGGCATAGCTGTTAGCGTTCTGGCCAGCAATGCTTTCTCCGCCAACCTGATAGGCCCGGCGGGAACGGTTGTCGCCACAACCATGCTATCTGGCGGAGCCTATTCCTTCACGGGTGTAACAACGAATACATCTTATTCAGTGGTATTAAGTAATACCCCGGGTACGATCGGTTCTGCTCCTCCTAGTACAGCCTTACTCAATGGAGTTGTGAACACAGGCGAAAACATAGGAGCGGGAGCAGGTAGTGATGGCACGCCCAATGGCGTCATAGCGGTAGCGGTGGGCACAACCAGTGTCACGAATGTCAACTTCGGGGTAGAACGATTACCAACCGCTGAAGCGAAAACGGCAACAAGCCAACTCAATCCAGGAGGAGCCAATACGGTTACTGTCCCCACGTTAACAGGCATTGATCCGGAAGATGGTACTTATACGGGTGTAAGTCTAAGCAACACGGTCGTGATTCAAAGCTTGCCAACAAATGGAACACTCTATTATAATGGTTTGCCAATCACAACAGCCGGACAGGTGATTCCCAACTACAACCCAGCGTTATTAACGCTGGATCCTGTCGATGGTCCAGTGAGTGTGACGTTCACTTATTCCGAACGTGATGCGGCTGGTCTGAACAGCCCACCGGCCCTGGTCACTATCCCGTTCGTGATCGCACCCGATCTAACGCCGATTATTTACGCCCGACCATCAACCGTGTATGGAACGACGAATTTAACCGTGGTGGTCGATGTAGTCGAACTACTTAATGTGCCGACCAGCGGTCTTATAACTGTTAAGGTTACCAGGGACGCCAAGGTTAGTCTTGTCTTCCCACCCAGCGCTACGCTGATCAATGGGCGGTCTGTGCAAAATAGTATCTGGACTTACGATGGATCAGATCCCAATTATTACGTGCTGACGACTACCGAGGTAGTGCCGGCAGGTGATCGACTATCGTTTGGCTTTACAGGGGTGTTAACACCCGGTGCTACCACTGGTACACTAACAATTAGTCCAGTTATTATCGGGGGTAGTGGTAGTGAAATTCGGGTCAACAACAATGTGGATGCCGACAAGATCGACTACTTCCAGCAATAATATAGACCTCACCCGGTACCGCTTTCAGGAGTTGGCACCGGGTGAGGCAAACTATTCTTTTTGTACACAAGGCTATTTCTGACCTGAAAAGTATCTGTGCTTACCATACCGGTTGTGGCAAAAAGCGGAGCTGATCCGGCCGTCACGAACCGCCCAGGCACAGACTGATCGTACGGTGCCGGTGAACTGGAAGACGGCTTAAGAACAAAATAACGATGGTTATTTAGTCGAACGTAGTAAAGATCTAAAGCACGTTGAAGTCGTCGGATCAGCAAAAGAAGGAGCAGGTGGCAACACCAATCTGAACACGTACTGGTTAGTGGATTTCAGTCCATATCACACGTCGACCAGCGGTGTCTATGCTCAAACCGTTGAAGAACGGGGTATAAAGCGTAAACACCATTTATTTTTCAGTAGCTGCTACTAATAGAATGCCGAGCATATACCATTTCCTAAGCCCCTTTACCCTTCAATTCTATGAAAAAACTCTACTCATTGGTTTGGCTGGTCAGTTTATTGATTGGGTCAACCGTTTGCATGGCGCAACGGATCAAATACCACCGTGTGCATGTTCAGATTGATCCGCTGCAACTGGAAAAGCTGCTGAATAACGGATTAGATGTCGACCATTTTGCGTATGAAAACAAGAAAGACTTTACGGGTGAAGTTTCTGACGCAGATGTAGCTCTTTTCAAACGCAACGGTATCAAGGTTGATTTTCTGGTTACAGACCTGGAAAAAAATTACCAGCAGCTCAACCAGCAACTTGATCGGGAATATGCTCAAAAAGCAGCCAAGGGCCGAGTGGCGGCTGTTACTACGCCGGCTAATTTTAGCTTAGGCTCATCGTCCTACGGTGGATATTATACGTTCGCAGACATCCCGGTAATTCTGGATAAGATGCGGGCCCTTTACCCTAATCTGATTTCAGTCCGGACCAGCATCGGGTCATCCCTTGAGGGCCGACCGATGTATATGGTCCGCATCAGTGACAATCCGGATGTGGATGAGAATGAGCCCGAATTGTTACTCAATGCGCTGCATCACGCTCGAGAACCTATCGGATTGACTCAACTGATTTTCTTTATGTGGCACGTACTGGAGAACTACAACACCGATAAGGAAATCAGAACCTTGTTAAATAGCTCGGAGATGTATATTGTTCCCTGCGTTAATCCAGATGGCTACGTATATAACCAGACTACGACTCCTAGCTCGGGGGGCATGTGGCGTAAAAACCGTCGAGTCAATTCCGGTGGTAGTTATGGAGTCGATCTAAACCGAAACTATGGCTACAAATGGGGCTACGACAACAGCGGTTCATCACCTACGGCTAGCTCCGACACCTACCGGGGAACAGCTGCTTTCTCTGAACCCGAAATTGCCACCATGCGGAACTTCATGATCCAGCATCAGTTCGTAACGGCGCTTAACTTTCACGCGTATCAGAATGCTGTTCTTTATCCCAACGACTACGAGTCACCTAACACTAATCCTGAACTTCCTTTTTTTCAGAGCGTTGCTACGTATCTGACCGCTGAGAATGGCTTTACAATCGGTAACTCCCAGCAAACCCTGAACTACAAAATCAACGGAGGATCGAATGACTGGCAGTGGGGAGAGGTTGTAGCCAAAAACAAAATTTATGGTTTTTTACCTGAAATCGGCTCGACTTCCGATGGGTTCTGGCCAGCCTCATCACGGATTCTGCCGCTGTGTAATTCCATGATCGAGCTGGACCGTAAGATGCTACGTATCTCGACAAACTATGGTCGTGCCACACCCACCGGTTCAACCGTAGTGCGGCCAACCAGTACTGTAGTACGGTATCGGTTCCAGAATTTTGGCATTAAACCGGCCAGTCTAACGCTGACAGCCGTTCCATTGAGCAGCTACGTGACCAGTGTCGGCCCACCAAAAACTTATACTGGACTATCGCTCCTGCAAACGGTGCCTGATTCAATCAGCTTTACGGTCGACAGCAATACCCCGTCGGGTACACCCTTAGCCTTTGAACTGGCTGTTAACAACGGCATGTCGATCATCAAAGACACGGTTACTTTAAACTATACAACCGAATGCCCTGCGCCAACCGGACTAAGTTTTTCCAATGCGCAGTCCAACCGCGTGACCCTCAACTGGAACGCTGTATCAGGTAGTTCTTCCTATGCCGTGTCGTTTAAGCCGCAAAGCTCAAGTACCTGGCCTAACGACACGTTTGTCAGTGGAACATCGTATACCACTCCGGCCACACTAAACAGCGCTACTGTCTACGATTGGCGGGTGAAGCCCTCCTGCGGCACTACGTATGCCACCTCCTCCTTTACGACCATAGCCCAGAATTGTTTCAAGGAAGTATCGGGCAGGGTTACATTTGAAGCTGAAAGTTATCAGACCAGTACGGCTGGAACCGGAGCTGCCGCTAATCGGAGTTGGTCCGTTTTTACGGATAGCAATGCCTCCGCGGGTAAAGCCATGACCATTACCGGTACGGACGTGAATGTTCAGAATAGTCTGGTAGGGCCCCGGCTGGATTATGCACTCAATTTTACGACCACGGGTACATATTACGTTTGGGTGCGGATGGCGGCTGGTGCGGATGGCATTTACGACGATTCGTTCCACATCGGTCTGGATGGCGGTACACCCGTTACGCTCAATCCGAACAGTACTAATTACAACAACGGCAGCCAAAGCTGGAGTTGGGTCAAAGCTGCCGGTTCAACCGCTTTTACAGTGGTTATTAACACACCCGGAGCACATACACTCAACTTATGGATGCGGGAAGACGGCGTTCGGGTAGATAAGATCGTCATGACCAACAGTGCATCCTATACACCTACGGGCACCGGTCCGACGGTAAGTGTTGCCTGCGGCAGTACGGTAGCGGGCGGTGGCCGACTAGGGGATTCTGACGTTCAGGATGCGCTTCAGGCGACGGCTTATCCCAACCCGTTCGATCACAGCTTTGTCGTTAAAGTAAACCCAGCTGATACGCAAACTAATTTACGGCTGATTGGCAACAATGGCCAAATGCATCAGCAGGCGGTTATGCCTGTTAACGAAACGGAGCGTACGCTTCAAACGGGAACCCTACCAGCCGGTGCTTATTACATCGAGATCATTCGCGGAAACGAGCGTAAGGTCATTCCTCTACGGAAGCAGTAAATAGACATACAGATTAGTAAAGCAGTCAACCTGATTGTCACCATAAAAGCAAAGAGTCTGGCTCGTCGCAGTATCGATGGTCCAGACTCTTCACCGTAGTTCATCCGGCCTGCCAGCTCTAACATTAGCCAATGAGTGGTTTCAGCGTTAGTCTGTACGAATGATGGTAAGCTGTCCGATTAAAAAAGAAAAATTTAATGGTTCATTGGATTAAATACCCACTAAGCCGAAAGGGTTTTCTTAGTCTGGCCTTACACACGACGATTTGGCTCTTATTAACGCTATTCTGCTCATTGATTGGTGGGCATTCTCTAGCGCAAGTACCTTTTAGTTGCCAAAGTGGAGTGTCGTATCGTATCCAGAATAACCCCTCCGCTCTTTATCAGGTTGACCTTCGAACCGGTAGTGCTACCCTACTACTCAACGCAGCTGAGTTAGGGAATCGGAATTTAACGGGACTGGGCTATAACCCGCTGGACAACTTCCTATATGCCTCCGTGTCGGGAACGAATGATATCGTTCGTATCGGCAGCAGTGGAGCAGTTACCTTGATTAACGTGCCGGCTTTACCCGCTGCTGTTTACACAGCTGGCGATGCTGGACCTGATGGCAACCTGTATCTCTACGTAACAGGCACGCTCGCGATGCAGAAGGTCAACCTGGCAACCCTGGCTGTTACCAGTATCAATTTAGGCGCTGGCTCTGCTCTGTCGGATTTTTCGGTTAGCGCGGATGGGAATTCGATCTATGGCATTTCGACCAATACCGGCGATCTGGTACGATACGCTACCACTGGTGGAACGCCCACGACAACGAACGTGGGGTTTGGCGGATTTTATAATTCTGCCTATCTGGATAATACAGGGAACTTATACGTAATAGAAGATGCGAATTCCTTTGTTTTTGAGGTAGTCGGTCCCACTATCCCTACCGAAAAAAGTGCCGTACTACGTACTACTACCTTTACGCCAATAACCAATACCGACGGTGCCCGGTGCGTTACTTCTTCAGCTACCCTACAAACTCCGTTGACTTGTACGGCCGGACAGGCATTTGTCGTGACCGGGGAGCAGGGCTATAGCACGGGTGAGTGTACAGAAGCTGGCAACAGCATTCTTGCTGAGTATAATCTTCAAACTGGAGCGCTGATTGCGCAGACGGACGAACTCATCAATAGTTTTAATGCCAGAACCACTATCAACAACCTGGGCTATAATGTTACGGATAACTATTTATGGGGTTACCGCAACGGCACCAACCAGTTAATACGTATTGGCTCAGAAAAAACCGTCGATTTCTTCGCGATTTCTGGCCTTTCGAGCGATTGCAGTTATTCATTTGGTACAATCAACAATACAGTTTTTAAAGCAGGTGATATTAGCCTGAACGGAATTCTTTATCTGCTAAATGGATTCGATGGTGACCGGTTTATCCGGGTTGACGTTAACCCCAGTTCACCCACGTATCTGCAAAAATTAAGCGATATACCCCTGAGCCTTTCGCCGGGCGCAGGCACGTTGGCCATTATGGCTGATCTGGCGTTTAATCCGATTGATGGGAATCTATATGGAGTCGGTACAGACAAGAATCTCGTCCGAATCAATCCAACAACCGGCGTGGTGTCTGTTCTGGGAGCACTTGCAGGCCTGGAAGACGATTCCAGCAATTTTCTGATCGCTTTTTTTGATCAGGCAGGTTCGCTGTATGTGCAGCAGAGCAACGCTGTGGTTTATAAAATCAGCAACGTGGCCGGCAACAACCTCATAGCAACGATCCACATTGCGAATGGCCTGAATGTCGGTTTGAATGGGGATGGAGCCAGTTGTCCATTTAACGCCCAGTTGTCTTATAGTATTTCAGGTAAGCTTCTTAATGATGCGAACGGCTTGGTGGATGGCACGGTTAACGGCAACACCGTCAGCAGTTTGAGTGGCAACACCTTCTCGGCCAATCTGGTCGGTTCGGCTGGAACTGTAGTGGCTACGACTCCGTTGGTCAGCGGTACATACACCTTCACGGGACTCTCAGCCAATAGTTCCTATTCAGTCGTTCTGAGTAATACGCCCGGTACACCAGGCGCGGCTCCACCAAATACTACGTTAGTGGGGGGCGTGGTCAATACGGGCGAGTATATTGGTACTGGCGTTGGCAGTGATGGGCTACCGGATGGCGTGCTCTCAATCTCCGTTGCCACTAGTCAGGTTGTTGATGCTAACTTTGGTATAGAACGTTTGCCAACGGCTAACCCCAAAACGCTTGTCAATCAGTCTAATCCTGGAGGTACTGCTACAATTAACGTACCAACCCTAACTGGCTCAGATCCCGAAGACGGCGACTATATCGGTAGCACGTTCAATAACATGATCGTTATTCAACAGTTACCAACCAATGCTACGCTTTATTACGATGGTATCCTTGTCACGGAAGGACAGGTAATTCCAAATTACGAACCTGATCTATTAACGTTGGATCCAATCGATGGCCCGGTGAGTGTGACGTTCACCTACTCCGAACGCGATGCTGCCGGACTTGACAGCCCACCGGCCCAGGTGTCTATCTCCTTCATCGTTTTACCTGACCTTTCCTTACTGATGTATGCACGCCCTACTTCTGTCTACGGCACTGCACCGGTAACGGTTGTTGTCGATGTTGTTGAACTGAATTCTGTACCTACCACCGGGCTTATTACGCTTAAAATTACCCGAGACGCTAAATATAGCTTGACATTTCCATCCTCAGCGACCAGCGTTGGCTCCCGCACAGTGCAAAACAGCCTATGGCAGTTTAATGGCTCGGATCCAAGTTACTACGTACTGACAACAAATTCGGCTGTGCCAGCCGGGGATAGACTTTCGGTTGGTTTGACTGGTGTGCTAACCGCCGGTGCTACCTCTGGTAGTATTGCGGTCAGTTCGGTATTAGTAGGAGTTAGTGGCAGTGAAAGCAGAGTTACCAATAATGCAGATGCTGATAAGATCGATTATTTCCAGCAGTAATTGATCTATTGACGGCGACCACTATGGAACCACTTAGCTTCAGATAAGGCAAAAATTTAAGGTTATTAACCTACTATTTATCTAAAAAATGAGAAGACAAAAGCACCCAGATAAACAAATAGAGCAGAATCAACGGATTATAAAAGCACTGGAGGAGGTAATTAGCGAACGGGGTGTTGTGGGTGTTAATGTAAATCTAATTGCCAGCAAATCTGGAATAGGCAAGGGAATCATTTATCGTAATTTTGGCGGAGAAGCGGAATTGTTGATGTATTACGTTTGTACAAGTCCTGCGTTTCCTCATCTTACGATGGACCCGCTTAACCCACCTCGCTCACTACAACAGGAGCGCATTTCTCAGAGTATGTTTGGCCAGATGTTTCAATCGTTTCGGGAGTTACGCAGTTCTAAAGCCAGTCGTCAGATCATTAAAGCTATGTTGATCGGTGATGAGCCAGCAATTGATTTTATAAGTCAAAATAATGAACAGAAATTAGCAGAAGCGGTTCAGCAACTTTCTCTACCAAAAGGGACAGATGGTCAGGCTGCTATGGCTATTCTCTTGGGAGGTATGTATTACATGACAATAATGGCTCATAACAATCATCCATTCCTTGGAATTGATCTACGTAGCGACTCTGGCTGGTTACGAATAGAACAAGCCTTAAAAAACTTTTACAAGCAGTTGAATAAGTCAGCAAACCAAACTCGTACGTCGAAGAAATCGCTATCAACTGTTATCCCAGAACTAGTTGAAAGTTGAACCGCCAATTTAATTGAGTCTATAAATTTACTTTATGCCGTATAGTGAAATGGATAAGTTGAGGTCTTACTCATCTACAGGAAAAGTATCTAAAAGTAAAAAAGTCAACTACACTATTGTAAAATAAGCTTTAACGCATGTAGTTTAGAAATCACTGCGTTTAAAATTTCCTAAATTTTTTAGATAAATCTATTCAGTTATACTTTAATCAGATGCTTATCAACTAAATTAAATAAATAAGTAATGTACTTGTCGAGCATTAGCCGTTAAATATCACTGCACTTAGGGTCTATGTCGCTTATCTTATGAAGCGTTGGCTTGTCTGTTAATTACCACAAATGTCAGGGTTTTCAAGAGCTTTGTATGTAAAAGGCCTTCTCATTATCTTGAGAAGGCCTTTTACATACAAAGCTCTTGTTGAGACTTATCGACCGGCGGGATCCGCTTTCCGGTCTTCTTTTTTCAATTCTTTATTTATGTTTTTCACATTTTTATCATCGTTCAGTTTTGTATTGTCACCGGCTTTTTTTAGCTCTTTCGTCGCTTTCTTAACTTCATATTTTGTCTCTTTTTGAGCTTTTTTCACATCATCCTGAGCGAAAAGGGTCACAGAGATTGCCATAAAGGCAATCATAGAAATAAGCATTTTTTTCATGATCTATTTGGTTTAATGTGTGTATACGTTTTTAGATTTTACATTAATCAGCTAAAGTTCTTTTAGGTCTCATGTAATTTTCGTTTTCAAAGATAATAATAATAGTATTTAGTACCAATTAGATTTCACCCTACTTGATCATTAAATTCAGGTTATTCTTTTTCAATTATAGGTGCTTCGTTGCTGACCTACCCATTACTCGTTGTAGTCAATATGATGAAGCCAATTGTTCTAATTAGTAAACTGTGTAGAGTCAATTTTACAAGGAGTTTTGTGAACGAATTCACGAAATGATCTAATTTCATTTACCTAAGAATTCGATTGAAAAATTACTGATAAACCCGAACAACTTGTATTGTATATCTTTACTATTTTCATCCATCTAAAAATTGGCTAATCAACATTTACGAAGTCTGCAAACAGTAGGTGATGGGTTAGTTTGTTTCTGGTTTACTTTATTGTCGTTGGGAGTGAAATCAATCCGTAGTGCACCAGATTATCTCCGAGCTAGCCATCGATTGGACTAACTCAATCGGTCAAAAGATAGTAGGCATTCTTGACTATCGATAGTTAACGTTGACCGCCCCGATACCACTGGGCGAATACCAAAGTCCCCAGCTTCAGGAGCTTTGCCTGTTGGCTATTTATAGCACAAAACCTATAAGCGGCTTTTTTATTTGCAAACGTTGCCCCAAAAGGTAAGGTCATCAAGCCAATCAATTGAAGAGGTCAACTAAGCGCTGAAGCGGTTCTCACTGCTGGAAGTACTCCACCTTGTCGGCATCAATATTATTGGTCAGTTTTGCTTCTACTACCGTCGCAGGCAGCACCGTCGAGCTGACGGTTATGACGCCCGTCGATGCCCCTGGACTCAAATTACCTGTTAAGCCAAAGGATAGCCGATCGCCAGCGGCTACACTCTGCGAGGTTGTTAAGATGTAATAGTTCGGATTCGAATTGCTGAAGTTCCACACATTGTTCTGCACCGACCGGCCATTAACCTGGGTTAAGCTTGGATCAAAGGTCAGGTCGATTTTCTGATCTTTGGTTACCCTCACCGAGAAACTGCCGCTGGTAGCTACTGAATTCAATTCCACCACATCGACCACTACGCTGAAAATAGAACCGCCATACACCAGTGCAGGACGAGCGTAGAGAAGTGGGGTCAAATCCGAACCAAGACAAAAAGAAATCCCCCCACTCCTTGTACCGGCATAAATGGCTTTATCGGTGGCATATACAGACGCTACTGGTAGAGCTCCGAGGCCATTAAGCGTGGTGTAATTGGTAAAGCTATTACCGCCGTCGGTTGAAATACTTAGGCCACCTTCAGTTGCGGCATAGACCGTATTGCCAATGGCCGATACACTATTTACCCGATCATTGCCTAACCCATTCACGGTGGTTTTATTAACAAAGCTATTACCCCCATCGGTCGAGATACTTAACCCACCATACGTAGCCGCATAGATCGTATTACCGACAGCGTGTACCTTATTTACTACATTGCTCCCTAATCCATCAGTCGTCGTTTTCGTAAAGAATGTATTTCCTCCGTCTGCGGAAATACTCACTCCGCCGGTGGTGGCAACATACAGCATGCCATCAATCGAAGTTACGCCAAGCAAAAAATTATTGCCTAAACCGTCCGCGATAGTTTTATTGACAAAACTGTTACCGCCATCCATAGAGATGCTTAGGCCGCCACCGGTAGCGGCATAAACGACACTATCGGCTACATATACGCCAGAAATATAACCGTCTCCCAGGCCATTCTCAGTCGTCTTGTTGCTAAAACTAAGCCCCCCATCGGTCGATATACTTAGTCCACCATCAGTAGCCGCAAAGATGGTGTTGTCCGTAACATAAATCCCTAGTACAAAACTTCCGCCTAAGCCGCTATTCATATAGTTACGGCTGGCGAACGTCCCCCCCCCATCAGTCGAGATAGCGATGCCTCCTAATGACCCTCCTGTTCCAGCATAGATGGTGTTACCAACGGCGTATGTACTAATCACCAGATCGGTTCCTAACCCGTTAGCCACTGTTCGACTGGTATAGGTATTGCAGGCAGGTCCGTTCACCGGCGCTTTTGCGTAGGTAGTTTTTGAATCCACATAGGCGGAAGCAAGGTGGGGGCCAGCTTGACCACTAGCGAACATAGATTGTAATATTATCGGACAAATCAGCCAACAGTGTCGAACGGGCTTCACGAGTCGAAGCCAGGATGGGCATAAAGTAGAGTAAAACTTCACAGAATATAGACGTTAATAAGGTTGTATACTAAAATAGCAATATTAGAGTCTCGTTGCTCACCAATACTACATAAGTATACCTTATTAGTCAACCCTATCTTCTTTTAATTAATATAATGCAACTTAAATAAACAAAAAGACTCATTATCGGAATAGTTGAACTTCTCTCTTCTCTTCCTGTTACTGCACACAGCTAGGCCGACCTTGCTAGTAAAGCCGGTTGGTTTAGTCTATCGATAAAAGAAGGGTAGTGTCGAAATTATATCGTATAATTCCCTCTACTCAGATAGGTGGATTATCTCTGGCAGTGATTCTACTAGTAGAGACTGTTGGATTGATAAAAAGTGTACAAAAACGATCAGCTACACCGTGGGTTTCAGGTTTTCGGCAATCCCAGAAAAGCTGGTTTCACAACTATAGATTAAGCAGCATCGAAATGGGATTTTCGGCTTGATGAATCGATTCATAGACGGCTCGTTTGTACTGAGCCAGCAGTTGAGTGAACTGAGTGTAGCTGAGAGGCTCTTCGAGAGTCTCGGACTGCGTTGAACCAACTGAATTAGTTTTATCTAGTTTCATAAGCAGTAAAGGACGTGACCTGTTTAACGACAGGTTAAACTGAAATCAGCCATTAGTCAGGCTGGGTAAAACTAATTACTCAAACATATGATTTGTTCGCCTTTTCGATGAAGCGTACGTTTTAGCCGGTTTTCGGTAGTAATCAAGCTACTTAAAGAGTCTAGCTAATCACCCGCAACGAAATTTCAGCCGAGTCGAGTAAATATGCCCTACGTTTTTAGGTGAGCTAGGGCTTAACCGAGCAATTATGCATGAAAAAAGCAACAGCCCCAAATCGCATGATTTGGGGCTGTTGCTGTGTCAACTACCTAGCCAGGCGAGACTAGTATCCTCTCGCCGTATTATCCGCTCTGGGGTCCGAAGCCCCTTCGTACGTACCGTCAGGACGTATCAATACACAGTCCATACGGCCCAGCGTGTTGGTTAGTTTTTCCAGAATGTAGCCCCGGTTTTGCAGAGCCTGGGTGGTCGCTTCGGAGAATGCACCGTTTTCAAAGATGGTTTTGTCAGGCAGCCACTGGTGGTGAAACTTGAGCGCGTTGACCGCCTGCTGCATCGTCATTCCGTGTTCCACTACGTTGAGGATGGTCTGATAGACCGAGGTCATAATGGTCGAACCGCCTGGTGTGCCCACAACCATAAACAGCTTCCCGTCTTTTTCCAGAATGGTCGGCGTCATCGAGGAGAGCATCCGTTTGTTGGGCGCAATGGCATTGGCATGATTGCCGACTAAGCCATACATGTTCGGAGTTCCCGGCTTCACACTGAAATCGTCCATTTCGTTGTTCATAAAGAATCCGGCTCCCCCTACCACGACCCGGCTCCCGTAGCCGCCATTCAGCGTTGTTGTGATGCTGACGGCATTGCCGTCTTTGTCGACCACCGAAAAATGCGTCGTTTCCAGGCTTTCGTAACCGGGAATATTACCGCCTTTTACGTTTCGGCTATCGGTGGCTTTGGCCCAGGAGAAATCCGTCCAGCGGGTACGCAGGTAATCGGGCGAGATCAGTTGAGCAACAGGTACCTTAACAAAATCAGGATCGCCGAGGAATTTGGCCCGGTCGGCATATACGCGCCGTTCCGCTTCAATCATGACCTGCACTGTACTGTCGCGATTCCAGCCCCACTTACGTAACGGAAAGGGTTCGGTAAAGCGCATCATCTGCAACAGAGCAACGCCCCCGCTGGAGGTTGGCGGCATGGTAATCACGTTATATTCTTTGTATTTCGCCTGAAGAGGATCACGCCAGACTGCGTGGTAATTTTTCAGATCTTCTTCCGTAATCAATCCCTTGCCCTGTACCATTTCCTGAGCCAGCAATCGCGCGGTTTCGCCTTCGTAAAAACCCGCCCGTCCCTGCGTCTGAATTCGTTGCAGCGTTTTTCCCAAATCGGTTTGTACCATCAACTCACCTTTGTGCCAGGTAACGGTATCGGTTGGAACCGTACTCCTCAGGAAATACGTTTTGCCCGGATTTATGGTATTGAGATCGTTTTTAATTCGGTTCAGGCCCAGCGCATCGCGTTCGGTGAGCGCAAAACCTTTAGTGGCCAGATCAATGGCGGGTTGTAGTACCTGAGCCCACGTCAGTTTTCCAAATCGTTTATGCGCTTCGACCATCCCATCCACGGATCCCGGCACACCACTCGCCAAATGGCCACTAATACTCAGACCCGGCCGGACATTTCCAATAGAATCAAGGTACATGTTCTGGCTGGCCCGACCCGGCGCTTTTTCTCGGTAGTCGAGCGTATACGCTTTACCCGCATTGTCGCGGTACACCATGAAACCACCACCGCCAATATTCCCGGCGCCGGGATAAACAACAGCCAGCGCAAACTGCACAGCCACAGCCGCATCGACGGCATTCCCGCCAGCTTTCAAAATAGTCAGCCCCACCTGCGACGCTTCAGGATGCGCCGAGGCTACCATTCCGTTCCGGCCAATGACGCCAACCCGATCAGAGAAGAAAGGCTTAACAGTAGGATCTTCGTCGCGATACTGATAAACGCCCTGGCTTTGCGTTACGCCCTTATCGGTCGAAGTCGTCGAGGGCGATTGAGTTTTACAGGCGAGAAAACCGACCGTTAGGAGCAGACAAGTGGAATAAGACGTGATACGTTGTTTCATAGGTTATATTCTGCAAGGGATATAAGTCACTAAACTACAAAATTTGCTGTTTCAACCAATACAGTCGGTAGCCACTTATCCGCCCGAAAGCGGAACTTGTCCAAAACAGTTTGGCGAAGAAGCCCAAATAGCGTACCTTCATTATTGGAGCGTTACCCCAGCGAACCATTAGTCAGACTTTCGCCCTCTCACCGCACCGGCGGCCCGGCCTTTCGCTCTTTACTATATATGAAGTTTCTTCGTCAGACGTTTGAAAGTTTCCGATTTGCATGGCAGGCGTTACGTTCGAATCTGCTACGTACCTTACTATCGCTGCTGGGCGTAACGGTGGGCATTTTCGCCATTATTGCCGTTTTCACCCTGGTCGATTCGCTGGAACGTAACATCCGGGATAGTCTGAATTTCATCGGCGATAAAGTCGTGTATGTTCAAAAATGGCCCTGGACGTTCGAAGCACAGGCACAGTGGTGGAAGTATTTTCAATGGCCCGAACCCTCGTACAAAGAGTATCGCTTTCTGAGTGAGCGACTCGAAAATGCACAGGCTGTGGTGGCTACAGACGGTAAAGGACGCGTGACGGTCAAAAACGGAAACAACAGCATGGCCGCGCTCATCATAGGCACTACGTTCGACTACGACAAGATTTCGGATGTTCCTCTTGAAAAAGGACGCTATTTTACTCAACAGGAAGTCGATAATGCCCGTAACGTGACAATCATCGGGTCAGACATTGCAGAAAATCTGTTTCCCGGTCAGGACCCGGTTGGTAAGGCGCTAAAGATCAAGAACATGAATTTTATGGTGATTGGGCTTCAGCAGAAACAAGGAGAGAGTCTGATTAATGTAAGTGGTAATCCGGATGTCAAATGCCTGATTCCGTATGGCGCGTTTGCCAAGATGTTTCAGTCTATTAACCCGAGTATTGATATCGCCATAAAAGGCTATGACTCCGATGAAGGGCTGGTCGAGCTTGAAAGCGAAATTCGGGGACTGCTACGTACCCGGCGTGGATTACGGCCTGTTCAGGACGATAATTTTTCCATCAACCGTCCCGAAGCGCTGGCATCAGCGATCAGCGGTATTTTTTCGGTGCTGACCATAGCGGGTTGGGTGATCGGCGGGTTTTCGATTCTGATCGGTGGTTTTGGTATTGCCAACATCATGTTTGTCAGCGTTAAAGAACGGACTAACCTGATCGGGATTCAGAAATCACTGGGCGCGAAGAATTATTTCATTCTGTTCCAGTTTCTGTTCGAAGCCGTTCTGTTGAGCCTGGTGGGTGGAATGGCTGGTATTTTCCTGGTTTATCTCTTATCGTTTATGAATCTGGGGAGCTTAGATCTTCAATTAACAACCGCCAATGTTATGCTCGGTCTCGGCGTTTCGAGCGTCATTGGTATTCTGTCAGGTATCATTCCCGCTTTTACCGCTTCCCGTCTCGACCCCGTCATCGCTATCCGGGCGAAATAGCAGAGGGCATAGGGTAAAAAAGGTCAATTTTCATTTATCCTATGCCCTTACCCCTATGCCCTCTGCCCTACACCTCAATCTTAAACAAGTGCATCGGCAGTGCGTAGGGGTCCAGTTCAACGTAATTTTGTTCACCCTGCCAGATATACTGGGCGCCCGTCAGCAAATCACGAACGGTATACTGTTGATCGTGTCCCATACCTAACTGCCAGACAGGAACTTGTACTACCCCTACCCGCCGGTTATAGGCATCTGTATTGACAATGATCAGCAATCGATTATCGCCCGATACTTTTAGATAAGCCATAATCGCGTCATCGTTTACGTTGCAAAACGTCAGGTTATTTGTTGTTTGCAACGCTGGATTTTCGTGACGAATACGATTAACAAGCGTAATCAGGTACGTCATCCTGTTAGTTTTCTCCCAGTCCCAATATCGGATTTCGTATTTCTCGGAGTTCAGGTATTCTTCTTTATTCGGGAACGGTACGTGTTCCATCAGTTCAAACGATGGACCATAAATACCATAATTACTCGACAACGTAGCAGCCATGAAGTAGCGAATCAGGAACTGCGGTTCGTGGCCACCCTGTAAACTATAGGGATTAATGTCATGTGTCGTTGGCCAGAAGTTCGGGCGATAATAGTACTTCATTTCGCTCTGGGTCAATTCGGTCATGTATTGTTCCAGTTCGTATTTCGTGTTACGCCAGGTGTAGTACGTATACGAGTGCGCGAAGCCCCGTTTGCCTAACTCCTGCATCACCTTCGGCTTCGTGAAGGCTTCTGCCAGAAACAGCATATCCGGAAACTCTTTCTTCACTTCCGCAATGATCCATTCCCAGAAGCTGAACGGCTTCGTATGTGGATTATCGACCCGAACAATGCGTACACCCCACGATGCCCACACCAGCAGAACGCGCTTCAGTTCTTCCCAGAGATTCTGCCAGTCGTCCGTCTCGAAATAAACCGGGTAAATATCCTGATACTTTTTAGGGGGATTTTCAGCATACTGGATGGTTCCGTCGGGACGTTTCTTAAACCACTCAGGATGTTCTTTGGCCCAGGGGTGGTCAGGAGAGCACTGGATGGCGAGGTCCATGGCCACTTCCATGCCATAATTGGCTGCAATGGCAACCAAATGCTTAAAATCATCGACCGTACCGAGCTTAGGATGAATAGCATCATGCCCACCCTCTTCCGAACCAATGCCATACGGGACACCGGGCTCACCGGGCTGGCAAATGACCGAGTTGTTCTTACCCTTGCGATGGGCCATGCCAATCGGGTGAATCGGGGGTAGATACAGTACGTCAAACCCCATTCCGGAAATGCGGGGCAGCAGCGCTTCTACATCCCGGAAGGTACCGTGCTGACCCTCTTCCCGAGCGGCTGAACGTGGGAAAAGGCAATACCACGTACTGAATCCAGCACGAGCCCGATCAACTTCTACGCCTAACTCATTCGCATAGCGGGTAACATGTTGACGTTCAGGATGGCGATCGGCATAAAACGTGAACTGATCACTTTCGGCTACAGATACCGCTTCGTCGTAACGACTCTCAGCAGATACATCTGCCCCGGCCCGAAATAGCGCGGCCATTTCCCGCAACGCCTTCACATCCGCACTTTCCTCAACGGGTTCACTCTTTGCTTTTTTCCCTTTACCCTTTACCCCATGCCCTATGCCCCCTGCCCTTGCCAGCATGCCGTCTACGTATTGCGCGCCAGCCAGTAATTCGCTCGTGATCCGTTGACCGTCGGCGACTTTGAGATGGATTTCATGTTGCCAGGATGCGGGGTGATCAATCCAGGCTTCGATCGTGTATACGTAACGGCCCTGTTTTTCAATCAGAAACGATGCTCCCCAGCGATCGTTCCCCAACAACGCCATGGCCATTTCGGTCCACGTAGCATCATCAGTGTGCTTATACAATAGGCGGGCGGCAAGATAATCATGGCCATCGGCAAAAATGTCCGCTTCAACCGCCACTACGTCACCGGGAATTGCTTTTATCGGAAATTGGCCTCCATCCAGCTCAGGCGATACGTGCTCGATGACCACGCGCGACTGGCCAGAGAGATTATTGGGAAGGTTCATATAATCAAACGTTAGGTTGACAACTGGCAAACAACAAGGCAATGTTACAAAAAAAGCCGGGTTCTACGGCCCAGCTTATCGATCAGGCATTCTGGCCAGGCCGACGTATCAACGGCAAGAATGCTTCACTTTGCTCCGTCTGTTTTCGCTCCATCGACGGCTAACTGCCCAATGCGATTTCCCCAGTTGGCACCGGCCTCAATGTCAAACCGATAATTGACCCCACTGTAGAGTCGCGATATACCGGCTTCGATACCCTGCGCATTTAGTTGCGTAGCCTGATCGGGAAATATGTAAGCCAATACGGTCGATGCGGCTGATGCAATGGTGGCATGATCAGATACGTAGGTGGGGTAATTTGGGATCGTAGTTGCGGTTTTGATACTCGCGTCCATTTGCGAAGGGCGCGGCACAAAATAGGTGTAGATCGCGGACCAGGATGCCGTGGCCCCGTCCTGCATAGCCCGATTCAGCAGTGCGTACGTACGCGCCGACCGCAGTTCGTTCTGACGGGCATCGCGAATAAGGCCTTCCGCCAGAAAATTCCAGTGGCCCGAAAGCCCATACGTAGCAATGCCGTCATCCCAATAGCTGGCAATTCGCCATTGTTCACGGGTACGCGTGTTCGCCATATCACGTACTTCGCCTAGCGCTTTCTGAAACTCTGCCGACGTAGTGGCCGGCGGCAGGCTGGGTTTGGCCTGCAAAACAGCCGTTGAATCGTACCATGTCCTGACCCGTCCGCCCAAAGGCAGCATAGGAGCCAGAACCGGATTTTCTAAGCTTGTCCACCTTACGTCGTAAGTCGATTTGGCAAGGCCCGTTTGCCAGGTATTGTTCGGGTCATGGGCAGCACTGAACCGATCGTTTTTGGCCCGGTCGATTACGGTAGCGGCCACAGTTGCCGCCAGATCTTCGCCCGCTTTGACATCACTCGGAACGCAGGCACCGGCCCATAATCGGCTTTGCTTATGTTCGGCAGCTTTGGTCTTTAACCAGGCCGTTTCGTTCGGGAATACATAAGCCAGGAGTTGATAGGAGGCTTCAGCTATGGCTGCATCTTCCGATGGGTAGGAAGGTACATTCAGAACAGGCACACGTGATATCACCCCTTGCGTCTCCAGTGATGGACGATTATACTGGTACTTAGCCCGCCAGGCCACAACCAGCGCATCGTATTGCGCTACACTCAACAACGCATAGACCCGGGCTGCAAATGTTGGGCTGGCCATCGGGTTAGCCGGATCGGTGGAGGATAATGTTCCGCTAGTTGGCGTTAAATAATTGGGCAACAGATTGTATTTGGCGACCAACTGCCGGGCTATCTGATTCCATCGTCGAACACCGCCGTCGGCCCAGTACGTAACGGCGGTATTCTGTTCAGGATTGATACTCAGCAGACCATTTTTTATACCCGTCAGTTCACGCTGATACGTATCCGATGTGGTGGCTGCAGGCTGAGGTACGTTGATATCGGTGGCCGATTTAAGCACGATGGTTCGCCAGGCGCCCCCATCCGCATCGACGGTGGCTGCTGATACTAACGGCAAAATTCCTTCGTCGATCGTAGGCTCTTTGCAGGCTACTACACTCAGGAACAGGCTACTCAAAATGATGGCTGAAAAAAGCGTTTTCATAGATTTGTTTATGGCCGTTCAACAACCTCTCTTGACTTATAAACCAACGACCAAGCCGCCATCGATCCGGGTGAATTTACCGATATTACGTCCGCTGAGTGTGGCACTATACCCAGCCGTCAGCCCCAATTTACCAACGAGTCGCAGGTAAGCGGTGGCACCGATCCGCGCAAAGCCAACGGCGTTGGTTGGGAACGGAACACCAGGACCAATATTGGTTCCTTCACTGTGAGGAGTTTGCTGCTGAAACCAGGCATCCAGGTAAAACGGTTTCGTTTTGATGCCCGTGCGGATGATCAATTCGGTTACGTCCGGTACGTTAACTTTCGTACCGCTATTCGGATTAAGTTGACTGGGATCATATGTATTGACGACGTGATCGAGCGAAACCTGCCCGCGCCGGATATAGCCATACTGACCCGTTATAAAGAAAGAACCGGCTTTGTAGTGTAGCATCGTACGGCCATCCAGGTTCTGCGAACCACGACCAATAGCGACCAGGGCATCGTTCACATAATTCTGCAGCGGCATAGAGTAGCCGACAGCAAACAACCACGAAAGTCGTGTTTTGCCAATTTTGTAGTCATAAGCTTCCCAGCGTAACGCAGCCGAAAGATCCTGAAAACCTTCCTGTTTGGGAGTATAGCCTGCGCTGGCTTCGGTTCGAACGTAGGGAGCCGCTACAATCAGATCCAGGTCGTAGCCCAGTCCATACGAACCGACAAGCGTTACGGCCTGCGTTGTAACCGTACCCAGATTCGGGTTACGCGTTTCAGTTGTGTTGATGTAGTACATATCATACGTTGCCTGCGACCCAATCAGCGCGAGACTCGCCTTGCGCTGACCGCGCATGAAGCCATCGATTAATCCCTGAGCACGTATTGATGAGCTGAAGATTGAAATAAGAAACAGAATAACAGCAGTGTAGGCGGTTGATCGCATAAGTACAAGTTAGCTTGTGCAAAAGTAGTCGTTGATGATGAGCCTACCTCAGTAACGGTAATTTTCCTCGTAAATGGTACAATTCAGGAATTAAACACAGCACTACCGAAAACACGGAGAGGGTCCAGTATGACTTTCTGTATTCTCGGTGGCGTTATGTTTATCCATAAAAAAAGTACCCCGGCCGTAAAACAACCGGGGACTATGGGCAACCTATGAATGGTAAAATCTTACAAGCCAGAGCCATCGGCTTTAGCCCGCTCTACGGCATATGCACCAATTTTATTACCGTGTTCCAGACCAGCATTTGAATCGAATCGGTAATGAATCAGGCCATATACCCGCGATACCGACGCTTCCGATGCTTCTGCTGCGAATTCGCTGGCCTTATCTGGAAAAATGGCACTCAACACCGTAGCGGCCGCAGCCGAGAACGTCGAATGGCCCGACGGATAGGATGGAAAGTTGGGTAGACCCACCGATGTTTTCATACCAAATTGCTGTGGCCGTGGGTAATAGTAGTAGTACTTCGCGTCCCAACAGCCAACGGCGGCATCCATCGTGGCGGTACCCACCAGCGCCAGCGTCCGGGCCATTCTGACTTCGCTGTACTGAGCATCGTGAGCGGTATTGGCGGCTGTGCGGTGCCAGTGACCCGGCGGTGTATAACTACCAGCTCCATCCGACCAATAGTTGGCGATACGTGCCTGATCGCGCGTCTGGCTTTTATTAACTTGACGCAGTTCGTTCATATCTTTCTCGTAATTAGCATCATTGAGGACTGGCGGTGGGCCTGGTCGTAATTTAATCAGCGTTGTCTTATCGAAATTCCAGGTCTGTACCGCACCGTAGTTGGGCAGCATAGGCGGCCGGGCGGGGCTTTCCTGACTCACCCATACCTCCGCCAGACCACGATCTTTAGCAGCCTGAATCATCCCAGCCGTAACGGTTTGGTTATTAGCCGCGCTCATGCCATCAGCTCTGGCCCGAGTCATTACCTTCGCAGCAACGGCACTTCCCAGAGCCTCACCGGCAGCAAGATCACTCTCTACGTTCATGCCTGCCCACAAACGACTGTTACGGTGCTCGGCTAGCTTGGCCTCCAGATAGGGAACTTCGCCCGGAAACATGGCTTTCAAAATAACGACAGAAGCCGTTGCAACAACCGCGTCCTCCGACGGGTAGGATGGCAGCGTAGATACCGGTAATAACGGCTTAAGGGCAGCATCCGTTTTCGCCGGAGCGACCCGATTATACTTATATTTATAGTACCAGGCTGACACCAGTGCATCGTATTGTGCAACACTTAGATACGCCAGCGCCCGGGATGCGTAGGGCGGATTCGCAAACGGAAATTTTGGATCAGCCAGCGGGTTAGTGGCATCCGGTACCGGATATTTTCCGTCGGGCGTTGAAGCAGGCGGAATATTATAGCGGGCGCATAGTTCCCGTCCGATTTCGTTCCAGCGGTAGGCCGCTCCGGCTCCCCAGTACGTAACGGCTGCCTGCTGATCACTGGTCAGATTCGTCGCTTTCTGTTTCAGACTGGCTACTTCGGCCTGGTATTCGGCAGAGCTTATTGATTTGGGTTCTGCAATCGCAATGTCCGTGGGCGCTGCCAGTACGTAGGTTTTCCAGTTACCCGCTTTTTCATCTACGTTGGTCGGGGCATAAGCCGACTTTTGGGGCTCATCAATTAATTTACTACACGAGACTACTCCAGTGGCTAACCCGGAGAGAATACTGCCTAATGCTAAAAAATAAATATATTTTTTCATGACTCTGATGCTTATTTGTTGAAGTTAATCTGGTACAATACGCCGACCGTGTAGCTGGTACTCTGACCAACGTTCATTCCATCCACTACGTAACCAACCCGCGCGTTGACACCGATGTGACGAGGCTGGAATTTACCGTACCAGCCAACCAGGGTCGACTGCATGTTATTCGTGGGGAAAGGCATATCATTCCGGCGAATGTTATCGCCATCGAGACAGGCCGAGCGCTCGGCAAACACTTCCGTCTGCCATCCTTTCCGCAATACGCCCAGACGAACGGCAGCATCATATACGTTTGGCATACGTACCTGATTCACATTATAAACCCGGTCGTCGGCCTGGTAAGCGTCCCGGTCGATTTTGATGTTACTACGCCAGCCGTAACTGCCGTGCGCCGTTACGTAGAGACCCGTTGGCGTATGTTTGTAGTTAGCCAGTAACCGCGCCGTGGCCGTACGGCACTGCATGCCAATCGACATAGGCATAAAATCAGGTACATAGCTCCCGATCGGAATCGAAGCCCCCACGATACCGTGAAGCGAAAATCCTCCTACGACTAGTGCTTTTACTTTCAGCCAGGCCGATATATCCTGTACACCGCGCTGACCCATCAGGTTACCGGCGCTGGCACTGGTCCAGACGTAGGGCAAACTTAGAATGACGTTTACTCGCTTGCTGATACCATAAGCGGGCATAACCATTACGCTCTGTGTCGTTAACGTACCGATGTTGAAATTTTCGCGTTTGAACGAATTTTCCCAATACTGGTTCCAGGAGCTGTACCCGTACATACCGGCAACACACAACTGCTTTTTACCCATATAAATGGCATCATGCGGCATTTGTGCTTTCGCGGCAAAAGGTGTCAGCAGCGCGGCTACGATCAGAAATGTTAAACTTGTTTTCATTGGTTCACAATAGTTTATTACGATGGTATTATAAAGTTAGTCCTACCGTCAGCACGGCGCTACGTCCGTCGGAAGGCCAGATGCCCGGACCCGGATAAAAGGTCGGGCGTTTGGTGAAGTATTGTATATTCAGCAGGTTGTTGATACTTCCGCGCACGGACAATCCGCGCCTGATGCGCCAGCTTCCGTTCAGATCCCATAAACTGTAGGCAGGTACAGGTCCAATAGCGCCATTGACCGACGGAGTGGTTGTGTTCAGAGCATCGGAAAACGTTTCACTAACGTAGCTGTATTGAAGCGTCAGACTAGCTATTCCGTACCGGGCTGTCAATCCGTTCCGGCTCGTCCAGCGGGGGGCCGATTCGACCTGGTTTCCCGCAACGGTCCGATTTTCCGTTCCTGCCGAAACGCGGCCATTGATATACCGGGCATTGTTGTAAGCCGTTGATGTAAAGCCACTAAGCAAAAGTTTTTCGGTGCGAAACAACTGTGTTTCGAGCAGTGCTTCGACGCCCGTGCTGCGGCTATCGCCAATATTCGTGCGGAAGATATAACTGGTGCCATCCGGATTAGCCAGCAGCAGCGTACCTAGTCGATTGCGATACAACAGGTCAAACACCGTTACGTTCAGATGCAGCCCCTGCCAGCGGCCGTCCACCCCAATTTCGGCATTGTAGCCATAAGCATCTTTTAGATTCTTATCGATACGTTCGTAAACCGATGTTGGAATAATGTCTTTGAAAATAACGGGTCGGTACGATTGCGACCAGCCTCCATAGACCTTTACGGCATCATTCAGCCGATACTGTGCGTTGATGCCCAGCAAAGCAAACTTGTGGTTGATGTCGGTAGGCAAATTGACCGGATCGTAGTAATCGATGGTACCCCGAAACTCTGTCTTTCCGTTTTCAATCCGAATCCCAGGCGAAACGGTCAGCCGATTCATTAGCAAGAACTGGTTTTCCAGAAACACAGCGATGTTTTTGCTGCGAAAATGCATATCCCGCCGGAATGGGCTGATGAGCGATAAGTCGAAATCCGTACCGGTTGTTCCTCCGCCTAACTGACGACGATGCAGATCGGTACTGATCAATTGTACGCCCCCGGCTGCCGTAGCCGCAATACCCGCCAGTTTATAGCGGTGTAAAAGGCGAAGCTCAGAGGTATAGCTGTTAAAATTATCAATATCCACCTGACGAGCCGCATATTGCCCCGTTACGCGACTAATGGTATCGGGCACCGTAGCCAACCGGTCGAACAGGACGCTGTTCCGATTACCCAATACGGCTGAATTTGTCCAGAGAATGCGTGTGCGGTCTGATAGTTGCCAATCGAATTTTATGGATGGAATATAAATGTCAGGATTGAAGTAGTTCCGGCTCCGCGTCGCCTGGCGCGGGTCTTGCGCAAACATCTCGTCCGTCAACTGTCCCGGAATCCGGTACAAATACGTCGACCGTCCCAGTTCGGCCGTTACTCCTAGTCGTTCTGTCGCCTGAAAATGTAGACGACCGAACTGGGCTTCCGCTTCCGACCGGCTGTTTTGTCGATAGCCATCTGAATGCCGTCGATAGTAGTACGCGTAATACGTCCATTTACCCACACGTCCGCCAATCGCATTATACGTACTTAATAAGCCATACGAACCAACGGAGTTAACCGTCTCGAAACTGAACCGACGCGTGGTATCGGCTCCTTTCGTTACGTAATTGAGCATGCCGCCAAACTGTGCGCCATATTGCAGCGACGCAGTGCCCCGAACCAGCTCAACCCGGTCAATGCTTTCCATAGGGGGCGAATAATGACTGGCTGGGTATCCATACATATCCGAGTTAGTAATAACCCCGTTTTGTCGAATATTATTTTCCCAGGAACGATGCGGGTCCAGGCCACGCGTCGATACGTTAATCTGGTTACCCGTTCCATCCATGTCGTACACAAACACACCCGGAATTCGGGCAAATATTAAACGTGGCGTCTTTTCAGCCACGTTGGCATCAATGTCCGACAGTCGAATCACTTCACTCCGCTTCCCGCCCATCAGGTACGTTCCGTGTACATTTGGCAGAGCTGTAACAACAGTAGAGCGGACACCCTTTACCGTTACCTGATTCAGGGTGCGGGTACGTAGTGAATCGTCGTCGGTCTTAACCTGACCAAACGCAACTGGTCTTAAGGAACCAACAATAAATAGAAGTAGTAGACTGGCTTTTAGCTGTCCAGTCTGTTGTCTTTTTACTATAGGTTGGGTTGAATTCATAGTAAACAGTTCTCCGTATAGCCTGACCATTGATGAAGGAAGGCAGCACGAAGCCGCCTTCCGTACGGCTATAATTAATCGAAACTTAGAACCACTTGGCCACATTCAGTGATACCAGATAGTCCGCAAAGGCTGCGTCGCCATGCCGCTGACCGGCTGGGTCCTGCAAGTCATAATAGCTTTTGATCCGGTTACGATACACAGCAACCGGAACCGTTAATGCAGCCGAGAAACGGCCCTTCATATAAGCCAGTCCTGGTTCAACGGAAACGATGTATCCTGGACGACGGAACCCGTTGCTACCCCCAATCGCATCGTGAGCGGGTACGCCTTCGACCCGACCACCCAGCATAACTGATAAACCCGGCAGGAAGGGCAGTGACTGGCTTAACCCCAGCCGGGCCGCAAACTGATCCGCAACCGAAAAATAACCGATGATGGGATCAACCGTTGTAGCCAGGGGATTACGTAACACACCGTTCGTTTCGCGAGGATTGAACAGGTAGAACCCGTTGGCATAGGCGGTCATCGTTTTGGTCACCTGCGTGTATCCCTGAAGCTCAACGCTTACGCCAACGCCACCGTCACCCAGTTGAATGGATTGATCCACAGGCAGTTCTACCGTGTAATCTTTTCCTTCTTTATCCAGCTTGTGAAACTGATCCGTCGCCTGGTAATTACCGGTCGGCAGTTTTACGCCCAGTCCAACGGCCAGGTTCGCTTTGGGCAGTTTAACCGGATTAATTAGCCAATAACTTCCTGAAATCCGTAGATCACCTATGCCCTGCGAACCCGTATGAAACCGCTTCTGGTCGGGGTTTTGCGCAACGGCATTGCCGTAGTGTTCATAGAGGGATGAGCGGTCGTTGTATTGGACAGGTAAATTGGCCGAAAAGGATAGCCGCTGGTTAACCAGATACGTAATGCCCAGATCCAGGGCATGCGATACGTTGATGACATTGGTACGTTGTTCGACCCGTTGCGTCTGTTCGGCATCGCCAACAAAGTGTTTATAGGATCGAAAAAAGCGATAGCCTGCCGACAACTGCCAGTGACCATTTCGTTGCTTGAAAAAGTCGGCGGAATTTACACCAGCCGGAGCCGCACAACTCATATGCCGAACGGCAACACATCCCTGAGACGATGCTGATGTATAGGTTATAAGGATGGATACTACCGATAGAGCGATAGTAAAAAGTATTTTCATGACTGAAATTGTCTGAGATAAAACGTAAATGAATAGCGCATGATTCGTACTGATAGCCTTTACCATGGATCATAGTTTATGCGCACATAAACCGGAACCAGGATTGACCCATCAACACCAATTAGGCGGCAGTACAATCATGTAGACAGACGGGGCCGTAGTCTTGCAGCGCGCTGTAGAGGTTTTTAGAACCATCTCTCAGACTCCGCCCAAAACCGAACGGCTATACAGAAACGCACGACAAAAAGCCATACGAACATGTCTTACTACACGATTGAGAATTTACCTCAGACTTCGGGAGGGGGCGAATGAACAGGCAGGGCACGGGCAGCAAGCACGAACGTTACGTCGGGAATGCGAATGGCTTCGCGCCAATTGGGAGGCAGAAAACTAAAAACAGCTCGCGGAGTTGGCGAGTATTCCTTTAAAAGAAACTTCAGGATTTTATTGGCCTTTTGATGCGAATCATCAGTCGTGCCGGCAATGTGGTCATTCAGGAACGAAAGCAAGTCACTCTGCCAGAAGGAGCGGCTCTCCGATTGAAGCCCGGCAATATGCAACGTATTGCCCTGGAGTTCCATACTTACTACCGAGTAATACTGCCCCCGGTAACTGAACCCGTCAGACGTTGTGCTGGCAATGGTGTTCGCATCGAGCTTGTCTTTCAGGGGGATTTCGAATTCAACGATACTATCTACAGATCTATACACCAAAAGCCGTTCCGATAGATCATGCTCCGCCTGCCACCACGTACCAACAAACACCAGCACATACGCCAGCGTGTGATACAGGAACAAGGCAAAAAGCCCGATAGAAACAACTTTCTTCACAGATGAGACCAGTAAATATTCTCCAAAAATAATATTAATTTATAAACAAATCGCAAATAAACAGGTTTGTTCTCATTTTTAATGAGCACTAATACGTATCGAATTACCTAACTGTCGCAATCAAAATCCGTAATTTTGTGTTAATAGCGTATCGCATGATCTACGACAATCACAATCGCCCCATCTCGTATCTTCGACTAGCTGTAACAGACCGCTGCAACCTGCGGTGCTTTTACTGCATGCCCGAAGAAGGTATCAAATATTTGCCCAAGCATCAGGTTCTCACATTTGAGGAGATGGAGCGGCTCGTGCGTGTCTTAGCACGACTGGGCGTAAATAAGGTACGTATTACGGGCGGAGAACCCTTCGTGCGGTCGGGGCTGATGGCCTTCATGCATCGGCTGGCGGATATAAACGGGCTGACCGATCTCTCCATGACGACGAATGGCGTACTAACGGGGCCGCATGTCGCCGAATTAGCCGCGCTGGGAGTTCGATCCGTGAATTTGAGTTTAGACACCCTGGATCGGGCGCGTTTTCACAAAATTACCCGACGCGATGAGTTACCTGCTGTCCTGAAAACTCTGGATGCACTACTGGAGGCTGGGATTCAAACCAAGATCAACGCGGTTGTGATGGAGGGGCAGAATACCCAGGATTTGATTCCGCTGACTGATCTGACCCGTACGTTGCCGGTTGATGTGCGCTTTATTGAAGAAATGCCTTTTAACGGTGAAGGTAGCCATTATCCCATACTCCACTGGACGCACCGACGGATCATCGACGAAATTCGGGCTCATTTTCCAACGCTGGAAAAACTTCCCGATCCACCGTTTTCAACGTCGGCTAATTACCAGATTCCGAGTCACCAGGGCACAATTGGCGTTATAGCCGCTTTTAGCCGAACGTTTTGTGGCACCTGCAACCGTATTCGGCTAACGGCACAAGGCACTCTGAAAACCTGCTTATACGACAACGGCGTACTGGATGCTCGGGCTTTGCTCCGATCTGGTGCATCCGATGAGGAGCTGACTGCGGCCTTTCTGCAAGCCTTCGCCCACCGACCCGCCAACGGCTTCGAGGCCGAACAAGAACGTAGCGTTGTGACCGAATCGATGGCAACGATTGGCGGATAAACTGTTGGTTGAGTCGATGAGTGTCAGCGGCAGTACGTCCCTGCTACCAGCGAATTAGTGCCGGAGTGCCTTCTAAATATTCGTTGGTGAACAAAGTATCTACATCCAGTTTCTGAATCACTTCGCCGTCTTTATCCGTAAGCATTCGGTTTCGGATCATCCAGCTGACGAAGGACGCCCAAATCGGTCGGTGCATAAGTCCCCAGTGTCCCTCACCATCCAAATAATAACCGGAAACCATCTGCTGGCTCTGCTCCACGAAGTTTCGGTCGGTTAACGTAGAATGCTTAGCTGTTTTCATAAGAATTCGGGCGGCCTCATCGGGGTTTTTCATCGCAAACCGGAAGCCAGAAGCCGTTGCTTCAAGAAACTTACGAACCGCATCTCCGTTCGGTGTGAGCCAATCACGATGTCCCGTCAGGACCGGATTATAGCCATATGGAATTTCATACTCATCGAATAAAAACTGATTAAGCTCAACGCCTTCTATATCCGCTTTAACGCCCTCCCAGGTCAGCCAAAACCAGGCTGCGTCAACCTCTCGGGTTAGCAGCGCACGCCATATACCCGACCACGGCATCTTATGAGCTACAAACTGACCTCTTCCCTCATCGTTCTGAATCAATTGCCGGATAAGATCTTCCTCATAACGAGCTCCGTAGGAAGCATATACTTTCCCATCTAACTCCTTTGGGCGACTAATCCCACTTTCTTTCAGCGTCATAATAGCGCTAATATCGCGGGCCAGTAACGTAGCGACGGCCACGAGCGGAATTCCGTTCGACTGATAACTGACAACACTTTCGGAGGGAGTGATGGCCAGATGAGCGTCACTCTGTGCAACACGCCGGGCGGGCATCGTCTGATAATTTTCCTGATCAGGCGCAATAAATTCTACCGCAAGCCCGGCTTCTTCGTAAGCGCCTTTCGCCAGGGCGACATAGAATCCGGTGTGGTTTGTATTGGGCGTCCGGTCGAGTGCTAAACGAATTGGTGTGTTCATGCGTCGCGGTAATGTTACGGTTTTTTTAACAACTCAAAAAAGGGAAAGTTTTTCGAGAATAGACAGAGTATGCGTCTAGACTACACGTTACAAGGGTTGGTTTATATGCCTGGCAGAACGTACTACCTGGCCTGGTGCCAAACGGTTTTCCGCAAACCTACATAAGCGCCGATAGCGTTCGCATAAAGTTGGCCGAAGTCAGCTGCTGCTGAAGCCGTGAGCAAGGTTCCTCCCAACCAGGACAGCGGTACACCCAGTTGAACCAGCGATGACCATTGTGAAGGTACCGTTAACAAGGGTCCCGAAGGTATACCATAGTTTTTGCTGTATGAAATTTTCGCTACTATGTTCATTCGTTGTGCTATCGTAGCCTGCATAGCCATATGGGCAACCTGTACTCGATTATTGTTAATCGCCCATTGTGTATTCGTCTGATTTTCTGACTTAATGTCCTTTTTTAACGTAATAAAGGGTGTACCAAGAATATGATCCTTATAGGACCACCCATCCTGATATTGCTGGTTATTGAAATAATTGTCCGCTCCCGTCTCCGTTTGATTCACGTTTGGGTCAAAAGCTGGTCCGCTTTGGTTCAGTGTCGATAAAAACTCAATCAGAAAATTCTCCACTCGAAACATAGACGAACCATGCCGTATGGGTTGAATCCGGATGCCACTCAGACCGTCGGGTGTATTCCTAAATAATATGCCGGACAGATCATCAAAACTATGCTGATGGTACAAGACAACGGCGACAGTTGGAAGGCGTAGCTCAACCCCAAAATCATAATTTCCGATATGATTCCCGTACATATTAACGTAGTCGAACGACGTAACGCGTGAGTTATTCAGGCCATCCATCCGAATAGCAAACAGTACATTCGGGAAATCGCTTAGTTGATTTGGAAGCTGCCCGTTCACGGCATAATGATAATCCAGTGAATCAGAATGACCAGCCCATTGTGCGTTGTGGTTGATACCCGCATAAATACGTAGTGCCGACGTTGGTTTACCAACCCGGAAGATTATGGATTTCTGGTGCAGAAAGGAATGCTTCATATAAGCGGTATTGGCAAACCAACCATGAGCGATGAAAGCGTTGATAGCCAGCCATTTTTTACGACCAATAGGCGCGAATCCTTTTGTGCCAAACCGAATTTTAGGAATGGGCAGCGCATTCCCCGACCAGGAGTATGATCCCGACGAGAGGAGGGTATCAACCAAACCAATTACTTCGCGCCGTCGACCAACCACCAGCTCTAGTTGCCGATGTGCCAGCTTTACGTAATACTCCGGTACCAGCAACTGGTTTTCTTTACCAGCGTTCCCAACGGCTTCGGCCGAATAGTTCAGTACCCACGCCCGGCTTGGCGCTTTACGAGCGTAGGCTCCCGCCGTATCCGTCAACAGAACAGAACCGGTTATACCCGCTCGCAACGTACCTACCGGCGCTGAGTTGGGTACTGTCCCAAACTGATTTGCCCGCAACCAAAAGGGTGTACGATCGGTCGACGAAACTAAACCGCCTACTTCTACGTAGGCTTGATGTTGGCTTTTTGTTTGAGCCCAGACAATTGAAAGAGAGAAATTAAGTAGCGTAGTAAATAGAAAAAGTTGCTTCATAGGCAAGGAAAAAATTTCGTACTGATCAATAACATGTTATAACTGGTTGTAGCCAATCAACTGAATCCTTTTGTCCTTGATGAGTTGCTTCACCCGCGGATTTGTCCAGATATCCGTCACACCCTGCCGATCAGCAGCAACGTTCTCGTAGCCAATGTGATGAATGGCCTGTACTTCGGGCGTATTTAGGCCGGGGTGATCGACAAACAGATACGTTTTTCCGGGCTCGAGGCTTTCAAGCATTTTTGTAAAACTCTGTAGTTTTTCTTCCGCTGTTACGTGCGCCCCAACATAGCCCGTATACGTAACGCCCGCGTCCCGAAGGCTCATGTCAGTGTGTTTAATGTGGTATTCCTGCGCCAGCTTCTTTACCAAGTCTTTCACCTCATCATTCAAACTAGTGCAGCCCATATGGCCCGAGAAATGGCTGATCCGGGGAATTTTCTTCATCGCCAGTTCAATCTGCGCCCGGAATTCTTTTTCAATATCGGCTAGTTTCCAGTCATTTTCAACGACGGATCGTTTCGGATAATCTTTATTGGGACGTATCATCGGATAAAAATAGCCATCCGCATCGCGCAAACTAGGGCAATCCGATAATGGACGCCATTTGATATTATCCCACTCACTGGTCAGTGTTAAATGAACGCCAATATCGGCATCCGGAATTTGCTTCAACATCTCAACGGCTTCTGGGAACCAGGGCGACGGAACAAGTACTTCAATCGATTTTTCGATACCTTCTTTATAGCATGTCAAAATCGCTTCATTACCTGCGTGTGAATACCCCATATCATCGCCACGAATAATCAGACGGGGCGGGTTAGTTTGAGCAGTCGCAAGACGTAACGTCAGCAGGGTTGCCCAGAAAAATAAAAGCGATGGTTTCATCCGTTATAAAAGGGTTTTCCTGTTCGACCCCGCAGGAGCCGAACCAAGCCGTTTAAGTTCGTTTGATCATATCAACTATTCACCGCCATCGTTTCAAATTATGTCCATACATAGCGTAAAAAAGTAAATAGAGATAACAAGGTACCAAGATCCAGTAAGCCTGACGTAACGTGAACGCATCTGCCAGGTATCCGTAGATCAGCGGCATGATGGCATTGCCGCACAGGCCCATAATCATCAGGGAAGCACCCGCTTTCGTAAAACGCCCCAACCTTGCCAGCGCCAGCGGCCAGATGCCCGCCCATACCAGCGAATTAGCCAGCCCTAAACTAACCAGAAACCAGAGTGATACGTCCGATCGGTGCCCTAGTAAGCTGACTTCGCCATGCGAAAATAAAATTGCCAGGCTCAACACTAAACCCAGACCTGTACAGATACGTAGTGCGTTTACCTGCTGAATAAATCGGGGAATGGTGATGATGCCAACAACGTAGCCACAAATGGTCATGAACAGAATATAAGCCGGAAATCCTTTGGCTTCCAGCAGCGAAATATTCATCGAACTGGCATACCCAATGATCGTATCAATCGCAATTACCTGCGAACCAACGTGAAAAAAAATGGCAAGCGCACCCAGTACCAGATGCGGGAAGTGAAGAATACTGGTTTTGTCAGCATTGGCGGCAGTCAGTTCTTCAGGTTCGTTTTCGGTATCAATTTCGGGCAGTGGCGAAAAGCGGATAAACAGGCCCAGACCAAAGAGCACAGCCCCTACGCAGGCATAGGGCACAATGACCCGCCGAATCAGTTCATCCAGCGCTACGGCCCGATCACCAGGTGTCATAAGCGGTAACTGCTTAAACAAATCGGCATCCGATGCTTTCAGAATAACAGCGGCAAACAGCAATGGGGCGATGATCCCAGCTGTTTTGTTGCAGATACCCATGATGCTCATCCGCTGGGCTGCCCGCTCGATGGGTCCTAAAATCGTTACGTAGGGATTCGAAGCGGTTTGCAGAACGGCCAGACCCGTGCCGATGGTGAACAATCCCGTCAGAAACAAAAAATACGTTCGGGTGTAGGCCGCCGGAATAAATAGCAATGCCCCCAGCGACATGATGAAGAAACCCACCATCATCCCCTGCTTGAATCCTACTTTCTTCAACAACAGCGCTGCGGGCATCGACATAACCAGGTACGAAATGTAGAACGCGAAGGCAACCAGATACGATTGAAAATGCGTCAACTCACAGGCAATTTTGAAATACGGAATCAGGATGGAGTTGATCCAGGTAACAAAGCCGAAAATGAAAAACATAACGCCAATAATCACGATAGAACCCGTTGTATTTCGGGGCGGAGCGACCTGGCTGTCTATGGTGTCTGAAGTGATCATGTGGGTGTGTTTTTACGGCTTGAGATTTAAGCTTTGACAAAATTTAAAACCGCATCAGCGGCCCGGTTTATCAAAGTTGATACTGACGCTGATAGACCTTCTGACCAGCTTTATACGTTTCAAGAATCTGCAGTTCCGCATTCGTTTGTTCAAAAACAACTAAATCAGCGGGAGCACCTATTGCCAAACCTTGCTGTTGAGGCAAGCCCAGAAAACGGCTAGGTAATACTGAAGCCATATCCCAGGCGGTATCTAATGGACTTAACTGGCGTTGTCGTAAATGCTGAACACCCCAGATCAGCGGCTGAGCTGAACCCGCCAGTACGTTAGGTTTGCCTGCCAGATGGAGCTTACCTTCCTCCGTTAGTACTACGTTATCGCCAATGTGCGTGCTGTATTGACCCGGCGGGCAACCGGCCAGACCGACACTGTCGCTGACCAGTAACGTTCGACCCTGCTTTACTCTCATAATCACTTTCAACACGGCGTCCGGCAAATGAAAGCCGTCGGCAATTACACAGGCTGTTAGTTCATCCTGCGCCAATTGTTCCCAGATATAATTCGGATGGCGGGGCAATACCAGATGCGAACCATTTCCTAAATGCGTAGACAGTCGCGCACCAGCCGCAACCGCATCCCGAATTTGTTCCGACGTAGCGGCTGTGTGGCCAATCGAAACGATAACACCAGCCGCTACACAATTCCGGATAAAATCGGTGGACTCCGGCCATTCCGGGGATACCGTAACTATTCTGATCTGATGCCCCGACGCGTTCAAAAATTCCTCAAAAAGCGACCAGTCCGGTGCTTTGACGTAGGCTTTGGGGTGTGCACCCACGGGTCCATCCTGGGGCGAAATGAACGGCCCTTCCAGGTGTATTCCAGCGATGCTCTTCTTAACCATTGGAAAACGCTCGCAGGCTTCCCGAATCGTTTGCAAAGCCGTTTTGATTCGGCTATCAGAATTGGTAATCACCGTTGGCAGATAGGACGTAACGCCACAACTCCACAGCGACTGAGTCAGGGCTTCAACATCCTCTACGGCCAGCGTATCACTGTTCACATCCACACCCCGGAAACCGTTGACCTGTAAATCCGTTAAACCAGGCCCAATGAGCGGCAGATCCGTTTGTGGTTCAGTCAGCGACTCAATCTGACTGATCACACCAGCTTGCCACGTAATGATCAAAGGCTCACCCGTTTGGTAATGCCTTCCACAGACAAACTGGCTCGGGAGTGTGTGTGCTGATTTCATCACGCAACAGGTTGACCATAAGAATCCTGATCTACGTATAGCGTACAGTCGGGATGCTGGCGCAAAATGGAGGCCGGGCAGGCCGTTGTGATCGGCCCATACAGCGTATTCTGTATTGCGTCATGCTTCGTTTTTCCAGGCACCACGCAGAATAAATGCTGCCCAGCCAGCAAAGTAGGAATGGTTAACGTCAGCGCTTCTGCTGGTACGTCGTCAAACGTGGGGAAACAGCCGTCATTCACTTGTTGCTGTCGACAAATCGAATCGAGTTGTACGCGCTTAATGATTTCTGAATCATTAAAATCAGCCACAGGTGGATCGTTAAAGGCGAGATGACCATTTTCGCCGATACCCAGGCAAACAATATCAATAGGAGCCTGGCTTAACAGGTGTGCATACTGTTCGCAGGCTCTATCAGCCCCCGCCGAATCATCGATCAGATAAACCGTTCGGGGCTTCACGACCGCGAATAGCTTCTCAGTCAGGAAATGACCAAACCGTTGGGGCGCATCAGCTGACAGACCAACGTATTCGTCCATGTGAAACACGTCAATGCGAGACCAGTCGATATCCTTAGTAGTGGCTAGATATTCCAGGAGTTCGTTCTGGGAAGGGGCAGCGGCAAAAACAATCCGAAGGACTTCTTTTTCGCGTAACAGTTCGTTTATTTTAGCCACTACGTCCTGTCCGGCGGCCGTACCCATGGCCTTTCTTGTCTCAAAAACACGCACTTGCAGGGCATCCACCTGCTGGCTTATTTCACTCATGCCTATTCGTTTTGATTTATGCAGCGTGGGTCTTCAACCCGCGTAGGGGTAGGCTACGCGGGTTGAAGACCCACGCTACGTTAACTAGTACTAAACAGTTGGCTCCCAGCCTTTTTGGTACGTTCGCTGCCAATATTTCATAGCCTTTGGATTATCCTTGATGTGGCCGTTGGTCGGGTCAATCCGAAGTGCATCACCCGAACGTAGCGCAATGTTGCCCAATTGACACAACAACGTACTCTTGTGACCGCTCAGAATATCCGATGCCAACGGCGTTCCTTTCTTGATCCCGTCGAAAAAGTTCTGAATGTGGAATGCGTCCAGCTTTTGCGACGGATTCATTCGGTCGCGCGGGTCGATGGGCAGGTCATTCTTCGTTTCTTTGACCAGCTTATTTTCCAGATCGAAGATTTTATACGAGTTACCGCTTTCAATCAGGAGTGAGCCGGTTTCTCCGTAAAAAATCACGCCAACACTGTTGCCCTCTACCGTTCGGCCATTGCAACTTCTGCCCTCCCAGGTCATATTAGTATTGTTCGCGAATTCCAGAGTAACGACTTGCGTATCGGGGGTTTCCCAGTCGTCCTGATAGCGATAACGCCCACCCGACGACGTAACGCGCGTTGGGTAATCAACGCCCAGTCCCCAGCGCATCAGATCAACCATGTGCGTACCGTTGTTGAGGCACTCACCCGTACCCCAGTGCCAGCGCCAATGCCAGTTATAGTGAATCAGGTTATCCTTAAACGCCTGACGCGGAGCCGGTCCCTGCCACAGTTCGTAATCCAGCCACGACGGTACCGCCGTTGTCTTGCCGATGCCCATCGACGGCCGGTTGTTGGTATACCAGCCTTTCGCAAAGTAGGGCCGACCAATCACGCCATTTTTGAGTTCAGTGATGGCCGCAGCTACGTTCGGCCACGTCCGGCGCTGATTTCCCATCTGGATAACATTTTTGTACTTGGCAGCCACCTTTACCAGTAACTCCCCTTCATTTGGGTTGTGGCTACAGGGTTTTTCCAGATAAACGTGCTTGCCTGCTTTCGACGCCAGAATGGCGGCAGGTGCGTGCCAATGATCGGGAGCGGCAATCACCAGCGCGTCCATATCCTTATCTTCCAGCGCTTTCCGAAAATCGGGCTGGGCTTTCGGTCTCTTTTTCTGAATTCCTTCTACCGTTGACATGCACTTATCGGCCGCCCGCGAATCAACGTCGGAGATGTACATTACCTCGCAATTCGGTTGAAGTGCGTAATTACTGGCTAAGGCCAACCCACGGCTATTAACCCCCATAACGCCAACCTGTATACGTTCGTTAGCCCCTATAATGTTGGTATAACTTCGGGCGCTGAAACCGGGCAGGATACCACCGATCGACAAAGCTGTAGCACTCGTTACCGTTTTCCTGATAAACTCCCGGCGAGAGTCGATTGGCGTTTTCATTTCCTCAAAACTGGTAAAATGAACTGACTATACATAGTACGAATCTATTTCTAATTAAGGCTATCTATCCTATAGCCGACCGACTTTACTCATGACGTTCTCCAACTTAATCGGAACTCCGCCCTGCCGTTTGCTTTCGTCAGCCGCTTCCATAAACGCAAAAATTTCCAGCGTTTCTTCGGGCGTGACCGGTGTGATTCCCGTGTCAAAATAGTGGATGATTTCACGTAGCAACGGTTCGTAACCCATGTATGGCCCTAATACTACGTTGCCGTTTTCGCCGTAGACGGTTCCGCCATATTCCGCTTTGCCGGTTCGGGTTCCGCGAAAGGTACCAATCCGACCATCCGCCCAGGTGCCAACCACTACGTCTGTGTTCTCGGTGTGAACGCGAACGACTTGCTTACAACCCCGACCCATAACGGTAAACAAGGTCTCTACACCATGTATACCATACCAGAAAAGATCCGGGTGGGTCTTCTCCAATTTGGCGGGACTAAACGTATCCGCGCCAAGCACCTGGCTTTTGTTCAGCCCTTCAACGCCCTTTATATACCGCAGGGACGACGACGTAAAAATGGGAACGTTATATTTTTTTGCCGTTTTGAAAATGGCTACGGCATCGGCTAGTGAGGCTGCGATCGGTTTATCGATGAACAGTCGTTTACCCGTTTTCAGAACCTGCGTAGCCTGTTCCAGATGCAATCGCCCATCGTTGGTTTCCAGCAGCACAACATCAACTTTCCCTAACAATTCATCGATCGAGTTGACTAGTTCTACACCCGCTTTTTTTACCTCTTCGCTATAGCCAGGAATCCGAGAAGCGCTCGACTCAATGTCTTTGCTACCACATGGATAAGCCGCAACCACCCGATAGCCTTTGTAATCGGCAGGAGCGTCGGAAGCATTGAGTACTTTCGTGAAAGCGGTACTGTGCGACGTATCGAGCCCGATAATCCCAACGCGTTTACCGGGTGCCAGCATTCGTGGAGGCATGTCCGGCAAACTCAGGCTTAGCGCTGTGGCAGTTATACTCTTAACGAAAGTTCTTCGTGTATACGATGGATTCATAAAACGAATTTAGGAGGGGTTCACAGCCGTTTTTTATTGCCTTACCTGGTTGTAGAGATGGGTTTTGGCGAATTATACTCCCAGCAAAGTCAAGTTAAGCAGACTTCTCAAAAAAATACTCAGTAAACCAGCATTTTCTCCTAAAATAAGAAAAGCGACTTTATAGCCGCTTTTCTTATTTATCAATAATAACGCATTATTTATCGTCGAAACTCTGAATCATGTTCCGATACATGGTTGTCGCTTTCCATTGCCCCCCCGCAATGATCCGTCGAACGGTGTAAAGCGGCATTTGATCGTCGCGTTTGTCGGCCAGCGTAAAAGCGGCTGCATACCCACGCTTTTGGATCTCAGGCAACGCAGGTTTATTCCATAAACCGAACGGATAAGCGAAATACCGAACGGGTTTACCGGTAATGGTTTCCAGCTTAGCTTTTGGCTCTTCCAGCTGAATTTTCCAGTCATCGCCCTGGTATTTTTTCACATTGTGATGGTCCCAGGTATGCGCCCCGATGGTATGCCCCCGATCAGCTAAGTCTTTGATCTGGGTTTTGTCCATATACGGCTGTTTTCCCCGCCGGCCAATCGCTACGGTCATGATGAAGAACGTACCCTTGAAACCGTGTTTTTCAAGCTCGGGAGCGGCTACTTCGTACTGATCCAGATCGCCATCATCGAAGGTAAGCATAAACGGTTTGGGTGGTAAGGGCGCACCCGTAGTCATATACGCATACAGCTGGTCAGGCAGAATCGTATGGTAGCCGCTATCGGCCAGCATCTGCATCTGTTCCTTAAAAGCCGCCACGGGAATAATGTAATCCTTGGCGCTTTTGGAATCACTGGCGCGCCAATCGCGAACCTGGTGATAGCACAGAATAGGCACCTGCGGACGAGCCAGAATCTTAGCCGCATCGGCAATTTTACTGGCAGGAATCGAACTCGGATCGGGCGCTGAAGTGGTGGTTGCAGCTGTTTCTTTAGAAGATGAACTCGCAGCGGCTGAATCAGAAGAAGTCGTGGCCTCTGAAGACGAACCCTTTGACTGACAACCTGTTAGACCACTAACTACTAAAACAGACAGGCAAATAGCCGCTGCAAAAGATACTGTTTGACGAATGAACATAAATCGAAAATATACCCCAAACTTAAGAAAAAGTGACGACTCGGCATTTAAATGAGAACTTTATTTCTCCGGAAACATTGCCCGTAAGTCTACCATTTTCTGATGCATAGCGTCGGTGGTGATCAGGCCCTGGCGGGGTCGGTCGAGGTCCAGGATCAGGTAAATCGACAGGGCGGTCATAAAAGCAAAACAGATCGTCAGCATCCAGTCTGATTTCTCAGCCATATAGCCAATGATAAAACTACCCACCAGACATAAGCTTATTAATACATACATAATTGACGCGGGAATCTGGGCAATTAACGCAGCGTCGCGCGTGGTGACCACATCAATCATGTCGTTTAGCGCCGGAATCATCAGGTTAGCTGGTAGTAGGTTATTTGTTTGGCGAGATAGCCTCGTAGCCCGCGCCCAGATGACCGCCGAATACTGGTCAGATTGACGTACAGCCGCCTGAATGCGATCAGAATCAACGCCTGCGGTGTAATAGGAAATCCTGGCTTCGACATACTGCTTAAAATCAGCCCGAAATTGTTGGCGCGTTGTGTCTGGATACAGATCAGCACGGAGCACGGCTGTACCAATAGCATTCGCTTCCTGAATAATAACGGCTCGCCGGGTATCGTAGCGCTCATTCGCCATACTAAACGTGAAGGCCAGCAGCAAGGCCAATAACCCTAGTAAAGAGCCTTCGATGCTACCGCCATTTATAGTCTCATCAGGTCGTTGCCGACGGCGAAGTAAGCGTACTCGTAAACCAGCCCAATGAACGGTTAGCATGAGCAGAAAAAGAACGAAAGCAATCACGATAGCCGACGTTCCATTAGCGTAAAGCATGGTAAAGAATCGGATGGGGTAAGTACAGACCAAAAATAGAAAACTTTTACTCGCCAGAACGTTTTATAACCTCATACGTATCAATCCATTATCCGCATTTCGGCACTCCGTTGATGTCGCACACAAGACAAATCGTCTCCTGGAAATACCCAAAATACTATATTAGCCTCTATGAAGGTCTTACTTTACGTACTTAGCCTGCTGACTGTTGTAGCTTGTTCTGGCAATGAAAAATCAACGCAGAACAAAGCCGCCGACTCGATTAACACCAGCGTAAATACCGCTACACGACCGGTTGACGCTTTACCAGATAAACCAACTCCTCAAAACGGTGCTGTTGCGGGTAGCAATGCGTGGCACTATGAGAAAAAGGTCGATAAAGAAGGACGTACTGTGTATAAGGCGTCGATCATTTCCCCTACTCTACTCGAGTTCGATTTTCCTTATAACGGAGGTTCTACAGCGACGATGACCATTCGCAAACGCGAGACGGACACGCATGTATACATCCAGGTATCGAAGGGGCAATTCAATCGAAGTTTTCAGGAGGGCAAAGCCCGCGTTCGTTTTGATGGTGGCCCACCCATGACGTATGCCTTCTTGGCAGCCGAAAACGGCAGTGCTAACATTGTCTTTTTCAACTCCGAACAAACGCTGATCAACAAAATGAAAGCCGCCCGAAACATGGTTGTCGACGTTGAGTTTGCAGGACAGGGTAAACGACAGATCACGTTTAAAACAACTGGTCTGAAATGGAATCACTAACTACCAGGAATAACACGTTTCTAACGATTCAGCCTGTATAGGAGTATTTGGCTCCGGCGTTGTCCTAAACGAGAACACTTTTTATTCTTTAAATCGCTCCCGCATGTGCCACCGAAAACTCTCTATTTTCGGGTAATGCATTTCTCCAAATGGCAGACGTAACGGCTGACCCTGAAACTGTTTTAGATTGTATGGACTCGCTACGTTGTCAGCCAATGAGGGCGAGACTACGACACGTAATTGCTCATCTACGCTAATCATGCCCCGGTCGAAGGCGGTGTGTAGATTTGGGCAAAGGGCAATTCCGTTCGTGACTTTATCGTCGCCCGCTACGCTGATGGGGACGATGTGACACGCTTCCACCAGTGAGGAGCCATCAACGGCAATCACTTTCATACCCGAAATAGCGCATGTGAAATCGTATACTTTCGGCACTAATTTCTTGAACAGGCCACCCCGAACAAATCGTGTTTCCTCGTCTTCAGTAACTTGCAGGGGCATGTAGGACGCTTCCCTCTCATTCAACAAATGCGTTTCCAAATCCTGTAGATAACTACGGCCAGCATTTTTGATACGTAGAAATTCGGTCTTAATATCGGTGAAATAGTAGTCAAGCAGAGTATTTCTGAGATGCAGTCGAGCGTAGTCATTAGCTAGTAGATCGAATAGATCATCAGCGAAATAGCCGTAGTTAAGCCGATCACTGAGTGTTTGAACGCTACGGATATACGTATTAAGCAACTCGCCTGTCTTATTTTTTAGAAACCAGAAGCCATCACTCTGTAGGTAGAAAAACGGTTGTGTAAAGTCGTCTTTGTGAGCTGTTTTGACTAGCAACGAGAAGTTTTCTTTAAACGTAGCGACCAATTCGGGGGTAACTGTTACGTGGTTGTCGGTAATCAGCCGCTTGTCAATCAATTCGAGGAGCGTAAGCAGGAAAACGGGTTTATGAGGAGCTTTACCATAGGGCGTACTACCCTGTTTAAGCTTGGTAAATTTTCGAGTGTAAATGGTTAATTGAGCCTGGTCAAATGAGGTAGACATACTTTCGGGAATTACGTACTAAAGCAAATCTTGCTTAAATTATATTGCCGACCTGCCCTTTTTGCCCTATTTTTATTGGTTTACAACTCAATTACCCGAATACGACTTAAATGAAAACACAATTCCTCACAGCAGCTCTTCTGCTGCCGTTGCTTGTCGTAGCGCAGCCAAAAGCAAAGAAAGCAGCTACACCCGCCGTCGACCCCGATAAGAAAACTGTTATTGCTGACCTGGATAAGCGGTTTCCCGAATACGCGGGTATCTCGAAGCAAATCTGGGATTTTGCTGAACTGGGTTACCAGGAAGAAAAAAGTTCGAACCTGCTGGAAGAACAGTTAAAGAAAGAAGGGTTCGACGTAAAAACGGGCGTAGCGGGAATTCCAACGGCCTTTGTCGCCACGTATGGATCAGGTAAACCCGTTATCGGGATTCTGGGTGAATACGATGCACTGCCCGGCCTGGCCACAGAAGCAAAACCTGATTTTACACCTATTGCGGGTCAGAAAGGCGGTCATGGGTGCGGTCATAACCTGTTTGGGACAGCTTCGGTCGCAGCGGCTGTCGAGGTGAAAGACTGGCTTAAGAGATCGGGGCATACAGGAACGATCAGAATTTACGGTTGCCCTGCCGAAGAAGGGGGGTCGGGAAAAGTATACATGGTGCGTGAAGGTCTGTTCAACGATGTCGATGTCGTGTTACACTGGCACCCCGGCGCTCAGAATGCGGCCGATGCCAGTTCGTCGCTGGCGAATAAAAATGCCAAGTTTCGCTTTAAAGGCATTGCGGCCCACGCTGCCGCTTCGCCCGAACGAGGCCGGTCGGCGCTGGACGGTGTCGAAGCCATGGATTATATGGTCAACATGATGCGTGAACACATTCCGTCGGATACCCGCATTCACTACGTTATTACGCGCGGTGGCGAAGCGCCGAATGTAGTACCGGCTTTTGCAGAAGTCTATTATTATGCTCGTCACAAAGATCGCGACATACTCCAAAGCGTCTGGAAGCGGATTGAAAATGCCGCCGAAGGAGCTGCTAAAGGAACAGGTACGCAAGTGGAATGGGAAGTACTGGGTGGCGTCTATAACCTGCTCCCGAACGTAACACTGGCAGAGGCCATGCATCAGAATCTGCAAACCGTCGGTGGTATCAATTACACACCCGAGGAAACAGAGTTTGCTAAAAAGATCAGTGAAACCTTCAACGGTCCGAAGGTACCGATTGAGAGTGCGGCCAAAATAAACGATTTCCGTACGGCGTCCGAAACCACAACCAGCAGCGCGTCTACCGATGTTGGTGATGTAAGCTGGGTGGTACCAACGGTTGGTTTATCGACCGCTACGTGGGTACCGGGTTCATCAGCGCATAGCTGGCAATCAACAGCGGCCAGTGGTATGACCATTGGGCAGAAAGGTATGCTCGTTGCGGCCAAAACCCTGGCTATGACCGCACTGGATCTGTACAAAACGCCAACGCTCATCGAAAAAGCCCGTGCTGAATGGACTCAGAAACGTGGTGCTGATTTTAAATACGAAGCGCTGCTGGGCAATCGAAAACCAGCGTTGGATTATCGGAAGTAATAGATAAACCCCTAAATCTTCTGGAGGGGCAGGGCTGTTAAGTGCTAATCCCGTAGGGACGAAATCATTGTAGAAATAAGCAGAAAAAGTAACCACCAATATAGCTAGAACCCCGGAGGGGTGGCATCATGTCATTCCTCCGGGGTTCTAGCTATATTGGTGGTTACTTTTTCTATAAAGATTACACCCTTTTAGGGTTGACAATCAGAAGTTAACCGCCCTGCCCTTCAGGGAATTTTGCCTAAAAATGAGCAAAGTCCCCTTCGAGGATTTAGGGGGTTTCGCTTCTTTGTTTCCAGTAGAACCCCTTATCTCGACTAACGTATTTACACGTTTAGTCCTCCCTACTGGAATCAAGCTCATGAAAAAGTTCGCGTTTCTGGTTCACCTCCGCAATAGTTATCGAAAAGACCTTAGGGCACTGGCGACTCCGCTCGGCTGGATTCCGGACGCGGTGTATCGACTGGCACTACGTAACCGTCCACTGGCGCCGTTTATCTGGAGCGACGTAACCCTGACACCGAATGCTACCGAGCCTGAAGGTCATATCATCATGCTACCGTATACAGGTCAGCAACTGCTGAAGCAGCAAAACGAAATGGTTCCTTGTATTGAAGAAGCGCTAGCGCTGGCCGCGTCGAAAGGGGCTGAAATTATGGGCTTAAGTGGTCTTATATCATCGATAACGCAGGATGGCAAGCGAGTGAACGCAAATCCGTATTTACCGGTCACGAATGGAAATACCTACACGTCAGTCATGCTCTGGCAACGACTATCCCAACTGATTCGTGAGTGTCATAATCCTAAGCCAGTAGTGGCTTTACTAGGGGCTACAGGCAGCGTAGGCAGGTTAGTCAGTACGTTATTGGCTAAACATCAGGACGACGTCAGGTATTTGCTCATCGATGGCAACAGCCACCGGCTTTATCGTTTGGCGGCTGATATGCGCTCGGTCAACTCATCTGTGGACTACACCGTATCTCAGCAAGTCGACAAAGTAAAACAGGCGGATATTGTTGTGGTTCTTGCCAGTGCCGTAGAGCACACCCTGCAAGCACATCATCTAAAAGTCGGCGCGGTGGTTCTGGACGATACGCAGGTACGTAACACGCAACCGTCGCTGTTGACGAAGCGTCCCGACGTAACGGTCATTGACGGCGGGTTAGTTGCTACCCCGAATCTTCGTTTTCACCAGCGGTCAATTGGACTTCCCAATGGCATTTCCTACGCTCGTCTGGCCGAAACGATGCTATTGGCCCAGGCACGTTATCCGGGTAATTTTAGTGTGGATACCCCTACATTGGCGCAAGCTGAATACATCAGTACGTTAGCCCACCGCTTTTCGCATCTCGGCTTCGGTCTGGCACCCGATCATAGCTTTGGGAAAGCTATTTTCAGACGCGCCATTGTCGCCCGCAAATCCCGTCCGGTTCCAGAACTCAACTTCATCCCTATCAGGGCAACTTCTTCCGTAAGTTTTTCTTAAGAAACCCTTCAAAACCCCTAAATCCCTTAAAGCGAACGTTGTTCAAGAAAGGGCAAAGTTCGCTTTGGGGATTTAGGGGTTTCAAGCGACCGGATGTTATTGAGATTACTTTGCCCGTTGCGGTCGAAGTCCGTACCTTTGCGGCCAATCTCAATGATTGAATGGTAGAATGTTGACTGCCAGAATAGTTTATAGCTGTTCCCATTCGAACATTCACCGCGACGACGGACCGTTCATTCAAAATTCACTCATTAGAAATGCTTCGAACGCACACTTGCGGTGAACTCCGCCTTGCTGACGCTACTAAAACTGCTACGTTGACTGGCTGGGTCCAGACGATTCGCGATAAGGGTGGTGTGTTGTGGATTGACCTCCGCGACCGCTACGGCATTACGCAACTTCTTCTTGAAGATGGCCAAACTGCCCCGGAACTCTTTACAATTGCCCGCTCGCTTGGCCGCGAATTCGTGCTTAAAGCAACGGGAACGATCATCGAGCGGAAATCGAAGAACCCAAACCTGCCAACGGGCGATATTGAATTAAAAGTTACGGCACTGGATGTACTGAATCCGGCCAAATTGCCACCATTTTTAATTGAAGACGATACCGATGGGGGCGATGACCTGCGCCTGAAATACCGTTACCTCGATCTGCGCCGGAACCCGGTTCGCCGGAATCTGGAACTGCGCCATCGGATGGCGCAGCAAACGCGGTTGTACATGGACGGTCAGAATTTCATTGAGGTTGAGACGCCGGTATTGATCAAATCGACGCCTGAAGGAGCCCGTGATTTCGTAGTGCCAAGCCGCATGAATCCGGGTGAATTTTATGCCCTGCCTCAGTCGCCCCAGACCTTTAAACAGTTGTTGATGGTATCGGGATTTGACCGATACTACCAGATTGTGAAGTGCTTCCGCGACGAAGATCTCCGGGCCGATCGGCAACCCGAATTCACGCAGATCGACTGTGAAATGTCGTTCGTCGAGCAGGAAGACATTCTGAACATGTTCGAGGGACTGATTCGGCATCTGTTCAAAGCTGTCAAGGGAGTGGATCTGGACGAGGTGCCGCGCATGACCTACGCCGACGCCATGAAGTTCTATGGCTCCGACAAACCCGATACGCGGTTCGACATGAAGTTCACCGAATTGAAAGGTACGTTCGATACGGTTGACATGACGTCAGGCAAAGGCTTCAGCGTATTCGATTCGGCGGAACTGGTCGTGGGCATTAACGCACCCGGTTGCGCCCACTATACACGTAAGCAGTTGGATGAGCTAACGGAATGGATTAAACGCCCACAGATCGGTGCGAAAGGCCTGATTTACGTTCGGTATAACGAAGATGGCTCCTTGAAATCATCGGTCGACAAGTTCTATTCGGAAGAGGATCTAAAAAAGTGGGCCGCTCATTTCGGTGCAAAGCCCGGCGATTTGATACTCATCATTTCGGGCGATGCAGCTAAGGCGCGTAAACAACTGAGTGAGCTACGTCTGGAGATGGGCAGCCGCTTAGGCCTACGCGATTCAAATGTCTTCAGTTCGTTGTGGGTGCTTGATTTCCCATTGCTTGAGTACGGCGAGGAAGAGCAACGCTGGTTTGCCATGCACCATCCCTTTACGTCACCCAAACCGGAAGATATTCCGCTGCTGGATAGCGATCTGGGAGCCGTTCGAGCCAATGCTTACGATATGGTGATCAACGGCACTGAAGTTGGTGGAGGATCGATTCGGATTTTCAATCGTGATCTACAGGCCCGGATGTTCAGCATTCTGGGATTCTCGGACGACGAAGCGAAAGCACAATTCGGCTTTCTGATGGATGCATTCGAATACGGTGCACCTCCGCACGGTGGGATCGCCTTTGGTTTCGATCGGTTATGTTCCATCTTCGGTGGCGAAAACTCCATCCGTGACTTCATTGCATTCCCGAAAAATAACTCTGGTCGCGACGTCATGATTGATTCGCCGTCTGTCATCAGCCAGGCGCAGTTGAATGAGCTGAAAATTGCGACCGTAGCGAAATAAAGGTAGCCTGGACTTTAGTCCGGGTAGTCGTCAGGCTAAGTTGTAGAGAACGAAAAATATTGATTACAACTTAGCCTGACGGCTACCCGGACTAAAGTCCAGGCTACCTTTTTATTCAAAATCCCACTTACTTACCCATGGATCGCGGGTTTGTTGCTGGAAGCGCTTTAGTTTCTCCTGCATTCGTTTCAGCGTCGCCTGGTACTTTAGATTCGTGGCCAGATTATGCACTTCGTCGGGATCAGCCTGAAGGTCGTATAGTTCAAAGCGAGGCCGGTGCAGAAAAGCGGTTACTGTTCGTTTGCCGTATACATTCTGCTTTGTCCTAAGGATGTCCTGCCATGTAAAGGAATTGTACAGATCGAGCGCCATTGGATACGGCAACGCATGAGCAATGTTGTAAATCAATTTGTATCGTCGTTCACGTAGCACGCGCATCGGGTAATACATGGTCACCTCATGCAGCGAATGCGACGCGTAGACTTCATCCCAGCCCGTTATGTTCTCCTGCTCAATAATAGCCTTAAATGAACGACCTTGTCGGGGTACGTTACCGGCCGAAACGCCCGCAAAATCCAGCAGTGTAGGCGTTACGTCAAGCCACGAGATCATAGCATCCTGTATAAAGCCCCGTTTCTGTGGTTTGGGTAATTTGACAATGCAAGGCAATTTCATTCCAGGCTCATACAAAGTTGTTTTTGAACCGGGAAACGGAGCGCCGTTGTCTGACAGATAAATAATCAGCGTATTGTCGTACTGACCGGCATCTTTCAAATACTCGACCAATCGCCCCACGCCCTGATCGAGTCGGCTAACCGACTCATAATACTGCGCTAGTTCAGCCCGACAGGCTTTTGTATCCTGTAAATAAGGCGGCACTTTTACCTCGCGCGGTTGATAAAAATGATCGCCTACCTGCGGATACCCACCGGGCTTGTTTCCAAAGACATTCGGCTTCGATCCATCGAAAATAGGCTTCCCATCAGGGCCAACCGTATTACTGCGATGAGGGTCGTCAGTAGCGAAATACAGGAAAAAAGGTTGGGCGTCGCTACGTTGACCTGACTTTTCATGAATAAAATCATAACAAAATCGCGCCATCTCCACCGGACTACGCCCTATCGATGCCGGATCATTAACGCCACCGCCTTTTAATACCTGCTGAAAATGATACGTACGTTCCGGTGCTACGTGAAATTTTCCGATACGAGCCGTTCGGTAGCCAGCCTGTTCCAGCAAAACGGGTAAGGAACGTACTGTATCGAACGAGCTGAAATGATGCACCTGGTGTTCCAGCCCATACATACCGTTGGCGTGATTATGCAAGCCCGTTAGCAAGACCGACCGACTGGGGCTACAACTAGCCGTTGTGCAAAACGCATTCGAGAAGCGCGTACCATCAGCAGCTAGTTTGTCGATGTTTGGCGTTCGGATGGCCGTGTTGCCATAGCAGCCAACCGCTTCCCGCCCATGATCATCTGCCACAATCAGAACAATGTTTGGCCGCGAATCCGCGCTGAATCGTCTGAACGTCTCTGTTCTGGATGGATGTGTTACGCCATACTCGCCCTGTGGAACCAGCCAGGCACAAATCCCAATTAAGCAACCGATCAGAATGCCACTAAACGTATAGTTCGTATACATGGCTGTCTGGAGTCTGTTTATTCTTTTTTGACAATCTCTTCCAGAAACGCCCGGAACTTATCCGCAAATTCGGGACGCTTTAGGGCAAACTCGACCGTTGTTTTCAAAAAATCGAGCTTATTACCGATATCGTGCCGTTTGCCTTCAATGCGATGTGCGTAGAGATTTTCACGCTTGAGCAGCATCAGCATGGCATCCGTCAACTGAATTTCGTTATTCTTCCCAACAGGCGTTTGCTCCAGCATGGCAAAAATCTCCGGCGTCAATACGTAGCGCCCAGCAATGGCCAGGTTCGACGGAGCTTCATTGAGGGCGGGCTTCTCCACCAGTTTATCCAGTTCCAGAATACGATCACTCAAGACTTTACCGCCAACAATGCCGTAGCGGTTCACTTTATCGTGAGGCACTTCCTCGACGCCAATCACCGAACAGCCATATTGGGCATACGTATCGATCAATTGCTGGGTTACGGGAATCACCGAATCCATGATCGTATCGCCCAGAAGAACGGCAAACGGCTCATTGCCAACGTGGTGACGAGCATACCGAATTGCATCACCCAGGCCGTTTAGCTCGCGCTGGCGAACGTAGTGCAGGTTAGCCATATCCGAAAGTCGACGCATTTCGTCCAGCAACAACTGGTCTTCTTTCTCTTCGAGCCGGGTTTCGAGTTCGAAATTCCGGTCGAAGTGGTCTTCGATGGCACGCTTACCTTTACCGGTAATGATCAGAATATCTTCGATACCCGAATCAACCGCTTCCTGCACGACGTACTGAATCGTTGGGCGGTCGATGATGGGCAACATTTCTTTAGGCTGGGCCTTCGTGGCAGGCAGGAACCGGGTTCCAAGTCCGGCAGCGGGGATAACGGCTTTTTTGATCATAAGGAGGAGGGAGGAGAGGGAGGAGAGGGAGGAAAAGGACGAGGAGAAAAATCCCATTGTCCCTTTCTTCCCTCCTCCCCTTTCTCCTTTTAAACTACATATGGCTTTATAACGCGGGCGTTTATTTTTTTGAGTTCAACAAACAGGCGGTTCAGCATGGCATCATCGCGGTAGAGGCCAATAATAGAGCCGCCCGAACCGGTGAAGGAAGCGGATGCACCACAGGAACGCGCTTTTTCGATCAGGCTCCGGTTTCGATCACTGATGTTGTAAATGGTGGACCGCAAATTAAAATTACGGTTGACCAGTTCATTCAGAGCCTCCGTATCCTGCCGAAGAATGGCATCGTGCCCTTCCCGCGCTACGTTGGCAATGGCGTTCATCGTTTCGATAACCAGCGGTTCCCCTTTCAGCCATCGGCCTTTGACATCGTTATGTACGCGGCCCGATTGTTTGCCCAGGTCGGTATTGTAAGCAATGTATAGTTTGGGCAACAGACGGGGCTCAATGGGTTCATACTGACCGTGTCCCTGACTTTCCATAATGGTCCGGTCGAAATTCATGTACACGCAACCCTCGTAACACTGAATCACGCGATCCTGCAAACCAGCCGTAATTCCCAGTTCTTCGGCTTCGGTAGCAAGCACCAGATTAGGCAGGATAGGCTGCGGAATCTCTACGTTATAGAACTGCATGAGCGCCCGGAACGTAGCAACAATAATGGCGCTGGAACCTGATAAACCCACCTGTCGGGGAATCGACGTACTATACCGAATCGAAAAGTTTTTGTTGGGCAACCGGATCTGTTCAGCTTCACAGTATTCAGCAAATTTTTTGATGGCCGCTTTTAACAGAGGTACTCCCCCATGATAACCAAGGGTACTGACGGAATCACGCAGATGATACAAACTTCTGAACACGTTCGTATCCTGAGGCTGGGGTTCAATGTGGAGTTCGGGCGATCGGTACAGGGTTACGGATGCGCCAAAATTACGAACACTGATGGCAATCGTTTTACCAAAAAAGCCGTCGGACGGGTTACCGAGAAGACCCGCCCGGGCATATGCACGGGTTTCGATGAGCAACGTACTGAGTGCGGAGTAGCTGTCCGCTGGTTTAGCTGAACAATTAAACGACAAGTTTACGAAAGAATCGTCAGCATAAGGAGGTGTAAACGAAATCCATCCAATAAAAAGCGACCGGGATCGTTCCCGGTCGCTTTTTATTCTATTGCTGATTTTATTTTTGTTAATCTACGTCGTTTTTCTGGACATCTTCTTTGTCTTTGCCCTTGTAGCCTACATTGTGCGGATCATAACCAGCATTCGGGTCATCGCCCTCCTCCAGATACGTAGCATCAGCACGATGGAACAGCGCATCGTCAGACGGGTTTTCGGCGACTTCGCTTAGTTTCTTCGCAGCGTCGTCGCTCATCATCTGTCCCTTAGGTTGGTCGGAGATAGCGTCAGCGTCGACGTCCCACTCCTGCGTGCCGCCCAGGCTTTCGCCTTTTGGCTCACCTACACGGCCTACACCCAGATTGTCCTCACGAACATCGTGAGTTACCTGCATATTTTCGTCGTCCATATCCATGCCTGACGTCGAATCTTTATAAACGTTCGTCCCAACACCCTCCGATTCTCGACCGAAATCGGACGTACCATGCTGGTTTGGGTCTTTTGAATAAAACTCAGGATCTACTTTATCGGGGTCGAATGGTGATGTCGTCGCCATAGCATTACGGGTTTTTTCAAGCTATAACCTGCAAATGTGTTGAGTTGTTTTTTGACAGAGGGCAAGGGGTATGAGGCAGAGGGTAAGAACAAAAGAATTTTTAGTATTACATCCCAGGCCCCATGCCTTCTGCCCCACGCTGTTTTAATTCTGCCAGCAGTTGATCGTTGGTTTGTTGCAGCAACGCCACCCGCTCATTAAGCTGGAAGAGCAAATACTCTACGTTACGAAGGCGTTCCTCCGTCGTAATGGCAGCTGATGGTGAATCCAGCACTTTGAACATGAGTCCTTCCCCCCGAAGTAGCCAGTCGGCGTTGACCTGGGGATAGGCAACCAGAATCTTTTCGAGCGTATCGTAACGAGGTTTTAGCCGACCATGCAGAATATGATACACTTTTTCACCCCGATGCTCGCCTAATTGTCGGGCAAATTCAAGGACACTAATATTGAGCGTGTCGATCAGTTGTTGCAGACGAAAATGAATAGTCATAAATGGCCAAGGGCGGAGGGCAGGGGGCAAAGGGGTAAGGGCATAGGGAAACCCGCTCAATAGCTCCACCCCTATGCCCCTACCCCTTTACCCCCTGCCATTTTACACAAAACTCCGTAAAATTAGTTTATGTTAACCAGCAAAAGACTTTGTTTTCTACAGGAAACTGTGTATTTTTAAACCTGTAAACAGGGCCTTTTTAAAAGGCAAAAGGGACCTCAATATGGGCCCCCTGCTTGAACAGTAAACAACAAATACTAATGAACACACAAAACAAAAGCCAACTTTCGACAATTCAAAGCGGCAACGTACTGAATCCTGATCAAAAGATTAACGAGTTGACTGGTGAGGTGGTCAATAACGGGGCCGCCCGGCGGTACAAATATCTGGAGGGTCACCCCCGTCAGTATCGGTTCGATGCAAAAGAGGGTGTGTTCAATATCAATGGCTCAGAGAAGATGGGCCGTACCCTTACGTTCCAGCCAATTGCCTGGCGGATCTTCACGGATAACATCCTGAACATGGGTACCAAAAACTGGGCAGAAATTTTCTTCATCGATGAGAAAAACTGTGTTTCGGCAGTGTTGTTTCACGGCTATTCTGTCGATAATATTTTTCGACTCATCGAACCACTTTATTACGATGACCTGACATTGGCCGACGTAGTAATCACGGCAGTGGCGGAAAAGAAAGAAAACGCAAAAATTCAGCCGAAAGGTATTTACTACATCGCTACGTTTTCCTACAAAATGGCCGATGTGGAGAAGACTAATGAACTGAAACAGTTTTCGCAGGATGTAAAAATCTTCCGTCAGGAAACCCTTACCGACATCGCCAACATCAAAACTGCGATGAACTATTATAATCCATTCATCAATCTGACCGAAGAGCCCGAACTCTTAGCAGCCGGTTGATTGACAGGATCGATTAGATTCCAGGATTCAGTCTCTACGTTTGACAGCAGCAGAGACTGAATCCTGAAGCTTTTTCATGTTTATCGTTCTAACTCGTTCATGCGATGTTACTAACTTCATCTGGTTCCATACAGCCTCCCCTTTTACCGAATGTCAACGACGATTATCGCTCGCTGACGCGGGTGTCAAACTCAGATCTGACACGACTGAAAGAAGAACACCTGGGTTACTGGTCAGTGCCATCCGCCCGGTTTATCCCAGAAACGACAAAAGTGTTTGGCCGGGCGTTTCATCAGCACCTGCTCGAACCCGAAACCGTGGGGACCGTTCTGAATCAGTTGCTGCCCGATCTGGTACCCGGATACCCTATCCTGGCTCCCAAACAGGCTCAACAACTCGATACGTTAACCCAAACCATTCGTCAGGACGCTTTCTGTCGGCGCTACCTGCGTTTGTCAGAGCGGGAACGGATTGTTTTGTCGACTGAGCCAACGACGGGCATCGCCTGTAAAGCGCGCCTGGACATGGTTTACACCAGCCCGAAACGCCGAAACGCACTGATTATTGATCTAAAAACAACGTCGGCCCGAACACAGGCTCAGTTTTTGGAGTCGTGCTACACCTATGATTATGACCGGCAGGCAGCCTTTTATGTCGACAGCCTGCGCCATGCCGATACGAACGAATGGGATTCGACCCGTCAGGTTCGATTTATTTTCATTGGCGTGATGAAGCAACGCCCGCATCGCTTATTTGCCGTTGACGCTACGTCGATTCCGGGCTTTATCGAGTATGGTCGGAAGAAGTACCGGTTCTGGCTCCGCAAATGGCGTGAAGAGCAGGAAACGAATGTCAGTTTGGTTCCGGCCTGGAGTATGAGTGCTTAATGATAGCGGAGGGCATGGGGGTAAAGGGCAGAGGGTTAAAACCCATTAACGTCGCTCTAGGCTCCATGCCCTCTGTCCCATACTTTTAAACACAAATCGTTATGAACGCGTCAATAATCAACCTGAGCCCGGCTCCGCTTAACTTCGATTGGGGGACTGACGGACTTGTGCTTTGGATTGAAGAATTAGATGGGGCCGACAGTTTGTCGGGTCAGATGAATGAAGTGATGGATCGAATTGCTTTTGCTATCGAGCTGCAAACCGGATGGGACCATCGTACGGATGGTAATACGCTGCATCCGCTCTATGGCTATCGGCTTTTGCTACGTGACGCGTCGGGCTGCTGGAACGCTGTTCAGACCGACGAAACCGGTCACTACACTGGGTTGACGCCTTTACAGGAAATGGATTATGAGATTGCTTATGAGAAAGTAATGTGGATGGATTAGCCATGTTACGCCTTTCTACTTCTATTTATAGAGCATAAATCGCCGGATTCTTAATAGGATCCGGCGATTTATTTTGAGCGGCTACGCAACCTCCCTGGCTTAGTCTGCATCTTTCAGGAAACAACGACTAAACAGCCATTATGAAACCCTTCACTACGTTCTTACTTTTTTCCGTTGTGGCTTTAGCGCCTGCGCTTGCTCAAACCACTATCGACGCCAAAGAGATCATTGCTAAAATAAACCGTAAAGAAGCTATTACGTTACAGAACACAACCATTATAGGAGACCTTGATTTGACCAGCTTAGCCAACCGAAAAGAGGTTCGGGACGGAGGCTTGGGCAGTCAGGAAAATTACCTGAGCACGGTTGACGTTTCCTTATCGTTCAAAAACTGCACGTTCAGAGGGAAAGTGCTGGGGTATCGCACCGAAGACCAGGACAAAAAACTGCTGAGAACAAACAACATCGTTTACAACACCGACTTTACCGAATCCGTGACGATGGAGGGGTGCCAGTTCGAAGACGATGCGGCCTTTAAATACTCACACTTCGACCAGCGGGCAATTTTTACCGACAATACGTTCCGTAGAGAAGCGCTGTTCAAATACAGCAAATTCCGTAATGCAGCTACTTTTAGCGGCTCGACGTTCCGGGGATACGCCGATTTCAAGTACACTCAGTTCGATGAATCATCAGCATTTCAGAGCGCCCGTTTTGAACGCTATGCGGATTTTAAATACACTAAATTTGATGAAGGTGTTGATTTCCAGAAAGCTAATTTCTCGGGCAATGCCGATTTCAAATACACGAACTTTCCGCGTGGTACAAAATTCGACGATGCTCGTTTTAATGGCTCTACCGACTTTAAATACACAAAGCTTGACGGACGGAAGTTTGCGCCGAACGGTCGATACTAGTCTTTACGTAGATTAAACCTACTGCGGGCGCCGGGGGATACCCTGGCGCACTTTTTGTTTCTGCCTTAACCCCACGCCTGTTTTTTGTGTTAATCAGACGTTATCACCATTCACGCAACGTTTTGAAACGCACAACAAAAATCCTGATTGCATTTGTCGTTCTGCTGATTATTGGCCGGTTGCTCCTGCCTTATTTTGTGCTACGCTACGTTAACAAGACATTAGCCGACATGGGCGACTATACAGGTCATGTTGAAGACATTACGATACAGCTCATTCGGGGCGCTTACCAGATTGAGGATATGCGCATCCGTAAAGTCAATGGCAAAATCAAAGAACCGTTCATTTTTATTCCTAAAACGGATTTGTCCGTTGAATGGAAATCGCTGTTTAAAGGAAAGCTGGTCAGCGAAGTTGAATGCTACGAGCCGGAGATCAACTTTGCCTTCAGCGAGAATGAAGCCAGCAGCCAGACAGGCGCCGAAGTTGACTGGACAGCTTTTTTGAAGAAACTATTGCCAATTAGCATCAACCGGTTTGCGGTTATTAACGGCAAAGTCGAGCTGACGAACTTAGTATCGCAACCACGAGCGGATCTATCACTGCAAAAAATTCAGGGTGAAATCCGGAACATTCGTAACGTAGAAGATAAAGCAAACCCACTTCCATCGCCGGTAACGGCTTCGGGAGACGTACCGGGTTATGGCGGCACGATGAATTTCAGTGCCAACATGAACCTTCTAAAAGTGACGCCGGACTTTGACTACAACATGCGTTTTAGCAATCTTCAGCTGGTCAAGCTTAATAGCCTTGCCCGCGAGTACGCTAACCTCGATTTTGAGCAGGGAACGGTAAGTGTCTACAGTGAGATGGCTATGCTCAATAAAAAGCTGAATGGTTATATAAAGCCGCTTACGAAAGGCATGAAAATTTTCAAGCTCAACGAACACGAAGGCCGATCGGTTGGTAAGTTTTTCACGGAATTGGCGGCTCAGGCAGGAACGGCTGTTCTCAAAAATCAGAAACACGATCAGGTTGCTACGCGTATTCCACTCAATGGCACTATCGAAGCTATCGAAACCGCTGTTTGGCCAACTATTTTCGGGGTATTACGTAACGCTTATATTGAGGCTTTCCGGGGCGAGTTTGATAACAGCATTACGCTAAAAGATGCGTTCAAAAACCTCAAAGATGACTTCAAAGAAAAACGGGAAGAACGCAAAGCCAAACGAAAAGAAGCACGCGCCGAGCGGAAAGCTGACCGTAAAGAGAAACGTGCTGAACGAAAGGCAGCCCGTAAGGCTAAACGAGAAAAGAAATAATAAGCCATTACGTTAGTTGACCTCGCTGGGGTCAGATGTTTGTAGTCAATTATGCTTTCTATAAACATCTGACCCCAGCGAGGTCAAACAAGGTTTCAAACCGATAGTCGAGAAAAACTCCCGAGACACCAATACGTTAAAGCTTTGTTGACTTCATGGTATCTTTTCTTGCTCCGGATTCGGTTCGACGTGGCGAATACTTCGCTTTCCCTTTGTGAATACCGGCATCCTTTTCCTGTTTGTACGAAGGAATGGCTCTATCGCCACTTTCCAGCTTCTCTTTCAGGGATGGTTGCGGCAACGGTTTAGTCGATGCCGCTACGGCCGTTTTTGATTTAGATCGGGTTGTTGATTCCGTTGAACCCGATGGTTTGTCTTTTACGCCAGCTCGTCTTTGGTCTTCTGGAGATGAGGTGGTTTGGGCTAATGTTGTCGTTGCGACAAACAGGGCACCAATGAATAGCTTAATCATAACGTTACGTTGTTTTTGTTGAGTTTATGCTGGTTTCGTGATTTATCATCGAACTGTATCGACGCGGGTTGCTCCACCCCGACGTAATGAATCAGGATTTAATCGTCGTTGTTTACGATTTTTAGGCAATGTTGAGTCCATTCCTGCTTCCATTCGCTTCTGGTTACTTTTATCGGACTTTTTCAGTTTAGGCCTGAGCGGATTTGCCTGACGCGTATCGGTCGTTGAGGTCGACTGCTGGATTGCCGGCGACTGGCCGCTTTGCGCTAATGCGCCCGTTGCGAGCGTAAGGCTTAGCAGACTAAGGAATAAGAACGTTCGTTTCATAACGTCGATAAGTTTGTATGGATACGTAACGTCCAGCGGTCCCATTAGGTTATAATACAAACACGTTTGAGAAAATGAATCAGAAGTCTTATGGAATTTTAGCCTTTCATGCATCTTATCGACGTAGGTAGTCAGGCAGCGTATGTTTCTGAAACGATTTCGTAAATCCAAACCCACCAACGACCTGGAGTACGTAGCGGCTTACCGCGTTACGGGCGATCTGGCCATTTTGGGTGAACTCTACGAACAGCATATGGAGCTGGTTTACGCCGTCTGTTACAATTATCTGCGCGACGAAGAAGAGGCCAAAGATGCTGTCATGAATCTGTTCGAGCAGTTGGTTACGGATCTGCGCCGACATGATGTCCAGCAGTTTGGCCCCTGGCTTCACAGCGTAGCCCGAAATTACTGTCTGATGCAGTTACGAAAAAGTCAGACGCATCCGACCACCAGCTTAGTAACCGAGACGGGTAACGATACAGAAGACGAGCCGTTGAACCGATTGCTCAGTGAAGAAACGGACACGTTAGAGTTGGAAGAAGATCTGACTCGGATGGAAACTTTCCTGAAAACGTTACCGCCTGAGCAGCAAACCTGCCTGACGTTGTTTTACCTGGAACGAAAATCCTACACCGAGGTAGCCGACCTGACAGGCTACGATCTAAAACAGGTTAAAAGTTATTTGCAAAATGGCCGCCGAAATTTGAAAATTTGTATGCAGAAGTAAAGCGACCGACCTGCATTACGTATTATGAACGATCAATTGACTTTCAACGATTTGCGAGCTTACCAGGCCGGAAAATTAAGCGGTCCGGCACGGCACCGGGTCGAGCGGATTTTGCTGGAAAATCCATTCTACGCCGATGCGCTGGCGGGTCTGGAAGCGATGCAGCAAACCGCCACGCCCACTGCTGAGCAACTAGCCGATCTACGTACGACACTTCATCAGCGTATTCACGAGTCAGCTACGAAAAAACGGCTCTGGCCGCTCTGGATCGCCACGACAACAGCCGCTATTCTGTTCATGCTGGCAATCGCTATCTATTTAATATTCTTTGCTACCAAACAACCGGTCAAGCCCACGCCAAAACCTGCGAATTCGGCAACGAGTTTACGGTTCGACAATTTACAGAATCAACAAATCAGCCCGAGCCATCAGGGCAATTTCAGGGTCGGTTTCAGCAACGAAATTGGCACAGGCTCCCAGACATTTCTACGGATTTTGTAAAACATTTGCCGACCGCAAACGTTAACGGGGCATAACTACTTATCAAAGTCTTTATGTTTCACAAAATTTCGCTACGTTCTACACTCCTATCATTTATTCTCGTTTCCTGCTGTTTATCAGGCAGTTTTGCGCAACAACGTTTCAGTGCCGGACCACGTATTGGGTTAAATATGTCTAATTATTGGGGCAATGCCGATAACATGAGTTTCAAACCGGGATTTACGGCCGGCGCTTTTTTAATGTATAGTTCACTGAATCATTTTGGCATCTCGGCTGATGTGCTCTATTCACAGCGCGGCACCAAATTCAACGATGGCCGGTATAAGTTTACGCAGCATGTCAACTATTTGGAAATCCCGGTAGTAGCCCGTTACTTTTTAACGCTGTCGGGTAATTTCAGACCCAATGTGTTCATCGGTCCTTCGCTGGGAATTAAACTTAACGCCAAGCGCACAGATGGCGAAGTTTTGGCCGGTCCTGCCACCCAAGTCAATATTGACAATACGGGTGATTTTCACAGTTTAGATTTGGGCGCTACGGGTGGTTTTCAGTTGAACTGGGGCGTCGGTCCCCGGCAACGCTTTTTGCTGGATGCCCGGTATAACCTGGGATTGAGCAACGTACAGGCGCTACCTAATTTATGGGGCGCTAATAATAACATTCATAATTCGGTTATTACCGTTACGCTCGGCTATGGTTTCGGCGTTGGTCGTGAACACCCAAGTCGCTTCCGCCGGTAGGTATAGTTAGTTCGCTACGTGACTAAAAAACCCTTGCTACATCTCAAACGTAGCAAGGGTTTTTTATAAAGTTTTCTTCGCTTCTTGCATTTGTAGTTAGGCCTTCCCGGCTCGCTCTTTGGCTTGTTTCAGCATTTTATTCGTATCCGGGTATTTTACTACAGAGAGTGTCACGCGACGATTTTTCTGTCGGTTTACTGGATTATCGCTCCCATCTGAGTTATTGTTAGGTACCAGCGGCTCTTTTTCACCCCGCCCGATCGCCATAATCAACCCCTTCACACTGATCTGCTTTTTGAGCCAGTCAGCTAACGCTACAGCCCGCTTCTGACTCAAGACGGCATTGTACTGATCGCTGCCTTTTGAATCGGTATGCCCCCAAACATGAAGTTGATCAGCCCCGTGCTGGGCAAAGTGTTTCCTCACTTTCTCAAGCAGCGCAATTCCGTCGGGGCGCAGGTTCGACTTATAGAAATCGAACAGTACGTCGGTTGGCAAAATAATATCGTATTTGTTTTCGGTTCCAACGATCTGTAGCGAATCAGTAGAAGGCGTAAAGGAATAATTCTGACTGGAGTCCGTTTTGGTGGCTACCGAACCAGATGCCGTATCACGGATAGAAACCGACTCGGCAGATTCGGTAGACGAATTCACAGCACTAGTCTTTCCCTGCTGATGATCACCGCCACTGTTACAGGCTGCTAACAAACTGACCGTTAGCGCAATAGACAGATATGTGCGCATCATAGGCGTTCTCATAGAAAACGAATAGTGTACATCCAACTAACCAAGCTAACGGCGAATTGTTAACCCTGAATTACTTACGTTGTTACGTATTAGTGCTGGTCTATTTTACCCTAACTCAATTCTCAAAGTACCTTTAGCACAGACGCAGGCAATAGTTTTCGTATTTTTGGCACCTCACGACCCAATTCATTGTTTTATGCCCTTTTGCCGGTCTATCCTCTTCGGTATCGTTAGTGTTCTGATTTTCTCAACGGCTTTCGCGCAAACGACCACACCAACCTTTCTTCAACTCAATGCCCGTCAGAATTGCTGGGTCGATTCGATCTTTACGAATATGTCGCCCGACGACCGCATTGCGCAACTGATCATGGTAGCCGGTTATTCGAACCGCAAACCCGCTTACGAAGATTCACTGCTGACGCTGGTGCGAACGAATAAATTGGGAGGTGTCGTGATGTTTCAGGGTGGTCCGGTTCGGCAGGCCCGGCTTACCAATCGCCTGCAAGCCATTTCGCCCGTGCCGCTGCTGATTGCGATGGATGCCGAATGGGGCATTGCGATGCGTTTAGACAGCACGGTTCGCTATCCGTATCAGATGACACTGGGCGCTATGCAGGGAAATGATACGTTGCTATACCAGATGGGTAAAAATCTGGCCTGGCAAGCGCGCCGGCTGGGTATGCATGTCAATTTCGCGCCAACAGTCGATGTCAATAACAACCCGAACAATCCGGTTATTAACTTCCGGTCATTCGGCGAAGATAAATACGCCGTTACGCGCAAGGCCCTCGCCTACATGCGGGGTATGCAGGATAATCAACTGCTAACCAGCCTAAAGCATTTCCCCGGCCACGGCGATACAGGCACCGATTCTCACTACGATCTGCCGCTCATTGGGAAAAGCCGCGCCCAGCTTGACTCGCTCGAACTGTATCCGTTTCGGCAGTTGATTAACGCCGGAGCAGCGGGGGTGATGGTTGCCCACCTAAGCATTCCGGCGTTAGACACAACGCGGAACCGACCTTCTACCCTATCACCCGCTATCGTTACTAATCTTCTCAAAAATGAGCTGGGTTTTAAGGGATTAGTTTTTTCGGACGCCATGAACATGAAAGGCGTAACCAAGTTCTACGCATCGGGCCAGGCCGATGAGCTTGGTATCGAAGCGGGGATGGACGTACTGGAGTTTACAGAGAACGTACCAGCAGCGCTGGCGCAGATCAAACTGGCCGTTTCTTTGGGACGTATTTCCCAGGCGTCGTTAGACGAGCGATGCCTGAAAGTGCTACGTGCCAAAGCATGGGTCGGGCTGGATCAGTACAAGCCCATCGTGCTGGATAATTTAGTGAGCGATCTTAACCCTCCGAAGGACGACCTTCTGAACCGCAAGCTTACCGAAGCCAGCCTGACGGTTCTGAAAAATGAGGGTGGCCTGTTACCCCTCCAGCGCCTGGACACGCTACGTATCGCGTCCGTCGCCATCGAAAGTGATAAAATTACGGCCTTCCAGCAAATGGCGGGTAATTATACGCAGGTCGACCACTTCAAACTAACCTCTAAAACTCCCGATTCCACGCTGGCCGCTATCCGGGATTCCCTCAAAAACTACAACCTGATTCTGGTCGACGTTCATCTGAACAACATCCGCCCCACAGCTAAATACGGCATGCAACCCCGGACAGCGGCCTTGGTGAGTGAACTAGTCGCGACGAAAAAAGCGGTTGTAACGGTATTTGGCAATCCTTACGTATTGGATAAACTCACGTTCCCGATGGATACGGCCCAACCCAGCCGCAGCATTGAGCAGGCGCGGGCCATCGTCATGCCATATCAGCTCACCAATTACACCGAAGAATTATCGGCGCAATTGATTTTTGGTGCCATTGGTGCGTCGGGTAAATTGCCCGTAACGGTCAATCAACGGTTTCGGCTGGGCGACGGGGTACAGGTTCAGCCGAACGGGCGCATGAAATACACGATTCCTGAAGAAGCGGGGGTCGATGGTCGATTCCTGACGCAACAGATTGACTCATTGGTGAACGTGGGAATAACGGAACAGGCGTTTCCGGGGTGCGTAGTGCAGCTGGCTAAAGATGGCAAAGTAATTTTCCGGAAAGCCTACGGTACCCATACGTACGATGCCTCACTCGGTGCCGAACCCAAACCCACACAGGTAGATGATCTGTTCGATATGGCCTCCGTGACGAAGGTAAGCACCTCGACGCCTGCGCTGATGCGCCTGGTCGATGAAGGGAAATTTAATCTGAACGGCAAGATGGTCGATTACCTACCCTTTCTCAAAAAATCGAACAAGGCCGATCTGGTCTGGCGCGACGTATTGACTCACCAAGCCCGGCTAAAAGCCTCCATTGCCTTCTGGACGGATACGAAAAATCCGGATGGGTCGTGGAAACCGAAAACCTTTAAATTCGAAGAATCCGGGCGGTATCCAATTGAAATAACCGACAGTCTTTACGAATTTAGAAAGTATCCCACGACTATTTTTGAGCAGCTCCGGGATTCTCCGCTGAACCCAAAGAAAGAGTACGTTTATTCTGATTTGTCGTTTATGCTCTATCCTCAGGTTGTGAAACGACTGACAGGAGAAAATTTCGAAGACTACTTGAAAACAACATTTTACCAGCCATTGGGAGCCAGTACGTTAACGTTCAATCCATTACGCTTTTACATGCGGAATCAGATTCCTCCCACGGAATACGACTCCCTGTTCCGGAAAACGCTCGTGTGGGGGCACGTTCACGACGAGACCGCGGCCATGCTCGATGGGGTATCGGGCCACGCGGGTTTGTTCGGTACGGCCAATGACTTAATGAAAGTATACGAAATGTATCGTCAGAAAGGCAGCTATGGCGGACAACGGTTTATTTCGACCAAGACGGTTGAGGAATTTACGCGCTATCAGTTTCCGGAGTTGGGCAACCGTCGCGGCCTGGCTTTCGACAAGCCGTCCTTCAAGTATTCGGGCAACGCGCCCCAATCGGCAACCAAAGCCAGTTACGGACACTCAGGTTTTACAGGCACATTTGTTTGGGTCGATCCAGATCCGGCCTATAATCTGACCTACGTATTTTTATCGAACCGGGTGTATCCGAACCGAAGCCACAATAAAATTATTACCTTGAACACCCGAACGAACATTGTTGAAGCTCTTTATCAGGCAACTAAGCGTGGGATACAATGAAAAATTATCTGATTCAATTACTCGACTACGAACTCTGGGCGAACCTCCGGGTCATTAACGCCCTCGACTCCGTTGACAATCCCCCCGCGCGGGCTATAGCCGTTATGGGTCACGTGCTGGCTGCGCAACACGTATGGTACGGGCGTATAGCTCATGAGTCGGTATTTGTGTCAATCTGGGAGGAAATTCCCGTTAGCTGGATGATTGAAACGGCCGAACGACAGCATCGCCAGGTTGTCAGTTACGTAGACGGATTGACCGAAGAACAACTAAACCAGTCCATCAGCTACGTAAACTCCAAGGGTATACCTTTTCAGGACAGACGCCTTGACATGCTGACGCAGATGAGCCACCATGCCGCCTACCACCGGGGACAGGTCGTACAACTCATCCGCCCGATGCTCAGCGAAGCGCCCGTAACGGACTACATCGTCTGGAAACGGGGCGGTTGACACAACCGAAAAGTAGTGCAGTGCCTTACCTAAACCTATGATGAAATGTTACTTACCCGTTTTTTCCAATCGGTACTCGCACTCGTGTGTCAGGTATCGCTGCTGTACGCGCAGCAGGCAATCTCTATTTCGTCGCCCGATAAAACGGTATTGCTCACAATCGGCAATACCAGTACTGGCAACGTAACGTATCGGATTTCGTACAAAGGCAAAAAAGTTATTGAGCCGTCTGGTCTTGGGTTTGTCTTCAGTAAACCGCAGGTGTCCCTGACAACTTTTTCAATTACCGCAACGGATTCGTCTACCGTCGATGAAACCTGGAAGCCCGTCTGGGGCGAGGTGAGTCAGATCCGAAATCACTACAAGGAGCTGGCTCTTATGCTGACCGACAAAGCCAGTTCGGGTATTTCAATACGTGTCAGGTTTCGTGTGTTTAATGACGGCGTAGGCTTTCGTTATGAATTTCCGCAGCAAAAAGCGCTTAGTCATTTTGTCGTTGACGATGAGAAAACACAGTTTACGGTAGCGGCTGATCACAAAACCTTCTGGATACCCGGCGATTACGACACAAACGAATACCTCTACAACACGACCAAACTAAGTGAAGTCAATGCACCGGCCGCGCTCGATAAAGAGAAAGACATTGCGCTGAAATCACCGATTGGCCCGGACGCGATTCAATCACCGGTTCTGTTCAAAACCGCCGACGGATTGTACATCAGCCTTTACGAAGCCGCTTTGATTAATTACCCCGTTATGCATTTTCGGCTGGATAAAAAGGCACTACGTCTGACGACGCAGTTGGTCCCCGACGCAGTAGGCAACAAAGCATACCTGCAAACGCCTACTCAAACGCCCTGGCGAACCATTATTGTTAGTGATAAAGCAACGGAACTGCTTTCCTCCAAACTCATTCTCAACCTCAACGAACCATCAACAATTGCGGATCCGTCGTGGATAAAACCGCAAAAGTTTATGGGCATGTGGTGGGAAATGCACATTGGCAAAGCGACCTGGGAGAAAGCGGGCGGCAAACACGGAGCTAATACACAGAACGTCAAAAAGTACATCGACTTTGCGGCTAAATACGGTTTCGACGGCGTACTGGTCGAAGGGTGGAACGTAGGTTGGGAAGACTGGTTTGGCAACTGGAAAGAGAACGTATTCGATTTCGTTACGCCCTACCCCGATTACAACCTCGATTCGCTCACGAAATATGCCCAGCAAAAAGGCGTTCGGATCATCATGCACCATGAAACGTCTGGATCTGTAACGAACTACGAACGCCGGATGGATGCGGCTTTTCAGTACATGGTAAAAGAAGGCATCAATACCGTAAAGACTGGCTACGTTGGCCGGATCATTCCAAGGGGCGAACATCACGACGGCCAATGGATGGTGGGGCATTACCAGCGGGTCGCCGAGAAAGCGGCTCAGTACAAAATCATGCTCGATTCGCACGAGTCGTCGCATCCGACTGGCCTGCACCGTACGTATCCGAATTGGATGGCCAGCGAAGCCGCCCGAGGGAGTGAATTCAACAATGCGCCAACACTCGGAATCATTCCCGAACACACGACCATTTTGCCCTTTACCCGACTGCTGGGCGGACCCATGGATTTCACACCGGGTTTGTTTCGCTTCAAGCTGAACCAGTTCGACAGCACCCGAACGACGCGAGTCCGCACAACACTGACTAAACAGTTAGCGTTGTACATTACCATCTATGGTCCTTTGCAAATGGCGGCCGATCTGCCCGAAAACTACGAAAAGCACATGGATGCGTTTCAGTTCATCCGCGACGTAGCAGTCGACTGGGACGACACGAAAATACTGGCGGCCGAACCAGGTGATTACGTAACGATTGCCCGCAAAGCAAAAGGGAAAAATGAGTGGTTTATAGGATCAATTACCGACGAAAACAGTCGTGATCAGACGCTACCATTAGACTTTTTAGAACCCAGCAAGACCTATGAAGCCACGCTTTACCGCGATGCGGACAACGCCGATTGGGATACGAACCCGGAAGCGTACGTAATTGAAAAAAAACAGGTGACTAACAAAACGAAACTACCCATTCGTTTAGCCAAAGGGGGCGGATGCGCCATTCGTATCGTCAGGCAATAAGCATCTGGCGTTGAACGTACTACTGATCAGACCACTGCTTTATTCAAAAGAATTTATCCCGACATTAACTATTGTGAACTACGTATTTCTGCTTTTATTTTTCTGCTCATCTACGGCTTTAGCCCAAGTCAAATTACCTGTCAACGATATAGGTCAGGTTCAGTATCAGGAAGTTGTACGCGTACCCGATAGCAAACGACCCGCCCGCCAGATTATGGAGCAAGTACGCGCGTGGGCCGGGCAACACTATCAGCCGAGTGTGACAACCGAGCAGCAGTATGATCAGGAGCATAATATTCTGTTCGTCCGGTCATCTTACGACATTGATAACCAGCTCATCCGGTATACCCTTACAATTGAGCCAAAGTTCGGGCGTTACCGCGCTACGTTAACCGATTTAGTGGCCGAGAACAAGGGTATGCATTTACCGATCCAGGCTTCCAGCCCTACGGTAGCCGAAATAAACCAGTCAGTAACCGACACGACTAAAAACCAAACGCTGGCAGAGCAGATGGCCCAGCAACAAGCGGGTCTGTATCAGCAACTGGATCAATCGTGCCGCGCTACGTTAGTCAGTCTGAAAGAAGCCATGATGGCTATTAAACCATAATCCATCTGCTCAGCGGTGCCGGTCAACGCCTACCTGTTCACACCATTCCAATACGGAACAGGTTGAGCAGTGCGGAAGCGTGCCCGTGCATATATGTTTTCCGAAAGGCATCAGTAACCGATTGATATTCACCCACTGGTCGTGCGGCACTTTTGTTTCCAGCATTTTCAGTGTTTGCTCAGGCTGTTTGGTCTGCACGTAGCCCCAGCGGTTCACGACCCGATGGACATGAATATCGACGCTAATGGCCGCTTGCCCCGTTGCTACTCCTAATGCCAGATTCGCGCATTTCGGCCCGACGCCTTTCAGTGAGGTGAGGGTAACATAATCCGCTGGCAATTCGCCATCAAATTCATGAATGATACGTTCGGCAATGCCGCGCATGGTATAGGCTTTCTGATCGGGATACGTAGTGCCGTAGAGCAGGTTTGTTAGCGTAGGAATATCTAACTGGAGAAGTTGCTCGGGCGTCCGGGCCTGTTCGAATAGCCGTAACGAGACGGGAATGGTCGTTTCATCGAGCGTTCGGATGGATACAATACACGAAATCAATTGCTCGAACAGCGTAGTATAGCCACGTTCAAACAGATCGAACATAGCCGCTTTTGGATACGGCCGAATGGCTTCTTCGATACGGGAAAGAACAACGTTGAGGTCAAAGTCAGGTTTCATGTACTCTTAAACATAAAGGATGCAAAGATGGCCCAGCGTTCGCCAGAATTTTTTCCCGGCATACGCTGCGATTATCTCTGCGCCTTTGCCAGTGCGCGGGGCCGCCCGTGCGGTTCAGTCAACTTACACCTTTACGATCACCATTTCAACCCGCCGGTTTTCGGGTCGTTCTTTCAGGCTCTTATTTGTGTTAATGGGTCGCGAAGGACCATAACCGACAGTCTCGATTCGACCGGTGCTGATTCCTTTATCGACCAGATACCGCTTCACCTCATTGACCCGGTTCCGCGACAGTTCGACATTTGCATCGAACTCACCAACCGTATCGGTATGCCCTTCCAGCCGAATCTGCATGGTCGGGTTCGATTGCATAACGGTTACCAGCCGATCCAGTTCAGGAAACGATTCGGGTTTGAGGTCGTATTTCGATACGTTGAAATAAATATTTTTTAACGTGATTTTTGCCCCTGCTTCAATCGGAACCAGATTGAAATCGCGCGCTACGTCGACCCGATTTGTTGCCAGCGTGTCACTCTGGCTAAAGTACCCTTTGGCCGAAGCCGTTACCGCATAAACGCCCCGACGATCAATCGGAATTCGATAGGTACCGGTGGGGATTGCGCTCTTCACTGAATCGGCCGGATCGTCGCCCGACGCTTCGGCACCTGATAACAACCGATACGTAACGGTGGCTGCAATAGGTTGTTTTGTTTTGACATCCCGCGTTACGCCATTGATTGCAACGACTGTTTCCCGCGCTGGTGCAGGCTCTGCGGACTTCGGTGTTTTGTCTGGAATACCAACGCCGGGCGTCGTACGAGGGGTATAGCGGGGCTGCTGTGTTTTCGGCTGAACCGGCGCTGGAGCTTTGGGCGTACGCTGTGCATAAGTGTCTTTCTTACGAGGATTGATGATGTGTACGCCCCAGAAATTGAAGCAAACAACTTTACCCGTTTTCGTTTGGTAGTCTTTACATTCAAATAAATCAAAAACTGTATAGCCAGGGTCAATACGGTCGAAATAAGCCGCGAAATCAACGCGCTCACCCGGTTGTACATTCCGGCGCATTTCTGCCGGAATATTTTCCGTCCGAATCAGCTTGTACGACCGTTCGCCCTGATTTACATACAAGCGAGCAGTTGATTGAAAACCTATATTATTACCTGGTTCCTCTATACTACCGTTCCTTGGCATTGGAATTGGGAAAGGCCAGGATCGACCAGACGACCGCTGCTGAGGAGACTGAAACTTCATGTAGATAATTGTGTATTGGTCTGTCAATTCGACACGCTTGATAATCACGTCGGTGTCGTTCACATCGTCTACCCGTGGGCTTTCGGTGGTATACTGCACCTGCGCGCGTAATCCCGATAGGGTCAGGAGCCAGATCAGACAGGGAAGTAATAGGCGGTTCATGGTCGTTGTTTACAAAAGATTATACACTATAAACGTTTGATGAGACCCGCTAGTTTATGGTTTAATCGAATACGCTAAAAACAAAAATGTCCTGAAGATTAGCCTAGCAACTAATCTTCAGGACATTGTATAATTGGTTGTCTTTACTGCTTCACCACCCGTTTTCGAAATACCTGCTCACCGATTCGGATTTCTACGAAGTAAACCCCGGCGGGTGAGGATTTTAGGTCGAGCGGTTGCTGGAAAAGATCCGCAGTTTTCTGGTGTTTCTGCTGAATCAGCTCAATGCCGTTTACGTTACGGACACCCAGCGTCAGTGCTCCCCGTTGCGAACCACTAAATGACACCATCATCTGCCCATCGCTGGGGTTGGGCGTCACCTGTAAAGCCTGCTCCGCCAAGGGCGTTGTGGACGTAACAGTACCCGCCCGGACATTCACCGTCACAACTGCCGTTGTGCTGCATAAATCGAGCCCTGAACCGGCGACGGTATACGATGTGGTCTGGGTTGGCTGGACGACTACCTGTGCACCCAGAGTTGTATTTAGTCCGGCACCGGCCCAGGTAAAGATACTTGCTCCTCTCGCGTTCAGGGTTACGGTCTGGCCCGGATCGATAAAGATAGCCGAAGAAGCCACCTGCACCGACGCTTTTTGACCCACTCGGGCAGCTATGTTGTGCGCTACGTTTACGCCTAAGCTGTCGGCATACCGAAGCCAGTTGCCCTGTTGATTTTGCCGCCAGGATGTCGCCAGAAGCGATTCTCCATTGCGAGTCGTTACCAGCGCAACCGTATCGCCTGCTACGTAGGGTAACGTAATGCCGATGTGGAACGGTAGACTGTTGACCGGAATATTCCGATCGAAGGTAACGGTGGTCGCCCGATTGTTAGCGACGTCGTTAAGAATATCGCGTAGTGGAACGTCTTTCTGCGTTAGAATGGCCCCCGGTCCGTTCTGAAAACCCCGCCCATTCCATACCGTTACGGTCACTACCGCTTCCGTAGCCGTTCCTCTGGCGGCTTTCGCGACGCCAAACTTTAATGAAGCCCCCGCTAAGTTCGTGTAGCCCAGCTTGTTTTGAAAAAATTCGGATACAGCCTGCGATCTACGACTGTTTTGCCCAGCCAGATAGCCCGTTCCATTGGCTTCTCTAATTACGGTAGGCGTACCATTGAAGTTCGTCATATCACTACAGAGACCCGCATTGAGCACTTCAACGTAGGCAGTGCGTACCAAGGGGTCAGACTGGCCAATAGCATTCGAGGTAACTAGTGTGACTTTGAAGGTACCAGGCTGGCTATACGTAACCGTGGGGTTTTGTTCGGTTGATGTAGACGGTGTTCCGCCTTCGAATGTCCATTCCCATTTTGTTGGGAAACCGCCTGACAGGTCTGTGAATTTGATCTGACCGCCTAATAGTACCTGCTGGTTATCAGCCCGGAAATTGGATACAGGACGCGTTGCCACTACAGTTCCGCAAACATTGGATGTCAGCAAACTCACCCGTCGTGGGCTATTGTTCATGACTGCTCGAATCCGGTCTTTCTGATTAATGGTGAAGATATTCATGCAGGCATCGTTGGAATAATCCATGTAGTTCTGCACCATATTCGTTGATCCGCAACTAACTCGCCCAACCGGGCAGCCGCTGCTGGCCGAAGCCTGCGTAGGCGTATCCGAACAGAAATCATCACCACAGTTAGCATCTCCCCAAATATGCCGTAAACCCAGCCAGTGACCCGTTTCGTGCGTCAGTGTGCGCCCCAGATTATACGTATCACGCATGGTTGGAAAGCTCCCTTTCGATGCATTCCCAAACGAGCGATAATCAACGACAACACCATCGGTGCTGGCAGGTCCATCCGATGGAATACCGGGTAAATTTGACTGACTCGGGAACTGGGCATAACCTAGCAATTGACCGCCACCCGCTAACTGCTCAGTCAGATCAACGACCCAAATGTTATAGTATTTATCGGGATTCCAGTACGTACTTGGCTTCAGTACACCTTCAATATTATCACGGTTCCAGTTGGCGCGGTTACCATTATAGCGATCAATTCCTGGTTCCGCCATAGCCTGGCCCTGGGGATTCACTACGGCAGCGCAAAATTCTATTTCGATATCGGCCCCGACCGGGTTTTCGTTGTAACCATTGCTTCCTGGTTTCCGGCGGTAATCCTCATTCAACGTAGCTAACTGCGACTGCACCTGCGCCTGGCTTAGATTCCGTCCTGAGCCAACAGCCTCACCATTGTGAACGACGTGGACAACTACGGGGATCGTAATGACCGTAGCGGCAAGCCGGCCCGATTGCATCTTCTTTTTTAGGTCGAATATCTTTAGTTGCAGGTCACGCTCAAAGTCATTCAGCGTACCTAACTGGGGATATTTAGCCCGCAGTAAGCTATCCATTTCCATCGTAGCACACTGCTCGGCCTTCCGAATGGGCGTCTGTGCATACACGGTTAGATGCAAAAAAGCACCCAGCAAAAAAATAAGTAATAATCGGTTCATATACCTATTTGGTCGTAACAGAATTAAACGTAAACCGATAGCTGGCATTGATATCTGGGAAATAATACTCCACTGTCAATACAGTGGCGGTAAGGTTCTTGATGATCCAGGGATATTTGCCGTTCAGTAAGGGGATATAAAAATCTAACGTAGCGTTAGCGTTGACGAGATCCCAGGTATCCGTCACATAAATATCCGGCGACTTTGGATAACAGATATTCGTTCCCTGACTGGCTTCGAACTTGTGCTCAGCATTCGCGTAGAATGTTAACAAATCATCTGCAATACAGGGGGTAAGCTGAGAGGCAGGAATCACACCCGATGACTGGCCCTGATCGATAATAAAGACAGATACCATTCGCCAGGTTTTCTTTTCCGTACCCGTTAGCAATTGAGAATATGTTGATGGCTTAGGGTCAATTTTTTCAGAACATCCACTAATCAGCCAGCCAATCACACTTGGTATCAGCAGAAAACGTATGAGTTGTTTCATGAGTCAAAGACGCTTATTGAGGAGTGTAAGTCTGCGTAAATAAAAGTGTGGTATCCCGATATGTGGTAACGGTATCACGAACCATCTGAATCCGAACTTTAGCCTGAAGGTTCAGGGTAATCTGGCGATTGCGGGGGTTCCAGGCACCCGTGCCACTGAGCGAACCGTTCGACCCCAGGTCGGCATTTGTCTGGGTGGGAATCGTGAGCGAATTGTCGCCGTTATCAATAAAGGTCAGGGTCGGCTTTTCAGCGTTAAACCCAAACAAGGTACTGTTGCCAACCACCACAAAATTTGACAAACCGATATTCCAGTTACTGAGTAGATAGCTCTTACAATCGCTACTCGTAATCTGAGGATCTGAAGCTGTATAGGTTTGGGTTCCCACGCGACCGCTCCCCGTATAATTCCCTCCCAAGAGGCAATCATCCTGAATAGTCAGCGTCAGGCTTTTCCCGATAACATTATCCTTGCCAAAACCTACCTGCAGGTTGCTGGGCTGAACCCCCGTTAGCGTGAACGTCAGCGTTTGTGAGTCCAGGATATTATTGGCATTGTTGATAAGCTGGACAGAAATCGCGCCCGTGCTTTTCTTAGCTGGAATTACCACTGTTCCTTTCGTACCGACAATTGTATATTCTTTTCCTTCGCGCGCCGACCCAGTTATTGTATAGGTAATTGTGATGGGCTGATCCAACTGCGGTCCAACATTATGTACTTCGACAGCGATCGGCTTACTATAACTTTCTTTGTAGGCCAACGTAGTATCCGTAAAACGCACGAAATAGGGTCCTTCAAACGTACGGGTCATGTCGGTCTGTTCGCAGGCAAACACTACCATTACCAGCAGAAAACCCAGTACCGTATAGGTACGCACTTTATATCGTCTGATCATTGTTGCAACTCGTTCCATAATTAATACCCTGGATTCTGGGCACCTTGTAAAGCTGGATTCCGTAAAGTTTCTGACTGAGGAATGGGCCATAATTCATACCGGCTATTCCAGTTAGGGGAGAAAGCTGACATTACCGCCTGCGCCCGTCCGGTTCTGACTAAATCATACCAGCGATGTCCTTCAAACGCCAGCTCATACTGACGTTCCCGCTCAATAGCCAGCAAAATATCTGCCTGACTTCCAACGGCCAAAGCAACCCCTTTTGCCCGCGTTCGTAATACGTTAACATCCGCTACGGCTCCGCTTGTACCGGACAATTTACCCTGTTGCGCCCGGGCCTCCGCCCGAATCAGATACATTTCAGCCAACCTGAACACAACAATATTCGCATTTCCTGCGATGGCAGTGCCGTATTTCTGAACGGTCCAGCCATTATCGCTTCCCTTTTGTTGAGCAAAATCGAATTTAGCGGTAGCCGCACGTGTACCCGATTCTGTTGAGTTAAGAGCAATTATCAGTTGATCAGAAGGAATAACCTCCCGACGACTGACAAACAAATTGTTTAGCGTTGCCGGGTCATCGCTCTGGGTATAGCCCACTTCAAAAATAGATTCTGCCGTAAAGTTCTGATTAACAATGGTATTAAAATCAGGAACGATCGTAAACTTAGCCGAACTAATGACTGTTGTGGCGTTCGTTTCGGCCTGCACCCAGTTTTTCTGATACAAATAAAACCGGGCTAAAGCTGCCTGCACCACTCGCTTTGAGACATACGCTGCCCCCGTCGATGAATCGTCGGGCAAGTCGGCCAAAGCCGCTGTATAATCGGCCAGAACAGCCGTCAGGACCGTTGCTTTAGCTGTTCGCGGAATATTTCGGTTGGTAGCCTGATCGGTATTGGTCGCCAGTGGAATATCACCGAACGTATACACGCCGTAAAAATTTGCCAGCCCTCGCAGAAAACGAGCTTCCGCAATTAACTGCTTTCGGCTATCCTCGGTTACACCACTAACGGTCGGCAATTTCTCCAGAATGAAGTTGGCCACGTAGATCGTCCGGTACACAGACGCCCAGAAGTCCTGTACATCCGAATTGGTGGACGTGATCTGTTTGGTACCAAACTCCTGATACGAGGCAAACGTACCATTATGCTTGATGTTGTCTGCTGTAAAATCACCTGCAATGACGATATCCGAGGTCAGACTCCGGAAAGCATTGTATAAACCGATACGTACCAATGGCACGTCGGCGGCCCGCGTTAACGTAATTTCGTCAATTTGCAGATCGTAGGATTTAGGTTCCAGTACATCCTGACAGGACGTAAGTAAACCGAACAGTAGTATAAAAAGTAGGCTATGAGACTTCATGGTAGCTAGAAAGTGTACTTTCCGAATATGAATGATTGAGACGTAGCCCATTAAAACGTTACGGTCAGACCAGCCATCATATTTTTCACCTGCGGTAACGTGTTGAAATCGATTCCCTGAGCGGTTGTTGATCCATCCAACGTACTGACTTCAGGGTCAGGACCTGAATAGTTTGTTAACGTCCATATATTGGTAGCTGAAGCATATAGTCTCACATTCGACAGTTTGACACGACTTACCCAGGTCTTAGGTAAATTATACCCCAGCGTAACATTTTTTAATCGTAAGTAGGAGCCGTCTTCGATAAATCGACTACTTAGATAGTTATTATAGGTGTTTTGATAAATGTAACGTGGTACATTGGTTATATCTCCCTCTTTTTGCCATCGCTTTAACGCATCAACACTCTGATTTTCCTGAATCGAAGATCCCGCATTAACTGATCCCTGCTTTGTGAGATTCAATACGCGATTGCCGTATGAAAATTGGAAGAATACCCGGAGGTCGAATCCTTTGTAAGACAGACTATTCGTAAAGCCCCCGAAGAATTTCGGTTGTGCATTCCCAATCACTTGTCCGTCATCCGGAGTAATACGCCCATCGCCATTTTTATCTTCGTAGATAGCGTTTCCATTGGCAGGATCAACACCCAGAAATTTTAATCCCCAAAACGTACCTAGCGGTTGCCCTGGTAAAACCACATTCGTGCCTGCAACACCACTTGCCTGATAGCCTCTGTATAAGGGTTCACTGGTAGCCAATTCAACTACTTTGTTTCGGTTGAGCGATACGTTTATGTCTGTATTCCAGCGAATACCATTAGTATTTATGTTCACCGTCGAAACCGTCAACTCCAGTCCCCGATTGCTAATTTTACCGATGTTACCCTGCACGCTGGCAAAACCAGAGGTCAGCGGAATGGGTTGAGCAAATAGTAATTGATCCGTCAGATTGTCATACGCGTCAACCGTTACGTTCAATCGGCCATCGAAAAAAGAAGCATCCAGCCCGATATTGGCTTCACGCGTGCGTTCCCATTGCAGATTTGGGTTAGCCAGACGAGCGGGCCCCAAGCCCGACGACCCGCTGTATGTAGCTGCCGCCCAGGTTCCCAGGAATAAAAAATCACCAATCTGTTCATTGCCCGTGAATCCGTAACTGGCCCGTAACTTAATATCACTCAAAAAGCCGTAGTTCTTCATGAACTCTTCTTCCGAAAGCCGCCAGGCGATTGATCCTGACGGAAAGAAACCAAACTGACGATCTGGCCCAAATCGCGACGATCCATCATACCGAGCCGTTACCTGCGCAAGATATTTGTCTTTATAATCATATTTTGCTTCACCAAATCCGGAAAAAAGACCGCTGTAAACCAGTCTGGAACTTCCATTATCCGTTACGCCCGCAGACGTAATGTATGTAAAGTCATTACTCGGAAAAAATTTGCCGTTAACGGAACTGGTGCGGTTTGTCCGTTTAATAATTTCTACTCCTCCCAAGAGGTTCAATCGATGTTTTTCGGCAATCAGTGTGTTATAGGTTAGCGTGTTCGTACTCGTAAACGTAGCGGCTAGATTCGTATTAAATTCGCCGTAACCTTGCTGACCGAGACTTGTCGTATAACCGCCCGTTGCGGTTGAGGTAGGGAAATAAACATCCTCTATGATGCTGTTATAATCCACACTGGCTTTGGAGCGAAAACGCAGGTTTGGGAGAAATTCATATTGAGCGTAGACACCACCCAGCATTTTTGTGGTCAGTACATTTTGTCGGGGCTGCGTTGCTTCGGCAACAGGGTTGAAATTTGGAAAACCTGGATAGTTAGCGTCTCCAGGAACATACAATTTACCCTGTTCATTATAAGGAGCATAATAGGGTAAGCTTCGGGTAGCCCCTGAATACACACCATCCAGAAAATTATCGCCGGCGACTCGTCTGTTAAGCGCCCGTGCGGCTGTTATATTCGCACCGAACGACAATTTCGGAGTCGCATTATGGTCAACGGTCATTGTCCCGCTGATTCGATTGAACTGGTTATTGATCAAAACCCCTTCTTCATCCCGGTAATTGCCACTTAGGTAAAACCGGGTGCGCTCGTTACCACCCTGAGTCGAAATCTGATACTGCTGATAGACTCCTTTGCGCAGAATCATGTCCAGCCAGTTGGTGCTTATGCCATCGGTAACGCCTTTGATTAAACCTAACTTATCTGGGTCCTGACCGGCATTGGTAACGGCTTCACGCTGCAAATCCAGCAATTGTGAGGAGTTTAATAAGTTGGGACGCTTAACCACATCCGTCAAGCCCCGTTGAACATCAGCCGTAATTATTGTTTTCTGATTGGCTTTCCCTCGTTTTGTCGTAATAAGCACTACGCCATTAGCCGCCCGGGACCCATAGATTGCCTTAGCAGAAGCATCCTTCAGGACTTGAATAGACTCAATATCATTGGGATTAAGCAATGACAATGCGTTGTCGGTCTGGCCGCCATAATTATCCGTTGACGATAAAGCTCCATTCTGGACCTGCACACCATCAATAATATACAAAGGACGATTGGACGCAGAAATGGATGTATTACCCCGTATTCGCACACTCAGACCACCACCTGGTGTTCCCGACGATTGAGTAACCAGTACCCCGGCAGCTTGGCCTTGTAATGCCTGATCTACACCTGTGACTGGAATGTCCTTGAACTTTTCAGCTGAGACGGTAGCAATCGAACCCGTAATATCTTTGCGCTGCGTGGTATTATACCCCGTTACAACAACCTGAGTCAATTCATTGATCGACTCCTGCATTTGAATGTTGACAACCGTACGGTTACCCACCGTTACGTTCTGCGTTACCAGACCAATAGAGGTAAGAATCAGAACAGCATTTCCATCGGGAATGGCAATGCTATAGTTTCCATTCGCGTCGGTACTAACACCGTTGGTAGTGCCCCGAACGACAATATTAACGCCAGGAATAGGTTGCCCATCCTGCGCCGAAATAACTCTGCCTGATATACGCAATCCTTGGGCTATTAGCCAACCGGGTAGAATAGCCAGCAGCGCAGACCAGAGAAATAGACCGTAAAATTTTCTCATGTATAGATTATATGCCAGATAATTTTCTTTAGTGTTAATATAGCGCAATAAGCTATGGAAAAAAGCTTAGCAAGCTACGTATTTTTAAACGTAAAATTCCTTGTTACCGTATACAATTAATCAGAGGAAATCGTGGCAATAAACAGATTAAATTTAGCATGAAACTAACATCATGTGAACAAAAAGAGGCTCTTCACTTTGTCGAAGAGCCTCTTTTTGTTCGTTGGTCTATGTTGGCCGGGTTGACCTACTTCGGATTCTTGACGGCTGCACTGCCATCAGCCGGCTTGTTATAAACCAGTTCATTATCGGGTACATCCCAGTAATCCAGGAAGTTATAATTAATCGTTGCCTTTGTACTGACCTTACCCGCTTTGTCAACAACGACTGCGTTAGTACGTCCGCCACCCTTCGATACGTCGTCAATAACCCCCCATCGACGGGCATCATAGAACGACAGGTTTCGGAAAGCCAGGCCGACCCGGCGTTCCCGCCGAAGCTCTTCTTTAGCCTGATCAAGCGTTAGGCTCGTACCGGCCACGGCAGCTAAGCCAGCTCCCTGTGCCTTCCGAACAGCGTCGATTGACTTGAGACCATCCTCAATTTTCCCCGTATTGATAAGCGCTTCAGCTTTCATCAGCTCATTCTCTTCGTAGCTGCCGGCCAGATATAGTTCTGTTCCACCTGCTGTCCGGTCACTTAACGTAGCTACACCCGCTAATTTCTTGCCTCCGTCAACTAAAGCCCAGCGGGTGTTGAATGCATTCCCCCGGCTACTCTCGCCAATCCAGGGCGTAGCACGCTGCGTGAAGTTGTTGGCCAACCGCTGATCGCCTGTTTTATAATCCTGAATCAATCGCTCACTGATTTTGTACGTAGCGCCACCGGACGGATCACCCGTTGCTTTAGCCGCTACGGTACCCGTTTGTGGATTCAGGAAGTCACCATTCTGATTCGAGCGACCGGTGAAAACATTATCTGTAGCGCCAATCCCATCATTCGTCAGCGTCAGAATTTGCGCCCATTGAGCAGCTGTCAGACTCTTCGATGGCGTGTTTACCAAAAGATTGCGAGCCTTTAAGGTATTAATGTTGTGTTTCCACATATCCGGCGTTGGCACGCCCCCTTTCCCTACCTGATTGAAGGCTGGAATAAGCTGTGTCATCACTGCTGTATAATCCGTTGAACTGGCTGTTAATAAAGCGGCCGCCTTATCTAAGTTAGCGTTTGCCTCTTCAATCAGCTTCTCTTTCGTTACGTAGTTATTATTGGTTCCGTTGGCCTCATTTACAATGAGACCGGCATAGTAGATCGATCCTAAACGAGAATAAGCAAACCCCTTCCACCAATAAGCCCACGCCTGAATCGCGGCTTTCTTAGCAGCAGCATTGCCCGTAAACGTAACCTGATCCGCCAGAGCCAGCACTTTATTCATCTGGCTGTTGAGCGAATACATATACCACCATTCGTGGAACAGGAAATTGGAACCCTGATTGGAATTGAAATTAGCCAGCTGGCGGATCAATGCATATTGCGTGTTAGGCGCATTCGGATTAAGCACCTTTGAACCATCGTCCAGAATAACGTAGTCAGGCGCCCCCACTTGATTACCAAACTGGTTAGCGGCTTCTTCGCCGACAATATCTCCCATCAGTTCGTGGAAACCCATTGCTCCCGACCAAAAATAGCCAGGAACACCGTCGTAGAGATCCGTTTTAATCTCTTTACTGCCATTGATATAAGCAGCTCCCTGAGCAAAACTGATAATACCGGCTTCGGTATTGGCACTTGTTGTGAGCGGCTGGTTCGGGTTTTTTACGTCCAGTTGCTCTTTGCAGGACGTAGCAAAACCCAGTATCAGCGCTGCTACTAAAATTTGTATCTTTTTCATTGATAAGTCATTGAAGATTTGTCGACAGGATGGCATACAAGAGAAAAGTTTTCTCGTCTCTATCATCCTTCTTCCGAAAAATTAAAGACCAATATTAAGCGTAGCCTGATACGAACGCAGGTTCGGCATGGTGTTGTGATCGGTACCACGATCCCAGGCTGAGCTACCCGTACCCGAGCTAACTTCCGGATCAAAGCCGGTATACTTGGTGAAGGTTAACAGATTACGACCCGAAAACACTAATTGCGCCCGACGTAGCACCGGTACGTTCACAACTTTACTCAGGTCAAAGCCAATCTGCACGTTCCGCAACCGCACGAACGAAGCATCTTCGTAGAAATAATCTTTCGTACCGTTCGCCTGCCGTTGGGCATATACACCCCGGTAGAAGGCCGTCCAGGCACCTGTATTTCCATCAATCGTGATCGGGTTGGCGTAGTCGGCATGGATACCATCCCGATACATCCACTCTTTCGTCTGATTATAAATGTGGCTACCCTGAACCCAGTCGAACTGGAAACCGAATGTCAGGAAGTTTTTGAAGGTAAAGTCGTTAATGAACGACATGTTGAACGTCGGGTTCGGATCGCCAAAACTGTATTTATTCGCGGAGAAGAAGGGCTGTTTGGTCGTTTTGCTCACCACGATTCCATTGCTGGCTACGGTGTAGTTGGCCTGCTGATCGGCTGGGATGAGCAGGTTTCCGGCCGGGTCCTTCTGATCGAGCGAATGAACTGTTACGTAGCCGTATAACTGACCGATTTTCTCACCAGCTTTTAATACGTAGTTCGAACTACCGGCACTCGACAACACAACGACTTCAGCATTGTTTTTAACAGCCGTAATCTTCGAGGTTTGTCTACCGAAATTGGTCGTTAGATTCCACGAAAAATCTTTCGTCCGAACAATGGTTGCATTCAACGACGCCTGGAAACCATTGGATGCCAGTGAGAACGCATTATCTTTTATGGAATTGATTCCAGAAGACGGAATGGCACTTACATCGAAAATGGCGTTTTTCGTCGAACGATCCCAATACGTAGCTGATAAGCGAATACTGCTTAACCAGTTCGAGGTTTTTGAAGGCGTAAACGCTAGGTCAGCTCCAATTTCAAGTTCCGAAGAAACCTCTACGTCCAGATCAGGATTTGGCTGGCTGGCAGGTGTATAAAGCGCATTAGACGTACCTAACGTTACAGCACTCAAAACCTGATACCGATCAAACGGTCTTGGCTGAATACCAGCCTGCCCGTAGGCGGCCCGAACTTTTAACTCAGGCAAGAAACCAGCCACCGAACTGTTCTCCCAGAATTTCAGTGCCGATAGCCGGAAATAAGCATCACCACGCGGGAACGTGAATGGTTCGGAACCACTACCGAACGCCGATGAGTAATCGGTCCGGAAACCGCCCGAAATACCCGCCAGTTCACCAAAGTCGATACGCTGGTTGAAAACATAGCCATACGTAATAAATGGTTCAGTGTAATCACCGCCACCGGGAAGCCCTGGCCGTCCAGAGGATGCAGCTACTATCCCAGGGACTCGGAAAGTAGACGACTGAGCAGCCGTAAAGGGTTCGTAGGTTGGTAACCCTAATGTGTACGTATAGAACTGATGAAAGTTCCGGTTACGATAATCAAACGAAAGCTGCGTACTGGTCCGGATCGGAATGGACAATTTAAAATCGTTCTGGAAATCGGTATTGATAAATGCACTGGCCAGGAAGTTCTGATACGTCGTGGTCATGCTGTTGTTATCAATCTCACCCGACGGATCGTTGGCAAAATAGCCCCGATAGCTGTTGTTGTTGAGCGCTATTACGTTCCGGTTTTTGGTCTGATTCGGATAGGTTGTTACGATTTCCTGCTTCGAGTAGTTGACCCCGTACTTAGCGTCAAGATCCAGGAATTTATTGACTTTGTAGTTCAGATTGAAGTTCTGAATCACGTCCACTTTGTTATCCTTGTTGTTGGTGTATCTCTGCCAGTAGCCAGGATTGTTGTGGTTTACCCCCACGGCATCGCCATAATATACACCGGGATTTCCATCGGGGTCCAGTGCCGAGAAATCGGCAAAAGGCCGGGCGTTATTAACCGCGTACATAATGAGTCGATCATTTGTCTTGATCGTGCTTCTTGTATAGACCAGTTGCGTGGTTGTCCGGAAGGTAAGCCCTTTGGCTAACTGAATGCCAATATTTGACATCAGATTACTCCGTTGATAATTTCCGTTGTTGATGACGTTACTTTCCTGCTGGTTATTTGATGCCGATATGGCAAAGTCAACTTTTTCGCTACCGCCCGTCAACGCAACGCTATTGTTGTACGTATTCGAAGGACGGAAGAAGTACGCGTAATGATCGTAATATTTCAGATTGGCATTGTAAGGCTTATCCGCTTTGTTGTTTACGTCAAGCGGATTGTACTGCACGTTTTCGCTATACAGCAACGTATTCGGGTTGAATTCAAGCGGCCTGGTCGACGTGCCGATAACATTATTACTGCCATCGACGATGAACCCATGATTTTGCGATTTAGCGACACCACCGACGTTCAGATATTCGCTTCGCGTAATGCTCGATGAAACATCAACGTTCAGTCGACCGGTTTTTCCTTTCTTGGTAAATACCTGAATAACGCCGTTGGCGCCCTGCGCTCCATACAACGTAGCGGCCGCAGCCCCCTGAACAATCTCGACCCGATCAATGGTATTTGGGTCAATGCTGCTCAGCAAAGCAGTTGGGTTATTATTAAGGTTACCGTTTGAATCGTAGTTGGTCGCATCGACCTGCACCCCATCAATCAGCAGAATGGGCGCGGTTCCGCGATTGATGGTATTGATCCCTCGAAGCACAATGTTTACAGGAGCGCCCGGCGTACCGTTTCCACTGGAAATCTGTGCTCCCGCAATCTTACCCACTAAAGCCTGATCAATCGAAGCCGTGGGTGTCTGCGGCAGATTCTTTGAGGAGACCGCTTCAACGGCGATGCCTAACTTCCGCTTATCGGTAGCTACGCCAACTCCGGTCACAACAACTTCTGAAAGCTGACGGTTGTCGGCCACCAGTTTTACGTTTACTTCAGACTGATTACCGACCGCAACTTCCTGCGTAGTAACCCCCACGAAACTAAATACCAGCGTAGCGGCTCTGTCGCTGGGAATTTCAACACTATACGTACCGGCAGCATCGGTGTTCGAGCCCTTAGCTGTGCCTTTTAGCACAACCGAAACACCCGGCAAAGGCAAACCATCTTCAGCTGAGGTTACCTTACCCGTAACCCGCCGGTCCTGGGCCCACGCAGTGGACCAGAGTGAGCATACCAAGAGGAAACTCACTGATAGAATTCTACTCATTTACATCTGAGGTTAGTTAAAAAAACATGTTTGTATCTACAAAACTAGATAACGGAAAAATACAATACAAATTTTTTGTCTAGAAACTAATCAACAGATAATCATTTGCAGTATTGCAGATAACACAAAACAATATTTTGATCTATCAATCATTAAGATTCAATTAAAAACACAATTAGTCCATTTCTCGACTATAAAACCTGGGGGAATTTAACTAAGTAATTGCTGTACCTTTTTTGTCAGCTAGGAATAGTTCAATTCGAAAAGAAAAACCAGTAAAGACAGATCTTATTATAGTTATGTTGCACCAGAAAGAGCGCTTCTGAAAAAACTTTTATAATCTATCCGCAGAAGTGAATTTCTGGGTGTATAAACTTGATCTTGCTGTACTTACATTATCTTTTTTAGAAACAAACAGCTTCTTCCAAGCGACAATTATCCACATTTAGATACCAAACGTTCGGCAGCGTATTGGGCGGACGTATCTCTGCTGGTAACTACAGCCGAATGGAATTGCTCGTGATCGTATCACTGATAAAAAAATAAAGAGACCAAGTTAGTTGGTCTCTTTACTGCATAGAACTGCTTCAACTAGCTGATACTAGTTCACTACATTCAGACGATACAAGAAAGGCGTTGTGAAGAAAGGGCCGCTCGTGACGTCCGCATACGTATTGGCGGCAGAGAATGATCGTCCATTGGTCAATTTCATAGTGCCGCTGATCTCAAAACGATCGCCGTTAGAAATATCAGCATCAACCAGCTTGGTGGCCGTCATAGCCTCCGTGCCTGTAACCGCTATCGTTGATCGTGGATAACCCGTCGTTGGGTCTTTGGTGAACGAAGAAGCCGCCAGTGATTTCAACGCTACGTAGGCAGTCGTTTTTGTACCGTTGGCTGGAGTAGCATCGACAAAGCGGATCGTCAAATCATACGACGCAAATAGCGCCCCTTTATCCTGGGTAACGGCTTCGGCCAGAAACTCCATCTTCGTGCCACCCATGTTCGCTTTGCTGACATTGAACGTAGTGGTCGTGACGGGGTAAGGTGTAACGGTCCGAACATAGCCTCCATGTTCCAAAGCCGGTTCATCAATCTTACTAATTATATCCGTCTTACAAGCCAGAGCCAACGAGCTCAACAACAGAAAAGTCAGACAATTTTTCATCAGTAATCTATTTTTGACAAGTTCCATATATAGTTCTAAAAAACTGAATATCAGGTATTATTTCAACAAACCAGCTGTGTTATTATCCCAGAAAATAGGCGTCGTCAGGTTCGCTTTCTGCTTGGCATTTGCGTTTCTCGTAATGTACGTTGATGGGTAATAATACGAGCGGGGAAATGCGCCAGCGTTCGGATCGAGACCAGGCTGCTGATTGGCTGGTTTGCCCGTGCGACGGTATAGGTTATACGATTCAACACCGTTGCCATGCAGCGACAGCCAGTATTCGGTCGCAATGATGTTCAGTCTGGCATCGGCTGTTGTTGCCGCATCATAATCCGCCAGAACTTTGTTGACGTAGCGGGTTACCTGATCAGCCCAGACGATGTTATTGGCGGATTCGAACGTCGAAATTTTAGCGCTTTCAATGGTTCCCAGAGCGAAGGTTCTAATATCTGCCATTGACTTCTCGACAGCTGATTTCAGTAAATCCTTTGCTACGCCAGTTGTTCCCAGCGTCAATGCTGATTCAGCCAGCATAAAATCGACAAACGAACGTAGCATAATCGGGTGAATACCAGCCCCACCAGCACCGGCGCCCAGCGAAACCGGAACACCCGCGTCGTTATCATACAGACCACCGGCCGGATAAAGGCCCCAGGCGGTACGTAATAAACCATCGGGTGGAATGCCCGCGTTATTGAGGTGATCACGACCCCAGTAGCCAACCGTGCTGGGTAAGCAAAAGACGTCTGCATCCGAATAATGGGCTGGCTTAGTGCTTGTTACGCAGGGAAGTGCATTCACATCCGTTGGGTTTCTAACCGTCTGGCGATAAAAATAAAACCGGATACGTGGATCCTGAAAGCCTTTCGACGAATACAGCGCTCCCATGTACGAGTTTGACTGATAATCACCGCCACCCGTTGGTGAGTACTGACCCGCATAGCGATTATGCCTTGTATCGGGGTTTGTCAGATTCGAACCAAACTTGAACGTAAAATTTTGCGTAGCGGTCGAAATGAGTTTACCACCTGCAATGAGGGCATTGATCGCCGTTGTTGCGCCTGCTCTGTCGATTAACCGACGGTTCAGATACGCTTTTAATTTCAGCGTGTTAGCCGCCCGTGTCCAGTTGTCGACGTTTCCTGCATAAATCAGATCGTTCGTTGCAGCGGCTTTGGAGGTGGCCGCAAAATTGGCGATGGCTTTGTCCAGTTCTGCCAGGGCCGCCGTATAAATGCTTTCGCCCGAATCGACGCCGGGGTTGAAATTAGTTGCATCAATCGCCTGCGTGTACGGAACATCTCCAAACGCATCAACCAGATTAAGCAGAACCGAAGCTCGTAAGGTGCGCGCAATACCCGCATGAACGAACAACTCGCCCGTTTCGGCCAGTGGAATCAGCGTTTTCACATCCGTCATTAAGCCCGCATAGGAGGTATTCCAGGCACCATCGAAGTTACCAGGCGAAACGGCGTTATCGTAAATAGCCGACCCCTGATTGAGCAGGCGCGTCAGGCGCATACCCGGATCACTCATCTGGTTGAAGTGGTCTTTATAACTGATCTCAATGGAATTGAGCAGGTAATTTATGTCGGTGTTGTTTGTCGTTACCGCGTTCGGATTGTCGAGCAAATCCAGTTTACAGGAACTGACAACAACAGCACACACGATCAGTATACTGGTGCTTATTTTCTTGATCATCGTAACAAGGATTGACGTAAGAGATCGAACGATACGTAGTTAGTACTAGCGCATTACGTTCTGCCTTACTGTTTAGAAAGTTATTTTTAACGTACCGCCCAGACGTAGTGAGCTTGGTCCCGTCAGGAACTCAAAGCCTAACCCGTTCCCAACACCCAGACCCAGATTATCCGTATCGAAGTTTAATCCCTTGGGGAAATGAATCGCCCGATACCAGATGTTGTTACCAGTCAGAGCAATCGATGCGCCCTTGATCGACACTTTGCTCAACAACCGCTTAGGAAGTTGGTAAGAGAGTGTCACCTCCTGCAAACGAATGGTCGACCCGTCGAAAATCCGGCCTTCATCACCAAAGAAATAGTAGTTGTCGAAGTAGAAATTGGGCGTAGCGATCTGAATGTCGTTCGGAGTCCCGTCTGAATTCTTCACGCCCGGAATGATCATGGTTTGCGCCCGGTCGAAGCCCGCTTCGAGACTGTTGTCGATAGTTAAGCCACGGCCCAGCAAAGCACCCGCCGTTGTGGCATACATAGCGCCCCCGTGGCGGTACGACCACATCATATTCAGCGATAAACCTTTAAAGTTAAACGTATTGATCAGGCTGGATGTAAAAGCTGGATTCGGATCACCCAGCACAATTGGCGAGGTGGTAGTCAGTAAAAACCCGCGGGCATCGATCAGGTATTGGCCCTGTTCGTTACGTCGGTACCCAGTTCCTTTGATCACGTTAAAGGGCTGACCCACAACGGCGTAATTACCTAAAGAGCCACCAAATCCGGAAATCTGCACTTCCTGAAGCGTACCACCCAGGTCAAGTACTTTTGGTATGTTACGTGAGAACACGCCGGTAACATCCCATGAGAAAGCAGCTGTTTTAACGGGTGTTCCTGAAACACTGATTTCAATCCCTTCGTTACGTATTTTCCCGATGTTAATTGTCGTAGCGGTATAGCCGGTAGAAGCATCTAACGGCGTGTTTGTAATTAAATCACGGGTAGTACGCTGGTAACCTGTAACATCGAAACTCAACTTGTTATTGAAGAGTCGTCCTTCAATCCCCAGCTCGATCTCCTGGTGCAATTCAGGTTTCAGGTTCGGATTTCCCAATACGTTATCAACCGAATGCGTTTGGACCGTTGTACCCGATGAGTTCAACCAGCCTCTGGCATTCTGATTCAGTACGCTTCGGGTGCTGTAGGGGTTCGGGAAACCAGCTGATGTCCCTATTCCGGCTCTGATTTTCAGGAAATTCAGTACGTTGTTAGCCCGTAAACCCGCGAAGGCCGAAGTCGGCACGAACGAGAGGCTAGCCGACGGATAAAAAATCTGGCGGTTGGCAACTTCAACCGTAGAGGTCCAGTCGTTCCGGGCGGCCAGGTTCAAAAAGAGGTAGTCATTGATATCAGCCGTTACTTCGCCGAAGACCCCAATTCGGGTTTGTTCAACTTCACCGTTGTACGCTACGTTATCAATGAAGTTGTTATGCCGGAATAAATTTCGGGCCAGCTGATTCTGACTAACAACAAAACTGTAGTTCGTTCTATCGTTACGCATGTTGCCACCGAGCCGGGCCGACAGCGTAAACCGCTCACCTACGGGTTTGGTATAGGACAAGATCATGCTGTTGTCCCAGATCGTATTCCGAACATCGTAGGTGTTATAAAAACCATTGACGAAGTCGACCCCGCCTTTGTTGAATTTATACTCCTGGCTTTCATTATACGTATCTAAACCAACTTTGTATAATAGAATCAGATCTTTGGCGATGTCGTAAGTCAGGTTGGTCGTTGTGAAGAATCGATTGACCACGCCCGTCGTTTTATAATTTTTTAGAATCCAGCGGGGATTCGGAATGTCGTTACCCGACCGAAAATAAACCGTACTAAGATCTACCGGGCTCTCGAACGGCCAGCCCATTAAATCGACCTGGCGGGGCGTGAACATCACATTGGCCAGTACCGACGGGAAACCACCCAATGTGTTATTTCCCTGCGCTGCGTTCAATGGCGGTGAGAGCTGGTCGGTGTTAGCGTAGTTAAACGATACATTGGCGCTAAGTTTTTTGCTCAGCTGCGCTCGTAAACCCATCCCCAGATTTAACTTGGTTAGACCGTTTTCGGGTATGTAGCCCTGTTCTTTGTTATAGCCTGCTGAAATGTTATAACCCACTTTTTCACTTCCTCCCGATATATTCAGCGAGGTATTCGATATAATCCCGGTCCGGAAGAAATCCTTCACGTTATCGGGGTAGATCTGCATTTTGTAGGGTGTAACCGAAGCCACATACGGCGCCATGGCAGCCCTGAGGGTCGCATTGGTTAAAAAGGCGTAGGGGTGGTTTGTAAAGGCGGTATTGGTATTCAACGCGGGGTAGTTATTTATTTCATCCAGCGTAGGGCCCCAGTTGCTAAAGAAGTAACCCAGGTTCTGCACAAATCCACCCACATAATCATTCTGATACGTTGGCAGGTGAGCCGTGTTGGTGAAGACCGATTGCGTCACTGTAAATTCAGTAGCCCGCGCTTTCTTGCTGCCGTTTTTGGTGGTCACCAGAATGACACCGTTTCGGCCCTGGTCGCCATACGTAACGGTTGCAGCCAGACCCTTCAGAACACTAATATTTTCGATGTTATTCGGGTCCAGATCCAGAAACCGGCTGGAGGCTGTCTGATTTCCGCCCGTGAACCCACCCTGACCGGCCAGGCCGCCCCGTGTGTTTGTGCTGGAGTTGAACGGTACCCCATCAACGACAAAAAGAGGCTGGGTTGAACCGGTAATTGAGGAGAATCCGCGAATGGTAATGTTTGTGCCCGTGCCCGATACCCCGGACGTAGCGGTGATGTTGACCCCCGGAATTTTTCCCTGCAAAATCCGGCCGACATCCGCCTGCGGGCGATCTTCAATCAATTTATTGTCTAAGGACGTAACGGCGTAACCCAACGCTTTTCGTTCCCGTACAATTCCCTGAGCCGTAACAACAACTTCCTGAAGGCTTTTCGCATCGGCGATCAGGCTAACGTTTATTTGCGAGCGGTTACCAATTTCAATTTCCTGGCTAGCCGTGCCAACGAAACTGATAACCAGTACGTTATTCTTGCCCGGCACAACGATCGAATACAAACCGTCGGCATCTGTATTTGCTCCTCTGGATGTTCCTTTCAGGACAACGGAAGCGCCGGGTATGGGTGAGCCATCTTCAGCGGCTGTCACTTTGCCCGTAATGGTCCTCTCCTGGGCCCAGACCGGCACCCAGAGTGAGCATAGCAGAAGCATACCCACTAGTAGAATTCCCCTCATAAATAAGATTAAATTTAGATTAAGAAAAGAGTGCTTTGTACAAATATATCAAAAGCGACTTAGCCAACAATATTTCTGATGATTTAAAAAATTTCAATCTTTTATTACGATAAAATACTTTTTATTAAAATAATATTTTGCTTTAAATTATATCTACAATTTATTGTCAAATTTCAACTATAACTAAAAGATTCTTAAAAAAGTAGCTACTTAATGAGTATTTACTGCAAGCTGTATACGTCTGCTATATGTGCTTTTATTCACTGGCGGGTCAACTGAGAAAGCAAACAAAAAACGCCGGATCAAGCGACCCGGCGTTCAAGTTTTCTCTGGCATGTATACTCAGGAAATCTCCTGCATAGGCCGATTCAACGCCCTATCAATGTCATTAGCCATTGACAGGGTATGCTGATAACCGACACGAAATAACTCCCGCGCTTTACTGATATCGGTTGTACTATACTGAGCCAGTTGAGGGGGTTCAATCAGTACATTACATTTTGAGAATCGGTCTTTTGTTTTACTCTGTACGGCTAGTACCAGACTCCGCTCAATAACACCCCGCATCGACCGAATGGGTTTACGGGGACCCAGTACATTGCAATGCGATCCAATCAGAAAGTCCACTTTATTTTCAATAGCGTCGACAGGTAGATTATTTAAGACGCCACCATCCACAAACTGCCGCTTGTTAATCAGCATTGGTTCAAAAATTCCGGGCAGACAACACGAGGCCAATACCGGCCGGATTAGCTCACCCTGTTCAAAAACAATTAGCTCTCCATCGTTAAGGTCTACGGCTGCTACGTGTAAGGGAATCTTTAATCCTTCGAATGAGTCGTGAGGAATGTATTTTCGATACAGATCCACAACCATATCAAGCCGTAACAAACCCATACGATTCCAGGCAGGTCGTAAATGCCGCACAAACGAAGAGGATTCAATAATTTTTAAACTCTCATCAGGTGTGTAGCCCTGCGCCAGTAGTGCTCCCGTAATAGCGCCCGCGCTGGTACCTGCTATCTGATCGAAATGGATATCCATTTCCAGAAGCGCCTTGATGACGCCCAGATGGGCAATTCCCCGCGCTCCACCACCCGATAATGCCAAACCTATTTTCATACGTCTCTGGTTATTGATAAGATAACGGTACGTATAATTTTTTGGTTTAGAAACGTAGTGCGGGTGGTAGACCGTGTAGCCCTCGATTAACAGGTTTTATTAGCCCGTACGACAACTAGGCGGGTGGAAACCCGCGCTACGTTTTACAGAAGCTCTGATAGTTTCCCTTTTTCCTTAATCCGAATGCCTTTCTCGGTCATTTCAACAGTAGCGGCTTCCGTTATAGGATCATGCTCAAAAACCAGAATCCAGTTTTCGTCAGCGGCCTGTTGAAGCACCCGGCTTTTTTCATCCATCGTTAGCAGTGGGCGCATATCATAGCTCATTATATACGGTAACGGTATATGTCCTGACGAGGGAATCAGGTCCGCCATATAGGCTACTTTTCGTCCCTTCATCTGAAAGATCGGCAAGGCCATTTTTTCGGTATGGCCATCAACGTACAGCAGGTACGTATCGCCGTAGGGAAATATGTTTTCGGACAGAAATTTTAACTGGCCGCTTTCCTGCAATGGCAGAATATTTTCACGCAGAAACGATGCTTTTTCCCGTGGATTCGGATGAATGGCCCAGTTCCAGTGATCAGGATGCACCCAATACGTAGCGCTCGAAAAAACCGGCGTCAGGTCTTCTCCGCTACGTTTGACCGCACCGCCAACGTGATCGAAATGCAAATGGGTTAGCAGCACGTCTGTTACGTCCGTTACGTCGTACCCAGCCGCCCGAATCGAGCCGAGCAGACTGGCGTTACCCTGAAGATCATAATGGCCGAAAAATTTTGCGTCCTGCTTATCGCCAATACCCGTATCAACCAACAGCAGTTGATCGCCCTGTTCATATAGTAGGCAGCGCATGGCCCAGGTGCAGCGGTTCAGATCATCAGGCGGATTGAGTTTTTGCCAGAGCGGTTTCGGAACGACGCCAAACATAGCGCCACCATCCAGTTTGAAAAGACCAGTATCGAGGGTTTGAAGAGGCATAGAAACGTTTTTCGGCAAGTTAAGTAGTTTATAGCCATTGACGAAAAACGTTTCTACGGGGCAAATTATCTATACCGGGAATACAACGTAGCACGATTTACCTGGTCAACAATCGTATAGTCCCGAAACCGCTTCTTAACCTCTATCGCTACTGGATGTTTTCTCGCGTCAATACGTTTAGTCGTAGCAGCTCCAGCCAGCCAACCGGTTGCGCCTGTTATGGCCATCGTACCGATTACGCCGAGCGCTTTCTGAGTTGTAGGGATTTGACGACGCGGGCCCGAAAAATTGATATCGAACCCATCCGGAAAAACAAGTAAGCCTACTGTCGACCCAATCGCGCCAATTCCTGCGCCAATTAAAAACCCTTTGACCAGACTTCCCCGGCGATGTAGCGTTAGTCGGCTGATATCCGTATACCGGTACGTTTGTAAGGGTAAAACCTGCCCGAATGAATCTGTATGCGGCAGTGCTTCACCGTGTTGCTTTATCAGGGCTTTCATTTCGCGTTTCGTCCATTCCATTGGAGCCAGTATAATCGTTGAGTCGGTCAGATCATAAAGTATGCCTTTTTCGGCTTTCGACTGCGCGGCTAAATTTACCTTTACTACGTATTGCCTTGGATAAAATGCGAGCTTTGTCGATCGACTCTGAGCAACACAACTACAGCACAACCAACCGATCAGTGATATCAACAAACAGGAAGTTTTCATAGCCATGGGTCGTTAGATGTCAGGCTAAATTGGGGTGTACACTTCATTAACGCTACATCCGGTTGTGCAGTGGAGGGGTTGAGTTGCGGAACGGCGGTTTTTCACTCCTCGCCAACCAGCCGCTTCAGCAGATCGGGTTTCAGGCGACGGGACACATCGACCGTAGAGCCATCGTCAAGCATAACCTGACCGCCATCACCCCGCAGGTATTTAACCACATGATTCAGGTTGACGATATGCGATTTGTGGGTTCGAAAAAAAGGCTCTCCTTCACCACATAAATGATCGAACTCAGCGAGACCACGTGAGGCCAGTACGGTTTTTTGATTCGCGAAATGAATAGTTGTGTAGCTCCCGGCGGCTTCGAGCCATGTAATGTCGCCCGTTGGAAAAAGCAGGATACCGTCGAGCGTCGGAATGGCAATTTTGTGAATCCGCTCCCGATCTTCTTTCATGATACGTAACAGGTTTCGTACGTCGTCGGACAAGGGTTCCTGCCGATGTTCATCGTGTAATTTTTCTTCCAGCAATTCATTGTTTTGGGCCAGGAGTTGCTCGTTCTCCTGAGCGCGTTGCAGCGCTACGTATTGTGCGGTCTGGTATTCTTTCTGATACGTCTGTAGGCGGTCGGCCAGGGCTAACGTAAGTAAAATTGCCTCACAGGCAGCGCCAATCTGATAGCCGTAAACGACCCAGGTATTCGTAAAGGCCAGCACGTCCAGTAACGCTAGCACGCTCGTCATGGCTCCGGCAATGTAAAAACTCCAGGCAAGCAGGTAATAACGAGCGGGTCGATAACCCTGGCGATACGTCCAAATACCAAGTACCAACAGCGAGAGAAAGCCTATTAAAGTTAATCCGTAGAAACTGCGCTCTAAACCCGGCACATCGAGCAAGCGCAGCAACGTAGTTAGCGCGACTAAAGCCAGCAGCCCAAGAAAATAACGGTAAAAAGTGGGCAGGAACTCACGGGTACGGAGAAAATTCATTGAAAACCAGATGGCCGCACCAAACGTCAGAGCTGTAATGAGTATATATAGTCGGCCGTTGTTGAGCGCGGGAACCGATGGCCAAAGCAGATTATACAACAACCCCTCAAACGACATGAACGTAAGGCACGACAGCGTTACGTAAACCGCATAAAGCAAATAAACCCGATCACGCACAAGGCCATACACAAACAGATTGACAATCACCATGACCAGCATTAAACCCATTACAGCCCCGTTAAAGAGCGATTCGTTCTGGAGCTGATTGACAATAGGTCGGATGGGGGCCAACAGGACCGAGAAATGAAGGATATTGTCGTCACGAAGTGCTAAAAATATGGTGCGTAGTCGCTGGCCGAGTGGTAACACCACCGTATTTGTTAGGAAATAGCGGTTTTTGAAAGGCCGTAACATGCCTGAATGCTGCTCCGTCACAACACCCGTTTCGCTGACTACGTATAAGTCAACGTAATCGGCGTCCTGTGTTCTGAACAGCAGAAAAAGTGAATCCGGTAACGTATTGTCAAGACGAAATTTCAGCCAGATGCGTGAGTTGGTATGCCCAAAATTGAGTTTTTCCTGGTGACTGAGACGAAAGGCCGAATTTGGACGAGACGCTACGTCGGAAAAAGTCAATCGAAGGGTTGGATCATCCAGAATGAAGGCTTTTGGTCCGAGTTCAACAAGCTGATCGGCAACGGGATGTACGACAGGTTGAGCCTTTAGCGATACCCCACAGATAAGTACTAAGAACAGAAGCCTCGCATACGTCATGATCTCCACGGGTTGCTTACCTTGGCCAAAGTAAGTAAACAAACTTCACAACTTCGCTGATAAGTATCCTGTTTTCAGAAGTTTATCCGACGAAAGAAGACCGGCAGAAAGCCCAATTTATGTTCCTGGCTGATGAACGCACTGGTGTATGTCCTAAGAGCAGAGTAAAACATCTTTCCTATAAATACTGACAACAAATCAGGAAATCAGTTTCTTGATTCAATCGAACCTACAACAAACGGATCAAGGTCAAACTTTTAAGCCAGGCTGGACGTATATTCATTATAGAGTGAAGTCATTTTAACAGTCTCTTCTGCATGAAACGTATCGTCCACAAACATCCGCTGGCCATTCGGTGGTTTCACTGGATCAACTTCCCGGTTTTGTTCGTCATGATCTGGAGCGGGCTATTGATTTACTGGGCCTACGACCCGTATAAAATTCAAATCGGTGACTACACTCTAATTTCATTCTTTCCGGATGGGTTTTATAAAGCCCTGAACGTACCGCGTCGGCTGGCTGAAGGCATGGCCTGGCATTGGGTATTCATGTGGCTGTTTATCCTGAACGGTATCCTCTACGTTGGTTACACATTTATTTCAGGTGAGTGGCGACATCTGGTTCCTGACCGAAACTCATTCCGCGAAGCCATTCAGGTAACGCTTTATGATTTTGGCCTTCGCAAGACGCAACCGCCGTTCATCAAATACAACGGTGCTCAGAAAATCGCTTATTTCTTAATTATGCTCATGGGTATTGGTTCGGTGCTGACGGGTTTTGCGATTTATAAACCTACGCAGTTGTCGTGGCTAACCACTCTCCTGGGTGGCTATGAAGCTGCCCGCCTGGAACATTTTGTTTTAACCGTTGGCTATGTTTTATTTTTCTTTATTCATGTCTGGCAGGTTATCCGCGCCGGATGGCAGAATTTCCAGTCCATGGTAACGGGCTTCGAAGTTCTCAAGCCCAACGATCCTGACCGTCCACTTATGGGTAAGCCCACCGATAACCAACCCGTCGAACCATCTGAACCAATCGATGCGCCGGTACAAACTGTTAATCCATCCATACGCCCTACTTTATCATGAGTCAGCCAACAGAACCGCAACTTCCTAAAGACGAAATTCCAGAATCGCTGGTCCGTCGGCGCATGATCAAATCGTTCGGCTGGTTTGCGCTGGCGGCTGCCGTGCCCGTGGGCGTGTATGAATGGATTACGCATAGCGTCGGTGCACAGGGGATCAAACGACCGTTTCGGAAAGTTCTGGAAGCCAACGAGCAAGTTGCCCGGACCTATTTTAGCGACAACCATTTAGTACGTACGTTTCCAGTTGAACAGGCCACCAAAAAAGCGCGCATTAACGGCTACGACGGCCTTAAATCGCCCATTCCGGAGGACTGGAAACTGCAAATTGATAGAAAAGATAACCAGCCGCTTATGCTTACCGTTGACGATGTAAAGGCCCTGCCCAAACATGAAATCGTGTATGAGTTTAAGTGTATTGAGGGGTGGAGTCAGGTGCAGCACTGGGGCGGAGCGCGGTTATCCGATTTTCTGGAGAAATATAAACTTGGGACACGTAGCGGCAATGCACCCAATCCCGACAACACTAACGATCTGTTTAACTACGTCGGCATGGAAACGCCCGACAAAGGTTACTACGTTGGTATCGATATGGAGAGTGCTCTGCATCCACAAACGCTTCTGGCGTATGAATTAAACGGGCAACCGCTCAACGCTCCGCATGGTGCACCACTTCGGCTGATCATTCCGGTCAAATACGGTGTGAAAAACTTGAAACGAATCGGTCGAATTTTCTTTGCCGATGAAAAACCCCGCGATTTCTGGGCCGAACGCGGATACGACTACTACGTTGGTTTATAAGCACATACATTATGCACTACGTACTGATTCTTCTAACAGCTTTCGGACTAACAGCCTCCTTACCACCGCGAAATCTGACTAAGCCAGCAATCCAGCCGGTTGTGGTGTTGGAGCTATTTACGTCGCAGGGCTGTTCCAGTTGTCCACCCGCCGATAAAGCATTGCAGGAAATAACTCAGCAAGCGACTAAATCCGGGCAAGCGGTTTATGGTCTATCCTTTCACGTCGATTACTGGAATCGGCTGGGTTGGCAAGATCCATTCAGTGCAAAACAATATACTGATCGTCAACGCCAGTATGATCACTTGCTAAAGACGCAAACGTACACGCCCCAACTTGTTATCAATGGTAGTCAGAACGTCATCGGCGGGCAACGTGGACGTATTGAGCAGGCTATCCAAACGATTCAGAAACAACCGGCTTCGGCGTTTATTGGTGTCAATGGAAATCTTGTTCGCGATGTCAAACAAGTAACCGTCACGTATACGTTATCAACTGCGGGTCCGTATCGCGTGAACGTAGCGCTGGTGCAGAAAGAAGCGCGCACATTCGTTCAACATGGCGAGAATGGAGGCCGAACGTTGGTCAATACGAACGTAGTACGCCAGTTTAAAACCATTGACAATTCGGGTACATCAGGCAACGTAACGCTTTCTCTACCAACTAATCTACCCGCCGACCAGACCGCCGTACTGGTTTACGTTCAGCGAAAAGACAATGGGCAAGTTATAGGAGCGAAACAGTTGTAAGAACCGGGCGGTTTAGTTTTTACGACGAGCGATGCTTCGGCTAATCGTTATCGTATCAACTGTTCCGTTATGAAAATTTATCTGTCGCTTTTCGTCTGCCTTTTTACATTTTCTGCCTTCGCCCAGGATGTTTCTTACCCGCACCCGATTAAGTACATCACGTTGCGTCAGGAGCAAAAAACCATGCGAATGGCTTATATGGACGTAGCACCGGCAGGCAATCCAACTGGTAAAAGCGCGATTCTATTTCACGGAAAGAACTTCAACGGGACGTACTGGCGGGATGTCATCAGCTTCCTGAGCAAAGCAGGGTATCGCGTTATTGTACCGGATCAGGTTGGCTGGGGTAAATCCGATTATCCTGATTTGCACTACAGTTTCCATGCGCTGGCCGCCAACAACAAGCGCTTGCTCGACTCCCTGAAAATCAAAAACGTAACAGTCATTGCCCACTCGATGGGTGGCATGCTGGCTACACGCTTTACATTGCTTTATCCAGAGGTTGTCAGCAAACTGATCCTGGAAAATCCGATTGGCCTAGAAGATTACCGGACGTTCGTTCCTTATTCACCCATCGACAGTTTATACAAAACAGAAGCGTCCGCTACGTATGCGTCGTATAAGAAATACCAGCAGAGCTATTATCCTGAATGGAAACCTGAATACGAAGAATGGGTACGAGCGCAGGCGGCCGCTCTGAACGATCCACGGTTTAAGGAAATTGCCTGGGTCAATGCGCTAACGTACCAGATGATTTATGAACAACCCGTTTGCTACGAATTCAAACACATTAGAGCACCTACATTGCTCATTATCGGTCAGGCCGACCGCACGATCGTAGGAAAAGCCCGCATTCCCAAAGATATTGTCAATCAGTATGGGCAATACCCGGAATTAGGGAAACGTACTCAGCAGCAAATTCCAGGTAGTCAGTTAGTGGCACTTCCAGGCGTTGGGCACATTCCGCATGTACAATCTCTGGAGGCTTATACAAAAGCGGTTCTGGCATTTTTGAAGTAACAAAACAGATCAGGCGGCCGGCAAAATGAGTGTTGCTAAGGACTTTATTCAGAAATCTGAGTTTATACGTAAGCGAGGCAGAAAAATCGCCAATAGACCTTCGTAAACTTTACGCTGGGGCTCCTGCCACTACGTATTAGTCGGAATGTAAATCGTAGATACTAAACCATGAAACAACTACGCAACCTGCTACCCTTATTGCTCATAGGCACCTTGGCTGTAGCGCAAACAAAGACCACGTCGCCCGCTACGTCAACGGCCATAGTTTCTGTAATTGAGGCCGTAACGGGTAAACACTTTCTGCCCGATACGGCTTACGCAGCCCTGTCGGAGGAGGACGAAACCCTATTAGCCAAAGAACCCGTCGCGAACTGGAGTCTGCTTCAGGAATCGAAGGATATGGTTTATTCCAATCTGGTTATCGGAACGCGTTCTTACCAATTGATCGTCGTCAGACCCAGCAAGACGGGAATTCCAATCGCTACGTTGCTCCGCTTCGTTACAGCCAAGTCGAAGCCAGAACCTATCGCCCGCGGTACGTTACAGGCGAAAGAAGAAAAACCGAAATGATCTGCTAACTGGCGCTGTTTTTATAAACTCACGGGCTGTTTCCCGGCTTTCAAAGAGACTGATTTACCTTTCCAACGTAACGTACCGGTTAGGTTAGCCGGGAGCGTTACGTTACCCGTTAAGCCACCTGTCGGTGTTTTCTGAAACTGGATCGCGATTTCGCCTAACGGATGCGGCATCTTCCCATCGACAGTGGTTAAGTCGCCCAGAAAAGGTTCGATACGTACCGCTCGGAAGCCTGGTTCGCCCGGACGAATGCCGCACGTAATTGACAGAAATTCATACAAAGGCGACGCGCTCCAGGCATGGCAATCGGAACGGGTGGGTTCAGGATTTTCGGCGAAAGTCGTCAAGCCCATAGCCAGCATGTCGCGCCAGGGTTTTAGTTGCGCGACGAACTGATCGCCGAGCCCCGTTTTTTTCAGGGCTTCGAACAGATAAAATTTGAAGTAGAACGTAGCCTGGGTTAAGGACGTGTCAGCCATTGTTTTCTGTAGCAACGCCGATTGCTGGTCAATCGGTACGGCATTGGTTAGAACGGCCAGAATATTGGCGTGTTGGCTAAACGAACTCTTGTCTGGTGTATCGGCAAACAAGCCACGGCCAGCATCCCAGCATTGCGCCAAAACAGCTTTGTTTAGTCGTCGGCCCAGGTCCCGGTAGTACTCAGCACGTTCGTTCTGACCATAGTGCGCCAGCAGATCGCCCGCCCGGAAATACGTGTAGGCTTGTTGCAGGGTTAGAATGCTTGAACCGCCTTTTTTAGCGCCTGCCGGAACGCCCCCGGCAGTTTCGTCTTTCGCGTTTTTCCAGGCCGACCAATCCACAAAATTCCACCATTCCAGTGGGCCGTTCAGACCTGTTTTGGCGATACGTTGTTCATGCCAGTTCAATACGCTTAGGACGCCGGGCAGCATCGATTTCACAAAGGCGTCATCCTGTCGATGCATCCAGTAATCGTGAACCATGCAAACCCAGAACAGCGAGAACGTCGGAATCACCTGAAAATCAGCCGATGGGTACCGACTTTGGGTCAAGCCATCGTTAAAACGACTGTGGTCATAATCCATAATGGCTTTACGCATCAGCCGGTCGTCGCCCGTTACGTAGAGCGAAATCATGGATTGAATGCGCGTATCGCCCGTGTACTGCAACTGCTCGTAGTAGGGACAATCGTAATACGTTTCGCCCGCGCAAAGCTTGGCTGTTCGCCAGCCGACGTTCCAAATCGATTTTAGGGTCGTATCACTCGCGGCAAATTGTGCTTTTTGCTCGAATGGATAGCCCGTAAATTGGCCAACCAAATCGTCCAGAACCAGCGGTTCGCCTTTCGTTTCAACCGTCAGTTGCAGATACCGATACGTGCGAAACCAGAGCGGTCGAAACGTACGCTTATCGCTGCCATCGGCTACCAGCTGGTCATCAAATCCGCGCATGGTGCGTCCTTCAACGTCGTTCCGATTGCCCTTTTGCCCTTTCGCGTCAATCAACGCTTCGGCATACGACAACGTAACGACGGCTCCTTTTCCCTTGCTAACGGTCAGTTCAGGATACGCATTGGTCAGATGTCCCTGATCGAGCAAAAACACAGCCTTCGTAGTAGCCGGAACCGTAACGGGCGCTTTGCCTTGCAGAAAGGCATTATCCATTTTCCCATTTTCACTGCGTCGAACGGTTGCTAAGCGAACGGTGCCTTCCTCCATCATCGGAATGGTGCGCGGCACTAATCCCCAGTTTCCGTCCGTACCTAGTCCACGCGGTTTGGTCGGGAAGTTGAGCGGCTTGGCAGCTACCCAGGTTTTATCATCAAAATTCGGTTGCTCCCACCCCCACGGATATTGAGCGGCATCGACCCGGTCGCCGTCACCCGCAACGATGTACGTTCGAAGTTTCGGAATATCGTTTTTGATGGGCGTGTACGCCGGATTCTGGAAAATTTTCCACGTAGCGTCTGTATTTACCACTTTTTCGGCGTCTCCATCACCCTGTAACAAGAACCCAAGCTGGTAACTCATTTGCGCAAAAGGCGCTCCCTCGCCCATGTACCACACTTGCGCGGCCAGTACGTTACGTCCGGCCTGTAAATAAGGCGCCAGATCGAGTGTTTCATAGTTCCAATTTTGCGTATCGCTGCGAGCAGGACCTAACGCTACTGATTTTCCATTCACAAACAACCGGTACCGATTATCAGCCGATACGTGCACCACAAAGCGAGTTGGTTTCTGCGCTAAATCAATGGCTTTTCGGAAGTGAAAAATACCGTATTGACGAGACGGAGCCGTTGGATGCAGAATCCAGCGGGCAGGCCAGTATTGAGAAGTCCATTTGGTGGGCGTTTGAGCGAATAGGCTGGTGGTAATCAGCAGCAGGAATGCAACGTGATAAATGCGAAACATGATACGTACAGGAGTCAAGCGTTGCAAGATACTATGTTCGCTGCATTTGGCACTCAGAAGCAAGCGAGTTGTTATAATCCAGAAACACAATTGACTCACCAGTTCGCCTAGATTTTCAGAGCCAGTCAACCAGCGATACAGCAATGCCGATTGTTGTTTGTTTGTGGTTATAGTCGATCAGCGTTTCGCCATAGCCGTGCAGAATCTGAAGATCGCCACGCAGATTACCAGTTACGGGGAATGTCCAGTCGAACTGAACTTGTCCTCTGTTTTTGTCGCCCCAACGTAGCGAATGACTACCAAGCACAGAAAAAAGATGTCGTCCTGTTCGATAAATAACCGTAGCGTCGGCCCGGCCAATGTTATCTGTTATGGCCGGATTTTCGTCGTCAGCATCGGGCAAGCGTAACCACGGACGTAGCAGCACGACCCACTTCTTTCGTTCAAAGCCAGCCTGTAAAACAACCCGATTCCAACTTCGCGAGAGTGGTAGCGCCCGCCCGTTAGACTGATGATTCAGGGCAATTCCCAGCATTCGGGTTTTGAAACCAAGCAGCGGAAAGTCAGTAGCGAAGTTGAGAATGATCTCAGGCTCATAGTTTGTTTCCCGAAATGGGCGCGAAAACGTCGTGTTATAAACCTGCCAGTGCGATTTCTGCGTGTAAGCCACCCATAAATCACCATGTTTACCAAAGATGCCCTGAAGAACTTTGACTTTCATACTAAACTGAAAACGAGCTTCGTATTTGCCTAGAGTGATGAAGAAGGGATACGTATAATTTGGATTTTCACTAACGGGATGTTCATTCGGATCACTCGACCATCGCCCTGCCGTTACGTAGACGGGTTTATAGGGCGTGATCAGAAACGTACCTTTTTGCGTAGCCGAGTCGAGTTCCCACCGATCAGACAGAGATCGAAAGACTGCTTTTTTGTCGAACAATGGCTCTTTATCAGCCTGCGCACACAGATCGGAATAAGAACAGCAACCAACAATAAGGGTCGTAATGCCGGCAAGTACTTGTTTACGGTTCATCGACTGTACGTAGTGTTAAGTAGAGGATGCGAGAAGGTTAGTTACCAAAGTTTACCCATTTTCCACGATAACCAAGCATACCAGCCGGATAGAGAGCGTAAACCGTTTCAGTTAACACGTATGGCAATTATTTATGACCTTCCTGTCGTAACTTTCGCACTAGATTTCCTAACATCAGTAACCGCATGTATTTTCTTGGATTCGATCTCGGCAGTTCGTCTGTTAAAGCCTGTTTAATTGATGCCGACAGTGGCAAAGTTGTAGCCTCAGCTTTTTTTCCTCAACCTGAGATGGTTATTGAAGCCCCGCAACCGGGCTTCGCCGAACAACAACCCGAAAATTGGTGGATAAACGCCTGTTTAGCCAGCAAGGCCGTGATACAACAGGCTAATATCCGACCCGAAGAGGTGAAAGCCATTGGCATTTCGTATCAGATGCATGGTTTGGTGGTCGTTGATAAGGAATTTAACGTACTGCGCCCTTCCATTATCTGGTGCGACAGTCGGGCCGTTCCCTATGGCAATCAGGCTTTCGATGCGCTCGGTCATGACCGTACGTTGCATCACCTGCTTAACTCGCCGGGTAATTTCACAGCGGCAAAACTGGCCTGGGTAAAAGCGAATGAACCCGATGTATACGCGCAGGTGGCTCATTTCATGCTTCCCGGCGATTACCTAGCCGCTCGCATGACAGGCGACATTGTAACGACAGCATCGGGACTTTCGGAGGGTGCGTTCTGGGATTTCCAGGACAATCAACCCGCTCAATTTCTGCTCGATTATTTTGGCTTTGATTCGGGCCTTATTCCAACCATTAAACCAACATTTGCTTCTCAGGGTGAGATAACCGCATCGGCTGCGGCTGAGTTGGGCCTTGCTGCCGGAACGCCCGTTACGTATCGCGCTGGCGATCAGCCGAATAATGCCTGGTCGTTGAATGTACTGGAGCCGGGTCAGATTGCGGCTACTGCCGGAACATCGGGGGTTGTGTATGGTGTGAGTGATCAGGCTAAATACGACCCAAAATCGCGCGTCAACACGTTCCTGCACGTTAGTCATACCGCCGAAGCACCACGTTACGGTGTTTTGTTATGTGTAAACGGTACGGGCATTCTAAATAGCTGGCTTCGGAATCAGGTGATGCAACGGTCGATCAGCTACGCCGACATGAACGTACTGGCGCACGAAGCACCGATCGGGGCCGACGGTCTAATCTGTTTACCCTTTGGCAATGGCGCCGAACGGATGCTGGAAAATGCGGATTTGGGCGCGTCGTTTCATGGTCTGCAATTAACACGACACGGACTACCGCACATGATTCGGGCGGCACAGGAGGGCATCGTCTTTGCGCTTTATTACGGTATCCAGATCATGGAAAGTGTGGGTGTAGGTCTGCAAACGATTCGGGCGGGTGAGGCTAATATGTTCCTCAGTCCTCTCTTCCGCGATACGTTGGCTAACCTCACTGGCGCAACGATTGAGCTTTACAATACCGATGGTGCTCAGGGAGCCGCTCGTGGCGCTGGCCTGGGATTGGGTCATTATAAAAACGCGCAGGAAGCCTTTACCGGCCTGCACGTAACGAAAACGATTGAGCCCGACATGCGGGCGCAGGAAGCCTATCGGGAAGCGTATGAACGGTGGCTCACGAATCTAAGTATTCATTAATACAATTTTAAAAGCCATTCGTTATATTTATCTAAAAAAACGATATGAAAACGCTGGCTTTATTTCTATTCTTTTCAGCGGCCTTGATGAGTTGTTCACCCAATATTCAGGTCGTTACGTTGCGGGGCTCTAATGTTCGTCCTGCCGACGAGGGATTAATACTGGACAACGATACGTTAACGCTTCGCTACAACTTTGCCAGTGAACGCGGGGTTATGCACATTTCGTTAGTCAACAAACTCAACCGCCCCCTCTACGTTGACTGGAAACGCTCTTCGTTCATTGTTGGCCAGGATAAGCTTGATTATTGGTATGATGTTGCCGACGTTCAACTAGAGGGTGCTACCGTCGGAAGTCGTTATAGCCGCTATTCCGTTGGCTATCTGGGTGGAACGATCAGCAAAGAGGACATGATTAGCTTCATTCCACCACAGACGAAGCTCGATAAGCAGCAATTTGTGCTAGTACCTGATGGTCACTTAGTGTTATCTGGCCCATTTAAAACCGAGCAGGAACAATCGAATTTGATCAGCCGTAAAAAACCCATTGCCGTTAGCGTATACAACTATTCGGCTGATAAGTCGCCCTTAACGTTTCGTAATTATCTGACTCTTTCAACCGATAAAGACTTCAAAAACGAATTCCATATTGACACAAAATTCTGGGCATCGGACGTAAAAGTGCTTCCTCGTGACCAGGTACTGTCTAATTTTAATGGTACTTATTCTGAGCCCGTTCCTTTCAAAAAGCCCGATAGTTTTTACGTTACGTTACCGGTGCAATAACCCCGTTCCTATTGATGTGGCCTACCCTGTCTTGCCTGGTTATGCTGTAAGGCCTGCTCTACGGTGCGTTATTTGTCTACCAGGTAAATTTCTATCGTTCATTGTGGAAAAGTTCACCCGGATGCCCGCGAATGACTTTGCCAGTAAAGCGAAGAAAGAATTACCTTTAACTTTCTTTTCAATTATACCAATTCCTCAATTCCCATTTTCATGTCTGATATAAAATTAACCCTTGGCGAGAAAACCTACTTTCCGTTCCTGGAGAAACCTGTTCAGTACGAGGGGCGCGAATCTGATAATCCAATGGCATTTAAATTCTATGATGCCAATCGTCCTATTTTGGGGAAACCCATGAAAGACCTATTCCGCTTTGCTACGGCCTACTGGCATACGTTCTGCGGAACCGGCGCTGATCCCTTTGGTCCGGGCGTCAAGCATTTTCCATGGGACGCCAATACTGACCATCTGGCAGCGGCTCATGATAAAATGGATGCGGCTTTCGAGTTCATCACGAAAATAGGCATGGAATTTTACTGCTTTCACGATGTCGACGTAGCGCCCGAAGGAAACTCCAATGCCGAATTTGAAAAGAACTTCCGCGCCATTGTTGACTATGCGAAGCAGAAGCAAGCTGCCAGTGGCGTAAAACTTTTGTGGGGAACGGCCAATCTGTTTTCGCACGAGCGGTACATGAATGGCGCGTCTACGAACCCTGATTTCCACGTACTGGCGCACGGCGGCTGGCAGGTAAAAAATGCCATTGACGCGACCATCGAGTTGGGCGGTTCGGGCTATACGTTCTGGGGAGGTCGCGAAGGCTACATGTCGCTGCTGAACACGAACATGAAGCGGGAAACGGAACATTTGGGCAAATTCCTGCAAATCAGCCGTGATTATGCGCGTAAGCAGGGGTTCAAAGGGTCGTTCTACATTGAGCCGAAGCCAATGGAGCCAACCAAGCATCAGTACGATTTCGATGCGGCAACCGTTGTCGGCTTCCTGAATCGGTACGGTCTGCAAGATGATTTTGAGTTGAATATTGAGACGAACCACGCTACGTTAGCCAACCATACTTTTGCGCATGAATTGCAGGTGGCTGCCGACAATAACATGCTGGGCAGCATCGATGCGAATCGGGGCGACTACCAAAATGGATGGGATACGGATCAATTCCCGGTAGACGTATATGAACTAACCGAAGCCATGCTGGTGATTCTGGAAGCGGGCGGGTTGAAGTCGGGTGGTGTAAACTTCGATGCCAAAACGCGCCGGAACTCAACCGACCTCGAAGACATTTTCATCGCGCACATCGGCGGCATGGATACGTTCGCACGGGCAGCCATTGCCGCTGAAGCGATCCTGAACAAATCGCAGTATAAGAAACTACGTAGTGAACGCTACGCCAGCTACGATTCAGCCGACGGAGCGCGCTTTGAAAAAGGAGAATTAACGCTTGAAGACCTACGAGAATTTGCACTGAAGAACGGTGAACCAAAGCAGTTGAGTGGCAAGCAGGAATTGTATGAAATGATTGTGAATCAATACATTTAGACAATAAAATACGCGAACAACCCGTATAAACGCCGACAAATCTGTTTATTTGTCGGCGTTTATACGGGTTGTCTGTTTATCATCCATTTCGTTTATAATCCATGAAACTTCTTTTACTACTCCTTGCCTGCCTGCCCGCTTTCGCTCAACCCAGCGACGAAGCTGCAGTGAAAACGACTATTAATCAGCTTTTTCAGGGTATGCAAAAAGCAGACTCAACGGTACTAAAAACCTTGTTTATGCCCGGTGCGCGGCTCCAAACGGTTATCAACAAACAAGGCGACGTATCGGTACGGGATGAAGCGATCTCCATGTTTATCAACTCGATTGGTAAAGCCAAAGCCGGAACACTGGATGAACGGCTATCAGGAATGGATATTAAAATCGACGGCGAATTAGCTACCGCCTGGACGCCTTACGTTTTCTATTTCCAGAATAAGAAAAGTCACTGTGGCGTAAATGCCTTTACGCTCGTAAAAGTGGGCGAAAGCTGGAAAATTCAGACGATTATTGATACCCGCCGAAAAGACAATTGCCCCGATCTACCCAAGCAATAGTTCGTTATTTACCCCAGTTTGGCGTTCGCTTTTCCAGGAAAGCGGCCATGCCTTCTTTTGCATCGGGTGTTTGTTGAAGTTGTACAAATTGATCATATAAAAATGCCTGCTGTTCGCTGGATGGCAGTTTTTTTAGTTGCTGATACGCTCGCAAACCAAATTGCATGGCCGTCGGTGAAAACAGTTTTAATTCATCCGCTAGCCGCGTAATCGCTGCATCTAACTCATTCGTGGTTACTACGTCTGTCACTAAGCCAATGGCTTGAGCTTCGACAGCGGTAAGAGTTTTAGCGCGAAGGCAAAGGTCGAGGGCAGTGCGAGCGGGCATAATGTCGAGCAGAACAGCCAGCACCTGAAACGGGAATAATCCGCGCTTTACTTCGGGTAAACTAAACGTAGCGGATTCGGCCGCGATTACATACGTACTACCGCCCACCAGCAGAAATCCTCCCGCATAAACTGCTCCCTGCACCCGCGCAATGCAGGGCTTATGTAATTCTGCCATTAACTCCCCAAGTCGTACTGGGCCAGTCGGTTCCGGTACTGATGCCGTTTCAGTATCGCCTGACGATAAGCTTTTCAGGTCCATTCCCGCACAGAACGTATCGCCAGCGGCCGCCAATACTACTAACCAAATATCCGTAGCATAATGAGCGTAGGCCAATGCAAATGCTAGTTCATTGAGCATCGGCGGATTGAGCGCGTTCTTCTTTTCAGGGCGATTCAGCGTAATGGTCAGTACGTGTTCGTCGAGTGAAGTGAGCAGGTAACGGAAGCCTTCAGCAGGCAGGGTTGACGTCTCTTTAGCAGTATAAAGCATAAGCCGAAAGATAAGAAAATACCGTTTATAAAATCTTTGAAATCAGCTATATGGGAATGTACCTATTCTGAGTTATCTGTATAAATCCAAGCCCTTCTTAACGTATCATGAAAATCCCTATCCTACTGGCTCTAACGCTTTTAAGCGTTCAATTTTCGCAGGCTTCGCACTTACTTGGTGGCTACATTCAGGCGAAATCCGTTTCAGGCTCACCACTCACCTATGACATAACGGCTACTGTCTATATGCAAGCCGGAAGTGCGGCTGATCAGTTAACATCTTTAACAATGTGCATAGGAAATGGTACATATACAGTTGTCAATCGCGCAAACCAGCAATATCTCTCAACAGATAAGTCTATTACGGCCAGTACGTACCGGTTTGTTTATACCTATCTTAATCCCGGAACATACACCATAAACGTACACATTGATGGCCGTACTCAGGTTAAGAATATTCGTAACCCTAATAATCTGACACTTACACTCGCCACTACATTGACTACCTATTTACCAGGCTTAACGAATACACCAACAGTTGATTTTCCTTCGACTAATTTTCGTGTGGGTGTAAATCAAAAAGTAATTATTTCACTAAAAGCAACGGATGCAGACGGTGACAGTTTGGCGTACTTTTTAGCAAAACCGCTTACTCGCTCGAGTGCTAGCGACTGCACCAATCAATCGATTCCTTCCTACCTATTTCCGAACGACGTAACGTATCAGGGTACCTTCAAACTTAATAGCCGTACTGGTGAACTGGTTTGGGACGCGCCTACTCAACAGGGGAATTACAGCGTTGTCCTGAATCTAATGGAGTATCGAAATGGTATTCCGATCAGTCAGACAATTCAGGAAATTACCTTAACGGTTACCGATTTACCTGGCACACCCAGCGCTATTCCAGCTTACGAACCGGCAGGGGAAGGAGGAGTTATCACTGGAACAACCAATTATACTGACTCTGACGTAACGCTCACTACGTTCCCCAACCCGGTGGACGACTGGCTACAAGTGATTATTCAAACCAGCAGTCCAGGCACAGCTGCAATTCGGCTGATGGATGTCAATGGTCGAAAATTGCATGAGCTAACCTTCGGAAAAGCTTCCCGAAAACACGAGCAGATTATTAGTATGGACAGCTTACCCCCCGGAATTTATTTGCTTCATGCGGACGTTGGTGGACGTTCACTGGTCAGGAAAGTTGTAAAAAAGTAATTACAGAAGTTGTTTCCAGGTTCCCTTCATCCAGTTGTATTTGAGCGTACTGGGCAGTGCTTTCCAGAAATATTTGTTTAGCTCAACAGCAAACGACGGCTGCATGTAGCAATTGATGGCGCATCCCTCGCAGCCAGGAAGACGGCCTTCTAACGCAACTAATTTTTGTACTTCGTCAGAGTGGTACAGATCATACAGATCGTTGTCTATGGGGAAGTCTTTCAGGCCTAAGTGATAGCAGGGAAGCACTATCTTGTTTTCAGGAGAAATCACAATGGTTGTGCTGCCTGCCCGACAAACAGGATCGTCGACATGATTTCCACCGTCACGACGGAGTTGAATAAATCCGTCGTTGAGGTATACATTTTTCTGTTTTCCCCACCACGACATTTGCTGCAACGTATCGTCCGAAAACTGATCGCCAGTCTCAACAGCATTGTACTCGAATACGGGATTTAGAATCAGCACCAGATCGTTCGGGAGGCAAATTTCCTCGTGCATCTGCCGAATCTGGTGAACGTTACGTTCAAAAACGGTAAATAAAATATCCGGTCGTTCACCAAGTTGCCGGGCAATGGCAATCGATTCTAATACCTTATCGAAGCATTTCACACCCCGCGAACGATCATGTTCCTCAGCTATTGGCGAATCAAGCGAAAAGTGGAGCATGTCGACCAGGCCCCGTAATCGCTCAGCCTGTTTGGGATAGAGCAGAGCATTCGTCGTTACGGTAGTGATCAGGCCAAGCTGTTTGGCCTCCTTAAGTAGCTCGGGTAACTGGCGGTGTAACAATGGCTCGCCACCGGTAAAATCGATAACGCGAACGCCTAATCGTTTCAGATCCCGCAGATTTTGTCGGGCATTTTCGAGCGTAACATAGGGTGAAGGCCGCTCCCAGATATCGCAAAAACTACACGTCGCATTGCAGCGATACGTAACGTAGTAATTGCACAGAACCGGATGGGAGACTAAGCGCATAGGGAACGGGGTAAGGACATGAAGCATGGGGCATAGGGTTAATTATATCTTCTTTTTACCCTTTGCCCTTACCCCCTTGCCCTCGGCTATTGAAGCATTCTGAACAACGTCACGACTTTATCCTTTAAGTCTTTTCGGTCGACGATAAAGTCTAAGAACCCGTGGTCGAGAACAAATTCGGCACTCTGGAAACCTTTAGGCAGATCTTTACCAATGGTTTCGCGGATAACACGGGGACCGGCAAATCCAATCAGAGCCTCAGGCTCAGCAATATTGAAATCGCCCAGCATAGCGTAGGATGCCGTAACCCCACCCGTCGTTGGATCAGTCAGCAACGATACGTAGGGAAGCTTCGCTTTATCTAATAGAGCTAGCTTAGCGGATGTTTTGGCCATTTGCATCAGCGAGAAACCCGCTTCCATCATCCGGGCACCACCGGAGCGCGAAATCATCAGAAAGGGAGTTTTGTTCGCAAGCGCATGATCAATGGCCCGGGCAATCTTCTCCCCTACAACTGATCCCATCGAACCGCCAATAAAATTGAAATCCATTACCGCTATCGTAACAGTCAGACCGTTCATAGCGCCGTAAGCTGTGCGAACAGCGTCTTTCAAACCCGTCTTCTCTTCCGTAGACTTTATTCGTACCGGGTAAGGCTTGGTGTCAACAAACTTGAGCGGGTCAGCCGACGTCATAGTAGCATTGAGCTCAGTAAACTCGTTCTCATCGAATAGAATAGAGAAATAAGCCTCAGAACCAATCTTTTCATGATAGTTGCAATGAACGCACGTATAAGCATTGAGTTTATGCTCCCGCGTGTTCATTACTTTTTTACAGTTCGGGCATAGATACCATAACCCATCTGGAGCTTCCAGCTTCATTTCGGTTGGGGTCTGAATACCCTTATCTTTTCGGACGAACCAAGACATTTTTCAGGAAGTAATTGTCAGAATAATGAACCGTAAAGGTACAAAGAAAACAAGACCAACGAGCACTTGAGTATTTTCGTAGACTATTAGTTTACGAGCTGTTGCTGAGACTAAAAACGTATCGCCATGAACTCTCAGTAAGGTATTTATAAGCGAATCGATTTTTTTATGCTTGATAAATTTGTTGTTTTGCTACTATGAAACACGTATTGACTGCTTTTCTTTTAACCTTCACCTTCTCTGCTTTTGGTCAGGCTTCCGTAGCGTACTACCCGTTCAACAGTGTTGTTACGGTCAGTTCTAATGCCGATAGGGCCTTTTGGTTCGATGGCCGCTTACAGACGAATAGTTTATTTGGCTCACTCAGCACGACGCTTTGTCCCATGGTGAACGTAGCCCGAAAAGCGCAGGTGAATTACTACACAGGATTAGGTGTCCGCTTCAACGCTCTGAATGGAATCGATAACCGTGATATTCTGGAAGGCTATTCGCTGCATGTTGGAGTGCGTGTAAAACCCCTGCTTATGTTGCCCAATCTACGGGTCGCTTTTGAGCTTGCGCCGTATTCTCGTAAAGATTTCAAAACAGGTAATCTCCAGTCGTTTTTAGGAATTGTGTATCAGTTTAGCAAGAAGCAGTAAAAAAGGGAGTAACGGGAAGAAAAGGACAAATGAGAAAACAGCCATTTCTCTTATCCCTTTCTTCCTCATCCTCCCGTTACTCCTTTTTTATTTCTGATTATACGTGAACATACCGTGTTCGAGCTTATCAGCCCGATCAAAAAGCTTCAGTGCTTTCTGATACGTATCGTCGCTTTGACTGATGACCTGGAAAAACTCATTGTTTTGTCCAGCTTTATTGCCCTTTTGGTAGATGGCTCGCGCGACTAACGCCTTAATCTGATTCCGAATGTAGTTTTTCGAGCGGTTATATTCCTTCTCGTTAAACTTAATCCCTTCAGCCGTTGCCACTTTCACCAACCGATTCATTTGCTCATCGTTAATGACAACGGTCTTGTCGAATTCTATAAACGGCATTTTTTCCAGTTTTTTCCGGTTATCATTGGTGTATTCCATGGCGAACTCACGAATGATGTTCTTTCCGTACAGTTGAATCAGGTAAGCCGTTTGCCAGGTCGAATCTCTCGGAATAAAATAATCGGGTGTGATGCCACCACCGCCATATACTACTCGCCCGCCGTCGGTTTTGAACTTTAGTTTCGGATCGTTTTTAATTGAGTCGGCAATGTAATACTCGCCCCGTTTCGAGCGTAATTCGAGTTCTTTCTCGTAATCACCCTCTTGCCCCATTACATAAGGCTTCTGAATACTTCGGCCACTGGGGGTGTAGTAGCGAGAAATCGTTAATCGCAATTCAGAGCCATCCGATAACGTTCTTGGCATTTGCACCAGCCCTTTTCCGAACGACCGGCGACCGGCAATCAAGGCGCGGTCATGATCCTGCAAGGCGCCAGAAACAATTTCTGATGCGGATGCACTGCCCTCATCGACCAGTACGACCAGCGGGCCCTCTTCAAATTGTCCGGTAATATGCGCATACGTCTTCCGGTCATATTGACTAACCTTACCTTCGGTGTAAACCAGAAGTTTATTACCGGCAATAAACTCATCGGCGATATTCGTGGCCCGGTCCATATACCCACCAGGGTTATTCCGCAAGTCAAGCATTAGTTGCGTCATTCCTTGCGCTTTGAGCGACGCTAATGCCGTTTTAAATTCGTCGTACGTTGTTTCGGAGAAACGATTAATTTTAAGATATCCCGTTTTGGCATCGATCATGTAAGAAGCATCGACTGAATATGTCGGGATTCGATCCCGCGTAATCGTGAACTCTTTTGGCTGCTTATCACCTTTCCGCAGAATCGTCAGTTTTACGTCCGTTCCTCGTTTACCACGTAGCGCTTTAAATACAGCTCCGTTTTCAATTTTTCCGCCAGCCAGGGGCGTACCATCTACTTTAATAATCTTATCACCACTCAGAATCCCTGCCGTTTCAGATGGGCCACCAGCCAGGGGGGTTACGACATAGACTGTATCCTTATAAATATTGAACTCTACGCCAATACCATCAAAGCCACCTTCAAGCTGAGAGCGAGCCGCAATGGCATCCTGTGGGTTCATATAGGCGGTATGTGGATCCAGTTTTTCGAGCATTTTTGTGATCGAAAAATCGACTAGTTCATCCGTATTAACTGAATCAACGTAGTTATTTTCAATCAGTTGCAAAATCTCCCGATACTTGGTGTAGCCACGTCCGATTGTATTCAGGCTTTTAGTACCGCTAAAAAATGTGGCACCAATTAACATTCCCCCAGCCAACGTAATACCCAGCAATATGGGCAATCGAACCGTAGCTTTGTCATTTTGAATTCGGGGATTCGATCCATTCATTTCCTGACCAGCTGGCTTGTTCGCGGCATTGTTTTCTTCCTGCATTCGCTTCTTCCTTAATTCTGTCTATATATACCCCCTAAACGTTTGGAAGATAGTGAAATGTTTGCCATAATATCTGTACTCTGTTAAAAAATCTTAACGAGCCCACCGTCAGCATAAGTAATTCCGGGAAAGGGTTGTTTTTACGTAGTATTGCGGGCTGTTTCTATTGGCTTGTCGCAGACCTTTTTTCAAATTTCACCAAGCTTTATTTCACTGTTTTATGTTTGTTCATACCGTTTTTTTCTGGCTCAAGCATCCCGAAAATCAGGAAGACCTACAGGCCTTGCTTGCTGGTTTAAAATCGCTCAGGGGCATCAGCGAAATTTCAACCGCCTACATCGGTACGCCCGCCGAAACGCGCCGACCCGTTATTGACCATTCCTATGATGCATCTCTGACGCTTGTTTTTGCCGACAAAGCGGCTCATGACGCTTATCAGGTTCACACAGACCATCAGGCCTTCGTCGACAACTGTGCGCATCTCTGGGAACGCGTACAGATATACGATGCAGTAGGGTAGGAAAGGGCATGGGGTTCGGGGCAGAGGGAAAACAATCTCTGAGTTTTCCCCTCTGCCCCGAACCCCATGCCCTACGCCATTACACCAATACTTCAAGCTTCATATCCATGTTTCCCTTCACCGCTTTGGAATATGGACAAACAATATGGGCGCTCTCAGCTAATTGCTGTAGCTGATCATGGTCCATATGCGGTGCCTTTACGGTAATTTTTCCTGACAGAAACATATTGTTGCCGTCTTTATTTAGCGAAATACTGACCTCTACGGCATGTTCAGGCAGGATAATTTTCCGGCGTTCAGCTACAGCCATCAAAGCGCCATTGTAGCAGGCACTATAAGCTGCGGCAAATAACATTTCGGGATTCGGAGCCCCACCCTCGCCGTGCATTTCCACCGGTCGTTTAACATCGAGTTCTAAAATACCATCGAGCGATTTAACATCGCCTTCGCGTCCACCGACATTGCTGACGGTGGCAGTATACAGGGTTTCCATCGTGTAGATTTTGAGTTTTTAAAGTTTTCAGCAGCACTATCTGCGCTTGTTAAACCGCCGACTGGTTGAAAAGTTATTTGGCAGAGGGCATAGGGTTCGGGGTATAGGGCAAAAGATAGCGTAATTATTTACCCTATGCCCCGAACCCTATGCCCCATACTTATGCAACATTCCGTCATTTTAAACTACCTTTGTCTAAGGGGCTTAGTTAAACAAAGTAGCAATAGAACGAGGCAGACCGCGTTTTGGTAAGTGAGTTCTTCTTTACGCTGACCAGCATGAATACGTTACCTCTATTTTATACCAACCGACGCCTACTTGGGTGGATGGGGGGCTTTGGGCTGGCTCTATGGGTATGCTTATCACCCGCATCAGCGCAGCGCCGGCGCGATAAACCAGGCGTAGATACTACGTTAGCGAAATCCGCTTCGACTACTACGGTCCGAATGGAAGCGGAAACTCAATTTACCGAGGGTGTACGGTATATGATGACCGATGAGCCCACAAAGGCAATTGCTCAGTTTGGGAAAGTCCTGCAAAAAGATCCGAATAATGCAGCGGCTCAGTATGCTACCGCGAATGTCCTGCTCAAAACCGGTAAAATCGCCGAAGCGCTTCCACACGCGACAAAAGCGTATTCATTAGATGGTCAGAATAAATTCTACGCGCTGCTGTTGGCTGAACTGTACGTAAAACAGAAACGCTATTCAGAAGCTGAAGCACTTTACGAGAAATTGATTAAAAAAGGGCCCGAAAATGCTGAGTATGGGGTTGAGCTGGCAGCTATTTATCTGTTCAACGAAAAGCCTGACAAAGCACTGGAGGCCTACAGCAACGTAGAGCGCGAGCTAGGGTTGAACGAAGAAATTACCCGGCAAAAACAGCGAATCTATCTCAAGCAGAACAAAATTGATAAAGCGATTCAGGAAGCCGAAAAACTAGTTGCCTCAGAACCGAGCGATCCGGATTATCTACTTGAAGGTGCTGAACTACTTATTGCCAACGACCGGTCTGATCAGGCTATCACCTGGATTGACAAGGCGCTTAAGATAAGCCCTGACCTCCCCCAGGCGCACGTATTGCTGGCCGATATTTACCGGAAGAAGGGAGATATGGCCCGTGTCACCAAAGAATTGAATCAGGTGCTGGCGAATCCGAATCTGGAAGCGGGCTTAAAGGCGCGAATTCTGTCGAGTTACGTTGGTATGACGGGTGAAAGCCCGACAGCGCAGAAAGATGCGTTGGGTATGGCGCAGAACCTGGCTAAAACATCGCCTAACGATCCTAAAACTCAGGTGATGCTGGCTGATTTGCTGATGCAACAGGGTAAGAAAGTAGAAGCCCGTGATGCGTATGCAAAAGCCGCCCGCCTAGACGGCTCTATTTATGAAGTCTGGGGAGCACTATTGCAACTAGACGGCGAATTAAATCAGATTGATAGCCTACTTGTGCATTCAGAGAAAGCGCTGGAAGTGTTTCCAACGCAGGGCTTGTTCTGGTATTCCAATGGGTCAGCTAATCTTTTTAAGCGCAAGTACCAGCAGGCCGTTGATGCACTGGAGGAAAGTAAAAAACTTCTGGTTGCCAGCTCAAAGGGCGATTTGCAGAAAGGGATCGATGCTCAGTTAGGTGACGCGTATAATGGACTTGGCGATTATACCAAATCCGATGAAGCCTACGAAGCCGTTCTGAAAGCAGATCCGCTGAACGACTACGTACTGAATAACTACAGCTACTTTCTATCACTACGAAAAGCTAATCTGCCAAGAGCGCAACAGTTAGCGCAGAAACTCGTAGAACGTCACCCCACCAACGCTACGTATTTAGATACCTACGCCTGGGTGCTGTATGTTGCCAAAGATTATACTAAAGCCCGGCAGTACCTGGAAAAAGCGCTGGCAGATACCGCGAACGTAAGCGGGACCATTATTGAACATTACGGCGACGTTCTGTATCAACTCGGTCAACCCGATAAAGCGCTTGAACAGTGGAAGAACGCAAAGAGTAAAGGCGGGGCCAGCTCTGATATCGATAAAAAAATAGCTACTGGAAAGATGTAATCGGTGGTTAGTGATTAGTAGTTGGTGAATAGTTCTTCTCACGTATTCGCTAAGCGCTGTTTCCTACCCACTAAGCCTTATGAACAAATACGGATTATTAGCAATACTGTTCGCTACGTTATTGAGTTTAGATGGTTGTCGACGCCACCATGTTTCGCATGGCACCGGTCAGACTCCCGTAGTATCTTCGACTCCTGATTCGACCCTTGCTTCCCAGCCAACCTCCGTAACGCCTACTACGTCAACCGACTCCGCTGTAGTCGCCAAACCGGCCCGACCCGGTATTGATGAAGCCCGTACGAACGTAGCTGAAATCGATTTTCGTTACCTCACAGCTAAGTCAAAAATATCCTTTAAAAGCAATCAACAGGATATTGACAATGCAAACGTCAATATCCGGGTCCGCAAAGACAGCCTGATCTGGTTATCTATTTCAAAGCTGGGTATCGAAGCGGTTCGCGGACTTATTACACGCGATTCGATCACCATTATCGATAAGATACATAGAGAATACTCCGTTTATGATTTCCCGACGTTAAGCAAACAATTCAATTTCAACATGAATTTTGAGTTGCTGCAAGCGTTGATCGTCGGTAATTTACCACTTCCAAAACGGCCGGCCCAAAAAATCAAAAACGAGCGGGATTATCTGCTGCTACGTCAGAGTGAGGGCAAAGTGATGGTTGAAAACTACATTGGTGAACAGGATCGGAAGCTAAAAAAATTGATGGTGACCGAACAACCTACCAAAAATACGTTGCGACTGGATTACGAAGATTTTACCTCTCTCAGCAATTTCCTGTTTCCTTATACCAGTCTGGTAACCCTCGACTATAAATCTCAGTCTGACGGACGGTTTTATCAGACGCTGCTACGTATCAAGCATAATAAAGTTGAACTGGTCGATAAAAATCCGGGATTTCCGTTCACGATTCCGGCCAATTACAAACGTCGGCCATAAGTTATTTTTGTTGGTTTAAGCCTCTATGCATTCCAAATTTCCATTTCCCCACCTGTCTACTTATTGGCTAATAATCAGTCTGGTCCTCTCTGGGTTAATTGCGTTTGACGGCCCAGCCCAGGCGCAGCAAACGCAGCAAAGCCGACAGAATCTGGAGAAAGAAAAGAAGCAGAATCTGGCGAAGATGAACCAGATACGGACCATTCTTCGGCAAACTTCATCAGAAAAACAAGCGGGTCTGGGTCAATTAAAAGCACTGGATCAGCAAATTCAGGCTCAATCGCAGCAGATTGGCTTGCTCAACAAAGATCTTCAATTAACAGAAACCGAAATTTCAGAACTACGCCAGACCAGTAATACGCTTACCCGCGATCTCAATAAACTGAAAGCGGAATACGGCTCTATGATTTATGCCGCGGATAAACGTCGTCAGCAAGTTAATCCACTAGGTTTTTTGTTTGCATCCGACAATTTTAACCAGCTCGTTGCGCGCTATAAATACCTGCGTCAGTATTCTGATGCCCGCCAGAGCCAGGTGCGGCAAATGGACAATGTGATGGCGATGCTACAGGATAAACAGCAGGCTACTCAACGGAAACGCCAGGATCAGAAAAATACGATAACGACTAAGGTTAAGGAAACTAAGAATCTGGAAGTTTTAAAAGGCGCTAAAAATCAGGTTGTAAAAGAATTAAGTCAGAAAGAAACGGAACTGAGCACCGAATTGGCGGAGAGACGTCGGGCGATTGGTCAGCTTGAAGCTATGATTACCCGTATCGTCGCGCGTGAACGAGCCGAACGCGAAGCACGCGAACGAGCTGAACGGGAAGCGCGCGCCGAACGGGAACGTGTTGCGCGCCGTGAAGCCGAACGGAGAGCTGCCGAACGTAAAAAAGCCGAAGAAGCCATTGCAGCTGCTGAAAAAGCGGGGGAGAAACCAGCTCCAACTGACGTAGCTAAAGTTGAGCGACCTGCTGAGCCAGAACCCACTCCTCCCCCACCCAAACCTGATGAGCGACGTAACAACACGCTGAATAATGAAGAAGATGCGCTGGCCTCTTCGTTCACCGCTTCACGCGCACATCTGCCCTGGCCAGTATCACGAGGGTTCATTTCCGACCACTTTGGACGCCGTCCCCACGCAGTGCTAAGGGGTATTTATGTCGAGAATCAAGGCGTTGATATTCAGACGAATGCCGGAGAAATCGTTCGTGCCGTTTACGATGGTATTGTACAGGACGTAACAAGTATGCCGGGTATGAACACCGTAGTAGCTATTCAACATGGTAGTTATTTTACTGTGTATGCCAAATTGAAAAACGTATCGGTCCGTGCCGGTCAGCGTGTGAAAGCGCGGGAAGCCATCGGCACGGTGGCGACCGATAAAGACGGAGTTTCTGAAATTCAGTTTCAGATCTGGAAAGAGTTCACCAAACTCAACCCAGAATCGTGGCTGACCCACCGGTAAAAGTCATATGGGAGTGAAGTTATATCGACGGCCTCAGCTTAACTCCATAACTTTACGGCCCATAACTTTATATCCGGTCCAATGTCTGTTCATAATCCCGACATCAAGCGCGTTACGACGCATACCATTCAGGAACTGAAAAATAAAGGCGAGAAGATTTCTGCGCTGACCGCCTATGATTTTTCGATGGCTCGTGTGGTCGACGCAGCTGGTGTTGAGATGATTCTTGTCGGTGATTCAGCCTCGAACGTTATGGCAGGTCACGAAACAACCTTACCCATTACTCTTGACCAGATGATCTATCACGCCAGCGCGGTTGTGCGGGGTGTTAAGCGAGCCCTGGTCGTAGTCGATTTACCATTTGGTTCTTATCAGGGTAATTCGTCGGAAGCGCTCCGATCGGCCATTCGGATCATGAAGGAATCGGGGGCGCACGCTGTCAAAATGGAAGGTGGTTTAGAAATCAAAGAATCGATTGTTCGAATTCTGAGTGCGGGTGTACCTGTTATGGGGCATCTTGGCTTGACCCCTCAATCCATTTACAAATTCGGTACGTATGCCGTACGGGCTAAAGAAGAGGCCGAAGCAGAGAAATTAATGGAAGATGCGCACATGCTCGAATCAATCGGTTGCTTTGGGGTAGTGCTCGAAAAAATACCAGCCACGCTCACAAAAACGGTATCCCAAAGCCTCACAATTCCGACCATTGGTATCGGCGCAGGGCCTGATGCCGACGGCCAAATTCTGGTTATTCATGATTTGCTTGGAATCAATAATGAATTCAAACCAAGATTCCTGCGACGGTATGCCGATTTGCACACAGTTATGACGGAAGCCATCGCCCATTACGTCGACGACGTTAAAGCAAATGATTTCCCGAACGAGAAAGAAGCGTATTGAGTTATAAAGAGTCATTACTTGTCATTGACAGTCACTAGCTTCATTAAATATTGTCTGCTAAAAGTGCTACTAATGACCATCAATGACAGGCCAGGACTACTACTTATGAAAAAGAAACCATTTCAGGTTGTTTACGAAGATAACCACCTGTTGATTGTCAATAAAGAACCGGGTATTCTGGTACAGGGCGACCGCACAGGCGACGTTACGCTACTGGATGTACTGAAAGACTATATTAAAGAAAAGTACCACAAACCCGGCGAGGTATTTCTGGGGCTAGTTCACCGACTCGACCGCCCCGTCAGTGGTCTGGTTGTTTTCGCCCGTACTTCAAAAGCGCTGGAACGGATGAACGAGATCTTCCGTAAGCGGCAGGTTCAAAAAACATACTGGGCTGTTGTTCGGCAAAAGCCACCGAAAGATGCCGATAAACTGGTAAACTGGCTGATAAAAGACGAGCAGAAAAATCAGGTAGCCGTCTATGATTATGAGGTTCCTAACTCGCAGAAAGCCGAATTAACGTATCGGACATTGGGGAGAATTAACGAGCATTATCTGTTGGAAGTGAACCCCGTCACGGGCCGACCTCACCAGATACGCTCTCAACTGGCTCACATAGGATGCCCGATCCGGGGCGACGTTAAGTATGGTTATGACCGGGCGGTTGCCGATAAGAAAATTTATCTACACGCTCGTCGTCTTTACTTCATTCATCCCGTGAAACAAGTCGGAGCGCCGGATCGACCGATTATCTGTAAAGCAGGCTTACCAAGCGATCCATTTTGGGAAGAGTTTCTGGATCTGGATGATGAGAATTATAAGGATAAGAACATGGATTTCATTTTCGAGTAAGGAAATGAAATCCCAAAAGCAAAGGGCCGCGTTTTCCATCCCCAGAAAATGCGGCCCTTTATTTTATGTATAACTAACACTCAGAATCCAGTCAGTGTAAAAGCTGATTCTGTTCAGAAGGCATTATATCTACCCTTATCTGATCGATTACGCGCTCGACCATCTGAACAACTCCATACAAGGCGCCGAAAATGATACACATCGGCAAAATAATGGGTAAAAAGACCACCCATTGAAAAATCATATACAGCCGAACATTCTTCATCAGTCTCAAGAGATAATTTTCACTATTAAAAATTGACAAGCGGTAGGTTCATCAAGTAACAAATTTGTCATTGAGTTTACAAATAATCGTAGCAACAGGATTATTCGCTCAACACTAAATTCTGCACATATTCAAAATTAAACTTGTCTTAGTACAAAAACAAGTTAAAAATAAAAAAGTTTTTGAAGCACTAAATTTACATCATATTTAAAACCTGTGAAATTATTGTTACTTATCCCTGGTTCTTTATCACTTTTTATTATTATAGGAGTATGCTACGTGATTTAAACCAGATTAACGGATCAGCATGCTGTGGTTTGCATTCTATTTGGTATTTTTGAGAGTTCATGCATTAGCTGCTCACTATCAGCATGTTTCGTCTACAAGGTTATCGGTTTGGAATTGCCCGTTTTTTGCTTGGTCTGTACATTGGTGTACTGATCAACGGGGTTGTCTTTCGCCATGCCCACCGATTATCTGACGGAACAATCATTTGCCATGCGCACCCTTACAAATCGTCACCCGGTACGCAGTTTCCCAAACACGCACATAGCCGGGATGAACTGATTTGGCTCGATGCGTTCGACAATCTATTATACGCTAACTCCAATGCATTTTTCTGTGCGGTCGTTTTATCCATTGCCTTATTGCTAGGCAACGGTCCTGTAGCATTCATCCATTTTCTCTTCTCAACAACCCATGTTGCCTTTCGGCATCGAGGTCCGCCGATTCATTTGATCTAGTTCCTGTTTTTCGTATCACTCAACTCGGTAGCTGACGCTTCTCTATCAGGCGTTAGCTGGCTGTGGTTTTGTGAATGTACATCCTGACTAGTATTCAAATGATATCCTCTGCTTCATGCTTCGACTTCTTCTTTTTTTTACACTGCTGCCAGGTTTGGCCGTAGCTCAGGCTACGTTTATAGGTAAGGTTACTGATAAAACCACTCAACAGCCACTCATTGGCGTAACGATTTATTTCCCCGCTCTGAAGAAAGGGGGATCAACGGATACGCTTGGACTATGCCGCGTCGCCGACCTTCCGGCGGGTTCACATAAGGTTGAAGTACGTTTTCTAAGCTATAAAACGCTGACACGTACCATACGGCTCCTTTCGGGCGAGACGGCGGGCGACTTCATACTGGAACCCGAGGCCGCTCAGCTTCAGGAAGTTATTGTAACCGGATTAACTACAGGTTCGACGGTAAAAGATAGTCCTGTGCCGATTATGACGTATAACAAAATCCAGTGGCTGCAGACTAGTTCAACCAATCTAGTCGATGCTGTTGGTAAGCTCCCAGGTATGTCGCAAATCACGACCGGCGTGGGCTTGTCGAAGCCAGTTATCCGTGGGCTCGGTTTTAACCGAGTCATTACAGTGCATGATGGCGTTCGTCAGGAAGACAACCAGTGGGGCGAAGAGCATGCACTACAAGTTGATGAATACAGTATCGATCGGTACGAAATCATTAAAGGTTCGGGAAGTTTGCTTTACGGTTCCGATGGACTTGGTGGTGTAATGAGCCTGATTTCATCCCGCCCGCCCGAAGCAGGTGTATTTCGCGGACAAGTGCTAACCAATTACCAAAGCAATAATGACATGATCGGCGTGTCGGGCATGATAGAAGGTAGTTCGCAAAAAGGCTTATTTGGTCGGGTTCGAGTAAGTACCAAAAGTGCGGGCAATTACCGGAATAAATACGACGGGCTGGTATACGGTTCGGCTTACAGAGAGTTTGATGTAAACGGTACGATTGGGATTAATCGCAAATGGGGTTATTCACAAGTATATGTTTCTAATTGGCACCAGGACATAAACATCGTAACGGGCGAGCGCGATCCGAGTGGCCGTTTTCAGGAATTGGTTCGCATGTCCAGCGATTCAGAAGCACTGGCCCCTGTTTCTGATGCCACGTTACACGGACGCACAATCGATCCGGCCAATTATCAGAACCTGAATAATTTTAAGACTTCCTGGAATACGTTTGCTAAAATTGGGAGAGGTAATATCTCGGCCATTATTAGTTATAGTCAAAACCGGCGGCAGGAATTTGCCAGCACGCTAACGCCCGGCCAGCCAGCGCTTTATTTTTACCTGCAAAATGTCTTCTACGACCTTAAATACTACTTCGGTGGACGTAACGGCTGGGACTTTACGATCGGCAGCAACGGCCTCTGGCAATATAACCAGAATAAGGGTTTACAGGTGTTGTATCCGGGCTATCGCTCCTGGGATAGTGGGCTTTTTCTGTTCGCGCAAAAGAAAACAGATCGGTTAACTGTAAATGGTGGCTTACGAATGGATGTCCGGCGGATGCAAATTAATAAGCTTTATGCCGATGCAGACGGCGTTTTCAGCGAAGCACCTATTACTGGAGGCCAGGTCCGATTTGCAGGGTTGACTAAAACCTACTCGAATCCAACAGCTAGTTTCGGAGCCACCTATGCCTTGTCGAGTCGCTGGACGGTTAAGGCGAATCTTGGACGCGGTTTCCGCGCACCATCGACACCCGAGTTATCGGCCAATGGCGAACATGCTGGTACGTTCCGTTACGAAATTGGCAGCCCGAACTTACGCTCGGAAACCTCGTTTCAAGCCGATTTAGGAGTGAATTATGAATCACCCGACGTATCAGTTACGGCCAGTTTATTTCAGAATCGGATCAATAACTACACATATTCAGAAAAAGTCCTTGACCGATTCGGCCGTGATTCGATTGTAGACCCATCCCGACCAATTTTAACCTATCGCTATACACAAGGGAATGCCGTCTTGTTCGGGGGGGAGGCACAGGTGACAATAAACCCCCGCTCGGCTCGTTGGTTGCACCTGACCACGAGTTACTCGCTCGTACGATCGCGGAATCTATCGTCTACTTCTGATTCGACCCGCTATCTACCCTTTCTTCCTCCACCTCGCGTCATTGGCCAGTTGAAGGTAACGAAAAACGAGGCAGGTAATCATTGGCGAAACTTGTACGCTTTACTGGAAATTGAACATAACTGGCGGCAAAATCAGGCTTTGCTAGCTTATGGTACCGAAACGGAAACGCCTGCTTATACGCTGGTTAACATCGGTGCAGGCAGCGACGTAGTGAATGCAAATGGCCGAGCGCTCTTTCAGCTTTTCCTGACGGTCCAGAACATATTTGATATTGCTTATCAAAGCCACCAAAACCGACTGAAATATTTTGGTGTTAACGAAGCCACCGGCCGACGGGGCGTTTATAATATGGGCCGGAACGTAAGTGTGAAGGTAGTGATTCCGTTTGGAGGAAAGTAAACAATAAAATGAAGAAGTGGCGTGGCGGAGAGAACGATTACTTTCTCTTCGCCACGCCACTTCTTCATTTTATTGTCCTTATTTCAAGGTTGCTACGGCATCCTTAATGCGCTGCACAGCTTCGGTAAGTGCTTCGTCAGAAGCAGCTGTTGAGATACGTAAACAATCAGGAGCGCCGAAACCGGAACCTGCTACGGTTGCCACGTGTGCTGTATTTAATAACCAGCCAGCAAAATCGTCGGAGTTTTCAATGGTCGTCGTACCATCTGACTTACCGTAATAATAGCTGATGTCGGGGAACGCATAGAAAGCTCCTTCTGGTACGTTCGTACGGAAATGAGGCACTTCTTTCAGCAATTTCACGACTAAATCGCGCCGACGATGATACGCTTTGGTCATTTCCATCGATGGCTCTAAAGGGCCTGTCAGCGCAGCTACCGTCGCTTTTTGGGCAATCGAGTTCGTCCCCGACGTAACCTGGCCTTGTAACTTCTCAACGCCATCGGCAATCCATTTAGCAGCACCGATGTAGCCAATACGCCAGCCGGTCATGGCAAAGCCTTTCGCTACGCCATTCACCGTAATAACACGCTCAGCGATCTCCGGAATCGAGCCAATACTAAAATGGCCCTCTGGCGTGAAATTGATGTATTCGTAAATTTCGTCGGCCAGTACGTACACATGTTCATGACGGGCTACTACGTCAGCGATTGCGCGCAGTTCGGCTTCCGAATAGATTGACCCCGTCGGATTGTTCGGCGATGCATACATCACAATCTTCGTCCGGTCGGTAATAGCGGCTTCAAACTGCTCGGGCGTTACTTTGAAATTGTTCTCGAACGAACCGTCCACAACAACAGCTTTCCCTTCGGCCAGTTTCACCATCTCGGAATAGCTTACCCAATACGGCGAGAAGATAACAACCTCATCACCAGGGTTAACCAGCACCTGAATGACGTTAGCCAGCGAGTGTTTGGCGCCCGTCGAAACGACAATGTTTTCCGGTTTCCAGTCAATATTATTGTCGCGCTTGAATTTATCAGCAATCGCTTTGCGGAGATCCGGATAACCTGCAACAGGCGAGTAGCCGTGGAAACCGTCGTCGATGGCTTTCTTAGCGGCTTCGCAGATGTGTTGTGGGGTTTTAAAATCTGGTTCTCCGACGCTCAGGCTAATTACTTTATGGCCCTGAGCAGCCAATTCACGGGCTTTTTTGGTCATCGCCAGCGTGGACGATTCCTCCAGCGCGTTGATGCGGTCGGCTAATAAACTCACGGTGTCAAGCGTGGCAGACATAATCGGTGGTGTTTTTGAGAAAATGATAACAAACTGGCTGCAAAGGTACTACGTTTTCATCGGAGGGCCGATATTGTTTATAAATTAAAAATTGTCACCTCGCTTTCGTCAGGGCAATCAGCTAATAGTTCAAGTGTCGTTTTTTCTAAAATCGGATGCGTAAATTCCGGTGAAATTTCTGCCAGCGGAGCAAGCGTAAAGCGTCGGAGGTGCAGATAGGGATGGGGAACTGTTAACGTATCAGTGTGTAAAATTCGGTGGTCGTAATATAGAATATCAATATCAATGAGCCTTGCGCCCCATTTTTCCAAACGAACGCGGCCTAACGCCTGCTCAATAGCCTGCGTCTTCAACAATACAGCTTCAGGTTCTAATTCCGTTTCAACCGCTAGTACCTGATTCAGATAGGTCGGTTGATCAGTAATACCCCAAGGCGCTGTTTCATACATATGTGATTGCTGACGTACTAATCCGACTTGTTCTACAATCAAATCCACAGCCCTACGTAACGTCATTACGCGGTCACCCAGGTTCGCACCGAGAAGGAGAATCGTCATTTTTAATGATAAATGATCAAAGACTATTAAATAATCATGAATGATTATTTAATAGTCTTTGATCGGTTTGATATCGTAGTACGCTTTGATGGCAGCCTCACTGGGCGTTTTGGCAGGTCGTACGATACGAAAGCCAACGAAGGAGGCCGACGTTAACCACCAGTCGGATTTGGGACTCTGCGGATCGAGTACTTTCCAGGCGGGTGCTGAAGGAGTCCGGGCGGCTGAACGTAATACTTCGGCACCATCGTCCCAGGAACCACCGCGCGTCGAGTTTGGGTAAAGAGTTGTTGTCGGTGCGTACGGTTCTTTCACTTTACCACTGGCCACCTGTTTGTAATAATCTTCCATGTATTGATCCTGCGTCCATTCCACTACGTTTCCATGCATGTCATACAGGCCGAACGGATTTGGTTTTTTGGTACCCACTTTCTTATAAGCGCCATCGCTGTTGCCTGTAAACACAGCATATTCGCCTAATTTCTTCACATCAGCCCCGAATGAATAGGGCGTTGTCGTATTTGCCCGACAGGCATATTCCCACTCGGCCTCGGTTGGTAACCGATAGAACACGCCTGTTTTTGCATATAGCCAGGCACAAAATTTGATGGCCGCATACTGAGTCATATTAATTGCCGGATAACCAGCCCGGCCCATGCCAAACGACATGTCCACATAGGGAGGGCTTGGTCGGGTCGTCGCGTCCGTTTTTGGTAAGTTAGCGTCAGACTCAGTGTATTTTGCAGCCATTTCCTTCTCCATATTCGTAAAGGCAAACAAGTCGTACAGATCCCACGTAACTTCGTATTTACCCATGTAAAACGGCTCAATCGTGACGTTATGCTGTGGGCCTTCGTCGGGTTTATGTCCTTTCTCTGTGGCTGGACTACCCATCATAAATTTACCTCCCGGAATGGCAACCATCGCGTACGTCTGATTACTGCCGGGTACGACTTGCGTATAGGATTTAAAGTCGGTGGTAGTTTGTGCATTTGCAACGACAGCCAGTTCAATTAATAAGGCTACTGTTGATAGGAGATGTTTAGGAGACATTTTGGGTTATATAGAAAAAGGATTTACTACCCATTGACAGGTAAAAGTACGAACGATTTTCTTTGTTGTACTTTTGTCAAATAACAGTGCTCATTTTTTCTTCTGTACAAACGGCAACTCAATAGACGTTTTCATTTGCAATGACTATAAAGCTCGATAAAAAAGCGACTAAGGACGAGATAGCCAGCTTACTTCGGCAGGTGAAGTCTGTTAAAAAACTGGATGTCCAAAAATATGCGGGTAAACTAAAGTGGGGGCAGGATGCGCTTCATTTCCAACAGGAATTGAGAGATGAATAATCCAGCAGGACTATTCGTTGACACTAATGGCCTGATTCGTCTATTAGAAGGTGATGAATTAGTTGTTAACCTGTTGACTGACCAATTGGTGTATATGTCTGTGATCACTGAAATGGAAATGCAGTGTAAACCGAATCAGCCGTCAGAAGATCGTAAGCTGATCAAACGTTTATTAAATGATTGCATTATCGTTGAGCTAACTCCACAAGTCAAAACCGAAGCTATTAAAATTCGTCGATCAACCCGAATGAAATTGATGGACTCAATTGTAGCTGCTTCGGCTCGAACTATAGGTTTACCAATCGTTACTGGCGATAGTGCTTTTGAACGAGTTTCACAATTAGATCTGATTCTTTTACCTCCCCGCTAATCCTTTATAGAAAGGGGAGCATTAACTTATGAATTACCTATCAGCCGAAAATTTAACGAAGTCCTACGGCGACCGTACTCTGTTTAAAAACTTAACGTTCGGCGTAAATCGGGGCGATAAAGTGGCTATTGTCGGTGCTAATGGTTCCGGGAAAACCACCCTCTTGTCCATTCTGGCGGGTGCAATGCCACCCGATTCGGGCGTTGTCAGTCAACGGAAAGATATTACGATTGGCTACCTCGATCAGCAACCTGACTTTAACGATGCGCTAACCGTAATGGAAGCCGTACTAGCAGGCGAAAGTGCCCAACTCGATGCTGTGCGGGCGTATGAACACGCGCTTGCCACTGAAGACCATGCTGGTCTTGAGCAGGCGATGGTCGATATGGAAAAGCTGGAAGCCTGGGATTATGAATCACAAATCCGGCAAATGTTGGGCGAATTGGGCATTCAGGACGTCATGCAACCCGTCAGTTCGTTATCCGGGGGGCAACGCAAACGAGTAGCCCTGGCGCGGGTGCTGATTCAGAACCCCGATCTGCTGATTCTGGATGAGCCGACCAACCACCTCGATCTGGAAGCCATTGAATACCTCGAAAATCACCTCAATACCAATAACGGTACGTTGCTGATGGTTTCCCACGACCGGTATTTTCTGGATCGGGTCTGCAACCAGATTGCCGAGATGGATAATGGTCAGCTCTATACGTACAAAGGCAATTACGCGTACTTTCTGGAGAAAAAAGATGAGCGTGAAACAGCGGCAGCGTCTGAACTCACCAAAGATCGCAATACGTTCCGGCGCGAGCTGGAATGGATGCGCCGGCAACCAAAAGCGCGGGGCACAAAAGCCCAGTATCGAATTGATGCGTTCGACGAACTAAAGGAAAAAACCAGCGGCAAACGTAACGACGGTGAGCTGGACCTGAATCTACGGATGTCTCGCCTGGGCAGTAAAATTCTGGAAGTCGAAAATCTGAGTAAACGCTTTGGTGACAAGGTATTGCTCGATCATTTTACCTACACGTTCAAGCGCCCCGACCGCGTGGGTCTGATCGGGAAAAATGGCATGGGTAAAACAACGCTCATGAACATGCTGACCGGGCAGATTCGACCTGATTCGGGGAAAATCACGACGGGTGGCACCGTGAAGTTTGGTTATTATACGCAGACCGAACTCAATTTACCCGAAAATCAGCGCGTTATTGACGTAGTGCAGGACGTAGCAGAAGTGATGAAACTGGCGAGTGGTGACACGATTACAGCTACGCAGTTATTGAGTCGCTTCCTGTTCGACCGCTCCAAGCAGTACGACTACGTAGCAAAACTGAGCGGGGGCGAAAAACGGCGTCTGCAATTGTTGCTGGCTCTGGTACAGAATCCAAACTTCCTGATTCTGGATGAGCCCACCAACGACCTCGACATTACGACCCTGAACGTACTGGAAGATTTTCTGCTTAACTTTTCGGGCTGCGTACTGATTGTGACGCACGACCGGTACTTCATGGATCGGCTTGTTGAGCACGTTTTCGTGATGGAAGGTGCCGGAAAAGTCCGCGATTACCCAGGAAATTATACCGATTATCGGGAGTGGCGGGATTCCCAGCCAAAGAATACGTCACAAAATGATAAACCAGCGCCGACTGCGATTAAGAACCAAACGCCTGCGCCGGTAGTTTCTTCCGAAATAGTAAATGGGAACACGAACGGGTCGAAAAAGAAACTGTCGTTTAAAGAGATCCGTGAATACGAAACGCTCGAGAAAGAAATCGAGAAACTGGAACAACGAAAAGCTGAAGTTGTGGATCTGATGAATATTGGCGGGCATCACGAAGAATTGATCGCCTGGGCGCGGGAAATCGAACAGATTGACCAAAGCATCGCCGAAAAATCGGACCGTTGGCTTGAACTGGCGGAGTACATGTAGTAACGGGTCTTTGGCCCGTTAAGCCGCGATTGCGGTAACTTTAGGCCTAAACCATTTGCCGCTATGGCGGCCTAACGAGCCAGAGGCTCGTTATTACATTATGGATCAGATTGTTGAATTTTTCAGGTACATTCTTAACTCCGAAGAAATTATTCGGACGGGTGGTCTGGTGATTATTACGCTCATTGTCTTCGTTGAAAACGGCTTTTTCTTCGGCTTTTTTCTCCCAGGCGATTACCTGCTGTTTCTATCGGGCGTATTTGCCGGAACCAAGCTACTGAACGTACCACTCTGGCTATTATTAACCTGTATTTTCGGGGCAGCTGTGGTTGGCTCGCTGATCGGTTATTTAACTGGCTATTACTTTGGCGGCAAAATCAAGAATCGACCTGACTCCCTGTTTTTCAAGCAGAAATACATCGACAATACGCGGGATGCTTTTGTTAAATATGGCAATAGCGCATTAATTATTTCCCGGTTCTTACCCGTTGTCCGCACGTTTGCTCCCCTACTGGCGGGCCTGATTCATATGCCCTTCCAGTTTTTCATGATTTACAACGTAGTAGGTGGCGCTATCTGGGTAATAACGCTGGTCGGTGGTGGCTTTTTCTTTGGCGCTCAGTTTCCAGGCATTGTCGACTACGTCCAGTACATTATACTGTTCTTCTTGGCGATCACTACGTTCACCGTTATCAAGGGATATCTGAACGCCCGCAAAGAAAAGAAAGCTGAAAACGTTTAAATTTTCAGCGATAGATTTCCCGACGATGGCCAATGTCAATAATTAGTACTAATAGCTTATCATCTTCTATTTCATAAACAATACGGTAATCGCCTACGCGAATACGGTAACCCAGTCGTCCTTTCAACTTTTTGCAACCTGTCGGACGTGGATTTTCAGCTAAGTCCTGAATGGCTTCCCTTATTCGTTCGTATAATCCATCAGGCAATTTTTCAAGCGCTTTTGCCGCTCGATTACTGATCTGAACCTGATACACGTCGTTTAGTACGTTTAGCCTCTACTTCTTTTAAAACGTCGTTCAATGGCCGAAACGTCAGTTTTTCTTCTTTTGCTTTATCATAAAGATGGGCGGTATGATTCTCATCCAATTCCTCCAATAATTTATTAAAATCGTTTATCGGCAGAATGACGCCCGTACGATTGCCTTTCTCGTCGGTGATGAATTGCGGTTTCATGATTTTTTTCTGTGAAGTTCTGATGCCAATTATACCCAAATATAAATGAACTAATTCAGGTCTTCTCTACCCAGACCGTTTTCACGTTTACAAACTCTTTAATACCTACTTCCGATAATTCCCGGCCAAAACCGGAGGTCTTAATTCCCCCGAACGGCACGCGAGCGTCGGAGCGCATTAATCCATTTATAAATACAGAACCAGCCTGAATTTGTCGTGCTAGCCGGTCGGCTTTTGCTACGTCCTGCGTCCAAAGGGCGGAACCGAGACCAAAATCTGACTGGTTTGCTAATCGAGTTGCATCGGTTTCGTCTTTAGCTTCGATAATAACCGCTAACGGACCAAACGTCTCTTCGTCAAAAGCAGCCATTCCGGGTTTTACTTTATCCAGCAACATCGGTGCTACGTTGCAACCATCCCGCTGACCACCCGTTAGTAGTTTCGCCCCTTTTGCTACCGATTCGCGACATTGGCGTTCAATGGCGTCGGCAAGGTCAAGGCGAGCCATCGGTCCCATTGTCGTAGCATCGTTCATTGGATCACCTTGCTTAATTTGATTTATTTGGTCTAGAACCCGTTCGGTAAACTGCTTTTTGACCGACTTCTCAACAATAAATCGTTTGGCGGCAATGCAACTCTGTCCGGCATTCTGCATGCGGGATTTTACGGCTACCTCGGCCGCTTTTTCAAGATCAGCATCGGCCAGTACAATCAGCGCATCGGAACCGCCCAACTCCAATACCGACTTTTTGATTTGACTCCCCGCAATCGACGCTACGGACGCGCCCGCCCGCCCGCTTCCGGTGAGCGTAACAGCCTTGACGCGCTTATCGTTTAACAATCCTTCTACAGGCGGAACGCCGATCAGAAGCGATTGAAAAACACCCGTTGGCACCCCACACGATTGAAAAGCTTCCTCAATTGCCAGCGCACAGCCAAATACGTTAGGTGCGTGTTTAAGTAAACCGACGTTCCCGGCAATCAGCCCTGGAATAGCGAATCGCATCACCTGCCAGAATGGGAAATTCCAGGGCATAATGGCGAGCACGGGTCCCAGGGGCTGATACGTAATAAAACTTTTCGCTGCCTCTGTTTCAATGATCTGATCGGCCAGAAACACTTCGGCATGATCGGCGTAGAACGTGCAGGTTGCGGCACACTTTTCGACCTCAGCAATGGCTTCTTTGAGGGTTTTACCCATCTCAGCGGTCATGAGTTCACCGTAACGTTGTTTGTTGGCAGTCAGGTATTCGCCGACTTTACGCAGGTAACCAGTACGTTCTGCCAATGACAAAGCCGACCAGTCGGCAAACGCCCGGTCGGCTTGTTTTAGTTTGCGTTCGATAACCGTTTGGCTGTCGGCTCGATACGTTTTTATTTTTTTTTGAGTATACGGATTGACAGACGAAAACATGACGTATAGAATGTGTGCCTAAGCCAATCACACATGTAGTATCATACCGTCTATACCCGCTTATTGTTCGTCTTTTTCCAGTTCGGTAACCAATCTGGCCATTGTCTCGATCACCTGTTCCATGCGTTCATGGCCAACAATGGCGTCAAATTTGCGACGGGCTTCCTGCATACATCCTTCAAGAGCGACAAATAATTCCTTACCTCGATCATTCAGGAAAATAATGCTGGAACGTGAATCATTCGGGTTCTTCTGCGTATAAATATAGCCCTCCTCTTCCAGCAGACCGACAATTTTACTCATCATCTGTTTGGTTACGCAGGCCCGTTTGGCCAGCTCATTATTGGTTATACCGTTCTCTTCGATATTCGAAAGGAACATCAGGTAACTCATCTTAAAATCGGTATAGCCAAGCGCATGTAAACGAGGTTCTATAAAATTACTCGTAAATCGTTTGAGCCGCCAGAATAAGCGACCAACAGACCGTTCCCGAATCAGTCTAAATTGGTTAAAATCAAAGGAAGTTTTATCTGTTTCCACGATCATGAATGTAAATTAAATAACTCTGAAACAATTAGCTTCAAAATATTGTACAAATATAGTCAACCTACTTGACTTTATAGTCAACCTGGTTTACTTTTGTTGCGCATTAATTAAACAAGAGCAGTTGATCACAAAAATTGCTCATCACGAAAATAGACATTGATCGAATCTATATAAAATGGCAACGCAAACAACCACTGCAGACTTAACAACGACAGAAGAACCCAGTACGATACGTACGTATCTTCCACGCATCATTATTGGTTTAATCCTTATAATTGGCGGCTACTTTGGCTATCAGGCTTTTCGGCATAGCCAGCAATATGAAACAACCGATAATGCTCAGATTGAGGGCAACTCAGCGCCGGTTCTGGCCCGGGTTGCGGGCTACGTAACATCGGTTAATGTTGATGATTATGCCAACGTAAAACAGGGACAGTCGTTAATAACGATTGACCCGCAGGAATATGACGTAGCACTGGCGCAAGTCGAAGCCGACTACCAGCAATCGGTGGCCGACCTCGCCAACGCCCGCGCTGACCTGCAAAATGCACAGGCGACGGCTCGCAACGTAGTACAAAATGCCCGCGTTGCTCAGTCCAATGCCCAGGTGCAGGCGATCCGGCGTAACAAAGCCCAGCAGGATTTGCAGCGCGATCAGAATCTTTACAAGGAGCAGTCACTAACCAGAAAGCAACTGGAAGACTCGCAAAGTAATGTAGACGTACAGGCTGGTCAGTACAACGCGAATGTCGAGCAGATCAACCTCGCCAAAACTTCCGAGAGCGTAGCGCAGGCCGGTATTGCGAAAGCACAGGCCAACATCCAGAAAATTCAGGCGGTACTGAAAGTGAAACAGGCCGCTATCGACAACGCTAAACTGAAAGTAGGGTATGCCCATCTGGCAGCACCCATCGCCGGAAAAATTGGCCGGAAGAACGTAGTAGTTGGTCAGTACGTACAACCTGGGCAAACGCTGTTCACGATCGTAGCCGATTCAACCTTCTGGGTTGTGGCCAATTTCAAAGAAACACAATTAGACAAAATGCAGGTCGGTCAGCCCGTAGACATTACCGTTGATGCCTACCCTGAGCTGGAAATTAAGGGGCGCGTGGCGTCGCTGTCTGATGCTACCGGAGCCCGTTTCGCCCTACTGCCACCAGATAATGCATCGGGTAACTTCGTAAAAATCACCCAGCGTGTACCGGTTAAGATCGAAATCCTTAACCCGGAAAAATACAAAAGCAAACTACGGGCTGGTTTGAGTATTGACGCTGAAGTTCGGGTAGCAAACTAAGTAACTATGGCAGCGCAAACACTGGCCCTACCTGCACAGCCGCCGGCTTTGCCAACGGGCTTCAAGAAGTGGATTATCGTCATTACGGCCATTACGGCGGCCATTGTCGAGCTGATCGATACGTCTATCGTCAACGTAGGTTTGAACGACATTGCCGGTAGCTTGGGCGTAACGATTGAAGACGTATCGTGGGTTGTAACGTCCTACGCCATTGCAAACGTCATCGTGATTCCGATGACGGGCTTCCTGCAACGGTATTTCGGGCGAAAAAACTACTACATCGGGTCGATTATTCTGTTTACCCTGTCCTCATATGGGTGCGGATTTGCGACCAATCTCGAAACGCTGATTCTGTTCCGATTTTTGCAGGGTGTGGGTGGTGGTGCATTGCTTTCGACCTCACAGGGATTGATTTACGATGCCTTTCCAATGTCGCAGCGTGCTCTTGCATCAGCCCTGTTCGGGATGGGCATCGTGCTGGGACCGACCCTTGGCCCGACGCTCGGCGGTTATATCATCGACAATTACCACTGGAGCTGGATGTTCTACATCAACGTACCGATTGGTATTCTGGCCGCGTTTCTGAGCATTGCGTATATCGATAAGAAGGCTGACGAAGTCAATATCGACCGAAAGAGTATTCAAATTGATCAGTTAGGTATTCTGCTGCTGGCCGTTGGTATCGGAAGTTTACAGTACGTACTGGAACGGGGTGAGGCCGATGACTGGTTCGACGACAAAACAATTCAGTGGCTGACGGTTGCTGCGGTCATCGCCATTCCGGCATTCATCTGGTGGGAATTGCGTGGTACTAAAGAACCCGTCGTGGATCTACGAACGTTAAAGAATCGCAATCTATCCATCGGATCGATTCTGATGGTTGTGATCGGATATGGTCTGTTTACATCCGTCCTGCTTTATCCCTTATTTGCGCAACGTATCGTTGGTTTAACAGCTACCCAGACCGGTAAACTCCTGATTCCGGGCGGTTTAGTAACATTACCTATGTTCGCGCTGGCAGGTCGCCTGTTAGCAAAAGGCATATCGCCAAGGATACTGGTGGCGGTTGGGTACGTGGCTTTCTCAAGCTTCTGTTTCATCATGTCTACGTACACGATGGACACACCGGATAACTTCTTTATTTATGCCCTCATCATCCGGGGTATCGGGCTGGCTTTTGTTAACGTACCACTCATTAACCAATCCGTTTCGACGCTGGAACCCCGCCAATTACCGACCGGTATTGCCATTGTCAATATGATGCGGCAGGTAGGCGGTGCATTCGGAGTAGCGATCACGAATACGTATGTTACGCAGCGCGTGGCCGTTCATCGGGGCGATTTAGTCTCGAATCTGCAACCGGGCAATCCTATCCTGACCGAGCGACTAAATGCCATGACGCAGGGCTTAGCTGCCAGAGGGGTAAATGCCCTGGACGCCGTGACGGGAGCGTATAAAAACCTCGATTTGATTATCAGCAAGCAGGCGTTGATGATCTCTTACCTGGATACGTTCAAGTTGGCAGGCTTATTTTTTGTCGTCTCGTTCCCCTTGTTATTCCTGCTAAAAAGCAAAAAAATGGACGCTGCAACGGCGAAAGCTGTTGCGGATGCCGCCCACTGATTTCAGTCCTCATTCACGTTTCGGGAGGTTCAGCGATGGATCAAATCAGGATACGTATTTTCTGAACCCCCTGGAATTTTCTATAAAGCTATGAAACCAACATTTCTTATTATAGCCACACTGCTGGCGATTGGGGTGGCCAAGGCGCAAAACCCGGCGATACAACTGCCGGATGAGTTACGCACCTTAATTCAACAGGCAAATACGAATTACCCAATTCTTAAACAGCAACAGCAACAACTTCAGGCGGGTGAAATTCGCATTGATATCGCCCGAACGGCCATGCGCCCGAACGTAGCGTTCAACGGGTCATATGCCTATATCACCCCGGTGCCAAGTGTTACGTTTCCAATCAATGGGCAGGACGCCGTGCTGAAGCTAGCCCCTAACAACAGCGTCAACGCCAATGTGTCTGTTGGTCAAACCATTTATGATTTCGGCCGGACCGATGCGGCTGTACGGCAGGCGGCCGATAATGTACAGATCTTACGTCGGACGTATGAACTGACCCAGCAAAATCTGGGCTATCAGGTAGCAGCGGCTTACTACGGCGTTGGTTTCCTGCAACAGGCCATTACCGTACAGGATTCGGTGATTAAAACGGCGGGCGCCAATGTCAGACTGTTGGGGATTCGCTTACAAAATGGCGACGCCCTTCAGTACGACGTATTGTCACAACAGGTTCGGGTGAAAATAGCTATTAACCGCAAAATTGAATTACAGAATCAGCTCGAACGCCAGTTAGCCGCGTTAACGTATCTGACCGGTAGCGCACAACCTGCAATGGCTCAGGCGGCTCAACAATTCAAGTTAGGCATCGAATCAGCTCCTGTCCAGCTATTCGATATCGACGGGCAGTTTCAGACGGCAGCAACCGGCAACAAGGATATTCAGTTGGCCCAGGATCGGGTAAAATCAGCTGAAACAGATATTCTAGTCAATCAGAAAGCCGGGCAACCCAGTATTGGTTTTAGTGGGTCAGCCGGTTATAAAAACGGCTATCCACTGAATGTAGAGCAACTCCGTCCCAACATGATTGCAGGCGTCAACATTGTAGCGCCTATTTATTCGGGCAGACGGTATAAACTACAGAATCAGGCGGCCCAGTTAAACCTGAACGCCAGCCGTTTCGCGGTCGACAATGCGAATGCCCAGTTACGACAAAGTATCGCTTTATTAAACGCTGATATACGTAGCAACCAGACCCGGCTGGCAAATTTGGAAACGCAGGTCGAGCAGGCCCGAAAGGCGCTCGATATTGCCAACGCCCGCCTACGTAACGGTGTCATTACGAACGTCGAACTGCAAAGTGCTGAAACGGGTGTTGAAGAAGCGGAATTAGGACGCCTGAATTTTCAATATCAACTGCTGCTGAACCAATTAGAGTTGAAACGGTTGATGGGCGAGACGTTGTAACAAAATTAAAAGCTGTTAAAAAGTTAGCAATGTGTATACTAAACTGCTTTAAAACGACTTCTATAAACAAGTAGCAGGTTGAACTAAACGAAAGCCCAGTATGAAAAAGCGAGTTATTGAGATTCTGAAACAATTTGGCGTACCTGAGTCCGCCATTACTGAACAGACCCATTTTACGCGCGACCTGGGCCTGGATAGCCTTGATACCGTTGACCTGATCATGCAGTTAGAAAAAGCGTTCGGCATCCGCATTCCCGACGAAGATTATTCTCGATTAACCACCATGCAGGGCGTCCTGATGTATTTGGAAGAAGAGCAGGCGGTTATTTGATTCTAGCTGATAGTACGATTTATTTTTAAACGAACGGCCCAGAAGTTAAAACTCCTAGGCCGTTTTGGTTTTTTAAACCGCCATACTCACCAGCGCATTACCCCGTAATACGGGAACTACGTCGTACAAGTCGTGTTGGAGACAATACGTAATATCTTTCTGGATACCGAGTCGTTGAAGCCGTCGAATGTGTGAGGCATTCGACATGTAGGCAACCAGATTATCTTTTCCCTGCACGTAAAGCCGCCAGGCCATCATCGCGCTATCTTCGGCCATCGCATAGCTGTCTTTTAGGCGATCAACTAAAGCCCCTGCAAACAGCGTATCTTCCAGATTCACCCGGCCTTTCCAGCCAGCACAGAGCACCATGACGTCATAGCCTTCTGTTTTCAGGTAGCGAACAATCGCATCCAGATTCAGGAACGAACCGACCAGCACTTTCACCGCCGATCTTGATTTCGTAATAGCCAGCGTACCGTTAGTAGTTGTCATGGCTACGTTTTCGCCCCGGATGCGTTCGTCCATATACGTAAAAGGCGAGTTATCCAGCTCAAAACCTTCCACTCGCTTGGCGTTACGTTCCGCAGCGGCTAGATAACCACGTTCCTGTAATTTTTGACATTCCTCAATCGTAGCAACGGGAATGATGCTGTTGACACCGTACGCAAAAGCCGTTACCATGCACGATGTAGCACGAAATACATCGGCGACAACAACAATCGTATTCTCAACAGTGTGGAGATGTAATAAGTCTGGGGTAAGACAAACGTCTATTTGTTTCATTTTAGCTAGATGTGGTGCCGGTTTCTCAAAACCCACACCTTATTATTAACATGTCGGTTTCTCAAAACCGATACCATAAATACCCCTTATTTTTTCACGAAAGGTAGTTTAACGACCTGGGCTTTCAGGAGTCTGTCGCGGACTTTCACAAAGAGCTCAGAACCCGGTTTGCTGTAAGCTGTTTGTACGTAACCCAGTCCAACGCCTTTGCCCAGCGTGGGCGACTGCGTGCCTGACGTCACTTCTCCAATGGAATTTCCATCTCCATCAGCCAGTTCGTAATGACCCCGCGGAATGCCCCGATCGAGTAGCTCAAAGCCCACTAATTTACGCGGAACGCCTTGTTCTTTCTGCGCTTTCAGTACATCAGCGTCGATGAAGTCGTGGGTGAATTTCGTGACCCAGCCTAAACCGGCTTCGATAGGAGACGTTTCGTCGGTGATATCGTTGCCGTAGAGATTATAACCCATTTCCAGACGTAACGTATCGCGCGCACCAAGGCCGATTGGTTTAAGACCATAAGGTTCACCGGCTTTTGTGATGGCTGCCCAAACCTCCTCCGCCTGATGGTTCGATACGTAGATTTCGAAGCCACCCGCGCCTGTGTAACCCGTTGCGGACACAATGACGTTGGCGCATCCGGCAAAATCGGTTTTTTCGAAAGTATAATACTCCATCGAATCCAGATCGGCTGCAGTCAGCGATTGTAATGCTTGAGCCGCCATTGGTCCCTGAACAGCAAACAGACACGTATCATCGGAAATGTTCGTCATTGTCACCTCATAATCCGACGCATACTGGCTGATCCAGTTCCAGTCTTTTTCGATGTTCGATGCATTAACGACGAGCATATATTCGATGTCGCTGATGCGGTAAACCAGCAAATCATCGACAATACCACCCCGCCCATTAGGCAGGTAGCTGTATTGAACCTTGCCATCATAAAGCATGCTGGCGTCGTTGGCCGATACACGTTGAATCAGGTCCAATGCGCCTTCACCTTTGAGAATGAACTCGCCCATGTGCGAGACATCGAAAATACCAACAGCATTACGTACCGTATTATGCTCGTCAAGATCAGATGTGTAACGGACGGGCATTTCGAAACCCGCAAACGGCACGATCTTCGCGCCTAGCTGCTGATGAATATGATGGAGGGGAACTTGCTTAAGCGACATGTACGCAGAGGTTGTCTGGCAAAGTTACGAACGTAACGACGGGTTTCAACCTACGTGATGCTGGAATGGAATCAATAGAGTGTAAAATTGATCGGCAAATTATACTTCACCCGGACTTTTTGTCCACGATGAAACCCGGGTTTCCATTTGCCACTCATCTTTTTTACAACCCCTACGGCTTCCCGATCCAGGTCGGGCTGAACACTTTTCAGGACTTCATAATCGCACAACGTACCGTCAGTGCAGACTACAAAACTGACGAAAACTTTTCCTTGTGCCCCAGCTTTCTGAGCGGTAACCGGGTAACTAAGATTTTGACTTAAAAACTGACCCAATCCCGGCATTCCTCCCGGAAATTCTGGTTGTTGCATAACGGCGGTATAGCGTACCGTGTCCGCTCCGGCTGATCGTGCCTTTCCTGACTGCATGACACCTTTATCATAAGCTTCTTCATAAAAATAAGACCCATCAGCATGGCGACCCGTCCAATTCCCTTGCTTAAACCCATTTTCATAAGAACCCTGTTCGACAAAAAGTGTGTATATTGTTGTATCCTTGTCGGAGCGAACTTGCTTCTGATAAATTGCTCGTCCGTTGCCATTCGTTACTAATTGATGTCCCGTACTATCCCAGAAAGCCGTTAACAACTCTGGCTCACTCTGTGCCACCGGTGTAGGCTGACCGATGGCTTTTATCTGCTCGATCTGTCCATTCGCGTACCAGGTCATGATCGCTGTTTTTTCATCGTTTTTTTCGCGTTTCTCAGCTACGGCCCCATTCGGATGATAGGTAAAATCAGTTCCGGTAGGTTTACTATCCTGATAAAATGTCTGCTGAATAATCGTACCGTCTTCGTCAACAATAAAAAAACTCCCCTGCCAATCTTTTTTATGATCCTGGTTCCCAATCGTATAGGCTACCTTATGTGGAGAACTTGACTCAGTGTTTTTACGTCGAACCAGTGGCAATCTGAAATACTCTTTCCAGCCCTTACCTTTTAACTCATACACAACGACATCACCCGTAGGGACACCATTACTATCAACTGGTGCCATCTGTTTGTATTGAGCCTGAGAACTATCGGCGACAACTTTATTGTCAGCGCCAAAATAAGTAATTCGAGCTCCGTGCAAATACGTGAAGGGCGTATTAGGCTGGAACATAATGGGCATAGTTACCCGCTGACGAACGGCCTGGCCACCTTTCTTCGCCGGTTTCCAGGCGTTGAAGAGGCTAAAAGCCCGTACAGCCTCACGATCACAATCAGGACGTAGACTTTGTAATGCTTTTACATTCGAGATATGGCCATTGGGCTCGACGATACCTTCAACAACAATACGACCACCAGCCCCTAAGGCCTGAGCAGAAACTGGCTTTCGCAACGTACTCTGAATAAACGTATTAAAAAATACGACACCACCCCGCGGTTCCGCAGCACTGTCTACTTCGAAGACCTGGTATGCTTGTGTTGTTTGCGAAAACGCTGGCCAGCTTAAGAGCAGCGAAACGAGAAGAAGATAAATTTTCATAGATGCATTATCATTTTTTCAAATATTGCACCAAATTCTCAATTGAGCGAATACCAAGTTGCCTTGCCTGCTCCCGACGTATCATCAGGCAGTAACTGTTATTAAATCCCAATGGCTTTTGCCAGACAAGCTGATATTTTTCCAGGAATTGCTGCTTAACAAATGTGTAAACAGAGTCAGGCTGCATCGGCAATTTTTTAAGTTCTTCAGCCGGAGGTTGCAAAACAACCAGCAGCCCCGTTCCCGTATATTCCGGATAAAAATCGATAGCGCCGGTTCGTAGTGCGTCGAAACAGATTTGTGTACCACCCAGGCCCGTTTTCGTCACGACGCGCAACTGAGTTTTTCCTTCAATAAGCTGGCGGTAGATCTCAGCCAGGATATATTGCTCCGTAAATACCTTCGATCCCATCACCACCGTCTGCGGGCGGTCTCCCGATTTTGGAACCTGATACAAACCACCTTTCTTTAAAAAATCGGTCGCAATACGTTCGGGCGACTGGTGCAGATAATCGGCTCGGTAATTCAGGTCGGTCATGACTGAATCTGTGAGTTTGCCCGCAAGCAGATTCAGCGTAGGGCCAAGTTCAGGATAACGATCCAGTGTAACTTGTCGAACAACAGGAGCGGCATCGTACGGCGGAAACGCATGGCGGTTGTCGGTTAATACTAGTAAATCGAAGGCTTTGATCCGTCCATCGGTTGAATAGCCACTGATGATATCAACCTGTTTTTTATGAATGGCTTCATACATCAGATTCTGATCAATCAGCCGGGGACGTAGTGACAGACCGTAGATTTTCTGCAAACCCGGATACCCATCAGACCGACCATAGAATTCGTGCGCAAAACCGGCAATGAGCTTGTCCTGCCGACCAGGAAGCAAATAAAACGCCGATAGAAACGGCACCAGAATCACAAATGCCAGTGCGCCAACCCGCATTTTCTTAGCAGATAGATTCTGTAAACGAGCCAATCCGAAATCAAAACCAATAGCCAACAGAGCCGCCGGAATCGCCCCGGCCAGCATCATATTGACATTGCTGAGCGCGATACCACTGAAAATAAATTCGCCCAGCCCACCAGCTGCTACGTAGGCCGCTAGCGTTGCTACACCCACATTAATGACGGTAGCAGTACGTACTCCCGCAAAAATGACAGGCAGCGCCAAGGGTAGTTCGACTTTAGTTAAGACCTGATTATCCGTCATACCGACACCTCGTGCAGCCTCTTTTGTCAGTGGGCTGACTTCCGTAATACCGACATACGTATTGCGGATAATGGGCAGTAACGCGTACAGAAAAAGTGCCACCAGCGCCGGACCGACACCAATACCGAGCAAAGGAATCAGGAAACCCAGCAACGCTACGCTCGGCACGGTTTGCAACACACCCGCCACGCCCAGAACACTACTCGCCAGCTTCCTTTTACGCGAAATCAGAATACCGAGCGGCACCCCAATCAGCAACGCCAGGAGTAACGACACAAACGTTAATCCGATATGCGTCAACGTTTGCTCCAGCAGTTTATCAGCATGATCACGAACAAAGGCGAAGAAGTCGGACATTGGTTTGGTTGTAGGTATCACGGACTTTAGTCCGTATGAATACACAACATAAAATCAGATATGAAGTTGGCTACAAGTATGCGGACTGAAGTCCGCGATACCTACGCTTAAATATCCAGAAAATCGCGAACAAACTCGTTGGCGGGATTTTTCTGTAACTCAGTAGGCGTTCCCACCTGAACAATCTTGCCCTGATCCATAAGTACAATCCGGTTGGCCAGTTCGAGGGCTTCGCTTACGTCATGGGTGACTAAAACGACAGTTGTTTCTTTCAATTCGTTTAAGCCAAACAGCTCCCGCCGGACATGTCGGCGCGTGAATGGATCAAGCGCGCCAAAGGGTTCGTCCATGAGAACAACGGGGGGCTTAGCGGCCAAAGCCCGCGCCAGACCAACGCGCTGCCGCTGTCCACCGCTTAGTTCAGCGGGATAACGTAGCAAAACGGTTTCGGGTAGCTGAAGCTTATCAATTAGTTCGCGGGAACGCTCCTGAATGGCTGTTGATTCCCAATTCAATAGCTTCGGAACGGTGGCAATGGCTTCGGCAATGGTATAATGTGGAAATAGCCCACCATCCTGAATCACATAGCCAATACGTCGGCGGAGCGTCGGTCCATCCTGCTGACGGACATCAACTCCATTGACACGGATTGCGCCACTGCTAGGTTCGATGAGTCGGTTGACCATCTTCAGTGTTGTGGTTTTGCCACATCCACTCGTCCCCAGCAGTACCAGCGTTTCGCCCTGGCCGATGCTCAGCGATACGTTATCGACCGCCGTATGCGACCCAAAGCGTTTAACTAGATCCTGGATTTCGATCATTCTACGATCTGTACGCCTTTCCAGAAAGCAATCCGATCTTTAATCTGACTAGCCGCTGGCTTGGGTTGCGGATAATACCAGGCAGCATCCGTATTCGTCTTGCCACCGACAGATAGCGAATAATACGACGCAATCCCTTTCCAGGGACAGGTAGTACGTGTTTCGCTGCCCACTACGTAGGCAGCGTTGAGGGAATCTTTCGGGAAGTAGTGATTATTTTCGACGACAACAGTATCGTTACTCTCGGCGATGGTTTCGCCGTTCCAGATAGCTTTCATAAACGATTGTTTAGTACAAAGTTGTAAGACAGCCTACCGTAGTGGTTGACTGACAGATTTGATAACGGTACAACGCCACAATTAACCAACTGGTTTTTATTTAAGCACCTGGACTTCAATGACTGAATTATCATACACCCGATGGGTTGCTTTCTGAAAATCGGCGGCATCAGCTTTGTAGATGTTATCCACATATTTCTGTGGATTTCTGTCGATAAGTGGAAACCACGTACTCTGCACCTGAATCATCATCCGATGTCCCTTTTTGAAGGTATGCAATACGTCCTGTAACCGAAAATTCACGTCGGTTACCTCTCCCGATTTGAACGGTTCGGGTTTCTCGAATGAATTACGAAAACGGCCGCGCATGGCTTCTGAACGTACCATCTGCTGGTAATTTCCCAACGTAATGTTTTTATTCGGCATATAGGCGTGGTTGGGCTCATCAGGCGGATAAACGTCAATCAGCTTCACCACCCAGTCGGCATCCGTACCTGTTGTGCTGACTTTAAGCTTCGCCATAATTTCACCACCCAGCGTCATATCTTCCGTCAATACGTCCGTCTGGAATGTAAGTACGTCGGGCCGTCGACTGGCAAACCGCTGATCTTCCGACATGTAATTGAAGGGTGTGAATCCCTGCAACGTAGTAATATCTTCCGTGTACGGAACGGGTTTCATCGGATCGCTCACAAACTCCGAAAACGAATTGCCGCCCGCTTCAGTCGAACCCATTATTTTGTTCGTCGCCAGTTGTCCTTCTTTAGTCAGAAAGTACTGTGTTTTCTGCGCATTATCGGCTGGCCATTTATCAAATGTTTTCCATTCGTTACGTCCTGTATTGAACAGATACGCTTCGGGTAACCCCGTTTTTCCATCACCGGGTCCTTTCAAAAAGTGATCGAAGAATTTGGCCTCGATATTACGTTGGTAGAACGTAGCGATACTATCGCCGAAATAAACGTTGCTATGCAGGGTATGACCCGTTTCGCGCGACCAGCGACCGTGCCCAAACGGTCCCATTACGAGTGTGTTATACGTGCCGGGGTTGTTCTTCTCAACCGTTTTGTAGATGTTCAGCGGGCCGTATAAATCTTCCGCGTCGAACCAGCCGCCAACGGTCATCAGGGCATGTTTTATGTTTTTAAGGTGCGGAATGATGCTACGTTTCTGCCAGAACTCGTCGTAGTTTGGGTGATTGACGGTCTCCTGCCAGAAGAAATTACCCTTGTAATATTTATCTACGTTTTTCAACGGACCAAGATCGTACTGAAATTGAAATCCATCAGTAGTACCTGTCTTAATAAAGTCGTTGAGATACCAGTCTTTCGTGGTTGGAGCCGGATGCTGAACGCCAAAGACCGGGAACGTAAATAAGTAGGCTTGAATGAAAGCACCGTTGTGGTGAAAATCATCGAAGAAAAAGTCCGAAACGGGTGCCTGTGGCGACGATGCTTTTAGGGCTGGATGAGCTGCTACAGCGCCAGCAATGGTATAAAAACCAGGATAACTAATTCCCCACTGCCCTACCCGACTATTGTTGTTCGGTACATTTTTAAGCAGCCATTCAATCGTATCATACGTGTCAGAACTCTCATCGACTAACGTACTGCTAACGGGAGCCGTCACTTTCTTTTTTCCTTTCGCTACGGGTGCTGGTTGCTGGTCCGTTACGGAAGGCGTCATATTGGTCCAGGTGCCCTCCGACATCCAGCGACCGCGTACATCCTGATACACAAAAATGAATTTCTCCCGCATGAGCGTTCCCGATGGACCAACCTGCGTAGGATACGTATCAGCACCATAGGGCGCTACGCTGTAACACGTCCGCTGCATCATGAACGGGTACTTTTTCGTAGCGGAAGCATCTTTCGGAACGTAAACGGCCGTATGGAGTTTCGTGCCATCGCGCATCGGAATTTTGTACTCGAACTTCTGGTAATTGTCTTTGACGAAATTGCCAAGTGTCGTAGTTTGAGCCTGTCCTGACGTAACAAGAATGGACAACAGAGCCAGTAAACGGAGTTTCATAAAAAGGAATTGATGAGTGATAACCAAAGATACTGGATTGGCGAATACCGACCATCAACAAAAAACGCCCGATTGCGTCGGGCGTTTTTGAAAAATCTATTTGGCATTTTTAGCGTACCACTCGCGGAAACTCTCTTTCGGAGGTTCAGGTAATTCGCGGGCGATGGCCCAGGGATTCAACGTACCATTGTGCGAGAGCGAATACGGCGTTGACGCCAGCACCCGACGAGCCGCTTTGCCCAACCGAGCGTAGAGCTTCGGGCGAGCCAGTACTTTTGCCAGGCCCTTCATACCCAATCGTTTGGCCGTAGGCATTGCTTTTTGCTCACCGATGATCTGCCGCCATTTGTAGAGTTGTACGTGAATATCAATCTTGACCGGACAAACATCCGAACAGGAACCGCATAACGTACTGGCAAAGGGCAACGTACTGTGTTTTTTCAGATCAACATTGGGCGAGAGAATGGAGCCAATTGGTCCCGGAACGGTGTAATCATAACTATGTCCCCCGCTCCGTCGATAAACCGGACAAGTGTTCATACAGGCGCCACAACGAATACATTTCAGCGATGCCCGGAAATCAGGTCGACCCAGTTGCTCAACACGTCCGTTATCCACAATCACGATATGCAACTCCTGGCCGGGACGAGGTTTGTGGAAATGGCTGGTGTAGGCCGTCATCAATTGGCCCGTTGCCGAACGAGTCAGCAGACGGGTAAAGACGCCAAGGTGTTCGAGTTTTGGAATAATTTTCTCGATGCCCATGCTGGCAATATGCACCGGAGCTAACGTAACGCCCAGATCGGCATTGCCCTCGTTGGTGCAGACGACAAACCCACCTGTTTCGGCAATAGCGAAATTCACGCCTGATAGAGCTGCATCAGCCGCTACGAAATGCTTACGCAGGTGTTGACGAGCCGTCTCAGCCAGAAACTGTGGATCGCTGGCTCCAGCCGGTGTGTCGAGGTACTTATGAAAAATATCACCAACATCTTCCTTCTTGAGGTGAATGGCTGGCATCACGATATGGCTCGGCGGCTCGTCAATTAATTGAATGATCCGTTCGCCCAAATCCGTATCCACTACTTCTACACCGTTTTTGATCAGATACGGATTCAGATGGCATTCTTCCGTGAGCATGGATTTACTTTTGACCAGCCGCGAGGAACCGTTTTTGCGTAGAATACTCAGCACAATCTCGTTGTGTTCCTGCGCATTGGCTGCCCAGTGAACGTGCGCACCATTGGCCTGAGCGTTCCGTTCAAACTCTTCTAAATACGTATCTAACTTACTGAGCGCGTGGTTTTTTATCTGCGAAGCTAGTTCGCGGAGTTCTTCCCATTCGGGCAGCGAATAGGCCATTCGGTCGCGCTTTTGCCGTACGAACCATAGTGCCTGATCGTGCCAGGTTGTGCGGTCAAAATCAGCGGTGAAGCGGTCGGCAGCTTGTGAGTGCGTCATAGGTCTCGAGCTTTGATATGCATAATTTTACCATCACGCTCGATAACTAACGTATCATCCTCGCGTTTCGCTTTTTCAACCAACCGCTTATGAGCCAGCCGAAACCCTTTCATAACTTTTTCTGAGATGTCTTCCTGTTTACTTACCGTTTCCATATTGGCTTAACAGATAATTCCACAAACCCTGATCGGATACTACATCCTCAAACAATAAACCACCTTTTGCTACTTCTACAGGCTCCTCACCGCTATTATTGATAAACAGAAATGAATCGCAGATTGGTAAATAAAGAGCGAATAAATTAATTAGTGCTCGCTCGTAACGACGGTAGATAATATCCGTAGGTATATTATGCCCACCCATAGATACACGTTTGGCGACTCGATTAACAGCCATTTCCGCTGAAGATAAATATACGAAGAAAAGCATGATAGTGTAGCCAGCTTCTCTTGCCCGGTGAATTGTTTGTACGTACGAGCGTGTGGATAACGTAGTTTCAAAAGCAAAGTCAACCCGTTTGTTAATCAAAAAATCAATCCGTTGCAGCATAATCCGTCCAGCTTCGAAAGCAACAGAATCAGGTTGAAAAGGCGATAAGCCACGAGCAACCGTAACGACGGCCCGGTTCGTCAGCATTAACAAATTCCCATACGTCTAAAATCTCGGGCAATAACGTATAAGCGGCTGTTGTTTTTCCGGCTCCATTGGGGCCAGCCATAATGTATAAATTCGGCATCTTACGAAACGCTTCCGGTCAGGATTTCTGCTACGTGCATCACGCGTATAGGTAACTTCTGCCGTCGCATGACACCTTCGAGGTGCATCAGGCACGATACGTCGCCACCGGTAATAACCTGAGCACCGTTCCTGACGTGGTCCTGCACGCGATCCTGTCCCATACGGGCCGATACAGCCGCTTCGGATACGCAGAAAGCACCCCCGAAACCACAGCACTCATCGTAGCGATCCAGCTCGATCAATTCCAGCCCACGGACCTGCTTCAGCAACTTACTGACCTTCCCATCACGATTTGGCGTCATTTCAGAATCGGGCGCTAAGCGCAACCCACGCTGACCGTGGCAGCTTTGGTGCAAGCCCACGCGATACGGAAACTCAGCGTCGATACTCGTTACGCCCAGTACGTCGGTCAGAAACTGGATAAGTTCATACGTGCGTTCACGAACATGCTTAACGGCGGGCGTCTGCTCAATGATGTTGAAATGCTTCCGGACGTGATACACACAGCTCCCCGATGGCGCTACGATGTAATCATAATCAGCGAAGGCTCGTACGTAGTTGTGATAGACCGGAATCGAATCGGCTTCGCAACCGGCATTGGCCATTGGCTGACCACAGCATGTTTGCTGCATCGGAAACGTAGCCTGAACACCAACCTTTTCCAGCAATCGCATCGTCGCGATACCAACTTGCGGATAGAACTGATCAACGTAGCAGGGAATAAATAAGGCAACGTTCATTCGAATGAGTGAATGAGCGAATGAGCGAATGAGCGAATAGGTCGGCTTAAGCTTTTCCTTAATTCACTCATTTACTCATTCACATCGTAAAAATATTTTTCATTAATACCCATTTTTCTCCGGGTTTCGCCATGGGAAGCGACTGCTGATACGTCCACATTAAATCCTCCCATTCCTGAACCTTCGGATTAGCCGCATCGGCGGCTGCTTTTGCGTCAAATGAGAACATATCGTCGGTCTCCATGATCATAAATAACCGATTGCCGATGCGATAAATTTCCATCTCCGTAATTCCCGATTCACGAATACTCGCTTCTATTTCGGGTCGAATACGTTTATGGTATTCTTCATACTCAGCAATTCGAGCCGGGTCATCTTTTAAATCGAGTGCAAGGCAATAACGCATACTTTCTGATCGGAACGCCGACGCGGCCGGACTCATAGAATGTGAATGATTTACAGGACTGTGTAAAATCTGCTCAATTCAATGAACCGCAGGCAAGTTAAGTGGTGGTGGCGTAGCAACTTTCCTTTGCTTACCCTATCCTTTTCTAATTAAATTACTGGTGCCTGTTCTACGTCCTTGAAACGGGTTTGGTAACCTTGCATGGCGTAAAACACAATAAAAGCAAAGCAAACTAAGGGCACGATCAACGCATAAACCGGACCTTTGGCAAACAGTGCTCCAGCGACTAACGGCATGAGCGCCCCACCGGCAATACTCATGATCACCAGCGACGACGCTATTTTCGACTCAGCGCCAAGTCCCTTCGTAGCCAGCGCGAAAATGGTCGGGAACTGAATCGACTGGAAGAAATACGTAAAGCTGAGGGCAATCACGGCTGTCAAACCACCCAGGAGCATAGCCAGTAGAACCATGACCAATGCGCCAACTGCGTAAATCGTCAACACGACGTTCGGCCGAATACGGGTCATCAATGACGTACCGACAAAGCGACCCAGCATAAACAGAACTAAGGCGAACGACGCGTGAAAGCCAGCGATTTGTGTCAATGATAGATCGCTGGAACCACCAGTAAGCGAGTTGATCAGATTCATATAACCCTCGGCCAATACCCAGTGGCCTTCGCGCGAGAAGTCGAGTTTAAGGTCAACAAAATACCCCCAGAGTGTGGCTTGCGCCCCTACGTTTAAAAATTGGGCAATGATGCCTAACGTCAAATGTCGGTGTCGGAAGATTCGCATAACCGATACCTCTCCGGCAGCCTGTTCCTCTTCGGCACCAACTTCCGGCATTTTTGTAATGGCAAACAGCAAAAACACGAGCGCAATAATTGACCCGATCACTAAATAGGGTCCCTGAACCGAAAGGGCTTCCTCAACCCGAATCGCTTCTGCCAGTGCCGGCGCCATTGTCGTCAGCATTTCGGGCGTGTACTCTGTTTTGGAAAAAATAAACAGCGCGCCAATTACGGGGCCCAGAATCGCACTAATTCCGTTGAATGACTGCGAAAAATTAAGTCGCCATTCTGATTTTGACGGATCGCCAAGCACTGTTACGTAGAGATTAGCTGCCGTTTCCAAAAAGGCAATCCCACAGGCCATTGTGAACAGGGCCAGTAAGAAAAAGCTATAAACCCGTACTTCAGCCGCCGGATAAAACAAAAAAGCTCCTCCCCCATACAGCAACAAACCGAGTAAAATACCACGTTTATAGCCAAACTTCCGCATCACGTAGCCCGCGGGTAGCGCCATGAAAAAGTAGCCGAGATAGAACGCAAAATCGACAATACCGGCCTGAAAGCGGTTCAGATCCAGCGCGATTTGAAACTGTTTAATGAGCGATCCATTCAGGCTATTGGCTAAGCCCCACAGGAAAAACAAACTGGTTACCAGCGCAAACGCTAGTCCATAATTACCAGTCTCCTGACCGGGTTTCAGTTTAACATTATCAGAAGCGGGGCCAAGAGCCATTTAATATATGATTTAGGATTGTTGATTTACGGCAATTAATGGAACGCTGACTCTTATGATTTAATAAGATCTAACTTACCATAGTATTCATAAAAATCAGCGTTCCATTATGTTTTGACATCCTTATGCAAAAATTTAGTCCGTAATGGATCGATCCAAATGTGTGTAGCCACCATCGACGTGAATAAGCTGGCCGGTTGTGTGGCTTGATTTATCTGACAAGAGGAAGGCAACCATATTCGCCAGTTCTTCAGTAGTAGTCATTCGATGTTCGAGCGGAATTTTCGAGACAATCTGCTTCAGTTTTTCTTCCGGATTCGGCAGGGTTTTAATCCAGCTTTCATAAAGTGGTGTCCAACTCTCCGCCACCACAACGCAGTTAACCCGAATTCCATAAGGGAGCAGTTCAACCGCCCACTCACGAGTGAGGGCGTTACGTCCGCCGTTGGCTGCGGCATAGGCCGATGTATTTCCCTGACCCGTTTCGGCTACTTTTGAACCGATATTAACGATTGGACCTTTCGATTCTTTCAAGGCGGGCAGCGCGTAGTGAGCCATCAGGTAATAGTGCACCAGGTTCTTATGGAGAGAGGCAATAAATCCTTCGTATGAGCCATTTTCCAGGCCAACGCCATCATTTACACCCGCGTTATTAACCAGTCCATCGATACGTCCAAACTGTGCCAGTGTTTGTTCGATAGCTTGTTTGCACGGCTCAGGTTGCGATAACTCCGCAACAAACTGATACGCCTGACCACCTTTGGCACGAATGGCATCAACGGTTTTATTGTTATCGGTTTCATTGCGGCCAATAATTACGGGAATAGCGCCTTCAGCGGCCAGCACGGTTGAAATCCCTTCACCAATGCCTTTGGCACCACCTGTAACAAGAATGACTTTATCCGTCAAATTCAGATTCATACGTTAATTGATTTACGAATGACGTAGTGTTTCGAATCACGATTGAGAACGCTACGTTGATTCCAATAGAAAGCCGAAACGAGAAAGGCAAACCTACGCCTTTTCTCCTTTCGGCTTTTTTATTTCACTAGCAAGTATGCTGTAGGATCTTAGCAATCTGCGTCTTTGTTAATACACAAACCCTACGATTGGACAGCTATGGTACGTAGGTTTCCAGCACCGTCATATCACCGTCGGGAACGAGCGTTACATTGTTGATTGAGGCCGGAATCAGGACACACTGTCCCATTTTGAGCGATATACTATGGCCTCCCTCCGCTTCAACGGTTAAGGCCCCTGCCACACAGATCAACACGACAAACGAATCGATATGGGTATAGTCATGCTCGACTTCCTGATTGAAATTCAACACGTTGGTTACAAAGTAATCGCTCGTAACTGCATTGACACTCTCGTTAAGTTTTTTGTCGTACAGGGTTTTATACTGATCGTAGTGATGGTAATCGATGGCATCAACGGCTAGGTCAGTATGAAGTTCGCGTTTCTGACCAGTGGTAGCATCCACACGGTCGAAGTCGTAAATACGATACGTAGTGTCAGAGGTTTGCTGAATTTCGGCCAGTAACAATCCCTTTCCGATGTAGTGAACCCGACCAGCGGGTAGAAAAAATACGTCGCCGGGTTGGGCAGGCTCGATGTTCAGAATATCCTGAATAGTGTTATCGGCAACGGCTTTTACGTATTCCTCTTTCGTCACTTCGCGGTTAAAGCCCGAATTAAGTTTAGCACCTTTGTCGGCTTCAATGATGTACCACATCTCGGTTTTACCGAACCCACTACCCCGCTTTTTAGCCAGCTCGTCGTTCGGGTGAACCTGAATCGACAGATCATCATTAGCATCGATAAACTTGATGAGTAGCGGGAACCGATTACCGTACTTAGCATAAACGTGCCCGCCGACCAGTTTGTCTTTGTACTGCTCAACGAGTTCGTGCAGCGATTTCCCTTGTAGGCTTCCCTCCTTTACAACCGATACGTTGCCTTCTACATCGGACACCTCCCAGGTCTCGCCACAATTGGGTAGGGGAGAAAAATCTTTATCGAGAATGGTTTTGATTTTCTGACCACCCCAGATTTTGTCTTTAAAGATGGTCTCGAACGTAAGCGGGTACAACATGCGGGTGAATGGCTAATGGAGAATAAATACTATTGAAATTAACCGGCAAAGTAAGCCATTTGTTAATTACTTTATTCTTCGCGTCCTGAAGCCTTATATACACCTAATTCCGCTAATTGCACAGGCCCGTTAGCGTTCGTCATCGTCAACCGAATTCGGCTACTCTTTACATCCGGGAAACGTAACAGTCGTTTGTAACCTACGGTCGTGAAGGTCTGGATGGTCTTCCAACCTGCCCCATCCCAGTATTCCACCCGGCCACTGGCTACGTGTTGCCCATTGGCGATATTTTCCTGAATCGAAATCCGATCGAATGATTGTTCAGTGCCTAAATCAAGGGTCAGTGGTTGATTGGCGGATAGTGTTGTGAACGTAGCTAACTGCTTATCCGTCAGTTTAGGCTGCCTGGTGACCAGATTATTTTTGAACGTTTCGTCCAGAATACTCCGAAATTCTTTCAGACTGGCAATGTCTGGCTCCGAGAAAAGACCCTCACGATTCGGTGGTACGTTAAGCAGCAATAAACTATTCCGACCAACGGACTGATAGTACAGGTTTACCAGATTCTTACCCGAGCGCACTTTCGCATCTTCGGCAGCGTGATAAAACCAGCCCGGACGAATCGATACGTCTGTTTCGGCGGGAACCCATTGTTTCCCCGTCGCATCACCCCGATTCAGGTATTTGGAATCTGCTTTGCCAGGAGCCAGTCCTTCGGTGTTGATGGTCGACCAGCAGGTTTCGCCCGCATTACCCGCTTCGTTACCCACCCAGCGTACATCCGGGCCAGCATCGGAAAACATCACAGCACCAGGTTGTAATTCACGTACCAGCGCCCAATAACCCTCAAAATCGTAGGTCATGTCTTTCGCGTTTTCCCCCTTGGCTCCGTCAAACCAAACCTCTGAAATGGGACCGTAGTTCGTCAGCAGTTCGCGGAGCTGGCTTTTGTAATAATCATTGTAGGAGGCCGTACCGTAGCGCGGCTCGTGACGGTCCCAAGGCGAGAGATAAACCCCGAATTTCAGACCAAACTCGCGGCAAGCATCGGCTACTTCTTTCACTACGTCGCCTTTACCATTTTTCCAGGGACTATTCTTCACCGAGTGTTCGGTCATTTTCGAGGGCCATAGGCAAAAGCCGTCGTGGTGTTTGGCCGTGATGATGGCCATTTTGAAACCCGCATCTTTCAGCGATTTGATCCATTGGCGGGCATCGAGTTTGGTAGGATTGAAAATCGACGGGCTTTCGGTTCCATCACCCCATTCCTTATCCGTATACGTATTGACGGTGAAGTGCAGAAACGCCGTGGTTTCAAGAGGTTGCCAGGCCAGTTGACGCGGACTTGGCTTGGGTTGTGAATACGTCAGTGTTGCGGTTACCAAGGCCGCCAATCCAGATAGAAAAAAAGAGCGCATAGAGGAGCAGGGAAGTCTATAAAGGGTCCTTAAACCACCAGTTTTTGAAGTACCAAAAGTACTCAAAAAACGCAGGAACCCATTTTCTGCTTCATTAACGATCTGTACTACGAATCATATGTTTCTCGAAATGTGCTGACAATCAATGTGAACATACTTGAATAAAGATGAACAGCTTCTGTTGACTGATTGTCCAACTGACACTGTATTTTTGTATGGTTCTTAAACAAATAATAAACCAATGAACGCAAAGCAACTTCTGCTCTCGTTAGCCTGCGTGCTAGCCACCCTAACCATTAATGCACAGGATGATCCGGCCAAACGGCCAAGTCCGCCGGCCGAAGCCAAAGCCACCGTTGGTGGCAAAACGATTACCATTAAGTACAGTAAGCCATCCGTCAAAGGCCGGGAAATCTTCGGGAAACTCGTGCCTTATGATAAGGTCTGGCGCACAGGCGCTAACGAAACAACGACTATTGAATTTTCGGACGACGTAACCCTAGAAGGAAAGCCCGTTGCCAAAGGACGTTACGCTTTATTTACGATTCCGACGGAAAAAGATTGGACAATCATTATTAACAAAGGCATTAAGTGGGGGGCATTCACCTATAAGCAGGACGAAGACGTATTGCGGGTTAACGTGCCAGCCAAGAAGTCCGCTAAGTTTGCCGAGCAGATGGCGATTGACATTTCGCCCAAAGGCGTTGTATCGATCAATTGGGCCGATGCACAGGCGGATTTCACAGTGAAATAGACCGTATTTACCGACACTTGTTAACGAAGTGAGGGCAGATTGAGAATCTGCCCTCACTTCGTTAATAGCCTTTCAAAGAATCTGTTCCAGCATTCGAATATAGCCATCTACGCCTTCCTGGATTTCTCGAAGATAAATGAACTCATCGGCTGAGTGCGACCGTCCCGAATGCCCCGGTCCACATTTGAGTGACGGACAATTCAGCACGGCCTGATCGGACGTAGTGGGTGACCCGTAGGCATGACGACCCAGCGCGAGACCCGCTTGTACAATCGGATGATCGATTGGAATGGACGACGGTTTCAGGCGGATGGAACGGGGTTTTACATCAGATTGAATATTAGCCCGAATACTATCAATCACTTCTTCGAGCGTGTATTGCTCCGTCACACGCACGTCTACAGTAAACGTACACGTATCGGGCACTACGTTGTGTTGTGTACCCGCGTTGATGATCGTTACCGACAGCTTAACCGGACCTAAAGTTGGCGATACGTTCGGGAATTGATACGTAGTAAGCCAGTTTATATCTCTAATGGCTTTATAGATGGCATTATCCCCTTCGTCGCGAGCCGCGTGACCGCTTACGCCGTGGGCTGTGCAGTCGAGCACAAGTAATCCCTTTTCGGCAATGGCCAGTTGCATTTCGGTCGGTTCACCAACAATGGCGAAACTAATCGGCGGTAAGTCGGGCAACAAAAATTCCAGCCCATCGCGCCCTGAAATCTCCTCTTCAGCCGAAGCAGCCATGACCAGATTATAGGCCATATCGGGCCGATCGTAGAAGTAAACGAACGTAGCAATCAGCGAAACCAAGCAGCCTCCAGCATCATTACTACCCAAACCAAACAGTTTGCCGTCACGCTCAATAGGTTCGAACGGATCAAGTGTCCACGATTGATTGGGTTTGACCGTATCGTGATGCGAGTTCAGCAGAATAGTCGATTTAGCCGGATCGAAATGGCGGTTCTTCGCCCATATATTGTTTTTTAGTCGCTCGAAAGGAATCTGCTTTTCCTGAAAAAAGGATTCAATCAGTGCGGCCGTTCGATCTTCCTCCCGACTGAAAGATGGGGTTGCGATCAGGCGTTTGAGCAGTGCAAGCGCATCAGCTGACAGGGTATTTTGCAGGGATGATTGAGCAGTTTGTTGCGTCATAATAAAGACCTTTAGCGGCTCAAAGATACGCTCAAAGTAGGTTACGAAACTGTTACGTTTGCTTACGCTTCCCGGGTTGCTACGTCCATAAGGCGCATGTCGAATCGTTTAGCCTTCGTAGAATTTCACACCTTTTTCGAGTAGAAATGTTTTGATTACATCGACATGAACGCACTGCCCAACATTCAGGAACGGATAGTTGGATACACGACTCTTACGCCCGTTAACCATTACCTCACGATCTTCAATGTCAAAACCCATATGTAGATGACGGGTTGAGGACTGCATCCCATAAACCAGCCCTTTAGGATCAAACAGCGGACCGCCACTCTGCCCACGCAAACCGGGGGTGCTCATTTCAATACCCGTTATACCACTTTTTTCACTGATCAACCGGGTGATAATGCCATCGGTAGGAAATCTTGGAGAGGTAGTACGTCCCGTGGCTACCCATTCGATATCATCCTTGGAGGGATTATAGTGGAAGTTGTTGAATTCGGGAAACGGATACCCCAACCGACACAAACTTCGACCCGCTTTTACGAGCGAACTGTCGCCCAGAAACGTAGCATATGAACGGTATAACAATCGGTTATAGCCTTCAAAATGCAATATGGCTAAATCCTGTGTGGGATGAGACTCAATGGCAATTTTCGTATACTGATCGACGCAACCGATAAAGCTGTTGCGAACACGAATGATCGTATCGGCACTTAGCTTAAATTTATTCTCCAACTGGCTTAGAAGGTGTGTATAATTTTTGTTACGCAGTATATCCCGGTGAGCCCCCTGAAAGCTGCGGTGATGCTGGTGAATGGTATCGGCCTGATCGATTAGTTCGGCAACGTGTTTGCAGGTGATAGCATATCCTTCCTGGTTGACGAAAAAAAGTGTGGCCGTACCGGGCACGACTGCATCATGGCCATAAAGCCGAACAATCGAATGCATGGGGCGGGTAAACGTATCAACGCGTTCAATGGCGTCAACAAACATAAAAAAGTGGTAAAGGAGTTAGCGAGTCAATCAGTAAGCCATCGTTCTATACAGCTTACCAATTGACTCGCTAAGTTACTCCCTAATCGCCTATTTTTTAGGTTTCACCCTTACCTCAGTTGGAACAACAGCACCTGGCACATCATCAACGGAAGCCTGACGGGGCGCATCCGGCGTATAAGTTATCGTATTCTCCTGTTAGCCAGATACAGAACTGTCGCTGGTGGTCTAAGCCAGCAAGTTTTAACCAAGTAGATAAGCTTGCTTAAACCGCGTTCCTAGTCTATCGATTCAGTTTCGTTGAATCACGGATACCAAGCGGACCAGGCGCTGTTGAGTCAGTGGTTTGGCCATGCGCTTCCTCGACGCTTGCTTTAGTAGCTGCCGACGTATCTTCAACCTCATTCGACTCCACACGGGATGTTGAATCTGTACTAATCCCATCAGTACTATTCTGATTTTCGCTGCACTTCTGCACTAGTAGCCCCAGAACCAATACCGCAATGGCAATCATAGCCCACCGCAACCAGCGCACGTTTTCGTGCCGACGATCGCCTTCAGGGCTTTTGGGAATGTTAGGATTGATGACGGTTCCGCTAAAGTTATCGGTTCCCTGCACTTCGGTTTGCTGACCTGCGGGCGTTACAAGATCATCGAATCCAAGTAAACTACCCACTCCATCTAAACCTGTGGGTAATGTCTTTCTAAATTCAGTCGCCTGTCCCAGCAATAATGTTTTCAGGCTCTCGGCAGTCAGGCCTTTCTCTTGCTCCTGACGCCCCAGAACGCCTACCAGCACGGAGCCCGCCAGACTCATAATGGTTTGAACCGACTGTGGTTTTGTTCCGCTATATGTACTGATTAGCTCAGTTGCACGCGTGAGCTTATCCTCAAAGATTTCATTCAGAAAATCTCGCCCAGGTGCGTTACTATCGACTGTATTGGACTTTGCATCAATGGCCTGACTCACATCAAGCGGTGTGTTTCCGTAGTCACCTTTATCCAGAAAGCTAACAATTGACGATGCTCCTCCTGTAGCCTGCACGCGTCGGGCCAAACCACCTAATAATGTTGGCAACGTACCATTAATGGCTTTTAACGTATTAGCCGATGATTCATTCAGAGCACTGCTCAGTTGGTCGACAACGGTAGGAGTGAACTGTTCTTTGAGGTAAGAGATTAAATGAACGGCCATAAGTTTTTCATTGAGTTGCGCTCAATAAACCGGCCATCTGTCTGATTGTTTCGTAAACGGAGAAGCTATAAAAGGCGCAGGGTGTAAATTAGGCTTATCAAGCCAACTTACACCCTGCGCCTTTTATGTCTCTACAACGTGTTCTTACAGTTGTGGAATCCGCAACACCTGATCCGGATAAATTTTGTCTGGATCGCTCAACATAGGCTTATTAGCCTCGAAAATAACGCCGTATTTCATGGGATCACCATAAACTTCCTTCGCTATTTTCGATAGTGAATCACCTGATTTCACTGTATAGAATTTGCCTTCTGCTGCGGGTTCATCAACAGACAGTTGATTGTCCACTGCTGACACGCCTTCTACGTTACCTACTGCTAATGCTATTTTTTCCGAATCTTCCTGCGACTTTACGGAGCCCGTTAACGTAACGGTATCGCCTTTGGTCTTAACCGTCAGGCTATTGTAAGCAAGGCCCAGTTTCTTAACATGGTCAAGCAGTGCCTGTGCCCGTACTGGTTCAACCTTCTCGGCTTCTGCTGGCGCAGCTGCAGCTGGGGCATCATTGTGAAAGATCTTTTCGCCTACTCCTTTGAAAAATGATAACAGACCCATTGGTTTAGTATGGTTTGAATGGAACATGTAATAAACGGCCGGCCACTACGCCAATCGATTTTTAAAACAACATCTTCTCCAAGCGATTGTTTTCATATAATCAATTACGCCTTAGTAAGTTTTACGTAACAAGGGTCAATTGGTCACATAAAAAGGGATACTTTTACGTTCTTTTTTTCAAGTTTATCCATTTTTTTTACAATCAACCTATATAACTCGAATGCAGGTTTACACAAGATTGCGGTGGGGGGTGATCGTAACCACATTGGTTAGCCTCATTGCCTGCACTACTAACGACATTGATCCCAACGGAGGGAATGGTGAAACACCCAGTAAGGGAAACGCCGATTTTACCAAATACGTAGCGGTGGGGAACTCACTGACCGCTGGCTTTGCCGACGGGGGCCTTTACCGCGATAGCCAACTAAACGCTTATCCAAACATTCTGGCCGGTCAATTCAAAACGGTAGGTGGTGGCGACTTTATTCAACCGTTGTTTGCGGAAGCTCAGGCTGCTGGATCGGGCTATATGAAACTGGTTCAGGTACCGGATACTACAAATCCAATCTCACTGATCTCGGCGATTAAGCAGGTAGCACCGGGCGCCGTTCGAGTAACAAATACGAATGGCTCAGCTCTGTTCACTAAGTTTACGGGCGCCAATCAGAACTTAGGCGTTCCCGGCATCAAAATGGGTGACATCTTACTGCAAGGATATGGCTCTACGCAAGGTAACCCTTATTTTGAACGACTTTTGGGCGATGCCGATCAGGCGACAACGTATTTTCAGTACGTTAGCAATAATCTTACGGGGGCTACTTTTTTCTCTTGCTGGTTAGGTAACAACGATGTACTGTCCTATGCCACCTCGGGTGGTGTTTCTGCCCTCACGCCATCAGCCTTATTTACAACCAATTATACGGCTATGATGAACAAGCTGACGGAAGGTGGTCGTAAGGGGGTAGTTATTGGTATCCCAAATATTACGATAGCGCCTTATTTTCGGCTTATCACACTTTCCGTCATTAATCGCCTATTTAAAGTATTAGCGCCCGGAACCCCTGATCTTCCGGCATTGGCGATTCAGGCGTCCGATGCGCCCCAGGGCGTCCGTGCTTCTACGGCTAACGACCTGTTTCTGTTATCGCTTGCCAACCAGACTGAATTGACCAAGTTTGGGCGTACAGATGTAGGCACAAAAGTTGGCCGTTATGGGTTAGATGCTACCAATCCCTTACCGACAACATTTGTATTGGATGCCGGAGAAATAGCGACCATGAATGCGCGCATTGCCGAGTTTAACGGAGTCATGAAAACGCAGGCAGATGCCAAAGGAGTAGCTTATGTTGATCCGAACACGGTATTAACTCAACTTGCTTCTGCAACAGGACTTCAGCAAAACGGCATTAAGTATACAGCTGCATTTATTCAGGGAGGAGCATTTAGCCTGGATGGCATTCACCTTACTCCGGCTGGTTATGCGCTTATAGCCAACGAAATCATTAAAGGTATTAATGCTAAGTATGCCTCGACCGTACCGCAGGTTAATCCCGCCAACTATCATCGTGTTCTCCTGCAACAATAAGACAGTACGTATGAAACTTTATCAATTGTGGTTATCTATAGTATTTCTGGGAAGCCTGTCGTCTGCATTAGCTCAGAACACTCAGCCATCTTCGCTTGAGTTTGGCATTAAGGGTGGAGGTACGTTGACACACGGCTTCACGAACATCCCAGCTCAAACCGTCGATGGCGTTCAGATACCGGCCGTCGAAAATAAAAGCAACGGCATTGGCATCGGTTATACGGGCGGATTGTGGGGACGTATGAATTTCCCTCACTTTTTTATTCAGGCCGAGGTAACGTATAATCGGTATGTATTAAAGCAAAAAACCGACGTAACGGTAGACATAAACGCCAATCCAGCTCTAGCGAACGCACTACCTGTTAGCGTACAACCCGGCTTGCTGAATGCCAGTTTGAACGCGGTCTCTGAATCGGTATTGGAATCTGTTGATGTACCTATTCTCGTAGGAAAACGGTGGATGGATGGCCGATTACGGGGCTACATTGGCCCAAACTTCATTTTTGTGCAGAAAGCGGAAGTCACCCGAACAACGAGCGGTCAGATTAATGCCAATACAAACGTAGGATTTCCACAAACGACGATCCCGCCAACGACGGGTACAACGGACCTGCGGAATAAATACGTAGCGCAATACCTTGAAGTAAAGGATTTTACGTATGCAGTAGAATTGGGGGCTGGCTACAGCTTGTTGAATGGTCTAGATATTGATGTGCGGTATGCAGTACCAGTTGGAGGCATTTACAAGGATACTAAAATAACAGGCTTTCTGGGTATTGCGACTGTTTCGCTCGCTTTCAAAGTATTTTAAAACAGCATAGGGGATCTATTATAATCCCCTATGCTGCTAATAACTGTTCAGGAAGACTATTATTTCAAAAATACCTCGCCTACTGTAGTGAGTTTCAGTAGGATTGGTAGTACTTGTCGTCCTTTTGATGTTAAGGCATATTCCACGCGAGGTGGTACTTCATTGTATATTTTCTTTTCAATAACTCCCAGATTCATTAAGGACTTAAGTTCCTGAATTAAAACCTTTTCGCTCACCTGAGGAATCATTCGGCGTAGTTCACCGTATCTACGTACTTCTGTTCCTATTTGATAAATTATATGTAGTCGCCATTTCCCACGAATAATTTCTAACGTTTTATCAAGAATGGAGTGCTTGGTGCCGATAGATTTCTGAGTACTAATTTTTGCATCCATGAGAAAATTTTTTACTAACCTCTTGGTAAGTAAGTCGTTGATTAAAAAGGACTTGAACCAATATGAGCAAATATATATATTTATATTCAATCTAAAACAAGAGTAATTTAGCGCTAGATCGACCTGTAAAAATTTATGTATGTAACCATCTGCTAGTCAACAAAAAAATGTGAATGGCCTCACTTTGTTTACTATAAATTATAAAACAAGTTATAGATACAGTCTTTAGTTTACATACATTATAGATTTATTTTAGCGTATAATTTGTAAATATTAGTGAGATTGACTGTTATAACTATCTGATTCCTACAGTTGATTCGGTAGAGAAAAAATGCTGCTGATGGCAATTTCGATTATTTTTGTAGGCTAATGTGACTTACTCCGTTCATTAATTGAAAACATTGCTTGTTGTGGCTGGACCAACCGCTGTTGGCAAGACAGCCCTATGTGTTCAACTAGCCAAAGAACTGCAAACGGATGTGGTTTCTGCTGATTCCCGACAACTTTACCGTGAACTAGATATTGGCACTGCTAAGCCTTCGCTTGCCGAAATGAATGGCATCCGTCATTATTTTATTGATTCTCATTCGATTACAGACCCCGTAAATGCCGGACGGTATGAACGCGAATGCCTTACCCTACTAGATAATCTCTTTCAGGATAAAGACGTAGTGATTCTGTCGGGTGGAACGGGGCTCTATATTAACGCCGTTTGCTTCGGCCTCGACGACATTCCCCCTGTTGAGCCCACTCTCCGCGAACTGTTGTTTTCTCGTCTGCAACAGGAAGGTCTGGAATCACTACAGAATGAATTGCGCCAGTTAGACCCCCAGTATGCGCAGACGGCCGATTTACAGAATCCAGTTCGGGTGACGAGGGCTTTGGAGGTATGTCTGACAACGGGGCTTCCTTATTCATCGTTTCGACGTCAGCAAACAGCCGAACGACCATTCCAGTCTGTACTGATAGCGCTCGAACGGCCGCGTGACGAACTGTATGCCCGAATTGATGCCCGTATGGATGCCATGCTTGCAGAAGGACTAATTGAAGAAGTTCGCTCTCTCCAACCCTACCGACACGTAGCAGCTCTGCAGACAGTTGGCTACCAGGAAGTTTTTCCGTATCTGGACGGTACGTACGATTATGCCGAAATGGTCCGCTTACTCAAACGAAACTCCCGACGCTACGCCAAGCGCCAACTAACCTGGTTCCGAAACCAGGGTAATTATCACTGGTTCGGACCGGAAGAGAAGGAAAAGATACTCAGCTACGTGACAGATCGTCTGTAAGTACGTATCAGCTTACTGGGCGCGATAAGCCAGCATGCCGCCAATCACATTTCGAACATTATTAAACCCGCTTTCTTCCAGAAGTTGTTGTGCCCGCGCGCTACGTGCTCCTGAACGGCAGTGTACAATAACTTCTTCGTCCTGCAATCCATCGAGTTCATCTAGCCGATATTGTAATTCGCCAAGCGGAATAAGCGTAGCGCCAATATTGTCTGCCTCGTATTCGTTCGGCTCACGAACGTCAATCAGATTTATCTTTTCGCCTTTGTCAAGTCGTTCTTTTAACTCCTGCACGGTAATGTCCATAATCAGTCGGTAGTTGATAAGGGTTAGTCGATAGCATTTCAAAATGCCTGATCAATAATCCCTGTCATTAATGTTGAATTATAATCTTTTGTACGTTGGTGCGCTGGTCAGCCCAAAGTCGTATTAAATAAAGGCCATCAGGCAAATAACTCAGATCTAACGTTTGTTGACCACGTACTGGTTCAACTGTATGTATTATCTGTCCGCCAGTGCTTATAACATCCAATTTTGTCAAACGCTGTTCATCCCAACGGATCAGTCCGGCGGTTGGGTTTGGATAGACCTGCAAAGCTGCCAGCGGTTCGGGGTCAGGCGTGGCCGTCACAACTGTATCAGGTTGTCCACCCATGATAGGACGTAGCATAAAAGCTCCCTGAACGTTCAACGACGACGATGAACCGTTCTGCTCCCAATTTGTACCACCATTGTAAAAAATCTGCGTCCCGAACGGGCTGTTCTTATCAAAACCCAATCGCAGGTAAGTCGTATCGCTACTACTGACCTGCTGATAACCAACGTAAAAAGTATCTCTTACTGAAACGTTTTTAGTAAACGCAAAGTCAACAAAACCATTACGATAAGTCGGGTACTGGGTTGTAAATGATTGCCGATAGATGATAGTCCCAGGCCGCCCGCCATTGTTGCTATACACATTGATAACGAATGACTGTCCTGTCTGATTGGTCGTAAAGGGAACGATGCAGGCTTTAACACCCACCATAGCATCGGGCTTGTTCAATACAAACCGCACCGCAATCTGCTCGCGTTGCCGGATCTGTTGGGCGTATTCCCACGTACCATCGTCATACGCATAATAATTGTCGAGGGCTGCTACAGCCGAAATCGTATCGTTTCGGCGAAGATTAACACCAGGAATCGATGGGTTCTGATCGTCAGTTGTCAACAGATCAAATTTATACCGTAGCATCGCTCGGGTGGCAGAGCCAAATCCCGTAACTGGTCTCGGTTTCGCTGATTTACGCTGCGAGCTAAGAGCCGGAATCAGTACTGAACTTGTTTGTGGATCATCCTGGACTAGGCGTCCTGATGTTTCGTCCCGCACTGTAAAACGGAAGGTAGTAAAGTTAAAGTTATTGAACAGGTTGTAACTATCTGTCATAACTGAATCAGCCGTTTCTGCGGCAGGATTGACGACGTACTGCGTTAAGGGCATGGCTGTGTAGCGCTTCAGCAACGGACTGAGCGCCTGCCGCATTGCTACGTCCTTTACAAACCGATCGTTTACAGAGCGTCCACGATTCATGTAAATATAATCGACATTCCAGGTATCGAATGGCCCCGATGCTCGCCCGAATGAACGGAACCGAAAGGCAAATCCAGCATGGAAATAAGCCGCCTGACGTACCGGCACAAAAACCTGAAAGAAGTTATTATTGATGATCCCACCCGCAATTGCCCAAACTGTTTTCCAGCTACCTGTACGGTCCAAAAACTGGAGCGTAAGCGAATCAGCCGCCTGACGACTCAGTGAATCACCCGGATCCGGCGCTTCGCCCAATCCTTTTGCCTGCCAATAGAAACTGATATACACCGAATCGGCCACCGACAGCCCATTCAGGTTAATAGGCAATGAAGCCAGCGTATCCGTATATCCCTGAGCCAATGGACTGTTTTGTATGTAAGGTCGCCCATTAGCCATCAAGCCATCAAACGACGCTACATTAACGGTTGGCTGATTAATAGCCATCGTATTGTTGATGTATACGCCACTACCGGACTGCCAACGATTAGCATCAGGTCGGTCAATACCGGGTCGGCCAGACGCCGTCGAGAAATCCTCGAAAAATGGCAGTGTCGTTTGAGCCGAAACTACTGAACTAGTCAGAGTAGCCCACACCAACAGAAAGCCGACAAGAAATCGTCGGGTAAAAGCGGCTATAACTGATTGATTACGTAAAGCGATTTCCATTTGGTATCGTGCCGAAAACGATGTTACTGATCGGACTCAATCGGCCCAACAACCCACAAATCCATTGTCTCACCAACACGAATGCGCTCGCCCGAACGGGCTTCAGGATGCTGCCGGACAACCGTTCCAACCTCCTTCTCGGGGTCGGTAACGGAAATTTTTGTACCTACCTTCAGATTAGACCCACGAATGGCGGCTTCGGCTTCATCAAGCTGTAAACCCACTACGTCGGGTACAGCAAACATGGTGCTACCCAGGCCATCGCCAATTTCAAAGTCAATTTTTGCCCCTTTCGGCACAGGCGTACCGGGTGCAATTTCTTTCCCGTTATAAAGCTGATGAAGAACCGCATTTTTGGCTACGTCCGGTACGTATGTTTGCTCGCCTAACTCCAGACCTATCGATATCAGGTTCAGCTTAGCGCTCTGAAGCGTCAGGTTAACCAATTGTGGCATCGACACCAAAGGTGCTACGCGTCTGGTGATCGTTAAATATATTTTACGACCCTCTTTTACTTTTGAGTTTGCTCGTGGGTACTGCTGAACAACCGTTAACGGCTGTGATTTAGCCACATAGGTACAGTCGCTGACTTCATAGCGCAAGCCCCGGTCATCCAGAAGATTTTGCATCTCATCAAAACTCAGGCCAGATACGTCGGGTACAGTAATTGTCTGTCCATGGTTGGTCGTGAATGGTAAATAAACAAAGAAAAACGCCAGAAATAAGGCAGCTACTAAGGCCAGAATAATGCCAAATTGAATCAGCAGATCAGAAAAGGAGCGGGTGCTGATTTTAGTCATTCGTTCGTAAAAAAATCATTCATTATCTGTTACGGTCATCGGTTTGCCCGGAAGTACGGAGATAGGCAACCGAATGATAGTCAATAGCAAAACGTATTGATTCGGTAAAATTAACGGTTTGCCTATGGCTACCGATACCCCGCCAGCATTTTTTTAATATACTTTCCGAGAATATCGAACTCCAAATTAACGACATCACCAGCTTTCAGGTTGCGAAAATTCGTGTGTTCGTACGTATACGGAATGATGGTAACGCGGAAGCTATCGTACTGCGAATTAAAAACGGTTAAACTCACGCCATTAATACAAATGGACCCTTTTTCGACGGTGATATTTCGATTATTCGGATCAACATCCATATCCGCATCGTACTGAAAATCGAAGAGCCAGCTCCCATTTAAATCCTGTACGTTCGTGCATACGCCTGTCTGATCGACATGCCCCTGAACAATATGTCCGTCGAAACGTCCATTTGCGGGCATACAGCGTTCCAGATTGACCCGATCGCCGATGGCAAATTGACCCAGATTCGTTTTTTTCAGGGTTTCATCAACCGCCGTTACGGTGTAGCTCCCATCAGCAACGCTGGTCACCGTCAGGCAGACACCGTTGTGGTTGACACTCTGGTCTATTTTCAGTTCAGAAGCCAGCGTTGATTCAATACTAAATGTCAGATTCGTGCCCTCAGCTTTAATAGCGGCTACCAGGCCAGTGCTTTCAACAATACCAGTAAACATAAAAGTCGTTAGTTGTAGTCGATAATCATACGCTCAGCCCCGATCACCAATTGACCGCAACGCTTGGCTATGACCATCGACTACCATAAACAGCGAACTGCCGAAGGGGGTTCGGCGCAGAAGTTTTTGTTCAGATTTAACAATCCGGTACAAGATTTCATTCAGCCACGTACTGGGCATATAAACATCCGACTGGGCTTCTTCAGGTTTTCGCCACCCTACTCTTAATTGTAGGCGCTGCCACTGGCGCATTCCTAGAATCATAGGCGACAAGGCGAAACTCCAGTAGGTCGCATAAGCAATATAGAGCCCGGCAGCGGGCATTAACTGGTCAAAATCGGCCAGCATAAATCGTCGGATAACCCCAACAGCAATGTCATGCTGCCCCTGAAATACGTTGAACGCGTTGTTATTACTGATCAGAATTCCATCGGGCTTCAAGCGGTGTGCCAATGACGTTATCAACGGAGGCAAGTCGGCTTCGTTGAAATAGCAAAAAACGTCATTGCAAATAATAACGTCGTATCGAACTTCCGGCTCGAACGTAGCGAGGTCATTCAGATTAACACACGTAACGGAAAGATGGCGCTCATGGCAAAATGCTACAGCTTCTGCCGATCCATCAATTCCACGCAGATTCGTGTACCCCCGGCGATGTAAACAATCCAGCATGCCTCCCGTGCCGCAGCCTGCGTCTAAAATGGCTATATCCCGACGGTTACCGAAGCGTTGACGTATCGACTCTTCTACGCGTTCGTGCAGAATGCGATACCACCAAAGTTGTCCCTCCAGCCGGAACATCTTTTCGTATTCCTCTAAACGGCTGATCATAAAAAAGACAGGAAGGAAAACAGAAGAGGGAGAATGGGATACAAAATGGAATAAGCCGTATCTCTTCCTTGCTTCTCTCCCACTTGTTTCTTCTTTTTTTCTACATACGGGGGCAAACCACTGTAGGCCATGAATAACTTACCAAGGTATTCGCCCAGAACACCTAAAAAGAGTAATTGCACACCTAAGCCTATGGTAATCGCCCAAAGTATGATTAGCCAGTTGGTAATCGATAAGGCACCAACTAACCAACTTAGTAACAGCAAGAACCCACCTATTAGACCCAATCCAAGTAAAGCGATGCCCGCTATGGTAAATATACGTATTGGCCAGAGTGAATAACCAATAAACACGTTTAGAAAGAGAGCGATGAGCTTGCGGACAGTATAATTTGATCGTCCTTCGGCTCGCGCACTGTGAGGCACCGTGACGCTACCAACATTACGCGTTACCCGAAAAATCAGACCGTCGATATACGGATATGGACCTTTGTAGCGAATAATTTCCTCGACAACCTCACGGCCAATCAGCTTAAAACTTGACAGGTATAAATTACGAGGCTTGCCAATTGAATAAGTCGTTAACGTATTGACCAGCCAGCTCCCCATGTTCCGAAACCAGTGATGCTGCTTTTGGTCGTACCGGCTATATACAACGTCATACTGTTTTGTTTCAGCGGTCTCAACGAGCGTTAAAATAGATTCGGGAGGGTTCTGAAAATCGTCGTCAATAATCACTACGTATTCACCAACGGTATGATTGAGGCCACATAAAACAGCATTGAATTCGCCGAAATTCCGACGTAGTGAAATGAAGCGAACGCTGTTGTATTTCGCTTCCAGCTGTTGGCACACTTCTTCCGAACGATCCGGGCTCCCGTCGTTCACCAACACAATCTCAAAGGCCCGACCAGCCAGACATACCTGCAAACGATCGACCAACGGACCGATTGTTCGCTCGCTGTTATAGACTGGAATAACGACAGACAGATTCATGGCCTAAAAGAAAGAACGATAGAGTAAAAGGATAAAAACCTACCGGAGGCATCACTCTTTCACGCTATCGCTCTTTCACTCATTAAATTAATCGTATCAATTACATAAGCTATCTCTCCGTCTGTCAGCGTCGGATTAAGGGGGAGACTAACGACTTCTTTATGAAGCTGTTCCGCAATCGGAAACGACAAATGAGCAAAGGTTTCATAAGCTTGCTGACGATGCGGTGGAATTGGATAGTGAACATCTGTGCCAATCCCTCGTTCGCGAAGGAAAGTCCGTAAAGCGTCACGCCGGGGGTGTCGAATCACAAACAAATGCCAGGCATCCTGGTCAAGCTGGTCTGACGGTGGCAACATGACGTCCGGGTTGCAGATGCGACTCAGATACTGCTGAGCCAGCGCACGTCGCCGTTTATTTTCATCATCCAGCCAAGGAAGTTTGACGGAAAGTATAGCAGCCTGTATTTCGTCCAAACGGCTGTTATGGCCCAGATAGTCATTAACGTATTTCTGCTTCGAGCCATAATTTCGTAATGCTCGCAGCTTATCGGCTAACGTATCATCATTGGTAGTAATTGCTCCGGCATCGCCTAACGCACCCAGGTTTTTGCTCGGGTAAAAACTCCAAGCAGCGGCATCGCCAAGACTACCTGCCTGTTTTTTTTGGTAAAGCGCACCATGAGCCTGGGCAGCATCTTCAAGTACGTTTAAGTTATATTGTTTCGCCAACGTATTGATCGGTTCCATATCGCAACAGCGCCCGTACAGATGAACGGGAAGAATCGCTCTGGTACACGAAGTAATAGCCACTTCCAGCTTAGCGGGATCGAGCAAATAGGTTTGTGGATCAGGTTCGACGAATACGGGAGTCAGGCCAGCCAGCGTGATACTTTGTACAGATGCGATATAGGCATTCGCGGCTACAATAACCTCACTTCCTGCCGGGAAGTCCCATGCTTTCAGCACCAATGTCAGCGCATCCAGCCCGTTGGCGACCCCAATACAATGGCGTGTTTGGCAATAGGCCGCAAATTGCTGCTCAAATGCTTCGACTTCCTGACCTAGAATGTACCATCCTGATTGAAGAACACGCTTTATAGCCTCTTCGATCGCTACAGAATGCGGTTCATTTACACGTTTTAGATCCAGAAATGGAATCATTCCGAGTCAACCATTACCGACTCGCCAGACCGCTTCCCTGCGGGATAGGGCTCGTAGATGTAATCGTCTTTGTCGTACAGTTCGTTTGAGACGACCAATAGAATAGCATCCTCCGAGAACTCGTCCATTGTATGCCAGTCTTCAGGCTTTAGGACCAGACACTGACGCGGATTTGATAATTGAAATGTGGTTTCCTCCACACCGTTGTCACTATATACCCGGCAACTACCATGCAGACAGATAAGCGCATTCCACGCTTTATGATGACGATGTCCCGCCCGGGCTGCCTGACCAGCTTCATAAATGTAAAAAACTCGCTGAATCACACCAGGAATGATATGTTCAAATACGGTCAAGTTTCCATTACCTGAAGTGAATGTCTTTAATTCATAAAGTTGGGCCATTCGCAGAAAAACAGTTAACTAATTAGAGGATGTGGCATTTTTTGAGGCTTAAAGTTATTAAAAAACAATTAAACCCGGCCAAACAAAATACGTTGTTTGCATAAACTTAATGACTTACTGATACGTAGTAGATATACTCAGCCGTAAAATACTCTTAGAATCCTCATATTTTCCGATTTTCTCACAAAAACAGGTAAAGTTTTGAGAGTAGCTCATTATTGATTTTAACAAACCATTAATATAGCAATTGTTTACAGATAGACGATGTTAAAGAATAGATTTTTTCTGACCGGCTTATTTCTTCTTGCCCTTATTGTTCTGTATTATACCTTTTTCGATGGAGGTAATATAACATCAAGTGCAGGTTTGGATGAGTCGATCAATCCAGAAACGTATCGTCAGCAAGTCGATGTACAGCGAAAGGAAAAAGATCATTTTCTCCAGACAGATGCGGAATCACCTGTTCCTAACAAGAGTTCGTTCAAAGGACTGGTTTATTTTAAGCCAGATCCGGCTTATCGTGTAGTAGCCCGACTCGAACCCTTTGCCGATAAAACTCAGAAACTCGTTGTTCGGATGAGCGATGGCAGCGAAGAGGTATACGATAAGTTTGCCCACGCGGTTTTCAGCCTGAATGGAGAAGCATGCCGGTTGTTGATTGTAAAACTTCAGAATACATATTCTATTTTGTTTCGTGATGCTACGTCGGGTAAGGAAACGTACGGTGGAGGTCGTTACCTTGAACTCGACCCGGCCAAGCTAACTGATAATCATGTCATATTGGATTTTAACGGAGCCTACAATCCCTATTGTGCGTATAATCCTACCTATGCCTGCCCGATTCCCCCAGCCGAAAATACACTTACCATTCCTGTAAAAGCAGGCGAGAAATACAAAGAGCATCAGTAGCGCACTTTAGCAGGCGTTTCGTTTTTTGATGGGAATAATCAATTAGCCAATCAACCATTTATCTAACTTTGTGGCAATTATTTGTTTTGCCGCTGTATGGAGATTTCCTATAAATGGTTACAAGAGTTTATTGAATTACCCGAATCCCCCGAACAGGTCGGAAAATTACTTACCTCGACTGGTCTGGAAGTAGAAGGAATTGAAAAGATTGAGGCTATACCGGGCGGTCTGGAAGGTGTCGTAATTGGCGAAGTACTGACCTGCACGAAACATCCAGACGCCGATAAGTTGAGTCTGACTACGGTAGACGTAGGTACTGATCAGCCACTACCCATCGTGTGTGGTGCACCTAACGTAGCAGCCGGTCAGAAAGTGGTTGTAGCGCTGGTAGGCGCAACGTTACACCCCCGTTCGGGCGATCAGGATGCCGCCCAGCCGTTCCAGATCAAAAAAGCCAAGATACGGGGAGCAGCGTCAGAAGGGATGATTTGCGCCGAAGATGAAATCGGACTCGGAACCTCTCATGCTGGTATCATGGTTTTGGACACTACGTTACCAAACGGAACACCAGCTGCCCGTTATTTCAATCTCGAAGCTGACTATCAGATTGCCATTGGTCTGACGCCGAATCGAATTGATGCCGCATCGCATTTCGGTACCGCCCGTGATTTAAAAGCTGTGCTAAACCGGTCTCTGCAACTGCCATCGGTTGATGCGTTTGTTGTTGACAACACCGACCTTACGCTTGATGTAGCCGTAGAAGACAAAGCCGACTGCCCACGGTACACAGGCTTAACGATCAGTGGTCTTACTGTTGGCGAATCGCCGGACTGGCTGAAACAGCGGTTACTGAGCATTGGTTTAAAACCGATTAACAACATTGTCGACGTAACGAATTTCGTTTGTTATGACCTGGGGCAGCCGCTTCATGCATTCGATGCGGATAAGATTGCTGGCGGCAAGGTGCTGGTAAAAACTTTACCCGAAGAAACACCTTTTGTTACCCTCGATGGCGTAGAGCGAAAACTCACGGCTACAGACCTGATGATTTGCGACGCGGAAAAGCCCATGTGCATTGCAGGTGTATTTGGCGGTCAGTATTCAGGTGTTTCAGCACAAACAACCCGGATTTTTCTGGAATCAGCTTATTTCTCGGCTACCTCTGTCCGTAAAACTGCTCAGCATCATGGCCTGAAAACCGATGCTTCGTTCCGATTCGAGCGAGGTACCGATCCGAACATCCCCGTGTTCGCGCTGAAGCGGGCGGCTTTGCTGATTCAACAAGTCGCAGGAGGAGTTATCAGTTCTGACATTACCGATCTATATCCTGATCCCATCGAGCCGTTCCGTGTGCCGGTACGCTATCGAAATATTGATCGCCTGATTGGTATTCAAATCGACCGGACGGAAATTCTTCGAATTCTGAATGCGTTAGATATTCAGGCCGAGGAATTAACACCAGACGGATTTCTGGCCATCGTTCCACCATATCGTGTAGACGTAACACGCGAGGCTGATGTGATTGAAGAAATCCTGCGGATTTACGGACTTGACAACGTACCACTATCGGTTACGCTGGCAGCTGATTCGCTATCAGAATTTCCGAAGACGGACCCTGACCAATGGCAAAGTCGCGTAGGGCAACTGCTGGCCGCAAATGGTTTTTATGAGATTTTGACCCTGTCACTTACACGTCCAGGTTATCACGATGCCATTCGACCGTCTCTAACGGGTGATGACGTAACGTTGCTAAATCCGTTAAGTGAAGAACTGTCCGTTATGCGTCAGTCGTTGTTGTTTTCGTCGCTTGAAACCCTGATTTATAACGCAAACCGTCGTCAGAAAGACTTGAAATTCTTCGAGTTTGGCAAAGTTTATCATAAAGTAAAACTTGAAGATGGCGCGACGAAGTACGTTGAGAAAATGCGCTTAAGTATAGCTATGCTCGGCAATCAGGAAGCAGAAAGCTGGCTTCAAAAAGGTCAGCCGGTTGCTTATCATGATCTGGCTACGGCTGTGCAGCGAATTCTGAATCTGTTTCGCATTAAATCGTTTGACACCCAGCCTGCCGACTCAACACTGTTTCAGTACGGCATAACCTACGTTGTTAACAAGAAACCACTGGTTAGTTTAGGATTGGTTCAACCTAAACTAACCAAACTAGTCGATCTCAAGCAGCCGGTTTTTTACGCTGACTTTGACTGGCAGGCGCTGTTAAAGCTGGCGACGAACAAAGCTCGTTATGAAGAAGTATCGCGGTTCCCGGAAGTTCGTCGCGATTTATCGCTGGTGCTCGATAAGGGCGTCACCTTCGAACAAATCAGTCGACTGGCCCGTCAGACCGAACGAAAATTGTTACGTACGATCAATGTCTTCGACGTATATGAAGGCGAAAATTTAGGCAAGGAGAAAAAAGCGTATTCGGTTAGCTTTATGCTACAGGATTCGGCTCAAACCCTTACCGATGTAACTATTGATAAAACGATGAAACGGCTCATGACAGCTTTCGAACAGGAATTGGGAGCTGTTATCCGAAAATAAGTAAAAAATGAGTGATTAGTTTTTATACTGAATCATTCGTTTACCCATTCAGTTATTCAGTATTGTGGCAAGCCAGGATCAAATTTTCGCGCTTATTGAGCAGCTCAAACGCAAAATTGAGTTACTCACTAACGTATACATCAGCGCACAGAATCGCATACAGGAGCTGGAAACGAAAAATTCGATCCTGCGCAAACGGCTGAGCGAAAAGCAAACCCAGTTTAGTGAGTTTAGGAAAAAACATGTTTTTTCAGAAAAAAACACACCAAAGTCAAAAGATGATAGTATAATTGTAAAAGACAATCTGTCTCAGACAGATACGAATGCCGAATTAAAACAACAACTCGACGAGTATATCCGGGAACTGGAACGCTGTATTGCTCACTTGAGTAGTTTGTCATAAACCTAAATTGGCTCCGATAGATAGACTGATCTGAGCCGACTGCAGCAATGGAAGAATTGCCAATCCGCATAAAGATAGCTGACCGAACCTACCGCTTGCGCGTAGAGCCGGAATCAGAAGCTATTGTGCGCGAAGCCGCCAAGCTGATTCAGGAACAGATAAAGCAATATCGGGACGAGGGCATCAGCGATACGCAGGAAGCTCTGGCTATGGTAGCCTTCAACTGCTTAATGGAAAAGCTTAGAGGAGAACATAAAACGCAGCGCTTACAACAAATGGTGTTTGACAAAATCACTCAGTTAGACCAGGTCGTTTCGCCGGTCATTACGACATAAATAACCGGTAGGTAGTTACCCCGTATTGTACTGTTTATGATTGATGATATCTGATTTTTACCCAATTGATACCCAGCTAATGGAGATCATACATACGAAATCATACATCTAAAATAGGTATACTTCCGAGTTGGCGTTCAGCGCACTCGTATCGCGGCAGGTTGATGGTATATTTTTTCAACCTTAACGATATAGTCCAATGGACATTCCAGTTTGGTTAACGATTCTCACCACCCTCGTAGGGGGTGGTATTGGCATACTAATCGGCCGTCAGATGATGGCTGGCGTTCGCGCGAAGCATGAGAAAGAAGCAGAGGAAAAAGCAGCATCAATTTTAAAGAACGCTGAATTGCAGGCCGAAACCATCAAGAAAGACAGGATGCTGGAGGCTAAAGAGAAATACCTGAAGCTAAAAACTGAATTTGAAGAGACAACGAATCAGAAGCGAAATCTACTGCTCCAGAACGAAGGGAAACTCAAACAACGCGAACAACAATTAACGCAACAGGCCGACCAGCAGCGCAACCGCGAAAACGAATTAAATCAGCAACGTAACGAAATAGGGCAGCAGAAAAATAGCCTCACTCAGCAAATTGATGCGCTTAACAAACGCCGTGAAGACGTTGATCGTCGGCAACAGGAAGCGGATCGGATGCTGGCCGATCAGGTGGCCCAACTTGAAAAAATTGCCGGTCTCTCCGCCGATCAGGCTCGTGAACAGCTTATTGAAACGCTGAAAGCCGAAGCCGAGACGCGGGCATCGTCTTACATCAAAAATATTGTTGAGGAAGCGAAACTGACGGCTACCAAGGAAGCCAAAAAAGTAGTTATCGAGACGATTCAACGCACGGCTACGGAACACGCCATCGAAAACTGCGTGTCGGTGTTTAACATTGAATCCGACGACGTAAAGGGAAAAGTCATTGGTCGCGAAGGACGTAACATCCGGGCGCTGGAAGCCGCTACAGGCGTCGAGATCATTGTGGATGACACCCCTGAAGCCATCATTATTTCGGGCTTCGATCCCGTTCGTCGCGAAATTGCTCGTCTGTCTCTGCACCGTCTGGTTCAGGATGGTCGTATTCACCCCGCCCGGATCGAGGAAATTGTTGCGAAAACACGTAAGAATATAGAGGACGAAATTGTCGAGATTGGCGAACGTACCGTTATCGATTTAGGTATTCATGGCCTGCATCCCGAACTGATCAAGATGGTTGGTCGGATGCGTTTCCGGTCAAGTTACGGTCAGAATCTGCTCCAACACTCACGCGAGGTCGCTAAGCTTTGTGCGACCATGGCGGCCGAACTGGGCTTGAATGCCAAACTGGCTAAACGGGCCGGTTTGCTCCACGACATTGGCAAAGTATGGCCCGAAGAAGCTGAACTTCCTCACGCCATTCTGGGCATGGAGTTGGCTAAGAAATACAAAGAGAACCCTGAAGTTATCAATGCGATTGGTGCTCACCACGATGAAATCGAGATGACGAGCATGATTTCGCCTATCGTTCAGGTTTGCGATGCCGTCTCTGGTTCACGACCTGGTGCCCGTCGCGAGATGATGGAGTCGTATATCAAGCGCCTGAAAGAGCTGGAAGAACTGGCCGGGAATTTCCCTGGCGTAACCAAATGTTACGCCATTCAGGCTGGTCGCGAGTTACGGATTATGGTCGATGCAGATCATGTTTCCGACGAACGGGCTGGTGTCCTATCATACGAGATTTCACAGAAAATTGAGAAAGAGATGCAGTATCCTGGCCAGATCAAAGTAACGGTTATTCGGGAGATGCGGGCTGTAGCATACGCAAAGTAGACGGCTACGTAGGTTAGCACGGTAACAAAAAGGGACTCATCGGTCCCTTTTTTTGTAGCTTTCTACTCAGTAATTTGCCCGCTACGGAAGCTTACTTCCAGAGCAGCCATTGTTTTCTCAATCAAATCGGTCTGAATTCAACCACTATGTTTCACAATCAGTACGTGCGGTTTGCCGGTATACTCACTCTTTTACCAATTCTCTACTTCTCGATTAGTGGCTGGACCGTCACGTCTGCTCCTAAACCGCCGAACGTAGTGCTGTTTTTTATCGATGACCTCGGCTACGGCGATCTCTCCTGCACGGGTGCTATGGGTTACACAACGCCTAATCTTGACCGTATGGCGGCAGAGGGAAGCCGATTCACGAACTTTCTGGCGACCCAGGCCGTATGCAGTGCTTCCCGAGCGTCGTTACTAACGGGCTGCTATCCAAATCGGTTAGGCATCTCGGGCGCTTTAAGCCCCTTTTCACCTGTTGGGTTAAACCCAAATGAGGAAACAATAGCCGAATTGCTAAAAGAAAAAGGATACGCTACCGGCATATTTGGTAAGTGGCACCTGGGCGATCAGCAGCCGTTTTTACCCTTACAGCAAGGGTTCGATGAGTATTATGGCGTTCCTTACTCGCATGATATGTGGCCCTTGCATCCGAATCAGGCCAACGCCCATTACCCACCCCTCCACTGGATCGAAGGAAATCAGTCGTTAAACGAAATCAAAACGCTGGACGACGTTAGCGGGATTACACCAACCGTTACCAAACGGGCCGTTTCATTTATCCGAAAACACAGAAAAGATCCATTTTTTCTGTATGTTCCTCATCCGCTACCGCACGTTCCGCTGGCGGCTTCTCCGGCATTTCGGGGTAAGAGCAAACGGGGCGTTTTCGGTGACGTACTAATGGAACTGGATTGGTCGATCGGGCAAATTTTAGGTGAACTCAAGCAACAGGGTCTGGATAAAAACACACTAGTTATTTTTATTAGTGACAACGGCCCCTGGCTCAACTACGGCGATCATGCCGGGTCGGCAGGGGGTTTTCGGGAAGGAAAAGGTACGTCGTTTGAAGGCGGGCATCGCGTGCCCTGTTTAGTACGCTGGCCAGACGTAGTGCCTGCTGGCCGAGTCAGTAACAAGTTGCTGACAGCAATGGATATTTTGCCGACGATTGTGAACGTCTGTGGAGCCCGTATGCCCAAACAGTCTATCGATGGGGTTGATTGGTTAGCCTTGCTTAAGGGCGATGAGAGCGTAACGCCCCGCGATCATTTTTTCTACTATTACCGAAAAAATAGTCTTGAAGCCGTGCGTAAGGGTGACTGGAAATTGGTCTTATCACATCCAGGCCGCACCTATGAGGGGCTACTGCCGGGCCAGGGTGGCAAACCAGGGCCTACCACTGAAAACCACCCCTTTGCCAGGGCCTTATACGATCTGCAACGTGACCCCGGCGAACGGTACGACGTCCAACAGCAGCACCCTGAGCTGATAGCTGAATTGGAAAAACTAGCTGAAGAAGCCCGTAGTGACTTAGGCGATGATCTGCAAAATCGGGCAGGTCGCCATGTTCGGGCAGCGGGTATGATCAACGCAAAACCCTGAATGCAACTAGCAAACTGAGCCAAGAAACATTTTCCTACTATTTGTCCTTATTTACCCAGGCCCTATAGCCAACTAACTTTATCTATGGATTTCTTAACCACCGTTCTATTGTTGCTCGTCGGTGCAGGTGGGGGCGTTGCGCTAGCCAATACACTTCGTAAACGTACTGGTATCACCGACGTTCGGCGCGACTCAGTATTGCTACTCGAACGTATCGAGAAAGTATTTAAGGTCGTGATGGCGGAGGGTTATTTTTCGGAGATTTATAATTACCAGGATCAGAAGAAGATTTTATACGTACTGAATGATCCCAAGAAAGCCATGGTCATTGCCAAATCGAAAGTGCTGGTTGGGTTCGACTTTGCCAAGGTCCGGTTCCATGCGCCCGACAATGGCGAAAAGAAATTGGTTATTGAGTTTTTCCCCCAACCCGAAGTTCTTTCCATCGATACGGATTATAAATTCTATGATATTCAGGCCGGCATCCTGAATCATTTTAGTGGCGCCGATTACACGCAAATCCTGGACGAAGCAAAAAAAGCGATGAACGAACGGGCGATGCAAAGTGATCTGCCCAAAATTGCTAACAATCAGATTCAGTATATGATGTATCAGTTGGCTAGTTCAATGGGTTGGCAACTGCAACTTCCCGAAGCCGAACAACGCAAGCTGGATGCACTAAAAGCCCAGGCTGAAGAAGCAACCAAAAATCAGTCACAGCTATTGACAGGACAATAAGTTTTCAGACAGTTGGGCGTTTGTTTTTTCCACATGTAGTGAACGTAACGTTTTCAATGCTTACTCCCATGCGTTTTCTATACGTCTTACTTTTGCTTCCGTTGTTGTCTAACGCTCAGCTTGACGATGGCGGGCAATTTTGCCAGACAGGCAAGATACGCTATTTTGGTCGCCTGTCAGCTAATCCGAAAGCCAGGATGGCCTATCCCGGCGACGCGTCCATCGACGTTACGTATTATGGACTTGATTTACGCCTGACACATACACCTAACAGCCTGCGTGGGGCTGCAACCGTTACCCTAAAAAGTACAACCGCGAATCTCAATAGTTTCTTCCTGGATTTGAACTCGACGACGGCTACTTCGGGTATGGGATTGCGCGTTGATTCGGTGAAAACCGGCACACAAAAACTTGCTTTCCAACACGCCCAAAACCGGTTAACGATTACGCCATCTCAACCTTTGAGCAAGGATCAGGCCCTGACATTGACGGTATTTTATCAGGGCATACCCCTTGGCAGTCAGAACAGTTTCGTATTTGGTAAACACGAAAACACGACGGACCCGGCCATCTGGTCGCTAAGCGAACCCTATGGTGCATCCGACTGGTTTCCGTGCCGAGATACCCCCGCCGACAAAGCGGATTCATCGTCCGTACGGATTACGGCCCCAGCGCAGTTTGTATCGGTTTCCAACGGGACGCTCATCAGCACAACGACCAATACGGATGGGACTCGAACGTATCACTGGAAAAACAGTTACCCCATTGCTCAGTATCTGATCTCGATAGCGCTCTCGAATTACGAACGATACGATACGCCCTTTACGTCGGGAAGTCAGACGATGCCTGTTACGCATTACATCTATCCGGAAATCTTACCCCAGGTAAAGGCAAATCTTGATCTGACACCCGGTATGATTCAGTTATTTACGGATCGTTTTGGCCCCTATCCATTTTTGCGCGAAAAATACGGCCATGCCCAATATGGACTGGGTTATGGTGGTATGGAGCATCAAACCATTTCGTCCATGGAAGTGCGAGCGCTAACGCCAAACGTCATTGCTCATGAGTTGGCTCATCAATGGTTTGGCGACAAAATCACCTGCCGTGATTGGCAGAACATTTGGCTCAACGAAGGTTTTGCTTCCTACGGCGAGGCTGTTTATGCTGAGTCAACCGGCGGAACAACTGGCTATCAAACATACATGAACAACTTCATGAGTAATGCCCGTAATGCCCGCGGGTCTATATACGTCCAGGATATCAGTACTGTCGGCAATATTTTTAGTGGAAGTCGTACCTATTCCAAGGGGGCTACTGTGCTCCATATGCTTCGGGGAGTTGTGGGCGACAACTTGTTTTTCCGCACGCTACGTACCTACGCGGCCTCACCAACGCTTGCTTATCAAACGGCCGTGACGGAAGATTTTCAGGCTATAGCCCAACAGGTTTCCGGCCAAAATCTGGATTATTTCTTCAAACAGTGGATTTACGGAGAGGGCTATCCAACGTATCATGCTACCATAACGGGTGGTAGTTCTGAATCAACCGTAACCGTTCGTCTGGAGCAACGGAATACGATTGCTACCAATCCTTCTTCCTTTACCATGCCCGTGCAGCTTCGTGTCCAGTCGGCTGCAGGCGATACAACCATAACGGTATTCAACGACCGTGCTGATCAGACCTTTACGTTACCGACCCGAGGCCCGGTAACGGGCGTGGTTGTTGATCCAAACAACTGGATTTTGAAAACGGTAGAATCTCCAACTGTTATAACGGCTTCTCTTGATCCTGCTCTGAACGGATTACACGTTTATCCCAATCCAACTACTGAAACCCTAACTGTTGATTTTAGCGTACCTACCGCTGGTTCTGTTACGTTATCGTTAACGAATCAACTAGGTCAGTGCCTCCGAAAAATGGGGGAAACAAATCTAGCAGTAGGTGATTATACCCGCTCTTTCAGTTTGCGCGGCTTGCCGGTTGGGCACTACACCGTTACGATAGAAACGCAGGGTGGTTTGCAAAGTCGGGTAGTTTTGGTTCGCTAAGCTCTTTGCTCTTCTATGAAAAATAGTATAACGCTTCTGTTATTTACCATTGGTGCAGGAATAGTCGGGCAAGTTTTTGGGCAGGATAAACTTGGTATCACCCGACACAATCACACTTCTATTCATGTCAAAGACGTACCGACGAGTGCCGCTTTTTATCGTGACATGATGGGGCTTAAACCCCTTCCAGTGCCTGATAATCTGAAAGCTACCCGCGCCTGGTTCGACTTAGGGAATGGCCAGCAAATCCACTTGCTAAACGGTCGTACTATAGACGTTGCTCACGACCGTAATGGAGGTCATTTTGCTTTGTTTGTAGAGGACATCAATAAATCTGAGCAGTACTTGAAAGCGAAAAACATAGCCTATCACCGCCAGGTACGCTTTGATGGCATTGTACAGCTTTATTTTTCCGATCCAGATGGCTACCTGTTTGAATTAAATGAAGAGAAAAAGTAATCAATCTCCTCTCGGAACAACCAGCACTACGTCTTCTTTGTCGACCAGGACCTGCCCTTCGGCAAGACCCTTTGGTTTACGAACAAATTTTTTGGGGGTTACCGTAACTGGGCACAGACTATCTGTTCGACGTTTTGAATACCAGGCGGCTAATTCCGCAGCTCGCTCAACAACGTTCTTCGGAAACGCTTTACCCGCCTGGTATTTTATAACCACGTGTGAACCAGACACATCCCGGGCATGGAGCCATAGGTCATCTTTGTACGTGTATTTCTGCGTGAGCAAGTCGTTATTTTTTGCATTTCGCCCGATCAGAATTCGAAACGTATCAACAACCACTTCTTTAAAGAGCTGGCCAGATTCAGTTGTACCAACCGACGTATCGGCATCAAGTAAGTTCTGCTGCTTAACGTAACGCCGTAATTCTTTTAAGGACTGTGTAGTCTCTATAGTCGCTTTCTGCCCATCAATACGGATCAGTGCTGCTTCCCGACTGGCAATCTGATCCGTTAAATGCTGTTCTTCAATTTGCTCATTCTTCGCTTTACGATAGAAGTTTTCAGCATTTTTTTGTGGACTAAGATCGGGTTTAAGCTTCAGTGTAACGGGCTGATCCCGATAGAAATCGTATAAGGTTATCCGTTCAGGTGATTTTGCCCCTGGTGCCGCTGAAACTTCCTGCAGATTTGCCATCAGAATATGGCCCATTTCTTCGTGGCTAACCCCCTCCTCGCGCGAGATGAGCCGTTGCATAGAGGCTTCTATCAACGCTTCAGCCCGCTTTCGGCGCTTATCAAGTAACCGCAATAGGTCTGCTTTCTCATGTTCGAACGTACTAAGTCCATTAAAAGCTATGAAAAAGCGGTTTGTGGCTTCAATAGGATCATCGAACGTTCGCTGAATCTCGCCCACAGGCAACAAACTAAATGTTAGTTTATGATTCAGACGCGTCAGGTAGTAGCGGGGATGTTCCAGTTGATGCACTCCATCCTGAATCACAGCCCATTGCTCCTTTCGGTTTAGCTGTTGTTTATCGTTTAGTTGCTCGTCAATCCACTCATTGACTACTTTTCCAAACGTTGGGAATAGTTTTCGGTAATTAAAATCGGCACGTTCGAAAGCTTCGTAGGACTGATCAAGGGGACGAACAAATGAACTGAAAAGTAGTTGACGATCCGTGACTAATTGCTGATTAAACAGATCAATGACCTGATCATTATGAAAGGCCAATAGGTTTGGTCGGTTGCCAAAGAATTTGAACAATAACGAGAAATTGCCTTCCAATAAAATAGCCAGACAGCGTTCATTCAAAAACGATTGAACGCCTACAACCGCTCGCTCTTCTCCTGCTATACCAATGACCGAGGCAAACAGGTCGACACTATTACTTCGGGCACGTTGCACACTCTCAGGAAATAGCAACCCAGAGAAATCAGGACGGAGAGTAGCCTTGATGTAAAATGGCTTATAATAGTTCATTTTCCCCCTTGCCTGCGCAAAAACCAGCACTACTTCATCTCGATCCTGGCTAAAACATTCCATAAATAGAAGGCCAGAAACAGGTCGATCTGGTTGACTCCCAGAAGGCATTAAATGCGATTCAAGAGCAGGTGCGAGCTGTCGAAGGAAGTAGTAATTTGTATGCATAACTGCTCAAAAATATGCCTTAAATCGCTTATAACTAAATTTTAATAATTATAAGTTTAACTAAAAATTATCAACAAAAAATATAATTAATATTTGTTAAAAACTACTAAACACATATTAACGTAGTGATAATCAGTCATAAACCAGAAATAGATATATAAATTTTCAAATAATAACTAATCCTTTTAGCGGTTTACAAGCATTTTATTGGTAAAATTTCTCTTTGAAATATAATTTAACTAATCTAATATTGATCCGTTTTACCAATTTAATAACCAACCTAATATTCATGAAAGCATCGTTTTACAGGTACCTGCAGACCGCTTTGCTAGGCACAGTACTCCTACTGTGGAGCCTCAGCGTTTCTGCTCAGGACCGTCGTGTGACGGGTAAAATTACGGGTGTTGATGGCCCAGTTCCAGGGGCCAACATCGTACTGAAGGGTACACAAACAGGTACATCTTCAGATGCGAATGGCAATTACTCACTCAGCGTTCGCGGTACAGATCCAGTCCTCGTAATTTCATCGATTGGCGCTAAGACGCAGGAAGTGGCTATCGGAAATCGCTCGGTAGTCGACGTAACGCTGGCAGACGACGCCACTGCCTTAAGCGAAGTCGTTGTAACGGGATACTCTACTGAGAATCGCCGGGACGTAACAGGAGCCGTATCAACAGTAAAACCGGCTCAGTTGAAAGTTGTTCCTTCTACTAACGTTGAGCAGCAGTTGCAGGGCCGTGTCGCGGGCGTAACGGTTATTACAAATGGCCAGCCTGGCACAACCAGTCAGATTCGGGTACGTGGTTTCGGATCCTTTGGTGGCAACCAACCCTTATACGTAGTAGATGGTGTACCAATTCAAAGCACTCAATTTATAGCACCGGATGATATTGAAACAACAACCGTACTGAAAGATGCTGCTTCAGCATCCATCTATGGAGCACGGGCTGCGGCTGGGGTTGTTGTTCTAACGACCAAAAAAGGCCAACGTCGGGCTCAGAAACTAAGTATTAGCTATGATGGCCTATATGGCGTTACAGATCCTGGAAAAGGACAGCCTATTTTGAACCCACAGGAACAAGCCGACTGGACATGGCAGGCGCGCCGGAATGATATTTTTCAGCAAGGCGGCACCGTTGGTCCCGACAGTTTTACAGGTTTGGCTGGCGGTCAGTACGGTACTGGGCAAACGCCTGTTTTACCGGATTATTTGTTAGTGGGCGATAAAACGGGCGTAGCTGCTTCAGCCGTCGATTTAGCTGCCGAACGCTTAAAGTATAATACGAATGCGGCTAACGGCGCTGTTTATCTGGTTATTCCTGCCAACAAACAAGGCACAGACTGGTACAAAGAAATTACGCGTGTAGCCCCGCTTATGCGTCACACGCTAGGCTTCTCAGGCGGTACAGAATCCAGCCGTTACTACCTAAGCCTGGGTATGCAACAGCAGGCAGGTATCATTCGCAATAACAACTTTTCCCGCTATACCCTCCGGGCTAATACGGAGTTTGATATCACTAAAAAAATACGGTTTGGCGAGAATATCCAATTTGCTTACATTTCGGCAACTGGTCTTCAGGGGAGTACTGGAAGTTCGCTTGGCAATAATACCAACAACAATTCCAGCGTAGCGTCAGATGAGAATGATGTCCTGCTGGCATTCCGTATGCCACCTATTATTCCAGTATATAATTCGTTTGGTGGTTACGCAGGTACGGCTGCATCTGGTTTTAACAACCCACGTAATCCAGTAGCAAACCGCACGGGAGCAGCCGACAACCAGAACTATACAATCTTTGCGTTTGGCAACGGTTACCTTGAATACGACGTTATTCCGGACTTAACGCTTCGGAGTAGCCTTGGTGGTGGTTATTTCTTCAACTACAACAATTCGTATAACCGGGCTCAATACGAAAACTCGGAGAACAATACGAACTACGTCTTCAATGAGGGCGCCAACACGGGCTTAACCTGGACGTTCACCAATACGGCGCAGTATAAGCATAAGTTTGACATCCACGACGTCAGTGCTCTGGTGGGTATCGAAGCGTTGAATACAGGTAGTGGTCGTGGCCTTAATGGGTCTGGCTTGAATCCGGCCGTTACTGATCCAAACTACGTATCACTTAGCACGACAACGCCAGGCTCTACTCGCCAGGTGAACGGCTATTATGGTTTAGGAAACAATTTCTACTCGCTATTTGGCCAGGTTCGCTACACTTATAATGACAAATACATTGTAACTGGTGTAGTTCGTCGTGACGGCTCTTCTCAGTTTGGCCCTGATAACCGCTTTGGTGTATTCCCTGCGTTCTCGGTAGCATGGCGGCTTTCGTCAGAAGACTTCATGAAAAACTTGCCCTGGATTTCGGATATAAAAATTCGGGGTGGTTACGGACTCATGGGTAACTCCAACTTCCTGAGTTCTACCAACCAGTATAATCTGTTCACCTCCAATCCTGGTAATGGCTATGACATATCAGGTACGAACAGTTCTATCGCTTCTGGCTTCTTCCGCAGTCAGCTTGGTAACCCCAACGCTAAATGGGAAACCAGCATCACGTCTAACATTGGTATTGACGGATCATTCTTCAACAACAAATTGGAAGTTGTTCTCGATATCTGGCGGAAAGACACCAAAGATTTGCTGTATCAACTGCCTCTTCCCGGCGTGGTTGGTTCACGAGCATCGGCACCCTTCCTTAACCTCGCTGGTATGCGAAACCAGGGTATCGATCTCTTGATCACGAACCGTGGCAATATTTCCAGCGATTGGAGTTATGAAGTTACGGGTATTGGTAGCGTTCTGGGTAATAAGATTACGGCGATTGCTCCGACAGTACCTTACTTCACGGGGGGTGGTACACGCTTACCAGCCGTTGTTCGTAACGAACCGGGGCATCCTCTTTCTTCTTTCTACGGGTATAAAGTGATTGGGCTGTTTAATAGCAAAGAGGACGTTGCAGCAGCTCCCCAGCAGAGTGGCGCAGGACCAGGTCGTTTCCGCTATCAGGACATTGCAGGAGCTACGCCTGGTTCAGGTCCTGATAATAAGATTGATGACAATGATCGCCAATTCCTAGGCAGTCCAATTCCTAAGTTTACGGGTAGTATAACGCTTACCTTGAAATACAAAGGTTTCGACCTGAATACGCAATTGTATGCCTCGTTGGGTAACCAGATCTTTAATAACTCCCGTTGGTTCACTGATTTCTACCCATCGTTTACGGGAGCCGCTTTGAGCAGTCGGGTAAAAGATTCCTGGTTGCCAACTAATATGAATACAACGGTGCCCATTTTTGAAAGTGCCTCTAACTTCAGTACGAATACACAGATTAACTCGTATTATGTTGAGAACGGCTCATACGGACGCCTTCAATACCTTAACCTGGGGTATACCTTCCCAGCTACCATGCTGAATAAGGTTAATCTGAGTCGGCTACGGGTTTCGCTTTCGGCAACAAATCTGTTCACGATCACGAAATACACGGGCTTAGACCCAGCTGTTGGTGGCTCAGCCGATACGAACTTTGGTATCGATGTTGGTAACTATCCAATTACCCGGGGCTATAACGTTGGCTTAAGCTTTGGTTTCTAAACATATCAAAAAACGGTTCGACGAGTGAATACTCATCGAACCAACTAATCAAACTTTTCAGGCAAATCTTACCATGAAAAAGCCTATTATAAAAGGAGCAACGTTAACAGCCGTATTAATGCTGGCTACGTTCGCTTGTAAAGACAAGTTTCTGGACTTATCACCTACCGGTACGTTGCGTGGCGGTGATAGCCAGCTGTCCACTAAATCAGGTATTGAGAGCACGCTGATCTCTACCTACGCTCAACTAAATGGTCGGGGCTTTTCACGTATTGCCAGTTCATATAACTGGGTACGGGGAAGTATTTCAGGAGGTGAGGCCAACAAAGGATCAAACTCCGGGGACGCGGGTGGAAACAGTAATTTCACTACGTTCCAACGGTATGAACTGCTGCCAACGAATGGCGACGTGAATGATAAATGGCGGGCCATGTACGAAGGAATCAGTCGTGCTAATACTGTGCTACGTTTGCTTCCAACGGCTGGCAGCGATGTTACAGCCGACGACAAAAAGCGTATATCCGGAGAAGCACGCTTTCTGAGAGGGCATTATTATTTTGAGTTGAAACGCTCATATAATATGGTGCCATACATCGATGAAACGGTTGACTATGGCACAGGCATCGAACTAATAAAGAACGATAAAGACATCTGGCCTCAGATCGAAGCTGATTTTAAATATGCTCAGGATAATCTGCCCGAAACTTCGGGAGCGGCTGGCCGTGCCAATAAATGGGCTGCTATGGCTTATTTAGCCAAAACGTATCTCTACGAGAAAAAATACAATGACGCGAAGACCCTTTTTGATCAGGTTATCAGCAGTGGGGTAACGGCTAACGGGAAGAAATATGCTTTAGTCGCTAATTATTCTGATGCTTTTAATGCGGCTAAAGATAATAACGAAGAATCTGTGTTTGCGATTCAGGCTGCGGCTAATACAGGTGATGTAGCGAACTCAGCTCAGGAATTAGATTTGAACTTTCCGTACAATACGGGATCAAACGGGCCAGCCGGTTGCTGCGGTTTCTTTGCACCTAGTTTCGAGTTAGCCAACTCGTTCCGTGTCAATACAAATGGATTACCCCTATTGGATGGCTCGTATAACACTGGCACCAATCAACTGAAAAATGATCAGGGTATTGATTCTAAAGCTGATTTCGTGCCAGATGCTGGTCCTGTTGATCCACGACTGGATTGGTCTATCGGCCGTCGGGGAATTCCTTACCTGGATTGGCAGGTGCACCCTGGCCTGACCTGGATTCGTGACCAGGGCTTTGCTGGTCCCTATTCACCCAAGAAGTTTGTCTTTTATAAATCACAGGATAAAACTCTGACGGACGGTAGCTCGTGGACGGATGGTTATTCAGCCATTAACTACAGCATCATTCGCTTTGCCGATGTATTGTTGATGGCCGCTGAAGCGGAAATCGATGCAACTACCGGTAGCTTAGAGAAGGCACGTACTTACGTAAATCAGGTTCGTACACGAGCAGCGAACAAAGACGCCTGGGTCAAAACAGCTGCGGGTGCTAACGCTGCCAATTACGTGATCAGCAACTATACAACTGCTTTCGCCAGTAAAGATGCTGCCCGCACGGCTGTTCAGTTTGAGCGTAAGTTAGAACTATCAGGCGAGGGCCACCGATTCTATGATCTGGTTCGTTGGGGAGTAGCCGCTGACGTACTGAATAAGTTCTTAGCCTACGAAAGTCCCAAGCTATCGGTGGGGTATAGCGGAGCTAAATTCACGGCAGGCAAAGATGAGTATATGCCGATTCCACAAGCCCAGATGGATCTACAAAGTGGAATCTTTAAGCAGAATCCCAACTATTAATTAGCGCGGGGAATTCTGTAAAAACAAACCGGTACTGCTAAGCAGACCGGTTTGTTTTTTTAATAACAATCCTCATTCCTAAGCTGTTTCATAGTCAGACAACAAACCAATTAACGTCATGGCTAACAACAAAACCATTAACCAGCCGGGCTCAAACGATGCGCAGCCAGGTAGAGAACGAAGCCGCAATCAGAACGCTCAAAATAGCGGTGGCCAACGGCCTAACGGTGAAAAGACGATGACGAATACCAACAAAACCAAACAGGGCGAAGAAGATAATCACAATCTTCAGGATATAAGCAAAAGTGAACTCGCCGATGAACGGGGTGGTCATGGTCATTCCGGTCATAGTGATAGCCGAAATGGTAGCCGGAAGTGACACTAATCGATGTACAAACTAATAACAGCCTTATGAGCAAAGGAACCCCCCAACCAACCGTCCGCGATACGGCTGATGAAACGAAAAAGTACGAGTTGAATACCAACCTGCCCGATGAAGCGCAGGGAAAGACGTCACGTGGTAAGCACAAGAGTAAGCAAAGCACCGAAGACGAACATGATGCTACGGGTTCGGTTGAGAACACGAATGAGGGTGGACATGGTCATTCAGGCCATAGCAGCAATCGAAGTGGCAGCGAATCGAATAGCGAAAAGAACGACTAAGCGATTGTGAATAAAGAGTAAGTTTTTGCGCGTTTGTAGTTTTACCCCAACAGGTATTTATTGCAAACGCGCTTTTGTATGGGTCCCGACCTTAATCAACTCCGTGCCGAGCTTCGGCAGGAACACAAAGACATTCTGGCTTATTGGCAACGCTATGCACCTGATCCTGAACACGGCGGCTTTTACGGTCGAGTCAACTATCAAAATCAGCCCGATCCTAAAGCCGATAAAGGTATCGTTCTGAACGCCCGTATTCTATGGACATTCTCGGCGGCTTTGCGTCATACGCACCATGAGGAATACCAGCCTGTTGCCGACAAAGCTTTTCAATACATCCAGCAACATTTCGTTGACCCACAATATGGTGGCGTGTATTGGTCGGTCGATGCTACCGGGCAACCTAAATACCCACTTAAGCACCTGTATGGTCAAGCCTTTGCGTTGTATGGACTAAGCGAATACGCCAACGCGACGCACTCCGCTCCTGCCCTCGCGTTAGCCAAAGAACAGTTCGGGCACATGGTGAAATACGCCTATGACCGCGACGGCGACCCGGCCAAACAAGGTGGCTTTGTTGAAGCACTCGCACGAGATTGGTCGCCGGCAACCGATTACATTATCAGCAAATACGACAATCAGGAAAGTAAGACGATGAACACACACCTCCACATTCTGGAGGCATTTACCTGTCTGTATCGCGTTTGGCCTGATAAGTCGGTGGCTGATCAGATTCGCGGGATGCTACGTATGTTTCAGGAGCATATCATTGACCCCACAACGTACCGAATGAATCTGTTCATGGATAACGACTGGAATATTCGACGGACAGCCATTTCGTATGGGCATGACATTGAAGCCTCCTGGCTCCTACCCGAAGCTGCCGACGTATTAGCTGCTAAAAATCCAGGCGATAAGGCGTTACAGAAAACCGTGCGTGCGCTTGGCGTAAAAATGGCACGAGCGGCCGTCGATGGCTTTGACCCGACAGACGGAGGCATGAATTACGAACTGGAGCCCAACGGACATCTCAACCGTGAGCGTTCCTGGTGGGTATTGGCCGAAGCCATGGTTGGCTTCATGAACGCCTATCAGCTCACACACGAACAGGCATTTTTAGATAAATCGGTGAGCAGTTGGGAGTTCATCAAAAAATATTTGCTCGATCTTAAGAAGGGCGAATGGTTCAGTGGCGTAACGGCTGATCATAAAGTGTTGGGCAACGAGAAAATCAGCATGTGGAAATGTCCGTACCACAATAGCCGGTCCTGTCTCGAAATGCTCGAACGTCTGGAACATCTGCGGTGATCTCAACGAATTAAACGACTATGCTATACGTATGCTGGGCAGTTATGAACCTCGGGCTATTTCTTTTTTTTATCAGCATCTGTTTCCGGGCAACGAAACTCATTCGGGAACACCTTAGCCTGTTGGCTTCGATTATTTTTGTGTTTGGTCTGTTAGCATTTGCAGGAAATTCAGGTAAACAGAGCGACGTAGTTATCCCGGAAACTAATCAGGCCAGAAAATGGACGTTTGTTTCTAGAGATAGCGTACTGCCCGCTACGTCAAAATTTACGTTAATTGCTATTGATAAAACGTTTTTGTCAACAACTGACTTGCTCGTTTTGTGCGGGCGCGAAAAGACCTCAGGAAAAATGCTGCCCATCGAAGCGACCTCAAGCAAGACAGGCTTTTCAAGTGGACACAGATGGAGACCGCAGACTATTTTTGTTGAAACAACCGCAACACCAGGGAAATTGACGTATCGCGTAGATGGTCTGCTCGAATGGAATCTGTTGGGAGCAACAATGTATACGCAGTTCAAAACGTACTCTGGTTTTATGGAGCTAAACTAAAATTCACTACGTAGTAATTTGTCTTGTAACGCTACACGTTGGCTCCCAATTAACTGAATCATTACGTCAACGAACCCACGCCCCTTCCTGAACGTTATTCCTGTAAAGCCGACCCGCTCGGGTCAGCCATAATCATACTAGTTAGCCAAGTTTTTCATCTGCCGATATTGAGCGTCAGTTTCACCGAATGCTTTACCCAAATACCTTAGAAAATAAATTAGGCTTTGATACTATCCGCGAACGGCTTAAAGATGCCTGTGTCAGTCCGCTGGGACAGGATTACGTCGATAAAATTCGCTTTACGGATAATGCTCAACTAATCGATAAACTTCTTCGTCAGACAACGGAGTTCAAGCAAATTGTTCAGTACGAACCCGACTTTCCGAACAGTAATTACATCGACGTTCGGCCGCACCTAAGCCGTGCCCGCGTAGAAGGTCTCGCGTTAACCGAAGCTGAATTTTTTGATTTAAAGCTTGTGTTACGTACCGTTCAGGAATGCCTGCGGTTTCTGGTCCGAAATAGCGATAAGCGTGACGAAGCCAATACGTTCCCATTTCTGCGTGAATTAGCTGGTCCCGTGGCTGTCGATAAAAAAATAACGGATTCGCTCGAACGTGTCATCGACGATCGGGGAAATGTTCGTGATTCCGCTTCGCCTGAACTGGCCAGTATTCGCCGACGGATCATTAGCGAACAGGCAAACCTTCGCAAACGACTCGACAGCATCCTGCGCCAGGCCAGGCATAACGGCTGGATTCCCGACGATCTGTCGCTGACGGTACGGGGTGGGCGGCTCGTTATTCCCATTGCCGCCGAACACAAACGGAAAATCAAAGGATTCGTTCACGATGAGTCCCAGACGGGTCAGACCGTGTTTCTGGAACCCGCCGAAGTGTTCGACGCCAACAATGAAATCCGGGAGTTAGAGTACGAAGAACGTAGAGAAATTTATCGAATTCTGATTACCCTGACGGACCAGATTCGCCCCCATTTGGAGGAATTAAAAAAGGCGATCAATTTTCTGGCTCAGATTGATTTCATTCGTGCCAAAGCCAAACTGGCAGTACAACTGGATGCGATCATGCCTAAACTGAATGATCGGCCGTTTGTCAATTGGAGGGAAGCTCGTCATCCACTGCTCTATCTGTCGTTTGTAAAACAACAGAAGAGTGTCGTGCCGCTAAGCGTTCGTTTAGATGATAAAGCCAGAATTTTAATTATCTCTGGTCCCAATGCTGGTGGTAAGTCGGTAGCGCTGAAAACAATTGGTCTCATGCAGTATATGCTGCAATGCGGCCTGCTGGTGTCCATGGCCGATTATTCCGAAATGGGCGTTTTTCAGAATCTGTTCATCGACATTGGTGACGAACAATCACTTGAAAATGACCTCAGTACGTATTCATCGCACCTGACGGCCATGAAGCAGTTCTTGATCGGTGCTAACAAGCGAACGCTGTTTCTAATCGACGAATTCGGTACAGGAACTGAACCGGGTTTGGGTGGTGCTATCGCCGAGTCAATTCTGGAAGATCTCAACAAATCGGGCGCCTATGGTGTGGTCAATACGCACTACACGAACCTGAAAGTGATGGCAGATAAAACGTCAGGGTTAATCAACGGGGCTATGCGCTTCGATGGTGAACACCTCGAACCACTTTATCAGTTGGAAATTGGGCGGCCGGGTTCTTCGTTTGCCTTTGAGATTGCTCAGAAAATCGGCTTGCCCAAAGGCGTTATTGAGCGAGCGAAAGAGAAACTGGGGAATCAACAGGTTAATTTCGAGAAGCTGTTGAAAGAGTTAGATATTGAAAAGCGTGTTTTCTCGGAGAAGAACCTCGAAATAAGTATCAACCAGCGCAAAGTAGCCCAACAGCTGGCTGAATATACAGCGCTGAAAAACCGTCTGGATAACGAGCAGAAACAGATTGTTAATGATGCCAAGCAGAAGGCCAAAGCGCTCGTACAGGAAGCCAACCAACGTATTGAGCATACAATTCGGGAGATCAAGGAAAACAAAGCTGAGCGCGATGCCACGAAACAGGTTCGGCAGGAACTGGAGAAGTTCGAGCAAAAAGAACTGAAGCCCGAACCGGTCATTGTTGAAACACCGCAACCAACAGAGGAAGAGTTTGAGAAAGATGGGGGCGCCATTAACGTTGGCAGCTACGTCCGCATCATTGGCCAGAATGCTATTGGCGAGGTTATGTCGCTACGTGGTAAAGATGCCGAAATCCGAATTGGGGATCTGAAATCAACCGTCAAGCTGAACCGACTCGAAAAAGTTAGTAAGAAAACGTTCAAAGCGGCAACCGACGTACGCGACGATCGTCCGCGTAGCCAGGGCGTTGACATGAACGAGAAAATGCAGAACTTCAGCTTCAACCTCGACATTCGGGGCAAGCGGGGCGAAGAAGCCATTGGTGAAGTAGACCGTTTTTTTGATGATGCGCTGATGCTCGGCTATCCTGAATTACGGATTGTTCATGGTAAAGGCGATGGCATTTTGCGGACGCTTGTACGTAATCACCTCCGTGGCTACAAACAGGTTGGGCGGATGGAGGATGAACACGCCGACCGGGGTGGCGCGGGCGTAACGATTGTGAAAATGAAATAATTTATAGATCTAGTGTCGGGCGGTGCGTCCGACACCACAACAACGACTAACGAATGAAAGCAGTTATTTTTGATATGGACGGGGTGATTGTGGACACCAATCCGCACCACCGCACCGCCTGGCGCGAATATTACCAACGTAACGGCAAAGATCTGAGCGATGATGATTTTGTCCAGTACGTTTCGGGTAAACACAATCGCGATATTGTGGCCCATTTGTTTGCGGATCAGACCCTTGCATCGGATGAAGTCGTGCGATTGAGTAACGAGAAAGAAGCGCTGTTTCGCGAATTATATCGTCCGGTTATCACACCCATTGCAGGACTAATCGACTTTTTAGCTGTTTTAAAGAAAGCCGGTATCCAGATGGCCATCGCTACTTCGGCGCCCGTTGAAAACCTTGATTTTGTTGTCGATACGCTCGGTATTCGCTCCTATTTCAATACGTTACTGAACGAAAGCATGGTCAGTCATCCAAAGCCTGATCCTGAAATCTATCAGAAAGCCATGAAAATGCTCGGTGTTGACCCAGCGGACAGCGTTATTTTTGAAGATTCGATGACGGGTATCCAGGCAGCCAAAGCATCTGGATCATACGTAGTGGCCATGGCCACAACCCAGTCGCCAGACGAACTACGGCCTTTTGTCGACGACGTAGCGCACGATTTTACGGAGATGACACTCGATCGCCTACAGCAGTTGATTAAGGTTTTTTAACGGGATTAACCGGAAGCAATCTGTATTTTTGTCTTTTAAGCCAGTTTCACGCGAAGCGTTAGTTGTTTACGATGCTCAACAAGCTCCTCATATCTGTTTTCCTTGTCAGCCTGCTGGGCTGGTCGGGTAGCGCGTGGGCACAAGGCAAATACGTTGTCGGAACCGTTTTGGATCAGGCTACAAAGCAAGGTGTTGATCGGGCAACGGTTATTAACCAGCGAACTCGTCAACGGGCGCGCACGAATACCAGTGGACGTTTTTTTCTAACGGTTCAACCCGGCGACTCGCTGATTCTAACCAGTCAGCTGTATGCCAGAGTCGGCATTCTGTACGAAGGCGCTAATAACCCAACCATTGTTGCCCGTGCGCTTCCACCTATGCCCTACCGCGTTGTCGACCTCGCCGAGGTCACCGTAACGGGAAAACGGTATGAAGAAGTGAAGCGTGAAATTCAGGAAATTCTGGATGAACCAACGGCCTCCAAAAAAGTAACGGGCGAACAGGCTTTCGATCGGTTGGCCGATGGTGCGGGCGTAACGCTGTTGTATGAGATGTTCGGAAAACGGCCCAAATCTGACCGGAAAGCGTACTACATCATGCAACAGGACCGGCGGCACGCGCTGGCTTTAGAACGATTCCGGCTGTTGGTTGAGCAATCAACGAACCTAAAAGCGGATGAAATCGATCGTTTTTTTGATTTCTGTGACTTAGATGATGAGTTTCTTTTAAAATCAGAAGATTACGACCTGATCAACACCATTCAGCAATTACGAAATCGGTATCGGGATGGCTTTAACCGCCCTAGCCGAATTACTCCCGATCCAGAGCAATCAGTTACTAAACCCCGGCAGTAACGCTGTCAGTTGCCTTCTACCTGTATTGAGCGATGAGTTTGTAGCCTGGACGGCCACGTCTGGATGAGATAGATATACTCATACCCGGACGTGGCCGTCCAGGCTACCAGCTACTTCGTCCTGACAATCTTCAGTTTTTTCATCAATTCTTTTCGGCTGGCGACAGGAATCTGCAAAACCGTTTGATTATCGTTCATAAACAGGTAATTGTCTTCTATACGCTTGATATAGTTTAGGTTAACCAGTAACGATCGTGATAGCCGATGAAAGTTAGGCCACGGAAAGTACTGGGCCATATGGCTTAGATTAGCACTGATCTGATACGGCGTTTTCTGCCCAAGCAGAAATACTTTCGTATACGACCCGTCTGCCTCTACGTACAGAACGTCCGTCGAATTTATTTTTTCGTAGCCTTTATCAACTGGCAGAAACACCTGCTCTGATGCCAGCGGATCGGTAAAATCATCCAGAGTAGACTGAAAATAATGATAGGCCAGCTCAACCTGCAGCTTTAGCTCCTCCTGTCGAAACGGTTTAAGCAAATAAGCAATGGGCAACGTTTCTTTAGCCAGTTGAAAAGTTTCCGGTTCCGAGTTCGCCGTCAGATAAATAATGGGCATGGAATGAATAGTCAAAAGCTTCTTTGCCGTGGCGATCCCGTCAGCACTGGAACCTTCCAGATGAATGTCGATCAAAGCCAAATCGGGCGGGTTCATTCTGACCGCTTTCACCGCCTGCTCAATAGTACGAGCGGTAGCCGTTACCTCATGGCCCGCTCCCTCGAGCGTTTCGCAAAGATCCATGGCTGTAATGGTCTCGTCTTCAACAATCAGAATCTTTAGTGATCTCATCCGTCTTTCTTACACGTTGAATTCCAAAGTAAACAGTACACCTGTATTATCGCCCTCAAATCGACACGTACCGTATAATTGTTCTGTCTGGGCTTGAATGAGCTGCATGCCAAACGAGGATTTTTTTACGGCGGTTGCCGATTCTACGGCTTCGTCCATGAGAGTATCTGCCCAAGTCAGCCCATCCATGCCAGGGCCATTATCCGCTACCATAATTTTCAGCCTGTTACTTTGCCGATGACAGCTAATTTTCAATTCGGGATTAGCTCTGTATGGAAAAGCGTATTTGCAGGCATTCGTTGTTAACTCATTGAGGATTAGACCTAGTGGAACAGCTTTATCAGCAGGAAGTGACGTATTTTCAATCGTGAATTCCGTTTCCACCGACGAATATCCGTAGGACCGAAGTACACCCCAGACCAATTCCCGGATGAAATCTTCCAAGTTAACTTCGGCTAATCTATCTCCATCGTATAGACGCTGGTGAATAATGGCCATAGACTGAACCCGTAACCGGCTCTCTTCAATGGCCTTTTTAGCCACTTCATCCGTCAACCGTTTAGATTGCAGGCTGAGCAAGCTTGACACGACCTGAAGGTTATTTTTTACCCGATGATTTTGCTCTTTTACCAGTTGTACATTCCGGAGACTAATACGTTGATTCTTCCGATATAATCGAAAAAAAACAATACTAAGAACTGTAGCAATCAGGAATAGAATCCCGATTACAGCAGTAAGTATTTGCTGCGTATGTAGATTTTCAGCATTCAGGTTTATTACTTTTTTCTGCGCCTTCAGAATTGATTCTTTTTTCCTGGTTTCATATTCTATGTTCAAGCGCGTAACCGTACCGTCGTAGTCTGACAAAAGTTGCGCTTTTTCCAACGCGTTCAATTTGTTCAGCCGTTCGAAAGCCGCTTCCCACTGATCAGTTGCCTCGAAGTAGCGCACAAATTGCCTATCCAACAGAACACGCAAGTCATATTCGTTCAGCTTTTTTTCATCGTATAAGGCTTCCGCTTTACGTAGCACTGACCCCGCTAATTTAAACTGTCCGAATGTACTATACGCTGATGACAAATGAATCATAACATTCAGTCGGCCAATGTCTTTGCCTTTACGCGTAAAGAACGACAGCGCTTTTTGAAGATAGGAGACGGATCGTTTGTCATCATTTTTAGCCAAAAAATTTCCATATCTGGCTAAGGCCTCTGCTACAGCTATCGTATCGTTTGATTTATAACCTAGATACTCAATCTGCCTGTAATAGAGAATAATAGCGCTATAGTATGCTGGCCGTCCTCGCGGTTCCTTATGCCAAATCGCTTCGTAAACTTGCCCTAAAGCACCATATGAACGCATTAAGGCGGGGTCAGACCGGATATGCTCTGAAATACTGAGTGAGCGCTTAGCGTCATGAAGTGCTTTATCAAGATGGCCTTGCTTAACTTCGTTTTCACTCAATCGTACGTACAGTCTACTTACTTCGAAAGAATCCCCTTTAGGTTCAAGTAGCTGTAGTGATTTAAGAAAATAACTTTGTGAAGACTTATAATCGCCCGCAAAAGCGTAAATCTTTCCGTAGAGATACCAGGCTTCCGCCAACTGAGTTGAGTCACGTTTTTTAATCGCTTCCTGCTCTAGTTCTTTAGCATGCTGTAACCGGTCCGTCTTTAGCTTCAGATTCGTAACTCCCTGACTTAATCCCCTGACGGATACAAGCATTGCCACTAACATTAAGCATTTGCAATACAAAGCAAAAGGCGGCATTAGTGAAGAGGTTTGAAAAGAGGTCGGAGGTATATTCTACATCAAATTTAGCGAAATATGTATGGATTACCGACCGGATTGAGCCCACAAGAAAATTCTGATAGTCAGGAAGAAAAAATCGTAGACTCATAAGTTCATAATTGCTTATGGCTATAAAAAAAGGCATGTTTGAGAAAGTATTAAGTCGAAAAACAAGCCACTAACTTTACGCATCAGGCTTTCCGCTAATCCACACCTCTTAAGCTAACCAATTTGTTTATATTTCAGCCGATACTCACTATTCTCTGGCTCTAACCTTCATTATTTCTTATCTAGGCAGAAACCTACTGACGTCCGATCATGGTGCTAAGAAACAGCATTGTGATCGGACCCCAATAGGTTTCTGATAATTAGACGAATGGTAGGTATCTGTTATTGGTTTACCACTACAGCGTCTCCTACCTGCATTTTACCGCCCCGGATAACTTTAGCCGTTAAGCCGCCATGCCCGCGCATCGCGTTATAGCCACCTGGGCCAAGCGCTGTTTCCATCTTTGAGCAGGGATGACATTGACCCGTCACTTTCAGAATAACATCGCCAATTTGAAGTTGATGCTCTTTGAGTGCCAGCAGATTCAGGCCAGATACGACAATATTTCGACGTAACAAGGCTGGGTCGAGCGTATCACGCCCTGTCAGCGCGGCCACAACGGGAAGATGTTCTGCCTGGATAAGCGTTACGTGCCGGTTGCCACTTTGCCCGCTGTAGTGATCTCCCAGAATCCCTTTTTTCTCGGAGACGTCAATTGAATCGACAACCTGAACAGGCTCACGTCGTTCCAGCCGAATCCCAATCCACTCGACCCGACCCGGACGCGGAAATACGTCGAAAAGGTCTTTTATATTTTGCATCATAAACGTATTCTGGACGGCCACGTCCGGGTAAGATAAATGTATTCACACCCGGACGTGGCCGTCCAGGATACGATTACCTGCCAAATTTCAACGTAGTGCCTATTCTGAAGCCTAAGCCCTGGTACTTTGCATCCTGCCATTGCGAGATCACCTCCACCCGAAAAAAGGGCAGTACTTGTGGAATGATCCCATCCAAACCATAGCCTACTTCGGTATAGTGTTTTGAGGAAGGTGTATATAGATAATTCACGAACAGATTTTCTTTCAGACCAATTAACCGGACGATAGTAAGTTGAGTAACCAGAAATTTCCGAAATTCAGCCAATACGTGTCCTTCGGCAAAGCGATTGGCCGTGCTATATTGATAATAGGGTAAGAGTCGGAAGCTGGACACAACATCGCCCTGCTGGAAGAAAAATTCGTTTCCGGCGAAGTGCTTAAAATCGGGGAAGTATACGCTTCGATTAGTCAAAAACGCGCCGGCGCTAAGCTGGTAGTTCAGTCGACTCCGAATGCCGGTTTCGAAGGAGTGGCTGATACTCCCCTGCAGAAAGTCATAATCGACATCCATCATACCTTTTCGGTAGTTCAGCGTCAGCAAGGGCGCATCATTGTCGCGCCGGGCAATACGTCGACCGTTACGAATGGTGTATTGCGTAGCCCCCAACCGGCCTGAAGCTGTTACGTTTAAGACCAAAGCGTTATGTGTTGGAAACGCTGTCGACGTGGATACGGTCGTTGCCACCTCCGCATTATCGGGCCGGTTGGGCGTGAAGGCTCGGTTTTTCCAGTCAAACCATGGTTTCAAATCTTCCCGATAGTTCGCCAGTTCAGTACGTTGCGCGTACTCCAGACTACCCGATAACGTAACGCGACTCTTGAAAGGCAAGGCTCTGACGGTCAGATTCAAAAAATCTTTCTGATAGAGCTTGGCAAAATTTTGCTCAAACAGCAGCGATGTCAATGAATTCAGCAGTGGGCTGATGGGATTGTCTGGGTTAAACTGATACAAATATCGTCCGCCGGATAAACCGACGCGTGTGGTTTTGTATTGGTAACTCGCCTGTCCATAGCCTACAAACCCTTTCCGTCCAAACTGGTATCGACCTGTTCCGCCAATGTTCCATTCGCCGAGCGGAATCTGCACAAATCGATTGACGGAATCTACTTTTCTCCGATAACGCAGGTTAAGAGCCGCTTCCAGTGTATAGCCCTCCACTGTATTATACTCGATTTGCGCCAGTGGGCTTGTGTAATTCAATGAAGTCTGTTTGCTCAACCGCCATGTATAACCGCTAAGCAATTGGCCTGGCGAAAACTTATTCCGCGATTTTTTCTGTCGATCGGTACTGTCACGCCGTGTGGTGTCAGCCGTGCCGGGAACCTTTATTTCACGTACTAGCCCCAAACTGTCCGCTTTGCGGTAGCTTTTCATTTCAGCCGTCGTAAGCGGCACGGAACGTAACGAATCCCAGAATACATTGGAGCGCCGACGAGCCAGCGAATCCACAACCAGAGAGTCATCACGGACAACCGTTACGTCTTCCTTTCGATTTTTCCGGGCTTGTTTTTCCTGCTTTTCGTATTCCTTGACAAGCTGACGCAGATTTTTAGTGGAGAACTCCTTTTGCTTTTTCACCAGATCGTCAAGCGGCTTGCCTTTAATATCACTTTTCGACAAGCTCTGGGCAGGCGGCCCTTTCTTTTCGTCAGCTACTTCGATTTCTTCCACAAAAGCGGGGTTAACCACAAACTCGCTGAAGGTTAGATTGCGTATGTAATAGCCATTCGCCTTTACGCCCAAATACGAACCACTGCCGCTATAGCGTTGGTTTGTCGGCATCCAAACCCCCTGAATCGGACGACATACGTGCCGCACCGTGATCGAAACGCCAATATTGGTAACGGTTTCTAACTGTAAACTATGAATAGCCCAGGTGTTTTCGAGTATGTAAATGGTTCCACGAAAAACGCCCTCCCCATACTGACGCGGAATCACCTGAATTTTACTGACCTCGATCGGCTGACCATCCGGGCCAGGTTCGCGGAACGTACCTTTATATTCAAATTTGTAGTAGGCAAACGCTTTCGGCGACAGGGGCGATACGGTTCCGCCGATGGTCGGGCTATAAAAACTAGCGTTATAGAACTGGTTCGGGCTGAGAAAATCACCCTGTGAATTGCGGTTCGCGAGAATCCGTTGCCGATACGTATTGGGCTGACTGAACGAGACTTCCGCAACGGTTTCGTTCAGAACCGGTACGCCTACTTTAAAATTGAAATCACGCTCGGCCTCTTTTAATTGCTTACGAAAAGCCATTTCGGCCAAGTTGGGCAAATCCACTACGGTGAAGGATGATTTCGTATAAACCCGCGCTTTGAATCGCTGAACCTGTAACTGATGAAACCGGCTCTTGGCAATGGCCCGGCGCATGATCGTATAGGCCGGATCTTCGTTCCCAGCTTTCGCCTGAACCTCTGCCAATCGAAAAGCCTGCTCTTCCATCGTCGCATCCAACGTAGTGAATCCCGTTCCGATTTCCGTGGATTGTTGTATGGTTTGAAAGCCTAGATACTGGAAAACAATCTCGTATTTGCCCGGTGCCAGTGCAATTTCATACCGTCCTTCGGCATTGGTGATGGTACCATTCGAAGTGCCCTTTACGATCACAGCTGCGAAAGGCAATACATCGCCCTGTTTATTTTTGACCGTACCGCGTAATCCCGTCTGGGCTACGGCTAATGATACGCACAAGAAGTTCAATAGAATAAGGAAGGTTACTTTCATACGGGAGTGGCTTATCGTCTGATCCGCCTGTAATAAGCAAACGAACGTATTATCGCATTTTATCCATGATAAACGCTTTTTGCCAGTAATTAACGAAAAAACGTAGTTAATGGCGTAGATGCGACTTAGCCGGAAAACGTTGTCTGCACTGATTGTTAAAAATCTATAAGGTCTTTGTGTATCTTGCTCCAAACTGCTTACAACCTGAATTCTATGCAAAAATCAGTACACTTCCTCCTCAATTTATCGCTTTTCATGATAATTCTATCAACGGCGATTGCCCAGCCACCCTCCCCGACCAGCGTCCTGCCCGAACGCGAGCGCTCCCGCGTGATCGACGAAATTCTGGAAGACCGCTTTACCAATCTCCTTCCCCAACTCATGCGTCGGGAAGGATTGGATATGTGGATTATCATCTCCCGTGAATACAACGAAGACCCTGTTCTCCGGACTATGCTGCCAAGCACCTGGCTCTCCGCCCGCCGACGGACGATTATGGTGTTCTTTGACCAGGGTGGAGATAAAGGGGTTGAAAAGTTAGCTATTGCCCGCTACGACGTAGGAAACTTGCTCAAAGGCGCGTGGGATATCGACGTGCGGCCCAATCAGTGGGAAGCGCTGGCGAAGATTATCGAAGATCGTAAGCCGAAAAAAATCGGACTGAATATGTCAACGAATTATGGTCATGCCGACGGGTTGTCCTTCTCCGAACATGAAGAATTCCTAAAAAAACTGCCTGCTGAGTATCAGAAACGTATCGTTTCGGCCGAGAAAGTAGCCGTTGGCTGGCTTGAAACCCGAACGGAGAAAGAGATGGCGATTTATCCGCTCATCTGTCGGTTATCACATCAGATCATTCAGGAAGGATTCTCGGAGCAAGTCATTCAGCCGGGCGTAACGACGACTGATGACGTCGTGTGGTGGTTTCGTCAGCGTATTACGACACTGGGACTGGATACATGGTTTCATCCGACTGTCGATATTCAGCGTGCCGACAATACAGACTTCAATCACTTACGAACCTTCTCGAAGCGACCCGATAAACAGGTCATTATGCCCGGCGATTTGTTACATGTTGATTTTGGCATTACGTACCTGCGCCTGAACACTGACCAGCAGCAACACGCTTACGTACTACGTCCGGGCGAAACTGACGTACCGGAATCGATCAAAGCCGCTTTTAAACAGGGGAATCGCTTACAGGATATTCTGACCAAACAATTCAACGTCGGGAAAACGGGGAATCAGATGCTGCTGGCGGCCTTGGAACAATCGAAGAAAGAAGGCATTACAGGCACAATTTATACGCATCCGATCGGTGTTCACGGACACGCAGCGGGCCCTACTATTGGTCTGTGGGATCAGCAGAAAGGTGTTCCCGGCGCTGGCGATTACCCGTTGTTGGCGAACACAGCGTATTCCATCGAGCTCAACGCAGCCGTCGAAGTTCCTGAATGGAAAAAAGTGGTCCGTATCATGCTCGAAGAAGATGGCTTTTTCGATGGGAAATCGTTCCGGTATATCGACGGTCGCCAGACCGAAATTTATACGATTCCGAGAAAGTTGGGATACGTTAAATAAGGTAGAGATTGATTCGCCGGTGGATCTCTATTTCACCGGCGATCCGTCCCTGATTTCCTCCGTAGCTGTAGTAATTAGCTGATCGCCTTCGTTCAACTGACCAAATACTTCCATTTTGTTATCAGCTTCAAGGCCTCTTTTTACAGGAACCCATTCCGCTTTGTGATCCCTGACCCGGATAACGAAAACGCCGGTTGTTGAATTAACGATGGCCGACTTTGGAACAATGAACGTACTGTTTTTCGTCGGCAGTGGCAGACTAACTTCGGCGATCATGCCCGGAAGTAGCTTCTTATCATTGTTGACGACATCGACTTCAACCCGTTCCGATCGCAGACGTTTGTCCAGAGCGCCCGATAGTCGTTTAACTTTTCCGGTAAATTTCTTGTCAGGAAACGTTTTGACAGTAAAACTCACTTCGTTGTTCTGGTCCACGTATCCTGTATAAGCTTCGGGCACAGCAATGACTAAACGGAGTCGCTTCTGCTCTGTCAGCACGAACAACGGGAATTCGGAACCTTTACCCGCTGGCCCGATGTAAGCGCCTGTACTGGCGTTACGGGCACTAATGATCCCGTTGAAGGGCGCCCGGATTTCCAGATAGCTCCGTAACGTAGCCACTTCCCGATAGGCGGATTTAGCGGCATCTAACTGAGCCAGATCGGCGTTACGTTTCGCCAGTGCCTGATCGACATCGTTCTTCGAAACAGCCCCTGAGAATTTACTGGCTTCCAGTATGCGCTCGTAGTTCGCTTTGCTGGCAATTGACAGCGCTTCCTGCCCCTTCAGTCTGGATTCAGCCGAAGCGAGTTGCGAACTCAGTTCAGGTGCTTCAGCTAAGGCCAGCAACTGACCCTGCTGCACTTCAGAGCCTACGTCTACCTTTAGCATTTTGATAAACCCACTGACTTTGGCGTAAATATCTACGTCGCGAAACGCTACTAGTTCACCGGGTATTTGCAGGGAGGAAGCTAGTTTTCCCTTTTTTAACGAGAATACCTCCGTAGCGGCTGGTGCTGCGGCAGCTTCGGTTTCGCTAACTTCTGCTTTGCTGTCTGGGGAATGACAATTGGTTAATAAACTGGCCAGCAGCAAACTTCCTGCAAACGCAAGCAGACTACGTACTGGTTTATGAATTCGCCGTTTCATACGAGGAGGGAATGTAATATTTACTGTCTTTATCTTCAGGATCGAGTGATACCGATTCCGTTGTTGTTTTACCCTGAACCCAGGCAAACGCCAGAGGCAGAATGAATAAAGCCGCAAAGGTTGACGCAATCAGCCCACCGATTACAGCCCGACCCAGCGGAGCCGCCTGGGAACCGCCTTCACCCAGACCGGATGCCATTGGAATCATCCCCACGACCATCGCTACACTGGTCATTAAAATAGGTCGCATCCGTAATGAGGCCGCTTCTCTGGCGGACTGAAGTGCGTTACCGTTGCGCATGCGTAGCTCTTCGGCATTTGTCACCATCAGCACCGCATTGGAAATGGACACACCCACCGACATAATCATTCCCATGTACGACTGCAGATTCAGCGTCGAACCGGTAAGCATCAGCAGGACCAGTGACCCTACCAACACGGCTGGTACCGTACATAAAACAACCAGAGATACTTTAAAGGATTGGAAGTTAGCCGCCAGCATCAGAAAGATAACGACAATGGCGGTTAACAGTCCCGTTTGCAGACTATCGAGCGTATCAATCAGTACTTGGGTCAATCCCTGCATTTTCACCGTTAAACCGCGGGGTAATTCACCCAGTGAGTCGATGGCTTTCTGAACATCGTTGGCCGCTGTACCCAAATCCATATCGTTCAAATTGGCCGTTACCGATAATACGGGTATGGCACCAATATTATCATTCTCACCATAGGTCGTTCCAGCTTGCAAGGTTGCTACGTCACTCAGCACCGGGCGGTTTGAATTTGGCGAAACGGGTATCTCGCCCAAGTCATTAACACTCTTCATCTGGTTTTCCGGAACCTGTACCTGTACCGTATACGATTGACTCGATTTCGGATCGATCCACACGCTTTTCTCTGTATACCGTGACGACGACGTAGCAGCAATCAGCGAGCGGGAAATGGCGGAAATATCCGTTCCTAACTGAGCGGCCCGCGTTCGGTCAATCGTTACGTTAATCGCCGGATATTTAGTAGCCTGTCCTATCTGGACATCTCGCAAATACGAAATCTGATTCAGTTTAGCAATTACCTTATTGGCATACTCCTCGTTCTGCTGTTTGTTCTTACCCGACAGTTTTACTTCAATCGGCGTAGGCGACCCCTGACTGAGAATCTTATCCGTTAATTCAATCGGTTCGAACGAAAGCTTGACATCGGGCATGGCCTTTCTCATACTGGCTCTAAATCGATCTTTCAGCTGATCCATGTCGACATCGTAGTTTCCTTTCAGGCTCACCTGCAAAACGCCTTCCTGTGGCCCAGCCATGAACAGGTAAATTGGACTCGTTGAAAACTGAGCACCGTGCATCCCCACCATCGCCGACGTAATCTCTACGTTCTCTTTGCCAACCAGCTTATTCAGCACATTAATGGTTTGCAGCATGGTCGCTTCAGTCTTTTCAAGCCGGGTACCATCGGGTTTCCGCAACCGAACCTGAAACTGATGCCCGGTAACTTTGGGTAGAACATCCCGACCAATAAACGTAATCAGCAAAGCCGCAATGCCTAATGACCCCAGTACATAAATGGCAACAATCGGCTTTCGATAAGGCAACGTCCGGTTAATAAACCGAACAAACCGCATTCGAACCCGTTCAAAAAGGCCGATTTTACCGTCTTTATCAAGGTCGGCTTGATGAGCCAGTTTTTCCTTTTGGTCAAGTATATCCTCGTGCGTGTGGTGGCCATTGGCGCCTGCTTTTCCATTCTGGCCATTGATCCCATTGGCTTTGATGAGGTGTCCGTTTACGACTTCGTGCTTAGTCGCTTTTCCGTTGCTAACCGGATGGTGTTCTTTCATCATCCAGTTGGCCAATACGGGCACCAGCGTCTGCGCCATCAGGTACGAGGTGATCATCGAAAAACCAATGGCCAGCGCAAGGGGTAAAAACAGCGCTCCCGGAATACCCGTCATCGTAAAAGCGGGCGCAAACACGGCCAGGATACAGAACAGAATCAGCAGCTTCGAAAAGGCAATTTCCTTACAGGCATCCCAGATGGCCAGGGCTTTGGGCTTGCCCATATCCATATGCTGGTGAATGTTCTCAATCGTTACGGTACTTTCATCGACCAGAATACCGATAGCCAGCGAAAGACCGCTCAACGTCATGATATTAATGGTCTGACCGAATAACGACAGAAACAAAACCCCCGAAATGATACAGGTTGGAATGGTAATGATCACGATCAGCGCCCCGCGCCAGTCGCCCAGGAAGAGCAAGACCATTAATCCCGTCAGAATAGCGCCAATCGCCCCTTCGGTCATCAGACTTTCTACCGCATTGATTACATACACCGACTGGTCGAAGGTATACGTTAGTTTTACATCTTCCGGTAGTAAAGCCTGAAAACGTGGTAGAGCCGCTTTCAGATTTTGTACAACTTCCCAGGTCGACGCATCCGCTGATTTGGTAATGGGCAGATATACCGAGCGTTTCCCGTTGACCAGTACGTATCCCTGGGTAATATCGGCTCCGTCTTCGATGGTCGCTACGTCTTTCAGATACAGATTTTGAACGGTTCCCGTATAGAGCGGAATATTACCAAAATCCTCAACATTCTTAACGGTGGTATTGGCAGGCGTAAAGTAGTTCAGGTCACCAATCCGCACGTTTCCGGCGGGTGTTGCCTGGTTGTTGATACGTAGCGCGGCCACTAACTGGTCGGGGCTCAGGTTATGCGCACGCAGCAATTCCGGATCAGCTTTTATCACAATGGATCGGGAGTTCCCTCCAAACGGAGCCGGTGATACTAATCCAGGAATTGACGTAAAGCCTGAGCGGATATACACGTTCGCCAAATCCTGCAATTCATTATTGGTCCGTTTCGGACTACTCAATACTAACTGACCAACCGGTAAGGTTGAGGCATCGAAACGAAGAATAAAGGGTGGTTGCGAACCGGGCGGGAAAGTGGCCTGCGCCCGGTTTGAATAAGCCGATACTTCAGCAGCGGCCTGCGCCATGTTGGTGCCTTCGTAAAAGGATAGCTTTAGCAGCGTAATACCCTGAATGTTCTTGGTTTCAATACTTTTCACCCCTGATACGTAGAGCAGCAGATTTACGTATTGCTTCCCAAAAAAAGACTCCATCTGGTTGGGTGTATAGCCCCCAAAGGGTTGAGAGATATAGATAACCGGCAGATTCAGATTCGGAAATATATCAATCTTGATCGAACGAACAGCCCCTATACCGAAGTAAAATAAACTGGCGACAATTACCAGAATTGTGATTGGTTTACGTAACGCGGCTCTGATTAAATTCATCTTAAATTATCTAAAATTCATAACTCTGTTGAGCCAATCGAAGGGTTTAATTCTGCGGCTTTGTGACAACTCAAACGAGAATCAGATAAAACCCAATTTTTTCCACAATACATCACATCTTTTGGATAACTTTCTGAAAGTTAACGAATTTGTCCGTTAATCTCACGTGTTTCCGTGTACTCCTTAACAGAACTTTACCCTTGTCTGTTACCCTGTCACTACGTCTTCAGTAAGTAAAAACACCTATCTAACAACCCCTTATTTAAGCGACAAAACGCGGTATAAATCAGGCAGGCATTTCTGTTTTATGACCACTACGTACTGCCCACTTATCAAGCGCTTTGTGCACGAAAATTACCCAACTTGTTTAGGCAGCTTTTCTACTGATGCGTATAAAATTTTCGTTTGGTAACCCACCGTACTTAACTTTCATACACCATAAAAAAAGTGCCGGGCTATAAACCCGGCACTTCGTGAACAGTATGGCCTGACCCTGTTATGCCAACCGGTTGATGCAGTTTAGATCTTCGAAAGCAATTTTCAGGCGTTGCACCATGCTTTCTTCGCCTTTACGCAACCACACGCGTGGATCGTAGTATTTTTTATTCGGCGAATCAGCACCTTCGGGGTTACCCAGTTGTGATTGCAGATACCCTTCTTTTGCTTTGTAGTATTTCAGAATACCTTCCCACATAGCCCACTGCATATCCGTATCGAGATTCATCTTGACAGCACCGTACCGGATGGCCTCCCGGATTTCTTCGCGACTCGATCCCGAACCACCGTGGAAAACGAAGTTTACAGGTAGCGGACCCGTCGCATATTTCTCCTGAATATACTTCTGTGAGTTGTCCAGAATGATTGGCGACAGCTTTACGTTGCCCGGCTTATATACGCCGTGAACATTTCCAAACGCAGCGGCAATGGTGAAGTTTGGCGAAATCTTGCTCAGTTCTTCGTAGGCATAAGCCACTTCCGAAGGCTGGGTATAAAGCTTGGAATCATCAACGTCGGTGTTGTCGACGCCATCTTCTTCGCCACCCGTTACGCCCAGCTCAATTTCAAGCGTCATGCCGATCTTAGCCATTCGCTCAAAATATTTAGAGCAGATTTCGATATTCTCTTCGATCGGCTCTTCCGATAAATCGAGCATGTGCGACGAATACAGCGGTTTACCGGTTTGGTCAAAATGTTTTTCGCCAGCGTCCAGCAAGCCATCGATCCAGGGCAGGAGTTTCTTGGCGCAGTGGTCCGTATGCAGAATCACCGGAACCCCGTATAATTCAGCTACGTGATGAACATGCAGGGCGCCCGAAATAGAGCCAGCAATGGCGGCCTGCTGTTTGTCGTTCGGCAGACTTTTGCCCGCATAGAAAATACCGCCACCGTTCGAGAACTGGATGATAACCGGCGAGTTAACAGCTTTAGCCGTTTCTAAAACGGCATTAACAGAGTCCGTTCCGACGACGTTGACGGCGGGCAGGGCGTAGTCATTTTCGTTGGCGTGACGGAAAAGTTCGGTAACGCCTTCGCCGGTTACAACGCCGGAGGCAAAACGGGTGGCTATTTCGCTCATGATTAGGGATTATTTTTGGATTCGTTCAATAAATAGTTTACCGAAAATGCGACCGGCTAACCTAGTTGATTTCAAAGCGGTAAAGTTGGGGATATTATGGAAATTTTGCTACTGTTACGTAAAGCTCACCCCTCAGAAAACACATCTTGTTGATCAGCCATTCGTTTTCCCAACTGCTTTTTTTGTGTCAACGTAGCAGAACACGTTCAGCCAACTTATTTATTCTGTACTTTCGGAGGGTTGTAAAACCGTTTTTTTTGACATTTTTGAGAAATAAACCAAACCCTTTACGCCTTGAAAACTATCTTCTTCTGCCCCATGTGGGGTATGGAAACCCTGTCTTATGCCGAGGCAGCCAAACGAGTTAAACAAGCGGATTATGACGGCATGGAAATAGCCGCTGGCGCTGATAAACGCAAGGAAGCCGCTCAGCTTATGCGCGACAACGGCCTCGAACTAATTTTGATGGCCTTTGGCGGTGGGGCCAATTTTGCCGAACATAAGAAAAAATACCACGATGACCTGCTCGATATTGCTTCGTATAAACCGCTGTTTATCAACGCGCACACAGGCCATGATTATTTTACGTTCGAACAAAATGCCGAATTGATTCAGCTCGCGCTTGATGTCCAGAAACAGACGGGCGTACGTATACTGCACGAGACCCATCGGGGCCGTTTTTCTTACAGCGCTCCAGCCATTCAGTATTACTTGCTCAAGATTCCCGAATTACGTCTGACCGCCGATTATTCGCACTGGGTTAACGTAGCAGAATCGTATCTGGCCGATCAAATCGGTAATGTTAACCGGGCTATTGCCGTTAGTGATCACATTCATTGTCGTGTTGGTCACCCGGAAGGTCCGCAGGTAAATGACCCGCGCGCACCCGAATGGAAAGACGCTCTCGAAACCCATGCCAAGTGGTGGGACGCCATCCGTGCCCGATTACAGAAAGCGAATGCCTCCACACTTACCGTCACCTGTGAGTTCGGTCCGGCAGGTTATCTGCCTACACTTCCCTTTACCCAGCAGCCCGTCGCCAGTCAATGGGATGTTAACGTATTTATGAAGGATTATCTAAAAAAACGGTGGCAGGTCTAACCCATCCCGACACATAATTATTCTAGTAGTATTTGTGCTTTTTAACGCATAAATTGGTTCTATATCCAACAGCCCTTTTATGCGTCGTCTCTACTGTTTACTCTGGCTACTGCTTTTATGCGTTACGCTACGTCCGGCCTGGGCGCAGTTAGCGCATTCTATGCGGCTGGAAATTCCATCGAACCCGAATGAGGCTGAGTCATTCGAGGTAACACCGTTAACGGAACGGGGTGTGCTGGTGACCATTCGAACTGGCAGTTCTTATGACAATACGCCTATCCGCTATGATTTTCAGCGATACGATGTAAATCTTAAGCAGATCTGGAAAACCGAGTTTAAGCAGGATATTAAATTCAAATCCGTTCTAACCTACGATACCGATCAATATGCGTATCACCTCTTTCGCGAATACGATACCGGGACATTTCAGTTCCTTCGGGTTCACCTTGACGACGGCACCATCGAGACGTTTGAGGGAAGCTTGGTTGACCAGTTCGATGTTCGTCATTTTAAAGTAATGGGTAGCCAGGCTTACGTTGGTGGATATCGACACACTCGGCCGGTGGTGATGTCGTTTTCCTTTTTCGACCGTTCGGCAAAAGTGCTGCCTGGCTTGTACGTAAACCGGATGGAACTCAATAGTCTGGAGATCGATGAAGCCCGCCATGAAGTAAATGTGCTTATTCACTCGGTAAAGCGTCATTGCAAATTTTCGATACGGACGTACAATTATGAGAATAAGCTGCTCCGTACGCTGGATTTCGACGGCGCCGAAAACAGCCTGATTTCAGGAAAGCTACTGCCCATCAATGAGTCCGAATCACTGCTGGTTGGTAATTATTCAACCGATTGTACACCTTATTCACAGGGTATTTACGTAACGCGCATTCATCACGGGGATTCGAATAACGCTTCCGATACAACGGCTAATTCCATTCAATACATTGAATTTTCGCAGCTTCAGAATTTCTTTAATTACCTAAAACCCAATCGACAGCAGAAGTTGCTGGCTCGGGCCCAGAAGAAGAAAGAAGAAGGCAAGGATTACCGGTTTCACTATCGATTGCTCGTCCACGATCTGCAACCGACGCCCGATGGCCTTACACTCGTAGCGGAAGTGTATTATCCTCAGTATCGGGGCAATACATTAGCTTACGGTGGCAACATGCGTGGGAGTGATCGCTATGAGGGGTACCGCTATACGCACGCGTTTATTTGCGGTTTCAACAAACAGGGGCAGTTACTCTGGGACAATTGTTTCCCGATTAAAGAGCTGTTGAGCAAGGATTTAACCGAGATGGTTCAAGTTTCGCAACAGGGCGACCGCATGGTACTGGCTTATCCAAACGATGGTGAAATAACTACCGAAGTAATTCAGGGTAATAAGATCCTGAAAGAGCGGGAGAAATTTAAGCTCAAAACCAACACCGAAAATGAGAAGGTAACCTTTTCGAATAAGGATAATCTGATGGCCTGGTATGGCCGTCATTTTCTGGCGTTCGGTTTTCAGAAAATTGCGCTTACAAGAAACTATACGAATCAGCGCGAGGTATTTTACCTGAATAAACTCACCTACAGCGACGAGACGCCCGATACTAAATCCACCAGCGCTACGACCCGAAAAAGCGACGGATCAAAACAATAATCAGATTCAGAAGAATACTCACAACAATGCAGGTAACGATCGGAAAATAGAATCCACCACCGTCTTTCCCTTCGATACGTATATCACCCGGTAATCTGCCTAACCAACTTAGCTTATCACTGAAGAAATAGACGATCAGGCCGATCAGCACCAGCGCAGCTCCGATGAGCATAATATATTTACCTGCCGTTGAATTCATAGATCGAGATCGTTGTTATATCAACGTAGCAGCCACTGGCAGTGCTACATATCTAAAATAAATACAATATAGAGAAGTCCATACTTGCTTTTTTAGCAGTTTCTTCTTAATTTTGCACCAGATTTTACAAGCGACATCCGTCGCGTCTCTGTTTCTCTCCTTTTTACACGCTGAGTTAGGTCTGACAGAGCCAGGTACGGATGTACAGGATGGGTTTTCTGTGTGGACGCTCCCGGGTGGAGCACTTGCGCGTGGGCTAATCGTCAATCGGTCGTATTGATCATTCCGCTGAGTCGGTACATCAATCGTTGTCTTTTCCCCCTATTTGATGAGGGCAGGGGGTGTGGGTCCTAGTTGGGTCGTTGGGCAGCTTCGTTCGTTGGGCAATTCTCGCAATATCGCGCCGTTCACCGGCACACACTCGTCTTCGCTTGGATGATTGGTTTATTTAATCATTTCCAAGTTAATGAAAACGAAAACAACTAAAGCCGTTGATCAAAACGATCTTCTGGACATTGAAAAAGTAGCATCAGAAATGGCCGCCAGTGCGGTTGCACCCGCTACGACTGAGGCTAAACCCGCGAAGGTTTCTAAAAAGAAGGCCACTCCTACCGATGAATCGACTATCGATGCGTCCGTTAATGACTCCTCTATTGACACAGTTGTTGAAGGAATTGCCGACAAGGTTATTATCGTAGCCGATGAAACCGTCGCAGCGAATACCGACACTACAACGCCTGTTGCCGACAATACACCCGCAACAGAGACGGAACCAAAGGCTGATCCGAATCAGCTTTTATTCTCTAGCTTAGATATCTCACCGGAACTTCTTCAGGCTGTAACCGACATGGGTTTTATTAGCCCATCGCCCATTCAGGCCGAAGCCATTCCACCAATTCTGGCAGGTCGCGACGTCATCGGTCAGGCACAGACAGGTACGGGTAAAACCGCTGCCTTTGGCATTCCAGCGCTTGAATTGATTGATATTCAGGATCGTTCAGTACAAACGCTGATCCTGTGCCCAACGCGTGAGCTGGCCTTGCAGGTAGCTGAAGAAATCAAGAAACTGGCAAAACATAAGCGAGGGGTTCGGATCGAAGCTATTTACGGTGGTGATTCCATCGAACGGCAGATTCGGTCGCTCAAGAGCGGTGTGCATATCGTCATTGGTACGCCAGGTCGCGTTATGGACCATATGGAACGTAACACGCTCAAGCTCGACAAAATCAAGATGATGATTCTTGACGAAGCCGATGAAATGCTGGATATGGGTTTCCGGGAAGATATTGAAAGTATCCTGGAAGACATGCCCGAAGAGCGGCAAACGATTCTGTTCTCGGCTACGATGTCGAAGCCGATCATGCAGATCACACAGAAATTCTTACAAGATCCAGTGCTGGTGAAAGTTGTCAAGAGAGAATTGACTAACACCAACATCGAGCAGGTCTATTTTGAAGTAAAGCCAAAAGCGAAAGTGGAAGTAATGTGTCGTTTGATCGACATGTACGATCTGAAGTTGCTGCTGGTATTCTGTAATACGAAGCGCAAAGTCGACGAGATCGTTGAAGATCTGCAAATCCGCGGCTATCAGGCCGAAGGCTTGCACGGTGATCTTCGTCAGGCGCAACGGAACAACGTAATGAGCAAGTTCCGCTCGGGAACAACCAGCATTCTGGTGGCTACCGACGTAGCGGCTCGGGGTATTGACGTCGATGACGTCGATGCTGTTATTAACTTCGACATTCCGCTAGACGAAGAATATTACGTACACCGGATCGGCCGAACGGGTCGGGCTGGTAAGTCGGGCCGGGCCTTCTCGATGGTCGGTCGTGACGAGAAATACCGTTTCCGCGAAATCCAGTCGTATACGAAAGTACGGGTTGAGAAAGGAGTTATTCCATCCTTTGAAGACATCGTTGGCGTTCGGAAAGCTCGTTTTATTGAGCAACTGCAACAGACAATTCAGGAAAGCAAAGACCTGAACCTATACGACGATTTACTAACCCAACTGCATCACACAGGCTTTACGACCGAACAGATCGTAGCGGCTCTGGTGAAACGTAGTATGGGCCTTGAGAAGAACGAATTTGCTGACCAAAATCTTGGTCTGGAAGACGACCGTCGTCGTGAGGATCGTGGACGCACTAATGACCGGGGTCGTGGTGAAGGAGCTGGTCGTTTCGAAGATCGTCGGGGTGGAGGTCGCTTCAACGAACGTGACGACCGGGGTTCCCGTTTTGGCCGTAACGACGGACCAGATCGCGATCGGAATGAACGGGGTGGATCACGTTTCGGCAATCGCGAAGACCGTCCTCGCTTCGAACGTAACGACGGTGATGCGGCATTCCGACCGGCCCGGGATGATCGCGGAGCAGAGCGCAAGCCTTACTTCGACCGCGACGATAAACGGGTTCCGCGTGAGCGTGAAGCCAACATGACTCGCCTGATGGTGAGCATTGGCCGCAAGGACTTCGTCCGCCCAGGTGATATCGTAGGCGCCATTGCCGGAGAGGCTAACATTCCGGGTGGCAGCATCGGTAGCATCGACATTTTCGACAAGTTCACGTATGTGGACGTACCGAAAGACGTAGCAAACCGCGTTGTTGACGCTATGGAAGGGAACACCATCAAAGGTCGTCGGGTGAATATTGAAATTGCTCGGTAATACTTGATTTTGCAATACAACAAAAACGCCGGGCGGTTTCGACTTCCCGGCGTTTTTATTTTGGGTCATCAATTATTGCAGCCAGCCTACTCAATCCGTATTTTATCTTCTCATCACTTCCGGCATTTTGTTGATAGAAAATAAACGTTTATTTTTTCAGGTATGCTTAGCCAACGAACGTTTTTTTCATACGTAGTGATAGTCCACTTAGTAGGTGCTATTGTATGTATACTACTGGGACTCAATAGCTGTAGCAGTGATTATCCAGCTTTAGATAACACCCAACCTACTCCTCCCCCGTCATCAACACCGGCAAAGCCCGACACCACAGGAAAAAATTGTCCTTGCCCAACGCCAGGCTCCTCAACAACGGTGACACCTGTTTCGTCTACAACAGCTGCACCCGTACAGCCCAGCCAGTCCGATACATTGACCGTACCACCACCTAATTTTTCACCGAATGGCGGTATCTTTTACATGAGTACCGAGGTAAAGCTTACTGCCGATTCATTACCCCCTCAGGCTGTTATCGAATACTCTACGAATGACGGAGAAACATGGCAAACAGGCACTCAGATGGTCTTATCAACCGGCGGAACAATTCTTAGCCGTATTCGCGCTGGAACGAAGCTATCGCACACTCGATCGGCCTCATTCGCCCTGTATTTCAAGCGTATGCTTATTATCGGGAACAGTATTATGTACCATCCTCCTTCTGAACAGCTCGGCTGGTTCAACTCCAATGGAATGGCCGCATCAGCCCCAGAAAGAGATTTTGTTCACTTATTGACAGCGCGTCTGAAAACGCTTTATCCGGCTCTGGAAACCAGCTTGCAATTATATCCAGGGCTAAACTTCGAAGGAAAGTTCGGAACACCAGGTTATACTTTGGATGAATTCAATCAGCCTCTTACTGATTTCAAACCCGATTTGATCATCGTTCGGATTGGTGAAAATATTGACGACACGCAGGCAGCAAGCCGGAACTTAGAGAGTAATTTCCGTCAGTTACTGGATCGATTAGCCAGCTACAATCAGCCCGTTCGAATTGTCTGTACAACCAGCGTATGGTACAAACCCAACTTCGACGCGATTGTCCGAAAAGTAACAGCCGAAAAAGGTCATACTCTTGTTGATTTAAGCAGTATCCTTGGGCAGGCTCAGTGTTTCGCCAGTCAATACCAAAATCCTGGTGTAGCAGCCCATCCAAATGATCTGGGCATGTTTTACATTGCTGACAAGATCTGGCAAAAAATCCAGTAACGCTCGACAGTACGTATTGACTCAGCGAGTTTGCCCAAAAGCCGGTAGGTTTCGACTTACCGGCTTTTGGTTTATGCGGTTTTAGCTAGAAATTTTTGCCGATGCAACATCTTGCTTGAGTGCGCGTCTTTGCGGAGCGAATAGCAGAGAACATGGGGTTCGAGGCCTAGAGTAAATCGTTGCTTTCACCCTATGCCCCGAACCCCATGCCCTTTACCCAAACCCTTCCCCCATGCTACGTAATTACATCAAAATCGCTTGGAGAAACCTCTGGAAAAACAAGACATTTTCCTTCATTAACATTCTGGGGCTAGCGCTTGGCATGGCCTGCAGCTTACTTATTATGATCTGGGTTCAGGACGAACTCCACATGGATCGTTATCATAAAAACGACAGTCGGCTCTACCGGGTTATGGAAAATCAACACTACGTTGGTGTGATCAATACGTATGCGTCGACACCTGGCATCCTCGCCGAGAATATCGTTAAAGACATTCCCGAAATTCAGATGGCCAGCCAGGCGCTCTGGGAGGAGTCCATCTTGTTTACGGTAGGTAATATCTTCGAAAAGGAGAAAGGTCGCTCCGCGCAGGGGGATTTCCTGACAATGTTCTCCTTCCCACTTAAGGAAGGCAATCCGAAAACGGCACTCAAGCGTCCGGATGGGTTAGTTATTTCCCAAAAGCTGGCCGACAAGTATTTTAAAGGGCAGAACCCAATGGGAAAAACCGTTCGGATTGACAACAAGGACGACGTCATGGTAACGGGTATTTTAGCGGATATTCCGGAAACTTCGTCACTGAAATTTGATTTCCTGCTGAGTTACGAACGGTGGCAGAAAACAAATACGTGGTCTAAAGACTGGGAAAATAATGGCCCACGATGCTACGTATTATTAGCGCCTAACACGTCGGTCGATAAGGTAAATGCCAAAATCAAAAATTACATCAAAACGAAAAACAAGGACAGCAACGTCGAGCTGTTTTTGCAGAACTACGGCGAGTCGTATCTCTATTCAAAATGGGAGGGAGGAAAGCAGACCGGGGGACGTATCGAGTATGTAAAAATCTTTTCCATTGTTGCCATTTTCATTCTGGCCATTGCCTGTATCAATTTTATGAATCTGGCTACGGCCCGTTCCGTCAAGCGGGCAAAAGAAGTGGGCGTTCGGAAAGTAGTCGGCGCTTTCAGGTATAGTCTGGTGAGCCAGTTCCTGGGTGAATCGATCCTGATTACGCTGTTATCGCTGGTGTTTTCGATTCTGATTGTGCTGTTGATCTTACCGGTATTCAACGGACTTACGGAAAAACAGCTGACGCTCAATTTTGCAAATCCTGCGTTTCTTTTATTGATGATCGGCTTAGCGATGCTGACAGGCCTTATTTCGGGGAGCTACCCAGCGCTGTTTATGTCGTCACTGAATCCGGTTGTCATTCTGAAAGGTGGGTTGAAGTTTAAGTCGAGTGCTACGTATTTTCGTAAGGGTTTGGTCATACTTCAATTTGGCCTGTCGATTATGCTGATTCTGGGTACTATCGTTGTGTACCGCCAGATTCAATTCATACAGAACAAAAACCTTGGCTATAACCGTGAAGACCTGCTTTATATGCCGCTGGAAGGCGATTTACAGAAGAATTTCCAGACCTTCCGGCAGGAGTTGGAGAAACAGCCGGGCATCAAAGCCGTAACCTGTTCGCAGTCGGACCCGCTGGCGGTAGGTAGTTCAACGCAGGGGGTTCGATGGCCTGGTAAAGACACTACGCAGCTGATACTCTTCAGCCAGAATGCGGTCTCATTTGATTACGTCAGGACAATGGGCATCAAACTCCTTGACGGACGCGATTTTTCGACGGATTACAGCACCGACACGAGTAATTACCTGATCAACGAAGCGTCGGCCCGGAAAATAGGCTATAAAAATCCGGTAGGTAAAGAACTGACGATGTGGGGTAAGAAGGGAAAAATCATCGGCCTGATGAAAGACTTTCACTTTAATTCGCTCCACACCGCCATTGAACCACTCATTCTGCGCCTGGAACGGGGTGCTAACGACACGACGAATTATTGGGGAAACGTTTTAGTACGTACACAGGCCGGTCAGACCAAACAAGCGCTGGCAAGTATGGAAGCAAGCTTTAAGAAGTTCAATCCGCGTTTTCCGTTCAACTATTTCTTCACGGATCAGGAGTTTGCGAATCTGTATAAGGCTGAGAATACGGTCAGTAAGCTGTCGAGCTATTTTGCCTTTCTGGCTATTTTCATATCCTGCCTGGGTCTGTTCGGTTTAGCAGCTTTCACCGCCGAGCAACGGACGAAAGAGATCGGCGTACGGAAAGTACTGGGAGCCAGCGTGGCGAATCTGGTGGGCATGTTGTCGAAAGAATTTATTCAGCTGGTTTTGTTTGCGGCCCTTCTTGCGTTCCCGCTGGGCTGGTATTTCCTGAGCGGCTGGCTCGAGAAATACGCCTATCGAATCAATCTTGAGTGGTGGTACTTCGCTGCGACCATTGTTCTGGCCGTATTGATTGCGGTTCTCACCGTCAGCTTCCAGAGCATCAAAACGGCCTTGGTGAATCCGGTCAAATCACTACGTTCGGAATAGATCGCACCGGGCATGGGGGTAAGGGCAAAGGGTAAAGCGATCCATTGCCCTTACCCCCATGCCCGGCGCTATTTTATTTCTTTATTTTTGTGCAGCCTCTAGAGAACAATTCCTCAACTAATGCACAGAGAACACATCGCGTGGGTCGACTTATTGCGTATAATCGCTTGCTTCCTGGTTATCGTATCCCACTCCTGCGATCCGTTTGTTGGTCAGTTTGATAATAACCGGCATGAATTTCTGACCGGAGCCTTTACTGGCAGTTTTGTACGTCCCTGTGTGCCTCTGTTCGTGATGATCTCGGGCGTATTGCTGTTGCCGGTTCAGATGGACATGGCCACATTTTATACCCGACGAGCCAAGAGACTGATCATACCCTTTATCTTCTGGTCGATGGTGCTACCGATCCTCTACTTTCTCTACGTTAATTCCGGGGTAAAGATTATCAGCCCCAATATCATTGCCGCAGACCATACGCTAGAGAAGACGCTCCAAAAACTGTACACGTTCCTTTTCAATTTCAACTACGACACCACTGCCTTATGGTATGTGTATATGCTGATTGGCCTCTACCTGTTTATGCCGATTATCAGTGCCTGGCTTAAACAGGCTTCGAGACGTGATATTCAATGGTTTCTGGGTATTTGGATCGTTAGCATGTGCCTCCCTTATCTGAGAATGCTGGCTCCGCTTCTAGGGTATACAGGTAACTACGGCAATACGGGTCTACTAGGTGTGTGCGACTGGAATCCGTACGGTACGTTCTATTATTTTTCCGGCTTTCTGGGCTACCTGGTTTTAGCTTATTATCTGGTTCACTATCCGCTTAACTGGAGTTGGAGCCGCACGTTGTCGGTGACTATACTCCTGTTTACAATCGGCTACGCCGTTACGTCGGGCGGCTTTATCCTAACTCAGAACTATTTTCCTGGCAGTTACGCCAATCTTGAAATAATCTGGTATTTCTCGGGTATCAACGTCTTCCTGATGACTTTTTCGGTCTTCGTGATTGTACAGAAAATTAGAATTAACCCGTCCCCTTTATTGGCAAAAGTTGCCGCGCTTACGTTCGGTGTGTTTCTCTCTCACTTTTTCTTCGTGCAGGTAGGTTACGACCTGATTTATCCGATTAGTGTATTGCCTGCCTTGGCCGAAATTCTGTTGATTGCCGTATTTTCTTTCAGTATACCCCTGTTCATTATCTGGCTCATGAGCTTAACTAAACTAACCAGAAAAGTGGTCATGTGATCCGTTCAGATGAGGTCATAGTTACCTTTGTTTCCAGAACGATTCCACGTAGTGTCTTCGCGTAGCGTATAACTGGGCAAATGCTGGCTTAACATTTTTTAACAGGCTAGTAATCAACAAAAAGCGTGAACCATTTCCGATTGTCGATACCTTCGCATCTACATCGTAAATCGGTTGTCCCATGCTTCAGAATTACCTCAAAATCGCGATTCGTAACCTGCTTCGGCGACGTTTTTATGCGCTTGTTACGTTACTTGGCCTGACGGTTGGCATGACGTTTTTGCTGCTCATCAGCAACTACATTCAGGGCGAACTCGCTGTTAATAAAACCATCCGAAATGCAGATCAACAGTATCTGGTACATAGCCACTGGAAAGAAGCCACCATGGGCATGGACATCACGACACTGGCTCCTCTTGGCCCGACACTTAAGCAGTTATACCCCAACCTGGTCGCCAATTATTACCGGTTCTACGGCGTAACGGCGATTATCTCGAAAGATCAGAAGCACTTCCGGCAAAGTATTGAAGTAGGTGACTCGACCTTGTTGCCTATGTTTGGTTTCGCTATGGCCTACGGCGACCCCAAAACGGCCCTCCGCGAACCCAATTCCATTGTCATCACTGAAGGCGTTGCTCAGAAGTTTTTCGGCAAAACCGATGTACTTCGGCAACAACTAGCCGTACAAACACCCGCGGGCGGCAAACAGCTATTCACCGTAACGGGTGTGCTGCAGGATCTGGCAAAGAATAGCGTTACGGATCTGGTAGGTGTAAAAGACGAGGTTTTTATTCCGATGCGTAACGTCAGTTACTTCGCGCCGGAAGCCGGGATAAACTCCTGGCAGAATCAGTACATTCCGAACTTCCTGGAACTGCAACCGGGCGTAACGGCCGATCAACTAACCCAACCTATAGCCAAGGTTCTGGCGACGTATGCACCGCCGGGTTTCAAGGAAAATCTCGACGTATCGCTTAGTCCGTTGAAGACGCAGTACCTAAAAGGCAACAATGGTCTGGTTGAAAAGATGGTCCTCACGCTGACCATTATTGCGGTTTTTATTCTGCTAATGGCGGTAGTCAATTTCGTCAACATCACCATCGGCATATCAGCGACGCGCCTGCGGGAAATCGGTGTTCGGAAGGCCTTGGGTGGGTTGAAACGGCAACTTATTGGTCAGTTTCTGGCCGAAGCCCTTCTGCTAACGATCGGTGCTACGTTGCTGGCGCTGGGTTTTCACGAAATCTTCCGGTCGATGTTCGCGGATTTGCTGGAGCGGCCAATCCCGTCATTGATTACGTGGTCGCCGGTTGCTTTTGCAGGCTTGGTTGGTGGGGTATTGCTGGTTGCCCTATTGGCGGGTGGTTATCCAGCTTTTGTGCTGTCCAGTATGCCCTCTATTGAATCACTCAAAGGGCGATTTGGAGCCTCGGTGCAGAAAGGGATCGGCCTACGCCGGGCTCTTATCGTATTCCAGTTTACGGTCGCCATTTTGGTGTTTGTGGGGGCAATGGTGATCAGTCGGCAGGTGGCTTATTTTTTCAGTAAAGACTTAGGGTATCAGAAAGACCAGATCATGACGGTAGCCTCTGTCCCGCGCGATTGGTCGAAGGATGGGGTGCAACGGATGGAAGGCATTCGGAACCAGCTTGCGCGCATTCCTGGTGTGAGCGATGTGAGTTTGTCGTTTGTCGTTCCGGACGGACGAAGCAGCGGCAGCAGCAGGTTGTTCCGACAGGGACGCGACAGTACGGCGGCCACTACTGTTGATGTGCTGATCACCGACGAACACTTTGCGCAAACCTATGGGCTTCACCTACAGGAAGGGCAGTTTTTTCACGCCAACGGTGGCGGTTATGACTCTACAAGAGTTGTGCTAAACGAGTCAGCGGCAAAGGCGCTGGGTTGGCGTGATCCGGCCAAAGCTATGGGCCAGCTTGTGCGGTTGCAGGGCGGTAGCGTCACCTATCGGGTAGATGGCATCGTAAACGATTTTCATTTTGGCCCGCTGCATCAACCTATCAATCCGCTCATCTTCTTCCATGTCCGGGCAAATCCCATTTACCGCTATTTTACGCTCAAACTAGCACCAGGTTCATCCAGCGCTGGTCATCTTCCTGAAACCGTAGAGGCTATTCGCAGAGAATGGGCAAGATTGTTTCCGGATGCACCCTTCGAATATTCATTCATAAACGATACGCTCCAGAAGCTTTACAAAACCGAAAAACAACTGCAAAAGGCATCCCGGCTGGCCACTACACTGGCACTGATCATTGTGTTGTTGGGGGTGTTAGGGCTGGTGTCATTAAACGTAACGCGACGTACCAAAGAAATCGGCATCCGCAAAGTGCTGGGGTCCTCCACAATCAGCATTGTCAATTTATTCATGAAAGAGTTCGTGCTGATCCTACTGATTGCCAATGCGATTGCCTGGCCATTAGCCTATTATTTGTTAAGCGACTGGCTAACGCATTTCGCCTACCGGACCGATTTGTCGTGGTCCCCCTTTGTGCTGGTAGCGTTTATTCTGGCCCTGTTAACGGGATTGGTCGTCAGTACGCAGGCTATTCGAGCGGCTTTAGTGAATCCGGTGAAGAGTTTACGGAGTGAGTAGACGTATTGGCAGGAAACGTTCAGGCAAAAATTTCGCTCAATACCAATTCGATGTTTGTAGCCGAATCAGTGAGTGTCGTTGTATCCGTAAAAAACTGGTATTTACCAATGGCTGAGTATACGGCGATGGCCTGAAGACTAGGCATTACTAACCAGCATGACTGAATACCCGCGTTGAAATATCGCTCGAACTTGGTCAGGATTTCGGCATCGGATTGGGAAGGAGACACAATTTCGATTACAGTCAGCGGCATATCAGTCATAGACGTTACGTCATGCAGGAAGTCAATTTGCAGTTTAGGGTAGATGGCAATATCCGGAACCGTATCCGGCCGTTCGGGCATTGTGATATTGAGTTCAGACAGGATAGTGTGGGTTTTCCGATAGCGATAGTCTAAACTAACAAGCAAATTTTTTTGTATGTAAGCGTGATTTAAGGTGGGCATAGGCTTTCCACGTTCGCGCTCGTAATCAGATACTTTCTCAATGACTGCTTCCATGCGTAACGAGATTTTCTCAGAATGATAATCAAAGATAACAAACTAGAACCAACATGCTTCGTTCATACCTCAAAATTGCCCTCCGAAACCTGCGCTCGCAACGTGGATATTCGCTCCTGAACGTAGTGGGTCTGACCGTAGGCATAGCGGGTGGACTACTCATTTTTCTGTTCATTCGCTATCATTATAGCACCGACCGGCACCATGCCAACTACAACCGGATTTTTCGGGTCGACACCGATTTGTACCTTGACGATGGCTCGATTGAACTTAACCCCGAAGCACCTCTGCCGATGGCGCAGGTCATGCGAACGGAATATCCGCAGGTAGACCAAGCGGCATTCCTGAGGATGATTCGGGAAATGACCCTTAGTGTAAAACGAGCGGGTAGAGCCGAACCCCTTCGGTTTCGGGAGCATAACCATATGGGATTTGTTGAGCCGGACTGGTTCGATATACTGAGTTATACGTGGTTGCAGGGCGATCCCAAAACGGCACTTCAACAACCGAATCGGGTTGTTCTGACCCAGGCGTACGCGCAAAAATACTTTGGCGAAACGAACCCGCTGGAACAGACCATAACGCTCGACAATCGAACCAATGTAACGGTTGCGGGTGTACTCGCCGATCCGCCAACGACGGCCGATACGGATCTGGGAATCTTTATCTCGCTGGCAACCCTGAAGCAACACGACCCGACGTATGACCAAACGGACTGGGGACTCCTGAACAGTACGAACCGGATTTACCTTACGCTACGTGATCCGGATACCGCTACCAGCCTCGACCGAGCATTTCCGGCTTTGGCGAAACGTCAGTACGGACCAGATGCTAAATTTTTCCGGTTTCACCTGCAACCCATGCGCGAGTTCCACTTCGATGTAGCACGAGGTGGCGGTTCCATTCGTGCCTCATTGTTGTGGTCGCTGGGTGTTATTGGCTCGTTGCTGATTCTGGCAGCCTGTATCAATTTCATCAACCTGGCCACAGCGCAGGCACTTCGGCGTGGGAAAGAAGTAGGGGTTCGCAAAACGCTGGGGAGTTCGCGGGGGCAGTTGGTGATCCAGTTTCTTCTCGAAACGAGCCTTATCGTATTGACGGCAACCGGCCTGGCTTTGCTGCTGGTTGCCGCTACGTTGCCGTTGGTCAATCAGTGGTTGTCAGTGAATTTGTCGTTGCCGATAAACGGGCAGACGTTCGGGTTTGTGGTATTGCTGATCAGCGTTGTGATTGGCCTGGCGGGCGGCTATCCGGCTGCGGTTTTGTCGGGATTTAATCCGTGGGCGGCTCTGAAAGGTACACTAACGTTACGTTCTGCTGGGAATTTTCCGATCCGTCAAACCCTGATTGTCGTGCAGTTTATGGTTTGTCAGGTGCTGATTATTGGGGCGCTGGTCGTTGCGAATCAAATCCGTTACATGCAGCAGGCGGACCTGGGTTTTCGGAAAGACAACGTAGTGATGGTGACTATACCCGATAAGAAGCCCGCCACGCAGGAAGCTTTTCGACAGCAGTTATCCGCGTATCCGGCTATTCAATCGGTTAGTTTCGAACATCGTCCCCCGGCGAGCGAATTGAATTACGGCGGCTCCTTCAAATTTAACGGCAAACCCGATTGGGAGCGATTTCCGATTCGGGAGCGACTGGCCGACGCAAATTACCTGAAAACGTACGGTCTACAGCTCATTGCCGGACGTAACATCGTACCCAGCGACACCATTCGGGAGTATCTGATCAACGAAACCACGCTGCGTCAGCTCGGTTTCCGCGATCCGCAGCAAGTGCTGGGTAAAACAATGCAGTACTATCTCTCGCCGGTTCCGCTCCCCATTGTTGGCGTGATCAGCGATTTTCATCAGAAATCATTCCGCGACCCTATCGGCCCCTGTTTTATCGCCAGCTACGCGCCTATGTATGCACAGGCAGGCATTCGCATCACGAGCCAAAATCAGGAGCAGACGGTACAGCGCATTCGGGAAACATGGCAGGGGTTATATCCTAATGAGGTTTTTGAATACGAGTTTCAGAATGATCAGATCGCCAGACAGTATGAGACCGAAGCGCTCACAGCCCGGCTGATCAACGTATTCACCGGAATCGCCGTGCTTATTTGCGGTCTGGGGCTGTACGGCCTAGTTTCGTTTGTGGTCGTGCAACGCACCAAAGAGATTGGTATTCGAAAAGTGCTGGGTGCGTCGGTCGCCAGCATCGTTACGTTGCTTTCAAAAGATTTCGTGAAACTGGTGCTACTGGCTATCCTGATCGCTAGTCCGGTGGCGTGGTATGCCATGAATCAGTGGCTCAATGACTTTGCGTATAAGATCACGATAGCCTGGTGGGTGTTCGCCCTGGCCGGTTTGCTGGCCGTCGGTATCGCCTTGCTGACTGTAAGTTTCCAGAGTGTGAAAGCAGCTTTGGTCAATCCGATCAAATCACTACGTTCAGAATAATAGAGAATCGCAGGATATTAGGTCACGTCGGCGAACCAGCTTCTACAGACTCCTGTCCGCAACTGTACGTCCGGCGTCCGTTTGCGGACATTCACCTTCTAAAAACTAAATTTTATTATTGATAATCAGACAGTTAATTTTCTGGTATAGCATTTGGGCAGATTTGTATGGCGCCAAACTCTGTACATGTTATGCTACGTAACTATTTGCTTATCGCGTTTCGCAATCTTCGAAAATATAAGGCGTTCAGTTTCATCAATATTACGGGCGTGGCCGCTGGTCTGGCGTGTTTCCTGCTCATTGCTCTCTACGTGAAAGATGAACTGAGCTACGATCGCTATAATACAAACGCAGACCGCACTTACCGCGTTACCCGAACCTTTCTGTCATCGGAAGGAAGCGCTTCGTTAAAGCTGGCGCAGTTGGCACCGCCGTTTGGACCGTTGATCAAGCAGGATTTCCCGGAAGCTGAACAGGTTGTCCGAACCATTGATAACGGCGGATTGATAAAGTACGGCGAACATTCCTTCAACGAGGACGATATATACTTTGCCGAAGCCAATCTATTCAAGGTATTTGATTTTGACCTCGTCAGCGGCAACCCGGATCAGGCGCTGGCCAATCCGTTTTCCATTATGTTTTCCCGGCCGATGGCGGAGAAATACTTTGGCCACGAAAACCCAGTTGGCAAGACGGTGCGGCTTAATAACCAGTTCGATATGACGGTAACGGGCGTCTATGAGCCGCTGCCCGCTCAGGCGCATTTTCACCCCAAGTTTCTGGCCTCATTCTCGACGTTTAACGACCCCCGCGTATACGGGGCGGAAGCGTTACGAAAAAACTGGAGTAACAACGCCTTCAATACGTATGTGTTACTACCACCCAATGTCGATCCCAAACGTATTGAAGCGGCATTCCCGGCTTTTCAGAACAAGAATATTCCACCGGAAGAAGGGCGGAATCCGTCAAAATGGTCGGTGTTGAATCTGCAACCCCTGACGAGTATTCACTTACGGTCGCACACCGATTCAGAGGTAGAGCCAACGGGCGACATCAGTTATATCTATTTATTCTCGGCCATTGGTTTATTCATTCTATTGATCGCCTGCATCAATTACATGAATCTGGCAACAGCCCGTTCGGCGGGGCGGGCCAAAGAGGTTGGGATGCGCAAGGTTGTAGGGGCTTTGCGCACCCAGCTCATTGGTCAGTTTTTGAGCGAATCCATTTTATTGGTAACTCTGTCTTTGGGCATCGCCATTCTGCTGGTTATGCTCTGTCTACCCGCGCTCAATCAGTTCACGCAGAAACAACTGGTTTTCAGCCAACTTCTCGATCCTGTTTTTCTTATTATTCTGGTTAGCATTACGTTGCTGACGGGCCTGGTAGCGGGCAGTTATCCAGCTTTTTTCCTGACGTCGTTCCGGCCACTTGGCGTACTGAAAGGCCAGATTGCCTCAACCATGCGTACCGGTAAACTTCGACAGGTACTGGTTATCACCCAATTCGCGATAGCGATTGCCCTGATGATCAGCACAGCTGTAGTGTATAACCAGATGAAGTACATTCAGGATTACCGGCTGGGGTATGCGAAAGACCAGGTTTTACTGATGCCCGATTTTAGCGATTCGACCCGGAATTTCGAAACACTCAAAGAACAATTCATTCAAACCGGTGCGGTGCGCGGTCTGGGTCGTTCATCACGAATTCCGTCCATGCGGTTGCTCGACTCCTGGGATGCCTCGGCGGCAAAAGGCGATAGTATGGCTCCGGTCAAAATCAATCTGCGGGGCCTGCGCGTTGACTACGATTTCATTCCGGCCTATCAGATTGGAATGGCTGCCGGACGCAATTTTTCCCGATCCTACTCCACTGATACGTCGATGATCGTCCTGAATGAAACGGCTGTGCGTCAGTTAGGCTGGACACCCGAACAAGCCATTGGCAAAGCTTTCCGATACGGTCAGGTGAAAGGCCAGGTTATTGGTGTTACGAAAGATTTTCACTTCGAATCCTTACACCAGGAGATGGCCGCACTGGCGATGGTTATGTCGACAGAAAACTTCCGATGGCTATCCATTCCGCTGAAAGGCGATGTACCGACGGCAATTCAGCGCGTTGAAACGGTCTGGAAGCGATTCTTCCCGGAGCATCCGTTCGATTATCAGTTTCTGGATAGTCGTTTTGACCGGCTCTACGCTCGTGAACAAACGCAACAAACCCTGTTCAGCATTTTTGCGGGCATCGCCATTCTGATTTCGTGTCTGGGTCTGTTTGGCTTGTCGATGTTTATGGCCGAGCAACGTACCAAGGAAATTGGCATCCGCAAAGTACTTGGCGCGTCGGAGATAAGTTTAGTGACGCTATTCTCCAAAGACTTTATGAAGTTGGTGATTGTGGCGCTGATTATTGCCTCGCCCATTGCCTGGTATGCCATGCACACCTGGCTGAACGATTTCGCCTACCGGACGAGCATCCATTGGTGGGTGTTTCTGCTGGCCGGTGGCCTAACGGTATTGATTGCGCTGTTAACGGTCAGTTTCCAGAGCGTGAAAGCCGCGTTGATGAATCCGGTAAAATCATTAAAAACGGAGTAAAGGGAGGAGAGGGACAAAGGGGAGGATGGTAAATCCCACTTGTCCCTTTCGTCCCGCTCCTCCTTTTACTCCCCCCTGTCCTATGCTGCTAAACTATCTTAAAATCGCCTGGCGGAATTTGATTAAAAATCGGTCGTATGCGCTGATCAACATAACGGGGCTTGCGCTCGGCATCGGCAGCGCCATGCTGATTTTTGCGTTGGTCCGCTACCATTACAACATTGATCGGCACCATCAGAAATACGACCGCATTTACCGAATAACCACAAAATTCCTCTCACCCGCGGGAGAATTCCATACGCCCGGCGTACCCTACGTCTTTGGGAAATCACTACGTAACGATCATCCGGAGATTGAAAACCTGGCGATGATTGATCAGGAAGAGGAGCCGACCGTAGTGGTTCCGATGGCAAAAAGTCCCGACAAAAAATTCAAGGAAACGGACGGAATAGGCGCCTTTGTTGAGCCGACGTATTTCCGCATCTTCGATTACGACTGGCTTGAGGGTGGCCCGGCCGATTTAAAACAACCGAATACGGTTGTCCTCAGTGCCAAAAGCGCCCAAAAATACTTTGGTACGACCGCAAACGTGATCGGCAAAACCGTCAAACTGGATGGCCGTCTGAATCTGCGCATTGTCGGCATTTTTGCTGACTACAAAGACAATACCGATTTCCCGTATTCGATCATGCCGTCGTGGGCCAGTCTGAAGGAATACCGGGGAAGCGATGACGATGGATTCGATAATACGAATAGCAGCACCCAGTGCTACGTAACGCTGAATGACCGGTTTACTCAGGCCGATTGGGACCGGCAGATGACGACTTTCATCAAAAAATATAAGCCCAACGGTGTTAAAGACACTCGGTTTCCAATGCAACCCCTGAGTGCCATTCACTTCTCAACGGATCATGGCGGAGTTAGTGAAGGGCTTATATTATCGCTGCTGATCATCGGTATTTTTCTGATCGTTACGGCCAGCATCAACTTCGTCAATCTGGCAACCGCCCAGGCGCTCACCCGATCACGGGAAGTAGGTGTACGGAAAGTGATGGGCAGCACACGTCCGCAGTTGTTCTGGCAGTTCATGGGCGAAACCGCGCTGATTACCCTTGTGGCAACGGCCATTGCCATTGGGCTTTTTCAGGCCGGACAGACCCTCATTCAGCAGAATTTATCGGGCGCGTTTAAGTTTACCTTCTATTTCTCTCCATCCGTTATTGGCTGGCTGGCTCTATTGATTGTTGGCGTCATTGCTCTGTCCGGGGTTTATCCGGCCCTGGTGCTGGCGGGTTTTCGGCCGGTTATGGCGCTGGCGGGAAAAATAACCTCGCAACAAGTGGGCGGCTTTTCGGTACGTCGGGGCTTAGTGATCATGCAATTCGCGATCTCGCAAATGCTGATCATCGGCATGATCGTCGTCACTAGTCAATTGACGTTTGTGCAGAATAAAGATCTAGGATTCCGAAAAAACGCCATCCTAACCGTTCAATTACCCAATGTACCCGTTCAGGACGTACCAAAGCTGAGTACGTTCCGCAACCTGGCTACCAGCATTCCCGACGTCGAGAAGTTCAGCTATTCCATGAGCGGTGCGCCCCAGTCCGGCTGGACGAGTTCAACCGGACTGAAATATGACAATCGACCGAAAAATGAAGATTTTAGTATTCAGCGAAAATACATCGACGTCAATTACCTCGATGTATACGGTATCAAGGTTGTGGCTGGCCGAAATCTGTACCCGTCCGATACGTCCCGCGAAACGCTGGTCAACGAAACATTCGTCCGCAAAATCGGACTGAGCAATCCGGCTCAGGTGTTAGGCAAGCCTCTATTCGTCGATGGAAAGAACTTGGAGATTATAGGCGTTGTCAAAGACTTCAATCAGGAAGCACTCAAAACAGCGATCAGCCCCCTCTTTATGACAACGAGGGCGAACCGCTATTACGCGGCTAATCTACAGCTTCATTCTGGCAATTTTCAGCGGGCAATCAGCCAGTTAGAGACGTTCTACAACCAGGTTTATCCGGATAGCTATTTCACGCATCAGTTTGTCGACGTCCAGATCGAACGCAACTATCGTCAGGAGCAGACGATGTCGAAACTGGTCAACTTCTTTGCCGGTATTGCTGTGCTGATCGGTTGCCTGGGTCTGTATGGCCTGGTCTTGTTTATGGCCACGCAAAAGACCAAAGAAATTGGCGTTCGCAAAGTGCTGGGCGCCAGTATCGGCAGTATTTTGTGGCTCTTCGGGAAAGAGTTCGCTCAGCTGATTGTGGTCGCTTTTGTCGTGGCAGCTCCCGTAGCCTGGTGGATTATGACCAAATGGTTACAGGGATTCGAATACAAAATCGACTTCGGCCCCGGCATTTTCGCGATTGCGATTCTGGCAACCGTACTCGTAGCGGCTATAACGGTGAGTTTCCAGAGTGTGAAAGCCGCTCTGATGAATCCAGTCAAATCACTTAGATCGGAGTAAGGAGGAGCGGGACGAAAGGGACGAGTGGGATTTTCCATTCTCCCTTTCGTCCCGCTCCTCCCTTTCTTCCTTTACTTCTTATAACCATGCTAACCAACTATCTCAAAATCGCCGTTCGTAATCTGCTACGTAGCAAGTCGTTCTCGGCGATCAACATCTTCGGGCTGTCGGTTGGGATGACCTGCTGCATGTTGCTCTTGCTGTACATACGTAGCGAATTGTCGTTCGACAAACATCAGCAACACGCCAGTGACCTGTATGTGATGGCGCAGGAAACCATTATTGGGAAAGCCAACAAAGATGCGGGGAGCGAGATGCAGGCCAGCGCATCGGCTCCGTATGCGTTTGCGCTGAAATCCGAATTTCCGGAAATTGAACAGGTCGCTCGATTATGGGTCAATCTGATCGACGATAAATCAATGCTACAGATTCGGGAGGGTGGCAAAGCCGTTAAATCGTTCTATGAAACGAAAGGCTACCAGGTCGATTCGACATTTTTTGAGTTGTTATCCTATCAGTTTACGGAGGGCAACCCACGCACTGCACTAGCCGATCAGCATTCAGTGGTTCTGTCGGAGGAAATTGCCCACAAACTGTTTGGTACTGCCTCTGCGCTTAATAAACTGATTCGCATTGGCGGTACAGCGGGTAATGGCGAAGACTTCAAGGTAACGGGTATTTACCGGGATGAAAGTGCCCGTTCACACATCGATGCTAAATTCTTTCTCCCCATCTCGGCGGGCTGGATCGGCGGTTTTCTCCGCACCGCTAAACTGGATTTCTGCTGCAACAATATGTTCGTTACGTACCTGAAGTTACGTCCCGGTACCAATCCGGCTCAGTTGCAACAGAAATTCCCGGCGTTCATGGATAAATACGCCAGTAATGATTTAAAGAATGTGGGCTTCGACAAAAAGCTGTTTCTCGTTTCGGTACCGGATCTGCATCTTTCCGATCAGCTGAAAAACGTCGTTACGCCAACCACCAGCACTACGTACCTGTACATTCTGGCCTCTATCGCCCTATTTACCCTGTTGATTGCCTGCATCAATTTCATGAATCTCTCCACCGCCCGTTCCGTCAAACGAGCGGCTGAAGTGGGGGTCCGGAAAGTAATGGGGGCCGAGCGTAGTTCGTTGATCGGGCAATTTCTGGGCGAGTCGATGGTTTTATCACTGCTGGCGCTTTTTATCGCTCTCGGGTTAGTTATGCTGCTCATGCCGGTGTTCAACCAACTGACAGCAAAATCCTTGCAGGTATCGGAGCTGCTTGAACCGGGCATTATGCTGGCGTTTGTTGGTCTGGCTTTGCTGACGGGTTTGCTGGCAGGCAGCTACCCCGCTTTCTATCTGTCGCTGTTCAATCCGGCGCAGGTGCTGAAGGGAAAATTTGCCAATACGTTATCGGCGGTGGCGCTACGTCGCGGATTGGTCGTGTTTCAGTTTGTGATTTCGGTTGGACTGGTCCTCGCTACGTTCGTGATTCAGGAACAAATGCGTTTTTTACGGAATACGTCGCTTGGCTTTACGCAGGATCAGCAAATTGCCATTCCGTTGAGTAGTAAGGAAGACAATGCTTCATACGCTACCTATCGAACCGAAATTCTGCGAAACAATCAGGTATTAGGAGCTTCGGGAACCCAATATTATCCCGGCATCAACAACGCCAGCGATTTTCTGCTGTATCGTCCGGAGCGGGGTGTCATGACGGCTCAACAGGTTAAAACGAACTGGGTCGATTATGATTTCATGCAAAATATGGGATTTAAACTGCTCACTGGGCGGCTGTTTTCCCGGCAGTTTCCGGGCGATACGACGAACCGGATTGTGGTCAATGAAGCGACGTTACGAGCGTTTCAGATTCCACTGGCAAAAGCCGTTGGCCAAAAGCTGAATTTCGACTGGCAGGGCGAAACCCATCCGTATGAAATTGTGGGTGTACTGAAAGACTTTCACTTCGAAAATCTGCATCAGACCATTGAACCATACAGTTTCCTATTGAGTGGCCGCCCCAATTTCAATTACATCGTTGCGCATGTCAACACGGCCAACATGGAAAACGTACTGGGCTTTCTGGAGCAAAAATGGAAGGTACTCCATCCCGACGAACCATTTTCCTACACGTTCCTGAACGAAGATTTCCAGAAGAATTACGTAGCAGAGGCCCGCACCTCGCGGATTGTGAGCTATTTCACGGCTATTTCTATCCTGATTTCGTGCCTGGGGCTGTTTGGGCTGGCAGCTTTTGCCGCCCAGCAACGGACCAAAGAGATTGGCGTCCGGAAAGTGCTCGGTGCGTCGACCACGAACATCGTCCTGCTGCTTTCCAAGGATTTCCTGACGCTGGTCGTCGTTGCGATTCTGATTGCCTCACCGATTGGCTGGTGGGTCATGAACAAATGGTTGCAGAACTTTGCCTACAAAATTGACATCCCGTGGTGGATCTTCGTCGTAGCCGGAGCGCTGGCACTATCGATTGCCTTCATCACCGTCAGTTTCCAGAGCATCAAAGCTGCCCTGATGAATCCGGTCAAATCACTCAAAACGGAGTAAAGGGAGGGGTGGGAAGAAAGGGACCAAAGGGAAATAGATGACGTAAAATCCCTTTCGTCCTTTTACTCCCCCTCTACTCCATTCTAAAAACCATGAAAATAATCTTAACAACATTCTTAGCCCTAACCGGCTCGCTGGCTCTTGCCCAGCAACACAACTCAATTAGTCAGAGCATTAGTGACGACGAGAAAAACCTGTCAATTCGCGTAAACGGCACGGTTGACGGTAAACCGATTGACTATGACCGTACGTTCGACGTATCGAGCCTGAACAAATCGGAACGAGACGCTCTGCGCGAACGTATCCTGGATTCGCTGAACATTCGGATGCCTGAGCCGCCTATACCGCCCACGGCACCAAAGGCACCTGAGCCACCGACCTTTCACAGCAAATCCGTGACAGTCATCCAGGGTAATGGACCCACAATTTCAGCCAGTGGAAGCGGTTCGCAGGTACTAGCCGTTGGTGGGAAGAATCCGTATACCAAAGAGGTGAATTACGATCCGGAATCAGGTCAGTTATTTTTACGCTACCGGTTTCAGAAAGATGGCGAAGATTTTACCTATGACCGTACCGTTAACGCCCGCGATAAGTCGCAGCAAGAGCGGCAACGTATCATTGATGGTGTTGAGAAAGAAATTGGTTTGCCTGCTAATAGTAAATGACGAACATAGAATCAACCACTTGGGCGATTCTTTTAAGCATCTAACCTTCGAAAATTTCGCTCAATTTGAGTTGAATCCCGGTCACCGGATCGGCGACTACACCTTCGGCAAAATTAACCTGACGACGGTCGGGCAGAAGGATAGAAACGGTTTGGACAGTTGGCACCACCAACCAGACCGATTTAACACCAGCGGGGAAATGTTTTTTATAGATGCGATCGGTCAGACTGTTCAGGCTTTGTTCAGGAGAGAGGATTTCGATAGTAGTCAACGGTATGTCCTGCACGACAATTTCATCGGCTAACCAGTCGGCCTTGCGTTTTGGCAGAATAGCCAGGTCAGGGCGGGTTTTGCCGGATGCAAAATCGAAATCAAGTTCGGTCAGGATACTGTATTGAGTACGATAGGATAATTTGAGCAGAAAAGCCAGATGACTCTGCAATTCAGAATGGTTGTAACTCGACATTTTTTCGTCGTCAAAGTCGGTGAGTTGTTCGATAACGGTCTCCATAGCGTAAGGACGTTTTTAACAGACGAAGTTTTTAATAAAGGTAACAGAAACTGTGCAACATGCTAACGAACTATCTCAAGATTGCCTGGCGAAATCTGGTCAACCAACGGGTCTATAGTCTAATCAATTTATCGGGGTTAAGTCTGGGACTTACTTGTGTGTTGGTTATTGTTTTATATCTCAAAAATGAACTGAGCTTTGATAGCTTTCACGACAAAGCCGACCGCATCTACCGGCTCACGAATACAACGACGAATGCGAGTGGTACCGACATAAAAAATCGAACCGGGAACACGGGAGCTGTTCAGGGCCCTGCCTTTGCAGCCAGTATTCCCGAAATTGAATCGGTGACGCGGATGATGGGCGTTTCGTTTAACGTTCGTAGTGGCAACGAAGGGTTTAACCAGAACGCGCACTACGTTGACACGAATTTCTTCCAGACCTTTTCATTGCCTTTGCTGGAAGGTACGCCCCGCTCCGTATTCAGTACGCTCAGGTCAGTTGTATTGACGGAGAAAACAGCGCAAACGTATTTCGGAACGACGCATGCTTTGGGGCAGACATTAAGCCTGGAAATGGACGGTACGTTTGAACCGTTCGTGGTGACAGGCGTTGCGAAAAATCCACTGCCCAATTCTTCGCTGCAATTCGAGATGTTGCTGTCGTTTGACTTTCTCGAAAGCAAGTACAAGAATGACCAATGGTTTAGTCAATATTTGGCCACCTTCTTCGTGCTACGTCCTGATGCGTCCCCGCTCAACGTTGAGCAAAAACTTGATCGTGTGTTTGCCGTTCTAGGACGTGATCAGGTTGCCAAAGCCGCTAAGGAGCGCGGCTATCAGGAACAGCGGCAATTCGGTCTTCAGCCTCTCACGGATGTTCACCTGACGCTGGAGTACGGGGGTGGCAATGAACTGGCCATGCCCACCAGCCCAATGATTCTTTATTTGCTGGGCGGAATCGCGCTGTTTATTCTGGCCATTGCCTGCATCAATTTTGTTAATCTGACCGTTGCCCGCTCGTTACGTCGGGCGCGGGAAGTTGGCGTTCGCAAAGTGATTGGCGGGAAACGTAGTCAGTTGATCAGGCAATTCCTGGGTGAATCTTTATTACTGAGTGCTATAGCTTTCGGGTTAGCGCTGGGCTTCGCGCAGTTGGTTCTGCCCTTCTTCAATGCCCTTTCGGGCCAAAATCTCAGCTTATCGTATTTGTTCGATACGCGGTTAGTCCTGCTCTACATTGGTTTGCTGATTATCACAGCGCTGCTGGCGGGGTCGTATCCGGCTTTTGTGTTATCAAAATTCAATCCGTCGCGGGTGCTGTATGGACGCGCTGGACTTCAGGGAAAAAATTACCTCAGTCAGGGATTGGTGGTCGTGCAGTTTGCCTTGTCGGTTTTTCTGATCATGGCTACGCTAGCCGTTTTTTCACAATTCAATTTTCTGACGACAAAAGATCTCGGCTATAATCCAGAACATCTGGTTCGGATTGACCTGCCAACGTTACGTACCGGTAATGACAACGTAACGCAACTGTTCCGGCAAAAGCTTGCCAACCAGCCTGATCTTGTCAGCGTAACGGCAAAAAATCGGCTGGATGAGTACACCAGCGTGCGAACCAACGATAAAGATATAGACGTCAATTACCTGCGCATTGATGAAAATTACTTACCAACGCTGGGCATTAAACTCGCTCAGGGCCGTAATTTCTCAACTGCTTACGCTTCTGATACGCTCGATAATGCCTTAGTTAATGAGAGCTTCGTTCGCGAAGCGGGCTGGAAAAACCCAATCGGCCAGCGAGTCATTTTTCCGGAGCGTGATAACAAAGCGTATCGTGTAGTAGGCGTTGTTCGGGACTATCATTATTCATCGCTACACGAATCGATCCAACCGCAGGTTTTTGTCGGCGATGCGGATTTGGCATTTGGCGAAATCTGGGTTCGGATACAGGCTGGCAACGTAACGCGAACGCTGGCCTTGCTTGATCGCACGTATCATCAACTAATACCACAGCATTTCTACAGTTATCAATTTCTGGATACGATTCTTGCTGAGCAATACGATCTGGAAGTTCGTCTACGGCAGATCATTACCTGGGCGGCCGGGCTTTGCCTGTTTATTTCGTGTCTGGGTTTGTTTGGCATTGCTACGTTCTCCGCCGAGCGACGGACCAAAGAAATTGGCGTTCGCAAAGTACTCGGAGCCTCGGTGGCCGAAGTGACTGCTCTACTTTCCCGCGACGTGCTTTGGTTGCTGGTGATAGCCCTACTGATTGCGATACCAATTGCCTGGTTGTCGCTCAACCGCTGGCTCGATACGTACCCGTTTCACGTAACACTAAGTGTATGGCTGTTCGTGGGAGCGGCTTGTTTTACGGTCGTTCTTGCCCTGTTAACGGTGAGTTTCCAGAGTATCAAAGCTGCCCTGATGAATCCGGTGAAATCGCTACGCAGTGACTAGCATAGGGCAAAGGGTTCGGGGCATGGGAAACAGTTGCTTCGCACCCCAAACCCTACGCCATATGCCCAAACCCCTATGCCCTATGCAACTCAACACCTTTAAATTCGCCATTCGTAGTTTACTGAAGACCAGACTTTTTGGTATTCTCAACGTAACGGGCCTCGCCATCGGCATGGCGGCTGCCGTGCTGATTTTACTGTGGGTGCAGAATGAGCTTAGTTTTGATACGTATCATACTAACGCATCGCGGACGAACCTGATCATTTCGCACAATCGAGTGAATAAGGAAGAAGTCTGGCACTGGTCAACAACACCTCTTCCGCTGGCTGAACAAGCCAGAAAACTACCGGAAGTCGAGCAGGTAGCCCGTATCGCCAGGCCTTTCTGGAATGGGGTGCCAATCCGGGTAAGGAATCAACTGGTTAGCGAAGATAAAGCCGCCTGCGTCGACGGAAGCTGGTTTTCTATTTTTGATTATAAACTCGTTGAGGGCAGTCTGACCGATTTTACGAAGAACATACGTAGCGTGGCGTTGACGGAGTCGAGAGCGAATCAGTGGTTTGGCTCAGTAAAAGCGGTGGGGCAAGTCATTCGGATTGATACGCTTGATTACGTAGTTCAGGCAGTTTTTGCAGACAATCCCACCAATTCAAGTTTTCAGTACGACTGCTTTCTGCCGATGGCCGCTTATCTGGCAAATCCCAAAACGTATGAAAACGACAACAACTGGGGAAACTTCAACTACGAAACCTACGTATTGCTCCGGCCAGATGCCGATCTAAAAAAGGTCAGCCAGAAGTTGACCCAAATTACTCAGATCGCGAAAAAAGACACTAAAACCGGCAAGATCGATACCAGTATTACGCTCGAAGCAGAACCGCTGGCCGATATGCACTTTGATACGCTTGACCGCTACGGTAGTGAGCAGGGCGACCGAAAAACCATTTTTATTTTTCTGGGATTAGCGCTGGCTATTCTGCTTACGGCCTGTATCAACTACGTTAACCTGACAACGGCTCGGGCGAGTATCCGGGCAAAAGAAGTAAGCGTCAAAAAAATAATTGGTGCCGGCCATGCCCAACTTTTTGGCCAGTTTATTCTGGAATCAGTAGTTATGTGTGTGGCTGCTTTGGGCCTAGCCTTGCTGCTGGTTTACAACTTCCTGCCGGCTTTCAACAACCTCACCAACAAAACCTTCCACCTTGCCTTTGACGATTGGTCGCTTTGGTCGGTACTGGCCGGCACTACGTTGTTAACCATTGTTCTGACGGGCGTTTATCCCTCAATCCTGCTGTCTTCGTTTCAGCCAATTCGGGCGTTACGTGGCCTCAATGTACCGGGTACAACCAACAGCACGTTCCGCAAAAGTTTAGTGGTTGTTCAGTTTACGGTTTCCATCATTTTTCTGATTGCCACCCTGGTAGTTTATCAGCAGATTCGGTTCATCCGCACCACCAAACTGGGTTACGACCGCGACCATGTGATTACCGTTCAGATGCCGTGGAATCTTCAGCCCAGGGTTGACCCGCAGACCTTAAAGGATAAATTGCTCACCGAATCGAGTATTGTAGACGCCACCATCGCCAGTCAGAACATCGTTGAGATTAAGAGTTCGCACAGCGGTAGCCTGGATTGGGACGGGCGCCCCGCCGATTTCCAACCGACTGTCAACCAGCTATCTGTAGAGCCCAATTTCCAGACGCTCTTCAACCTGAAGATGGCCCAGGGGCGCTGGTTCGCGGCAAACAGCACAGCCGACGAACAGAACGTAGTGTTGAACGAAACGGCGGTCAGGAAGTTCAATTTACGCAAACCGGTCGTTGGGCAACGGTTTCATTTTCAGAGCAGGAAGGGCGTCGTGATCGGCGTCGTAAAGGATTTTCACTTCAAGAGTCTGCGCGAAAAAATTGAGCCGCTGGTGCTATTCAATAACCCAGCCTGGCGAAACGGTCTGTACGTAAAGGTGGCAGCGGGTAAAGAATCGGACGCCCTCAAAGCAATCCAGAAAGCCTGGGCAGAGCTGATTCCCAGCCGTCCGCTGGACTATAAATTCCTGGATGAAACCTTCGACCGACTTTACCGAGCCGAAGAACGTACCGCTACGTTGTTCAACGCCTTTGCTGCCATAGCCGTACTGATTTCGTGCCTGGGTTTATTTGGATTAGCGACGTTCACGGCCGAAATGCGCACGAAGGAAATCGGGATTCGCAAAGTGCTGGGTGCGTCGGTCAGCAGCGTAGTGATTTTGCTCTCCCGAAATTTCCTAAAACTGGTCTTGATTGCCCTACTCATTGCCTCACCCCTGGCCTGGTATGCCATGAATCAGTGGCTGAACAATTTTGCCTATAAAATTTCCATTGAGTGGTGGGTATTTGCGCTGGCCGGCTTACTGGCGGTTGGGATAGCTTTACTGACCGTGAGTTTTCAGAGCATCAAAGCCGCTCTTACAAATCCAGTCAAATCGTTACGTTCCGAATAACAGAGCGGTAAGGGGTAAGGGCATGGGGCAGATGGTAAATGAGTTCGCTTCCTCTGCCCCATGCCCTTACCCCTATGCTACTACACAAACACCTCGTTCAGAGCTAGCTCGATACCCGTTTTTTATCATTCTCTCGCTTTGTCCGCCATTGTCCGCCCGGCGTCCGTTTGCGGACATTACTTTTCTATGGCATAAACATATCTAATTGATAGTTAACCGATTACAATCGTGGTACGTCATTTGGTCATGAAAGTACGTAACGTGTTCCATTCACTACGCGCTACGTACCTATGCTTCAGAACTATATTAAAATTGCCTGGCGGAATCTGGTCCGTAATAAAGCGTTCTCGGCCATCAATATTGTGGGTCTGGCGCTTGGACTCGCTACGTGTCTGCTTATCAGCCTTTACGTCTTCGATGAGTTAAGCTATGATCGTTCCAATAAGAAAGCGAGCCAGATTGTACGGGTCGTTTTTCGGGGCATCATGAACGGTGGTCAGATCAACGAAGCCAACGTCATGCCACCAGTGGCCCAGGCATTGAAAGCTGACTATCCAGAAGTTGAAGACGCTACCCGGATTCGTACAGCCGGCTCACCAAGCATTACCGTTGGCGACAAAACGTTTCGGGATGATCAGGTCGCTTACGTCGATTCCAATTTCTTTCAGGTCTTCACGCTCCCACTGCTTCAGGGTGATGCCAAAACCGCCCTGATTCAGCCCGGCACCGCGGTTATTACGCAGGCGATGGCGCGGAAATTTTTCGGCGACGAAAATCCGATGGGCAAATCCTTAACGATTAAAAGCTGGAATGCGCTCTTTCGGGTTACGGGCGTAATCGACAAAATGCCGGTCAATTCGCATTTTCATTTCGATATGCTGCTGTCGATGGCTGGCGTTTCGGATGCAAAATCACCGTCGTGGATGACGTCGGGTTTCTTCACCTATCTGGTGCTACCCAAAGGCTACGATTATAAACAACTGGAAGCGAAATTGCCGCAGGTAGTCAGTAAATACATGGGCTCGCAAATTCAGCAGGCGTTTGGTATGAGTCTGGCCCAGTTTCGGCGGAAAGGCAACGATCTCAGCTTTCTGCTACAACCCTTAACCGGTATTCATCTGCACTCAAATTTAACGGGCGAAATCGAAGCCAACGGCGATGTTCAGTACGTCTATATCTTCGGAGCCATTGCCGTATTCATGCTGCTGATTGCCTGCATCAATTTTATGAACCTGTCTACGGCCGGAGCCTCGAAACGAGCAAAGGAAGTTGGCATCCGAAAAGTAATGGGATCGGTGCGGCAAAGCCTGACCAGCCAATTTCTGATCGAGTCACTATTGCTAACATCAATTGCGCTCACACTGGCGATTGGGCTAGTGTACCTGACATTGCCGCTTTTCAACGAGCTGGCGGGGAAAAACCTGGTATTGAATTTTGCGGCTAGCCCGTGGCTTTTACCGGGCCTATTATTGCTTGGCGTAGTGGTGGGAATTCTGGCCGGAAGTTACCCTGCCTTTTTCCTGTCGTCGTTCAAACCCGTTCAGGTGCTGAAAGGCACCCGGTTTACGGGCGATCGCAAAAGTATCGGCTTACGTAGCGGTCTGGTCGTGGTTCAGTTTTTCATTTCCATTACGTTGATGATCGGTACGACGGTCGTATATCAGCAACTCGATTACATTCAGAACAAGAAGTTAGGCTATACCAAAGAGCAGGTACTGGTGCTGCCGGAAACGTGGTTGCTCGACAAAAAAGAGGACGTATTCCGCAACCAGATCATGCAGGACCCGCGGGTCGTGAATGTGAGTACGTCCGGTTATTTACCTGCCGGGCCAAGCAACAATAACAACTTCATGGTCTACCCCGAAAGTAATTCGACCCAGTTAGTAAAAACGCTCCGCTACGATGTCGATTATAATTACATTCCGACGCTGGGGATGCAACTGGCCGAAGGTCGGAATTTCTCCAAAGCGTATGGTACCGACTCGGCGGGAGTGATTTTGAATGAAACCGCAGCCCGGACATTAGGCTGGAACGATAAAGCTGTTGGGCACACGATCAGTAATAGCGACAACGACGGCAAAAAAGCAACGCTTCGGGTCATTGGTGTGGTGAAAGACTTCCATTTCCGGTCCATGCGCGAACGCATTTCTCCCCTGGTTATGGTACTGAGCAAAAACGCCGGTACGGTGATTGTTAAAGTGAAAACCAAAGACATCGCTGGACTCGTAGCTTCCCTGAAAAAGCAATGGGAGCAGCTCACTACCGATGCCCCCTTTACGTACTCGTTCCTGGACGAACGCTTCAACAATACGTATCTGGCTGAACAGAAAACCGGTCGTATTCTGGGTCTTTTCGCGGGACTGACCATTTTCGTGGCATGCCTGGGACTATTCGGCCTCGCTACGTTCACCGCTGAGCAACGGACCAAAGAAATTGGCGTGCGTAAAGTGCTGGGAGCCAGCGTCACCAGTATTGTCGGTTTACTCTCGAAAGATTTCCTCAAACTGGTGGCGATTGCCATTGTGCTTGCCTCTCCAGTAGCCTGGTACGTCATGAATCGGTGGTTGCAGGACTTCGCCTACAAAATTGACATAACCTGGTGGATGTTCGCGCTGGCCGGTGTCTTGTCGGTGAGTATTGCCTTACTGACCGTCAGTTTCCAGAGTGTGAAAGCGGCTCTGATGAATCCGGTGAAATCACTTAAAACGGAGTAAAGGCAGGAAGGGGAAGAAAGGGAGGAAGGTTAAACCCTCTCGTCCTTTCTTCCCCATCTTCCCTCTCCTCCTTCCCCCCTATGCTAACAAACTATCTTAAAATCGCTTGGCGGAATCTGGTTAAACACAAAAGTTACTCGATCATCAATATCGGTGGGCTGTCGGTAGGGATGGCCGTAGCCATGTTGATCGGTCTGTGGATTTACGACGAACTGTCGTTTAATACGTACCACCGCAACTACGACCGTATCGCTCAGGTCCTGCAACACCAGACCAGCAACGGAAAAATATACTCGGGTCCTGCTATCCCTTATCCGCTGGGGAAAGAACTCCAGACGCATTATGGCAGCAGCTTTAAATACGTGGTTATGTCATCGTGGGAAGGTGAACATATCCTGTCGTTCGGCGATAAGAAAGTGACAAAAACCGGCAACTTCATGGATGTCGACGCGCCTAAATTACTCTCGCTGACCATGCTGAAAGGGACTGATGCCGGCCTTCAGAACCCTAACTCTATTTTGCTTTCGGAATCCTCGGCCAAAGCCCTGTTTGGGAACGCCGACCCGCTGAATCGACTGCTAAAAATTGACAATAAGCTGGCGGTTAAAGTGACGGGCGTGTATGAAGACATTCCCTATAATGCTGAGTTCAAAGGCCTGACGTTTATTGCCCCCTGGACGTTATATACCGTTTCCGAAAACTGGATTAAACGCGACCGGGATGAGAGCCGGTGGGACGACAATTCGTTTCAGATTTTCGCCCAGATCGCCGACAACACGGACTTTGCAACGGTAGACCGCCGGATTATCAACTCTAAGTTCAACAACGTATCGGAGGAGGATAAGAAGTTCAAAGCCGAAATCTTTCTTCATCCCATGCGCGACTGGCGATTGCGGTCGAATTGGGAGAATGGTCAGAACACCGGCGGGCTGATTGACTATGTCTGGCTGTTTGGCTTTGTGGGTGTTTTTGTGCTGTTCCTGGCCTGTATCAACTTCATGAATCTAAGTACAGCCCGGAGCGAAAAACGCGCGAAAGAAGTAGGCATTCGCAAGGCTGTTGGCTCCGTCAGAACCCAGCTGATTAACCAGTTTTTTATTGAATCCCTGCTGGTGGTTGCGCTGGCGTTTGGACTGGCACTTTTATTGGTTCAGCTTATTCTGCCCTGGTTCAATCAGGTAGCCGACAAGCAGATAGTGGTCCTGTGGACAAGCCCCCTGTTCTGGCTCGTCGGTATCGGCTTCACGCTGTTTACGGGTTTTGTGGCGGGTAGCTATCCGGCTCTGTACTTATCGTCATTCCAGCCTATCAGGGTTCTAAAAGGTACGTTTAAGGCAGGACGATTTGCCTCCATACCGCGTAAGGTGCTGGTAGTCGTTCAGTTTACGGTGTCACTGGCGCTGATCATCGGTACCATCATCGTTTATAACCAGATTCAGTTTTCCAAGAACCGCCCCATCGGCTACGACCGGAACGGGTTAATGATGATTCAGATGAAGTCGCCGGATTTTTACGGCAAGTTCGATCTCCTACGTACGGAGCTTAAAAACGCGGGAGTCATTCAGGAAATGGCCGAGTCCTCAAGTCCACTAACCGATGTCTGGTCGAACAGTGGTGGCTTCGATTGGCCGGGGAAAGATCCGAATCTTGACCCTGATTTTGCGACTATCTGGGTTACCCACGATTTTGGCAAAACGGTCGGCTGGCAATTTAAAGAGGGGCGCGATTTGTCGCGGGCCTTTACGTCCGATTCATCGGCCATTGTTCTCAACGAAGCTGCCGTCCGGTTCATGAACATCAGGAATCCGGTGGGCACTAAGGTCCGTTGGGGAAGCGGGCCTAATGCCCGAGAATTCACCGTCATTGGCGTCGTGAAAGACATGCTGATGCAGTCGCCCTACGAACCCGTCAAGCAAACTGTTTACCTGATGGACTATTCGAATGTCAACTGGATTAATCTGAAACTGGCGCCGAACAAAAGCGTCAGTGAATGCGTGGCGGTTATTGAATCTGTTTTCCGGAAATACATTCCATCAGCTCCGTTCGATTACAAATTTGCGGATGTCGAGTTCGGCAAGAAATTCGCCATCGAAGAACGTATTGGTAAACTAGCCACCTTCTTCGCCGTACTGGCCATTTTCATTAGTTGTCTGGGGCTGTTCGGGCTAGCGTCGTTTATGGCCGAGCAACGGACCAAAGAAATTGGCGTTCGCAAAGTACTGGGGGCCAGCGTAATGAACTTATGGAGTCTGCTATCAAAAGACTTTGTTCTGCTGGTGCTGGTTGCTTTCGGCATTGCTACGCCCGTCGCCTGGTATTTTATGAGTAACTGGTTAGATCAGTACGAGTATCGTACACCTATTTCCTGGTGGATTTTCGCGCTATCCGGCGTAGGTGCCCTGCTGATCACGCTGCTAACGGTGAGTTTCCAGAGTATCAAGGCGGCCCTGATGAATCCGGTAAAATCACTCAAAACGGAGTAAAGGGAGGAGCGGGACGAAAGGGAGGATGGAAAATCTCACTTGTCCCTTTCGTCCCGCTCCTCCCTCTCCTCCTTCCCCCCCTATGCTAACAAACTATCTTAAAATTGCCTGGCGGAACCTGATGAAAAACAAAGTTTTTTCATCAATCAACATTGTTGGACTGGCCGTTGGCATGACCTGCTGCATACTGATTGCCGCTTTCGTGACCGATGAGCTGAGCTATGATCGCTACCCAGCGCAGGCCAATCAGATGTATCGGGTCGAGCTCCGCCTGACGGAGAACGGTGGCGTTACGGATTTTTCCAACGTCGATGCGGCTGTCGGGCCGGGCATCCAGGCTGCGTTTCCGGAGGTGCTGGCGTCAACGCGTGTATTGCCCTGGAGTCAGGTATTCATGCGCTACCAGGACAAGCAATTTAAAGAGCAGTCTATTGCCATGGCCGACTCTAACTTTCTGGAACTCTTCTCCATTCCGTTGCTGGAAGGCAATATAAAAACAGCGCTTAAAGAACCCGGCTCCATCGTGGTCACGAAGGCATTCGCTCAAAAATACTTTGGTACCAGTCCGGCGATGGGAAAAGCGCTTCTGTTTGGCAAACAACAGGAGGTTCGGAAAGTGACGGGCATTATCGACAAAATACCCAGCAATACGCACTTTCACTTCGACGCGTTTCTGAGTACGGCCGATCTGGGTATTAAGTCTCCGAGCTGGAGCAACGTCGGTTTTTATACGTATCTGGTCCTGAATAAAGAAGCGAATCCACAGAAGCTGGAAGCTAAATTTCCTCAACTGGTTGCCAGATACGTAGTGCCGGAAATACAACGGGATATGGGCGTCAGTTTGGCCGAAGCGCAAAAGTCGGTTAATACGTTCCGGTTTACGCTCATGCCACTGACCGATATTCACCTGCACTCGGCCTCCAAGTACGAACTGGCTACTAACGGCGACATTAGTTCGGTGTATATATTTAGTATCCTGGCAGTTTTTATCCTGCTCCTGGCGATTGTCAATTTCACCAATCTATCCACCGCCAGTGCTGCGAGTCGCTCAAAAGAGATTGGCATCCGGAAAGTGATGGGCTCGGTCAAAACGCAGTTGATCCGGCAGTTTCTGACCGAGTCGACGTTGCTTACGTTTCTTGCCCTGATTCTGGCCGTTGGCGCAGTTGGTCTGCTCCTGCCTTATTTCAATAAATTGGCCGGGAAAGACATTTCGCTTGATACGTTGCTATCGCTAAAAAATGGGGTGTTCCTACTGGCATTTGGCTTTTTTGTTGGGATTCTAGCGGGCGCTTATCCAGCCTTTTTATTATCCTTTTCAAAAATTACAGCAGTTTTAAAGGGTGGGTCTGCCGTACAAACTAGCCGTCGCAGTAACCTGAGAAGCGGCCTGGTCGTGTTCCAGTTTGCCGTTTCCGGAGCGTTGATCGTGGCCACGATGGTTACCTACCAGCAGTTACATTTCATGCAAAACAAGAAAATCGGTTTCGATAAAGAGCAGGTACTGGTTATTCAGGACTCGTATATGCTGGGGCAAAATGAGGCCGCTTTCAAAGAGCAACTTCAGAAAGATAGCCGCGTGCTTCAGGCCAGTCTATCGGCTAATATTCCGGTTGGTATGAGCAATATGGACGGTACGCAGATTTACGTCCGAAGCGACAATAGTAAAGAACGCCATGCCGATATCCAGACCAGCATTTACCACGTCGACGAAGAATACCTGAAAACACTGGGGATACAACTGAAAGAAGGCCGATTTTTCTCAAAAGCGTTTTCGACCGACTCCACGGCCACGATTATTAACGAAACGGCGGCTCGCGAATTGGGTCTGGGAAACACCAGCCCAATCGGCAAAACAATTGTCCGTTCTGGACAGCGGGAGTTTACCATTATTGGTGTTGTCAAAGACTTTCATTACGCATCGACCCGGCAAAAAATAGCGCCACTGATGATGCTTTTAGGGCGTAATTCCGGTGCGATTATCGTAAAGGTTAAAGCCGTCGACGCGTCTGATCTGATAGCCTCATTCCGGAAACAATGGGATGCCTTCAACCCACCCGCTCCGTTCACGTATTCGTTTCTTGATGAGCGATTTGCGTTCTTATACGAGGCCGAACAGAAAACAAGTCAGCTCTTTACAGTTTTTGCGGTAATCTCCATTGTGATCGCCTGCCTGGGCTTGTTTGGCCTGGCGGCCTTCACGGCGGAACAACGTACCAAAGAGATTGGGGTTCGCAAAGTACTCGGCGCATCGGTATTCAGCATCATTGGCCTGTTGTCGAAAGACTTTTTAAAACTGGTCCTGATCGCCATCCTCCTGGCAACACCCATCGCTTGGTTTGCCATGAATCGATGGCTGGAAGATTTCGCGTACCGGATCGACCTTGATTGGTCGGTATTTACGCTGGCGGGTTTGCTCTCTGTGGGCATTGCCTTAGTAACGGTGAGTTTCCAAAGTATCAAAGCTGCTTTAATGGATCCGGTAAAATCACTTAAAACGGAATGAAGGGAGGAGCGGGACGAAGGGGACGAAAGGGATAAGTGGGATTTTCCATCCTCCCTTTCGTCCCTTTTGCCCCTCTCTTCCCTTTACTCCCCCCAAAACCTATGCTTCTTAACTACCTCAAAATTGCGTATCGGAACCTGGTTCGTAACAAGGTATATAGCCTTCTTACCTTGCTGGGGTTAGCCAGCGGGATGATTTGCGCTATTCTGCTGGGCCTCTATATCTACGATGAGCTGACGTTTGACCAATACCATGCCAACGCGGCCAATATTTACCGGCTGAACCTGCACATCAAATGGGAAGACAATGAGATGAACATGGGAATTGTCTCGGCTCCGATGGGACCGGCACTCCGGCAGGAATACCCCGAAGTCAGTAATGTGTTACGTGTCAAGCCCGGCCATGAGGTGCTGTTTCGGGCAGGTGAGCAGGCGCTTTATGTGAAGAATGTTCTCTATGCCGATTCGACGCTGTTTTCGTTTTTCGATTATTCGTTCATCGACGGTCAACCACAAACGAGTCTGCTGCAACCCAATAGCGTCGTTCTTACGCAGAAACTAGCGCTTTTGCTGTTCGGAAAAACGGAAGGGTTGCGGGGTAAAGTTATCCGGGTGAAAGATGAGCAGTCGATAACCGTGGCGGGTGTAATTCGGGACGTTCCTACTAATCACCATCTGAAGTTTGACGCTATTCTGCCTTACAGCAATACGCAACTCAACGGTATCAATCTGACCAAGTGGGATAACTTCGGCTCAGTGACGTACGTACTGCTTCACCCAAACAGTGATGTTCGCCGGCTGAACAGCAAGATGCCCGAGTTTTACAAAAAGTACATTGCCCGGGCCATCGGTGATGACAGCGGCAAAGGTGTTACGTTCGACATTACGTTCCAGCCGTTAACGGCCATGCACCTGTACTCCAATCACCTGATGGGTGAAGAAAATGGGAGTAACATGGCCTTTGTGTACACGTTCTCGGTCATCGGACTGTTTATTCTGTTGATTGCCATCATTAATTACGTTAACCTATCGACCGCCCGCTCAACGAGTCGCGCCCGGGAAATCGGCGTCCGAAAAGCCATCGGTTCGTTACGTAGTCAGTTGGTTGGCCAATTCCTGGCCGAGTCGATGCTTCTATCGTTGCTGGCTCTTGTCCTCAGTTTAGTCTTGGTGCCTGCCTTGCTGCCCTTCTTCAATTATGTCACGGCCAAGACGCTGACTATCAACCTGTGGAACGTACAGATACTGGGCTTACTCCTGGGTTTCAGTCTGCTGATTGGCCTGGTCAGTGGCCTCTATCCGGCTTTTGTACTCTCTCGTTTCAATCCCGTAGCGGTTCTGAAAGGAGCATTCACCAGCAGCGGGAAAGGCATTTTACTCCGAAAATCGCTGGTGGTTCTACAGTTTACGGTTTCCATCATCATGATCGTCGGGACATTCGTCGTCTACCGGCAACTTCAGTATATGCGGCATACAGAGCTGGGATTCAATCAGGAACAAGTTCTTATACTTTCGTTAAAAGCGCCATCCGCTCAGCGTTCGGTTAAGGTTCTGAAAGACAAACTGCTCCAGAACCCGATTATCAAAGGAGCTTCCCTAACCGACGGTTTAGTTGGTGGTGAGGTCCATAATAAGACTACGTTTAGTTTCTACGCTGGCGGTAAAGAACAACCCATTAGCACCGAATATTTCTCGGTCGATCACAACTTTCTCGACGTTTTACAGATCGACCTGAAAGAAGGGCGCAACTTCTCGCCCAACCTGGCCAGCGATTCAACCGGAGCGGTACTCGTCAATGAAGCCATGCTTAAACGGTTAGGCTGGAAAAACCGGATGACAGGTCTGGTAGAATTCGACACGAAACGAATACCCATTGCGGGCGTTATCCGTGATTTTCACCTGCGTTCACTACGTAACAAAATCGAACCGCTGGTTCTTGTGCTGCGCGAAGACAGGGGCGACAGATTCATGATTCGGGTAGCGCCCCAGAATGTGCCAGATGCGTTGGCGTACGTCAAAAAAACATACGAGCAGATCAACCCAAATCAACCGTTTGAGTATGCGTTTTTGGATCAAACGTTTGCCGAACAGTACCGCGCCGACGAACGGAAAGGCAACCTGTTTTTGGGCTTTTCGGGTATGGCTATTTTCATCGCCTGTCTGGGTCTGTTTGGCCTCGCTACGTTCACCGCCGAACAACGGACCAAAGAAATTGGCGTCCGGAAAGTACTGGGTGCCAGCGTCACCAGCATTGTAGCCCTACTTTCAAAAGATTTTCTGAAGCTCGTCCTGATTGCGGTCATCATTGCCAGTCCTATCGCCTGGTACGTCATGAACCGGTGGCTAGCGGACTTCGCCTACAAGATTAATATGGCCTGGTGGATGTTCGCGCTGGCGGGTGTGCTGGCCGTCAGCATTGCCTTAGTAACCGTGAGTTTTCAGTCTATCAAAGCCGCCTTGATGAACCCAGTTAAATCATTACGTTCCGAATAACTAATTGAATTCTAAAAACTTACTCAAATCTAAACTAAGCACGTCAGATTGGGCCGATGAATCGACCAGACCACCGTTACCAAGACGATACCGATACCACTCAGCAGTTTTGTAGTTGTATACAAAGCCTTCCTGAATCCCATACAGACCACCCTCGACTAATCGAATGACTTTATCGAGATCGCTTTTGACAGCTCTGGTATGGCATACTTCAATAATGATGCGGGTTTGCTCCGTCTCGTTGTCGTAGAGGATTATGTCGGGAGTTGGGCTACTGACGCCCTCTCCAAGCATAGTCTCAGGAAGTGGTTCGTAAGCAATGCTTTTGTGATGGTAGTATAAAACACCCAATTCGACGTGCAGCTTGGAAATAATACGCTGGTGAGTGATTGGAGCATTTACACCCATCTCGTCCTCCATGACGAGGAATTTTTGAGGAATGAGATTCGGATAGTCCATATCAGTCGGGGTTTTTAATAAAACAACGTTTGTCAAATATAAGTAAACTCATGCTACGCAACTATTTCACTACTGCCCTTCGCGCCCTAAAGCGCAACTGGAGTTATTCGATTATCAACGTACTGGGTTTGACGTTAAGTCTGGCCTGTTGCCTGCTTTTGTTTCTGGCGATACGGTATGAACTGAGTTTCGACAGACACAACACACAGGCTGATCAGACGTACCGAATGATTTCGTTCAACAAAACCTCGAACGATGATCGTCGGAACGCAGGTATTCCCTTACCAGCGCTGGCGGCCATGCGGAATGACTTTCCGAATCTGAAAAACGAGGTTACTATGGTTCACCGGATTGCGAACGTAGTGGTCACGGTGAATGAGAAAGCTAGCCGGGCGACCAAAAAATTTCAGGAGGGCGATGGTATACTGGCCTTTGTTGAACCTGAATATTTCCGGCTGTTTGATTACAACTGGAAAAGCGGTAGCCCCCAGACCGCGCTCAATAATCCGAATACAGTGGTGCTGAGCGAGCCCATGGCGCAAAAATATTTTGGATCAGGTAACCCCATCGGAAAGACACTACGTGTTGAAAACAAGATGGATTTTGTGGTAACCGGCGTTGTGCAGCAGTTGCCTGCCACAAGCAGTGTTCCCTTTGAGGTCTTGTTGTCATTTGCTTCTCTGAAGCAGTACGGAGCATACACAAACTGGGACGACTGGCAGTCGACTTACGGAGGAGCGCAACTGTATCTGAAGTTACCGGGTACGTCGCAGGATCAGGCAACAGAAGCCGCGCAGATGGAGCAGCAGCTGACGGCTTTCGTCAAAAAATACCATAAATCCGACGATGCCAAAGATCTGATTTATGAGCTACAACCCCTGACCAACATCCATTTCGACACCCGCACCGACAATTATGCCAAACGTAGCGTCAGCAAGGAACTGATCTGGGCAATGGGCCTGATTGGACTGTTTATTTTGATAACTGCCTGTGTCAACTTTATTAATCTGGCCACGGCGCAGGCCATCCGACGTGCGAAAGAAGTCGGCGTTCGCAAAGTGCTGGGCAGTTCTCGCGGACAACTGGTCCGTCAGTTTCTGGGCGAAACGGGTGTGCTGGCAGGGCTGGCGATGGTACTGGCACTGATTGTTGCGCAGGTGGCATTGCCGTACGTGAGCGAGTTACTCAATATTAAACCGGGTGCGGCAACTCTGTTCGACCCAACGGTGATTCTCTTTTTAGTTGTGTTAGGCTTACTCACAACTGTACTGGCGGGCTTCTATCCAGCTTTAGTCTTGTCGGGCTACCAACCCATTCTGGCCTTAAAAGGTCGGGCGATGAAAACTGCCGGGAAGGGGGTAGCCAATCAATTAACCCTTCGCCGGGGCCTGATTGTGGGCCAATTTGCCATCTCGCAGTTGCTGATCATCGGCACCATTATTGCCTACAATCAGATGAACTACTTCCGCTCCGCCGATCTGGGCTATAGCCGGGATGCGGTGTTGAACGTATTGATACCGGAAAAAAAACCAGGTCAGTTAGAAAGTCTGAAAGCTAAACTGGTTGGCCTACCCGGCATTCAGTCATTAAGTTTTGGCATGACAACGCCTTCGTCGACCAGCAACTGGACAACGGGCTTCCGCTTCGAAAACGACGACAAAGAACCCGACTATGGCGTATTGATGCGCCCCGCCGATACGGCCTACGTGCACACCTACGGCCTGAAGCTGCTTGCCGGACGCATGTACCAACCCGCCGACACCATGCGGGAGTATGTTATCAATGAGGCTTTTATGAAACGGCTGGGTTTCCAGGCACCACAGCAAGTCATCGGCAAGTTTTTGAGGGTTAATGGCGAAGACCTGAAAAAGCCCATTGTTGGCGTCGTGAAAGATTTTAATGCCTTCTCGCTACACCAGCATATCGAGCCGAGTATATTGACCTCCTATCGCGATCAGTACCGCAGCTTAGGCATCAAACTTTCGGCGAGTTATACAAGCCCGGAACGTATCAGTCAACTGCTGAAAGAGGTAGAAACGGCCTGGAATGCTACGTTCCCGGACTTTGTGTTCAAGTATACCTTCCTGGATGAAACCCTCGCTAATTTCTACAAAACGGAAGAACGGATGTATTCGCTCTTCCGGCTGCTGGCAGGTATCGCCATTTTCATTGGTTGTCTGGGCTTATATGGCGTCGTGGCGTTTATGGCCGAGTCGCGAACCAAAGAAGTGGGTATCCGTAAAGCCCTAGGTGCGTCGACGGCTCATATTTTCGGGCTGTTTTCGATTGATTTCGTCCGGCTGGTCCTTGTCGCCCTAGTGCTGAGTTCGCCCGTAGCGTGGTACGTGATGAATCAGTGGCTACAGAAATTTGCCTACAAGATTGATATCGAATGGTGGATGTTTGCGCTGGCGGGCGTCCTGGCGGTAGGCGTTGCCTTAGTAACGGTCAGCTTCCAGAGCATCAAAGCCGCCCTGACGAATCCGGTGACGTCTTTGCGCAGTGAATAAATTGCAGGGAGCAGGGATGGCGTGGATTGCAGGGTTTGTTTCGAGTTCTACCCTGCAATCCGCGCCATCCCTGCTCCCCAGCCCAAATCCTTATGCCCTATGCTAAAAAACTATTTAACCATCACCTTCCGAACGCTGCTGCGCTACCGGACGTATAGTCTGCTCAATATCCTCGGATTGGCGGTTGGACTGGCGTGCGGAATCCTGATTTTTCTGGTCGTTGAGTTCCAACTCAGCTTTGATACGCACCATTCGAAAGCGGATCGAATCTATCGCATCGTTACGAAATTGACACACGAAAACACCACGTATTCACGCGGAACGCCCAAAGCGCTGGCCGACGTACTACGTCGTGATTATCCGCTTATCGAGACAGCGGCACGTATCAAACGGGTGCGCGGTTGCGTATTGAGTATCCCTGCTGCGAATGGTGGTTTTCTGAAAAAATTCCAGGAAGACCGGACGGTAGGCTTCGCTGATCCGCAGCTATTCAACGTGTTTGATTTTCAGTGGCGTATCGGTAATCCGCAGACGTCGCTCAGCAAGCCCAATTCGGCGGTTTTAACCGATAAATACGCCCGTAAATATTTCGGTGAGGCAAACCCAATCGGCCGGACGTTACGTCTGGATAATCAGCTGAATCTGACGGTGACTGGTATACTAAAGGATCATCCGACAACCACGAACCTTAGCGATGAAGTCTACATTTCCTACAGCACCGTGCCGAGCCTGAGTGAGCAGGTTGCCCAGTCGTTCCAAAACTGGGAAAATCTCGACAGTGAAGAAATGACCTACGTTACGTTGCCGGAAGGAACGCCAGCTCAACGGTTAGAAGCAATTTTCCCAGCAATTATTCGCAAACAATACACCGCAGAAAGCGCAAAAATCTATCAATACCACGCTCAGCCACTGAGTGACGTTCATTTCAACAGTGATTACGGCGGTCGGATACAGTTGAAACTCCTGTACGCGATGGGATTTGTCGGATTATTTCTAGTCCTGGCAGCCTGTATCAACTTCATCAATATGGCAACGGCACACGCTCTCCGGCGGTCGAAAGAAGTGGGCGTCCGGAAGGCAATGGGCAGCACGCGTGGTCAGTTGTTTTGGCAGTTTATGAGCGAAACGGCCCTGATTACGTTGGCGGCTGTGGCGCTGGCGTTAGGTGCGGCTCAGGCTAGTCTTCCGCTGGTCAGTAAAGCGATGGCGGTTTTCAACGCTACGTTCTCGTTAACGGCACTCCTGGAACCGAAATCGCTACTCCTGTTTCTGCTGCTGATTGGGTTTGTGATTGGACTCGCCGGTTTTTATCCGTCGCTGATTCTCTCCGGTTTTAATCCGATAGCCGCGTTACGTCGGAAAATGACGACCGATCAGGTAGGCGGCATTTCCGTACGGCGGGGTTTGGTCGTGGTGCAGTTCTTTATCACCCAGCTCTTTGTCATCAGCGTACTGGTTATAATGGCCCAATTACGGTACGTCCGGACAATGAATTTAGGTTTTACCAGAGAGACCGTCCTAACCATTCCGATGCCAAGCGCCGATCCTGTCAAGCAGGAAACGTTGCGAAACCGATTGCTACAGATTAGTGCCATTCAGAACGTAGCCTTCGGGAGTGCGCCACCGGCATCACAGAGTATCAACGAAACGACGTTCACATACGACAACCGGGCAGAACCGGAGAAATTCGAGACTAAAACGAAAGTTGGGGATATGCGTTACGTTCCCCTGTTCGATCTGAAATTACTGGCCGGACGTAACTTCCTAACCAACGACACCAATACGCACGAACTGATTGTCAACGAGATGATGGTGAAACGTTTGGGTCTGAAATCACCCGGCGACATTCTTGGCAAACGTATCAATGTCTGGGAAGCCAGCCATACAGTGGTGGGCGTGGTTAACGACTTTCATGTCAACTCTTTACGAAAGGGTGTTACGCCACTCGTCCTCTTCAAAAATTTCTCCGAGAACCGCATGGCTGCTTTGAAAATCAGTCCCAAAAACCTGCCCGAGACACTCCGGCAAGTGGAAGCAACCTGGAATGGGTTATTTCCTGAGCAGGTGTTTCATTATCAGTTTATGGACGAGATTCTGGACCGGTTTTATACCGCCGAAACCATCATGCTGGGCTTTGCGCAGGTATTCTCGCTAATTGCCATTCTGATTGGTTGCCTGGGTTTGTACGGACTGATTTCGTTCATGGCCGAATCGAAACTGAAAGAAATCGGCGTCCGAAAAGTACTGGGCGCCAGCGTTTGGCAAATTCTTTGGTTATTTGGTCGTGAGTTTGGTCGATTAATCCTACTAGGCTTTTTAGTCGCTGCACCAGTAGGCTGGTGGCTGATGAGCGCCTGGCTTCAGGACTATACGTATCGGATTCAGATCGAATGGTGGGTATTTGGCGTAACGATCCTGCTGGCGGCCTTCATTACGCTTGCTACGGTCTCGTTCCAATCGATCAAAGCTGCGCTGATGAATCCGGTGAAGAGTTTGCGAAGTGAATAATCCAAATCGGGATTTATTCGTCCGCGAATGTGTCCGACAAACCGTCCGTTTGCGGACATTACTATGAACAGACAAATTATTTTCTATTGACTATCAATACATTATGTGTTTGGTACGGCATTTGGGCGTTGATAGACGAGCAAGTACCGCATTTATTTGCTTCGTTTTCTAACCGACTAACTTAAACGTAATAACGACCATGCTACGCAATCACATAAAGATCACGATACGGACATTCTGGAAAAATAAGTTGTTCAGCGGCCTTAACGTAGTCGGTCTGGGAATCGGCATGGCGGCTGTCTGGCTCATGGTGCTCTACGTAGTAGATGAGTTAAGCTACGACCGGTTTCACACCAACGCGGATCGCATTGTCCGGGTCGTTCAACACATACAATGGCCGGGGGGTAATCTAAACCTTGCGCCGACATCAGCACCGTTTGCGGCAGCACTGAAAAGTGATTATCCAGACATTGAAAAAACCGTACGGTTCAACCACGAGGGCGGTGGACTCATTACGTTCAACGACAAAAAGCTGGACGTAGGCAATATCTTTTTTACCGACCCGACGGTGTTTGACGTATTTACCTTTCCGTTTCTATACGGCGATCCGGGTACATCACTCAGGAAACCCCAAAGCATTGTTCTGACTAAAAGTGTTGCCGAAAATTTGTTTGGCGATGCCCGCAAAGCGGTCGGCAAGGTGGTTGAATTCAGTAATCATTTCCCGAATACTGTAACGGGTGTTATCGAAGACATACCAGCCAATTCGCATATACAATTCAGAGCGCTACGTTCCTTTCCGGATAATTATACCAATGGCTGGCAGAACGGAGATGTCTACACATATCTGCTCCTCACGAAAGGCAGCGATTACAAAACGCTGGAGGCTAAGCTACCCGGCTTCTTCCAGAAATACCTGAAAAAGGAAATGAATGGGGCTGATTATCGGATGGAGCTACAGCCTCTTACGTCCATTCATCTTCATTCCCATCTGGATTATGAAATCAGCCCAAATGGCAATGCACGTACCGTATCTATTTTCGCGGCCGTAGCGGCTCTGATTCTGCTGATTGCCTGTATCAACTACGTGAATTTATACACGGCCCGGTCCCTCAAACGAACCCGCGAAGTAGGCGTTCGGAAAGCCATCGGCTCGCATCGGCAACAACTCATCGGTCAGTTTTTGACGGAATCGATGCTAATGACCTTACTGGCGGGGTTAGTGAGTGCCGGTTTGGTCATTATAGCCTTGCCGTATTTCAACCAAATGGCCGACAAGTCGCTCTCGCTCGGTAGTTTATCGAATACGTTACTGATCGTTATCCTGTTCTCGCTAGCAATCGGTACGTTAAGCGGCCTTTATCCGGCACTACGTATGTCGGGGTTCCGGCCTGTAGCGGCACTACGTGGGCAACTGGGTAATCAGTCGAGTAGTCTCGTGTTTAAGCAGGGACTGGTGGTGTTTCAGTTCGTCGCAACGGTTGCGCTCATTGCCTGTTCGGGTATGGTGTATCGGCAGATGCAGTTTGTGATGCATTCAGATTTAGGTTTCAACAAAGAACAGGTACTCACGTTCCACATCAGCCCTGAAGACGTTCGCCAGCGGATTGATGCCCTTAAAGATGCACTAGTACGTAGTCCGCTGATAGAGAGCGCGTCAGCCGCGAGTAATCCGATTGGCAACAACAACATCGGTGGTACAGGCATGTTCTTCGAAGAAAACGGTGCATTTCCAGCCAGCGCGCAGAGGGTTCAGAAATTCCTTGTCGACCCGGACTACATCAAGACATTAGAAATCAACCTACTGAGCGGACGAAATTTCTCCGAGTCGTTTAAAAGCGACGTAACGAACGCGATATTGGTCAATGAAACACTCGCCAAGCAACTGGGTCCCAAGCCGGTTGGTAAGCGCGTCAAATACTTTATCGATCAGGAAAACCATACCGCCGAAGCGCGAATAGTGGGTGTGGTCAAGGATTTCCATACGTATTCGCTTCAGCACAAAATCGAGCCGCTGGTGTTGCAAATGCCTACGGCTTCTGATAAAGACAATCTATACGTCAGGATTCGGCCCGGCAACGTAACGGAAGCACTGGCGTACATTCAGTCAACGTACCGCACCTTCGATCCGGCCAATACGCTCGATTTTCATTTCTTGGACGAAAACTTTTCAAAGCAGTATCAGGCCGAACAGAAGCAGGGCGAAGTGTTACTGACGTTCACGATTCTGGCCGTATTGATTGCCTGCCTGGGTCTGTTTGGTCTGGCCGCGTTTGCCGCCGAACAACGCACGAAAGAAATTGGTGTTCGCAAAGTATTAGGCGCGTCAGTCACCAGCATCGTTACGTTGCTCTCCAAAGATTTCCTCAAGCTGGTTCTCATCGCTATTATTATCGCGACACCAATTGCCTGGTATGCCATGCATCAGTGGCTGCAGGAATTCGCTTACAAAACGGATCTGTCATGGTGGGTATTCGCCCTGTCGGGTTTGCTGGCGATCGTCATTGCTTTAGTAACCGTGAGCGCACAAAGTATAAAAGCGGCCATCGTGAATCCTGTAAAATCACTGCGTTCTGAATGATGCGTGGGGCAAGGAGCATGGAAGTTCCCTACACCACGCTCCTTGCCCCACACCCCACGTAGTAAAACCCTCTGCCCCATGCTGAAAAGCTATTTCACGACTGCCCTTCGCGCGCTGAAGCGCAACTGGAATTACACCGTCATCAATATTGTCGGGCTGACGTTTGGGCTGGCCTGCTGCCTGATTCTATTCCTGGCCATTCGCTACGAACTCAGTTACGACCGCCACCACGCCAACGCCGACAATACGTATCGGATGATCACGTATTATCGTGATTCAGACGGCGACGACCGCAATACAGGAGTCACCCTCCCCGCTTTAGCAGCCCTTCGCACCGACTTCCCCGAGTTGAAACACCAGTTAACACTGGTATATGAATTGTATGGTGGCTTAGTGAAAGCGGGCGATAACCAATCCAGTAAGTTTCTGGAAGACGGGGGTGTTTTGGCCTTCGTGGAACCTGAATATTTTCGGTTGTTCGATTACCAGTGGAAAGAAGGCAATCCGCAAACGGCGGTCAAAAACCCAAATACGGTGGTGTTGTCAGAGCGGATGGCCCACAAATATTTTGGCAACGCTGATCCGGTTGGTAAATCCATTCGGGTTGAGAATAAACTGGATTTCGTCGTAACGGGCGTAGTGCAGAATCCACCGGCTACGACCAACCTCCCGTTTGAGGTTTTGCTATCTTTTGCATCGCTCAAACAATTCGGAGCCAACGGCGGCTGGGACGAATGGAAAGCTGTCTATAGTGGGGCTCAACTCTACCTGACGCTGCCCCCAACTCTTTCGTCCGCGCAGATGGAAAAAGCGTTAGTGCCGTTTGTCCATAAATACATGAGCCCGGAGGATGCCAAGCACTTGCAATATGAATTACAACCGCTCACCAACATTCATTTCGACGCACGCACGGGCAATTCGGCCAACCGCACCGTCAGCAAACGAATGATCTGGGCGATGGCGCTGCTTGGTCTGTTTATCCTGATTACGGCCTGTGTTAACTTCATCAACTTAGCTACCGCACAGGCAATCCGGCGGGCCAAAGAAGTGGGCGTTCGCAAAGTACTGGGCAGTTCACAAATCCAGCTGGTTCGGCAGTTCCTGGGCGAAACGGGCTTACTAACGGGGTTCGCCGTCGGGCTGGCCTTTTTATTGGCCCACCTGTCGCTGCCCTACGTAGCCGAACTGCTCGACATCAAAGTTGCCGCACTGATTCTGCTAGACCCGTTTGTGATTGGTTTTGTGGTATTGCTGGGCGTGCTGACAACCGTGCTGTCCGGGTTTTATCCGGCTCTGGTCTTGTCAGGCTATCAGCCGGTACTGGCGCTGCGGGGAAAAATGCGAATGGCAGGCAACAGCCAGTTAACCCTGCGCCGAAGCCTCATTGTGTTTCAGTTCGCTATCTCGCAGATGCTTATCATCGGTACGATCATTGCCTACAGTCAGATGAAGTATTTCCGGTCGGCGGATTTGGGTTATGACAAAGATGCCATACTAACGGTGCAAATTCCCGAACGTAAACAAGGACAGTTGGAAGCCCTAAAGGCCAAACTAACGGGTCTACCCAACATCCGGTCGATGAGTTACGGGCTTTCGATACCCTCGTCGGACGGAAACTGGTGGTCAAGTTTCACTTATAACAATGCTGCCAAAGAGGCTGATTTCGGTGTCGTTTTCCGCTTCGCCGATACGTCCTATCTCAATACGTATGGCTTAAAGCTGATTGCCGGACGCATGTACCAGTCCGCCGATACCACGCGGGAGGTAGTTGTGAATGAATCCCTGGTGAAAAAACTAGGCATCCATCAGCCGCAGCAGATTATTGGAAAATACCTGACCCTGGGTGGTGGCGGTAACGTCAATAAGCAAATTGTAGGGGTCGTAAAAGATTTCAATACCTTCTCGCTGCACCAGCAAACAAATCCCAGCATACTGACCACCCGCCGGGATGCGTACCACGTACTCGGCATCAAGCTATCGACTCAGCAGGGTGGCACCGCAGCCATCAATCGACTCATCGGCGAAGTCGAAACGGCCTGGAATGCTACCTTTCCTGACTTTGTGTTCAAGTATGAATTTTTAGATCAGACGCTGGTCAATTTCTACAAAAGTGAAGAGCGCATGTACTCGCTGTTTCGGCTGCTGGCGGGTATTGCCATTTTCATCGGTTGTCTGGGGCTTTACGGCGTGGTGGCGTTTATGGCTGAGTCACGCACGAAAGAGGTTGGCATTCGTAAAGTACTGGGTGCTACAACCAGTCATATTGTTGGCCTGTTCTCGGCTGATTTTGTTAAACTGGTGTTGATCGCGCTGGTGCTGGCCTCCCCCATCGCCGGGTATATTATGGATAAGTGGCTGGCCGATTTCCCGTATAGGATTACCATTTCCTGGTGGATGTTTGCCCTCACGGGAATAGTAGCCGTAAGCATTGCCCTCCTGACAATCAGCTTTCAGAGTATCAAAGCTGCCCTAATGAACCCGGTGAAATCACTACGTTCCGAATAAAGAAAGTAACTAACTAGCCACTATCGGACGAATGTATGTCCACTATCGGACATCACACATTACCGAAAGACTATTTCTTTGCTGAAAATGGCTTTTTTTATTCATGGCATGGCTATTGAGCTATACTCGGTATCTTCTTGACCAATAACTTCATGAAAAAAGCAATTACGCTATGGCTGGTATGCTTACTGGCGATTACAGTACGGGCTCAACGTAACACCTACAACAGCCAGCGCGAACTGCGTGGGAGCGGAAAACTTGTTCTGGAAGATCGCGCGGTTAAACCATTCCAGGCAATCGACATTCACCAATTTCTAGCAAAGGTTATGGTTGAGGTTGGCGGAACTCAGTCAGCTGTAGGCATCCGGATCGATGATAATCTCAAGTCATTTCTGCAAGTCGAAAGTGTCGATGGTGTACTTACACTGGCCTTCAAAGATCCAGAGAATAAAGCGTTCTGGCTGAGCAAAGGCACGATTCAGGTTAGCGTTAAAACGCCTTCGCTGAATCGTTTACGGAACGACTCGAACGGTGATGTGGAAGTCAATAACCTTACCGGCGAGATATTTAGCCTGAATAATCAGGGGAATGGGAGCGTAGCACTGCGCGGAGTCGTTAAGCAGCTTAACATTGTGAGTGAAGGGAATGGCGACATCAGAGCGAAGGAATTGATTGCCCAGAATGCTAATATAATTACGCAGGCCAACGCAACAATCGAGGTCAATGCCCGTCAACTCAGTTCGCAGAATGCCGCACACGCCACCATTCGAAATATGGCTCAGGGCACCGGACAGAATAAAGGGCAAAAATCAACTACCGAGGAGTTCGTAACGGTCATTTTACAAAATAACAGGTCAACCTCCCGTACCATAACCCTTCGCTTTACAGAACCGGGCAATCCAGTCTATGGCGTCATTAACACGACACTGAGCCCTTACGGGAAACGCCGGGAAACGTATCCAATAGGCACAAAAATTGAACAGCTCAACCTAGACCAACAAAAGGTTGCTATGACCGGCAATGCTGTTCAGGGCAAGCTTATCGTAACCCTGAAAGCCAACGATAACGGACGAGCCTACAACTTGCTGGACTGACAAAACGTACAAGGCTACTGGATTTTACGTCTTTTATTTTCACTGGAAAAACACGCTTACCTATGAGAAAATATCCGTTGGCCTTACCGCTTTATCTGATGAGTGTTCTGCTTATGGTCGGTTGCAACAGGTTGGGTTCGCTGACAACTATTCAGCCCGGTAAACAATTCGAACTTGGTGGAAGCCAAAAGGGTGCTTTTACCGCACGATTGCAAAACGTTGGTGAGGTACAGGTAATGATTTTTGAACGACTGATTGACGGAAAACGGGTTAGTTTAGGGGCACTTAAGCCCGGTGCCGAACAGACATTACGATTTTCATCTGGATCGGCGGCTTTGTTTGACAACGTAGCGGCCAAATCCGCGCAGCTCCACTTAGTGGTCACTGGCGACAAGAATTTAAGTATGCGTGAACGTAGTAACTAACCCAACCATGCTAACCAATTACATCAAAATTGCCCTGCGTAATCTGCGCAAAAACCGAGTGTTCTCGCTCATCAATATTACGGGATTAGCCCTGGGCATTGCGGCCTTTGTGCTGATTCTGGAATACGTTGCTTATGAACGTAGCGTCAATACGTTTCACAAAAACCTGCCAACGCTTTACCGGCTACTCAGCCAAAACCGTACGGGCGATGTCTGGGTCGATATGGCGCCAGCCGTAGCCCCGCTCGCCAAACAACAGTTTCCGGAAGTCAAGGATTTCTGCCGCGTGGCCGAACATTCAGCAGGCGGTATTGTCAGCTTTCCAAATGGGAAAGCAACAACCACACAGGAGTCGTTTCGGGAGGCTAACCTGGCCTATGCAGACGCCAGTTTTTTTACTCTTTTTACGTTTCCGCTTGTGCAGGGAACAGCCACTACGGCGCTTACTCAGCCCAACACGGTAGCGTTGTCGCAGTCGCAGGCCCGCAAATATTTCGGTACGGCCAAACCACTGGGCAATGTACTGATGCTTAACAACCAGTTTGGCAAAACGCTGTACACCGTCACAGCGGTGTATGCCGACATGCCCCAAAATTCGGACCTCGCTTTCGACGCGGTTTTTTCACTGCAAACGCTGGCGAATCCGGCTAACCTCAACGGCAACGACTGGGCACGACTGGACAGTTTCTACGGTACGTACCTCACTACGTTCCTGCAACTTCCTGAGCAACCGTTCGATGCGAAAGCGCTCGAAGCAAAATTCAATGCCTTTGTCAAGAAGACGAATCCCGAAAACGACAACCTGTTTCTGCTGCAACCAGCCGCCAATATTCACCTGGCCGCTTCGCTGAGTGATGTGTACCGCACCAGCGGTAGTTTAGGGTTTGTCTACTTACTCAGTGGCATTGCGGGACTGATTCTGCTGATTGCCTGGTTCAACTACATCAATCTGTCGACAGCGGGAGCGCTGAAACGAGCTAAAGAAGTGGGCGTTCGAAAAGTAATCGGAGCCGGGCAGGGGCAATTGATCGGGCAGTTTCTGGGCGAATCGCTGCTGCTTAACGTGCTGGGTTTTGGCCTGGCTCTGATACTGGTCATATCGCTGCAACAGGGATTCAACGAGTTCGTCAAGAAAGACCTGTCGCTAAACGTACTGAACGCCAATAATTTCTGGCTCTCGGGTCTGGGTATGCTGATTTTAGGTGCGTTAGCCTCAGGCGGCTACGTAGCGTTTGCGCTGACGTCGTTCCAGCCCATACAAACGCTAAAAGGAGCCGGATTGTCGACGCGGACCAGCAAAGGCGGCTGGCTGCGAAAAACCCTGGTTGTGGCGCAATTCAGTGCATCGGTGGCGCTGGTGATCGCTACGCTGGTACTCTACCGACAATTGCAGTACATGCAGAATAAAGACCTGGGGGTTCGCCTGACGCAACGTATCATCATTAAACGACCCGAGATTGGTAAAGGCCCTTTTGCTCCACGCACGTCCATGCTGGAAAATCAACTGGCGCAGTTGCCTTATGTAAAAAGCTTCTGTCAGACAACGATTGTGCCGGGTAACTTCTACAATTTTTCGGCCGATGGCATCACCAAACAAAACCCAAAGCCTGGTGACGACAAGAAAAACTATTCGATGGGCATCATCGACGATCGGTTCCTGAAAACCTACGAAATTGGGCTGGTTGCCGGACGAAACTTCACCGTCAATGAAGCGGAGTTGGGCTGGGAGAAAAGTGGTAAACTAATGGTCAATGAAAAAGCCGTGCGTCAGCTAGGCTTTGCTTCGGCCGAAAAAGCCGTCGGGCAACTGATCAATTGGGGAAAGCCGTACGAAATTGTCGGGGTTGTAAAAGATTACCACCATCAGGGCTTGCAACAGGCCATCGATCCTGTCATTTTCATGCCACGCCGTTCCGTGAGCGATCTGACTGTTCAACTTACAACAGACCCGGTTCAAGGCGGTCGGCTTCCGGAAAAGATTGCCGAGCTGGAACGACTTTACAAAGCCAGTTACCCCGGTAATCCATTCGAATTTTATTTCGCCGACGAAAACTATAACAAGCAGTACCAGAGCGAACAACAATACGGCCAGGTATTTACCGTAGCCTCCGCCCTCGCCATTTTCATTGCCTGCCTGGGTCTGTTCGGTCTGGCTACGTTCACAACCGAGCAACGAACGAAAGAAATTGGCGTCCGGAAAGTGCTGGGAGCCTCCGTTACCAGTATCGTTACGTTGCTCTCCAAAGATTTTCTGAAACTGGTTCTCATCGCTATTCTCATTGCTTCGCCGATTGCCTGGTGGGCCATGCACAAATGGTTGCAGAATTTTGAGTATAAAACGGACCTGTCGTGGTGGGTATTTGCCCTATCGGGACTGTTGGCCGTCGGCATTGCCGTACTGACGGTGAGTTTCCAAAGCATCAGAGCCGCGTTAATGAACCCTGTTAAATCGCTTAAAACGGAGTAAAAGGAGGAAGGGGATGAGAGGGACGAAAGGATTACTAAATCAGATCTTCCCCTTTCGTCCCTCTCATCCCCTTCCTCCTTTTACTCCCCTCTTCTTATGCTACGTAACTACCTCAAAATTGCGTTCCGTAATCTTTGGCGAAACAAAGCGTTCTCGGCCATTAATATCGTCGGGTTAGCCCTAGGTCTGGCGGCCTGTTTTTTTGTTTTTCAGTACGTTTACTTCGAAGTAAGCTACGACCGCTTCAACACCAATGCGCCCAACATTTACCGGGTTCCGATTTCGTATTCCGGGAGTATGAGTAACGTACCGACCACGGCTGCCAATCACCCGGCGGTGGGTCCGGCGATGAAAGCGGATTTTCCGGAAGTAGTCGATTTTGTACGGATGGTCGGCATTTCGCTGTTTATGAACGCGTCTACCGTTTCGTACGATAACCACAAAGGTGAACCGAAGACGTTCAACGAAGGCAACATCTACATCGCGGATGCTTCGTTTTTTACCGTATTTTCCTACCCACTGCTGTCGGGCGACAAAAAAAGCTGCTTATCGGAGGGCAACTCCATGGTTATTTCGGCCACCACGGCGGAGAAATACTTTGGTAGTCAAAATCCACTGGGGCAAACCCTTACCCTCAACGGACGGATGCCCATGAAGGTAACCGGCGTTTTCAAAGACATTCCGGAAAACTCACATATCAAGTTCGATATGCTGATTTCCTTCGCAACCGTTGGCCCCAAATGGGGGTATGATGAATGGACCTGGCCGGAGTTTTACAACTACGTCGTGCTGGCACCGGGGACAGATGTCAAGAAGCTGGAAGCAAAATTTCCAGCCTTTATCGAGCGATATCTGGGGGCAAAAATGAAGGAATTGCATTTCCGGTCATCCTTTTATTTACAGCCCGTTACGGATATTCACCTGAATTCCAATTACCTGAAAGAAGCCGAAGCCAACGGAAGCCAGAAGGAGATTTATTTTCTGGCTATTATCGGTGTATTTATCCTGTTGATTGCCTGGTTCAATTACATCAATTTATCCACGGCCAAATCGATGGAGCGGGCTAAAGAAGTTGGTCTGCGGAAAGTGGTCGGTGCTGAAAAAGGTCAATTGATTGGTCAGTTCCTGCTCGAATCATTTATTATCAATGCCTTTGCGCTCGTTGTCGCTACGGTGATTGTGGTGTCCTTTATGCCGCTTTTCAACTCGTTCATTGGTAAAGACATCAGCACAGGATTCTTCGCCACGGGCTTAGGACAAGAACCTTTATTCTGGCTAAGCGTTCTGCTCATTTTTGGGGCGGGGGCGTTGCTGGTTGGTGCTTATCCAGCCTTCGTGCTGTCGTCGTTCCTGCCGGTGAAGGTGCTGAAAGGATTGACCATTAAATCGAATACCGGCATATCGTTACGGCGGGTACTCGTCTCGTTCCAGTTCATCCTGTCCATCATCTTAATTGCCGCTACGGTTATTGTTTTTCAGCAGTTCCACTTCATGCGTAACGGCAATCTGGGGTATAAAAAAGACCAGGTACTAATTGTTAAAGCGCCCGCCATTACGGACTCGACGATCTTCAACAAATACCGTTATTTCAAATCCGAGATTCAGAATACGGCTTCTGTACTGAACGCAACCGCTACGTCGGATATTCCCGGCAATATGATTCGCTACCGGAACAGCGTCCGAAAGGCGAATCAGGGCAAGCAGCATAATTTCAGTACGTACCTGATGGAGATCGATGAAAAATTCGTTCCTACGTATCATATTGACCTGCTGGCTGGCCGAAATTTCGTCGCCACGGATAGTTCTAACATCGGCGCGAAAGGGAATACGAACGACCGGGTTCTGATTAATGAAGAAGTCGCTAAGGCGTTGGGTTACAAATCAGCGAAAGAAGCGGTGAACCAGGACATCAAGTTTACGCTTGGGCAGGACGATATTCATTGCAAGGTGGTGGGCGTCATGAAAAATTTCCATCAGCGCTCGCTAAAAGAAAAATACGATCCGATCCTGTTTTACTACCCAACCCGTACCGAATGGAAATATATATCCGTGACCATGCATGGATCGGAGGCTACCCGTAGCATTGCCGACGTGGAAACTCTCTACCGGAAGGCTTTTCCGGGCAATCCATTCGAGTACTTTTTCCTGGATGATTATTTTAACCGACAATATCAGGCCGACAGCCGACTGGGCAACGTTTTTGGTTTGTTTGCGGTGCTGGCCATTATTGTTGCCTGCCTGGGACTACTGGGCCTTTCCAGTTTTGTGATCAAGTTACGCACTAAGGAGATTGGCATTCGGAAGGTACTTGGCGCATCCGTTAGTGGCTTGCTGGTTCTCATGTCAAAAGACTTCGTGAAACTGGTTTGTGTGGCCTCGGTCATCGCCATTCCCGTCATTTATCTGGTCGCACGTACCTGGCTCGATAACTACGCATTCCATATCAGCCTAGGCTGGGCTGTCTTTCTTGTTCCACCCATCCTGTTGTTAACCATTACGTTACTGACGATCAGCATCCAAAGTTTCAAAGCTGCGTTAACCAATCCAGTGAAATCACTACGTTCGGAATAAAAGGGCATAGGGCATGGGGGTAAGGGCAAAGGGTGAAAATGGTTTCTTAGCTTTTACCCTATGCCCTTACCCCCATGCCCTTTTCACCTGCAAAAACTGATTCAGGATGACAGAGTATGAAGAGGTCGTAGTTCGGCCACCGTCGCCTTTTTGGTTACCAGGTGCTTTAGACCATTATTCCCTGGATTTTTCGCGTAGTGGCTTTTGCTCGTGGTTGGATAACGTTGGGGGTATGTTCATCACATGCCTCGACTTTCGAAGGTCATCGCGGTTGACTGGTCGCTCCATTTGCAAGAATGCCTTTGATTGTTTCGGTAAATTCCTCCACTGCTGTTAATTGTTGAAACGCATCCTTTCGTCCTTCGATGTCCGACGTATCAAAGCGCTTATATGTACTCCAGTTGACGTAGGCCGTATTTGTGGTGATGACCAGATAGCCACCACTGGGAATTGACAGCTTATCTAACTCAGGGACGTAAACCACGGTAAGCGAAACCGAATGCTTTTCTCCTTTCGGATAGAATGTCCAGGTTAGCTTCATTGTTGTGTTTGGTAAGTCAACACGAATATATTGATATAAGCCTTTATACTCTATTGGGCTTACTTGCTCTCATTGGGACGCAGCTCAATTCTTGCGTTTTTATTAACCAATTCGAATCCATTTTCTGTTTTTTTAACAAGGTGCCGGGTTATTTCAGAAAAACTCTTCTCAGCCGTTGTGATGACATCAGACTGTACAGATCTATCAATCGTCAAAGAATCACCCTCTAACTGCCATTTGAAGGGCTGCTCCGCTGACATCCCTCCTAATTGGGTATAGAAAATTCCTTCTTTGTCAGTCTTGAAATCATACCGCATCTTCGCCATTGCCAGAAATCCAGCAGCCGCTGGGTTTGCGCTTGTAAGCGATGGATCGACTTTTAAAGATGCATTAAATGATTTCCCTTCAAAATCGTTCTCGGTAACTTTAGTTGAGCCACAGGAGATAGCGATCGCTAGTGCGAAAAACAGTAGGATGTGTTTCATAGGAGTTGCGATTGAATTACGCGTACCGCTCTACGTTTAGAGCCAAGCGTGTATTTCTGTTAGTATGGGGCATGGGACTAACAAAGTTAACATGTATACCTAATCCTAACTAGCAAGATCAGACCTGCTCATTCCTCTGCCTTCGCCCTATGTCCGCTGTCGTACGCGACTTGTCCGATAGCGGACATTTTCTTTCTTTACTTATAGCTAACAAATTGATTTACAAAAAAATATACGACTGGCACGAAGATAGCGGGAGTAATTCTACTTAATAAAGCCCCTACAAAATTTCTGCCGATTTATGAAAACGCTATGTACCCTGTTATTGATCGCGGTCAGCTTCAGTGCAATAGCACAACGGTCGTCCAACAAGCACGTTACGACCGATGGTCGGCAGCTTCGTATTCGCGTTGATATCGAACAAGCTGATCGATCCATTCACTTCAACCGCTCGTTCGACGTAGAGGACATGGACGAAAGCGCCGTAAAAGCGCTGGAGAATCATGTCATTGACTCGCTGGATCGGGTCATGAATAACCAGACGGCTACCATCAACATTGATCGTAACTACACGGATCGGCCAAAGAGAAAGCATAAAGATGAACGAATCGTTTATACTACATCAACCTCCGATGAGTCAGTTGACGGATCGCTACAGGCGAGTGCTTCGTCGTCACTTTCGCCGAGTGATGTAGCGCCCTCATCGGTATTGGTCAAAGAAGACAAAGAAAACGGTCGGCTCTGGATGCAGTATACCTTCGAGAAAGATGGAGAAGAACTGATCATTGAACGTACGGCGAATGTCGTTGGCAAATCGGATCGCGAAAAACAGGCGATCATTAAAGAAACCGAACGTAGCTTTGGCATTAAGACAGGCAATCAATAGCTCTCTATAACGTCCTATTTCCCGGTCAAAGGCTATTTCCGAAACCCTTACCTCTTTTCAGCAAGCCCACCACTCAGTCTGAAGACTTTCTGAATTACTCAACACAAAAGCTGCCCAGATCAGGCAGCTTTTCTTTTTATGGCAGGGAAGTGCAGGGAGTGCTCGCAACCCGCGCAAAAATTTTTACTTTTCGCTGTAACCTTCTCAAGTTCGCGCAGTTTCCAGTTCAAAATCCACCAAATCCGACGTAACAACGGTTGAACGCCCTGACAGATAACGCACTCATGCTGCAGGTAAAAGCAGGTAATATGGATACGATGGGCTTGCTCTTCGAGCGCTATCATCGGCCCCTGTTCGGCTTCCTGTTCCACATGACCAGCCAGCGTGAAGCCAGTGAGGACATGTTGCAAACCGTGTTCTATCGGATGCTGAAATATCGCCATACATTCACTGGTGACGGTGAATTCCGAAGCTGGATGTACCATCTGGCCCGTAATGTACTGGTTGATTATAGTAAGCAGAACAAGCGTTCGGCCCATCAGTATGATTTGGCCGACGTAGCAGAGAAAATTGGTGGAGGACCAGCCGCCGACGAGCGATTCCAGAAAGAGCAGGAACTCGATACGTTGCATAAGGCGATGGCCAAACTAAGTCCTGAGAATCGTGAAGTACTGGTACTGAGCCGATTTCAGGAATTGAAATACGAGGAAATTGCGCGGGTACTCAACACAACGGAAGGAGCGATTAAAGTGCGGGTGCATCGGGCAATGAACGAGTTAAAGAAAATTTACTTAACGCTGGAAAATGGCAACGCAACCTATAAACTGTGAACAGGCAAACGAACGGATAACCGACTGGCTCAACAACCAGTTGCCCGAGACCGACCGTGTTGCTCTGGAAGCGCACCTGAAGGCGTGCCCAGCCTGCGAGACGGAAGCTAATTCGGTTCGGCAGCTTTGGCAGCTCATGGGCAACGTACCCACGCCTGAGCCAGGCGAAACGGCACGGGTCCGGTTTCAGGCAATGCTCGATACGTATAAGGATACCGTTACCACTGAGCAGGAAAGTGTCGTTGATAATCTGCTAGCAAAACTCCGGCAACTTTGGGCACCGAAATATGCGTTCAGACTCGCCTATAGTTTAGTTCTGTTGATTATTGGCGTAGCAACTGGCTACTGGTTTCAACGTTCCAATACGCCCGCTCTAGCGTATCAGCAGCAAATCGATACGTTATCGACGCAGGTTCAGGAAATGCGTCAGATGATGATGCTCTCGTTACTGGAAAATCCAGCAGCCTCAGAACGACTTCGGGCAGTAAGTTATACCGAAGAAATCAATCAGGTCGATGACAAAGTGGTTGACGCCTTGCTGACAACACTCAACAACGATGCAAATGTGAATGTCCGGCTCGTTACGCTGGAAGCACTGGCGAAACTGGCTGATAATCCGACCGTTCGAGAAGGGCTGGTGCAGTCGATTACCCGACAGGAGTCGCCGTTGGTGCAGTCGGCACTAGCCGATGTGATGGTGAAATTGCAGGAGAAACGATCCATTAAACCCCTTCGGCAATTACTCCGCGACGATAAGCTGAATCACTTGGTCAAAGGCAAAATCGAGCAAAGCATCCGGGAGTTATCCTGACTATTAGAAAGATAAAAGAGACAAGACACAAGAAGAAAGACGTAAAATAATCGCTTACAACAGGCCATCAATTCAATCTTTCGACTTTACTCTTTCATCTCAATACAAACAACCCAAATTCAAACAAATGCTATGAAACCTTTCCTAATCCCCGTACTGGCGGGGCTAGTACTTTCCTGTGCCCATTCGCCAGCCAATGCTCAGGAATTTAATGAGCAGATACGCAAAGAGTTTACCGTATCAAAAGCCCAAAGCGGTATGCTGGCCGTCTACAACATCAACGGCTCTATCAATGTCGAAGGGTATTCAGGGGATAAGGTTATTCTGGAAATCAACAAATCGATTACGGCCAAAACCAATCAGGATCTCGAAACGGGAAAGAAAGAATTCCAGTTGAAGGTCGAGCAGAATGGCGACAGCATTATCGCTTACATCGCTGAACCGTTCGACTCGCGCCCAAACCGGAATAACAACAGAGATCGGAACTGGCACATCGACTATGAGTTCAATCTCGATTATACCATTAAAGTGCCTAACCAGATGAACCTGGCCGTTTCTACAGTCAATCACGGCAACGTAACGGTGAAAAATGTAACGGGATACCTGAAAGCGCGGAACGTAAACGGAGCCATTGCGCTGAACAACATAAAAGGCACAACGGACGCGCATACAATCAACGGAAACGTCGATATTGACTACGTAGCAAATCCGCCCGAAAACTCGTCGTACTATACCCTCAATGGCAACATTCGCGTAACGTATCCCAATAATCTGTCAGCTGACCTGCAATTCAAGACGTTCCAGGGAAGCTTTTACACTGATTTCCCGAACACCGAAGTATTGCCGGTACAACCCATCAAAACGGAGCAGAAAACCGCCGGTGGTACGGTTTATAAATTAAACAAAAACACGGCCATCCGAATCGGAAAGGGTGGCAAAACACTCAAGTTCGAAACTTTCAACGGAAGTATTTACATTAAAAAGCAATCCTGATGAAAACGCATAAATTATCAATTGGAATCCTGTTTATCAGCCTTTTGACTACCGGTTCACTTCTGGCTCAGAATGACGTAAAAGAGCAGTTGGTGGTTCCGTTAAGCGATCCTGGCAAACCCGGTACGTTACGGGCCAGCTTAATAAACGGGTCTATTCACGTAGTGGGTTATACGGGCAAAGACGTTGTTATCGACATCGTTTCGACGGCAAATTCACGGCAGGGCAAACGTAACGAGAGCGACGAGAAAGCTAGTAACGGTATGAAACGGATCAACGCAGGAAACCCACTCGATGTCAGTGCCCGGGAAAAGAACAATACAGTCAATGTAGAAGTGAACTCCATACAACAGTCTGTCGACCTGACGATTAAAGTACCCCAACAGTTTTCACTACGTATTGGCACCATCAATCACGGCGAAATCACCGTCGAGAATGTCAATGGTGAACTGGAAGTGAATAACGTAAACGGCGCCATCGAACTCAATAACATCTCCGGTTCAGCGGTGGCCAATACGGTCAACGGTGCCGTAAAAGCTACGTTCAAGAGCGTCAGTGCCGATGCGCCAATGGCGTTCTCGACCCTCAATGGCAATGTCGACGTAACGTTTCCGGCCTCAGCTAAAATGAACGTCAAACTCAAGTCGGATCGAGGTGACGTTTTCACTGACTTTGATATTGACGTTGACAAAGGCCCGTCCAGGGTTAGCCGCACGAATCAGAACGGAATGTACCGGGTTAGCATCGACGAATGGGTTCAGGGTAAAGTGAACGGTGGCGGTCGTGAGATCATGATGAAAAACATGAACGGCAATATTTACGTCCGCAAAGCGAAGTAAAGCTTATTTAGATAGAGCAACAGTTTATAGGACCATACGATTGTGCGCATTCATTCACTACTTATCGCAGGCTGTTTCGTTACGTTAACCATGGACTTGGTGTCTGGGCAAGTGAGTTCACCGCCAACGAATAGCAGCCAGAATATTATTTCAAAAACCGCCATACAGCAACTAGGAAGGGCGTTTATTCAGGAGAAAGCCCACGTTGGTTTGTCGATCGGTGTTATTCAAAATGGGAAGACCGCTTTCTACAATTTCGGTACAACGCAGAAAGGAAAAGACCAGCCACCTACCGAACACACGATCTACGAGATCGGGTCGATCAGCAAAACATTTGGGAGTCTGCTACTGGCGAAGGCTGTTACCGAAAAGAAAGCTAATCTGGATGACGACATCCGGAAATACCTCGACGGCGACTATTCAAATTTAGCCTACCAGGGCAAGCCAATAAAGCTGGTTCACCTGACGAACTGGACCTCTGAACTTCCCGATAACCCCGGTCGGTTCAAACGGGCCAATTCAGATTCAATTCCGTTTCTGATCGTGAATGAGTTGAGTCATTACACGAAGGCGGATTTTTTCAACGATCTAGACGCCGTTACGCTCAAGGCGGCTCCTGGCCAGAATCCGCGCCATTCCAACGTAGCGGCTCAGTTGGTGGGGTACATTCTGGAGAAAATCTATCAGATGCCTTACCAGGAGTTAATTAGAACAGAGATTGAACAGCCCCTCGGTATGCACAGTACGTTCGGTTCGGAGACCCCGGCAGATTCATTTGCCATTGGCTATGATGGAAAGGGTATTCAGATGCCCGCGTTCACGATAAAAGCGATGCAGGCGGCCGGTGGGCTTCGCTACAGCGCGGCTGACCTGCTGAAATACGCAGCTTATCAACTGGATGAACGGAACAAAGTCGTACAGCTGAGCCATCAGCTAACCTGGGGAAACGTTGAAAGCCTGGCGCTGGCGTTGAACTGGTTTCTCCACAAAACCCTCGACAGCAAACGGCAGGTAGAACACTCCGGTGGTACGTTTGGCTTTGCCAGTCTCTGCGATCTGTATCCCGATCAGAAAGTGGGCCTTGTACTGCTCGCCAATAATTCGGATCAGTCAACGCAGGGCCAGCTTCAGGAACTGTCGGGCAACATCATGAACGTCCTGTACGGGGAACCGATTGCGCTGACACGTCTAAACGACGAATTGAAAAAGCGAGGCTATGCACAGGTTATCGACGTAGTGAAGGCCGTGCGCAAAAAACACCCCGAGCTTCACCTGAGCGAAAATTATGTAAATAGCTGGGGTTATAAGCTAGTTGGGCAGAACAAATTACAGGAAGCACTTGCGCTTTTTAAGCTAAATGTCAGTCTGTATCCCAAAGCCTGGAATACCTACGATAGCCTGGCGGAACACTATGAGCATATGGGTAACCGGAAGCTCGCTGTCGAGAATTATAAGCGTTCGCTGGCCCTGAACGCTCAGAATACCAGCGCCATCGATTTCCTAAAAAAAGTGGGCGCAACGCCCGGCAACTAGCTTGTCGCTGACGAACGGAACGCAGCCTTCATAAGGCGAAGCAAGCAACCTGTTTACGCCGAACGGCATCTACTGGCTGTGCGTAACCACCAAATCCTTTTCCAAACAATTCAATTGCTATGAAAGCCTGGCTTATCTCCGCTCTCTTTATGTTTTCATCGGAGTTTATTTATCCGAAGCGCTCTACGGCTACAATAGCTATACTTCCTCCCGAAAAAGCGTCGACGGATAATCCATTGCAAAAACCGATCGATTTCATCGTTGAGGAGGCTGCTCAGCAATTCATGACCGTACCACAGACTGTAGGGCTCTCGGTAGGCATTTTTAGAGATGGTCAGACGCACATTTACAACTACGGCGAGGTCGAAAAAGGCAGTCAGCAACTCCCAACTGGCCAAACGATCTACCCAATCGCTTCCATCACCAAAACCTTCACAGGGGCTTTGCTGGCACAGGCAGTCGTAGAAAAGAGGGTAAATCTGGGCGATGACATTCGTAAGTACCTGCCCGGCGCATATCCAAATTTAGCCTACCAGGGTCAACCCATCCGGCTCTTTCACCTGATTAATCATCGGTCAGGCTTACCGTTTCTGTTGCCGGATCGCCCGGACGCGTTTGCCAACACAACGATACCGTCGTCGGCGATTGCTACCGAACTTTTGCAGAACTACACCCAGCAGGATTTCTACACGGATCTACGTAATGTCAGGCTCGATAACACGCCCGGTTATACGTTCAGGTACTCCAACACAGGTGCTCAGTTGCTCGGTTATATTTTAGAGCGAGTGTATAAACTACCTTTCGAAGATCTCGTACGTCAGAAAATAACGGAGCTACTGGCCATGAAACGCACAAGCATTACGTTGCCTCCCTCCGACCAGACGAGTTGCGCGCCTGGATACAACTGCGACGGTGTTCAGATGCCGTCTATCCCCGATCAGCTTCAGGGAGCCGCTGCCCTCAAATCGACCGTAACGGATATGCTGAAATACGTTCAATGGAACGTAGCCGAACAGACAGAAGCCGTGAAACTGACCCACCGGTCAACCTGGGGCGATTCAACTCGGTATTCGGCGGGGCTTAACTGGCAAATACTGCACTCATCCGGTTACCGAGCGATCTGGCAGGATGGCAACATTCCCGGTTTCAGCAGTTTATGCGTCAATTATCCCGAACTGAACATGGGCATCGTTATCCTGTCCAATGAATGCGACCGATCGACAGCTTCCCGCATTACAGCACTGGCAAACCAAATCGCGAAAGCAGTCGACGAACGGGCTGTTACGTTACCGAATTAAATACCCCAACCCAACCCCGTAAAGCTAATCTTGCAGGAGTTTTGCAACAGCTCCATGGGGCGACCTGTCAACAGAAAACCGGTCACCCAACCCACTTCAAGCGCCGTAGGTGCAACCCAAATGTTGCAAATTAGGACGCACCTACGGCGCTTGGAGGATATGACTAATCCTCTTAGCTATTAACAGGTCGCCCCCATGGGCTAGTAATGACCTGGATTTACTTTCTAATAAAACTTATACAAGATTAGCCTCTCCTATAGGCTAAATAAATGATTTACTCCCCGCCCCCGTAGAGATGGGTTGGGGGTGAGGTAGCATTCGCTACGTAATAACTGATTTACCGTTTGCTCAATGGATGTTTCCCTCTTCAAACCGCTTGCCGACAAAGGGGGTGAACTCTAAAGCAAATCAATACTATGTCAGTTAGTACGTATCGTTACCCAAATCGGGTGTCTTATTTTTCCACTCAACTCCTCATCAGTCTGTTTTTATTGGTAGCCTTAACAGCCACCGCCCAAAGTAACTGGATCGCGCGAAGGCCGTTTAACCTGAGTGCAATCACCTATAAAACTGGACTTTTCATCGGTGTAGGTACTGACAATACCGTAGCGATTTCTACCAACGGAACCACCTGGATGAAATCGCTGATCGGTACGAATTACCAACTCAACGGCGTAACGGCTGGCTCGCCCGTTACAGGCGTTGTAGCAGTGGGTGTGAACGGAATCATCTTCGGTAGCTCCAACGGGGGTTATTCCTGGTCCTCGAAAGCGTCGCCAACGACCAAAACGCTAAACGATGTCACGTACGGCGGCTCCTTATACGTAGCGGTAGGCGAAAACAGTACCATTCTGACCTCATCCGAAGGCAACACCTGGACTGTCCGTTACGCGAATACGCCCGTTCCTGTTGCGTTGCGGGGGGTTACGTACAGTGGGAGTCAGTTCGTTGCAGTAGGGTATGGCGGAGTTATCTTAACCTCGCCAAACGGCATCAGTTGGACGATGCGTCAGACCAATTCAGGGGCGGCCTTAGAAGATGTTGCCTACGGAGCGGGTAAGTACGTAGCGGTGGGAGGGTATCCATCCAACGCAAAACTGATTTCAACCGATGGGATTACCTGGACCACTCAGTTACCAGCCACAGGCACTGACTATAATCTGTATGATATTACGTATGGCAACGGCCAGTTTGTTGCGGTGGGTTATTACGGGACTGTTCTAACCTCGCCGAATGCCATCACCTGGACCAAACGATACCTTGGTTTAATCGAAACCATGCAGGGCGTTGTTTATGCCAATAATCAATTTATTACGGTCGGGACCAGCATTCGCCGATCAACGGATGGAACTGTCTGGCAGGCAACCAACGCACCCGATGGGCAGAGTAACTTGACCAGTGCAGCTTATGGAAACGGACGGTACGTCGTCATAGGAAACAGCTACAGTAGCACATCAAGTGCACAGGTGCTGATTTCGACCGATGGCGTTACGTTCAACCGAACCGAATTTCCGACCTATCCAACGCCGAGTGATGTGGTGTTCGGACAGAATTTATTCGTTTCAGTGGATTACTACGGCAATATCTTATCATCACCGGATGGGGTCACCTGGACCTTTCGTAAACTGGGCAGTAGTTTCAAAGCCATAACTTACGGCAAAGGGAGGTATGTGGCAGTGGGTACGGGTCAGGCCATGGTGTCGACCGACGGTTTGACCTGGACGCCATCGCCCCCACTACTCTCTGTAAACTTTCAGGACATCGCTTATGGAAATGGTCTATTTGTAGCCGTTGGTGTCAATGGAGCTATTTATACGTCGCCCGACGGGCTAACCTGGACGAGCCGCGTCTCGAACACGACCAACACATTACGTGGAATCGCCTACGGTAATGGCTATTTTGTTGCGGTGGGTAGTGGCGGAGGTAACGTCCGTCGGTCGACCGATGGCTTCACCTGGACGGGTAGCGGCAATTCGTCGGGAGCCAATACGGGTAGCATTACGTTCGGGAACGGTCAGTTCGTGATTGCGGGCAATACGTCCATTATGACGACACTCGATGGATTGAATCCAGTGCCTAAAAGCACTCCAAGCTCTATTGGTAATCTGAATACGGTTCGTTGCCTGAACTGGCAGTTCGTAGCCGTTGGCGAAAACGGCACGATCCTTACATCGATCGCCGATCCAATGCCGTTTACCGTATCGGGCGCAACACTCTCAAGCTGCGATGTAATGAGACCGGGCACCCAATATTCGCCCGAAATACGTGCTGTTCGCTTCATGCCGGAATACTCAGGCACCTTCACTCCGCCAATGAGTTTTTCCGTAACAGGACTACTACAGCCAACCACAAATCCTGATGCTATTATTTACCCAGCCGTTGATAATCCTGTAGTCACCATCGTAGCCTGGGATTCGCAGGGTCGTACGGCAAGCTTTGCCTGGAACTGGTTATCACGTTGCAGTAATGGTCTGCGAAAAGCGGCCGAAGAAGTCAGTAAACTACAGGTGGTGGTATTGGGGAATCCTACACGTAACGAAACTGTCGAGGTGGAAATCAGCGGAGTTGTTGATGAATCAGTCAGTTTGGATGTCGTCAATGAACAGGGCATACTGGTGAGTCAACAACGAATCGAAAAGGAAAGTATTCGTGAGCGGCATCACATACAACTGGGCCGGGCAACGGGTCTGTACGTACTAAAAGTGCAAACCCCTACTCAGGCACAGACCGTGAAGTTGTTGAAACAGTAACGAACAATCGTTCGTGTGCTTAATCGCACCACTGGTTTCGCTACGTCCAGACTATTAAATTGACGTTTTCCTGATGTCCATAAGTGAACGTAATACGTCCGGTTTCGGACGTATTACGTTCAAATTTTACTTACAAATACTTATACATCAGCCGATTATAGTCACTGGTATACTTTTTGAGCGATCGTTTTGCAGAAGGCAGAGGAGTAAGGCTCCTAACGGTTTATTGTCCCCATGCCCTTACTCCTATGCCCTAAGCCTATGCTCAACAATTATCTCAAAATAGCGCTACGGAATCTCTGGCGCAATAGACTATACAGTGTCCTGAACATTGGCGGTTTAGCGATTGGGCTGGCTGCCTGTTTGCTCATGGTGCTGTACGTCGATCATGAGTTTTCATTTGATCGGCATCATCCAAACGCAGATCGAATTGTGCGTGTAACAACCGACTTAAAAACGCCGGAATCGCCTTTGTCGATCGCGTCGAGCCCGATGTTATTAGCCCCTGTATTGAAACACGATTATCCTGAAGTTGAGACCGCCGTTCGGTTTCGACTTACCGGAGCGTTTGTCCGGGTGAAGGATAAACTGGTTAGTGAACTGGATGTGTACTACGCGGATAATGACGTTTTTTCCGTCTTCGCCTACGATTTTTTGGTCGGTAACCCTAAGCGGGCGTTGCTGAATCCCAATAGTGCTGTCGTTACGGAGAAGTTTGCCAACAAGTATTTTGGTCGGACAAATATTCTGGGAAAACCAATCGAGATCAATAAACAGACGTATCAGATTACCGGCGTTATCGCCAACCTACCCAGCAATTCAGATTTACCAATAAATGCGTTGCTGTCGAATAAATTTCCGATTACCACCGCTTGGCTCGAAGAAGATTTCCCGGCTTACACATTCGTTCTCTTCAAACATCAGCCCAATCTGCCCGATTTCAGGAAGAAACTGGACCAGATTGCTACGAAATACGTTACTCCGGAATTGTTGAAGCAGGGCGGCAAAGGTTACTCCGTCAGTTTCCCGGCCGAGTTGTTGAACGATGTGCACTACAGCCAGGGAAAAATAGCCGATACGCCCAAAGGCAATAAGCAATACGGTTATTTGTTCGCCTTTTTGGCCGTCTTTGTGTTGTCGATTGCCCTCTTGAATTACATCAATCTGATAACGGCCAAAGCCACTGAACGTGCTAAAGAAGTAGGAATTCGTAAAGCAACCGGCGCCCAGCGGAGTCAGTTGATACGACAGTTTCTGTTTGAATCATTTCTGCTGAGTGGTTTGGCGCTCATGCTTGCCATCTTCCTGTTACAGATAGCCATTCCCTTTTTCAATGAACTGCTAACGATTCAGTTACGGATTACCTGGCCCGATATGCTTTTGCTGAGTAGCGTCACCTGGGTCGTGATTACGTTGCTCGGCGGGTTTTACCCGGCCTTTGTCCTGTCGGGGTATCAGCCAGTAAGCGTCCTGAAAGGAAGGCTAAGTAGTTATGGGCAGGGGTTGTGGTTGCGGAAAACGGTCATTGTTTTTCAGTTCATGCTGGCCGTTGGCATGATTGCCGGTGTGCTCGTGATTCATCGGCAAATGGATTACCTGCAACACTACGACGTTGGTTTCACCAAAGAGCAAATCCTGAGTGTTTATTTACCCGACGATTCGATCGCGAGAGCAACCGCACCAGCATTGGCGAATACCCTCAAACAACGGAGTGAAATAGGCGACGTAACGCTTGGTTCAGGCTTAACAAATGGCCCAATGGCGATGGCATCGACGAACATTCTGACGAACGGAAAAAAGCGGGAAGTGATGAGCAATTACCTGTTTGTGGATGATAAGTTTCTTCCGTTGCTACGTATCAAATTAGCGGAAGGCCGCAATTTATCAGGCCAGATTAAAGCAGATGAAAAAGGTGGCTTTCTGGTTAACGAAGCTTTTCTGAGGTTAGCGGGCTGGAAAAAAGGACTTAATCAGACGATGGAAGGGTTTGGGCATAAAGGTAACGTAACAGGCGTGGTGAAGAACTTCAATTATCACTCGCTGCACAACCCGGTTGAGCCGCTGGTGATGGTGTATAATACGGTGCCTGCGACTAACATCATGCTGAAGGTGAAGCCGGTAGATATACCCCTTGTAAAAACGATCTGGCAGAGCCATTACCCGGCGTATCCGTTTGATTACGAGTTCCTGGATGTATCGTATGCAACAAAATACCGCAAAGACCAGCTTATGGCAACCGTATTCAACGGGTTTGCGGGATTAACTATCCTGGTATCCTGCCTGGGTTTATTCGGGCTCGCTACGTTAACCACCGAACGGCGGACGAAAGAGATTGGCGTTCGGAAAGTGCTGGGCGCTTCAGTTGCCAATGTCGTTACGTTACTCTCAAAAGATTTTCTGAAGCTAGTCCTGATCGCTATTGGCATTGCCTCCCCTCTGGCGTGGTGGACCATGAGCCGCTGGTTACAGGATTTCGCGTACAAAGCTGACCTATCAGGGTGGGTATTTGCGCTGGCAGGCCTGCTCGCCATTGTCATCGCTCTCCTGACAATTAGTTTCCAAAGTATCAAAGCTGCTTTAACGAATCCGGTGAAGAGTTTACGAAGTGAATAGCATAAAGGCGTAGGGTAACTCTACTCCCCTACTATAACCCTCACACCCTAACCTCATACGTGCATGTTGCGCAACATTTTCAACACCGCCTTTCGTAACCTCTGGAAACACAAACTGTTTTCCTTTATCAACGTATTTGGTCTGGCGTCAGGCATGTTGGTTTGTCTGCTGGCGATGATCGGGATTAAAGGTGCTTTTGAGTACGATTCCTTTCATCCAAACCCCGACCGAACGTATCGCATCCTGACCGATGTCACAACCCAAACGAATGATGAACAAGGGTACGCTACGTCGCCGATGCCGTTGGCAGATGCGTTGAAGAAGCAGTATCCGTTTGTTGAAGAAGCTACGCGGGTTGTCCGGAATTATGGTGATTTTACGGCTAACCGGAAACAATTACCGCTGATTTTTAGCAGCGTTGACCCGGGGTTTTTCCGTATTTTCGGTTTTACGTTAGCCAAAGGACAAGCGGCCATTGCTCCCCAAAGCGTAGTGCTGACGCCGAAAACCGCCGAACGTTTTTTTGGTACAGCCAATCCAGTTGGTAAACGTATCGACCATACACAACTCGGCGCTTTAACCGTTTCCGGAGTTCTGGCAGAGCCGCCCGCCAAAACGCACCTTGATTTCGACATGCTGGTGTCGATAGCTACGCTTACGGGTTCCGACTGGGTACGCTCACAAACCAACTGGGGGCAATACACACAGGGGTACACCTATGTTTTGCTCAAACCGGGAATTTCGGCTCCAACGCTGGATGAGATATTACCGTCGCTGGCGGCCCGCGTCACGAAAGGAATTCGATTCACCAGCGAGAAAGGCTATACGTTCCGCAGTCAATCGCTGAGTCAGCTTACGCCCGCCAGCGAGGAACTGATGCTTGGGACCTATGAACCTACCATCGGCAAACTAATAACCGAGATGGCCGTCGGGTTGCTGACGCTGTTACTGGCCACGTTCAACTACATCAACCTGACACTGGCCCGCTCACTGAGCCGCGCCCGCGAGGTAGGAATCCGGAAAGTATCGGGCGCGCTACGTTGGCAACTGATGGGTCAATTTATGGCCGAATCCGCCTTTCTGTCGATACTGGGGCTTGGGCTGGCTTATGGCATGCTTCAGTTGGTGAAACCTATGCCGTTTGTGCAGCAATGGCTAATTGGTGGGGTTGAGTGGGAACAGGACATTCGGGTATGGCTGGTTTTCATTACGTTCAGCCTGGTAACGGGGCTGCTGGCGGGTATCCTCCCTGCCCGGATTCTATCGGGATTTCAACCGGCGCAGGTGCTACGTAGTCAAACGGGTATTCGTGTTTTTCGGAGCATCACTCTTCGTAAATCGCTGATTGTCGCTCAGTTTGCCATTTCTTTATTTTCCATGATTACGCTGCTTGGCATGGCCCGGCAACAGCATTACATGGGAACGGCCGATTATGGCTTTCAGCGAGACAACATCCTGACAATTCCGCTGAATGGGTTTCCGGCCAATCGGTTAGCAACCAGCCTGAATCAATTGGCGGGCGTTGAACGCGTAACGGCTACGGCAGCCCTGTTCGGCGATCATGGCGGAGACTGGCGGATGATTTATCGGCAGCGAACGGGTGGCGATTCGGTGGTTACGGATGTCTTTGCCACAGATTCTCATTTACTGCCAACTCTTGGCCTGACGTTATTGGCCGGTCAGAACATCCTGGCGTCGGTTTCCGACTCAGCCTCACGCCTGGTTCTGCTGAATGAAGAAGCCGTTCGGACACTGCGGCTGGGCGAACCGGGGGCTGCCGTCGGACAAACGCTCTGGCTAAACGACAGCATCGACGTACAGGTAGCGGGCGTGGTGAAAGATTTTCAGTTCACTACGTTAGTCTGGAAAATACGACCGCTCATGCTACGTTACCAGCCTACCCACTTTCGGTATCTGAACGTAAAAGTAGCCACTGGAAATCCAGAAGCCGCCAAAGCCGACATTGCCCGGATCTGGAAAAAGCTCAATCCGTATGAACCGTTCGCCGGAGTATGGTACAACGATTTCCTCAGCGATCGGCACAGCCATACCGACGACATTTCGTTTATGGGCCTTCTGCTTGGTCTGGCCATTTCTATTGCCTGTCTGGGGTTGCTGGGCATGGTTACCTACACAACCCAGTTACGTACCAAAGAGGTAGGCATCCGCAAGATAATGGGTGCGCGCATCGACCAGATTATCTGGCTGTTATCCTGGGATTTTCTGAAGTTATTACTGCTTGCCGGCGCCATTGCACTGCCGTTGGGCTATCTGGCTACGCGTTTCTTTTTAATGACGTTTGCGTATCATATTTCGGTGGGTATGGGCATGTTAAGCCTTTGTTTCGGAACGATGCTCCTGCTGGGCGGGCTAACCATCGGCTGGCGAACATACCGAACGGCTCTGACCAACCCAACCGATAGTTTACGAAGCGAATAAGGCAATCCCTGCGCTCGGTCCACTGCAAGATTTTAACCCTAAAACACTATGTCATACATCGCCATCCCCATCTCCTCGATGCCTGGTAAGCAGGACATCGAAATCGACGTAACCATCAATGGACAGAAACAGGCGTTGCACTACCGCGTCGAACTGTTTTACTGGGGCGACTGCCACGTTCCAACTTTCGACCGGGTTGAATGCATTCAGCAAATGCTGGCTGGTTACGATCGGGATTGGAGCCTTTACTACATTGGTGCACCAAACGATGAGTTCGTCCCTATTACGTTTGTCAAAAAAGAAGATCTGGCCAAACAGCGGAAGTTGCTGATGGCCAGATAACTACGCCTGATCTTCTTTGCGGTTAAACACGCACTATATTTTCACATACACTTTTCCGGATCAGCCTACTCGCCGATTTAGGGTCATACTATTTTTATATATAAGAAAATTATATATTTGACTTTCAGAATAATCATTCTAATTCCTGGCCCTATATCAAATCACTGCGTTTATGTTCCGGAACTACGTTAAAATCTCCCTGCGCAATCTCTGGCGCAATCGTAAAGTAAGTGCGATCAGTATTATTGGATTATCTATCGGTCTGGCTTGTGGCCTTGTGCTTTTTCTGCTGGTAAGTTACATGTTCAGTTTTGATCGCTACCACGCTAAGGCCGATCGTACGTACTGGATCGTTACCGACATTCGGCAGGATAACGTTATTCCAACTGACGCTACGCCCCGACCATTTGGCGATGTGTTACGTCAGAATTATCCGTTTATTGAAAGTGCCGTTCGGCTCGAAAATATGTTCGGGCGCATCATCAGCGTACCGGATGGCAAAGGGGGCTATGCGCAAAAGTTTGAGGAATCGCGGAATCTATGCTTCACCGAGCCCCAATTTTTCGATGTGTTTGATACAAAATGGATCAGCGGGAATCCGAAAACGGCGCTATTGGCTCCCAATACTGTTGTGTTGTCTGAACGCTACGCTCAGAAGTACTTTGGTTCGGCGAATCCTATCGGCAAAACGTTACGTTTCGATAACAAAACCGATTTGACCGTTACGGGTCTCGTGAACGATCTGCCATCCAATACCAAACTGCGTTACGATGTTTTCATTTCCTATGCCACCGTTCCTGTGCTACTTAGTGATCAGGGGCAGCAGGCTATGCAAAATTGGGAAAGCGTTTCGACAATGTGTTTTGTCACCCTGCGTCAAGGCACATCGGTTGAGCAGTTGGCCAGCGTATTTCCGGGAATTCGGCAAAAATACCTGAACACGCAGGAAGCCAAAAAGCTCGATTTCCACGCCCTCCCGCTCGACGATCTGAACCATAATCCGCAATACGGTGGTCAGGCACCCAGGCCTATTCTTTATGCTCTGATTGCAGTGGGATTATTCCTGGTCATGGCGGCCTGCATCAATTTCATCAATCTCGCTACGGCCTACGCCTTGAAACGGTCGAAAGAAGTGGGCGTACGGAAAGTAGTTGGTAGCTCGCGTGGACAGCTGATTCGTCAATTCATGACCGAAACGGCACTCATTACGTTCGTAGCCGTTGTGTTATCGCTACTGTTGGCGCAAATCGCGCTGCCTTTCCTGAATCAGGCGCTGTCGATGTTGCATGCCGACCTGTCGATCCTCGACGTATTTAAACCCGATGCTTTGTTATGGTTCGGCGGATTAGTGGCAGGAGTCATTTTACTGGCCGGATTTTATCCATCGCTCGTAATGGCCCGGTTCAATCCTGTGGCAGCGTTGCGAGCGGGTTACGGGCAACTTACGGCGAAGCAGGTCGGCAACGTATCAGTACGTCGCGGGCTAGTTGTTGTTCAGTTTTTCATTACGCAGTTGTTCATCATTGGCGTGATTGTAATGATGACCCAGGTCCGGCATATGCAACAGACCAACATGGGTTTCCGGAAAGAAGCGATTCTGATGATTCCCGTACCGACAGGCAATGCACTCAAACAGGACGTAGTGCGTAATCAGCTACGTCAGATAGCGGGTGTTGAACACGTTTCCCTGTGTGTTGAGCCGCCCGCTTCGCACCGCCGTATTCCGGTGCCGTTCACGTACGATACGCATACCGAAACCGAGAAATTTCCAACCACAGTGAAAGTGGGCGACAAGGATTACATACCCCTGTTTGGCATAAAACTGGTGGCTGGCCGGAATTTTCTGAATAACGACACGACCAATAGCGAAGCCCTCGTCAACGTAACGATGGTGAAACAATTGGGTTTACGCGCCCCTACCGACGTACTGGGCAAACAACTCAAGATATGGGGCGGAACAAAAACAATCGTTGGTGTTGTGACTGATTTTCACATCAGCGAACTGCGCGAAGCGATTCCACCAACAACCATTCTGAATTATTACCCTGAAAAACACATGGCTGCGCTGAAGCTGACTCCGGCGAATCTGACGACTACTGTAAAAGCCGTCGAAACGAGTTGGAATGAGCTATTTCCAGAACACGTTTTCAAAGCCGACTTTGTAGACGACCTGATGAATCAGTTCTACCTGACCGAACGGATTTTGCTGGGTTTAGCGGAAGTATTTTCACTGATCGCCATTCTGATCGGTTGTTTGGGGCTTTATGGATTGGTTGCGTTTATTGCCGAAACCAGGACCAAGGAAATCGGTGTCCGAAAAATTCTCGGCGCCAGCCCAAACGAACTTATGTGGCTGTTCGGCCGGGAGTTCAGTCGGCTGCTGATCATTGGCTTTTTATTGGCTTCGCCCGTTGGCTGGTTTCTGATGAATAGCTGGCTACGCGGCTACGTTTACCGCATTGAACTTGGCGGATGGATATTTGCCACTACGTTGCTGACCACCGTATTGATCACCACCCTGACCGTCGGTTACGAATCAATGAAAGCTGCTCTTATGAATCCCGCCAAAGCGCTTAAAACAGAATGATCGTAATACGTTTATGAAACTAGTTGTAATCTGTTGGTTTGGCCTGTTCTGCCTGCTTGCGCAACAGGCACAGGCTCAGTCTGGGCTACGGGGCGATTACTACGTCGGAACGAATTTCGAGAAGAAGGTTTTCACCAGGATTGACCCAGCCATCAGTTTCGACTGGCCAAAGCGCAATTTCAGCTGGTTAGAGCGTACTCCGGGACCGGGTATGCCTAAATCCTATTATTCCGTTCGCTGGACGGGTAAATTACTGGCTCCTATTTCGGGCGTTTATATATTCAATGCGAAAGTAGACGACGGGATTCGGGTTTGGGTTGGCAATAAAAAAGTAATCGATGCCTGGCATTTAAATGATTCGAAGCATTTCAATGGTCGTGTTATTCTGGAAGCAGGAAAGTTTTACGAGTTGAGAGTCGATTATTTTAACGATATGCTCGGAGGTGCCATCGACTTGCTATGGGTACTACCCAATGCGCCCAGACTCATTTTCAACGGTATCAGCAACCCCGGCGAGTCAATAACATCGAAGTATTTCTTTCAAAAAGCGCCACCCGCTCCCGTTCCAACAAAGCCACCAATGCCAGTTGCCACAACGCCCGTTGTAGCGGTTGCCCCTCCGCCCAAAGTGATTCCTAAAAAACCGCTACCTGTCGTAAAATCAATACCAATCCTTACTCCGTTACCGCCGAAACGAACAGCCGTAGTTGATACGGTCATATCATCAGCCCCAATCCCCAAACAAGCACCCGAACCGTCATCTGATCTCAAACCCGGTGTTACGTTGACTTTGGAAACGGTTCAGTTTGAACAGAGCAGTTACGTATTATTACCCGAGTCATCGACTGACTTGAACAAACTGGTTCAGGCGATGAAAGCAAATCCGCAGTGGTACGTTCACGTTGTCGGTCATACAGACAATGTCGGCGATCCCCGACTGAATCTGGCTTTATCAGAAAATCGGGCTAAAGTGGTTGCTCATTATCTGATACGTCAGGGAATAGACGATGAACGTATTACCACCGAAGGTTTCGGCGGTAAACAGCCAATTACCGACAATACGACGGAAAGCGAACGTAGCAAAAACCGGCGCGTAGAAATTACGATTCGCTGAATATTCTGGCAATCTGTTCTGTCCGCCTTTGACTTCTTCGCGTCCACTATCGGACAAACCATTTCACTAGCCATCAAGATACACATTTGACTACCAACGCCTTATCATTATTGGCACAGTGCTTGACTAATTCAACATGAAAAACAATTGCCCCCATGCAACCTTACCAGACGGGGTCGCATCTTTAGAACATAAACTAAACGAACCACATGAAACGGAATCAATTCTTCCTGACTTTAGTAGGCGTAGCAACCTTTTCGCTGACAGCCTTCGCTAATAAGCCTACCGATGACAACAAGCCTTATCTGATCAAAACCTTTTCCGGGAACATCAACGCCGTGCGCGCCGAAACTTCAGGCGGTAGCCTGAGTATTGAAGGGGGTACGGATATGAATGCGAAAGTGGAGATGTACGTGCGGGGCAACAACGGAAACGGCAATCTCGACAAAGAAGAAATCGAAGAGCGGCTGAAAGATTATGACATTACAATTGCCCAGGAAGGCAGCACCATCGTGGCGACCGCTAAACGCCGGACTAATGACCGCGACTGGAAACGCTCATTGAGTATTGCGTTCAAATTCTACACCCCCCGTAAGGTAACCACCGACCTGCGTACTTCAGGTGGCAGTATTCATCTGGCGTCGCTGACAGGCGAACAAAAATTTCGTACGAGTGGCGGTAGTCTACACGTGAGCGACATTCAGGGCAATATTAACGGGCAGACTTCGGGGGGTAGCATTCATCTTGATCGTTGCCAGGCCGGAACTTCCGGTGAACTTGATCTACAAACCTCAGGTGGTTCCATTGAAGCGAAATCGTCGTCGGGTAAGATGCGTTTGCATACGTCAGGCGGTAGCATTCGTCTGAGCGATCTAAAAGGCAATGTCGATGCACAAACCAGCGGAGGTAGCGTACACGGCGAAGATATTGCCGGCGATATCAAGGCTGGTACGTCAGGCGGTTCGATTCGGCTGGCAAACGTAGCGGGTAGCATTGATGCCAGCACCAGCGCCGGTGGTATCGACTTGAGTTTAACCCAACTCGGTCAGTACGTTCGACTGAGTACGAGTGCGGGTAGCATCAATGTAAAAATGCCGCTTGATAAAGGATTGACCCTGAACTTAAGCGGCAATCGCATCAAAATTCCGCTCAACAATTTTAGTGGCAACACAGACAAAGACCATATCAAAGGAACGCTGAACGGCGGTGGTATTCCTGTTACCCTCTCAGCCAGCAGCGGTAGCGTGAATGTGAACCAATAGCTTATTCACGTTAACGAACAGGTTCTGACGTCATCGTATTCATTCTGAATACCTTCACTACTCGATAATAACTTAATTTTGAGGCCCGCCTGAAGTTCAGGCGGGCCTCGCTGTTTATGAAGAATTCATTTATTAATCGCCGACTTCTGCTCAATATTGGCCTGACACTGGTTGGTTGCTCGCTGCTACTCTACTGTATTAAAGTGGCTATCGCTGCTCATTTACCTTTTTTAGTGGCTACTATTCTGGCAACGGGATTAGGCTTTTTAGAGCCCCGTAAAGGGTGGTTTCTGGCAATCGTGCAGGCTGTTACGATCTGGCTGGTGTACACGTTTTTCCTCGAACATCCTACCAATAATGTTGACGCGGAACTGGAGAATTTTAGCCTCTACGGCTCCATGATTCTGACGTTTGTGGGCAGCTTTATTGGCGCCATGCTAAAGCGCGTCTTTGACCGGGCGTGAAGTTCAACTACCGAACAGACTGAGTGTAAAATGCCCTATGTATGAATAGGGCAGTAGTTGGATGAGCGTTTTTGTAACGTTCATAACTTGCAATCAATTTCTGTTCTGCAGGCGTCAGGACGTCATTGAAACAAAACTTAATATGGCCTGTCATTCGTACTTCATCGAGGATATCTACCAGATTTTTGAACGTTGACAGTTTCGTGGGTGTAATCAACACAATAGCACCATAGTTGTGATTCAGAGTTATACTGATTAGTTGGTTTTTAATTCCCGCAGCTGAATAGTCCGTTTCTATAAACTCTGGCCCTACACCATTTAGGTTATAGTTGAGAAAACCAATACGGTTGTTGTCTAACAAAAATAGGTTGGCATCCGCTTTTGGTTTCCAGCCATAATAGCACATGATACCACCTGGAATGTTCATCTGCATAACATTTTCTCGCTGTACCGTTTTGAGCCAGACAAAAAACACAATCAGGAGTAAAGCGACATTCACAAAGGGTGTGAAATCAATACGTATAGGTGTATAGGTCTGGCGTTTCATGATGGCGTTGGCTTTGGTTAACTCATTGATGATTAAATGTCTATATTCCACACAAGCGTACTAAATTTTCTATCTTTACTATTTATACACAAATAAGGAATATGTGTAGAGATGAGTACTTATGAACGTAACGCCAATCGGCTGACAATCTTCTTATTTACTTGCTTAGTTCTCTTATCGATTGCCGGTGCGATCTAGTTGCCAAATCCAGTCGCTGTGCATTATAACCTGGCTGGAAAACCCAATCGCTGGGGTAGCCCCGCTACGTTGCTGATTCTTCCGTTTATCGTCTTTTTTGTTATCAGTATTAGTTGGGCTGCCGAAAAAGCACATCCCGACTTTATGAATTTTCCAGGCCCGCGCACGCCTGAAAATGTATCCCGTCAACTGGGTAATATTCGTCTGATGGGCAGTACGATACGTGTGTTTCTCACGGGAATGTTCCTCATCATACAAAGTCAGTCCATATGGGCTAAATACTACAATCACGATCAGTTGATTGGCTGGACATTACCTGTGTTACTTTTCTTTTTATTTCTGCTCATCGGGTTCTTCGTTCGGCGATCCTATAAACTGATTCCACGCCAGTAAAGGCAGTTTCTTCGTACCTTTGAGTTATGTTTCTGCTGACTCAAAAACCGCCGTTTGCCAATCTGATTTCTTCGTTCGAAGGTGATCTTTATTTTGATGATTCGCCCGAACATACCGCCCAGCGCATACTCTACGCAACGGACGCATCGGTATATCAGGAAATGCCGATTGCCGTAGCATTGCCCAAATCGGTTACCGACATTAAGCGATTGCTCCGTTTCGCGCAACAGTACGGATTGGGCTTGATTCCACGGGCGGCTGGTACGTCACTGGCCGGACAGGTTGTTGGCAGCGGGATTGTCGTGGATATTTCCAAGTATTTCGGGCAGACGCTGGAACTCAACGCCGATGAACGATGGGTACGCGTTCAGCCGGGCGTTATCCGCGATGATTTGAACGCGTTTCTGAAGCCGCACGGTCTACTCTTCGGACCCGAAACCTCAACCGCCAGTCGGGCCATGATTGGCGGAATGATCGGTAACAATTCCTGTGGCTTACATTCCATCATCTGGGGCACCACCCGCGATCATCTGCTCGAAGTTCGGACCGTACTCAGCGATGGAGCCGAAGTCACGTTCGGTCCACTCACGCCCGAACAGTTCGACGCCAAATGCCGGGGCGAGAACGTAGTAAGTCCACTTGAACAACGACTATATGTTCAGTTCCGCGACTGGCTTTCTAAACCAGACATTCAGCAACATATTCGCGAAGGTTACCCCAAACCAACCGTCACCCGACGTAACACGGGATATGCGTTGGATGCACTTTTAAAATTTTGGGAAGAGAGGGAGGAAGGGGAAGAAAGGGAGGAAAGCATTTCCCCCCCTCGTCCCTTTCTTCCTTCCTCCCCCCTTTTCAACTTCGCCCATCTCATCGCCGGTTCGGAAGGGACACTTTGTTTTATTACCGAAGCGAAACTGAATCTATTACCGTTGCCGCCAAAAGAAACGGCACTGGTCTGCGCGCATTTTCCGACCATCCGGCAATCGCTCGAAGCGAATCTGGTCGCGTTGGCGCATCAGTGTTCGGCGTCGGAGCTGGTCGATGATTATATTTTGCAACTGACCAAAACCAACATCGAGCAATTGAAAAACCGGCATTTCGTTGAGGGCGATCCGAAAGCGATTCTAATGGTTGAGTTTTTCGATGAAACTGCGGAGGGCGTTGCGCAAAAGGCGAAGAGTTTCGTGGATGAGTTGAAAGCGAAGGGGTTGGGGTATGCCTATCCGATTCTGTTCGACGAAGACACGAAAAAACCCTGGGCATTACGTAAGGCAGGACTGAGTATCATGTACAACATTCCCGGCGACGAAAAACCGGCGAACGTCATTGAAGATACGGCTGTCGATGTACACGATCTCCCCGACTACATCGATGAACTGGACCAGATGGCCTGGGAGCAACACGGCCTGAAACTGGAATACTCAGCCCATGCGGGCGCGGGTGAGATTCACGTATTGCCGCTGATTAATCTTAAATCATCGCAAGGCCGGGCTAATTTTCGGGCGCTTCTGATGGATACGGCGCAGCTGGTCAAAAAATACGGCGGTTCCCTGTCCGGCGAGCATGGCGATGGACGGTTGCGTGGCGAGTGTATTGCGTTTATGCTCGGTCCCGAAAATTATCAACTCTGTAAGGAAGTCAAGGCACTTTGGGACCCGCACAATACATTCAATCCCGGCAAAGTGGTTGATACGCCCCCGATGAACGAGTCGTTACGTTCGGAAGCGGACGTAGTGATTCCACAACCAAAAACCGTTTTCGATTTTTCCAAAGATGGCGGCTTACTCGAACTGGCGGAAAAATGCTCCGGCTCCGGCGACTGCCGCAAAACCGAAATCTCGGGCGGAACGATGTGTCCGAGCTACATGGCCACCCGACGCGAGCGCGATACAACCCGGGCACGTGCCAATATTCTGCGGCATTTTTACAGTAATCAGTCGGCACCATCTGAACACGATTACGAGGCTGTTAAGGACGTACTGGATTTATGTCTGTCGTGCAAAGCCTGCAAAGCGGAATGCCCGTCGAGCGTCGATATGGCCAAAATGAAAGCTGAGTTTACGCAACAGCGCTATCGCGAAAAAGGGATTCCGCTGCGGGCAAAACTGGTCGGTAACTTTACCAAACTAATGTCGCTGGCGAGTATTGCCCCCTGGGCGTACAACGGTATTTATGGTTCGTCGGCGCTGCGTCAACTGGCAAATCGAACGGTTGGCTTTCATCCCAAACGGAGTATGCCGGAGCTGGCAAGTACGACGTTGAGACAGTGGTTTAAGACGTATCGTTCACAGCTTTCCTCTTCGCCCCCATCCTACCCTTCCGAACATCAGCCCGGCTCCGTGCTTCTTTTTTGCGATGAGTTCACGAATTACAACGACGTAGCGGTGGGTCAGAAAGCGGTTCAACTACTGGATCGGCTGGGCTACGTAGTGACGATGCCGAAACACGTCGAAAGTGGCCGAACGTATTTGTCGAAAGGCTTGGTCGATGAGGCAAAGAAGCTCGCGATACGTAACGTTACGTTACTAAAAAACCTCGTCACCGACGAAACACCGCTGATCGGTCTGGAACCCTCCGCCATTCTAACCTTCCGCGACGAATATCCCGACCTCGTTCCTGACGAGTTAAAAGCTGACGCGCTACGTATCGCCAAAAACGTTTTTCTGTTCGAAGAATGGCTTTCCAATGAAGTCGATGCCGGACGTATTGACCGAAGCTTATTTACGAGCGAAGCGCAACTGGTGAAGGTGCACGGACATTGCCATCAGAAAGCACTATCGTCAATGATTCCGGTCAAGAAAGTGCTTTCTCTGCCAAAAAATTATACGGTTCAACTGATTCCGTCGGGTTGTTGCGGCATGGCCGGCTCGTTCGGCTATGAAGAAGAACACTACGACCTATCCATGCAAATTGGTGAGCTGGTTTTATTTCCGGCAGTACGCAACGCTGAAGACGCCATCATCTCAGCCGCCGGGACAAGTTGCCGCCATCAGATCAAAGACGGAACGGGTCGAAAAGCCCAGCACCCCGCCGAAATTCTGTTCGATGCTCTAATGTAACACGGTTTGTATACCCACAATCTGTTTGTCGTTGTGATGAGTTATGGCTTTCCTGCGCCGTTACTCACTGGAAAAAACCTTTTCGTCTGCCAGTGGTTTTCCATATACCTTAAAACATTCACAGTATCATGGAAAACTCAAATTCATCAGCCCTTAGCGACGGATCACAACAGGCCGATTTGGTCTCGAACGAAAATGCCGAAACCAAATTCGGTGCCGACCAGGGTGAAACAAATATGGTTAAACTCGTTGATGGTAAACTGACTCCGATTGGTGATACAGAAGACGATGTTATGGACGAGCAACTTCGCAATCGATACAGCTCCGATGAAGAGCGTAGCTTACAGGGCGATCAGCAACGGACCAAAACGTATGAAAATTCCGATTCAGCCTTGCAGGTTGGTGCCGAGTTCGACAACAAAAATATTCCAGAAGACCCTATTGCCGTAGCCGACATTACGGGAAATCCGGACGCAGGAGCAACCGTGAACACCGGTTTACCATCGGAAGATGAGACGGACGAGAAAACGCCGACTAATTCGTTTGGTAACTGGCAGTTTATAGGTGGTGGTCAACCTATGGGCGATATGATTCCGCCTACGCCCGGCACGCCTGACCCAATGCAACCGGTACCGGGGATTCCCGAGACGCCACCAACACCCCCAACGCCCGGCCCTGAAATTCCGGATCTACCGGGTACGCCAAGACCAGCGGTACCTGAAATTCCGGACATGCCGGATACGCCTAAGCCAGCGGTGCCTGATATTCAGAATGCTGCCATTACGTACACGGCGTCGGCACAAGGTGTTATTCCAACGAACGGCCCAAAACCCGGTGATGACGTAGCCCCTACACGCCGTGAAAACTTAGAGCAAGGTGCTAAGGCTAAGCCGGGTACGGAAGAAGGCATGGAAGCCCAGCCTGACACGGGTGATTCAGCACGTCCATATGACGTAAATGCGAAAGACCCTGCCGAAAATCAGCCAGGTGAGCGGCCGGAAGAAGCACAGGAGATGGAAACGCAACCTAAGGAAGCACTTGACGAAAGTACGGTTAAAGCCCAGGATATGATCTCGGGGTCTGATCGTTCTGATCAAAAGTCAACGGACGGTCTCGACCGGAAATACAATGATCCCGAAGCTGCCCGCGAACTGGCCAGCTAACTCATATAAATTAAGTTACGTAACGCGGTTGAAACAGAGCAAGAACTCCTGTTTCAACCGCGTTACGTTTTTTTCTACATTTAACCTAAAATTCTAAACTACATGAAAAAGTTAATTCTTCCCTGCTTACTGGTTAGTGCACTCGCATTGGCGGCTCCTCCGAAATGGACTTCGCTTTTTGATGGGAAAACAATAAAAGGCTGGCATAGCTATCATAAAGATGGGGTTGTTGGCTGGTACGTCGAAGATGGTGCCCTAACGCCCGACGGCACCGGGGGCGATCTGGTGACGGACAAAGAATACGAAAACTTTGAGCTGGAATTTGAATTCAAAATCCCCAAAGGCAGCAATAGCGGTGTTGTCTATAAAATAATCGACAGCCCCGACCTCAAATCAACGTATATGTCGGGCCCAGAATATCAGGTAATTGACGACAAAGGTTATTTAGACAGCGAAGGCAAGCCTTATAAGCTGAAAGACACGCAAATGACCGGCGCTAATTATGATATGATACCTCCGTCGGATTTTTCGATTGCAAAAACCCCCGGCGAGTGGAATAAAGGACGTATCGTCGTGAATAAAAATCATATAGAGCACTTCCTGAACGGTAAAAAAGTCGTCGATTATCAATACGGTTCTGACGATTGGAAAGCGATGGTTGCTAAAAGCAAGTTTGCGAACTGGGCCTATGCAACGCCCCATGCCAAAGGCAAAATTGCACTCCAAAATCACAGTCCGAAAGAACGAGTCTGGTACCGAAACATCCAGATTCGGGAATTATAAGTGTAACAATCTTAAAAAAGGCCGCTGGTATCCATTTACCAGCGGCCTTTTTTAGTGCCCAACTTTTACAGTTAATCGCTATCCTCTCAACTACTTACTGAGCCAAAAACGGATTGAACGTCCTACCTACAATTACTAAACAGCGTATTGTTCAACTATATATCACATAGTCAATAGTGACTATTGTTATTCAAAATTTTATATACACTATTTCAATATTTCAATGTATTAAATATCACATTATAGATATTTTGCCAATATTTATTTTGATTATTTATATAATTTTAGAATATAATTTTACCAATAGAGATATGCCTATTAAATTAGCGTTAAAGTGCTTAACAACACCGTAGAATCTATGGCTACTTCGTTGTAATCGCTCCTTTAAAATCTTCGTCTACTTGTTTTCTTAACCACTTATTAGCAATGAGAGAATTTTTTACGCGATGCTGTCTAGTCGCTTTCCTACTGCTTAGTGTAGTTGGCTTTGCGCAGGACAAAACGTTAAAAGGTCGTGTGACTTCCAAGTCGGATGGTTCTGGCCTGCCGGGTGCAAACGTTCTGATTAAAGGTACTGACCGCGGTAGTACTACAAATGCCAATGGAGAGTTTACGCTAAGCGCTCCCAACAATGCCGTTCTGGTTGTTTCCTACATCGGTTACAAGCCAATGGAAATGGCTGTCGGTACAAAGTCGTTCATTGATTTATTGCTGGAAGAAGACGCTTCGAACCTGAACGAAGTTGTCGTTACGGCGCTGGGTATCACACGCGAAAAGAAAGCGCTGGGCTACGCAGTGCAGGAAGTAAGCGGTAAACAATTGACTCAGGCACGCGAGACAAACCTTGTTAATGCACTGGCGGGACGTATCGCTGGAGTGCAGGTTACCGGATCGAATGGTGCACCGGGAGCCTCCTCGCGGATGCTGATTCGGGGAGCCAGTTCAATCGGCAGCAACAACCAGCCGCTGTTTGTAGTCGATGGCGTACCTATTGACAACAGCAACATCGGTTCCGGTACGTCGGTAGACTATGGCAACGGAGCGGCTTCCATCAACCCCGACGACATTGAGAATGTCAGTGTACTGAAAGGACCCAGCGCAGCTGCTTTGTATGGTTCAAGGGGAGCCAACGGAGTTGTTCTGGTTACGCTTAAGAGTGGTAAAGGATCGAAAGGTATTGGTGTAGCTGTCAATTCGAATACGACCTTCGACACGCCTTTCCGGCAACCTTCCTGGCAGAATGAGTATGGCCAGGGTGGCAAAGGCCAGTTCAAATACGTCGATGGTCGGGGCGGTGGTATCAACGATGGCGTGGATGAAAGCTGGGGACCCAGACTGGACGGACGGTTGATCGAACAATTCGACTCGCCCGTTGTCAATGGTGTTCGTCAGGCTACGCCCTGGATCGCTCATCCTGATAATGTTAACCAATTCTACCAGACGGGTCGTACCCTAACCAATAACGTATCCTTAACCGGCGGTAACGAAAAAGGTGATTTTCGGCTGTCGTTCACGGAGTTGAACCAGACGGGTATTCTGCCAAACACCGACTACAAACGGCGGACCATTGCGCTGAATGCTGGCTGGAACCTGACCGACAAACTCAGCATCCGGGCAACCGGAAACTACGTGAAAGACGGCAGCGACAACCGCACGAACTGGGGTCTTTATTTTATCTGGTTCGGTCGGCAGGTGGACATGGAGCAGTTGAAGAACTATCAGGCTCCAGGCAGTATTTATCAGCGTAACTGGAACGATAATTACTGGACGAATCCGTATTATCAGCTTAACGTCAGTGCGCGGGAAAACGCGAAAGACCGGCTATACGGTAATTTATCCGCAACGTACCGCTTCACGCCCTGGCTGAGCTTAACGGCCCGTTCGGGTACGGATTTCTACCAGGATCGGCGTAAGACCAAAAATGCGGCCAGAACCTCGAATCTCTACGACAGTTACAACGAAGACCTGATCTTCGTACAGGAATCCAACAGTGATTTCCTCTTAAACGCCACGCATAAATTTGGCAACTTCGACGTAACGGCTAACGTAGGCGGCAACCTACGGACGAATTACACGCAACGCAACTACACAGGTGCCACCGAGCTAGCCATCCCACGCGTATGGAACATTGGTAACTCGCGCCAGCGCCCCGAGACGACGAACACGGCCTATACAAAGAAGGCGATCAACAGCTTGTACGCTTCATCGAACATCGGTTTTAACAACTATCTGTTCCTGGATCTGACCGTGCGGAATGACTGGTCCAGTACGCTACCCGTTGACAACAACTCGTACTTCTATCCCTCAGCGGCCCTGAGCGCGGTGTTGACCGATATGTTCAACGTGAATTCGCCGACTTTATCGTTTGCGAAAGTACGGGCTGGTGTGGCCCGCGTGGGTAATGACACGGATCCCTACAACCTGCTTCAGACCTACTCGTACGCAGATGCCTGGGGATCGCTGCCTTCGCTGGCCGAGGGTAATGCCATCCTGAACGCTGCCCTGAAGCCTGAACTGACGGATTCGTACGAAGTGGGAGCCGAAGTAAAATTGTGGCACAACCGGGTTGGCCTTGATGTGACGTACTATAGCAAGGAATCCTCCAACCAGATTCTGAGCGTAAACGTTTCCAACGCCACTGGTTTCTCTTCGAAATGGCTGAACGCAGGTCGAATCCAGAACCGGGGCGTCGAAATACAGTTGACAGGCTCGCCGGTGAAAACGAGTAGATTCCAGTGGGATGTCACTCTGAACTGGGCTCGTAACCAGAACAAAGTTGTTGAGCTGGCCGATGGGTTAGATACGTACACATTAGGCACCGTACGAGGCATGACTGTTGAAGCCCGTAAAGGTCAACCCTATGGTACGTTCTTTGGCCAAGGCTTCCTGCGCGACCCATCAGGCAACATCGTCTATGACAACAGTGGCTATCCCCGTATCGACCCTACACGCCGGATACTGGGCAATTTTACGCCCAGATGGATTGGTGGCATCCAGAACACGTTCACCTACAAAAACCTCTCGCTCAGTACGTTAATTGATGCTAAAGCGGGTGGAGACATCTTCTCGCAAACGATCAACATCGGTCGGTATACGGGGGTTCTGGCCGAAACCACGCTTGGCCGTGAAACCGGTATTGTTGGCGCAGGGGTTGTAAACACAGGAACGGCGGAGAATCCGGTCTACACGCCGAACACCAAAAACATCTCGTCGGAAGAGTGGCACCACAAATACTACCTGCTAACCAACAACGAAGAAACAATCTTCGACGGAAGCTATGTAAAACTGCGCGAAGTGCGGATGACGTATCGCCTGCCGGGTAAAGTATTCTCTCGCCTGCCTTTCCGCGACATTACCATTTCGGCAGTTGGTCGGAACCTGGCACTCCTCTACAGCAAGATTCCGCACATCGATCCGGAAACAAGCTACTACAACGATGGCAATCTACAGGGCATCGAAAACGGGCAGATCCCGACAACACGTTCGATTGGTTTCAACGTCAGCTTTAATCTTTAATTATCTCAGGCAAGTATCAGGAGCTTACCAGATGGTATAGGCTTCTGATACGTCTATAGCTAATCAAACCGAACTATGCACTCTATTTTTTATTCGTTCCGACATAAAATTGCCCTGGCCTGTTTACTCTTCGGAATGACGGCCTGTACCGGTGAGTTCGCCGAAATCAATACGAACCCAAATACGCCGACCATGGCATCGGCGGATCTGTTCATGCCGCATGGTATCCAGACGGCGGTCAATGCTTATTGGGGCGGGTCGCTGGGAATGGACGTGGGCGACGGCTTTTCGCAGCACTGGGCGCGGATTCAATACACCGATATCGACCAATATACCGTCACGAACGACGTAGCCAACACTGCCTGGCAAAACCTCTATATTGAATCCATGGCGGACTATCAGCGGATTTACAAGATCGGCAAGGAGACGGGTAATACAAATTATCAGGCAGTCGCTGTCATCATGCGGTCGTTTGCTTTTTCCGTACTGGCGGATGTCTACGGAGATATTCCATACAAGCAGGCTGTTCAGGGGCTGGAAGGCATGTTACAGCCAAAATACGATGCCCAGAAAGACGTTTATGCGGGCTTAGTAGCGGAACTGAAAGCAGCTGGCGAACTGATCGACGTAGCCGACAAGTCAAAGGTTATTGGGGGGGACATTCTGCTAAATGGTGATCTGACGAAATGGCGCAAGTTTGCCAATTCTCTCAGTCTGCGAATTCTGAACCGCATGCTGGGAAAAACGGATGCACCTATCGATGTTAAAACAGAGATCGAGCGAATCCTGAAAGACCCCACAAAATACCCTGTGCTGGCATCCAACACCGATAATGTTCAACTGGTTTATTTGTCGGCCGCACCAAGCAATAACCCCATCAACGAGAACCGCAAAACGCGTGATGATCACCGTATAGGCGCTACGTTGGTGAACAAGCTGAAGACGCTTAGTGATACTCGTCTACCGGTATACGCGAATCTGCCTGCCGATGGTGGTGATTACAAAGGCGTACCCAACGGATTGTCGGCTTCGGACGCCAATTCACTGGGCTTGTCCAAAACGTCGAAAGTAGGTAACTATTTCGTCGCTGCTACAGCACCGGGCGTCCTCATGAGCTATGCAGAGTTGCTATTTATCAAAGCTGAATTTGCTTATAAAGGTATTACGGCGGCTGGCGACGTAGCGACTAACTATACCGACGCCATCAAAGCGTCTCATACCCAATATGGGTTAACGGCGGCAGCGTCTTACCTGACCGCCAATGCACTGAAAACGGGCACCGACGGGTATACCCAAATCATGGAGCAGAAGTGGATTGCCCTTTACGGTCAGGGAGTAGAAGCCTGGACCGAATACCGCCGGACGGGTATTCCAGCCCTGCAGCCCGCGGTCATCAATACGAATGGGGGTATTATTCCAACGCGACTACCCTACCCAGGCTCAGAAGAATCCCTGAATTACAGCAACTTCAACGAAGCTCTGACTCGGCAAGGTGGCAAAAACGATATGAAATTTAAACTCTGGTTCGCCAAGTAATTGTATCACGGACTTCAGTCCGTATAGCCGTAGGCTAAATTGAGAGCAACATTCTTTCAGTCTACGACTATACGGACTGAAGTCCGTGATACCTATTTAAACTGTCCCTCGATGAAAAACTGGTTTTCTACTCCATTACTGACCTGCTTGGCGACCACTACGTTCTTTTCGGTGTCGGCTCAGGATGATAAGGCGCTACTCAAGAAGGCGCACAAGATTCACGAAAAGGCCTTTACGATCGATACCCACGCCGATACGCCGATGCTGCTGTCACGCGGCAATTTCGACGTAACGAAAGATAATGACCCTCGTACCAGCAATAGCAAAGTTGATTACCCACGTATGCGTCGGGGTGGTCTGGATGCTATTTTTTGGGCCGTTTATTTGGGTCAGGGACCGCGTACACCCGAAGGCCACGAAACGGCGAAGAAGAAAGCAATGGGCATTTTTGATGCGATTGACGTAACGCTCAAGAAGACGGCTTCCGAAGCAGCCCTAGCTACAACTCCCGAAGAAGCGTATCAAATCAACAAAACCGGCAAGCGTGTTATCTTCCTTGGGGTTGAAAACGGCTATCCGATGGGCCACGACATCACGCTCCTGAAGCAGTTTTACGACAAAGGCGCCCGCTACATGACGCTCTGTCATTCAAGCAACAACGACATCTGCGATTCATCGACCGATCCGAAAGGGGCCGAGTATCAGGGTTTGAGTCCACTGGGTGAGCAGGTCGTTGGTGAGATGAATCGATTAGGCATGATGATCGACGTATCGCACGTGTCCGATTCGACGTTTTATGACGTAGTACGATTGTCAAAAGTGCCCATTATCGCGTCGCATTCGGGCGCCAAAGCGATCTGTGATCATCCCCGTAATCTGACCGATGATATGCTGAAAGCATTGGCGAAAAACGGGGGCGTCGTTCAACTGAATCTGTTGAGTGATTACGTCAAAACCATTCCAGCTAGTCCAGAGCGCGAAGCGGCTCAGAAAGCTATGATGGAAAAATGGGGGGTTAAAGATCGCCGTTCCATGATGGGGGCCATGAGCAAACTCTCGGAAGATGATCAGAAAAAGCTTCGGGAAGAATTCATGGACATCAACAAAAAGTACCCTGTTCAACTAGCTACCGTGAAAGATGCTGTTGATCACATCGATCATATGGTTAAGCTGATCGGTATTGATCATGTCGGTATGGGCGCTGATTTCGATGGAGGTGGCGCTTTAGCTGACTGCTTCGATGTCAGTCAGTACGAAAACTTCACCGTTGAATTTTTACGTCGGGGTTATTCAAAAAAAGACATCGAGAAAATCTGGGGAGGTAATTTCTTCCGGGTTATGAAAGCTGTCGAAAAAGGCAAGACGACGGAAATAGCTCTTAAATAACGTTAACAGATCTAAAATCCCGGCTGATGCGCATCAGCCGGGATTTTTATTTTTTAGAGTAGATTTTTTGATAAGATAATTTACTGATTAGCAGACAGTAAGACATATGACGAACGATTTAAGCGACACACTTTCTCAGTCAGTAAGCTATAAGCCGCTCGCCAGGCTGAGCAGGCAAACGTTACGTTGGTCGAGTTTTTTGTTGGTCACTACTGTTTGGGTTAGTGCCGGTCTCTTCGGCTTATACATCCTGGCTTTTTACGCGTCCGCTCTCTACGAAGGGAATATGGCTCGCTGGAATCAGGTTCTACCCAAGCTGTATGAACAAAGCACGACGACAGCAACCACCGGAATAGGTCTGCATTTCGCAGCGGGCGGCATTATTCTTGTTCTGGGAAGTCTTCAATTAATAGATTCCATCCGTGTTCGGTTTCCCGCTTTGCACCGCTGGGTCGGACGCGTATACGTTCTTTCCTGTCTGCTCGCTGCCATTGGCGGGCTAGTCTTCATTGCCATCAAAGGAACCATCGGAGGATTGATGATGAACGTTGGGTTCTCCCTGTACGGAATCCTGATGTTTATCGCGGCCATACAAACGTATCGAACCGCCGTTGCCAGAAATACGGCCAGCCATCGGCTCTGGGCACTACGTTTGTACGTCCTGGCGATAGGTTCCTGGCTATACCGAATGGATTATGGCTTCTGGCTGTTGCTAACGGATGGCCTGGGTCACACCCGCTCATTCAGCGGACCATTTGACAGTGTAATGGCCTTCTTTTTCTACCTCCCTAATTTGTTAGTAGTGGAAGTTTTCACAAGAGCCCGCTCTTATAAAGCCTCTCCTCTTCTTCGAATCTTGGCCTCACTCATACTTCTGTTTGCAACGGGATTTCTACTTTTAGGTACGTATTACTTCACGTTGTATTACTGGGGACCAGCCATTGTCAATTGGGTATCTGGTCGTTAACGTAGTATACCCATTCAGCTAAAGGACTTATAGTCAACACAATTTCGCTGAAATGTAGTTAAGATTACATTCGTATAAACAACAGTAAGATCCATGAAACGCACAGATCTATTTTCAGTAATAAGAAACAGGGGAATACAACTAAGGACGTTCCTGATGGACGTAATCAAAGGAAGAATTAAAGTCGATGTCGTTTAAATTAGCTAACGTATCACTGTTACGTTATTTTTCTTTGCTTTATTCTTGAAACCAACAACAAATCAAGTGGCAACCGCATGGATCATAGTGAGTGTTGTATTAGCGTGGTACTGCGCTAAAGCACTTAAAACTAACCCAGGTAAACCCGATTGGAGCAAAGCGATCGCAGCCACTCTTTTATGGCCGTTCTCCCTTTTTATGGAACGATACAAATAGAGATCTACGTACCAGGTAGTATAGCGAAGAGTTCGTAAACTGCCGCTCCTAACGCACAAAACAAAGCTTAATAATCCACCCGCTTTCGGCTGGCCTTTACATCACTTTTTTGCTTTTTGCTGGCAATTCGTTCTTCCACCGCGGCCTTCGAGGGTTTCGTTGCTTTACGGGGTTTAGGTTTTTCGAATGCTTTTTCGATCAGGCGATAAAATTTCTTCGTTACCTTCTCTTTATTAGCCAACTGCGTCCGCTCGGTTTGGTGCCTCAATACCAGTTCACCATCAGTTGTTAGCTTATTGGCTAGTTTTTCTTCCAGAACGATCCGTTCCTCATTGGTCAGCAAAAGAGACTGGCGAACACTGAACCGGAGCTCGGCCTTCGTCGCTACTTTATTCACGTTCTGGCCTCCTGCCCCACCGCTACGGGCAAATTGATACTGTAATTCGGGTTGTAAACGAGTAGCATCCATCGTCGCAATTACGCAATTCATTGAGTGGTCTGAAAAACAAACCTGAGATGAGGTAGTTCTTTTTTCAAAACTAATTGATTCAACGTTATGGCACACAAGGATAAAAAAATCGCTTCCCTGCTCGATAATACGTTTTCATCGCTCGGGGGCGATGTGTCATCAACGACACCCGATGATGGGGTAAATCTCATTCAGGAGTGGATCGAAGTTGTTCAGTCGAACGTGAGTACACAATGGCTGGCCGAACCGCTCGAAAAACTTCAGATCGCCATTAATTCACAAAACACACATGAGATTGAAGAGCTTATGCACAATCTCAGCGGTATAACGGTCGACTTCGCCAATAATGCAGCCGGGGATGAATACAAAGAAGAACTGCAAAACCTATCCACTGTTCTGAAAGATTTCGCCCAGGAGTTGACCCAGGTAAACACGCATTAACTTAATGACTCAACACACTAAATCATGATTGCAAAAGATCAAAATCAAATCACGCTCATTGACGAAACCGTCAATACACTCGATGGTAATATTGATACAACGACAGCCACGGATGGCCTGTCGCTCATTGACAAATGGCTGAATCGCCTGGAAGAAGTGGGAGATGATACCACCGACGATATTGCGGAAACGCTCGAACGATTACGGCCAGAAATCGACACAGCCCAACGCTATAATCGAATTGACAATCAACAAATTGCAAATTTATTACAGGATCTGATCGAACAGACTCGGAACGTAATGAACTCGGTTGAAGCAAGCGCCGAACAAGTGGAATTATCGCAGTTGATTGCCGTGCTTGAAAACTTACATCGTCAGGCTGTTAGCCTTATTGATTAACCCTAAACTTTCGAAACGAATGGCACTCGACCAGCATGCTTCTAATTTAATTACTTTAACTGTTAAGGCGTTTGATGGCAGCGCAACCAGCGTATCGCCAATGGATGGCATGTCGTTGATTGATAGCTGGACCAGCTTTTTAAAAACTGACAATCAGCAAAATAGCTCCGTCATAAGTGGCTTGGACGAGCTAAAAGCGGAACTGCAAAGCGGCAACCTTGATGGTACGTCGATTCAACGCATACTCAATAACCTGGTCGATCAGTCCAGTCAACTTATTAAGGCCGTAGGTACGGAAAATAAATCAGAATTGACCCCCTTAACCGACGCCCTACAAAGCTTCAGTCAGCAAGCTGGCGGTTCAGGTAAGCCCGCGAATACGGGTGGCCAGGCGCCCATGACGAGTACCGTTGGGGGCGAATCAACCAACAGGGGCATCGGTGCTTCGGCCTTCGACACAACAGACGATGATGATCTGTCGGATCGGAACGGTGGAACGGTAGATACAGACCCGGAAATCGACATGGACGATACAACGGGCAGCGATGGAAGGCCTGAAAAAGACCGTTTGTCAGGAGACCCTGATGAAACCGGCGATTCAAGTTATTCGTCACAGCCATCCCAATCCCGATCTGATACGTCGCGGGTGAGTGGTATAGGGATTTCAGGAGGTTCGGGCGATACGTCTACCTCACAATCAGGGGGCCGGTCGCAATATTAAACGTTACGTATCCAGTAAGCAATCTGTGTTGTTGGGAAGAGAAATTTATTCGCTACTCCTGATGCACAGATTGCTTCTTCGTTTACGCCCAATACCAGTACCAAGATTCAAACAAAGCGCCTTTGAGCGGGGTTACCTGATAACGACAAACCATCAATAGAGTAAGAAGACCTTATCAGCAGTAGCTTCTTCCGGCCCTATTGTTAACCTAAAAGAATTATGGCTTCTCACGCATTGGATCAGCGATTGTTCGAAAAAACAGCTTCACTATCCGACTCAACCAATTCGATTTCGGCCTCAACACCCGCTCGGATTGAACTTATTGACGGTTGGTTAAAAGTGATTGAAGGGAACGCGAGTGCCGAAATCATCGAAGGGAAACTAAAAGAGCTTCGTGATGAACTTAAGCTTAACCAGCCAGATCCGGACCGGGTTCGTGAATTGCTTTTCAGCCTGGCTGATCACACCTCGCAGATAGCACAGGGGTCCAATACGCACGAGCAACTCGCGGGTGAGCTGGAAAATTTAGCGACAACACTACGTGGTCTGGCTGGCATGCAGATCGTTGAAAATAGATAAACGCTGTCATCAGGTAATTCATTGACCAATTAATAACGTATTATGTTAGGATCGAATAATCTGGAAGAGGGGATGCTCAACGACACCCTCAGTACGTTCCGGAACAGCACCCAGGAGGCTATTTCGCCAGCTCAAGGAGTTATGCTGATTGATGGCTGGTTGCAGGCACTGGATGGCGACCCGAACCTGGATCAGTTGAAGGGGCAGTTGAATGAGCTTCGCACGGCGTTGCAGGCAGCTAAGCCCGATGAGCAGTACGTCCGCGATTTACTGACCAGCCTGGCCGATAAAGCACAGGCCGTAGCTGAAGATTCAAACTCCGAAGGGACGTGGACCGGTGGCCTGGAAAGCCTCTCAAAAATTCTGCGCAATCTCGGCAGTAAATCATAGGGCGACAGTTCGTTTATTGTTGGTTAATAATCTTTAAAGACTTAATTCACTACACACATATGGAAGGAACCGGAACCACACTTGAACACCGGATGCTCAACGACACCTTAGGTGCGCTGGGCGATGGGCATACCATTACGCTTACACCCGAACAAGGGATTTTATTACTGGAAGGATGGCATAATGCCTTGCCTGGGGACGTAGGTGCTGAACGCGTTCTATCGGAAATCGAAACACTGCGCGACCACTTAAAAACAGGGCAGTACGACGGCGAAAAAATACGACATCTATTGCTCAGCATGGCTAGCCATACACTAACGCTTTCGCACGAGCCATCTGTCGGCGAATCAACAGCACACCAGCTTAGGCAGTTAGCGAATGCATTACGCAATTTCACCAGCCAAATCGACTTATGATTACGCACGAAGAATCTACTACGCTCCTCGACTTAACGATGGATGTTCTTGAGGGCGAACTGGCCGATACCACTCCGCAAAGTGGTCTGGGCGTTATTGACCGATGGTTGGAGCAACTCCATCAAACGGATAATGCTACAGATATTACCAATACGCTCGAGCAGGTAAAAACCCAATTGAAAAGCGACCAGATTACCCCCGGCGAATTGTCTGAGTTGCTGAACACTTTAGCCACTCAGACGAATGAGTTTAGTACGAAAATGGGATCAGAGGGCGATATAGCTCCCCGGCTGGAAGGAGTAGCTTCGGCGCTACGCTCAATGGCCGGCCAATTGAGTCATTAAACGAGTTAGAAACCTATAAGGTCCTGGAGACTTTATAGGTTTCGTTTATTTCCGCTGGTTCCAGTAAATCAATACGTTCAAGGTTGCCCGCCCTGACGCAATCAGATCCAGATCGCCATCTCCGTCTAAATCAGCAGCTTGTAAGTCCTCGCAGGCCATTCGCACACTGTCATCCAATGGGTAGCCTTGTACATTGCCTTCGTCCTTTGGCTTGAATAAGCGAACCCCGACTTTCTTATCGGCATTTGGGTTGCGCCAACCCGCTACGATCTGATCGCTACCTATACCCAGAAAATCGCCACAAACCAGCGCATGTCCCTGGCTCAGCACATCGGTAAGTACGTCTATCTCTTTATCCGTGACTAATTTTCTGGGTTTTTGGAATGAATAATATCCGCTTTCTACCTGGAGCACATTTCCGTGCATAGGCTGAATTGTTGCAATGCTTTTGCCACCATCCAGGCGCCGGATTTCCCCGATTCCTTCGACGTCTTTGGTCAGTAAAGGCAGTGTGTTCCGGGCCTCTTCGTCATCAAAAGCTTTCCACGTCTTTTTGCGCCACTCGAAAATCTGACCGCCTTCTTTGCCCGCCACGATCAAACCGGTGGTGCTGCCATCTTCCCAAATCTCAAAATTATGGGTTAGGTGCATGGTTGAATCCACGAGGTAACGCTTCCAGGTGTCACGCGGATTTTTTGGAAACTCGTAACCCCAAATCCGAACCCCTTTGCCTACGCCGTTCTTGTTTCCCAATCCATGCAAAGGCACCACAATAAGTTGGTAGGTATTCTTTCCTACGTTTGCCCATCGCATTCGGTGGGTCGTAACTTCGTGATGAAGACGGACTGGCTCCCACCGCTGCGTCGGGTCCTGGGGACGTATCAAGTAGAAAACGGCTCCGGATTTGGTGCTGTCAACCGTTTCGGCGGGGTTCCAGCCTGCACCGACGGCTACTTCTACCCGCCCGTCGCCATCCAGATCGCGGGCGGCAATGCAGACGTTGTCCTGCGGGGTCAGGTTCGCGGCCATGACATAGCGTTTCCACGGGCTGTTTCTATCGCCGGGGTTTTTGTACCAGACAATTTCCTTCTGATCGGCCAGCAAAATATCGGGTTGTTTATCGCCATCGACATCGCCAATGGCCAAGCCGTAGCCAATACTGATCTGGTTATCAACAACCTGAACGTTGAAATTGGGGCCATCTTTCCGGGCCGTATCGGTTTGCGCGAACAGGGATGAACTTGCCAGGAGGCACAGGAGAAGGATTCTTTTCATACCAATTTTAGTAAGCTGTTCAAGACGCGTGACCTTATGGCAAAGCTACCCCGATAATAGTTCTACCGGCTTAGGCTAACCCGTTCGCCTAATTGCATAACGCGATATGGTGTACCATACTGTTCGCAGGCCTTCACAAAATCGGCAGGGTCGGCCGTATTGAATTCAAAAAGATCGTAATGATGCGGGATGACAAGCTTCGCGCCAATATCACGACCGAGCCGGGCCGCTTCGTCGGGATTAAGATTTCCCGCAACGTGCCGCTCAGGTTTGTTACCATTGATAGGCAAAAACGCTACGTCGACGCTGAATGGCCGTAGTATATCAACCATGCCATCGTACCACAACGTATCACCGGAATGATATACCCGATACGGTCCCACGTCCACTACGTATCCCATGAACTTGCAGCGTCCCTGATCATCGCGTTCAAGTTCATTGTGTGCCGCCGGAACGCCATGAAACACAAATCCATCAACTGGTATTGTTTCTCCATCAGTTATTCCAATTGGCAGATTTGGGCCCCACTGTCCACGAAGCCGTTCCTCTACAAACGCACGATTCGCTTCAGGAATGACGAGCTTCTTGTTCCAGCCAGTGGCAAATAATGGAATCAAGGTATCATAATCTAAGTGGTCGGTATGGTTGTGGCTTGACGTAACCACATCGACTATATCCAGATAACCAGGGAAAATTACCCGTTCCGATAGTCGAACATGTGGCTTGGCCGTGTACGCATATTTTTCAGATAACGAATCCGATAGATACGGATCGAACAGCATGTGACGACCAGCATATTGCACGAGAAAACCGCTCTGACCCAACCACCATATGTGCAAAGCATCCGGCTCGCGACGAGCGGCTTCTATATCAGCCAGTAACGTATCATCTTTTTGAAAAGCGGGTTTCAGCATTATTGTCTTTTTTGTACTGCGGGTGGGAACCCGCAATTATTGGTAGAAAATCGCGGGTTCTCACCCGCAGTACAGTGAATTCGCTATACCCTATCTGTTAGTCATTCGTAAGCCACTGATCCGGCCCATGATCCAGTCGATCAGCTGAGCAGGCAGCCGGGGTAGTAACCACCCCGTCAACTTATTCGGCACGATTGCATAGCGAATACCGGGGTGTGGCGTTTCGTAAATTTTGACAATTCGTTCTCCAAGGTAGTCTACTGAAAAACCGCGGGCTTCGGAATCATCAACCTGCTTCAAAAACCACTGCATGGCTGGGTAGTAAGCTGTGTTTTTATAAGCGACAATGGCTGTACCTTTCCCCCAAATTGGTGTTTTCACAGCACCCGGACCAATAATAACCACTTTAATTCCGAACAGCGCCAGCTCCCGGCGGAGGCTATGGGAGAGTCCTTCAACAGCATGTTTCGAACCAACGTAAGCGCCCATAAACGGAATAGCGATCTGGCCGTTCACCGAACTGATATTCAGAATTCGTCCGGGTTGAACGGGGTGGTTATCTCGTGCGCCAAGCAGGGGCAGAAACGCCTGTGTGACGTGCAGCAACCCCAATACATTTACGTCAAAATGTTGGCGAATGGTGTCCATAGGCTGGTATTGTAGCGGTCCGCCTATCGCAATTCCAGCATTGTTCACCAAGCCTCCTAAACCATCATCGGCCAGTCTTTCGGTCAGCACTTGAGCCGCAGAAGCCACCGCATCAGCATCCGTTACGTCGAATAGCAATGGTACAAAGCGCTCGCCAAATTCCGTCGTTAACCGATCAGCGTCAGTCTGCGTTCGAACGCTACCGAAAACAGTGTATCCACGTTGAATGAACTGATTAGCGGCACCATAGCCAATACCGGTTGAAACACCAGTAATAAGAATGTTTTTGCTGACGGGTTTCATTCCGTAAACATACCTTAAAATCAACTCAACAATCCCACATTCGTCAACGTTATGTCTAGTAAAAAATAAGCACAGGAGTGAATAAACATGGTGTTAGCCATTCACTCCCTCTGGATGGGCCGATTTCGCTTATTCATTCAATTACTCATTAGTTATGCAGGACATTGAGCCCTTTTATGGCTGGGAAAAATATTATACGGCGTCGGAAGATGAGCAGTCGCCGTTCTATGAGCGGGAGTATAACATGCAGCAGTACGAGAACACGATCTACGGCTACTATATTCACCCCCTCTGGGATGAAATCGGCTCCGAAACGCTGTATTGCAAGATCCTCTTCGCCAATTATGATCGACAGTTCGTCGTAATCGAGCTGTTTGGTGAGTGGAACGATACGTTACACAACGACATCATGTACCTTAAACGACAGGTTATCGACCCGCTTATTCAGGAAGGTATCAAGTATTTTATCCTGATCAGTGAGAATATTCTCAACTTCCACGGGTCGGACGATAGCTACTATGAAGAGTGGTTTGAGGACGTAGAAGATGGGTGGATTGCGGCTATTCATTCGCCGGAGTTTATCGAACGGGAATGGAAAAAGTACCACCTGGATTATTACATCAATTTTGGCGGTACGCTCGACATTGCCAACTGGCGAACACTTAAACCCGCGGGCTTATTTGAGTTAGTGAATAGTCTGATTGTCCGGCGGTTGGGGTGAGATTAACGCAGGTACTGGGCAGTCATTTTTTACCTTTCTCCCCGCCTATTTACCCTACTTCCGTTTCTTTTTGGTTTTCCCGTTGATTCTAGTCAATTTTCGCTCCTTAGCAAAAACCCACAAGTAATCGTATGGAAAGCAACGAAAAAGCAAAAGCCACCGAACAAGTACAGGCATCCAAAGCAACAGCCGCTGAAAAGCTCGAAGCGTTTAAGACGGAAGCGAGCCAGCATTTAGATGCAGCAGCTACGCAACTTGACGAGATGAAAGACAAGTTGGTTGCGCAGGCTCAGGAATTTGGAAAAGATATTGATATCGATGGCTTAAAAGTAAAAGCAACCGAGCATTTTGAGGCTGCTAAAGCTGCCACCGCCGAAAACTTAGCCAGTTTGCAGGCGCAGGCCGAAACAGCTTTTGCAGCAGCCTCAGCTAAAGCTGATGAACTTTCGGACGTAGCTGAAGATAAGTTCGACGAAATGAAGGCCGAAGCAGCGGTTCAACTCGAAGCCGCTCAGGTTAAGTTGGATGAACTAAAGGCCGAAGCCTCGCTCCAGATTGAAGCGGCTAAAGAAAAAGCGAAAGCCGTTTGGAATCAGCTGTTTGGTGATTAGCTCTCTTTAATCAACGTAACGAAAAAGCCAGCCTCTTTTACAGAAAGCTGGCTTTTTCGTTACTTATTACCCACGTTTTGGGCCGTGTGGTTTTCCTGGACCACCCGTGCTGCTGGGTGGGGGTGTTGCCGTACCGCTTCCCGGAGGAGTCGGTGGCGGTGTATGTGTACCGCTGTGTGGACCGGTAGCTGTTCCGCTATGAGGAGGCCCAGGAGGTGGCATTCCAGGACCGCCAGTTCCGCTATGCGGGGGCGTATGCGTTCCGCTGTGAGGGGGCGTAGCGGTGCCACTATGCGGCCCTGTTGCCGAACCTGACACAACCCCACCACGAGCCGCTCCGCTCACTTCGTCGGGCGACAAGTCTGAACTTTTCGAGCAGGCATATGCCCCGAGTAACGCAGTAGCTACGCAACCCATCAGAATAAATTTCTTCATTTAACCTGTTGTTTAGAGGTCTAACTTAAGAATGAAATAAGCTTTAGGAGAGAGTACGAAACTTAGGTATAGATCGTTGCAGTCCTGATCCAGCTTTAATCAAAAGTTAATCCATTGAGACTTAGCCGTTAGCTATCTGATAATGAATCCTTTCCTTTTGATGACACCTAAGTAATTATGCTCAAGAGACTTATAGTAATTTTCCGTGTAAAATGATCGATTTAAATCAATATCAAATCGTTATCTGAGTTTCTTATTCAGAGCTGTCAATCTTTTCGGAAAACCCTGTATCAGTCTTTAGTTTACCATTATATTTTGACCAAGTACTTTTAAAAGTCTCTGCGAACGAAGGTGATATTCCTTCAGTAGATGTAGGCCATTATTGCATCGATGATCGAAATTGATTTCCGCTTCCAAATCACTAGATTTGTGCTTTGTTGCTCCCTCTTCTAACGTGGATTCAATTACTGTATTTGCCCCTGCAACCGTAGCAAACGTAGCCTGCGGATTTGATATTTTTGGTTTCGCCGTTGATAATCCTGGCGACCAGATTACCTTGACTCTCCGCGATGAGCCGGGTGTTCGGATTACGGACATCATTGGTGACGAAGGACGACTGCCCCGTGAGGCTTCCCGAAATACGGCAGGGATTGCGATCCAGACGTATCTTAAGCATATTAACAGAACCGACGTTGGCCTCGACGTTGTGTTGCATAAGCAAATGCCTCTTGGCAGCGGCCTGGGTTCCAGCGCAGCCAGTGCCGTAGCGGGCGTATATGCCGTTAACGAACTTCTGGGTCGACCGTTGCCCACGATAAAGTTGCTACCCTTTGCGATGGAGGGCGAACGAATTGCCTGTGGCTCTGCCCATGCCGATAACGTAGGGCCCTCTCTGCTAGGTGGTTTCGTAGTGGTCCGGAGTTACCATCCGCTGGACGTTATTCGCATCGATACCCCGGCCAATCTGTTCTGTACGCTCGTTCACCCCGATATTGAAGTCAATACAAAAGATGCCCGGTTTATCCTTAAAAATGAGGTTTCGCTGAAAAATACGATTACGCAGATGGGCAACGTAGCGGGACTGATTGCGGGATTGATGACGCCCGATTATGACCTTATCAGCCGTTCGCTGGTCGACGTAATTATTGAACCCGTGCGGGCTATTCTGATTCCAGAGTTCAACGAAGCCAAACAAGCGGCTTTAGAAAATGGCGCGCTGGGTTGCAGCATTTCGGGGTCAGGTCCATCCATGTTTGCCCTCAGTCGCGATGCCCAGACCGCCGAGCAGGTTGGCGCGGCTATGCAACATGCCTTTTTGTCGGTTGGCATTACGAGTGAAGCCTACGTATCAAAAATCAATCGGGAAGGCCCTAAGGTGTTATCAGGCGAACCGGTTGTTCAATAGGTGGGTGCTACGTAATTGCTACAGCAGCGCAAAGAATTCTATATTTTTTAACTAATCTATCGATTTACACAATACGTTTGATTTCGTCCTGACCTTGCAATGGATTCGTTATGAGACAGCTATCGTATTGGGCAAGTACGCATACCAAGCTGGCGATCCTGTTCATCGTACTGATCGAAATATTAAAAAACTGGGCAGGATTTCGTTTTGGTTATCGCTTTTTACCGGCTCTACCACTACCTGTTATTGAACTCGTTGTATTGGGTATCGTTACAGGAGTGCTTCTCATCGAAACCAAGTATAGTGATCAGATAAACGTACCTTTTCTGTCAAAAGCGGATCGATACCAGCTGCGAACACGTAGTACATTTTGCCTGTTTATGGCAAGTTTCCTTCTCTTTATCGTATTAGGGAATCGATTTCACTATTTTTTATCTCCCCAGCCAGGCGATTTTACCGTTCAGGCAAGTGTGAATCGGGTAGAGCGCTTTTCTTATGAATCGAAGGACAGCAGTACAATCGATGATGTCCAGAAAACACGTCCATTAACACGTAAAGTGCTACGCAAAGAACAGCAATTGGCTAAGTATAAACATGCTCAGCGCCCAAAGGAGAAAAGCACGGGTGCTTATATTCTTTTGTTTCTACTCGGGGTTGGCCTGGCGTTGTTAGGTTCTGGGTTAGCCTGCCAATTAGCCTGTGCGGGTCAGGGCGTTGCCGCTGTATTGGTCGGTCTTGTATCCCTGGGCTGCTTGGTTGGTGGTATCTATTTTCTAGTAAAAGCGATAATACGTAAACCATCTTCATCGACGGTTCCGAGAAATTAATGACTATCTGTTCATAGCAATGGGTGCGTTTTTCGTTATAGCGGCAGATTACTACCCGCCGTCAGTCTGTTTATGCGTATTTGCTCAGTTCTTCTAGTTGCTTTCCTTTTCTCAGTTATCCCTGTTTCTGGTCAATCCATTGATGCCGCTGAGCGGTATGCGATCATTCCGTATCCCGCTCAGCTCGAACCCCGCGCGGGCGCATTTATTCTCAGCCCTACAACAACGATTATGGTTCCGTTCGGGCAACCTGACCTTAAAATGCTTGTTGAAGCATTTGCGCACCAGATTAACCAGAGCAGTGGTTTATCTATACCCATAACGAACCTTAACAAAACCACACCATCCGGAAATCTGATTCAATTCCTGCCCTTACGGGATACGACCCTTGGCGATGAAGGTTACCGGCTTGACATAACCGAAAGACTTGTTACGGTAGAAGCAAATCATCCCAAGGGATTTTTCTACGCGATCCAGACACTCTACCAACTTCTTCCGCCTAAGGTGCTGCGCAAGGTACAGATAGTAGAGGGCATAAGTCCTTTAGCAGAAACTAGCGCTCCCCATGTCACTAGCCTCCTGCCCCCTGCTCTAAGCATCCCTGCCTGTCGGATTCAGGATCGGCCCCGTTACGTATATCGTGGTATGGATCTTGACGTTAGCCGCCATTTTTTTTCCGTGGCTTTTGTCAAGAAATATCTTGATCTGATGGCTCTGCATAAGTTTAATACGTTCCACTGGCATCTGACAGATGATCAGGGCTGGCGAATTGAAATCAAAAAGTATCCGAGACTAACCCAAGTGGGATCACACCGGCGCGAGACCATTGTGGGTCACTATGATGATCATGACCCACAGGTGTTTGATGGGAAACCGTATGGTGGTTTTTACACACAGGATGAAATTAGGGAGGTCGTTCAGTATGCCGCCACAAAATACATCACAGTTGTACCCGAAATCGAACTACCGGGTCATGCCATGGCGGCTTTGGCTTCTTACCCTGATTTAGGTTGTTCGCCACGCTCACTTAAAGGTGAAACCTACCAGGTAGCCACCAAATGGGGCGTGTTCGATGATGTTTTCTGTCCAACTGAAAAAACTTTTACGTTTCTTCAGGACGTATTGACGGAAGTTATAGCGCTCTTTCCGGGTAAATACATTCATATTGGCGGTGATGAATGTCCGAAGGCAGTATGGCGCAAAAACGCCTATTGCCAGCAGTTGATCAAACGGTTGCATTTGAAAAACGAACATGGCTTACAGAGTTATTTCATCAAACGCATTGATCAGTTCGTTACGTCGAAAGGGCGTCGGATTATTGGCTGGGATGAAATTCTGGAGGGGGCCGGGCCAACGACTCGGTTGTCACCCAATGCTACCGTAATGAGTTGGCGGGGTATAAAAGGCGGCATTGAAGCGGCTCGTCAGCGTCACGACGTAATCATGACACCCAGTCCGTTCTGCTATTTCGATTACTACCAGGGCGACCCAGCCCAGGAACCCACGGCTTTTGGTGGCTCACTGCCGCTAGAGAAAGTATACTCCTACAACCCGACCCCCACCGAATTGACGCCTGAACAAGCTACGCATATTTTGGGTGCACAGGGTAACATCTGGACTGAGTACATTGATTCGCCCGAGCAGGCGGAATACATGCTCTGGCCACGGGCAGCTGCGCTGGCAGAAGTTGTCTGGACACCGCAGGCCCAACGAAATTACGATGCGTTTGCCCGGCGTATACCCACCCATTTTGAGCGGCTGACGAATCTGAATGTCAATTACGCCCGAACGTTTTACGACGCATTTCCATTAGCTAAACCGACCGCAGATGGAAAGGTCGAAGTAACGCTTTCTACGAAGCAACCGCCATCTATTATTCCGGAAATTCGCTATACGCTGGATGGGAGCATTCCTTCGGGAAAGTCCCCTCTGTATGAAAAACCGATCGTGCTGGAAAAATCAACGACCATTCGAACCGCTACGTTCAAGGATGGTAAACCACTGAGCCAGCTTGCCAAAATAGAAAAAGACTATCTCGTTTCGAAAGCTACCGGTAAGTCTTACACGCTCCTGAATGCGCCGACAGGCAATCGGCCAGACAAGAATTATAGTCTGACCGACGGCACGACCGGTGGTACAGGCGGGTACGAAATAGCCGGAATCGTTACGTTTACGAACGACCTAAATGCGGTAATCGATCTGGGATTATCGCAACCGGTCGAACGTGTTCGGATCGGTTTTCTGAAGTATACGGCCCGGAATGTATGCCTGCCGAAACAAGTCGAGATTTCTGTTTCGGAAGATGGAACGACGTTCACCCCCGTTCTGACGGCAAAAACCAATGCCGCCGAAAACGGTAAGCGAGCCTTTGTCCGTCTTCCATTCGATTTTACATCGACAACGGCCCGCTACGTTCGCATCATCGCCCGGAATGTCGGCAAAGTTCCGGCAGGACTGCGAAACCCTGGCAAAGCGGCCAAACTGGCCATCGATGAAATTGAAGTACGATAAAGGATTATTCGCTTTTAGAACACCTTGTCTTTGCGAATAGCTATGGAGCTGATTAGTTAGATCAGCGGATACACTTCACCCACATATAGAACCACCTGTGTAAAATTGACGAGCGTTGATACGGTTATCGACTACATTTCAGTCACTTGTCCTGTATCCATTAATCTATGGCATCACTGGGTATATAACAAGGCTACTAGTTTGTAATCACCTTTACGTCTCATCAGGTCATGTTCAGAAAAAAAACAGAGGTTAGCAGCAAGCCGCCCAAAGCTAAAAAATCCGCCCTTCGGGAATGGTTCGACTCCGTGCTGTTTGCCGTTATAGCCGCTACGTTAATCCGATTTTTTACGGTCGAAGCGTTTGCCATTCCAACCCCTTCGATGGAAAACAGCCTGATGGTCGGTGATTTTCTGTTCGTCAGCAAACTTCACTACGGTGTTCGCACTCCCAAAACCCCGTTACAAATCCCGCTCACACACCAAAAAATATGGGGCACCGATATTCCGTCCTATAGTACGGCGATTCAGCTTCTGATTTTCAGACTGCCCGGTTTTTCGCGGGTGAAAAACGGCGATGCTGTCGTGTTTAATTATCCTCCGCCTAAAGCCGGAGAACCCGCCTACCCAACCGATTTAAAAACAAACTTTATCAAGCGGTGTATCGGTATTCCAGGCGATGTGCTGGAAATCCGCCAGGAGCAGGTTTATATTAATGGAAAGGTATTGACCACGCCAACCCGATCCGAAACAACGTATTTCGTAAAAACCACCGAAGTTCTTGACGAACGCTTTTTCCGAAAGTATGACATCGTTAACGATTTCAAATCAGCGGAAGGTCCGTTCATCAACTGGCAGCCACTGGAGGTATATAACGATTCGGCCAAAATAGCTACTCTGGTTGGTTACCGGGTCAACATGACTGAAGACGTACTGGCCAAATTCAAGGAATTCGATTGGGTCAAAGGCATTGAACCTATAACGGAGCAGCCAGGACAAACTGGGCCTGGTATTTACGGTAGTTCAGTGTATCCGTGGAATCAAGATAATTTTGGCCCACTTACCGTTCCTAAAGAAGGGGCGACAATTCCGATCAATAAACAAACCATTGCATTGTATGGGCAGCTTATTAAAGCGTATGAAGCAAACGACAACGTAGTGGTTACTCCAGCCAGCATCCAGATTAATGATCAACTCATTACGTCGTACACCTTTAAGCAGAATTATTATTTCATGATGGGCGATAACCGCCATAATTCTGAAGATTCCCGCTATTGGGGTTTTGTCCCCGAAGATCATATCGTTGGGAAAGCCGTGTTTGTATGGATGTCAATTGACCCTGTTCCAGCCGATATATGGCACAAAATTCGCTGGAACCGCGTGTTTCGTCTGGTTGATTAGATATCACCAACAAATTATCCTCTATCTTCAGTTAATTATCCATATAGCAGGGGTTTCCCACTGTCCATTAGTAGTTATCAACACTGGATTGTGGAAAACTCCTGTTTCTTTTTACCGGAAGATCCCTTTACACAACTGCTCTCAAACGCTGAATTTTGATATTCAGCCATAACGAAGAACTACGTTTTTAGACGTAGTTACTTGCTTTTCTGCCCGATTGGCCGCTTCTTGTAGCTATATCTTCTTCTTCATGGCAGAAAACCTACCGAACTCTGTTTCGACGACCGATGGAGTCGCGGAACCAACTGAATTCAACCGCTCGCTCAGTTTAATCGACTCCACGCTCATAGTGTCAGGTTCGATGATTGGATCGGGGGTTTTTATTGTTTCGGCCGATATGGCACGTAACCTTGGCTCGTCGGGCTGGCTACTGATGCTTTGGGTACTGACGGGTTTACTGACCGTTGCAGCCGCACTTAGTTATGGCGAACTGGCAGGCATGATGCCGAAAGCGGGTGGGCAATACATTTATATTCAGCGGGCGTTTGGCAAATTAACAGGCTTCGTATATGGCTGGACCGTGTTCATGGTTATTCAGACCGGTACGATTGCCGCCGTAGCCGTGGCCTTTACAAAATATACGGCCGTTTTTATCCCCGCTCTTGGTCCCGATAACGTACTGATGGCACTCGGTCCGATTAAAATTACGTTGGGATCACTTTTCGCCATCTCCAGTCTGGTGCTGATCACCTGGCTAAACAGTCGGGGTGTACAGAGCGGCAAACTGATTCAGAACGTATTTACGTCAGCTAAATTAATTGCCTTGCTGGGCCTGATTGTGATCGGTATTGCGCTCGGCCTGAGCAGCGGTCTGCTGTCGGCTAATCTCACCAATGCCTGGGAGGCTACTTTTACTTCTACAACGGGCGAAGTGGTCCCACTGGCGGGGATCGCGCTGGTACTGGCCTTTGGTACGTCGATGGTTGGGTCGTTATTCTCGGCAGATTCGTGGAACAACGTAACGTTCATCGCGGGAGAAATCAAGAATCCTCGCCGGAATATACCGTTGGCGTTGTTCTTTGGAACGCTGATTGTTACAACGATTTATTTCCTGGCCAACATTTCTTACCTCTCCTTATTGCCACTGAAAGGTTCACCAGTCGCCACCGACATTGTGGGTCGGGGTATTCAGTTCGCCGAAGCCGATCGTGTGGCAACAGCCGCCGTCTCGACCATTTTTGGCAACGTAGCCGTAGCGTTTATGGCTGCCCTGATCATGGTTTCGACCTTTGGCTGTAATAATGGTTTGATTCTGGCGGGTGCACGGCTTTATTATGCAATGGCGAAAGATGGGTTATTCCTGAAACAAGCTTCGCACCTAAATCAGAACGCTGTGCCAGGACGGGCCTTATGGCTGCAATGCATCTGGGCATCGTTACTCTGTCTATCAGGCAAATACGGCGACTTACTGGATTACTGCACGTTTGCATCGCTATGCTTTTACATCATTACGATCATAGGCTTGTTCAGGCTCCGACGTATCGAGCCCAATACGGAGCGGCCTTATCGAGCGTTTGGCTATCCCCTCGTACCAGCTCTGTATATCATCGCGGGATTAACGATTTGCGCGATCCTGCTTTATACCAAAACCTTCAATACGGGTATGGGTTTACTGATTGCAGGTTTGGGCATCCCCGTCTACTTCCTGACAAAACGCGGTCAGCAGACAACATAGTTTTTCCTGACTTTTAAGTCAGGAAGCTGACTGATTAATTGTGACGCTACTACCTTAAATAAAAAAGTCCGGAACACGATTAACGTGTTCCGGACTTTTTTATTTACCCTGGCTATTACTGTTGGAAATACTCGATTTTATCAACATCAATATTGTTATTGACTTTAGTTTCTCCTCCACTGTTACCCAGAACAACTGAATTGATTGTCAGACTACCTGTCGTTGTGTTAGGGGTCAATGTACCTTCCAGGCCGAACGAGAGTCTATCACCAGCCGCAACAGGTTGTGAAGTGGTTAGTACGTAGTAGCCTAAATCGGACGTACCATCAAAAGTCCATACGCTGTTCTGCACTGTCCGATTGTTCACCGAAGTGGCCGTACCCGACATAGTCAAACTGATTTTGGTATCTTTACTCACCTTAACGGTAATTAAGCCAGAACTTGCTACGTTATTTATCTCCAGTACATCCACTACGACAGTGACATCACCGGGGCCATTCTGAACAGTTGGACGAGCGTATATAATCGGAACTAAATCAGCTGGAGTAACCAGATTGAATCCAATTACGACCGGATCATGGTCTGACGAACGGAACTGATCAGCGGCATATAAACTAGCCGGTTTGGTTGTGTTGGTGCCATATTCGGTGTTGTAGTCCAGTATGGTGGGTTCGTCAGAATTAATATGCCACTTTTCAGCGCCTGTAACTTGTGCTGCTAACGAACTAGTCGCCAGCGCGTGGTCGAGCGAGCCAAATTGTCCATCGAATACGTAAGAATATGACGTAGTAGGCAATAAGTTACCGAAACCAGACCCTTCCAGAAACGTAATCGGATCTTCTTTTGCATACGAATTCAAATCGCCTATGATCAGGTAATCGGGATCGTTTGTACCAGTAGGCTTTCCAGCTAACCAGGTGGTCAAAGCTTGTGCCTGACGCGTGCGTGTTCCATTAGAAGCTCCCTGCCCATCGACAATATCCGTATCTCCTGCACCACCCTGACTAGATCCTTTCGATTTGAAGTGATTGACAACTACTGTCAGAATCTCACCCGTCGCGATTTGCTGAAACGTTTGTGCTAATGGCCGACGTCCTACGCCATTAAAATCAGCATTTGTTGACAGTGACGCCGGTGCCCCAACCGCGCTAGCGACTCCAGGTTTATAAATCATTGCAACCGTAATGGCATCAGTTGCGATCGTTCCCGGATTAACAAACGTATACGTACCAGGCGCAGTCAACGTATTCAATCCATTCACTAAATCCTGAATAGCACTGGCTGAACCATACCCATCATTCTCGACCTCCATCAAACCAATAATATCAGCGCCCGTATTTAAAAGGTTTTGAAGAACCTTAGCTCTCTGACGATTGAATTCTTCAAGCGTAGTAGCGCCACGAGCTGTAGGAAAGCCGCCACCCAAACCATTCCCGTTGAAATAGTTCAGTACGTTCGCACTGGCAACCCGGAGTGTACCGCCAACGGCAGGCGCAGCAACGGGTCGAGCATTCGTCGGCTGGAAATTTACGCCATTCTTCGTTTGCAGGCGATATCCTTCGAAACGCTCATCCAGCACGGTCATGATGCTGGCTACTTCATCACCCCCGCGAAGTGTATTTGATGCGCTCAGTGGATTACCGCCACGACCGAAACTGATTGTAGCAGGATAAGACGCCGAGCTACCATCATCCAGATAAATTCTTCGTTTGGCAAGCTCAGCCATATACGTTGCATAACCCGATACGCTCGGTGAGTTAAATTGCGTGTACTGGTCAAGCCGGGCGTCGGTATTGGTCTGGTTACTTGCTCCGGTAGCCGCTAATACGAGTTGACCGTAAAGGCCCAGCTGAAAATATTCCGTCACGGCTAAATTTCCCGTTGTCGCTCCCATTGTCACAAGCATCCCTTCGTAGGCTTCCAGGTCTGAGACATTTGTAACGGGCAGGTTAACAGGTGTAAAGGCTGGTAACGTACTGGCTCCCAGATTTTCCACATAGAGCAGATTGCTCAATTGGGTTAAGCTACTGCTGGTCCCGCTGGTAAATTCAGCAACTGTCCCCGTTATTCTTACTTTGTCACCTTCATTGCCGACAAAAAGACCCGCTGGATCGTAAACAAAAATACCTTCTGAGGTCGACGCGTTTAGATCAGCATCGGCATCCTCTTCCTGAACATAAAAACCACTTAGGCCAGCCGTTCCCAAAAACGCACGCGTAACGATTCCTTCAATTCTCCGCATGCCGCCAAAAGCAGGATCAAAGCTGAGCCCGCTCCCCTGGATGTCATGGATTTTGGTAACATCCATATAGGGGAGCACCGTAAAGGAGAACGAATAGTCCGAAGCCAGGTTATCGGGCGTTCCATCCTGATCCGTGATTTGAGATGCGAATGCCTTTACCGTTACGGTTTCTCCTTCGGCGAAATCAATATCTGGATTCAGCGTATACGTAGTAGGCCCGCCCGACAGCACAAACGTATGCGTGCCACTTGTAGAACCAGATACACTGAACGAACCAGCAGTTGCCGTTACAGGCTCCGAAAACGTCAGGCCAATATTACTATTAGGTGCTACGTTGGATGCCAAAGTTATTGGCGTTGTGCCGGTAACCGTCGGCGGAATATCAGATGCAGCCACAACTGAACCGTATAAACTGACTTCATCAATCCTGAATGTGCCTGTTGATAAAGCTGTTGAAGACGTTGGTGCAGTAGGATCAACCCGAACAGTGCCGTAAGGATAAAATCGGAATGTTACTGTTCCACCAGCAGCCGTTGTAACGGATGATGGAAAAGTCCAGGTCAATGTTGCGCCTACGGTTGTAGAAGTAGTAGGGGTTATAGACGGTGCCATATCAACTCGCGTAGAGTTAAAATTAGCGGCATCTGTACTATATGACACAATCAGAGAATTAGGAGCGGTGTTGCTACCCTGCCTGATGAAAGAAAGAGAGGTTAGGTTTAGCGTATATCCGGCGTTCGCTGTGATATGATATTCAATATAACTATTGTCGCTTCTGGACGGTGTCGTGCTTAGATTCGTGCTATTAAACACATTTGCAGCACTAGTACAATTTAAGGTTTGTCTAGAAAATTCCGAAACCGTAGCATTTGTAATAACACTTGATGAATTACCAGGCGTAGGGCAAATGCTTGCTCCTGTAAATGAATTTGTAATTAATTGAGCATAAACTTCATGGGGTACTAAACCCATCAGCATCAGTACTAGGAAAGAAAAGTTTGTTCTCTTCCTCAGGTTGAGACAGGGATTAAATAAATTGAAAAATTTCTTCATTTTTTTGTTGATTAATTTGGCAAAACGACTAGTTGGAATTAAAAATTGAATTGATAAAATCTAAATAATAAACTACTTGACTACAAGTTTTTTCTGTTACCGAATTGAGAAATTTTTTGAAGATAATATCACAGCGAGTATAATGATAGATTACTCTATTAAACAAGTCTAGGCATTAATAATCGAAACTCCATTATAGAAGAATATTATATCATTGACGATTTTAACGTCATTCTATACTGTCTAAAACGCCCCAGCAGAAGAAAATAACAAGGTAATGCAGCGACAGCAGCTCTATGACTAGTATCCATTGCTTAAAGAGCGTCTTAATAAGTAGACACTACGTAATATTTTGAAAGATACCAACGCGAACTTGTTTACTTGGTTATTTAATAAATCAATTTTATTATCCATTTGTATTCACTATTAAAAAAGTAAATACAAATGCATACTATTTTACACTCACGAAAATGCAATAAATAGTTAAGTAATAAAGTAAATCAACGTATAGTTTTTACAGTTTTTGTAAAGAAATTATAACTTAATCGAATAAGAAAGTTTTTTCTAGGAAGATTTACATTTTATTATTTTATATAACATTTTTCGTAATTGGTATCTAACTTAGTAGCATTGATACTTACGTAGAGTGATATGGGGGCGGGTCTTTACTAACAAAGGATAGATACGAAGGTTAGTATTATGGTAGTTATTTCCGGCGACTGAAATTTTCCAGCTCAATACAAACTTCAGATTAATATCGTTAAGAACACTCATTCGTCTATAAACTTTATATTATCAATTTGGTCAGGGGAATTGCAGTAGACTACTTTAGTTAGACTGTATGTTCTTCCGACTAAGAATCACAGTAAAAGCGCTTAGTGCACGGCAAACAACCTATGATAGTCAATAGATTATTTTATTCTTTCTGGATTGCTTTACTCATTAGTTGGGTCAGCGCCTGCACAGGTGTGGGTCCTAATACGAGTTTGTTCCGACCAACCTCCCCACGCGAGCAATATGGTCAGTCACTTAAATCCGCTAAACTTGATCGTACGGCCCTGGGCACAGACTGGCTTGAAGCGGGCGAACGGGCGCTACGTGACTCCCTCAAAATCACCGTACCATACCGGGAAAGTGGCTATTTTTCAGCAAACAAAGCGTTCGCCGTTGGCTACCGGCTCGACGCGCAACGGGGTGATCGATTCCTGATACGGGTCGAAACACAGGGCCAAAAAGCGACACAAGTTTTCATTGACGTATTTTCTCTCGAAGAGCGTAATCGCACTACATTAATTACCGCTTCTAAAGCCGATACGAACGTAGTATCGTGGGAACCTCGAAAAACGCAGAGCTTTCTGATTCGAGTCCAACCCGAATTGTTACGTAGCGGTAGTTATACCATTAGCATCACGCGTGAACCTGCCCTGGCGTTTCCGGTACAGGGTCGCGACAGTCGGCAAATCAGCAGTTATTTTGGTGCTCCTCGTGATGGTGGACGTCGTCGACATGAGGGTGTCGACATTTTTGCGCCTAAAGGTACGCCCGCTGTAGCGTCAGTCGATGGTGTCATTACGGGTGTTGGCTCAAACAGTCTAGGTGGCAACGTAGCATTTCTAATCGATAATGAACGTAGCATACGGCTTTATTACGCACACCTTGACCGCTGGAACGTAACGAACGGACAACGTGTGTCGGTTGGTGATACGGTTGGTTATGTTGGCAACACAGGCAATGCTCGCACGACTGGCCCGCACCTACATTTCGGTATTTATGGCACTATGGATGGTGCTACGGACCCACTGCCTTTTATCCGACTTGGTCGCGGTCCGGCTAAGCAGCCGCTGGTCGCTACGTCGCGATTAGGTGATACTGTGCGTGTATCCGTCGCCCGCTCAATCGTTCGGTCGGCTCCTCACAGCGATGCGCCTATCGTACGAGAGTTGCCTAAAGCCTCAGCCTTGACAATCCAAGGGGGTACTGAAACCTGGCTTCGTGTCGAAATGCCAGACGGACGGACGGGATACATAGCTGGCAGTACTATCGAAGCGTCGAAACGGTCGCTCCAGCGTCTGACGTTATCAGCTGGCAATCTGTTAGACGCTGCTGACAATCAGGCTGCTGTTATAAAGAATTTACGTCCTGGATCGTCAGTGGATGTACTGGCCGTGACCAATTCGTTTCAGTTAGTACGTAGTACCGATGGCCTAACCGGTTGGCTGCCCTTAACAATTGATTCGAATAAACCTGCCAAGGCAACCGTTCGTTAAAATCTTAATTAAATTCTTGTTTAGACGCTATCTAAATTAACGTTTACGCGTTATATTTGTCTGTTCATTTCCGTAACCATGACGAGTAACGTACCCGTAACGTACCAAGAAGTATTTCGGACCGATAGAGGTGTTGTTTATCAATGTGATGCCAGTAATCGCCTGATTCTGGAATTTTGGGACACCCATACTCAATTATCTGCCCGCGATTTTGCGCAGTTTCGTCGTATGGTTGAAACTGTCGATATTCGGCAAATGGCTTTGAGTACAGCGGCTGAACACGATGTCGAAATTCTGACTCCTCCACGCTCCGAACGGTGTTACGTATTAACGCTTTGCGAGGTTGTTCATCTGCGTGAATTGCTCACTGGCGCCAAACTCATGCTGGAGTTGAATGCCATGTTGCGCGAATGTGGTTGTACCCTTTCCGAATAAGCATAAATAGACTTTTTCTAAATTTCCTGATAATCAACCGGCTCCGCAACAAGGGTCGGTTTTTTTGTGTTGTTTTGTCATATGGATTTCTCACCGGAAACGGTCACTTATTATGAAAGACTTAGCAAGACTTCGCACCTCAGTTAAAGAAAGCGTTGAGCTGGCTCTGAACCAGCAAATACAAATGGAAATGATTTCGTCATCGAAATATTTAGCGATGGCAGGCTGGTGCGACCGGAACGGGCTAGACTACAGTGCGGGCTTTTTCTATAAGCAATCAGAAGAAGAGCGTAAGCACGGCATGAAACTGTTTCATTACCTATGCGACCAAGGTGGTACAGCTTATTCACCTGAAATTCCCGCAGTGTCTCAGGAGTTTGATTCGCTACGTTCTGTATTTGAAGGCGCTCTGGATCAGGAAATTGCTGTATCAGACTCGATCAATCGTATCATCGGTATCTGCCGTCGGGAAAACGATTACGCTACTGAAGAGCTATTGAAGTGGTACGTAAGAGAGCAGGTAGAAGAAGAGTACATTGCCCGTCGCTGCCTTGAACTGATCGATCAGATTCCAGCCGACCAAGTATACTATCTCGATAAAAAACTTGCCAGCGTTACGTATGATGGCAATCCATTCGAATAACCAACCTATGAGAGAATATAAAGGCATCCACTACGTAGTGGGTGCCTTTTTTGCATTTAAAGAATTCATAACCTGGCCTTTCAACGCCTTATGAACAGTCGAGCAAGTAATGAGTACAGACAAAATTAGAAGACTTGTGAGCGGTACATAATCCCACTATTTTTACGCTACCCATAGTCGTCTTACGTAACAGTCACATTGCCATGCGTTTGTCTTTATTTGTAGGATTTGCTTTACTTATCGTTTCCAATACGTTTGGTCAACCACTCCCCAAGCCTAATGACATCGCAGCTATTAAAGGGCAATGTGGTTGTCATGAGGTCAGTTTTCTGTACGCTGAAACATTTTCACCTAATAAAAACTACGTTTTTAAAGATCGCTACACAGCTAAAGGCACCGAGTGGGTATTCGTTGATGAAACAGTAGGGTCAGTAACTCAGCCAACTAAACTTGTCATCCAGCACCTGTTGGTTATAGGTGACACCATCGTAGTTAAGCACTGGCGTGAAGATTGGGTTTATCAGAATACCAGCTTACTCAAATTCAGCCAAAATGCGTCCTGGAAGCGGGAGAAATTGACACCCGCACAGGTTAAAGGTCAATGGACGCAGCAAGTTTTTGAAGTAGACGATAGTCCTCGCTACGAAGGCTCGGCTACCTGGATTCATGCCGATGGACGCACGTATTGGGAAAGCACTGCCGACTCCCCCCTACCCCGCCGTGAATACACGAAACGATCAGACTATAACGTATTGCGCCGAACCAATCATCATGAAATTCGGACCGACGGTTATGTTCACGAGCAGGATAATGACAAAATCATGCGCACGGAAGCAAGCGATCAGCTTTTGGCTTCTGAAAAAGGACTAAATACCTACAAACGTATTGACGAAGCAAAATGTCAGGCGGCTAAAGTATGGTGGTCCCAAAATCGGGCCTATTGGTCAGATGTACGGGCTGTCTGGAATGAACTACTGGTCAATCGTGATGTAGTTGCTATCAAAGGCCAGGTGAAAGGTCAGGTATTAGGTCGGGAATTGGATGAGTTGTCAATGATGGCCCAAAAATCAACGTACAACTCAGCAGCCAGCCGCCAACTTATTCGTCAGACTATCGAGAAATATTTGAAGTAGTGTTTCATAATTCCAAGTGCATAAAAAAACCTACCATCCTTGGATGGCAGGTTTTCCTTTTCAAAACTTCTTAGCGAGCCGCGCCATAGTCCTGGCCTGCGCTCTCGGGGAAGTTCTTCATAATGCTGGTTACCGTTTCACGGAAAGCCTGATCACGATCACGTTCCTTATTCCGGCTATTTAACTGGCCTGTTGCCCAGCCCTGCCAGACAATGTCATTCGTGCGGGCATCCAGAACATTAATAACAACGCGGTTTTCTTCGTACTGACGAGAGTAAACGTTGTTACCCATGCCGCCGTACCACCATGAGTAAGGCGAATACATGTTGTTAGACTGGATTTGCTGTTTGTCTTTCGAATCCATAAAGAATCGAACGACCAAATCTGCTTCACCCTGCGTCACGGGTTTATAACCACGTCCTTTGAGCGATTGGTCCAGCGCATCGGCAATCCGACGTTGATTCAGGTTACTGCCCACAATAGGGTCGGCGTTACGCTGACGATCGGCTTCAATACGATATGTTGTGAATTGACGAACGTTTACTTTAGGATCATAGTCGTATTTGACCGTAATGGCTGGCGCGCACGATGCAAGCGTGCCGACGACGAAAAGACTGGTGATTATGCCTTTGAGTTTCATGGAATTTGAGTCGTTAATTAGTACCGAACCGACTAATAAACGTTAAAGAAACAGCGGTTCGTATACTGCATCTTTATAACTAAAAACTGGGCTAGTTCGTTCCGATTTCTTCGCCTGATTTACAGCATCTCCTTAATCGTAAAATACTGATAATCAGACACAAGAATTCGATTAAGTATTTTTAACAGGCTTTTAAGTTCTCTGAATCTGCCGGTAGATTTCTTCAGATTTATTTAGCTGATTTAGCCGGATAATACATTCTTAAAAGTGCTTCAATAACGTACCGTTAGCCGTTGTTAAAGAGGGAACCTACTATGCCGTGCATTCATAAATGCATCCAATTACTATTTTCTACTACCCATGACGCTATTTTCAACGAAACCGTTGCAATCATTCTAAAAAAACAAAGCCACTGCCCGTTTGAGCAGTGGCTTTACCAGAATAGTTTAACGTACGTTAGGCGCTAGCCAGCGCTTCAGCGCCACCCACGATTTCAAGAATTTCGGTCGTAATGGCGGCCTGACGGGTTCGGTTATAGACTAACTTCAGTTCTTTCAGCAGTTCACCAGCATTGTCCGTTGCTTTGTCCATCGCGGTCATCCGAGCACCGTGTTCAGATGCGTTAGAATCCAGCACAGCTTTGTACAACTGAGTTTTGATAGTTTTCGGAATCAGTTCGGTAACGATCTCCTCTTCCGACGGCTCAAAAATGTAATTAATCGAAGCCGACGTACTGCCCGGAGCCGCTGTGGCCACAATGGGTAACATCTGCTCAGTCCGTAAAATCTGCACAGCAGCGTTCCGGAATTCATTATAAATAACTTCGACTACGTCGAAACGTCCATTAGCAAAGCCTTCCATCGCTTCTTCAGCAGCAGCCCGGACAGTGGCAAAATTCAGCGAAGTAAAAGCCTCAACGTGATTCTTATTCACCTTAAAGCCCCGGCGCTGGAATGCTTCCGCTCCCTTTTTACCGATCGCCATGATTTCGACATTACCCGAACGAGCCTGCGCCGAGTATTTTTCGTCCATCAGCGCCAGTGCAGCTTTTACCACGTTGGAATTAAAAGCACCGCATAGACCACGATCCGATGTAACGACGATAAGCAATACCCGATCAATAGGACGAGCTTGCTTGTAAGGGCTTTCCGATGCCGTTTCAGCACCTGCCGAAACTGTACCGAGCATTTGCGACAGCTTCTGCGCGTAAGGCCGCAATTGCGTAATGTTATCCTGCGCCCGACGCAACTTAGCAGCTGATACCATCTTCATTGCTTTGGTAATCTGCTGAGTCGAGTTAATCGAAGCAATCCGAGCGCGTACTTCTTTCAGTGAGGCCATTTTTGTAATCAGTCAACAGTCGTCAGTCGTCAGTCGATAGGCTAGGTAACTTTATCTATTACCCGAAACTATCGACTGACGACTATTGACTAATTTTAGTATTGTGCTGAGAGATCGGCGGCTACTTTCTTCAACGTTGCAGTAGCCTCGTCGGTTATTTTACCAGCCCGGAGATCTTCCAGAACCTTCGGATACTGCGCCCTTAGTACCATCGCGAACTCGCTTTCAAACGCCTTCACTTTGTTGACTGGCACTTTATCGAGCAAACCATTCGTCGACGCGTAAATAATAGCCACTTGCTGTTCAACCGGAACCGGCGAATACTGCGGTTGTTTCAACATTTCCTGGTTCCGTCGACCACGCTCAATCGTCAGCTTAGTGGACGCATCAAGGTCAGAGCCAAACTTAGCAAACGCTTCCAACTCGCGGAACTGAGCCTGATCGAGTTTCAGCGTACCAGCCACTTTTTTCATCGACTTGATCTGCGCATTACCACCCACACGCGATACCGAAATACCTACGTTGATGGCTGGCCGGATACCTGAGTTAAACAAGTTCGACTCCAGGAAGATTTGACCATCGGTGATCGAAATTACGTTCGTCGGAATGTAAGCTGATACGTCACCCGCCTGCGTTTCGATAATTGGCAACGCTGTCAGTGAACCACCGCCTTTTACCTTGTCTTTCAGACTTGGTGGCAGGTCGTTCATATTTTTAGCAATTTCGTCGTTACTATTGACTTTAGCAGCCCGCTCCAGTAACCGGCTGTGCAGATAGAATACGTCTCCAGGATAAGCCTCACGGCCTGGTGGCCGACGCAGCAACAGCGATACTTCACGATAAGCTACGGCCTGCTTCGACAGATCGTCATACACAACCAGTGCTGGACGACCTGTGTCACGGAAGAACTCACCGATGGCAGCTCCCGTAAATGGCGCGAAGAACTGCATCGGTGAAGGATCTGATGCATTGGCTGATACGACCACCGTATAGTCCATCGCTCCCGCTTTACGTAGCGTTTGCTCTACCTGCTTTACGGTCGACGCTTTCTGCCCGCAGGCAACGTAGATACAATAAACAGGCTGGCCTTTGTCGTAAAATTCTTTCTGGTTGATGATGGTATCGATAGCCACAGCGGTTTTACCCGTCTGACGGTCACCAATAATCAACTCCCGCTGACCACGACCGATGGGAATCATAGCATCGATAGCCTTGATACCCGTTTGCAGTGGCTCATTTACCGGCTGGCGGAAAATTACGCCCGGCGCTTTCCGTTCCAGCGGCATTTGAAACAGTTCGCCCTGGATTGGGCCCATACCGTCTATTGGCAGACCAAGCGTATTGACAACGCGGCCAAGAATACCATCACCTACATTAACGTAAGCAATCTGATCGGTACGTTTAACTGTGTCACCTTCTTTAATGTCTGAATAATCACCGAGCAATACGGCACCAACATTATCTTCTTCCAGGTTCAGAGCCATGGCCTGAAGCCCATTGTCGAACGACAGCAATTCACCGGCCTGCACCTTCGAGAGGCCGTAGATACGCGCTACGCCGTCGCCGATTTGCAGCACCGTACCGACTTCTTCGAGTTCAGCCTCGGTTTGGGTTCCGGCCAGTTGCTGGCGCAGAATGGCTGATATCTCGTCGGGTCTTACGGATTCCATATGTATAAAAAGAGATTTTTAAGATTGATTTTCGGCCGCAAAGGTACGATTAAAATTTAATAAAAACTTGTTCTCTCGTATAATTAGCGGCTGAATGTTAGACTTTTCCAATAAAGCACGTCTGTAGTATCAAACCGCTAGCAGCCGTAGAAAACCGTTCGTCCACATTCAGGCTATTTTCGATAAATAATCCTAGCGAATACAGGCTAAAAAAGGTATTTTTATCGTTCGATCCTTTACAATCAATGGTAAACGAAATTTTACCAAAACCTTAGGTTGCCAAACTTTTCTGCTACCTATTCACGTTTTATTAACAAATCAGTTATTGCTTTACTCCTTTTGCTTATTCGCATGAAGTTCAACCAATGGATGCTGGCCGGTATTGTTACGGCCATTTTTACCACCGGATCTGCCACCGCTCAAACCAAGAAACCCGTTGCTACGAAACCAACCTCTGGTGCTAAACCGACCGCTTCGACCAGAGTAGGCCCAACTACCACTGCGCTAACCTCTACGCAGGATTCAATCAGTTATAGCATTGGGCTGTTTATGGCGCAGAACCTAAAACAACAAGGGATAAAAGACCTAAATAATGCATTGCTGATGCGGGGTCTGGATGATGCGCTGAAGGGTCAAAAAACGCAATTAACGCAGGACCAGGCTGGGCAGGTCATGCAGAACTTCATGCAGAAACAGATGCTTGTCCGTAATGCTGAAGCCACCCAGGCATCAGCCGAAAACAAAAAAATAGGCTCTGCCTTTCTGACCGAGAACAAAGCTAAAGCTGGTGTAGTTACCACCGCCAGCGGTTTACAGTATTCTATTGAAAAAGAAGGTACTGGCGCTAAACCAACAGCCACCGATCGGGTTAAAGTACATTATACTGGTCGGTTACTCGATGGTAAAGTGTTCGATAGTTCGGTTGAGCGCGGCCAGCCTGCTGAATTTGGAGTTGGAGAAGTGATCAGAGGCTGGACAGAAGCGCTCCAACTCATGCCTGTCGGCTCGAAATGGAAGCTGTACATACCTTCTGATTTGGCTTATGGTGATCGTGGTGCGGGTGCTGATATTAAACCTGGTTCCACACTGGTATTCGATGTAGAGTTGCTTGATATTGTTAAACAATGAGTGAATTGTGAGTGAGCCAATGAGTGAATAACAAAACAGTGTTGATTATTCGCTCATTGGCTCATTTACTCATTCGCAATTAACCTGGGTAGTATAGATGAAGAAGTATCTGGTAACCCTTGTGCCCGTGCTGATGCTAAGCTTTCAGCCGGATTCGCCATCAGGAGCGTCTACGTTAGGTAGCGCAACGCTGAGAGTAGCGCCAACCTCATCTGCGGTAGATGATTTAAAGCCGTCGATCTCGCAGGAGAAAGTAGAAACGCTGGTAGCAAAACTGCTAACGACCTATCACTACCGGAAGGTACGGCTCAATGACTCTTTATCGTCAGTTGTCTGGGATAACTACCTTAAGGAAGTGGATGGTAATAAGACGTATCTGCTAGCGTCAGACGTAGCAGCATTTGAGAAATATCGCTATCAGATTGATGATGCCCTTATCAATGGCGACTTAACAGCGGCCTACGATATATATAACGTGTTTCGTCAGCGCTATAAGGAACGTAGTGAATTCATCAAAGAGCAATTAAAAACGCCCTTTACGTTTACAGCAGACGAGAGCTTTAATACCGACCGGGATAAGGCCCCCTGGCCTAAAACGGTTGAAGAGCAAAATGATCTGTGGCGCAAAATCCTGAAAAATCAGGAGCTTGAACTACGCTTAGGGAATCGCAAGGATAGTGTTGTTGCCGCAACCATGAAGCAACGGTACACGAATCTTGACAAAGCCATCAATCGTATCAAAAGTGCAGACGTATTTCAGATTTATATGAACTCGTTTGCTGAAGCGCTTGATCCACACACCAATTATTTTTCACCGAACAACGCCGATCGTTTCAATCAGGAGATGAGCCAATCGCTGGAAGGAATTGGTGCTATGCTACAGGAAGATGGTGAATACATAAAAATCACCAGCGTTCTGCCGGGAGGCCCAGCCTTTAAAAGTAATTTGCTGAAGGTTAACGATAAGATAGCAGGCGTAGCGCAGGGTGATAATGGAGCAATAGTTAACACCATGAACTGGCAGGTCGATGAGGTTGTCAAACTCATTAAAGGGCCCAAAGGTACAGTTGTGCGATTGCATGTAATCTCACCTGATGCCCTGGCGGGTGCTCCACCAAAAGAGATTCGACTGGTTCGCGAGAAAATAAAGCTGGAGGAACAACGAGCTAAGAAAGAAGTCATTGAAGTCTCGGATAATGGTAAACCGTTCAAAATTGGGGTTATCAATATTCCCATGTTCTATCGTGACTTTGAAGGTGCCCGTAAGCATGAGCAAGGCTTCAGCAGCACGACCAGCGACGTAAAGAAATTTATCGACGAGCTAAAAGGCGAGAAAGTTGATGGTATTGTGATTGACCTGCGCGATAACGGCGGGGGCTCTCTTACGGAAGCTATTGACCTTACAGGATTATTTATCCCAAAAGGCCCAGTCGTACAAGTACGCGAATCAACTGGTGAAACTGAAGTCTACACTGATCCAGATCCATCCGTAACGTATGATGGCCCAATGGCGGTTCTGGTAAACCGCTTCAGCGCATCGGCTTCGGAGATTTTTGCGGCTGCTATCCAGGACTACAAACGCGGTATTATTGTTGGTGGTCAGACTTTCGGCAAAGGCACCGTACAGACATTAATCGACCTGAACAGATGGCTTCCGAAAGAACCAGAGAAAGTCGGTCAGGTTAAAATGACGATCCAGAAATTCTATCGCATCAACGGTAGTAGCACCCAGCACAAAGGTGTAACGCCTGATATCGAACTGCCATCGGCTTTTTCAGCCGAAGAATACGGTGAAAGTTCGCAAAAAAGCGCTCTTCCCTGGGATCAGATCAATTCGACTCGCTACGAACAATCACGGGGTATCGATGATAAAATTCTGGCCCGTCTTCGTGACCGCTTTGATCAGCGGCTCAAATCAGATCCTGAACTAAAGCAATTATCGCAGGATTTGGCTGATTTCAAGAAGGCGAAAGAGAACACAGTTGTTTCGCTGCAGGAGGTGAAACGTCGTAAAGAACGTGAAGAGGCTGAACGCAAACGGGCTGCCGCGAACAAAGTGTCGCAGGTAAGTGCTCCGATCGATGAAACCGGTACACCTTCACCGAATGCACCTAAGAAGAAGAAAGATTTGTATCTCAATGAGGCAGGCTTAGTGCTGGCTGATTATATCTTAGCGGTGAATAAATAAGGACCTGTAAGGAAAATACACAATACAGAAAGGCCCGCTTGGCAAATTGCCGAGCGGGCCTTTCTGTATTGTAGATGCTACGTATCATAACTGTATAAATGGCCTTCCAGTTATACCAAACGTAACAAGCAAAAAATCGGAGCCCGTAAAGACTCCGATTTTAAGTATAAAACTATTTCTAAATGGGCTACGTGTTACTAGCCTATTTGCGGCTAATTAGTTCTTAACCAACTCACCACTGGCGCGGATGCCGATTTCATCACTGACGACAGCTTCTGGAGCTTTACCTAACGTAAAGTCAGCCCGTTTTACTTCGCCCGTAACTTTAAATCCAGCTAACGTTTTCTTGCTTTGTGGGTTTGTTACAGGGCCCGTAATCACGGCATCGAGGGTTACCGGTTTTGTTACACCGTGCATGGTCAGGTCGCCCATGAGCTTGTATTTATTGCCGGATACCTTGCTGATCGACTTGCTTTTAAAAGCCAACGTTGGATATTTAGCAGCGTCGAAGAAATCAGCCGTTTTCAGGTGGCCATCACGCTTTTCCTGATTCGTGTTAACGCTATTTACATCCGCCGTTAATTCGATCTGAGCATCGGTGAAATCAGGTTTTGATGAGGTCATTTTCACATCGAAATCCTGAAATTTACCATCTACTTCCGACAACATCATGTGCGTTACTGTAAAGCCCAGGTTAGAATGTGCTTTATCGAGCGTCCAGGTTTGAGCAAAAGCGCCCGCTGACGAAAATAGCAGGGCCGCAGCCATAATCACTTTTTTCATTGGTTGTATATAGATATATTAAGGTAAAAAAAACTCTACGTAATGAATCAACCCCGGAATTTATCCAGCAGTTTGCTAAGCAACAAAGCCTCCTCCTCGGTCAATTTTTGCCGTTGCAAATCAGACCATTCCGTTAAATAAACATCGATCTTATCTAACAGATCCAGCCCTTTATCAGTAACCAAAACGTCAACCGCCCGACGATCGCTGGGGCATTCAGTACGTTGTACAAGTTGCTTAGCGACCAGTTTATCGACCAGTCTTGATGCATTCGACATCTTATCGAGCATCCGCTCAGTAATATCCGCCACTTTGATCGGGCTAGGATGCTGACCACGCAGAATTCTCAACACATTATACTGTTGTAGCGTAACCTTGAAAGGCTTCAATACCCGCGTTTGACTATCCATCAGCCAGTTGCTGGTATAAATCAGATTCACCATAACCCGATGATAAGGCGTTCTAAACGGTATGGTTTGTTTGATATCGGTTTCGATAGACATAGCACAAAGATAATGCATATGTATTTAATGTAACAACATTATATGAATTTAATTTCCATTATTTTTAATTATCTACTGATTAACGGTAAGGAATAATTTGAGGGGCCGATACGTCGAAGTCGCGGAAACGTAGTGTTGGAACACCTTCAAAAGCCTGACGAAAAGGAATCGTATTATTAGGAATGTTGGGGTAATAGGCCAGACGAATCTGGAAACTTTCGAACGTTAAGTTTTCATTCCGCAAGCGGAAACCAATCCCATATCCCTGATAAAGAGGCCCCTGAAGCAATGGCCTTTCGGGGAAACTCACTAAGCCCAGGTTAATGAATGAGATAAAAGCAACCCGAAAGCCAATCAGATTTAGTCGGGAAAATAGAATATTCTCATAGTTAACAAACCATCGTTTTGTGCCCCGTAATGCATCCGTATTGATTCCGATTCCATCGGTATTGATCCCGCTGCCAGTTCCTCCCAGCGAAATAAACTCATTGTCGAAGCGATCGATGCCGGTGGTGTATCGCATATTGAAGAAGTGACGCATGTTTCCCCATTTGGTTTTTAGTAAGGGGCTGAAATAATTGGATTCAAAGGAAAAAACGCCCTGTTCCAACTGACCGCGACGACTGTAGCCTCCAAGGCCAATTAAACCATAGAGATAGCCCAACCGACGAATGTATTTACCCTGCGAAAAATTTACACCCGTATATAATCGCTTGCCAAGTTCGGCGTTGTCCAGACCTACAACGCCTACGACTGACTCCCCCACAGGTACGTCCTCTGTTCGGCCGAAGCCATAAATCAATACGTCACGCACGTATTTGCGCCGGGAGTACGCTACACTGAAAAGTGTAGTCCGGCTATCCTGATAGATTTGATTCGTATCCGCCGTTACGTCGGGGCGCCGAAGATACTCGTAGTTTGTGTTACGTAACGCAATAATGAGCCGGGAACGACCTGCTTCCTCAGAATTAGTCTTATAAAACAACCGGAACGAGCGACCAATCCATATATCGGTATAATTGTAACTTAGTGGCACCAGTACGGCGCTGTCGTTTTGACTAAAAATCCGGTTATTTATTTCCGTATGATTTATCTCGAACGCCCCCGCGTATTTCATATCCGGGGTTAGAAATGGGCGATAAAGCTTAATGGCCATTTGCTTCAGATCACGCAGGTGCAGAAAATCCGCTTCAGCTGTTAGAAACGTTTTTGCAATGAAAGGCACTTTATACCGAGCCTGGTACTCTAATTTCTGACGCGGGTCGCCCCCAGCATAGTTAACCTGGGCAAAAAGCTGATGCCCCAATCCCCGAAAATTTAGTTGATCAAAACCAACGCTAAAGTTATTCAAGCCGCCAAAGCCGCCATTGGGGAGCAATGACCAGACATCCTGCGTAATAACGTATACATCAACAAACTGCTTGCTACCGCTACGCGGTACGACCAGAATCCGGGCATCATGGAAGATTGATGTACTACGTAGTAAGCGTTCGTTATCACGCAGAACCGTTGGATTCAGTACGTCACCCTGCTGGAAAAGCAGGTATGAATTCCGTATAATGTGTTCACGGGTGTTGGTGTGAAAACGATTCCCCGTTCGCTCAACCCAGTTAGCAGGCTTGCGTAACGTATCGTAGACGGTCTGCCCAAACACGGATAGTCGACGGATATAAATGTCCCCAATGATACGTCCTTCGAATGCTTTAAATGGATTGACCTCGATCTGGTCTACTTCGCCTGTATTAATACGACTATTGTAAACATCCCGGAAAACAGCGTCATAAAGCTGTCGTGTCAGACGATGTTTATACATGCTCGCTTTAAGCTTCGTATAAAAAACGCTGTCGCGCTGAATTGTAATACTATCGGTCACAACTCGCGACAGCGGAGTCGCGAGCGAATCAATGGCACCGTATTCTACCGTTCCGGGCGCATGGACCCGGAGCAGATTTGGCGACAATTTCTGAAGCGTATCAGCTGATTTATGGACCGTTTTGGGTTGAATGATCTCCTGCTGGGCAATAGCGTTGTTACCGCATCCGATACAAAGCATTACCCACACCATTAACTGGCGCCAGGCTGGCAAGTATGCACTCGGATTCGGACGATTCATAGGTTTATAAGAACGTCAGTTAGATGCGATTCAACATAAAGGTTTAATTAATTATTGTCAGCATCAACGGGTTATGTATGTAATTGTTTCTGAAGCCAGAAATCTCGCTGTCGTTCGGAGCCAAATTGAAAATAATGGTAACCAAATCGTTCAAACCCCATTCGTTCATAAAAGGCCAGCGCCCGTTCGTTACGTTCCCAAACGCCGAGCCACACCGCGGCATACCCCTGTTTTTGCGCCCAATCAAGGCAATAGTCCATCAGCTTACGCCCTTGTCCCTGACCTATATGCGCCTGAGAAAGATAGATACGCTGAATCTCGATGGCTTTACCAAACTGTCGATATGCTTTGGGCATCTGACGAGGGGGTGTATGTCGACGTAGTTTGGCATAACCAATTGGGGTTCCGTCGGCTAAACTAACCAGAAAAAAAGTTGATTTAGGATCGGCTAGTTCAGCTTCCAGAATAGGAACAGTGATCGCCGACTGAACATACTCATCAACGAGTTCAGCGGGATTGTGAGGTGGTCCGAAAGCTTCGCGCATGGTGAGTGCAGCCAGATCGGCAAGCTGCTCTGCATCGGAAACAGTAGCGAGTCGAATAGTCATAACTTTGCTCTAATAAACTGACCAATGTACACATAAAGGCTGTATTTGGGCTAATTTTGTCGTTCGTCATTCTGACTATATGCTTTCTTTACGTTATCCTCTCGTACTGGCATCGGGGTCGCCCCGCCGGAAACAACTGATGACCGACGCTGGTTTTTCGTTCACCATCGAAACCCGGCCAACCGACGAAATATTTCCAGATACCATGCCCGCCGATGACGTAGCCGAATATCTTGCCCGTCAGAAAGCAGCACAATTTCAAACCGATCTGGGCGAAAGAATCGTGCTTTGTGCGGATACGGTCGTGATTTTAGACGATCAGATTCTGAACAAACCACACGATGAAGCGGATGCCCACCGAATGCTGCGATCCTTGTCCGGGCGTACACATCGCGTTCGAACGGGGGTGTGTATACTTTCCCCCGACGGCAACGGTGAACCTCAAATGCAATCATTTACCGATGAAACAATTGTGACGTTTGCTACGTTGACCGACGAGGAAATTACGTACTATATCCGGGAGTGTAAACCTTTCGATAAAGCGGGATCGTATGGCGCCCAGGATTTTATCGGGCTGGTTGGTCTTGAGCGCCTGGAAGGATCGTTTTATACCGTAATGGGTTTGCCTACGCATCGAGTTTATCAGGCCTTGAAACCATTTAGCTTACTACGCTGAAATTTTCATCAATCGTTACGTCAATACATTCATATTGTGACCAAAGCACCTCATAACCAATCAACTACAGTAATCAATCACACCTCATTCAGTACGTTCCCGGTTGGTCATACAGGTGTTCATTACGAAATTTTCGTTCGCTCCTTTGCCGATTCTAATGGTGACGGCATCGGCGACTTGAATGGCGTTACTAATAACCTTGATTATTTGAAAGAACTAGGCGTATCGGCTATCTGGCTCATGCCGATTAGTCCATCCCCAACGTATCATAAATACGACGTAACGGATTACTATGGCATTGATCCAGAATACGGTACACTGGCTGATTTTCGACGGCTTATTCACGAAGCGCACCAGCGCGGTATTGCGATCATCATCGATTTAATACTGCATCACACCAGCATCCAGCATCCGTGGTTTCGCGAAGCAGCAAAAGGATCCGATAATCCGTACTGGAACTACTATAAATGGCTTCATCCAGGGGAAATTAAGGCTCGGAAGCTGGCTACCCGCGACATTACAGCCGATTCGGGCGAACGCAATCCCTGGCATTCGCCACGCGGTGCTACGTATCCGGAGCAGTACTACGGTATGTTCTGGAGCGGTATGCCCGATCTAAATTTTGACCACCCACCCTTGCGAGAGGAAATATTCAAGATTACCCGGTACTGGCTTACGGATATTGGCGTCGATGGCTTTCGACTGGATGCCGCTCGTCATCTCTACCGCGAGTTTGAAGAACCCAAAAACCACGAATTCTGGCAGCAATTCGGGCAGGTAGTTGAAGAAGCCAAACCCGGTGCTTATACGGTTGGTGAAGTCTGGACACGACCCGAGCATATCGCACCTTATTTCCGAGGCTTGAAAGCCAACTTCAATTTCGACTTACGGTTGATGATCGAAGAAATTGTTCGCCGAGAAGACGATACGGAAGATCTGGTTGAATTTCTGGACTGTGTCCACGGAACGTTTGGCAACGTTAATCCGCAGTTCATCGATGCGCTCATCCTATCCAATCACGACCAGAATCGTATTGGCAGCTTACTGAAAGGGAATCTTAACCACCAGACGCTGGCCCGGCTAAAAGTAGCCGCCAATCTGTTGCTGACGTTGCCGGGCCTCCCTTATCTGTATTACGGTGAAGAAATCGGCATGTTGGGTCTGAAACCCGACGAAAACCTGCGTGAGCCTTTCTTGTGGGACATTCGCGCCCGCGACAAGCAACGTACCCGATGGCGCCGGGGCAAGTACAGCACCAGCCAGACAGTTCGTCCGTTAGCTGAACAGCAGACTGACCCAAATTCATTATTTAGTCATTACAAACGACTAATCCATTACCGAAACAGCCATCCGGTTCTGAACGATAACCTGAGCCGACTACAACAAACAGGCATCCGCCGGAAAGGTACGGTATCGTTTATACGTCAGACTACAAATGGACAACGTATTCTGGTACTCCACAACCTGACGGGAAAGCCCATCGACGTAGTGTTTTCTCCGGATGAAGACTGGTGTCGCGGCATCGTATTCGAGACGGTACCGGGCAGTTCGCTGATAGACGATCGCATCACTGTTCCTGCTTACGGTTGTGTAGTGATTGAGTAACACTGAAGTTATGCTTCATCATCAGATCGATTAAGCGGCTCTATACATTGATCTTTCAGTAGCCTTTACAGCTAGTTAGGACCAGTTCGCCCAAGTGAACTGATCCTAATTAGCATCAAAAATCCGCAATTCGTCTATTTAAGCTTTCAATTCGTCGGTTTCCGCTTCAGCGCTCATACAAACAGCGTCTGTTGCGGTGTTATTTCTATGTCTGCTTAGTCAAAAAACGTATTCCTGTTAGGTAACCAGCGCAACGTTTCTGACCAGATTAAAGTAAAGGTGTTTGGTACCGAATACAACCTATAAATCAACGTAAACGATGAAAAAGATCATGATTGTGCTGATCGCCGTGTCACTGACAGTTGGCGGATGTATGCGCCCGATGAATGCGATGCGCCCCCCTCACGAACAACGTGCCAACCGTAAACATGTTCCGCCCCCTACGGCTCAGCCTGGCCCCGACCGCCGACCAAATCCGTACTAGCATTTGCTGATCACTGTTTTTCATTTTAACAAACCATCGTCTGCCTGAGCGATGAACGAACGCTCATCACTCAGCTAACTCACTCATTATGAAAACGCTCCTGATTTTAGCCGGCCTGTTGGTCGGTACTAGCCTGCATCAAACCAGTCAGGCACAAGTAAATGTAAACATCAATATTGGAAGCCAGCCACTCTGGGGCCCAACGGGCTACGATTACGTGAACTACTACTATCTGCCCGACCTGGACATTTATTACTACGTTCCCCTGCAACAGTGGATTTATTTTGATGGCGGCCGCTGGATTACAACTACGGCGTTGCCATCCCGCTACAACAGCTACGATTTGTATCGTATGCACAAAGTGGTCATCAACGATCAGCAACCGTACCTGCACAACGCTACGTATCGCAAAAAATATGCTTCGTTCAAAGGGCGTTACGATCAGTCTCCTATCCGCGACAGCCGCGATTCGAAGTATTACGTGATCAATAACCACCCGATGCATAATCAAGCCGTCAATGGACGACCAGGTGGCAACCCAGAGATACAGGTCGGACGTAACGGAAGTCCTCAGGCTCAAAATGGTCGGCCACAAGCGAATGGCGGTCATCAGGAACGTAACGACAGAGCGCAGAACGAACATCGGGGACCGCGCTAGTGCGCATCGAGGTCAATAAGCAAGCCTTCTGATTTTGTGATTACGATCCATAAATCAGAAGGCTTTTTCAAAATACAGGCAGGTTCGATATAACCTATAATCCGCTGTTAACCAACAATACTATCGCCGACAATTACTTCTTTATTCCTTAAAAAAGGTTAAAAATCAGGTATTTGGGCCGCATTTGCCACTGTAGTGACGTAACAGGTTAAACCGGTAAGCTGGCTTATCGAATTTGAATACAGCTATGTTTGAAAGCCTTTTGGTTATTGCCATTGTTCTGCTTCTGGCAACCATCGTTTTAACGGTCATTAGTAACCGACTGGGAATTTCTGCGCCCATTTTTCTGGTGATTGCGGGCTTAGTAATCAGCCTGATGCCGGGCATTCCTCACCTGCGGCTCGACCCGGACCTTTTGTTTGTTATCCTGTTACCTCCTCTATTATACCGGGCGGCCTGGAACACCAACTGGAACGATTTCTGGTCCAACCGTCGACCGATCAGTTTGCACGGACTGGGCCTGGTTATTGCAACCGCTGTTGGCATTGCTTATTTATCGCACGCGCTGATTCCTAATTTCTCACTGGCACAAGGTTTTCTGCTCGGTAGCATCGTTGCTCCACCCGATGCGTTAGCGGCTACGTCGGTGCTTCAGCAGTTGAAAATTCGCCAACGTATCGTTACTATTCTGGAAGGCGAAAGCCTGATCAACGATGCGGCCAGCCTGATTGTGTTTCGCTTTGCGCTGGCCGCTGTCGTATCCGGCCAATTTTCATTCTGGGAAGCCAGCGCCGACTTCCTGCTGGCCAGTTGTGTAGGGATCAGTATTGGCTGCGGCATTGCGGGTCTTATGTACTTACTCCAGCGGTTTGTTCCAACGAGCCCCAGTATGGATACGGTACTGTCCATAGCCGCTCCGTACGTAATGTATCTATGTGCCGAGAAGGCAGATGCGTCTGGCATACTAGCGGTTGTTAGCGGAGGTTTCGTATCAGCTTATTATGCTTCAAAAACACTTACTCCTCAGGCAAAATTGCAAATACAGGGCGTTTGGGAAACCCTGGTGTTCATCTTAAACGGCTTCGTTTTCATCCTGATTGGCCTACAGTTGCCCATTATTATCAGCAAACTAAAATGGATTCCGTTGCCGGTTGCAATAGGATTTGGCTTGGCAATCAGCGTGGCCGTTGTGCTGATCCGGATGGTGTGGGTTTTTCCGGCTACGTATCTGCCCCGATTACTCAATCCACGTTTACGGGCTAACGATCCTTATCCGGGCTGGCGAGCTGTTTTTCTGCTGGGCTGGTGCGGTATGCGGGGTGTTGTTACGTTGGCATCGGCCCTAACGATACCTCTGTTACTGAATGACCAGCGTGTGTTTCCGTTCCGGACGCTCATCATTTTTATCGCCTTTACCGTAATCATCTTTACCCTGATTGTCCAGGGGCTCAGTCTGCCTTACCTCACTCGGTACCTGGCGCTCAATGAACCTGACAATGATGAAAACCAGCTGACTGATTTAACGAACCGATTAACCGATCGGGTCCTGGATCACCTGCTTAATCATTATAGCGAGAACGTTTTAACCCATGAGATGCGGGAACAACTGGCGCAGAAGACACTCATTATCCAGACCGATACGGAAATTGTTGTCAGTGAATCGGGTACTCCGCAGCAGTATCAGCAGTTAAAGCGGGAAATCATTACGATCCGGCGTGAAGAGTTGGCGCGACTCCGCCGTCAGAATGCGTTTAGCGAAGCAATCATACGCCAAAAAGAATTCGAGCTCGACCTCGAGCAAATAGCCTTATCTTAGTTAAGTGGCAAGCGAATAAAATTCAATAACATTCCTTCCTTACTCACCAGATACTTTCATCTGAAATCCGAAGCCTTTTCGGGTGTGAATCAGCTTCGTGTCGAAACCTTTGTCAATCTTTCGCCGAAGTGAATTGATGTACACGTTGAGTAAGTTTACTCCCGTACTGATGGGCGTTTCCCATACATACTGCTCAATTTCCTCCCGACTCAAAACGGTTCCCTTATTCCGAAGAAAGTACTCCAACAGTGTAAACTCACGGGGCGTTACGTGGATTTCCTTATTACCCGCCCGGCTTACCGTCTTTCTCCGCAAATCCAGTGTCAGGTCAGCCATGGTTAACTGGTGTGGCTTGCTCAGTTCGGGATCATAAGAAGGATAATTACGTTTCAGATGGGCCTGTATTCGGGCCAGTAATTCACTGAATTCGAACGGCTTCACTACGCAATCATCGGCTCCCGCATCAAAACACATCAGCTTATTGTCGATCGTTCCCAGCGGTGTAAGAACAATAATCGGAATCTGATTATTTTGGGTTCGGATGTCTCGACAAAGTTCGTATCCGCTGGAATCCGGTCGGTTAACATCCAGTATAACCAGGTGAAAATCGCCCGATTCTACGTCCTCACGAGCCGTGGTACTGTTAAGCGTTACAAAGACCTTAAATCCATTTTCCTTTAAGCTCCGTTGCAGAGGCACGGCCAGTTTGCTCTCATCTTCAACTATTAATATTCGCATGCGTGTACGACTTTTAAGTGTACGACCTTAATTACCGCCAAATTAGTAAACCCGTATTCGTATATAACGGCTTTAAAGAACTTCTAATCCTCTTTTAATGATTCTTTAACTTATACTCACTTCAGCTACCATAACAACAAATTATTCTATAAATTATACAATTTTAACTATCTTATGATTGTGTAACTCTGTAACTTCCACGGTATTATCCTAAAAAGGGCGATTATTTAAAGAAGTTCTAATCTTCTCTTAAGTTTCTTTTAATGTACCCCGTCTACAGGTAAAATACCTTTGTATTAATCAATGATGAGACATTGGTGATAAGGCTCTATCGGCTTTTTCTGTGGCTAGTAAGTCACTCTCCAGCTTGCCAGAGTCGACGACAACCCGTTTGTAAAACCGTACAGTTTATGGACTTGGGATCATATCAAAGCAAGCATCTTTCATGTATTAACCCAGCAACGATTTCGTTAGAGGCCGCTTTTGCCTTCTATACCTGGTTGCCTCAACTTCACGATGAATGCAGTCAGAAATACGCTTGGACGGGTTAACATGGAAAATAACTTAGTCCAATCGCAAATAAGCTTAGCGAAGGTCTACCTAATAAATAGTATCACAATAGTTCTGCGTAAAAAATAAGTCCTCATGAAAAGAATTATCATGCTCATGCTCATGAGCGTTTGTGCCTTGTTATTCTACACAAGCTGTTCACACAAAGAAGAAGAAAAGGAAGAGGAAGTTAGCTATTCAGTTACCAGTCCACTGAAGACAGACACCACTATTACGAACCAGTTCGTGTGTCAGATTCACGCTATTCAGCATATTGAATTAAGAGCGCTGGAAAAAGGCTATTTACAGAAAATCTTTGTAGACGAAGGACAGTCCGTTCGAAAAGGTCAGCTCATGTTCCAGATTCTGCCAATCCAATACCAGGCTGAACTACAAAAAGCAGAGGCTGAAGCCAGTTTTGTTGGCGTCGAATTCAAAAACACAAAAGCACTGGCCGATAGCAACATCGTCTCGAAGAATGAATTAGCCCTGGCGAAAGCCAAGCTCGACAAAGCAAACGCGGAAGTATCCTTAGCAAAAGTTCACCTGGGCTTTACGGAGGTACGAGCGCCCTTCGACGGGATCATGGACCATTTTCAGGTACGGCTGGGTAGTCTTGTCAACGAAGGCGATCTGCTAACGACACTCTCCGATAATAGTAAAATGTGGGTGTATTTCAACGTACCAGAAGCGGAGTACCTGAACTATAAAACCCATGCGCAACAGGAAAACCTGAACAGCGTAAACCTGCTGATGGCCAATCAGCGGATATATGATCATTCTGGTGTGGTTCAAACCATCGAGGCTGATTTCAACAACGAAACCGGCAACATTGCCTTCCGTGCTACGTTCCCCAATCCCAACGGGCTATTACGGCACGGTGAAACGGGCAACATCCAGATGACCTTACCGCTTAAAAATGCGCTGATTATCCCGCAGAAAGCCACCTTCGAAGTCCTGGAAAAGAAGTACGTCTACGTAGTGGATAAAGACAATAAAATTCGATCGAGGGAAATCTCTATAGCCGCCGAAATGCCGCACATTTTTGTGGTTCGATCAGGTCTGAGTAAAGATGATAAGATCCTGCTGGAAGGCTTACGTCAGGTTCGGGAAAACGAAAAAATAGCCTACAAATTCGTTCAGCCTGCTTCTGTCATCTCGAATCTGGAGTTGTACGCCGAATAATCCGATACTCTAAAACTAGAAGACATGTTCAGTAAATTCATACGAAGACCCGTATTCGCTATTGTGATATCGGTCATGATCGTCTTTATCGGTGTACTGGCTATTAAGAAATTGCCCATTTCTCAATTTCCGGATATTGCTCCTACCACGGTAAACATCTTTATCGCTTATCCAGGATCCAGTGCCGATGTCCTGGTGAAATCTACGCTCATTACGCTGGAACAAGCCATCAACGGCGTCCAGGACATGCGGTACATAGCGACTGATGCAACCAGCGCGGGTGAGGCTACTCTTCGGATCATTTTTGAACCGGGTACGGACCCGAATGACGCCGTTATTCGGGTGAAAACGCGGGTGGACCAGGTTATGCCGCTCTTACCCGAACTGGTTCAGCGTGAAGGGGTTATTATTTCGCCGGTTCAGCCCAGTATGTTGATGTACGTCAACCTCTATTCCAAGGAAAAGAGTATTGACGAAAAATTCCTGTTCAACTACGCTACGGTTAAAATGATCCCTGAAATCCAGCGGACCAAAGGGGTAGCCAGAGCACAGATACTGGGAAGCCGACGTTATGCGATGCGCGTTTGGTTGAACCCAGAGCGCATGCGGGCCTATAACATCTCTACCGAAGAAGTCATGAAGGCGATCGGCGAGCAAAGTATCATTGGTCGACCCGGTCGGATTGGTCAGAGCTCTGGTATCGCTGCCCAATCGCTGGAATACGTGCTTACCTACAAAGGCCGGTATAACAAACCGGAAGAGTATGAAGGAATTATTGTCCGGGCCAATCCAGAAGGGGAAAGCATTCACTTAAGGGATATAGCTAAAGTAGAATTAGGTAGTGAATTCTTCGACATATATTCCAACCTGGATGGCCATGCGTCGGCCGCCATTGTCCTGCGGCAGAACTACGGCAGTAATGCCAGCGATGTCATTGAAGAGGTTAAAAAGAAGCTTGAGGTAATGAAAAGCTCCTTTCCGCCGGGGGTCGATTATAAAATCAGCTATGACGTTTCTAACTTCCTGGATGCCTCCATCGAGCAGGTAATTGACACACTGCGCGATGCGTTTTTGCTGGTTGCTTTGGTTGTTTTCATATTCCTGGGCGATTGGCGTTCTACACTGATACCGATCCTTGCGGTTCCGGTATCCTTAATCGGGGCGTTTTTTGTCATTCAGGCGTTTGGCCTGTCCATCAACTTAATTACGCTGTTTGCCCTGGTGCTGGCCATTGGTATTGTGGTCGATGACGCGATTGTGGTGGTGGAAGCTGTGCATGCCAAGATGGAAGAAGAGCCGCATCTATCCCCCTTCGGTGCGGTCAGAAAAGTGCTTGGTGAGATTAGTGGCGCCATTATCGCTATTACCCTGGTGATGGTATCGGTATTCCTGCCCATCTCGTTTATGTCGGGTCCGGTCGGTACTTTTTATCGGCAGTTCTCCATTACGATGGCCAGTTCTATTGTGATTTCGGCTCTGATTGCCTTAACGCTTACCCCCGTGTTGTGTGCCATGTTGCTGAAAAATCATCATGGACATCCGCCCAAGAAAAACATATTGACCCGAACACTCGACGGTTTTAACCGGGGGTTTGATAAAATGACCGGACGCTACGTTGGCTTGTTAAGATTAATCGTCAGCCGCCGGTTCGTTACGTTCGCCATCTTGGTGGGGTTTTGTCTTGGCATAGCATTCGTGAATAAAATTTTGCCGGCAGGCTTTATTCCGAACGAAGACCAGAGTACGATTTACGCTATTATCCAAACGCCACCGGGCTCTACGCTGGAAAAAACCAACGAGGTTTCCCGACGGCTACAGAAAATTTGTGAAGAAGTTCCGGGGATCGAGTCAGTATCGTCGCTGGCGGGTTACGAGATCATGACCGAAGGACGGGGATCGAATGCCGGTACGTGTCTGATCAACCTGAAATCCTGGTCGGACCGCGACAAGAACGTGAAGGAAATCATGGAAGAACTGGAGGTGAAATCGAAAAACCTTGGGGCTACTGTCGAATTCTTCGAGCCACCAGCCATCCCTGGTTTCGGTACGTCAGGCGGTTTTTCCATGCGTTTGCTGGATAAAACGACCGATACGGACTACCGGGAGTTTGATAAAATCAACAAGGAGTTCATGGATAATTTGGGTAAACGGAAAGAGCTCACGGGCTTGTTTACCTTCTTTGCCGCCAACTACCCGCAATACGAACTGGAAATCGATAACAACCTGGCCATGCAGAAAGGCGTGTCGATCGGGAAAGCGATGGATAACCTGAACATCATGATTGGCAGTACGTACGAACAGGGGTTCATCAAGTACAACCAGTTTTTCAAAGTCTACGTACAGTCTGATCCCAGCTTCAGACGACTGCCATCCGATCTGCTAAGTCTTTTTGTCAAAAACGATTCGGGAGAAATGGTGCCTTACTCGGCGTTCATGAAGCTGAAAAAAGGCCAGGGGCCCAATGAAATCACCCGGTTCAATTTGTATAATTCAGCCGCTATCCAGGGTCTACCTGCTAAAGGCTATACCACAGCTGACGCCATACAGGCCATTCGGGAAGTTGCCGCCAAGACGTTGCCCAGAGGGTACGACATCGCGTTTGAAGGTCTTTCGTATGACGAGTCGATACGGGGGAACGAATCGCTGTATGTGTTCCTGATTGTCTTAGCCTTCGTTTACATGGTGTTGGCCGCCCAATACGAAAGTTTCATCATTCCATTGGCCGTAGTGTTATCATTGCCCGTTGGGATATTCGGTTCGTTCTTATTGTTAAAGCTCATGGGGCTGGAGAACAACATCTATGCCCAGATTGGCCTCATCATGCTAGTTGGTTTGCTGGGTAAAAATGCCGTGCTGATCGTAGAATTTGCCGTTCAGAAGCGCCAGCAGGGCGAAACGATCCTGAATGCAGCCATTGAAGGAGCCAGAGTTCGTTTCCGTCCGATCCTGATGACTTCCTTCGCCTTTGTGGCCGGATTGATCCCCTTGATCAGTGCCAGGGGGGCAGGCGCTATCGGCAACCGGACCATTGGTGCTTCTGCCATGGGCGGTATGTTATTCGGAACCATTTTCGGGGTCATCATCATCCCAGGCTTGTACTACATCTTTGGTAGTTTAGCCGATGGCCGGAAGATGATTAAAGATGAAGAAGCTGATTCGTTAACCGAAAATCTGGTGCATTCAGTAGACGTTTTTCCACAACCCGAAGAAGCTGAAGTCGATGAGCAATAAACAAATCATAAATTGGGCTGGTATCACGCTCCTTATCGGGCTTAATGCCGCCTGTAGTGTGCCGCGCCTTGTTGAGAAAACAGTTAACAAAAGTATCCCTGCGAGTTATTATGACTCGCAGGACTCTACCAATACGGCAAAGAATACCTGGAAGCAGTATTTCACGGACCCGTATCTGACTGCCCTGATTGATACAGCCCTGTATAATAATCAGGAGTTAAATGTTACGCTACAGGAAATTCAAATTGCCAACAACGAAGTACTGGCTAGAGCCGGGGCTTACCGACCATTCGTTGGACTCGGTGGCGGAGCCGGTCTTGACAAAGTATCCCGGTATACCAGCCAGGGGGCCGCTGATGCCGCTACCGAAATACGACCAGGGATCGAAACCCCTGAGATTTTGCCAAACATGTATTTTGGGGCTACTGCCAGTTGGGAGGTAGATATCTGGCACAAGCTACGTAACGCCAAAAAAGCGGCCGTAGCCAGTTATCTGGCGTCCATTGAAGGGAAAAATTTCCAGGTTACGAATCTGGTTGCCGACGTCGCCAATTCGTATTATGAGCTGATGGCGTATGATAATCAGTTAGATATCATCAAGCAGAACCTTGTTATTCTGAACAACGCGCTGTCCATCACCAAGCAGGAAAAAGAAGCAGCTAAAGTAACCGAACTGGCGGTACGTCGATTTGAGGCTGAGGTGGCTAAAACGCAAAGCCTTCAGTACGAAATTCAGCAGAAGATTGTTGAGACGGAAAACCGGATCAACTTTCTTATAGGCCGGTTTCCGCAACACGTTCCACGAAATTCCCAGACGTTCAACCAATTGCTACCGACCAACGTTTCGGCAGGTATTCCGTCGCAACTGTTGGCGAATCGCCCCGACATCAGACAGGCAGAATGGAATTTAGAAGCCGCCAAATTAGACGTAATGTCGACCAGAGCTAACTTTTATCCTTCGTTAAATCTTAGAGGATTTTTAGGCATTATGTCTTACAATCCTTTATATCTGGTGTATACTCCTCAATCGTTAGTTGCTTCGCTGGCCGGCGATCTAGTTGGACCTATCGTGAATAAGAACGAAATCACAGCCAGGTACAAAACCGCGAATGTCAAGCAGATCCAGGCTATTTATAACTACGAAAAGACGGTTCTGAATGCGTATATCGAAGTGGCTAATCAGTTATCCAATATCAATAACCTAGGTAAAAAGTACGAAACGAAAAACAACCAGGTGCAGGCACTGACTCAGTCAACTAGTATTTCGCTTAAGCTATTCACATCGGCAAGGGCCGATTATATGGAAGTGCTGTTGACACAACGTGACGTACTGGAAGCCAGAATTGAGCTTATCGAAACAAGAATGCAACAACTAAATGCCCAGGTCAATGCATACCGGGCATTAGGGGGTGGTTGGAAATAAAGAAGTGAGGTTTAAATTTAAGAAGAATGCCCTATACGACTTTGTGTAGGGCATTCTTCGTTAGTAGAGGAATGTAGAATACCATAGTCGCATAGAAATAACTTTTGATTCCTGCTCTTATCTACCACGTTATAAAGGAGATGTTTCAGCCAACAATGTGGCAAACTAGAAAGTTACACAGTTTCGCGAGTGAAAACACATCGTTCAATGTTGTTCACTAATTTGCGCTGCACCCTTTAAGAAAATGTCAATGACCGGCGATCAACAGCCCTTTCATCCGACCAGTAAACTCACCGAGCGACTCGATATTGATTTTGCGTTACAAGCGGCCGGACTCGGGGTATGGGAGCTTGACCCGCTCACTCTACAGGTGCTCCTGGACGACCGGTGCCGGGAACTATACGGATTAAAGCAAGGCAACCAACTTTCCTATAAGCAACTTATTCAGTACATCCACCCTGACGATGCAAGCCGGGTAGATAAGGCCGTACAGTGGGCAATGACGCCTGAGTCGGGCGGAGTTTACGACGAAACGTATCGCCTAATAGGAGTCGACAATGAAGCATTTCGCTGGGTACGTTTCCAGGGTAAGGGTTATTTCACGGAAGATGGAAAGTTATATCGCTTCGCCGGTGTAGGTCAGGATGTAACCCAGCAAGTGTCAGCTCAGCAACGTATTGAAGCGAGTCAGCAGCAACTGCTCACTCTTTTTGAGCAATCGCCTGTAGGTGTTGCCATTATCAGAGAAGAGAATCTGACATTCGAAATGGCAAATCCTTTTTACGGCCATCTGGTCGGTCGACAGCCCGATCAGATTGTAGGTAAGCCTTTGTTGGAAGCTTTACCCGAGCTGGCTGGGCAAGGTTTTGACGAACTGCTGAAGAACGTCATAAGCACGGGTACGCCTTTCATTGCTCAGGAGGTTGCTGTCGATCTCATTCGCCACGATCATCTGGAAACAATTTATGTAGACCTAACGTATCAACCGCTACGTGACGAGCAGCACATTTCGGGCGTACTTGTTGTGGCCACGGATGTCACGCAGCAGGTGCGTAGCCGCCGGGCAGTTGAAGCGAGCGAAACCCAGCTGCGAAGCCTGGTAGATAGCGCCCCGTTCCCGATCGGGGTTTACATAGGCCCTCAGATGCAGATTCTGCTGGCCAACCAGTCGATTATGGATGTCTGGGGGAAAGGCAACGATGTCGTCGGAAAAAGCTATAAAGAGATTCTGCCTGAACTGGAGACTCAGCCCATCTTTGCCCAGATTATGCAGGTTCTGACTACGGGCCAGGCCTTTCACGCTCGTAATCAACAAGTCGACATCGTCGTCGATGGTCGCTTACAGTCGTTTTATTTCAACTACAGCTTTACGCCCCTGTTTGATGCCGACGGACAAGTATACGGCGTTATGAACACCGCTGCCGAAGTAACCGATCTGATTCAGGCTAAGCAAGCGTTAGAAGCCAGCGAGACTCGCCTGCACTCAATTATTGCAACGGCTCCCGCTGGTATGGGTTTGTTCGTAGGCCGGGATCTGATCGTTGACCTGCCCAACCAAACCTTCATTAATATCGTAGGTAAAGGACCCGATATAGTTGGCAAGCCGCTCCGGGAAGTGATGCCTGAATTATTGACGGAAAACCAGCCTTTTCTCCAAATTCTGGACGATGTCTATACCTCGGGGAAGATGTTCCAGAGCTTCGGCTCTCGGGTAGACATCGTGCAACATGGCATAATGACCCACAATTATTATAACATCACTTATACTCCGCTGCGAAATGATCAGGGGCAGGTGTATGCGATTCTGGACATTGCTATTGACGTTACGGAAGAGATAAAAGCCCGCCAGCAACTTCAGGAGGTAGAAGCCACGCTACGGGGAGCCATAGAACTAGCCGATATGGGCACATGGGAATTGGATATGATCTCAGGGTTGACTACGTACTCGGACCGGCTTAAGCACCTTTTCGAGTTCACTCAGGATTATATTGATCGAGAACATCTATATAACCCCATTGACGAAGTCGATCGGGCACGTATTATGGAAGCAGTGGCACAAGCGTCCAGTCCTGATTCCGATGGTTTATTGGATGAGGAGTATACCGTCATCACCCAGCAAACCGGACGACAGCGCATTGTACGGGCGCAGGGTAAGGTATATTTCGACGATCAGGGAAACCCAATCAAGATGGTGGGTAGTATGCGGGACATCACTGAGGAGCGACAAACGCAATTAGCCTTGGAACAACTGGTTCAACATCGAACTGAAGAATTGGCCGCCGTGAACGAAGAACTAGCCGCTACGAACGAAGAAATAGCCGCCAGCAACGAAGAGTACGCTGCTCTCAATGAAGAACTGGAGGAAGCCAACGGGTTGTTGATACGTTCAAACGATAACCTGCAAAAGTTTGCTTATGTAGCCAGCCACGATTTGCAGGAACCCTTACGTAAGATTCAGCAATTTGGTGATCTCTTGAAGACACGCTTTGACGCTTCTACCGGCGAGGAACTAGTGTATATAGATCGTATGCAGTCGGCCGCCAGTCGAATGTCGACGTTAATTCGAGACCTGCTCGATTTTTCACGCATCTCTACCCAGCAGGACACTAGCATTTCGGTACCGCTCAATGCGATAGTAGACCAGGTGTTAACCACACTGGAGCTTGTTATTGCAGAAACGAATACTGAGGTGAAGGTCGGACTCTTACCAACTGTTACAGGGGATGCGTCGCAGTTAAACCAGTTATTTCAGAATCTGATCGCGAATGCCATTAAGTTTCGTCAGCCAACTACTCCCCCACTGATTCAGATCAATGCTTATGCCGTTTTAGCCACTGATTTGCCACCCTCAGTAAAGCCTACCCGGGCAGTAAGAACCTATTATCGGATCGATATAGCTGACAACGGGGTTGGTTTTGACGAAAAATACTTAGACCGTATTTTTCAGGTATTTCAGCGATTACACAGTAAGAGTGAGTTTGCTGGCACAGGTATCGGTTTAGCTATTTGTGAAAAGGTGGTGGCCAATCATGGAGGGGCAATTACGGCTACGAGTCGACCGGGCCAGGGGACAACCTTTATCGTGTACTTACCCACGTAATGTTTGTCATTGCTTAGTTAATAGCGGGTTAACGTAGTACTATTGTCCCGTTTTATACGACTACCACCAATAGCATTCATGAAAATCGTTCTTTGCCTTTTCTTTTTTTCGCTTGTCTTCACCGGTTTCGGTCAGCAGCCGTCCGCCAAACAGATTAGTAAACACGTACGCTACCTCGCTTCCGATCAGATGCAGGGCCGGGGAACAGGCAGTCCCGAAAATAAAAAAGCGGCCCGCTACGTTGAAAAGTACTTTAAGAAATACGGTCTGAAACCGCTGGGGACGGATGGTTACTATCAGTCGTTCACAGCGAAAGTTCGGCGGGTTGTTGTCCCGGATAGCCTAAGGGAAACCAAAAACGTCATTGGTTTTCTGGATAATGGCGCGCCGTATACGATTGTCATCGGTGCTCATTACGATCACTTAGGTTTGGGCCGACAGGGAAGCTCGCTGGATTCATTACCGCAAGGGAAAATTCATAACGGTGCCGACGATAATGCATCGGGCGTAGCCGGTCTGCTGGAACTTGCTCATTATTTCACGAAGAACAACGTAACGGAGCCGTACAATTTTCTGTTTATGGCCTTCGGCGCTGAGGAATTGGGCTTACAAGGCTCTCGTCATTTCCTGAACAACCCGACGCTGCCGCTTGAGAAGATGAATTTTATGGTGTGCATGGACATGATTGGCCGCTACAATCCGCAACGGGGTGTCGGTATTGGCGGCTACGGCACCAGCGACACCTGGCCAGCGGTATTTAAAGGCATTGAAAGCTCCATCAAATTCTTCACCGACCGGGCGGGGAACGGCGGATCTGACAACGCGGCTTTTTATGCCAAACAGATTCCGGTTCTGTTTTTTCATACCGGCGGGCATCCCGATTACCACAAACCCACCGACGATCCGGACAAAATTAACGCTACGTCGGAGGAGGCCATTCTTCGCCTGGAAATCAAACTGCTCGAAAACGCTTTACAACAACCCAAAATGACGTTTACCGCAGTCAAGTAGCGCAAGACTCATTCGCACTTTATAAACTACAACCTGTAAGTACCCACGTCAACAGTGACTTGTTCTATGACTAAACTCCTCTTCTGCCTACTTGTCGCTACGTCCATCTGCTCATTTGGCGTAGCACAGAATCGTCCTGTTAACAGACCCAATATTGTTTTCATTCTGGCTGATGATCTGGGCTACGGAGATGTGGGCATCAATGGACAAAAGCTGATCAGAACACCCAATATTGATCGGCTGGCGAAAGAGGGAATGCGCTTTACGCAGTTTTATGCCGGTACGTCGGTATGCGCCCCATCGCGGTCGTCGCTGATGACGGGCCGACACACAGGGCACACGTATATCCGGGGCAACAAAAGCGTAGAACCCGAAGGACAGGAACCCATTGCCGATTCGGTGACGACGGTTGCTGAACTCCTGCAACGCGCAGGCTACTTAACGGGTGCTTTCGGGAAGTGGGGACTGGGCCCAGTAGGGTCAGTAGGTGATCCCAATAAGCAGGGCTTCGACCGATTCTACGGTTATAATTGTCAGTCATTGGCGCATCGTTACTACCCTGATCATCTCTGGGATGATAGTCAGAAGATTACACTGGCGGCCAATCAGGACTTACGCCAGGCCAAAGAATACGCGCCTGATCTGATTCAGAAACAGGCGATGCGCTTTCTGGATGCACGCGACGATAAACAGCCTTTCTTTTTGTTTTTACCCTATATCCTACCCCATGCCGAACTGATTGTCCCTGACGACAGTCTTTTCCAGTATTACAAAGGAAAATTCCCCGAAAAGCCGTTTAAAGGTGCTGATTATGGCCCTGATGCGAAAACAGGCGGCTATACTTCGCAGGCTTATCCGCACGCTACGTTTGCCGCGATGGTCGGTCGTCTCGATCTATACGTAGGGCAAGTGATGGCAAAGCTGAAAGAAAAAGGGCTGGATCAGAACACACTCGTTATTTTCTCCAGTGACAATGGTCCTCATATCGAAGGGGGTGCCGATCCAACGTTTTTTAATAGCAGCGGAGGTTTTCGGGGTGTTAAACGGGACTTATATGAGGGTGGTATCCGCGAACCTTTTTTCGCGCGTTGGCCAAAGGCTATTAAACCCGGCTCAACCAGTGATTACATTGGCGCTTTCTGGGATTTGCTACCCACTTTCGCTGAACTAGCCGGAGCCAAAACGCCAGCCCGTATCGACGGCGTTTCGTTTGCGCCGACACTGACGAGCAAAGGCACACAGAAAAAGCACGACTATCTGTACTGGGAATTTCACGAAAACGGCGGCAGACAGGCTGTGCGGCAGGGTAACTGGAAAGCCGTACGGCTACAGGCAATGGCTAATCCAGCTAGTCCCGTTGAATTATACGACCTGGCGAAAGACCCCAAAGAAGCGCATAACGTAGCCGCTCAGTATCCAGATAGAGCCAAACAACTCAGTGAGTTAATGAAGCAATCGCATGTCGAATCGCCGTTATTTCCGTTTGCGCATTAATCAGTCACGCAGGCCACCCGGCAGATAACCAAAATAGCGCCGGAAAGCGTACGTGAAGTGTTGAACATGTTTATAACTTAACGCGTCAGCCACTTCGCTAACCGTCTGTTTACCAGCCAACAACTGCCGACGCGCGTAGGTCATGCGTAAGTCTGTCAGGTAGCTGAATACAGTGGTGTTAAACAATTCCCGAAATCCTTTTTTAAGCTTGAAATCATTCAGTCCAGCCGAACGGGCTACGTCCAGCAACGTAACGGGTTGAAGAAAATGCTCATTCAGCCACTCCTTAACCGCTATAAGTTTATCAACATCATCGGATTTGAATGAACCGGTCAAACGGGTTGTTTCTAACTGATCCATTTGCAGGGCAATCAACTCGAGTAATTTTGCCTCCAGAAATAGCCGTTTAACCATACCGACAAATGGGCAATTCAGAATGTCATATACGATAACTTTCATGGCAGGCGTGGCAAACGAGTGGTTAGGAATTATCGCGTACGGTTGCTGTTGGTCCATTTTTTCAGCCAGCCGATCTAATTGTTCTACACCCTCATCCAGAAATCGGCCGAAATAGCCATCCGCAAATTCGATAACCAACGTCGATACGGTCGACCCCGAAAACTGCATGTCGCCTTCGAAGGCAGGCGTATACATTAAGCTATACTGATTTGCCTGATACGGCCGATCGGGCTGACAGCTACTTCGAACCAGATTATGGCCCGCCAGCTGCGTAAAAAATCGCACGCTCGGTTTAGTCTGCTCTGCCCTGACGACTATGTTCCGGGTAAGCTCGCTGAACGCGTAAATGATAGAGAACTGGTCTGTAGACAACTCCGTAATTGACCACTGCGCTGCCGGATCGGGCACAATAATCTTTCGCTGCACCACGCCTGCCTGCTGGTCTACCTCGATCAGGTATTGATTCTGATAGGAGTCAAATCCTCCCTGCTCATTCTGCACCTTAACTATCATCGCGGTAGTCTATGATCGATAAACACTCGTTGACTGATCAGGAAAACAGCCGCTCTCAGTCAACCAACAGCAGATAATCCGTTTGACGTCAGTACGAATCCGCTTAGCGAAGCCGGGAGTGAAGTCAATAACCCATCTTTACCCACAGAATATAACTTAAAACAACAAGGGTATGATAAGGGTTTTCTCAGCGTATAACGTATTGGTTATCTGCCTGTTTAACGTAACGACGTCCACACTGGCTCAGAAAGTCGTCGAACAGCACACGCGCTTCCGTTTCGCGCAGATGCATCTGGGTTTCGAAGGTCAATACATACCACCTGTCAAGGGTGGGTACGTTAATGAAGCGGGTGCGCAGCAGCCTCTGACAGTCCCCGGTACGTATCACCCACGGTTTACCATTGGCGCCACGCATTTTTGGGGACTGGTCGACCTGTATGTATCCTTTCCGCTCGCGACCCTCCGCCCTAAACTAGCTGAACTTCAGGATTATGGCGTGTCCATGAACGTATCGACTGGCGCTCGAATTCATCCGTTGCAGCTACGGTATCACCGAATCAATCCCTACCTGGGTGCTAACTGGTCAACACTTTCGTATAACCAGCGGGTCAACGAGCGGCTTTCGGGAACGACGTTTACGAAAGATGTCATTGCGCTGGAAGGCGGGATCAGCTGGCTGACCGGCCATCACTGGTTTGAGCTGGGGGCGCAGCATCTGCCTGCGCGCGAATTTCGGTACGCTACGTCCCGGCAGACATTCACGCCCGTTCAGTTTCCAGCCTTTACGTTTCAAGTAGCTTATAAGTACTTGCTGGACGTAACGCGTCCGCTGGAGAAGGATGATAAATCTGATTTTGGGCAATACCTGCGTGAACGGAATCTGTTGAGCGGCTTTCACCTTGACGTCGGACCATCGGCAGCGTTTACCTTACCTCGCTCCGAATACAACACCCGCACTCGTCCTTACCTGAACAATCCATCGGGCAATAGCGCCTTCCTCGATCTGTCGGTGGGGTATTACTTTTTCAAATCCGACTTCGACATTCGGCTGGCCCATCGCCACATCGTAGCTGACCACGCAGCGTACGGACTAAGCCAACAGCTCGACCGTCGATCCTTTAGCCTGGAGGTGTACAAAAATCTCTTTGATTATAAAGGCTTTGTGCCATTTTTGGGCGTTAGTCTCTCACGAGAACAATTGGGCGTTTACGAAACCGACAATAGCGTTTCGGCAACGAATCAAACCGAAGTCCAATACACACCGGGTCTGGTCTTTGGCTGGGATATTCGCCCGGTTCGCTACGAATCTATATTGTTGCGAACTAACCTACGCTACGCTCCTTTTCTTAAAACGCAGGTCAACGGGCAAACCGTCTCGTTCCAGCAGCTTGAGTTTAACTTTATTCAGGCCGTAGTTTATCCTCAGCGCTTGCTAGCGCGTCGTCGGTTTCTGAAAAACAGATAAGTTATATCCAATGGTAGTGTCCGTATTTTATCTATGCTGATTAACGATCCGGGTTGTCTTTTTGCTCGCTCCGCCTGTCAGATACGCGACCCAACAACTCTATCTGGCCTGCGTCAGTGCTATGGTTTTAGCCGCAGGTTTGTTACTGGTAAGAATAGGGTTAGTTCGTAAACCAAAAACAGCATTCCTATCACGGATACGTGACGCACTTAGGGCGAGTTCAGGCGTAAAGAGCCTTAACCGAGTCAGTAAATTGATTCGGTTAAGGCTCTTTACTGTATCCGTTTGTCCTTATCCTACAACCATTTACCCAAAAAAGCTATCGCATTGGTAAGCCATGCTTATTTTTGGCGAAATCCCTTAAATTTCCCCTATGCAGCTGATAATCGAACACTTATCAAAGAAATACCCAAACGGCGTTCTCGCTCTTGACGACGTATCGCTGACGATCCCCAATGGCATGTATGGTTTGCTGGGTCAGAATGGCGCGGGCAAATCCACGCTCATGCGTACGCTTGCTACGTTGCAGGACGCCGATTCAGGAACCGCTATGCTTGATAATCTGGATATTCTGAATCAGAAAGACGCGGTACGTCGGGTGTTGGGTTATCTGCCGCAGGAGTTTGGTGTGTATCCAAAAGTATCAGCAACGGATTTGCTCGACCATTTTGCTATTCTAAAAGGCGTTACGAACAGCCGCGAACGTAGTGAGTTAGTCACCGCACTGCTTCATCGGGTGAATCTGTATGATGTTCGGAAGAAAGCGGTTAGCAGCTATTCGGGCGGGATGAAGCAGCGGTTCGGCATTGCGCAGGCGCTTATCGGTAATCCCAAACTCATTATTGTCGATGAACCGACCGCGGGCCTCGATCCCGGAGAACGGAACCGGTTTTATAATCTCTTATCTGAAATCGGCGAAAATGTCATTGTGATTCTGTCGACGCACATTGTGCAGGACGTCATGGAGCTTTGCAATAACATGGCCATCATTCACAAAGGCAAAGTGCTTTACAGTGGTTCTCCGCTGGATTCCGTAGCTGCGCTGAAGGGTAAAATCTGGGAGAAATCGATTACGAAAAGCGAATTACCGACGTACCAGCAACAGTACAATATCATCTCCAACAAGCTTGTGGCGGGCAAACCACTTGTTCATATTTTCAGCGAGACCGAGCCCGGCAATGAATTTCAACCGGCCCAGCCCGACCTGGAAGATGTGTTCTTCTCTACCATCGAAAAAAGCAATTTCGTAGCCGCCTAAGCCTATGTTCGGACACATATTTACCTTCGAAATTCGCTATTGGCTCCGTCAGCCGATGGTGTATATATTCCTCTTGGTTAACGTACTGATGTTTGCCTGGGCGGGCGCTTCCGACGATTTAACGATTGGCGGAACGTTTGGCAACATCTACAAAAATGCACCTTACGTCGTTCAGAATCAGTACGGTATCTGGTGCGTTTTCGCCTTGTTGATGACAACCGCTTTTGTACAAAGCGCGGCCATTCGTGACTTTACGTACAAGACCAACCAAATCGTTTTTGCGTCACCGATCCGTAAGTTCGATTACCTGGCCGGGCGATTTTTCGGCTCGTTTCTGGTCGCGTTGATTCCGTTTCTGGGCATTTCCATCGGCATTATCCTCGGCTCATGGATTGGGCAGGTAACCGGTGCTACCGACCCTGAACGCTATGGACCTATTGTTTGGTCGGCACACGTAAACAGCTTTCTGGTTTTTGCCATTCCGAATACGTTTCTGGCGGGTGCGTTCATTTTCATGCTGGCGGCCCTGACCCGGTCATCCATAACCGCGTTCATTGGTGCCATTGCTTTGTTAGTAGCGCAGCTCATTGCCGGTAATTTTTTGAGTGACGTCGAGTACGAACACCTCGCTACGTATTTCGACGCACTGGGCTTTGGTCCGTTCTCGCTCATCACGAAATACTGGACGGTTAGCGATAAGAATACCCGTTCGGTGGGATTGACCGACGGCTTGATGCTAACGAATCGACTGATCTGGGTCGGTTTTGGTCTACTTCTGCTGGCCGTTACGTATGTCCGGTTCTCGTTCGAAGAGAAAGTGAAGAAGGCTGGCTGGTGGCGGAGGAAATTTGCCGGTGACGACACAGGCAAAGCCGTTTTTACCCCCCTACAACGGCTTCCCCAAGTAGGTATGCATTTCGGCTGGTCGGCCCAGTGGGTGCAGATGATCCGGATTTTTAAAACCGATTTCTGGGGAACGGTGAAAGGCACCGCGTTTATTATTATTCTGCTGCTTGGCCTCATGAATATGGGTTTTTCGCTGCAATACGCCGGAAAATCATACGGGCTGAGTTCATATCCCGTAACGTATGAGGTTATTCAGCTCATTCGGGGCACTATTTCGTTGTTTCTGTTCGCCATCATCATTTTCTATTCGGGCGCCATCATCTGGAAAGAGCGTGACGCCGAACTCGACCAGATTTATGACGCCATGCCCCACCGGAACTGGAGCGTGTTTGTCGGGAAATTTCTGGCGATGCTGGGTATCGTGGTGATTATTCAGATGCTGTGCATCATCGCGGGCGTAACGACGCAGTTGCTAATGGGGTATTCAACCCTTGAACCAGGGCAATACGTTATTGAGTTTCTGGTGATTGCCCTGCTCCGCTTAGCGCCGATCATTATTCTGTCGATGCTTGTACACACGCTCGTCAATAACAAATACATTGCCTTCTTCGTGGTGATTGCCTTGCTGATCGCAAATGCTTATGCCTGGCGGCCGTTGGATGTGCAGAGCAACCTGGTTCAGTTTAATGCGTCGCCCGACTACACGTATTCGGACATGAACGGCTGGGGTCCATACGTAGCGTCGATCGCGTGGTTTCGAACCTACTGGACACTCTGGGCGAGTGTTCTTGGATTAACAGCGATTTTGTTCTGGGTACGTGGCAAGGATACCTCCTGGAGCAGTCGCTTTCGGGGAGCCCGGCAAGCGCTAACCGGCACGAATCGCCTGGCTTTAATCGGACTAACCGTGGCTTTACTCGTGGTAGGTGGTTTCATTTTTTATAACACGAACGTTTTGAATCGCTATGAAACGACGAAAGTGCGCGAGAAGCAGCAGGTAGCTTACGAGCAGAAATACAAACGTTTTGAGCATCGTCCGCAGCCACGTATTGCCAATGTGAAGTATACCATTGATGTTTACCCAAAAGAGCGCAATTTGGTCGTAAAGGGCGATTACGTACTGGTCAACCGGACCGATAAACCTATTGATTCCGTACACATTGCGATACCAAGCCGCCTGGATTTCAGCATTAATATAGATCGGGCGAAACGGATTCTGGATGATTCGCTGCTGCAATATGCCATCTATCAACTGAGTCCCGCACTAGCGCCGGGCGACTCGCTGCACCTGCGCTTTACGACCCGCCGACAAACGCGCGGCTTCGAGAACGAAGTGCAGTTTACCAAGCAGATTAATCAGAATGGGTCGTTTTTTGATACATTCGATATCGCTCCACAAATTGGTTATCAGGAACAAGGCGAACTGACCGATAAAAATGACCGCAAAAAATACGGTCTGCCCGAAAAAGAACGCATGCCGAAGCTGGAACGCAACTGCACCGGCGATTGCATGAATAGCTACATCAGCAATAATGCCGACTGGTTAATGGTCGAAACTGTGATCAGCACGTCGCCCGACCAGATTGCCGTAGCGCCGGGCTCACTCCTGAAAGAGTGGAAACAGAACGATTCGACGGGTCAGCCCCGACGCTATTTTCAGTACAAGCTCGACCATCCATCGCTCAATTTTTACTCGTTCATTTCGGCGAAGTACGAAGTCGCGCGGGAGAAGTGGAATGGCATCGACGTAGAGGTGTACTACGACAAAAAACACCCGTACAACGTCCGCGATATGCTGGAATCCATCAAAGGTTCACTGGCGTATTATACCGAGCATTTCGGACCGTATTACCACAAACAGGCACGTATCATCGAGTTTCCACGCTACGCCAGTTTTGCTCAGGCGTTTCCGGGCACAATGCCCTATTCTGAAGCCATTGGGTTCATTGCCAAAATTGATCCTGAAGAAGACATTGACATGGTCAAATACGTAGTGGCGCATGAAATGGGTCACCAGTGGTGGGCACACCAGGTAGTGGGTGCATACATGCAGGGGGCTACCTTACTTTCGGAAACGCAGGCCCAGTATTCGGCTCTGATGGTGATGGAAAAATCGTACGACAAGAGCCGTATGAAGCGCTTCCTGAAGTTTGAAATGGATCGTTACCTGTCATCACGCGGGGCAGAATCGTTAAAGGAAGTGCCGCTCGAACAAGTAGAGAATCAGGGATATATTCACTACAGAAAAGGCAGTGTAGTGATGTATTACCTGAAAGAACTGATTGGCGAACGTGCTGTGAATAAGGCATTACAAACGCTGGTTAGTCAATACGCATATCGCCAGCCACCGTATCCCGTTTCGTACAACCTGGTAGATTTATTTCGTCAACAGACGCCGGATTCGCTGCAATCCGTCATCACTGATCAGTTCGAACGGATCACGATTTTCAATAACCGCACAACGGCTGCGTCGGTGAAGAAGCGTTCTGACGGGCAGTATGACGTAACGATTAACGTACAGGCGGAGAAGTTTTACGCCGATTCGCTCGGTCGGGAAACGCCAACGAAGCTGAACGACCTCATTGACGTAGGGGTGTATGGTAAACCTGCCAAAGGCAAAAAACAGGGTAAGCTATTAGCCGTTCGGCGTGAACGGATGCGACAGAAAGATGGGAAATATACGTTCGTTGTGAAAGAAGAACCGTATGAAGCGGGTATTGACCCCATTAGCTTCCTCGTTGACCGCATACCGGACGACAATCTAAAGCGGGTGGATAAGCTGTAGTATACACGTCAGTAACTTCGTCAATACAGTAAAATTGGGGACACCTGCGATCTATTTTAGTCAGTAGTAATTTACGACAACTTTGTAAGGCAAAAATCAATAACCACAGAGCCACCAAGAACACTGTAAACCGCTTCCTGTGGGTCTTTGTGTTCTTGGTGGCTCTGTGGTTAATTATTCTCTTCCAAAACATTTCAAGGCTTTTATGAAAATCGCAATGATCAAGACTCTTTTGCTTATCGGCTGTTTTTCAGGATTTATCACATGTAGCAAAGCCGCTAATCTGTTCATTTCAGGCGATGCCCGCTTCAGAACTCAACACCAAAACCCTACGATTGACCCTGGTTGGCGGCAGCTTTTCAATGGCAAAGATCTAACCGGTTGGAAACATGTGGGCAAGGGAAGCATGTCGATTGAGAAAGGAATGATTCGCGGTCATAGCGGCCTCGGCCTGTTATACTGGACAAAAGAAAAATTCAGTAACTGCACGATCCGGGTCGTATACCGAATGCAAAAAGAAAACAGTAATGCTGGTGTATTTATCCGAATTCCGATTGAGCCCCGCGAAGAATGGATGCCTGTTTATTACGGATATGAAGTACAGATTGATAATCACCCGGAAACGTCCGACGAGGATGAATACCACGTTACAGGAACGCTTTATTCACTGACTAAACCGCTGGCGAAACCTGGCAAACCTGGTCCACAGTGGAACACAATGGACATTACACTGGACGGCCCACGTACCATTGTGCACGTAAATGGTGTGAAAGTGACCGATTACAGGGAAGGCGATCCGACTCCTGCCCGCAAATTTTCGTTCGAGCCTTATCGTGGCCTGCGACCTGACTCGGGTTACATCGGTTTACAGAATCACGGCGACCATGACGTTGTTTATTTTAAGGAAGTTTCCGTAAAACCGCTCATTAAAAAATGATGATTTCAGGGGTTGGTCTGCCTCCGAAATTTCTCCCGATTAACGTATCGCTATCGCCATTTCAAGCGCTTCTTTTGGCAGTCTGTCCGGCTTCGTCGTGACTTCCGCGGCCGGGCCAGATACTTTTGTCTATCAGATCATCGGCCACGGTGATTGATCGTGCCGTTTTTATTCACAACCATAAACCAACAAATCAATGAAACGCATCCTGAAAAAACTTTTAGTTAAACCTGGCAAACTCGTAAAACGCCGACAGTCAACGGGTCGTCAGCAAGTTTGGTGGGGCCATGAATAAGCCCGGCTTCTGAAAGTCGGCAACCAGCCATTATCCTTAACTGTCTACGGCCTATCTTTGCCCGATTTTTGTCCGTATCGCTCCGCTCATGGCCCAATCTCTCAGCGTCCGCCATCTGGTGGGTATAAAAGACTTGACCGAATCTGATATTCAACTTATTCTGGAAACGGCTGGTCAATTCAAGGAAGTCATTAACCGGCCTATTAAGAAAGTACCTTCGCTACGTGATGTAACGGTTGCCAACGTTTTTTTTGAGAATTCGACCCGCACGCGATTATCATTCGAACTGGCAGAAAAAAGACTATCGGCCGATGTAGTGAATTTTTCAGCGTCGGGCAGTTCTGTAAAAAAAGGCGAAACGCTGCTGGATACGGTCAACAACATTCTGGCCATGAAGGTCGATATGGTCGTCATGCGGCACAGCAGTCCCGGAGCCCCGCATTACCTCACCAAACACATCAAAGCTAACGTAGTGAACGCGGGCGATGGCACTCATGAACACCCAACGCAGGCGCTGCTCGATTCCTTTTCCATTCGCCAGAAACTCGGCGACGTAGCGGGCAAACGTGTTGCGATCATCGGTGACATTACGCACTCGCGGGTAGCGCTGTCTAATATTTTCTGTCTGCAAAAACAGGGGGCCGACGTAATGGTTTGCGGCCCTAAAACACTTATTCCAAAGCACATGGAATCGCTCGGCGTGAAGGTCGGGCACGACGTTCGGGCAGCGCTGGCCTGGTGCGACGTAGCGAACGTACTCCGGATTCAGTTAGAGCGTCAGCAGATTAAATATTTTCCTTCACTACGTGAATATTCGCTCTATTTCGGTATTTCAAAACAAATGCTCGATGACCTCGACCGACCCATCGTACTGATGCATCCCGGTCCTATCAATCGCGGGGTTGAATTAACGTCCGACGCTGCCGATTCGGTGCATTCAATTATTCTGGATCAGGTCGAAAACGGCGTGGCGGTACGCATGGCTGTGTTATATCTACTAGCGCAGTTGTAGAAGGTAGCTATCTGTATAGAGTGGGACGTTGAAAAGCATCCTTCCCAGCAATTCATCCATTCTGTCGGCGGCCAGCCCGTTATTTTAAACTACTAACCAGGCTCTGGGTCATGTCTTCAAAAAACCGGGCGGTATACGGGCCAAATCGATTAGTCTGGCTAATGGCGTAGGGACTATTTTCGGCATAATAATAGGTATCGGGAACAATTTGTCCGATGTCTCCCCCATTGTAGCTGGTGATGACCAGCGTTCTTTGCCTGGCAATAGGCAAGTCAAGTAAATCATCCGCCAGTTCGGCAGATATACTCCCCGGACAACCCACAAAGACGGTTTGGCCAATGCGTAGCGCTTTTAACTCGGCACGATAGTCGCCATAGAGAGCTTTGGCCAGCCATGGCTTCAGCCGCCAGTTTTGGCTAACACGAACCTGAGGATCATTCTGGATAAGCGGAGTCGTTTGCGCAATTAATGTGCTGTCTGTATGAAGCTCCTGACGACTCAGTATAGTGGCGATCTGGGTAGCTAGTGCCTGTGGGGTCTCGCTACGTATCTGATTCGACGGATTTGTTTCCTGTATGGCCCCAACCATTCCCAGCGTAAAACAATGGGTTTGCTTGTCAAGCTGTTGCATTGACAGACTAAAAAAATCACCCTTGGCAGCAGAATCAGTGGCCTTACCTATCGGAATCGGGCGAGCATAACTGGAGTAAATCAGGGCCGATTCGCCCGTTAGTTTGCGAAGCTGTAGCAGATGAAGGGCTTCAGCCCCAGCTCTATTGTCAGGAGCAGAAAGCTCTTTTTGGCCATTCAGATCAACCTGGGTATGGCCAATTTGAACCGTACCCATGTTTTTTTGCGCCAAGTCCACTGCTTTCAGGATAGCCTCGGTTACTTGATTGACCCGTTGTTCATCATAGGGACCAAATTGTCGTTTACCCATATAGTCCCTGGACCACCCACCCAGACCAGGCTGCGAATAAGTAGCTCCCAGGTACACATTTTTCCAGGCTAAGCCGAGCTTTGGTAGCCTTTTTTCCAGTAACTGAGCGACTGAGGGTGGCATCATCAATAAATCGACAGTAATCATAGCTGCCCGTGTCGTGCCATTATCGAGGACTAGCGCCCGCGTCTGGATGGATTCTCGTTCCTTCGCACCAGGCGAGGAAGCAGCTATTGGAGTGATGGTTACGTTTGCCCAGCCAGCCTGAATGGGGTACTTGGGATGAGGATCGCTGACAATCCAGGCGAACCGCTGCCGGGTAAAGCGATGATACAGTGAGTTCTCGTAACTACCCTTGTTAACAACGGTAAAACTCAGCCCCAGGACGTTAATGATTATCAGGGCTACGACAAAGATTACGGTTCTATAGCGACGCATGTTGTCTCCGATTTTCTACTAAATACCTTGACTCGATTAGTAGACGTATTGACTAACCTGTCAGAATAAAACTTTTTTGTTTCTAACAGTGCCTTAGTTCTACCATCCTTATTACCCAGCGACTACCGAAACAAACGGTAAGTGTGCCACTTCGCGCATACTTAGTCACGCTAGATCAGGTCAAAAATGATGTATTGATACGTTTGGGCGTGTTGTATCTGCTGACGCAGTTGCAAAAAAGCGATCTACTACAATTTTGTTAAAAAATGTGAATTCTTCGCTCACAACAACACCTTCCTGAAATTGTTATAAACCAAAAGAATACTGACGGCGTTGTAAGTTAAGGGTTTTAATGCCTTTTTAATGTTAATATTTGCTTAATCTATGGCGGTTAATACGCACCTACAGCCACCTCCGTCGCCCTTACAGCGGCTGCTACGGCTACTGGGAACCGAACGAAAAGATATTGTTTATATTCTGTTGTTCGCCATCATCACGGGGATAATTGGTCTTACCCTGCCTCTCGGCATTCAGGCCGTTTTTAATCTGGTTTCAAGCGGTATGCTTTTCAGTTCGGTCTACGTAATGATCGGGCTGGTTATCGTTGGTGTTCTGGCTGGTGGCCTGCTCACCATTGTTCAGTTTACGCTGGTTGAAATCATTCAGCAACGCCTTTTTGTCAAGGCTGCTTTTGAGTTCACGTACCGATTGCCCCGTATTAAACCGGAAGCTATGGAAGAATATTACCCACCCGAACTAATGAATCGGTTCTTTGACGTAGTAACGCTGCAAAAAGGGATGACGAAGGTCCTGATTGATCTGCCGGCAGCTGCCGTACAGATTTTGTTTGGCATTATTCTACTCTCGTTTTACCACCCGGTTTTTCTCGGATTTGGTTTTATTGTACTGCTGGTCATATATAGTGTTATCCGGCTGTTTGGCCCGGAAGGAACGCGCACCAGTATTAAAGAATCGAGTGACAAATACAAAGTAGTCGGCTGGCTCGAAAAGTATTCGAGAGACTTATCAGAAAAGCGCTCAACTGAAGGCACAGAGAATCCAATCGACCAGATTGATCGTCGGCTAGCCAATTACGTAAGCCATCGGAACGACCATTTTACAGTCCTGAAACGCTTCTATTACAGCTCTGTTGCGTTTAGAACGCTGGTGACGGGTGGCCTGCTGATTCTGGGTACGTCGCTGGTCGTTAGTCGGCAAATGTCGCTGGGGCAGTTCGTCGCTTCGGAACTGGTCATTGTCCTCATCACAGGAGCCGTTGACAAGCTAGTGTCCAGCGTGGATACGATATTCGACATGCTGGCCGGTGTCGAAAAGATTGGGGCCGTAACCGATTTACCAATAGAAACTGATACGACAACACATGCTTAATTTATCAAATCAGGAGATTGATGAGGAGGTGTTTGCCGAATATCCGCTCAAAACCTTACAGGAACTACCACATCCCCGCAGTAGTCGGCGGCTTGGCCGGTGGATGCTTTTTTTCCTCTTTCTAACTTTGGTTATCCTGTTTCTGCCCTGGCGCCAGAATATCAGCGGCTTAGGCAGCGTAACGGCACTGACACCACAGGATCGGCCTCAGACGCTCCAGAACGCCATTGCTGGTCGAATTGAGCGCTGGTCGGTTCGGGAAGGCCAGTTTGTCAAAAAGGGTGACACGTTGCTGGTCATTTCTGAAATTAAAGACGAATATTTCGACCCCAACCTGCCTCAGCGACTTAATGAACAACTGGACGCCAAGCAGGGAACCCGACTGGCCACAGACGCTAAGATTCAGGCACTTGATAGCCAGATGCAGGCATTGGGCGCGGGTGTAAAAGTAGATTTGGCTGAAGCCAGAAACCGGGTTCGCCAGGAGCAGTTGAGGGTACGTATCGACAGTGCCGATCTAGTGGCCATCCGACGCAATTACCAGATCGCCGTTGATCGGCTTGAACGGTACGAAAAAGGCTATCGGGATGGTTTATTCTCACTAACCGACCTTGAATCCCGGCGGCTTACTATCCAGCAGGATTATGCAAAAGTCGTTGTGCAGGAAAATAAGCTGAGCGTAACGCGGCAAGGACTGGCCAACGCCCGGCTCGATCTAGAACTCATTCAGGCGAAATACGAACAGGACATAGCTAAAACGATGTCCGACCGGAGTTCAGCCTTGTCCAGTAAGGCGAGTGCGAACAATGAAATTGCCGTTATGCGCAACAAAATCAGCAACGTAAATGTCCGGCGCGGTATGTATGTTGTGCGGGCTCCGCAGAGTGGCTTTGTCGTCCGGTCGCTGAAAGCAGGCATCGGCGAAACCATAAAAGAAGGCGAAGCCATAGCCACATTACAACCCTCCAATCCGACCGTCGCCGTGGAATTGTACGTACGTGCTATGGATGTACCGCTGATTCAACGCGGACGTCGGGTACGTATCCAGTTCGATGGCTGGCCAGCGATTCAGTTTTCGGGCTGGCCTGCCGTGGCGGTCGGTACGTTCGGGGGAAAAGTGGCGGTTATCGATGCTGTAAGCAGTACGAATGGCCAGTATCGGATATTGGTCACGCCCGATGCCATGCCCGGTGATCAGCCCTGGCCCAAGCTGCTACGTGTGGGTTCGGGTGTGGTTGGTTGGGTGATGCTCGACGATGTACCCATCTGGTACGAACTATGGCGCCAGCTCAACGGCTTCCCGCCAAGTTTAAAACAGGAACCTGAGAAACCGGAAAAGATATGAGGTCATTCGTTTTTCTTTTCTGGTTAGGCAGTACGTTGTTTTGGGCAGAATCCGCTTTGGGACAAACGCGTCCGACTGTACCGGCTATTGCCCCTATTCCCCGCCAGCCAACGGTTCCGGTATCCTCAGACGTTTTATCGCGAACAGCCATCGCTACGTCGGAAACCTCAATCGGTTCAGTGGCCCCGTCACTGGCTCCCCCGGCAGGGGTAGCTTTACCAGACTCGGGCATTGTATTCACTGCCGAGGAATTTTATCAGGCCGTTTTACAGCACAATCCGATCGTAAAGCAAGCTGCTTTGCTGAGTCAGGAAGCGCAAGCGCAGGTCCAGCAGGCACGTGGCGCGTTTGATCCCCGGCTGTTTTCGACGTACAACCGTAAAAACTTTGGCAATACGCTCTATTACGACAAATGGCAGTCGGGTTTGGCAGTGCCTATTTTGCCGGGTGGCCTCGACGTAAAAATGACGTATGACCGGAACACGGGTAAATACCTGAATCCCGAAAACAACGTACCACCTACGGGCCTGATTGCGCTGGGCCTAAGCGTACCCGTTACGCAGGGGCTTCTCATTGATGCACGCCGAAACACCCTGCGGCAGGCTCAACTAGCTATTAATCTGGCCGATGCTGACCGGGTTTCCCTGATCAACAAAACGCTGCTTGATGCCGCCAAAGCGTATTGGGACTGGTACCTAGCCTATCAGCAATTTCGATGGATTGAGCAGGGCTATCAGCTGGCGCAAACGCGTTTTGTGGCTGTCCGGCAGCGGGCACTGATTGGCGACGCGGCTCCCATCGATACCACCGAAGCGCTGATAACGGTTCAGGACAGACTGGTTCAGTTTCAACAAATGGCTGTCGATTTGCAAAATGCCCGGCTCGGTCTGACTACATTCTTATGGAGCAGTCAGGAAGGCGCTGTTCCTCAGCCCGTCGATCTGCCGCTTACAGTTATTCCGCAGGCCGCTCCCCCTGACCAGACCAGTCAGGTGCAGCTTCAGGAACTGCTTAGCCGAGCCGCTCAGCAACATCCAGATCTGCTTAAATTAGTCAACAAACAGCAGCAGTTGACCATCGAAGAACGCTACCGACGAGCGTTATTGCTGCCTAAGGTGAGTGTTGAAGCCAGTTTATTGAGCAGAGGTCCACTGTCAGATGCAAACTATGACGGATCAAGTTCCTATGGTTTTCAGTCCAATAACCACAAGATCGGCGTCGATTTAGCGTTTCCGCTGTTTCTTCGCGCCGAACGAGGGAAACTTCGCCAGATACAGCTTCAAAACCAACAGACAGGTCTGGAACGGCAACAGACTGGGCGCGACATTGTTAACGAAGTTCAGCGATCCTGGAATGAGCTGGTAGCCCTTGAAAAACAGATTATTACACAACAGCAGACTACAGCCAACCAGCAGACCCTTGTCCAGGCTGAAGTGAGTAAGTTCCAATTGGGTGAGAGTTCGTTGTTTCTAGTCAATAGCCGGGAAACCAAACTCATTGACTTGCTGATAAAACTGGAAGAATTACGCACCAAGCACCAGAAAGCCTTGGCGAATCTGTGGTACGCTGCCGGTTCTAATGTGGGTAGTCGGTAAGACGGAGGTAGTACGTCTTCCGGCACTCATATAAGGCTTTTTTCGTTATTTTTGGCAAAACAGCTTACAGCCAATGGAACTACAATTGCGTACGCTACATCCGCCCCGTGACCAGAAGTTCGACGATGATTTTTTCTTTACCCTATGTCAGGCAAACGAAACAACTCGGCTGGAGCGGGATTCTAACGGAAATATTATTTTTATACCCCCCACTGGAAGTGAAACTGGACGATACAACGCCGATTTGTCTGGCAAAATCTGGAGTTGGAACCGTCGTAAAAAACTTGGCTATCTATTCGATTCATCCACTGGTTTTAAACTTCCAAACTCAGCCGTACGTTCGCCAGACGTAGCGTGGGTGAACCGCAAACGATGGGACGCGATTTCCAACGCTGAACGTCAGGGCTTCGCCCCACTATGCCCAGATTTTGTCATTGAAATCCGCTCGAAGAGTGATGAGTTGAAAGAACTGAAAGAAAAGATGGAAGAATATCGCGATAACGGCTGTCGGTTAGGCTGGCTTATTGATCGGGCGGGTAAACAGGTATTCATTTATCGGGAAGATGGATCAATAGAAATCAAGCACGGCTCAGACGTTACGTTATCTGGAGAAGATATACTTCCTGAATTAAGTTTACAGATAACTGTCTAGATATTCTATTCTAAAACAAAGCAGCGTGGCCCCAAAAAGCTGCGCTGCTTTGTTTTATGGCCATAAATGCGCTACTTCACTACTTCTCATCTCTGCTAAAGACGTAATGAAACACCGCTCCTCTTTTGCAAGACTGGCCTTTGCTATCGTCTTGTGCCTTACACAGCATGCCCATGCGCAGGAAGACATTCTTAAAAAGCTACAGGAAATTGCGATCATCGAGCAGAAAGTTATGATGCCCATGCGCGATGGTGTTCGGCTGGCAACCGATATCTATCGCCCAAAAACGGATAAACCGGTACCCATTATTTTCTCCAAAACACCCTACAACTTCAATAGCTGGGGCGATGGTGAGCAAAAGCAAAACTCATATCAGGCTGCTCTGGATGCAGTGAAACGGGGCTATGCGTATGTTGTCCAGAATGAGCGCGGCAAGTTCTTCTCAGAAGGGGACTGGGACATTCTCGGCCCACCGACTACCGATGGCTACGATGCTTTTTCGTGGATGACCAAACAGCCGTGGTCGAATGGTAAAATCGGTACGCTGGGCTGCTCGTCTACCGCTGAGTGGCAAATGGCCGTAGCCGCGTTGGATCATCCGGCTCACGCGGCTATGGTGCCGATGGGTTTCGGCGCAGGGGTTGGTCGCGTTGGTCCATTCATGGAACAGGGCAACTGGTATCGGGGTGGTGCGCAACAAATGCTCTTTACCGCCTGGTTGTATGGCACTCAGGTCGATGCGTTTGCCCGTCCACTTTTCCAGAAAACGGCAAGCAGCGAAGATCTGACTCGTGTATCGCGTTTTTACGACTTAGCGCCCGAAATGCCGAAAGTCGATTGGGCGCAGGGATTGCGCTACCTGCCCGTTCAGGACATCATCAAAAATGCCAACGGGCAGAAAGGAATTTACGAGAAAATGATCGTTCGTAAGCCGAATGATCCGGAGTGGTACAAAGGTGGGCTTTATCATGACAATATGCCCTTTGGCGTTCCCAGTTATTGGTTTGCTTCCTGGTACGACGTATCGACCGGACCCAACCTCGCCTTGTTCAACCACGTTCGTAAAAATGGCGTCGATGCTCAAGTCCGTGACAACCAGTTTCTGGTCATTGCGCCCACGCTGCACTGCGCCTACAAACGTGCTACCGAAAACACCATCGTTGGTGAACGTAGCGTTGGCGATGCTCGTCTGGACTACGACGCGATGATTTACGGCTGGTTTGATGTCTGGCTCAAGGGCGAAAGCAGCGACGTAATAAAAAACATGCCCCATGTTAAATATTACACGATGGGTTCCAACAAATGGCAAACGTCGGACACCTGGCCACCTGCTACGTCTGAAATGACGACGTATTACCTGTCCAGTGCCGGACGGGCGAACAGTCTGTATGGCGACGGAAAACTAACCACAAAACCACTGGGTAAAGATGAAAAACCCGATGCGTTTGCTTACGATCCTGCGTTTCCGGTGCCGTCGTATGGAGGCAATGTCTGCTGTACGGGAACGGCGGTACAGGGCGGGGCCTTTGACCAGCACCAGATGGAAACCCGGCAGGATATTCTGGTCTACACCACCGAACCGTTTGCCAACGGCGTTGAACTAACCGGTTCGATTGAAACAACACTCTACGTATCGTCGGATGCGAAAGACACGGATTTTACCGTCAAGTTAATTGATGTGTATCCCGATGGGAAAGCGTATAATCTGGACGAAACCATTCTCCGTGCCCGCTACCGTGACGGCTTCGCCAAAGAAGTCTGGATGGACAAAGGAAAGGTGTATAAACTCACCCTAAGCCCAATGGCTACGAGTAATTTTTTCGCACCGGGGCATAGCATTCGGGTGGAGATATCGAGCAGTAATTTTCCTCGTTTTGACCGAAATATGAACACGGGCGGCAACAATTACAGTGAATCGAAAGGCGTAATTGCTCACAATCAGGTATTTCATTCGGCGCAATATCCATCGATGGTCCGGTTGCCGATTGTGAAGAAATAGAACGCAGATCGTTATGATCTATATGATCAATAATCCTAATGAATCATAAACATCATAACGATCTGCGTTCTATCATTCACTAGCCAGCAAAGCGAACAAATCCGTAAAACGTACTGTTCTTTCGACGTACCCATGAACCGTTCGGAATCTATTTTTAATACGTAGTGACCAGCGACTGACTACTAACGACTTTACTGATGAAAGGCTTTCAATTTTCAGATTACGTACCACCCGAACAGAAAGAAGGCAGCAACTTCGACAAGCTGCTCAATATTTTCCAGCAATTGCTGCTACTAACCTCCGGCGATGTCGAGCAGGCCATGTCGTGGATGAGTCAGCTTGACCGGCAATATGGCTTAACCGACGATAAATACGGCATCGGCAATTTCTTCGATGATCTCAAAGAAAAAGGTTATCTGACCGAAGAAAATCAGGAAGGTAAGATCGTCATGACGCCCAAGAGCGAGCAGACAATTCGGCGTAGTGCACTCGAAGAAATTTTCGGGAAACTCGAACGCTCGAAGTCGGGTGGCAATCACCAAACACCCTATACGGGTACGGGCGACGAACTGAGCAGTGATATCCGAACGTATCAGTTTGGTGATTCGCTTGAGCAAATTTCGATGACCGAATCGATCCGCAACGCGCAGATTAACAGCGGTGTAGAAGACTTTACGCTCATGGAACGGGATCTGGAAGTGACGCAGAAAGAGCAGAAAACCCAGACCTCGACCGTGCTCATGATCGACATTAGCCACTCGATGATTCTGTATGGCGAGGATCGCATTACGCCCGCTAAAAAGGTAGCGCTGGCGCTGGTCGAACTGATTAAAATCAAGTATCCCAAAGACACGCTCGACATTGTGGTGTTTGGGAATGACGCCTGGCAGATTCAGGCTAAAGATCTGCCGTATCTGGAAGTTGGCCCGTACCATACCAACACCGTAGCGGGTTTAGAACTGGCCATGGATCTGCTACGTCGGCGGAAGAACAAGAACAAGCAGATTTTCATGATTACGGACGGGAAACCGACCTGTCTGAAAGAAGGGATCAAGTACTACAAAAACTCGTTCGGGCTGGATCGGAAAGTGGTGAGCAAGACCCTCACGCTGGCTGCACAGGCGCGCCGACTGGAAATTCCGATCACTACGTTCATGATTGCCTCCGACCCGTATCTGAAGCAGTTCGTGCAGGAATTCACGAAGGTCAACAATGGTCGGGCTTACTACAGCGGTTTGCAGGGGCTGGGCAATATGATGTTCGAGGATTTTCAACGCAATCGCCGGAAGAATATCAAATAAATTTATGGCTTATGGGTTTCGATTTATAGTTTTGGGTACACTGCATAGACAACCCCTCTTCTGCTATGAATCGTAAATCCCAAACGCTGCATCATCCAAATAAAGTCGGAGCCTTGGTTCCGACTTTGTTTTTGCTACTGAGCATGGCAACAACTTCCTTAAGCCAGTCTCAACTAACGGATTCACTAACCGCTTATCTCCGCCACTTACCAGAAACGGCGAAAGTAAGTCTGACAACAAAATCGCTGACGAACGGGAACGTAACATTTAGTCATCGTGCCGATGAACGCGTACCGTCGGCTAGTGTAATCAAGTTGCCGATTATGCTCGAACTAATGGAACGCGTTAAAGCTGGTTCGCTGAATCTGGACGAAATTTATGTGCTGAAACCTTCCGATAAAGTAGGCGGTTCGGGCATATTACAAACCTATGCCGACCAAAGCCGCTTAAGCTATCGCGAACTGTTACGTCTGATGCTGGTCGAGAGCGACAATACCGCAACCAATATTCTTATTCATCGACTTGGTCGCGACACCATCAATCAGCGAATGCGAACAATTGGTCTGAAGCAGAGTCAGCTAAACCGAATCATGATGGATACGCTGGCCGTTAAACAGGGGCGCGATAACTACGTAACGGCGGGGGAAATGGGTGCCGTCTTAGAAAAAATCTACCGGCATCAGGTTGCTGCGCCCAAACTCTGTGATGAAATGATCACCGTACTGAAGCAAGTACCTGGCAACCTAACGATGTGCCGCTTATTACCGAAAGATATTGCTGTTGCTCATAAAACTGGCTTACTGGCCTACGTTCGGGGCGATACCGGCATTATCTATGCGAAAACCCCTTTTCTACTATCCGTTTTTGTAGAAGGCGTACCAACACCGGACGCCGAGCGAATTATTGGCGAATTAGCCCTTATCTGTTACACCTATTTTTCGCGCTGATGACTACGTTCGCCGATAAAGCCATTACGTATTACAATACACTTTCCGCGCCTACTAAGTTGCCACCGGGTGTTGGCGTCATGAATCCATATCAGCAGTCTGACGTACAACGTATTGTGGAGGAATTTTACACGAAGTTTTATAGCGATACGAATCCGCGTGTTTTCATACTAGGCATTAATCCCGGTCGATTTGGCGCTGGCGTTACGGGCATTTCGTTTACGACTCCACAGAACCTGCGTCGCTATTGTGGTATTGAGAATGATCTGCGCGACACCCCCGAACTATCGAGCCGGTTTATTTATCAGGTGATTGACGCGCTGGGAGGAGCCGAAGCGTTTTATGGGCAGTTTTTCCTGACATCTTTATTTCCGTTAGCGCTCACGAAAGACGGAAAAAACTACAATTTTTACGACGACCGCAAGACGACTGAAACGCTCTGGCCCGCCATCACCGAAACCGTGCGAACACAACTCAGTTTTGGATCATCCAGACACGTAGCCGTTTGTTTGGGTCGTAAGAACGAGACATACCTGCGTCGGTTAAATGATCAACAGGGCTTTTTCGAGCGTATCGTTACATTGGATCACCCACGGTATATTCTACAATACAAAAGTCGTGATGTTACCAGTTATCTGGAGCAATACGTCCGCACGTTAGCCGATTGTCTTCCCGAATTAAACTAGCAGAAGCCGTGCTACAGCGTTAAACTGTAGCACGGCTTCTGATTTTACGTTATCTACTGTCGATTAGGCGCGCTTGAACTCAATGGTCTGCGTGAACGTGTCTTCTACGCCATCTTCATCAATATCCTGCTTCAGCTGAATGCTCCAGGTCATTGTGTTACCGCTACTTTTCAGGTCATACGTTTCAGTACCGTCACTATCCGTAATACTCACTTTATTACCAGATACCTTCCAGGTAGCTTTGTCTTTTGCCGGATTGTACTCATCTGAACCCGATTGGCAGGCAGGCGAAGGCGTTCCGGTAATGTTACTATTACCCAGGAACGTAATTTTCGTATCGGTCAGACAGTTTACAGCGTCCTCGCCACCAATTGCCTTCATAAGATCGAAATAATCGAAATTCCCTTTTGGGCTAGTTCCTTTCATACTCGAAACTTTCCAGCTTCCTTCTATCGAATTTGGGGTTATTGGATTGCCACCGCCGTTATCCTTCTTACAGCTACCGAGCCATACTGGCATGGCTACTACTATCGCCCAGGCCAGCAATCGGCTTACATTCATTGTTTTCATGTTCTCTGTGGATTGACTTGTTTTTAGTTTTGCACAAAGGTATATGCACAAAATAGCGCTGTCAGGAGTAAATGATACGGACCGGTAAAATCAAGGATTGAACTGCCATATTAGCCTCTGAACTGCTGAATTGCCTGCCTGGTCAATAGCGGAATAAAGACGATACGGTCCAATTTGACCCTTATACGGTATTAGAATATGATGAATGGCGCTTAACTAAAGCGACAACTGTATAAATTTACGGTCACAATGCCAACCCTTGCTTACTCATCAAACTCCCTTTCATGCTCGTAACTACTACTTCTAATATTGAAGGTAAGCATATCACCAAATACGTAGGTCTGGTCAACGGCGAGGCTATTATTGGTGCTAACCTTGTTAAAGATTTCTTCACGACGATTCGTGATGTAGTCGGGGGCCACTCGGGGGCTTATGTGCAGGCGCTACGTGAAGCCAAAAGTATTGCGCTTAAAGAAATGGTCGACCAGGCTACCCGGCTGGGCGCCAATGCCGTTATCGGAGTCGATTTAGATTATCAGACCATTGGCGGTAACGGATCTATGCTGATGGTCAGTGCGAACGGTACGGCCGTCATTATGGAATAAGCCAAAGACTGGATACCAAAGCAGTGTCACTACCTCAATATCCAGTCTTTGGTGTATACTATTTATGTTTAGAAGCGGTCGTCGTCGTCCTCTTCCTCCTCTTCCCCAAAGTCCTTTCCAGGATTGAACATAGAGCCAAGCAAATCTTTAAAGGATAAGCCTGTATCCATTGCTTTTTTACCGACCAGTGAATGCTCAGCTAATCCATGCAGCGCAAACTCCATCATGAACAGTTTTTCGGCTTTGCTCAGGCGAGGATGGTAAAAGTCCACTACGTCATCTAGGCCATCAATGGTACGTAGCCGGGCATCATAGTCGCGGTTGGTCAGATCGTTCAGGATATCCATCGTATTACCGTCACCAAACCAATCCGTAATTTTTTTGTATGGATTACCGCGTTTGTCCTTTTTAGCCTTCTCTGGATTCGGGAAATACGCTAAAAACTGGTTACGAATTGCTTTGCCAATCAGATTTTGCGCCACAATAACCGGACCTTCCACTTCCCCTTCATAGACCAGCTCTACCTTACCGCAAATAGCCGGAACAACACCATATAGATCAGCAATCCGAACGTGGGTTTCCTTTTCACCATTCAGCAACGCCCGACGCTCAGCTGAAGAAAGTAGATTTTCGTAAGCTGAAATCGTCATCCGCGCCGAAACACCACTTTTTGAATCCACGTATTCGCTTTCGCGGGCTTCCAGGGCAATCTGCTCGATTAAATCAGCGATCAGATCGTTGGTTTTTACCATGCCTTTCTGCTCCGTTTTAACAACGGCTTCCTGCATGGTAATTTTTTTGCCGATTTCAATCGACTTCGGATAGTGCGTCACGATCTGCGAGTCGATCCGGTCTTTCAATGGGGTTACAATACTACCCCGGTTGGTGTAATCCTCCGGGTTAGCAGTGAACACGAACTGAATGTCAAGTGGCAGACGTAGCTTGAAACCCCGAATCTGAATATCGCCCTCCTGCAGAATATTGAACAGCGATACCTGAATACGGGCCTGTAAATCGGGCAACTCATTGATAACGAAAATACACCGGTGCGAACGTGGAATCAGGCCGAAGTGAATCGTGCGCTCATCCGAGTAAGGCAATCGTAACGTAGCAGCTTTGATCGGGTCAACATCGCCGATAAGGTCAGCTACCGATACGTCGGGCGTAGCGAGTTTTTCGGTGTAACGATCGTTGCGATGCATCCAGGAAACGGGCGTCTGATCACCCTTTTCGGCAATTAGATCCAGCGCAAAACGCGACAGTGGCTGCATCGGGTCATCGTTCAGTTCAGATCCGGCCACAACGGGTATGTACTCGTCCAGCAAATTCACCATCAGACGGGCGATCCGGGTTTTAGCCTGACCACGTAGCCCTAACAGGTTAATGTGGTGCATGGACAGAATAGCCCGCTCTACGTCCGGAATAACCGTGTCTTCGTATCCCCAGATGCCTGGAAAAACAACCTCTTTTTCTTTAATACGCTCAATCAGATTGTCGCGTAGTTCCTGCTTGATTGAGCGAGATTCGTACCCGGCGGCTTTGAGTTCGCCAAGCGTAGTAATAGACAATAATTTTGATGCTTTCAGGCTGCGATAGTTCATTTGCGAATTCTTGTTGGAGCATATAGAATGATCAATGTTTACCTAGACGCCTTCATGGTAACGTAATTTCTTAAAGAGTAGCGTCGTTATCTATAGTTGATCGTCATTAACCATTCCTATACTTCCTAACAGGCATTCTAAAGAAATGGTTTTTAGACGTCTAAATTGACTAATTTTACCCATTACGTACCAGTCACGGGTTGCCGTTGCTGCCTATGAAATCAACTATACAGCTTCTCTTTTTCTTTGCTTTAATACTTAGTGTATTAGGTTGTCGTATTCAGAGCACCCCCCCGGAACTGATCAGTTTATCGGACAGGCAAGCCCTTGTCGGTAAGAATATTACCCTGACGGGGCACCAGTTCGGTTCCGCTCCTGTCGTGTTATTCGGTGTGGCAACGTCTATAATAAGCGCCACGATTGTCAGCAACGATGATAATAGCATTACGGTTAAGGTGCCATACGTAGCACCTGGCCTTACGCAGATACGTGTTCAGACTGAACAGGGTACCACCGACCCGCTGCCCTTTATCGTACTGCAACCAAGTCCAGAGGTTGTTTCCATCACCCCAACGAATGGATTACCCGGCACAGAGGTTGTTATAACGGGTGATTTTCTCAATCGTATCAAATCAATTCGTTTTGACGGTGTCAATGCCATTATAAAAGATACTTCCGCCCAAAAACTGATCGTTCAGATACCATCCAACGTTCCGCGTGGTTCTTCATCAGTGTCTATCGAAACCCAGGGCGGTTTGTTCACCAGTAGCTTTATTGTGGCTGGAACTCCGCAGATCACCAGCCTGTCGCCACTGAAAACCAGACCAGGCGCACCAATCGTCATTAAGGGCGTGAACTTGTCCGACGGCGTAGTACTCATCAATGGTCGGTCGCCGGATAAAACGCAGACTACCGTTAGCGACAGCGAAATTCGCACGGTGGTTCCTATAGAAACGCCGTCGGGACTAGTGACCGTTACGGTTTTTGATAAATTGGTAGCGACCAGTAAGGATACCCTACAAATTTATCAGCCTCCTGTTATTGCCCGACTGTCCGAACAAAACGTGGTTGCTGGCGACAAGATTATTGTGGAGGGCCGCAACTTAAGTACCGTGTCGGCTCTGTCCTTTGGTAACGTAACGGCTACGTTCCGGGTGTTGAGTGATACACAGCTTGAAGCGGTCGTCCCCCTCGTACCGTCGTCAGCGGCTACAACGGTTTCGGTCAGTAGCCTCGGAGGAAATGCCACCTCGTCAGTATCTTTATTCGTTTATTTAGCGCCTTCGGATGTTACGTTTACGCCAACGCGCCAAATACGGGGATGGTCTATTACCGCTACCGGCAAGAATTTTTATCGGCTTACAGACGTTCGGCTGAACGGAATTTCTGCTCCCATTACGGCCACTACCGAAGGAACGAGTGTAACGTTCAATGTCCCTACCAATGCCATGAGTGGTCCGATAACGATTGCGAACCGGGCGGGTCTGTCGTCCAGCGCAGCTTTACTGGTGGTTGTCCAGAATCCAGTAGTGTCAAGCTTTCTTCCGGCAAAAGCGCAGGTAGGCCAACGCGTTGTTATCCAGGGTGATTTCCTGCTAAATGCCCAGATTTTCTTTGCCGGCTCACTTACCCCCGCGGTCGACGGAGGTAAGATTACCGATACGGAGCGATGGGTACTGGTACCTTCCGGTGCGCAAACGGGGCCGTTACGTGTGCTTAACGAAACTAATAACGCAACCACCACACCTACTTCGTTTACGGTGTTGCCCTAAAGAAAACTATACTGTAACCCTCAGCAGCTACGATTATTGATTACGCCTTACTTTCAACGAGTTGCCTTACCAGCACCTCATTAATTCGTACGTAGCTTTCGTGGGTCCAGCCCGCTACATGTGGAGTCAGTACAACCCGATCCGACTGGCGCAAATAATCAAAAGCAGCCTGCTGATCGGGCGTCAGTTTCGCCAGTTTTTCGTTTTCTAATACGTCCAAACAAGCCCCGCGTATTTTTCCACTCTCCAGTCCGCGCACCACAGCAGCCAGAGATACGATTTCCCCCCTGGCGATATTAATCAGGTAAAACGGTTTGGCGAAACGCTCAACAAACGTATCGTTGATCATCATTCGCGTTTCGTCGGTCAGCGGTACATGCAGACTCAATACGTCGGCTTCGGCTATGATCTGGTCCAGCGTAGCTTCTTCGGCAAATGAGTCAGCGTAATTGGTCAGGAATTTATCATAGGCTAGTACCCGGCAATTAAATCCACTGAGCCGCTGGGCCGTAGCGCGACCATTGTTACCATAGCCAATAAGGCCAACGGTCAGGCTCCCAAGTTCGTAACCTCGATTGCCTTCCCGATCCCATATTCCCTGACGTACTTCCCGATCGGCTTTCAGAATATTTGCCAGTAAGGCTAACAACATGCCAACGGTATGTTCAGCCACAGCGTCGCGATTGCCCGCACCGGCATGAAACACCCTGATATTTCGTCGTTCAGTGGCTTCGAGGTCAATTAAATCCAGTCCAGCTCCAGCCCGACCAATGAATTGCAAATGGGGAGCCCGACTTAACAGGTCTTCATCAACAGTTGTTTTACTTCGAATAATGAGTCCGTCGAATGGCTCAAGTTGCTCCAGAAGCTCTGAACGAGTGATTTTAGGTTGATAGATATACGTAAAGCCAACTTCATCGAGCATGGCAAAGAGCGAAGGGTGCATCTCATCGGCAATGAGAATAGAAAGGCGATTCTGGGACATCCGTAGGTTTTCGTAACTTGCAACTATATTAATGTAGAATGTAAAATGAAGAGTGAAGAATAGACGGACTCGATTAAGTTATTTACCTTTTATTCTTCGATCATTATTCTGCAATCTTCACTATCTAAATTTTTTGGCGAAACTACAAAAAGTGCATGGAACAACGCCAACCCGACGAACCAGGTCAGCAACATAACATCCCGTCAACCGAGCCAGTAGTTGACGCGCAATCAGGTACTATAGACGTTTCCGATAGTCAGACACCGGCACAACAATTGGGTGAGCAACCGGTTAAAAACCGGCAGGAGAATCCCCAGCGTAATCACCGAAATGGTGATCCAAAGCCAGCCAATGAAGTTAATGCCCCAGTTGAGGAACGACCAAATCGACAGGTACCCAACCAGCGGGAAAATCGCCAGCAAAACGATCGTAACACCGGCCAACGGGAATCTAGCCAGCGAGAAAACCGACAACAGACGAATGGCCAACGCCCAAATGAAGCTCGTCAGCGGGATAATCGACCAGATCGGGAACGCGCGAACGCAGGGGCGGCTAATCAGACGCGTGACTTTATAGCGGATGGCGAAGGCACCCGCGATTCAGGAAACGTAACCACTCCTGAACCTTCGGGACGTAGCGATGATCGACTGGTGATCGGTATTTCGCTTGGCGATTATAATGGCATCGGTCCTGAGGTTATCCTTAAAGCGTTGCAGTACAATCGGTTACAAAAAATCTGCACGCCCGTCATTTACGGATCTATGCGTATCTTGAACCGGTACCGTAACCTGTTAAATATGAAAGACTGGAATTTGAATGGTGCCCAAAGCATCGGACAAATCAGTCATAAACTAACGAACGTCATTACGTGCTGGCCAGATCAGAATCAGGATATTCAGCCGGGTCGCGTAACGCCCGAAGCGGGTCAGGCTGCTTTTGCCTGTTTGCAGCGGGCCGTCGACGATCTGAAGGACGGGAAATTAGACGCCCTCGTAACAGCGCCGATTAACAAATACAATATTCAGTCGGAAGAATTTAAATTTCCGGGACATACGGAATACCTGGCACAGGAGTTCGGCGTTCAGGACAACCTCATGTTTATGGTTAGTGAGACCTTGCGCGTGGGTGTGGTAACGGGTCACGTACCGCTGGGCCGGGTTCGGCAAAACGTAACGCGTGACCGTATCCTGCAAAAACTGAGTCTGATGACACAGTCACTGAAGCAGGATTTTGGTATCGAGAAACCTAAAATCGCGGTACTGGGTCTGAATCCACATGCCGGCGAAGAAGGCTTGCTGGGCAATGAAGAACAGGATATTATTAAGCCACTTCTGACCGAACTACGTAATAAAGGTCAGCTCGTGTTTGGCCCTTACCCTGCCGACGGCTTTTTCGGCACACGTGGCTATCGAAATTTCGATGCCGTTCTGGCGATGTATCACGATCAGGGTTTGATTCCATTTAAGTCCATCGCTTTCGAAGAAGGGGTAAACTTTACGGCCGGTATGCCCGCCATCAGAACCTCGCCCGACCACGGTACCGCTTATGACATTGCGGGCAAAGACTTAGCCGACGAAACCTCTATGCTCCAGGCGATTTACACCGCTATCGACGTAGCACGTAATCGGAAGGAATTTCTGGAACTGGAAGCGGGCGCACTCAAAAAACAATCCGTAGAAAAATAACAGATTTACGATTCGCCAATATAAATAGGCAGGTAAATCACAAACTACATCCTATGCTCAAATCAATGACCGGCTTCGGCAACGCGACCGTAGAAGCCGGTGGTCTATCGGTAACGGCGGAAGTCAAAACCCTGAATTCTAAATTCTTAGATATTTATTGCCGCATTCCCCGGCAGTTTTCTGACAAAGAAATTGAACTGCGTGCTTTTTTGACTCAGAAGCTGGAACGTGGTAAAGTTGAGCTATCACTGAATCTTGCCCGCACGAACGCTATCCGGCCAGGCGTAACAATCAATCGACCGCTGGTTCTTGCCTATGTGTCTGACTTGAAAGAAACCGCCAACACGATGCTGATGAGCATCCCCGACAGCGACGTATTGCAACTGGCTTTACAACAGCCCAACGCTTATCTGACTGAATCCGCCGATCCAACAGCCGACAATTCTGATTGGGAAACCGTGCAGGCTGCGGTTCAGGAAGCCATTCGGCGATGTGATGCCTTTCGTCGACAGGATGGTGCCGTGCTGGAAAATAAATTTCAGGAATACATTCAGATCATTACCGATCGGCTGGCTGACGTAGAGGAACAGGATGTTAAGCGAATTCCAGCGGTGCGCGACCGGATGCGTAATTCCGTAAAAGAACTGCTGGACAGCGAAACGTTTGATCAGAATCGTTTCGAGCAGGAATTAGTATACTACGTTGAGAAGTTCGATATCTCGGAAGAAAAAGTCCGGCTAAAAAACCACTTAAGCTATTTTCTGGAAGTTCTTTCGACGGAAGAAGCCAACGGAAAAAAACTAAATTTTATCTCGCAGGAAATCGGACGGGAAATCAATACAATCGGCTCCAAAGCCAACGACGCTACTATTCAGCGATTAGTGGTGCAGATGAAGGATGAGCTGGAGAAAATTAAGGAGCAGACGATGAATGTGATTTGACCATGACTTTGCCCACTCTCGACCATACTTTTTACCAATCCCACGACACACTTACGCTCGCTCAGCTTTTGCTGGGCTGCGAATTGGTTCATGATTCCCCAACAGAAGGCGTAACGGCGGGAATAATAGTTGAGACAGAAGGCTATCTTACCGGTGATCCGGCCTGCCATGCGTACCGACGACAAACCCCACGTAACGCAGCCATGTTTGGCCCTCCCGGCACGCTGTATGTTTACCAGATTTATAATCACTACAACTGCATCAACGTAGTAACCGGACCGGAAGGCGTAGGTGAAGCTGTCTTGATACGTGCTCTGGAACCCACCGAAGGCATTGAGTTAATGGCCGTTCGCCGTAATGAAGCGTTTAAAACGGGCTTTGAACGTTACCGAAACAACACGGTAAATCCAGAAACAGCCGACGGGCAAAAGAATTTAGCGAACGGTCCTGGCAAACTCACCATTGCCCTGGGAATCAGTCGGCAGATTCACAATGCTTCTTCACTGGTAACCGGCGAAATTTATATTCGTGGGCCAGTTCTGCACGATTTCGATATGGTAACGACAACCCGAATTGGTTTAACCCAGGGAGCGGATTTGCCGTATCGATACTACATCAAAGGAAACCGGTTCGTAAGCAAGCGATAAATAGCAAAGACGAAAAAAGGACAAGGGAAAGAGCGTTGGTTATCATCAGCTCTTTCCCTTGTCCTTTTTTCGCTTTTTGTTTAATTAAAATACTTTAGCTTCACCACCTCTTTCGGGTCGAGGAAACGCCATTTGCCACGAGGCAGTTCCTTCTTGGTTAAGCCAGCATACGTAGTGCGATCAAGTTTGGTTACTTCGTAGCCAAAATTCTCGAATATCCGTCGGACGATGCGGTTACGACCCGAATGAATTTCAATCCCAACCACGTGTGCGTCAGGCGTGATGATACTCAAAGCGTCGGGCTTAATAGGACCATCTTCGAGTTCAATACCTTTTTTGATAGCCTCAAAGTGTTCATCCGTGATCGGCTTATCGAGCTCAATCTGATAAATTTTGCGGATATTGTTTGATGGATGCGTTAGTTTATCCGCTAATTCGCCATCATTCGTCAGCAACAGTAATCCTGTCGTATTACGGTCCAGACGTCCTACTGGATACATACGGAAGTTACCGGCATCAGCCACTAGCTCCATAACCGTTTTACGCTCTTCCGGGTCTTCAGTCGTCGTAATATAATCTTTTGGCTTATTCAGCAATACGTAGACAAACCGCTCAGGATTCAGCACTTTGGTGCCGTATTTAACCGTATCGCCTTCCTTTACTTTATAGCCCATTTCGGTCACGACTTTACCGTTAACGGAAATATCGCCCCGGCCAATTAATTCGTCAGCTTCTCGGCGTGAGCATACCCCCGAGTTAGCAATGTATCGGTTCAGTCGTGTTGTACCGTCATTGGCAGGTGCTCGTTTAGGAGTCTCGGAACTGCCTTCCTGCTCGTCACGAGGTTTGCCCGAACGTCCTTGTTTAAAGGAACCCTGGCTACGAGGTTGCGCTAAACTATAGTTTGGAGCTTTGGTAAAAAATCCAGTACGTCGGTCGCCGGACTCCTTACGCTGCTGACCAGAAAAACGGGTCTCATTCGTCCAGCCTTCCTCGCGCGAGTCTTTACTCCGAGCTTCACGTCGACCACCACTACGTTGATTATCATCATTAAAACGGGCTTTATTGCGCTCGTCGGCCTCCCGGCTAAATCCGCCCACGCGCTTAAACCCTGGCTTGTCCGACCCACTATGACCGCCACTGCGGTTCACATCACGCGAAAAGCGAGGCTTTTGATCGTTGTTGTTCCGGTCAGAGTCCTTAGTTGGAAACCGATCGTTACGATCATTCCCATAAGATCGTGAAGATGACTCACCACGACGCGGGCGGTTTCCGCCACCTTCACGCCGGTCATTGCTTTTAGTACGATCGGCATTAAAACGCGGACGTTCCTCACGGTTAGTACGTTGGTCAGGACGGTCCCGGTCAAAACGTGGTCGGTCGTTATCATTACGTTCCGGGAAACGCTCGGTTCGCCGGGGTGGCTCATTGCCAAAGCGATTTACATTCCGGTCTGGACGATTGTTATCGCGATCAAAACGAGGTGTCTCATCCGTACGGCCAAAACGGTCATCCCGACGGTCGGAGAAAGGCCGACGCGGCTCTGAATTACCGGAGCGGTTGTCACGGTCGAAGCGGGGACGTGATTCATCCGTACGACTGTCCCGTCGATCTTTATCAAAACGCGGCTTATCATCTCGCGAACGATTGTCGCGATTAAAACTTGGGCGACTGTCGCGGTCAGAGCGCGGACGACGATCATCATTGTTATGTTCGTTGTTCCGGGAGCCTCCATCACGCTCGAAACGTGGTGGTCGGGAATCCCGATTGGGTGTTCGAGCGTCCCCATCGTTACGGGGCTGGCGGTCGAACTTGTTATCCCGCTCAGTAGCCGGGTTATCGTTGCGGCTACGGTTAAAACGCGGGGTATCTGCATTCCGGCCGTCATCCCGACGGTCGAAGGGACGCCCCGACCGCCGAAGCGGTTCACCATCACGGCGGGGTTTGTCCCGATCTGAATCCTGATTCATGGAAAAATACAGTAAAACGTACTTTTTAGGAAAGAAATAGCGCTGATTGTCAGCGCACTTATTAAGGTAACTGTAAAATGGGGTACAAAGGTATGGCTTTTCCAGATAAGCTTGTTACACCTGTTTTATCGAAACGCATTTTATTGAAAAAACAATCCACAGACCGGTAAAGTCGTTAGTCGTTAGTCGGCAGTTAGCAACAGTCACTGGTGGTGACTATCGACAGATAACTCACGATTATTGACTTGCTTTATGCCTCGCCCAACACTAGCGCCCCTGTATACTCCCGATCGTCGCATGGCCGAACAATCGTTGATGAAGCAGTACATCAATTGGTTATTTGTTAAAAAGGGATTGTATTTCCGGGATTATGACGATCTGTGGGACTGGTCGGTGACCGATCTGGAAGATTTTTGGGAGAGCATCTGGCAGTTTTTCGATGTTCAGAGTCACACACCTTATCAGCAGGTTATTTACAGGCCCAGTGATGAGGATATGATTGGCACCGAGTGGTTTATAGGATCTACCCTTAACTATGCGGAGCATATTTTCCGGCATAAAACAGCATCTGGCCGGACGAACCCTGCCCTGATTTTTGCCTCCGAGCGACAGGGGATAACCGCTATATCCTGGAGTACGCTGGAACAGCAGGTCGCGGCAGTCGCTACGTATCTTCGTCAGCAGGGTGTTGGTATTGGTGATCGGGTAGTGGCCGTGCTCCCTAACATTCCCGAAGCCATTGTGGCTTTTCTGGCAACGAATGCCGTTGGCGCTGTCTGGTCGAGTTGCTCACCGGATTTTGGTACGTCCAGTATTGTCGACCGTTTCCAACAGATCGAACCGAAAGTTTTGATTGCTGCCGATGGCTATACGTACGGAAATAAACCGGTTGATAAAACAGACACCATTTACGAGTTACGCGAGACTCTACCAACTCTCAAACAAATAATCTGGGTACCTTATTTAAACCGGAATAGCCTTCCCTCTCTCCCCGAGAGTATTCTTTGGCAGGAGGTATTGAATACACCGTCTCCCGATGGCTTAACCTTTGAGGCTGTACCATTTCAGCATCCGATCTGGGTGCTGTATTCATCAGGTACCACAGGCAAACCCAAGGCCATTACACACAGTGTGGGCGGCTGCCTGCTTGAGCATATGAAGGTACTCGGTTTACATCAGGACGTACGCGTTGGCGAACGATACTTCTGGTATTCGACTACGGGCTGGATGATGTGGAATTTCGCCGTCGGCTCCATGCTGGTTGGCGCAACCCTGGTTCTTTACGACGGCTCAGCAGGTTATCCTAACCTAAACGTACTTTGGCGATTAGCCGAAGAGGCACGTATTACTCATTTCGGTGGAGGAGCGGCTTATTATTTAGCCTGTATGCGAGCTGGTCTGAAGCCAATTGATACGTTTAAGCTATCATCATTACGTAGTATCGGCTCAACGGGTTCTCCCCTGCCACCCGAAGGTTTCCGATGGATCTACGATTGTGTAAAGTCGAATGTCTGGCTGATTTCGTTCAGTGGTGGCACAGACGTGTGCAGCGGTTTTGTGGGTGGGAACCCGTTGTTGCCCGTGTATGAGGGCGAAATTCAATGCCGGTTGCTCGGCAGCTATGTTGAAGCATTCGACGAAAATGCTAAACCCGTTCGGGGCGAATTGGGCGAAATGGTGATTCTGGAACCGATGCCCTCCATGCCTATTTATTTCTGGAACGACCGTAACAACGATCGCTATCGCAAAAGTTATTTTGAGGACTACCCCGGCATTTGGCGGCACGGTGACTACATCCGAATTACCGAACGTAATGGAATCATCATCTATGGACGGTCCGATGCGACGCTTAATCGTGATGGAATCCGTATTGGTACCAGCGAAATCTATAGCGCCGTTGAAAGCCTGCCCGAAATTACGGATAGTTTAGTCGTTGGCCTGGAACAACCTGGCGGTCAGTATTTCATGCCTTTATTTGTGGTACTTAAAAATGGTTTCACGTTAACGGACGATTTGATTACCCGGATCAAACAAACGTTACGTAGTCAGTTTAGCCCCCGGCACGTTCCTGACGCCGTGTACTCAATTGACGAAGTACCGTATACCATCAGCGGCAAGAAGATCGAAACGCCCATTAAGAAGATTTTGGCGGGGGTCGACGCATCTCTGGCAACCAGTAAGGATACACTACGTAACCCGGCCGCACTGGATCAATTTATTGAATTCGCCAGTCAGCATCTAAAACCGAATTAGCTATTCACTTACCCGCTTGTTAATTGTGATTGCTCAATCAGAAGCCGTTTTAGACGGATGACCTATTCTTTGGTCACAGGTTGCAGAAAGAAAATACAAATTTTTTATAACTAGACGAATACAATGTTCCACTAAATGCGGCTAAATCAGACTCACATAAGTCATGGTGTATGATATAGCTGTATTGTAGGGTAACTCTTTCTTCAGAAGATAGGGTATCAATAGAATCTGAGCTAAACTTCTGTAGTATTTCTCTAAAAAACTATCTTTTCCGATGATACTATCGTAGATGGCAACTTTTTCAAAATTTTCAACAATCTTGCTATGCTATTTGGCACGCCCATAACCCAAAGCTGCTTTTATTGAAAATCATGAAAGAGTACATCCGACCGATAAAACGCCTTCTTGTCGCCAACCGGGGCGAAATTGCCATCCGTATCATGCGGGCCGCTACTGAGTTAGGCATTACCACCGTTGCTGTTTACACATACGAAGACCGTTATTCGCTTCACCGCTACAAAGCTGACGAAGCTTATCAGATCGGGCGAGATGAAGACCCGCTGAAACCGTATCTGGATGTAGAAGGAATCATTCTGCTTGCCAAGCGGCATAAGGTCGACGCGATTCACCCTGGTTACGGTTTTTTATCGGAGAACGTAAAGCTGGCCCAGCGTTGCCGGGATGAGAATATTATTTTCGTTGGTCCGTCACCGGAAGCGATGGATGCCTTGGGTGATAAGGTACGTGCCAAGAATCTGGCCACGAAAGCCGGTGTTCCCCTGATTCCGGACTCCCGCGAAGAAAACATGACGCCAGAATTCGCTCTGACCGAAGCCGAGCGAATTGGTTTTCCGGTTATGGTGAAAGCCGCAGCCGGTGGTGGTGGACGGGGAATGCGCGTAGTACGTAATGCCGACGATTTTTCGAAAGCTTTTACCGAAGCGAAAAACGAAGCGCGAAATGCTTTTGGCGATGATACGATTTTCCTCGAAAAATTCATCGAAGATCCTAAGCACATTGAAGTCCAGTTACTGGGTGACCAGCACGGCAATATCGTTCACCTGTATGAACGCGACTGTTCGGTACAACGGCGGTTCCAGAAAGTTGTCGAAGTAGCTCCGTCGTTTGGTCTGCGTCAGGAAACAAAGACGAAACTGTATGACTATGCGCTACAGTTAGGGCGGGCGGTCAATTATTCGAATGCCGGAACGGTCGAGTTTTTGGTCGACAAAAACGAAAATATCTATTTCATTGAGGTTAATCCCCGAATTCAGGTTGAACATACGATTACGGAGGAAGTAACGGGTATCGACATCGTCAGAACGCAGATTCTGATTGCAATGGGTTACCAGCTCTCCGACAACGGCATCTACATCAATCACCAGGATGAGATTCCCCTAAATGGCTATGCCATCCAGTGCCGTATTACTACCGAAGATCCTGTGAATGGCTTCAAACCGGATTTTGGCACCATTACTGCTTACCGGAACGCAGCTGGTTTTGGTATCCGACTAGACGAAGGCAGCAGCTACGCGGGTATGAAAATCTCGCCCTACTTCGATTCGATGATCGTGAAAGTTTCAGCGCGGGGACGTACGCTCAAAGGCGCCTGCCAACGGCTGATGCGGGCACTTGTTGAGTTTCGAATTCGGGGGGTTAAAACCAACATTGGTTTCCTGGAGAACGTAATACGGAATCCGATTTTTCAGCGGGGCGAAGCGCGGGTGTCATTCATTGAAACCCATCCTGAACTGTTTAACTTCCGCAAACCTCAGGACCGTTCAACACGGGTACTCAACTATCTGGCAGACGTAATCGTAAATGGGAATCCAGAAGTCAAGAAGAAAGATGATTCAAAGATTTTCAGAACGCCCGTTGTTCCCAAATTTGATATCTATAGCGCTTATCCCTTTGGTAATCGTGATCGACTGAAAGAGCTGGGTCGTGAAAAATTCGGGCAATGGGTGCTTGATCAGAAATGCGTACTCTACACAGACACTACGTTCCGCGACGGACATCAATCCCTGCTGGCAACGCGTGTTCGAACGCAGGATCTACAGAAAGTCGCTGAAGGCTTCGCAAAAAATCATCCCGAGCTTTTTTCAATGGAAGTTTGGGGGGGCGCTACGTTCGATGTAGCGATGCGTTTTCTTTACGAAAGCCCCTGGCAACGCTTAGCCGCTCTACGCGAGGCCATGCCGAATATGCTTCTGCAAATGTTATTTCGTGGCTCTAATGCCGTTGGTTATTCGGCCTACCCTGATAACCTGATCGAAAAGTTCGTCGAGAAATCATGGGAAACAGGGATTGATGTTTTCCGCATTTTCGACTCTCTGAACTGGGTGGAAGCCATGAAAGTAAGTATCAAAGCTGTCCGAGAACGCACCGATGCGCTCTGTGAAGCCGCGATTTGCTACACCGGTGATGTGCTTTCGCCAAATCAACATAAATACACGCTCCAATATTACCTCGACATGGCCCGTCAGCTCGAAGATGAGGGCGCGCATTTGTTGGCGATTAAAGACATGGCCGGGTTGCTAAAACCCCTCTCAGCTGAGGTGCTGGTCCGTGAATTGAAAAAGGCCGTAAGCATTCCGGTTCATTTGCATACGCACGATACAGCCGGTATTCAGGCCGCTACGTATCTGAAGGCCATTGACTCTGGCGTTGACATCATTGATTGCGCCTTAGGTGCTTTGTCAGGTCTGACCTCGCAGCCCAATTTTAACTCGGTGGTAGCCATGATGGAAGGGCATGAGCGCGAATGTGCCATGAACCTGCCCTCACTGAATGCCTATTCAAACTACTGGGAAGATGTTCGGGAGTATTATTATCCGTTCGAGTCGGGTATGAAAGCTGGGAGCGCTGAGGTATATGAGAACGAAATTCCGGGAGGACAATATTCCAACCTAAAACCACAGGCAATTGCTACGGGTCTGGGCGATAAGTTCGAAACCCTGAAAAAGAATTATTCCGTAGCCAACCAGTTGTTCGGCGACATTGTCAAAGTGACGCCGTCCTCAAAAGTAGTAGGCGATATGGCTATTTTCATGACGGCCAATAACCTCACTGCCGACGATGTATTGACGCGGGGCGAATCGTTGTCTTTCCCCGAGTCGGTCAAAGAACTGATGAAAGGAATCCTGGGTCAACCCGTTGGTGGCTTCCCGGAAGACATTCAGCAAGTGGTTTTAAAAGGCGAAGAACCCATTACAGGTCGACCAAATGAACACTTGAAACCGATTGACTTCGACGCTGATTTTACAGCTTTTCAGGAAAAATATCCCCTTAGTGACGGTTTCGTTGACTATTTGTCGTACCAAATGTATCCAAAGGTGTATGATGAATATTATAAAGCGAATGAGCAGTATGGTAATGTAAGTATAATTCCAACGCCAGCGTTTTTCTACGGCTTAAAAGAGAACGAAGAGATTCTGATCAACATCGAGGAAGGAAAGAATATCCTTGTGCGGTTGTTATTTAAGTCAGAAGCCGATGAGTTTGGGATGCGTACCATCACGTTCGAATTGAATGGTCAGAGTCGGCAGGTACGTGTTCGTGACAAAGCTTCCAAGGTTGAGAAAGCCATGAACGCTAAAGTCGGTAAAGCTGGTGACGTTGGCGCTCCGTTGCAGGGTCGTCTGACAAGAATTCTGGTAAAGGAAGGGGATGTAGTCAAAAAGAATCAGCCCCTGTTTGTCATCGAGGCCATGAAAATGGAGAGTATCGTAGCAGCGCCTAAAGAAGGAAAAATCGCGCAAACTATACTAAAAGAAGGCTCTTTAGTCGAACAGGACGACTGGGTGATCGAATTAGCCTAGAGCTTAGCCAATATGAAAAGCGGGATAGTTGTCTAATGCGGCTATCCCGCTTTTCATTTATAGATATGTATACTCGAAAACCTCATAAACTAGTGAAACCGTCAGTGTAGAATCTCAACCATTTGTTAAGATAACATTGTGTTAGACAAAATTTTACGCCAAATTACCTATTCAAAACGAACCCAGCTGCTCCATGGAAAACCAACCTCCAACCCCTCCCTATGCGCCCACTCCTATTCCGATGAGTGAGTCTGATGCCCGTATGTGGGCTATGCTTGCGCATCTGAGCGCACTAACAGGTTTAATAACTGGTATTGGTAGTCTGCTAGCCCCAATCATTATCTGGCAGATTCAGAAAGATAAGTCGGCTTATGTTGATTATCATGGTAAAGAAGCCGTAAACTTTCAGATTACGATGGCTATCGCTTTTGCTGCATCCTTCCTGTTAATGCTTATCGTGATCGGCGTATTCCTGATTTCTATTGTCGGCATAGTATGGCTTGTTTTCACTATTATTGCCGCCGTAAAAGCTAATAACGGAGAATACTATCGCTATCCCTTGACGATTCGATTCATAAAATAGGCCACCTAATGGCTGCTCCCTGTTGGCATTTCTAAACTAAGTTATACATACGGCATTTATCAGCAGCAATCACACATTGCCTACTCTACTGCCAGCTATTCTAATCAATATGAGTTCACAACAGCAAAACCCAGAGGGGGCCATTGACGTCGAATTAAGTGAAGAAATTGCAGAAGGCGTCTACGCCAATCTGGCTATGATTGCTCACTCGAACAGCGAGTTCATTCTGGATTTTATTCGGCTCATGCCGGGCGTTCCGAAGGCTAAGGTGAAGGCCCGTATCATTTTAACCCCCGAACATGCGAAGCGGCTACTGGAAGCACTTCGTGAGAACATTGGTCGCTACGAAGAAGCCTACGGGGGTATAAATGAACCAAACGATACGTTCCGATTTCCATCAGGTGGCTTTGGTGGACCAGTAGGGCAGGCATAAGCCATTTAGCAGTCGCCAGGGTGTAGTTGACCACTAAAAACATCTGTCTAACACACGACTATTGTCGGATGGCTGTTGACTTTCAAGCAGTTTTCCGTATCTTTGCACCTCAAAATTCGGGAAGACTGTTTTTTCGTAAACAAAATTCAAATGCCTACTATACAACAATTAGTGCGTAAAGGCCGCGAGAAACTTGAATTCAAGTCGAAATCGCCGGCTCTTGACGCCTGCCCACAACGTCGGGGCGTGTGTACACGTGTGTACACAACGACGCCGAAGAAGCCGAATTCGGCTCTCCGGAAAGTTGCCCGGGTTCGGTTAACGAACCAAAAAGAAGTAAACGCCTATATTCCAGGTGAAGGCCACAATCTTCAGGAACACTCGATCGTATTGATTCGTGGTGGTCGTGTTAAAGATCTGCCAGGTGTTCGGTATCACATCGTTCGGGGTGCGCTCGACACGGCCGGTGTAAGTGGTCGTCTGCAAAGCCGCTCGAAATATGGTGCGAAACGCCCAAAACCAGGTCAGGCACCAGCAGCTGGCAAAGGTGCGCCAGCAAAAGGCAAGAAAAAATAAGAGAATTTTAAATGTGTAATTGCTGATTGTTAAGTTACAAGTCAACAAATATACATCGTCAATGAAATTAGACTGGGCGTTGGAAAGACTACGTTCAGAGTAAGATCAAAAATCTGAAGAAAACATGAGAAAGGCGAAACCGCCCAAGCGTTACGTACTACCCGACCCCAAATATAAAGAGGTCCTCGTAACCAAATTTGTAAACAATCTGATGTACGAAGGCAAAAAGAGCCTGGCGTACTCCATTTTCTACGACGCACTTGACGCAGTTGCAAAACGCACAAGCGAAAGTGGTCTTGATACTTGGAAGAAGGCATTGAACAACGTCATGCCATCAGTTGAAGTAAAAAGCCGTCGCGTCGGTGGAGCTACCTTCCAGGTGCCAACCGAAGTACGGGCAGACCGGAAGGTTGCGGTAGGCATGAAATGGCTTATCCGGTACGCTCGTTCGCGAGGTGAGAAAACTATGGTAGACCGTTTAGCAGCTGAAATCGTTGCAGCCTCGAAAGGTGAAGGCGCAGCTGTGAAAAAGAAGGATGATACGCACCGTATGGCAGAAGCCAACAAGGCGTTCTCGCACTTCCGGTTCTAAACCAATTAAAACTGGCCAAAACCCGATGGCCGTTGAATCAACAAAAGCTACCCAACATTGGGTGGCTTTTGTTATTTTTGACGCCATGACTACTTTAGAAAACGACCTCCTCCGCGTTTCAATCCGACCGAAAGGTGCTGAACTGACTTCTATTTATCATAAGCCAAGCGGTATTCAACACCTCTGGCAAGCTGATCCATCCATATGGGGTTGGCATGCCCCTAACTTGTTTCCAGTGGTAGGGGGTTGTTTAAATAATCAACTGTTGATTGATGGTAAAACATATCCCATAGAACGCCATGGGTTTGCCAGACAGTCAATTTTTGAGACGACTGAATCCACGACAACGCACGCCATTTTCTCATTACGTTCCAGCGACGTAACACGCGTTCATTTCCCCTATGAATTCGAGTTTCAGATTATCTACGAACTCATCGAATCCCGTTTGACCGTTACGTATCGGATAGTCAACGACGATGAGAAGACTCTTTTCTTTTCCGTAGGGGCGCATCCCGCTTTCGCTGTTCCATTTCACGTGAATGAAACGTATGACGATTATTTTATCGAATTCGAGCAGCCTGAATCCTTAGAGACCCACATGCTTTCCTCCGGTGGATATTTTACGGGTGAGACAAAGGCTATTCCAACACAAGGGCTTCAGCTACCTTTAACGGAGCACTTATTTGATCAGGACGCCCTGGTTTTCAAAGATCTGAAATCTCGAAGCGTAACGCTTCGAAGTGACAAACATGATCGTAGCGTGACGGTTAACTATCAGGATTTTCCATACCTGGGTTTATGGGCTAAACCTGGTGCGCCGTTCGTTTGCATTGAACCCTGGCTTGGCTGCGCTGACAGCGAAGGCCAACCGAAACCTATTCAGCAAAAAGAAGCGATCCAGCAGATCGAAATAGGAAAGGTGTTCGAGGCTTCATTTTCAATCACCGTCCGTTAGATAAATACTCCTTACATAAATACCCCCAGATAAAATGGTTTGATAACCGTTTTATCTGGGGGTATTTATGTAAGCTAATTCTCAGAAGGGTTCTACTGCGTTTCATCCAACACAGTAAAGTCTTTAAATGTTCGTTTAATGGCTTTATCAGTTGCTTCTTTCTTACTCTGCCAATTCGCGTCCAGTTCTAAGGCGACTAAACCACTTAAGCTCATTGCGTTCCGGAAATCATCCATTCTCTTAATAAACTCACCATTACGTCGAGTAGATTTCAGAGAAAATTCACGAGCAAATACATCACCCTTATTTTGTAGCTCAGCTTTCTTTCCTAAAACGTAATTATAACGATCGAGTAAATCTTTCATTGATTTACCAATGACCTCTGTAGCTTCAAGTGTACCCATAGTTAGCACAGCTGTACCACCAACGGCTGAGATAATTCTCTGAGAGCCGGGATCATTACTTGTTATAGCTGGTGATACTCCTGTAACTGCTCCTAGCGATGCATTCGCTACCGACCGATTGCGTTTACCACCCTTAGCTCTTTTATAATCGTGTTTCAGCTGTTCTTCTTTCTCACTTAATTGTTCTACCAGTCCCCAGGCCTGAACCAGCAGTTGGCGGTACTGTACATAATAATATCGATCTTTCTCAGCCTCATTTACGGTATTCAGCACAGTAAATGTAATTCGCCGTTCGGCACGATTCTGCGCTTTATCGAGTACATAAAATGTGATCTGAACACCAAGCGAATCATAAGGGTCTTTTACAAAATCGTAGCCAGGTTGCCAGATAAACTCATACTGGTTATCTGTATTTTTCACAAGTGCACTCTTCGGAATCTGTTGATTGTCAGACAAAAACCCGAAGTTAGCAACATCATCTTCTCCATTTGGATCTGAAAGATAAAATTTCAGATTAACTGTTGCATTTTCACGCAGCTTATAGTGTTTTTCCTCTGGAATAACCGTAATGTCAGGCGGCAAATCCATTTGGGTAACTTCTACTTTTAAACGGCCTTTGGTACGCGATTTAGCAGGCTGATCTTCTACCCAAAATTCGATATACTGGGGCGCCTGCTTAAGTTTATTAAATTGATTTAACGACAGTGTCCAGGTTAGTTCACCCTGTGAAGAAAGCTTACTGCCTTCTGGCATCTGATCAGCAATCGGAATAAACACAAGGGGATCACCGTCTTCATCACGAACCACCTGCGAGTCCAGCTTATAGGTGTTAAGCGTCTTATAGCTCACATAAAACGGGCGTAATTCACCAATTGAAGGTGGGCGGTTTACGTGTACCACTTTAAAGTCTACGGTATGAGAAGCTGTCTGCCCGCGTTGGTTCCGCACGTCAAAACTCACAGGATATATTTTGGTAGTCTGAATTCGATCAGCCAAATCAAAGCCAGGCGTCCAGCTAAAATGGCCCAATGAGTCAAGCTGCATCCCTTCCTGCTTGTCAGACCCAAACGAAAACCGTAACGTATCAGTAGAAGGACTATTCGTCTTCAGGTCAAGTCGAACGGTGTTGCCTTCGGCTACAACGTTCCAATTAGTTTGTGTGGGAAATACAAATTGTAATGATTTGGAATCCTGCGCATGGGTGTCGATGACCGTAACGATCATTAGTATCCATACTATTACACCGGCAGTTCGGTTCATATATGATGTTGGAAGGTGGTCTGTTTTGAAAAACGTAAAAGTAGGTCCGAAGATTTTGTCTCAGTAAATCTATCTGCTTGTTTTACTATTTTTCTTAGAAAAAATCTGGTATCATCTAAATATAATTACATTTTTCCAAGAACGTAGTTTTCATGCTGAAAGTAACAATGTACTGAACACGGACCAAAAAAAGGTCGCTTTCTGAGATAGAAAGCGACCCTAAATTTTACTGATTTCAATCAGTTAGTTTTTCTTAGGCGTTGTTGCACCAGCACCCGTCGTAGGCTTGGTTGCTGTCGGTGTGCCACCACCTGTTGTAGCTGGTTTAGCTGCAGCAGCTGCCTTGGCGGGGTCTATACCTAATTTTTTCAATACTAACTCCGTAATATTGTTTTCTTCAGGTGCTACCAGCAAGATAGGAATCGTGTTGGCACCAGCATCCAGGTTAAATACGTACTGATAGCCGCTTTCTTTCGCCACAGCATCAATAGCCTTCTGAATTTTCTGTACTACGGGATTTACCAATTGCTGATACTTCGTTTGCAGGGATTGCTCAGCCGTCCGACCAAACTCCTGAATCCGAGTCTGAAGACCCTGAAGTTCGGTTTCGCGATCTTTGCGGATAACGTCCGACATCTGAGCTGCGCCTTTTTCATAGGCTTCATATTTATCCTGAAGTTCTTTCTGCATCCGTTTCAGTTCGTTTTCTGACTGTGTACGCTGAATCGTAAGCTGATTTTGGATGTCTTTTGCTTCAGGAGTTTGCGACAGAACGTAATCAATGTTCGTATAGCCTAACTTAAGCGGTCCAGCTGCTGCGGTAGTCGTAGCAGGGGCTGCAGTTGGGGCTTGTGCCTGTGCGTTTAAACCGCCCATCAGAAGAGCTGCAGCAAACGCCATGACGAGGTTTTTCTTCATTTCGAATTGATTGTTTGTATTACTTAGGATTTGTGGTTGCTTTGTTTGTATTTGTTGGATTGCCGTTGGTAGCCGTTGGTTTAATCTCTAATCCAAGCTCTTCCATTACGTAGTCTGAGTAATCGTGCCGAGGGTTCGTGTAGAGCATAACAAAATCGGAAGCTTTATCGAAAATAAAATCCAGCTTTTTTTGAAGTGCTACTTTTTCAACGGCTCGGTTCACCATATCCATTGGCACCTTCATCAGTTCCTTTTTTTTCTCGTATAAGAGGCCCTGATAGCCAAATACTTTGTTGTTATAGTCTCGAGCCTCTCGTTCTCTCTCGCTGAGCACACGTTGTCGATCACGCTTCATATCCTCAGTCAGCAAAATTTCTTCTGCCTGGTATGACTTTTGCAACTTGTCAATCTCGACGTACTTGTCCTGAATATCTTTTGACCATTTCTCAGCAAACTTGTCGATTTCGGTCAGTGCCTTTTGATACTCGGGCATTTTACCTAGAATGAACTCGGTATCAACGTAACCAAACTTCTGTGCGTGAGCAGGGGTTACTGACCAAACAGCGGACAAAAGTACGAAAAATAAGGCTTTTTTCATTACGTAGCCAGTCATTTTTTGCAGGAAGTGATTGATTTTCAGGAATGGTTATTAAAACCTATAAGGTTATTAAGACCTTATAGGTTTCTTAGATTAAAACGTTCACCATTCTCAAATCTTATCTGAGCTGCTGCCCAATCGTGAAGTGGAACTGACCAGAGGCTTTGTCTTTCACCCCCGGAATCGTATCGAAGCCATACCCGTAATCAATCCCGATCAATCCAAAAGCAGGCATAAATATCCGAGCACCAAAGCCCGCTGACTTTTTTAGATCAAACGGATTATACTGTTTGTACGTGCCCCAGTTATTACCCGCTTCCAGAAAGCCCAGTACGAAGATCGTAGCCGATGGATTCAACGAAACAGGATAACGCAATTCAGCAACGAATTTGTTATAAACAACCCCACCCTGGCTACGGGCAGTTGCATCAGAACTGCGGTTATAGTCAGCGGTATAAACACTACGGTCGTCGTAGCCACGTAGACCAATAATATCCTGAGCCAGCGCGAATTGCCCTTGCCCAGCCAAACCTGATCCACCTAATACAAACCGCTCAAAAGGACCAATATCGGTACGTTTATTATAGCTGCCTAAGAAACCTAAGTGAGCGCGCGTATTCAACACCAGTTTACCAAATACAGTCTGGAACCAACTGGCATCGAACATCCATTTATGGTATTCCACAAACTTATACTTATCCTCCGGCTTAGCACTTTCATTGGTTGTTTTAAACGCTGAATACGGCGGTGTAAACGATCCACTTAGCGTAAATGATGATCCATTACGTGGAAACTGCGGATTGTCGATGCTATTCCGTGACAGGGTTGTATTGAACGTAATGTTGTTCGAAATCCCGTTCCGATAGTTGATATAAAACAAATCAAGGTTGTTCAGGTCATACCGCTGATAAGAGATCGAGTGGCTCAAGCTAAAATAATCATCAGGGACTTTCAACTGACGACCCAATCCAACCGTAAGCGCTGTATTCGTATAGGAACCCGTTGGGGTACGACCTTTCAACGATTGGTAAATACTGTATGGATTTGATGGATCATAGAAGGTCTTATAGACCGTATGGCTAGCGCTGACCGAGAATGCATTCGGTTTACGACCACCAAGCCAGGGCTCGGTAAACGATAACGAATACACCTGATACTGACTTCCGTTGGCCTGAAAGCGCAATTGTACACGTTGACCATCACCAGCCGGCAGCGGACGCCACGCACTGAAGTTAGGAATGTTACGCGCCGAGAAGTTATTGAACGTCAGACCGAGCGTACCGACAAAGCCGACGTAACCACCCCAACCACCTGACAATTCAATCTGATCGGATGGTTTTTCTTCAACCGTATATTCAATATCCACCGTACCATCGTTCTGCGGCACGGGATTGATACCGATTTTTTCCGGATCGAAGTATCCCAACGTAGCAAGTTCGCGCTGGGTACGTATCAAAGCTGTTTTTGAAAATTTCTGTCCTGGCAACGTCCGAACAGTACGCATTACTACGTGATCACTGGTTTTTGTATTACCGTTGAGAATAACGCGGTTAATCGTTGCCTGCTTTCCTTCGAAGATGCGAATTTCCAGATCGATTGAGTCGCCATCAATGGCTTTTTCAACAGGTTGAGCATTATAATACAGATAGCCTAGATCCATATACTGTGAACTCAGATCTTGACCGGGATTACCATTCATCCGCTTTTCCAAATCCTCAGGATTATAAACGTCGCCTTTGGTTACACCCAACACCTGTCGGAGTTGATCGGCCGTATACAGATAATTACCCGAAAAATCGATTTTCCGATAATAGTATTGACGGCCTTCGTTCAACTTCATGTTGATACTGATGGTATTACCGCCGTTGCCGATTACTGTATCGTGTTCAATTGTAGCGTCACGATAGCCAAGTTTGTTATAATATTCTAACAACTTCTGCTTATCCTCTTCGTACTTTTTCGGAACGAACTTTGAGGGGGTAAATAAACGGCCAAATCGCATTTCTTTGGTGCCTTTCATCTTCATGCGCACCGCCGACTCATCGACTTCATTAAGCCCTTCGAAGTTTATTTTAGCAATTTTAACTTTTTGTCCTTTGTCGACCAATACGCGCATGGTGGCGTTGTTGCGCGTGCTGTCGGGGATTGTGGTTATTTTAACCTTAGTATTCAAATACCCTTTATCGACAAAAAACTTGCGAACAGCCATTTGAGTATTCTTGGTGATCGTGTTCGTTACGATCTTACCCAGATTGAGCTTCACTTTATCTTTTAGGTTGTCTTGCTCGCCTTTTTTGACACCCATAAAATTGACCCGATAAAGTCGGGGCCGCTCCTGCGCCCGAAACATCAGCGTCACTTTCCCCTCACCGGCATGGTTGGCAAACAATTCAACGTTGTCCAGCAAGCCTGACTCCATCAGTTTTCGCACTGACGAGCCAATGGCTTCGCCCGGAATGCGAATTTTATCACCAACTTTTAATCCAGCCAGTGAGACCAGTGAATTTGGATCTAAGTAGCGGGTACCCGTCATGGTTAGCCCAGCAATTTCATATTCTTTAGGACTGGCGTAGTTCAATAATTCATCACCACTAACCGGAGTTTCCGTTGGTACGCCCACCCCTACACGTACCTGAGCCTGGACAGTTGCGGGTAACAGACTGAAGAATAGGCAAACGGCACTCAATATGACTTTTATACGGTGTTCCAAGTTTCGTTACGTATTATGTTGTTGGTTGTCAGGATTCGTTTTGAGAGGACAAGGTTGGAATCAGCCCGGCTTAATTTATTACGTTAGGCGGCTACCCCATTCTTACGTCAGACCGAATTTCATTTTTACTTAACTAATTGTTCGCTGGTTTTACCAAACCGACGTTCGCGCTGTTGATAATTCAGAATGGCCTCATATAAATGGTTTTTGCGGAAATCGGGCCAGAGTACTTCGGGCATGTAAAACTCAGCGTAGGCCAATTGCCAGAGCATGAAATTACTGATGCGCATTTCGCCACTCGTTCGGATCATCAGCTCAGGTTCAGGCATACCATCTGTAGCAAGATGGTGGCTAAACACCGTCTCGTCGATCTGATCCGGTGTCAGTTTTCCGTCGCGTACTTCGGCTGCCAGTTGCCGGGCAGCTTCCAGAATATCCCAGCGCCCACTATAGCTAAGAGCCAATACCAGCGTGAGACCGTTGTTACTCTGTGTTTCACGCATGGCCTCGGCTAATTCGCGCTGACAATCGGTGGGGAGACTTTCGGTATTTCCGATTGTCGTCAGCCGCACGTTATTGTCCATCAGCGTTTTGATTTCTCCCCGAATCGTATGCACCAACAAGGTCATCAACGCATCGACTTCGTACTTCGGACGATTCCAGTTTTCCGTTGAAAAGGCATAAAGTGTCAGATACTTTACCCCTAATTCAGCGCAGCCTTCCGTTACCTCACGCACAGCCTTAATCGCATTTCGGTGGCCAAATACCCGGGCTGCTCCCTGCCGTTTGGCCCAGCGTCCGTTTCCATCCATGATAACGGCTATGTGCTTAGGCAGATTGCTCGGGTCAATGTGTTCCTTCATCCCAGTAGGGGAGTTTTAACAAGAATTAACAAGACCGCGAAGATACGCAAATTTAGTCGGTCTTTAGGACCGCTACGTTGAAACCCAGCGCAAATAATCGAATAAATAGCATCGGCTTTCGATTTTAAACCAATGCTTGCGGAGGGTTTCGGATGCTGGAAGTCAATGCTGTTATACCAACGCACGAACTATCTCTCGTATCTTTGTAGCTAAGGAACCATAAATCAGGCTTATAGTACGTTTTGTGGGTACAAGCCTGTTATTTGATTTGCTACGTTATATGATGACTTCATTTTCGGGGCTACCTGGCCGGATTTCTATCCTTGCTTTGTTGCTGCTGGTTGCGGTAAGTTGTAAAAAAGGTGATGATACGGTGGCGGCCCCCCAAACCATTCCTGACCGGGTTCTGGAAGATAGCCAGTTTAGTTTATTACGGGTCGCTCTTGCCTACGCGGGCGTTAGCGATGCCCTTAAATCAGGAAATCTAACGCTATTTGCGCCAACAGATTCTGCTTTTCAGGCTTCAGGATTTGGCAGTATATCATCCATTCAATCGTTGTCCAGGGATCAGGTGCGCTCCATGATGCTATATCACGTGCTCTATGGTTCAGTTACGTCGGCACAAATTCCGTCAGGGTTCAATGCCGTAGAAACAGTTGGGAAAGGCATTGCCTTTTTTACTAAAAGCAATGACGGGACTATTTATATCAACAATGCGAAGTTAACGCAGCCTGACCTGGTCACAGCGAATGGCTATATCCACAAAGTTAATCGCCTACTAACGCCCTCCGCTGGAAATCTGCTCACTACTATCCAAAGTAATCCAAACTTAACGTTCTTAGCGGCAGCAGTTAAGCGCATCGGTACCAGTAATCCGACTTTGCTGGCAACCCTTAATAATTCATCATCCACAAATACGGTAACCGTCTTCGCTCCAAATGATGAGGCTTTTAAGGCGGATAGCCGATATAATACGATAACAGCCATCGAATCGGCCGATCAACAGACGCTGGCGAATACGCTTTTATATCATGTTACGTCGGGAGTTCTATTCTCTAATCAATTGAAGACGGGTACTCTTACGTCGTTGTTCAATACTAATAAATTTACCGTGACTGTTGCACCAAATCAGATAACCCTAAAAGGCAATCGAAATGCAACATTCGCCACAATCAGGCAGGCCGATATACCCACCACGAGTGGCTTGATTCACGTTATTGATAAAGTATTGCAACCCTGATGATTTACTGGATTGATTGCCCAGATGTAATCCAACTCTTTTTAGCAGAGAAGGGTCAGTAACTAGTTGAATTGGTTAAGTTATTCTCGATCCATGTATAAACTTTCTTTTTTGATTCTTTTTGCTGCCCTGATTGGCTGTTTGAGCTCTTGTAGTACAAGTGTTGATCCTGAGTCTACTACGGCTGCCGCTACGTTAGATTCAAATAAAACGGATATTATGACCTATGCCACGAGCGAAGGTTTGTCTGGAACCATGACGACTTCAGGACTTTATTACGTATTCAATAAGCCAACCTCTTCAACTGTAGTGCCTGCTTACGGCCAGGAGCTTGAGTTTAATTATACGCTCTATGTTCTGAATGGCCCCAGTAATACCACTGTCACTACTGGTGTTACCGATCGGAAAATTGATTCAGCCTATGCGACTACTTCCATTTTCTATCCATTCTTCGCCGGTTCCCTAAAGTCAGGCTTACAGGAAGGTTTCCAACTTATGCATGAAGGCGACCAGGTTACACTGCTGATTCCGTCAGCACTGGCTTTTGGCAATGCCATCTCTCCGGACGGGAACGTTCCGGCTAATTCGCCCGTACGGTACGATATTACGTTGAAACGAACCCGTACGGAAGATCAGCAGATTACAGAATACATCGCTCAGAATAACCTGACGGTTACACAGACAACGTCTACTGGATTACGATTTATTAAAACGGCATCCGTTACCGACACAACCACCAACAAGTTACCAACCACCAATCAAACAATTACTCTTAGATACACAGGGCTGCTTCTGCGATCTACAACTCCTTTCGAGAATACAGGAACTGGTACTGTTTCTTTCACGGTGGGACGGTTTCCGGCTGCTGGGGTGAATGAAGGCTTAGCAAAACTTAGACGGGGCGAGAAAGCAACGTTAATTTTTCCCTCCTCTCAAGGCTACACAACAGTAGGCACTCTAGCTACTAATGGAACGTATATTGTTCCACCCAATGCACCATTACGGTACGATGTAGAAATAGTTTCGATACAATAAAATCGTCTTATAATCAGTACTTTATGAATAATAAACTAATCTATAAGGCAATAAAAGCGAAACGGTGGTCGTAATCAAAGAGGTTAATTGATTGTTCCCATTAGCCGTTTTATAAATAAATTTTATCACTAAGATTCCAGCGCTTTGCCACATTTTCGGGTCAGTAAGCGTAGTACTATTTGTTTCCTCTATCTTATGCGTAAGCTTCATTCATTTATTTTTGGTGCATTGGCGCTCGGTACAATAGCAGCCTGCACGAACAACATTGATCCCAGTACGGATACAAACGCTATTTATCAGTCAAATTTAGCGGATATAAGTACCTATGCCGCTAGCAAAGGCTTAAACGGCAAGTCAACAAACACAGGGCTGTATTACGCCATATCGAAACCCAGTAACTCATCCATAGCAACCGCAATTGGCCAAGAAGTTGAGCTCAATTATACGTTGTATTCGTTAACAAAAAGTACGGGCAATCCCTCTGTTATAGTTGATCGAAAAGTAGATTCAACTTATGCTACGACCTCGTTGTATGGTCCGCTTACAGAGAGTAATTCGGGGTTAATCGAAGGGTTGATGTATATGCATGAAGGTGATCAGGCCGTTTTATTGCTCCCTTCTCTCCTTGCATTCGGCAACCAGTCTGCTTACAACGGACTAGTCCCGGCCAATTCGCCTGTACGATTCGACGTAACACTTAAGCGTGCCCGGACCGAAGATCAGCAAATCAACGAGTATATGACGGCGAATAAGCTGACGCCAACAGAAGTAACCAGCAGTGGCTTACGTTTCATTAAAACACTCGATAATTCCACAGGAGCCACACCAACAGCAACCCAAACACTTATCGTCAAATACAAAGGTAAGTTATTACGATCTGTATCGGCCTTCGACAGTACCGGTACAGGTACGTATCCAACTACAATTGGAAAATCTATCGCTGGCTTCGATGAGGGCTTGTCTAAATTAAAAGTCGGCGAAAAGGCAACAATTATTTTACCGTCAAAAATCGGATATGGTACTACAGGCTATCAGCAGATTCCGCCTTATGCTCCAATGCGCTTCGATATAGAACTAGTTTCAGTGCAATAGTCTGCTGAAAAATAGCTCAAAAAAATGCCTGTATTCTGATGAATACAGGCATTTTTTTGAGACGAATCAGAAAATGCGCGTCTAAGGAAAATGATACGAAATCAGCTTAATCTTTGGCTAAAGCCATTCATCTCCAAATAATATAACCTCACTTTGGTTACATACTTAATTTTAACTTAACTTGCGCGCTTATTAACTTTATTTTTTATGTCTAATCAATACAAATTGAATCGTTTTCTGCTGAGTGGAGCCCTTTGGTTGCTCACCCTCACTGCTGCATTAGCCCAGGGCATTCAGGGGCACGTAACAGATGTCAAAACTAAAGCTGGTATTCCAGGAGCAACGATCGTAGTAGCCAATACCAACATTGGCGCAACAGCCGATGCCAATGGCGATTTTACCGTAAAAGTTAATCCGGGAAGTTATACGCTGCGGGTTAGTTTTGTCGGCTACGAAACCCAGACTGTTACTGTAAATGTCACAGGAAATGAAACCATAAACGTTGCCCTTTCGGAATCAACAGCGTCATTAAGCGAAGTGGTGGTAACGGGAACCAGAAGTGCCGGTCGGGTGAAAACGGAAAGTCCGGTGCCTGTTGATATTATCAGCATTCAGCAGTTGACAACCCAGGCTCCGCAGAACAACCTGAATCAGATTATGAACATGGTTGCGCCTTCGTTCACGTCCAATACAACAACGGTAGCTGATGGTACTGACCACATTGACCCTGCTCAGCTACGCGGTTTAGGTCCTGATCAGGTACTGGTGTTGCTGAATGGCAAAAGAAGACATACGTCGTCATTGGTGAATGTGAACGGTACGCCCGGTCGTGGTTCGGTCGGTACTGACTTAAATGCGATTCCGGCTTTTGCTATTGATCGGATCGAAGTTTTACGGGATGGTGCTTCGGCTCAGTATGGTTCAGATGCCATTGCCGGGATCATCAACGTGAAAATGAAAGAAGCGACGGGCAAATTAGCGTTATCCGTGTTTGGTGGTGGTAATTTTTCACAAGGCTCCAATAACTTCAAAGGGGGTATGGACGGCGGAAACGTCCAGATCGATGCGAACTACGGTGTGCGTATCGGTAAAGCAGGCTTCATCAATGTTACGGGTTCGGCACAGATGCGTAACTCAACAAGCCGTGCACTGCCCAACACAGCGGCTTTGCTGAACCGCTACAATGCAATCGAATACAGAACCTTACAGGCAGGTGGTAATGTCAATACGTTACCCACTGATCTGGCTTCTATCAAGAGAAATGCTTTAGGGGTAACGTATTTCGACGCAGCGACCCAGGCAAGCATTGCCGGAGCAACTACTCTAACCGGTCTTCAATCTATTCTGGCTACCGACGTAACGGATAATGAGTTAGCCGCTCGCGGATTAACAAGAGGAGATTACAGCATGCGCGTTGGTCAGTCGAACCTGCAAAGCATCCAGTTTTTCGCTAACTCGGCTATCCCAATCAACGAAAACCACGAGTTCTATGCGTTTGGTGGCTACGGTCGTCGGACAGGTGATGCGGCTGGTTTCTTCAGAACACCTAACCAGGCACGCGCTTATACGGGTATTTTCATCAATGGTTTCTTACCGGAGATTCATTCCGAAATTATTGACGGTTCGTTTGCTGCAGGTTTTCGTGGCAAACTAGGGTCGTTTAATTATGACTTGAGCAATACGTTTGGTTCGAACACCTTTAATTATGGCGTTGAAAATACCGTCAATGCTACGTTGTTAGCTAATTCGCCCACGGTGTTCAAAGCGGGTGGGCTGAACTTCAAGCAAAACACCATTAACTTCGACCTGAGTCGTAAGTTCGACGTAATGGCGGGCTTGAACCTGGCTTTTGGCGCAGAAGGCCGTTTTGAAAATTACCGAATTAAGGCTGGCGATGAAAATTCCTGGGCCCGGTACGATATAAACGGAAGGGTAATCACTACATCAACTCAGGTTGCCCCGTCTGACTTCTTTGGTGCTGCTCGCCCAGGTGGTGCACAGGTATTCCCAGGTTTTAGACCAGAAAATGAGCGGGAAACCCAAAACGCAAATCGCCAAAGCATGGCGGTATACGCCGACGCTGAGTTAGACGTAACGAACCGTTGGTTAGTGGAAGGTGCTGTTCGGTTCGAGAATTATTCGGACTTCGGTAGCACAACCAATTTCAAATTGGCGACTCGCTATAAACTGACCGATAACATCAACATTCGCGGAGCGGCATCGACAGGTTTCCGGGCTCCTTCTTTGGCACAGATTTACTTTAACTCAACCTCTACGCAATTTGTAGGTGGTGTGCCATTTGAAGTAGGTACGTTCAGTAATGCATCCAGACCGGCCGAATTACTGGGTATTCCGAGATTAAAACAGGAAGAATCAAGAAGCATTAGCGCTGGCTTTACGGCAAAAGTACCGAGTGCGAATTTGACGATTACGGCTGATGGCTATTTTGTTCGAATCAATGATCGCGTGATTCTAACGGATCAGTTTTCAAGACCAAGTGGTACGGTAACCGGCCCAGCTCTTACGTTACAGCAATTGTTCGATCAGGCGAACGCCACAGCCGCTACGTTCTTTGCGAATGCGATCGACACAGAGTCTAAGGGTATTGATTTAGTTATTACGCACCGAGCTACGTTTGGTGGAGGTGTTACGTTACGGAATGATTTAGCCGGTACAGTTTCGCAAACGAAGCAGGTTGGCGGTATTAAAGCTTCCCAGGTTCTGGCTGATAATGGTCAGATTAACCGGTATTACTCTGAATCATCAAGAGTGTATCTACAGGAAGCTGTACCAAGAGTGAAATTTAACCTGAGTCACACTCTGACATTGAATAAGTTCGATTTCTTCCTCAGAAACGTGTATTTCGGTAAAGTTACCGACCCAAATACGGTCGATGTGAATGGAGACGGCATGATCGGTGCAATCGTTGTCAATGGCCAGGCTGTTGAAAATGAGCATCCAGTCTGGGGCGCACGAGTCATTACGGACTTGTCAATCGGTTATCAGGTCGTACCTGCGTTGAAAGTAGTAGTTGGCGCCAACAACCTGTTTGATATTTACCCTGATAAAAACTACGGCCCAGTATCGGCCAGAAGACCAACGGGCGTAGAAGCGAATGGTAATATCGTTTATGGAGCAGCCGCTTCAACTGTTGATCTTTCTAACTCAAACCAGTTCGTGTATTCACGGAATACGTCTCAATTTGGGCAGAATGGTCGATTCCTGTTCGCTCGTTTGAACTTTACGTTTTAATTGACTGGCACGTATCGTGTTGTCATCAGTATAAAAAAGAGTCGCTCATATGGGCGACTCTTTTTTATAGGTAACTACGTACGCACGCACTGAACCTCTACACTTATTTCGGGGCCATCCGAATTGCGCCATCTAACCGAATTACTTCGCCGTTAAGCATTGGATTTTCGATGATACTTTTAGCTAACATCGCGTATTCAGTTGGTCGGCCAAGCCGTGATGGAAAGGGCACCTGCTGGCCAAGTGACAACCGTGCGTCTTCGGGTAATCCGGCCAGTAACGGCGTTTCGAACAAACCGGGCGCGATGGTCATTACCCGAATACCGGACCGGGCCAGATCGCGGGCAATAGGCAGTGTCATACCGACAATCCCACCTTTTGATGCTGAGTAAGCTGCCTGGCCAATCTGACCGTCGTAGGCGGCTACCGATGCTGTATTAATAAGGATGCCCCTCTCTCCTTCCGGGTTTGGTTCATTACGTTCCATCGCAAGGGCCGCCAGTCGGATAACGTTGAACGTACCGATGAGGTTAATGGACACGACCTTTTGAAAAACCGCTAGGGAATGCGCACCATAAACGCCATCAACTTTGCCAACCGTTTTCCGAGCTTCAGCCACACCTGCACAGTTGACGTTGATCTGTAAACCGCCAAAGGTTTCGACGGCTAGATTGATAGCAGCCTGTACATCTGCCTCATCCGTTACGTTGGTTTTACAGAATCGAACGGTTGAGCCTAGCTCTTCGGCCAGAGCGTTACCCCGTTCATCATTCGTATCAAGAATCACTACGTTAGCTCCATTGGAAACCAACATACGCGTTGTGGCCTCACCCAACCCCGAAGCTCCTCCGGTAACAATGGCCGTTGATTTTGCGATTTGCATGTAATTTTTGTCATGCTGACGAAGGAAGCATCTTCGGTAGCTGGAAATATAAGCTGCTGTTAGCGAAGATACTTCCTTCCGCACCGGTGGACCGGTCAGCATGTCAAAAACTCACTTAACTAGTTGATCACTCTGTGCCTGAATCAAGCGCTGTAGTTTCGGTACGTCAATATCCTGAACGGCTTTCTTGCTGTCAATGGCCAGACAAGCCGCCTGTGCTGCCGATTGGCCCAGTACCATAAAAACCGGCTCCATTCGGATAGAACCGTACGCAATGTGACTGGCCGATAAACAAACCGGTACCAGAAGGTTCTGAATACTGCCGCGCTTTGGAATAATGGCTCGATAACTAACCGGATACGGCGGAAATCCGCCAACCTGTACATCGCCTTCATTACGTACCTGAGCAACGGCTCCCGGACCCTCAACAATTAACCGCTGGCAGTTATGCGAATCCATTGTGTAAGCGGCCATGCCAACAGGATCTGACACAATCGTTTTTCCTTCGCAGTTTGCCTGCGTCATTACGTACTCCCCTATCATCCGACGACTCTCGCGAATATATAATTGGGGCGTAAAATGGTCATTATCGACATATTCATCTTTCGGGTAGCCCCATTGCAGCATTTCGTCGCGCAGGTGTTTCGGCATCCGTGGGTCATGGCCGATGAAGTAGAAAAAGCCTTTTGTATATAGTTCGTGCTCACGAATAATTTCAGCACGACGAGCGTAGCTTCCATCCGGGTAGTCGTAGTTAGCGCCAATCATATCGGTTGAGAAACCTCCGCAGTTATTGATGTCAGTTTTGTGATTGGGCATCATCACGAAGTGCATCAGATTCCAGGTCAACTCCTTCGGCATTTTTTTGGCAATCTGACGTAACAGCAACTCATACTTCGTTGAATCGTAGCCTTCGGGACGCGTAATGGGGATGCGGTTAGCGGGATCATCCGTAAAGCATAAGCGAAAATTATAAACCTGTACATTCCGGTCGGCCGTGCCATTAGGGGCAAGTTTAGCGGTGCTGATTCCCCACAGCAAACCGCTCTCGGGTTTTCCGGGAATCACGTACGGATCGACTCCATCCGGAAACTGATGCTTATCCCGGAACTGCACCCCATTGAGTGATTCATTGTATTGACTAGCCGATTCTCTACCAACCGTATACGCTACGCCTGCTTTAGCCATCAGATCCCCCTCGTACGAGCAGTCGATAAATTGTTTCGCCCGAACGGTTCGGTTTCCTGATGGATTTCCAGCCTGAGCCGATTCAAGCGTAATCTCCTGAATCTGGTTATTCTGCGTTTTTGCGGATGCCAGCCGATACTCATACCAGACTGGTACGTCGGCTTCTTTGATATATTGATTGAATACAGCTTCGGCTACGTGTGGCTCAAATGTCCACTGCTCCGGCTGACCGTAATGTCGACCAACACGTCGATAAAATCCTCGTGAAAGACCGGTAATGGCCTGTTTATTACCAATATCGGTCGCTCCTAATCCACCCGACGACATGCCACCGAGATGCTTTCCTGGCTCAATTAATACAACTGATTTACCGGATTTCTTCGCTGAATAAGCCGCAATCACGCCCGCTGACGTACCACCGTAGACACACACATCAACGTTTATGGATTGTGCCTGCAGCAGAAAAGAAGAAAGGCAGAAGCAGAGAAGAAACGGTCGAAAAAGGTGATACATAGCTGGGTTCAGACTTTTCACATAGAGGTTATAAAATGTCTATAAGTTCATTCCAGTGGCGAACGTCGTATGTGGATTTGTCGTCTACAACCATTCCCTGCGGATTATAAAAAACCGTATCCATACCTACGCTTTTGGCCCCGAGAATATCCGCTTCATAATTATCACCAATCATCAGGCTCTCTGACACCGTAGCGTTACTGATTTCCATGGCATATTGAAACACCAGTGGATCGGGTTTCTTGGCATTCGCTTTCTCGCTGGTAATGACGTTCGTAAAGTAATGAGCGATTTCAGAGCTGTTCATCTTTACCGCCTGGATTTCAGCGAAGCCATTCGTGATGATGTGCAAAATATAGCGCCCCTGCAGATAATCCAAGATTTCACGAGCCGACTCCAGCAAATGCGGTTTAAGCGGTAAAAGACGCAAATATTCGACATTGAGATCCACCTGAACGGCCGACTCATCTATGCCTAACGCGCGCAGGACCAGTGGGAAGCGGTGCTGTCGAATGTAGCTATGCTCGATCAGATTTTTGTCGTAGTCAGCCCATAACTTCCGGTTGATAGCGATAAAGTGTCGACTAAATTCTTCGGACGAAGGAATGCCTACATCCGCCAGCCGGAACGTATCGAATAACTCAGCAATACACTCTGCCGAATTCCGATCGAAATCCCATAACGTATGATCGAGATCAAAAAAGAGATGTTTGTACATAGTCAAAGAGTCAATAGTCGTCAGTCGATAGTTATTTATAGGTTATAAATAGCCTTGATGAACTGTTCGTTCTGGTGACTATCGACTGACGATACTGGCTTAAAAATCTAATTTTAGTCGCTCAACGGGCTGGTTATTAACTAAATGACTATCAACAATTTCGTTAACATCAGATAGCTGAACATTTCCATAGTAAGTTCCTTCAGGATAAACGACTAAAGTGGGACCAAACGCGCAGGCATCCAGACAACCTGTTCGCTGGGCACGCATTTCCTTAAGCAAGCCCCGTTCGGCAAGGGCCGCTTTGAACGCGTCGACTAATTCGTTACCGTGTGCCTCACCACAGGATTTTTTTGGCGCTGCTTTCTGATTGTTGCAAATAAAAACGTGCTTTTTGTATTTCATAAGACCATGTTGAATTCGTATTCAAAGGTACATAATGAAGCCCATGCAACGGTTATTCATTTTATCAGCGTATGTATTGAATAAAAACCCAGCATTAATAAAAAACTAAATTAATTATTGCTTAGTTAGCATGTATATACATGAATTTACCGGGCGGCTTTTCTATGTACGAGCTGTCTGGGATCAACCCACCTGAAACGAACGTAGCGTGAACGAAACTTTTATTATCCATCCAACCATAAACAGCTCAGAATCTTTAGGTAATGGAGAGAATTTTTTGAACGGATTAAACACGGATACGACCTCTGCTTTTTCGGCTTTGTATGATCAATATGCTGCTATGCTGCTGGGTGTTATTGTGAAGATTGTCCGTGATGAAAACGAAGCCTTACCCTTGCTCGAAGCAACGTTCAGAAACGTACGTTCACAAATCAGCGAGTTCCAACCTGCAAAGCAGCCTTTGTTTACGTGGCTATTGCTCATTGCCCGGAATACGGCGTTGGACACGCTGGAGAAACGTAAAGCCATAAACCAATCAGCTTTTCAACTTACTACGTCAGGAAAGGTTACCGTTTCTGGTTCACCGTCAGCCAATATGTCTCTGCTGACCAGTGCTTCTGCCCAGTCCGTTGATTTACAATTAAAAGAACTACTAGATAAGGTACTCTTTAAAAATTGCACGCCCGAAGAGGCTGCTAACTCACTCGATATACCCGTTAAATTGGCCAGACAGAAGCTACGTTTAGCCATGCAGCAATTACGGTCTTCACAAAAGATTGATCAATAAGAAGTGCTTAGGCATAAATAGATTTCATCCTTCATTGGTGCGCCCCCATCCGAATCAACGCTTTATAGTCCATATGGCTTCTATAAATAGTTGATTCGGATGGGGGCGCACCAAGATCGAAGCTTAGTTGACCTTTACTCAAGTACTGAAACAAATCCGTTACGGATAAGCGGCTTTCAGCTGTCTAGGTTTTGCGGTTCGTTCCCTTTGCCGATGCTATTATTTTCTTCTTTGGCGTAGAAGGCACTTTATCCAGTTTCTTTTGTGTCATTGTAACGGGATCCCAATGCACCACTTTCTGCTCGAAGAAACTTTCGTTGCAGGCAAGTACCGGCGCGGCTGCCCGGAAACCAAATACAGGATCTTCGAGCGTTCCCTGACTACCGCTGCGGACATTGGCAAAAAAGTCGCCAAAATGCTTAGCGTGGGCATCGTCATCTTTAGGAGCCGTAAATTTCACCTCTTTTACAGGTTCGGCAGTACGTGTTTCGGGCGGATATTTGGCATCGTATCCCTTAACGAATTCCTGCTGTACCGGTTCAGTGAACGTAAAGAAACTGTCGTAACCCCCATAACCCGGTGCTATTGGCAATTTCTTTTTCGTCATGATGAGATTATTCTCCGAAAACTCAATTTGTCCTTCGTTGCCAATGATGCGTGTTACGTCGTTGATTTTACCCGCATTGGCAAAATTGACACGTAGCACCATCTGAAACGCTTCATGCTGGTCAGTTTTAGGATAATCCATAATACACGCCATGATATCGGGCACATCGCGGCCGTCTTTCCAGTAGGCCAGATTACCCGACGAGAAAATGCGCGTGGGTCCCAGCGTATTCGTTACAAAATGAACGCCTGTAATGAGGTGGATAAACAAATCGCCTGCTACGCCCGTACCGTAATCTTTATAATTCCGCCAGCGGAAAAAACGGTTAGCATCGAACGGCCGCTTGGGTGCGTCGCCGAGGAACCGATCCCAATCGACAGTTTGGGGTGACGCATCGGGTGGGACAGAATAATTCCAGGCACCAATGGCGCTAAAGCGGTCACTGTTCGACTCAATGTAGTTGATCGCACCAATTTCGCCCGCCTGAACAAGTCGTTTTGCTTCCTGAAATGAGGCACTACTAATCCGCTGGCTACCCACCTGCATGGTTTTTCCCGATTTTTTCCAGGCATCAATCACGGCTTTGCCTTCGCTCAGATGCTGCACCATTGGCTTCTCGCAATAGACGTGCTTACCTGCTTTTAGGGCCGCAATAGTAATGTGATCGTGCCAGTGATCAGGCGTAACCACCAGAACCGCATCCACATCCGGACGAGCCAGAATTTCGCGATGATCTCGGGTGGTGAAGAGTTCTTTATCTTTTCCAAACGCCGTTTTTGCGTGTTCGAGTCGACCGGTGTAGAGATCCGCTACGCCGACCAGTTCAACATCAGGATTACGTAGAGCCGCCTGCGTATCGAAATTTCCCTGAATACCCATACCGATGGTGGCAATACGAATCTTGTCGTTGGGGCTGATTTTCGCCAGGTTCGGAATATAGGCTGGAAAACCGAAGGGCTTAGCGATACTTTCAGTAGCAACCAGCGCTGAAGCGGCCGATATGCCTTTTATAAACGTGCGTCTGTTGGATTGCATGAAGAGCGAATAATTGCGTGTATACGTATCAAAGTGAGCGTACACAGCAATTTACCCACTCGCCCGTATATCCATTACGTCCCAACGGGTTAAAGCCGGTTGCAATGCATATAGTTATATCTCTTACGACCAGTTTTAACCCGTTGGGACGTAACAGCAGTTATTTTTTATCAAATTAGCTACCCACTGGCGATCTGTTGGTACTTTGTGCGTAGCATTCCAAACGAACATAGCTTGTTCCAATGCTACGTTCAATTGACGTTTGGTTTGTTTACGAGCGATATTCAGGCAGCGATTTACGGTTTCTTCGTAAATTAATTTCTGCTCATCCGTATAAAAGCGTACGATGCAGTGGCGACTTTTGACTGGGGTTTCAACAACCCAGAATCCTTCACTAGAGATTAAGGATTCTTTTTTGGTTTGAGCCTGTGTGCTAAACGAAGCGGCCAGAAATAATTGAGTCATTACGGCCAGACGGAGTTGTGAGATGGTGTTCATAGTACGTGTGTTTTATGTGTTTGCTTTAGTCGGCAACTGCGTCAAAAGTAGAAACACACGCCATTGTCCGCTCAGTTTTTCGCCCTCCTATACCTGTCTGTCGCTACACGTCATTTTATTGTCTATCAACGTGTTTCCCCACTTAATACGGTTGTTAAGCGACCACACGTTGTCGTTGGTCGACAATTGAGTCAGCCTATAGGCGAAGACGCTCCGTTTGTCTATCTTCGGCTTAGCAATCGGCTAGTACATGCAACGTCTGAGCAACGAATTTGCCTTCTCTAATCAACTTCGTCAACGCCTGGCGAGGCACGGGTTGTTCTGGTTGGCCTGGATTCTCTTTTTTGCCTTTACATACGGCTTTTTACCGTTCGGAGCCTTACTTCAAAAAGGCATTAGCTGGAACGTAGCCATCTTCCAGGGATTCTCAATTGCCTTTATTGATGCAGTCTTGTTCATGCCAGCCCACATGTTTCTCACGTATTTGATTCTATATTGGCTAGTTCCCCGGTTTCTGTTGAAAAATCGATATGGATTTCGTGCGTAGTTTACAACAGCCACCCAAAGTCATTTTTACAACGGCCTACCGGAATTATGCCCTGGATGGTTTCGAACTAAGAAATGCTACCGGAAACCAGCTTCCTACGTATCCACCGCTCGTTCATTGTGGCTATTGATAAAATATCAGCCTACACGTCGAGTTACGTCGACATTTCCGGGCAGGAGTTTCCTATTGGTCGGCTCTATCATAAAGACGTAGGACAGGTCTTAAAAATGGGCGCAGAATAGGGTCACGTCTATAGTAGATTTTAGAAGGAACCTACTATTGATAATCAGTAACGTAGCCATGATCCATTGACCCTATCACATGACACTTCAACCCAATCGTCGGGAATTTCTCAAGCAAGGCAGTGCGGCTGCCCTTAGTCTGGCTTTGTTTCCTGATTTTAAACGAAAAGTCGCTCCCAGCGACCGCGTACGTGTGGCTCATATTGGCCTGAATGGCATGGGCACCAATCATCTGAACTGGTTTGCCAAACTGCCAGAAGTAGAGGTTGTGGGTCTGTGCGATCTGGATGAAACGCACCTGAATAAAGCACTAAATACCCTACAGACCTTACAGCCCAATACAACGGCGAAAACTTACGCCGATTTTCGGCATTTGCTCGATCGAAAAGACATTGACGCTATCACGTGCGCAACGCCCGATCACTGGCATGCTCAGATTGCGATCATGGCATTTCAGGCTGGCAAAGATGTGTACGGCGAAAAACCGCTGTCGTACAGTGTTCGGGAAGGCCAAAAGATGCTGAAAGCCCTGAATCGTTATGATCGGATTTTTCAGTTAGGTACGCAGATCCACGCGGGCGACAATTACCACCGCGTCGTAGAAATCATTCAGTCTGGAGCTATTGGCAAAGTGCATACCGTACGACTCTGGAAAACAGGCTTTCCGCCCGTACTTGGTCCCGCTAATTACCAAACTCCACCCGCTACGTTAAATTGGGATATGTGGCAGGGGCCCGCTCCTGTTTCGCTTTACACACCCGAGCGCTGTCATTTTACGTACCGTTATTTTCTGGATTATTCGGGTGGAGTTTTTCAGGATTTTTGGTGCCATATTGCTGACGTCGTGTGGTGGTCTATCAACCCTACAGGCTTGAAACGTATCAGCGCAAAGGGCGAAGCACCCGAAGGCATCGGTGATGCGCCCAAATGGATTGACATTGACTATGAATTCGACGAGTTAAATCTCCATTGGACCAGTACGCCACCCAACGTACCGGGTGCCGAAAAAAAAGGTATTGGTGCTTATTTCGAAGGTGATAAAGGAACGCTACTCTGCGATTATAACACTCGTGAGATCACCATCAATGGCGTAACAATGACTGACGTACCAGAAATCCCCATTACCCTAGAACGGTCGCCGGGGCACCAGCAGAACTTTATTAACGCGGTTAAATCACGCAAACAGCCTGAGTCCAATCTAGCCTACGCCCGACAAATGACGATGCCGATGCACCTTGGGCTGATTTCGTACCGACTGGGTCAGCCGCTGGAATGGAACGCCCGGAAAGAGAAGTTCAGACACAATTCCCAAGCCAACGCCTTCCTTTCGAGAGAATACCGGAAAGAGTGGAACTTGATGTGACGGTTAATATTTGATCATAAATTCGCTCAGATTCGTATCCGCATCTAAATCGAGCTTTTTACGTAACCTGTAGCGCTTTAGTTCAACGCTTCGGTGCGTAATATTCAGCAGTTGAGCGATTTCTTTGGTCGAAAGATTCATGCGCAGATAAGCTGCCAGTTTCAGATCACCCTGACTTAGGTCGGGGTAATGTTCGATGAGGTGTTTTAGAAACTGTTCATGGACTTTATTAAAGTTTGCTTCAAATAACTTCCAGTCCTGTTCGCTCGAAATGTTCGTCTCAATCAATACGTTTATGCGTTGAAAATCATCGCCCGACACCCGGCTGCCCGAGCGAACTTTTACCCGATTGAGTTCATCTTTGAGCTGCATCAATAGCTCATTCTTCTGAATAAGCGACATGGTTGAGTTCGCCAGTTCTTCCGATTTCTGAATCAGCCCCTGCTCCAACTGCTCTTTTTGCAATAAAATGATTTCCCGCTGGCTTTGCTCTTCCTGATGACGTAATTTTTCTTCCAGTTTTTCCCGAATTTGATTCTGCTGTATAGCCACCCGCCGAAGATGCAGTTGGTAAAACAGCCAGACGAAGCATCCAAACAAGGCCGCGTACAGCAATTTACTCCAGTTGTTCCAATACCAGGGAGGCTGAATGACAAATGTGAGTGTGCTTTCTTTGGGGCTGAGGTTCGATTTTAGATGAAATACGTACTGGCCGGGCGGCAGGTTATTAAATTCTTTCTGATAAATAGCCGCATACGGTGTCCAGGTATACGTACTGTTTTCGAGCCAATAGCTGTATTTGACAGGTCGAGTATAATACGGTGTCGAGAACATAATAAGTATAGTTGATTGCTTGTACGAAAACGATAGTTCCGTTGGGAAATTAGATTGCTGAAACGTACGTTTTGTCCTGGGTTTATCGCCCGCCGTTACGCTCCGGATTATTGGCGGAGGTACTAACCCACTTACGATCTGCTTTAAAGCCATGCGAGGTAGTAGGGCAAACCCATTCTCCCGACAAACTGCAACATAGTTTGTATCGAGTGCTACAACATTTTCGTATTCTTCCACCCACTGATTACTTTTTACCGGGATATCAACGGGCAAACTACCAGCTTTGATCCAGCTTAACGAGCCATCCTGTCGAAGTAAAAACAGCCCGGAATCTTCCAGTGGAAAGAGTTTGCGAATGTCTGACGTCAGCCAGGGATAAACAGTCTGTGCCGAGCCGAATTGTCTCGTATGAGCCTTGTAGTTGAATAGGCCTTTAGCCGAAGTCACCAGAATCTGTTGCTGAATCTTATACAGATTACTAGCTGGTCCACCGAACGTACCCTCTCTATATTCTTTGATGGCCTCTACGCGACGCAGATCAGCTGACAAACGGAGTTGCTGTATACCTCGATTCGGTGATTTATTGACCCATATTTCTTCATTATCATCTTCTTCCAATTGCCGGACTGGCGCTGAAAAGCCACTGATCGTATGCGAGAATACCCATTGTCCCCTAGCGTCTTTCCGGTAAATACACAGATTGGTATATGTTCCCTGAATAAGATAGTCCGGGTGATGGTTTAGCTTACGCACTACCCAGCCGCCCGTGATAGCCGATAACAAACGAGCTTTCGCTCCAGCAATACGGAATGTACCCTGGTTATGCCCACATAGCAGCTGATTGTCAATGACAGCTAAATCCCAGACCTGCCCCTGCGTACCCGAAATCAGTTGAAATGGTGTTCCATTCCGGTTTAAAGGTTTGTAATAAACGCCCTGATTCGTGCCGATATACAACGTATCGCCGTAACGGGCCATGTCGTAGGGTGTTCCCAATTCACCTTTTGTATCTGTAAAATACCGAATCGGGGAATCCAGGTTTACCAGATTGATTCCTTTATCCAAACCGACCCACAGATTGCCGTCAACCTCCTGACACATCGACAAAACGGTGCTATTCTGTAGGCCATTTTTTTGGTTGAAATGATACCGAACCTGACCATCAGCCGTTGTAATTAATACGCCATCGAGTAACGTACCAAACGCATATAAATCAACTCCGATACGTATGCCCCGATTTAGGCGATTTTGCTGAATGAACGTATTGAGCTGGTTATTAAACGGTTTAAACTGGCTGCCGTCATAGCGATAAATAGCCCGCTCTGTACCAACAAGAAAATCGCTATCGCCAATGGGTAGAATCGTATTAACGGTTTCCCGGCCCAGAAACTCACTTCCTTTTAGAAGAACGTAATGGTCACCCCGCAATTCATAAAGTCCTTTCCCAATTATTTCCACTAAAAGCCGATTACGGACCTGATGGATAAACAGTAGACTTGCAGGTGGATGTAGCGATTTAATCTGGTTCTGATGATACCGATACACAAAGGCAAATGACTGAAACAACACGCCCTGTGGAGTAATCAGGATATTCCAGATTTCTTCGTTCAGAAAGGTTTTCTCCTGAATTAACGGTGCTAGTGAATGATACGTTAGCTCACCATCCCGCCCCGGAAGCCAATAGCCAAATTCCCCAAGAGCACCTGTATAGATTCGTCCCTGTTTATCAATAGCCACTGATCGGACTTTCTGTTTGCGAGGCAGTTCATACGCCTTCCAGCTACTGCCATCAAATTCGAGTAAGCCTTTAGAGTTGGCAAAATACATGAAGCGCGTTTTTGGATGCTGAGCCACGCCCCAATTCTGATTATAGGCACCGTACGTCTGGCGGGTATAGGCAATCAACTCAGGTTGGCAAAAGCTATAAGACGACTGTGCTAAACTAAGCGCCCCGTTCCCGAACAAGGGCCAAAATGCCAAGATAAATCCCACAAAAAAATGGTTCACTTGATCGACTTTACCTTTTTCCATGAAAATCAGCCCTTAAACAACCCTGATGTATTAAAAATCCTTCAATACAGGTTAAAAAGAGCGATATGATGTAGTAATGATGTAGCTAACATTTAGGAGTAAAATTAACACTCCCCTACTTTTGTGCAAAAAAATATTAGAAAGTTAGTGCAAAAACCAGTTAATCTAGTTATGAGCGAGTACTTGATGCAAAACTCATACTCAGCAGAAAACTTAAGCTAATTCATTATGACAAACACTTCTTTACGTAAAAAATGTAGGAGACTGGCTCTACTGTTTTCAGGGCTTATGCTTGTCCTATCGATCAGTCCGGTTGAAGCCAGCGCGGCTCCGATTCGGATAACGGGTAAAGTAACAGACGGTCCTTTTGGTATAGGATTGCCGGGCGCAACCGTACAGGTAAAAGGAACAACAACGGGTACGGTAACCGACGGTAGCGGTGTCTATTCGCTTCAGGCCGAAGAAAACGCTACGTTGGTTTTTTCCAGTATTGGTTTCCAGAAAATGGAGGTGGCCGTTGGGGGTCGCACAACCATTAACGTTTCGCTGCTGGAGGACACGAAATCGCTGACAGAAGTTGTTGTTGTTGGGTACGGTACCCAGCGCAAAATCGACGTAACGGGCGCGGTAGCGCAGGTAAAAGGCGAAGAACTGGTACGTCAGCCGGTGCTGTCGGCTACGCAGGCGCTGCAAAGCAAAGTGGCTGGCGTGCAGATCATCAACTCAGGTGCACCCGGCCAGGCGCCCGTCGTCCGGATTCGGGGAACAGGTACATTGCTCGGTGGTGCTGATCCGCTTTACGTAGTAGATGGAATTATTACGGAAGACATTCGGAACATTAATACATCAGACATTACGTCGGTCGATATTCTGAAAGATGCATCGGCAACCGCTATTTACGGGGTTCGGGCCGCAAACGGCGTCGTTCTGATTACGACCAAACGGGGCAAAACGGGAGCACCACAGGTTAGTTATGACGGCTACGTGGGCATTCGGACGCTGACCAATCGCGTAAAGATGGCTGACTCTCAATTGTTTGCTCAGTACAACAACGAAGCGGTACGGTATGACAGCCCAACTGACCCACTCCCGTTCGATCCCAACGCGATTACGACGAACACCGATTGGTTGAAGGCTATTACCCGAACCGGTTTCCAGCACAACCACGCTTTATCCGTCAGTGGCGGTAGCGATAAGACAACGTATCTCTTTAGCGCCGGTTATTTCACGGAAAAAGGTATTCTACGGAATAACGATTATGACCGCTTAGTGCTGCGTCTGAATAACGATTACACTTTGTCGCCCGTACTGAAATTAGGGCATAATCTGAGTCTATCGAACAGCAATTCTACGCTGGCAGACGCGGGTAGTGTTTTACTAGAAGCGACCGATAACATCAGCACTACGTCGCCTGTTCGGGGTAGCGGTTCGATTTATTCAGCATTCACAACGGCTTATCGGCAGGCTCCGCTGGTACCGGTTCGAAACCCGGATGGCTCTTATGGCTATTCACCCCGTAACAACGTAGCCAATCCCGTTGCGCAAATAGATTATACAAACTTCCAGGCGAAAGGGCTGCGTTTACAAGGTTCTTTCTTTGCAAACCTCACCATTGCCAAACACATCGCCGTCATTTCCAACTTCGGCATCGAGTCAAACAATCTACGATCGTACGAGTATCTGCCCGTATACCGCGTATCGTCAAACCAGCAAAATCAGACCAGTAAATTAACGGTTGGCCGATCGAATAACACCCGCTGGCTCTGGACGAATACGGCCGAATACAGCAATACGTTTGCCGAAAAACACAGTGTAAAGTTGCTGGCTGGCTACGTAGCCGAACGTTTTCAGGGCGATGTGTTACGTAGCGTACGGCAGGACGTACCGCCCCAGTCGAACTATTTTTACCTGAACACGGGTAGTGCGTCATCGGCGACAAACGAGCAGACCGGCACACTGGAAACGCGACAATCGTACATCGGCCGGCTTAACTACAACTACCGCGACCGATACATATTGACCGCCACTGGCCGTTACGATGGATCGAGTAAGTTTCCGACCAATAACCGCTGGGGCTTTTTCCCTTCGGTCGGCGCAGGCTGGATCATCAGCGAAGAACCGTTTATGCTGGGCGCAACTCCCTTCGACCTGCTTAAAGCCCGTGTAAGCTGGGGACGTACCGGTAACGACCGAATACCAGCCAGTGCCTTCTTCAGCACCATAGCAGGCGATCTTGACTATGCTTTTGGTCCAAACCAGGTTACTCAACAAGGACGTACCATTACGAATCTGATCGATCCAAACCTGCACTGGGAAGTAACAACGGGTACTGATATCGGGCTGGAATTTGCGCTGGCTAAAAATCGCCTGTCGGGCGAAGTGGCTTATTACAACAAACGGACACACGATGCCCTGTTCCAGAAGCCGATTGATGCCATTTTCGGTGATGTAGATGGTCAATATTTAACCAATGCAGCTACGGTGCTCAACCAGGGCGTAGAGTTTTCCCTGAACTGGCGAAACACGGTCAATACTGATTTTCAATATAACGTTGGCTTTAACGTAACCGCGAACAAAAACCGGCTCGAAGATGTACAGGGAGGTCTACCGATCAATGAAGGGGGGATTGGCAATGGTCAATTCACCACACGTACGGCCGTAGGTCAGCCAGTCGGTAGCTTCTGGGTATGGCAGACGAACGGTATTTTCCAGAATCAGGCAGAGATTGATGCGGCCAAAGCCAAGGTTGAAGGAACTAAGCCAGGTGATTTCCGATATACGGATCAAAACAACGATGGTATCATTGACGACAAAGACCGGATTTTTGTCGGCTCGTATCAGCCCAAATTGTATTTCGGTGTAAACGGTGGCTTTACGTATCACGGCTTCGATTTCTCGACCGACTGGTACGCCAATTTTGGCAATCAGGTATACAATGGCAAGAAAGCACAACGCTTCGGTAACGAAAACATCGAAGCCAGCCGCGCTAATCGCTGGACGGCCACTAACCCCAGCAATACCGAACCTCGCGCCAGCAATGCCGTCCCGATTTCGTCGACTTACTACGTTGAATCGGGTTCGTTCTTCCGGGTTAATAACATAACTCTGGGCTACAAGTTGCCGCAGGCTGTCGTATCGAAGATGAAAATCAATCGGGCGCGGTTCTATATAACGGCACAGAATCCGTTCATCATTAAGTCATTCTCGGGCTTTTCACCCGAATTACCAGGAGGCCCCCTAAACTCAGGTATCGAACTGAGTGGCTATCCGGTCTCATCAGCGTATTTGGCAGGTGTAAATCTTGGATTTTAAGCAGACAACAAACTACTATGAAAACATCGTATAAACTAGCTACCCTCGCCCTCATCGGCGGCCTGACTTTGGCAACGTCCTGCTCCAAAACGTTTCTGGACGTACCACCCCAGGGTCAACAAACACCTACTGACTTCTTTTCGAGTAATCCGAACGCAGCCACTACGTTGGTAAATGCCGTATACGCCAAGATGCTCGACTGGAATTTTATTTCGTTCTCCTGGAATGGCGTATCGAGCATGACCTCCGACGATGCGGATAAGGGTTCCTCGCCGGGTGATACGGGAACAGATAAAGATCAACTGGATAACTTAACTTTCACTTCGTCAAGTTTATCGTTCAACGAAGTATGGGTAGGCCAGTACGAAGGCATTGCCCGCGCCAATCAGGCATTGGACAACCTGCCAAAACTGACCATCGGCGATACGCTCAAAACCCGACTGATTGGCGAAGCGAGTTTCCTGCGGGCTTATTTTTACTTCAATCTGGTTCGTTGCTTCGGGGGCGTACCTCTCGTTACGAAAGTTGCTGACCCGACGAATCAAGCTGATATTGACCAAGGCCGTGTTCGGGCTACAAGTGCTCAGATCTATGCTCAGATTGAGAAAGATCTTCAAACAGCCGTAACGGGCCTTCCTGAAAAATCGCAGTACAGCAGTGCTGAACTGGGCCGGGCTACAAAAGGAGCCGCTAAAGCTCTGTTAGCGAAGGTATCGATGTATGAGAAGAAATGGGACGTCGTACAGCGATTAACGGACGAGATTATTGCATCGGGCCAGTATTCACTGCACCCTAACTATGGTGAACTCTGGCGCGAATCCACAGAAAACGGTGTTGAGTCGATTTTCGAAATTCAGGGTAAAGGCACTACGCCAGCACGGGGTGCACAGGGTTATTTTGTCAGCCAGGGCGCTCGTGGAGATGGTGGCTGGGGATGGGGCTTTAACACGCCCTCCGAAGATCTGGAAAAAGCCTATGAAACGGGCGATACTCGCAAAGACGGTACTATCATAAAACGCGGTGCCACACTTTGGGATGGAGTTGTTGTTGGTACAGCGGTTGAGAACCCGCGTTATAACTACAAGGCGTATATCAGCAAAACGAAGGAAACCTTCAACGGCGAAGACTGGGAAACCAACAAAAACGTTCGGATACTACGGTACGCTGACGTGCTGCTGATGAATGCCGAAGCCGCCAACGAACTGGGGCAGTCAGCTAAAGCGTTGGCATCTCTGAACTTAGTACGGGCGCGGGCGCGGGGTGGTGCTACGGGCGTATTACCGAACGTAACGACAACCGTACAGACTGATTTACGTACGGCGATCTGGCGCGAACGACGCGTAGAGCTGGCGATGGAACACGACCGTTGGTTCGATCTGATTCGTCAGGGCCGGGCAGCCACCGTTTTTCAGGCGCTTGGAAAGAACTTCGTTGCGGGCAAGCACGAATTGTTCCCTATTCCGCTGAACCAGATTCAGTTGAGCGGAGGTGCGTTAACCCAGAATGCCGGTTACTAACTGATACTACGTAACACTGGGTTAAAACCCAGCACAATCGATCAAAACAGATGTATTGCGCTGGGTTTTAACCCGGTATTCCGTAACGTCACTCACATCGACAATACCTGTTTGGCAAGCTCAACGTTATGAAGCACTTTCTGACTTTTCTTATTTTTTGTAGTTCTCTGTCGATTGTCTGTTGCCAGTCTGTTCCGGAGCCCGGAACTTCGGCATCTTCACAGACGACCCTGACAACGGCCGACAATGCCTTCTTAGACAGTCTGCAGCGCGATACGTTCCGTTTTTTCTGGGAAACGACGAACCCTGCGAATGGTATGGTTCCTGACCGGGCTCCTTCTCAATCGTTCGCCAGTATTGCTGCCGTGGGGTTCGGATTAACGTCTTATCTGATAGGCGTTGAGCGTAGCTACATAACTCGTGACCAGGCGGCTGAACGTACCGTAAAAACACTTCGTTTTTTTGCCCAGGCACCACAATCGGACAAAGCTACAGGCGTGACCGGTTACAAAGGTTTTTTCTACCACTTTCTGGACATGAAAACCGGCGAGCGTTTCAAAGAGGTCGAGCTTTCTACCATCGATACAGCTTTATTGCTTGGCGGTATCCTGAGCGCACAAACGTATTTTGACAAGGATACCCCCGTTGAGGCAGAAATCCGTCAATTGTCCGGACAGATTTACGAACGTGTTGATTGGACGTGGATTCAGCCCCGCAAGCCTTTTGTCTCGATGGGCTGGCATCCCGAAAAAGGGTTTATAGATGCCGACTGGAAAGGCTACAACGAAGCCATGTTACTCTACGTACTGGCCTTAGGTTCGCCAACGCATCCGGTTGGCTCAGATACCTGGGCTGCCTGGACAAAATCGTATCCATGGGCAACGTTCTACGATCAAACACATGTAAATTTTGATCCTTTATTTGGCCATCAGTATTCACACTGCTGGATTGATTTCCGGGGCATTCGCGACGAATACATGCGCGGACGGGGTATCGATTACGCTGAAAACTCGCGTCGGGCTACCTACGCTAACCGAGCCTATTGCGTGAATAATCCCGCTAAATGGCAGGACTACAGCTCAACTATCTGGGGGCTCACCGCCTGCGACGGTCCAAAAGATACGACGGTTGGCAGCCGAAATTTCTTTTCATATCGTGCTAGAGGAGCCGCTTCGACGCAAATTGTCGATGATGGTACTATTGCTCCTACAGCAGCTGGCGGCTCAATGGCTTTTGCGCCCGAAATATGCGTACCTGCTTTACGAGCCATGAAAACGAAGTACGGTAGTAAGCTTTATGGCCAATACGGCTTCCGCGATGCCTTTAATCCGACGTACCGCTACGCTTCATCTTTTGCCAACGGGCCTACGACTAATGGCGAATCCACGCCGGGCTGGTTTGATGTAGATTATCTCGGTATTGACCAGGGACCAATTCTGATAATGGCCGAAAACCTACGTAGCAATTTTGTCTGGAATCTTATGAAACGCAATCCAAATATCCAGAGAGGGTTAAAACGCGCGGGCTTCACAGGTGACTGGCTGAATTAGGGCCTACCTGTTAGTCGGCTTCTAAACGCAACATCTCGAAAGGTTCAATCTTTCGGGATGTTGCGTTTATATTATTTCGCCTACCGCGTCTTATTCTTCAGCACGATTAACGGTAAATGCGTATCCCATTTCGGCTTCAATTCTTTCTGGATAATAAACGTCTTTGAAAAGTTACCCAGTACAATATCCGCGTCGCCATCCTGATCGAAGTCGTTCACATCCATACAAATCCATCGTCCATACGTATTAACGGGTAATGCATGCGGCCGAAATTGCAGTGATTTTTTCTGCTCGAAATAAAGACAACTTTCTTCAGGATTATTTTGAAAATCAGCGAAGAAGGCAATTGCGGCAATGTCTAAATCGCCATCCTGATCGAAGTCGGTCGCAATCGCTTTTGTACAACCATTGATGGGATAGAAATAAGCTTGTTTGTATTGAAAATCACCCTGATTGAGATAGATATAGACGCCGTGATACGGCTTCAGAATTTTCGAGAAATCACTGTTATCCCCACAGGTATACAGAATATCCAGTTTGCCATCTTTGTTAAAATCAACTAACTGAAAGCTGGTTGACCCATAAACGGGCGGAAACTTCAGCAAATTTCGTTCCGTAAATCCCCCTTGTTTATCATTCAGAAAAAGCCACACTCCCTCGTCGGCATGAGCGAACAGTACCATCAGATCAGGCCAGCCATCTGCATTGAAATCGCCGGGAATTGCCTGAACAGCTCCGGCAACTTCCCGAATAGGAATTTTAGTGAACTGATGCTTCGGCTGTTGTTTTAGCCAGTATAAACCACCTCGCAAATGACCAAAGCCACAAACAATCCAGTCCGTCAATCCATCTTTGTTTATATCAGCGGCAACGGATTGGAGAGGCCGAGGTAAATCGGTATAGATGGTTGATGAATCCTTTGCCTGTCGGTCGGTTATCTGTAAATTGATGACGTCTCCCCGCGAAATATCAGCCGCTCGCATCGTACCCAGACTAGTGAACACTCCCCTTTCGTTTCTGTCAGAATCCCGAAAAAACTGAGCATGAACAGCCGCAGACCGAAGTTGCTTAAACCGGCCTGGGCGAAGCTGCTGATCCCACTGGGTAATGTCGCTACGTAGCGCATCGCTTGAATATAGTCGATGACTAATGGTATCCACCGCCACTAACGTCGTCATAGCTGTTTGGAACGTATCACACCGGGGTAATTCAAGCGAAAAAACAGCCCAGTTCTCTTCAGTAGCAACTGATCTCTGACTTGCGTCTAACCGTTCCGGAGCGAGGGTTTGGTAATAAGCAACAATCTTCTGCCAGTCATCATACGAAAGAGCCGCATTACGTCCAGCGTAATAATGACCGCCTGGATATACCTCTAAACCCAGATTAGGTGCCATAGCAGGCAAAACATGCTTAGTCCATGTATCTTTATTCAAAGCGCCAGGTTCAACAAATAAATGACAGGTATTACAATGTTTCTCAGCCAACCGCTGCCCAACGGCAATAGCAGGATCATCCAGTGCATCGTTACTGCGCGAATGACAACTACCGACAAGAATACAAAGAGCTGCAACGAGCAGGAATACAGTGTAGAGTTGAGAAAAGGACAGTTTTTTAGAAATTATCACAGAAACCAGTTCTTATTTTCATTGCGACGTTTCGATCGCGTTCAGTAAATCATTTCAAAATACTAAGTGGTGTTATGCTACACCGGGTTTCAACCCGGTGTAGCATAACACCTGATACTAAATATCAATACGATTTGACCCCGCTGGGGTCAGATGTTTATAGAAATAAGTAGCTATAAATATCTGACCCCTAGCGGGGTCAAATCGTATGTATAGAAATAATCGAACTACTGTCTCGTACCTATCAGATTCAGGATAAACGCATATTCCAGTGCGATTTCTTTTAATGCCTGAAAACGCCCTGACGCCCCGCCGTGGCCTGCTTCCATATTCGTATGGAGCAGTAACTGGTTGGTGTCTGTCTTCATCGCCCGGAGTTTAGCCACCCATTTAGCTGGTTCCCAATACTGTACCTGCGAATCATGAAGGCCGGTCGTTACGAGCAGATTGGGATACGCTTTCTTCTCAACGTTATCATAAGGCGAATACGAAAGCATGTAGTCGTAATACGTTTTATTTTTCGGATTACCCCATTCCTCAAACTCACCGGTTGTCAGCGGAATACTTTCATCAAGCATCGTTGTTACTACGTCCACAAAGGGAACGGCGGCTACGACGCCCCGGTACAATTGCGGAGCCTGATTGATGACCGCGCCCATCAGCAAACCACCCGCGCTGCCACCCATCGCAAACAGCTTGTCGGAGTTGGTGTATTTGTTTTTGATCAGGTATTCCGATACGTCGACAAAGTCGTTGAACGTGTTTTTCTTCTTCAGCATTTTACCATCCTCATACCACCGACGCCCCATTTCCTGTCCGCCCCGGATGTGAGCAATGGCATAAATAAAGCCACGATCCAGCAAACTCAGACGCGTAGAACTAAAGCCAGGATCCATGGAAGCTCCATACGAACCGTAGGCGTATTGCAATAATGGAGCGGAACCATCTTTCTTCGTGCCTTTTCGGTACACTAATGAAACCGGCACCTTCACGCCATCGCGGGCAGTTGCATAGACCCGCTCTGATTCGTAGTTATTCTTGTCGAAGCCGCCCAAAACTTCCTGTTGCTTCTTCAGCGTTTTTTCCTTCGTATCCATATTATAATCGAAGGTCGAGTTGGGCGTGGTCAGTGAGGCATAACTGTATCGTAGGATGTTCGTGTTAAAATCAGGATTGTAAGCAATGCCCGCTACGTAGGCCGGTTCGCCGAAATCAAGATATTCATCAGCCTTCGTCTTTTGATTTATAACCCGAATGTTGGTTAACCCAGCTTTTCGCTCACCCAACACAAGATGATTCACAAACACATCCATATTCGCCAGATACACGTCGGGGCGGTGGGCAATTACTTCTTTCCAGGCTGCACGGTCGGTCGTTTTTCCTTCGGGCACTTCCATCAATCGGAAGTTCTCCGCTTTCCAGTTCGTGCGGACGTAGAATTTATCCTTGTAATGCACAATGTCGTACTCATGGCCTTTCTCTCGCGGCAGAAAAACCTTGAATTCACCCGTCGGCTGACTGGCTTCCAGCAGTCGGTATTCGGTTGCTACGCCATTATGATCAACGCCAATCTCAATGTATTTTTTTGACTTTGATCGGCTCAGGCCCATGTAGAACTGGTTATCTTTCTCTTCGTAGACCAGTACGTCGCTTTTCGAGTTAGTGCCCAGTACGTGCCGATAAACCTGATACCCGAGCAGCGTTTGCGGATCTTTTTTAATGTAGAAAAGCGTCTTGTTATCTGTTGCCCAGGCAAAGCTTCCAGCTTCCGTATCCTTGATTGCTTCGGGATAAATCTTACCGGTTTTCAGATTTTTGATACGTAGCGTGTACAGTCTTCGGCTAACCGTATCCTCCGCAAAAACAGCGAGTTCATCATTATCCGAAACTTCGTAGCCACCGAGCTGGTAATAGTTATGGCCTTTTGCCATTACGTTCCCATCGAACATAATTTCCTCGGCACCTTGCAGAGAACCCTTTTTCCGGCAGTAAATGGGGTACTCACCACCCGTAATGAATCGACTGTAGTAATAATAATTTCCTTCTTTGTAGGGAACCGACTCATCCTGTTGTTTGATCCGCCCTTTCATCTCATCAAATAACTTCGTCTGAAGGTCTTTGACAGGAGCTAGTACCTGATCAAGATAAGCGTTTTCGTCTTTCAAATACTTGATAACTTCCGGATTTTCACGCTCGTTGAGATAATAGTAGTTATCGATCCGTTTATGGTTGTTAGTAACGAGTTCTTTGGGTTTAACAACGGCTTTAGGTGCAGTCAGTACGGGAGTTTGTGCCTGAGTCATGCTGGTCAAAATAAACGTAGTAAGTAACGGAATATAAATTCGGTTCATGGCGGTCCGTCGTAATGGATCGGTTGTGAAGATTAACCGTAAAAATACGGTTTTCCGCCATCTTTGCGCCGGAATAATGCCACACGTCTACACTACGTTTTTATTCGGCTAATCTGTTATGCCTACAATTGAGCTCGTCGTTGCCCACTATAATGAAAACCTTAACTGGTTACGTAACGTACCAAAGGGACTACGCGTAACTGTGTATGATAAAGGCAATAGCAGCTTAACAGACTGGGAGGCCATTTCACTACCCAATGTGGGACGGGAAGCCCATACGTATTTGCATCACCTTGTTAATCGATACAACTCGTTGGCCGATTGGACAATCTTCTGCCAGGGCAAACCCTTCGATCATGCTTACGACTTCAAGAAAATGCTACGTGATCTTGTCGCTGATCCTAACTCATTATCCACAAACTATCCACAAGGATTCGGTTGGCTTGGTCATTTGATTGATACCGATGATAACCAAGGACATCGGCTTTTCAAGCCGTGGAGTAAAAATGAAAATGGGCGTGGTCTTGACCTGCGTGGTTTTCATCGGGCTTTGTTTGACACGGATGGCCCCGAGCATTACATCTTTGTCTTAGGCGCACAGTTTGCGGTGCATGGCAACGTAGTGCGACAAAGACCTGCCTCCTTTTACAAACGGGCTTTAGACGTATCAATTTCTTTTCCAGACGCAGCGCATTGCTTCGAACGTAGCTGGGATCGTATTTTTGGGGTAACGGGCATTGATTCTGAGTGGCTTGCTGGTCGACTGACGGTTCAGCTAAAGCCAATGAAACATCAATTACCAACTGACACCACGTTGACCGTAAAATAAACGAGTCGCTATTTTTTGAGCTGAATCGAACGCTTTATGCCCATAATGCGTCTAACCAGTTGGTATTGATAATCTGTGGCGCTTTCCCTATATTTAAGAAAGAATTTCTCCTCCTCTTATGGCCCGAACGTTTTACGTGCCTCGTTTCCGAATTGCGCTGTTCTGTCTTAGTGCAGTTGGTTCATTAACTGCTTTTTATCCTGACAAACTTTCCCTTCAAAAAGTCTTTACCCGCATAAACGAGGAGGTAAAAGGACATAGTCGTGCTTATGAAACGCTGGCTGATGCGTCAAAACAGGTAGGCCACCGCCTGACGGGTAGCTCAAACGGCACCCGCGCTGAAACGTATGCCTTCGATCTATTAGCATCCTATGGTTTCAAAGAAATTCGTTATGAACCTTTTGAGGTAGAAGCCTGGACACGCGACACCGTTACGTTGTCGGTGGTGCCGTACCGTAGCGACAATTTCCGGGAGGTATCGGTCGTAGCACTGGCGCACTCACCCGTTGAAGCGCACATACAAGGTGAAATCATTGACGTTGGCAACGGGTTGGAAGGCGATTTCGCGGCCATTAAAAATAAACTAAAAGGCAAAGTCGCCCTGGTGAACATTGGCCTGGCTGCGCCAACAAAAGGCGCCCGAAATTTGCATCGGTCTGAAAAAACAGCGCTAGCCATTCAATATGGCGCGTCAGGTGTTATTATGGTCAATCTGGTTCCGGGCAACGTATTACTGACCGGTACCGCTTCCGTTACGGGCAAGCTAATTCCAATTCCGTCAGTCTGCATTTCGCTCGAAAGTGGGCAGGCGTTACGAGCCTGGATGCAGGAAGAGCGCAGCCCACTTCATGCCCTGATCGACATGACGAACACAAGTCGTAAGATCCGCGCCCGTAACGTAGTGGCGACACTCAGTGGCTCAAAATATCCTGACGAAAAAATCATTGTCGGTGGTCATCTGGATTCGTGGGATCTGGCTACGGGGGCGATCGACAACGGCATCGGTTCTTTTGCCGTCATGGATATTGCCCGAACCTTTAAAGCCTTAAAACTTAAACCTAAGCGGACGGTCGAGTTTGTCTTATTCATGGGTGAAGAACAGGGACTACTCGGCTCGCGGGCAATGGTTGATGAGCTAAAACAAGCGGGTCAATTGGACAAGGTGCGCTACATGATGAACCTTGACATGACCAACGATCCCAATGGGCTGAATGCTTTTGGACGTTCGGATATTGTACCGTTTCTGAATACCGTTGGTGAAACGATGCAACAGGTCGAACCAGCCTTTGCCAATCAGATGCAAAATCAGGCTGGCCTTCATTCCGATCATCAGCCTTTTATGCTCGAAGGCGTACCCGTAGTAGGTATGAATGGCCATTTATCCAAAGAGGTTCTTAATTGCTACCACGCCAATTGCGATCATATAAACCTCGTCAATGCCGATCAGTTGAAAAATACGGTCCGTTACGCCACCATGCTGCTGTATGCTCTTGCTGATGCCGACGACATTCCAACCCGACGGCAGACCGACACCCAAACCCGCGATTACCTCGTCACGCAGGGGTTACGAACACCTTTGCAAATCGCTAACGAATGGCGCTGGAAAGAATAAAAAAGTTAGCTAAACTGTCTAATTTTTTTACCGGTAAAAAATCTTTCTAAGAAAGGTTTCGTCGTTGTAAGCCCAGGTCATACTATTTGTCTTTCTTTGTAAATATATCGCATCCTAACCCGTCATGGCTAAAAATACTTTCCGGGAACCCGAACGTATCGCCCAGCAGGCTCAACAGAAGAAACAACGTCGCAAACTGAAACTGGCATCGTGGCTGAATGACTTTATTGGGTTAGATCGACTGTTTGGCGAAGACAATAGCTGGCCCATTCGGCATATAGACCGTATTCTGTGGGTTACGTTTCTGCTGATTATTTACATTGGCCTGAATCACAATGCAGAACGACTGGTTCGACGGATTCAGCGCATGACGGTTCAGGTAGACGAGCTCCGTTCGCGGGAAACGGTTCTGCAGGCTGACTTTGATAAGAGCGGTAAACAATCCGAAATCAGCAAGCGTGTCGCTTCGCTTGGCCTTTCCGATAGTCAAACTCCTCCACATAAAATCGTTGTTAAGACCCATGAACATTAAGCAGGATATCATTCAGCGGGCCAATCACGTCTTCTACATAGTTATTATTCTTGCCTTTGGAGTCATCACACGACTAGTCTATGTGCAGTATTTTCAGACCTTTAAAGGCAAGTTCTGGAGCGAGCGCGTAGCTGCCACCTTAATCCAGCGTGATACGATCCGGGCCATGCGCGGTAACATTTATGATACCGATGGCAAACTATTAGCCACCTCGTTACCCTCATACGTTGTTGGCTTAGATCCAACCGTGGCCAAACCAGAATACTTCGCCAAAAAGATCGATTCCTTAGGTCTGCTGTTGTCGCGAATCTATAAAGACCGCTCCGCCCGCGACTATGCCGACGTTGTTCGGGATGCTCGCAATCGGAAACGTCGTTACGTCCTGTTAAACCGTCGGCGGGTAACGTTTCAGGAGCGCCAGGAGATGCTTAAATGGCCCTTTTTCCGGTCTACGCCCAAAGTAGCTGCTCGCGGAGGGGTGCTACGCCCCTACTATGAGCGCTATCATCCATTCGATCGTATGGCCGAACGTACCATCGGGAATCTTGACGCCAAAACGGGCCGGGGTCTTATTGGTCTGGAAGCCAGTTTTCAGCCTGCTTTAGCGGGCAAGAATGCCGTTGGCCTAGTTGAAGTGCTATCAGGGGGGGTTCGTAAACCCGTTAACGACGGCCCGGATATGAAGCCTGAGCCCGGCATGGATCTTTACACAACGATAGACGTTAATTTCCAGGACATAGCTGAATCATCGCTGCACGAAGCTCTGGAAAAATATAAGGCTGATAAAGGATGTGTTATTGTGATGGAAGTTGCTACCGGTGAAATCAGAGCCTTAGCTAATCTAACCAGACGAGGGAATCGGTACGTCGAGAACTTTAACCATGCTCTGGCGGGACGTACTGACCCCGGTTCTACGTTCAAGTTAGCCACAATGATGGCCCTGATGGAAGAGAAAGCCATTTCGCTGAATCAGACTGTTGAAACAGGCCATAGTGCTATCCGTTACAATGGCCTCCGAATAGCCGATTCCAACGGGGGCGGCTCGGGAACAATTACGGCCCGGCAGGTCTTCGAGAAATCGTCGAACATTGGTACTCATTTGCTCATGCGAAGCTATTTTTATAGTCGCCCTGATTTGTATTGCCAGTATCTACGCCAATTCCATTTAACTACGTCGACGGGTATCCATATGAAGGGCGAAGCAGTACCGGTGGTTCGTAACCCTGATATGAAAGGCTGGAGCAAATATTCGCTGCCATCGATGTCGTATGGGTACGAAATGCAGATAACTCCGCTGCAAATGCTTACGTTTTATAACGCTGTTGCCAACAATGGTTATTGGGTACGCCCTTTACTCGTGAAGCAAATTAAGCTTGCCGATGAACTGATTGAAGACAATAAGCCCTACGTATCATCTAGCCCTATCTGCTCCTCCGAGACCATACGTAAGGCCCAGGGATTGCTACGGGGCGTCGTTGCCAATGGTACGGCCAAGCACATTAACAACCCCCATTACGGTATCGCGGGTAAAACAGGAACCGCCCAGAAAATTATCAACGGGCAGTATCAGCCTGGTCGTTATTATACTTCTTTCATCGGCTATTTCCCTTCCGACAAACCAAAATACAGCATGATTACGGTAGTCGATAATCCGCATCAGGGGGAAAATAAAGGCAGTCTATACGCAGGAGCCGTATCAGCCCCTGTGTTTAAGGCCGTAGCCGATCGGATTGTTGCCTCCGACATTCGGATGCATGCCCCTATGCAGGCAAGTGCGTCGCGGCCACAATCGTCAACGGATTTAGTAGCGGGTTACGCCGACGATTTACACACGATCGGATCAGCGTTGAAATTACCCAACGAACCATCGACTGAAGGTTGGGTTGAAGCCTCACCAGATGGCCGCTGGAAATCCCGTCCGACTCGCCCCGGTCAGGTACCCGATGTTCGTGGTTTAAGCTTACGTGATGCCTTATTTCTACTCGAAAATCGTGGCTTTCGTGTGCTGGTTGAAGGTCGTGGGAAAGTAAAAGAGCAATCCGTTGAGCCAGGTGCCGAAACAACCAAAACGGCTCAAAAGGTGATTACACTCACATTGGGATAAGTACCAGCACGTAAAATTAGGTAGTCCGACTGCCAATCTGTTTTTTTGCAGACGACAAACGAACAGCTTGTTCGTTCTATCCGTATGCAACTCAAAGACCTTTTCTATAAAATTTCGCTGCTGGCTACGTCGGGTAGCATGAATACTGACGTAACAAGTCTGACAATGGACTCGCGTAAGGTCGGTTCCGGAAGTTTATTCATTGCCGTACGAGGAACTGTCACCGACGGCCATAATTTCATTGAAACAGCCGTTCGTCAGGGAGCGGCTGCCATTTTATGCGAAGAATTTCCGGCGGAGATCAACCCCACCGTTGCCTATGTCCAGGTGCAGGATTCATCGCGGGCAATGGGCTTGGTTGCCGCTATTTTTTTTGATCATCCTTCACAAAAACTCAAGCTGGTTGGCGTGACAGGTACTAACGGCAAAACCTCCGTAGCTACGCTGCTTTTCCGGCTATTTCGATCATTGGGCTATCGCTGTGGACTCCTATCGACCGTTCAGAATCAAATTGACGATGAAGTAATCCCAGCCACGCATACTACTCCTGATGCTATAACGACGAATCAACTGCTTACGAAAATGCTTACCCATGGATGTACCCATGTGTTCATGGAAGTAAGCTCGCATGCCGTCGTGCAGGAACGTATCGCCGGTTTAACGTTTACCGGAGGAATTTTTACCAATATAACCCACGATCATCTCGACTTCCACGGTACGTTCGATCACTACATCCGGGCAAAAAAGAGCTTCTTCGATCAACTTCCTGCTTCAGCTTTTGCGCTGACAAACGTGGATGACAAACGTGGTTTAGTGATGTTGCAGAACACGCCTGCCCGGAAGGAAAGCTATTCCTTAAAAACGCTGGCTACGTTCAAAGGGAAAGTAATTGCCGATAGTTTGTTCGGGCTACACATGCTGGTAGACAACCAGGAAGTCTGGTTTAAACTCATCGGCCGCTTTAATGCGTATAATCTTCTGGGCGTTTATGGCGCAGCCATTTTACTGGGAGAAGACCCTAATGAAGTATTAACATTATTGTCGGGGATCACCCCTCCGCCGGGCCGATTCGAACAGGTTGTTTCAGACGATAAGATTGTAGGCATTGTCGATTATGCCCATACACCCGATGCCTTGCAAAACGTTCTGGAAACAATCAATGACCTTCGGCAAGCGAATGAGCAAATCATCACGGTCGTAGGCTGCGGGGGCAATCGTGATGCGGCCAAACGCCCGATCATGGCTGAAATTGCCTGCCGGTTTAGCGACCGCGTCATTCTGACCTCGGATAATCCACGTAATGAAGATCCGATGGTTATTCTGGAACAAATGCAAACTGGTGTCTCCCCTGTCGACGTCAAAAAAACGAAAACGATTGAAGATCGGCACGAGGCCATTCATCAGGCGGTAACACTTGCAAAGCCACACGACATTATTTTAGTCGCTGGCAAAGGCCATGAAACGTATCAGGAAATCAAAGGTGTAAAATACGACTTCGACGACCGGACCGTATTACGTGAAGCTTTCGCAGAACGCGGAAATCAGTAACTTTGACGTGTGTGTAATTTGAATGACTGATTGATAGAAGGACTGGGCCGCCGGAGCGGTGATTAAATGTCTACGCCAGCTATTCGATCATTCTATCAATCAGTCATTCGCTCATTATAATTTATGCTTTATTACCTCTTTCAGTTTCTTGACGATCGCTACAACTTCCCTGGTGCCGGGGTTTTTCAATACATCTCCTTTCGCGCGCTCGGTGCCGTGGTAACTTCTCTGCTCATTGCTGCTGTTTTCGGGCGACGTATTATCGACACGCTTCGTAATCTGCAGATTGGTGAGTCCATTCGCGATCTTGGTCTGGAAGGACAGATGCAGAAACGCGGAACACCAACAATGGGCGGTTTTATAATTCTGGCCTCTCTGCTGATTCCATCCCTTCTTTTTCTGAAGCTTTCTAACGTCTACGTAGTGCTGGTATTGGTTTCAACTATCTGGACCGGTATGATTGGCTTTCTGGATGATTACATCAAAGTTTTCAGAAAGAATAAAGAAGGCTTACAGGGTAAATTTAAAGTAGTGGGACAGGTGGGACTAGGGCTTATTGTTGGGCTGACTTTATATTTTAACCAGTACGTCAAAATCCGTAAATATGCCCCACGCTTGCTGAATACCTCGGATGTGCCTGATGTTTATACTGATATTAAATCGACACTAACAACCGTTCCATTTGTCAAAAACATTGACTTCGATTATAGTGCGCTCCTGTTCGGTTTTCTGCCAGATAGCTACACCTGGATCGTTTACGTACTGGTCTGTATTTTTGTCGTTACGTTTATTTCCAATGGCGCTAACATTACTGATGGGATTGATGGACTGGCAGCTGGCACATCCGTCATTATTGCGTTAACCCTAGGCGTATTAGCCTGGTTATCAAGCAACAAAATTGCTTCTCAGTACCTGACCATTATGTATATACCCAACTCAGGTGAGTTAGTAATTTTCTGCGCTGCTTTTGTTGGAGCTTGTGTTGGATTTTTATGGTATAATTCATATCCTGCTCAGGTTTTTATGGGTGATACGGGCAGTCTAATGCTAGGAGGAGTTATCGCTGTCTTATTTTTAGCCATTCGTAAAGAATTCATGATTCCGCTCGTCTGCGGTATTTTTCTGGTTGAAAACATGTCGGTCATTATACAGGTTAGTTATTTTAAATACACGAAGCAAAAGTACGGCGAAGGCAGACGTGTCTTTCTTATGTCGCCTTTACACCACCACTTTCAGAAAAAAGGCTATCACGAGGCTAAGCTCGTCACTCGTTTCTGGATCGTCGGCATTATGTTGGCTGTTCTTGCCCTGGCAACGTTGAAGCTGCGTTAAGACGAATTCTCAAGTATATCCTTGTTTTTCAGACCCATATCACCTATATTTGCACTCCCGTTTCAGACCGGGACACACCTTAGTGTGGATAAATTATTAGAAATCAACCAATTAGTCTCCATAAAGTGAATACGCTCAGTTACAAAACCATCTCTGCCAACAAAGAAACGGCGCAGAAGGAATGGGTTGTGGTTGACGCTCAGGGTGAAATCCTCGGTCGGCTAGCCAGCCAGATCGCACGCCTGATTCGCGGCAAACACAAAACCAACTTCACTCCGCACGTCGATTGCGGAGACAACGTAATTGTCATCAACGCCGACAAGGTGCGCCTGACGGGTGCTAAGATGACCGATAAAGTTTACGTTCGCCACACAGGTTATCCCGGTGGTCAACGGTTCGCATCGCCCCGGTTGCTGCTCGAAAAACACCCTGAGCGCATCATTGAACATGCTGTGAAAGGTATGTTGCCGAAAAATCGGCTTGGTCGGCGGTTGTACACCAACCTGTATGTTTACGCTGGTGATCAACACCCACACGACGCTCAGCAACCCACAGCAGTTAAATTCTAAGTCATAATGGATCGTATTAATACCATTGGCCGCCGTAAAACTGCCATCTCCCGCATCTACATGTCGGCAGGCAGCGGAGCCATCTCGGTGAACGGAAAAGATTACAAACAATATTTCCCGACCGAAGTCCTGCAAATCATTTTGAATCAACCGTTCGCAACCGTTAACGGTGTGGGTGGTTACGATGTGAAAGTCAACGTTCGCGGTGGTGGCGTGGCCGGACAAGCTGAAGCAACTCGCATGGCTATCGCTCGTGCTTTAGTTGAAATGAACGCTGATTTCCGTCCCGCTCTTAAAAAAGAAGGATTCCTGACACGGGATTCGCGCATGGTTGAACGGAAGAAGTATGGTCGCCGGAAGGCTCGCCGTCGTTTCCAGTTCTCGAAACGTTAATTCTGCATGGAGGCTGGCGCCCGGAGCATGGTATTTTTACTCCCTGCTCTTTGCATCCAACACCTTGCTTACTTGTCCAGACTGCGCTTAGATGATGCCGATGCGTGGTGCTGCGTATTTTTTTATTAATCATTTTTTACTAGTTCATTTTCAGAAATGGCACAAATCGAATATAAAGACCTCCTAGACGCTGGTGTGCATTTTGGCCACCTTACGCGTAAGTGGGACCCCCGGATGGCTCCGTATATCTTCATGGAGAAAAACGGCATCCACATTATTGACCTCAACAAAACGGTTGCAGCTCTGGACGAAGCAGCCAATGCCATCAAAGGTATTGTTCGCTCGGGTCGGAAGGTGATGTTTGTAGCAACAAAAAAGCAGGCACAGGAAATTGTTTCGGAAGAAGCACGCCGTCTGAAGATGCCTTACGTAACAGACCGCTGGCAGGGTGGAATGTTGACGAACTTTGCTACGATTCGTAAGTCACTGAAGAAAATGCAAACGCTGGATAAAATGCTGAAAGACGAGGAGACCGTCAAAGGTATTGCTAAGCGTGAACGTTTGATCCGTACTCGTGATAAAGAGAAACTGGAGCGGGTATTAGGTGGTATTGCCGATCTGACTCGTTTACCAGCCGCCTTGTTTGTTGTTGACGTAAAGCGTGAACACATTGCTGTTGCTGAAGCGCATCGTTTAGGTATTCCTGTTTTCGCGATTTGCGATACAAACTCGAATCCCGAATCTGTAGATTTCGCTATTCCAGCTAATGATGATGCCTATAAGTCTATCTCATTGATTACGCTTGCCATCGGTAAAGCTATTGAAGAGGGTCTTATGGAGCGGAAGCAGGATAAAGACGATCAGCGGATTCAGGATGAAGAAGAAGCGAAACGTAACGAAGATCTTGCGCAAGCTCGCGCCGAAGGTGAAACACAGCCAGTAGCTGACTCTTCGCCAGCTGCCGTTGCTGAAGACGAGCAGGAAGCATAATTTAGTCGGTTTATTAGTTTGCCAGCTGATGGATTATTGGATTGGTAACTGCTGACTAATCGACTATAAAAAATAGCCCGTAGCCAGTTGCTATGGGCTATTCCATTTCAACACATAATTAGCCAATTGCCAAAGAAATTTTGGCAATTCAAACAAACAACCCCTTTTATCATGGCAATTACCGCTGCTGACGTAAATAAACTTCGGCAAGAGACTGGAGCCGGTATGATGGACTGCAAAAAAGCCCTTACCGAAGCTGATGGCGATTTTGACAAAGCAAAAGAAATTCTGCGTAAGCAGGGTCAGAAAATAGCTGACAAACGGGCCGACAATGCAACTGCAGAAGGCATTGTATTGGCACACGTCAGTCCAGATGGAAAAACAGGTAAAGTGATTGCACTCGCCTGCGAAACTGAACCCGTATCGAAAGTTGCCGATTTCCAAAACCTGGCGATGGCTGTTATCAGTACAGCTGTTGCTACAGAGGCCACCGACAAAGCTGCTTTATTAGCTACTCCACAAGCCGATGGTCGCTCGCTGCAAGATCACATCACTGATTTGATGGGTAAAATCGGTGAGAAAATTGATGTAGCTTCTTTTGAAACTGTATCAGCCGATAAAGTGGTATCATACATCCACTCAAATGGTAAACTGGGCGTTCTTGTTGGTTTAACCAATACCAATGGCACTGATGTAGCGGAAGTAGGTAAGGATATCGCCATGCAGATTGCTGCCATGAAGCCAGTTGCTTTAGACAAGGATGGTGTTGATGCTACGATCGTTCAACGTGAAATCGAGATCGGTAAGGAACAGGCTCGTCAGGAAGGCAAGCCAGAAGCTATGCTGGAAAAAATTGCAATGGGCAAACTCAATAAATTTTATAAAGAGAACACCCTGTTGAATCAAGAATTTGTTAAAGATAACTCTCTGACAATCTCACAGCTGTTAGATAAAACCAGCAAAGGCTTGACCGTCTCGGCTTTTAAGCGTGTCGCGATTGGTTAAGATTATATAACTGCTTTATAAAAAACCCGACTTTTTGAGTCGGGTTTTTTATTTTTTGAGCCAAGCTGCTTGAGCCAAAACATAAACCGCTATCCTTATTCTCAGCCTATTTTTATTTATTGGTTATTCTTCTTCAACATACATTTAAATATCATTTATTATAATATGTTAATTTATATATGACAAAATTTCAGCACATTTGCGCTATAGTAGACATAAATTATAGTTGACTCGGATATGTTCCAAAATTTTACGGATGAAGAACTAGCTAACAGCTTGCTTAAAACTAAACGTAGCGATTACGTTAGCCAATTCGATAAGCGCTTTTCCAATAAAATCTTTGAAAGAGTCTTTCATTCGCAAAAGGTAGAATATATGCCAAAGATTTAGCACAGAATGTATTCTTGAGACTATTAAGTGATTGTAAACAGCAAGCTAAGTTTTCAACTTGGATTTACTCCATTACCTATCATCAGTGTATTGATACTATTGAACGGACTCAGTATCGTCAGAATCTGCTTCTATAAATACTCAAACTCTTTATACTTGTATGTTGTGAAAAAATAATTGCTGGCCTATCTGTTCAGTATTCTCTGTTTGTTTCCTATATATTCAGTAACGAGTTATGTTACTTTTACATCTCTTTTAAGTCTTAATAGCCACCACCTCAAAAAATGCAGCATTTTTCGGATGAAGAGTTAGTCCGGTTGTATGTCGAGACTCAACGTAATACCTATTTTGAAAAGTTATATGAGCGTTACTGTGATAAAGTATATCGCAAATGCTTGTCTTTTACAAAAGACCCCCTTCGTGCTGAAGACTTGACTCATGACATCTTTCTGAAGTTAGTCGTCAAGCTTAGCAGCTTTCGGGAACAAGCTAAATTTTCAACCTGGTTGTACTCGATTACCTATAATTATTGCACAGACCAACTACGCTCGCATAACCTACGGCGGGAGGTATATATGGATGATAATTGGGAGCGACTGGATGTAGAATCAGATGATGGCTTAGCGGAAATGGCCGAAATGGAAGCTAAGCAACTTGAAAAAGCGTTGCACCAGCTTGCCCCGGAAGAACAAACAATGCTGCTGATGAAATATCAGGATGATATTAGTATTCGTGATATTGCTTCTATCAATGGATTAACTGAGAGTGCTGTAAAAATGCGTCTTAAGCGTTCACGCGATAAGCTTCGCAAGAATTACCTTGAAGGAGCACTATTCTGGTTATTGTTGGCAATCAAAGTTGCTCTGTCGATCCGCTGGCCTTTTCGTTAATTAATCTGTCATACTATGGAAAGCCCAAATCCATTTAAGGAGCTTGAACCCGATGCCCAATGCCCACCGCATTTGAAAGCTGAATTAGTTTCGGAGATTGATCTGATCCGTAATGCTATAACCGTTATTGAACTCTATGTAGGCGATTTGTTTGGGCTGGCATCGGCACTGGTCAATCCTAATCAAGTGAATTCCGATGACACAAACTTTCCTGTATGAAACAACTTCCTGAATTAGCCGACGTACTACGTAACACTTTTCAAACTCTTATTGATCAATTTGTCGAATTTGTTCCTCGATTACTCGGAGCAATCGTCATTCTATTAATCGGAATAGGCTTTGCCCGGCTTGTTGCTCTTATCATAAAGCGCATATTAGGTCGGGTAGGGTTTGATAAAATTGGCAATCGCTTAAATGAAATTAGTATAGTCAAGCAGCTTAAGACAGAAATTAAGTTAAGCGAGATTATCGCAAAGGTTCTTTATTACTTCATTCTGCTGGTATTTATCAAGGCGGCAACAGAAAAATTAGGAGTAGCGGCTATTTCTGAGATGGTAGCCTCGCTCATCAATTTTATTCCTAAATTAATTGCTGCCGCCATCATGTTGCAGGTAGGTGTACTAGTAGCCGATGCATTACGTAGTGCCGTATTAAACCTGTGCCAATCCTTTAATATTGCCTCGGGAAGATTGCTCAGCATGATTGTCTTTGCTTTCTTCCTGATCATCACAGTCATCAGTGCCTTAGGGCAGGCCGGGATCAATACTGAACTACTGGAATCAAGTTTTAATCTCATCATTGGCGGTGTAATTTTTGCCTTTGCTATAGGATATGGCATAGCGTCTCGCGACATAATGGCTAATATCCTATCGTCTTTTTACACAAAAAATAAATACAAAGAAGGCCAGACAATTCAGATCGAAGAGATCAGGGGAGAGATTATTAAAATTGATACAATGTCACTGACGCTACGTACTGGCGATACAACTACGGTTATTCCCTTACAGACATTACAAACGAAAAAAGTAGAAGTTTTCAACTAATCGATTGTTCCACAGTACAGCACCTTTTTAACCGTAAATCGTACATAACCTATGAGAAAACATGTCCTGTCTATACTGCTTGTCGGGCTTTATTTAGGTAAGACATTCGCCCAGGATTCGACCCGCACGACAACAAATTTTAAGGATACAGTAGCCGTAAAACCTGATACGTCTTATTGGCAAAAATCATTTAGTGGCGGTATCAATTTTAACCAGGCATCATTTAGTAACTGGTCAGGAGGAGGTGTCAACTCACTGGCTATAGGCGGTGTGATAGCCGCCCGTGCGTTTTATGAAAAAGAAAAAACCTCCTGGGACAACACGGCAGATCTTCAGTTAGGCTACGTTACGCAATTAGGTAATACCCGTAAAGCGGCCGATCAAATTATTATCATTTCAGTATTGGGTCGTAAAATTGCGCCTAAATGGGATATGTTCGTTTCCGGTACGTTCAATACGTTTTTCGCTCCAGGCTATCGCTACGATAAGCTTCCCAACGACCAAACTAGTCTGCGCGTATCGAATTTTTTTGCACCCGCTCAGTTAACCCTATCCGTTGGTGTCGCTTACAAACCGAATGATTGGTTCGCCGTACGGATCAGCCCGCTAGCTCCCCGTTTTACGTTTTTATCTGACCAAGGAGTACGTGTGAGTGCCGATCAGACAACAGGCCTCTTCCGACCAGATCCTAATGCTACGGTTTATGGTGTCGCTCCGGGTAAGAACTCTCGAACTGAATGGCTGGCTTTTCAATTACAAACGGTTATTAATCGTAACATTACTGAAAATATTTCTTTAAATGCTCGCTATCAGCTTTTTACAGAGTATTCGCAATTAGATAATATTAATCACCGACTTGACTTGCTGATGACCGCGAAAATAAACCGATACCTAAGTACAACGTTTGGCCTGATAGCTCTTTATAACAAAGACTTCAGTACTGAGCTGCAAATTCAGCAAACACTGGCTATTGGATTGGTTTATAATATCAGTAACTTCCGCACTAAAAAAGAACCCGCTAAACCAACCGACCCTAATGGTCGGTTTTAATTAACAGTAACGTACTTAATTTTTTAACCTAAAAAGAGACCCTTATGCTTAGCGAATTTCGCACGTTTATTGCTCAAGGCAATGTTCTTGATCTGGCCGTCGGCGTTATTATTGGAGCCGCTTTTGGTAAAATCACAACTTCTCTGGTTGAGGATGTTATCAATCCTATACTGGGATTAATTCTGGGTGGTATTGACTTCAGTCAGCTAAAAATTGTGCTGAAGGAAGCGGTTGGTACAACGCCCGAGGTTGCTATTCGGTATGGTAATTTCTTTAATACGATGATTCAGTTCTTAATTATCGCCTGGGTGGTTTTCTTAATTGTTAAACTGGCAAATCGTGCTCGCTTGTCAAATTCGCTGGCGCCAAAAGAATAAGTAGAATTTAGAAAAATAATTGAAAAGCCCTGATCTATAGTCGGGGCTTCTTCATTTATGCGTTATTTTGCCGATAGTATAGATTTACTATGTCAGTTCAAAAGATAGTCATTCTCGGTGGGGGCGAAAGTGGCGTTGGTGCAGCGCTGCTTGCACAGGCAAAAGGCTTTGAGGTTTTTCTGTCAGATAAAAGTTTACTAAAAGAATGCTACCGAACAACGCTGCAAAATGCGGGTATTCCATTTGAAGAAGGCCAGCACACAGAGGAACGAATTTTAAGCGCATCTGAAGTCATTAAAAGCCCAGGAATTCCAGCAACGGTTCCACTCGTTCAGAAGCTCCGCACACAGGGAACGCCGGTTATCTCTGAGATCGAATTCGCAGCCCGTTACACGAAAGCCAGGCTTATTGGCATTACAGGAAGTAACGGTAAAACTACCACTACGTTACTAACCTATCATCTGCTCAAAACGTCAGGTTTGAACGTCGGCTTAGCGGGTAACATAGGTGATAGTTTTGCGGAGCAGGTCATTACGGATAGGTTCGACTATTACGTATTGGAACTCAGCAGCTTTCAGTTGGATGACATGTATACCACGCATCTGGACGTAACGGTTCTGCTGAATATTACGCCTGACCACCTTGATCGTTATAGCTACAACTTCCAGAACTACGTCGACTCTAAATTCCGAATTCTCCAGAATGCTCAGCCGAGCGATGACTTTATCTATTTCGCCGAAAGCCAGCCTATTGTAGATGAGCTATCAAAGCGCAAACCTGAGGTTAATCAATTACCTATTTCTCTGGAAACAGCGATTACTGAAGGTGGCTACTTATCTAACGGTGCATTAATCGCCAAGAATAGGGATCGCTCATTTACTATACTGCAATCGGAAACACCGCTACGTGGTCCGCATAATGCAATCAACATGTTGGCGGCTATACTTGTGGCTCAATCGGTAGGCATTTCCCAGGAAGCTATCAGCGCTGGTCTGAAAACTTTCCAGAATGCAGCGCATCGTCTTGAACCAGCAGGTACGATTGGGGACATTCAATTCATCAATGATTCGAAAGCAACCAATGTTGACTCCGTCTTTTATGCGTTGTCGAGTATGGATGCGCCAACTATCTGGATAGCTGGCGGGCAGGACAAAGGCAATGACTATAGCCAATTAGATGAAGTTGTTCGCCGGAAAGTAAAAGCGCTGATTTGTCTTGGTGTTGACAATCATAAATTAGTAGATTACTTCGGTAACACGATTTCCTCTATTTATGAAACTCAGGAAATTACTGATGCCGTCGCAAAAGGACTTGAGTGGGGCCGACCGGGTGATGTTGTTTTATTATCTCCGGCTTGTGCGAGTTTCGATTTATTCAAAAATTATGAAGATCGGGGCAATCAATTTAAAGCAGCAGTTCAAAATTTACTAGTGAATGATAAATGATGATCGAGTCGCCGTCGGATCGCCGAAGACTCGATCATCATTTATCATTCATAAATTCATCATTCGAAAACATGGCTCTCCGCGACTGGATTCGTACCCACCTTAAAGGCGACCGCCAAATCTGGTGGATTGTGCTTTATCTATCTATTATGAGCGTGCTGGTCGTTTACAGCGCGACAGGTACGAAGGCTTTTCGCGAACTCGACGGCAATACTGAAGTGTTTCTGATAAAACACGGATCTCTCCTGCTTATTGGTTTAGCCTGCACCTATTTTGCCCACAAAATCAATTACGTTTACTACGCCCGTCTGTCGAAATACGGCTTATGGTTGTCCGTTCCGTTGCTATTATGGGCGTTTTTTAAGGGTACAAACTTAAATGATGCTTCGCGTTGGGTCACGATTCCTATTATTAATCAAACGTTTCAGCCATCCGATTTAGCAAAGCTAGCGCTCATCTCTAATCTCGCGGCCATGCTGGCCAAGCGGCAGCGTTTCATGAGTGATCCTAGTGTGTTGTTTAACCTTATTTTTTGGATTGCCTTAATCTGCGCCCTAATTATTCTATCCAATACGTCTACCGCTTTATTATTGGGGGCAACCTGCTTTTTACTGATGTACATTGGCCGCGTGCCTGTGCGTTATTTGGGCTATATGATCGCGGCATGTGTCCTGTTTGGTGGAACAGCTCTCTTAGCAGGTCAGCGTTTCGGAACAGCCACCAATCGGATGAAAAGCTTTATGGATTCCGATACGATTGTATACCAGGTTGAACAGTCCTACATCGCGCTTGCCAACGGTGGATTAACGGGTCAAGGTCCAGGCAACAGCCACCAGCGCAATACGTTACCCAACCCTTTTTCTGATTTCATTTACGCGATTATTGTCGAAGAATACGGACTTCTGCTAGGTGGGATTCCAGTGGTCTTGGCGTATTTATGGTTTTTGTGGCGAGGCATGAAAACGCTTCAGAAAGCTACCCGACCTTTCGGAGGATTGTTGTCGGCAGGTCTCACATTCAGTATTGTTTTTCAGGCATTCGCCAGTATCTGCGTAGCTATTGGTCTGGCACCTGTTACGGGGCAGCCGCTTCCCTTATTAAGTATGGGGGGCACATCGCTCATATTCACCGGCTTAGCAGTCGGCATCGTGCTGAGTGTTAGTCGGGAAGAAGTTGACGAAAGCAAAATTTAACAATGAAAATTATCATCAGCGGAGGTGGCACTGGCGGGCATATTTATCCAGCTATTGCCATTGCCAACGAACTGAAGGCCATAGACCCAACTACTGAAATTCTCTTCGTAGGCGCCGAAGGGAAAATGGAGATGGAAAAAGTGCCCCGGGCGGGTTACACGATTGTAGGATTACCAGTTGTCGGAATAAAACGCGAATTAACGTTAGCTAATTTGGGGTTTCCGCTCAAACTAGGTCGCAGTTTACTCCGGGCCCGACAAATCGTTCGTGACTTCCAACCAGATGCAGCTGTAGGTGTGGGTGGGTATGCGAGTGGGCCTTTGCTTTTAGCTGCCTCCTTAAAAGGTGTTCCTACGCTGATTCAGGAACAGAATTCGTACGCCGGTATAACGAATAAAGTACTGGCTCGCTGGGCAAAACGTATTTGTGTAGCCTACCCCGGCATGGAAGCTTTCTTCCCAGCCAATAAGATTAAGCTGACGGGTAATCCCGTTCGCAGCGATATTCAACTTGCTGATCAGCAGAGGGAAGTCGGCCGAGAACTATTTGATTTAGAGGACAACCGCCCGACATTACTAATTATTGGTGGTAGTCAGGGAGCCCGAACAATTAATGAGAGTATAGAAGCTGGATTAAAGCGTTTTGTGGATGCAGGTATTCAGGTGATTTGGCAAACAGGACCTGCTTTCATCGAGCGGGCTCGTGAAGCCGTTGCGACTGTCGGCTCTCCATTGATCAAAGCGTACGATTTCATTTACGATATGGACAAAGCATATGCCGTAGCCAACGTAGTGGTATCGCGAGCAGGTGCTTTATCGGTTTCAGAGTTATGTCTGGTAGGACGCCCGGCCATTCTGGTTCCTTTTCCAGCAGCTGCCGAAGATCATCAAACGAAAAATGCTATGAGTCTGGTAGAACGTAACGCAGCTCTGCTTGTCAACGATCGGAACGCCCGTGAAGAACTCGTTACGGTTGCACTCAACCTACTCAACAATCCGATTCAACAAAAACAGTTAACTACAGCAATTAAAACACTAGCCAAACCTAATGCCGCCCGAGATATCGCGCAGGAAGTAATTAAACTTATAAATTAAGGAGCAGGAAGATGGAAATTGATAACTCCTCTTTCCCTTTTTCGCCCTCCCTTTCTTCACCGTTAACAAATGACTTTAGACCAGTTCAAGTATATTTATTTTCTCGGGATCGGCGGCATCGGTATGAGTGCACTGGCTCGTTGGTTTCAGGTAAATGGCTATCCTATAGCCGGATACGACAAAACATCTACTGCGCTAACAGATGCCCTGGAAGCTGAGGGTATGAGCATTCATTTTACGGAAGATGTTGATCAGATACCGGAGCCATTTCGGCAGAATCCGGCCGACACGTTGGTAATTTATACCCCTGCCGTTCCAAAAACCCACCCGGAATACATTTACTTTACGGAACATGGATTTACGCTCCAAAAACGTTCTCAGGTGTTAGGTTTATTGGCGGGCCAGATGACCACTATCGGTGTAGCTGGTACGCATGGCAAAACGACTACGTCGTCTATGGTTGCCCATATCCTGCGGGATGCCGGAGTCAACTGTGCCGCTTTTCTGGGAGGCATTACCAACAATTACGGTACTAATTTTTTACTCAATCAACCTGCCGATGATCTTCGGTCGGTAGTATGTGTTGTAGAAGCCGACGAATTCGATCGTTCGTTTCTGACATTGTTTCCAAAGTACGCCATTGTTACGTCAACAGATGCTGACCATCTGGACATTTATGGTGCTCACGACGCGGTATTGGAATCGTTTGGCAAGTTCGTTAGCCAGATAGAATCCGATGGAGTTCTTTTCATGAAAAAAGAATTAACTCTTGCAGACAAAACAAAAGCAACGGTTCGGCAGTATTCGTTACAAAGTGGTGACTATTACAGCCAGAACCTTAGAATACAACAGGCCTCTTTCGTGTTTGATCTTGTCCATCCGCAAGGAGTCATTTCGGATATTCAATTAATGATTCCAGGCTTTCACAATGTGGAGAACGCCGTAGCCGCCGGAGCAGTGGCACTGGAGGTCGGTGTTTCGCCAGAAGCGATCCGCACAGCACTCAACAGTTATCGGGGTGTTCGCCGGCGATTTGAATATATTCTTAAATCAGATGAAGCGGTGCTTATTGATGATTATGCACATCATCCAGCTGAGGTACAGGCTTTTTTGTCATCGGTAAAAGCGCTCTATCCCGATCGTGAATTAACGGCCATATTTCAACCGCATTTATTTAGTCGTACCCGGGACTTTGCAGTAGGCTTTGCCGAGAGTCTGTCTTTAGCTGACAATGTTATCCTGCTTGATATTTATCCAGCGCGTGAATTACCGATAGAAGGTGTAACGTCAGATTTAATATTTCGGGACGTAAAATCGAAAACGAAAAAAAAATGCACCAAAGCTGAATTACCTAACGTTGTGCAGAAAATGAAGCCATCGCTGCTTGTAACCATTGGCGCAGGGGATATTGACCAGCTCTTACCAACCCTGAAAAACACAATGATGTACCAGTAAATAAAAATATTCGATAAACAGTTTAGGTAATTTACAAATGTTAACTACCTTTAAATCATCCAAAAAATGGTTACTCGTAGTCGGGGGTGTTTTAAGCCTGTCTGGCCTTATCGCTTTTACCGAGATTCGGCAAGCAGCGAAGCGCGTTCGGACAGTCAACGTTCGACTCGATCAGGTAGATGGACACCAATTCCTGACGCGTCGGGACGTAATGGGATACCTGACCAACGGTGGGGCAGATCCGATCATTGGTAAAGAGTATACCGATGTTGATTTTCGCCAGTTGGAGCAACGATTACGTCAACATGGTTTGGTGAAAAATTGCCAGGTATCGCGTGACTTGACGGGGGATTTACTCGTCGTGATTGAACAACCTCGTCCGTTGGCTCGCCTTATGGCATCCAGCGATAAAACGCGACCTGTAGTAGGGCAGTACGTTAGCGAAGAAGGACGTTTTTTCCCTGTGTCAATGAATTACTCAGCGAGAGTTCCAATTCTGACCGGGGACTATTTTAAACAGAATCGTTCGCTGACAAATGAACGTAACCGGCCATTACTGGATTTATTGAAACAAATCCATGATGATCCGTTCTGGCGGGCGCAAATTGTCGAATTATCGATCGACGATAAAAGAGACGTAACGATGTGGCCGCAAATGGGCAATCACCGGATTGAGTTTGGGCCGCCGACTGACCTGAGTGCAAAATTTAAGAAGTTAAAATTAGTCTATACAGACATTTTACCGGCTAAAGGATGGGATCGCTACAGCCGGGTAAATGTTCAATACCGAAACCAATTAGTTTGCGAATGACAACAACGGGCATGGACGAGAAAATTGTAGTGGGTCTGGATATCGGCAGCACCAAGGTATGTGCCGTGGCCGGACGGTTGATTCGTAATAACAAAGAGCAGGAAACTCTTGAAGTGCTGGGTGTTGGCGAAACATCTCTAACGGATGGCGTAGCCAAAGGCTCTGTTGTGAATGTCAATAATACAGTTAATGCCATTCGGCGGGCTGTATCGGAAGCTTCCAACCAATCGAATCTGAACATTCATTTAGTCAATGTCAGTTTCAGCGGTTCGCACGTTACGTCGGTTAAGTCGAGCGGAAGCATTACCCGGTCATCGTCGGGCGATGAGATCCAGAGCGAAGACATTGATCATCTGCTGAATGATATGTACCGCACGTCGATCCCGGCGGATAAAGAAATTATCCACGTCCTGCCCATGGACTTCATGGTGGATACGGAAATGAACGTAAATCAGCCCGTTGGTCGAAACGGCGTTAAACTGGGTGCTGATTTTCAACTGATTACTGCTCAGGCGAATGCGGCCCGCAACATTCGTAAATGTATCATGCGCAATAACCTGGCGCAAGATACAATGATGCTATCGGCTTTAGCTTCAGGGCTGGCCGTACTGACGGACGAAGAGAAATACGCTGGTGTTGCTCTGGTCGATATTGGTGGCGGAACAACTGAAATGGCCATTTACTATCGGAACGTACTACGCCATGTAGCCGTCTTCCCATGGGCTGGAAACAGTTTAACCTCTGACATTCAAGCCGGTTGCAAAATCTTACCGAACCAGGCGGAACAACTTAAAAAGAAATTTGGTAGTGCGAATCCGGCGGAATACAACTTAAACGAAGTTGTGGCCGTGCCAGGGTTGAGTAATCGTAAACCCAAAGATGTGCTGCTGAAGAACGTAGCGGTCATCATTGAGGATCGCTTACGGGAAATAGCCGCTTTGGTACAGGCTGAAATCATGCGGTCGGGCTACGATGGTAAATTATTAGGTGGTCTTGTCCTGACCGGAGGGTCAGCATTGATTCCAGGGGTCGAGCATATCTTTGGACGAGTTACGGGCGTTGAGGAAGTACGGGTTGGTTTTCCAGAGCATCTTGAACCCAATGGACGTGCCGACTTAGTGGGAGATCCGGCTTATGCTACGGCTGTCGGCCTGGTTTGGGCAGGTTATAAGACCATTGATAATCGGATTTCGTTCATCAGCGATCCGAATCGAGCGGTTTATAACGAAGAATATCAGACGCCACCTTCTCCTCGTCCAACGTACAGCCACCCGCCGGTTGTTAGTCGGGATAAACTCGTTGAGAAAAAGCCAGCCGAGAAGACAGAAAAAGAGCCCGAGGAAGGAGCCGTTATGCGTTGGTTACGTAAATTGACGCAGCCAATACGCGGCAACGAAACTGATCCGTACTAGTGCCTATAATAAGCCGGTTTATCACCGGCTTTATGATATTTACCCAGTTTTTATATAACAAAGAGACATCACATACTGATACGATGAATAGTCAGGGCTATAGATTCGAAATTCCAGACGAGAACCCAATTATAATCAAGGTTGTCGGCGTAGGCGGCATGGGCGGCAATGCTGTCAAACACATGCACGAACTGCAAATGCAGGATGTGAGTTTTGCAGTATGCAATACGGATCGTCAAGCGCTTATGAGCAATCCCGTTACAACCAAGCTGCAATTGGGAGATGGTTTAGGTGCTGGTACAGAAGCAAAAGCAGGCGAAGATGCAGCTCGTAGCAGTATTGAAGAAATTCGTCATTTGTTAGCCCCTCCCACCAAAATGGTCTTCATTACGGCCGGTATGGGTGGAGGTACAGGTACAGGTGCGGCTCCGGTAGTTGCCGAAGTTGCCCGTGAAATGGGCTTACTAACGGTAGCCGTCGTGACTGCACCCTATTGGTACGAAGGCACCGACAAGAAAGAACAGGCTCGTGAAGGTATTGAGAAACTAAAGAAAAGCTGCGATACGGTTCTGGTCGTTTTAAACGACAAACTAGCAGAATTATATAGTGAGTTAACCTGGACAGAAGCTTATGCCCATGCTGACGATGTGCTCGCAAACGCGGTAAAAAGTATCGCTGAAATCATCACAACGCAGGGCGACATCAACGCTGACTTTGCCGACGTTAAGAAGGTACTTGAGGGCGCTGGCCAGTCGGTAATGGGATCGGCTGAGGCTGCAGGTGAAGATCGGGCGCTACGTGCCATCGAAGCCGCCTTAAACTCGCCCTTGCTCAATGATCACGACATTCGGGGAGCCAAACGAATTCTGCTAACGATTTCATCAAGTAAGGCCCATGCCATGCGTCTGAAAGAGCAGATGGCGATTTCGGAGCACGTAGCAAAGAAAATTCAGGCCGAAGCCCGCATGTTTAAGTTTGGTGCCATTACGGACGAAAACCTGGGAGAAAGCCTGCGGGTCACAATTATCGCAGCTGGTTTCGACGGTACCACTACGCTGATGGACCAGCTTAAAAGCCCGGCTACAACAGCTGAAGCCGAAGTACCCACCGACCTGGTTGATGCACCAGATGGGTTAGCAGAGGGCCTTTTAAATGAAGAAGACCCATCCGGCGACTTGGTGCTCGTTGATGACGAAGGTGATTCCATGGGTCCCGATCCAGTAGGAATAAGCGTAAAGGGTGATGATAAGCAAACCCCTACTGGCTATAACGGTACGACAATCATTCGCCCGGATATGTCGGGAACGACTCGTTCTTTCCCGCAGGAAGAGCCTGCATCTGACGTATTAATCCTGGATGAGGAAGAGCGGCCTAGTGATGCTGATCTTATTAAACGTACTGTAGATACCTTCGTTAAAGGTCAATACTTAGCTGCCGACCTCGACCGGCCTACTTTTGAACGTAACAAAACAATGCTTTATGCTCTGCCATTATTATCTGAGCAGGAGTTTGTACGCTCAAAATTGAACGACTAATAGCGTATTATGCGCCTATGTAAGTAGCAGGGATTCGTAGGAGTCTCTGCTTTTTTATTTTCTGTCCTGTATGGAACTGACTTACCCCAACGTAAAGAACGCCCTTTTTGCTTTGGCCCAACCCGATCGTGCTGTATTAGTCGCTCGCTTTTTCAAAGCGGCACCGGGGCAATATGGTGAAGGTGACAAATTTCTGGGGCTTTCAATGCCGCAGCAACATAAGGTGGTAAAGCTTTATCGACATCTCCCAATAAATGAAACGGAGCAGTTAGTACGTGATCCTTATCACGAATGTCGTATGGTGGGGTTGCTCATCTGGGTTACTCAGAATCGAAAAGCGGGAGCAACGCTACAGGAAGCCATTTTAGAGAGGTATTTGGCGAATCGACAGTACATTAATAACTGGGACTTGGTTGATGTTACCTGCCCACACATTCTTGGGCGATACGTAGCACGGGGAGATCGCTCCATTCTGTATGATTTGGCCAATGAAGAAAATCTATGGACCCAGCGCATGGCCATTATCTCAACTTTAGCGCTTATTCGGCTAGGTCAATTCGGCGATACGTTTGCGCTTGCTGAACTGTTGTTACCCCATAAGCACGACTTAATTCATAAAGCTATTGGCTGGATGCTCCGCGAAGTAGGTAAGCGCAATCCGGATGCACTGGAAGAGTTTTTGCATGATCATGTCGGGCAAATGCCCCGCACGGCGCTTCGTTACGCGATCGAGCGCTTCGAACCCTCCCGCCGACGATATTATTTGGAGCTATAAAAGTAATTTAGGTTGGGCTAACGCAAAAAAGAAAGCCTGCTTTAACCCAACCTAAACCGAAAAATTCAACTATATATTTTTACCGCATCATCTTATTCAACTTACCCGATGCCTGCATGGTATTCATTTTCTTCATCATCTTACGCATCTCATCGAACTGTTTCAACAGGTTATTAACCTGCTGAATGTTCGTGCCACTACCAGCAGCAATACGTTTCTTGCGGCTTCCATCGATGATGTCAGGTCGCTGGCGCTCTTTGGGCGTCATTGAGCTGATAATCGCTTCGATAGGTTTGAAGGAATCGTTGTCGATATCCAAATCCTTGATCATCTTGCCCATACCCGGTATCATTCCGAGCAGATCCTTCACGTTGCCCATCTTCTTGATCTGCTGTAACTGTGACAGAAAATCATCAAAGTCGAACTGGTTCTTACGCATCTTGGCGTTGATACGCTTCGCTTCATCTTCATCAAAAGCTTGCTGAGCGCGCTCTACCAGCGAAATTACGTCGCCCATACCCAGGATTCGGCTAGCCATCCGGTCGGGGTAGAATACGTCGAGGGCTTCCATTTTCTCGCCCGTACTGATGAATTTGATTGGCTTGTTGACAACCGTTTTGATGGAAAGAGCTGCACCACCGCGTGCATCGCCGTCAAGTTTGGTTAAGACGACTCCATCAAAATTAAGCCGCTCGTTGAAGGTTTTGGCCGTGTTGACCGCATCCTGCCCCGTCATCGAATCGACAACGAACAACGTTTCGGTAGGTGAGATAGCCCGTTTGACAGCTTCGATCTCCTGCATCATAGCCTCGTCAACCGCCAGCCGACCGGCCGTATCGACAATCACGACTTTTTTACCGGTTTTTCGCGCCTGGGCAATGGCATTCTGTGCAATCTGAACAGCATTCTTATTGTCCGGTTCGGCATAAACATCTACGCCAACCTGCTCACCCAATACTTTTAGCTGGTCAATAGCCGCCGGCCGGTAAATATCGGCCGCTACCAGCAATACGTTACGTCCCTGTTTTTTCAGGTACGACGCTAACTTGCCCGAAAAGGTGGTTTTACCAGAGCCTTGCAGACCCGCAATCAGCATAACTGCCGGATCACCTTTGATATTGATGCCTTGCGCTTCACCGCCCATCAACTCAGTCAATTCCTCCTGTACAATCTTAACAAAGAGTTGACCCGGTTCAACCGAAATAAGCACTTTACGATCAAGTGCTTTGTCGCGGATACGGTCAGTAATATCTTTTGCAACTTTATAGTTAACGTCGGCGTCGGTGAGGGCTCGTCGAACCTCCTTGATGGTTGCGGCAACGTTGATTTCGGTAATACGACCTTGCCCTTTTAGGGTTTTGATGGCCTTATTAAGCTTATCCTGAAGATTCTCAAACATAGTCTTTTACAAACGATCCTGTAAAGATAACAGTTTCCCGCGGGCGGTAGAACATTGAAATAAGCGAGAGAGCTGTTACTACCTATTTCATTGAATTTATCTACAGCAATATTGACCGAATAGACAATCAACTAATGGTAACGTAACGGTCAACAAAAACGCGGGAAACCATATATTATTTTATAAACTTTGTGTTCTTTATAATTAAATGAGTTAAAAATGGTTGCTTGAAAAATATTTATTGCAGTTCTATATATCAATAATTCAATTCTGCGTTATCTTCGAACAAGCGATTCATGGTTTTGTACGTTGCTTATGCAACAGAGATGAATGCTGAGAACCTACTCATGAGAATTCTTTCGATGAACAAAGTAACGAGTTATTTGGCTGCTACGCTGATAGCAACGAGTTTATTCGTATCCATGACAGCGTCGGCAATGCCATGTCAGGGTACGTTATCAACTACAGCAAAGTCGGAAAAGGAACCTATGCTGGCTGCTAAAACAGAATCCAGCGAGTCGAAAAAAGCTCCGGTACTAGTTCGTAATGCAGTCGCTAAATCCGCACTTGCGGCTCCAACAGCAACCGTTCAGAAAAACCAGGACAAAAAAACGGTTGGCCGATGCTGGCAACGGTTAATGACAATGGTTCGCGAAGTAAGCCATGCCCATCGTACCAGTAATAACCAATAGGTAGGTACTAAATTAGAGAGAAGCTACTGTTTCTTTCGTCGACGTTGCGGTTTGTTTTCTTGGTATATAGTGTCTGAAGAAACTGCTAATCTTCATTTGCAGCACTCCAAAAACAGCTTCCTTGAAAATCTTTGACGACATTTTAGAAACACCTTTCGTGCGGTCGGTGAAAATAATGGGCACCTCGCAAATCCGAAAGCCGTATTTCCAGCACGTAAACTTCATTTCAATCTGGAAAGCATAGCCTACAAATTTGATTGGGTTATGCAGAATCACTTCCAATACGTCAGCACGGTAACAGACGAACCCTGCCGTTGGGTCCATAACGGACATACCGGTAATGAAGCGTACATATACCCCCGCAAAGTATGACATCAATACTCTACCGATTGGCCAGTTCACTACGTTAACCCCCCGAATATAACGCGATCCAACCGCTACGTCGGCCCGATCAGGTCCTTCGTCCGCGCAGGCATGATAAAGTTTGATTAAATCTTCCGGATTATGGGAGAAATCAGCATCCATTTCAAACAGATACTGATACCCTCTTGACAAGGCCCATTTGAAACCATCAATGTAGGCTGTTCCTAAACCGAGTTTCCCACGTCTTTCGAGTAAATGAAGCCGAGTGCGAGTCGGTGTGTTTGCCGTACCCGACAATGAAGAATCGTTGGCTGTATTAAATATTTCCTGTAGGTCACGTACACGCTGAGCAGTTCCGTCGGGCGAGCCATCGTCTACAATAAGAATATCGAACGGTTCCGGCAATGTAAACACCTTTCGAATAATGGCTTCGATATTCTCAATTTCATTATACGTTGGAATGACGACTAAACGCTCTTTCACAGATGTCAAGATTAGATAAAGAGGTATTTATATAACTAAAGAACGTGCATTTTTTGCACAAAATAATCATTAAAAATTGTTAACGGCTGATTTTTCCGTCAACTTCTCAGCCAGTTTCTGAGCCTTACGAATACAATCTGAGAGTGATACCCCTCCGTACCAGTTCGCGCATACGTACAGACTATCCACTTCCACTGTCTGAACCGGGCGTTTGACAGCTGTAATATGGGCATTGTATTGCGGAATGGCATACTCCCATCGCTGAATAGCACGAAAAACAGGCTTACTCGCTTTAACACCAAATCCCTCAACCAGTTCCTGATGAACGCGACTAAACACGTCCTCATCAGGCAAGCGAGCATTGTCAGGATTAGCTTCTCCTCCCACAAACGTAGTGAAAAGTACTTCATCTTCCGGACATCGCCCGTCAAACACCGAGCTACTCCAAATGTGCCCACTGGAAAACCGACCTTCAATTTTTGGATTTAAACCGCCAAATCCATCAAGTGGATGCTGAACATCGGTTCGTTTATAGACCGAATGAACGGCCGTCATGGGCGGATAAGCAATTTGACTCAGTTTACTTGCCAATTCGGGATAAATCGATCCGGTTAGCTTAGCCGCTACGTTTGTAGGTGTAGTTATCACCAACTGATCAACCGTTTTTATGCCTGATCGACTCTCCACACGCCAGCCATCAGTGCTTTTTTGAATGCGTTGGACAGGATCATTCAGCGAGAGACCGGTCAGTTTAGCTGCCAAAGCGTCAGGGAGCATCTGCATCCCCTCACGAAAACTAAACGAATGACGGCGACCCGTTGCCGATTGATTTTTTATTAATCCACGTAACACCGAACCATATTCCTTTTCGTACTGGAGCAATACCGGAAACGTTTCGGAAACCAGCAATTGTTCAGGATCACCGGCGTAAATTCCCGCCACGAACGGCCCAAGAGCATACTCAACAATTTCATCGGAAAAACGACGCCGGAAAAACTGGGCCAGCGTTTCGCCTTGTGTGGACTCGGCTTGTGGCGACAACGTTTTGTTGTTACGTTCGCGAAGGATAGCCAGTTTGGTTTTCCAGCTAAAAAAGCCTCCGAATAAAAGCGAGATAGGCCCAGATGGTAGCTTCTGATAGCGCCCATTACGGAAAATGTAGCGCGCTTTACTAACGGGTTTGCTAAATAAGATGTCGGGTGTGAGTCCCAACTCGTCAAGCCAGAAAAGCAGGTCTGCATCGCCCAGAAGCGAGTTAGGACCCAGCTCCCGTAGATACTGGCCCGTTGCATCAGCAGGCTGGTTATTACTCTGGTCGCGCCTTGACTGGATATACCCTCCTGGCCGATCAGCGGCTTCCCAAAGCTGATAATCGACACCGCGCTTCTGGAGTTCGTAGGCTACTGTCAGGCCCGAAATACCTGCTCCAATAATACCAACCGTCATGATTTTGCTTTTTTTGTCGTATCTGTTCTACTCGTCAGCTTTTGGGTAACTTTCTTGTAGATCGCTTCCATATCGGCGGGGTGAGACGAATAAAAGATGTAACTCTTTCGATACGTTGCTGTATCGACAGCGAATTTTTTGAAAATCTGGCGTTCCAAATGCTTATAAACAATATTCGACGAATCGATCGAACGTAAATTCAATCGACTGACACGCGATTCGGCAATATGGACTTCCGTTAGAATAGCCGCCATCCGATCTTCTTCAATCAGGTTATCCGGTCGTTGATCTTCGGGAGCCGTACAGGCCGCTGCCAGCCAAAGGCTAACGAGCAGGCTCCACAAACAAAATTGTTTCTGCATAAACTCATCGGTTAACTGTGTAAGTTAATCGGCATCGGCAAAGTTCGGAATTGGCCGTTAAAATAGGTTAAGACTAACGGCGGATTGACCATAATCATGCATTGTCGTAGCCAGTATTGTATTTTTGTTTTACTGCTTCTGTAATTTTTACTGTTGCTTCGTACGTTACGTTAAAACAGTGTACTTGTATGGACGAATTCTTAGCCCGACTCCGCAATTTCGATATTCGTATCCGTAAGGCAGTTAACTCGCAGATGCGCGGTAGTTTTCGGTCAATATTCAAAGGTACAGGACTGGAATTCAGCGACTTGAGAACGTATCAGTATGGAGATGACGTACGGGCTATTGACTGGAACGTATCGTCGAAAGGACACGGTACGTTCGTGAAAGTATTCCGGGAAGAGAAAGACCAGACCGTTTTTTTTGTCGTTGATGTCAGTGCCTCACAACAGGTTGGGCCACACTACCGCGATAAGCTGGAAGCAACCAAAGAAGTGTGTGGCGTGTTGGCGCTGTCGGCAATTCGGGAGGCTAATCATGTGGGGATGTATTGTTTTTCTGATCAAAAAGAAAAGTACATCAAACCGGCCGATGGTCTGAAAACGGGCTATCAGCTCATTATGAGCCTTTATAAATTACAGCCCGAATCAGGTCGCACAAATATTGCCGATGCCCTGCTCTTTACGCTCAACGTACTGAAACGACGTAGCGTCGTGATCTTGCTGTCTGATTTTATTGACCAGAGCTACGAGCATAATCTCAGGGCTTTAGCCAGAAAGCATGATCTGGTCGTTCTCCATCTGTACGATCAGCGCGAAATAAAACTACCCAAATTGGGTATCATTCCTGTTCATGATACCGAAACGGGTCGGACTGTGTGGGTCAATACGTCTTCCGCTTCGTTTCGCAGCCGCCTACACGATACCTTTCGTCAGAATCAGTCACGGTTAGAGCGGCTGTGTAAGCAATTTAACGCCAACTACCTCGCCATCGACTCGCAGGAAGACTTTGTGCCAAAACTTGTCGAATTGTTTCGGGTAAGAAAGTATCAATGAAACTATTCCGTTGTAAACTTCTGGCCTTCTGGCTTTTAACTATACCGAGCTGGGCGCAGCAGCCGGTGAAGTCGACAATAGACGGTCATTTTTTGACCGATAGTGTTGAGATTGGTCGGCCATTTCTGTATTCGTTAATGTATCGGCATCCATCCCAGGTCGACGTACTGTTTCCAGATACAGCTACTAATTTCCTACCGTATCGGGTTCAGAAAATAGACGTATATGCAACGCAAACAACAGGAAATGGCATTACTGCTATCAGTCGCGATAGTGCTGTGTATACGTTAGTGTCTTTCGAAACAGATTCAATGCAGTTGCTACGTGTGCCTATCCGAATCATTAACGACGTCGACTGTACGGCTTTGTGGTCACAAACTGACACTGTGTTTTTGCGTTCAAAACTCCCATCTGTACAACTCGATTCAACTCATGACGAGCCGCTTACACTGGCGACAGAAACTGAACTAGCGCCTTTACAGCAGCAGTTTAATTATACAGCACTGGCAAAAGGTCTGCTGCTCGTTAGTGCTCTTGCCGCTCTGTTGTATGGATTATTTGGACGAATTATCCGACGTCAATGGCGATTGTATCAACTCAATCGACGTCACATTCGCTTTCTACGAAACTATAATCAACTTAGCCAGCGACTTAATTCGTTCACAGCTTCGGAAACCGCTAATCAGGCCGTTGTTTTGTGGAAAACCTATTTGGAACGACTCGACCGACAGCCCTACGTTGCGCTAACAACACCCGAACTGGCCGAGCGAATAAATGATCAACGTGTTACCGATGCTTTACGGGAAACGGATCGGATGATTTACGGGGGTACATTTTCACCTCAATCGCAGCCTGCATTATGGACCTTGCGAGACGTTGCTACACAGATATACCATCGCAGCCGAACTCGATTACAAGGTTCGGTTAACCAGTTAACAGATAGCATTCAGCAGCCTGATTCGGCTGAAACCTCTTCTTTCTCCTAATCGTATGGAACCCTGGTACTCTCTTCATTGGTTCAGCCCAACGCAGTGGAATCAGTTCCATATAGCTAATCCGCTGGCTCTAGTACTGATTCCAGCGGTGCTTCTGTTATTTTTAGTACGTCACTATCTGCATCGAAATGCGCAGCAACGCTTAAATATATCTCTTGATCCACTTGCTTCATCTCGCACACGCAGCAGGGAACTTCGTGACCAGACGACTCATTCACTGCTTAGCTCATTGCGTTACCTGTTGCCAGTAAGTATGTTTCTAGGGGTTAGTCTGGTTCTGGTTGCTCTGGCCAGACCGCAGATTGTACGTGAGCAGCGCGATGAGCAATCGGAAGGAATCGATATTATGCTGGCAATAGACGTATCGGCGTCAATGAGCGAAACGGACCTTCCTCCTACGCGTCTGGCAGCCGCCCGGCGCGTGGCGCAAACCTTCGTAAATGGTCGCCAGAACGATCGCATTGGCCTGGTTATTTTTGCTGGCGAAGCGTTTTCACTATGCCCACTCACCACCGATTATGGCTTAGTCAAACAATACCTCAGCGACCTCAATGATCAGATGATACGTACGTCGGGCACAGCCATCGGTGATGCACTAGCCCGCTGCATTAACCGAATGCGGAATCAGACAGTATCCCTAGCCGACACCACCCAGAAAGAGGCAGAGGAATGGAAAAAGGGACGTAGCAAGATCATTATTCTGTTGAGTGACGGCGACAATACGGCCGGTAATCTCGATCCTGTTACAGCGGCCCGGTTAGCCAAGTTGTTTAACATTCGGCTCTACACCATTGCGGTTGGCCGCGCCGTTACGTCGGCTTCGAAAGCGGCTACCGTCGATGAAGGTATTCTGAAAACAATTGCGACCATCGGTAATGGCAGTTTCTTCCGGGCCACGGATACCCGGCGACTACGAGCTGTATTTGCCCAGATCAGTAAGTTAGAAAAGTCGCCCGTTCGGGTTCAGATTTACGAAGACGTTCAGGACTATTACCGGATTTACCTTTATTGGGGCATCTGCTTTTTGCTTTTTGCTTTATTCCTGAAAAACACGATTTTCGGCAATGTTCTGGAAGATTGATAACCCAACCATTCCGTTATGTTAAAGTCGTATTACAACGCCGACGCCATTGAAGCAGGCTTAGACGAAGTTGGGCGGGGTTGTCTGGCAGGTCCCGTTGTGGCGGCTGCTGTTATTCTGCCCAAAGACTATACCCATCCGATTCTAAACGACTCCAAACAACTCTCCCGTATCCAACGGGAAACGTTACGTATTGATATTGAGCGAGATGCGCTGGCCTGGGCTGTGGCCGAAGTATCGCACGAGGACATTGACCTGATTAATATATTGAAAGCCAGCTTCCTGGCAATGCACCGCGCCATCGACGCTTTAGCGATCAAGCCCGAACATCTATTGGTAGACGGAAATCGTTTCGTACCCTACCCGATGATTCCACATACCTGTATTATTAAAGGCGATGCGCATTTTCTGGCGATAGCCGCTGCGTCCGTATTGGCCAAGACGTACCGTGACGATCTGATGGAACGACTGGGTTTAGAATATCCAGCTTACGGTTGGGCAAAGAACGTTGGTTACCCGACTCCCGTTCATCGCGAAGCCATCCGACAGTTCGGCCCGACGAAGTACCACCGAATGAGTTTTCGGCTGATTTAGGGCAGTCTGAGGAGTTTCCGGGCTTTTTTTGCTTTGAGGTTATGATGAATCGCTGCTCATGACCTCAAATCAGGATTATATTCTTCAGGTACGTAACCTAACCAAAACTTTTGCGGGCATAAAAGCACTGAACGATGTTCAACTAGATCTTCGAAAAGGCGAGGTTCACGCGCTTATGGGTGAAAATGGCGCGGGTAAATCGACGTTCATGAAGATTTTATCGGGTCTCGAAACGCCAGATTCCGGCGAAATCAGTCTCAGTGGCACGCTTTTAGCAAACAAAACCGTCCGGGAAGCACAACGTAGCGGTATTTCGATGATTCATCAGGAAATTCTGGCCGTTCCCGAGTTAACCGTCGCGCAGAATATCTTTCTCGGACGCGAATTAACTCATTGGCTTCCCGGCTGGCTCGACAATCGTAGCATTAACCAGCAAGCAGAAAAGCTATTGAACCATATGGGTGCGACGATCAATGTCCGCGCCAAAATGAAAAACTTGAGCGTAGCTGAGCAACAGATGGTCGAGATTGCCAAAGCGATCTCGAACAATGCGCAGGTTCTGATTATGGATGAACCGACTTCGGCGCTTTCTTACAAAGAGGTCGACGTTCTTTTCAAACTCATTGACGAGTTGAAGCAGAAAGGTGTAGCCATCATTTACATCTCCCACAAAATGGAGGAGATCCGTCAGTTGGCCGATACAATCACAGTGCTGCGAGACGGGAATTACATTGGAACGTATCCAGCCAATGAACTTGATACCCATTCGCTGATTAATTTAATGGTGGGTCGAGAGATTAACAATCTTTTTCCAGAAGCGTCTTCTCAAGCTGGACGTGAAGTGCTACGTATCGAAAACCTCACCCGGCAAGATGCCTTTTCCAATATCAGCTTTACGGTTCATGAAGGCGAAATTCTGGGCATTGGTGGCTTGATGGGGGCTGGCAGAACCGAACTGGCGCGGGCTATTTTCGGCTTAGACCGTCCAGAGAGTGGTGAGATTTATGTCAAGGGTCAACGTATCGATATTACGTCGCCCCAACAGGCGATTCGTACGGGAATCGGTTACGTAAGCGATGATCGAAAAGGCTGGGGCTTTATTCCCGAACTTTCCATAAAGCATAACCTTACGCTGGCCAGCTTACCTGCTCATGCAAACGGTACGTTCATTGATGCTAAACGTGAGACCGAATCAGCCCATAAAATGATCCGGGAACTACGTATCAAAACGGCGGGGCCAGATCAAAAAATAGCGCAACTGAGTGGCGGTAATCAGCAGAAGGTTGTGATTGGGAAAGTCCTTCTGGCGTCGCCGTCACTCATTATTCTCGACGAACCTACGCGTGGCATCGATGTAGGGGCGAAGTTTGAAATCTATAAACTCATTCGACAACTGGCCGCCGATGGCGTAGCAATTATCGTCATCTCGTCTGAACTTCCGGAACTGATCGGTCTGAGCGATCGGATACTGGTTCTGGAAAAGGGGAAGCAAACTGCTTTACTTGACAAAGCAGAAGCTTCGCAGGAAATGATTTTACGCTACGCCATGCCAAACTAACGATAACCCACCTTCTTTTATCTGCATGAAAAACACGAGTAATACGTATGTTGATCTGGTTGGAGGTTCGCCGAACCTGCGCATCAAAGGCCTTGGTCAGTACGGAATTTTTGTCGCTTTTGCCTTAATTTGTCTGGCGCTATCGCTCACCACGCGCAACTTCCTGAGCTGGGGAAACTTAATGATTGTTGTCACGCAAGTCTCAATCAATGCGTTGCTGGCCTTTGGCGTTACGTTCGTCATCATCACCGGCGGAATCGATCTATCGCTGGGGTCGATGGTCGCTGTTACGGGTGTTGTAGCCGCTTCATTTGCTCATCCGGATACCTATCCGGTAGCCGTCCCTATCGGTATGGGTTTGCTGGCGGGGCTAGCAATCGGCGCTTTTAATGGCTTTGTCATTACCCGGAGCAACGTACCGCCTTTCATTGTTACATTAGGAACCATGACCATTGGACGTGGACTAGCCCTGATTTTAAGTAAGGGACGCCCCATCTCAAACCTGTCTGACTCATTCAATTTTATCGGCGGAGGGCAATTATTCGGCGTGCCGATGCCCATTTTTATTCTGATCATCCTATTTGTGCTCTGCGCCATACTGTTAAACAAAACCATACTTGGTCGGTACATGTATGCGATCGGCGGTAACGAACAGGCGGCCCGAGCGTCAGGGATTCCGCTGAACAAAATTAAAATGGTGGTTTATACGCTCTGCGGTGGACTGGCTGGACTAGCGGGTATTTTGCTTACCTCACGTATCACAACTGGCCAGCCAAACGCCGGAGCCGGTTTTGAACTGGATGCCATTGCCGCTGCTATTATCGGCGGAACCAGTACGTCGGGCGGCACCGGGACGATGGCGGGCGCTCTAATCGGTGCATTACTGATTGGCGTGATCAGCAATGGTCTGGACCTACTCAACGTAACGTCTTATTATCAGGAAGTTGTGATGGGGATTATCATCATTGGTGCCGTCGTACTGGACAGCTTACAGCATAAAAAAAAATAAGTAATAACCGTTTATTATTTCCAGATGAAATCAATACGTCAAATCGGATTGTGTTTCTTTGCTTCTGTTCTCCTGGGAGCCTGTTCACAATCAACCTCTTCAGATAAAGACCAGGCAGGCGATGGGCAAAAACTTGTTGTTGGTGCTACTATGCTGAGTATGCAGAATGAGTTCATCGTCAACGTCCACGACGAAATGGAGAAAAAGGCAAAGGAATTAGGCGTTGAGCTAATCACTGTCGATGCGGAGCGGTCGGCGCTCAAACAGATTGAACAGGTAGAAAGCTTTATCGCGCAAAAAGTGGACGTCATCATTATGAATCCCTGCGAGGTGGAAGCCAGTTCACCCGCTGTTACAAAAGCGCTTGCTGCCAAAATCCCGATTATCAACGTTAACTCTGAAACCAGCGCCAAACCATCGGCTTTTGTCGGTTCCGATGACGTAGAGTCCGCCAAAATTGCATTGAGATATATTGCCGAGAAGTTAGGCGGCAAGGGAAACATTCTGATGATGCAGGGCTATATGGGTCAGGCCGCTCAGCTAAAACGCGAACAGGGCGCGAAAGAAATCCTCAAAGAATACCCAGGTCTGAAATTGATTGCCCAGCAAACGGCCGAGTGGGATCGGGCCAAGGCTATGTCGCTGATGGAAAACTGGATTCAATCGTATGGCTCACAGGTTAACGCTGTTTTTGCCCAGAATGATGAAATGGGGATGGGAGCGGTCAAAGCGTTAACGGCGGCCGGTCTCAAAAGCAAAGTGATTGTCGTGAGTATCGATGCCATTCCCGATGCGCTGCAAGCTGTAAAAAAAGGTGAACTGGACGCTACTGTTTTCCAGAACGCTCAGCAACAAGGCGCCAAAGCCATTGAAACCGCCATTAAACTAGCCAAAGGTCAGCCTTACGATAAAGAAACACTGATTCCGTTTCAGCTGGTTACGAAAGAAAATCTGGCAAAATTTCAGTAGTATTAGCTCAATAGGAAAGGACACGGCACGACGGTTACCGACCACGCGTAACCTGGCGGACTAATATGTGTCAAAATCCTATGCAAGAAGGCCTATCAGAATTTATCAAAGAATCCTTAAGACAATCGCTCCCTGAAAATAAACAAATCATTCTCGGCACCGTACCTGATTCTATTGTACAACAGGTAGTCATCGAATGTGGTATCGACTTAACCAACTATATGTTTACGATTGACACTTACGCTATCAGGCATATTATGAAAAGCCATGGAAATCCACAGAAAAAAGAAGCACGTGGCCAAAAAGCTATTACTACCGATGATTTTGAACTAATTTACCAAATTATTAATGATTCTGATGTTGTTTTCTATGATGGCAAAAATCGTATTGGGCGAGAGGTTATACAGTTTCAAAAGCGTATTGGCGACCGCTATATCATTTTGAAAGAAGTCCGAAATGGTCGGAAGCAACTGGCTCTGAATAGTATGCGTATTATAAAAATAAAAAGGAACCAGGATTAACCCGATTCCTTTTTAGACAACGAGCAGGTGCATTTCCGTATGGAACCCCCTCTCTCACGTCCAAAACGTTTTTGTCTGTGTTAGGGACAAAAACCTGGCAAAAAAAGTTCTACACAGTTAGCTTACTAATCTCAACTAGCTCCCGTAATTTTTTCGTTGGACGAAATCGCTCTCCATACGTATCAGCCAATCGATCACAGGTTTTTACGAACGTATCAATACCTACAAAATCCACAAACGATAGGGCACCACCGGTGTACGCTGGGAATCCCCAGCCCAGAATAGACCCAAGATCAGCATCTAGTTTGGTGCGCACTACGTTTTCTTCAAAACAACGTACCGCTTCGATAGCCTGTCGATACAACAGACGTGTTTTTACTTCGTCAAGGGTCGGCTGGTTGACTGATAAAGGGAATAAGTCCCGCAGGCCGGGCCAGAGATGTTTCGGTGCATCGGCTGGGTACTCATAAAATCCCGCTTTGGCTTTTTTTCCTAGACGACCCAGCTCAACAAACTGCTTAGCCATTTGATAACTGGTGTCATCCTGGCTCACAACTCCGTCATTAACACCCTGACTGGAAATCTTATAAACTAAATCCAGAGCCACTTCATCCGTTACCGCCAATGGCCCAACAGGCATACCCGCGTTCTTTCCGCCGTTTTCGATCAGTACCGGATTGACACCTTCTTTCACTAGTTCCATGCCTTCCGCCGTGTACGTACTAAAGCATCGTGATGTGTAGAACCCTCGCGAATCGTTGACGACAATCGGCGTTTTACGAATCTTACGGACGTAATCAATCGCCACAGCCAGCGCATAATCGGAGGTTTGTTTGCCCAAAATGATCTCCACGAGCCCCATTTTATCAACCGGCGAGAAGAAATGGATGCCAATGAAGTTTTCGGGTTTGGCCGATGCCTGCGCCAGACCACTAATCGGCAACGTAGACGTATTCGAGCCAAACACGCCATTCTCAACCAGCCTTGGTTCGGCTTCCTGAGTCACCTGCGCTTTAAGGTCCCGATTTTCAAAAACAGCCTCGATGATCAAGTCGCAGTGCTGTAAATCCTGAACATCGGCGGTTGGCGTGATCAGATTCAGCAGACCATCTACTTTCTGCGGATCGACTTTTCCACGCTCAACACCTTTCTGAAGCAATGTGCGTGAGTACTCCTTTCCTTTCTCAGCGGCTTCAACCGATACGTCTTTCAAAACCACCTCAATACCTGCCTGCGCCGATACGTAGGCGATTCCAGCACCCATCATGCCTGCACCCAGAATACCCAGTTTTTTTACGTCGGTTTTCGCTACGTCTTTCGGGCGACTAATGCCTTTGTTGGCTTCGTTCAGGCCCAGAAACATCGTCTGAATCAAATTCTTAGCCACTTTCGACGTAGCAACATTCACAAAATGGCGTGCTTCGATTACCAACGCCCGATCAATATTGACCTGTAACCCTTCGTAGACACAGGCCATAATTTCGATTGGGGCCGGATAATTGCCTTTGGTTTTCTCCATCAGCATGGCCGTTCCCGCACCAAACGTTTTTGCGCCAACACTACTCTGCACATTGCCCCCCGGTACGTTGAAATTCTCCTTCCCAACGATTTTACCCGTTTTCCGATCTAGTTCGTCCCAGGGCTGCAACGGTTTTGGATTGGCGTCGATCCAGGCACGCGCTTTCATCATCATCTCTTCGGGGCTATCGGCAATGTCATCGATCATACCGAGCCTCTTCGCTTCCTGAACACCGACTTTTTTGCCTTCCAGAATCAAGGGCAATGCGGCTTGAATACCGAGCATTCGCGGTAGTCGCTGCGTTCCGCCAGCGCCGGGCAACAAACCAATCGTAACTTCAACTAAACCAATCAGCGTTTTCGGATTATTCAGCGCAATACGTTGATGGCAGGCCAGGCAGATCTCATAGCCACCACCCAAAGCCGTACCGTTCATAGCGGCAACCGTCGGCTTACCTGATGTTTCAATGCTACGGAAAATACGATTTAGCTCTGATGACACGTTCAGCATTTCGGTCGGCTCTTTATCATTGTTCCGCAGAATCATCTTCAGGTCAGCACCGGCGACAAATTCGGGTTTAGCCGACGTAATGATGACGCCTTTTACCGACTCATCCGCGTAGGCGCGTTGCAAAGCTGCTTCAAATTCCGGGATCGACTCGTCGTTTAGTACGTTCATCGGAGACGATGTCATCGCCCACGAAATGATTGCTACGTTCTGGTCAATAGTGTAGTTTAGCATGGTAAGACTATAAATCAATTTAACCACAAAGGCACGGAGAACACAGAGATTTAAGATGACAACATTATGTCTCTGTGTTCTCCGTGCCTTTGTAGTTAATCTTTCAAATTCATTATTAATTTACCCGCTCAAAAATCGTAGCAATACCCATACCGCCCCCAACGCAAAGCGTTACAAGGCCAACTTGCTTGTCCGTACGCTCCAGTTCGTCAAGCAACGTAGCGGAAAGAATAGCGCCTGTTGCACCTAATGGATGCCCTAACGCAATCGAACCACCGTTGACATTCAGGCAGCTATGATCAACGCCCAGTTCATCCATAAACAGTAATGGAACGGCGGCAAAAGCTTCGTTGACTTCGAATAAATCAATATCGCCGACCGTCATACCCGCTCGTTTAAGCACTTTTCGCGTAGCCGGAATGGGGCCAGTTAGCATAATTGTCGGCTCCGATCCGATGACAGCAAATGCTTTAATTTTGGCGCGGGGTTTCAGTCCGGTTTTTTCACCAAACTCTTTACTACCGATCAAAATGCCGGCAGCTCCGTCAACAATTTGTGACGAATTACCGGCATGGTGAACGTGGTTGATTTTATCGAATTGAGCGTATTTGAGCAATGCCAGCGCATCGAAACCCATTTGCCCTATCGCTTCGAAAGCAGGTTTTAGCTTTCCTAAACTCTCAACCGTTGTATCGGGCCGGACGCCTTCGTCGCGGTCGAGCAACGTAACGCCGAGTTCATCGTTGATCGGCATAAGCGTTCGCCGAAAACGGTTCGTATCTTGTGCTTCTACAGCACGACGATATGACTCAGCGGCAAACGTATCGACATCCTGGCGAGAGTACCCGTATTTGGTCGCAATTAAATCGGCCGAAATACCTTGCGGTACAATGTTATGACGAGCAACAATCAGTGGATTCATGAACAATGCTCCTCCATCTGATCCCATCGGAACCCGTGACATTGACTCAACACCACCCGCAACAATGGCGTCTACCTGCCCCGACATTACGTATGCCCCAGCCATGTTGATGGCCTCCAGACCTGATGAGCAGAACCTGTTCAGTTGGACACCCGCTACTGATTCAGCGTAACCCGCTTCAAGAGAAGCCGTTCGGGCAATGTCAGCACCCTGTTCGCCAATCGGTGTAACGCAGCCCATAATAATATCGTCAATAAGCGACGTATCGAATTGATTACGGGTTTGAAGTTCGCGTAGGACGCTCGTCAGTAACTGAACTGGCTGAACGTCATGCAATGATCCATCGCTTTTTCCTCGTCCGCGGGGCGTCCGAACAGCGTCATAAATGAAAGCTTCGGCCATGATTTTGTTGTTAAGAGTAGTATGCAAGCATACGGCTTACGAACAAAAGTACGTGCAAAAGTTGAATAGGGCAATCCGTTAAAGGCTAAACATATTTACCTTCGGGAAAACAAAAAGCGGAAGAAACGTCGCCATTTCTTCCGCTTTCAGATACTAAATCAGGTTCTGATTCTACTTGTCCAGCACCACTACGTCGCCGACTAAATACGAGCCGGATTCGGTAACCAGATTGTACACTTTCTTTACTGATCGGATGGCTTGTTCTGTCCGCACGACTTTGTAAGCCGTAGCGCCACCCATTGAGGCATCGTACCGATACAGAATTTCTCCCGCTTTCACATCGCCCAGCGCTTTCCGGCCTGTTGCAGTTAGAACGGGGTGATTGGCCGTCGCTTCGAAGAAAGTCGGTGCATTTAACGTACTACGGTTGTCGGCAGTAAGCTCGTTAACGGCAGTCAGCCATACGCCCGCTAGTGTGAACTCGCCTTCGTGTGTATCTACGCGTGTTACGTGTGTTGGCAGGAGCGTTTTTGTTTGGGCATCATAGCTTTTTACAACATCATTCATTGTTACGTCGCTAATAGTTTTCGAGCTACCATCAGCCAGCGTTACGGATGCATCAGCCGCAAAGCAAAAGTTGTATTCTTCTTTTTTCTTACCTCCTTCGTCCGCTTTAGTACCCGCACCGCCAGCTAGTAATCCGGCCATCTCGCGCGAGAGCACAAACGTGAGTGTAGACATCAGACCGGGTTCTTTCTCACCAATGTATTTAAGGTCGTCGATGTAGGCATCCCATGCTTTCCGATCAGCCGATGCGCCAGGAATCACAAACGGTTTTATTTCACCCGACTTCTCGTTTTTGTAGATAGCCAGCAAGCCAAGATCTTTAGTATCCTCTGCAGCAAACACTTTATAAAGATAAATTTTTCGGGTAATGCCATCGCTGTACGTAAATACATAAGCCGGCCGTTCTTCGTAACGATCCAGGATAAAACCACCCGATTTAAAGTAGGCGTCTTTATCGAGATTGGCAATTTTAATGGCTTTGACAGCCTTAAGTTGGTCAACGGTCATGCCCGTTGCGGCAGCCGTTTGCGCCCAGACTCGCTGGCTAAAAAACTGCGTTGCAACAGCGCAGCAAAAGAAGAGTACAAGAGAGAGCAGGTTGTTTTTCATTGGATTGATAGTGTCTATTCAGATTGATCAAAAACTATTTTTTTGTGTATTCGCCCACGCGGGCGTGGATAGATTCCACGGTACGTCGGGCGGAGGTGAAGGCACCTGCCATCCAGGCCGTCAGATACGTAGTGTGTTCACCCGCGAAGTAGATGTTGTCATCGGGTTCAAGCAGCGATGGGTAGTATTTTTTGCGAATCGCGTCATCGTAAACAGCCCATCCCCCACCACTAAACGGAATGCGATGCCAGGCTAGCGAGAATGAGTTTTCGAACTCAGCCGGATACTGAGGGTGTATTTTAGCGCCTTGTGTCATTGCCATTTTCTCACGTTCAGGAATGGTCATTGCTCCGACAGCTTCGGCCCGGCTGTAAAAATTGTAGTAGCCGATTAGAACACCCTTGGGTCCCTGCAGACCAAACGACGGATACCAGATTTGGTTGATATCCATATTGGTACGTGAAATCCCCCCGTAAATACCGTCATCTTCTTCCCAGAACCGCCGTTTAAACTGGAGTCCAATTTTACCGGTTTTCATGTATGGGATAAAGTCAGCGGCTCGTTTTACGGTTCCCGACAAATCCGACTCAAGGTTTTTGAGCATAGGTAAAGGCAGGGCGCACACACAAAACTCGCCGGTAACTTCTACGGACTTTCCTGCTTTCTGGTAAACCACCCGAACACCATTTTCGGTTTTACGTAATTCGGTGACCGGTGCACTGAAGATAATTTTGCCAGCTAGCTTTTTTTCAAGTGCTTTCGGAATAGCGTCCATCCCTCCTACCGGCTGTAACAACGTCGTTTGCTGCTCATAAGCGTAATCACCTACGTTGTAGAAAACGGGTTGCATGAACCCCGAACGTAGCAGATCGGTTAAGCCATACGGATCGGTAATGGTACCGGGAGCATTTCCAGCACCGGGGTCGCTTTTGCTTTTATAGCCGCGTCGGTTCGTACCCTTGTAAAGATGCGCCGTATTTAAATCGCCTTCATTTTTAAGAAAATCGATCAGCTTTTCTACGTCTTCTTTAGTCAGTTGCTGATCAAGCGATGACTGGTCAAGGGCCTTAGCGAGCAATTCGGATGTATAGCCGCGCATATCATTGTGGTAATCGCTGATACGCATCCGTCGGTTGGCGAGATCTCCCGTTCCGCCGTCGTTGTACAAATACGCCGATTCATTCGCTCCGTTGAATATCTCCAATGGAACACCCAGTTCCCGACAATACTGAAGCGTTATCTGATGATGATGAGGGATTCGAGCAGCGCCACCGTTAAAGTACAGGCCATTAGCGAACGTACAAGTCTGTGCTGGCCCTCCGTTCATCTCACTCTCCTGCGTGCCACCACGGACCGTCCATACTCGCCCACCTGAGCGGGCACGGGCTTCCAGTACGGTACAGTCATAACCTAGTTTACCAAGCTCGTAGGCGGCTGTCATACCCGCTAAACCCGCCCCTAAAATGATTACTTTTCGGCCTTTACCATCTTTGTTCTGTCCATTGGCCGGTAAATTTAAAGCCGATGCCGGAGCCGCAGGTAACATTCCCCAGGCCAACAGACTGGCATAACTGGCACTTGTTGAATTGATAAAATCTCGTCGCGTCATAGAAAGAAGGGAGGAAGGGGAGAAAAGGGAACAGAGGAACGCAACAGTAATCCTTTTTCCCCCTTCCTCCTTTTACCCTACTACCTTTTTAAAACCATCGATAAATATTGTCATCTCGTCCATCGTTCCGACGCTAACCCGACAGTAGGGTTGTCCGTTGAAATCGCGTGTCTGAATACCAATGCCTTGTGCAAACATCTGCCCTTCAAACGTCTTGGTTTTCATACGTATCGGGAACAAAATGAAATTGGCCGAAGACGGAATCACTTCATATCCCAGATCAGTCAATGCTTTTGTCGTATACGTGCGTGCTTTGGCGTTTTCAGCGCGGCAGTGGTTTTGCCAATCAATGTCTTTATAGCTGGCGACACCGGCCATTAACGTTGTGATGCTTACCGCGAATTCGCCGTTCGTGTAGGCATGAAGCGTTTTTAGTACGTCCGGTTGGGCAATCGCGTATCCTAAACGTAATCCGGCAAAGCCGTGAATTTTCGAGAATGTCCGGGCCAGAATCAGATTCATTCCCTCAGCAACCAGCTTGCCTAATTTGGGTCGATCGGCTGGTTCGTAAAAATCAATATACGCTTCGTCGATAAAGACGGGCACTTTGGGTGCTATTTCCCGACAGAACGCTTCCAGATCGGCCGTAGGAACGATTGTGCCGGTTGGGTTATTCGGATTAACAATGTAGACCAGCTTCACATCAGGCGTAATAGCGGCCTTAATGGCAGGCAGGTCGTATTTGAAATCTTTCGTCATCGGCATGGCTTTGATTTTTGCGCCAAACTTCTGAGCACGCTGGAGCAAATCATCATAGGTCATGGCACTGGTCAGAATAGTACCGCCTTCCTTGGCAAAGTGCTCAGCCGCAGCCATCAGTACATCCGACGAACCCGGCGACATCATAATATTTTCCGGCTTTACGCCTTCGTCAGCCGCAATTGGCGTTTTCAATTGCGCAAACTCCATCCAGGCATACCGATTGCCGATTTCTGTTGCCTTTACGATGGCGTCTTTGGCACTCTGCGCAATACCTAGTGGATTCTCATTCGCCAATAAACGAGCCTTTAGTTTTGGCATCTTGGCAAATGGATCATCAGCAAACGAAAACTCATTGGTAAACGCCGAAACAAAAGGCGCGTTCGACCGGGCAGCTTCAGCAGGGGTGAACCGGCTCAGACCGAGACCGGCCGTCAGGAGGCCACTGGCACGAAGCCAGTCCCGACGAGTTAGTTGTGATGACATGAGTAGTCGATTTTTTTGTATTTATCCAGGATAAAATAAAAGTAAAGTTAACTATAACCTTTTAGTAGATAGAGATTTGTGAAAGTACGAATTAATGCCAACAAAAGGCTGTATAAATGCAGAAACACTTTTAAATTATTTTGATAAAATATGAAAGTGCAGAATTTATAAACTATTAATATATAAATAGCCAAATAAAAAGTATAATATAAACGATATAATATTTAGCACAAGATATTCAGAGATCATGTTTTGTAAATATTTATCTACTAATTATATATAAAAAAGTATTTTACTGCTTGTAAATAATATATAAAAAAACAATTTTTGACGAGAATTATCAATCATTTGTTTTATTATTTATGATAGTCTATCGAATTACCAGAGCGACGTTTCTATTTGGGGGAATATTGATTCTCACCAGTTCATGCAAGAATAGTGGGGTTCAGGAAAAATCCTCAGTTGAATCCAACTGTTTAATTGCGACCATGACAGTAAAAGAATTAGCTAAAGCTAATCAACCTCTGATTGACTCCGAGAAAGTCTCCATAAATGGAGAATCATTTGTGGTGAGTACAACGCAAAAAAGTGTGTATAGCTATGACAATCAGGGTAGAATACTAACTGAATACAACACGTATACGAACGGAAAAGCCGACTCGGTTCTCTACCTGTATACTTCAGAAGCTGTTACCATACGGGCTACTACGATCACTCCCTCAAGTAAAACATCAACCACAAACGTTGTGGCCTTAAATAGTCAGGGGTGGGCTGAGCACCGGCCTGATACATATAAAGCTACGTATGATAAAGAAGGCTATTTAACAAGTTTAAAATATGCATTTGGCGACGCTAGTGTTATCAATGGCAATGTGGTTGATCAACCCTTCGGCGGTGACGACGCTACCCCAACTTATACTTATAGATATCAATATGACCTAAATAAAGCAGGTGTAGCGCCTATCCAGACTTTTTACGGGAAGGGGTCACGCAATCTATTGACCCGCTACGTAATTGAAAATGATCGTCATGATAGCATCTATGGCGATTCATATATAGGTGATTATGATTATTTATTTGATGAGAAGGGACGCATAAAACGTCAGACATTCCGTGGAAAACAGGGAGAATTAATTGGATTCTTGTTTGAAGCAGATAAAGTAATCGTCAAAGAATTTACTTACATCTGCCCTCAATAATCATTGGTTACAATGACAGTTTATAATTCTTTACCCCCTTTCAAAAACTTGCTATGAAGCCAAATTGTCTATTTACACTTCTTGTGTGCTTTTCATTTATTCAGTTTTCATACTGTCAACATTTCAAACCTGAATTAGTCAATCAATCTGAGTGGAATATATCTTCACCGGTGGCAGGAGGTATCTATCAAAGAGGATCTAACAACGCCAGGATGATAAAAATAAATGGATCATTTAAAGGGACAGGTATGCTATATTCTACAACTATTTCTGCAACAATCAAGCAACTAGACTTATACGGAAATGACATAGGAAATCCAGTATTGATTCCGATCACAACACTAAGTGTAAACGATGGTGTGCGAAGCTTCTCAGGAGAAACATACCTGTCCGCGGGATGGTACCACTTAACGATTACAGCAACAGGAAACGATATTCCTGTTGTCAGAAATAGAACGATGAAAATAGGCGTTGGAGAAGTATTTATTATTGCTGGTCAGTCTAACGCTCAGGGCATGCCGAATCAATACTTAAACGATAACGTAGCTAATAACCCTGCTCCTTTTTTAGATGCAGTTAGAATACAACCTGATCAGTTTGACGCAGCTAAATACCTGGTTTCTACCGATCCAACTTCTGTTGCCGTAACAACAAATTTCAATGTAAAAAAACCATATTTATCTCCACTGATAGCGGGCAGAGAAGCATATAACAATCAGAATTCAGGCATTGCTCCTTTAGGAAATTCATTATGGTATTGGATATCTCTTGGGGAGAAAATTGCACAGACGTATAACGTACCCGTCAGCTTTTTTAATGCAGCTTATGGCGGCACAACAATTAAATCTTGGCAAGAGTCAACTGATCCCAACGCTAAACCATTAGGTCGACCAGGTGCGCCAGGCGATGGCAGATATCCTCCTGGTGCTCCCTATGGTTTTTTGAAGAATGCACTCAAATTTTATGGTTCCACATATGGAGTTAGAAGCGTGTTGTGGCTACAAGGGGAAACTGATGCAGAAGCCTTGCGTGGAGGATCAGAATGGAATTTCCAAAAAATATCTTCCGCAGATGACTATGCTCAAAAACTTATACAAGTTATCAATCAATCAAGGCAGGATTTAAAACCTAATTCTGATCTCACCTGGATGGTCGGCAAAACCTCCACTCTGGGAGGAGTTAAATATACTGACGGTAACCAATCGGCCCAATCAGCTATAATCGTGCGACAAGGGCAAGAAAACGTCATTACTTCGGGATGGGCTAAACGAGGTCCTGATATAGATCAAATTTTGGATAGAGCACCTGATGGAACCCACTTAGCCGGAGCCGGTATATGGAAAGCGGCTGATTCTTGGTTTAGCGCTCTACAATTCTCTAATCTGCTTAGTTCAAATCCTGTTATACCACAATCGCTAGGAACAGAGCCTCGCCTTGTTCAGCTTGACGATAATGGAAATGTTATTACAGTTTTACCGACTGGTTCGCGGTATATATGGTATAATGGTAATGGAGGCAATATCGATTTGAATGCACCTGTAGGCTATGGATCGACTATTCCTGGTAATATAATAGATCCATTGGTTTTGATTGAAGACAATCAAGGCAACACTACGTTGGGAGGGTTAGTCTTCCCTAACGCAAATGCAGCAAGCACTTGTGTGGTCAATAATCCAGGGGCAACCCTCGATGATGCGACCTGTAATAGCGTGCAGGGCTGGGCATTGGACTGGGCAAATCTCAATCAACCTGTATCTATTGATATTTATGTGGATGGTGTTAAAACCTACGCAGGCATTACCGCCGATGGGGACCGACCGGACCTGGCATCTTATTTCAATAACCCAGCAGCTCGTTATCACGGCTTTAGTTATACTTTCCCAACTGACGCTTCCTGGAGAAATGGGCAAAACCATTCCATCAGTGTTCGCATTTGTGGCACTAATAATTACATAGCAGGAGGTCCAAAAACCATTAACTGTACAGGCGGAAGCAATCCACCCAATCCCCCCAGCAGTGCTTGTTCAGTCAGTAATCCAGGGGCAACTCTCGATGATGTCACCTGCAATAGTGTACGGGGATGGGCATTAGACTGGTCTAACCTCGATCAGCCTGTGACAATTGATATCTATGTGGATGGAGTCAAGACTTATGCAGGTATTACTGCTAATACGGATCGTCCAGACTTGGCTGCCTATTTTAACAATTCGTCTGCTCGTTATCACGGTTTCAGCTTTACTTTTCCAAATGATGCTGCCTGGAAGAACGGTCAGAATCATTCTATCAATGTTCGTATTTGTGGTACAAACAATGACATGCCTGGTAGCCCTAAGACCATTAATTGTACAGGAGGAAGTAATCCGCCGAATCCACCAGTAACCGGTGGCAGCCTGGCTTTCCAGATTATCAGCTACGATTGTAACTCTGGTGTTCTTCAATATAGATTTACCAGTAGTGATAATTCACCGGTTAATGTAAGCTTACCAGGTATATTCGGTGGAACGATGAGCCCCAATACAGTCGCTACATATACCTTCCCTGGCGATGGGCGACAAGGACGCACCGTGACAGGTTCGGCTTCTCAATCAGGTAATCAGATTTCAATCAACTTTACAAACGGATGTAGCTTAAGCGGAGGCCGCATTAGCTATAACTCTATTGATGATTTTTCTGAAAATAATGACTTGAAGCTGACCACTTATCCTAACCCTAATGATGGACAGTTTTCAATTAGTTTTTCTCTTCCTAAAGGAGAAAATTACACAATCCAAGTAACGGATATGCTAGGTCATACTTTACTAAAGCGCGAATCCATAAGTAAAACCAGTCAAGTTATTGAGCAAGTAACTCTCTCGAACTTGAATTTAAAGCATGTGCTCGTTCAGGTGAAAAGCGGTCTGAAAACCGTTACAAAGATGATCATTGTCCAAGAATAGAACCTTACTAGGTATATTACCTATGAAGTATGATAATATGCCTACTAAATTACCAGCAGAGACATATGAGATCTGCGATGGTGATAGAATTTGCTTAAAATAATTTCTTACATAAATTTGTTTAAGTCTATGAAAAAAGGTCGGTGTGTATTCACCGACCTTTTTGTCTATACAATGAACCAAACGCTTACTTTCTATAAACCCACTGCATCTTACCAGTAACTGTTGCAGTACTCGATACTGGAAGAGTGTAATTTCCAGGAGTAACCTGAGCAATTTCTTCAATATTTTTATTTTTACTGTACGTATACGAGTCTTGCTGCCCGTTACTATACTTTAAATTCAATGTATTGTTCGTGAAATCCCAAGTACCCTCAAGGTCACTTACAACAACAGATTTATAATTCTCGACAAAAGTATTGTCAGAAAAAACATCTATTGTCGAACCTTCTGACCCCAAGTAGTACAGATCCAGTGGTGCGCCATTGATGCTTAATGAAGCAGGAAAACTACTCGCGATGCCTCTATTTAACTCCCAGCGACCAACTATTGGTGAAGCAGGAGCAGGATCATTATTTTTCGAACAAGCAATTAATCCTGAAAAAGAGACTAGTAAACAGAGTGCATATACGTAACGCTTCATAATTCTTAAATTTATTGAGTCAAATCAAAGTATAACCAGAACAAAACGACTGTAAACTACAAAAAAAACGAATTAGACAACACTTCTGGTACGCTGAAACCAAACTTATTGATGCAAGCCATGAAAAATCTTTACCGTAAATTCGGCACAGGCATTATGGGTAAACTTTCATTCCCATCCTCACTAACGGCCTGCACAGCAAAACCCCAAATCAAATTTTATTTGGTTCACTACACTTTACTCAGTATCAGCACGAAATCGGAAATGTTTATCACACTGACATGCGGAAACGTAACATCTTTCAGTACGTTGAAGTGACTGTCGTTCGTCACAACACAGTCGGCATTGGCAGCAATAGCACAGTCCACAAATTTATTGTCGTCGGGATCGGCCTCGATAAGCTGCCAATTGTATGTAGGGTCAACAAAGTGTATATTATCCAGATTCAGTAATTCCCTGAACTTGACATCTGTGCGTTCAAGGCCCAGTCGTTTACCAATCTGTTCCTCATATTCAGCTACTATCTCATTACTCACATACAGCTGGAAGCGCTTATCGAGTAGTGCCTGGTAAATCGGGAAATACTTCGAATAAGAAGCTAATGAAACGATCAGAACATTCGTATCCAGAACGACGCGCATGCAATTACTGATTGGGATCGTCCAGGATTCGATCCATGTCGTCATCAGACCAATTATTTCTCGTCCAAGCATCATCAGCTAGCCGAGTAAGCCTCTTGGCAAAATACTGCCCAATCAACTCTCTGATATTCGCCAGATCCGATTCACTCACCTGATGAGCGTATAGTTTTAGCAGTTCCAATTGGAGGTTCGAAAAAGGCGTTTTTGAGGTAATATCCATAACCCGTTTCTTTTTTTACCAAATTTAGAGAAACCCATTGAATTTGACTTAACCAGCACCTCCATCGTTCAACAATCAGAAAAATCACCAGTCAGAGCTGGCAAGCAATCATTTACTATCGAACGCTACTGCAAATTCGGCACAGGCAATATGGGTAAACTTTCATTCCCATCCTCACTAACGGCCTGCACAGCGAAGTAATAATTGTCTTTCGAGTAAGGTAATGTCATACCCAGCTTGGTTTAGAACATCAACACGTTATCTAAAAATGCCTGTAGGCGGATAATTTGAATTTCCCGATACGGTCTGAGTGCTAGTAAATCGTTTTTATTGCCGGTGATGAGATATTCGGCCTGAGCATCGATAGCCAACGATAATAAATAATTGTCGTCAGGGTCAGGGCTATCCGTAACAATAGTAGTCGGGTTAATAATCGTCAGTCGTGCCTGAATGGCTTCCAGAAAAAGGCAATTTCGCCAGGAGTAACGTATTTCCGGAACTTATCCCGATATGCTACTTCAGAAAGTTCAGTTAGCAGATTAGCATCAGCAAACAACTCAATATCAGTCCTTTCTAAAATAATTTTTAACTTTTCACGGTGTTTCCTATCAATCAATGCACTGATAAAATCGTTGGTATCTACCACAATTCTCATACAGGCTCATTGGTCTGTTTGATTCTTTTTTCAAGCCGATACGCTTTGATCTCGGACATAATTTCATCCTCAGTGGTGTCAGGTTCAGTCTGGGGCAATTTTCGCTCTACTTTATTCCATACGTCTACCCAGGTAGATTGGTCCGTTTTTAACGAAATAATACCCAGATCAATCAGGTCGTCGATGAGTTTACGGGCCTTAGCGGTCTTGATTTCTACAGTGAGCGTTTCCATGATACGTATCGTGCTTACTTTTCCAAATCTAACGAATAACTGAAGGTGAGACAAGTTTATAAATTGACCATAAATCACAGTCTCTCTTAGGCCATTTACCGCAAATTCGGCACAGGCAGTATGGGTAAACTCTCGTTGCCATCCTCACTAACGGCCTGTACGGCGAAGTAATAATTGTCTTTCGAGTAAGGTAGCGTCATGCCTAGTTTAGTCGTATAGAATTTCTTTTGCCAGAACGGCCAGTACGTTTCGCGCATCAATACGTAATAGCCTTTCACCTTGCCCGCCTGCGGAGCCTGCCAGTAAAGCACCGTCGCGTTGGTCAGGTTACGAACGTCGACCGTTACTTTCTGCGGCACTGTCGGCGATTTAGCGAGGTTAGCCAACGTAGCGAGGTTAACAGCTGTGTTTTTGCGGAGGTACTCAAAATCCATGAACTTCGGATAGTCGCCATATTCAGTCCCGTTTTCAGTCCGCAAATCCTGGTGCTGGTGTTCGTAATTTTCGTTCATTTCGGTCAGGCGCACGGCTGCAAAGCCACGCTGTACGTAGGGCGTATGATCACCACCACGCAAGTAACGGTCGTTCCGATACACCATGACCACTTCCAGATTTTCGACGTAGCGTTCGCCGATTTCTTTTAAATACCGGGCCAGTGTACGGGCTTTGCCATCATTCTCGTTGCCAAACTGCCGAATCTGGCCAATACGTCCGGTTGTGTCTTTCAACAGATTCCCGGGTAGCCCTTCACTGAATACACGAAGCCGGGTATTGTCGATGATACGCGTATCACTGCTGTTGTTACTACCCATGATATCGTTATTCAGCACCGCTTCTACGTTCCATTTCTCTTTCACGGCCCGCTCTGAGAGGTGTTCAGCCCCCAACAGCCCCTGTTCTTCGCCCGTTAACGTAACAAACACAACCGTGGCCGGGAAAGACGATTTGCTCATCACCCGGCAGAGTTCAATCACAGCCGCCGTTCCCGAGCCGTCATCATTCGCACCCGGCGCATCGGATTCGCGATTCATTACGTTCGTAACGCGGCTATCCATGTGCCCCTGCACAATAAAAATACGGTTATCGTTCGGATCAGTACCTTTCAGCGTAGCCATTACGTTCCCCATGTTGGCCGGTTTATCGACCCGCCGACCATCAGGCTGAAGCGTCCAGGTGTCGAGTGTTGCCGTCATTCGCCCACCCGATTGCTTCGCGTATTGGTTGAACTTGCCCAGAATCCACTGCCGGGCCGCACCAAGTCCTTTTTTCGCAACCGGAGCATTTGCATCGGCAGGTACGCTCAGTGTGTGGCGAGTACCGAAGCTAACCAAGCCATTGATGTGCGCCCGTAAACTATCCGCCGAGATTTGCGTAACCAGATCAGCAATTTGCGGATCACGATTAACGATAGCGGTTTGGGCGAACGTAGACAGTGAGCAGAATAGACAAAAAGAAAGAAGTAAATGGGATTTCTTCATGAAGTTGATGATTGAGTAGGCGAAGCTAACAAAAAAGCACAAGTTGCGAGGCTTGTGCTTTTTATTAGCAGGTCAATAAGTCAGAAGGACCACGTTACACCGGCCCCCAACGCTACGTGTCCCGTAAGCGGAACAGGTGCAACGGCCATCCCGATGCGAGGTTGCCGAAGCATTTCGTTATATCGCGTAACTGCTTTATTGACCTGGCTATTCCCGATAATAAAGAACGTGAGCGTAGCTACAATAGAGCCTCCATAGACCGTCCAGTACGTACCATTGCTTTGATTACGGCTTAACAGAATATACGCCAACGGAGCCAGCGCCGTCAGACGACTAAGGGTCGTTATGGTGCGAAACGTTTGAAAATGATGACTTACTTCCGGATCGTTCAGTTCATAAAACGGTATCTCCAGCGAATAAGGCGATGAGAGACGTTTACCCCCGTAGAAATAAAGACTCCCTAACGACGACGAACCAGCCGCCCGTTCAATCGGTAACAGATGCGCCGGAATCGGCTCCGTTCGGTAATGAGACGTATCGTCGTCGCGTCGACGCTGGGCATGAACGGTCAACGTAATCGCCGTTATTAGTAAAGTAAATAGGATAGATCGCTTCAAAATAAAATTAGTCGACAAACAATTCTTTAATTACTTGTTTGATCTTGACCATCTCACTGGTTGATAGATTACCAAGCACTTTAATAACGCGTAGCCGATCAATTGCTCGTATCTGATCAAGCATCACCCATCCCACCCGGCCGCCCGATTGAACCTGAATACGAGAAGGATAAGCTTTAGACGTTGAGGTCATAGGCGCAATAATTAACGTATTAACCTGTCGATTCATTTCATCAGGCGAAACAACAACACAAGGACGCGTCTTTTTAACCTCGCTGCCAATAGTAGGATCAAGATTAACTAAGATTACAGCATATTGATTAATTACCATTCCTCCCACGTTTCATCATCAAATACGTCAGGGATTAATAGGCGATCATCGCCATTGGCGTGCATTTGCTTAAAAGCTTCTTCCCAACCCTCCCGTGGTTTCCGAATAGGTCTAAGAACTAACTCATCTTCTCGCATTTCAACCTCTACTGAATTACTGATTTGGTACTTATCCAAAACAGCTTTAGGAATACGAATGCCCTTTGAATTACCAATCGAAACGACAGCTAATCGCATATAGTTAGTGATTACTTTGTAATTACAAACGTATAAAAATGACGATTCAGTTCAAAATTGTAAAAGCGTTATCGATTTTTAATCCCGATAAGCTTTTAGCGCTAGACAATCTATCGCATTCTGTTACTTCACTACTTTCAGCGTTCCCTGCATCAGCGACGAGTGGCCGGGGAAGGAACAGACGAACTGATAATCGCCGGGTTCGGTTGGAGCCAGGAAATAAATTGTTTCGGACGTTTCGGGCTGAAGGATGTTGGTGTGATACAGTACGTTCGGCGAGTTCGGTACGTAGTTCATTTTCGGGCCATTCAGATTTAATTTCAGGGCCGCATCACCAACCGCATTCGCTGCACCGGGCTTTGTAATCACGCAGTTGTGTAGCATATCGTCGTTGTTGTTGAAGACAAGTTTGACCCGGCTCCCCGCTTTTACTTCCAACTTCTCGACGTCGAATTTCAGGCCGGGTTTTGTACCGATCGTAATGCTTTGGTCAGGGCCATTCGTCCAGTCAGCAGGCATCGTAACGGTACGTTTAGCGTTAACGGCTTTCACGTTTTTAGTCGCCGTTACCGCTGCTTTTTTCTGCGTAGCGACCATATCCGCGTGTTCGTGCTTCGCCATAGCAACCGCCCGTGCAGGCAAGGCTAATTTCTCACCCGGTGCAATCGCGTTAAGCGTATAATACCCAACTGAATGCAGCAACGGCATGTTTCCTGAAGCAGATCGAAGACCTTCGGCTTTCACTTCATGAATGTATCCTTCACGTAGAACCGTATCGGCCACGATGCGGGCGCTCAGGCCATCGGGCGCTACAACAATCCCGCGAATGGGTACGGGTCGAGCATCTTCGATGGGACTACCGTAGGTTTTGTGATACCGATACGTAAAGCTATTCAGACTGTAGCTTTCAGGGTTCTCAGCCGTTTTGCGGTCAACGGGCAGGGTAAAGGTTACGTCGAAGCCATCGGGTTTCGACGTAATGGTTTTCATTTCAAACGGCGTTTTACCCGTCCAGACCAGTCGTTGAATACCGTACGATTCTTTGCCGGTTGCGGCCCAGCCCCGGCTGGTCATCCCCACGAACATAGACCCATCCTGTCCCCAGACCGTGCGGATAATACCCGATTCAAACCCTTCACGAAAGGGGAAACAGGCGCCCTGCCATTCGCCATTCACTTTTTCCAAAGCTACCCGCATGATTTTGCTATGGCCCTGATCGCCCACAAAGAGTTGATCGGTAAAGGGACCAAAGGCACCGTTGGTCGTATCCTGCTTGAAATCGGAGGTCGAAATGCCCATCAGCGTATGGGGGAACCATACCGCCGGAACTTTCAGATTTTTAATCGTTTTCGCCACTTCAAACATCGGCTTTCCCGTACTGGGTACGTCTTCTGGCTTAAGTGTCAGCGGTGAGCTCGGTTCACCCGACCAGCGTAGACCGGCCGGGTTACCGGCAAAAGTTCCTTTCTGGAGATGCGTCATCCGCCCTGAGCCAACCCAGTCGCCCTGATTTTCCGTGTACAGAATGCTACCATCCCGCAAAATACCAAAACCCGCCGGGGAGCGAAGGCCAGTTGCCCAGGGCGTCATCTCCCCTTTTTCGGTCAGTTTGAGCATCCAGCCCCGCCATTTGGCTAAACTGGCCCCGTAACCAATCCAGTCTAGGTTCAGCGTAATAACCATGTCGCCATCGGGTAGCAGTAATGGACCGTAGCTGTATTCATGGTAATTGCCCGACAGCGGCCATTTATAGAATGAGCTGTATTCATCCGCTACGTCATCGCCATCAGTATCAACCAATTTGGTAACCTCTCCGCGCTGTGTGCAGAGAAAATATCCCTTTGGGTGCCACATCAGTCCCAGCGGCTCGTGCAATCCCGATGCAAACTTTTTGTAAGTCGGCACGCGGCTCCCCTGCATGTAGGGATTGCTAATAATCCAGACGTCACCCCGACGCGTACAGGCTGCTAATCGGCCATCGGCCAAAGGTGCTAATCCACCTACTTCCAGCTTAATATCTTCTGGAATAGGCAGCGTAAGGATACGATAATAATCCTCTTCACTCGCCGGACGTTGAGCAAAAGACCAGTTAGTGAAGGAGTAAAGAAGTGAAAGCGAAAATGTAAAAGTTATAGCAATCAATAATTTCTTCATTGTAAATGCTTTATTAGGCAATTCTCAGGCCATTTTGGGTTAAGCGTTCGGTTTGGAGGAGCGTTACGGTACCATCATCAGCAACAGCACCCAATACTAAACATTCGCTCATGAACGTAGCGATCTGCTTGGGCGGGAAATTCACAACGGCAACCACTTGCTTTCCTACTAATTGATCAAGCTGATATAGTTTCGTCAGTTGCGCAGACGTACGTTTGATACCCAGTTCGCCAAAGTCAATGGTTAACTTATACGCTGGTTTACGCGCCTGAGGAAATGCTTCAGCCGCTGTAATGGTACCAGTACGTATTTCAACCTTTTCGAAGTCAGCCCAGGTGATTTGGTCATTCATAGTGCTTGATTGCCATTGGTAGTCATTGGACTGTTACGGTGAGTGATCATTAGATGACAATCAATGGCTAATTCTTTTAAAATACAATCGAGTATTGTACCGAGCCAGTGCCATTTTTCATATCAACTGGCAGCAACAATTCCTGCTTGCCGTTACTCTGACGCGTTTTCACGTTCACTTTTGGGTCGAAACGAATGTAATAACTACGGTCATTAACAGCATACAACCCTTTGCTTACTTCTTCTACTGATGATCCGGCAGCGATCCGGCAGTACGGAGTGCCAGCGGGTGAACCCGTTAAGGTCAGTGTTCGGACCAGAGCATTTCCTTCAGCGCGCATTGCATCGGTAACGGTAGCGCCAGCCATAACGTAATTAGTTGTAGGAGCGCCTTGCTTATCAACTGTCATGCCTTTGTACTTTAACACGTTTTCGCCAACGCTGTCGGGCCAGGCCATTGATTCATCGGTCAGCACCGCCAAGGGCGATTGAGCTGGCAAAGGGACGGTGGTACCCAGGGGGGTTAGCAGTTGAGGTTCCCCCCGCTCATACCACATTTCGGTTGTGTTCGCGAAATCACCTTTCCAGGCTTGTAACAGAGCCATCTGATTCAGGTCGATCGTATAATGAAGCCCTGCCGGCGAACCAACTGACAAACTGTGGGTCCGTTTCGTTTTTTCACCCGGTAACTGCACGAACGAACGTATCCGCTGAACCTGGTTGCGGGCATCACTGTAATCTGGATTTACACTAACAACCGCAACTGGGTCGGGTTCGGGGAGCGATCCGGGCGCGTGTAGAGGCTGCGGACGCGTACCCGCCTGCGACACGAAAAGTCCCAGACCCGGCCTGAACCAGGAACGGGAGAAATACACGTTTATGTCGTGTGGACCGGCTGTCAACGTAGCGTTACCACTGTTTGGCATGCCCAGTTCAAGGTGATTGATTGGAATAATTTCTTTGCCATCAACCCACAAACCCGTAACTCCACCCTGGTCAAGATCGAACCGGTAATCGCCAGCCTGTAACGCATTTAATTTACCGGAAAAAAGTATGGTATACTGACGGGGCTGCCCAAAGGCTACTTCATAGTTTAACAGGTTAGTCGTGTCCTGTTTCAGAACTTTCCGCTTGGCGGCTTCCTTTGGGTCCTGAATGTATCCTCCCTCAACAATGGTATAACTCAACGGGCCGCTCCATTGAGCCACCATGCGGGGTGTCATAACCCGATACCCGACGTTACGTATCGCAACCGTGCCCGTTTTACTGGCAATCATTAGTGGACCTAGCTTATTATTACTGAGTATCTGCCCTTCACGGACGGTTATGCCGTTGACTACAAGCTTTTCAAGGACAGCGGGTGCCTTGGCGCTACTAATCCGATACCACAATTCAACCGTTTGCCAAAGGCCAGGCGCTTTTAGTAGACGAGAAATGTCCTGCGAGTGAGCTATACTAATCGATTGGCCTGTTGGTAAGGTCAGTGCTACGTCGGCACCGGCCGTCATTAGCGCATCGAAACGCACCCGGAAATCGGCGGTAGGTGTTAATAACGTTAACGGTTCGCCAGAACCGACCAATATCTTATCGCCTGATTTAGATTTTAGTGTCGATCCGTCAGCATTGGTTGACAGCGAACCAGCTAATTGCCAGCCAGAAGGCCGGGTCAACTGCGCCAGCGGCAGAGGGGGCAAATCACCCTGGGCGTAAAGCGAGCCTGCCAGTAACCACCCCACAAAAACGTGACTAATTCTACTGATACCTACTGAAATAAACTTGTTCATACGATTGGCAAAAAGCAGCCTCTATTATTATACTCGTCAAATTTACGTAAAGTCAACGTTTACTAAACGTGCTAAAAACTTTTGTTGATATAGACCGTTTACCGCATAGCATTAGTATCCCCTGTTTGGGTTCCAGCTCAATTAACTTCTTACCATGAAAATTACGTTACTTTTCCTGACGGCCATCACAACTACTACGTTCGTAGGCCTGGCCAATACCCCTCCAGAAAAGACACCTCGTTCAAAATCAACTCCTGCTAAAAGTAGTCGTTTGTCTCGATCTACCATGGCCGATGAGTCTGCTATAAAACTTGCTAATGGGTTTCAGGCTACTATTTTCGCCGATAATATTGGTAAAGCGCGGCACATTGCGGTTGACAAGGCAGGTACTGTTTTTATAAAGCTGGAGAAACTTAATGACGGCAAAGGCATTGCTGAACTGATTGATAGCAATGGCGACGGACGCGCTGACCAGACAATAATGTTCGGGAATAACACGGGCACGGGTATGGCTATTTTCAACGACTATCTCTATGCCTCGTCTGATACGTCGGTTTATCGGTATAAACTAACGAACGGCAAAGTCATAGAAACAGCAGCCGCTGAGCCCATTGTTGTCGGTCTTACCCTACAGCGCCAGCACGCCAGTAAGTCGCTGGCTATATCACCCGATGGAAAGTTATTTGTCAATTTTGGCGCTCCGTCGAACGCCTGTCAGGAAAAAGACCGGCAAAAAGGATCGAAAGGAATGGATCCCTGCCCAATTCTGGAAGAATATGGCGGCATTTGGCAATTTGACGCCAATAAGCTGAACCAGCACAAAGCCGATGGAAAACGCTACGCTACTGGTATACGTAACGCCGTTGCGCTTGACTGGAATACGGCCACCAATACGCTGTATGCCATGCAACACGGTCGTGACAATCTCAACAACTGGGGCGGTGTATTTACCGATGAAGTTAGCGCTGAACTACCGTCTGAAGAATTTCTGATGGTAAAGGAAGGATCAGATTTTGGTTGGCCGTATTGTTACAATAACCACCTTACAAATAAAAAGTTACTCGCCCCGGAATATGGTGGGGACGGTACGAAAGAAGATCGTTGTGCCGGAAAAGAAAAACCCATTATGGCCTTTCCTGGTCACTGGGCACCGAATGACCTATTGTTTTACACGGGCAACCAATTCCCGGCCCGTTACAAAAATGGGGCCTTTATCTGCTTTCACGGCTCCTGGAATCGCGCTCCGTTGAAACAGGGAGGCTATTTCGTTGCGTTCGTTCCGTTTGGGAAAGACGGGCGCCCGTCGGGTAAATACGAAGTATTTGCCGAAAACTTCGCCGGGGTGCCCGAACAAGGTCAGCCCGGTACCAATGTTAACGCTGGGAAACTTGACTTAGCCAGCCCCGGCGACGCGAAAGCCCGACCGGTAGGACTTGCCCAAGGTCCTGATGGCTCGCTTTATATCACTGATTCAGTAAAAGGCAAAGTCTGGCGCGTAATGGCGAAGAAATAGCGCTAATCCTAATCTAGTACTGACCGTCCCGTTCTGGAGTGATAGAAAATGATCGCTCCAGAACGGGACGGTCAGTATTACACGTAGCAGTTACCTGGCATTAATCGGTAAATTCGTTAAAAATGGGGCTCCCACACTAAATTGGTGTAGTAGAGACCACCTACCGACGGACCACCGATGAATGTATAGTAAGGCTGATTCAGAATATTCGTTCCTCCTGCCTTTACCAAAAGATTTAGCTTCGCGAGTCGGTAACTGACCTGCGCATCCAGCGTATTGATGGGTGCCACCGTACCCGTGGCCAATTCTGATTGCCACAAAAATGCGTCCTGATGTTTATAGTTCACCGAAAAGCCAATACCTCGCCATAGATTACCATTCGATACGTTTACGTTCGTGATCCAGCGGGGCGTATTGAACGAACTCTCCAGACCGTCACCGTTTTCAGCTCGGTCGAGTTGGGCAAATGCGGCATTCCCTCCCACCGACCAGTTTTGGGTCAGGCTGTACCGCAGGCCTAAGCTGGCGCCGTAATTGAACACGCGGGTTTGGGAGTTAGTCCATAACCGGTATCGGTCCTGAGTGTTCGCTGACGAAAAATAATAGGCTAACGAATCAGGATTAGTGCCTCTGGCCAGATTGGCATTCACCTGCGCAATGAAATTTTTATACGTCGAGTAATACGCGTCAACGTCCACAAAGAGTCTTTGCTTAAAAAGTATGCCCTTGTAGCCTACTTCAAAACTATTGACCTGTTCGGGTTTCAGATACGTATAGGGGCTTTGCTTCAGGAGCCCTTTATTTTTCTGGATAGCCTGATTTGTCGTCAGTCCGTTGGTGTTGACATCGGTGGTAATCGCTGCCTGAAAGGCGTTGATCGAGGTGACCAGATAAGCGTTCTCATAAATCCCCTGCGACATGATTGGTAAGCCGCCAACGCGTTTAACTCCACCCGAATTAATATTGGTGAACCCTTCGAATAAAGACGGGAATCGATACCCATTCTGGTACGAGACGCGAATGTTGTGATTGTCCGTTGGCGAATACACCATCGATAATCGTGGATTCAGTCGGGCATCGAAATAGTAGTTTTTATCGAGTCGCAACGACCCAGCCACCTTCAGTTTATCCTCAAAAAATGTCCGGCTCAATTGAACAAAGCCGCCGGTCTTACCATAGACCAGATTTTTGCCCGGCTCCGTAGGGTTGATGAAATAGTTTCCATCGGGAAAAACTACGTACCGCCGGAAATCGAATCCTGCCTGAATTGTAATACCCGTCTGCTGCCGGAACCGTTGCCACATCACCCGCGTTGGCTCGACCTGACCTTCCACATGGTACATCCAGGATTGCACCCGCAAGGCTGCGCCAATGTCCCAGTTGTTAATATCACGGAGTTTGGTAATCAGGTCATTGAAAGCTGGCGTGCCCGGTACCGGCCGCCCTCTGTCGGCTATTGCTCGGGCGTCCCATAATGCATCGTTCACGACGGCCCCGGCTCTGGTATCGGCATTGAACTGGTTGGTAAAATCAGTAAACCACTGATTATCGGTTTTAAACGACTTATCGATATTTTCGGCCATTGACCGGATGTTATAGGAGTCACCTGTGTTTTCGCGGCTCCGGTAGGCGCGAATCTGCACGGAAGGCGAGGTCAGGGTCAGACTATGCTGGTCGAGTCGGTAGTTATCGAGTCGAAAGCGATTCGTGCGCTGATATACGTTATCCAGCGTGGCTCCCTGATACGTATAGGCCAGCTCAATCGTGGGCGAAAAACGATAGTGTAGAGACAAATCACCTCGCAGGTTCTGTAACCGATAATCCGTAGCGTCGGCCTCGTAATAACCCGTTCGGCCAATACTGTAGCGTTTACCACCTAACGTGAGCGTTCGCCGGTTGGCGGCTTCATTCCCATAGCCATTGACAGGGTCGTAGGCTGGATTATCAGCACCAAATAAACCCAGAGACGCGTTGCCATTGGGATTCAAATCATCCCGATTACCCGCTACCCAGTCGTAACCCTTCTGATAAACCAGGTTCACTTTGACTGCAAAACGCTCGCCAATCCGACGGGCATAGCGAATACTGGTTTCTGAGTAAATCTTGGGCTTTAGGGCGTCATTCCCTACGTGGTTGAGCCCTGTTTTCTGACCGATACTCAAGCCTTCTGAATTGAAAGGATTACGGGTTAGAATGTTGACCAGTCCATTCAGCGCGTTCATACCGTAGAGGGCCGAAGCAACACCGGGCACAAGTTCAACTTGTTGAATGTCCAGGTCTGAGGGTGCCAATGCGCTGGCAATGGGCGCGCCGATGTGAGGAGCTTGATTATCGCGCCCATCGACCAGTTGAACAAACCGAACATTGGTTGTGGTCGCAAATCCCCTGGTGTTATACACTTTAAAACCTAGGCTGGAGGTAAGCAGCTGAACGCCCTTGATGTTCTCAATAGCATCGAAATACGAGGGTTGCGCTGATAGTCGGATGCGTCGGGCATCAATCACGTCGACACTTACCGGTGATTTCAGGACGCTTTCCGACACCCTCGAAGCCGTTACAACAATCTCATTCAGTTGAATTTTACGTAACGAATCCGCTGGATTGCCAGTGCTGTCGGTCTGGGCAGTAGTCTGCGTAATTCCACAAATGACTAGTATTAAAAAGAAGAGGTATTTCATTAGCTAGCGTTATTTCCCGTGAAATATAACGAATCGTTATATTTCACGGGAAATAACGCTCAGTACTTTCATCAATAAAAGCAAAAAAGTGAGTTAGTGGGGCAGATTAGCTAATTCGTCCGTCAGAAATTGCTGAAAACGACTTTGCAGAGCGCGATAATGAACGAGGTATTTTTCACCTTCTTCCGTTACAATAGCGCCCCCGCCGGTTGAGCCCCCCGTTTGCGTCGTCACCAGGGGCGCATCAGCCTGAGTGTTCATGGAATGCACCAAATCCCAGGCTCGTTTGTAAGACATATTCATGGCTTTGGCCGCCTGATTGATCGAACCAGTACGTTGAATATGACTAAGCAAGTCCAGGCGCCCGATTCCCATGAATCGTTCGGCACCGTCAGTAGATTCTGTTTCAAGCCATATACGGCCGTTTATACGGAGGTTATTCATAGAACGATACGTATGTGTCCAGCGCGGCTAAATTACAACGATAGATGAATAGTTGCTTGATCATATAGCGACATATCGCCTACCGCTATAATTATTACAAAGATCATCGCGATTCCAGAGCCTCCAGTTGTACCTTTCGGACGATAGTTTTCTCGCCTTGTTCACCCTTTATCGCACTGGCGATTGCGGCTGTATTGGTTGTAGTAAACATGTGCCGAAGTATTGAAAAGTGACAGTACAGACGAGGTTTTGTGTCATCTGCCGTCACGACAGCCTTGCTACTTATCCTGTTTGCCATTGGGCTGTATCCCAACTTAGTTCTGTCAAATGTTGACCCAAAAGGTCACATTAGTATTTACGAAGCGGCTTCATCTGACAACTCCTTACGAACGATGTTACTTCTTACCGCCGTCGGTATGCCATTAGTCGCTACGTATACCATATTTATGTTCTGGACATTTCGTGGAAAAGTGAAACTAGAGGATCATAGTTATTAATATACTTAGGCCATAATTAAGTATTCTTTACTACTGAATAAATTGACTAACTCGCATTTTCAATAGCATAAACTACTATTTCCTACAGGCTTTATTCAAAAAATTCATTTTACTTTGCTATATCAAGTTAAAAATAAATTCAGGCAAGCTTATTATTATAGTACCACATATACTTGGTTCTCGATGTACAAAATTCTCAGCCGATTGAAAAAAAAGTAACACTAACTATATTTGATATTTGTACGCTTCCTACTCATCATGCTATTCACCAGTTTACACTTTATTATTCTGGCTCTCGTTACGTTCGGGCTGTATTATCTGCCTGCGCTTCGCCGGTGGCAAGTCTTCTCCCTTATTGTAGCCAGCCTAACGTTTTACGCTTATAATCAACTAAATCTACTCTGGCTATTACTCTTATCCGTTACGATTAATATTGTAGCCAGCTACTACGTCATCTATGGTCCGACGGGTTCGCAGAAACTGGTTGCTACGTTGGGCGTCATAGGAAATTTGGCCATTTTATGCTTCTTCAAATACAGTCCTTTATTCGCTCGTACGTTTCTGTCAATTGATGCAGGCGTAGGCGCCTGGCTCCTTATGTTACCGCTTCCCATCGGTATTTCCTTCTTTACCTTTCAGGGTATCAGCTTGGTCGTCGATACGTACCGCAACCGTCATGTCGATGCGTATCGTTCGTTAATTGCCCGTAACATGGCCAAACATGCTGAAACAGTGCTGTTCTTCAAAGCATTTTTTCCTCAGCTGGTATCGGGACCAATTGTAAAAGCGCACGATTTTCTGCCGCAGATTAAGCCCAAATACATCAATGCCGTTCGATGGGAATATTGCTTTCGGACTTTAGTGCTGGGCTATTTCCTGAAAACGGTGATAGCCGACAATTTGAAAGATCATACCTACATTGTTACGTACCCTTATTTTGAGAATCTATCATCGTTGAACCTGATCGTTTTGCTCTTTGGTTATTCGATGCAGATTTTTGCCGATTTCGCGGGCTATTCACTGATCGCTCTGGGGCTGGCAGCGCTGTTTGGCTATCGATTCCCAATCAATTTCAATTTCCCGTACGTATCCAGTTCATTCTCTGATTTCTGGCGACGCTGGCACATCTCTCTGTCAAGTTTTCTACGGGAGTATCTGTACATTCCCCTGGGTGGCAATCGACACGGTAAAGCCCGAACGTACTTTAATCTGATGCTCACGATGGTATTGGGTGGCCTGTGGCACGGAGCCGCCTGGAGTTACGCCATTTGGGGACTTGCTCATGGTCTGGCGCTGGCTGTCGAGCGATTCTTAACCGATAAAGGTTTATTTCTGATGCATTCGCGGGTGGCGCGCATACTAAAAGGTCTGTGGGTATTTAGTTTCGTTACGCTAGCCTGGCTGCTGTTTAAATTACCCAACTTCAGCCATGTAATCGCCTACCTGCGGGCTATCGCCGTTAACACAACTAAACCAATCGATTCGCTGGCAATCATGCTAATTTTGATGTATGCCTTTCCGGTAGTGGCTTATCACCTGCACTATCTACTCGGTACTCGGCTGCCAGCAGTTCAATTAAATTGGGCGCGGTGGGATTACGTAGCTTATGGACTACTTATTTTCATGATTATAACCAACAGCGGATCTGAGGGAACCTTTATTTATTTCCAATTCTAATGATCTTAAAGTCAGTACTAACTGCAGTAACAACACTGCTGCTCTATACGGTCCTGATTGTTTTTTTTCAGGATAGCATTACACATAGCGGTCAAACAACATTGCAGCGCAATATTGTAAAGGCCGAGGATTACCTCTATGAAGCCAATAGCCACTTCGATACGGTTTTGGTAGGGTCTTCGATGAGTGAACGACTCATCATGGATATCCTACCGGGAGGATGCTATAATCTGGCGATGGCGGGATTTTCCTCGCTCGACGGTCTACAGCTTATTAAACAGAGCGAGCATCTACCCCGATTGATCTACATAGAAATGAACACACTGGATCGGGGTCAGACGTCGGATGCCATTCAGGCTTTAGGCAACCCCAACCGGCAATTTCTAAATCAGTACCTCCCATTTCTGCGGCAGAAATACCAACCCGTTGGTGTGGTTAAATCCCTTCTGCGCGCCTTGCAGTATGGCCAGGTGCAGTTTGTTGATTTCGGGGCGGGAACAGCCTTCGATTCATCATTTCAGGAAAAAGCCGTCCAGGGAAAATTACAGGAGATGGACAACATGCTTCCCGACTCGGTTATTCAGGCGAACATAGACGTAGCCGGGCAATATGTAGAGGCATTTCGGCGGAAGGGTGTTAAAGTGATATTTTTCGAAACCCCGATCGACGTGCGTTTACAGAGTCATCGCATGACGTCAACGGTTCGTCGCTATATGAAAAACCGCTTTCCATCGAGTCAGTATCCCACGGTTAGCGTACCACCTGATGCCTACCAGACCAATGACGGGATTCACTTGACTCAGGCCGAGAATATCCGCTATACTACGTATCTACGGCAACATCTACATCAGTTAACTACGCCAGTTCTGACAGCCGAAGTTCCTAACTGAATACACGTTCTCCCTTACGCAACGCATTGACCAGATTATGCGCCCGGCGTGTGGGTTCAGGGATGCGGTAACCGCCGTCACACTGGAGCGTGAGCGCCATAGCCGTTTCCAGATCAATTAAATTACCAGGCGATATATAGACCGGATTTACTTTGTTTTTCGTACGTAGCGCAGCCCCGATCACTTCACCGTAGTGCCGCATTGGTGACCAGGCTCCTCGTTCGGGAGCCAGTTCGTCGTATTTACCCACCAGCACCGACTTACCACAACCGAACGTTGGCCGATTCAGGAATAAGCCCGCGTGCGACGCAATTCCGATTCGGCGTGGGTGGGCCGTACCGTGTCCGTCGAACATCACTACGTCGGGTTCCGTTTTGAGTTTCTGCCAGGCCTGGAGCAACGAGGGAATTTCTCGAAACGACAGTAATCCCGGAATGTAAGGAAAAGGCGCCGTACCAATCACTCCAGTTTCTTCGACGGTTTCTAACGTATCGAGTCGCAGTACCACAATGCCAGCATAAACGGTTTCTTCAAACTTATTGAATGAAATATCGCAGCCCGCAATGGTTTGTGGTGGTTTCGTCAACGGTTCAATACGTATCTGTGAACGTAATTGCTGTTGTAGCGCGACGGCTTCGGCGGGCGTTACGTTCCAGTCGTGAAGGGGTTGGTAGTGGGCCATTTCATAACGTTTATGACTGCATAACCTCTACGGACAGAAAACAGTTATGCCATTTCTATACTACGTTAATTCCGTTGCTGACGAATCAATGTTTTTACGTAGTTAAGCTGACTATCCTTATGGGTCAACACATCGTCCATGCCGATCGAGACAGCAAAATCAGGCATTGTACCCCGGCCTTCGGGTAGTACTTTTTGAACGGCATTGTTGTAATAAACCAAAGGTGTTCCGACATGAATCTGCGAGTGCGGTAATTCGAGGTGGATAAAACTGCTGCCATTACCGCCTTCATATGCCCCACCCGATTCCTCCCCAACAAATACGCCCACTCGATTTGTATGCGCAACGGCCAGAAACTCGGAGGTTGTTGAAGCGCTATTACCATCCATCAGAATGTACACATTTCCCCGGAATCGATTCGGTTTAGGCGTATAACGCTTGGGTTCCCGGCTGTCACTACCTTGTTTTAACGTAAACGTACCATCAACTTCGGGAATTAGTTCGTTCTTTACGTTCTGGCGGTCGGCTTCTGAGAGATCTGAAAACCGGACGAACTCCGAACTGTCAGTAACGCTGTGCTGACGTGTGTAATACGTAACGGCTGAATCTGATTTTAGCAAGTACGTTAACAATTCGATGCCCTGACTGTCCCAGCCTCCGGGATTTCCTCGTACATCGATAATAAGATTTCGGATTTTGGCTTTCTCGAGCCTGGCCATAGAGGCATCCATAAACTTCTGGAACGTAGTAATGGCTGTTGCACCGTTCGTTACGCCCTTTCCACCAAAACTGTCGAATCGTAAAAGGCCTGTTTGTGGCGTATCGTCCGGAAAGGTCAATCGCCACGGTTTTTTCATAGGCTTTTTAATGTACCATGCCATCATCTGCCTGTTAACGGGGTTCTTTTTCCAGGCTTTCACCGAACCCGTAAACGATTGAGCTGGCGCGTCAATATGAATCGTATCACCAGTCAAACTTCGGAACTTTAGCCGGAATGTACTGGACCTCTCAACAAACCAATAATAAAACAAGCCGAAAAGTGCCCCTTTCGCGACTGCCTGTTTGGAGCTTTGAATCGCACCATCGGCCCAGTGGTAGCGCTGAACTTGTTGCCGGACTGTCGCCATCGTCTTCCCGTTAATACTCAATAACTCAAAACCCGGTTTAACAGTCGTATCAGTTGTGCCATTGAACAAAACGTATAAACGATCCTGAATGGGCAGCATGAAAAAGGGAAACGTTTTCCAGTACGTCATGAGTGCAGACTCAAAGTTTTTTGTCGGCAGGGCATAGGTATGCGCGCAACGGATATCAGCAACCAGCCCTTCGATCGTCCGATAGAACTCGTAGAACGGAAGCGGTTCAGACAACGTAGTAGCCAGACTATCCAGCTTAGCCTGCATGACCGGCTTAGGCGTATAGCGATACAAACCCGGATGCGTTTCTTCCAGCAGGCGACGCAAATACCGGAAGTCGGCCTGCATAGCAGCGGGTTGCAGAATTTTAGCTTGCAATGTATCCCTCGACTGGGCGTAGAGCGAGCAGGAAAACAGATAGACAAGAAGACAATATAGATTTCTCATGGTTGTGATCAGGAAACAGGTAACATCGTCAGGGATAAAGATTTGATTTCTAACTTATTACATATCGATTTATAACCGTTTAGCAACAAATTCACCGTTCTGATGCACGACCACCTGCGATACTTGTCCGGCTTGATTCTTGTGAAAGGTCAGTTGCGCATCGACAACCTTCAGGAAAAAGTCGGTCTCCGTTTCTGGGAAGATCTCAAATTTACTCTGCCCCGTGACTTGCAGGAATAGCTTTCCTCTTTCGAACGTAATCGCCAGAATTCGCTTAGGCTCGAGTTGATAATTACCAACGTACTGACGTAACAGACTTTCACTGAGGAGAATAGGTTTGCGATCTTTTGGAATCTGATACGGCTCTCCGAACGTAATGAGCACCAGGTCGCGGACGATCGGGTCGAGCGTCGTGAGGTCTGACGCATCGTCGATGTTGGCCAGTACGACAAAAACAATGTCTTCTTTGGGAGCCAGTATAAAGAACGTAGCGTAACCGGGCAGATTTCCATTCTGGATAGCCAGGGTCTTATTTCCGTTGAACGTATTGATTCCCCAGCCGTAGCTCCAGGTTGTTTTTCCAATGGGTGTAAAGGCCCGTTGCCGGTCGGCTGCCGTCAGGAGTTGATTAGACTGAATGGCCTGCGCCCAACGGTATAGATCGCCAACCGTGCTATACATGCCGCCAGCCGCATAGCCCACCGTCGAATCGATAGGTGCTTCTGCCACCAGAACGGAGTCTTTGTAATACGTATAGCCAACGGTTTTGCCGGGTCGTTTCAGATTGACAAAATCGAAGCCGGTCTGCGTCATCCGAAGCGGTGCGAGGAAGCGCTCCCGAATGACGGTTTCAAATGGTTTACCCGTTACCTTTTCGATGATTAGTCCCAGCAGAAAGTAGCCTGAGTTGGTATACTGCATTTTTTCGCCGGGTTTTCCGGTTACAGGCTTATGACTGAAAAGAGACACCATGCGTTCTTTCGCTACCGGATGCGTAACGTCTAGCTTGTCGGGACCCTCTTTTTGATACAGAAAATTCTTGAAGTCGTAAATCCCCGATGTGTGCGCAAACAAATCATCGAGTGTGATCTGGTCACCATTCGGATAATCAGGCAGGTATTTACTCAGCTTATCATTGACGGAAAGCGCTCCCTCAGCTTGTAATTGCAGAATGGCCGCACCGGTAAAGGTTTTGGTAATAGAACCCAACTGATAAATACTCGACGTATCGTTGGCAATTTTGGCCGCTTCGTTTCGCCAACCGTACCCTTTCTGAATCAGAATTTTTCCTTTCTGCGCGATGAGTGCCGTACCATTGAATCGGTGCAAGTTGGCGACAGCCTGCAAGTATTCGTCAAGTTTTTCAGCGGTAGACCGGGTCGATTGTGCCGAAACAAAGTGTGATACAGATGTGATAAGTAACGTAGCAAGAAACCACAAAAATGTTTTCATCGTGCATTGTTTTTTGATGGCAAACAGGCCAAAAACAACGTACGAATCTGCTCAAATCTGGATTTGAGTGCTATTTTTTGCCTGCCGGCTCACGTATTCCTTCGGCGATACACCTGTCAACTGTTTGAATGTGCGCTGAAACGTAGCCTGCGAATTAAATCCACAGTCAAAAGCGATTCCTGTGAGTGTCAGGCGTTCATGTGCCGGGTCAATGAGCCGTCGCTTCACTTCTTCGACGCGGTACTCGTTGATGAAGCTATTAAAGTTTTTTTGCAAGTGCTGATTCAGAACGGCGGAGATAAGTTTAGTCGCAAATCCAGTATGTTGCCCCACTTTCTCGACTGTCAGTTCGGGGTCTAAAAATAGTCGGTCGGTTGTCATGGCTTGCTGTAACGTATCAGTAACCTGCTGCACTGTTTCTTTGGGAATATCGATTCCTGAAACTTTCGATGGCTGACTGGCCAGGTCGATGGTTCGCGTATGTAAATAGCCTTTAAGCCCGATTCCGTATATGAAAACCGTAATCGGAATATAAATGGGATACCAGCCAACCAGATCGAGCAACGGCTCTCGCGTAACTGGAATAATATAGGGAATAAGGTAGATCAGCCAGATAACCTGAAACACCAGAAACGCATTGACAAACAACCGAAGCCAGCGTAATTGCGACTGCTGGATTTTAACCTCCGAAACTGTGTATTGACGTATCAGCCCTTTGGTCAGAAATAAATACGTAGTGACAGAAATCCACCGGGGAATATCGGAATACACATTGTATTCGTCCATGACGTATCCCCAAGCCGGGCCATCTTTCTGCTCAAAAAAGCCCAGCAACAGACCGATGATGAATATCCAGCCAATAATTTTTGAGCCTACATCCAGCACAACCGGGTAGAAATGTCGTCGTTCACGTTTCCCAAGCCGGAACGACGCGTCCAGCATTGATTGGGTATAGAAATAGATGAGTGGCCCAAGTGGCATAGCCAGAATGAGCGGCAGTAATTCAAACGCGAGGCCAACCCAACGATTCGTCTGAGGGAATCCAACCGCTAAACTCATTAACGCCAGCAGACAGATGAGCGTGGCTAACAGCCGGTTGGATAGGCGATTTCCCTTCCGATTTACCCAAAGCAACGTAGCAAGGATAAATCCCTGCGCCGTACCGAGCAGTAAGATGAGATCAAAGGGCGAAATCGTCATGCCACAAACAATAAAGACGCAGGAAGAAAGATTTAATTACCGAAGTATTACTCTTTCTTCCTGCGTCTTTATAAAAATAGCATTCTCTACATAGTAAATACGTGTTGATCGTAAGTAGACGGACTAATCCACAATTTTTACCCGAATCCGATGGGGAGCTACCTGATTTCCACCGAAATAGAGTCCGGTATTATAAGCGAATGACTTGTTGTGCGTAAACGGCACTGCCTGCCCACCTAAAATCTGATACAGCTTCCGATCATAATCTATTTTGATCGTCAATTTCGTGGGCGTATTTATGGTTGTTTCGGCTACTTTAAAATCAATACGTTTGCCTTCTACGTAGATGTAAGCACCCAGGTCAATGCAATTTCTCTGCTTATTCCAGCGCCAGCCTACCCGTGCGCCGTCTACCTGATGCGGAGGTATACCGGTAGTAATATCCTGATCTTTTGAACCAACGAAGCCTAAACCAATTACTTTATTCCAGTCGTCCGCATCAGCGGTACCCAGATCGTAAATACAACTGCTGTCGAACGTAACGGTTGCCGACACTTCGTTGGGGCTAATGAGCAATCCCACTTTTCGTTTGGGATTAGGCTCATGCTCACCGGCTTCAATCACTACCCAATCTGGATCTGAGAGAAGAAAATCAGGTACGCACGCAGTCATAAACAGGCTTAATCCTAACAGGAATAGAGCCTTACCGATAAAAGCTGGACAACGTACCGATAAATCAAAACGGGGCATCATAATGAACAAAACCTATGAACTTTATGCAAATAACGCTATAAATCAGTTGATTCGTGTCCCGTTAGATCAAACGCTGACATTGCTTTTATAGGGTATACGAATGGTCACAGTTCATTATAGCTTATTGATAAAGTATAGATAAAACGACTTGATAGTGTAGTTCACTTACCTGCTGCTGAGGTATATAACAGCCTTTATTTTTATCCTTATTTAATTTTATTTAAGTAGGTCAGATAAAATACATTAGATTATTTTTTGTCATGCTGACGAAGGAAGCATCTTCGGGTGCCGCCTTTTACCCAGCCTCCGAAGATGCTTCCTTCGTCAGCATGACAAAAACGCTATTTCAAAATAATCTAAACTATTTGTGCTTTAGTACTTACACGTATTTAGCAATTCATTTTTTTTGTCAATCTATTTATAAAGATGCCTGATATGCAATCCTTTTACGATCTGACGGAAGCGTTTATACACATTTGCATCCAGTCGGAACGTATTCAATGGCAGTCGAAGGTTCGTTAGTGAGTCGCATTGCCGATACAACGCGAAGCTTTCGCTATCCCGATGCAAGTGGCTTCCGGGATAGCATTGATCGCTATGTTGCTAAACTCGAATCGACACCAGAAACCGAGAAAAACCAGTTGTTGATGAATACCGCTCCTGGTGTGAATCATTCGATGAAGCCCAATAACATGGTTGAATTTTCCTAGACGTTCCCATGAAACGGGCATTATCGTATTTGGGTACAGATAAAATATAAAAATTGCCTCTTAACAGGCTTGTGCCATACACAGGTGAAAGACCTATTATTATAAAAAAATCAGTAGGATAACTCGTTCTAAATCAGTTTTTGACTTCTATTTATACCGTGGAATTAAAAATATTTTTGAGAGCAGGACTTGACAAACCACGAAAACACCCTAAATTTGCATCCACAATTCGCCAATCGACTGGCAATTGACCAATGCGAAAGTAGCTCAGCTGGTAGAGCGCGACCTTGCCAAGGTCGAGGTCGCGGGTTCGAACCCCGTCTTTCGCTCTACAAAAAGGCACCGACCTCGGTGCTTTTTTTGTAAATGCCGCTTTGGCGGATGAATGCCGGGATGGTGGAATCGGTAGACACGCCGGACTTAAAATCCTGTGGGCCTCAAGCCCGTGCGGGTTCGACTCCCGCTCCTGGTACTTGACTATCAATGGGTCACGCTCTTCTAAGCGTGACCCATTTTTTATTGGTACAACATAGGCACAAAAAAATAATTATCTGGATCCTTGATACGGTTTATAGATCGTTGTTAGTTTCTGTTGGTAACTGATTTCGCCCGTAAATCGGCTCATAAATCGATAGTCGTTATCAGCTACCTAACTGACATCAATTTTTTAGTAATTGCTCATTATTTGTTGTGTTGGTACTAATGGGCAAGAACTCAGTTTGTGTCCTTAAAATATAGCCCATTTGTAAGCCGGGGTACCCATAGAATGGGTAGTTTCTCAATTTGTATCGTAGGCCAATTGGCTGAATCAGATAATCAAACTTAGTTCCGACTTTGTCCAACAAACTTGTATTGGCTATTATGTATAACTAGGTTATAAACGTAGTCAGAGCCTACTTGTAAAGTTAATGGATGGGGGTTATCGTCATTAGGTATTGAGCCGATAGCACACCAACAGTTGCAGTCGTTTCGGCATATATTACCCCATTTGATGCCTTTTCTTAACCAATTACGACCGTTTATTGATTTTGTGTAATTCTTCCTTGTACATTTTGTTTTGGTTCGTATATTTGAAATCTTTGACAAATCCGACCTGGCGTTAAATCACTCATAATGAGCAACTTTTGAACGCTATTTTCGTCTTTGTTAAGCGGTTATCCACCCGATTCGAAAGAAACAACGTTCACCTTTTTCTGCTGTTCTGTTCATGACCGGACAGGTCAGTTCCGAATTGCACATTTCACATGAAAGTTTCGCCTTTGCAGCCATTTCAAATCGTGTATTCTTTATTGGATCACGAGTTTCTAGGGTATCTCATTGAAGCCTTTGTCGTGCAACGTAACAGCCGGGGTGAGCTAACTTTACAGAATCAAACGCTCTCTACACAGAACGTTGGTGAATTTGCCAAAGGTCTAAATGAACGGGATTTCGAACTGGTTAAACTCATCGACAGTATTCAGCAAGACACGATTGTCAAAAAATTCAATACCCGTAAATTACCCGCAGTCAATTTCTTTCTGAAAATCTATGATCCACATAAGGGTGACAAACTAGTTCAGGAAGCAATTTGTAGTTACCTGGAGGCTATAAAAGCGCAGATTATGGCGCTGCTGCCTGGTAAACCTTTTTATATTATGGGCAACGATGGAAACCCGGCGTGGGAATCTATCACCTGGATGCCCGAACCAGCACGAGTTCATTTTCACTTCGTCCGTAATGTCGACTCGACGCACTATTTCCCAATTATTCGCTATCCAACAGGGCGAGAGGGCGAAACGGAGCGAATCGATTTCCAATTTAAAGATGCGCTGATGATCTGTGATGAACCAGCCTATATGATGGTTGGTAACCGGCTTTATCATTTTAGCAAAAATGTCGATGGGAAAAAACTACGTCCTTTTTTCACAAAAAACCACATTGTCATTCCGCGAAATATCGAACAGCAGTATTACGAACGGTTTGTCACTCAACTCATTGCTTCGTATGACGTATATGCTAAAGGGTTCGAAATCCGGTCCGAAGTTTTAACCCCAATACCTGTTCTGACAGTTTCCGAAATGGTTTCGTCTAGTCAGGCTACCGTAGCGCCGGTCTTGCAAACTGCATTATCAATGATCGATACAGTTGACCCTGAAGAGGAATCCAGTCAGCGTATTGCATTTGATTTATCCTTTCAATACGGTGACTTTATGTTTAGGTACGATAATTTTGGTACATCGGCCAACGTGAGCTTGGAAAAGAAAAACGACGAATACATTTTTCATAAAATTCGTCGGGATCAGCGACTGGAGCGACAAAAATTAGGGGTTCTGCGTGATACTGGCCTTGACTTACGGAACGGTCGCCTGACCCTATCAAAAGCGGATGCATTCGCCTGGTTATCTCACCATGGCCAGCAAGTTCAGGAAACAGGCTTTCTTCTTCGGCAAAGTGAACAGGATTCGAAACGGTATTTTCTGGGCTATTCAAGCATTGACGTATCGATTCAGGAGGGTCGCGACTGGTTCGATATTTACGCCAACGTACGTTTTGGTGAGTTTGAAATTCCCTTTCTGAAACTACGGACGCTTATTCTGAATAAAAAACGTGAGTTCAAGCTACCCAACGGAGAGATAGCTGTCATCCCCGAAATCTGGTTTACGAAGTATTCTGAGCTTTTTGGTTTTCTGGAGCATATTGATGGGCTTGATAATACCGATAGTCGTTTGGTCTTACAAAAACACCATCTTGCCTTAGTGCAGGAGTTGGAACGCGATAACCTGGCTACTACGATTATCAGCCGCAAACTGGAACGGCTACGCAATTTTGAGGAGATTGAACGCTTTCCTTTGCCGCATCAGTTTACGGGTACGTTACGTCCCTACCAGCAGGCGGGTTATGATTGGATGAATTTTCTGCGCCAGTACCGTTTTGGTGGCTGTTTAGCCGACGATATGGGATTAGGCAAAACGGTGATGACACTGGCTATGCTGCAAGGTCAGAAAGAAGCCGGTGCCACGGCTCCGAGTCTGCTGGTCATGCCAACCTCATTGCTTTATAACTGGGAACTCGAAGCGCGTAAATTCACGCCCAATCTGCGGGTGATGGTCTACACAGGAACGTATCGGGATAAAAATACCGCCCAGTTTGACGAATATGATTTAATTCTGACCTCATACGGTATTGTGCGGATCGACATTGATAGTCTGAGCGATTACCGGTTCAATTATGTGATTTTAGATGAATCACAGGCTATTAAGAATCCTTCGTCACATATTACGAAAGCCGTCGTTCAATTAAATACAGCCTACCGACTCATTCTGACCGGCACCCCACTCGAAAACAGTACGATGGATCTTTGGTCGCAGATGTCGTTTATTAATCCGGGGTTGCTGGGCAGCCAATCATTCTTTCGGAATGAATTTCAGATTCCGATCGAAAAGCGGCATGATGACGCTAAAATTGGCCGGCTTTATAGCCTGATTAAGCCGTTCATGCTTCGGCGCAACAAGGCACAGGTAGCAACTGATTTGCCCGAAAAAGTAGAGAGCGTACTGTATTCGGAAATGACGCCCGATCAGGAAAAGCAATACGAAGAAGCGAAGTCTTTTTACCGTAATCTGATTTTAGAACATATTGAGGAAGAAGGCATGGCCAAGTCGCAGATGATTGTTTTGCAGGGCTTGACCAAACTCCGACAAATTGCCAATCACCCACGTATGGTTGATGCTGAATACGAGGGCGATTCGGGCAAGCTGGATGACGTCTTGATACGCCTGGAAAGCGCCATGATCGAAAACCATAAAGTATTGATATTTAGTCAGTTTATTAAGCATCTGAACGTTATCCAGCATTATCTGAAAGAGAAAAATATCAAGTATGCTTACCTGGATGGCTCAACAACCAACCGACAGAGCCAGGTTGAGTTGTTCCAGACGGACAATTCGGTGAAGCTGTTTCTTATATCCCTAAAGGCGGGCGGGTTAGGTCATAATCTAACAGCCGCTGATTACGTATTCATTCTGGACCCTTGGTGGAATCCAGCAATCGAAGCCCAGGCCGTTGACCGGGCACATCGCATCGGTCAGCAGAAAACGGTATTTACTTACAAGTTCATCGCGAAGAATACGGTTGAGGAAAAAATCCTGTCGCTGCAACGAGCGAAGCAGCAGCTTGCCGGTAGCCTGATCACAACTGAAGAAAACTTCATGAAATCGCTGACCAAGGAGGATGTGTTAGCTTTGCTGGAGTAATATGTAAAGAAAATCGTCCGTTTTTGAGGAAGATGTAGGTTCACGTTAGTTATCTATCCAATAGTCTATCATTCACGATAATTAACTTAACGAACTAATGAATGTCAAAAGCTTATTCGGCATTATTCTCACACTGGTCGGGTTAGTCGGCTTAATCTACGGCGGAATTGATTTTACCAAAGGTGGCGTTGCTCAGGCGTCCTTTGTGTATCTGATTCTCGGTGGTATTTTCTTCTTTACCGGTATTAGTCTGATACGTAGTACGAAAGCATAAATGCCGTTAGTTATTAGGCTCAAGCACTAGTTTTAGTAGCCATTGACTGACGGCTTACCTTAGATAAACGCCTGTCTGCTTCTCATCACTGAGGATTACATCTACGTGTTCTGTCAACGTAGTACTCAGTTCATATCCTTTGTAATCGGCTGCTACGGGATATCGGGGATGATTTCGATCAATCAGTACCGCGACCTGTAATTTACGAACGGATAGATTTAGAAAGGGTTGCAGACTAAAAGCCAGTGTCCGACCTGTATACAGCACGTCGTCTACAACAATAACTACGGTATTGCTATAATCCGTTGTCGGAAGATCCGATTGGATGGTCGGTTGCGTGGTCTGGGCTTTGTCGAAATTAAGTTGAAGCAAATTGATCGAAAAAGGCGCAATAGTTTTCAATTCACGGGCCAGCGCCTGTGCCAGCACGTAGCCCTCACCCGAGATGCCTGCCAGTAATAAGGAATTTTCCTCAAAATTATTTTCGTAGATCTGAAAAGCGATTCGTCTGATTTTCTGGTGAATCTGTTCAGCGTTCAGGATAAGCGTCGACGGAGCCGTGTTCATGCAACGATAAAAACTAATTAGGCTGTAAAGATGAGAAAAAGCCGTTCGTCAACGAAATATATCCTATCTCCAGGGACGCTCTGATTCAATATCCTATAACAGAGATTCTAAATCGCCGTATCTTTGTCTGTTCATTAGAGGTAACTATGATTGTCAAGACCAAAAAATACGCGTTAGACCAAAAAACGTACATTAATATCGCCTTGAGGCAGTGGGTGAAAGATAACTGGCAATGGGCGTTTGTGCCGTTAGCACTTATTATTCTGAACGTAGTGCTGAACCTGACGAAAGTTTATCCGAATTACTGGATTTATATCGTCATCGTCTTATTAACCATCTTATACGTACTGTTTTGGGCCGTCCAGATTACCGGCATTGCACAGATGGAGCAGAGCAAGGCGTTATTTCAAAAATATGTCTATGAGATTGATAGCCGCCAGATCCTGATGCGGGTTAGCGCCAAAGAAGGTGGTATCTTGAAATGGAGCCAGATTAACAACGTTGTCAAAGATAAGGAGGCTTATATCCTGTTTCTGGATAATGCTGAAGCTATGGCCAACGTAAAGGCCAGCTGGATCGCCAAAACCGTAACCAAGGGGTTGTCAAAAGCACAGTTTCTTTATCTGCCTTTCAACATTTTTACCAGCGAAAATGATCTGCGCTTCACGGATGCTCTTCTGAAGCGGAAAGGGCTATTACCCGGTAGCGTTCCGGCTGAGACAGTGAAATAGTTAGTATAAAAATAAAGGCTACATCATCAGGATATAGCCTTTATTTTTACAGGAATGCATCATTTGCTTTCACTTTCCTTGATTCGTGAAATCAACGACCGTTACGTCAGCCAGCCAGGGGCCAACAATTCCGCCAAATTCTTTGTGCGCTGGATGCGGCAGATACGCATCGCGATCTTTCTCGGAATCAAATGTCAGAATAAAAGCATGCGTTAAACCATGCGCGTGGTTTTCGGGACTATTGTTCGTACCCCACTGAAAGCCTTTTATTTCTTTGATTTTCGAAGGTAAGGCCTCAAAAGCTGCCAGAATTTCCTTTAGTTTCTCTGGTGTCGTTTCAGGTTTGAATTTGAAAAGCACAATGTGCTGTACTACGTTCGCTTTCATTTTTTTTACTGGGGGTTCGTTGGTAGGCTGATACGCATAGGACGTGACTGACAAAAGTGCCAGCGCCACGATCGTAAGAATATGTTTCATAAATCAGGAGACGTTTATCTGGTAAAGAAAATAAAAGTGCCACCCTACTATAGAATGGCACTTGAAAACTAGGATTAAGTCTCGTTAGGCAGCCTGAAGCTTCGTTTTCAGGTTCGTGTCCAGCGCTTCGAGGAAATCCTCTGTATTCAGATAATGTTCGCCTGCTACTAGATTTGTATCATTCGGATACGCCGACAGAGCCAGATCTTTGGTCATCTTACCACTTTCTACAGTTTCAACGCATACTTGTTCCAGTGCGTTGCAGAAGTCGATCAGTTCATTGTTACCATCCAGTTTACCCCGGAATGCCAGACCGCGCGTCCAGGCGTAGATAGAGGCAATTGGGTTGGTAGATGTTTTATTTCCCTTCTGGTACTCGCGATAGTGACGCGTTACGGTACCATGGGCAGCTTCAGCTTCCATCGTACTACCGTCGGGCGTAACCAGTACCGACGTCATCAGTCCAAGCGAACCAAAGCCTTGGGCTACCGTATCCGACTGTACGTCGCCATCGTAGTTTTTGCAGGCCCACACGAAGTTGCCGTTCCATTTCAAAGCCGATGCAACCATGTCATCGATAAGCCGGTGCTCATAGTGTACACCTTTTGCTTTGAACTGCCCTTCGTAAATCTCCTGGAAAATATCTTTAAACCGACCGTCGTATTTTTTCAGGATCGTGTTTTTAGTCGATAGATACAATGGCCAGCCTTTTTGCAGCGCCATGTTGAAGCACGCCATCGCAAAACCACGGATAGACTCATCGACATTATACATGCCCATGGCTACGCCCGAGCTTTTGAAGTTGAACACTTCGTATTCCTGTACCGTACCGTCTTCGCCTTCGAACTTCATGGTCAGTTTACCAGCACCCGGTACCAGAAAATCGGTAGCCCGGTATTGATCACCAAACGCGTGACGACCAACAATGATTGGCGCTGTCCAGTTGGTAACCAAACGCGGTACGTTGCTCATCACAATCGGCTCACGGAATACCGTACCATCCAAAATATTGCGGATCGTGCCGTTGGGCGACTTCCACATTTGCTTTAGATTAAACTCCTTAACGCGATCTTCGTCGGGCGTAATGGTGGCGCATTTGATACCGACACCGTATTCTTTGATGGCATTGGCCGCGTCAATCGTTACCTGGTCGTTGGTTTCATCGCGGTATTCGATGCCGAGGTCGTAATATTTAATATCAACGTCAACGTAGGGCAGAATCAGCTTGTCTTTAATGAACTTCCAGATGATACGGGTCATTTCGTCGCCATCCAGTTCGACAACCGGATTCGCTACCTTAATTTTTTCCATTGGACTTGGTTATAAACGATTGAGAACGATACAAAAACTTGGCCACCGGGCGGCCCGGCGCAAAAGTAGTGAATATCGCCCAAACATGGGTGTAGCGTCTTCAATCTGCTACGTTTGTCAGGCTTGCCTGATACGTTAAAAGGTACGTAGTTAGGTGGTTTACCCCTTACTCGCAGAAGCACACTTTTGCCTACGGCAAATTGAAGAAAATACATGCCCTAAGACTACCGGTCCAGGTCGCGTTAACTATGATCGATCTACAGGATAATTCAATTCGTTGAATATGGATTCGTGAGCTGCGTTACGTCTCCTGACTGGCTCTTCTTGTTGATAATGATCTGCTGAATTCCCCATGGCAACCACGTATCGACATCGTGTTTTTGATAAAGTGCATATCCAGGCATTAGACTAGCCCCTACTACATACGTATCGTCATGTACCCACCACCAGCTTTTTGTGGGCGAAGATTTATATGAACTGCTGTATAGATACCACCCGTTAAACTCGTGACCACCATCTATTTTGGCCGGTTTAACGCCCTGCTTCATTAGATTATTCAGTGATTCCCAGCGAACACGGTTCCAAGCCAGATAATCGTGGGTGGCGCAGACGCTAAAGATTAAATAGCCTATCCCTAAACCCACTGATAAATAAAGCGGCAGTGGTAAGGTATGCTCCAGCGGTTTCTGCTCAGGAACCGGCTGAAGCCAGTGAATCAGGATTAACAACAAAACAGGAATCGGTAATAAATAGCGATCAAACAACACCTGCATGCCTATTGGAAAGAAATAAATGACCAGGAATGAAGACAACAGTATGACTATTGCCCGTTGGGATAAGCTTATCGACCTACCTAATAAAAAAGGAACTAGCCTGACCAGATGATACAGAATATAAGCACTACCCAGTAAGCTCATACCCGTCATGAGCATCGTGATTATGTGGAGAAGAGTGGGAAAAGGCAAACTGTATATCCGATAATAAAGATCCTTCAATAAGATAGGGCCAATACCAAATGCATTCAGGACATTAAACCAGATTGGCATATTCATCCCATGAAATGAAACCTGCCACAGTGCGATTACGATACCCACAATTAGTAACCAAAGCCAGCGATCCTGTATGAAGGTAGCTTTACTTTGCCTGGTCAGTAGTAGCAAGAAATAGGGAAACATAAACAACCCCACGTACATCAGACAAACAAACATATTGTTAATAAAGCTACTAAGTAGCTGCATCCTGTAATAGCTTAAGTGGAACAAATTGCCTGCCTGTGCATTGTACATGACCATATCGGTCATCATGTATTTCATCCACTTCTGATAAGCGATTTGAACACACAATCCGCTCCCCACACTAATGCCTGCGACAAGAATACTCCGCCTATGAATGCCTTTACGGACCAGATAAGCAAGGCCAAATCCCATAAAAATAGCTATACCCAACTGGCGAATTAGAAGAGCAATAACAGCCAGCCCAAGGCCAATCAGTATAAACCGAGTCACATCCTGCTTAAGCCCAGCTACCAGATAAGACAACGACCAGACCATCAATGCGTAAAAAGGCACATCAGTCATAAACGAAGCAGATAAACCCAAGTAAATCGGATTCACCATTGTTAGAAGTGTTCCAATAAAGGCGGTTTGTTGGTTATTTGTCGAGGTATTAATTAACCGATACGTACCCCATAGACCAAATGCTCCAGCTACTAATGTCGATACGCGCAAGGCAGTGAATGAAAAACCACATGGCAAACAGAAGAGCGCTCCCCAACCTATCTGAACAAATAGGTTAACAGATGTTAAGGGAGCCATGTAGAATTTTCCTGTTTCCACTAAGGCTTTCACTGACTGCGCATAAAGCCAGTCGTCATTAAATGGAAATTCGCCGTAAGGATTGATTACTAGTATCATTAGTACCCATAGCAGCGAAATAAACAGCAAATGATTCTGTTTAATTAGCGAATAGGAAAAAGCTTTTAACATAATATTTGTTTAAGTCAGGCGGGAAAGCAAATATTACAAATTCCTGATTATAATGTTTACAAATTCATTTTTTGGTATATAAATATAAATAATTGAATTTATACTAATTGGCCACATAGTTAAATATAATTTATTGGTTAGTGGAAAATTATTTATCACAAGCGGGAGAGAAGTTCTTTTAAAAGTTCATTTAACTGTTATGAATGCTTGATTGAACAATTCTATCAATAAGAATAAATTACGTATTTTTATGAAGTCATACCCAATCATACCCTATAAAATTTGGCATTACGTATGAAAAACTATATTAATCTATTATTCAGTCTACTTTTTTTGCCTGCCATACTATTTGGGCAGGCAAAAAAAGCAGTCAAGCCCGATTCTCGTCTGGAAAAATTAAAGCAGGAGGCCGTTGCCGCCGTGGAAGCCAATACGGTTATGGCCCAACAGATCAACGACATGCTGTTCAGTTTTTCGGAATTGGGTTTTCAGGAAGAAGAATCATTTAAATACCTAACGACCCTTTTGGAGAAAGAAGGGTTCAACGTGCAAAAGGGCGTAGCGGGTATTCCGACGGCCTGGATCGCTACCTGGGGATCAGGTAAGCCTTTGATTGCCATTGGCTCCGATATCGACTGTATTCCGAAAGCCAGCCAGAAACCGGGTGTAGCTTATAAAGATCCCATTGTAGAAGGTGCTCCCGGCCACGGGGAGGGTCACAACTCCGGTCAGGCACTTAACATCGTAGCTGTATTAGCGGTAAAGAAATTGATGGAGCGCGAGAAAATCCCGGGTACGCTAATGCTCTGGCCAGGCGTGGCCGAAGAACTCGTTGGTACGAAAGCATTCTACGTTCGTGACGGTTATTTCAAAAATGTCGACGCCTGTATCTTTACCCACGTCGGCAACAACCTGGCTGTCTCCTGGGGCGATAACGGTAACAATGGGCTTGTTTCCGTAAAATTCAACTTTGAAGGACAGGCCGCGCACGCAGCGGGTGCTCCCTGGCGGGGACGTAGTGCGCTCGATGCTGTCGAATTGATGAACATTGGCTGGAACTTCCGTCGTGAGCATCTTGAACTTACGCAACGTTCGCATTACGTCATATCGGACGGGGGTGATCAACCGAACGTAGTCCCTTCGAAAGCAGCCGTCTGGTATTACTTCCGAGAGAGGACGTATCCGAAAATCAAAAAGCTTTTTGAGACGGGCGTGAAAATTGCGGAGGGAGCGGCATTGATGACCGATACAAAATTCACCTATGAAATTCTGGGATCGGCCTGGCCAGTCCATACGAACAAGGTGATGGCGGCTGCTGCGTATGACAATATCAAAAAGGTTGGCTTACCAACCTGGTCGGAAGAAGATCAGTTGCTGGCCAGAGCCTCGCAGATTGAATTGCAAGCGCCTAAAGTTGAAGGCTTAGCGGTGAAGCTGGATTCGATGGGAATGCCTACCTCATCGGCGCCGGTCGTGATGATGGGAGGCCAGGCTATGACGCCCATGGGCGGTGGTTCCGACGACATTGCGGATATTTCGTGGTCGTTGCCAACCATTGTGCTACGTTACCCCAGCAACATTCCTGGTTTGCCGGGTCACCATTGGGCCAATGCCATTTCAATGGCCACACCTATTGCGCACAAAGGCGTTGTATATGGGGCTAAAGCTGAAGCGATGACGTTACTGGACTTACTGCTGAAACCAGAACTCATCAAAGATGCCTGGGCATATTACAAGGACGAACAAACGAAAGACATCAAGTACGAACCGCTGATTTCGCCAAAAGAGCAGCCTGCCATTTATCTAAACAAGAAGATCATGGCCGAGTTTAAGCCGAAGCTAGAGAAATTCTACTACGATCCGGCGAAATACAAAAACTACTTAGAGCAGTTAGGTATCAAATACCCAACCGTGCGTGATGATCAACGGGAGGCAGTGAAGAAGCAACTTGACAAAGAGAAATCTACAGCTGCGAAGGTTTCTTCTTCTCGGTCAGAATAGTGTGTAGAGAAATGCATTAGGGGTAGCAGAGGTGGTGTCAGGTTTTCGAACCTGACACCACCTCTGCTACCCCTAATGCATTTCCTTATATCGATTATTTCATGATTACCTTCACCATCACCGGCTGATGATCAGAAGGGTATTTCTGTTCTTTAGCATCCGTCAGAACGCCGTATTTCAACACATCGAACTGCTTGCTGACGAAGATGTAGTCGATACGTTTGTCCATCGGCGCGTCAAATTTAAAACTGTTGAAGGTACCTTCAGGGCCGTAGGGTGGTGTCGCCGTTACGTTATGCGCGTCGCTTAGCAGGGTTTGAATAGCCTGAATCTGTTCGGTTTCTGGAGTTGAGTTGAAATCGCCGACGAGGATAACCGGATCGTTCTTCGCAATTTCTTTGATTTTCGCCACCATTAATTTACCCGATTGCCGACGAGCTTCTACACCCTGGTGGTCGAAGTGAACGCTGAAAAAGTAAAAGTCTTTTTTCGTTTTCAGATCGTTAAATTTCCCCCACGAACAGATGCGGTTACAGCAGGTCGCGTCCCAACCTTTACCAGGTTTATCAGGCGTTTCGCTTAACCAGAAATTACCTGATTGAAGTACTTTAAACCGATCTTTTTTGTAAAAAATTGCTGAGTGTTCGCCCGCTTCTTTCCCGTCGTCGCGGCCGACACCGATGAAGGTAAAATCCTTTAATTCAGCTACGTCATTTAATTGTTCGCGCAGGGCTTCCTGGGTTCCGAAGATATCGAATTCGTGAAACCGAACCAGCGCTTTTACATTCTCTTTCCGATTCTCCCAGGCGTTAGGGCCGTCGTTTTTGTTTTTATAGCGAAGGTTATACGTAGCGACCGTAATAGGTTCGTTTTTTTGAGCAAATACATACTGAGTCAACAACATACTGCCCAGTAAAAGAAGAATGGATACGCGCATGTCAATGGAGTTAAAAAGTTAGTGTTTGCGGTTTAGTAGCCGAGATTTGGCAGTAGCCTCGACTAGTAAACCACAAACTAATTCATTTCTACCAACCCGGATTCTGGCCAATTTTTGGATTCAGAAGCCGATCATTCTCCGGAATTGGGTAGAGATAGAATTTTTCATCCCACTTCCTCGGAATGTTACTTAGCCAGGTCAATTCGCCGGACGTATCATTTTTCAATCGCTGGGGATTAGCAACACCGTTTACCGTTTCCGCTACGTTGATATACGTAACACCTGCCAGTTGCGTAGCTGGTTTCACTTTGTAGAAAACGACATCGTTCTTCCCATCTTCATTCAGATCAAGTGGCTTGTCTAAAGCCGGTACGTAAAAACCATTCCATACCTGCTCCATCAGCGGTCCGCGATTCCAGCGAATAATATCGGGGAAACGAAAACCTTCCAGCGCTAGCTCGATACCCCGCTCCCGACGAACTTCCAGCAGAACCGGGTCTGAAATATCGGGGAAGTAATTCGCTTTCAGATACGCGTCCGCTACGGCTGGCTTAACCGATAATCCCCCCGTAATCCCAGCCCGTTTCCGCAACGCACCCACGGTTTTAGCCCAATCGTCATTCGTGAGCGTACCGAGTTCCGTCTTCGCTTCGGCGTAGTTCAGTAGGATTTCAGCGTATCGCATGGTCGAAATCGAGTTGATGTTACGTGTACCACCGTCATAATACGTATCGTCCAGCGACCATTTGATGGGCATATAGCCCGTATAGGTATAGGAAAAAACCGGCGGTGCAGGTTCGGTCGCGCCCGCATTTGTACGGGTATAGTTACCCAGACGAATGGTCTGTTGCAGGCGTTTGTCTCGGTTCTTCACCTCATCCATAAACGTCATGGTCTGGTAACCGGCTTTATCCGTGAAGGGCGTTCCGTCGATGTTCAGGTACGTATTGACGAAGGTTCTGATCAGACTTACCCGCGCGCCATAAGTAGCACTGGTCCACCACCAGTTGGCATCATTATAAACACTCAACGTAGCGTCCGAGACCGCCGACAGCATGATTTCATTCGTTACGGGAGTTGTGTTGATGAATAACTGCCGATACGATTTGTCGGTGCCACCCGTTTCGTTCAGGCTAAACCCGCCTTCTTTCATGACCTTATCCGCTGCATTGACCGCTTCGGTCAGCCACTTATCGGCGGTGCTGCCCAGGTTATAACTTTTCCGGTATTTGCGAAACGTGCCTTCAAACAGGCAAACTCTCGATTTAAACCCGTAGGCTACGTATTTCGTGATCAAACTACGCGTATTATCACTGGTGGTTCGGATGTTCTGGGTAGCATAATCCAGATCGGCCAATACCGAATCCATCACCATCGCCCGTGGATCGCGACCATTATACAACGTCGGATCATCAATAGCCTGGGGCGTATTAATCCAGGGAACATCGCCGAACCGCTTCACTTTGTCGAAATAGAACCACGCTCTGAAAAAACGGGCCAGCCCGGTATAGTGCCGACGAGTTTCTGCTGGAATAGCAGGGTTCGTATTGTTGGCAATGAAATAGTTGATATTCCGGAGCGGTCGCCAGTCCCATCCAGTACTTTGACGAGGTCCGTAAGCGCCGTCCCGCAAAAAGTCAGGCACTTGGGTCCGGGCCGCAAAATCGGCCATTTCATCGCTTCGGATAATGTCGTTACCACTCGGCAAAACGCCCGTGTTCGTTCCTTCGTAGAACGAGTTGACGTATAATTCCAAACCACCGGTACTGCCAAATACGGCATCCTTCGAGGCTGTCGATTGGGGAACCTGCTCTAATTCATTACACCCAACGGCCAATAGGGTGATCAGGAGAAGCCAGCTATATCGTATATTCATGATTGTCTTAGATTAAAACGTAGCGGATATTCCCATCGTGAAGCTCTTCAGAATCGGATAGTTATTCCCGTTTCCACTGTTATTATTGTTTGGATCACTGCCGCTCGGTGGATTCAGAACAACGTCGGACCGACCGATATTTTCGATGTCCAGATCACGAGTGATTTTGTAGAGCGGTGACCAGGACAAGAGGTTTTCGCCCGATATGAACACGCGGGCGCTGTTCATGCCTACTTTCTGAATCAATGTCTGGGGTAAATTGTAGCCCAGTTGAATGTTTTTCATGCGCAGGTAGGCCGCATTCTGAAGGTATTTTGTCTGTGCCTGCGCTAACTCACCCGCACTGTTCTGCGCTACGTAGCCACGATAACGGGGTAGATAAGCGTCCGGATTCGTAGGCGACCAGATGTTGTCTAATTGCCAGGTAGGCAGTTTGTTGTAAGGACGATTGTACTGCCCCCAGAAAATACCCGCTTCCGTACCCGGCCACCAATCCTGTTGGCCCACGCCCTGGAAGAAAGCCGAGAAGAAGAAATTATTCCAGTCAGCGCCCAGCATGATTCCGTAGGTATAACGTGGCGTAGAGTTGCCAATAACCCGCCGGTCGCCGGGGCTACTCACTGTGTTATCGCCGTTGTTAATGACGCCATCGCCATTAAGATCCCGGAACTTAATATCACCTGGTAGCCACTGACCTGTGTTAGAGGCTTTAAACAAACTTTGTTTGGGTGACGTCTTCACGTCTTCATCCGACGTAAAATAACCCGCCGTTTCATACCCCCAGATTTCACCCATTTTCTGACCAGCGTAATAGTCCGTCAAGCGCTGATTCGGGTTATTGAACTTGTCGATAGTAGCCTGATAATCAGCCATCGTTAGCCGAACTTCGTAATTAAACGGCTTGCTGGCAACGGAGAATTTATCCCGCCAGGTCAGCACGGCTTCCCAGCCTTTCGTGGTCAAATCAGCGTAGTTGCCTTTCGGTACGTCGGTTCCGAAAACGGCGGGCAACGTCATCCCGACGGTGAACATACCCGTTGTTTTCCGAATGTAGGCATCACCCGTGAACGTCAGGCGGTTATTCAGCATACCCAGGTCAACACCCAGATCAGACGTAGTGGAGGTTTCCCAGGTCAACCCATCCGGAATAACGGTAGGTTGGCCGGTCCGTTGTGGCTTCACACCATTCAGCACCCGACCCGATTGTGAAATACTGAACTGTTCCTGGAAAGCATACGAACCAATGCTACCGTTCCCCAATGATCCATACGACGCTCTGATTTTCAAGTCCGTAATGGCCTTTGGCGATACTTTCCAGAACGGCTCATTCGATACGCGCCAGCCGCCCGATACGGACGGAAAGAATGCGTAGCGTTGATCCGTTGGGAATTTCGATGAGCCATCGTAACGCCCATTCAGTTCAAGCAGATAACGGTCTTTAAAGGAATAGTTCAGTCGATAAAACCCGCCCAGAATGGCCCAGGTTTCCATCCCGCCACTGGTGTTGATCGATTGGCCTAACGCCAGACTAAGATCCTGCGCGTTTTCATAAATCAGCCCGTTTCTGACGACTTCAAGCCGCCGAAAATTCGACTGTTCGTAGTTATACCCAGCCAGCACTTTAACGTAGTGATTCGGACTGAACCGGGGTTCGTATTCAGCATACAAGTTTGTAGCGGTGTAGAGCGTTTCCCGGTAGATGTTCTGAAGGTCGTTGTAGTTCGTACCAACGTACTCAATAACCCCCGGTTTGCGGCTATAAGGAACCGGTACGCGCGTCCGGTACTCGTTGTTATCGGTATTCTGAAACGTGAAGTTCCCGTTTATCCGAAATTTGTCGTCAAAGAACTTCGTCGCAAAATCAACGGTATTCCGGAATACCCGCCGATCCATGTTGATGCCATTCTTACCGTACCAGAAATCACCAACCGTATAAGCCGCCGAATAACTCAACGTACCATCGGGGTTAAACATCGGCGCCACCGTATGCCCTTCATCCGAAATATTCCGCCAGATGCTGCCACCTTCACCCACGTTGAGCGGATTGTGGTATTTCATCGACGAGAAATCGGCGTTGTTCGTAATCTTCAGCCATGAATACAGTTGGATCGAACCTTTAGCCCGTAAGCTCAAAAGTTTGTAATCGTCTGAGTTGTATTTAAAAATGCCGTCCTGCGTATAGTAGCGCCCCGTTACGTAGAAATCGGCTTTTCCGCTGCTGCCCGAAAACGATAGGTTGTGCTCCGTAGCACTCGTGTTCTTTTTGTAGAGTTCACCATACCAGTCTGTGTTTTCGTAATATACATACTCGCCTGTAGTCGGGTCCACAACCGTTTTGGGCAGGCTGGGGTCGTTGTTACGTCGTTCAAGCTCCGTTAAATAAGCGGGGGAGAAACGTACCGTCTTGTTAATATTCTGGGGCGTTTGCGCGTAATCGTTCCAAGCACTCCAGCCTTCGTTAAAATTTTTGGCAAATACATACCCATTCGTTACGTAGTCGGGAACCGTAGTCGGTGTTTTGATGGACCGGTTCACCGAATACGTAATGCTGGTACGGTCTTTCGTTGGGCTTTTTGTGGTAATCAGCACCACGCCAAAAGCACCGCGAGCCCCATAAATAGCTGCCGAAGCCGCATCTTTCAGCACAGACACCGTGGCCACGTCGTTCGGATTCAGACGGCTCGGGTCGCCCTCTACGCCATCAATCAGCACCAGCGCGCTCCCACCCTGTCCGATGGACGTAGTGCCCCGAATGTTATACGAAGGTGACTGAGTGGGTTTACCATCCCCCATCGTTAAATTAAGGTTAGGGATTGTGCCCTGAAGGCCCTGCGTCAGGTTGGGTAATGAACGGTTTTCGATCACTTCGCTGGTTACCTGATCAACGGCTCCGGTCAGGTTCACTTTCTTCTGCGTACCATACCCTACAACAACGACTTCTTCCAGCGATTTGGAATCCGTTTTGAGTGTTACGCTAATAATACTCTGATTACCCACCTGAATTTCCTGCGACAGATAGCCAACAAACGAGAAAATCAACGTAGCGGACCCGTTCGGAACGGCAATTCGATATTGGCCTTTGGCATCCGTAGTGGCACCGCGTTGCGTCCCCTTGATCACCACGCTTACGCCGGGTAGCGCTTCGCCTTTTTCGTCGCTTATCGTACCCGTTACCGTCTGATCTGCGCTGGCTACGGTTTGCTGAACCGCCAGTGGCTTAATCGACGGTAAGGAAAACGATGTGGCTTCCACTATTTTTTTACGGAGTAAAATGCGAGAGCCAACTACCTCATACGAAATCCGAAGCGGTGTCAGCAAATCATCCAGCACTTTCGAGAGTTTTCCGTTCGATACGTTCACAGACATTTTCTGCTCCGCCCGGATGCTATTGGCGCTGTAGACGAACTTGACATCTGTCTGTTTTTCAAGCCGGTTCAGGATTTTCCATACTTCGGTGGATTCCATTTTCAGGGACACTTCCTTGTTCAGAATCTCCTGCGTATGGGCGTCGTGAGCTAATGTTAAGCCACAGAAAAACACGGAAAGCAGCAGTTGCAAAACCGGTAATTTCATAGCCGTGAACAGAAGCTTTTTCGAGAGTATACTTTCTGTCATATTTGTAAAAGATTAGGTAAAAATTTGAATAAAATAGGCCTTGTGGCTCTGTTGATCATGTTTTTGTCTTTAGTATGTCATCGCAAAAGTAGGCTTGTCCACATTACCGCTACGTTAACTCTGAGGGCGGTATGTTAAGGTTTTACCTCGTTAATCCGGGCAGCCTTCTCCATGGATAAAGAGCGTAGTGCCCCGTCGTTCATACGTAGCATTTACCGATTTACAGACTAGATCCAGCTGAACGTAAAGGGGTAAATCTGTCAAATCCCCGGTGAAAACGCAGTGGCTCAGTACCTGATTCTCGATCAGAAAGTCAATTCCGTAGGCCTTATTGAGTACGTTAAATACGTTAGTAAGAGGAGTTTTATCGAAGACAAAAGCCGACCGGGCTTCTGGCGGCTGAATCATTCGAGGAGCTTCAACAAGAGCCGGCGTTAACTTCTGGGAAGCTTTATCGAACGTAATCTTTTGATTAGGAATCAGAATGACGCCGTTTCGACTGTTGGCCGACTTCTCCGAGTTTTCATAGACCGATACCCGACCCCGCGTTACCAACACTTCAATCGCCTTATCCTCTTCGTAAGATTTTACGGTAAAGCTGGTTCCCAGCACTTGCGTCACTAAATTACCCGTATGGACAATGAAAGGCCGGGTGGCATCTTTCTTTACGTCGAAAAGAGCTTCTCCCTGTAAATAAACCTGGCGGGTCTTAGCGCCAAAGTGCGCCGGATAGCTAATACTACTTCTTGCGTTGAGCATCACCAGGCTCCCGTCCTTAAGCCTGATTTCCTGTGGTTTATTTGTGGTGTTTCTTATGTTGATTGTGTTGTCTACATCCGATTTTTCAGTAGCAGAAACCTGTGTTATTTGGTTAGGTTCTGGTTGCTTCCAGAAGAAGCCAGCCACCGTTATACAAACGACAATCGATGCCGCTACTACGCTTATGCTACTCCATCTATACCGTACAAAAAAAGGCTGTTGACGTAGTGTATCGTTATGAATGCGTTTCCAGATTCGTTTTTCAACGACCTGCTTATCGTCGGTATTAAGCTGCAACTTACTTTCTTCCAGTCTGGCTTCTGCCCACCTGTGCATTAGTTTTTCTTCTTCCGGACTGGCTTCTCCCGCAAGGTATTTCTGCACCAATTTGTCGAAATCATACTGGTTCATGTAGACGTGCGTTTACTCTGGATCAATTATCCGAATGATAGACCCTGAGTTGGCCCTGTAAAGCTTTGAGCGACTTAGTAATGTGGTATTCCACTGCTTTTTCCGACAGACTGAGCTGACGAGCAATGTCTTTCACGGGTTTATTCTCAAATCGGCTTAGTTTGAAAATTTCGCAGGTTTTCTCCGGCAGTTTTTTCATTACTTCGTCAACTGCTTTTGATAGATCCGAAAAATTCACGGTTTCGTCCGTCGATTCGGTTTGGTGCAGTTCGTGTAGAATCAAGTATTCCTGATAGCGTCGATGCGTGATCTTCGATTTTATATAATTCGTGGTCAGATGCTTGATCGACACGACCAGATAGGAGCTTAAGTGCCGAATAATAGCCTGATCGCGCTTATTCCAGAGGCTTTCAAATAAATCGTGCACTAACTCTTCGGCATCCTCCCGACTGCCGGTTTCCTGATAGGCGACGCCGAATAGTTTATACCAATAGCGCTTGTAGATCGCTTCAAAGGCTTTTTGATTCCCTTCTTTGAGAAAACAGACCAATTCCGAATCGGTATATTCTGCATTCATTGAGCTAAGCACCGTAATTTATGTATAGTCAATCTAGTCTATGAAATCCCTAAATAATTTTTAAAATTATATGATAAATACAATTCCAGCCAAATAAATACAGTTGTTCCTAATTGAGAAGTCAATTAAGTGGATGACTATGCCAGCCTTACAAAAGCAAATGCCTGACAATCGGGACGACTGTCAGGCATTTGTTTAGAACGTACTAGGCTCTTAGTTTACTTTTGATAGGGGGCTTATTTGATCCAGCGTAGCTTGGATGGATTTTTCATCCCCGTCAACGTTAATTCGCTTGTGCGGATTTGTCAATCCTGCAATAATCGTTACGTTCGATTTGGCTATTTTAAACTGCTTGGCCAAAAACTCGACGAGATATGCATTAGCCTTTCCGTCTTGCGCAGGGGCTTTAATCTTAACGTTCAATTGTCCGGTGCTGTCGTAAAATAACTGATCAACTTTACTACCGGGTTTCACTTTTACGTGCAGCGTCACGATTCAGACATTGATTTTGTAATTCAGTTGAATCTCATCACCCGTCATTCCACGAAATCCCCAGTTATGTGCCGGACTTTCCAGAATACAAATTTCAATATCCGCTACTGCCAGGCCCACTTGTGCGTTGATCCGTTCGTAAAGCAAATGAATCAGCTTCTTTTTCGTCTCAACGGTACGTCCTTCCATCATCAGAAACTCCAGAATAACGTAGCGTTCCGACGCGGTAGCCGGTCTGAAAAAATCGTCCTTTTCCAGATAGAAAAAGCGGTGTGCTCGCTTGCTTTCCGGAAATTGAAGCGCTTCAACCACGCAGGCGTGAATTACGTCCGAAAGCTGATTCCGAATGGGCAGCAGATGTTCGCGAACGCCATATATTTTTACCTGACTCACACAACCTCGCGCTTCAGTTGACTCGCTAAAACGGCTATCCCTTCCTCGAACGAATGCGGATCGTAGCCCAGCACCATACGGGATTTGTCCAGCGTGAAGCCCGTACGGGGAGGCCGACGCGCTACCTGCGTGAAGGTTGATGCGTCAGCTTGCGCAATTAGCGATTTATCTAACCCAAAGTAATCAGCCGTTTTAATGGCCATGTCGTAAGGGGTCAGAACCTCTTTGCCGGAGATATTAAAAATTCCTTCGGCTTCTTTATCCGCGATTAGATAGCAGCCCATCGCCAGATCTTCGGCCAGCGTTGGGCTACGCCACTGATCCGTTACGACTTTAATATTTTTGCCATCCTCCAGTGATTTTTTAACCCACAGGATAATGTTACTACGGCTCATGTCATGGGCAATGCCATACACCAGTACCGTGCGGGCAATCGCCCAGCGTAAGCCTGAGTGCTTGACAACCGATTCACCGGCCTGCTTGCTCCAGCCATAGAAACTAATCGGATTGGCTTCGGCAGTTTCGTCGTAGGGTCCGGCAGAGCCATCAAAAATAAAATCGGTCGAGACGTGTGCTAAGAAAGCGTCGGTTGACCGACAAGCTTCGACGATGTATTCAACAGCATGCACGTTCTGATCCCAGCAGGCGTCTTTCTGGGTTTCGCACTTATCCACATCCGTCATAGCGGCACCGTGGATAACTACGTCCGGGCGCGCTTCGCCGATTACGTCGAGAACTTGCTGCCGGTCGGTGATATCCATCGAACGATACGTATACCCATCCGAATAAGGCAGCCGATTATCGCCCCGCGCTGTAGCGATCAGTTCAACCTCCGATTTCTGCGCCAGCAGATCTACTAATTTCTGTCCCAGCAACCCGTTCGCGCCGGTAATGAGAATCCGTTTTTTCATATCATCAGCTCTGTAGAAACGCAATACGTTACATCTCTACAGGTATTTATATCCGTACTGTTTTGTAATTTTCTTTTTCTTCAGCCATTCGCCGGTCATGGTCATCCGAATATCTTTCAGCGGACGATCCTGCGGGTCATGGGGTTGTTTGGCAACGCTATCAACAACGGCTATGCCATCGATTATTTCCCCGAAAACGGTATAGTTTCCATCCAGATGAGGGGTCCCACCGAGCGTTTTATAAACCTGCTTTTGCTCATCGGTGGGCATACGTCCTTTCAGGCTTTCAATACGTTCCATCTGCTTTTGTAAGCCCGCATCATCCCATACGCGCCCCTGCACTACGTAGAACTGACAACCGCTGGATGCTTTTTCCGGATTGTTATCGCGAGCCGCTGCCAGTGACCCCTTCTTATGAAAAAGCGTTGGCACAAACTCCGCCGGAATCTTGTAACCGACATCGCCATTGCCCGACGGTTGTTCAGCTTCAGCCTTACGCGAGTTAGGATCGCCCCCCTGAATCATAAAGTTCTGAATGATCCGGTGAAACAGCAGACTATCGTAAAATTTCTGATTGACAAGCTTAATGAAGTTTTCCTTGTGCTTCGGTGTCTGGTCATACAACACGAGCTTCATGGGCCCATAGGCGGTTGTGAGCGTAACCAGATAATCTTTTTTCTTCCGATTCTGCGCCAGCAAAACGGTTGGAGTCAGCAAAATCAACAGTAAAAATTTATTCATCTTGTTTTTGTCATGCTGACGAAGGAAGCATCTTCGATAATTGACCAATCTTGCTATTATCGAAGATGCTTCCTTCGTCAGCATGACAAAACCTACAAGGCTACTCGATTTTGAAACGCATCTTTCAACCGCTGATCGTGCGTAACAACGATCAGGCTGGCGCCGATTTGCTCCGACTGATTTCGGAGAAGCTCCACAACCAGACCCGTATTTTCATCATCCAGGCTAGAGGTAGGTTCATCGGCCAGAATAATGTCAGGCTGATTCATGACGGCCCGGGCAATGCTAACCCGCTGTTGCTCACCCTGACTGAGTTGGTGGGTTTTCTTTTCCAAATGATCGCCAAAGCCCAATTGGTCAGCTAATTCACGAGCGCGGTTTTTATCCTGCGGTTTGTTGGCCAAATAATTCGCCATCAATAGGTTATCCAGTACCGACAGCGAACTGACGAAATGAGGCTTTTGGTACACGATGCCAACATGTTTGGCACGAAAAGCCGCTGTTTCTGCCACGCTAAGTTTCGTCAGTTCAGTCTGATCAATAACAACAGAACCGCTTTTAGGATTGAGTAGTAGGGCCAGTAGATGCAGAAATGTCGTTTTTCCCGTACCGGATCGTCCTAAAATCAGGAGCGCTTCGCGATTAGCGCAGTATACATCGGGAAACGAGAATCGCTTCGAGGGACCGTATTCGAATGTGAGTTGCTTGGTTGCCAGCATTGGATTCGGGCGAGTACTCACAAAAATAGGCAAAAGCTCGTAATTTTGACTGTTTAGTGGCCGGTGATTCGCGGTTAGTGGCTTGTCTATTATCCAATTACTGAACACTACCTATTAATCATTAGCCATTAATCTGTTGAAACGTATCGCCATTTTTGCTTCGGGTTCAGGCTCGAACGCCGAGAAAATTGCCCAGTATTTTGCCGATAAGGCTACCGTAGACATTACACTGATTGTATCGAATAATCCGAAAGCGGGGGTCATCGAACGTGGTCGCCGGTTGCACATTCCGGTTCTGCTTTTCGATCGGACAACGTTCTACGACACAAACCGGATTACACAAATTCTGCTCAGCCAGCCTATCGATCTGATTGTTCTGGCCGGGTTTATGTGGCTGATGCCGAGCGATTTAGTGCGAGCTTTCCCGCATAAAATCATTAATATCCATCCGGCTTTATTACCTAAATTTGGCGGTAAGGGCATGTATGGCCATTTCGTTCACGAAGCTGTTGTAGCGGCTGGTGAGACTGAATCAGGTATTACGATTCACTACGTAAACGAGCATTACGACGAAGGGCAAATTATTTACCAGGCCCATTGTCCGGTATCACCAACGGATACGCCCGAGGACGTAGCACACAACGTACAAATCCTTGAACATCTACATTATCCAAGAGTAGTAAACGAAGTGTTGATGAATGATGAGTTATAAAAAACAAATTACCAGATTTCTGTCGCTGCTGGTTGTTTTTGTGGGCGTAACGAGTTGCTTCAGACCAGTGGCGTACCTGCAAAATAAGCCGAATTATCCGGTCGATGTTTTCTACGAAAATCAGCGCCCCGAACGCCCATTTGATCCGTTGCAGGACCTCGAAATAAAAGGCGAAGTACCATTAATGAGACGCCAATGGGATAACGGACGGATGCTGAGCCGGGGAAACGATGCGCAGCAGAAAGAACTGATGCTAGCCCGCCTGACAATACAGGCTAAAAAACTCGGAGCCGATGCACTGGTAGCCGTTCGTTATACATACTATACTTCCATGACCGATAATGGCTACGTAATGACGGGGCTGGCGGTTAAGTATAAGCATGAGTATGAGAATTCGGCTAAATAAATCGGCCTCCTAACGTAGCGTTACGTTAGGAGGCCGATTTATTTGTATATAACTCTATTTAACTTCTTCGTAATCAACGTATTCTCCGCCCGTATAACGCGAATCTTTTCCATTGTTTGGGCGAGCATCGACCTTTATCTCTCCTTCACGACGACTACCGCGAATATCAGCCTGCTGCTTCTGTTGTTTCACTAATTGTCGACCAACCAGCAGATAAAACACAAAACGACGTACAGGGGGTACGAACAAAATAACCAGCGTGATGATGAAAAGATATTTTAACAGCATGTCAGAGTATCGTTATTAGTAAGTAAACGCCGAAGGAAGTCGTTTAGTTTTCTGTTCCGTTGAACGGATGGTATTCGGGTTAATCGGTCATTATATTGTATTAGTAAAAGTAGGTTCTTACAAACTCTACTCCTGCGTATACAACGCTTTTGCGGCTGGTTCATACTTATCACCTGCGGACCACTGTGGCCGCGTAGCGCGGTTAGCGATCAGGCGGGCGGTATGCGCATACGCCTGACAGAACCTTAATACGTAGTTAAAATTAAGTGATTCCGGATTATCGATGGCCTGGTGGTAATACTTACCGATTTCCTGGTCAAACGATTTAAATCCGGGAGAAAAATCTGGCGCAGGTACGCCTTTAGCCGCAAAGCTCACGTTATCAGACCGATCAAATAGTCCCTGTTCAGGCGCTGGTTCAGCGAATACACCCAGTCCAAACGCTTTGGCACCCGCTTCGATCTCGGCCTTAGCCCCGGTACGTTCAAGACCGATCACCGAGATTATGGTTGTGTCACTATAGCCTGCTCCATCGGTGTTCAAATCAAAAACCGTTTGCTTCAACGGGACTAATGGATGATCGGAATAGTATTTACTTCCCAATAAACCAACTTCTTCGCCGGTTAAAGCCAGTACCAATACTGACCGGCCAGGCCGTTGCAGAGATAACGCTTTGGCGGCTTCCAGAATCGCTACCGTGCCGATTGCATTGTCACGTGTCCCGTTGAAAATACTGTCGGACGGTTGATAGGCAGCCCCTCCCTGTTTCCCAACACCTACGTGATCGAAGTGCGCAGAGAGCACAACGTATTCATTTTTTAATTTCGGATCAGTCCCTTCAATAATACCGGCTACATTGGCTGACGCTACCGTTGTTTGTGGACGACCTGACGTACGTAGCGTGATGGTTTGTGCAGCTTCTTTCAGTTGTTTGTATTGATTATTTGCATTGTTCACCCATAAATGCGTCAAAGGTTTGCCAGGATTTGCATCAGTAGGCAACGTAATCTGTTCACGGCTAAAGTACTGATTGACAAATCCCCAGGGAATCGATTCGCTATAAAGCTCAATAAGAGCGGCCGCTCCTTTATCCGTTGCCAGTTTACGTTTATCCCTTGATGCCCGGAAAATCTCCCCCGGTCCTTTCGCTTCGGGCGACCCACCCTGCGCTACGACGATACGTCCTTTTACGTCGCGTCCTTTATAGCCATCTTCACCGTCGGTCAGGCCGTAACCTACATACATAACCTCACCTGATAGGTTCGTGGGTCCGCCTGCCATGATGACCAGATCTTTGCCAGCCTGGAGGGTATCTTTACCCAGAAGCAGGGTTGCCGACGTAGCCGCTTTTACCTTTTCAAAATTTATCCGTTGAAAATAATCATCCTGACCAGCCGCCGGTTTGAGGCCCAACAACCGAAACTGTTCAGCAATGTAGCGGGCAGCCGTCCAATTGCCTTTCTCGCCCGTCCGACGACCTTCCAGCTCATCAGAGGCTATAAATCGAATGTGAGATTCTACTTCAGCACGGGAAATTGAAAATTCAGGAAGTTTAGCTGTCGTAACGGTTGTTGCTGTGCGGGTTGAGGTACTCTTGACGGTTCGAGACTGCGCCTGCAACGAGGTAGTTATCAGGAACGAACCCGCCAGAAAGGCAAGTATAGAAGACGTTTGCATGATGATTGGGTTAATAAGCAAAAGTACGAAAAAGCTTAACCCCAAACCCTATGCCTCTAGCCCTCAAATCAACCCCGCTTATAGTGCTGCCGGGCAAAGCGCATGAACGTATCGGCTAAACCCTCACTAACCCCCTGTAATTGAATCGAATAAAAGTCTCGATGAATAGCCAGTTCCTGAACGTCCAGGATTTTTAGTGTCCCTGCCTTTAGCTCATGCTGTAGCGCAAATACCGATACAAACGCCATACAACGTGAGCTACTCAGGTATGATTTTATAGCTTCTGTACTACCTAGATGCATCTCGATGGTCAGGTCAGTCAGCCGAAGCCCAAAACCACGTAGCGCATGCTCAATGACCTCCAGTGAGCCGGAACCCCGTTCGCGTAATACAATAGGTACGGCCCGTAATTCGTCCAGTGTAATTTCATCGCGATCGGCCATCGGATGATCAGTTCGACAAACCAACACCAATTCATCTTTTAAAAAAGGCGTGTAGCGAATATCGCTGTGGTGCGTTCGGCCTTCCACTAAACCTAGATCGACGTCATTATTAAGCAGTTGTTGTTCAATCTGTTCAGTATTGCCACTTAGCAGCGAAATCGACACATCAGCCGACTGTTCATGAAAACGGGCCAGCACTGGCGGAATAACGTATTGAGCTATCGTCGTACTCGCCCCTACCCGTAACGTACCGCCCGATTCGCCTTTAAGCGCGTTCATGTCGAACTCCAGCTGGCGATACGTTCCCATAATGGTTTCGGCATGTCGAAGCAATACGTTCCCCGCTGTTGTGAGACTAATCTGATTACCTCGTCGGTCAAAAAGTGCCGTACCAAATTGGTGTTCGAGTTCCTGAATGTGTTTCGTTACAGCCGGTTGCGTTACGTATAACTCAGCGGCCGCTTTCGTGAAGCTAAGTCGTTTGGCAACCGTGTAGAATACGTTCAGGCGAAAGTCGAGCATGAATTTTTAATCGTCTTTGGTGCAAGTAAGAACATTTAGCGTAAAAAGCCCACTGCCGGGTAAGCAATGGGCTTAAAGATAGATTAAACGCTTACGCTTTGGGTCGTTTGTATAGAGGAACGGTACTACAAGGTTCACCAAACAACAGACTTTGCACGACAGGACGTAGCAAGCGCGTAACGTCAACGTAAGCCGCTGTTGGAACGGGGACTTTGGAACAGCCTTTTACGACAACCCGGGCATCACGATAATCCTCGGGATTAATTTGCGCGATGGCATCGAAGTAAAGTTTTTCTTCCAGATCGGTGAGATTGCCGAAGACAATTGTGTTGGCGTACGGCTGTAACTGAAGCGTAAGTAGCATATAGGCCCAGGTGGGTACAATAGCATCTTCGGTACACGTAATCGCTACGTTCTTACCTATGTATTGACTCCAATCGTGTTCTTTTAGAAAAGCGCGAAAATCCTTCTCTTTCAGGATCAATCCCATATAGAGATTGTCTTTCAGATCATAGACTATACGCTCGCCAGAATGATAATAGTCTTCCAGATCCAGGGTAATCAGACCACTATTGGCGACCCGGTTGATGATTTCAGTTTCCATTCGTTACTTGTCAATAAACAGCTACTAGTTATCACTAAACAGCAGTCTACTCTCAGCCGTTCAATCCGTTCTGATTACTGACAACTCTTTCCTGAAAAGTAAATAAGGGCTCCGCTTTTTTTGCTACTTTTGTTCTTATATTTCATAATGAACCGTCTAAATACTTGACCCGATGAAATTCATTGTTTCCTCGTCTGTTCTGCTAAAGAACCTTCAACATATTAACGGCGTGGTAGCGACCAATCCGATTGTACCAATCCTCGAAAACTTCCTGTTTCGCATTGAGGATGGGACACTTACGGTAACGGCATCGGATCTGCAAACGACCATGACGACTCAGATTCCGGTCGAGTCCAGCGATAACGGTTCGATTGCCATTCCGGCTAAACTGCTGCTGGATACGCTACGTAGCCTGCCTGAACAACCTGTTACAGTCAATATTGACACCGATACGTTCGGCACCGAAATTCTGACCGATAATGGCCGTTATAAACTGTCTGGCGAGAACCCGATTGACTTTCCTAAGTTGCCAACAGTAAATAAAAATATGTCGGTTGAAATGACATCGGACGTATTGCTGAGCGCTATCAATAACACCGTTTTCGCCACCAGTACTGACGACCTGCGCCCGGCCATGACGGGGGTACTCCTGCAACTGACAGGTGACAACGCTACGTTTGTTGCTACAGATGGACATCGGCTTATCCGGTACCGCCGGACCGACCTTGGCGCATCAGCGAGTACGTCCATTATTATTCCCCGGAAAGCGCTTCAACTGTTAAAAGCGTCGCTGCCAGAGAACGTACCCGTTACGTCAGAATTTAGTCAGGCAAATGCTTCGTTTACATTCGGTCCAACACAATTGATCTGCCGGTTGATTGATGAGCGTTTCCCGGATTACGAAAACGCCATTCCAACTAACAATCCAAACGTAATGACGATTGGCCGCACAGATCTGCTCAACTCGTTGAAGCGGATCATGATTTACGCTAACCGCACGACGCACCAGATTCGGTTGTCGCTTAAAGCGAATTCACTAACCATCTCGGCCGAAGATTTGGATTATTCCAACGAAGCCAACGAAAAGCTTTTATGTGATTACGATGGCGAGCCGATGGAAATTGGTTTTAATGCTAAGCTTATGGCGGAGGTGTTGAGCAACTTAAGTGCTAAAATGATTTCGCTCGAAATGTCAGCTCCAAACCGCGCGGGCCTGCTCATTCCGGCGGATAAAGAAGAAAACGAAGACATCCTGATGCTCGTTATGCCTGTGATGTTGAATACCTACGCTTAATTTTTTTAGGAGGAGAGGGAAGAAGGGGAAGAAAAGGAGGAAGGGGAAGATTACCAATCCCACTTTTTCCTTTCTTCCCCTTCTTCCCTCTCCTCCTTTTCTCCTTTTTATGGCCTCCAAACGCACGGCGCCTGCCCTTGTTTTCATTTTCATTACGTTACTCATCGACGTTACGGGGCTGGGGATCATTATTCCGGTTTTTCCGAAGTTAATCGAACAACTTATTCATGGAAACATTAGTCAGGCCGCTAGTTGGGGCGGTTGGCTAACGTTCTCCTATGCGTTAATGCAGTTCGTTTTCTCACCCGTGCTGGGTGGGTTAAGCGACCGCTATGGCCGTCGGCCGGTATTGTTGTTTTCGTTGTTCGGTTTCGGGCTGGATTATATTCTTCAGGGCTTTGCGCCGACGATCGAATGGCTTTTTATTGGGCGGATATTGGCGGGAATCACAGGAGCCAGTTTCACTACGGCTACAGCTTATATTGCCGACATCAGTACACCTGAAAAACGAGCGCAGAATTTTGGCCTGGTTGGGGCGGCTTTTGGCGTAGGCTTTATATTAGGTCCAGCCGTGGGTGGTTTTCTGGGGCAATACGGGCCGCGTGTTCCTTTTTTTGTAGCTGCTGGCCTCACGATGATTAATTTCCTGTACGGCTTCTTTGTCGTGCCGGAATCGCTCGCTCCCGAAAACAGGCGGCCGTTTAACTGGAAACGTGCCAATCCGGTTGGTTCTTTGATGCGATTAGGTAAATACCCCGTTATTCTGGGCTTGGTGGCATCGCTGGTTCTGGTTTACATTGCCGGGTTTGCCATTCAGGGTACCTGGACGTTCTACACAATGGAGAAATTCAAATGGGACGAAAAAACGGTCGGTTTATCGCTGGCCGCGATCGGCCTATCATTTGCTATTGTGCAGGGCGGATTGAGCCGGGTTATTATTCCCAAACTAGGGCAGCAACGGTCAGTTTACGTAGGACTGGTTTTCAGCGCGATTGGCTGTGTATTACTGGGCTCTGCAACCCAAAGCTGGATGATGTTTGCTTTTATGGCCGTTTATGCTCTGGGCGGTATTGCTGGCCCATCTATTCAGGGCATTATCTCAAACCAGGTTCCGTCAAACGAGCAGGGTGAACTGCAAGGTGCGTTGACAAGTCTGACGAGCACTACGTCTATTTTCGGGCCGCTCATCATGACGAATCTATTTTCGTTTTTCACCTCTCCCGCAGCTCCAGCGTACCTGCCTGGGGCGCCCTTTTATTTGGGGTCATTGCTGTTTTTGATTAGTGCCGTCCTGGCCCGGCGCGGGCTAAAGAGACGGATGGTCATTAGTGAGTCTCCTGCTTCTTAAATTGCATTCCGTCAAAGACCAGCGTATCAACTTTGCCCGAAACGCCTACATTAAACTGGGCTAATGCCTTCCCATACCAGGCTTTCTTGTAAGGTCCATAGAACGTATCATACTGCCAGTGTGATAAAGTCGCGTTTAAGGTATTGTCGTTCACGTTAAAAAGCAGTTGATTTCCAACTAAGCTAACTTCGGCCTGACCGTATAATGGACTCGTGTATTTGCCAACGTACTGGTTTAACGGCAGGGTATGCGACGTATTCAATACTCGTTTAGCTATAAAATTTTGCCGTGCCTTTTTGCCTTCTTCTTTCAGGCCTGAATACAGCGTTTTAAACTCCGTACTCCAATCACGGTTACCGCCCAACGCAAACCAGTCGAAGGTTTTGTACATGAGTGCATGGCGTACTTCGGCATGATCGTAATTCCCAAACACATACACGCCCAGTTTCTCATCGGGTAATTGTCCGATGATTGCCGTCAAACCGGATAAGCTACCCGTATGGAAGTTCACTTTGTGCCCTTTGTAATCATGCTGATACCAGCCTAGTCCATACGTTCGCCAATTGGGTTTCAAGATGCGCATGGTCGGATATTCATCCTCCGGGAAGAACGTTTGCGGCTTAAATATTTCCGCCCAGGTCTCTGGCTTTAGCAAACGGCCTCCGTTGTATTTGCTGCTATCGAGCATACAAATTACCCACTTACTGATGTCGTCGGCTGACGACCAGACCGCCCCCGCTGAACCAATTTCACTATCCGCGCCATAGTCGATGACGCGAATCGTGTCATTAATGCTATAGTGAGGTTTTGTCAGGTTATCATCTTTGATGTAGCCGCGTTTCGGTGCGGTACGTAGCATTCCCAACGGCGTAAAAATTCGCTCTTTTAGGTATTCAGCCCAGGTCTTACCGACAATTCGTTCAATAATTCGACCAGCGGCTGAGTAGAACGTATTTTGGTATTCGAAGCCTGCCCGAAATGGGTAACTGGGTTTCACCAGAACCATACGCTTGAACATCTCATTCGCCGGAATGGTCATGGCACCCGTCATAAAATCAGTACCCCCAATACCCGTATCATGAATGAGTAAGTCGCGAATCTTTAGCTCCCGCGTTACGTAGGGATCGGACAATTGCAGCTCCGGCAGGTATTTACTGACTGGATCATTCCAGGAAAGTTTGCCTTCATCGACCAGCATGCCCATTAACGTAACGGTCATGGCTTTTGTCGTTGAGGCACAGGCAAATAAAGTCTGAGTATTGACAGGATCAGGTTTGCCCAACTCACGAACACCGTAGCCTTTCTTGAAGAGTATTTTGTTGTCTTTGACGACCGTAATGGCCATACCCGGTACGTCCCACTGTTTGCGAGCGGCCTCTACGTAGGCGTCAAATTCCTGAATTTGTTTGGGTGAGATTGGCTTTTGGGCAAAACCGAAAAAAGGAGTCAGAACGAGAAAGGAAACGGCAAATGCTCTCATCTATAGTCAGAATATATTGCGAATAGCTCGTCGCCCCAAATCGTTCACGCATCCACCCACCGAGCTATTCGCAATATATTCACAAACTGAATACAACGTTAAACTTAAGCAGCATCCCGTCTTCTGTTTTCATCCCCATCAGCGATGGGCGTTCAATCTTGTAGTCAGTCATATTGACTGGAAATTCGCCTACCAGCGTCATTTTACCATCAGCTTCCTTACGTGTCGCCTGCAACGTAACAGGTTTAGTAACGCCATGAAACGTCAGGTTTCCTTTAGCTGTCAGAGCCCCATTGTCGCCCGCTTTAACGTCCGAGCTTGAGAACGTTACGTTGGGGTATTTTATGCCTTCCATGGCTTCTACGGCGTGTGAATCGCGGTTGTTATTATCACTGTCGAATGACGCTACTTTTATGGAAACGGCTATACTTTCGGGCTGTTTGGTTTCGTCATTGTAAATCATGGCACAGTTCACATCACGACTAACACCTTCCCAACTATGAAGCGGATGTTTGGCGGCATAAGAAACCGTCGATAACGCTTTGTCAGCCATCACTTTGCGTTTAGCCATTGGCGCTACAAAAGCACAAAGAACCACGATGGCTAACCAGTAGCCATTCAGAATCAGATAGTTTTTCATGAGCTTAGAATTTTAAGGCAATTATCGAAGCTGCGTACGCGCCAAACGTAGCATAAGCTGCTGCCCGGTGATAGGGCTTTAACGAGAAGTCTTTCTCAATCATATGAGCCAGAATATTCGTTGCTACCATTCCGGTGAGGTGAACAATGGCCAGGTATTTATGCAGCTTGATGGTTGTAAATCCTCGTTTGGGTCCTACGATTGGCGGTGGTGTTGTCAGTGCTAAAGCCAGCGTAGTACCATACGTAATGTTGATCAACGTAGCTGATCGCTCATGCCATTTTTTCGTGTCAACATAATCCTGTCCCTGAGCATTGTATAATTTTGCTCCTAATAGTCCTTGAGCAACAAATCCGGCCAGGGTTACAAAGCCACCAATCTGGTGGGCAACGAGCATTGTCCGTCTGACTTTCAACTCTTTGATACGTCCTTCTGAGGTAAGAGGGGCTACCTTCATAGACCGTAATAACCCTTTTGGCCCCCAGAATGCCCGTTGCGTAAACAGCATTTTGTGCGGTAGCAGCTCTTGCGTTTCAGTGGAGTCGCTCAACCCAGCCAGTAGATCATCAGCCGAATTCGTCGGGGCTAGGGTATCCTTAGGCGTAGCAGGCGAGGCAGGCAACGTATCGCGTGGGGTTCCTGTAGTGATTTGGCCATACGTAGTGACACTGACCATCAAAAAGACCCATATCCAGTTTAGTGCTTTTTTCATAACTTAATAGGAAGGCAAAGCATTTCTACCTTGCGGACAAAGATGGATAATCAGTCAGTGCTGAGGCAATTAGCATACCTCAACACTGCTCCAATTCAGACTGGCATATTGATTGGGTGACTACGCTTTTACGGTTAACGTATTTCCGTCGGCACTTATCGTGGTCGTGTATAATTTCGTAGCTACTGTAGTTGGACCATTTTTGACTGTTCCATCGACATTAAAAGCCGAACCATGCCCACTACAGTTGAATGTGTTGGTAGAAAGGGTATAAGATACTTGGTCAAAATTAAAACCTGGATGCGTGCATAAACGTTGAATCGTAACATATTTATTCCCTGTAGTATTGGCGATCAGTACGCTGCCAACTTTCAAAAAACTACCCACTGTCTTAAGTGAGTTATAGTTACTATTCGTCAGGTCAACGGTGAAATTAATGGCCCCGGCAGAGGTATCGGCATTACCCGATAATCCACTCGCAGGTGTCGTGGGCGCGGGATCGGTAGTACTTTTCGAACAGGCGGTTAAGCTTGTACCCATGCAATAGAAGGCCATCAATGCTGCACTATTCAGGCCGAGACTTCGGAGAAATTCTCCGCGTTTCATTTGGTCGTTAGTTGGATTCTGAGTCATAAGATTAGGTGATTGATGTAATTACATTTATTTAGTTAAAATTAGGCTGTATTCTTGCTTTATCATAGGTTGGTAGTTTCTTAAAAAAGTTTGTATCGGATCGAGAAAAAAGCGCCTGTGCTTATCAGGTTTGTTTTAAAATAACCAACACTCTTCAGTGGTACTTTAATAAACGGCTCGATTTGCCATGATAGTCGCCGACTGAAAGCTCGCTCGTAGCCTACGGATAGATTTATAGTACTGAAGCTATAGCCACCAGTGGTAGTATCTCTGCTTTCCCTTTGTGGATAGCCAAGCGTTGGGTAGTTATAAACGTAATGCTCCTGGTTCATTATGTAACTTGTCACGCCCCCACTAACAAAAAACCGATCTGGAAATCGCTCAATGCGGCTAGAATGCAAAACAATATCATACCGCAGGTTAATTGGTATATCCAGCATATTGCAACGGCCATCAACACTCAACGGCTTTACATGTCCATTCCACTCACCAGCAGGTGCAGTATATTCCTCGGGTAAGGCTCGATATACTTTTGTACTTTGAATTACGCCAGCCTGTACGCTCCAGCGCGGAGCCAGTCTATACTCAAGCAATGCCCCTATATTCGTACCAGGCCGCGAGAAGTTTTTTAACCCGATCGAACTCAAATCAGGTGCCACTACAAGCCGAACGCTCAGTCCACGCTCTGAAGGAAGTTTAGGAACGATACTACGTGACGTAGTATCCGGATGTGCTAGTACAGCCCGATCTGTAAAAGACAGCTTAGGCCATTTAGCGGGTCGAATTGTCAGTTCAGACAAAGTCGGTAAGACAATGTTTCCAGTTTCGTTAGCAATAAGCGGGTTTGTATTAGTAGGACTATCTAAACGATCAGCCTGGATAGAGTTCTTCTTATCCAACGCACGCCGTTGGCTGAATGAACGATTAGACGTTAATCCATAAGTTGCTGTGGCAAGAGATACACCGTAACGACCATTAGTTGTCTTTTGCTGTTTCCGCGATACACTACGTATATGACGATTCGCTTTACCTGGCCGATACCCAGCCACTTTCGCTACGCTGATACTAGTCGCAGTTACTGGTTTATTAGAGCGAATTTTACTTGGTCGGTTACGTTTTGCCTTTAAACTACCGTACGCTGAAACTGATCGTTCCGTTGCAGTTACCGGAGTAGAAACTTTGTTTATCTCAGAGTCGGTTGCCGATTTAGTAAAGCGATTCGCTGACGTAGTAGTGGGGTTAGCAACCGATCCTGCTAAATCGGCCGGTTGCCTCCCCTCTGTAACATCAGACCCTTTCGAGCCGACTGTGGTCGTTCGTACTGGCTCATTATCAATCGTTGGTCTTGCTCTAGTCCGTAGCAATTTTTGTCCATTCCGGTTCTCAATTCGTCCCGCGGGAGCACTCATCCGCACAGTAGACTCAGGAATTCCAGGATAAACTCTACGATAAACATACCAGGTGCCTCCTGTCATCAGTAGTAGCAGAACAGGTAACCCCCAACGGAGCAGATTTTTCCAGATTAGCGCTCCTCCCGTTGCCGTTCGATCATTCGCATCCAGCCGGGTTTTCATGTCCTGCCAGGCTACGGGATCGAACGGGGGATCGAACTCTTCAGCCGACTTTCTGAAGAGCCCGTCCAATTGGTCATCGGTTAGCTCTGACATACTCATCGTAGTTTATTTGCTTCAGCAACACACGCAAATTCTCCCTTGCCCGGGCTAAGTTCGATTTCGACGCACCCACCGAAATGCCCAGTTGACTGGCAATTTCTTCATGCGTAAACCCATCTATCACGTACAGATTAAACACCAGTCGGTAAGCAGGCGATAACCGCTGAATTAAAGCCATCAGGTCTTCGTGAGCCAGCTGACTAAACGCATCCGCTGATTCCGAAATAACTTTTTGCTCTACCTGCTCGACATCGTCGTGGTAATAATGGCGTACTTCCTGTCGATAATGATCCACTGCCGTATTAATCAGGATACGCCGAAGCCAGCCTTTGAATGGCTGAGCGGGATCATACTGGTCCAACCGTGTAAAAACTTTCAGAAAGCCGTCGTTCAATACCTCTAACGCGCTTTCACGTGTTGGTACGTAGCGTAGGCAAACACTCATGCCATACCCATAGAATTGCCGGTAAAGCAATTCCTGGCTTTGCCGTTGGTTGCGGAGGCAACCGGCCAGCAAATCATTCAGGGCAGGTATGTTCGGTGCGTTGGCCATTACTTGTAATAAGGTACCGAATTGACTGGAATTCTCCTGACTTTAGAATTAAAATTATTGACTCTTCTTTATTTAATTCGGTGCGACGGGCGACGTATTGTTTACCACAGGCCACACACCCGGTCTGGGCACACTCACACCCTTGGTAGCCCCCCGTTGTTTACTGTCCTGACCGAAGTAATACATAGGCCATCCTTTGTAGGTCAGTTGTGTTTTTCCAACCGCCGTAATTGTCCTAAAATCACTTGTGCTAAGTACGGAAGGTATATCGCCAATCGTAGCTGATGTCACAAATATTGGCCAGACCGGATCATTACTTAAATCAGGCCGCGTATACGTATTGACGTTGAATTTATCTGGTGCAAATGCGTAGAGGGTAAGGCCGACGCTATCTACCAGGAAAGTTGAATTGCCTACACCTTCTTTGGTGTCAAACGTATAATTTTTTCCGTCATTGCCCACTAGTTGCCGGGAAGCGATCATCACGGTATAATGAGCTTTGGACGCCATCCAGATTCCACCGACTTTATCACCAAGAACATCGCCCGCTTTCGTATCATTCTTGTAATAATAAAGCGGCCAGCCTTTGTAAGTTGTCTGCTTGTCGCCATCCGGACGTGTAATCGTTGCAAAATCTGACGTTTTAAGGCCGGTACCGACCGAAGGCGCTTCTTTATAATAAATTGGCCATAAATCCCGGCAGGTACCAGCGCAGTTAGCATCTCCGGCTACATCGCGCCCAAAGACATATAGCGTTTTACCGTTTTCGTCGGCCAGTACGTTGCCAATCGAGGTCGATGCCAGAATTACATTAGAAGCAGGCACGGTATGATCCTGCACACAGCCCAGCAGTGATACAGCCATAAGGCTTGTTATAAGCACTGCATACCTGATGTTAGTAGACGATTTCATTTTATCAACTGTGTTTTTAGAATGAGAGAAAAAGAACAGTTGAACCGGTTCGTTCGTCAATACGGAGGGTTTTACAAAAGGGTTGCGTTACGTTTAAAAAAAATCATCAACTTCTATTTACCAGTCAGAATTCACTTATTCGTTATCGGCCCGTCGGTCTGCCCGAATTTCAGGAATTGTGTCTGAGTCGATCAATCCTAACGAAGCGGCATGTTCAGCGGCTGCTACCGTATCAGTTACCAGCATCATCGGTACGTTGTAGATCTCGGTAGTACGTATCAGTTCGCGAACAGCCTCATCTCGCCGGTCTTCCGATACGTCGCGAATGTAAACAGCCTTAATCCGGCCCGGATTTTCCTTGACAACCTGACTATAAATTTCGGGGTCCTGCTGGCCGCTATCGCCGATCAATACGAAGGGTAATTGAGGATTTACGTCCAGTACTTTCCGAATCATCGTCAACTTGTGCGAATGATGCCCTTCAGAAGCTAGCAGTTTTGTGCTTAGGCTGAAATCACGTAACAGAAGCGGGCCTTTGGGAATACCCTGAATCCGAAAGAAATCGACCAGCAAATCGTAAAGATTCCATGGGCTGCTCGACACAAAATAAATGGGGTTGAACAACGTAGTGACGGGGCCACTCTGCAACGCCCGATAAAAAGCCGCAATGCCAGCGAAAGGCAAGCGTGTATAAGCATTACCCAGAAAGGTTAGTTTAGCCGTTTGCAGCAGATTCGTTGCATCGGTCACCAGCACCGTATCATCGATATCCGAAATAACGCCAAACTGGCTGAACGGCGGGGAGATCATCAGATAACCGTCTTTAACAACAGGCTGATGATCGGTTGTTTCCTCCGTGTCGGGCTGCGTTATGCCATCCAGCGAATAACGAACAGGAAACCAGGCACGGCCAGGCGGCAAATCATTAGGCGGATTAATGGTCTGTTCAAAGAAACCGTCTTCATCGGTTACGGTCGTATAGGTTTGCCCGAACGCTTCGATCTGAACCGACACCCCCTCAACTTCATTGCTCCCAAAACGCTGATACGTTGCTAGTAAATTCTGCCAGACTGTATCATTATCGCTGGGCGTACTTAAATCCTTCTGCCGTAAAACACGCCCTTTCAACCAAACAGCGGTCGAACTGCCAAAACCTCGATAGTAAATAATTCGATACGGTTTTTTGGTGTCAAGCCGGTTAAAAAGACGGCTTTTTAGTCGATCAAATTGTGTTTCAGCATCGGCCGATGCATTCAGCAAAAAATCTTTCCAGGTACTCATACAGTTATAATCTTAAGTCTGCGAACTTCACCAGGCGGCACAATACGTTTTGAGGAAGATCCACGGTTTAGTATCGGCCTTAGCGGGCTTTGTGGTAACTTTGGAACGAAATTCATTCGCCGTGAGTCGATCAACGAATGACTTACTTCTATCGACTAATAAACCATGAGCAAACAAATTGTTTATACCGAAGAGGCCCCAGCAGCCCTTGGACCCTATAGTCAGGCAGTAAAAATTAACGTAGCATCGACTACGAACATGCTATTTGTTTCCGGCCAGATCGCCCTCGAGTTGGCTTCGAAAGGCGATATTCAGGCCGAAACGCAGCAGGTAATGGAAAACATCGGCGCTATTCTGAAAGAAGCGCGTATGGACTATACCAATATTGTCAAAAGCAGCATTTTCGTGAAAGACATGAACAATTTTGCCGCTATCAATGAAGTGTATGGACGTTTCTTTCCGTCGGAACCACCCGCTCGCGAAACTGTTGAGGTTGCCCGTCTGCCCAAAGATGTCAATGTTGAAATTTCAGTTATAGCTATTCAATAAAGGAGAAAAGGGAAGAGAGGAAGGAAAGGGACGAAAGGGAACACGAACTGTAGTCCTTTCGTCCCTTTGCCCCCTTTCTTCCCTCTCCTCCCTCAATCTATATGTCAACTCCCGTTCGCGTTCGTTTCGCTCCCAGCCCGACTGGTCCGCTCCATATCGGTGGGGTACGTACTGCGCTTTATAATTATTTATTCGCCCGAAAAATGGGCGGCAAGATGCTCCTTCGTATTGAGGACACCGATCAGAACCGCTTCGTACCTGGTGCGGAAGAGTATATTCTGGAATCATTACGTTGGGTGGGTATCGAGATCGACGAAGGCCAGGGAGTTGGTGGTCCGGACGCACCATACCGCCAGTCGGAACGTAGAGACATCTATCAAAAAGAAGCGCAACGTCTGGTTAACGAAGGCAAGGCTTATTACGCATTCGATACGGCCGAAGAGTTAGACGCCATGCGACAAAGGCTCGAAGAAGCCAACGCACCAGCCGCTCAGTATAATTCCATCACGCGGATGCAGATGCGGAATTCGCTGACGATGAAGCCGGATGAAGTACATGCCTGTATCGACGCAGGTGATCCCTTTGTGATTCGGCTGAAAACTCCTCGAAAGGAAGAAGTTCGATTAAATGACCTGATTCGGGGTTGGGTCAACGTGCATTCATCGGCTATTGACGACAAAGTCCTGCTTAAATCGGACGGCCTGCCAACGTATCACCTCGCCAACATTGTTGATGATCACCTCATGGGTATTACCCATGTGATCCGGGGTGAAGAATGGCTCCCATCGGCTCCGCTGCACGTACTGCTTTATCGGTATCTGGGCTGGGAAGACACCATGCCCCAATTTGCTCACCTGCCCTTGCTGTTGAAACCGGAAGGCAACGGTAAATTAAGTAAGCGCGATGCAGACCTGGGCGGCTTCCCGATTTTCCCACTCCAATGGACCGATCCAACTACGGGTCAGGTAGCGCGTGGATTCCGCGAAGACGGGTATCTGCCCGAAGCAACGATTAATTTTCTAGCTCTGCTGGGCTGGAATCCGGGCACGGAGCAGGAGTTGTTTACGATGGACGAGTTAATTGCCAGTTTCGATATTGCACAGGTGCACAAAGCCGGTGCCCGGTTCGATATTCAGAAAGCGCAGTGGTTCAATCATCAGTATATCCGTCAGCAGTCCGATGCGGATTTAGCACCAACCGTTCAGCAACAAGCCGAAGCCGCCGGATTTGCGTGTTCGCTGGAGAAAGCCGAGAAAATTGCCGCTCTGCTAAAAGGCCGGGTGAATTTCGCGCATGAGATTTTTACCGAAGCGGGTACGATCTTCAACGCGCCAACAACGTATGATGAGAATATTGCTGCCGCCAAATGGAACGATGATGCTATAAAGGCGGTGACGGTTTTCCGCGATGCATTGCAAGCATTCGAAGGTGATTTTGTGGCAGATTCGATTAAACATGCTTTATCTGATTCGATGCAACAGGCCGGTATTAAGCAGGGTAAAATCATGCAGGCCATGCGGTTAGCCCTTACAGGTTTAGGCGCCGGTCCTGACTTAATGCTGACGATGGAAATAATCGGTAAAGAAGAAACCGTTAAACGACTGGAAAAAGCGCTTACAACATTAAAGACGCCAGTCAGTTAACTAGTTAAAACCGATAAGCTAGGCCGAAACGTCGACCCACTTTATCGGTTTAGGTTTGTATTTAACCCATGGCAACGATGGCTAAGAAAAAAATAAACCCTGATGAAAATGACAAGCCCCGTGTTCATAAAGAGCTCGAAGGTTTCGATATTCAAATCAACTCGTTTGGCGAAATCACTACGAGCTTTGATATCGACAAAATCAATCAGTTTCTGAACAAAACGGTTGATGACAAGAAACTACGTCACCGTACGGATCTGAACCTGAAAGGCGAATCCACCCCTGACGAAGCATCTGACGAGACGGAGGATGAGCATCTGTTTGACGAGACGGATAACGATTTGCCCGACGATATTAATTCACGTCAATAGCCCGACCAGTCAAAATGCCCGGTCGGGCTTTTTTTATGCCGTTTATCAGAAAATTTGACAGTGAAATTCGCATGATTTCGTAGTTTTCACTCACTAATCACTGACCATTAATCACTCCTTAGCATGTACTCGCACGAAATCGACTACAAAATCATTGGCGAAGATATCCAGATCGTAGAAATCGAACTGGATCCAAATGAAACCGTTATTGCCGAAGCAGGCTCGATGCTCTTTATGGAGGAAGGCATTACGTTCGAAACCAAAATGGGCGATGGCTCCCAGCCTGACCAAGGTTTTCTTGGAAAATTGCTGCAAGCTGGTTCGCGCATGATTATGGGCGAATCGCTCTTTATGACGCATTTTACTAACCGGGGTGTTGGGAAACGCAAGGTCGCCTTCTCGGCCCCATATCCTGGTACAATCATGCCCGTCAATCTGGCCAATGTATATGGAAACACGCTCATCGTTCAAAAAGATGCTTTTCTGTGCGCAGCGCTGGGCACGAAACTGAGTATTCAATTTAATCAGCGCTTAGGATCTGGCTTCTTTGGTGGCGAGGGATTTATTCTGGAAAAAGTGCAGGGCGACGGCATGGTATTTATTCATGCCGGTGGCGTAGTCATTGAGCGAATTCTTAATAACGAAACGATTCGGGTAGACACGGGTTGTGTTGTTGGGTTCGAACCGAGTATCAATTTTGATGTTCAACGGGCGGGTGGATTACGTAGTATGGTATTCGGTGGCGAAGGCTTATTCCTGGCTACCTTAAGTGGTTCCGGTAAAGTATGGATTCAATCGATGCCGATTTCAAAATTAGTGCAACGGCTATCGCCCGGTGGCGCTCAAAGTCATAAAGAAAGCGGTTCCGTTATAGGAAAGCTAGGGAATCTGTTTGAAGATTAATCGGGAATCACTTCTAACAATTCAATGTTACCTTTGTACGACTTTAGCGAGCAAGAGACAACAGATGGAAGTTATTTGCACAAACGACAATTTTCCAGCACCTGTACTGGCGTTTTACGCCGAGTTTGGTGTGAAGACGCCCCAGCGCGATCAACTATATAATATCCGTCAAGTGAAGCGGCATACGACTGGCGAAACAGGCGTGTTATTAAACGAGATTCAGAATCCAGAGGTGCCGGTCAAGCATCCGGTTATGGGTGAAGTTTGGTTTGAGCCTACGTTCAACATCAACCGGTTCGCTACGCTGATGGGGCAACCTGTACGGCAAGAGGAATTAGAGAATGTGAATGTTTAAATAATACTGTTACGTCTTTTTGAAAAGCCTGGCACCAAATCGCCGGGCTTTTTCGTTTACCTGTAGCCTGGACGTCCACGTCCGGATGAGAATATCATTACTAATAAACCCGGACGTGGACGTCCAGGCTACGTTATCTTGTGATAAACTATTCGCTCCTTGTTCTTACTGGCCTGTGGCTCGCATCCTGCAGTGATAATTCATCGGATAATTACGTGCCAAAGCCGAAAGGTTTCCCACGTTTGGATCTACCAACGCCCAGCTACACACTTCTTGAACCAACCCATCCGTATCAGTTCGAGTACAATAAAATTGCCCGAATTTTACCCGACACGTTTGCCCGATCAGAGCCAGACTGGATTTTTATCAATTATCCGGCTTATCAGGCCAGCGTTCAACTTACTTACAAACCGGTTCGGAATGATATCAATCGCCTACGCGCCATGCTCGATGATTCGTATAAATTGGCGACTCGTCATAATATTAAAGCGTATGCGATTGAGGAAAAAAAGATTCGGCTAAAATCAGGTCTGGAAGCGAGTCTGATCGACCTTTCGGGTGAGGTGCCAAGTCAGGTACAGTTCATCACAACGGATTCGACAACCCATTTTCTGCGTGGCGCCTTATATTTCAACACAGCAACAGAAAACGATTCATTACAGCCTGTTATTCAATACATTCGCAAAGATATTCTGCATTTACTCAACACCTTAAGATGGCGCAAATAAGCCCAACTTTTATGAAAACCTTATTGACACTATTCGCTTGTTTATCGCTATCCGTCACTTTTGCTCAAACGAAAAAACCAGCCACGAAAGCACCGCCCAAACCGGCCGCTACGGCTAATAAATCACCAGGTCAGCTCGTCTACGAGCAAAATTGCCTGACCTGTCATCAGTCTAACGGTTCAGGTGTACCAAACTTAAATCCGCCTTTACGAGAAACTGACTGGGTTTTGGGCGATAAAACCAGACTTATCAACGTAGTACTAAAGGGTCTGCAAGGCCAGGAAATTGAAGGGGATATGTACGACAATGCCATGCCCGCTCACGATTTCCTGACAGACGGTCAAATTGCCGACGTATTGACCTACATCCGTAGCAGTTTCGGTAATAAAGCCAGTGAAATAACGACTGATGAGGTGAAAGCAGCACGAAGTCAGAAGTGACTTGTTTAGACACTGAGGCACAGAGATTGATAAATAACGTTTGTCTTCCCTGTGTTTATAAGAAAACTTAGGTCTGAATCACTCCGACAGAAAATGGCTTCGTGATCGGAGAGTGGTTAGCGGCAGCAATACCTTCTGAAAGAATTTGCCGGGTCTGGAGCGGATCAATAATGGCGTCGACCCAAAGACGGGCAGCTGCATAATACGGTGATAACTGCGCATTATATTGATCTGTAATCTTTTTCAATTGCGCTTGTTCTTCTTCCGGCGTCATGGGCTGGCCCTTTGCTTTCTGAGCTGCTACCTGAATCTGGAGAAGTGTTTTTGCCGCCGATGCACCACTCATGACGGCCATTTGCGCCGTTGGCCATGCCAGCATCAGGCGCGGATCATAAGCTTTTCCACACATAGCGTAGTTGCCCGCTCCATAGGAATTTCCTATCACGACCGTAAACTTTGGCACGACTGAATTGGCCATCGCACTAACCATTTTAGCACCATCTTTAATGATACCACCCTGTTCGGCCCGGCTGCCGACCATAAAGCCTGATACGTCTTGCAAAAAAACCAGCGGAATCCGTTTCTGATTGCAATTCATGATGAAGCGAGCTGCTTTATCGGCTGCGTCGCCATAAATGACACCACCCATCTGCATTTCGGTTGGTTGACCGGTTCGGCCTTTAGCTTTCACGACTTTGCGCTGGTTGGCAACGATGCCCACAGCCCAACCGTCGATACGTGCGTAACCGCAGAGTAATGACTGTCCATAACCCGGTTTATACGCGTCAAACTCCGAGTTATCCACAAGTCTATCCACAATATCCTGCATATCGTAGGGTTTGACCCGATCAATAGGTAGAATTTGATAGATCTCTTCTGGGTTTTTCGTAGGAAGCACTGATTCGATTCGATCAAAACCAGCGGTTTCCTGGTGACCTACTTTATCAAAAATTCGCTTAATAGCATCTAAACAGCTTTTATCGTCGGGATATTTGTTATCCACAACCCCCGAGATGTCGGTATGTGTAGTTGCTCCCCCAAGCGTTTCAGCATCAACATCTTCACCGATGGAGGCCTTCACCAAATAAGGGCCAGCCAGGAAAATCGAACCTGTTCCTTCCACAATCAGCGCTTCATCGGACATAATGGGCAGATAAGCGCCACCCGCTACGCAACTCCCCATAATAGCCGCCACCTGCAAAATACCCATGGCCGACAGATGGGCGTTGTTTCGGAACGTTCGCCCGAAGTGTTCTTTATCCGCGAAAACTTCGTCCTGTAGGGGTAGATAAACCCCCGCGCTATCGACCAGATAAATAATCGGCAGATGGTTCTCCATCGCGATTTCCTGCGCCCGAAGATTCTTCTTCGCTGTGATGGGAAACCAGGCACCTGCTTTTACGGTAGCATCATTCGCCACAATGACGCATTGCCGACCCGATACATAACCAATACCCGCAACGACTCCCCCCGATGGGCAACCGCCGTGCTCAGCGTACATATGCTCACCTACAAACAAACCGATTTCGACAAACGAGCGGCCTTCATCCGTAAGGTACGCAATACGTTCCCGGGCAGTCAGTTTGCCTTTCCGGTGCTGATCGTCAATTTTTTTCTGACCGCCCCCAAGTTGAGTCTGGACAGTACGTTGATTTAATTCGTCAAGGTAGGGTTGCATAGAACGTAACGACCTATTCGTCCTATTTTCGAGTCGAATCAGCCGGTATAACAGTCGAAGTTGTGAGGGTAGTGCTGGTAGCCGCCGAAGCCGGTGCTACGTACGCTTTATCTTTCCGGCCAAACAGCGAAAAATGAACGTAGCGCTTTGGATTTTCGCGTAGATCGGTGAGTAGTTTCTCCAGACTGGCAGTAGTCCCGTTGACATTTCGGTAGAACGTATCATCAGAGGCAAGTTTCCCCAAAGACCCCTGCCCTTTATTAATGTTTCCCAGAATGGTCTGCAGGCCATCAACCGTTTTATTGACACTGGCCAGCGTCTGTTTCAGTTGAAGGCTCTGAAGTGAATCAGCGAAGCTATCAGCTTTCGTCAAAATCGGCTTGAGTTGTTTCTCCGTTTCAATCAGCGATGACGATAACCGGTTAACATTGGCAAGTGTCGTTTGCAAAGCGGCCCGATTTTCGGAAACCGTTAGACCCAACGTCCCGACAGCCGCGTTAGCATTACTGAGTGTTTTGTTTAAGATGACGCCCGTCTGATCGAACTGGCTAACAACGCGGTTAAGCTGGTACGTAAGGGAATCAACATTATTCAATACGGGCAGCGTCTTTTCCCGAATTAAGGCGGATAGACCTGTTTCTTTAGCGGAAATCAACATACCGCCGTCGTTAAGAAGTGGTTTGCTAGGGTCCACAGCTAATTGAATCATTTTGCCGCCCAATAGTCCATCATCGGCCAGAAAGGCCTTCGTTCCCTGCGTAATCCGAATATCCTTATTAATCTCCACAGTGACCAGCAGTTTATTACGTTGATCCTGCAGCATTTCGATACCTTTTACCCGACCAACTACCAGTCCATTAATTCGGATGGGATTGGAAGCTGTCAAGCCGTCGATATTATCATAAACGACCTGGTATTTATTCGTTTTGGAGAAGAAATCAGAACCTTTTAGAAATCGAAATCCAAAGTAGAACATCGCCAGCGAGACAACCGCTAGTAAGCCTACTTTTACTTCCTGCGAAATTTTCATGCGTGTGTACGAAGGTGAACAGCCCAGTCGGGCGCGCCAACCAATTGGTTGTACGTATAACCAACTTTCTGGAACGTTTGTCCCGAAAATTGAAATTTTCGTAAGAGTCGTTAACCAGTTACCAATTGCCGTTAATGGCAAACAAGCTGGCGACTTGTGACTACTAATCGGTTTCGATCTCTTGTTTATATCGTTCGAATGCCTTGAAGATCGCTTCAGAAATGGCTTCCTGCCCATCGTCCGACCTTAAATAATCTTCTTCGGCGGGGTTCGTCAGGTACCCACTTTCGATCAGAACACTGGGCATCGTCGTTTTCCAGAGGACGATAAAACCCGCCTGTTTCACACCATTGCTTTTCCGTTCGGCATTTTGCCGAAAACTGCGCTCGACTTTTTCGGCAAAATTAATGCTGCTGGCCATGAACGCATTCTGATAATTTGCCAACATGATCGTCGCTAAAGGCGAGTTCGGATTGAACCCTTTGTACGTCTGCTGATAGTTCTTTTCCTGCAAAATTACGGCGTTTTCGCGTCGGGCTACGTCCAGATTGCTCTGGGTTCTGTGTAGCCCCAGCGTATAGGTTTCAGTGCCATAAACCCGGTTGCTGGATGGACTGGCGTTGCAGTGAATCGAGATGAATAAATCAGCCCGACTACGGTTGGCAATAGCGCCCCGCTCGTATAAATCAACAAAGTGATCGGTAGACCGAGTATAAATTACCCGAACATCTGGATGTTTATTCTTAATTTTCCTACCCAATTGCAGGATTAAGGCCAGATTGATCGTTTTTTCCTTCGCATATCGACCGTGGGTTCCCGGATCTTTTCCGCCATGACCTGCGTCGAGCACAATGGTACGTACCTGATTAGGAACAGCATTGCCTGCCGAATTTGGTTCATTGGACCCAGCTGTACGAACCGTATCCTGGGTTAATTCAGGGGTCAGCGCATCCGGCGTTGTTAAGGCCAGTAGTGGCAGCACGACCATGGCCAAGGTTGTCATTATTCCGGGAGCAAAGACGCTTGTCTGTGCTCTGCCTGATTTAGTAATTTTTAACAGCTGAAAACGTTTCAAAGCAATAGCGAGATGACCGTTCGTGAATATCTTTGTAAGCTTTAGACTTAACGGTCTTTTGGCAAATATAATTTTTTTGATAGTCCCAACGAAACGATACTTTATTTTGCGGCCCTCGCGAACACAATCAATGTGGATAAAGACAGTGCTATGTCTTATCTGGTTCTTCTGGACGCTCAACGCGTTAGGGCAAAGCAAACCTTTACCCCAGCAACCCGCTAAAGGTGGTTTACCAGACGCTACGGTTCCGGCGCAACGCGTACCGGATTCGCCCGCGAAAACAACTCTTGCCGATACAACTAAGCCCGCAAAGCCGACCAGTACTACAACTATAACTACCACTCCCCGCTCGCAGACAAGCCCGGCTGCCGCTACGCAGGAGAGTGAGCTTGAACGGGAGCTTAATCAAAAATATTTGCCCCCGAACCGAGTCGGTCCTGAACCATCAAGGGCCGTTACAACTCCCCCGGCTCAAAAAAGTCCGCGTGTTGCATCGCCAAAACCGACCCAGCCTGCTCGCACAGACACCGTGCGCACCCGTCCTGCCCAACGCGTAGCCGCTAAACCAAAGGCGGATTCGATACGTATTGATTCGGTTAAAAAGCAGTCTATTGCGCCCTTACAGCCCAAGCGTACGCAACCGGCTCAATCGAAGCCTATACAATCTCAGCCGGGACTTGTAACCCCAAACATTGTTCGTCCGGAGTCGAGAACGGCAATCAGCGATTCGGTACGTGTAGCGGTTAGAGACTCTGCCCAATCCGATTCGACCCAGCAGGCTGATTCTTTTAAGACGACGGTTAAGTACGAAGCTAAAGACTCTACGATTTACGCAGCGGATGGCCGCACAGTGGAGCTATTCGGGGATGCCAGCGTTATTTACGGCGATATTTCGCTTAAGGCTGACTATATCCGTCTGAATTATTTAACGAACGAGGTTTACGCGAAAGGACGATATGATTCAACCTCAAGCAGATGGATAGGCCGACCTATTTTCCAGGATGGTGAAGGCAAGTACGACACCAAGGAAATCCGCTATAATTTTAAATCCAGAAAAGGACGTATTCAGGGGGTTGTTACCCAACAGGGCGAGGGCAATATCCGCGGGACGACGGTAAAGAAAGACGCCGAAGACAACATGTATATTGGCAAGGCAATTTACACGACCTGTAATCTGGCTACTCCGCACTTCCACATTAATGCCAGTAAGCTAAAAGTCATTCACAACACACAAGTGGTGGCCGGGCCATTCAACCTAGTTATCAATCAGATTCCTTTGCCTATCGGTCTGCCGTTTGGCTTTTTCCCGTTTCCGAAGCGGAAAGAAATTGGCGTCTCGGGGATTATCGTGCCTCAATATGGTGAAGAACCCAACGGTCGTGGTTTTTATCTGCGAGATGGCGGATACTATTGGGCTGTTAACGAGAATCTTGGTCTTCAGTTTAAAGGTCAGATTTATTCCCGTGGCAGTTGGGGCTTAGGCGTGTCATCGGCTTACAACAAACGGTATCGGTATAGCGGCAGCGTGAATCTGCAATTTAACCGCAACCGCTCGGGCGATCGTGTCGATCAGACGCAGACTCCGCGCAACGATTTTGCCATTAGCTGGGCGCACTCCCCCGTTCCGCGTGGGCGTGGAAGTTTTTCGGCCAACGTTAACATCACCAGCAACAGTTATAACCAGTTTAACTCCTACACCACGCAGTCGTACATTTCCAACGTAGCGGGATCGTCTGTGCAATACAGCCGCACCTTCGGACAGTACGTCCGGGCGGGGGCTAATATTCGGGTGAATCAGCAGTTCGGACAGATAAACCAGATAACCGGCGTTCGCGAAAATGGCAAAACCGATATATCGTCTGATTTCAATATCGGTGTCAATCAGATTTCACCGTTCGCGCTAAAAGGTGGTACAGGCCGCTGGTACGAAAGTTTTCGGGTCGGGTTAGATGTCAGCGGGTCGTTCGCCATCAGCAATACCGTTCGGCGGCAGGTCGATACGACCGGCTTGGGCTTTCCCGTGATTACGAATTTAACAACCATCAGCAGTGTTCAGCGCGCTTTGGATAGTGCCGCCCGTGCGCTCGCTCTTCAAAGGGGCCAGGTAGTAGCCGATCCAAATCTGATTGCTTTTAGCCTTGACAATCTGCCACAAATTTTAAAAAATCGTGTCGTACAGGCTCGTTACAGCATTCCTATTTCCCTGCCAAATATTAAGTTACTACGTTACATTAACGTAACGCCCGGCTTCTCGTTGCAGGGAAACATCTTCACGAAAAAGCTGAACTATACTTATGTACGTGAAAGCGATGCCGTTCGTATTGACACCATTCCAGGCGTTTTTGCGTCGTATAATTTTTCGGTCAATGCCAGTATGAATACGCGCTTCTATGGTACGTATTTCATTCGCGGCAAACGTATCGAAGCAATTCGGCATACTGTAGCGCCATCGATCTCCTTTAGCTACGTACCTGATTTCACGAACCCATCGTTTGGTCAGTTTCAGATACTGGAAGCAACAGGTAGTTTGACAAATCTGCCATTGTATCGCAGAACCTTATCTGTATTCCGGGGTATTGACGGGAACAGTGGTAGTGCGTCGAGTACGCAGGCGGCATTCGTTTCGTTCGGCATAGTGAATCAGTTGGAAATGAAAGTTCGGACCCGAAGCGATTCGACCGGACAGGATTTCAAGAAAATTCCAATTTTCGACAACTTAAGCCTGACGGGTAATTATAATTTCCTGGCCCCTGATTATAAGTTATCGCCGATTGCGCTTAGTGCGAATACTCAGATTTTCAAGAACATTAGTTTTAACTTTTCGTCGACGTTTGATCCGTACGCTTTCCGGGCTTATGGTGGAACACCGCAGTATTATTTCTCTACGTCAACTACCACAACGCCCCTTGCTTTTTCACCCTCGCTTCAGGGGTTACGTGCCAATGATCCTTACATTGATCAGCAATTTATTCGAGTGCCTAATTTATATGCGTTTCAGGCTGGACAAGGTTTGCTACGTATGACGAATCTACAGGCTTACGTTAGTGCGCGCTTTGCCCCAAAACAGGCTGATAAGAAGAAAACAAGTCCCAATGCCTCAGAGGCAACGATGAAGTCTATTAACAATAATCCCGAGTTGTATGTGGACTTCAACATCCCCTGGTCTATGAACGTCAGCTACACGTTTGGTCTTACAAATCTGACGCCCCAGCTCTCGCAGGTCGTTCAGGCACTGACCTTAACGGGCGATTTGAGTCTGACTCCCAAGTGGAAAGTTACGGTCAGCACGGGCTATGATTTCCAGTTTAATAGTCCAACCCTGACAACTATCGGTATCAACCGGGATCTGCACTGCTGGGAAATGGCTTTTAACTGGACACCGTATTCGGGTAATAATTTCCGCTCTGGTAACTATTCATTCGATCTGCGGGCGCGGTCGTCTATTTTGCAGGAGCTTAAACTCAGCCGTCGCCGTAGCTTTTACGACCGTGGAGGTTTTTAAATCTGACAGACTCTTTTGCTGCTCATCAAAGACAAAAACTGTAACTTGCCCTTGCGATTTAATTCAACTTTCTATGACTGAGCGCGATAAACAACGACTTGACGAACTGGAACTCAAAACGGCTTATCTTCTGGCTCGTCAGGATGAACAGGACACTAGAATGAATCAGATTATGGCTCGTTTGGCATATGTTGAATCTCGTCAATATCGAATTCTGAAAGAACTGGGTATTGAGCCGGATAAGCTGGATACCCCCCAGACAGCTCAGGCAGATGCTAAAGCCATTAATCTGACGGTAATTCCTGAACAGCGGTTGAATTAAACACAATATATTAAGCCAACGTAACGACACTGTAGACCATATCGGCCTGGTTGTTCGTTAAGGTTCAAGTATGAAATTCGCTTCCCTACGCACCCTACTCGTTATTGCTGCGTTACTGGCGGTCAACGTGTTGTCGGCATTTGTTTTTTTTCGGCTCGATTTGACGCAGGAGAAACGCTACACGCTCTCTAGCGCCACACAAACCTTACTGGCTGACTTACCAGACGATATTCACGTTGATGTTTATCTAACGGGCGATCTGCCTCCGGCCTTTAAACGACTTGAAAATGCCGTTCGCGAAACCCTGGATGAGTTTCAGGCCAGAGCGGGAAAGACCGTTACGTACCGATTCATTGACCCTACGGTGATTGCCAATGCCGATGAGAAGAATAAATTCATCGATCAGTTACAGCAGCGCGGTTTAGCTCCTACTAATTTGTTTGCGACTGAAGGCGGCAAACGTACCGAAAAGCTGATTTTCCCGGGGGCTGTTGTTTCGTATAAGGGCAAAGAAATAGCTGTTCTTCTGCTGAAAGGCAATAAGACCGCGTCGAAAGAAGAACAGCTGAATCAATCCTACGAAGGGGTCGAATTTCAACTGGCGTCGGCGATTCAGCAGCTAACCCAGACTGAGGGGAATCGTCGACGTGTCGGATTGCTTTATGGTCATACACAAGTCCCCCCCTCCCGGTTTGCCGATTTACTGGCGTCGGTACAGGCAAGCTACGATCTGTTTTTTGTTGACATGACCAAGCCCGGCCCAATTGCGGGGGTGGATGCTGTGTTAGTACCAAAACCAGATCGTCCTTTTTCGGAAGATGAATTGTTTAAGCTCGATCAGTTTGTGGTTAACGGAGGCCGGGCCTTATTTTTTGTTGATGGTCAGCGGGTTGATAGCGTGAACAACGAAGGCACCTACGCTCAACCGATTAGCCTGAATCTGGACGATTTATTTTTTCGCTGGGGCGTCCGCATCAATCGGGACGTAGTAAAGGACTTCTACTGCGCACCAATTCCGATTACCGTGGGTAACCTTGGCGATAAGCCGAACGTTCAATTGCTTCCCTGGCGGTTTTATCCACTGCTGAATAACTTTGGAACATCAGGTAATCCCATTGTGCGAAATCTCGACGCTGTGTTGGGGCGATTTGTCAGTACGCTCGATACGGTACGATCGGCTAATATTCGTAAAACACCGTTGCTGATGACTTCCCCTTATACGAAGGTCTTGAAGGCACCGGCTTTAATATCGTACAACGAAGCCCGGCAGCAACCCGATCCACAAACGTACAATGGTGGTGTTCATATCGTCGGTTGCCTGTTGGAAGGCAAATTTCAGTCTATGTTTGCCAATCGCATTCTACCGGGCGATCCACGGGCGGCTGGTTTTAAAACGGAAGGTGTTGATTCCCGAGTGCTCGTTTGCTCAGACGGCGACCTGATCGTAAACGACGTCGACTATAAACGTAACACGCCATATCCACTTGGCTTCGATCGATTTACCCGTAATACGTATGCCAATAAAGATTTTGCGTTAAATGCTATCAACTATCTGGTCGATCCGAACGGCGTTATTGCTGCCCGCACCCGAACTGTCACGCTACGTCCTTTGGATAAAATTCGGGTAGATGCGAACCGGACTGGCTGGCAATTACTTAATCTGCTCGGTCCACTGGCGCTGGTGGGTTTAGTAGGTGGCGTGTGGCAGTTTATGCGACGGCAGAAATACGGGCGTTGAACGAAGCTGAGTCTGTAATCGTTTTTACGTTGATTTAGTTATCTTTACTTGTCAACAATACAATGATGGAACCAAAGCAACCGACCGTATCAGCAAAACCTCTTTCAGAAATGACACCACAGGAGCGTCATGAACGGGCTATAGGGGTTCTAAAACGCTTAGTCGCTGATAAGCACCAGGCCGAAGAAGAAATGGTTGAAAATTTTCACAAAGATCCAGCGATTCAGGCAGCCGTTGCCAAACTTAAAGAAGAAAATGAACGAAGAGGAACCCCCGTTGTCCAGTTATAATTTCAATTTCGTCGGAGGGCCACGCAACAGCTATTTCTTCATTACGTTACAACAAATTACTTACGAGATTCAATTTAAGCCAACGCCTTACCTGTTTGGCGATGATTTTGTGCTGGCGGATGAAATTGTCGAACTGGTGATCAAAGTGACCAATAATCCGACTGGCCGAACCCCTTCGCTCGATGTACTCATTGCTCCGACTGTTGCAGCGATTATCAACGATTTCTACCAGAAAAGCAGCTTAACAATCACTATCTTCATCTGCGACACGGCAGATCGCAAACACGAAGCACGCTGGCGAAAATTCAATCGCTGGTATGATCATTTTGCCGCATCTGATTACATACGGATAGACGATACGTATCGGGACACTAGAGAGGATTTACTTTACCACTTTGCTGTAATTGCTAAAAATGGCAACCCTTATCTGCGCGAGGTTGGGCTGGCTTTTTTAGATTTTATGGCTGACGTTAAGATGAATAAATAGGCTGGATTATTCTACCGCGAACTTCATTAACCACTGCGCTACGGTTGCATTGGTCAGATTGAAAATAAGATTGGGAAATAATCCCAATACCAACGCCATTACGCCCAAAGGAATCAGCATAAGTTTCTCACGTGCTGTTAAGTCAGCAAGTACCGCCGTAACGTCTTGTGGCGAGTCGAATGGACGAATCCAGGCTGGACCAAAGAACATACGCTGAAACGTCCAGAGAAAATAAGCTGCAGCCAGCAAAATCCCGGTTGTAGCAACGGCGGTTAGCCAGCCAGGAAGCCATTGCGACTGAAAGCTACCCATCAGCGTAAACAATTCACCCACAAATCCGGAAAAACCGGGCAATCCTAACGAGGCAAAGAAAGCGATTGCCGTCAGCGTAGTATATTGGGGCATCGGTTGCATCAGCCCCCGGTATGAGTCGATCCGTCGATCATACGTGCGGTCATACAGTACACCCGCAATCAGGAACAGCATGGCCGACAGAATACCGTGGCTCACCATCTGATAAATGGCTCCGTTGATGCCTTCGGCGGTAAGCGACGCAACACCCAGCAGGACAAACCCCATGTGCGACACGGATGAATAGGCGATCATTTTCTTGAGATCCATCTGCGCCAGCGCATTCAGTCCTCCATACACAATGGACAACGTACCCAGAACGCCCAACGCCTGAGCATACTCAGCAGCGCCATCGGGGAAGAAATCCCAAACAATACGTAGGAAACCATAGCCACCTATTTTCAGTAACACACCCGCCAATATGACAGATACGGGTGTAGGAGCCTCTACGTGTGCATCAGGGAGCCATGTATGTACGGGCACAATCGGCAATTTGATTGCGAATCCGATGAACACAGCCCAGAAAGCCAGCATCCGTGCAGGCAGACCCAGTACGATTGGCTCGGCAGCAGGATTTAGAAAAGCATTTGGCAGGTAATTACCACCATCGGCCAGATGACGCATATCGAATGTATGAACGATTTGCGACGGATTAAGCTGGCCGTTCTGAAGATACGCCTGTATAGTCCGAATAAGTTCGTCCGATACGGCTGATGGGGACGCCACTACGCCAGTCGCTACTGCCGTGCTGACGGGGTCCATAACGGATAGATAGAGCCCAATCATGACTAACAGAATCAGCAACGAGCCCAGTAATGTGTACAGGAAAAATTTGATGGATGCATATTCCCGGCGGGGTCCTCCCCAAAGCCCGATCAGGAAATACATCGGGAGGAGCATAAACTCGAAGAACAGAAAAAACAAAAAGAAATCGAGAGCGACGAAGCACCCCATGATCGTGCCGGTCAGCAAAAGGTACAGCGAAAAGTACGCTCTGGTACGTGTCGTTATGGTTGTCCAGGACGAAATAACGCCAATCAGCATCACAACAGCCGACAATATCACCAGAGGCAGGCTCATTCCATCAATGCCAACCAGGTAACGAATGGAGGCAATTCCCATATTACCGAGCGGTAACGTAATCCAGTCAGCCTGTTCAAGAAGTTGATAACCTGCCAGCGTCTTATCAAAACTGGCATAGGCTACTGCTGACAGCAAAACCTCAATCAACGTAATGACCAAAGCAATCCGCCGGAACTGGGACGCCTGATTTTCCGGCATTAGTACCACCAGCAGCGACCCAAATAACGGTAGAAAAATAAGTAGCGAAAGAATCATAAAGAGTACCGGCAGCGTCCTGATGCCGGAAAGGTTACAGCAACCACCAAAGTATGAGTAACAAGCCGACTACAGCCGCCGTAATATACGACTGCACCAGGCCATTCTGCACTGAACGAGTTATCCGACCTAACCGGCTAATGCACCAGGCCAGGCCATTAACAAAGCCATCTATCACAAACCGATCGAGCCCACTCGCAAGATAAGCCAGCGTTACGGTTGATATACCGGCACCGTTGACAGCTCTATCAATTACTCGTTGATCGGCATGGTTAAGCAACGTAGCAAGCTTACGTATCGGGTTGATAAATACGTAGTGATACATCGTGTCCAGAAAACCGTATTCTACTGAAAGGCGGACGTAGCTACGTTGTGAATGAGGTTCACGCATTCGAAAACCCAGCCAGCCACCGATTAATACCAAGCCGATGGATACTGGTGCCAGCCACCAAAAGTTCTGTCCCTCGGTTGCTGGGAACAGTTTAAAAAACCAGCTACTATGAGCAGATAAAGGATTTAGCGCAAACCAGAACCATACGGATAAAACGGCCAGGATAAGCACTGGCCCACGCATCAGCCAATCAGGTTCGTGCGCCTGACTTAACGGTACCACATCGTTACGATAATCGCCAAAGAAGACTAGCCGCCACTGCCGGACCATGTAAAAAGCCGTTACCCCTGACGACAGTAGGAGTAGTACGGGCACAAGGTACGACAACCCATCGTTTTGTGCTGAAGACCAATGAAACGCTTCACCAAGAATGGCTTCTTTCGACAGAAAACCAGAGAAAAAGGGCAGGCCTGACAGGGCTGCAGCACAAACGGTATAGGCTATAAACGTTGTCGGTAGCGCTTTACGTAAGCCACCCATGTGCCGCATATCCTGTGTATGGACCGCGTGGATCACAGCGCCTGCACTCAGAAATAATCCGGCTTTGAAAAAGGCATGCGTCAGTAAATGAAACATCGCTCCGCTGACATTGCCCGTTCCCATCGCAGCGACCATCAGGCCCAGTTGCGAAACGGTCGAAAAGGCAAGTACTTTCTTGATATCAGTCTGAAAGACTGCCGAATAGCCGCCCCAGAGCGTTGTAATGGTACCAACTACCGTAATGACGACTAATGCGTCCGGCGAAAGCAATGGATGAATTCGAGCAAGAAGAAAGATTCCAGCCGCAACCATCGTGGCCGCATGAAGCAAAGCCGATACAGGTGTAGGGCCTTCCATCGCGTCGGGAAGCCAGGTTAGTAATGGAAATTGCGCCGACTTACCCACGCAGCCCATAAACAAACACAAACCAAGAGCTGTCGATGGTATTTCACCTGAATTGGGAGCAGTTAATGAAATTAATTCAAGGGTATTGAAATAGTAATACGTCAGGAAAATACCGATCAGGAAACCAATATCCCCAACGCGATTCATCAGGAAGGCTTTTTTAGCGGCCTGACCAGCGGCAGGACGATCCGTATAGAAGCCAATCAACAGGTAAGAAGCCAAGCCTACCAATTCCCAAAAGGCATACAATACCAGCAGGTTGCCAGCCAGAACAATACCCAGCATCGCACCAACGAATAATTGAAGATAGGCAAAGTAACGACCTAGTTTAGGTTCATCGTGGAGATACGACAGCGAATAGAGCTGTACAAGGAGCGCGACAAAATGAACCAGGATCAGCATCAACGCGGTGAGCGCATCGACTTGAAAACTAATGCCAAATGAACTACCTGATAGCGTTGCCCAATTAGTCTGGATAAGCATCGGCTGTTCTGCTACGTTCATAGCCACCACTATCGATACGGCTAAGCCTATACTTGTCAATAGGATGGCTAAAGCACCCGCTATTCGTCGATGAGTTAGCAGCAATACCAGGAACCCCGCAAAAGGCAAGGTTAGTAAAGCGGCAACCGATGCAGACAATAACGGGGAAGCGTCGAGGGGCATTTAGAATCAGTCTGAATTGGCCGCAAATATCCCGATTCTTACCTAGGGAAACAAACTACTTTTAACCCGTTTTTAGCCAGCCCGTCACACTGAGTCGCTCTCGAGTAGCCGGTAAAACCTCGTGTTCCAGGCGACCACTCTCGAAACAGACCAGTCGGCCACCTACTGGCGAAACCGTAATTTGCTGTTCTGACGTCTCGTCGGAATCAGGCAAATAGATGGCTAATTGACCACCGTCGCTTTCCTGCCAATCCGTATTCAAGTAACAGATAACCGAAAGTTTTCGGCGTGAATCGCTCCGAAATTGATCGAGATGACGCTTGTAGAACGTACCGGGCGGATAGAGCGCGTAATGAAATTCATAATCCCGCAAACCGAGATAACACGTCCGATTAACGTACTGAACGAATTCGCCGATACGTAGCAGAAAAGCGGTTTCTTCGGGTGTAGCCGTAGCTTCCTCTAACCATAAAATTTCATCGCCACGAATTGTATTTTCAACGGTTACCTGTTGATTTCCAATGCCAGCCGCCCGAAACTGACCAGCCGCCCGACGTTCACGTAGTCGACCAGCCAAAGCTGTTACGTCGCCGGGTGCTAGAAAATTATCGGTCATCCCATAACCATTGGTCAGAATTCCGTCGATAATCGGCTCAAAAAGCATCTCGGTTTGAGACCCGTGGTCTGCATTATTCATAATAGCTGTGGTTTTCCACGACAACAACGAGCGGTCGACATTACGTTACTGTTTCAACTCATTCAATTCATCTAATTGCGCTGTTCTGAAATGCCGATACACCTGCAACACAATGGCCAGTGCAACCGCCGACTCCGCAGCGGCCACAACCATCACGAATAAAGCCAGCATTTGCCCCTGCAATCGATCAGGATCGTACTGACTAAACGCAACAAGATTGATATTTACGGCGTTGAGCATCAATTCTATGCCCATCAACACAACAATGGCGTGCCGTTTGACAACAACCACCGCTAAACCAATGCTGAAGAGTGCAGCTCCGACAAATAAAAACAGATGGCTATCAACGGGTTGCATGACGGAACGGTTTACGGTGTGAAGCGGCCAGATACGTAGCGCCGACCAAAGAAGCTAACAGGAGAATCCCCGCAATTTCAAACGGAACTACGTACTCCGTCATGAGTTGTTTCCCAATCGTATTGATGGTACTTTGCCAGCCAACAGGTTGGTTCAATAAAGCGAAATTCGCGCGGATCAATAGCGAGAACAGAGCCGTACATAAACTGCCAGCCAGCAATATGCCCCAAAATAAACCTGAACGCGCCCCTGAACGATTCAGGGAAGCAACACGATTGGGTTGCTGGCTATTCGTATTGGCTGGTACTTCGGCTTTGTGCGTGAGCATAATACCAAAAATCACCAATACCAGCACCCCACCCACATAAATCATAATTTGAGCAATAGCCAGAAAGTCAGCGCTCGCCAGGACAAAAAGGCCGGCTACACCCAGCAGCGTTAGTAAAAGAAAAAAAGCGGCATACAGTACGTTACGCGTGAGTAAAACCGCCAGTGCGCCTGCGAGAGCAAGAGCCGAAAAAATATAAAAAGCTAGTTGAATCACTGATTTCTCTGGTTTTATGATTACTCAGCCTGTCCGTCTTCTGGTTTTGCCTTGGGTTTCATCGTGGGTCGGAAAGCTGGTTTGGACTTCGGCGGATCAATCCTAGGGGCTTCGTCTTTTTCATCAGCTTCAAGAGCTGCCTGAATAGCTGGTTCAGCTTTGCTTTCGTCAATGTTAGGCGTCGTCGGAGCGGGTTTCATCGTCGGTCTGAAACCGGCGGGTTTGGGCTTTGTAACTTCTGGCTTAACGGCTTCCGGTTCCTGAGTTGGCTGCGTTTCGACGGGTTTTGCTGGCTTCATCGTTGGCCGAAAACCGCTTGGCTTTGGCGCCGATGGTTCCTGGGTTTCCGTCGTATCCGATTTTGGTTCTTCTGACTTCGCTACCGGCGGCTTCATCGTTGGCCTAAAAGCTGGTTTCGCTTTCGGTGGTTCAGACGTCAATGGTGTTTCTGTCTCGTTTACCGGCGGCTTCATCGTTGGCCGGAAACCAGTTGGCTTTGCACTTGGCGCCGTAGGCTTTGGTGTTACAGTCGTTTCGGGGGCCGCATTTACATCTGATTCGGAAGTTGCCGGTTTGGATGTTCCGGCTGCTGGCTTCATACTGGGGCGGAAGCCAGGCGGTTTTGCGCTTGGCTTAGATGCGATTGGTTGTTCAGTCGGTAAAGCTTGTTCGTCCTGTTTTGCTTCAATCGGAACGTCAGTTGGTGGCGTAGCGGGTTTCTGAGTTGGCTTGAAAACCGGATGTTTTTTGGTTTCCAAACCACACTGGGCAATCTGCTGCATTTCCTCCGGCGTCGCATCCGTAAGTGGATGTTCAATGGAAGAGCCTTCGGAGTTAGCAGGTTCGGCAGGTGGCGTTTTAGAGACTGGCTTTGCCGTTGGCTTAAATATAGGTCGGGCGGGGCTGGCCGTTGGTTTCGCGGCTGGCTCTGTCGACTGATTACCGCTGGCTGCCTTAGCAGCTAGTTGAGCGGCTTTGGCAGCTTCTTTCTCCTGAAGGAATTGTTCGTATAAAGACCGTTTCTCATCGGCCTGTTCAGGCGTCAAATTCGAGAAATGATACGTTAGTTCACCTAGCTCAAACTCGCTGTAGTCGAACTTCTTGTCCATGGTCAGGCACTCGGTGGGGCAAACCACCGTGCAAAGGCCGCAGTAGCAGCACTTGGCCATGTCAATGTCAAATTTGCCCGCATACAGCCGAATTGGCGATCCATCCGACGCACGACCTACTTCTTCCGTGGCTTTGATGGCGTCAATGGTAATGCAGTCTACCGGGCAAACTTTCGCGCACTTGTCGCAAACAATACAGTCATCAATTTCATTACGTAACCGATAACGACCATTGTCAGGAATGGGCAGTTGTTCGTGCGGGTATTGCAGCGTAACCAGGCCATTCTGTAAATCGAAGTAATTCGCACTCGCAATGCCTTCGGGTGTCCGGCGCTTTGTGGCGTTACGTAGGTGCCTGAATGTCAGACTCAAGCCTTTCAGCGTTGTCCGAATACCCAACTGTATATCCTTGAAATAAGACATTTCTACAAGAGTGAACGAGTGATTTTTGGTATGTACTGGTTCGCTTGTTCACTCATTAAATTTTGGGATAGCGATTCGGTTCAGCTTCACTCATAAGCGCATAAACCGTTTCGATAATATCGTCAACGTTGGGTTTTGAGAAATAATCTCCGTCGGACCCATAAGGAGGCCGATGCGCTTTTGCCGAGATGGTACGGGGTGCTGAATCTAAATAGCGATAAGCGTTCTGTCCTTCCACAACTTGCTGCATCATATAAGCCGACGCGCCACCCGGTACGTCCTCGTCCGCAAAAACTACCCGGTTTGTTCTTTTAATGGACTCAACAATGGTGTGATGAACATCAAATGGAATCAGGGTCTGTACATCGATCACTTCGGTATTTATTCCCATCTGCGCTAGCTGATTAGCGGCTTCCATTACAATCCGGCACATGGAGCCATAGGTTACAACTGTTACGTCGGAACCGAAACGTATCGTTTCCGGTACGCCCAAGGGCACGCAAAACTCCGCCAGATTATCGGGTACTAATTCTTTCAGGCGATAGCCGTTCAGCGACTCAATCAACAAAGCCGGATCGTCTCCTTTGATCAGCGTATTGTAAAAACCAGCAGCCTGGGTCATGTTCCGGGGCACCAGTACATGCAGGCCTCGTAAACTCCCAAGCATGGCGCCTAACGGCGAGCCCGAATGCCAGATGCCTTCCAGCCGATGTCCACGGGTTCGAATAATCAGGGGGGCTTTCTGGCCACCTTTCGTCCGATAAAGCAACGTAGCCAAATCGTCCGTTAAAGTAGCCAGGGTATAATAAACGTAGTCGAAGTATTGAATTTCGACAATGGGCCGCAGACCGCGCATGGCCAGACCGATTCCCTGGCCAATAATGGTGGTTTCACGAATGCCTGTGTCGGTGATACGTATCTCACCGTATTTCTCCTGTAAGCCCGCAAATCCCTGATTGACATCCCCAATTTGCCCAACATCCTCACCCAGAGCGACTACGCGTGGGTCGCGAGCGAACAGACTGTCAAAATAATGCTGGAGAAGTTGATAACCATCAAGAAGAGAACTATCGTCGGTAAACTGCGCTGGAACGCTTTCGACCAGCATTGGCGAATCAGGCGATTCGCTGTACAGGTGCGAGTTAAACCGATCATCATTTTCAGCGTTTGTGCGCTCCAGCCAAACTTTTAATTGCTGACGACCAGCACTCGTATCGGCTCGTAAAATACGTAACGCTTTTCGCACAGCCGCAACGGCATCCCGACGTAGCGGAGTAAACGTTTTCCGTAGCTCTTCCCGAATCGCCATGAGCTCCGCTGATTTGGCGTGATGACGAGCCGCCTTTTGCAGCAAATCAAGCGCTTCTTCGAAATCGCCTTTCATTGACTCCTGAAAAGAACTCCAGGCCGCCAGCCGCGCTTCTTTTGCGGTTTGTTTCGCTTTGGCTTCAATGGTTTCCAACTCTTCGTTGGTAGCATAACCATTTTCCAGAATCCACAGCCGGAAAATCCGGTTGCAATCCTGTTCGGCTTCCCAGGCCAATCGATCCTTCGACTTATACCGTTCGTGGGAGCCAGACGTTGAATGTCCCTGCGGTTGAGTAAGTTCCTGTACATGCACCAACACCGGTACGTGTTCGGTACGACAGATATGAGCCGCCTGCTGGTACGTTTCCAGCAACGCTACGTAATCCCAGCCTTTTACCGTAAAAATTTCCAGCCCCTTGTCTTCTGAGTCGCGCTGAAAACCAGCAAGCGCCTTCGAAATACTACCCTTAATTGTCTGATATTCAATAGGAACCGATATACCGTAACCATCATCCCAGACCGACATAAGTAAAGGCACCTGCAACACGCCAGCCGCGTTCATCGTCTCCCAGAACATGCCTTGCGAAGTCGATGCATCGCCAATGGTAGCAAAGACGATTTCATTGCCGTGGTGCGAGAAATTCGTCAGATCATTCAGGTCAGGATTTTCCCGAAACAGCTTGGAGGCATAGGCTAGACCGAGCGAACGCGGAATTTGCCCGGCAGTAGGGGAAATATCACAAACAGAGTTATAGAGTTCCGTTTGATTTCGCCACAATCCCTGCTCATCAAGCCAGCGAGTGGCGTAATGACCATTCATCGACCGACCACCCGTGTTGGGTTCAGCTTCGAGATCGGTGTGGGCGTATAGTTGTGCAAAAAATTCTTGCCAGCTCAATTCGCCTAACGCGGCTACAAACGTCTGGTCACGATAATATCCCGAGCGAAAATCACCCCGATCAAAGGCACGAGCGGCTGCGATTTGTGCTAATTCTTTACCATCGCCGAAAATTCCGAATTTAGCCCGTCCTCCCATCACATCACGCCGACCTAACAAACTCACCTGCCGGCTTTCGCAGGCTAACCGGTAATCTGATAGGATTTTTTCACGACTGAGAATATCAGTCGAGCGGAGTTGTTCGTTTGCTATCACAACAGAGCTACGGATTGAAATCGTCTAGTTAATTTAGTTGCTGATGACGTAGCAGACACCATTTGTACCCACTACGAAACAAAAGTAAAAGTAAGATAAAACAAGTCAGCTTTCAAAAAAACGATTTTCTGTGTTTCTTTGTTGAGCAAATACAAATCAATACGTATTTACAAATTAGTTGCGCTGAATATCTTTTCTTAGTTTAGTATTTTAACAATCAAATTATAATTCCGTTTAGTCCGATGAAAAAGATTTTTTCACTTTTCGTAGCTTTATTTGTGCTGGTTGCAGTTAGCTACGCCCAAAAGGGAGTCATGAAATTTGCCAAAGAGACGCATGATTTTGGCAAAGTAGAACAAGGGAAGCCGGTGACCCACGTATTTGAATTCAAAAATACGGGTACTGACCCAGTTGTTATCAATGACGCTCAAGCTTCCTGCGGCTGTACAAAGCCTACTTTCTCACGGGAACCAGTACTTCCTGGGAAAAGTGGTAGTATCTCGGCCACGTATAACGCAGCTTCAGCTGGTCAGTTTACGAAAACGGTTACGGTAACCAGCAACGCCGAAAGTGGAAGTGTAGTTCTCTATCTGAAGGGCGAAGTAGTTCCTCAGAAGGAAGCTGCAACGGCGGCTGCCCCGGCTACGGCTCCTACTGCTAAAGACAAGAAAAAAACGTCACGCTAATTTACTGAAGGGTTACTAGTGTGGTTGAAAAAGGCATCCGGTTGTTTACCGGATGCCTTTTTTTTGTGCTTATAGTATTTCCATCCTGCTTCCTAACCGACTGACAAAGCCTGTACCCGTCCTTCCCATATTGCTTCTCTATACGCTGATTATTCAGTAAGTTTATAGTGTCTACTACTGACATTCGTCTATGGCTCCGCCCCAGCTTTTATAGAATAGCCTTACAATCGTCCTTTCGACAAGCTACTTTCTTAGCGATCAATTTCACTCAGCTATCGTTGTGCTTTTTGGGCATATAGATGGCTTTTTCTACCTAAACATGTTTTTCATCATTCTCGGCTTTCTGGCTTTGATTGCCGGATTTGCCATTAATACCCCTGCGCTAACATTTTCGCGCTTTTCCCGACCAGCTAAAGTGATTGGAATTATTCTGATTCTGTTAGGTGGCCTTACAGCCAGTGTTCGACAGATTGACGCTGGACAAGTCGGCGTTATTTCATTATTTGGCAACGTGAGTGATCGAGCTTTAAACTCTGGTCTCAACCTGGTCAATCCATTAGCCAACGTAACGGAGTTTGACGTAAAAACGCAGAACTACACCATGTCAGCTTCGCATAATGAAGGGCAGAAGGAAGGCGATGATGCTATTCGAGTCTTAACCGCCGACGGTCTGGAAGTCGTAATTGACCTGACTGTTCTATATCGTGTGGTTCCGGCTGATGCACCAAGAATTTACCGCGAAATTGGTCCGGATTACATGGACAAAATCGTTCGGCCGATTACACGCACGCGTATTCGGGACAATGCCGTTTATTACGATGCCATTGCCTTGTACTCGACCCGGCGAGATGAATTTCAAGGCCGTATTTATAAAACGATCGAGTCTGACTTCAAAAAGAGAGGACTGCTGCTGGAGCAGTTGTTGATCCGCAATATTGACTTACCCGCATCAGTCAAGAAAACGATCGAATCGAAAATTAATGCTGAGCAGGACGCCCAGAAAATGCAATTTGTATTGCAGAAAGAACGACAGGAAGCGGAACGGAAACGGGTTGAAGCGCAGGGTATCGCTGATTATCAAAAGATTTTATCTACAGGCCTCTCAGATAAGCAGTTGCAATATGAGCAGATCAAAGCCCAGCGCGAACTGGCCGCATCGCCCAATGCTAAAATCGTCATCATGGGCAGCCGTGGTAACGTACCGTTAATTTTGAATGATCGATAGTAGGTTAGTCGAAAAGGCTTCTGAAAGCCTTTTCGATTCAATTGAGACATAAATCTACACGTCGATTTCGACTTCGGCTTGACTCGGAATCGTTCGGGAACGCCGGTCGTTGGTCACCGGCGGCATCGACGTCGATACGTTCAGGACGAATACCCCGCTGAATAAGATAAGCGCGTGTTGCTTTAGCCCGAAATTCCGATAAAGTCAGGTTTAGTTCCGGATTTCCGACCGAATCGGTATGGCCTATAATCTGGATCGTTCGATCAGGCTCCCGGAGCATTTTCGTAATTAATTCATCAAGTTGATTACGGGCAGTTGTGCTTATTTCGTAGCTGCTTTGTGCAAAATAAAGCACATCGCATTGAGGTGTATTACGATTGACTGGACTTGATTTCCTGTCGAATTCATACGTGTTGATGCCCGCTTTCAAATCGATCGTATCTCCCTGATCAATAACCTTTTGAAGCCCACCCCGGATCTGGTATTTCCCAGGCTTAATTGCCCAATTAGTTCGGGTATTGATAGCCAGCGATTGCTTACCTGTTCCAATGGTTTTAAGCATTATATCGTCTGTGTCTCCTCGAAGCGCTGACGTCATGAGCAGAGTAGGCATGGGATTAAGTCGAATTTCGTAGCTGAATACGTCGTCAGCAGGTGAGTGATTAACGACCAGATTACCCAGATACGTTTGATAGCCCGCTGCCCGGATCTCGAGCGCAACAATGTCCGGAGATAGTAGCTTAGTGCGGACAGATTTGCTGACTGGATAGGTTATTTTCTGATGATCATGCGTAAAAAACAACGATACTTCTGCCCATACAGGCTGGTTCGTTAACGCATCAAGGATATAGATGTTAGCAGGTACGGACCGTCGAATTGACGTTTTTTCGATTAACTGCAACGGCTTCTGTTCAGATTGGAAATACGGCTGGTCAGCGGTGGGTTTATCGACAGGTACGGCCGGAAGCATAACCCTGAACCGCATAGAATCAGTAGGTGATTGGTTCCAATGGATCGGCAGTCGTATTGGCCGATAGCCTGCAGCGTCAACTCGAAGCAGCCTCACTTGCGCAGAAACATACCCCTGAAATCCACTAGCCGAGGCTGTAGTTTTGACTAGCGTATGCTCAGTTGAGTCGACCCATTGCCACGAAGCCGCAATTGGCTGATTCGTATGGTAATCGACAAGCCCGCCCGAAATCCAGATGACTTGCGCGCTGGCTATCCGAATGCTCCACATCAAAATTACCAACCAGCCGATACGTATCAATCGACTTTTCCATCGCATAGCTCTTACTTATACCGGTTAGCAAGTTGCGTGTATGCCTGATTTTTCCGGAAGTCTTTTCGTACAAAATCGAGTAGCTTATCTTTCTTCAGGAATTCTCTGGGCAATCCCATTTGTAAGGCTTTCTCCAACTGAGTCAGGGCCTGTTTTTCATCGTTCGCCTGTAGATGCGCACAGGCCAGTACGTAGCGGAGTTTAGGGGCGTTTTCGGGCGACGCGGATGTGGTTGACAGCCCAACCATACGTACATTTTCGGGCAGTTGCCCTGTCCGAACCTGCGCGTAAGTGCGTAGATAAAGGCACTCATCAGTACAAGCCACGCCATCGTATTGACCGTACCGATTTAACTCAGCCAACGCGTCGAGGTATTTGCCCAGCGCCATTAGGCAGCGTCCCCGGCCGAGTGCCACTACGTTTGCCAATTCATGCTCCTGATCGAGTTCCTGGCAGCGCGCGTAGTCCGTCAGGGCTTCTTCAAATTTCTCGCGTCTCTCAAGCATCAGGGCCAGCGGTACGTAATGAGAAGCTACGGTTGGCTCGAGTTGAGCGGCCCGGTTATAGTCATCTCGCGCACGATCCGGTTTTTCCAGGGCTTCATACGTCCGGCCCCGTTCGGTATAGGCAGCCGCCCAGTCTTTGGTGATCGAGAGTGCATCCTCAAACCGTTCGAGTGCATCAGAATATTGTTTGAGTTCGTAAGCGCAACGGCCCGAGAGGAAATAAACATCAGCGAAAAAAGCAGGCGGATAGCGCTTTTCAAGCTGTTTACGAATATTGCGTAACGAGGTCAGCGTAGCCTGGGCTTTATCGTACTGACGGAGGGCCGTGCGTGCTTTTGCTTCGCCCAGTGCAGCATCGTACATATCAGCCTGAAACGATATAGCCTTTTGAAAATCGACGGTAGCATCGGCATAAGCATTCAGGCGCATATTCGCCAGGCCGCGCTGGTAATAAGTAAGTGCGTCCGTGGGCTTGTAGCGAATCGCATTCGTCAGCGCTTCAGCAGCTTGCTTATCGGCCCGGGTCGATAACAATAGCTCGCCCTTCACCAGCCAGGCCGCAGCGTAGTCGGGTTTTAAACGCAACGCAATATCCAGCTGTGCAAGCGCATCTCCAACTTTTCGGGCCTGTATATCCTGCTGACTCTGCTGATAAAACTTAGCCGCTACTGAATCAATCTGAGCACGAATACGAGCATCTACTCCCAGCTCAGTCGCCCGGGCGAAGTCGTCGCCCGCTGAATTAAATTGTTTCAGACATACATAAGCAACACCGCGCTGAAAATAAAGCTCCGGCTGTCGGCGGCTTCGATTAATCCCTTCGGTGAAGTCAGCTTCTGCTTTATCGCATGAGCCGTTTTGTAAATGAAATTGTCCACGCAGCAGGTAATAACGAGGATTCTTGTCGTTAATTCGAATGGCTTCATCATAATCAGCAGAAGCCTCAGTCGGTCGATTCGTACGTATTCGATAAGCGGCCCGGCGCGTAAGCAGTTCGGCGTTGGCCGGATCAATGGTCAAATAAACCGATAGATCAGCAGCCGCTTTTGGAAAATCGCCCATCCGGGCATAAAGATCAGCGCGGGATTCGAGTGCGTCGAGGTTCTGGAAGTCGAGTGTCAGCGATTCATTGAGGTCACGCAGGGCCTCTTTGTAATCGCCTAGTTGCGTATATGACTTTCCCCGTCCCAAAAACCAGTCAGAACTATTGACTTTACTGCTGGTACTGGGTTGTTTATTTTGTTTGCGCTCCGCGTCGATAATTCGTCCGTATTCTTTGACCAATTCCTTGTATTGACCGGAAGCAAACCGTTCGTCGAGTTCCGCTTTCCGCCGGGCCTGCGCCATTACGTCCTGGCTTTGCGTTTCCAGAGCCGTAGAATCGGGCTGTTGCTTCAGAATAGCCTGCATCAGGCTTAACGCTTCCGTATATCGCCGTTTACGAAGTGCCAGATTGAGTCGTTTTTTCAGTTCTACGACAGAATTACGCGAACGTTCATCCAGTGTTTTCTGAATCGTAAACAACCGAACTTTCGGCGTCAGGTCTTCGAATGGTTTTTGCTTTTCAGCCTGCTCAAAAACGCGTTGTGCCGTGACCATATCCCCTGCCGCAAAGGCAGTTTCGCCTTCTTTCAATAGCTTCTGATACGTATCCAGAATCGCTTTTTCCCGTTCACGTTCCGGATCGACAGGGGCAGCAACCGCCATTTGAGTCGAATCTCTGGCGATTGTGCTATCGGTCCGAACGGCCACCGTTCGAAGAGCTACCTCTTTCAGCGCAACATCGTTACGGGTCAGGTTTGTTGAGTCGTCGTGTGTAGCGAAAGCCAGTCGGGTGATTAAAACCGTCCACTTCGCGCCAACCCGGATAGCCTGCATTTCAGCGACACGCCGGACTGGTTGGTAAGGCTTGTCGATTTTCGTGTGTTTACCACCGAACAGAGCTGTATAGAACACCTTCACATACAAGGTATTACTCTGCTTAAGGTTTGATACAGTAAAATCCGAGAACGCAATCGTGCTCTGCGATGATTTGGCGTAGAGCAAATCAAAATTGGCTAAATATTTCTCGACGGGCATATCCAGCACCGTCGCCGTAGCGGTTCGATCGGGGCTAACGTCGTCCTCAACAATCGTTTCCTTGCTGGCAAATAACTGGTTCACCCCCGGCACATAGCTATCACTGATCAGCGCATTACGTTCGAACTCACCGAGATCGGATAAACTCAGTACGTTCAGCAGATCATTAAGCCCGAGTTCGACTTTTCGACGAGCCAGTAGTTTCACTTCTTCGTTATCACGGGTGGTCAATTCCTGAGCATATAGTCCAGATAACCATCCAGATACTCCGATCAGCAGGCTCATCAACCAGTAACGTATTCGGTATACCATTGCAGGAAAATTTACTTATTGGGTTGCCACAACGCCTATATCACCCAACAGAATAGCCCATTTGATTTTATCTTTCCCGTCGCCACGCTTGTTATACGGCTGCAGCAATACGTCCACGTCTTTCTGAGTTATATCGCCGTATTGCACCTCTCCGTTGGCATTCAGTCCAGAAAACTTCTGTTCCCCCCGAATCTTACCGTAATAATTCCCATCCTCTTTTTGGGTCAGTTCGTCAACGTACTGAATGTTGGCCCATTCGAGCGAAACGTTGGCATACGGCAGTAACTTAAGGCGCCGAAGGTAGTCCTGAATGGAATACGTATTGGCTTGCCCGTCGCGCACCATCGAGCTAACCTGAATCGTAGCGCCAGGCTTAAATAAGGTTAGAATCCGTTTAATGGCTTTATTTTTTGATTCAGCATCGGTACTTTTATCCGCAACGACGCCAATGAGCACTGAGAAATCCTTCACCCGCTCAAGACCCTGAGTGCGATAATCGTCGTATTCTTCAGCGGTCAGTTCAAGCGATTTTTTAGCACCTTCACCTGGAGCAGGCTTCTGGGTAGTCCAATTATCGTCGGTCTTCGCAGTTGGAGCCGGTTCTACTGTTGTCGGCGTTGTGGATGCTGTCGCGACTGGAACTGGGTTGGGTTCATTGCGAAGAAGGGTAGGATTGTCGCACAGGGTTGGGGCGTCGGCAAAAAGTTCGTGCTTACCTGTACTGTAAAATATAGCTACTACGTCGCTTTTGGGTAAACTGGCAGCCGTTCCATCGGCGGTTGTGTAGTTCACTACGTCCCCCTGATCGTAGGAAACTTTTCCGTAAATAGCCTCTGACGGATTACGTCGGATAATGGCATCACTGGCAGGTTGACTTGTGTTCGTCAAAAACTGCTGAATCAGCCGATCGCGTTCGTCACCAGGCAGCGCCAGTACGTATTGCATGCACAAAAACCGACCGCGCTGATTCACAACCGCAACCACTCGGTCGACGCCATACGAGAACTTGATCGTTGCTTCTCCTTTGGGCACACGCAGCGTAACTTTTTCAGACGTGATGTCGGCCAACGTACCAGCCACCTTCGTCTGATCACTGAGATAGACTACATCCTGAGCCCAGCCAAGGCAGGCTGTTAGTCCATAAATAGCGAGCAAAAAACACAGTCGTTTCATAGCAGATAATTCTTTGTAACGCCTATTTAACCTTAATCCAGAATGGTACGTCGAGCGGATCGCCATTGGGGAGGGCTACTTTCATCGTGCTGGTGACGATCTCACCAGTGCGCCAGGTGCCGCTACTCCGAACAATGGTCCATTCTGTCCGGTATACCTGTGCTTTTCCCCGTAGCAGATTACCCAGGGTTCCGAACGACGTAACTAACTGTTCGGCATCTTTCGCATAGAAGAAAGCCCCGCAGGTTTCGGTAGCCATCCGCGAGAGTACAGCTACGTCCACGCCATTCGTCAAACCAATCGTGTATAATGGAATTCCTTTTTGCTGCGCGTTGGCAATGCAGCCATCTAAATCGCCGGAAGCCTGTCCATCCGTAAAAACAATGACGGCTTTGTTAGACGTTGGGCCATTTTGTGCCGCATAGTTAGTTGCCAGTGTAGTTGCTTCGTATAAAGGTGTACCTCCGCCTTCGTTATCAGAAAGGCTATCGAGTGACCGCTTCATCCGGCTTGTTTCGTGAGCGAAACGACTATGCAGCGTGAAATTGTACGTAAAATTTGGTCCAAGCCGACTGCCTGAAAAACTGGATAAAGCAACGACATCATCGCTTCCCATATAATCCATAAATATTTTACTGGCGTCGATACGCAGGTCTTTAGGATCATTATCAATAATACTACCTGACTGATCCAGCAGAATCATAGCCGAATAACCACCGGCTTTATCCGTGAGGGCTGTAGACGTAAGCCGCTGCAGTTGATACGTTCGGCCAGAAGCGGTTGGAATCGTGAAATCGGTTTGCTTTAACCCATTTACCTGACGTCCGTTTTTGTCGACGACGTAAATATCCAGGCGCATGGTCAGGGTAGACGAACCGGGAGCGCCAACAAACATACAGCCTACGGTAGCTGCTGACGGCTTTCCCACAATTTTGGGCAACGCTGGCAAGGGAACTTCTACTTCACGGCGGCAACTCCAGGTCAGTACAAATGTACCGAGCAGTAGGACGGTCAGACGTTGGAAATGGGTTAGCGTTTTCATGGTACAGATAGCGTTATTTTTTGATGGCATTGAAACCAATTCCGAGCCGGATGCTGGCAATATTGACCTGCTCACTCAGGCTTTGATTGAAGGCAGCATAATTGAGATTATTCACATTAAGAAGCTGGTACCGAAGGCTTAGGTCGAACAGCAACGCTTTGGACCGGATTTCATAACCGAGGCTGGCCCCATACGTAATCGGCGTTGACTTTGCCGATTCATCGGCAGGAATAGGATGCATGTCTGACGTCTTTACGGAAGCAAACAGGAAAGTAGCTCCTGCTTCAGGCATGATGTAAAAACCGCCTGCCGGATAAATTTTGACGCCCAATTGCACCGGAATCTGAGTCAGGCGTTTGGTCTCCGTGTATTCATCAACGCCCTCACGGGTATAGCGCCGAACCAACTCCCAACCGAAATACCCGGCGGTGATCGAAATAGCGAGTGGTTTCAGGAGTCGATAATCCACTCGTAAACTGGCCCCAATATTCTGTTTCATTCCGAAACCGGTAGAATCATTGAGCCAGGCCCGATCCTTATTGACCGGGTCGGGATAGTAGGCAAACTCAGGGCCTATTGTTGCCTGTAAACGGCCAAATGCGTTGCTATATCGCGCTGACGCACTCGGTGCCGAATACTCCGTCAGTTGGCTCTTTGGTTCTTTCTCCGTACTGCGATCGGGTTGAGAGGCTGGTGCAGAAGGAGCCGATGAAATGCCTACCGATGGAGTACTACCAACTGCTTTCCGAAAGGTTTCTTCTTTTCCATCAGCATAACGAATATGGTCGAGCCGACTCAGCAGCAATTCATACTGAGGGCCGTCAGGCGTTTCCGGTTTTGTATAATACAGCTTCCGGTCATCACGTCGGCTTACTTTCCCCTGTACTACGGTTTGATCGATCAAGGTAATCTGGTCAACCTTGCTGGTTGTGCTGACTCCATCGGGTAGTGGTGTTAGGACTTCGGTACTACCGTCGCTGAAAACGATTTTCCAGACCTGACTGCGCGCTATTTTTTTTTTCGCTTTCGGCGCCGTTGGCTCGAAATAAATAACCTCCGTATCAGTCAGCTCGTCAATTTTGACATTAACTGTCTGACGATCGAGTTTATGCAGCACGTCGGAGCGTGTAGTCTGTCCTAGGGCCAGCTGGACAGTCAGGAAGAGGATAAAAAAAAGCAGACGTATCTTCATGATTTCTAGTGGTTTGGATAAGATATTATCTTAAGAAGTAACGAATGCGGATAGCGCTGCCGCCGAGAGAGAAGGTTCGGCCGATTGCATAATTGAAGGCTGAATTTTCTACGTCACTCCCGTTTTTCCCACTTGTGTAGTTAACTGAAAGCGCCTGATAGGAACCCAAGTCCACCTGCAATAACCAACGTGGGTTGACCTGATAAAACAATCCAGGTGAGCCGCTTAAGCCAAGTGCAAGGTTGTTTGACGTAGTTTCGGTTGTTGTCGTACTACTCGTTGTTTTCGACGACGTATGCGTATACGATAGCCCGGAACGCCCTGTCAGAACAAAACCGAAATTGGGAACCACAGGCAGGAAGCGCTGAATAAATGGCCCAATTCCCACTGTAAAGGAATTGTTCGTGCGAGTGCTGCTTGCTTTTTGGTTTTCAAAACCAAGTGTCAGATTAAAACCGGAAGCAACATTCTCGCTCCGGAAACGACCAAATTCAGGTTGTAACGTAACGTTAAGATCCGATCCAAATTCAGGCGCTATGGGTGTAGTCACGCCAAAACCTCCACCGATAAACCGGCTTCCAGGTACAAATTGAGCGGACGCCACGGTGACTGACAGCCACAGCAGTGCAGCGTATAAACCTATTGTCAAACGTATCATGGGGTGGATAATTAAAAATAACGGGTGAGGAAAAGCGAGAACGAAGGAATTACACCAGCACCAGTCAACGACAGATCAACAGCCGCCTTGCTTCCCGGTTCTTCGTCTTTGACGCGGTTAAGGGTCAGTCCAAGCAGCGACGCATTAAAATCGATCGACCAGCGCTCATTCAGTAAATAGGCCAGCCCGGCACCCAGTTCAAGCGATAGTTGCTGTTGCGTGGCTTTATCTTCTATGGAGCCGCTTTTATATTTATACCATCGCAAGGCCAGTTCAGCCGAACTGAAGCCATAGAATGCTACGTGGCTGGCAACGGGCAAGTATCGCCGGGTTTGGCCCATAATCGCTATAGACGGGGCGCTTTCTACAGTCTCAGCTGTTGTTGCAGCCGTTGTCGACTTGTTTTTTTCACCCGTAAATCCCAGGGTTAATCCCCCTCCTATCGAAACATTATCGCGGGTAAATTTTTGGTACAGAGCAGATAAACCAATATTGTTTGTTGTGTTCGTCGTCGTTGTTCTACTATTTTTATTCGTCGTTGACGTACCCGATAAAGTCAAACCATATGACAATGCTCTACGGCCAGCGGCAAACGTACCCAAGTCGACCGACTGACTACCGCCAACGCCAATGGGTTGTGATACTCTATTGGCAGGCGGTGGTGCCGGAGTTGAATTGGGTCGAGCACTGGTCGACGTAACGGTTGGCTTAGGAAAGGGCGTTTCCGTCACTGGTTTGGCCACTTTCGGTTCGTTGTATACATCGGACGTACCATCGCCAAATACAACTTTCCAGAGTTCAGCTTTACGAATTTTACGGATGGCAGCTGGTGCGTTGAGATCCGTGTAGAATACCTCTACCTCCGTAATTTCCTTTACCCGAACGTTCTGCGTGGTACGATCGAGTCGGTGCAGCACATCAGGTCCGGTTGTCTGAGCGAACAGCGCCTGGGCACTGATGAGCAGGCAACCAATCAGAATGAATTGGTAAAAAACTTGTTTCATGAGATGGGGTGTGATAGAAGCGGAAAGCGTTGAAATCCCGCAAATTGACTGTTAATTACCTATCTATTCCAGCAAGGCAGCGGGAGGTAACAGATAATCGGGTTCCTATTTTCAATTCATTTTTATACTGGCTTTTCCTTCCTCCACGGCCGCTACGTCAAACTTGGCCGTTGGATTCCTGCTCAGGGCATCGATCAGCTCGTCCGTAGAGCCGAGGTGTTCGATGTGCAACGTACCGTCGGTCCCTTTCAGATTTTTTTGTACTGCCTTAACTTTCGCGTTTTTCTTCAAAAGATCGGCTAAAGCCGTGAGCTTGGCGTAGTTAATATTACCAATGGCAATGTCGGTAATGTTGGCAGCCGGAACCGACGCAACAGGAGCAGCCGCACGTATGGCAGCCGGTTTAGAACCACCAGCAACACTCGCAAACTGCATATTCATAGCACAGAGCCGTTCGAGCAGATACTGCGTCATGTTTTCGGATGCATTCCGAATCGCAATTTTATTGGCAATGGCTTCAGACACATCAATCCCACCTCCTGCCACAGCATTTGTAGCCAGAATTGACCCATCTTCAGTGGCGATAGCCCGAATTTCGAGCCGGGCCCGACACGAAACCATGCCTCCCTGTGAATTCGTACGTTCTGAGATCGTCTGCCCTGTTACAATGATGTTAGCCCCCATTTTTAGCCCCAGAGAGGCCATAGCCGCCAGGTCGGCCGATGAGTCAGCGATTTGACGCATTTTCCCGTAAATTTTGGGGTCAACTACGCGGAAGCCTGCTTCGACAAATTGCCGGATAAGCTCTGTCTCCGTAGCCGATTGCTCAATAACCACCGGTTTAAACACTGCCGATGACGCCGTTTGTCGACTGGCCGACTCTTCTTTTTTCGTTTCTCTATTCCGACCACCGAATATACCTTTCACTACTTCACTAGCCAGTCCTACGTTGGCTTCACGCTCCCGAAGCGCTATCTCGCGTTCTCGACGGTTCAAATCAGTCGTTGTGTTGTCACGAGCTGTTCCCGCCGTAGTCGCTTCTGTTACGAGGATAATGACTTTGGGCGATCCGTTACGTAGCATCTGGCAGTTTTGTGCCGTATAGCGCTTGATCTCCTTTGGCTTCATCGGTTCGGGCATCTCGATCTGATCCTTTGCGTCGGCCATGATTTCAACGGATTTAATGATCGCTTTCTGAACAGCATCCTGTACGGCACGGTTTTCGGTAGAACCACCGATGGCCAAGCCGTTAGCTCCGCCCAGTTTCATCCCCCGAAACCCCGACGAATTTCCTTTCATGTTGATGTCGCGGCTGAAAAGCAATTCGCCGGTTTGCGGATTGAGAAGCTTAAGGGTAAAACCCAACGTAGCAGTATTGCCGCCAAAATTAAATCCTCCTACCTGTGTCGACTTGTTCCCTTCCGAGAAGTCAGTTACCTCACCGGTCACAACCAGTTGTGCGCCGACCATCTTACCCGCTGAAGGACCAGACCCGTCCGTGAAACCATCCTGCGCAAACGCCATTTCGCCGGTGGCATCGCCTACATTGCGGTTCATTTCCATGACCCGGAAACAGTTCGTCTGCTGAATGGCCGAGGTCAGCATGGTGGCCAGCTCATCGCCGAAGGTCGAATTGGCCTGCGCTGATTTGGTCGATACATTAAACCGGGCGACTTTCACCACTACGCGCTTATCACGCGCAAGTCCTTTACATTTTTCAGCAACTTTTTCGAGCGTGACTTCGGGTGTCTTCTGAGCAATCAGCTGTTCAGGCATCGCCAGCAAACTTAGACCAAGCAGAAAATTAGGTAGTAGATAGAGGTAGCGTTTCATAAATAGACAGAAGAAGTAAGAGTACGTATTGCCTTTGCGAATGCCGTTTACCACGGACTCGTATGGCAAAATTGCCAGGTTTGCCTACCCAAAAAAATGGCACCTACCATGATTTTAGTAGCAATTTCACCGATCGAAACCTGGTAAATTTGCTAGTACGCGCTGGCCGATTTATGGGTATAAATCACACCGCCTACTATTTTTCAATAACCGTCCCTACCCGATACTTGCAATGCCTTCAATAAGCTACACCAACCCATACTGTCATGTATCGTCTCATCCGTAAAATTCTGATCATAGGCCACCTTTGGCTTATCGTTAGCATTAGTCATGCGCTGGCTCAGGTTATTTTGACTGACTCATCGACACGCTATACTATTGGAAGACGTATCGACATTCTGGAAGACCCTAACCATCAGTTTCGTACACTCAATCAAGTCATTCGGGAGCCTTATCGCTCTCAATTCATACGGAGTATTCAGGAGACACCGAACCGCGGGTATTCAACATCTGATTATTGGGTTCGCTTCGATCTGGCGGATCAAGCCACGACTGATCGTTCCTGGTTGCTCGAAATTGGGTTCGGCAATTTTTCGGAGATCGACCTGTATTTTGTATCGAAGCAGACGGGTCGCATTATTCATAAGCGAGGGGGAGAATTACTGGGAAGACAGGGGCGGGAAATTTCGTATAATACGTATGTCTTCCATATGCCCATCAAACCGGGTGATCAGCAAACGGTCTTTATTCGGCTGTCATCAACGTTCGGTCAGGCTACTTTTCCGATTTATCTCTGGCGAGCCGATACGTTCGTTCAGTCAGCGCAGGTTTCGGGACTTCTTTGGGGGGTTTATTACGGTATTTTATTATCCGTTTTTCTGTATCATCTGACGTTGCTGCTGTTTATCCGCGAACGAGGTCATATACAGTTGCTGACTCTTTATTTAGGTGCTTACATACTCTGGGAACTATCGCGCGGCTTCTGCCTGGGCGTTCGGTTTTTATGGGTGGGTAATGAATGGCTTACTACGTATTCGCTGCCTACCTTTTTCACCCTGATGATCAGTACGTTTCTGCTGTTTTACAGCTCTGTTCTTGATCTTAAGCGGGTCGCTCCCCGGCTGAATACGATCCTTTACGGGCTGATTGGTTTTAGTGTTGTCGGCTGGGTATTGACTTTGTTGAATATTCAGGGTTTATCAAAAAATCTTATTATTACGTCGGTTGGCCTTGTTGATGGCCTATTCATCATCTTTCTGGGCGCTTATTCCTGGCAACTTGGCTATCGGCCTGCCCGCTATTATTGGGCAGCTGCGGTTTTACTCTTTCTGGGAGGTCTCATCCATTCACTCAACCGGGCGGGTGTAATTCCAGGGGCTGACTTTTTTGTCCATTACACCCTCAATCTTGGTTCGGTACTCGAGTTTATCTTCCTGACGATCGGTTTGGCCGATACACTGCGGTTAGAGAAGAAACAGAAGGCTCAATTACAGCAAGAGATGGACCATAAAGTCGAAGCCGCTGAACTACGGGGTCTTACGGAGGAACGGGAGCGCGTTTCATCGGAGATTCACGACAATGTCGGCAATTCACTACTCACGCTACGTCAGTCGCTTCGGGGATTACAGAGTGAAACGGGAACGGCGCTGAGTTACGAAAAGCTGGAACGAATGGTGCAGGAAACGTATGATGAAGTACGTAAAATTGTAAATAACCTCCTGCCCGATGAATTTCAGCAGAAAGGTATTTCATTAGCCCTACAGGAACTGGTTGATACGCTCAATCGGTCTGGGCAAACCCAATTTTATCTGCTTCTGTCAGGAACAGAAACTAACTTAAAGCCCAGTACTCAGTTTCAACTTTACTTGATTATCGTTGAATTGATTAACAACACCATCAAGCACGCCGATGCCACCGAAGTCAGCATTCGGTTCGTAACAATCAATCGCATTCTGACGGTCAGTATCCGGGATAATGGCGTTGGTCTACCGCTTCTGTCTAAACTGGAGAATGGTCGAGGCTGGACTAATATCCGCAACCGGCTCGAACGTATCGGCGGCAGCATTCATCTTGATGCACTCGTCGAGAAAGGAACGAGTGTTGTGGTGCATGTTCCGCTTATAGAAGGTTACGATCAATCAGGCCGTATTTGAAGGCAAAATGAGTAATGCCCACACTGGAGCGAACGCCTAATTTTTGCATCAGATTTGTCCGATGCGAGTTGATGGTCGATTCACTCAGCGATAGTTGCTCCGCAATCTTCCCAATCGGTATATCATAAGCAATAAGCTTCATTACTTCTAATTCTCGTGGTGTTAAGCTTTTCAAGGCTTCGGGTTGCTCATCCTTTTGCGTAGTTGACGTGGGCATACGTACTAAAATCTGGACCAGTTCAGGGCTATAATAGGTTTTATTGGCTTGAACAGTCCGTATCGCCCGGTAAACCTCGTCTGCATCGTATTTTTTGAGTACGTATCCTTCGGCTCCGGCCAGCACAGCCTCCCGAACTTCGTTACTCTTTTCAATCATCGTATAGAAAATAAGCTTAGTCGCGGGATAATTTTTTTTTATATGTACCAATAAATCGATTCCACTACGTTCACCATCAAGATGCATATCGCTGACGAGCACATCCACCTGTTGCTTTTGCAGTAAGCGTGTTGTTTCAGCCAGGCTGTACGCTTTTCCCACAACATTGATAGTATCTTTATCCTGAAGGTACTGCGCAATACCACTCACAATGAGCGGATGATCATCAAGAAGTAGAACTGTTGTCATAAAGCGGATAGATGGAGTCCAGATCTATTATACTATCTGGACCCTGAAAGTAACATGTTGGTAGAAGCTCACCCTTAAATATGCGTCGCTATGTTACTATTTTTTCAATTACGGACTCATTATCAATTATTCGGTATCGAATCGGGCGTTGTTGGACGCGGTTTTGAGCCAGCCGTAGCTGGTTGTGCTTTTTGATTCAGCACCAGTCGAACGACACGCCCCAGCGCGTTCCATAGCGCGCCGAACCAGGAAGCGTAATAGAGCCAGCCGTATTTCGACTTGCCAAAGAAGTCCAGCTCGCCTTCGTAAAACAGATGATCCAAGACTTCCATTTGCGCGCCAGCCAGCTTTTCTTCCACTGTTCCACCAAGTATGTACTGCCGGCCTGTTCGCAAAGCATCCCATAAACTCATGCTGTAATAAAACTCGCGTTCTCCCGGAGTCCAGTTCATACGTCGGTCGCGGCTTAGCAGTGTGATTTCGGCGAGATTCGCTTCGGCAATACCATGCTGACGTAGTAAATCCGTACGTTTAGCGACGGTCAGTACGCTCAGGTAGCGAAAAGGCGCTTCTGTGTTAACGACATAACTGGCTACCCAATGTTCCGGATCATTTGCGTGAAAGAAAACCCGAATCAGGGCATTGGTCAAATAAGCCCGGTCAACATAGGCTCCACTGTTATCGCGGTTGAATTTGATGAAACGATCGTACGCATCGGGTTGGAGGAGTTTACTTTTCAGCATGGCCGTAAACGGTTTGGTTTACCCGTCCATGCCGCCTTTTGAAAAAACACCCCCAGCCAGTCAAAAAAAGAGCCAGCCCAACCGGACTGGCTTTGTATCGGAACGATACGTCTTAACTCGCTTAAGGCCGGTACGTCCAGAACTGACCAGTACTGGTACCGACGTAAGCACGATTGTTCACGACAAAACTGAATGCGAGCTTACCTTCTCCCAGGAAATTCTGCATTTTTTTCCAACCTCGTTCGGGTTTATACTGCCATACTCCTTTGGGCAAATTGGGCTCTCCACTAATCCCATAGCCTGCATCACGCACAGCAAAACCAGTTTTTGTTGTCGATGTACCGTTGAACGTAGCAATCTCCGTCCAGGGATTAAGTTGGTTCGGGTCAAATAGCCAGCTTTTAATAGTAGCATTAGGCGATATCAGGTAAGCCTGTTGATTTAATACAAACGGAAACGTTTCTCTCAGGCTGTAAAAACCATCCGATTTTCGACCGAGTACTGATGGTTTACTCCACGCATTCTGTATAGGATTGTATTCGCAGACGGCAATCCGCTCTACCCCGCTGCTGTTAAGGTTCATCGATACGAGATATCCCTTGCCGTTTACGGAAAAGCTTCTGCCCGTACTATACCCTAGCTGAGGCTGGTTAGCGATGGCAATCCACTGATCGACAGATTGCCCTATGGATGGTTTATATTGCCAGAAAGCACCGCTTTTTTCTTCTTTCCACTCGTCATTGTATCCATTACCGACAAAAACCAAGCTATCAATGACAAAGGCTAGTCGACCCGGCGAAAACCCGTACTGATCCGCCTGCGTTACAGGGTAAGGCGTTCTTGCCCGCCAGCTATTACTTGCTGGTATAAACTCCCAAAATGCGTTTTTTCCATTACCCGCATTCATCAGAACAAATCCACGGCTTGACGTTGCGACAGACGTTTCCACATCACGTCCATCAAACGGTAAATCAGGCAATCGCGTCCATTGGTCGCAGGGTTGATCGTAAAGTTGCTGCACAGCTCTCACATCGGTCGAATCCAGCGTTATAGCTGTCGTTGTCATCCGGTTCGACATAGCTGATGCGGGGTTCGTTGATGTGGCAAGGCCAAGGGCAGATCCAATCTGAAAAAGTAGCACTCGCTGCAAGGTGCTAATATCCCAGCGGTACGTATCAAGTAAGTAGATTGTATACGTACCATCGGCCTGTTTCGCCAGTTGTGATAAACTAGCAACAGACTGTCGTACCAAACCAGAATCTGTATACGTATTGCCTGCCGTTAAGCTATCTGAAAAGACAAAGTTGATATCGGCCGCAGCATTAGCGCCTACCTGTACAAATTCGATATAGCCGTTGGCCTGTTGCCATTGATCAAAGGGCACTTCAAGCGATTTTTGGCTAGTACGAATGTTGATTGTTTTGGCGTCATTTCGAAAGGCATATCGCAGAACACACTGGTCGAAATTTCGATGAGCCGTCGCATTCTGGTAGCTGCTGATCTGATAACTTAATGAAGCAAAGGGGGTAAGTTCATTTTGACATCCCAAGACAATGAACAGCCCAAAAAGTACACACTTACGCAATGGATACATGGTTACCAGAAACGGAAGGAGAAATCAAGGCTGAATGTATGTAGCCAAGCACTGACATTTTCAGATGGCTCAGTCGCTAAACGCAGCGGTTGCGGCTGGTAGAGCAACCATAAACGAAAATGCCCGTTGCTGTTGCGCCAGTTTGATAGACCATAACCAAGGCCTACAACGCCTGTTATACCTGTATTTTGAGGGACTGCCTTATAATTAGCCGCTACATAGTTGGTGTATTCATAGCGCAACGGAAGGCTAACGGAGGCACCCAAGGTAGCCATTAAGCCACCGGCCCGATAGGCGTATTTAGCCAGTCGATTGATTCGGCTGTACACATAACGGGGCTGGATATACAAATAAGTGGTTCGAAACTGTTCGGTTGTTCGTAATCCATCCGCCAATACGGCCTGAGTGGTAAACGTGCTCCCGGCAACCTTCAGGTCCGTCTCGAACCGGAAAGGCTTATACCAGGGTCCGACACCCAGACGCAAGCCGCCAGTCAGGGTCCGGTTATTCGTGGCGGCTATTACGTTACCATCTCGACTCAGTACTGGAATCTGCGTCATTCCGCCTACAAGAATATCGACAAAAAAGCGTGATCGGCGAGTGAGCGAATCCCGAATAATACGTTCTGCATCATTGAGCTGGGCTTGTTGTTCCGCATTGGCATTGATCAGTTGAAAGGCATAAAACTCTTCCGTATCGCCTTCTAGTGCTTTATAGTTCTCGCCGTCATCAATAGCGGCATACCGTTTAACGAAATCCGGATTTTCGTATTTACTCCAATAGCGTTCAATGAGTTTCCGTCGAATAAATAAGCTCGGATGCGAATTGGTTGTCGTGTGCTCATCAGCGTTACTATACACCGATAAAAGTTGCGGTAAAGCCCTGAAAATTTCCTGTATATCGCTTTGAGTCGCTTTCCGTTTATTCTGCGGGTTAACGATCATCCAGAGCCCGAGCGCATCTGCTTCCAATTCATGCAGATGGCGTTGCGGTATCGTAATGACATAGTCTTTTTTTGTGCCGCTTCTATCTATAGTCCGATATTTTGTCTGGTCAATGGTCGTATTAAGCTGTTTCTGAATAGGGCCTAAACGATAAGCTCGTTCCGTGTGGCCCAGCAAATGGTGGGCTATTTCATGGGCCAGTACAAACCGATCTCCCCATTTAGATTGGTTCAGTAATCGATTGAGAAATGGTTCATCGTAGAAAATGTATTTTTCTTTAGTGGCATCACAAATTGCAGCAAAAATCGCCCGATTGCAGGCGTAAGGCTTGGGGTAAACTTTAGCGGGATGTATGAATAAGCGACAGAACGTATCAACAATCGCCTGGGCTCTTGTTTCCGAATATAGATGCCTTTCCCGGCTTTCTTTTGCGATTCGATCACAACCACAGTCCTGCGCTGACACGTTTATTGTTAAGAAAAAAAGCCCATATAACCAGGCAATCTTACCGATTCTCATTTTGTTGGAGTGGAGTTAAAGTCTGTTGTCCTTTTAGCAATTGATACGTCTGTTTTTCGGTCATGAGTACATAGACGTTTCGCTGGCTGGTTGGTATAATTTGCCAGTTTTTAGTAAGCGACTGCGCCAGTGACGGACTATATATTGCCAATGTATCAGCTTTCCAGATGTACTTATTGCCGAAATCCCAGACGTCTGGAAGTCGATCATACCGTATTACTACTACAGAATGTTCATCACTCGAAAATCCATAGTCTTCAGGATCATCAGTGAGTACAGGAACAGTGCTTACCTGTCGATGTAGCGGTTGATTGTATCTATACACTAAAAAGCCTAAGCCTAAACTAAGTAGTAAGACAGCCGCAATTCCAATCAGCTGGGGCAGATACCGAATCCCTTTATGGCTATCATACCGAGGTTTCCGCTTCCCCGCGTTTATGATAACCGGATCAATCTCCTGGTAGAAATCACGTATCTGTTGTTGATCAGTAAAGTAATTCAGCACCAGCCACTGCGCCATAACCCGTTGTTTAAATTCAGGTTCGGTACTCAGTCGCTCTTCGATCTGCTTGTGAATCGAGGTTGGGAGATTACCTAACAGAAACTGCTCTATAAACCAGGTTTGTTTAAGCTTGTCGGGAACTGGCATAGCGTTGTTTTTCGAGCTGTTTCTTCTGCTTACGAACCTGCGCTTCGTCCAGACGAGTCTGCATCTCCCGGCGTACCGCTTCGACAAACGAATCATCTGGTTCACTAAGAAGAGTCGGTATCACGTTCTGAACCAGCTTACCCAAACAATCAAGGTGTTTTTCGCTAATTTTTTTAGGGTTGATTCCAAGGTCAAGCGCAATATCTTTAAGCTTTCGGGAGTCGCTATCTGGTCCCAGAGCCACGTCAAATAATGCTGCAAACTCGGTTTCTGTCATGGATTCGTTCGACTCAAGAACCTCATCAACAGCATCAATGCGGCTTGAATCAATGCCGTAATGTTGTAAAATAATAGTCAGACATTTATCATCTAATCGACTAAGTTGCTGGGCAACCAAGCGATGTGATTTACGATAAAAGCGAAGCTTCTCATGCAAGACTACGTCCTGGGGATCAGGGTTGGTCTTTGCCGTATCGAACAGCGTATTAGCCGGGATGCGATGCTGTCTTCTGGCAAACGATTTAATTTGGTTGATGGTAATTCCGATCAGATACGTATCGAGACTCGAGGTCAGTACAAATCCGGGGCTTTTTACCTTACGAAAGAAAATGTCAAACGTTTCGCCACAGACCCTTTCCTGACTAAGATTAAGTTCTCCGCCAATACGTTGCCCCAGGTGATTTCGAACGTAGCGCTCTATAGTATTCTGAACTTTATGAAGATCCTCCTCGGTAAATCTATTTTGTTGCCACCGCAAAATCATCGCCTGACTCTGCACCATCCAGCGAATCAAATTAGGTTGCCACCGGTCGAGTCGGACCGTACGAATAGCGGCATTTAACGCCCGCTTAGCCAGAGTTTCTGATTGGTTTTCGGGGATATGGTATTTGTTTAACGCGATATCCTGTGCTTCGCTGAGGTAGGCTTTGATAAACTTTCGTTCGGCGGTAAAACCATTTCGAATTAGATCGACAAGAACAGAGGTATCGGATAGTTTAGGCGGCATATACTTCGTTCAGTAACGTATAAGATGATACAGAAACCTGCTTATCGGTTTCCTTCCAGATATAAATCCCTTATTTGTATTGAACTTTCACATCATAAGCCCCAGTATTATCGGTTAAGTTGTTATCATTTACACCAAACGTCAGATTGACAGACTGAGTGGGTCCCGTCGAAAAACTGCACTCCTTACCGCAGTACCGCCAGTTTGCTTCGTCATTCAGTTTATACATTAATGCGGCATGAAACATCGTTGGTACAATGCTATAATCTGCCAGCGACAAGCCAAGTACACCACCCTCGGTTTTACCTTCGGGGGGGCTAACTCCAACAAAATTACCTACGTTAATCTGGCCCGATGCAGTAACCAAAACCGTTCCCTGCTTATCAAATTTGATGGTTTTGGTTACTGGACCACTTACCTGCAAGGCAATAGGCAGGTAGCCCGCGCAAGGTGATACGTATAATCGGTTAACCGCTATCGAATCGGCTTTTGATGCTCTGGCTATCTGGTTCTGTAATACGGGGGACATCAGCGAATTCATGTCATCTGATGTAGAGACACCCAGTAATAACCCCGCATGATAGGCTACTGCCCTCGTCAATGTGTTTGTGTTCCAGTTAAAACCATTGCTAAGCAGAATTGTATAAGTGCCATTACCACTTGATCTGAGGGCTGACGTTACAGCAGCCTCGCCCGGCAGCAGACCAGTAGTCACCATAACCGGCTTAGTTTGTATTTCTTCTGGGTTAACAAATCGTACGAAGAGTATAGCTCGGTCAGGCGCTGAAAATTCCAGAAAACTGAGGTTTTTGCTAGTCTTTTCCCATACGGCAAAACCTGCCCGAATTGCCTCTAACTGGCTGCTGTTGTCGAGTTGCGTAAACGTGTTCGCAATTTTGTACCGAATCGCACATTCGCTCGACAATCGCTGACTCCCCGTGTTCTGATCAGTGCTCAAATAGGTCTGCTGAGTTGCCAGAGGAGCTACATCCTGGCATTGCCAGAAAAGGCTGATAAGCGAAATAATGACAGGAATTGAAACTTGTGTAGATAGTTTTCGCATAGGCGTTCACCCTTAATAACCATCGAGACTCTATTAGGCAATTTACTAACCGCATTAGTTAATTGGTTGTCGAACAAACCTTAATTTATTAAGCGTAGCTATAACCTGCACAAACATCAGAGATAAGGGCATTTTTTTTGTATCATTGCTTTCGTTCAAACTGACTCCTCCATGCAATCATCTACTGTCTCTGCTCAGGAACCTGCTGTTGCCCAGCCAGCGCCCATTCGTCGTCTACTGTCGCTCGATACGTTACGTGGTTTTGATATGTTCTGGATTATGGGTGGGGAGGAAATTTTTCATGTACTAGCCAAAACGACTGGATGGGCTTGGGCCATTTTCCTGGCAGATCAATTTACCCACGTCGACTGGAATGGCTTTCGGCCCTATGATTGTATTTTCCCTTTATTTCTCTTCCTGGCGGGTGTTTCTACTCCGTATTCACTTGGTAGCCGCTTAGCAAAAGGAGACAGTCGTTCTATGCTGGCTCGCAAAGTCATTACGCGCGGGTTGTTGCTGGTCCTGCTTGGGATTATTTATAACAATGGGCTGTTCAATAAACCAATTGCCGAGATGCGTTTCGGAAGTGTGCTGGGACGTATTGGCCTGGCCGGTATGTTTGCCCAGCTTATTTATCTATATGTGCAGCGTGAGCGGGCGCGTTACGGTATTTTCGCTGGAATTCTATTGCTTTACTGGGCGCTGTTGATGCTTGTACCAGTACCGGGCTATGGGGCGGGCAATTTAACGATGGAAGGCAGTTTAGTAGGCTATGTCGATCGGTTGTTCATGCCCGGTCGATTGTACAAAGTTGTTCATGACCCTGAAGGTTTACTCTCAACATTACCTGCCATTGGAACCGGCTTATTAGGTGTCTTTGCCGGAACAATATTACGTCAGCATGGCGTTCGCGACGCCCAAAAGCTCCGGCAGCTCGTGCTGATGGGGGTAGCTTGTGTTGTGTTAGGCTGGGTTTGGAATGTTGTCTTTCCTGTAAACAAAAATTTGTGGACCAGTTCATTTGTACTGGTGGCAGGAGGCTGGAGTCTGTTAATGTTAAGCTTATTTTACTGGATTATCGACATGCAGAACATCCGCCGATGGACGTTTTTCTTCATCGTTATTGGTATGAACTCCATATTAATCTATCTCGCAGAACGAATAATTGATTTTGAACACACGGCTCATTTTCTATTCAACGGAATACTCCATTTCTTCAGCGAACCTGTTCAGGCCGTGGGGGCCATTGTCGCTTTTTTAGCCGTCAAGTGGGGATTTTTATACTTCCTGTATAAGAAGAACACATTCCTCCGCGTATAATATTACTTTGCACTGATCAGAGACATCAACCAGGCTTTGCACGCTTCTGGCCACGTATTGAGTGAGCCAAACTTTGCGGTACGGAGGCCATATCCATGCCCCCCCATTGGATATAGATGCATTTCTGCCGGAACGCCGTTTTTCAGACAGGCCAGATAGTAGTTAATGCTATTTTCGACGGGAACACCTTTATCATCTTCCGAATGAACTAAAAATGTTGGCGGTGTTTGCTTTGTTACCTGTAGCTCATTGGAGTAATAAGCAACCATCTCCGAAGACCTATTTAATTTCCCCAAAAGTTTATCGCGAGAGCCCGTGTGCGCTTTTTCGCCGAATGTTATTACTGGATAGAGTAGCACAGCAAAATTTGGTTTAGCCATCTCACTGGCTTTCTCCCCCCGATAGTAATGTGTAGAGAGCGTTGCTGCCAGATGTCCTCCCGCCGAAAAGCCCATTACACCAATTTTCTCGGGATTGATCCCATAACGAGTTGCGTTCTGACGAATTAGCGTCATGCCCTGCATAGCATCAATTAGGGGCACCTCCTGCTGATTCGTCATTAACTCTGGATTAGGTAGGCGATATTTGAGTACAAATGCCGCTACGCCTATGCTGTTGAACCAACGTGCTACGTCTGATCCTTCATGGCTTGCTGCCAGAATCGAATAGCCGCCACCAGGACAAATCATGATAGCCGCTCCTGTGGCTTTGTCTTTGGCAGGGAGATAGGCTGTAAGAGTTGGAACCGATACGTTACTGATACGTAAGATACCGTTAGCATCTGTCTCAGATTTTTCCGCTATTTGGCTCCCCGAGATAGAATTGGGAATAGCGCTATCGGGCCAGAGGTTTATAACTTCCTGCGATAAAGCAACTTGGGGAATACTGGCTGCAAACAGCATACTAAATACTAAAAAGCGCATAAAATAGGAGATGAAAATTGCAAAAGTCGATCTAGTATCCGACTTTACTCATATTTCTACTTCGCTATCTCCAGCAGCCATTTTATTGTCTGAACTACCGTGTAGCACCTCAATTAGCTCTTTAATTTGATAAACAGTTGTATTATATCGGTTACTAAGAATAATAATGACGTACTCATCTTTAGGGCTAAACCAAAACATCGTGTTATAGCCTTTCCACCAGCCAGAATGATAAATATATTCAGGCTGATTAAGATCATTAAGCATCATACGGAACCCATACCCGTAATTCTTTGCACCTTTCCGTTCAAAACTACGTGGTACAAACGCTTCGGCCAGACTCTTCTTCTGCAATAGACAGTCGCCATTTAAGGCGCGGTACCACCGAAAAAGATCACCAGTTGTAGAATAAATCCCTTTATCGCCAACAACATCATCGTAATAATCCTTCGGAATACGTCGGTTCCATTGGTAACCCGCCGTTCGATGATAATTTATGGAATCATTCTTGGTCGTAGCAACGAATGTATGATGCATTCCCAGCGGCTCAAAAATATTTTTACGGATATATGTCTCATAGCTCTCTCCAGTCACTTTTTCAATGATCGAGGCCAAGACCATGTAATTCGTATTACTATAGCTGAAGCCGCGCCCCGGGATATTGTATCGCTGAGGAGTAGGTTTTACGGTTGCAAACCAATGCATGATAGTCGCATTGGATGGGTATGGCTTCTCTTTTTTATAGAAATTCACCTTCATACTATCGTCGAAGGCATATTGGTAATTAGGTAAGCCACTTCTGTGGCTTAATAATTCACGAACGGTAATACCGTGATAGGGGAAATCGGGATAGAACTTTTGGATAGTATCTTCAAATTGTAGCTTACCAGCTTCGATCAACTTTAGCGTACCAACTGCCGTAAATGTTTTTGACAATGAGGCCAACTGGAATTTAGAGTCTTCTACCAGCGTATCGCGTTCGCTTCGTTCAAAATGCCCTAAACCGAAACATTTTTTATAGAGAATCAATCCTTTCTGCGCTACCAGCACATTACCATTCAGGCCGCCACGAACTTTTTGGCGAAAGATTTCCTCAATTTTCCGGGATTTCTCTTCAGCATGAATCTGCTGCTGGATGTGTGTTTGTTGTTTGGGAGAGAGTTTTTGCTCGTCGGCACAATTACGCAGGTTTTGCGCCAGTTTTGTTTCGGAGTCTTTACCACACGAAACTCCTACTCCAACTATTATTAAAATACTAAGCCAAACTTTATATACTCGCACCATCCTAACGCACTTATTTCGCATTATTCCACAAACCAATTCTCACAAAAATAGGAATCGTTTTATATCAATAACAGGGTTATTGATATAAATAATACGAAATTTCAAGAATGCTTTTCGTGTTACTGCACGGGGCCAACCACGTACCAGAAAGATTTTCGACAGAAATCACTTGCCACGCCCTTGAGCCATAACCCGGAGTGTCTGCGCAATAATCCACATATCGAATATAAAAGATCGACGTTGTGGGTATAACAAATCATATCGTAAACGCTTTACCATCTCATCAACATTAGCTGCGTATCCGAATTTGACTTGTCCTATAGAAGTAATACCCGGTTTCACTTTTAATAAAGAACGATACTCGGGGGCAATCTCAACAATCTGATCGATAAAGAACTGTCTTTCCGGACGCGGACCAACGACCGACATGTCCCCTCTTAAAACGTTATAAAATTGAGGAAGCTCATCAAGGCGAGTTTGGCGCATAAACCGTCCCCATGGGGTAATACGATTATCAAGTAAGCCGCCAGATAAGGCTGGACCTGCCTTTTCTGCGTCTACGTACATACTACGGAATTTGTATATTTTAAATGGCTTTCCTCCTTGCCCAATACGTTCCTGAGCATAAAACGTTGGCCCCGCTGAAGTAAGTCGCGTTATAGCGGCCACAGCAAGAAATATAGGCATTCCTAGGCCGAGCGCTACTACTGAAAAAAGAATATCAAACGATCGTTTGAATACATTGACCCTAAAGTCGGCTAAAACTTCTGAAGAAAGGTTCAGTACTGGTAAAAAATCATGGTATTCAACAGAGGTACCACGGGCTAAGAACCCTCTGAAGTCTACTAATAATTTTACCTGATAATTGGCAACTTCAGCATGGTCGACAATAGCTTTCAGTTGCTCATTATCCATATACGTCAAACAGCAGTAGACACAGTCGATTCCTTCTCTACCGATATAATTTGATAACTCAGTATATGTACCGGTAAGTATTCCTTTGTTTTCAGCTGTAGACTTATCAAAATAACCATAGAAACGGAATCCCATTTCTGGATGTGTCTCATAAAAACTATGGATTGAAGCCGCAAGTTTGCCGTATCCAACAATTACATAGCGTCGACTATTATATCCACGAGCCCGATATTCCCGAAGAAAAACTAACCCACCAATTCTAAATAGTGCTCCTAAACTTAAGAATAGAGTATATGTGATCAGCAAATGCTCACGAGAATAATAATAGCCTCTAATAGCCACCCAATACATGGAGATGACGGCAATATGAATACCTGTTAGAAAAAGCAGTTTTTTAAGCAAATGGCCCGCTTTGAATAACTGCCGGGGGAACGTATATGGCTTTAGCAGTAAGATCTCTACTAACCAAATTAAGTTAAACAGCAGCCAAAATGACGCATAAGGATGATCTGTAACACCAACAGTCGTTTGAAATTTAAGCAGATACCCTCCGACAAACGCTGCATTAAGACTTAGAAAGTCAATAATTATATGAAGCGGGAAGAAAAGTATAGAGTATCGATGCCTCATATCTATCTAATTTACTGTTTGGAGCATGATCAGCCATTCAGACTGTCCATGAATTCTAAAATAGCGTATCAAGATAAAGATATACACCAATAATATCCAATAATTCGCCAAAATAGGCTGCTAATTTATAACAAAACCGATAAAAATCCCATTAGCCAGAGAGGCAAAAATTATTAAATGGTCTTAAAGCCTCTTTAATCAATTTGCGTTAAATACTTTACGAAGGCTCAAAAAAGTCCCAACGCTATTCTGATAAAGCGTACCGGAGTCGATAGCAATACTTCCTGTAAACTGCAAACCTCCTAGCACAGCTAGAGGTGCCATAATACTAGCATAACCTGAGAATTGCGTACGTGCAGGTAAATAAGGGAAATTATAAGTCCCTAAATTATGACTATAAGATAGCTTTACTTGGTAAGAAACTGCGTTAGTCAATGCTCGTCCATGCAGTGGCAAGTTACCGGATATTCCCGTGTGAAATACATAAACTCGGTTGTTAATGGTAAAGATGCCATAAGGATATTGATCTCTTGGACCAAGAGCCGGGGGGATAAACGGAGTACCGATTGTATGTTGTCGATAGGCCCAACCATCGCGAAATTGTTGATGATTAAAATAATCGTCCTTACCTCGTTTCAGTGGATCATCTATAATAAACTCAGGTCCACCCTGACTAGTCGTATTAAGAAATTCGAACAAAATATCTTTGACAATCGCATTGTCATCATTTTTGCGAATTCGTATGCCGTTTAGCCCATCCGCAATGTTGATTAGATAATACAGTGACCCATCCTCAAAAAGATTTTGTCGATAAATATATAAGGTGTACCTAGCCAGATCAATTTCAGTACCTATATCCACCGAGCCAAGGTGATTACCTATTCGATTCGTCAGGTCGAAATAATTGTATTCTGACGCGTCATCACTCTTCGGATACAATGTTGATACCACATAAAAATAGTTTCGCAGCCCTGTCGGTAGTTCTCCACTACTTTGAACTGTACTAGGAATGTTAGATGGATCAGCAACCCTCCCCCCCCACACGGCTTGATGATTTATTCCAGCGTAAACACGCATAAAGTCCCGTTGACGCCCAAACCGTAAATACAATGATTTCTGATGCAGCATTGTGTTTAGGATATACCCGTTTGCATCGAGATAACCATGCGAAAACGTCCCTTGAACCGCTAGCCAACCTTTAGTGAAGCCAATTGGGGCAAAATTCGGAATCGCAATTTGAATCTTAGGGACTGGCATTGCATTTCCCGACCATGCGTATGAACCGGAAGACAGAGTCGAATCAGCCAGACCAAACTTCTCCCGTCGTCGTCCGACATAGACCTCCCATATTCCTCTCCGGACTTTTACATAGGCTTCGGGCAGTAATACGTTTCGTTCATAGGACAAGCCGTTTTGGGTACCGTTTATTACCATATTAAATCCATAAGCTAGATCAAATTTAGAGTCTCGCCACCGTCCGTTACCGTAACGATTTGTATCATAAGCACTATATAGGCCTGCTCGGAAGGTTGCGACAGGAGACCGATTTGGAACAATACCATATTGATTAGCTCGTAACCAGAAGGGCGTTTCTATTGATGAAGAGAGGTAGGTACCAACCTCTGCGGTATATAGAGTTGGCTTACGAAGAGGCTGTGCTTGCAGATAACAGGAAGTCGCTGTCAGGAGGATTATTATGCGTATAAAACCTGGCTTTGGGTAAATAAGCATTGATTATTGGCTAAAATGAAACGAACTGATTCACAATAATAATGCCTTCACTTGATCTTTAATGCTATAGGAGTCACTTTTCAATATACACACATTGTAAATCGTTATAACTGTTCAGGACAAAACGAATAAAAATAGAGTTGAATAGGTAATAACATCAGAATCAGAATGAATTCATCAGATTTTAAAAGCCGAATAGTTATCAGTAAACTAACAATACAGTTACTACCGAATTCTGAAAACAGGTGCTGCCATTTAATTTAAACCACAGTTCTAAAATAAATTTTTCTGAAACTTTTGTCACATAATGTTTACGTATTACTTATAGATGAAGATAAACAGTTAAAACAAGAAATTATTTTAGTTATATTTTCCACTAATTTAATTAACTATTATACAAAATCCTAAATTTAGAAAATTTTTTAGTATACAAACTTTTCATTTTATTACAAAATCTGATGGCGATCAATGTAAAAGATCCCCAATTTGGGGCTAAAGGTGATGGTACGGTAGATGACTCAGCAGCAATACAGTCAGCGATTACTTACGCTAAGTCCTTGCCTACTCGGGCTACTATCTATTTCCCTCCTGGATATTATTTCATTGGAAGCTCCATTAATTTGACTAACTCGAATGGAATCTGGCTAGTTGGAGATGGAGGCTCTTATTTAAACACAGTCATTGTTGGAAATACAGGCAGTCGCCCCATGTTTGATTTTAGTGGCTCTTCCTACTCAGGTTGTGAGAACTTTACGTTTTTATACTCTAGTGGTAGTTCCGTCTTGACTCCATCTGTAATTGGTGTACAATTTGCCCTTACAAACAATGGTGGTTTAAATTGTGGTATCAAAAAGTGCTATTTTCAGCTTGATGATAATGCATCTGCTAACGGGGGGCTAGGTACTATCGGCCTGATTAATATTCGTAGTGAAGAATTTTTTATCCATGAATGCTTGATAAGAGCAAATACTCCTATTATTCTAAGTTATGCCGCCAATATTGCTGTAACGGGTGTCAATTTTACAGCCTCAAGTGCTTACCAAACGCTCGCTAGCGGAACAGGATCAATGGGAGTGGTTAGCATTAACGGTACATCGTTACAGTGTTTACAGAATCGTCAGCCTGCCATGATTCTAGCAGGTACAAATAGCATAAACTTCCAAGGTTATCTGGCTAGAGTCACAGCCGGTATTGGTACCAACGAAACTGCCGTTTTATGCACTATATCTACTACTAACTTAAAAATTCATGCTACTATAGAATCGTTTTCTCGAATGGTACAAATTGGCGAGAATAGTGGCTTCGAAAACTGTGAATTAGATATTATAGCCTCTAACGCAACAGCTCCAACTACAGAATTAATCAATGTAACTAACAGTATTGTTGTAGGCTTAAGAGCTCGTATAGCTCAACCTATCCCGTCGGAACGTAATCGTTTTGTGATTTATCATTCTCCTTCAGCCGGAGGAACTCAACAAGCATCAGGTTACGTCATGAATAGCGAGATAACTTGTTTTACTACCCCTAATAATCAGTTTATTATATCTCAAAATTTACTCCGTCGCTCAACCAATGTAATATTTAATACGCCAACGCCATTCGAAAAACGTAATGGAAGGATAAAGTTATTAACTAACAATACCATTTTTGCTGGCGTTGTTGGATCTTTATCATCCATTAATATTTTTCGTTTTAAAGAGGCTTTACAGCCAGCTTCGGCAATCAGTAGTGGATTTTATCGTATATTATTCAATGGCATTATTAGAGCAGGAGGATACGGTTCGGGAAAGGCTGCGACGCTGTCTTTTGAGGCCCAAATCGTTACAAATCAATACTATAGCGGCAGTTCGGACCCTATTTCTACTACTGTAGTTGTTTTAGATCAAAACGTTGGTGATCCATCTTATTTAAATATAAATGGCATTCTACTTGGCCTTACGTTTAACAGTGGCGTTGGCAGCGTAACCCTCACTCCTCGCGTTACTGGAAGTGGCATAGGCGAACCTGTATACTATGAAGGCTTCGTAGAACTTCAGAGCGATTTTTTCATAAATGATCCTATTCCATTAGAATAAACCAAATTATTTCCAGAAGGAACGATGCATACTTAATAGTTTGTTAAATCGTTTTGGAAAAATATGGTAAAACCAACCAGTACGATAACCGACGTATTTTGCAATAGTACGCACATACTGAACAGGTAATAGCCAACTAACGCCTAACTTTATCAAATATTTGCTTTCATCTAGTACGTAGCGTAAACCTTCAGACTCAGCTTTTGTAAAGGGATGTAATACCTTTTGCTGTTGACGATGAAACACACCAATATCAAAATATCGCCGAAATTCTTCACCAAGCGAATAATTATGCGAATGATAAACTTGCGCTTCTGCGCAATAAGCCAAGGAATAACCTCTCAAAATAAAGTGAGCAGCTACAGTAACATCTTCGCCTAAAATTGTGTCTTCAGGAAAACCACCTATTTCTTTGAGTAATGGCTTGTGATATGCTGCAAATGAATTAGAGCATGAACACGTTTTAATGCCCATTTTAGAAATCATCGTTTGATCTTTGATCAAACTTTGCGAAGGGTAATTAGCATATCGAGCAAACTGTCCAAATATATCAGTATCAGGATAAGGTAATTGACGTCCATAAGCCATTGCTATTTGATTGCTAGAAGAAAGGCGATCGACTAATCTCTCAAGCGTGTCATCAGTTGCAGGCAATGCATCTTGGGTCATGAATATGACAATATCATATTTTGACATTTCAAGACCTATATTACGTGTTCCACCGTGATTGAAATTTCCTTTATTTATCGAAACAAATGAAATACCAGCTTTATTTAATAACAATCTTGTGTCATCTTTTGATTCCGAATCTAGCACAATTAGCTCATGTGAAAGAGTTTGTCTACTTAATGCTAAAATTAATTTTGGCAAATAACCAGATGCATTGTAAGTAGGAATAACAACTGATACCATTCAATATTAATTAAGATTTGCAGATGATAATAAACTTCTTAAAATAAGTTTTAATGATACATACTTCCAAATTTTCAATAACAACATGATTTAATAAGTTTCAGTTTGACCAAGCGGGTACGCCAGATACCATTTTCAGGAATTGCCCATCGTTACCTTTTGGAATACGTATAATTTTCCCATCGTCATAATACAATAAATCACCTCTTCTAAGATCTGTTACATCTGGTATAACTTGTCCATTAGCTGGACGATTATACAAATTGTCTTTTAAATGGAAATTTGTAAATATGTTTTTATCAATTATATTGTTAGTTGTTCGGTGATCTGGCATATCAATTCCTAAATTTGTCACAGTATCTGAATAGAATGTGTTTCCCATTATTATCGAACTTTGTAAACCACAACCAGGGCCAAATATAGGTGCATTTTTCCAAGCTCCTTTTGACATGGCGACGTTACCAGTTATAGATAATCCATATATAATTCCTCCTCCTGTCAGATACAAAAAAGCCCCCCCAGTATCTTTACCAACATTTCCTGATAATACAACTCCTGATGATGTGGTTTCAAGTAAGGCAAAATTTGGAATGTTATAATACTCATTTCCTATAATAGTTAATCCATAAATTTTTGTTGCACCTACTCCATTAATAATTGTCGCTGTCTTGATTGTTGTACCTACATTATAGAACCTGTTATTGGCGATTACAATCCCTAATGTATTTTCTAACTTAATATGATTAAGACTGACATTAAAAAAAGTATTATTACTGATTGTACAATTTTGTACCTGTCCACTATCGACTGATCCTAATCGAACTGCATGCATAGGACATACGTCAAAAGTACACCCTGAAATCTGGATATCATCGCCTTGAGTAAGCCAGATAGCATAAGTTTCTGGAGTCTGAAACCAGCAATTTCGTATATATATGCTGTTACTTTGAATACGTGCACCAGCCACTGTTTTGATCTGTGCAACATCCTTAGCCGAGGTGGGTGAACCAGACCTGAAGCAAATATTCTCAATAACAGTACTATTACTTTGACCATCAACATCGGGACCCAATAATAGCATTGCGCTTCCAGGGCTTTTCTGTAAAAAGAAACTTCCTGCGTAAGTCCCCCCTCCTTGACCAACGATTCGAATTGAGCCATTGACTTTTACAGTAGAAATTCTGAAAGTCCCCACTGGTACTAACAATGTGCCAGCAGCCCCTGTTTTAGCATAAACAGGTAACATGTTAACTGCAGGAGCAGCGGAAAGTGCGTCATCGATTGCGTTCTGGACCGCTCGTGTGTCGTCCGTATTACCGTCACCCTTAGCCCCGTACCAAGCAAGTTCAATCAGCCCTCCATGGATAATCCTTTTATATCTAAGCCCCGACGCAGTAACTATTACTCTACCAGTATTATCGAGAGAAACCTTATCTTTAATGTCCAAAAGAAACGTACCAGCTAAATTCTTATCGGTAATATTGATCACTCCAGGGGCATTAACTAAACTATTCTTGGAAGCCCTGAGAGAAGCCAAGTTCTGAAATGCTGTGCGAGTATTTATTTTACTTGCAAGTTGGCTCATACCTATGACCTGTGACGAATCTATTTTAATTTTAACTTCAGGACCTGTTACCTGTGTTTCATACAAAAAGCCGTCTGGTTTTCGCAAAACATTAACTGTTTTTTGTTCTTTTTGAGTGCGCAGGTTACCTGTGGACTGTGCGCTAACTTTTGCACTAGCTAAAAAGATAAAAGTATATAGTATTAAATATTTCATATTTCAACGTTTTTGTTCAAATTATACGTAATCAAAAAATTTGTTTAATACAATTATGATCCACGAACTGATACGTCTTTTGATTTTCTGAAAATAGTTTCTGTATCAATAATAATCGTTAGTTTCCTTATCGGGTAGATGAACAAGTAGTATATAAATAAACAGGCGCATAGAATTAACACAAAAAATTCGATATCTAAGGGAATTTGAAATGTCAAAAGTCCCAGAACAAAAGATAAAGGTTGACTCTTTATGTACTTCCTAGAAAATTTATTTCCCCTCAAAAAGGCAGTAAAAAAAGTTATTAATAGTGTATATGGTATGACAAAAATCCTCCCAAACATAATTACTTGAAGTGGTAATATGAAATTAGGTCCAACGGAAATAGGGGATATTCTACCCTTTTCTAGTTCATAAAGTTGCCAACCCATAGACTGAGTTTCAACGTCAATAAAACGCTTTATAAATATTCCGAAAGTAGCCTTGCTATATTCACTGGGACCAAGTTTTATATGTTCAGAAGCATTATTACTTAAATACATTTCTAATCCATCTCCAGCGGCTAATAATCTGTTAGCCATTCGAGAAACACTATCTTCAATTCGCTCTTCTGTGTTGTAAAAAGACGTAACTAACACGCTATTCAATATGGCGAGAGCGAGAAAAACGCCACCATAGACATTTATATATCTGATTGATTTTTTCTGAAAAATAGGATAAAAATAAAAGATATAGTACCCATACGCGGCTGCTAGGCCTAACAGTGAGGATCTTCCACCTGCAATTATATCCAGTATACTATTGAAAATTAGTATGAGTATTAAAGGATAACGCCAGTTCTTTTTAGCCTTTAATAATACAAATAGGTAATATATAAAGAAGGGCCTAGCACCTAACTCAAGAATGTACTGAAATAAGCTACGCCCTTCCCACTGCTTAAACCTGTACAGAAACCAACTTTCTATCGATGGATTCGTCAATGCATAAGTTATAAACTCATATCGACTTGCTAAGTTTAAAATACAACATATTGCAAATAATAAAACATTTTTTTTATTATAAATTCCATCATTCAATGATTTAATATCGCGACTAGAATTATCTAAAAAATAGCGAAGACCAGCAATATATATCACATATGCTAAAACAAAAACAAAACCATCTGTCGTTACTCCCTTTTCAAAAAAGTAACCTATTAACAAAGATAAACCACTTGCGCACCAAAGCACATTAGATAATAGCGGATCTATAACTGACGTAATCTTACTTCTTAGACAAAAATATATCAGAGTTACGAATACCATTAAAGCTATTAACATTATTGTAACGTCATATTTTTCATAATAAAATGTTGTTGATTGCATAAATAGATATGTTAAAAACTATAGTTTATTCTCAAAATCTAGCAAGTCAATTAACTAGCTATATCTGTGCGAATTCTTTTTAATAAATCTATAAAGAGTCATAACGATAAATTTAGTGCCTAGTAGCAAACGAGATGATAACTCCAAGTATCCTTTTAAATATTTCTGTCTAATAATATTAGTTTCTTTGTAAGATAATTTAGGATTACGGCTACGACCGTCTTTTGAACATGTGGCCACTGTTACATTAATTCTTTGATACTTAGATTTATTAAGATATATGATTAAATTAAGTTCGTAGTCAGAAATAATCCTCATTTTAATATCGTAAGCAAAATTGTCAAATAATGAACGATTATAGAAAGCTGCTTGGTGATGTATAGTATTCTGAATATAAGTGATAAAACTATAGTGAGATTTAAAAAAACCTCCATTGGTATACTTTATATCTCCATAAACTAAAGCGCATTTACTATCGATTAGAATAGGTTGAATCCTATTTATTACGTCTGGATTCAGTACATCATCTGCTCCTAAAAAATATATCCATTTACCATTCGAATTTTTCACCCCTTTATTCATCGCATCATAAATTCCATTATCAGGTTCGCTTACCCAGAAATCTATCTCATTTTCATAATCTTTAATTACATCGACTGTACCATCAGTTGAGCCGCCGTCAATAATTACTAACTCGAAACTGCCTACTTGATCTATAACGCTTTGTATTGCCTGCGTAATAGTTGACTTAGCATTATAAACAACGATTATTATGCTAACTGTTATATTATTTTTAGAATTATTGCTAAATGCTTGCATCAAAATTTCTAGGTATCTTATACTCGCTATAAATTCTCATTTAATTCTCATTATCAGGTAAATAAAGTCAGCATATTTTTTAAAAAGCCAACTATTTGTTTAATTGCACAAAAGAGTATTTTGTTTTTACAGAATTTATAAATAATTTTCAAATCTAATAAGTATACACTCATAAGAAGCAATTGATAAAACGAGCATTAAAATACAATATACATGCAAAGTATCTCGCCAAAGGTTTCAATAATAACTGCGGTATATAACGCCGAAAAATATATAAATGGATGTATAACAAGTGTGTTAGGACAAAATTACGAAAATTTTGAATACATAATCATTGATGGTGGCTCAACTGATAATACAATTTCAATAATTGAACAATACAAAGATAAACTTTCCTATTGGATCAGTGAGCCTGATCGAGGCATTTATGATGCATGGAACAAAGGCTTAGCTGCTTCAAAGGGCGAGTGGATTGCTTTCCTCGGTTCTGATGACCTTCTATACCCAGACGCTATCCAGACATACGTAAACCATATTATACAACATCCTAAACAACATGAATTAGAGTTCGTTTCTTCTCGCATTGAATTAGTGAAACAAGACTTAACTTCAATTCGAATTGTAGGAGAAGCTTGGGATTGGGAACGATTTAAGTATAAAATGATTACTTGGCATGTTGGATGTTTTCATGCCAAGCATCTTTTTACAAAGTATGGGTATTTTGATCCGGCTTATAAAGTATCTGGCGACTATGAGTTACTTTTACGTCCTACAGACAAATTGGTTGCTTCCTTTGTAGATCGAACAACCGTTAAAATGCGAATGGGGGGTGTCAGTGATATTAAACTTATTGAAGCTCATGACGAAACTTTCCGAGCTAAAATAAAGAATGGCGCTATACCAGCTTGGAGAGGAGAACTTCTAAAAATATTGTATCACGTATATCTGACTGTTAAGTTTACTATAAAGCGCTGACTGACAGTTTAGTGAAGCTTATTGTACAAATCTAATGTACTATTAACAGTTTTTTGCCAGGAAAATAGGGAGAGTTGCTCGCGGCCAAGTTGTATTAATTTTGCTCGTAATGCGCTATCTAACAGAATCTTTTCAACCGAAGCTTCCATCGAATCCTTGTTATCAGGATCAAAGTAAAGTGCTGCATCACCAGCCACTTCAGGTAACGAACTAATATTACTTAGGACACAAGGACAATTACACGAAAATGCTTCTAATACTGGGATGCCAAAACCTTCATATAGTGATGGAAATACAAAAGCTATTGCTCCCTTATAGAGACCTTGTAAAATTTTATCATTGACATCCTTGTATTCTATTAAATTGTTTAAATTCCAAGATTTGATGACTTCTATTTCTTTAGGTGAAAATTCACCACCTCCGGCACAAACTAACTTCACCCTATACTTAATCAATATTTGCGCAACTGCGCGCAAAAAGGGTATAAAATTTTTATAACTAGATCGATTACCTACATATAACAAATAAGGAGATGCATTTGGAGCACTATTTTCATTCTTATTCGTAGCATCATGCTGCACAAATGGACTACCTAAATGAATGACTGTTATTTTTTCAGGTAGCACATCAAGCATTTCGATCATATCTAGTTTTGTACTTTCTGATATTGCAATTAAATGCGATGCTTTCTGTACTACTTTTTGTTTTTGAGCGAATATCGTTTTATCAGCTGATAGTTCAGCAAATCTATTTGATAGACGCTCGTAGGTCATATCATAAAAAGTTGTGACAAAAGGTTTTTGGCCAATTGAAGAAACTAAAAAATCGTCAAAATAGGTAGCATGATATATATCATAGCTTTTGATCTTATTATCAATACAATTAAATAAAGTATTAGATTTATAATATAGCCTGCGTTTTTTAGAAAAAGGATATGGTATCACAGGAATATTATATTCTTTTAAATGAACATTATTAGACCATAGCAAAGAAAGATGAGCGTTATTATCATCAGTGTTGTTAATCCCTTTAATTAATTCACAAAAGTACCTGGATATTCCGCCATAGTTTTGAAGTGTAAATGTCTGGTGATCAAAAAAGATATTCATTGAACAAAATTAATGCTTTTATAAAGGCAAATGCCCTAAACTTTCTCTTAGACATTTCTGAACATAAACAAAATCCTTTTTTAATAATGACTCTCGTTTACCTATGAATTTATTGTACCAACGACTCCAGCGTGGATCTGTAATTGTTTTAAATAAATTATTACTAATTGATTTTTTGCTAAATAAATGAATGTCGTAGTTATTCCAATTATAATTTAAATTAAATCGATCAGCTAGCGCTTGTAGAGACTTACGGTGATACAAACCAATATGCTGGCCAGTTTCTGGCGTGAAGTACCACCATGACTCTGGAGTAACTTTATCGAAAGGTTGTACTTCTGTGGAAAACAATATAGTGTCACTGAGGGTTAGCATTTTTTCAAGTTCTGTAACAGGATTAATAAGGTGTTCAAATACCTCAAAAGCTGTCAGCAATTCGCCTTTAAAGAAATTTGTATCTGTAATATCAAATAAATCAGCATATAAATTAGGACAGTAAATATCTTGGCGATAATAATCAAACCCTCGGTCACGCAGCATGCGTACTAACATACCATACCCTCCCCCGTAATCTATAAATTGCGCATCTGGATTACACCATTTATTAATGACACTTTGAACTATAGGTAATACAAATTCATTACGATTAATCAGACCAATATCTAATTTAGTAATTGCCGAGTTATATGCTTCGTCTAACCAAAAAGGATTTTCCGTAAAAATAAAATTACAATGGTTACAACGAAAATACTGTATATTATACTTCCCAAGTACTTTCGCAGTGCAATACGCAGAAACTGAAGATTCACAAATTGGGCAGTCCATAGTAATGAGAAGTTTTACGATACTACTGATTCCAAATTCCATTGGCTGTGCCAGATAGCAGCTTTTTAGACTGCAAACCTCCAAACAAGGAACAAACCAGCAATGATATCGAAGTGGCTAAAATCACCCCTGTACTACCCATATGTAGGTTTTTACCCAGTAATATAGCTAATGGAATATTAATGAGAGCTGAAAATAAGGAGAAATACAGCTGTAGGCGAATTTTGCTAAGTCCATTAATAACAACCGCTATTATACTATTCCAACAACTCACAATAGTAAACACTCCCATACAAATATTTAGTTCCAATGGTACTGATACTCGGCTACCTATCCAAAACTTATATACTACGCTAGAGAGCAAAATCATTAAAAATATTATTATAACTAATCCAATCCATAACTTTTGCAAGTATTGATATGAACTTCGCATCCATTTTATGTCTGCTTTTACAGCTGCCTCTGTAAAAGCAGACCAATATGGCGTTATTGCAATAGCAAATAGAGTATTAATCGAATTGAAATATCGGAAACAAATATTATATGTTGTTACTTCTGCAGGCCCAAATAATTGATTAATAATTATGTTATCTGTATAGAAAAGTATAATTACTGATATTTGAATAAAGAAAAATTTATACCCTAAAGACAATAAACTTCGTGCTTGTTTAAAATCAGTGAGATCAAATGATGGTCGATAGTCCTTCAATTGATTTCTATAAAGTACAAATCCACTAATTAGCAAAACAAATACGGGACAAAACACAGTCAAAGCTGCTAGATAAATCAGATTCCCTTTACTAAAGAGCGATAACATGTAAGTTCCAACTAACACCAGTAAATTGGCGAGTAAATTTATCAAACTTACTCGACTAGACTCTTGAAGGGCTAATAAAACATAAGTAAGAATATCAAGTACCAATTTAATTGTTATTGCGACAACTGTAATTAAAAGAATAGTTTGAAGTTGCCGTAAATCAATATTTGTATTAAAAATTCTTTGCCAAGGAAGATGAGGAAGAAGTAGTAGAAACAGTAAGATTATAACCAATTGAATAAGCCCAAAAATTAAGTAAGCTGTACTGACATATGCTCTGGCTAATAATGTATCATGCTTAGCAACAGCTTCTGAAAATTTATTACGTAAACCATTACCAATTCCAATGTCTAGAAATGCTAGCATTGTAACAATTGAACTTATAGTTAACCAAGTACCATAAGTATCTTTAGCTAAGTAATCAATTGTTAAAGGAACTAATAATAGCGATATCAGCATCCCACCTCCCTTAATAGCCAATCCTAAAATAGTATTAAGTTGAGCTTTTCGGGTGCGTGGGTGGGCATTTTGAACACGCTTGAGCACATATTCGAGCGATTTAATTTTTATCATAAATTTTTTCGCATTTGTACGCAAGCCTCCACCATCCTTGCCCCTACACTTTCCATTGAAGTACTTGCCCGCCAACCTAATTGTTTTAAAGCTTTACTCGGATTAGCGTAACCTTCAGCAATATCGGTTGGTCGAAAAAACAACGAATCAATGCGGATATAATCTTGCCAATTAAGTTCGACAGTTTCAAATACTATACGAATAAAATCGCTTAACTTACAAGTTCTTCCTGTTGCAATTACATAATCATCAGCCTTCGTCTGTTGAAGCATAAGCCACATTGCTTCAACATAATCGGGCGCCCAGCCCCAATCGCGGGCAATGTCAATATTACCTAATGTCAGAATTTCTTTACTTCCGTTAGCAATTCGGCAAGCGGCAGCCACAATTTTTTGCGTAACAAATCGTTCGGGACGTAATGGAGACTCATGATTGAAAAGTATACCCGTACTAGTATGAAGTTGATACGCTTCTCGATAGTTAGCTACTTGCCAAAATGCTGCTGCTTTAGCAACGCCATAAGGGCTACGCGGTCTAAAAGGTGTGTTTTCATCCGCGGCTAACTTTCCAGTATCACCGAAACATTCACTTGAGCCAGCATTGTAAAACTTAATTGGCAAATTAGTGAATCGAATTGCTTCCAGAAGGTTTAACGTACCAATACTAATGCTTTCCAACGTCTCCACTGGTTGTTCAAATGATAACCCTACAGAACTCTGGCCAGCTAAGTTATATACTTCATCAGGTTTAATCTTCAATAATGTTTGTAATACACTTCTAAAATCGCTAATACTAATCGATACAGTTTGAACAAAGTTTTGTATACCTAGTCTTGCCAAATTGCTAAAAGAAGCCATCTGCGCATCACGAGATCCCCCATATACTTGATAGCCTTTATCAAGTAAAAGTTTAGCTAAATAAGCTCCGTCTTGACCCGAAACACCACAAATTAGAGCTTTTTTCATACCAATCGACGTCCTGAAATCATACGCCGGGCGAAGATTATTATTATTGAAACAATAATGCCAATAACAGCGAAGCCAATCATTATAAAAGTACGCTTTGGGCCACTCTTGTGTAAAGGCACTATCGGTGGGTCGAGCATTTTGAATGTCGGCGTTTCTTCTTCAACTTTTATTTTAGCTTGCTCCAATTGTTTTGCTAAATCATTATATACTGATTGTTCAAGTAAATAATCAGCCTGAAGTCTCTGTTCATCAAGTTTAGCTGTATTCAGATATAAACTTCTATTACGATCTCTGTAATTGGAAAGCGCATATTCTGCATTCTGGTAGCGTAGTTTTACTTCCTGAACTTGTTTTTTTAAAAAATCAACTCGGCTACGAGCCTTATCTGTTCTATAAGCTGTTATATAGTTTGTAAGATAATTTAATGAGAGTTGTGCTACAGTAGCAGCTACTATTGGTTCTAGCTCAGTGGCTTTTATAGATAAAATACCTGTTTTCTTATCATATATGGACGTTACACTGCCTAATACGGCTTTTATTAAACCATCCTGTTCCTTGGTTATTTCAATGGCTAAATTCGCTCTTTTCAACCCAAGTTTATCCTCGATATTATCATCGTTTTGTCTCCTAAAGGGAGCCAATAGATTGTCTAATAAGCCTGGTTCACCTATTTTGTTTATATAATCTTGTAGACTAACTTTCGCATTTAGTTTTTTAGAATATACCGCTTGCTTTAATATGTTTAATGCAAATGGTACACTTTGTAGAACATTAGGATATAAATCGGGACGGATAGATGGCTCATTAGAACTTGACATATCTGATCCTAAACCTAACAAATCAGATGTCAAGCTATTTAGCCCTCCTCCTCCTTTACCTCTAAATTCAGGCATGACATTTACTTGTACTGTATACACATTAGGCAAAGACCAAGCGTATAGTATGCCTATGACAAGTCCGGCAACGCCACCAAGCAGTATTTTCCAGCGATTTATTTTAAAGAAATATACAACTTCGCTCAGTCGAATTTCGATTCCGTCCTGATCAATGTGTTTTACTTTATCTTCATTTATAACTTCCATCTTATCAATACAAAGGGTATTTAATTACGCAATACGTTGGTCAACGCAAACGCTAGCGTGGCAAGTAAAGAAAGTATAGAAATTCTCTCGCCTGTACTCAATTTATTATTATTAAATGGTTTAAATGGAACAATAACTGTTGAGCCCGGCTCCATAATTGGGCGGGTTTTAATAAACAAAAAGCGATGTGTACGGGCTTTACGCCCATTTGGATAAATCACATAGGCTTTACGATCGCGGGCGTCTTCGAGAAATCCACCTGCTTCACTAACGTAATCATCGAAACTATAATTAGATCTATAGCTAACTAATGCCGGGTTTAACACAGCTCCTTGTATAGAAACTATTTCAGGCCGTCGTGGAACAAATATTGTATCATTTGGGCTAAGCAAAAGATTATCCTCAGTATTCGGATTATCCAATATTCGTCTAAGATCTGTACCGATGAGTTGTCCCTGACGCTGAAATTGAGCTGCCGGTAGATAGGCTTCTGGCCTTAAGCCTCCAGCACGCTTAATAACATCGGCAATACGTTCCTGCCGATTGAAGATTGCGTATGAACCCGGTTGCATAACTTCGCCACCTATGTATACTTGACGCTGTGGCTCATAAGTAGGAGACGTTCGGACATAAACTATATCAAAAGGTTGTAGGCGAAAAGGAGAATTTGAACCTACTGTACTTGATTCTACAGGGCTAATTTGTAAATCCCGATCAATAGAAAATCTAAATATTTTTAAAACTGGATCTCCAGTCTTAGCCGAATCCTCCCGAATACGTCTTGCTACTTCAATTAGATTCGGTTTTGCATTTTCACGAAATCCCCCTGCATTAACAATCAAGTCAGCGATACTCATGTTACTAACAAAGGGTATCGCTGCAGGTTTATTAACCGCTCCTTCAACTGTAATAAAATACTCCTCACGCAGATCCCGTATGGAAAGAACTGTCAGTATGTCTTGTTGTATGAGCGGAATATCAGCTATCTCGCCCCGCATTAGTTTTCCTAAATCAAAAGTCAAGTTCTCTTTGTCAAGGTTGGGTAATTCACGAATGATAGTAGCTCGGTTCAGAAAGGCGTCTTTTCGTAATCCTTCAGCCCTGTTTATAAGATGACGAACGGTCTCTGTGCCAGGTTCGAGAGCAAAATCGCCTGGTCGCATAACAGCGCCAGCAATCTGAACTCGATTTTCGTAACGTTCAAGTATTTTACCGACAAAATAAGTATCTCCTGACTGTGGCACGAAATCATCGATCTGTTTTTCTGTGATTGTCCTAATTTGCCGTTCTCGGTCCGTGTTCCGACGCAGTGTAATACTAGCTCGATAAGCATCATCAGCAAAACCGCCAGCAAAACTCAGTAATGTCTTAAGTGTCTCGCCGGGTAATACCTCAAAGATAGCTGGCCTGCGTACCTGACCTGTCATTTCGATATGCGATTGATAATCAGCAACTCGGATCACATCTTGATCCATCAAACGGATATTATCTCGTTGATCAGCCCGCAAGATATAATCATATAAATCGATGGTACGAACAACCCGATTGCCTCGAATGACGTTAATCTTCCGGAATGATCCTGTTGCAGGGTTTGGACCACCTGCTAAATACAAAGCGTTAAAAGCAGAACCAAGTGATGAAATCGTATACGTACCTGGCCTAACAACTTCCCCAACAAGAGTCACACGGATACTTCGAATATTCGTTAGGGTCACATTGGCATACGTACCACTGCCAGGAACACCTAATCCCTGATATCCACTTTTACGTAAGCGATCTATTATACGAGCCTGTGCTTGCTCAATGGTAAGACCGCTCACGTAAATCGGAGGTAGATTAGGAACTTTAACTTCACCTTCCGGTGAAACTTTAAGTTTTAGATTGTCAGAAGAAGCTCCCGAGATGTCAATGCCTATTTCGTCATCCGGTCCTACTATGTAATTACGTGGTGTAGCAATACGTAGATTTGGTTCAAACGTTAGGCTGGCGTTAGCAAATAGAGATGCTCCAAATACGGCTAACCCACCACTTACTTCGCGTCGGGTGGTAGTAGGTAATGAATCTATACTTGTACGTGTTGATACATCGGAGGGCAATGTACGAGCATTGCTGGAAGAGGTAGTAACTTTATCTTTTGCTTGTGCTGTGCCTTGTGATCGAATCTCAGCAATCCGCCGACGCATAGTTGTGATATCGGTTAACGTATATCCCTGCGACATAGCAGCTTGCTCAATCTGGGGTTCGCTTAATCCACGGCTCTGTGCCTGACGATAGAAATCAATTATTTGTTCATCGCTTAACTGATTTGCCCGTGAACCAGCCTGTTGAGCAGTTGTTATACTATTTCCTGTCAGTATAAATAACAGGAGAACAAATACAAATTGATAATTACGGCGGATAAAATGTGACAATTTGTCGTTAAGAAGCATAAACAATGGCTAATGGGCCAAAATTTGAATTGCAAAATTAATAGAAACATTCATAAAATAGCATTTGTCTACTAATGACGTATGCATACTGACCCATATCCTACGTTGAAGTAACACCATAATGCACTAAATTTGCAGGAAAACGGCTAATAGTTATTAGATAAACAGTGTTATATTTTCAATAAACCAGTGCCTATTAACCGACGATTTTTGATTCAAGAAATATGATTAATCTCATAGCTAAACTTTTCGGTACTAAGTCACAACGAGACATTAAGGACCTATTTCCGTATGTCGACAAGGTAAATGCCGAGTTTATCCAATTAAAAGCTCTCTCCAATGACGAGTTACGTCAGATGTCAGATGAGCTCAAAGCGTATATTACGGATGAGTTAAGCGGTATTGACAATCAACTCGCTGAACTTAACGAACATGCTGCCCAAACTGATGTAGATGTTAATGAAAAAGAACAACTCTTCAATCAGATTGATAAACTCGAGGCTGATCGCAATACGGAATTAGAACGTGTTTTATTAGACATTCTGCCTCGTGCTTTTGCTGTTATTAAGGAAACTGCCCGTCGGTTTACTGAAAACGAGGAGTTAATCGTGACAGCTACCGATTTCGATCGCGAAATAGCTTCCCGTAAGAAAAATGTGATAATCAATGGGGAGCAGGCTCATTGGGCTAATCGTTGGGATGCTGCCGGTACGCCGATCAAGTGGGATATGGTTCACTATGATGTTCAAATCATCGGGGGTGTCGTATTGCATCAGGGGAAAATTGCTGAAATGGCTACTGGTGAAGGAAAAACCCTTGTGGCTACGTTTCCGGCATTCCTAAATGGTCTGGCTGGCCGGGGCGTACATATTGTAACGGTTAACGATTACCTCGCCAAACGTGACTCGGAATGGATGGCTCCTCTCTTTGAGTTTCACGGCCTGCGTGTGGACTGTATTGATAAGCATCAGCCAAACTCAGAGCAACGCAAACATGCCTATTTGGCCGATATTACCTATGGCACAAATAACGAATTTGGTTTCGATTACCTGCGCGACAATATGGCTCGCGAAACGGGTGAACTGGTCCAGCGAAAACACCACTACGCAATGGTGGATGAGGTTGACTCGGTATTGATTGATGATGCCCGAACACCATTGATTATTAGCGGTCCGGTTCCTCGTGGTGATGAGCAGGAATACATTGAATTAAAACCTCGTGTGTCTCGCGTTGTTGAAGCGCAGCGTAAGTTGGTCTATGATTTTCTGAACGATGCAAAGAGAAAAATAGCTGCGGGTGATGAAAAAGAAGGGGGTTTGTCATTATTTCGGGCGCACCGTGGCCTGCCAAAGCATAAGCCGTTAATCAAATTTCTGAGTGAAACAGGCAATAAGGCCCTACTCCAGAAAACGGAAGCAATTTATCTGGCCGAAAACCAGAAATTGATGCCCGAAGCGGATGCTCCCCTGTATTTCACCATTGATGAGCGGCATAATAGCATTGATCTGACTGAGAAAGGGATTGACTTTATCACCGGAACGGGTGAAGATCACAATTTCTTCATTCTGCCCGATCTTTCGATTGATCTGAATACTATTGACAAGGACGATGATTTCTCGGAACAGGAGAAAATACTTCACAAAGAAGCGGTTATTCGGGATTATGCGGTTAAAACACAGCGTATCAATACCGTTAACCAGTTATTGAAAGCTTATACTCTGTTCGAGAAAGACACTGAATACGTCATTATGGACGGAAAGGTGAAGATTGTGGATGAACAGACGGGCCGGATTATGGAGGGACGTCGCTGGTCGGATGGATTACACCAGGCCGTTGAAGCGAAGGAAAACGTGAAGGTTGAAGATGCTACGCAAACGTACGCGACCGTTACACTCCAGAATTACTTCCGCATGTATCATAAGCGGGCAGGTATGACCGGTACGGCTGAGACGGAAGCTTCTGAATTCTGGCAGATCTATAAAATGGACGTAGTGGTTATTCCAACGAACCGATCCATCAGCCGTAAGGACGAAGAAGACAAAGTATATCGATCAGTGCGGGAGAAATACAATGCCGTCGTCGAAGAAATTATGGCACTTGTCGAGAAAGGTCGCCCAGTGCTGGTCGGTACTACGTCGGTTGAGAATTCTGAATTGCTGAGTCGATTACTGACATTGCGTAAAATTCAGCACCAGGTTCTGAACGCCAAATATCACCAGCGCGAAGCTGAAATTGTGGCTACCGCAGGCTTACCCGGTAACGTAACAATTGCTACTAACATGGCCGGACGGGGTACAGATATTAAACTGACTCCTGAATCGAGGTCGGCCGGCGGTCTGGCCATCATTGGTACAGAACGGCATGAGTCGCGTCGGGTCGATCGTCAGTTGCGAGGACGTTCGGGTCGTCAGGGGGATCCGGGTACGTCGCAGTTCTTTGTCTCGCTCGAAGATAGCCTGATGCGTTTGTTCGGCTCGGAACGTATTGCTAAAGTGATGGACCGAATGGGACTGGAAGAGGGCGAAGTTATTCAGCATTCGATGATTACTAAATCCATCGAACGGGCGCAGAAGAAGGTGGAAGAAAACAACTTCGGAATCCGGAAACGTCTGCTGGAATATGACGACGTAATGAATTATCAGCGCGAAGCCATTTACAAACGTCGTCGGAATGCCTTGTTCGGAGATCGTTTGCCCTTGGACATTGCCAATACGATGTACGACGTAGTAGAAGAGACCGTTAACAATGCCGAAGGAAACTACGAAGAAATAAAACTTCAACTCCTGACCACACTCGGTTTCTCGCCCGAATTGACAGATGCTGACTTTAATCGACTAAAAAAACCAGACCAAATTCGGCGGCTGTATGATGAAGTCGAAGCCCATTATCAGGACAAGAATCAGGCTATTGCCGAAAAGGCATTGCCTATTCTGACGCAAGTTCTGAATGAGCAGGGGCATCAGATCAAGAACATTGTGGTGCCCTTCTCAGATGGTATGCACGAATTAACGGTTGTTTCGGACCTGCGGAAAGCCGTTGACACCGGTGCTCGTGATATCGTAACCGAGATGGAAAAAGCTGTGACGCTGTCAGTAATCGACCAGGAATGGAAAGAGCATTTGCGCGAAATGGACGACCTGAAGCAGTCCGTGCAAAATGCGGTCTTTGAGCAGAAAGATCCGCTTCTTGTTTATAAATTCGAGTCGGTAGAGTTGTTCAAACGTTTCCTCAGTAAGGTTAATTTTGATACGATCAATTTCCTGACCAAAGCCGATATTCCGGCGCAGGAACCGGAAGAAGTGCAACAGGAAATTCGCCAGGCTCCAGAGCAACGCCGTCCGCAGCCTCAACCAAAGCTGCACACCAATGTAGAAGATTTTGACGATGATCATCTGGCAACTGGTCCTGAGGAATATGCCCGACGGATGGCCGAAAATGACGCAATGGGTGCTGGTGCACCGCCCATGCCTCCTCAACGACAAGCGCCTGTACGTGTAGCCAAGTTAGACCGGAATGCTCGGGTTAATGTACAATACGCTGACGGTTCAGTGAAGCGCGATGTTAAATTCAAAACCGTTGAGAATGATGTTGTTAGCGGCAAAGCTATGCTGATCGAGTAAGAACGTAACGAAAGCTTATATGACGTCCTCCAGACTACTTGTCTGGAGGACGTTTTTTGTTATTAACATCTGCGTTAAAGACACTTTTCCGCAAAGCAAGCCGTTATCAAGTCAGCATGAATACCGCTATTTTTCCGCTGTTTCTGTACGGGCTGTTTTCACTATGGTCCCTGACCGAACCGATCCGGCTGCGTTCTGAATCGTTACCTTTTACGCCGAAAGAATTTTACATCGCTACCGTAACCGACCAACGCTCCGAACGTGGTCCTGTAGCCCGGCTGGCCTTAACGTTGAACCAGGGAACTCAGCCTGTTGATCTGGACCGAGGAGTCGCCAGCAGTTTTCAGCAATTTATTAACCAGGGGATGAAGCAGAATAAATCGCTACGTCCCATTGCCATGCGAGTCCGCCAGTGCCGAATAAGCGAAACGGCCAATGGTAACCGCGTTACTGGTCAATTTACATTTTCGGTTGCTTTTGACTTGCTGGGGAAAGATGACGCTGGCGATGAAACCAGTACTCGACTGACCGAATATAAGGGCAGTGCGAACTATACGCGGCCGCTGAGCCAGACGACGGTTGTTGAATCAACCCTGCGCCAGACGTTAGTTTCTTCGTTACGTAGTTTAAATGACTACATGAACCGCGAAAGCGGCCGTAATGAGAAGCTGGCCAAGAGTTTAAAAATCAATTTTATAGATGATACTAGAATTACAGACGATGATACAGTTCACTACAATCCTGACCGTAAATTAATCTGGGCCGACTTTAAGGCTGAACCACGTCGGGGTAGTCATTACGCGGCTGAAGTATTTACCAGCTTTGCCTACGAAGGCAAGAGTATCGTTAAGGATGGGGTCATTATTCTTAATTTGACTGCCAAAGCCTACATGCTGAAAAACTCATCATGGGGTCGTTCCGACGCTCGCAATGCCTATGCATTGAATCATGAGCAACGCCATTTTGATATCGTAAAGATTGTATCGGAGCGATTCAAGCGGAAAATTCAGGATAATATTCTAACGCTGGAGGACTACAACAGCCAAATGCAATATGAGTTTATTGAGTCATACCGGGACATGAACCGAATGCAGACTCAATACGACGACGAAACGAATCATAGCCTGAATCAGGCCGCTCAGGAACGTTGGAACCAAAAAATTGACGCAGAACTACGTAGTTTTGGGGCGATAAAATAAGCGTCTTTTTTGAAAAAACTCCGCATTCTGCACGTTAGTACGGCTCATCAGCCTCAAGATCCGCGCATTGTCTTTAAGCAATGTCAAACCTTAGCTGGCTCGTACGATGTATTTTGCGCCTTACCGAATGCAGATCCAACTATAGCGTCTGGTATTCACTTTATCCGTTTGCCTTATTACCAACGCGTCATTTGGCGAACGCTGCTTACCTGCCCTCTCGTTTTATTACGTTGTTTATGGCTTCGTCCAGCCCTTGTGCATGTTTATGTACCGGAGTTTTTACCATTCGCCTACGTTTTTCGATGGCTGGGTGCAAAAGTGATTTATGAGGTTCAGGAAAACCTCCATAAAAAAATGCATCTTAAGACGTATAACCGGGGATACGTATCAGAAACGGTTTTTCGTTGGTTTGATCGTCTTGCCCGACGGCATTTTTATTTTATTTTCACAGAACACGGCTACTTAGATACATATATCCGATTGTCTAAGCCTTATGAAGTTATCTACAATTATCCTCTTTTATCACTTTTGGAACCGTTTCGACGGCCATATCAGCCTAATCTAGAGAAACCAGTCTTTTTTTACATCGGTTGGCTTAGTTTTGAGCGGGCATTCGATACACTTGTGGAAAGTTTAGCACGCTTAAAGTCAACCTATCCTACTTTTCAAGTGCATCTGTTTGGCCAACGAACGTTTACTGATGCTGATCTGGACAGGCTTCCTGCTTTTGAGAAAATACGTACTAATCTAATTTTTCATGGCTATAAAGATCAGCGTGAAGCTTTTTCGTATACTGTTCATGCAACGGTAGGATTAGCGTTGTTAAAACCCGTTGGCGACTATCCCGACTCGTACACAACTAAATTATTTGAGTATATGGCATTAAGTTTGCCAGTTGTTACGTCCGATTTTTTGCTTTACAAAGATGTTGTCGAACGTCACAAGTGTGGTTTTTGCGTATCTCCCAATGATCCAGCACAGATTTCTGCCGCCATTGCTTATTTGATTGAACACCCTAACGAGGCTTGTGCTATGGGCCAGCGGGGGCGAATGGCTGTAGAGAAAGAATATAACTGGAGTACAGAAGCGCAGAAATTACTCAATTTTTATACGCATATACTTTATGGGGCAGATTGAGAACTTTGTCTCCTTAAAACTAGATATTACCAACACATTATGGTATTGTTCCAATGTTCAATACCATGTTTTCACGGCAGGATTTAACTTTAACTATTAATTCAGGTTATACCTGCGTTAGACCTCTATTTTTTGGCCTGATGTACATACATGCAGTAAGTCACTACTTGCCTACGCAGGTAGTTGGTAACGAACATTTCACGCAGCTCAATGGACTTTCCAGCGACTGGATTATCGAGCGCACTGGCATTCTGGAGCGCCGAAAAGCCGCACCCGGTGAGAATACAAATACAATGACCATCGAAGTCGTTAAACGACTCATGGAAAAGACGGACCTAACAACGGTCGATCTAATTGTTGGTGGAACGTATACTCCCTACGATACCATTGTTTCAATCGCCCATGAAGCCCAACATTTTCTGGGCATTGCCGATATTCCGACTATTTCGATCTCAACGGCCTGTTCATCGCTGCTGAACGCCATTGAAGTAGTTGAGGGCTATTTTGCGCTTAACAAAGCCACCAGAGCACTAGTCATCGTGTCTGAGCATAATACGCTCTATTATAACGAGAAAGACACGATTTCAGGGCACTTATGGGGCGACGGTGCGGCAGCACTACTTATCACCAAAGAACGTCAGAACGAAAAGGATTTCGATGTAAAAGCTCTGATAACGGGAGGAGCGGCTCATACATCTAAAGCAACTACAGGCGTAATGATGAAACCAGCCGATGGGGGGGTTACTATGCCGCATGGTCGCGACGTGTTTATTAATGCCTGTCAGTACATGCCCAAAGCTAGCTTACAGGTTCTCGAACAATGCGGACTTACACTGGCTGACGTCGACTACGTATTACCGCATCAGGCGAATCTGCGCATCTCACGTAACGTAATGAATACGCTTGGTTTGCCAGAAGAGAAGTTGATTTCTAATATCCAGTATTATGGTAACACGGGTTGTGCTGGCTGTGCCATTGCTCTTTCCGAAAAGTGGGACACCTTCAAGAAAGGCGAGCACATTGTTATCACTGTGTTTGGAGGTGGTTATTCTTACGGAGCGATGCTGGTAGAAGTATAGGATAAAATAAAAGGAGAAGGGTAACGAACTACCCTTCTCCTTTTATTTTATCCTATACTTCTATTGTGCTTCCGCCCGCCAGACGTTGTTTTTCCCGTTAATGTCTGGTAGTTTCTGGTCAGGATCGACAACGACCGTTTTCAAGGTCGAGGTAGAGTTATAGTTGAATGTCCAGGTTCCTCCGCGTTGCCAGACTTCTATCGGCAGATTGATCCGACCTTTTTTCCCGTTACTTTCTGTAACTTCAACAGTTACTGGCATTGCCATCTTTTCGAGGTTTTCGATGGAAATTAACGACCCCTTATCCGGCGAACCATCCACGTATTTCACTTCTTTTACGCTCTGATCAAGTTTCCAGGTTTCGTAGAAATAGCCACGCCAGAACCAACCTAAATCTTCACCAGCGCCATCTTCCATAGATCGGAAGAAGTCATAAGGCGTAGGATGTTTGAAGGCCCATCGCTGTACGTAGTTCTTGAAGGCGAAATCAAAGCGATCGGGACCAAGAATTACCTCACGAAGAAGTTTTAAACCGTAACCTGGTTTATAATAAGCCAGAATACCCAGCATACGAGCCTGCTGAACATCAGGAATCGTCATGATGGGTTCATTAGGCATAGCAAGCGCCGGAGCTAAATCGTGCATCGTACCACGCTCACGATTGTATTCGCCTTTGTTGAAACTGGCCGTCGACAAGAAGTTGATGAACGTATTAAAACCTTCGTCCATCCAGGGAAATTTGCGCTCATTGTTGCCTACGATCATCGGGAACCAATTGTGCCCGAACTCATGGTCAGTTACCCCCCAGAGGCCATCTTTCTTGTCTTTATGATTACAGAAGATTATACCAGGATATTCCATTCCCCCAACAATACCTGCTACGTTCGTCGCCACAGGATAACTGTATTCATACAGGTACTTCGAATAAAATTCGACACATCCTTTCACATATTCTGTCGAGCGATTCCAGGAGTCGTTTGTAGCACTTTCAACTGGATACACTGATTGGGCAAGTGCCGTTTTTCCATTGGAAAGGTTAATTTTAGCAGCATCCCACACGAACGCTCGTGAGGAAGCCCAGGCTACATCGCGGCTGTTCTGGCAACGAAACTTCCAGGTTAACGTACCGGATTTTTTAGGGCGTGTAGCCGCATTCGTTACTTCATCTTTACCACGAATGATAACCGTCTGATCGCTGTTACGTGCCTGTGCCAGTCGTTTTACCTGATCAGCTGTCAACACATCATTAGGATTCAGTAACTCTCCCGAACCAACAACAATATGGTCCCATGGGGCAGTAATGCTATACTCGTAATCACCATAGTCAAGATAAAACTCGCCCGCGCCCAGATAAGGCAGTACGTTCCAGCCTTCAATGTCGTCATACACACACATACGTGGGTACCATTGAGCAATTTCGTAGATGATCCCGTCTTTACGTTTCAATTGGCCCATGCGGTCTGAGGCATATTCAGGAATTTTGAACGAATAGGCCACTTTTACCTTCACTACGTCCCCGTTCGGTTTCACCGGTTCCGTTAGGCGAACCTGCATTCGTGTATCCGTTATTACGTAGGGCATTGTCGTAAACTTTCCCTGAGCATGATCAATGGTTACGCTTGAGATTGTGAATCCGCCCGCAAAGCCCTGATTACCAAACCGTCCACCGGAAACGGGTGTAGTTTTAGTAGCGCGCGACGTATCACTAAAGGCATTCTGGTCTAACTGTAACCACAGATAAGGCAACGTTTCGGGCGAGTTATTTTTATACGTTATCACCACTTCGCCCGTAATCGTATTCTGTTGATCATCGATCGCTACGTTGATTTGATAATCAGATTTGTTCTGCCAATAGCGCGGTCCGGGTGCACCGCTGCCCGTGCGGTAGTCGTTGCCGGGCTGCATGTTAAACAGTGGATGAAATAAGGCGAGAGGATCGTATTTTGAAGCCGACGTAGAAGACGGTGCTGTTTGGGCAAATGAAGCCAGACTAAAGGCCCAAAACCCTGCCCAGAGAGCAATTTTTTTCATGAATAAATTGAGAGTAACAATGAGGTTATTTTACACAAAGAACGCTATAAACCCTCAAAAGCAGATAGTTTTTATAAAGACAGATGTAAATCAAGGCCGTGATGAATGAGCAGAAAGACAAACAGGCCAATCCAAAGAATATCGACAAAATGCCAGTATAGGGTAATCAATCTGATTTTAAGGCGATTCGGCGGGTTCACGCTATAAACAAACGAATCGATATAAGGCCGACGTCGTAGAGCCTCAGCCAGCATGATGATCAGAAAAATGATGCCAATCAGAATATGTATTAAGTGAATTCCTGATATAATATAAATGAACCCCCCGGCTGGATTATCTTCTAACGTAACGCCTGCCCGAATCATCTGACGCCACCCCCACCCCTGAAGTAGCATAAACAACGTACCTAGCACAAGCGTGGTGCCCAGATTCGTGCGATAGTTGTTGAAGCGTTCGTGATGAAAAGCCTGGATAGCGTTGTTCAGTGTGAAGCTGCTCAATAGAATGACAACTGTGCTAACCAAAAAGACACCCGGCAACTTTACATCTCGCCAACCGGAGCCCGTTTGACGGATAATATAGGCAATTAAAAGCATCGTGAAAATCATCACGCTGCTCGCAATACCCAGCCAGACCATAAAGCGGAACGGCTCCCGCCGTTTGGTCACAAAGTTGCTCATGTTAGTTACCAGTGGTTAATCAATAGTAGTTAGTGGTTAGTTACTCTGCCATTCACTACTGACCACTAATCGTTTGCTAACCACTATAACTTTCCTTGCCAAACGCTGTAATTTAGAAATTGGTTTGGGAGAACTACAGGAGCCTGGAAAATTCCGTATATCGTTGAGCCAGAACCGCTCATGCTGGCGTAAACGGCACCGGCTTCATAAAGTTGCTCTTTGATTTGAGCCAACACCGGGTACTGTGGAAACAGACTATCTTCGAAATCATTGTGAATAGTCTCACACCAGGCATCGATGGGCGCTTGTAATTGATTGAATAAGGACGTTTCAGGCTGCTGTGGTCTTACTCCAGCATAAGCCTCAGCTGTTGAGATGGCTAGATTCGGGTAAACCAGCAGAATATGATATCCGCTCAAATCAATAGTAATGTCCTGAAACACGTCCCCTTTTTCAAGACAATACAATGGACGATTCTGAATGAAAAAAGCGCAGTCACTACCCAGCAATCGAGCATATTCTTCAAGCTGAGCAATGCTTAGTCCCAGCTTAAACTGATCATTCAACAAACGTAACGTAAAGGCAGCATCAGCCGAACCACCACCCAAACCTGCCCCAATCGGCACAAGTTTATGGAGATGTAGCTGAACCGGCGGCAGATCAAAGTCGGCCTTCAACAAATCATACGCCCGAACGCAAAGGTTAGTCCTCAGTTCGCCTGGAATAGATAATCCACTACTACTGAACGCAAACGTCTTTGACGGAATGGCCTCCAGTATATCACCCCAACCAACCGGATAAAAGCAGGACTGTAGATTGTGAAAACCATCGGAACGTTTCTCCGTAATACGTAGTCCAAGGTTGATTTTACAATTCGAAAAGACAAGCACGTATTGAATTATAAATGATGAATAATAAGCTAGCGCCTGGCATCGAGATCAAAAATCTGGTCGATCGTATCAGGCAGTTCGTGCTGATTGTGTGAAATGAACAGGATGGTTTTATCAGATAAACTGTCAATTAATCGCCGGGCCAGCTCTATATGACGTGCATCGATAACCTGGAAAGGTTCATCCAGTAACAATACAGGAGGATTTTTAAGCAAGGCGCGAACTAACAAAACCAGCCGCTGTTCACCGGCGGATAAGGTCCCGAATGATCGGTTCTGCGTATCAGTCAGGCCAAAATAGCCTAGCAGTTGATTTAGATCGGCTTCGGTTTCGGGCGCGACACGCTTTGGTGGCGTAAGCGTATCAGTAAGACCCGTAAGAGCTACCTGACGTACTAACAGATGCTGTGGGAAATAAAGATGCAGTTCAGGTGACACGAAGCCAATCCTTCGTTTAACATCCCAGATGCTCTCACCTGATTTCCCACGCCGATACCCAAAAACGCTCACGTCATTAGCGTATGCCTGCGGGTGATCACCATATAGCAGACTAAGCAGCACTGATTTTCCCGCACCGTTTCGACCCAGCAACGCCCATCGCTCCCCCGCCTGAATCGCCCAGTTGATATTATTTAGAATTACCGTGTCCCCATAACGTACCGTAACGTTCCGTAATCGAAAGGCATCCGAAAAATCAGGAAGTTGTGGTTTCGTCTGGAGTATCGGAAGTATAGATTCTGATACGTTCTCTATAACGGGAACATAGTTCTTTTTATCGCCCTGCCACTGTAGGCTACTTTTATCTAGTGCCATAACGTGGGTAACGAAAGGCGGAATATCGTCAGCTTCAGTCACTAATACGAGCGTTAAACCGTGAGCGATCAACTCTCCTAGCCAGCTTGTCAATTCCGTCCGAAACGTTTTATCCAGCCCGACAAATGGATTATCCAGGAGCAATACGGAGGGATGACGTAGCAACGCTTTCCCGATTCGGGCTTTGCGAGTCTGGCCGTTCGATAGTTTCAGAAACGATCGTTCCAGCAGAGGTTCTAGCCCTAACCGTTTAATCAGCGCGTTATTTTCCGGTGATTCTGTGTATTGTAAAAATTTACGTAACGTCGGAATGGAATGATAAGCATCGTCTTCTCCTTCTGGCTTATCACCCATTGTCGCCTGATAACGCTGCTGATAGAAATAGCCACTATACGAAAATTGACTGGACTCTTCTTTAAACGACACAAACTCAGGAGATGTCTTACGAAAAGCCGTACCAGGTGGCGCAGGAAACTGGCCAGCAAGTGCTTGCAAAAAGGCTGTCTTTCCACTACCAGTAGAACCAACGACCGCCCAGCACTGGCCCTGGTTAAGGGTAAATGTTATATTGGATAAGATCGTCTGCCCACTTCGGCGAGCAACAAAGTACATCAGCGAGATTAGTGGCGTTTCATCTGGCATAAAAAAGGTCAGGGTGTACTTTTGCAAAAGTACACCCTGACCTTTTTTATGCTGTTATACTTAACCCACTTTCTTTAGGGCTTGCTTGGCGTCGTAGTCGATGAGCCAGTTCTCGTACGGCGACTGCCGTTAGTCGTTGTGCCCGTGTTTGTCCGATCAGTGGTCCCCATTGAGTTCAACGTGCTATTCGATGGCTCCGTACCCGTATTCATCGTACCAGGTTTTGTGCTGTACGTGCTGTTGGGGGTAGTTACCGTAGACGGTGTGTTCGTAGTACCCGTAGTTGGATTAACGGTTCCCGTCTGCGCCGGAGTCGTCATTGTTCCGTTGGTCGTTGACGGCTGGTTTTGATACGTATTGGTACTCGTTGGTGGAGTAGCCTGATTTACACCTGTTGGCGCCTGTGGCTGATTGATGCCCGTATTGACCGGAGCAGGTGTTTGACTCATACCTGAATTCGTTCCAGGCTGCGTCTGATACGTACCTGAATTGGTTCCCGTATTCGATGGGTTTGCATATGTCCCCGTCGTTCCGGTTGTCCCTGAATTGGTCGTTGAATTCGTATTTTGTGCGTTTGCATTAAGGGCTATGCCGGCTACCAGCATGCAACCCATCATTACTATTTTTTTCATTAGTTGAGTATGTTTAAAGCGTTTTAACGCGATATTCTATAGTATAACTACGCTAATCCAGAGTTGTTTAATATTTTTTTAATAAATACCTGTAATACTTCTTCCGAGTCCAGTTTTTATGAAAGAAAAAGCCATAAGCAGATCTGCTTATGGCTTTTTTAAACTACAATGATATAGCTTATAACGTACCTTTTTTCATTTCCTTAACAGCAAAGTCAGCCGCACGAGCCGTCAGTGCCATGTAAGTCAGTGATGGATTCACACAGGAAGCTGACGTCATGCAGGCGCCATCCGTGTTGAATACGTTTTTAACCGTATGAAGCTGGTTATGCGCATTCAGTATTGATGTTTTTGGATCGCGGCCCATACGAGCGGTACCCATCTCGTGGATACCAATACCTGGATTTTTAGTCGTATCGTTATAGGGCGTTACGTTCTTGATACCGGCTGCTTCGAGCATTTCGGCGGCATCATTCATCATATCGATCCGCATTTTTTTCTCATTTTCACCATAAGCAGCATCGAACACGATGATTGGTAAGCCCCACTTATCTTTCTGATCAGGCGAAAGCGTCATGCGGTTGTTGGGATCAGCGATCATTTCGCCGAAACCACCAAGGCTCATTGTCCAGCCGCCTGGTTTGGTTAAGCTTTCTTTGAAATCAGCACCGAAACCTTCCATGCCATTCCCCCGGTTCCAGCCACCCCGACCGGCACCACCCTGATAACCAAAGCCGCGTACGTAATCCCGTTTATCTTTACCCCAGTTACGGTAGCGAGGAATGTACACGCCGTTCGCCCGACGCCCATAATAATATTGATCTTCCATCCCATCAAACGTACCAGCAGCACCTGCAGCCAGATGGTGGTCCATGATGTTACGTCCGAGTTGGTCAGAATCGTTACCCATTCCGTTCGGGAACCGGTGCGACTTCGAATTCATCAGAATCGACGTACTGGCGAAAGCGGATGCATTCAGGAAGATGACTTTGGCGTAGTACTCACGCACCTCTTTCGTATTCTGGTCAATAACCCGAACGCCAGTTGCTTTTCCTTTCTTTTCGTCGTAAAGCACTTCCGAAACAATCGAATCAGGACGTAACGTCAGGCGACCCGTTTTCACAGCGGCTGGTAACGTAGCCGATTGTGTACTGAAATAAGCACCGTAGGGACAGCCACGCATACACTGGTTTCGGAACTGGCAGGCAGCCCGACCCAGATCGTAGTGAAGCTGTTTCGGTGCCGTCAGGTGAGCCGTACGGCCCATCGTAACGGTACGCCCAGCAAAGGCTTTTTCAATCTTCTTTTTTGCTTCCTTTTCCAGACAGTTCATCTGCATAGGTGGCAGGTAATTACCATCAGGCAGTACGTCCAAACCATCTTTGTTACCCGAAATCCCGGCAAAGGTTTCCACATAGGTATACCAGGGTGCCAGATCTTCATAGCGGATTGGCCAGTCAACACCAATGCCTTCTTTGCCGTTTGCCATGAAGTCTTCTTTATTCCAGCGGTAACTCTGACGGCCCCACATCAGTGAACGACCACCTACGTGATACCCACGAATCCAGTCTACTTTGCGATTTGGCTTTTCGAGGTAAGGATTTTCTTTATCGTTCTCGAAAAAGTGACGCCATTCTTCGTTAGCGGTATAGCCGGTACGCATGTTGGCCCAGTACTCTTCAGCCGCCATCGTCGTGATACGTCCCCGGTGTGGAAAATCCCAGGGGTTATTGGTAGCCGTTGGATAGCCTTCAATGTGTTTCACATCGCGACCACGCTCCAGCATCAGCACTTTCAATCCTTTTTGGGTAAGTTCTTTAGCAGCCCAGCCACCCGAAATACCCGACCCAACGACAATAGCGTCGTAGGTCATATCTTTTTTAGCGTCTATATTAAGGTTCATTCTGTGAGAAGAGTGTTTGTAGCTATAGAGTTGTGTGATGATAGAGTAGCCAAGCTCTCAGGTAAGAAGCTTTACAACTTTATGATCTTTACAACTGTACAACCTTTTTAGATTGCCCAGGCTTTCTGACCAGGTTTAAGCGTAACACAACCATCGTATCGGCCCGGAACCGCTACGTATTCAAGAGCTTGTGTTGCTCCGATTTCGGAGGTAAAGTAGCCCGTCAGCGTTAGGTCTTTCAGCATGGTAAAGAAAGGCGTATACCGCTTTTTCGCTTCTGGCATTTGTAGATCAGCTTGCGAATTTTCTACTTTGGCCGCGCTTTTGGCTGGAGCCATTTGGGCTTTACGTTCTTTGTCGTCGGCTTCGAGTTTTTTAACAATCTCGATACGTTGCGCTGGGTCCAGTTGTACGAATGCTTTTCCGTACGCATCCTGACTTAACTTGTTGGTTTGCGTCAGCCCATCAAGGAAGCGTTGCTGATCGTCTGGCTTGTAGCAATCTTTTACGATAACATCGATGATTTCATTCACCTTAGCAGCTTTGGCACCAGGCGTGCTCGTCGTGGGAATAATCGTATCGGCCAATTCAGCGACGGTTGCGTCCTGATCAGCCGTAAAGAAAAGTGGCTTACCCGTCAGGGTACGTCGAGCGGCCGAGGCTTCGAGCGTATCGGCCAACGCAGGCAACGATATGGTTGCGCCGGCCAGCGCGGCCACCCGCATAAGGGCGTCTCTTCTGTTCATAGGTTTATAGTAATTAGGCTTTCAAGTAGAACGTTTTAAGCAATTACAAATGTATAACAATCGGGGAATGGATTGTGATTTTTGACGATACACTTTTTGTGAAACTGGCCTAATTAGAATCTTACTAATCATCTTTTAATAACAAAAAAACCGACTATCGATATGCAGTCGGTTTTCTCGCAAAAACGTTCTTGTTCGTCGTTAAACTGTTTGCAATTCCCGTACCGCCAGCCAGCTCATCAGGCCAGCGCCAGTTTCTAAAGCAGCTTCGTCGATGTCGAAGGTTGGGGTATGAACGCCCGATACGATTCCTCGCTCTTCGTTACGTGTGCCTAATCGGTAAAAACACGAATCGACCACCTGCGAGTAAAAAGCGAAATCTTCGCCCGCCATCCATAGATCGAGGTCTACTACGTTTTCCTGTCCCATGTATTCGACGGCCTGCGCCCGTACACGTCGGGTTAGTTCGGGATGGTTTTTCAGGAATGGGTAGCCGTGGACAATCTCGAACTCGCAGGAGCCGCCCATCGCTTCGGCAATGCCTTCGGCTAATTTGACCATGCGTTTTTTGCCCTCTGCGCGCCATTCTTCGTTCATGCATCGGAACGTACCCTGAATGGTAACCTCGTTCGGTATTACGTTCGTTACGCCATCAGCAATGAACCGACCAAATGATAAGACCGATGGACTGGCGGGTGGACGGTTCCGGCTAATGATCTGTTGCAGAGCGACAATGATATGAGAGGCAATCAGCACTGGATCGACCAAATTATCTGGCATGGCAGCATGGCCCCCTTTGCCACGTACGGTCATATAGATTTCGTCGGTACTAGCCATATACATGCCTTCGCGGAAACCAATCTTCCCAACCGGAATATTCGGCGCTACGTGTTGACCCAGCATACTGATGGGTGCCGGGTTTTCCAGAACGCCTTCTTTAATCATCAGCGAGGCTCCTCCCGGCGCTTTTTCTTCGCCCGGCTGGAAAACCAGTTTTACGGTTCCGTCAAACTGATCGCGTAGTACGTGCAGAATGCGGGCGACACCCAGTAGACTAGCTGTATGCGCATCGTGTCCACACGCATGCATGACCCCTTCCACGGTTGATTTATACGGAACGTCATTTGCTTCGTGAATGGGCAATGCATCCATATCAGCCCGTAGACCGACAACTTTTGATGAGCCCGGGGAGCCAGCGTTACGTCCTTCAATGATGGCGACCAGACCCGTATCAGCCACGCCTTCCTGTGGTGTAATACCAATGGCTTTCAGTTGATCGGCCACAAAGCGAGCGGTATCTCGTTCGTGAAACGAAAGTTCGGGGTGCGCATGCAGGTGTCGACGGGTCTGCACAATATCGGCCGCATATTGCCGGGCGAGAGTTTTAATGGAATCGAGCATAGGGGTAGCCTGGACGGCCACGTCCGGGTGAAACAAGTACGGTATTACCCCCGGACGTGGCCGTCCAGGCTACTGTTGTATCATTATAAACTCATAATCGCGGATAACCGTTTCCAGAAACGCCCGGTTCGGCAAATTGCTTTGAATACCGGTTACCGTTTTGATCTTATCGGCAGTACGTATCAAAGCCCCTTCGTCGCTACGGCGAAGGATTTCGCGAACAATGGTAATGTCGCGATCAGACAGCAATCGAACATCCGGGAACTGGATGGTATAATTCTCCGAAGCGGGCTGAATCAGGATTTCGTCTAACGTAACGGCAGGTTTGAGTTTAACGACCGTTGTACCAGCGGCAATGTCGCCCAGGCGTTGTCCTCTGCCATTGGCCGCTACGGTAAGTATGGGAACAATGCCCCCTAAAAAGGCAGCTGACTCGACAATGCGAAAGAGCCATCGAATGAGGTACGCCCCCAGCGTTGGTTGCGACCCATTGAGCATGACAACCCGAATATCCATGGCTAATTTGCCGATGTTACGGCCATTGAGCAGCCACTCGCAAAGCAGATCATAAAACACAATGGGCATCAGGATCAGTACAACGTAGAAATCTGACCGCCCGATCCCCAGCCGCGCTGGTAGAGCAATCGTCAGCATAAACCACCCGAAAAACACGGCATAATCAATCAACGTTGCCAGAATGCGATCACCAACACTAGCAGGGTCGTATTCCAGCACAACGTTTTGGGAAGTACGGATGGCAACAGACATTCAGGAAATTTAAATCGGAACGGAGAAGCCCGTGCGGTCAAAATTCGGAAGTAAGCTTGTCTCGTCAAAAACTTTTTTAGAAAACTAATTCGCAACTTGGCTACCTTCGGGAACTTAGCTAATTTGACCTCCAACGACTATTGACCGCACGGGCGTTCCCGGATCAACTTACATGCGCGAAGCTCTTTTCATCAAACGTAACGCCGACAAGTGGCGCGACATGGAACAGAATCCTACGCGTAACCCCGACGAATTGACCGACCGCTTTGTAGAGCTGACCGATGACCTGTCGTACGCCCGGACCTTCTATCCTGATGCCAAGGTAACGCGCTACCTCAACGGCAGGGCTGCCCAGATGCACCGGGGCCTGATGCAGAATCGGCAGGATGAGCGCAGCCGATTCATTACGTTCTGGAAATATGAGTTACCCCTTTTATTCCGGGAATCGCATCGACTGTTAGCCTTATCAGCCGGTATATTTCTGGTAGCCTGTATTTTGGGTTGGGTTTCGGCAGCTCATGACAATACGTTCGTGCGCTTGATTCTGGGCGATCAGTACGTTAACATGACCCTCGAAAACATCAAGAAGGGCGATCCATTAGGTGTGTATAACAGCCGCGATCAGGCGTCTATGTTTGTCCAGATTACCTTGAACAACATCTACGTAGCATTCCGAACGTTTATGTTTGGCCTGTTTGCCTCGTTCGGCACCATAGCGATGCTGTTTTATAACGGCGTGATGCTGGGGTCGTTCCAGTATTTTTTTTACGAACGTGGCTTACTTCTCGATTCAGTGCTTAAGATCTGGATTCACGGTACGCTCGAAATTTCGGCGATTGTCATTGCGGGCTGCGCGGGGCTGACGGTTGGGAATAGTCTTCTGTTTCCAGGAACCTACTCAAGACTGGAGTCCTTCAAGCGGGGCGTCAAGCAAGGGTTGAAAATTGCAATTGGGCTGGTACCAATTTTTATTACGGCCGGCTTTCTGGAAAGTTTCATTACACGTCTGACCTTACCGGCTGTTGTAAGCGGAGGTATTATTCTGCTGTCGGCTGCTTTTATCATCTGGTACTTCATTCTATACCCAATCTCACTTAACCGCAAAATCGTGTCATGATCCGTCTCTTTCAGCAACGTGACTTTGGCAATAAGATCAACGCTACGTTTCAGTACATTATCGAGAACTTTCGCAGTTTGGGGCTGTCGCTGCTTTACATTGTTGGACCAGTTGCGCTGGTGGCTGGTATCGCAACCGGGGTGGTACAATCGAACATGATGAGGCTGATAGGTGAATCAGCTAACGCTAAAACCGACAACCCGTTCTATGCTTTTCAGATGTTAGGTTTTTTCGCATCACCTTCGTTCTGGCTAGCGATGTTTTTCAGCCTCATGGCTAATCTGGCCGTTATCCTGACTACGTACGCGCACATGAAGGTCTATGACCGTGCAGACGGCAGGGAAATAACGGTGCCGGATGTCTGGGCCGAAGTCCAGCCTGTGATTGGCCGGGGAATTCTGATTTCGATTCTGAACTCGATTATTATTGGATTTGGCATTCTTTTCTTCGTCATTCCGGGCCTATATCTCGCCGTTGCTCTTTCCCTGTCATTAGCCGTTATGTCGTTCGAAGAAACTGATTTCGGCTCAACCTGGACCCGTTGTTTCCAGCTCATCCGCGATAAATGGTGGTCTACGTTCGGTTTGATTTTTGTTATGAGCCTCATCGTCGGACTCATCGGGCTTGTCTTTGCAGTACCGACCGCAGTCATCGCCTTTTTGACCAGTGCCAAGATGCTTCCCGATGTTTCAGTCGTTTGGCTTGTATTGGGCAACGTTATTAATCTGGTTGGAAAAACAATTCTGAACGTAGTGATCTATACAGCCGTTGGGTTTCAGTACACGAATCTGGTTGAACGGCAGGAAGGTCGCGGGATGATCTCAGCCATCGACTCCATTGGCACTACGCCCACTCAGCCCCGTTCAACGGATGATGAAACGTATTAACACTCAATTTTGCAGAAATCCACGGCGATTTGTCTTTCCGCTTCATGTAGTACTATTTATCACGACATTGCTTTTTTTCGGCACATGTGATCTGTACGCTCAGAAAGCCGCTGCGCCAGACGATCGTGCATCCACGCATGTACGTTACCCCGCACCTGATCATCTGCGTGATCTGCAAACGGACCACAACTATCAATATGGACATGAAGCACCCCCGCCCGAAAATCCGATAGCGCGTTTATTTGCCTGGCTTTTTGGAAAATTCGCTAAGTTTCTGGCTAGTGATGCCTATCAAAACGTTTGGCAGTACGTTGTTCTTGCGGCTATAGCAGGTCTGGTTATCTATCTGTTAATAAAGGCGGAAGCATTAAACTTTCTGTTTCCGAAGAAAGCGCTATCTGATCGTCTGAATTACGAGAATCTAGCTGAAAACATCCACGAAATCAACTTCGATGCTGCTGTTGACGAAGCGGTTACTCAGCGAAACTTCCGACTGGCAGTCCGACTGCTGTATTTACAAATACTTAAACGACTAACTGACAGCAATCTAATTGATTATAAGTCTGACAAAACCAACCGTCAATACGTGTATGAACTAGCCAAGTCACCCGTTCAAGCTGATTTTGAGCAGTTAACACGCCAGTTCGAATTTGTGTGGTATGGTGATTTTCCGGTGGATGATAGTCGTTTTCAACAAATTAGTCAACATTTTCGGGAGTTTAACCGGACGCTTTCTTCATCAACTCCTGTAAACTAAGAATCGATTTTGCCGAAGCCGAATAAATACCTGCTTATCCTGCTCGTGACTGTAGTGGCCTACGTGCTTTTTGACTATTACCGGCCAAAGCCAATCGACTGGAAGCCAACGTACCGAAACGACGATAAAATCCCGTTTGGCACGCAGGCTTTATTTGAGTTACTGCCAGACGTGATGAAGCCATTATCGGTAAAACCAGTTCGACTGCCCGTTTATAATTTTCTGACCGAAACCGATCTTTCGACGCGAAGTAATTATCTGTTGGTGTGTCATGATCTTACTATTGACCGCTCCGAATTATCGAAACTTCTGGCGTACGTTAAGCGGGGAAATAACGTATTTATATCGGCCTATGTACTTCCTGATTCACTGGGAATAGCGCTGGGGTTTAAAGCGGATGAAAAGAATCAATCTAAAGCGGATACTACGTTACGTCAGAACTTTACGAATTCGCAATTACGGAAAACGAGTGGCTATAATTTTTTCCATGATGACGGCCGTAATTTTCTGATTATCAAAAAACCACAAAACACAACGGTACTGGGACGTAACGCGCGCAACGAGCCCGTTTTCATTCGCATTCAATATGGGAAAGGCCAGTTTTTTATCCACAACTTACCGCTGGCGTTCACAAACTACTATGTACTGGACCCAAAAACATCGGACTATGCCTTCAAGGCCCTCTCCTATTTGCCAGTCCTGCCTACGTACTGGGATGAGTATCAGACACAGGGCCGGTTTGATGAAGATCAGCAATCCATTTTCCGATACATTCGCTCGCAGCCTGCCCTGAACTGGGCTTATTATTTAGTAGCGTTTGGGCTGATTTTCTACGTAATTTTCGCGGGTAAACGAACGCAGCGCATTATCCCGGTGATCGAACCCCTGGCCAATACGTCGCTGGATTTTGTTAAGACCGTTGGGCGCGTGTATTTCCAGCAAGGCGATCACCATAACCTGGCTCAAAAAAAGATTCAGTATTTTCTGGCCGAACTTCGCGAACGCTATGGACTGAACACAACGACTTTAGACAAAGATTTTACGGAAACATTAGCTCAAAAGAGTGGCGCGTCGATTCAGGAAACGGCTGACTTAGTACGGCTTCTGCGTGATGCGCAAAAAAGTATTTCGCTTTCAGAGTTTGATTTACTAACACTCAATAAAGCAATAGAGAACTTTAAACAGTCAGAACCAGGATTGAGCTGATTTTAGGATTCATATGATTTTGCTTTGGGCAAGTGATCAACAAAATCCGTTTAAGCTGTGGAATCCCGGTTCAAAATCAGTTATGGATACATTCGATTCCCGATTAGACCTTACTCCGCTCAACACAACTGTCGACGCGATTCGCGCTGAAGTCGGCAAGGTTATCGTTGGGCAACACCAGACGGTTGATTTGCTCTTAACGGCGCTGCTTGCTGATGGGCACGTTTTGATCGAGGGAGTACCTGGGGTAGCAAAAACATTAACGGCGAAGCTGCTGGCAAAAACCATGTCGGTCAATTTCAGTCGCATCCAGTTTACGCCCGATCTGATGCCGTCCGACGTATTGGGCACATCCGTTTTTATGCCCAAAACGGGCGACTTCACGTTTCGACAAGGGCCTATCTTTTCTAACCTCGTACTGATTGACGAAATCAACCGCGCTCCGGCGAAAACACAGGCAGCCTTGTTTGAAGTAATGGAGGAACGGCAGGTGACGAACGACGGGACAACGTATCATCTTGACGAGCCATTCATGGTACTGGCTACGCAGAACCCCATTGAGCAGGAAGGTACGTATCGACTCCCCGAAGCGCAACTGGATCGATTTCTCTTTAAAATCGTAGTTGGTTATCCAGACGCAGCCGAAGAAGTTGATATCCTCCGGGGTCATCATCAACGCCGGAATTTGACGGATGCACTCGATGCAGTCAGCGCGGTGCTTTCCGCCGAGCAGCTGGCTTCGTTACGTAGTCAAGTCCATCAGGTGCACGTCGAGGATAATTTATTCGATTACATTGCGCAGATTGTGCAGTCTACGCGCGCGAATAAATCGCTTTACCTGGGGGCGTCACCCCGAGCATCGGTGGCGTTACTAAATAGTGCAAAAGCACTTGCTACGCTCCGGGGTCGCGATTTCATTACGCCCGAAGATGTGCAGGAACTGGCCACGCCCGTGTTACGTCACCGCATATTGCTTACGCCCGAACGAGAAATGGAAGGAGGCACAGCCGATGAAGTCGTATCGCAGTTAGTCAAAAAGATTGAAGTGCCCCGGTGAGAAATGAGTCATGAATGATAACTGATTTTGCAAGAGTAGCGTTTGATCGTAGATTCCTTAAGCTGACTTGTCTAAGGAAACGATGGCTTTTTGTCCTTCAGGCTCCATTATTCATTATCAGTCACTCATCCAGCTTCGCTCAAGCGCTAACGCGTGATCAGTTCGTGGGTACGTGGATCGGTGTTCATTCAGAATGGGATACTGACTTTACCTGCCCCTTAGCAACCTATATCCAGTTAGATGCCGACAGTACGTATCATTTCGGCATGGTCGATGGCTCAGCAGGCAAACGCACCTCGACCTGGGCATTTCATGGCGAAAGCATGCGTTTAGATACAATTCGTTTTGCACCCGGACTCGTTTCTATCCAGAACAATTTACTGCGAATCGGCGCTAATTACCCCATGGTTTTTCGCCGGTTTACTGACGTAGCGATAGACTCTATTCTTGTACACAAACAGTTGAGTGGACGTGTTTGGCAATCAGATAGCCTGACTATTTATTTTTATACCGATGGCAAAGTAGCGCTGGAAAATCCTGCAACCAAGCAACGTACTGCTCACTACTGGCAAGTAAAACGGTTTGGTCAATCCATCTTTTTAGTCATTCAGGGAAATCAGTACACTCGTGATCGAGGCTATAAGCCACTTTGGCAGATCGTTAGCTTATCCCCCCATCAACTGCAGGCTACTGGCTGGAACGGATGCGCTGTCGCTAAAGAAACGTTTCGGTTGGTTCGAAATTTACTGCCCGGCGAGACGTGTCGCCCCAACGGTTTTCAGCCTTGCTCCAATTGTTTTTCGAGCAGATGGAGAGAGGGATCACTGAGCCGTTCAGATAAGCGGTACGATCTGGTCCATCTGTTCAGGAAGACCTACCAACCCATTAGTCAACCGGGTGAATCAGGGCTAATTCGAATTCGATTCGTTGTGAATTGTGAAGGCGAGCAAGGATTGTTTGAGCTACGCGGTTTTGATGAGAGTTACTGTCCTAGAATGTTTAACCCTCAAATTACCAACCAATTAGTTGCTATTTGCCGCAACCAGGTAGCGACCGACCCGTCACTTCGCAAACCAAATAATCCCGATGAGTGGCTGCTGGACGTAGCGGTTTCCCTTACATTTCGACTTCAGGATGGTCGTTTAACCGATATTCTGCCATGAAGCGACTCTGTTACCTCTACTTGTTTCCTATATCGGTGATGGCTCAGCAGAACGGTGAGCGACTTTTAAATGCGTTTGCCTCAGAACTGGCGGGTAATCGATCTGCGCAAAAGCAGTTCTTCTTTGCAGAAAGGCGAGAAAAGGCGCGTATGGATACGTTATCGGCCACTGCAGACAATTACCGCTATCGTGCGCTTAATTACTTATGGCGTCGTGATTACGAACAGGCAGTCGTGTGGCTGGAAAAAACGTGTGCGTTGTATCCAAAAGAACACGGCTTCGTCGGCGAACTCTATCTTTCCGAGTTACATGATTACCCTCGGGCACTTGCTCACTTCGACGCTTACGACGCACTGACGCCTGCTTTCAACGATATGATCAGTAATAGTCCCGTAAGTTATTTGCGTGGATTAACGTATCGTAGCCTCGGCAATCACGCTAAAGCGCTTGAGCAATTCTCGACTGGCATTGATTCACTGGTGGCTAAGCATGGCACGGAATGGGTCAACTACCGACATTACGTTAGTCGGGCCGTTAGCTACATGGCTATGCAGCAGCCTGATAAAGCTTTGTTGGATCTAGATCACGCAGCTAAAAATTTTAACCGGTCGGCACTTGTACACTATCAACGTGGACGTGCGCTCCTCCAACTGAACCGAACGTCAGAAGCCCAGACAGCCTTTCAGGATGCATCTTTTTTTTACAAAGCATTCCGGGCGCAACGAACGGGCGATTATCAGGAAGACGTGTTTAATCCTATTTATGAGCCTGAAATTGACTCAGCTCTCGCCAATCTAAAAACCCAAAGCCGTTGACTCTTTTTCGCTCTCTCTTCGTCGCAACGCGCTTGTGGTTTTCCTTGATAGCCATCGTGCTCTTATTTGTGGCGGCCTATGCTTTCCCAATTTTGTTCCCGTTGATGCAGGTTGTCTTCGCTGTTTTTATCATTCTGATAGGTATAGATGGCTGGCTCCTGTTTCGGAAGAATACAACCGGTAAGCCTGCCTTTTTCGCACGACGTGAATTACCAGAACGCCTATCAAACGGCGATGAAAATCCGCTGACAATTTACCTGGAAAACCGCTATACGTTTCGGGTCGATGTGGATGTGATTGATGAAATTCCATTCCAGTTTCAACGGCGGGACGTATTGTTTCGAGCCCGACTCAACCCACGAGAAACGCAGGCGATCCGCTATGAACTGCGCCCCACACGCCGGGGTGAATATAGCTTTGGCGCTGTAAACGTGTTCGTTCTGTCGCCATTGGGGTTGCTGAAGCGCCGTTATAAATTTGAGCAGGGTAAAACGGTAGCCGTTTATCCGTCGTTTTTGCAGATGCGTCAGTACGAATTACTGGCAGCCACAAACCGTCTAAGCGAAGTGGGTGTCAAGCGTATCCGACGTATCGGCCACAGCATGGAATTTGAGCAGGTGCGCCCCTATACAACTGGCGATGATATCCGGACGATCAACTGGAAAGCTACTTCCCGGCGTGCCCATTCGCCGAATACAGCGCTCATGATCAATGCGTACCAGGATGAACGGTCACAGCCGGTTTACTGCCTGATTGATAAAGGGCGTGTTATGCAGTCCCCATTCGATGGTTTGTCGCTCCTTGATTACGCCATTAATGCCAGTTTAGTGCTGAGTAATATTGCGCTCATGAAACAGGATCGGGCTGGCATTCTAACGTTCTCCGATCATATTGGCCAACTCCTCCCTGCCGACCGCCGATCGGGACACATGCTCAAGATTCTTGAACTGCTTTACCGGCAACGAACGCGTTTTCTGGAGACCGATTATGAAAACCTATACGCCAGCGTTCGGGCACACATTCGTCAGCGAAGTTTGTTGCTGCTATTCACCAACTTTGAGACTGTAAGTGGCATGCACCGACAATTACTGTACTTGCGCCGATTAGCCAAGGATCATTTGTTATTGGTAATTTTCTTCGAAAATACAGAGTTACGAAACCTATTGGATACGCCAGCTGCCGATACAGAACAGATTTATTTCAAAACGATTGGCGAGAAATTTTCCTTTGAGAAGAAGCAGATCGTCAAGGAATTAGCCCAGTACGGTATTCAAACCATTTTGACTGCTCCTCAAAATCTTACGGCCAATACGATCAATAAGTATCTAGAATTGAAAGCACGAGGAATGATTTAATATAGACTGGCCGAGCTACCGCCTTAATTATTCCCCAAGCTCCCTTTTACCGATTCGTAACCAGATTTCAGTCGCCCCATCTCTTTCGCCAGGAAAGCTTGCAGCTGACGATTAAACTCTTCCTTTTCGTCTTCGGATAGTGACGCGTATAAATCTTTTAATTCCTGATTGATAGCGGTCCGTTCAGCGTCTGTAGCGGCATTTATAGACCGGTAGTGGTATTTTCTAAAATCGTATTGCATGTTACTCTTCAGGCAAATTGGCAAAAATTTCTTTCAATGGAACCTCAAAACCATCTATACTAATTGGTTCATCAGGAACTGTATACGAGATTTCTATCCAGACATTAGCTTGTTCAGTATGTCGGCATACAATCACTTCGTGGGCAAATGGGTCTACAAATACAATTTCCTGAACAGTTTCCATCTGCTCGTATTTCCGACGCTTGGTGCCTAAATCATAATTATAGGTTGATTTCGAAAGCACTTCGATAATTACATACGGATTGATAATGATTGATTGAGATTTATCCTGAAAGACAGGCTTGCCTTTTATAACCAGAACGTCGCCATTATAATGGCCTTTTCGCCCGTCTTTTCGAATGCCAGCATTACTACCTAGTACGTAGAAAGGTTTCCCCAGATAAAAACCCGTGAGCAAATAATTTATCCGGCTTACTAAAAGTTCGTGGATAAAAGCGGCTAAGCCCATTATGATAACCTGTTCATTACAATACTCGACGCGGTATTCTGTTTCGGGTAAGAAGTCTTCAAATTCTTCCCAAGATGCAGGAATACTGACTACTTCTCCAGCCTCAAGTGTTTCCACCTGCTCCTCACTCAGCCGTATTTTCTCTAGCGTCTGCATATACTACATCCGTCTGCTTTTTAGTAAAGATAACAATAACCTGTTATAAGCAAAAAGCCCTTCCTGTGAGAAAGAGCCTTAGTTTTACTTTGTATCGTTATGATTTCATCATCTCCTGATGCGCTTTCAATCGCTGCTTCTCAATACGTCCCGACACGATGATACTGACTTCATAAAGCAGTGTCAGTGGTAAGGCAACCAGTACCTGGCTATAAATATCGGGCGATGGTGTAATGATACCCGCTACGACCAGAATAACGATCCAAGCGTGTTTTCGATACTCACGCATGAACTTTGGCGTCAGCACACCAACTTTCGACAGAACGAAGGCGACCATTGGCATCTGAAAAATGAGCGCACAACCCAGGGAGAGCGTTACCAGTATGCCAATATAAGACGTAATGTCGAACTGGTTTTTGATTTCAGGCGTAATCTGAAAGTTAGCCAGGAAGTTGATCGCTAGTGGTGAAACAATAAAATAGCCAAAAAGCAACCCTGTCAGAAAGAGTAAAGAAACGAAGAACACGGCACCACGAGCAGCCTGTTTTTCCTCCATCCGCAGACCCGGTTTGATGAACCGCCAAACTTCCCAAAAGGCGTAGGGAAAGGCAAAACACAGTCCAATAATAGCCGATGAAGTCATCGCCATAGTAAACTGGTCTGACACGCCTAGTGATTGCAATTCAAAGTTGAGTTTCTTCACACACAAATCTGCATACCCTGTTGTGTCCGCTAGTTTACACATCATTCGATACGTCCAGAAATTGGGATTTTTCGGTCCCATAATTACGATTCTGAAAATATCGTCGATGTAGATAAAAGCCAGAATAGCAAATATCAAAATGGACCCAACGGCCCGGATGATGTGCCAGCGGAGTTCTTCCAGATGGTCCAGAAAGGACATCTCCTTGCCTTCGGACTCGATCTCTTCGTCAGTCAGTTGATCTAATGGCATTGTTGTAATTGCGAATGATTGAATGATTGAATGAGCGAATGAATGAGTAAAACGTTGTGTCAGCCATTCACTCATTCAATCATTCACAATTAACTTTTGTAGAGGGGAAATGCTTTCATCCACTCGTTGATTTCTTCTTTAACGGTCGACAGAATCGCTTCGTTGTCGTGATTCATCAGCACTTTGTCGATATATACGACAATTTGCTCCATGTCCGATTCTTTCAGGCCGCGTGTTGTCATAGCCGCCGTTCCTACCCGGATACCAGAGGTCACCATGGGCGATTTATCATCGAACGGAACCATATTTTTGTTAATCGTAATATCGGCTTTAATCAATGTATTCTCAGCCAATTTACCCGTCAACCCTTTCGAACGCAAATCAATTAACATCAGGTGGTTATCCGTACCGCCCGAAATGATCTGATACCCTCTGTTCAGTAAAGCAGTTGCCATTGCCTGCGCGTTGGCCTTCACCTGGACCGCGTAATCGTAGAAATCATCGCTTAAGGCTTCTCCGAAACCAATGGCTTTGGCGGCAATAATGTGCTCCAGTGGGCCACCCTGCGTACCTGGGAAAACACCGGAATCCAGCAACGACGACATCAGGCGCGTTTCACCTTTCTGGGTTTTAACACCAAACGGATTCTCGAAATCATTCCGCATCATGATGATACCACCGCGCGTACCACGTAGCGTTTTGTGCGTCGTAGTCGTCACAATGTGTGCATACTCCAGCGGATCGTTCAATAAGCCTTTAGCAATCAACCCAGCCGGGTGCGATACGTCGGCCAGCAAAATCGCGCCTATTTCATCGGCAATGGCGCGAAGGCGGGCGTAGTCCCAGTCGCGGCTATAAGCGGAAGCACCGCAGATAAGCATTTTAGGCTTTTCCCGTTTTGCGGTCTCTTCTACTACGTCGTAATTAATAACCCCGGTTTCCTGCTCAACGCCGTAGAAGGTCGGACGGAAATATTTACCCGAAATATTCACAGGCGAGCCGTGCGTTAAATGGCCACCGTGTGACAGATTAAATCCCAGAATGGTATCGCCTGGTTGCAGACAGGCCAGAAAAACAGCCGTATTGGCTTGTGCACCCGAGTGCGGCTGCACGTTTACCCACGTAGCGCCGAAAAGTTCTTTAGCCCGGTCAATGGCGATTTGCTCAATCTGGTCTACTACTTCACAACCACCATAGTATCGTTTGCCGGGCAGACCTTCCGCATATTTATTCGTTAACACACTTCCAGCCGCTTCCATAACGGCAGGCGACACGAAGTTTTCGGAAGCAATCAGTTCGATTCCCGACTCCTGCCGGTGTTGTTCTTTAGCAATCAAATCAAACACCTGCGTATCGCGGGTGGTAGAGGTGACGGTCGTCATCAGAATGAGCGTTTTATTTAGTTAATAGCCAGCCGATTACTGAACAGCCAGGCAAATAAACTGGCCAACAGCCAGACAGCTACACAAAGGTACGTAAGATGAAGAAGATTTTGTGGACCAAACAGACAAAACTGCTCTATATCTATAAAAGCCATACGAAGGGTTGTGGATTGTACAGATATCGTTCAGGCAGTGGTGATGTATACTTGTGATTCGCAATTGTTTATACGGTAAATAAGATTCATTTCTGTCTTATGAACTAAACTTTCATTCGTTTTAAAAAGAGCCACTTCTTGCTATGGAAGCCCTAGCCGATAAAGCCCTCCTGCTGAGTCAACTTGACGAACCGTATACGCTTAATCCGGAAGCGATTGCATTCTATCGACAGAATGGTTACGTTAAGCTCAAACACGTGTTGACTCCGGCCGTTCTAAGTTATTACGGCGACATCATTACCGATCTGGTCTTTAAGCTTAATACGCTCGTTAAACCTATGGAGGACCGTACGACCTATGAGCGGGCTTTTCTGCAGATTATGAACCTCTGGCGGGAAGACGATCAAGCCAGAGAATTCGTTTTCTCGAAACGACTAGCCAAAATCGCTGCTGATCTGATGGGGGTTGAGGGCGTACGAATTTATCACGATCAGGCACTTTATAAAGAACCGTCGGGTGGTATTACCCCCTGGCATGCCGACCAGTTTTATTGGCCATTGGCATCTCCCCATGCCGTGACCGTCTGGATTCCATTACAGGATATACCGATGGAAATGGGGCCACTGGCTTTTGCCGAAGGTAGTCAGCACGTTGAAATTGGGCGGAATATCGAAATTAGCGATGAGAGTGAAAAAACATTGGAGGTTACTTTACGAAAGCGGAATTTCAAGGTTCATGATACCCCCTTCGAACTTGGCGAAGTGAGCTACCACGCCGGCTGGACGTTCCATCGTGCTGGCCCGAACACCTCAGATCGTCCGCGGAAGGTGATGACGATGATCTACATGGATAAAGACCAGATTATAACACAACCACGTAATAAATTCCAAACGGCCGATCATGTCACATGGCTCAGTAGTGTTCCTGTGGGCAGCAAACCGCAGGATGAGATGAATCCGATATTGTTTAGTTATTAGACAGAAATCGACCATCAATGGTGGTCAGATGATAGCGGTTCAACATTTACCACGATCATCTGACCACTATTGGCTTTTTATGGAAATATTTTTGCGGTATTTCTGTTGTCCTATCAAATCAACAGTTACCCAACGCGGTATGAAGTCTATTTTCGCATTCGTTGCCTGGCTTTTTGTGAGTTTAACGGCAACGGCGCAGATTCGTAAAGATCCAACTCTCTGGTCAGCCAAAATCGATAAACAACCCGCTAAAGTCGGTGATGTTATCAGCGTACGTATTCAGGTAAGTATTGCCGATGGCTGGCACATGTATTCCAATGATCTTAACCCTGATATTGGTCCAGTGCCTACTTCACTTAAATTTCCAAACTCTGATTCCTATAGCCTTGTCGGAAAAGCTGTGCCTGTAGGCGTCGAAGAAGTTTACGAGGAAGTCTGGGGAGCGAAGGTCCGCCAGTTTTCGAACAAAGCAGTTTTTCTCCAAAAGATTAAAGTTTTAAAACCTAACGCTACGTTCGCCGGAACGGCGGAATACCAGGTTTGCTCTACAAAAGATGGAGTATGCTTGCCTCCAGCCGAAGCTGAATTCACGACCGACATCAAGGCGACGGCAATGGCAACAACCCCGGCTGCTACTACGACAGCGGTTGCGTCCAATCCCAAAATTACATCCGCTGTTACCGAAACCGTTAACGTAGCAGCGACGCCCGAATCCGTCTCCGCTAACGTAGCAGAAACAAACAAGCAGCCTGAATCTGCTGTTAAAGAGACGATTAACAGGCCAGAAGCGGTCGTAAGCAAAACAGCATCAGAGTCTGGAGATGGCTCGCTGGGAGGTTTTTTGTTAGCCGCATTTCTGTCAGGTTTGGTGGCCTTATTAACGCCCTGCGTGTTTCCGATCATTCCAGCAACCGTCAGCTTTTTTACGAATCAGCAGGGTGGCCAATGGAAAGCATTGCTCTATGGGGCTTTCATTATAGGCATCTACGTTCTGGTTGGCACAGTCGTATCGCGTTTTAATGGTCCGGCTTTTGCCAATTTCGTTAGTACGCACTGGTTGCCGAATATTCTTTTCTTCGCGACTTTCTTCATTTTCGGATTATCGTTTCTGGGATTATTTGAGATCGTTCTACCAAATTCTCTTATAAATCAGGCTGATGCTCGTTCGGAAAAGGGAGGGATTGTCGGTATTTTCTTTATGGCGTTTACGCTGGTTCTGGTCTCATTCTCCTGCACCGGACCCATTGTCGGAAGCCTTCTGGTAGCATCGGCAGGGGGCGAAGTGATCAAACCCATTTTGGGCATGGCAGCCTTCTCGTCGGCGTTTGCGATTCCTTTCACGCTATTTGCAGCTTTTCCACAATGGCTGAAAAACCTGCCTCGCTCGGGTGGCTGGCTCAATTCAGTGAAGGTTGTGCTGGGTTTTCTGGAACTGGCACTTGCACTGAAATTTTTAAGCGTAGCCGACCAGGTCTATCACTGGGGCTTGCTCGACCGCGAGGTGTTCTTATCCATGTGGATTGTCATATTTGCCCTGATTGGCTTCTACTTTTTAGGAAAACTTCGCCTGCCGCATGATAGCGAAGTCAAATACATCAGTGTGCAGAAGCTGTTACTGGCGATTGCTACGTTCTCGTTTGTCGTTTACATGATTCCAGGTTTGTGGGGCGCCCCTCTGAAAGCTCTATCGGGTTATTTACCTCCTGAAACGTCGCAGGATTTCAATCTGCATGGACAACGGGGATCTAGCAATGGACAAAGTGCCGGACCGCAAATCGCAGAGAATATCAGATACGCTAATCTGTTTCATCTACCGCATGGGCTGCAGGGTTTCTTTGATTACAAACAAGCACTGGCCTACGCTAAAAAAGTAAACAAACCTGTCTTTATCGACTTCACCGGCCACGGCTGCGTTAATTGTCGCGAAATGGAAGCTCGCGTCTGGTCAGATCCGGCGGTAATGGCGCGGCTACAAAATGATTTTGTTTTAGCAGCGCTCTACGTGGACGATAAAACCGAACTGCCCGAAGCTGACTGGTATACCTCTACGTATGATCAGAAAGTAAAGAAAACCATTGGTGCACAGAACGCTGACTTGCAGATTACGAAATACAACAACAATGCTCAGCCGCATTACTGTCTGGTCAAAAGTGATGGTACGTTGCTGGTATCTCCAAAAAATTACGACCGTGACGTAGCAAACTTCGTAGCGTTTCTGGATTCGGGGAAGGCAAAGTTTAACCTGTAGCCTGAACGGCCACGTCTGGGTGAAAGAAATGCAGTTTTACCCCCGGACGTGGCCATCCAGGCTACAAAACAAAAATCCCCGCCAGAATCTGGCGGGGATTTTTGTTGAAGCGCTACGTCCGTTAAACTACAGGCTCAGGCCGAACGTTCTGGTTTTGTGCCTGTACCAATTCTAAATCTGGTTTCGACTGGTCAGCTACGGTTACGCGACCACGCTCTTTGCGAACAATGCGCGAGAAAAGTGAAATCTCCTGATCGAACAGGAACCGGAAGAACAGCCGCACAAACGACGTGTGATATTTTAACGTATCGTAATACTCAGGGGCCGATTTCTTGATTTCCGGTAGTTTATTCCAAGGAATAGACGGAAAATCGTGGTGTTCATTATGAAAGCCTACATTGAGGTTAGGTACATTTAATCGGCCGTAGTAACTGTAGGTTTCCTGCTGGGGATCGAGTGTCAGGAAATGCTCCTGAATCCAGCGCGCACCCAGTGGATGGAACCCAACCGAGAAGAATAGGCACAGACCTAGAAATATCAGCGCTTTCCAACCGAAGAGCGTTACAATCAATACGTCGAAGGCAAGTTGAACAACCGTGTTCGTAATGACCCATTTGTCAAACACAGCCAGTTCCTGCATCCTGAGGGTACGAATGCCCTGGAAAATCGGAAAAAACAGCAGCCAAAGTGCTTTACCAATCGAGTAATTATTGATAAGGCGGGCCTCATACCAGTCTGGCAAATCAGCATCCAGCTCATGAACACCCTGAAAGGCGTGGTGCTTGATGTGAAAATTTTTGAACGAGAGCGCCGTAGGAAATACTGTTGGCAGATTGGCAAAAATAGCCGCCCACATATTGGCAGCCGGTTTGCGGAAAATCAGATTATGAGCCGCTTCGTGGATACAGACGAACAAGGTATGGGCCGGGAAAGCACCAATAAACCAAGCCGCTGCTACGACGACCCACCAGGATTGATCACGAACAAGATAAGCCAGGCCAGTCATCATTGTTACGCACCCCAAAATAACCCAAAACGTCGTCGGATTTTTCTGACCGATCAGCTTCTTAATTTCGGGGTGCGATTTAAGAATCAATCGGGTACGAGTGCGATGAGGTTCAGTAGCGTTTGAACGAACAAAATCGGTGAACTTTGACATAGATGAGGTGTCGCTAAACAACGGGGCCGCCCGCGCGGTCTGAAAAAAGTGAACAGTAAAATTAATACAATTTCAACCAGTAACGCTACAACTACATCCGAAAATTCCCTGATTTTAATCCTATTCTCATCTATAACAAGAAAGGCGAAGCTAAGAAGCCTCGCCTTTACTGATTCAGGTTGATTCAACAAAAAATAGATACTATTAACGTAGTGAATGGTGAGATGGAACTTAATAACCTATCGGAAACGAATAGCCCAGCGACACTGCCACACCGCGGTTCCGAACATTAACATTGACAACAGGCAACTGAATTTGACGGGTGAAGCCCTGTGTATAACGACCCTCGATAAAGAATTTTCCGACACCAGCGTCCATAGACAGCCCTAACCCACCAACCGCCCCAATATCCCAGCGGCTCAGCATATCACCATAATTAACGTCGACGTCAATGGGCTGGGTCGTGATCAGTGCGGTGGCACGAGTGCGAATACGACCATCAAGGGCGTAACTCACAGCTGGGCCCGCAATCAAATACGGCTGCACAGGGCCATCACTCAGGTTAAACTTAGCTAATAATGGAATTTCAATGTTTTGTGATTGATACGCTATAGTTGCGCCAAGTGGTAAATTAAACCCACCCAGGTTAATATCGAGGCTTTGTTTTACGGAAACACCTTTCTGAACATAAGATATTTCGGGACGGAACGATACGCGATCGCTTAACGGAATATCCAGAAAAATAGCGCCAGTTGGACCAGCCGTTGGATGAAAGCTAGGCGTTAAACTGCCGAGATAATCGGGTTTAGAAGCAAACCCCCAGTTTGCTCCACCTCGAATACCGAGCTGAACTTGGGCAAAAGAAGTTTGGGCAACAAACAAACCTAAGAAGGCAATGACACCGGCAAGCACAATTCGTTTCATGGTTCTGAAGGGAAAATAGAGTGAAAAAGGGAAACCTGAATCTGTTTGTGTAAAGTGTCGGCAATAGGCTAAACGATTTTGTTAACGAATACAGTGGTTAGAGAAGTAGCCAGGCAAAAGGATTAATCCCGTCTAAAAAAATTTACGCATTCTGACTAAATCTGCGGATTTAGTCAGTGTTTTCGGACCAGGCAGGTCTGTCAATCAGCCAGTTGTGTTTTTTCTTGAAAACATTGCAGTAGCCTTGTAACTTTACTCACTACCTACGATCCTAAATCTGACAATGAAGTACATAAAGCCGACCAAATTCAGCTACCTGCCGAAGTTCCTGATGCCGTTGGATCTGCTTGGACTGTTTGAATGTGACCCTTTTGGCAACTCGCTCTTATTCAGGCGAATAATAATCGGTTTGGTCGGTTGGTTAACGTACGCCCGCTATACGGTCGTGAACCGGATTCAGATTGAAGGCACAGAGAATTTAGAAAATCTGCCAATTAACAATGTCCTGTTTCTTTCTAACCACCAGACGTATTTTGCGGATGTCATCGCATTTTTTCAAATTTTCTGTGCGGTAAAATGGGGGTTTCAAAACACCATTGTGCCTCCTGTATATCTACTTGGGCCGCGAGCGCGTCAATACTACGTAGCAGCTTCTGAAACGATGCAGAAGGGCTTTGTTCCCCGGGTTTTTGCCGCAGGTGGCGCGTTAACCATTGAGCGATCGTGGCGGGCAGAGGGGCGTGAGGTGCAGCGGTCCGTTGATACGTCGGCTAATGACAAAATTGCGAAAGCGCTGGCGCATGGCTGGGTGGTTAGTTTCCCCCAGGGTACTACTACACCTTATGCTCCCGTTCGAAAAGGGACAGGGTACCTCATCAAAAACAATGAGCCAATCGTTATACCTGTTGTGATCAACGGCTTTCGTCGGGCTTTCGACAAAAAGGGATTACGATTCAAAAAACGGAACACGCTGTTGACCGTACAATTTAAAGCGCCCCTCTCCTACAGCGCCGACGATACCGTTGATGATCTCGTCGCTAAAGTACGGCATGCCATTGAGCAGGATTCACCGGAATGGGCTCAGGAACAGAGTTAATCAATCCTAACGTGCCCCAGGCTGAAGACCCACGCTACGTTCGCACTAGCTATAGATTCCTAACACTCTACCTGACGTAGCATGAGACCTTTTTTCGCAACAATATCCAGCCTAAGAATCAGTCTGGCATCGGCGTTTCTGTTGGCAGTTACGCTGTCTGTTCCCAGTTGTAATAGACCCGATAAAAATTCGTCCGGCAGTGATTTTGCCCGCGTCGTGCAGGATACGAACCCACCCGTTGAGCCTTTATCGCCGGAAGCCAGTATCAAAAAGATTCAACTACCGCCGGGATATCATGTGGAGTTGGTAGCCAGCGAACCGATGGTTCAGGAACCCGTTGCGATAGCCTGGGATGGCAACGGCCGTATGTACGTAGCGGAAATGAATACGTACATGAGGGATGCGAACGCGACTGGCGAATATGCACCCACAAGTCGGATTAAACGTTTGGAGGATACGGATGGCGACGGAAAAATGGACAAATCAACCATTTTTATCGATAGCCTTGTCTTACCCCGCACTATTTTGCCGGTGGGTGATCAGTTGCTGGTAGGCATTACGAATATTCAGCATATCTGGAGCTATCGGGACACCGACGGCGACGGAAAAGCCGACGAGAAAAAGATAGTCTTTCGAAATGACGCGATTGATTCCCGAAACCTCGAACACCAGAATGGCGGCTTAGTATGGAATATGGATAACTGGATTTACCCCAGCCGCGACAATCTCCGCTACAAATACAAAAAGGGCAAACTGCTGGCCGATACGTTGGTCGACAACATGATCGGCCAGTGGGGCATGACCAGCGACAATTATGGACGACTGTTTTACTCAGAAGCGGGTCCTGGCTTGCCCGCCGTACAGATTCAGCAAAACCCAGCCTATGGCGCACTGAACTTTGCCGATCAGTATTCAGACGATTTTACGAAACCCTGGCCCATTATTGGGAATGTCGATGCGCAGGGTGGCCGGGAAGCCTTACGTCCGGAAGACAATACACTGAACAAATTTACGTCAGGTTGTGGCCAGTCAATTTTCCGGGGAGATCGACTACCCGCCGATATGCAGGGCGATTATTTTATTCCAGAGCCTGTGGGACGTATCATCAAACGGGGGAAAGTGATTAACCGCGATGGCAAAATTTACATCGAAGATGCTTATAAAGAGAAAGACTGGCTGGCATCTGCCGATATGAATTTCAGGCCGATCAATACGTATACCGGCCCTGATGGCTGTTTTTATATTGTCGATATGTACCACGGCATCATTCAGGAGAGTGAATGGACGAAGCCGGGTTCATACTTAGGCAAGGTTATTCAGCAGAAGGGATTGTATAAAAATCGGGGGATGGGCCGAATTTATCGCGTAGTACACGACGATTTCAAGCGCGATACGCGTCAGCCCAATATGCTAAATGAGTCAGGCAATCAACTTGCTACGTACCTGGATCATCCGAATGGCTGGTGGCGCGACAATGCCCAACAATTGCTAATTTTCCATAACGATCAAGCTGTTGTACCGGAGCTTAAACAAATAGCGATTGGCGAAAAAGGGCCGTTACTAAAACAACCTAGTTCGCTGGCACGTATCCACGCTTTGTGGACACTGGAAGGCTTGGAAGCCATCGACAAACCAACTCTCTTTAAGGCATTTACAGATTCCGACGCGCAGGTACGTAAAGCAGCGATCTGGATTAGTGAGTTTTATTTAAAGAAACATGATCCAGAAGTGATCGAGAAATTAGCCACGTTAAAAAACGATTCCAGTCCGGATGTACGTATCCAGTTAGCCTTGTCACTACGTAGCCATAAAATGCCGCGTACAGATGCGCTGGTTAGACAGTTGTTAGCTGATAATGCGAAGAATGAGTTGATGCAGTTTTCGTTCGCTACGTTTACCACGAGCCAGAAAATGCAGCAGGCCGAATTGGAACGTACCCGTAATTTAAGCCCTGCCGACCGGGAGTTGGTAACGAAAGGCGCTACGATCTTTAAACAGCTTTGTGCTACGTGTCACGGTCCCGACGGAAAGGGAATAAACGTTGCCGGGAGCCAGACGATGCCCGCTCCGCCCCTGGTTGGTTCACCACGCGTAAAAGGCGATAAAATTTTGCTGATCCAGTTATTATTGAATGGCATGAGAGGGCCCGTAGACGGCAAAACGTATACCGATATGATGCCAGCGATGGGTAGCAACGATGATAAATGGATTGCGTCGGTATTGAGCTATATACGTAACAGCAGCGAATTAGGCAATAAGTCGTCGGTTGTTACGCCAAACGAAGTAGCGGATGTTCGCGTCAATACGCCCGTGATTCCAGGTGGAATGACTCAGCAGGAACTGGAGATTTTCAAACTAGGCCGCGCGGAACGAACCAACTGGAGCAAACCCGATGCTAAATCGGATAAATAGTTATGAACCTACTTTTGAAGAAAATCCTTCTAGGATGCCTCTTTGTGCTGTATACGCCCTGGCTTCTAGCCCAGGAACCCATGTATACGAACCGCATCGGAATGGAATTTGTGCTGATTCAGCCGGGTAGCATGGTTGTTGGTCGGTTTCAACCTCCTTATCCGAAACCGTCCCAAACCGCTTCAACACGGAATGAATCAGGTATGCAATGGAGCCAGAAAGACTATCAGCTTGCGGAGAAGCTCGTTAAACAGGATACTCGGCCTGGATTTTCAGTGAAAATCAGTCGTCCGTATTACATCGGTAAATTTGAGGTAACACAGGCTCAGTGGAAACAGATTATGGGTACAAATCCATCAACGTTTCAGGGAGATAAAGTTAGGGATGATGCCGATCAGCATCCAGTCGAGCAGGTTATGTGGCAGGATACTCAGAAGTTTATAACAAAGCTCAACTCACTGGACAAAGATCATCACTATCGTTTGCCTACCGAATTTGAGTGGGAATATGCTGCCAGAGCCGGTAATGAAGATGATATTTCCTGGAAAAACATTCAGGCAGCCGCGCAAATGGGTTCTGCTACGACTGGGAAAGTAGGACAAAAAGCACCGAATACCTGGGGTCTTTACGATACTTTAGGCAATGTCTGGGAGTGGGTTCAGGATTATTACAACGAGAAAATCTTCGCCGATCCTTCGCCACCCCGCTCGGGAAAGCAGCACGTATTAAAAGGCGCTTCATTTGTCGGCGATGTAAAAAACGCTACGTATATGACGCATGCGGCCGGTCCGGGGAATGGGTGGGATGTCGGGTTCCGGGTTGTCATGGAAGTGAAGTAATCCATTCAGAACGTAACAGCCATGCATGTAGTAAAGCAAATTGGTCTTCTGCTATTCTTTCTAATCACTAGCCTGGCCAACGCTCAGACTGGAAAAATTCCGGCAGGTTTTACGCCAATTTTTAATGGAAAAGACCTGAAAGGCTGGCATACAAGCCGAACCTCACATCAGGGCACAACGGGTAATTTTTATGCAGAAAATGGCGTCATTACGTTGAAGCAGCATCCGTACGGACAGGGCGGCATTTTATTGACTGATAAGAAATACGGAAATTTTGAGCTGTATCTGGAAGCTAAAGTTGACTCGTTCTGCAATGGGGGAATCTTTATCCGTTCCACGGAAAGCGGTATGGCTTATCAAATCGAATTAGCAACACCCGGTGGATTAGGTAACTTGTTAGGCGAACGAATGAATGTAAGCAAAGGCGCTCAAGCTACAACCATTGCCAAGGTCTGGAAAGCAAACGATTGGAATTCGTTCCGTGTTCGTATGGAAGGCGACGTTCCCCGAATTCGGTTGTGGGTAAATGGCGAACTAATGTGGGACGTAACAGAACCCGTCAATGATTTCGCAGCTGGCGCCACAACCGGTATGGTTGGGTTGCAGGCACACTGGTCAGCGGTTTATTCACCAGCCGCTGAAGCCTTTAATATGGCTGGTTCCTGGAAACCCGGCGCAGCTCACCGCTTCCGCAACATTGCGATTAAAGAACTTTAACGTAGGTAGCGTGGGTCTTCAGCCCGCGTAGCCGTCAGGCTTAGTTGTACGCTTATTCTTTTACCCTAACGGCTACGCGGACTGAAGACCCACGCTACACTCTTAGTCGCTACTACAAAAGCCACCGGAAGAAAATATACAGCGTAAACGAAAGCAGTATTGAAACGGGCAATGTAAGCACCCAGGCCAACGCAATGTTCCGTATCGTGGAAGCCTGCAGGTTTTTAACGCCTTTACTCGCCACCATACTCCCCGCAATTCCCGACGACAATACGTGGGTGGTACTAACGGGTAATTTGAGCCAGGAGGCAACCCCAATCATCGTGGCTGCCACTAATTCAGCCGAAGCTCCCTGCGCGTACGTCAGGTGTTGCTTACCAATTTTCTCCCCTACGGTTACCACAATCCGACGCCAGCCAATCATGGTGCCTAAGCCCAGCGAAAGGGCGATCATCAGAATAACCCAGAAGGGTGCGTAGTCCGTAAACCGACGTAAGCCACTTTCCTCGCTGAGACTCTTGTTGAGTACCGCCATTTGACTGGCACTGATATTAGCCCCTTCGTCGGCGGTAATCTTACGCATATTGCTGTTGATCAGCAGCAAATCTTTCCGTACATCCAACCGCTTTTCGTTCGGAATTTTATTGTCAACCAGAGGACCGTTGATTAACTGTTTGAGATCGCTCAGTTCAGCACGAGTTTGCGTTAGTCGATCACGATTAGCGGGCGAGAGTTGATTTGGATTCAGCACCGCAATGGTCTGTTCGATACCCACGATATTCGTTTGCATCAGACGCGGATCCAGGTCGGATTTCACCGCAAAGTGATAAGGCACAACACCGATCAGGATAAGCATAATCAGACCAACACCTTTCTGGCCATCGTTGCTGCCGTGAAAGAAACTGACCAACGAACAGGTTGCAATCAGCACACCCCGAATCCAGGTTGGTGGCTCGCTGTTTTTCTTGGGCTCTTTAAAAAGCTGCGCCTTCACATCTTCGGCTACTACCCGACGTAACACGAACATCAGAACGATGGCCAGACTGAAACCCAACAAAGGCGATAACAGCAATGCTTCCCCTGTTTCGATGGCTTTATCCCAGTTAACGGCGGCTCCGGTTGTATTATCAGGTAGGGTCGAGAACGCAAGACCTACGCCCAGGATTGAACCGATAAGTGTGTGCGAACTGGAACTGGGAATACCAAAATACCACGTACCGAGGTTCCAGATAATGGCGCTCAGGAGTAACGCCAATACCATCGCTACGCTGTGATAGACGTTTTGATCAACCAATAACTCTACTGGCAGCAGGTTTACAATACCCATTGCGACGCCAATACCGCCCAGCAAAACACCGGTAAAATTGCAGATCCCCGACCACACAACAGCGACAGTCGGCTTTAGCGAATTGGTGTAAATAACCGTAGCAACGGCATTAGCCGTATCGTGGAAACCATTAACAAACTCGAAGGCACAGGCAGCGAATAAGCTGATGAAGAGGAGGATAAAAACATCCGTTTCTAATCCAAACATAGGTGGGGTATCTTCTGAAAACAGGCAAACAGTAGGTCTGTAAGCCAATGACTGCCACAAAAGTACGTCAAACTACGTACAGCAGTATTACCAAATTGTTAAGACACGTAGCGTAACCGGAAAGCGACGCCAATCTGCCCAAGTCGAGCCAACAAAAAAGCGACTTCTCAGCCGCGTTTTTCATACTACTTTTTACCGGCTAATTGTCCACAAGCGGCATCAATATCCTTGCCCCGGCTCCGACGTACATTGACGGTTACCCCTTTGCTATCTAAGTAACCAGCGAATTTATCCAGCGTTTGAGAATCCGTATTTTTGAAATTAGCCTCGGCAATCGGGTTGTATTCAATGATATTTATTTTGGCAGGAACGCGCTTCGTGAATTTCCAAAGCTCCTGGGCATCCTGCAACGTATCGTTGAAATTGTAGAAGAGAATGTATTCGAACGTAATGCGAGTACCCGTCTTTTTGTAAAAATAGCCCAGCGCATCGCCCAGCGCCTGAAGCGTGTTGCTTTCATTAATGGGCATGATCTGGTCACGCTTCTGGTCGTTGGCCGCGTGGAGTGACAGGGCCAGATTGAATTTCACCGCATCGTCACCAAGCTGACGAATCATTTTGGCAATCCCCGCCGTCGACACCGTAATCCGCTTCGGCGACATGCCCAGGCCATCGGGCGACGTAATACGATCTACCGATTCCAGTACGTTTTTATAGTTTAATAACGGCTCACCCATCCCCATGTAGACAATGTTCGAGAGGGGTGCGTCGTAATTTTCCTTCGCCTGGCGATCAATCGCTACGACCTGGTCATAAATTTCAGACGCGTCGAGATTGCGTTTACGATCCATGTAGCCCGTTGCGCAAAATTTACACGTCAGCGAACACCCTACCTGACTTGACACACAGGCCGTCATCCGATCCACATCGTCATTACGTAGCGCCGGAATCAAAACACCTTCAACCAGATTGCCATCAAAAAGTCGGAACGATGATTTAATCGTACCATCGCTGCTACGTTGTTCCTGATCAACGGTCAGCGGCCGAATCTCGAAATGTGCTTTTAGCAGCTCCCGCGTCGGCATTGACAGGTTTGTCATCTGCTCAAACGACAAGGCTGATTTTTTCCAGAGCCATTCCTGAATCTGCTTAGCCCGGAAACCTTGCTCGCCGTGCTGCGTGAGCCAGTCTTTTAACTGTGAAGATGATACTTTGCGGATGTCTTGTTTTTCCATTTTTGAATGAGCGATTGAGCGAATGAATAGTGACTTGCGTTAGCTATTCGCTCATTCACTAATTATTTTTCTGCCCGCCATTGCTTCCCAGCCTCAAGGCCTTTCGGTACCCATACAGCGGCTTTGTCCATTACAATCGGAGCAATCGGCCGAATGTACGGATAGAGAAACGCGCTTTCAGTATGGTGAGTGGGAATTTTGACGTTCATATAGCTTAACAACCAAAGGATTACACTAATTCCAAAGATCCATGTAAAAAGTCCTACTGTTGCTCCTGCTACGCTATCGAACGTACCAAGTATAGAATATTTCAACGACCGTCGAATGGCAAAGCCCATTTGGTTGATCATCAGCACCGTCGGGAAGAAAATTATTGAGAAGCCCAGCCAGGGTAGAATTTTTCGGGCGATTTCACGACTGATATACGGACTGAGCAACTCAATTCCGAACGACAGAAACTTAAACCCGACAATCATGGCTATGACAAACGCAATAACCGCAACGATCTCTACCAGAAGACCTTTGCGGTATCCGTTAAAAGCCCCCCAGGCAAGGGGAATCAGCATCAGAATGTCAAGTGTATTCATAGCAAAGGGCATGGGGTTCGGGGCAGAGGGTAAGAGGAGTTTTACCCTCTGCCCCATGCCCTTTGCCCTATGCTAGTAACGTTTTTACCATCGCCGAGATAGCTTTACCATCGGCTTGCCCAGCGAGTTCTTTTGTCGCTGCGCCCATTACTTTACCCATATCTGATGGAGCCGATGCACCAACGCGGGATATAATGGCCTGGAGTTTTTCTTTCAGTTCATCCTCCGATAATTGCTTAGGTAGATAATTTTCAATGACCGCAATTTCAGCTTCTTCTACGGCTAATAAATCAACACGGTTCTGCTGCCGATAAATATCGGCAGAATCTTTCCGCTGCTTTACAGCTTTGGTAAGGATACGGGTTTCGTCTTCGGGTTTAAGATCGCCGGACTGGCCCTCTTTGGTTTCTTCGAGCAAAATCATCGACTTCACGGCACGTAATGCGCGAAGTTTATCCGAATCTTTAGCCAGCATAGCCTGCTTGATATCGGCGTCAATTTGTTGTTTCAGAGACATGTATTCTAAGGATGAATGATGAATTAAATAGAATGAATGTTCGTACCACGAACCATCTACTTCCTGACAAAGTTACAAAACCAGGAATCGTTAATCATTTCTAATTTATAATCGGACCGGCGCACCGGTCATTATTTCTGATCGTGACTCGCTTATCTGTCAATATCAATAAAATCGCTACGATACGTAATGCCCGTGGCGGCAACAATCCAGATCTGGTAAAAGTAGCGCTCGACTGTGAACGCTTCGGCGCACAGGGTATTACGGTTCACCCCCGTCCCGATGAGCGCCATATTCGGTATCAGGACGTACTGGATTTGAAAGAAGTGGTTACGACTGAATTTAATATTGAAGGGAATCCCGACGAACGGTTTATTGAGTTGGTCAAGCGCGTCAAACCGGATCAGGTTACCCTTGTACCGGACGCGCCCGACGCCATTACGTCCAATGCAGGTTGGGACACCATTCGCCACGCCGATCACCTTCGGCAACTCGTTGATACGTTTAAAGCCGACGGTATTCGCGTATCGATTTTTGTGGATGCGGATGAACGCATGGTCGAAGGAGCCAAAGCTGTTGGTACAGACCGTGTTGAACTCTACACCGAACCGTATGCGGCCCATTACGCCGAAAATCGCGATGCCGCGATTGCACCCTTTGTACGAGCCGCGCAACGAGCGAACGAGTTGGGCATTGAACTAAATGCAGGACACGATCTGAGCCTGGAAAACCTGCGCTTTTTTGATGAGCAAATTCCTGGTTTAAAGGAGGTCTCTATTGGCCATGCCCTTATCTGCGACGCGCTTTATTTTGGATTAGACAACACCATCCAAATGTACCTACGCTGCCTGGACAAGAATCAGTAGCATATTAAGCGGGTTGGCCTGATGTTGCTAAATAATACTATCCTATCCTAATAAAATCAGGCTAATCATTTCAATCAACAAATCCTATTGGATCGCTGGAGCGGTTCAGCCGGCCAGTGGTGTTTTGCGATAGATGGAACGTAGCGTTAATGCTAAATCCCCTAATCGAACCGTATCATCAGGCGAATTATAATCCGTAGTAAGCCATTGATTAGGTTCTGTTGTTCGGGCGACAACGGAAACAGCCATTTTTGACTGGTCAACAAAAAGCACGTACTGTAATGAAGAAATGGTTTTATAGCAATCCAGTTTGCCAGCTTTATCAAAGTTCTTAGTTGATTTTGACAACACTTCAACAATCACCTCTGGGTTTTTATAGCTAACTGTCGATAAGCGACCACTTGGTAATTTTAGATAATCGGGTGAGCCTTTTAACACAGACAAATCAGCATTAAATTCCGACTGGCAATCTGGAACAAAGATTTTTACATTACTGGCTAAGACTGTATAATCGTCCAAATTGTCATAGTAAATACTCAATAATGCGATTAATCTTGATACTAAACCTTCGTGCAGTAAGCTTGCCTGCCCTATCGAAATAATTTCTCCTTCGTAATAGTCAATGTTATAAGGAACCACTTCTGCCAGTTCCAGATACTCCTCCCATGTAGCCGAGACACGAATGATGTCTGGCGCTTCATCACGTTCTTGAAGCGTTATTGGAATTTTGGGGGCAACTGCTTCCATTTTTCAGAGGAGATCTATTAACGTAAATATACTTATTTTTTCTTTGAGGCACTCATCCGTCGGATCACCTCGCGCTTCTTAAATCCCAGATGCCAGACAGCAAATGGAGTTGTTTGTTTGCCAAAGCAAGCTTCGCAAATTGGGTTATCAGCCGGAATGGCCGCGTTGTAAACGAATGATGTATCGCTGGTTTTCTGGATGTTAGAAATTGTTGGCTGTTTCTGCTTCGTACTGTACAGATAGGCATCCAGTATTTCGCGCTCTTTCGGATTCAAGGCTTTATTGTGTATGTCAGCAGCACCCAGTAGGCGAATATCCAGGACGTAGCGTTCGGCGATGGCTTTGGTACGGGGCAAGTTTTGTAACTGACATAATTTACTACGTTCAGCCGGGTCGGTTGTTTTCTGGAGCTGAGTTGTTAACTCTTTTTGCACGGTGGCGCTGACTTTTTCACCCAGGTTGTCGATTGTCTCAACTAAATCAGAATCTTTGATACGTTTAATTTTCGAATCGGCCATTTCTTCCTTCAGCTCGTTCGTATAGTGCACCCGCTCAGGATTACAGGCAAATAAAAGGCTGATTGACAGACTACATAGAAGCAAAGAACGTATCATAAACAGGAACTTAATGCGGTTACGTTTCGTCATTTGTATACAAAAACGTTCCCACGAGCCGCTTGGTTGCACCTTGCAATAATAACGCCTAACTCTCGGTAGGCCGAACCACGCGATTTTCGTAATTTTGTTTTTATAATCTGTCAAACCATTTTATTGTTCTCCGTCCCCTTGCTACGTGTTATGGCCGGAATGACAAATCCCTAACTATATGCTTGACCAGTTAGAAGCCATTCGTGAACGCTTCAACGAAGTATCTCAGCAAATTGTGCAGCCTGAGGCCGTTTCGGACCAGAAGCGGTTCATGAAGTTGAGCAAAGAATATAAAGATTTAGAAAAGATTGTCGTGCAGTATCAGGCGTATACGCAACTGCTCGAAGAGATCGAAAATGCAAAGCAAATCATCGCGACCGAAAAAGATGAAGATTTTCGGGAATTAGCGAAAGCTGAACTGGATGAACTGTTGCCGCGTCGGGAAACATTGGAAGAAGCGCTCAAAGAAATGCTGATGCCCAAAGATCCGAACGATAGCAAAAACGTCATTCTCGAAATTCGGGGCGGCACCGGTGGCGACGAAGCGGCTATTTTTGCGGGCGATATTTTCCGGATGTACCAACGATTCTGCGAGAAAATGGGTTGGCGTATGTCGCTTGTCGATTTCACCGAAGGCACATCGGGCGGTTATAAGGAAATTGTCACCGAGATTGAAGGGGAAGATGTGTATGGCAAGCTCAAGTTCGAGTCGGGTGTACACCGTGTACAGCGCGTACCGGCCACCGAAACACAGGGGCGGATTCATACATCAGCTGCCAGTGTAGCCGTTCTGCCTGAAGCCGAAGAAGTAGACGTTGAAATCAACATGAACGACATTCGCAAGGATACGTTCTGTTCGTCGGGAGCGGGTGGTCAGTCGGTTAACACGACGTATTCGGCGGTTCGGCTTACGCACATTCCGACGGGCTTGGTCGTACAGTGTCAGGACGAACGCTCACAGCTGAAAAACTTCGACAAGGCGCTGACCGTGCTACGTTCCCGGTTGTATGAAATTGAGTTGCAGAAGCACAACGATGCCATTGCTTCGCAACGCAAAACGATGGTTGGTAGTGGCGACCGTTCCGACAAAATCCGGACCTACAACTATCCGCAAAGCCGCGTAACTGACCACCGCATTGGCCTAACAGTTTATAATCTTCCGGCCGTTATGGATGGCGACATTGGCGACTTTATCGAACAGCTGCGCATCGCTGAAAACGCCGAGCGTCTGAAAGAAGGCGCAGCAGCTTAGGCTTATAATGTAAAAAACAGCGTGTATAGTGAAGAGTGGATTTATATCTGTTCTTCACTATACACGCTGTTTTTTGCTCCTTTTTATTCCACTCCCTTCACCCGCATCGGCAATGTGTAAACAGATTCCGTAGCGGTAATGAATAACGTAGTGCGGTCTTTTCCGCCGAAGCAAACGTTGCCAACCCAACGAGACGGTACGGGAATATTGCCCATTTTTTTACCAGTTGGGTCATAGACAGTCACGCCCTTGCCCGATATGTAGAGATTTCCCTGACTATCCAGTGTCATCCCATCCGATCCCTGCGAAACAAAAAGCTGGCGATTGGTTAACGTACCGTCTGGATTGATCTGGTATTTATACGTTTTGCTATCCCGAATGTCCGCAACGTATAACGTTTTCCCATCGGGTGTACCCACAATACCGTTAGGCTGTTTCAAATCGTCATCAACGATTACCGCTTCTTTCTTTCCTTTTGGTAGGTAATACACTTTCTGTCCGTCGATATCCGGCTTTTTTCGCTCCCAGTAGTCGCGCTGGTAATAAGGATCTGTCATATAAATACCACCTTTGGGGTCAATCCACAAATCGTTAGGGCCGTTCATGCGTTGCCCTTTAAAATCGGTGAGCAGCACCGTAACTTTTTTGTCTGGACTAATCGACCACAGTTCGTCTTTTTCATCCGCGCAGGAAATTAGGTTGCCTTTCTTGTCGAAATACAAGCCATTCGAACGGCCCGCTTTATCCATATAGAGCGACAACTTGCCATACGTGTCGTACTTCCAGATTTTATCGTTTGGCTGATCGGTGAAGTAGATATCCCCCTTTTTGTTCACGGCCGGACCTTCCGTAAACGTAAACTGCTTCGAGATTTGCTGCAACGTAGCACCCGGCGCTACAACGGACACTGAATCGCTGATACCGGCCGAATTTGACTGACCAAATCCATTGGTTGTTATTGCCAGTACAGCCGTTAAGGCAAGGATGGAACTTTGAAAATTATTCATTGATAATGGAGAAATAAGTTGACTAGCAAATGGAAACGATGGTTTGTCGATCATTCCTGTTTTACTCGTCAAATTGAATGCTGGTTAATTTGAGAATTCGATCATTTGGTTTTGTTCGTTTGATAGCAAAGAAATAAACGTCGTGTTTACCTGAAATGGGCTTATCAACCTTCCCGGTTATGGTTTTTAGTTTATCAAACGAATCGGTTGGTCCATAGGCCGTTGTGCTAATAATTGGTCCCGCCTGCGAGTCGATGCGCACTTCTATTTCACCCGATTGATCGCCTGATCCATATTCGTACGTAAACTGTTTAATCCCAGTTAAATCGATATTTTTCAGAAATATATACGACTTGTGAGCACCCGGGGAGAGATTATCCTTAAACCGCGCGAACCCAACATGGGCATCAGCATAAACGGCCATAACTTTGGCGTTACGTAACGTAACGACATCAGTACCTGTAAGCGGCCCAATCACTTTGCCACCTTTGTCCGTATACGATGCCACCATTGTATACTGGCCGCGTAAATCATTTTTCGGATGGTCCTTTAGTGACAGACTACTTTGGTTAGGCAGCGTAACTAGATCACGCTGTTTATCGGTCAGTGAGAAAATATACTGAACCATCTCCTGAGCATCCGATGAACTCAGTTGCGGATGTGCGCTCATTACGTGCTCTTTCCCCCAATTGCCACCGCCCCCATTGATAATCTTTGTTGCCAATTGCTCCACTGATCCCGTCTGACTCTTGTACTTCTGCGCAACAGCTATGAATGATGGTCCTACCGAAACCTTATCGACAGTATGACAGGCTTTACAATCGCTGCTCGCCATTAGCGTTTTCCCGAGCGAATTGGTTTCGATCACAGACAGCGTCGGTACCTTTGTCGACGTATTCTCCAGCGTACTTGGCTGAGGATTATAGGCATACATAACTTTAATCCGTTTTGGGTCAATCGCTACGTCTTCCTTGTCCTTAACTTTGACAGCGTAAGTGAATGGCTTGTCTTTCCAGAAAAAAGATTTATTTCCAGTACTTGTAATCACTACGTTCGGTTTCGTATTCCCAACTTTAACTAGTAACGTATCACTGCCCATCATACCGGCCCGATCCGTCACTTTCAGAATAGCTTTGTACGTACCCGGTTTTGTGTAGGTATACGTAGCGTTGGGCGTTGTGGCGCCAACGTTTTTTCCATCGAACAACCATTGATACGTAATCTGGTCGTCATCGTCAAGGTCTTTCGTTCCCTGACTGGCGAACGTAACACGTAACGGAGATTGACCATCTGCTTCGCGTAAAATTGGGAGTTTCCGACGTTCAGACGTCAAAAAAACGGATTTATCAACCTGAGCCTGTGCGGCTGAATCCACAATGCTTGCCTGGACAATGGGAGCTCGATTACCCGTATTGTATTCAATTTTCACCAGACGAGCGTCTTCATTATCAGCGCCATAAACGGAACCGTATTCGAGCATGTACATAACGCCATCTGGTCCAAACGCCAGATCAATCGGTCGCCGGAAATCACCATTTCCGGCCATGAACGGCTCACTACGCACGTAATTCTCCTTTTCGTCGAAACGTAACGCCATAACCCAGTTTCGCATCCAGTCGAAGACGAACAAAGAACCATCGTAGTAATCAGGAAATTTGTTTGGTGACGTAGCATTTTTGTTGAATGTGTAAAATTCACCCGCCATTGCGCTACGTCCGCCCAGACCTAGTTCAGGAAATTCATCTGAAGCTGCGTACGGATACCAGATCATAGCAGGTGTAGCCGGTGGCAACTGGTTCAGGCCCGTATTATTCGGTGAACTGTTAACCGGTGCAGCCGGATCGAATTTAGGGCCAGCGGTTTTAGTCGCAAAATCCCATTTCGGATACGCGTAATTATTCCCTACGAAATAAGGCCAGCCAAAATTACCGGCCTTCTTCGCCTGGTTAAACTCGTCATAACCCCGTGGTCCCTGAACGCTTTCTTTCCCGGCATCGGGTCCAATTTCGCCCCAATACACAACCGATGTTTTCGGATTAACCGCGATACGGTACGGATTTCGGCACCCCATTACGTAGATTTCGGGACGCGCTTTAGCGCGGTCCGACGGGTCGGTTCCTTTCGGAAACAGATTTCCATCAGGGATGGTGTAATTTCCGTCTGCCTCGGGATGGATACGTAGCACTTTCCCTTTCAAATCGTTGGTATTGGCCGCTGACCGCTGCGCATCCAGGCTGTAATATTCTTTTCCAGGTCGCTCATCAATTGGCGCATAACCATCTGACGGGAACGGGCTGGAACCATCGCCGGTAGACAAGTACAGGTTCTCATCTTTATCCCAGGCTAGCGAACCGCCATGATGTGAACCACTGTTTTTCTGAACCGGCACTTTCAGTAGGATTTTCTCGGATGCTACGTCCAGTACGTTCTCGGGGCTTACTTTAAAACGTGACAACTGAAAACCCAGTGTCTCTTCGGTTAATCCACCGGGAGCGTAGTAGAGATAAATGTACTGATTCTGAGAAAAATGCGGATCAAGCGTTATGCCAATCAAGCCCGTGCCGCCCATGATCGTAACCGGGAATTTGTGTATCAGCGCATGCTTGTTCGTATGCGTGTCATATACGGACAAATTGCCTGACATTTCCGTAAAAAACACCCGTCCGTCAGGCGCTACGGCTACCTCCATTGGCGCATTCAGGTCGTTAACCAGGACCGTTTTTACGAACCGGTTCTGCTCCGGCGTTACTTTTGAATAAGATTTGCGATAGTCCAATGGTTTATTGTTACCTATAGCGTACTTAATTCCTTCCAAAATGTGCGACAGAAAAAGCGGTTCGCTAAAACTCTCGTCGGTATGGCCGCCACCTGTGTAAAAAGCCCGTCCACCGTCGAACTCGTGGTACCAGCTAATGTGGTGATTAGCGCCATTCGTGCCCCCATCGTACGAGCTTTCGTCCAGATCAGCCAGGACTTTAATGCCCGAGTAAAACGATCGATAGTTGTACCATTCGTCGATACGTTCCCAGCGGTCAGGCAGCATCTTCGTAGCTTGGAACGATTTATCCGTTACGTCAACTGTGGCTTTGCGCACGTTCGGATTGTGCGGGTGGCTGGAGAAATGAGCGCCCATCAGTTTGGCGTACCAGGGCCAGTCGTACTCAGTATCAGCGGCAGCGTGGATACCAACATAACCACCCCCAGCCTGAATGTAGCGCTCAAAGGCAGCTTGCTGCTCCCCGTTCAGTACGTTTCCGGTAGTGCTGTTGAAGATAACTGCCGCGTACTTTTTCAGATTATCGTCGGTAAACAAAGCCGCATTCTTCGTTGTATCGACCTGAAAGCCGTTCTCCTGACCCAGCTTTTGGAAGGCTGCAATCCCAAACGGAATGGACGTATGTTTCCAGCCTTTTGTTTTTGAAAATATTAGGACACGGGGCGTATCTGCTGACTTTTTGATGGTCATTCCTGTATAAAGAAATAACGTAAAGCCAAGCAGGCTAAGGGTACAAAATTTACCGATAAAAGACATGGTTCCGGAAAAGGCTGGGTACTACTTTTCTCTGAAAGTCTGCAAGTAAGATCTTATACCGGTTTTCCATCCAGGATTCATTTTTACTACGTTTTTTCAGGTGTGAGCCATTTACCCACAGTTGGAGGAGTGTACGAATGCATCTGTTGTAATAAGTCTTCGATCGTATTGCTGATTAGCATCATATCCCGATTTACCTGTTTAAGCAAACCATTGGCTACCATCGTATCTGCTAGCGTCAATAGCCCGTCGTAATAGCCATTAATATTCAATAGAGCGATGGGTTTTTTATGCAGACCCAGTTGACCCCAGGTCAGGACTTCAAAATATTCTTCCAACGTACCGTAGCCGCCGGGCAGTGTAATCACCCCATCTGACAGCTCGTGCATTTTTGTTTTGCGCTGATGCATTGACTCCACCAAAATCAGCTCTGTCAAGCCTTCGTGAGCAATTTCTTTCGTTTGAAGGAATGTAGGCAATACACCGACTACCTCTCCTTGCAGAGATAGCGCTCCATCAGCGACAGCGCCCATTAACCCTACTTTAGCCCCTCCATAGACTAGTCCAATATGACCCGTAGCTAACTGCTGGCCAAGTTGATAAGCTAATTCCATAAACGCAGGATCATTACCGGGACTAGAGCCACAAAAAACGGCAATTCTTTTCATGAGATTTTAAATTTTACAAGTATATGAGTACCAATTAAGCAAAACAAAATAGTTCAATATCAGTATTTTATATTCGTCAAACGAAAAAAGCCCGACCATTTCTGACCGGGCTTTCATTAGTTACGTTACCTTATCCCTGGATGTTATCAGAGCTCAGTTTAGCCCCTAAGTATTCACGGTTCAGACGAGCAATGTGATCGAGTGAAATTGATTTAGGACACTCAACAGAGCAGGCACCGGTAAAGGAACAGGCCCCAAACCCTTCAGAATCCATTTGCGCTACCATGCGTTCGGCCCGCTCTTTGTGCTCCGATTTACCCTGCGGCAAAATGGCCAGTTGGGAAACTTTAGCCGATACGAATAGCATAGCTGAAGCATTCTTACAAGCGGCAACACAAGCACCACAACCGATACAGGCCGCTGCGTCCATGGCTTCATCAGCAATCGTACGCGGAATCAGAATCTCATTAGCATCAACCGCTGACCCAGTATTAACCGATACGTAGCCACCTGCCTGAATAATTCGATCAAAGGCCAAACGGTCTACTATTAAATCTTTGATAATCGGGAACGCGCGTGCTCGCCAGGGTTCAACCACAATCGTATCGCCGTCGTTGAACGAACGCATGTGTAATTGGCACGTTGTTGCCCCCGTTTGCGGCCCGTGTGCCCGACCATTGATATACATCGAACACGTACCGCAGATCCCTTCGCGGCAGTCGTGGTCGAACGCGACAGGCTCTTCTCCTTTCCGGGTCAGCGAATCGTTCAATACGTCGAACATTTCCAGGAACGACATATCTTCCGATACGTTATCTAATTGATATTCTACCAGCTTACCTGGCGTATTACTATTTTTCTGTCTCCAGACTTTCAGTGTAATTTTCATCTTACAAAAGTTGTAAGGTTATAAAGCTGTAGAGTTGTAAAATTTATGGTCAATGTGCCACTACTTAACTTTACAACTATAGGCTCCAATAACTTTATTTATAACTCCGCTGTGTCAGTTTCACGTTCTCGAATTCCAGTGGTTCCTTGTTGAGGAGTTCCGGTTTGTCTTCACCCTGGTATTCCCAGGCAGCTACGTACGTATAGTTCGCATCATCACGAAGAGCCTCACCATCAGGGGTTTGGTATTCCTCGCGGAAGTGACCGCCACAGGATTCGTTCCGGTTTAACGCATCATCTACCATCAACTCGCCTAATTCTATGAAGTCGGCTACGCGTCCGGCCTGCTCCAGACCCTGGTTCATTTCGCCGGCATCGCCTAACACTTTACTATTTGTCCAGAATTCTTTTTTCAGCGCCTGAATTTTCTGTTTAGCAATTTTCAGGCCGTCTGCAGAGCGCGACATACCACAGTACTCCCACATGATATGGCCAAGTTCCTTGTGTAAATCGTCAACAGGACGTTCGCCTTGAATTGACAGGAATTTATTGACTTGCGCCTGAATTTTCTGTTCAGCTTCTTTGAAGGCAGGTGCATCGACCGGAAGTTTGTCCGCAGGACCAATCGTTGCCAGGTAATCACCAACTGTATACGGGATAACGAAATACCCATCAGCGAGCCCCTGCATTAACGCCGAAGCACCTAGCCGGTTCGCACCGTGATCGGAGAAATTGGCTTCACCAAGCGCATACAAACCCGGAATCGAAGTCATTAGGTTGTAATCGACCCACAGACCGCCCATTGTGTAGTGAACGGCGGGGTAGATCATCATCGGCGTTTCATAGGGATTCTCACCGGTGATTTTTTCGTACATCTCGAAGAGGTTACCGTATTTGGCCTCAATGGTTTTGAGCCCATCGCGCTTGATGGCATCAGCGAAATCCAGATAAACAGCCAGCCCAGTCTTCGCAACGCCCCGTCCCTCATCACACATGTTCTTGGCGTTACGTGACGCTACGTCGCGGGGTACAAGGTTACCAAACGATGGATACCGACGTTCGAGGAAGTAGTCACGCGCTTCTTCACCCAAGTCGCTTGGCTTTATCTGGCCTTTCCGAATTTTTTCAGCGTCTTCTTTCGTTTTCGGCACCCACACCCGACCGTCGTTACGTAGCGACTCTGACATAAGTGTCAGCTTCGATTGGTAATGACCTGATACAGGAATACAAGTCGGGTGAATTTGCGTAAAGCATGGATTCCCGAATAATGCTCCTTTTTTGTGAGCACGCCAGGCGGCTGTTACGTTACATCCCATCGCATTGGTTGAGAGGTAGAAAACGTTACCATAGCCACCTGTGCAGAGCAATACGGCATGACCCGAATGCGATTCGATTTTACCTGTAATCAGGTTACGAACAACAATACCCCGCGCTTTTCCGTCCTCAACAACGAGGTCTAGCATTTCCGTACGGGTATAGAGCTTCACTTTACCGTTAGCAACCTGACGGCTTAGCGCTGAGTAAGCACCCAGCAACAGCTGCTGCCCTGTTTGACCACGAGCGTAGAAGGTACGTGATACCTGTGCACCCCCAAACGAGCGGTTAGCCAACGTACCGCCATATTCACGCGCGAATGGAACACCCTGCGCTACGCATTGATCGATGATGTTAACACTTACTTCGGCCAGACGGTATACATTACCTTCACGAGCGCGGTAGTCACCACCTTTGATGGTGTCATAGAATAGACGGAATACACTGTCCCCGTCATTCTGATAGTTTTTAGCTGCATTGATACCACCCTGGGCGGCAATCGAGTGCGCCCGACGCGGGCTATCCTGATAACAGAAAGCCTTTACGTTATAGCCCAACTCTGCGAGCGAAGCTGCTGCCGATGCCCCAGCCAGACCAGTACCGACTACAATAATATCGTACTTGCGCTTATTGGCTGGGTTAACCAGTTTCAGCGCAAATTTATGCCGTGCCCATTTCTCGGCTAAAGGACCTTCGGGGATTTTAGATTCCAGTTTCATGTGTCCAATTGTGAGTAAGTGAATGAGTAACGGTCCGACGTTTCGGTGAGTGCATAAAAACGATGCGTCAGCTATTTACTTATTCACAATTCACTCATTAAATAATATGGTGAACCTGTAAATACACATAGATTGGCATGGCCGCAAAGGCTGCCGGAATAATGATGGCAAAGAAGTATTTGCCCAGAAATTCAATAAGGGGCGTATACTTTTTGTGCCGGATTCCCAGCGTCTGGAAACCACTCTGAAAGCCATGCCATAGGTGATAGCCAACAGCAACCATGCAGATGACATACAACGTAACGTACCACAGTTCTCCAAATGCAGCTTGTACAACGCGGTATAAGTCTTTGTACTCTTTTCCATCATATTCAGCCATGGGCACTGATCCGAAGTGCATTTCGAACCAGAAAGTGCGCATGTGAATAATAATGAAAAGCAGGAGTACAGTACCCAGAATCCCCATGTTACGCGAGGACCATTCGCTGTTCGCTTCAGGTTTGCTATACGCATACTTCACTGGCCGCGATGCCTGGTTATGGCGCGTCAGAATGAACGCCATCAGGGCATGGACCAGAATAGACGTGTACAACAGGTACGATACGGTCATAATCAGCGGATTATGCGTCATGAAGTACGTATACTCGTTGAATGCCCGTCCACCGTCACCTTTAAATAGCTGGAGATTCCCAGCTGCGTGAATAATCAGAAATGAACATAAAAATAGTCCCGTCAGCGACATGATAACTTTTCGACCGAGGGAGCTGGACAAGGTTTGTGTTACCCAAGCCATAGGATGAACGACACGAAATTTAGTGGTAAACGATTGAAAAAAAGCCGGTTTGAATGGCGCATCAAAGCTAAAGCACAAACCCGATGGAAACAAGATTAAGCGCTGTTATCAGCTAGTTTATAACTTATTTACAGTCGATATAAATTGAGTAAATCGGTTACTGTACTAACCGTATGTTAAAGTTGATAGTTTACTTAATAATGGATTTTTAAAAAGAAGTTATGGTCGTACTAATTTCTGAGTTGATTACAGCTCGAAAGCTTCCTTAAATGACTGACTGTAAGATTTTTACAATTAGTAGAACAATTTCCTTTTTGAACAATCCTAATTATCCAGCTATTTTGCAGCTGGTTGTTATTTCACTCACGAATCGATACCTACGATGAAAGCATACCTATTTCCTGGCCAAGGCTCCCAATTTCGGGGTATGGGTCAGGATCTTTATCAGAACTCTCAGTCAGCGCGTCAATTATTCGATCAGGCAAATGACGTATTAGGTTATGACCTGACTAAAATTATGTTTGAAGGTTCTGATGACGACCTTAAGCAAACCATTTATACCCAACCCGCTGTTTTTCTGCATGGCGTCGTGCTGGCGATGACCACTAATTCGTTTGCTCCCGACATGGTAGCAGGGCACTCATTGGGTGAATTAGCGGCCTTAACGGCAGCTGGGGTACTTTCCTTTGCCGATGGTCTGCGATTGGCTTCTGTACGGGCAACGGCCATGCAGCGGGCCTGTGAACTGGCACCATCGACCATGGCAGCGGTGTTGGGCCTGGCCGACGAGGTAATCGAAAAAGTATGCGCTGATATTACGGAAGAAATTGTCGTGCCGGCTAATTACAATTGTCCGGGCCAGGTTGTTATCTCGGGAAGTGCCGCTGGTATTCAACTGGCAGAAGAGCGCCTGAAAGCAGCGGGTGCCAAGCGCGTTGTGCCGTTGGCGGTTAGTGGTGCCTTTCACTCGCCTTTTATGGAACCAGCCCGTACTGAATTTGCCGAAGCTGTTGAGCGTATGCCATTTAATGCCCCCCGGTGCCCGGTATACCAGAACGTAAACGCTCAGGCCGTGACCGACCCTGCACAGATTAAAGCTAACTTAATTGCTCAGTTGACCTCACCGGTACGCTGGACCCAATCGGTTGAGAAAATGGTAGCTGACGGCGCAACCGATTTTTTTGAGTGCGGGCCGGGCAAAGTACTACAGGGTCTTGTAAAGAAAATTAGCCCGGCTACCCCCGTTTCGAGTATATGACATATAAATAGTACGTTGGGAATCAACCAGAAAGCTATTTAGAGAAGCAAAAAATTCTTTTTTTTAATACGATATTTGCTTTTAACACTACGGAGCCGTTATCTTTGCACTCGCAATTGCAAAACAGCCCGATAGTATAAGGGTAGTACAACAGATTTTGGTTCTGTTTGTCTAGGTTCGAATCCTGGTCGGGCTACCTTAAAAACCCTAAGTATTTGATATACAAATACTTAGGGTTTTTTTATTTTTGGGTGTGTACGGAAAGACCTTCACATCTTTGAAACTATGAATATCTGACGTTTAATATCTTTTTCACGAAAAAGCTTTAAAGAAAGAAATCACTAAGCAGTTCATTGATGAAAACCGTATAGCTATTGGTTGGGGTAACGTTGGACCTTTAAGCCATTAGCAATCGAAAAAAGAGGTTGGTGATGTTATCAGGAGCAATTACAAAAACTTAAGGAACTCAAATGTTGGCGGCCCTAGCCTATGGCACATGGTCGCAAACGTCTTAATTGGCGATTTGGTAACTACTGATGCTCAAAAGCTGTAGGCTCAAGTTGTCGAAATAACTGGTGAATAAGAATGGAATAATAAACAGCCCATCTTCGCCGATACTCTTCATTATTTTCATCAGAGGAACATTAAGCTTCGCAGCGATATCAATTCCGATCAACTTATAAATACAATAGGCACAAGACCAGCACCGAGACAAACTGCCCAACTGATTCTATTCTATTATGGCTCATTCGTGCAGCAATTACAGCCAAATAGGTAGTTTTTGTAAGCAACCTTTCATTCGCTTTGCCTTCCTAGCATTGTTGCTTACCCTGTATGAATGTAAGCAGCCGTCGGTTGATGTATAAAACAACACCACACCAACCAGAGACGATAACTTAGTCCTTGGTAATCCCGATGGAGCCAGGACAAGTGATAACAATCCAAATGCTTACCTCATCACGCGCTCAACGCATTCGCTTTCTTTCAACAACCCAACGGGTATTGCCAACTGGTATAGCTGGCACCTTAGCGCAGCCTGGAAAGGATCAGCCACGCGGTACGCAGGTAATTTTATTCCGGAAACCCTATTGTCTTCTGGCTTGTATGTAGCCAGGCACGCAGACTACACCAACACTGGCTTTGACCGTGGTCACCTTTATTCCAGCGATGATCGGGACAGTACGGCCTTTGTGGACTGGACAACCTACAAACGGTTTGATACGGCTGACGTAGAAGCCCGGAAAGATGCCTACCAGCGGTTGACTCGGACTAAGCAAGGAAGCGAAGTAGTGGTAAATGGCAAACGAATTGGCTTTCCAGAGTTGTAAAAAATGGAGATGTCCGTAATTCGACATGCCCTTCGAATTACGTTATACGAACCAATAAAGTATTCGGCTATTTCAAAGGGTTGCATTTGAAACGTGGCTTCTATGTCACGTAATGTTTAGATTGATTGAAAAGCATTTTAGTATCTGTTTAGTGAGCTATAACTACCTGTGATTAGTAGTAGTTTACAGTAATTCGTAATCTAAAAACGAGTACTCGACTACCATACAAAACCGGCAAAAAGTGCAGAGTTGTTACGTATTGTATTCATGTTACTCCGCAATGGTCTATAAAAAGGGCTACTTGCCTGCCCCCTATTAGAAAAGGCCCTATGCCCCTTATTTTCCACTTGTTCACAGCCCACCCCCGTAAGCCCTGTAGATAAACCAGATAAAAAGGTGTTTTTTTGCCCGACGAAGTCGACTTATCATACTCCGCATCGATAAAAAAGGGATTTCTCTGCAGAAGCAGTAGTTAGGCAATCAGCACAAGAAAATAAAAGGTTGTTTTGGAATCTGCATAACCTACACTTCCTACACGTTTCAACTACGGTTTAAGACTAGCAGATGTCGTATCTAACTGAGTACTCAATAGGGCTTCCAATCTGGCTACTTTTTTCGCCAACTCCTGCGTCGATTGCCCACCTTGACGCGAGGCTTTTAACTCCGCCCGAAGCTGCTGATTATCGGCTTTTAGTTGCTGTACCTCTTTGATCAATGCCTGAATCGCAATCAGGTTTACCCCGTCGAAATCCGCCTGATTTATTGACTTGTCTTCGCCAATGGTACCCAGTGCGTCATGACCAAAAGCGGTAAAAAAATCCTGAGCCATGGGGCCATAATGACGGTATTGTTTGGCGTCCTGACCTTTGTAGTTCCAAGAGCCTAAGCGCATACTAGCTATCTTTTGTAGAAAGCCAGCCCCATCGACTGATCGGAAGTTCTCCTTACGGGTTGAGTCTGAAATAGTCGTCCAGGCGTTACCGCCTGGCGCAATCTGTAGACCGATGGCCGCCGTCTGGCTGGTAGCGCCAGAACTATATAAAATGTACCCACCCGAGAAGCGCATCATCATCTGGTTATTGGCGGAACTACGGTACGAGTGCGAGGGGTCGTGATCACCCATAGCAAATGAACCTACCTTGCCGTCAGTCGACACGAACGAACCCATGGCTGTGGTGTAATCGCCAATAGCCCGAGTCTCATCGCCCATGGCTGTGGAGGCTCGCCCACTGGCGGTCGTCAGATACCCCATTGCTGTAGAAATATCTCCGCTGGCCTGGCTATTAGAACCCATCGCTGTTGAATAAGCACCTTCAGCAGAGGAGGCACTACCCATTGCTGTGGAGGCATATCCATCGGCCCTAGTTCCATGCCCGAAAGCAGTTGCATTAGTGCCCCCAGCGTGAGTAGAATTGCCCGCTGCCAGGGCGCAATTCCCACTGGCAACAGTAAGAAGTCCCATAGCCGTAGCTTCTTCTCCGCTAGCTTGGGTGGCATCACCCAGCGCTGTAGAATAATTACCCATCGCCCAGGCCCCATTGCCAACGGCCGTTGAGTTTTCTCCATCAGCTTGTGCGCCATTGCCGATGGCTGTTGAGTTATTGCCATTGGCGGTACTCGTACGACCCATACTGGTTGTATAGTCGCCACGAGCACGGGTATCAAGTCCGCTGGCAAACGAATACGCACCTACATTATTTTTATCCCAGGAGGCAAACGTTTCACTCCCTCCCGAGACTCCTCCCGCTCGAAAAGCGCCCTTGCTACCATACCAGATGAGCTTGGGATAGAATATGTTTTGCGAACTAAGGGTACCCGTGGTATCGTACCCAAACAGGACAGTTTTGCCGTAGAGCACGTTGAAAAAGGCTCTAGGCGTAGTGATGCCTATACCCACCTGGGCATAGCTGAGGGTGACACAAAGAAGAAACGAAAGGACTAACAATAGAATTGATTTCATGGCTATGGGGCTTATTAAAACAAAGCTTACAAGGTATGAAAAAGCCCCGACTGTTTGCCGGGGCTCTCTTATTACTGTGCTGCCACGGGCTCAACCGTCGGACAGCTTTGTAGGGTTTAACTAAGCAGAAAGCTAGCCAATTGCGCCTGCCTCTTACTGCTGAAAATACTCCACCTTGTCCGCATCGATGTTGTTGTTGGCGCGGCTCTCCCCACCACCCACCACTGTCGCACTACAATTGATCATACCCGTAGTGCTGCCCGCACTAAGCTGCCCCGTCAAGCCAAAGCTGAGCTTATCGCCAGCCGCAACCGGTTGAGTAGTGGTTAGAATATAATAGTTCGCATCGCTACTCAAACTCCAGCTTCCGTTCTGTACGCTCCGACTGTTGACACTAGTTAGACTCTTATCCAGACTCAACGTCAGCTTGGCATCTTTGGTCACCTTAACCGTAATAAGTCCACTGCTGCTGACCCCGTTATTCTCCACCACATCCACTACTACGCTCATTGGGGAATTACCGTACAGCAGTCCAGGCCGGGCGTAGAGCAGCACCGTCAGATCAGGATCGGTACCCACGGTAGCTATGCTGGTAGCCGTACAGCTGTTAGCATCGGTGACCTTGACCGAATAGGTGCCCGCGCTCAGACTGCTGATTGAACTAGTACCATCGCCGGTCGGACTACCTGGTGTCCAGTCGTAGGTGTAAGTGGGCGTACCCCCACTGACGGTCACCGAAGCCGTGCCGGTACTGGCCCCTAGCTGACCCACGTTGGTATGGGTCATACTTAGCAAGGGACTATTCGCGGCTCGCACCGTGGCCGAACCGCTCATCAACTGTTGGCAGCCGGTGCTAACACTCGTGGCCAGCACGGTATATTGGCCGGTAGTCGTCTGATTGGCAAAGACAAGCCCACTACCAGTGCCTGCTACCGGGCTGGCCACAGGCGAACCATCCCGGCGCAACTGGTAGGTAACACCCGGCTGCGAGCCTGATAGTGTCACCCCCACCCCGGTACTGGTGGGGCATAGAGCGCCCCCGCCGGAGACCGTATACGAAACAGGCAAAGGATTGACGGTAATGGCCGCCAGCGTGGTCGTCACGCTGGTTGCGTCCGTGATGACCACAATCTGATACGAACCGCTTTGTAGGGCAGCCTGGTTAAAGCGAATGACCGCTTGGCTGGTCGTGAGCTGGGCCAAGGACGTCTGATCCCGGTAGAGGGTGGCGGTGAACGCGTCGGATTGGTTGAGACTAACACTGAAGCTGGCGGGCTGGTTGGCTCCACAAACGGTAGTCACCGACTGAAACTGACCCGTAATCCGCAAGGGTCCCTGGTATTCGTAGGCACCCAGATCGATGCTGGTTCCCACCAGCCGAGGGTTGCCGGCCAGATCGGTGGGAGTGGTATTAAAGCCGCTGTTGCCCGCGTCAATAGCCGGCGAGGTAGCGCTAAGCCGGGGGTTGCTCCTACTCACAAAAGGCGAAGTGGTGGTGGTCCGGTTATTGCCCGCGTTGGTAAAATTAGTTATCTCTGGCTCCAGCAGGCAGTAACTCAAGGCTACCGCCCCACCGGACTGATTATAAAACGTAGCGTCACCCCCATTGTTAAACAGCACGCAGTTGGCCAAAATAGCGTTGCTGTTAGCCATGTTGAAGATGGCCCCGCCAACGAAGCTGTTGCCTAGAAAGCTGCAGTTGACCAGCGTCGAGCTGCTCCGGTTGTCTTGGCACATCGCCCCACCCACATTGGCCCAGTTGTTATAGAAACTACAGTTAGTCAGCAGCGGGTTGCTCAGATTCGTATTGTAAATGCCCCCGCCAGTGCCCCCCGAATTAACAAACGCCTGGTTACTCAGAAAGTGGCAGTTGTTCAACCTGGGACTACTGGCAGTATTGTAGATGCCCCCGCCATACAATGCTTTATTATTTTGAAAGCTACAGTTCGTAATGGTTGGGCTGGCGTGATCATTGTACATGCCGCCCCCTGACGAACCGTATCCGCTCGCAATCACAAAGCCGTCAAGTACAGCCGAATTACCCATATTCTGAGCCGTAACGACACGCAACGAGTTATCATAATCGTTGCGTGGGTTACCAAGTTCGCCCGATAGAATGGAGGCTTGCCCGCCTTGCGGATCGAAGCCGGGACGCTGACCCAGGGTAGTTTCCGTGCCCACAAAGCCTCCGTAGATACCTACCCTATCCTTCAGCCCAAAACTTGCATTGGGATCGGTACCTGGTGTGTAGGTACCGGCGGCTACCCAGACCTGATCACCGGATAGGGAGGCTCTAATCATGGCTTGCAAGTCAGCAGAGGCATTGGCCCAGGAGCTGCCTGCGCCCGTACCCGTGGCCGTGGGCTTGACATAGCGGATCGTCTGGGCCTGCAGATAGCCACTGGCCCCTAGCAACAGCCAAAAAGGTATAAGTCGTAAAAAACGGGAGAATGAATAGAGCTTAGCCATAGAACGTAGTAGTTGGGTAAAGTGGGTTGCAGGTAGGCATGGAAGACAGGGAACTATGCTTCTGCTGGTTAAAGGGGGACGTAAGCCGATGGTGTCCAGGCAAAATAAACCAGGCAAACGCTTCTTTGCTGGGGGATGTATGCGAATAACCGCTGGTGGTAGGTGAATGACGATATTGGGTAGGCGAAGGGGTATTATTGCCCGTATGTGATGAAGTGATTGCCAATTCGTATTAAGCCTGCACGGGTTAGATCGGTGACTTACGAAGCCAGAAGAGAGAGTCTAGCTGTATACTCCCTCTTTCTCCATCCAACCACCGGACTTGGTTATAAGGCTCGGCTGAAGAATGAAAAGATGTTTTTAGTCCTGCATTTTCCAGTATATCCTACATGGATACGACTTCTCATTTGCCCAATAGTGACTGAACTGCCTGGCCCAAAGCAGGATCAGCTGGTGAGTAGTAGATATAATTATCCCGGTAAACGCTGTTGATGAGTCCTTTGTCGCGCATCTTGATCAAATACCTCGGTAATAACGCCTGGTCGATGGATAGGTGATCCATGAAATCCTGCTGACTTAGCAACAATATAGTCCGCAGCCGAATCGGGGGGAGCCAGTAGCTTCAACAACTTGGCCATCCGCGGGGAATCATCGTGCGTACTGGCGTTCATCGTGAGTCGAGAAGGTGAGCAAGTTATCCATTCTAATCGATAAACATTCCCGCTTGCAGCTGCAGACATTGGCTCTCCTCGACAAATTCCCTTACTTTGATACCCTATTCCTCTTGACCCCTAAAACCATGATAACGCCACTCGAGCCGCTCGCCGACTCAACCCAAACCAGCCGATTAGGCATTCTGCATTTGAAACGCTACTGGGCGAAAGCCATGGCTAACCGCCAGGGTCAGCTCGCCAGCGATTTGATCGAAGCTGAATGGAATCTGGATGTAACTCTGCTGAGCGCCCTGGGCCTGGGCCTTGAACAAACCATTCGGTACCTTTACGCCACCAACCCCAGTTTCGCTGAGTTCGAGGATTGGATCCTGACGACAACTGGTGGACCGACTGCCAATAAACTCAGCAGCTTCAATGAATTGATTCTGGGCAGGTCTTCGCCGGTGACTCAGGACGCTGGTCCTATCCTCTCGGCGGATGATCTGGCTCACTGGGATGCGCAGGGGTATGTGATTGTTCGCAATGCCGTCTCTCGGGCCCACTGCGAGGAGACAATCCAGCTCATCTGCGAGTTTCTAGACATCGAGCGCTACAACCCCCACACCTGGTACCGCCCTAACCCGGCCTGGCAGGGCATCATGGTCCAGTTGTTTCAGCACCCGCGTCTAACCAGCAACCGGGAGTCCAGCCGCATTCGTTTGGCCTATGAGCAGCTTTGGAAACGTACTGATTTGTGGGTGACCAGTGACCGGGTGGGCTTCAATCCTCCTCAAACAGTCGACTGGCATTTTCCAGGTCCTCATCTTCATTGGGACGTTAGCCTGGATCTACCCATCCCGTATGGCTTGCAGGGGCTCCTGTATCTCTCGGATACAGCCGCTAACCAAGGAGCCTTTACCCTGGTGCCGGGTTTCCAGCATCGCATCGGCGATTGGTTGGCAAGTCTTCCAGCCGGCGCTAATCCCAGAACTCAGGATTTACAGGGATTAGGCGCGATCCCCCTCTCAGCCAGTGCCGGAGATTTTATTATCTGGCAGCAGGCGCTGCCTCACGGTAGTAGTCCCAACATGGCCAACGAGCCGCGATTTGTGCAGTATATCAATTATGCCCCGGCGGACGTGGAAACCAGATCAGTCTGGAAATGAGGTTTGACAGTTGTTTTGTCAATAAACAGTAAGCTCAACATGTCCGGTGGTAGTGAGTCAGTTGAGCTTACTGTACGTCAGTCAAAAATTAACCTTGCTTAAAAGACTCAGATGAAGAAGACTGCCCTCACTGCTGAAAATACTCAATCTTATCGGTATCAATGTTGTTGTTTAGTCTGAATTCCACAACCGTCGAAGGCAGCACCGTCGCACTAACCGTTATTATGCCTGAAGAGGCCCCTGGGTTCAAACTGCCTGTCAAGCCAAATGACAGCTTATTGCCGGCCAGTATGGGCTGCGAAGTCGTCAGGATGTAATAATTCGGGTTTGAATTATCGAGGCTCCAGATACCGTTTTGCACCGAGCGGCCATCAACCTGGGTTAAGCCAGGGTCAAAACTTAGGCTGGCTTTTGAGTCCTTAGAAACTCTGACGCTGAAGCTTCCGCTCGTAGTAACCAAGTTCAGTTCGACCACATCGACTACCAGGGTGGTGAGTTGACTGCCGTTAACAGTGGAAGGTCGGACGTAGAGGATGGCCGTCAGATCTGGTGGAAGAGCGGTTTCATAAGCCCCCCGATCAATGGTGCCATTCTGAATCCGCACATTACCGGATAAATCAGTGGGGGGGCCAGCTGCATTACTGTAGAGTTGATTGCTACCGGAGTTGATACCGGGGGAAGATAGTTTCAGCTTTGAGTCATTGTCCGAAAGGAATGGAAAGGTAAAAATTGTCAGATTATTCGTCCCAGCGTAATAAAAAGCGGACTGATCGATGAGGCAGTAATGTGCCGTTAGGAAGCCATTATTAAAGCCAGAAAACGTCTTTGTCTCCCCGTTACCAAACGCCACACAGTTGATGATAGTTGGGGTGCAAACCGCAAAATAACCCGAGTTATACATCGCTCCCCCATCGTCATAGGCAAAGTTATTCCGGAAGGTGCAATTGGTAAACATCGGGTTGGTCGTACTTTGTTCGTAAGCATCGTTAAAGATCGCTCCGCCGGTTGTTGCCGTGTTACTCTGAAACGAGCAGTTGGTTAGAGCGGGATTGCAAATACCACCTACGTAGCTTTCGTTGTAGATTGCCCCGCCAAATATGGACAGATTATTTTGGAATGAGCAGTTACTCAGTGTTGGACTACTGGTATTCGTATAGGAAGCCACATTGTAGATGGCTCCACCCCGATATAGGGCAAAGTTACCGGTGAAGACGCAGTTCCTGAGTGTAGGGCTACTATTCATGTTATAGAGCCCACCTCCTCTTGCTTCCTGTCCTTCATCAACTCTGTAGGCATTGGTAATGACAAAGCCATCCAGGATAGCCGTCGCTGTCAGTCCTTCCGGGTTGACAAGGATATGATAGCTGTTGTCGGTTTTGTCGCCAGCCTGGCCGATGTCCCCGCTGAGTGTACTACTGGAGGGGTTGGCGCCAATCGCTGGGCGTTGACTCAACAGAGACTCGTTGCCGACAAAGCCGCCATAAATAGCGACCCCGTCTTTCATGGCAAAACTAATATCCCGAGCCGTGGTGCTGGTCGGTTTATAAGTACCCGCTGCTACCCAGACTTGCTTTGTACCCTCGGCATTGATCATGGCCTGCAAATCCGAAGAGGCATTGCCCCAACTACTGCCATCCCCATCGCCCGTAGCCACGGACTTAACGTATCGAACAGGCCCGTTACTCTGAGCAGTGAGCTTCAGTTGAAAACAAAGGGTATATAGCAAAAGTAAAGTTGATCGTATAAATGGGTTGGAATGAAAAGGCCATAGTAAAAAGCGGGCTGATAGTAGGTGTACGGGCATCGTGTGGAGGATTAGGAACATAATGATCTCAGCACTAAAGTATTTAACTTAGTCAAATGAAGACTGAAAATGAATTTTGCTACTCAATCTAGATACCGATTCTGTTTGCTAACTTCACCTAGAAAAGCCCCTAACTGTTTGCCGGGTCTGTTCTAGGTCACTAATCCAAATTGTTTACATAATCCGCGAATTAAGCAAGTTATAGTCCTGGCCGGGCTACAATGGAAGCCTAATTGATCTATTAATGGATCAATTAGGCTTCCATTGTAAAAAATCGAACCAGTCGATAGAGAAATATTACGAATATTTTTTTTGTGATCGTTTAACCTATTTCCCCAGAAATTACGTATAATTACTAGTCATTTCTACTCTGTCAATGGTAGTAGGGTATTTACTCACAATGGCTTCGCCAATAATCCACAGCTAATTACTATCAACCCCATTGTAAAGATTCACTTAACATGAGCAATCTAGCCGTAACTGTTTGTCCATATGAATCTCATTACTGTACTTATCTTTTCTGTACTCTGTCAATTAATCATGGCAACTACGTTTTTTAAAGAAGCGGTTACAACGCCATTAGGAACGTATTGCCGGGTCAAATGTGCTCTGGCAGGTACACTGTACCTGTTTTTTGGAGCTCTTTTAATCTGGTTATTGTACACCTCTCAACTATACTAACGAACTTTATTAACTACCCGCCGGACTGCTATTGTACCTTTGTTATTCTTATAGCATATAAAAAATTAAAGCCGCTTTCGTAAAAGCGGCTCAGACTCATCTATAGAATACAGGACCAATAGCGGCCCCGGAAGAAAATACAGGCAAATCTATTCAAAGAGGTTTTTGATATCGATCCGACGATGCAACTGCTCTTCATCTTTGAAGGGTAGCATTACGCGTACCTGCCCATGTTCGTGAACGGCTTCAATCTGATCAACATCAACAAAAGATGGAATATCCAGCACACGCAAAAACATTGGTACGGCTAAACGTTGACTACTGTTTTCGTCTTTTTGTGTAGATGTGCTGACCAATAACGTATAGAGAACGAGCTTGCTACCCTCAACCAAAACGTTAAATGAATTTGCTTTAACGCCGGGAGCAGCTAGGGTAATAACCAAGCGTTCATCTTCACGCTCAACGTTTATCGTGGTTTGAGCTGATCCACCATAGAGCGTATTCAGCAAATCAATCTGACCGCCTGTTCCCTGAAACACATTTTCTATCGCTTTCATAATGGTGTTGTTTACTGTTCAAGTACTATACTATAGACAAACCTCGTGCCTAAGCGTTTAATCCTCTATTTTACGCCAAGCTGTCAGCATATATTCGTCCGCGTTTAGTTAAATAATGCCGTTTTGGCACTACTGAGACGTATTTGGATAGTATTCAACGCATTATCTATCTTACGTGTATAGCCTAACAGTGTTGCGATTTATGGGCTAGGTGTGGCCTACTTTCTACATTTTACCACAGTGAGTCATTTTATAAAGCTGATCTTCATACTGTATCTTTGTTAGATCATGCATATTCGAATTGGAACGCGAAGCAGCCGGTTAGCAGTCTGGCAAGCGGAATACATACAAACGTTGTTACGTCAGGACGGGGTCACTTCTGAACTGGTCTTTATTGAAACGAAAGGTGATTTGGTACTTGATCGATCATTATCGAAAATTGGCAGCAAAGGTATCTTTACGCAGGAGTTAGAAGACCAGCTACGCGACGGCAGCATCGACATAGCCGTCCATAGCGCTAAAGATCTTCCGTCGAACTTACCTTCCGACCTGAGTATTATTGCCTTCACCGAGCGCGAACGACCGAACGACGTACTGGTTAGCCGGGATAAAACCTTATCGCTGAGTAGTGGTCAGTCGTTTCGAATCGGTACGTCCTCCACGCGTCGGGTGGCTATGCTTAAACATTTCTGTCCACACTTGACTACGGTCGATATGCGTGGAAACCTGCAAACGCGTATTCGTAAGCTCGATGAGGGTCAGTGTGACGCACTTTTGTTAGCCTATGCTGGTGTCCACCGAATGGGGTACGATGATTTGATTGTCGAGCATTTGCCCATTCATGAATTCACACCAGCGGTTGGCCAGGGGAGCGTTGCGATTGAAGTCGCTACGTTCTCGTTGGATAAAGAGGTTAGTGAAATCCTTACGCGCTTGATCAATCACGAGCCAACGGCCGCTTGTTTACGAGCAGAACGAGCTTTTCTGGCGCGATTGGAAGGTGGATGCAGCATTCCATCGTTTGCACTAGCCCAATGGACCGATGACCAAACCATTAGCCTGACAGGTGGTCTGGTTAGCTTAGACGGTAGTCAATTACTCCGGGAGACATTTACTGGAGTATCCAATGAATCACCCGCCTTAGGCCATGCACTGGCAGAAGCTATCCTGGAACGTGGGGGCGATGAATTACTACAAACCATTCGCGAACAATTATGACCATTAAAATCGCTACGTCTGACGACGATATCAAACGGTGTTTACCTGCCATGTTAGCGCTACGTTCTCACCTAACACCTGAGTCGGCATTTGAACGAATTCGTTTTCAGCAGGATAATGACGGTTTTATACTTGCGTTTGTAGAAGAAGACGATTCGTCAGAACCTGTTTATGCTGTTGTCGGCTACCGCTTCCTGAATTTTTTATACAGCGGCAAAACCATCTACATCGACGATCTATCCACCTTGCCCGAAGCCCGTGGGAAAGGATACGCCAGCAAACTACTTGACTTTGTTGTTGAACAGGCGCAGCAGGCGGGTTGTCAATGCGTTTCTTTGGATTCGGGTCAGAATCCAGCTCGTTACGATGCTCACCGGCTCTATCTGAATAAACGATTTAATATTGTCAGTCACCACTTCAAACTGGATTTGCAATAGCCTTTCAATTCAGTAATTTGCATCTGCTTTCCCTGATAAGACGGCTATCAACCTGCGGCTATGAATCTTTTCCGAATTAGTTGGAGTAATCTGCGCGATAAACCGCTAAGCAGTTTTTTGAGCGGGTTGCTGATGACTTTTGGCATCACAATCATTTCGTTATTGCTATTGCTCAATAAGCAGTTGGATGACCAGTTTCGCAAAAACATTAAAGGCATCGATATGGTGCTGGGCGCCAAAGGCAGTCCACTTCAACTGATTTTATCCAGCATTTACCAGATTGATTCGCCCACTGGAAATATTCCGCTCGAGGAGGCTGAACGATTGACCCGTAATCCAATGATCAAAACGGCCATTCCATTGGCCATGGGTGATAATTATCGGTCGTTTCGGATTGTTGGTACTAACCAGAAATACCTTGACCACTTTGGCGCAACCGTTGCCCAAGGGAAACTCTTTCAGCAGAATCTGGAAACGGTTATTGGCCCTCGGGTTGCCGAGGTTACAGGCTTAAAAATCGGCGATACGTTTGCCAGTTCACACGGGTTGGATGAAGCCGGCGAAGAACACGCCGATTCGAAATATAAAGTTGTTGGCATTTTGAATCCAACCAATACCGTAACGGATCAGCTTATTCTTACTCCTATTTCGAGCGTATGGGCTATTCACGAGCATGGCGAGCATGCCGAAGGTGAAGCCCATGAAGAAAGGCATGAGGAACACGCAGAAGGTGAGGCCCACGAAGAGGAACATGAAGAAGCTCCGCGTGAGATAACCAGTATGCTCATCAAGTTCCGGAATCCACTGGGTATGATGCTGGCCCGCGGGATCAACAGTAATTCCAAACTTCAGGCAGCTCTGCCGAATATTGAAGTAAACCGGTTGTTTTCGTTGTTGGGTGTAGGGGTTGAAACGCTACGTGGTCTGGCTATCGTTATCATGCTTATTTCGGGGGTCAGCGTGTTCGTATCGCTTTACAATTCTCTGAAAGAACGACGGTATGAAATGGCGCTGATGCTTTCCATGGGAGCGACGCGGGCGCAACTGTTTGGCATGCTTCTGCTCGAAGGTTTAGTGTTGGCCCTGATTGGCTTTATACTGGGCATTCTACTAAGTCGGATAGGTCTGTGGCTATTTTCGAGCAGTGTTTCATCAGAATATCACTACAACCTGGCGGCCTTTGGTATTCTGCCCGAAGAGTGGGTACTGTTAGGTGTCGCTATCCTGATTGGCCTGCTAGCTGCCGCGTTGCCTGCATTGGGTGTTTACCGAATGAACATCTCAAGAACGCTGGCAGAAGAGTAGTGTGGATCGCCGGTCCGCGCTACTACCCTACTACGTTATAAATCACTACAGGTTCGGCTTTATTTTTTAAGCTCACCTCGCCGATACGCTCGCAGGTGAAGGATTCGGCAATTTGTTGCTGCGCCGATTCAACAATGACGATTTGACCGGCCTGCGCCACGGATTGCAACCGTTGCGCTACGTTAACGGCGTCGCCAATAACCGTGTAATCTAACCGACGGAGCGTAGTCGAACCAATATTACCCGATACCATTTCGCCCATGTTGATCCCGATTGCCACTTTCGGGTGATAAGTCGGATGATTCGGCAGATTATCTTCCAGGCCGTCTATCTGAGCGCGAACAGCCAGGGCAGCTTCAATCGCCCGATCAAGGTGATATTCCCCCCGGAAAACGGCCATAATGGCATCCCCCATAAACTTATCCACGTGCCCGCCCTGAGCAATAATCTCTTTGACCATCAGGTCGAAATACCGATTGATCAGCCGAACAATTGTATCAGCTGATTCCCGTTCCGAGAGAGCCGTGAAACCACATATATCGATGAAGAGTACGGAAGCCTCAACAATTTCGCTGGAAGAGAGAGCCGTTTCAAATTCAGATCGGCTCATAAACGTCAATACCGACTCATCGACGTACATTTTGAGGATATTATTTTCTTTGATGGCCTGTACCGTTTTCCGAAGCTGACCGATATAGTCCATCGTTTTCTGCATTGTCAATTCCAAATCCTCGAAATTGACAGGTTTCGTCACGAAGTCGAACGCGCCCCGGTTCATCGCTGTACGAATATTATCCATATCACCATAGGCCGACACGATGACAGCTTTAAGCATTGGATTTGTTTCGTGCAGTTTGACCAGTAAGGTTAAGCCGTCCATACCAGGCATGTTGATGTCGGTAAGTACCATATCGACATCAGGCTCCTGGTCCAGTACCTGTAGAGCTTCTGTACCGTCGTGGGCAAACAGGAATTCGTATTGTTTCTCTCGAATTTGACGTCGAAATTTCTGCTTGATGAGCAGTTCAAGGTCCGTTTCGTCGTCAACCACCAGTATTTTAGCGTTCATGCCAAATCATGAAGTTTTTGTTTCAAAAACGCAAAATCGAGGGGTTTTGTCAGAAAATCATTAGCCCCTAATTGAAGTGCCTGTTCCTGGGAGCCAGGATCGCCATAGGCAGTAATCATCATCACAACCGGAGAAGGAGGTATGTTGAAATCCTCCCGAATATGACGTAATAACTCGAACCCACTCATTCCGGGCATGTTAATATCGGATAATATCAGAACGACCTCCGATGAATGGTCCGACAGATATGAAAGCGCTTCTTCGCCGGATTTTGCAAAATCTAACAGAAATTCTGCGTTACGAATTTCGCGACGAAAACGCTGCAGGAACAGATCTTTCACATCGGGTTCGTCGTCAACGACTAATATTTTTAGCATTAGGTCGGGCTCTGATTAAGATTACAATTGGTATAATTAAGCAGGAATCGTAAGAATAAACTTCGTTCCTTCGCCCTCTTTACTCTCTACAGCCAGTGTGCCATTATGCCCTTTCGTAACAATATCATACGCCATGGACAAGCCAAGTCCGGTTCCTTCACCGGTTGGTTTAGTGGTAAAAAACGGCTGAAATATCTTTTGTTTTACTGCCTCGGGAATACCCGTTCCGTTATCAGCAACGGTAATGACCACTTGACTATCAATACAGCGCGTACTCGCTGATACCGTTGGCTGATAGCCCGATACACCCTGTTTCTGACGCTGCTGAACGGCATAAAACGCGTTTGTAAACAAATTGAGCAACACCCGTCCCAGTTCCTGCGGTACAACGCTGATTTTCCCCAGAGACGTATCGAAATCCGTCTGGAACGTAGCGTTGAACGTTTTGTCTTTGGCCCGCAAACCGTGATAAGCCAACCGTAGGTATTCATCACAGAGAGCGTTAATGTCCGTAGGTTCGCGCTGGCCAGTATTGCTGCGCGAATGTTGCAGCATACCTTTAACAATGGAAGCAGCCCGACCACCATGATGGCTAATTTTCTGAAGATTCTGCTTCAGATCAGTCAGCAATTCGGCTTCCAGTTCGGTATCGCGGTCGGCTTTGGTTTGTTCCTCGCTTAGTTCGTCAATCAACTCAATACTGACTTCGGAAAAGTTATTGACAAAATTCAGCGGGTTTTGAATCTCATGTGCAATGCCTGCCGTCAGCTCTCCCAGCGAAGCCATCTTTTCGCTGTGAATCAATTGATTCTGCGTCGCTTTCAGTTCGGTAAGTGTCTGTTCTAATTCTTCTTTCTGACGAGTGATCTCAGCTGTTCGTTCAGCAACTAAGTATTCGAGCTCGTTCTTTTTTCCTTCGATAATACGGCGCTGTTCGGCTTCCTCTTCACGCTCCTGCTGTACTTTGGCAAACGCTTTTTTCTGATTATTGGCAATCAACATAAACGTAATAAGCCAGAAAAACGAGAAGGTCGATCCTGCTTCAAAATAGACCTTCGTGCTTTTATAAAAATCAGGCGATATAAATCTCAGCACATCGCGTATGACAACCAGGATAGTATAGGGCGCTATCGCTAGCAACAGCGTTCGGGCCGGGCGAATATGATACAGTTGACGAACCGTATAGGCAACGGCACCAAAAATAATCAGCCAGAACCAGGTTAGCCATGGTTTTGGAAGCACTTCCCCAATCGTCATCAGGACAAGCCCTAAAACCCAGACTTTACTCAGGTATACATCCCAGGCTGGCAGCTGTTTGGGCGTGTCCAGAAATTTGCGGATGTAATTGATGACCGCAATGGCAATGCCAATTGCTATGTAGGAGCTTCCATCTGACCAGTTCATACCGGTTGTTTTTTAGCGTTGACCGACTGAGAAGCAATCAGTTCGTTCTGCCGACGAATGCGGCCCGATAAACTCTTGACGATGCTACGTAGTACTTCGCCCCGTTCTTCCATCAAATCATAGAAATCATCCTGATCGATACGTAACAATCGAACATCTGTAATCGCTTCAGCCGTGGCGGAGCGAGCTTCAGTATCCAGCAGCGCCAGCTCCCCAAAGAAATCACCCCGACTAAAACGAGCTAATTCAATTGCGCCATCCAGAATAGCCACTTCGCCCGTGTAGATCACGTACATCCCTGTACCGAGATCACCTTTATGAAAAATTGGCTCGCCTGCCTGATGCTCTTCTTCTTTCATAATGGGCGTAATGCTGGCCAGTACGTTTTCGGGCGTTTGAGAAAACAGACTAGTCTGAGCAAGCAACAAAACGCGGTCGTAAGCTGGAATCTGGTCGGTAGCGTGGGTGGAATGACTCATAAGTAAAGGAGATAGGACAGCAAAACGAGACTGTAATGACTGACGGGCTATTGCGGCATCGGCATCGGGCAAACTTCGCAGAACTTCGCTAACCGTCCAGGCTGAAAAAACAGTCTCACCCATCCGCAAAATAAACGCCTTTATGGGTTCAGTTTCCTGAAACGGTTCGAGTTCAACATCCAGAATCCGAATTTTTTCGGAGCGAGGTAAATCTTCGACTAATACCTGTAACGTCTGGTACGTAGCTCTCGGAATCAGGTTATCAAGCATTTCTAACGCGTTCGCCCGACGCTCCCGGGCCGGATGCCCAACGCCCATCCGCGCCCCGGCAATTGTATCTGTATCATACAACTGCGCGAGTACATCGAATAACCGCTGTGCCAATACGGCCAATTCGTAATCAAGCGTTTCGGTCAGGCCAGGTTCGGCGAGACTTCCATGTAAAATTCGCTGAGCCAGTTGTACTTCTTTGTGCATGAGCACACGGAAGATCGCATCGTCAGCGGGCTCATTCGGGAAATGACGTAATGCTCGTAGCGCAGCGCTACGTACCACCAGATCCGATTGCTGCGCGAGTTCGTTCAGAAGCTGACGACTTGCGGGAATATGAATAGCCCCACAAATAGCCGCTATCCGCTCTGTCGCTAATCGATCATTTTCTTTCTGCAATACACGCTGTAACGCGGGAATGGCTTCGGCTCCGCGCGATTTGAGCGCCTGCGTAACGGCGCGACCAATTGTTTTATCAGTTAGTTTATCCAGCAAATACTGCATCAGGCCCGCATCCGACAATTGGCCAGCCGCCTTAATAGCGGCTTTCACAACGTCAGGATGTGCACTTTCCAGTTGTCGACTTACCGACGTAGCAAACGCATTCAGTCGCAGATCAGCAATTAAGGTCAAGGCTATCTGCTGATACAACGGCTTTGGATCATTAATTAGCTGAGTCAGCACCGACTGAGCGGTTGCATCATTCGAATTCAGTTCCAACACACCTTTTATAGCTCCCTGCCTGATGTTTAGATCGGTGTGGTGAATCAGCGGAGCCAGCTCACTTGCTTCCGCATTAATTCGTCGGCCCAGCAAATAAGCCGCCTGCTGACGTAGCAGAGGTTCATCGTCGGTCAGGGCAATGTGCATTAATTGACGAACGGGTAGCGACTGTTTTTGATGAGCAGCAGCGGCTAAAGCCCGACGGCGCACACTGGCATTAACATGAGCCAGCAGCCCGGGCAGATGCTTTCCTAATTCAGCTGAATCGTGAGTGTCAAGCCAGCTGATGGCTGTTATGACATCGTCGGACCGATTACTATTCAGTTGACTAATAGCGCTTATCTGAGCGGCTTTTGGCATTGCTAACTGATCGCTTTCTAGGAACCGACGGCCAATTGCATCATTCAGTTCGAGCAGATAACGCTGGTAAGTATACCGCAACAGCCACACTGCACCAGCCAACAGGGTAATCCAAACCAGCGCACCACCCGATTCGAACGTAGTGTGCAACACAAAAATCAGGAATCCGGCAAGACCTAATCCAATCGGCTCATAAAGTCCTTTTGCCAGGGTATGCCCTTTAAGACGTTGAGGAGGTAACAGCGGTTGAAATAAAACCAAAAAGACGGGATCAAATAAGGCCCGGCGCACGACTTCAAAAATCAGGTACAAACCACAGAAATAGACGAGTAGCATGGTCTCATCGGCCGCCCAGTACCGTAACGCGACCAGACCGACCACACCGATCAAAGCGACCCAGGGCAGGACCAATAGTGATCGCTGAACCCCAAACCGGTCGAGCACCTGACGCGACAGGAGCAATTTGACCAGCATAGCAATGCCATAGGTCAACGCCAGTACGTAGCTGACATACCGGATAACATCGGTCTGATCGTGAAATCGGTGTTTGACATTAATAAAGAAATTAAATTCGATTTCGGTCGCTACGGCCGCTATTAACGCCAAACTCAGACACATATAAAAGATCAACTCGCTACCGCCAAAGCGAGTCCCAATGAGCCGCGATGGCTCCCGGCGCGCAGGTCGATCGGAGCGATGTGGAGCGTGTACATCATGCGAGTCAATAGTCAATCGTAATACGTATAGAGCCGCCAGAAACGCACCAAAAGCAACTAATAGCAAGCGTACTACGTCGGCATGGGCATGAACTAACGCTGCCAGAATGGCGCCTATGGCTTTGGCGGGCATATCTCCCGAGCTAATCACACCGAACAGCCGTTTGCTTTGCCGCGTATCGAATACGACTGCCGAAACGCCCCAGAATTCCAGATTAGTAAGCAAATAAATAAGCCGATAACCAGTCATGATAGCCACGGCAGCCGCCACTGAATGGCCAACAACAACCAGCACGCCAATGACAACCGTCATCGCTACAGCCGACAGCAACACGCGCACAGCGAGGCTGCGCAATGCCAGGTGATGTTCGAAATAGGCGTAAATACGTCCTATTGCGATCATCGCTAGGGCTGAAATGATGTAGGCAATGGGTAAGCTCGTTTCAGGATTATTTTCAAGAAGAATCGCATTGGAAGCTACATAGATGAGGATAGTCCCAATGCCCAGCAAAAAATTATGGATAAAAAACAGACGTACCGTTTTGCCCTCCTCCGGACGGATGCCCAACGCCCGATGCCATCGTTGCGGTTGGGAAGGCGATTGATACGTAGGTTCTGCATCAACGGTCATAAGCAAGTTTCGCGACACGATTTATCGTCAAATATAAGCACCGACAACGCAGAAGACGATAGAGTGAAGAGGAATATACGTCTGAATTCATTTGGTCTACAAGCTGAACTATGCGCTAACAGCCATAATAGAGGCTATTTATGTATGTACCTGAACACTAAAATCCAACACTCAGACAGGGAAACTATTTAAGTGATGTCATTACCTAAATAGTTATTTCTTTTGAAAAATTTGTACTGATACGTTACAGAGTATTTGGTAGTAGTGAGTCAACGTAGTGTGTACAAATTTTATCAACTAAACTCAGGCTTATGCTGTTGTAAAGTTAAGCGCGTCGTTACCAGCCGAAAAAGAAGAGAAAAAACAGAAACATTTGCAGTAAACTATCTGGGCTAAACGCTACCTTTGCGGGTCAAAACAACGACGCGCCCCCGTCATGGACCAGTATTCATATATCGCTAATTCCGACGCGGCTTACGTAGATCAACTTTATCAGTCTTACAAGCAAGACCCACAATCAGTTGACGAAAGCTGGCAGCAATTTTTTAAAGGATTTGAATTTTCACTAACCTATGGCGAAAATGCCAACCGCAACGGCGGACCGGGCAATCCCAATGGCAAAGCGCCAAATGGGGTGGCATCCAACGGAAACGGTCACGCTACAGCGACTAAACCGGTAGATGTAACCCATGCCGAAAAAGAGGTTTCGGTCGCTAGTTTGATTAAAGCGTACCGTTCTCGCGGTCACTTGCTGGCCAAAACCAACCCACTTAGAGCTCGTAAGGATCGTCAACCCCGCGTTGATTTACCTGATTATGCACTTTCAGATGCCGACTTAGATACCGTCTTTGAATCGGGTAAATTGCTGGGCATCGGACCGGCTACGTTACGGGTGATTATGGATTCACTGCGGAAGATTTACTCGGGCGACATTGGCTTCGAGTATATGTATATCCGCGAGCTGGATGTAAAAAACTGGCTACGTAACAAGATTGAAAAAGAAGCGCTGGTTTTTGAGCCGACGCTTGATGAGAAAAAACGTATCCTCGAGAAGCTCAACGAGGCTACCGTTTTCGAAAACTTCTTAGCCACTAAGTACTTAGGTCAGAAACGGTTTTCTCTCGAAGGGGGCGAAGTAACGATTCCTGCGCTTGATACGATTATCAGTCAGGCAGCTGACATGGGCGTTGAAGAAGTGATGATCGGTATGGCGCACCGGGGGCGTTTGAACGTACTGGCCAACATTCTCGGTAAATCCTATGAGTCAATCTTCGATGGATTTGAAGGGAACGTACCCAATCAGGTTCACGGTGATGGTGACGTTAAATACCACCTTGGCTATTCAAGCTTGACCGAAACTAAATCAGGCAAGCAGATCAGTGTAAAACTGGCGCCAAACCCATCGCACCTGGAAGCTGTAAATCCAGTAGTCGAAGGTTTCGTGCGAGCGCAGGCCGATGAGGAATATAATGGTGACTTCAAGAAAATAATGCCGATCCTGATCCACGGCGATGCCGCTGTGGCTGGTCAGGGAATCGTATACGAAGTTACACAGATGGCGAAACTGGCGGGGTATACAACCGGCGGTACTGTTCATTTCGTGATTAATAATCAGATTGGTTTCACGACCGATTTCGATGATGCGCGTTCGTCGATCTACTGTTCGGACGTAGCCAAAATTATTGACGCGCCCATTTTCCACGTCAATGGTGACGACCCCGAAGCGGTTATTTTCTGCGCCAAACTGGCTGTGGAATTCCGAGAGAAATTCAATCGGGACGTGTTCATCGATATGGTTTGTTACCGGCGTTACGGTCACAACGAGGCTGACGAACCGAAGTTTACGCAGCCTACGATGTACAACATCATCGATAAGCACGCTAATCCGCGCGAACTCTATAAAGATCTGCTCATTGAGCGGGGCGATGTCGATGCGGAGCTGGCACAGCGTATGGATACGGAGTTCAAGAAACAACTTCAGGATAGGCTCGATCGCGTGAAGCAGAAGGCTGAAATTCCCTACAAACCATTACGTCTGGATCTTGACTGGGCCGAGTTACGTTTCAGCGAACCCAAAGACCTTGAGAAATCACCGGAGACGGGTGTTTCTGCTGAGGTTCTGGATACCATTGGGAAAGCATTGGTTAAGATTCCGGAAGGATTTAAGCCACTGAAGCAAATTGATAAGTTGCTGAAAGATCGGCAAACCATGCTTACAGATACTAAGATGGTAAACTGGGGTACAGCTGAACTACTGTCTTATGGCTCGCTTTTGTTGGATGGAAAACCGGTTCGCCTGAGTGGTCAGGATGTACAACGCGGTACGTTTTCGCACCGTCATGCTGTGCTGCATGATGCAGAAACGAACCAGACGTATTCTTCGCTTGACTTTATCAAAGAAGGTCAACAAAAGTTTCAGGTGTATAACTCACTTCTGTCGGAATATGGCGTGCTTGGCTTTGAATATGGCTATGCCATGGCAAATCCGCATGCGCTGGTAATCTGGGAAGCACAATTTGGTGATTTCTCGAACGGTGCTCAATTGATCATCGACCAGTTTATTGCTGCTGCCGAATCGAAATGGGGTATTCAGAATGGCGTTACGTTGTTATTGCCACATGGCTACGAAGGTCAGGGGCCAGAGCACTCAAATGCCCGTCCTGAACGGTATCTGCAATTGTATGCTGAGTACAATATGACGGTAGCGAACATAACAACACCCGCCAACCTGTTTCATGTCATGCGTCGACAATTGGCATGGCCTTTCCGTAAGCCGCTGGTCATCATGTCGCCAAAATCACTGCTTCGTCATCCGAAGTGTGTTTCGCCACTGGAAGATCTGACCAAAGGCTCTTTCCAGGAAATTATCGACGATAGTTATGCCCAGGCGAAAAAGGTGAAACGCGTGTTGCTTTGCACCGGCAAAGTATATTACGACTTGCTCGAAAAACAGCAGGCTGATCAGCGTGATGATGTTGCCATCGTTCGGCTCGAGCAATTAGCTCCATTATCCAAAACGCAATTGGATAGCGTTCTGTCTAAGTACAAAAAAGCTGAGATATTCTGGGTACAGGAAGAGCCCGAGAACATGGGATATTGGACCTATCTGCTACGTATCGGACTGAACTATCCGATCATCTCACGCAAAGCTGCGGCTTCACCCGCAACTGGTTACCCAAAAATTCATACTCAGGAACAAGCCGATATCGTTCGGAGAGCGTTTGAATAAAAAAACAGTCGATCGTTGTCGGTCGATAGCATCCGTGTTTTACGCATGACTATCGACCGACGACGATCGACTAACCACTAACTTATATGGCCGTTGACATGAAAATCCCTCCCGTGGGGGAATCGATCACTGAAGTAACCGTTGGCACCTGGTATAAGCGAGAGGGTGATCACGTAAAAATGGACGAGGTTCTTTGCGGACTCGATTCCGACAAGGCTACATTCGAATTGACGGCCGAAGCTGATGGCATCCTGCATATTCTGGCACAGGAGGGTGATGTATTGCCCATCGGCGCCAGTATTTGCACAATTGACGACGGCGGTAGCGCCCCGGCACCTGCTGCGCCAGCCGAACCCGCCAAAGCGGAAGCGCCTAAAGCAGAAGCACCACAGCCAGCTCCTGCCGCTGAATCAGCTCCCGCTCCGCAACCGGCTCCTGCCGCGACATCGGATGCCGCAAAAGTCGTGGAAATGAAAGTACCAACCGTAGGTGAATCCGTAACCGAAGTAACGATTGCCTCTTGGAGTAAAAAAGACGGCGATCAGGTTGCACTTGACGAGGTACTGTGCGAACTCGAATCCGATAAAGCTACGTTTGAATTACCCGCTGAAGCTGCCGGAACACTACGTATCGTCGCTCAGGCTGGCGAGACGTTGCCTATCGGCGCCTTAATCGCTAAGATTGAAGTCGGTGCGGATGCTCCAGCTGCTTCTCAGCCTGCCAGCGCCCCTACCCCCCAACCAGCAGCAGAGGCCCCGGCAACCGAAGCGCCTGCATCGAACGGTCAGAATGGATATGCCGCGCATTATCCATCACCAGCAGCGGCTAAAATTCTGGACGAAAAAGGCGTTAACACTCAACAAGTTCAGGGAACCGGTGTTGGTGGACGTATCACGAAGGAAGATGCGGTAAAAGCATCACCTGCTCCGGCACAACAAGCGGCTCCTTCGGCACCAGCCAGTACGCCTGCTCCGCAACCGGCAGCCCCTAAACCCGCTGCCCCAGCACCTGCACCTGTCGCAACAGGCGAACGAAACCAGCGTCGGGAAAAAATGTCGTCGCTACGTCGGACTATTGCTCGTCGGTTAGTGGCGGTGAAAAATGAAACGGCTATGCTAACTACCTTCAACGAGGTAGATATGAAGCCGATCATGGATTTGCGGAATAAATACAAAGACAAGTTCAAAGAGAAACAAGGCGTGGGACTCGGCTTTATGTCGTTCTTCACCAAAGCGATTTGTATTGCCCTGAAAGATTTTCCGGCGGTAAATGCTCAAATCGACGGGGATCAAATCATTTACAATGACTTCTGCGATATTTCGATTGCCGTTTCGACAGATCGCGGTTTAGTTGTTCCGATCATTCGGAATGCCGAACAATTGAGTTTTGCCGGTATTGAGAAAGAAATCGTTCGACTAGCTGGCCTCGCTCGTGACAATAAGCTGACCATTGATCAGATGACGGGTGGTACGTTTACGATTACCAATGGCGGTATCTTCGGTTCGATGCTCTCGACACCAATCATTAATGCACCGCAGTCAGCTATTCTGGGCATGCATAATATTATTGAGCGACCAGTGGTCCTTAACGGCGAAATCGTAGCCCGGCCAATGATGTACCTGGCGCTGTCGTATGACCACCGGATTATTGACGGTAAAGAATCGGTAAGCTTCCTGGTCCGTGTAAAACAGATCCTGGAAGATCCAGCCCGGATTCTATTTGATATGTAGTCCGTCTTCGAACGTATTGGCAATAAATAACAGAACATCCCGAAAGCTTTACGTTTTCGGGATGTTCTGGTTTAAAGCACTATATATCCTTTATTCTTCAACGTAATCCAGGTCTTTTGTAAACGTTTCATCCAGAAAAGATAGCGCAACCAGAGCAACCACTAAAGTTAGAATACCTACCGTCAGGGCGCTGTAAATTGTACCTAATGAGGGTTTTAGCTGAATGAACAAAGCGCTTAGCGGAATCGTAGCACCCCGTACAAAATTCGGTATCGTTGTAGCAACGGTGGCCCGGAGGTTTGTGCCAAATAACTCAGCCGCAATCGTTACAAACAAGGTCCAGTAACCATTGGCAAAACCAAGAAAAACACATACGACGTAAAAGAGCGTTAAATCGCTTACGGGAGCAAGTAGGTAAACGAGCATACATGTCAGCGAGAAAAGCATAAACAGGCGAATAACGCGCTTGCGGCTTCGAAGTGACTGACTCAAAAAACCGCTGACTATATCCCCGAAAACTTGTCCCGAAAAACTCAGCATTACCGCTTTGCCCGCTACTACAGGGGCGCTAAGACCCAGTGCTTTGCCGAATTCTGGTGAGAACGTAATGAGAATACCCACCACAAACCAGATAGGCAACCCGACCAGTATGCATTGAATGTATTTGGCTAATCGTGTTTTACTGGAAACAAGCATGGCTATGTTGCCACGCGTCAACGCCCGCTGTTTTGTTTTGGTAAAAATTCGTGACTCCAGAACGTTCACGCGCAGAACGAGCAACAGAAGTCCCATGCCTCCGCCAATAAAATAGGAAATGCGCCAGTCGAACAAATCAGCGATGAAGTAAGCCAGAATAGCCCCGAGAACGCCCATTGTTGCCACGAGCGTCGTACCATAACCGCGAATTTCTTTCGGCAGAATCTCCGTCACTAACGTAATACCCGCGCCTAATTCGCCCGCCAAACCGACTCCAGCGATGAAACGTAGCCATGCGTACTGATCCAGGGACGTAACGAAACCATTGGCGATATTTGCCAGCGAATACAGTAAGATCGAGCCAAACAGAACCGAAAGTCTACCTTTTTTATCGCCCAGTATACCCCAGAAAATTCCGCCAATCAACATGCCGGCCATTTGGGAATTCAGCAACAAAATTCCTTCGCTCAGTAACCGGTCCCCCTCAACGCCCAGGGCTTTTAGGCTAGGCACACGCACGACGCTGAACAGGAACAGGTCGTACATATCCACCAGATAGCCTAAAGCAGCAACGAGTACCGGAAGTTGCAGGAGCAGACTGATGACAGAACGATTTGTTGTCGCGGGTTCGGAAGTCAGAATTGGCTTCATCATATATATTAGAATTGAGGCAAGGCAAACCTATAAGATCTCAAAGACCGCTCCGCTTCGGTGCAAGGTGGCCTGTGCCGTTCGACGGCGGTCCGGCTTATAGATTTTTACTTTTATACCTTTTCTGGAACCACAAACGGAGCACGGTACTTGCGCGTGAGCATCTGGTTCGCTTCTTTATCTCCCACGAACACTTCATTTTTCGGGTCGAAATGCAACGTACGACCTAATCGATACGCGATATTGCCAAGATGAGCAATCCCCGACGACAGATGGGCAGTTTCAACAGGACCATTCTGCTTCGATTTATCCCTGGAACGGACGGCTTCAATGAAATTGGCGTAGTGATCTCCCCCCGCTTTACGAGCTGGCCCCGGCGTTCGCTCCTTCCCTAAAAAAGTTTTATAATCGTCGTAGCCATTGATAACCATGTAGCCTTTATCCCCGTAGAAAAGGTTACCAATTTCAACGCCATCTTCTTTGTTGGTCATCCAGGGACGTACCTCGAACTGAATAACCTTTCCTTCTTTTGGGTATTTATAGACCGACGTGAGCGTTTCGGGGGTTTCCTTACAATCTTTCCAGAGAAACTTTCCACCAGCTGACGTGATCTCTTCCGGAAAACCAACGTCCAGGCCCCACATACAGAGGTCCGTTTCGTGAATACCCTGGTTGCCAATGTCGCCATTGCCGTAGTCCCAGAACCAGTGCCAGTTGTAGTGAACGTAGTTTTTGCTAAACTCCTTTTCCTGAGCAGGCCCTTGCCACATGTTCCAGTTTAGCTCAGATGGAACCGGCGATTTACCTTTATCCCCGATATCAGGTCGCCACTTGTAGACTAGGCCCCGTGCCATATATACGTTGCCAATCAGGCCATCGCGCAGATGTTTGATTGCTTCCTGAATAGCCGCTGAGCTACGTAACTGCACCCCATGCTGCACAATGCGGTTGTATCGGGTAGCCGCTTCGACCAGTTTACGGCCTTCGTGTAGGTTATGTGCACCAGGTTTTTCGACGTACACATCTTTACCTGCCTGACAGGCCCATATAGCGGCCAGTGCATGCCAGTGGTTGGGTGTAGCGATACTAACGGCGTCAATATTTTTGTCGTCATAGACCTGGCGCAGGTCGGCCATCGTCTGGACTTTCCGGTTGTATATCTTCTCAAAATCAGCCGCTCCAGCCTGCAATACGTTGCTATCCACATCGCACAACGTAACGACCTCTACATCTTTCTGCTTGGAAAAACCCTGAATGTGGTCTTTGCCACGACCGTTGATGCCAATAACAGCCACCCGAACGCGATCGTTAGCCCCAAAGGCATGAGCCGGAATGATCGTTGGCATGCTGATCGCAGCCAGCGAACCAACTGCAGCAGATTTAATAAACTTTCTTCGAGACTCGGCTGGACTTTCCATGAGTGGCTAATGGCTTTAGGTTTTAGGAATGAGTACTACACTACGTGAATCTATGCAGAGTCAAGTACCGCTTGCTCTGTAAAGGGGATGAGTGGGCAAAAACTAATCGAAAATTATAGACTGATTATCAAAATCTTATAAACGTGGCAGAGTCATACCCCCATCCACCATAATAACCTGCCCGGTTGAGTAAGGAAAGTTACCGCGCGCGAGGGCAGCAACCGCTTTACCAACGTCGTCGGGGTAACCCCAGCGTTTTTGTACGCACAAACCATCCGCGATCAGCTTATCATATTTGGCAGTTACGCCCGCTGTCATGTCGGTCTGAATAATACCCGGCCGAACTTCATAAACCGGAATATCGAACTCACCCAGTCGAGCGGCAAACAGTTGCGTCATCATACTCAGTCCGGCCTTCGCTACGCAGTATTCGCCCCGATTTACCGAGGCCACCGTAGCGGAAACCGACGAAACACTGATAATACATCCGGTGAACGTAACGTCGCTACGTTTCTGCTCGATCATCCAATTGGCAACCGCCTGCGTCAGAAAATACGGCCCCTGCAAGTTGGTTGACAGTACGTATTGAAAACTCTCTTCGGTAGCCTCCAGAATATCACGGCGTTCTTTCGGCGCTACACCCGCGTTGTTCACCAATACGTTCAATCGGCCAAAATGCGTCTGTATTTTTGTCAGAATGGCCCTTCGATCTTCGCGTGAGGCAATGTCACCCGGGCAGTAAATTACCTCGGCACCCAGTGAACGCAGGTCGTCCAGCGCTTCTGTAACCAACGCTTCAGAACGAACGCCATTAATTGCCAGGTCGAATCCTTCCTTAGCCAATTGCTCAGCAACGCCGTAACCAATCCCCCGACTACCGCCCGTAATAAGTGCTACGGGGCGGCCATCCGCGTTTTTCATAGGCTTTCTTTAATTGCTTTCAGTTGCTCGGCTTCTGGACTTTTTTTATAGAGTATGTCCAATGGATAGCAGCCCGAAATCAGGCCATTACGTGGCGCGGTCGTGCAGTCAGAAAATGTGCGACATATGAGATTTCGAACTAAAGCACGACCAGCTGTCATATCAGCGGGCATCGTCGGATACGATAAAACCATACGACCAAAGCCTATACTGTCGGCCATGTTGTTGCGCAATACGTACTGCGCTACGTTGGGAAGCCACTCCTGCAAATACGAATAGCCTGACCCAATAAGTACTAATTCTGGAAACGCCTGCTTCAACTCATGCGTTACGTCGATTTGGCGCTTCACCCCTATCAACGGATCTTCGGGCGGCAAATAACCGTCAGAGGGAGGAAACAAGGCTGGTCGCATGAGGTGTGGATTGTAATAAGGACTTCCGCCCGTTATGCACACCAATTGAATGCCGAGTGATTCGGCCAGCGATAACAACGCTTTCGTCTCGGTAAGATCAACGCTTAATCCGTTATCTTTCCCACCAAAGGCAAACGGGTAGTGGTCGGCAGCTTCGGGAATACCTGTACCGGCAGGTCCTTTCTTGAAAGGTAGCATATCGAACGAACTCAGGCGAATACCAATTTCAAGACCCGGTGCTGCCTGACGAATACCGGCCACGATGTTCCGCAGATAGCGCGTTCGATTTTCGAAAGAACCTCCGTAGCGCCCCTCCCGATCCACGGCACTGAGAAATTCATGCCCCAGATAACCGTGGCAGTGTTTTACATCCACAAACTCAAAACCCGCTTTTTGAGCCAGTACAGCCGCTTCAACGTATTGTTCAATGATTCGATCAATAGCCTCATCCGTAAGCGTAGGATAATCGGCGGGCATACCGAACTTACTGTTCAGAAACGGATGATTATAGAGAATTTTCGATTCAAATTTTTTATGACTGTTTGGTTTGCAGAAACGCCCCGAATGCGTCAGTTGAAGACCAATCAATAAATCATCGGTTTTTCCGAATGCTTTGGTATGCTCATCAAGAAGTAATTGTCGCAACTCAACAAAGTCCGGAAACGTATCATTATTCATCACTAACTGATTCGGGTTGGCCTTTCCTGAATGACAAACGGCTACAGCTTCGCAGCCAAATAATAGTTTAGCCCCACTAATCGCAAATTTCTTCCAGCGATTCCTAGTAAAATCCGTCGGACGCCCATCGGTAGTGCCGTCCCAGCCTTCCATTGGCAAAATGCAAAGGCTGTTGCCAATCGTCCTGCCTGATTTGAGGGGAATAGAACGATTAAAAGGATTTTCTTCAGCCGATAGTAATGCGTCGTCAAACGGCAGATCGATGTCGTTCGTTGCAAGATAATTCCGCAGGTCAGCAGCCGTTTTTAACTGCGCCATACGGGGAAATTGAGGTTTGTATTTCTCACTCATTGAGGCAGGCAATTAAAGAAAGTGTAATACGGCTCATTGCGAATGATACGTTGCAGATACAGCGCGACTTCGCGGATATGATAATCACCCCACATACTCGACTCTCCATTGGCAATCCGGCTTCCGGGTGGTACGTAATCCCAGCCGTTGGGCTGATGATAAATTGAGTGGAGAAGCAGTCCCTGATGCGCTGGGTTTGTGCTCAGGTAAGGTTCATCGAACAACGTATCGAGTACGGTTAAACCTGCCTGATAGTATCGTTTCCCTGCGTCAGAATTACCTTGATCAGTCAAGTACTTACCCAGACGTAGTAAGCCTTGGGCACCAATAGCAGCCGCTGAACTATCAACGGGTTCGAAATCATTGTAGGGCTCGGCAGGACGATTCAGATAATCACCTAAACGGTGTAGGTTTGGCGCACCGGTATCCCAGTAAGGAATGCCATCCGTAGGTGTGTGTTCGATATAAAAATCACAGGTGGCCGTGGCAGCTTTCAGCATGTAAGCTTCAATGGCGCTACGTCCACTAAAAGGTTCGAGTTCGGCATCATCGCGGGTGGCGAGCCATTCCAATTCTTCAGCGAACCCGCACATTGCCCAGGCTAGTCCGCGCGTCCAGGTTGTAAACCCTGAATAGCCCTGCTGCGAATTAGGACAACGGAAATTGCCATCTTTTACGTTAAAGACGCTTTCATGCGCAGTACGTCCCCATATGTCATACGTATCACGACCTTCGCCGTAGAAAACTGAGTAATCGGCGGTGGCTTTGATGTGTTGTAACGCTCGTTCCAGCAGATTGATTTTTGCGTCGCCCTCACCCTGAAAAACATGACCCAACGCATGGCTCAGTACTAAAGCCCGACATGAACGTATCGTATCGACAAATAGCGAATGGGGTCCGTTAAACGAACTGATAAACCCCCCGTTTTTGACGGGCGTCCATCGGCTTGCCTGTACGGCTCCAGAGATTTTCAGGGCCAGCTCATAGAAATTGGTTTCCCATTCATTTTCTGGTATTCGGCCTTCCCGCATTAGCCGGAGCAAGTTACCATACGTACTGACGTTATTGAAACCGTGATCATGCACACCAATATGACTGATATGAGGAGCCATTACGCGCAACGTTTTTTGGCGACCCATTTCCAGAAAATCGGTTTCGTTTGTCGCGTCAAATTGCACAATAGCGGAGCCAAACTGAAAGCCCTGCGTCCATTCCGTCCAGCCACGTGTCGTGTATTTACCAGCAACGGTAAAAACGGGCGATCCTTTTGTTCCGTCGTATTCGTTTTCAATGAGTCGAATTTTCTGGCCGGAGAGTTCCCAGAATCGGTTAAGTTTTGTAGAGAGGTCGTTGGGATGTAAAGAGTTGTTAATCTGCATAAACCAGGAAAAGTTGCGGGTTTGGCGCTACGTTTCCTAAAGAGCAGTTACTACACTCTACTACCTATGAAATCTTTATAAACGTTGGCTGATTAATAAAAACAGCGTCCTGTTAATACAAAACGCTGTTTTTATTAATTAACGGGCAAAGCTGATGGGATCTATTGTTGTGTGGCTTCCAGTGCGTAGCAAAACGAATTAATGGGCGAGTAATTGGTGGTATAACCCAAGGATTGCACGTATTGATTGAAGGCTTTTATATTCTTATCCTCTTTATCAAGATCATGTACTTCAATCATCATCTTCCTGATTCGTTTGATCAATTCGGGAGACGTATGGTACATAATATCATATTCGCTTCCTTCGCAATCCATCTTCAACAGATCAATAGCCTGTAAGCCATTTTCCTGAATAATATCTGTGAGCGTTACACAGGGTACTGTTATTTTCTTACTATTATTTTCATGAAAGTTCGAGAAGGCAGAGGCTACTACCTGATTATTTTCTTCAGCTTCAGCAAATAGCTCTAATTGGGCTAAAGGTTGGCCTGTTACGGCCATCGAAAACAGGTGTACGCTTTGTTCTAATCTTGGATTCTGCCGGAGCGTTTGCTGAAGCGTTTTCACATTAGCGGGCACCGGTTCGTAGGCGTAAATAGTCGCCTTATCGATTTTCGATAAGAGCTGAATATCAAAAAAACCGACGTTGGCCCCAATATCGATCACGACAGGTGCAGTCGGCAAGTCATCGACCAGTTCATCAATTTCATACACGTCTTCCATAAATAACTCCTTGAAGAGCGAGTACACACCTTGAGATACCTGAAAGCGTATAGGCAGGGGTTTCGTCGTGAAAATGAGATCGCGTTTATGACGATCGCCCTTACGGAACATATATTCTCCGGGGTTAGAAATATGCTTCCACAGCCTGAAATACCGGTTTATACCCGCGACAGCCATAAGTTAATAATTACAATAGGCGACAAAAAAGGACGGTTAGCTGATCGTGTTAAGTAATAATCAGCGATTAAAGCTAAGTAAATCTGACCATAATCGAGTGCTTGTCTAAATTGGCGTACGTACAACGTTAAAACTGCATTAAACAAAACAGACCTCAGTAGTAGTTTATATTAATCGTATTGGTTACCCCTCGAATTGGTCTAGAATCATTACGTCTTTACACACTAAACCCTAATCTACCTACCATGCACACATCCACTTTTTGGTATCGATCCGCTACGTTAATTACCCTAATCGTCGTTTCGTCCTGCGCCCGCAATCCAGTTACAGGTAAGCGCGAGATAAGCCTGATGTCAACCGAACAGGAAATTGCTATTGGGAAAGAATCACACCCCTCAGTCGTAGCTACAATGGGTTTATATGAGGACAAAAACCTTCAGGCGTTTATGAACGAAAAAGGGAAAGCAATGGCTAAAATTTCGCATCGTCCTGACCTTCCCTATCAGTTTTACATCGTCGATTCGCCGATTGTTAATGCCTTTGCTGTGCCGGGTGGTTACGTTTATTTCACGCGTGGTATTCTGGCTCATTTTAATAATGAAGCCGAATTTGCCGGTGTACTGGGTCACGAAATCGGCCACATTACGGCCAAACACGCAGCTCGCTCCCAGAAAAGCCAGTTGCTCAGCACAATTGCTCTCATTGGTGGGGCGGTTCTTGCGCCACAAGTCGTTGGGCAAAATATCGAAGCACTTCAGCAGGGATTGGGCCTTTTATCGCTTAAGTACAGCCGCGACCACGAATCGGAGTCTGATAAATTGGGCGTCGAATATTCCAGTAAGATTGGTTACGATGCGCACCAGATGGCCGACTTTTTTGGAACACTCAAACGCCTTTCCGATAACTCAGGCCAAGCCGTACCCCAGTTTATGTCGACCCACCCTGACCCCGGCAATCGCTTCACGCGTGTACATGAGCTGGCAAAAGACTATCAGGCTAAGAACCCTGCTACGTATCAGGTGGATCGCGATCAGTACCTGCGACTGATTGACGGTATTATGTATGGCGAGGACCCTAAACAGGGCTTCGTCGAAAACGGGCAGTTCTATCACCCTGAGTTGCGTTTTCAATTTCCTGTGCCGACTAGCTGGCAGTCGCAAAACTCACCGAGCCAGTTTCAGATGGCTGCCAAGGATGGAAAATCAGCCATGATTCTGATGCTGGCGAAAGGAAACTCGCTGGACGAAGCTGCCCAGAATCTAGTGAAAGAATTAAGCCTGAACGTACTGGAGAACAGCAAAACCACGATCAATGGCAACCCCGCCTACGTATTGATTTCACGCCAACAGCAACAACAGCAGCAAGGTCAACCACAACAGCAACAGGACCCCAAAACGGCGCTTCAGATTGGAACCTGGCTGATTCAGTATAACAACGCCGTTTATGCCCTGCACGGACTGGCCGCTGCTTCCGATTTCAACAACGCGTTCAGTACGTTTAAGCAGGTGGCTGGCAATTTCCGTTCGCTCACCGATCCTGATAAACTCAATCGCAAGCCAGAACGTGTATTGGTAAAAGCGGCCCCCCGTGATGGCTCGTTTCGGGAAGTGGTAACCGCGCTGGGAATGCCCGCCAATCGCGTCGAAGAAGCAGGCGTATTGAACGGTCTCAAGGCCGATGATCGGGTAACAAGAGGTGCTTCAGTTAAAATTATTAGTCGGTAGCATTCTAACCTGTGGCTACCTGACTAAGTAAAGAAGTCCCGCAACAGCTGTTGCGGGACTTCTTTGCTTGCCATACTGGACAGTTGTAATGACAAAAATACAATTAAAAATCAGCGTCGAACGTAATGCCTTTGGGTTCTTCGACTACTACAGCAGGCGTTGGGTTTTCCGCATCCTGTGGGTTTTGCGAAGCCGCTTTGGCTGCTTTGAACTTGGACATTACCTCGCCCCGCTGGTATTCGCCCACGCGCTTCTCGAAGAAGTTCGTTTTGCCCTGCAACGAGATCATATCCATGAAATCGAAAGGATTCGTTACGTTATAGATTTTCCGTAATCCAAGCGTAACGAGCAGGTGGTCGGCTACGAATGCGATGTATTGCTTCATCAGCTCAGCGTTCATCCCAATTAGTGACACGGGTAGCGCATCGGCCACGAATTCCTGCTCAATCTCAACGGCGTTACGGATGATGTCGTAAATTTCCGACTCTGGCAACTTATTGACGATATGGTCGGTATAAAGCATACAGGCGAAATCGCGGTGCAGACCTTCGTCTCGCGAGATCAGCTCGTTCGAGAAGGTCAGTCCTGGCATCATCCCCCGCTTTTTCAGCCAGTAAATCGAGCAGAACGATCCCGAAAAGAAAATGCCCTCAACGACCGCAAACGCAATAAGCCGCTCAGCGAACGTACCGTTATCAATCCAGCGTAACGCCCATTCGGCTTTTTTCTGCACGCACGGAATCGTGTCGATGGCGTTCAGCAGCCGGTCTTTTTCATTTGGATCTTTGATATACGTATCGATCAGCAGCGAATACGTTTCGGAGTGAATATTCTCCATCATGACCTGAAAGCCATAGAAACACTTGGCTTCGGCGTACTGCACCTCCGACAGAAAATTGACGGCCAGGTTCTCGTTTACAATCCCATCGGATGCGGCAAAGAACGCCAGTACGTGCGAGATGAAGTGCCGTTCGCCATCGTTGAGGCTGTTCCAGTCCTTCATATCCTGACCGAGGTCAATTTCTTCAGCCGTCCAGAACGACGCTTCGTGGGTTTTATAATACTCCCAAATATCCCAGTGTTTGATGGGAAACAGCACAAATCGGCTTTTGTCTTCTTCTAAAATCGGTTCAATTACATCATTCTGTACCATACTGACGAGGTGCTTTTATGTGGAAATGCCTGATTCTTGTGACAGATAAGACGGACAAAAATTATGTAAACTCAGGTTAACAAAGTTACGATTTCAGGCCTCTCATACAAGGTGATTGGGTTGGATACCCGGCATTAGACAAATTGAAAAATAGCGTAAACTCAACGTAGTGAGTTGATTAGATAAAATAGGATACTTGAGATTCCTGGAATAGTCCTTTAATAAGGGGGGTACGCCAATAATTTTGCCTGAAACGCCAGATAATAGGATAAACGTTTCTGCTATGAAATAGTACTGGTGAAACAGAGAGGAGTAGATGCTTATTTGCGCTCTTAGAATCGAAACTGTTGCAAGCGATACTCCAGAAATTCTTTCTTGGGTTGGTATACCTTAGGGGCTAGAATGGGTTGATGTTCATAGCGACCGAAGAATTGCTGATAAAACTCTTTCGATGATTCAGCTTTCAGTCGTTTTGAAAGGAGTACTTTGTAATTCACGTCGATACAAATCAGTCCTTTTTCATAGGCTCTGTCATATAGATTTGATAAGCATAAACCATTTTCGGGATTGAGTCGCTCGTGTTCGTTCTCTGCCCACGGTATAATATGACTGGCAACCAGTAGCTCAGGCAGATCAATCCCCGAAATGGCACAGCGATTCTCATACGTTTTCAAAATCATTTGCCGAAAAACGCTTTGGTTCACTCGTGTTTTTACAGCTCTTATTTTTACCTCACCTTTTAAATCCTTGAGATCAAATATAATTTCGGGATAAACCTCTTCAATTGTTTTGTGCTGATATTCAGCCAGAATGTGTTCACTCTCAAAAACAAGTTCCTCCTGATTATTGATGAATTCGTTCCAGATCGGTTCAACCTGTTTACGGCCACCATCCATCCCTTTTACCCCACGTTGCTGATGATATGGATCAACGCTGGTAAAATTGGCAAGCCGCATTGCCACTGAATCAGGTGTACGGCGACCTAAAATAGCCGCCAGTTTTTTCACCTCTTCATTGCCCTTATGCATTTTACCAAAAGGCAGTTTCAAGTAAAGATTAAATGCTAAAATCAACTCTTCGCGAGTCCAGTTAGGAGAGGTGGCCATTCAAGAAAATAACGGTTTTGTATTTGGGTAGCACTACGTCGGGTTTACCGGGAAGGTTCTTGTCATGTAGGCGGTACCGGAAACCGTGTGCGTGCAGGAATTTGCGGACAATTAGTTCGGCCCTGGTGTCTTTGCTACGTATCGTGACATGTTATAGCTGCACGGTCCGGCGTACCGGTTGGGCAGGAGTGTGTAGGTCGGCCATGAAAAAACGTTGCGTTAGTATGTCTCTATAACGACTTCACCTGTTGATCGTACATGAATACCACCAGGCTTTGACTACCCAAAACATCAGGGAATACTAATTCCTTTTTTAGTCAGATACGCTCCGATATTAAATGTATTGCCGTCCATAATTTCCACATCCTTATCCCAATTCACCGTTTCGATACGTTCCGGAGTAGCAATCAGGACAACCTGCGGATCGGTCAGTACCCATATGATTTTCTGAACGCCGAAATCAAAGAGCTTGCGGGTCTTTTTATAAATATATCCGTTTTCGGTTAGTTCATACGTATCAGCTTCAATGTCAACCTCGATGGCGATTCTGGGCGGGACGTCTGCATATTTTTTAGAGATTTTGGCGGGCGTCAGTACAGCCTGATCGAAAATGGCAATATCGTTCGCCAGATTGTTCCGGTGATCGAGGTGGACACCTGATTCGCCCGTAAGCACAAAATAAATATCGTCATCAATAAATTTTCCAATCTGAATAACCAGGTAAGCAACAATAACAGACTGCAAGGTGCTGGCCCCCATAATTTCTTCGATTGTTTTTTTACCTGATACTACGTCCCGGTAGCCTTTTCTGTAAATAGGCTTACCGTCCATGATTTCGTAGACCAGGGAATCTGGGATTTTGCGTCGGGGCTTAGGAAGCGGTCGGCGAGGAGCGTCGTAAGCTGTAGCCATAAAAATTGCAGTACAATACAGCCAAAGATAAGAAATTTGCCAGAACCCACTATTGCAAAAACCAGTCGTCCCCCCGGAAACTCTACCCCATCCGTTTACGTTGTTCTTAAGAATAAGCTCATCCCAACGTGACGGAAGAAAAAGCAACCGAACGTCGGCCCGGACTCACCGATATTGACCTGACAGGGTACGATCAGATTGAAGTCCTGGGCGCTCGTGAACATAACCTGAAAAATATTGACGTAACGATCCCCCGCAATAAGCTGGTGGTTGTGACGGGTATTAGCGGAAGCGGCAAGTCGTCGCTGGCGTTCGATACGATTTATGCCGAAGGCCAACGGCGCTACATGGAGAGCTTTTCGGCTTATGCCCGCTCGTTCATCGGCGATATGGAACGGCCCGATGTCGATAAAATCAACGGCCTGAGTCCGGTGATTTCCATTGAGCAAAAGACGACATCCAAAAACCCTCGCTCAACAGTCGGCACAACGACGGAGATTTACGATTTTCTGCGGTTGCTCTATGCACGTGCCGGAGAAGCGTTTTCCTACGTAACGGGCCGAAAGATGGAACGTCAGTCGCAGGACCAGATTATTGATACGATTCTGGAACAATACGCCGGACAGAAACTAACGCTGCTCGCACCGATTATCAAAGGTCGGAAAGGGCATTACCGCGAACTGTTTGTGCAGATTGCTAAAACGGGCTACACCAAAGTTCGGGTCGATGGCGTGGTACAGGACATCGCGCCAAAAATGCAACTGGACCGGTATAAAATTCACGACATCGAAATCGTCATTGACCGGCTCGTTCCGAAAGTAGAAGATCGTTACCGGCTGAGCCAGTCGATACAAACGGCGCTGAAGCAAGGAAAAGGCGCGATGCAAATGCTCGATGGAGCTGGTACGTTGGTGTATTTCTCGCAGAATCTGATGGACCCGGAGTCGGGGATCAGCTACGACGAACCCTCGCCAAACTCATTCTCGTTTAACTCGCCGTATGGTGCCTGCCCCGTTTGCAATGGTTTAGGGGTGATTGAAGAAATTACACAGGAGTCAGTTATTCCAGATAAATCGCTCAGTATTAGCCGGGGTGCTATTGCTCCGCTGGGTGAATACCGCGAGTTGTGGATTTTCAAGGAGATCGAAGCGATTCTAAAAAAGTACAAACTCAACCTGACAACGCCCGTTGCTAAATTTCCGGAAGATCTGTTGCATGCGCTTATGTACGGAACGGAAGACGAGGCAACGGTTCCGTCGAAGAAGGATACGGGCCGGGCCGACGCTCGGGAAGATTATTATAGTTTTAAGTTTGAAGGGATTGTCAACTTTTTGAAACGGCAGCAGGAAAACAGCACCGACAAAATTCAGGAGTGGTTGAAGGATTTTATGGTTGTAAAAACCTGCCCCGAATGCGACGGTGCCCGATTGAAAAAAGAATCGCTGTATTTCAAGATCGATCAGAAAAACATTTCCGAGCTGGCCCGCATGGACATTTCGGAACTGACTACCTGGTTTGATGGCGTGGAAAGTCGTCTAAGCAACCGGCAGAACGTCATTGCAAAAGAAATTCTGAAAGAAATCCGCAAACGGATCGGTTTCCTGCTCGACATCGGTCTGGATTACCTTACGCTTGACCGGGCGTTACGTACCTTATCCGGTGGGGAAGCGCAACGGATTCGACTGGCTACGCAGATTGGCACCCAATTAGTTGGCGTACTCTACATCATGGACGAGCCGAGTATTGGCTTGCACCAGCGTGATAACGTAAAACTGATTGATTCGCTGAAAAACCTGCGCGATCTGGGCAATACGGTTCTGGTGGTTGAGCACGATAAAGACATGATGCTCGAATCCGACTTTATTCTCGACATCGGTCCCGGTGCGGGTCGGCATGGCGGTCAGGTCGTTAATCAGGGAACACCCGATGAATTCCTGAACAATCAATACGTTGGAGCAGCAGGTAGCAGCACCACCGCTGATTACCTCAGTGGGCGACGAAATATCGACGTACCAACCGAACGACGAAAGGGGAATGGTAAATTTCTGATTATCAAAAATGCGACAGGCCACAATCTCAAGAACGTAACGTTGAAGTTGCCGCTTGGTCGGATGGTGACGATCACGGGCGTATCAGGCAGTGGGAAATCATCGCTGATTCACGAAACCCTGTTTCCGGTTCTGAATCGCCATTTTTATAAATCGAAGCGCGAGCCGCTGCCATTTAAAACAGTAGAGGGACTGGAGTATCTGGATAAAGTGATTGAAGTCGATCAGTCGCCGATTGGTCGGACGCCCCGTTCAAATCCCGCTACGTATACGGGCATGTTCTCGGAAATCAGAACGCTGTTTGCTGAACTACCCGAAGCCAAGATTCGCGGTTATAAGCCGGGTCGATTCTCGTTCAACGTAAAGGGTGGGCGTTGTGAAGATTGCGAAGGCGCGGGCATGAAGAAAATCGAAATGGAGTTTCTGCCTGACGTTCACGTGATGTGCGAAACCTGTAAAGGAAAACGCTTCAACCGCGAAACGCTGGAAGTACGTTTCAAAGGGAAATCCATCGCCGATGTACTGGATATGACCGTTGAACAAGGTCTGGATTTTTTTGCCAGCCAGCCCAAAATTCTTCGTAAAGTATCAACATTAAACGACGTGGGCTTGGGCTACATTACGCTCGGCCAACACGCTACTACGTTGTCGGGTGGCGAAGCGCAGCGTGTGAAACTTGCCGAAGAGCTATCCAAAAAAGACACGGGTAAGACGATGTACATCCTCGATGAACCAACGACCGGTCTGCACTTTCAGGACATTGCTCACCTGCTTGACGTACTAAACAAACTCGCCGACAAGGGTAATACAGTCCTAATTATCGAGCATAATCTGGATGTTATCAAAGTATCCGATCACCTCATTGACCTTGGCCCCGAAGGTGGTAACAAAGGCGGTTACATCATTGCGGAAGGCACGCCTGAAAAAGTAGCCGAGGTCAAGGGAAGCTACACGGGCAAATTTCTGAAGATGGAATTGGGAGGATAGGGAAACGTAATGAGTTATTATCTTCGTTGGAGTAAAAACAACCTGCGATAATAATTTTATGCGTAACCCCTTCTTTTACATTTTACTTCTTGTGCTGGTTATTCTAGACGGCTGGCTTCTTTCACACCCCAATCTGATTGGTCAGGCTGGGGTGTTCTTTTTTGAGTATGAAGCTATTGAAACATTCCCGAAAGCGCTCGGAACCGTTTCATTAGTAGTGGGTGTCTGTCTGCTAATAACCTGGCTTTCCGGGCGACTTAGCCAAGCTGTGGGACTTGTCGTTTTAGTAGCCTTATTGGCTGCATCAATCTATTACCTGTTTCAGAGCTTTACCCAATACAATACGGGCATTTACAAACTGACAGGCTCAGGTTTTCGGGCGGGGGCTATTCTGCTGCCGGGATTAGTCGTTTTAGTGTTTGGCAAAGGCGTATGGGAGGCCATTTCGAACAAACGCAGCTGACTAATAACCTGTTTGGGTAAATACAATCGCCCGTGTTGGCAGTTCAGGTTTATTACTGCTTGCAACATACGCAGAAAAGCGCCATTTGGCGCTTTTCTGCGTATGTTTGAGGTGTTTCAACACTTCACTCATGCACAAACTATACCTTCTATTGATCTGGTTTCCCGTTTCGCTTTTTGCTCAATCAACCTACCTTCTTAAACCCGATCGGGTCTTTGATGGTGAAACAGTTCACGAAGATTGGGTCGTTCGTATAAAGGGAGACAAAATTGATGCCGCTGGGTCTGTCTCTTCAGTATCAGCGAATGGTGCTGAGATTATCGACCTGAAAGGAACAACCTTAATGCCTGGATTAATCGAAGGACATTCCCATTTACTGTTGCACCCTTACAACGAAACCCCCTGGGACGATCAGGTTCTAAAAGAAGCCCGGTCATTACGTGTAGCCAGGGCTACTGTTCATGCGCAAAAAACGCTTATGGCCGGTTTTACCACCGTTCGTGATCTAGGTACCGAAGGTGCTGATTATGATGACGTAGGACTCAAACAAGCGATTGATCAGGGTATTATTCCCGGACCTCGCATGATTATCGTGACACGAGCACTCATTGCGTCAGGCAGTTATGGACCCAAAGGATTCAGCGCCGATATTGATGTGCCGCAGGGAGCCGAAGAAGCCGACGGGCAGGACGCGCTGATCAAAGCTGTTCGGCGGCAGATTGGCAAGGGCGCCGATGCAATAAAAATTTACGCCGATTATCGCTGGGGACTTATGGCTGAAGCGCGCCCAACGTATACGATCGATGAAATTAAGCTGATTGTGGACGTAGCCGCCAGTAGTGGTCGGGCTGTAGTAGCTCACGCCAGTACAGCTGAAGGAATGCGCCGTGCCATTTTGGGTGGTTGTAAAACCGTTGAACATGGAGATGCTGGTACGCCCGAAGTGTTCGCGCTTATGAAACAGCATGGGACAGCTCTTTGCCCAACACTAGCGGCTGGGGATGCTGTAAGTCAGTATCGTGGCTGGAAAAAAGGAACAGATCCCGAACCGGAACGTATTAAACAAAAGCGCATTACGTTCAAACAGGCTCTGGAGGCAGGGGTAACGATCTGCGCCGGTGGTGATGTGGGCGTTTTCAGCCACGGCGACAATGCACGTGAACTCGTTATGATGGTTAATTACGGTATGAAACCGATCGATGTGTTACGGTCAGCCACATCGATCAATGCGGATACGTTCCAGTTAAAAGATCGGGGACGCATCAAGCCTGGTTTACTGGCCGATCTGGTAGCTGTAGAAGGTGATCCAGGCAAAACAATCGCTAATTTGCAGCGGGTTCGTGCCGTTCTAAAAGGCGGAATTTTTTATAAACGGTAATGCGAAAATTTATTGCGCATTCTTTTTGTTACATCTTAATAGAAAGGTAATACGGGATTTTTACGACAATTTCATTCGTCGTTTGGATTTTTGGGCTAATTTCGCCCGGATAGTTCCGTTACGGCTCCCGAATCAGTTTGAAGACTCATTCTATGTAGTTCACCCTGAAACGTAATGAGCCATTAACTCATTACCTCTGATTAACTCTACCCTGTTTTTGTATGGCAAACACCGCTGAATTAACTGTCGATGGCAAGTCCTATTCATTCCCAACCCTGGAGGGAACCGAACACGAAAAAGCCTTCGACATCTCGAATCTCCGTGATCAGACCGGCTACGTTACGTTAGACCGGGGTTACAAAAATACCGGTGCCACAAAAAGCGCCATTACCTTTTTAGATGGTGAAGAGGGTATACTACAGTATCGGGGTTACGCCATTGAAGATTTAGCGGCAAAGGCATCATTCCTGGAAGTCGCTTACCTGCTTATCTATGGTGATTTACCAACGAAGGATCAGTTTACGCAGTTTGAGACCTCCGTTCGTCGCCACACCCTGGTGAATGAAGATATGCGGAAAATCTTTGATGGTTTCCCGGTCAGCGCACACCCTATGGGAGTCCTGTCATCGTTGGTAAGTGCTATGAGTGCCTTTTATCCGGATTTGGAAAGCGGCAAAGAGGACAATACGGATCTGCACATTATCCGATTGCTGGCTAAGCTTCCAACGATTGCAACCTGGTCGTATAAGCGTTCATTGGGCCACCCTACGAATTACCCCAAGAATCAGCTGGATTACATTCCGAACTTCCTGAACATGATGTTCTCACTGCCGGTCGAAGATTATAAAATCGACCCGGTAGTCGTCGAAGCACTGAATGTACTACTGATTCTTCATGCCGATCATGAACAAAACTGTTCAACTTCAACGGTTCGATTAGTAGGCTCGTCGCAGGCTAACATTTATTCATCGATCTCAGCCGGTATTAGTGCTCTTTGGGGGCCGCTGCATGGTGGTGCTAACCAGGAAGTAATCGAAATGCTCGAAGCCATCAAAGCCGATGGTGGCGACGTATCGAAATACGTTGACATGGCTAAAAATGCCAAAACGACGGGTTTCCGACTATTTGGCTTTGGGCACCGTGTTTACAAAAATTTCGATCCCCGCGCTAAAATTATCAAAAAAGCTGCCGACGACGTATTGAGCAAACTCGGCGTCAATGACCCTGTTCTGGAAATTGCAAAAGGTCTGGAGGAAGCTGCGTTAAACGATGAATACTTCATTCAGCGTAAACTGTACCCGAACGTCGATTTTTATTCGGGTATTATTTATCGCGCTCTTGGTATTCCAACCAATATGTTCACCGTCATGTTCGCGATTGGCCGTCTCCCAGGTTGGATTGCGCAATGGAAAGAAATGCGTGAACAGAAAGAACCAATCGGTCGCCCACGCCAGATTTACACTGGCGCTACGTTACGAGAGTTTACGCCCTTGGAGAGCCGATAAACGTTCGTCATACTAATTGCATAAAAAAAGACCGGCTTACTGCCGATCTTTTTTTATGATCTATACTTTACCTTTTTTGATCAAAAAACTAATCTTCGATCAGACCTTCATCGTCAGCCTCAGTACCAGCAAGAACAGGATCGAGAAGAGCTTCATCATCCTCAGCAATTTTCGCCCGAATCTTGCCTTCGATTTCGCCCATCAACTCTGGGTTGTCTAATAGCAACTCTTTAACCGCGTCGCGGCCTTGAGCTAGTCGACTGGTGCCGTAAGAGAACCAGGAGCCTGATTTCTTCACGATCTCCATCTCAACAGACAGGTCAAGTATTTCACCAACTTTTGAGATGCCCTGACCGTACATAATATCGAATTCGACAACTTTGAACGGAGCCGCGAGTTTGTTCTTCACAACTTTCACTTTCGTGCGGTTACCCACTACGTTATCGGCGCCTTCTTTGATCTGCCCAATACGACGGATGTCCAGGCGAACCGATGCATAGAATTTCAATGCATTACCACCGGTTGTGGTTTCTGGGTTACCGAACATCACACCGATCTTCTCACGCAACTGGTTGATAAAAATGCAGCAGCAACCAGTTTTGTTGATTGTACCGGTCAGTTTACGTAACGCCTGCGACATTAAACGGGCTTGGAGACCCATTTTGCTTTCGCCCATTTCGCCTTCGATTTCGGCTTTTGGCACAAGTGCAGCTACGGAGTCAATAACGATAATATCAATGGCGCCAGAACTAATTAGGTGTTCAGCGATTTCGAGCGCTTGTTCACCGTTATCAGGCTGTGAGATTAGCAGGTTTTTGGTGTCGATGCCCAGTTTTTCCGCGTAAACCCGGTCAAATGCGTGTTCAGCGTCAATGAAGGCTGCCAGACCGCCCGCTTTCTGCGCTTCGGCGATGCAGTGCATTGTCAATGTGGTTTTACCGGACGATTCAGGTCCATAGATTTCAACAACACGACCACGGGGCATTCCGCCAATGCCGAGCGCTAAATCTAATCCCAGCGAGCCGGTTGAGATAACCGGAACGTCGACAACTTTGCTTTCGCTCAGGCGCATTACGGTGCCTTTTCCGAACGCTTTGTCAAGCTTCTCAATGGTTGTTTGAAGGGCTTTTAATTTACTGTCATTAGCAGATGCTGTGGCTTGCGCCGTATCTGATTTTGCCATGTTAGGATGGTTGTTTAAACAGATAAAATTACCCAAAAACCGCCAGTTTACCAAACGGTTTCTGAAAATAGTTAAGGCTTTTTAAGCGTATGTTCCCATGAAAAACTCACCTGGACAATTCACCAGAAAAGTGACTGTTTTTCAACAACTTAACAAACAACACCGCGATTAATCAACTAAAGTGTAGAATCGGCAGAAACAGGCTGCTGAGCTGGCGCGGGTTGCTGGATTTGAGGCTGTGTTTGTTGTGACTGAGCAGGTTGGGTTTGATCTTGCTGATTACCCGGATAAGCGGACCCGTCACCATAGGGGCGAGCCGGCGGGCCAACGATTTCTACGCCAGTAATGTAGTATTTCGTTTCACCATTCCAGGGAAATTTCAGTATTTTTTCTTCGTAATGAAGCGTGACTCGCTGACCTGTTTTTACGGCCTGCGTGATCTGCTTAGCTACCGCGTCATTATCTACCGAAAAGTCGAAATATTGGGGTGTTAATGAACCCGTTTCCCCCGAAAATCCGCCAACGTTCAGTACACCTTCGTACGTTTTAAAAACAAAACCCCGGCGGCTAAATTTGGAAACCGTTCCGGCACGCTCACCATCGCTGTAGCTCCAGCCTGTAAGCGCGTACAGTACTCCGAGAATGACTAACAAAAACAACAGAAAATATAATAACCCTCGCATAATCTTATAGTAGTTTGGTGGCAATGTTAGAGCACACAAATAGACAACATTTTCTGACAACTTCTGTTTCAGGTCTTTATTGACATTAAATTGTTAGGTTGGTCACGCACATACATGTTGTCTTTTCCTCCGCTCTTCTAAAAGTTTTGGCTTGTATTTTGTTACTTTGCGCCCGGTTAGTCTATCAGCCTAATCGCTTGGTAGTCAAACATCAAAAACCGGTGCGCCGGACCCATAGAATATTTCGTTATTAATCTTTCTTATTCTTCCTATGAGTACCATTCAAAGCATTCATGCCCGACAGATTCTGGATTCACGTGGTAACCCGACTGTTGAAGTCGATGTCCGTACCGAAACGGGTTTCTTAGGTCGGGCGGCCGTACCTTCCGGCGCATCGACAGGCACCCATGAAGCGGTCGAACTCCGCGACGACGACAAAAAAGTCTATATGGGCAAAGGTGTTCTGAAAGCCGTCTCGAACGTAAATGAACTAATTTTCCCGGAGCTGGTTGGCATTTCAGTCTTTGAGCAGAGCATGATCGATAAAATTATGCTGGAGCTGGACGGTACATCCAACAAAGGCAAACTTGGCGCAAATGCTATTTTAGGTGTGTCGCTGGCAGCGGCCAAAGCAGCCGCTCAGGAAGCAGGCCTGCCTCTTTATCGCTACATTGGCGGTGTTAATGCCAATACATTACCGGTTCCGATGATGAACATCCTGAACGGAGGTTCACACGCCGACAACTCGATTGACTTCCAGGAGTTCATGGTTATGCCTGCTAACGCGTCGAGTTTCTCGGAAGCGCTACGTATGGGTACCGAAATATTCCATACGCTTAAAGGCGTTCTGAAAAAAATGGGTCTTGCTACGAACGTAGGCGACGAAGGCGGTTTTGCCCCAAACATTAAATCGAACGACGAAGCGATTCAAACCATTATTCAGGCAATCGAGAAAGCGGGCTATCGTCCCGGCGAAGACGTCTGGATTGCGATGGATGCTGCGTCGTCGGAGTTCTACGATGCTGAAGCAGGTGTCTATCACTTCAAAAAATCGACGGGTGATAAGCTGACTTCGTCTGAAATGGCAGGTTTCTGGAAAGATTGGGTGAGTAAATACCCGATTCTGTCGATTGAAGATGGCATGGCTGAAGACGATTGGGCTGGCTGGAAAGCACATACCGATGAATTGAAAGGCACCAATACCCAACTGGTTGGCGACGATCTGTTCGTAACGAACGTAACGCGTCTTCAGGAAGGGATCGATAAAGGTATTGCTAATGCTATTCTGGTGAAAGTGAATCAGATTGGTTCGCTAACCGAAACCATTGACACGGTAAATCTAGCCAAACGCAACTCCTACAAAAATATCATGTCGCACCGTTCGGGCGAGACGGAAGATGCAACGATTGCTGATTTAGCTGTTGCCTTGAATACCGGCCAAATTAAAACGGGTTCGGCATCACGTTCTGACCGGATGGCGAAATACAACCAGTTACTACGTATCGAAGAGGAATTGGGCGAAACAGCGTATTTCCCAGGACTTAAATTCTAGCATAGGGCGAAGGGTTAGGGGCATAGGGTTCAGTTACTCTCTGCCCTTACCCCTCTGCCCCATGCTCCATGCCCTATGCTACAAAAATTTCTTCATTACGGACGAAACTTCTACGTGGCTACGGGCCTGGGCCTGTTAGCCTGGATGACGTTTTTTGATGCCAATGACCTGCCCACTCAAATTCGAAACTGGTGGAAAGTACATGAGCTGGATCGGGACGCCAGGTTTTATCAAGAACGTATCAAGACTATTCAAACGGAACGCCAGGAAATTCTTGGTAATGATCAGCTTCGTGAAAAATTTGCCCGCGAAAAATATCTGATGAAACGGCCGGAAGAAGACGTTTTTGTCATTGTGGATGAAAAGAATGAACCGCTAGAAAAATAGCAGAGGGCAGAGGTTATCATTTTACCCTTACCCCTCTGCCCTCTGCCCCTACCCCCATGCTAAACGTCCTCTTCGTTTGTCTAGGTAATATATGCCGGTCACCGGTGGCGGAAGGGATTTTTAGGAGTTTAGTAACTGAAGCAGGTCTGGAAAAGCAGATCAATTGTGATTCCGCCGGAACATCATCTTACCATATTGGTAGCCTACCTGATCGACGAACCCGCGAAAACGCGCTCGAACACGGGTTAACGCTCACTCACCGTGCCCGGCGCCTGATCGGTGAAGATCTGGCCCAGTTTGACTACTTCGTGGCCATGGACGAAAAAAACCTTGAAGCCATCGAAAAACTGAATTACCGTAGCACGGGCATTTATTCCACTGACACAATTTTTCTGCTTCGGGAGTTCGACCCCGACGTCAATAATGAACCCGACGTACCGGACCCTTATTACGAAGGACCTGACGTTTTTGAAGAAGTTTATCAGATTACACTACGTTGCTGTCGACAGTTATTAACGTATCTTGTTCAACAGCATAACTTTCAAATTGTGAATGAGCGAATGATTGACTGACAGATCTTTTTTAGTCAGTCACTCATCCGCTCATTCACTTATTCACAAGTTGAATCTATGAACAAAAAAGTTATTCTCATTATCCTCGATGGCTGGGGTATTCCGCTCAAGCCTGATGTATCGGCTATCGAAGCCGCCCATACACCGTTCATAAACTCATTGTATCCTAACTATCCACATAGTACGTTGGATGCGTCGGGATTGGCCGTTGGATTGCCAGTTGGACAGATGGGCAATTCGGAAGTAGGTCACATGAATCTCGGTGCAGGCCGGGTCGTATATCAGGATTTAGTAAAAGTCAATAAAGCTGTTGAAGACCATACGCTTGATAATGAGCCTGTTTTGGTTGATGCGCTAAACTACGCCAAAGCCAATAACAGGAAAGTCCATTTTATCGGTCTGGTTTCCGATGGTGGTGTTCATGCACACATCGATCACATCAAAGGCCTATTGTCCATTGCACACGCTCATAACCTGACCGATGTATTTGTTCACGCCTTTACTGACGGTCGCGATACAGATCCTAAGGGAGGAATTGGCTACATCACGGATGTCCAGGCGCATATGGCGGCTACAACTGGGCAAATTGCCAGTGTTATTGGCCGCTATTATGCAATGGACCGCGATAATCGCTGGGAGCGGGTTAAAATAGCTTACGATGCCATGGTGAATGGCGTAGGGCAGAAAATAGCGCCTACTGACGTAATAAAGGCTTTGCAGGAATCGTACGATGCTGACGTTACGGATGAATTTATCAAGCCGATTATCGCAACTCAGCCGGATGGCTCACCCGTAGCCGTTATTGAGGACGGCGACGTAGTGCTCTGTTTCAACTTCCGTACTGATCGCGGCCGCGAAATTACGCAGGCACTGACGCAAAAGGATTTCCCGGAACAGGGCATGAAAAAATTGAATCTGGATTACATTACCATGACGAACTACGACAGTGAGTTTGTCAACGTGAACGTAATTTTCGACAAAGATAATTTACACAATACGTTAGGTGAAGTTGTTGCGAATGCAGGACGAAAACAGATTCGGATCGCCGAAACAGAGAAGTATCCACACGTAACGTTCTTCTTCTCGGGTGGTCGGGAAGAGCCCTTTTCAGGAGAAAAACGTCTGCTTTGCCCTTCACCGAAAGAAATGACGGTTATCGATGAAAAGGGCGTTGAGATAACCATACCGGTTAAAACCTACGATCAGATTCCCGAAATGGCAGCTTATGATATTCGGAATGCGATTGTTCCTGAGTTGGAAAAAGAAGAAGCCGATTTCATTTGTCTGAATTTTGCCAACACCGATATGGTGGGCCATACAGGTGTGTTCGAAGCCGTAATAAAAGCCGCAGAAACGGCAGATGCCTGCGCAAAGGCCGTTACTGAAGCAGCTTTGGAACATGGTTATACCACCATCATCATCGCCGATCACGGGAATGCTGAATACATGCTCAACGACGATGGTTCGCCGAACACGGCCCACACGACCAATTTAGTCCCCTGTATTTTGGTAGATAAAGAGTACCATCCAGAACTCAATGACGGGAAGCTCGCTGACATCGCTCCAACAATTCTGCAACTGATGGGTATTCCTCAGCCACCAGAAATGGGCGGAGTGAGTTTAATTAAATAATTCGTTTCACGAGCTACGCATCAGCGTTTGATAAAGCTGCCAGTATTCTGATGCGGCAATTTCCCAGCGGAACTTCTGACTTTGCAGGCGTAATCGATCAGCCATCATTGGGTCATTTCGATACGCCTGCATTCCTTTTTTAAAGGTTTCATTGACCGTTTCCGCATCAAATGAGGGAAAATAAAAAGCCTCACTGCCCCCTACTTCGGGTAGACTGGTTAGAGGAGAGCTAAATACAGGTTTCCCAAATGACATGGCCTCAATTACCGGAATGCCAAACCCTTCCATCAACGACGGAAACAGGAAGGCTTCGCAATGGGTATAAAACCACCACTTTGTCGATTCATCGATGGGTCCGGGCATTAAAAGCCGATCTGCTACACCTAACTGTCGAGCCTGTTCCCAAATTAGCTGGCTGTATTCAGGTTTATCTGGCCCGGCCAGCACCAGCCAATAGCTGGGATTAGAAACCAGCAAAGGAAGCATTGTATGGACGTTCTTATAGGACTGTAACATCCCAATAAAAAACAAAAACGGGCCCTTCGGTTTAACGATAGGCGGAGATATTGATACGTTGTCAGGAATATCGACACCACAATAAATAACATCAATGGGGGTTTGAGCCGGTACGCTCAATTGCTGCTGAACATCCTTTGCTACGTATTGCGAAATAGTGGTAATCGTCCTGGCCTGATTGATTCTAGCCTGATATTGTTCTTTACGCTTCTCCCTTCGCTGAACGGAATATTGTTTGAGCGCCAGGTAATTGAGATCCAGGATCGTGTAAATAAATCGAGTGGATAAGGTCGGATAAAATCGCGTGTCCTGATATAAACAGTGCCAGATATCATAGTTCCAGAATCGCCAGACTCGCCCTAATCGGGTAGCAATTCGATACTTAACCGACGGCCCAAAAATTCCGACCTGATCGCGGGTTACCAGAAAAGTAATCTCCCAGTCGGGTGGTTTCTGGCGCACCAGTTCACGCCCCAGATGTAAACAAAGCTGGCCCAGGCCGCTGGTAAGGTTGGCCATACGTTCAGTTTCCAGCAATAATCGGGGCATATGGTCAGAAGTCGGTAAATTAAAAAATAGGGTAAAAAAAGCCTTTGCGGAAATACGTTTTACTCCTCCTGGCCCAACACTGAAAAAATTAACTCAGACTCGTAGCCTTTGCTGAGGGCATAACGTACCAGTTTTTGTTTCACAACCAGGGGGTTATCGTCTCGGATGGTTTGCCGCTTTTTAGTCAATAATTCGGTGAGCGTCTCGCGGTAGTCGTCCGGTGCGATTTCTTTCATCGCCTGATCGAGATTATAGCCTGAAATGCCTCGTTGCTGTAGATGTTGTTTGATTTTCCGTTTACCCCACCCCTTCACCCGGAACTTGCCGCCCGCGAAGCTTTTGGCAAACCGCTCTTCGTTCAGGTAATTCTGCTGAATAAGCTCAGCAATAACTTCTTCGGCATCATCGCCAAAAACGCCCCATTCCTTTAGCCGGTCACGCACTTCCTGTTGGGTACGTTCCTGATAAGCGCAAAACATAGCTGCTTTGCTGAGCGCGTCTTTTACTAAATCAGTCATAAATAATCGTATACTCTGAATTGATTAGGTATCATGGACTTTAGTCCGTATAGCCGAAGGCTAAGGTATAATCGAAAATAATTAGCCTTCGGCTACACGGACTAAAGTCCGTGATACCCATAACTTAACGCTTCATGGGTTGATGTTGCATTAGCGTATTAATGAGTGATTCCACATCGGGAACGGGCATTTTCTCAACTAAGTACTGGTGACCTTTGCCTTTATCATCCCACCCATTGGAACCATCGGCGTTCATCGTCAATCGACCGGATTTGACAGTATAGTACGGTTCATATCCTTTGACACCAACCAGCACAGCCGTTTGATCCCAACTCATTCGACCATTGGCATCTTCTTTTGATTTAGGCAACGAAATCGTAAATACGTCTTTTACAGGGCTATTCTGAATACTGGTATTCTTAGTCAATGGTAACCCCGAATGAATTTTCTCACCAATTTCAAACCCACTACATAGAATTGGCGTTGGCCAGTTCTCAAACACGACTTGCGAAGAAAGCGTATCCCGGAATACGTTGTACTCGCGTCCACTCGGAAACTTGCCCGCCATACTAACTACCTGCTTCACTTTTTGAGCTGCTAACGCTTTCCCGGCCAGTTTCGAATGTTGATCAGGTTTGGAGTTAAGCAGATTAGCGAGGTTGGTCAGGAAGCCAACCGTAATGATCGTTACGCTATGATCAGGTTGTTTAGCCAGAATCTGCCGGTAAAGCGTAACAGCATCGGGTACTTCATTGTTGGATTGAATTTTGTGTGGATAGCGGGCTGTAATTGTATCAGACCAGTGCTGCGTGTCTTTATCACTAACGGCTTTCGCTTTTGGAACGGCAATGGGTATGTTCGGGCGATTAAAATAGGTGTTTAAAACACTTAGCACCTGCGCTACTTTCGGATAATTTGTGCTGGCAATCGTCGCCAAAATACGTGCCTGGCCTTCATCGGCAAATGCGTGCAGGAGCGTAATGGCGCCGACATCATCGTAGTCAGGTCCCATGTCGGTATCAAAGACAACAGGAACGGCAATTTCTTTTTTTGCCGACTGTCCATTAACCAGACCGGTCGTCAGGGCCAGCAGCACACCAGCTAAAAGTAAATAGGTTTGGAACATGTGAATAGGCGAGATTTATAAAACGGTAAGGCTCCGGCCCGGTTGAAACTACTATGTCGTTCTGATCGTATTAGCACCATTACAGTACGAATTACGAATTGTTTCAGCAAGAATCGAAATTTATCCCTGTAATGGCATTCGTAAGCCTGATTTGACGTAGCGATAACAGCCGATTTGTATAACTCGAAACTATGATTTCTCTCAAAACACTCAATACACCACCTGACGAACAACTCCAAAATCTCGGCTGGGATTGGATGCTGGGTCAGGATACACTACCCTACCTGACGAATGAAGTTGTCGTACTACGCGCCGATGAAGCCGATGCTTACTACGAAGCGGCTAATGAATTATTTGAGATGTTTGTAGCCGCCGGACAGCACATTATCGACGAAAATCGATTTGCGGAACTAGGGATCCCGGCCAATCTTGTTGAGCTTATCAAATTATCGTGGGACGACGACCGGAATATTCATCTGTACGGACGCTTTGATCTGGCTGGTGGTATTGATGGCAAACCGATTAAGCTTATCGAGTTTAATGCTGATACGGCCACCTGCCTGCCTGAAACAGCTGTAGTCCAATATGCACACCTCAAAGCCAACGGCTTTGATGAGAGTCATCAGTTCAACGCCGTGTTTGAAACGTTGACAGGACAATTTGAAGAACTTCTCGCGATGAATCCCGACTTACAGCCAACATTGTTGCTGTCGGCTATGCGCGATTTTCCGGAAGATGATGCCAACGTAATGCTACTCGGCGAAGCCGCTCGGGAAGCAGACTTTGAAATCGAATTTGATTTCGTAGACAATGTTGAATTCTCGGCAGACGAAGGCATTTTCTGGCAGAATCCTAAAGACGGACAGTTCGAAAAATTAGACTTCTGGTTTAAGCTGGTGCCTTGGGAATCCATTGCCGAAGATGAGCCGGAACTCCTGAAAATTCTGACGGAGATTGTACGTAAACGCCTGGCTGTCATTCTAAATCCAGCCTATACGCTACTGTTCCAGTCAAAATACATTCTCAAAATTCTGTGGGAGCTTTACCCAAATCACCCCTTGTTGCTCGAAGCTGACACCCAGCCATTAAGTGGCAAAGCCTGCGTAGAAAAAGTGTTATTCGGGCGAGAAGGGGCGAACGTTCGTATTTTAAACGCCGATGGTAGCGAACGCCAGGCTGTAGACGGTGACTATAACGCGTATCCGAAAATTTATCAGGAATATGTTGAGTTTCCTAAGGATTCAACTGGGCATTCGTATCAGGCCGGAGTATTCTACGCTGGCGAAGCCTGTGGATTAGGGTTCCGGCGAGGTGGCCTGATTCTGGACAATACGGCGGGCTTTGTCGGGCATGTTATTGACTAAGGCTTCAGTAAACCGTTTCTCACTGACTGATTTATAAGTTAATGCCACGTCAATCCAGGTTTTAATTTAGATTAACGTAGCATCATTTTCTTTCCTGACGCTGCCGATGGCGTTCCATAACGCGCGTTTGCTGGGCGTCATGGCGTTGCTTTTTCTTGCCTGGAGAATGCCTATTTATGAAGGCTTAATCAATACGTAACACTTTACGGTTTACTATATTGTAGCCTCTCAAAAGGTCGACAATCCTAACTCACTTCAGCAACGGAAATGCATGAATAATGTCAGCCTTTACCTTCAAGCCTTCATTTACATTGCAGCGGGCCTGAATCACTTTATCAGCCCAAAAACATACCTAGCCATTATGCCGCCTTACATTCCGGCGCATAATCTAATGGTAATCCTGAGCGGAGTGGCCGAAGTTGTACTTGGCATTGGGTTATTATTTCCAGCTACGCGGTCCCTGTCGGCATGGGGACTTATTTTGTTACTTGTTGCTGTGTTTCCGGCGAACGTATACATGGCGACGTCGAGTCGTTTCCGAAAACTTCCAGCCTGGCTTCGGTGGGCACGATTACCCTTACAAGGATTTCTGATTTGGTGGGCGTATCAGTTCACGTAATGAGAATTTTATGCGGTGGGGCTGAATTACAAAAAGGGGTACTGAATCGATTCAGTACCCCTTTTTATGCAGTTGTTACGTATCGAATACTTATTCTTCGGCGGGCAACGTGTGTTGCTGGCTCAGTTTCAAATAATTCGCGTGGTATTTTTTATTGGCTTTTACACCCACGCTAACCAATACACCACTCACAACGGATTTGATCCAGTAACCGAAAATAAATTTCCTTTGGTCGCGGTCGTAGAAGATGCGTGCATCTTTATCATTCTTTTTGTGCAGGATCTTATTAGCGGCAAAATTTTCGAATTTTATCAGCCACGAGCGTCGGGTGGTGTCCTTATGCCCAAGTAATTTGAGTTTCAGATCTTTGTAATGAAAGCGCATATTACCGACTGATGCATATCTATTACCTGCAATCTGGGCGGTTATAGGTTCAAGGTAGCCATCTTCAAGGTCTGCGGATGCCATCGGATTTGTGATCTGGGTAAGTTCAGGCATATGCAGATCAGACGTTTTCAAGAGCATATGAAAACCAGAAAGCGAATCTCCATAAGACTCCCGGTAGTGTAATCGCTTAATGTTAAGCCCCAGCAATTTTGTGCTGGCCAGCAGCTTCAAACTATCGGTTGACTTGGTGGGCCGATTAGTAACCGTTTTTAACGTGCCATTTATTTCATGCAACGGAATGGTAGCCACTCGTCCCGTCATTTTTGAGGTTTCATGGTAATTGACCTGACTATTCACTACGCTAACCGAATCAATACGGAACGGCACTTTGATTTTGCTGATCAGTTGGGTTGGCATCGGCTTAGTCGGCAAAACCGCTGGATCGGGCAGTCGTTTGTCGCGTGATACGTCGGTATTAATATTTTTAACTACAATATGGTTGAGGATCAAGGTCGTGTCCTTATACCAGCGATCTACTTTAATACCATTCAGCTGAGCCATTTCGCCCTGCACAGTGATATAATCGGATTGCAGATGCGGAGGAGTCATAAATTCCTCTTTCGTGATGGTAGGGCTGATTTGAAACTTATCCAGTTGCAGCCGTTCATCTTTATGCTCCCAACTCACTTTCTCAGCCTTCACAGCCGTCGTAGCACTCTTGAAAAATAAATCCGTAATGGCCAGATTTGTATGCTCAACAAACGTTGGCCACGCTAATTTCTGACCGGCTGTCCAATGGAAATTTGGCATGTCGATTGTGCCAGCAATCGCCTTAACCCGAAGTTCTGGAGGTGCTCCATTTTTCTTTGACTTAAGAGCAGGGTGCAAATCCTGAAGCGTTACGTTAGCGAGCAGGTTCGTTGTTATCGACGGCTTTCCATCCTTAGTAGCTATGAGTTTACCATTCGTTAACTGAACGTTGATCGAAGGCGCTGTCGTCTTCAGTTTTGGCATGGTCAGCTTCACATCCGCCGGGCTAACACGTAGTGATGCAAACGTAGCGTCTTCGTGCTTTTTAGCATGTAAGGATTTAGCCTCCACATTAACTACAGTTTGTATCTGCGTCGAATCCTGACCTTTTTTGGTAATGAAGTTCACCCGAGCCTGCTTCACGTTCAGATCATGAAGAGCAAGATTAAGCGGAATGGCAAACGCCTTTGTTGGTTTAGTCGGTCTGGTAGATTCAGTTGAGTTTTGCTTAGCCTCTGTAACCATAGTTAGCTCCGGCCGATCAATCTGCACTGAGGTGAGGTTGATGTTTGAAAAATCGGTGGAGGGAAATGGCCCTTTAATCTGCATTTTCGGCAACGTAACGTCCATCAATTTACCGGCGGTGTTATCAGCGTAGCGCACGTTCGTTAACGTAGTGTGCTCATGGCTGTGTAGAGACACGTTCGCTACTTCCACCTGCTTGCCACCGGGTTGCCTGAAATACAGATTGTTGAGATTTCCCAGAAACTGCGCCCAGTGAAAAAATTTGGGATCGGTAGAGAGCTTATTCACTTGGATACCCTGCCCCTGAAATCCAGCTAGTACGTCTTTAGGCAAAGTAGCTTTTAAGTCAAGACGCTCAGCCAACAATTTCCCAATTCGTAACTTAGGTAGCGCTCTGGGTTGCGGCTTGACAGCTGGTTCGGTAGTTGGTTCAGCGTTGGCTGATTTAGGCTTTATTTTGGCATCGACCAACAGTTCATGAACACGTACTAAATCAATCTGAATGACTTTAGTCTGCTGCAGAATGTCCCAGCTGAAGGCTTCCCAGTAAATTTTATTAGCCGTTAAAGACGTGCCGGTAGCCAGGTTTATCGTCAACTTATCCACCCAGTTACGTCGATGCTGTCCGTCCATTCTGTAATTGGAAAGCAGCACGTTCAGGCCGCTGGATGCTACGTCCATTTCACGAATTCGTAAATCAGAAATGGCGTGCTTAATCTTAATCAGTGAGTCACTTGCCAAAAGGTCTTTGACTAAAATCGTGGCATTCAACGACTTTAAACTCGCACTGACGGGCTTAGTACTACCCACTAATCTGTATTCACCACTTCCATTAATGATATGAAACCGATCAACCTGAAGTAGTTCGCCAAAGCTGTGTAAGGTCTGGTAGATATCCGTCTTTTTGTGCGTTACGGTATCATGATTGGCCATTACCTGTGGTTTTGATGGTGCTTTTCGGGTAGCTATCAACCTAATTTTAGGTTCAACCAGCTCGGCATCCGTAGCTACTAATCGTTTCCGAATTAACTCATCAAGGCTTATATTCTTTAGTCGTAAGGCAGGCGCGGAGAATGTCATACCTTTTCCGGCCGTTTTGCGTGAAGCAGGCCCATAAAGGACATTCTTAAAAAGTACATCCTTGTTCATCAGCGTAAATTGTTCGACGTTGATTTTGAAAAGGCTATCTTTTGAATAAAAAGCAATGTTATTCAGATTTAACCTGATGCTGTCCGTTGTCAGCAATTGCTCTTTATGCGGATCAATGTTGAGATTATAAATAGTTAAGTTAGCTTTCTGAGTACCTGCCTTCAAGGTATTCTTCGCCTGACCCGCCAGTAAAATTTCTCCATCTTTTATTTTCGTATAGCGAATTTTGACGTCTTTAAACAACGTTTTAATGTTTGAGTGAATCGTCGTGTCTTTTACCTGCGTTTTTTTTGCAGCCAGCGGCAATGTGAGCACTGGCCTAACGCAAATGAGCGTATCGAGCGATAGTTCGCCTTTTTGATAAATAGCCGGTAAATGTTTTGAATTGAAGAAAAACTTATCAGCTCGCAGACTCATTTCGCCCTGGGTTTCCGTAGCTGGCTTATGAAAATGAACCGAGTCTATTTCAAATAATTGCCGGTTGCTGGCGAAGCGTAAGCCTCTAAAACTGAGTATATTTTTTCCGTCCGATAATACCCATCGTTGCCTGCCTAAAGCCAGTTCCAGATCATCTGATCCCAGTAGATGACTATCGTTATTATCGATTTTAAGAAAATTGCGTATCGTCAGGCTAAGGTCTTTAATTACTAATGGCTCAGGGCTATTTCGTTTGAATAGCGTAAACGATGCTTCGTGAATAGCAAACGATTTAGCGTGTAAATGATCCAGCGTTTTTTGCAGATTTTCCAGAATCATGGATGTATGAAAACTGGTGTGGTTCTGACTTTTTGGATGCACTTTATAGTCGTGAATAACTATTTCGGGTTTTACGACCGAAAAACTATCAACCGATAAGCGTTTGTGGAGCAGAAGGTCGCTCCAGTTCTCAACAGACAGATAGGCTTTGGGGATTTTTATGTCGTAGTAGACGGGTGTATTAGCGGTGTCTTTTCGGGTCAATACCGAATTATCGATAACAATCTCTTTATCAGCGAACGAAAGTTTTATGTCTTTGCTATGAAACGCGTAACCACCGTCCGTTTGCTTTTCAATGGCGTATTCCAGTACATCCTTTAAATTATTTACTAAAATATAATAAAGGCCACCCGCTAACAGTAGTGGTATAGCGGCCGCGATGAGCACTATTTTAACCCAGCTTTTTAACGTTACTTTCATGTTTCAAGAGATTCGATCCAGTGAGTTACTTACGAAAGCATTATTATCATATGTGTAACTAACCTGCAAGTTAGCTAATTAAGCCATTTTATACGTGGTTTTCAGTCGATATCAGATCTCAGTAAGATGAGGAAATTACTAAGCTTCCAATACGCTTATCTATATACGTAACAAACACATGTATGTGCCATACTGAGTTCTTTACAAAAATTAGTACTCCGGTTTATTACACTAGTTCAGAGGTTATGAATATAGGAAAGCAAAAGCCCGATAACCAGATGATTTGCCTTTGCTTCGACAGGATTACCTAACAGTAAATTCGATTCGTTTGGCGTATCAAAGTTAATCTCTGGCTTGTATTGTCGGTTCGTGCCATAAGACAACAAAAGACCAGGTCGGAAACTGAATTTTGGTCGCCGAATATTAGCTCCTAGCTGTGCGTGATAGGTGTTCCAGTTTGTTGTGTAGGAGATATAGCCATCTTCATCAGCGAATGATTTTTCGTCGGCATATGAGAAGTCAGTACGTGCCGAAATATAGCCCATAACCGATGGCTTTACCGGAAAGCTAATGCCAACAGCAACGTTCATGACGGATTTCCGGGCTTCTTTAAATTTCAATAAAGCTTGTGTGGATGCATTGGCTGACCCTGTATCAGGACGGATAAAATAGTCGTTACGAGGCAGTAGAACGTTATAATCGTCTATTTTGGCGAAGTACTCAGCCGCTACGTAAAGCTGACTCCGTCCGAAGTCATAACTGTAACCCGCAGCTATACTAAGGGGAGTTTTATAGTTCGTTTTAAGTTTTTCCTGCCGTGTATTCGCCAGGAAATTGACAGGATCTGACGTTGGTGTTAACCGCAGATTAGTCACTACGTTATCGCTCATTAGCGTACCCTGACTAAAAATACGCGTTAGAGGAAACGTAACCAGCAGACCGAAATGGTGACGGGACTGGTTATACGCTACGCCCAGTTTAGGCTTCAGGCTTGCCTGCGTATAGTCTACGCGATAAACGGACTCGGTGTTTGTTAAAGGAGGAAAAATAACGTCTGAGCCACTAGGCAGGTTCTGTAGAGCCCGGCCGCTATACTCGATATCAAAGCTTTGCTTCCGAATGGGCACTTCCAGAGAGGCTCCGATAAATAGTTTCTCTGACAATTTATACCCAGCACTAAAGGCACCTGCGATTTCGCTAACCTGATTTATTTCGCTGAATTGACCAATGTAATACTCTGAACCAGGACTATATCCATCGTTCAATACGTTCATTTGCTTGTCCTGGCGTTGGTTTGCCCGATCGTTCAGAATATGCGTATGAATCAAAGCGTAGGCCAGCACAAGGCGTTCATTATTCTTCAATTCAAAACTCCCCGAATGCATTTGGGGCGAAACGCCAGCTGATACCGACTTTAAGTCTTTCCCTTTGCCTAAGGCATCAATGATTCGATTAGACTCATACTGGTATAAACTTCCGGAAAATTCTAGAGCCGTTTTAGGTCGAACAGCCAGCAAAGCTGGATTGTAAAAAAAGACGCCACTGTCCTTCGTATCAGCAATCGTGGCGCCAGGTGTCATCAGACCACCTGGCCCATAATTAGATGACCAATAATGCGAATCCTGTGCAATAGCGTATTGAATACTTAAGCCAAATAGTATAAATAAGGTAGTGATACGTACCATTTAAGACGATTTTAGGTGGGGGATTTTCAACTAACTATGGCTCGTTTTTATCGAAACGAGAGCTCACGTCTTCAAAGAATTTTTTGAAGGCCGGGTATATTGTATAAGGCGAGTGTAAGAATAAGCCCCCAGAATACGGCGAATACGATCATCCAGAAGATTATTTTAACAGGGGGAATTTTAAACGATGTCGCAATTAGCGTTCCGCCGATAGGCGTAAAAAGAAGGGGAGTCAGGCAGGCAATACCAATTACACCAAAATTACGATACACTTTCACTGCACGACGGCTGCCTTTAGAAAAACGTTTAGGTTCTTTTTTTCTTATCTTTTGCCATCCATCCTGTATTACTTTACCCAGAAATGTAAAGAGAACAACACTAATCATCATACCGATGATGGTGCATATCATAGTTTCCCACCAAGTCAACTTTAGAGCAATTCCCGCCAGCGGACCAAGCAGAAATTTCAGCATAGAAGGCAGGATTACGGAAATGTATTTACCATATTCATTCATAGGGAGGGGAGTGTTTTAAATCAAGACGGGAAATTAACATATTTAACTAAGTATTTCCAAATTGCCGATTTAGAACCAGGAAAAGCAGGTTCTCTCGGAATTGACTTTACTATATTTCCAAAAATAACGCCCGTATTTGAGAAGTAATCCAGATCATAGGCTAAACATTGTTAGAGGTTTTATCAAAAGGCTACACTAGTAACTTTTTATGCTTTTCCGTAAGGTATTGTTTTCTAAAAAACACACTTGACGATTACAATACCCTAAGCAGCCAAAAACAAAAGCGTTTCTTCAAAGATTTACTTAATGTTGGTTACCTAAGTTATATAATTCTGCCTTCCTTGTCGTTAAATGTATATCAAGCAATGATAGGATTATCCTGAAAGTCTGGTCAAGGAGTTAATTAAGATTCTATAGTACTCAATTAAGCCTATGGATTGCTTAACTTATTGACGTCAATCAATAAAAGTTCATTAAAGTGACTTTCACGAATAATTATAGTCAAAGGAGGTGACATCTATTTGAATTATAATGTGTGCAGTAATTATGGAAAAAGACGATAAGATACGCCGGAACCGTGCAAAGACTACTCAGCGAATTGTTGAAGCCTTAGAGGATGTAATTGCAGAACGTGGTTTGGAAGGTGTCGGCGTAAACCGCGTGGCAGAAAAGGCTAACGTCAGCAAAGTTTTGATCTACCGGTATTTTGGTGGCATGGAGGGGTTGCTGGAATATTACGTGAAAATGGGGAAGCTATTTCCAGTTTTCACACCTGCTCTCCTTGATCAAATCCGGCCGCTACACGAATCAGATGTCGCCAGAATTTGGTATCGCCAGGTCATTCAAACGTATCGGTATTTCCGCACGTTCAAAACAGCCCGGGAGGTGTTAAAAGCCAGTGTTATCGAAAATGATTCCATCGCAGAAACGACAGCCAAAGCGCAGGATGAAGAGATGACGCGACTTGTCAGTCAGCTTTCTTTCACGAAAGGTGCAGACACACAAGCCATTTCAGCCGTAATACTTGGTGCAATGACATATTTGACCATTATGGCACAAAATGACCGCACCATGATCAGCATTGATCTGCGCAGTGAAGAAGGCTGGGAACGCATTGAGAATGCCGTTAAAACAATTTATATTGCCTTAAATAAAATGGCAATCACGTCAAAAGACGTTCAACTAGAGCTTCAGGCTACGCATTTACCAGCAGCACAATGGTAAAAATAGATATAAGTCATTTACACGAAGGGGCAGATAAGAATCTTATCTGCCCCTTCGTGTAAATGACTTATATCTATTTTTATTGTACCTGAACAGTCTTTGCCTGTGGGCCAAATCCTTTAATAGTTAAGGACTTCCATTTCTTCGGCAATTTCGATTTAAGCTGAACGATACCGTTGTCAGTAATTTCCAATCCGCCGAAACCGTTTAATACAGCCTGCAGCATTCCTCCGGCGCCTGTCGCAAAATAAGGGTTCGTTCCTCCAGCTGTTTCAGCCATTACGCCAAAAGGCGGTACTTCGTTGGGCTTATAACTCTTTACGAACCAATCATAGGCTTTATCTGGCTCGCCCATCCGCGCGTGAAGCGTTGACAGCACAGACCATCCCATGGCTGGCCCTTCAGGCGAATAGCGTGGTTCATAATAAGCCAGATCTTTTTTAATTGCAGCTTCGTCTGAGACTATGTGGAGTGGGTATGCCAGGAGATTTACATCGGCCTGCTTAATCATAACGCCATCGTACGTACGATTTTCTTTTGTAATCCCATCCGGAAATTTCAGAATTGGAATGTTATCGGCTACGAGCTTCCAGTCAGGATTTGCGGTCATGCCCAATTCTTGCGCAGCCTGAATAGCATACTGGAGCGTAGTTTTAGCCATACCGTTCGTGAAGGCATTATCATCAATATTTTCCTGCCACTCATTGGCCCCAATTACGTTGTTGATATGGTATTTGCCAGGACCTTCGCGCTCAACACGGCTGGCCCAGAAATCCGCAACTTCTTTTAGCATAGGGTAGCCACGGGTACGAAGCCATTCTTTATCTTTCGTAACCTGATAATATTTCCAGAATGCCCAGCCTACGCAACCCGTAATATGATGTTGAAACGGCCCAGTTAAAGCCCAAACGGGCGTAGCTTCCTGACCATCGGCATCTGACTCCCACGGAAACATCACCCCTTTATAGCCATGACTAAACGCATTCTGCCGGGCCATCTGCATTCGTTCGAAGCGATACTCAAGCATCGACTTAGCGATTTCTGGTTTAAGTTCCAGAATTGGCGGGTACATCCAGAGTTCGGTATCCCAGAAAACGTGTCCGTTATAACCAAGCCCTGACAAACCCATTGGCGACAAACTATAACCCGTCCCTTCCCGAACAAATGAGTATAGATGATACAAGGCCGACCGAACAGCCCGCTGAGCGTCGGGATCACCATCAATTACAATGTCGCTTTGCCAGAGTTTAACCCATTCGGCATTATGACGCATCAAAAGCCGCTCAGTACGTTCGAGTGCAGCGAAAAGGGTTAGCCGTTCCGCTTCGTTCTGAGGATCGGCAGTATGTGCTGTTGAGGATACTGATCCAACGACGCTGAACCGATACGTTTCACCAGCTTTAAGCTTCTTTTTGAACTTGGCCAGGTGCATGTTGTAGTCCCAGTCTTCATGGATAACATCGGGTTCCTGACCATGCGGTTCTTCAAAAATAAAGCTGGTCGAAGCCGCCACGGTGTGCCGTCCGGTAGGACTCTTTGCCACAGAGGTTAATAGGCGGATGGTAACATGTGAGCGGTCAATTTCAGAATAGAAATTCTTTACTTCTTTGAGGTTTTCGGGCGTTTCGATAACGCTCATCGGACTAATTTCGCAATCTTTTTTGGCCGTAATTTCAACCATTGTCAACTCCGAAAATGGCAGGTGACGTAGCGCCATCATCGTTTGTCGAACACTCACTTTATCTTTATAATCGAACGTAGTGGTCAGGGCCGCTTTCTGCATATCCAGCGTCTGGCGGTAATTAGCGATCTCTTTCGGACCAATACGCTGCCCGTCTACGTCAAGGTTCATATTGGCGAAATTGAAAACTTTCAGGATGTTCGAGACACGGCCCCGTCCATACGTATCGAACGCACCATTCAGCACGACATCTTTCACTTTCATTGGCTCGGATGAAGAGACTAAGCCAATCATACCGTTAGCAACGGTAATTCCATAATAATTAGCTGGGTTAATATCCTGAGCAACGATTTGCCAGGCAGTCTTATCAGTTGGTGCCTGTGCTTTGGATAAAAGTTGACAAAACGACAGAAGTAAGCCAAGTAATACGTACTTTCTTTTCATAAATAAACCATAGGTGAAGTAAAGCCTAAAAATAATACCATTCAACGATTGATACTATTGTCTAAATCGCTTTCAGAATAGTTTATGATTACTGCCTTCTTATGGAGTATACACTTCGCAATGAACAGAAACGATTAAGATCTATGATCGAAAATTTGCAGAGGATATAGTAACAAAATGCCATACGACAGGCCAAGCTCAATGTATTTATTCAGGGTTATACGTCAGTTGGAGAACCACAGCCTGCGATCCGGTTTTATTCGTCCGTTGCCAGCCAATAGCTAGTGGTAAGTGCTTCCCGAGGTATACTTCAACACCCAATACTAATTGTCCAAAATCGTGCGGACCTGATATCCAATCACCTAATAAATGGAGTTTCTGATAAAAAATACCGGCATCGAAACCAGTCTGAAAACCCACTTTCGGTCCATCGCCCAAATAGCGTGCGTTGGCCATATAGCCTCCTGCGGAGAAATTATAGTGCTCATCATTAGAAGCAGCGGCTACGTGCCCATATACGTAACCAACGAGTTGAGGACGCCGGTCTGTCAGTACATTCATACCGCCCTGCGCACCGATGGCCAGTTCAAGATTTTTGGTAATATCAAACGCCTTTTGCGCATTCAGCATCAATAAGGGGCTAAATGATTTTTCGGTAGTTGAGTCATTGGCAACAATACGGCGATCGCTGGGTAAGTAATCGAGATTATACAGATTAAACCCTATTTCCCACTCGCGGCCTAAACCATAGTTAAACGTAGTGGATGAACGTATCGACTCTGAGATATTGACCTGCTGCTGAACAGCAATTTCGTGCTTATCAACTATGTCGGATGAAGGCACATTGAAATAGGTTTGCTGCCCAAAACTTAAGCGACCAATGAGACATAGCCCACTAAATAACAGCCAATAAATAGATTTCATTCTGTAGTTATATGAACATAGAGTAGTACAACCCTGAAACAGAGTTTAAGTTATTCACCTATGCACCTCATCTTCTTAAAAGTTAGCTAACGCCCGTGTCGATGCGGTCGTCCTACGCGGATAGGACGTCCACGCCCACGGGCAACTCCTCCCAATAGACCTCCAGAATCGGTTCGCATCAGACCAAAGCGTAGATAAATTCCGTAGAATGTTTTAGACGCGTCGGTCGTTTCGCTGCTGAAATCGTAATAACCTGTCGTTAACCCAATACCGACACGAGGAGCAATCTGGGCCAGGATACTGTACGTTAATTCCAGCATCAGACTTCCCTGTTTATCAAATACTCTTCCGGCTCCGATAGTCATTTCGTTCGAAAAAATACCATAGTTCGCTACGTCCATTGTTACTCTTCCTTCCAAAAATAAGCTGGTATCAGGACGTAGCGAATTCCGGCCAAAGGCAATACCTAAGTCGATCACATTGAATGACTTACCAATCTCAATACTCTGGGCAATACGATCTCTGGGATTTCCGGCACCGGTGTATACTGAAAAAGGGGTTGTCCGAACATAAATAGGGGCCGCCTTAAAGTTAAAAATAGATCGGGTCGAATCTTCTGAGGAGCGACTGATCAAATAATACGACTGCTGGGCTTTATCGGGCTGCTTATTTGTGGTGTCAGTTTTTGCCGATTGAGCCCGAAGAGTTAGGCTGGAAACAATGAGTAGAGCCAGCAATGGCAATTTTAAACAATTTATCATGGTTGGAAAAGATCAGGAGTAGCGTTAACGACTGCCAGTTAGTCAAAAAAAATCCTCACTTTTCAGAAGTGAGGATTTTTAATTAGCTTTTAACCCTTATCGATTAGCTACAATAGCTTTACGGGTATGGATTTTCTCAATAACCCACTTACCCACTTTTTCACCTTCTATCTGGCCATTAACCAACGCTGAGCGGTAGTGAATTCCACCGTACATCCGACTAATCGAGGCTTCGTCAGCGGCCTGGCGAATTGACGTAAACGACCGGACACCGTGACCATATTTAAACTCAGTCGAATCAGTAAAGGCGACATTTTCGCCAAGTAGTTCGGTTAGTACTGTGGCAGCGGCCGTTGAAATAACGCTATGCCCGCTGGGGTATTCGGGGAAGGGAGGTGTTTGCAGAAACGGTGTCCACTTGGGATCAATGTATTTATTAATAACCGTTTCGGGCCGAATTGTTTTACTACGGTATTTTTCATCCCAGCATGAAATGAATCCATCACTTAATGCAAACGAAGCGAGAGCGTAGGCTTCAACCGTGTGCATCATGTCCAGCTTTTTCTTCTTTGTGATGGTTTGTATGATAGCCAGCCAATGTCCGGCGGGGGTCATTTTTTTGCTGGCATACATAACGTGTCCTGCTACGTTCATAACAAACGAATTATCGTCCCAGAAATAAGCTATATCCTGTTTTTGCTTATCAAGATTTTTACCCGTCTGATAAACTTCGTCAAGCTCCTTTTCGTAGGGGCTTCCTTTCGTCAGATTATACGGTAGTGGGCGAGGAGGCCTAAACTGATTGCACGTATCCATTGCCCAGCAGCGTATTTTATTCCATTGGGGTTCTGCAGCATCCATGTAGGCGGGTGGGGTGGGGACCCAGGTCCCTTCTTCGTTCGTGACTGTATGCTTGAATCCCCGCGTTTGTTTATAATTGTCCTTGGCGCCATAATCTAATACGTGTTTAGCAATAGACTCCCCGTAGGCCATCGATCGCTCGTAAACCTCATCGGGAACGCCGTCTTTCTTATACTGTTCGTAAAATGGCTTTTCAAACTGATCATAGAAATCGACCGAGAAAGTCAATGCCCGGGCAACTGTCAGAAAAGCACGCGTGCTGGCTAGTGGAAAGCAGTATTCTTTACCGGGTTCAGGCTTAGGACTAGCCTGAAAGCGCTTTAGCTTACCCCCCAGCGATTCATACTGTGCATCGAAGGGAGCAAGCGCTTCATAACCCGCCAGATTTGCGTACGAGTAAATGCGGCTAGCTACGGGCGGAGAGAAAATATCGTGAATGATAACCTCCGTTAGTTTATTTAAGGCTGCATTGTAATATTCAGGATTAGCAGCTTTAGCATTATACTCGGCAGGCGAAGCGGGCTTCCGACAACCGGCTATTCCAACCAGCAACAAAGCCAGTAAATAGCCAAAGCGAAGCGAAGATTTCATAGAATAAATGGACAAGTTAGACGGGTAAAACCATACTTTGGTGATTTACCACTTACAAAATTAACGGAAAATTTGGGACGAAATTAGGTATCCATGTATGCTCACTTCAGACGTAATGGTTTGAAGATTTGTACACTGGCTCCATTTCGAGCCACCAGAATCAGTGGTCCCTGCGACGTTTTTATTGAACGAATGTCCCGAATTTCCCCATTCAACAAAAATCCGGCATCCAGAGCCGATAAGGCAGTAAACTTACTTTTCCCGTCGTTACGTAGTACTAAACCAAAGCTGGCATCATAACGTCCCTGGTACGTACTGACGCCATAGAAATTGCCCCCGCCCAGTACGTCCAGATCGCCGTCGTGGTCAATGTCGATGGCCTGTAACGCAAAAAGTTTGGAGACTTGGGCCATCATTGGCAGTTCATGTACCACAAAGCGGCCCCCTTGGTTTTCCAGATAAACCGACGCAAACTGATTAACGGTAAGTTCGTCCGCTCCTTTTAGCTCATCGTCTTTTACTACGTCGGGCAGCATTTTTCCAGCAAACGACCCATAATTGGTAAATCGTTTATTGATCACACCGGGCATCTGCTTACCCAACTCATCTTTCATGGCCAGCGGATACCACTCCTTACTTCGGTTGTAGGCGATGATCTGCTCCGTTGTTTGATTATTGTCAATGTCTTTTACCCACATACGCAATTGCGAATCGGGCGTTTTTCGAAGTTTGGTGTTTGTACCCAGATTACCGGCCATCAGGTCAATATCGCCGTCCCGATCGAAATCGGCAGCAATGATACGTTGGTAAAAACCGTTTAATGGTGTTTCGTCTGTAGTAATGGTCTTCACTTCGTCAAATTTACCGTTGTCGTTAGCAAAGACACGTATTGGCATCCAGTCGCCCGCCAGAATTAAGTCAGCGTCTTTATCGCCATCGTAGTCGGCCCAAACGGCGTCGGTGATCATTCCGGCGTTACGTAGACCAGCGGATCGTTGCTCCGTCTGATCAGAGAAATGCCCTTTCCCATCGTTAATCAATAAATACGAATTCGGTGATTTTCCGTAAGCCATGCCAACGACTCGTCCACCAACGAATAAATCAAGATCGCCATCGTGGTCTATGTCATAGGGACGAACGCAGCTTTTGTTATCATACATTGGGGGCAAGTCGTTGGCCGAACGGCTGAAATTTCCTTTTCCGTCGTTCAGATATAGCCGGTCAAACTGCTCTGGCATTTTATTATAGAACTCATTTCCCCCCGACACTACGTATAAGTCTAAATCGTTGTCGCCATCCGCATCGAAAAAAGCGGCATCCACATCTTCATACGTAGAATCGTTAGCAAAAGCAGATTGGGGCGTATTTTTGAACGTCCCGTTACGTTGTTGAATCAATAAGCTACCTGCCTGCCATTTGGCTCCTCCGGCATACAAATCTTCGAGGCCATCGTCATTTACATCGCCAACAGCCAGATGAGGACCTTCGGTTGAGATCTTAAAGGGCATCAGTGACTCGCGGACAAAGTCGAAGTAGTCTATATTCTCGCGGTGCTGATAGGGTATTGAATCAAGCTTCGCTACGTCTGCCAAGAGAGGTTTCTCAATCGAAGCCGTATACTGATAGTTCGTAGCATCAAGGTGGGCATCGGCTTGCTGAAGCGTTATGGTTTGATTCGCTTTTACGTTTCGACGCACTTCCATACGTTGGTTTGGCCAAATCACGACCAGCGAATCGATAACAGAATGCTGGCCTAGTCCGAATACTAACTCTGGCGCACTGGCCGATTCAAATCCCCGCGTCGGCATCAATTGCTGCATCTGGAGTGAATCACTATGTCTTGGTTGGTTAGCCACCAATCCAGTATATTTCAAAATCACTTTTGCTCCTATCCCGAATGTATTGGCGTCGTTACCTTTGAGCTTAATCGTTAGGTGCTGCCGATTGGGAAATAACGTAGTGGCCTCGTTTCGATACAGCCCTGCCGGGTCGTTAACATTGTTCGTGATCAGATCCAGATCGCCGTCGTTATCTAGATCAGCGTATGAGGCTCCACAGGACAGCGTTGGGGTTGTAAAGCCCCAGGTTTCTGACTTATCCTCGAACTGAAGGCTTGTTGTTCCCCGGTACAAATAATTATGAACTTTGCCTTCGGGCATTAGCTGAATCGCCTTTTCATCGAGCTTTGAGGAAGCGCCTAATGCACTCTGTAGCGAACCATCCGAGATGTATTTAACATAATCTAAATCATTGGGTCGACGGGCGATTCCATTCGCTACGAACAGATCTTTTATCCCATCGTTATCGTAATCAGCCAGCAGGGGCGACCAACTCCAGTCGGTTGCCGCTACGCCCGCCATCACGCCAATGTCTATAAATTTCTTACCTGACAAACTAAGTTGCAGACAGTTACGGCTATATTGATTCATGTAGCCGTAGGAAAGTTTATACCGATAAATATCCAGCGGATCTTCTCCTTGCGATGCCTTCTCAACAGCTTCATCAGCCGGATACATATCGAGCGTCATCACGTCCGGATAGCCGTCGTTGTTCACATCGGCGATATCGTTCCCCATGGAAAAGCGGCTGGTATGCGCAAAAGCCTGCCTAACACTTTCTGTAAAACCACCTTTGTGATTATTGACGTAGTAGTAATCATCTTCGTGGAAATCATTCGAGACGTACAGGTCTTCCCAGCCATCGTTATTGAGGTCAGCAACAGCAATGCCCAGTCCATAACCCATGGCGGCTCCGAAGATTCCTGCCTGCTCACTAACGTCCGTAAAATGCAAATTACCGCCCCGTTTCCCGTCATTGCGAAATAAGTAATCACCTGATTCTCTGTTTCGCGTATTACGGGTCGACACATTGTCGAAACTTCGAGACGTATGAACGGCATGATTTAGTAAAAAGCAGTCCAAATCGCCGTCATGGTCATAGTCAAAAAAAGCTGCCTGAGTCGAAAAACCGGCAAAGGCTAATCCAAACTCAGCCGCTCGTTCGGTAAAGCTTGGCGTACCATCTGGGCCCGGCCCGTTGTTTATGTATAACTCATTCGCGCCTTTCAGACCTTTGAATTGACTAACAGCACATACGTAAATATCCAGCAAGCCATCGCCATTGACGTCGGCCATCGTTACGCCGGTTTGCCAGTCGGAACGGCCTACTGTTCCCGATTTACCCGTTACGTCGGTAAATGTGAATTTGCCTTTATTGAGATATAACTTATTGGGTCCCTGATTCGAGACAAAATACAAGTCTGTTAGGCCATCGTTGTTCAGGTCACCCGTCGCTACGCCCCCGCCATTGTAAAAATACAGGTAGTCCAGAATCGACAGACTATCCGTGTTCTGCAATCGATTTGTAAACCCTACGCCCGTTTGAGTAGAATCCAATAGCTGAAACAACGGTTTCTCCGAAGCAGTCGGACCAGATGAGCAACTCGTTAACAACGTAGCCAAACTGACCAACATCAACATAAATCGCATCATGGTTTACTGCCTTTCGAGACCGCAAAAATCTGTGCATGGTCGTTGTTTTTGGCCAGCACGATAAATTGGCTTCCATTAGCGCCCTGCACGGGTAGCATCCGTCGAACCTGCCCTCGCACAAAAAAGCCTGTTTGCTCCGGCTTTGTCCCTGTAAATCGCATTTTACCATCCCCCAGCAGCAATAATCCGTAGTTGGCATCATAGCGTCCTAACTCTGTCAATACGTCGAAGAAATTGCCCGTCAGAAGAATATCCGTTTTACCATCCCCATTATAATCTCCCGTAAGAATGGCGTGAATGGGTGACGTTTGGGCTTGAACAGGCAAGGCTGCCATGGTGAAATTGCCTTTGCCGTCATTGATCGCTATTGACGTTTCGGCGGTCTGCACTGTTTTTACCGTCATTCCCTCACGCTGCTGGGCAGAGAAAATGTCTTCAAAACTTGCTTTCGCGTAGTCAGTGTGCTTGATGTATTTCGTTTTGATAGAGGGGATACGTTTTTGTAAATCCGGCTTCTGAACCATCACGCATTCACGGGGTTGACCGTCTGTACCAGCTCTGTAACAGGTAATAATCTGTTCGTATGAGCCATTCCGGTCAAAATCATTGCCATAGAGATGAGCTGGTCCGTTGGCTGAAGCAATCATACGGCTGTTCAAGCCAAGATTACCAAGAACAAAGTCCAGATCGCCATCCTTGTCCAGATCGGCAGCGTGAATTGTATTCCACCAACCACCCGTATTGGCGAGAGCTTCAGTCTCCACTCGTTCAAAGCCTTTACCCTGCTTGTTTTTCAGAATCGTAACTGGCATCCAATCGCCTACGAGTACCAGATCGAGATAACTATCTTTATCAACATCGGCCCATACCGCATCGGTCACCATGCCAATTTCCTTCGAAAATGGCATTAGTTCTTTGGTCGCTTTCTTGAAATTACCTTTCCCATCATTGACCAGTAACAATTGGTCAGGATTTTGGCCATATTGCCCTGACACCATACGCCCCCCCACGAATAGATCCTGATCACCATCCCGGTCGAAATCAGTGGCTATCACACAGGAATTATTCACCAGACTCCGAGGTAAGGTTTTATCCCACGTAAAAACTCCTTTTCCATCATTGCGATAGAACCGGTCGGCCAGATACGTCGAATCCTCAAATTCATTACCCCCAGTAGCCACGTACAAATCCAGATCTTTATCACCGTCGGCATCGAAGAACGTGGCTGCTACGTCTTCTGTGTACATAGCATCGAGCAGAAACGGTTGTTTGTTGAGCGTGAACGTACCACTAGTCTGCTGAATATAAAGCGAGCGAGGCATGTTAGCGGCTCCCCCCAGAAACACGTCTTCCAGGCCATCACCGTTCACATCGCCAACAGCCAGTGCTGGACCTTCGCGCGAAAGCATTTGTTTAAGCAGGCCATCGCGATTGTAGTCGACAAAGTCATTTTCCTTATGTCTGTAATCTAGCTTGGCTGTTTCTGTTACGTCGGTAAACAGACGTGGGTTAGGGTTAGCCTTAGGAACAAACGTAACGGCTTTGTCGGCGTTCTTATGGTCTAACTGGAGCGTCGTGTTCGTTTTCGGCTGGCGAATTACTTGCTTTTTATCATCAGGCCAAATAACTACCAGTGAATCAGCCAATGGCTTTTTATCAGCTATATTTCCACCCAGCCCAAAGACCATCGTCAGATCCACCGATGATTGGAACCCCCGGTTTGGCATCTGCTGTAAATACTGCGTTTCCTTGCCTTGGTACACATATACTTTAGCACCGATAGCATTCGGATTCTGGCTATACCCACGGAGTTGTACACGTAGAAAGTTTGCCTGCTTTTTCTCAACTGACAGGTTTTTGAAGATCGATACAGGCGAGTCATTATTATTCACTACGAGGTCTAAATCACCGTCGTTGTCAAGATCACCATACGCTGACCCATTTGAGAAATTGGGTTCGCCTAAGCCCCACTCAGCGGCTTTGTTTTCGTATTTCATCCCATTCCCAACATTCCGAAAAGCATAATTTGGCAGTGGGCTAGACCCCATTTTATTCACATACTCTTTGTAATCAAACTTTTTAGTCCCTTCAATCATGGACTGCAAATCAGGATTATCCGCCAAATAAGCAACATAGTCCTGATCGGTCAGGTCTTTCAGAATTCCATTGGCCACAAACACGTCTTTCTTACCATCCATGTCCATATCGAACAATAGAGCGCCCCAACTCCAGTCGGTAGCACTGGTACCGGACATCCGGCCAATTTCCGAAAACGTGCCATTGCCATTGTTGAGGTGCAGCATATTCCGGGAATCCTGGTAATGAAAATCGCGTGATTCTTTGAGTTGTCCAAGCTCATAACTCTCGAAAGACGTAGTGGTCTTGAGCCGGTAATCATCATCCGGCATCATGTCGGTCACGAAAATATCGAGATTACCATCGTTGTTGACATCAGCAATATCGGCCCCCATCGACGCCAGACTGATATGCCCCATCTGGTTCTCAATGTCTTCTTTAAACGTACCGTTCTTCTGATTGATGTAGAGGTAATCGCGCTCGTAGAAATCGTTGGAAATGTAGATATCAAGCCAGTTATCGTTATTAACATCGCCAATAGTAATACCCAGACCAAATCCAATCAGGCTGCCATAAATACCTGCCTTAGCACTGACATCTGTAAATTTCTTTCCAGGGCCTTCGTTACGAAAGAGTTTATCTCCTCCCAGTTTGTCACGGGTTTCGCGCACGTTGGCGTAGGCTAAGCGATCCATCGGCGTAAAGCTGTTATTCAGCAAATACATATCCAGATCGCCATCCCGATCATAATCAAAAAAAGCTGCGTGCGTCGAAAAGCCGCCGTCGTCTAAACCGTATTCCTTCGCTTTTTCTATGAACGTTGGCACGCCGGGGCCGCTGCCTTGTTTTTGTACACCCTGGTTGATATAGAGTTGATTTCCCCGCGCATCGCGACTTCCTGAATTACAGACATAAATATCCATCAACCCATCGCCGTTGACATCGGCAAAGGTTACGCCCGTTGACCAGAATTTTTTGCTAAGGATACCCGCCTTCTGCGTTACGTCGTCAAACTTCATTCCGCCCTTATTCAGGTACAGCTTGTTGTTTTCGAAGTTGGATGTTAGAAATAAGTCGGGCAGGCCATCATTGTTAATATCACCGATTGCTACGCCCCCGCCGTTATAAAAATTTCGATAATTGAAAATATTAAAATCCTTCCGATCGAGACTTCGGTTTACGAAATCCACACCTGTTTCAGACGCGGGTAAATTGTCAAACAGTGTATCGGTATTAGTATGATCATTCTTACACGACCATAATCCCCACAAGCCAAGGGCTAACAGGCCAAGTTTTTTATACATTTTACTAAATCAAGCTACGTTATATTGTCACGTTTGTGACGAATTATTGAATCATTTGGCTACCGTTTTGCCCCCTGCTGCTTAAACGTTAATGCATTCTGTCCACTAATACCAATTGCTACGTAAGCACCAACCTTTTTGACATCACGGACATCACCCCGCACGTATAGGCCTGTTTTTGACGATGAGATTTCGTCAAATTGCCATTTTCCTTTATTGCTCAAAACAAGGCCATGATTTGCATCGACTTTACCGATGCGAAGACGCATTCGGGAATTATTTCCCATCAGAAGCAAATCGGTTGTGCCATTGTGGTCAAAATCGTCCGCCAGGATACCAAATACAGGCGCGTATTGAGCAGCCAGCGGTAAACTGCGCGGCACAAAGTCACCGTCTTTATTTTCTAAAACAAGTGTTTGCAGTTCAGTAATCTGTTTGGTTTTAGCCTGGCGAAGTTGCTGTTCATCGAAGCAGTTTTCAATGGTTGCATTGGCGTATGCCTTATACGTTGTAAAGCGCTTTCGCAATGAAGGTACCTGCTCACAGATTTCGTCACGGGAATAGGCTGGATAAGTCTTACCCTGAACGACGTAACTCATGAAAAAATCAAGCGTTCCATTCTGATCGAAATCATCATAGGTGAGCGTAGCAGGTTGCTCTTCATTGGCTCTGATCTGGGTATTTAACCCTAAATTCCCTACGACTAAATCTTCGTCTCCATCACCATCCAGATCGGCTTTTTCAACTCGGTTCCACCAGCCAGCCAGGTTTTCATAAGCCTTTATATTCGTAGATGACAGTTTTCCTTCGTGGTTCAACAACACCGTAACTGGCATCCATTCACCTACGATGACGACATCCTGCCAACCGTCCTTATCAATATCCAGCACGGCTGCGTCTGAGACCATACCCAGCTGCCCCAAAGGCTGTTTTGTAAAATTAGCCTTACCATCATTGATTAATACAAAGCTTTCATCAGCTGCCGGGAATCTGAGCGAGCGAATCGACCCGCCCACAAACAAGTCCAGATCACCGTCGCGGTCGATATCTATCGTTTTTACGCAGCTTCCGTTTTCTGTTTCATTGGGCAATGACTTGGGCGCAAATATTCCTTTGTTATTGAGCCAGAGTTGATCCTGCCGTTTCTCATCTTCCCGAATGCTGTAGCCGCCGTTTACTACGTATAAATCAGGTTGCTTGTCTCCGTTAAAATCGGCTAAAACAGCATCCATACTTACTTTTCCAGCTAAATCGGATATAGTCTTTGCCTCAAAAGGTCCAGTAGGCATCTGATAAAAAAGCTGACCCGGTTGTCGTGTGTTTCCACAGATAAACAGATCAGAAAGACCATCACCATTTATGTCGCCGACAGCCATCCGAGGCCCGGCAACCGAGTACTGCATTGGCAGCAGAATCTGGCCGTCGAAGTTACTCGTTGAATCCACTTTATGGGTATAATCAATTTCGCTGACTGGCTCAAAAAGCAGTTTATCAACGGTTACAGCTTTGGGTGCGTTGCCCACACGAGCTTGACGATAATCGAGCAGAAGACGCTGGTTGGGTTGAACATTATTCAACATCTGCGTTTTACCATCTGGCCAGCGTACGGTGACCCGAATCGCTTTTGACTCATTCCCTAGGCCAAACAGCAAATCTCCATGACTACATGATTCAAACCCACGGGTTGGGAAGTATTCCTGTACCTGCTTCAGACTATCGGTCTCTACCGTCACTTTCGCTCCAACACCGAACATATTGGCTGTCGGTCCTTTTAGCTGAATAGCTAGATAGTCTGTTGACGTAGTCTCTTGCTGTTTATTTCGATAGATTCGTGCAGGTTCGTTTAAGTTATTTGTAATGATTTCCAAATCACCATCGTTGTCTAAGTCAGCATAAGCGCAGCCATTCGATATGGTTGGTTCATCAAAGCCCCAGGCGGCTTGCTTATTGGTGAACGTTAGATTATGGTTATTACGAAAAATATAATTTTTCGTTGGTGTTGATGGCATTTGCCGTATTTGATCTAATACCGGCAAACTGGTGGCTTCATCAGAAAATTTAATGAAATCATTGTCCGTAAAATCATGCGGAATACCGTTACTGACAAAAATATCTTTGTAGCCGTCCAGGTCAAAATCAGCTAACACTACCCCCCAGCTCCAATCTGTTCCAGACACACCCGATAATTGGCCAATTTCCGTAAACTGGCCATTCGGTTGCTGAATCTGAAGCATATTACGCATGTTCTGGTGCCAAAAGCCGTTTTTTAGCTGTGCCTGATATACATTCCAGTTGTCGGGCCAGGGCAATAATTTCTGCCGGGCGTTGCTTTCTGGCAACATATCAAGCGTCATAATATCGGGTCGGTCGTCATTATTTAAATCAGCGACATCGGCTCCCATTGCGGAATACGACGTATGCTCGACACGGTTACGTAGTTCATCCCGAAACGTCCCATTCCGCTGATTCATGTAGCAATAATCATCTTCGACAAAATCATTCGTTACGTACACATCCGGGTAACCATCATTGTTCAGGTCTGACACCGAAACACCCAAGCCAAACCCCATTGGATTCCCTTTAATACCTGCCTGTTCGGAGACGTCAGTAAATCGAATTGTTGAGCTGGAGTCAGGAGTTCGATTGTTTCGAAACAGTTTGTCACCCGCGTTATAGTCGCGTTCGTTTCGCACAATTGCGGCTTCTTTGCGCTGGTAATTTTTAAGGTTATGGTTGATTAGAAAACAATCAAGGTCACCATCTAAATCATAATCGAAGAAATTTGCCTGTACCGAATACCCCGCGTCATCAAGCCCGTATTCAGCTGCCCGATCTGTAAACGTGAGGTTATGGTTGTTGATAAACAACTGATTTCGACGTAATGGATCAGATCTTAATCCAGAATAGCATACGTAAATATCAAGCCAGCCATCGGCATTCACATCAGCTAACGTAACGCCCGTTTTCCAGCCACCACTCCGGCCCGACACACCAGCCTTTACGGTTATATCGTCAAAAGTAAAATTGCCTTTATTGATAAATAATTTATTATCGACCTGATTTCCAGTAAAATATAAATCGACACGACCATCATTATTTAAGTCACCAGCCGCGACTCCTGCGCCATTGTAGAAATATTCAAACGCCAGTACATTCTCTTGCTCTGTTTCGTGTAACTGGTTAACAAACGTAACACCTGTAGCTTTTGAATCCGTTTTTTCAAAGAGCGTATCTGTTTTGGTACAGGCAGTCAATGCCAGCAGACTACTTAAAATAAACCACGTTTTCATTAGTATTATCAACGAAAAACAATCACTACAAGTGCTGATTCTAAGTAGGATTACGTATTTTTAATAACTTCTTTAAAAACAAACAGCAGTCCAATCTGGGCTGCTGTTTGTTTTTAAAGAAGTCTACAAGAATTTAGTAGCCAGCGTTCTGTTTCAGATTCGGGTTACTGTCCACACCCTGTTGTGGGATGGGAAACAATACAGCCGTAGCAGGCGATTTGTTCGGGCGCTGATCAACAGGATCAAGGAACGTACCAAAGCGAATCTGGTCGTTCCGACGCCAGCCTTCCCAATACAGTTCATGGCCGCGTTCGGCTAGTAATGTCGTAAGATCAACAGTTGACGCAGCCGAAACACCACGAGTTGCACGCAGATTATTTACAATCTGGGCAGCTGTTTGACCTGATGCGTCGGTACCTCCACGTAGTATTGCTTCGGCTTTCATTAGTAGGACGTCGGCATACCGCAGAAAAACGTAGTCATTAGCTGGATTGTCCACTGCACCTGGCTGAGGTAGGTATTTAATAACACGAATACCTTTGTTCTCCAGGGCATAAGCAATGTTTACGTCAGGAGTAAACTGAAGCGGTTTACCACTGCGATCCAACACTTGGGTAGCCGTTGTAGAGCCAGGTTTAACTACGTACTGTTGACCTACAAGGAAACCAGCGTTTAATCCGGTTGGTGACGTCAAGTCTGCTATCGTACCACCCCGTCGTTCATCTTTAGCATCAAAGCTATTGTAGAAATCAGCCAGAGTTGTAAAACCATTCCAGGCATTTACGTACTGATTGTAGTGGAGTGTCATGTAATAACGATTCCGTACGTTCCCAGGCTGGCTCGCAGCTGTGTTAACAATCGTAAAGATCAGTTCTTTCGACCGCGTATCATTTTCCCAGTGGAAATTGTCGAAATATTTACCCGCTGCCGTTAACGCAAACTTACCTGTGTTAATAACAGCGTTGCTAAAGTAGATAGACGAGTCCATATCTGCTTTAGCAAATGTGAACGGTCCTGCTGGGCTTCCTGGGTCTTGATTGTAAACGGCCCGGTTCAGATACATCTTCGCTAGCATAGTAGCCGCAGCTTCTTTCGTAGCTACGTTTGGAGCGCCTGCTGCTAGGTTATTATAAGCGTAACGCAAATCGCTGATAACATAATTCGATGCGTCTTTGCGGCTGAACACTTTTGGATTGGCATCAGCATCGTCTGTTACTAAGCGAAAAGGTACCTGCCCAAACATATCCACTAAGTAGAACATATAGAACGCTCGAAGAAAGCTAGCTTCTGCTTTCTGTTGCGTAGTGGCTGTTGCTACTGAGATGGTCTGAGTTGCCCGGAAAATACCACTATTTAGGTCATTCCAGGTACCAATGATCAATGGATGGGACGGATCCCAAGTATGCTGGTGCATTTTTCTCCACTGCCCAAAGTCATCCCAGTCTGTACCTCGTGTCGGACCCATCATTTCATCGGATGGGTGTTCTTCCATTGCATAGGTGTTTCCCTGGTTAGTAGCAATCGTATTTAACTGAGAATATACGCCTTGCAATGAACTAACGGGATCGAGTGGAACGGCACTTGACGATGCACTGGTTGCCGATAATTTACCATAAACGGTATCATCGAGATCAGAGCAACCGGCCATACCAAGCAGCATTGCTATGCCGAGTACACCAATTATCTGGTATTTTGAGAAATTCATTTGAATAAAGATGTTAAGTGAACCACTAAATTGTTGTTTACATTTTGCCTTTAGCTAAATAGCTAAAATAGGTATATAGCTATACGAAATATAAACGTTCTTGGTTGCTTAGAAACCAACATTTAATCCTAGCGTGAATGTTCTTGGCGTAGGATAAGGTGTATAATCAATACCCAGCGACGGAATATTATTATACGTCTTCACCGTATTAACATCGGGATTAAGACCAGTATAGCCGGTAAGGAGCAATAGGTTTTGACCACTTACGGAAACAGAAAGCGATTTAGCAAATCCACCCTGTGGCAACTCGAACCGATAGCCAACCGACGCGTTTGTCAACCGAATGTAATCACTCTTTTCTAAGAATCGCGTTGAAACTGAGCCGGAATTTAAGCCACTTTCTGGGCTATTCAGTGCCTCGTATGTCACGTTCTTACCGCTTTTCAGAGGGGCTTTCAGGAAGAGAGCATTGTTCGTGTTATTATAGATATAACCTCCAAACTGACCATTGAAGAACAGACTGGCATTGAATTTGCCAAACGTGAAGTTGTTCGTTAAACCCAGCCGAATCTTTGGCAGTGGACTACCCTGAAAAGACGAAGCTCCGCCGTTTGCATAAGTACCTAGGCCTTCTGTATCATATCCCGTGAAGGTTGGCATGTAGAAGGTAAAAATTGGGTAACCACTAGTAATAACCTGTGCGTAAGCCCCTGATAAGCCCTGCCCACTGATTGTACCGGTCGGAACCGTCGTGCCCAAATCTTTTACCGTGTTGTTTAGGAAGGTCATGTTGTAGAGCACCTCCCATCCAAACTTCTTCTGTTGAACTGCCTGAAAATTCAATGATAGTTCAACCCCCCGGTTAATAATTTCTCCGGGTAAGTTAACCCATCTATACTGCACTGGAGCAGGTTGTGCGTAGAATACCTGGAACAGCGTATTGGTAGACGATTTGTGGAAATAATCAACCGAACCGCCTAACCGGCCCTTCAAAATAGTGAAGTCAATACCGGCACCGACTGTCGTATTTTGCTCCCATTTCAAATTGGGATTGGGGTTGTTCTGTTGCGTTGTAGAACCATCGGCGTTAATGTTAAAAATAATTTTTGAGGCACCACCCGCAAAATCCTGATTACCCGTAACACCGTAGTTAACGCGTAGTTTCAGATCGTCAAAAATATTTTTGGGGATAAATGCTTCTTCTGACAGACGCCAGGCGGCTGCTAATGAAGGGAAATATCCATATTTATTGTTTACCCCGAAACGCGACGAACCATCTACCCGCAACGTACCAGTAAGGATATATTTTTCATTGATGTTGTAGATCGCGCGGCCAAAATACGATTGTAGATCATTACGACCGTTGTCAGATCCTCCACCATACGATGTTCGGTTATTCGCATTAGCAGACCCGATTGCATCAATATAGCTAATTTGACTCTCATCGAATGGGAAATTAGCAGCAGCCAGGTAATTGCCCTGATTCTGGAAAACCTGGTATGAAAAACCAACCAATGCTTCTAAATTACCAATACCAACCTTTTTGTTGTAGTTGGCAGTATACTCGATCAGTTGAGAACTGCGGTAGCGATTCTGAATGTAGGCAAGTCCTCCAAGTTTTGTGTTAGCATCCTGAGGAATACTAACCGTAACCAGGTTTGGGATAAGGGCAAACGTGAAGCCACTATTATTCAATCGAGAATCCAGAGCTGTCCGTCGAACTGCCGTTGAATTATCAATACCAAAATTTGCTTTTACAGATAGGCCATCAAGTATCTTCCAGGTAACGCTGGCGTTGGCCAGTGTCCGGTTTGTCTGTCCCTTATCGTTATCATATGCCAGAATAGCGGCTACGTTACGGTAATCACCGCCGGGCTGATAAAAAGTACCATCTGCATTATAAACAGGGTAAGTCGGGTTAGCCTGAAGCGCAGCGCCAATTAAGCTCCCTTGCGCACCAGCATTGTCACCATTCAACACGTACGTATCCGTTACACCTGAGGTAGTAGCATTTAGATCAATAACTACTTTATCATTGAACAATTCATGCGACGCATTTACCCGACCAGTCAGACGTTTCTGACCTGAGTTTTTGATGATACCTTCCTGATCTTGGTAACCTAGCGAAAAAAAGTAACGTGTATTTTCATTACCCCCTCCAAAACCGAGGTTATACGTCTGTGTAATGCCTGTTCGTAGGATTTGATCCTGCCAGTTTGTATTAGCTCCTTTATTCACTACGCTTGCATCACCACCCGCAGCGGTAACACCAGTCAAAAAATCTGATGCAGTCAATAAGTTATACCGCTTTAAAGGGGTTGCCACACTACCTGATGCCGAAAAAGTCAAACTTTGCTGACCTGCTTTACCTTTACGAGTCGTAATCAAAACAACGCCGTTAGCACCGCGCGAGCCATAAATAGCAGCTGCCGATGCGTCCTTCAATACGGAGATGTTTTCAATATCAGCCGGGTTTAAAAAAGAAAGCGGGTTACGAGCTGACGTAGTACCACCCCCAAAATCAGGGTTGCCATCACTGGTACTACCTCCATCAAGAGGAACACCGTCAATAACAAATAAAGGATTGTTACCACCACGCAATGAAGATGTACCCCGAATCTGCACGTTGATACCAGCACCCGGCTCTCCGCTCGACGGTGTAATCTGAACGCCCGCTACACGCCCTTGCAACATTTGCTCCGGCGACGAGATGACCCCTTTGTTGAAGTCTTTAGTTCCTAAAGACGATACAGATCCAGTAGCATCTTTTACTCGCTGCGTGCCATAACCAACGACTACTACTTCCTGTAAAGCTTTGGTGTCGTCGACTAACTGTACATCTACCGTTGCGCGATTACCCACTGGTACTTCCTGCGTTGCATAGCCAATAAAACTCATTACCAGCGTAGCGCCATCAGGTACATTAGCTATTGTATACGCACCGTTAGCATCCGTATTCGTCCCACGTTGTGTACCTTTAACCTGAACACTTACTCCTGGTAAGCCAAAACCCGTTGGGTCAGTTACTTTCCCCGTCACGGTACGTCCTTGCGCCCATGCTACTGAATTGCCCAGTAGCAGTACCATAGCCAGTATAGACAGAAAGCTAACTAGTGCTTTCCGTCCGAGTGGCTGAGGTTGGATAACTCCAACCTGACCTACGAAACCATTGAAGCGGTTCATTTTGTAGGATTTGTCCATCATAGGTTTACAGTAAAAATTAAACATTTAGTTGTTTTACGGTTAAAGTTTATAATCTATGCCTTCCATAAACTGTATTTTTTAAACTATGTTTTCTCTCAGTTAAATCCTAATTTAGGGTAACCAGAAAACGGTATAATCCTAAATTGTATCAACATGGAGAGAATTTATAGAATGTAAACTTGAACCATTCGGCGAATTACATCATGTTACAATCAAAATACAAATGCTGACAGGTTAAAAATCGGTTATTTACTATCAATATCGTATCATAATATTTCTTAAATAAATACTACCTATTTGTATTATATTAAGTCATAAACAGAGTACTATACCTTGTTATTAATTAATTATCAATTTATTAACTTATAGATATTTATCAGCAAAATGTAACTTTTCCATCAAATGAGTTATTTCATTTTTTACTGTACTAATCTAAAAAAATGTGGTAATTACATCTAATTTTGCTAACTATTTTACAGGCTGAAGATCCATGAACGGCCTATAGGTTTGTATGCGCGCAGAATCTCTTAAAAACTTAGCTAGTCAGTTAACGGGTGACCTTTTCAACGATAGTACGTATCGAACCTTATATGCAACGGATGCGTCGGCATATCGTGAGATGCCAGCTGCCGTTGCTATTCCAAAAACAATTGATGATTTAAAAACGCTGATCGCCTTTGCCAGACAACATAAAACATCTCTGATTCCTCGTACCGCCGGGACCTCTTTAGCCGGTCAGGTGGTAGGCAGCGGCATTGTCGTAGACGTTTCCAAACATTTTACAAAGATTCTGGAGGTCAATCAGGAAGAACGTTGGGTCCGTGTGCAACCAGGCGTTGTACGCGATGAATTGAACCAGCATCTGAAGCCTTACGGTCTCTATTTTGGTCCTGAGACCTCTACGGCCAATCGGGCTATGATCGGCGGGATGGTTGGGAATAACTCCTGCGGCTCCAACTCCGTTGTGTATCGAGCGACGCGTGAACATACGCTCTCCGTAAAAGCGCTTCTGGCAGACGGCTCAGAGGTTGAATTTGGCTCTATGAGCGGTTGGAACTTCACGAAATCAGTTAGCGAAGCCAGCCGAAAAAACGGTTCTGCCACGTTAGCCGATAAGATTCTCCTTAAGACAAATGCCATTCTGTCTAACTCAGCAAATCAGGAAGAAATCCGGCGGAATTTTCCAAAAAAAACCATTGAGCGACGTAACACGGGCTATGCGTTAGATGCACTGCTTGATATGGAACCGTTTACAGCAGATGGAGAGCCTTTCAACCTATCAAAGTTCATCGCCGGTTCAGAAGGTACGCTTTGCTTTCTGACCGAGATAAAGTTAAACCTAGTGCCTTTGCCTCCCAAAGAGAGCGGGTTAATCTGCGTCCATTGCCATTCCATTGACGAAGCGCTTCGTGCTACGCTGGTGGCGTTAACTTACAAGCCCTATGCCGTCGAATTAATTGACGATATTATTCTCGAGCGGGCAGATTCGAATCCAGAACAGAAGAAAAATAGTTTTTTCGTCCAAAAAACACCAACCGACCATTTTCCAATTATTCTGGTTGTCGATCTTTCACGCGATACACGAGCCGAAATTGAGCAACTCTCATCAGCGATGATTGGTGACATGCAACAAGCGGCTCTTGGATATCATTACCCGCTGCTTTTTGGAGAAGATACGAAGAAGATATGGACGTTACGTAAGGCTGGGCTGGGCTTATTGGGCAACCTGCCCGGCGACGAAAAAGCTGTGGCTGTCATTGAAGATACAGCTGTTGATGTAGCTGATCTGCCTGCTTATATCCGTGATTTTAATGAGATTTTGGCGAAACACCACATGCACTCGGTGCATTACGCGCACGCAGGCTCGGGTGAGTTGCATTTACGGCCAATCATCAATCTAAAAACTGAAGAAGGCCATCGACAGTACCGTTTAATTGCCGAAGAAATTGCTACGCTAGTTAAGAAATACGACGGTTCGTTGTCAGGAGAACACGGTGACGGACGACTCCGGGGGGAATTTATTCCGCAAATGGTAGGACCGCATAATTATGAGCTGATGCGGGAAATTAAGCATACGTGGGATCCGGATGGTATTTTCAATCCGGGTAAGATTGTGGAAACGCCCCCGATGGATACGTTCCTGCGGTATGAAGCGGGTCAGCAAACGCCTAATTTCCAGACGTATTTCCGATACAAAGATCAAACTGTTTTGCAACATGCCGAGCAATGTAACGGCTCAGGCGATTGCCGTAAAACAGAAGCATCAGGCGGAACCATGTGCCCAAGCTACATGGCCACACGTAACGAGAAGGACACCACACGGGCGCGAGCTAATATTTTGCGCGAGATGCTAACGCGTTCGCCAAAAGAAAACCGCTTCGACCACCAGGAAATAAAAGATGTATATGACCTGTGTTTATCCTGCAAAGCCTGCAAAAGTGAATGTCCGTCAAACGTTGATGTAGCTAAGCTAAAAGCGGAGTTCCTGCAACATTATTACGATACAAACGGCGTACCGGTTCGATCCTGGTTGATTGCCAATTTTGCCCGACTGTCGAGCCTAGCATCGCTTGTCCCCTGGGCCTGGAACGGCGTATTGGGAACGCCCGCACTTCGGCGTATTGCTAACCGTATGGTCGGTTTCCACCCCGATCGGACAATGCCATTGATGGAAAAAACGACGCTACGTCGTTGGGCTTCAAGCAGAGGGCAAAGGGCAGAGGGTAAAGAGAATAAGATAGATGACAGTTCAATGCGCTCTATGCCCCATGCCCAAAACCCCATGCGCTTTTATCTCTTCTGCGATGAATTCACGAATTTTAATGATGTCGAAGTAGGCCAAAAAGCCATTCAATTATTTGAGCGTTTGGGCTACGAAGTGATTATTCCCGAACAGGGCGAAAGCGGGCGGGCAGCGCTTTCGAAAGGGATGTTGAAGTACGCTAAAACCTTAGCGGAACGTAACGTTAAGTTATTGAAAGGCGTAGTGACTGCCGAAACGCCCTTGGTTGGTCTGGAGCCATCGGCCATCCTGACCTTCCGCGATGAATATCCTGATTTGGTTGATGAGTCACTCGTAGCCGATGCCAAACGTATCGCCGAAAATACGTTGACGTTCGAAGAATTTATCGCCCGTGAGTTAGACGCCGGGCGTATTCGACCCGATCAGTTTACAACTGAAACCAAGCTTATTAAACTTCATAGCCACTGCCAGCAGAAAGCTATATCATCGCAGGTGCCGGGCAAAAAAGCGCTATCGTTACCAAAAAATTATTCAGTACAGTTAATTCCGTCGGGCTGTTGCGGTATGGCGGGGTCATTCGGTTACGAGTCCGAACATTACGACGTATCGATGAAGGTTGGTGAATTGGTATTGTTCCCAACCGTTCGTCAACAGCCTGACGATGTGATCATTGCTGCGCCCGGAACGTCCTGTCGACATCAGATCAAAGACGGTACGGCACGTAAAGCCAGACACCCCGCCGAAATTTTATTTGACGCATTAGCGTAGCGTGGTGAGGTTATGCACTACGCTACGTTTTCTCAAACGGCCATTGTTTTCTAATAACAGCTGATGCGAGAAAGGCTCCGATGCCTGCACCAATCACAATCAGGCCCGATAACATGAATGTTAGGCCGGTTGAAAAGAAGACAAACAACCATACGCTAATTGCTAAGAGTACAGGTAACGGATATAAAGGCATTCGGAAGGGAAACGTAGCGGCTGCTCTTCGGCGATGCAGCAATAATAGCCCAATGGCTTGCCCAACGAACTGAACGACAATCCGCATTGCCAGAATGGCTGTAATGACGTCACCCAACCGGAACAACAAGCTGAATACAAACCCTAAACCTCCCAAAAACAATAACGATACGTAAGGAAATTGTTTCGTCGGATGCAGCCGGGCAAAAATTCGAAAAAACTGACCGTCAGCAGCAGCAGCGTATGGTACTCGTGAGTAGCCCAGTAAAACGGCAAATAAAGATGAAAAGGCGACCAATAGAACCAAAATCGTAGCCAGTTGAGCTGCCTTTGGGCCATAAAGCGTTTCAACGAACGTACTGACAATAAACTCACTATTTTGAGCAATCTGCCACGGCACTACACTTATAACGCTGAGATTCATCAGCAAATACAGACCAGCTATACCCGCAATTGAAATAAACATACTGGCGGGGATATTACGTGTCGGCTGTTTAATCTCTCCCCCTAAGTGGCAAACATTGTAGTAGCCTAGGTAACAGTAAATCGTTTTGACGGATGCCTGCCCTAACCCAGCCGCTAGTAGTCCACCGCTTGCCGAGCCCATGGATTGCAAGGTCTCTGACAGCGGAATCCGACTGTTGCTCAAACCACCAAAGATGATCCAGCCTAGCGTTAAGAGCACTGCCCCCCACATAATCAACCCAATTTTACCAATCGAATCAATTTTTCGGTAGAGTAAAGCAATAATAATGAGCACCACGCCCCCCGAAACAGCCTTTCGTTGCCATTCTTCCAGCGGCATTAGATAAGAGGCATACTGTGCAAAGCCAATGGCGCCGGAAGCCATAACCAACGGTGCCTGAATAAGCGTTTGCCAAACGTACAGAAAGGATAAAAGTCGCCCCCAGCGTTGTTCGCCGTACGAGATTTTCAAAAAATTGTAACTGCCCCCTGCCTGAGGAAAAGCTGCCCCCAGTTCGGCCCACACAAATGCATCAATTAAAGACACAACCGCTCCTAAAATCCAGGCCCACAAAAACTGTGAACCACCAAGCGTTTTAATTACTAAGGGCAGCACCACAAATGGCCCTATACCGACCATGTCGATCATGTTCAGTGCGGTACCTTGCAAAAGAGTTAGCCGCCGAGGAAGGGCAGTTGGTGACGTTTCAGGAAGCTGATCAGAAGACGTAGTGTTGCTCAATAGCGTAGTGGGCTAACGAAGGCCATACAAGGCAGAAACTAACGACTTCTCAACGGTTAGAAACGGGCTAAAAGTTCGGCTCGCCCAACGACTTCTGTAACAAAAACACCCGACTCGCAAACGCAAGCCGGGTGTTTTTTAGCGTAATTAGAGTAGCTTAATTCATCAACTGATCAAACGTCAGGCTAAGGTAGAACATCGAACCAACCGTCGGATTGCCCCAGCCAGTGGTGTATTCTTTCTGAAGAATGTTGCTGCCACCTAACTTAAAAATCGAGTGGATTGCAGAAACCCGTTTACTTATCTGTGCATCAAGCGTTCCAAATGCCGCAATAATCGGTCGGTTATTGATGTCTGAGGTGATGTTGATATTCGGGTTTCCTAATGACGACTGCCACTCAAATGCATCCTGGTAGCGATAAACTACATTAAAGCCCCAGCCGCTGCTTTTGATATTTCGATTTCCGACGCTAACGTTATAGCGGTATTTTGGCGTATTGAATCGAACCTGGAAGCCGTCTTCCAGCGTATTCTTATTCATTTCACCGCTGAACAGACCAACACCACCTGCGTTCAACGTATTGTTTGATACGTTAACGCCTAGCTGGAAGTTTCCTGGTAGGGAGTAATCCAGACCAATGCCAAAACCCTGTGTTTTAATTGGACTTGTATAATTTTTTTGCACTGAATAAACGTTACGTGTGGTAGCACCTGTCGGCTGAATCAAGGTAACCGAACCAATAAAGTCATGATACGTGCTATTGTAATAATATGCATCAATCAACAGTCGGTTGTTAATTAAGCCTTTATAACCAAATTCAATGGTAGAAACGCGCTCGGGTTTAAACGTTGGAAAGTCATACGCTTTCGGTTGACCAGCCAGAATTGATTCGTAGGTGAACGTATTAGCTGACGTAAGATTATACTTTTGAAGTAAAGGGGATAACGCCCCAATCAACCTGGCTTGAGGAGTTAACAAGTCAATATACTGATCTTGGTTCGTCGGAATTCTGAATCCTGTCTGATAGGAAGCCCTGATGTTATTGTTCCGGTCTACACTATAAACGGCCGACAGGCGAGGGTTAAACTGACCCTTGAAATTCTCGTTTTTATCGAAACGCAAGGCGCCAGTTAAGCGCAGCTTATCAATAATAGTTTTTTGTAACTGTGCATATAAGCCGTACTCATTAATCGTCGGTTCTTTACCGTTGTTGCTATAGAAGATCGTACCGCCGGAATTTAACTCATAGATTCGGTAGTTCCCCCCCACAATCACCTCAACCGTTTTGGGGTCAATGATTTTATTGAGGTTATACATAGCTTCGACATGGTATAGGTTTGTACGATCCTGGAACTTTGCCCCTACTCCATTGGCATCTCCCGGAATGGCTTTGCTGGTAACCTCCTTCAGTTTTGCCTCAAACTCCGGTGTTCCAGGTTTAAAAACCTGACCATTGCCAACTACTTGCTGTACCTGATTAAAGTATGCAGTAGAATTGCCCTGGCTGGCAGCTATAGCTGCCTGATAAGCCAGAAGTGGGTTTGTACCCGTTGCTAAGCGAGTTTGAAAATCCGTAACAAAAGCAGGAAAACTAATCCCGGCGTACGTACCCGCTACACTGCCAAAATAAGCAGCCGTTGGCGCGGTATTAACGACGGGGCCACTTGCTGTTTGGTTAACTACCCAGGTATTATTCATACCCAAACCAGCAATACCCACGGCATAAGCATCACCTGACCGCTCCTGGGTTGTATAAGCCCGAACAAAGAAATTTGAGCCACGCACTTCGGCTTTGTACTGCCCCACGTTAAACTTATCCAGATAGTACCGATCGGCACCTGTATATACGGTTGTGCCTGTACCCCAGTTAGCCTGTAAAATAGCTTCTGCATTTTCTCCAATTCGATAGTGCAATGAACCGTTTAGCTTTAAACTATGTGCCGAATAGTCAACTAAATCGCGTTCCCGATAGCCCGTCCGGGTGTAGTTAAAGCCGAGTGGAGTAGAGTACAAATCGGTTAATACCCGGTCATAGGCCTGGGCGGGTGTTAGTCCAGCCGCTGGTCCAAACTGAGTGGCCAACTGCATAATACCCTGATTAAGGGGGAGAAGTGGCGAACCTGAACCCGGCACGGCCTGTGCCAAGGCACTTCTTAGAATTTGATACTGAGTAAAACCTGGATCAGTGTCGCCGTAAATATTGATTCCGTCATAGCCTCGGTTCGTGGCACGTGTTCCCGATAATCCAGATCCATTTACTAAACTTTGATCCCGGTAATCGGTAGCCTGCCAGTCCTGAGCGGTTAAATAACCAACGTTTACCTTAAAGGCGAATTTGTTGTTGAAGGCTTTAGCATACCGTATCGAAAAGTCGGTATACGGTGTTGCGCCAAGCTTTTCCTCACTATACCGCTTTGTTCGATTGCTGGCATTCATCATTCCAACTTTCGCATTGGCACTTAGGCCCTGGTACAAAAATGGACTTTTACTGGTAGTCAATAATAACCCATTGATTGCGTTGGGTCCGTACAGAGCAGAAGCCGCTCCAGGCAGTAATTCGACGCTTTCGACGTCCAGTTCCGACATACCGACGATGTTTGCTACAGAAAAATTCAGGCCAGGGGCTTGGTTATCCATACCGTCCATCATTTGTACGACCCGGTAATTACCATTTCCCGAAAAGCCTCGTGTATTGAAGTTGCTGAACGTAACGCTTTGCGTAGACATTTCTACGCCTTTTAGATTTCGTAGCGCGTCATAAAAACTTGGTGCTGGCGTATTCTGAATGGCGCGAATATCCATTTTCTCAATCGAAACCGGCGACTGCATGACGCTTTCTTCAACCCTCGAAGCAGCGACTACTACCTCTTGACCAAGAATAGGCTGCTCTTTTAAGCTTACGTTTAAATCGGTCCGATTGCCATTAACTATAAACTCCTGGGTTTGAAAACCAACACCCGATACAGCAACCGTAAAGGGTGTTGGCGTAGTTGTTGTGAAGGCAAAATCTCCTTTTTGATTCGTAATCGTTCCAATGACCTTACCTTTTACGGCTATACTGATACCTGCCAATTCGTTTTTCGTACCTTCATCAGTTACTTTGCCTGCAACGCGTGTCTGAGCCAGTGTATCAACGCTTACCCAGAAAAATAAGACCCAGAAAAACGCTGAATAAGTAGTAATTTTTTTCATAAACGGATAGGTAAAAAGTGAGTGAAAATGTCCCTTTAGTGCTTTGTGGCTAAACATACACAGAAATCTGCCTTTTGTACAAATTTTTCTTGCCATTGAAACTTTATTTAGTATACAACGGGTATACATACCAGATATTTTGTGGAGACAAACAGTAAATTATTAGTCGTATAAGCTTCTGTATCAGACAACTTTCTCCATCGAAATTTCTCAACATATGGCTAGCGAATCAAACCAAGATCGCCGGGGATTTTTAAAAAATACGGGCTTACTCACCGGTGGAGCCCTTTTAAGTAGTCTGCCGTTTTCTACTCAGGCCGCTAAAGGCTATCATTTCTCCGTAAATGATACCATCAAAGTAGCGTTAATCGGCTGTGGTGGCCGCGGTACGGGGGCTGCCCAGCAGGCGCTCAACACGAAGCAAAACGTCAAGATTGTGGCCCTGGCCGACACTTTCCGTGATCGTTTGGATTCAGCTTACAAAGCGCTGACGGAACGCGGCCTCAAGGCAGCCGACGGAACGCCAAAAGTTGACATTCCAGAAGACCATAAGTTTGTTGGTTTCGACGCTTACAAGCAGGCTATGGCTTTAGCGGACGTAGTCATTCTGGCAACACCTCCAGGTTTTCGCCCAAGTCACTTTGAAGAAGCCGTACGGCAGGGGAAGCAGGTGTTCATGGAAAAGCCCGTGGCGACTGATGCGCCTGGAGTTCGGCGTGTATTGGCCGCTGCTGAGGAAGCTAAAAAGAAAAAACTAAACGTAGTGGTTGGCTTGCAACGGCGTTATCAACCCAGCTATCGCGACATGATTAAGCGCATTCATGATGGGGCTATAGGCGACATTGTGGGTGGTCAGGTGTACTGGATCAGCGGGGGCGTTTGGCAAAAACCTCGTCAACCAAATCAGACCGAAATGGACTACCAGATGCGTAACTGGTATTACTTTAACTGGCTTTGTGGCGACCATATCAACGAACAGCACGTTCACAATATTGACGTAGCGAACTGGGTAAAAAACAGCTACCCGGTTTCCTGTCAGGGAACGGGCGGGCGGCAGGTACGGACCGGCAAGGATTACGGCGAAATTTTCGATCACCACATTGTTGATTTCGTCTATGCCGACGGCACAACCATCAATAGTCAATGCCGACACTACGAGGGTACCTACAGCCGGGTTGACGAGATGTTCCTGGGTACCAAGGGAAAAATTGAAGGGATGGAAAAGAAAAGCAGCGCATTAATGAGCTATAACGGTCAGCCGATTTATACCCATGATGCCAAAGCCGATGGAAATCCGTACCAGATTGAACACGACGAACTGTTCGAAGCTATCGCCAAAGGTCAATATAAATTCTCTGATGCCGAAAGGGTTGCCAAGAGTACGATGACCGCCATTATGGGGCGTATGGCTACGTATTCTGGAAAAACAGTGAAATGGGATGAAGCGTTGAATTCACAAATTGACCTCTTCCCTGATAAACTGGCCTGGGATGCTATGCCGAAAAGTCTGCCCGACAAAGACGGCTTCTATCCAATTGCGGTTCCTGGTAAAACAACAGCTGTATAGAGCGCCAATTGGATTGACGTTAAAACGGGGTCGACTGCCATTTGCGCAGTCGGCCTTTTTTATTCTCGAGGATCAATAGCTTTACCCCTGAAAATCGCTTCAGTAACCGACGACTTTTGTGAATTCCCGCTATACTGAAAACCTTTGTCAGGGCGTCGGCACGATACCCGTCAGGTGCTAACACGGTTGATCGGACGAAGTAACGCATGCCTAAACCCGAGCGAGGGTTCATAATATGCGAATAGCGATGACCCTTGTATTCTAAAAAACGATACGTATCACCAGAGGTTGTAATAGCCGCATTTTTGAGTGTGATTGTTGTTGTATCGATATCTTCAGGCCGACCCGATCCAATAGATCCAATACCTACTCGCCAGCCAGAAGTGCCTGGAGGAGCATCACTCGCCAAAATATCGCCACCAATGTCAATCAAAGCAGAATGAATACCCAAACGGTTTAAGACGAGAAGGGCTTCGTCAATAGCAAATCCCTGACCAATACCACCAACATCCAACCGCATACCTGCCTTTCGTAAGCGTACGGAATGAGTTGCACTATCTAAATCCATCAGACGATAGCCCACAGCACGTCTGGCTTTTCGGCGCTCTTTTGTAGTTGGAAACTGGTTTCGCCTGACTGCCCGACGCCACAACAATGACAGCGGGCCAATGGTGGCATCAAAACGGCCGTTTGAACGTTGGGCAATGGTTTGAGCCTTTCGTAATACGTTAAATAAGTCCGTTGATACATATACCCATTTCCCTGATCCCGCTGTCGCCGACAACCGATTGATTTCAGAGCCATCTAAATAATCGCTCATGATCTGATTCAGCGAATCCATCCGGGCAGAAACGGCTGCGTTGGCACGTTGGGCGATTAGGCTATCCTGAGCATAGAAAAGTACGTTAAACTGTGTGCCCATTAGCCCTCGGTGGAACGAAAAACGGGATAAAGCTGGTTGCGCAGTAACCAGTCCGCCAAACAGATTCAGGACGACCAGAAAGCAAAAAGACAGACTAAGGTTCAAGACATACAAATGGTTACCATCAAAAATAAATACATACTGCTGGCAGCCGGTTTCTGGTTGTTAGGCATTGCTTTAACGGGTGTGGGTGCCTATGGAAAAAGCCACCAGTGGGAAACAACCGCTACGTTGCTAACAGTCGGTATTTCAGCCCAGGCGGTTGGCTTTGGTTTTCTGGGCTTCGCCATCATGCAAGCCGTTTTCAGAAAAAAATGAGGACTAACTCGCTACGTCAGAATTTATCTTGGTAGTAACATAGCAGATTCTAATGGCGCTGACCAACGTATTGTATTGGTGCTGTATTTATCTCCCAACAGCGCCACTACGTATTGAACAGCTATTAAATCTTAGAAAACTCAGCTTTACTTTTTTCGACATGGGATACCTGATTCCGCAGATACATATCGGCTAGAACTAAAGCAGCCATCGCTTCAACGATCGGCACGGCGCGGGGCACCACGCAGGGATCATGCCGGCCTTTGCCTGATACAGTGACAGGCTGACCGTGAACATCTACACTATCCTGGTCCTGCATGATCGTAGCAACGGGTTTGAACGCCGTGCGGAAATAAATATCCTCGCCATTGCTGATTCCTCCCTGAATACCACCTGACTGGTTCGTTTTTGTTCGAACACGCCCATCAGCGTCGGTATAGAACTCATCGTTGTGCTGTGATCCATATAACTCAGCACCAGCAAAGCCACTACCGTATTCAAATCCTTTTACAGCGTTGATGCTCAGCATGGCTTTTCCCAATTCGGCATGAAGTTTATCGAAAACGGGTTCGCCCCAACCTGCCGGCACTCCCGTTACGATACAATCCACTACACCCCCAATCGAATCGCCCCGCTTGCGGGTTTCATCAATGTACTGAAACATCTGTTCAGCAATTTCCGGGTCAGGGCAGCGAACGGCGTTTTCTTCGGCAAGCGCCAAGTTCATTTCCTGATACGGCTTTTCCACTTTGAGTTTACCCACCTGCGAAACATACGCCTGAATCTGAACGCCCTGTTGAGCCAGCAAAAGTTTCGCAATAGCCCCAGCCGCTACGCGAGCGGCCGTTTCACGAGCTGATGACCGGCCACCACCCCGATAATCGCGGGAGCCGTATTTGGCCTGATACGTATAATCAGCGTGCGAGGGGCGAAACTGTTCAGCAATGTGTCCATAATCTTTACTACGCTGGTCGGTATTACGGATAAGCAGTGCGATGGGCGTGCCCTGTGTTTGGCCGTCAAACACACCCGATAATACCTCAAATTCATCAGCTTCGCGCCGTTGGGTTGTAATTCTCGACTGACCAGGCTTGCGCCGATCCAACTCATGCTGAATAAAATCGGTGTCAAACGAAAGCCCAGCCGGACAGCCATCGACAACCACACCAATTGCGGGTCCGTGCGATTCGCCGAAAGTAGATAGTTTAAATAATGTTCCGTACGTACTGCTCATGCTGCAAATTTCGCGTTTTATCCCGAAATAAAAGGGTAGCTTACTTTCTAAAAAAGACAAAAATCATTCCCAACAGCATAATCACAATTAGCACATTAGCGACTGCACGAACCAATGATGAAATGCTGATTGACTGACGAGTACTGTCCATTGCTTCAATACCCGCATAAAGTGACTTACCCACCGAAGCTTCCGGAGTAATTTCTCTGCTCCCTGTTGTCGCCGTCGGTACTGTTGTATTTGTAGCTGCTAGTGGACTTCGACCGCCAGCCTGTAACTGTAGGTGTGGTCGAAGCGTGTCATAACGGGCGGTCTGCGGGTTAAAATAAATCCACTGAAAATAATTTGTTAACGTAATGGAGCCATGTTGATGCGGCACAATGAAATATGTAAACGATTTTCGGCCCCTAACCTGGTTACTGATGTGACTCAGCAAATGGCGTTCTTCTGGCGGAAATACATCCATATCAGTCCGTTCATTCAGGATAGTAGGAGCCGGAAGCGTAGCGATATTACCTTCTCCTGCTACTGTAAACGTATAACGAACGCTTTGCCCAATCCCGATTCGAGGTCGTTCCAATACCTCCTCTAAGCGGAATAAGCCGACTGGTACCCGCCCCCGTAGTGCATGTGCAGGTAAGGGTTTGACGGCTATAACAAGTGGTTTACTCGTAAATAAAACTTTTTCAGCCTGCGCTGAAGGTGGGCCGATAATCGGGCGGGGACGAATCAGTTGAAGGGATACAGCAGGCAATTGCAACGTTTGGTTCGAGAGTGGAAAGAAAACCGATTGGTAAATGCGGAACTCACGAAATTTCTTACCGCCAATAGTAACGGCGGTAGGCTTTAGCTCATTGATTGCAATGTTTTCTTCCCAGGAGTTAACTGGCCGAATTTTCTTAAGTATTGCCTGTAACTGCTTGTCAAGCGCGGTGAAGTTTAGTACGTAAGGGTAGTTGTCAGCGACAAAAAACGACAAGGTAAGTGCAACGCTCTCACCCGTATAGATTGCAGATTTAGAAGCTCGAAGCGATAAGAAAGCAGACCCTTCCGGCACTACGTTAACCGTATTCTGGGCTAAGTTGGGCATGGATGAGTTCGAAGCAGACGATCTGACAACAAGCGTAGCGCCTTCTGAATAAATGGTTTCGCCATCGACGACCAGGCTGAAGGGCTGTAAGCGATAGCTACCCGGTCCCCGCGCCTGATAACTTTGCGTAATTACTTGACTAATAACGTTTTTTTCATTTATTTCGGTTGACGTTGTGCTGGTAACGATTCCTTTTTTAGTAAATCCAACAATGTCCGGAAAGTTGATTGCCGGCCGCGTCTCGCTATTGGGAATAATCACGGATATAGTAAAGGGCCGCTCAATGGGAAAATCAGTTTGACTAACTTCGATAGAAGTCACATTATCAGTTGATTGCCCAAATAAGACAATAGCTGAATAAAAATATAATACAAAAAATTTACGGAATACTTCAAACAACATTATTATTTTTGAGCAACAAATTTCAAGTTACGGCGTTACGGCTATAGAACGAACCATTCAACCTCTTATAATATCCATAGGCTTCTTTTAACCCCAAATAATAATGTACTATGCTCTCTATGCTTGAGTATATTAAAACGATCCTTCAGAAGGTAAGTTTTGACAAAGGTCTTTTTGAAAAAGAACTGGCCAAGGCCATTAAAATGCTCATTCCTAAGGAGATTAAGCAGCTAAAACGCTGGTGTTACGCTCAATTTGGTAAAGTATATCGTGTTGTGTTAAACCGCTGCTTCACAAGAGTTCCCCGTTTAAGATTTACCTGACATATAGCTAAGCTACCTATAAAAAAGCCCCAGTCATAATGCTGGGGCTTTTTTATAGGTAAAAATTGTACAATTACGCCGTTCGTAAAACGAGTGATAATAAAGCCTGATCATTCGTTAGAGGATTACTTTCTGCTTCATTTCCGGTATTTCAATATGCTGGAATCCGGCATCCTGTAGATGTTGTCTCCAGATGACTTGCTTATCGTATTCACCATGGACTAAAAATACCGTTTTGACCTTTGAGGCATCCTGACAACTCAGGAACAACAACATTTCGCGGTAATCTCCGTGCGCTGAGAAAGAATCCATAATTTCGACTTGTGCCAGTACGGGATAACGTTCGCCGAAAATCGTTACTTCTTTATCCCCTCGCTTTAAAGCTCCACCTAAACTATTTGGTGACGCATAGCCAACCAGTAAGATGGTGGTGTTAGGCTTAGTAATGTTATTTTTGATATGGTGCTTGATACGTCCTGCTTCCGCCATACCCGATGGCGCAATGATAATACATGGTTCATTGAGGGTATTGATTGCTTTTGACTGCTCTACATCGGATACGTAATGCAAATTTGGGAAATCGAACGCATCGCCATCTTTCTTGATATAAGCCAGAATATCGGGGTTAAAATCTTCCTCATGATCACGCATAACATGGGTCGCTTTTACAGACATGGGGCTGTCGATATACACGGGCAGTCGGGGTAGTTTGCCTTCACTCGACAGCTGATCGAGGGCATAAATCAATTCCTGCGTTCGGTCGACGGCGAAAGCCGGGATGATCAGTTTACCACGCCCTTCCACACAAGTTTGCTGAACGATACGTAGTAAATGAGCCTTCATATCCGGTTCAGCTTCGTGGAGTCGATCACCATAGGTCGATTCACAAATAATATAGTCAGCCTGTGGAAATGGATCGGGCGAACGTAGTATCTTGTCATCTGGCCGACCAATATCACCACTGAAGAAGAGGTGTTTTTCAGCTCCATTCTCCCGAATAGTCAGACTAACAGCCGCACTACCGAGCAAATGCCCTGCGTCAGTCAATAATCCCGTCACTTCATCACAGATAACGAACGGTTTATTATAGTCAACGGGCCGCATCTGAGTCAGCGCCTGTTGTACGTCATTTTCGTCGTAAAGAGCCTCGAGCTCAGGCTCACCCCGGCGTTTACGCCGTTCGTTCACACGTTCGAGATCGCGCTCCTGAATACGAGCACTGTCCATCAGCATAACTTCACACAAGTCAATCGTCGACGATGTTGTGTAGATTGGTCCGGAAAATCCTTGACGTACTAATCTGGGAATTAGACCCGTATGATCGATATGGGCATGAGAAAGTACCATGTAATCCACCTGTGCCGGATCGAAACCAAACTCTTGATTTAGTTCGTCGGTATTAATTCCCTGAAACAAGCCGCAGTCGAGCAGGATTTGCGTACCGCTGGCCGTTGTGAGTAGGTGTTTACTACCCGTTACGGTACGGGCTGCACCAAAAAATTGAATGGTCATTGTTTAAATTGCACCGGTAACCCAGTGTGGTTTCGTTGATTAAGGGATTTCGCTATTGTGTTCGTATGCGCTTCTTTTCTGACCCCATCCGATACGAAGAAGTCACAAAGAGTATGACGATGTTCAAGTCAATATTGAGAAACGTTCGCGGCATCGCCAAACGAATCTGGAAATTACGTCTGGTAAAAACTCTTGTCATAGCCATATTGATTTTTTTAGGATTCGATTTTTCATTTCCGCTACGTACCAATGTTCCTTATTCAACGATCGTAACAGCCAGCGACGGTTCTATTCTGCACACCTTTCTCAGCCGCGACGACAAATGGCGAATGTATGCTGAACTTACGGAAATCACCCCTACCCTTCGCGAAGCTATTCTGTTCAAAGAAGATAAATATTTCTGGTATCATCCCGGCTTTAATCCGATAGCGATGGTACGGGCAGCTGTTAAAAACATGCTAACTGGCCAGCGAACTTCAGGTGCTTCTACCGTAACGATGCAGACGGTCCGGCTTCTCGAACCTCGCCAACGAACGTATCGAAGCAAGTTGATTGAATTGTTTCGGGCTATGCAGTTAGAAGTGCATTATTCCAAAGATGAAATTCTGCAACTGTACCTGAATCTGATTCCTTATGGCGGAAACGTTGAGGGACTAAAATCGGCTTCACTACTTTATTTTGGGAAGTTACCAACGTTGCTGAGTCTGGCCGAAATAACAACGCTGACTATAATTCCCAATCGTCCGTCGAGTCTGCAACTGGGCACCCATAACGCCCTTGTCATACAGGAACGTAACGAGTGGCTTGCTCGCTTTCGCACGCGCAAACTCTTTGACGATGCAACCATTGCCGATGCGCTGAACGAGCCACTTGTAGCGTATCGGCGAGCAGCCCCTCAATTAGCTCCGCACTTATCACGTCGACTTCGTACCGAAAATCCCGATCAGCCGATCATTCGTTCAGCGCTTCGTCCAGCGATGCAGGCAACCGCCGAGCGCCTAGTTCAACAGTACGCGAATCGTATTCGGGCTTACAATATCCACAACACTGCCGTGCTTGTTGTGGATAATCAGTCTCACGAAGTGGTTGCTTACATCGGTTCAGCCGATTTTACGAATACGTTTGACGGCGGTCAGGTCGACGGAATTCGTGCCGTTCGGTCGCCGGGAAGTGCTTTGAAGCCCTTGCTCTACGGCCTGGCTTTCGATGCGGGAGTTATTACGCCCAAAACTAAACTTAACGACGTGCCGACTAATTTTAATGGTTACGAACCAGATAATTACGACCGGCGGTTCAATGGCCCTGTTACGGCAGAATTTGCACTGGCCAACTCACTTAACATTCCGGCGGTGGCTTTATTAAAAGAAATCGGCACACCAAATCTCGTTTCAACGCTTCAGAACGCTGGCTTTTCAGCCATAAAAAAACAAGCCAAAGAACTTGGACTTTCCATGATTCTAGGCGGCTGTGGCGTTACGCTGGAAGAAATAACACGCCTGTATACAGCCTTAGCAAATGGAGGCAAACTGGAGCCGTTACGGTTTAATAGTAACGCTACGTCACCCCTTCCCCTTAGAGAAGGGGATATAAATAGAGACTCAGTGTCTTCCTCCTCTTTTTTAAGGGGAGGGGTGACGATTCTCTCTCCAGAGGCTGCTTATCTCGTTACGAATACGCTCACGCAAATTACCCGTCCCGATCTGCCTAATAATTTCGATAATAGCTATCACCTACCCCGTATTGCCTGGAAAACGGGAACATCCTATGGCAGGCGCGATGCCTGGAGTATTGGCTATAACCAACGGTATACGATTGGCGTATGGGTAGGTAATTTTTCTGGAGTGGGCGTAGCTGAACTGAGTGGGGCCAACACGGCGACTCCACTGCTTTTTCAGCTTTTCAATGTGCTGGATTATAATTCAACAACCAGCTGGTTTCAAAAACCCAGGATAAACTCTAAACTTTCGATGCGGCTAATCTGCCCAGAAACGGGCAATGTTCCCGGAGATTTCTGCACGAACCCAGTGACGGATTATTGCATCATGGGCGTTTCGCAGTATCGGCGTTGCCAACACCAAAAAGCCATTTTTACGAACATGGCCGGGACGATTTCCTATTGTGCTCACTGCCTTCCAGACTCGGGATACGTACGTCGACCCTATCCAAATCTGGCGCCGGAACTCGTTGTGTTTTATCAAAATCGTCATATTCCATTTGAAGCAGTGCCAGCGCATAACCCAGCTTGTGAGCGCGTATTTGGAAGTTTGGGGACCGGTCAGGATGGGCCGCTGATTACCAGTTTGACTGATGGCAGTGAGTATTTCATCAACCCTGGCCAACCTGCCGAGATGCAGTTAGCCTGTCAGGCAGCAAATGATGTCCAGACTGTATTCTGGTACCTGAATGACAAATTATATCGCCGGGCTAAGCCCACCGAAGCTTTATTCTTTAAACCTCAGCCAGGTGATCTGAAGATTTCGTGCGCCGATGATAAGGGACGTAGTAAGGACATTCGGGTGATTATACGAAAGGAATAGAGAGTATGTTATCCCGCGTTTCAACTACCCAAACATGCCGATAACCGCTTAGTAAGTTCATTAGGCAAATTTCGACTCGCTCAACAATTTTGACTGGATTTTTCCGTCTATATTCGGCCCCTACCTTTACTCTCATGCGAACGCGAACACTCCTACTTTTGAGCGTATGTTCTTTCCTCCTCTTTCAGTGTTCACGACTGTCTTTCAATGAGGTATCAGTCGTAGGACGCAATTTCGATGATGAGGTGCAGCAGACGCAGAATCTGACCTTTACGCTTAACAAAAATATTGGTCCGACTCACCAGCTCAACGAGTGGGATTCGACTCAGTACGTACGCTTTATACCAGCCGTTCGCGGGAAATTCAAGTGGACAGCGCCAAATGAATTAGTCTTTTCGCCCGCGCGCGCCTTCGACCCAGCCACCGATTACCGGGCCGAGCTAACCGATGATTTGCTGAAGCGCTCGGATAACAAAGACCTAAAACTATCGGGTAATGACATTACGTTCCATACGCCTTATCTGCAATTGAGCGGTATCGAAAACTGGTGGGCACGTTCGCGTGAAACGGGACAGCCCGTGGCTAAAACCCGGCTCAATTTTAATTATCCGATTTCGTCGGCGGAGCTGGCAGGAAAACTAACCGTTGTTACAGATAACAAACTACTGACAGCCCAAACTCTACCAAGCGATACCAGGGATGACGTTACGTTAACCCTGACAAACGCTCCTTCCTTAAAGAACGGACAACCACTGGTTTTTAAAGTCGACAAGGGTCTGAAAGTGCCCAATACGGCTTATGTTAGCAAAGAAATTATTGAAGAAACCAGTACGTTGCCATCGCGCTATAAAGTTGATGTAGCTGATGTACAAACAAGCTTTGAGAACAACCGGGGAGTAATAAAGGTCATTACGACCCAGGAATTGCAACCCGCCGATCTAAAGCAATATTATAGCGTACAACCACAGATTGAAACGACAGCTGAACTAACAGAAAACGGCTTTGTTGTTCGGGGTGATTTTAACGAAACTGATACGTATGTCCTAACACTTACAGACCAGATTCGGGGCGTATTGGGAACCAAGTTAGATGAGCCGGTAACGCATGACCTGTTCTTTGGAAAAATGCCCGCTAGTATCCAGTTTGCTAATAAAAAAGCGCTCTATCTATCCTCCAAAGGCGCCCGAAACATTGGCCTGACTATCGTTAACGTACCGAAAGTACAGGTTAAGATTGCTAAAGTATACGAGAATAACATTCTAAATTACCTCCGCTCGAATCGTTACGAAGAATACAAAGAGAATACCAATGGCGAATGGGGGCCTTCCGGGGCTTTTAATTACAGCAATGATGAATCGGGCGACCTTAGTGACGTACTCGTTAATAAAACTGTCGAAACCACCGATTTGCCCAAAGTACGGGGCGTCTCGGCCCTAAATCTGGCCCTGCCTGATGCCATCCAGCCTGGTCAAAATGACAGTTTCCGAGAGCATCCACTACGGGAGTATCCACTCCGGGGTGTTTATCTGGTATCGGTCGACTCAAAAGACGAAGCGTATTTACAGGCGAATCAATTAGTGTCAGTATCCGATATTGGTTTAGTCGCCCGTCAAACGAAAGACGAGGTGCTGGTCTGGGCAAATTCAATCCAGACGGCCGAGCCTATTCAGGGGGTTGACGTAACACTCGTCAGCAGCAATAATCAGTCGGTTTACACACTCAGAACGGATGGTAGCGGTTTCGTTAGATTCGACAAAGTGCGCCAGGAAGCACCCGGTTTCAAGATAGCGCTCCTAACGGCTCGTACAGACGACGACTTTAATTTTCTGTTTTTACCCGATACACAAGTTGAAACCTCGCGCTTTGAGGTTGAAGGAAAGCGGGATAATGAATCTGGCTTCGATGCGTTCGTGTACGGTGACCGCGACATTTACCGTCCCGGCGAAACCATCCATTTTAATACGGTTATCCGCTCTCAAGCCTGGCAAAGCGTTGGCGAAATTCCGGTACTGATTCGCGTATTGGCGCCTAATGGCCGCGAGTTTCGGGCATTCCGCAAAACGACCAACGCACAGGGGGCCGTAGCAACTGACGTACCGCTGAACCCGGCTGCTGTAACGGGAAGCTACACGGTTGAAGTCTTGAATGCGAACAACGTACTGCTTACTTCACAGGCAATTAGTGTTGAAGAGTTCGTGCCCGACCGGATTAAAGTAGATGTACTCACGGATAGAACGAGCTATAAATCAGGCCAGACGATTAAGCTTTCTGCAACGGCCATGAATCTGTTCGGCCCACCCGCATCTGACCGGGCTTATGAAATGGAACTGCAACTGAAGCGAAAAGCCTTTGCTCCGAAAGGATTCGGGGATTATGATTTTACGATTGCCAATGGTTCGTCAGGGGCCGGCGTATCAGCCAGTGAGCCAGGTAACCGCACCGATGTTTTCCCGAAAGAATTACGCCAGGGACGTACTAACACCAACGGGCAAGCTACTGAGCGTTTTCCGATTTCACCATTGTACCAGGATATTGGTTTGCTCGAAGGAAAGTTATTTGTTACAGTCTTCGATGAAAACGGACGCCCCGTCAATCGACTCCGGCGTTTCGACGTTCTGACACAGGATACATTTTTCGGAGTACGTTTACCCAATCGCTACGTTGCAACGAATGCGCCGGTTGCGGTCGATTTGGTAGCGATTGATCCAGCCGGAACGTTACGTTCCTCAGCCTCGGCACTGGTCAACGTTGTGCGCTATGACTATCAGACTGTGATCGAGAAAAAAGGAGATGGCGAACAGGCACAGGTTAAATACACTACCCGACGACGAGAGAAATCGGTTTATACCAATACGTTAGTTTTCAAAGGAGGAAAATCGGCCCTGCGTTACGTTCCGACCGTTTCGGGTGAGTATGAAATCCGTGTTCGTCGGCCAAATGCACAGGGATATGCAGCCACTGGTTTCTACGCTTATGGCTACGGCAGTACGTCTGCATCATCGTTTGAGGTGAGTCAGGAAGGTCAGGTACTCATGACACTCGACAAACCAACGTATCAAACCGGCGACAAAGCCAACGTACTGTTCAAAGCGCCTTTTGATGGCAGATTACTCGTAACGGTTGAGCGGAATCACGTCATCGAACAGCACTGGCTGAAAACGACCAACAAATCGGCTGAGTGGAATTTTTCGGTCGGCAATGAGCATTTGCCCAATGTTTACGTAACAGCAACGCTCATCCGGGCTATTGATAATCGGGACAACCTTCCGTTAACGGTTGCTCACGGGTTTGCGCCTGTATCGGTGCAGGATGCGGGCACAAAACTTCCCGTCGCGATCACGGCGATTACACAATCGCGCTCCAAAACGAAACAGACCATTCGGATAAAAACGGCGAGTAACGCACAGGTAACCGTAGCGGTTGTCGATGAAGGGATTCTGCAACTCAAGAATTTCAAAACGCCAGACCCGCATGGATTTTTCTATCAGAAACGGGCTCTCGAAGTGGGAAGCCACGATCTTTATGCGCTGCTTTATCCTGAGTTGTCACTGAAATCAGTTTCAAGTACGGGGGGAGACGGCTACGATCTGGAACGGCGAGTTAATCCGCTCAGTAATGGGCGTGTAAAATTAGTGGCGCTCTGGAGCGGTATCTTAAATGCAGGCTCAGATGGCGAGGCCGAATTTACAGTAGATATTCCGCAGTTTTCGGGTGATCTGCGCGTAATGGCTGTTGCCTACAAAGACAATGCATTCGGTTCAGCAAACAGCAACATGAAAGTGGCCGATTCAATCGTAATCAGCACCGGATTACCCCGCTTTCTAACTCCCGGCGACCAACTCGATTTACCCGTTAACCTGAGCAACACAACGAAACAACCAGCGGTTGTAACAGCGCAATTAACCCTGACTGGACCGCTGGCTGCGGATAGCGCTGGCTCGCAAAAACTTACTATTCAGCCCGGACGCGAGAGTCGGGCGATGTTTCATATTTCGGCGAAACAGACGATTGGGGTAGGATCAATAACGGTTATGGTCAAAGGGCTGAATGAAACCTTTATCGAGAAAACAGATATAACCGTTCGCCCGGCGGCCTCCTTGCAGAAAACGACAGTATCGGGCGTTGTCGCTGGTGGAAAAACGCAGATACTGCAGCTAGCTGGTAACCGTGCGACGGACCGTTTCCTGCCCGGTACCGCGCAAGCAAGCGTTACGTTGAGTCGGTCGCCGGTAATGCAGTATGGTCGTGAGTTATCGTATCTACTGGGGTATCCACACGGATGTCTTGAGCAGACTATTTCAAAAGCTTTCCCGCAGATTTATTTCGCGGATTTGGCGAAGCAATTATCGACCAATACGTATTTCGTTCGCGCCGGAGATAGCGACCTGAATCCAGCCACCAATATTCGTCAAGCCATCCAAACGATCGAAGGATTACAAGTGCAGAACGGCGGCTTCACGATGTGGCCGGGCGTTACTCCGTCGGGAACCGGTACGAGATCAAGCCGATCCAATGTAGATGAGTGGGCTACAGCCTACGCAATTCATTTCCTGACCGAAGCCCAGGAGGCCGGCTACGAAGTAAGGCCATCCGTCTTGAGTTCGGCCATTGATTTCCTGACTTCTTTTACAAACAACCCCGCGACCGAAACCGATATTACGTTTGACGAGACCGGCGGACGTAGTGAAAAAAAAGTAGCCAGTCGCACAAGTATCTACGCGCTCTACGCCCTTACCGTAGCTGGTAAGCCAAACCGTTCGGCTATGAATTATTACAAACAGAACGTAGGCTTGCTGACTCCCGATAGTCGCTATTTATTAGCCTCGGCCTTTTTCCGAATTGGCGATACGCGCAATTTCACTACGTTATTGCCTAAACAATTTACCGAAACGTCGGATCGAGGTAGCATAATCCAGCGGCAAACAGGTGGCAGTTATGCCTCACCACTCCGTAACCTGGCTTTAGTTCTTGACGCACTGGTAGACACCGATCGTGATAATTTGCAAATTCCGGTGTTGGCCCGACAATTATCCAGTGCCCTTAAGCAAAGTCGTTACGTAAACACGCAGGAAGCCGTTTTTGCGTTTCTGGCGCTAGGTAAGTTAGCTCGGCAATCGGCTGGTAGTACAGCTACTGCTACGTTAACAACAGGCGGCAAATCGCTAGGCACAATGACCAATACACTATTAAATCTGAAACGCGTCCCAACCAATGCCCCTCTGACGCTGACGGCGAATGGTGCTGGCAATGTTTATTATTTTGCCCAGAGCGAAGGCGTTCCTGCCACAGGGAAGATCATGGAAGAAGACAATGGTTTGCGCGTGCGTCGGGAATACTTGAATCGTCAAGGCCAAAAACTTGCTGAGATCAAACAAAATGATCTGGTTATAGTAAAAGTCACGCTTGTCAGTCTCAATGGTCTTACGGTAGAAAACGTTGTCGTGACCGATTTACTGCCTGCCGGGCTGGAAGTTGAAAATCCCCGATTAACCGAATCCCGCGACATGGCCTGGATCTCGAAGCCCTCCGTACCGGATCACTTTGACCTTCGCGACGATCGGATTAATTTTTACACAACTGCTACTGGCACTCAACAAACGTATTACTATCTGGCACGGGCCGTATCAAAAGGCCGCTTTGTAGTGGGTTCTGTTTCGGCGGATGCCATGTACAATGGTGACTATCGGAGCTATAATGGCGCAGGAATTATAACGATCCGATAAGCCATCCACACGTAAATCGGGTATACTAGTCCACGCTAATTGTGGAATAGAATGCCAACATTTACCTTGTATCATTGGTTATATACACCAAATGTACACTGGTATGCTTTTTGACGTGTCTCAGTTTATCGATGATTAATAAATATACAACGTTATGAAAAGGAAAATATGGGTAGTAGGCGCTTTTCTGGCAGCTGCTGTTGGTCTGTCATCCTGCGCTGCAACAGAAAAATGGCTTTACGGTAACTCGCAAAATAGCCGGGAAGATATAGTACAACAGGACCGGACAAACTCGTCGCGCGATAGCCGGAACTCGCAAGGTCGTTACGCTGACAATGACGGAGGCACAATATTCAGCCGCAGAAACCGGGATGACGATCGCATGAGTCGTAATGAGTCGTCGCGCGATAATGACCGCGATGGTGATACGTACAGCAGTTATCGCAACCCTTATACCAACTCCTATAGATCATCTGACAATCGCAACGATAATGACCGGCCAAGCCGTTCGTCAGGAAGCGATTCGTATAACAACCGCTACAACGACCAGAATAACGATAGTCGGAGTTCATACAACAATCGGTATAACTACTACAACGACCGGTCTGGTAATAGCCGCAACTCGTATGATGATCGGTCATCTGATCGACGTAATTCGTCCAGTGACCGTTATAATGACCGGCAGGACGATCGATCTTCGAACAGCCGCAATTCGTACGACGATCGCGATAGCTACAACAACCGCTCTGATCGCTCTGATAATGACAATTCCCGGTCGGACAGCCGCAACAACGATCGGAACGATAATCGTCGGAATAATGACCGGTATTCATACTCATACAATGACCGCAACAACGATCGATCCGACAATGACCGGAATTCGTACAGCGATCGGTCAGATAGCCGTGACAACCGGAACAATTACAACAATCGCCAAAACGATGACCGGAGTGATCGCCAGATGGACGATCGGGACCGTGACAATCGGAGAAACGATGACCGTCAGATGAATGATCGGGACAATCGTCGCAATGATGATCGTCAACGAGATGACCGGGATAACCGCCGGAACGATGATTCAAATCGTGACAATCGCAACAACTACGATAATCGTGATAGCCGAAATAACGATCGCGATAACAATCGGGACAATGATCAGTCGAACAACCGCTCTTCAGACCGCGACCGTCGCGATTTGACCGATCGTATTTCTGATCAGATGGATAAAGTCGACAAGCAGCTTGACGAAGCGAAGGCTGAGGTGAAGAACGAAAGTCGCAAAGATCGCAAGAAACGGGAGGACCGGGTTAAAGATCTGGAAGACAAGCGTAAACAATTATCAGATTCGTACATCAAAGTACAACGGTCAACCTCTGATGATTTCGATAAAGTGAAAAAAGAAACCAATAAAGTTGTCGATGATATTGGTGACTGGTTTGAAAAAACAGCCGATAAAGTTGACAAAAAGTAAGTTTTAGTTTTCCAATACAGCAAAGGGCGGGTTCAATCGAACCCGCCCTTTGCTGTTATAACGTAGCGGTAACGTTTTCAATAAGCCTATATTTGTGGTATGGCACTATTTAAAGCGGTTCGAGGCATTCATCCAAAATTCGGCGAAAACTGCTGGTTCGCTGACAATTCGACCATCGTCGGCGACGTAACAATGGGACGCGATTGTACCGTTTGGTTCAACGCCGTCGTTCGGGGCGATGTCAACTCGATTACTATCGGCGATCGGACTAACATTCAGGATGGCGCTGTCATTCACTGTACGTATCAGCGGTACAAAACGGCCATTGGCAACTACGTATCCATTGCCCACAACGCCGTTGTTCATGGCTGCACGCTCGAAGATGATGTTCTGATTGGCATGGGCGCTATTGTTATGGATGGTGCTATTGTTGGCGCAGGTAGCATCATTGCTGCCGGAGCCATCGTTACGCAGCATACCATCATACCACCAGGCTCAATCTACGCTGGCAATCCAGCTCGTTTCCTAAAAGCTGTTTCGCCTGAACAGGCTGAGATTTTTAAGCGAACAGCAAACAATTATGTCATGTACGCCGAGTGGTTTAAGGAGTAGCATATGGATGAGTTTTTAATCTATCTTCGTTTAGGCTTTGATCATATTACCGATCCGGGTGGTTACGATCATATTCTATTCGTCATTGCGCTTTGCGCGGTTTATACGCTTCAGCAGTGGCGGCAGGTACTGATTCTGGTTACGGCTTTCACAATTGGTCACTCGATTACGTTAGCTCTGGCAACGTTGCAGCTCATTCATTACAAAACGGAATTAATCGAATTACTTATCCCGATCACCATTCTAATCACCGCCATTGTTAATTTCTTCTTTCAGGATTCGAAAGCCTCTACGAACAAAACTTCGGCAATTAACCAGTCAGGGCGTTACGTGCTTGCTTTATCATTTGGGTTAATTCATGGAATGGGCTTTTCCAACTATCTACGTAGTCTATTGGGACGCGAAGTCAGTATTACGCAACCACTGTTGGCCTTTAACATAGGTCTCGAACTTGGTCAACTGGTTATTGTTGGTATTGTATTAACGCTGACATACGTCGTTCTAACGATAATCCGAAGTAGCCGCCTTCGCTGGACGCTGATTGTATCGGGCATTGTCGCAGGAATGGCTTTATCACTTATTGTCAATAATGAGTATTTGGGCGAGTTGATAAAATAATGGCTCTGGTTCACCTACACGACTTTTATTCGCCTTTCTGTAGAAACCATACAAGTCCTTTTTCGTAATTTTACCCTTTCATCAACAACTACAGCCTGAAATATGCAAAAGATAATTTTGCTAATTGTAAGTTTCGCCATTCCGGCAGGGTTAGTTTTGGCTCAGCGACCCACGCCATCATCACAAAGCGCCAACACACGCTTCGAGCAGTTGGGGCCAAACCTCCCTTCACCCACTACGTTCCGTACAGCAGCCGGATCACCAGGCAAAGATTATTTCCAGAACCGGGCCGATTATGACATCAAAGCGACACTGGATGATACGAAGCAGAAACTAACTGGTACGGAAACCATTACGTATCATAACCGTTCTTCCGATCCTCTGACCTACTTGTGGCTTCAGCTCGATCAGAACTTGTTTCGGCCTGAATCGATTGGTAAGTCTACCCAAACAAATAGTATCGACTCGCACCAGGGTGCTACACTACGACAAATTGATCCCAACGCATCATTGGCGGGAAAAGACTATGGTCATAAGATAACCTCCGTACGTGATCAGGCGGGGAAGCCGCTCAAATACACGATCAATCAGACCATGATGCGGATCGATTTACCAACGGCGGTAGCCTCGGGCAAATCCGTAACATTTTCGATTGACTGGAACTTCAATATTGTTGATGTAAAAGGAGTAGGTGCCCGAGGAGGTTACGAGTTTTTCCCGAAAGACGGTAATTACATTTACGAGATTGCCCAATGGTTTCCGCGACTGTGCTCGTATAATGACGTTACTGGCTGGCAGAACAAGCAGTTTCTGGGCCGTGGAGAATTCACGCTAATCTTTGGTAATTATAAGGTCGCATTAACGGTTCCAAACGACCATATCGTTGGCGCAACGGGTGAATTACAAAATCCGGCCCAAGTCTTGAATGCAACCCAGCAGAAACGCTGGAACGAAGCGAAAGGTCGGGGCGATAAACCCGGCGAAAACCCAGTGCTGATTGTCACACAGGCCGAAGCCGAAGCGGCCGAGAAAGGCAAACCCTCGGGCACAAAGACCTGGATTTTTAAAGCCGACAATGTACGTGATTTTTCGTTTGCCAGCAGTCGTAAATTCATGTGGGATGCTCTGCAACCAAATGTTGAAGGAAAACGGGTCTGGGCAATGTCACTTTATCCGAAAGAAGCCAATCCACTCTGGGGCCAATACTCGACTCGTCTGGTGGCGCATACGCTACGTTCCTACTCCCGTCGCACCATTGCTTACCCGTATCCTGTAGCGTATTCCGTTCACGGTCCAGTTGGCGGTATGGAATATCCAATGATCAGCTTTAACGGCGCCAGACCTGAACCCGACGGTACGTATGCTGTAGGTACGAAGAATTTTCTTATATCAGTGGTAATACATGAGGTGGGGCACAATTTTTTCCCGATGATCGTCAACTCCGATGAACGCCAGTGGTCCTGGATGGACGAAGGTTTGAATAGTTTTCTGGAAGGGTTGGCCTGTCTTGAATGGGATGCCGATTTCCCGGCGCATGGGATCGATCCTCAATACATCGTGCCCTACATGCAGCTTGATTCGACTCAGCAGGTTCCTATCATGAGTAGCTCAGATAATATTCCTGGCAATACGTTTGGTCCGAATGCATACACCAAACCCGCCACAGCGCTAAATATTCTGCGCGAAACGGTGATGGGACGCGAGTTATTTGATTATGCCTTCAAAGAATATGCCCGTCGCTGGGCGTTCAAAAGCCCCGAACCCGCTGACTTCTTTCGGACGATGGAAGACGCTTCGGGCGTTGATCTGGACTGGTTCTGGAAAGGCTGGTTTTACACCGTACAACCTGTCGACCAATCGCTGGTAAAAGTAGACTGGTTTCAGGCCAATTCTCAAAATCCGGACATAACGAAAGCCGAAGCTCGTTCGGCCGCTCAACGTAAACTAAACACGGTCAGTAAACAACGAGATGCGCTCAGCAAAGATCAGACAGTGGTGGCGCAGGATAGCACCATGCTCGACTTTTACAATCGCTATGATCCATATGCCGTTACGGCCGAAGACCGAAAAAAATACCAGGATTATGTAGCCTCGCTAAGCGCAGAAGAACGCTCGTTGGCCGAAGCGGGTACAAATCTTTATACACTCTCTCTGCAAAACAAAGGAGGCATACCGATGCCGGTTATCGTTCGGATGGAGTTTGAAGATGGCACGGATTCAGTAGCCCGATTCCCGGCCGAAATCTGGCGCTTCAACGACGTATCGATTAAGAAAGTCATTGCTACGAATAAGAAGGTAAAGCAATGGACACTTGACCCTTATTACGAGATCGCCGATATTAATACTGAAGACAATGCATTTCCACCGGTTACTCAGCCAACCCGTTTTCAGCTGTTTAAGCAACAACAGAGCAGAAACCCGGCTGGACCAAATCCAATGCAGCAACAACGCAAACAAGCTCCTGCCCAGCAGGGAAGCGGCAAAAATTAATACCCTCTATCAATCTTTCGACAAACTATGAGAAACGTAGTGTTACTGGTCGGACTAACGTTTTGTTCCGCAACGTTGCTGGCACAGACTCCGGCCCCAACTCAGAATGCCAATACGCGCTTCGAGCAACTCGGGCCAATGTTGCCAACGCCAAATACGTTCCGAACGGCGGCTGGCGCACCGGGTAAAGATTATTTTCAGAACCGGGCCGATTACGATATTAAGGTCGAACTCGACGACGCAACCCAAAAAATTATCGGTACGGAGACCGTTACGTATCACAATAACTCAACCGATGAATTGCCCTTCATCTGGCTTCAACTCGACCAGAATCTGTTTGCAAAAGGGTCAATTGGCAGCGTTACGCGCACTGGGGGTGTAAATGAGAGCGGCATGAGTTTCGCTCAGTTACAGAACTTGACTTCTGTGCGGGAACGTAGCAGCCAGCAAGCTTCCGATAAGTATGGCTATAAGATTAACGCCGTTAAAGATGCCAAGTCAGGGAAGCCACTTAAGTACGTTATTAATCAAACCATGATGCGGATTGATTTGCCAGCGGCTTTGAAACCCGGTGGTAGCTACTCGTTTAATGTCGATTGGAACTACTTCATTACCGAATATTACGGACGCAGTGGTATGGAGTTTTTTCCAAAGGATGGCAACTATAATTACTTCATTGCGCACTGGTTTCCGCGTTTGTGCGCTTACAACGACGTCAACGGCTGGCAGAACAAGCAATTTCTGGGTCAGGGTGAGTTCACGCTTATTTTCGGCAATTACAAAGTAGCCATTACGGTACCGAGTGACCATGTAGTCGGAGCAACAGGGGAGTGTCAGAACTACAAACAAGTATTGACGGCTACTCAACAGAAACGCATGGCACAGGCCGCTACGTCGAAAACGCCGATTGTCATTGTAACACAAGCCGAAGCCGAAGCGGCTGAGAAAGCAAAACCGGGAGCTACCAACGGCAAGAAAACTTGGGTGTATAATGCGCAGAATGTTCGTGATTTTGCTTTCGCTAGTAGCCGCAAATTCATTTGGGATGCTATGCAAACAGATGTATATGGCGACGGACGTAAAATATGGAGTATGTCCTTCTATTCAAAGGAGGGAAACCCGCTCTGGGGCCAATATTCAACCCGTGTTGTTGAGCATACGTTAAAATCGTACGGCAATCGCACGATCAAGTATCCATATCCAGTGGCTATTTCCTGTCACGGTACGCCCGGAGGAGGGATGGAGTACCCAATGATTTCGTTCAATGGTGGTCGTCCGGAACCCGATGGTACGTATTCGGCTCAAGTAAAAGCAGGCATGATTGGGGTGATTATTCATGAAGTGGGTCACAATTTCTTTCCGATGATTGTTAACTCCGACGAACGCCAGTGGACCTGGATGGATGAGGGGCTCAATACCTTTTGTCAGTATCTGGCAGAGAAAGAGTGGGATTTTAATTTCCCAAGTCGACGGGGCGAACCACAGGACATTGTTGACTATATGAAGTCGGACAAGGCGGTACTATCGCCCATTATGACTTCCTCCGATAACGTCATTGGTCTTGGACCTAATGCCTATGCGAAACCGGCCACAGCGCTAAATATTCTGCGAGAAACGGTGATGGGGCGGGAGTTATTTGATTATGCCTTCAAAGAATATGCCCGTCGTTGGGCGTTCAAAAGTCCCGAACCCGCTGACTTCTTCCGGACGCTGGAAGATGCTTCGGGCGTTGATCTGGACTGGTTCTGGAAAGGCTGGTTCTATGGCGTAGAGCCCGTTGATCAGGATTTAACAGAGGTTGATTGGTTCCAGGTCGATTCAGGAGATCCCACAATTAGTAAAGCAGCCGCCAAATCCGAAGCTCAACGTCGGGCAGGTACCGTTAGTAAACAGCGGGATGCTGCCACGAAAGCGGAAACGGTCGTTGCTAAAGATTCGACCATGAATGACTTTTATAATAGCTATGATCCGTATGCAGTTACAGATGCCGATAAAAAGAAATATCAGGATTATTTGGCAACGTTGAGCGCAGACGAACGTAAAACGATCGAAACATACGGAGGGACTAATTTTTATACGTTGTCGCTGAAGAATAAAGGTGGTTTACCCATGCCGGTGATTATACGGATGCAGTTCGAAGATGGCACGGATTCAGTAGCCCGTTTCCCCGCTGAAATCTGGCGCTTCAACGACGTATCGATCAAGAAAGTCATTGCTACGAACAAGAAAGTGACCCAATGGACGCTCGATCCGTATCAGGAGATTGCCGATATTGATGCCGAGAATAACTCATTTCCACGCGTGGCTCAGCCAACGCGCTTTCAGTTATTCAAACAGCGTCAGAATGGAACGGCAGCCGGATCAAATCCAATGCAACAACAGCGACGTACTACGCAACCCCCAGCCACGCAGGGAAGCGGTAAGAACTAAGTAGAACGTATAAAGTGTAGAATGAACATTGGAAAAGTATTTGTAAATTTCCTTTATTCTTCATTGTTCATTCTACACTCTTCATTACTTTTGCAGTCCCATTCGGGATGTAGCGCAGTCCGGTAGCGTGCTTGCATGGGGTGCAAGAGGTCGTGGGTTCGAATCCCGCCTTCCCGACTCTGATTATCAGCCACTTACAAACTCAGTAGGTGGCTGTTTTCATTTTAGGTACATCAATTGGTACAACATTTCTTCTCATCCACACCTGTTATGGCTAGCTCTTTCGCTCAAAATCAGTTCGGAAAATCGATTGATCAAGTTACTGCCAGCGATTTAATATCTTTTTTCTCCGAAGAAAGAGATGAATCACTAACACTTGAATTCAAATCTTTTTCTCAAAGAGAAGGCGATATCAAACATAAAGAGAATGCGATACTTAAAACAATCTGTGGGTTTTTGAACTCAAACGGGGGCCTATTGATCTGGGGAGCTCCAGAGGAAGTGAAAAATACCAATGGGCAAAAAGTATTTGCTGACCATCTATCTCCCGTTGAAAAACGTTACACCAGAGACGATTTAATCAGTAAGATATCTAACCGAATCACTCCCTTTGCCGCATCTGTCCAAGTAGAACCAATTGAGGTAGAACATGGCAAATTTGTTTATTTAATCGAAGTCCCCGAAAGCTCAGCTAAACCACACCAATTTGATAATATTTATTACATGAGGCTGGATGGCCAAACTAAGGTAGCTCCGCATTATGTCATTGATGCCCTATTTAAGCAAATCAAATTTCCCAGCTTAAACGTCTTTTTACGGCTGGATGGATTCACTCACCGAAGTGGAGAAGTTACACACAATTCGGTTAATGTACTGATAAGCTGCTTCTTGATAAACTCATCTAAGTTTATCCACGAATACGATCCATACTATATAATAGATTTAGGAGCAGGGGGGTTCATAAATAAGGCAACTAATCAGTTAGAACGGATTCATCATGTATATGATATTCCTAGTTTTAAAACCCTGGCATATAATGTGCCGCTAGTTAGACAGGAGGTTTTTCATATGACAATAGATCAATATCATGAATGGTGCGATAAAAACTTATCCATTCCCATTGCCATAGTCGGCGGTGGTAAACTTTCACCATTAGTTAGCAGCAGCTACAAACTTGAACTTGTATCCGCTAAGGAAAACAAAGAGCTTGTTTTAAATAAGAACGTGCCAGTCGATCGAGTTATAAATTTGAGGCCTATCAGTCTTAATCAGTTCAAGCATGATGAATGGACAGGATCAGAAGAAAAACGGCTAGAATTAATCGTTAACAATACTAAGGTGCCAAAGTAACAGATATTTAATAAAATGAAGCAGTTGCTGTGTTGCTTTTCTGGGTGGTAATGGTAAAGCCCATATATAGGAGTTTACTACCTTGCCACCCAAGAATGAGATATATATTTAGTGTTGACTGAGTATGCCTGATAACTTAATTTCTTGAGATGAATACACTAGAGTGGCCACATAAACATAGCTGGCCACTTTATACCCTCATCGAGTTGGCTGCTAACTCTCCTTCGGGACATGCTTCCTATCGGCAGGAAGTTACCCTGCACGGAGGGAATCAACAATGCACGCATCAGATTTTAAATCAGGTTGCGAAGCGTAATGCCATAGTCAGTTTGCCTGCTATACTGGGGAGTTCCCCGTGTTGCAGGCAACCAAAAAAGATCTCTTATTCCAGCGATTCTCGTATGGGCCGTGGATCAATTGTAATCAACTGTAGCAACTCCTATTGTTGTTAACGCATCTTCCTTTTTTACATAATGGACACGATAGGCACATGCAACAGGAAATAAAACCTCTTCTTCCTCTTTAAACTTAGAAAAAAGTGAAATATCACGAGGATACCTCTTGTCGTTCAAAGACATAGCGCTTTCAGTGAATATTTCAAAAAGCACATTGCCTCCAAAGCATTCCTCCTTAGATTTCGAAGCAGATACGAATGGTGCCCAAACAAACAATTCACTTTCAGTGTATTTCTCTATATCCTCCTGTGATAAATTTGTACCTCTATATACTTTTTGTTCAAACGTCGGCTTCTGCCTAATAGCCACATTAAGTTGTAGTATCCAAGGAGCTAATGCATTATCAAAGCTTTCGGTATCATCGGTATTAAAATTACCATCTTGATATAGATGGCAATCTCTTAAGAATTTATTAACATCATAATATAAGGAGGTTTCATCTGTATACTGCTCTATAATTTTATTATTAAGTTCAATTTCAGTAGAACACAATCCAATTTTTTTTGCCTGCTCTGTATAACCTATCTTTTCAAGGCCTACTGAAATTAACTTCTTTAATGGCTGGAGATCAGCCCTCAAATTATACTGAGGAGGTTTTTTGGATAGAAAGCTCTCAAAGCTGTTTAAATGTTCTATCCAGTGAAAATATTCGTTGCTTTGAGCACAATGATGTAAAATTAAAGGTTCCTCAAAAACCATACCCGTGTATTTTGAGAATGTAAGCGCGTCAGCTATTGGACTTGTTCTTAGCCTCTCCCGGTCCATTGATTATTTATTTATCGCTTAAAACTAAATCTATTTTGTCACATGAAAGTTGCTCCATAATTACTAATTACCAACGCCGAAGGTGATCAGCCGTGGGGCAACTACCGGGTTAGTGTTGATGATGTAGAGCGGCAGACGGGGTATGATTTGCTGTCGAATGTGCCGGGTGATATGCAGCGGGTGATTGAAGCAGGGGTGGATAGGGTTATACCATAATGACTGTAAGTAGATATCATATGACAATTCCCTTTATTGCTAGCACCTTCGTGGGTAGCCCAAAAAGGCTATCTGCATAGAAAATCAGCTGGAAAGATGCTGTTCTGATCTACACCTAAACCTTATGTATCAATGGCAGCATCAAACGCTGACTTCTTTTTAGTTAGAAAAGAGCAATCATTTATAAAAGCCAGTATTGTTTCGAAGTACTTCTGGGTCTGGGCCAAAGTAATGGCCAATCGAGTGGAAGAGTTTTATTACGTCGATCTGTTTTCTGGCCAGGGTAAATATGAAGACGGCTCAGAATCTACTCCTCTATTAATTATTAAAAACGCAATTAGCGATCCTCTTATTCGTACGAAGCTTAGGGTGTTTTTTAACGACGAAAACTCTGAGTATATAGCTAAACTAAAATCTGAAATTGAGGCACTGGCGGGTATAGAATCGCTTAAATATCCGATAGTATATTCCAATAAAGACGTATTTGATATTTCATTAAGTGAAGTTTATCCGAATGGCAATATAAAGCCCACCTTATTGTTCGTAGACCCATTTGGTTATAACGGACTTCAACTGGATTTCTTCAAAGTAATTAAAAGCTGGGGTAGCGAAGTCATATTCTTTTTCAACTACAAACGAATAAATATGGCTATCAGTAATCCAGTTTTCAATAAAAATATGAAACGGTTGTTTGGTGATGATTTATTCAATCAGCTGGCTGAATTTCTGGATGAATCAACACCTAACGTCGAAGATCGAGAAGAAAAAGTAACGGAAACAATTTGCCAGAGAATTTCATCGATTGACGAAAAAATAATCCGCCCCTTACACTACCGTTTTCGGGACGAACGGGGAACCAGAACTATACATCACCTCTTTTTTGCGACCAAACACGAACTGGGCTATGCCAAAATGAAAGAAATAATGATGGGCATGAGCAGCGAACAGCAGGAGGGCGTAGGTATGATGGAATTTAACAAGCTAACCGAGCATCAACCACGTTTACTGCCCGATTTTTCAATTCCAGTCCTTAAAAAACTATTGCTAGAAAAATTCGCCGGAACTAGCCATACTGTAGAGCAGATCTATTTTATCCATAACATTGGCAAGCCATATATCGAAAAGAATTATAAGGAGGCTCTGCGGCAGCTTGAGGCATCAAAACAGATTTCTTGCGAACCCCCACGTAGTAAGCGACGTAGTATAAAAGGCATTGCTACGATGGCAGATAGCGTTATTATTACATTCTTTAAATTATGAAATAATACTTGTTTATTCGAAAAAATAATCTTAATTTAAAGAAAATCAACCACTTAACTAATGGCACAATCGAGTATTGAATGGACAGAAATGACCTGGAATCCTACAACTGGCTGTGATAAATTAACGGCTGGCTGTAAATTCTGTTACGCAGAGGTCATGACCAAACGATTAAAAGCGATGGGTCAGCAAAAATATTCGGCAGGATTTAAAACGGTTGTTACGCACGATTCAGAAATTAATCTACCGTTTTCCTGGAAGAAACCGAAAACGGTTTTTGTCAATTCGATGTCAGATCTTTTTCACAAAAACGTACCGCTCGAATTTATCCAGAAAGTATTCGATACGATGAATCGTTGTCCGCAGCATACGTTCCAGGTTCTAACCAAGCGAGCTGATTTGTTGGAAGCTTACTCCGATCAACTGACTTGGACTGGAAATATCTGGATGGGGGTGTCAGTGGAAGATAATCGCGTTGTTGAACGGATCGATCATTTGCGACGAACGGATGCTAAGATTAAATTTCTTTCGCTCGAACCTTTACTTGGTCCATTACCGAATCTAAATCTAACAGGTATTGACTGGGTGATCGTCGGGGGTGAATCTGGTTTTAGAGCCCGTCCAATGGAGGAGGCTTGGGTGCAGGATATCCGAGTACAATGCGAAGAGCAAGGGGTTAATTTTTTCTTTAAACAGTGGGGCGGGAAAAATAAAAAAGCGACCGGTCGATTATTGAACGGACGGACGTACGACGAAATGCCTGAACGTTTAGTATTAGCCTAGTGATAAAGCCCTGATGCGGCAGTCAGGGCTTTATTATGCATTTTAATTCAGCCAATCATCCCGCCAATATTTTATTAGATTTTTTCGACTAAAGGTGGATTATACGTGCCTGATACTAGCTCCGTATTACAGGACTCAATCCCTTCTTTCAGTTCTGATCTAGCCCGCTTATTTTCCGGCAAATCGGCTAATGCATTCAAAGCCGTTTGCAAGGCTACCTTTCGAGCCCATACCTCTTTAATCTGTTCTTGTGTCATGGTTCTATTTACCGGTTGTTAGGTTCTGCACTGGTTTGTCAGACAGCTTTTTCACATCGTCACTATTGACTAGTTGGGTTGGCCGGTCACCATCGGGTTGTACTTTCAGCTTTCCCGATGGCATCCAATTAATCACGGTGGCTTTGTAGGGCTTACGGGTAAAACCCTTTTTGGTAGGGTTGACTACCACCCGATCGCCTTGGCTAATGACTCGATTCATACCTGTGTCAGCTTACTTCTAATATATCCTCCCACTGCGTCGTGTAGCGTGGCGTAAGCCACTGCGGCTTCATGGGCCACTCGGGATTGTACAGCTGTGAAGCCATCCGGAGCGTGTCGTGTCCGTAGCGCTTATTGACTTTATCCATTGCCCTGGATAATCGAATCAGCCGCTCGTCTGGACCTTGGGTAAACACGCCCGCCTGTCGGTAATCGGCCGGTACCAGGTCCGTCAGCATCACCCCTACCCGGGCATAATGATACCCAAACTTAAAAATAGCTTTCAGACCCGATTCGGCGTATTTGATGATCTCCAGGGTTGAACTGGTTGGATGAGGAAGCCGAACCGTCACGCTGTTGCTGTACTGCTTGGCAGGTTGGCCATTGATTGGTGTCTTTCTGTGTGGGTTCGTGCGAAGCCAAACGGTCACGGCGCCACAGAGCGACTCCTGACGACGTAACTTTTCGCAGATGCGGGAGAGGTGTACCGTTAGCGCATCGTTGATCTGCGAAAGATCCGGAATGACATGACCAAAGCCCGGCTCGGTGCAGATGGATTTTCTCGGTGGCGGGTTCACCTCCAGTAGCTTGCAAGGACGCCCGCGCAGCTCATGCACCAGGCGCAGTCCATTAACGGTCATCACCTGGCGAATCCAGTCATCGTTGACGTCCCGAAGCTGAGCAGCCGTTTTAATGCCTACGTTTCTAAGCTTGGCGGCCGACTGGCGACCCACGCCCCACAGATCTTCCACTGGAAAATCTTCCAGGGCTTCAGTAATCGCTTCGGGTGTATTCAGTACACAAACCAGATCGGGGCTTTTCTTGGCTAGTTTATTGGCCACCTTCGCCAGCGTTTTCGTTGGGGCAATGCCAACGCCCACCGGAATATGTAGCCACTGTTTGATCTTGATCCGGATGTCGCGGCCCAGATCCTGATAGCTCGGATAAATGCCCGTGTATTCTTCCAGTTGCAGGAACGCTTCATCGATCGAGTACACCTCCACGTCGGGCGCAAACTGGGTCAACAGGCTCATTAGTTTAGCGGAAATATCCCCGTAAAACTCGTAGTTGGAAGAGAATACGGTAATCTCGTTCTGCTCGCGAAGTTCTTTGGTTTCGAAGAAAACCTGCCCCATTTTGATACCCAAAGCTTTGGCCTCGTCACTTCTGGCCACCACGTTACCATCCCGGTTCGAGAGGACAATGATAGGTTTTCCTTCCAGGTCCCGACGAAAGATCCGGTGGCAGCTGGCGTAGAAGTTTTTTCCATCAACAAGGGCGTACATACCTGGGCGGTTTGGAGATGATGAAGGTAACCACGCCCAGCACGTCGAAGCGGTCCCGGTCGGGATGCAGATAAATCGGCGCGTACTGGCTGTTACTGGATTCGAGCATGACCATGGGGGCTTTACTCACAAACCGCTTCACGCACCAGCCGTCATTGACGTATGCCACAATGACCTTCCCCGTTTCGACAGGTATTGTCGAGTCGACGACCAAGATCGATCCGGGATAAATGTAGTCGCCTATCATGCTTTCCCCGGTTGCCTTGACAAAGTGGGTACAGTCGGGATGTAGCACGCACAGATCCTGCAAATTGAGCCGCTCCCGAATGTGATTTTCAGCGGGACTGGTGAAGCCAGCGGATACGGGTATGTCCCAAAAGGGAATCAGTTCCCGGCGGCTGGCATCGACTCGAAAGATGTTTTCGGGCGGTATGGGGTCAATCGTGTCATTCATAGCGGTGTCGGTTTCAGGCGTCAAACCGCTATGATATAGTTTTGCTATTACAAATACAAGTAAAATATAAGATGACCGTTCGATAAAGTAGTCGTAGTTGACTTAGAATCATGAACAAAATAGGTCAATTTCTAACGTACATTTAAGTCGTTAGCTCGCTGTAAATAAACCATATACTCCCACGCTTCCATTGACCTGAACATAGATGAATATGAATCGACAGGTAATAAAACCATGAATTCAAAAAAGGCCATAGCCATCCTAATTACTATAGGCTGTCCCCTGTTACTAGCCCTTTTCAAGAATAATGAATTTAATATTCCAATACCTTATGTGATTATTGGAATTGTTGTACTCACTTTGCTTTCATTAGTACATAAACCGAGTACCGCTCAGCTTTATAAAGAAGGACTTAGCGAAGAAGAGAAAACCGTTGAAGAGGTAAAGGCTTCTCAAAAACCACCCGTGTTATATCTACGCTCTTTCCAAGCTGACAGAGATATTGAAACACGTTTTGTCGGAAATTCCATTCAGGTAGAAGAAACCTACGAATACACGCTCACTAAATATTTTGAGCCAATTGGTCCGCTCGTTACCCTGCTCAATAAAAAAACCACTTACATAGGTGGTGCAAAAATCGATAACACCGAAGAGAATTGGCAGGAAGTCTTCCACAGCTACGCAAAAGAATCCACCTATCTGATCTGGTCATGGGGATTAAGTGAAAGCGTACTTTGGGAATTAAAACAGTTGTTGTCGAACGAATACAGACATAAGCTGATCATCTTTTTTCCCGTAGAGGGTATCCCTGTCGAAGTGCGTGAAAGCTATTGGAGTAACACACTAGGTGCATTAAAACAGATGGATGTGAATATTGACTCATTACCCAATACAATTGGAAATTCAATGTTTATTATTTTTCCGGAAGGAAGGTCAGGAGAGCCTATTGATTCAACCCCTTCATTATTAGAAATAATAGCTTCTGTGGGTGCTTGTGACTTATTGGCGATTAGCCTGAGACGACTAACCGATACGTTAGGTTATGATGTGGAGAAGGGGCTGGATAGCGGTTCAAAGTTGGCTGTGCTTCTTTTAGCAATTGGCGCTACGTTCATCTTTATGATGATTATGTTTAATTCGGCTAATCCTATCTGGTTTTATCTTTCGACTGTTGAGATATTTGCTTATGGGTCCCTATTGTGGTGTTTAGTTCTAATAAGCTATAACTGGTACACTACGCGGCAATATAAATTAAGATGGTTAAAGAGTGGGATCCAAACTAGCACATCTATCAACTAAGGATTTACCATACAGCGGCATTTCACCTATCTTTTCTTGGCTCACATAAATTAATTCTGAAAACGCTCAGACGGCTATCCTACAAAACTTATAAAAGGGATGCTTGCCTATGGAGTAGAAGTTACTAATGTTACTCCGCAACCGACTTAAAAGAGGCTTTGCGTGGTTTGACCTCCACCAGAAAAGGCCCCCTATGCACCCCTTTTTCCACTTGTCCACAACTCACCCCAAAACGCTGTGGTTAAAATTCATAAAAAAGGCAAAAAGCGACTGGCAAGCATACTGAACATACTCCGGATCGCCTAAAAAAGAGAGGATTTAACTCAAATATCTTTCCGGCCGTTGGCGCAGGGAATAAAAAAGATTGTTTTATAGCCTGCACATTCTACACTTCCTACACGAATAGAGGCTGCCAATCTTAGTTAGAAAATTGACAACCTCTATTAGAATAGAACACCCTCCTTGGTCAATCGTCAAGTAACTTAGCCAGACCTGCTACCGGTAGAATTTATGGTAGACAAAGTTTGTGCCCGGCGCCCCTTTGGCAAAAACGGATCGATGACTAGCATCCGTTGAAATAACCGCCGGTGAGGAGACAAGCTTAAATTCTTTGTCGACCGCAAACCAGCCTGACCAGCCATTGTCCCAGTACTGTTGCCAAAGGCCACCATCCACTCCCTGCATGTATAAATCAGTAACATTAGTACCTGGAACGATTACTGCAGCAACGTCTCCTTTCACAACACCCTTACCGCCCAGGGATTCCCAGCCGTGCCAACTCCCATCCCAGGCTTTGTGATAGACATTGCCATCTTTCCCTCGGGCGTATATAGCCCGGTGACCGGTGTTCGCTGAAACAGCCGTGGGTGAGGAATCCATTTTGAAACTTGAATCAACGGGAAACCATTCCGTCCAATTGTCATAGCCGGCATTAGTCGAGAAGGTTTGCCATAGGGTATCGTCCGCCCCCCGCACATAGACATCAATCACCTTCGTTCCTGGAATAACAACCGCCGATACATCTCCAACTCCTATCTTGCCCGCTATTTGGCCAGTGAGTAATGTCCAGGGAAGCCAATTATCGCCATTCCACAGTTTGTAATAGGTGCATAAATTCTGACGTTTCCGGGCGAATATAGCCCGGTGGCTGGCATTGACTGAAACCACAACGGGTGACGACGAAGGGTGCATATCAAAGCTTGGATCGACGGACATCCAGCTTGACCACTGACCATTGGCCCAGTACTTTTGATACAGGGTTTGATCACTCCATTGGGCGTAAATATCAACGGTTCTTGTTCCTGGAATCGCCACTACGCCCAAATCATTGATTACCTCACCCCCCAGAAATTGCCAGTATTGCCACCTGGGACCGTAGGCGGGCCATCCGTTGATGGAGGCACTTAGTGGCAGTGTGGTACTCTGATCAAAGACGATCTTGGCCGCATCGAGTACGGACTGCATAGCAACCTGTGGTAAGGATGAATTGTCCTTGGCGTTAAAGCCGTGTTCCCGCATCATTTCATGTAGAACGACAGCTCCAGTGAAATAGGCCAGTACCAGCGCCCCGTGTGCGTTTTCGGGTACAGGTCCACTTGGCGTAAACGCACCGGTTCCCTCCCTGGCGTGTTTGATTATATTATAGAAATGAATTTCGATCGTCTGGCTACCGGAGGAAGTCTCCGCATACTGAGTTTTTGTCAAGTCATCCCCATCGGGGCCTTCAAAGCGTAACCGCCCCGGACTTGTTGATGTATTGTTGTAACGAAACAACCCATAAGCAGAGAGATGCACCTGCTGATCCTCTACGCTAAAGCCATTCCGATAGCCGTTGTTAGCCTTCACAATCAGATGTGATGCAGCAGATACTGCGTTTGTGTAAAGCAAGCCCTTGTTTCCTTTCTCATCTAAAAAGATAAGGCGCATGGCCTGATAGAAAATGCTCGTGAACGACGTTCCAGCAAAGGTCGTCTTGTCCATCCACTTGCGGCAACCTTCACTACGGTACCAGTTACTCCAACTGAGTGCTTCCATTGATTTTAGAATTTAGTAAAATGGTTAATTGGTTGATTGAATCTTAAAATACCTGAGGCTCCCACCGCTCCCTATTAGCTACGATCGGGCAGACAATAATCTGCCTAACGAATCATTAGGAATCTAAGATTTGGGGCAACCTGTATCAATTTTGAGGCAACAGGGTCGCCGCTTTGAGCGAACGGTCAACGTCTGCTGAGTTGGTTAGTCGCAGAAGAACTATTTAAGGCAAACAGATCAATAAAAAAGCCCCGACTATTTGCCGGGGCCATCTTACTGTTAATTAATTCAACCGCCGGGCATGGTTATACAGCTCGGCCGAAAAAAGATGTTTTTGAGCCTGCATTTCTTACATATCCTACATGATCAACTACTCCCAGATTGCCTAACACCTCAACACTGAAGGACTCCAGACCGCTAGGGGTGCAGGTTCCAGGCTACGCAGGTAAGCCGGTTGTTAGCCAGGGTGTGACAAGGTGTAACACCCCTCAATAAAGTGTGCGATTTGAAATCTGACCCGTTATTGAGGGGGAGTAAGTCTGTGCACTCCGTCTAGTAACTATATTCACTGGGTTTATTTATTTGCTGTACTATTGCGGTTTGTCTAAACTTCGCTCAATGAAACATCGCTTACTTACCGCCTTACTCTTACTGATCACGGCAACTACCTATGCTCAGGTGGGCATCGGCACCACCACGCCCGACCCATCGGCACAGCTCGATGTGGTTGCTACCGATAAGGGGGTACTCGTGCCCAGGGTGACTAGCACAACCGCTGTTTCGGCTCCTACTGAGGGATTACTGGTTTATCAAACCGGATCGCCAGCCGGGTTTTATGTCCGACAAGCGGGGGCCTGGGTTAGACTGGTTACTGAAACGGATCTGCCCAGTACTGTACTCCCGTTCTTTTCAGGAACTACGATTACTTTTCAACCCGCTTTATTCTTCGTGGGCCTGAGCAGTAACGGTCCTAATTCGACTATTCATCCGGCCAATGTCTTTTATCCGGCTCTTCCCCGAAGTGGCACCCTTACCGCTTTGACAGTTGGTATTAGTCCATCCTCAAATCAAACTTTAACAGCCCCCTTTTTAATTCTAGCGCAGGTATACCGAGCTGACCTAAATTCCAATTCGTACAGCGCCATTCCAGGAGCACAGACGACCATACTTATCCCCCCTTTCGTTCCTACTGCCGGACGGGTTTTTGAGGCAAAAATTACGGGGTTGTTCACACCCTTAGCCGAAGGGAGCCATTTGCTAATAGGTTTTTCTGCACTCTCACAGGCATCTACCCCACCGACTGGTTATGTCAGTGCAGCCCTATCGATCAAGTAATCACCGCCCCCTATTCGTTAAACCAAACGGAAATTCACTGACAGCCTTTACAGACATAAAAACAGCCGCTTCCCACCTGAGAAGCGGCTGTCGTCAAGTTAACCATTAACAATCAATAGGAATGGTGTCTCAATATTACACGTTACTATTCTCTAGTGCTGGTATTACAATCTAGCGGCAATCAGACCATCCTTTATGAAAAAAAGCAGACCGACACTGTCAGTCTGCTTTCCGTTTCTATCCACACCTAAGGGAAGGTATAGCTCTCCCCGGGAAAAGTTCAAGAGAGTGTTTACTGGATTTGTTCATGCCAACCTAATTCCTGCCAGTAAAGAGAAATTCATCGCCTTTATAGTTAGTCAACCCCCGAACCTGGCTATACAGCTCGGTCGAAAAGGCGACTTCGTGGGGGGTTAAGCGGTTTTATGAATTTGGATGAAGGGGGTGGACTGGGAAGCACCCTGTACGCGCAACATACCTGCCCTGACCATGGCACCGGTCACCCTGACATAATTACGTAATGTCGTCTGAATCGAACTGTGACCAAGTACTTTACTAACCTCTTCGATCCGGTAGCCTTTCCGTAGAAACAAAGCTCCGGCGGTCTTCCGGCATATCTTGACCGTTAGTCGCTCGGTAAACCCAATCTGATCCTGAATGATGGTTGTCCAGCGGTTGATTTCCTGGTTGCTCATTTTGGGGATGCCGCCAGGGTAGTTGGCCAGCACCCGCCCGACTTCAGGCAGTAGCGGTATACAGGCAATCAGACCAGTTTTGCCGCGCGGTATTACGATCATAGGCCCGGCTTCGGTTTCTTCGGTAAAGTTGCCAGGCGATGCTACGTAACGCTCTAAATCCGGCTGATCCATACCCGTGTAGCAGAGTAATAGTAGCCAGTCCCGCGCCAATCCGTGCGATTCGGTTGGCGTCTCTACTTGCCAAAGTTTATCCAGGTGTTCATCCTCCAGAAAATAAATCGGTTTGTCTTTGCCCTTATCGGGAAAATAGTTGGCAATTGGATTTTGAGCGAGCTGCTGAATCTCGACCAGATGATTAAGGCTCGCCCGCAGATATCCCGTATAGCGGGCTGCCGTGGCTAATCCCAGCGGTTTTTTAATCAGGTAATGATAAAAGCCTTCGGCCCATTTATTGCTGATCAGATCACAGGTCAGGCGTTCCGATTTGCTAAGCTTGACGTACTCGGCCAGGTAGTCCATGCCGTTCTTCCACTTGCTCAGGGTGCGTTCCTCCCGGGCTTCGGGTGTCCCTTTTAAACTCCGCAGATACGTGTAGTGCGTCTGAAACGCGTCAAGCAACGTGGGTATCAGTGTAGCCTTTCGGGTCCAGTGCTGCTTGATGGTTTCGGCTGCAGGTAGTAAGGGAATTACCCCTGCGTTATGCAGCCGCATCAACTCGGCCAGCAGGCTTTTGTGTTCAGCCAGAATACTTTCCAGTTCATTATTCGTTTCCTGGGCTAGCTTAGAGTACCCCACTACTTTTTGCTGACTAGAATTCCACTTATCAGGCCTTACATAAACGCCACTAGCGTAGTCGGAGCATTCCACCCCGTCAACTTTTAAGCGAATGTAAAGCTGCCGGGGCTTTTCGCTGGACCTCTGACCCGTGCGCAAGCGGAAGTAAACAGTCATTTTAAGCCGGTTGCGGCGTGTTAACAGAGATGAGGTCTGATTCATGATTAAGCAATTAAGAAGCTTTATAAATGTGCAAGAACGGAGTTACCTTTTGCCCTTGAGCGGGCTCCATGGGGTTAGCCTGCAGTAATTCAGCCGGAAACTCTGACAGCAATCGCTTCGGTCGGGTCTTCCGGTAAGGGGTTAACTCCTTAGCCGCTTTCTGGCCCATCGCTACAATGGTTGCCTCTTCGGATAACTGAAGTTCATTGATACACCAATCCGCAAAGGTTTTCCGAGCCGTGTGAGAGGTGATGCGTTTCTCAATACCCAGACTCAGCATGATCTGACGAAGCAGCGGGTTATAATCGCCCAGCTTGGGCAAAGGCATAACAATACCCTTGTACTTGTCCATTAATTCCCAGACCCGCCGTGAAATGGGAATGCAATACTCGGTGCCGGTCTTCAAGCGCTTACCCACAATGCAATGGCTACCCTCCACGAGCCGAATCGATGCGGGCGTTAGGGCTTTCATATCTTGGTAAGCCAGCCCCGTATGACAGGCAAAATCAAAACAGTCGGCAACTGATCGCAAGGCAGGTATTAGCTTGGCATCTCGCACAAGGGCTAGTTCTTCCTGACTCAAACACTCCAGATTTGGGGTTTTGTCCACTCGGATGCGAACATTTAACAAGGGATTCTTTTGAATATGCTCGTTTTCAGCAGCCCATAATAGCACCGTTTTAACAACCTGACAGGTTTTATCCGCAGACCGTTCTCCGTTGCCGCGCTTGGTGATCAGAAAGGCTCGGTAGCGCTTGAGTGTTCCGGGGGTGAAGTCCTCAGCAGCCTGATCGGTTGTACCCTCCTGCTTAAGAAAAGCCAGCAAGGGTCGAAACTTAAAGCGGTAAGTGTCAAGGGTTGAAGTTCTAGTTTGCAGGGCTGTCCGCTCGGCTAAAAACATAGCTAGCAGATCCGGCAGGGAGGGGCGCATTTTACCCCCTTCACGAACGCACGACTTTACCCCTTTCGAGGTCATTCGTACGTCAAAGCCCTCATGTTGGGCATAGAGCTTGCGAAGTTTCTGTTCGCTCTCGGTAATGGCTTTATTAATGAGAGTAGCCTGAGGGTCTGCAGGTTTTACCCGCTGTTTGGTTTGATCCCAGTTGACACATAGAATCATAATGGATTTAGGCAGATCAAGGCCGGAGATCACCGTAACGGCGCCAAGTGTGATGCGGCTACGATTAACAGTAACTCTGACATAAACGGCACCGTAAGCAGAAGTACGCGTTGACTTTCTTAGATAAAAGTTAATGTGCAAATAATTGACCATGACTTAAGCGGTTTTATGGAGTTGAATAAAGGGGTTTGTATTCCGTGTAGCTGAGTCTCCGACTAACTGGCTAATGTCAACCTTGACCCGCTTCATGCTCCGGTCGATCGAAGCCGCCCGTACCTTGACGTAATGGCGCTCCGTGATGGCAATACTCGCGTGGCCTAGCATTAGACTCACATCGGCAATCCGGTGACCAGCCGCCAGCATCAGACAGCCAAAGGTCTTACGGGCTGTTTTTACGGTGATTCGCCAGGAGATACCCAGCACGGTTTCGATGTGATCGGTGTAGCGATTAACGTACTGGGCGCTGAGCGCATGGGGTCCCGTTGGATAGATGGCAAACAACTGCTCAACCTCATCCAGCAGGGGCAAATGATACTCGTTATGTGGCGGCTTCTTGCGACGGCCAACCAGCTTTAAGCCCTCTGGCCCTATCACTTCATACGCTTTTCGGTTTCGAGCATATGCCAGTGCGTCGGGAAAGTCTAAGCCCGTGCAGCACATCAGACAGAACCACCACAAGGCCATGCCTTTAATACCGGAGTGGTCCATCTGGAGTAGTTGATGAACGTGCCCAGGCTCTAAAAACTGGACTTCTTTATCGGTCGCTTTGGGCCACCGCACTCTGGCAATGGGATTGTCGTGAATCCAATCCTCTTCAATCATCCACCTCAGTACCGCCGATACTTTTAGCACAAAGCGGCTAGCTTGAGCCGCCCCAACTGGCTGGGAGCGGTTTCGCCCTCCGTCCTGAGTCTGTAGCCAGATGTGGTATCGTTTAGCCCAGCCAACACTCACAGATCCGGCCGTTGGCAACTGCTGATTGGTTTGGGCGGCAAACTCATTGAGTAGCCGCAGGCCCCGCTTCCACCGGCCAAGGGATACGCGTGACAAAATCTTATCTGCTCCCTGCTGTTGGAGATGAGCGATGTAGGCGATATAGGCTTCATCGAGTGGGCTGTTGGCCGAAAGGCAGTTGGCATATTGGTTTGGGTTACGACGCTTCGTTTTGTCGTGCAGATAGACCCAGCCGTGTTCACTGGACCACTCGGGTAGTAGCCCCGTCAGGCATTCATTTTGCACGGACTCAACCGAGGGAACGCCACCCGTTTCGCGCTGGCGATGAAAAACGCCTTCAATGTAGGCTTTCATACTAGTGATCTGGGCGTTTACTGGATCGACACGACGGGCTGAGGCTTGTTTATGCACCCGCCAGTCGGCAGGATTGACCAGCAACTTTTGGTTACACCATACAGCCCCAAAACAAACCCGTTGCCGATTGATGGTGATCCAGACCTGCAAAGGATGTTGATTGGAATAGCTACGACCTTTCTTAGGAGGACGCAGGGCAAACCGTATACTGATAGGCATTCGTCTGCGCCAGGTCATTGGACTAATCTGACCCGAAAGGACCATTGGCCCAGTTAAGGCCATACTTTTTAGTTGCGGAGTACTCATAAATTATCTAGGGTATGGGGAAATTCATAAAAACACCTGTACAGTTGCACTACTCGTCGGCAGGACCTGAAGGTGTACTGTCGTCAGTCTTTTCCTCCGTCGAGCTAATGCCATGTTGCGCCAGGAACGCCTGATACTCCTTTTGGTAAAAACGCTGATCCGTTAATCGATTAGCCCGAAACCGCTCATCATCCCCCCGGTAAAAGCCCGCTAAATAGTTCTGATTGGCCAGATCGATCGAGCTAAGTTGCAATTCATCCAGGATGTTCTGCGCCGTCTGGTAATCGTCAAAATCAACGTAGGCATTCTCAAACTCCCCCTCCTGGATGCCTTCCTGATACTGTTTGCGCCGACTATCCCGGTATTCAGTCAAGGCAAAAAAAAGGATCTCGGCCTGAGAGGTGCCCTTATGGTGAGTATTCACCCGAAAGCTATGCGTCAGTGCGTTGGAGTGTTCAGGTGCCTTCTGAGTGGGTATCTTCGCTTTGAGTTGAGGAATTAACTCTTCATACTCTTCTAACTTGGCTTTCATCACCTCCATCACCTCGCCCCGGTTATCCAGCATCAACTTCAGATTAGCGTTCATCTGCACCATAGTCGTATTCATGAACTGCAGGCGGGTTATCCACTCGCGTAGCGAATCAATCTCAGCGATACTGGCAGACGCTTCCATTAGCATCTGGTAGCCTTCGGGCTGGAAAGGATTCTCTAGCATATCCAGCGGTACGGGCTTCTCAGGATTGGGTACAGGTCTTTCTTTATAACGGCCTACCCGCGAGACCATCAGGGCAATACCGCTATGCAAATCGTACACTTTCTGATCCTTACTCGGCTCGGTGATGGCCTGAAACTTCCTGGACAGCATGTATTGAGTTGCGATATCGGAAAGTTGCTGACGGAAGGCTTCGATACCCTCCTCAGAATTGGTCACCTGTTCCAGGTAATCCGAGAGCCGGACATAGGTACGGCCTTCGTAGGTCAGTACGCCACCAATCTGGGTGATGCGGTCAGCGAACAGGGCCGCTAAGGCTTCGTCTTGCATTGGTTTGCCCGTCAGAATCGACTGCAAGGATTCGCCGTTGACTACCTCACTGGGGGCGGCATCGTCTGAGGTTTGAGCGATGTGTACCAGCGCCCGCCTAAGCACGTCAGGTTGATAGTTGCCTGAGTTGACTAAACCGGAGACCAGGGTCTTACCCGTAGCGGAAAGACTCTCAAAGAGGACCAGTTCGTCAAAGTCGAAGGTCTGTGAAATCAGGGTTGGTTTTACCGCTGGGTTAGCGGAATTTGCCGCTAAATCGGGATTTTGAGCCGATTGCTCAAGATTGTTTGCATGGGAGTCCCCCTCCCCGTACTTTTGTCCGGTCAACATTTGAATATAATGTTTAGATGATTGATAAGGAGCCCTAGTAGTGTCTGTTTCTCAGGCGTTCATTACTAGGGTTTACTATTTTTGGGCAATGCGAAATCTACCGGTTCAGCCAGGCAAACCGATTAAGGTTACTATGTGGCTTCTTCCGTTTCGAATTGATAAGCGAAGTTAACATATTTGCGACACAATACAATACTTGTGTCGCATTATTTTCAAGGGACTATTCAGAAGCAAGGTCTTTCAGCCGTTTTTTGCGGTCCTCGTCAAAAAACTTTGCTCGATCTATGTAGTAGGTATCAATGATTTGCTCAAGCATTGATGTTTCACTACGACCAAAAAGGACAGCTACTTCTTTTAATTTACGGCTAGTGTCGGGAGTAAAACGAAACGACTTATGCTGCGTCTCTTTCTTTTTATCGTCGTCTTGGCTTTTCATTGATAGTAAATTTCAGTGAATAGATAAAGCTACGACACAATAAGGCACAAAGCAATACCACTACTAAATTTGGAAAAGAAAAAGCCACACCTGGCGAGGTATGGCTAAGTCGTGAATCAAGCCAGATAATTAACAAACACTATCAGGGGACGACAATGAACGTTGTACTAGCCTGCTGTTGGCTGGTCTTGATCTGAACATAGTACGATCCGGCTCGCAGCGTCGAAAAGCCCGACAGAAAAATTTGCTGATTCGCCCCTAGTACGTAGTTCGGATTCTGATAGATAACCACCCCACGGGCATCAAAGACACTAACCGACAGGCTTTCCCCACTCCTCACCCCCGAGACCAGAAAGCTAAGGTCTCGATGGAAGCCAGGGTTGGGAAAGGCTTTGACCCCTAACACCTCAGTATAGCCCTTGATGGCGATAATGCTACTGTAACTAACCGTGCCATCCCGTTCCACCGGCTTCAGCCGGTAGTAGGTATAGCCCGTGCTGGTATTGGGATCAATAAACGAATACCGGGCGGTTGAACTCGTAGTACCCTGGCCAACAACGGTGCCAATCGCTTCGAATCCAGCGGCCGGATTCGCCGACCGTTCGATGGCGAAATGATCGTTGTTGATCTCGCTGCTGGTACTCCAGTTGAGATTTACCTGGGTTGCATCAAGCCGTTCACCAGTAAAACTAATTAGTGTAACCAGTAGCGGGGCGGACCCACGAATACAGGCACCCGCACAGTCTGATGGGGCTCGTGCCGCCTTTAGGAACGCGTTCGCCTGCCTGGAGTAATAGCCTGGCTTCGTGATGGCCACCAGCCGGTCGACCTCCCGTTGTATAGCCGAAACCGGTGGCGCAATTCGCTGGGCAGGCGTCAAGCGGTGAGCCCCGTTTTGGGCCAGTGCAGTCAGGCTTTGACCAGCTACTAACAAGCCACTTAATAGCAGATGTCTCCTACTCATCATGGTACAAGGTGCTCCCTAAAATTCGGCTCTGTTGGTGATAAAATTCCAGACTACCTGGGGACTTTGGGCCGTAACATTTCCTCTGGTATCCTGCTGATAGTTGGTGATGCGGATGGCGCTGTAAATCAACTGGACCGATTCGCTTGGACAGCAGTCCCCGCTTTGGGCCGCACTGGTATTGAAGTTGGTAACCAGGGCATCTTTCAGCTCAATGAGGGTGATCAAGGCCGGAGCATCGACACCACTAGTTTTTCGGACTACGAGTTGGGCCGTCTGGATGCGTTGACCAGCCAGTATAGCGTTCTGCAGATAAACCGAAGACACATCAAATCGTTTGGTGAGCTCAATCGATGTCGGAACCGCCCTTCCTGCAACTACCCCATTTCTATCAATTGTGCTGGTACTGCTAAATCCATACTGATAAGCCAGTAGCTCCACGTAGTCACTGGTGGTCCCGTTGGTAGGTCTAGGCAGATTAGCTACCGTTGTTCCGCTAGGGGTAATTACCCGCGTGGTGTAGGCATTAAAATAAATGTCTTGCGCGTAAGTTGACAGGCAACCCAGCAGCGACAAGGCAACAAATAAGTAAACTGTTTTCATGCTATTGACTATAATGGTTTTTGATCTGGGACAAATTAGGTATAGTAAACGTAGTTTAAAACTGCGCGTTTCTATTTTTTCTTCGTAGCGTGTCAGCCGTACGATAACACTGGCAGTAAGGGCGTCTAGGATTGGTTATTAGGATACCTGGAACAAGGTGGTCATTGCGGCTCACGCCAGGGCCTGGAATCTAATTAATGAAGATGCTTATAAAGATCTGTCGGAAGTTCAGGAATGAAAGACAGAGGTTTTGGCGGAGTTGAAAATTAAGATGAGCCAGATAGGCGAGATGTTCTTGGAGCTCAAAATGCAAAATGTAAGTAAGGGCCTTTACTAGTACATTGTACGCTACTTATAAGCTGATTCGCCTCATGCTATTCTGATTCGATCAGCTGATCATTACTCATGAATTATTAAAATAATTTATTTATATGATGCTATTTGTATGAATACTGTTTTGTTTAATCTTTGGTAACTATATACACCAACCTATTAAACAAATGGCTACCTATGCAGCACCCTTTCTATAAAATAGTTTCAAAAACATTCGATAGCTCCACCAGCGAAGCTATCCTAATCGATTGGGTCCAGGCGGTAGGCGCTTTTTATCAGGCCTATCAGCAACTGAACACCTACAGGATACAGCCGGATATTCACCTCCTCCAGCCAATGCCAGCCAGCCAGTGCCCACTTGGTCAGTTGGAGATCTTGATGGACGGTATGCAACAGGAGATCGAAAGCTTACTAATCGATATGGGGGCTGCTGAGCCGTCGGCTGCTGGCTTGAGCAGGTACCAGAAGCTTATCGACCATACCGCCCGGTTGAATCGATTGAATCAGCAGGCCCAGACCTTAGGCCTGTTAATGGGGCTATCACCTTCATAGCCGCCCCAATAATCACTATATCGTTACGTTTTTTCCTCCCTAAACTCCTAATTTGATAACATCTGGCCATTCCTTACCGTCCATTCTGGAGCAGTACGTTTTTGTCGTGGCTACCCGGTTTATCGGGCTGGCCTCCCCGGCGGATCAAAGTCGATTGGTAGGCCTCTGCCTGACAGCTATAGCCAGCATACCCCTGCTCCCAATACGGCTACGGAGTCAAGACAGGAGTCGCCCTCACTGACAAGTTGACTGGATTGATTAAATACTACTAAGCGGATAGAGCTAAGCTGATGTAGTCAATTTGACCTGATCTAAATAGGTAGTTAGCCGCTCTGTCCGTTGAAACGAACAAATACAGGTCAGCTTACCATTTTGAGGATCAAAGCAGGCTTCCGCGAAAAAATCACCAAAGCTGTACAAATGGCGGTTTCGGCATAGATCGAACCGATGCACTAAGGGAGTGCCCCACAACCGCAAGGCTCCCTGGCGAATAAATAGCGGTTGTTGGTCAAATAATTCTCGCGTAATTTTCATTAACCTATTTTGTTTTTTATACACTAAAGGCTAATTTAAATTAACGTTGTTTTATTAATTAGAATAGTTAGGTAATGGGTTGACCAAAAAACAGCCACTCCCCAAATGGGCTGTGGCTGTCGATCATCCAACTAATAACATTTTATGAGAATGTAGACTCAATATTACACCCTACTATTAGGTTAGTATGTACATATTAATTAAATGGTAGTTATGCCGCTTGTTGTTATCACAAGAAAGCCAGACTACGTTGTGGACTGGCTTTCTGTCGCACCGCAACGGCAGACCATGGGCGACCCCGTTCTATCCACACCTTCTAAGCATGAGCTTACAGAATAGGCCTTTACTTTCACGTTGGAAGAGCTACAAATGAAAAGTCAACTGCAAAAAGGTAAATACAGTATAAAGGCAGAGGGGCATAAACTTCTTAGATCACTAACTAGCTGAACCGTTAAGTTTATCTAGAAAAATCCGTGTCAAAATTACGCCGAAATACCCCTTGCTCGGATTGCCTTGTTTTGGTTACATCTTTATCTGTTTTGACCTTCACTATATAGTATCATGCCCAATAATGTAGGCCTTGATAGTAGAAAGTCCCACCAATCACTTGAGCGGGGGGGGGTTGGTGTGCACTAACCATGACCAAATCCAGATGTGCTCATATAACGTAAGTTTAGGTTCATCAACGCAACTATGGATACTATAAATTTGCCTGGTTTTTCTAGACCTATCCTGCTGAATGATATTCTTTGGCTAAAAGGGGAGGCTACATATACCCGGATTTATTACAAGGATGGCAGCCATGCCATTGTCACCAAACCGCTTAACTACTTTAGTCAGCACTCTACGTTTATTCGGGTGCACCGATCTATCATGGTTAATTCGATGTATGTACACGGATTAATCCAGGGCAAACCCCGCTCATTGAAGCTTCAACTGTCAACGGGTACCCTACTGGATGTGTCACGCCCTTATTATCAACTTCTGGGCGACTTATTCCCCAGCAAATGATTGGCTTTGGCATTAAAATGAGATCATTTTTAAACATCTTCAGCTAGAGAGGCAGTTAGATACGGGCTGGCTTGACTAACCCGCCAGTTTCTTAACGCTATGAAAAAAGTCATCATTATGGGAGCGTTGCTACTGGGCGTAGCCGCTTTCAGCGCCCAGGCGCAAACACCTAACCCCGGTACAAGTGGTACTGGTAACGGAACCAATGGCTCCTCAACGCTGAGCGGGTCGACCCAGTCCAGTGCGAGTGGATCAAACTCAGGCCGAATGAAAAGCTCGGGCAATAAGGACTCTAAAATGAATTCGGGCTCGATGGATAAAAGCTCGACCAACATGGATAACAGTTCAACATCCAGCCAGTCGGGTACTATGCCTTCCGACAAGACCAACGGTCGCAAAATGAAAAGCGGTAGTGGTACATCAGGCAGCAGTTCAGCGAAGCCTTAGAAGCGGAGTTAAATGTCTTATTTGTTAGAAAGTCGGCTTACATAAGTGGCCGACTTTTTGTTTGTTTGATTACGTGAATAATCTAGGTTCATTAGGCAAGCGTTTGCGCTTAGCAACAAGAAGCTGTTGTCCTACTTTTGCAGAGTAGAAAGCCCCTCAAATCGAACTTATGGGAATCTAACTATAAACCTCCACACGGTAAATGGGACTATTTGATAAAGTGGCTTCCGCAGCTGCTGATAAATTCAACAAGGAAGTTCAGTCTTTACTTATTCAAGGGGAAACGTTGGAAAACATAATGCAACTCTTTGAAGATTACATTGCCTTTACTAACAAGCGTATAATCTTCGTTGATCGGAAATTTATCGGTTCTAGCCGGGCTATTGTGTCAATCCCCTACGCTAAAATATCTGAGGTGGGTATGACTAGTGGAGGCTTTATGAAGTTCTCTCAGGAACTAGCCGTACAGGTTGGGTCACATCGACACGAGTTTAAGGTGTACGATCCCAAAGAAACTGCTGAGGTATATAAAGCATTAGTGGCTAAAATCTGCTAGCCTTCTCTCAATTCAGGTGCATTTGCTTGGCTCCTGTAAGGTCCGCTTTTAGCTCCTCTATTCGAAGGCTCTGATCCTTAACTAATGTTTGATAACTTAGTAGTAGTTCGTGTTGCTGACGGATGTACTTCTCATTGCCGGCCCGCTCTTGCTGGTGATAACTGACTGCATCCCGGTACAGATCGCGCAGCTCAGTGTTACCGCTCAATAGCCTGACCTGCTTTCTGCGAAGTCGGGCAATCAAAACCAGCAGACCGGCAATAATAAAACTGAGCAGACCAATGATGAGCAGAAGTTGAGTTGTAGTATTCATGGATAATACAGATTAGTAGGCTTTTGCAATTCTATACAACAAAGAACGTAAATTATTTACGTTCTCCCTGGATAATGCCTACATTCGTAGCAGGTTAAGGGTTAGAAATACGTTGATGGATTAAGCCAGGCGCAGCAAGTGTCTGGCTTTCTTGTATAGAATTATATAAATGCTTAATTAAGCAATGGCAACAAGAGCGGATAAAACCCGAAACTAGAAAGCGGGTATATGGGGCTTTTTTTTCGTTAGAGCCCAGACAATACATCATCGATCTAACTTGGGGGCTGAGGTTGTGGATCGAAGAAAATATAGGCATTGTGTCCTCTTTTTTCTATTCGATTTACAATGGTCAATTTCACCTCATTTTGTTCCGAAGTGAGACATTGATCCGCGGGTAGGACTACAAAAGGCGTCTAGTCACCGGTAAACCAAAAGCGGCTCTCACATCGCTGAAGAGCCGCCTTGGAGAACCCAATGTAATCGTTTCTACACGTACTTAACGATCTGAATGTTGCCATTCTCGTCGGTGATGCGGAACCGTCCGTCGGGTAGCTGCTCTTTGCTAACACTGTTGCCTTTGCGGGTTTCATCGAGCAGCGCCTGAACGTGTCCGTTTAGCTGCCGTACCTGGCTGTGCAGTTCTGTATCCACGTTGTTGGCCCGGGTCTCATTGATCTGATGGATCAACAACAAATCCTCCTGCCGAACCGACTCCGGCAGGCTTACCCCCGTACCCGCTAGCAGATCCCCCCAGTCACTACTCCGAATGCCCCGCCCTAACTTATTGATCCGGGACAGGAACGATTTGTTGGGTTGATACGACTCCTTACGGGTTACCCCTTCGCCAACCTGTAACCGGGCGTCGATCTCGTCAGCTTTGCGATTGCCTAGTATTGCCCGCTCCCGAGCCGTTTGGTGGGTCACCTCGTCGCCATCGTGGTATTTAGGTAGACTGGAGATTCTGGATATACTCAGGGCAACCGCGGCAAAGAGTGCAGCCACTTCAACACCCGCAGCTATAAGTCCCACAACCGGAATGCCCGCTTCAGATCGAAATATCTTTGCTATGGCCAAGGCTAGTTCCGAGGCTTGCAGGGCGGCATTGATAGTTAGTTGAATCTTCTGGGCAGCCCGTTGACTCTCAACTTCTTTTTGGCGCTGAGCCTGCAACGCACTGTACTCCTGCTGTTTAATGGACACACTATTGGCTAAGCCCTGCTTTTGCAGCTCTAACTCCGTATCAATCTCCCGCTGCTTGGCTTCAAGTTGCCGATCAATTGAGTCAATGTTGGCCTGATCGGTGGCTATTTTTTGATCCAGAATCGCCTGGGCGTTTTCAATCAGAGTATTGGTGGCCTGACCGACCTGCTTGGTCACGTAGTCGGTGATGTCGTTACCCTGCTCGTCTTTGAAGGTCAAGCCGAATAATTCGAACAGGTTGGTAGGTCCCGTCTTGCCCTTTTTTTTGATACCGGCTAGCTGACCCTCTATTTCCTGAATGGCTTCCCGGAATCCTGCCACCGCGTCTTTGTCAGCGAAGGGGTCCTTTTCGGCCAGCGCCAACACCTTATTGTAGTAGTCGAGCTTGATTTGCAATAGTGCTGCCGCCTTGCGGTTCTCGTAATCGATCTCCGATTCGCCCGCCTGCCGGGTTATTTTTTTGGTTTCGTCGACTAGTTTGTTCCGCAGCTCCAGCTCCATGTCTCCCAGCTTCCTTAACCGGTCCATTTGATCCTTTTCCAGCTTATCGGTAAAGTCTGAATCGATCAGATCGGTTAACCGCTTGGTATTGGTTGTGTAGAGGTCGGGCCGGGTGGCATCCCGCATCTGATCCAGTACGTCTTCGGTTCGTTTGGGTAGTTTGTAATTGAGGTCTTTAACTTTGGTGGTCTTACCCGTCTTGGTGTTCAGAACTTCATAACCGTTTCGCTCCTGACCCACGGCAATGAGATGAGCGCGGATCTGCTCGATTTCTTTCAAATCAAACGCCCGCTTTAGCTCCAGGTACTCCCGGCTGTTCTTATCTAGCTTATCCAGTCGCTGTTTGTCGAAATCATCCTGAAGCTTTTGCAGGTCCTCCTCCATTTTCTTACGCCCCTCAAGCAGACTTTTCCGGTTTTTCTCCGCTAAGGCCAGGGCTTTTTTCTCCTCCTCCGTTGAGCCCTCCCCCTGTAAGGATTGTAAAGTTTTCTTTCGCTCAGCATCGGCCTTGCCCAACCGGGCAAGCTCACTATCCGCTTTTGTTTTGGCTGTGGTAGCTGCCAGGATTCGCTTCCGACTCTGGGCGAAATCTTCATTAATACCCGGTCGTTTGGTAGTGGTAGAGGCTTCCAGTTCCTGACGCAACTTCAGATGAGCCGCCTGCGCTTCTTTTAGCTGTTGAGCCTGTTGCTTGGCAATCGTTTCAGCCGCTTTGCGCTGGGCGGCGGGCAGTAGTTCTCCCTGTTTGGTATACAGATCAACCAGATCCTTTGTCTCCCCCGCTACCTGTTGCAAAGCCGCCTGTCGGATGCCAGCGATCTCCGCATTTCGTTTACGAATAACCTCATTGGCATCTGATTGCTGAGAGGCTGCTTTACCGGCAGTAAACAAAGCGCCAATCAAACCGTCGGAATCGTTGCTCAAATAGCTATCAATAAATGTTCTCGCTACGGATTTGCTATTGGAGAGGTTTTGCAGAAACAGCGTGTAGCCCTGGGTCAACCGGCGCAGCAGCCCGTCCTGAGCTTGCCCTAATGACCGAAAGAATCCCGTTGTGGCCGAACCCGCCTTGTCCAGATCGGTGGCCAGGTTGTTGAGGTTGGTTCGCTGCTGCTGGTAGGCAATGTCGGTGCCGGTCAGATCTTTGGTGAGTCCGGCAATTTCGTTGCGGGTATCCAGCACCCGGCGGGCAACCAGAATGTTTTCAGTGCCGAATACTTTGGTTAGCTCAGTGGTCGTGTTGTACTTCTTAGCCGCATTCTCCAGAGCCTTGTCCAGACCCACCACCGAAGGACGCAGGTTTTTATCCGTATCGGTTTCGAGTTTGAGCAGCACGTTCCGTAGACCTGTCCCCGCTTCGGCTCCTTTGATCATTACCCCCGCCAGGGACTGAATTAACGCGTTACCCTGCTCAAAGCTGAGTCCTGCGGCTTTCATGGCCGTACCCGAGTTCTGAAGAGCCTGAGTGGTGTCGTTGATCTCCGAAGCGCCTTTCAGAGCGCCCGCAGCCAGTACGTTGACAAACCGGCTGGCCTGGTCAGCTCCCTCCCCAAACTGGTTCAGTGCTCCCAGCGTTGCCTGGGCCGCTTCGGGTAAGCTGATGGAGCCCGCCTGCGCCAGGGCGACAACTTCCTTAGTGGTATCGGCTAGTGCCTGCTTATTGGCCAGTAGTTCGGGTTGAATCGATCCAACAGCTTTGAAGGTATCCAGAATGGTTGAGGCTACAATACCTGTATCAGCTTCGAGGGCCTGGGCCTGCTGATCTAAAAACGCCAGCGCTTTTCCCGTTGCCCCGGTCAGGGCGGAAAGCTCGGAGAGCTTGCGGCCGTACTCGGCGGAATCGGTTACCGCCCGTCGGATCACCTCCGCCCCCCCTAGCGCCAGTCCCGCCCCCGAGGCCAGAGAACCAATGGTTCCACCAATATCGATCTTACCCAGAATGCCGCCTTTTTCGCCGTTACCGTTCCGCTTCTTGCTAAGCTTATCGATCTGATCATTGGCTTTGTCAATCTGTTTGGTCAGCAAATCAATCTCTTTGCGTAGCTGCTTGATTTGCTCCTGACTTTTTTTCAGATCCAGCGGGGTACTGGCTTTCTGCTGAGCCATTGCCGCCTTGACGTATTCGGCGGCTAGTCGTTTGACTTCCCCTTGCAGGTTCTTCTCCGCCTGAGCTACCTGCCCTATTGCCCTCATGCCTGCCCGAAGCTGATTGTTGTACTTCAGGGCATCGTTGGCCTGCTGTTTGAAGGGGTTTTGCTGAGCGGACTTTTTAGTCGCTTCGTTCAGGTTGTCATACCCGTCAATCATTCTGGCCAGTCCGGAGTCAACTCCCGAGACGTCTAAACTGAAGCTATCGATAATTACATCTGCCACGTCTTTTACCGTTTAAATGTTAAGTTTTCTACAAGTTAGGGTGTTGTAACCCTACTTAAATATACACCTTTTCAATCTGCAATTCAATTCATAATCCTTTGATAATTAGATATTTATGTCAATTTTCCCAGACACCAATTAACCTGTCGCCGTCTAGTTAGAGTGCAGCCGCTTGGCGGCACCCAGACTAGCCGTTAGCTCGGCAATGCGGGCGTTTTTTTCGCCAATGGTATCCTGACTGGCTAGGATGAGCTGATACTGTTCATACTGATGCAGTTGGGAGTCCTGATAGGTTAGCTGCTGCGTTTTGACCGTTGTGCGGTACAGATCGAGCAGTTCCTCGTTCCCTTTGCGTAAGAGGGTCACCGTTTGGCGGAGCCTGACTATCCAGATCGAAAGCACCAGCAGGGCAGTCGTCAGGACAATGCCTAGTGGTAGGGTTAATTGTTCCATATGCATGGGATAGGGCTAGGAATTTTCAAGATGCTCAGGGGGCAGGCTTGTGGTTTGCAGGCCCTGCAGGACCAGCTTGGTAATTTCCTGCTGGACCGTCTGGGGTAACATGCCGAAGGTGATCTGATCGATCTTGACATTGTTGTTGATCTGGATGTAGTTGCTGGTTTGCTTTGGGGCGGGGGACGATTGCGGATCGGACAGACCGCCTACCGCATCCAGATACAGCCGGGCGGCTTTGACGTCACCACTCATAGCTAGCTTAAACAGTTGAATAACCACCTGGGTGGAGAGCATTCGGAGTCCCTGCAACTGCTCCTGATAAACGTCCGATAAATGAAAGTCCCTGAGGTGCTTGCGGATGGTCAGCCGAGATATGCCCGTTTCCTGACTTAATTTATTAATGGTCGGCATGCGGTTTTTCTCGGAGATAAGCCGGTGAATCGCACTGGTCAACTGCCGATGGTTGACCTCCCAGGTTTGATTGCGGATTTCCTGCTTCCGCTCTTCGGTCTGAAAGGGGCTGTCCAGCATCAGCTCGATCAGGGCCTCATTGCGCTCACCTTGCTGCTGGGGGGTAGCGTCTTGGGGTAGTTCGGGATGCAAGGCAAACACCCGATCGGCGTATTCTTTCTGGTTCTGACAACCGGCCAATTCTGGATACTTTTGGATACTTTTTTGGATTGGGTTCATGGCTTGTTGGGTTAGATGCGACGCAAAGGAGACTCGCCGGTTTGGTTGATGTGGGCACTGATGCAGTCGAGTACCTGATCATCTTTCATCATAGATTCGGTGGAGCTGTAGCCCAGACATTCAGCGACGCTGGCGGCATCAAAGAGAATCTCACCGGTTTTGCGGTCGCGCAGAATCTTAACGGGTGTGCCCTCGAAATAGGACAGGTAGTACTCGTAGGTATCGTCGTAATGGGTACGTATCATGATTGTTGTTTGGAATTGAGTGAGGCTAAGCCCAGTTTACTAAAAGGCGATTCTTTGCTACGCTGCCATTCGAAAAAGCTTTGTTTGTCTATTACTTTTATTTCCCGGATTAACGGAATGGTACCGGCGGGGCTGGGTTCGTCTATTTCAGGTGGGTAGCTGTCACAAGACTCAACCGTTAAGCGTTCAATTTGCGATTCAGCAGGTTTGAGAATAGAGCCGGGCGTTGCGGCCCAGTCATCCAGGTTGTCGACTATAAAATTCGGATCGCTTTCAATTTCTACAGGTAGAACGGCATACAATATACGTCGGCACTGCTCGTCAGCATCGAAGGCAAGTGGAGCCGAAGGAAACGCGATGCGTGTCTTGATTTGCTCATTTCGCTTGTTGTCTGGAATGACTACGTATTCTGCAAACTCAGCTGACTTGTCTGACTTCCAATCATCCGTGCTTGACTGCTCAAAAATAAGTTCGTCAGGCTCCTTCGGCGAGTTAATATTGAACCACTGTTCAAATGTGTTTTCGGCGTCTGGAAAGTTACTGCTAGCTGCTAAAGTGCATATAGGGGGTTTGGCAGTAGCAGTAACTTTTCCGGCATCAAAGGAGCGGTTTTGCGGGTAGTTGTCACGCTCGTATTTGGCCTCTGGATAGACGGGGGTTGCCATACCGTAGCGCAGCCCGTCCCGAATGGTTTTCTGGGATTTAGCGAACATTGGCCACTCACTCACTACAGTTTCCAAGGCATAAATCGCCGTCTGTTCATCCAGTCGATTAGCGGCCACAAAACCGCCCGCTAGCTTAGCCGCTTTCAATAACCGACTGTGGCGCTCACCCTCACCTGCTAGCTCCGTATAGCGAACAAGCCGGTGTAAGAGCTGGGTATCATCCTGAGTCGAATCAGGTGTGTACTTTGCTGGAGAAGGCTTTGGGGGTGGCGGGGTGTAGGTTCCAGTCATGACCTTGGCGTTATCATTGAGATAGGGCTCTTCGTCACAAGAGACAAAGCGCAGGTGGGTCGGATTACCGCCTTTGGTTGGATCAAGCTTGATCCCCAGTTTATCCTGGAATAGCTTTTGTAAATACCGAAAATGTGCTTCCAGCGTTTCGGGGGTCTGGTCATCAGGCAAACGAACAACAAACCAGAGTCCACCCCGGACCGAGTAGGCGCAAATCAGAATAAACGGCAGGCGTGTCAAATGCTTTTTCAGCTCGGCCATATCAACCCCCGGGTTATCCTTCTGGTCAACATCGCCCATCATCACCGGCCACTGCTGCAGTATCTTTTCAGCAAACGTGGTGTCCTTTTTACGGTGTTTCAGCAAAGCGACCGGCGTAAAGGCCGACAGGTGTTTTTTCATGTCATCCTGTTTGGTCTTGTCCGTCTCGGCACGAATGTCCTCAATGGGCGCCTGATAATACCGAGTGGTCGCCATCCGCCGGAGTGTGGTCCGCTGGGAAGGGATTGTGGCGAACGTGTTGCGCTGGTGGTCGAATTCAAAAAAGCTGACGGGTGTGTCTAACAGGGTTGGTCGAAAGATTTGATTATCCATACTGCTAACTGCTAAAGTGGGTGCTAATTTGATTTTGGCAGTATCAAAAGTTACTGCTAGCTGCTAACTGCCATATAAGGGGTTTGGCAGTAGCAGTAACTTTCAGTCGGTTTCTTCCTCGATTACTTCGAGCCGGTAATACTGCTGCCTGCCGTCCCGATATTCGCCTAATCGAACCGATCGCCCCTGGTCGTCGGTCATGTACGGCTGCTCTTCGATGACCTGTTTTAGTCGTTCCCGAATCAGGGCGTTACTGGCTTCAAATTCTGATTCGAGCACCTTAAACACCTCCCCTTTGGTCAGTGGACCATCGGCCAGTAGGTTCATCAAGCGGTCAGCAACGGTTTCAGCGTCTGCCTTATGTTTGCGGTAGTTGATGTGGCTGGCAATGGCATCTGCACCAGCGAGAACCAAACCGTTGCTGTCCTTGCAGAATTGCAGATACAACGGATCGGGTCGTTTGCCCCGGCGCAGTTTGAGATAGCGTAGTTTGATCAGTTCGGTATCGTTGCCATTGGCGTCTTTTTCCAGACCGATCTGTAAAACGGTACTGGCTTTATTGGCGGCTTCGGTGCCCGCATGTCCCCGGGCTTTTTCGGTACCGGGATTCTGGTGGATCACCAGCAGAAAAGTGGCATTGTAGTTGTCGCAGAGGTTACCCAGGAAATCGAACAGTTTCATGGATTCCTTCGGGTCGTTAAAATCGCCGATGGCATCAGTCACTACATCGATCAGGCAGAATAAATGTAGGGTGGTCTGCTCGCGAACGTGATGTATAAACGTTTCGATAGCTTTAAACCGGTTGCGCCGTTCTTCACCCTTGATGGAGGTGAAGCGAAACTGATCCGGAGTATCGTTGAGCAGGTAACCCGCCCGTAGCTTGATCCCCTGGATAGCGAAAGGAAGCTCTTCGGTCAGGTTGCGTTCGGTGTCGACGTAACAGATACAGAATCGCTCAAGTGATGCCCGCTTGAAGCCCAGAAACTGGGGATCGTTGCCTTCATTGATCGTGAGCATGAGCGCTGCCAGTAACTCAGCCAGGCGGGATTTATGCGAGCCAAAAGCGCCCTGAATAATATTGACTGTGCCTCGACCAACAACCCCCGTTTCGTCACGACTAATCAAGGGGGGACTAAACACAACGGGCTGAGTAGCTGAAACAGCAATGAACTTTTCTTTATCCAGCAGGCGGGTTAGCATGGCCTGCTGCGGGTCTGCTTTGGTATTGGCCGAATCGGCTTTTTGCTCTTCAGCCGAAAAATCGTAGTCGGCAAAGTCGTTTAACTCTTCGTCCGACTTATTGAAAAATGGCGGCACATACGTATCTTTGTCCTGGTTAGTAGCTGTCATTATAACAAGATTTTTCACCGCCTTCGGCTTGCCCCCGTTGGCGGTTTTGTTTTAGGATTAAGCGAACGGGGGAGTAAGAAATTGGGCGGTAAACCAGTCAGCGAAGGAGTCAAAATCATGTGCTACGAACACGGCAGCGCCAGCGCTTTCCAGTTCAGCAATGGCTTTCTTCTGGTCAGGGCTTAGTGTGTCGCGACCAACTTTTACCTCGACAAAGCATGCTCGGGATTCTACTACGGCTAAGATGTCCGGAAGACCCGTGCGCTGCTGGCTGGGTACGAACTTCTTTAGATCCTCACGGAAGGTGCCGGTTGAGGATAGCCGGGTGGCGAAGTGGCCCCGGTTGCGGATGTGGGTAATAATCCGACGGGTTAAGGCATTTGCCGATTCAGTTTTTGGCCCTTTCTTTCTGGGCTTACGGGCAGTCTGCTCGCCGATGAAGTTCTGGAGTTGGCGGAAGGCGGGTTGCTGGCTCATGCATTCACCTCCCCTTTCTGTTCACGGTTACCTTCTTCCAACCAGGCTAGAAGTTCAGACCGGCGGAACGTTAAACGGTTGCCTCGCTTTTTGTGAGGAATTGCCCGCTTAGATACCAGTGTGTAAATACGAGCTTGCGACAGACGGGTAAGCTGAGCGGCTAACGCAATTCCCCCAACTTCATCAACTGGCTCTTTGGATGTGTTGTCCAGCAGGGCGGTTAAGTAGTCGACCTTGCGACCTAGTTCATATACGAACTCTGGGAGCTGGTCAAATGTAATAGTTTGCTTCTGCATTGCTTATCGTCGTTTGTTTTAGACGATAGCAAAGAGAAGAGGTTATTTATTGGTGAGATAGTGGTTATGGCTCCTCACCAATATAACCAGCAAAATCCCTGTCATATGAATTAGGTGCAGTTGCGAACTTTTGTCTAGTAGTTTTTTTATCAGTCCCACTAAACTGAATAAATACTGTATGAATGAAGTCAATAAAGGACTGTCTTTTAGGCCTTGTACCAAAGAGTACTTTGTGAAGTCGATAGAAAGTATAGCGTATATGCTCATTAGATATGTTTGTGGAAGGAATTGGTAAAACCTCATCTGGCACCTCGTTTACTATTACTAAATGCTCGGTATAAGTAATCAACTGGTCAAAATCTGCCTGGGGCATTATACGTGTTTTCTGTGGGCTAAGCCCGCCTAATGGCGCAATGATTTGTCGAACATATTGTCTCTTTTCGGATTCTGTGAAAGGCTCATTGCGAATATCTCCCTTTGTATAACCTGAATTATTTAACACGTCTGAAATGATGTTTGCGTTCTGACCATCCGATGCCTTAAATTCGATTGGTAAGGATCCGTTATGCCAAACTTCCAGTATGTCTTTCAAATAGGCTTCATAATGTACAATATCCCAGATTTCAGCCAACCTAACGGCTTTTACAAGAGGGTCCTGTTCATTATTAAATAAAAAGTCGTAAGTACGATTTACCTCTAAACTCTGCCGAAGTTCCGCTATGTTTTTGGCAATTACCGGCGTTACATTGTTAACGATTCTACCTGCTGCGTTTATCGAACTTGTTATCGAAGTTAACTCCTGTTGTAGAAGGTCCTTTTTACGTATAGCCGTCGCAAATCTCCGCTGTAGATCTGCTTTCATTGCAGCCAAAGAACAAATGATAAACGCTCCTTTTTGTTTATCATCTTCGCTTGGCTGCCAAGCAAATTTGGGTACCTCCTTACCTGCTTCGATAAACTCTGTTCGGTAATAATTCATTATATACTGATGATATACTCGTCTATCGTCATCAGTTTTAGGCATAAGTTTAAGCGTAAACGAAGTATTCTCTTCGTTTACAAAGATCTCCCCTCCACTTGGAAATTTGTCAACATTCTTAATCCAATACTGTAGTCTATCCTTAAAGGATTCCAAACGATCTAATTGTAGCTTGTGATGCCAGGCGCGGGTATATCGATCTTGATAGGGTTCGGGTTCTGTGGTCATAAGAAAAGAAGAGTTATAGTAAAGCATCAAAAGCAGCGTCCAGCGTATCGGAGGTGAACTCATCCAGATACACCGTCGTCATTTTCTCGGATTTATGACCCAGCATCTGGCCTGTGATAGCGTCAGCTACCCCAGCCCTTCTGAGACTAGTGGCAAAGCTGTGGCGGGCTACGTAGGTCGTTAGGGGTGTATCAATGCCAACCCGCTCGCCTAAAGTCTTCAGGTCGGCATTGACCTGGCCCAAAATCTTGTTGAGCCGGTTATCGATCTGGGTAGCGGTTTTATGAATGTTGGCGTCCAAAATTGGAAAGACGTAATCCGTAGGCTTTATAAAGGTGATAGGCCGGTATTGCTCGATAATGGCCAGGGCCCCCTCGGCTAGTTTGATGTTAAACTTACCCCCCGTTTTTTGACGTACATACTGAAGGCGGGCAATACCTTTCTCATCGGTAGTAATATTCTTCCAGCGAATCTGGCAGAGGTCGACAAAGTTGATACCGGCGGCAAAGAAGGAAAACAGAAATACGTCTTTAGCCCGCTGCATTCGCTCGGTCTCAATGCGGTTTTTCTGCTCGGCATATTTGCCCGTATATATATAGGTAGGCTGGTAGGCTTCGATCTTTCGAATATCCGCCCGGGTAATGGCCCGTTTACGCGTCGAGGTATTAAACTTACCCACGCTGAATTTATGCTTCTCGGTCGTGTTACGGGCAAAGGGGTAGTTCTCCAGTTTAGCGACTCCTTCCGATATAGCCCGGTTATATAGCGTCCGAAGCGTTCGAAAGCGAACCGATAGGGACGTGTCCATATTGCCCCGCTCCCGAAAGAACGACTCAAAGGCGTTGCAGAACTTGACCGTGATGGCCTCAAAGCGAACATCGGTCTTACCCGGATACTGAAGCGGAATAAATTCGGATAGCTGATTTTTGAGATCCTTATAAATAAGACCATTGCCAACCTTACCGGTTTTGCTCATCGTATCGATCTGCTCAAGGAGGTATTCCAGCACACTATAACTACGGGCTCGGCTGCGGTTCTCAATCGCTTTAGCCGCCACGGCACCCGCGTCGTGCACTTCATCAGCTAAGGTTAGCGACTTTGCCGCCTGGGCATACTGGGCTTCTTTGGCCGTTAGACGATTGATCAGATCTTCCCGCAGGGGCTCGGGATAGCTTTTACGGATGGCTTCCTTAAAGCCGGTGTGCTTATCGTTCCAGTGCTTGGGATGCAAAGAGAGACCCGTAGCGATAAATTTTGTCTTACGATCCTTGGTGATGCGGACCCAGAAGGGGTGAGTCCCGTCTTTTAGGGTCTTGCTGGTGCGGTAAATGACTCGTACTGTGGCACTTCCTTCTTTATGCTCGGTGGTTCTGGCCATGTTGTACCTGCTTTGAGTACATCGTTAGGTACAACAAATATAACAAACAACGCCATATTAACAACAAACGCTAACAAACAGAACAAGGCAAATAAGTCTGATTTTCAGACCACTAAGGAAGAATAACAAGGAATAATTAATTACAGAATACTGCATGGGGTGCAAGAGGTCGTGGGTTCGAATCCCGCCTTCCCGACAATTGATAATTATATAAGGAGACACAATCACTGGTGTCTCCTTTTTTATTCCCCCCCTATTAGCGGTTTGCCCAGGCTAAATTCAATTGTTGCGTTTTTGATTTCTAAATAATCATAAAGGCCCATATTTATTATTTTTTTAGGGTTCGTTATGGAATCTCTCTACTTACTGCATCTTCTTAGAAAAGATTCTGTAGAGTGTATTTATTGAAATACTAAACCTTAACAATTATTTTATGATCAACGCCCCGCCCCATTGAATGCAACATGATTAAGGGTATAGCAAATTAGGAGAGATTGGCTGTATTTCAGGAGGGAAATGACGATTTACTTATCTGCCGTATAAGGTTTTTACAACAGCTTGTTCCAGACATCTAACTCCGATTTAGATTGTCTATGAAGGGAATGGTTTGTGAAAGCTCTTAAGCGTTACCAGGTTTTAGTCAGTCAAATCGGATATATCCAACTATTTATTACTGGATTACAATAAAAGTGAAATATTTGACATATAGAATTGTATGGTTTTAATCAGAAAACCATATTTTTGTGGAGGTTTGAAAGCATTTCCGTCAAATATTTGGATGGACAAACCGAAAGAGTCTAAATTTTTCACTTTTTTTACCGGGCAAACCAACTTTTAAATTTTAACCCTACAGTCCAGTTACAATGAAAACACAAACTCCCTCTCCAGCACCTGCCAAAGCACCGGCACCAAAGAAGAAGTCAGGCGGTCTGAACCCAGCGTTGGTAATTCCCGTCCTGCTAATCATTGGTATCCTGACTTACATGTTCGTTTTCGGTGATGGCAGTCACTTTCAGGAAGGCGATAACACAAAAGAACCACTGCCCGGCGATTATTTCGGCACCGTTTACAAGGGAGGTTTTATCGTACCAATTCTGTTTACCTGCTTCTTAACAGTATTAGTATTCTCCATCGAACGGTTCATCACAATTGGCCGGGCTAATGGCTCAGGCTCAATTGATGATTTTGTTCGGAAAATCAAAGGCCAACTTGATCGTAACGAAGTAGCCGCTGCTATTCAGGAATGTGACCGCCAGAAAGGCTCAATCGGTAATGTTGTAAAAACAGCTCTGGTAAAATACCAACAACTGGCTACAGATACCCAGTTGGACAAAGAACAGAAGTTGGTAGCATTACAAAAAGAGGTTGAGGAAGCCACTACGCTCGAATTGCCGATGCTCGAAAAGAACCTGACAATTATCGCTACGTTGGCCTCGGTTTCGACCCTGATCGCTCTGCTTGGAACAGTACTTGGTATGATTCGGGCTTTCGCAGCTATGGGTGCTACCGGTCAGCCTGACACAGGTGCGCTTTCAACTGGTATTTCTGAGGCTCTTGTAAACACAGCTCTTGGAATCGGTACAGCTGCTATTGCCACAATCATGTATAGCTATTTCACCAGCCGTATTGACGTACTGACGTACAATATTGATGAAATTGGCCTTAGCATTCAGCAAAACTTTGCGGCTCACTACTAGGCCGATTAAGACCGTTGATGTAAACTAACCCATCCTGCCCAACCGAATTGGGCAGGAAGAAACAAAATAACTCATGCCAGCAGTTAAAATTAAACGCGCCAGTTCCACAGTCGATATGACAGCTATGTGCGACGTGGCGTTTCTGTTGCTGACGTTCTTTATCCTTACGGCTCAGTTCAGATCACAAGATGCCGCTGCTATCGAAACGCCTTCGTCTATTTCAGGAATCAAAGTACCTGATAGTGACATCATGACCATTGGTCTTGGCAGAGATGGTAAGGTTTATTTTGGGATTGATAATGCGCAAAACCGCATTGCCATGCTGGATAACATTGCTGCAGCGAAAGGTATAACCTTCACGAATAATGAAAAGAAGGAATTTTCGCTGATGTCGAACTTTGGCTTACCTATTAATCAGTTAAAATCGTTTTTAAACCTGCCAAAAGAACAACAGGCAAAAATAAAACAGCCTGGAATTCCAACAGACTCTACTGGTGCAGGTCCAACAAACGAACTGAAAGAATGGGTATATAACTCTCGAAAGGCTAATAACAATTTGCGAATTGCGTTGAAAGGTGATAATCTCGCTAAATTCCCCGAATTCAAGAATGTACTAGCTACGCTACAAGCTCAGAATATCAATAAATTCAACCTTATTACAGGCACAGAAGCCCCGCCTGCTGGTTGGAAAGCTGATTAAACGCTTAGGCGATTGCAACTCAAATCTGATTTTCATCTCGCGAATCTGTTAAGAAAACATGGCAGAAATTAACACTGGCGGTGGTGGTGGTAAGCATGATGGTGGTAAAGTAAGGTCCAAAAAAGCGTCAACTCGTGTAGACATGACGCCTATGGTTGACCTGGGATTTCTCCTAATTACCTTCTTCATTTTGGCCACTACCTTGAGCAAGCCATCTTCGATGACGCTCAACGTGCCAGATAAAACACAAAAGGAAGAAACGGAACCTATCAAGGCTTCCAACGTAATGACAATCTTTCTAGGGAAAGATAATAAGGCGCACTACATTTTTGGTAAAGCGGCCAATGAAGATCCCGAAGTAAAGACGGTTGGCTATGGGTATGAATTTCGTCAGGCACTTACAGAAAATGCCAAGAAAGTAGGTGGTGAAAAATTTGTTGTGGTTATTAAGCCCACCAAACAATCAACTTACAAGAATATGGTTGACGTACTGGATGAAATGGCGATTACTAAACTTAAGCGCTATGCTCTGGTAGATCAGTTAACTGCGGACGAAAAGAAGCTACTTAAAGACAAAGTAAAACTAGACACATAAACACCATGGCAGAATTAGACTCCAAGGCAACACTCGATGATATCGTGTTTGCCAATCGGAACCAGGCGTATGGTGCGTATTCGTTGCGTAAGGAATACCCTAAGACTGTAACACGTGCCCTAATAATCGGTGGCATTTTGTTCACGCTTGGTGTACTTGCGCCAACGATTATCACGGCACTGACTCCAGAACCTGAACAGCAAGCGATGGTTGAAGTGGACTTGATGAAGCTTCCTCCGCCACCTATTGATCCGAACGAACCGCCACCGCCACCACCACCACCAGTAGAGGTGCCGAAAGTGAATACGGTAAAATTCCTACCGCCGGAAGTAAAACCGGATGAGGAAGTTCCTGAAGAGACACCACCCCCTGCTGTTGAAGAGTTAAAAGAGGCTGTTGCCGCTGAAAAAACTCAGGAAGGTGATCCAAACGCTGAAGAGGTAATTGCTGCCCCTGAAGCTACAGCAGCGCCAACGAAAGTGGAGGTTGCTGTAGAAGCTGCGCCAAAAGAAGAGGAAATCTTTACGGTTGTGGAGCAGCAGCCGGAATTTACAGGCGGTATGGCCGCTTTAGGTCAATATTTACAGAAGAATCTACGATATCCAGCCGCTGCCCAGCGTGCTAACGTATCGGGGCGGGTATTCGTAAGTTTCGTAGTAAATACTGACGGTAGTATTCAAGACGTACAGGTCTTAAAAGGCCTGGGTTTCGGGACAGATGAAGAGGCCCAACGTGTGGTGAAAGGAATGCCTAAATGGCGTCCGGGTAAGCAATCAGGTCGTCCGGTTCGTGTAAAATATAACTTACCGATCAACTTTACGCTGGAATAACTTTTCTATGCGCAAACAAAATGGTGGGCCGGCACAGCTGACTTTGTATATTTCAATATTGGCTTCGCTGGCATATTTGGGAGGAGGCATCGCACTGATTGCCTCCTCTCAGTCTTTTGGGATGTTACCCGAGCCGGGAATTCTCCGATATAGTATGGGCTTACTTTTACTTATATATGGAGGTTTCCGTGCTTATCGAGCCTATCAACGTTTTAAAGAAAATGACTAATCGATTTCTCGTAACTGTAGGCTTGTTAATTTCTGTATTAGGTTGTAATGGTGATAAACCCCCATTAGATAATCCTTCACAAGGTACTATTGTTGTTGCTGCCGATGAGTCTTTTCATCCTTTAGTAACTCAATTAACCTCTGCCTATTCCGGTATCTATCCTAACACACATTTTAAAATCGTTTTCAAACCGGAACAGGAAGCAATTAATATGATGCTTCATGACAGCGCCAGGCTCGTTTTCGCAACACGTACCTTAAAACCTAATGAGCGGGCCATGTTAGATCAACGGAAAATAAAAGGAGCTACCGAGAAGATCGCAACTGATGGAGTCGCTTTGATTATTAACAAAGCGAATTCAGATAGCTTAGTTACGATGAACGAATTGAGTCAAATCTTTAGTGGGAAGATTAAGCAATGGTCTCAGTTGAAAGGTGGTAATCAAACAGGCCCCATCACTTTAGTATTTGACAACAACAATTCCAGCAATTTAGAGTTTGTATTAAATAAATTTAATACAAAGGATGTCCGTAACTTACGTATTTATACTACGCGATCAAATAAGGAGGTAATTGATTTCGTCCGTAAGAATCCATCGGCATTAGGATTTATTGGTGTTAACTGGATTAGCGATAGTGACGAGCCTCTTTCGGTGGAATTAGCACAGGATCTTCACGTAATGGGTGTCTCACCAAAAGATAATCCATTAAAACGAGACGATTATTTTCAGCCTTTTCAGGAAGATCTAGGCATGCAGCGATATCCACTACGTCGACCGGTATATATTTTAAGCCGTGAAACGCATCCTGGTTTAGGAGGAGGATTAATTAATTATATAGCTAGGGACGCCGGTTCGTTAATCATTCGTAAATTGGGACTTTGGCCAAGAATACCGTATGATCGCGTGATAAACTTGACGAAATGACCATGTTTTTTTGGTTTAAGCGCAATTTTTTAATTTTGAGAATTGTTTAATTAACACTAACCTTTTTTCAATTCCAACTTGATTTACATGATGAACAATCAAAAGCAATCGTTGATGACTCTCCTGCTTATTGGAACGACTATAACCGCTCCTCTAATGGCACAGGATCTTCCAACAGCTTTAAGTGATATAGAGGCTGAACGATATCCAAAGGCAGAGAAGGCCTTAACTCAACTGGCCACTAGTTCGCCAACAGCCGATAATCAATTTTATCTTGGCTATTATTATCTTAGAAGTGGGCAGTTGGACAAAGCAAAAGCAACATTTGAAAAAGGCGCTGCTGCTGACGCTAAAAATCAGTTAAATAATGTTGGCCTTGGTGGTGTTGCCTTAGCAAAGGGGGATGGTGCTACAGCTAAATCTTTAATTGATAATGCAGTTGGGCAAACAAAAAGCAAAAACCAAGATGTGCTAATTAGGGGCGCAGAGATGTATACGCTTTCTGACAAGCCAAAACAGAACGATCCAGCTGCCGCTCTCGCTTTGTTAGCTACTGCTGACGAAAAAGACAAGAAAAATGAGAATGCAGAGATCGAGATGCTAATGGGAGATGCTTATTTTCTGAAAAATGATGGTGGTAATGCCATTACAAAGTACGAAAATGCATTAGCTATTAATCCGAAACTAGCCGAGGCTAATTATAAAATAGGTCGGCTGTACCTGCGTGGTAAGAACTACCAGAAGGCACAAGATTATTTTAAGCAGGCGATTCAAACGGATGCTGAATTTGCGCCTACTTATCGGGGATATGCAGATGCTCTAGCTAACTCACGAGCTTATAAGAGTGCAGCACAAAACTATGAATTATACATTCAAAAGAGCGGCACTACTGATCCTGAGTTGTTGCTTGATGTAGCCCGTTACAAGTTTTTAGCTGAAGATTACCAGGGCGCTATTTCCTATCTGGACCAGCTGAAAGGCAAAATCAATAATCCAATTATTGATCGTATGTATGGCTGGGCTTACAGCGCTTTGGGTAAAAATAATGAATCTGTTGAATCTCTTAATCGGTTTATCTCGACGGCTCCCCAAAAAGTAATCTATGATGATTACAAATACTTGGGTCGTGCTCAAGGGCAATTAGGAACCCCTGAAGGTGACTCACTTAGCGTTGTTAATTTAGAGAAAGCAGCTCCATTAGATACAACAGAGAACCTTTATCGTGAGATCGGCGAGAAATACTATAAGACGAAAAAGTACGATAAGGCAGCTACGTATTACGCTAAGACTATTGCTAACGACAAAAAGCCACAAAACAACGATTTTTTGTGGTTAGGTCTTGCCAATTATCAGTATGCTCCCCGTGTTGGTCGTGACAGTACAGCTGCCCCTATAGATACTGCTCAGATTCCGCAGGTAAAACAACAGTATTATTTAAGAGCCGATTCAGCTTTCGCCCTGATGTCGCAAAAAATAGAAGCAGATGGCAAAAAATACCCACTAGCTTACTATTACCGGGCAGGTGCTAATTATTATGCATATCCGAACGAAAAAGAAAAGGGTGCTGAATTAGCGACACCACTCTATGAAAAATTCATTGAGCAGGCTATGTCTCCAGATTCAGCAGATAAAACGGATTATAAAAGGTACCTTATCACTTCTTATAAAGCATTGGCGGGATTTAGTCTTCTGAAGAAAGATGATGCTAAAGCTAAAGAATATTTTAATAAGGTATTGGAGCTAGATCCTAACGATGAAAGTGTTAAAAAGGCACTAGAAGGGCCTAAAGCACCACCTGCATCGACGAAACCAACTGCAAAACCAGCTCCTAAGGCTCCGGCAAAAAAGAAAGTAGCCAGTAGGTAACGGTCTGTCAAATTGAGTAAAAGAAAAGCGCAGTCATGATGTCTGCGCTTTTCTTTTTGTTTCCAGATAATAAAACACGTGACTACCAACGCTATTATTTTCCAGAGGTATCTTAACTTTGCGGGCGCAATTTTTGATTAAACAAGATTACTACTAAAACCGTATGCTTAACCTTGTACTGTTTGGCCCTCCAGGAGCCGGAAAAGGTACCCAAAGCGAGAAACTTATTCGTAAATACAATCTAGTTCATTTGTCAACCGGCGATTTGTTAAGATCGCAGATTGCAGCCGGTACAGAACTAGGTTTACGGGCCAAACAGTTGATGGACCAAGGATTACTCGTTCCGGACGAAGTTGTCATTGGTATGATCGATAATAAATTACGGGAGAACCAGGCTGCTCAGGGTTTCATTTTTGATGGATTTCCACGTACTGTTTTACAAGCAGAAGCGCTTGATCAGTTACTAAGTCTGTATAAAGCTCCCATTACGATAATGGTTGCTTTGGTCGTAAACGATGAAGAATTAATTCGTCGGCTGCTAAAAAGAGGGGAAACATCCGGTCGTCCAGACGATCGGGACGAGGCTACTGCCCGTCGACGCGTGAGTGTATACAATAAGGAAACTATGCCCGTAGCTGATTATTATGGTCAACAAGGGAAATTCGCAGCGATAGACGGCATTGGTGAGATTGATGATATCTTCCAGACAATCTGCCAAAAAATTGAAGAGAGTAGGTAATGTGAGGTAGGAATAGAGACTAATTATGGCTTCATCTAATTTTATTGATTACGTAAAAATAAATTGCCGGTCAGGCGCTGGTGGAGCTGGATCAGTTCATTTTCGACGGGAGAAACATACTCCAAAAGGAGGTCCTGACGGTGGTGATGGCGGTCGAGGTGGTCATATTATTCTACGGGGAAATTCTCAGCTCTGGACACTTCTACATTTAAAATACCGCAAACATATTAAGGCTGAAAACGGTACAGCAGGTGAAGGAGGCAGACGAAGTGGTGCGCAAGGAGAAGACGTTATCCTGGAAGTACCACTCGGTACTATTGCCCGAGAGCCTGATTCGAGTAAAAAATTAGCTGAAATAACCGAAGATGGTCAAGAGATTATTCTCTTTGCTGGTGGTCGGGGCGGTTTGGGCAACGATCATTTTAAATCATCAACCCAACAGGCACCTTATTACGCCCAAACCGGGGAGGCTGGCCTGGAAGAATGGGTTGTGTTAGAGTTAAAACTTCTGGCTGATGTAGGTTTAGTCGGTTTCCCCAATGCAGGAAAATCTACATTATTGTCTGTGTTGTCAGCAGCCCGTCCAGAAATTGCTGATTATCCGTTTACAACCCTTGTACCTAATTTAGGGGTCGTAGCGTATAGAGATTATAAATCATTCGTTATGGCCGATATTCCTGGTATAATCGAAGGAGCATCGCAGGGTAAAGGGCTAGGATTACGCTTTCTACGACATATAGAGCGCAATTCGGTACTTCTATTCATGATTCCAGCAACTACCGAAGATATTCGTCAGGAATACAATACGTTGTTAAATGAGCTACGCGAGTTTAATCCAGAATTGATGGATAAAACTCGCTTACTAGCAATTACTAAAACTGATCTTGTTGATAATACAGCACTAACTCAACTTAAGAAAAGTTTACCTAAGAAAGTACCTGTTGCTTTTATTTCTTCGGTTAGTCAACAGGGGTTAGATGAACTAAAAGATATTATTTGGCAAAGCTTAACGACTACAGCACCAGTTTAATCGTATATATAGCTAGTAGAATATACTATTAAAGTACTCACCGGTCACGTTTTAACTACTATGAACCATTTTTACAGGGCTTTTAAAACAGTACTGTTATTGTTATTTCCTTTTATTGCATTATCCCAAGTTCAAGTATCTTTTCCCACTTCCCGAGCAGTTTTCCAACGGGATAAAGCGAATCAGGCAACGATTCGTATTACGGGTTATTACACATCCACAGTTACACGAATAGAAGCCCGATTACAGGCACGTGACGGACAAGGCGCATCAATCGATTGGCGTACTATTCAGGATAATGTCACTGGCGGTGTATATGCCGGAGATTTAACAAGCCAGGCTGGTTGGTACAATCTTGAAGTACGAGGAATGAATGGTAATCAACAGGTTGGTAACGTCGCCACAACTGAACGAGTTGGTATTGGCGAAGTGTTTATCATAGCTGGCCAGTCGAATGCCCAGGGTGTTCATCAATCTGCGCCCAACCCGTCTAATGATCGAGTTAACTGCGTAAACTATCAATATCCCGGAGATGGCTATCCAAATGATCCACCAACGCCTGTTTTTACCCAACTTGACAATTCACCGGGTTTTACAATTTCACCAAGAGGCACAGGCAGTTGGTGTTGGGGACAATTAGGCGATCTTTTGGTTAAGCGTCTGAATGTTCCCGTTATGTTTTTCAATGGTGCCTTTAGTGGTACTCCTGTTCAAAACTGGCGTCAAAGTGCCCCAGAAGGTGGTACGGCATATAGTGTCTATAATGGTCAACCTTATCCACCCCGGCAACCCTACATCAATCTTAAACTTGCGCTTCAATTTTACGCCAATGTATTAGGAGTTCGCGCTGTTTTATGGCATCAGGGAGAGGCAGACAATTTACTTAATACTTCCACTAGTCAATACGTCAGTGATTTACAATTTGTTATAAATCAGACCCGACAGGATTATAACAGAAATATGTCATGGGTGGTATCCAGAGCTACTTACGGTGACAATATTGGTGGAGTAGATCCGGCGATTATAGCCGCGCAGGATATTGTAATTAACTCTACCGGGAACGTATTTGCGGGACCTAATACGGACGGTATTCAGGTACCAAGAAAGCGCCCTCCTTTATTCGATGTCGATGCCATACACTTTGATTATGATGGCCTGTTAGAAGTAGCCAATGCTTGGAATAATAGCTTAAATGATTCTTTCTTTCAAAATTCAAATCCCGTTAGTCCGGCTCCCACACCTACTCTTTCGGTTGCCTGCGCAGGTAATAACAGTTTACGGATTAGCGTTAACGGAAATTATTCGAACGTTCAATGGAGTTCAGGAGAGATGGGAAATACAATCACTAAAAGTGGAGGTATATACCGGGCAAAGATTAAAGATAATTTAGGTAATACCTTTTTCTCAGCACAAGTAAGTGTTCCAAACGTAACAGCTACGGTAGCTAACAATGGACTTCCGTTCGTCTGTGCGGGCAATAGTTTAAGCCTAGTTGCGAATTTCGATGCAAATGTAACATGGGTTAATCAGCAGACGAATGCGGTAGTAGGCAATGGACCAACGTTTTCAACAAGTGTTGAAGGGAATTTTTACGTTCGCTATCGTGATGTAAGTGGTTGCGACTTCACATCAAATGTTATTAACGCTACGATCAAACCGTTACCCAGCACCCCTGCTATCAGTAATGACAAGCCTACCACATTCTGTCAAGGAGATAATACGGTTCTACGTACCAGTACTGATATCACCCGCTATAATTGGAGCGATGGTCAACAGGGCAAATCAGTTACTATCAGTAATTCAGGCTCTTATTTTCTAACGGTAACTGATCAGTTCGGCTGTACGTCAGCACAGTCGAATACAATTAGCGTAACTGCAAATCCAGTTCCGGTTAAGCCTGTGATTGCAACCAACGGTCCAACTACGTTCTGCGCAGATCGAAACATTACGCTTACAGCTCCCCAGAACGTAGCTTACCAATGGACGAGTGGTCAAACGACACAAAGTATTACCATAAATGAATCGGGCAACTTTGCCGTTGTTACCCGTAATCAGTTCGGTTGTTCTTCTGTACAATCAGATATAACTACAATTAAGGTTAATCCATTGCCAGCATCTCCTTCTATTTCAGCGGGGGGAGCCACAACATTTTGTGATGGCAACCGCGTTACGCTAACGGCGGCCAGTCCACTTGATGTAATCTGGTCTAGTGGACAAAATGCCAAATCAATTGTAGTTACCTCATCTGGAAATTATGCAGTACAGGCCCGCGACCAGATCGGCTGTTTGTCACCTTACTCAACCGTCATAACTGTTAGGGTTAATCCACTGCCGCCTACTCCAACCATTCTTGCTAATCCAGACCGTATTATTTGCGAAGAAGATAAAGTTACATTACGTGTTGAAGGCCCATATACTGTATTTTGGAGTACTGGTGATTCGACACAGCGTATTGTTACAGGTGCTGCTGGTATATATTCAGCTAAAGTCCGGGATGTGAATGGCTGTATTTCCGCCCAGGCCGGTAGCACAACTGTTGAATTAAGGCCTTTGCCCGCCCCGCCAACAATAAATATTATCGGTACATATACGCTTGAAGCAGTCAGTTCTGCAAACGGAAACCAATTCCGCTGGTATCGAGGGACTGATTCTTTGGCCTTTCAATCATCGATCATAAAAGCCAATCAGTCTGGTCTCTACACTGCCCGCTCATCTACTGTCTATTCGCCAATATTAACTTGCTTTTCTCGCCCCTCTACACCAATTTCATTTACTGTAGATTTAAGCAATAGAGGGCTCAGCATTTATCCTAATCCTAACCCTAATAAGGTTATTATCCTGGAAACACTGGAAAATTTGGCGAATGCAACCGTAACGCTTTTTACTTTATATGGTCAGCAGGTTTTCGCAACAACTGTTCCCCTATTTGATGAACGAAAACAGTTCGTTTTGACAGGGCTGCCTTCCGGTCCTTATATACTACGTGTTCAGGCTGCCAGCTTCAATGTTTCAAAGCGAATTATACTAGGATTGTAATATTAATTCTGTATATACCGTTTAATCTAAAAAAATAGCTTTAATATTGCACTTTACCGGGAAAGTCTAATCATATATTAGCCGTCTGAATGACTACGATTAGATCTATTCTAATCACTTATTTAGGGCGATTTTCGTCTTAACTGTTAGAAGACCGGGTGTAGATTATTGATCAATAAAAATGAGAAACTATTATCTTTTACTGCGTCTATTTATATTCGGTCTGATAATTATCAGTTCGCAAGTAATAGCTCAGACTACGCAAGTAGTTAAAATTACATATCCAGCCAGTAGAGCAATTTTTCAACGCGAAAATAATAATACCAGCATAATTTATTTATCAGGCAGTTTATATCAGCCTACTGATAGTGTTCAGGCTCGAGTGCAGGTAGAAGAAAATGGTCAGGGATTTAATACCGATTGGATTACGATTCAGCGAAATCCGCAGGGAGGTCTCTTTCAAGGCTCAATAACAGCCAGAGGAGGATGGTATCGGTTAGAAGTACAAAACTTCTCGGGTGGTAGAGTGATCGGAAGCGATGTCGTCCGTAAAATTGGGATTGGTGAAGTTTTTATTATTACAGGTCAATCGAATGCACAGGGTTTCCTAAACTATGGAGCAGTAGGAGCTGCAGATGATCGAGTTAATAGCGTCACGTACGACAATAGTACAGCAAATTCACTTAATGACCCGCCAGCACCCACCTTCCAACAGCTTAGTGCGAATTCTTTAATTGGACCTCGTGGCCAAAGTGCGTGGTGCTGGGGTGTATTGGGTGACCTGCTCGTAAAACAATTCAACGTACCAGTTTTGTTCATAAACACAGCTTGGGCGGGCACCACTATAAAAAACTGGGCAGAGAGTTCTACCGGTCAGATTACCAAAAACATATTTGCTATAGGCACTGCCAACGAAAACTTTCCCGCAGGGATGCCTTATGCTAACTTAGTAATTGCACTGCATTATTATTGTTCACTGCAAGGATTACGTGCCGTATTGTGGCAACAGGGTGAAACGGATAATACGCCATTGAATTCTACTCGGAAAGAATATGGCGATGCTATGCAATTTATAGTGAACAAAACGCGCGCTGATACGGATCGTTACCCTGCCTGGGTGTTGGCAAGATCGTCCTTTAATTTGGGGAAAGTCAATGAAAATATTATTCAAGCCCAAAATGACGTAATCAATACCTATAATAACAACGTTTTTGCTGGTCCTTTTACCGATAATATCCAAATTCCACGTTTCGACGACGTCCATTTTGGTAATAGACCGACCAATAATCCTGGCGATAAAGGCTTAAACGATTTAGGTCAGGCATGGTATGAAAGCTTAAACGCTGTTTTTTTTGCCAGTTCACGGCCCTTAGCGCCATTGCCTCCTCCTACAGTAACTGTTACGTGTTCTGCTACAAATAATAGTTTAAACGTTAGCCTTCCAGCTGCTTACAGATCCTATGCCTGGAATTCTGGACAGGCTACGCAAAATATTTCAGTTACTCAGGCAGGGGTATACAGAGCTACGATAAAAGACAGAGTAGGAAATACTTTTCTTTCCCCTGCTATTGATGTACAAAGTCCAATTCAGCCGGTAACACCAACTGTCTCTTTAGCTCGCGATCCAAGCAAGGTTGCAGATAGGCTACAACAAATCTGTACAGATTCCACCCTATCATTGCTCGCTAACGTAGCATCGAATAGTATAGGCCTTTGGAGTAGTGGTACGGCAGTTACTACGGGGCGTACTTTCACAGCAACTAAAGCAGGAGACTATTCCTTGCAGGCGCAAAATGTATATGGCTGTAAATCCGCACAATCACCTTCTATCAATTTGACCGTACGGCCAAAAGTCGCAACGCCAACAATTGAACAGATTGGGGCTTATACGTTGCAGGCGGTTCTACCAACCCCAACTGGCGGTCAACCAGATTTATTCGACTGGCAGCGAGGGGGTGAAGTGATTCCACAGAATAGTGCTGTTGTGAAAGTGGCTGTATCGGCTAACTACTCAGCGCGAGCGAAAACTACTTTCAGCTTATCCAATGGCTCTAACCTGTCTTGCTATTCCGATTATAGCTCACCGAAACTATTTACATTTGATCAGTCGAATGGCGGACTAAGTATTTACCCTAATCCTTCGGCAGACGGTAGAGTTACAATTGAAACGATTGAGAATCTGCAAAATGCCGATGTAGATGTATTTTCACTTAGTGGTCAGTTACTTTTCTCTACCCAGGTTGCCTCGTTTAACGAACGTAAAGCGCTTAATCTTACCGGGTTAGCACAAGGCGTCTATCTGATCCGAGTACGATCTGCAGGTTTTGATATTTCCCGGCGCGTTATTATAAACCGTTAACGTTTAATTTATTAATCATATCAGAAGCCTTTCCACCCGGAGAGGCTTCTGTCGTTAAAGGGAACAGAACTTCAACATTACATTTTTGAGTGTATATTTGATGTATTGCGGTAACGATGGACTATCACAGTTCTATTGGTTTTATCGCTACCTTTGTGTTTATATTCTCAACCTAATCTATGAACGCAACTTACGTCCCGGCTGATTACCTGCCGGTGCTTATTCAACTCGGTTTAGCACTGGGATTTATTGTAACAACAATGCTGGTTACCCACTCGATTGGGCCAAAACGTAACAGTCAGAAGAAGGATGATCCTTTTGAGTGTGGCATTCCGGTTCAAGGGGATGCCCGTACGCCGATTTCTATCAAGTATTTCCTGATTGCTATCCTGTTTGTGCTTTTCGACGTAGAGGTGATCTTTTTATACCCCTGGGCCGTTAATTTCAAGGGGTTGGGTATGACTGGTTTTATTGAGATGGTTCTGTTTATGGGATTACTCTTAGCCGGCTTTTATTACATTATTCGAAAAGGCGTTTTGAAATGGGAATAAGCCTCTAAATGTGAATTTTAGAGCAGGTTTATTCGTTGTTAGAGTAAGCAATCACAACGTTTTATGGCAACTGATATTAAGCTGGCTGAAGCTCCTGCTAGTTACGACGGACCAGGCTTTTCGGCTACTTCCTTTGATAAAATAATTGGACTCGCTCGGGCGAACTCGCTCTGGCCATTACCATTCGCTACGTCCTGCTGTGGTATTGAGTTCATGTCAACAATGGCTTCAACATACGACTTAGCTCGATTTGGTTCAGAGCGTCCCAGCTTTTCACCACGTCAGGCCGATATGTTGCTGGTAGCGGGGACCATCGCAAAAAAAATGGGGCCAATCTTGAAGCAAGTTTACCTGCAAATGGCCGAGCCTCGCTGGGTTATTGCTATAGGGGCCTGCGCTTCAAGTGGTGGTATTTTTGACACCTACAGCGTACTGCAGGGAATTGATCGTATTATTCCGGTTGATGTCTATGTTCCTGGTTGCCCACCACGCCCTGAACAGATCCTGGACGGTGTTATGCAGGTGCAGGAATTGGCCAGGAACGAATCGTTACGTCGCCGTAATACAGAAGAGTATCAGAAATTACTGAATTCGTATAGTATTCAATAAGTAATGAACGAGCGGATGCATAGCTAATGTCTCAAGTGACAACTCTCTATCTCATCCACTCATTCGTAACTCACTCATTCACTCATTGCCAATGCTGATCAACGAAGAAGTTGCGCAGACAATTATCAACCAATTTGGCGAAGCCGTTACCGACTTCGATGATCCGTATAACCTGCTGACGTTTTCAACTACCCGCGAGCAGATTATTCCGCTAATTACATTCCTGAAATCCCATCCGACGTTACAAGTTGGTTTTCTTACGGATATTACGGCCATACATTATCCTGATTCGGTCGGCAAAGAGTTCTGTGTGGTATATCACTTACACAGTCTAACAAACAATTTCCGATTACGTATCAAAGTATACTTAACGGCCGATGATGTCCACATTCCGACAATGACTCCTCTTTTTGCCAGCGCAAATTGGATGGAACGCGAAACATTTGATTTGTTCGGTATTATTTTCGACGGTCATCCTGATTTGCGCCGGATTCTTAACATGGAAGAAATGGATTATTATCCGATGCGAAAAGAGTATCCACTTGAAGATGGGACTCGGGAAGATAAAATTGACGCCTTGTTTGGACGATAAATAATTAGTGGCCAAGCGAATGAGTAAGTTAGCAGCAGCAAAGCTATCAGTTACCCATTTGCTCAGTCACTCAGCCACTAACTAGTATGGTTTCTGAAGAACTCGACATAACTAATAAAAATCTGCCAGCCGAACAAGGACCGGTGCAGTACGTCAACGAATTAACGACGCTTAACCTTGGCCCAACTCACCCTGCAACACACGGTATTTTCCAGAACGTTCTGCAAATGGACGGTGAGAAGATCGTATCGGGTGAGCAAACGATCGGCTACATTCACCGGGCATTCGAAAAAATCGCCGAGCGTCGGCCGTTCTACCAGATTACAACGCTTACTGACCGGATGAACTATTGTTCGTCGCCCATTAATAATATGGGCTGGCACATGACGGTCGAGAAGTTGTTGGGTATTGAGATTCCTAAACGAGCGCAGTACATTCGGGTTATTATGATGGAACTGGCCCGGCTGGCTGATCATCTAATCTGTAATGGTATTCTGGGTGTAGATACAGGTGCTTTCACCGGTTTTCTGTACATATACCAGGAGCGCGAAAACATCTATGAAATCTACGAAGAAGTCTGTGGAGCCCGATTGACGACCAATATGGGACGTATTGGCGGCATGGAACGTGATCTTTCTCCAACAGCTATTCGTAAGATCAAAGAATTGCTCGTACGCTTTCCTAAAGTACTACGTGAGTTTGAAAACCTCTTCAACCGCAACCGGATCTTCATGGATCGTGTGATCGGTGTTGGTGGTATTTCAGCTGAACGAGCGTTGAGCTACGGTTTCACGGGACCAAACCTACGAGCTGCAGGCGTCGATTACGATGTACGGGTTATGAACCCTTATTCATCGTACGAAGACTTCGAGTTCGATATTCCTGTTGGCCAAAGTGGCGATACGTATGACCGCTTTATGGTTCGGAATGAAGAGATGTGGCAAAGTCTGCGTATCCTTCAACAAGCCATCGATAATCTACCCGAGGGACCTCACTACGCCGATGCGCCACAGTATTATTTGCCTCCGAAACAGGAGGTCTATAAGAATATGGAAGCGCTTATTTACCACTTCAAAATTGTGATGGGTGAGATCGACGCACCTGTTGGTGAAGTATATCATGCCGTGGAAGGAGGTAATGGTGAGTTAGGCTTCTATCTCATTAGCGATGGCGGTCGTGCTCCCTATCGACTCCATTTCCGACGGCCCTGTTTTATTTATTATCAGGCTTACCCAGAAATGTGCAAAGGCCTGACACTTTCTGATGCTATTGTGATTATGAGTAGCATGAACGTAATTGCTGGTGAGCTGGATGCGTAAAACCTATGACAACTGAGACAAACAATTCCGCTGTAGAGTTTACACCTGATCGTTTAGAAAAGGCAAATGAAATTATAGCCCGCTACCCTGAAGGCAAGCAGAAATCAGCTTTATTGCCCCTACTCCATCTCTTGCAGGAGCAGGAGGGGTGGACTAGTCCTGAAGGGATGGACTACGTAGCACGTATGCTTGATATCCAACCGATTGAAGTGTACGAAGTCGCTACGTTCTACACGATGTATCATATCAATCCGGTTGGCAAACACGTTATCGAATATTGCCGCACGGGTCCTTGCTGTTTAATGGGTGGCGAAGAAGTTTATTCACACCTGAAGCAGCGATTAGGTATTGAAACAGGCCAAACGACTGTAGATGGTCAGTTTACGTTAAAAGAAGTTGAGTGCCTTGCTGCCTGTGGTATGGGGCCTGTGTTTCAGGTTCGGGAAAAGTACTATATGCACTTGACAAACGAGCGTGTAGACGAAATCATTGACGAGTTATCGAAATAACGTACAATGGCTATCAAGATATTAACTGAGCATATTAACGTTCCGGGCATCGAAAGTTTCGATGTTTATCGGAAACAGGGTGGTTATACGGCTGTTGAAAAAGCCATAAAGACGATGACGCCCGATGCCATTGTTGAAGAAGTAAAAAAAGCCGGTGTTCGGGGCCGGGGCGGAGCAGGTTTCCCAATGGGGATGAAATGGAGCTTTCTAGCTAAACCCGAAGGTGTTCCCCGTTATCTGGTCTGCAATGCTGATGAATCGGAGCCTGGTACGTTCAAGGATCACTACCTGATGAAAAACATTCCTCATCTACTGATTGAGGGAATGATTATTTCGTCTTTTGCACTGGGCGCCAACAAGTCGTTCATCTACGTACGAGGTGAACTGATGTATGTAATTCATATCCTCGAAAAAGCCATTGCCGAAGCTAAAGCAAAAGGTTTTCTTGGAAAAAATATCTTGGGCAGCGGTTATGATCTGGAATTGGTAGTTCAACCCGGTGGAGGAGCTTACATCTGTGGTGAAGAAACCGCTTTGCTTGAATCGCTGGAAGGAAAGCGAGGCAATCCACGTAATAAACCGCCATTTCCAGCTGTAAAAGGTCTTTATCAATCCCCCACTGTTGTCAATAACGTTGAATCGATTGCCACCACGGCATGGATCGTTAATAACGGTGGTGATGCGTATGCGGCTGTGGGTATTGGACGTAGCACCGGTACAAAACTCATTTCGGCTTCGGGTCATATTAACAAACCTGGAGTTTATGAAATTGAGCTCGGTGTTCCTGTCGAAGACTTCATTTATGCCGATGAGTGGTGCGGAGGTATCCGGACAGGTCATAAATTTAAGGCGCTTGTCGCTGGCGGTTCATCCGTCCCCATTTTACCCGCGAATCTGGCCCTGACTCTGGCTAATGGTGAAAAGCGCTTGATGTCTTATGAATCGTTGTCGGACGGCGGGTTTGCGACGGGTACGATGCTAGGTTCGGGTGGTTTCATTGTCTTTGATGAAACGTCTTGTATAGTACGTAACACGTGGAATTTCTCGCGATTCTATCATCACGAATCCTGCGGACAATGTAGCCCCTGCCGCGAAGGAACTGGCTGGATGGAAAAGGTATTACACCGTATCGAATACGGCCATGGGCATCAGCAGGATATTGATTTATTGGTCGACGTATCGAAAAAAATTGAAGGAAATACCATTTGCCCATTAGGCGACGCGGCCGCATGGCCTGTCGCGAGTGCTATTCGACATTTCCGCGATGAGTTCCAATGGCACATTGACCATCCTTCCGAAGCAACTCAGCCGGGCGCTGTGTACAAGGGCGAAATGGCATTAGTATAACGTAACGCGGCTGGAAAGCCGTGATCCAATAATGAAATTGCGCGGCTTTCCAGCCGCATTAATGATATGGAAGACGTAAAGCCGCAATTAGTAAAGGTCACGATTGACGGAATTGAGGTTGAAGTGGAGCCAGGTACAACTATTTTGCAAGCCGCTCGTAAGATTGGACCTGCTGTAGCACCACCGGCTATGTGTTACTACCAGCCTCTGAAAGGTAGCGGTGGTAAATGTCGTGCCTGCTTAGTCCGAGTGGCCGCTGGATCAGCTAAAGATCCTCGTCCAATGCCTAAATTGGTGGCATCGTGCCTGACGGCTGTGCAGGATGGTATGGTTGTAGAGAACGAAACCAATCCTCAAGTAATTGATGCCCGGAACGGTATCGTTGAATTCCTGTTACTGAATCACCCGCTTGACTGCCCCGTTTGTGATCAGGCTGGCGAATGTGATCTTCAGAACTTCGCCTTCGACCACGGCAAAGTGACAACTCGCTACGAAGAAGACCGGCGGACATTCGAAAAACAGGACATTGGCCCCTATATTCAGCTACACATGACTCGTTGCATTCTGTGCTACCGTTGTGTGTTTACAGCCGATCAGATCACCAATAAACGTGTTCACGGTGTATTAGGACGTGGTGATGCATCTGAAATCGGTACGTATATCGAGAAAGCAATTGATAACGATTTCTCTGGTAACGTAATTGATGTATGCCCAGTAGGAGCATTAACGGATAAAACGTATCGCTTCAAAAACCGGGTTTGGTTTACCAAGCCGGTTGATGCGCACCGCGATTGCCCAACCTGTTCAGGAAAAGTTACGCTCTGGTATCGGGGAGAAGACGTAATTCGGGTTACGGCTCGAAAGAACGAGTGGAATGAGGTTGAAGAGTTTATCTGCAACACCTGCCGCTTCGATAAAAAGAAAACTAGTGACTGGACGATTGAAGGACCAACGAAAGTTTCTCGGAGTTCCGTGATTTCAGCCAACAAATATCGCGCGGATACGATCAAGCCAAGCTTTGGTCAACGGTTAGCGGCTGCAGAATACAAACCCATTCATGATGAGCGTGATACGTCGCAACTAGACATACAACAGTTGCCGCCGGAACGTTTTGCCAAAGTGCTGCCGTCGGCTATGGAGCCCGAGCCTTGAGAAGTTTAACGTGGTGTCGGATTCTTAGACCCGACCCTTTACTTATTAAATAGTGCCGGGTTTAAGAACCCGAAATCACACTAAAAATGGACTTAACCATATTAACCGCCAAAGGGATAATCATCCTTGTGATTTTCGCCGTAACACTTGGCATTGCGGCCTATTCAACGTACGCAGAACGGAAGGTGGCCGCTTTTCTGCAAGACCGTATCGGTCCGAACCGGGCGGGTCCCTGGGGGTTGCTTCAACCGATTGCGGATGCTGGCAAAATGTTCTTCAAAGAGGACTTTATTCCGTCACAGGCTAGCAAATGGCTCTTTATTCTCGGTCCTTGCTTAGCCATGCTAACTGCTCTGATGTCGAGTGCTGTCATTCCATTTAGCGATACGATACGGTTTGCCTGGAATAAAGTTAATTACGAGGTTCCTATTCAGGCCATCGAAATTAACATTGGTGTTCTGTACATCTTTGGCGTAGTGTCGCTGGGCGTTTATGGCATCATGGTTGGTGGCTGGGCTTCGAATAACAAATTTTCTTTGCTGGGAGCTATTCGGGCTGCATCGCAGAATATCAGTTATGAAATTGCACTAGGCCTGTCATTGATTGCCATTCTGATGATGACAGGTTCTCTTTCGTTACGTGCTATCATCAATGAGCAGGCTACTTTTTTCGAATGGAACGTTTTCACGCAACCACTAGGTTTCGTCATTTTTCTGACCTGCGCTTTTGCCGAGTGTAACCGTACACCATTCGACTTACCTGAGTGTGAAACGGAACTGGTTGGTGGGTATCACACCGAATATAGCTCGATGAAATTGGGCTTTTATTTATTCGCTGAATACATCAACATGTTTGTTTCGTCGGCATTTATCTCAGCGCTGTACTTTGGTGGTTTTCACTATCCATTCATGAGTGTAGTTAATGGAGCGCTGGAAAATTCCTTAGGAGCTGTGACGGGTCACAACATAGGGACAATCATTAGTCTGGTCGTTTTCTTCGGTAAGATTTTCTTCTTCATTTTCTTTTTCATGTGGGTTCGGTGGACGCTGCCTCGCTTCCGTTATGACCAACTGATGAATTTGGGTTGGAAAACATTTATTCCGCTGGCTATACTTAACGTAGTGATAACAGGAGCTGGCTTGTTGTATAATTTCAAATACTCAAGCTGGTTGATCGCTATCGTTATGATTGTATTAGCCGTAATGTCAACAAGCCGTGCTCCTAAGCGGGAGGTTATTCCGCAACAGTCATAAATCGTGTTTGAAGGTTAAGAGTTAAATGAATAATAGATTTTAGCTCTTAAACGACAAATTCCAAACGAATCCTATGCAATTAACGAACCGCTCCAAACAAGTCAGCAATAAGGAAATGACGCTGGCGGAGAAGATGTATTTACCCGCCGTTATTAGTGGGCTAGCGATTACAATTAGCCACTTCTTTCGGAAGAAGCCGACGATACAATATCCAGAAGTAAAACGCTATCTGGGACCAATTTATCGCGGCCATCATATTCTGAAGCGCGATGAACAAGGTCGTGAGCGTTGTACTGCCTGTGGGTTGTGCGCTGTGGCCTGCCCAGCGGAAGCTATTTCGATGGTAGCTGCTGAGCGTAAGAAAGGGGAAGAAAACCTGTATCGCGAAGAGAAGTACGCGGCTGTGTATGAGATTAACATGCTACGTTGCATTTTCTGCGGACTGTGTGAGGAAGCTTGTCCCAAGCAGGCCGTTTACCTGCGTCATGATCGTATGGTCCCTGTTTTTCTGGAACGCGACGAAGTAATCTACGGAAAAGATCGGCTTGTTGAACAAATGGATGATCGGTACATTCGCTCCAATAATTCTGAAGTCAAAACAACGCCCACAGAACCTAGTTTGACTCGGGCCGCTACGTAGTAAAATGTCATTCGGAACCTTGGGTTGTCATTTATGGACTTTCTGTAAATGACAACCTAATAGCAACAATGACTAGTTAATGACCATTAAACTATGAGTGAGACACTTACTTTCCTTAAAAGCCTGACCCCTACCGGATATTTGTTTCTGGCATTGACGGTCATTACGTTATTTAGTGCTATTGGTGTTGTAACAGCGAGAAACCCGATTTACAGCGTCTTAGCCCTGATTGCTACATTCTTTTGTCTGTCTGGCCACTATATTCTGCTAAATGCTCAGTTCTTGGCGGCTGTTAATATTATTGTCTACGCTGGGGCTATTATGGTTTTGTTCCTATTCACGATCATGTTCCTGAATCTTCGGAAAGAGGACGAAGAATCGAAGACTAATCTGACCAAAATGGCATCGGTCGTCGTGGGCGGGATATTGATGGTTATGCTTATCACGATTTTTCGGGCTAAAAGCGCACAGGTGCCGACAGTAAGTAGCCAAACATTTGATGCCAAAACGGGCTTAGTCGAAAACTTAGGGCAGTTGCTTTATAACGATTACATCCTGCCTTTCGAATTGGCATCGGTATTATTTCTGGTGGCGATGGTGGGTGCCGTTATGCTTGGCAAGCGCGAGGCTGGTGACCGCCATTTCTAATCTGAATTTATGAGATTTTCCTGATTATTTTTGAAGCCGCTCAATGAGCGGCTTTTTTTCAATAAAATTTCACGACTCTTAACCAACCCTTCCCATGCGTTGTACAACACAACTTGTGCTCTGTTTATGTCTACTTAGTGCGAAGCTGGCTTCAGCGCAAAATCAGTTATTGACCGATTCCGTTTTAGTCGAAGGCCATTATCGAATCTTTCATTTTGTCAAATCGCCCAAGCCCAACGCTACGTTGATATTTGTTCTGCACGGGTCAGGGGGAGATGGTATAGGCGTTCGGAAAGGCGCTAGCAAACTGGAGGAAAAAATAGACTCAGAAAACCTGCTGCTGGTTTATCCAGATGGATACAAGCGATACTGGAACGAATGCCGGAAAACAGCCAATTCACCCGCGAATCTGGAGAACGTTAATGAGAACGCCTTTTTCGAAGACATGATCAACTATTTCGACAGGAAATACCTGATCAACACAAACCAGGTTTTTGCGGTCGGTACGTCGGGAGGAGGTCACATGGCTTACAAGCTAGCATTAACAATGCCCGAAAAGCTACGAGCTATTACAGCGCTCATTGCCAGTTTGCCGGATACGAATAATATGGACTGTGCCGAGAAGCAAGTTGCAGTCCCTGTACTTATTGTCAATGGAACCGATGATACAACAAATCCATATGAAGGTGGCGAAGTCAAAACAGGGAACATCAGTATGGGTCTGGTACGTTCGACGGAACGTACGTTCCGGTACTGGGCTGAGTTAGCAGGTTACAAAGGCCAGCCTGCAAAAGAAGCTTTACCCGATACTGACCCTAGTGATAAAAAAACAATTGAGCGCTACACCTACAAAGAGAAAGGGAAACCCGAGGTTACGTTATTGAAAGTTATCGGCGGCCATCACGATTATCCAAATGACATCAATGTCTATCTCGAAGCGCTGAATTTTTTCAAGCGTCAGCTAAATCCCTAAAGCGATATTGTCGTTTCCAGGAAAAATAGTATGCTTGCATAATAATTCTGAACATTGTAATTATTCGTATCGAAAACGAGTTATTACGGTAAGTTTTTTGCTAAATCAGTAATTAACATAGCCATTATGGATGCATACATTGTAGCCGGATACCGTACCGCTGTGGGCAAGGCTCCGCGTGGAGGTCTTCGTTTTACCCGCCCCGATGACATGGCGGCTGAAGTTATCAAGCATTTATTGAGCCAGGTTCCTAATCTTGATCCGGCTCAGGTAGAGGATCTGATTGTTGGTAATGCTGTTCCAGAGGCTGAACAGGGCATGCAAATTGCTCGTTACATTGCCCTGCTGTCATTACCGAAAAGCGTACCGGGTATGACAATCAACCGCTATTGTGGCTCTGGATTGGAAGCGATCGCCATTGCTTCAGCTAAAATCCACTCTGGATTGGCGGATTGTATAATTGCCGGTGGTACAGAGTCAATGTCATTAGTGCCCGTAATGGGCTGGAAAACAGCCCTTAATTACGAAATCGCAAAATCTCATCCCGATTATTACATCGGTATGGGTCTTACTGCCGAGCAAGTCGCTCAACAATTTAAGATCAGTCGCGACGCCCAGGACGAATTCGCTTTTGAATCGCACCAGAAAGCATTGGCCGCGCAGAAAGACGGTAAGTTCACCGATGAGATCGTTCCAATTAAGGTCAGCGAAACGTACTTCGACTCAGACAGTAATAAAAAGAAAACCCGTGAGTGGACGGTCGCCCAGGACGAAGGGCCACGCAAAGACACCAGCGCTGACGGTTTAGCCAAGTTGAAACCTGTATTTGCTGCGGGGGGATCCGTAACAGCGGGTAATTCATCGCAAACATCGGACGGAGCCGCGTTTGTAATTGTTATGTCGGAACGGTTGGTAAACGAATTGAATTTACAGCCCATTGCCCGAATGGTTTCATACGCTACAGCTGGTGTTGAGCCCAAAATCATGGGTATTGGTCCAGTGGCCGCTATTCCCATTGCCCTCAAAAAAGCTAGCTTAAAGCAAGATGATATTGACCTGATCGAACTAAACGAAGCTTTTGCCGCTCAGTCACTGGCTGTTATTCAGGAACTGGGTCTTGACCGTAGTAAAATCAATCCAAACGGTGGGGCCATTGCGCTTGGGCACGCGCTCGGTTCAACGGGCGCACGACTTTCGGTTCAGTTGCTGAATGAAATGCGTCGTCGTGATCAGAAATACGGCATGGTTTCGGCCTGCGTGGGTGGTGGTCAGGGCGTTGCGGGTATTTTTGAGCGACTGAATTGACCCAAAAAGTTCAACCAATATGTACTCTACGACCGCTTAGCCTGCTAGATATGAGCTAAGCGGTCGTCGTTTTTTATAAACGAATTCTTCTTGTTAAAATATTATTAGTATGCTTGCATACTATTTTTAAAATGGCTTTATTTGTTAACGAATTAGTATGCAAGCATAACAAACTTCCCTAAAGATGATTGCAACAGAGCCTAAAGCCTCTATTAAGGGTGGCGAATTTCTGATCAAAGAAACCGAAGCGGCACAGGTTTTTATCCCTGAAGAATTTACAGAAGAGCAACAAATGATTGCGGCAACCTGTCGTGAGTTTTTGGAGCGTGAAATATGGCCGCGCTTAAATGAAATTGATAATGCGAAATCGCCTGAGCTAATTTCATCATTGATGGACAAAGCGGGCGAATTAGGTATATTAGGTACGTCGGTTCCCGAGCAGTACGGCGGTTTTGGGACGAATTTCAATACATCGATGCTGGTTGCCGAAGTAACCGGTGCAGGGCACTCCTTCTCGGTAGCGTTGTCGGCGCACACGGGTATCGGTACGTTGCCCATTGTCTATTACGGCAACGAAGAACAAAAAGCGAAATACCTGCCTAATCTGGCTAGTGGCGAATGGAAAGCCGCTTACTGCTTAACTGAGCCCGATTCAGGCTCTGACGCCAATTCTGGCAAAACAAAGGCTGTTCTGACCGAAGATGGTAAACATTACGTCCTGAATGGACAGAAAATGTGGATCACAAACGGCGGCTTTGCTGATGTCTATATCGTTTTCGCCAAAATTGACGAAGACGGTAAAACTGACAAAAACCTCTCGGCTTTTATTGTTGAGAAGGGCTATGAGGGCATTACGATGAATGAGCCGGAGCACAAAATGGGCATTAAAGGGTCTGATACGCGTCAGATTTTCTTTAATGATGTGCATGTACCCGTTGAGAATCTGCTGTCAGAACGGGGTAATGGGTTTAAGATTGCGGTAAATATCCTGAATATTGGACGTATCAAACTAGGTATTGCAGCAGTTGGTGGATCAAAAGAAGTCATCAATAACGCGGTACGATATGCCAACGAGCGCAAGCAATTTAAAACGCCCATTTCCCAATTTGGTGCTATTAAGCACAAACTGGCTGAAATGGCGTTGAAAGTGTATGCTTCCGAAACGGCTTCGTATCGTGCCGGTCAGAACATTGATGATCTGATTGAAGACCTCAAGGCAAACGGTACCGAGGATAGCGCGGCCAAACTGAAGGCGCTGGAGCAATTTGCTATTGAGTGCGCCATCATGAAAGTGCATGGTTCAGAAGTGCTGGATTACGTTGTCGATGAAGGTGTTCAGGTGTATGGCGGCATGGGGTATTCGGCCGATGCGCCGATGGACCGTGCGTACCGTGATGCCCGTATCAACCGGATTTTCGAAGGCACGAACGAAATCAACCGGATGCTGATCGTCGACATGATGCTGAAGCGCGCGATGAAAGGAGAACTCGATCTGATGACTCCAGCCATGGCCGTTGCTAAAGAGATTATGTCGATTCCTGATTTTAATACGGACGAGGAGGAAGGGATATTCATCGCCGAGAAAAAAGTCCTGAAAAATCTGAAGAAAGCGGCTTTAATGGTGTCCGGTGCCGCTGTTCAGAAGTTCATGATGACGCTATCGAACGAGCAGGAGATTCTGATGAACGTAGCCGACATGGCTATTGAAATCTATGCTGCCGAATCGGTGCTGCTACGTGTCGAAAAGCTGATTGGCCTCAAAGGTGAAGATGCCGTTACGTTACAGAAACAAATGGCGTTAGTTTATCTGCATGAAGCTGTCGAGAAAGTGAATAACGCCGGTCGGGCGGCTGTTACGTCGTTTGCTGAAGGTGATGAATTACGCGGCATGCTGATGGGTATGAAGCGGTTCACGAAAATTGAACCAATGAATCTCAAAGACGCTCGTCGTCAGATTGCCGATGCTATGATTGCCGAGAATAAATACATTTTCTAGTTACTATCAATAACTAAATGATCGCGAGCCAGCCCATAAGGTTGGCTCGCTGCTTTTTATAAAACCCTACTGACATACGGCTGTCACCATGTGAAGCGACCTTTGTTGCAGTCATTCACCAATCCCCAATAACCCATGACAACGCAACTGTCGATTCCAGAAAACGCTTTATCTGTAAAAGAAACGCAGCCGTTTACCGCCCTCACGTTCACTACGCGCACTACGTTGCTAACCCTATCGCAATACGTGCCTAGCGTTGCTCAACATCTATATCAGGAAGCCTCTCGCCTTAATCTTCATGCTGCCGGCCCCATTCAATGGATTTATACAGGTGCCAACAGCGATGAAACCAATGAATTTCAGTTGGAGATTGTCTTACCCATTAATCAACCGGGCGAGCCTACCGAGGAATTTTCGTATAACATATTTCCAGCCTTTCGGTGCGCAACTTATGTCTATACAGGCCCCTGGAGCGACTTTGGTGAGGTGTACGATGCGCTGTTTGCTCAACTTTATCGGAAGGGTTATCAGAGTGATGGTCACGTTCGGGAGATATATTCTGTTGTTGATCATGCGAATCCAGCGAACTGTGTGACAGAAATACAGATTGGTCTCGTTTAAACTCAGTTTTGAACCGTAAACATGTAGCCCCGAAACTGGTAGAAATTCCAGCTTTGGGGCTTTTTATGGAATCTGGTACGTATTCCATCTTGCGTAGCTTTATGACGTTCAACAACCGACAGTTCATGAAAAATCAGCAATCCAATTCCCGACGAACTTTTCTACGCAATCTGGGTGCAGGTGCATCGGCCTTATCACTCCCACTTCTCGGTTATGCCGATAATCAATTTGTCCAGCATGAATCCAGTGGACTTTACTCATTACGTACTGAGCTTGACGCTATGGGCTTAGCTCAGCCGGGACGAAAGCTAGGTATAGCACTCGTGGGCTTAGGCGGCTACAGCACAAACCAGTTAGCTCCAGCTTTGCAACAAACCCAGAATTGCCGCCTGGCGGGGATTGTAACAGGCACTCCATCCAAGGCAGAGGAGTGGATGAAGAAATATAATATTCCGAAGGCTAATGTCTATGATTACAAAACCTTTGATCGGATTGCTGATAACAAAGATATCGACGTCGTCTACGTCGTGCTGCCTAACTCGATGCACGAAGAATACGTAGTGCGGGCGGCTCAAGCGGGCAAGCATGTCATCTGCGAGAAGCCTATGGCTATTATGCCGAAAGCTTGTCAGAATATGATTGATGCCTGTAAAAAGGCAAACAAGCAATTGGCAATCGGTTACCGCCTTCATTACGAGCCATTTACGAAGGAAATAATGCGCTTGGGCCAGGAAAAAGTATTTGGCCCGGTTAAATTCGTAGAGAGTAGCGATGGTTTCCGGAGTGGCGATCCGAATCAGTGGCGTTTAAAGAAAAGTATGGCCGGTGGTGGGCCGCTTATGGACGTAGGCATCTACGCCGTGCAGGGCGCGCGTTACGTAACAGGCGAAGAGCCTATTTCGGTGACGGCACAATTTGCGCCAAAAACAGATCCACAAAAGTTTAAGGACGTTGAGGAAACAATGTTCTGGCAGTTCGAATTTCCAAGCGGAGCAGTCTCCAATTCAACGACTAGTTACGCAGCAGGCGTTGAACGCCTTTACGCTTCCTGTGAAAAGGGCTGGTTTGAACTGGCACCTGCGTTCGGGTATGGCCCACTTAAAGGCCGAACCAGCAAAGGACCGATTGAACAACCCGTCGTAAATCATCAGGCTGCGCACATGGATGGTGTCTGTAAAGACCTGCTCGATGGCAAAAAACTCCCTAATCACGTAACGGGTGAGGAAGGACTACGGGATGTTCGCTTGTTACAAGCCATTTACCAGGCCGCTGAAACGGGCAAAAAAATCAACCTGAAAGCTTAAGATTCTGATAAACGAGCGACTCGCTTCTCTAAAAATAGCCCTCCTACAGAGGGCTATTTTTTTGGCTATAGCATTCTGGCACGCTGATCGTTTTTAGTAGGTATATAATTTAATAAGACAAATTCTAAATAATATTTGATTTCACAATCACGTTTTCTTTACCTTTACGCACTATTTATAATGAGTCTACATATTGATAGCTAGATTTAGGTGATCAGTTGGTAATACTTATGAGCAATACATGTACCTATTTTCTCCTGCAACTAGGCTTACTTCTGTTTATGAGCGTACCTACGCTTCGGGCGCAGCAAACGGATGGGATTGGCATTGAAGGTATCATTTTATTACCGGATGGTACGCCGGGAGCATTGGCAACGGTGCAGATAAAAGGGACTAAGAAAGGAGCAACAGCCGACGGAAATGGGCATTTTTTCTTGTCTGACATAGCTCCAGGAAAGCACGAATTACTCATCTCAATGGTCGGTTATGAGAGCGTTCGAGAACCTGTGTTTCTAGAAAAAGATAAACATACTCAATTTACAACCCGCCTGAAACCGGCTAATACTCAACTAAATGAAGTTGTTGTAACAGGACAGTACGAACCTCAATCACTCAAAAAGTCGGTTTATAATGTACGCGTAATCGATAGTGAGCGCATTCGCTTGCGAGCTGCCGTGAACGTAATGGGTGTGCTGAATAACGAATTGGGTTTTCGCTTTTCTAATGACCTTACGTTAGGAACCAACGATGTGCAGCTAATGGGGATGTCGGGACGTAACGTAAAAATTCTGCTGGATGGCTTGCCCATGGTCGATCGGGGTGATACACGCGAAAGCCTGAATCAGATCGATATTAACAGTATCGAACGTATCGAAATCGTAGAAGGACCCATGTCGGTTTCGTATGGGTCCGATGCGTTGGCCGGTGTTGTCAACATCATCACCAAAAAACCAGGTGCTGAACGGCTTGGCATTACCGCCCGAGTCCAGGAAGAAACGGCTAACCAGGACTATAATTTTCTGGCTAATCAGGGAGTACACATTCAGAATGCGGGCGTTACGTGGCAACAGAAAGGCTGGAATGCATCGGCTGGTATTACCAATAATACGTTTGGTGGCTGGCAGGGCCAATCTCTAGGCCGCACGAAAGACTGGCTCCCCAAAGATCAGTTGTTCGGTCATGGTAAGTTCGGCTACCGTACGGATAATACAAACATTTATTACCGGCTGGATGCGCTGAAAGAGAACTTGCTAAGTCAGGGGCCCGAAAATGAAAATACACACCAGGCTCGCGACCAGAAATATATAACGTATCGTTATGTCCATCAACTTCAGGGAGACTGGAAGCTCAGCGATCGGCTGCAACTAAATGGCCAGGCTTCCTACACGGATTACCAGCGCCGGACGCAAACGACGATTCTGGATGTAACAACGGGCCGACGTACACTTTCATTGGGTGAAGGCGAGCAGGATCTATCAAAATTTGCCAGTCAGACGTATCGCGCTACGGTATCCTATAAAGTTTCGTCGGCCGTTTCGTTGCAACCGGGTATTGACATTAATCTGGACGCAGCTTCGGGCGCGCGTATTTTGGGGGCGCCGACTATTAACGATTATGCTTTTTTCGTCTCTTCGACGCTCAATCCAACAGCCAACATCAGCATTCGTCCGGGTTTGCGGTTCATCAAAAATTCGGTTTACGACGCCCCACCGGTTATTCCTTCCCTTAACACCAAATTCGCCCTCACGAAAAACCTGGATCTGCGCTTAGCTTACGCCCGCGGGTTTCGGTCGCCCGCGTTACGTGAACTGTATTTCAATTTCTTCGATGCCAGCCACTCGTTACGGGGAAACCCGAATCTGAAAGCTGAGCATTCGAATAGCTTCAATGGATCGCTGGTTTGGCAGGGAAGTGCCTGGTTTAAATCGACGCTCGGCTTTTTCTACAACGTCTTCAATAATCTGATCAGCTACGGTACCGACCCCAGCGACCCCCGCATTCAGATGAATATCAACATCGACAAATTCAAAACGACGGGTGCTACGTTGGAAAACGTATTCAGTTGGAAAGACCTCAGTGCTACCGTAGGCTTCTCTTACATTGGTCGCTACAATAACTTACTGACGGCTCCTGACACGACAATGTATGCCAATCAGGTTCCTTCCTTCCTATGGTCGCCAGAGGTCAATTCGAACTTCACCTATGTCCTGCGAAAGATCGATACAAAGCTTAGTCTTTTCTACAAATACTCAGGAAAACGCCCAACGTATCTGGCAACGGTAAATACCGACGGAGAAGTGAGGGCAACCCTAACTGAAATAGCACCTTTCCACTGGGCCGACTTCACAATCACCAAAGGTCTTGGTAAGTGTCTGACACTCACGACTGGAATCAAGAACCTGTTCAACATTACGCGTCTAGCCAATACATCTACCGATACAGGCGGGGCTCATAGCTCGAGCGGCCCGGCTCCTGTAAGTTACGGGCGTTCGTACTTCCTTGGCCTTACGTTCCAGTGGTATAAAAACTAATCATTCCTGACGAAACCGGACGCTTAACCACCAATTAATAAACCTAATTATCAAAGTTCCAGTCCCACAAAAAGTTAACTCATATGAAACGGATTATTGTATTCATGCTCGTTCTGGCGATAAGTGCGTTAAATGCCTGTAAGGAGAGTGATCCACCACTACCAGACAACGTAGTACAGTTTGAAAGCGCCGAACAGGGCCTGGATGCTGCCACGAAAGAAGCGACGATCAAGCTAAAATTGTCACGTGCTGTTGATGCCGCTACGCCCATAACCGTTCAGATAACGCCAACCGGTATCGCCTACGGAACCCAGTTTACAACCACCCCGGCAGCGAATGGTAATGTCCTTGCACTAACGGTGCCAGCCGGTAGTAGCGAAACGTCGTTTAAACTGACGAAAACTGACAATATCTTCCTCAGTGGCACAGAAACGGTCGATCTGGCCATCGCGTCGGCAACAAGCCCCGTTTTAGTCGGTACGACGAAAAGCCTCAAAGTTAAATTCACCTCGATTGTTTCAACGGGTACTACGTTGACGCTTGACGGCGGAACAGGCGGTTCCAGCGCCGTAAACTCGGTGTTTGCCGATTTGAGCAATAATACTTCCACACCAATACGTCGGGCAGCCTGGGATTTAGGCTTTTATTCGGGTACCGACTTCCGGGTGATTCTGAATAACATGACGGGGGCAGCTGCTACGGCACTGAACAAGACTGACTTGGCGCAGGTAACAGCCGCCGATACGGTAGGGCTGAATCTAGCTTTTAGCGGTACGAATCCCGATCCAGCAACGATGGTGCTGCTTGACGATGTATCAGGCGATCTAACCAAAACGGTAATTGCACCCGTTTCGGCAACTGACGCCGAAAACAAAGTATATATCATCAACAGGGGTACGAGTGGCGGAGTAGCGGCCAAGGGCTGGATGAAAGTGCGCATACTACGTAATGGCACTACGGGCTATACGCTACAATATGCAGGAATTAAGGAAACGACATTCAAGACCGTTTCTGTACCAAAAGATGCGGCTTATAACTTCAAATTCGTGTCATTCGATACCGGAGCGGTAGTAGATGTAGAGCCTGCCAAGGCTCGATGGGATTTCGTCTGGACGGGTGCCATGTACAAAACCAACTTTGGCACTGCTGATGTTCCATACTATTTCGCCGATCAGATATTCATTAACCATCTGGGTGGTGTTACGGCTGCTGAAGTCATGACCAGCGCTGTTACGTATGATGCTTATGCCGAAAGTAACATTGCCACCACTACGTTCAAAAACGACAAAGTGGTTATTGGTTCGAACTGGCGAGTGGCTAGCCCGACACAAACGGGCGTAAGAACGGATCGGTTCTACGTCATCAAGGATGCCACTGGAAACGTTTATAAGCTGAAATTCATCAGCTTCGCTACACAAGACGGTGGCGAACGCGGCAAGCCTAAGGTTGAATTCAAGCTGGTTAAACAAGCAATCTAACAATACGTAGCGTGGCTCTTCAGGCCGCGTAGCCGTCGGGCTAATGGGGTAGCCGAAAATTTTTAGCCTGACGGCTACGCGGCCTGAAGAGCCACGCTACATAAATACTATAAAACGATATTAATGATGAAAAAACTGTCTGTCTTTACTACGTGGCTGGGTTGCCTGCTGATGGGTTTGCTCGTCAGTAATCAGCCTGCTCTCGCGAATAAATCACCGAAAGAGGAACCCATTCGAATCGTCTCGCTGGATGGTACGGTGAGTGAAATTCTTTGTGATTTGGGCTTACAATCGCATTTGATCGGTGTCGATGTGACCAGTACGTATCCCGAGTCTCTGCAAAAGCTGCCAAAAGTTGGTCACAACCGGAACATTTCGGCTGAAGGTGTTATTTCCTTAAAGCCTACACTCGTACTGACTTCCGTGAATGCCGGAACGAAACCCGAAGTAATTGAGCAGATCAAATCGGCGGGCATTAACGTCATTACGTTCCAGCAGGAGTATAGCGTAGCCGGAACAAAGAAACTGATTCAGGATATTGCCAATACGTGTCAGGTAACGTCGAGAGCCAAACCGCTGATCAAGAAACTAGACGCCGATCTGGCACAGGTTAAGAAAGCGGTCGGTAATCCGAAAGTGCTGTTCATTTATGCGCGTGGTACGGGTACGATGATGGTATCGGGCAGGGGGACGCAGGTTGACAAAATGATTGAACTGGCGGGTGGCGTCAACGCTACGTCCAGTTTCGATAATTACAAACCACTTACCGCGGAAGCCCTTGTTACGGCAAATCCCGACGTTATCTTACTGTTCGACAGCGGTTTGGAAAGTCTGGGCGGATCTGAGGGCCTGGCGGAAGTTCAGGGTATTGCTCAGACGAATGCCGGCAAAAATGGACGTATCATCGTTATGGATGGTCATCTGCTGACGGGTTTCTCTCCTCGTTTAGGAAAAGCGTTGCAGGAATTGACCCAAAAGATTTCGCAGAAGCCTAAAGTATAAGTTTGATGGATACCACGGCAACAATCCGTTCTTCTCCCACTACGCACCAGGCATCGAAATCGGTTATCAAAACGGTTATCAATCCGTGGCTGATGCCAGCTTTGGTCGTTACGTTGCTGGTAACGCTCATCGTATCGGTTGGGGTGGGTGCCCTATACGTAACGCCTTATGAGATCGGACTGATTATTGTGAAATCGTTCGGCTATTCCGTCGAAGTTGATTCAACAAAAGAGGCTATCCTTTTGGCCATTCGGCTGCCCAGAGTCTGTCTGGCGGTGCTTATTGGCGCTGGTTTAGCCATTTCCGGCGCGGCCATTCAGGGACTTTTCCGAAACCCACTCGCCGATCCGGGTCTGATTGGCATTTCGTCAGGAGCATCGTTAGCCGCCGTGATGATGATTGTGCTGGAAGTGAAGCTTTTCCAGACAATGACGGGTGTACTGGGCATGTATGCTTTGTCGGTAGTGGCGTTTGCGGGCGCTTGTGCCACCGCTTTCTTAGTGTATCGTATCGCTCGTGTGGCGGGGAAAGACGTGATCACAACCATGCTGCTAACGGGTATTGCTATTAATGCGTTATCGGGGGCACTGACCGGTATCATGACGTACCTGGCCACTGACGAGCAACTACGTAACATTACGTTCTGGAGCTTAGGGAGTCTGGGCGGTGCGAGCTGGACATCCGTGCTGGCTATTTTACCCTTTACCGCTGTCGCCCTGGTGTGCATTCCCCGCTTAGCGAAATCGTTGAACCTATTAGCCTTGGGCGAAAGTCAGGCGAGTATGCTCGGCGTTAATTTAAAGAGTATCAAGCGTCAGGTCATTATTTTTTCCACAATGGCGGTTGGTACGTCCGTAGCTGTTGCGGGCATTATCGGCTTTGTGGGTCTGGTGATTCCGCATCTAATACGGATGGGAGTCGGTTCCGACCATCGCCGTGTACTGACAGGATCAGCTTTGGGCGGGGCTATCGTACTGACGCTGGCTGACTCATTGGCGAGAACGCTGGTGGCGCCAGCCGAACTACCGATTGGCATCCTGACCGCTTTAATCGGAACGCCGGTGTTTTTGTGGATTTTGTTTCGGGAAAGACGTCGGACAATCGCGTAAATCAATATGCTGGAAGTCAGAGATATATCGTACCAGATACGAAATCGAAAATTACTCGATGGCGTTACGTTCCGCGCCAATCCGGGTGAATTGCTGGCGATTGTTGGGTCGAATGGAGCGGGAAAATCGACACTGCTCAAGTTGTGTACCCGCGAACTGAAAGCGTCTGGTGGCGAAATCCGCCTTCTCGACAAAGGTATTGATACGTATTCGGAGAAAGAGCTTTCGGTGTTCCGAGCCGTTCTACCGCAGCAGAATTCAGTCGTCTTTCCATTTTTAGTGAGTGAGCTGGTCCTGATGGGCCGGTATCCTCATTCAGATTTTCACCCGTCGGAGCATGATTACTTTGTTGCCGAAATGGCACTCAAAAAAGTAGGCATGTGGGAGTTTGCATCCCGCGTTTTCACGACGTTGTCGGGGGGTGAGCAACAGCGGGTGCAACTGGCCCGCGTACTGGCACAAATCTGGGACGTACCTAGGGGCATTTTATTTCTGGACGAACCCACTACGGGCCTTGATCTTCTGCATCAGCACCAGATGCTGGAACTGGCTCGTGAGTTTACCCAAAAAGGCTTTTGTGCCATAGTGATTCTGCACGACCTGAATTTAGCAGCTCAATACGCTGATCAAATCGTGATGCTACGTTCCGGTAAGGTGGAGGCCATCGGTGCTCCCCAGGACGTAATTACGGTGGACATTATTAAGCGTGTATTTAATCTGAATGTGTGGCTCGTTGAGCATCCCGAAATGGATTGCCCGATGGTGATTCCGCAGCAAAATCAATTTTCTGATCGTTACTGACCAAACCATTAATACGAAATGATTACAACACAAGCCCTTAAGGAACGCTGGGATGCGTTCAAAGAAGAGAATCCGAAATCCAGAATTCGGGATGCCGCCAAACAACTGGGCGTGAGTGAAGCCGATTTGCTGGCTACGCAACTTGGCGAAACGGTCCAGCGATTAGAAGGCGATTTCCGTGAACTACTGAAAGATGTACCAACACTGGGCTATGTCATGGCGCTGACACGTAACGACAACATCGTACACGAACGGAAGGGCGTATACGAAAAGGTTTCGTTTAACGATCATACCGGTCTGGTACTCGGTCCGGACATTGACCTGCGTCTGTTTATGTCGCACTGGCATTTTGGGTTTGCCGTCGATGAAAATGGTCGAAAAAGTCTTCAGTTTTTCGATCAGGATGGGACTGCGGTACATAAAATTTACTTAACCGACAATTCAGACGTAGCGGCTTATGACGCACTCGTCCAGAAATATCTTGCCGCTGACCAAACAGAAACCATCGTTACGGTGCCTTATCCGGAAAAAGAAGCGGAGACGTCTAAGGAAGATGTTGACGTTCAGGCATTTCAGGAGAGCTGGTTAGCGATGCAGGATACCCACGAATTTTTTGGTCTTCTGCGGAAGTATAAACTTGATCGGGAAGAGGGCATTCGTCTGGCGCCGGAAGGCCATTCGGAACAAATCTCCGTCGATCAACTCAAAAAGATCTTCGAAACGGTTGCCGAGCGTGAATTACCGATCATGATTTTTGCGTCGAGTCCGGGCTGTATTCAGATTCATACCGGTCCGGTTAATAAGCTGGTTAGTATGGGACCATGGTACAACGTACTGGACCCGGAGTTCAACATGCACCTGCGCGAAGATCAGATCAACAGCATCTGGATAACCCGCAAACCAACGAAGGACGGTATCGTAACGGGCCTCGATCTGTTTGATAAAGAAGGGAATAGCATTGCGCTGGTGTTTGGTAAACGTAAACCCGGCATCCCCGAAATGAAAGAGTGGCAGGACGTAGTCAATGAAGTGAGTGCTGCATAATATGTGGTGAATATGTAAAAAAGGAATGCCAGAGCTCTCAACTCTGGCATTCCTTTTAAGGCTCTTCGTGATGATGTTCTTCCTCTTCGCCAGCGGGTACCTGAATTTGTTCCCGTAGGCCACTAGCCCAACTAGCGATTAGTTTAGCCTCCTCGGGTTTGAGTTTGGCGTCCTGATGAATCCAGAGATAGGAACCCAAAGGCATCCAGCCATCCGTAACAGCCTCGCCCACTTCTTCGAGTTTATGGCGTGCTTTCTTGGGCGGATACGTAGCAAATTCTGAAAAATTGAGTTCGCTTTTGCCTTCTTTGATGTGATTGGCCAGAAACCAGGCCACAGGTTGAATATTGTCGTACCACGGGTAGGTCGTGTTATTGGAATGGCAATCGAAACATGACCTCTTCAAAACACCCTGAACATTGGCGGGTACGGCATATTTCGTCGTGATGTCATTGGGCGATAACCCTTCGGCCTGGTTTTTCTCGGGTCTGAAAAATTGAATGAAGACTAAAATGCCAAGAAGCGTAAGTAGAACGTTACGGAGCATAGAGTGTACGATGGATTGGGTTAAGCAAGTCTAAAGATAACGATTTGACTGTAACCTGATTCATTCAATTACTCTACTGATTGTATCAACGTATTGGCTTTGCGTATAGTAGTATTAATCCGGTCCGTTTCAACCAAGCCGTCGCGTAACCGGACAATGCGGTGGGCATATTCGGCGATGTCCTCTTCGTGGGTTACCATGATAACCGTATTGCCTTTGCTATGAATCTGATCGAAAAGATCCATGATTTCGTAGGACGTTTTGCTATCCAGGTTACCTGTTGGTTCATCGGCAAGCAAAATGCTTGGGTCATTCACCAGAGCCCGCGCTACAGCCACCCGTTGCCGCTGTCCACCCGACAGTTCGTTCGGGCGGTGACCAGCCCGATTCTCCAGACCAACGTTCTTCAGCGCAAGCATCGCTTTTTCGGTACGATCGGCTTTGTTGTAGCCTGCATAAATAAGTGGTAACGCTACGTTCTCGAGCGACGTTTGGCGGGGTAGTAGGTTAAAGGTCTGAAAGACGAAGCCAATTTCTTTGTTACGTACCTCGGCCAATTCATTCTCACCCATGCCGCTAACGTCCTGATTATTCAGAATATACTGGCCCGACGTGGGCGAATCCAGACAACCGACGATGTTCATCAGGGTAGACTTACCTGAGCCAGACGGACCCATAAACGCTACGTATTCGCCTTTCTGAATGCTAATTGTAATGGACTTGAGGGCATCAACCACTTCGGTACCCATTACGTAGCGTTTGGCGATAGTACGAGTTTCGATAATATTCATATACACTGAGTTTATCTGACGGCAGCACCGGCGGCTGCTACTCCGGCAAGTCGTCTACGGCGACGTTGAAAATAATTTCGAATAAACAGACCCGTTAAAATAATAACTTCGGTAGTGGGCGTCAACGCGTTTTCATTAACGATAATATCGCCGTGATCTTCAAAGAACCGGCGCGTTAAGTCATAATTGATGAGTTCTTTTTCGGGCGCTCCATCGGCGGTTTCCCGAATCATATCCCACTCCCGCATCAATACGTTATGCCGTTTCCAAAGATAGCTCCCGCCCGATGACAAGTTAAGCTCAGCCCGCTTGCCGAAGCTAAATTCAATCTGACCAATAATCTGATTATCAGCATTTAGATCGTGAACGTTGACCGAGTGAACTAAAAATCCTGTTACGTCGAACCGAAGGTGAGTTTCGTTCAAATGAGCCTCTACATCCTGACCGAACCAATCTCGGTGCATACCACCAATTGCCTGCTCATTTTGCAGAATACTAACCTCGTGGCTAAAAGCTTCTTTTACCCAAGTCAATTTCCGGCTCATCTGACGTTCGTTTCGGTGTAAACAAAGCTACTCTATTGCAGGAATTTCTGTCGACTGTTTTCGATTGACGCTAATTTCTGCTGATAAGTTACCAAAAACGCCTGATAATCGGTGGGTGTGGTTGCGGCTCGTAACTTTTCCAGGCCCGTTTCGGCATAATCGAACAAACTCAAATCCAAACATAACGTAACGTATGTTTTAAGCAGGTCTGCCTTGTCTTCGTTGAACGGTAGGGCTGTCAGTACCAACTCATAAGCCTTTCGGGTTTGTTTCTGCTGCTGTTCGAACTGCGCAACCGACGTAACAATCTGAGCATTTAACGGCGCTAATTTCAGAGCTTGCTGATACGCTTGTCGGGCCTGTGAAACCCGGTGTGTACGTTCATAGGTCTGGCCCAGCCAATAATCACGCTCGGCCTGATAATTGGGCAAAATAAGCTTCTTCGCCATAGTTTCAGCAGCACCAACACTTCGTCGGAAGGCCGCCAAACGTATCGCGACGACGTTACGTTGCGACAAAGCAACCGGACTGACCTGTGAAGAATCGGGAATACCAGCCAAAACCAGTTGCGCATTTCGCCATTGGAGCTGATCCAGAAAATTGTTTGTCAGCGCAACGCCCGCAACGGTTTTCAGACTCGGTTCCTGAATCGTTTCCCAATAGGCACCCCGGTTTGGGTCGTCGAGTCGATACGTAGCATAAAAGGCTTTTTCTACATCTGTTTGTGGCTTACGCTCCTGATAATACACCTGTTTAATGGCAGCTACTGCAGGATCGCTTTTGGCGGCTGCTTCCCAAAGCGACTGCGCCAGGACGGGATCATTCGCTTTCGTTAGCGCCATAGCCCGGTAATAAATCGACGTCGTGTCGGAGTTGTAACTAAATGTGTCAGCCGCCCGATGGTAAAGCCCTTGCTCCAATAACCATAAGCCGGTTATCGAACGGTAGGCAGCGCCATTCTGCTCGTCACCTTCTGCCAACTGCCCCATCAGATCGAACGCGACCGGATGATTGTGGCGTTTGTATTCAGTGACAGCACGGGCCAGCAATAAATCATCCGTAAAATCCTGATTGACAGGATCGATCGAAAGCCGTTGCAACGTATTTGTCAGCGTTGAATCAGCACGTTTATTCGCCAGGGCGTAGTTGTACAAACTGGCAAATCGACCGACGCTCAGACCTTGTTTCGCTGATTCACCCGTTAACCATTCTGGCTGGCTGGGCTGTGTTGTGTCGATTTGAGCAACCAACCGAAGTGCCAGCGTATTCGCCTGATATGATTCGTAGGAAGACTCCGTTGCACTGTTGGCCAGCGTTGAATCCGCAGCCAGGACTTTCGGGTTACGAGCATAAAAAGCCAATAAATTCGACTCCGGTACGTCATCCTGATCAGCATAATCAGCGGCAGCTTTGAGATAATAATAAGCTGAATCGGCTATGCTGGTTCGGGCGTAAAGGAAACCCAGGTTATTCTGCAATTCGCCATTTTTTGGAAATGCCCGAATGCCTCGTTGTAGCGTTTTAACGGCCTCAAAAAACAGGTTTGTCTGAAGATACGTCTGACTCAGTCCAGCGTAGTCCTGCGGATTAGGTTGCTTCAACAAAGCCTGCTGGTAATAATAAGCGGCTGCCGTCTGGTTATTCTGCGTTAACGCCAGGGACGCCAGCGAATAATTCGATTTATGATTCTGAAACTCCTGTTCCAGCGCCTGCTGATAAAATGCCGTTGCCGATGCTAACTCATTACTCACTGTGTAATAATCGCCCAGACCGTTGTAATAACCCGCTACTCCTTGCCGGAACGTAATCAAGCCCCCAGACGCGAGCAGAATAATAAAACCGACGAAACCGACAATTCGGAAAAGGCTAAGTTCGAGCCGTTTCGGTTTGTACAAAATCCGATAAACCGGCAGATTCTGTTGATAGATTGGCCAGAAGTTGATCAGTACGTATGCCACAAACACGATACCCATGGCTAAATGCGTGTAAACAATCACATCCTCGAACATTTCTACCAGTGGGTCATTCGCTGTGGCAAATGCGTAGGTCATCGTGAGGGTCGTTAGTAAAGCGAAACCTGCATACAAAAAAGCTCCTCCGTCACGGAAAGACACTACGTCCTGTTGCTGAATTAATCGTCGGAATCCCCAAATGCCCAGCACTAACGAAATCAGATAAAGGACAAATGGACTAATCGCCAGTACGTCCCAATCAATGTATTTTGTGTTTTTAAGCCAGATCAGCGCCAGATTGACCAAATATAATCCACTGATAAACAATAAGTTGTTGATACCCAAGACACGTCTTGAACTTATAGGCGTATTGTTTTCTTCCGAGCGTCCGACGGTTGTCAGCCAGACTAGTGCGGCAATGATTTCGGTGGCGATAAAGAAAATAAACCCCGCACTGAAAGCCAGCAATACAGGCATTCCATAACTCACGATTATCAGGGCCGGGAACTTCACGGGCGATAACGCGCCTAAACCGACTGAAACAAGAAGTGTCAGCAGACAAAACGTAGCGAGTCGGATAATGATCGGATAGTCGGAACGGAAGGCATGAAAATAATAGCTCAGTGAGCCAAACAGGAAAGCTAATAGTAAGAACAGATAATTGCCCCCTAAGCCGGGAATTTCGAGCATTTCCCACCGAAAAAAAGCCAGACCCAGAATTAAAATACCCATGCTAACTAGATACCGGAGTCGGTCGAATCGGGTGATGGCGCTCATCAACAAGACAAACGCTATGCTTATTCCAACTAGAAAAGCAGTCGCTACGTCCGGGCGCACGTGCATGGCTCCCGCCACAAATTGTTCGGAAACGGCATAGGCTTTTCCATTCACGGCATAGTCGAGAAGACCGTCAGAGAACGTGTGGAACGTAACGGGTAGCTCATTCAACTCGCTCAATACGTCCCAGCGGACAACGTTACCCAGGCCCCGAGCCCAGGCAATAGCGAACAGAATGATACTGATAATGAATAGAATGAGGCTGGCTACGTATGCAAATCGGTACGGACGACTCCAGTCTTTCCAGAAAAATAAAGATGACATGAAACAAAAACGCGCTGAACAGTTAGTTAGTGCCTTGTAGGTAAACACCCCTATGAACCGTCAAAATTGGTGAGACGCAGCCATACTTTACTAAACAAAAAAATACCGTTTCACTTTTACTAAAGGATTTCAACTTTTTAATGAGGACATATGGACTATAGACAACTGGGCGATTCTGATTTACAGATTTCTGCCATTACGTTCGGCGCCTGGGCAGTTGGTGGATGGATGTGGGGCGGCACTGAACGGAAAGATGCCATCAACGCGATCAAAGCATCCTACGATCTCGGCGTTACGTCTATTGATACAGCACCCGTTTACGGACAGGGCGATAGCGAAGAAATTGTTGGGGAAGCGATTAAGGGGATACCACGTGACAAAGTGCAGATTCTGACAAAATATGGCATGCGCTGGGATTTAACCAAAGGTGATTTTGGCTTTAAAAGTCAGGACAATGCGGGTAACCCGATTGATGTTTACAAATACTCTGGCAAGGAAAGTATCATTAAAGAATGCGAAGACAGCTTAAAGCGGTTGGGTACGGATTATATCGACTTGTACCAGATGCATTGGCCGGATAAAACCACACCTATTGAAGAGAGCATGGAGGCCATACTGCGGTTAATTGAGCAGGGAAAAATACGGCAGGCCGGTGTGAGCAACTACACGGCGGAACAAATGCAACGCGCTGAAAAGGTCGTGAAGCTGGCGTCTAATCAGGTGCCCTTTAGTATGCTCAATCAGAGTATTGATGAAACGCTGGTGCCGTATTGTCTTGAAAATAGTAAGGGAATTCTGGCCTATAGCCCGATGGAGCGGGGTTTACTGACTGGAAAAATAAAACCCGATCACCAGTTTGCGGAAGGAGATCACCGGACGAATTATCGTTTTTTCAAACGGGAGAACATTATCCAGGCGGATAATCTTTTAGACAAATTAAAGCCGTTGGCCAACGAAAAAAACGCGAGTCTGAGTCAATTGGTCATTCGCTGGACTATCGAACAACCTGGTATTACAGCAGCTTTGGTCGGTGCGCGAAATGAGGAACAGGCCATTCAGAATGCAAAGGCTATTAACGTTACGCTTTCTGATGATGAATTGGCATTCATAGACCAGCACTTGCAGGAGTTGGAACTGGTTTGACGTAACAGTTTTAGCGCAAGCGGGCTGAGTGGTGTTGAGTGGTGTCAGGTTCAGAACCTGACACCACTCAACACCACTCAGCCCGCTTGCGCTAAAGCTATTTATCCCCTTCCTGTCATTCGGGTCAGCTTCAATAATTTTGTCGCTACGGCTTTCGTCAACTGACCCGGTTGTAAGCGCCATTGCCAGCTACGTCCACCCAAACCCGGCGTATTCATCCGGTTTGTTTCGTCGAGATTCAGAATATCCTGAACGGGCATAATGGCCAGACGAGCCACCGACTGCATCGTCAATCGACAAACCTGATCCACTACGTTCTTCTCCGTGATTTTAAAGCCGAGATAGTTATTCATTCGCTGACGGTGCATCTCATCAGATTCCCGGAACCAGCCCAGGGTCGTATTGTTGTCGTGCGTTCCTGAATACACTACAAAATTTTCGGTATGATTGTGAGGAGCATACGTCGATGTCGCCATGTCGTGGCCAAACCCAAACTGAATGACGCGCATCCCCGGAATACCATAGTGCCGTAGATAGGGCTGTATTTCAGCCGCTTTGGCCCCCAGATCTTCGGCAATGATGGGCAAATTCACAAATTGTCGGTGCATGGAATGCATAAACGCTTCGATCGGCGCTTTTATCCACTCCCCTACTCGAGCCGTTGGTTCATTAGCGGGTATTTCCCAGTAAACGGCAAAACCCAGGAAATGGTCAAGCCGCGTCAAGCTGTACAGTGACATTTGATGCCGCAACCGATGCATCCACCAGGCAAAGCCAGTACGTTCGTGTTCAGTCCAGTCGTAGATAGGATTACCCCAACGCTGGCCGTATTCACTAAAATAATCGGGCGGGGCTCCAGCGACAAACAGCGGCTGTAGATTCTCATCGAGCTTGAATAAGGTTGGATTTGCCCAGACATCAGCGCTGTTGAATTGAACATAAATCGGAATATCACCAACCATATGAATTTTCCGCTCAAAACAATAAGCTGTTAGTTCATTCCACTGACGCAGAAAAAAATACTGAAGCACTTTTACTACGTCAATTCGACTGTGCAGCAGTTTAGCCTGACGAGCCAGCGCTACCGGGTCTCGACGGACGAGTTCCGTTGGCCAACGTATCCAGTTTGGTTCGCCGGTTTCTTCCTGCAAAGCTGTGAAGAGAGCATAGTCGTTTAGCCAGTCGGCCTGCCAGACACAAAAACGATCGTAATCACTACGTTGGGCAGGCGTTGCGTCGCGCAGGAAAGCTTCTGCTGCCTGCTGGAGAAGCGGCCTTTTTTTTATCCAGGCCGCATGCATCGTGTTAGGAGCCAGTATGAGCGGCCCGGCCATGATTGCTGGCGTTGTATCGCCCGATGTGGTGGGGGGTTCGGTTATCGTTACGTCCTGGATGGGTTGTTCGTTAAATACGTCCAGTTCATCCTGAGTCAGCAACTTTTCCTCGACCAGTTTTTCCAAGCTGATCATCAGAATATTGCCAGCGAAGGCCGATGGGCTGCTATACGGGGAGAAACCGGCACCAGGATCAACGGGAGTCAGTGGTAAAATCTGCCAGTACGTTTGGCCAGACGCTTCCAGAAAATCAGCGAAACGATACGCTTCGGGTCCTAAATCACCGATGCCATGCGCCGATGGAAGCGACGTAATATGAAGCAATAAACCGCTTGAGCGTTGTTGAAGCATGTAAAGAAGTCTTGAGTAAATAACTGCAGGTTGCCAGTCGATAGCAATCAATACGTATAAGCCATCCGCTTACTATTGAATGAAGACTAGCGACTAGCAACCGTCAACTAACTTTTGTACAAATCCGCTCCAGACGGTTTTTGTTTACTTTTTGCCGTAAAAACCTAATTGCCAAAGGTATTCTGTCCGTATTCAGTCGGAAAATGAGTAACATGTTCCTTGACCTTACGCTGTTTTTCTCCTAATTTTGCAGTCCCAAACAATGGGCAACTTTTCAAATAAGCTACAGTATATACAAATGACAACGGCAACGGCAGTCAATACAGGTAAGATTACGCAAATAATCGGGCCGGTTGTGGACGTGAGTTTTGAGGGCGAAGGCTCACGAATTCCCGCCATTCTGGACGCTCTCAAAGTAACGAAAGCTAATGGACAGGTAGTAATTCTGGAAGTTCAGCAGCACCTCGGCGAAGACCGCGTTCGGGCTATCGCTATGGACTCAACGGACGGATTGTATCGTGGTTTAGACGTAATTGACCTTGGCGCTCAAATCACCATGCCTGCGGGTGAAGGCATCCGGGGGCGTCTGTTCAACGTAGTTGGCGAGGCCATTGATGGTATTCCTCAACCAAAATCTACCGGCGTTGGTCTGCCCATTCACCGTAGCGCGCCAAAATTCGAGGATTTAGCTACGTCCACCGAAGTACTTTTCACGGGTATCAAAGTCATTGACCTGCTTGAGCCTTACGCAAAAGGTGGTAAAATCGGTCTTTTCGGTGGTGCCGGTGTTGGTAAAACCGTATTGATTCAGGAGTTAATTAACAACATCGCGAAAGCGTATTCGGGTCTATCCGTATTTGCGGGTGTAGGCGAACGTACTCGTGAAGGAAATGATCTGCTACGTGAAATGATCGAGGCCGGTATCATCAAATACGGTGAAGGCTTCAAGCATTCGATGGAAGAAGGTGGCTGGGATCTGACCAAAGTCGACCTGGAAGAAATGACGAAAAGTCAGGCAACTTTCGTATTCGGTCAGATGAACGAACCGCCGGGAGCCCGCGCTCGCGTTGCTCTGTCAGGTCTGACGATTGCAGAACACTTCCGCGATGGGGATGGCGAAGGCGCTGGCCGTGATATCCTGTTCTTCGTTGATAACATTTTCCGCTTTACGCAAGCAGGTTCAGAGGTATCGGCTCTGTTAGGTCGGATGCCATCGGCCGTAGGTTACCAACCAACGCTGGCTACCGAAATGGGTGTGATGCAGGAACGTATCACGTCGACCAAACGGGGTTCTATTACGTCGGTACAGGCGGTTTACGTACCTGCCGATGACTTAACTGACCCAGCTCCAGCAACTACGTTTGCTCACTTGGACGCGACAACGGTATTAAGCCGGAAAATCTCTGAGTTAGGTATCTATCCTGCGGTGGACCCACTTGATTCAACCTCACGGATTCTGAGCGCTGAAGTCCTGGGTGATGAGCACTACAATACGGCTCAACGCGTGAAAGAGATTCTGCAGCGTTACAAAGAATTACAGGATATTATTGCTATTCTGGGTCTGGAAGAACTTTCTGAAGAAGATAAACTTATTGTAAGCCGCGCTCGTCGCGTACAACGCTTCCTATCGCAGCCGTTCTTCGTGGCCGAGCAGTTCACTGGTTTGAAAGGCGTTCTGGTTCCGATTGAAGATACCATCAAAGGCTTCAATGAAATCATCGATGGCAAATACGATCACCTTCCCGAGGCCGCTTTTAACCTGGTTGGTACAATTGAGGATGCCGTTGCGAAAGGAGAGAAACTGATGAAAGAAGCTGGTCAATAACAAAATTTCTGGTATACGATTATGGAATTTAATCTTTCGTTAATCGTATACCAGAAACTTGTATTCTTATCTTAAGTCTAATAGTTTGACAATAAAAACGTACTTAGTTTTATGAAAACGATTCGATTTAGGGTAGGAGTTGCCCTTACTTCACTCAGCTTGGTAGCCGCAACGATCTCGTCGGCTCAGGTCACAACGCCATCCGAGTCAAATACGCTGGCAAAACCTACTGTAATAGGGGCTATCAAAGACACGTCTATTACACCAGGTGCGTCGGCAACGACAGGACAGGATAATACAGCAACCGCTCATCTAGACAATGCTGTAGCAGCTCTGAACAAAGGTGATAAAGCAGCAACAACCGAGGAATTAAAGTCGGGTATTGCGGGTCTGGAAGCCGAAGCGCAAAGCAAGCCAACGTCATTCAAGGACAAGATTTTAGCTCAGGCGGGTAAGCTAAAAGCATTATTACCATTGATTCCCACAGGTGCTTTAGGTAATGGCGTGTTAGGCAAAGCAGTTAGCTTGGCTAAACTAGCTTCAGGCGGCAATCAACTTGAAGGCATTCTGGCTGCTGGCTCCTTACTTGGCAAAGGCAGTCAATTAACAAGTGGTCTGTCAGGGATTGGTAGTGCTCTGGGTGCCTTGGGAGGCCAGTCCTCGGGTCAATCGCTGATTTCGACTGCCTTATCAACGGTTGGCAAACTCGACCAGGGAGGCTTAGTGGCTAAAGCTGCCGAACCCGCTGCCAAAACACAAATTGGCAGCGTTCTGAACATGGTAAAAGGAATTTTATAAAATGATGAGTTATAAATGATGAATGTAGTTACTAGTCATTTATAATTTATCGTCGCACCGGCGACCCGGTCATCATTAGATAGCATGACACTAGATATTATTACTCCCGATCGTAAGGTATTTTCCGGCGAAGCCAGTGCTGTTACGTTTCCGGGCAGCGAGGGCCAATTTCAGGTTTTAAACGACCATGCGCCCATGGTTAGCACATTGGATCGGGGACCGATTATTGTTCAGACGTCTTCGGGGCAGCAAACCTTTACTGTTGACGGGGGCGTAGTGGAAATTCTCCAAAACAAAGTGCTGGTATTGGCTGAAGCCATAGTAGCGTAAACTGTAGGGTTAAAATCTGCTTATTTGCATTAAGAGCGGTTTGTTCGTTAGGAACATGCCGCTTTTTTATTAGCTATCCCTACTTGTTTTCTCATTTCGTACTTTCCTGTTTTCTTTGTTCTTTCAGCTTACTTCATCATGGCCACTAAACCATTTATTGTCGGAATCACGGGCGGTAGTGCTTCCGGTAAAACTTCATTTCTAAAAGACATTTTAAATGCTTTTTCAGAAGAGCAGATTTGCCTGATTTCGCAGGATAATTATTACCGAACGCTCGATCTTATTCCAATTGACCAGAACGGCGTTTATAATTTCGATCTGCCCGGTACGATCAACCATGAGCTGTTCGCAGAACATTTAAGCCTGTTACACGCTGGAAAAACAGTCGAAACACCAGAGTACACATTTAACAACCCAAACGCTGTTGCCCGAACGTTAACGTATCGTCCGACACCTATCATTATCGTTGAGGGCTTATTTGTTTTTCATTTTCCAGATGTCGGCAGTCAGTTAGATCTGAAGGTGTACATTACCGCTAAAAACAGAATCAAACTGGATCGACGCCTTAATCGGGATCAGGCAGAGCGAGGATTAACCGAAGAGATTATTAACTATCAATGGAAGCACCATGTTCGCCCGGCTTACCGTGAATTTGTAAAACCCCACAAAGACGAAGCGGATATAGTCATCCCTAACAATCATAATTACCAGAGAGGACTGGACGTACTACTGGCCTTTTTGAAGACGAAAGTGATGTAGCATGGACAGCCATGTCCGCGTAGCCTTAGGCTGCTAGGTTGTATCTGTATTTTTTAGCCCGTCGTACCTTAACCTACGGCTACGCAGGCATGGCTGTCTACGCTACGTTAGTTCAATCACTACGCCATCACTTTCCGGATAACCTGTACAGGTAAGAACCCAGCCTTCGGCGAGGTCGTGGTCGGTCAATACGTCGTTGATAGTCATGTGAATACGGCCAGACACGCATTTTGCAGCACATGTAGAGCAGCGCCCACCCCGGCAACTGTAAGGCAAAGCGACACCTTCGTCCAGAGCCGCTTGTAGAATGGATTTATAAGCTGGAACCTGAATCTCGATTTCACGTCCCCGGTAATGTAATAAAACTGCCCGGTCTTCTGCCGAAGCAGGTGACGGAGCCAGAAAAATTGGCTCAACGACAAAATTCTCGCGACGAATCTGATTCAGTTGAAAACCACTGAACACAAGCGTAAACTGAACCATTCGCATGTAGTCGCCAGGACCGCATACATAAAAGCGTAACGTTTCTGGATTTGAGGCTCCTATCAAGTCTGGTAGCAGTCGTTCAAGCATTACGTTATTTAATCGACCTCGCAGGCCGTTCCATTCGTCAGAAGCATTGCTCAATAAATACAGCAATCGGAATCGATCCGGAAACTGGCTTTGAAGCGCATCCAATTCTTGCCGAAAAATAATGCTACGTTCATTCGGGTTACTATACAGCAACGTTACGTGCCGAGTAGGCTCTTCGTATAAACTCTGTTTAAGCAAGGCAAATAAAGGTGTAATGCCGCTTCCGGCGCCGAGCAACACTACGTCGCCTGCTTGATTTTCATCGAGCGTAAATCGCCCGGCGGGATGCAAACTCGTTAAAACATTGCCAACACGTAACGTATCGTGCAGATAACGCGAGATTTCTCCGTTCTGAACACGCTTTATCGTTAATCGCAGTATTTCGCCGGGAGCCGAGCTAAGTGAATAAGATCGACGCACTTCGTGACCATTATGTGATAAGATCAGCGTTAGAAATTGACCAGCGCGATACGTAACAGACTGTCCGTTGGTAGGTTCTAAAAAATAACTATTGGCATCGGACGATTCTGGCTGAATCCGAACGATACGTAATCGAAGAAAATCATCAGTCATGAATACTATTGCTTTTTGCCAAAACTAATTAAATAGCGTACGTTGTTTGAAAGCATAAGACGTTTCCTGAAATTCGCTCCGCGTGGATTCGCCCGGCGTGGATTCGTTCAGCAAAGCATTTCATTAAACACCCTGACGTAGTGACATTTCGTACTTTACGTCGTTACTATATATAAACTGCCACTACACAACCAATGGAAGCACTCCTTGACGAAGTTCAGCGCGTGGGTTACGTTAATAAACCCGTTGCTGAGGATATAGATTTGGTAGCCGAAATCAACCGGCTCAAAAAAGAGAAAAATGCCGTTATTCTGGCGCACTACTACGTTGATGGAGCCATACAGGACTTAGCCGATTACATTGGCGATAGCCTCGGACTGAGTCAGCAGGCAGCCGCTACGCCCGCTGATATGATTGTCTTCTGTGGCGTGCATTTCATGGGCGAAACGGCTAAAGTGTTGTCGCCTGAGAAAAAAGTTGTCATCCCTGATCTCAATGCGGGTTGTTCGCTCGCCGATTCTGCTCCGGCGGATAAATTCGCAGCCTTCAAAGCGCAGTATACTGATCATATTGTGCTTTCCTATATCAACTGCTCGGCGGAGATCAAAGCCTTATCGGACATCATCGTTACGTCGTCGAATGCGCTGAAAATTGTTGAAAGCCTACCAAAAGATCAGAAAATAATCTTTGCTCCTGACGCTAACCTAGGCCGTTTTGTCTCGAAAAAAACGGGACGTGATATGGTACTCTGGGATGGTGCCTGTATCGTTCATATTGATATTTCGCTCGAAAAACTGCACAAGTTGCGGACAGACTATCCAGAGGCAAAGTTCATTGCCCACCCCGAATGCCAGGAACATATTTTGAGTGAAGCCGATTTTGTGGGTTCGACAACAGCGCTGCTGAAATACGTAGTAGATAGTCCTGAACAAACCTTTATTGTAGGAACTGAAGCGGGTATTCTGCATAAAATGAAACAGGCGGTGCCGCACAAGAAAATTATTCCGGCTCCGGCTACTCAGAACAACACCTGCGCCTGCTCAGAATGTCCGTATATGAAGATGAATACGCTCGAAAAAGTGTACAATTGCATGCTCTACGAACAGCCGGAGATTATTGTACCAGAAGACGTTCGGGTAAAAGCCTATGAGTCGGTAGCTCGAATGTTGGAATTAAGCAAATGATAAGTATTTGCTGCTATTCACGATTAAGTTAGAAAATTAGCTCTCATTTGCTTTTCGATATTTTAAAAAGTTGAGTTCTTTCAATTGATATTCTAATGCCCCACCAATTCGATTTCTTGGTTATTGGCTCCGGTATTGCGGGCCTGAGTTACGCTACCAAGCTGGCAATGCACTTCGAAAAATTGCAGCAGACGATACGTATCGGTGTCATCACGAAGGTACAGGCTGACGAAACCAACACTAAATACGCACAGGGTGGTATTGCGGCTGTCTGGTCGGAAGATGACTCGTTCGAAAAGCACATCGAAGACACGATGATAGCGGGTGATTTCCTGAGCGATCGGCATATTGTGGAGATTGTCGTTCGTGAAGCGCCCGGCCGGATTCAGGAGTTAATCGATTATGGCACCCGTTTCGATAAAGAACATGGGGGTACGGATTATGACCTGGCAAAAGAAGGTGGGCATTCTGATTATCGAATTCTGCATTTTAAAGACATTACCGGGGCAGAGATTGAGCGGGCTTTACTCGATAAAGCTAATTCGCTGAAGTCTATTGAGATTTTTACGCATTTCTACGCCGTTGAACTCATTACACGCCATCAACTTGGTGAAACCGTTCATCGCTACGATACCGATAACAAATGCTTCGGGGCATACGTACTGAACACACAAACGGGTCAGGTAGAGCAGTTTCTGGCTAAAACGACGCTGCTGGCAACGGGTGGTATTGGCAATATCTATCAGAATACAACTAACCCCAGCATTGCTACCGGCGATGGCATTGCGATGGCTTACCGCGCTAAAGGAATCGGTAAAGACATGGAGTTTATTCAGTTTCACCCGACGGCTTTGTATGAACCGGGCAAGAAACCAAACTTCCTGATTTCGGAAGCCGTACGTGGTTTTGGGGGCGTATTACGCACCCGAAAAGGCGAGACATTCATGGAAAATTATGACCCTCGCTTATCGCTGGCTCCACGCGATATCGTCGCTCGCGCTATTGACTCTGAGATGAAAAAATCGGGTGATTCGTGCGTGTATTTAGACGTAACGCACTGCGATTATGAGCGATTCGTTGAACACTTCCCAAACATAACAGCCTATTGCCGCGATCATCTGGGGCTGGATTTACGGAAAGATTATATTCCAGTCGTACCGGCGCAACATTATCTATGTGGGGGTGTTCGTGTGAATGAATGGGGGCAAACGAATATTCAGTTCCTGTACGCCGTTGGCGAGTGTTCCTGTACCGGACTGCATGGCGCTAACCGACTGGCCTCTAATTCGTTGCTCGAAGCGGTCGTCTTTGGCCACCGAGCTTATGAAAAAACGGTTGAATTACTCGATCAGGCCGTTATACCTGATAATATTCCTGCCTGGAACGATGCGGGTACGACGCACCCTGAAGAATTGGTTCTGGTGACGGAAATGAAGAAGGAGCTAGAGTCAATTATGTCGAACTACGTCGGGATCGTCCGTACGAACCGACGGTTGAAGCGGGCAATGGACCGGCTTGAACTGATTTATTTAGAGCACGAAGAACTTTACCGCCAGTCGAAAGTCTCGGTACCGATTTGCGAACTACGTAACATGATTGAGGTATCTTATCTGGTTATTCGAATGGCGATGGCCCGACGTGAAAATACAGGACTACATTTTAATCTGGATAATGTAAAGCAGGATGACGCAGTGCCCCAAGTGTAGCTCTACTAACATTATGGCTCCGCTGAAGCCAATCACATCAGACGCCGGAGTAACGTATATTAAGATAACTGAGCCTAAAACTGGAACTCTGCAAATTAGAGCTACAGAAAGCGCTGAATTCCGGGTGTCGATTTGTGGGAACTGTGGTTATGCTGAACACTACGTTGAGGACGTAGCACGACTTTGGAAATACTGGCAAAAAGGGTATCGATAGTCTTACTTCACTCGTTCCAGTAACTCATCACGATAGGACCCACTAAGCGGCACCTGTACCTTACCAATGGTAAGCTGGTGCCGCTCTATTTTCTCAATGCGGTTAAGCGCAACGATATAGGATTTGTGAATACGCATAAATTGGTCGTTGGGCAGCATTTCGGCGGCTTCGCTGATTGTCATGCGGGTAAGCGCTTTCTTGCCAGTCTCCTGAAATGTTAAATAATTTCCCTCTGACTCAACGTATTGCAACTCATCGAGATTAATCCGAACCCAATCGTAACCATCTTTCACGAAAACGTAGGGCGACTTTTTAGAATCGTCAGACAACCGTTCGTACGCTTTGTTGGCGGCTTGCATAAATCGGCCAAAGGCGATAGGTTTTAAGAGGTAATCCAGCGCACTGAGTTCAAAACCCTGCAAGGCATACTCCGGGTAGGCCGTCGTAAAGACAACCAGCGACTTATTCCCTACAACCTGGGCGAAATCCAGCCCAGTCAGATCGGGCATGTTAATATCCAGAAAAATCAGATCGATTTGCTCTGTTTTCAGAAACGTCAGCGCTTCAATGGCATTAACGAACGTACGTTTCAAATCCAGAAATGGAACTTTACGGGCGTGAGCTTTAATAATGTCGAGCGCAATAGGCTCATCATCAATGGCAATGCAACGGAGCGTTGAGGGCATGTTATTCAATAGGTGATTTAATACGTAGCAGACCAATTCCGGTCAATAGTGAACTGGCGCTGATTACATACATTCCCCAGTCCGTTGGCTCATTGTGCGTGTGTTTGTAGACTATTGCGGCAAGTATAACGATACCGGCAATAATGGTTATCATTCCCAAAAAACGGGGATTAGTAAATTGCCTCATACAAGTTAAAGGTTAATTGTCAAATCAATTAAAAATGTGCCGTTCCCTTCCTCCACACGTAGCGTATGCCGTTCAGGATAAGCCAGCGCGAGCCGTTGACGAACGTTGACCAGCCCTAAGCCTGTTCCTTTCTCTAATCGCGTTCGAGGCAAAATACTGTTCTCTACTGTGAGATAGAGCGTACCGGTCTTTACTTGTAATCGGATATGTACGAAGCACGGATGCTGAATGCTAATACCATATTTAAAGGCATTCTCGATGAGCGGATTCAGGAGCAGCGGCACAATCTGAGCGGGTTGCTCATCCCAGTCGATTTCTGTTTTAATACGGATGGTGTCGGTACGAGGCAGACGCATCTGATGTAGCTCGACAATATCTCCGACAAAACGCAATTCCTGATCTACGGGAATAAAATCCCGATGCGACGCTTCGGTAACGTGGCGCATCACAGATGAAAGCTGCTCAATGCCAGCAGCGGTACGATCCGCGTCACCCGACAGGGCCGTACCATACAGGTTGTTGAGCGTATTGAACATAAAATGCGGATTAACCTGTGCTTTTAGCGCCTGAAGTTCAGCCTGTATTTTCTGCTTTTCCAGATCACGCTGCCGACGCCGATTCTCACGATAAGCACGAACGGTAATAAATACCAGGGTGTATGCCCAGATTAAAAAAATAGTAGCAAGCGCTTCTTCTCTCTCCAGAGGTAAGCTAAAGTAGCCCACTACCATCCCGGTTAGAACGGATAAAATCAAAGCGTAACTAATAAAATAGAGCACGAATAGCACGATGCTCCACGTTTTCCCCTTTCCAATCAAAACCTTATACAGCCAATAGCTGGCATGAACAGGCAGAACGTACAGAAGATCAGCGATTAGAGATAGTCTCACATAGCCGCCCCAATCGTTTCGATATTTTACTATTGTGGGACTTATTTTTTGAAGTGTATCAGCGGATAGATACGTAGACTCGAACCAGACGAATAGAAGGCTGACCACAACCCAGATTCCATAATGAATCAGGAGGAGTCTTAATTCACGATTCCAGAACCAGCGTGTTAACACAGATGACCAAGAAGATGATGAAATAGCCGAAGCAGATGGCATAGGTTTCAGTAGAGTAAGCATTTTTGTTCGGCCCGTTTTTGAAGCATTAAGCGGATGGCATAGCCAAGCCCCATACTGAAAATCGGCAGTAAGGCAAAGGGTATAAAAGAGTCGGTTTGATGTGCCCGAAGGCAAACAAGCAGAAAAGCAAGGAGCAACCCAGTACCTCGGCCTTGTTTCTCATAGCTCTCTTTCGATTTAAGATAAAAGGCTTTTTTCTGTTTCGCTAATAAATTGGGCGCTCCGCTTGATCAAAAGACGTAGGTGGCTTTGATACTGAAGGCAATCAGAATGCATTTGTTGCAGAATATCATCTAATTTTTTCTCCGTTTCACTGGCGACCGGCAGCGTAGCCAGTTTAGTCAACAAACGACGTAGTACCGGAAATTATAAGGAACCACGCAGTTCCAGATGAATATATTTCTGCTTTTCCTCCAGTGAAGTGAGGTAGTCAAAACAATTTTGTGCAGGCATGATACAGTGGTCTCTTTAGTGGCAATGTTTGACAGAAGCCGCTTTGACTAGACGTAACGCTTTAATTGTCTGTGCCGGGATCTAAGTACTTTTTATATTCTTTTTCAGCACGCTGCCACTGGTATAGCCCAGTGCCCAAGCCCATCGTTAATGAGAATATTACCTTTTTCATCCACCAACTGATCGGCGCTGTGTTTGCTAACACCGTATATAGATCAGCGCTTTTTAGTATAGGCCATAATGGACCAAACAAGATACTTATCAGTAAACAGATAGCTGCTAATTTCAGTGTATACGAGGTAACAAAACGAACTTGACCCTGTGTGCGCTGCCGCTCCCATTTCGATAATTCTTCCGGATTCATAGTTACGTCTGATTACAAATTGATGGTTAATTCTACCCGAAACTGCTTATCATTTTCTTCAACACGTAGCGTATGCCGTTCGGGGTAAGCCAGTGCGAGACGCTGCCTTACGTTTGCTAAGCCCAAACCAGTTCCTTTCTCCAGGTCAGTCCGAGGGAGAATACTATTTTCGGTTATAAGCTTTAGTGTACCTTTCTGAACCTGCAACCGAATACGTACGAAGCAGGGGTATTGAATACTGATTCCGTATTTGAACGCATTTTCAATAAGTGGATTCAACAGCAGAGGAACAATTTGGGCAGGTTTCTCATCCCATTCAATAGTCGTGCTGATGTCAATATTGTCCTGATTCGGAAGTCGAATGCGCTGAAGCTCCACAAAATCATCAATAAACCGCAGTTCGCGCTGAATATTGGTCGTTTGCAAACGCGACTCCTCCATGACGTAGCGTACGATACCCGACAGCTGCTGGATGCTCTCAGCCGTACGTGGACTATCTTCCAGAAGAGCTGTGCCGTAGATGTTGTTGAGCGAGTTGAACAGAAAGTGTGGATTGACCTGTGCCTTCAGCGCATCGAGTTCAGCCTGGGTACGTTGCTGGATAAGAGTGAGCTGACGACGACGCGACTTACCCCACGACATTAGTAAACTATAGCCAATATTAAGTAGAACAAAACTGTTCGCTAATGTCCATTGATATCCCTGTTGACTTCCTTTTTTTCCAATCCATACGGCTAGAAGTACTTCCAGCATTAACCAGATTCCAATCATCAATAACCAATATACTCGCTGGCCAAGTGCGTCCCGCTCAAATAAGACTTGAAAAAGATAGCGATACTGAAGCTGTAAAAGAGCAATCAGTAGCAGAGAAGTAGCTAGTAAAAACAGCGGATTTCCTGTTGCGATTAAGGTCAATTTGCCGAGTGCATAACCCACGCGATAAGAAGAATCTGAATTTGTTTTTGGCCCTACTTTTGATACACTGCTGGCCTCATTAAATCGCTCGATATTTCGATTAACCCTATCCTCTAAAGAGCTTTTTGTGAAGAACCAAATCATATAAGCCGGACTAATAACCAATATAATCCACATCCACCAACGTATCACAAATGGTCTCGCTACTTCTTTGAGCCAAGCCGCAGGAGCGGATAAACTCGTTGATTTGTATTCACTTGTTTCCAACGTAATATTCATCTGTTCTTTCAAAGTTACAGCGTGCGAATCATTTCTACCGCTAGTGGAGTAGCTATCAACAGAATGTGAACCGCTACGGCGTACCAGAAACCATATTTCATGCGGATGTAGCCAAAGTAAAAACCACTTAGCAAGCCCGACAGGAGCAGTATAGGGAGCAATAGACCTTTCCAGTCAGCCAACGTATCGAGGTGATTAACCGTAATTCCAGTAGCGTATAAGAACGTAAAACCATAGAAAATCCAGCGGAAGTTCGTTTGCCAGAACTGATTGATTCGCTCAAACACGACGGGGCGCTTTAGATAACGAACTGCCAGAATCACAGCAACAATCCAGACGGACATCATCACCACTAAGGCCGCCTGCATATTGGCTGATTTATTCAGGCTGTGAACATAGTAACAAATCGGAATACACAAGATCAGAATGCCTATTCCTTTGAGTCGTTTGGGTGTCAGGTACAAAATAGACCGAAAGATTTTTTCCTGAATAATGATGGCCAGTGGCAGAGCAAGTAGTAGTATAATTGGCGATGAGTGCGTGCGTTGCATAAGCAGCGTAAATAGATTCTGGCCAGTGATCAATTCTTCCAGAACAATACTGCCAACCGATAGAAGCAGTAAACCCAACAGCAGCGGATATTCAGTCAGAAATTGACGTAGCGTCGTTGCAATTGATTTATTAGGTTGATTAGCCAGCGGAAGTCGGTATATGGGCCGAAAAATATAATTCTGAAAGTTAGAAAAGCTGGTTGGCAAGGTATTCATGTTGATAGACAAAAATGAGTTTACAATGATTTAGAAAGTGTTGGTGGGTTAGTTGATTCCAGCCTCCAGTTGTTCAATCGGCATTACGTCTAAGTGAGGCTTTGGGTAAGGAGTAGCGATGGGCGCGGTATGCGGAGTTGGTTCTACGATTACTTTGGGTTGAGGAATGTCCTGATTTATCTCGTCACTGATCATCATTTTACCATGCAAACTTTTTCTGGACTGTTGATAGTCTTCCGTAGTGATTTGGCTCGTAGTATCTGGCCGAATAGCGCTGGACTGCGATGGTGTAGTTGGGCGCATAGGTTCGATGGATTGGTTCGTACAGGCGGTGAAAGCAACAGAAGCAACCAGGAGGGCGAGGGATTTGATACTATTTTTCATGGCAATGTGTCGGTTAAGAGTTAGTTTGATTTTTATGACTGACAGTACGTCTGCCGTTCCGATGATTCAAAACAAGCATATGGCTACCGCCCCCTAAAATCGGTGTGACCAACAGGACATACTATGGGAGCAAATGGGCAAAGTTTGGGATTTGACCGTTCAACGTTGGTAGTAATCCGGATGGTTTTCACTGAAATCTAACTTATCTTTTCGCATGGAGATAGCGTAGGAATAAGTAGCTTTACCCGCCAAAATCCGGCGTATATACATTAGCTGATATTAACAAAAGCCGTTGTCGTATTTCGGTCAGCGTTCCGTAGAAGATGCCTCACGCTATGAACCAGCAAGACATTATCGACTTTATCAACCAAAGCGATAGCCCCAAAATCAAATATGCGTTCACTGATATTGATGGAGTGTTACGTGGTAAAATCATCCATCGTCAGAAATTTCTGGACGGACTAACGGATGGCTTCGGGTTTTGTGATGTTGTTTGGGGATGGGATTCGAACGATATGCCGTACGACAATGGGCAAACAACTGGTTGGCAATCTGGCTATCCCGACGCGCCGGTCCGAATCGACGTATCGACGTTCCGACAACTTCCCTGGGAAGATAATATTCCGTTTTTTCTGGCTGATTTTAGTCCCGGTCCCGATGCGCAGCCGAGTACGTATGCGTTAGCCGCCTGTCCACGCAGCTTACTGAAACGTATTGCCAGCCAGTGTCGGGAAATGGGCTTTCACGCGGAATTCGCCCAGGAGTTTGAGTGGTTCAATTTCCGAGAAACGCCCCAGAGTTTGCAACAAAAAGCCTTTCAGCAACTGGAACCGCTAACACCGGGCATGTTTGGCTATTCCATTCTACGACCTTCACTCGAAAGCGCTTTTTACCACGACCTGTTTGATCTGCTGGCTCAATTCGATATACCGCTTGAAGGATTGCATACAGAAACCGGCCCAGGCGTTTATGAAGCGGCCATTATGCACGATGAAGTTGTCCGGGCAGCCGACAAAGCCGCTTTGTTTAAAACTGCTGTAAAGGAAATTGCGTATCGGCATGGCGTGGTCGCTACGTTCATGGCCAAATGGAACGCCGATCTGCCGGGCTGCAGCGGCCATATTCACCAAAGTCTATGGACGCCGGAGCAAACGCAGAATCTATTTTACGACCCCACCAAACCCGACCGCATGAGTGAATTGATGCAGCAATACGTAGCGGGTCAACTGTACTGTATGCCGCACATTACGCCCATGTTTGCGCCGACAATCAATAGCTATAAACGTCTGGTCGAGGGCGCCTGGGCACCAACTACTGTAACGTGGTCGGTAGATAATCGTACAACTGCCCTTCGGGTATTGAATCATAAGGAAGCGTACGCGCGCGTCGAACACCGCGTGTCGGGGGCCGATACGAACCCTTATCTGGCTCTTGCGGCTTCGCTGGCTTCTGGCTTGTATGGTATTCGCCATAAGCTAACCCTCGACATTCCGGCTTCGGTTGGAAATGGATACGCTGACAAGCGAAATGGTACGTTACCTACGGATTTGGACGAAGCCACGCGGGCGATGGCCAATTCGCCGGTTGCCGCCGAACTGTTTGGAACTGAATTTGTTGATCACTTTACGCGTACCCGCGACTGGGAATGGCGACAATACCTGCGCCAGGTCAGCGACTGGGAATTGAAGCGATATTTTGAAATTATTTAATATGTAGAGATGCAAAGTACTACGTCTCTATATACCTTGAATTATGCGTCTCGTTGATTACCCTACTATCATAAAAAAAGCCTGGTCGGAATTTGATGCTTCCATACAGATTCAGCGAATTGAAGACATCAGCGCTCGAGTTTCTACCAATCACGTTTTCAGAGTTACATTTGAAGATGGAAGCCACATTATTGCCAAGCTGTCTTACTTCGGCAAATACGAGCACTTTCTTGAAGATCACCGTATTATCCATGCACTAGCCAACAACCTGTTATATCCTTTTGAGAACGTACTGGCTAAATCGCTGGTGCGTGATGGGCAGGTCTATACGTACCGGTACAAAAACGGCTTTATTGATGCCTGGGTTGTGTTTTATAACCCAATTCGTAGCCAGATGAAGTTACCTCGCCGGTTAGAAGATCATCAAATTCAGATGCTTGGTCGACAAGTCGCTAAATTCCATAAGGCTTGTTCCCGCGTAAGCACGGTACTTCCAAAATCCATCAAAACACTACGTTCGGATATCTGGGATTTGCTTGATATGCTGGATACAGAAGTAGGGCAGTTTGAACACCGTCTGCATATAGAGGAATTAAAACGTCAGTGCGATCTATTTCTCACTAATCGCCAGAAACTCGTAGCCGGTACTGTCGAAACCATGCCTGTATTCGTAGACTGGAATATTGGTAATTTTTCTGTTACGCAGAACTTTGAGCTATACTCGCGTTGGGATTATGACTGGTTCAGAGTCAGTTATCGGGTTCTGGATTTTTACTTTTTTAGCCGGGTTGTTTCAAACATTGGCGACCGAACGGTATTCAGTTATGTGATCGGTCCGTTAATGGAAGACCGCTTTCTCCTGTTTCTGAAGGAGTACCATACCGTGTATCCGCTAACCGAAAACGAAATTCGATTTCTGCCCGAAGCGTACCGATTCTTTATTTTAAACTACGTAATAAAATACGGTCGGTATTTTTTCCATCGCACCTATGCGACTAAGCTTCAGCGCGAGGCCTATCAGACTTACTTTCCGTCTATCGATGAGTTTGATGCGGATAAAATTCTAAAGGTGCTGGGAATATAGTGATCTAACGTTCTAATCAGGCATGAATGACCCCCACACTTATCGGAAAATGAGGCCGAATTTACGAACTCGCTCGTCGTTCGTATTTTTCTGAAGAAGCAATCGGTTTCATAAAGAATTTCACTGATTTTTACATGTAGAGCATGTGCTAGTAGTCAATCAAAACCGTCGTATCCGAGAAGTTTATAATGGCACAGTGGCGCTGGATATTGATAAGCTAATTCTGGATATACAGACACTAGTTAAAGAAAACTGATTGAAAATTCTGCTTCGGTCGTACTTTTACCAATAAAAATATCGGTAAAACCAGTACGTACCATCTATTCATTTCCTCTATGCAGATTGCCGATTTCAAAACTATAGCGGCTGACTATCAAGTAATCTTCTTTGACGCATTTGGCGTTTTGAAAAATTCAGAGGGTATTTTGCCAGGCATTGAAACAACGTTTGATTGGCTTCGGGATAACGGCAAAACTTTTTACGTACTAACTAACGATGCCTCACGCGGTCCACACGAATTGGCCGAATCGTATTATCGGCAAGGTTTCTATGCAATTACGCCGGAACGAATTATTTCGTCAGGAATGCTGGCACGCGAATACCTTGATCTGAAAGTACATCATGGAACAGTGGCTTATTTAGGTACCGAGAAATCAGCCCATTATCTCGAAACTACAGGCTTAAAAACCTTGCCAATTAGTCAGGTAGATCTCAAAGACGTAGCAGATATTAATGCATTGGTGCTACTTGACGACGAGGGTTTCGACTGGAACACTGACTTGACTAAAACAGTCAATCTCCTTCGGAAGCGTAACATTCCGGTTATTGTAGCGAATACCGATGCAACTTATCCTGTCTCGAAGACCCGCATTGCCATTGCCATTGGCGCCGTGGCTAAGATGATCGAGACGATTGTTGGCAAAAAATTTATTCGATTTGGGAAGCCCGACGCTCAGTTATTTATGTTCGCCTATGAGCGTCTGGAAAATGCCGTCCACGTTAGTAAACGGGATATTCTGATGGTGGGCGATACGTTACACACAGATATCTTAGGCGGGAATAAGTTCGGCTTGGATACAGTATTGGTGTTAACGGGTAATACCCAGCCACAGGATGCAGAAATTTTAATCCGAAGTACTGGCATTATTCCCACCTACGTCTGCAAATCCGTTGTGATTCGGTAAATCATGCTGATTTCATCGGTGGCGTATCCGTATTATCCAAGCAGACATAAAGCACCATTTTCTTTCTCAACTAATTGGCTATCAATAGTATATACCTTTAAACAAAAGAACTTGAAACGATTTATACTTCAAAAAATTGTTTGATAATACAAAGGTAAATACGTTTCTTTGCGCAGTTTTTTAATCTACAACGGACTACTAAAATGTCGGACATTGCACAAAAAGTTAAGAATATCATTGTTGAGAAACTGGGTGTTGAAGAGTCAGAAGTGACGCCGGAAGCAAGCTTCACCAATGACTTGGGTGCTGATTCACTCGATACGGTTGAGTTAATTATGGAATTTGAAAAAGAATTCAACCTGCCTATCCCCGACGATGAGGCTGAAAAAATCTCAACAGTTGGTTTAGCCATTGAGTATCTGGAAAAACACATCGGTAAGTAATTTTTTGCTGATGCTCAATTCGGTATGGAAGTCAGTAGACTAAGAAGCCAATCACTACCGTAATTGACTAAGCTATGTAGTACCTGGAAGCCAGCGCCAACAAAAGTAGGCTCGGCGTTGTTTTTCAATTTTCATTACGCAGTTTCGCTGTATGACATTCAAACGAGTAGTAGTGACCGGCCTCGGTGCGTTGACACCTATTGGCAATGATGTAACCACCTATTGGAACAACTTAGCCGCTGGTGTAAGCGGGGCCGGTCCCATTACGAAGTTTGACGCCAGCAAGTTTCGTACGCAATTCGCTTGCGAAGTAAAGGGGTTGGACGTAACGCAGTTCATTCCCCGGCAGGAGGCCCGTAAGATGGATGCGTTCACGCATTATGCACTTATCGCCACTGATGAGGCCATTCGTGACGCTGGTATAAACCTTGATACCATTAACAAAAATAAAGTTGGTGTTATTTGGGGGTCAGGTATCGGTGGTCTAAAGTCCTTCGAGGACGAGATGATCGATTACGCGAAAGGCGATGGGACTCCACGTATCAATCCGTTTTTTATTGTTCGCATGATTGCCGATAGCGCATCGGGGCAAATTTCGATGCGTTATGGTTTTCGAGGGACAAACTACGTAACAGTTTCTGCCTGTGCTTCTACTAACAATGCCATTATCGATGCTTTTAATTACATTCGCTTAGGCCGTTTAAACATGTGCGTTGTGGGTGGGTCAGAAGCTGCCGTTACGAAAGCTGGTATTGGTGGTTTCAACGCGAACCGCGCTTTGTCGGAACGTAATGACTCTCCCGAAACAGCGTCAAGACCGTATGATAAGGATCGTGATGGATTTGTATTAGGCGAAGGTGCGGGATCGCTCATTCTGGAAGAATATGAGCATGCTCAATCACGCGGTGCCAAAATTTATGCGGAATTAATTGGTGGAGGTATGTCGTCAGATGCTTATCACATTACGGCTCCCCATCCTGAAGGCCTGGGAGCTTTTCTGGGTATGCAGGACGCGCTTGATGACGCTGGCATTGCTCCAACTGAGATTGATTACATTAATACGCATGGTACCTCAACACCAATTGGCGATCCACAAGAACTGAAGGCAATCCATCAATTATTCGGTGAGCACTCATTCAATATAAATATCAGCTCAACCAAATCAATGACTGGCCATTTGCTGGGTGCCGCAGGTGCCGTTGAAGCTATTGCCTGTATTAAAGCGCTCGAACACCAGATCGTTCCACCAACGATAAATCACTTCACAGACGACGAAGAAATTGATTCGCGCTTTAATTTAACGTTTAATACTGCCCAATCGAGACCAATGACTACTGTGATGAGTAATGCATTCGGGTTCGGTGGACACAATGCCATCGTCATTTTCCGTAAACTTAGCTGAGCCGTGCAACTCGCTCTGCCTCGTAGTTTGTCTAATCCTTTTAGCTGGTTCCGATCTGGTAATTCTGGGTCGAGTAAGAATCTACGCCGGTCAATTGCTCATATTATTGGAGCACGCCCTTCTAACTTAGGAGTGTATCAATTGGCGCTACGTCATACATCAGCGTCAAAAGCCACGGCTATTGAAGGGTTTCGGGAATCAAACGAGCGTCTGGAATATCTCGGTGATGCGGTGTTAGGTATGGTCATTGCTGAATTTCTCTTCAAAAAATATCCTTATAAAGACGAAGGCTTTTTAACTGAAATTCGCTCTCGAATTGTCAATCGAGAGACCTTGAATGGTATTGCACGTAAAATTGGTCTCGATCTATTGATCGAGTATGACGGAAGCCGGACACGTAGCATGCCTGCCCGTACGTCCATGTATGGCGATGCGCTTGAGGCTCTGGTGGGGGCGGTTTATTTAGACAAAGGATTCCGATTCACTCGTCGGTTTATTCTTAAGGATTTATTATCGCATTACGATATCGAGTCAGTCGTACAGACAAACGGTAACTTCAAAAGCCGTCTGATTGAGTGGGCACAGAGAGAGGGGAAAGAAATTCGTTTCGAAATTATCTCCGAAAAAGGAAATAGCCATTTCCGTGAGTTCATTGCCCAGGTATTAGTCAATGATGAGCCTTTCGCAACAGGCAGCGGTTATAGCAAGAAAAAAGCTGAGCAAGCGGCTGCAGAGAAAGCTTTTGATTTACTTGCTATAAAATAGTCCCCTTTCTGCCTTCAATTTATTCATTTCTGTAGTGTATCCACCGTATTGGTATGGTCTATATATTTCACCTTACTGCAGCTATTCTGGCATATTTCTTTATATTTAAGTAAGGAATAATGACAAACCGTCGTTATTTTAGCTGCTATTATTCTTGGTATAAGAATTGCTCAATCAGTACATAGAATGAACGTTCCACAAGTAATATGGGCGGGAAAAGGTAATGCTAAACCGCGCTAACAAAGCCCTGTTAAATTTTGTTAAGGACTAGCATTACCTGGATTTTTCGGAAGGCACTTTCCGTTATACCAACAGAGTGAAATTTGACTCCAACACAAAAAAAGCAATTAGATTTTCCCAATTAACCATGAAAAGTAACTGGAAATTATTGGCGTTGATGGCACTACTATCGAGTGTAATAACGCTGGCCGCTTACAACCTGTTGGGATTTAACAACCGGGATGTAATTTTTAATGAATCGTCGCCAATACCGACGATTACAGGTCGTCTGGCATCCATGCCGGGTGGACCATCGGCTGTGCCGGGTGATTTCTCTACGGCTGCTGAAGCCGTGACGCCAATGGTTGTTCACATACGTACTACAATGACCCGTACGGTACGTCAACAACAGCAAATGCCCGATATTTTTCGGGAGTTCTTCGGAGATGAGTTCGGTGGTAATCAACGGCAGCCTCGTCGTCAGCAAGGGCAAGCCTCTGGATCGGGTGTTATCATCAGCAAAGATGGCTATATCGTCACCAACAACCACGTCGTTCAGGATGCCGATGAAGTAGAAGTCATCATGACCGACAAACGTAGCTTTAAGGCAAAAGTGATTGGTACAGATCCGTTGACAGACTTAGCTGTTATCAAAGTTGATGCTAACAACCTGCCTTTTATTACGCTTGGTGATTCAGATGCCCTGAAATTAGGTGAATGGGTATTAGCGGTTGGTTACCCTCTCGATCTGGAATCAACAGTTACAGCTGGTATTGTTAGTGCGAAAGGTCGCCGGATTGGTATTCTTGACCAGAATATAAATAAAAACGATGCTAAACCCGACTCACCTGTAGAAGCTTTCATTCAAACGGATGCTGCTATTAATCCAGGAAACTCTGGCGGTGCATTGGTAAATCTGCGTGGTGAATTAATTGGCATTAATTCTGCAATTGCATCAGCAACAGGATATTATAGTGGTTATGGATTCGCTGTCCCTGTGTCACTCGTAAAAAAAGTATCGGCTGACTTGCTCAAATATGGTAATGTTCAACGTGGTTACATTGGTATTCTTCCTATTGAGTTGAACAGCACGGTAGCCAAAGAGAAAGGGGCGAAAATAGGTCGCGGAATCTATGTCGAAAACGTTGTTGAAAAAGGTGCTGCTGAGGCTGCCGGTTTGAAAAAAGGCGATGTTATCGTGAAAATGGAAGGCCAGGCGCTTGATTCTGACGCACAGATGCGTGAAATCATTGGTCGTCGTCGTCCGGGTGATATTGTAAACGTGACGGTAAATCGTGACGGCTCGGAGCGGGATTTCAAAGTTGAACTTCGTAATCGCAATGGTGGCCGTGATGTCATCAAAAAATCGGATATCACCGCAGCGAATACGTCCCTAAATACATTGGGTGCTAGCTTTGAAGATCTTTCTGCTCAAGATGCGAAACAATTGGGCGTGACGGGTGGCGTTCGGGTTAAGAAAATCACGGATGGTAAACTGGCAGAAACCGACGTCGAAGAAGGGTTCATCATCGTTAAAGCGAACGGTAAGAACGTTAAAACGACCAAAGACTTACAGGCGATTATGTCATCAGTAAAAGAGGGAGAAGGGCTCATGCTGATCGGTATGTATCCCAATAGTTCCCGGATGTATTACTACGCCGTACCCGTGTAATTGATCACGGTTTGATAAATGAAAAGGCCCGCCAAAAACTTGGCGGGCCTTTTCATTTATCAAACCGAATTACTTGTTAAACCGTGTCCATTTCTACTCATAATAATTTAACACCTGATGACCACTCTTTACCAACAGTTGGTCACGCCGGAAGAGATCGATATCGGCCGTCATCATATCTTTTACCAGAGCAGCCAGATCGTATTTTGGCTGCCAGTTTAATTGAGTCATCGCTTTAGTCGGATCGCCAAGTAAGAGATCCACTTCTGTTGGACGATAATACCTAGGATCGACACATACTACTGTTTTCCCAACTTCAACCGGGAAGTCTGGGTTCGTTGAACTTGACACAATACCAACTTCCGAAGAGCCTTCACCAGAAAACTCAAGCTCAACGCCGATTTCAGCAAAAGCCATTCTCACGAAATCCCGAATACTTGTCGTTACACCTGTTGCAATGACAAAATCTTCAGGTTTTTCCTGCTGTAGAATCAGGTACATTGCTTCAACGTAGTCTTTAGCATGTCCCCAATCACGTAATGAGTCAATATTTCCAAGATATACTTTATCCTGCAAACCTAAACCGATTCGAGCGGCAGCACGGGTGATTTTACGTGTAACGAACGTTTCACCACGTAAAGGTGATTCATGGTTGAATAGAATCCCATTACAGGCGTACATGTTATAAGCTTCACGGTAATTGACTGTAATCCAGTAGCCGTATAATTTGGCAACAGCGTAAGGCGAACGTGGATAGAATGGGGTCGTTTCGGACTGAGCATGCCCCTGAACACCACCATACAATTCTGACGTCGAAGCTTGATAAATCCGGGTTTTTTCAGTCAAGCCTAGCAAACGAACAGCTTCCAGAATACGTAGCGTGCCAATACCATCAACCTGAGCCGTATATTCAGGCTCTTCAAAACTTACCCGTACATGCGACATAGCGCCGAGGTTGTAGATCTCGTCAGGCTGTACTTCTTGTATAATTCTAATAATATTAGTCGAGTCGGAAAGATCGCCATAATGAAGCTTGAAGTGCACATCTTTTTCATGTGGATCTTCATACATATTATCAATCCGTTGCGTGTTAAAAAGGGAGCTCCGGCGTTTTATACCATGTACTTCATAACCTTTTCCTAATAGTAGTTCAGCCAGATAGGCCCCATCTTGTCCGGTTATTCCGGTAATCAGCGCTTTCTTCATAATGTGCTAACTTGGTCAATACCAAGACATCAAATTGTATAAAACTTATTCAAATGTAAGGTCTGACGACCAATTTATATAATTTATTTTATTAACAGGCTTCGTCTAATATCAACTTTATCGGGCTGTAATTGCGCTGATGAAATCAATCGGCGAATCGAGGTGTAATATCGTTCGGCATCCATTCGGCGCATGAAATCACCAACTTTAAGTTTATACGTTGGCTGATTATAGCTTAAGTAAGGACTTAGTTCCGGAAAATTCTGGTAGATTAATAGTTTGGCAGCATCGACTTCCTGACGTTGATTTCCGACATAAATCTGGACGCGATAGCCGGGAGCATACCGTATAGATCGATTTTGGGTGGCAATGGTATCAAGCACTAAGTCGAGTCGTCGGTTAACGTGCATGGCCTCAACAGGCGCATTCACTTTACGCGTTTCATTTTTACGAGGTGCCGTTGTAGAGGGTTTTGCTGGTGTATTAGAAGCATTAGATTTGCTGGTAGTAGCCATATTGGCCGATGTAGCATTATATACCGGTCTTACTAAAGATAAATCTTCAGTATAGCTGTTGTAATCTACTACTGTCCGACTTGATACAATTGGTTTGTTGCTAGCACATCCGGTCATTATCATCAAGCCTAATACAAAAAATTTAGCTAAGTCTACACGCATGTTTGTTGTTCACCAAGACACAAAAATAACCTTTTTGTCATTTTATTAAGTCAATCTAGTGAAATCGAACACGATGCAGGACTGGATTTTGGTTAATTTTGAGCATTCACTGCGCACAATACATGCTGAATATACAAAGCTACGTATCGCTTAAACCATATAATACATTTAGGATTGGTGCCACCACACGGTATTGGGTTGATATTAATCACGAAGAGGACCTTCAAACGCTTTTACAGTTAACTGAATTTGCTGATTCACCAAAACTGATTCTTGGCGGAGGAAGTAATATTTTACTTTGCCAAAACTTCGATGGCTTAGTCATCAAAATGAATATCCAGGGAATCGAAATGCTTCGAGAAGACGATTCCCATATTTATTTAAAAGCTGGTGCGGGAGTTAACTGGCATGAATTAGTCCAGTTCTGCGTGCAACAAGGCTACGCAGGAATGGAAAATCTTTCGCTCATACCCGGTACGGTTGGCGCTGCTCCTATGCAGAATATTGGGGCTTATGGTGTAGAGCTAGAACAGGTGTTTGAGTCACTTACCGCTATGCATATCGTTACGGGTGAAAAGCAGACATTCAACCACAGCGATTGCGCCTTTGGCTATCGGGAAAGTATTTTTAAGCGAGAATTGAAAGGGCAATACATTATCACCAGCGTTACGTTTCAGTTAGATAAACACCCTACGTTTCATACGCGCTACGGAGCCATTCAGGAAACCCTTTCTGAAATGGGCATAACAGACAGCAATTTGTCCATTAAATCGATTAGTGAGGCCGTTATTCGTATACGACGTAGTAAACTCCCCGATCCCGCTCAGATTGGAAATGCAGGAAGTTTTTTCAAAAACCCAGAGATTTCAAAAGATCAATTCGAAGCAATTCAAAACCAATACCCGACTTTACCCGGTTATCCTATTGGTGATAACATCGTAAAAGTTCCGGCAGGATGGCTGATTGAACAGGCTGGCTGGAAAGGGTACCGCTCTGGCGACGCGGGCGTTCATGCAAAACAAGCGTTGGTTTTAGTGAACTATGGCAACGCTACTGGCAACGAGATTATAGATCTTGCCAAGCAAATACAAGAATCAGTACTTGCGAAATTCGGGATATCTATATCTCCAGAGGTGAATGTGATATAAAAGGGGAAAAGGAAAATCAGCAGTTGAGTATGTATCAACTGCTGATTTTCCTTTTCCCCTTTATACATTTTACTCAAAACAGAGTGAAGCAGCTCCTAACAAGCCCGCGTCGTTTCCTAACGTAGCGCGTTTAATATTCAGGCCATTTTTGTAGTAATCATTTAGCCAATAATCCAGTGTTTTTTCAACAGCTGGCAATATATAATCAAACGAGGCTGATAGTCCACCACCAATCAACACCTGCTTAATATCAAGGATTTTAATAAGGGCTGCCAAACCTTCGCCTAGTATTTCCCCAACTTCAGTCCAAATTTTTATCGCCAGTTCATCCCCTTCAGCAGCAGCGGCTACCAGGCCCGTTGTCGATATATTTCCATCGGCGGGCAGATGAGTTTCTCCTTTGTATTCACTGCGCCGTTCATTGGCCAGATCCAGCAGTTCTTTCTTACCGATGTTGCGCTCCAGCACCCGGCCATTTCGCGAAGGAATGTGGCCTGGTTCCATAGCATTCCCATCACCGCCTGTAAATATTTTTTTGTTGATAATTGCGGCTCCACCTACACCTGTACCCAGCGTAATGAAAATGTAGTTTTCCGTAATTTTTTCTTCCGCAAAATAATACTCCCCCAAAGCAGCTGCGTTAGCATCGTTTTCCAGAAAAAATTGTGTTCCGGGGAAACGTGTCGTCAACTGTTCTACCATAGGTATACCGTTGATTTCGGGAATGGCAGTGATTTCGAGCGGAACAGTACGTTCCCGATTTAGCATGCCCGGCAGACCGATACCGACCTGTTTAACGTCTTTGTTAGCAAGTAGTTGTAAGGCAACAGCGTCGCCAAATCGCTCGATGAAATGTCCCGATTGCCGCCAGCTGATGGTATCGTGACTATAAAAATTGGAGATTTTACCGGTATTGGCATCGACAATGCCCATTTTGACGTTCGTGCCGCCTACGTCAATACCCAGATACTCAACGGAAGCCATTCGTTAGCAATAATTAGTTATCAATGAAATAGTTGTCAGGTCAGGAACGGATGAAGTAGGCCGCAAGATACAAAAAAGTCGTTATGGGGCGGCATTAGCCATCCGATGCCCCGTCGAACAGCCCTTATAAATCATTCGTTATTTTTCCATTAGATGTCGCCCAATTGTGGTCGAATGAGAATTTCTTCCATAACGGCACTCTTGGAAAGAGAATAAGCAGCCCAGGCGCTAGCTGCTACGTCATCAGCTTTCATAAATCGCTCTTCGGGCAAATCAGTACCTTCCCAACTGCCTGTCAACGTAGCGCCGGGTAGCAATGCCGTTACTTTTACACCGTGCGGCTTCAATTCCTCACGCAAAACGCGGCTCATGCCCAGCAACGCAAATTTAGAGATACAATACGATCCACCATTCGTGTAGGCTGTGATGCTAGCGGTTGAGCACATCATAAAAATATGCCCTTTACGGCGGGCAATCATATCGCCAACTAATCCACGGGTTAGATGATAGGCACTCGCTACGTTTGTATTCATCACCTGTTCAAATGTCCCCTCGGCTTCATTGTGAATCTGACCGGGCAGAAATATACCGGTATTGTTAACCAGCACATCAACGGGCCGTTTCAGTGACTGAACGTAATCAAGCAAGTGTATAACACCATCGCGTGTTGAAAGGTCTGCAACAACGGGTAAGAGACCATCGCTTTGTATGCCCTCTATCGAACGGGCACAGACAACGGCCTCGAAACCCTCTGCTATAAATCGGTCTGCTATAGCTCGCCCAATGCCTTTTGTACCCCCCGTGACGACAATTAATGGTTTCATGTGAAGCTTTTCTAGTTTTAAACCTTAAAAAATTTGCACTCGAGATAAGGTTTAATTTGTGGCACAAGTTACGTCAGAAACCATTCTATCTTTACCGGGGTTCTCCCGAGTAGAGAATACCGACCTGACTAAAGCAAAGTCGGTTTGTTCCACTACACGCTTCTATGTCACGATTAGGTAGTTATTTGATTTTTCTGGGCACCCTCTTTCGTAATCGGGAGAAAATCGGTGTCTATCTGAAGCTTATTCTGAACGAGTGTACGTCGATAGGCGTCGGCTCTATTTTTATCGTAGCGCTCGTTAATACGTTCATTGGCGCCGTCACCTGCGTACAGACGGCTTATAATCTGACCAACCCCTTTGTTCCAAAAAATATAATCGCGCTCATTGTGCGTGATAGTTCTATTCTTGAATTAGCTCCTACGCTATCGTGTATCGTTCTGGCAGGTAAGGTAGGCTCTAATATTGCGAGTGAACTAGGTACGATGCGAATTACTGAGCAGATCGATGCGCTGGAAGTGATGGGGATCAATTCGAGTTCCTACCTGGTATTACCTAAGGTGATTGCTTCGGTTCTGATGTTTCCGCTGCTGGTGATTATGGCTGGCTTTCTGTCTATTCTGGGCGGTTACATTGCCGGAACGCTAGCCGGAGTCATCTCTCCCGAGGAGTACGTATCGGGCCTCCGCGTCGATTACAAGCCATTTGGTGTTGTGTTCGCGCTCATTAAAACGGTCGTATTTGCGTTTCTGATCTCAACAATTTCGGCGTATCGGGGCTATAACGTCAGTGGTGGAGCCTTAGAAGTAGGAGCAGCGTCGACGGCCGCCGTTACCAACAGTTGCGTCGCTATTGTAGCCGCTGACTTCATTCTGACGCAATTATTACTCACGTAACGAACGCAGGCGCGGAACTGGCACGTGAGTCATTCGTTCAGTCCTTCGCTCTTTCGATTTTTACAATGATTGAAATTAAAAATATAGAAAAAACATTCGGAGATCGACAAGTGCTGGCGGGCATCAGTGGATCGTTCAAGCCGGGCGACACAAGCCTGATTATCGGTGGCAGTGGTACGGGCAAGAGTGTATTACTGAAGTGCATGATCGGCCTGATCAAACCTGATTTGGGCGAGGTTCTTTATGACGGACGCGACTTTTTGACGACGGACCTGAACGAGCAGAAAACCATTCGTCGCGAAATGGGGGTTTTGTTTCAGGGGTCAGCCTTATTCGATTCAAAGACAGTGCTGGAAAACGTTCGGTTTCCGCTCGACATGCTGACAGACCAGCCAGAGAGCGAAAAAGTAGACCGGGCTCAGGAGTGCTTACGTCGCGTAGGGCTCGAGAATGCTGCCGACCGGATGCCATCGGAAATCAGTGGAGGAATGAAGAAACGGGTTGGTATTGCCCGCGCCATTGTCTTGAATCCCAAGTATTTATTTTGCGATGAGCCAAACTCTGGCCTTGACCCCTTAACCTCCATTAAGATTGATCAGCTCATTTCTGAAATCACAGATGAGTATCAGATTACAACCGTCGTTATTACGCACGATATGAACTCAATGATGGAGATCGGCGAGAAAATCATGTTTCTCTACCAGGGCAAAAAGCTGTGGGAAGGCACAAGTGCTACGTTAACCCATTCAGGCGTAGACGAATTAAACGAGTTTATTAACGCCAATAAGCTTATTCGAGAGATGGAGAAATGATCCTTTGTGTACTTTTTGCTTTATCTTCTGACGACAAATCGGACAATTGTCCGGCTGATGGATTGAATTTATAAATTGTGTAATCTCCTATGGATTTAATGGGACGATAATTGCCCAGATAAACGGGTGGCGATAAGGGGGCGTCTGTTTCTCCATTTCTACTGATCACAAATTGAACGCGACCATCCTGTGCAGCTCGATCAAGGTCGGTATAATCAAACGATCGCAATGGATATGCCGATCCAATCATTAAATCCTGCTGGGGCACAATACAGTGACGAAACAAAAATGCATTCAAATAGCTGCTATTATACAGGGTGCTATATACTAAGCCATTATTATGTTTTGTTAACTCGTTCTTAACGTACTGCGCCACCGCCTGCTCTTGTTGATACTGAGTCATATCAACCGGCTTATTGAACGATCGCTCCCAATTAAAATTCATAGCATTAACTGGTACAACCCAAATAACTGCCAGCAGTAAGGCCAGGCGGCCTACATTCGCCCAATCAGACAATTTGCTTCGAAATAGCCTAATAGTATCGGCAATCAATAAAAAGGATAAACCGGTAAATTCTGTGAAATAATTTAAGGCCGAACCCCACTTTAAACCGGTTGCCATTGCAAACAGAAATAAGCCTAAAACCGACAATCCAATAAACTGGCGAGCTCCTTGTTCAAATATACTATAGCGAATACTAATGGCCAGACTTGGTATAACCAACCACGCGAAAGGACGTAAGTAGTGGTCGACCAGGTTATGCTTAAAGTTAGCTAGATCAATTCCGTTGCTTACACCCTGAATCACATTAGCGTATATAAGTGTAGCGTCTTGCCAAAAGAGGCTATAATAGAGCAACCCTATAAATAATGCGTACCAGCCTAGAAAAGGGAAAATCTGACGGGAAATTGGGCTAACGAAGATGAGATAACCGCCGATAATAATCGGCAGGCAAAGGCCAGACTGTTTAGAAAATAAAGCTAGAGCAGCCAAACAAGCCGTTAGAGCTGCGCCATAGACCAGCGATTTAGCGGAATCAGAACTGATCCAGCCTAATACCGCCCATAGAGTCCAGATAACGAGTGCATTGTATAAACTATCTGGCCTGCCATACGATTGGGGAGGTAGCAGTATAAAAGCCAGAAGACCAACTAGTATGGCAACTGAGGTAGTTAATTGTAAACGCCGGGCAAGCCAGACAATTCCCCAGACATAGAATACATTAGCAACCAGTGAAATGCATCTACCAACGGCATAGACGTCATATACATCATCAGCGGTAAGCCCAACAAGCCGAGATACACCTACGGTCAAATAGTAATAGATTGGACTATACTGCGTGATCGCATACGGCGCTTGTTCAGGGTTTTGGTAAAGAGGGAATCCCGCAAGCATACGTAGTACACTATAAATTACGTTGCTCTCAACACCGCCAATATCAGGATTAACCAAGAAAATTACTTTACTACGAACATATAAAGTAACTAAACTAAAAATCCCGACACTACACCAGATAATTAAATAGGCATTTTTAGTAATTATTTGATATAAAATACGTAAATATTTAACCATTTCGCCGTGATCATATAGTATAAAGAGGATAAACAAATATAAAATAAATTTATCTCCTGTATCGGCTTAGATACGTTGAGTTATTATTCGGTATTGTGGCAAATTGGTTTAGAATTTCCAACGAGTCTGTACCTTTACCTCTGTCTTGTGCGGAGCAGTTATTTGATCAAGATCTGAGCCGACAGTAGCCTGATTCGTCAGATCTGTGCGCGCCCAACGCACCCAAATTGCCAGATGACGACTTGGACTGTACTGCATCAATAGATAGTGACGAATGCCTTGGTTGAAGTAAGCTGGGAACGAAAACGCATAAAGTACGTCCCGTTCGTAAACGTACTGACGGCTGTCGTAATCGTCGGTGCCGAATAAGGCGACTCGTCCGCTTAGACTTAACCGGCGGTAATCGAACGTAGCATCCTGAACAAGCGCAAATCCACGTGAAGGCGTTTGACCGGCATACGCAAATGCTCCCCACTGAGCCCGCGAACGTAGTGAAAGCGATCGTGTTAGTTTATAGTCAGCGTTAAGCGCAAAACTTCGGCGCGTTGTTCCAACTACATCCTTTACTTTCCCAATCGTTAGGTTTTTCTGTTTGTGTTCTTCGTGATAAACTGCATAGAACGCCGTTTGCCGGTTAGGCGTATACCGTGCCTGAAGTAGGTAATCGAATCCACGTGAGGGTTTATCGACCAAATATTTTAACCAGGGGAAGTTGACATAGTCAACGAAACCACCTAAAGTCAACTTACGATAAACGGTATATTTTAAACCGATATAGGTTCCCGATTCATTAATCGTTCGTGTTCCCTCGCTGAACCCATTACTGTAAAAACTATGAAAATTACGATCATAATGGCGACCTACCAGCGCTAGATCAAGCTTTTTCGTCAGGCTGACTAACGCACCAACCACAGCTCCTACCCCGCCCGAATTGGTTTCTGAGCCATTACTCCTGGCTACTTCTCCAAACAAATTCCAGTTACGCCAGACATAACCACCGTGGATACCGATAACCAGGTTATGTTGACCTGTAAACTCATACTGGTTATACGCCTGATCACGCTTGCGAAAGAACGTATCATACGTAGTGTTCAGAACCGTCAACCCGAGTTGTAGCTGGCGACGAGTATGATAAAGTAAGTGCGCGCCAAAATTGGTTTCCAGCAAACTACCTCGATCATCTAATTCTGATAAGGTACGATGCAAACCAGATGTTTGCAGCGATGTAGCAATACGAGTACCTGTGCTATCGGTTGCACTGTTTGCATCTCGTCGGTTATGAGCACCCCATAGCGTTAAATCCAGAGTCGGGCATAGAGCATACGTAGCGGTTGCACCCCGAAAATAGCCATATTCCGTGAGTGAGGTATAAGGGCGGGCACCTAACATTGGCCGTCGGACAGTCTGTACGGTTTCAGCACTTTTACCCAACACAAATCCCGCCGATACTATTAACCCCTGCCCGATCTGTAACTGATAATCGCCCAGTATAATATTCCGCCATTTGCCCCGATTCTGTAGTTGAGCGTGGAAGGAAATATAGTCAGCCCCATATCGACGGCTCGACGGCTGCCAGACCAATTGTTCACCAGGGTCTTTCTCTATGGTTAATCCAAAACTGAAAGCACGGGGGCGACTATATCGGTAGCGGGCATACCACTGTCCGGAATTGCCCAAATAGCGAGTCGGAAGGTTGCCCTTTTTATCAGGTATTGCTTCAGAAAAGCCTTTTTGCTGCTCCAGCACCTACTCATAACGCACGATCAGATAGTTATCCGTCGGTGTTGGTAAGGTCCCAAACAAACCCGACGCTCCTCCTACTGTAACAAAGGGTAATAGTCTACGAATTGTCGGTAAGTCAAAATCGGGTACAGCCTGAAGTTCATAAATGGACAATAGATCGCCAACTTCAGCCCGATACGTAGCTAAACTGCTTAGTTGGCGTTCCGACAATAGATACGTAGCCGCTAACTCATCCCGCGTAGCACGATTGAGATCGAGTGGATTCGCATAAAGTTGGGCTAACGCATCGTACACAGACTCGTAGTCAATCCCTTCGGTTTGTACCGGAAACAAGTCTTGTATAGACCGGCTGATATCAGCGGCCCGATCAGTAGATCGGCCTAATGAAGCGTCTGTCTGGGAAAAGGCGGGAAAAATAGCTAGCCACCCAATCAGAGTCAGGGGGTAAATGGTACGCAATAGTCTCTTCGTTCAAGTGATACAGCTTTGGACGTTGTTCCGCCCAAAACGATACATTCAACGAAGAAACAGACACATAAAAAGACACTTGTGCTTTCAGTACCGTAGTATGAGGTAAGTCGTATTAGTCAATACACTGCCTCGTTAAACCTCTGGTTAAAACTGGATTGCTTATGCAAATCGCCGTTTCAGAATTTCGACTAACTCACTGACTTCATCGCTATCCATATCCCACAGATACTGTGAAGCATACTGATCAGAGATTAAATCGAGTGCTTCGCCATAGCTCTGCAACGTATCAATCTCTTCAACGGCTTGGTTATAAGCGCTTGCATTTCCGTTAAATAACTGATTGATAAACCGAAACTTCTGATTCAGCGAAATACTACGGGCAATACTCTCAATGGGCGCTCGGTGGAATGTTTCTGCAACGGTAGTAACCTGACTGTCTGGAGACTCAGCAGACGCCGTTTCCCGCAACGTATCATTCAACGTGGTAACTGGCTCAACAGAAGTGATTTGTTGAGTTGACTCAGACACGGTAGGCTGCGAAATAGCACCGGTCGGTAACTGCGATGGCTGGCTGATCGGCGCAACGGGTTCCGGCCCCGGTTCTCCACTCAAAAACTTAGGCCCACTCGACGCCGACATATCGGCGGTTTCGGGTTTCGGATGGTCCGAGATTTCTTGAAGGGCTTCGCGTACTTCCTCTTTAGACGTACTCGTTTCTACTATTGGCTCTGGCTGCGGAGGAATAGCAGGCTTACCGGTATCGGGCGTAGCTTCAGCCGGAACCAGGGGAGCTGGTGGAACAGCCGGTTCGGCAACTGTATCAAAAAACGATCGTGTTGGCGCAGTCGGTATACTGTCTGGAACGTGACTCCGCAGTAAAGCCGATACGTCCATTGGTAATTTTTCCGAAAACAGGGCTACGTATTTATCGTAATGTTCTAACTCATGACCCCGCTGAGCCAGCGCTTCATCCAGATAACCAATGGCCTGATTGGCATAGACAAACGGCTTATCTTTAGTACGTTGGGTTATGTGAGCCGGAATAAACTGATTGATTTTTGTGAAACGCGTGATCTGCTTCAGAGCAGCAGCTGTCAGCATAAACTCGGGCTGACTCCGTAGAATTTCATCGAAATATGCCCGAGGATCAAAAATCATGATAATCGTCCGGCGCGTAGCATCCGCTAACAAGGGTTCGAGATGTTCACGCCGAACCGAAATATGCTGCGACACTACGTTCATGAAATGTTGCAGAGCTTCCTGGACGTCGGCGTGAGCAAAATCAAAATAATGGCTACGAAACTTCTCTGCGTCCGCTTTCCACTTGTCTGATAAGCTACTAATAACCAACAGATTTATCTGAGTAATCGGTGTCAGCGACAGAATTTGTTCTCCGTTGATAGTAGCATGCTGCTGATAGAAATCAGTAGCAACCCGACGGGCGTATGACTTGCTATATTCGGTAAGCGCGTTGGCATTAAACTTGTTCGACATCAGGAAAAGCCTTTGTTTTGTATAACAGGACCTTCATTTCGAACCTTTCTAGGATTCTAAGGAAAAGTCTTCGTAAAGATAAAGTTTTCGATCGCAAACCTCTTTTGGCTAATCGATAAATCAAAAAACAAGGCACGATAACGCGGCCTTCTAATTCGTTTCTATCAATTACCGGCCTTTACAACGACCGACATCCGATGTTTATTGAACCCAACCGCCGACGCGAACCGCCCCATCTCCGCACTGGCTGGATCGAAGTAATCTGCGGCTCGATGTTCTCGGGCAAAACCGAAGAATTAATTCGTCGTCTTAATCGGGCACGTATTGCCAAGCTCAATGTTCAGATTTTCAAGCCTGCGTTAGATACCCGCTATCACGAAGAAAATATTGTTTCGCACTCTGCCCTTACCATTCGGTCAACACCCGTGCAGTCAGCCGATCAGATTCCTGATCTGGCTGGTAATTGCGACGTAGTGGGTATCGACGAAGCGCAATTTTTTGATAAAGACATTACGAATGTTTGCAATATACTAGCCAATCAGGGCCAGCGAGTCATAGTAGCTGGCCTGGATATGGATTTCTCCGGGAAACCATTTGGCTGTATGCCCCAGCTTATGAGTATTGCTGAATACGTAACAAAAGTCCATGCGATTTGTGTTGTTTGTGGCGACATTGCCCACTATTCATATCGGCTGGTTCCTTCCCAATCACGAGTTTTACTGGGCGAGACTGACAGCTATGAAGCCCGTTGCCGACGCTGTTTTCATCTCGGTGACCACGCGGGTCCGAAAGAATGGGCTTATGAAGACGTTAAGAATGAGGAATGAGGAATTGTATAAAACATATACAGGAATACTGGTGGCGAACTAGAAAATCGCCTAAGGCTTTTTGGCATTCGTTCTTCCTGGTTTGTTTATCATTCAGCATTCAGCATTCAGCATTCGCCCAAATTGGCATCTGGCAATCACATGTCAGCTACCAATCGGGCCAGTCAGTGGCTGTAGTCGGGAGTAAAGTGTATGCAGCTACACGTAATGGTTTTTTCTACTACGATAAGGCGACGAATGAAACGGTTACGCTTGGAAAAGCCTCGGGATTAAGTGACATTGGCATTAGTCGACTGCTCTATCTCTCTGACCAGAAGCGATTACTCATTGCTTATCAGAACGGCAACCTGGATTTTCTAACGATATCGACCTCCGATGAACCCGGTACGATCAAAAATCTCAACATTATCCGCTCAACGTCAACGCTCCCTTCTTCCCGCGGTATCAATCATCTGAATCGCATTGGCAACAATGCTTATCTCAGTACTGACTTTGGCCTGGTTGTACTGGATGTTGTGAAAGATGAGATTCGGGATACGTATTTCAGCGTACGTCCCGACGGCACTCCATTAGCGATCTATCAAACGACTGTAACGGCTGATAGTCTGTATGCGCTAACGGCCCCGCTACGTTCAACTGACACGGGCAAGCAATTACGAGCGGTGCGTTTTGCCTCAAACGTCAACATCGTAGATCCAGCCAACTGGCGAACCGTGGACGTACCAGGCTTACAAACCGAGTCGATCAGTACCAATCAGGGACGATTATCGGCTACGGTGAATGGGCAAGGCGTTTATGAACGACAAACTGGAAAATGGAATTTAGTCCAGTCGCTAATCAGTACAGTTATTCGGCAATTCCCAACCTCAACGGGTTTGATCACCGCCACAAATCAATCAATTACTTTACCGGGGGCCAGTACATTTACCGGTCCTTTGCTAACTAATCCGCGTGAAGTCGTAGCTGATGCCAATACGGTATGGGTTGCCGACACGCAGAACGGCTTGTTGTTAGGTAATGCGGGTACGTTTCAACGTATTGCGCCCGATGGCCCGACGCAGGATCGCTTTGCCAGTTTATATGCTTATGCACAAAACCTTATAGCCTTGCCGAGCGGTCCACAGGAGGCCACAGCTAGTGTATCACCTTTTGAACTGCTTTCCGTGCCTGATCAGCGCTGGATTAGCCGTCCCGTTTCAGGCACAATGCTTAGTTTTAACTCAGCAGTCTATTTACCGGCCGAACAAAAACTTTATTTCAGCAGCTTTGGCAGTGGTCTCTGGAGTCAAAGCGAAGGTCAGGCCCCCAGCGTTGTTACGCTACCGGGTACGATTGGCAATTATATAACGAGCCTGGCCACTGACATTGAGGGTAATCTGTGGATGGCTACGTCCAGCGTAAATTTTCAGCGGGCTTTACTGCACGTTCGTCGGCCAGATGGCCAGTTTCAGTCCTTTTCGGCGATCAACACGGTTGATATTCGTCAGATTATTCCGGATGAATATGGCTTTTTGTGGCTGCGGTTGGGCAATTCCACAGGCATCCTGGTTTTTGATCCACAAACTAATCGAAGTCGGTCTCTCGGCACAGGAAGTGGACAGGGCGGCTTATTGACCAATGACGTACGCGCTTTAATGAAGGATCGGAATGGAGCAATTTGGGTCGGAACGGCCTTGGGACCAATGGTTTTTGATAATCCTGCGGGTGCCTTCGACAATACTGTTGACGCGCAAACACCCTTAATTAATCGACGGCGGCTCCTGGCAAATGAAGTGATTACAGTTCTTGCCGTTGACGGCGGTAACCGAAAATGGATTGGCACCCAAAATGGACTCTACCACGTTTCCCCCGACGGTTCGCAACTGATCGATACGTTCACGGGCGATAACAGCCCATTACCGAGTAATCTTATTCAGGCATTAGCGATTGAGCCTGTCAGCGGTAACGTATTTATTCAGACCACCTCATCAGATGGCCCTAGGGGTATAATTTCCTATCGAGGTTCGGCAACAGAACCCACCGATGTACTTAGTAAACTGACAATTTTCCCCAATCCAGTTCGTCCGGATTTTGCGGGTACGGTTGGCATCAATGGCCTGACTGACAATGCAACGGTTAAAATTCTTGATGCTGGTGGTCAGTTGGTGTATGAAACGCGCTCGCAGGGCGGCACGGCAACCTGGAATTTGCGGGACTACCGGGGGCGCCAGGCACGAACAGGTATCTATTTAGTGGTTGTTGTTACGTCCGATGGATTAGAGGGATTAGCGGGTAAACTGGCGGTAGTACGATAAAAAGACAATTTTCTGTTATTGATGGTTATATAATCGGAATCAGGCTATAGTTAAAAAAAGCCCTGATTGACAGTTTGATGAATCAGGTCATTTTGCCTAATTTTGACCAGTTTTCCGCCACCTTACCAAACGGGAATAAATCGTTGGGTAAAGTAATTAACCGAAATTAATACACTCAGCATGAGAGAAATACAGTTCCGCGAAGCCCTACGTGAGGCCATGACGGAAGAAATGCGCCGAGATCCACTGGTTTATCTAATGGGCGAAGAAGTTGCCGAATACAATGGTGCTTACAAAGTCAGTCAGGGAATGCTGGACGAATTTGGTCCGGAGCGGGTCATTGATACGCCCATTGCCGAACTAGGCTTTGCGGGTATTGGTGTTGGCTCAGCGATCAATGGCTTGCGGCCTATTATTGAGTTCATGACCTTTAACTTTTCGCTGGTTGCGATTGATCAGGTCATTAACTCAGCGGCTAAAATTATGTCGATGTCGGGCGGGCAATATTCCTGCCCGATTGTGTTTAGAGGCCCAACGGGTAACGCCGGGATGCTGTCTTCGCAACACTCGCAAAACTTCGAGAACTGGTTTGCCAATACGTCAGGCCTGAAGGTTGTTGTCCCCTCTAACCCCTATGATGCCAAAGGCTTATTAAAATCCTGTATCCGCGATAACGACCCCGTTATTTTCATGGAGTCGGAATTGATGTATGGCGATAAAGGGCAGGTTCCCGAAGAAGAGTACCTGATTCCAATTGGACAGGCTAACATAGTTCGGGAAGGTAACGACGTAACGATTGTTTCATTTGGCAAGATTATGAAAGTAGCGCTCGCAGCTGCCGACGAACTGGCTAAAAATGGCGTGTCTGCTGAAGTGATTGACTTACGTTCGGTTCGGCCGATTGATTACGCAACCATCATCAACTCAGTGAAGAAAACCAATCGTTGCGTGATTGTAGAAGAAGCGTGGCCACTGGCAGCGATTTCGTCGGAGCTGACGTACAATATTCAGCGTAACGCGTTCGATTATCTGGATGCGCCGGTTGTTCGGGTAAACAGCATGGATTTACCGCTTCCTTACGCCCCTACGCTTATTGAAGCCATTCTGCCCAACGTGAAGCGTACGTTACAGGCAGTCGATACGGTAATGTACAAAAAATAGGCGTCACAAGTAAAAAGCTGTATAAACAAAAAGCGTCGATCTGTACAGATCGACGCTTTTTGTTTCGCTATAAAAAACGCTTGACTACTTGAAGTGTCTGGCGTTGATTGACGCGATTGTAGGTAAAACGCTGTATCTCCTATTTTAGTTTAGCCAATGAAAAATAGTTCTATTATTTTCCACTAAAAAAGTTTTCTGCATAAACTTGCAGAAAACTACTAAAGACATTGCCTAAAAGTACCGTAATGCGGCCTACGGGTCGTACTATTTACGAAGTCTCTATCCAGTCGGTTGGCTCCTTAACGGCGCTTCGTCATCGCGAACCAACAACCACATTTTTTTCCAATCTTCGCAAGGCAGTAGATGCCATTACGGCCGAATTAGCCTTTAATGGGTGGCCACCGAAGGTTAATTATACCGCCGTTTATCGAGGCATAAAACTTCGGGGCGTTTATGGCTGTGATTTCGACGTAGCCGGAACGCGTGTGTTTCGTATCAAAGTCGTTCCAAGAATTCTAAACCCAGCTCTCCCAAGGTTAGGCATTGACGAAAGCCCCGTTAAATAAACATGGAATGATTAATAGGCTTTCAGGCTCAGATCCAGGCTTTTAATCTGATGCGTCAATGCGCCAGAGGAAATGAAATCAACGCCTGTTTCGGCGTAAGCCCGCAGATTCGTTTCGTCAATCCCGCCCGACGCTTCAGTGATGAATCGGCCATTGATAAGCCGTACCATATCGCGGATGCCGTCGGGCGAGAAGTTATCCAATAAGATTACGTCCACCTGCCCCACACGTAGCACCTCTTCCACTTCGGCAAGATTGCGCGTTTCTACTTCAATACGCAACTGGCGACCCGTTTCACGCAGATACGTAACGGCTTTGGTAATAGCCGCTTCGATTCCCCCGGCATAATCGATATGATTGTCTTTGATCAAAATCATATCATATAAACCAAAGCGGTGATTGACAGCTCCGCCAATTTTCGTTGCCATCTTCTCGCAAATACGAAAGTTCGGCGTGGTCTTACGGGTATCTAATAGCTTAGCCCGAGTTCCTTCCAGCAGGTTGACTAATTCACGAGTATGCGTAGCAATGCCGCTCATCCGCTGCATACAGTTTAGCACCAGTCGTTCGGCAGTCAGGATATTGCGAGCATTTCCGCTGACAGTCAATACAATATCGCCGGGTTTGATGCTGGCTCCGTCGTGCAGGAGAACGTCAACAACAAATGTCGGGTCAACTTCAGCGAAAATGGCCTGGGCCACCTCAACGCCAGCCAGTACTCCAGCTTCTTTGACTAATAGCCGGGCACGTTTCTGCGCGTCAGCCGGAATGGTGGAAAGAGACGTGTGGTCGCCATCGCCGATGTCTTCATCTAAGGCCAATTGGATAAACTCATGTAAATTCATAGGACGAAAGTAGGTAAATATTCTATTTGCTTTCTATCTAAAATGATGCGAAATTTGTCATCCGCTAAGGAAATTTATGAAGCAACCGCGCGTCATCCAACGTCTTTCAAGCCTGATGCTGGCCACCTTACTGCTGTTTACGGCCGTTTGGGGATACAGCAACGTAGCGCAGCAGAAGACTTTGGCGATAAAAAAGGCTGTCGCTGAACAGACAAAATCGGGTAAGACGTCGAATCAGGATTCGGAAGATGTTCAACTAAGCACAGCCCAATTCGAAGCGGTCGTAACCCCTGCGGTTCAGCTAGGTGATTCGGGTCAAACGGCCTTTCTGCTACCTGCCCCCACGCTTCTTATTCTATTACTGCTGAGCACCCCGCTGCTTCGGCATTTTACAATTCCGCATTTCTATTTTTCTTATTTCAAGCACGTTTTTGGGCACCACATAGCCACGAATGCGCCCTAACGCTGTATCAGGCTTTTAGTCGATACGTGCCGGTAGAGATCAAACTCTATCCCCGTCTACTACCGTTTCTTTACTTTTTAAATCCATCAAATTTTCTTTAACGGTCTTCTGACCGTTATCACTCATGCAAAACAGAACCGGAATTCTCATTCTGACGGGTGTCATTGCAGCGATCTGCATTTACTTCCTGTCGTTTACGTTTGTCTCGAGGAGCATTAAGACCGATGCTGAGGCTTACGCGACAAACAAACAAGGTCAGGTTGACCGTGACAAAAAGCAACATTACCTCGATTCGCTCTGGAAAGAACCCGTTTATCTGGGAAGTACGCTTCAGCAGGTTAGCGAACGGGAATTAGGACTAGGCCTTGATTTACAAGGCGGTATGCACGTAGTACTGGAAGTATCACCGGCCGACATTCTGCGTAGCTTATCGGGCAATAACCGTGATCCTAAATTCAATCAGGCGCTGAAGCAAGCCATTGAAGATCAGAAAACGAGCAACACGAGCTTTGTTGACCTGTTTGCGAATGCCTTTAAAAAGCTGGCGCCAGATACCAAATTGGCAACCGTATTTGCCACCAGTGCAAACCGCAGTAAGATTAACTTCCAGTCGTCAGACACAGAAGTACGCAAGTTGCTGAATGATGAAGTAAACGGCGCTACTACGCGTGCCTTCCAGATTATTCAGGCACGGGTCGATAAGTTCGGGGTAGCCAACCCGAACATCCAGCGTTTACCAGGTTCGGGCCGAATTCAGATTGAATTACCAGGGGTTGACAATCCAGAACGTATCCGTCGTCTCTTGACCGGTGCCGCTAAACTCGAATTCACGGAAGTCTATCGCCTGAATGAACTGGCTCCTGCCATTGAAGGAATGGGCGCTTATCTATTACGCGAAGAAGCCGCTCGTAAAGCCGCACTGAAAACGACTACGCCAACGGCTGGCACTGCTGCGAAAGGCACATCGAGCCTCGAATCGCAACTAGCACAAGGGGGCAAAACCGATTCGACGGGTAAAGCTAAAACGGACACGGCTGCTGCAGCGGCTCAGGGTAACGCACTTACTCAATTGTTTTTACCAGTTGGCCAGGATCAATTAGGCGTTTATTTGAAGGATACGGCCCGGGCAAACGAAGTGCTAAATGCTCCTGAAGTACGCAGCTTATTTCCAGCTGACGCTGTATTCTCCTGGGATCGTAAGACCTTCAAAGCAACAGACGGCAAAGAGATTCTACCCCTCTATTTCCTGAAAAAACCATCAGGACGCGCTCCCTTGGAAGGTGATGTTATTACGGATGCTTCTAATGATTACGACGATCGTGGTCGGCCTGAAGTGACGATGAACATGAACCCCGAAGGTGCCCGTAAATGGAAAAACCTGACAGCAGCAAACGTAGGTCGTCCAGTAGCTATTCTCCTCGATAATCTGGTCTACACGGCTCCGAACGTACAGAACGAAATTCCGAATGGTCGGTCAAGCATCTCGGGTAACTTCACGGTCGAAGAAACCAAAGATATGGCCAACGTACTGAAAGCGGGTAAACTACCTGCGCCAACGAACATCGTGGAAGAGAGCGTTGTGGGTGCTACGTTGGGATCAGAAGCGGTTAGTGCCGGGGTTCTTTCCTCGTTGGTTGGTATTCTGCTGGTATTGGGTTTCGTCGTTTTCTATTACAACCGCGCTGGTTTTATTGCCGACATTGCGCTGCTCGTTAACCTGTTCTTCCTGCTGGGTGTAATGGCCTCGCTTGGTGCTGTGCTGACCATGCCTGGTATCGCCGGTATCGTTCTTTCGATTGGTATGGCCGTCGATGCCAACGTACTGATTTTTGAACGTATCAAAGAAGAGCTAGCGGAAGGGAAGACTTTCAAAGTAGCCGTTGCCGACGGATTTAAGAACGCCATGTCGTCGATTATCGACTCGAACGTAACAACTTTCCTGACCGGTATCGTCCTGTTTATGTTTGGTACGGGTCTGATTCTGGGGTTTGCCACAACGCTGATCATTGGTATCCTGACCTCGTTGTTCGCGGCTATTTTCATTACCCGGTTGTTGCTGGAGTATTACATTCGTAATGGCAAAACATTGACCTTTAGCTCGTCCTGGGCTAAGAATTTGTTCGCCGATTCCAACTTCGATTTCGTGTCCCGCCGGAAGCTGTACTATACCGTATCGTCGGTGATTATTGCCGCAGGTATTATCTCGGCTGTTTTCAGAGGATTCGGCTTGGGCGTCGATTTTAAAGGCGGTCGTTCCTACGTAGTACGTTTCGAAAAAGCGGTCAGCACGGACGACGTTCGGAATTCGCTGGAAACGGTATTGGGTTCATCTCCCGAAGTGAAAACGTATGGCGGTACGGGTATTGGCTCGAATCAGGTCAAAGTAACGACGCCATACCTGATTGACGATAATTCACAAGGTGCCGACAAGAAAGCGGAAGCGGCTATTTACAAAGGATTAAGCACCATTCAGGGCAATCTGGCCAAAATTGAAAGTTCGCAGAAAGTTGGCCCAACCATTGCCTACGATATTCTGACATCAGCGCTGTGGTCAATTCTGCTGGCAGTAGCGGTCGTGTTTGCATATATCCTGCTCCGCTTCAAAAAGCTGGCATTTGGCTATGGTGCGGTGGTAGCCATGTTCCACGACGTATTGATCATCCTGGCGATTTTCACGTTCTTCAACGGTATTCTGCCTTTCTCACTCGACGTCGACCAGGCGTTCGTGGGCGCGTTGTTAACCATCATGGGTTACTCGATGAACGATACAGTCGTAGTTTTCGACCGTGTGCGGGAGTATCTGGCGGAGAACAAAGGCAAGAAAGAAAGTATCCCGACAATTATTAACAACGCGTTGAATAGTACGTTGAGCCGCACGGCCGTGACCGGTTTCTCGACCATTCTGGTTCTGTTGGTACTGTTCATCTTCGGTGGTGAAACCATCCGGGGCTTCTCGTTCGCCATGTTGATCGGTGTCATTGTTGGTACGTATTCGTCGCTGTTCGTTGCCACGCCAATTGTGGTCGATGCCCTAAGCCGCGATCAGGAAAACGGAGATCTTGCTGCCATTGCTACAGCTGAAAAGAAAACCGGTTTTGATGCGATTCCAGCCGACTTCACAACGAAAGCGGCTGCTACGCCGGAGGAGTTTACAGCGAAGAAGGAAAAGAAAGAGAAAAAGCCGCTTATTCGCCCCTCTCAGTCCTAGTTGATTAAACCAGAAAAAGCCGGATAGCGTGAAAACTATCCGGCTTTTTCTGGTTCATGTCGCAGAATTTAGTATCTTTCCCAACGTTTTTGCCCAAGATTATTTCTCGGAACGACACTTTCACCAAACTCTGTTTCTCTTCATGGAAACCCAAATAAAGTCAGTTGATACAAGCGTAATGCGCAAAAAGCCGCTCTCGGCCTATGCAGCAGATATGCAAAAGAGCCAACTAAACCGTGTGCTAACCCGCTGGGGCTTAACCTCGCTGGGTATCGGTGCGGTCATCGGTGGTGGCGTCTTCGTTTTGACGGGTATTGCCGCGAACCAATGGGCTGGGCCAGCCCTGGTTCTCTCCTTTATGATGGCAGGTTTAGCCTGTACGTTTGCCGCTCTTTGCTACGCTGAATTTGCCTCCATTCTACCCGTTGAAGGCTCTGCCTATGCGTATTCATATGGTACGGTAGGCGAGATTTTTGCCTGGTTCATTGGCTGGAATCTCGTTCTGGAATACATGATGGGGGCAACAACCGTTGCGGTTAGCTGGTCTGGTTATTTCGAAAAACTGCTGCACCTGTTCCACATCGATCCACCGATCTGGTTAATGAATGACCCCGTAACGGCGCACGAAAAAGCCGATATGCTCCGGGCAGCCGGTCAGGCTGTACCTGATTTTACATTCGCCATGAACCTACCCGCGTTCCTGATCGTGTGGGTCGTTACGTATATTCTGGTAAAAGGCATTAAAGAAGCGGCCAGCACGAATAACTTAATTGTCATGATAAAAGTGGCGGTGGTAATCTTCGTCATTATCGTTGGGGCTTTCTATATCGATACGGCTAACTGGACACCGTTTATTCCGGAAGCCGTCATGAAAGATGGTCAGCAGCATTACGGGTTCAACGGGATGGTTACAGCGGCCAGTATCGTTTTCTTTGCCTACATTGGTTTCGATGCTGTTTCTACCCAGGCGGGAGAAGCCATCAATCCCCGCAAGGACGTACCATTCGCTATTATTGCTTCCCTGATTATCTGCACCGTACTCTATATTCTGGTAACGCTGGTCTTAACGGGCATGGTGAATTACAAAAACCTTGACCTGAAAGCACCGGTTGCTCAGGCTTTTGCTGATATTGGATTGACCTGGGCCGTATATATCATCACGATTGCCGCCATTGCTGGTCTGACGTCTGTAATGCTGGTGATGATGCTTGGCCAGACTCGCGTTTTCCTGGGCATGGCGAAAGATGGTCTTTTACCTAAAGGCTTGTTTGCGTCCATTCATCCGACGTTCAAAACACCCTGGAAAAGTACAATTCTGGTGGGTAGTATTGTCTCGGTTGTCGCTGCCTTGACCCCTATTGATAAAGTGTCGGAATTATGCAGCTCGGGTACGTTGCTGGCATTCGCCATGATCTGCGGTGCAGTATGGTTACTACGTGTCCGCGAGCCCAACCTGGAACGGCCCTACCGAACACCAGCGCTGCCAGTAGTCGCTACGCTGGGTATCCTGGCTAATTTGTATCTGATGTGGAACCTACGGGTTGATACTAAAATTGCCTTTTTGGTTTGGGGTACGTTAGGAATTATTGTATACTTCCTGTACAGCCGTAAGCATAGTAATTTGAATAACCCTGAAGACTAGTTCGTCTGTAAACAGGTGTTATGCACTGAAACCCCTTGGCAATAAGTCAGGGGGTTTTTGCTTATCTATAGATTATACATCTCGCTGGAGAAGTGTAGTTTTGTAACTGAATGAGTATAGAGGAGTTATTTGGATACGTGTCGGCCATTGTGGTTGGCTTAGTGATTGGATTGGCTGGCGGAGGAGGCTCTATTCTCACCGTACCTATCTTTGTCTACGTCTTCCATATACCGACTGTTCTGGCAACCACCTACTCCCTTTTTGTGGTAGGTTCAACGTCCTTTGTAGGCTCCATAAATCATCTCTGGAAAAGGCGTGTTAACCTGCGCGTTACGTTGGCCTTCGCTCTGCCCTCATTCGTATCCGTTTATTTAAGTCGCCGATTTTTGGTACCCTTCCTGCCTGATCCGCTGGTTCAGACTGGAACCTTTGTATTGCCAAAAAGCGACGCTATTCTTTACTTTTTTGCTCTCGTCATGATCATTGCCGCCCGAGCCATGATACGTAGTGACCGGCCGGAACAGGGTGAAGCGGCTGATGGTCGCCCACGCTATAGGAGTCTGTCTCTTGACGGTTTAGCCGTTGGGTTACTGACCGGCACAATCGGCGCAGGTGGAGGTTTTCTGATTGTACCTATGCTTGTTTTAATGGCAGGCTTACCTGTTCATCGGGCGGTGGCTACGTCGGTCTTCATTATAGCCATCAATTCATTCGTCGGATTCTTAGGGGATATTCATCATACAACGCTCGACTGGAATTTTCTGCTGCCCTTTACGGGTTTATCTATCAGTGGTATTTTCGTTGGGATGTATTTGGCAAACTTCGTAGCACCCGATAAACTCAAGAAAGGATTTGGCTGGTTTGTGCTGATCGTGGCACTTTATATGATTTCGAAAGAAATTCTATAACACGGTCAAAAATTCAAATTACGTATGGTTATTGAACAATTGTATACAGGCTGTCTGGCTCAGGGAGCTTATTATATTGAAAGCAACGGCGAAGCGGCTATTATTGATCCGCTCCGGGAAACTACTCCTTATATCCGAAAAGCAGAGAAGGCCGGAGCCCGAATTAAATACGTTTTTGAGACACATTTCCACGCCGACTTCGTATCAGGTCATTTGGATTTAGCCAAAAAAACGGGCGCGACGATCGTTTACGGTCCCAACGCTAATACAAGTTATGACGCTTACCATGCCAAAGACGGGGAGACATTCGGCCTGGGCAACGTAACGATTAAAGTCCTGCACACGCCCGGTCACACGCTTGAATCGACTACTTACTTACTCATCGACGAAACCGGCAAAGCCAAAGCTATTTTTACGGGCGATACGCTCTTTATTGGCGACGTTGGCCGACCGGATCTAGCGATCAAAGGTGAACTCACCGAACATGATCTAGCAGGGATGCTCTACGAGAGCCTGCAAACTAAAATCATGCCGCTGGCCAACGATGTGATTGTTTATCCGGCTCATGGCGCAGGCTCCGCTTGCGGTAAAAATATGAGTAAGGAAACGACCGATACACTGGGCAATCAGAAACGGTTTAATTATGCCTTGAGGGCAACATCGAAAGACGAGTTCGTTGAGAAAGTACTCGACGGACTAACCGAAGCACCCGCTTATTTTGCCGAAAACGCCCGACTTAACAAAGAAGGCTCCGAACCGCTTGATCGGGTACTTCAACGAGGCAGTCAGGCATTATCTCCGGATGCGTTTGAGGTTGCGGTTAATGAAACAGGGGCGTTGGTACTGGATGTACGTAATGCCAATGAGTTCGCCCGGGGATTTATTCCAAACTCAATTAACATCGGCTTAGATGGCCAGTTTGCGCCCTGGGTTGGCGCGCTGGTTCCTGATTTAACCCAACCGATTGCATTGATTACCCCTGCAGGACAAGAGGGCGAAACAGTTTTGAGACTGGCCCGGGTTGGTTATGACAACTGCATTGGGTTTCTGGATGGAGGCTTTTCGGCATGGCAGCAAGCAGACAAAGAGATCGACATGGTTGAATCGATTTCGGCGGAAGAATTTGCTAAACGCTGGCAACAGAACAATGAGCTGGACGTAGTGGACGTACGTAAGTCTGCTGAGTTTGCCGATGAACACGTCGAAGGGGCCCAAAATCTACCTTTAGACGACCTCAATGACCACATGGCTGAGCTTCAACGTAACGAACCCGTTTATGTGCATTGCGCCGGAGGTTATCGCTCCATGATTGCCAACTCCATCCTGAAGGCTCGTGGCTTCGACAATGTCGTGAATGTAGAAGGTGGTATGTCTGCCATCAAAAAAACAAACATACCAATTGAGTCATCTGTTGAGAGCCATTAGTGTTAATGAAATCGGTTAGTGATCAGTTAAGAGTCGTTAGCAATCCACCTAATGAGACACTAACGACTCTTAACTGATTACTGAAAACTCCATTTACTGTTTCTTCTCTGGCATCAGCACCAGCCGAATAAAATTTGTGCCAAAATACGTATTGGCAGCTTCTTTTGTGCTTTCGACGGTTACTTTGGCTAAATGCTCGTTTTCGCGCAGAACTTCGTCGGGCGCATCGCCATTGTAGTACTGATTCTGGAGATAGCCGAGCCAGAACTGATTGTCTTTCAGTTGAACTTCGGTTTCTCGGCGTGTTTCGGCTTTAAATTTGGCAATGTCAGCGGGCAGGGCACCTTTCTGTTTCAGGTCATTGATTAGCTCCTGCGTTTTGGCAATGAGTTTCTCGACGTTTTCTGGCCCACAACCAAAGTTGATACGGAACGTATAGCGTGGCACTGGGTATTTAGCGTAGGCAGCACTGGCGCTAACGCCATATACACCGCTCTCTTCTTCCCGAAGCTTTTCGATCAGCTTGATTTCTAACACTTCCGCTAGTGCATCTAACTGCGTCGATGTCTCAGGTGACCAGCTAATATCCCCGCTATAAATCAATTGCACTGAGGCTTTTGGATCGAGTCCTTTGTAAACGGTTTTGCTAACCTGCCCTTTTGGAGCCCGGATACCCAGATCGTTGAATTTTTCCGAGGTATCCGTTGCGGGTAAGCCGCCGAGGTATTTTTCAACTAATGGTTTTAGCTGCTCTTCTTTAAAGTTCCCAACAAAGTAAAACCTGAAATCTCCGGCGTTGGCGAAACGTTCCTGATAAATTTTCAGCGCACGATCGAGATCAATTTTGTCTAAATCTTCTGGTTTGAGCGGTTGCCGGCGAGGGTTATTGTTGCCCAATGTTACCGTTACCGTATCCTGAAATACCCCCTGTGGTGTAGGCGTATTCAGTCGGTTTTGCAAGGCGCTACGCTGATTGGACAGAAAGCCTTTCACTACGTCGGCATCTTTGCGCGGTTGTGTAAAATAGCTATACAGCAATTGCAACGCTGTTTCCAGATCTTTCGGAGCCGCACTGCCGTTGATGCCTTCGCTCAATTCACCCACAAACGGATACACGCTGACCTGCTTGCCCGACAAAAATTTACCGAGTTGAATCTGGTTGTATTCACCTGTACCACCCATGGCCGCTAAGGTCGATGAAAACCGTGCCGACTGGAAATCCTTTAGGTCGTAAAGCGACGTACCGCCAAAACTGCTGGCCGAGAACAGAATCTGATCGTTCTTAAAATCCGTCGGTTTTAAGACCACGTGAACCCCATTTTTGAGTGTCCACTCCGTTACGCCAATGTCCTTGATTTTCTTCTCATCGACAACTGGGGAAGCCACGGGTTGCCTGGTCAGTAGAGGACTGTCGAGCGTCTTGTCCTCGTAAGCCGTCAGTCCTTTACCAGCGTCATCGACGTAGCTCAGAATTTGTGCGACAGTCGGGAGTTTGGCTTTATCTTTTTCGGGTGCCATCACGATAACGGCCCGGTTATCATTGTGGATAAACTGATCGACTAAGGTATTAACCTCCGTCAGCTTGATACCATCCTGCTCTTTCTTCAGAAAATCGTAATAGAACTCAATACTCGTATAAGGCTCTTTGTTCGTGAAATTCTGAACGTATTCATTCACGAAATTAACCGAGCGGGTTTTGTTACGTTCGCTATAGGCCTGCTCTACGTTCGTCATGAATTCCTGCTTGGCCCGAGCCAGCTCGGTGGGTGTAAACCCAAACTGTTTCACCCTGGCGTTCTCGTCTAAAACGGCCCGAATGGCGCGCTCCACATTCCCTTCCTTCGCTACGGCGATGGACGTAAACGCATCCAGATTACCCAGGAAATCACTGTAGTTGCTATAGCCACCCAGAAATGGCGGATCTGCCCGTTGGGTTAGTTCCTGAATCCGGTTGCCCAGCATCGTGTTGAACAGACCCCGCTTGATACTCTCGCGCAAATCGTTCAAGTTCTTCTCCTTGATTTCCGGACGCTTGTAGATAACCTGAATCACCGTGTTGGGCTGCTCGGGATCGGTTACGATAACTACCTTCGTGTCTTTATGGGCTGGAATGTCAAAGGCAGTACGTGGTTTTGGATTCTTTACGGCTGGAATCCGTGAGAATTTTTCACGAATAATCCCTTCTACTTGCTTTACATCGAAATCGCCAACGGCAATAACTGCCATCAGATCAGGCCGATACCAATCTTTATAAAATTGACGTAGCGTTTCAGGCCGGAACGTAGTGAGGACCTGTTCCGTACCGATCGGCAGTCGTTTCGAATACTGCGAATTATTCAGCAGAAGCGGGAAATACTGATCGCGCATCCGCTGACCAGCGCCACGACCGAGCCGACGTTCTTCCAGCACAACCCCGCGCTCCTTATCGATTTCGGTTGGATCGAGCGTAGCGTTGTGCGCCCAGTCTTCCAGGATCTGAAACGCATTTGTGAATACGTTAACCGAATCAGTTGGAACGGGCAATTGATAAACCGTTTCGTCGAAGCCGGTGTAGGCATTCAGGTCAGCCCCGAACCGGACCCCTGCCGATTGCAGAAAATTTACTAACTCATTCTTCGGAAAATTCTTGGTACCGTTAAACTCCATGTGTTCCATGAAGTGCGCCAAGCCCTGCTGATTATCCGTTTCCAGCACTGAGCCCGCCCGGATGACCAATCGCAATTCGGCCCGGTTCTTCGGCTCCTCATTTTTACGAATGTAGTACGTCAGTCCATTCGGTAGTTTGCCAACTTTTACAGCAGGATCAAGTGGAATCGGGTTACTGAGATTGAGGGAGGTTGGCTTTGCCGGAACTGATTTAGTTTTGGGTGCTGGCTGTGCCAGCACTAACGTTGCGCTGAGCAACAGGCTCAGGCTTAAGGGGAAACGTACCATTCGGTCGCTTGAAATTAGGTTGTGGTTTTACTCGGAACGACGACCGTAAGAGGATGACAGATCCAGGGGTTCTTCTTACGGTCAATATCGTGGATTAATAACGAGTTAGAGTACAGAATCGTTTATCGCTTCCATACCAATAAAATACCGATGACCACCGATACAATAATTGAAAACCAACAGATACCAATAACCCAGCGTACTGGAATTTCCCACATGGGTGCGTGAAGCAATTCTGTTTCGTCGTCGTGCTCCATAACGCCGTAAAAATTACGGTCACAGAAATCATTCCAATCGACGTAATCTGCGAATTGGGCAAGCGTATCCAGAAAAACAGGTGACGTAACCGCTGACGATTTCCAGAACGCCTGCAACTCCTGCGCATCGACGTACTGACGGGTGTGGGTACGTACCAGCTCACTCAGAGATACAAAATCGCGCAACCGCCAGTGCGACGACGGTTCCCAATGAAGGATACGTTCAATTTGCTGTTTGAGATCGTCAGTATATCGGCCCACATCTACCTATTTTTCTCTAATATACAGATAGAATAGAAATTGAAAAACAGACAAAAACGTATCACAAAGAGCATTAGCCGGATAGCACTCTTTATGATACGTCCTTGCGTGTGCTTATTAATTACTTAGCAGTTTACTGATTACCAGTTACGTAATCCTAACAATTTCTCGCCTAATTCGGATAGTTCTGCCCGTTCGTAACGCGTTTGCTCCCAGTTGCGTGGATCACCGGGAAAGGCGTATCCTTCGGGAGCTTTCCGATCCCGCCAGGACGTAATACGCCACTGCCGCAGGGCTTCGTTGTCTTCTTCGGCGGGCATCATCGAAATGTACTGTGCCAGACGAACTTTGTCTTTCGTTAAGTTCGGTCGGATACCGTGGGGTTGCGTACTGTTGAAAATTAATAAATCGCCCGCTTCCATTTTTACTTTCACCAGCTCGAAACCAGTTGTATCGGGCTTGAAATGGTTACGGTCGGCGGGTTGGGTTAGTTTCCAGGTATCATACGTCCGGTACAGTTCGGGAATGCACTGAAAGCCGCCCATGTTTTCGTCGGTTTGATCGGCCAGCGCCAAAACGCCCTGTACGTTCTGCGGCTTGGTTTCCGGATCGTAGTCCCAATGAATGAAGCCTTTAAACTCAAAACCCGGCTGAACAGGTAGATTTACGTTGGCCCGGTCAATGGTCACCCATAATTTTTCGGTTCCCCAGATGTCCACAAACGCATCGTAAACGCGTGGATATTGGCGATTGTCCCATTCATACTGGTGATTGTAAAGTTCAACCATGCCGCTGTTGGTCAACTCCTTCATTTTCATCTCAGCACGAGGTGGCGCATACCAGGTAGCAGGATCGTTAGGATCTTTTTCTTCGAATTCCCACAGAAGTTTGGCCAGTCGTTCGGCGTTTTCCTTAGGTACTGCCTGTTTAATGACGATGTAGCCGTTGTCTTTCCAGAATTTCCAGTCTTCTTCCGACAGCACACGTAACGGTTTCCCACCGGAACGATCGTTTAAGTTGATTTTGCTACTGGTTGCCGTAGAGGGATTACCCGGAATGTCTTTGTGCGCATTATCCGGAATCATTACGGGAGCCATTGTTTGTGTCGCTTCCATTGCCTGATTAGAACTTAAAGATGATTTTGTTGAAACAAAATTAACACGATCAAGCCGACAGCTGTTAGAACAGAAATAGCCAGTTTTTGCACTATATTGCTCTTAAGTTAATCAAAACCTACGTACTACGTCATTTATCAACAAAATAGACGAATCTATGAAGCTTGCCTATGAGCAGATCAGTCCCGATGTGAACAGTTCGTTTCATTTGTTACTAACGCCCCATTTGAGCGATGTTTTCCTCTGGCATTACCATCCTGAATACGAAATCGTGTATATCGAAGGCGCTAATGGCACGCGTCACGTAGGCGATCATATTTCCCGCTACGAAGGCAGCGATCTGGTCTTTATTGGGCCGAATATTCCCCACCTCAATTTCGATTATGGTGTCAAAACCGATCACGAGAAAGTGGTCGTCCAGCTAAAAGAAAACTTTCTGGGTGATGCATTCTGGCAGGCTCCAGAATTTGCCGCCATTACGCAGTTGTTTGAGCGCGCTCGTTCCGGCATTTCATTTCATGGACAAACTAAAAAAATCGTTGGCGAACGACTACGTCAATTGGTTTACCTCCCTCCTTTCGAGCGACTCATGACGCTACTGGCTGTCTTTCAGCAGTTAGCAACCAGCAGTGAATACACACCGCTGCATGGCGAAGCGGTTGCCAGTGCCTATAACATCAAAGAACAGCAGCGACTCAAACGCGTAAATCAGTTCATTGCGGATCAGTATTCCCGTAAAATTGAGATTTCGGAAGTGGCTGCGCTAGCCAATTTGACGGAAGCAGCTTTCTGTCGCTATTTCAAACGCATGACTCGCCTAACCTTCACGCAGTTTTTGAACCAATACCGGGTCAATCAAGCACAGAAATTATTACTTCTGGACAATACCGTAACGGAAGCCTCCTTTGCGTGTGGTTTTGAGAGCTTATCCTACTTCAATAAAATCTTTCGGCGGGTCACGGGCGAAAACCCGCTTGAGTTCAAGAAACGACACCGCAGTTGAAACTCTATTTTTAAAACTTCACTACGTCCCAATCCGTTTTTGGGCTTGTAGATTGATCCCGAATAGGAGATGATAGTCTGCATGAACCGACATCCAGCAAGCAATAGGCGTACGAAATCCAGAATTATCATCAAGGCGAACGGGATAGACTAGCGCTCCAGCGTAACTTACGTCGGCAACGTATCCATGTTGACCTTTTCAGGTATCGATACAGTCTTTCTATTTCAACTAATCAACTTTTTTCATCATAACTCTATGTTTACCAGTAAAAAATTCATGCTTGCCGTTGTCGCTCTGATTGGCTTCGCTGCAAAACCCAGCTTAGCTCAGAGTTCGACAACCAAGTCAGACCCAGATAAACCGAAACCATTAGTCAGCCATATTTATACAGCAGACCCGTCGGCACATGTATTTAACGGCAAAATTTACATTTACCCTTCCCACGATATCGACGCGGGCGTACCGGAAGATGATCAGGGAGCCCATTTTGCCATGCGCGATTACCATATTCTATCGATGGATAATGTCAATGGGAAAATTACCGATCATGGGGTTGCGCTGGACCTGAACGATATTCCCTGGGCCGGACGGCAATTGTGGGCACCCGATGCGGCTTACAAAAACGGCACGTATTATCTGTACTTCCCGGTTAAAGACAAACAGGATGTATTTCGCATGGGCGTAGCGACCAGTAAATCTCCAACCGGTCCATTTAAAGCCGAACCCAAGCCGATTGATGGTAGCTATAGCATTGACCCGGCTGTTTTTACGGACACAGACGGAAAGTCGTATATGTATTTTGGTGGCATCTGGGGCGGGCAGCTTCAACGCTGGGCTACAGGAACGTATAATGCCAGCTTGAAAACGGATCTGGAGAAACCTGATGAGCCAGCGTTGAGCGCTAAAATAGCTCGTCTGAGCAACGACATGCTACGTTTCGATGAAGCCCCGAAAGATGTAAAAATTGTCGATAAGGATGGCAAACCGCTACTCGGCAAAGACCATGACCGACGTTTTTTCGAGGGTGCCTGGATGCATAAGTACAAGGGCACTTACTATTTCTCGTATTCAACTGGCGATACGCATTTTCTAGCCTATGCCACCAGCCAATCACCCTATGGCCCGTTCACGTATCAGGGCGTTATCATGAATCCGGTAAAAGGCTGGACCACGCACCATTCGATTATTGAATTCAAGGGAAAGTGGTACATTTTTTACCACGACGTTGAGCTCTCCGGTAAAACGCATCTGCGGAACATCAAAGTGATGGAATTGACGCGTAGACCAGATGGCTCCTTCGAAACCATTACTCCGTAAGTGACTTTTCGTTTTATGGGTGTTTGATCGGTAGATTATCAACCAACTGACTTCTATAACCAGTTGATTGGTAATCTACCGATCAGCATTTACACAGTCTCCTAAAGACATTTTCGATGAAGACCTCTCCTACTCTTATCCTGGCTTATCTAGTCGGCTTTCTGTTCATAGGCAGCGCTGACAGTCTGGCGCAAAAACTATCGCTTGGTGTCTTTGAAGACCATGGTGATATTGGCAACGTACTGAAGAAAGGTTCAGCCAGCTATAATCCGAAAACTCGGGAATATAATCTATCAGGTTCGGGCTATAATATCTGGTTCGACCACGACGAGTTTCACTTTCTGCATAAACGCATGAAAGGCGATTTCATCCTGTATACGCGGGCAGCACTCGTTGGTAAAGGCGTCGATCCCCACCGAAAAGTTGGCTGGATGGTACGTAGCAGTCTGGATGGCAAATCGCCCCATATTAATGCTGTCGTACACGGCGATGGGCTGACTTCGCTTCAATTCAGACGTACGGCCGGAGCAAATACAGACGAAGTGAAGTCAACGTTAACCCATGCTGATGTGATTCAGCTTGAGCGGAAAGGTAATACGTATACCATGCGCGTCGCCAAATTCGGTGAGCCATTTGTAACAGAGCAAGTCGCCGATCTGAATCTGGGAGAAGAGGTATATGTCGGATTATTTGTTGGCTCCCATAACAAAGATGTACTGGAGCGGGGTGTCTTCCGCGATGTACGGATTAGCGCACCTGCCCCTGAAAGCCTGGTCCCTTATAAACAATATTTAGGCAGTAATCTGGAGATTTTAGACGTAACAACGGGAAGCCGTCAGGTCATCTACAATTCGCCGAAGTCGCTTCAGGCGCCCAACTGGACGCCCGATAATAAAACCCTGATCTACAACAGCGATGGTTTGATCTATGCGTTCAATTTGGCGAAAGGCCAGCCTACGCAATTGAACACGGGCGACGTGAAGAACAATAACAACGACCACGTTCTCTCCTTCGACGGCAAGATGCTTGGTCTGAGCAGTGGCGTACAGGCATTAGGTGGCTCGATCATTTACACCGTTCCAACGAAGGGTGGTACCCCTAAACAGGTTATTCAAAAAGGGCCATCGTATCTGCATGGTTGGTCGCCCGATAAAAAACACCTCGTGTTCACCGGACAGCGTGATAATGAGTTCGATATTTATCGCATGCCGTCGGAGGGTGGTTCCGAAGTGAAGTTGACTGAAGCCAAAGGCCTCGACGATGGCCCCGAATACACGCCCGACGGAAAGTATATCTATTTCAACTCCGCTCGTACCGGCACGATGCAAATCTATCGCATGAAAGCCGACGGCAGCGAGCAGACAGCTATCACAAATGATGAATTTCACGACTGGTTTCCGCACATCTCACCCGATGGTAAATGGATCGTGTTCCTGTCTTTTCTGAAGGAAGAAGTGAAGGCTAACGATCATCCGTTTTATAAGCATGTTTACCTGCGCATGCTCCCAATTTCGGGCGAAGGCCAGCCCAAAGTAATTGCTTATATCTACGGTGGTCAGGGTACAATCAATACGCCATCCTGGTCGCCGGACAGCAAACGGGTTGCCTTTATCAGCAATTCGGAAATCAGCAGCATTAGCCCGGTTGAAAAATAGAAATTTTACCCTTTCATCTCCTTTATTAACCCCATTCATGCGTACTCTGGGCTTTTCGCTTTTCATTGTTGCTACGTTCCTCGCCGTTAGTTTTATGCCAGCCAAACGGATTGGTGATTTTCAGCAAAGTATGGATATTGGCAATCCTAAACTTGCCGGTTCGTCAGAATACAATAAAAAGACAAAAGAATACACGCTGAAAGGCTCTGGCTATAACATCTGGTTTGAACGGGATGAGTTTCAGTATTTATTCAAAAAACTAAGCGGAGATTTTACCGTAACCGCTGACTTCGAATTCGTTGGAACGGGCACCGATCCACACCGAAAAGTGGGTTGGATGGTACGTGAATCGTTAGACGATAATGCCTCACACATCAGCGCGGTAGCTCACGGCGACGGCTTAACCGTTTTTCAATGGCGAGTGACCAAAGGCATGGCCATGCGCGATCCGGAGGACGAAATTTTCAGCAAAGAAAAAAACGTTCAGACCATTCAGATTGAACGGAAAGGAAACGACTATACGATGCGGGCGGCTAAAAAAGGTGAAACTCTGCAAACAATCGGGTCGCACACAATGGATAATTTACCCAATCAGGTTTACGTCGGACTTTACATCTGTTCGCATAATCCGGCCAAAGTTGAGGAAGCGATTGTACGTAATGTTCAGATTAAATGAGATAGCCTTTCACCTCAAACCCCTAAATCCCCTGAAGGGGACTTTGCTCACTCGCAGACAAAGTCCCCTTCAGGGGATTTAGGGGTTTTAACAATCATAAGCTTCCAAAAAACTCCCGAATTGCGCGGGGGAAGTTCCTGCCTTCGTGGCCCGACCGGCTCAGCTTAACCAGGGCGAAGCGTTGCAAAACGTCGAGCTGAAGCCATTGCTGAATTGTTAAGGGGTTACACGCCCATTCAACCGCCTTTTGTTGAACCTCGTCCGGTACCTGATTTAATACGTCCCAGGTAGCGTCGACTACGCCTAGTTCGCTAACCCGGTGCTGACAACGTAGCAAAACAAGCTCAATCAGATCAAGGCGGTACTGATTAATTTCGGCAGATGTATGACAGAGTTGTTCAGCCAGGCGGGCTTTGTCGGCGACGGTGAGTTTAACCCATTCGGGTAGTTTTAATTTGATCCCGCACGTATCAAGTTTATACCGAACCACCATCGGAATACAACGTAATGAATCGACAAAGTCGCTCTCGAAGGCGAAGAAAACAGGGGCAACAGCGACGGGTTTCATTGACTGCACGGTTTATAACGTATCAACTGGTTGTTGGTTGATTTTGGTTTTATCTAATTCGCAAATTCTACCTGTACGGCCCTGAATTCTTCCTTTGGCGCATCGCAGGTAGGGCACGTATACGTAGCGGGTAGATTGCCGAAAGTGGTTCCTGCCGGAATATCATTCAGTACGTCTCCATACTGTTCATCATACACGGTAAAACAATGTGGACATTGATGTACCATAATCAGCTCGTCAGAAACGGGTTCTGGTTTGTCTGGTTCCAGCCGAACCATTTCCGTAATTTCCTGCACTCGTCGGGCGCTGAATTTTCGGCACAGTCGATTGATCTGGTTTGGTACGTGCACTTTAAATAATCCCCGCTCAAACAGGTGATATGTCCGGCTGTTCGGGTTGAAATTCTCCGTGAAGTACAGATCATACACACTGAACAGCGATAACCGGCCAATCTGAACAAGCGGGCGTTTCCGGATCAGTACCGAGCCAAATACCTCCGATTTAGGCAGCGTCTGAACGCCAAAACAAAGACCGAACGTGCGGGTGTCGTTTTTCTCGAAGTACCGCATTACGTAACGTTTGAGTTCAGCGCCGTCGTCGGTGTTATCTTCCGTTTGCCAGGCTAACTCGTTGGCCGCGTGACGAACATTCACATTGTGCTTACCCAGAATATACGACCAGGCCGCACGATCTTTTTCCTCAATCCCTTTGATAATGAGCGATTTCCATGGCGTTGTACACAACTCGCCGATACGTGTCTTTAAACATAAGGCGCAGACATCCAGCAGAAACGCAATCGAGAACTGTTCGTCCCGACGATAGAGGCCAAGCCATGACCGTTGCCCATAGCGGTTGAAACCTTCATAATAAGGCAGCGAAAATTCGGGCAAATCGACCTCCTCCGTAACGGGTTGCGTAATAAATGCCTGACCCGACGTAACAGCTTTGTACAACGATTCTTCCTCGCGATGCCCCTGATCCAGCATGGCTTCTTCAACCGCTCTGGCGAGTCGGCCCAGGTCATTCGTATAAATCAATTCCGGCCAGTGAAATACCGTATTGCTTTGTTTCGGCCGAACATAAAGATGCCAGAAATGAGGGTCTGACGAAGCAATAAAATTGAGGTTTCCGGTAAAGAAAGGCGTAAAACTCTGGTTAGCGTCCGACAGATTGACTTTCAATCGAGGCTGATAATCAAGCTGATCCAACACGGTATGGTATTCACTTTCACGCAACCAAGCACCCGTCCGAAACACTTCTTCGCCACAATACGAGCTGATGATGTTCGGGTACTGCTCCGTGTTGACTTCATACGTAATCTGGTGTTGTTTCAGATCTTTTTCCAGAAAACGCATGTCTTCGTAATGCACCGTCATCAGCAATTGCTGACGTGCGCCAAACCGTACGGTCCTGACTTTAGCCTCAGAAGCCAGTTTTAGTACGTTCTGCAACGTACCAGGCGACACAATCCCGGCAGGCAGGTTGACTTTTACGTTATAGTAATCGCGCATTTTCAGGGAGTGAAGAATTAAGAGTGTAGAATGAAGAATAAAATCTATTGATAATTCTTTTTTTATTCTTCATTCTACACTCTTAATTCTTCACTAATCAAAGCCATTTTCTCCAAAATACTCCGAATTTCTGGTCGGCAGGAGCCACAGCCAGTTCCGGCACCCGTTTTCTGACAGAGTTGGTGAAAATCGGTGCAACCGGCCTGAATGGCACGTTCCAGATTGCCCTGGCCGACGGTGTTGCAGGAGCAAACGAGTTTACCTTCTACGGGATCAATTTTTTTGCTGGAACGTAGCAACTGAAGTCGTTTATCCGACAGTTCGAGGCCACCGGCGATGAGTTCGCGGAATTCTGCAAATTCGTTTTTATCACCGATCAGAATCGCTCCCACCAGTTTATCGCCCTGAACGATACATTTTTTGTAATACCGTTTTGCTTTGTCGATGAAGACAATTTCTTCATAACTGGATGCCTGACCGGCAGGTACTTCACTGATACCGATACTGCACAGGTGTAGGCCTTCCATTTTCAGGATATTCATCGACAGACTACCACGGTAGGGTTGCGAAATATCACCAGCCAAAAAACGGGCGGCTGTTTCGGCCTGTTGTTCGGCCGCCAACGTAACGCCCCACATCTGCCCGTTCCACTGAGCCACTTCGCCAGCCGCAAAAACATCGGGATCAGAGGTTTGCAGGTAATCATTTACGACGATGCCCCGGTTGCAGCTGAGTCCGGCCGTGCGGGCCAGTTCAATGTTCGGCTCCGTTCCGATGGCCATGACAACCACCTGACAGGGAAGCTTTCGACCCGATTTTAACGTAACGCCTTCGAGTTGGGTAATTCCGGCGAACGTCTGAATTTCTTCGTTTAAATAAATATCAATGCCGCGATCCAGCAGTTCCTGATAAAGCAACTCACTGGCCAATGCGTCAAGCTGACGCTCCATAAACCGACCCGACCGATGAATTAGCGCAACGCGAACACCAATCTGACGTAGCGAAGCGGCCAATTCCAATCCTAATAAACCACCGCCCACAACCACCGCACGGGGCGCATCGCGATCAAGGAATGGCAACAGTGAATCGGCATCGAGTCGGGAACGCATATTGAAAATACCCGGCAAACGGGGTACGCCTTTGGGCATAAATGCGCGACTTCCGGTACCTAACAACAACTTATCGTAGTGATGCTCAACCCCGTTGGTATCTGTGACAACTTTAGCCTGCCGATCAATGTGCGCAACGCCAACGCCTTTGTGAACAATGATACTGGCTTCCTCAAACTGATCTTCGCGTAGCTTGACGAGTTGTTCCCACGTCTGCTCACCACTGATATAATCGGGCAATAAAACCCGATTGTAAAAGGGATAAATCTCTTTTGAAAAGACGTGAATTTCGTCCTCACTGTTCAGTGCCCGATACGTATTGATAAAACCTAAACCTGCCGAACCCGCACCGATGATGATGATTTTCTCAACGGGTTTCCGATACGGTACAACCTCAACCGCCGTAAACTTAAAATCCGGCTCTTTCGAGCGCGGGTCCACCAGCGAATTGGTCAGGTTATTGGCCCGATTCAGATTGCTATTCAAGAGTTTACCCCAGTGCATCGGTAGAAAACAGAGTCCGGGTCTGACATCATCAGTCAGTTGCACTTTTACCCGCACTTCACCCCGTCGGCCTCGAATTTCCACTAACTGGCCATCCTGAATACCGCGTGCTTTGGCATCGTCGGGATGCAGGTGCAGGAACGGCTGCGGAATGTGCTGATTCAATTTAGCCACCCGACCCGTCTTGGTCATGGTGTGCCACTGATCGCGAATACGTCCTGTGGTCAACACAAGCGGAAAATCCTCATCCGTTGGCTCTGACGTATTTTCATCAGGTACGGCATGAATCTGCGCCCGCTGATTCGGTGTATAAAACTGATGATCCGTAAACAGCCGTTTCGTCCCCGTTTCCCCTGCTCCCTGCTCCTCACTCCCTGCTGGATACGGCCACTGAACGGTACGTTTCTTTTTCAGCAATTCATAACTAACGCCCATTACGTCGACGTTCGTCCCGGCAGTTATTCGCGTGTATTCCTGATAGACTTCGGATGCATTGGCGTAATTAAAATCGTCGCCGAAACCCATTTTCTGCGCAAACTGCCAGATGATTTCAACGTCGGGCAGGGCTTCGCCGGGTGCATCAAGCACTTTGGGCAAATACGCGATCCGACGTTCGGCATTGGTCATTGTGCCTTCCTTTTCAAGCCAGGCAGCGGCAGGCAGCACGACATCGGCAAATTGAACCGTATCCGCCCGGTTCGATACGTCCTGCACGACCACAAAACGAGCATTTTTCAACGCTTTTTCGGCGACATTTACGTCCGGCATACTCACCAGTGGATTCGTGTTGATAATCCAGATGGCTTTTAATTTATCATCAGCCAATGCCTCAAACATTTCAGTTGCCGTGAAACCAGGCTTTGACGCAATTTTGACCGGGCTGTTCCAGAACGCTTCGACTTCGGCGCGGTGGGCGGCATTCGTTACGTCGCGGTGGGCGGGTAATACGTTCGCCAGCCCACCCGTTTCGCGGCCACCCATGGCATTGGGCTGACCCGTGAGCGAAAACGGTCCGTTTCCCGGTTTGCCGATACGTCCGGTAATCAGATGCAGGTTAATTAGTGACAGGTTTTTGTTCACGCCAATCACGGACTGGTTCAGGCCCATCGTCCAGAGCGACAAAAACCCTTTCGAGCGACCAATCCACTCAGCGGCTGTGCGAATCCCGTCAGCAGAAACGCCACAAATCTCGGCGGCTTCCTCCACCGAACGTAGCATTACCTGGTCACGGTATGCCAGAAAACCATCCGCATGATTGGTAATGAACTCATTATCAATATACCCTTGCTCAATCAGCAAGCGGCCAATGGCATTGTTCAGCACAATATCGGTGCCGGGACGTAGTGGTAAGTGTAGATCTGAGGAACGAGCCGTGTCGGTTTTGCGAGGATCAATGCAAATGATTTTGACGTTCGGATTAGCCGCTTTGTGCGCTTCGATACGTCTCCACAGAATTGGGTGGCACCAGGCTGGATTGGCCCCTTCCACAAAAAACAGATCGGCTTCTTCGATATCGTCGTAACAAACCGGCACGGAGTCTTCGCCCAGCGATAGTTTGTAGCCAACAACCGCCGAACTCATGCAGAGCCGGGAGTTGGTATCGATGTTATTCGAGCCGATGAACCCTTTAATGAGCTTGTTGACCAGATAATATTCTTCCGTCAGGCATTGCCCCGATACGTAAAACGCGACAGAATCGGGGCCGTATTTCTGGATAAAGGTTTTAAAAACAGCGGCAGTACGTTCCAGAGCCGCATCCCAGCTGACCCGCTGCATGGGCATCGACCGGTTCATCCGCATCTGTGGATACAGCAAACGGTCCGACTGGTCCATGACCGTGTAATGCAAATTCATCCCCTTCGAGCAAAGCATCCCCTTGCTGGACGGATGTTGTTTATCACCTTCCAGGCTTAGTCGCCCGTTCTGCTCCTGTTTGACTACGATTCCACAGCCAACGCCACAATAACAACAGGTAGTTTGGTGAGTCATGATTTTAAGGAGAAAGGGAAATAAAGGGAGGAGAGGGAAGAAAGGGACGAAGGGGAGGCAGTAGCAACACGCCTTCTCCTCCCTCTCTTCCCCTTCTTCCTTTCTCCCTTAGTTCAATTGCAATTCAGATTCGGCTGGTTCGACCACGACGGCTTTACCAAAATTAACCAGGAATAGTAAGACACCGACGACCGCTACGATGCAGCCGATGTAAAGAAAAGCCTGTCCGTACGTAATGGATTGCGATTTGAACAGGAAGCCCATCAGCATACCACCAACGTTTCCGCCCGCACCGACAACGCCCGAGATAACACCCACGGCTTTCGGATTCACAAACGGAACGATGGCATACGTACTGCCATTCGACATTTTCAGGAACAGGGCGAAGGTGACCATCGCCAGAATCGCCATCGGCAGGTTGCCCGCCTGGGCGAACAGCATGATGCCGACGCCTTCCAGCAGCAGCATACCGGCTAAAAGAACACCTTTGCCGCGCATACCGTATTTATTTCCCACTTTATCGGCTACGATTCCGCCGAGCGCGCGGGCAAAAATGTTCATGCCACCGAACAACATCGCCCAGAAACCCGCTTCGGTTTCGGCCATCTTGAAGTTATCGAAGAAGTACAGTGCCGCCACACCGTCGAACGTAATTTCCATGCCAAAGCAGCACCCATAAGCCAGCGCCAGCGCCCAGACACGAATGTCAGAAACGGCTTTTCCGAAACTTACTTTCTCGCCTGTTGCAACCGAACGATCAATTTCGTCAAAGTTTCCATTTGGTGTGTCTTTCGTGTAGCGGTAGTAAACAAATGCCATAATGAGCATCAGAACGCCCGGAAAAATCATGGCCAGGCGCCAGGCTTCGGGTTTCGTGTACCCGAATCCAACGATCATGGCCATGATAACCGGCATGGCCAGTTGGGTGATACCACCGCCCAGATTGCCCCAGCCACCGGCTACGGCATTGGCCGTACCTTTGATTTTCGGGGCAAACATCATCGACGTATGAAACTGCGTGATCACGAACGATGCGCCAATAGTACCAATCGCCAAACGGAACAGCAGGAACGTAGTATAATCATGCGCTAAACCAACGAACATGACGGGAATGGAACCCAATACGAGCAGCGCTGTATAGGTTTTACGCGGTCCCCACGTATCGCAGAGTTTACCGACGATTAAGCGGGCAAAAATGGTTGCCGAAACCGCGGCAATGATGATATTACCAATCTGGGGTTTGGTCAGACCGAGATCAGCGCGGATGGCAGGCATCAGTGGTGCTAGGCCGAACCAGCCGAAAAAGCAGACGAAGAAAGTTAACCACGTAATGTGAAAGGTACGCATCTGAATACCTTTGAAACTGAAAATATTCAGGGATTCAAGTGGTTTATTGGTTGTAGTTGCATTCATGATTGTGACAGGTTTGCAAGAGTTGAAAATGAGTTTTTGAATAGTTTTTGTCGTGCTGAAAACACCCCTAAATCCCCTGAAGGACGGTCGGCCGCTGCCGGACTTTGTCTAAGAGTGAGCTTAAGTCCCCTTCAGGGGATTTAGGGGTATTTTAAAAATTCTTGATCACTTCTTCACCGCGAAAAAATCCGGGCGAATGTTGATCATCAGGTAGGCCCACGTACCGATTTTATCTTTCTGGTTCATGGTGCCCTGCTTGGTGTATTCGAGCGTATTAGTTCCGTTCATGATCGCGTAGCCAGCCTCCAGCGTCGTGAATTTGTTGAGGCTGTAGTTCGCGATCAGATCGTATTCCATGCCCAGTTTCGAGGCCAGGGGGGTAGCCGCCGGAGCATCAGGCATTTTGTTGTAGGTTGTACTGGCCAGCGCGAAATAGTGAATATCGAACGTAGTACTCAGCCGTTTACCCGTGTATTTGAACTTCAGATACGCATCTTTCAAGCCACCCGAGGGTGATCCCGTACCCGCGTAGAAATAATCCATCAAACCCCAGAATTTGTGGGGCGTACCGTACAATGGATCGAAACGGCTGGTTTGGCCTGCCTGAATGGTAGCGTCGTTATTGCCCGACAGGATTTCATACCCCGGTCCGGCGCTAAGCGCTCCTTTCTGAATCATGAAGTTCGCCCCGTAGTGATGCGCACTTTTGATTTGAAGGCCGTCGCGGTCTTTGCCGTTCTGCCAATACCCAAATGCCTGCCAAAGAATCTGCGTTGGCTTAGCCGGAACGCCCAGTTGACCTGTCAGCATCGCGCCATACGTAACGCGGGAGTTTGTACCGGCTACGTCGTAACGTCTCCCATATACGTAACCCGCCGTGGCCGAGCCAATCGAGTCGATCCGGTATTTTTGAAAATCATCTTTGAAAACCAGCGCCGAGAATTTCGTCTGCTTAAACTTGCGCGTCAGATACGCCATCTGAAACGATTTGAACTGCTGGTTCTGCCCGTTTGTGCTAACGGCATTCGCAACAACCGGCGCCCCGCCTTTCGTCGCTGTTGGTAGAAAGCCTGACGGAATCGCCAGCGTAACGTTTTGGGTCGATAAAGCAGACGTCGGTACGTTGGCGGGCGTATAATACGTACCGGCTACGCCAAACGCATCGGTGTTCTGGTTGAAGCCAAAGCCTAGATCCAGTGCCCAGCCTTTGTGCTGCGCTTTCAGTAAGGCTGCATCAAATCGGCGTCCCTGCTGGAGCCAGTCCAGATTGCCGATCAGGCGCGAATCGTCGTATACCATTTCCTGACGACCGATTTTCAGGGACAGATAATCAATGGCTTTGGTCGCAATCGTCGAATCGGCCCGGTTGAGCAGCGTAATATCCGCCCAGGCTTCGTGAACCATCAGTTTGTTACCATCGGCATTGGAGATGGTCGAGGCATCCTGCCCCCAGACGCGCACATCCTGAATAGCCAGACCGAACGTAACGCGGTCCATTTTATAGCCAAATGTCAGGCGTGCCCGTTGCGACGTGAAGGCAGCCCGTGGTGCATTCAGCACGGGTAAATTGCCTAAACCGTTACGTAGTTCGGTACGGGTGCGAAGCTGACCAATTAAGGAAAATTGTGCTTTAAGCTGAGTCTGTACACTCAGGAATACTATACCCAAAAGCGATAACCGCGTGAGGTAAGATTTCATCATTGATAGGTTTTTAAACGAGAAAATGAACCGTGTAGACAACAGGTGCCCAACCCACGCAGAGGTGGTATAGCACAGACAGTTAGCGGACGAAGAAGCGAGCGTTGGGCGAAGAAAATCGGAATGTTACGCTGAACATCCAGCCCAATCGGAACGAAAGGCAGATTTGCTTTACGTGTTTTTTTTCATTTTCTTTGAAGCGTTTGTGTTTTTCGCATAAACAAAACCCTGTTGAGCCGGTCCAAAGGTGCCCCCACACCGGATCGGCTTTTTTTGTTAGTAGGCCATGGAAACGTTACGTAAGCACTCCGCCAGATACGACGGATGTAACGAAACGACTTCCCCAATGATCAGCACAGCGGGCGCCCCCACGCCTTGCTCTGCCACCAGTTGCGGAATGTTCCAGACCTGACCTAATACGCACTGTTCATCAACGCGCGTTCCGTTCTGCACGACCGCCATCGGCAAATGACCACGTCCGGCCTGGCAGTACATCGCGCATATCTCACTTACTTTACTAAGTCCCATCAGCACAACCACCGTCGCTTTCGACTGAACCGCCAGCCGTAAATCGTCGGACAGTTCACCGTTACGGGTTGTGCCGGTAATGACCCAGAAACTTTCGCTTACGCCCCGGCTTGTGACCGGAATACCCTGTGAAGCCGGTACTGCAATACTACTCGATACGCCGGGCACTACTTCGCACTGAATGCCGTACTGCCGCGCATACTCATACTCCTCAAATCCACGGCCAAATACGTACGGGTCGCCCCCTTTGAGTCGTACTACGTGGCCATGCTCCTGCGCCAGCCGCACGATTAACGTATTGATTTCGTCCTGCGTGAACGACACTCTCCCTGCCCGTTTTCCAACGTAGGTTTTCAGCGCGTGTTCGGGCGCAAATTCTAATAAGGAGTCATTAGCCAGGTCGTCATATAAAACAACGTCTGCCTGCCGAAGCGCCCTGATCCCTTTTAGGGTGATCAATTCGCCGTCGCCGGGACCCGCCCCCACGAGTGTTAGCTTTGGCTGCATATCGATACTGTCTTGATTGATTAAATAGTGATAATGTACTATTTATAGTTAAATACAACTATGTCATATCTTGGTTCAAAATTAGAGCCTAAATTCTTAAAAACAAGTGTTTTTCAAAAAAATATGTTTCAATATCAACCATTAGCCGAATATAAAGTTAGGAATTAAGAAAAATGCCTTTTAATTTTGACATGTCTTTATCGGGGGAGAAAAGACCAATTTCTTAGATTAGTACAATAATAAAACGGGGTTTTAACAATGTTATAGTTACCATTAACTATGAACACAAACACAAACACGCGTGTCGTCGTCATTGGCAACGGCATGGTCGGCTACAAATTCTGCGAGAAATTAGTAGCCAAAGAAAAAAATAGCGGACGCTTTACACTGACGGTTTTTGGGGAAGAACCGCGTGTAGCCTACGATCGCGTGCATCTGAGCGCTTATTTTGCGGGTAAAACAGCCGAGGATCTTACCCTGGCACCCACAGAATGGTACGCTGAGAACGGCATCAACCTGTACCTGACCGATCCGGTGGTCGACATTGACCGGGATCGGAAAGAAGTACGTTCACACCACGGCGTCGTAGTGCCCTATGACTATCTGATCATGGCTACGGGTTCCGGCGCGTTTGTGCCCCAGGTAGCGGGTGTTGAGAAAGACGGCGTTTTCGTGTATCGTACCATCGAAGATCTTGATCTCATTCAATCGTACGCGCGTAAAGCAAAAAAGGGGGCTGTATTGGGTGGTGGACTGTTGGGTCTCGAAGCTGCCAAAGCCCTGCTGGATTTAGGTCTGGAAGAAGCACACGTAGTAGAGTTTGCCCCGCGCCTGATGCCCCGGCAAATTGACGACGCGGGTTCGGGGATTCTGCAACGGCAACTGGAATCGCTGGGGCTGAATATTCACCTCTCGAAAAGCACGCAGGAAATCACCGGCGACGAGTGCATCACGGGGATGCAGTTTGCCGACGGTTCGTTATTAGAAGTCGATATGCTGGTAATTTCGGCGGGGATTCGTCCGCGCGATGAACTGGCGAAATCGGCTGGTCTCGATACGCATCCGCGCGGGGGAATTATCGTCGATAATTCGCTGCAAACTTCCGATCCATCCATCTTTGCCATTGGCGAATGCGCCGTGGCGCACCATATGATTTATGGGCTGGTAGCACCGGGTTATGAGATGGCCGAAGTTGTGGCGTCGCAGTTGATGGGCGAAACCAAAGAGTTCAAGCCGTACGACATGTCGACCAAACTGAAACTGATCGGTACCGATGTCGGCTCATTCGGCGATCCGTTTGCCAGCGAGCCTGCCTGCCGGACGATTGTCTATGAAAACAAAGCGAAAGGGGTTTACAAGCGGATTAACGTATCGGCCGACGGCAAAGAACTGTTAGGCGGTGTGCTGGTGGGCGATGCCGATCAGTATAACATGCTGTTGCAGACCTGCAAAAACAAAACCATTCTGCCGCCCGATCCGGAAGATGTGATCTTAGGGTCACGCGGTGGCGAAGAAGCGGGTGCGGGGGTAATGAGTCTTCCCGACGATGCGCTGATTTGCTCCTGCGAAGCTATCACGAAAGCCATGCTCTGCCACGAAATCGGCGAAAATGGCCACACTACGGTCGACGCACTGAAAAAAGCGACCAAAGCCTGCACGGGATGTGGGGGTTGTACGCCGATGGTAAAAGACATCATTCAGGGCGTGATGAAGGAGAAGGGTGTCTACGTCCGTAACATTATCTGCGAACATTTCGACTACACGCGGCAGGAACTGCTGGATCTGGTCAAAATGAACGGCCTGAAAACCTACACCGACGTACTGAATACGTTCGGGCATGGTGATGGCTGTGAAGTCTGTAAACCGGCTACGGCTTCGATTCTGGCTGGTCTCTGGAACGAAAATATTCTGGCGAAAGACCGCGCCCCCATTCAGGACTCGAACGACCGGTTCCTGGCCAACATTCAGCGGGGCGGTACGTATTCAGTGATGCCGCGCGTGGCCGGTGGCGAAATCTCGCCCGAAAAACTGATTGTACTGGGTCAGGTCGCGCAGAAATACGGTCTCTATACCAAAATCACGGGTGGACAACGTATCGATTTGTTTGGCGCCCATGTCGGCGATCTACCGAAAATCTGGGAAGAATTAATAGTCCACGGCTTCGAGAGCGGTCATGCGTACGGGAAATCGTTACGTACCGTAAAAAGCTGCGTTGGAACAACCTGGTGTCGGTATGGCGTACAGGATTCCGTTACGTTCGCGATTGAGCTGGAAAACCGGTACAAAGGACTTCGATCTCCCCACAAGCTAAAATCGGGCGTATCGGGCTGCACCCGCGAATGCGCCGAAGCGCAAAGTAAGGATTTCGGGATCATCGCGACCGAAAAAGGCTGGAACGTCTACGTATGCGGCAACGGGGGTACCAAACCGCAACACGCTCAGTTATTGGCTTCCGATATTGATAAAGAAACGGCCGTCAAATACCTCGACCGGTTCCTGATGTTCTACGTCAAAACCGCTGATCCGCTCACCCGGACTGCTACGTGGCTGAACAAGATGGAAGGCGGCATGACGTATCTGAAAGCCGTCGTGATCGACGACGTACTGGGTATCGGCGACGAACTGGAACGCGAAATGCAACTGATTGTGGATACGTACTTCTGCGAGTGGAAAGAAGTGGTCGAAAACCCTGAACTCCGCAAGCGGTTCACGCACTTCGTCAATGCACCGGAAGTAAAAGATCCAACCGTCCAATTCGAACCCATGCGCGATCAAATCCGCGCAAAGGAGTGGGCATAGCAGTCTTTTTGTCATGCTGACGCAGGAAGCATCTTCTGATGTGGCAAACAATTGTAGCTACTGAAGATGCTTCTTTCGTCAGCATGACAAAAGCAGCCTGATAAAAACGGTCAACAAAAGCATTCAATCCAATGGAAACTCTAGCTATAAATACAGACAAACACACCTGGCACGCAGCGTGTCGGGTTGAGGATATTCCCGAAGACGGTGGCGCGTGTGCGTTGATCGAGGGAAAGCAAATCGCCATTTTTAACTTTGCCCGTCGGGGTGAATGGTACGCTACCGACAACGAATGCCCGCACCGCCAGCAAATGGCCCTGGGACGTGGCATGATTGGCAGCCTTGGTGAAGAACCCAAAGTGGCCTGTCCATTTCACAAACGGACGTTTTCGCTCAAAACGGGCCAATGCCTGAACGACGATGGGTATCAGATCAATACGTTCCCAATTAAAGTCAGTGAGGGGATTGTGTATGTAGGCGTGTGATTGTTTTTTGTCATGCTGACCGGTCCGCCGGTGCGGCAGGAAGCATCTTCACTAATAGCAATTATTGCCTATTCCGAAGATGCTTCCTGCCGCACCGGCGGACCGGTCAGCATGACAAAACTATTTTTATTTGTTTCTAATCGTTTTCAGTGTGAATCAACTTGATCAACAGGTAGCCCGCCGGTTAACCCGATTTTACGTGATGGCGCTCACGGTCATTGCCGTATTGTCGATTAGTGGGCTTCTGTTTATCCGGCGTACCATCAGCAATCACGACGACGATAGCCGGGTGGTCAACGTAGCCGGTCGCCAGCGGATGCTGAGTCAGCGACTGACAAAACTCGCCGTGTTACGCACAACGGGACTCTCGGCGGCTGATACCGTTTCGTTCGATTCATTGCTGCATACCTGGAGCCAGACGCACATCCAGCTACGTAATGGCGGGCTCCAGATGGAAAAAAGCTACACGGTTCGTAAAAGTGCTACATTAGACAGCATGTTTACCCGAATCGAGCCGTTTTTCCAATCGATTAATCAGGGCTTTAGCCGCATTAATAACCCGAACGCCACGGAGGCCGACAAAAAAGACGCGCTCCGAATCATTCTGCGCGATGAGTTTCCGTTCCTGCAGCGGATGAACGACATCGTTTTTCAGTTCGATACCGAAAGCTTTGAGCGGGTACGAACGCTCGAACGTATTGAATGGTGGCTAACGATTGCTACGTTGCTGACGCTGTTGATTGAAGGCTTATTTATTTTCAGACCCGTCGTCAGCCACACCCGAAACATCATTCGTCGGCTCGACCGCTCCGAAAAAGCCCTTCAACTGGCCAATAACCATATGGAGATTGCCAATCGGGAGTTGGAAGCTACCAACCAGAATCTGGCCGAATCGAACCGTATGCTGGTTGACACGCAGGCCGAACTGCTACGTGCCACCGAGGAAAAATACCAGCTACAACTTTCCGAAGATACGGTGCGTTCGGCGGCTTTACTCGAAGGTCAGGAAGAGGAACGGAAACGCTTTGCGCGCGAACTCCACGACGGCATTGGCCAGATGCTGACCGGACTAAAACTCCACGCCGAGAAACTGAAATCCACCGCCGTACTGGACGAAAAACAGCGAACGCGCTTTGCCGAGCTCTGCGATTTGATCTACGATATTATCCAGACAACCCGTCAAATTTCGTATAATTTAATGCCCTCGACCTTGGGCGATTTTGGTTTAGGTGCTACATTGCGGTTATTGGCTCAGCAAACTGCCCGTTCGTCGGGCATCAATGTTGTTTTTGACGGGCCACGTGATGGGGAGCGGCTGAGCCCGGCGATGGAAATTGGGTTGTACCGAATTGCGCAGGAAGCCCTGCACAATGCCGTTAAATACGCGGGTGCCCAAACCATACAGATTACTTTACAGCAGGATAGCCGGAAACTTCTCCTAGCCGTTGAAGATAACGGAAGAGGATTTTCTGTAAAGAATTTGCTCAAAGACGGAACACCGTTGGCCATCGTCAATGGTCTTACGAATATGCGAACCCGAGCCCGGTTGCTCAACGGCGAGCTAACGATTACCTCTACCCCCAAAAAAGGAACAACGGTTAAAGTTAGTGTCCATCTATCTGATAATTAGCTATGTCGATACGCATTCTTGTTGCCGATGACCACTCTGTCGTACGAAAAGGGATTCGGATGTTATTGGAAGACGAAGCCGATATGCAAATCATAGGGGAAGCTTCGGATGGCGACGAAGCCATCGAAATGCTTTCCAACATAGAACCCGACGTACTCTTATTGGATATCACCATGCCCCGCATGTCGGGAATCGAAGCGCTAAAAGTTATTTCGCAGCAGTATCCCAAAGTGCGGACACTGATGTTCAGCATGCACAACAATCCGGATTACATTCTGAAAGCCGTACAGAACGGTGCCGCTGGCTATCTGCTCAAGGACACGGGGCAGGAGGAAATATTGCAGGCAGTACGTAGTGTGGTCAATGGTGATTTATATTATCCAGCCAATGCGTCGTCGGTTATCATTCAGCACTTCATTTTACTGAATAATTCTCATAAGAAGGAATCGGTGGTTTTAAGTCCGAAGACGCCATCCGTTTGGAATAAAATTACCTCCCGGGAAGCTCAAATTCTAACCTGTTTAATCGACGGCATGAGCAGTCCCGAAATTGCGGAAAAGTTTGGCATCAGCGCCAATACGGTGGCTAATCAGCGCGCGAGCATTATCCGCAAAGCAGGCGTCAAAAACACGGTTGATCTAATTCGAAAAGCGCTGGAAGATAAAAATCGGTAAAAGTTATTGGCGGCTATTAGACTTTGATGATAACATTCTTCCGATACATCCACCACAAAATTACGAACCAGATCAGCACGAACGTTAACGCTCCCGCCAGCGATGCATTCTTCGGATCGGCGAACGGTGGCGCAATAAATGTTCGATATAAATACTCTTTTGAACCGATTTCACTACCATCGGGCTGGGCAATATGAATCAGGTTCATAATGCGGGGGATTAATCCAGATAGAAAGAAAACGGTAATGGGATTCACCCCAAATACGACGAATAGCGTTACGCCCCGGCGGTAGTTATTGACGTCAATCAGCCAATAGCACAAAGCAAGGCCCAGCATCGCCAATCCACCCGCCAGCAATACGTATGAACTGGTCCAGAGCGCTTTATTAATGGGAAAGAATCCATCCCAGATCAACCCGCCAAGCGTTGTCAGGCAACCCGCTGCAAAGAGCCAGGCTATTTTCTCCGCTGCTGGGCGAGTGCTACGTAACCACGTTCCGGTTAACATTCCGATTAATCCTGTACCAATAGCGGGGAGTGTACTCAGTAACCCTTCAGGATCCCAGACTTTAGCTACTTTGTAAACGTGCGCTGGCGTTATAACTGTCCGGTCAATCCAGGCCGCCAGATTAGTTGTAGGCTCTAAGTTGGCAAAGCCGACACCCGGCACTGGCACAATCGTCATCAGCATCCAATACCCAACGAGCAGCCCGCAAAGGATATAAAGTTGTTGACGTGAGGTTGTCTTCAGGAAGATGAGCGAACAGACCAGATAGACTAGTGAAATGCGCTGTAAAACACCCGGAATACGTACCGTCGTAATATCAAACTTTGGGAAGAAATTCAGGAATAGGCCTAGCAAAAATAGCGTCGCGCTACGCCTTACAATTTTCCCTACCACTCCATGCCCTCTGCCCTTTGCCCCTAACGCAAACGTAATCGACACGCCAACAATGAACAGGAAGAAGGGAAAGATCAGGTCTGTAGGTGTCCAGCCATGCCAGGGCGCGTGTTCGAGGGGGGCGTAAATATGTCCCCAATCGCCAGGGTTATTGACCAGAACCATAGCAGCCACCGTCAGACCACGGAAAAAATCAAGTGAGAGCAGACGCTTCGAAACTGTTTCAGTACGTTGTTGTTGGGGATTATTCGGTAGAACAGACGTCTGCATAGGTTTCGGGAAGGTTTCCCGAAGATACAATAAGTTAGACGTACGAATCAACTAAATACCTTCGCCAGTTTCTTCTCCAGATCCTTCTCTAATTTCAACAAGCCTTCTGCATTGGGCAAATAGGTTAACGCGCGGTGGTGGCGCAAATCGAAAGGAATGTCATTGGCTGATTGCGTGATGGGAACGACGAGTTTTCCGAGCGTGTGGGCAACGCCCGTTTCGTAGAACACATTGGGATTCCGATCCGTAAAGTCGGTGATAACGGCCCTCGACATAAAAATCAGGTCGAACACATCCTGAATCAGAATACTGTTATCCCATATATCATCAGCCCGTTTGCAGTCGATTCCCAATCGGGCGCACACATTACGTATAGCCAGATACGTACCGGAGAATTTACTTTCGAACGGCATCATCACCGATAGAACATTCGTTTCGACGGGCTTATTCGGGATACGAAATACGTCTGGTGCGAACGTAATGACCCGCTCAGGCGCAATGGACTGGACCGTAGAAACAAACTCCGGAACATCCCGAACAGGTCGATTCATCGTCGCTTTTTTCGCTTCGACAAACCGTTCTATTTCGTATAAATTCGTATTGCTTTCGCTAATTAATTTCGACAAGACCTGTAAGCTATTACCTTCATAATCGTCATCTTTAAAATCCAGACTACGTAACAATCGGGGATGGTCTTCGATCAATTCGAGACTATCGGTTAGATACGCCACTTTAATCCAGTCCGATTTCGTAAAATGATCCTGAATAAATTCATGCAACGCAAATAGACGTAGCGTTTTTTGTCTGTTTTGGCCGATCATTAAGAAGACGTTGAATGCAAGTATATAATACAAGTGCAATACTATTCAATTTTTATATTATAGTAAATAAGAAGATACATTTTTTAATAGGTATCACGGACTTTAGTCCGTTCTGTTATCATAAAAACGGACTAAAGTCCGTGATACCGGGGACTTAGGTAAGTATGAGGCCAATCCTGCCAATTTTCTGTTAATCCAGCTTTTACAGGATTTTGAAGCACATAGTTGATAATCCGGTTTAACTCCGCCGAATCACGAACGTAGTGGTCGTAATATTCTGGTTGCCAGAAAGCACCTGTGCGATTAAGAAACAGATTAGCGACCCTTGCGGAGCCGCCTTTGATACGTTTGAGCACGAGAAATAATTGTGTATAATTCTCGGCGTGAATCGCTTCAGAGGGATTAAGCAAGTCCAATTGGATAGCCATATCCACAACAATATGAACATGATTGGGCATGATGCAGTATGCCAATAATTCATAATGGATGTTGTCAAACTCGTGGAGTTTAGTCTTTACTAGATCAGCAACTTCAGCGTGAGCCAACCAGTTGGGTCCGTGTTGGCAAGTATCTAAAATATGATCGACCCGCGCGAAATGGCGTATGTGTTCTTTATAAAGCTGATCAGTGTTGCTGCCTGATTTTTCTATACGGGAAAATGCCAGCTCTTTTTCTTCCTGTAAGCGTTCGTATACGTCATGAGGAATGGCCCCTCTCAGATTAAACGTCACGAAAAAAGTGGCTCCAATGTGTTGCCAGTGTGGGAGTTGTCTGTAATATTCTGTTGTAATCATGCAGGTACCACGGACTTTAGTCCGTTTTTCCTTTGAGACGGAAAAAACGGACTAAAGTCCGTGGTACCTAAAAGCGCCAGCGGACGAAGGCTTCCATGGCTTCGTATTCGGCTAATCCGAGTCGGTTATAAATTTCAGCGGTTCCACGGTTACGTTCTTCGGCACGCTGCCAGAACTCACGAGAATCGGTGCCTTGATACACAACGCCGTCTTTCTGCGACTGGTGCTTGAAAATACCCAAGCGCTTTTTCGTCACCTGATCGGGTGACATTGGTACGGCCATTTCGATTTCGCTGACGTCCCACTCGGCCCAGGCGCCCCGGTAAAGCCAGACCCAGCAGTCTTTCATAAAATCCTTATCCTTCAGGCGACGAACCGATTCCAGCACGGCGTCTAAGCAGACTTTGTGGGTGCCGTGCGGATCGGCAAGATCGCCAGCCGCGTAGATTTGATGCGGTTTGATCTCCTCGATCAGCGCCATTGTAATCAAAATATCTTCTTCGCTCAGCGGTTTTTTCGCTACAGTCCCGGTTTCGTAGAACGGCATGTTCATGAAATGCGCATTCTCGACCGGAATCCCGACAAACCGACAGGTTGCTTTGGCTTCGCCCATCCGAATCAAGCCCTTCACGTAGCGTACTTCGGTGGTGTCCATCTCAGAATCCTTTTTCTCCCGTAAAGAGGCAGCGGCATCCTGGAAAATCCGGGTCGCTTCGGGACTGTCGATGCCAAATTTCGTATTGAAATCCACTACGTAGTCCGCGAAACGTAACGCTTCATCATCGGCAACGGCAATGTTACCGGAGGTCTGGTAACCCACGTGAACTTCGTGGCCCTGATCGCGCAGACGCTGGAACGTACCGCCCATCGAAATGATATCGTCATCGGGGTGGGGGCTGAAAATCAGGCAGCGTTTGTGCGCAGGCAATGCCCGTTCGGGGCGATTTGTATCATCGGCATTCGGTTTGCCACCCGGCCAGCCCGTAATGGTATGCTGAAGCTGGTTGAAAACGTCGATGTTAATATCGTATGCCTGACCGTACTGCGCCAGCAGATCGCTCATCCCGTTGTCGTTGTAATCGCGGTCGGTCAGCTTGAGAATTGGCTTGCTGAGGGCCATCGACAGATACGTGACGGCCTTTTTCTTCATCTTGTTGTCCCACTCAACCGAATCCACCAGCCAGGGTGTTTTCATGCGGGTCAACTCCGAAGCAGCCGCTTCATCAATCACAAACAATGCATTCGGGTGCGTTTGCAGATACGAGGCCGGGTTCAGTTCGGTTACGAGGCCCTCTACAGCACCACGGATCACTGGCGCTTTTCGTTCACCCCAGGCCAGCAATACCACCCGTTTAGCGCTAAGAATACTTGAAACCCCCATCGTAATCGCTTTACGAGGGGTTTTAGGTAACCCACCAAAGTCAACTGAAGCAGCCGCCCGCGTCGAGTTATCGAGCATCATCAGGCGGGTGTGCGAGTTGATCAGCGAGCCCGGTTCGTTGAAACCGATGTGACCGTTCCCACCAATCCCCAGCAACTGAAAATCCAGCCCACCAGCGGCTTCAATTTCGGCTTCGTATTTCTTCGTAAACTCGGCAACTTTATCCGTCTGAAGCGTACCGTCAGGAACGTGGTAATTTCCCTGCGGAATGTCCACATGGTCGAACAATTGTTCCCGCATGAATCGCCAGTAGCTCTGTAGCGAATCCGGCTCCATTGGGTAGTATTCGTCCAGATTGAACGTAACAACGTTATGGAAACTAAGGCCTTCTTCGCGGTGCATCCGAATCAGTTCGGCATAAACCGTTTTGGGCGAAGAGCCCGTCGCTAAACCCAGAATGCAGGGTTTACCTTCGTTTTGTTTCTGACGAATCAGGTCAGCAATTTCCTGCGCTACGGCTCGTGATGCCGCTTTAGCATCCGCGTAAATGTGCGTAGGGATTTTTTCGTACGTAATGGCCGACTGAATCGGGCCGCCTGTCGATACGACACCTGCCGGGGCTTCACTTAATCCGCCTGGGTTGTCGAGTATGGAAGACTCCGTGATCATGCGCTATGAGGAGGAGAGATGGTTTTGAGACAGCAAATGTCGCAAAAAATCAGGGAGTTCGCACAAATTCAGTCAGTCACTACGGCCAAAACGACAACATTTTTAAAATTTTTTATTAATTGGTCTCAAATCTCCCTCTTCTACTTATTGACGGGCCAACTCATCGGCGATCACCGCGGTCTCAAGCGATTCCAAGCCATTCTCTTCGCGAATGATTCGGTGCGTACCGGGATAATGAATCGCGCTAACCTGATCGCGGAACATTAACCGCAGTAATTCGCTGTAGATATGTTGTTTCTCATCGCCAAAGCCGAAGCGCAGTTCAATCTGCTGATACGCTTCAAATTCTTTATGACGACCACGTATTACTCGGTCTTTGCCGCCGATATTGGCCGTTACGTTCAGTTGAGCCGCCGGGAACAGATCCATCAGCGCCCGGGTCGTTTCCTCATCGGCTACGCAACGCAGAATCATCCGGGTTGGCACCCACTCAAACAACGTAATATCACCCCGCTCGAACACCAGCCGCATTTCCTGGCGGTCCATGCGCCCGGTCTGCGTAAACCCGTGGTAGAAGTTGACTAACTTTTTGCCCGTTTCATCGTCACCGTATTCGACGGTTGCCTGTACCTGATCTTCTATATCGTTACTGTCGGGTCGTTTTAAAATCTGGGACGATTTCACTGTTCCCTCACCAAGCCAGCCCGCAAACATGTCGAAGAAGTGAACGCCGTGCTCAATGAAAATACCACCACTTTTGCTACGGTCCCAGAACCAGTGTTCGGGCGAAAGACCTTCGTCACCCGCGTAATTCTCGAAATAACCGTGCAGAAATTCACCAAGCAGTTTTTTATCGATCAGGTGTTTAACGCGGGCATACATCGGGTTGTAGCGCTGCATCAGGTTCGTAACCATCAGCAAGCCCTTTTCTTTCGCCAGCGCGATCATCTCGGCACCCTGTTCGGGGTTCATCGCCAGCGGTTTTTCACAGATCACGTGCTTACCCGCATTCAGCGCCAGCATCGACTGCTCGTAATGCAGAAACGGGGGCGTAGCAATGTAAATCAGATCGACATCTGGGTGATTCACCAATTCTTCGAGGCTTCCCAGTTGCTCGGCGCCAAACCGCTTGGCTACGGTAATGGCTTCTTCCCGCTTAGACCCGGCAATGGCCACTAGTTTTGTATGGGGTGTTTGTAAAAATTGCTGAACCGCGAACAGGCCAAAACCGCCCATTCCGATTACGCCAAGCCCAATTGTCCGATCTTCCGACGCGTTTGCTTCCATGATTTGTGTGTTGTATCCACAGAAACAACCGTCTGCATAGCACTTATGTTGGCAGAAGTTGGCCCCGACGTACCATTAGCTCAGCTGGCGCGTCCAGTAAATCATTGGTTTAGCCGTTTCAACAGCCTCCGTACGGTCGAGCCAGGTAAACGCACTTTTCAGACGGGTATCCTGCTGATACCCACGCTTAATCCAGAATGCATCGAGCGGTTTATAGCCTTCGGGACGTAATGGATGGGTATCGGGCCGCTGAACAGCACAAAAACAAGCGGTCGTATATTGACCAAACTGGCGAGCGTGGGCTTCCCGTTCGTCGAAGAATGTATGCCCTAAACCCATGCCTCGATAATCGGGCAACAGAATACTCTCACCAAAGTAAAAGATCGTGTCCAGATCGTAGCCCCGTTGCTCAAAAGGGTAGCGCACCTCGTCGGTTTCGTCCCGCAAAGGCAAGGCTGTGGTTGCCCCAATCATCCGGTCGCCATCGTAGGCAGCAAACAGGAACGACCGTTCGGAGCGGGCGTAGGTTTCCAGGTAGTTTTTTTCATAGGCCACCGTTCCTTCGTAGAGATACGGAAAGTCATAGAACACGGCGATACGTAGCGCAGCTAGGTCGTCAAAAACAGTCTGGAACGCCCGCCCGGTCAGCCGGACGAACGTAAGGGATGGTGCTATCTCTGCCAAGATTTTATTGATTTCCCAAAACCAGCGATTCCCAGAGGGGCAAATTGTAATACGTAGTGATTCGGGTAATCTGTCCGTCTGCCACTTCAAGAAAAGCACCGGCAGGCAATACGTAAGTTTGACCGGTAGCCGCTGGCAAATCGCCGTCGGTGCTTTTATAGACGCCGTTTACGACGAACTCACAAGCTACCCGACGATCGGTTGGCTCAGTCATGATTACCATGTCGGTCAGCGTCTCGTCGTAGCAGTCGTCCATGTGCTGAACGAACTGGCTGAAGAGGTCTTTGCCAACGCGCGTTGCGCCCTGATTACTATCGTGTTGAATATCGGCATGAACGAGGCTGAGCATAGTAGCCCAGTCTTTGCGGTTAAAAGCGTCGTAATAGCGGGTAACGGTATCGAGCGAAGTCATGAACAAACGTTTTCAGATTGATCGGGCAAAGATAAGCCATCCGTTTGTAGTCAGGCACGTAGCATATTATATCGCTACAGACACATAACGTATCATCAACTGTGGAATTCGGTGAGTATAAGGAGCTTGAGACTGAAAATTCTCGTTTTATCTGATTAACTTTCGGTACTAAAAACCGCTCACCATGGCTTCGGTAAAATTAACGATTAATAATCAGGCGCATACGCTGGACGTCGATCCGGAAATGCCGCTACTCTGGGCGATCCGCGACGTGGTTGGCCTGACCGGCACTAAATTTGGCTGTGGCATTGCCCAGTGTGGTGCCTGCACCGTGCATTTAGACGGCAACCCAACGCGTTCGTGCAGCATTCCCGTTTCGGCTGTGGTTGGCCAAAAAATAACAACCATCGAAGGCATTTCTAAAAATGCCGATCATCCGGTCCAGAAAGCCTGGGTTGAGCATCAGGTGCCGCAGTGTGGCTATTGCCAGTCGGGACAAATTATGTCGGCGGTCGCGCTGTTGAAGCAAACGCCCAAACCAACCGATGCCGACATCGACACGGCCATGCAGGGTAACATTTGCCGTTGCGGTACGTATAATCGCATTCGGCAGGCTATCCACACGGCGTCTGCCGAAATGGGTTCTTCGCCTAAAATGCCTAAATCCAACCCTAAAATCGGTAAGCGATGAGCCAGAAACCACAAAATCAAACAGGTACGTCTCGTCGGGATTTCCTGAAAGCGGCCAGTCTGACCGGAGCCGTTTTTGCGCTGGGTTTGCCTAAAAGCGAAATCCTGGCTAGTCCCATCCTGAATCTGAGTTCCCAGCCTGGATTGGTGCTACCCGAAACGGCTGAACTCACACCCTATATTCTTATCGAAAAATCGGGCCGGATTACGATCATGAATCCCCGGCCTGAAATCGGTCAGGGAACGTATCAATCCGTTCCCGCTTTGATTGCCGAAGAGCTGGAAGTTTCGTTAGATAAGGTAGTTATCCGGCAAACCGGTGGCGAAACCAAGTTTGGCGGCATGTGGTCGCAGGCGGTGGGCGGTAGCGGTTCCATCCGGGGCGGCTACACGCAGATGCGGAAAGTGGGGGCGTCGGCCCGCGAGATGCTGATCAAAGCCGCCAGCGATCAGTGGAACGTACCGGTTGAGGAATGTTACGCTGAAAACGCAACCGTCGTTCATAAACCGACCGGCAAAAAATTAACCTATGGTCAACTGGCCGAGCCAGCCGCGAAACTTCCCGTTCCGAAAGAGCCGAAACTGAAAGATCCAAAGCAGTTTACGATGCTCGGCAAGTCGATGCCCCGTCCCGACGTACCACTCAAGGTATCGGGTCAGGCTACGTTTGGGATCGATGCCAAAGTGCCGGGTATGGTTTACGCGTCCATTGAGCGCTGCCCGGTTCTGGGCAGTAAATTAGTGAGCTTCGATGCATCTCAGGCATTGAAAGTCAAAGGCGTTCAGAAAGCGGTAAAAATTGAGCGGGTCGTTGGCAAAAATCATTACGAAGGTGTGGCCGTGATCGCCAGTAACTACTGGGCTGCTTTACAGGGCCGTAAAGCGCTCAAAGTCAAATGGGATCACCAGGGGCACGATACGTTCAATTCCGCCGATTTCGAAAAAAGCCTACGCGATTTAGCGAAGTCGGATGGTGTCGTCGGTCATAATGCGGGCGATTTCGACAAAGCGTTTGCGGACTCACCCAATCAGCTTGAAGCGTTCTACGAAACGCCCATCGTAACCCACTCAACGATGGAGCCGATGAATGCCCTGGCGCATTACCAGCCCGGCGTGGATTCGCCTGGAAATAAAGTCGAGCTTTGGGTATCTTCCCAGGGTGGCGATTTGGTTAAAGATGAAGTGGCGAAGGCATTGAAAGTCCCTGCCGACAACGTAGCGGTACACATTCTGTTCAATGGTGGCGGTTTCGGTCGGCGGCTCACGCAGGATTTCGCGACGGAAGCTGCGATGTTATCAAAAACCATTGGCAAACCCGTCAAAGTCATCTGGACACGGGAAGATGATACGTTACTCGGGCCATTCCGCCCCATGACCTTCTCGGCCATGCGCGGAGCTTTGTCGGCTGATGGCAAAGCCGTCGCGTTTCAACATAAGGTCATTTCGCCGTCCATCGACGCGACAATGAACGAGAAATACGACAAAACCAAGCCCGACGGCACGATGCTCGAAGGAACGGGTGAACAGAAATACGAAATCCCAAACCTGAACACGCGCTACGTTAACGCCGACATTCATATTCCGCTAACGTACTGGCGTTCCGTAACGAGTTCGACCGTGGCGTTTGCTCATGAGTGTTTCATTGACGAACTGGCGCACAAAGCGGGTAAAGATCCACTGGCATTCCGGCTGGCTATGCTGGCGAAAGACACCGATGCCAAACGCGTACTGACGAAACTGAAAGAAGTTTCGGGCTGGAACAAATCCCTGCCTGCCGGAAAAGGCCGTGGCATTGCGCAATGGGAATTTTTCGCCGGACTGGCCGCTCAGGTAGTGGAAGTATCGAAGAATACAACCGGGGGTGTAACAATCGACAAGGTTTATTGCGTGATTGATCTGGGCACCGTCGTTAATCCAGATACCGTAAAAGCGCAGGTTGAAGGCGCGATTGCGATGGCGATAACGGCGGCCACTAAGGATGGTATTACGTTCGAGAATGGGCAGGCGAAACAAGCTAATTTCGACGCCAATCGGATGCTACGTATCAACGAGATGCCTCAGGTCGAAGTCCATATTCTGGCCGAAGGCGGACCTACTATAAAAGGAGTCGGTGAGCCGGGTTTACCGCCCCTCGCTCCTGCGCTGGCCAACGCCGTTTTTGCAGCCACAGGCAAGCGAATTCGACGGTTACCGTTTGATTTAGAAAAACTAGCGTAGTCCGGGTACCACGGGTTTTGACCCATTTTTTAGTGAATCTTCAGACGGGTTAAAACCCGTGGTACCTATTAACTGATCATAATTGAACAGATTCTTTTGGCTGTCGTTGTAAGAGTATAGAGTAAGATCAGATGAAAGAAATTAGCCGCATTGTTGAGGTTTTTGAGCAGGTCGATTTCACGCAGCGCAAAGCCGCTCTGGCAACCGTTGTGTGGGTCGAGGGTTCGTCGTATCGTCGGCCGGGCGCACGCATGCTCATCACGGACGATGGTCGCTGGGAAGGGGCCATCAGTGGTGGCTGTCTGGAAGGCGATGCACTACGAAAAGCCCGTCAGGTTATGCTCGATGGTCAGCCTATTGTTGTTACGTATGATACGATGGATGACGGCGCCAACAGTTTCGGCGTGGGACTGGGCTGTAACGGCATTATCGACGTACTGATCGAACCCGTTAATCCCGATAACGAGCAGAATCCGGTTGCCTTACTGAAAGAGTTTACCCAGAAACGTGATGTTCGGGTACTGGCTACGGTCCTCAAAAGTGACAACTTTACGGGTCATACCCCCGGAGATCGGTTTATTCTGGTCGACGCCGACACGGACGCCATACCCAACTGGTTGCAGGACGATATGCAGGACGTATTCGCAACCAGCAAACCATTAACCAAAGCATATACTGTTCAGTCGGGAACCGTTGAGGTCTTTATCGAACGGATTGATCCTGGTATTGAACTGGTCATTTTCGGCGCTGGCTACGACGTTATTCCGGTGGCCAAACTGGCTCGTGAACTCGGCTGGCAGGTGACAGTCACCGACGATTGCATCGCGCATCTCTCGCCAAAACGATTTCCGGTGGCCACCTGCGTATTGTACGCCGACCGCGAGGCCGTTCTTGATAAACTGACCATTACCAGTCGAACAGCGGCTGTATTAATGTCGCACAATTTCAACTACGACCGGGCAGTTTTGCAGGAGCTGATCAAAACAGACGTTCCTTATATCGGTATGCTCGGCCCGCGCAAACGATTCGATAAAATGCAGATCGAGTTCGAAAAAGACGGGCAGTACGTTACCGAAGCGGACTTACTACGTGTTCACGCGCCCATCGGCCTCGATTTGGGTGCCGAAACGCCCGACGAAATTGCGCTGTCGATCATTGCCGAAGTGAAAGCGTTTTTCACGAAAGGCGCGGGTGGTTTCCTGAAAGACAAACCTGGCCCAATCCACGAACGACTTTCTGGGAATGCAGCATTTCATAGTCGTCAAGCCGATGCGGCTGACTTAGATGTCCTCGGATAGACGTATGCCTATTGCCACCATCATTTTAGCCGCGGGAAGTTCGACCCGTTTAGGCGGTACGCCCAAGCAATTACTGACGTATCAAAATGAGACGTTAGTCAGACGTATCGCGAATACAGCTTTATCGCTGGAAGTTGGCCCAGTAATCGCCGTATTGGGAGCTAACGAGAATATGATACGTAGTGAACTGGCTGATTTACCAATCCATATCACGGTAAATCCCGATTGGCAGGAAGGCATGGCTTCCTCTTTACGAATTGGTCTGAACGCCTTGTCCGATGAATCAGTCGACGCTTTTTTGGTTGTTTTAACTGACCAGCCCTACGTAACGTCTGATCTACTGCGGCAATTAATTACCACCCAGGAACAAACGGTCAAAGGTATTGTGGCCTGCCATTACGGCGAAAAAGATAATCTTGGTGTACCGGCCCTATTCGATATTCGCTACAAAGCCCATTTCTTAAACCTATCCGGCGATACGGGTGCCCGCAAATTTATTCAGCAATACCGGAACGACTGCGCTGAGGTTTCCTTTCCATTAGCCAACATCGATTTAGATACGTGGCAGGATGTGGAAAAATGGCAGGGAGCAAGGGGTAAGGAGCTGGGGGCATAGAGTAATTAAATTATACGTCATTTTTATTTCCTTGCGCCTTGCCCCATCCTCCGCGCTCATTGCCCCATCCCCTTAACTTCGTACCTTTGCCGTCGAAATGGCGCGACTTTTAGCAATCGACTATGGCATGAAACGTACTGGCATCGCCGTTACGGACCCGCTGCAATTAATTGCGTCGGCGCTGGAAACGGTGCCTTCGCACGAGGTGCTGAAGTTTTTAAGAGCCTACGTAGTGCGGGAACCCGTCGAAGCGTTCATTGTTGGCCTTCCGAAAGGATTGAACGGCGCCGATACGGATAATACACCCCGCGTTCGGAAGTTCGTAACCCATTTGCAGAACGCTTTACCCGACATTCCGGTTTATTGGCATGACGAACGCTTTACGTCCGTAATGGCCTTACAAGCCATGATTGCGGGCGGAAGCACCAAAAAGGATCGACGCGAGAAAGGTAACATCGACAAAGTCAGTGCGGCCATTATTCTCCAATCGTATATGGAAAGCAAAAAGTAGTGAAGAGTGAGGAATGAAAAGTGAAGAATAATTGCTCTTCACTTTTCATTCCTCACTCTTCACTCTTCACTAAACTTATGATTCTCCCAATTATTGCCTACGGTGACCCGGTTTTGCGGAAGCGGGCCAAAGATATTGAACCCGGTAGCCTCGACGTGAAAAAGTTGAGCGAAAACATGTACGAAACGATGTACGCGGCCTCGGGCGTTGGGTTGGCAGCTCCGCAGATCGGGCAAAGCATCCGAATGTTCATAGTCGATGGTGAACCCCTGAATGAAGATGAGCCGGAAGAAGACATCGACCAAACGCTGATTGGCTTTAAGAAGGTATTCATTAACCCCGAAATTATTGAAGAAGCGGGCGACGACTGGGGTTTTGAAGAAGGCTGTTTAAGTATTCCGGGCATTCGGGGCGAGGTGTTCCGGCCCGAAATCATTGTCATTCGTTACTTCGATACCGACTGGAACGAGCACGAAGAAGAGTACGAAGGGATGGCCGCCCGCATCATCCAGCACGAATATGACCACCTCGACGGTAAGCTCTTCACCGATTACCTACCTTCGCTCCGCCGGACGCTCATTAAGAAAAAGCTATCCGATATCTCGAAAGGTAAGACCGATGCCGAGTATAAAATGAAGTTTCCAAAGTAAAGGAGGAAAGGGAGTAAAAGGAAGAAAGGGACAAAGGATTTAACAGCTTTTCCCTTTCCTCCCTTTCCTCCCTTTCCTCCCTTTCCTCCCCTCCTCTCTATGCATATCACCCTCCTCCAACCCAACTTATATTGGCAGGCTCCTGTGGCGAATCGGGCTATGTTGGAGGAACACCTATTTAACCTGCCAGAACCAACCGATTTAATTGTTCTTCCCGAAATGTTTACGACGGGCTTCACAATGGACGCTCGTGCAGTGGCAGAACCGCTGAACCTCACTACGTTTCGCTGGCTGAAACAGATGGCTTCGCAAACAGGGGCTGTCGTAACGGGTAGCTATGTCGTGCAGGAAGGCGGTACTTATTTCAATCGACTCATCTGGATGCAGCCCGATGGACAGTTTGATACGTATGATAAGCGTCACCTATTCCGTATGGCGGGCGAAGATGGCATTTATACTGCCGGAACAACCCGAATCATCAAAGAGTGGAAAGGCTGGCGTATTTGTCCGCTTATCTGCTACGACCTCCGCTTTCCCGTCTGGAGCCGCAACCGTCAGACCGAATCGCCAGATTTTGCGTACGACCTTCTACTCTACGTAGCGAACTGGCCTGCCGCCCGACGTAACGCCTGGAACGTATTGCTGCAAGGTCGCGCTATTGAGAATCTAAGCTACGTAGTGGGCGTTAACCGCGTTGGAACAGATGGTAATGGACATCCCTATACGGGTGATTCAGCCGTTATCGACTTTAAAGGTGACGTAGTATTCCGGCATTCTGATACGGAGATTGTTCATCAACAGACGATTTCGCTGGATGAATTACGGTCGTTTCGGGAAAAATTTCCGGCGAATCTGGACGCCGACGGATTTACGATCCCTGGTTGACCTTTCCCAGGAGTGCCAGTAGTTCTCGTGCACTTGCCAAAGCCATAAATGATTTACCGACCAGTTGTTCATCCGCTACGTGCTCATGCGCCCACGTAATTGCGTACGGAATGTGTATAGCCCGACCACCAATGTGCACGACGGGTAGTATATCAGATTTTAGCGAGTTACCAATCATCACAAAATCAGCGGGTTGCACACCATATTTTTGCAGAATACGTTGGTAGGCCTGTTCATTTTTTTCGCTGACGATTTCGACGTGTTTGAAATACTGGCCCAGCCCTGAGCGCGCAATTTTACTTTCCTGATCGAAAAGGTCGCCTTTCGTTAGCACCATTAAATCGAAGTCCTTAGACAGCGTCTTAAGCACATCCGGGATACCATCAAGCACCTCAATCGGAAAATCCAGCAATTTTCGTCCCGTGTCGATGATCTGCTGAATCTCGGCTCCTGTTATGGCACCATTGGTCAGTTCGATGGCCGTTTCGATCATAGCGAGGATAAAACTCTTGGCCCCATAACCAAACAACTCAAGGTTACGCATCTGCGTCTCATAAAATCGGCTCGATAGCGTCTCCTGATCGATGTGATGAGAGAGCAGCTCACACAATTTTTGCTTAACATCTACGTAGTTTGGTTCGTTTACCCATAAGGTATCGTCGGCATCGAAGGCGATCAGTTTCATGGTAGGTTAGCCAGCTAGTTTGATCGACAAAAATAAGGTAGGTTGCCCTAACCTTCGCAAGAGACCCAAACTTTGACATAGCATAAACTACCTAAAAATTTGATTTGCGTGAGATTACTGAAATACCCAATTTGCCACTTGTTCCTAACCCTGTTTTTTTTATCCCTATGCAATTTACCGAATACGATCAGGACCAGATTTTAGCGCAGGGCGTGTCCCTCGATCAGATCGACCAACAAATAAATCATTTCGTTCAGGGTTTCCCCTATCTCAATGTCATTAAAGCGGCTACCATTGGCGACGGTATCGTGCGCGTGAATGAAGACCAGATACCCACTTATATTCACCGCTTCGACGAAGCAGCGCACCAGCGCGAACTGGTTAAGTTTGTCCCGGCGTCGGGAGCCGCCACCCGTATGTTTAAATCGCTGTTTGCCGCGCTGGACAGCAAATCCGACAAATCGGTCGATGAGGTATTTGCCCGTCTACAGGATTTTGCCTTTTACGAAGATCTTAAAGCCGCTATGGCTGCCAAAGGACAGGATTTAGAGAAAGCCGTTGCCGAGAACGATCGCAAGACCGTCCTGAAATTTATACTGACCGATGAAGGTTTGGACTACGGCAGTTTGCCCAAAGGCTTACTTAAGTTTCATCGGTACGCTGATGGTCCCCGAACACCCGTTGAAGAGCATTTGATTGAGGGAGCGGCTTACGCTAATTCCGATGGCTTGGTGAAAATTCACTTTACGGTTTCTCCTGAACACCGTAGTCGCTTTGAGAAATTAATTGACGAGCAGAAAGCCGACTACGAAGCCTGGCTTGGCGTTACGTTCGACATTAGTTTTTCGGAACAGAAAAAATCGACGGATACCATTTCGGTCAATCCAGACAATTCGCCTTTCCGAAACGCTGATCGCGACGGTCAACCGGGTTCATTGCTTTTCCGGCCAGCAGGTCACGGTGCGCTGATCGAAAACCTCAACGACATCGACGCCGACATCGTCTTTATTAAAAATATTGACAACGTTGTTCCCGATGAGATCAAGGAACCAACCATTACGTATAAAAAGGTATTAGCTGCGGTTCTGCTCGATGCGCAACAACAGATTGCCAGGTTGCAGGGTTTGCTGGAGGGCAGTGAAGTAAGCGACGGTTACCTTGCCGAAGCCGACGAACTCTTCCGACGGACCCTCTATACGTTACCTCCCGAAGGATTTGACAAGTTGTCGAAAGCAGAGAAACTGGATTACTACCGTCGGAAACTAGATCGGCCTGTGCGTGTGTGCGGCATGGTTAAGAACGTTGGTGAACCGGGCGGTGGACCTTTCTGGGCTAAAAACCAGGATGGCTCCGTATCACTGCAAGTAGTTGAGTCGGCGCAGATCGATCTGACAAACGCTGGCCAAAAAGCCATTTTCGATGAAGCGACGCACTTCAATCCGGTTGATCTGGTTTGTGGGCTGAAAGATAATCATGGCAAAAAATACGACCTCCCCGCTTACCGCGATCCACAAACGGGCTTCATCACGGCCAAGTCGAAAGATGGGAAAGATCTCAAAGCGCAGGAATTACCTGGCTTATGGAACGGTGCAATGGCTGACTGGAATACGATTTTCGTAGAAGTGCCACTCATTACCTTCAACCCGGTTAAAACGGTAAATGATTTGCTGCGAAAGGAACACCAACCCATGGAAGAGTAAGCAATAATCTTAAAAATAAGCGAGGTTGTCGAGTTGGCTAGTACGCCTAAAACCCGACAACCCCGCTTATTTTTAATTCGTTACAAACTCGTTATGCCGTTATTTGATTCACGGAGGCATCTTTTGGGGATTCCAACGTAGCCGGATTCTGAAATGTCAACAACGTAGTGTTTTCGTAAACACTGAGATTCGCATCCCGAACGCGCTCCATAATTGGACGTAGTGCACAGGTTACCTCATCGTTACAGTCGTCGCACTTTACATAAAAATTGAACGAAACGCAGGGCGTAGGGGCGATTGGTCCGTCAATAACCCGTAATACCTGTGCCAGATTAACCCGGGCTGGATCAACACGCAACAGATAACCTCCGCCCTTTCCTTTCTGGCTCTGTAGAATACCATGATTGCGTAATTCAAGCAGAATAGCCTCCAGAAATTTTTTCGGAATATTCTCCCTGGCTGAAATATAAGAGATCAACACGGGGCCTTTTCCGTATTCTTCTGTCAAAACTTTGAGGGCTTTGATGGCATATTTGGCTTTCTTTGAGATCATTGTTACGGGGTTTAAGTGCGTTGGTGTTTATAAATGGTGGTGTTTCTTATTTTTTTATTTTATAACCTTTTAGTAAGCAAATTACTAAGTACTAGACAATCAGCCAAGAGATTAATACACCTACTAGAAAAAGCGTTGACTAATTTTCGGTGGTTAATCGGCCAGGATTTATTTTCGAACGTGGGTAAACTACCTAAAAGTTCATCGACTTAGTCGAGTAATAGACGAATGAGCACCATAGAAGTAACGCAGAGTTGACAAATTCATATGAAATAATCGCAGAATTTTACGGCAGGTTGTCGCCGTTGCTTAGTATCGCCTTCGCTCCAAACCAAAAAGTTAGTAGCAGGTCGATTCAGCAATCCGACTGCTTTGTGGAATAATAAGCTTAACAAAAGCTTAACGTATGCTATCCATTTCATAACATTTGCCTAACAGATGGCGCTCGGATTTCGCCCAATTTTGCACCGAAATCACCTCGCTATCAGCAAATGAAGTTTTTTTCCTCGTTATTTTTCCTGGTATTACTTGTCTTGGCTAATTCGTCTGTTTCTCAGGCCCAAGTAACAACTAGCGGTTTGAGCGGCCATATTATCGATGTAAAGAAAGAAGGCTTACCGGGCGCTACCGTTCAGGCCGTATATACCCCAACCGGTACTAAATACGCAGCCGTTACTGACGGCGATGGACGTTTTCGTATTAATAGCATGAATGCGGGCGGCCCCTATCAGGTAGTTGTTACGTATGTTGGGTACACGACTGAAACGCTATCGGACGTAACGCTGCAATTAGGCGAAACGACAAACCTGAATATTACGCTGAAAGATGCCAGCGCCCAACTGACCGAAGTTGTCGTAAAAGGGAACCGCGAAGGTGAGCGTCAGGGAGCAGGGGTTAGCATTGGCAGCGAATCCATTCGTCGGTTACCAACCATTTCGCGCAGCCTAACCGATATGACCCGTCTGTCGCCCCAGGCGAACAATAACAATTCCTTTGCCGGTACAAACTTTCGCTATAACAACGTAACGGTTGATGGTGCTATCAATAACGATGCCATCGGGTTCAGCCCGTCATTGGGCGGAGCAACCGGTTCTTCAGGTCAACCGGGTTCCAGTACACGTACCAACCCAATTAGTCTGGACGCCATTCAGGATATTCAGGTGGCCGTCGCGCCGTTTGACGTACGACTGGGAAACTTTCTGGGCGGTTCGGTCAATGCCGTAACCCGCAGCGGAACCAACGACGTAACGGGTGCGGTATATGGGTTTGGGCGGAACGCTACGTTAACGGGTTCCTGGAATGGCGCTTCAGATGCAAAAGAAAAATTGCCCAGTACGTTCTATGAATACCAGACGGGCGTTCGGGTGGGGTTTCCGTTGATCAAGAACAAGTTGTTTTTCTTTACGAACGAAGAAATCACGCGCCGACAGGACCCGATTCAGTTTCAGGCCGGGTCGCCAAGTTCGCTGATCAAAGATGCGTCGGTGGCGCAGCAAATCAGTACGTTCGTTAAAGAAAACTATGGCTTTGACGCAGGCGCAACCGGCGACTACTCGATCTATTCGAAGAGCACCAAGTTTTTCAACCGTCTGGACTGGAATATCAGCGACAAACATCAGCTGAGCATTCGGAACAACACGGTTTTTTCGGAAGCCACGAATCTGGAGCGTGATGGAGCCAACTTCCGGTTCGGTAGTATGGACTTTAAGCAAACGAACAACCAAAGCAGTACGGTGGTTGAACTAAAAAGCCAGTTTGGCGGTCGGTCGTCGAACAGCCTGATTGTGGGGTATTCCAGCGTTCATGATTACCGAAATCCGTTGTCGAATAACCTGAATTTTCCTCAGGTTGAAATCGGCTACAACGGCGGTACGATTTTCGTAGGGAATGACCGGGAAGCATCGGTGTTTAACCTGAAACAGAAGACGTTTGAGATCACCGACAATTTCACGTTTTATAAAGGCATTAATACGTTCACAATCGGTACGCACAACGAATTTTACGGGATCGATTACGGGTTTGTGAACTCGCCCAACGGTCGGATTTCGTACCGGACACCGGCCGAATTTCTGGCTAAATTACCCAACCGGGTGCGGGGTTCGTATGCCTTCAATGATACACAGAACAATCTGGATTACCAGTTCAACAATCCCTACGCGCACTTCAACGTCAATTTGCTGAGCGTCTATGCGCAGGATGAAATTCAGATCAGCGACCGTGTTAAACTATCTCCGGGTATTCGCTTCGATTATACGGGTCTACCAACTAAACCGACGCTGAATTCGCAGGTTACGTCTTCGACAGATGATCGCAACTACGGCAATACATATGCTTATACGCCCCTACGCCAGATCACGAACAAATACCTGGATAACGTGCAGATTTCGCCCCGCTTAGGCTTTAACATCGACGTGAAAGGCGACAAAAGCGTTGTGATTCGGGGTGGAACGGGCCTCTTTACCGGTCGGATTCCGTTTGCCTGGTTAGGGTATGCGTTCTATAACGATGGTGTGGGCTATGGCGCATACGACTACAACAACAATGCAACGGCCACCCGAAAATTAGTAGGTGACCCGCTTAATCAAGCTACGGGTGGTGCCATTGGCGTGAATGCGAATCCGGCAAACGGTGGTGTTCGGCGAACGCAGGTCGATTTATTGGACAACAATTTCAAGATGCCACAGATGTTCCGCAGCAACGTAGCGGTGGATTACCTAGTGGGTGGCTACAAACTCACGTTCGAAGCCCTGTATACGAAAGTGATCCATGACCTGAAATTTCAGCAGGTTAACACGAAAGATACGATTCGGTATTACAGCTACGACACGCAACGCCAGCAGCCTATCTACGTAGCGGCCAATGGGACGTCGGGGGCGCAGCGGATTGACAATAACTTCGCCAACGCGTATCTGCTCTCGAACACAAACAAAGGCTACCGATATAGTCTGACGGCCCAGATTCAGCGCAATTTTCCGATGGGATTTGGTTTCTCAACGGCCTATACCTACGGCAAATCGTTTGACATCACCAACGGGATTCGGAACTCGATGGAATCGAACTGGCAGTTGAATCAGTCATTGACGCCCAACGATCCGCAGTTGGGTTACTCGAATTTCGATATTCGCCACCGCATCGTGGGTACGGTTAACTATCGGCAGATCTGGAATCCACGGAATGCAACAACCGTTACGTTGTTTTACTCACTGCAATCAGGAACGCCATTCTCCTGGGGCTATGTTAACTCAACGGTGGATGGAACCGGACAGGCAAACAGTCTGGCTTATATCCCCAAAGATCTAAGCGAAGCCCAGCGCCTATTACCAACCGAAACGCAGGCAGCTGATTTCATGGCTTTCGTTGAGGCTGATTCGTACCTCAAAACGCGTAAAGGTGATTTCACCGAACGTAACGCCGGGCGTACTCCCTGGAATAATACGCTGGACCTGCGCTTCCTGCACGAGTTTAAGCTGAAAGGCCGTCAGTCGATTCAGATCAGCTACGACGTGATCAACTTTCTGAATCTGCTGAATAAGAAACTGGGGTATTCTTACTTCTCGCCCAATACGTTCAACTCAACATCGTCGATTGGCTTGACCCGGGCAACCAACCCCGCTACAGGTGACCCAACTTTTACGTGGGGCCGTCCGGGCGTTCCTTATTCCATTGATCCATTGGCATCACGCTGGCAGATGCAACTCGGCGCCCGATACACATTCTAACCTTGGGTACCACGGATTTTAATCCGTTTTTCGGCCAGTTCCCAAACGGGTTAAAACCCGTGATACCCTTCCAGAATCGCCCGGCTGTTTAGTCGGGCGATTCTGTTTGGAAGTAGCTTGTGATTATAAACTAAACTGAAAAGATGCTTTTACAGCAAACGGCGTTACGTTCGGGTTTTCTCGATACGTTAGTCGATACATCGCTTCAAGTCGTAGGAATTTAAAGACATTTTCAACACCATAACCGACTTCAATGTAGGGCGTTTGCTGCAAGGAGTGAACGAATGGCATGGGTTTTCCAGTAGCATCATGCGTAGCAATTAAACTCCGATTTTCACTGCTTAAATGGCCCCAGAGTACTTTGCCCGTTACGAATGAACGCCATCCCCAACGGCGGATCAGCGGGAGTCGGTTTGTGATCAATCCATCAAATTTATGTTCAACGGCTACCGAGACGTATTGGTCGCTGGCAAACTCCGCGTAGTTCATCAGGTTAAATGCGTTGCGGTTGTAAAACAGGGTTTGATTGCCCAGGTGCATTTCCAGCAGAGGGTAAGGCAAAAGCGATGGACTGAAACCGGCTTTAACCGTGTACTGCGTACGGCCCAATAGCCCCCAACGTAGCGCATGATCCAGTTGAAGTTGCCATTTGTGATACGTACCCAGTTGGTTTCCCTGAAGTGAAGACGTTCCCAGGGTATAGCGTAACGTTATGATCGGAGCGGTTTCGGTCGTACGGCGTCGGATTCGACGACCAGCGGTAACCCGGCGGGCGGGTAGTCGGCCCGGTGCATAACGGGTTTCCAGAAAAAACTCCCGGCTTTCCAGATTCGTGACGGTTACTGGATTTGAAACCTCGCCCGATTGATTTGTAGCGAACGGAAACAACGGACTCATAGTGCGAAGCCGAACCCCAGCCGTTTGAGTGAAATCTGATCCTAAATCGCGTTGGGCGGTTAACGCCGTTTCCCGCTGATAATACGCCTGTCGGTACGCTCCGAACCGGCTGGTGACCCGAAAAAATGAATTATCCGCTATGTCTTCCTGCCGATAGCCCAACCGCTCCAATTCATAGCTGTGCCGTAATGTAATCAGTGTTAATGGCCGGCGGCTCGGAATAAAATTAACTTCCCAACCCGTTTTCCAGACTTTGTCCCGGGTACCATAAGCGCTGTAAGCAGATAATTGCCAGCTACGGCTAAACGCATTGTTTGTTTGAAGTCCCAGCCGTAGTCGATTGCCTTCTATGGGATTGTAGGCCCACATAGAAAAGACCGAACCCGCATCAACGCCCCGGATGAGCGGCAGATTGCCGCCGTTGAGCAAAAATTGCCCAATCTTCGTATACGTCTTTACAATCGGTAAACTCCGGACGGTATCCAATAAGGCTCGTGTCTGCTCAAAGGTTTGCGACGGCTGCGATTGTTCTCGTTTGGCAGGCCAATAATCCGCAGGTGCCTGGTCGCGATCATCGGCCAGTTCTATTTCGGTAGTAAAGAAATCCAGCGATTTTGGTTTTCCGACCAGCGGCTGCCGAACTGATGTCAGGTAATCAACCGTAGCGCCAAACGTGTGTGGAACGATCTCGCCAACCTGAACAGTCAGGTGTGTCGTTTCGGGCAACCAGGCTTTGCTGGAGTCAGATGCCAGTTCATAGGTTTGATCGATGTCGATCTGGCTAACAAAGTTGATGTTCGCCACCGACCCGACACGAGCCTCAATTCGAACCAGGGCGTAGGTGAGCGTATCGATCCACATCCGGCCCCGAAACACCAGATCGCGTTCGTTTTTTGGGTCGAAATCAATGCCATAGCAAGTGTGTTCACCAATCTTGACTGTGTCGGCCAGAAAGTAGGTATAGGCTGTACGCCCGCCGGTGGCCAATGGCGAGATAAATTCTTTTTTGAACAGGCTAATCTGGTTTTTATAAAAATTGAGCGTATTAAAGCCCGCACCTGTAAATTGTGCTACGTAGCTGTCATCAGTGATGCCAACGCTACTGATGTTCGTTTTCAGAATCTGTTCTTTCGTGTGCTGCGGATGCTGCCGGGCGTAGAGATGCGAAACGGTCTCGGACAGGAAAACGGGCAGTTCAGAGGCCGTTTTACCGCCCTGTTTCTGTTCAAGTGCGCGTAAGATGGCCCGTACCGGCTTCCGTTGCCGGAAACGCTCATCGAGTTGATTGACACGAATGGCGAGTTGACTGTATGCTTCATACTCATAGCCGTTCAATTGACTAAAATCATTTTGTTTACGGCGCGCGTGAATATCCCGTAAAATCTGGAAAGCCGGATTTTCGCCTGCGCGGATAACGACTTCATTCAACTGCGTAGCGGCAGGTAGTAAGATTACATCAACTGTTGATCCAGTAACAGCCACCTGTGCCGTCTGATAGCCAAGTGCCGAAATCAGTAACGAATCGGCGGGTTGACGTAGCTGTAGCTGGTAGTGTCCTTCCGCGTCAGCCTGTGTACCGGTCGGTTTTCCTTTAACCGCTACTGAGGCAAACGGAACACTTTGCCCCGTGCTTTGGTCCGTAATTTTACCGGAGATGAGCCCTGAATTAGTGGTTGCTTGCCCAAGGGCAGGCAGCCAGCCAAACAGGACGATAAAGAGAGGAAGTAAATGTAGTTTCATGTTGTTTACTGATCTTCAGTACGACCATTCAGAACCGATTTACCCCTACGTGAGAAATCGTTGTCTGCCCGAACGATCTTATTTTCGCTGTTACATCGTCATATTGACGGAGCAAAACTCTGATGATTAGGCTATTCAGGAAAGCGGTTGAGTCGTGAAACGGGAATATCCAGCCTTTAATGGTTTGAATAGGTGGATGAATTGCAAGCCAGTTTGGCTTATCAGAACGGACTGTTCGGATTTATGGCCCGTAAAAGAAAAAGCCAGCGCAAAGCGCTGGCCTTTCTATGCGACACCAATATGAAGTTGAATAATTGTCGTGGATAAAGAACGTAACAAAACTACCGATCGGCTATTATACGAACGTTACGTCAACATTACCGTTACGTTATGTTTAGTGTGGCTTAGTCAATCACTCCGTTTTGTAAACCATTCGGATTTTCTTCCCAGAAACCATTGACGAACCGGTACCGAACCTGCTTGTCTTTCATGAGCAGGAACGTAGGAATCTGCTCTAACTCAAGCGGGTTGGCTGGTAGAGTGCCTTCATTCAAAAGGTGTACGGGCTGAACGAGGAACGTATCGTTAGGCGCTTTTCGTACCGGAAATGCCAGGATGCCCTCGCGTCGAAGCGCTGGTAGATCCAATTTGGCCAAGTCAGAAACGGAATCAAGCGTGTCGGTATGTTGGTAAACGGGGGTCAGCGTCAGACCGGTTGCGTCGATTTCGTCAATACCGAAAAACGTCGAGAGGTCACCGATGTCTTCGATCTGACTCTTGTAAGAAAACGTTCGGGCCGTATTGTCATTGACCTCATTGCGATTAATGCCCACATCAACAATCACAGGACGTCCTTCGCGTATGACTGTTGCGTTACGGATCAGCACATCGAACAAAGGGCGGCCATTTTCAGGAATCGCCTGATACTGGGCAATTACTTGCTCGGCCGTGTTTTCCTGTTTATACGATCCATCAGCAATTTCTTTCAACGCCGATAGAATCGCCACGAAGTTTAACCGCCGGATTGCCATTTTCTCCGAGTCGCCTTTATAACCGCCCGATTCGATCAGAACCAGCGTTGTTCCCCATTTCTGAATATTATCGCCAAATGCCCGTGGTTCAAACTCATCATCAAAACGCGCGATTTGCCCCGGAATAAACTGCTGCAAGACCCGATTCATGCCCACAATCAGTTGCATCGACCGCTGGCGCACATCGTTGATATTCCGATCTTCGTCATAAGCCGTCGCCAGAAACGAAACCACTGCCTGTTTACCGGTTTTCCCAACACTGTACCGTGGATTCTGATCATGCAGATTGAAACCAACCAGCGGCTTGAGCGTCTGTTGCAGGTTTTTGAGGATAGCGCCTTCTGGTGTTTGCAGACGTAACGCATCCCGATTCATGTCGATGTCCGTTGCGGTTCGACGCTGGAATCGTTCGGCCCCGTCTGGGTTGAGCATCGGCACAAAATAAAGCGTCGTATTCGTCAGAATCGCTTGACGCAACTCGTCAAAACCATCGTTTTTCGCCTGTAAAAACTTAAAAATATCGAATAGAGCCATCGTGGCGGTTGCTTCATCGCCGTGCATCTGGCTCCAGAGCAATACGTTTGTTTGCCCCGTCCCGGCTTTAACCTGGTAAATCGCTCGTTTTTCCAGCGATTCGCCCACCTGGCTAATCGACAACGGTGCGCTTAATGCATTCAGCAGAGGGACAATGTCGTGGTGCTTGAATCGGCGATGCGTCAGGGTTTTCTCCTTAAACGTTTCGTGGGCATCATGTAACTGCCGCGCTACGTCCTGAGCAGACGAAAAAGTTGATATCATTAGGAATAAAGAATTACGACTGGGCGGAGGACAATGACCCTATTGATTAAAGTTTCTGTCCGAGCCACAAACCACTAAAGGAAGCCAATAAACAAATCACTACGTTCAGCACGATATTCAGCAAAGCCGCAACAAGCCGACCGTTTTGCAGCAACACAAGCGTATCGTAGCTGAAACTCGAAAACGTACTCAAGCCCCCGCAGAAACCGACGCCAATCAACAAACGTGCCTCCTCCCCTGCCGACCGGGTTATCACCCACCCAACAACGGCCCCCAACACAAAACTGGCCAGAATATTAACGACCAGAATTGCGTTGGGAAACGGAGTTCCCGCAAGTGTCGCCGGAATCAGTCGCCCGGCAACGTAACGGGCCAGGCTACCTATGCCTCCGCCCACAAACACCAGTACGTAGGGGTTTATCAACAGCGCTCTCATACGGGCAAACTTACGAAAAAACGCCAATGAAGCCGGTTCGCAGGTACGTAAGCCATTCCAACAAGCCCTATTTTTTCCTATCATTGTAGGATTACCATTCCACTGATCTGGCATCCTCACGTTCACCTACCGAATAATGGCCCAAAATCAACTCAAAAAATTGTTAGGTGTCGGCTTTGGCGTGGCCGTAACCATTGGTGGCACCGTTGGCACCGGTATTTTACGAAAACCTGGTCCCATTGCGCAGGAGATTGGTAGCCCTACCCTGATTATTGCCGTCTGGCTGATTGTTGGCGTGTATGCACTGGCCGGAGCCTTATCCGTTATGGAATTAGGAACCATGCTGCCCAAAGCCGGGGGCTGGTACGTATTTGCCCACCGGGCGTTTGGCAACTACGTGGGCTTCGTAATCGGAATCAGTAGCTGGCTGGGTAGCGTATCGGCTATGGCCTTTGGAGCAGCCGTTATGAGCGAATACATTGGGTTGCTTTCTCCAGCACTGGTGTCTTATCAGAAAAGTATGGCCATTGGCATTCTGGTGGCGTTTGTGGCCTTCCACTCCGTTGGGGTTCGGTTAGCGAGTCGCGCGCAGGAGGTGATGAGTGTTCTGAAGGCTGTTGGTTTATTAGTCTTCGTAGCGGTTTGCTTTTTCATTACGCCCGATAAACCCGTAGCGGTCGATACGGTACGTCCGTTGGCCGAAGGAGGTATATGGATCGGAATTTTGGCAGCGCTACAGGCCGTTTTTTATACGTATGATGGCTGGCACACGGCGGCTTATTTTACCGAGGAAGACGTTGATCCCAGCCGCAACCTGCCCCGGTCAATGATTCGGGGAGTACTGCTCATTATTAGCATTTACATACTGGTCAATCTGGCGTTGCTATACGTATTGCCTCTATCAACTCTGGCTAATTCAAAACTCCCGGCGGCCGATGCAGTGCAGCTCTTGTTTGGACCGGGCAGTGCGCAGGTCGTTACGTTCCTGCTGATGATCTCGATTATGGGGATCATCAACGCGCAGATCATGTTTAATCCGCGGGTTATTTTCGCCATGGGTCGCGACGGCCTGTTTTTTCCGTTTGTCACACACATTAACGCAGGCGGTACACCCATCAATGCGACGATTCTGACGGCTTCAGCCTCTATACTGATGATTTTGACCAATACGTACAGCAAACTTTCCGACATTGCGACGTTCTTCTTCGTGCTCTGTTACGCATCCTGCTTTGCGGCTTTGATCCGGTTGCGACAAACCGAACCCGAACTTCCTCGACCTGTTCTGGCCTGGGGCTACCCATTTTCAACCTGGACCCTGCTTATTGCGTCGCTGGCTTTTTTACTAGGCGTCGTTATCGGTGATTTTTCGAGCAGTATGTACGCCATCGCCTTTATTGCCGTGAGTTATCCGATTTATCGGCTGATCAAACGCTGAGTTTATGAACGGATTAATTAGCGACAATCAACCGAAGGAAGCCTTGATCTACCAGCAGCAATCTGTTCGTATCGTCGTAAAAAAAATGGCCGATGCAGCCGCGATAGACTTGTTGAAACGTACCGTCTACGGAACCAACGGTATCCAGTATCAGCATACAGGACATGAGGCTAAGATTCACCAGCTCGCCAATCCATTCTTCTTTCATCTATTCAGTAACAAAGAGCTTATCGGCATTTACTGCCTGGATGAACGGAAAATCAACGTATCAGGCGATTCAATCATCAGTGGATTTTACGGACGTTATCTGTCGATTACCGAAACGCAGCAAGGAAAAGGCTACGGCCGTTTGTTAAAAGTTGAAGCCGTCCGGTACGTAGAAACCCACGTCGCTACGTCCTGCATTTTTTATTCCTACATCGAAGAAAAGAACGCACGATCATTACGTATATCCGAACGAGAAGGCTTTACGTCGATCACTACGTTAAGAACGTTTGTTTTCCGGCGTTACTCACCCAAACTAGATTCGCGATTCACCCGCTTGCCGAATTCGGATAAAGCAACTTTGCTGACGAAACTTAGGCGTTTTTATGAAACGTACAGCCTCACGACGTTCGCTTACATCAGCTACCAGAACAACTATTTTGTCTTGAAAGAAGGAGATGAAATTATTGCCGGTGTACAGGCGAATCCAGTTTGCTGGAAATTTTCAGCGATGCCAGGCTTGAGTGGCTGGGTCATGATGAACATGCTGCCCCTTTCTTCGGTAACCCGTCGCTTTTTCGATCCGGCCAACTATCAGTTTGTGACTCTGGAAGGCATCTATCTGAAAGAAGGTCGCGAGGACGTTTTTTCTGTGCTTTTAGAAAGTGTTTTGGCCCACGTCAACTGCCATTCAGCGCTTCTGCAAATCGATACAAAAGATCCTCTCAACAAATTACTGACCGATTCTAAAAGAATGGGGCCGCTCAGTGGCTTTCAGAAGAATATCACGACTCACGTCATGGTCAAAACGAGTTCCGATGAACCAGTCTTGATTAATCCAGACGCCCCTGTCTACGTATCTTCGTTTGATTTTTCTTAATCCGGGTAACGATCCACTAAAACCGTTCATGGATTTCTTTTAATAATTCTGCCGTTCGCTGGCGCATCTGGCTGACAGGTTGCGTGAAATTATTATGCATGATGCTGAAATAAAGGATTTTACCCCTCTGCGTCAGTACGTAACCGCTCAGATTATACACGCCAGTCATCGAACCCGATTTGGCAAATACGTACGGCTTACCATTCATAGCTATACTACGTAACGTACCGGATTGGCCAGCAGCTGGCAAGAGCGCAAACAGTCGTTGCTGGGGTACTTTGGCATAAATTCGGCTTACCAGATCAATCAATACGTTCGGCGTAAAAGCATTGTAGCGCGATAATCCGGAACCGTCTACCCATCTGGCCGAAGTCGCCGGATAATGCAATACGCTGTCTATGATTTTACTACGTTCGGCATTCGGTTCGAGCTGAGATTTGTTCCGTTCGGCTGAAATCATGAACGCAATCTGCTCCGCAAACTGATTGTCGCTGACGTAAAGCATACGCTTGTACAGGGAATCGGTTGGTGAGCCACGTAGCAATCGGGTATTATTCGTCATCGGTATGTTCAGCACACGGACTGGCTGGTGAAGCGTATCCGCTAACAGCTGAGCGGCCAAGTCAGCTGACCACCGAAACGGTACGTCCTGCCTAACGGGTTTTCCATCGGCGGACTGCGTAAACTGATTACCAAACTCAGACCGGTGTATTCCAACAGGCACTTTCGGGTCAGAAGAAACACGAACGCTGTCAACGAATCGACGGGGGCTTTTCTTCCCATTTCGAAAACGCACGACATTGCCATAAATCGGTAGGGAAGCTAACTCAGCTGAATAATCGTCGTTGTAATCATCCCAGGCCCAACCAGGCCCAAAACGGGGTCCATCGTAGTTCGCGGCTGAAAAAAACAACTGCTCCGGCCGACTCCGTAAGAAGGTCAGCGCCGTTGTATCCAGTAAATCAGGATGAAGCAGGAGCGGATTGCCGACACCCCAGAAAATCAGCGAATCGTTACGACTGACATACCGAAGTGCGGGTAGTGAGTCAGGCAGAACTAACAGACCGGCATAGAAACTAAATAATTTGGTATTCGAAGCGGGGGTAAACGGCTTGTCGGCATTGTGCTGAATCAACGCTTTTTTTCGGACAGGATCGTACAGGGCAACGCCCGTAAAATGATCGGTGTAAATTGGTCTGGTCTGTAGATCGCGGCTCAGTTTCCGGGCAGGCGAACAGCCAATCAATAAACCAGCAATAAACAGGGTGCTGATAAACAGTTTATTCATACACTGCAAATTAACTTTCTCGTAGTGCGGACCGCCCGCATCACGGCTACCGAGCGATAACGATTTTTTTTGTTACTACGGTGCCGTCAACGGTAAGCTGCACAAAATACAATCCGGCGGCCAGAGACTGGAGATCGATCTGCTCATTAATTTTTGTACCAACGACTTTCAGTTTCGTCTGATGATACGTCTGCCCGGTCGGTCCAACAATGCGGATATGCGCTTCGGTAACGGATTTCACTACGTTTGCTTCTAACCGTAACAACGTATTACCAACCGGATTCGGTGAAATAGATAGCTGACCGATTGCAGTCGGCTCATTAGCCAGTACCAACTGAGCAGGGGCCTGAATGCGTAGATTATCAATTGCCCAGCCCCAGCCATAGGCCAGTTGATCAGCTAGTAATCGAAAGCGAATCAGAATTTGGTCGCCTGCTTTAAAAGCGCCCCCCGGTTTTAAAATTGGAACATCGCGGTGTCGGAAATAAGCCGGGACAGGTACGGCTGCTGAGTTTTGCTCACGATACAGTCCATTGGTTAAATTACTTTGATAAAGCGTCTGCCAGTCGCTTAGGTCGTTCGAATTATATCCGTCGCGAATGGGGAGCCAGGTACGACCGTTATCTTTTGACCCTTCGATGATGACGTAATCATAAAAATTCGCATCCCCGAACTTGCTTCCAGGCGCTCCCGGCTCGACCAGCACAATCTCATCGTAACGAATCATCGCACTGTCCGGATTTGTACGAACGCGAATGGGAGCTAATAGTGTGTAGTCAAAATTGGCCTGAAACCGAAAGTCTGTCCCATTTCGGTACGGGTGCTCCGAATGAATGGCCGGATCGCCGAAATGATCTGGCGTACTAATGCCAAATCCGTATCCGACGAAATCATTAGCCGCGGTGGCGTCATTGAACGAATTGGTATACTGCTCACGAACAGGCGGTTGGGAAACCACGACAAGTTGATGAAACCCCGTAGACGGGTTAACCGTTTGGTTCCTCGCCTTCGAGCCGTCCTGCGCCACGATCCGATAGGTTATTTTATCCCCAACTTTCAGCGAGTTAGCCGGGAAAGGAATTCGATTCACAAATACACTGTCGTATAGAGCATTGCCGATGGCTTGCCAGGTATACTTTAGCAGTACAGCAGGCTGGGTAATACCGTTAATCTGATAATCAACGTAAGCCGTCGAAATACCCGTTGCGTCGTCGGCAATACGGGCATAGATGGGTAACGTATCAGCCTCAGTTGTTAAAAAAATAGCGCTCTTCGACGGACTGAACAGAATAGCGGGCGCAACCTTGTCAGGACCAATCCAGACCCGATGCCAGGTTTGCGCCCCCGCCTTCAATCGGCCCGGATTCGAGAACGTACGACCAGAGGCATCCTGCGCCTGAAAATAGTACCAGATTTCACCCTGCGCCTGAGCAGCCGGAAGCGTGAACTGGTATTCGTCTGTAGTACCCACCCGTGTGAGCGCAACGCTTGTTGCCACTGTATCGGTTTCGGTAGGTTTGGTTTTGCGATAAACTAATTTAGGCGATCCGGTAAGCAGGGTGGTATCACTGATGATGCGCGTACTGAAAACAAAGTCTTTTACGTCTTCGTCAATGATCGGAGGAGTATGCAGCACAGACGTCGTTCTCCATTCCAGGTCGGAAAAGAAATTCAGTACGAGCGGGCCGGGTGAATGGATCGCTTCGCTCCGGTTCAGATGCGCCCGCATCAGCGAGTTGACGGAACCCGGCGGATACGTAGTGTCGTCCAGATGATAAAGGCTGTACGTTAGATTAAATTTAAATGGGGCATATACTTTAATCCGCTGACCTGTTGTCTGTTTCAAAACGGGACCATTCAGATACAGTCGTTCGCCTGCCAGCTGATACTTCAGCGGGTCCGAATAATTCGGAAAATCGTTTGAGGCTACCAACCGTCTGCCGTCCTCGGATTCAAGAAAATAATCGTAGATCGAGGGAAAGGCTTCTTTGTTAACCCCCTGATCATCTACAAAATCATAGAAGCCAATAAAACCCAGCCCATGCGCCAGTTCATGCAGGGCTACCGTCACCAAATCCATCTGGTCTTTGAGCAGTTTCCCGTCCGTGCCGTAGTACCAGTCGTTGTTTCGGTTAAAATCAGCGACGATATCTGCTTCGTTATCGTTGTTCAGGGGGCGCCGGGCAATTTTTTCGGCTAAGGCAACCGGATAAAAAGCCTGGATTTTCTGCCCTCCATCGAAATTGTATCGGTATGAAGCGGGCCCGGCCGATCCCAGCATATTCGGCTCCATCGACACCCAATTGGCCTGAATACGTATCGGAACCGACGAGGTAATCAGTGACGCCCAAATATCGACGGCGTATTGAAAGGCTCGTCGTGCTTCGGCCGTGAAGTTGGTATACGTAACGATAAACTGCGCTTTCGGAGCCGCCAACCGACCATTCGCGCTACGTTGCCGCAGAAAAACATCGGGGGCCGGTACGTGTGTAAACGCATTGGAATCGGCTTTGTAATACTTGATCTTTGAGCCGGGTATTGACCAGTTTCGTGGATACTGAACCGACGTATTGTCCGTCACTAAGCCTGGTTTCTGAGCAAGCAATGGATTTGCGGATAACAGTCCAGCGACGAAACATACCTTCAATACATGCCAATAGTTCATATCATACTCTCCTATTCCACGCAGCCAGGGTGTTCGTAATGATAATAAAACCCAGCCTTCGAAACCTCTGTTGCCTAAAAATAGCGCAAACAAGCGGACTAGTTGATAGAACCGAAGCAATCCTTGTCGCTACGTATCTACAAACTGTCCGCTTGCCCGAAATTTCTTATAAAAAATTACTTAGAATCTACGGTTCGCTTCAGCACCAGCGCAACGGAATTCAGGCAATAACGTAGCCCATTCGGCGCAGGGCCATCGTTGAAAACATGACCCAGGTGAGCATCACAGATATTGCAGAGCACCTCAATTCGGTACATGCCGTAGCTGTAATCTTTCTCCAAGCGAACGCGCTCTTCCTCAATGGGTTCGGTGAAGCTCGGCCAGCCGGTTCCTGATTCAAATTTGTTTGTTGACTCGAATAACTCCGTACCACAGCAAACGCAGGCATAAATTCCGGGATCATGGGCTTCACAGTATTCGCCCGTAAAGGCTCGTTCAGTACCTTTTTCACGCGTTACCCGGTATTGGTCCGGCGTTAGAATTTTCCGCCACTCTTCGTCAGATTTAATAACTTTTTGAATCATAACTGTTCGTATTAATGGTTGAGTACACTATAAACGCAAAACCGATAAGCTTCCGATTTGTCTTTTCCTCGTCGTAAATTTGTGGAACAGTTGATGGGCAGACACGCCGTTGCCGTTAGCGAACAAAGGCGAAGATTTCCATTGGCTACTGACTAACGACTGATTACCTTGACGATCCGGCAGATTTTACAGCAATTCTGGGGCTACACCACCTTCCGACCCATGCAGGAGGATGTGGTCAACGCTGTGCTGGCTCGTCAGGATGCGCTCGTGCTGATGCCAACGGGTGGCGGGAAATCCATCTGTTTTCAGGTACCGACGCTGGCCATGAAGGGCGTCTGTATTGTGGTAACTCCCCTCATTGCGCTGATGAAAGATCAGGTGGAGCAGTTGAGGAAACGGGGTATTCCGGCAGCCGCCATTTATTCAGGCATGCACTATCGGGAAATCGATTCCACGCTCGACAACTGTATCTACGGCAACACCAAGTTTCTCTACGTATCGCCCGAACGACTACGTACTGAAATTGTCATTGAACGTGTCAAGCAAATGACGGTTTGCCTGCTGGCGGTCGATGAAGCCCACTGTATCTCAGCCTGGGGCTACGATTTCCGGCCACCTTATCTGCAAATCGCGGAGTTTCGGCAACTTACTCCCGATACGCCGATTATAGCGCTGACGGCTTCGGCCACGCCCGATGTCCAGACGGATATTGTGGATAAGCTGGCACTACGTGATCCCCAGATATTCCGGCAAACGTTCGCCCGACCCAATCTGTCGTATTCGGCAGTACTGGAAGAACACAAGGAAGCCAGGCTATTACGTGTCCTGCAAAATGTACCGGGTTGTGCCATCATTTACGTTCGGAGTCGTCGGCAAACGCAGCAGGTCGCTCAGTGGCTTGTTCGGCAGGGCATTTCGGCCGATTTTTACCACGCCGGGCTAACCACGCAGCAACGTACCGACAAACAGGACGCCTGGATTCAGGACCGAACCCGCGTGATGGTTGCCACCAACGCCTTTGGTATGGGTATCGACAAACCCGATGTGCGCGTAGTCGTTCATCTGGATGTACCCGATTCGCTCGAAGCCTATTATCAGGAAGCCGGACGGGGCGGGCGCGATGGTCAGAAAGCGTATGCTGTCATGCTATACACGCCCAACGATCTGGAAAGTTTGCGCTATCGCACCGAGCAGCTTTACCAGCCGGTTGAGATGCTACGTCGGGTTTATCAGGCGCTGGCGAATTACATGGCGGTGCCCGTGGGTGGCGGAGAATTCAACAGTTACGATTTCGATATGGGTGTGTTTACGAACACGTTCAATCTGCCTCCGCAGGAAACGCATTACGCCCTGAAACAGCTGCAACTGGAAGGCTTCATCCAGCTAAACGAAAACTATTTTCATCCCTCGCGGCTGGCTATTGTGCTGGATAATCGGCAATTATATGAGTTCCAGGTGATGAATCCACGCTTCGATTCGTTTCTGAAATTGTTGCTACGTATCTACGGGGGCGAACTGTTCACCGACTTCCTGACCATTTCCGAATCGACACTGGCGCGGACGTTTCTGATGAATCAGCCCGAAATCGAGAATCTGCTTCAGCAACTGCACGAACGGAACGTCGTCATCTACGAAAAGCAGAAAGATAAACCGCAGCTCACGTTTTTAACGCCCCGCTACGACGCGCCTTCGCTGCCCATCAACGTAGCGGAGTTAAATCGGCGTAAGGAACTGGCGTTACGTAAAGTACAGGCCGCTACCATCTACACTGAGCACCCGACGCAGTGCCGCACCCGCCTGCTGCAAGCTTACTTTGGCGAAAAACCAGGGGAAGCCTGTGGAATCTGTGACAACTGCCTCAAAAAAAAGAAGCAGGCGGAGAACGTATCGTCGGCTGTACGGAAACAGGTACACGACTATGTTGCACTCGCTAACGGCCCCGGCGTATCGCCAAAGCAGCTCGCTCATTATTTTGCACAAACCGATGCCGACGCTCTCGCCCGGACGGTGAAGCAGATGCTGGCCGAAGAAGAAATCCGATACACGAAAAGCGGCAATCTGACGCTAAACCTGGAATAATATTTCCTCGTATCGGCGGGCTTCAGCCCGTCTGTCAGGCTATTCCATAGACGGGCTGAAGTCCGCCGATAAATAATACCTGCTCCCAAACGTCCCGAAACGGTTGTTTTTCTCCCCAAACGTACAATTTGTCCCTAAATCATGCAGATTATCCCTCTAGCTTGCAGAGGCTGGTTCGGTACCTGTATGTTTGTGCTGTCGAACGAAAACACAACCAAATCGATACACACGATGAAAACGCTTATCACTACGATCATTACCCTCACTTTGCTTATCGCGAATACGTCTAAACCATGTCTTGCCCAACAAACAACAACGGTTTCGTCGGCTTCAGCCACAGGATCGCTTTCGCTGAGTGTCACGATCTCGAACGTAAATAAACGGAGTGGAAAACTGTATGTTGGACTGGCAACCAGTCAGGCTAATTTTATGGGAGACACTCCGCAGAAAAAATCCGTTGACGTAACGCCCTCAGGCGAAATTACGCTGACATTCGACGGATTAGCACCGGGTAAGTATGCAGTACGTGTTTATCAGGATTTGAACGACAATCAAAAAATGGATTTTACAGGACAGATGCCTAGTGAGCCCTTCGGCTTCTCGAACGTAGCGATGCTCATGGGACCGCCGGATTTCGACCAATCGTCGTTCGAGCTAAAGGAAAATCAAAGTGTCAAGGTTCGTTTACTTGAGATGTAGTACAGGTATCCCGGGTTTTAACCCGTTTTTCAGCTAAATCTCAAACGGGTTAAAACCCGGGATACTTTTGAGTCGCCTGAAATATAGGCGACTCTTTTTGTTTTTCAGGTCTAACAAAAGCAGTGAACCTCGGGTTAGCATTGACGATGCAGCCTGTTCATAAACGAGATGAAACCGGCACCTTATTTTACTCAACACCCTTATGAGTCAAACTGAATTTCGCCCAAAAGCTGAAGAGATCTCCGGTCAGCAACTCCCCTACCCGGCTCGCCAGTCGGATATGGACCCCGCTCCCGATAGCGATCTGTCGAACTACAAGCCATCAGGTAAATTAAAAGGCAAAGTTGCCATCATCACCGGTGCCGATTCAGGTATTGGTCGGGCCGTTGCGATTGCCTTTGCGATGGAAGGCGCGAAAGTGGCTATTGTTTATAACGAAAATACCGGCGATGCGAACGAAACCAAACGGCTCGTCGAGTCGAAAGGCGGTACGTGTCTGGTGATTCAGACCGACGTGCGCAGTTCGGCTAACTGTAAAGACGCGGTGAAGAAAACAGTCGATGAATACGGAAAACTGAATATTCTGGTGAATAATGCCGCTTTTCAAATGGCGCAGGAAAAGTTGGAAGACATTACCGAAGAGCAACTTCGGCGCTCCTTCGACACGAACATCATTGCTTATTTTTTCATGGCACAGGCTGCCCTGCCCCATTTTCAGGCGGGTGATGCTATTGTCAACACAGGCAGTATTGTCGGCATCGTTGGGAACCCAATCCTGGTGGATTATACCGCGACAAAAGGCGCGATTCATGCCTTTACAAAATCATTAGCGATTCAGTTGGGTGAACGAAACATCCGCGTCAATTGCGTAGCACCCGGCCCGGTCTGGACACCAAATATTCCCGCCACCATGCCCGAAGATGAAGTGAAAAATTTCGGTCACGAAGTCGCGCTGGCCCGACCCGGCCAACCTGAAGAACTGGCACCCGCCTACGTACTGCTGGCTTCCAGCGATGGCAGTTTCATGACCGGCAGCATCGTTGAGGTGACAGGAGGGAAACTAGGATAATTTTTTATTTTTTGTCATGCTGACGCAGGAAGCATCTTCTGGTGTGGCAAACAATTGTAGCTACCGAAGATGCTTCCTGCGTCAGCATGACAAAAAACTGTTTTACGAATCAACTGTATGAATTACCACTATCCCGCCGGTACCGTCCGCGCTTTACTCGAAACGGATCAGGTTACGAAACCTACGCGTCAGGCATTAACTGAACGGCTCAAGGCGTCATCTGATCAGCCAGTGTTTTTCTCGACCGAAGAGTTCAGTCTGCTCCAGGCTGTCTGCGACCGTTTGATTCCTCAAAATAACCAATCTGAACGTATCGACATTACCGGAGGTATTGACAAGCGTCTGACGGAGAACAAATCAGATGGGTGGCGATATGACGTAATGCCTGCCGACGGAGATGCCTATAAACTTGGTCTGAAAGGTATTGACGAAAGCGCGCAATTACTGTTTCAGCAGCCATTTCAAAACATTTCGGCTGAACAACAAGACTTTATTTTAAAAGCTGTTCAGACCAGGCAAGCACCTGGCGATACGTGGCAGGAACTTGCTGCTGATCGTTTCTTCGAAGAGTTGCTGGCTGAAGCTGTTTCAACTTACTACAGTCATCCGTTGGCGCAGGAAGACATTGGCTACGTCGGTATGGCTGATGTACCAACCTGGCAACGTATCGGCCTGAACCAGTTAGAAGATCGTGAACCGAAGAGCATAGGGCAAGGGGAATAGGACATAGGGTGTTAGCTAAAAAGCTCGCACTTCTTATACCCCCTGCCCCACCCCCTCTGCCCCATGCAAACCTATGCAAACTTACTCAACTACAGAAATCGTTGATGCCATCGTGATTGGCACGGGGGCAGGCGGTGCCCCTTTGCTGGCGCGACTGGCGCGGGCAGGCCTGAAAGTCGTTGCCTTAGAAGCGGGCAAACACTGGAATCCGATCACCGATTTCGCTACGGACGAAAAAGAACAGGAAAAACTTTTCTGGACCGATGAGCGGCTAAGCGCTGGCAATGATCCGCTCCCGTTTGGAAGCAACAATTCCGGAACAGGGGTTGGTGGTTCCACGCTTCACTATACCGCGTACACGCCCCGCGCTCAGCCTGACGACTTTCAGTTACGTACCGATTTTGGCGTTGGTGAAGACTGGCCTTTGGGGTTCGATCAAATCGAGCCCTATTATAACGAAATCGAGCAGTTTCTGGGAATTTCCGGACCGTCACCATACCCTTGGGGACCAGCTCGCAAACAGAAATACGCGCTCGGGCCACTACCCGTTAACGGAGCGGGACAACTGATGGAACGCGGCTGTAAAGAGTTAGGTATCAAGACGTCTCCAGCAGCCAATGCGGCTTTGTCGGCGGGGTATTATCAGGAAGGTGTCGGACATCGACCAGCCTGCGCGAATCGGGGTTTCTGCCAGGCAGGTTGCAACATCGGCGCTAAAGCCAGTATGGACGTCACGTATATCCCGCTGGCGGTGCATTTTGGCGCCGAAATACGTTCGGAGAGTTTCGTTACCCAGTTAATCAAGGATTCATCCGGCAAAATCAGTGAAGTCGTTTATATCCAGAACGGAGAGGAAAAACGGCAGCGGTGCCGCTACGTCTTTCTCTGCGCCGGAACCGTCGAAACGGCTCGTTTGCTGCTTTTAAATGGTCTGGGAAACAGCAGCGGTCAGGTCGGTCGGAACGTAATGGCGCATCCGGGATTGCAGATCTGGGGTGAATTCGACGAGGACGTTCGTCCCTATAAAGGAATTCCTGGCGCGATCATTTCGGAAGATACGCACCGCCCGGCCAATGCAGATTTCGCGGGTGGGTATCTGCTTCAGTCCATTGGGGTTATGCCGCTTACGTATATGACGCAGATGGCACGGGGACGAGGACTGTGGGGCGAGGAGTTGAAGCAGGCTGCGCGGGCTTACAACCACGTAGCAGGCATCAACATTCTCGGCGACTGTTTGCCTTACGCCCACAATTATCTCGAATTGTCCGACGAAAAAGACATCCGGGGTTTACCTAAACCACGTATCTATTTCACGAACGGTGAAAACGAAAAGCGAATGACTGCACACGCTAACAAAATCATGCGTGACATCTGGGCCGCTGCGGGCGCGAAAAATGTCTGGGCGTTTCCGCGTAATGCGCACGTCATTGGCACCTGTCGCATGGGTGTTAATCCAGATACCGCCGTTGTGAACCCCGATGGACAATCGTTTGACATTCCAAACTTATATATCAGTGATAATTCAACGTTCCCGAGTGCACTAAGCGTAAATCCAGCCCTGACAATCATGGCGCTTGCGCTACGTACCGCCGATCGTTTTTTAGAACAGCACAAGTAAGGCGGACGATCCGCCGTGCGGAGGAAACCCGCTCTAATAATCGCTTGCGGGTTTCCTCCCGCTTCACATGTATGGCACAAAAAGGCTTTTTAGATCTCATAAAGAAGAAGTTCGGCGATGGCAATTACGACGGCGACCAGTTTGGTGGAGCCGGGGGCCACGATGGCAGCGGACTGCCGACGAACTCACCCAGTAATTTCATGTTCGCGACGGGCATTGAATGCTCTTACCCGACGATCCAGAAGGGAAAAATTCGTCGTGATCTGCTACGGGAGTGCGGACACTACGACCGCTTCAAGGAAGATTTAGGACTGGTTAAAGAACTGGGCTTGAATGTACTCCGTTACGGACTCCCCTACTACAGCATTCATCAGGCACCCGGAAAATTCGACTGGAGTTTTGCGGATGAAGCGATGGCTGAAATCAAACGGCTGAAAATTACGCCCATTCTGGATTTGATGCATTTCGGTGTACCCGACTGGGTTGGCGATTTTCAGAACCCGGAACTGCCCATTCACTTTTCGGAATATGCCGGTGCCGTTGCCCAGCGCTATCCGTGGGTACGATTTTATACGCCCGTCAACGAGATTTACGTAACGGCTCGGTTGAGTGCAAAAGAAGGCGTCTGGAATGAGCAACTCAAGAGCGACAAAGGGTTCGTTACGGCGCTTAAGCACTGCGCGGCTGCCAGCATTATGGGTAATCAGCAGATTGCCAAATACCGAAACGACTGCGTGATTGTACAGAGTGAAAGTGCCGAGTATACGCATGAGCTTTATGCAGTGCCCTCGCCAGAGGTAACTATGGAAAACGAGTTGCGTTTCCTGTCCCTCGATCTTTTGTATGCTAAGCCTCCCTGCGCCACCGTTGGTATGTATTTGCTGGATAATGGCATGACCCGTCAGGAATTTGACTGGTTTATGATGGGGAAACCGCCTGGCTATCAGATCATGGGAAACGACTATTATGGTCGGAACGAGCGGATTCGCCTGGCGGATGGCACCATTCAAATATCGATGGACGTGCTGGGCTGGTACGAAATTACCAAGGACTATTATCAGCGGTACCGGATGCCGGTGATGCACACGGAGACGAACGTCTTTGAGGCCGATCAGGCACCCATCTGGATGAATAAGCAGTGGATCAGCATTTTGCGGATGCGTCGGGATGGGGTGCCGGTGATGGGATTTACCTGGTACAGTCTGATCGATCAGCTTGACTGGGATACGCAACTGGGTGAGCTGAACAATCACGTGAACGAATGCGGATTGTATGATCTCAATCGGAAACCCCGTCCAGTTGCGGAAACCTACAAAAGCTTGTTGAAGGAATTCGGTCAGATTACCGTTGTTCCCCACGCTGAAATATTCGAACTAAGTGATCGACCGGCTCAATTAAAAGTTCAGGTCTGATGAAGTACACGGCAAACGGAATCGAACTTAATGTGCTGGAACGGGGACGTGGCGATATAGCCCTTGTTTTTCTGCATTATTTCGGTGGGTCCTCGCTCGAATGGCAGGCGGTTATAGACCACCTGTCGGATCAGTACCGATGTCTCGCCATTGACTTACGAGGCTGTGGTGATTCAGAAGCCCCGGAAACTGGCTATTCCGTAGACGATATGGCCGACGACGTAGCAGCCTTGCTACGCGAACTGCATATTCAGCAATTTGTCTTGATCGGGCATTCGATGAGTGGCAAAGTTGCACTGGCGCTGGCGGCTGGCACGCTCAATCACGGTCAACCCGACGGCCTGAATTCGTTGATACTGGTATCACCTTCTCCGCCCGTTCCGGAACCTATACCTGACGATGAGCGGCAGAAGTTATTGCAGGGCCACGGTCAACGCTCGTCCGCCGAACAGACGCTCAAAAATATAACCGCAGCTCATGTCTCTAAACGGATTCAGGAACAGATCATTCAGGACGATTTACGAACATCAAAACAGGCCTGGGATGCCTGGTTATTAGCAGGTAGTAAGGAAAATATTTCCGATCGCATGACATCCGTTGTCGTTCCGGTCCATATTCTAGCGGGTACAGAAGATCACGCACTTCCTCCTGACGTACAGACTCGATTAGTACTTCCTTATCTCAAGAATGCTACGTTCGATACGGTCGAAGGCATTGGACATTTAATTCCATGGGAAGCTCCTGATACGTTAGTGGATTTTATCCAGAAAAAAATAACCGGGAATTCACCAAAATAAAACAAACACTTTATATTTGTGCTCCCAACGCGGGGTGTAGCGCAGCCTGGTAGCGTGCTACGTTCGGGACGTAGAGGTCGTGGCCGGGTCGCCGGTGCGATTCGAATCCCGCCACCCCGACCAAAGAAAGCTTAGTAAAAGAAACTCATGACTAGTACGGTTAACAACATGATCTGGTGGTGGCACTCTCCTACGTTGGGATGAGGGTTGCCGCTATTGTTGTTTACCAACATATATACTAAGGCTCACCGTCATCTCGGTGAGCCTTATTTTTTTCCGTCAACTCTAACTTATCTAACAGTTCATGATTACCGATTTAAAAGCTACTTACCGCGTTGTCAGCCGCCACAAACGGATGCTGGCCGACATCATTACGCCAGTAAGCATTTACCTGCGCATCCGAGACCGTTTTCTGAACAGCATTTTGCTCGAAAGCTCCGATTATCACGGCAATGATAATAGTTTTTCGTACATCGCCTTTGATCCGGTCGCACGGTTTTCCTACGATACCGGCCGACTGACGGTGAAAATGCCAGGTGAAAGTGAGCAAACGAATGAAGTACCGGTGCAAAGTATGCTGGATGCTCTTCAGCAGTTCAAAGACAGTTTTCAGCACCAAAAGCCACCCTTTCCCTTTATCACAAACGGGCTGTTTGGCTATTTCGGCTTCCAATCTGTGCAGGGTTTCGAGGATATTACGCTTCATGCGCCGATACCAACCGAGAACCAGATTCCGGCAGCTGTCTTTACCGTGTATCGCTACGTACTGGCAATCAATCATTTCAAAGACGAGCTTTACCTTTTCGAACACAGCTATTTGCGTGATGGTGAGGCCGAAGCTGAGAGTACGCTCGATTACATCAGCGATCTGATCACAAGCCGTAATTACCCAACCTACTCCTTCAGCCCGGCTGGCCCCGAAACATCGAACTTCACAGACGACGAATTTCGTGGGGTTATACAGAAAGGGAAAGATCACTGCCAGCGGGGCGACGTGTTCCAGATTGTCTTATCCCGTCGGTTCTCGACGCCGTTTTCGGGTGACGAATTTAACGTTTATCGCGCGTTACGTTCCCTGAATCCTTCTCCTTATCTGTTCTACTTCGACTACGGCAATTATAAACTGTTTGGCTCCTCGCCTGAATCGCAGATTGTCATCAAAAATCGTCAGGCAACCATCTATCCCATTGCGGGTACGTTCCGACGCACGGGCGACGATGTACACGATGCCGAACTGGCTCAAAAACTATATAACGATCCGAAAGAATCGGCGGAACACGTAATGCTAGTCGATCTGGCCCGTAATGACCTTAGCCGGAACTGCAACGTAGTGAACGTTGAGACATTTAAGGAAGTACAATATTATTCGCACGTTATTCACCTCGTCTCGAAAGTTGTGGGCGATCTGACCGCAGACGCTGATCCGCTGCAGATTGTCGCCGAAACTTTCCCGGCCGGAACCCTTTCAGGAGCGCCCAAGCACATGGCCATGCAACTGATTGACCGTTACGAAAACCTGAGCCGAAGTTTTTATTCGGGAAGTATTGGCTACATGGGTTTCGACGGTGAGTTTAATCACGCCATCATGATCCGGACGTTTATGAGTAAAGACAACACGCTTTATTATCAGGCCGGAGCCGGTATTGTAGCTAAGTCAGTCGTTGAAAGCGAATTGCAGGAAGTTCACAACAAACTAGCTGCGCTACGTACCGCCATCGAACAAGCGAAAATAATTTAAATGGAGAAAGGAAGAGAGGAAGGATCGTTACAAACAGGTACCTATAACACCTTCTCCCTTTCGTCCTTCCTCCCACTACTCCCCTTTTTATGAAACTTTTAGTCTTAGATAATTACGATTCGTTCACCTACAACCTCGTGTATATTCTGCGCGAGTTAGGCACTCGGCCTGACGTAATCCGTAATGACAAAATTGCATTGGAAGAAGTCGGCCAATACGACAAAATCATGCTTTCGCCGGGACCGGGCATTCCGTCTGAAGCAGGCATCATGCAGGATTTAGTCCGTGAGTATGGCTCGACCAAAAGCATTCTGGGTATTTGCCTTGGCCATCAGGGAATCGGTGAAGTCTACGGTGCACGATTGGAAAATCTCGGCGACGTACTGCATGGTATTGCCCATCGAGCGACCATTACCGACCCTTCGGAGAAGCTTTTTACAGACATTCCGGATCAGCTCACCGTGGGCCGTTATCATTCCTGGACCGTCGTTCCCGATTCGATGCCCGACGAACTATGTATCACGGCAGTTGACGAGCAGGGCCGTGTCATGGGATTATCACACACCCGCTTTGATGTAAAAGGGCTACAATTCCATCCAGAATCCGTACTGACGGAGAATGGGGTGAAAATGATTGAAAACTGGTTAAAAAACTAACAGGTGAAAGAGATTTTAAACCACCTTTTTGAGTATAAGTCACTTACCAAAGAGCAGGCGCGGGAAGTGCTGTTAGGCATTGGGCGGGGTGAGTATAATTCGGCACAAATTGCCTCGTTTTTAACGGTTTACATGATGCGTAGCCTGCGTTTGGAAGAACTGGAAGGCTTCCGCGATGCCATGCTCGAATTGTGCTTACCCGTCGATTTAGCAGCTTATGATCCGATGGACCTTTGCGGGACCGGTGGCGACGGAAAAGACACGTTCAACATCTCCACGCTGTCGTCATTCGTGGTAGCTGGCGCGGGGCAGCGGGTTGCCAAACACGGAAATCACGGTGTATCGTCGCTCGTAGGTTCCTCCACCGTCATGGAACGGCTTGGGTATACGTTCACGAATGACGTAGGTGAGCTGCAGCGTAAGATGGAAACAGCAGGGATTTGCTTCCTGCATGCCCCTCTGTTTCACCCGGCGATGAAGAACGTAGCACCGATTCGGAAGGATTTGGGCGTAAAGACATTTTTCAATGTACTGGGGCCGATGATTAACCCCGCAAGGCCTCAAAAACAGCTTGTTGGGGTCTTTAACCTTGAATTGGCGCGATTATATGCGTACCTTTATCAGCAGACTGACAAACGGTTTATGATTCTGCATGCACTGGATGGTTATGACGAAATTTCGTTGACGGGTGCTTTCAAAATTGTTAGTAATCAAACCGAACAGGTGCTTATGCCGGAGCATCTAGGTTTCGATACACTGACACCGGAGTCGCTGGCGGGTGGCCATACGTTAGATGAATCAGCCCAGATTTTTCTGAACGTATTGAACGATGAAGCAACCTCCGCCCAGAAACAAGCTGTTTTAGCAAACTCGGCTATGGCGCTGTTAGCCGCCGAGAAAGCAAAAACCAATGAAGAAGCGGTTGCGCTGGCCCGAGAGTCGCTGGAAAGTGGCCGAGCGTTGGCGTGTTTTAAGAAGTTGATTGAGTAACGCGGACTTTAGTCCGCATAGCCGTGAGGCTACTTATGTAGTTATAACCATTAGCCTTACGGCTTAACGGACTGAAGCGGAAGCGTCCGTCCGACCGCGATACATAAAATGACCATACTCGACCAAATCATTGCTCAGAAGCGAATTGAAGTAGAACAGCGTAAAGCCGAAACGCCAGCGTCAGTGCTCGAACAAATGCCTGACTTTAAGCGAATGACCTTATCGGCACGCGACGCCATTCAGGACTTACGTTCAACGGGTATTATTGCCGAATTCAAGCGTAAATCACCGTCTAAAGGCATTATCAATACGCAAGCCGACGTAGCAGAAACCACACAGGGCTACGTAAAAGCGGGAGCAGCGGTTCTCTCTGTTCTGACGGACGAGCCGTTTTTTGGTGGAACTCCCGCCGATCTGCAAGCCGCCCGGTTAGCTAATCCTACTACGCCAATTCTGCGCAAAGATTTCATTGTCGATCAATACCAACTTCTCGAAGCCAAAGCTTGGGGCGCCGATCTCGTGTTACTCATAGCTGCCTGCCTGACGCCCGAAGAGATAGCAGAACTGAGTCTCCAGGCCCACGATTTGAGTTTACAGGTGCTGCTCGAAGTGCACGATGAAGAAGAGCTGGATCGGAGCCTGAACGTAGACGTTGATTTAGTGGGCGTAAACAATCGCAATCTTAAGACATTCACTACCTCTATCGATACGTCGCTACGTCTGGTAGAACGCATTCCTGATACGTTTGCCAAGATTACTGAAAGCGGATTGCACGATGCCGAAATGATGCAAACCTTGTTCCGCGCCGGTTTTGATGGATTTTTAATTGGTGAAGCGTTTATGAAAACGACCGATCCTGCCGCAGCTTTACAAACCTTAGTCACTGATTTTACTTCACGCATGCCCACCTTTATAAACTCGCTTTAGTCTATGAAAATTAAAGTATGCGGTCTACGCGACGCCGACAACCTGAAAGAGATAGCTGCGCTGAATCCCGATTTCATTGGGTTTATTTTCTACGATCAGTCACCCCGTTTTGTCGGCGAAGACTTAGATGAAGAAGCCGTAAAAGCGTTACCCCGGAGTATTCGGAAAGTAGGCGTGTTCGTGAATGCCAGTCCGGATTACATTCTGCGGTCGGTTAAGAAATACGATTTTCAGTACGTTCAGTTACATGGTAACGAGACACCGGAATATTGCCGGAGCTTGCGGAACCGGGGCATTAACATCATCAAAGCCTTTCGGGTCGATGAGTCGTTCAACTTTTCGATGCTCAACAACTACAAAGCCCAGTGCGATTTCTTCCTTTTCGACGCTAAAGGCGATCAACCTGGCGGCAACGGCATTACGTTTGACTGGAGTATTTTAAAGCGATACGATGGTGAAAAGCCCTTTTTCATCAGTGGCGGCATTGGTTTAGACAATCTCGATCAGTTAGCCGCGCTAAAAGGAATGAAGCTCTACGGCGTCGATGTCAATAGTCAGGTCGAAATCGAACCGGGCGTGAAAGACGTAGCGAAAGTGAAGGAGTTGATTGATCGCGTTCGGCCAGTAGAGGAAGAAGAAACGGTGTAAGGCAATCATTCCAGAGACGATCTTGTTAATCACTAAACGACAACGCTAATGGAAACGACGAACGAACAGGAATTAGAGCACATTCCGACCATCAAGGAACGAGGATCGAATGTGTATAAACCCGAAGACATTAAACGCTGGGGAGTAGAGCGATTTTTAGATGCTGTTTCGCCAAAAGAGCCGTTTCACTTTGGAATCGAATTTACCGATGAAGAAAATCGTCGAATGGACGAGGTTTTAGAAGAGGAGAAGAATCGTAAATGATATTTGACACCAACCTTCTAATCAACGTAGTACGCAAGAATTTAACCGCTTCAAACCGGCTGGTAATCCCTATCATTGTCGTAGGTGAACTTGAGGCATTCGCGCTTAAATCTGATTGGGGTGTGCAAAAGGTCAATAGGATGAAGCATCTATTTGCCACATATCCAATTGCGGACATTACGCTACCCGTTACGCGGCTATATTCTCAAGTTGACGCATTTAGTCAGGGGAAATTGAAAGATATTCCGCTAAAATCTTCCGCCCGGAACATGGGCAAAAACGACATTTGGATTGCAGCAACCGCCTTATATCTGGATATGGAATTACACACCACCGACAACGACTTCGATCATTTAACCGCCTTAGGATTACAATTGGTTAAGCACTGATTTTTATGCAAACCACGCTCGAACCCCAAACCTCTTTTGAGGTTACCGATAAAGGATTTTATGGCCACTTTGGTGGAGCCTTCATTCCTGAAATGCTTTATCCAAACGTCGAAGAACTACGTCAGAATTACCTGAAGATCATTGCCGATCCGGCGTTTCAGGCCGAGTTCTGGCAGTTATTGGAAGATTACGTTGGCCGACCAACACCCTTGTTTCTGGCGAAACGATTGTCCGAGAAAATTGGCGCGACGGTTTACCTCAAACGCGAAGACCTCTGTCATACAGGAGCGCACAAAGTCAACAATACGATTGGTCAGATTCTGGTGGCGCAACGCCTTGGTAAAAAACGGATCGTTGCCGAAACCGGAGCCGGTCAACATGGTGTCGCGACGGCAACCGTCTGCGCGCTGATGGGGCTGGAATGCATTGTTTACATGGGCAGCATCGATATGGAACGGCAGAAGCCCAACGTGGATCGGATGCGGATGCTCGGTGCTACGGTCGTTCCAGCTACGTCGGGTAGTCAGACGCTGAAAGATGCGACGAATGAAGCCATGCGCCACTGGATCAACAATCCCGTCGATACGCATTACATCATCGGCTCAGTCGTTGGCCCACACCCCTACCCGGATATGGTGGCTCGATTTCAGTCGGTTATTTCCCAGGAAACCCGAAAACAGCTTTTTGCCAAAGTCGGCCGCGAGAATCCTGATTACGTAGTGGCTTGTGTAGGTGGCGGCAGTAATGCTGCCGGTATGTTTTATCACTACCTGAATGAACCCTCAGTACGTCTGGTAGCGGCCGAAGCAGCTGGACAGGGTGTTACGTCGGGTTATTCTGCCGCAACGACTGCGCTAGGAAAACCGGGGGTGTTGCATGGAAGTCGTACGATTCTGATGCAAACAGAAGATGGTCAGGTTACGGAGCCTTATTCGATTTCGGCAGGTCTGGATTATCCAGGTATCGGCCCACTTCATGCCCATTTGTTCGAATCGGGCCGGGGTGATTTCTACGCCATTACGGATGATGAAGCGTTGCAGGCTGGTTTCCAACTCAGCAAACTGGAAGGCATTATTCCAGCGCTGGAATCGGCTCACGCACTGGCAGCTCTTGAGAAAATGAACCTCAAACCCAGCGATATCGTGGTGGTTTGTCTGTCTGGGCGTGGCGATAAAGATTTAAATACGTATTCAAAGCATTTGTAACGTATCCACGGGCTTCAGCCCGTGATCATCACTGAACAAATCACGGTCTGAAGCCCGTGGATACCTTTATGACCCTAACCCAAAACCGCATCACCGACCTGTTCGCGCAAAAAAGCGAGCGGTTACTGAATGTCTATTTTACAGCCGGATTTCCCCACCTCGATGACACGCTGACAATCCTACGTGGTTTACAGGCGGCTGGCGTCGATTTAGTGGAAATTGGTATGCCTTATTCCGATCCTGTTGCCGATGGCGAAACCATCCAGAAAAGTAATGGGAAAGCCCTGGACAATGGCATGTCGTTAAAAACGCTGTTTGTTCAGTTGGCTGATTGTCGCGAAGAAATTAGCGTGCCCATTCTGCTAATGGGCTATATCAATCCAGTACTGCAGTTTGGCGTAGAAAATTTCTGCAAAAAGTGTCAGGAAGTTGGTGTAGACGGTGTTATTCTGCCCGACCTCCCGCTGGATTTATTTCTTGACGAGTATGCTGAGACGTTTCGTGAATACGGTATTCTAAATGTCCACCTGATTACCCCTCAAACGTCAGAAAGTCGCATCCGGCTTATTGACGACGAATCCGACGGGTTTATTTACATGGTATCGTCAGCTAGTATTACGGGGTCGACAAAGGGCATCAGTGAATCGATGCAAACGTACTTCGAGCGGATTCAGGCGATGAACCTACAAAATCCACGACTGATTGGGTTTGGTATTAATGATCACGAAACGTTTGATACCGCCAGTCAATACGCCAATGGAGCCATTGTTGGGAGTGCATTTATCCGGCATTTGGACGAAAATGGTACGTCGCCCGAGAGCATCCACGAGTTTGTGCAGACGATTCGGGCGTAATGCGCTCCAATCCATTTTAATCCTGCAACCTATGAATGAAACCGACATACCTAGTCTACGCCCGTCACTGTTTTGGGATGTAGATTACTCAAGGATTCAATGGAAGAAAAATTATCGCTTCGTAATTGAGCGGGTCCTCGAACGGGGTACGTTTGAAGACTGGCAGGAAATCAAGCGATTTTATGGATTGGAAACGATTAAAGAAGCAGCTTTACAGGCCCGTTGGTTAGATAACACTACGTTGTCATTTTGTAGTAATTATCTTCATGTACCCAAAGAGCAGTTTCGATGCTACACCCTGAAGTCCTCGAACCCAGCACCCTGGGTATTCTAAGATCAATTTTGGCAATTGAATCATTTGAATCGTTCAACTTGGTGGGAGGTACGGCCCTGGCTCTACAATTCGGTCACCGCTTATCGATATATCTTGATTTTTTTACAATTGATCCCTTTGATAAAGAACTGGCTAAGGCAGAACTGTCTGATATTGGTCTCTGGCAAACCGACAGCGAAAATAAAATAGGTCTTCGTGGCCAGTTGAACGGCGTAAAGATTGACTTTGTTACGTATCGCTACCCATTATTGGAGCCAATTGCTGTTATTGATGGGGTCCGCATGTTGTCGCGAGCCGATATTTCAGCGATGAAGCTATCGGCAATTACGAACCGTGGCGCCCAAAAAGACTTCTACGATATTTTCTTTCTATTACGTCATTATAGTTTTGCTCAACTTTGCAATTGGTATAAGGCAAAGTTTCAAACCAATAATTTATTCATGCTGCTAAAAAGCCTGACGTATTTTGACGACGCCGAACAAACGGAAACGCCTATTTTATTAGTTGACGATGTTTCGTGGGCGATGGTCAAAAATACAATCCTGCAGGAAGTGGCAGCCTATTCGTAGTATTTTTAATGACAATTCATTTCGATAAATCCCCCGACGGGCTTATTCCCGCTGTCATTCAGGATGCCGAAACCGGTAAAGTCCTGATGCTGGGCTACATGAACCGTGAAGCATACGACAAAACGGTCGCCGAGAATATCGTTACGTTCTTTAGCCGCAGCAAACAGCGGCTTTGGACCAAAGGCGAAACGTCCAATAACTTCCTGCACGTCCGGGAAATCATGGTCGATTGCGATGGTGATACGTTGCTGATCAAAACCAATCCGGCCGGGCCCGTTTGTCATACCGGTGCCGATACGTGTTTCGATGAAGTCAATCGGGGGAAAGGGCAGTTTCTGAACTATCTACAGGATATTATTCACGACCGGCGAGTCAATCCATCCGAAAAATCATATACGACAACGCTGTTTAACCGGGGCGTCAACAAGATCGCGCAGAAGGTTGGTGAAGAAGCTGTTGAACTGGTCATCGAAGCAAAAGATGACAATGATGATCTGTTTAAGGGCGAAGCGGCTGATCTGCTATTCCATTTTTTGGTGCTGTTGGAACAAAAAAGAATGGATTTAGACGACATCGTAGCCGTATTACAGTCCCGTCATCAAAAACAATAGATTCGGGTTTGCGGTTTGATGAACGTTGACGGGCACCACGAAGGTGTTTGCGCAATGTTCTCACCAAACACAAACTTTCTTCATGGGACTGATTATCCGTATTCTGATTAGCGCCGTAGCCGTCTGGGTTGCTACATATTTTATTCCCGGTGTGTCCGTGTCAGGCGGACCCGGTACGTATCTGATTATCGCGATTGTTCTGGGTTTTCTGAACGCCTTTATCAAGCCAATTCTAACCGTACTGACAATTCCGATCACCATTATCACCCTTGGTCTGTTTTTGCTGGTACTCAACGTACTGATGGTATATCTGACCTCGTATCTGATTCCGAATTTCCACGTCAGTGGATTTATTGCAGCGCTATTGTTCAGCTTTGTTGTCTCCATCGTGACGGCTCTGATCGACGCGATTGTCTGAACAAGAGAACGCAATACGGCTTACTGCCTTTGTTAAAGAATGCCATGACAATACGTTGTGGCATTCTTTGTTTTTAGGACTGACAGTTTTTGCGTAGGTTTCGCTCAAACCCCGGATAGGACTGACTGCCTTGGTGACGTCAAGATCTCAATCCCAACGAGTGCGAATGATCTACTTTTTTTTGAAACCGAACAAAACCAAACCTAGCATTAAAATAAACACGATAAAACGAATATGACCTTCACCTACACACCTGACGCACCCGTACCGGGCGGACATTATTCGCAGGCCGTCGTTCATAATGGGCTGGTTTTTGTATCGGGCATTTTGCCCATTACACCGGATGGACAAAAATTGACCGATTCAACGATTGCGGAACAGACGGTACAGATTTTAGCCAATCTCGATGCCATTTTAAAAGCGTCGGGCAGCAAACGCGAGAACGTATTGAAAGTGACTGTATTCATCTCCGATATTACTGACTGGGGTACGGTTAATCAGGTTTATACGCAATTTTTTGGCGAGCATCGCCCCGCCCGATCTGTAGTACCCGTAGGAACACTCCACTACGGTTTGAATATTGAGTTGGAAGCCGTTGCGACAACGTAACGTACGTGCCAGGAATTGGGTAAAACAAGCGAGAAACTGCCTTTTGTAAACTGGATAAGCAACGGACACTAATTCGTAAACTGGCTTACCTAAACCGAAAATGCATGCTGACGATGCGAGGATTAACCACGCTTGCTTTTATTCTATTCCTGTTTAGTTATCTCTTTAGTGAATATGCCGTTGCTCAGAGCGTTACCGAAAACCCGAATGCGCCCTTTGAATTGAAAAATGGGGATCGGGTGTTGTTTCTGGGAAATTCTCTCTTCGAGAACGATCTGCAATACGGTTATCTGGAATTGGCTCTGACCACGCGCTGGCCTGACCGGAACGTAACATACCGAAATATCGGCTGGTCGGGCGATAACGTATTTGGGGAGGCCCGGAGCTATGTAACAAACCCACCTACGCCATATGAGCTGCTCATTCAGCAAATCACCAACGCCAAACCAACCGTCGTGTTTTTGGGGTATGGCGGCATCGAAGCGCAGGAGGGCGAATCGGGTCTGGCTCATTTTAAACGAGGGCTGAACCAGTTGTTGGATAAGATTGATCAACTGGGCGCCAAAACCATTCTGATCTCTCCGGTTCCAGTGCTCCTCCCCCCGTCTGACAACGTAACGCAACGGAATGCCATGCTGGAAACCTACGCGTCGGCGATTGCTCAGACGGCTTCCGAACGAAAGAAACGGTACGTTGATGTGTTCAAGCCGATTCTGGACGTGAGCAAGCGAGCAGTTATCACCGAAAACGGTATTCACCTCAACGAGACGGGGTATTATTACCTGGCCACCACGCTTGAAAAGGCGCTGGGACTTGCTCCACGTAATGGCGACATCACCATCGACGTAGCGAAAAATGCCGTTGAGTCAACAGTTCCGGCCAATCTGTTGCCCGTCGATAAAGCAAATACTGACATCCATTTTGTGATCAACGAACCGTATCTGCCTCTACCCTCACCAGAGCAGGATGGGAAATCCATACTTGTTGATAACGGGCGGAAACTGATGATTAAAGGATTGAAAAAAGGATTTTATTCGCTAACCGTCGATGACGACGAAGTCATTACGGCTTCGGCAAACCAGTGGGGCGAGGGCGTAAACATCCGACAAGGACCAGCGTTTACGCACTCCGCAGAAATGCGGCAATTGATTCAGAAGAAAAACGAACTTTTTTTCTTTCAGTATCGCCCACTGAATCAGACTTATATCATCGGCTTCCGATCCTACGAACAGGGCCGCCATAAAAAAGGACTGGAGGAGCAAAGTTTCATCATTACGTGGCTGGAAGGACAAATTGCCGCACTTAATCAGCCTAAATCGGCAACGTATCACCTTACTCAGCTCAAGTAAAACAGCGATTATGCAACGGATCAATTTCGTACGACCTTTATCATTTTTGCGTAAAACCTTACTCATCCCGGTTATTATTCTGACAACCGCACTGGTGAATCAGGACAAAAACGCCGACGTGCCCGACCCGGATGTTCAAAAGGAACTCGAATCATTTCGTCTGGCGGATGGGTTTGAGGTGACTCTGTTTGCGGCAGAACCGCTGGTGGCAAAGCCCATACAAATGAACTGGGACGCCGAAGGCCGATTGTGGGTGGTGAGCAGCACGGCTTACCCGCACCTGAAAACGGGCGAGCAGGCAAATGATAAGATTTTTGTCCTGGAGGACACCAACGGTGACGGGAAGGCCGACAAATCAACTGTTTTTGCCGAAGGCTTGCTGACGCCCACCGGAATTTTACCGGGTGATGGCGGTGTTTACGTAGCCAACTCAACCGAAATTCTGCATTTCGCCGACACCGATGGCGATGGAAAAGCGGATAAAAAACGCCGAATTCTAAGCGGGTTTGGTACCGCCGATACGCACCATCTGATCCACACGTTCCGTTGGGGGCCGGAAGGAACGCTGTATTTCAACCAATCGATCTACATCTATAGTCACGTCGAAACGCCGTCTGGCGTTAAACGGCTGGAAGGCGGGGGCGTGTGGCAACTACGTCCCGAAAATCTTGATCTGAATATTTATGCCCGAGGTTTGGTTAATCCCTGGGGTCTTCAGTTCACCCGCTGGGGCCAAACGTTTCTGACCGATGGAGCGGGGTTTGAAGGCATCAATTATGCGTTTCCGGGCGCTACGTTCCTGACCGCGCCCGGTGCCGACCGAATTTTGCGAGGACTAAATCCTGGCCAACCGAAGCACAGCGGACTGGACGTTATTTCGGGACGCCATCTGCCCGAATCCTGGCAGGGAAGTCTGATTACCAACGATTTTCGGGCTAATCGCATTAACCGATTCAGGCTCGAAGAACAGGGCAGCGGCTATGCGTCCAAGCAGATGGAGGATTTAATGTGGACAGACCACGTAGCGTTTCGCCCGGTCGATATTTCCGTTGGCCCCGACGGAGCCATCTACGTAGCGGATTGGTATAACCCTATTATTCAGCACGGCGAAGTCGATTTCCACGACCCGCGCCGGGATCAGCAACACGGACGAATCTGGCGTATCACGGCTAAGAATCGGCCTCTGGTCAAAAGACCACAACTGGAAAAAGCGACGATTCAGACGCTGCTGGACGCGTTACGTGCTCCGGAAGACTGGACCCGTTTGCAGGCTAAACAGGTATTGAAGCAACGGGGCGCGAAAGACGTTATACCTTCCCTGCAACAATGGGTCAACGGTTTAGACCGGAAAGATCCTGAGTACGAACACCTTCAGCTGGAAGCGCTCTGGACGTATCAAACGCTCAACGTAGTGAATGAACCGCTGCTACTGAGTTTATTAAAAGCAGAAAATCCAAATGCCCGGTCGGCTGCGCTACGTGCTTTTGAGTTATGGCACGACAAAATAAGCAACCTACCGACACTGCTGTCGAAGGCGGTGCTGGACCCTCACCCGCGCGTACGCCTTGAGGCCGTTATTGCGCTACGTAAAGTACAGTCGGCGGAGGCTGCCCGTACGGCGCTGGCAGTATTAGATTATCCGATGGACGAATTTCTGGATTTCGCCCTTTGGCAAACCGTCCGTGAACTGGAACCGCGCTGGGTAAGCCGACTGAAAACCGACCCCAATTTTCTGGGTGATTCCCGAAAAACGGCCTTTGCGCTAAAATCAGTGAACAATCCAGAAGCTATTACGCAACTGATGCAACTCTATCAAAAAGGCCAGGTGCCAGATGAGTATCAGAAGGACATACTGACGTCAATTGCCAAATGGGGCAGCGTTGCCGATTTGAACGCCTTGTTCGATATGACGGTTCTGGGCAATACCCGGCAGGATAAACACACAGCTGGCCGTCTGGAAGCGTTAGCCGAAGCGGCCCGTCAGCGAACGATAAAACCCGATCAGAACCTGACCCGTATCGGTGGTTTTCTCAGTAGTGCTGACGAAGCCGTTACCACCAATGCCATACGTTTGATCGGATTATGGCGACTGGAGAATCTGAACGACCGCCTGACCGGACTTATTCAGCAGGGCGATAAATCGGTTAAAAAAGCAGGATTAGGGGCACTAGCTGCGATGGGTACCGACAATGCTCGCAAACGGTTGATTGACTTAACCGGACCCAAAAACACCCCTGACCTACGGCTGCTAGCAACGGCTCAGTTGGTTTCGCTGGATGCGCCCGAAGCAGCCCGTATCGGCGTAGATCAATTGCGAACGTTACCCCAACAGACCGATGCCTCTGAACTTTTTCAGGCGTTTTTTGCCGATAAGAAAGGCATACAGCCCTTGGCCGACGCGTTAACAGCCAAAAAGATTCCGGAGCATTTTGCTAAAGAAGGCCGGCAATTACTTCAGCGACAATTACCCGGCAACCGGCAAAAAGCTGAGGACGTAGTGCGGCTAAAACAGGCGCTGGAAGCCTCGGGTGGGACGCTTCCAGCCGAGCGTATGCCGCAGGAACTTAGCAGTCAGGATATTACGATGCTGGCCAATGCTGTAAAAGAGTCAGCAGATCCTGTTCGGGGCGAAGCTATCTTTCGGAGAAGTTCATTGTTGTGCTCTACGTGTCATGCGATAGGCGGAGCCGGGGGACGTATCGGACCTGATTTGAGTAGTCTCGGCACCAGTTCACCGGTCGAGACGATTATCCGATCTATTCTCTATCCGACTCAGTCCATTAAAGAAGGCTACGAACTCCAGCGTATCCAAAAAAAAGACGGAAGCGAGATGATGGTGTATCTGGTCAGCAATGGAACGTCGGAAGTTGTGGTAAGGGACGTGAGCGGCTTAGAAATATCCATCCCCAAGAGTCAGATCAGTACGATTGAAAAAACGCCCGGCTCACTTATGCCTTCCGGCTTAACGGCGGGTTTGGAAAAAGAAGAGTTTATTAATCTGGTCGGGTTTCTGTCGAAAATTGGTGAGTCAGGAGCGTTTCGGGTGCCTACAGCCCGCTTCGTCCGACGCTGGACTACCGTTTTGCCCAGTAAGGAACTGAGCCGGAAAATTAGTGAAGCGGGCATGGGATACGTTGTCAGGGATAACAGCAAAATAGACGTCCAGCCCATCTACAGCAACGTATCGGGCGAGCTGCCGGTTGACCAATTACCAATCGTTGACGTAAGTCCGACGAAACGGTACAGCTTTGTCCGGTTTGACATCGAAGCAATCAGCAAAGGCAACGTAGCGCTAGCCATCAATTCAACCGCAGGGCTAACCGCCTGGGTGGGCCAGAAACCGCTTAAACTGACAGAGCAAGGCGTACTCACCGATCTTCCGCAAGGCATCCATTCGATTACGCTGGCCATCGACAGAGCTTTGTTTAAGGAGAAACTACTGGGAATACAGCTCCAGGACGCCCAGCAATCACCAGCACAAATCAGGCTTGTCATGGGCCGATAGACGTAGTACCGGACCATCCCGGTCGGGTGAGAATAACTACCACCCGACCGGGACGGTCGGTACTACAGTCTTTACGGCTTCACTTTCACCCGTTCTCCGGCGGAGTGTGCGGAGAACTCAGGAGCATAAAAGCATTGTACTGTAGCGACACCCGCTGAGAAATCGCCGGTTTGCGCTACGCGTAGGTCATACTCAAACACATGCGTACCGACGGGTAGGTAACTCATAAAAAAATCAGTACTGGCGTCGCGTGGTGATTCATAATAACCTAAGCCATTTTGGTATTTATAGCCCGACAAAGCCGCCACAGGTTCAAAACCTGATGCCCGACTATCTTTCAGGTGAACGTATTCCATTGCCCGGTCGGTCTTCAGAACCAGCCGTACTTTAATCAGATCGCCGGGTTTTAAGGACGTTTTTGGTGAAACCGACGTAATGACCGGGCCGTTTGGCGAATCGCGTTGCATGTAAAGCGTTTTCTGAACAGACAATCCTGCACTGCCGGGCATAACCCGGTCGAGCGGCTCGAAGTGTTGCCAGTACAACGCACCCCAGGCCGGGCCATCGGCTGTTTTTGTGATTTTGATGGCCCCCATTTCCGGTTTGATTTCAGCGGCTGCGTAGGTCACTTTCTCGTACCCCGTAATGGCATCCGCTTTTGTCACTCGACTTTCGATGGGTTGCCCACCCAAACTTACCTGCGTTGTAACGCCCGTACCTAACCAATCGCTACCACGTAGTAACAGCGCATAAATAGCCTCGGTCGTTGCTTTGGTTGATGACCACGACTGGGTTTGTTTCTGACGCAGCAACCAGCGCTTCATGTCATCAATTTCTGTCTGAACCGGCTTGATTTCGCCAAACGCTTCAATGATATAGGCCTGCGTTTCGATCGGTGCCTGATACCAGTATAGACCGCTTTGGTTATCGGGCCAGTATGTGCCCAACTCCTCGGATTTCCGCGACCGTTCACGGAGTGACGCCAGAATACCGTTAGCCGTTTTGTCATCGCCAAACCGGAACAACGCCATCGCCGACAGGGCCTGTCCCTGTAAACTTTGCTTCGTCCATTCATCGACTACGCGCTGTTTCACGTAAGCCATAACCGAGTTTCCGATTGGCTGATTGACGTAAAAACTGCGGGCGTAGAGGTATTGCGTCGCCGAAAAATACCACGGACCGATTATGCCATTTCCCTTCTTCTGAGCGTCCATTTTTTTCTGCTCCTCAATCCAGCGTTTCATTTCAGCATCGGCGTAGCGAATGGCGTTGGTCTGCATCTCGCTAATCTTCGCCTGCATCGCGTCAGGGAAGCGTACACCCAGTTTCTGCAAATGACCAAATCCGCTCAGAATGTGCAGCGTCATAGACAAGTCGGGTTGCATGCCGCCAAACCACCGGAAACCGCCCGATTCAGTCTGTAATTGTTGCAGTTTCTCAAACGCCTGAAGCTGCTCACTTTCCATCCGGTTCGCATCCAGTAACTGACCCAACTTTGCCTGCCGCTCAGTCTCCGAGCGGGCATCAGCCAGCCAGGGCGAATTTTCCAGCGTAACCGCTTTTAATTCTTCGTTATTCTGTAATGGACTCTTTGGCGGAGTTTTTTGCCATTCAGCAATTACCTGTTTGAAGGCGGGTTTGCTCCCAACAATATGAGCGGCCAGGCTATTGGCGTACAAACGACTGAAGAGTTGCTCAGCACACTCATACCGATACTCCATTAAATACGGCAGCGATTGCAGCGCATACCAGCTTGGATTACTCGTTACTTCTACGGTTAGTCGTTCGTGCTGGACAGGCAATTCTGGATTGAGATTCGTTAGCGGTTTCAGCTTAAACTCCTTGGTCTCCTTGCCATTTACCCAGAACGGTTGCGAATCCGTTACCAGCATCCGATTCGGCAGTACAGGAACCGTAAATTCTTCGCCATCAGTGAACGTGCCCGATTGAGCCGTCAGGCGACAGGCTACGGTTTCGAGCCCTGCTGGAACCACCAGCGTCCAGCCCACGGCCTGACCTTGACCAGCCGCTACGTTTACGGATGTTTGCAACGTAGTATGGTTGAGCTTCTGATTGATAGGTTCGCCGGTTAGTGCATCCAGTAGCATCAGACTAGCGGTTACGGGTAAGGCTTTTTCGCTCAGGTTATTGATGTGGGCCGTTACGCGAATCGTATCCCCTTCCCGCAGAAAACGGGGCGCATTAGCCGTGATCATCAGTTCTTTCTGCGTAATGATCTCGCGCTCTAGTGTACCGATTTTCAAATCTTTCGTATGCGCAAAGGCGAGCAGTCGCCAGCGGGTGAGCGCTTCGGGCATCGTGAATTTCAACACTACGTTACCTTTCGCGTCGGTTTTCAGATCGGGCAGAAAGAACGCGGTTTCGTTGAAATTTCGGCGAGGATTGACAATAGGAGCCGGAGTTGGTTTCGGACCGGCTTGTTCCGGTTTTTCTTCATCGGGTTTAGCCTCAGCACCCCCTGCGGCCATATCCATTGCGGCTGGTGCAGCCGTTTTCGCCATACTCATTCGCGCAGCCCCAGGTGATCTGCTTTCATAGTTGAGCGTAGTGTTACCACGCATCCGCACCGCACCACCTTGCCTTGGCGACCCATACCCCGTAACAACCACTTCACTTAATCCCTGTGCATCCGGTTTCATCGAAAATGACAATGGCTCCTGCGCTAACGTCACCTCCTGAGTCTGATAGCCGAAAGATGAAAATACGAGCGTGGCCGACAATACATCGGATTTGCCTTTTAGAGAGAACACCCCCTGGGCATTCGTTGATGTTCCGGTTGATGATCCTTTTATCATGATGGACACGCCTGGTACGCCTAATCCGTAGGAATCTTTGACGATGCCGGAAATAACCTTGCCTTCCCGCGTGATCGAAACGCGAATAACATTATTCTGTACACCACCCCAACTTAACTCGTCATACTGACGCGCTGGAACAGGTTGTTCAGGACGATACCGATAAAACAGTACGTTGCCAGACTGTACATTGAAACCACCCGAACGCCAGCCGTAGAAAATCGGTGAATAAGGCTGATAAACGGATGTCGGCCAATCGAGTTTTTCAAACGCATCCAGCGAAGCATCGTAGAGCGTGGCTACCATCTCGGCCGGCATTTTGTCTAAGCCATTTATGGTTAATGTCCATTCTTCGCGCTCACCCGGTTTAAGTTTAGTCCGGAACGTTTTTGTTTCGATGGTAAGCTGCTTATTCGTAAAAGGTACTGTAACGGTCTGCGATTTCTGGTACAGCCGCCCGTTCTGAATCATGGCAAAATGCACCGCAAAGCCACCCTGTTGCTGTTCCGTAACGGGCAACGTAACGCGACGCGGCTTACCATCCGTTTTTAGCCACTCTTCCCGAACAACTTTCTGATTTTCTTCTACCGTCATTAGCACCCATCCGGGCGAATCCACGCCGGGCTGGCTATTTCCAACCCAGAACACTGCCTCTTCGCCTGGTTCGGCGGTCGTTTTTCGGGCCTGCACCCAGTTGTCCGGTCGGGCCGAAGCGGTCGGTTGTTTATCGTTGACGACCGCGAAAAATGCCCGTTCTTTGGTTGGGTCGCCGGTCGAGTCGGTCACGGTCACTTCCGCTACGTATTCGCCGGGTGTGTATCGGCTCAGGTCGGGCTTGATCAGCGAATCTCCCGGACTGGTGATCGTTTGTTGCTGTACTACCTCTCCTTTTGGCCAGAAACGTGGATCATTCTCGTTTGCAAATACGTCGTTGGGAAATAACTTCTCGAATTCGGCTTTGCTGAGCAACTGACGGTCGGGGCGTTCCCACAAACGATTACGCAGGGGACGCGTCGGCGGTTGCAGCCGGTAAACGGTTAGCTGGCCTTTAGCCCGCACTTTTTCCCCCGATTGATTGGTGATACGTATCGGAAACGTTGCTGACTTATCGTTTTCAACTTGTGGCGGAATGACCAGACTAATCTGCAAGGCCGAGTATCCGATACGTAGCGTTTGTGTAGTGCTGCGCGTTTCCCCCGCTTTATCCGTTACATCGATGGTTACCAGAAAATCAAAAATTGGATTGTCTGAACGCGACTGTTCCTGGTCAGGAGTCGCCGTGAACGTAATGCTGACATTGCCCTGCGCATCCGTTTGCGCAATACCATTCGCTATTTCCGTCTGATTCGTGCGGCCGGGAAAGCCAATTCGGGAATCTCCATTCCGGGAATCTCCATTCCGGGACGTATACCACCAGTCCCAGCGCGGGCGGAGTTGCCGTGTCACCCGGTACCGAACTTCTGCCCCGTCGACAACAGCGCCCGAAAAGGTTTTGGCATCGGCCAGTAACGTAACCGCCTGACCCAGTTTGAACGACTGTTTTATCGGCTTCGTCTTCACCTCAAACGTAGGGCGCTTGTACTCTTCGACCCGAATGCTGGCGCTGCCATACGGCGTTTGCAAACTCATCGTGCCGGTCAGTCGACCGACGGGGGCGGAGAAGCTGGTGCTAAACGTACCAAATTCGTTGGTTTTCAGCGTCTGGCTGGCGATCTGTTCGCCGTTCTGATCCATAAAATCGACCGTTACGTCCTGATTGGCGCGAACCGCAAACTGGTTCGTTTTCCCTTCGTAGAGCAACCCTTTCACGTAAATCTGCTGACCAGGCCGGTAGATAGCCCGGTCGGTAAACAGTTGTTCGTAAGTCTGAGTCTGGTCCGTATTCTGATCGTTCTGGCTGCGGTAATCGTATTGCTGTTCCGAAATCAACGTATCGGCACCGGACGTAATCAGGTAATAAAAGCCTGTTTGCTTAGGTATATCGGTGGTTGGTACCTTCGCCCAGCCGTTTACATCCGTTTTCAACGGCTTGTAGTTCCTGAGCCACGATACATCAGCCATACTGACCAGCGATACGGATGCGTTTTTGAGCGGTTCGCCCGTTTGCCGATTGGCGACCAGAACTGCCCGGGTATCGGCGACAGTCGGGTTTGGTGGCGTCAGATAGCTTAGCGCCGATACGGCAAAACTCGTATACTGAACCGACTCGTTTTTATCGCCGAATTTCTCATCCGTCGTTACCAGCAGCAAGTAATGCCCGACCGGTAAACCCATCAGCGGCAGTTCAATGGAATGTCGGTTCAAATCACCGTCTTCCGGCAACGTAACGGTATTTTCGGCTACATTGGGGCGTTTCAGCCAGGCTGCGTACCGTTTTTTCCGGTCGTCATCCGTAAGGCCGTAATTGTCGCGGATGGTTCTGGCTTCTGAGGCCCTTAACCGGATCAGTCGGTAATGGATTTTCCCGACGTTCTGATAGCCGACCAACACCCGGAACGGTTGCTGCGGCAGGTTAACCTGTTCGACCTGCATTGAATAATTCTGTGACAGCAATCGGTTCAGCAATTGAGTCGCCTGCTGCGCCGAACGGGTTTTTGGAAACCGTTTGATCAGGCCCCGGCAAATGTCAGCGGCCTGCTTATTGTTCCACTTTTTTGGATTAGCGGTTTCTGACGGTTCGTCATTCGCATCAAGCGGACGTATCGGGCCGTTGTAATTGGTCAGGAATTCGGCTAATTGGTAGGCATATACCGCTTCGGCTGGCTGATTCTTATAGCGGGTAATTTGCGTTTCGAGGCCTTGCCGATACAACGTATCCCGATTCGGAACCACGCTACGCCGGTGCACAAATTCTAACCGTAGTACGTCAGCGTCAGCCAGTGCGTCCGGCGTAGTATCGGGCAGATGAAAGGCGAGCAACTGCTGGTAGAGCCGCAGGGCCTGGTAGCGGCCCGAAAGCGAATCGCGGCTCTGGATCGTCAGTTTGGTAAATACATCGGGCGAAGTGAAGTAATCGGCCTGGTCCAGTTCAAATTTAAAAACGGGCTTTAACAGATCGGGCTCTGTATTCTGAAAGAATGCAATGGCCCGGTGCGCCAGTAAGTCATACAAGGTTGGTCGCAGCGGACGTGCGTCGGGATCGCCTTTTTCCAACAGCGCATCGTACGTAGCAACCGGTATTTTTTGAAGAGTCTCCTTCAACCGGACCGAGGCCAGATAAGCCGTCGTGATGGCGTCGACCAGTTGATGCGCATCCCAGGTTGTGAAATCAGCCCCACTATCCGACGACGTCGATGCTGCCGTGTTCACCGCAGTGCGGTTATAGAACTTATACCGGTTTTGCTGAAAATATTGCCAGTAAATGTCGCCTAGTACGGATTGCAGGACTGACTTAGCCGGTTCGGGGGTCTCGGCAATATCGGTCCGCAGGGAACGTATCAGTTCTTTATACGTATCTTCGTCCGAAGTCGCCCGATACGTCATGCGCGCGATAGCTGCTTTAGCCACCTGCGGGTAGTTTTTCTGTATTTTGGCCTCGGTGTAAATCCGGTTAGCAATCGCCAGTGCCGATTTTGGTAAGCCTTTAGCTGCCAGTGAGTCCGCTCGTTTCCAATCCCGGGCGTAATCGGGCTGAGGCTTATTTTGTGCTGATGCGGCCAGAGTAAATAGAATAAGAAAGATAGTCAGAAACGGATGCATAGTTGGTAGGGAAAACAATCGTTGGGATAGATGCGTATGAATGTGTTTTTCCACAACGCTTATTCCTATGACTCTGGTTTATACCAAAGGGTTTAATACGTATCATTCAGTATCTTTAGCCATACCTACCAGTTAACTGCTATCGATATGCCAAACTTCATTCTGCTACTAACCTTATTAGTTTCGTTGACAGTTTCACCCAAAACAGAGAAAAAGTACCCGATTGGTCAGATCAAAACCGATAAAGGCGAGATCCTCTTTTGGCTTTACGATGAAACACCTAACCACAAAGCGAGCTTTATGAAGCTTGCCAACCAAAACTACTGGGATACACTTACTTTTAATCGGGTCATTAACAACTTTGTCGCACAAGGCGGTTGCCCCGACACGCCTGCTGGTTTCGCGGATTCGCCCTATTTACTCAAACCCGAATTCAGACCGAACATCCGTCACGTGTATGGAGCGGTAGGCGCAGGACGTGACAACAACCCTCAAATGCTTTCGGCCGGATGCCAGTTTTACATTGTTCAAAACAAAAAAGGCGAGCACCGGCTTGACGACAAATACACGGTATTCGGGCAGGTTTTTAAAGGAATGGACGTAGTAGACGCTATTGTCTCGGTCAAGACAGATTCGACCAATACTCCTCTGACACCCATCAAATTAGACGTGAACGTATTGAATCTTACTGCTGCGGAATTAAAAAAACAAGGCTATTCGGTGAAGCAACCTTAACTGGTTGATACGTGACTGGACTAGTACCAACTGGGTAGAAGCCTGGCTATTTGATTCCAACGGCTTTTAATAAAGTACAATAAACTGATCCATAGCAAGTTATCACTATTCCTAAATCAGTTGAATAACTAAATTTATGTTATGTGGATATTCTCAGAAAGGATAATCAGAGATTCAATGACATATCTACGTAATGTTCACGCTTCAATTGAAAACCTAGCCTTTCATATAGTCTAGTAGCTGGAATATTGTAGCGGTTGACAGTTAATTTGACTTGTTGACAATTTCTAGCTTTAAGCCATTTCAAGCTTTCTTCTAAAAGTGCTAGTCCAATCTTATTGCCTCTTTCACTAGGAATGACAAATAACTCATTAATGGAAGCCACGCTTTTCGGACTTTTCTCGATACTTAAGAAGCTGTAACCTATAATTTGGTCTTCCTTTTTACAAAGCACATAGTTAGAATCTGAGTCCACCAAATATTTCCTTAAATACTTCCTATTACGAGCCTGGTCTTTTTTGAGATCAGATGGCTGCTTTTTTTCTATTGAAAGTGATTGGTCAAAATCATTCACTAATAGAATAAGCTTATGAAAATCGTCTAGGGTAGCACTTCCAAATTTCAATTCCACCATTTGCTGTATAAGTGTGATGATGCTATATGAAATAAAAGCGAGTGTAAACAGACAGAGATTAGGTGGCTTTGTTAGCTATATTCCATTTTATCTGGCCATAGCCATCTTTTTCTCATAGCCGCTTTGGGTGAATAGCATTCCATAATCGGCCATCGTTAACATATCTTGAATGGCCTGCTTTTTATCCGTGGCTTGTTCATAGTACGCTTTTACAATCTCATAGCCCTCGTAATAACCCAAGTCCGCAATCCGATCCGAACGCTTGGGCAACTCCTGAAGCCAACCTTTTGGCTCAGCTTCATTCATATCTTGTTTGAACTCCTGCCAGAGAACTCGCTCTTGTGGCTTAGCCCACTGATAGATGTGGTCGCTTGGATTCTTACCAGTAGCTAACTCCGTTAAGAAGTCAGCCATACCTTCTCTGATGGCCATTTTCAACAACGTTCTCTCCCCACTGGGCCGAGCTTGAAGGGTATGAATCAATTCATGAACCACCACGTCTGGTAAATAGCTAGCTGGTTTGTAAGCTAATCGTTGCCAGTCGACCAATTCGTCCGTTGGAACAACGGCTGATTTACTGAGCATATCAGCACTCAGTAAGAGACCGTTATCCGAAACGGTTCCACCTGAATTCCAGCGTCCAACGACTAAATAAACATTGGGGAAAGCAGCTTGTGGATACAACTCTTTGAGCTTTTGTAAGCCTTTACGGATAGCTGGTTTTTGCTGGCTAACCTGTTCCAAGGCGGGTACGATGGCTGCATAGAATTTAGGTTTCTCATCCTGATTTTTGACAAAGGCTTCAACCGATTGTATTCGACGCTGATAATAGTCTTTTAAGCCAATTGATGCCTGGTCAATGTATTCGCGTTGGTAAATTTGATTTCGTTGAGCTGGTTCTTTTTGAGTCATTTTGTAGGCTTTCAAGTAGTGGTCAATATCACTAGTGATAATCTGAACACTATCTAAATCAGAGTGAAAGCCAGTCGACTTTTGGGCCGTAGCTAGTTGAGCTGTTAAGACAAGTAGGGTGAATAGAACTCGCATTAAAAGTTGTTATGTAAGTGGCGCTATGTTAATTATCATCAAAAAAATATCATTGATTATTTATAAGATACAACAACTCTCATTGGTCACGTACTAAAAGATAACGATCTGCTTCACTTGGTCAATAAAACCTGTGCACATGCCTATAGATGTTTCCGTAATCGTTTGTTTCCATACTTACTGCTTCAGTAAAAAGGCAGCTAGATCAGCTAATTGCTGCTGATTCAGACCCAGCGCATTTGGATCGGGCATCAGGCTGTTTTTATACTGTCGACGCGATGAAATCTTATCCGCAGGAATTGTGTGCCGAATGCCTTTGATCCCCTTAATAACCACTGACTGCTCACCGTCGCTCACCAAAAAACCATAATAGGTCTGACCCGTTTTGGTCATGATCATATACGGTTCATAGCCAAAAGCAATACCGGCGTTTGGATAGACAATAGCCTCCAGAAGCCCACTCTTATCAAGCTTCTGGTGAATCTTACTTAAGTCGGGACCAATGTCTTCGCCTTGCTGGCCGTGACGGTGACACGTAGCACAATTCGTTTTAAAAAGCGTTCGACCGTTTCGCTCATCCCCCGTCAGCATCGCAATTTGGCTAATAGGCGAATTAGCGTCGGGCTTCGTAGTCGCCATTGCGGGTTTAGCCGGGGGCGTTTCAACATTGGTAGCCTGCACCGGAACGGTCGATACGGGAGGGGTTTTTGTAGGTTCTTTCGCTACTGTCTCTACGGGCGTGGCAATTTTTTCGCTACTTGGCTGCTGCGTTGATGTGGTAGAAACAGAAGCCGTTTCGGTATTAGTAGCCGTTGAATTCGGCCGTTTCCAGGGAAAATCTTCTTTACCCATCATTCGAACCGTCTGATCTTTGTTGGTACGGATACCCGGCCCGGCGGCCTTGATCAAATCGTCTGACAATTTCTTCTCTGCAGCTAACCCAATCAGGATTTTTGCCCCTTCAGGGTCTTTAGACATTTCGATGGCCAATTTTCGTTTTTCGGCTTCCGTTTTGATGTCATCCAGCAACTCTTTCCGCTTAGCGAGCATTCGTTGCTCTTCAGACGATACAGCTACCGGCTTCACCTCATCCCAGTTCAGGAACTTAGCCCAATCGTTGCCGCGTCGGAAATCCAGCCAATAATTTGCCTGATCGGCTACGTCTTTATCGGATGACTTCGACAGATCCAACATCGCTTTCGCGGCCGACTGATTTTTAATGAACGCCAATGACGTAATGGCCTGTCGGCGAGCGTCAGCTGAGAGCGCTTGCGATTCAGCTCGTTTTTTGAACAGGCCAACAGCCGCAGCCGGATGAAATTCCCACATCAAATCAGCCGTTCGCTGGTCCCATTGAATTGGATCGTCGGGTAAAGTCAGATCAGCAAAAAGATTTTCTTCTTTACCATCAGCAGCCTCACTGAGCGCATTCAGGTACCAGCGGTCCTTCCCATCATAACTATTTACCAAGTTCTTCAGCATAACCCGGCATTCGGCGTATGGAATGTCCCGGAGCGCAACCGCCACCTCGCGCCGAACGGCCGCATTTCGGTCGAGAGACAAATTACCTAATAAGGGTAGCAATGCTTCCTGAGACGTGGTTAGTCCTGGATTCGATTTATTGTTTTCGGGAGTAATGCTACGTAGCGCCCGGAGTGCTGTAATCCGGGTCATTGGATCGTCGGACTTAAGCAGCCGCTCAACCTCAAACTGCCCTTCACCACCCAACTGAACCAGCAGGAAAATTGCCCTGGCCCGATGATAGGGATTTGGTGATGTTAAAAGCGCCATAACCGGTGCGATAACCTTTTCACCTTGTTCCTGAAGGGCATCGAAACCCAACATCCGGACGTTCACAGCGGGGTTCAGCAGCGCAGCAATTTGTCCTTGAGTGCTACGTAGATCAATTTTGGGTGCCTTAAGATTTTTGCCTTTGGGTGTAATGCGATAGATGCGTCCATAGCCCTGACGATCCTTCATCTGGTGACCACCCACGATTGGGTCATACCAGTCGGCCACGTAAATGGCTCCGTCAGTACCTACCGTTACGTCACTCGGCCGAAACCATTTACGAGAATCGTTATTCACGTCGTTCCACTTGTAATTTTCATCGACTTTCGGGAACGTACTGATGAAGTCGGTACGAGGCATACGATAGCCTGCCCCCGACAATTCAGGCTTATAGCCAAAAATTACGTTTCGGCCTGCTTCGGCACTTAACAGCATGCCCCGGTATGGCAGCCCGAGTTCATCGCCTTCATACACGACCATACCCGTAGGTGAACCCGCACCTGTGAGATCGCCAACAGGCATAACGCCAGGGTCTTCCTGGTGCCAGTGGGCCGTAGGAATCGACTGGCCCGGACGCTGATCGCCTTTCCAGTTACGAGTACCATCTGCGCTGAAATAGCCCGCGTTTGCCCCTTCCATCAACCAGCTCGTACGACAGGCCATGACCTCATCGTCGTTGTCGTTCTGCCACATGTTGCCATACGAATCAAGCGCCGTTTCGTAATTGTTACGAAAGTTCTGGGCCATCACTTTCAGGTTTGAACCGTCGGCGTTGATACGTAGCGCCAGTCCTCCTACCCACACGCGTCCGTCGTCGCTGACCTGGTTGCCGTGATTGATTTTATTATAGGGTGTGCCGCCAACGTACATGCTACCAGACCGGAGCGTCCAGCCGTCTTTGTCACTGACGACGTGCGGACCGGCATTACCCGTATTGAAATAGTACTTCCCATCGGGGCCGGCCACTACCGAATGCAGGGAGTGATCGTGATCCGTTCCCCCAAAACCCGATAGCATAACTTCCTTTTTGTCGGGCTTGTCATCGCCATTTTCGTCGATATAAACGACAATGTTCGGGGCGGCTGATACAATCACTTTATTCCCAATAACGGCAATTCCCAGCGGTGAGACCAGGTCAGGGTCTGTTACAAATACCTTACTGTCGTCGGCTTTGCCATCGCCATTCGTATCTTCCAGAATCACGATCCGCTCCCCTTCCGGATGATCAAGACGCCCTTCGGCTTTATTATTGAATTTGCGATAATTAACCGCTTCCGTAATCCAAATCCGGCCTTTGGCGTCGATGTCCATGTTGGTCGGGTTGTAAAACATCGGAGATTCGGCCCAGAGCGTCGCTTCCAGATCGTCGGGCACGTAAAGCTTGCTGGAGTCACTGCTAACCACATTACGTTGCTGATACGTCTGAGTGGCATTCGGCAACGTAGCACTCACTTGCTGAAGTTGCAATGGTTGGCCAGTCAGGTATAAAAAGCCAATCGTTGTCAAAGCGACGGGCAAAGGACTCAAAGAAAAAATAGACTTCATTATGTATGCCAGGTTCTTATTCCAGGTTTCAAGTTGCGTGTCTCACATGCTGCGCCAATTAACTTGCAAGCCGGATCTCTAAAACGATTGTTAACTAAACAGCGACCGTACAGTCTTGGCGTTCTCAACGTAACTTTCCAGCATCGGCTTATCTTTGGGAACGGCGCCTTCAATCTGTAACCATCCTGAATAGTCAATGTCGTACAGGACTCGTCTAACTTTTACCAGATCAACTTTACCCTTACCAAGCAGATAACCGTTCTCTTTCAGATGCACTTCGCAGATTCGATCTTTACCGAGATCACGAATTTCCTTAAAAATATCGTAGCCACCATCGGTTGAGTTACAGACGTCATAATAAACCTTTACAGCCGGTGATCCCACCGCATCCAGAATAGCGAGATGTTCAGGACCTGATAACCAGGATTCGATACCCAGTACGACACCCGCTTTCTCGGCTTTGGGGGCTACAGCTTTCAATCGGTCGATAACAGCCTGCGTTCCTTTCTGGTCATTCCGTAAGTCGTTGTTTGAAAAAAACGCCAGCAGTACGTTCTTCACACCCAGGGCATAGGCTACATCGACACTATCCTGCACCCACTGTTCCGTTCGGGGATCGGATTTATAGGGAATTTCGTTCAACAAACCAATGGCCAGTCCCCCGATAGAAACGCCCGCCTGTTGGGCCGCTTCTTTAATGGCTTGTTGCGTTTCTGGGCGTCGAAGGTGTTCCTGATCCGCTTTTGTGTTTAAACTAACCTGCACACCATCGAGACCAATCTGTTTTGCAACGGCAAAGCTCTTGATATCGCCCGCCGGACCAATTGACCAGTCGCAGGCCCCTATTTTGAAGCGGGCGTTAGCAGCAGAAGCCCGACCATACGTCGACTGGGTAATGGCTGCCAGCCCTAAACCCAGCGAACAACGTAATGCATCCCGACGATTCATGTATAAATTATGTTGTTTGGTGTATCAAAGGTACGTATCTATCAGGCATCTAACATTAATTATCGTATACGGTATATACTTTTGGAAAGAATATGATTTTTTTTCCTTTGGCTTACAACGGTTTGTTTATAAATGAGGTCATTGGAGTGTCAGCGTTGATATGCAGGATGAATACGCATTAGTAGAAGGATGCCGAAGGCAGGACCGGATTGTACAGCGACAGCTCTATGAGCGGTTTGCCGGAAAGCTCTTTGTCTTGTGTAAACGATACATAAAAGACCCCGATGAAGCCGAAGATGTTTTGCAGGATGCGTTCGTGAAGATTTATCGAAATATTGATTCATTTCGATTCGAGTGCCCACTGGAAGCCTGGTTGAAACGGATAACGATCAACACAGCCCTTAAACAGCTGAGAAAAGAGAAACCGTGGGATAATACCGCCGATGTTCAGGATCTGGCTCCCATATTGCCACAGGCCGATGAAAGTTTACCGACACTGAATTATAAATACCTGCTACAGCTTATTCAGGAATTGCCGCCCGGTTGCCGGACGGTGTTCAACCTGTATGCTATTGAAGGCTATAACCACCCGGAAATTGCCGAGATGCTCGACATTGCCGAGGGAACCTCTAAATCGCAGTATTCCCGTGCACGGATGCTGCTGCAACAAAAACTACAGTCGGATGGCCACCCTGCGCATGGTCACCCTCTATGAAGAATACGAAAACCTATGGATGAATTAGATAAAAACGTACCGGATGACTTTTGGCGAAAGGCTTTTGACGAAGCCGCCGAAACGCCACCCGCCCGCGTATGGGATACGATAGAGCATCGGCTGGATGAATCGAACGCTCCTAAGATTATTCCGCTTTGGGGCTTAGGACCCGCTTCTTCGCGACCAATCCTTTGGGGAACGGGTCTGGCAGCTGCTCTGGCGTTGCTAATAGTCGGTTGGTGGGTTATGAAAACACCTACAGCGAATCCATCCATTGCGCAGATTCAACCATCCAATTCAACAGAGAACGTAGCGATGGCACCCGCTACGCCGGAAAAATTGTCTGCAACAAAATCAGCTGATCAATCTGCCGACGTAGCAACATCGCTGAGTAAATCGTCAAAACTAGTAAAGCGTCCAGCCACTACGTCTGCCAGCCGGATGACCATACAAGTGCCATCTGTTAGCGGGACAAACGATGTGGGTGTGGCACAGATCATGGCATCGTCTAATCATAAACCTAACCCGTTACGTACGCAGCCAACGGCGGTTGCTACGTTTCATAATCCATCCATGCCAACCGTGACGGATGGATTCACGTCAGCAGTTAATCGTTTAGCCGTTAATTCGTTAACGACTGATCAGATTGCTGTTTCGGGCGATATGCAGGCACGCCAGAACGAGGCACAGGTTATTGAACAGCTAACCGGAAAACCGTTGCGGATGCGATCACAGGGACCAATCCAGCGAATTGTGTGGTTTCAACCTGCCGAGGAATTAGCAATAGAGCCAGAGCTTACGAAAGAAACGCGTAAGAAACGGGAGATGTGGGCTTCAGTGAGTGCCATGCCTAACGCGTTCAATCCTATGGTATCGGTACATTCCCCACCAAGTGCACTTAAGACGGTAGCTTCCAACGCGAATCAGGGATCGGTTAATAGCCGGGCGAGCTTTTCGATGGCTTACCAGGCTGGGGCAGGCGTTCAGCTCAATGAACACTGGTCGGTCGAGTCAGGGGTTGGGTATTTGGTCGGTCATTCAACCGTTGAAGCGCCAACTCAATCGGCTTCCTATGGTCTGATTGCCGGGGCAAACACGGATCGGAGTGCAACGGTGAGTAACTTATACGTGGACGCGCTACGTAGTAGTTCCAAGGCCTTGAGTGACGCTGCGCCAGCAAACTATGATGTACTTTCTACTAACAATGCGTACTTATCACAAAGTAGTAATTACACTAGCCAGGGACAGCAAATGCTGACCAATGACTACCAATATATGCAGATACCCGTTCAGCTGGGTTATCAACTACGGCCTCGGAAACGACTAAGTCTGGCGGTATTAGGTGGTTTGCTAACCAATATTTTTGTCCGTAATACCGTAGGCAGCGACGTAGTGGTTACAGCTAAAGACGGCGTTTATCGGCCAGTTTCTCTGGCGGCTACTATGGGGGCTCGTTTCCGTTATCGTCCACCGGGTCGCTGGTCGGCCTCGCTGGCCGGTATGTATCAGCCTTCCTTAGGATTGGGCACACAGACCGAGTCGCAGGTGCAAAGCCAGCCTACCTCAACAGGCATGAGTTTTGGCGTCGATTATCACTTTTAGGGTGCTCATGCCGACTAAGTAAAAAACTATTTTTTGTTAGAATATAAATACCTTTTCGATTGTTATCAGTTGATAGTTACATACCTCAAGAAAGAATAAGAAGATGATTTAACCTTTACACGCACAGGAGTGCTTTTTATTAATCTTATTATTCTGTGTTATGAAAACGACACTTTTTTCAACGTTAACGGCAGTCACAGCCAGCGTTTTGTTACTCGCGGTTAGCTGCAAAACATCGAATGTAGCACCTGACTCAACCCAAAATACGGGTACGGCTGGTGAGTTGCGGGTATCGGCGCCTTTTGCGAACCAAACCACCCAGTTTGCTTTTGACCTTACTAAGCGGGTGAGTACACAGGAAGGGCAGAATAACAATCTCTTTATCTCTCCACTCAGTTTGCATATCATGTTAGGGATGCTTCTGAATGGCGCCAACGGTCAAACACTTCAGGAAATCCAAAAAACATTGAAGCTGGATGCTCAAACACTGGCCGAAGCAAACCAGACGTATAGGAACCTAATGGAGAATTTACCGGGAGTCGATCCGCAGGTAACGCTAAATCTGGCTAACTCCGTCTGGTACCGAAATACGTTCACGGTTGAGAATTCATTTCAGGATTTACTGAAGCAGACCTTCAAGGCAGACGTATCGGCACAGAATTTTGACGACCCGGCAACGGTCGGCAAGATCAATAACTGGGCCAGTGAAAAAACCAATGGCAAAATCACCAAAGTGATCGATCAGATTCAGTCCGATAACGTCATGTTCTTACTGAACGCGCTGTATTTCAAGGGCGACTGGAAAACCCAGTTTGACCCTGGCAAGACAATCGATTCGCCTTTCAAACTGGCATCGGGTGGAACACCTACGGTACGTATGATGCGACTCAACACGACGCTGAAGCGTGGTTTTCGGTCGAATTATACCGCTTTTGAATTGCCCTATGGTTCAGACAAGTATGCGATGACGGTGTTGCTACCCGCAGAAAATACAACGGCGGATGCCTTGATCAACAGTCTCAGTAGCACTGAATGGGAGCAACTACAGAAGGATATGACCCTGGGGTCGATTGATATTGGTTTGCCTAAGTTTACCCTGAAGTACGAAATCAAACTGAACGATGCGTTGAGCACACTAGGTATGCCAACGGCGTTTACCAACCAGGCTGACTTTACGAAAATCAACGCAAAAGGGGGTTTAACCCTTAGCTTTGTGAAGCAAAATACGTTTGTTGCGGTAGACGAAAAAGGTACGGAAGCTGCTGCTGTCACAACAGGTGGCGTTTCAGTTGTATCTGTACAGGAACCAACGCTTTGTAACCGGCCATTTGTGTTCGTTATTCACGAAAAAACAACGGGAACAGTTTTATTTGTCGGTAAAATTGCGGACCCAACAAAAGGAAGTAACTGATGAAAGCATTGCTGCTAATGGCTGCTCTATTCGCTTCAACCGGTTTTTCGGGCTGTGAACGCGAGAAACCGGTGGAGCCTACACCTACCAGTGTTCAGGATCTGGTTGGAACCTGGACGTTAGTGGAGCCAAATGCGTACAAGGTAACGTTGGTAATTGATCCGATTCCTCAAACAACGCAGTTACCGTCTCCCTTGCCCACGTTCAACTTATCGGGGGAATCAGCAGTTAATCAGTACAACTCCGTTCTTACGTATCAGGCGTCTAATCAATCTCAAATTGCTATTTCTCCAATCGGTAGTACCAAAAAGGCGGGTCCATCAGAAGCGATGCAATTTGAACAAACGTATTACACGAACCTAAAAGCAGTGAATCGCTACGAACTGACGAACCAGAACCGGTTGAGATTTTACTACGACGGCGGTGTATTAGTGTATGAAAAATAAATAAACGAATGATTTTATCCCGCCTGCTAAGCGTCAGTATTGCTTTATTATTTCTAGGTTTAACAACCCGATGTGGAAAGAAAGAATCGGTTGTTGCTCCGAACATTGCCGCTCTAGTGGGTACATGGCAGCTCATTGAACCAGACTCGACTAACGGGGTAACCTTGCAGTTTGCATACGATAGCCGCAATCCACCCCAGGATATTACTCCATTTAATGTCAGTGGAAGAGCGGCTGTTAATGGCTATACACTACGATTATTCGCTACGCTAGACGGTACGATGTCAGCCGATAATTTAGGGTATACCGATATGGCTGGCTCACCCCAGGCTATGCAGTTTGAGCAAACGTATTTTGCCAGCTTGAATGCCGTTGCCCGTTTTGACTTACCAACTTCAGGACGACTTCGATTGTATCATGGCGGTAGTCAACCAGGGGTACTGACGTATAAAAAAGTAAATTGATTATGAAAACCTTACGCCTTAGTTCCTGTATCGTTTTTCTGATTCTACTGGTTTTTAGCTGTGAAAAACGTATCTGTGGCTGTGATTTCCCACCATCACCTTTAGTCGGCGACTGGACGCTCAACACCGTTACGTATGGTTTAACCCAAAAGACCGTTACGGCTGCTGAAGCAGGTTATAGTGAAAGCTTGTTTTACGATGGTATTATGAATAGCGGTACGTATCGCCAAACGCGTAACGGATTACCAATCCAATCTAGTTCTTATACACTTTCCTTTCCCAATGGAGGAAGCACTCAGGGAATTATTTATTACAAGCAGGATTCAACCGAGCAGTCGTTTCGCTTAGCGGATGGTAAATTGTATTTAACGGAGCGAACCCCGCAGGGAACTACTCTGGCTGATGGATCAACGTATGCGTATAAAAAACAATAATCAATTGCCCCTTTTTGTGTAAGATCAACATTGCCCGGCCGTAATCAGGACAGCCGGGCAATTTTTTTTAAACTCTTTCCAACGTTTTCATACGTGTAAGAATCTCGTGTATTACACCTCAACTCTTACGCGTATGAAAACCAATTATTTACTTCTTTTTCTTTCGTCTATTTTATGGCTGGCTGGTTGCACAGATAAATGCAAAGAAACCCGGACGTATCGGCGTTACACACCCGTTAATTATACCCTCGCGCAACTCAGACAGGGTGTTCACGTAGAAAATGCCCAGACGCTGGTTAATCCAGGGAAAATTTACACGAAAGATCAGTTTCTGTTCATTAATGAGCTGAAACAGGGGATTCATATCATCGATAACCGCAATCCGTCATCTCCCAAACCAGTGGCTTTCATCCGAATCCCAGGCAACGGCGATATGGCTATTCGCAACAATACGCTATATGCCGATAGCTATATGGACCTGGTTACGTTCGATATCAGCAATCTGGCTGCGATTAAAGAGGTTAGCCGCGTACCGAACGTATTTCCCAATGGCTCCTTTGAAGGTGGTTGGTGGAGTATGGACGCTACGAATCAGATAGTATACGACCAGAACGTTAGTTACGTAACCGAAACCATTGAGACAAACTGCGAGGAAAATGTTACGCCAACAGGCGGTTGGGGGTGGTTTACCACGGCTTTATCATCCAATGCCCAGTTCAGCTCGGCTGACAAAGCTGGCGGTTCGACAACGACCAATGGGGTCGCTGGTTCAATGGCGCGGTTTGCACTTTACAGTGATTACCTCTATACGATCAGTCAATCAACTATGCAGTTGTTCAACATAAAAGATCCGGCTAACCCCAAGATTGGCAATCAAATACAGTTGGGTTGGGGAATCGAAACTATTTTTCCCTACAAAGACAAGCTGTTTATTGGGTCCCAGTCGGGTATGCACATTTACAATAATTCCAATCCGGAGAAGCCTGAGCGTTTATCTGTTTTTCAGCATGCTCGTGTCTGCGATCCGGTCGTAGTGCATGATCATACAGCCTACGTAACACTACGTTCTGGTAATCAATGTGGTGGTTTCACCAATCAGTTAGACGTTGTTGACATTACCGATCTCGTTAACCCACGCTTGTTGAAAAGCTATCCAATGCGTAATCCACACGGGTTAGGTGTTGCTTATCCAAATCTATTCATTTGCGAAGGTGCTTATGGCCTTAAATCATTCAATATAAGCGACGTCATGAATATCGATCGTAATCTGCTTGATTACATTGAAGACCTGAATGCCTATGATGTAATTCCGCTGGAGAAATCTCTACTACTCATTGGCAAGGATGGTTTCTACCAGTTCGATGCCAGCAATCCGCGTCAGTTGCGCCAACTGAGTCATATTCCAATCAGCCGTCCAACCTATTACTGATCATCACTATGAAACGGCTATTGCTTTACCTGATCATGGCGTTCTCCGCTGGAAACGCTTCTGCCCAACTGTTTCCCCAACGACCCACTTACGTAAATTATACAGAAGTAGGGGGTTTATTCGGACGAGTACTATCAGGCCCTTCGACTACTCAGATCGTTGAAAATAAAGTTAGCTTAACCGCGCAGACCTTCAACGGCGTTCAGTTGACTCAGCGAGTAGCCGTAGGTGGTTTAGTAGGCATTGACTGGTACAAATCGGCTTTGCTGATGCCCGTTGGTGCAGGAATCCGCTACGACTTGATACGTTCAGAGCAGAATGTACGTTTGCTGGCTGTTGTGGATGGAGGCTACGGATTCGCCTGGCTTCATACGAATTCAACGGGCTATGATCTTAAGGGTGGCTGGATGATAAATCCCGGAATTGCTCTACGGGTCGGCAAACCATCATCATCCGCTTTTGTGATGTCGCTAACGTATAAGCGCCAGACCGCCGACGTTCAGAAGCCAATCGGGGGAAATGATATTCAGCGCGACGAAGCACGAATTTATAATCGCATGGCTATTCGTCTTGGCGTTAGCTTTTAAATGCATAGTCTATACCATGATTGGCTAATATATCGAACTAAATTTCGTTTTGGCTTGCAGATAATTCGGTTTCGTACAAACCATTGTGCATCGTTTTTGTTATCTTTTTAATAGTCATGTTCAATTTCTAAAATGGCATGGTATTAAGTTAAAGAGGTCGAGATTTTTTTAACTTAAAAAGAGTTCAGGATTTTATCTATAACCGTTTGATAATAAGTCGATAGAATGTAACGCTAGAGTTAATAAATTGGCATTGAGATTATCACACCTGAACAAAAAAATAAGCTTAACAATATGAAAAAAATTATTGTAGTTGTTATCGGTAGTTTGCTATTCATTGCCGGATATAGCTATACCCGCCGACAGGCTGAATACGCTGCTATTCAGAATTCAGTTATTAAACCTACCCAGGCTAAAATACCAGTATTACTCCCGTTTAAGTCACTACCTACTTTCGGAATTTCTACTGAACGAGGTCACGTTTAAAGTTAATTTACAGCGTAATCAACCAAAAAGACCCGTCGAGTGATCGACGGGTCTTTTTGGTTGATTATTGCCTAAGGACAGCATTCATTACGCCATCGCAAACTTGCTCGCATTACGTTTCCGTTCGTTCTCATCCAGGAAAATTTTACGAATACGTAACGCTTTTGGTGTTACTTCAAGGTATTCGTCTTTCTGGATATATTCCATGCATTCTTCGAGTGAGAACGTGATTTTCGGTGCAATTTTCACGTTGTTATCCGAACCGGAAGCCCGCATGTTCGTCAATTGTTTCGCCGTTTGTACGTTTACGACGATGTCATTCTGACGATTGTGTTCGCCAATTACCTGACCTGTGTAAATTTCATCTCCAGGCTCTACAAAGAATACGCCCCGATCCTGAAGTTTATCAATCGAGTAAGCTGTGGCTGAACCACTGGTCATCGAAATCAGTGAGCCATTGATCCGCTCAGGAATTGAGCCTTTGTACTCCTGGTATTCTTTGAACCGGTGACTCATTACGGCTTCACCAAACGTAGCAGTCAGTACGTTCGAGCGCAGACCGATCAACCCACGCGATGGAATCTCAAATTCAAGGTGCTGTAAGTCGCCTTTTGGCTCCATAATCAGCAATTCACCTTTACGCTGCGTGGCCAACTCAATTACTTTACCAGCTGTTTCTTCCGGTACGTCGACAACAAGCGTTTCGATCGGCTCTAACTTATGGCCATTTTCGTCTTCTTTGAACAATACCTGTGGCTGGCCAACCTGTAATTCGTAGCCTTCACGACGCATCGTTTCAATCAGAACCGACAAGTGAAGAATACCCCGTCCATAAACCAGGAAGCGGTCTTCACTATCGGTATTTTCGACACGGAGAGCCAGATTCTTTTCAATCTCCTTGTAAAGACGATCACGCAGGTGACGCGAGGTCACGAACTTGCCTTCTTTACCGAAGAATGGCGAGTTATTGATCGTGAACAGCATGTTCATCGTTGGCTCATCTACCGAAATACGGGTGATGGCTTCCGGGTTGTCGTAATCTGTCAGTGTATCACCGATCTCGAAATCTTCCAGACCCGTAACAGCGCAGATATCACCACACATGACTTCGGCCACTTTTTGCTTGCCAAGTCCTTCGAACGAATGCAGTTCTTTGATTTTTACCCGCTTTACCGAACCATCCGACTTAACTAGGCCCATGTTAGCGCCTTCTTTCAGCGTACCACGATGAACACGACCAATAGCAATCCGGCCAACGAACGCCGAATAATCAAGTGACGTGATTTGCATCTGCGGCAAGCCTTCATTCATAGGAGGGGCCGGAATGGTTGCAACAATCGTGTCGAGTAGATAGGTAATGTTATCGGTTGGTGTTTGCCAATCAGGCCCCATCCAGCCTTGCTTCGACGAACCATATACGGTTGGGAAATCCAGCTGATCTTCGGTTGCGCCGAGGTTGAACATCAAATCGAAAACCTGCTCGTGCACTTCGTCAGGGCGGCAGTTTTCTTTATCAACCTTATTTACGATTACGATTGGCTTCAGGCCCAGTTGCAGGGCTTTGCTCAACACGAAACGAGTTTGCGGCATAGCGCCTTCAAAAGCATCGACCAGCAAACAAACGCCGTCGGCCATTTTCAGTACGCGCTCTACTTCCCCACCAAAGTCACTGTGGCCTGGTGTGTCAATAATGTTGATCTTAACGTCTTTGTAACGAACCGATACGTTCTTCGAAACGATGGTAATACCCCGCTCGCGTTCCAGGTCGTTGTTGTCCAAAATCAGGTCGCCGAATTCCTGATTGTCCCGAAAGAGTTTGGACGCGTGAATAATCTTGTCAACCAGTGTTGTTTTGCCGTGGTCAACGTGGGCGATGATTGCTATATTGCGAATTGATTGCATACAAATGAAGCCTTAACAGTCTCTGGTTGAGTTATTGGTTTTGAGTTGTAACAGCCAGAGTCTGTTACCGCCATCTTTTCAAACCGCAAAGGTACGAAAAAATACACTGAAACACAGATTTTTACAACTAATTAAACGAAAAAAGGCCCGTCTAAGGGCCTGACTCTGATATAAATACAATTTCTTAACAATTGCTTAATGATTCGGGCAGCCGCAGGGGTTTTTCTTCCGAAAAAGACCAGTGTTAAACAACCCTCCGCGCTTTTGTTTGTACCCTTTTTTCTTACGACCAAAGATCGATGTTTCCGAAGCTTTGCTAGATGAAGAAGCCATCGTTTCCAGGGGAATCTCAACCAGCACAAGTGATGCGGCAAGCAGCAGAAGAATCTTTGTCTTTTTCATGTCCAGAACCTGTTTCTTTAGTAACGCAGAAATCGCTCTATTAGTCAGACCAAAATAGAAGATTTTTAGTTCAAAATCGATATGCTTACAGATTCAGACTATCTGATTGTTTATGGTACGTTACGTCCGGCATTTACAAATTCCTTTGCGCGCTATCTGCGTCAGCACAGTCAATACGTGGGTGAAGGGTCCTTTCCGGGTCAGCTCTTCGATTTAGGTAATTATCCAGGAGCCATTTATCAGCAGGATAGTCTTCAACTCGTTTGGGGAACAATGTATGACATCAGGCAACATAAACATACTTTACTGCCTTATCTGGATGATTATGAAGGCATCAATGAGCCGATTGGTCAATCCCATGAATATATCCGGACAATAATACCCGTTAGCTGGTCAGAAGGCTCATTTAATTGCTGGATTTATTTATACAACATGCCTGTTGCAGGGAAAAAAATTATTGGTTCTGGTGATTATGAGCATTACGTAGGTAGTTGATTATTGCAGGAGTTAGCCTATAACTAAAAGTACCGACCCTTGTAAGAGTCGGTACTTAATCCACCAGACTTAACTGGTCTTTTATCTTGGTCCGCGTGAACGGCCACCACCGTTATAACCTCCACCATATCCGCCACGAGCGCGTGGAGCACCACCACCGTAATTACGGGGTGAGGGCGAGTAATAACGGGGACGAACAACCACGGGCGGGCGATTTACGATCACGGGCGGGCGGTAATACCCATACGGACGATAGCCGTAGCCGTAATTGTAACCATACGGACGAGCCCCATAATAGCCAGGGCCATAGCCGGCACCTGTACTAACATAAGCAGGACCGCAACTCGCCAAAAGAACGACCAGCATCGCGGCCGTGAGCAAAGGCATTAATTTTATCGTTTTCATTTTACAGAATCATTACGTTGAACCATCTACTTATATAACGTCTAAACAAGGCTACTTGATAGCTGTTTAGCGAACAATTTACTTTTCCTACCAACGACGCCAGCCATTACCGTTACGTCCTCCACGGTGTCTGTAACCGTATCCATAACCCAGATAGGGACGAACAATTATTGGTGCGGGTGCTACGAAAACTGGCGGTGGGGGTGGAGCGATTACCACCCGGGGAGGTACAATGATTACCGGTGGCTGAGCAGGATAGGGTCGACCATACGGGTAATAACCATTGTAACCATTCGGATAATTGGGTCTGTAGCCGTTGTTGTATCCGTTTGGATAACGCTGGTCATAGCCATTCGGATAATTGGGGTCGTACCCATTCGAGCCATTCGGATAACCTGGATTATAGTTCGGATTCCCATTCGGGTATGTCTGATCGTAACCAGGGCCATACTGCCCGAAACTGACCGTAGCGATACCCAAGATCAAGCCAGCTAGTAGTCCACTCCATTTAACCGTTTTCATCGCTGTCGTAGGTTTTTAACCGATTTGTGATTTAGACAGATTATGAACCGAAACGTTTAATGGAAACGAGAAGAAAGCTGTTAAAGTTTAATTAAAAAGCCTGACCATCAGATAGTCAGGCTTTTATAATCAGCAGGATAAGTACTACGCTTTCAATTTATCTTTCAAATAATTTAGTGACAATTTGTAAGCGTCGGCGGTAGCTTCTTTGTTATAGACCGGGTTACTGGGATTAGCAAAACCATGCCCGGCATCATACATTTTTACCGTTACTTTTTTGCCGGCCTTCTGCATGTTTTCTTCAAACGTCTTGACCGACTCGGGCGTGATGCCTTTATCCTGGCTACCGAAAATTCCCAGAACATCTGTACTCAGCGTCTTCAGTTTCTCAACATCCTGCTCTGGACGTCCATAGTACATCACACAACCTTTTGCCTGTTTCCCTTCCATAATCGCCGATTGGAGCGAAAGCATACCACCAAAACACCAGCCGACACTGGCGAACTCAGCCTTTGGGCCAGCATAAGCAATGGCTCCTTTTTGAATACTGGTAAGCCGGTCTTTACTAGCAGCCTGCATTAGTTTTCCAGCTTCGGCAGGTTCAGTAGCTACCTTGCCATCATACATATCAACAGCCAGTACGTTCACATCCTTTAAGTCGTTGTAGAATGTTTCAGCCTGTTGCTTAATGTTGTCGTTTAATCCCCACCATTCCTGATAGACCAGCAGCCATTTGTCGGATGCTTTCTTAGATTTCAGCAAGAATCCATTAGCCGACTGTCCGTCGGGCGTTGAGAATTTGATCATTTCGCCCGCACCCGTATAGGTAAACGGGAGAGGAGCCGCGTGTAATTGCTGGAATGCCGGATCAGTAGCCATTGCCGACATGTCATTCGCAGAAAGCGGCCCGGCAGGCTTATGGCAGAGAGGAATGCTCGTCGCCTGAGGTTTTTCCATCGGCTTTAGATAAGACAGCAAAGACATAAAGAACGAAAGACCCGTAATAAAGATGATTTTCATGCGCGCTTGATGGTTAGTTGATTAACGTAACGGATTGCTTAGGTTATTGGTTAACGGACTGGCATTAAAAAGATAATTGGGTAAACTGTTGCTGTTCGCTTACAATTTACCCAATTACGTGATCAATCCGTAGCCTGGCCGGGCTGGCGCACCAGCGGCCAGGCTACTATGCTTTTACCAGTTCAAAAATTGTAATCTCCGGCAAAATTCCGACGCGACCGGGGTAGCCAATATAGCCATACCCACGGTTAACGTAAAGCCGTTGATTGCCTTCCTGATATAAACCCGCCCACTGTCTGTAAAAATACTGGGCTGGACTCCATTTTATGCCGGGCACTTCAACGCCAAACTGTGCTCCGTGCGTATGGCCACTAAACGTTACGTCGATATCGCTGTATTTCGGGCGTACTTCGGCATCCCAGTGCGTAGGATCGTGGGAAAGAAGAAGTTTTACGGGGTAATCCTGCGTACCCTGATATGCTTTCGCCAGATTGCCGGCACGTAATGCCGCTGGACCGAACCCGAGATTCTGAACGCCAATCAACGCAATCTTGTCGCCGTTCTGCTCCAGAATCTTGTTTTCGTCCATCATAATATTCCAGCCCATTTGTTTATGAGCTGCCACTACGTTCATCACATTCTGGCGTTCGGCCTGCGCGCTGGGCCACTGTACGTATTTGCCATAGTCATGATTGCCAAGGATTGAGTAAACACCCATTGGCGCTTTCAATTTATCAAATACGTCGATATAGCTGTTTACTTCCTCCGCATGAGTGTTGACCAGATCGCCGGTGAAAAATATAATATCAGGCTTTTGACCCAGCAGCATTTCCACGCCACCTTTCACCGCCGTTTTGTTGAAAAAACTACCTGAGTGAATATCCGAAATCTGGGCAATGGTCATGCCATTGAAACCAGAGGGCAGGTTTTTTAGCGGGAGTTTGATACGTCGAATCCGGTAATCGTGAGCACCCGACAAAATGCCCCAGGTGAAGCCAACTAACGGTACAGCACCAACGACTAAGGCCGTTTTCATTAAGAAATCAGACCGGGAGATCGCATCCTTCGGTATGCCATCCGCTGCGTTAGGAATGGTCTGCTGCGTGTTATCGACTACCGCTTCACGGACTTCCGGCTTGTAGAACAGCGAGACAACCCAGCGGAAAAACCGGCCGAGATCATCAATAAAAATGATTAGTACAGCAAAAACCTTTGAGAAATAAGGAATGGCAATCGCTGCCCAAAGGAAGGTGCGGAGCTGACGACTAATAGAATCGGGAGGCAAAAATTGCATGATTACGTACAACAGTAACGATACCACCGTAAAGCCCCAAAAAACGATAGCAATGATACGTTGCGTGCTTTCGGTAGCCGACCGACTCAACGTTTTAATCGCCTGAAAAACGTACCAGTCAATCAGGAGTAGAATAGCGGGAAGAATGAAAAACAACGCAGTACGATTCATTATGTGCAGTTTGAATAAGGAAATTGGATAACAGGGGGATTGCGTAAAAAGTTGATAAAAGAAATGGGTAATTAGGTATCTGTCAGACACCTTAATTACCCATTTCTTTCAAGTAAGCATTTTTCTATACCAGTTCTTCTTCCGGCTCTTCGACGTATTCCAGTGCAGGGTCTTTTTTACCAAACCACTTCATCCGGATACGTTCGTTGATCCAGTACATACACGGTACAATGACCAGGGTAAGGATTGTGGAGAACGTCAGGCCAAAAATGATCGTCCAGGCCAGAATATTCCAGAACACCGAACTATCGCCACCGACAATAATGTGCGGATCAAAGTTGCGGAAGAGGCCTACAAAATCGACGGTTATACCCAATGCCAGCGGAATCAGACCCAGTACGGCGGCCGAAGCAGTCAATAATACTGGTGTCAGACGAATACCACCGGCTTCGATGATGGCTTCCCGTAGCGGAATGCCCCGTCCCCGTAGCTCCTCGATAAATTCGATGAGCAGAATCCCGTTTTTCACTACGATACCGGCCAGAGCAATAATCCCGACACCCGACATGATGACTGAGAAATCTTTGTTGAAGACAACGAACCCAAGCAGTACACCAATCAGCGAGAACAGGATGGTTACGAAGATAATCAGCGGTTTTACCACTGAGTTAAACTGCGTGGCCATAATCAGGTAAATCAGCAGCATGGCAATACCAAAGGCCGACACCAGGAAGTTCATCGACTCGGCCTGATCTTCCTGTTCACCACCCATTTTAACGGTGTATCCGTTCGGAACATCCATCTCTTTGATAACGTCCTGAATCTGCGCCACAATCTGGTTGGCATTGAAGCCCGGCACTACGTCGGAACTTAACGTAACAAGCCGCTCCTGATTCTTCCGGTTAATCTGGCTGAAGGTTGTCGAATAGCTGATGTTCGTTACCGACGTAATGGGTACCTGCCGGAGCTGACCACCCATAACCATATCGCGGTATACTACGTTCAGACTCAATAACCGATCAATCTGGCTACGGTCGTCGGGTTTCAGACGAACCATAATCGGGTATTCATCCTTTGCATCCCGGAATTTTGATACTTCAAGGCCGAACAACGCCGTCCGAATCGCCAGAGCAACCTGACCCGACGAAATGCCTTCACGTTCAGCTTTGTCGCGGTCAATATCGACCACAATTTCGGGCTTGTTCGTAATCAGATCCGACTTCAACTGATCGATACCCTGAATACCTGCCTGACTGATTCTCTGCCGAACCTGTTTTTCTAACTTTTTCAGTTCGTCAAACTCTTCACCCGCAATCTCAATGGCAATTGGCTTACCGGTTGGAGGTCCGTTAGATTCCCGTTCTACCGAAATTTCGCTTCCTGGCAAGCCGATCATGGCTGACCGAACTTTAGCCAAAATTGAATCCGTCGAAATACCATGTCGCTCTTCGTTAGGTTTAAACGCAATCGTAACCTTCGATTTCTGCGGAGTCGCCGACCGGTCGGGATTCATTGGATCGCCCGCGTTTTTACCAACGTTTGAGATAACTGAGTTAACAATATCGGTAGCCTTCGTGTCGTCCAGCACCTTAAATACGCGCTTTTCAATCACTCTTGTCACCGAATCCGTTACGCGCGCATCAGTGCCAACGGGCATTACGTTGTAGACATAGACGTAATCCGGTTCACCGCTGGGGAAGAACAGAACTTTCGGTTTGGCAATACCAACAATGATAAATGTCAGGATTAACAGGCCAAATGCGCCGACAATAGCCAATACGGGACGCCAGCCGGTCAATATCCAGGAAATTAACCGACGATAACCATGCTTAAGCGCCGGTAACCAGCGATTCTGGAAGGGCACGATCAGTTTTGGCGTCAATACGTAGTGATTGAATACGTATAGAGCAATGAACAGTACGAACAGGTTGCCGATACCCCGGTCAATAACGTAGCCAATACCCGCCAGAACGGTCATGATAATTAGCGGACGTCTGATTTCGGCAAAGGTCTGTTTGTCTTCGTGATTGTCGTCTTCGTGCCGTTTCATGAACGTAACGGCGAACACCGGGTTAATTACATACGCCACAAACAATGAGGCAAACAGCGTCAGAATAAGCGTTAGCGGTAGGAATTTCATGAATTCACCCACAATACCCGGCCAGAAAAGGAGTGGGAAGAACGGTGCAATCGTGGTCAGCGTTCCTGATAACACCGGCACAAATACCTCACCCGCAGCGGCTTTTACCGCTTGTTTGATATCCCAGTCTTTGTTTTCATTGAACAGTCGGTGTGAGTTTTCGATAACCACAATGGCGTCATCAACAACCAGCCCTAACCCGAGCAGGAAGGCAAACAGCACCATGGTGTTTAGCGTGAATGAGGCTCCAACCATTGGTCCCAGAACAGGCATCAGCACGAAAGCCACCAGCGCCGAAAGCGGCACCGATAAGCCAACGAAAATGGCGTCGCGAACGCCCATGAAGAACATGAGCACCAATACCACGAAAATGAAGCCCAGCACAACCGTATTAATCAGGTCATTGACGTTTTCACGGGTACGTTCTGATTGGTCGGCCGTGATTTTAACGTCTAAGCCTTGTGGGAATCGCGTTTCTCTGTACTCTTCAATAGTTTTTTCGATACGGTCAGCAGCCGAAATTAAGTTGGCCCCGGCCCGTTTAATCACGTTCAGGGTTACAACCGATTTGTTGTTCAACCGGGCAAAATCCTGCTGCTCTTCAAAGTTATCGCGTACTTCCGCAATATCGCCCAACCGAACGGTAGCACCTGTGGCGGTACGTACCTGCAGGTTCTGAAGTTGCGTAACGTCCGTAAACTCGCCTTTCACACGTACTGTCCGGCGAACACCGTCCACATTCAATTCTCCGCCTGATACGTTAACGTTTTCGCCCTGAATAGCCTGCTGAATATCACTAAAGGCCAGCCCTGCCGACTGCATACGTGGCAAATCGACGTTGATCTGAATTTCACGCTCCAGGGCGCCGACAATATCCACGCGCCGAATTTCGGGCATTCCTTCAATGACATCCTGCAAATCTTCCGCGTATTCTTTCAGTTGCTTCAGCGAAAAATTACCGGCCATGTTGATATTCATGATCGCCATTTCTGAAAAGTCTACATCCTGCGCTGTAGGCCCAGAATCCAGTTTTTGTGGCAGATCGGGTTTGGCTTTATCAATCGCATCACGAACGCGCTGCAACGCTTCAGCCGATTGTACGTCGGGGTTAAACTCGACGAGAATGACCGATACGTCCTGTAAAGCATTCGATTTGATCCGTTTAACACCCGAGATCGACTTTAACTGCTTCTCGATCTGCTTGTTAATCGTATTCTCGATATCGGCAGGAGCCGTGCCAACATACACGGTGTTGATATACACCTGTGGTATCTTGATGTCGGGGAACTGCTCCTTCGGCAGGTTATTGTACACGAACAGCCCACCGAGTGTGATCAGGAAGGTGAAGATGTAAATCGCCGTCCGGTTTTCAACGCACCAGTTGGTGAATCCGAGGGTTTTATACTGTTCAAATTTCATAAAATAAGTCGTTAGTTATCAGTCGTCAGTCGTCAGCCACTAATGACTATCGACTGACGACTATTGACTAAAAATTGATAGGTTGCCCGTCCACTAAATCCTGATAACCAGCCGTAACGATCTGATCGCCCGACTGTAACCCTTGCGTCACTTCAATTTTACCGCCGTATGACTGACCGGTTTTAATCGGCTTCGCCTTCGCTACTTTCTTACCACCTTCATTGACGGCTACGTAGACCAGCTTGCCATTTTCCGTATCCTGAATCAGGTTTTCGTTGATGACAATCGCTTTAGCCTGCGTCTTGTCGTTGATTTTGATGCGAGCCAGCATATTGGGTTTCAATACGTTATCGGAAGGTAGTGGCGCTTCGATGGTAAAGGTCCGGGTGGACGGGTCCACGATGGTGGCCACGAACGATATATGCGAGTTGAGTTTCTTGTTCAAATCGGGAAAATCGATGGTTACCGCATCCCCTTTATGAACACTGCCCGAATACGTATCGGCCACTTTTGCAACGACTTTCAACTGCGACAGATTCACAACCCGAACGAGGCCCATACCCGGTGCTGCGGATTGACCAACCTTGATAATTACCTGATCGACAACGCCCGAAATGGGCGCCGTTACGGTCGACTGACCCAATTGCGCGTTCAATGTTGATAATCGGCGTTCGAGCGATTCTTTGTTGTTTTTCGCCTGCAGGTACTGAATCTCTGTACCGATCTGCTGTTTCCACAGAGTCGCCTGTTTTTCAAAAACCGTGTTGGCCAACGAAAGCTGCGTTTTTACTTCCGAAACTGACTCGCGCAGAAGCTGATCATCGACTTTGGCAATGGGTTGTCCAGCCCGTACATTATCGCCTTCTTTCACATAAACCGCCGTGACAACACCACCCGATTTAGGCGATACCTGTACGTTGTTTTTCGCGTCAATCGTGCCCTGTAATTCCACAAAGTGTTTGAACGTACTGGACGATAGGGGAGCAACCGTTACCTCTTTCACGCGGGCATCTTCAGCCTTTTTCGGATCAAGTTTCGCCAACTCGCCTTCCAGCGTTTTAACCTTTGTATTCAGTTCGGTTTGCTGCGATTTCAACTCGGCGAGTTCATCACGTTTGCTTTGTAGGTCGTTCTTCTTTTCCTGTGAGCAGGCAGCTAAAAGGCTCACAAGGGCAATAGCGTAGTATGGTTTCATTTTGACTGTTTTTATATTTTAGTTTCCTACATAGAGCCGGCCAAGAGACCGATCCTGATCTACTTTCGCGATTAAAAAATCATAGAGCGATGAGAAGTAGTTGGTTTGTGCCTCGCGGAGCGATGCTTCTGCGTTCTGCACTTCAATACTTGAACCAACGCCTTCTTTGTATTTGATCTGCGATACACGAACAATTTCCTGCGCCAGATCGCGGTTACGTTGCTGGGTTTGCAGCGTTTGCAAACCGTTGTTCAGGGTAATGCTCGCCTGCCGGATTTGCAGATCGATCGAGTTACGTAACAGTTCACCATTATTTTGAGCCTTCTGCAACGTAATGCGCTTCTGCGCGATTTGATACCGCTTCTGAAACCCATCAAAAATGGGTACCTGTAAACTCAGACCTACCGTTCCGAAGTTAAGCCAGGGAGCAGTAATCAGCTGGCTGAAAACGTTACGGCCACTATTATAGCCGTAATTGGCAAATCCAGACACCGATGGGTAATAGCCTTTCTGTGTCAATTCGATATCCTGTTCAGCCAGTTTGATCTGCGTTTCCAATGTGGAATATTCGATCCGGCTTTGGTACTGAAATGTGGGATCAGGCGAAATCAATGGCCGCAAATCCTCAACAGAACGATCCTGAAGTTGCTCCGACAAGGCGATTTCATCATTAACGCCCAAACCCATCTGGAACTTTAGCAGGGTGTAACTCAACTCAATCAGATTCTGTACGTTCTGCCGTTCGGCGCGCAGGTTGTTAGCTTGCACCTCCAGCCGTTGCACATCCAGCTTTTCGACGAATCCCTGCTGGTTCATCGCCTTCGTTTCATTGAACAATGTATCCAGACGGCCAATGTTGTAATCCAGCAATTTAGCTCGTTCTACGGCAACCAACACTCCGTAATAGGCTTTGGCGACCTGCTCAGCCACGGTTACCTTGCTAGACTGCAGATTCCGCTGAGCCAGTTCACGATACGTAGCGGCTGCCCGCAAACCAACATTTAAGCTGGCGCTATAGATAACCTGATTTAAGTTGACGGTTGCATTACCTGCATAATTCACTCCAAACTGAACCGGTACGGCAGGCGCATCCGGTGACGCATTTTGATCGAAAAAGTTAGCTGGTAAAAACGCCCGCTGGATAATTAGGTTATCGGTGAGCGAAGCACTACCGGCAACCTGAGGCAAGGCCCCAGCTTTCGTTTCCTTGATACGTGCTTCGGCGCTTATAGCATCGAGTTGACTGTTCCGTACATTAACATTCTTTTGAATAGCAAAGTCAATTGCTTCCTGTAATGTAAAGGACTTACCATTAGATTGTTGATTTGACGGACGTAGTCCCGTTGGTGCAAGTCCTAATCCCGAATTGAAATTCGAAATAACGTTAGGCTGAAGATTCACCGGCCCAGTCGCTGGATTCAAGGAAGGAACTGCACCAGCTGCACTAGTATTTGGCTGCCCAGGTACGACAACACCCGTTCCTGGCGTAACACCCGGCTCTGCTACGACGGCACCCGTACCAGCGGGCTGCTGTGCTCCAGGTTGCTGACCACTCCCGGCCGCTCCCGTCGGCTGCTGCCCAACCGAGGGTTGTGTGGGCACCTGTGCCACCACCCTTAGCCAACTTGTCGACAGACAAAGCGCAGCAATCAAGAGTGTACTATTTCTTTTCATAGACAGATAGATTGTACTCATTATTCGGGTTAACATACTGATTGTAAATGGTGAAGCCTTTCTCGGTCAGCATACCTCGTATGAAATGATGCATCAGTTCATACTGAATTTCGGGCATGGTGTACTGATCCGTTGGAAAGATGTCGTTATTAAATGCCAGCTCTATTTGTTCGACGCGTAGCCGAGCTAAAATAGCTGGATTTATGTCAGATCGATATAGTCCTTGAGAAACACCTTTTTGGATATTTTCAAGAATAGATCGCATAATTTCGCCTTCTTTATATTGTCTAAACTGTGCAAAAGCCTGTGGATAATGCCGTTTCAGATCAATCAACAGATTCGGGCTGACCTGGTCGGCATGTTTCTGTATCATCGCTATCACGTGCATGATTTCTTCTATGGGATTGTCGGCTTCGATAGCCATACACATCATTTCTGACTGATCTCTACCCATTTTAGTCTCGATCACTTGGGATAAAATCTGCTCTTTGTCGCTGAAATGCTGATATATTGTCTTCTTTGAAATACCCAGCTGTTTAGCAATGTCTTCCATCGTTACAGAACGAATCCCATATTTCCAGAACAAGCGCTCAGCCTCTGCTAATATTCTTTCCTTCATTAAGTAAAATAGAACTTTTGCAGGATGAACTTCGGAAACTCAAATATAGTTCTGAGTTTCCTATACATTTTAACATTAAATGATGAACGGCCTAAAAACTGGCGTGAAACGACCGATTATGCCGATGAACCTGTGAGGCTTAAAACCCGAATTGGGTCATTTGAGGGGTTGATTAACCGCCAATCTCATAAAAGCGGACATCGGCTTTCACGGAGTTGAGCAGTTCACGAGTACGCTCCGGACGGGCGTCTGTAATAAAGAGCTGGCCAAACGCACCTTCTTCCATTCGCTGGATCAGCTTGCTAATACGTCGGTCATCCAGCTTATCGAAGATATCGTCTAGCAACAGAATGGGTTTAATTCCCTTCTCAGATTCCAGAGAATCGAACTGGGCTAGTTTCAGCGCAATGACAAACGTTTTTTGCTGCCCCTGCGACCCAAATTTTTTCAGTGGTACAGATTGGCCGCTGCCATCGCCGATCAGAAATGAGTAATCATCTTTATGAATACCCATGGTGGTACGTTGCAGCACCGTATCGCGTCGACGAAAATGCCGGAATTCCTCCGCAAAATTCGGGTCACTCACTTCCGACTCATACACAATACTCACAATCTCGCGCTCATTGCTCAAATAGGCGTAGTGCTCCCGAAAGCCCGGTAAGAATTCTTCGACAAACTGTTTCCGACGGTCGTGGATTTTCTGTCCCAAGTCGAGTAGAGGAATGTCATACGTATCAAGCATGTCATTGTCGACCTGATTCCGCTCCGCAAAAAGTTTGAGCAGACTGTTACGTTGCTTCAGCACCTGCTGATACATCAGGTAATCCCGCAGATAATTTGGATCGAGTTGTGAGAGCACTCCATCGAAAAAATGCCGCCGGTCTTCACTGTGTTCGCGGACAAGATCGGTATCGTTCGGTGCAATCAGTACGACCGGAAACCGACCAATGTGTTCGCTGATTCGTTCATAGGGCTTTTTATCAGCCATAATCACTTTGCGCTGACCACGTTGTAGACTGATGGTAATCTGTACCCGGGTTGGCTGACTATGGTGTTCGTCTTCCTCGAAAATGCCATCAATGATAAAATAGTCGGCATCATGTAAAATACTGAATGCGTCCTGGTTCTGGAAAGCACTTTTACTAAGCGCCAGAAAATAAACAGCGTCTAACAAATTGGTTTTACCACTGCCATTGGGGCCTACAATTACGTTTATCTGCCGCCCAAACACGTATCGTCCGTCCTCATAGTTCTTAAAATTGGTCAGGCTAAGTTTTTCGAGATACATAGATGTAGCGGATAACGCGATAATGCGTAATTTCGCGGCAGTCCAATACAGAAGACTCTGTATTAACTAACGTTTTGGTATTGGCAACAAAGATACGGTCGGTTTGTTAGGTTAATAGGCCTAAGGGCAGTACAAGCGATTGCTGATTTTATCGAACTTCATTCCTCATGGCAAGCGTCAAAGAGAAATCTGAGCGGGGAACCGCCAAACAAAATGGAAAGGCTCCGGAAGCCGCGAAAACGCAGCATTCGAAAGAGCGGTATATGTACTGGTATGAATCCATGCAGCTGCAACGGAAGTTTGAAGAAAAAGCCGGGCAGTTATATGGTCAACAGAAAATCAGAGGATTCTGTCACCTTTACATTGGTCAGGAAGCCTGTTCATCGGGCTCCTATTCGGCTTTAACAAAAGACGACAAATGGATCACTGCCTATCGCGATCACGGCATCCCGCTTGCGCTGGGCTCCGATCCAAAAGCTATAATGGCTGAGTTATTTGCCAAACAGACGGGTTCGTCGAAAGGCAAAGGCGGTTCGATGCACATCTTCGATAAGTCGGTAAACTTTGTGGGTGGCCACGGGATCGTTGGTGCTCAGATTCCGATGGGCGCTGGAATTGGTCTCGCTGAGAAATATAACAAGACGGGTAATCTCTGCATTACGTTCATGGGCGATGGGGCCGTTCGCCAGGGCGCTTTGCACGAAGCTTTCAACATGGCTATGCTCTGGAAAATACCGGTCATTTTCGTTGTTGAGAATAATGGCTACGCCATGGGGACATCTGTTGCTCGCTCGTCGAACGTAACGGATTTGTACACGATTGCCGAAGCGTATGACATGCCTTCCGAACCGGTTGATGCCATGAGTGTCGAAGCGGTTCATGAAGCCGTCAGTCGTGCTGCTGAACGGGCTCGTGCTGGCGAAGGTCCAACTTTCCTGGAGTTCCGCACGTATCGCTATCGCGGCCATTCGATGTCTGATCCTCAGAAATACCGCAAGAAGGAAGAAGTTGAAGAGTATAAAATGCGCGATCCGATCGAGCAGGTGAAAGCCGCTATTTTGGAAAAAGGTTATGCCTCGGAAGAGGACCTGGCTGCTATTGATCAGAAAATAAAAGGTATTGTGGACGAGTCTGTTCAATTTGCAGAGGAGTCTCCCTATCCACCTGCCGAAGAAGCTTACAAAGACGTGTACATGCAGAAAGATTATCCATTCTTAACTGAGTAGATAGCACCCTTTGTTGAGTTTTCCTTTTTTAGGTTCAATTACTTTGAGGTAAACAAAATGTCCAGGATAAATTTCCTGGACATTTTTATTTGAACTATTCGCTATTATTAGATGTATGTACATTAAATGTTGATACAATAAATTAATTTAACCTTTTTCACTTTCAAGATTATGGAAACGCTCATCAATGGTCTTCATCACGTAACGACGTTAGCTGGCGACACACAACGTAACGTTGATTACTACACCGATATTCTTGGTCTTCGTTTGGTTAAGAAAACCGTCAACTTCGATGCACCGGATGTATACCATCTTTATTATGGTAATGAAACGGGTTCGCCCGGTACGATTCTGACGTTCTTTCCTTATGGAAATTTACCCCGCGGTCGGAAAGGCGTTGGTCAATTGACGTACACCGCTTTTTCTGCACCGACGGCTTCGCTACGTTTCTGGATGGATCGACTGCACGAACGTAACATTCCGTATGCTGGTCCTTATAAGCGGTTCTCCGAAACGTATGTGCGGTTTGAAGATTTCGACGGTATGGGTATTGAGCTTGTCTTTACCGACGATGACCAACGTCCCGGTTGGGAGAACGGTCGAATTCCGGCGGAGTTTGCCGTTCGCGGTTTTCATACCGTTACGTTAAACGAACTGAATCCTGATCGGACGGTGAAACTATTGACGGAGATTATGCAGCATACGCTGGTAGGGGAGGAGGAGGGCCGGTTCCGGTTCAAAGCTGGTAACGGTGGTCCGGGAAATTATGTAGACGTGTTGCATTCGCCGAAAGATGTACACGCTCTGCAAGGCGCAGGTTCAGTCCACCACGTTGCTTTCTCGACTGATTCAGATGATACGCAATTGATTATCCAACAACAGCTGGCAGAGTCGGGTTATCACGTAACGCCGGTTCAGGATCGCAATTATTTCAACAGCATTTACTTCCGCGAACCGGGTGGAATTCTGTTTGAAGTAGCCACGAATCCACCCGGTTTTACGGTCGATGAGCCGCTTGCCGAATTGGGAACAGCGCTGAAATTGCCTTCTCAATATGAACCTCGACGGGCAAAAATTGAAGCTGAGTTACCCGAGATAATCGTTAAATAAATAATGATACTGTCTTGTCATTCCGACGAAGGAGGAATCTTCTGGTGAGGCAATAACTGTTTATCTACGAAGATTCCTCCTTCGTCGGAATGACAAAAAATGATACATAATCCCAATAATATCCGAACGGCTGGTAAGCCTTTAGAAGAAGCCAATAAGGTGATGGTGATGGTTCACGGCCGGGGTGGTTCGGCGAATGATATCTTGTCGTTATCACACTATATTCAGGATAAAGATTTTGCTTTTATTGCTCCCGAAGCGCAGGGTAATACGTGGTATCCATACTCATTTCTTCGACCGCTCCAGGAAAATGAACCTTATCTATCCTCGGCGTTGGAAGTCATGGCAAGCCTGCGTGCCCGCTTACAATCGGACTTTAATTTTAAAATGGCCCAGATTTATTGGCTTGGTTTTTCGCAGGGTGCCTGTCTGATGCTGGAATACGCAGCACGTAATGCGGTCGAGTACGGAGGAGTTTTTGGCCTGAGTGGCGGGCTAATTGGACCGACTGAAACACCCCGAAACTACGAAGGTTCGTTCGAAAAAACACCTATTTTTCTGGGATGCAGCGACCGTGATTCGCATGTTCCGAAAGAGCGGGTTTTGGAATCGGAGCACGTATTTCAGAAGATGGGAGCAAACGTAACGACGAAATTATATCCAAATTTTCCGCACACGATTAACGAAGATGAGCTAAACATCGTTAATTTGCTGATAGCAGGAGAGCAACAATCAGTCTCCTGATCTGTACTTAACAGTAATGCTTATGAGCCAATACATGGTTGAATTTGACCTTCCGGCTGTACTGGATGAAGGGTTTGAGAACCGCATTCCCGCCCAACGGCTCAAAGTGGAAGAACTCATGGAGAAGGGTTTTTTATTGTCCTACTCCCTTTCGGTAGATCGCCAGAAGCTTTGGTGCATCTTCAAAGCCGATTCAGAATTAGAAGTGATGGAATCAATTTCGGAATTTCCGCTCATTAAATACATGACGCCGATGATTACCGAGCTTATGTTTCACAACATGATTGCCGCTCGAATTCCGCTCTTTTCATTGAATTAATTGTCGTGAAAAACCCTCCTGAAAAGAGGGTTTTTTTATTGCTCACAAATTGTACTTTTGCAGGTGTGATTTCAGTAAATATAGCTATGTAACCGGGTTTTCGCTGGTTACATAAGTATACAATCGCTTGATAATCAGTTTCACGTGGAACTTTACCCTACGCAAGTCTCGTACTGAAAAATATATAAAAAATCGAATGAGTCCCAATATTCTTATCTGCCAGTCGGAGCGCGAGTTGGAAACCCTTTTCGCCAACTATTTTATCGCTCATATTGACGGCAAAAAAGTCATTACACTACGTCAGTTTTATGAGGAAATAGCCGACCTTCTTGAGATTCCTGATTTTGGGTTCAGTCTGGATGCGCTAAATGACTCGCTAAATGATTTGCAATGGCTTGATGATGAGCGAATTGTGTTATATTTTACCAATACCGATGAGTTTATCAGCAAAGAACGTGATCCAGCTAAAATTGGGAGCGTGTTAAACGTACTGGACGCCACCGCCGAAGACTGGAAATGGACGGACGATGAGCTGGAAGACAAAAAAGAAATCGTAATCGTTTTTGAGGATAGCCCACGTATACGCAAGCTGCTGGATAACGAAACTATAGCGTATAAACTGATCAGCGAAATACAGTAGCTGCTGGATTAAAAAGAGCAAAAGCTATCATTTTATATTAAAATTGCGATTCAATACGCAAAATTAATACTATTATTGCTGCGACAATCGCAGATTTATGATAAACCGCATACTACGAGAAGAACTAATTAAGCGGGCAACAAGCTCCAAAACGGTTAAATCAATCATCATAATAGGGCCTCGACAGGTTGGTAAAACTACCTTAATTAAGGAATTAGAGACCGAATTAGAGACCCCAATAACGTGGTGGAATGGCGCTGACGCCGATATAGGCGAACTACTTCAGATGCCTACCCCCGCTCGTTTACGACAGTTGATTGGACAAACCAGTACGCTCATCATTGACGAAGCTCAGCGGATCGAAACGATTGGTCAGTGCCTAAAAGTCATAACCGACAATCTTAAGCAGGTAAAGGTGATTGCCATTGGCTCATCGGCCTTTAATCTGGGCGCTAAAACGAACGAGCCGTCAGGCCGGAAAGGAGAGTTCTTACTGTTTCCGTTTTCGTTCGGCGAGATGGTCAATCACCACGGGCTGCTTGAAGAGAGCAGGCAATTAAACCAGCGATTGTTATTTGGCTATTACCCGGACGTGATCAACAATCCCGGCGATGAACAGGCAAAGCTGCGACAGTTAACGGACAACATTTTGTACCGGGACGTAGTGCGTTCGGAGCGAATACTAAAGCCGGAGAAATTAGAAAAACTGGTTCAGGAACTGGCCTGGCAAGTGGGCAAGGACGTATCGTATTATGAGCTGGGTCAGACCTGCGGGCTGGATAACCAAACCGTAGAAAAATACATCCTGGCGCTAGAGAAAGCGTTCGTCATTCATCGCCTGCCATGCCTCAACCGAGCCTTGTCTAACGAACTCAAAAAAAGTCGGAAGATCTATTTTTATGATAACGGAATACGTAACGCCGTCGTCAATCAGTTCAACCCTATCGAGCAACGAAATGACGCCGATCTGCTTTGGGAAAACTTCCTGATCAATGAACGTCGCAAATACATTACGTATCAAAATCTACAAGGTGATCGGTATTTCTGGCGCACACACGCCCAGCAGGAAATCGACTACATTGAGGAACGTAACGGAGCCTTATCAGCCTTCAATTTCAAATGGAATCCGAAGGCCAAAGCCCGATTTTCTCAATCATTTATTAAAGCTTATCATCTAATCGAAACCCAGGTTGTGTCAAGAGATAACTTTTTCGGATTTATTGGAATCGAGTAAGTCCGTAAGCAACAAATTTTTAAAACCTGCTGTTACCCTTATGTGCCGCCGGAATGTTCTTCCAGCGGCTTTTGGTGTTTGACTTACAACCTGAATTTCGCTTGAAACCAGCTGAATTACTCGGCCTTTATGCCGACGATAGTTTTATAAAATTACTGGCTGAACCCTTTAGCCGAAAGCCTTCTGCCGAACCTCAGCGGTTGCAAATTAAAGGACTGGCGGGTAGTCTGGACGCTGTGCTGGCATCCTCTATTTTTAAGTCCGTCGGCGGCAATCACCTTTACGTTCTGACCGACCGCGACGAAGCGGCTTACTTCTTCAACGATCTGCAAAACCTGCTTGGTCGGGAAGTGTTGCTGTTTCCAATGTCGTACAAAAAGCCGTATCTGTACGAAGAAGTTGAGAATGCGAACGTATTGATGCGGGCTGAAGTGCTGAACAAATTGAATCCAGCACCGAAGGATGGTTTGCTGATGGTCACGTATCCCGAAGCCTTATCGGAGAAAGTTATCAACAAACGTTCTTTGCAGGCCAATACATTGACGATTCGGATAGGAGAGAAGCTGGACACAAACTTTGTGGCTGAACTGCTCAATTCATACGAATTCGAGAAGACCGATTTTGTCTACGAGGCTGGGCAGTTTTCGGTACGTGGGGGAATCATCGATGTGTTTTCATTCGCCAGTGAATTCCCGTTTCGGATTGATTTGTTCGATGACGAGGTCGAAAGCATCCGCAAGTTTAATCCCGAATCGCAGTTATCAACAGACCCGGTTGAGTTCATCAACATTATTCCGAACATCCAGACCAAGCTCGTCGAAGAAACGCGCGAACCTTTTTTCGATTTCCTGCCCGAAGCCACAACCATCTGGGCCAAGGACATTGAGTTTACACTTGAAATTATTGAGAAGTGTTACGAAAAAACCGAACAGAGTTTTGCGACGATCGTAGCCAATAGTGGGGGAATTCAGATTATATCCGATCCCGGCGCTTTATTCGAGACACGCCGGACATTTCTGAATGAGCTGAAAAAGTTTCGGACGGTTGAGTTTGGACGTAAATTTTATTTCAAGACGGAAGGCCGGCAGCAGTACAATTCAAAGCCGCAGCCGTCATTCAACAAGGATTTCAAACGCCTGGTCGATACGTTAGGCGATAATCAGGCCAAAGGTTTTACCAACATCATTGCGGCTGAATCTTTCAAACAACTTGACCGACTCCGAACGATTTTCGAGGAACTTGACCCATTCGTTACGTTCCAGCCGATGAATATCGGACTCCGCGAAGGGTTTATGGACGATGCGCTGAAAATCGCCTGTTTTACGGATCACCAGATTTTTGATCGCTATTACAAATACCGCGTTCAGGACAAGTTTTCGAAGTCGAAAGCTCTAACGCTACGTGAATTAAAGACCCTCCAGCCCGGCGATTACGTAACGCACGTCGATTATGGTATCGGTCGGTTTGCGGGTTTGGAAAAAGTCGATCACGCCGGAAATCTGCAAGAGGCCATACGGCTCATCTACCGCGATAACGACATCCTGTTGGTCAGTATCCACAGTTTGCACAAGATCGCTAAATACAGCGGAAAAGAAGGGGGTCCACCGACCATGAGCAAGCTCGGCTCGCAGGAGTGGGAGCAGAAAAAGTCCCGGATTCGCAAACAGGTCAAAGATATTGCCCGTGAATTGATTGCGCTCTATGCCAAACGCAGAACCGCTCCGGGTTATGCGTACAGCCGCGATAGCTTTTTACAGGCCGAACTTGAATCGTCGTTTATCTACGAAGATACCCCCGATCAGGCGAAAGCAACCAACGACGTAAAAGACGACATGGAACGGCCGCACCCAATGGATCGGCTCGTTTGTGGCGATGTGGGCTTTGGTAAAACGGAGGTGGCTATTCGGGCCGCTTTTAAAGCTGTAACGGACAACAAGCAGGTTGCAGTGCTGGTCCCGACAACGATCCTCGCTATGCAGCATTTTAAGACGTTTAGCGAACGTATGGCGGACTTTCCCGTGAAGATTGAATACATCAACCGATTTCGGTCGACGGCTCAGGTAAAAGAGATTCTGAAGGGCGTAGCATCGGGCGAAATCGGTATCCTGATCGGCACCCACCGGATTGTTAACAAAGACATCAAATTCAAAGATTTGGGCTTGCTCGTCATTGACGAAGAGCAAAAGTTTGGCGTAAAAACGAAAGATCGCCTGAAAGAAATGCGTGTTGAAGTGGACGTACTGACGCTCACCGCTACGCCAATTCCTCGTACGCTGCACTTCTCGCTTATGGGCGCGCGCGACTTGTCTGTCATAGCGACACCTCCACCCAATCGCCAACCTGTAACGACAGAAGTTCATCCGTATAACGAAGCCACGATTCGTGATGCAGTAAGCTCAGAGGTTCGACGTGGGGGGCAAGTGTTCTTCGTACACAACCGCGTGAACGACATTGAATCCATTGGTAATCTGATTATGCGTCTAGTGCCAGAAGCGCGCGTGGGAATCGCACATGGTCAGATGGAAGGCGACCGCTTAGAACGTATCATGACGCGCTTTATCGAGGGCGATTACGACGTACTGGTATCGACCAACATTATCGAATCTGGACTGGACATTCCGAATGCGAACACGATTCTGATCAATAATGCCCACTATTTCGGCTTGTCGGATCTTCACCAGATGCGCGGTCGGGTAGGGCGCTCAAATCGAAAAGCGTTCTGTTATCTGCTGACGCCACCGCCTTCGATTCTAACAGCCGACGCGCGCAAACGACTCCAGACTCTTGAAGACTTTTCGGACCTCGGAGAAGGCTTTAAAATCGCTATGCGTGACCTGGATATACGAGGTGCCGGAAATTTACTGGGTGCTGAGCAGAGTGGTTTCGTGAATGACCTCGGTTTTGAGATGTACCATAAAGTGCTCGATGAAGCTATTCAGGAACTGCGCGAAAGTGAATTTAAAGACCTATTCGAGACCAAACCCGGCGACCTAAAACTGGCTCTTCCTGACACAGTTATCGAGACTGACTTACAGGTTGTTATTCCCGAACGCTACGTCTCCAATATATCCGAACGACTGGCGTTATATACTCGCCTGGACAGTCTGCAGAACCCGGATGAGCTGCAGACATTCCGGCAGGAAGTACTCGACCGGTTCGGTCCGTTGCCCGAAGAGGTAGAAAACCTGATCAAAATGGTCAACGTTCGCTGGAAAGCGGAACAATTATACCTTGAAAAACTAACCCTGAAGAATAATATCCTGAAAGGGTACTTCGTTTCTAACGGGAACGACGAGTTCTTCAAGTCTGATCAGTTTGGCAAGGTAATTGACTACATCAAGCGCAACCCGGCTAAATGTTCACTGAAAGAATCGAAGGGACGGCCCATTTTCACCCATACCGACGTGTTTTCGGTTGAACAACTGGATGAGATTCTGGGCGCGATGACGAAGTAAGACCAACGAAGTATGATACAAGATTTTCAGAGAATTTAGCCTGATTATGAAGTCCTTCTTCTAAAGTCTTATATCTTTTATCTAATTTTGCACCTACGTTTTACACAAAATAGAACAATGATTCAAAAGTATCACCTGCAACGAGCGGCTTATGTGCTGCTAGCGATGGCGGCCCTGGCATCCTGTAAGTCCAAGCACCCGACCAGTGTGCAGCCCGGTAAGAAGAGTACGGCGACGGGGATTGCTTACAACCAGAAAGACGGTTTCCAGGTTAAGAAATTTGCGGGACAGAAAGCTGGTCCGAACCTCGTTTTCATTGAAGGTGGCCGGTTTACGATGGGCGCCCTTGAAGAGGACGTAATGAATAGCCGCGATAACCGCGAACGTACTGTTTCGATTCAATCCTTTTATATGGATGAAACCGAGATGGCCAACGTTCACTATCTCGAATACCTAAACGCAATTACCCGCGATTCATCGGAAGAAGTCGTTAAAGCTGCTTTGCCTGACACGACTGTTTGGGCAAACCCCATGTCGTTTAATGACTCTTACGTAACGCAGTACATGCGTTATCCGGCTTTCCGTTATTATCCGGTTGTAGGTGTATCGTGGGTGCAAGCCAGTGATTATGCTGTTTGGCGCTCAAATGCCGTAAACAACGAAATGGCAAAAGGTGGTGCTCCTAAGAAAAAAGGTGGTGGTTTCTCACTAAAGCGTAAATCAAAAGCAGTTGAAGAACCTGCTTTAGCGGAAGCTACGTCAGCGGCTCCAGCAAAACCAAGTCTTGAAAGTGGTATGATTCTGCCTGATTATCGTCTGCCAACCGAGGCTGAGTGGGAATACGCAGCGAAAGCCCTTATAGGAACACAATATATGGACGAGAATCAAATCAATCAGCGGATTTATCCGTGGGATGGTTCATCGGTTCGGAACCCTAAGAAAGGCCGGAAACAAGGTCAGATGCTGGCGAACTTCAAACGGGGTCGCGGTGACTACGCTGGTATCGCTGGTCGCTCGAATGATGGTGCTATTATCACAGCTGAAATCTACGCGTATCCTGCCAATGATTTCGGTCTGTATAACATGGCTGGTAACGTAAACGAATGGGTGTATGACGTGTATCGTCCTCTTTCGTATCAGGATGTAAACGACTTGAACCCGATCCGACGGAATGGGTATATGGATGATGCAAAAACTTATGACACCAAGAACAAGCAATCGCTGATTGACGACAAACTGCGCGTTTATAAAGGCGGTTCCTGGAACGACGTAGCGTATTGGTTATCGCCCGGTACACGTCGGTTCTTAGATCAGGATTCAGCTACGGCCATGATTGGTTTCCGTTGCGCCATGATCGGTGTAGGCCGTAACAAATAAGAAAAACGATTTTCGATTATATAAGCGGTCATTCAGAAATGGATGGCCGCTTTTTTGTGGTGTCCTCGGCCGGGCTGGCGTTCCAGCTTTAGCCCGTTTTGAGTTATAAATGGAATTATTAAAACGGACTAAAGCCCGTGATACCTTATTTCGTTGTTGCCAATGTCAGTACGCCAACTGACTTGCACCCCGCCTTGATTAATTCAGCAGCACAGGCCTCTATTGTAGCACCCGTAGTTAGTACGTCATCCACAATCACTACGTTCTTGTCTTTTACTTCGTTTTGATTAACGACGGCGAAAACGGTGCTCACATTTTCCCACCGTTCCAAACGATTCTTGTGAGTCTGCGATTCTTTGAACCGGCTGCGAATTAAGATGTCAGCACGTACTGGTACGTCCAGGGCTTCTGCTAATCCTTCTGCTATCAAATCAGCCTGATTGTAGCCGCGTTGCTGTAGGCGACTCCTATGCAACGGTACGCCAATTACTACGTCTATTTCATCGGTTAGCTTGCTTTCCAATTTTAACTGATGACCATACCAACCGGCAATTTCTTTAGCCGCTTCTTTTTGGCCTTTGTATTTAATTCCATGAATTAGTTTTTGAACAATGCCGCCTTTGGTAAAGTAAACGTAAGAGGATAAAAAGCGGATAGGCACTTTACCAGCAAACTTATTCAGGAGATGGTTTTGGTCATACGGATCGCGATGTTGACCCGTTTCTGGCAAGCTTATTCGGCATCGGGTGCACAAGACTTTTTCGTTTGCGCTTAACGACTGACTGCAACCCAGGCATAAGGTAGGGAACAGAAGATCAATAAAATCGACAATAAACGCTCGAATAAATCGAAACATCGTTAACGTTCGTTAGATAACTATAAAACGTTGTAATTTAGGGAGAAGAATAATTTAGCGAACGTTGTGGAAGAAAAAAGTATAGATAAATCCTGGGAAGAGTTACTTAACCAATTGCAGCAATTGGTTGGTAAACGACCCGTTGATCTCAACGCTGTTCTGTTTTTGATTGGCGTGCAGGAGTTGGGTACAGGCCCCAAACGCTTCTCTAAGGAAGCGAAACAGGATCTGATGCATATTGCGGTTTGCCGGGTGTTGAGTCAGTCCGGCTATTACACATTTGATGGGTATGACAAGGACGGGTGGCCTCAATGGACGTTGGCTAAACCGCTCCCATACGGAGACCTGCTGGCCCAGGAAAATTTCTTGAAGCAACACGTTATTCAGTATTTTGAAACGCTCTTAGTTTAACTCGATCAATCTGAATTCTATGCAATCATCAACTGCTTACTCAACGCTGTTGCAACGCATCGACGAGTATAAAAAACGCTACTTCCAGAACCAGTTGGTGAAGGGGAGTTTATTTTTTGTCGCCTTGCTTGGCACGGGGTATCTCTTTATCAACACGGCTGAATTCATTGGTCGATTCAATTCCGCTGGTCGAGGAGCCTTGTTTTTTGGCTTTCTGCTAACGGCTCTGGTCGGCTTGTATTTGCTGATTGTTCGCCCGCTGATGAGTTTGTACGGACTCAATAAACCGTTGTCGAATGACGAAGCTGCTCAGCAGATCGGTACGTTTTTTCCGGAGGTAGGTGATAAGTTACTGAACACGCTTCAGCTCCAGCGTATCTCATCTGACCAGAGTGATTTGCTCCAAGCAAGCTTGAATCAGCGGTCGCAGCAACTCCTTATTAATAGGTTTGCCAGCGCTATTCAGATCAGCCGGAACCGGCAATTTCTGAAATATGCCATTCCGCCATTGGCGTTGATTCTCCTAATTCTCTTAATCAATCCTGCCTTTTTTACGAAGTCATCGACACGGCTGGTTAACTACAATCAGGAGTTTGTCGAGGAAGCGCCGTTTCAATTTGTAGTTCAGAACAAGTCGATGAAAGCCTTCCGTAATGAAGATTTCCCGTTATCCGTGAAGCTTACTGGCGACGCACTTCCTCAGGCTGTATACGTAGTGGCGAATGGTACACGCTTCAAACTGGATCAATCAGGAGATCGTTTCACCTACAATTTTGACAACCTTCAGCGCGATCTGGACTTTCATCTGGAAGCCGCCGGGTTCAATTCGCCTACCTACAAAGTCTCATTAATTGACCGTCCAGCCGTTCTATCTTTTAACGTAAAACTCAATTATCCGGCTTATTTAAACAAGCCAACTGAGCAACTTTCTAACGTTGGTAACCTACTCGTACCCCAGGGAACAGTCGTTAATTGGGAGTTTGCCGCCGACCATACTGACTCGCTTCTATTTCGATTTAATACCGATCCAAGACCTACACCAGCTCGTCTGATTGAGAACAATACGTTCTCGTTGAATCGTCGGGTTATGCAAAATTCGGCTTACACCGTATCGCTGAAGAACGGGCAGATTGCGGCTCCTTCGACCATTCAATACAACGTTCAGGTCATTCCAGATCGCTATCCGCAGATCTCCGTTGACCGGATTCAGGACACGGTTACGTATAATTACATTGCCCTTTCTGGTTTGGTTTCGGACGATTATGGCTTCTCTAAACTTCGTCTTAATTACAAGATTAGCCGTAATGGAAAGGCATCTCCTTCGTATGTAAAAGACATTCCCGTCAACCGTTCCACTACGTCCCAGAACTTCGTTTACAACTGGTCGCTCGATAGTTTGAAGCTTGGGCAGGAAGATCGGCTCGAGTATTTCGTGCAGGTTTGGGACAACGATGGCGTCAATGGTCCTAAGTCCAGCCGGTCGAATCAGTTGAATTTTGTTATTCCCTCAAATGCCGAAATTCAGAAACAGGTCGATGAATCGGCCAATAAAACTGAGCAGCAGATTGACAATGCGCTGAGCAAAACACAAGCCATTAAGAAGGAATTGACCCAGATGGAAGACCGGATGCGAACCAAAAAATCATCCGATTTTCAGGATAAAAAACAACTTCAGGACGTACTGCAAAAGCGGGAAGAGCTGCTGAAAGAGATCCAGAAATTGCAGGAGCAGTTCCAGAAAACGAACGATACGCAGCAACGTTTTGCCGAAAAAAATCAGGCGATGCAGGATAAAATGGAGCAACTTCAAAAGTTATTCAACGAACTTTTGGACCCTGAATCAAAGCAATTGTATGAGCAATTGAAGCAGCTACTCGAACGTAAGCAGGACGAGAAAGCGTCGGACATGCTCGACAAATTGAGCAAAAAAGAACGTAACATGGAGCGGGATTTGGACCGCGCTTTGAAGCTGTTCAAGCAAATGCAGTTGGAGCAGAAGGTTAATAACATAGCCGAGAATCTGGAGAAACAGGCCGAGAATCTGGAGAAGCAAGCCGAAGAAAGTGCGAAGAAAGATGAGGCTTCTCAAGAGCAACAGAACCAGCAAGAGAAGTCTCAGGAGGATTTTAAGAACACGCAGGACCAGCTTAAAGAGATTGAGAAGCAAGCTGAGAAAGATGATCTGAACAAACCCGAAACGTCCGAAAGCGATCAGAAGGATATTGAGAAGGACATGCAGGAAGCGGCCAAAGATATGAAGAGCAAGCAGAGTAAACAGGCTTCTTCCAAGCAGAAAAAGTCGGCCAAATCGATGCGTGCTATGAGCAAAGCCATGAAGGAATCCATGCAATCTTCGGAGATGGAAGAGATGCAGGAAAACATGGACGACCTTCGTAATATCCTCGATAATCTTATTACGTTGTCTTTCGGACAGGAGCGGGTGATGAAAGATTTTCGGGGAATGAGCTTGCAGGACCCCCGCGTTACGAAGCTTTCACAGGAGCAGTTGAAGCTTCAGGACGACGCTAAAATCATTGAAGATAGTCTGAATGCACTGGCCAGTCGGGTCGTCCAAATTCAATCATTCGTTACGCGTGAACTAACGAACATGAAGTCTTACATGGACGAAAGCGTTCAGCAGTTACGGGATCGTCGGTTGAGCATGGCTTCTTCTAAACAGCAATTTGCTATGACGTCGATCAATAATTTAGCACTCATGCTGAGTGATGTGCTAAAAAATATGCAGCAGCAAATGAACGCGATGGCCATGCCTGGGAAAGGGAAAGGCAGTAAAAAAGGGAATAAGCCAGGTGAGGGGGAAATGGGCGAGATGCAAAAAAAGTTAAATGGCAAAATGCAGCAGATGCAAAAAGGCGGCAAGACGGGTAGGGGCCTTTCCGAAGAGTTGTCACAAATGGCGGCTGAGCAAGCCATGATTCGCCAGATGTTAAAGAAGATGGAGGAGAATGCGAAAGGCACCGAAGCGGGTAAGCAGCAGGAAAAACAGATTAAAGACTTGCTCGAGAAGATGGATGAATCGGAAACGGATCTCGTGAACAAGCGTGTGAATCCAAATCTTATCAATCGTCAGAACGAAATTTTGACCCGCCTTCTTGAATCGGAAAAAGCACTGAAGCAGCAGGAAGAAGATCCGAAGCGGCAGGCCGAAGCAGCTAAATCAACGAAACACAGTACGCCCGCTTTCTTTGATTCAACGAATCTACAGAACAAAACTAAGCAGGTTGAGGTGCTACGTTCCGTCACTCCCAACTACAATCTATTTTATAAAAAGGAAGCGAATCAGTATCTGCAGAAGGTTAGCAAGTAAATCTAACCCTCATTTTAAACCGCTCACCTGGCACGAAGGTGAGCGGTTTTTTGTTGCTAACGTATCAGATTTCGATCACGTTTTATCTTTTCAACAACTTTCAACAATTTTGTGAAAAGTTTCCACGTGAAACATTTTTCAAAAGTTATCAAAAATGTATTCTTCTTACGATGTCATTGTAGTTGGCGCAGGCCATGCCGGTTGTGAAGCAGCAAATGCTGCGGCAACAATGGGTTCTCGTGTTTTGCTGATCACAACGAATATGCAAACCATTGCTCAAATGTCGTGCAACCCTGCCATGGGCGGTGTCGCGAAAGGGCAAATCGTTCGCGAAGTTGATGCGCTGGGTGGCCTATCTGGCATAATCAGCGATAAAAGCATGATTCAATTTCGCATGCTCAACCGCTCAAAAGGTCCGGCCATGTGGAGTCCACGTTGTCAAAGCGATCGGAATGTATTTGCATGGGAGTGGCGGAAAGCGTTAGAAGAAAACAAAAATGTTGATTTCTGGCAGGATACAGTTAATGAGGTAATCGTTAAAGATGGTCATGCTGTTGGCGTAAAAACAAGTCTGGGCGTTGAGTTTTCGGCTAAAGCGGTAGTGCTGACAAATGGTACGTTCCTAAATGGCCAGATGTTCATCGGCGAAAAAGTCTTCGGAGGAGGACGCACAGCCGAACGTTCAGCGACAGGTTTAACTGAACAATTAGTGAGTTTAGGTTTTGAAGCCGGCCGAATGAAAACCGGTACGCCACCGCGTGTGGATGGTCGTAGCCTAAATTATGACTTGATGGAAGAACAGCTTGGTGACGAAAATCCAGGCAAATTTTCCTACACCAATACGCCAGCTCTGACCAAGCAACGTAGCTGTTGGATAACGTACACCAATCAGGAGGTGCACGATGAGCTGAAAAAAGGCTTTGAAAAATCGCCCATGTTTACTGGTCGTATCAAAGGATTAGGGCCACGTTACTGTCCGTCAGTAGAAGATAAAATCAATCGCTTTGCTGATAAAGATCGGCATCAGATTTTTGTAGAGCCAGAAGGTTGGGATACGGTAGAAGTATATGTAAACGGCTTCTCAACATCATTGCCTGAAACGGTTCAATATAATGCATTACGTAAGATTCCAGGTTTTGAGAACGTTCGCATGTTCCGCCCAGGCTACGCTGTAGAGTATGATTTCTTTCCACCAACGCAATTAAAGCCGACTTTAGAAACACAATTAGTACAAAATCTTTTCTTTGCCGGTCAAATTAATGGCACTACAGGCTATGAAGAAGCCGCTTGTCAAGGCTTGATGGCGGGCATCAATGCACACCGAAATGTGGCTGAAGAAGCTGAATTTACCATAAAACGATCAGAAGGGTATATTGGCGTGTTGATTGACGACCTCATCACAAAAGGTACAGAAGAACCTTATCGGATGTTTACGTCTCGAGCTGAATACCGAACATTGCTACGTCAGGACAACGCTGATTTACGACTGACTGAAAAAGGATATGCCATTGGCTTGGCCTCACAGGAGCGTTACGATGCGATGGTCGAAAAGAAAAACGGTGTTGCTCAACTAACGGAAGCAATCCGGGCTGCGAAAGTAAAACCCGAAGAAGTTAATAGCTGGCTTGAAGATAAAGGAAGCGCCCCATTACGTGAAAAAAGTAGTTTGTACACGTTAATGAAGCGCCCTGAAGTTGAACAGGACGATGTTAAAAACCTGTTGAAACTGTTGCCTAATATGCCAGAAGTAGGGGAGGAGATCATCGAGCAGACTGTGATCGAAATTAAATACGAGGATTATCTCAACCGTGAAAAGCAAAATGCGGAGAAACTGGATAAATGGGAGAGTCTCTCCATTAATCCGACTTTCGATTATGATCGTTTAAAGGCGCTTTCTTTCGAAGGAAAAGAAAAATTGAAACGTCTACGCCCGTCTACAATTGGCCAGGCGTCGCGAATCAGTGGTGTCAGCCCGTCTGACGTATCAATTCTGCTGGTATATATGGGTCGATAATATTTAAACACTAGCCATGAATTCGTATGAGTTTATGGCTTTTTTTGTCTTCATTCACTTTTTAGTCGTGGTTTTGGAAACTGTAAAAGAATGCCCTGTTTGCGGCAATGATACGTTTATCCCCTTTTTAATCTGTAAAGATTACTTAGTTAGTCAGCAGGATTTCTCCATTCAGCAATGCCAGAAATGCGGTTTTCGGCTAACCAATCCCCGCCCGGACGTTAATTCAATTGGTTCGTATTATAAATCTGAACAATACGTATCACATAATGATGAGAGTAGCGGCCTAATTAATACGGCCTACCGATTAGTTAGGAACTACACGTTACGTTCCAAACTCAATCTGATCAACGAATTAAATGGTGGAAAAGGGCGAGTTCTGGACGTAGGATGCGGAACAGGGGCTTTTTTGGAAAGTTGTAGGGCAGGGGAGTGGCAGGTAACAGGCATGGAACCCGACGCTGATGCGCGCGCCATAGCAAAAAAAAAATTACAAGCTGACATACAGCCAAATCTAGACGCGTTAGCAGGGGCCGCTCCATTCGATATTATTACGCTCTGGCACGTACTGGAGCATGTTCCGAACTTGAGTGAAACCATTGACCAACTCTACAAACTACTTGCGGACAAGGGTACCTTGTTAATTGCCGTTCCTAATTCAGATTCCTACGACGCTCACTTTTTCAATCAATACTGGGCGGCTTATGATATTCCGCGTCATTTGCACCATTTCACACCTTCGACCATTGAGCCGCTCTTTAAGAGACAGGGATTCATTTTGGCAGATAAAAAGCCAATGGTCTTCGATGCTTTTTACATAGCCATGCTCAGCACCCGTTACCAGACGGGTAAAACAGATTACCTGAAAAGTGTTCGAATAGGTTTGGCGTCCAACACAGAAGCCAGACGCACCGGTAATTCTTCCAGCCTCATTTATCTCTTCAGGAAGGCATAATAATTGTACTAATTAGTATATAGATAGGCCTTTTGCAGCAGGTAGGTAAACAGGTCAATTCTAAATTAAAAAAGTGAAAGTTTTGTGTGAATAACCATGTGCATAACTCGTTCTCGCACGTGGAAAACATGTTTATAAGCGCTTGTATAGATGTGGACGAATCCTCAAGTAATCCACATTGGTTTCTAGACAGCTAGATTGTGTGGAGAAATAGCAACATATCACAATCGGTTCCACACATTTTCCCCACTCAAAATTGTGTATAGATTTTATGCACAAATCCACAGAAGTTCAACACACAAATTGTGGATAAAATGTTATTTACTTAATTATAAGCTAGTTAAAAGTGGATAACTAAAGTAATGCTTGTGGATATAGTGTTCGTTTTATCCACAATTACTATCTTGTAGAGTGGACAACTTATTTGTTCACATATCCACACAGCTAATGGTTATAATAACGTTTCTTTAAAAAAGCTTTTATATAAAATGTTAATAAGGTCAAAAGTCATTATTGCATTGCTATGGCTGTCGTCAGTCGGGTTAGTGTATGGGCAGGCCGGGGCGACGTTGGCCGACGAATATTATAAAGCTGGTGAATTTGAAAAGGCGGCTAACGAATATGCCAAGTTGCTGAAGACGGAGGTAACCTGGGTAAGACTGTCACGGTACGTGACCAGTCTGCAAAAAAGCAATAAAACAGAAGACGCGCTCAAATATCTGCGCAAGCAACAACGTAGCGATGAGCCCAACCGGGCCTACTACGAATTGTTGACAGGTCAGATGGCAACGCAACAGGGCGATACGGTGCAAGCCAAGACCCAATATGCGGCAGCAGTGCAATCGAGTAAATCCTCAACCGCTAAGCTCGAAAAAATTGCAACTGCCTTCAGCGAAGCAGGAGAGACCCGCTGGGCGATCCGCGCGCTCGAAACGGCCCGAGATGTCAGTAAGGAGCCAACGGCTTACAGCGAGGATCTAATGGCCCTTTACCGGGCGACGGGTCAAACCGAAAAAGCCATCGACGAAATTATCACGACCAGCAAGCAGTCTGATAAAAAAGAAACGGTTTTAGCCGCATTACAGGGATTTATCAACACAAAGGACGAACCCCTTGTGGAAAAAGCCTTATATACGAAAATTCAGCAGGAACCGAATGAATTAGCGTACAATGAACTCTTGATCTGGTATTTCGTCCAGAAGCAAAAGTTCAGCCGGGCGTTGTTGCAGGAAAAAGCGACGGACAAACGATTAAAACTGAGCGGTAGCCGGGTCTATGATCTCGGGATGCTGGCGATGAATAACAAAGAATATAAAACAGCGGCCGAATCGTTTGAGTATATTACCACTACGTATCCTCAGGGCCAGCTTTATCCGTTTGCTCGTCGTCTGGTCATCAATGCTCGTGAGGAACAGGTGAAAAATACGTACCCAGTCGATAAAGTTGAAATTCGTAAACTCATAAGCGATTATCAGCGGATGTTGCAGGAAATCGGCACAAACGTTAAAACGCTGGAAGCCCTACGTAGTACCGCCAATCTGTACGGAAATTACCTCGATCAGAAAGACACGGCACTAACAGTGCTGGATTTAGCTATCGATTTGGGTAAATCAGACAAAAACTTCGTGGATCGCTGTAAACTCGATAAGGGAGATATTTACCTGCTTAAAGGCGAGCCCTGGGAGTCGACATTGCTCTATTCTCAGGTAGAAAAATCGCAAAAAGAGGAGTTGTTGGGATACGAAGCAAAGCTAAAGAACGCCAAGTTGCAATATTACAAAGGCAGTTTTGCTGTAGCGAAAGATATTTTGGACGTACTAAAACTGGCTACCTCGCGCGAAATCGCTAACGATGCCGAACAATTGAGTCTTATCATTGTGGATAACACAGGCATGGACAGCACCGAAGCAGCTATGCGGGAATATGCCTCGATTGATTTATTGCTTTTTCAGAATAAAACGGACGAAGCTGTGGATAACCTCAACCAGATGTTGACAAAATATGCTGACCACAGCATTGTCGATGAGGTTCTTTGGTTACGAGCCAATACGTATCTGAAACAAGGCAAGACTGCCGAAGCGCTTGAGGATTTGAAAAAAATCGTGGCCAAATACCCAAACGATATTCTGGGTGATGATGCGATGTTTAATCAGGGGAAAATTTACGAAGAGCGACTAAAGGATAAACAAGCCGCTATGGATGCCTATCAAAAGGTTTTAACGCAATATCCGGGTAGTATTTACGGGGCTGAAGCTCGTAAGCGTTTCCGGGCACTACGTGGAGACACAGTGAATTAGTTATTCACATTGGTAAATAGTTATCCACAAAAAAGGGCCGAATTAACGTTAATTCGGCCCTTTTTTGTGGATAACTAGGCAACTGTTTGTAAAAGAGACTCTTTAAAGGCTTCATACTGAGCAGGAATAGGAATGCTCTGTTTGGTTCGATTCGCTAAAATAGCTAACCGTTCGGGCACGTCAACCGGCATTTCCAATACATCTTCGACCAACGGTTTAAACTTGGAAGGATGAGCCGTTGCCAAGGTAACACCCACTACGTCTTTTTCTGAGGCTCGGAGGTAAGCCTGCAAACCCACAATACCAATAGCTGTGTGTGGACAGGCAACGTAGTCATACAACTCGTGAATTCGTTTCATACCCGCCCGCGTTTGTTCGTCGTCGTAGAAATAACCCGAAACGTTGGCTTTAAAGCGGTCGTAATCGTCACCATACAAGTGTTTAAGCCGAACAAAATTGCTCGGGCTACCAACATCCATAGCGTTTGAAATGGTTGCTATGGATGGCTTAGGTAAATAATTACCCGTTTCGAGGTACGTTGGTACTACGTGGTTCAAATTGGTTGCAGCAACAAAATGTTCTACAGGCAAGCCCATTTGCTGAATCATAGCACCCGCACTCAAATTACCGAAATTCCCGCTTGGGGTTGAAAAAACGACAGGTTTACCATATTTTCTCACCTGACCATAAGCCCGAACATAGTAAAATCCTTGTGGAATAAGCCGGAAAATATTGATTGAATTAGCAGATGAAAGCGATAGATGAGCGTTTAATTCGTCATCAACAAACGCTTGCTTAACAATGGCCTGACAATCGTCGAATGTACCATCTACTTCAAACGCCTGTACGTTTCCGCCAAGCGTAGTCAGTTGCTTTTCCTGTAGATCACTAACCCGACCACTTGGATACAGAATCGAAACACGGACGCCCGGTACGTTATGAAAACCCATTGCCACAGCTCCACCCGTATCACCCGACGTTGCTACCAGAATATTAACTTCTTTATCACTACGTTTCGAATAGTAGGACATTAAACCGGCCATGTAACGCGCACCAACATCCTTGAATGCTAATGAAGGACCATGAAACAGTTCCAGAACGCCTATTTTTCCGGGTTCTACCTCAACAACCGGCGTGTCGAACGGAAATGCCCGATGGGTGAGCTCCTCTAAATCGGCCTTGCTGATTTCATCCCCGAACAAAGCTTTACTAACAGCAAAACCAATCTCAGCCAATGACTGATCGGCTATATTTTCAAAAAAGTCAGCGCCTAACTGAGGTAAGGGCGTTGGCATATATAAACCCTTATCAGCAGGCATGCTGTGGAAAAGAGCCTGCTCGGCAGTTACGCTTGTTTGAGGATTGTTTGTACTGTAAAAACGCATACGTAAAGTCGGAATAAGAAGACAAAGTACGGTAAATCAGCCCAATGAACCGAAACGTAATAGTTGAAATGTGGAAAACTCGTGTGAATTAGTGGATAAGTAGCGCAATCCGTAAATTTGTGAAATCAAACACTTCTCAACAGGCGGAGTAATAGATTACAAGTAGAACTAAATTGTAATCAGACTTCGCAAATCATACGTCAATATGTCTTTTGGAATTTTCAACGTACCAACACCAGTCAATGAACCGGTAAAAGAATATCGTCCCGGTTCACCTGAACGTGAGGCTGTTAAACAAGCCTTACAGGATTTTCGAAGCCAGGAAACGGACATTCCGATGTACATCAATGGTCAGGAAATACGAACGGATCGTAAATTTCGGGTGGCACCCCCTCATGATCATCAACATACGTTAGGCTACTTCTACGAGGGTGATGCTCAGCATGTTGAACAAGCCATTGAAGCTGCTTTATCGGCGAAAGATGCCTGGGCGAGTTTATCGTGGGAGAATAGAGCCAGCATTTTCCTGAAAGCCGCAGACCTTCTTGCTGGTCCATACCGCTCTCGCATCAACGCGGCTACAATGCTTGGTCAGTCGAAAAATGCGTATCAGGCTGAAATTGATTCGGCTTGTGAACTGATTGATTTTCTGCGTTTCAATGTTCATTACGCGGATGAAATTTATCGGCAGCAGCCCAATTCATCCCCCGGTGTCTGGAATCGTCTGGAATACCGTCCGCTCGAAGGATTTGTCTTCGCCCTAACGCCCTTTAATTTCACGGCCATTGCTGGTAATCTACCCACTTCCGCAGCCATGATGGGTAATACCGTGGTTTGGAAACCTGCCTATACACAAGTGTTATCGGCTAAAGTGATCATGGAAGTATTGCAGGTTGCGGGATTACCAGATGGCGTCATTAACCTGATTTATGTCGATGGACCGGTTGCTGGAGAAGTCATCTTCAACCATCCAGACTTTGCAGGTATTCACTTTACCGGCAGTACGGGCGTTTTTCAACAAATCTGGGGAACAATCGGAGCGAATATCCACAAATACAAAAGTTATCCACGTATCGTGGGAGAAACCGGTGGAAAAGATTTCGTTTTAGTGCATGAATCGGCCGATGCGGATGAGGTAGCTACAGGTTTAGTACGTGGTGCCTTTGAATATCAGGGGCAAAAATGTTCTGCTGCATCACGCGCCTATATTCCATCGACGCTCTGGCCAGCTGTTGAAGCCAAAATGAAACAGTTCTTAGGAGCGATTAAAATGGGCGTGACGGAAGACTTTACCAATTTTATTAATGCGGTTATTGACGAACGGGCGTTCAAAAAAATCACCGCTTATATTGACGAAGCGAAAAAGAGTGATCAGGTGAGAATTGTAGCCGGTGGCAACTACGATGGATCGAAAGGGTATTTCATTGAGCCAACCGTTTTACAGGTTAATGATCCAGCTTATCGGACTATGTGTGAAGAAATTTTTGGTCCTGTTTTATCCGTTTATATCTACGAACCAGCTGATTTTGAGGAGATTATTCAAGTTGTAAACACTACGTCTCCTTATGCCCTAACAGGCTCAATTTTTGCCAAAGATCGATACGTAGTTGAACAGGTTACTAAACAACTTCAGAATGCCGCCGGTAACTTCTATATTAATGATAAACCCACTGGAGCCGTAGTAGGGCAACAGCCTTTCGGCGGAGCACGTGCATCGGGTACAAATGATAAAGCTGGATCAGCATTGAATTTATATCGCTGGGTTTCAGCACGTACTATTAAAGAAACATACGTATCGCCCAAGTCTTTCGAGTACCCATTTTTGCAGGCTGAATAATTTTTAAAAAAGTTTTGAACAAAACTTGCGTAAAGAAATAAAATAGCATAATTTTGCACTCCCAAATCAGAGGAAAGTAATTAGACTAACAGTGTAATTGCCTAATAATCAATAGCTTACTGATGAGGAATACAAAAAGTTGTTCAAATATTTTTTCAACTTTTTCTTGACAAAACAAATTGAGTGCTGTACCTTTGCACTCCCAAATATAAGAAAGGCCAACAACGGTTGGCCACAATCTCGAAAGAGAGACAGTTCTTTGACGTTTTGACATTAACAAGTTAGCAATAATAAGGCTAAAAACACAGTGGTTAGATTTATCTGATCACGCAATTATTTACGATGGAGAGTTTGATCCTGGCTCAGGATGAACGCTAGCGGCAGGCCTAATACATGCAAGTCGAACGGTCCGCAAGGACAGTGGCAAACGGGTGCGTAACGCGTAAGCAACCTGCCCTCAACTGGGGGATAGCCCGGCGAAAGCTGGGGTAAACCCGCACGGTCCAGTAGAATCACCTGGTTTTACTGGTAAACATTTATGGGTTGAGGAGGGGCTTGCGTCTGATTAGTTAGTTGGCAGGGTAACGGCCTACCAAGACGGTG
>NZ_JACXAA010000020.1 GCF_014699035.1 Spirosoma validum
GATGACCTTTGACAAAAGGTAGTCTACCGACGGAGGCACTCAAAAAGGAACGCGCACAAACATAGAATGACAAAAAACTACTCTATAATCTATTTATACTGTTTTATTTTCAAACCGAATGCCAAACCTAACCTTGAGCGTAATTGATTACCTGATAATCGTTACGGTGTTGATAATCAACCTGTATTTTGGTTTGCGCTACGCTAAAAATCAGAATACAACCCAGACGTATTTTGCCGCCAAAGGTAGAGTACCCGCCTGGGCAATCGGGATGTCACTGCTCGCTACGTTGATCAGCAGCGTTACGTTCCTGGGGTATCCGAGCGAGGGCTATTCGTCCAATTGGATTTTGCTGGTACAAGGCTTAATGGTGCCTATTGTCTTGCTGGGCACCATCTGGTTTATTGTGCCGCTGTATCGCAAAGTGATCGGGCTCAGTACGTACGAATACTTCGAAAAACGCTTCGGTAGTTTTGCGCGCTATTACAGCTCCATTGCGTTCGTTCTCAGGCAATTTTCGTCCATGGGAACCGTCTTCTTTCTATTAGCTGTCGCCCTGACCAACATGACCGGCGGCAACACGTTCTACATCATTGTTCTGGTTGGATTGATCATCATTGCCGTCAATTTACTGGGTGGCATTGAGGCCGTTATCTGGCTGGATGTGTTTCAGGGATTTATGCTCTTTGCCAGCGGCATTCTCTGCGTAGCGGTCATTATTTTCTCCGTCAACGGCGGTTTGCCCGAAATCATCAACGTAGCGTCAGCCAATAATCGAACGGGATTTGGTCCTTATGAACTCGACTTTACGAAGCTCACGTTCGTCGTCATGGTCATCAACGGCGCGTTCTACGCCGTTCAGAAATACGGTACTGATCAGACCGTTGTGCAACGGTATCTTACCGCCAAAACTGACAAAGCCGCCATCAAAGCGTCCATTCTGGGCATCTCGCTGACGGTACCGGTTTGGGCGTTGTTCATGTTCATCGGCACGGCTCTGTTTGTGTATTACAAGCAGCAACCATTGCCGCCGTCGCTACGTCCCGATGCGGTTTTTCCGTATTTTATCATGACCAAATTCCCAACGGGTGTGGTCGGATTTATTCTGGCGGCTATGATTTCAGCGGCCATTTGCAGCCTCAGCGCCGACCTGAATTCGTTAGCCGCTGTTGGTCTGGAAGATTTTTACAAGAAATTCCGTCCGGCACGTACCGATAAAGAGTATCTGACGATCAGCAAGGGAATTGTCGTCCTTTCGGGTTTGATAGCGATTGGTATTGGGGCCATCTATTTGCAGGCTGGAAATGAGGGTGTATTGGGGATTGTCTTTACGTTGTATGCTATTTTTTCGGGCGGGATCGTCGGAATTTTTCTGCTCGGCATCTTTAGCGCACGGGCTAACAAACAGGGCGTCAACATTGCGATTATCGTGTGCATTCTGTTTACGGCTTACGCGTTTCTGACGTCGACTAAAATCGGGTATGGCGACAACAAACGGCTGTTGCTGGATCTGGGTACGTATAATTTTACGCATCACAAACTGATGCTGGGCGTGTATAGCCACCTGATCGTGATTGGCGTTGGCTACGTGGCAAGCTTGTTCTTCCCCAAACCGAAGCTCGACAGGAATCTATTATACAGCGGCTGGCGGACCGCATCGAAAGAAGCGGCAAAAGAAACTTCCGATGCGTCGAACCGGACTAGATTTGAAGCAGCCGGGAAACTGGGCGTCATCGTTTTATTACTTGGATGCAGTCTAACAGCATCTGCTCAAACATCTGATGATCAATTTAAAAAGCCACTCAAGGAAGTCATTGATGAAATTGAGAGTCGCTATGCCGTTAAAATTCGCTACCCCGAAGAGCTAATCAAAGACAAATTCGTTACGTATGCCGACTGGCGGTTTCGACCGGGAGATGTCGAGAAAACGATGACGAATATTCTGGCGTCGCAGGACATTACGTTTGCCAAAGAAGGCGATAAAAAATACAAACTCCAGGCGTTTCAATACCACCTCAAAACCCCCGACGAAGGCAAACAACAACTCGACTATCTGGCAACGTTGTATACCGACGTAACAAGTTGGGAAAAACGCAAAGCGGAGTTGAAAACCTGTATGTGGGAGGCTCTTAAACTGTCACATCTGCCCGCCAAACCCAACAGTCAGCCCATCATTACGAACAAACGTACCTACGATGGCTATACGGTTGAGAACGTAGCCATTGAAACCCTGCCGGGTTTATACGTAACAGGATCTCTTTATAAGCCACTGAATACTAAAGTTCTGATGCCCGTCATTCTCAATCCCGACGGGCATTTTGGGGATGGACGCTACCGGGCCGACGCACAATATCGGTGTGCGATGCAGGCTCGACTGGGCGCCATTGCCTTTAGTTATGATCTGTTCGCCTGGGGCGAATCGGCGTTGCAATTCAAGTCGGAAGATCATCGAAAAAGTCTTGCCCAAACGATTCAAATACTCAACGGAATGCGTAGTCTGGATTGGCTGCTGACACTCAAAAATGCCGACCCGAAGCGCGTTGCGATTAGTGGAGGTTCGGGTGGCGGAAGTCAGACGATGCTCTTGACCGCCTTGGACGACCGCATTACGTTGAGCGTGCCGGTGGTGATGCTATCGGCCTATCACAGTGGCGGTTGTCCCTGCGAAAGCGGTATGGGCGTACACCTTTGCGGCAGCGGCACGAACAACGTCGAGATTGCAGCTATGGCGGCTCCCCGCCCGCAACTGGCCATCTCCGACGGCAAAGACTGGACCCAGCACGTACCCGACACAGAATTTCCCTTTCTGCAACGTATCTACGGCTTCTACGGAAAAACCGGCGTAGTAAAAAACGTGCATTTGCCACAGGAAGGCCACGATTACGGGGTCAACAAGCGGCTGGCGCTGTATGATTTTCTCGCGAAGAACTTTGCCCTAGATATCAGGAACGTACAGGATAAATCCGGCAGCATCGACGAATCGAAATGTACCATCGAGAAATACCCGGAGATGTATGTCTTCGGTGAAAAAGGCGAAAACCTGCCCGCTACCGCCATCCGAAAGTTCGAGGATTTGGAGAAGTTGGTACAATGACTTTAACGTGACGTCAGGTTCCTAAATCTGACGAGTGCGGTTTCTCAAAACCGCGTGTAACATTCTGAAACGGTTTTGAGAAACCGCACAGTGTCGGGTTTAACAACCCGACACCACATCGCCCAACGACCATGCTCCTCAACCGCCGACAATTCATTACGTCCAGTTCACTCCTATCAGCCGGATTATTTTTACCTGAAGCATGGGTGAAAACGAAGCCTACGTATAAGATTGCCGTCGTTGATTTGATGATTCTCAAACGGCAGAAACTCGGCGCATTCCAGCTCACGAAGGAGATTGGTGCCGATGGTCTGGAAGTTGATATGGGTGGCTTGGGTCAACGCGAAACATTCGATAACCAACTGGCTAATCCAGAAATTCGGCAGCAGTTTCTGGCAAAAGCAAAGGAATTGAATCTCGAAATCTGTTCCCTGGCAATGACGGGATTTTATGCGCAATCTTTCGCCACGCGGCCAACGTATCAGCGCATGATTCAGGATTGTTTCGATACAATGAATGCCATGAATGTGAAGGTAGCGTTTCTGCCATTGGGTATTCAGGGCGATTTAGTCAAGAATCCTGAATTACGTCCGGCTATTGTTGAGCGCCTGAAAGTCGTTGGTAAGATGGCCAGAAAAGCGGGCGTGATTGTTGGTATTGAAACATCGCTGGATGCAAAAGGAGAAGTCGCGCTGCTGGACGACATTGGATCGAAGAATATCCAGATTTATGTCAATTTCTCAAATCCACTCAAAGCCGGACGCGACTTGCACGACGAATTGCGAATACTTGGCAAAACGCGTATTTGCCAGATCCACTGCACGGACGAAGACGGCGTCTGGCTCCAGAACAACCCCCGTATTGACCTCAAAAAAGTGAAGCAAACACTGGACGATATGCACTGGAAAGGCTGGCTGGTCATCGAGCGTTCCCGCGATGCCAGCGACCCACGTAACGTCAAAAAGAACTTCAGCGCGAATGCTGCTTATTTAAAATCTATCTTTCAGGCTGGTTGACTTGACTCCGCGGTGTCGAATTCTTAAGGCCAACACCGCGGAGGTTCTATCCCACTAACTCACAGAGTTACTTTCTGAATGGTTCCGTCGAAGGTCTGAGCGACGTAATACGTATTCGGCCCTGTTCGCTTGATCGAGTTAGGAAAATTCAATCCACTAACCAACCTCGTATTTGACTGAGCTGTCGAGCGAACGATCGAACCCGAATTGTCTTCGAATCCCTGTCCGTTGAAGATTCCATACTCAACGACCACGGGTTGCTGATCTAACCCTAGCTCAATATCCGTCATAGTCGTCAACCCCGTTTGATAAGCCGACTCACTGCCCTGAAGATCATACTGGTAGATAGTTGCCTGTCCTGTAGGAAACGGATAACCCGTAAAGTTGCTGACCAGGAATTTCTGGCCATCAAACACAATGCCTGTAGGTACCGCTTCGAGCGTATCCCCGCTAGGCTGAATAATTGGGGGAATGGTCGAAAAAACACTGAACGCTTTCGTAGCAGCGCTCCGGCGAATGATAGCATTGGCGCCCGCATCCACAATGAACAGGTCGCCATCGGGCCCAACCGTCAGATTAAATACATCCGATTCACCCGTATCGTCCGGAAAATCATGGTCTTTCACAAACTTGCCAATATCTTCAAACGCTATGTTACTAGCTTGTAAAGGCATATCGCCCAGTTTAAAGGACGTAATATCAAATTGGTAAAGCCTCCCTTCTACCCCGTGTAACATCCAGAGTGTATTCCCCTGAAGAAGTACGTGATTGAGTCCAAATATAGCTCCCTCCGGACTAGCTTTTGATGTAAAACCCTGAATTACAGGATACTTTCTTCCGTCAGGCGTGACAAGGGTAAGCTGACCATCATTGGCCGTTCCGCTACCAGCTTCCGTCACCCACAACTGACCTTTGGCATCGGCTTCCAGACCCAGCGGAGCCACCAACCCCGAAGCGAAGGAAGTGACCTGAGGTTGACTGGGATGATCAACCAGCAGGTTTTGACAGCCGGTCGTGTAGACAACGATCCCGAGCAGGAGGAAAAAAATTGATACGTTACGTATCCGGTTCGCACGAGGCCAGCCTACTACGTCGGCAGATGGATTAACTTTTCGGGAGAGATGGCGAGACCATGCTGCAGCTAATTCTTTTGACTGAGGTTTTGCAACTGTGTTTTTCATGAATGAATGGATTGGTGAGAAGGTTATTTGTGTCACAACGAGAAGATAATAAGGCAGAATGCCTACTGTTTCTTTGGCACGCTAACATGCTATAATCTTCAGAAAAAATAATAGACACGTATAATCTTCATCGCGGATAGATTTGTAGCCTCAGTCACCCTAAGCCGCAATTAATCAGCGCAATGACTTCCCAACTCATCCGAATTATATTTCTTTGCCTTCTATCCACACCTATGTTTGCTCAGTCTGCGCGTGTTTCCGATGCGCAGATGCAGCGAATTTATGACGAAGTCAAAACGCCGTTCAAGTACGGATTGGTGATGACACCCGCCGACAATTCGCGAAAAATGGATTGCCCAACGGTGTTTCTGAAAGATAAGAAATGGTACATGACGTACCTGATCTACGACGGGCGCGGTTATGAAACCTGGTTGGCCAAAAGCAACGATCTGTTGAAGTGGGAGACGCTGGGACGTATCATGTCGTTCTCCGACAGTACGCAGTGGGATGCGAATCAGAAAGCAGGTTATAATGCTTTACAGAATTACCAGTGGGGCGGAAACTACGAGCTGGAGAAGTACCAGAACAAGTATTGGCTATCGTATATCGGCGGTGCTGCTAAAGGTTATGAAGCAGGTGATTTGTCAATTGGCATCGCTTATACGTCTCAGGAGCCCACGATAGCGCATGAATGGCAACGGCAATCGACGCCCGTTCTGACCGCCAAAGATGCCGACACGCGCTGGTGGGAAAATCGAAAATTATACAAGAGCACCGTCATTCACGATCCGAAAAAACTGACGGGTCACCCGTTTGTGATGTACTACAATGCCAATGGCGATACGACCGGGGTGAATAAAACCCGCTGGTTTGAACGTATCGGCATGGCTGTTTCGGACGATATGCTAAACTGGCAACGCTTTCAGACAGAGCCCGTTCTGATGCATCCGGTTGGTATCACAGGCGATGCTGTTATTCAGAAAATCGGTGATCTCTACGTCATGTTCTACTTCGGCGCGTTTTGGGAAGATCGAAAAGGAGCCTTCAACCGATTTGCTGTTTCAACGGATCTGGTCAACTGGACAGATTGGTCAGGCGCAAATCTGGTCGAGCCGTCGGAACCCTATGACGAGCTATATGCTCACAAATCGTTCGTTGTGAAGCACGATGGCATTGTTTATCATTTCTACTGTGCTGTCAATAAAGCAGATCAACGAGGCATTGCCGTCGCTACATCGGTTGATTTAGGGAAAAGTAAAAAGACGTTCGTGCCTGCACCTGCCAATAAGAAGCCATGAGGAATAAGCCTTTTCTCGGGATTAGTGGTGTCAGATGCTTACATCTGACAAATGAGGTTTCTCAAGACCGACACTACGTAGTGGGATTAATCTACTTATTACTGAGTTTGTTCACCGCTCCCGTTTTCGCCCAGAACGAACCCCGTACCATTCAGGATTTCAACAAAAATTGGCGGTTTCATCTGGGCGACGAAGCGAAAGCAAAGGACGTAGCGTTCAACGATTCGGACTGGCGAACGCTAACCTTACCCCACGACTGGAGCATCGAAGGGCAGTTTAGTGAACACCATTTGAGCACCACGCAGGAAGGTGCGTTACCAACTGGCATCGGCTGGTATCGAAAGGCGTTTACGGTGCCCGTTTCGGCAAAAGGTAAAAACGTTTTCATTGAATTCAATGGGATTTATCGAAACAGTGAAGTCTGGATTAATGGGCATTCGTTGGGCATCCGGCCATATGGCTACAGTTCCTTCCGCTATGAGCTGACGAAATACCTAAACGTTGGTAATGTGAAGAACATTCTTGCGGTACGGGTTGATAATTCGGCGCAACCCAATTCCCGCTGGTATACGGGCTCAGGCATTTACCGGAACGTGCGATTGATCACTACGTCGCCTATTGCTGTTGATCATTGGGGTACCTACGTAACGACGCCAGCGGTAACGAATCAGAACGCCAGCGTTACGTTGCAAACCAGCATTCGTAACGCGTTCGGTGGGCGCTCCGATGGGAAACCGCAAACCGTCAGCATCAACAGCGTTATTCTGGATGCGACGGGCAAAGAAGTCGCTACGTCAATATCCGCAGCAGTTCGCCTACTGGATACGCTATCGACGGTTACACAGCCATTTGAAGTAAAAAATCCAATTTTGTGGTCAGTTGACAAACCTTACCTGTATAAAATCGTAACCCGAGTTTACAGTCAAAATCAACTGGTAGATACGTACGAAACGCCACTCGGCATTCGCTATTTCAAATTTGATCCAGCTACCGGTTTTTCGCTGAACGGACAGTCGATGAAAATTCTGGGCGTTTGTCTGCACCATGACTTAGGCGCCTTGGGTGCTGCCGTGAATGTGCGAGCGATACAACGACAGCTTGAGTTATTGAAGGCCATGGGTTGCAACGCAGTTCGCACGTCGCACAACCCACCCACACCCGAATTTCTGGACTTATGCGACCAGATGGGGTTTATCGTTATGGACGAAGCCTTTGATATGTGGAAGAAAAAAAAGACGAAACAGGATTACGGACTCAACTGGGACGCCTGGCACAAAACCGATCTCGAAGATATGGTTCGTCGTGACCGAAATCATCCGTCAATTTTTATGTGGAGTATCGGCAACGAAATCCGCGAGCAGTTCGATTCAACGGGGCTTACAATTACGAAAGAACTGGCCGGTATTGTTAAAAAACTGGATTCAACCCGCCCCGTTACGTCGGCGCTGACCGAGAATGTACCGGAGAAAAATTTTATTTATCGCTCCGGCGTTCTGGATTTGTTGGGCTTCAACTATAAGCACGAAGCCTACGCCGATTTTCCAAAAACGTTTCCGAATCAGTCTGTATTGGCGTCCGAAACCGGTTCATCCCTGCAAACGCGCGGGCATTACGACATGCCCTCAGATTCGATACGTATGTGGGGTAAAGGCGGGCCGACCAAGTTCACGGATGGTAACCCCGATTGGACCGCATCAGCCTATGACAACGAAGCCGCTTATTGGGGCTCTACGCACGAACAGACCTGGAAAGTTATCAAAAAATACCCGCATATGGCGGGGCTCTTTATCTGGACTGGCTTCGATTATTTAGGTGAGCCTCACCCCTATCCGTGGCCTGCCCGGAGTTCGTATTTCGGCATTCTGGACCTGGCCGGTTTTCCCAAAGATGTGTATTATCTCTACCAATCTGAGTGGACTGATAAGCCTGTTCTGCACTTGTTCCCGCACTGGAATTGGCCAAAAGGCAAGACGGTTGACGTGTGGGCGTATTACAGTCAGGCCGATGAAGTCGAGCTTTTCCTGAATGAGAAATCCCTGGGCGTTCGTAAGAAAACCGGCGATGAGTTGCATGTCATGTGGCGCGTTCCATACGAACCCGGTACGTTAAAAGCTATCTCCCGAAAGGCGGGCCAAACCATACTTACCCAAACAATTTCAACTGCTGGCAAACCCGCTAAAATTCAATTGGTTGCTGATCGAAATATACTTAAAGCTGATGGCAAGGATCTGTCATTCATCACCGTAAATGTACTGGACGAACAAGATAATCTCATCCCAGATGCCAGTCACCTTATTACGTTCAACATCCAGGGCGAGGGCGAATTGGTGGGCGTCGACAATGGCTATCAGGCTAGCCTTGAACCGTTCAAAGCCAACTACAGAAAGGCTTACAATGGAAAATGTCTCGCCATCATTCAAACAACAGAAAAAGCGGGAAAGATAACCGTTAATGCTACGTCGGAAGGATTACAAAGCTCTACTATTGAGTTGAGTAGTCGGTAATTTAGCTGCTGTCAGAAACTACGTCGAATTTGAATCGGACCGAGAAGCCCCGAAGGCATGGGTTCCCATTTCGACGCATCGAAAGGTTGGTAGCGAATGTCTACGATGTTAATGTCGTAAAACTTTTTCCAGCCTGGGTTCTGGCGGTCATACAGCCGCATGTAATTGGCCGAGAGATTCGTTACGTCGATTTCCAGTCGATTCGCTCCCCGCCGAAGCCGGTTGGCTGGAATGGTCAACTGAAATAGGATGCACCAGGCTGTACCGAGTGGTTGCCCATTGAGCCGTACCTCCGCTACTTCCCGCACGTCGCCGAGATCAAGCGTATAGGTTTGGGTGATATCCAGCGTGGCGGGTAAATCGAACGTTGATACGTAATGCCCTTGGCCGGAAAAGTACGAAGCCGAATCGCTCAGCGTCGTCCAGGAGGTCAGCATTGGCATCGTTTGCTGTAAAGTAAGTGCTGGTCTTCCTTTCTGAAACTGGAATTGCCAAGGGCCGTTTAGTTGTGCGATCACCGATTCATCATGAGACCGTTCAGCCGTTTTTGTTACAGAACGAGCTGACTTTACTACGTTAATAAAAAACGACTGACCCGGTTTAACATGCAAAAACACTTCGTCCTTCCCAGCCGATGTTCTACGTTGTTCTATCTGTTGGATTTGATTAGTCAGGGGATCGTATTGCGTAGCGTTACCGATCATTGACAGTGTCACCCAGCCTTCCTGGAAACGATCGCCGAGATTCGTGATAAAGTACTGCGTCGTATCGGCGATTTGTTTGCGAATGAACGACAACCCGGATGAAGCCAGCTGTTCGGAGCGAACGCCCAGACTGTCGAGCGTCTGAAATACATTCTGACTTACCCGCACCGAACGTAATTTCTGTAACTCTTTTCCCCGCTGCTGCATCGCCAACGAACGCGACTGGTGCTGATAAAAACCGGCAGCCTGCTTCGGCAATTGGTCTGCAAACACAACCCGTACCCCCTGCTTTGCCAATTTTTCGATCTGAGCAAGCGTCGTTTCGGGCAGATACGTACAGCGGGGAATCAGCAACACCCGATACGTAGCAGAACCGCTTTTCAGTTGCCCCTGCTTATCGACGGTTAGCTTAGCCAGCAGATCATCCGATACATAATCGAACGAGTAGCCGCGTTGCAACAATTGCTCCCCAAGTCGGCCAAATGGTAACGGCAATAACCATCGCTCCACATGGTGAACTTCTAACTGATGAATCCCGCCAGCCGATTTAGCGGGTGTTGACCACAGATCGTGGATAGGAAAATAAACCAATACGTCGTTATCAGGCCGACTCCGTTGCAAACGGCTTTGACAACGTTCGATATATTGATTTAGTAGCGGAAAATGGGGCCACAAGTGTGACGTCGGGCCATAGTGAGTCGAGGCATAAAACAACCAGCCGGGATAGGCCTCCGCTGCGGGTGAATAGTTTGTGCCGTGGTAAAAAATGTGGTTGATGCCCGCCGTAAATAACTCGTCGATCTGCGGTTTGATCTGTGACAACGATACATGAAAATGATTCGCCAGCCAGGTCGTTGTTTCGGAGCTAACCAACGGTTTACCGGTCAGGTTAGCTGCTGACGAGGCAAACTTCATGGCCAGTGGATGGGGCGTTCCAAAGCGCTCTACGTCGTAATATTTATCGACACGCAAGCCAGGAATTGGAAAGCGGCTACTGCCAAACGACTCGGTTTCGGGAATATCGGTCAGTGCGTACAAATCAAGTAAATTACCGGGTGACCCGTGCGCCTGATTCCGGGTTTTATAGCCCTTCGATTGCGCCCAGCCGGTCCAGGTATCGGTGAAACCATCGTGCAATAAGTCAGAAAGTGTCTGATGAAAATCCTGTTTTACCCAGATCCCGGTTTCGGTTCCCGTTGTGTCCAGGAACGCCGGTAACTGACTGTTCAGATCATACCCACGTCGTTTCTTAAACTCATCCGCAAACGTGGTGGACCAATTGGCTCCGTATACTTCATAAGAATCGTTATAAACCGCTCTCGGTTTTTGCGGAAGCCGGACCAGTGTTGAGTCGAAGCGGGTGAGGTATTGCCGAACGGCCGTTTTGTCGAAATAATCCACAACCAACCCTGCCCCTCCGGGAGCCGCCCGTTTGACCTGTTGCTTGGTTAGCTCAGTTGTCAATTTTCCGTCGATAACTTTCCATTGTTTGGCGGCCATATCGGGCGTTACGTTCGGTCCGCCAAACGGCCAGCCAGTACCCGCACTCAGGTCAACACCTAAACCGACCCGGTTGGCCTCCCGAACAGTATGCGCAAAAACGGCCAGCCAACGGTCGCTCAGAAAGGGAATAAACTGTTTTTCGTAGCCACGCACGCCGTAGATGGGAATAATGTGAACCCCACCCAGACCAGCCCCCGCAAACTGCTCCAGTTGCCGGGTAATGTCGGCCTCGTTGACGGCGCTGCCCATCCACCACCAGTACGTCCAGGGGCGGCTGGTCTGCGCAAGCGATTGGGCATTAGCGACCGTAGTGACAGCAAACAGGAAAGACAGAAGCAGGAATCTTTTTATCACGGAGCTTTCGATTTTGTATTCGCTATGGATAAAGCAGGTTTTGTTTTTACTTTTACCCAATCATCCGTATTCATTGATTGCTACGTTCCTCTGTTATGCATCGTTTACGCTTTATCCTATCCCTCGGTTTCCTTACGCTTATCAGTACGTTCAGCCTGGCGCAAAGTTCACCGAAAACTACACCAAAAAAATCAGGCAACCCCGTTTTTCCAGGCTGGTATGCTGATCCTGAAGGGGTTATTTTCGGCAAACAATACTGGATTTACCCGACCTATTCAGCGCCATACAATCAGCAGGTGTTTTTTGATGCATTCTCCTCGCCCGATCTGGTCACCTGGACCAAACACAGCCGTATTCTCGACTCAACAGCCGTTAAGTGGGCAAAAAAGGCTATGTGGGCACCCGCCATTATTGAGAAAGGTGGCAAGTACTTTCTGTTCTTTGGCGCCAACGATATTCACGATGACAAAAAAGAAGTTGGTGGTATTGGCGTGGCTGTTGCCGATAACCCAGCCGGGTCGTTCCGCGACTATTTAGGCAAACCACTGGTGGGCCAGATTCATAACGGTGCGCAGCCAATCGATCAGTTTGTTTTTAAAGACAAGGACGGTCAATATTACCTGATCTATGGCGGGTGGAGTCACTGTAACATCGCTCGATTGAACGATGATTTTACGGGCTTTCTGCCATTTCCAGATGGCACTACGTATCGCGAGATCACGCCGAAAAATTACGTCGAAGGCCCGATCATGTTTGTTCGGAACGGTACGTATTATTTCATGTGGTCGGAAGGGGGCTGGACGGGGCCAAATTACTCCGTGGCCTATGCTACGTCATCGTCGCCTTTTGGCCCGTTCGAGCGGGTGGGCAAAATTCTTCAGCAAGACCCGACGGTGGCCAGGGGTGCCGGCCATCATTCGGTGATTCAGGTTCCCGGTAAAGATGAATGGTACATTATTTACCACCGTCGCCCACTAACCGAAACAGACGGTAACCATCGCGAAACCTGCATCGACCGGATGTATTTCGATGAAAAAGGGGCGATTAAACCGGTGAAGATCACCGTTGAGGGGGTAGAGGCAAGGGCATTAAAGTAATGATCCGTCTGTTACCCCTAAACATCGAAAAAAGCACTTACATTTTAATCTTATCTACGATTTCAACCAGCGTATAGCGGATACTTGACCCATCGGCAGGCGGATTGGCGATCGGTTCACGTTTGACAAGCAACTGATACTCGAATCCTTCTTCATAGGAAAATCCCTCGATTCCGCTATAAAAGAATTTCCAGTCTGTGTCGCCATCCGTTTTCACCAACAGGCATTTTTGAGGGCCTACGCCTACACAATCCTGTCGATGGTCAGCAACACGCATTGTAACTACGTCTGGCTTCAGATCATTCTTATCACAACTTGATAACACGGTTAAAACAACCAACAATAGAGATAATACGAATCGATTCATAGTTTAAATAAGGTACGTTTTGTTTGTTGTGATCCATTGAATCACCGATCCGTTGCAAGAGCCATACTCTTTTTTACTTTTTTTCCAGTACAGTGCGCCTTTACTTCATTACTATGGGAGGAGTTTTAGCTAACATTAATAGCTTCAGGTGAACAAACAAAGCTAGTTTCGAGTAGCCCCTAAACAACTGAACGACTAATAATATGGGCAAGGGCGATCGAAAATCCCGCAGAGGCAAAATAGCAAGAGGATCATACGGAAAGAGCCGTCCTCATAAACCCAGCGAACCAGTGACTGCCGCTCCTCCCAAGCCGGAGGTCAACACGCTTGAATAATTGATCGTTATCAACCGGACTGATGGAATACTGATTGTCTTTTCCAAAGCGGTTCGCTTACACAGTGTTTGTTCAGCAGGTAGATTATACAGAGGTACGAGTTTCTTCAACAATGAAGTTGCTCCCTGTGTTAAACATACAGGAAGTATAAACTCCGTACCCCTATCTATGGAAAACGAATCGATCAAAGCTCGAATTCTGGCTGATTACAAAACGCTGCTAGCCATTAAATACGACAGCCCGCTGGTCATTGTCGATAAGCTCAAGCTGATCGGTGAACACATTACCCAGCTTGGCAACGCCGGGCCAGACGAGCAGGCAAACTATACAAAGGCTGGCGAGTTGATTGAGTCAGCCAGGAGTACGGAATACGTAGCCTTCAGTCAGGCTCAATCCGATGACGAAAAAGAGCAGAGACTGGCCGACCTTAAGCACAAAGTAGCCGAGGCCTGTCAGCTGTTAGCCATTCACAGTTAAGCGGATACGGTCGAATTCACAGTAGGTATCAAGCCAGTACGTATTGTAAGCAGGCGCCGATAAGCTCAGGCTTACAAAATTGATCAAACATACGTAAACAGCCTGCCCCTGATCAGGGGCAGGCTGTTTACGTATTACTTTTCTACTGATACCGAAACCGGGAATCACTGCTGAAAATATTCGACCTTATCCGCATCAACGTTATTCGTTGCCCGCACTTCACCAATGGCCGTTCCCAGCACGACCACACTCGCCGTCATAGATCCGGTTGTGGCTCCTGGGGTAAACGTTCCCGACAAACCTAAAGTCAGCTTGTCGCCAGCGGCAATTGGTTCACTTGTCGTCAGGACGTAGTAGTTGGGGTCGGTATCAATGAAAGTCCATAGGCTGTTCGTCACGTCCCGGTTGTTGATGCGTGTTACCGTTGGGGAAAAGCTTAGAGTGGCTTTTTTGTCCCGGGTCAGTTTGACCGTAATCAGTCCGCTGGTTGCCACATTGTTGACTTCTACTACATCAACGATCACCGTTACGCTGGAATTGCCGTAGAGCGTTGTGGGTCGAGCATAGACGATGGGGGTCAGGTCGGGATACTGGATAACAGCTTTCCGACAAATAGTGCTGCATGGCAAAGGATCAGCCGCGACCCTGGGCGGGGAAGCAAACGAAAATTTATCTTTCGGCGTGGTCGAGAACTGGGCTGTGTAATAGCCTGCTTTAGTCATAGACACTAACTGATCGGCCCGCTGCTTTATACTGAAAAAAGGGGGATCCGTTGTGGTTACTGTCCCGCCTGCGTTTGCCCATTCGGTGTTTCCTAGCAGGATTAAAACGAATAGCGCACCGTTGACTGTAAATGATTTTAGGATCATTCTGAATTGAGTACTCATCAGCGCTTATCTAATTAGTTCCTAATTCAGTTGAAGGATCTGTATCTTGTACATTCCTTACCCGATTCCAGCCCGCAGGGGGGTTTTGCGTGAATGAGCCGTTCGACTGCTGCTTGTAAGTAGATTGTATCATCCCACCATACTCAAAGCTAACACTCTCGGCCACACACCCATTTGCGCAATCAGCCACCGAACTGACCGCCTGCGTCTTGACGCCAGCGAGTTTAAGAAGGACTTTATAGATTACAGAAGCCGTGTTACCATCTGCAGTCGGTTTAACAAACAGAATTTCTACAAACTTATAAGCTGTTCCAGAACACATGGCCTGGAACAGCTTGGGGGTAAGCGCATCCACCGATTTGGTGATCGTCAGGGGATTGAAGGCTACTCTCCCCGCACCCGCGCCAGAACTTTGCGAACCGATGTTCAGGGTCTGCTCTTCATCGAACTGGGCACTGGATACCTGAAGATAATCATTGAGCCGAACGGTATTATTACCATCCTTAACTGTTTGGTCTGGGCCGAGACCTACCGTCGCTACGGCACCACTGCCGTATGGCGTAAATTTCATGTAAATGTCCTGTGCGCGAACCGTGATGGCAATCAGGCAAATTGCGAGCGTACTGAAGAGTTTAACAGATTTCATATACTATTCAAAATGAGGTTAAAAAGCGCTATGGTCATAGCTAATGCAATTTACGAAAAAGTATTTAGTATAGTTTATCAATAGTTTAACTCACTTAATCTTATATATTTATATATAATCTTATTAAAGTTACCGTTTATACCAATAAAAATAATCTATGTTACCATATAATTCAATTTGTAAAAATTTTATCTATTCAGGCGGGTCAACCTGGCTTTACCCTATCTTTCTGATTAGAACAGAACAGGTCATATGGCAAAAAAAAGCCTCGCTACTTAGAAACTAGCGAAGCTTTTTTTTACTGATTTAAGGAACTTACCGGGTCTTCGATTTGGCGGGTCGCTGCGTCGGTCTGATTTCTTCCGGCGCGGATGGCATAACCGGCTCGGGTTCTGGCAGGGATTTAGAACGCCGATTACGCCCTTCGTGGAAAATCACGAAGCCAATCAACGCAATCAGCAATACGTTACAGATCAGGTCAATCGTGTCGCCCGTATGCGCCAGTGGCGGATCGAACCGAAACTCGACTGTGTGTTTACCCGCCGGGATGCGCATCGCCCGTAGTACGTAATCAGCCCGTAGATGAGAAGCCGGTTTGCCATCGATAAACGCCTGCCAGTCTTCCTGTCCCCGGTAATAGATTTCGGAGAAAACAGCCAGCCCATCGCGAACGGCATTGACCTGATAGATCAGTTTATCGGGTCGGTAGTTGGTTAATTGAATGGTGCTGCCGGTATGGTCCATTGTTGCAGGCAGGTTGCCCAGCTCAGGAACAAACCGTTTGTCGATCACTGCCGAATCGCGCGGATTCAGCGTTTTCATCACCGCCAGTTCCTCATCCGCATTGCTTACCTGCTGCACATGGCCAACAAACCAGGCCGCACCCAGCGCTTCGGGATTAGGTGCCGCAATTGGCCCCGCGGGTTGTTGCTGCGGATTGGCGGGATCGGGCTGTCCGGCCTGAATGACGTATTTCGCATTGAGCATGTTCAGGATGTTCAACGTATTAGGCTGGAACGCATAGGAAATCAGCTCATTATACCGACGTAGTTTGGCCGCATGATACCCACCGATAGACCGATGGAAATACGATACGCGGTTATCATTCATGAAATTACTCGTCTGATCGAACACGCGATAACCGAGGGATTTATCCTGCAAAATCTGCTGATCAGCGACCGTGGGCTCGAAAATCTGATTAGCCTGCGATTTGGATATGAAATCTGCGTTGTTCAGGAATCTTTTGTCGACACCAAACAGATCGAAAATAACGATAGCCAGCAATACCGGATAGAAAACGATTGGCTTGAGTTTACCCGTTACAAATCCCCACAAGGCACCCGCCGTTAACAGAATCAGAATGAACGACCGGAAGGCATCGCTCCGCAACATACTTTGCCGGTCATTGATCAGCGCCGTTTGGAAATCTTTTGCAGCTTCCCCAAAATAACGCGACAGCATATCCAGATCCGTAGGCGTCTGGAACGTAAAGAACGTAGTACCTAACAGCGCCAGCAGCAACGACACGCCCGCCGTTAATGCCAGACTGATGAGCAGCGGCTGCCGGAGTTGGGCAAAGGTTAGTTTCTGGTTGATGATGGTTTGTATGCCCAGTGCGGCCCCGATACCGATGAACAACTGCGCCAGACAGAGCGCCATCGTCATCGCCCGGAATTTGTTCAGGTATGGTAGGTAATCGAATAGAAACCCGTTGATGGCCATCAGATTTTTCCCCCAGGCCAGCATAATCAGTACGCCAGCCGCACTCAGTAACCACCAGCGAATGGGCGTGCGAATGACGAACATGCTGAGCACGAACAAAAACATCAGGGCGGCACCTGCATAGGCAGGTCCACCAACCATGGGCTGATCGCCCCAGTACGTCGGCGCGCCCAGTTCAGCCATTTGCTTTGCTGCCGCCGGATCAATACCCCGACTCGTCATGGCTTTATAAAATTCAGAATCAGTACCCAGGCCCCCGCCCGACGCGCCACCAAAAGCATTCGGTATGAGCAGCGTAAATGTTTCGGCTTTGCCGTAGCTATAGCTGAACGCGTAGTCTTTATCTAACCCACTTTTCGACTCATTGCCGGTAGACTTCCCGTCTGGGTTGGTCGTTTTAGCCGTTAGTTCCGATGTACCGCGAATGGTTTCTTTGGTGTATTGATTGAGCACAAGCAGTCGTTTGCCAAAGCTTCCGGCCGCCAGACCACCGGCCAACACCAGTGTAGCCAGCCCCAGAGCCAGTTGTTGCGCTTTACCCGCCCGGATCAACGAAATACCTTCAATAAGAACGTAGAGGCCAATGGTGATAAAAAGATAATACGTAATCTGAATGTGGTTGGCACCGAACTCCATGCACAGAAATAAACCTGTCAGCGCAGCACCGAGCCAGTAACGACCCCGTAACGCCAGAATGACACCCGCCAGCACACCCGACCCAAACGCCATGGCATAGAGTTTGGAAATGTGCCCTGCTTCCAGACTGACGATGCTCAATGTACCGAATCCGTAGGCAGCTGCACCGAGCGCCGAAAGCCAGGGGTTACAGCCCAGAACAACCAGCAACAGGTAGGCCCCGAGCATAACCGTAAATACTACACTGGCTGTATTGGGAAGTAATCCAATAACCCCCATCACAGCCTTATAAACGAAAATAAATGGATAATTGAAGTCAATCATGTAGGCGGGCATACCACTGAAAACAGCATCGGTCCAGAGGGGTTTCTGGCCCGTTTGCTGCGCTATTTCGCGGATTTCGCGAGCCGACGCCATGCTCTGCTGCACATCGGACATAGATAGGGTTTTGCCCGACAGCACCGGTGAAAAATAAATGATGGCCAGCACGAGCAGCCCCAGTACCGCAATCAGGTGTGGAAGCAGGCCAGTCCGCTGGGGCGGGTGAAACAGGGTTGGTTGGTTCATAGAATAAAAACAGTACGTAGCTCAAAGATACGGCTTTGTGCTAAAACGGACAGAAATGCCGGTCGATTGTTAGCAACAGCCCCTCTTCTAAAAAAGAGTGAACACACGCAACCCTACTACACCTTTTTACGTATATGGTGTCATGCGCTACATCGTTGTTTTCGCTCAACAGGAAATTGGCTACGCCGTGGGATTCGACGACTCCTCCGACGCGGCTGATTTTTTGTATTGGGGTTACGAAGAATACGATCTGGTGCCGTATGGTACGTTCGATGTGCTCACGGGCGAGGTCTGGCCTTACGAGCATCGGGGTGAGCGGGTAGCTGAACTGGACGAGCCAGGCATTCGCAAAATCGCGCTCGATTATTTAAAGTCTGCCATTCGGCAACGAACATGAGCCGCTACTTATTTTCCACTACGTTAGCCGGATCAATTGACCACAGAGGCACAGAGTACCTATGCAAAGTCGGTACACTAGATAGACATCACCTTTGACAACGCTTAAAGCGTTGTCAAAGGTTGACTCTTTGCTTCGCAGCACTAATTTTCGGAACTCAATTTTCCTTTACAATGCGATACCGGCCGGTCCGGTAACGGTATGAATCCAGGTCCAGGGTGCCCATATCGTAGGTTGCGCCTACCAGCTTTCCACTCACCGGGGACTGACTGGGCGGATAATTGGGATTTCCTCCATTACGTCCTGGCGAGGAAACCGAAAGATAATATTGACTCTTTTTCTTATCCGACGTATTGAATACAGGTTTTGTATTCAACCCATGCGCATCGTAGCCTTTTGCCTGTAGTAACGCCAGTGTGGATGAATTAACGGCCCGTGGATCGCTCCCCCCCGTCGTTGTTCCTTGAAAAATACCGCGGCTGGTTGTTTTGTAATATAAATTATAATCACTACGTAGCTGGTCGGAATCATAACCCATAGTTCCAATATTCACCAATGCATTCGTATTGGTACTGTTAGCGATATAGATATTTCCGTCGTGTTCCAGAAAATTTTTCGAGTTGGTAAAGCTGACCAGGTTCGTTGCATTACCTACCCCTTCAATAAATATGTTGTTGTATAGTTTTACCTCCAATCCCTTTGTTTGCTGAACCGCCTGCGCTTTTTCGCCGTCAAATACGCAGGACTCAACCAAAAGCTTTTCCGTTGTTCCTGAACCGGTCGTTACGTTTGGCGCTACGTCGATGGTTCCTCCGGAGGTAGCTTTAGCATGGCCACCAACGAATATACAGCGTCGAACGGTGGTCTGACAGCCAGTTACCGGATCGTAAATCGATATAGCGTATTTGGATGGGGTGTTGAAAACGCAGTCTTCAATGAGTAAGGCAGGCATTCGTTTCAGCACCAGATCCGCTTCAGAGTTACTGTTCCGGTCGGCATAGAATTGGCAACGCCGAAAGATCATCGCGCCCATATCCTGAACGCCCGGCAGTACGCCCGTTTGAGAACCCAACCCAAACCGAAATACGCCCATTGTATAATTTCGGGCAATGCAGTCCTCCACCACAAACGAGCCACAATTGGTGGTTGCTCTGATGGGTATACTACAATTGTTAAACGTGAGTCGACTTAGCGAATTGGTCCCTCCTACCGTTGTGTAACGGAGGGCTGCAGCGCTGGCGGTGTTGGTGTTGTTATTGATTATACGAAAGTTGTCGATCGTGATACTGGTCAGGGTTTTACCAGTACCATTAAACGACATAAACGAGTCGAACCCGTTACAGTCCAGCGTCTGCATTCCCGAAACACCCCGGATGGTTAATCCCGCAATATTCTTGCTGAGTGTAGCAATGCCTGTGGCTGTCAGAGGACCATCGACTTCGATCAGAATGTTGCTTTGGCCATCTTTGAGAGCCGCAAAGCAACTGATCATATCGGCGTAGTTTATCCCCGTAGTTCGATTGTGCACTGGCTGCGCCAGGGCCGAAGCACTCAGAAACAAGAAAACGAACAGTGTGTTTTTCATCTTATTGCAGTTTGTGGCCTATAACAATAATGGCTGTATACGTAGTGGAGACAAGTGGCTGGATCGTTACGCCCGTGTCGGTAACGGAATTCGTATCGAACGGCATGTCTACACTAACCCGGGTATTCACCTCATAGGCAACAATCCGGTCAATGCCCGTGTTCGCGCCAAAGTTGTGGCTAATGGTCTGGCCTGTACCCGCCGATGTACTCACATTCGTTGCCCTGTACTGGAGCATATAGGTCACTGTCTGTCCCCCCGTAGAACCCTGATTATTCTGCGCCAGGGCCAGTGCCTGTGCAGCCGTAGCCGAAACCGAATTAATGGCCGTTGTAGTCGCAACGATACGCGTGTTGAGCGTATCGGTAGCGGAACGAATAGTCGCTCGGACCTGAGTACCCGTTTGATAATCGGCATCATTGGCAAAAGCAGTCAATGTCGTCGGCTTACAGCACAGGTCAGCGTAACTACCCGAGAACAAAACAGGTTTGTTGGCCAGATCCGCGTAATTCCCCGAGAACAAGACAGGTTTATTGGCCAGATCAATGTAGTTACCGGAGAACAAAACAGGCTTATTGGTTAGATCAGCATAATTGCCCGAAAAGCACGTAGTTGATAAGCTGGATGAGGGCGTAAGAGCAGCCGCTTGCCGACCACTTCCCTTCTCGAACTTCAAATAACGTATTACCCCTTCTTCAGCTATTGAGTCCTGTATGGTACGGTTACGGATCGATACGCCCGTTGGACTATCCACTGTAGTGATTTTGCCGGATGTCTGGACTTGTGCTCGTACTGTCCAGCTAATGAATAAAACGGAAATCAGTAAAATGTTTTTCATTGGATAAGACGTCAAAAAGATTAAACAGTGATTTTAGATACAGCTTATTTACTCAAAATGAAGAGTCTTACGATCAGTGTTCATGGAGAGATAATATGCGAAACTGACTGCTCGCAGCATGTCTCCTGACGAAAACGTTGGTTACAAAGTCGACTATCGTAAAAAAGAAAATCGTGTTTCTGGTTGACATGGTCAACCAGAAACACGATTGCTAAATGAGTTACATCTATTTTCCTCCCAGCGCCCATCCTTTAGCAGGCGCGAATATCGAATGAGTTGAGGGTAGCAAAATTGTCCAGGCATATGGTGCAGATGAATACGCCAATTTATCAATTATTCACCAGACACCATATTTGACTCTTTTTTATTTACCAATATTCTTATTAATATACTAAAAGAAAAAATAATGAGTCAACAGATCGCTTCGTGTCTTTTCGCTTTATCAGGTAAGCAGTTTTAAGTAATCAATTCAGCCGTACCTGGTCAATCCATTTTTTCGAGGAATTTATTTTCGGAGGCTCCCTAAAAGAGGTGCTCAAGGCGGCAGGTCCAAATTGGTTGGGGTTCTGTTTATTGACTTTTTTTCTACCTTCGGGATTATGGACGATATTTTTAATTTTCTCAACAGCACCTTCGAAGCTGGGCAGTCGATTCTGGACGGAAAAGGTCGAATCATTGGTTACGCGAATGACGGTGGTTCCATCAGCGGTGTTCTGTCGCTGGGAAGCGATCAGATCAAGTATCAGATTGACCCCTCAATGTCTCCGGGCGACATGCGTAAATACAGCTTAACGCTGGAACGGACCGGGCAGACGGTTGTGCAGGAACACCTCTATGCAAAAGAAATCATCCATATCCTTAAAACAGGCGACCTACCTATTTTTCAGACTGCCTGACTGATTTTCCGAAGCAACCGACCGATCACCACAGCTGTGCGTCCGGTGTCAAATTGAACGAGCATCGACCCATTTCGACCGCGTATGCATTGGCCATCGTCGCGCCTTACGGCCTGGCATAGCTGACCTTTCAATGTCGGGTCGGTCATTCGATCTCCCAAATAAGTGTAACTGGTCATTACGCCTGGACTAAGCGATACATTCAACTATATAACCACGGAACGTTGTTGTTCTATTATAGCCGACTGCCGTTGATGACTGGGTTTGACTGCTTGAGGTTCGTTACGCAGTTCGACTCCCCCGCCTTCACCACTGAGATCTTTTCGTTTCAATCCATCTTTTCGTGGAAGTCTGTTACGTAGGACTATTTCTCAGTGAAGAGGTGCCGAGGCTTGCTATCAATCGCTACCGATTGGGAGGTTGCTGACTCTCCGCTTGTTGATACATTGACTCAATCCATCACCCAATCAGGCATTTATGGAGTTTTACAAACCTGTCTGACTGAATTGAAAGCCGAATTAAGTATTCCATTAATCATAAGGAACCTTATCCCTCACTTTCTAACGCGAACCTACTCTGGAAGTACAGACCGTCTCGTCTGCTCACCCAGCGGCAGCGTAATAAACAAAAAGTTGGTCACCTTTCGAGCAATGACCGACTTTATCGTTTTCAATTATTTTGGCGGCAACCTACGTTCCATCAATTACCCGGCAGCGCCCCTACATAACCCGCATAAGCGGGCTTTTCCCAGGATGGAGCCGCAGCTGGAAGGGCTTCGTAGAGTTGGTCTTTATCCGACGACTTGACTATAAATTCGTACACCTGGGCTGCTGGTCCGCGCAACTTGATTTTGAAGCGGTTCCCATTGAGCAAGCCACCCGGTACGCGCACTACGTCCGTTCGTTCATCCGTCCAGTTTTGTTCCATACCACCCATAATCAGTACCCGCCAGCCGCCCGGCACGGGTTTGTACCGTAGCATGTAGGCCGGTCGTTTGGGGCCCCGTTTCCCACCGTCGTTATTTACCGCAGCTACGCCATTGTAAGCCACAAAGCTACCCGTTTGATTCACCTGCACTTCCGGGTCTTCGACTAACGTACTACCAGTGTAATACGTCTCGTAGGGTTGCAGATCAGCCCGGGCCTGTAGCAAGGCCGAAACCGGATGAAGAGAGAAATTATAATACGCTTTCGTATCGGGGTCGGCGGAACTGCTCAGGTCCTTGACAACATCGGGTGGGTCGGCGGGAAACAGATAGAAACCCCAATCAGGCTCGTCGCCCGCAAAAAATCGAGTCACTACGTATCGGGAATATTGCTCGTAGGGCGGTTGCCAGAGCCTGGGCGTATCTCGAAGTTTATCGTTTCCATACCGTCGAATATTCTGTAGCTCCGCGAAGGGTGGATGCCAGTCGTTTTCGTAGCCAGCTACGATCTGTCGCCAGATCGGGCGTACCTTACCGTTGCGGAGTCGCATCAGTCGCCGGTTTTCCTGAAGGTACCCTTTCTCTTCACCAACAATGTGAATCGGTTTTATCTTACTCCAGAGGTAGGGGTAGGTTTGCGTACCGGGCTTTTTCTTTACGAAGATGTCGTTATTATCCTGCTCATCGATATCAAAGTATGTGCGGTACCAATATCCCTGGTTGAAATCTTCGTGATCGTAAAATCCACCATTGAAGCGAAACGTAACGGTTCCTCCACCCGGTTTTTTGAACGTAAGATTCCCCTGACTGTCGCCCCCAATATGCGATACGACACAGATTCCTTCGAAAAACAGGTTATTTGCCCGTTCAAAATCCAGTCGGGGTTCACCCTGCGTCATGGATGCGCCAAAGGCGATTTTACTGCCCGGTTTGCTCCTGTAACGAGCTAGCTCCATCAGCAGCGTAAGCCGATTGGCCCGTCGAACAAGCATTTCGTCCTGCCAGGCATTTTGGCCACGCGCGGCCAACTGCTCAATCGTCATCGTTTCTCCGGAGATTTCCAGCTTAATAAGCTTCTTCTTAACGTTGTGCCAATTGCCGTCGCCCGCGTCCTGTTTTGAGAAAAAGCCAGCATCCCGCCAGCCCGGCAGTGGGTTTTCCTCTTTATTGCCAGCATTAAGCCAGAGACTGGTTTCAATATCATAGACAAGGTATTTTGCGTTTGCCAGTCCACCATATCCTAGCGTAGGCACTACGTTCCAGGCTTCGTTAAAAAATTCCTGCAACGTATTGAGGTAAAATCGACCATTCCGCAGATTACCCAGAAAGTTCTCAGTGGCGTAGTACATCTCATCGCCATAAACCAACTGCGACTCGTGTTCTGGTTTTACCGACCAGGGCGTAAAACTGTTAATACCCACAGCCTTACGCTCCGTCACGGATTTATTACCCAGGATATCGATGCAGAAATGAAAGTTCGGTGAATAATATTTGCCGGTTCCGAACTGCGTCATGTTGATCTGCCCTTTTGGCTCAGGAGCATAGGGCAACAACGAACGCCCTGCCGAACGGCCCTGCACAGCATCTGAAGGCAGTTTGCTTACCACCTGATCGAAACTATTGGAACCTGGCCTGGATTCTCTACTAATAACCTGCATATTGTCGGCAGCCTGCGTGAGCTTATATCGTAACGGCTGAGCGATCAGCGGCAACGTAGCCACTGCCGTCCACACGACGAAAAGAAACCGGATTGTCTTTCTCTGTATCATAATTCACGAACGAAGTACTAGGTTTTGGCCCGGCCCAGTCTATCTAATGTCGCTGCCAGTACTGGCCGAAACCTGGAGAGAACAGGTCGAACAGGTACTAAAAAAGCCGATCACGTTGAAACATGAACGGCTTTTCCTGTCATTTTGTATGTAATCCGGCCGTGCAAAGGCTGCTAATTACACGTTGTCACAACAGTTGTGCTGCTATTACTGGTATTGTTGGCAATGATATAAGCGGAGACTTCATCGTCGCCACACACTTTATTTTCGATTCGACTAGTTTGACCCTGCTGACCAGAGGTGGTCGTTACGCAGGTTTTACAGTCCTTTTTCTTGAAACTGCCCCCTTCGCAGGATACAAAGCCAATGGCAATCACTACAATCAGTTTTGCTAGTTTCATGTCTGTTTTATTGGAGTGCGGGTGGAAACCCGCATTACGTAACAATACGGCTTATACCACCAGAATGTCCTTTTCTTTGGCAACAAACGTATCGTCAATCCGGGCAATGAACGTATCGGTTAGTTTCTGAACCCGCTCCTCTCCCATTTTTACCGCATCTTCGGACACCCCTTCTTTCACTAACTTACGGATATCGTCGTTCGTATCTTTCCGGATATTCCGTACGTTAACTTTAGCCGTTTCCACTTCCTGTTTTACTTTCTTGACCAGATCACGACGGCGCTCTTCTGTTAAGGGTGGAATGCTCAATCGGATCAATTCGCCATCGTTATTTGGTGACAGGCCTAAATTCGAATTACGAATCGCCTTTTCAACTTCGCCGATGATCTTCTTTTCGAACGGCTTGATGACAATGGTGCGGGCGTCGGGCGTGTTGACAGAGGCTACCGTATTCAATGGAGACAGCATTCCGTAATACTCAACCTGAATACCGTCGAGCATACCAGCATTCGCTTTACCAGCCCGAATTTTAGTGAGTTCGATGGCCAAATGCTTGAGCGCTTTTTCCATCGTGTCTTTTGCATCGTCGAGAAACAACTCGATCTCTTCCATGTTTTATTAAGTTTTGACTGATTGAGGGATAGACTGAATGGTCCGTCGTAGCGGTGTATGGCTCTAAAACAGCTATTCACCACAATGGCAGGCTATTCACGCTATCACTTAATCAGTCTATCATTTTAAGCTGAGATAAGCGTACCAATGCTGTCGTCTCCCTCAACAATACGAAGAAGACTCCCCTGATCATTCATATTAAAGACGATGATCGGTAAATTGTTTTCCTGACACAGCGTAAACGCCGTCAGATCCATTACGTTCAGTTTCTTTTCGTAAACGTCCTCGAAGCTGATGGTCGTATACCGGGTGGCGGTTTTGTCTTTCATGGGATCGGCCGTGTAAACGCCATTCACTTTCGTCCCTTTCAGCACAACGTCGGCTTCTACTTCAATAGCGCGAAGGGCCGCCGTTGAGTCCGTAGTGAAGTAAGGGTTGCCCGTACCTGCGCCGAAGATAACAACACGCCCTTTTTCAAGATGGCGCACGGCCCGCCGACGTACGTAAGGTTCACAAACCTGTTCCATTTTGATGGCCGACATCACCCGGGTATAGAGCTTATGCTTTTCAAGCGAACTCTGGATGGCCATCGCATTGATAACCGTGGCCAGCATACCCATATAATCGCCCTGAACGCGATCAATGCCGGACCGTTCGCCAGAGACACCTCGAAAGATGTTTCCGCCACCAATCACAATAGCCACCTGAACGCCCAGGTCTACGACTTGTTTAATCTCCTTGCTGTACTGTTCTAAGACTATAGGATCAATGTTGTATCCGTTAGGGCCCGCCAAAGCCTCCCCGCTTAGTTTGAGCAGGATGCGTTTATACCTTGTTTGCGATGTCATGAAGGGAAATTTTGCGGGCAAAGATAAGAAAAAGGCGGAAAGCGAGGAGAGGAATACCAGGAGGAAGGGTATTTTTTCAGACGAGTCTTTTTCCTTTCTCGTTTACTCCATTTCTTCCCAATCCTCCTTCCCTCAGGCAGACTGCCAAAGTTCTTTTAGTCGATTCAGATCCCGCTTCATTGCCATAAACACTTCATTTTGAGGAATTGACAATTTTGTTGCGCCGTGTTCGGCTCCCCCCATCGGGTACTCGATGTGTAAGGAGATGGGTGCACGTAAACGGCTTTTTTTGAGCAAGTTAAAGTACGTCTTAAAGTCAACCATGCCTTCGCCAAGCGGTACGTCCTGTACGTCCCATTTACCAGTCATCGGCCCGGTTGTTTTCTTTTCCCAGATAAAATCTTTGATCGTGATGGACTTAATCGAAGGCAGAAGTAACCGCAATCCGTTGGGCCACGATTGCCCACCTTCAACGGTAGCGTGCCGGATATCGTACTGAACGCCCATGTGTTTGGGATCTGCCGTTTTGAGTATTTCCCAGAGCTCCCAAACGGATGAACCGACTAGCAGGCCCGCATGATTCTGGTAACAGCCCGTTAGGTTCAAGCTTTTGTTTAACTCGCTTAGAGCCCGCAATTGCTGCTGAAATCCCTGAATGTCGTCGGGTATGTTCTTCTTCTGGTCATACGAATACCACTTCATCCGATACGTCCGAAAGCCTAATTTAGCGGCTATTTTCAGAACCTGGTTATCAGTTGGATTTGTCGCATCGCCAACGGTCGTGGTCATTAGATTAGGGGGAAGACCAGCTTTTTTTAGCGTTTCAGCAACTCTGGGTAGCTCATCACTAACGCGTTCCGGTTTTACGTGCCCATCCGGCCGAACGGTCAGGTCGACGCCGTTAAAGCCCATGTTGGCGGCTGCTTCAGCCATGTCGGCATAGTTCAGAAACTGTAAATGCTTTGAGAAGATGTGAATCTCAGGCAAATCGGTATCCGCTAGGGAGAGAGGCATTGACAACGCGGATGGCAAGAGGGGAAGCGCCCCGGCACTCAGGGCGGTTTGCTTTAAAAAGTGGCGTCGGGAGTACGGGTTCATAGCAACAGAAGCTTTGCTTATAAACCATTGATCAGGCAAATTCTACCAGTACCTGCCCCTTTTCAACCCGATCCCCTTTGCTGATACGTATCGCTTTTACCGTACCGTCGCCCGTTGCCTTCAGAACGTTTTCCATCTTCATAGCTTCCAGGACCAGCAATGTATCGCCTTTGCCAACCGTATCGCCAATCTGTGCATTTATGCCTACAATCAGGCCAGGCATAGGTGCTTTCAGATCGTTGACCTTCGCGCTCGCTACGTGGCTCATACCCATTTTTTCGAGCAGCAGATCGAAGCGATCTTTGAGCTGGACCGTATGGATATGGCCATTAATTTTCAGGCTAACGGATTTATCCGCTACGTTCAGGTCAAGTATTTCAGCGGAATAAGAGCGATTCTGATGAAGAATGTGAAAGGTACGATCCGTGAGTTTAACCAAATCCCAGTTGAACGACTCGCCGTTGAGCGTAGGACCATCTGGCGTGAAGTCAATCGTATACGGTTGATCGGTTAGGGTTGCAGTGTACATAAATATCAATATAATCGCCAGTTTTGACCCGGCGCAAGATAATCAAAGAAATTTGACATTGCGCCGGTTTAAAAACCGGTAATTAAAAACATCCTACACTAATTCACCTACGTACTTTTCCTGAATTTCGTCGAGAACAGCACTTACCCCATCATACGAGTCGGTGGTAACCAATTGCATTCGGTAAGGTTTGAAATCGGGGAGTCCTTTGAAATAATTCGCGTAATGACGGCGCATCTCGAACAAGCCCACAATTTCGCCTTTCCAGCGAATTGAAAAGTCAAGGTGCTGACGGCAAACGGCTACCCGGTCTGCAATTGTCGGCTCGGGCAAATGCTCGCCGGTTTGAACAAAGTGTTTGATTTCGTTAAAAATCCACGGATGCCCGATACTGGCCCGGCCAATCATAACCCCATCGACACCGTAACGATTTTTATACTCCAGGGCTTTTTCGGGTGAGTCAATATCACCATTGCCAAAGATGGGGATCTGAATCCGGGGATTTTCTTTGATCCGGCCAATGAGCGTCCAGTCAGCTTCACCTTTGTACATCTGTACGCGCGTTCGACCATGAACCGTTAGCGCTTTGATGCCTATGTCCTGCAAACGTTCGGCCACGTCGCCAACGTTCTTGGTATGCTCATCCCAGCCGAGTCGGGTTTTCACCGTAACGGGCAGATGAGTGGCTTTGACAACGGCTTCAGTCATGCGAACCATTTTGGGGATATCCTGCAACAGAGCGGCCCCCGCCCCCCGACACGCTACGTTCTTCACCGGGCAGCCATAATTAATATCGATCAGGTCGGGCTGAGCGCGACTGGCAATCCGGGCGCATTCACCCATTGTTTCAACGTCAGAACCAAACAACTGAATACCAATAGGGCGCTCATATTCGAAGATATCAAGTTTCTGTACACTTTTGGCGGCATCGCGAATCAAGCCCTCCGATGAGATAAATTCGGTGTACATCAAATCTGCCCCGTTGGCTTTACAGACCGCCCGAAAAGGTGGATCGCTGACGTCCTCCATAGGGGCCAGCAAAAGCGGGAAATCCGGGAGTTGTATCGTGCCAATTGTTACCATAGCTTCTTTGTTATCACGAACTTTACGTCAATTAGTAGCCACTTGTCGTCTTTGCTGGTTGTTCCTGGTGTACTAGCGATTGACGACCGGAACATCAGCGATTACAAATGACGAATACTTCGTTTTAGCACAATCCAAAGGCGGAAATGGTTCCCGTATGGTGATTATGCGAACGAGTGTGTAAATTTACAGGGAAATATGCAATCCATTCATACGCCGGAAGGCTCTACATCACGACCACCAACCCTCGGCGGGCTGATCATGCTCGTCGGTTTCGTGCTCATCGGGGGCGTTGTCAGCACACTTCTTCTATTTGGCATTTTAGCCGTCAGCAAAGGCATGGGGCTGGAACAGGCTCAGGTATATCTGAGCAACCTGGCTGCCAACCCGACCGCTTCGCCCAACAGTTGGTATGAACTCATGATTCTTCAGGCAGTCAATCACGCTGGTACGTTCTTACTACCTGCCGTGGTCTACTGGTATATGATCGAACGCCGATCCTGGATGCAGTTCAGTGCACAGCCTGTTTCGGCAGTAGCGGGCTTAGGTCTGGTCGTACTGATTGTCATTGCGTTTATGCCCTTCGATGGTTTGATCATCGAATGGAATCAAAATCTGCACCTACCCGAAACGCTGGCTCCGATCGAGCAGTGGATACGCGATAAAGAAAAGAACCTGGAAGGTATTACCAAGTACCTGACAACCTTTAAAACCACTGGTCAACTGCTTGTCGCCATACTGGTTATTGGTGTTATTCCAGCCATTGGAGAGGAAGTTTTATTTAGAGGAATCCTTCAACGGAATTTCACCTATTGGTCAGGTAATCCGCATGTGGGTATCTGGCTGGCAGCAGCCTTGTTCAGTGCCATCCACGTGCAGTTTCTGGGGTTCTTTCCGAGAATGCTGCTTGGCGCTCTATTTGGCTATCTGTATTTGTGGTCGGGTAATTTGTGGGTCCCGATCCTGGCCCATTTCGTCAATAACGGCTTTACCGTATTCATGGTCTACCTGTATCAGACAAAGGTCATATCCATGGACATCGAAAGCACCCAATCGGTGCCCATAACCGGTGCCTTGGTTGCTTTTGGTCTCACTACAGGATTTTTATACTATTTCAGACAGCTTAACCGACCTACGCAGACACCCAATGAACGAAACCTGGGAATCCATTTATAGTACCCCCCTGCCCTATCGGGCCGAACTGGCAAAAGCCTTATTGCTTGAACATGATATTCCGGCGGTAGTTATCAATAAACAGAGCAGTAGCTATCCAACTATTGGTTCGGGTAAAAGTGAGGTTCATGTATTAGCCAAAGACGCGATTCTGGCCAAAGTAATCTTAGAGAATGAAGCAACGTTTAGCTAACCTAACGAACCTTCAGCAGCGAGTCATTGCCGCCGTAGCCGGGGTTCCGTTTATTCTATTCATGATCTGGTATGCCGACTGGACGTTCGCGCTTCTCTTCTGCGTGATCAGTGCGCTTACGCAACGGGAGTTTTACCGACTGCTGGGCCTGGATGGCTTTGAGCCCCTAACGGCCTACGGTACGTTGGTCGGCGTCATGATCTGCGTACTGGCTTACTTTGTCGAAACTGATCAGATTAGCATGGGTCACTATTTTCTGATCTGTCCGGCTTCGTCGATGATTTTCCTGATCAAGCTCTACAAAAAGCGGGATATGAAGCCGTTTACCAACATTGGCTTCACTTTCCTGGGCATTATCTACGTAGCGATGCCGTTTGCGTTACTCATTATCCTGGCGCTACGGGGAAGTGGGTTTCATCCGATGTTAATTACGGGCTGTCTGCTATTGTTATGGGCCAGCGACATCGGTGCTTACTTCGCTGGTACGAAATTCGGTCGCCGGAAATTGTTTGAACGGGTGTCCCCCAAAAAATCGTGGGAAGGGGCACTGGGCGGAGCGGCTGCGGCTGGTCTGGTAGCGCTTGGACTGGCCTTCTGGGCACCTGAACTGAGACCCTGGCAATGGTATTGTGTTGGTGGAATCATCGTGGTGACAGGCACCTACGGCGATCTGGTCGAGTCGTTATTCAAACGGAGCATTGCGATAAAAGACTCGGGCAGCAGCATTCCCGGACATGGCGGGTTTCTGGATCGCTTCGACGGTTTATTGCTGGCTGCCCCGTTTATTATTACGTTTCTGAAGCTGTTTGCCTAAGGGCAGATTGTCAATACCAAGCTTGTTAAATTTCTTAAAATTCGGGTAATCGAAACCATATCTTGCCTTTTCCTCGTTTACTTTGTAAGATGGACTGGAGGTGTATGAAAAATTTGTTAACGTTAATCGGGTTCGTTCTGGTGTTTTTTCTCCTGGGCGGTTTATTTTCTACCGCGCAGGCGCAGGGACAGGATCGGCAGGTTACGTTTACTGGTTTTCTGACGGGGGGTAAAACCAATGAGCCGTTGCCGGGGGCTTACATCTATATTCCCAAAGCGGGCAAAGGCGTTTTGTCGGCACCGAACGGCTATTTTGCTCTGCCCGTTTTTCCGGGAGACAGTATCATTTTCAGCTACGTTGGTTTCAGAACGCAATACCACATTATTCCAAAACGCTTAACTGACCTTACGTATTCGGCCGTTGTCGCGTTGCAGGAAGATGTAAAAACTCTGGCTGAAGTAAAGGTATACCCGTATGCAACGGAAGAGTTATTTAAAGATGCTTTCGTCAACCTTAAGCTCCCCGACGAAAAAGAACGCGAGAATTTAGCCCGGAATACAAGTCCCGAAGCCATCATGCGGCAGGCGGCTACCATGCCAATGAGCGCACTGGCGAACCACCAGAATTTCGTCAATCAACAATTTTTCGGGCGTGAGTCCATCGTTGGGCGCACGCAGACGCCTACGTTCTCATTCACCAATCCATTCGCCTGGGCCAACTTCATTCGTTCAGTCAAGCGGGGTGATTTCAAGAACAAGGAATGGCGCAGTGAGCTTAACAAAGCCCCGCGCGAAAACGTATCGCGGAAAGATATTCTCCAGGATGGGAATTAGTCAAGACACGCCCCTTTGCGTCCCTACATAGTCCATTTTTCCAGTTGTAACGTATCGCCGTCAAACACGCCGTAGGTTTTTGCCAGTATCCATTCCCCAATATTAACGTATCGGCTGTTTGGGTTAATTTCCAGATTCAGGGGAATATGCCGATGCCCAAACACGTAGTAGTCGTGGTGATTCTGGCTCTCGATGGTTCGGCTGTACTGAAATAGCCACTCCGTTTCGGGACCTTGATACTTCGTATGCTCGTCGTTGTAGTGGCTTAGCCGACTCTGTTTAGACCAGGCATTCGCCAGCTGAATGCCAATATCGGGGTGTAACCAGCGAAATAGCTTCCGGGCAAATTTGTGCTCGAATACGACTTTAAGTTTCTTGTACGTTTCATCGCCGGGACCAAGGCCGTCGCCATGACCGACGAAAAAGCGCTTGTTGCCAATGATATAGTCGCGGGGCTGACGGTAGACTGGAATGCCCATTTCGTCGGTGAAATACGTTTCCATCCACATGTCATGATTACCCGTGAACACAATGATTCGATGCCCTTTATCCGTCAGTTCGGCCAGCTTACCAAATAAACGGATAAAGCCTTTGGGTATGGTCTTTTTGTATTCGAACCAGAAATCGAAGATATCGCCAACTAAAAAAATCAATTCCGCATCAGCCTGAATGGTATCCAGCCACCGTACAATTTGCTGTTCGCGCTGACGGCTATGGGCAGCATCTGGTGCGCCAAGGTGAAAATCAGATGCAAAATAGACCTTACGGCCAGGAGGCAATGGAATGGTTTCGGTAGTAGACATGCGTAAGCGAATTCGTCCGTAAAACTACGTAATGAATACGGTTCATGCATATAATCCTCTGCTCCCTATCAGGCGCCCCGTTGCTTACGTAAGCTCGTAGCCCGCCTTTTACTCTATTTTGCTTTTCCTTGATTACAGACTCAGGAACAGGCCAAATAATGAGTTGCGGTAAAAACATAAATCTTGCGAAGATGGTATTTAAGAAAACGTTATTTTTGGGCTTTCTCCGAACATCTTATGAAAATTAAATCGCTGATACTGGCTTTTCCTATACTGTGTTTAGCCTGCAATAGTCCCAGTTCACCTTCTGATCCGGCCAGCCAAATGGAAGCTAGCCCGCTTCTGGCCAAAGCTCCTTCCGGTGTACGAACACTGTCTGTCGATTTCAACTACGATGAACCTTGTAATATTCTGGGTGAAGAGTATGTACGACAAACCTTCAATCTGGAGGAAAAAACAGAACTGGCCGAGGCTCATACCCACAATGGCTGCGAGTTTGAATGGGCAGGCAACAAAGTTGTCGTCGCTTTTGGCGGTGCCCGGCCTTTTGCGTCTGTCTACCAGGCCGAATACAATTTTGACAAAATGTATCAGGCTAAACCATCCGAAACGCTGACAGCCCCCGTATCTGCATCAACGCTCGTTGAATCAGCCATCAGTGGCCCAGAAACGGAAGGAACCGGCGCTGAAGTATCTGCAGCCGATTCAACGCACCATAACACCGACGATAAACACCCGGATCACGCTGGAGAATCAGCAGCAACCCCACCCCTGACGAGCCCTGCGGTTAGCAAAGGAAAATTCGAAGCGGTGCCAAATGTAGGCGACAAAGCCGTTTGGGACGCCACAACTGGCGCGATGCACGTGCTCTACAACAACCACATTATTAGTATCATGGTCGAAACCAAAGGCAAATCTGAGCTTAAGAAAGAACAAGCCCAGTCGCTGACCGAAGTACTGATCGAAAAGATTTCTGCCAACGAATACACGAAACGGTTATAAGCCCGGCAAAGCTTAAGAAAAGAAAAAGGGGAGTTGAAATCATTTCAACTCCCCTTTACTTTTTGCAGGACTTCATAAAGGAGGCAAAGAGATAAACAAAGAACCTGAAAACTCCGTGTATAGTCTTTACTCCTGACAAAACCCTGTATTCTTGTCTTCAGACGCTACAGCGGAATTTGTTCAAATACGACAGCAGGCTGATTCTTATCTTTAAACGCTTTACGGGGGCGAATATTGAGTGTCTGAAATAATTGTTGATCGGCATCCTCATCCGGGTTGGGTGTTGTCAGGAGTTTATCACCCGCAAAAATCGAATTTGCACCCGCCAGGAAGCATAGGGCCTGTTCCTCCGTATTCATCCGAACCCGTCCGGCCGACAGACGTACCATCGCCTTCGGCATGATGATACGTGCCGTAGCAATCATTCGGATCATCTCCCAAACCGACACCCGCGGCTGGTCTTCCAGGGGTGTTCCTTCGACGGGTACCAGCGCGTTTACCGGTACTGACTCCGGATGTTGTGGCAACGTAGCGAGCGTATGCAACATACCAACCCGATCCTGATGAGATTCCCCCATGCCTATAATGCCGCCGGAACAAACGGAAATACCGGCCTTCCGGGCATGACCGAGCGTATCTAAACGATCGTCATACGTACGGGTACTGATGATGTCGCCGTAGAATTCTTCACTCGTATCCAGATTGTGGTTGTAAGCATACAGACCGGCATCCCGGAGTTTCTGGGCCTGACTTTCGGTTAACATCCCGAGTGTACAGCACACTTCAAGCCCCATTTCATTGACGCCCTGTACCATATCGAGCACCTTATCGAAGTCGCGGTTGTCGCGCACCTCCCGCCAGGCCGCCCCCATGCAGAAGCGGGTGCTTCCTGTGTCTTTGGCGTGCTGCGCGGCCGTCAGCACCTCCTCTACTTCCATCAGTTTATGTACCTTCACGGCGGTATGATAGCGGGCCGCTTGTGGACAATAGGCACAGTCTTCAGGGCAGCCTCCTGTTTTTACTGACAATAATGTACATACCTGAACTTCTTGTGGATCGTGATGCTGGCGATGCACGGTAGCGGCCCGATATATCAGATCAAGAACAGGCGAATTATAGATTTCAGCAATTTCGGCGCGGGTCCAATCAGTACGTAGCGAAGTCATAAGTGTTCCGCTGTCGCGGGCGTAAGTCATAAAAAGTCGTAAGCGCCAAGGCGCAAGTCAAATGTAGTTGATGACGGCAAAACGGGCAAATAATACGCTTATTATCAACCGGACCAATTTTAGCCTGTAAGCTGAAATACTACACGATGATTTGTTCGGCGTTCGCTCAGAATTTGTTTTACAAAGCTCTGATAGTATCGAATTATCCAATTAGTTTAGCAAAAAAACCTATACCCATGAAAAAAAGAACCTTCATAAAACTATCCTCAACGCTAATGGCCGCTCCCGTGTTCTCACCACTCTCTGACTGGTTTGCCGCTGAAAAATTAAAAAACTGGGCAGGTAATCTTGAGTATAGCACGGATAAGCTGTACAAAGCCAATTCCATAAAAGATGTACAGGAACTGGTAAGAAAATATGACAAAGTAAAAGTGCTGGGCACGCGCCATTGCTTCAACAGCATCGCCGATACTAAATACAATTTCATCTCGCTCAGAGAGATGGATCAGGTTGTGGCCCTGGACCCGAAGGCTCGTACCGTTACCATTGAATCGGGTATGAGCTACGGCCAACTGGCTCCTTACCTGGACAAAAAAGGGTTTGCTCTGCACAATCTAGCCTCCTTACCTCATATTTCAGTGGCTGGTGCCTGTACGACTGCCACGCATGGCTCGGGGGTTAAAAACGGGAACCTGGCAACGGTCGTTTCAGCGCTGGAAATCGTTACGGCGAATGGTGACGTCCGAACGCTTTCGCGGGCAAAGGATGGCGATACGTTCCGGGGTGCGGTTGTTGGCTTAGGTGCGCTGGGGGCTATCACGAAAGTGACGCTCGATATTCAGCCGACGTTTCAGATGCGGCAGTACGTATACGAAAACCTTCCGCTGGAGCAACTCAAAGACCATTTCGAAGCCATCGTATCGAGTGGTTACAGCGTTAGTCTGTTTACCGACTGGCAGAAAAAACGCATCAATGAAGTCTGGATAAAAAGCAAGGTAGAAAAAGGCGATACGGCAAAAGCGAAGACCGAGTTTTACGGAGCCAAACTCGCAACGAAGAATCTCCATCCCATCGCTGAACTTTCAGCCGTCAATTGCACTGAGCAGATGGGCGTACCGGGTCCCTGGTACGAACGACTCCCTCACTTCCGAATGGGCTTCACGCCCAGCAGTGGCAAAGAATTACAGGCTGAATATTTTGTGCCACGCAAAAACGCCGTGGAAGCCATCCTGGCCGTTGAACGACTCCGCGACCACATCAGCCCGCATCTGTTTATCTCGGAACTCCGTACTATCGACGCCGATAATTTCTGGATGAGCCCCTGTTACAAACAACCTTCTTTAGCCATTCACTTTACCTGGAAACAGGATTGGGCTTCGGTCAGAAAAGTGTTGCCCATGATCGAAAAAGAGCTGGCTCCGTTTCACGCCAAGCCGCATTGGGGCAAGGTCTTTACGATGGCACCCGCTACGTTACAATCGCGCTATGAAAAGCTGGCGGACTTTAAAAAATTAGTGAACGAATTTGACCCCAAAGGTAAATTCCGCAATGATTTTTTAGCAACGAATCTATACGGAGGTTCTGTGTAGAATCAATTACAAACACCCTATTTATGCTCACCATGGTGAGTATAGCTTTAAAAAAGGTATTCGCTAAGATAGATACCTTTTTTAAAGCAAACCTTAGCCACCCATAATTATATGAACCGACTGTTTACAATTATTACTTTTTTTCTAATTAACTGTGGATTATCCAGTGCTCAAAAAGCTGATGTCTATGATGTGCCACTCGAAATAGATTTGAGAGTCGTGCCAACCGGACGGCTATTTTCCGTTGACACAATCATTAATGCTCGTGTCGACACAGTCACTCACATTGGAACCTGGCAACAGCCTTCTGGTAAAATAGTGGAGCTACGGTTTACTGAAGGTTTTCAGCCTACTCTGACAAACTTCATTTTTTCTACCTTAACGAACTTCGATAACAAGCTCCCATTTTATAGTATAGCTGTCAGGGATTTTACTATCAATAGTGCTAGAGGATTTAATCGTTTCGAGCTGGCTGTTACGTTCTGTAAACGTAATGCTTATCAGCTTGGTAGTGCAGCTGTCGATACTACAATCAGTGGTGTTCATGCGTTAGCGCCGGTCTTTAACGCTGATATTATTGTGGAAAGCAGTGGTACTGACTTTTCGAGTTTAGTTAAAGAAGGGCTAACTAAACTCTTTCTCAAATTCAACAACTACCTGACTAATACTGAGACCGTACCGTCCAATTACAGCGATTTATTAGCAGAAATGACTAAATCAGCGCAAGAGTTAAATTTAACTCAAGCAGTTTATGACAGCAGCCATACTACTATTGACGATGATTTACTACGTTGTAATCAACTTCGATCAGGTGTCTATCGGACTTTCAATGATTTACGACTCAATCGACCATCCTTGACAGGTCAACTATCTATTCAGGAGAAAAATGGCTTTGCAAGCCTACGCAAGTCTTCTGGCTCGCGAGCTAAATATCGCTTTTTTGGCTTCTGTGACGGCAGAGATCTGTTTATCAGCACAAACATTTATCCGACCGCTGGCATACGGTATGCCAAAGTGAAAAGTGTTGGCCGTTACCTACTCTGGATAGACAATTACGTTACCTCATCTGAAAGGACAGCCAGTGCAGTTGGAGCCTCATTCGGTCTGATTGGTGCGCTGGCGGCTTCATCGGCTACTTCTTACAAGGATTGTATCGCTTTGGACATGCAGACGGGAGGAGTATTTATGGTCACGAAAGACAAGCTACCTCAAATGTTGGCCGGTCACGACGATTTATTAGCCGAGTTGGCAGCCATGCCAAACCCCAAAGACGAACAAAAACAGTTTTATTTATTGGACAAATTAAATCAACGTGTACGTTCGCAAGTAACACGCTGATTTTGGACCGTGGTGTCAGTTGTGAGCAACTGACACCACAGAAATAGAGCTACTTCGGCGTATTCTTCACTACAAACGTAGCTCGCTGACTTCCAGCGGAGCCGTCTTTGGAAAGGCCATTCACTTCTATTAGATACGTACCGGGTTGATCAGAGGTGAAGAACTCGACCTGGCTTTGGCCCGTTGCATTCGTTTGCAGATTTGGATTCCAGTATAGCAGGGTTCGGCCGTCGGGCAGGCGGCTTTCGAGTTGCCTGGCGGTGTCGTACCGGGGAGAATAAAATTCGCGTTGTAATTGTAGACCGTCATATTCCAGCTTCAACAGATTCGGATCAAGCGGAAACCCAGCAAGGTCGTTTTTGTATGTCATGAGGCTGATAATCCCATTAAACATAACCGGCCCGAACAGGTAACGATTCGTGACGACATCGATCTGTTTTATTTTCAGCGGGCTGAATTCAATCACTTTGTCCATATCGAAAACGGGCACCCCGTCGATCATGACCAGCGAGAGATCATCAAAAATTTCACGGTAGGGTTCGTTTAATACGTGTAGTTGAAAATGGCCCTGTTTTTTCCTGGGCATTACACCTAATATATATTCACGTAGCACTTCCTCCATTCGCGGAAAGCGTGTGTAGGCATCCAGCAGGTAGCTTTCCCTGGGTTTTCCGTAAAAAGCCGTGCTGTCGACAAGGGGATATCGATACTGGATAGCCTGGTCGTTCCAATACGTATTTTGTAACTGCATAGATACTGACCGGCTAACCAATTGATCCGTCAGCGATTCGTTGACAGGAACTTCCGGTAATCGAACCGGAGGAACCATCGTTGAGAATGGATTATCAATAATCAGTTTGTTGATACTATCGGCTGGGTTTGTTTGAACGATCAGATTTTTAGGACCATAAAAGTCCTGAACCTCAAAGCGTATCCGGCCCTCTGAATCACTCCTGGACACATACATCCGGACGGGCTTGCCTGCTGCTGCCAGATACGTCAGTACGTTCGATACCGGTTTACCAGACGATGGATCAGTTACACTTCCCTCAACAATAGGCCCATTAAATTCCGGCAAGAATCGGAAAGCTGGTTGCTGAGCATTGCCCGACGAAGCTCCTCTCCCAGAAGACAGTACGTCCTCCCAGCGAAACCGACGCCACCCGTGTGTCAGCATAAGGTTATCGGTTGCCAGACGAACATCAGCGGATTCAGGCTGCCAGTAATATTCGGGCGATTCAATTACACCGGGCAAGTCAGACGTCATCCATAAACAACTCTGAATGGTACCGGAAGCGGCAGTCCCCAACGAATCAATGCGATAAACAGCCATGGACAAACTCGCCTGATTTGTTTTGGTGGCGGCTGATGCTTGTACGTCTGTCGTCAAAGCTACTTTCGTTCGGGAAGCATAACTTGCCTGATCGGTTTTGAGCGAAATGTTCAACAGTTGAGTAGGTCGTTTGAAATATAACCGCTCACAAACCGGTTTGCGATCAGCGTCAAAAACCGTCAGATGCGAAATACCATCCCCCAACACCTTTTTATCAATCAAAAATGTCGTTTCGCGCTGAATTGGGCGTACTTCCGCTACGTCGATTACCTGTCGGGTATGCGCCAATAGATACACAACCGATGGCGTTGCTACGTTCGCATTAACCGTAATTTTCAGTTGATCTGCGCTGGCTTCCTCCAGTCGCATCGCATAACCCTGCGTGTATATTTTAGGCAGTGTTCGGGTAACTGAACGACCGATTGAATCCGCTATAATGACCTGGTAGGCTGCCGTGTCGGATGGGGTAAACGTAAAATTTCCAATACCAAACTTGTGTGAGTTGAACCGGGCAAGTGTATCGTTTTTTCCGTTCAACAGCCAACCCCGAACGTTCACCCCTCGCCCCGCTCTGTCAGACACTTTGAACCCTACTTTACTGAAAATACCCTGCACCAGATTACCTCCTTCGGGGAAAAACTGAATATCATAATTGGCCGTCTCCCGGAGTAGCGGCAGACCTAGTCGTTTGAACGGATTAACAATCGTCAGTTTCTTTTCAAAGAAATAAGCAGCATCGAAATTCTTCATCCAGTTCGTATAGGCCCGCAGTCGATACGTACCGGAATTGACCGAAGAAGGCAGAAAAAACGTACCGTTTCCGCCGGACGAACTCAAAGTCACTTTCGTTTGTAGCACCGGCGCGCCCTGTTGATCAAGTAATTCCAGATAGGCCACTTTACTCAGGTCAACCGGTTGATGAAAGGTCCCGTCTACGTAATACACCTTAAACCATAGCGTTTCACCGGTCAAGTAAAAGCTCTGGTCCGTATGAACGAACAGTTTTTCCGGCAAGGCCTGCCGTCGATACGTATCAAACGGCTGCACTAATGTACCGACTGACGCAGGTGATTGCCCAAAAGAACAGACACTGCCCAGAAGCAACAGACTATTTAAGAACGTTTTTATAAAGGATGGCATAACGGGCTGGTTCATCATGGCTTCGGGTTCTCAAACCAAAGCCACGCATACGGAATTATAGCAACTCAATTTTCCCAGAAATCCGGTTTCTTATTCACTCCGCCCCGTAATCGACAATCTATGCAGGCGAAAGGAGCTGTAATGTATTGTAGGGAGCCTGGTGGTGGTGGGTAGTACGTTGTAACCACCCCTGTCGGAGACTCCTGTAATTCTCTCAACGTCAGCGTATCCGTGACACAGCTCTCATAACCGGTAAGAGTTCGCCAACTGGGCAGCTGCGATTTGCGAATGTAAATTCGTTTGGTAACAACGCTTCCAACCCGAAAAAACCCCAATACCAGATCAGTCGGATTCGTAGCGGAGCGGATGTTGCCGGTAATCTGCGAAGGCTGCGGGTCAAAAATCGAGCCGATGTTCTGGGTTATTTTGGCCAATTGATCATAATAGTCATATCCTGCCTGACTAAGCGCATACTGGCGGACAAGAATGCTGTATTTACTCTGAAACTTGATTGACGATCCTGCGATGGTGTTCAGCGGAAACTGACTCACAACGTCCCGGCTAAGGCGGGTGGTTGAGGTAGTTATAATATTTTTCGATGTTGAGCTACCCCAGCAGTTATAAATGTTTTCGTTTCGCAGATCAACTCCCTTTGTTTTATCATTGTACACGTACGATGAATTATATCCGGCGGTGTATTCCCAGGTTTCGTCGAACTCCCACCGGTAATAATGCGTGTTGTTTTGTGGATCGTGCGTATTGACGTTGATCTGTACACCGTCATCTTCAGCACGCCAACTAAGGCTGTCAATGGGTGGCGTTGTAACGACCGGTACGTAGTCAGAATAATAGTCGAGTCCTTTGGCTGTTTTGATATGCAGCCGGTACGTTTCACCCGATAAGGGCGTTACCCCCGACATCGAGTAAACACCAGCGCTTCCTTCCGCCAGCGCGTAACTGGCGTTATGTGCGCTTTCAATCGTCACTCTCGCTTTAGTTTCGGCCGTTGGGGTCTTAGGATCGGCCAGGTTCTGCGATCGGGATAGTTGGATGGTTGTTGTCGTTCCTGGCGCGCTGTTGAAAAATCCATTGACGACTAAATAGCTATCTGGAGCCGTGATTTCGGGCGGCCGATATGGGTCAACGCAGCCCCCAACAAGTAGAATCAGGAACCAACCGACTAGTTTTACAGGACTGTTTTTCATCGCTCAAAATCTGAAATTATACGTAATGGACGGTATAGGCTGCCCAAAGATGGACAACTGATAACCATTGATACCCCCATTCTCCGATTTAAAGTAAACTGAATACGCATTGTGCCGACCCGTCAGATTGTAAACCGCAATCGTCCACGAGCTATGCGCCAGCTTTTTCACTTTATGATTCCCTTCAATATTCATCGCAAAATCAAGGCGGTAATAGTCCGGAATTCGATACTGGTTCCGTTCAGAATACAACAAGCGTAAGGCATTATCGACCGTGTACTTCGCAATTGGCAACGTAATAGGCCGCCCCGTACTATACGTAAAATTCAACGACAGGCTAAACCGGCGGTTAATTTTGTAGTTACCGATCATCGTTACGTCGTGCGGTTTATCGTAGCTGCTGGGATAATACTCACCCTTATTGATTACGTCGGAGCCAGTCTGTCCATTCGTTCGGAGCAGGGTTCGGGCGTAGGTGTAGCTCAACCAGCCGTTCAACTTGCCGGTCATCTTTTTCACCAGAAATTCAATACCATACGCCATCCCCTGTGCGCTCACTACGTCGGTTTCAATGTGGTGATTCAGGATCAGCGAAGCCCCGTTCCGGTAGTCCAGCAAATTGTTCATGGTTTTATAATACGCTTCGACCGACATTTCAACCGTGTTGGTTCGGTTATTTTTATAGAATCCGAGAGCGTATTGATCACCGATTTGCGGACCAATGTTCGGGTCGCTTAGTTTCCAGATGTCGGTCGGTGAAATGACGGTTGTGTTCGACAGCATCTGAATGTACTGCCGCGTCCGGTTAAAACTCGCTTTTACGGAAGCTGACGACGAAAGCGCATACCGAAGTGACAGGCGATATTCCGGTCCATGATACGTATTGATGAATTTGTTACGTCCGTAAGCGATCGTATCAGTGATGGTTGCTACGGTTTTGGGCTGGCCCGGTACGTACTGAAACACCGAATGTGGACCCAGATAACTGTAGATCGAATAACGTAGACCGCCACTGATCGACAAGCGTTGATTTATATCGAACCGATCGCCAATATAAACGGCATTTTCCAGGCCCTGCTCGGCCGCCACTACGTCGGGAGAAATCAGCGATTCACCACCATTGGGCTGAAAATTTCCCGGAAAAAGCTTGTAGTGAGTGGCACTAACGCCAAAATCGACCGCATGCTGATTGGTGGGATAGTAATTGAAATCGGCCTTTACCTGCGTCTGATGAATACCGAAGTCCAGCTTGTAGGCATTGACAGGGTTCTTCTCGCTCGAAACCGAATAGTTATAGCCGCTATAGCTACCCGTATACACGCTATATAGTTTATTCGAGAAAATATGCTTCCACTTTAACGTAGCCACCTGATTCTGATACCGATAGGCTGTGTCGCTACCCAGCTTGAAGCGGTCGCGGCTCAGATAACCAGTTAAATAGACCGTGTTTCTTTCGTTAAAATCATGGGTTACGTGCAGGTTCAGGTCATAGAACTGCGCCTGACTTTTCTTAAAATTGGCATCCTGGAGTTGCCCCAGCAGCCAGTCAGAGTACGTTGAGCGGACACCAACAATAAACGACGTTTTGTCTTTAATGAGAGGTCCCTCAAAGGTGAGTCGACCCGTAAGCAAGCCAATACCACCGGAGCCAATAAACTTCTTTTTATTCCCATCGCGCGTTTGCACGTCCAGCACCGACGATAAGCGTCCACCAAAACGCGACGGGATGGCACTTTTATACAGCTCGGCACTTTTGATCAGATCGGGATTAAAGGCCGAGAAGAACCCGAACAGGTGGGATGAGTTGTAAATCGTTGCGTCGTTATACAAAATCAGGTTCTGATCGGTAGCGCCCCCGCGTACGTTCAGTCCGGTCGAACTCTCCCCAACCGTTTTAACCCCCGGCAGGGTTTGAATAACCCGTAGTAGATCAGCCTCGCCCAGCGCCGTGGGAACCTGTCTGATGCTTTTGATATCGACTCGCTCCTGCCCCATCTGAAGCCCAGCGATGTTCACATCTTTTTCGGCCTCGATCACCACTTCTTTCAACGCAATGACATCATCTTCCATGTCGATGTCAAACTTCCCATCGCCATACAGCACAATTCGTCGCCGGGTATCTTTCATGCCGATGCTCCGAAGTTTCAAGTCGTGCCGGCCACGAGGCAACGTTATGGAATAATAGCCAAACTGGTCGGATACGGTACCCAGACGAGGATTTTCGATGTAAACAGCCGCGCCGACAACCGGTTCTCCCGACGCTACGTTCCGAATGGAGCCGGCAATGGTTGATCGTCCCGGCCGGATGGGGTTGGTTCGTTTGCCGATTTCGTACAACTTCGCTTCGGGTTCGGGTCTCTTTTTCTGGGTTTCGGTTAGGTAAGCCGAGCCTGTCGAGTCGGTGTCAGCATCCGTACCGCCCCGTTGAAAGAAACCGATGGGTAATTCCGTACGGATCAACCGGTTAACGGTGATATAAACCCGCTGTTGACCATCGATAGAAAATCCGTATTTACTGCCTTCGAAAAGTTGCCGAAGTACCGTCTTCAATGGCTGCTTCTCCACGCGCATATCAACCGTGAGGCTATCTACATCGGCAGGATTATAAAAGAAGCGATAAGCCGTTTGGGATTCTACGCTTCGAACAAACTGCTCAAAGCGCGTATTCGTAAATTCCCCGCTAATTGGTTTATCAGGGGGCGTTTGTCCGAACCCGCTCGGTATCGAACAAACTAGTGAAAAAAGGAGAAGCGTAATCCGGTAAAGTTGAGCCATAATTAACGCGTTAATTCATCATACCGTTGTGTAATTCGGCTAATTGCCACTTCGCGCTTTTCATCATTGAATTTCAGACGATTTGCACGTGCATATTTCCGTAATTCTTTTGCCTGATCTGGAAACAGGTTCAGTACTGAACGTTTTGATTTTACTTCGTAAAAAGCGCCGTCTTTTTGAATGATGTACCGATCTTTCTGTAAATAATCGCCTTTGTAGGTGCCTCCCGAAATGTCTTCGTGAATCGTTTTAAGCCGTTTAGCCAGCGCTTTTGCCTTTCCGTTATAAATGATTTCATAGAAACCCGTCCGGATACCAGCAACACTGTCGCCCACAATGCGGGCAAATCGGTGAGGTCCTAACGAAAAGGCAGAAATTTTATCGGTTTCCAATCGAAGCCGATAGCCACCACCGGGAGGCTGAACGACTAATTCATCACGCACAATGTCGTAGATCATGGCTACGTCCCGGTACTGTATGCCCTTATAGACAACCGTTCCGACCTGCAAACTATCGACTACGTAGTATGGGTGAATCTTAATACGTGGGTCGTGATTGATATATTGATTGCCTTCGTACACGTGGGCTTGCATCTTCACCGTACGTTCATATAGTGCAGTCGCCTGGCTGCGGGCCGCGTACACAAACGAACTGTCGATCGGCTTAGCCATCTGCCCAAAGACACCGTTACTCAAGAAGAAAATAAGTACGATCGCTACGGTAGAAAAGCGCATACGTTTAGATCACAGAATGAAAACACTAGTATAGCAAAAAAGCAACTGGAAAATGAATAAATAAAGACTTGATCATTGAATTCATACTTTTAATTGTATGCCAGGAGTCAATTTAAGCCAGGTTTTTATCCATCTCACAGTACGTAGAGTACGTACAATCAGAAAAGGTTGTGGCGTTCAGATCCATTTTCTCTAAAAGCAATTCGCACAGATGACTTGTGGTATTATGAGTCCGGAGCAGCATTGCAGATTACGTCAAACTTCGCTACGAGGTGGTAGTCCGATATAGTTCATTGTCATCCCCGAACAAGTATATACTGTTTGTCCATCTGGTTTCTGAGCGTCGATTAAACTTATTTTGATTGCGCCAACTTTGGCTAATCAATGAATGAGATCCTATAAGTAGGAACGTAATGCTATTTTCTTACTGTTTTCTCTCTGACTATCAGCCATTTGATATTAAGAAAAGTTTCGCACAATACTATGCTGGGTGCAGCCAAACAGTGAACAACACAATGACTAGGTTGTGTGAGACAGGCTGCACGTCCCGACAGACAGGCTTCTTTACTTGCTTGGCAGCTTCGGTTGACACTAGAAACGCCCCGAGTAGACAATTGGACAAACCGAATTTATTCCGTTGTTTAGCTATACGCTTTGATGTGAAAAGCATCGTACTCTTAATTATTCACATGACAGAACTTTCTTTTGATTATTGGAATAAACTAGCTGGACAATTCATTGTAATAAGCTCTTTACTTGGTGGTTTCTCTCTGTCGGTGATCATCCCGCTCATTGAAGCCAAGTCAGACAGTAAGATCATGAATTACGTATTCCGCAGTGTGGTCATTGCAACAGCCTCTTTTCTAATATCAATTTTTGCAATGACCAAAATCCTTATGGTCACCAGTCAAGGATTCCCCTTTAAAGTATCTAGTAGTGCTTTAAGCTTCCCAAGAATTGTTGGATTTGCCTCTTTTATAGTCGGATTATTGGCAATAATAGCCGTACTGTCACTTTCTGGCTGGCTTAGATCCCATTCAATGAAAAGGTTCACCATCATTGTAGGACTGTTAACTTTACTTCTAATTTTTGCTATGATAGTTTAGAATGTCAGCAATTATCCATTGAACGTTGCTGAAAATCTGGACCCTTTAGTGTGTTTAGCTCCGCGCGGGTTGGTTGTCGGGCGACAGCTTGCACGTCCAGAGGGAAAGCCGCCAACCCAACCAGACAAGGATGTAAAGGTCGAGGTAACGTAATGAAATGAGCTAATTCGCATACCATCAGCCCTTGTTGGCGTTGGGTGTACCATGTACCCAGAGTGTCAAAATTTTTTTTAACGTAAATAGTAGTATGCTTTCAAGTAAAGACTACTCGACAATGACACTGGAAGAATTAGTGTCAGAAGAGAAAAAGATGAAATCAAAAACAACTACAGTCCCAACTGCTTTGTGCGTAGGCTTTTTAGTTGGCGTTGCTATTTGGTCGGCTACACATAAAGGAGGTTTTTTCCTTACTGGTGGTTTGCTAATTTTTGCTGCTGTGATTAGTTCCAGATATTCAAAAAACCTGAAGAGCATCCAGTCGGAAATAAGCCGCAGGGATACTGTTCGTTAATTGGCGTCGAAGTGCCACGGTTCATCGGATAGGCAGTACGTCCAGCAACAGGACGGTTTCGGCTCATTCGGTGGCTTCGGTTGACAGGCCAACCGCCCCGTAGGTCGGGTGTAGTTTTGTGTATTGGGTAAGTGGATTTAATCATAAATGAAAATGGCAACTGACGATCTGTTAAAGCAGGTAGATTTCATCAAGGAAATTGACAAACTCAAGTACATACAGCGTAAAACCAAGCTATTTAACAGCAACAGGCATGAAAATGATGCAGAACATAGCTGGCATTTAGCTATGATGACAATCGTTTTAGCAGAGCATTCCGATGTTCCAATTGATGTCCTGAAAGTCCTTAAAATGGTCTTGATTCATGATCTTGTGGAGATTGATGCAGGAGATACCTTTATCTATGACACGCAAAAAAATCATACCAATACCAATGAGGAATTAGTGGCGGCAAAGCGAATATTTGGCTTGCTACCACAAAAGCAGGCTGATGAGTTCATTGCTATTTGGGAAGAATTTGAAGGAGGCCTAACGGCTGAAGCAAAATTTGCACGAGCCATGGACAGATTTGAACCGCTGTTACAAAATACGTCAAATGATGGTGGAACCTGGGCGGAGTTTGATGTAAGCTACCAAAAGGTATATGACAAGAAAAAGGCTATCAAAAATGGGTCAACCATACTTTGGAATTACGCGGAGAGCTTGATCAATCAAAGTGTTGATAATGGCATACTAAAAAAGGAAAAGTTAGACTAATTCGCTTTAGGTGAGCATGCTTTTGGCACCCGGAGTAACATACACACAGGGCGCTGATTACCTAAGTTAGTGGCCCATTCGGTCGACAGCCAAAGGTTCCACTAACTTAGATGGCAACAGCTTATTAATCCAGACTACGGCAATCGATACGCCACTACGTAATCGCCTGGCTTTGTTCCTAGTTTTCCGTGTCCGCCAGCGGCAATCACTACGTATTGCTGGCCGTTTACTTGATACGTCATGGGGGTAGCCTGACCTCCGGCGGGTAGTGGCACTTCCCACTGCAAACTTCCGTCCTGAGTCTTAAACGCCCGCAAATGTCCGTCCAGACTGGCGGCAACAAACACTAATCCGCCCGCTGTGGCAATAGCTCCCCCTAAATTTAGGGAACCCCATTGTTTGGCTTGCGGGTATTTTGTCACATCCATCATATAGCCTAAGGGTACCTCCCATGCCAATGATCCTTTCTGAAGATTTATGGCTACCAATGTGCCCCAGGGCGGTGGCGTTTGCATTATCAGGCCCTGTTCATTTTTGGTAAACAAATAGCTTCGTTTCACTACGTAGGGCGTTCCAGCCTGCATGCCGGTTTCGGCCCGGAGTAAATCCTGATCATATTTCACGGTTTCAGCCAGTTTCTCACGGGGTAGCAAGCGAATCACGGCGGCCATCCGATTCACGTTTGTCAATAGCAAGCCTGACTGAGGATCGTAGCACATGCCGCCCCAGTGGATACCCCCCACATTCCCCGGCACCATGAGACTCCCCTGAAGCGAAGGGGGCGTAAAAAGTCCCTCATACCGAAGCCCATCGATGCGTTGCTCAGCAGCTGCTTTATCAGTAGGGGTCAATCCCCAGGCTTCTGGCTTTCGTAAACCCAAGGCGGGAAGTGTCGTTGGAATCGGTTGAGTAGGAAAAGCTTCTTCACCAGCAACCGTCGATTTAGGCACGGGCTGCTCTTCGACGGGCAGAAGCGGAACACCCGTTTCGCGATGCAGGATAAATATGTGGCCCATTTTGGTTCCGACCGCTACAGCCGGAATCGTTTTACCATTTTGCGTAAAGGGCAGCAACAAGGGCTGCGCGGCATTGTCGTAATCCCAGATGTCGTGGTGAACCGTCTGAAAATGCCAGACGACTTTCCCCGTCGAGGCTCGAATGGCTACGATAGAGCTGGCGTACAGGTTCTTGCCCAATCGTTCGCCACCGTAATAATCCGGACTTGGACTGGTGGTGGGAACAAACACCAGATCTCGTTCGGCATCGGCGGAAATAATCGACCAGGCATTAGCCGCCCCCGTTTGCGTGGCATTTGGTCCTTTCCAGGTATCGAAACCCGCATCGCCTTTTGTGCGGGGAATTGGATCCCAGCTCCAACGTAGCCCACCGGTCACGGCATCGTACGCTCGCACAACCCCTCGCTCATAATTGAAGCGGTTGTTATCGCCCATCGATGAGCCAACCACAATCGTATTGCCGATAACTGCGGGTGGCGACGTAACGCTGATGTTGCCAACGCCCTGCCGTAAATCAACACTACCCTCTTTCCCGAACGTAGCAATGGGTTTACCCGTCAAGGCATCCAGCGCAACGAGTCGTCCGTCTAGTGTAGCTACGAAAATGCGTTTGTTTGCACGAGTCGTCGCGCTTTTATCGCCGGGCACAGGCCAGACCGAAACACCCCTTGACGTAATTTCAGATAAATCCTGGCGTAGATACACATCAGGGGTATACATCCATTTTTTCTGGCCGGTGGCGGCATCAATGGCAAAAACCCGCGACGTCGGCGTACTGAAAAATAGCGTCCCATCGACCATGATCGGCGTAGCCTCGAAGGCAGCTTTTTCAGCAGCATCGGTCCCTTTGTACTGTTCCAGTTCGCCCGTTCGGAACGTCCAGGCTACCGTGAGCTGCTTTACATTAGCTGGATTTATTTGCGTTAACGGTGAAAACCGCATCCCGCCCGCATCGTTCCCATACGCAGGCCATTCCACAGTACTAGCTACTTGATTTTGCCCAACGACGGCAACAGACTGACTAAATATCAGGAGCGTAATACTCACCAGTTGACCTATGCAATTCGCCTTATTTATAAGTTTCATAAAAAACGGATTATAACCACAGAGACACAGAGAACACGGATTATAGAAGCGTCAAATCCTTGTATACTTTGTGGCTCTGTGGTCAAAGATGAGTTTATACCTTTAAGCCAAACAAAATCCGTGATAGCTTGAACGGTCGTATCACTAGTAAATAAACAGCTGTACAGACGGCAAATGACGAAAGACTTATGACCAGAAAACCGTCGTAAACGCCCAGGCTGGTCCGTGTTAGCACGTAGTAGCCGATCAGTATAATGGCGGTTTGGTGCAAGATGTAGAACGGGTAAACTGCTTCGTTCAGATAAGGCAATAGGCGGTGATTTTTGTTAAGGTATCGATACCCATACGCAACGGTTGCCAACACCGAAAACCACGTAACACCGAGACCGTTGAAGCTAAAAAGTGTAATCAATAACCTCGAATTATCATAAGTCTCAGCACTAACAAAAACCCGGAAACTGTATAGAATAGCGGTGCAGATCAGCGTAGCTACCAGGAAATAATGCCGCTGATCCGTAATCGTTTGCCAGAAATCACGTCGACTGATCAGAACATACCCTAACCAGAACAAGATCAGGTTTTTCGTAAAATAAGCCCAGTCATTGACTAATGCATGCGTTTCGTTCGGAAAGAACCCGCCCAGCACTATGTCGTTAAGGAGCAAGAAACCAACCAGCCACAAAGCCCCACCAGGTCGGGCAATCAGCCGCCCGATTCGATCGACGAAGCGTTGACCCGTATTACTTTTTAGCCAGCGGAATATAGGGATGCTAATGAGTGAATACAGAAACAAATACGCAACAAACCACAAATGGTGCCAGCTAAACGCTCCACCTTTGCCCCCATCCTGATACGGTTGAAAGGTAAAAACTTCCGGGTAAAAGTCGGTATAACTACCTGTAAATCTGCCACGAAATAGCCATTCCGCATAAATCTGGGGCGGCACGATAATAAACATACCAAACACAAGCGGCACAAACAAACGCCGGACGCGTTCGCTTGCATATGAACCGAGCGAGCACTTACGTAACGCGAAAAACGTACCAGCGCCGGAGATGAAAAACAAAAGTGGCATTCGCCAGCGGTGCAGCCATACCATAACCTCCTGCATCGACTGGCTGTGTTCGGCGCTTTTGATGTGAAAATCCCACGAGACGTAGATCATGCCGGTATGGTAAAACACCAGCGTTATGATGGCAATGACACGGAGCCAGTCGAGGTCGTATCGTCGAGCGCCTTGGGCAAAGGGCAGAGGGTTCGGGGCTGTGGGTAAGGGGTTGATGGCAAACGGTTTGGTCTGGGAGATGTCAACTCGTGTTTGGGCTTCCATGAGCTTTTTGTTGGTTTCGTACCCAAAATTGGCTTTTCACCATCCGAAACGCCCTATCTTCCGATAAACACGAAGTTCGCGCCGACCGGCAAGAACTCAATTTATCAACAAACCCTATGCCCCTACGCATCATGCCCCCTGTCCAAGGCTTTTTGCCCGATACTGGGCGGGCGTTTGATCAGTCAATCGTTTAAACGTAGTATGAAACGCTGACGTTGAGTTATAGCCGACTCGCTCCGAAATTTCTTCGATTTTAAGGTGTGCCGTGGTGGGGTCGTTCAAGAGTAACTTCGCTTCCGCAATACGATACGTCGCCAGCCAATCGAAGAAGCTTTGTCCCAACCGGTCGTTGAGCAATTGCGAAAGATGATGCGGAGACGTATTGAGTCGGCTGGCTAGTTTTGGCAGGGAGAGATCACTTTCCAGGTAAGGTTTTTCCGTCTGGAGTAGCTGAGCCAGCTTCGCCAATACGGCGTCTTCCAGCTCTTCCGACAGCGCCGATTTTTCGTATTTCTTCTTTGGTTCGGGCGATCGTTCGTCCGTTGGTTCAGCTAGAGGCTGTTCGTCTTTAAAAAACGTTGAGCCACGCATGACCAGATAACTGGTTATATAAATAATTCCGGTTACGTAACAGGCCAGAATATAATCGCCCAGATCTTCATAATACTGGGGTTTGATTAAACTGATAACGATTGGAAAGGATACGTTCAGAAGCGTCAGATTACGCAGTTGCCCCAGTTGAATAGATGACTTCCCAGAAAACCGATCCCCCGATTGACGATACGCTTTCCAGACAACCAGACATGCCCAAACGCCATAAATCAGGCAACTCAACAAGGTTATTTCGGTAACGTAATCGCGCAGATGCGTAAAGTCCGTTGGGATGTAATCCATTGAACGGACATAAGCTAGCTCCGGGTGATAAGCATGGATATACGAATTGTATTTGAATTCAATCGGCTGATAAAACCAGGTTACTGAATTAGCCGCCCAGACGCCAAAGGGAATCAGATGCCAGCCCCAACCCCGGGGCAGTCGGTGATGAATCCGGGCAAAGACAAAGAAAAAATAGAGCGGTCCTACCAGGAAATTAAAAGGCTCAGAAAAATCGATCAGCCACAGAACGCGAAACATGTAGTTCGTGTAGCAGAGAAAAATCTCGGTTATAATGGCTGCCAGGGCCAGCATAAATAGCCCCAGACAGCGGTTCGCTACGTTGCCTCCCCGATCGCCTGTCTGGCCGGATGGAGTCAGGAAAAAGACGCCCAGAAATAGACCCTGTGCGATACCCAGCAAAATGGCCAGCGCTGATACGTTCAGGTGAATGGGGAGTGTTTGCATCGACACATCGTTACGTAGCGAAAGATAAAAAAAAGACCTATAAGGTTTTAAAAACCTTATAGGTCCGGACTACTGGCAAACCTACTTTTTTATCGAATCTCTAACTCGAAGGGCATCCGCATCTGAATTCCTTCCATCGTTTTGAGTTTTTTCATATACTTTACATACGGGGCCAGCTCACCAAGCTGGGCCTGAATTCGGCTCTCTTCATCGCCACCGAATGAACTCATTATCTGCTCAAAGAAGGGCTTTTTTCGGGGTTGGTATTTTAACTTATAATCGCCGTCTTTGAGTTTAGCTGACTGAGCGGCTAGTTTAACGGCATCATCCAACCCACCGAGTTGATCGACCAGACCAAGCGCTTTTCCCTGAATTCCTGTCCAGACGCGGCCGCCCGCAATGGCCCGAATGCTATCCACAGGGAGCTTACGACCAGCAGCGGCTTTGCTGGTAAAATCAGCATAGATACGTTCCGTCGAGCGTTGCATGGTCTGCTTCTGGAACGGTGTCATCTCGTGCGTAGCGGCCGGAAAATCCGCGTTCTCGTTGGTTTTTACCCGATCGAACGTAACGCCGAGCTTGTCTTTTAGAAACGTTTCCGTGTTGAATAACAGCGCGAATACGCCAATCGAACCGGTAATTGTGTTTGGTTCCGCAACAATCTTGTTACAACCCATCAGCATATAATACCCACCGGATGCCGCATAGTCAGACATTGATCCGATAACGGGTTTCGCTTTTCGGGCCAACTCGACTTCACGGTACATTATGTCCGACGCTAGTGCGCTGCCGCCACCCGAGTTGACACGTAGCACGATGGCTTTCACTTTATCATCTAATCTCGCTTTTCGTAATTCCTCAACAATGGTTTCGGAACCGATGCTGTTGTCGCCGTTCTTACCAGTATGGATATCCCCCGTAGCCACGATCACCGCTATGCGATTTGAACCGCTTCCTTCGGCATCATCTTTTTCCGACTGCTCGTATTTACTCAGCGATACGTAGTTGATTTTCTTTTTTTCGGCAACGCCCAATTGCTTCCGAATAACGCTTTCCAGTTCATCCTGATAGCCAACGTTGGTAATCAGTTTCGTACGTAGCGCATCTTCGGGTTTCTGAATGGTTAGCTTGTCGGCGTACTGTTTGAGCGAATCGACCCGCAGGTTTCGGCTCTGCGCCACCCGAACCAGCATATGGTCGTTGATCGAGTTCAGAAAGGAGGTCACCTGAAGTTTGTTGGGTTCGCTCATGTTTTCGCGAATGAACGGCTCAATGGCGCTTTTAAACTCCCCTACCCGGAAAATTTCAGGTTTTACCCCCAGTTTATCGAGCGTTCCTTTAAAGAACGACAGTTCTGCATTCAGGCCGTTCCACTCAAGATCACCGGCGGGGTTGAGGTAGATTTTATCGGCTACTGACGCCAGGTAATACCCCTTTTCACTCATCGACTCGGAATAGACGTAAACGAATTTCTTCGATTGTTTAAAGTCGATCAGTGCATTGCGGATTTCTTCGAGCGAGGCCCAGCCGGCGGTCGGCGATTCGGTTTGAAGATATATGCCTTTGATATTATCGTCCTCTTTAGCGTTTTTGAGCGATTGTTTCAGTTCAATTAATCCAATAGCATCCCCGGATGATCGAACCGGACCAAAGTCACTAAATGGATTTTCACTGCTCCGCTCTTCAATAGGTTTATCTAAATCAAGCTTCAATACGGAGTTGGCACTAACGGTCGTCTTGCTGTCCGACGAGGAAAACGCAGCACCTATGCCTAACAGTAATAAAAAGCCAACGAACGAGAAAAGCATTAGCCCGACAATGGTAGCCAATACGTACTTAAGAAACTGTCGCATGAATCAGATTAAGTAAAAGACCTTTCTTTAACAGGTCCTATACAAATATAACCCGGAAGTAAGTTTCCGGGTTATAAAAGTGTTAAGTGCGTAAAAATAACGGACGAATGGCAAAAGGGCATGGGGTTAGGGGCAGAGGTAAAGCTCGATTGATTAGCCCTCTGCCCCTAACCCCATGCTAAACTACATCAGCTTATAATCGTTGATTGAGGCCTGAATCACTTCCCACGCTTCGGCTTGTCCATAAATGCTGGCCAACTCCATTATGGCGGGTTCTTCAGGCAATGTTTTGTAAGTCAGGAAATAGTGGCGTAACCGCTTCACAACGGCTTCGGGCAGTTGACCAAGCTCCGTAAACTGACCATACATAGCATCGCCCTTCAAAACGGCGATGATTTTATCATCGGCTTCACCCTTGTCGATAAGCCGAAATCCTCCAATAGGAATGGCCTGCAAAATAATATCGCCATGGGTGATATCACGCTCGGTCAATACGCAAATATCGAGTGGGTCACCATCCCCTTTCTCAATCGTCTTTCCCGCTTTCTCCGTAGCCAGCCGGGCAATTCCTTCACCACAATACGTTTGCGGTACAAAGCCGTAGAGAGCCGGTAATACGTTGGAGTATTGTTGAGGGCGGTCAATTTTCAGATAGCCCGTCGTTTTATCGATTTCGTACTTCATTGTATCGGTCGGTACAATCTCAATAAAGGCCGTCACTTGCTGTGGGGCTAAATTTCCGATCGGAATACCATGCCAGGGATGTGCTTTAAAATTACTCTTCATTCGATTTTATGTAACTGGTTGTATTAATTGATTTTGATTATTACACTGCAAACCTAGGCAACTGGTTGTTCAGTCGGTATTTTTTTCTCAGAAAATCCTACTTTTTCGGCGACAAGGTGATCACCGGAACGATTCAGATTCTGCCGTACGAGCATTTCGCCCAGGAAACCAGCTAAAAATAACTGGACGCCAAGAATAATAGCGACTAACCCAAAGAAGAACAACGGGTTATCCGTTACGTTACGAAATTTAACACCCCGAGAAATATTAATTAATTTTTCGGCAATAAGCCAGATGGCCAACACGGATCCAATAAAGAACGACAACGTACCGAACGTACCAAAAAAGTGCATGGGCCGCTTGCTGAACCGGTGAACGAAGCCAATAACCAGTACGTCCAGAAATCCGTTGACGAACCGTTCCAGACCAAATTTCGTCGTACCGTATTTGCGGGCCCGATGCTGCACTACCTTCTCGCCAATTCGGCGAAACCCATTCCAGTTGGCCACAATCGGCAGATTCCGGTGCATATCGCCGTAGAGCGAAGGCGCAATGACTTTCACGACTTTCTGCCGATAAGCTTTCAGACCGCAGTTAAAATCGTGCAGTTGTACGCCCGAAATCCAGCGCGAAACGGCATTAAAGAGTTTAGTCGGCAGGGTTTTCGTGATTGGATCGTAGCGCTTCTGCTTCCAGCCTGATACCAGATCGTAATGGTCCTGCGTAATCATGCGGTACAGCTCCGGAATTTCGTCGGGGCTATCCTGTAAATCAGCGTCCATCGTAATCACAACTTGCCCGCGAACGGCTTGAAAACCAGACTGCAACGCCATTGTTTTGCCATAATTCCGGTTAAACCGAATTCCGCGTACGTTCGGATTCACTACTGCCAGTCGTTCAACAACGGCCCACGACTCATCCGTGCTTCCGTCATCGACAAACAGAATTTCGTAGGTAAACTGGTGTTCCGTCACGACCCGCACAATCCAGTCGTGCAGCTCGGGAAGTGACTCTTCTTCGTTATAAAGCGGAATCAGAATGGTCAGTTGAGGTGATTCGGTCATGTACTGATTGATGCTAGTCAGTTTAAGACGTATTTATAACGTTATCCGGATAGCATTAATTCTCCTGGTGTAAAGGTCGCAAGAGAATTAGAAAATCAGGTAAAAATCGCGAAGCAATGCTCGAAATTCTCCTGTAAACGTCTGACCATTATGTTCATAAACAGCCAACGATTGCTCAGTAATCGACTCCTTATCGAACGAAAACCCCGTTACGAACCGAAACGCAGGCTTTTGCGTGTGATGCCGCAGCAAAAGACGTTGAAACGGAAACAACCCGTTTTCGCCAGCCAATTTGGTAAGCTTCTCCGTTTCGTAAGGTGGCAATAATACCCACCACTGCCCCGTCGGTTTCATTAACCGGACGACAGCCGCAATCAACTCGTCAAACGAAAGCTCATCCGTATGCAGGGCGCGATTCACGGCCGCATCGGGCGAACGCAGGTGGTTTGTGTAGAAAGGTGGGTTTGTCAGAATCCGGTCATACGTAGCGGCACTGACAAAATCCTGAATCCGGGTATGCACTACGTTGATTCTGGCCGCAAATGGGCTAGCCGTTACGTTCTCAGTAGCCTGCGCAAACGCAGAGTCATCCACTTCAACGGCGTCAATAATTGCCAGTGGGTTACGTTGTGCGGCCATAAGCGCTAGTAAACCCGTTCCAGTGCCAATGTCGAGAATACGCGCCGTTCGCGCCTTCGCATCGACGTCCGTTACGTTCGCATATGCTCCCAGCACACACGCATCCGTACAGACCTTCATGGCCGTGCGGTCCTGCTGAATAGTGAATTGTTTGAAGCGGAACATGAATCGGGATTTAGTAGCCTGGCTGGACTACAACGCTATTTTCGCCCAAAATCAGCGGGATTTTCACCCCAGACGGTGGTCTCCCATTTCAGGACGGGATTGGCAAATTTATGGGTCTGGAGCCAGGTTTCAGCTCGGTCGAGAAGGTCAAAGAGTTCAGTATTTCGAGCTGTCTCTTCCAGCTTCGTATTGGCTTTCTTCTTCTTGACCCAACCAATAGCCGTTCGAGAATCGGAGTATACAGGAATGTTGCTACCTTTTTGATGAAGCAATGCCAGGGCATGAACGATGGCCAGAAATTCGCCGATATTATTGGTACCATCGGCATAGGGGCCTTTTAGAAACAACCGTTGTTTAGTGCCTAAATAAATTCCCTGATACTCCATATCGCCCGTAGCCGTGTTCCAGGCAGCATCGACTACCAAACTATCCTGAATAGGCGAACCGACTAATCCAGCTAATTTCCCCTGCTGACCCGCTGGTTTTGGCGTCTGTCCGATATGAAGATGCGGCTTATCTTTGAACGCTTTTAGCGCGGCCGCTTTCGTATCGAACGATTTAAACAAAGGTTTGGCGAACCCGTCTGTCTGTACTTTGGCTTCATCCCAACTATCATAAACGCCGGGTTTGCGTCCTTGCCAGACAACATAAAATTTTGGCTTTTTCGAAGACATTGACCTACCAGATTCGATGCACAGGATAAAGATCAAAAGCAGAATCGATAGTTATAACCGGAACGTTATCAACGATTGACTGTGCAATAATCAATCGATCGAAAGGGTCTTTGTGATGCTGCTGCAAATTGCTTAGAAGAAATGTATGGCGAAGTTCAATTGGGTACAATTTGTAATCGTATAAGGCTAACTGCTCTTCAATCAATGTATCAAAAGGCTTCGCAAATACTAGACTCTCTAAATTACATTTAATTGCCATCTCCCAAATACTGGCCATACTTAACCAACATATTTCATTGGATTCAATAAGTTGCCTTGCTGTCTGACTCAATTTACTATCGCCAGTGGCATGCCAAATAAACGCCTGCGTGTCAATAATATAAGCCATTATTCATACTCTTCAAACCCTTCTGGTATGTTGTCAAACCCAGGAAGAACAGTGATTAACCCTTTTGCATTTCCAAAAAGAGAAGCTCGTTTTTGAGTCAGCGATATAGCGTCATTCTTCTGAGCGGTATACTTACTTTCTAGAAAATCAATAAAGTCAATAACTTCTTTCTGTAGATTATCTGGCAAAGCTTCATATTTTTTTACAACTAAAGCGTCCATATTGGATTTGCAGCGGTTGATTTACTACCAAAGTAACGAGTTTCTTTTTTAAATTGTCTCTCGGTTACTACTCTCTTGCCTAAAATACATTTTGCACATTAACCTTGTTTGCCTAGCTAGCTTATAAACAAAAAAGCCTTACTGATAACAGCAAGGCCCTTTACAAAGATCAATCCCATCACTCGTTATCTCGAAATCCTGACCAGATCAGGTAAGAAAATAGACCGACGACGACTCCTAAACCTATCGTACGCGCTACGTGAAAGGAGATTGGTGGCGGCATATCGACAATCCCATTCTCATCCGTCACGGCTGCCTGCTTAACGTAACGTCCATCCGAAGAGGGTATAGACCGGGCTTCAAAATCGTGCGCCAGTTTGTTCAGGCCCAGTTCAAGATCAAGGCCGCGCACCGATACGCCATGTCCCGTTCCAGCCGCTAACGGATTCAGATGATTTAGCTTAAGAACTGATTTTTTGGCGGCCTCCCAATCGCAGGTGAAATAGGCTGGTGGGCCGTGAAACTCTTCGCGCTGGGTGGCTACGGCCGTAATAGCGTTCTGATTGGTCGTTACAAACGCATCGCCTGCAATAAGCGTCCGATCTTTGTCGCGGAACAGCGAGATGTGACCAGGTGCGTGACCAGGCGTATGAATAGCGCGCCAATCGGGAAGTTCGGGAATTTTACCATCGTCGGCAAGTACCTGAATGCGATCGCCAAAATCACTGGGACCAATCGGAAAGATCCACGACATATACGCCATAGCCCCCCCGCCAATAGCCGGGTCTGGTGGCGGATAACTTGACTTACCCTGCAAGTAAGGAAGTTCAAGTCTGTGCGCGTAAACCGGTACGTCCCATTCTTCGAGCAACGCTTTAAGCGAACCCGTATGATCGGCGTGCCCGTGTGTTAGAACAATTGCCTTTGGTTGATTACCTTTTCCAAACAGCTCCTCAGCTTTCTTTTTAATGTTACTCGCATAACCCATAACGCCCGCATCGACTAGTACCCAGGATTTACCTTCACCGGGTTCGCCAATAAAAAAAACATTGACAAACAGGGTTTTCAGACCCGCCACATCGTGCGTTACGTCGTAGGGCGATTTGAGACTGTTATCACTAATATCAGCCGGTTCATCCAGTTCAATTTCGCTTTCCATGTGTGTTGAGTTTAGTTTAATGCTCAACCTACAGATCAACTCGATTGTTCGGCAAACTGCGGAAATGGGTTACATACTCAGCTACTCTCTTCCCAAACCTGCGCTACGTTCACAATGACCTCAACGGCTTTCTGCATATCCTGCACCGACACCCACTCTAGTCGCGAGTGGAAGGCGTGTTCACCCGCAAAAATATTCGGGCATGGCAATCCCATAAACGAGAGTCGTGAGCCATCCGTACCGCCCCGAATGCTACGTCGTTCGGCAGACAGGCCCACCCGCCTGATGGCTTCGAGAGCGTTATCAACGACGGCGGGGTGCTGATCCAGTACGTCCTTCATATTCCGATACTGTTCCTTGACCACGAACTGCGCTGACGAACCGGGATAGTTGATCAATACGTCATTTAGCTGGTTTTGCAGATACGTTTCCTTTTCGTGTAAACCTACTTCCGTAAAATCACGGATAATGAATTCCAGCACGGCCTGATCCTGATTTCCCTCCATACGCGTCGGGTGCACGAAGCCTTCTTTTTCCTCGGTTGTCTCGGGAGAAAGAGCGCCCTTCGGTAAGACAGCCAGCAGATCAGCGGCAATTTTCAAGGCATTTTCGAGTTTACCTTTCGCAAAACCGGGGTGCGTACTAACGCCCTGAATGGTAATTTTAACCGCATCGGCGGAGAAGGTTTCGTCTTCCAGCGTACCGAGCGCTTCGCCATCAATCGTATACCCAAAATCGGCACCGAGCTTCTGAATATCGACTTTCTCCGTACCACGCCCAACCTCTTCATCCGGTGTGAACAACAGCCGAATCCGACCGTGCTTAATCGCTGGATGCGTCAGTAGATAATGCGCTGCGTCCATAATTTCGGCCACACCCGCTTTGTTATCGGCTCCTAACAACGTAGTGCCGCTGGCCGTGATAATGTCGTTACCGATCTGATGATTCAGATCTGGATGATCAGCCACGCGAATAACCTGATTGGGATCATCCGGCAACGTAATGTCGGAACCGTTCCATTTTTGGTGAATAATTGGCTTCACGCCTTCCCCCGTTACATCAGGTGACGTATCGACGTGCGAGCAGAAGCATATGGTCGGCACAGTAGCTTTGTCGGTGTTAGCCGGAATGGTTGCATAAACATATCCCCACTCATCGAGTTCAGCGTCGGCAATGCCCATCTCAAGCAGTTCCTCCACCAATACGCGACTCAGGTTTTTCTGTTTCTCCGTGCTCGGATTCGTCGCGGATTGCGGGTCCGATTGCGTGTCGATCTGCACGTAGCGCAGGAAGCGCTCAACGGCGCCGGGCCAACGTTCGGTGAATTGGTAAGTTTGCATAGCGATTGAAGAAGCCTATTTTTTTTCGGGTTCGATCATGTCCCACAGGTTTCCGTAGAGATCTTCAAAAACAGCGACGGTACCGTACGGTTCCACGGATGGTCTTCGGACAATCGTAATGTTGTGTTCCAGTAAGTTCTGATAATCCCGGTCGAAGTTGTCCGTATATAGGAAGAGAAAAACACGACCTCCTGTTTGATTGCCAACCCGGCTTTTCTGTTCGCCCGTGACGGCTTTTGCCAATAACAACCGACATCCATCCGATCCAGCAGGCGCAACAACAACCCAGCGTTTGCTTTCACTCATCGGCGTATCCTCGATAAGATCGAAGTGCAGTTTCTTCGTATAAAACTCAATCGCTTCGTCATAATCCCTGACGACTAACGCTATTTGGGCAAGTTGTTGTTTCAAGAGGATCAGTCTGTAACGCGGGCAGGAACCCGCCATTTTAATAGTCGCGGGTTTCCACCGCACGGGCCGGCGGACCACCCGCGTTACGAGTTTATTCTAATATAGATACCAGATCAGCTGGGGAGTAATTCACGCTTTTGAGCGTCTTATGGTCAGCGTCCCGATACACTAAATACTTACCATCCGATTCAATAAAATGACAGGGAAAGCCTTTTGCCTGGTATTCTGCTACGGTTGCTTCAGCTTCGGCAACGGTGAGGCAGGCCTTGCTCATGTTCGAGCGTTGTACTTCATCAAACAGGGCTTTGAATTTATTCCCCAGACCAAACTCCAGCACAGCGCCCGACAATACGTATTGCAAATCGCAAAGCGCATCAGCAACAGCAACAAGATCACCTTCACCAATGGCCTCGCGCAGCTCATCGAGTTCTTCGGCAAGGAGCGCAACGCGGAGCTGGCAGCGGGCTTCAGATGGTATCTGGGGAGTTTCTAAAACAGGGGCATGAAAGGTGCGGTGAAACTCCGCGACCTGATTAAGCGAGTCGGGTTGTTGCATAATGGGAAGTAAAGAATGAAGAGTGAACAATGAAGAATAAAGCTTATTACTCAACTAGATTCTTCATTGTTCACTCTTCATTCTTCACTGATTTTTAGTTTTCTTCCTCGCTGGTGAAGGAGTATAGCGTATTATCCAGCGACAAGGTATTGGCTTTGAAATTGCGGATGAAGTTTTCGATAACCTCGTCAGTGACTTCTTCTACGTTCAGGCACACATCCAGTGCAATGCCATAGTCTGACTCCAGGTCAACTTCTACGTGTTCCTGCACTTTCACCGTTTCGGTTTCCTCAATCTCGTCAATGATTTCCGTTAAAGCGGTTTCGGCTTCCTCTTCCAGTTCGGGAGAGATTTTGTAAGACAGCTGGCGATCTTCGGGGGGTATATAATCGGGGTAGGTCTTGCGTACTTGTTCCAGGGCCATTTCGTATACCAAACTGCTGTGATGCAGCCGAAGTGTATAAAACAACGTATCGAAAATTACTTCCTGCCCCTGATACTGGCCTGGAAACTGAATGTGAACACATTCGCCTTCATCCAGCGTGTCTAAATCGTCGTCTTCAACATACACGAACGATTTACCTTCCTGACTACACTCTTCTTTGAGTGCGTTGATTTCTTCAGGGTCGTACCCTTCATTTTTGTAATTTGCCATAGGCAAATGTAAGGAAGAAGAAACAGAGGAAAAAGCCAGGGAAGCGATAGCTTACTCATCGATCCGTTGACGAGTAAACCAGCGATAAGGCAAATCACCCCAGAACTGAATAACTTCGCCACTCATTTACGCACATCATTTGACACTATGAAGTCTGTACTTATAACGGGCGCTTCCGGAAACTTGGGAATCAGCCTTGTCAACCAACTACACAACGACGGCTATCGTATTCTTGCTACGGTAGGCTCTGAAAAGAATCTGGACGTTTTCAATCAATTACCGAATGTAAACACTCATGTCGTCGATCTGCTAAATTCGATAGAGGTCACTAATTTTTTCGATAAGATCATTGATGAGCCTATCCACGCTGCCGCTTTGTTAGTGGGTGGTTTTACGGCGGGAGGCCTTCATGAAACCGAGGTTGACGATCTGGATAAAATGTATAAACTCAACTTTCTAACTGCTTTCAACGTAGTAAAACCCTTGCTGAGTATTTTCGAAGCTCAGGGCGGAGGACAGTTTATATTCATCGGCGCTCGCCCTGCCATCAGTGCAGAAGCGGGCAAAAATCTGGTTGCTTATTCACTAAGCAAAGCCCTGATTTTTGAGTTAGCTAACCTAGTGAACGCACACGGCAAAGGGAAGCAAATTTCGGCAACAGTCATTGTACCTAGTACTATCGACACGCCGATTAACCGACAGGCAATGCCCGAGGCTGATCCGCTAAAATGGATAACGCCTGAAGCCATTAGCAAAGCCATCGCCTTTATTTTGTCGGACACGGGGCAGGCAATCAGCGAACCCGTTTTGAAATTATACAATCAATCGTAGATACAACGCCTGCACCGGTAAACTACTTGATATCCGCTTTCTAATTCCCAGATACCCAGTGTTTCACAACAGCTTCAGCCAGATCGATAGCCGTTTCCAGGGGTCGTCTATCAACCTGATCAAGCGTATCATCAGATTGATGGATGCGTGGCATTCGACCGTTTTCATCCAGGGCACACAGTGCTAATACCGGGATTCGGTTGCGCACGAACCACACGCTATCGAAGTCGGCCGTATGCCATTGACCCACCTGTGTCCGATGTCGGAACGCTTCGGTTTCGACAAGTTGACGAGCCAGTCGCGTTGGTTCATTATCGTAACGGATAACATCGACCGTGCCGGTCTGCTCAATAACGGTTAGTTTACCGGCTCCGAGCGTATCAAAATTGATCACCAGCGTTTGCGCTCGTTTCCATTCCCGTTTATGCGCTTCAACGTAGTGATATGCCCCAATCATACCAACCTCTTCGGCACTGGTGAGTACTACGTCAATTTCCGTATCGGTTAGGTCAGCTTGCCGAAGTTGATCTGCCGTAGCCAGGGCAGCCACTACGCCTGTTGCATTATCACTGGCACCGTTCGCATACCCTTTGAGCCAATACCCTAACGTACTGAGAATACCCTGGAGCAAAAAATAAATCATCAGCCCGTATCTGAGATACGTTACGTATGGTAAACCGATACTAAACGCTTCCAAAAAGGCAGTTACTCCTGCTAACATCATTAGACCCAGCGAAATAACAAGTGATAACCGGAAAGTAGCCTGCTGGTTGGCGCTGTAGAGAACCGATATCGGAGCAGTATCGTAATGAGCCATCAGAATCACTTTTCGAGTGGACTCCCCTACTTTTCGGGCAGACCAGCGACCGATAACATTATGAGCAGTATGCTGAATCGGAAACTTAGTAATGAATGAGTAGTGCCAGTTGAAATACCGCCAGGCCAGCAGGATAAAATACCAGATTAGTCCAACAGCCACGCCCGTAACGGGTATTAAAGCTAGACCGGCTATTAATCCACCAACGAGCCAGTAAACAATTGTTACGTAGGTTTTAGGTGTTTGAAACGACTCTGTACGAACAGTAGCCTCCCTATCGACCAGGTATTTCTGAAGCAGTCGGGCAGCTTCCGCTCCGTGGGGTGTGGCCGTTCCCCGATGAGGTAAGGCAGTAAGATCGCGAAGAAGAGCGTCGAGCATGAATTGAACTGGTGAATGGACCAGGATACAGCAAATTGCATAAAAAAGGCTGCAGTATTGAACACCGCAGCCTTTTTTATCACAATATACCAAGGTTTATTTCTTGATGAACCGCTGGCGTAACACCTCGCCCGAAAGCGTAGTTACCTCGACCACATACACCCCCGTAGCCAGCGACCGCACGTCAAGTTGTTCAGTTGCTCCCTGCTGTTCCGCTACTATCGCACCACTGATGCTGAATACCCGGATACGGCTTAATGGGTTGCCAGCACTCACTTGCACACGTAACAGATCAACTGTCGGATTGGGGTAAACGATCATCGAGATCGCTTGTTTGATCTCATGGCCTACGGCTACGATTCGCGAATAGCTCGTGCTACCGTCCAGATCGACCTGTTTCAGTCGGTAATACGTTAAGGCTTCCTGAGCCCCTACTTCATCGATATACTCGTAGTTCTGGTTCGATGCGCTATTGCCTTTACCAGCTATCCGACCAATGGTTTCGAAGCTTTTGGCATCCCGACTACGCTGGATCTCGAAATGGTCGTTATTTTTCTCCCAGGCAGTTACCCAACTCAGCCAATTCCCTTTGTTCTCCACCCATTGCCCCTGGAACGAAACCAATCCCACGGGTAGAGGCTTAATCTGTGTTGCTGTTATAGTCACTGTGTAATCTTCAACTTCTCCATCACTGGCCTCCCCGGTTGGATTAGCCACTTCAGCAGCGTTCGAAGCTACCCGGAATCGCATGTAGGTTTGCCCAGTAGTTAGGTCACTCAGTCCGTTCCAGTAAAGCTTAACCTGAACGACACGACCGCTTGCGTTGGAAAGAACGCTCGCCTGTGCCCGCTCGTTAGAGTCAAACGTACCATTGTTGTTAAAATCAATCCAGCCACTCAGCGTAGCCTCAGCTCCCGTTTGATTTTTCACCGACACGATGGCACTACAGGACGTACTACTCGTTGTTAATATCGGTAGTTCAAGCAAGGCGGTTTCGTCATTGAACAGGAACGGAGATCCAAACCCACTGGGATCTACAGCATTATCTCCATTGGCCTGCGTCGAAGGTTGTCCATTTGTTTCAGCATCGATGTCATTGGTGATGGCTCCGTTGGATAGACATAGCTTCGTGGTTACATCATTATAGATATGTCGAGCTCCGTTGCTGGCCACTACGGTACCGTAACTATCCGGTGCATCGCCGTAATCATACTGTGGGGGCTCAATCATTAAGGCATAATCCTCTACTGACCCACTGTTAGCCAATCCGGTTGGGTTCGCTACTTCACTGGCATTACAAGCCACCCGGAAACGGGCGTAGGTACGTCCCGCGGTTAATCCACTCAATCCGCTCCAGCTCAGGACCAAATTTCTTGCGTCAGGAGCAGCCACTGCCTGTGCGCGCTCATTAGCGTCAAAAACCCCGTTTCGGTTAAAATCAATCCAGCCACTTAACATAGCATTTTCGCCAGACGTATTCAGTACATTGACGTTGACGCTATACGATGTTTTGGCAGTTGTTAGTCTATGGATAAAACTAACGGAGTTTTCGCCAGCATCGGCATCAGCAAGAGTAGACGGCTGACCATCCTCTTCAGGGCTGCAATCCAAAGAGCCCAATAACATCAGGTTGTTGTTAATAAGATGCTGAGGTCCTGACGCTTTTTTCGTAGTCCCGTAGCTTTCGGGAGCGTCGCCGAAATCGTATTCGTCTTTTAACTGCACTCGATAATCTTCAACCTCGCCAGAAGTAGACAGCCCGGTTGGCTTTTCGACTTCTGCCGGATTGTTCGCTACCCGCAGACGAGCGTACGTCCACCCTTCAGTAAGCCCGCTTAATCCAGCCCAGGTCAACGTAACGATAGTTCCGTTATAGTGAATCGGATTATTGTTTGTCGGAACAACGGCCTGTGTTCGCTCACTAGGATCAAACTTACCGTCTTTGTTTAGGTCAATCCAGGCGCTTACTGTCGCATCTGCGCCTGAAGCATTATACACACTCACCTGCAATACATAGGTGTTCTTCAACAGACAAACCGCCGGAAAACCTTCTACTAATCCATCTTCATCACTTTGGTTGTAAACCAAATTCCCGTTCTGGTCATGCAAATCATCTCCATCAGCCATATTGCCTGGTTGGCCGTCAGTCTCCGCATCGGAGAAACTTCCAAACGAGCCGCCCAGATATACTTTGGTCAATGGCGTATGGCGAGGCCCATCATTGACTATAGACGTACTATAACTTTCCGGCGCATCACCAAAGTCAAGTTTCTGCGCATTTACACGTAAACCCGTACACAACACAAATAAGTATACCAGGCTTAGTAGGCTATTATAGTCGGTTTTCCCGCTACGTGATCGAGTTAAAGTTGAGGTGGATAGAAAAAAGATGAATTTGTTGAGCATAACCAAATCTGTTTATTTGTAAAGCTATTTACTGTAATAGGATGCTTATTAATTAATCAAATAGTATTTATAAAGTACTTAATGCACAATTAATCACAATATTTATATATTTCTTCTATAGATTAACATACACCATTGAACCGAATAAGTCCCAAACAAAAAGTCTGAGTTAACTTATATTACCCAGACTTTTCTTTTTTCTTTATGTCACGATTAACTTGAATCAAATAGCAGAAATTAACTAAACGGTAGGTAGTCTGTTTAACGAGAGCGAGTTTGGTTACAATTTTACCCCTAATCTTCTGATTAGGGGTATTTTTAGCAACAGAATCCTTATACTGAAAAATACCCCTACTTGAATCAGCAATGCTGACCTCTCGATTGGCCGTTTTAGTATAGATTTGGATTAGACTTCGGCTAAGTTCGCCTGATCATCGAGCTTATCCAGGACTTCTGCACCGGGCTATTTTTTTTCGCTACGTCCAGAATCCTCTGAAAACTCGTTTTGTATTCGCTCATCCCAGCATGCCCATAGGCTCGATTTTGCCTTCCCCGGCAGACGCACCGTTTCCTGCATCTGCCCAATCTGAACCAGTCAGTACTCAGATTCAGGCGTAGCTGACTCCCGTTTCTGAACGTTGGGAACGTTTAAGAGAACGTAATAGCGGCCCCAATACCAACCCGTATAATGAATAGACTTGTTATGACGCGAACGGTCCGCCTTACAACAAGTCTATTCCTGAATGATAATTCATGCCTTGAGCACAACAACTGATTCATCATTTATCATTCTTCACAAGGCCGGGTAATTCCTGGCGGCATTGTCAAGCACCAGTACCCAGTCGTGTCCGTACCCTTTCGAGGGGGGCGTAAATTGCTGCGATTGCTGGTTGTTAAACGTACCAGCCGACTGAGTTTTGCCCGTGCGCGGGTCAAACCATGTAGCGATAATGTTTTTCCCTGAAATCTTACCCGGGTTAACCGTAAACGGCTTACCAACGGCCGAATAAATGAAGGCATAATCGTTTCCGCGCGTGGCCTGGATCCGTTCCGCAGCCGCCAGATTATTCTCAACCACCAGCGACTGATCGGGAACACGGTCGAGTAGCGGGCGGGCGGTCATGAGCCTCCGAACGTGGCGCATCTGATTGGCTCCCGGCAGGTCAAGGGCTTCTGGCCAATAGAGATGAGGGCCATTCACAGCTGGACGTTTGGCGCTATACATCTGCCAAATGTCATGACAACCGTACGTGTGCCCATGTGATCCGGCGAAAAGATCGAGGTAAGCATACACCCGTACGTCATACGCATTCGACGTACCTAAATCGCTGGCGTTGAAACAAACTGGATGGTCCTCATAAATAGGTTCCGCATCCAGGGTTGGCCTGGTCGGCTGGCGATTGTAGGATACCGTAATGTGATCGTACACAGGTGTAAATCGGCAGTGACCATTCTGGTGCATGTTGAAGTCGAACCAGGGCTCCTTGTTAAACCATTTCGACGCTCCTCCATCCATACCATTTGGCTGCGGATGATACGACATCAGCGCTTTATCGGCCCCACCAACGCCTTCCTGAATCCCTTCGGCCATAGCTTGCCAGACGGCCACGTCCTGCGAACCTTCGCGGGGATTCCGGTCGCCACCCAGCACCCAGATCATATTCTCGCGGTTTTTGTAGCGATCGCCAACGTAACGACCATAAACACGGGCATTGCTCGGGTTGAAAATTTCAGGGCCCTGCCCCCAGGTACTCTTGAAGAGTTTATCACCCCAGGTGGGTAAAAAGGCAATCACAATACCGTATTGGGCCGCTTTATCAATAATGTAATCGACGTGTTTAAAATAAGCCTCGTTGGGCTTCGTAGGGTCGTTGTTCTGTAAGGGTGTTTCGCCATAGGGATTAGGCTCTTTCAACCCATCAAATTCAGCCAATGCTACCGCCTGTACGACTGTAAAACCCTGCTCAGCCCGTTTTTTGAGGTACTGATCGGCTTCCTCACGGTTCAGTCGGTGGAATAACTCCCAGGCGGTATCGCCCAGCCAGAAAAATGGGGTTCCGTTCTGATGAACCAGATAGCGTTTGTTATCCGATACTTTCAGACGCCCGTTGGTAAAGGGCTGTTGGGCCATTGCCAGGCTTTGCCAGAATAACAGGGTTAAGAGAAGGCCGATTTTTTTCATAAAAGGGGATTTAGGGAAGTCCGTTCGGGATTGAGTTTAAGCAAAGATTTATAGAATTCAGATTTTTATGATGATTATGATACAATCAGTGTGGTTCGGCGGTTATTATCATCGTAAACACAACATCCATCGAAATTGAACGCAGTGCTGGAATTTCTGAACCCTACGGAACGATTAGGCTATACCCAATCCACAAAACTCCTTATTATTCACGCCGATGATTTTGGTCTGGCGCAATCTGAAAATGCAGCGACGATTATGGCTCTGGAGCAGGGTTCCGTTAATTCGAGCAGTATAATGGTTCCCTGCGCCTGGTTTCCAGAAAGTGCGGCTTATTCGAAAGCACAGCCAGCCGCTGATCTCGGCATTCACCTCACGCTGACCAGTGAGTGGACGTATTACCGTTGGCGACCTGTGCTACCTGCCCATGAAGTACCAAGCTTAGTTGATGAACAGGGATTTCTGCACGATAGTGTTGAAAAACTGAGCCGATACGCTACGTTACCGGATATTGAAAAAGAACTCCGTGCACAGATTGAGCGGGGAAAACAGTTTGGCATAGCCCCTACTCACCTTGATTCGCACATGTTTGGCCTGGTAGCTAAGCCTGAATTTTTGACGGTCTATCTAAAGCTTGGGCGTGAGTTTGGATTGCCTTTGCTTCTTAATCGCGACTTCATACTACGTACCGCCGGATATGATATCCGTCCATATATCACGGATCAGTATCTGTTGGTGGACTATTTGTATTCAGCCGAACCACAGGATTATGAAGCAGGCATGATTAGTTTTTATACGAAGACTCTACAGAATTTGCAGCCAGGCTTGAGTGTCGTTCTACTCCATCCAGCTTATAACAACGCTGAAATGCAGGCTATCACGGTCGACCATCCTTATTGGGCCGCCGATTGGCGTCAATATGACGTTGATTTTTTCACAAGCCCCGCTTGTCAGAAAATCCTGGAGGAACAGCAGATCCAGCTCATAACCTGGCGCGAGATCCGGGATAAATTATCAACTGAGACTTAACGGATTCGGAGATTTTCGGAATTTTGTTTGATATCTGCTGATTAGATCACAAAATCCCAAAAATCTCCGAGTCTACTAAATTCCGCTCCTACTTCACAAAGAGCAGCTCCCTGTATTTCACCAATGGCCAGTCTTCGTCATCGACGATCTGTTCAAGTTTATCCACCTCATATCGGATCATGTCGAAATGGTCTTTTACCTCGGTGGCATAGAGTCGGGCCCGCTCGGCAGTATCTGTTACGTTATTCGCCTTTTTGCGCGATTCGGTCATTGATTCAACCTTTTTCTTAATAACCAGTACGCGCGTCGAGATTTCCCGCAGAATGTCTTTAATCGGTTCAGCTTCGGCCGTCATGCCTAATTCCACCATATTCCGGGCAGTTTCGGCTAATTTGTTCTGATATTTCAGCGCCGTTGACACGACGTGGTTCATGGCCAGATCGCCCATCACGCGCGATTCGATCTGCACGTTTTTGATGTACTTTTCGAGTTCGATTTCGTAGCGGGACTCTACCTCGGCATGGTTCATAACCCCCGTCCGTTCAAACAAGGCCAGCGATTCGGGCTGTACATAAATACCCAGGGCTTCGGGCGACGATTTTATGTTTGATAAGCCTCGGTTGGCCGCTTCCTCAATCCATTCGTCTGAATAGCCATTCCCTTCAAACAGAATCCGTTTTGTGTTGGCATAATAGTCTTTCAGAATGTCGACAATCGCCAATTCCTTCTTTTCTCCTTTCGCCAGTCGCGCATCAAGATCGGTCTTAAACTTATTCAGCTGGTCAGCGACAATGGCGTTGAGCACCGTCATGGTCGACGCCGAATTAGCCGAGCTGCCAACCGCCCGGAACTCAAATTTATTGCCCGTAAACGCAAAGGGAGACGTGCGGTTACGGTCAGTATTGTCGCGCATCAGGCTTGGGATTCGGTTCAGACCAAGTTTATAATACACGTTATCACCCTTGTTTACGGTCACCTCGGATTTGGTTTCGAGGTCGTTGAGCGCCTGTGTCAGTGATTCCCCCAGAAAGACCGAAACAATGGCAGGCGGAGCTTCATTAGCGCCAAGTCGATGCTCATTTCCTGCCGACGCAATACTAGCACGAAGCAGATCGGCATTATCATGAACAGCCTTGATGACATTGACCAGAAAGGTGATAAACCGAAGGCTCTCTTTAGGCTTTGTGCTGGGAGCCAATAAATTAACGCCCGTATTGGTGCCCATCGACCAGTTGTTGTGTTTACCGCTGCCGTTGACTCCCGCAAATGGTTTTTCGTGAAAAAGCACCTTCAAGTTGTGCTTCTCCGCTATTTTTTCCATTAAATCCATTAATAAGGCATTGTGATCGATAGCCAGATTAACTTCTTCAAACGTCGGTGCCACTTCAAACTGACCGGGTGCTACTTCATTATGGCGGGTCCGAACAGGCATACCAAGTTTCATCGACTCAAATTCAAAGTCGACCATGAAGGCATTGACACGCGGAGGGATTGAGCCAAAGTAATGATCTTCCAGTTGTTGTCCACGAGCTGGCTGATGCCCAAAGACGGTACGTCCAGCCAAGACCAGATCGGGGCGAGCATAGAACAGAGCGCGGTCGACAACGAAATACTCCTGCTCTGGCCCAAGCGTAGGGGTTACTTTCGTGATGTTTCGATCAAAATACTGACAAACGGCCGTAGCTGCTTTGTCCAACGCATTCAGCGCTTTTAGCAGTGGCGTTTTATAATCGAGGGCCTCACCCGTATAGGAAATAAACACCGACGGAATGCAGAGCGTTTTTCCCCCTGCCCCATTGTCCATCAGAAAGGCAGGCGATGAAGGGTCCCAACCTGTGTAGCCCCGGGCTTCAAATGTGTTACGTAATCCACCATTCGGAAAGGAAGATGCATCGGGCTCTTGTTGTACTAACGCACTGCCTTTAAACTTCTCGACAGCCTTGCCATCAATCGTAATGTCGAAAAAAGCGTCATGCTTTTCGGCCGTTTCGCCTGTAAGTGGCTGAAACCAGTGTGTATAGTGAGTAGCTCCTTTAGACGTCGCCCACGATTTCATGGCCCCCGCCACTTCGTCGGCGACGTTGCGGTCGATCTGACCATTTGTGCTGATCGCTTCGGTAACTTTCAGGTACGCTTCGGTCGACAGTAACGTCCGCATTACTTCGCTGTTGAACGTATTACTGCCGAAAAAATCACCGACACGTTCGGTCGGCGCAGTTACGGATACTGCCTGACGGCTTTGGGCAATCTCAAGGGCTTTAAACCGAAAATTAGACATTGATGAGGTTCGGGATTTTAGGTAGAAAATTTAACCAAACATACATTCCTTCCGTCAGTTACAGAGCATCCGCGTTTTAATTTCTTGATTCATCTCACCAGATAGGCTACAAACGTTCGTTTCGTCAGCCATTCTTATCCAGTACGTACTAAAATACCGCTCAACCTTTTAGGGTATGGCTGTTTGATGAACAGTTGCTTACGACGTCGATGATATACTTTAGCTTATGGCAGAGAAAATTCGCTTGCCCGGTACTCATTACAGCAACTTTTTGTATCTATGTAATTGTCAAAACCAAACTCCTCAATCTACTTTTTACATGATTCAACAACAGCAATCCAGTACGGGCACGTCCGCCGGTAAACCACCCAAACGGTCCGCTTTATTGGTGGGTAGTATGCCGTTCAGTGATGAAAAAACGTGTATGAGTCTAGCCTTAGATACGCTTGGGCCTGCCTTATTTTCCCTTCCAGACGGAGAAGTAGGTGATAAAACCCCCGCTTTCCCAAAAGGGAATCGGATTGCCTGGGTAGTCTATGCGATTGAAAAGCTAACAAGCGACGCCAACAGTTGGGAGATTGTCAAACAACCCGTTCGGGGCGAAGACGGCATGGCTATTAATTATGAGAAATTTCAAAAACTCAAGCCGAAGCACTCTCCTACCGATATGCCCCATCATGTTCAGTTAGGGTATGACGATTTTGCCAGACGTAGCTATCCAATCTTCCAGCAACTACGTAGCAAACACAATCTGCCTGACCTTAAATTTCAAATGGGAGTACCAACGGGTTTTGCTATGGGGTTTGCCTTTGCCAGTCAGATTCAATGGTTGCGATACACCAAAGCCTTTAATACCATCATTGCTCGTGAAGTCAATGCAGTAGTAGCCGAGCTTGGATCTGACGTACTTATACAGCTTGAAGTACCACCCGAGCTTTACGCGGCTTATATGCTTCCCACAGCTCTGACTGGCCTCTCTCTGATTCCAATTAAGGATTTACTGGCAAAAATTACGCCCGGTGCACAGATTGGAATGCATTTATGCCTGGGGGATTTTCACAATGAAGCCCTTGTACACCCAAAAACGCTGGCAAAAATGGTCAACTTTTCGAATCGTCTGGTTGACGAATGGCCTGCTCAGCATACGCTGGCCTATGTGCACTATCCATTTGCGGAAGGCTTGACCCCTCCCTCAACGAATGCGAACTACTACGCTCCGCTGAAGGACATTCACCTACCATCGGCAACCCGCTTTATTGCTGGGTTTGTGCATGAAAAACGTAGCGTAGCCGAGAACGTGAGCATTCTGAACAGCATAGAATCTGCCAGGGGTCAGCTTGTCGATGTAGCCTGCTCGTGCGGACTGGGGCGACGTTCACCCGAAACCGCCGATTATCTGCTAAATCTAACCGCTCAGCTAACGGATGTCTAGCTTCATAAACGTATCGAACTATACGTTTACAAAACAAAGCCCGGCCACTTTCGCAGCCGGGCTTTGTCAATTGACGGCTAATGGCCTCTCCATTATATCGGTTGGCAATGTATATTGTCACATCCCCGCTAATTGCTCAGCTAGTGATTAATATCAATGGTCATTAGCGAATTTAACGCTAATTTGTAAAGTAACATCTTATATTTAGCGTTAATTTAGTGAATATATGAAAATAATACCTCGTTTATTAGCTGCAACAATCCGTCAGCGGATTGTTGAGTCAAACAAAATAATCATTTTATATGGACCTCGCCAGGTTGGTAAGACGACGTTAGTTCGTGACCTGATCAATACTTTGCCTTATCGCTCGCTGATGGTTAATGCTGATGAGTTAGTTTACCAAACAATTTTATCATCGCGAGATTTATCGCAAATGAGACTATTGGTAGAGGGATATGATTTGCTTTTTATTGATGAAGCCCAGCGTATTCCTGATATAGGGATTAATTTAAAAATTTTGCACGATGCGTTACCTAATCTAAAAATCATTACGACAGGATCATCCTCTTTTGAGTTAGCCAATCGAACTAAAGAAGCCCTGACGGGTCGTACCTGGACTTATGAGCTTTTTCCAATTTCACTGGGCGAACTCCGGCAAGAACAGAATGCGTTTCAATTGCAGCAACGATTATCCGAATTTTTACGCTTTGGAACGTATCCTGATACACTTCAATTGCCTAATGCTACCGATAAAGTACACTATCTACGAGAACTATCTTCGGCTTATTTGTATAAAGATATACTGGAAATGGCTTCGATCCGACATGCAGATAAACTACGAAAATTACTACAGCTCTTAGCATTTCAGGTTGGCTCAGAAGTATCACCCAACGAATTGGGAAATGCGCTTGGCATGAGTAAAGACACAGTTAATACCTATATCGATCTTTTAGAAAAAGCATTTGTCGTATTTCGGCTATCCGGTTTTAGTCGAAACCTGCGGAAAGAGGTTAGCAAAATGGACAAGATCTACTTTTATGATTTGGGTATTCGTAACGTAGTGATTGATAGTTTCCAGCCACTTGACTTACGAATGGATGTAGGAGCGCTTTGGGAAAATTTTTTAGTGATAGAGCGTCGTAAGCGCAATGCCTACGCGGGTCAATATGCTAATACCTATTTCTGGAGAACCTATACCGGCGCTGAACTCGATTATATAGAAGAGGCTGACGGTCAGCTAGCTGGCTTTGAGTTTAAGTTCTCCCATAAATCGGCAAAAGCTCCAGCTTCGTGGATAGCTACGTATCCGGGTGCAGAATTTACTGTAATTAATCAGGAAAACTACATGTCGTTCCTTTTATGATTCGCCAATTACTTGGGTAATAACTAACCTTTCTATTAATAGTAAAAGCCATCCTGTTAGAGATGGCTTTTACTATTAATAGATCATAAGGTAATTTACGCTGTTTCCAGTACGTCAGCCGATTTAACGGTTTTGATGATGATGGCAGCCACTTTGTATGGATCAGCCGCCGAGTTCGGACGACGATCTTCCAGCCAGCCTTTCCAGCCGCGTTCTACCGTAGCGATAGGGATACGGATCGACGCACCGCGGTCAGAAATGCCATACGAGAACTGGTCGATCGACTGCGTTTCGTGCTTACCCGTCAGACGTTGCTCGTTATCAGCACCGTATACAGCGATGTGTGCTTTGATTACATCAGCCGGTGAGAAAGCTTCGCATATTTTGTTGTAAACATCCCGACTACCCGCCGTACGGAGTATTGAGTTCGAGAAGTTAGCGTGCATACCCGAGCCATTCCAGTCGGTGGCGCCCAGCGGTTTGCAATGCCAGTTAATCGATATGTTATATTTCTCGCCAATACGCTCCAACAAATAACGAGCCACCCAGATCTGATCACCAGCGGCTTTAGCCCCTTTGGCAAAAATCTGGAATTCCCATTGACCCGTTGCTACTTCGGCGTTGATTCCTTCTACATTCAGACCAGCATCCAGGCAAACATCAAGGTGTTCTTCGATGATATACCGGCCATAGGCATTTTGTGCACCAACTGAGCAGTAATAAGGACCTTGTGGGCGCGTCGGGAAGCCTTCAGCCGGGAAGCCCAGTGGCTTGTCGATGCTCAAATCCCATAGGAAATACTCCTGCTCAAAACCAAACCAGAAATCATTATCATCATCCTCAATCGTGGCACGGCCGTTCGTTACGTGGGGAGTTCCATCAGCATTCAGCACTTCGCACATGACAAGATAGCCATTCTTACGCTGTGGATCAGGACAGATAAAAACCGGCTTCAACAAACAGTCTGATTTACCGCCTTCAGCCTGTTCAGTCGATGAACCGTCGAATGACCACATTGAGCAGTCTTCCAGTTTACCCGAGAAATCGTCTTCAATTTTGGTCTTAGAACGTAAGCTTTGGGTGGGCTTATAACCATCGAGCCAAATGTATTCTAACTTCGCCTTTGCCATGATGTACAAGTGAATTGTTTGATAGGGAATTTGTAACAATACTTTCAGCAAATATAATGCGTCGTTACAATAAAATATAAATGCCTTTGCGCCTGTCAACCATATTTTTTATGGTTTTTGCGGAAATATTATAATTTTAATTCGTTTGGTACAGTAATTTACCATATTCGACCAAAATTTTTATCACATTCTAATTTGCCTGGTTGTACTATAAAATCTGACAAAACAGCCTGACTTAGGTATGATTCCACTATGATTCGCTAGAAAAAGCAGCTTTTTTTAGCAAAATCAGTTTAGAACGTAGTACTAAATAACTATAACCCAAAGCCAGCGTCCTTCAGGCGGGTAAGAGAAAAACCAGAAGAGGGATGTCTTAGAAATCAGCGATCAGATTCGTCTTGAATAGCTTGATCGCAATAGCCAGCAGAATGATACCAAAGATTTTACGTAGCACCTCCAGCCCACCTGATCCGAGCCGGGTTTCGAACCAACCCGACGACCGTAATACGACGTAAATCAGAATCAGGTTGAGAACGATGCCAATAATGATATTCGCAATCTGGTATTCGGCACGTAGCGAAATGATGGTCGTAAGGGTACCAGCTCCGGCAATGAGCGGAAAGGCGATCGGTACTATGTGCGTAGCGCCACCCGTACTTACTTCCGATTTGAAAATGGTCCGCCCCAGAATCATTTCGAGGCCGATCAGGAAAATAATCAAAGCCCCCGCCACGGCAAAAGACGCTACGTCGACGCCAAACAGTTTCAGAATTCGTTCGCCCACGAACAAAAACGAAATCATCAACGCACCCGACGCAAACGTAGCGCGTTCGGATTCAATCTTACCCGTCTTTTTGCGCAGATCAATAATCACCGGTAACGACCCCACGACGTCGATCACCGAAAACAGAATGAGCGTAACGGAAACAATTTCTTTTAAACTGAACATGAGTATTACGTTAGGTAGCGTGGACTAGCGGTCCACGCTATATATAGGCTTTGAGAAACTGTTTCAAGGTGTCAATTTCTTCGTCGGTGATAGCGGGAAAGTTAGCGATACGAAACGTAGTGTTTTTCCAGTCGCCGTAGCCATTTCCTAACGTAATCTCCGCCTGTTGCGCGGCTGCCTTAATGGCCTTAATATCTGCTTCCGAACCTTGTACGGCAATTACAGTATCAGACCGAATGGCCGCATCCCTATTCAGTAAGTTGAATCGAGGCTCAGCGCCGTTCACACCAGTAAGTTCGTTCTCAACGAACGCATACCAGTCAGTCGCCCGCTTTTTGGTTATGGCACTGACACTGGCAATCGGCGGTATCTGCTGCAATACGCGCATGAGCATGTAAATTCCCAAACCATTAGGCGTATAGGGCGTCTGGAACTTCGAGAAATTCTCGTGGATGAACAGCAGGCTGTTATAATGGGCGTTTTCCCCTATTTCTTCTGCTTTCCTGAGTGCAGCTGGCGAATAAATCAAAACGGCTAGTCCGGCCGGAAGTCCGAAGCATTTCTGTACGGACGCAAACCAAACATCGGCCAGTGTCCAGTCGAACGTAACGCCCGCCATCGACGAAACGGCATCAACGGCAATCAAGCCCGAAAAGTCCCGCCGAAACTGCCCCAACGTTGCCATATTAACTTGCGTGCCATTCGACGTTTCGTTTTGGACGATGCACAATACATCGGCTTCGCTCAGGTTCATGGGTGGCTTGATTCGATACGCGTACTCAGCCCATTTCTTCCCAAACGCGCCACTATGCGGGTGCAAGCTGGCCTCAGCCGTCAGCGACTGCGCCACAATCTCCCAGCACTCCGTTGCCGACGAAACGAAGGCAATATGATAGTCCGCTGGTATGTCAAGTTTCTGGTGAAGGAGCTGAATCGTTTCCTTAACGATCTCCATAAAACCGGCGCTCCGGTGATTCAGGCTGACAATACCCTGATGTACCGCTTCAGCAGCGTAATCAGCCACCTGCGGATAAACTTTCGACGGACCGGGGTAAAACGTGATCATAGCGGGTGATTTTCGGGTATGGGTTTCGGCTTATAGATGACCGGCAGTCAATGGCAAAACCGGTAAACTTATAAACTGATCAAATAACGTATCGCCATCTCATAGCCCATCAGTCCCAGACCCACCACAACGCCTTTGCATTTAGCAGACAGATAGCTATGGTGTCGGAATGATTCGCGCGCATGTACGTTTGAAATATGTACTTCCACAGCGGGGGCTGTAACGGCCGATAGGGCGTCCGCAATGGCAATAGATGTATGCGTATACGCGCCCGCATTAATCACGATGCCGTCCATGTCAAAACCCAGTTCGTGGATTTTATCAATTAATTCCCCTTCGTGATTCGACTGAAAATACCGAAGTTGCACGTCAGGGAACAGTTCTTCGACGGTTTTGAGGTAATCAACAAACGAGCGGTTACCATAAATTGTCGGTTCGCGCTTACCTAACAGGTTCAGGTTCGGGCCGTTGATAATCAGAATCTGTTTCATTTATGTAGCTTGGTAATTCGGTAGTCTGGCCGGGCTGGCGTCCCAGCGGCCACGTCCGGGTG
>NZ_JACXAA010000021.1 GCF_014699035.1 Spirosoma validum
TCAAAACAAAAACTGCCCAATCGCCCTTAGCGTTCAGGCAATCGTTCAACTAACAGGCCCTCGTGCTGTAGTTGATCAAGAGGTTGATGTAAACAGTAAAGATACGTCCCCTCTATGTAGCCGAAGCAAAACACTGCCTGAAGAGCCGTCTCAGTAAAGGCTCCTATTTGTAACGAGATGGATAGTCCTGCCCATAAATAGGGTTTTTGTAGTGATAACTGGTTAGGGCGCAACATCAAAAATTTGTCCCAAAAGCGTTAGTTGAAGTCGTGTTTTCCAAAGTCGCTTTTAACTTTGAGAAAATAGACTCTTCTATGAAACCAACACTCATCCTGTTTTTAGTAATTCTAGGCAGCTACAAAGCCTTTGCTCAGATCGATACGACCAGCTATCCTACCGAAAGACAAGAAATTAGGGAACTCATGGGTCATCGAAAACCAGATGTACCCATTGACTGTAATGACTTCATCGCGGTTGGCCCAAAAGGCGACATTTCCTTTTCCCATCAACAATGGCAAGGGGCACAAGCGAAGGAAAAGGCCGTTTTTAAATCGGTGCGGCCCATACCGGGCCATGAATTTATCCGCATCTACGAGGGTAAGATGGCCGTGGTCAATTTTCTAGCCAATGTCCAACTGGTGGTCGATGGCCATGATGTGAATTTGAAGGTGAGACGATTGGAAGTGTATCATAAAACGTCTAGTGGCTGGTGCCGGGTAGCCGGTCAGGGCACCGAAGTAGACGAGAAGCTGTTTCCGGTAAAAACGAATTAACCCAGGTTTTGTAGAAAGCACCACTTCGCTACCAGGGAGATATTCTCACGAAAATGCTCCTGTATGAGATGAGTGGGAATCTGTCCCTAAATAAGTCATTAAAACGATAGTGACCTTACCAACGGGTAGGGGCAAATGTACCCAATTAATGGGCATCTCAGTGGAACGCATGGTACGCCCCGGCCACATCGGCCCTGGACCCGCTACACTTCAATCAAGAATCCAAATTCTTTGGCAACTCAAGTCATTTAGCCTAAAGACCGGTTCGGGCAGGTTACCCACAGTTACTCGAGCTTCAACGTTGTAGTGGGATTGGCTTGAGCGGCTGCGCTTGAAAAATAGCCAACTGCCCCTAAGGCAACCCCGACAACCAGCAACCACAGTAGACCCATTATCCCATAACTTAACCCATTATTGAAGACAAAATACGTATTCATATACATCCCAATGGCGATTCCACTCGGTAGAGCGATGATCGTCGCCAGGGTCAACAGGTGAATAAACTCCCTCGACATCAACTTGATGATTTCCCCTGTAGTAGCTCCAATGACCTTTCTGATCCCGATTTCTTTCGCTCGTTTTTCTACACTGTATGTCAGTATACCGATGAGCCCCAAGATGGCAATCACGAAGATAACCAGGCCTTCCAGGCCCATTAATTGCATGTCATGGCGAGGGAAATAACGCTCATACATGTCCTCATCTAGCCACGAGAAAGCCATCTCCTGCCCAGGATTGCGTTTATGCCATAAGCTTTGCAGGCTGGCTTCGACCAATTTCCGATCACTGACGGGGTTTGTCTGCAAACACAACACCTTAAATAAGGAAGGAGCGTATTGGAAAACGACCGGCTCGATCTTGCGTTCATAATCATAGTGACAAAAATTAGCCACCACTCCTATGATGGTTGCTGAGAGGGTATCATGTAGTGTAACGAGTTTGCCGATGGCTTCCTGTGGTGAGCCAAGGCCCAGTTTGTCGACTGCCTTTTGATTGACCACAATCAGTGGTGACGCCTGCCCGCCGTGACTGGGCACTAAGTTGGTTCCGGCCACGAACCTAAGGCCCATGTTGTCGATAAAAACAGGGTCGGCCGCATAATAAAACGCCAAATGGGCAGTTTCGCTTTTTAGGGGTTTAATCGTGGATTGTGGGGGTTTATTGCCAAAGGTTAGCGAACTATAGCCTACCTTCTTTACCTCCTTGAGGGCATTAATGTCATTGGCAAAGGGTTGATAGGTGGGGGCCGGTAAGTTGATAGTAAGGATATGATGACGCTGGTAGTTTTCGTTATCGTTGGCCATATACTTGATTTGATGATAGGAATGGCCCATAAAAAATAGATAGATCAAGGCGATAGCAAATTGAACGACTATTAACGATTTGCGAAACCCTAGTTTCCCAAAACTGGCGGGTGCAATGCGTCCCTTCAAGACCTTTACGGGTTGAAAGGAGGACAGAATCAGGCTAGGCGTAGCCCCAGCCACTAAGCCCAACAACAGATTGAGAATCAGGAAGAGCAGGATCAGGTAGCCTAAATGATCAATATCCCAGGTGAGCCACGAAACAGGAAGATAATGCTTGACCAACCATAAGATCAGCAGTCCAACACTCAGGGCTATATACGAAACCAGCACGGATTCGATCAAAAATTGAAAAACCAGCTGCGCTTTCGTGGCACCGGCTACCTTCCGCACCCCAACCTCCCGGCTTCGGTTCATCGATCGGGCCAGGGTTAGATTGATGTAGTTTAACGAGGCCAGTAAGAGGATAATGAGCTGAAAGGCGAAATTGATGGCAATACTTCGAATATCTTGAATGTAGGGATCATTTAGGAGTATCTCGTTGGCGGGTGAAATGTCAGCCAGGTATTGCCCTTTGAAATACAGTTTCTTCCCAACGGATGGTGGGAGTAAGTCATTGATGGTACTGGAGGTTTTGACCAGCTGTTGAGTCAAGTTGGCAAGGGTCATTCCGTTGGCTAGTTTCAAGAAGGTATGCGCCTTTAAGTCGGCCCAGTCATTGGGTTGATACATACTTGCCCTATGACTAGCTATGGGTATAAACACATCGGTTCTGAACTGGGTTTTCTGCGCATTGAATGGTTTTAAAATACCCACGATTTTAAAACTGCCTAGCTTGGGATGTTCCAGGGTATTGCCAATGGGATTGACATCGTTAAAAAACCACCGAGCCGTCTCATGAGTGAGCACAATCGTATTAGGCTCTGTTGGGTAGGAACCTGTTTCTAGTGGAAAGTTAAACAGCTGAAAAAAGAAGGTATCGGTATAAATTGCCTTACTATTTTTTGTTTTAAGTCCGTTACTTAATGTAAAATCAAGCTCTCTGACCAAGGTGGTGGCCTTCTCAATGCCCGCCAGATTTTCTTTGACATAGGTAGCCAATGGTAGCGGACTCGAAGCCCAGCTGGTGATGGAGCCATCGGTAAGTTTTTCGTCGGTTATGAGACGCACAATGCGGGCTTGATCGGGGTGGAAATCATCGTACTCGTAATAGTTGACAATCTGAATTAAGCCTAGTAAGGCGGTCGGAATAGCCAGACTCAATCCGATAATATTAATTAGCGAGAAGAGCTTATATTTTACCAGGTTTCTCCAGGCGATTTTGACGTAATTGTGTATCATGGTCAGGCAGCGATTTAAGAAAAATGTAGTAATGAATTAAGGGTTGGCAGAGCCTTTTGTGTTGTTTGGCCCCAGGTTGGTTTTATCGGCATTTAACTCAGTCAAGACCAGCGCCTTGACCGGACTTAGCTTAATGTCGTACCAGGCATCAATGAGTTCCTGTTTCAGCAGGACTTCAGGAGTATATCCTGGACAACTAATAATGATTAAATCGGTGTCTTCGGCGGCTGACAGGTCGACTTCAAAGCAACCAGTTGGGTTCACCTGGCAGCTAATAGGTTTGTCTTTCACCTGAATGCTAGCCTCTTTTAAAGGTTTATAGGTCCGGTTATCGCCTATTTGTCCATGAAATTACTGAGGCATGGCAAGCCTAGCCAGTAAAACCAAACCAGCCAATAAGACAGCTTTAACCAAAATCATACAAGTAGAAGTTAGTGTATTAAGCAGAATATGTTCCATAGTTAGTGTATAGCATAGTACTGTGCTATACATATTACATGAATGGCTCTATTTCTCGATCTATGGTAAACATAGGTGAAGGCCCTCTCATGGGAACAATCAATCTAGTTACGTGGATGATTGGAAAAACCTTGATACGTGTTATCACAACGCTACGGGTAGCCAGTCTTGGCTTAAACTATTTCGGTAAAGTTATCATCACGCTGAACGTACTGGCCGTCCCGCTCCCATTGGATTTTGCAGGTGAATCACAACCTCGCCTGAAAGGTTAATAATCTCACCAAACGCTCCCACGTGAGACAGAGGAGCGTTCATGTATCGATTTTTGCTTAAGGCATTCAAATGTCATCAACTTGACTTGGTTGGTTTAACCAGGTACACCGTTGCCTTTAATGCCCCAAGCTTTTCAAGCATGCCTTGTTGAACCATGTACTGTAAATCCTTTTTCAGAGTGTTAATCGATAGGTGGGGGAGTCGAGTGGATAAGTCGCTGACCTTAAGGGGGTGGTGCTCTTGTAGAGTAACTAAGATTTGCTGTTGACGCTCATTCAGATACCCCCCTTTATCTTTGTAAAGAGCGTACTTGCTTTCTAATCGGCTTGTTAAGGTTTGTAGACAGTCTAGGAAAGAGATTATCCAATCGCCAATAACCTCCTTCTCGGTACCTCGGTGCTGCTGACCCGCCATCAGTGCTCGGTAGTAGTCGGCCTTGCGCTGCTCGATGATGTTCTCGAAGGATACGTACTGGGCAAAGTCATAACCCATTTTTAACAGTAATAAGGTGGTCAACAACTGGGATAAGCGGCCATTGCCATCCTGGAAGGGATGAATAGAGAGAAACTCGTAGATAAAAAGTCCGATGACGATTAAGGAATGGATTTGGCCACCTTCCAAGCTTCCCCCAACCCATTTGATCATTTGGTACATCTGGGTTTCGGTCAGGTGGGGCGCTGTGGTATTGAAAATGACCCGCTGACTGCCATCCGGATAGTTAGCCACTACCTGGTTTGATAGCGTTTTATAACCACCCCGATGCCGCTGGTCTTTACCGCTATAGCGGAGCAAAACACCGTGTAGTTGCTTAACGTACGCTTCGGTCAGGTCAATCTCTTTGGCATGATCCAGAATCAGATCCAGCGCTTCATAATAACCGAATACCTCCTGTTCATCGCGTGTCTTAAACTCGGTGATCTTTACATTTTTGATAAGTCGCTCTACTTCTTCATTGGTTAAGATAGCCCCTTCAATCCGGGTAGATGAGCCAATACTTTCAATTGTGGCTACCCGCCGTAATTCTCGTAGATAACGATTGTTTTTTTGCTCAATGGCTCCCCACTTTCCCCTAAAAGCATCAATCAACCCAACTCGTCGGATGACTTCCTGCATGGTAGAGAAGTCAAATTCAAGTTTATTTTCAGACGACATGTTTATATTGCATCTGTATTGTATCTGTAAATATAAATTATTGAAGTCAACTTGAGGTTATGTCTGGCTTGAATTTGGCCTCTGCAATGGATGTGGCAAAAGCGTATCATCAAATGATCTTATAGAAATAGCTGACGCGTCCTGGAGTCTTGGCCAGCAGTAGGCAAGCGCAGTCAACGATTTCTTGGAGACAAAGAACTGATTGTAGCACTAGCTATTATGAAATAGCATAGATTAGATTAGCCGTTACCTCAGAATGAACGAGCCACTGTTGGAAACTTCGCTTCACTGAGATTTATGTATTACATCAAAAAAGGGGCGTTTGTAGATACGCTTTCCTAACAATTATTCTAGGCTTGATATTGGCATAGCTAAACAAAGAGGCGGACGGCCGCTGCCGCCAGACCACCACTGCGGCAAAATCATAACCACAGCGGTGGGCCGCATGTATCTGGAAGGTAAATGATGCTATTGAACACGAGAAAGGTGTGCTGAAATAATCACGACAATTCAACAGTGCATATTCTATCGATAGCTTTCATCTAACTGGCCAAAAAACTAGTTATGAGTGACAATTCGTGGGTCACTTAATTGAGCGGTTTTTCTAGCCGTAATAAAGCCAGTTTGCGACAATCTTCCTGCTACTTGGTTACCGTCCAGACTAAAGGTCATAAAACGTAAAAGCGTCATGATTCTATTAGATTGAAATGGATTTATAGTAGCAGATACCAGCATGGTGATCAGATGTTTAGTTAAAAATTTTTTTGTGTAAATTCCGTCAGGTATTTACGCCAATTTGGCCAGGTGTGGCCCCCATCGGTTTCTTTAAATTCATACTTCGTACCAATAGTATCCATTTTCTTTCGGAAGTCCCGAATACCAGCCAGTAAGATGGGAACGTCATCCCGGCCAACAGCCACCCAGTATAATTTGTAGCCATTGTCCATCTGCTTTTTTAACTTTAAATCCAGCTTCTGATACGCCAGTGACTGAGGATGATCTTCCGGTTTATTGTTAAGGCCGGGGGAGAATAAGCCCATATAGTCGAAGGTATTTGGGTAATTCTGCGAGATGTAAGAGCATGTTGGGGAATTTCAAAAAGCTGGTAGTCAGGTCAACTTTGTAGCGACCAAGCAACAAAAGAATGACCTCTCAGTGGCAACCACTGACCGACTACCAGTGGGTAGCAATTTCGCCTTTTTTCGATCTAAAACGCAAGCGTAAGCACGATTTACGTCAGATTATGGACGCTATCTTGTGGCTACTTCGTACCGGTTGTCAATGGCGCAACCTACCGCCTTGCTGGCCGCACTGGCAAGCGGTCTACTACTATTTTGACCAGTGGAAAAAAGCCGACCTTTTTGAACGTATCAATGCAGCACTTAACCAACTGGACCGTCAACAGACGGGACGTATGCCACTGCCTTCAGCATTATGCATTGACTCACAGTCTGTTAAGCTCGCCCCTATGATCTGCGAGTTGCGGGGCAACGATGCTCACAAACTCGTCAATGCGGGGCCGCCCGTGCGGCCGTAAGCGCACTTTTGTAGTCGATATGCAGGGGCGGTTATGGATGGCCGATGTGGATACTGCCAACCGAGCTGATGGGACCCTGGCGGTGCCGTTAGTGTTGGGCATCTTGTGGCGAGTTGGCGAGCGGCTGGAAAAAGTCTTTGGAGACCAAGCCTACAATGGTGTTTTCGCGGCTGAATTAGCCCAGTGAAGTATCGACTTTGCGAAAGCATCCCGTCCTGAATCAGCTCGTGGTTTTGTGCCCGTCGCCAATCGCTGGGTCGTTGAGCGGAGCATTGCCTGGACCAATCGCTCGGGCGACCCCGTTCTTTCGTAGGGTGATCAAAGATTACGAGCACACAGTATCTTCTTCGGTGGCTTGGCTCTATTTAGCCAACAGTCAACTTATGTTGCAACGGATCGAGGATTACAACCAAACATGATTTCCCAACATGCTCTTAGCTGTGTGATGTCCGCCCATAGACAACCCGGCAATCGCTCGCCCAGCTTTGGTTTTCCGGATCCGGTAATTACTGTCCACGAAGGTGAGTATATCCCCGAAGGTTTCTTCAAATTTGCCATCCATTGTTTGGGGTAGCATAAAACTGGGTTTCGTATACCCATCACTTCCTTCACCGGGCGCAGCATCCTGCGACACATTGCCATTGGTCATGACCACGATTATGGGTTTTGCTTTTCCCTGGGCAATCAGGTTATCTAAATCTGGGAAGCTCTGCCTAAACCCATCCAAGCTTCCTCATCGCCCCCAATCCCATGCATCAAATACAGTACCGGATACGTTTCTTTGCCCATTTCATAGCCAGACGGGGTATAGATGGTAATCCGACGAGACTTATCGTTGCCTGGTGAGTTGTACCAGCGACGGCTCACTGATCCGTGAGGTACGTCATTCACTTTGTACAGATTGGCGAACTCTCCATCAATCAGCAGCGCATTCGACACATTGGCAACATCCCGGATGACATGGGCATTGTTAGGATCAATAGCTCTTAACCCGTCCACGGAGAAGGAATAGGTATAGAACTCAGGCGACAAAACGTCCGTGGTATAAGACCAGATTCCATCCACTCCTTTTTGCATCGTTGCGGAAGGACGAGCGAATCCCTCACTGCGCATCCAGTTACCTGAAATGGTAGCCGTCGTAGCCGTTGGAGCCTTTAGCCGGAACGTTACCGAATGGTTATCATGGATTTCAGGAGAAACGAGCGGAGGCTCTCTAGTCAGCGCCTGCTGACCTTGACTGGTGGTGGACAAAACCCCAGTCAATAAAACGAGTAAGGCGTACTGTTTCATGTGTAAACGGGGTGAGGTCGATAGGTTTGACTGAAGATGGACTAACGGCTTATTTTTGATTGTATTCCTGATCTGTGACGGCCTGTAGCCACTTGACAATGCCTTTTTCGGTGTTTGGGATGATATACAGGTGGGTCATTTTACTGTCGGGACTGGCTCCGTGCCAATGAACTACATTAGGCGGGCATTTCACGACGTCACCTTTGCGAATCACTTGCCTAGGCTCCCCTTTGATCTGGTGGTAACCGATCCCATCCGTAACAATGAGGATTTGCCCGGCCGGATGAGAATGCCAGTGCGAGCGGGCACTTTTCTCAAAGGCGACACTGCCCGAAATGGTCGTAAAGATCGAGTCATTGGGGACCAAGCTCGTCACCCAAACGGTTCCCGTAAACGTGTCAGCAGGACCTTTTTTCGCTGCCTGCGGACCTGTCACGGTGTTAGCCGTCTGGCCTGAAGCCAAACCAGGCCAGACGGCTAAGACGATGAATACGAACAGCAGGTTGAATGCCCGGCCGGCAAGCTGCGGCCTAGCTACCGGACGACCGGTGATGTGGATTATCTTGTTGTCGATTGAATAGTTCATGATCGTTTCGTTTGTCTTTCTGTTGCTTTACTTATAGGGTCTTCACCACCTTCGCCGGTACCCCGGCAACGACCGTGTTGGGTGGTACGTCCCGACTGACGACAGCTCCGGCGGCCACCACCGCGTTTTCGCCAACTGTAACGCCTGCCAGAAGGGTGGCACCTGCACCAATCCAAGCATTCCGTTTGATCAGAATAGGTTGAAGAAGGAGTGTTTTGCGATCAGCGGGGTCTAGCGGGTGATTTTCGGACGTGAGCTTGACGCTGGGACCGATCTGTACATCGTCTTCTATCATAATCCCACCACTATCCAGAAACGAACAGTTGTGGTTGATAAAGACGTTTCTGCCCAGGCGAATGAACTGACCAAAGTTGGTATAGAACGGAGGGAAAATCGTTGTCGATTCGTCGATCTCAGTGCCAATGATGGCACTCAACTGGCTGCGAACCTGATCCAGCTCGGTGGCCGTGGCGTTCATCCGGACGCATAACTGAATGGTACGGGCCACGACCTGGCTAAACCGGCCATAGTCAGGATCATCTTTCCGGAGCGACTCACCAGCCCGCATCCGTTGAAAAATTGTTGTCATGTTGGGGTCAAATTGCGTACTCACGCTCACTTACTTTCTCTAGCCAGGTTACCACTTCACCGTTTACCTCCTCCTGAATGGCTAGGTGGCTCATGGCTTTCGTTGGCGAAGCACCGTGCCAATGCTTTTCGTTGGGTTCGAACCAAACGACATCGCCGGGATGAATTTCTTCAATGGGGCCTCCTTCGCGCTGTACCCAACCTATCCCGGAGATAACAAGAAGTGTTTGACCCGCCGGATGGGTGTGCCAGGCCGTTCGGGCACCGGGCTCAAACGTGACACTGGATGCGGCCCCACGTCTTGCTTCGTTGGCACTAAACAGGGGGTCGATCCGCACGGCTCCGGTGAACCAGTCTTCGGGGCCTTTGGCGGAAGGCTGTGAACCTACTCGGGTGATTTCCATGTGTGTGTCTTTATTAATTGGCATGAAGTGAACACAGACTGAATGTACTAGACGGTCTGACCGCCATCAACCACCAGCGCGTGACCAATGGCAAAGCCCCCCCCCTCGGAACACAGCCAGATGACAGCACTGGCAATCTCCTCAGGTTTACCCATCCGACCAATAGGTTCCTGCGCTATCACCTGCTGACGACCTTCTTCAGTACCGCCGCTAAAGCGATCCATCATCGGGGTTTCAATGATGCCCGGACAAACAGCATTAATGCGGATGTTTTGTGCAGCATAATCCAAGGCGGCTGATTTGGTCAGACCGATAATGCCGTGTTTGGCCGCCGCGTAAGCACCCTGGCCCGGAATCCCTTTGACCCCAGCCCCGGATGAGGTATTTACAATAGCTCCGCCCCCCTGCTGGAGCATCAATGGAATTTGATACTTCATGCACAGAAAAACGCTACGGAGATCGGTATTAACGATGCGGTCCCATTCTGCTTCGTCAATATCGGCCAGTGGTATTTTGGGCTGCTCCACGCCAGCATTGTTGAAGGCATAGTCCAGCCGACCAAACGTGTCAATTACCTTATCCAAGGCAGCCTTTACCGCTCCGGTCTGGGTTACGTCGCAGGGGATGGCTAGTGAGCACCCGCCCTCTTGCTCGATCAGTTGAGCGGTTTGCTGAAGTGTTTCCGCCGTAACATCAGTTATAACGACGCTAGCTCCCTGGCGTGAAAAAGCAAGAGCTGTTGCCCGACCAATTCCGGTGCCCGCGCCGGTAACGAAGGCTACCTTACCCGTAAAAATTTTGTTTTCTATTGTGTTCATAGCGTTGATGGCATTATCTGCCTCAATTGGAAATTGGCATAAAAAAAGCTAATTCACTGATTTTCAGAAAGGCGGTACTTCGTAAAAAACCGTCCTCAGAGCTCCACGAATGAAAGTCGATTGTTGTCACGATACGTCGTCTCTACGCCGGGATGGAAAAACAGAGGCCGGTGGTAAATCCGACTCCTTATCAGGTTACCGTTTGCATTTCGTTATCAGGTGTAACAGGCAATCGTTTTGTCGATCACCGTGAGCTGTTAGCATTCATCGGCTCAATTACTTAGCTGTTTAGTAAACTGTTGCAAAATTAGCTGATTCTAATACCATAAGATTTATACATTCTACGGTTTCACTTACCACTTTTACTGGTGCCGACGGGGGGCAATAGATACGTGAGTGATTTAGGCTGGAATAAGCCGGAAGAACTAGTGACGGCGAACGTCATAAGCCCTGCGGAAACGGGGGATTGACCCCTGAACTGGATCAGCAGGTTTTGTTCGAAGCGATGTGAGTTAATGCGCTTCTTGAAGAAATCAGAATTAGATCACATGCTTCTTTATAGGTACAGGTCGTTCTCCATAGCGCTTCCTTTTTATTCGCGCTGTCGGTACCAAAATGTTGCCGTCGCATACCGAGTGAACTTAGCAACAGCCCCGGAGATAAATGCTTATGGTTGTCGTAGAATCGGGTAACACCGGGCATCTGACCCAGCTATGATCAGGGCTGGTCAGGTATCACCGGGCTGCATAATGACACAGTATAGCGGGTAAAGCATTGGCAGTTTACTGCCGCCACTTTACCCGCTATACTGATTAGACGGGCTGACGCAACGCTTCTAGCATTTTATTTGGCGTGATAGGCAGGCTGCGTAGCCGCCGACCGGTAGCGTGGAAGATGGCATTACCCACGGCTGCTGAGGTGCCCACCATCGAAATCTCACCAATGCCTTTCACCCCCCATCGCGTTAATGTAAGGATCCTTTTCATCAATGAACTCAACAATCATATTGGGAATGTCGGCATTTGTACATATGTGATAATCGGCCAGGCTGGCGTTGGTGTAGCGGGCCAGATTCGGATCACGCACGGTTTGCTCCATGAGAGCTGCTCTAATACCCATTGTGCTGCCACCGATGATTTGGGAACGAGCCGTTTTAGGATTCAGAATGCGCCCCCCCACCAATGACGCTCACCCATTTCGTGACGCGCACAGTGCCCAGTTCGGGGTCGACATGCACCTCGCAGAAGTGAGCCCCAAACGAGTGCATTGAATGCCCCGCATTTTCTTCTTTGCCCGCGTCATCGCTCTTTGCGTTGCCGCTTTTGCCCGACGGAGCCGCACCGGCAAACTGGGATGCCTCGTAGTCTGCGCCCACATGGCCTTGTCCCAGCCCTTCCACATCGAAAATCTGGCCGCGCTGCATCAGAACTTCAAAATTTTCACCCTTGACCGGATCGACTTTCAGTTGCAGGCGACCTTTTCTCACCTCTACGTCGGTAGGCCTGGCTTGGTAAAGTGGCGATTTTTTATCGGCTATGGCGACCTTAATGAGCTTCTGCCACACGTCTTGAGCCGCCACATATACTGAAGAAGAAACAGTGCCCGCTACCATCGAGCCGCCCGAAATAATCGTGGTTGGTAACATCGTATCACCCAGTTCAAAGCGCACTTTATCGGGCGCAATACCCAGCGAATCGGCCGCTACCTGGGTAATAACGGTGTAAGTGCCCGTACCTAAATCCGTGGCCCCCACCTGAACCACGGCATGACCATCGCCGTATAGACGTACGCGGGCGTTACCCTGCGACGTATTGACGGGGTAAGAGGCCGTAGCCATGCCCCAGCCCACGAGTAGTTTGCCCTCGCGGGTAACCCCGGCTTTGGGGTTGCGCCGGCTCCATCCAAACAGTTCAGCCCCCCGGGCATAGCATTCCTTTAAACTTTTACTGCTCCAAGGATGACCGTTGCTAGGGTCCTTGTCGGCGTAGTTACGCAGGCGGATTTCGATAGGGTCAATCCCTAGTTGGGCGGCCAAATCATCCATAGCGCACTCGATAGCAAACGAACCAGGTGCTTCGCCGGGCGCCCGCATCCAACTCGAGGTCATCACATTTGCTCGTGCTAACTTAGTCGTAGCCTCGAAGGCGGGGCACTGGTAAAGCATCCCAATGATTTTACTGTTCGACTCAGCGTAGTCATCCCATTGTGAGGTAGTGGATTGCTTTTCGTGGAGCAGAGCCAGCAGCTTACCGTCCTTAGTGGCACCCACCCGAAGGGTTTGCTCTTGGTCTTCACGGTGGCCCATACTGGTAAACATCTGGGGCCTGGTGAGCACCAGCTTTACCGGACGACCCACGGCCTTAGCTGTCAGGGCCGTTAGCACGGTGTGGGACCAGATCGGACCTTTGCAACCAAAGCCACCGCCGAGGTATTTGGTAATGACCCGTACCTGATCAGTGGGCAGGCCCAGGAAGGCAGACAAAGCACGTTGCTGCCACGATACACCCTGAGCCGTATCGTAGACGGTGAGCCGGTCGGCAGCTTCCCAATGGGCGATGGTGGCACCCGGCTCCATTGGACTGTGATGGTTGGTTGCGTGGGAATAGGTAGCCGTTAGTTGCACCGGGGCGGCAGCGAAGGCAGCAGCGGCACCGCCCCGGCGCTTGGTACCCTCAGCATCACCGTTGGGGGCTTTCGATGGGTTGTACAGCTTCGTCTTGGGGTCCAGATAGGAGGCTACAGGCGTTTCGGGAGCTATTGTTACACGCAGTTTTGTCGCAGCCTGCTGGGCGTGCTCCAGCGTATCGGCCACGACAATAGCTACGGGCTGAGCCGCATAAAAAATCTGATCCGACTGCAGGGGCATAAAGGTCATCTGGACTGATGGGCCAATGGCTTTTTTGCCGGCATCCGATTGGGCCGTGAGCGTAGGCTTAGGCAGGTTCTGATGCGTAAGAATGGCCAGTACACCGGGTTCGCGCTGCGCTGCTGTCAATTGCGGTAATGCGCCCCCTGGCTACATTGCTGGTCTTGATGACAGCGTGTACCAGACCAGACAGTTGGTTGTATTCGGCAGAATACTTGGCTGCTCCGGTCACTTTGGCCCAGCCATCGACGCGGCTTAGTGGCTGACCGACGGCGACGGATTGGGGATTGGTTTGCGAAAATGTTGGGTCGTTATCCATAAAAGAAAATGGCTGTAAACACGTGTTGAGTAAGACCGGATCAGGCATTGACTAGTTGCTCCAAGGCGCGTACCAGCGTGTTTTGTGCCAGTTCTACCTTGTAAGCATTATGCTCACGGGGCTTAGCCCCTTGCAGAGCTGCCCCTGCCGCTGCCCGGAATGTAGCTTCGGTAGCCGGGGCACCGATCAGCACTTTTTCCGCTTCGCGCGAGCGCCAGGGTGTTGCGCCCACCCAGCGCAACGTGGGCCGCTCGTATGGTACCGCTCTGTACGTCCAGCCCCACAGCCGCCGAGGCCAAGGCGTAGGCATAGCTGGCCCGCTCGCGCACTTTCAGGTATGTTGAGCGTTTGGCATGAGCTGCCATCGGAATGGTCACGGCCACGATCAACTCGCCCGGTTCCAGCACCGTTTCTTTCTGGGGAGTGTTGCCGGGCAACAAATAAAAATTCGTCACGAGCACCTGGCGCTGCTTTCCCTTGGTGTTTTCCAGGGTCAGCACGGCATCGAATGCGGCCAGGGCTACGCTCAGGTCACCGGGGTAGGCGTTGGCAATGCAGCTCTCGCTCACCCCCAAGATAGCCAGGTTATGGTTGTCACCGGTCAGGGCGGGACAGCCTGAGCCGGGTACGCGCTTGTTACAGGGAAAGGCCGCATCCCGGAAGTAACCGCATCGAGTACGCTGTAGGATATTCCCCCCGATACTGGCCATGTTGCGCAGCTGAGGGGAAGCCGCCAGCAATAAAGACTCCGATACAGCAGGAAACAGTTCCTTCACTAGCGGATGCTCGCCCACGGCGTTCATCCGCTCCATCGCTCCAATGCGCAGTCCGTCTTTGGTCTGCTCGATGCCCGTAAAGGGTAGCCGGGTGATGTCAACCAGGCGCGGGGGCTCAGTCAAGTTAGCCTTCATCATATCCAGCAGCGTGGTGCCGCCAGCAATGTAAGCTGACTGAGGTTTTTCGGTCAAAAAGTTTACAGCGTCTTTGGCCGTTGTGGCCTGCGCATAACTAAAGTCGTTCATCAATAACGCTGTTTTAAGGAGTGAGAAACGGACTGATAACCAGGTATTCTACCAATCCGAGATACCCTGTTTCGATTTAAGCCTTATCGGCAACTTCACGCACAGCGGCCAGAATGTTAGCATAGGCTCCGCATCGACACAGATTACCGCTCATCCACTTGCGGCACTGGCTATCAGTTTTGGCATGACCTTCCTTTACGCACGCCACACCCGACATGATCTGGCCCGGCGTACAATACCCGCACTGAAACCCATCATGCTTCAGAAAAGCCTCCTGCATGGGGTGTAACGTATCTCCTTTCGCCAGCCCCTCAATAGTGGTAATCTCTTTGTCCTGAACCATAACGGCTAAGGTCAGGCAGGAATTAACCCGCTGACCGTCGATGAACACCGTACAGGCACCACACTGACCGTGATCACAGCCTTTTTTGGTGCCCGTCAAATCCAGCCGTTCGCGCAAGGCGTCGAGCAGGGTCACGCGGGGTTCAGCCTGCACGGTGCGTGGCTGTCCATTAATCCGTAGGGTCATCTTTGTGACAACTTCTAAAACGGGGGAATTAGCCATTAGCGAATCAGGCTGGCCAGCCAGCGGTGGGGCCAAGGCGAATCCAAGCAACCCGCCCGCCTGTTTCATAAACGAGCGCCGGGAGTCATTTTCGGCCTTCGGGCCCCCCGTATCAGGAAATAGGTCAGATGACATAGGATACTGGTTTAGTTGTTGTTACTATTAAGCGGCCTGTTTATGACCAGTTCTTATCTACATTATGAAACATGCTTATCGGCGGTGCTCTTCATCAGTTAGTTCTACTTGTTAACTAGAATAAAGGGGCAACAGTCTGTGAAAAGCTTGACTCTTATTTCCGTAGGCTCAGAAGGAGCAGCCCTGTTTGAATTTACTTAGCGGATATGCGTAGCAGACGACCATTTTCAGCGTCCGAAACCACCCACAAATTGCCATCTGGTCCCATCACCACATCCCGCATGCGCTGGTGCTGGTCCAGCAATAACCGCTCTTCGCCAACTACTTTATTATCCTTAATTATAAGGCGTACCAGGTGTTGGCCCGCCAGGGCACCAATGAATAAGTTGTTTTTCCATTCGGGCATTGCGGTGCCCGTGTAAAATGTACAGCCCGAAGGCGCAATCGTGGGGTCCCAATAATACGTCGGTTGGGTTAAACCCGCTTTCTGGGTAATGTCTCCCTCAATGGGTTTCCAGTCGTATTCTACGCCATAGGCAATCACGGGCCAGCCATAATTCTGCCCAGGCCTGACGATATTGACCTCATCGCCCCCCTGCGTACCATGCTCATCTTCCCACAGATCGCCGAAAACGGGATGAAACGCCAAGCCCTGCGGATTGCGAAAGCCCACTGCCCAAAGTTCAGGTAGCGCGTGGGTGCTGTCGGCAGCAAACGTAGGGTTTCCGGCTGCAGGTGTGCCGTCGGTATTAATGCGCAGAATTTTACCCAGTGACGACGATAGCCACTGGGTTTTCAACCGTGTTTTCTCAAACATCCGCTCACTGGTAGATACGAGTAGTTTTCGTTCCTTGTCGAATAGCAGCCGCGACCCGTAGTGGGCATAGCCTCCACCGGTCGAATCATTGACCCGGTAAATGACTTTCATCTTTTCCAGGTGAAATTCGTCATCAGCTAGTTTTGCCGAAGCTACGGCTAGCCCCGTAGCTTTTCCCCGTTTTTCAACGAAGGTGAAGTACAGCATTTTGTTATTCTTGAAGCTGGGATCAATGACAATATCGAGCAGGCCCGCATCCCCACTGTAAGCAATGTTTTCTGGCAGCCCCTTTAAGGTATCGCTGACCAGACCGCTTTGTGTGACGATGCGCAACGTGCCGGGCTTTTCGGTCACCAGCATCCGTCCGTCGGGCATAAAGGCCAGACTCCAAGGGTGCTTTAATGTAGTAGCGATCACATCTACTTTGTAGGGCGTTTTGGTAACGACGGCCCCAACGCGGGTCTGCCCAGTGAAGGCGGGTTTCTGTCCCTTTCCGTAGGGCGTGCGCTGTTCCCAAGGCTGACCCACCACGGGCGTTTCGGCGGGGGGGCGTGTGCCTGCCACGTCCATGCCGTTGCCATTTATATTCTGAGCCCCTACAGGAAGAAGCACCAGTCCGTTTGTTACCACCAGACTAGCTACCAGAAGATAGGCATTTATTTTAAAGTGTTTCATTTGTTGTTGAGTGTGAGCAAAAAGTGAACTAATTATTGGAATAAAAACGAGTAGAGTCTGGTAAACCTGTGCCGCAGAATCAGACGCCAACGAGTACCTGGTTAGAATAAGCCCGTTCATGAATCGGGGCCCTACGCGCTGAGTTAGAAAACCATCTGAGCGCTCCCTAAAAAAAAGCGTTGATTTCGCCCAGAATCGACTAGCAAATCGATTATTTCCCCATTCGGGAATCAGATAGGCCGTCATACTTGTCATTCCACTCGGAGAAAAAGATGGGTCGTACTAATAAACGGACTACTCCAATCCTTCTTTCCTGGTTTCACCACCTAGCAAACCGCCGGTATTGACTTGCCCTTACTAAATAGGGGACCAACCCCACACTAACCGGGTGATCTGCTGATAAATTGATTGCCTAATTCAATCCAGCCTCAGGATAGTTTTGATAGAAGCTTGACAGGACGGGGAGAGGTACGAGCATCCAAGCTAAAACCGTATCGACCGGTTCGTATGTCCATGCCAGGTTTCTATTAATGGTGTTAACTGTATTGTATTGGTCAGACAGTTTATTCGTCAAGCCAAAATAACGTTCGCAATTTTTGCAAAACTGGTTTTGTTTATGGTCATAAAAACCCGCGACCACGCCAACAAGCGCAATGTTTAGAATGAGTTGGTAACTCATTTCTTCTTCCAGACTTAATTGGGGCGGTTTTGCGCTTCCCGGATACCAGGCGTAGGGTCTTATTTTTGTTAAGAAATGGCCTTCCATACGATTTCATTAGTTGGGATATATCAGTGTATGTTGGTAATCCGATTGCAGTTAAAGACCCTTATCGCCGATCGATCCGATAGAGTCTGCCTCCGTCAGTAATCGCATACAAGGCCCCATCTATCCCCTGGGTGACGTCCCGGAAACGCTGCCCCTCACTCACCAGCAATCGTTCTTCACCCACTACCCGATTATTTGCGGTCACCAGGCGTACCAGGTGCATCCCACTCAGTGAACCAACGAACAGATTATTTTGCCATTCTGGAATCTGGTTACCAGCATAAAACGTCATCCCGCTGGGGGAAATAACGGGATCCCAATAATAGACGGGCTGTTCCAGTCCTGCCCGTTGCTGGATACCCTCACCGACACGGGTACCACTGTATTCTATGCCATAGGTAATGGTCGGCCATCCGTAATTAAGCCCAGGCTGAACGTAATTAATCTCGTCACCCCCCCGGGGCCCGTGCTCACTTTCCCACAGCTCACCCGTTACCGGGTGAATCGCCAGCCCCTGCGGATTTCGATGGCCAATGGAAAAGAGTTCGGGCAACACCCCGGTAGTGGTGGTGTAAGGATTACTACTGACAGCCCCCCCATCTTTGGTGATTCGAACGATTTTACCCAGAGCCGAGCCGATGGACTGCGCTTGTGGTCGGGTCGTTAAATCTGATCGCTCGCCGGTGCTGACCAGCAGGTTTCCATCCCGATCAAACACCACTCTACCACCATAGTGCGCCGTTCCCTGATATGCTGGCAGAGCTCGGTATATGACGGTTGCTCCCTCAATTCTTGTTTCGTTGGTGGATAAAGTACCCCTGGCCACAGCCGTCAGGTTGCCATCAGGACGCGATTCTGAAAACACCCAGTAAACCATTCGGTTCGTCGCAAAAGCAGGATCTATCCGAACACCCAACAATCCTCCCTGCCCGGCAGAATTAACCACTGGAATACCGGTGATAGGTTCGCTGAGTTGGCCGGTTGGGGTTACGATGCGCATTGTGCCGGCTTTTTCGGTGATGAGCAGTCGCCCGTCGGGCAGACTGGTTATGCCCCAGGGACTTCTGAGATTCTGCGTTAATACGGTGCTCTGGTAATTGGTCAGGGTTCTGACACCAGCAATGCGGGTCTGGCCCGAAAAGGCCGGACGATAGGTTGTATTGGCCGGGTCTGTTTCGACCGCTGAGGAGCCAGAAGACCCAGGGGCGGCATTTGAGGGATTTGCGTTGTCTACCCCGTTGGTATTACAAGCTGTCAACGCAAAGCAGGTGCTGGCGACGATAATCAGCATGTGTTTTTTCATAGTGAGTTGAGCGTTAAATTGTCATGGATCAGTTAAAAATAAACGTAGCCAAGCTGGTTGGACTATCCACAGAGTAACCCGGATCTATCGGTATCGCCTGCGATGGTTTTCCCAGGCAAGACCATACTGACTTTTCCCAACGATCAACGGCTGATTTTATCATCTTGGGAAGGATGCGCCCAACCCTTTCCCAAACACTTTAGCGTGAAATATGGCCGCTCCCTGGCCCCCTACGCCATCGCTGGTGACTGCATACAGGTCGTTTGTGCCGGGACGGATTGCCAGGCTGGTCGAGTGCAGGTTGTGCCCACGTTCGCGGTCGGGCAACAGCACCTGACCGATGGGAATGCCGTTTCGGTTGAATATAACTATGCGCCCCTGCCCATACATGGCTACGTACAAGTTACCGTCAGCATCAGTGCGCATCGAATCCGGGGCCGGGCCGACGAAGTGATAAGCGACAGCTGAGCCAATTGACGCGATAGTCGTCGCGTCGGATAGCGTAATTCGGTGCAGTAGATTACGGCCAAACTCGGTCGTCCATACCTGCTTGCCATCGGGGCTGAGCGCAACACCATTGGCCATCGCCAGGTTCGGCACGACCACCTTGATCGAGGAGAGGGTCGGACTGGCGTAATAGACCCCACCCTTCGGCTCGGTCGACGTGCCCCGGAAGTCAGTAAAATAAAAGCCGCCCTGGGCGTCAAACACTAGGTCATTGGGCAAGTATCCAGCCGCTGGGGCAATGATCGTATGTATGCCTGAACCGTCAGGATTCACCGCGAAGACAGCGCCCACGTTTTTGTTCAAGTCCATAGCAGCAATGAATAGCCGCCCATCTTTGTGGAAGGCCAGCCCCCCCGGAGCCAGTGACTCTAGGGTAGTAATGGTGATTAATCGCTTATCGGGTGTTAAGCGTAGCACACGCCGACCCGATACGTCGCAAAATACCAGATTACCCTCTTGATCGAAGATCGCTCCTTCGAGTACCCGGTCTTCGTCGGACACCTTAAAATGAAGTTGCGCCACCACAGTCTGCAACAGACGCTCAGAAGGCGGAATTGGTACCGCACCCCGCGTCTGCTTATCATAAACCAAGCCGACGGAAGCCGGGGTCTGCTGGGCTGATGCCTCTACCGAAGCCCATACGCCCGCAAGCAAACATAGAGTAACAATCCTTTCAAATCTCATGGTACCTTTCTGAATAATTTACGGGGCATCTGCTCAAAAAAGGCGTGTCCAGTGTCTTCGACCTGGATATATTGTACGGGCTGTCCGGCCTCTTTTAGCCCATCTACATAGCGCTGCACCATAGTATGGTTTACGATTGGGTCTTTTGTCCCCGTACCATGAAGTGCGAAAGGCTCCGGTCACCTACCGGGGGTACATGCTTTTTGGAAGAAATAGCATCCCAATAACCCTGGTCGTTTTGTTCCAGGCAGTAGAGGATTGCTTAAGTGCCTATGCCCTGCAACTAATACTGAACCAGGTTATCAAAGCAAACCAGCTAATAAGGAGGTTTCATAATAGCCTTTTTTAGATGCTACTTGGTGTCAATTGGCCGAACCATATGCGGCTACCTTTTCTTTCTGGGCAGGCTTGCCTGATTTTAGGTGTTCATTAAAGAAAGAGGTCAGCTTATCAAAGGGAATAATATCCAGCTTATCATACAAATCAACATGACTGGCTCCAGGAATAATCAGCAGCTCTTTGGGCCCATCGGCTGCTTTGTACGCATCTTCGCTGAAATAACGGAAGTGGGCCTTTTCCCCGGCAATCAGCAAGATCGGGCGTGGTGCGATTTCGTTAATATATGTCAGCAACGGCATATTCATGAACGACAGCGCAGAGGTAGCGGTCCACGAGCCGTTTGAGTTGATTGAGCGGGGATGAAAACCACGGGGTGTTTTATAATAATTGAAATAATCGACCACAAATTGAGGCTCGTTGCCCTGTAGCTTTTGGGGTAGATTATTAGTGGATGGAGCCGGTGTTCCCTTTTCGGCATCTATCCAACGCTGCTGGCTCATTTGCTCCAGCATGTTCGTGCGTTGTTCGGTGGTTAGTTTGTCAAAATAGCCTTTTGCCATCAGCCTAGACATATCATACATACTGGTGGTGGCAACGGCTTTGATGCGTTTATCCACAGCGGCAGCATTGAGTGCCATGCCTGCCCAACCACAAATACCAATGATGCCGATCCGGTTTCGGTCCACCAAAGGTTGCAGACCCAGAAAGTCTACGGCTGCACTGAAATCTTCGGTATTGATGTCGGGGGAAGCAACATGGCGGGGCTGGCCACCGCTTTCACCGGTATAGGACGGGTCAAAGGCAAGGGCGGCAAAGCCACGCTCGGCCATATGTTGGGCATACAGACCCGACGACTGTTCTTTAACCGCACCAAACGGACCACTTAGCGCAAGTGCCGGCAACGAACCATTATCGCTATTTTTGGGTATGTATAAATCGGCGGCAATGGTGATGCCATACCGATTTTTGAACGTCACTGCCTGACGGGTCACCTTGCCGCTTAGCGTAAACGTTACGTACTCGGTCTTCTCCATTTTTTGTTCTTTTCCTGGTGGTGTTCCTTGGCCAAAAGCCTGCCCCAACATCAGTAGAAAGGGGGCTATCGGTACGATAAGTCGTTTCATGTTGTGTTTTTTATTTTGTTCGCTCGGTTTACTCTAACTCAAACGTGACGGTTACGCTTCCCGAACCCAGGGCGCGCTCCAGTCCCGCTGGATTATCGATTTGCCCCAGTTTTGTGTAGCTGTAGACCGTTGGAAACGTTTTATAGAAGAGCACTAGCGTGTTGGAACCATACAGCATCAGATCACCGGTATTGATGGTACGAGGGTTTGCTGAATTCGTGGGCAGCGGTCCCGCGTTCGAGTTGGTCGGAAAATCATATAGCTTTTCATTGCCGTTCAACTCGCTCATCGAGACGGTCATAGGCAGCCTGGCTTTAAAGGCTGTAACGGTTGGATTGCTGAGCAGCGTTGCCTGAAAGGTATTGGAGCCAACCCGAACCCGGAGTCGATTGGATGAATTATCACTGACGGGGTTCGTAGCCGTGCCAGTGCTGTCCGGCCTGATCGGACTTGCTTCCGCCATTGGGCTATCCGTTTTGCAAGCCATACCACCCACCAAAAATAGCAGTAGAGGCAAGCAACGTATTTTGGTTAGCTTCATAATCGTTGACAAGGACAAGCCTCATTTCTAAGGATTTATCCTGTTTTTAGTAAATCGTTGGCAAAATTACCGGGTGTCTGTCTGGTACCTTTTATACATTTTACTGTTTTACTTACCATTTTTACTGACACCTCGATACGGTACGATTTTCGGCGGTAGCTTTAGCTAAAAGTTGGGTGGGACACACGGACGATCAGTCGCTGCTAGCACCCCGCACCGACCTATACGCGATGATCGTTTACGACACTATAAGAAAATACGCGGATACGTTTGGGAATAAAACCCAGCACCCGCTGATTAGTCTGGTTGATTTCAATCAGTCTGAACCCTTGAAACGGGAAAAGTTTACGCTGAATTTTTATGCCGTTATCCTGAAGGAAACCCATTGTGGCGATATGCGGTACGGCAATCAATACTACGACTATGCTGAAGGAACCATGGTCTTTTTCGGGCCTGGACAGGTCATTTCCCATGAACCCCAAGGTGAAATGCATCAGCCCTACGGGAAGGCCCTGGTCTTTCACCCTGACCTCATCAAAGGCACCAGCTTAGGCAAGCAGATTCATGCGTATTCGTTTTTTGGCTATCAGTCCCATGAGGCACTCCATCTTTCGGATAAAGAAGGGGAGGTTGTAATGACTTGTTTGGGCAACATCACGGCTGAAGTGAGCCAGAACATCGACCGGCATAGTAAGGAGCTGATCGTTGCCAACCTGGAATTACTGCTGAAATACTGCTCCCGTTTTTACGACCGCCAGTTTATCACCCGCGAGCACGCAAACCACGGGATTATCGAGCGGTTCGAGCAGAAACTGACCGACTATTTAATGAGTGAAGAGCTCAGAACCGATGGTGTCCCGACGGTGGCTTACTTTGCTCAGGAGCTGCACCTGTCTCCCAATTACTTCGGCGACTTAATTAAAAAAGAAACCGGCAAGTCGGCCATGGAATTTATCCAATTGCATCTGATTGATCTGGCCAAAGAACGAATTTTTGATACAGGTAAAACGCTCAGTGAAATTGCGTACGAACTGGGCTTCAAATACCCGCAGCATTTTACCCGTTTCTTTAAGCAAAAAGTAGGGGTTTCGCCTCAGGAATACCGGAGCCTGAATTAAAAGGAAACCTGCTTAAATAGAGTAGTAGCGTCAACCAGCAACGACTATGTCAAGTATCATCATTACCATTAATGGCAAGGACCATTCGCTCGATGTCGATCCCCAAATGCCGCTCCTGTGGGCCATTCGGGATGTGGTCGGCTTAAAAGGCACCAAGTACGGTTGTGGCGTCGCCCAATGCGGAGCCTGCACGGTTCACCTCAACGGTGAAGCCGTCCGTTCCTGCGTGACCAAAGTCAGTCGGGCGGCCGGCCAGAAAGTCGTCACGATCGAAGGACTGTCCAAAAATAACGACCATCCGGTGCAGCGGGCCTGGCAGGAAATCGACGTACCTCAGTGCGGCTACTGCCACTCGGGCCAGATTATGTCGGCGGCCGTGCTGCTGCGCGATAACCCCAACCCTACCGACGCCGACATTGACGCGGGCATGGCGGGGAACATTTGCCGGTGCGGCTCCTACCTGCGCGTTCGCAAAGCCATTCATTTGGCAGCGGGCATGGAGCGAAAGGTGAGCAGCCGTAATGAATAGACGACCTGGTACCTATCCCCGATATTTTTCATTTTATGAACCCACGTTCACCCCATACCAGCCCCCGGTGGCTGAATCAGAAAACGATGGCAATGCTGTCAGTTGGTCTCTTCGTAACGACCGTCGTTACGTCGGCGTTTACCGAAGAACGGACCCCGACAACCCGCCCATTCACGCTCGTTCCGGCGACTGCTCCGGTCGGCAGGGACAGCATGGCGTCGGTGAAAGCCTTTGCTAATGTATACAAAGTGTTGATGAGTCCCCGCTGCATGAACTGCCACCCCGCCGGCGACATTCCGCTACAGGGCGATGATAGTCACCGGCACGCGATGGCTCCCCGGCGCGGCATCGATGGCAAAGGCGTCTACGCTATGAAGTGCACCAATTGCCATCAGCCCACCAATACACCCGGTCTGCACACCCCGCCGGGTAACCCCGACTGGCACCTGCCCCCGGCCACGGCCCGCATGGTGTTTCAGGGACGTACTCCGAACCAACTGGCCCGCCAGTTAGTCGACCCCAAACAGAACGGCGGTAAGAACATGGCGCAGTTGCTCGAACACGCCCACGACGGGCTGGTGGTAGCGGGCTGGACCCCCGGCGAAGGCCGCACGTTGCCGCCCTTGAGCCACGCCGAATTTACCAAAGCCTGGACTACCTGGATCAAAACCGGTGCCTTCGCGCCAAAACCCTAAACTGATTATGGATACGCAATCCGTTTCCCGCCGGAATTTCCTGAAAGTATCGGGTCTGACCGGAGTCATGCTTTCGCTGGGCCTTTACTTGCCTACCCACGCTGAAGAAGCCGAGATTATCAACACCGCCGGGGCAGCGGACCTCGGCACCGACCTGAACGCCTGGATTCGAATCGATGCCCTGGGCAAGGTGACCATCACAGACCACCGGGCCGAGATGGGTCAGGGATCGTATCAGGCCGTGCCACAGATCATTGCCGAAGAACTGGAGGTGCCGCTTAACGAAGTGGCCATCGTTTTTGCGCAGGGTAACAGAAAATACGGCAGTCAGATCACCGGCGGCAGCTCAACCGTGCGGGGTTCGTACAAAAACCTGCTCAAACTGAGTGCCACCGCCCGCCAGATGCTGATTCAGGCCGCGGCCAACCAGTGGGCCGTACCCGTTACAGATTGCTACGCCGAAGCCGGCCACGTGATTCATAAGCCCTCGGGCAAAAAAGCGAACTACGGAACGCTGGTGGCCGATGCCGCTAAACTGGAACCACCCAAAGACGTGGTGCTGAAAAAACGGGCCGACTACACGCAGATCGGCAAGCCCCTGCACCGACCCGATACCCCCCTAAAAACCAACGGCACGGCGGGCTTTGGGCTGGATAAAACCCTGCCGGGCATGCTCTACGCAGCTGTCGAACGGAATCCCCGGTTGCGCGGCAAGGTAAAAAGTTTCGACGACACTGCCGCCCGCAAAGTCCCCGGCGTCAAGCAGATACTGAAGGTAAAGATGCTGGTACACAGCACGCCCCGGGAAGGTGTGGCCGTTATTGCCGAGTCAACCTGGGCGGCTTTGCAGGGCAAAAAAGCGTTAAAAGTAACGTGGGACGACAGCGGGTTTGAGCATCTGAGTTCCGAGGAGATTTACAAACGGCAGCACGAAGCCCTGCAAACGAACGAGGGGCTGTCGCTCAAACAGCAGGGCGACGTAGCGGACGCGCTGGCGAAGGGATCGAAAAAGCTGGATGTAGTCTACCAAACCCCCTATCAGTCTCACAGCTGCATGGAGCCGCTCAACTGCACGGCGTATTATCAGGCCAGCAAGGTCGAAATCTGGGGACCGATTCAGGCCCCTGACATGGTGCAGGATTTTATCAGCAAAGAAATGAAACTACCCCGTGAGAAGGTCATCGTCAACATGACCTTTCTGGGGGGCGGCTTTGGCCGGAAGGCGTTCACGGACTATCCATACGAAGCCGCAGTTATCTCCAAAGCGGTCGGCGCGCCGATTCAGGTCGTCTGGACGCGGGAAGATGACAGCACGCAGGGGCCCTTCCGGCCCGGTATTTCGTACCGCTGTGAAGGTGCCGTGGCAGACGGAAAAATCAGCGCGTTTAAGCTGCGGATGGCGGGTCAGAACCTCGGTCATTGGATGGGTGCACCCAAAGACAAACCCAACAATAGTACCAACGAGGGGTTTCTGAAACCCTACACCGAGAGCATTAAAAACCTGAGCATTGCCGACGTGCCCTTCGAAACGCCCATCCCGGTACTGTGGTGGCGGTCGGTGTACGCGTCGACCAACGGCTTTGCCTACGAGAGTTTTATGGACGAACTGGCCCACGAAGCCCGCAAGGATCCAATGACCTTCCGACGCGAGCACTTGCCCGACGAACGGGTGCAAAAGCAGCTCGACAAACTGGCCGAAGTATCGGGCTGGAACAGCCGTAAACCGGGCGAGGGCTATGGCATGGCCATTACCGAATGCTTTTCCAGCACGGTCGGGCAGGTAGTGAAAGTATCGAAGAACCCCAATGGCGGGGTAAAAATCGACCACGTCTGGGCGGTGATGGACTGCGGCTGGTATGTCAACCCCGACACCGTAAAAGCGCAGGTTGAGGGCAGCATTGTGATGGCCCTCGGTGCGGCCACGCAGCATGAAGTGACGTTCAAAGATGGTATGGCGGTCGACAAGAATTTCTATTCGTACCTGATGCCACGCATCACGGATATTCCGCCTATCGACGTGTTTATTATGGAAAACGACGCCGATGCCGGTGGGGTCGGTGAGCCGGGGCTACCCGCCTTTTCCCCCGCCCTGACCAACGCCATCTTTGACCTGACGGGTAAACGCGTCCGTAAATTACCCTTCAGCCTGGCGACAGTATGAGTTGAGGCATCACCGGTGTAAACACCGGAGTCCTCCTCTCCTGCGACCTTACATACCTGGTAACGTAGGTTAAATCTGGCAAATCGCTCAACTAATAGGGCCGTGCAGAAGCAGCCTGCTCGACGAACCGATGAAAGAGATTAAGCGTATACTGGAGGTCTATAACCACCTCGACCTGTCCCAGCGCAAAGTTGCGCTGGCGACTGTAGTTTATGTACAGGGTTCCGCCTATCGTCGGCCCGGTGCCCGGATGCTGGTTACCGATGACGGTCGCTGGGAAGGAGCCATCAGTGGTGGCTGTCTGGAAGGCGATGCCCTGCGAAAAGCACGACAGGTTATGCTTGATGGACAACCCATGGTCGTGCGCTATGACACCATGGACGATGATGCCAACAGCCTGGGTATAGGCCTCGGTTGCAACGGAATCATTGACGTATTCATCGAACCCATTGACCCGGGTGAGTTCCGGAATCCAATCCGACTGCTGGAGGAGTTTGTCCGTTTGCGTGACCAGCGCGTTATCGCAACGGTTTTCCGGGCGAATGCAGAGACGGGACTTTGCACCGGGATGCGGGTAGTCCTAACCGAAACCGCCACAGAGGAACCGCCCGGCTGGCTTCGCTCCGACATGGTTCTGTGCATGGCGACGGGCAAAGCCAGAACCGTCCGCTACGAAGTAACCGGTCAGCCCGTGGACGTATTCATTGAGCGAATCGACCCCGGTATAGAACTGATTATTTTCGGTGCTGGCTATGATACGATCCCCCTGACCCGGCTGGCCACTGAAATCGGCTGGTCCGTAACGGTAACCGAAGACTGCATTGCGCACCTGGCTCCCAAGCGGTTTCCCCAAGCAACCTGTCTGCTTTATGCCGATGCGACGACCATTACGGAGAAGCTGACGTTGACCGACCGCACGGCTGCGGTATTGATGTCACATAATTACAACTACGATCTGGCAGTCCTAACCAGGCTGATACCGACCCGTGTACCTTATATCGGCGTGCTGGGCCCGCGCAAACGCTACCAGAAGATGCAGGCCGAATGGGAGCGCAGTGCCAAAGGATTTGCGCAGTCAGCGTTGAATCGGGTGCATTCGCCCATTGGTCTGGATGTGGGAGCCGAAACCCCCGACGAGATTGCGCTGGCGATTCTAGGTGAGATTAAAGCCTTCTTCAGCGACCGTTCCGGTGGGTTTCTGCGTAAAAAACCCGGTTCGATTCATGCGCGGCAGGCCGCTCTTCATGAACAGGATTGATCATTCCAATAACCTTTCCAGATACTAGTATGGACGAATCAAACGAGTCGACAATTACAAGGCGGGAAATGATTGCGGCAACAACAACTGCCGTCACCGCCCTGGCCTTTTCAGGGATGACTGGTGTGCAAGCAACCTCAATCCAACACACGGTGCCGCTTTCACTGGCGCAGGTATCGTTTACGGTGAATGGGAGGGCCCAGTCGCTGAACATGGACACCCGCACTACCCTGCTCGACGCCCTTCGGGAACATCTCCAGTTCACCGGCACCAAAAAAGGCTGCGACCATGGTCAGTGCGGGGCCTGTACGGTACTGGTCAACGGTCGGCGTATCAACTCATGCCTGTCACTGGCCCTTCAGCATCAGGGCGATACCATCACCACCATTGAGGGACTAGGAACGCCGGACAAGTTACATCCCATGCAGGCCGCTTTCGTCAAACACGATGGCTACCAGTGCGGCTACTGCACACCGGGTCAAATCTGCTCAGCCGTTGCGGTGCTGAACGAAATTAAAGCGGGCATACCCAGTCACGTCAGTGCCAGTTTACTGGAGAAACCTGTGGCCACCAATATGGAACTGCGCGAGCGGATGAGTGGCAACATTTGCCGATGCGGTGCTTATTCCAACATCGCCGAAGCGATGAGCGAAGTGGCCCAAAAACAAGCCTGAATCACCGGCTCATACCCGATCACCACTAACCATAGCCATCAGTAAACCAATAAGGGGCTTATGAAAACATTCACGTACGAGCGGGTGAACACACCGGTCGAAGCGGCTGCGGCTGCGGCCCGAACGCCGGGGGCTAAATTTCTGGCCGGGGGTACCAACCTGCTCGATCTGATGAAGTTGGAAATCGAAGCACCACCCCATATCATCGACATTGGTAAAATTGGCCTCGATAAAATAGAGTCAACCCCAGCCGGTGGTCTGCTCATCGGGGCGCTGGTGAACAATACCGATCTGGCGGCTCACTCCATCGTGCGTCGGGATTACGGGCTTTTATCCCGCGCACTGCTGGCGGGCGCATCCGGGCAGTTGCGCAATAAGGCCACTACCGCCGGTAACCTGTTACAGCGCACCCGTTGTCCGTATTTTTATGATACGAACCAACTCTGCAACAAGCGCGTGCCCGGCAGCGGCTGCGCGGCCATTGCCGGATTTAGTCGCCAGCTTGGCATCATCGGTACCAGTAATGCCTGCATCGCTACTTATCCGGGCGATATGGCCGTGGCGATGCGTGCCCTCGATGCAACGGTAGAAACGGTAAACGCTAAGGGTGCCAAACGCGCCCTCTCGCTGGATCGGTTTTACCGCCTGCCGGGCCAGACCCCGCATCTGGAAACAATACTGGAGAAAAACGAACTGATTACGGCCGTCCTCCTGCCGCCACCCGTGGGCGGAGTCCATATCTACCACAAAGTACGTGACCGGGCCTCCTACGCGTTTGCGCTGGTTTCGGTGGCCGCCATTATTCAGAAAAATGGCTCGGGCCGGGTGGCCGTTGGGGGAATAGCGCCCCGGCCCTGGCGGGTTGAGGGGGCCGAATCCCTACTGCCGTCGGGCGCGAAAGCGTTTGCCGCGCAATTGCTGACCGGAGCACGACCTACCAAAGAAAATGAGTATAAGCTGGCTCTGGTCGAGAGGACCGTGGCAGCCGTTTTAAACGAAGCCAACCACTGACATGAAATTTGAAACGCCTGCCGGCATCAATCCAATTGACAAACAAACCGTCATTGGTAAGCCAACCGACCGCATCGAAGGCCCGCTGAAGACAACGGGAACAGCCAAATACGCTTATGAACACAACGACGTAGTGTCCAATCCCGCTTATGGGTACGTCGTCGGCGCGGCTATTGCCAAAGGACGAATCAAGTCCATCGACCAGACGAAGGCAAAGGCCGCACCCGGTGTACTGGCGATCGTAACAGCCGCCAGTGCCGGACCACTCAAGCCGGGTCAATTCTACGTCGACAAGTTGCTGGCCGGGCCAGACATCGACCACTATCACCAAGCTGTCGCCGTGGTGGTAGCCGAGACCTTTGAGCAGGCCCGCGCTGCGGCTTCGCTGCTGAAAATAAGCTACACAAAAACCAAAGGCGCATTCGATCTGGCGGCCGCCAAAGATTCGGCTCCCGTTCCTAAGCAAGGTCAGTTTGGCCCGCCCCCGCAAACAAACGTGGGTGATTTCGGGGGGGCCTTCGCATCGGCACCCGTTAAACTGGATGAAACTTATACGACTCCCGACCAGACCCACGCCATGATGGAACCTCACGCGACCATTGCCCGGTGGGACGGGGACAAACTCACGTGCTGGTCTTCCATCCAGCAAATCAACTGGGGCGTTCGCGACATAGCCACGGTGCTGGGCATCCCGAAAGAAAATATTCGGCTGATATCCACCTTTATTGGTGGCGGTTTCGGTGGTAAAGGCACCGTCCTGTCCGACATCATCGCGGCTTCCCTGGCCGCCCGGGCTGCGGGTCGACCAGTGAAAGTAGCCCTGCCCCGCCCGCTGATTATGAATAACACGACCCACCGCCCAGCGACGATTCAACGCATCCGGATCGGGGCCACCCCCGACGGAACCATCACGGCCATCGGGCATGAAAACTGGTCAGGGAATCTGCCCGGTGGCCGTCCTGAATCGTCGACCGCATCGACGCGGTTGTTGTATGCGGGTGCCAATCGATTCACGCAGTTGCGGCTGGCGGTGCTCGATCTGGCCGAGGGGAATGCCATGCGCGCACCGGGGGAAGCTACCGGCATGATGGCCCTGGAAATTGCCATGGATGAAATGGCCGAAAAACTGAAGATGGACCCGGTGGCCTTCCGCCTAAAAAACGACACGCAGGAAGATCCCGAAAAACCGGGGCGTAAATTTTCAACCCGAAAACTGGTCGAGTGCCTGCAAACCGGAGCTACCAAGTTTGGTTGGAGTAAACGGCAAACTCAGCCCGGCACCGTGCGCGAGGGTCAATGGCTGATCGGAATGGGCGTAGCATCGGCCATCCGGGGAGCGCCCGTTATGAAGTCGGCGGCTCGCGTGCGGCTAAGTCGGGAGGGCATCGTTACGGTCGAAACCGACATGACCGATATCGGAACGGGTAGTTACACTATTATTGGCCAAACGGCGGCCGAGATGATGGGCGTAAGCCTGGATAAAGTGGTGGTCACACTAGGTGATTCGACGTTTCCCGAATCACCTGGCTCGGGTGGACAGTGGGGAGCGGCCTCCGCTACGTCGGGCGTTTATGCCGCATGCGTCAAGTTGCGCGAAGCCGTAGCCAATTCGCTGGGCGTTCACATCGAGGATGCCGAGTTCGTGGGTGGACAGGTACTGGCGGGCAACCGCAGCCATCCACTAGGCGATGCAGCCAAAGCTGCCGAACTGGTAGTCACGGATGAAATGACCTACGGAACCCTTTCCAGAGAGTACGCGCAGGACACCTTCGGGGCTCATTTTGTGGAAGTGGGCGTGAACAGCTATACAGGCGAAGTTCGAGTCCGGCGAATGGTGGCCATTTGCCATGCCGGGCGAGTTCTGAATCCCAAAACCGCCCGTAGTCAGGTCATCGGTGCCATGACGATGGGCGTGGGCGCGGCCCTGATGGAAGAACTGGTTGTGGACAAGCATGTTGGTTTCTTTGTCAACCACGATCTGGCAGGCTACGAAGTGCCCGTACACGCCGATATTCCGCATCAGGAGGTCATTCTGCTCGAAGACATCGACCCTACTATGTCGCCCATGAAAGCCAAAGGTATTGGAGAATTGGGTATGGTTGGCGTGGCAGCAGCGGTCGCCAACGCCGTTTATAATGCCACGGGTATTCGGGTTCGGGACTACCCCATCACCCTCGACAAGCTAATCGATAAGCTTAGCATTAATGGGTAATTCTAATCCAGTGACTATTATTTATAAAAAGCAAGCGTAAACGCCTGACCCACCAACCTGATGAAGCACCTGCACCGACGCGATTTCTTGACCCGTTCGGCCCTGGCAACGGCCGCTATGGCCACGCCCCGATACGGATTTTCGAGCCTTGTTAAGGCCGACGAATATGTTGAGGTAGTCACCACCCATGGTCGACTTAGAGGGGCACGAAACGAGGGCGTAACAATATTTAAGGGTATACCCTACGGAGGGCGTGTTTCCGGCGATCGGCGCTTTCGACGGCCCGCTCCCCTTGCCCCCTGGACAGGTGTACGGGACGCGCTCCAGTTCGGCTCACCCGCCATTCAGGCACCCCGGCGCAACGAACCGGACCCCGCCGAAGACTGTCTGTTCCTGAATGTATGGACCCCGGCCAGCGATAATCGGAAACGCCCGGTGATGTTCTACAGTCACGGGGGCGGATTCGTGGGTGGCTCCGGGGCATCGGGAGCACAGGATGGTGCAAACCTGGCCCGAAACTTCGATGTGGTCGTCGTGGAGACCAATCACCGGCTGGGCCTGCTGGGGTTTCTTTATCTGGACGAACTGGCCGGTGCCGACTATGCTGAGTCGGGTAACATGGGCATGCTCGATATTGTGGCTGGTCTGAAATGGGTGCATAACAACATCGCCCAGTTTGGCGGAGACCCCAGTAACGTGATGATCTGGGGCGAATCGGGTGGTGGCGCTAAAACGTCCTGTTTGTACGCTATGCCCGAAGCGGCTCCCTATTTCAACAAAGCATCGATCGAAAGCGGGCCGGGGGTTCGGATGCTACCTAAAGATGTTGCCGCCGAAACGACAGCCAGGCTGCTGAAAGAACTTAATATTGCCCCCGAAGACTGGCGTAAACTACTCGACGTACCGGCAGCCGGTTTGCTGGCGGCCCAAAACAAGCTCCCGCCCGTTCCCCCTTTTCAGGAGAAAAGTAACCCCCATAGCCAGGCCCGCCGGGACTACAGCGGATTTGGGCCTGTGGTGGACGGGGTCGTACTGCCGCATCATCCCTTTGACCCGACTGCACCGGCTATTTCCCGGAATAAGCCGCTGCTGGTGGGCTGGAACGAAGATGAGTACACCTTCTTCGCCTGGCAAAGTAAAGACACCGAGTTTGCCAAACTGGATTTTGAGGGTATCCAGAAAAAACTGGAGCCACAGTACGCGCAAGACGCGTCCAAAATTGTTGATACCTATCGGAAAGAAAACCCTAACGCATCAGCACCGGCTATCTTTGTGGCTATCTCCTCTATTACCATGATGGGGTTAGGGTCGGTAGACATTGCCGAGAAGAAAGTAAAACAGGGTGGCGCGCCGGTGTATCTGTACAATTTCGGCTACAAGTCGGAGAAGAAAATTCCAGGCACGGACTATGCGTTGGGTACGCCCCATGCGATGGACATATCGTTTAAATTTAACAATGAGCTGCCTCCCCGCGACGGTTCAGCCCCCACAGAAAGCTATTTCGGGGGCAATCGGCCGGAACGGTTTGCGGCTTCGCGCCACTTCGCCGAACTCTGGACCACCTTTGCCCGAACGGGCCACCCAGCCGCCAAAGATGTACCATTCTGGCCCGCCTACAATTTCAATACCCACCCCACCCTACGTATCGATTCAACTTGTGAGGTTATCGATAATCGATTTAGACAGGAACTGGCTATGTGGCGCTCAATCGGTGAACTCTGAATGATCAAGCTAGCTTCTTTACAAAACACTCATTAATTCCCTAGAATTAACTAATATCAACTGATGCATAATATAGTAAGTGCGAGGTAATTGTCATTATAGGTGCCAATAATGAGTGCATCTGCCGTTTCGGTGCGATTCGTTCGCCTGAAATCACTGTCTCATAATTCGCTCCTGCCTGAGACGAGGGAGTGGCTATAATTCGGGCGTTTGAAGAAACTGTACCGTAAGGCCTTCGCTATCACTTGGACCCAAAACTCTTCTTTCATAAAGGATAAATTCACTAGAAAGCGCCTAAATTAGCTGTATAACAGAACTCCAGTTTTGGTATACAGCTAATTTAGGTAAACATAATCTAGATGGCTGTTGCAAAAGTCTGAAAGGGGCCTGAAGAGCCAGACTTACTAGCCAACTATATAGCATAATATGGCTAAAAAGTCCGGATCAATGCGGCTTGAAGAACGAACTATTGACTTTTGCAACAGCCACCTAGATTATACAAGATACTTTTCGGTAGATGTTCATCCAATTCTATTCACCTACCCCACCACTGGCTAGATTGGTGAAAGGCTACCAAATTGTGCATGTCCAAACGCCGAAGCACTTACCTTCCGCCGCTCGCCCCTTTCCACCCCATGCGGTTCAGAGTTTGTCATTTTATCCCCGTGATCCGACCCAGATATTCCACCACCGGACGGAACTGACCAGCACCCAACCCAGTTGCATCCTGGTTGGCCCTCAGGTTTCACGCGTTGACCTGACCACAGGACAGGATATGTTAATCGTAGCCACATTTTTTGAGCCGGGTGGATTGCATCGATTACTGGGTATTCCGATGACTGAATTCTTTGACTATGCGCTTGATGTGTCCCTATTGTGGGCTCCCCAGATTCGCCAGGTCGATGAGCAGCTTCGCCAAACCCATAACTACAAGCAGATGCAACTGATCGTTGAAGCCTTCTTGCTGGATCGACTTCGGAAAAAACAGCTTGAGCAGCACCCTATTGATCGGGCTTTCCAGCGAATGGAAGACCCAAGCCGACCCGCTTCGTTGGATTACCTAGCCGATCAGGCCTGTCTAAGTCCCCGGCAGTTTGAGCGTAAGTGCTATGAACGACTGGGCCTTGGCCCTAAAACGTTCAGTCGCCTAGTCCGCTTTAGTAAAGCCGTTCGGTTAAAAGAGAAATGCCCTCAGTTGGATTGGCTAGAGGTTGCTCTCCAGAGTGGGTATTATGATAGCCAACACCTGCGACGCGACTTTAAAGAATTTGCCGGTTCTACGCCAACCTTGCTGTTGAAGGAAGAAACCAGCACCCTCATACGGGGTTATAGTTCCCATAATTTTTAAACGCAAGAATGTCGTTTTTGTACCCCCACTCTGGGCTAAATAGGGAGTAGGTTTGTTCGAATCAAAACTCGATCAATCATGAAACCATTCATTTTATTGGTCTTCATGACCCTCTTGGGTCAGGGAGCCTACAGTCAACAAAAGGCCACATCCCTACCTCAAAAAAACAGCCCAGAACAAAAAGCCATTGAAGCCCAGGTAGACGCTTTTTTTACGAGCTGGAATACCCATGATTTTAGGGACATGAACAAGTATATGGCCCCGGACTGCGATTTTGTCAATATAGTCGGGATGCACTGGAAAGGCCGAGCAGACGTGCAGTATGCGCATCAAACCATGCACGAACAGCACTTTAAAACGATACCGTTGGAAAAGCGGTCCGTAGCGGTTCGGTTTTTAACCCCTGACGTTGCCATTGCTCATGTTTTGATGCACGTCATGGATTCTTACATTACACCTGATGGATCAAAAGGCGGTGATGGGGATGGGTTGGCTACCTTCGTTTTTGTCAAACGAAATCGGGTTTGGCTGGTGGAGGCAGTCGAAAATGTCGTTGTCAACGAAGTAGCCAAGCCGTTTAACCCCATAACCGTGAGAGACCAATCAAAACAGAAGTAAGGTCTGCTACTTTCGGCTCTATGTTATCCAATATCAATAATTCTTTTAGGTGATGGTAGTTATAGAACGGGTCTGGGAATAGTAATAACTTACTGCAGGTCAGTTCGTTGTACTATTCCTAGACCCGTATGCGACTGATTGAAGTTGACAGATGTTAAAAATTCATTGTCTCTCAAAAGGCTCACAACGCGAGATGCACTGCTCCTATTTATTTAGAGAAATTCAATAACACACAGGATTGATACCGAATAGAGAAAGAGGGCCTGAATCTTTTGGGGACCGCTTTCTCGTATTGACCTGCTGGCAACCTCTTCTCCCCTCAAAATTCGTGTAGGCCTCCTAAGTTTACTGAATAGAGTTCCTGCTTAATCTAACGTGAACTTGTCAGCAAACTAACTTGGACGCCTCACCAAAGCAAGCCGGCCCATCCTAAACTACCTTTGTCCTATTAATCTTAACGAAATAGAGACATAAAAAAAACAGTTTTAGTCACCGGCGCTTCGGCAGGAATCGGCAAACAAACCGCTATTTATCTGGCACAAAACGGCTACACGGTCTATGGTGCGGCTCGCCGATTGGAAAACATGCAAGACCTCATACCCTATGGCATCAAATCGATCAGACTTGATATTACGAATGAAGAGAGTGTGCAGGCTTGTGTCGACCAAGTCTTACAAGAGGCCGGAAGTATCGATATTTTAGTCAATAATGCTGGCTTTGGTCTGGAAGGGGCCATCGAAGACGTTCCCATCAAGGACGCCCGGTATCAACTCGAGGTCAATGTGTTTGGGGCGATGCATTTGACCCAACTCGTCCTACCCACCATGCGGGCAAATAAATACGGTAAGATTGTCAACATTTCCTCCGTCGGCGGCAAGGTTGCGTTACCGTTAGGGGGATGGTATCACGCCAGCAAGTTTGCCCTGGAAGCCTTAAGTGATAGCCTGCGCAATGAAGTCAGGGGATTTGGCATTGACGTCATCGTGGTTGAGCCGGGAGCTACCCGGTCCGAATGGGGTACCATTGCCACCGATAGCTTGCTGACCATATCGGGGCATACCGCTTACCAAGGCTTAGCCACTAAAGCCCATACCCTCTTCACCCGGTTATCGAACAATATCCAGGAACCCATCGAGATCGCCAAACTGATTCGAAAAGGGATCGAAGCCGCCAGACCAAAAACAAGGTATGTACCTAAAGAATTGAACTCTCGGGTCCTCTTAGAAGCTGTTTGAATTAATGTTTTAGCCACGCAAAAGCCGCCCGACGGGGTTATGCTTTTGTGAAGAAGACATACACCTCCGACCTGACGGCTTCGCAATGGCAAGCTATCGAAAAGCTCATTCAAGTCCAACGAAAAAGTATTCACTCGCTCAAACTCATCGTGGAAGCCATCTTTTATCTGACCAAAAATGGGATCACTTGGCGGGACTTGCCGGATAGTTTTCCGCCCTGGCAGACAGTGTATTGGCACTTCCGCAAGTGGAGCCATAACGACACCTGGACTCTGATTGCCAATGAGTTGACGATGCGGGCGCGGCTCATGGCTGACAAAGACATTCAGCCGACGGTGGCCATTATTGATGCTCAAAGCGTGAAAAACACGGCGACGGCCACCGAGTCGGTTGGCTTTGATGGTGGTAAGCTTATCAAAGGCCGCAAACGCTTCATTTTAGTCGACACAATGGGGCATCTGTTGTGGGCGAGTGTGCGTCCAGCCAACGTCGCTGATGGTAAAGCGGGGATTGGGGTATGGGAGCAAGGCGAAATTCATAATGCCGTCATTGAGGCACTCTATCAGGTGTATGCTGATAGTACATTTGGGGGTCAGTTCAAGACTCGTTTAGAGGCCTATTACGACATGAAGGTAGTCATCAGTCGAAGGCCGGTCAGCGACCAACCCCTTGACAGCAAAGTCGTTATTCACAAATGGCGATGGGTGGTTGAACGCACCTTTAGCTGGTTTAGTAACAACCGCCGATTGGCTAAAGACTACGAACGCACTACTATCTCTGCCGAAAGCTTTCTCTGGATTGCCCACATTCGACGCAGTATCAAGTGGGCAGGTCGCTAACTAACTCAAACAGCTTCTTATTCTTTAAAGCCCTTGTATCGGACAAGTTACTGGATAAGTTGATCATGGGTCAACTCAACTAACAACCCATGGAAAGCACGCTCATTCTTCAGCATAATATTCTTTACTCGCGGGGCTACCAGAAGGCCCAACGGAGTGAACATTACTTTCCCGACCATGCGTTAGGCATCATGCTGGCGGGGGAATCGTCTTATTATTCCAACGAAGGCACTTTCGTTATGAACGAGGGAACCATTTGCTTAATGCGGCGGAATCAGTTGTTCAAAAAGCTCAAAAAACCGTCTCCAACGGGTGAACCGCCCACGTTAATCAGTGTATTTCTGGACCAAAACGCCTTACACCAGTATGCCACTGACAATACGATCCTCAAGCAAAAGGCGTATAAAGGCCAGGCGATGATTGACCTGACCAACAATGTGTTCTTGAAGGGCTTCTTTGACTCGCTGCGGCCCTATGTGGCTCACCCCGAAAAACTGACGGCTAAACTGGCGACCCTCAAGACGCGTGAAGCCATCGAGATACTCCTGCAAACGGGTGATGGGCTTGCCTCTTTTTTGTTTGACTTTCAGGAACTCTATAAGATCGATTTAGAGACGTACATGCACCATCATTATCAATACAACATTCCGCTCGCCTCGTTTGCTAAACTCACGGGTCGTAGCCTGTCCACTTTCAAACGGGACTTTAACCGGATCTTTGACACGACGCCCGAGAAGTGGTTACAGAGCAAGCGGTTGGAGCAAGCCCATTACCTGATTTCGACGCAAACCCTTCGTCCCTCCGATGTGTATTTGGAAGTTGGTTTTGAGAACCTGTCGCATTTTTCGACGGCCTTCAAAAGCAAGTTTGGCGTGAAGGCATCTGATTTGTGGACTAACAGCGACCCAGGGGTGTCGTCTGGGAGCTGACAGTGGGTATAGATTAATGGGACTGTGGGAGCGAGCCACTTAATTAATTCTAAAAATTCACTGTCTTACAAAAACGCTCTTTAATGAGAATGCCAACTAATCTATTTCAACACTACTGGTAAGCTCATTCGCCTCACAAAAACTTCTTGGCGGTAGGCCATGATCGTGAATGGTCATTGAAAAGGAGACTATAAGCTCGCTTTAAATAACCCTCAGGTGATTCAGCTTTATAGCTTTGGCTGTATTTCCGCCTAAAAATCAACGAACCATTGTATTTTGGAGGTAGTTTTTAGTCTCGTAGCTTTTTTGACTACTCATCGCTATGCTGTCTGCCTCTATGCATTTGCGGATTGCCAATTCTTTCCACTGGGTATTCTTCGCTGCGCTCTGGCTAACTGTTGTTCATTCAGCCTCGGCCGACCCTTTTCTTCAGCGAGTGGAACGGGAACCCCCGGCGAACCGAATCCGGGTTGTGCTGAACTATTTCGACACCTGCTCATTAGTCGTTAAAAATCAGCCAGCCGCTTTTCGGTTGCTGGATAACCTGGATGCCATTGGCCAGCGGCTGGGTGACGAACAACTCCGTCGCTATGGGCGGATGCTGCGCGGGACCTATGCTAAAAACAACCCCTCTCTCACCGACCACCAGCGGGCCGAACTATTTCTAAACGTAGCTCACCAAGCTGAGGCTGACGACGAACAGATCGCTGGGGTCTGTGAGCATTTTGCTGGTCAGTATTATTATCTCAGCGCTGAATACGGTAAGGCGTTTCAATACTTACTGGCGGCAAATAATCGTTTTCGGCAACTTGGTTACGCGAACATCCCCGAAATACAGCGATATCTGTACGAATTGGCCTTTAACTACTATTATCTCAACGAGGATACCAAAGTGATCGTTCTGCTGACAGAGGCAGCTAAATACTCACCTTTCAACCCTAACCTGCACATTCAGACCTACAACACGCTGGCGATGGCCCAAGCCCGCCAAAGTGGAGACATCCGGTCCAGAGTTGCTGAACGGAATTATCTCAAGGCTTATCAACTGGCTGCCAGCTACCGCGATTCGGTCTGGATGGGCATTACTTACGGCAATTTAGGCAGATTGTATGCCAATCAACGGCGGTGGCGGGCGGCACTCGATGCTTACCGCGTCGATTACCGGTTGGTGATGCGGTCGGCTCCGAAGCGAGGGTACCCTACGGCTAGGATGGTGTCAATGGCAGAGGCATTTTACGAACTTGGCCAGCTGGACAGTTGCCGCGGCTATTTGGCCGAGAGCCTGCGTATGCATCAAATCCACTCGCCGACTGCTGACTACAGCGTGAGTTTTCAGGATGATCTGTTCTGGCATCGATTCTACGATGTCTCCCGGCGATACTACCGGCGTATGGGCAATATAGCCGAAGCTTATCGCAATACCGACAGTATGCTGATGTATCGGGCACGTATCGATAAACGTCACCTTTCCAATGCAGCCAATCAGGCCGAACACCGGCTACTAGTTCAGCTACATCAGGCCGAAATGGGCGTATTGGAACAGCGTAACCTTACCCAGCGACTGCTACTCGATATGGGTGCAGGCGTGGCCCTGGTAGTGGCGGTGCTGCTGGGCCTACTGTACCGCGCCAATTTGCGTCGGCGCCAGCAGGAAGCGTTGACCAATGCCGAACGCGAAAAGCGACTTGAACTCGAAAACCAACAGGTGGTTGCTGACCGCGACCGCGCTCGTGCCGACCTGGCCCAGTTTATAGAAAACCTGCGCCAGGCTGAAATTCAACATGAACTCACCGAAACCAGCCTGCTCACCAACGATGACTGGGCGGAGTTTCGACGGCGCTTTGAGCGAGTATACCCCAGCTTTTTTATCCAGCTCCGAACCCAGTTCACCGGTATCAGCCCCGCTGAGGAACGACTTTTGGCTCTTTCCAAACTCAAAATCGATACCCAGCAAATGAGTCGTATGCTCGGCATTTCGCCCAGCTCGGTGCGCACCACTAAGTACCGCCTACGTAAACGACTGGGTATCAACAGCCAGTCGCCCCTGTCCGACCTGCTCGTTATGTAATTGTCTACGCGTTTGTCTATGCCGCAAACTTGCTAGTAGCGGGGGAAATGGCTCATTTTGCCTGGCCGAATGCCATCTTTCCCCTCTACTCATGACCCACGTATTCCGTTTTATAACGAGCTTTTTTTCGTTTCTGATTATCCTGTTTGGTAGTCATCAGACCTGCATGGCTCAAACGATCCGCTACGTCAGCACTACTGGTACTAATTCTAACCCGGCTGGCGCCACAAGCTGGGCAACAAGCACCAATAGTCTGCAGGGAGCCATCAATGCCAGTGCAACGGGCGATCAGGTCTGGGTAGCGACCGGAAATTATAGTTCCAGTGACTTTCTCAGAAGCACTAGCTTTTCCATGAAGAACGGAGTCGCCATCTACGGCGGATTTGCGGGCACGGAAACCAATCTGAACCAGCGACCTATCGTTAATCCCGTAACAGGCAACCCATCCAGCAGTACGCTCAATGGAAATTTTTCCTGGATTGGAATACTTTTCAACAGCTACCACGTGATTAACAACCCCGCTGGCTTAAACAATACCGCCGTATTGGATGGGTTTATTATTACCGGAGGCAAAGCTGACAATCCAAATGGAGACCCTCAAAATCAAGGCGGTGGGGTGTATAACGATAGAAGCAATCCTCTGTTCCGCAACTGTGTCCTGACGGGCAATTCGGCCTCCAGCGTAGGCGGAGCCATGTACAATAACAATAGTAGTCCAACGCTGATCAACTGTGTATTAAGCACTAATTCAGCAACTCGCAAAGGCGGAGCCCTCTACAACTATGGGGTTGGCAACAGCAGCCCGATGCTGATCAATTGTGTGTTACGGGAGAATACGGCCTCGGGTGGCGGGGCCATGTTCAACGAGGGCTCCAGTGGTAACAGCAGTCCGACCCTGATCAACTGCACGGTGCAGAGCAACTCGGCAACGGAAGGGGGAGTGGCCTACAACTCGGGGCAGTCAAGCGGCAATAGCAGCCCAACATTTATCAACTGTGCGCTGCTGGGGAATCAGGCGGAGCAGGGGGGCGTCGTGTTCAACGAGGGCTCCAATGGCACTACGGTTTCGGGGTTTACTAATTGTTCGTTCCAAAACAACAAGGCCTCGGCGGGCGGTATTGTTTACAGCAATTCCAACGGTAGTGTTTCCCAGTCAGGGGCAGTACTGACCAACTGTGTTTTGTTCAACAATGGCGGAGGCCAAACGTTTGCCAGCCGCTTCAACGACGATCAAATCAGGGCTACGTATAGTTTTCTTGAACCGGCGGTAGCCATAGCAACGGGGGTCAACGTGAGCGGGCCGGGCAACCTGACCACCATGATCAGTACGCCTTTTGCCAGTACGACCAGCGTAGCCCTGCCCCCCTGTTCGCCCGCCACCAACGCGGGTAACCCCGCCAGTGTCACAGCCGTGTCAGGCCCCTACTCAGCCACGGCCCTGCCGGCTACCGATCTACTGGGCAACCCCCGCATCGCGAACGGACGGGTCGATATGGGGGCCGCCGAGTACCAGCCCTCCCTTAGTTTCCCAGTCGCTATTATCCAACCCATTGCTTCCGGCACCGCCCTATGCGCCGGAAGCCGCCTATCGCTGCCCGTCAGCGTATCGGGTACGGGACCGCTCTCCTATCAGTGGTATAAGTATGGGGCCGCACTGACGGGCGTAGCTTCGGCGACCACCGCTACGTTGAGCCTAACCGCGGCCCAGGCCACCGACATGGGTAGCTACCTGGTGACGGTTACAGGAAACTGCAACAGCGTCACCTCCACCGCCTTTAGCCTGACAATCAATCCCCTGCCTACGCTGGCGTTGAGTACCACAGCCGCCTGTGTAGGTTCGCCCCTAACGTTATCGGCCACCAGTGGGCTGAGCAGCTATACCTTCACCGGTGCCAACAGAGTGATAGACAGCGGCCCGGTCAACATGACCAGTGTCAGTGGGCTGTCAGTGGGGAGCTACAGCTTTAGTGTGACGGCTCAGGGAACTAACGGCTGTCGTAACACAGCTAGTGCCTCACTCACGGTCGTCGCCCCACCCACACGACTCTACGTCAACGCTCTGGCGACGGGCAGAGCCACAGGCTTCACCTGGGCCGATGCCTTGCCCGACCTGCAAGCTGCCTTGAGTTTCACGACCTGCTCGGCCAACCTGACCGAAATCTGGGTAGCCGCCGGCACCTACAAGCCCACTACCGCCACCGGCCCCGACAGCCGCACCGCCAGCTTTGCCATGCACAACGGCCTGGCCATCTATGGGGGATTTGTCGGCACCGAAACCAGCCTCAGCCAGCGCAACTGGCAGGCTAATGTGACCATTCTCAGTGGTGACATTGGCACGGTAGGCAACAACGCCGACAACAGCTATCACGTAGTGAGTAACACCGGGCTCAACAGCACTGCGGTGCTGGATGGCTTTACCATTCGGGACGGCAATGCCAATGGCGCAGCGCCCCACAACCGGGGTGGGGGCTTAGTTAATGACGGCAGCGGGACGGGCAGGGTCTGTAGCCCCACCCTGCGCAACTGTGTGATCACAGGTAATTCGGCCCGCTTTGGTGGAGGCCTCTACAACGATGGGAGTTCCAGAGGCAGTAGCAATCCCACCCTAATCAACCTTAGCTTCCGTACCAACTCGGCCAGCGACTGGGGGGGAGCCATCTTTAACTCCGGAACAGGAACTAACAGTATCAGCAGCCCACTACTGATCAACTGTGGGTTTGTAGAAAATCAGGCTGATGGCATAGGTGGGGCCATCTACAGCTTCGCAGCGGGTTCAGGTAGTAACAGCAGTCCAACGCTGATCAATTGTTCCCTACTGGCTAACTCGGCTCCATCAGGCGGAGCGCTCTACAATGATGGTGGGCCTTTTGGTGTCAGCAATTCGGTATTGACCAACTGCGTGGTGTTTGGCAACGGCGACAGCAATACATTCACTACATTCGTCAGTACGTCGTCCAGCGTGACGGCCAGTTACAGCTTATTAGAACCCTCCGTGACAGGCTACAGCAGCGGGCCGGGCAACCTGACCAACGTCACCACCTCACCCTTTGTGTCGGCTACCAGTGTGGTGCTCTCCTCCTGTAATCCGGCCATCAACGCAGGCAACCCCGTCAGCGTGACCATTACATCGGGATCGTACTCGGCTACGGCCCTGCCGGCTACCGATCTACTGGGCAACCCCCGCATCGCGAACGGACGGGTAGACATGGGGGCTGCCGAATACCAGGCTCCCCTTAGTTCGTCGCTGGCCTTCACCCAACAGCCTGTAGCCAGTTCAGTGGTGTGTGGTGGCAGCAGCGTGTCGGTGCCTGTGAGCGTATCAGGCACGGGACCTTTCTCCTACCAATGGTATAAAGACGGGGCGGCTCTGACGGGCATAGCCTCGGCCACCACCGCTACGTTAAACCTGCCTGCGGCCCAGGCCACCGACACAGGCAGCTACTTGGTAGTTGTGACAGTCGGCTGTAGCAGCATCACCTCTACCACCTTTAGCCTGACGGTTAACGCTGCCAGCCGTTTGTACGTCAACGCTCTGGCGACGGGCAGAGCCACAGGCTTCACCTGGGCCGATGCCTTGCCCGACCTGCAAGCTGCCTTGAGTTTCACGACCTGCTCGGCCAACCTGACCGAAATCTGGGTAGCCGCCGGCACCTACAAGCCCACTACCGCCACCGGCCCCGACAGCCGCACCGCCAGCTTTGCCATGCACAACGGCCTGGCCATCTATGGGGGATTTGTCGGCACCGAAACCAGCCTCAGCCAGCGCAACTGGCTGACCAATGTGACCATTCTCAGTGGCGACATTGGCACGGTAGGCAACAACGCCGACAACAGCTACCACGTAGTGAGTAACTCCGGGCTCAACAGCACGGCGGTGCTGGATGGCTTTACCATCCGGGACGGCAATGCCAATGGCGCAGCGCCCCACAACCGGGGTGGGGGCTTAGTTAATGACGGCAGCGGGACGGGCAGGGTCTGTAGCCCCACCCTGCGCAACTGTGTGATCACAGGCAATTCGGCCTCTAACATGGGTGGGGGCATCTACAACGGGGGTACTGTTTCCGGTAGCAGTAGTCCAACGCTGATTAATTGTATACTGCAAGGGAATTCGGCTTCTCAACAGGGTGGGGCACTCCACAACGATGGTAGTAATGGCAGCAGCAGTCCACTGCTGATCAACTGTGCATTTGTTGGTAATCGATCTGACGTCTATGGCGGGGCCATCTACAACAGTGGTTATTACGGCGTCAGCAGTCCGACGTTGATTAACTGCTCACTACAAAATAATTCATCGACCAGTTCGGGTAGTGCGATGTTAAACTTTGGTCTTTTTGGCATCAGCAGTCCGGTATTGACCAACTGCGTGGTATTTGGCAACGAGATAAATAATTTATTTGGTTCTGTGTCGGCCAACTATAGCTTGTTTGAGTCGGGGATGATCGACGCGAGAGTGATCGACAGTGGTCAGGGCAATCTAGCTACCACCGTTTCGCCTTTCCTTAACCCCACCAGTGTGGTACTCACCTCTTGTTCACCCGCTATCAACGCAGGCAACCCCGCCAGCGTGACTGTTACGTCGGAGCTGTACTCGACCACGGCCCTTCCGCCCGTCGACTTATTGAGCAACCAGCGCATCTTTGGTGGACGGGTGGACATGGGAGCCATCGAATACCAGGCTGCCTCTACTGTAGTAACCATTACCAATCCCACCACCACCACCGCTTCGGTGGGTATCCCCTTCAGCCAAACTTTCTCAGCTGCGGGGGGAAGCGCTCCCTACAGCTTTAGTCTGACCAGCAGCCCTCCCCCTGGTCTGAGTATGGTCAGCACGGGCGTTTTGTCGGGTACACCTACCCAGGCGGGCAGCTTCACTCTCACCGTGCTGAGTCAGGACGTCACTGGCTGTTCGGGGATGAGTGCGCCCTACGTTCTGACGGTCAATCAACCCGCCCCGCCCCGCCCCGACCTCTCGCCCCTGCTCTACGCCCGGCCCACACTGGTCTATGGCCAATCGACTTGCACGGTTATGGTCGATGTGGTGGAGCTTAATTCGGTAGCGACCAGCGGCAGCTTTACGGTTCGACTCACCAAAGATCAACTGCTCAAGCTGACCTTCGATGTCAACTTGAGCAGCCTAAATGGCCGTGCCGTGCAGAACAGCGTGTGGCGCTTCAGCGATTCGGATCCCAATTACTACGTCCTGACCACTTCCCAGTCCATAGCGGCTGGCGAGAAACTGTCCTTCGGTTTGAGTGGTAGCATTCGTCCGGGCGCTTCGACAGGAATACTCACCATTAGTGCAACGGTGCTGCCTGACACGCTGGTGGAGGGGCGGCTAAACAACAATATTGACGCCGACAAGATCGAGTATTTCCAGCAGTGAAACCGATTCATTGCTGGAGATGGGATTGTCCTGCTTGAGGATAGTAAAGTAATGGGGTCGACTATGAGTCGAGCCGTGGGTCGGCCAGTAGAGGTCATTATTCTGATCATTCCTGGTTAGAAGACCGATAGATAATGGGCTTATGCAACCATTTTTGATGTTTACATGTGGAAATCGCTCATCAGGTATGAGTTACTCAAGCTAAAAATCCGTTGTATGGCTAACCCACGTTCCGGCTGAATGTATATGTATCAATCTCAAAAAAACGCTCCCACGTGAGACGAAGAAGTTTTCATGCATACGCTTCTTGAAAGGGGCGTTTCGCGCAACGTATGTTTATTCATATAAGTTGCTTACTATTAGAACATTAATATTGAGTTTTCTGAGGGAATTTCAAGATAGCATTAGTAGAGACGGTTCAATTATCAACCTGCAAGATGCTCATCTGAAGTGTCCGGTCAAACAGGATCAACCCAGGCGGCAAAGTAGGTCACAAATGGATGTTGAGTCACTGTCAGTATTATAGATAATTTGCTGGAAATTGACTTAAATGAGCGAACTTACAAGCTAATTTAGTTTGTAGTTGACCACATTATAACTCAACTTGAAAGCGGTAAGCTTTGTCCTGGGAATATTATTCTCCCTTTGCTCGGTGGCCGAGGCCCAGCAATTTGCCGCTTCTGTGCAACATTATGGCCCTGAAAACGGCTTATCGCATCGGGAAATAAACGCCATTTTACAGGACCGGCGGGGCTTTATGTGGTTCGGTACCAGGTTTGGTCTAAACCGATTCGATGGGCTGAAATTCACCACATACACCAAAGAGCGTAACGGGCTCGATTTCGATGAGATAGAGTCTATTGCCGAGGACGCCGATGGCCTTTTCTGGCTCATGGGCGCTTATAAGGATAGTAAGGTGCGGATTACCCTGTTTAATCCGTTGACGGGCACGGCTATTTCATTTGATGAGAAATTCAAAAAGTATTCTCTGACAAGCTCTTTACTTGCTGGGCAGCACGTGTTGGGCAGTCCTGACGGCACGATCTTCTTCGCCAATTATCAACCGGCTATCCTGACATCCTACCATCCCAGGTCCGGCCTCCACTACGTGCCCCTTGCCCACTATAAAAATCTGACCATTCACCATGTTACCGCCCGTAACACCATCTGGGCCATCGCTGATGGCAATCAATTGGTCGAACTAACCGCTGATGGACGTGTTCTCCATACCTTCCGACATGATGTAGGCGCCATTCACGTCGGTTTAGGCCAGCCCCATGCGGGTATCGAATTTTTTTATACCGTCTACCGTTCGGACAATAATCTGCAGGGAGTAGTGTATAGCGTAGATCCGTTGGGGAATCGACGTCAATTACCGGCTTCTTTACGGCAGGGGAGAACTGCGTTTTTCTCCCCGGTTTACTATGCGTTCGATCGTAGCGGATTGATCTGGACAGGCACCCAATTACGGAGTGCCACCAAAGGAACCCTACTGGATTTGAAGGAGCAACTGGCAGGCCAGTCGATTGATAATCGCTGTTTCTTCGCCGACAGAAACGGCTGGATGTGGTTAGGGACCAGTTTTGGCGTGTACCAGGTAAAGGTAACTGAAAACTACTTTCACCGCTTCTTTTACGAGCCAACCAATATCCAGGAAAAGGCGGCATCCATTCGGGGTATCTCCGTTATTGGGGATAAGCTATACGCTAACCTGGAAAAAAAGGGCTTGTTTAGCTGCGATCTATCGGGTGAGTTAGCCAGAAAGCTATTGGTAAGTGGCATTTCTTATGGCTTAACCAATAGTCAGCCTGGAAAACTAAAAATAGGCCAGATAGATTTAGTCACGTATGACATTCGAACCGATTCGCAAACGCGCTCTCCATTGCCCAATGGCGGATCGATCTGGACAATGTCCCCGTTTAGTAACCAGCACTTTCTGGCGGGTGGAATAGTAGGTCTCTGGCTTGTCGAGACAAAAACGGGACAGGTTTTGCCGTTTACCCGCTATAACCAGTTTCCCGAACTAGCTAAGTCGTATGTGCTTCATATCGGTGCCGATCGCCAGGGCACCCTTTGGATCTGTGCGACTACGGGTTTATACACGGTTGATCCATCAGAGGGCATCACGGCTCGTTACTGGAATGGAGGCAAGGGGCGCTTTCGGCTGCCTGCTGACAGTTATCAGCATTTTTACCAGGATTCCCAAGGCCTGTTTTGGCTGGCAACGGCTAATGCCGGGCTCATTCGGTGGAACCGGCAGCAAAACACCTACCGGCAATTCAGGCGTACCGATGGGTTATCCAACGACAATATTTACGCCGTCTACGCCGACCGGCGGGGCCATCTGTGGCTGAGTAGTGACTACGGCATTATGCAGTTTGATCCAGTCCGAATGACAACCCGGTCGTACACGGTTCAGGATGGCATTACCCACAATGAATTCAACCGCATTGCTCATTTTCAGGCCCAGAACGGCCAGCTTTATTTCGGCGGTCTGAACGGCATAACCGCATTTAGTCCACCCGATTTTGAACACGAGAAACCTCCGATTACCCTTCCGCTTCAAATCGTCTCGTTTCGCCAGTTTGATAATGCGCTGGACAAACTGGTTGACAAAACCGAAGAAGTGGTAAAAAGTAACCGGATTAGTCTACAGCCCGGTGACCGGACGAGTGTGCTGGACTTTGCGCTGCTCAATTACACCGACGCTCAAAAAAACGTGTACGCTTACCAGTTTAAGGGACTGGACAACGAGTGGACGTATCAGACTGAGCCCTCCATCCGGTTGAGTAATTTACCCTACGGCGAGTATCAATTAATAATAAAAGGGCAGGCGGCCGATGGGCAAATGTCCTCGCCGAACCTGACCATCCAGGTCATCGTACAACGTCCGTTCTATCTGCGCAACTGGTTCCTCCTGCTCATGCTGGTTTTGCTGATTGGCTCGGTGTGGGGATGGGGCCGGTGGCGAGCCTGGAGGCACCAGCAGGAACAGGCCCGCTTACAGACCCAGATCAAAGAGGCCACTGAGCTTATTGCTCAACAGGCACAGGACCTTCTGCGGCTCGACGAAACCAAATCACGTTTTTTCGCGAACATCTCGCACGAATTTCGTACGCCACTCACCGTCATTCTGGGCATGGCAGCCAGCCTGAACCAAAAGTTCGACCCCGAATTGCGACAGATGGCCAGCCTTATTGAGCGTAATGGCAGCAACTTACTGCGGCTGATCAACCAGATCCTGGACCTCTCCAAACTCGAAGCCGGGGAGATGGCCATTCACCTCGAACAGGCCGATCTGGTCAACTTCGTCTGCTACGTCGGGGAGTCGTTCCATGCCATCGCTCAGGCGAAGGGTGTACACCTACAGTTTCAGTCGAAGGAAGCGCACTGCGAAGCGGACTTCAACAAAGATAAACTCCAGGATATTTTAGCGAACCTGCTGGTCAATGCCCTGAAATTTACCCCTACGGGTGGTCAGGTAATCTACAGGGTTGCCGTTCAGAACCGTTGGCATTCGCTTACTGCGGCAGGATACCACGAGGAGCTCACTCCGACTAGTCACCTCGATCAGCCGTGGATTCAGATCACGGTGAGCGATACCGGACCCGGCATTGAGCCAGTCAGTCTGCCGAGGATCTTTGATCGTTTTTATCAGAGGGAGAATCCGCAGAACGCATCGGGCGGAGGTACCGGCATTGGCCTCTCATTAGTACGGGAATTGGTGGGGCTTATGCAGGGTGGTCTAGCCGTTCGTAATCGGCCCTGCCTGGATGGGCCCTGCCTGGATGGGCATGGACAGGAAGAAACCGGCCAACCCTGGTCGAACAATTCGGGGCAGGCCCTTTACAGCCGGGGAGCTGAGTTTGTCGTCAGTTTACCCCTTACCCGTCGGGCACCCCTGGCGGAAGGGCAAGTTTCCGCTCCGTCATCTATACATCCAGCCCAACCCCAGTGGGGCGAACCCACGCTGGACGTGACCCGTGAGCGGCCCGTAGTGTTACTGGTGGAAGACAATGAGGACGTAGCCACGTATATTCAGATTTGTCTGCGGGGTGAGTACCAGGTGATTCGAGCCGAAAATGGGCAGGTCGGCGTTGACCAGGCGCTGGCGACTAGTCCGGACCTGATTCTGAGTGATGTGATGATGCCCCTCAAAGATGGCTTTGCGCTCTGCGACACCCTGAAGCATGACGAACGGACCAGCCACATTCCCATTGTGCTGCTGACGGCCAGAGCCGAGGTACGTGACCGAATCGCGGGGTTACGCCGGGGGGCAGATGCCTATCTGGTGAAGCCTTTCTCGCCCGAGGAGTTGATGATCGTGTTGAGTAACCAGCTACAGATCCGGCGCTTGTTGCAGCGCTATTATAGTCAACTAGCCCTGGGCGTTGCCGAGCCGATTCCAAACGATGCGCCTGAGACGGGGGAAGACCAGTTCCTGCTCAGGCTTCGCAGCAACGTACTGCCGCATCTGGATAACCCGGCGCTGGATATTGAGATGATCTGCACGATGATGGGGACGAGTCGCAACTCACTGCACCGCAAGATGACCGCGCTGACGGGGCTGTCGATGAACCGATATCTGCGAACACTGCGCCTACAAAAAGCCAAAGACCTACTCCAATTACCTGACCTGAACATTACCCAGGTCGCCGATGCGGTAGGCTTCCAGGACCCCAGTTACTTCGGCCGGGTCTTTGCTGAGGAATTCGGCCTCTCGCCCAGTCAGTACCGCGATGTAAACAAAAAATAATCGCTTTCACGCCCGGTTGGGACAATTCTCCGAGTTTTTGGGTGAAATCTCCGACTCACTTGCTGACAAAACGCCTAATCTTGCCCCAGCGATAAATGGGGCATTTTGATTCGTACGTCCTGTACATCCGCCGGTTTTTCTAGCTGTCCGCTCGGTCCGTTGACCGGGGTTAGCTTCTACCGATCTTTCTACCTAGTCTATGAAAACACGATTACTTCCTGCTGGTTTTGCGCTTCGGCCTGATCGCTCTCTTTACTACACCCTACTGCTAATGATCGTTAGTATCAGCTCCGTTTTAGCCCAAACGAGTACCATCCGCTACGTTAAAGCGGGCGGTACGGGCAATGGCAGCGCGTGGGCCAATGCCAGTGGTGATTTGCAGGCCATGATCAACGCCAGTGCCGCGGGCGACCAGGTGTGGGTGGCTGCTGGTATCTACAAACCCACCTCCACCACAAGCCGAACCGCCAGTTTCGCGATGCGGCCTGACCTGGCCATCTACGGTGGTTTTGTGGGCAATGAAACGTCCCTCGGCGCCAGACCAACGATAAACCCCATCACGGGTAACCCTGGCAGCGGCCAACCGTCCAGCACAACCCTCAGCGGGGATATCGGTACGGTAGGCGATAACTCAGATAATAGTTACCACGTCATCGCTAATTTTAATTTTCTAACGACCACCGCTATTCTGGATGGGTTTGTGATTACGGGCGGTAATGCCAATCTGTCTAGTTCAGATAACTCTACGAACAGTGGTGGGGGTATGCGCAACTTTACCAGCTTTCAGGGTGAACACACGAACCCCCTAATTCGAAACTGTTCCTTTGTAGCCAATTCGGCGTTGTCTTCAGGCGGGGCAGTCTATAACGGTGCCGTTGGGTGTGCCAGCGATGGCAGCCCTACGCTGATTAACTGCTTCTTTCAAGGAAATTCGGCCAAGCAAGGCGGGGCAATGGCCAATAGTGGGTCAGCGAACGCTGATTGTGGTGGCCGAAGCAACCCTACGCTGATTAACTGCTTCTTTCAAGGAAATTCGGCCAGATTTGGTGGGGCGATGTTCAATAGCGGGTTTGGTGGTAATTTTAATGCTGGTTTGGGCCAAAGCAATCCTACGCTGACCAACTGTTCGTTTGTGGCCAATTCGGCAATTGATGATTACGGTATAGGCGGGGCAATGTATAACGTTGGGACGAGCAAAGGCAGGACCAAGGCCACGCTGACCAACTGCTCCTTCCTGAATAATACGGCTACCTACCAGGGTGGGGCTATAGCCAACGATGGGAGTGATGGCGTGTGCAGCCCCACGCTGACCAACTGCTCCTTTCAAGGCAATACAGCTTCCTACCAGGGCTGGGCCATGTTCAATACGTCCAACACGACGACTGGCGAATGCATACCCAGCATGTTCAACTGTGTGGTATTTGGCAATGGGGGCCCCAAAACGTTCTACAATATAGAAGTTTATCCACAGGTCTATTCCTCGTTGGTCGAGGCCTCGGTAACGGGCTGGTTAGGGATGAATTATCGCAATAACCTGACGACAACGGTCTCGCCCTTTGCTGGTACGAACACCACCCAGTTACGGGCCAACTCGCCCGCCATCAACGCTGGGGATGGCAGTGTCGACGCTGGCGCAACGGACTTAGCGGGTAATCCCCGTATTGTGGGCTGCAAGATAGACATGGGCGCCTTTGAATTTCAGTATACCTTCCTGCCAATTGCCATTAATGCCCAACCCGCCAGTAGTTCGGTGGTCTGTGCGGGTACTGCTGTCTCGGTGCCGGTAAGTGTAAGTGGTACGGTCTCGGGCTACCAGTGGTACAAAGACAGCTTTAGTAATCCCGTGGCGGGCCAAACCTCGGCCACGCTCACCCTGAACAATCCACAACCTGGCGATGCAGGCAGTTATTCGCTGGTGGTGACCAGCAACTGCAACTCACTCACCTCTACCGCCTTCAACCTGACGGTCAATAAATCAACGGTCAGCATTAGCCCCAGTTCAGCAACGGTCTGTCAAGGGCAGTCAGTAACCTTAACCGCCAGTGGAGCCAGTGCCTATACCTGGAGCAACAATACCACAGGCAACACCCTAACGGCGACCACCACCGGCACTTACTCCGTAACGGGGGTAGATGGCAATGGCTGTTCCAACACCGCTTCTGCTCAGGTTACCGTGTACAGACCCACCGTTAGCATCAGTCCCGGCTCGGTCAGCATCTGTGAGGGGCAGTCCGTAACCTTAACCGCCAGTGGAGCCAGTACCTACACCTGGAGCGACAACACCACCGCCAACACGCTGACGGCAACCACCACGGGCAGCTACTCCGTGACGGGGGTGGATAGCAGGGGCTGCTCCAACACAGCCACGGCCAGTGTAACGGTCAATAACGTACCTACTGTTAGCATCAGCGCCAGCCCGTCGGCCACCATTACTCAGGGCAGCTCCGTTACCCTGACGGCGGTAGCCACCGGGGCTACTGTCGTCACCTGGGTAACGGGCAGCACCAATAACTCGATCGTGGTCAGCCCCACCACCAGTACGCCCTACTCGGTAACGGCCCGGAACGCAGCGGGCTGTACCGCCAGTGCCAGCCTGACCATTACCGTTCTGCTTCCCACGTGTAACCCGATCCAATATGTAACCCAGCAGGGGGCGGGTCTACGCGATGGCAGCAGTTGGAGCAACGCGTTAGGCGCCAATCAGCTCCAGCTCGCTATCAATACGGCGGCCGACTGCGGGGGTAATAGGCAGGTGTGGGTGGCTACCGGAACGTATAAACCGACTACCGGGAGTGACCGTAATGCCAGCTTTTCTATGCGAAACGGGGTAGCTATCTACGGTGGTTTTGCGGGCACCGAAGCAGCCCTGACCGATCGCCCGGCCATCAATCCCGTCACAGGACAGCCTTCCAGCACCACCCTCAGTGGGGATATTGGCAGCCTGGGCAACACCAGCGACAACAGTTTTCGGGTCATCAGCAATCCGGCTAGTCTGAGCCTGACCACCACAGCGGTGCTGGATGGGTTTGTGATCACGGGCGGAGCGGGTGGCACCTTGGGGGGCGGTATGTACAACGATGCCAGCAGCCCTGCCATCCTCAACTGTAGCTTTGTTGCGAATTCAGTTTCGGTGACCAGTGGTTCCACCAGCCGGGGCGGGGCGATGTACAATGGCAACAGCAGCAGTCCACAACTCACCAATTGTCGGTTTGAGGGCAATTCCGTTTTGGGTTCGAATGGCAACTTCAGCTACGGTGGGGCGATGAGTAACCTTACCAATAGTAGCCCGCTTCTTCTCAACTGTAGTTTCCTGGGTAACTCGGTTTCGGGAAGTGCCAGTAACTACGGGGGAGCGATGGCCAATAACGTTAATAGCAACCCCCAGTTGATTAATTGTAGTTTTCTCTCGAACTCGGCCGTGGGCGGTACCACTACCCGGGGTGGAGCCATCAATAACGGTAACGGCTGCACCCCTCAGCTGACCAACTGTAGTTTTCTGAGCAATTCGGTTTCGGGAGCCTCTACTAACCAGGGTGGGGCGATCGCCAACAACACCAGTAGCGTGCAACTCACCAATTGTGTGGTGTTTAGTAACGGCGGGGACAATACATTTTATAACGTGAGCAGCCCCACCAGCGTGTCCATCACGGCGAGCTACAGTTTGTTCGATAACACCGTAACGGGCTACACCACTGATCCCACCAACCTCACGGCGAGCAGTTCTCCTTTTGCCAGCACCACCAGCGTGAGCTTGAATTTCTGCTCACCAGCCATCAACGTGGGCAATCCTGCCAGCCTCACCTCCGTAACAGGCCCTTACTCCGGAACGGCTCTGCCCACCACCGATCTGGCAGGCAATGCGCGGATCGTGGATGGACGGGTCGATCTGGGCGCCTATGAGTACCAGGGCAGCCCCATCACGGCGATGGCCTCCTCCCTAACCGCCCCGGTGGGTGGGGTGGTTAGCCTGAGCGCCAGCGCAGGAGACAGCTTCCAGTGGACGGCTCCCCCGGGCGCTACCCTGAGTTCCCCCACCACCGCGTCCACCGTCTCGGCCACACTGACCAGCGCCGGCCTGCAGACCTTCACCCTTGTCGTCAGTCAGGGCAGTTGTAGCCAGACGCTGACCGTCGGGGTAACGGCCATTCGGCTGGCGGACCTGACGCCGGTGCTCTACGCCCGACCCACAACAGCCTACGGCATCACCGATCTGACGGTGGTGGTGAATGTGGTGGAGCTGAACGACGTGGCCACCAGCGGCAGCCTGACGCTCAGGCTGACCAAAGACGCTAAAGTCACCCTGAGCTTACCCCAGAGTGCAACCCTTGTCGGGGGGCGAGAGGTGGCGAACAACGTCTGGACGTTTAGCGAGACGGACCCCAACTACTATGTGCTGACGACGAATCAAGTCATTGGGGCTGGGGATAAACTCTCGGTTGGCCTGACGGGGGTATTGCGCCCGGGGGCCACCACGGGTGTGATCAACCTGAGTGTGGTGGTGCTGCCCGGCGGTATGACCGAAGCGCGCGCCACCAACAACGCCGATGCTGACAAGATCGATTATTTCCAGCAGTAGCGACAAGCCGGTCCGCCATGGCCCCGTTTTTACCCAAACCACTTCCCGGCTGGCTTTCCAGCCGGGAAGTCATATCCTTCACGAACCAACCTCTCAGCATTGCTTCCGCTAACGCACCGGCCCGGACACCTTTCCGTCTACCCTGGCTCAGCAGGCCCAGGGACTGAAAACCGATGCGAAGCAGCCATGGGCGCTGCCACAACTAGTGGTTCACTTGGCGGCTCAGCCCACTCAGTACAGCTTCTGGCTAGAAGAGCTAAGTCTTCCTTAATCGGTCCGTAGGGCCACGCCACTAAACTGAATCGCCTTCCTTCTCGTCCATGATCTTTCTGCCTCAATCCTGTCCACCAGACGAGTGCCCTGACTGGCCTCCGCTACAAATCATGCGTCTACGAGCCGGAAGGCAGCCCGTGGCCCCATCCGAACTGGTGTATCTATCGAGAGCGCATAAGTATAGTTGGTTGCACTGCCGCGATGGGCGTCAATGGCTGGTGCCCTATAGCCTCAAGCGGCTGCAGGCCCAGCTGCCCCCGGCAAGCTTTGTGCGGCTGCACCGTTCGTATCTGGTCAATCGTTGGTTTCTCGATCGGGTCGAGACGCATCCGACCAGCCATCACCGCTTATATTTGGTGAGCGGCATGAGTCCATTGGTGTCGCGGGGGCACTGGGTACGCATCCGACAAGAACTCGGGCTGGTTCAGCAACCCGGAGTGGCTTTACCCATTAATGGATATCTTGGTCGGGGATACTACCATCCTCGTCGGCTGAGGCTTTATGTCGGGTTCTGAGCCATTTATCTAGCCAGTGGTCCCGGTGGATCTGGTCGAACGGACATCATTGCTAACCGATTTGCTCGATAAAGGCCACAACAACGTAGGATCGGCGTAATTCCCGATTCTCACATAAACGCTCCCCAAAATGAGACGTCTTTTTACCCAACTCCCTTCACACTTTTAGTCATTGTTGAACCAGAAGCATCAAAAGATAGTTACGACACTATCAAATGAGACTATAAGCTCTCTTTGGTAGTACAACATGGCAACGCAAGCTTCTGCTTACATTAGCGAACAAAATCCCTTTCCTCAGCCTCTGACGGCTCTTCAACTCATTGACCGCTCTCGCCAAGGACTAATGGGCACTGAGGCCGGACACATTGCCGGGTTATTGGGAGTCACGGATAAGGAGATGGCTAGGTTACTTAATCAGTCAGTGGCTACCTTCCACCGACAGGCTAAGGCTGGGCGACTCGATGCCGCCACTTCCGAAAAGCTGCTGCTATTGGGTCGATTGGCGGGCTATGGAGCAACCGTTTTCCAAGACCAAGGCAAGTTTAATCGTTGGCTACGTCGACCCTTACGGCTATTAGGGGATCGGTCTCCCTTAGATCTGCTGGATAGCCCCACCGGTGTCCAGTTGATCGAAGACATCTTAGGGCGGATTGAATATGGAGTCTTTAGCTAATGGCCATCACTTTGTATCGTATCCAAACCGACGCGCATCGTGACAGCATCCTAGAGGGCATAGGGGCTAAACTACGGGGTGGGCGCTGGAATGCTAAAGGACGGCCTATGGTCTACACGGCCACTACCCCCGAACTATGTTTTCTAGAGTACATGGTGCATCTGGACGGCACGCCTTTAGCGGACCTGCCTCCGCTGATCCTATGTGAAATTGTCGTACCCGACCACTCAATCATCTTTGTAAGCGTGGAAGAACTGCCTCTTGGCTGGGATGATCCCTATGCCACTCCTGTAGGCTTGCCGTTTTTTGCCGACCAGCAGTTCGAGCGCCACAAGAGTTTATGTTTGGCTTTACCTTCAACTGTAGTTCCCCTGTCGCCTTCCCGCAATGTATTGTTAGACCCCTTACATGCTCAGCGTAGCGAGTGCCACGTCCTCTCGATTCAACCTTACCCGATTGATCCCCGTTTACCAACGGCGGCATTAGCCTAAATGACAGGGCATTTTTGGTGATACCTTTTTATAGGCTAATGTTAGCCGTCGCTTTAAATGGGGGGTTAATGATACATCTATAATGAGGAAATGAAAATTTTTATTATCTTGATTTACCCCCCCTTATTTTGTAAGGCTTATTAACTCTGTTTAATGACGACCACCCCCAATTGCAAGCCCAAAGTTAATATCAAAGTAGGAGCTTTTGCTCACAAATCCGTAGACTTGACCGTTATTAAAGACGGCAACACCGACTGTATTAGGGATAAGATTGTAATCCAGACTTAATTGGAAATGCCCCGTTTTAAAGCCTGCTCGGATCAAACCTCCCAACTTATTACCCCCAGCAAGTACACTCTTTGACTGTTCTTGCCCCCCTTTAGAGATACTCAATTCCGTTTGAGCTAACGAGAATACACCGATACCGGCACCAAGGAAAGGCCGAAATCTAGCATTCGTTAAGAAGTAATTCCCGGTTAGTAAAGCGGAGCCCACTGCCTTGAGTTCACTGGTCGAATTCGCATTATCAAAAGCAACTTCACGGGCCATGATAGCCACCGAAAGCTTAAGGCCAGCCTCCAGACGATTGGTGAAAGCATACTTAGGTTCGAGGGTAAACGAGAGCCCCCCGACGCATTGTTCCCAATTGGTTTAGCATAGCCTAAAGCTAGGTTTACTTTAAATGGCTTGTAGTCTTGAGCCACTGCGAACTGGCTTAAAAACGAACTGGTTATCAAGAAAGTAAGAATTCTTTTCATAGTTAAGTTTGATGAGGAAAACGAATGACCAAATCTATTAAATTAATTATGAAAAGTGTTCTCATTCTACTAAGCTTTGATTAGAACATTAGAATCTCAATAAAACGCTCCCCCATGAGACGAACGAGTTTATCCTTCTGCCTTTATGCTGCCGTTAGGGTGAGAAGTATTTAGAAAGAGGACACGCCTGTCATCAACAGTCACTAGTTTGTTAAAACTCCTTAACGGCTTACAACCGCCCGACACCCTTCCGCGTCTGAATGGTAAAACCCCTCGTATGAACCAGTTCCTTACCCTTTATCGTCTTCTGAATATCATTCTCCTCTCGGTTAGTCAGCCTGACCAGGACGATCAAACCGATTACACAACCTATCATCAAACCATTGCTAAGGCACAACAGCTTATTGCCCACAAACACTACCAGGAGGCATTATCGCTCTACAACCAGGTGGTTGATCGCTACGAGTTCGTCTTTTCCAGAGACTACAAAGTGGCTACCCAATTGGCTCTACAAGTGGGCCAAAAGCAGCAGGCGTTTACCTATCTTAAGAAAGCAATCGCTACGGGCTGGACGATGAGCGACATCAAGAAAAATGCCTTGCTCACTCCGCTTCAGGGCGATCCGCAGTGGCGTGTGGTTGAACAACAGTACGACTCGCTCAGAGCACGCTACCAAACCGGGGGAAACCAGGCTATTCGGGCTCGGGTTGAGAAGATGTTCAAGAAAGATCAGCGAAAAGCCCTGTTAGCCCTATTTCGTATGGGGGCTACTCAGGAACAGTACGCCGAAAAACGGTTTGCGCCCCACAATGAGCAGCAGATGGGTCAACTCCTGCCCATTATTGATCAATACGGCTACCCCGGTGAGCGACTGATTCACAATAGTTACTGGGCGGCGGTCATGCTGAGTCATCACAACTCGATTAGTAAAGCCTATACCTTGAAAGACACCGTGTACCCCCATGTGCGGCCCAAGCTGATGAAGGCCCTGAAGTCCGGTCAGCTGTCGCCCTACGAATTTGCCATGATTGATGACTGGTATATGGCCGTCAAGACCAATGGGCAACAGACGCACTTCGGCTATTTAAGTAGTTCCTTGACGGCTCAGGCGAAGGCCAACGTTGATCAACGCCGGGCAGCTATCGGCCTGAGCAGTGTAGAAACGATTAGTTTGTTGACTGATCTGCACCAACAGACGGGCTTCAACTGTTACTTGCCCTCCAATCTGGTTAAGAAAATAGCGCCCGCTGAGTAGGCTGGGTAGTATTCTAGCGGTAGCAAGGGCAGTAGACCTGAAGCCATTTTAGGTTCCATTCGCTCACCAATCCTGCATAAGCATTCTCAACGTATGGCTTTAGTGCACGAGACGTTGAGTTTCGAGTTGTACCCGCTTCGGAAGCCCGGCGCAACCGCAGATGGGAGTTAATGTGCTTTTTTCAGAAGGCATCTCATCGGGCATTAGGGCTAATTGTTAAATTCTCTTAACGGAGGATCGCTGACCTATCGCTACTCTACTTTTGCTACTCAACTGGCTTTTTAATTTAGAAGAAACGAATCATATGAAAGGAATTCTCTGCCTTCTCTTTTTTTCATTAACAAGTATCGCTTGCAACGATGCCAACAAGCCTAGCCATGTCAAAGAGCCCAAAGAATCAATTAAGTACGGCTCTAATAAGGGAAAGTATTTGGTTATACATGGGACCAAGATTTATTATGAGGAATATGGAGAAGGAATTCCCTTATTGCTCTTGCACCAAGGGCTGGGCTCAATAGAAAACTTAGGGGGGATCATCCCCGAACTGTCAAAACATTTCAGGGTTATAGCGCCTGATGCCCCGGGGCATGGACGCTCAGAGCATGCTGATAGTTTAAGTGGCGCATTGCTAGCCGATTACAACTCGCAGCTTATCGATCAACTGAACCTAGATAGTGTTTATGTAATGGGTTGGAGTACAGGAGGCAACACGTCATTGCTGCTGGCCGCCAATAGGCCTGACAAAATAAAGAAAGTGGTGAGCGGTGCATCGAATTCAACAGCCAGTGGACTAAAGCAGGAAGCACGCGATATGTTAAAAGCATATACCATTGAAGCGGTAAAAGAGGATAAGGATTGGTTAGAAAATTATCAGCGACTGAATCCCGAACCTGAAAAATGGATGAAGTTTTGGAAGGACAATCAACGGACGTGGGAACGGGAGATTAAGATTCCAGCTGATAAAATTGCCCAGATTAAAGTACCTGTGTTGTTGATTCGTGGCGACAGAGACATGATCAAACTAGATCATACAATATCCCTTTTTGAAGCGCTACAAGATGGGCAACTATGTATTTATCCGAACGTGGGCCACGACATGCCAGACGAAAAGGCGGATGCTTTATGCAGAATTGCCGTGGATTTCTTTAATGAACGTAAAGTCAAGGTAAAACGACATTAACCGTATGCTACAGATAGTACCGCGGTGGCGGGCCACTTGACAAATATTAAAAACCATAATCTCAATATACGCTCCAAAATGAAACTCATACCTCTATTTCCGGGCGTTCAATGACACGAACTATTGATTACGTTGTCCCCCCTATTTGATTATCCAGGCATAATCGGATAACTGGGGTAACTGATGAATGGGGAATCCCACTGGCGTACACAATTTCCCCTCAACTCCTCATCACAAGATAACTGTTCGCTAATGGCTCCAATCAGATAAGGGCCAGTATAGGGCTTATGAGCTTTAGACAACATCTATCCACTTATTTTCAAGCAACCTATCGGCAACAAGCCGAAGTTGGTCGATGAGATTCAAAAAAAACCTTACCTGTATGAAGACGATTTTGACGTTACTTCTTGCCCTAAACGCTTGTACTTGCTTTGCTCAAAAGGCAACACCAATTATTAAGGCGCATTCTACTAAAGCAGTTATCTATGTAAAATACGATCAATCTAATTCCGTGTATCAATGGCACATCAACCCGAACGTAAAACGAGATGTGTTTACGGTTGGTAAACTGACCAAAACCACAACGGTGACATTTAAAACGGATAGTGATTCACTCATTTTTACGATCAAACCCGGCCAGAAGAAGGACTTTATTATTTTGCTCAATGACAAAGATTCTTGTCTTACGCAAGTTCAAAGTATCGAAACAAAAAGTTTAGCTAAACGCTCGCCTGAAATTCATGATTCGATTCCCTTCTTTGTCAATCAGTATAACACTAATTTTTTAAGGGTCATCTTTGACCGCACGGATTCACTCGTACTTAATTTTGATACCGGGGCGAATGACGTAGCGCTCACTAATGATGCGTTGAAGCGTAAATTTAGATCCAGGCCAACGCTATACAATACGGATTATACCCTACAAATCGGCAGCAAACTGTATACAAGTAAAGTTCATGACATCGAAATGGCCGGTCACGAGACGGATGGACTGCTAGGGTGGAACAACTTTGATGGAATGGTCGTAGAACTCAATTATGACGAGAATAAACTGATTGTCCATTCTAACATGCCGAAACAAATCCTACGGGACAAGGATTACCATGCCTTTAAAATGCGCTATATCGACAATAAGCCGTTTATAGAAAGTGAACTTCAGCAAAGTGGAACCAAAGCTAAAAACTGGTTTCTGTTTGATTTAGGGTATACCAGAACCGTTATGCTGGATAGTGATTTATTGAAAGAAGCGCACTTTCCTACCCGTGATATGACCGTACTGAGTAAAGTAATGATGCATGGGGCTAGTGGCAATGAAATTCCGGTTATTACGGCTGATTTAGACCTATTGAAAATTGGCAATTTTACCTTGAAAAATGTCCCAATTCAGGTCATGCAACACGCTAATCCGATGCACGGACTGAACATTCATATCCTAGGCAACGATATTCTGAAACGGTTTAATACGGTGTTAGATTTTCAAAAGAATGTCGTTTATCTAAAACCTAATAAAATTTACGATGCCGATTTCGCCGACCAAACCAAAAGCGGTACCTAACCTTGGTTTGACAAAACGTACCATTGACTACCAGTATGTAGTTTCGCACAAAAGGCTGATTTATCAATATTTGTCTACCTCAATCAGTCGCATAGGTTGAAAACGGGTACTTATACGCTAAAGCCAATTAGGCTGTCTGAATAAATTTGGCCTTACTTAAACGACTAATTATTACTTTACCTGATGAAACCATTCTTTTTACCTGATGAAACCATTCTTTGTCATTACTCTCCTAATAGGGGCTAGCTTAACGGCTACTGCCCAAGTGAAAAACCCCTTAGCCAATACCGCCTGGCAAGGTACCGTCGAGACCAGCAAAGTCGTGGATGTTGTTCTTAGGTATGGAGCCGACACGATGAGAATGTATACCGTAGCGGATAAGCAGTTGCTGGAAACGATGACCTATACGATGAAAGGCGATTCACTGATCTGGCAAAAAGTAAGTGGGACTAGTCCCTGTGACACCCAAGCGATTGGAATCTATCAAGTAGTAATCAAAAATGAGGAGATGGTATTGAACCTACTCAACGATGATTGTCGATTACGATCAGGTTCATTGCTACCAAAGCCCTTCAAGAAAGTAGAATACAGCAATAAATAGCTTAAAATTTGAGGTGAGTGAACTGATTTTTACTGGATGAAAGTGAAGCTATAACTAGTCATAGTGGTCGTAGCGAAGCGTATACAACTGATGGCCGGTCCGCCGGTGCGGTTTGACAGATAGTAAAACGTAACCGTCTCCTAAAACGCTACCATAAGTGTACAGTATAGCAAAATCTAGTTGAAATAGAAAAGAGCCGCATTGCCGACCACAGCAAGACTTACTTCTAGAGCTGCAACCACAATGCTGGACGAACACCGCCACCGTCTCTGGGCCGGCCGAAGACGCCGTTGCCACGCACATAAACATGGCCATGTTTGGTGATACTGGCACCCGTCCGACCGAAGTCGCCACCCGTGGAAGTCCGTACCGTATCGGGCTTGTCGATTTCCGTTGTTTTGGTCGTCAATAAGCCAAGTTTGCCCCCCTTTAGTACTCAGCTTGGCCTGGCTGTCGCCAAAATACTGGCAAACCTCTTGCAAGCTTAGTAAGAATAGGTGATCGGCGGTGTCTGGCCCTCCTGCAGTATTGAACCACGGGTTGTTGGCATTCCGGTTGGTAACCTGCATGATTTGGGCCTGCTCCTCAGGGCCGAATGAAGGATAGAGTTCCTCATTCAGGTAATGCCTTAAGGTCGAATTTGCCCAGGTTACATTGACAAACTGATGGTGATACCATCGCAGATCCACTATGTCTTGCGTAATAATCAGCGCTCTTTGCCCCTCTTCAATGGCTAGCACCTGCCAGGTATACTGGCCGAAAGTAATTAGGTCGTGTTTTACCATTGTTATAATGCCGGTTTGGCTAGCACTCTACTCTAAATAGCATTAAAACGTTGGGTTACTTATTCTCAGTTATGGCTCCTATCTGATACGATGATAGAGCTGAGTATCTGGAATTCGGGTGATTTTGCTATTCCTCTATGGCCCGCCGTGAATACCTGTCAACCGAAGACCGCACCCGTTTTGATGCGCTCATGGTAAGTTGAATAATTAAAAATACAATCCCATTCAGTAATAATTATAAGCCCAATTTTTTGAATAACTCATCCCGATAATTTTTTCCAATAGGGATTTCCTGTTCACCAATAAATATCCTATTTCCCTCGATGCGCCCGATTTTGGATTTGTTAATAATAAATGACCGATGCACCTTGATGAATTGAGTGGCAGGCAGTTGCTGCTCTAAGCCGGAGAAGGACATGACTGGTGTTAATGGTTTATCGGTGGTGACGATCTTCGTATAATTGCCATTTGCCTCGGCAAATAGCAATTCGTCATGGTTTATCCTATAGATCTTGCCTTCCGTTTTTATAAAAAGATGATCGTCTGCTGCTTTAGCTACCGGGTTACGGTTATTTCGGGAGCCGATGTTTTCCGTGGCTTTATCGACCGCCATAATAAACCGTTCCAGCGAAAACGGCTTGACCAGGTAATCACAGACCGCTAAGTCGAATGCATTCACGGCGTACTCTTTATAAGCGGTGGTCATAATTACCTGCGGCCTGGTTTTTAGCGTTTGCAGAAAACCAATACCATCCAACACGGGCATGTGAATATCCAGAAACAGGATGGCAATGGCTTTTTCCTGCAACATCGTTTTTGCCTCGAAAGCGTTACCACAAACGGCCTCAATCCTGAGCTGCGGTAGGTAACCGCAATAGGTTACCATAAGCTCCCTGGCTAAAGGCTCGTCATCGACTATAAGGCAGGTGAACTGATCCATTTAGTTTACTTTAAGGCTAAGTTCTACTTTAAATCGATTTTCAGTATGGGTTTGGTTTAGGGTGTATTCACCGGGGTAAAGCAAATCCAACCGTTTGATTACGTTGGCTATACCAAAGCCCGAATTGCGTTTATCAGTACAATCCTTCGCTCCGTTTTCGCTGTAACTATTCGTCACATCGAAATAAATATGGTCATTTACAATTTGGCAATTGATACCGATTTGGATTTCACTCTCAAGCGTATTCCGGGAATGTTTAAACGCGTTTTCAACGAATACGACCAGCAACATGGGGGCTATTTTCAAACCGGCGGGTGCATCCGGTAAGGTAACGTTGAGCGAAAGCCTGTCCGCGCTCCGGATGTTTTCCAGGTCGATGTAATTACGGATATAGTCCAGTTCATCGTTTAACTGAACCAGGGGCTGATCGGCATCATAAACGGAATAGCGCAGTAACTCGGACAGTTTCAGCAATAAAGCAGGCATCTGGTTAGGTCGGTTAATGGATAGGCTGTACATATTGTTGAGGGTATTAAACAAGAAATGCGGGCTTACCTGCGAACGCAAGAGGCTCAACTCGCTTCCCTTTTTTTGTTCGGCAAGAATGAGCCCATTCATCTTTTCCCGGATTGCGCTCCTGATCACCGCCAAAAAAAAGCCGCCAAAGAGCAATAGGAAGGTGACCACCGTACTATTTATACCCGATTCGATGATATGATTTAACGGCAGATTCGGTTCAAAAAAATAAACGTAAACCCCAAGTCCGAGCCCGCCAAGCCCTATAAGGGCAACGATAAGCATCATCACCAGACCAACCCACTGTCCAGTAAGCAACCAGTTGCGGCACAGCCATCGGCCTGTGTAAACGCAAGCGATAACCCAGCCATAGCTCACGAATGCGCCCGGCGCATAACGCCCGTTGCGGCTGATGGAAAGCACAAAGACCAATAGAATTAATAAAGCCAGGAAAACCAACAGGTGTATCCTTTTGCCTTTTTCAAAAAATACGTCGAAGTAGTTGGCCGGTAATTTCATACGTCAAATATCCGGGTATAGTCATGAACTACAGCCTATCACTGACCAACGAATGGCACGACAGGTCATATGGCCGTAAACGGCTGACAAACGATCTGGTCAGGACAGAACAACTATTCGTCAGCGTATTCGGGTTGTCCGACCGGTTATTTCTTCTTTCCCATTTCGCTCCGCCATTTTTGACCCGTAGTCAAGAAAAGAAGCGATGAACTTAGTGATCGACAATTTATCTAAAACCTATCCCAACGGCGTTCGTGCCCTTACGAACGTTTCACTACGTCTTACCAACGGGCTGTTTGGACTATTGGGCCCAAACGGCGCGGGGAAGTCATCCTTAATGCGCACGATCGCTACGCTACAGGAAGCGGACAGCGGCCGTATATTTCTGGATGACCTGGATGTGTTAACCAACAGGACTGAAGTGCGGCAACTCTTGGGTTACCTGCCCCAGGATTTCGGCGTTTATCCTAACCTATCCGCCGAACGGTTATTAGATCATATTGCGCAATTAAAGGGCGTGGGAAATAAGGCCGAACGCCGGGCCTTGGTGGAAGCCTTGCTGGCCCAGGTTAACCTGTTTGCTGACCGCAAAAAACAGCTCGGTACGTTTTCGGGCGGGATGAAACAGCGTTTCGGTATCGCACAGGCCTTGATCGGCGATCCAAAACTGATCATTGTTGACGAACCAACCGCCGGACTTGACCCCACTGAGCGAAATCGTTTTTATAACCTGCTCAGCAGCCTGGGCGAAAATACGATTGTTATCCTTTCTACCCATATTGTCGAAGATGTCAGTACCCTTTGTTCCCGTTTCGCGATCATCAGCCGGGGTGAGGTACGCTACTCGGGCCAACCGGGTGAAGCCGTTAACGCACTAAATGGTAAGATTTATAGCAAAGCCATTACAACGGCTGAACTTGGCCCGTATCAGTCGAAGTACGACGTTATTTCAACCCAATTAAAAACCGGTAAACTGCATATACGGATAATGGTGGAACAAGAAGCAGGGGACGGATTTATCCCGGTTGAGGCCAGCTTGGAAGATGTTTATTTTTCCCAGATCACTAATCGGGCTACCAATGTTTACTAACCTATTCCGGTTCGAACTTCACTTCCAGTTCCGGCGGCCCGCCACGTATTTATATTTTGCCGCTGTACTGATTTTTAGCCTGGGCACGTTTGCGACCGGTTCTGTACCCTTATCGGAAAAAGAGCATATCAATGCGCCTTATGTACTCGCCTTATGGTGCGCGGCCATGAGTATGATCCTGGCCATGATCGGTTCATCAGTGATGGGTTTGCCTATCTACCGGGACATCGAGTACCGCACGAAACAGTATTACCTTACGTATCCCATCAGCGAGGCCGGTTATTTCTGGGGACGATACCTTGGCGCTTTTAGTTGCCTGCTTTTTATTGCCAGTGGACTGATTATTGGCGCTTATGGAGGTACGCTGCTTGGTCCTGTACTGGGTTGGCGCTACGCCGAACAATACGGGACAAATGCGCCAGCTTACTACCTGCACCCATTTTTTACCATCGCCCTGCCGAATGTATTCTTTACGGCCTCCTTGTTTTACGGGCTGGTTTCACTAACGCGCAGTGTAAAAGTGATCTATGGGGGTGGGGTGCTTTTATTCCTGGGCTATTTTTTGTCTTTCTTTTTCCTGATGCATGACCACAGCGCCACCGTGGTAAACCTGGCTGACCCGTTTGCCATTAACGGGGTCATGCTGCAAGCTAATAACGCTACCATTATACAGAAAAATTCGTCTCTGATCGCCATCAGCGGGACGTTTTTAGTAAACAGGTTGCTGTGGATAGCGATTAGTTTGGCTATCTTGTTTTTGGCTTATAGCCGGTTTAGCTTTGGCCGTTTTTTTAAGGAGCAAACAGCTAAAAAGCTCGTTGTTGACACCGCTTCAGATACATCGGTATCATACCTCCCAAACGTCCATGTCAGTTTTAAAAACCCGTATAGCAGGCGCATATTGGTAAGCCTGGTCAAAACAGAATGGTTGAATTTGGTTACCGATAATTATTTCTGGATCATTTTATCCAGTGGTGTCTTTTTTCTTTTGTTAGCTTTTGGGATGGGGGTTTCACCATTTGGCATACCTGAGTTTCCGCGCACAGTTTTGCTGTTTACTATTTTCAATGATACGTTTCCCTTTTATAGTTTCATTTTCCTCCTGTTTTATACCGGCGAAATAGTGCACCGCGAACGCAGCAGCGAATTTGCCGTCATTAACGATACCTTACCCCCATCAAACCGCATTTTAAATGCGGCTAAACTGCTCACGTTACTTACACTGGGCATTAGTTTGGCCCTAATCCCGGTAATCTGCGGCTTAAGCGTGCAGATCGCGCAAGGGTTCTACCAGTTTAATTTCGGATTATATGCTACGCAGGTTTTTGTGCTTTTAATACCCCGATTCATCCAGATTGTCATCTTTTGTTATGGGGTGCATGTACTGGTTAATGAAAAATTTGTTGGTCATACCATCGGGCTACTACTTTGGCTAGCGTTGTTTTTTCTAAATAAATCGGGCACACTGGATTATCACCTGCTGCTTTATGCCATTACCCCCACTTATCAATTGTCCGATATGGACGGACTAGGGCATATGTTGGTACCGGTAAGCTGGTTTAATACTTATTGGCTGCTGTTTGGCGGGCTGCTCGTTATCCTTTCTGCTTTAGGCTATAATCGTGGCATAAGCAGTACGTTCAAGGACAGGTTCAGCTTGGCTACACAACGTTTTAATAAGACAACTAAACGCATAACCTTGGTTGTCCTAGCCGCTTTCCTGATTGTCGGTAGTTTTATTTACTATAACGTAAGCTACCTAAACAATTACCTGACCCAAAACGAGCAAACAGAACGTAAAGTACGGTTTGAAACGGTTTTAAAACAGTTTGCCGGACTGCCGCTGCCAAAAGTAACCCGGATCAGATCCCAGGTTGACCTCTACCCAGCTAAACAGCAAGCATTGACCCATGCCTGGGTTACCATCCAAAATAAAACAAAACAGCCAATCACCCAATTACTCGTCGATGGTGAGGAATTAACCGATTTTAGGATCAAAACCGGCGGGAAAGCGATCCCCTATACCTATCCACTCTTTTACCCTCGCGGGCTATTTAATTTTTTCAGGCCAGAACGTGAACCTGCTGAATACCGGCTGTATCAGTTTGACCGGGCGCTGCTGCCGGGTGATTCTTTATTACTGGAAATTCATTCCTGGCAGGGCTATCCCGGCTTCCGCAATGATACCTACGCCGAAACTATGCTGCATAACGGCACTTTTTTTCAAGGCGGATTGCCAAGCCTGGGTTATGATACTTTCGAGGAGCTGACCGATCCTTTTGAACGCCGAAGATACCATTTACCTAAAAAAATCGAGCCCGGTGCTATTCCGCAGGATGACCCTGCCGGACGGGCAACATTGAAAGCAGGCCCTACTATTGACTTATTAAAGCTGGACCTAACCGTTAGCACCTCCGCTGATCAAACGGCGCTCGCGCCCGGAACATTGGTTAAACACTGGAAGCAGAACGGCCGCAATTATTTTCAGTATACACAAACCGATCCGGGACTTTATATGCCCATCGGTATCCTATCGGCCCGATATGCTGTTTTGCAGGATACGGTGCAATTGGATCACCCGGTGGAAATCGCTATTTATTATCATCCGCAACATGCCGCCAATATAAGCCGTTTCATGGCCGCCTATAAAGATGGGCTGCATTATTTCAGCCAGGCTTACGGGGATTACCCATTCAAGGCGATCCACCTGGCTGAGACCAATGTTTATCAAAACAAAATAACTTCGCTGGCTACGCTTGATGCCTATACAGAAGATTTTGCCTGGAACGCTCATTTCAGCGACCCAAACCAGTTCGATTATACGTATTTCCGTACTGCCCGTACGTTGGCGCAGCAATGGTGGCGCTTCCAGGTAGCGCCCAATAACACGGTTGGCTCATTGATCATACCCGAGGGGCTGGCTACTTATAGCGCGCTGGCCTTACTGAAAAAGGAGTACGGAGCAACTAATATGCGTGCTATCGTTTTGGATCAATTGACTGATTACCAGTACCGGAGAACCCGGTTGAACGAACCCGAACAACCGCTGATGACGATGAACTTCCCAGAGCAAAGCGCAAAAGCCGGAGTGGTCCTGTATGGTTTAAAAAACTTAATCGGCGAGGCTAATTTAAATGCCGCTTTGCGTGATTTTAAACGTGCTTACGCCTTTAAAAGCAAACCGCCGTATGCCGGTAATCATGATCTTTACGATTACCTGCAAAAGCATGTGCCCGACTCTTTAAAATACTATTTAGCCGATAACTGGCTAAGGGTAACCGTGTATGATAACAAGATACTAACGGCTAAAGCCATTCCGATTGACAAAAACGAATACCAAGTTACCTTTTCGGTGCATGTTGCCAAAATAGCACTGGATAAAACCGGTAAAGAAGTACCTGCCCCAACAACAAATGATTACATAGACTTGGGTGTTTTCGCAACGGGTACCATCAATAAAGCCGGACGATGGCAAACGAATCCTTTATTTGTAAAGAGGTATCAGCTAAAGGCGGGAGCGCATACGATTACCGTTAAGGTAAAGGGCAGGCCGGCGTTTGTGGGAATAGACCCATATGCTACTTTACTGGACAGAAATGCCGGGAATAATTTGAAGAGTTTAAACTGACATTCATTTTTTAAAGGCTGTTCTAAGGGGCAAGACAAGGGCATGTCTTTTTAAGAATTTAATCCCCTTCCATAATCTCAAAATACCATCCAATCTGAGACAAAGAGCGATTTGAGTGCCTGTAATTCGGTCGTTTTATAAGCAAGTAGTTAGACCTAAGTTTCGTGCTTTAGGTATCTATCATATAAGAAATCAAATAATAGAAAAACGTACGCTTCACGTTGGTCACTAAAGTTGATTGCGCTAAATCTTGATATGAAAAGTAGTATAATCTTTGTATGCTTAATCACCCTTTCAGGGTTATCAGCATTCGGTCGATCAACGACCTTTAGTAATAAGCCCGATTCGATTCCCTCTCAACAACGCTATCCCTTTAAGCTGGCGTCGGATACGGGCCCCAGGCAACAGCAGTGGGCGACTGAATTTTTCTATCCATCTAAGAGTCCATCCGGTAATGAAATCCGTCTACCTCTCGGGGTTAATCAAACGACCGTTCGACTCAGTTTAGGAGATCGAGTGCTGTCAGTCGATGAGGATTACGTGTTCATTCCTAACGCCAATCGAATTCGAGTGTTGGATGAAGAGGCCCTGACCGCACAGTATCCGATAAGGATCACTTATCAAGGAATAGCTAACCCAGTCAACAAACTGCTTAATTTAGGATATAAGCCATAGGGCATCCTAAACCATTAGCCGTTGCAAAAGTCGAGACGACTATGATCTAACTAGTAAAATCAGCAATTTTTAGTCGTTCATTGGCTGGTAAAGAGCTACTCATTGATAGCTGTTTGCTGTTCCCTGGACGTTTGCGACCGCGGGACCATAGCCACAGCATTTGTATCACAGCGGTAGTCTTGTTATTAAATGTTAAATCGTACCACCCCATCTGGGTTTTCCTTACTTTGCTCGTTCAAACCACAAAACTTAGTATTCAGTCATAAGCGGGTGTCAATGAAAAAAATAATACGTCTTAGTTTACAGGCTAGCGTTCTCCTAATGACTTGCTTAACGTTACAAGCTCAATCCGAACGAGTAGGGTTTGTTCGAATCGATTATATTGTTTCCCAAATGCCCGCGTCGAAGCAGGTGGAGAGTCAGTTAAATGTTCAACAAACACAAGCGGAAACTGAACTAAAACGGTTGCAAAAGGAATTTGATGAGAAATATGCCAGCTATCAAAAGACCGGTGCTCAATTGAGTGAAAGCGTTCGAAAAGATCGAGAAACTGAACTACAGAATCTACAGACCCGTATCCAGGAATTTAGTCGGTCGGCTCAGGAATCGTTGCAGAAAAAGTACGGCCAACTAATGAGTCCGGTGTTAAGCAAAGTTCAACTGGCCATTGACAGCGTAGCGAAACAAAACGGTTATCGTTTTATTCTGAACTCACCTTCCAACGGTTCTTCTAACATTCTGTATGCCTCGGAAGAAAACAATATTACTGATTTGGTGATCAAACGCTTAGGGATCACACCAGTACCATCAGAACCAGCGTCAGCGACATCAACGAAGAGCCCTTTGCTCCCTAAAAGTACTGTCCCTACCAAGAAAAAGTAGACGGTTAAGTTAGTGTCTTGCAAAAACGCTCCCTTGTGAAACACTAGCTCGTTCCTTGAGCCGGTTTATTGAATCGTGCTAACATTGCGATTAGCTAAGTTCAACAAATTAAGCGCCATCAGATAGGGCATGATGAAGGGGAAAGCTGGGATGGACACTAGGTACGTCACAATTTCTAATGGGCCAACCGAAAAGGAGGGGAGCACACTCAATAAAGTGCCGACTAGACTGAATACCACATAAAGACGACAAGCCGTTGACGTCAACCAGCCAACTGATTCTAAGGCTAACCCAAAAGCAGCCGTAGCTAAATACAAAAGAGCTACCTCCACGCCACTGATCCAAGTAAAAAGCGCGCGCATAGACAAGTACCAATCGGGCCTTTTGGCCACCGAAGCCGCCGAAAAGTTGGTGAACGATTCGACTAAAAAGCTTCCCCAATAGGCCATGTTGGCAATAAATAAAGGCATGGCGATGCCCAGCGCTAGTAAACCAAGTAACCAGTATTGCTTCTCCCCACTCTGGCGGAGTTTGTTTGCCAGCAAGGCCAGCCCAACAGTAATCAGCATCCCCCCTATGATCAGCAGAGCATAGCGGACCTGTTGTTCGGTAGCGGTCTCGACCCATTCTGGTATGGAAGTAGGCGGAGGTCCCATTCCCGCAAAAACAGTAAACCCGATCCAGGGAATGATGACCAACAGGGCAATGGTGCCGAGTTGTCTTTGCTCAGGGTCGGGATTGGTGAAGCAGTTCTTTCCCAGGCTCCAAACGGCGAATGCCATCAGGAGGGCATGGGCCATCCAGATGGGTAGATAGAGTTGTGGTTTGCTGTGGCCGATTCCGAACGCCAGGCCAGCCGCTAAAAAAGGAACTAGGGTAAGGTAGAACCGGCTGAGTGCTTGTGGGTTGATCATCAGGAAATGGGGTGGCAAAATCAGTTTCTTGAGGTAGCCAATCTACGCATTACTCGGCAAACTACGATAAACGACGTTTTCTCATATAAATGCTCCCTCTTGAGATAAAGAAACGTTCATGTGTTTGCTTTAAAAATGGGGCGCTTAATTGGGCAGCTCGTTTTAATAACTGTCAACTACTATCCGTAGCATACGCCCAGCTACCTCGGCCAAGTCTTGACCAATACATTCGCCCGCTCCCACAGTCAGAAGCGGGATTTGTCCAAAATATAACCGCTTTTGCCCCCGGGTGGGACAATTATCCGAATATTTGGGTGAAATCTCCGAGTCACTCCCTGACTAAATTCCTACTCTTGCCCCGGCAATCAAAGGAGCCTTTGGCTTCGATACGCCCCGGCCATCCGCCGGTCTTCCGGGCTGTCCGCTCCGTCCACTAACGGGGGCGATCTCAATCAATTTGTTTACCCAATCGATGAACCCACGAGTACGTCTGGCTCCGTTTTTGCCCTGGTCGTTTAACCGGCTTCGTTACACCTGCCTGCTGATGCTGGTTTGTGTCCATACTACTGTAGCCCAAACCCCCACCATCCGCTCCCTCAAAGCAGGCGGTACGGGCAACGGCAACGCGTGGGTCAGTTGGCTGCGTCACGCCCTGCTGGGGCTGGGGCTTTGCCTACTGGCGTTTGCGACCTCCGCCCAAACCAGCCGGAGCAATACTAAATCCAGCCATGCCTACCGAGGCAACTACCAGCGAGTAGCCACCGGCCCATTCAGCTCCAGCACCTTCGAAATCCGCGACGGGGCGCTATGGGCCTGGGGTGATAACAGCTCCGGGCAGTTGGGCAATGGGACGACTTCCGGCGGCTACCCCAACCCGATACGAATCGGCACGGGGACCAACTGGGTTAGTATCGCGGCCGGCGCTTCTTACACCCTGGGTCTGCAAAGTGACGGCAGTCTGTGGGCCTGGGGCGCTAATTTCGTTGGGCAGTTAGGTGATGGCACCACCACCGACCGCACCGCCCCAGTGCGCATTGGATCGGCCACCAACTGGGTGAGTATCGCGGCAGGAAACGGGCATACGATCGGCTTGCAAAGCGACGGCAGTCTATGGGCCTGGGGCTATAACAACAACGGCCAGTTGGGCGATGGCACGTATACTACCCGCACCGCCCCCGGGCGCATCGGCACGGGGACCAACTGGGTGAGTATTGCGGCGGGAGGGTTTCATAGCGTGGCCCTGCAAAGCAACGGCAGCCTGTGGGCCTGGGGATGGAATGTTAGAGGGCAGTTGGGTGATGATACCGCGACCGAACGCACCAGCCCCCTACGCATTGGTACCGCTAACAACTGGGTGCGTATCGCAGCGGGAAATCTGCACACCGTAGGCCTGCAAAGCGACGGGAGTCTGTGGGCCTGGGGCGACAATGACTTTGGGGAATTGGGCGATGGGACCACTACCACCCGATTCATTCCCCTACGCATCGGCACGGGAACCAGTTGGGTCAGTATCGCAACGGGGACTGCCCACACGGCGGGTCTACAAAGTGATGGTAGTCTATGGATCTGGGGAGACAATCGGCATGGGCAGTTAGGCGATGGCTCTACCACCAATCGCACCAGCCCTGGGCGCCTTGGCACGGGGACCAACTGGGTGAGTATCGCGGCAGGATCGTTTTATATGGTAGGCTTGCAAAGCGACGGAACACTCTGGGCCTGGGGCGAGAATGACGACGGTCAGTTGGGGGATGGCACCGGCATTACGCCCCGTCCTATCCCCCAGCGCACCAGCAGTCCGCTGCTCAACTGGGTGAGTGTGGCCGTGGGCGGGTCTACCTCCGCCGGCTTGCAAAGCGACGGCAGTCTTTGGGCCTGGGGTTATAATCAATTAGGCGCTCTGGGCGATGGGACCACCACCAATCGAACCAGACCAGTACGCACGGGAACGGCTAATAACTGGGTTAGCGTGGTTGGGGGAGCGTACCATACCGTTGGGCTACAAAGTAACGGAAGTCTGTGGGCCTGGGGCTATAACACCAGTGGGCAGCTGGGTGATGGCACCACCACCAATAAAACCAGCCCCGGGCGCATCGGCACGGGGACCAACTGGGTCAGTGTCGCGGCGGGTTTCAGCCATACGGTAGGCCTGCAAAGTGATGGGGGGCTGGTTGCCTGGGGTGATAACACGTATGGGCAGTTAGGGGAAGGCTCCACTACCAACCGCAGCTTTCCGGCGCGCATTGGCACGGCCACCAATTGGGTGAGTATCGCGGCGGGAGGGAATCACACGGTGGGGTTGCAAAGCGACGGGACACTCTGGGCCTGGGGCAACAATCTCTATGGGCAGTTAGGCGATGGCACCACCACTGACCAGAAAAGCCCTAAACGCATTGGCACGGCCACTAACTGGATTAGTATCGAAGCGGGGTTGTACCACACGGTAGGCCTGCAAAGTGATGGTAGCTTGTGGGCCTGGGGAAGAAACGACTCGGGCCAGTTGGGGGATGGCACCCTCACCCAGCGCACTGCCCCCGTACGCATCGGCACGGCTACCAACTGGATCCGTATCGCTACGGGCAGTTTTCACACGGTAGGTTTGCAAAGCAACGGGAGTTTGTGGGCCTGGGGTGATAACAACGATGGCCAGCTGGGGGATGGGACCACTTCCAGGCGCACCAGCCCGGTTGCCATTGCCACTACCTCGCCCATCGTCAGTCTGTTTCGCGCGTCCACGGCCAGGCATTCGCTGGTCATCGGCTCGACCCGCCAAACGCTTTGTGTGACGGGCGACAATGCATATGGTCAGCTCGGCAACGGGACCACGACTGACCAGAATAGCTACCAATGTAGCCTGGGTGTCCAGACCCAACCGGTGCAAACGACGCTCACCGCTATGGCCAGTCCCACGGCCGTTTGCGCGGGCAGTTCGGTCGCCCTGTCGGTTTCAGCCACGGGGGGAACGGCCCCCTTTAGCTACACCTGGAGCGCTCCGGCCGGCACGACGCTGTCGGCCACCAGCACCAGCGCGGTGTCGGCCACGGCCACCAGCTCGGGCGTCCAGACCTTTACCGCGACGGTGGCCGGAGTGGGCGGTTCGCCTGCCAGCACCACGATTAGTGTGATGGTCAACCCCCTCCCCCTGGCTACGCTCAGCCCATCGAGCGGCACGCTCACCTGTGCCCAAGCCAGCCTGACGCTGACCGCCGGGGGCGGCTCGGCCTACACCTTCAGTGCGGGGGCTACCCCACTTGGCAGCCCCAATCAGGCCGTAGTAACAACGGCGGGCACCTACACGGTGACAGTGACAGGAAGCGCTGGCTGTAGGGCTACCGCTACCAGCAGCATTAGCTTCAACAGCACCTTTGCCGCCAATGCTGGCGCTTCGTCGACTACGGCCCTAGTAGGCAGTGGTCTGAGCCTATCGGCCACTGGTGGCAGCAGTTATCAGTGGCTGCCCCCCCCCGGCACCCGGCTCAGCTCGCCAGCCACCACCTCCCTGGTGTCAGCCACCCTGACCAGCAGCGGTCCCCAGGTCTTTACCGTCGTGGTCAGCCAGGGCAGTTGCAGTCAACGCCTGACGGTGGAAGTCAGTGGGATCCAACTAGCCGATCTGACGCCGGTGCTCTACGCCCGGCCCACCACCGCCTATGGCCCGACCGATATCACGGTTGTAGTGGATGTGGTGGAGCTAAACGGGGTGGCCACCAGCGGCAGTGTGACGCTCAAGCTGACCAAAGACGCTAAAGTTACTCTGAGCTGGCCCCAAAATGCCAGCTTGGTCGGGGGGCGAGCGGTGAAAAATGATGTCTGGACGTTTAGCGATTCGGACCCCAACTACTATGTACTGACGAGCAATCAAGTGATCGAGGCTGGGGATAAACTCTCGGTTGGTCTGACGGGGGTGTTGCGTCCGGGAGCGACCACGGGGATGCTCAACCTGAGTGTGCTGGTGCTGCCCAGCGGCATGGCCGAAGCGCGCGCCACCAACAACGCCGATGCTGACAAGATCGAGTATTTTCAGCAGTAAAGAATGCAGGTCAATACGGGTTAGCAACCGAGTTAGGACGAAATCTCAACCGGTTGCTAACCCTATTCCGTTACACTATACCTTCTCACAAAAGGCTCCCATCTGAGACGAGTTGGCGTTTATATAGAGCCGCATGGTTTTATTGAGTACGTTCTGGAGCTAGCACCAAACGGTAACGGCATTTTCGGAGCAGTACATGGCTAGATCCCAAATGTAGGTAGCTTCGTAGGCCGGTCGCGCCACGAGTCGTTGTCCTTTGTATCTTTTTATCCCATTGCTCGACTGCTCACCATGGCTCAAACCTCCCCCTCTACCGCCCCAACATTGCCTGAACTGATTCAGCGATACCAGGCCCTCACCACCGGGGTAATCAACTTCGAGTTGTATAACCAAATGGTGCACACCCACCATTCGACCGCCATCGAGGGCTCGACTCTGACACTGCTGGAGACCCAGACCTTGTTAGAAAAAGGGCTTACGGCGGGGGACAAGCCACTGGAACACCACTTGATGGTCGTTGATCATCAGACCGCTCAACAACTAGTCCTTGACTGGGCCATCCAACACGAGCCCCTGAACCGGGATCGGCTACAGGCCATTGCCGCAGCGGTCATGCGCCAGACGGGCGGTCCGACCAACACCCTGTCGGGCACGTTTGATTCGAGGCTAGGACAATTCCGAACAGTCAGTGCTATGGCTGGTAGCCGCATGTTTTTGGATGCCAAGAAGGTGCCAGCGGCCGTTGATACCTTGCTCAAAGAGATGAATACGTTGTTGCCCGCGGCCAAAACGGTTCGGCAGATTTATGATCTTTCATTCCAAGTGCACTTTCAGTTGGTCAGTATTCATCCCTTTGGCGATGGCAATGGGCGCACTTCTCGGTTGCTGATGAATTACGTTCAGCAGTACCATGGCCTTCCCTTGAGCTTAGTGTATGCCCAAGATCGGACGGCTTATATTGCTGCCCTAGAGGAGTCGCGTCGACAGGAAACGATTAAGCCGATGTCAGATTTTATGTACGGTCAGCTCACCCAGTTTCTTACCCAGGAGATTGCCCGATTAAGTACACCCCAAATGCCCAATATAGGTAATATATTGAAAAACAAGGGGGGCTAACTATACTTTTTTAATGGGTGAGTAACCACCGAGATATTATAGTAAAGATTAAAGTTTTGGCCATACTGCCGTTCAATTGTCTGCTTCAAAAATGGGGCGTTAATTGAGTCGAAACAGTATACTCTTGACAACCTGTAAACTGTAGCCCAGTTTGGGCTTTGACAGCTTGAATAAGCAGTGTTTTCGGCTACAACAAAGTCAAAACCGGCTACAACAGTTCTTGCCTTACTGGTGACTTTTGCATTAACAAAATCATCTT
>NZ_JACXAA010000022.1 GCF_014699035.1 Spirosoma validum
AATTTGGGTGTTGGCAGGGCAAGTGGCGTCAGGTTCGAACCTGACGCCACTTGCCCTGCCAACACCCAAATTGTTTAAGATTATGTGACTACTTATTTAACCGGTAAAATCGACTTGTCAAACGGGATAGACAGGTTAAGCCGTCACTGTTCGTTGCTCAACCCAATCGATGATCGATTCTGCACGTTTTAATCCTGTTTGTGCTACTTCTGCGTCGGGAATGCCATCATAGGCCATCGACAAATGCAGAATATCATAGGCTGACACGAACGAATTTAACATTCGCTTATCAAGCTTAGCCAGATTTTGCTTATACCAGTCCACATCTTTACGACCTTTACCTTTTTTACCTAGTAAACCATCCAGGGCAACTAGTATACCCGTGTAAGCAGCATGGCCAGCGAGTTTAACATATTTTGCGTCCTGGTAATAGCCTTCTTCTTTTCTGGCTTTATCGCGCAGAATTTCCTTTGCGTTGTCAATGTAGCGTTTAGCTTCCTGTACAGGGGTCATTGTGGTGTTTTAATGGCGGCTAGTTTTAGGACTGCCTGATGTAAAAATAACAATTAGTTTTCTTCAGATCAGTATTTGACGGGACAGTTGATCAAACGTCAACGGTCGTATGATCAAGTCGATCAAGTCATGGCTGTACTATGACCAGTGAACCACGCGGGAATGGATACGAATTTCTTCGCCGATTTATAACGGATCGATAACGTAGCAGGAACTACTTCTCAGGTCAACTAGAGCGCTAACTGGGCAACCGTGCAGATTTTATAAAACCATCAGTCCTCGATTTCGATTATCAACTAAAGCTGTTCTATTTTTGTCGTGCTCGACTAGAGACAGACAGGTCAACATTCTCTATTTATTAAACACTTAGTTTCGTATGCAAATCAAACGGAAGGCTTCGGCGCACTGGGAAGGTACAGGCAAAGAAGGCAAAGGCACCGTATCGACCGCCAGTACGGTCCTTAATCAAACCCAATATTCCTTTAATACGCGTTTTGCTGATGGTGTTGGCACCAATCCTGAAGAATTGGTTGGCGCTGCTCACGCGGGCTGTTTCTCGATGAAACTAGCGTTTAATCTGCAGGAAGCCGGTTTTACGGCTGATTCAATCGACACCGATTGCACGATAACCCTCGATCCTGGCACTGGCAGCATCAGTGAATCGCATTTGGTGGTTAAAGCCAGCGTTCCGGGCATTGAGCCAGAGAAATTTCAATCGCTGGTCGATGATGCCGAAGCGAATTGCCCGATTTCCAAGCTGTTTAACACTAAAATTACGGTTGAGGCATCACTGGCTTAGAACCACCTGTGGGCATTAATTCGTATTGGTGCAACCATAAAAAATGCGGACTACAGGAGTGGTCCGCATTTTTTATAGATCGACATGCTGGCCGTACCACGTTAGCTGACCTAATTCAGCTGTGATGCTTCTTGTTAAAGATAAAATGAATCAATCGGCAATTATTCTATCTGACTACGGGAGCATAGCAATTCAGCTGAAAAGCACTTTACGGGTACAACCAAACAAACAGGGAAAGTTTTTTGCATCCATCCTCATCGCTCTATAAGATAGCTTACTCTAGATTCTAAGTGTTCAATGCCTTACAGGATAAGTACATCCGTAACGGCTAAACTCGTAGCCTACCTTAAAAGTATAGAAATGTCACGCATAGATAGCTAGCCGTCTACTAACTCTATTAAGGGTAGTGAACAGACGGATAAGAAACCGTTTTCTCTTTTGGCAGTTGTGCTTACAGAAAGAAGCTCATCGGTGAGCTTGGCCCAAAAGGTAGATTGAAATTTATGAACTACTTCGTTTAGGATAATGCAGTTAACGTGTTAATCAAAGTACTGATTTTCATAGCTACCAAATTGTCGCTTATCATTTTTACCAATCTGATGGCCGTTTTTAATTACTTTCACGTAAAGGACGTCCCCTAATTTGTTTGCTGACATTGCGTAATAAACTCGGAAGGCGTGAGGTTGTAAAGCTTACGGAAACTCCTGGAAAAATACGAAGGACTCGAAAAGCCGACCAAATAAGCGGTTGCCGTTATGCTTTGCCCATCCCGCAGATACTCCGTAGCCCGCTTCAGCCGATAATGCTGAATTAATTCATTAACCGGCAAACTCGATAGCGCTTCCAGTTTGCGGTACAAACTAGCCCGGCTCATCCCGATCTCCTGAGATAACTGGGTGATGCCAAACTCCGAATCGTTGAGATGGTTACTGAGAATCGTATAAAATCGACCTAAAAAGGGATCGGACTGAGCTAGCTCATCCGTGGAGACGACTTGGTCCAGATCAGACAGACTGTGTCGGATCCAGTCGCGCAGTTGTTGCCGATTATTGAGTAGATTCTGAATTCGGAGTTGAAGCTCCGCTACATGGAACGGCTTGGTGATATAGTCATCGGCGCCAAGCCCTAATCCTTTTACCCGGTTAGCCAACGTATTTTTCGCAGTCAATAGAACCACCGGAATATGGCTGGTATGGGGATCGGCCTTCAGTTTTTCGCAGAGTGTGTAGCCATCCATAACCGGCATAAGTACGTCGCTTAGCACTAGATCGGGCATGCGCTCAATCGCTATGTCGAGTCCCTGGGCTCCGTTGCTGGCTCGCTCAATCTGATACCAGGCCGGTAAACTTTGGCTAATAAACTCGGCTAAATCGTTATTGTCTTCCACTAGCAGGATAAGTGGTGATTCGGCAGTAGGTTGCGATGCAGGAATAGGTTGACTCCCCTGATTGGTATTAATGGCCTTCGGTACCGGTTGCCCAATGAAGGCGGGTTGATACGGCAGTCGAATGGTGAAACTCGTACCTACACCCAGCTGACTATTGACCAAAATAGTACCGGCCTGTACCTCGACAAGTTCTTTGACTAAGGCCAGACCAATGCCGGTTCCTTCCTGCGACCGGGTTAAGGAGTCGTCAGCCTGATAAAAGCGATTGAAGATATACGGTACTTGCTCGGGGGCAATGCCAATCCCAGTGTCGGTCACAATGAGCTGTACCAAGCCGTCGTTTGCTTGCTGTACCGTAACGACCACCCGATCACCCGCTCGACTAAACTTCAGGGCATTGGACACCAGATTATAGATGATCCGTTCCAGTTTAGCCCGATCAAATAAATAATCGCCCATGAGCTGCGGTTGATAGTCTAGCTCAATGCGTAAATGATCGGCTTCTTCCCGAAACGAGTTGACCGTCTCCTCGATAAATTCGCTTAGATTGCCAACCGACCGCAGAACTGGCATGGCGTTCGCTTCTAATTTGGATAGATCGAGCAGTTGGTTAATCATCTCCAATAGCTGATAGGCGTTACGTTCAATAACGCCTAGCCGACGCTGGTCATCGGTATCCGCATATTTTTGTTTTAGCTGCTGAGTGGGCGTTAAAATTAGCGTCAATGGGGTTCTGAACTCGTGCGTCACATTCGAGAAAAAACGCGTTTTCATCTCATCAATCGTTCGCAACTGCTGAGTCTCCCGTTCCTGAAACGCTAGATTTTGTTGTAAGCGTAACCGGTTGATGTACGAGCGTAACACTACGTAGGCTATGCAAAAAACGATGAGTCCGTATACCATATACGCCCACCAGGTTGCCCAGTAAGGCGGATGGATACGTACCGACAAGGTACGGACGTGTGGACTCCATAGGCCTGAAGTGTTCGATGCATTCAGCTTCAGGAGGTAATGACCGGAAGGTAGATTCGTATAAACGGCTTCTGGCTGCGTCGTCTCCACCCATTGGTTAGTAAGCCCTTCTAACTGATACCGAAACCGGTTCTTCTCGGGTTTGTTATATTGGGCCACCGCGAATCGAACCGTCAGGAAGTTTTGGTCATAGGGTAACTCCAGCTCCTGTAATACCTGCACCGGTAGGAAAGGTACCGCGGCTGTATCGGGCGGGCTCAGCGATAAAGGATGGTTATTAATCTGAATCTGGGTGATTTCAACGGAAGGCGTAAAGCTGTCATCCTGAATCTGGCGAGGAGAAAAAGCCGTGATGCCTTCCACTCCTCCCATATAAATTTGCTCGTTAGCAGTCCCGAGACGGGGCAGATGCAAAAAATGAAAGCGATTAAACTCGTCCGCCAGCAACCCATCCTCATGGGTGTAGGTGCGCATCTGAAATGTTTTTCGATGCATACGTACCAGCCCTTTATTAGTTCCCATCCAGAGGTATCCCTGTTGATCAGGAATCACGGAGTAAATCACATTGTTGGGAAGTCCATCGGCTTCTGTAAAACGGCGGCATTGGCCGGTGTGTTTATCAAACGCGCAGGCTCCTGCACCAAACGTGCCTATCCATAAGCGATTGGGATCGATCGGATCGGCTGACATACAGAATAGACTATTACTATTAATCGAGGCCGGATTGGACGCCACCTGTGTAAACTGTCGATGAACGCCCGTTCGGCGGTCAATCCGGAAAAGGCCTCCGCGTGGCGTAGCTAACCAGAGCGCCTGTTGATCGACCACCAATTGTAAGGGAGGGTCCGAACCTGAAATGCGTATCGTATGGTCAAACGGTATCCACTTACTCGTTTCTTCCTGGTAATGCCAGGCCAACGAATCATACACGACCCATATCTGTCCGGCTGGATCGGTGGCCATTGGATAGGGGTTAGGTCCTGAAGCTGTAAGTGGCGCGGGTGATGGAATGGTCGTTAGGTGGCCACTTACCAGGTCTAGCCGTTGAAAGGGTTGAGTAGCCGCGTTAAACCAAAGTCTGTGCTGTTGATCGATTGTATACCGAAAATTGTAACTATTGCGATTGGCCACATAGGACGGGTCCAGGTTTTGCTTAACGCCTAACCAACGCCGAAGCAAATCGACATGGAAGGAAACCTGATAAGGCGCCGTCTGGAAAGGATTTCCTCTCAGATCATACTTTCGGATACCGCTCCCATTCGTTCCTACCCAAAGTACATCCGATCGATCCATACATAAACTATGGCTCTCCTCAGCATTGGAGATAGGGGCCTGAGCGCTAAGCAACCGAGGGCCTTCCGTATGGGTGTATCGGTATAACAGGCTATCCCGCTGAAAATAGATGACTCCTTTATTATCGGTGGTAAAATTCATTATATCCCATATTACCCGCTTGCGGGGAAGGGGATACTGTTGCGTTTGGCCAGTGAGCGGATTAAGCCGTGTCAACTGCTGGCTGGAGCCAATAAGAAACTCTCCGTCCCGGGTTCGGTAAAACCCGCTTAATTCGTCGTGAGGCACTGGAAAAGTAGGCGCTATAAAGCGCTGTCGCATTTTATCAAAATACGTAAGTCCTTGATAGGTAGCTACCCAGCAGCGGCCCAGATTGTCTTCGGTAAGGCCGATTCCCGGATCTTCTAACGTATTGGGTTGGCCTTTCTGATGACCGTAGAGCTGACACCGTCCTGTGCGTGTATCATACAAGCCTACGCCCCAGGCATTAAAAATAATCCAGAGCCGATCCTGTCGATCCAGCCAAACATTCCCTGGCCCCGAGTGCGAGAATGCTTTCTTATAGGCGGGTAGTTGGGAGACATTGGTGAACGTTTCGGTACGTGGGTCAAAGCGGTCCAGATCCCCTCGTTCACTGAGGATCCAAATCATGCCTCGATGATCCAGTACCAGTCTGCCTAGTCCGGGGAAGGAAAGTGATGGCTTTCCGGTAGGCGTTGGTTTAAACGTCCGAAATGTCCGGCCGTCATACCGACAAAGCCCATCGCGGGAAGCGATCCACATGAATCCCTGGCGATCCTGAACAATACCGGTTATAAAACCCTGAGACAAACCCTGCCGATCCGTAATCGCAGTGGGCGGGGGTAAACGTAGAGACTGTGCTAAACAAGGATTATCGATCAGACCTATATACCAACTTACTAGTATTAGGAGACAGTGCCGTAATGTGTTATACAGGCGCATACCAAGTCCGATCTTGTTGAGTAACTTAAAGAGAAACGTTGACTGACTTATGTCAACCATTGAGCCTTAAATATACAAGTAAACAGAGAAAACCATTTACAAACGAGGAATCGATTTGGCAAAAGGTGTACTTGAGAGAAACGAATTGTTTAACTGGAAGAAACTATTTGAGACGGAATTGACAGGAATTGAGACGGAATTGACAGGAATTGAGACGGAATTAACAGAAATTGAGATGGAATTGAAATAAAGGTTAATGAATAGTTTAGACATTTGAGGAAATGAAAACAATACGTACTCAACTGATGGCCAAACTATTACGATTCGCTTTATTCAGTGCCGCACTTCTCGCTATGACTCAACAGGTAAGCGCTCAACCGATTGTCTCTATTCATTACGTTACTTCTACCGGAATTGGCCCTAAAAACGGCACAAGTTGGACTAAAATATTAGATAGCACTCAGTTTCAGATTGTCATCAATAGCGCAGCCACCTCTATGGCGGCTAATCCAGGAGATGATGGTCTGGTTTGGATGTCTGCCGCCCGTATAATCCCACCACTGGAAACGAGCCAAATTACGTCTTCAAGTTAGAAGCAATCTACAGGTTGCGTCAATACAGTATAACTTCCTAAAAATCAAAATCTTACTTTCAGTTTCACTGCGTTAAAAAGCAAGCGACAGGTCTTCTTTTGTCTAAAAAATTCATTCTAACTCAAATCAAATTCTATGAAATTTCAACATGTATGTGTCGCAGCCATCCTGGGTATGGCCGTAACAACAGGGGTTCAGGCGCAGGTAAAAATCGGGGCTAATCCAACAACGATTACAAGCAACGCCGTGCTGGATGCCGAAGGGTCGAGTGGTCAGCATACCGTGATGTTCCAAAACGGCCAGGTGGGTATTGGTACGACTACTCCAGCGACTAATTCGACTGGTCTAGGCGTTAAGCTCAACGTAAATACAGCGGCCGCTAACGACCAGGCGATAAAGCTTTCAATCGGCGATGTCGGGAAGTTTTTTATGGTACCCCAGTTGGGCTTTGTCGGGGCGTATAACCTAATTGTAAATAATGGTGATGCAGGTATCATTTTCTCGAACGCGGGTGGTGCCTCAATAGGCCAGGGGGCAGCTACCAGCCGGGGCTTTGTTATTGCGCCCCATTCAGTTAATGAGAATGGAGCTTCAGGCCTGAAAATAACCGAAAATGGGTATGTGGGTATTGGAATTAATTCGCCCAAATTCCAGCTTGAGGTAAACGAGGGAATCGGTTTCGGTGGTTTCGGCGGTGTGTCCCCACTGGTAAATACCAGCAACAAAGGTGCTATCTACTGGAACGCTGTACAACCGGGCATAGGTGAGGTTGAGCTGGTAAACTATTGCGGTACTGGCTCGGGGGGCTTCCGCTTTTTCAACCTACCCATTGGCGGCACGCCCAGCCTTAGCTATGATATCGCCTATATTGATCTCGCCGGCGCCTATCATGTCCTGTCTGATGCCCGCGTCAAGACCAATGTGCAGGGCGTCACGTCCGGCCTCAACAAGGTGATGGCGCTGCGCCCGGTTACCTATGATGTGCATACCAGCAAGTCATTGACGGAGGGCAACGTGACCTTCAACGCGGATGATAGAACCGTTCCATCGGTCGGCTTCATCGCCCAGGAACTGTATAAAGTAATCCCCGAAGCGGTCCACAAGCCCAAGGATGAAACGAAAGAGTTTTACCATGTAAACTACGATGGGCTTATCCCCGTGCTGACCAAAGCCATTCAAGAGCAACAAACTGAAATCGCTGCGCTCAAAGCCCAGGTAGCCGAAGTGGCCGAATTAAAACTGGCTATGGCCGAAATGCGGCAGGAATTGATTAAGGTAGGTCTTCGGAAGGTAAAAGCCACCGGCAGCAAGGTCGCTAAACGCTAGGCAACTGATCAGGAGGTTACGGATATCCACTCGTGGACATCCCGGCTTAAAAATTGATCCTTACTCCTAAAAAGATATCAAATGATAAAATCATACAATCCTCCACCCCGCTGGCAGTGGGTCTGGATGAGCATACCTGTATTGCTGGTGTTGCTCGTCATGGCCTTATCGGCCCGGGCGCAGCAGGGTAGTCAGGGCAATACCACTATTTTTAGCGGTGCCCAGATGACCCTCTTTGGTAACCACAATTTCCTGACAGGCGGGGCAGGCACCCAACCCGGCATTATCGGTACGGTACGTAGCGCACCCTTTGGCGTGCTCAACTTTGCGGCTACGGCAACCGGCCATACCGGGGCCAACGATGCCAACCATGTCGATGGCTACGTACGCAAGCAGGGGGCCGGTTCGTTCATCTTCCCAACCGGTGACAATGGCCACTACGGTCCGTTTGCCGCTGCCGCTGATGGCACGACGGGCGCTTATATCTATGCCAACCCATCTACCGCTGTTACGTCTAATCTGGGGGGGGGTAATTATGCCGCTTTGCCAGCCGGTGCTCCCTTCAGTACGAGCGCTAAAGCGGCCAACCTGTCGGTGGTGAGCACACAGGAGTACTGGGACATTGATGGCACGAATAACACGGCGATTACCCTGACGTGGAGTGCGTTAAGTGCGATTGGTACGTTAACAACCAACGACCTGAGCAAACTGACGATTGTCGGATGGAATGGTACGCAATGGGTACCTATTGCCTCAGCGGTCGATGTGACGTCGGTGCTGGGGGGAACCAGCAATCTGACAGCGGGTTCCATCACAACCACGGGCGCACTTGCCCCCAATGCCTACACGGCTTATACGTTCGGCGCTACGGCTGCGCTGGCTCCATTTGCTTGTTCGTCACTGGCCTATCAGGTAGCGGCTACCGGCGGTGGTGCTCCATCAACCCTCTACTCGTTCAACGTAGCCACGGGCGTCCGCACGGTAATTAAACAAGACTTGGGCCGGACACTCAATGGCATCGGCTACAATACCGTGGATAATCTGATCTGGGGATGGGATGGGGGAGCCCATGAGGTGGTACGGATTGATGCGACCGGCGCGATCACCGGCTTCACCATTCCGGATTTGCCAGCGATTAATTATAATATCGGTGACGTGCTCAACGGCGGCTATCTGTTTCTTTACAATACGGATGGGGCTACTTACTACGTCGTGGACATTAATCCGGCCCGCTCCAGTACCTACCTTAAATTAGTCGATCCAACCATTGGCTATGTACTCGATGCTTCGCCCTACGGGACGACCATTACCCCGACGCTGACCATCTCCGACTGGGCCTACAATCCGAGTACAGGCAATTTTTATGGACTAACGGCCGCCAATGACGCTACCCCGTTCCGGATTACAACGCTCAATCCTGTAACGGGTGTAGCAACCGTAGGGACAGCCGCTGTGTCGGGTGGGACTATTGGAACCGAAACATCGGGATTCGGAGCCAGCTTTGTCGACAACTCGGGGAACCTCTTTGTCTTTGGCAACCAGTCTGGTAAGTTTTTCAAAGTTAACCTGTCATCCAGAGTCGCTACGTTGGTGTCGACATCCAGCCCGAGCGGCAATAATGATGGGGCCAGTTGTAATCTGGCAAATCTGTTGCCGCCAACGCCCTTTGCCTGTGTATCCAAAACGTATCAGGTGGCGGTGCCTACTGGACAGACGTTTTCCTCGCTCTACGAGTTCGATGTGAACACGGGGAGCCGCAACACGCTTGCCACGCTGACCCGGACCATCAACGCGATTGGGTATAGTACTGTGGATAACTACATCTGGGGTTTTGACAACAATTTGAACCAGGTGGTACGTATAGACGCCAACGGGTCTATCCTGGGGTACACGATTCCGAATCTGCCGAATCTAAACTTCATCAATGGGGACGTCATGACGGGGGGCTATCTGTTCCTTTATACGTCTGGTGGAACCCGGTACTACGTGGTCGATATCAACCCGGCACACACCGCTACGTATCTGCAACTGGTCGATCCGACAACGGGCTTTACGGTCGATAACACGCCTTTTGGTACGCCCATTACGGCTTATACGATTTCGGATTGGGCGTATGATCCGGTCACAAATAAGTTTTACGGGTTGACCAATACGGCTGCTGCCGATCCGTTCAAGGTCGTAACGCTTGATCCGTTGACGGGTGCGACCACGTTGGCTGCAGCGGGCGTGAGTGGGGGAGGGATTCGGCAGGAAACGTCGGCTTTCGGAGCGACCTATATTGACAATACGGGGAATCTTTTTGTGTATGCCAATACGCTGGATGTTTTCTTCAGGATCAACATGGCGACCAACGTCGCGACGCAGTTGGCGGTGACGGGTGTTCCCCTGGCCGGTAATGACGGGGCCAGTTGTCCGCTAGTAAATCTGATCACGCCACCGACGCCATTCGCGTGTACCTCAACGGCCTATCAGGTCGCCGTGCCGACCGGAAGCGGGCTGACGACGTCTGTCCTGTACGCCTTTGATGTGAACAGCGGAGTCCGCACGGTGCTCGATACACTGACCCGTAACATCAACGCAATTGGCTACAACACGGCTGATAATCTGATCTGGGGCTATGACAATTCGGCAAACCGGGTGGTACGTATTGACGGAAATCGAGTAACCACGGCTTTCCTGATCCAAAACTTGCCTACGACTCAGAATTATGTGGTTGGTGATGTCCTGAATGGCGGGTATCTGTTCCTGCTCGGCGTTACGGATAAAAAATACTACGTAGTGGATCTTGGTCCTATCCGTTCTACGTATCTGGATCTGGTCGATCCGTTAACAGGTTATACGGCTGATGCTTCGCCTTTTGGTACAACCATTCCGGATCGGGTGATCTCGGACTGGGCCTATGATCCAGCTACCAGTCGATTCTATGCGCTGACCAATCCGGGTGATGCGAATCCGTACCAGGTTGTGATCTTGAACCCCACAACGGGTTCAACGACCCTGACAACCGGACAAGTGACCGGTGGGGGCATTCGCGGGGAGACGAGTGGTTATGGAGCTACCTTTGTGGACAATACGGGTAGTCTGTACGTGTATGCTAATACGCTTGATGAATTCTTCAAGATCAACATAGCGGCTAAAACAGCGGTAAAACTGTCAAGTGCCGATCTGCCTTTGGGTGGTAATGATGGTGCCAGTTGTAATCTGACCAGCCTGACCGTACCCCCGGTATCCTTCTCGTGTACCGCCACGGCTTATCAGGTGGCAATACCGAACGGGCAGACTAATTCGACGCTCTACGGCTTCAATGTCGGTACGGGCACCCGAACGACGGTGGCCGCCCTCAATCGGCCCATCAATGCCATCGGTTACAGCCCCATGGATAACCTGATCTGGGGGTACGACAACGCAGCGAACCGGGTAGTACGTATCGATGGTGCCGGAACCGTGACCGCTTTTAACATCCCGAATCTGCCGACCAACCTAAACTATGCCGTTGGGGACGTAATGAATGGTGGGTATTTGTTCCTGCTCAATGGGGCTACATACTACGTCGTGGATATTGACCCAAGCCGAGCTGCTACGTATCTGAACTTAGTGGAATCAGCTAATAACAGTACGGTTGATGCAGCGCCTTTTGGCACGGCCATCACCAACTACACGCTGTCTGACTGGGCGTATAACCCGGCCACCAACCGGTTCTATGGGCTGACCAATCCGGGCAATGCCAATTCGTTCAAGGTGGTCACGATGAACCCTGCCAACGGTTCGACCACGTTGTCGACGGGAACGGTGAGCGGAGGGGGTATTCAGACGGAAACAAGTGCTTACGGAGCCGCCTTTGTGGACAACACGGGTAGCCTTTACGTGTATGCCAATACACTGGATCGATTCTTCAGAGTTGACTTAGCTACGAACTCAGCCACAATATTGGGCACGACGGGTACACCGCTGGGCGGAAACGATGGCGCCAGCTGTGCAACCGCAACGTTGGTAACCTTACCCGATCTGACACCGATCGTCTACGCCAGACCATCGACGGTGTATGGAACTACTGCCATGAGTGTAGTGGTGGATGTGGTCGAAGTGCTCGGTGTACCGACCAGCGGTACGATCGTTGTTCGGGTGACGAAGGATTCTAAAGTAAACTTGACCTTTGATCCAGGAGCCACAACCATCAACGGTCGGACGGTGCAGAATAGCCTGTGGACCTACGACGCTGTGTCAGATGTTAACTATTACATTCTGCGAACCAGTAGTATCATATTCGCTGGCGATAAGCTCTCCTTTGGTTTCACCGGGACGTTGGCACCCGGCATGACAACGGGTATAATTACCATGAGTTCGGTAATTAGTGGCGGGAGTGGGGGCGAGGTGCGAGTTAACAACAATTCTGATGCCGATAAGATCGATTATTTTCAGCAGTAATAAATAAGGCGTTAGGACTTCCCGAAAGGGAAGTCCTAATCGAATTTTCTTCATCGTATGAACGTATATCGAACTACTTATCTCACCTGTTTACTCGTCTTACTGAGGCCGACTGCCTTTGCCCGGAGCCGACCTGGACGTTACTAACGAAATCTAATCCCCGCACCGCTGGCGGGACCAGGCTCGCCCTTTTCGATGACTTTCACTATTGTGAACAACGACATCGCCACCATTTCCAGTGCCGGAATTGGCAACTAGATGCTATGGTCGATCTGTCTGGACAAATCTGCCCTGCACCTCGACCCAGGTAATTTAGGCCAGAAGGATTGATCGTGATTCTACCATTATTACACTTGTTTGACCCATTTTCGCTTGTTCCAGACTCTAGAAAAAGCCCCTTCCAGGGTAAAGCGCCAAAACCTGGGTTCCCGTATCTTCTCTTCGGGAATCATCACCGTCCAGCACTCCCCATGAGGTAAGTGGATCAATTCGTGAATGCACTCAGCTTCCACTACGTGCGTTGTACCTGGCCCGCGAAATACATCGGTATACTGCCAATCCCCTTTTTGATTTATCAGGTAAACCCGCTCGGTATAGCCCCCTTTCAGGATATGCGTCGTAAACCGGAAGGGGTGACAATGTGGCCCACCCTTGTCGCTGTCGGTAAAGTGATGCACCACCATGTGAAAGGGGGTGTGCTTACCCTTAAAATCGAAGAGGTGTTTGGTAAACTCCTTACTCATTTTTTCTTTTCTGTACTTCATGCCTAAACGACCCTGTGGGGCAGGTTTGTTGATTCAAGTGGGTTAGGTGAAACTAGGTTTGGTTGCCTTACTCGCAGTTGGCAAGCACAATGACAAACTCGATGGTTTGTTTTCCCATAAGTAACCCATTTCAACGCATTTCTGTGCAGTATTTGAAGGCATTATAGACATATAGCCTTGACTAGAGTAGGTCTTGGTTTCAAGTTGGAGGTCCAACTTGTTTACCTGTATCCAATAGCAGTCCGCTCTATCAGAGGCTGGTCACAGGATAATAGCTTAATTTAACGGATACATATACCCATGTACTATAAAGAGTGGAGCTATTGGTTGAAGGTGGTTTCACAAATGCTGTGTTAACGAGCAATCCTGACAACCATTTGACCGCTTTGCTGTTGTTTAAGGATGGCCACAATCTGGGCCTCAGCAATTTGCTTTCATTTTTCTTCTCTTTGTTAAGAAATACTGAGAAGACTCTATTTTCAATAAGTCACTTTTAGAGGAAGCTTACACTCCAGCTAGAAGAATATACACACCCAAAGCAGCTATACCCAAAATAAGCAGGGCAAAAAGGATCAGGCGGTTCTTGTCTTGACGATTGGGCATACAATCAGTACATTAGTTGGAAAAAAATCTACGGATAGTTAGCTGATAAGAACCTGCTTTGCTAGTCTACTCCGTAGCTATCCATGAGCCTTTAGATCGTCAATGAATTTTAAAATCAAATTGGCTAACGTCTCATATTCATAAAGAGAAATTACCACGAGGATAGCCAGGAGTCCAGCTCCGATAATTAATCCTTTTCGTACTAAAACCACTGACTTTTTCATCACAGGCTTTCTTTGTTGAATCAGTCTTTATGGCTTTGTTTAATCAAAACGTTATAACTACAACCTGATCGTGCCGACGAATAAAATCGCTGATACGTTCTGTACAATGTTCTAACCCAGGCTGCGAAGTCTGCTCATATCCCGAAACCACGTAGTACTTTTTCTGGTGAACAGCAACGCAGCCGCCAGGAGGGTAAAGAGGGTAGAAAACAGGTCAATGATCGTTGCGCCGGGGTTTCTGGCAAAACCAGTTCTGAATGTCACAAGGGAGCTGATAAACCCCAAACTAATCAAAAAAACAAGCACCAATCGGGCCCAGTTGGCTCCGCTGTAGACCTGACGAATCAGGAGATAACACAAAAAGCCACCGATCAATACACCCAACACGGCACCGATTGAGTAACTGCCCGAGAAAGCAAAGCTCAGGAGTTCGATACCCAGGCACAGAACTAGTAATCGGGAAGCATTTTGGACGGAAGTTGGTCGGCGAGTCGATGAAGGCATACCAGTAGAAAGTTGATGTATCGACCCAGTGTGACTTGTGTTAAGACAGGGCACACCGGGTCGATGAAGGCAAGCCGTAGATCGCTACAACTTGGTTACGATTATATCGATGCGCCGATTCTTCGCCCGACCGGCCTCCGTCTCATTGGATGCGACGGGCTTGGAATCGCCTCGCTCGCGGGTGGCAATCCGACTGGCCTGGATACCGGCCTTTACCAGAGCATCTTTAACCGCTTCAGCACGGTCGGCTGATAGCGGGTCGTTAATGGCATCATCACCGGTACTATCGGTATTCCCCTCAATCCGGATCTGAAGATTGGGGTAAGCCTGCATAATCTGAATCAGATCATCGACGTTGGCCTGGGCTGCAGCCGTGATGCGGGCCGAGCCGGTCTCAAAGGTCAGGTTGTCGAATGTAAAGACTTTGGGGAGTTGGCCGCCTTTCGTTGATAAAAATTGCGCCAATGCGTAGTTGAACGAATTCTCCGCTACGTTTAGTTTGCGCCCACCGGGCAAATCGACGCCCACTCGTACCTCGGGCCCGGCTTCGTTTCCATTCAAATCACTGGCTAACGTATCAGTAGCCACACCCGTTGAAGACGTAGTACTATCGGATGAGGTCGTCGTTTCTGTTTTCTCCCGGCCACACATTCTGGTTAGGAAAAAAAACAGCAGTAGCAAGCCTAAGCCAATGAGCACCCAGCGTAACCAGGGAAAAGCGGCCGCTTTCGGCTCATCCTGGCGCACTGCCGTAACCGGTTCGGTTCGGGTGGGAGTAGGCGTAGTTGTGGTAATGGGGCGGGACGGGATATCTGTACCAATGAACCAGCCTAGTAAGGTCGCCAACGTAGCAGGAATTGCCCCGCGAACGATGTCGGTCTCACCTGCCAATAAAGCGACCAGTTGCGGCTGGGTCAGATTACGGGTCGTTACCTGCTTGCTAAGAAAACCCATCAGTACCGACATCACCAGGCCCGTCAGTGTTGTGGCCGAGCCTAAACTGACGCCACTGTATTGAGCCGTCGTATCGGTCAGGCGGTGAACACGCTCGTCGTAAAGTTGCTTCAACAGAGCATTACCTGATTCGGCAGCTTTCTGTCGATGACTGTTCGTTTCGACCAATTGAACTACGTTGGGGTCCGTGTCCAAAGGGGTGCTTCTCAATAAATTATACAGAGTAGCCGCCCCCTCCTGATCTGAGGCTCGATGAATAACGCCACTGGTAATGGCGGGTAATAAGCCGTCCATCGCCTTTTGCGTTGGTTCCGCTTTTTCGCCGAGAACGCGGGCCAGATCGGTAACGGCAGATGGGGTAAATGCCGCCCTAAGGTGGTTTAATAAATCAGTGGCCATATGAGTAAGATTAATAAAATGAGTATTATGAAAGAACCACCAGGCCAATTTTGGATGGTCTCATTGGCGGGTTAGGTGATATCCCAATGAATACGTAGCAGAAAACTCTATTCGTCGACTCTGGACGTTTGCCCAGCCTGCCGAATAGCAGCTGCCAACCCATCCATAAGTGACGGCATTTCGCCTTCCGACCCCATGCCGATGCCCATAGTGGACGTTAGGTCGGCGAGTTCGCTCAGACAATTCTGTATCGCATCCTTATCGATGGCGGGAGCCTGAAGCAGGCTTTTTAATTGCTTCAACTGATCGGCGATGGGATGCGTATTCTCGGCTGTCGTCAGTGGTTCGATCCATTGGTCGATCAGGGTCACGCCCGCCTGGGGCGTTAGCGTATCGGTATTGGCACTTAACTGCTCGGTCGTCTGCTGTAGCAGATCCGTTGCGTCGGCTAACGTCATCATCAATTAATTGGCTAGGTTATAGAGAAGCAATCAGCACGTTATGCCTAGTTCTCAGGCGAAACCAACGCGTTCCGCTGCTGGTCAATGGCCTGCATCAATTTGTCGTACGGGTCATTAAATTTCTGGATACCCTCGTCCTCCAACTGCTGAGCGATTGCATTCAGGTCGATACCCGCTTGCTGGACCCGATCCAGCACCTGCGTAGCGTCTTCGTAGTGGCTTGCCAGCCGCAGGGCAGCCTGGCCATGATCCCGAAAGGCGTTCAGGGTATCCATAGGTACGGTATTAACCGTTTTAGGACCGATTAGGGCTTCTACGTATTTAACATCGGAAAAAGCCGGATCTTTTGTGCCTGTACTGGCCCAGAGCAGCCGCTGTGGAACCGCCCCGGCGTCGGCTAATTTTTTAAACCGCTCGCTGTCGAATACCTGACTGTAACTGGCATAGGCCTGTTTGGCCAGCGCTATGGCCACTTCGCCCGTCAGTTCAGATAATCCCTGCTCCTTCAGCAGGGGATCGACCAACGTATCAATGCGACTGATGAAGAAACTGGCTACAGAGGCCAACTGGTCGATGGGGTGACCCGCCTGCAGGCGATCTTCCAAACCAGCGATGTAGGCTTCCGTAACAGCCAAATAGCGATCCAGCCCAAACAGCAGCGTTACGTTGATGTTGATGCCTTCACTAATCGTCTGCCGAATGGCCGGGAGACAGGCTTGCGTGCCCGGTATTTTGATCATTACGTTGGGCCGGTCCACTGCCTGCCATAAAGACCGTGCCTGCTCGATGGTTTTTTCTGCGTCAAGGGCAAAATGGGGCGATACTTCCAGGCTTACAAAGCCATCGGCACCGCTTATTTTGTCTTCATACACCGGCGCAAATAAGTCCGCTGCGCGCTGAATATCGGTTACGGCTACCCCGTAGAAGAGAGCTTCGTTCGACTTCTCCGTCTGGGCGAGCCGTTTGATGTCTTCATCGTAGTCAGGACTATTGCTAATGGCTTTCTCGAAAATAGCCGGATTCGATGTGAGCCCCCGAATGCCATCCTCCTGGATGAGCGTTTGCAGAGCGCCCGTGTTCATCAATTGACGGTCGATAAAGTCGAGCCAGATGCTTTGGCCCAGTTCATGAATTTGTTTAACCCGATTCATAGAGTTGTTGAGTAGGTAAGCTAATTTTAATCCACAAACCCGTCACTCCTGACTAATCAGGCGCTAACGGTGTGGTATTTTAGGAAGAAAAACGATTTGGGCAGTTCCTGAAAGGAAGCCCGAAAAAAGGCCGGGCAATCGCTCAGCCTTTTTTCTTAGCACGTAATCGCACTGGCTTACCAACAAACCAACTACACACCCAAACCAAACAATGTTATCTATCGAACACCTTCCCGAACGGGACGGTCGTACGTATTGTGATCGTCTTTAGAATCGGTTCCCATCTTGGCTCCGTATCCTGATGCAGCCACACCGATCAGCAGGCCGATGAAGCCAAAAATGGCTGCCTTCGACGCGCCTGAAGCAGCCGCATCGCCCGCTTGGCGAGCTTTCACTTCGGCTTCTTTTTTCGTTTGCTCAAATTTGGCGGCCGCCTGTTTGTAGGTATTGATCCAGTTATCGACCGTCTGTTCCGATTCGGCCCGGCTTTTGCCCGTCCGTTTCATAACGACGTTCACGGCATCGTCCTGATCAACGCTGTTGACGGTCGACTGACCCTGTTTAAATAACCGGCTGAACAAGCTCCCGGCAATATCATCCGACTCCTGTGGATTGGATGCCGCCCGACCTGCCGCCGTTTCCGCCTGATTACCCGCCCGGTCCGCTTGTCGCTCGATGGCGTTTGGATTCAAATTCGGATTGCCCGTCTGACGTAGCAGGGTACTAACCTCATTTTTCAAATCGCCCAGATCCATCTTGTCCGTATCGACTCCGTTGGCTTTGAGCTGATCCTGCACCATATTACCCAAACCGGGTCCGGCTGCGCTAGCTGCCGATCCGGCTGTTTTCACGATGCCACCGACCAAACGACCTGCTCCGCCAATTAGGCTACCCAATGTCGTTGTTAAAAAATAGATGGTCAATAGCGTTACCAGACACCAGGTTAGCACGCCGTGGATGATCCCGTCAAACAGCCGGGGTGCACTGGCCAGCCGACCGGCCACCCAGCCGCCCAGAAATAAAGAAATCAGGCTGCTGATGATGTACCAAATGGCACTGCCGACGCCCAACCCTGCCATTGGATTCTGTTCCTCCATCGGATCGATTGTTCCCAATCCAATACCTAACCCTAGTAGAGTCAGCAGCATCTGGGTGACAATCGCGACCAGGACACCGGCGAATATCGCGCTCCAGGAGATTCGACTCATAAAATCCATTCGCCCCTGCCCGGAGCGATTCTCATACGTATTGATTGTGTGTTCCATAACGTTTTGTTCAAGTAGTTGAGTAAAATGTGGGCTGGAGGTCATCCTCCCTAGCCCTTTGTTTTTGGCTAAGACCGCGACCGTAGCGTAGGTAAACGCCTTTAGTTATTTAGCCTAGTCATCCTATAGGATTTGCCGTATTAATAACAAAGGTATACCACCCTACCAGGGCAATCTATGATGGTTATCATATTGCCTTATGATGCTTATCTAAGCAGGCTGTTACCAACTCAAAACCCTTGATTTTAGCTCAAATAGGGGCATTTAGGCAGCATTTATCCGCTTTTATCGGTTTGGTCACCCATTTATTGTTACCCAATGGTCCGGGATTGGAGAGCAACCGGGAACATTCAGGCAAACACGATGTTACGTGCCAATCTAACACTGCCTTTCTCCAATAAGTGGGGTAGAAATAGATAAATCTATTGGCTTGGCCTCAAGCGATATTCTTTCCGAAATGCGTGTGAAAAAACTCTTGCTCCTTCTGTGTCTGCCCGGTCTCTCATTTGCTCAGGAAATCCCAGCCGATCGATTTAAACTCAGGCACACGGTGTTTGCCGGGGTTCAGCTACCGCTCAACTACGTAGCCGGATACCGTTTACAATTTAGCCGTCGGCTCTCGGCTCAGCTCCAGGGCGGATTGATTGCCGCCCCCTTTGACCGCTACACGCTTAAGACGCTGGAAGCCTTTGGTCTCGATCCTCAATTGAGCCAGGCCATAGATCGATCCTTTCGGCAGGGAAGCTCGGTGAGTGCGGGGCTGAACGTTCACGCCAATTCGCCCTGGTATGCGGGTGTATTCGGGCAATACGTTCATCTAGCGGCCGGTCCCATTACTCCGGCCGATGCGTTGGGCGTTTACTTCCAGCGGGATTTTTCCGGGTTTGGGTTGTTGGATTCCCCTACGTTCGTCTTCACGATGCAATCGAACATATGGATGGGTGGCTTGCGGGTGGGTCGTTCAATCCGTTTTGGTCCCTCTCGCTTTGGGCTGAATGTCGAAGCCAGTATAGGTAAGATTTTCGGTACACGTAACACCTTCTCCTCGAACCGCCCTTTTGTCGATGGGTTGGGCGTTACGCAGCGGTTGTACGGGAATCTTAACAGCGAAGTCGATAGCCAACTGCGTCGACATGGCTATCTGCCCACCCTGAATCTGCTGCTGACGTATCGTCTTTCTCATAACTGATCCGTAGCCAAAGGCTGAAGATCATTCTCATCTTATTCTCAACTCCCTATGAACAACACGTACTTTTTCCGGCTAATGGCCGCTATACTGATCGGATTGCTGATGCTGTCGACGACGTTCGCCCAACGTATTCAGGGACACGTGACCGATGCCACTACCGGAACGGATCTGCCCGGCGTATCCATTCTTGTGCAGGGATCAACGACGGGCGCGATCACCGATGCCAATGGCCTATATATTCTGACGCTTGAACCAGGCAACTACACCCTGAGAATCAGTTTTGTAGGATACGCCACGCAAACCCAGCCGGTGCAGCTATCAGCGGGGGCTACCACGACGGTGGACGTCCGGTTAGTCGAAAGTCTGGCCAGTCTGAACGAAGTAGTCGTCATCGGTTCCCGGTCGACGCAGGTCCGAACCAGTACGCAGACCGTCGCCCCAGTGGACGTCATCCAGTCGCGTGATTTGGTGGCGACGGGACAAATCGACCTTACCCAGCAACTGAATTTTGTGGCTCCCTCGTTTAACTCCTCCCGGCAAAGCGTTTCGGATGGTACTGATCACATCGATCCGGCTACGCTACGTGGTCTGGGCCCCGACCAGGTGCTGGTGTTACTCAGCGGCAAACGGCGGCACAATCAGGCCCTGATCAACCTCAACGGTACCATTGGTCGGGGTTCGGTCGGTACCGATTTGAATGCCATTCCTAGCTCGGCCATCGAACGCGTGGAAGTACTACGTGACGGTGCTTCTTCCCAATACGGTTCAGACGCCATTGCAGGGGTAATTAACCTGCGCTTAAAAGAACAGCCCGGCACTACTATCAATGCGCAACTTGGTCAGCAATACAAGGGTGATGGACAAGTGGCGCAGGTAGGCATCAACCACGGGTTTAAATTGGGGGAGAAAGGATTTTTGAGCTTAACCGGCGAGTTTCGCCATCGGGGAGCCACCAACCGGGTGGGCGATTATACCGGACCAGTTTACGTAAACTGGAACGCGGGCCAGCAAACCGGCGAAACCACAGCGGATTACGTAGCGCGACGCCAGCGGCTTTATCAGCAGGATCAGACGTTGATTAGCCAGAATCAGTTCAGCTTGCAAAACAACTTACAGGTCGGGCAGGCGCGGGTCGAAAACGCCGGTTTTTTCCTGAATGCCCGCGTGCCGATCAAAAATACCAACGCCAGCGTTTACGCCACGGGTGGCCTAAACTACCGACGCGGACTGGCGGGTGGCTTCTACCGCTATCCGTACCAGACCACGCAGGTCATTACGGCCTTGTACCCGAATGGTTTTCTGCCCAACATCCAATCGAGTATTAACGACCAGTCACTGCTGGTGGGTGTTAATGGGGAAAACAACGGCTGGCGCTGGGACATCAGTAATGTGTATGGTGGTAACTCGTTCCGGTTCGACGTAACGAACTCCAATAACGCATCCCTGTCGTACCTGGGGCCGACCAACAATCCAACGAACTTCTACGCCGGAACCCTCAGTTTTTACCAGAATACGGCCGACATCAGTGCGGCCAAAGAGTTTGGCAAGCAGTTGGGATTAACGTCGTTCAACGTAGCGGCTGGCCTTACCTACCGCAATGACCAGTACCGAATCAAACCCGGCGAAGCCGCTTCATACTTGAACTTCAGTCCGCAGTCGGGGCAGTCGGGCGGGGCGCAGGTATTTCCGGGCTATCAACCGACGAATGCCGTTAATGCGCATCGACACGTGTACGGAGCCTACCTGGATGTTGAATCTGACCTAACCGAGCAACTGCTGGTGGAGGTAGCTGGCCGGTACGAAAATTACAGTGACTTCGGGGGCAATCTGGCGGGGAAACTAGCCGCTCGCTACCGCTTCAGTGAAGCTTTCTCGCTACGGGGTTCGGTGAGTAACGGATTTCGGGCACCGAGTCTGCACCAACGGTATTTCAGCGCCATCAGCACCGTCTTTGTCTCGACCGGAACGGGACTGGAGCCTCGTCAAACGGGTACGTTTCGCAACGACAGTCCCATTGCTCAGGCGTTTGGCGTACCCTCACTGGGGGCCGAACAGTCAACGAATTTCAGCGTGGGCATCACCTCGCGCCCGCTCTCCAATGTCAGCCTAACGGTGGATGCCTATCAGATCAATATTCAGAACCGGATTATCTACAGTAATCAGTTCGCGCGCGGCACAGCTAGCGCGGGCCTGATTGTCGCCACGATCCTGAACAATGCCGCACAGACGGACGTCAACAGCGCCCAGTTTTTTGCGAATGCGGTCAACACCCAAACCCAGGGTCTGGACATCGTTATTGCGACCAACCCCCGGCTTTCGACGGGTACGCTCGACGTAACGCTGGCGGCTAATTTCAACCAGACCAAACTGGTGGGCGACATCAAGCGGCCCGCTAACATTCCAACGGATGCTACGTTCGGCAATTTTCTGTTCAACCGGCAGGATAGTGCCCGTCTGACGCTGGCCCAGCCCCGCAACAAAATTCAGTTAACGTTTAATTATCGACTACGTAAGTTTGGCGCCGTATTGCGGTTGTCGCGCTTCGGAAGCGTTGAGGCCTACGACCCCGCCAACCCGGCCCTGGATGAGTGCCAAAGCCCTAAGCTGGTCACGGACCTAAATGCGTCTTACCGAATACGGAAGAATCTGTCCCTGACCGTCGGAGCTAACAATTTGCTGGATGTCTATCCCGATCCGTTACGGGTTATTGATGCCCCGACGCCCGAACGCTACGGGTCAGCCGCGCTTGATAATTCGTCGTTCGGTCGATTTGTGTACAATCGGTCTGCCACCCAGTTTGGGTTTAATGGGGGCTATTATTTCGCAAACCTATCGGCGGCTTTCTAAGCACTAGTCTTCCTTTGTTGACACGTCTGACATTCTTAGTCCCCTTTTTGGGGGTTTAGATCGCTTTGCCGAAGTTGTTACGAAAGGATATATGGACTCGACCTTTTTCTATCTGACGGATATCGAGAATCGAACTTGCCAATGGTTCATCTAGTCATGAACTAACTTGACCACTTTCAACCGGTGGGCTAATCGTATGCGACTGATAGTATTTGACAGGTTATAAATTTTTTGGTGTCTTATCCTGATTTATTCGGGCGGATGCATATGAGCTAGCTACCTGTTTCCTGCTTTACTTCCTTACCTATGAAACAGTAAATGCCCACGCGATTGAACTTTCCACCTGTCTAAACAGATTGCCACCTTTCTAACTAATCATAGGCCTCGAGAACCAATGGATAGTAGAGTAGTGATCAGCGAATCGATTTGATCCTGGATCTGATGGGGAATCATGATTCGCTTTTTAGTTTGTAAATAATGGAGTAATCTGGTTAATTCAATTCGCAATTCACTAGCGCTACCAAAAGAATCTTTTGGCCACGTGTATGACGCTGAATCCGTTAACATCGACTGACTACGGGCCAGGTTACGGGCCAGCATTTCTTGAAACACTTCTTGATTCCCCTTCGTTGGCTTACGCTCCAGCACATCAAGGGCAAAACAAATAATGCCGTGATAGCCTCTGAGATCATGAACCAGCTTTCTCAAATCGTCTTCCATCACCGGTTGAAACTGTGTTGTAAACTCCATTTTTTTAGGCTTAACTGACTAGAGCAATCGGTAAACTTACGCGTACGCCACTTTTGACGGGCTGGTTTATTTAAGGTTGCCGAGCGGTAAAAGTGGGCTCCAGCAAGTACTTCACCGGTTGAAAAGTCTGATTAGGCGAGCGCTTAGGGGTTAAATTAACAGAGGATGCTGATCGCGTCAGCATGTTGATAAAGGGGCTGCTCAGTAAGCTTGATTTTGATGAGCCAATAGCTGTTGTTTCGTCTCAAATAAACTAGTCTGCAACGGCATAAGCTGCACATTGACATTGACCCGGGGGGAGCCAGCATGTTCCCCAATTGGCTTTAAGCCATAGATCGCACTACCTACTACTAGTTCATGCGTTTCGGATCGCTGCCGAATCAGGAGGGTATTGGCCAGGCTGCCATCCAAGATAATTTGCATGATGATGCCCTGAAAATAAGGAAATTCATGGGTGGCCCCGTAGGGCTGATCGACCCATACGGTATCCCCGACCATAAACGGGAGGTCAACGGGTTTGAGGGTAAGTTTCATAAAAAAGAAGGCGTATTGGTGGATTAACGGGTACGATGGTACCGATGCGTACTACGTAAACGGCTCATCAAAATGGGATTAACCAGGCTCGTGGGCGCTTACCAATACCCATCTGGTTTTATCTCTTCGATCGTGCCTGAACCAATCAATACGTAGTCATCAAAGCCGCCCTGCACCGGTAATCCCTTGGCCACGAAGGCGGTATACGTTTTGTCGCGGAAGCGATTCCTCTTTAACCGATCACTCAGGGCATAACTGGCGATACTAACTTTCAGAAACGCATCCGCTTGGTGAGCTGAGTAATAAAAATCGTATCGTTGGGGCGCTACAGTCGATAGTCGAAGACTGTCCGTTGAAACGAGCGTTGTGGTTTGGCTATGAGCCGGCGTTAGCGTCAGGGCGAGGTATACCCCGACTGGAAAGAACAGCAGTTTCATTGTCGAACGTTGTTTACAAAGAGATTGGAACATAACCCGTAGGCCATCGTCAGCCATACTGGTGGAAATTGGACAGGAAAACAGGGATTCTGGTGTAGGTGTAAGTTCAATTCCTCCTACCTGAGAGGCAGATTGGTAGAAAAATTGGAAACCAAAAGTAATCGTATCCCATGAGGCTACCTATGACCGGCATCAGATTAGAGTATGATGGTTATCGAGGTATGGAAGGAGCAATGGGTGACAACATACCTTAGGTATCTCCAGTTGCTTTACCCCTGGCCAGTAAGCGCATCAAGTGTCTGCGGGTTTCACCAGATGATTATCAAAGCCAGCCTCCTTCGTGCGCTGTCTGTCTGCTTCCTGCCCGTAGTCCGTCAAGGCGATCAGCCAAATGGGTTGACCCCAGAGCTCCTGCCGAATCCGGCGGGCCGTTTCATAGCCATCCATCCCGAGCATACTGATAACGCACAAGATGACCGATGGGCCTCGGCTGCGTTGATACCTTCCCGGCCACTAGACTGACTGTGAACTTCATAACCCTCTAATTCAAGCAGCATCGACAGAGCCAAGGCCGTATCCGCATTATCATCAATTACTAAAATACAAACAGCGGACCCGCTGGACAGGCGAGTCGTTTCGTGTCTCCCTCCACAAAAAGTAGGGATGAAGCCAGCGTCAGGTTCAGCGTTTTGCCCTGAGCCTCAGTTGGGTGGATTGTAACTCGACCTGAGGCAGGAGGGAAGTCTGACGAAAATTATCTCCGTTACGTACAAAGATCCGGCCAACGATACACGGTTTGCATCCAAAACAAACCTGTGGCAACTTACCGCTGGATTCAGCTTTTTAAAAAGGCACATCGGATTGTGGTGGCTGAGGACAGATGTGGCGACGCGCTGAGCTGATGGTGGGGCTAAACGAATCATAATCGGCTATAAATAACCAACTTACTTACAGAAACTTAAGCCATTAAGTATATATTCGAAATCTACTTATTAGGTAAAAGGTCAATCTAAACGGTTTTTTTTAGCGTATTTTGATAACATATTCTTATCAGAATGCGTCTGATTTTCTTATTCCTATTCTTTCCCTTTAGCCTTTTTGCTCAACAAAAAGGTTGGCAAGAGCTAACGATTTCCGATGGATTATCGCAGGGAATGATTTTCGATCTGAAGCAGGACCGAAAAGGGTTTATCTGGGTAGCGACCAAAGATGGACTCAATCGCTTCGACGGATATAATTTTACCGTTTTTACCCACGATCCTTACAACGATTACAGCCTGTCTGACAACAATTGCTCGGCATTGTTAATCGATGGCAGTGGTCGACTTTGGGTCGGTACCCTCAATCAGGGACTTAACTTGTTTGATACGCGTACGCAACGCTTTTACCATATTGACATTCGCGATCAGGCTTCGCCCAAATCAGGAAATTATCAGATCAATGGCCTTTATGAAGATCCTCAGGGTAATATATGGGTTATTGCCAATACGGATAAACTGTTTAAGGTCAGTTTACCTGATTACCTGAAAACCAGGCTGCCAGACCACCCGGATCTCACGAGTCAGGTACAAATTACGCAGACTCCGATCAACAGAGAGGTAGGGAGCAAACCGATTAATCACCTTAGTTTTCGTCCCGATGGGCAGGCATTGGCCACGTTCCCTCATGGCTTATACTGGTTCAACTGGCAGGCACCCGGAAAGCTGGGCCAATTCGATCCGTTTCGTCATACATCGGCCGATCTGGCTGCGTCCTACGGTAAGGCTAGTCAGGGGTACTGGTTCGGTACGGTCGACAACAAGCTATTCATCTCCCGCCAGGGACATCTGAAAACAATTCTCCTGCCCTATAACGTTGCCAGTCTGAAAGAAGTCGATTCGGTGACAATTGCCATTGCTGCGGACGAATTCCTCTGGCTGATGTCGCCTGAAGAACTCATTCGCCAGGACAGCCTGACCACTCGTGACGCATTTACGACCCTGCCACCCAATATCTATGCGATTACGAACATCATTAAAGACCAGACCGGTAATGTCTGGGTGGGCACCAGCGGATACGGATTACGAAAATTCAATCCTGAGGTCAAACAGTTTCACTCGTCATTAGCGAATACAACCCTGACGTATCTGTACGCTGACCAGCAGGGACGTACTTACGTGCGCAAAGAGCTTGCCTATGAGCAACTCGACCGGATCAGTCATCAACTACGTCCGTTTTTAAGCAGCGATTTACCCCCCCCCGACAAAAACCAGCGCTACATGATGCAGGACCGTCGGGGAACATTCTGGGTGTCGAATACCAACTTCCAGACGCACGAGATGTCTTTGTTTAAGTTTTCCTCAGATTGGAAGCTGCTCAAAAAATACCTAATGCCGATCAACACAGCCTTTGGTTTTTACGGAAACCATACGGTTGAAGACCAATCCGGCCGACTTTGGCTGGGCACGACCAACGGAAAACTCATCCGCTTTGACCCCCGGACAGAACTATTTCAGGTATTCTCGTATCAGTCCCTATTGCCGCTGAAAGGGTCCGATATTGAAACGTATTTTCTTTACTTCGACCAGGCGGGTATAATCTGGATTGCTACGCAGCAGGGCCTGGTTCGGGCCGATCATCCACAGACGACGCCCGCTTTTTCTATCTATAAAAACAGCAGGACCGACCGACAGAGTCTGAGCAACGATTTTGTCCTGAGTTTACTCGATGATCCGTACGAGCCCGCCCGCTACCTCTGGGTGGCCACAAAAGGAAGTGGGCTGGATCGGCTGGATAAGAAAACGGGACATTTCGAGCACATTACCGAAGCGCAGGGACTACCTAACAAAGTCGTATATGGCATCCTGGCTGATGAGTACAAAAATCTCTGGCTAAGCACCAACCGAGGTCTGGCTCAGTTTAATCCGAAGACTCGTGTATTTAAGAACTATACCAAGGCCGACGGATTACAGGATGATGAATTCAATACGGGCTCTTACGCCAAAACACCGTCGGGTGAATTGCTGTTCGGGGGCGTGAACGGTCTGACAGCCTTTCGGTCGTCGGATATGATACGTAGTACCAAACAGAAGCCACTGGTTAACATCATTGGTCTGAAAGTCAACAATGAAGCGATTGCGGTGGGTGGGGCAGACGGTATTCTGGCCGAGGGTATCGAATATTCGCCACGGATTGACCTGTCGTATCGCCAGAACCTGCTTACCCTTGAATTTGGGGTGATGGATTACACGAACTCGATCAAGAACCGGTATCGGTATCGCCTGGAGGGTATTGATATGAACTGGGTGGAGGCTGGTACCAACCGTTTTGCCAACTACGCTCAATTGCCAGCCGGTGACTATACGTTTCAGGTAAGCGGTTCCCCCGATGGCCAGCTCTGGAGCGATCCTGTTACGTTGCAGGTACGGGTTCATCCACCCTTTTATCAAACCTGGTGGGCTTATTTACTTTATGCCGTTGGGCTGGCCATCCTTGCATGGCAACTTTACCGGTTTCAAACCCAACGGTTATTACTGCAGCAACAGGTTCGTTTTGAAAAAAAAGAAGCCAGCCGACTGGCTGAACTGGACGGGCTGAAAACGCAGTTTTTTACGAATATTTCCCACGAATTTCGTACCCCGCTTACACTCATCCTGGGTCCTATTGACCAGGCCGTTCAGGATTATGCACACGATACCCGGTTTCCACTGATTCAGCGCAACGCTAACCGACTATTGAGTTTGATCAATCAGCTACTTGATCTGAGTAAGCTGGAAGCGGGTCAGCTCAAACCGGAACCGGAACGTGGAGATATAGCGGCCTTTTTTCGGACGGTTGCCAGTTCGTTTAATTCGCTGGCCGAGAGTCGCCAAATTCGTTTTCTGTTCGAGCAGAACGCGTTGGAGTGCTGGGCCGATTTCGACCGGGACAAGGTTGAAAAAATCGTGACGAACCTGCTGTCGAATGCCTTCAAATTTACCCCCGCTGGCAATGAGGTTCGAATGACCGTTCGTTACTCCAAATCAGACGTAGTGAATACGATGGACCTCATCATTGCTGATACAGGCATTGGTATTGCGCCGACGAATCTGAGACATATTTTCGAGCGATTCTACCAGGTAGATGGCCAGGTCAATCGTTCTTACGAAGGTACCGGCATTGGGCTGGCCTTAGTGAATGAGCTGGTTCGGGTACTGCAGGGTACCATCAACGTAGTGAGTCAGGAAGGGGAAGGTACGCAGTTTGCCGTCAGTCTGCCCCTGCTTGCAGCACCACGACCTGTTTTGGAGCAGCCATCGATTGCATTAGCCCGTGAAATGGAAGATGTTTTCGCTGCCCGTGAGTCGATAATGGGGGTTTCGAGGCCGATTGAGGTTTCGCCTGCTGCGTCCACAACCGAAAATGTTCTGCTTATTATTGACGATAATGCGGATATCCGGGCTTACATACGTAGCATTTTTGACGCCGACTATCAGATTATCGAAGCGGTTGACGGGCAGGATGGATTGGAACAGGCTACGACTCGTTTGCCGGACATTGTTATTTGTGACCTGATGATGCCCCGGATCGACGGTTTTGGTTTTTGTAAAGCACTGAAAAGTCAGGAAGCTACCAGCCATATTCCGGTGATCATGCTAACGGCTAAAGCGACGGTTGAAGACCGCATCGAAGGATTTTCACTGGGAGCCGACGATTATCTGACGAAGCCGTTTAACCTGCTCGAAATTCAGGCGCGGGTACGTAACCTGATTCAGCAGCGCCAACAGTTATACCAACGGTTTAGCGTTAACCAGCCCATGCCCGCTTTTCCAGCTAGTGTACCTGGTCTTCCCAAAGCGGAGCAGCACTTCCTCGACAAGCTGTCGGCAGTGGTTCTGCAAAACCTCGACAATACGGCCTTCAGTGTCGAAGATCTGGCCGATTCGCTCAGCATGAGCCGGGTGCAGCTTCACCGGAAGCTGAAAGCTGTAGCCAACACCACGGCCACTCAGTTTATTCGGGATATTCGTCTGGCAAAAGCCGCTGAGCTGCTGACCGAAGGTCAACAGAGCGTAACGCAGGTGGCTTACTCGGTTGGCTTCGATAACCTGTCTTACTTTGCGAAAGTGTTTCAGGAACACTACGGAGCTCTGCCTTCGCAGTATGGAAAATCACCGGCATCATTCAATGGTTCATAGTAGTCATTTGATGGAATTCAATTACTAAGAGTATAGAGTTGTGTGCAAAAAGCCTGATAATTCGGGCTTTTTTGGTGTAATGTAACGTGATTGTTAGTGAATGTAACGAGTGTGTTAGCGGATTAATGGGCATTCATGGTACTTGCCGGGGTCATTAACGACTATTGACATCCAACTCCTCGGCTAAATTCATGAACTACCTTCTACGTCATTTTCCGGCTGTGCACTTGTTTGGGACACCGCTTTCCAACGGCATGAACGATCACCTCAGACACAGCGATCAGGCAATCTGCTACGTTCAGGGTACCGGTTAATGACCCATCTGTTGCCGTGTCCTCTATAAGTACAAAGAGGGCGTCGATGCGAACGACTTCACAAAACGATATGTCCGTTTGCTTCCTGTCCAGTACCTACTTTTCTCCTCAACCTCAAAATGACTGTCGACCCGTTTCCCGCACGGGCGACCATTGATCTCATTCAGTTATGAACCAACTAGTCAGTCCAACCACACAAGCACTCAAAATTTATCGTCAGCGCGAGGGACAGATGGTACTCCCTATAACGGATCTGATGTTTCTCCGGGCTACTGGAAACTATAGCTGGCTGCACTGGAAAAACGGCCAGCGTATACTGCTTCCCCGGACCCTGAAATACTATGAGCCTCAGTTGCCCAGTGGGTGGTTTGTTCGTGCACACCGCAACTGCATCGTCAACGTCCGGTACATCGAGCGAATCGAATTTCTCTATCCCGATAAGGGAGGATTGGTTCACCTGCATTCGGGTGATGTGTTGCCGGTGTCACGCCGTCGCTGGGTGGCCATTAAGAAGATTTTCCAGCGCCTGCTACTTACCGATCGATACGTCCAGACGGGCAGGGCGTAGCGGGCTTTTGTTGGCTGATGACGGTATTTACACCCATAGTCTGAATACAATCATTTTCTATATCTATATATCCTCTTTATGAAACCAACTTTCTACGTTCTCTTTCTTTTCCTGAGCCTGGGTATTAGTAATAACCTCTTTGCTGTTAACAGATTCTGGACAGGTAATACCAACACGGATTGGAATACGGCCACTAACTGGAACCCTGTGGGGGTACCCACGGCATCCGACTACGTTTATGTTAATGATGGAACCGGAAGCCCTGTTATCGCATCAGGAACTACTGTTACCATAAGAAGTATAAATATTAGTGGAAGAACACTCACAATAAATGCGGGAGGAATTCTCAATTTGAGGGGAGATGGCGCTGAATTTGCCTATCTACAAATAGGTAGTAATTCGACAGTTAATAATAATGGCACAATTGCCGTTGAGTCAGCCGCTGGAGGATCAGTTCCGGGGTATATTGAGATTTATGCAAACGCTCAATTGAACAATTCCGGGCTCATTCGGGCCAATTGTTCTACCGGATACGACTTACAGAATTCAGGAAATATTGTCAATCAGAATTGCGGGCAAATAAGATTGGCTGGACTAGGGATTTATTCATCAATCGGCTCTTTTATTAACAATGGTTACTTACAAACGAATTTTTGCCAAAACGTTACAAATAACGGTGTAATTAAATATGAATCGGGTGGACTAGCAGCCACCAATAATGGTTCGGTACGAGTTAATGACAATCCTACCAATAGTACCATATTTACTTATCAGGGTACGTATTCAGGTACCATAAATGGCATTTATACCAATGCTGCAGGTACTACGTCGGCGGGTTCGTTTACGGCTCCCAATACATTTACTCCTTCGGTGTTGCCAACTGGTTCCCAAACGCTTTATGCCAAAATTACACCCTCGGGTGGAGGCTGTACGTATATTGTACCTTTTACGTATACCTACGTAGCACCGCCTAATTTTACCACTGACCCAACCACAAAAACAGTCTGTTCGGGTAGTGGCACTACGTTTACGGTAGCGGCATCGGGCTCGCCGACGTATCAATGGCAGGTTAATACAGGCAGCGGTACGTTTAACAATCTTAGCAACTCGACTCCGTACTCGGGCGTTACGGGTACTACGTTAACCATAAGCAACGTAGCAGGGCTTAACGGCTACCAATACCGCTGCGTAGCCACCAATGCGGGTGGTTCTGATAATTCTAATTCCGCTACGTTAACTGTCAGCACGGTAACGGTCACCAACCCTACCACAACCACAGCTACTCAGGGGACGGCTTTCAGCCAGACTTTCACGGCCAGCGGAGGGACAACGCCCCGCAGCTTCAGCGTTGCCAGCGGCAGCTTACCCACGGGCTTGAGTCTGAATACTACAACCGGTGTTGTGTCGGGAACACCTACTCAGAATGGCAGCTTCCCGATCACGGTCCGGGTGACGGATGCCAATGGTTGTTCGGAGGTGAGTGCGACCTATACGCTGGTGGTCAATTCATCCGTTCCCACCATCAGCGGCTTTACAACCCTGGACAATACCGTCTGTGTCGGCATCCCCATCACGTTTACCGCCACGGTGGGCAACGTAACGGGCGGTTATGCCTACACCCTGACCAACAGCAGCAGTACGTCCATAGCGGGTACTGCCTCCAGTACGAGTTTTAGTCAGAATCTGACGGCCAGCGGGTCAGGCGCTCAATCCTTCACACTGATTGTGAATGATAATAGCCAGTCGACATTTGCCACGACCAACGTAACGATTAACAGTTCGCCTACGGCAAATTTGACCAACAATGGTCCACTGAGCTGTACGCTCGCCAACGTAACCCTGACGGCCTCGGGCGGTACGTCCTACACCTTTGCCAACGGGAGTGGGACCGTACTAACCGGATCAGGTGCCACTCGCTCAGTCACTACGTCAGGAACGTATTCGGTGAGTGTGGCCAATGCCAGTGGGTGTGTGAGCACCACCAGCACCACCGTCATTAGTAATACAGCGACCGTGTCGGTGACGAATCCCCCCACCACTACGGCTACTCAGGGGACGGCTTTCAGCCAGACTTTCACGGCCAGCGGAGGGACAACGCCCCGCAGCTTCAGCGTTGCCAGCGGCAGCTTACCCACGGGCTTGAGTCTGAATACTACAACCGGTGTTGTGTCGGGAACACCTACTCAGAATGGCAGCTTCCCGATCACGGTCCGGGTGACGGATGCCAATGGTTGTTCGGAGGTGAGTGCGACCTATACGCTGGTGGTCAATTCATCCGTTCCCACCATCAGCGGCTTTACAACCCTGGACAATACCGTCTGTGTCGGCATCCCCATCACGTTTACCGCCACGGTGGGCAACGTAACGGGCGGTTATGCCTACACCCTGACCAACAGCAGCAGTACGTCCATAGCGGGTACTGCCTCCAGTACGAGTTTTAGTCAGAATCTGACGGCCAGCGGGTCAGGCGCTCAATCCTTCACACTGATTGTGAATGATAATAGCCAGTCGACATTTGCCACTACCAACGTAACGGTAAATAGTCTGCCTGTCCCCTCGGTGACCACTAATTTTGGCGGTACGCTGACCTGCGCTCAGACCAGCCTGACCATCAGTGTATCGGGAGGCAGTTATTATGCATTTGCCCGACAGGGGGGAGGGGGCATTCTTTCTGTAAGCGGAGTCATTCCCGATGGGATGTTGCACGACGGTTTTGCAATCGTCAACGCATCAGGGGTTTATTCAATCACGACGACGGTAGCCAGTACGGGTTGTTCAAGTGTCACCAGCACCACCGTCTTCAGCAATACCGCTACAGTGACCATCACTAATCCGGTCACCACCACTGCCACTACCGGAATAGCTTTCAGTCAGGCTTTCACGGCCAGTGGTGGGGTTACACCCCGGAGCTTCAGTGTCGCCAGTGGTAGCTTGCCCACAGGGTTGAGTCTGAATACTACCACCGGCGTTGTGTCGGGTACCCCGACTCAGAGTGGTAGTTTTTCCATCACCGTTCGGGCCACCGATGCCAACGGGTGTTCGGGCACTAGTGCTACGTATACCCTAGTGGTGAGCGTAGCCTGTACTAACCTGTACACCGTTACCAACACCAATGATGCGGGAGCGGGGAGTTTACGCCAGGCCATGCTCGACATAATGGCTACCACCTGCCCAGCTCCCTTCACCATTACAGTTACTGCCAGCGGCACCATCAATCTGGCCAGTGTGCTACCAGAAATTGTGAAAGACATAGCCTTCATCGGGCCGGGCGCTAACAGTTTGACCGTTCGCCGGAATTCAAGCGATAACTTTCGGATCTTTCATTTACATAGCGATAACAAGACCGTCAGTTTTAATGGCTTTACGATTGCTGATGGTTCCTCAAATATAGGGCCAGGAATAGCAAATGATGGAGATGGTTCTACCCTAACCGTGACCAACTGTACCATTCAGAATAACCAGTCTACAGACCTTGGGTCCATCTATAACTACGGGTCATTGATTGTGACCAACTGCTTATTTACCGGCAATACAAGCCGTCAGGGCGGAGGGATTTACCATGAGGGAACACAGTTAATTATATCCAACTCCACGTTTACAAATAACTCGACCACCGTGTATGGGGGAGGGATTTACAGCAGGTTAGGCAATACGACGATTACCAATTCACTGTTCACGGGCAACCAGACGAATGGGCAGGGCGCAGCAATCACTTTCAGTGGAAATGCGACCCTGACGAATTGTACCATCAGCAATAATAGGGCTGACTCTAATGGTGGAGGAATTGCATCGTTTTCTGGTAGCCAAACACTCATCAACACGACGATTACCAGTAATACAGGTAATATTGGTGGGGTAAAATTATCAGGTGATCTCACCCTGATTAACTGCATCGTGGCGGGTAACATTAGCATTGCAGGCCCCCAATATGATGATATCGAAAATACAGTCAACTCCGCATCAACCAACAATGTGATCGGAACGGGCGGAACGGGTGGTTTGACCGATGGGGTTAATGGCAACCGGGTAGGGGTTAAAGCCTTGCTGGCTCCGCTGGGCAACTACGGAGGCCCACGCCAAACCCACGCTTTACTGCCGGGTAGTCCCGCTATCAACATTGGAACAACGGTTGGGGCTCCCGCCACTGATGATCGAGGCATTAGCCGAGTTGGATTACCTGATGCCGGATCGTTCGAGTCGCGGGGTTTTACGACGGCTTTGAGCAGTGGCAATAACCAGAGTGCTACGGTCAATACGGCCTTCGCCAGTCCGCTGGTAGTTACGGTTAGTAGCGCCAACAGCGAGCCGGTGGCCGGGGGTGTCGTTACGTTTACGGGGCCGGGATCGGGTGCCAGCATCAACCCCGCTTCAGGGACAGCCAGTATTGGCACCACAACAGCCTCCAGAGTGATCACGGCCAATGCCACGGCGGGTGGGCCCTACAGCGTAACGGCCAATGCCAATGGCGCTACCCCAAACCAAACCTTCAACCTCACCAATACCTCGGCGGCTCCCACCATTGCGGGCTTTACGACCCTGGATAATACCGTCTGTGTGGGCAGCCCCATCAGCTTTACCGCCACGGTGGGCAACGTGACGGGTAGCTACAACTTTACAGTGACGAATGGCACCAGCACCACCACCGGTACGTCCGCCAATACGGCCTTCAGTCAGAACCTGACGGCCAGCGGATCGGGGTCCCAGACCTTCACCCTAACCATTAACGACAACAGCCAGTCGGCCAGCGCCACCACCAACGTAACGGTCAACAGCTTGCCCACTGCGGGTCTGACCAACAACGGGCCGCTGAGCTGCACCCTGACGTCCGTCACCCTGACGGCCACGGGCGGTAATTCCTACTCCTTTGCTAACGGCAGTGGTACGGTGCTAACCGGATCGGGTGCCACTCGTTCGGTCACCACGGCCGGTACGTATTCGGTGAGTGTGGCCAATGCCAGTGGGTGTGTGAGCACCACCAGCTCCACCGTCATTAGTAACACCGCGACCGTGTCGGTCACCAATCCAACCACTACCACGGCTACTCAGGGGACAGCTTTCAGCCAGACTTTCTCAGCCAGCGGTGGCGTAACGCCCCGGAGTTTCTCGCTGGCAAGCGGCAGCTTACCCACGGGCTTGAATCTGTCAACGAGTGGTACGCTGTCGGGCACGCCTACCCAGAGTGGCAGTTTCGCCATCACGGTTCGGGCTACCGACGCTAATGGCTGTTCGGGAGTGAGTGCTACGTATACGCTGGTGGTGACTGATCCTACGCCAACTTTAGCAGGCTTGTCCGCTAGTCCCAATCCGGTTTGTGTGGGCAGTCCGGTCACCTTCACAACCACGGTGGGCAACTTAACCGGCAGTTATGCGTACACGCTCACCAATGGCAGCAGTACGTCGATAGCAGGAACGTCGTCCAATGCCTCGTTTAGTCAGAACCTGACGGCTATTGGCTCAGGCGTACAGAGTTTCACCCTGCTGGTCAGTGCGAATGGGCAATTGGCTAGTGCCTCTACGAGTGTAACCATTAGTGTCGCCCCCAATGCTACCATTGCCTACATGGGTTCTCCTTTCCTGACCAATGGTAGCCCGGTCAACGTCAATCAAACCGGTACAGGTGGAGGTGCTTATTCGGTCAACCCAACGGGCTTGAGCCTCAATGCCAGCACCGGTCAGATTACCCCGGCTAGCAGTAGTCCGGGTACCTACACGGTGACTTATACGGTAGCCGCGTCGGGCGGATGCTCATCCTTTACCACGACCACTGTACTCGCCATTCAGGCTCCGGCACCACAGACCGCCGATGTCAGCGTTGGTATGAGTAGTCCCGCCAGTGGGGTGCCCGGTGGCTCGGTCAGCTATACTATCACTGTCGCGAATGCGGGACCTAATGACGCGGCTAATGTTCAGGTGACGGATATACTGCCCAACGATTTGACGATAACAATGGTGACAACATCCTATAGTAATGGGACAATAGCTGCCGATCCGCCAACGAATAACACCGTCCGCGCAACGATACCCCTCCTGCGCACAGGCGATGTGGCAAGAGTCTTTGTTACGGCAACCATCAGGGCAACCGCTATGGGCAACCTGAGTAATACAGCGACGGTAACGGCCTCGACTGCTGATCCCGTCCCCGCCAACAATTCGGCTACGGCTACCAGCTCACTGACTCCTCGGGCCGATCTATCCATCGCCTGTACCGATGGACAGAATTCAGTCCAGGCGGGTAGCCCACTAACCTATACCCTGGTCGTCGCCAATAGCGGCCCATCCTCTGTTACAGGGGCCACGGTGACGGATAACTTCCCATCGAGTCTGACGGGCATTACCTGGACGGCTTCCGGTGCCGGGGGGGGCGCGGTGGCTGCTTCCGGATCAGGTAATCTGAATGAACTTGTTAATCTGCCAGTTGGGGGCTCGGTGACTTTTCTGGTGACGGCTACCCTAAGCGCATCGGCCACGGGATCGTTGATCAATACGGCCATTGTAACGGTCCCCAACAGTGTCACCGATACGAATTTAGCGAACAATTCAGCGACCGACACCGACGCGATCATTCCCATCACCCCTACGATTAGTGGCTTCACGGCGGTGGGCAACAGTGTTTGTGTGGGCAGTCCGGTCACGTTCACCGCTACGGTGGGCAACGTAACAGGCAGCTACAATTATACCCTCACGAATGGCTTAAGTGCTCCCCTTACGGGTAGTTACAGCAATGCTACGTTCAGTCAGAATTTGACGGCCAGTGGATCAGGCGTTCAATCGTTTACGCTGACCGTGAGTGCTAACGGCCAGTTAGCCAGCACCACAACGAACGCAACCGTCAACAGCCAGCCGGTAGCGGGTCTAGTGAGCAGTGGCGCGTTGAGTTGCGCCATTACGTCGGTCACCCTGACGGCTTCGGGCGGCAGTTCCTATACCTTTACTAACGGGGGGGGGGTAGTGGGTACGCCCGGCTCAGTCAGTGCTTTGGCAGTCAGCACGCCGGGTGCGTATTCAGTGACAGTAGCCAACGCCAGCGGCTGTATCAGCACGACTAGTACAACCGTGATTAGCGCGACGGGCACCGTGACAGTCAGTAACCCGGTTACGACCACGGCCACATTGACCACCGCTTTCAGTCAAAGCTTCACGGCTTCCGGGGGGGCAGGGCCGTATAGTTACAGTCTGGTCAGCGGCAGCCTGCCGAACGGATTAAGTTTAAACGCCAGCAATGGCGTCTTGTCGGGTACCCCCACCATCAGTGGCAGTTTTCCCCTCACGGTTCGAGCTACCGATGCCAACGGGTGTTCGGGCATCAGTGCGACGTATACACTGGTGGTGATCGATCCCGCTCCGACGGTGACAGGCCTGGCGGCCAGTTCTAATGTGGTCTGTATCGGTAGTCCGGTTACCTTCACCGCTAGTGTGGGTAACGTATCGGGCAGTTATACCTACACGCTGACTAGTGGCAGCAGCACCACCACGGGTAGTTCAAGTGCGGCTACGTTTAGCCAGGTGCTGGTGGCTACGGGCTCGGGCGAGCAAAGTGTCGTTCTGGTTGTACGGGCCAACGGGCAGTCGGCCAGTACCAACACCAGCCTGATCGTCAATAGCTTACCGGTAGCAGGCCTGGTGAGCAGTGGTATATTGACCTGTGCGATTACGTCGGTGACGCTAACGGCCAGCGGAGGTACTTCCTATACGTTTACCAACAGCAGTGGGGTGTTGGGCGTGCCGGGCTCAGCCAGCACACTGGTGGTCGGTAACGCAGGAAGTTACTCGGTTACAGTCGCCAATGACAATGGCTGTGTGAGCGTCACCAGTCTGACGGTGGAGCAGGATCGTCAATTGCCTACGCCCAGCCTAACCAACAATGGTCCTTTGTCCTGTAGCCTGACCAGCGTAACGCTGACGGCAGGCGGGGGAGCAACGTATCTGTTTGGTAACGGAGCTACGCCCCTTGGCGCGAACCTGGCTCGGGTGACCAGCGCGGGCGTGTATTCGGTAACGGTGGTCTCCGCCAATGGGTGCACGAACGTAGCGTCGACAACCGTTACGGGTAGTAGCCAGCCGCCCACGACCCCTGCGTTAATGGCCTCTGCAACGACCACCCTCAATCAACCCATTTCGATAACGGCGGTGGGCTGTACTGGCTCACTCGACTGGATTGTTGTCGGGGGGAGTGGCACCGCCAGCGGAGGCATCTATACCCTAACGAATCCTGGTAATTATACGCTCTCCGCCCAGTGTAGCCTCAATGGCTGTACCAGTCCGGCCACCAGCCTGACCCTGTCTATTCAGGCGAGCGGTGAGTTACAGCTGATCCAGCCGGGCTACGACTGCCAAACGGGCGCACTGACGTTCCGAACGCAGGGGGGGGATGGAACGCCCATCGAATTTTTTGCCATCGGCGTGACGGGCTGGACGACGAACCCCAATCAGTTTGTTGACGACGAAATACTGACGTCGGCTGACCTCATTCCCATCCGACTGATCGCCCGCCAGTCAGGTCGGGAGGTTACCTACGACTTTGACTGGCGCGCCAGTTGCCCACTCGTAAGCGACCTGACGCCGACGCTATACGTGAGACCGTTTACTACGTACGGATCAAGCGCGATTAACCTGGTGGTGGATGTTGTTGAACTGAACCGAGTGGCAACCAACGGCTTAATCACCATCAAAATCACGCGGGACGCTAAAGTCGCGCTCAGCTTACCTGCCAGCGCAACCAGTGTGGGCGGTCGCGTGGTGCAGAACAGTGTGTGGCAGTTAACTACGTCAGATCCGGCCTACTACGTCCTGACGACGAATCAGGTGATTAAAGCTGGTGATAAATTATCGGTGGGTCTTACGGGCGTAATCAGTCCGGGTGAAACGACGGGTATACTAAGCATCAGCTCGGTGCTGACAGGCGTCGCGGGTGAGCAGAAGGTGACGAATAATGCGGATGCGGATAAAGTTGAGTACTTTCCCCGCTGATCAGGATCGGGGGTGGAGGACTCCGATCCTGATTCCTCTACCCCCAATATTATATGTCTGTACTAGTAAGCCAAGCAAACTACACTCGCTACCGTAACACCATTCGTGCGGTTTGGACTGAGCAGGCATTGAACTCGTTGTGAATGAAAAGCCAATCAGCTACGCATTTTGAACGCCGATTTGTGGATTCGGAACTCTCGTTGACGCATGCTTCCGCGGAGCTACTGTTTTTTTCGTTTTCTTACGTTTGCCCCACCAGATCAAAAAGCCGGTAACCGGCAGACTAGCGGCTATCAGGGCCACAAACAGCGCAATAAGTTTGGTTGGCCACCCGAGCAGACTACCTGTATGGATTGGAAACACCACCCGGCGGGCTTTGAATCCTCGCGTTTCATCGTCGTATAAGCGCTTTTTAACCAGATCGCCGGTTTGGTTGTCGAAATACAGAAAGTCGACGATGTTGCTAATCGCAGCTTCGTAGTTCTTCTTTGATGCGGTGATCGACAAACTGTCTTTTTCAGGTAACGTCAACGTAATAAGACCCGTATACGGCAAAAGACGATTGGTTTCAGCGTAAATTTTTTCGTAAAGGTCAGTGTTCTTATGGGCTTTGGCTGTCGGATTTACGGGCGCTTCCCGCTTGGCCTGTGGCTTCCCATCGAAAGCGTAAAAAAGCAGGTTATTCACCCATTTGTAACTCCAGATTAGGCCGGTCGACGCGATCAGAAAAACAAACGGTAGTACGTAGAAGCCAAAGATGGCGTGCAAATCCCAGTTAAGTCGCTTGAACGAGGCACCCCATTTTATAGTAAATCGCTGCTTTCTGTTTTGGCGATTCGGCCACCAGAGAATCAGCCCCGATAGCATGATGATCAGAAACGCACTGCACGAAATTCCGGTAATGATTTTTCCGGTATCGCCCAGGCAGAGGTACCGGTGCAGCCGTAGCACAACTGAATAGAAAGCGTCTTCTTCCTGACGCGTATCGACAATTTTGCCCGTATACGGATTGAGGGCCACTGACAGAATATATTTCGCTTTTTTGCTCTGCTGTAGACCAATAATCACCGTTCGGTCGGGTTGGGGCTCGATCTCGATGCGACTTACTTTTTTTCCGGGGAACTGCGTTGTCGCTGTGGTCACTAGTTGATCGAGCGGTAACCGCTGGGCACTGGCTGGTGGTGTAACCGTGTGAAATTTAGCGTAGATGATCGGTTCCAGCTCCTCCTCAAACACAAGCAGCGAACCCGTCAGGGCTACGATAAAAACGACAAGGCCGGAGCCTAGCCCCAGCCACAAATGCAGTTTTGACGCGATGGTTTTTCCGATTGATGCCACAGACGTAACGGTTAAATGTTAATAACCACAGAGGCACAAAGAACATAGATATGTTAACCCTTCGTGTTCGTTTTCTTTGTGCCTCCGTGGTGAATTTATTTAGAATGTATACGAAACGGTTGCCATGAAGTTGCGCGGTGCTCCGGGGAATAACCGCAGGTAATCATAGCCACCAACCCAGTACGTTTTGTTGCCCAGGTTGTTTAGGTTGACCTGGAACTGGAATTTTTCGATTCGATAATACAGGGCAGCATTGAGCAGCATATAAGCCGGAATCGTCTGCGTATTGTTCAGCGACAGGTTCCGTTCGGCTACGTAATTACCACCAAGCCCTATGCCCAGCCCCTTAAGATTCTGGTTCACAAACGTGTATTTCGTCCAGAAACTACCCTGGTTCTTTGGTGCGTTCGGCTTCTGCATGTTCACCAGTACCTGGTCGGCGGCTCTCGATCCGGCGTCGGTTATTTTGGCATCGTTGTAGCTATACGTAACGATCAGGTTCCAGTTTGGCAGGATGTTGCCCGTTACGTCAAATTCCACGCCCTTCGCCCGCTCCTGACCAATCTGCATCATCAGGTTCGGATTATCAACGGCATTGGCCGAATACAACGTATTGCTTTGTGTAATGTCATAAATCGACGCGTTGGCGGTCAGTCGTCCGTCCAGCCATTCGGTTTTCAGGCCAAATTCCGTCAGCGAACTCCGGATCGGATCGAAAGGTCCACCCGATAGCGGATCGCTTTGCACAGTGGCATCCTGCGGGTTGTAGCCTTTGGTATACGTACCGTACAGATTGATATTTCTGTTCACCGTGAAAACAGCGCCAATACGTGGCAGTAACGCATGTTGCGTTACGTTGTTTTCAGCGGTAGTTGTGTAGCCTTTTTTGTCGATGTACGTATCATACCGCAGGCCGAGCAAAAGCTGTAAGCGATCTAGTTTCACCTGTTCCTGCACGTAAAGCCCATGCAGTGAGTAAAAAACGGGCGTCGTTGCTGCGTTCGCCACTACGTTGTAAATGTATTTGGATGGGTCTTCCAACTGGTTGTTCTGAAGCGTCAGATCATAGTGGGAAATGTTCGGCTTTGGAATGCTCCGGGTAACGCCATTGCTGGTGTAGTTATAAAACTGATACAGATCGGGGCGCCTGGCATTATACGCGGCTGCTCCTCCGGCTTTCAGCAAATACCCGTTGGCGGTCTGCTGACCTGATCCTTTCGGAGTCGATGACTGGATGTAATCGTAACCGATAACCAGCTTATGTTCGGCCCGTCCCGTATTGAAGTTGTGGTTGAAAAACAGCGAAACGTTATCCATGAACGACTTGGTTTGCCGGACGAAAACCTGCCGACCCACCAGGTTTGGGATGGCAATACCCGCCGAGTCGACCCCGTTAACGTTACTGCTCCGGTGCTCCAGCAAATCTTCGCTATATCCCGTGCGCAGATACGCCATATTGAACGACGTATTCTGACTGAACTGATGGTTCAGCGAGGTCGTAATCAGGTACGTTTCTTCGTTCAGATAATCGTTCACAGCATTTAGCGACGTAGCAATGGAGCTGGAATACAGGTCATTCCCAACCACCGATTGCCCCCGATCGAGTCGACTATTCGATTTGTTATAGACCAGATCGAAGTTGATGCGCGTTTTGTCGGTGGGCAGAAACGACACCGATGGCGCAATGATTATGTTTTTATCAAACTGAAGATTCCGGAAGCCCTGCGCATTCACATACCCCAGATTCAGCCGGTATAACAGGGTTTTACTTTCGTTCATCGGCCCCGTGAAGTCGGCCAGTACGCGCATAGTGTTGAAACTACCCGTCGTGAACATAAGTGATTTCTGCGTTGTGGTCAGCGGCTTTTTCGTCACCCGGTTCAGCGTACCACCCGGCGACGTATTGCCATATAGCGCCGAAGCCGCGCCTTTAATGACTTCAACCCGTTCCAGGTAATTGACCGGCGGTTACTTCCAGAAACCAGAAAACGTGCGTAATCCATTGAATAACTGCGTCGTGCTGCCCCCATTCATACGGAAACCGCGAATAGTCAGATCGTCGTAAAACGTAAACTGATTCACACCGCTCATATTCTTCACGGCATCGCCCATGGTAAACGCGCCCTGATCACGGAGCACCTCTTTCGTTACGTAGCTAATTGCCTGAGGCACTTCTTTGATTGGCGTCGCCGTTTTGCTGGCGATAAAGGATACGTCGTTCTTATACGTCGTTTCCCGTCGACCGGTAATTTCAACAGTCTGTAGTTGCTGCGCATTTTCCTGAACGGTCAGGTTCAGCATTAGTGTTTCACCAGCGGCCAGAGAAACCTTCCGTTCAATCGATGCGTAGCCGACGCCAGAAGCAGTAAGTTGGTAATTGCCGGCCGCCAAGTCTGACAGAGAAAATTCGCCTGAAACGGACGTAGTGGTACCCTTTCCAGTGCCTTTCAGAATAATATTGATCGATTCGGCAGGATCGCCATTTTCGGTGCTAATTCGTCCTTTGATAGTTCCGCTCTGGGCAATCGCAAACGAACTGAGTAATGTGAGAAACAGGGTAGAGATAAATTTCATTAACAGTGGTTTTGATCATTCGATTATACACACTGCAAAGCTAACCTTATTTAGACTTATTATTAATTGGGTAGAAATTCGATGTGCGAAAAATACAGTAACTGTCCTGAAAAGTACTACGTAGTAAATGGGTAATGGGAGAAATGGTAGTGCGGTTTTACGGTAATTGCTTTATTCGCAGTGGTCTGACAGAAGATTAAACTTAACTTTTTGCTGATAAGCCGCGCTTTAATAAGCATAAGTCAATGTCTTCGCTGACTGTACATGAACCTAACCAAATAAATAATGCCAAACCACAGGCCGGGGATTAAACCGGGAAGGATAGCGCCATTTGTAGTGTAATCCTTGCTTTCCTTCCCGGCTGTGTAAGCAGATGCTTTTTCTGACGGTTAGTTATCCCTTGTTAACATCCGCTCCCGACCGTTTCGTATGATCATCATCTGGTTCTTGGCAGTATCGAATTCAATGACTATACCCACGCTTTCGATTCTAAATTTATCCTGTGCTGTTGCTTCGAGCGGTATAGCGGATTGCCCCGGTGGCTGCGCGTAAAGTGTTGCACCATCGCGGGTGATCATAAATTTTGCAGGTGCTCCGGGAAATGAATAAGCGCCAGCGTATTTGTCCATAGTTTCGGGGCTGACGGCAACCGATTCGAAGGTGGGAATCTGAAACGGTTTATTGTAATAAATGTCAACAATGCCATTCATGATAGTTTTTACCGGATACACTTTCGCGTTCGTTGTATAGGCGATCGCCAGTTTTTCTTCCGGCAAATAAGCCAGCCACGCTCCGTAGTTGTCGCCCCCGCCCGTGTGTCCATAGAAGGTTTTGCCATCGAACGTAAAGGGCTCCATGCCCAACCCGTCGCCGTCTTGTATCGTTTTCATCTGATTGAGGCTCTCCTGAGAAATCAGTTTCCGGTCAAACAGTGCCTGGATGAATTTGGCTAAGTCGGTTGGTGTCGAAACAATCGATCCCGCCCCGAAGAGGATGCTTGGATGGGTTTCGGGTACCTGTTTCCACTCACCGAGGTTCGTATACGTGAGGGCTTCGTTTTTATTCACGTCAATGTTTCCAGTTGCCGTGTATGTATCCTTGAGCCCGATCTTAGCGGTGATTCGTTCCCGAAGTAGTTCCTCGTAAGGTTTGCCGGTTAACCTTTCAAGGATAAGGCCCAATAGAGTATAGCCAGAATTGCTGTAGGCATGCTTACTGTCCGGTTCAAAATCAGACGTACCTTTCGCGATGAGGGCGAGTAATTCATCCTTCGTTATAGCGCTCCTGCTTGACGAAGGTCGCAAATTTCTGTCTATCAGGGAATCATGAATACCACTGCGATGAGCGAGTATCTGCGCGATGGTAATTTTACTCGCGTTGGGAATCTGCGGGAAGAATTTGTCGAGCGTATCTGTCAGCTTTATTTTTCCTTCTTCAACGAGCTGAAGGATCATCACGGCGGTAAACATTTTCGTAATCGACGCAATCCGATACCGGGTCTCCAGGGTTAACGGGTTCTTTACGGTTTCGTTGATCTGGCTGTAGCCAATAGATCGGCCGTACAGAACGTTACCGTCTTTTGCAATGACCAGGCTTCCCATCGCCTTGTTCTTTTCGGCGAGCCGGTCAAAAAACTGATCGAGTTTAGCTTTGTCCAGCGTCTGTGCATATCCGGCGGCAAACAACGCCAGTATCAGTATGGTGGTGAATATTAGTTTGATTTTCATGCTTCAGTTTCTTTGTTCTGTTACGTGTGATGTTTTGAGAATGTCCATTTGAATTTTAGTTGACTTTGAAATTCAAAGTGACTGGGTAAGCAAATAGATTAATCTGTACTGATGCCCTGGATCTTGTTGATCCATGCTCAAAAAAAGAAATGGCAACAGGCATTGCTGCTTGCCGGGTTGGTTATCTGAACCCAAATAGTAGCGGAAACAGAAACGTTACGATAGCAGCCCACAAAGCGTAAACAGGCAGATAGGAAGCAATCGCGTTGCCAACTTCGTTTATAGTACCCTTTTTCGAAAGTACCCTAAAAAGTTGCGCTGTTACCAGCAAAAGATTGACCAAGATCAATACGTTCCCGCCCAGAACCGCGACCCTATTGGGTGTAATCCCCAATGTTGAAATTCGGAACAGTATAGCTGACAGCGCGATGCTGTTAACGAGCACGGTTACAGCAGATAGCAGAAAAAGAACCCAAATTTCCGGTCGGCTTTTCGTTGTATGAGTTGTTTCGGCGATCGAAAAGAAAATGATGGCCATAACCCCAATTAGCAGCGCATTAAACATCAGCAAAAACTCCCGGTCGTTATAGGGATCTTTACCGGAATACAGGATGGCTACGAGGTAAATGACCAGCATCACAAACACCAGCGGGCTGAATAGCTTCGCCAGTACCGGCGACACTTTACCGACTAACTGCGGATTGGTCTGGGTAAGGTAGGTACCCACAATGGGGGCAGCCGGAAGGCCGAAAACGACAATGTTTTCGAAATAAAACGTTTTGATATCCAAGCCGATCAGCGCGAAAAGCCCCACGGTTATGCCAGTCATGATCCCGCCTGCGATCAGGATGAGCGTTGTCATGACGATCAGGTCGCCATTATACCGCAAATAGCTAAGCCGCTTCTCCTCATTATTTCTCGTTTCGCCAACAAATGCAAAACCAAGTATCGACCAAAGAAATAAGACTACATGGATACATGAGAGAATCAGGGTATCACTTTTCTTATTATCGGGCAGGAAATTGATAAAAAATAAACCGACGAGGGTTAGCCCAACGATAAAAGAAATTGTACGGATTGATACGTTATTCTTCCACGCAAAGTAGGTTGATAATGCCGGAAAGACGATGAAACCTATATTTCTGGGGTAAAAAAACTCCTGATCTATAGCAAAAAAGGCTGGCAACTTAGCAATTAGGCCTGCTATAAGCGCAGCCATGAGCACAAATACGAGTTCCCGGCCTGTACCCCAGTTTAGTTCATCAGGTTCGTAACTCAGTCGTTCATTCCAGAAATCGGCGATCGTACTCCCTTTAAGCTCTGGATAGAGCGTATTGAACGCTCGCTTAAACGGTATCTTGTTCGCTCGATATAGCTTTTCGAGTTGCCTGGGTTCGTTCAGACAGGCGATTATTTCGTCTCTCATCAGTTTATACGTTAAAGACACGTTAGTTGAAATCGTTAATTCGGATTAGTTAGAGTCGTTTAATCCCACAACGTACCGTCTAATCCCAGAACCATACCGAGCCATAAGCCAATGATGAACACAAGTCCACTTACGATCACAGCAATGGCCTTGTTTACTCCGACTTGGTTGCGAAAACGAATAATGAAGTAATTACATAATCCACCCATTGCTCCGGCCAGAGGAACGATAATCAGCGGCCGAATCATCCATAGCTTTCCCCAGGCTGGATTGGGGTCTTTAACTCCGGATAGAAAAAGTGCGATTAGGATTAAACCAATTCCTGCACCCACTACCATACGTTTACCCAATGAAGCTGGCTGAATCGGCTGTGTTGTTAAATTAGTCCTGTGTGTCATGGTCATCTAGTTTTAAGCGTTGTTAATCGTTTTTAAGTACCCAATAAAGCACTTTGAAATCCAAAGTGTATGTCTAAAAAAAATAGCCATCAGTGGTAATGGACTATTCAGTCACCCCTTTAATCAGTTTTTCCAAGGCGTTTAAATGGTCGTTAAATGCTTTCCGGCCGAGTTCCGTAGCAGCATAGCTTGTATTCGATTTCTTGTCGACAAATGATTTCTCCACCTGAATAAACTCTTCTTTCTCCAGGGCTTTCAGGTGGCTTGCCAGATTACCATCCGTCACATCAAGGAATTCCTTCAATGAATTGAAATCAAGCGCATTATTAATAGCCAGAGCCGCCATAATGCCGAGCTTGATCCTGCTTTCAAACGCTTTATGTAAACCATTGATCGATATTTTCACCTTTCGTATCGGTAATGCATATAGATGCCATATAGAATGTGGGCCAGGCCAAAACCTAACGCCCAGCACACTAAACCATACTCAACAAAATAGGCACTAAATAAGCCCAGTACCATCTGAATAAGTCCCAAGCTTCTTAATTCCTCATACGTGAACTGGCTGGCATTGTACAAGGCCAACCCATAGAACAGCAAGCTAAATGGGGCCATCCAGCCAAGTAGTCCGTTGGCAATCAAAATCAGGAGCAAAAGTCCACCGACAACCAGCGGAACGGCCATTTGAATGAGAAGCCGCTTGACCAGCGCATTCCAGAGTCTCTCCCCTCGTTTGTTCGCCTTCCTGCTGGAGAGAAGAATAGCGGTACCTATAGCCAATACCAATATGCCAATAGCTAAAAAAATGACTTTCGGTAGGCTGGAAGATAAATTTCCGGCTTCCGTGGTGCTGTAAACGAGTTCATCAGGATTGAAACCAAAGACGCTATACGCGATATAAGCACCGGTCAACGCATACACGCCTGCCATGATGCCAGCCCAGCCAGCCAGCGACAGAAATTTAGAAGAACGCTCCATGATAGAGCGTATCTGAGCTATATCCCGAATATAATCCTGTTCTTCGTCCATTTAAAAGCACTTTGAAATTCAAAGTAAAGGCAGAAATAACTGTCATGCAAGCGTTAAGCGAATTTTTTATTCCTGATATGAAGTATTGTGCCATTACGTTGATTTCAGGAGTTACCCGGTTGCCGCATTGCTGCCTTCCGGAAGATTGCTTAGGCTGTTTCGGAAGGTATAAATGAGAAAGCCCACCCAAACGTTCTAAACGTTTGGGTGGGCTTTCATTCGTAACCGTTGTCGGACCAGCGATCAATAGCCCGGGTTCTGCGCAAACTCGCCCTGGTTTAAATCGAGAGCGCGGGTGGGTATGGGACGTAGTATTTTGTTCTGTCCGCCGATACCCAGGAACGGATCGACGCCGTTGTTATACCACTTGTTTACGTCCTTGTTGTATTTGCGGGCGCGGGCAATGAGCGTGCCAGTCCGTTTCAGATCAAACCAGCGGTGATATTCGCCCACTAATTCGCGAGCCCGTTCGTCCAGGATGTAATCAATCGTTACAACTGACGCGTCAATTTTCATGGCTGCCTCGGCCCCCGGTTTGGCTGCCCGGCGCCGAACTTCGTTGATCCGTTCGGCGGCTTTGGCCGTATTGCCGGATTTAAGATAGGCTTCGGCCGCAATCAGGTACGTTTCGCCCAGGCGAGCTACGAAGAAATCGCGGGTGCTGGTTGTTGGGCCAAACTGCGCGTTCGGGTCATCGAACTTCTTAACCGAAGGCGTGTAATTGTCCAGCGTTACGGTCTGGCTGGCTTCCCAGGCCGTACCTACATTAGGATACACGATCGTGTTGTTCCGGCGAGTCGGATCGGCGGCTCTCCAGGCGGCAATGTCAGCCGCGCTACTAACCCATTTAGGCGCGTAATAGTATTTGACGGTCAGTGTGTTCCGTTCGTTCGGGCGGGTGTAATAATCGTAATACCGCTGGTAGAACGTAATCATGAACGTAGCATCGAAACGGGCGTCGTTCTGCGTGAACAGGTCAAAAACATACATCGTTGGGCAGAGGGTGTATGTGCGGTATGGATAGCCTTCTACGGCTCCCTGACCGCCAAAGTAAGGGCCAAAGTAAGCCGCCTGCGTATTACCACCCGTGGTAGCCGTTGGCAACGAAGTAGCATCCCATTGAATCGAGAACAAAATCTCCGAATTCTTTTCGTTGCCAGGGAAGAACAGCGTCTCGAACGAGGTCGTGAGCGTTTGCGACGCAATGGCCGCATCGGCATACGTAGCAGCTGTTTTAAAATCATCGGCACCCGCGAAGGTTTCGTAACCCCGGGTCAGGTAAATTTTGGCCAGCATGTGCCGAACCGCCCGTTTCGTGACGCGGCCGAAGTTGGGCGTCGTTTCCGGAACCAGGTCTAGAGCCTCCGTCATCTCCCTGATAACGAAGTCATACACTTCCTGCGCCGTGTTCCGCTTGAACGATTCGACCGGAGCTGTGAAGCGATCCGTTACGAGGCTAACACCGCCAAAGGTTTGCACCAGCAGGAAGTAATCGTAGGCCCGCAGGAATTTCATTTCACCTTTACGAGCGCCCAGGGTTGTTACGTTCGTCGTTTTATCGTTGAAATACAGGGCGGTATTCGTGAGCTGAATCGACTTGTAGACGTTCGTATAAAAGGTCAGTACCTCAGAATCATCGGGGATCAGGTTTCGGTATTCGCTCAGCCCCTCGGGCTGAGTTGAACGACCCGTTACGTACATGTCGGTTCCGGCGCAGAAAACCCAGGGTTGCGCATAGACGGTACGTAACGATGAGTACGCCGAATTGATTAATTTCTCGTAGCCTTCGCTGGTCGCGTAATATTGGTCGGCCACTACATTCGATTTATTTTGTTCTTCCAGAAAGTCTTTGCAGCCGCCTGCCGAAAGCAGCAGACCAAGAAGCAGACCGGCAATTTTTATAGTCTTCATAGATTGTGTCTCGATTAAAATTTGAGGTTCAGGCCAAACTGATACGTAATGGTGCTGGGACCGGTATTGTTGACCGAACCAGTGGTCGTGTTCGTGACGCTCGAACTGGTCGTTGGGTCGATACCACTGGCGTATTCCGGATCGAAACCGTCGTATTTGGTCCAGACGAATGGGTTCAGTACGTTGGCATATACCCGTAGACTTCTGACACCAACCCGTTGCAGAAGAGTAGAAGGGAGCGTATAACCCAGTACGATATTCTGCACTTTCACGAACGATACGTCCTTGTAGAACCCGACACCTGAAACGCCCGTCCAGTACGGACCGATGTTATTCGGTTGCGGATACGTATTGGATGATCGGGTAGGGGTGACCTTGTTGGCCGTCATGTAGTAGTCGGTGTAGAGTTTATCCGTACCCCGATCGGAGTAGTTCAGGAACTGACTGTGGAAGGCGCTGAACACCTGCGCACCCTGCCGGGCAAACATCGACGCCGACAAATCGAAATTCTTAAACGTAACCTGAGTCGAGAAACCGCCGGTCCACTTCGGGTCTTTCTGGCCGATAATCGCGCGGTCGTTCGTGCTGCTGATTTTACCGTCGTTGTTCAGGTCTTTCACCCTCGCCTGCCCCGGCGACTGCCCGAATTTCAAGGCCTGTTCACGCTCGCTCTCCTGCCAGATGCCATCAAATACGTAGGTATAGTTGACGTTAATCGGTTGCCCGATGAACCACCAGTTCCCCACCAGATCTTCTTTTTTATCGAGCAGATCGACAATCGCGTTTTTATTGCGCGACAACGTAAAGCTGGTGTTCCAGGTAAAGTTCTTGGTCGATACGTTCACCGTCCGCAGCGAAAATTCAATCCCTTTGTTACTCACCGAGCCGACGTTATCCTTGATGGCTGTCCAGCCGGTTTCGATGGGAATATCCCGGTTCATCAACACGCCTTTCGACAGCTTGTCGTACAGATCGATGGTACCCGAAATTCGCCCGTTCAGGAACGCGTAATCTAAGCCCAGGTCAAACTCGCGCGTACGTTCCCAGGTCAGCGATGGATTCGGCAAACGGCTGGGGGAGTAGCCAAGGGCAACGGTTCCGCCATAATCATAAAAGGCCGGATCGCTCAGCGTCATCTGGCTTTCGTACGGGAAAATGTTGTTGTTGTTCCCCGCTACCCCAGCACTGAAACGCAACTTTAATTCGGTAATGTAACTCGCTGATTTCAGGAAGTTTTCGTCGGAAATCTGCCAGGCAACAGCCGCCGAGGGGAACGTCGACCATTTGTGTCCGTCGGCCAGTTTCGAGGAACCATCCCAGCGGGTGGCCAACGTAGCGAAGTACTTACCTTTGTAAGCGTAGTTCACGCGGGCCAGGTACGAGAGAATCGAAAACTGACTGAACGCACTAACACCCGACTGACGATTGGTGGAGGAACCAAGGTTATAGAACGACGAATTGAACGGCAAGTCATTCACCCGCAGACCATCACTCTCGAACCGGTCTTTCTGCATGCTGTACAGACCCGTGACGGTAAAATTATGGTCGCCGATGTTTTTGCGGATCGTGGCGATGTTGTCGAAAATATAGGAGAGCGACTGCTGATTGCTACGTTGTGCATCGGGCAACAAGCCTTCGCCTACGCCCGTGAGTGAGCCCCAGTAGCGACCATTCCGCTCAAAGTTCATGCTGGGCGAAAACGTCGATTTCAGTTCGAACCAGCTTACCGGCGCAAACTTCAGGTAGATGTTGCCGACACCAAACATCCGGCGGGTGTTGTTCTCGGAGTTCGGAATTTCGAGCAGCGGATTAACCGTACTCGTTACGCTTGAAATGACCGAACTGCCCGGTACCGGAATCTGTCCGGGCCGGAAAATCAGGTTGCCGTTGTCGTCGTAGGGCTTGAAGATCGGAGCCATGTTGAACGCATTCCGAACGGCATCGTCACTGCCCCGTTCCGTTTGGGTCAGCGAAAAGTTTACGCTCATTCCTGCCGACCATTTGTCATTGATTTTTCCGTCCAGGCTAGCTTTGAAATTGTAGCGATCCAGGTCTTCGTTGAGCAGATTTCCTTTCTCTTTCTGATAGCCCGCACCGATCAGATACTGAATCGTATTCTTGTCGCTGGCTCCGGAAAACGTCAGCCAGTGGTTGGCCTGCGTACCCGTACGTAACACCAGACTGCGCCAGTCGGTGTAATCATTGTTCGCCACCCGTTGCTGAATGAGCGGATTATCGAGTGAGCCAATTGTGTTGGTGTAGTTGGTACGTCCGGCGATCAACTCCGGTGAGATGAACGTATTCTGCCGATATTCCCACCATTCCGGCCCGGTCATGAAACGCGGCATCCGGGCTACTTCGCGGATACCCATATAGGCATCATACGAAATCGTCGAACGGCCTTTAACTGAAGCTCCTCCTTTCGTGGTCACCAGAATTACCCCGTTCGACCCGCGCGATCCGTAAATAGCCGTAGAGGCTGCATCTTTCAGTACGTCCATTTTGGCAATGTCCTGCGGGTTCAGGAAGTTGATATCCGGCACGATCACCCCATCGACGACATAGAGTGGTTGCCCACCCGCCAGCGAGTTCTGCCCCCGAATCTGCACGGAATAATTACTGCCGGCCCGACCAGACCCCGCCGAAATATCAACCCCGGCAATTTGCCCCTGGGCAGCCTGCATCGGGCTTACCGTACCGCGTTCGGCAATGGTTCGCCCTTCAATACTACCCACCGCCGTAGCGACTTCGGCTTTGCGTTGCGTACCGTATCCGACAACCACAACCTCATTCAGTGATTTTGTATCGGTTTTCAGGACAATGTCGATTGTTGTGCTGTTGCCAACCGGTACGTCCTGCGTGATGTAGCCGATGTACGAGAAGATCAACGTACCATTCTGGCCGGAAACGGGAAGGGTATATTTGCCGTCGGCATCGGTGGTTGTTCCCTGTTGTGATCCTTTCCGGACGATGCTCACGCCGGGCAGGGAACCGCCCTGTTCATCGGACACCCGACCCGTGATGGGCCGCGTTTCCTGCGCCTGTGCCGCGACCACAAACAGGAACATACATAAAGTAGATAAGATGTGTTTCATTAGCCTTTCGATTTGATTTTTTCCGAGAAATAGGTAGTCGAGGTAGTATTTTTGTTTTAATCTATTTTTAACAAGTCTACATTCTGAGAGGCATTTTCTCAAGGTATTATTTGATTATTTCCACGCAATCGTTACCGGGAACGATTGCAGTTTGGGATTTTTCAAGAACATTCTAACTTTTTATAGTATGAATGATTGACAACACCCAGAGAAAAGTAATAAATTGGCATGAATAGAAATATGATTATTCCGTAGTATTCTCTCTGTTAGACATCTGGCGATTTTTTTAACAGGACAATGCTACATGAAAAGTGCCAACTCAATCCCCGCGCCTAGGCCGAAAAATTGCTACGTTGTTGCGCGTCCATTTTTTGCGTCTGGACGTTATCTAGTTTTAATCGGAAGAATCAAATGCTTACCTATTCATTAATGTTCGTGATGTTCATGAGTGGTGTAGCCGCTTACGGACAACAGGTTATTGTTAATCCGGATGGAACGCACTCAAGCGTGCATGGCTCGGTTATCGTTAATCCCAACGGAACGCATTCCACCATACATAATTCCGGCGGCAATACGTCAGTCATCGTCAACCCGAATGGAACACATTCCGTTAAGCACGGGTCGGTTATTGTTAATCCAAATGGGACGCATTCTACCATTCATGGTTCAGGAAGCTCCAGAGTTATTGTCAATCCTGATGGAACCCATACGACGGTACAGGGTACGAACGACGATGCAGCGATCATCGACGCAAACCGGAATTATTCGCCGGCACCGGACTCACGAAGTACCAACACGGATAGGAAACAGCGAATCAAACGCAACAAACGGAGACGAAACGACCCTGACCAGGAGTTCAATTAGCCTGGTCGACGGGTGCTTTTCAGGAGAAAAACGGCGCTAGTAGTATAGTCTGTTTGTCAATCTCATCCTGAATAAAATGTAGAACTTTGTCAAAGGTTCGTAAGCAGCCTCAGTGTACTCTGTGCATTCGTGTTTAGTTTCTCTGGCAACGTTCCCGGTAACGATTGCGTAGAAAGAAGTCCTGTGTTCGTTGTTAAAGTCAATTTGTTCGTCAAAATTCAATACGAAATTGAGCAGCTTACTCACTGCACGAACCAAAATGACGAAAACCCTGACCCTATTTAGCGCAGCTACGTTGGCCCTCCTGACCCTATCGGGAAAAGCCCAGACTACGTCTACCTATAGCTGGAACAATCTCCCCAAAATCGCCCAGCCAACCTTTCGTAAGGATACCATCAACATCCTCGCCCACGGCGCAAAGGCCGACGGGGTTACGTTGAATACAAAGGCCATAAACACAGCCATTGCAGCCTGTAGCCAAAAAGGGGGTGGCGTCGTGCTGGTACCCAGCGGCTTATGGATGACTGGCCCGATTGAGCTGAAAAGCAACGTTAATCTGCATGTAAAAAAAGCCGCTACGTTGCTGTTTACCACCGACAAAAGCCAGTATGCGCTGGTCGAAGGAGTTTATGAAGGAAAACGCGCGGCCCGGAATCAATCGCCGATATCGGGTACAAATCTGGAGAACGTTGCCATTACGGGTCAGGGAATTCTGGACGGCAATGGCGATGTATGGCGGGCTGTCAACAAAGGACAACTGACCGAAAGTCAGTGGAAAGAAAAAGTGGCATCGGGCGGGGTGTTGAAAGACGATGGCAAAGTCTGGTATCCAAGTGAGCAGTTTAAGAAAGCCAGCGTAGACGGTCGGAGCATGTTGCTGACGCCGGGGAAAACGCCCCAGGATTTTGCCGACATGAAAGACTTCCTGCGGCCAAACCTGGTGGTGTTCACGAACTGCAAAAAAGTACTACTGGACGGCGTTACGTTCCAGAATTCGCCCGCCTGGTGTTTGCACCCGCTGATGTGCCAGGATCTGACCATCCGAAACGTAACGACCAAGAATCCCGAGTACGCGCACAACGGCGATGGCATGGACATCGAATCCTGCAAAAACTTTCTGATCGAAGGCTGCACGCTCGACGTGGGCGATGATGCGATCTGCATTAAGTCCGGCAAAGATGAAGAAGGACGTAAGCGCGGCATGCCGACTGAGAATGGTGTGATCCGTAACAATACGGTCTATAATGGCCACGGAGGCTTCGTGATTGGCAGTGAAATGAGTGGAGGAGCGCGGAACATTTTCGTTTACAACTGTACGTTTATGGGTACCGATAAGGGCCTGCGTTTCAAGTCCGTACGGGGCCGGGGTGGGGTGGTTGAGCATATTTACGCGAAGGATATTTTCATGAAAGACATTGCCGGAGAAGCAATTTTCTTCGATATGTATTACTTCGTGAAGTTCGCGACGGACGGACAACGCGACGAACGCCCGGTCGTGAACGAAGGGACGCCAATTTTCCGGGACATGAAATTTGAAAATATCGTCTGCAACGGCGCTGAAAAGGGCGTTTTCATTCGGGGTTTATCCGAAATGCCCATCAAAAACATTACCCTGAAAAATCTGACGCTCAAAACCGACAAAGGCGTTGAGTTAACCGACGCCAGTGGCATTCACCTTGAAAACGTTCAGCTGATTACGAAAGAGACCAAGCCCGTCATCTTTGTGGACAATAGCCATAATCTGACCTTCGATGGTATTCAGTACAATGCTAACGCCGACCTGCTTTTCGACATCAACGGAGAACGTAGTCAGGACATTCGCGTGACGAATACCGACACGACAAAAGCCCAGACCAAAGCAGCATTCAATAAGGGCGCTGTGGAAAAACAACTGATGTTATCTGCCGCAAAATAAGTCCACAGAATAATGGGTAGTCGGATTTGTTTAACCGCAAAGAACGCAAAGGTTTTACGCAAAGAGCGCGAAGTTGCGTTGTGTCGCACTGTCCAACCAACTTTGCGTAAAGTCTCTGCGTTCTTTGCGGTTAATGTACTTTTACTTTTTTGGCTATCAGGCCCGGTTATTGCTCAGTTTCCTAAAGATTCGGTTTCGGAGCGGATGCTGTTGTATCAACGTAACGACGGTGGCTGGCCACAGCCGGGTGGCGATCCCATCAACTACAAACGGGAGCTAACACCAGCCCAACAGCAAACCCTTATCGCTGAGAAATCGAAACTCGACGCGACCATCGACGATCAGTCGACGACCCGTGAAATCAACTACCTCATCGCGTCGTTCGGGCAAACGAAGAACGACGACTACCGGAAGGCCGCTGAGCGGGGCATCACGTATCTGCTCTCCGCGCAGAATGCCGCGGGCGGTTGGCCTCAATTCTACCCCGATTCGAGCAGCTACCGCGGACAGATCACGTATAACGATCAGGCGATGATCGACGTACTGTGGGTGATGGACCATGTCGCTACCGGAACCGACGGATTCAACGTAGTCAGCAAATCGCTCCGGGATCAGGCGAAGAAAGCCGTTAAGCAGGGCATACAGTGCATTTTGAAGACCCAGTATCGGCAAAACGGTAAACTGACAGCTTGGTGTGCGCAACACGATCGATACACACTCCAGCCAGCCAAAGCCCGTACGTTTGAATTGCCTTCGTTAAGCGGCAATGAATCGGTGGGCATCGTACAGTTTTTAATGCACATCGATAATCCCTCGCCGGCTGTGAAACAGGCGATCCAGGCCGCCGTTACGTGGTTTGAATCAGTTAAGCTAAGGGGGATTGCGGTTAAAACGATCAATGACCCGAATCAACCCAAAGGCCGGGATCGGATTGTGGTGTCAGACCCAACCTCCATTCTGTGGGCGCGTTTCTACGATCTCGATACGAATACACCTTTCTTCTGCGGTCGGGATAGTATAAAGAAAGACAAACTCGCCGACATCGAAAACGAACGTCGCGTTGGGTATGCTTATTACGGTACCTGGCCCGCTAAACTCCTGTCGGCCGATTATCCGAACTGGGTAAAAAAATGGGGTAAGTAAAATGAGTCAGTGTCGTAGACAGAAACTGACTACAACAAGCACATTGGATGAATAAAGCCGGATTGACTGTTTTGTGTTGTCTGTTAAGCCTGACGGTCCTGGCTCAGAAACAACGAGTTAGGGTGGCGCAGGATGGCAGCGGTGATTACAAAACGGTACAGGCTGCCCTGAACACGATTCCCGCCAACAACAAAAGCCGGATCGTCATCTACATCAAAAAAGGTATTTATAAAGAAAAACTTCGGCTCGATTCAACCCAGCATATGGTCACGATGATCGGAGAAGATAAAGCCTCGACCATTCTTACGTACGATGACTATTCGGGCAAAACAGGTCCGGATGGCGTTAAACTACGAACCTACTCGTCCAGTTCATTTTCTATCTTTGGCGACGATTTTCGAGCGGAGAATCTGACGTTTGAAAACACGGCGGGGTCTGTAGGTCAGGCTGTTGCGGCTTATGTTACCGGCGACCGGTCCGTGTTTATCAACTGTCGATTTCTCGGTTTTCAGGACACGCTTTATACCGGAATGCCGGGCCAGTATGGCCGACAGTATTACAAAAACTGCTACGTTGAAGGGACTATTGATTTTATTTTCGGATCAGCAACGGCGGTATTTGATCAGTGCACGATTTTCAGCAAAACAGCAGACACCTACGTAACAGCGGCATCAACGCCAGAAGGAAAACCGTTTGGCTTTGTCTTCCTGAATTGCACCCTGACCAGCGACGTTTCTAAAGCCAGTGTGTATCTGGGGCGCCCCTGGCGTGATTTCGCCAAAACGGTTTTTGTAAACTGCCAGTTGGGCGGCCACATTCGACCCGAAGGCTGGCACAATTGGGATAAGCCTAATGCCGAACGAACAGTGTTCTACGCTGAATACCAGTCCAGAGGGCCAGGAGCCAGTCCGGCGAGCCGAGTCGGTTGGACGAAACAACTCACCGCTGGTGAAGCCCGCTCGTATAAACCCGAAAGCATCCTGGCGGGCAACGATGGCTGGAAACCAAAGCTCTAAATCACAACCATGCGTTCACGACTAACTTGCCGGTTCCATAACCTATTCTATTTAACCGTACTGGCGTTTATTGGCCTCAGTCCAAACGGTTGCTTTGCTCAAAAAATTGATCGAAAAGCCGTCGTGGACCGGCATCGGGTGGTCATCAGTCGACTAGATACGCTGGGCTCGCTAACAGTCGGCAACGGTCGGTTTGCTTTTACCGTCGATGCAACCGGCCTGCAGTCCTTTCCCGAGTATTACGCGCACGGCGTACCGCTGGGTACGCAATCGGAGTGGGGATGGCACAGTTTCCCAAATAAGGAGAACTACCGGGCCAGTGAAAGCCTCGAAACGTATACGTTTAACGACAAAAAAGGATTGTATGCCGTCCCGTCAAAAAAACCAGGTCGACAGCAACAGGCCGCCGATTACTTTCGGCAAAATCCACATCGGTTGCAACTGGGTGCTGTTGGGCTGGACATCGTGAAAAAAGATGGCTCCCTGGTAAAGCCATCCGATTTGCAAAACATCCACCAGGAACTGAATGTATGGACGGGTGAAATCAGGAGTGCATTCACCATCGAAGGGACACCCATTAGCGTAACGACCTGCGCCGATGCCGGTAGAGACGCTATTGCGGTCAGGATTACGTCGGATCTGTTAAACGAGAAACGCATCAAAATCCGGTTCCGGTTTCCGTATCCGACCAATGCATTTGCGGACGTAGCGGCCAATTATACAAATGAAGCAGCCCACCAGACGAACGTAACGCAACCTAGCCCACTATCAGCCCGCTTCAGCCGCCAACTGGATACCGATCGCTATTCCGTAGCGGCTCGCTGGAATAAAGCCGCGTCGATTCAGAAAGTAGCCGACCACCACTATACGTTATTGCCGGCTGGCGGTACCAGCTTTGAAACCTCTGTGCAGTTCTCATCCCAACCTGCGTCAGACGTACCAGAGTTTGCAACTGTCAGAAACAGTAGTGTAGCCGGATGGGAAAAGTTCTGGCTATCAGGTGCCGCTATCGACTTTGCCGGAAGCACCGATCCCCGCGCAACCGAACTCGAACGACGGGTGGTACTTTCGCAATACCTCACCCGGGTGCAATGCGCCGGTAATTTCCCTCCGCAGGAAACCGGATTGACTTACAACAGTTGGTTTGGCAAACCGCACATGGAAATGTATTGGTGGCATGCCGCCCATTACGCTTTATGGGGCCGAACCGACTTGCTTGAAAAAAGCATGGGTTGGTATTTTACCGCGTTCGATGGGGCCGAACAGATTGCGAAGCGACAGGGATTCAGGGGCGTACGATGGCAGAAAATGACCGACGATACCGGTGGAGAAACGGCCTCTTCCGTGGGATCATTCCTGATCTGGCAACAACCACACGTTATCTATCTGGCCGAACTTATTTACCGCAACAAACCATCGAAAGCGGTGCTGCAACAGTATCAGAAGCTGGTTTTTGCTACTGCTGATTTTATGGCTTCGTTTGCGCACTATGATCCTGCCGAACATCGGTATAATTTAGGAAAAGGCATTATTCCCGCGCAGGAATGTTATGATCCAGCCCAGACATTTAACTCACCGTATGAACTCGCCTACTGGAAATGGGCGTTGCAGGTCGCCCAGCGCTGGCGCACCCGACTGGATCTGCCAACCGATAAGAACTGGCAGGACGTAGTGGAAAAACTGGCCCCACTCGCCCAGAAAGACGGCGTTTATCAGGCCGCTGAGAGTGTTGAGGATTCGTACTCACCCACCAGCAAATACACCATTGATCACCCGGCCGTGTTAGCGGCTTTGAGTACCCTGCCACCCAATGGTGTGGTTGATACGACCGTTATGCACAGAACCTACGACGTAGTTGAAAACGTCTGGCATTGGGACCATACCTGGGGGTGGGACTTCCCGATGGTAGCCATGACCGCTACCCGCTTAAATCAACCCGCAAAAGCCGTTGATGTGCTGTTTAAAAAGGTGACAACCAATACGTATCTGGTGAATGGGCACAATTACCAGGACAAGCGACTGACGCTTTATCTGCCAGGCAACGGTAGTTTGCTGTCGGCCATTGCCTTAATGTGTGCTGGCTATGATGGGAATAAAATCAGTAGCCCAGGCTTTCCGAAAACTGGTCAATGGACTGTTAAATGGGAAGGTCTAAAACCAATGCCTTAAGTAAACTAAACCTGTAGCGAACGGAATAAGCCATGAACCGAACCTGTTTTCTTAAAATTGCTTCGCTTGGCATGCTGACTATGGCGGCCTTTACGCCCCCGCCTGGTAACGTCACCGTTTACCTGATCGGTGATTCAACCATGTCGATCAAGGAGAAAAAAGCGTATCCCGAAACAGGCTGGGGCATGCCGTTCGTTTATTTCTTCGACGAAAGCGTAACCGTCGATAATCGGGCCATGAACGGACGTAGTACCCGAACCTTTATCGAAGAAAGCCGCTGGCAACCCGTTGCTGACAACTTACATGAAGGCGACTACGTCCTGATTCAGTTTGGTCATAACGACGAAGTGCCGACGAAAAAAAGTTACACGACGGAAGCTGATTTTAAGAATAACCTGATTCGATTCATTACCGAAAGCCGGGCGAAAAAAGCGAATCCCGTGCTCATTACGCCCGTTGCCCGCCGACAGTTCGATGCGGCCGGAAAAATACAGGGTACCCACACGCTTTATGCTGAACTCGTACGTACGGTAGCGCGCGATTACAAAACTCCCATGATTGATTTAGATACCCAAAGTCAGGCACTACTGCAACAGTTTGGCCCCGAGACCTCAAAACTCCTCTTTCTCCAGTTAGCGCCCGGTGAGCATCCGAATTATCCGGAAGGCAAGGAGGACAACACGCATTTCAGTGAACTCGGCGCCCGGAGAATCGCTGAACTGGTGCTGGCCAATATCAAATCGCTAAACCTTGATCTGGCCGACCGAATTGTGAAAAAAGAAGCAAAATAATCAGCCTTATAGAGACGCAATACGTTGCCGGTCCGCCGGTGCGGTCTCATTGAGGTCAGCAAAGAACGGTCAGCTATTAGTCGGCTTTGATGGCTGACTGCCAACCCATATACGCTTCCTGAATTGATGAGCCATCTCCGGCTGGATGGATAACTGTCTTGCCCGCGTTCAACGCCTGTAAGTGTTCCAGGCTTTGGTAAAGCCCCGTTTTTAAGCCAGCCAGATAAGCCGCTCCCAACGCCGATACGTCGGGCATGGCGCGGTTGACGACGGCTTTGTCCAGCAGATCGGCCAGAAATTGCACGACAAACTTATTCGCGCTGATGCCACCGTTGACCATGAGTTCTTCCAGCGGAATCCCCGTGTCCTGCTCCATCGCGACAATGACATCCTTAATCTGGTATGGGATTGACTCAAGTGCCGCCCGGACGATGTGATTTTTCGTTGAACCAAACGTCAGTCCCGAGATCGATGCTTTGCGCGACATTTGCCAGTGCGGAGCCCCCAGGCCACTAAAGGCTGGAATGATGTAGACGCCACCATTATCGGGTACGGCTGTGGCCATCGCTTCCGTTTCGTGGCTCTCGGCAAAGAGTCCCAAGCTATTTTTTAGCCATTCGATGGTGGCCCCACACGTAACGATGACGCCTTCCAGTGCATAGTCCACACGACCTTCGGTACTCCAGCAAATAGTAGTGACCATGCCGTACTGCGACGTAGTGGGCGTCTCGCCAATGTTCATGATGATGGAACAACCCGTTCCCAGCGTCGCTTTGGCTGTGCCTGGCGTAAAACAGCCTTCGCCAAACGCAGCTGCGTGCGAATCGCCGATCAGGCTGGTAATGGGGAGGATGTGATCGAATAAACCGTTGAAATTCGATTCACCAAAGAAAGCCGAGGAAGGTTTCGGTTCGGGTAAATTCAGCGTTGATAAGCCAAACGTAGCGAGTAATTCCTGGTCCCAGGCCAGTGTTTTGAGGTTGAAAAACAGCGTTCGGGACGCATTGGTATAATCCGTCAGATACTGTTGCCCGTTCGTCAGTTTGTAGAGTAACCACGTATCAACCGTACCGAAATACGCTTTGCCAGCGTCGATGGCTTGACGGACGGTCTCATCATTTTCGTACAACCAGATGAGCTTGCTCCCCGAAAAATACGGATCAATAAACAGGCCGGTTTTGGCCTGGATTGTCTCTTCCAATCCTTCCGTTTTGAGTCGCTCACAAACGCCGATAGACCGCTTACACTGCCAGACGATGGCGTTGTGCAGCGGTACGCCCTGCTCATCCCAAACTACAAACGTTTCACGCTGATTGGAAATGCCACAGGCACTGACCGCTTTCAGATTACCACCTTCAGCTGCGAATGTTCCAATGCATTTGCCCACCGAAGTCAGTACGTTCCGAAAAATTTCTTCCGGGTCCTGCTCAACGTATCCATCACCGAAATAGTTGGTTGTTAGCGGTTCCGATGCACGAGCCGCTACGCGACCTTCACCGTCAAACAAAAGCGTTTTCGTACTACTGGTGCCCTGATCGATGGCGAGGATGTAGGAATTAGTCATTTATGCTTTGGTTGGTCAACCTAGTAAAGTTTAGCGAACGGTTTGGATTGCTTGAAGACCGTAGGTCTGTCCTGTTAATAGAGGATGAGTTGATTTTATAATTTGTAGCGCCGTAGATGCGACCTAAAATTGGCTAATTGAGACGCACCTATGGCGGTACAAACGGCCGTGGATTCCCTTTTTACTAGTAACAGGTCGCAACAACGGCCGCCCGACTTACAGGGCTTATTGCGAACTCAACTAATTTATGACTCCGCTTTCGAATTCGATTTATCAATAATTACGGCCAGCAGGATTACAAAGCCCTTCACGACCTGTTGCCAGAAAGGCGATACGTTGAGGAGAACCAGACCGTTGTTCAATACACCGATAATAATGGCGCCCTGCACTGTACCTAAAATACTGCCCCGCCCGCCCGACAGGGACGTGCCGCCAATCACCACAGCGGCAATGGAGTCGAGTTCGTAGCTCGTGCCCGCATTGGGCTGGGCGGAATCCAGTCGGGACGTAACGAGCAAACCGCCAACAGCCGCCAATCCACCGGCGATGCTGTAAACCGCTATCTTGATTTTATTAATGTTTACTCCGGATAATCGGGCTGCGCTTTCGCTGCCGCCAATGGCGTAGATGTAGCGGCCCAGGCGGGTTTTATTCGTGACCAGCACGGCAACGGCAACGATGATGCCCGAAAGCCAGACGGGCAACGGAATGCCTAAGAACCAGCCCGTTCCCAGAAACGTAAAGGAGTCGCCTAATCCGGTAATTGGAAACCCTTCCGTCCAGAGCATGGTCAGGCCACGAGCGATGGTCAGCATGGCGAGCGTTGCCACAAAAGGCGGCAGTTTGAAGCGGGTTATGGCCCAGCCGTTGAACCAACCCAGCCCGGAACCGGTAATCAAGCCGGCTAACGTAGCGCCCAGCAACGTAAAGCCAATGTACAAATTCGATGAGGGTAGTTGAATTCCGTTACGTAATAATCCGGCCGTAATCGCTCCCGACAACGCCAGTACGGAGCCAACGGACAGGTCGATTCCGGCGGTGAGCACCACGAGCGTCATGCCCGTGGAAATGCAGACGTTGACGGAAATCTGCCGAAGTACGTTCCAGAAGTTAGCTACGGTCAGGAATTTGTCGGACATGATGCTAATGCCCAGACAAAGAATGAACAAGGCAATAAGCGACTGAAATTTCGTCAGTAATGGACGGTAAGTTTGCAACTGTGCCTCCATAGGGAATAGGCTTTAAATAGTTTTAGGAATAGCGGCTTTGAGAATGGAATCTTCCGACGCATCCTGCACGGCCATTTCGGCGGTTAAGCAGCCTTCGCACAGGACAAGAATACGGTCAGAAATCGCCAGAATTTCGGGGAGTTCCGACGATACGACAAGAATGCCCATGCCTTCATCGGCCAGTTGTAGAATGAGCTTATAGATTTCGTTCTTGGCGTTGACGTCGATGCCCCGCGTCGGTTCATCGAGCATCAATAATTTCGGGTTCGTAGCCAGCCATTTCGACAGCACGATTTTCTGCTGGTTACCACCACTCAGATTTCGGGCGGTTTGCTTTTCCGAAGGCGTTTTGATCCGTAAGTCCGCGATGTATTTTTTGGCCAGTGTGGTTTCTTTCTGACGACTCAGCAAACCAGCCTGTTCAATGGTTTTTAGATTCGACAGGCTGATATTTGTCTGAACATCCAGGCCCAGCACCAGTCCATCTTTTTTACGATCTTCCGGTACAAGCGCAAAGCCCGACTGAATCGCGTCGATCGGTGCTTTAAATTGACTGGTCTGATTGTTGATCGAAATGACTCCACTGCTACGTTTCGGATGGAGGCCAAACAATGTTTCCAGTAACTCGGTACGTCCGGCACCCATTAACCCGAAGATGCCGACAATTTCTCCCCGACCAACTGTAAACGAGAGATTTTTTAACTGATTTTCCTGAACACGTACCGGGTGTTTCAGACACAAATTTTCGACCGATAGCAACGTATCGCACACCCGTCCGTTCACTTGACGCCGGATGCTCGTAATGTCCCGACCCACCATTTTACGAATCAACGTATCGTGGTCGATGCCCTGCATGCTGCCCGATTCGATGGATTTTCCGTCCCGCAAAACAACGTAGCGGTCGGCAATGGTGAACAGCTCATCCAGCTTGTGTGAGATGTACACGATGGCCTTGTTCTCACGTCTCAGATCGTTGATAATGTCGAACAGAACCGCGACTTCGCTTTCACTAATGGCGGAAGTCGGCTCATCCATAATGATGACTTCGGATTCAACCAACAGGGCTTTGGCGATCTCAACCACCTGCTGCTGACCAACTTTCAGCTCGGCGACCAACGTATCGGGGGAAAGGTCAAGCTTGAGTTTTTCGAGAAGTTCACGGGTTTTATTCCGCATCGCTTTCCGGTCGAGGGTCCCCCAGCGCGTAGTGATTTCACGACCCAGAAAGATGTTTTCGCTGATGCTCAGGTACGGGATCAGGTTCAATTCCTGGTGGATGATCGCAATGCCACACGCCTGCGCGTCGCGAATGGAGTTAAATCGAACGGGCTCGCCATTGAACCGAATCTGCCCTTCATAATCCGGATAGACGCCCGACAGAATTTTCATCAGTGTTGATTTCCCCGCCCCGTTTTCCCCGATCACCGCCGTTACGTTGCCCGCCAGAAATTCCAGGCATACCGTATCCAGCGCCGTTACGCCCGAAAATCGTTTGGTGATGTTTTCTGCTACGAGCAGCGGGCATGGGGCAGAGGGCATAGGGTGTAGGGTATTCATTGCGAATTGCTCATGGTCAAAATGCACTTATTCTTTTTCCCTTACCCCCATGCCCGCTGCCTCATGCACCGAAATCGGAATCACTTCTAGATTTTCAAGGTGCAAATGCGCTTTGTTCAGTTCAATGGCTCCGATAAAGGTTATTGTATTACCCGGTTTCGCACTACTTTTCAACGTCGGCAATACGCTGTTTCGAATGATTTTATTCAATTCCGCCGATACATTGTTTAGGTCCATTGTGTTGTCGAACTCCGTAATCTTGATCAGGCCTGACGCGTCCCGGGCGGCATTCCCGAAAATGTATTCCGTCGCCAGCTTTACAACTTCGCCAGAGGGGAGAGAAACCGTTACGTCATTATCACTCACCGCCGTTATTTTGCCGTCGCCTTTCACCAGAAAATAACGGATGTTGCCGATGCCCAGCGCGTGTGAATACGTAGCGAACGCTTTCGCTTCATCCGTTTTTAGTAACGGAATCAACGTACTAAGCTCCGTTGCGTGTGCGCTGGCTGGCAGCAGTTTTGCCGTCCAGAAGTTTTGCGCGTAGGCGGCTGCGTCAAACTTTTCGCCAGCGTTCGATCCGGTGTTTGCCTTTACGTCGTCCAGTTTTTTGAAGTAAAAGGAGTTGTAGGCAACGACGGCGATCAACACCAGAAAAACGGTGTATTTCAGATTTTTTGGCATGGTTCGTCAGGATTTTTTGGCATTGCTGTAATCCCTGATGTTCGTCTGATCGACCAACTCAACCGCTACGGGGACTTTCTTCGCAAAATCACGCTTGCCTTTGATGTACTCGTCGGCGTACTGCGCAGCCGTTTTGGCCATCGTCTGGGGCGATTGTAATCCCGTTGCCTTAATCTTGCCATCCCGAATGGAGTTCATGACGTCGTCGGCTCCGTCGAAACCGAACACGCCAACGTCTTTCGCTTTCCCGGCAGCTACCAGCGCCTGATACGCACCCATGGCCATGGCATCGTTTCCGCAGAAAACCGCGTTGACGTCGGGGTTGGCCTGGAGAATGGACTCAAGCACTTCCATGGCTTTGTTACGGTCGAAATCAGCGCTTTGCTGGGCTACCATTTTGAAGTTTGGGTAATGATCGACAACACTATGAAAGCCTTTCGAGCGGTTCCAGGTATTGTTGTCACCAACCAGACCCAGAATTTCGACGTACTGGATGGGGGCATTTTTGACTTTGCTACGTAACGTCTGAACGAAGTATTTTCCAATGGCAACGCATCCCGAATAGTTATCCGACAGAATCTGACACGTAGCAGCCTGGGGTGAGTTGACTTCTCGGTCCATGCAGAACACCGGAATGCCTGCGTCTTTTGCCTTCATCGCATTCACAATGGAGCCATCCGAATCCGTCGGATTCAGCAGAATGGCGTTGAACCCCGACACGATGGCGTTCTCGAAGTGGTCGCTTTCCAGGGCCGTATTGTTCTGCGAATCGAAGATTTTTGTCTCGTAGCCCAACGCTTTTGCCTGCGCTGCCGCTGTTTCGGCCAGTACCACGAACCACGGGTTGTTAAGCGTCGATACAATCACGGCCACCTTTTTCGGCTGACCCGTATCGGACTTGTTTGTACAACTCCCGACCAGAATCAGGAAGACAAAAAGCCACAGAAAAATGAATCGTTGACTGTTCATAAGGATTTAGTTTTTTTGTCATTCCGACGATAGGAGGAATCTCAAGCTTGACTAATACTCAACATTGAGATTCCTCCTATCGTCGGAATGACAAACTACCATCGAAAGGCCTTACGGAAACACAGTCACAATTACGCGTTGGTAACGAGTCAGTGAGGGCGTTCCCGTATCGGTCACGGCCAGGATGACGTGAAAGGTTTCGGGTTTCGTAACCTTCGGCGCTACGACAAAGGCAATCTTTTTCCGTTTATCCTGTACCTCAAGCGGGCGATTGCTGTCAAACGAGCCCGGCTCACGGTAATAAATCCACTCGTAGGTCAACGCATTGCCATCCGGATCGGTCGATCCTTCGGCACTCAGCATAACTTTCTCTCCGCTCTTGACGCGTAACGCATTCGGATGACTGAGCGTAGCAACGGGCGGGTGATTGGCGTCTTTGTAGGGCTTGATGCTCCAGTCGATGCGTGCGGCAAAATCGTTTTGATACGCTCGACGCCAACGCCAGATCGTGGCTTTGTTGCTGGTATGCCAGGCGCTATCTACGCCCATGACTTCATCTTCCGCATCTGACCAGAACGGGCGCGTTTCGGGTTCGTAAAACCACTTGCGGGTTCGGGGGGTATAGAATTCATAACGTCCACCCCAGCTCCCGTAGTTTGGGTGCTCGGGATCGCTTAAGCCATTGTTGATCAGGAATAAAAAGGTTGGCGTATCGCCTTCCATCAGGAATTTGGTAAACGGATGTTCGGCTCCCAACGGACCGTGATTTTTGCGAATATTCTCGTCTAGCCAGGGATTATCGACGATGCTGAAATCTCCTCCCCGAAATCGACCATGAAAGTTATCCCCGCTGATGCCGCTCCACGTAGCATGATGATACGCGCCCCCCGCGTGCATTCCGGGACTAGCAATAAAAAACAGATTCGGGAAGGTCTTACGAAGCCATGGACCCGAATCGTCCTGATCCGAAATGGTGTAAACGCGAAGCTTGGCCACGAATTTCTCAACGTCATCGGGAGTGCGGGTCTGGCGAACTTTCCAAAGAGCCTGTGCCAGACAGTTAGCTCCACCCCAAACCGGAATCCAGACTGGGCGATTATCCTTTTTATCGACTACTGAAATAATCCATTCCGAGCCTTCGGAATCTTTACCGGCGCCAACGGCTTCCATGCCGTAGTTCGGGTAACTCGCCTTAATGATACTGGTCAAATAAGCCGTTTCGGGGTAACCTTTCTCGTGCAACAGCAAGTTTGTTCTCACTTTTCCGTAAGCCGTTACGATCTGTTTTATCTTATCAGGAGCAACCCGATTTGGCTGGTGAACTGAGGTCGTCGCAATCAATCCTTCCACATCCCACTGGTTTGAATACGTTAGAAAACGCACCATCGACTGCGCATCATCCGGCTCATTCTCAATATCCGTCAACACCAGCACCCGCAGTTTTTGGGGCGCTTGTTGAGCATGACATACGATCGATGCCAGCGCTAATAGAAGGATTATACTATGTGAACAGAAGGATTTCATTAAAGGTAAAGGTTTTAACCACAGAGGCACGGAGAACACAAAGTTGTATTGGTTTTATGTCTTTAGAAACTTTCGCTTACAGGTTCAAACACGATGAGAGAAATCCTAAATCTCTGTGTTCTTTGTGTCTCTGTGGTTAATAATTTTAGTAGCTATAGTAAACTCAACGCTTCTTTCGCGATACCATCTTCTGACAAACCGTAGTGATTAAAAATCTCAACCTGCGAGCCGGTAACGGTATACTCATCCGGGAAGCCCATGATTTTAAATCGGTTACGGAATCCGTTGGTCATCAGAAACGAGGCACAGGCTTCGCCCAAACCGCCAAATACGCTATGTTCTTCGACGGTTAGAATCGGGCAACCTTTGGACGCTACGTTGGTTAACAGCGCATAATCCAAAGGCTTGATGGTGTGCATACTAATCACCGTTGAACGGATACCATGGAGCGTTTCCAACTGGCGGGCAGCCTGAAGCGCGGGGTAAACCGTTTCGCCGGTACCGATCAGCACCAAATCGTCTCCCTCGCAGATGATACGTCCCTTACCAAATTCAAAGTCCTGGTTCTCCTCGGAGAGCAGCGGCATGGGCTTCTTGCCAAAGCGGATATAAATCGGATGTTCGGTTTCAGCGGCTAATCGGATGGCCTGCTCTGTTTCAAAATTGTCGGCAGGGGCTACCACGATCAGGTTATGAACGGCACGTAACGCAGCGAAATCGTGCAGACTATGGTGCGTAGAGCCTAACGCGCCATAGCTTACACCCGCACTGATGCCGATAAGTTTCACCGGATTGTCAGAATACGCTACGTCGGTTTTGATCTGCTCAAACGACCGCGCCGTCAGGAAACAGGCGGGCGATACGGCAAACACTTTCTTGCCAGTCGAAGCCAGCCCCGCTGCGACGCCCACCAAATTTTGTTCGGCAATACCAATTTCGATATGTTGAGCCGGAAATTTCTGACCAAACGGCACAAGCTTCCCCGATCCCCGCGAATCGCTGGTGACGACCAGAATCTGCTTATCGGTGCTGGCTAATTCCTGCAATGTACTGGAAAACACATCCAGGTTTGCCAATCCTTTTTTATCCGCTACGATTGTAGTTACTTCTCCCATCAGATTTATCACACTACGTTTTTGTCATCCCAACGCAGGAGGGATCTCAAAATTGATTGATGCTTGAGATCCCTCCTGCGTTGGGATGAACTGTGTTAAGAAACAATAGGTAAGGCTAATTTTTGATCATATTTTACCCCACTTCGGGCGACGGCAAAA
>NZ_JACXAA010000023.1 GCF_014699035.1 Spirosoma validum
GCTGTTGTGCGTCGGGGCGAGAAATATGATAAATTTTATACCCCTTCGTTTGTTTAATCCATAGAAATCGGTGCGGTCCAGTCCGACACAATAGCGTAGCAATGGCATAAAAAAGGGGATAAAGAATGAATACGTTGGTTGACCTACGATCTTCTCCCGCTGTTGCACATGGATGCCAGATCGTAACCTCTGGTTACGTCTATGGGTACTGTTGGAGCTACAGGGAAAAGACAAGCTAGCCAGAGCAATCGCTCCGGCGCCCCGGCAGCGGTGCAGTATCGTTGGGACGTACTATCGGCGGAACTCAGGGTGCTGGCTAGCCTTGTCAGACCTTACTCAAAATTGTATTTTTTCTGATAAGATCAACCTAAAACAAAGATATGAACGGCGGACCGTGAGATTTGTAATCTATAATTAATGAATCCTCGTCTCATTTTGGAGCGTTTTCGTAAGACCATTGTAAACTACAGAGCTAGCGATTGGTGGCGAGGAAACCTAGAACTGACGACAGGGCAGCTAATGCAATACGTACAGTATGGAGCATCAGCCATAAATCACGTTTGGCAGTCACTTGGTCTAAGGGTAGGGATTTGGCCGCAAACTGAGCGTTCGTGGGACCAAACCACACCGACGTAAAAATAAGCAACACCGCTAGGCTGGCAGACGCTAGCAACCAAAGTGTGCGAGCCTCTTTCTCGCCCCAGCTTAGCCAGACGGAACCAGTCAAGCCCAAGATGGCAACCACGCCAACAACCCCAATCGCACGGGGGATTAAGGGCAGATAGACAATAAAAGAATCCAGAAAAGCCTCTGCCGAAAGGCTTTTCCAATGACCGCCCAGCAGCACACCAATGGCCAGCAGGACACCGGCAAACAGGGCCGAACCGGAGATAGCGAGTATGTTAAGGAAAAGTTTCATCTTGTTTGATGGATGAGTTCATCGCTTTTAAATGGAGGTCTGGGAACCTACGCCAAGTGGCTTCATTCGTTTGAATCGTCCCGATAATTGAACGCCACTTCTGGAGTTCAATCCAAGCAAAACCAGGTTGGTCAAACCCAAGCCAAACTCGGCGATCTGAGTGATAAAGAAAATACCGTCGATGGCTTGATAATGCGAACGGTAGTACAGGAAAAAGGCTAACCCGATTAAGCATAGACCATTGAGCGTGATGAACCTCATTCGCTTCTGCTTGGCTAGTACGATTGGATGATTGGACTTGCCCGCTAATTTGTTGCCCGAAAGTGCAACTGCTGGCATGGCGACCAACAGTAGGGGCAGCGCGAAGAGAATCGCTTCTTTTATGTTCTTGATTACGGTTTCACTACCGCTCAACTCGGCTACCAGGGAGGCTGTCAAGAAACTGCCAATCGTCAGGATGGCCACTAGGGTGGCGGCAATGTGAATCTTAATCAGTGTTTTTCGTTTCATGGCTTTTTGCTTTTTTCAAGCAAAGAAACGACAGGCAGATGGGCTAAAATTGTAAAAATCGGAGGGTGGGGATTTGCTTTCTTAACTGGCCGGGTGACATACCAGTGATGTCTTTCACTTCGTGGATAAAATGAGCCTGATCAAAATAGTCGTTCTTGTAAGCAATGTCGGTGAGTGAATCGGGCGAATGCCTCAGTTGATAGGCCACTTGTTGCAAGCGAACCAGCCGTATGTATTCTTTGGGTGAGCAACCAACATGATCCTGGAACTGACTTCGGATGGTTCGTTCCGACACGTCGAGCTGATGCGCCAGTTGGGTAATGGGAATGGTTCCGGCGCTTTTTTCGATCAGCTCGATTGCTTTGGTTATCAAGGATAAGTCCCGAATCATCATGTTGTCCAGAAACACGCGTTCCACTTCGTTGAACATTTGCTCAGGTTGTCGGCAACGTTCAATGCGTTGTTGAAAATCGGTGGCCGTTGTTTGAAATAACTCAGTGGTGTTGATCAACCAGGGCATACTACTTACCGGCTGTTTAGTGAGATAAGCTAAGCAATGGGGTTGAACATGGGCACCAATAATTTTGACCCGGTCAGTCTGGGGTTGTACCGTTATTTGTTGGGTAGAGATGCGGGAGATCGCCATGTTGACCGTCGCCGACTGGTTGAGAGTATGATTAGTGGCGGTAAAGGGATAATTGAAAAAATACCCAAAGGTGATTCTGGGACAGGGAATGATCAGTTCCTGATCGAGACCTTGCTGCGTACGATCCACATCGACGTAAAAGTAGTAGTCAACCAGTGTGGCCAGGAACTGATTGTTGGGTTTCTGAGTCAGAAAAAGGGGGTCGGCATCCATTCGGATAGCTTATTTTAGAAAAACTAGACTCGAAATGGCGATGAGAGTAGCCGTAATTAGGTCCTTACTGGTTGAATTTATAAGTAAACGACTGCTTATCAGCAGATACCTATTTTAAAAAGAACTAGCTCTATGTTTTTTAATAGTTGAAGAAACAACACTGGCTCGAAATAATCAAAAGTTGGTAGCCTAATACGGCTTTTAAAACGCTCCTTCTAAGGACAGTTAAATCTTCTTCGTCTCATGTGGGAGCGTTTAAGGATATGCACCGTTAACAAGTAACCCCGTTTTAAGTTACCTTTTTAACGAATCAATAGGAATGGATGAAGAACATGTCAATAACCTTTCTGCTGGCGGGGGCGGTACTGGGCCTGCTGTTAGTTGTCACGGTAAACCAAGCCCGTACCAACCTGAACCGATCGCTGAAGGCTAAGTAGTTGAGCGGAACGGGACGGGGATGGAGCGCCACTGCGATGCCGAGTAGGCAATTCCTCACTTGGCTGATGAGAATCGGAACCTACTGCAAATAGGAGCGTTTTTAAAAGACTTGATTACGCTTAAGCCGTTTCCCTCCATTCTCTTCAGCCACAATCATTGCTCACGTAAGCAAGCAACCTTTAAACAAAATTTGATAAAAGTTTCTACTCAGAACAAACCCCCACTATGGCTTTTCCAAACGGGGCTGAATTCGCACGCCAAAGCCTACTACGACGGGATGAATGGCCAGCTGACGCTGTTCGCTCAGGAGTCGGTTCAGGCCATACTCAATCACTACACTCGCTTGTAATTCCAGACGGTGACTCAGTGGCAACCGGCGATTGACTCCCCCCCGCAGGCCTAACAGGGTTTGCCGGCTGGTCGGCAGGTAGGAAAACTGGCCACCCAGCTCAATGGCATAGCGGCCCTGACCCAGGAGCCGATACTGACTTAGCCCGGCACCGACCATCGGCAGCGCTACGTTTTCGGCGACCGTATGCGCTTCTCGCACCAGATGATACGGGTTGGCCGGGTTAGGTTCGACCCGGTAGCGATTCTCGTTGACCGTATAGTAAGCCCAGCGCCGGAGCTGTCCCATCGACAGGTGAGCCTGCCAGCGCCCAAAGCGGACACCGCCGTTCACCTGGTAGCCCCAGGTAGCCGGTGAAAAGGCTGCCGGAGCGTGTACCTGCGAAAGATAGCTGGCTGAAGCGGGCAGGGCACTCATCCACTGAAAGCTACTCAGCGGTACGGCGTCGATAAACCAGCGTTGAGTCGGGCGAACACCGTTGTCTTCAACCCGGTACCGGGATACTGAATCCGTGACGGGGAGTTGGGCAGGCAGGGCGCCTAGCTGGCCAGGAAGGGATAGAAGGCCAGCAATTCGGAGAAATTGTGAGGTGCCGACCGATAAATAGTTGGTTGCCACCTGAGAGTCTGATAACGCGTCTTGACTAGCCGAAACTTCCCTAGGTGCCTGATCTGGCTCAACCCGTTCGCTGCGGACCAGGCCAGACGACGTAGCAGGAGAACGGTCAGCAGTTGTACGGGGCGATTTAGACCGTGATAGACTGGTCAGGGTTGGCGCGTTACGTCGTGTTTTTCTCGTCTCACTACGTAGCGCAACATTGCTGGTCGTCACGAACTCTATCTTATCCGTTCGTTTGGTCAGTTTCCTGGTTTGGGCCAGGAAACCAGCCTCAGTTTCGACTTGCGGGCTTGCGACCAGGGGAGCTGAAACGCCGGGTGTCTCGATCCGGGAAGCAGATGGCCGACGAGTGGTTGGGCGTTGGCTGGCCGTGACCTCATCAGATCGCGAATTAGTCCTGGCTAATGCCGGCGACAGCGGACGTTCAGCGGAGGTGGTTGGCTGAAGAACACGGCTTTTCGATGTCGACCGATGCGGGGACGCTGACTGGGCTATGTTGTTTTTGTCTTTCGTCCCGGAACGCTCGCTGAAACGGACCTGATACAACAGGCCAGCGGTCATCAGCAGCAGCAGCCCTGCCACCAGCCAACGTATCGGCCGTCGTCGACGTCCGGCTGGTAGCTGATTCAGGATACGACGGCTCAGCGACGAGCGGGGCTGAACCTCAAAATCGTCGAACGCCTGCTGCCAGTGTCGGCGCAGCAGTTCATCGGGGTCATCATCCCAGGAATTCATGTCGTTGGATGCCATGTTGGTTAACAAAAGTTAGTAGCAATTGGCGGGCCCGGCTAAAGCGGGAGCGCGCCGTGGCTTCGGGTATCTTCAGTAACGTAGCGATCTCGGCGTGGTTGTAGCCTTCAACCAGATACAGATTCACGACCAGTCGGTAATCGTCGGGTAGCCGGGCCAGTAACCCTAATAGAGCCTCCTGGTCATAGCCAGCCAGCAGCTGCAGGTGATCGTCACTCGCGGGCGGCTCGCTGATGGCCTCGTAGCTGGTCAGGTGTTCCTGGGGCCGGGTAGTTCGGTGGTAATAATTGATCGCTGTGCGAACAACCACTGCCTTGACCCAGCTGTCGGCCGACTCAGGTTTAATCAGTTCATCGATGTGGGTAAATACTTTTAGAAAAGCTTCCTGAAAGATGTCTTCTGCTTCGGCCACCGTCCGGGCGTAGCGCACGCAGACTCCCAGCATACGACCCTGGTAGCGTTCATAAAAGGCTCGCTGCGCCCGGGGCTGCCGTTGCTGACAGCCCAAAACCAGTTCCGTGAGGGTTTGGTATGACTTGCGGCCAAATAACGCCATGTACAACTACGAATCAGAGATAAGAGGCTTTTAAAAATTGGTCAAAAATTTCCGTAGATCAGAAACGACCGGCTGATTAATTGGCCTTCGTCGGAAAAGCTCATCAGCCAGGCCTGATTATCCTTTTGCAGGTTCACCCGGTAGGTACTCGTTGACCCATACGTATGGTGCGTCAGCGAAGCATCTGTTCCAGTCAGGCCAAATCCCGCCAGTTCGGGCCGTTGAATATATTGCTGGGCAACAGTTGGTAGCTGGTCTAAACGCTGTAAAGGCTGCGCTGTCTGCGGGTTACTGACGGCGATCGGCTGCCCCTTTTCGTCGTAGCTGACATACAGCGGCTGTCCCTGATTCTGAATCGATACCGTGCCGTGTCTTTGGCGAAGGGCATCCACCTGTATCCACGCGTAGGTGAACGGTAGATTCTGTCCGCGCAGTGCTGCCTGTAGCGATTCAGGAATTTCCGTCGGCGTATCGGTCTCGTAGTTAGTGAGCTGAAAAGGCAGCAGTTCCAGATAATAGGTGATCTTCCCTGAATACAGCCGGGTGATGGTCCAACTGGCCGTGTAAGGTTGCTGTTGCCAGCTATAGTCGGCATAAACGTGCGTCACCGCGCTGTTTCCCGGATTGCTGAACCAGGTATACTGCCGAAGGCGAACATTACTGAACCTGCCACCCGCTACCACCGTCGATTCCAGCAAGCGGGCGAGCGAATCGGGCACGCCACCACTAACCAGTTGATCGGCGGTCAGCAACCGGGTAGGGCTGAGCAGGGCCTGGTAGCGCTGGTTCTGCTGCATGAAGTCGGCTTGCCACAACTGGTTATTGGCGACGGTTGTAAAAACAATATCCTGGCCCTTGGGGTACTGCTGGGCCAGTGCCTGAACACTAACCGGCGGAGGACCATTGTCGGGCGTTGGCTGCTGATCGGTATAGCGGTTACAACGGCTCCAGAAAAGGAGCATACCGATCCAGACGAGTTGGTTAAGTTTATTCATAACAGATGGACGGATACGTAACCTGGTGCACATCCGGCTATCCTACAGACACAGAATGAGCAGCCGACTGTTGCAGCAAGTACCGCTTTTTTATAAGAAAAATGGATAAAATCAGTCCTTAAAAAAAATAGTTGTTCAGCTGCAACACTTCTTACCGCCAGGTGTGTCTGTGTTCTCGACAGGGAGCCGCCGGAGCTTGTTCGCCAGCGTTGATTCACAACCCGCTTGCTGCCTGTCTACTGATTCAACGTTTACTGATCGAACCGCTATGCGTATATGCTGCACCGTTGCCTGCCTGAGTGCACTGCTTTTGGGCTCGCTGCTATCCTGCCAACACCCTGATCAGGGCCAGGACCCGGCACCTACACCTACGCAGACGGAAAAGCGAACCGATCCTTACCTGTTCACAGGCAACCCTGGCATCCGTACCAGTGGCATTGACGATATATCCGGCACCCTGACCGGTACCATCGACGGGAAGCCCATCGCCTTTGGGCCAGATAAACCCTTTGCCGTAAAGGCATACGCTGGCTACAACTCGTATACGCCTAAAGCGTCTGTCCTGAACATTCAGGCCTACAGTGATCAGTATAGCATCAGTGTCATTTTTAACGGACCTTTTGAGTCCGGACGTAACTACCGGGTGTACAATGCGGATGACGACGATGGAGAGGGCAAGCTCGACCCGTACATTGCCACGCCGTTTATCCGGGTTCCGGAAGGGCAGACCGGCCGGAGTATCATCGATTTGAAAACACCGGACGAGCAGGTCCGTATTACGGCCATCACGGCTGACTACATCGACATCGAGCTGCTCTTCGCCCTCAGTAAGCCGGGAGCCGTTCAGGAACGTATCAGTATACGAATCAGGAACATAATCGATGAAAATCGCGCGCTGCGGACCCAGTCGGAGGGAGACCCTTTCTGGAGCTATACAGACGTAGACCGCAGGATCGAAGCCTGGGGGTATGGTCCCCGGCAGGGAGCCGCTCTAGGCTCCCCAACGACAACGCGGGTACGGATTAGCCAGAATCAGCTTACCACGCCCGTCAGCGACATTAGCTACGACGGTAAGACCGAGCCATTTACGAGTCAGTCCAGTTCGCTCTATCGGATCAAACAACCGACTGAGCAGACCTACGTCGAGTGCCTGTTCGGTATGCCCTGGTCAGCTGCGGGCTGGAAAAGCGTGGAAATCGTCTGGCCTGATTTCAGGGGTGCGGGTACTTATACCGGCGATCAGGTACAGCTTACGTTTATCAACAGCCTGGGCGGAACCAACTACTGGCGTGTCAAGCCCAGTACGCTGGCCAGTGCAAGCACGAAATGGCAGGTGGATGTGAAGCGTGTCACGGCGGATGTTATAGAAGGTACGTACACCATTGTGGAGGCCCCCCTCGTCGATAAAAACGGATCGGTGCCGATGCCCGTTCTGGTGAGCGTAAGTGGGCGCTTCAAGGTGATCTATCCCCGATAAAGATATCCAATAATAACGACCAGAAAATACTGAACCGAAGTCGCCAGGTGGCCGCTTCGGGTAGGGGGACTCATGGCTATTGTCGACGTATTACCAACTCAATTTCTTACATACATAACGCTAATTAACTCAAACGATGAAAAAGACGTATTACTATTGGTTTAGTTTACTCCTGTTGCTCGCCACGACCAGCGGCTGGGCGCAGACATTTACGCCCATTCTGGAAAGGGGTGTTTACCGGCCCGGTTCCGAAGTTTCGGGGGCTGCCAATCTGACTGTATCCGGCAACTATCTTTATTTCGTGGGGCGTAATGGAGATACCGGGCCCGAAGTGTGGCGCACTGATGGTACGCCAGGTGGTACAAAACTGGTGAAAGACATCACGCCGGGTCCAGTGTACGGTTACAATGCGCCAACCAGCTTGTTCGACATGAACGGAACTCTGTATTTTTTTTCCGGGCAGTCTTTGTACAAAACAGATGGCACTGAAGCCGGTACGGTGTTGATCCGCGAATTTAGCGACATTGGTGGGGCTAACCTGCTTAATTACAATGGGCTGGTTATTTTTATTGTGGAAAATGGCTTATGGCGCACCGACGGCACACCGGGCGGTACGTACCGGATCGATAAACGGCCATCCTTTACCCCCAGGGTTTACAATGGCATCATGTATTACACGTCGTCCTCAGGCCCCACGTTTCAGGAAACCGACATAATCCGTAGCGACGGTACCGTGGCTGGTACGAGTCTGGTTCGGCAGGTTCCGGGGACATTGCAATCGTTTGGAATCGGTATAGACGGTTTATATTTTAACACCCTGACTGGATCTGCGCGCCTGTGGACAACCTGGAAAAGCGACGGGACAACTGCCGGTACCGTGCCGACCGGCCCCTCTACGACGACCTCACAGCCCGGTTATTTCAACGCGTTCGGTGACCTCTACCAGCGGCAGAATGAAGTGGGGCTGGTGCCGACGTCGCGCCAAAACAAAGCCACGGGCGCGTTCGAACTCGTTACGCCAACGCCCGACCTGGAGGTGCTGCAGCGTGGGGTGCAATACAACGGACAAATCTATGGCAATGCCTATCAGCCGGCAACGGGACAAGAGCTAAGCCGACTCGACGGAAGCCCTGTTCGGGATCTGAATCCGGGTTCGGAGCGAGGAATCTTGCTGCTGCCCGTTGTGGCCAATGGGTTGCTGTACTTCACCGGGAACGACGGAACGACGGGCTTCGAGCTGTGGCAGAGTGATGGATCGGCTGCTGGAACTCGTTTGACGGGTGATCTGCTTCCGGGGCGCAGTTCGTATCCGCTGGACCTGACGGTGTATAAAGGGGATCTGTACTTCGATACCTGGGATGGTACGCTGTATAAATTGAATCCGCAACAAACGCCCACTCCAGATCCCACACCCACGCCACCAACTACGGGTGGTGCGCTGAGCATAACCGCACCGGCTTATGATTGCAACACGGGCCAGCTGACGGTTCAGACCACGGGAGGAAATGGTTCACCCATCGAATACCGCGTCATAGGTTTGCGCGACTGGTCGACCAGTGCCAGCTTCAGCGTTCCGACCTGGCAGCGCTCCGAGACTACGTTTACACTGGACATACGCCAGAGTGGACAAGTTCTCAGCCAGTCATTCACAACGAGCTGTACGCCAACGACCACCCCCCCGCCGTCAGACCCGACGCCCACACCAACCCCCACACCCACGCCCACTCCGCCAACTACGGGTGGTGCGCTGAGCATAACCGCACCGGCTTATGATTGCAGCAACGGCCAGTTGACAGTCCAAACCAGTGGGGGAAGCGGTTCTCCGATCGAATACCGTGTCATTGGTCTACGCGACTGGTCGGCCAGCAACCGGTTCGACGTGCCCACCTGGCAGCGTTCAGGCACTGAGTTCACGCTTGATGTGCGTCAGGACGGGAATGTTATCTCGCGTTCGTTCACCAGCGGATGCGACCGCGCCAGGGTGTCGGCTCGTGAAAAAGGACAGACGCTCGGGGTGATCCTGTATCCCAATCCGGTTGCGGAGCAATTCACGGTGGAAGTGAATGGAGCCGCTGGCCAGAGGGTGCACTTTGACGTTATCAATCTGAACGGACGTAGCATGGTCAAACAGAGCCGTCAGGTTGAGGCCGACGGGCACATCGAACGACTGACGATGCCTGCCGATGCCGCTTCTGGTCTTTATTTGCTTAAAGTAAGTGCCGATCAGCAAACGAAAGTCCTTAAAGTCGTGAAGCAGTGATGGAGGCAGTTAGCTCGATCCGGCTACTTAATTGACCATCAAAAAGGAGAACGAAATGTAAACCGGTAGTCCGACTCGGCTCATGATGAAAATACCACGGTCAGGGGGTCTTTTCATCATGAGCCGAGTCGTATGGCATGACTTTCAGCAGCGTGCGCGTTATTTTTAACATTGTTGATTTCGCGTCTCGCAGGATGCCCCCAATTAAGGAACAGGTAGATGATAACTTCTTCGTCTCATGCGGGAGCGTATTCTGAGAATATAAAATCTGTTGGTGAAAGTTGTCAAGTGAAGTAGTGATCTATAGAGTTGACTAGCAGCATGTAGCCCCATACCGCTTCATGGACGGATTCTCTGTTGATAAAGCCTGAACGTGTCTAGGCCCGACTTTTAGTAGTTTGTAAATGGGCGCTGCTGAGTTACTTTGACCAATACGTCAGTTGCAAGGAGCCTTCCTCACGGACTGCGTTTTTTTCTACGATACGTCCTATGGCGCGAAACGTCGTTCCTTCCAGCCCGATGGTCCATTGAATCCCACTCTGCGAACTATCCAAAATACTAGTTCTATACGTGGTCACGCCCAGGACCGTATTGGCTGTAAACGAGACCGACTGGTTGACGGCCTGCTCGAAAGCGGCAATCGTGGTTTCCGTTAATAAGCCGTTGGGGTCTGACTTTTCAGCAGGTAATTGATACACTTGGGATTGAGAAGTTCCCCCGATAATTTTTAAGCCTGCACGTAATACGCGTGCTTCTTGGCTAAGCATAGGCGGTATGGTGATTACAGTGGCGGCGGAGTCATCTTTACAACTAAAAATGGGTAGACTCACAAAAAGCAATAGCCAAAGCTGTAGATGCGTTTTCATCCTCATAGACCTAGGTAGTCATTAGAAAGGGTTACTGCTTAGGCTTCTGGGCAGAATCTGCGACGTTGACGATACTGCCCAAACCGGTGTTTACCGAGCTTACCTCTTTGGCATTGACTCGAACATTACCGTTAACGTGAGAAACTACGTCTGCTTTCTGGGTAATTAGCTTCTCGGCGTGAACCGTTCCATTGGCGGAGTTGGTTAGCTTCATGGTCTTGACGCTCCCTTGTAACGTTATCGTAGCATTGCCTTGATTGGCCACCTCAAGTGAATCGCCGTGCAGATTGTTGACCACCAGTTTGCTATTGGACTGATAAAGTAAACCCGTTAATTCCGGCGTCTTGATCGTCATTTTGATCAGCTTACTGCTAACCCAGAAGGGCTTCCCTTGCGGGTGCTCAAAGGATACCATCAGCTTACCTGCCTGCTCATCAATCCGCAGAAAGGGTCGTAGGTTTTCGTCAACCGCGACGGCGATTACGGATTCATCCGCGCCCGCATCAATCATGATGTCAGCCGGGAATGGCCGAATCTCAACCGCCGTGAATGGCTTAGTTGGCTTAGTGAATTGAACGGGCTTCCCATTGCCTCTCAGCTCATTCTGGGGATCATATTGATTGCCCTGGGCATAACTGCGAGGGAAAGAAAGAGCATCCATAGGATCGGTGTATTTCTCATTGATACGGGGAATTGAAACAAGGTTATTTTTCGCAAACGGCTGACTTTTTGCAACAACAAATACAAATTTCCTTAACGTAGCGACGCCCGGTGTAATTCGTTGCGACAGCTGCGCTGTTCACTTGCAAATAATAGCCCAGTTTAAGACCAATTTTCTATTGCCGCTGCTGGACATTCCTCGGACCTATCCGAAAAAGATGCCTTGAGCGGGATGGTCACATTAATTGAGCTGGGCCAGCATGGCTCGTCCTCGCTTGGCCGTTGGACTATCGGGGGGGGCTATTGCCAACGACTTCTCGTAATATTGTCGGGCCAATGCTACTTTGTTCTGGACTAGGTTGGTATAGGCAAACATCTCGTAGGTAACCGCTTCGAGACCTTTTGGACAACCTTGCTCAACGACCGAGCCAAACAAGCGGGAAGCGGCCTGGATATTGGCGTCCGTTGCATGCCATATCGCGTAGCTTTGGGGAAATTGGTACAGGTATAGCCACCGGTTTCCCGTCGAATATTGGCCGTAGGAGCGTCGGAGAAAGACCATACCCGCGTCCAGCAGCAATGTGTTTACGCTGTCTTTGATGGCTGGTTTAGCTGTCAATCCTTGGTAGCGAGTGAGCGTCTGATCCAGCCCCTGTTTCGCGACTTCGCTCAGAAACACTTCCCGTCCGTATTCAGCATGCCGTTTAGCCCATGATTGATAAGCAAACGAAGGAGCGAAATGGTCCGCTAGGTTCTCTACCCGGTAGCCTTTTTGTAATTCCTGCTTGATGTCAATCTGGTAAGCCTGTTCGTAGTTATGATACAGGTAGACAGAAATAATGCCCCGTTTTAAATCACAGATCATTGAATATTGGGTCGGATCGCCCCCTTCCTGATGAGTCAGACTCAATATTTGGCGAAAAAATGGCACGGAAATCGTCTGCGCTTGGCTGAGCAGTTGATCGGCAATGTCATAGCGACCGCAGCTGTACTGTTTGGTGGCCAACTGACACACATTAAAGTTGGTGCTGATTTGATAGTGACCCGTCTTTTTTACTTTTGAGCCCGCGTTAATAATCACCGAATTACCTTCCGCATCAGCCAGTAGGGCTTGAGACGAAAATGGGTAATCATGAGTCTGGAGGAACTCAAGCGCTTCGGAAACGTTACGGCACTGACCCAGAATATCGAGAAACAGACTGCCGTAATACGGGTTTTTCAAGGGGTACTGAGCGGGGTCGAGGCCGATGGCGGTAAAGTCAAAAAATAAACCATACTCATTGATGGCTGCCTGCGACTGTAAATCGGGGAAGCCAAAGCAAATCGTGCCATATCGCCCTTTTGCCGATGGGTTGAACCACACTTTAGAAAAGGGATTATCATAATCTTCATTGGCCCCGGCCAGTACCTCGCCTTTCATAGACGCGGTAAAGATGGTGCAAGCCCACGAAGGGCTAATGAGCAGAAGCCCGAGCAACCCGGCTACTAATACCCGGTTGGCTATTCTACGATGGATAAACGAACGATGCATAATTGCCATTACTTTAGACTTTAGGGTATAAATAAGTGTGCCAAAGTTTTTAGATGCCATCCCTGATTCGATTAAGCGATTTTCTACACAGTATGGAAACCTATTTGTCCAAAAGTGGACAGACCATCGTACAGAATCGGATAGTATTTCATGACTGATGTGAACGCCCCGATCAAGAAGCTAAAGTATGATAGTTATATCATATCAAGTAGGCGAATCAATCCCTGGTTAGGCAATATTTGGGGCGCAATATATTCGTTTATAGCGCCTTCGTATTGTATAAATGCGAACGAACTAAAAGCCCGTTCCGCTAAGGGGTAACAAGTAGTCAATCGGGCGAAACTCGCCAGGGGTCTGACGGATCATATCCCTAAACACGCGGATGAAATGGGCTTGGTCATAAAAGCCAAACTCAATCGCTAGTTGGGCCAGCGGCTGCATAGATCGCTGGTTTTGAAGAGCATCCACAACGCCCCGCACCCGCAGGATACGCGTGAACTCTTTTGGCGTCAACCCCACCGATTGCTTAAAGTGCTTTTCCACCTGGCGGGTCGAACAGTGGAACTCGTGGGCCAACTCCGCAATGCGTAAGCACCCTTTGGTTTGTTGTAAGCGTAAACAGGCCTGCTGTAAAGGAAAGGTAGCGTTAGCCAAGCTGGGTAGTTGGAAAAAGTGATCTTGAATAAACTCAATCAATGACGTTTCGGCGTGAGCAGCCTGGATCGTGGTCGAATCGTAGTGACTGAACAGGTCATTTACTGCTGGTAGTACGTTGGCTAGAGGTAGAATTCGATCTGCGGTGTCGGCAAGCGAGTCGGTGGTCCAGTGGGTCGGGGTCCAGGGATGAAGCTGTATCATGGTCACCTGGGTAAAGGGCTTGATGATTACCTCGACCCGGTAGCGAGCTTGCCCACAAAAGTAGCGTTCTTGGTGCATCTCAAAGCAGCCTCGTTGGTTATGAATCATTAAGCCGTTTCCCTGGATAAAAGCCAAATTAAAACAGCTGTTCGGTAACACATTCTTGTTATTGACTGGATGCGGATTGGCGGCATTATCCATCACCCAGATCTTACGGATAAGTTGGTTGAGGGGAGGGGTCGTGTATTGTTCCCGATAGGCGAAAGGCGAGGTCATAGCCTATTAAGGCTTATATAAACTTAATTTATCACTGAATGTATTCACTGTCCTATGTAACAGCTCAGTAAATAAATAGCATAAGTGATACTTTTTGTGCTGTGAAACGCCCCATTTGCGAAGCAGACACATGAACGATTCTACGTCTCATTTCGAGGAGCATTAAGCAGATATTGGGCGAGAAGTAGATGTTGTATACTGATCGAGAGAAGGAGCAGAGCGGTTAGTTGGAAATACTTCACAGCGAGTTTTGGTTAATTATGTGCTAATACTAAAATAAGCTCTAGAAATACACGGATTCCCGGCCAAAGTTGCATGGCGATAGATTGTCTTCTTCAACAAGTTAACAACCGCTTGGAGATTGTGGTAAGGCGATTGATTTGGCATGGAAACCGCCCTTTCGTGGAAAGGTTACAGCTTAATCAACAAACTTTTTATTACTGTAAGGTAGGTGCGTTTAAAAGGACAATACAGGGCAATGCGCATACGACGAGCGAGCTGCTTAGGGCAAATGAGATCCTAAAATTCGACACGAATTCACTGAAAACGCCCAAATTATAGACACTCCCTCGTATCATATGGGAGCGTTTAACGAGAATGTCAAAAACAAGGATAGCTGATCCGGAATAATCATTGTTGATCAGCTACCCTCATCGCTCATAACCAGCCATTACCCTCGTCGATAGATCGTGACCCGATGACCATCCAGATCCCGACCGTCTACCGACTCCCCCCACGACATTTGATTACTCGCGTCAATCTGTCCGCCCCGTGCTTGCAGGCGGGCTGCGGTGGCCTGCACATCCGCCACCTCAACCCCTAACTCGATGCCGCCAACCGGCTCCTGATTCATCCCGACGGCCGCTTTAGCTTGAAAGCTCAGCGTGGCGCTGCCCGCATTTAACACCCAGAAGTCCGGCGGGTGAGCCATACCCGGCTCCAGCTCGAAGCCAAAAACGTGTTGGTAAAATTGATAAGCTTGGTCCGCATCGCGGACAAATAGATTGATGTTGGCTAAACGGGCGGTTTGCATACGTATGGTCGTTAATGTACCCCGCAAAGGTGCTTCTTCTAGGGTTGCCAAACTTGCACAAAAACGACATCCTTACTGTTGCCACTGGCGCACCTGTTTCACAAAGGCCCGGGGACTTCGGCCACTGAAGGCTCTGAAGTCCCGCGAGAAATGAGCTTGATCAGCATATCCCAGTTCGTAGGCCAAGCGGGTTAAGTTCGAGTCGGGCTGGTGCCAAAGTTGATTACGGGCCGACTCAAAGCGAGTCAATCGAGTCAACACTTTAGCCGTCGTCCCACTGGCGGTTTTCACCAGCCGTTCGACTTGACGGATGGAGAGGGCAAACTGATCGGCCAAAGTAGCTGGGGAGGGCAGTTGGGCCTGATTGAGCAGGTGCTTCAACAGCTGAGCCCGGCGTTGCTGGAGGGGTAAGCGCTGCTGGACCTGCTGAAGTAAAGCCGCTTCTAAGCAAAGGACGGCTTGTTGAGGTTGATTCTGTTTTAGGCAAGCCGCCAACTGAGGCAATAGTTGAGGAAAGTTGGCTTCCAGGGAGGTAATGGGTAAAGCAGAATCAGTCATCTGAGCCGGTAGTAGCAGTTCCAAGGACCAGGCGAAGAGTCGAGCAGCCACAATCGTCATCGGCCCCTCAAAGCGTAGGGTAAAGGGCTATTTCAGCAAAGGGACCAGATACAGGGCTGGTAGGGGTAAGCTGGTGTCTGGTGTCAGTAAAAAGCCGGGTGCTCCGTAGGAAACTATAATCTCGATGAAGCGGTCAGGGAGTACCTGGAAGGTATCCTTGGGTGGGTAGAAGTTTCGTTGGGTCATCCAGTAGGACTGAACGAGGTTGGCGAGCTGGGGGTCAGGTATAAATTCTTGGGGAGCCATAGCTGAAAGATAGGCTATTCTCTCAATCTAAAAAAAGCCGTAGCGTTGGTACAACACCCAAAAATAGCTTGGTCTCAAGCAGGAGCGTTTAGGTGAAACAAAGTAAATTGATCGATGAGCCATATTACAGAATCGTATAACATGGGGCCCTCTGACTAAGCCGCTCATGATTATTGACCAGCAGTTTAGTACTGTTATTCACGTTCGTTCAATGAGGACAAATGCCCCTCGTCCGTAATTGAACATTGAGTGTACGAATACGGACGCTACTAAGAGAATTCAGTCTGTATCTTATGCGAAATCAGTACCATTGTTCTATGGTATCATTTTTGAAGCCGCCTTTGTAGTCCACTTCCTTTCAGCCCACCCTTCGCATGAAAACGATCTACTACCTCGTCTTCCTACTCGCCATAGGCAGCACAGCTACCTACGGCCAAAAAGAGCAAGTTGAGATCCTGATGAACCGATACCGTACCCAAGACAACTTTAACGGTAGCGTGCTCATCGCCAAAAAAGGTAAAATAGACTACCAAACGTACATTGGACTGGCCAACCGAGAAGATAGCATAAAATATTCAGATAAAGTCAGGTTCCATATCTTTTCAGCGACCAAAACCTTCACGGCGGCCCTGATTATGCAGCTCTACGAGCAAGGAAAGATCCAGTTAGACTCCTCTATTGCCACCTATTACCCCGAATACAAAGGGGAAGCTGCTCACAAGGTCACCATCCGAAACTTGTTGACCTATAGTAGTGGACGGGATGATAAGGAGATGCGCGAGATTGCCGAAGCCTATAACTCCACCATCTGGCCCGTAGACAGCTTCATTACCCGCTATTGCTCCGAGCGACTAGTGACGCAACCGGGCACTCGCTTTGCCTTCAATAACGGCGACTTTATTTTGTTGGGCAAAATTATTGAGCGACTCTACGGTCAGACCTTTCAGGCCGTCTTGCAGCAGAAGGTTTTGACTCCTCTGGGCATGCGCAATACGGATTATCTGCATCATGAGGATGTAATTGCCCATTTGGACCGGGGCTATTTCAATAGTGGATCAAGCCCGGTTACGTTTTCACGTCCGACCAACTATTACATTGACAATTATTTTTCGGCGGGAGCCATGTACTCCACGCCGACAGACCTGCTACTATTTGACCGCGCACTCTTTCATTACAAACTACTGAAAAAAGAGACCGTTCAAGTAATGCTTACTCCTGATAAACAATTAGACTATGTAGGCTTGGGCTTCTTGGTGTTCCCAAAAAAGATTGATCAAAAGGAATACCTAGTAGCTGAACGCCAGGGCTACGGCTATGGCCACCATACGAATTGGGTTCATCTGATTGATGAAGATGTAACGCTCATCATCATGAGCAATTCGAATACAGTTGATCCCAATAAAATGCGGTGGGAGGTGCTATCCGCTTATTTAAAGGGTTCGATCGGCAAAAAATGAGTTGTTAAAATAATTGGATTAGCAAGGACAGCTAGACTATTTTATACTAGTCACTGTTACGTGCAAATAATATAGCAGTTAGACAAACGCATATCAGATCGGCATGACATAAAACGCCCGAATTGCAGATACCTCTCGTCTCTGACAGGAACGATTTACAAGACAGCTTGTAGCGGTCTAGGTACGTAGTATATACAATTTATATAACTGGCAAAGGCTCCTTACTTAGTATTGTTCGAACCTCTTTCGGATGTTGAGTGCCAATTAATAGAATCCGTTTCTTTCCTTTTCGTTTAATTTCAATTCCATGATGGCCAGCTACTGTATGAGCCATTCCTGTCCATGAAAAACGAATACCCCATCCCCCAAACTCACTGATTGCAGCGTAATCCCGGACGACTGCTTTTTCAGTAGTAGACCATTTGATTAGCCGGTAAGAAGACTGGAAGGGGAACCAGCGATACGAAATACCCTCTTGGTCAATTCGGGTTTGTAAAGTCAAGAACCAAAACAACGCCATTACAAGAAGCATAATGGCTACTCCTACTAATTGGCCAGAGTATATGACAACTCCCATGCTGTAGACCAGGAGGGCCCATAACCAAGGCTGACGGAATTTTTGAGTCTCTTTGTACATGGCTAATTTGTTGTTGTATAAGTGATGTGGCTGTTACAAAGGTTTGGACCGGGTTAAATAGATACGAACTGTGACCAATTACAACCCGATAAAGGGCTAAATTACCGCTTTAACAAGCCAATCCGAAGCTGTATCGACTTTTGCGACAGCCACTATTGTTGTGCTAATTGATTCTTAAATATACAAATGAGTAGCAAAATAATTTAAATAGAATTGATACCAATGACTGGCTAAAAACACGGCTACTAACCCGACGGCCATACCTACCGGCGGCCCGCCAAAACGGGACTGAAAGCAGTGTTATGAACCATAAGAGGCATCTCAATAATCGCCCGATTTTTGAAGCAGATATACACAACTGTTTTTCGTTTCAAAGAGAACCCTTCTCTCGAACGACTATTTATGCAGTAATACTGCTTTTTTGCAGTTGATTTGCTGTAAAAAAGCAGTTATATTTGTCAATAAATAATTATTCTTATGGCTACTCTCCCTCAGCCGCCTGCTCAGAGTTCCTCACCCGCTTCATCAAGGCGACGCGTTACTCAACCAGCCGGGCCAGCAAAGACCCCTTACCAACCCCAACGAGCCACTAGCTTCGCCATCATCGAACAGGCCCAAAAGGGTGTGCCAACTCAGCAAGTGGATCAGCTCGCTGAGCTGCTAGGAATATCACTTAAAGAGATGGCTATCGTTCTGCAAGTTGCCGAACGAACACTACACCGTTTTCGCAGTGAAGGCCAACTGGACCAACAAACTTCTGAGCGATTGTTGTTGCTGGAAAACCTAACGGCTCATGGCCTGCTGGTTTTTGACGGTCGAGCGGAGGCCTTGGCCGATTGGCTACGCTATCCCTTACGGGAGTTGAAAGGACAAGGGCCCCTTCAGTGGCTGAATACCATCAGTGGGTTTAGTTTGGTGGATGATGTGTTGACCCGCATTGAGTACGGCGTCTATTCGTAGCCGATTAGTTTGTTGATTGATGTTGGTATATCGACTTTATAAGAGCAATTACATTGCTCAGCCGTTATCGGCAGAAGGTGCGCGTCGGGCGGGCGGACGCTGGAACCCTAAAGGCTACCCTATTCTTTACACGTCGGCTACCCCCGAGCTAGCTTTACTGGAAATAGTCGCCCATCTCAATCCGCTTTATTTGCCCAACTTCCATTTGCTGGTGCTGGACATACCCGAAACGTATCATGTCGTGTCAGTAGCGGATCTACCCGCTAACTGGCAGGATGAGCAGCAGACTGAGGTTTTACAGTCTTATTTACAGGACTGGCTTGACGCGCCTGACAAGCTGAGTATATCGGTACCTTCTGCAATCGTTAACCGGTCTCGAAACTACTTAGTGCACACGCTTCATCCCCGCTTTGAGGAAGCGGTTAAGATTGTGGAGAACGCACCCTTCCGAATTGATGGCCGTTTACTGAAGGCCAACGGATAGGAGTAGTTCATTCATTTGAGCATTTTTCGAGATACTAACTCAGCAATGGACGATTACGTCAATACAACGCCTTTGTTTATCCTATCTTCTACCAGAATAGATAGGCGTCAGCAAGCAACGGCAAGCGGGGCAATAACCAATTGAGCTTGAATGAGTTTTACCTGAACGCAACGTTATCTTATGAATCATGGACTTTCAGGAACTCATGCTCACCTATGGCTATCCAATGCTGTTCCTCGGCGTGCTGCTGGAGAGTGAAGCCTTTTTATTAATCGGGGTTTATCTAGCCCAAAAAGGGTATTTCTCCCTACCCGCCGTGATTGGCCTGGCTGCGTTTTCTTCGTTTTGTATCACCCAGCTTTGTTTTGGGCTTGGCCATCGTTTTGGCTCAACCTTTATCCGAACTCGACCTCGTTGGCAGCTCCGTTACCAGCGAATTAAGGGATTGATCGATCGCTATGGCACGGGACTGGTGATGGCTTTTCGGGCGTTGTATGGCTTACGGGGAGCTGTTCCGGCCGCTTTAGGGTTGGCGGGCTTTCCCTTGACTCGGTTTACGCTCTATAATGCACTAGGGGCTTGCACCTGGGCGGTGAGTGTGGCTTTTTTGGGCGGTAACGTGGTTAGCGGACTCAACCAGCTCTATGCTAATTATCACCCCTCCAAAACGACAGTCTTGTTTATACTAGTAGGCCTAGGCATCTTATGGCTTGTATACCGACTAGTTAGACAAGCCCGCCTGCGAAAAAAGCCGATTGATAAACCTGTGATTGGGTATCATTCTATTCCACTTAAGTAAGGTTTTGGGAGAATATTCATCTTTATCCGTCCCCTGAAATGTAGGGGCTGTCAGTGGTCGCAATATCCCCGGTAAGCCCATCCCTACCGGCTACCGCGGCCCAAGTCATCGCCTACATTCCCTTACATTTTCTGGATCTGACACCATCTTACTAAACAGCTTGGGTAATTCTGCGTTCGTAAGGAGAAAGCAATTCTGATCCGTTTATTTTTTTCAACAAAACCATGCAGCAAAACAATCCTAAGCCTGGACCAACTACTCCCTCAGAAGGCCAAAATGGCCAACGCTTGGCCAACAAAATTCCAGCCGAGCACCCCATGATGACCGATAATCGCAGTCCGCTGACAACCAATGTCGGTCAGCCCGTTGCCGACGACCAGAATTCGCTGCGGGCGGGTGAACGGGGCCCCACCCTGCTGGAAGATTACATCCTGCGCGAAAAATTGCAGCACTTCGACCATGAACGTATTCCGGAGCGTATCGTACACGCCAGGGGCGCAGCCGCCCACGGTTATTTCCAGCTCTATGAGTCACTGGAAGACCTGACGATAGCCAAGGTACTAACCGACACGACGGTCCAGACGCCCGTTTTTGTTCGATTCTCCACCGTAGCCGGCTCGCGCGGATCGGTCGATACGGCCCGCGATGTACACGGTTTTGCCGTCAAGATGTACACTTCGGAAGGCAACTGGGATATTGTGGGCAACAACATTCCGGTCTTCTTTATCCAGGATGCCATCAAGTTTCCCGATCTAATTCATGCGGCCAAGCCCGAACCCGACCGGGAGATTCCCCAGGCGGCCACGGCCCACGACACCTTCTATGATTTTATCTCGCTTACCCCTGAATCGATGCACATGCTGATGTGGATCATGAGCGACCGGACCCTACCCCGTAGTTTCGGGATGATGGAAGGCTTCGGGGTTCACACCTTTCGCTTGGTCAACGCCCAGGGCAAGTCGACATTTGTCAAGTTCCACTGGAAGCCCCTACTGGGTGTACACTCGCTGGTGTGGGACGAAGCCCAGCAGATTGCGGGCCACGATGCGGATTTTCACCGGCGCGATATGTGGGATTCGATCAAGGAAGGAAATCCCTTCGAGTGGGAACTGGGTATTCAAACGCTGGCCCAAGAAGACGAGCAGACGTACGACTTCGATATTCTGGATGCCACTAAACTGTGGCCCGAAGAGTTGCTACCGGTTCGGCGGGTGGGTAAGATGACGCTCGACCGGAACCCTGACAACTACTTTGCCGAGACCGAACAGGTCGCCTTCAACACGACCAATATCGTGCCGGGTATCGATTTTAGTAACGATCCGCTCCTACAGGGCCGCAATTTTTCCTATCTGGATACGCAGCTCAGCCGACTGGGTAGTCCAAATTTCACCGAGCTACCCATCAATCGCCCCCGTTGTCCGGTTTCCAATAATCAGCGTGATGCCCACATGCGGCATACGATCGATAAAGGCCGGGTTTCCTACGCTCCGGCTTCGCTCGATGGCCACTCACCCGACGAAGTTACCCCGTCCCGGCCCGGTTTTGTGAGCTATCCGGAGCCGGTAAACGGCCCAAAAGTGCGGGTACGCAGTGAAAGTTTTGGGGATCACTACGGCCAGGCCAAGCTCTTTTGGAACAGCATGAGCAGCCCAGAAAAGGAACACATTGTGAAGGCTCTTCAGTTTGAATTAAGCATGGTGGAAACCCAGGCGGTGCGGCAGCGGATGCTGAACCACCTTCAGCAGATCAACGACGTGCTGGCTGAGCAAGTCGCTGCGGCCTTGGGCGAACTACCCGCCGACAAGCTATCAGCGGCCAAACCGCGCGGCACGGCTGATTGGGTCGAAGGGGCCGAGATTCTGGCCGACGCCCAGTCGGAAACCAGTGCCTCGGGTGGGGTGCAGCAGTCGAAGGCGTTGAGTATGGAAGGCCAGCCCACCAGTCCCAAAGGCCGTAAGGTAGCCATTCTGGTCAATTCCGACGTCGACGCCGGGCAGGTCAGTATGCTCAAGGATGCCCTAAAAAAAGCGGGTGCGATCAGTGAACTGGTTGGTCCGCACCTGGGCCGTCTCGCCGGTCCGGAAGGCGATATGAAGATTGCCAAAACCTTTGCTACGGCCAACCCGGCCTTGTACGATGCCGTGTGTGTACCGGGCGGCCCGGGGGTGACCACGCTGATGAAAAAAGGCGACTCGCACGTGTTTCTGGCGCAGACCTACAAACACGGGAAGGCCATTGGCGTACTGGGCGAGGCGGTAGAGCTGCTGAGCGCTGCCCTGCCGGAAGGCCTAGTTGCCGACCAACTGGAAGGCATGGGCGTTACCACAGGACGGAACGATGCTCAGAGCGCCATTGCTCAATTCGTCGGCACCGTCGGCAGGCGTTACTGGAAACGGCCCGCCCTGGAAACGGTAGCCGCTTAAGAGAAGCTCTGCCGCTGCTTGCAGGAAGCTTAAAGACGTTGATTGGGGCCTTTAAGAACGGTCAGGAAAGTGAGCGGCAGATTAGAGGGGTACCTACTGAATTCATATTCGTAGGTACCCCTATTGAGACTAGTAGCCAGTTACATCAAGAAAACGTCTCATTCAAGGAACAGAAAGATGAACATCTTTTTGTCGCAAGCAGGAGCCATTTGTGAGAATCTGTAAACCCGTCGCCGATCGGCTTTCCGATACACACGCGAACGGTCGTTTATCTGGGGATAAAGCCCCCTGTCTTACTTCAGTACAGAATAACATCCTGCCTACCCAACGGTCTATTTTCTGGCACACTTTGCAGAGTAGGCTGACCTGCTCGTATCGCCAGAATTGTCGCGTCGATGACATCATCTTGTTTCACATCGTTCCGTTTCGTCTGCTTAACTGTATGTGCGATCACCTCGGGGTATCGCTCGGCATGCCTGGCAATGATTTCCAGCCTGTCTGTTGCCCCTTCAAGAGTAGACTTTTTCGACTGTAAGGCTTGCCGCCCATTGAGATAATAAAAGCAAAGCTCGGGATGGGCTTCCAGCAAGGGATAATCCGGATGATCACTTAAAAACCGGTCGGCTTCCTTTATTTTTCCGCATATATTCCAGGTTTGTTTTGACACACCTTTGCCGGTGTGAAGCCTATTGAGTCTGTTTGCCTCTGGGTATGTGGCCGCATATACGGCTGCCCGGTGGGGTGTAAAAAAGATGGAGGCTTTCTTTTTAATGCCCAGCAACGCCTGTGCTGCCACTTCGCAGTTACGATAGGTGGTATCGGCAAAGTGGAGCGGTATATCGATTAAGGCTAGCCTAAGGGGAATAGATTGTAATTCATCTAAGCGGCGTATAAAGCAATGCTGCAGACTAGCTTCTTGGTCAATAATAGCAACCAGCCAGCCACCCCTGCATCCATCAATTCCTACATACATAGCTACCTACATTCTATTCTTGCTTGATTAACCAAGATAAGGCGCTAGTTATTTTAGATCGGTTATTAAACCAGCGTTTAGATGAGAATAAGTGAATGGTTGATAAATAATAGTCAATCCACTACTCACTCATTGATTTTCCGTTCATCTGAACGGTGTTGAATCAGTCGCGACTTTGTTGAGGACTTATTGAACGGCCCAACAGGTAATCTAAATTGGAAAGAAAGTAGATTACGTTACCAACGGGAGGAATATGAAGCGAGATAAAGCAATTGCTAGTTAAAGTCGATGGTCTTCAATCGCCAACTTAAATGTTGGCGATTGAAGACCAGAAAGCAATTTCAGTTACAGCGCCCATAAGGTTGGACTCAACCAGCCGTTAATCGCCAGTAAGCTGATCAGATATCCCCCCGTCAGCAAGAGCAAAATAAGATACCCTTTACGCCATTTACCGGCTAGTTTGGACCAGTGCTGAATCAGCAGATAAGTAGTCAACCCGAAACAGAGCGTAAACACCCAAAAACCGCTAAAAATATACCAGGAGTCCGCCGTAGCTGATGTGCCTACAATGGTGTGTCGATCATACTGGGTAAATAATCGGAATAAGGCCCAGAAGAATACCCCACTGCCAACAAGCGGTAGCAGCCGATACCCCCAGGCAGGGTAGTCCCAGGATGACCCCTGAAAGCGGCCTCGTATTCCCTGAACCAGCCAGATGGGTCCGGCCAGGAGCCCGCTCAGCAAAATAACTAAGCTAGTCAACAGCAGAATAATGGGCACCCAGGCCCCCGCCCACGAAACCTGCTGGTAGTAAAGTCCCCCTTCCATTAAGGCCCGGTTACCATCCGAATCCGTGACTAACGCTACGGTTGGGTGATGATTCCAGGCTCCGCGGAAAGTCACAGGCCCCGTAGCCACTAAGGGGAAACGCCCGCCCAGCAATTCCCGCTCGATGAGCGTGTCGCCCTGCTGCTGCAAGCGGAAGCTGTGCTGGAGGCTTTCTAAAAAACCGGTCACCAGGTTTTTGGGACTGGCGAATCGGTAATACCCTAAATAGGGCGTTACGAATGGCTGATCAATGGGCTTGGTTATGGGGGATAAATCCGAAGCGGCCTGGGTTAGAAACGCCTGAATCAGCCGCTCGATGGGATAGAGGTTCTGATGAACGTTGATGGCGCAGGCGTAGCCAATCCCTAGCTGTCGGTTGTAACCGACAGAAGACATAAAGGCCCCAATACTGCCGGTGTGCCCCTGGAACAGGATGCCATTCGCACCCTCCCAGGACGTGTTGCCGAGTCCATACCCCTGATCCAGGCCCGCCCGGGCGGCCAGGGTCGTATGAACCCTTTCCGTCTGGTGTAGCAGGTCCGCCGACAGAAAGGATTTTCCGTTCGCCAGCTTCCACTCTCTCAGATAGGCTTGCAGGCAATGGGCCAGATCAGCGGCTGAAGCCTGGAGCGACCCATTGCCACCCTGGTAAAGTGGCACAAAAGCGGCCTTCTGGTACGTATTCCCGTGCCAATAGTAGCCCTTCGCGTAGCGCTTGCCGGGTTGTTCGCGCAGGGCTACACTACTAATGGCCATGCCTAACGGACGTAGCACGCGTTGATCGACGTAGCTGTCCCAGGGCATACCCGCGGCCTTTTCAATCAGGTAGGCCGCTACATTATAGCCCGGATTAGCGTACGAGTGACGCTCACCCGGCTTCCAACGGACGCGCAGGGAAGGCGCGAAGCGTCGAATCGAGGCCAGCCCCCGCTCATCCACCGGGTCCAGATTCGCCGACTGACCCGGTAGCTTGTCGCCAAACCCGGCCGTGTGTTCCAGCAGGTGGATAACACGGACTGGATTCGTCGCTTCCCAGGGATTGTCAATGGGTAGCTCGGGGGCCAGTTTGCGTACGGGATCATCCAGGCTCAGCTTCCCCGCCTGAACAAGCTGTAAAATACCCAGGGTGGTAAACAGCTTGGTCACCGAACCCATTCGGAACAAATGCGCCGAACTGACGACTTCCTGTTTGTCTACATCGGCCAGACCCAGGCCCCCGGCAAACAGCACCGAGTCACGGGTGGTCAGCACCAGCATCAGGCCGGGGATACGCTGCTGGGCCATCACCCGGCGGAGCGTATCGGTTAATTGCGCCAAGGTGCGGGGCGAAGTGGGGGCTTGGCCGTGGGCTGTGGAGGCCATTAACAGGCCATAAAACATACAGGTCACTATGAAGCGGGTCAACATGGGGTAGGATTTGTTAGGGGTAAAACGAATTAGTCATAGTGCGACAGGATCAGCGTCCGACGATTGCGAGCGCGCCGGGTTGGCATGGCATCCAGCGTGAGGGGCTGCTCATCCCCGTGCCATCGCCCGCGCAGCTGCGTGGGAGCTATGCCCTGCCGGGTTAAATACGCCATCACCACACGCGCCCGGTATTCGGAGAGGGTTTTGTTGAGCCCCCGATCGCCCAGCCGGTCGGCATGGCCCACGACCTCAATCCGGCCCGGTGGGTTCTTCTTCCAGTACACCAGCACACTGTCCAGCTGCTGACGGCTGGCCGGGGTGAGCTCGTAACTACCGGGCGCAAACAGCAGGGAAAGCGGGGCCACAACGGGCGGTGGGCCAGTAACTGGTCGGATTATCAATGGCGGAGCATCATCAACCGGTCGTGGCTGGCTACGCGTGATCCATGTCTGAGCGGTTGGCTCCCGTTTTGGCTTTACCGGCAAGGCCTTTTTGGCCAGTAGCACCAGTGGTATGTCGGGCGTAACGGCCGGTTGGCGCGGGCGATTGGGTCGGGATGGCGGGTGAAGATAGACCGTCGGAATCGTCTCCCCGGGGTCGCTCAGCCACCCAAACCAGCGGTCCGGTTGGTCGGGGCGTTCCCAGCGCAAATCGATGCGCCCGCCATGAATGTCATTAAAATAGTCAATCCGGATCGGGTAGGTCCGGCCCGCCACCAGGTGGATCTGCCCCTCATAATGCCGGTAGGGCGTCAGGTGCCATTCATCGATGACCAGGTGCTTGCCCACCCACAGCCGAATCCCATCATCAACCCCGCAGTAAAACGTGTACTGACCACTCACTGGTGCCCGCAGCCCGCCCGTCCACCGAATGGAGTAATACGACCAGTCTAAGTCCGGTAGCGGGGGGCGGGTTGACCAATCGAAGTCCAGGGTTGGGTCAATACGAACATGGACCTTTTGGGCAAAATCGGTACCCCGGTAGTACTCGCCCGTCAGCCCCTGCTGCGCCCAAAGCGGGAAACTGAGCAGCACCCCACTGAGGCTAGCGGTCAGAAGGCACAATCGGTTAAACGGCATGGCTCTTTTGGCATTTAGGGGACGGAAATCGATTGGACATTAGGGTTGCAGGGCTTCACCAACGGGTTGCCCCGTCGTGCCACTGGGGGGCAGCATCCGTAGCAGCGCCGAGAGCGTGGGGGCAATATCGGAGGGACTGGTAGGCCGCCGGGTTTCGCCCCGGCGAATGCCCCAGCCGTAAAAAATACAGGGCACCTGTCGGTCATAGGTATACGCCGAGCCGTGGGTCGTGCCAATGGGCAGGCCGACAAACCAGCCGGGCTGGTAGATCAACTGCAAATCCCCACTGCGCCGGGCATGGTAGCTATTCTTGTACAGGCGCAGTTGCTCATCCGGTAGGTTAGCCTGGGCCAGCGCCCGCAGGTTGACCAGATCGGCCACGCCGGGGATCGTCGTCAGGCGCGGTTGGAGGGCTTGCTGAACAGCGGATACCGACAGGTTTTTCTCGCGTAGCAGGGCCTGGTTGAGATACAGTTGATCATTCATGCTGCCCATCTGAACATAGTTACCTGGACCAAAGGCATCCAGTAGGGATTGGTTCAGGGTCTGGCTTAACTGGCGGGGATCAATTAGTCCTGCCGGCAGGTGGTGGGCCTGCCAGTAGGCGGGCACGTCCATCACCCCATGATCACCGGTTAAAAAGACGGTGTAGCCGTCGGGCCCCACCCAGCTATCCAGGGCCTTTAACAAGTCCGCTAGCTCCGCATCGAGCCGCAGGAAAATATCTTCCTGTTCGACCGAGGTGGGCCCAAAGGAATGACCCACCAGGTCCGGGGTAGAAAAACTGATGGCCAGAAAATCCGTGGCGGCCCCTTTGCCTAAATTCTCGCCTTTCAAGGCGGCCAGCGCCATCTCCTTGGTTAAGGTGTTGCCCCAGGGCGTGTACGTGAGAAGCTCAAATACCGCACCCGCGGGACCGGCCATTTCGTAGGGAAAGCTGGAGGTCGACTTCCCCGGCAGCTTGTACTCGTAGGGTTGATCATCAGGGGTGCTTTCGGTATACTCGGCCACAGGCCGCAGCGTCTTCCAGCCCCGCTGGCTATACTCCGCCGGCAGCTTGCGGGCATTGAAGGCTTCCACCCAGGCGGGTAGTTGGGACTGATAAAATGAGCTGGTCACCCAGGTGCCGGTTCGACTGTCAAACCAATAGGCACCCCGGGCCGAGTGGCCCGCCGAAAGAATGGCGCTACGATCCTTTAGCGCAATGCCAACCGCTTTGGAGCGAAAATTGGTGGCCAGGGCCAACTGGTCGGCGATTGTGGTCACCAGTAAGTTACGGGGGGAAAACCGGGCGGGCAGGGCGTTGGGATGGCCTACCCCTCGCACGCTGGTGTCTTCCACACAGTAAATGCCTTTAGCCTGGCTGGGATCATACCAGTCATTGCCCACGATGCCATGAATGGCGGGCAGGGAGCCCGAATAGATCGAAGCGTGCCCCGCTGCGGTGGCTGTTAGGGCATAGTCATACTGCGTATTCTGGCAGGTAAATCCCCCCTTCAGGAGTCGTTTGAAGCCCCCGGCTCCGTATTTTTTTTCGTAGCGATAAAGAAAGTCGGCTCGCATCTGGTCGACCACAATACCCACGACCAGTTTGGGGGCTGATACGGGTGAAGGAGACGGCTGACGAGCGGGTTGAGCCCAGGAGTTGGCCATAACGAACAGGCCAAGCAAATAAACGGGTCGAAAAAGCATGTACGTAAACAGGGTTTATAGGTAAGGAAAAGATATATATAGTTTTTCTGTATATTATAGACACAATGAACCAATCACTGAAGCGCCAGTGCTGCCAGAAGCAGGCCAACCGGATAAACTGTTTACCGGTAGCTATCCCTTAATAGGATGATTATCGAGTAACGAGTGCCCGTTTACGCGGGGCGGGCCGACGAACGTATTCCTCGCGAAGGGCGGGATGGCGGACCAGGCTTGTTCGCTGATGGCTACGGGTGTGGCGAAGCCCCTGCAAAAACAGCAGGAGCAGCAACGGGCAAAGCAGGCTGGCCACCAGGCCAACGGGTATAGCGAGTCCCCGGCTCGCCAGTAGCCAGCCGGTGAGCATGACACTTAAAAACGCACCGATCAACAGGGTACTCCGCACGGGTTGAATGAGGCCAAAAGCAGCCTTTTCCCGTTTGGTGAACCGGGCCGGATGCCGCCAGAAACTGGTTCGGGGTAAGGCCCCCTGTCGAATCAAGGTATGTTGGAGGTGACGAACCGACAGCGCCGTAGCCTCCCGCCGGATCATGGCCAGCGCTTGCTCAAAGGAGAGCCCATGACTCATTCGCTCTTCCGCCTGGCAGGCCAGGTAGTCAATTAATTCGTCCATTAATAGCTCAGGGGTACCCACCTGACGCAGATGCTGACGCAGGCAGTAGGTTTGTTGCGGGGTCAAGTAGGTCATAAACCGGTGGCGTCAGGCGAGGGGGGAGTAGACAGGGTAAGCGGCAGCTGCATCAATCGGTTCATCAACTGGGTGAAATGGGTAAAATCCAGTAGTTTTTGGCGAGCGGTTTGGCGACCGGTGAGCGTTAAGACGTAGTACTTACGCAGCCGACCCTCCACTTCTTCGGATTCGGTTCGCACCAGGCTTTCCTGTTCGAGTTTATAGAGGAGGGGGTAGAGCGAGCCAAAGGTGAGCACGATTTCGCCCCGGGTCCGTTCTTTAACAGCCTGGGTAATTTCGTAGCCATACATGCGGTCTTTTTCGGCGAGTAAGCCTAGTACAATGGTTTTGAGCGTTCCCCGAAGGTATTCCGTGGTTGAAGAGTCCATTTCGTTAGTTGGTTCGTCACAGAAATCGCTCAAATATATATAGTTTTTCGATATATACAGAAAAGGTAAATAATTTTTTCGGTATAGTGGTACTTATCTGCCTGGATGGGGCGACAAGGGACAGTGATCAGTCCTTCTTATGGGCAACTAGGCTTTTATTAAACGAGAGCCGGTGAGTCTAATCGGATCGTATATACTAAAATCAGGCAAGTATCATATAGGCTATTCAGTCCCCTTTGCGTTTTAATAGCTTACTTCACTCGAGTACAGCCATTGGTATTGACTGCCTCACAAAACACCCTATTTATTGATACGTAATTCGTACTCGTCTCAAGTGGGAACTATTGATGAGACGATTATTTGTTAATAACAATCAACACTAATCCATAGCATATGGAATTGGAATAAGTACAGGTGACGAAAGTCATGGTAGAAATTTGGTTATTAGTTTATTTTTAGGCAACGACTCGAACGCTTATAGATACTAAAAGGTTGATTCGTTGACAACTTGTACAATGAACGATTTCAAGAAGAAGTGGGTCATTCTCGTCGACGATGATGAAGATGACCGATTTTTGTTTCAACAGGCTTTCCGCCCCTACTCCTCAAATTATCTCTTGCAGACATTAGCAACTGGACCTGAACTTTTCCAACTCTTGGAGGACTCGTTGGGTCTGCCAGCGTTAATCATCCTGGATCTGAACATGCCCCTGGTCGATGGATTCGAGGTGCTCACTTGGCTTCGTAGCCATGCTGATTACGCGTTGATTCCGACTGTGATTTTAACCACTTCTGCTGACCAAACGGATCGTCAACGGGCTCAAGAGTTAGGTGCTAACCGGTTCTTGACCAAACCGCCCACCCTTCCAGATTTAACTAAGTTGGTTGCTGGTCTGGAGCAGGACTGGTTAGTACGTTTATAGATATAGACTCGTCAATAGTAAAAACAATCAACCTTTGGGCATAACCAACTAAAGAGCTGTATCGCCGGGTGGGCAAATTTCCAGCCGCAGACAGTCGTCACGGCCGGTCCGGCAACGGCGGACCGTGCCGGAGCAGGACCGTTTGCCATAGTGAAGGCTTCTCATTTGGGGGAGGGTTAATTGATACTGGCTGAGTTGTTATTAGTTGATCTTAGTGAATTGTCAGCCAGTCAAGTATAAGCAGCTAATGAAGGTAAACGGGCTTTGACTGCTTTCGGCTATCGACTTACCGAAACAACCATGTTGTCCACTGGCAACAAGACCCGGTCCTTCATCTGGGTAAAAGCCAGTCCAAGCGCACGCTTATTTTTTGCTATTGGCCTTGGCTTGGTTGCTTTCCCGTTGACAATGAAGACAATAGGCTTGCTTATGTCAACTAGTTCTGGGTAGACATAAAAGGTGAATTCCCGAACACCAGATGTCCGTACGGTAATGGTATTGTGTTGAATACGCGCCTCAATGACCCCTGTTTTGTGAGTGTTGAAATTCACTTTCCCCCGGTTTTCTCTGGTCGTAACCTCCGGGTTATAGGAATGCACCCACGCCGCGGGCGCTGTTACTGTGTCGAGTTGGGTAATAGCGAGCCAGTCACAGCGACCGTTATGGATATTGTCGGTTTCCCATCTAATCGTAGGCGAGAAAGGATTCCGCACCCTAGCAAATAGGCTATCATAGGCAAAGCGTACCCGGTTGGCCTGATTAAGTGGTAATCCGTGATCGCCATCCAGGGCGTAGTTCTGCCAATTCGCCCCTATCCCTTGCGCGTACCGATAAATGCTATCGACTTTACTCAGCTTAAACAGGTGGTCACTTTTAGCATTTACCCCATAAAAGGGGCGATTGTTCGACAAGTTTCGCAGGGGGGTATTGGTGATATACGACTGAGGAAAGTAGGTAAAAGCCAGGAACGAGGCAAACGTTGTCGGTTGGTTAATGGCAAAGTAGAAGGCCCCTTCTCCACCATTAGAATGACCCGCTAACCACACCCGATTATCATCAATATTATAGAGCGACTTTAGAAAGGCTACCTCCGTCAAGATAGCCTGAAAGGCTAATGGATGATACAACCAATGAAGATCTTTTCGAGCAAATGGATATAGGATGAAGGCCCCCTCCGCTAACGCTTTCTCAAACACAGGAGCTTCATAACTAGGCGCGTTTCCCCGGACCATAAACTGGGGGCGCCCCCGAACAGCACCTTGCAAGAAGACATACAAAGGGGTTTTCTGCCCAGGGTGGTACTGTTTGGGAATATGAATCAGAAAAGGTACCGTCAGGGTATCATTGATCCTGATTTGATATAACGTCCACTGGTCCAAGACAGGCGGTGTCTGGTAAGAATTATAGTTTTTCAAGCGCTGATATACCCGATCGAAATCGCCTTCTCCAATCAGCTTCGCTAACCGCTGGTGATCCAACAGAGCCGACGTATTGAGTCGTTTTGTCGTATCGGTTATTCCCTGGTAGTAACGCCGATTAGCGGTCTGTACCGAGTCGTATTTGGGTTTGGTCAAAGCGATGGCTTTTTGCCAGGTCTGGGTGCTTGACACACAGGTCAGCAACGTGCTGTCCTGCTGAAAGTCATAATACATCGAGTAGTGTAAATGCTTGTTGACTAACTCCTCAAAATAGGTTTTTGCTTTGTCATCCTCCTTAGTTTGACAGGCGCTAATCACTGCCCGGTAATAGTTATAGTTGTTCTGGTAGTCTTTGATCCCTGTGGCCAGGAGCTTTTCTGTCCAGTACAAGCTTTTCGCATAATTCTTCTGATTGTAACTGGCAAAAGCCCGGTCATTGTAGACAGCCGCAGAATCCGCTTGTCCACTAACGTTGTGCGTGATGACGAGTATGAATAAGCTAAGTAGGTAACGTTTCATAAAATGCCAAGTGAATGAGTTGGCACAAATATGCGAAGTAGATATTAAGGTAAATTGTATTTTTTGGACAGCGGGGTTAGGAATCGATCACGTTCATTACTAACTGATTGTCGGCTAGCTTACTGATAGTTTTAAGGAGTCTCTTCGGGTTATGCCCCGTAAATTGACGGTAGGTTTTAATAAAATAAGCCTGATCATAGAAGTTGCTCTCATAGCCCGTCTGGGTAAGGCTTTTGAAGTGTTCATGCAACACCTGATCGCGCAAAGAGTGTCGAAACCGAGCTATTTTGCGATAACTAGCTGGCGATAAGCTCATATTTTTTACGAACAATCGATGAAACGTTCTGACATTCATGTTTACTTCATCCATGATCGTCCGAACCGTAGGTTCATGGTCGAAGTCGGCCAATCTGAGTAGTGCGTGAGTAAGGATTTGTTCATAGGGTATAGGTTGATAGATCGCCACCAAATAGGTTTCCAATAGCCGGATTCGTTGCTCCAGACTATCCGTATCAAAAAAGGCACGAATAAAGCCTTGATGATTCGAATGCTGATCCCAATCGGTAAATACTTGGGAGGCATTAGGCGTAATCTCAACCAAGGGTTTAGTAATGAAGTGATTCAATCCCAATGGGTTGAAAACAATCGTGATCTTGTCAACCATGCCTCTCAACTCCACATAATGTGGCTGTTCGTAGCGGCCTTGAGCAATTAACAAGGGGTCTGCCTGCGGATAACTGGAGACGGTAATAGCGGTGTCTTCAATTCGGCAATAAGCGTGCTTATGAATATTGAGGGATTGTAGGATATTAGGAAACACATAATACTGACTGACAAAGTCAGGCGAATCGGTACGCAGGAAGTAGTAATACTGGATGTATTGCTTGAGCAGTGGATGAGATGGATAGAAATGTTCAACATCGGTGATGTGCTGCATAGACCCGTAATGTGTCATCTCAAAGATGCCTCCACAAGTAAAACGTTGCAGGGTAAATGACTCTGATATCAAATAACGCCCGATTATCTGATACAACAAAAGAAGCCTATTCGTCTCAGCCACGAGCCTTATTTGAGACAGCAGTGCTTACCCCTCACCCCATGATTACACGGCGATGGGATGATCCCCATTTCGCTAGATCATGAATGATGCCTTGTAATGTCCAGCCATAATCGGTCAAACTATACTGGACTGTCACAGGCTGAGTAGCCAGGACGGTTCGCTTGATCAGTTTGTTTTGCTCCAATTCTTTAAGCTCTTTGCTTAATTGCTTATTCGAAATACCCACCATGTCGTTCGATAGATCGGAAAACCGTCTCCGCTCATAATAACACATTGAGGACAGAATGGAAATCTTCCATTTCCCATTCAACACATCCATAGCGTCATGGATCGCCAGGATGTCTGCTTTGTGACATACTTGTTCAGCCATAAGTTACTTAGTTACCCCAACTATACCGTTACTTCTGGTAACCAAGTTACCAAAGTAAATGTTCCTGCACTAATTTATGGTGTAGTTAAAAAACATAATAATGGATTTCAAGAACAAAAAGGTAGTCATAACTGGCGGAAGCCAGGGTATAGGTTTTGCGACCGCAAAGGCATTTAGTCAAAAGGGGGCAAATGTTTTGATTACGGGCAGAAATGCAGACAGCCTGCGAAAAGCAGCTGATGAAATCAACAGTTCAACCCTGCAAACGCTGTTGGCTGACACCTCGACCATAGAAGGAATTAGGGCGCTGGAAAAAGTGGTAGCCGAAAGTGGCCAGTCCGTCGATGTATTATACCTCAATGCGGCTATTGGCGTATTTGCGCCCATTCAACAGGTCACAGAAGCGGATTTCGATGCGCAATTCAACACCAATGTCAAGGGCCACTTCTTTACGCTTCAAAAGCTCATACCGCATTTAGCGGATGGGGCTTCAGTGATCTTTACATCCTCTGGTGTGGTGAGGGCCGCGGGGACAGCCAGCAGCGTGTACTCGGCAACCAAAGCGGCTTTGAACAAGATCGCCGATATTGCCGTCAATGAGCTGGCTGACCGAAAGATCCGGGTGAATATTGTCAGCCCTGGCCCGATTCAAACCCCGGGTCTGCTTTCCCTGACCACCGCTGAAACCCAAGCTTACCTGGCTTCGAGAAGTGCTCTTCAACGACTGGGCCGTGCGGACGAAGTGGCCAATACCGTTTTGTTCCTAGCTTCAGAGGATGCCGGCTACGTGAATGGGGCTGATATTGCTGTTGACGGAGGATCAATTCAGTATATGCTTAAATAATGAGCTTTTAAGTCTATCCATGGCCGGCCAGTTAAAGCTTCCAGTCATGGATAGGCTATTGACCACCAAAATACTGTTTCTCAAAACATCCGATTTTGTCGTCAAGAAATTCGTTGCCTTCGTCGTTGGGAGCAATCTATAAGCTCTTGATTAAACTCACTTCTTGACCAACCCAATTAGGCATTCACGGGTTTATGGTCAAGACGAACCTTCCGAAAGCCTAGGTGATAACCTTATTTCTATAACTTCTTCGTTTCTGCTCATGCCGACTATTTTTATAACGGGTGCCTCATCGGGATTAGGGAAAGCCACTGCCAACCTGTTTGCCGCCCGCGGCTGGCAGGTCATAGCTACTATGCGCCACCCCGAACAGGAAACCGAGTTGACAAAATTGCCCAATGTCCGCCTGTTGACCCTCGACGTAACTGATCCGGTATCCATTGAATCGACCGTGCAACGCGCTATTACCGTGTCTGCTGTCGATGTCGTGTTTAACAACGCAGGCTATGGCCTCATCGGTGCCTTGGAAGCGGTCTCTGATGAACAGATAACGCAATTGGTGAATACGAACCTACTGGGTGTTATCCGGGTTACCAAAGCCTTTCTTCCGCACTTGCGGGCCAAGAAATCCGGCTGTATCATTAATACCACATCGATTGGTGGGCTTATTGCGTTCCCGCTCTACTCGATTTACCACGCGACAAAGTGGGCTGTTGAGGGCTGGAGCGAGAGTATGTCCTTTGAACTGGCGCTACATAACATCCAGATTAAAACCGTTTCGCCAGGCGGCATAGCCACCGATTTCACCGGCCGCTCGCTGGTTGTGGTCGAGCATGGGGCCTATGGTGATCTCTTGCAAAAGCTGATGAGTGGACAGGAAAATGTCCAGTTCTCAGCCTCCGAAGCCATTGCCGAAGTGGTGTACCAGGCTGCCACCGATCAGCAGGATCAACTCAGCTACCCGGCAGGGGCAGACGCCATCGCCACCTGCGCACACCGGCTGGGGGTTAGACCCGAAGCCTTCCGCCAGGAGGTGGCCAGCCGGTTTGCCTCGGATCAGGAAGCTAGTTTAAGTAGGCTACGTTCCGGTAAAAACGACGGTAATTAACGATGTTTACTGATTATATCCGGATGATTTTGGATCCAAAGACCACTAAGGGTTGGTAAGCGAACAAGTGATGAAAACCTCTGGCTTATAAGACTAAAGGTTGGCTGTCGCCAGATGTTATTGTCGAGGCCTACAAGCAGATCAATGAACACGCTCTCAGCTCATTTTATAGAGCATTTTTTGAGAATTTATTAAACATTGGTAACAGACCCGCAGCAACCATCACAGATTCATTACCCTGTCCAAATACGAACGACCTTATGGAATGTAACGCATCAGCAAACCAATCATAGCAGCACCACCAATGATGCTTAATTCAGGTAATTTCTTGAACCTATAAAGCAGTCCAACAGTGGCTAGGGCAATCAAAATAGCAGGTATATCAACCAATTGCCGACGCGCTAGCACCACTACAGCCCCGGCTATCGCTCCGACAGCCGCAATAGTGATTCCATCCACAAATGCTTTGACGCCTGGATGCTTACCCCAGCGTTTAAAGTATGGTGCAGGGAGAACTGTCAATAAGTAACAGGGTAGGAACGTGGCCAGCGCAGCTACACAAGCACCCGGAAAACCTGCTACCAGATAGCCAATAAAAGCAACCGTAATGACGACCGGGCCGGGAGTAATCATGGCCACTGCCACCGCGTCCAAAAACTGTTGCTCGTTCAACCAGCCATATTCTTTGACTACACCACCATACAAAAAGGGGACGATGGCCAATCCGCTCCCGAATACGAACGTTCCCGCTTTAGCGAAGAAGATAGCCAGCTTCCAAAGGACCGAGTCAGTGGGGAAATTTTGAAGTGGTGGCAGCAAAAAGGCGATACTATTTCCCACACCGGGGCGGATCAATTGGGGGGGTGTTTTCACCAGCCAATAAATGGCTCCTGACAATAAGACCAGCCACAACAATTCCGATTCCGTAACAGCGGTAGCAATGGCAGACACGGCAAATAAGGCCCAGCCCAGTTGATCTTTCCCTACGGTTTTGGTCGTCAGCTTGTAACTGCCAATGGCGATGATGCCGATCACGGCGGCTCCAATGCCGTAGAAGATGGCCTGCATCCAGGGTAGACCACCGAATTGCAGATAAGCCCAGCCCAGCGCCACCACCAGGACAAACGAAGGCAGGATGAAGGCCACACCCACGAGCGTAGCCCCCCAAATGCCATAATGAACATAGCCTAGGTAGATGGCCAATTGAGCAGCTAAAGGGCCAGGAGCCAATTGCGCCAACGCCATACCCTCCCGGTAATCGTCTTCACTGATCCACTGCCGTTCCATCACCAAATCACGGTGCATGGCACTGACCAGGGCGGGCGGGCCGCCAAAGCCCAACGTGCCCAAACGGGCAAAATAAAGCACCAGATCATTCAATGAATAAGAAGCGTTTTGTTTCATGGGTGGAGATGTCGTTAAAAACTAGTGTTTCATGTGGCCCGCTTTTCCCAATTGGTCGAGTGCCGCCCGGAATCCTTTGGCCAATTCAGGGGCCGGTCCGCGACCATAATAATGCAGGAAAACGGTTCGCGGCTGTTCACCCAGCATGTGATGGTGAATGGCGACCACTTCGAGTTTATGGTTGCGTAGGGCACTCACCACATTGTTCACTTCACCTTCCAGCATGGCGATATCGCCCGCGATGTGCGCACTATCCTGCTTACCGGCAAAGGAGGCCCAGGAGTTCAGCCCGATGGCGGCTGTCATCTCGGCCCCCATTGCGACGGTGTGCAGATCGTCGCGTCCGACGGTGTATTTATAGGTGGGGCCATTGACGACGCCTTTGTAATTGACCAGGGCATCGAGCGCGGGTAGATCGAACAGCTCCTTGCCCGTTTGGGGCGTGCCGGTAGCGGCTGGGGTCGCGTTGTTGCCTGATTGTGCCGTTGCGGGTGCAGTCGTTTGGGGCTGATTGGCTGGAAATAGCTTGGTATTTCCTATGGCCGTGGCATATTTTTTGGCCAGCTCCGCCGTAGTGCCCATGCCGTGCAGGTGCATGTAGAAAATGCGCGGCTGTTCGTAGAAAAAATGGTTATGGATAGCCCCCACTTCCAGGCCAGCGGCATGGGTCGCGTCGATCAGCGGATTCACTTCGTCTTCGAGTAATACCGTATCGCTCATCATGACGGTTTGTTTACCATCCAATGTTTTCTTGAAGGATACCCAGCCGCCAAAACCGAACGGAATCGGCACCGGCTCTCCTTTGATGGTTACTTTCAGATCATTGCGGGGCAGTGGTACGGTGTAGGTGGCTTGAGCTTCGTTATAGGTGCCCTTTTTGCCCAAGGCATTGGCAATCGCGTCCTGTTCTTCTACCGGCAGGGCGAGAGTTTTGAAGCTGAGTTCACCCTTGTCCAGTGACCCACCACAAAGGGGAATGGCACCAATTGCGGTTGCGGTTTGTAGGAAATTTCGTCTTCTCATCGAGTAACTGAAATCGTTTATAGGTTGACTAAATGATTAGAAAACAATGCCAAACTGAAAGCCAATTGTTGCCGATGTGGGGCGGTCGCTGCCGAAACGAATCGGAATGGGCACCGCCACAAAATAGTTGAGCGTTTGACCATGCCGGACAATTTTATTAAACACGGGTGTCACGCCATACCGACCCGAAGTTTCAAACGCCAGGCGTCCAGCAAACGTAAAATCATGGCCAAGATTGACCAGCACGCCAGGATGAAACAGCACATTGGCCACACGGCTCGTCCCGTCCTGGGCCCGGATCAAGGGCACGATTTCGACCGAAAAACCGATTTGTTTGGTCTTCCATAGATTGAGGCCAATGGGGAAACCGACCACATAATAATTGCTAAAGTTCGTCTCAGAACCATGCTCATCAACGGTCATCAACGGATGAAGAACACCGAGATAGCCAACCATGCGCGGATAGGTTGGTGTCGGTGGTGAGGGTGGTGTTTGGGCAAAAACACAATTTCTATTTAGGCACGAAAGCAGTGCCATGAAGAGAAATGCAGTGGGATAATTGAGTAGCCCGCCCCTACCTGGTTTGGCCGATTTTGGGTTGAAATGAATTCGGTCCATCAATGACGTATCAGTTTTTAACGCAAGGATACGCCGATGGTCAGGCCCGAAATAGAATGAATTTAACCTTTTGTATCTGCTTTACCTTTTGCCCTATTTTTTCGGTAATCAGACGGATTTTTTCCAACCTGTTTTTTGAAAATACGGGTGAAATGGCTCTGGTCTGAGAATCCAGTTAGGTAAGCGATTTCGGTCAGGGTGTAGGTGGTGTTTTCCAGTAACTGGAGGGCTTTCTCGATCCGCAGTTTGCGAATGTATTCGCCAAAGGAAAGATCATCGAAATAGCGAGCAAAGGTGCGAGAAACATAAGCTGGATTCACGTCCAAGCTTTCCGATAATTCGGTCAAACTGAGCCGGTACGCCGGTGCGATCAGATTTGTATCAATCTGGTCTTGAATCAGCTCTTTCAACCCATCGACCCAAGCGGGCGGTTTCCGGTTGCCTGCTGGTTTGAGATACGCATGCAACACCTGCAATAAGAGCCGTTCGGTAGGGCTTTGGGTATGTTTGACGGTTTGAAGGTGTTTGGCCCAACTATAGAGCGCATCGTAAACGATAATGCCTTGCAACAGTAATTCTTGGTCATCGGTAATATTAAACGATAACCCCGCCGAGATTGCCCATAGGCCCGCCGATTGGGCCGCTAAGCTGTGATCGTCGGTATCAGCTCCCCGAACTATGGGGGCGATGGCCAGTAAAGCCGGATCGGTGAGTTTGTGTTTTTGCAGAAAGTAATCGAAGGTGCAGCGGTCTTCGTAATGTGTGTACTCAACACCCGGCACATCAAAAGGAATCGCATCTAGTTCCTGTGCCTGCTGAATGACTCGATCTTCAGGTACATAAATGATGGTGGTTTCCAAGTCGATAAATCGTTTTATAAGCCACGGGCAGGCAAGTCGGTCAATTTTTGGGCGTTCTCGTGTAATCCAATTCATACTTAAAAAATGACGTAGCGAGATAAGTAACAAAGCAGATTATATTACTATCTCACGAAACGCCCGAATTATAGACACTCCCTCGTCTCAGGCAGGAGCCTTTTGTGAGAAGGTATAGTGTATCGGAATAAGGTTAGCAACCGGTTGAGATTTTGTCCTAACTCTGATGCTAACCCGTATTAACTAACCTGCATCCTTTACTGCTGGAAATACTCCACCTTGTCGGCGTCGATGTTGTTGGTAGCCTTCGCTTCCACCACCGTGTCCGGTAGCACCGTCGAACTAACCGTCAGCACACCCGAGGAGGACCCCGGGCTCAAGCTGCCCATTAAACCGAAGGAGTGCACATCCCCAGCCGCTACCAACTGGCGGGTGGTTAAGATGTAGTAGTTGGCATTTGTATCGGTAAAGCTCCAGGCGCCGTTCTGTACGTCTCGCCCGTTGACCCTGGTCAAGCCTGAATCAAAGCTCAACTGGAGCTTGGGATCTTTACTCACCCGCACACTAAAGCTGCCAGTGGTGGCCACCGAGTTTAGTTCGAACACATCCACCACCACGGTGAAGGGTGTTGAGCCGTAGACCGACGTAGGCCGGGCGTAGAGGATGGGCGAGAGGTCCGATAACGCTGTGGCCGTTACCACGTACAGGTTCTGACTGGCGAGTGTATTGCTGACGGTGTGGGTGGTTAGGCTCACGGTGCTGCCGCTGGTAACGCTCAGATCGGTGCTGAGAGCGGGCGAGTAGGCTAGTTGCAGGGTATGCTGGGGTTACCCGTCACCGGAGTGCTAGTGCGTTGGAGGCTGTTGTTGGTCACGCTCAAACTGAGGGAAGGTGTGAGCGTCAGGCCGTCCACCGATACCGTGGTGTTTGGAAGCACCGTCATACCGTTAGTGCCCACCGAGAGCTGAGCGGATGTGGGCAGGGCTACCAGCAGTAGGCAAAGAAGGAGATAGATTCCCATGGTGGGCTTAGGGTTGGCGGGTGAGGGTGTGGCTGGTCATTTGTCCTTGCAGGGCCGCTTCAATCTTATCCAGACGGGCCTGGGTTTGGGTTTTCAGAGCTGCATTTTCCTCTCGTAAACTCTTGTTCTGGGCTTTCAGCTGCTCCACCTCCTGGATCAGGGCCTGAATGGCGATCAGGTTCACCCCGTCAAAATCGGCCTGATTGATGGACTTGTCTTCGCCGATGACCCCTAGCTCATCGTGGCCAAAGGCGGCAAAGAACTCCTGGGCCATGGGGCCGTAGTGGCGGTAGTGTTTGGCGTCCTGTCCTTTGTAGTTCCAGGAGCCTAGTTTTAACTGGGCAATCTTCTGCAGAAAGCCAGCACCGTCCACGGAGCGGAAGTTTTCCTTGCGAGTCGAGTCGGAGAGCGTCTGCCAGGCGTTGCCCCCAGGGCTGAGGTAAACGCCAAAGGAAGCCGCTGCGTTGGAGAAGAGTTTATAGCCCCCCGCAAAGCGCATCATCATCTGGTCCCTAGCATCGTTGTTCGTGGTAGTATTGGCACTAGAATGATCGCCCAGGATAAAGCTACCGGCCTGTTGATTGGTGCTCACTAGATTACCCATGGCCGTCGAAAAATCACCACTGGCAGTGGTGACAAAGCCCATGGCTGTTGAATAACCACCCATGGCGGTGGTAATGTATCCCATGGCCGTTGAATTATCACCACTGGCGGTAGTGCCTTGGCCCATAGCCGTCGAATTATCACCACTGGCGGTGGATTGGCCCATAGCCGTTGAATAGGCACCTCTGGCGGTGGATTGGCCCATGGCCGTCGATAATGTATCACTGGCGGTGGAATTGTAGCCCATGGCCGTCGATAATGTACCACTGGCGGTGGAATTGTAGCCTGAGGCAAACGAATATCGGCCGACCCTTGTGTTGTCGCTAGCTGAGGAGCGGCTCCAAGCATCGCTGTCAACATAGCCTACTCGGAAGGCCCCCTGGCTGGCGTACCAGATAAGCTTGTTAGTACTAACCACCTGGTTGGTATCCGACCCAAACAAAACGGTACGGCCTGCCGACACGTTGAAGAAGGCTTTGGGATTAGTTGTGCCAATGCCCACCTGAGCCAGGCTAGCCGTAGCTGTCATAAATAGCAAACCGTTCAGGAGAAGATATTTTTTCATAAATTAGTTATTGTTAAGCCGCTGAAAAAGGCTACGGCTGGTAAGATACAGAGTTGGGCCAATGTACTAGCAGAAATGTATGCCAACGTGTTAATTTGGTAGGTGAACAACTTAGTTCTGTCAGTAAGCGGTACGACTAGTTGCCGAGAATAATTGCTTGAGGAGTGGATGGGCTCACCAATCAAGGACCCAACTGGAACCCAGCCCACTAACTATACTAATTAATCAGGTTAGGTATGACCATTTACTTAGGGGAAGGACAAGGACTAGTCTTCTTGCTTGCCATGCGCTTGCAAACGAGCTAAAAGCCACTGATTCGCGGTATGTAAAAATCAGGTGGCCGCTCTATAAACGCGGTCAGCTTTATAGTTTTGTAGCCTACAGCTCGAAAAGGCATCTCAACAAATGCCCGAATTACAGACACTCGAACCTTTTTTCGTCTCAGTTGGGAGCATTAAAGGAGACGACAACTGTATATCACTAGATTACTCATTGTGGTATGTCCTGATGCAATAGATAAACCAACTTTAAAATCTACGATTTGGTGGCAAAATGTTTTTAAGCTGGAGCATCACTAAAAAAAAAGTCAACCCTATTGACTATATTTATAGCCTGTAATTCGCAATGATGGACACCCAAAAGCATACCGTCACCGTTGATTTTAATCACTCTTGTCTTGGTCGTAACACCTCAATGATGCATTTAATGGGGCGGCTCAAACGGTTCACCAGTACGTTTATTGAACCCCGTCTACAGGCTCTGGGCTACACCGACTTTAAACTGAGTTATCTCGTTTTTTTATCGTCTATAGACGAACAGGGCATAACTAATAGTGAGTTAGCTAAACAGGCCGGGGTGACCAAGCAGATGACGAGTAAGATCGTGAGCCTATTGGAGGAAGCAGGCTATATCTACACCCAAAAGAAATCGGTTGATTGCCGATCTAGCCTCATTTTTTTAAGTGATCGCGGCAAGGCGTTGTTTGTCCAGCTTAAGGGCTGCATGCAGGAAGTTCGGAGTAGATTTGACGCACTTGTTGGCCACGGACGTATAGAACAGATGATAGAAACGATTACCCAACTGGTCGATGAACTGGACAAAGTGGAATAAGCTAGTGACGAGTGCCGTTTTAGGCCAAACTCGATGTAGCAGACTGCTTCAACCAATCAACAGGAGTCGAATCCTCTTTACGTATGCGATGTAAGATCTCGCTTTACATCTTCTTCCAAATCACAGTATCGTAAAATACCCCATTTCTTGGAGCAGAGTTATGACATTCTATCGTCTCACCTATGAGCGGAGATATGAACGCTCTATCGTCTCAGTTGGGAGCATATATATAAGCGTTACGTTCGTCTCACGAATGAGCGTTTGAAGAGACAGAGTACAAACAAACCTAAAAGCATACGATCCATATTTTATACTTTCCTTTGAGTCCATTTCGCGGGTGTTATACCGTACTGCTTTTTAAATTCACGGCTAAAATACTGCGCATCCGAGTAGCCCACCTGCGTAGACACTTCCATATGATTATGTCCATCACTCAACAGTTCAGCCGCTTTCTTAAGTTTTAACTTTTTAATAAAATCGTTCACCGTCATGCCGCTCTGGGCTCTTGTTCGTCGATAGAGCACCGGTTCGCTAACCCCGACGTGGCGCGCCACCATTTTAATGGTCAGATCCGGATTGGAGATATTGGCCTCTATAAACTCAGTGATTGATTGGAGAAAGGGTTCTTCGGGTATGTGATCTTTGTCCGTTGGTTCCTCTGTCAGCGTACGACTAACCCGTTGTTGAATTCTCGCGCGCGCCAGTAGCAGATTCTGGATGTGGAGTTCCAGAATCTCCACTTGAAAAGGTTTAACCAGATAATGATCGGCGCCTTGTTCAAGGCTTAATAGGCGATACCGCTCCTGATCAGAGGGCAACAGGAGAATGGCTGATATGTGAGCAGTTTCTGGTTGTTTCTTTAACGTAGATAACAGACCGTACCCATTGAGATCCGGGATCGATACGTCAACGATAAGGATATCCGGTACGATCTGCTGCGCCTGCCGCAAAGCCTCTAGCCCACTCGAGCAAACACGGACCTGGTAATGGGCTGTTAGACGAGTTAAGAGATAATCTCTAAAGGCCTGACGTGGGCCCACCAGCAGGAGGGTAGGTGTGTTACCAGTAGTACTAAATGCGGTTTCCCCCTGGTTGGGGGCCACTCCGGAAAGCCGGGCCTGATCGGTCGGTATGAAGTGGGCAAGGTGGCTATTGCCTTTTCGAAGCGTAATCATTACGCCCTTGACCGGAACGTCCGCTCCGCGGGAATAGGTGCCGACAGAGCTGAGGCTGCCCCCGTGCTGTTCGATGATGCGTCGGCTTAGGGAAAGGTCAGCATCTAATGTCCGGCTGGATGAATGAACAATTGGGCCGGGCGTACTAGTGAAATAGTCAGTAAAAACTACTTCCTGAGATAAAGGCTGGCTGGTGGCCATGACCAGGATACGTATCGTGTCAGCGAAGTCGTGGGCCATTACGTACGTGTATCCTTGCTGAGGGGTGAGCTGACATACCGTTGATATAATCGCGTAGAATGCCTTTTCCAACAGGATAAAATCAAACCACAGTTCCTGTTGGGGATCGATGTTGCCCGTGCTGACAATAAGCTGAACCTGGTATGATTCGAGTACCGCTTTGTACATGTTCGCGGTCAACCCCAGAATGGGATGCAACCTATAGCGGTCGGGCCGCAATGTCCAGGTGTACTCATTTACCTTGCTCAGGCTTAGTAGTTCCGTCATCAGGGTGGCTAAGTGATCGACATGTTCTTTGATCGTGTGGGCCGGTGTGTTTACGCCTGCGTGTTCAGGGTGGCTCGTATTGATCAGCTGTTCAGTGGGTAGCGAAATCTGCATGAGCTGGGTCCGGATCTCGTGGCTCATGTGATAAAGGAACGCCAATTTGCCTGCATATAGATCCTTTTCTGACTTTGTCGTTTTCCAGATATAAAAGAACCTGACCGTTGCTGCGATGAATCCACCGACGAAACTAACATAGAGCAGTGAGGCCCACCAGCTCCGCCACCAGGGACTCTCGACGTTCAGCTCAACCAGTAGCGGGGCTGACCACACGCCGTCGCTATTGGCCGCTTTCAACCGTAACTGGTGCCGTCCTGGTTCCAGGTTATTAAACGGAACCTGAGGGGTCGACCAGTACTGCCAACGGGTGTTGTCCAACTGATAAGCGTAGCGGTTCTTAGACGGCTGGATAAAATTGAGCGCGGCATAATTAAGGGTGAAGACCCGATTCTGATACGGTATCTCAAATGAGTAGCCTGACTGGCTGGAATTCGTAGCTAGTGGGGTGACGGCCTCGTCAACCAGTTGCCCGGGCCGGGACATCGACGTAACGATTATCTTGGGGGGAATGGTGTTACGATTGATTTTTGACGGGTCGATGCTAATCAACCCTTTGTTGGTGCCCCAATAAAGTAGGTTATTGGCTTTTCTAACTGATTTAGATATGAGGTCATAGCCCGGAATACCATCAAAATAATTGTAGTTAACAATAGTACTATCATTTAAATTGAGCCGGTAAATATTATGCGCCGATGAAACCCACAATACGTTATCTTTTTCTTCGACAATATTGATCGCCTGGTCGGGTAAACCATCCAGTTTTAACGGATGGAATTGTTGATCTTGTGGACTAAAGTAAGAAAGGCATTGCTCATAGTTGTACCCAATCCAGACTCGCCCTCGGCTATCTTCGGTAATACAAATTGGCCTACCCCGTCTTGATACAATACGTTCCCGAGGTATAGGAAACGAAATGATCTTGGGCCGAAGTTCGTTTTTAATCAAATAAATACCTTCCCGCGCATTGACCCAGAGGTTGCCTCGGGAGTCCTGGAATAAACGGACAATAAAGCTAGTCTTAAGCACTGGGAATGGGGCATGAAATGTTTGCGTAGACCGATCAAATACTAAAAGTCCCCTTTCCGTTCCGACCCAGAAATTTAGCTGCCGATCTTCGAGTAGCGCATTAATCCGTCCCGAGCGGAATAATGCTGATCCGTTGTCAATAGACGAACCACTACCCAGTGATGGAAGCTTTTTTAGGCCTTGTGAGGTGCCAGCCCAGAGCGATTGGTCTTTGGTCTGAATAAGATCCAGAACGATGAGGTTTTGTGCTACTTGTTTTGTAGGAATTAATGGATCATGTTCCAGTTCACATACGCCAACATCAGTACCTAGTAACAGGCGATTGGTGGGTAGCGCATACACACAATTCACCTGGGGCCGATCCGGATTACAGGCGGGATAGGTGGTCAGCAAGGGCGCATTCATACTGATAACGCCCGCTCCGTCCGTATCGGACCCAAACCAGATGGCTCCATCTTTGTCTCTAAAAAGGCACAATATGAGTTGACCTGAAAGACCTTTTGACGATGGGTCTGACAAGATTACTTTCTGCTTTACCCCGTCTTTATAGGCAAAAATATCTTTCCCGGCTGCCACCCCGACCACGCCCTGTAAATCTGAATCCATGTCCCTGATTTTTTGAGCGTGTCGGTCAACTAATTTCCACTGCTTATCAATCAGGCTATATAGATACCCTTTTTCGGTGCCTACCCATAGCTGTTTCTGGTCGTCGAAGAGCAACGCGGTTACGTTATCATCAACGAAAACGGGGGTGGTTTTTTGGTTGACGATACCGGTCTTTAGCTTACCTTGATGCCATTCCAGCGAGAATAGCCCTTTGTCGGTGGCGACCCATATCCTGCCTCGATTATCCTCACAGACTGCTTGTACAGCATAGGGACCCTTAGCGGGTAGGATATATTTTGTTTTTTTATAGTGATTGCCAGACCCCGTCAGTCTCGTTAGGCCGTAGAGCCCGGCACATGAGGCAATCCAGATCTGCCCTTTTGAGTCCTCGTAAAATCGCTCGATCCAATTCGTCCGGTTAATTTCCTTTATCCGGGAGGATGGAGGAGTTAAATAGTAGCGGGTAAAGGTTTCGGTCCTGGGATCATACAGATTGAATCCTTCATTTGTTCCCACCCACATATTCCCCCGTGAATCGTTGAGTACGCTTGTTACATAAGACGAAGACAGGCTCGTCGATGCTGAATCTTGTCTAAATAGCTTTGTCCGATAGCCGTCATAGCGTACCAGTCCACTGGATGTGGCCAACCAGATGAAACCCCATTTGTCCTGGCCAATGTTCATGACGACATTTTCTGGTAAGCCCTGCTGAGAAGTTAAGTGCGTAAATAAAAGCCGCTTGGGTGGTCCTGTTTTTAGTTGAGCTAATGAGACGATATTCAATCCTAGAATACAAGCAATTAAAAATAGCGTTTTCACGTATGGCAAAGAGGAAGTTAACAATTAGTAGAAGTACAGATATTGAGCTTTCGTATAATTATAAAATGATATACTTGCCTTTCTAAAGGATACCCGTGGTTTTATAGAGAAATTCGGTTTACCATAGGGAGATCGTAGTTAGACAAAACTGCCTGGGGCTGGAGTACCAGGTAGCCCTGCCTAAAGAACTGGTCTTTACGCATTCAGTTCAGTAATAAAGAGGGTTTACAGCACGGAGCGAACTTATACCGTGTGTTTTACGAAGGCTTCAACAAACCCACCAATTGCAAAACCGGATTGAACTCCACCAAGCCACCAGGCCTGTTCAAACGTTCTGGAATTGACCTATACATAACGCGTTTAAGATGATCTGACAAGTCTACCGATTTACGATGCACAACGAAGAATGGCTAGTCTCTATCGTTTTTCCTTCCCGCATGAGTGAACAGGTCAGTATGATGGAATTTACCCTCCCACAAGGCTCGACTACATTGATTGTATAAACAGGAAGATGTAATATACTTGTTTGACAAGCACAAGGGCAACACTAGTTTAATCTAAAAAACCAGGCTGTAAACAGTAATAACAGATTGATTTAGAAGATCAAAATTAACTTTTGAATAGTAGAAAATCACAACGGTCAGGTAATTAAAATTGAGTGTTTTTACTCATATAGTTAAAAATAATCTATACTATTTTAAAAAGTACGAATAACAATAAGCTAGGTTATTCTGAAAACTATTCAGAACTAAATTATTTAGTAAATGGCACATTTTATATATCAATTTTCTGATTATCAGTATATTAACTAGTACACTATGCGCTACAACTTTACTACGAATACATGAATAAAGTCAATACGTATATATATTTATTAAAATGCTGATATAGAATTAGTTGCATATATAAATTAATAAGCAAAAGCAACTAGCCATACTATTAAGCCAGTATCGGCATTAGTAGATTTTTATTAACCTTTTGAGTAACGTAAAGTACAAGATAGTCTATAAAAATTGACAGAATTGTCATGTGGTCAACAAATGATGAGAGCATACATTTGTACTACTCCCTATACTACTAGTTAATCAAATTTTTAAAAGTCTATTAAAAAAGTATAATAAATTCAAATCGGTTACTTGCCTGGTATGCCCGGAAATACTTCCGATTTAAGTTTGCTGGTTTCGACTTTATGCCAAATATCTGAAACTAGACCAGGCGATCTATATCACCCTTAATAGATTAATAACCAATCCATATCCACACCCGTATGACGTGCCTCTCTACCTTTACATGGACTGTTCTAGTTACCCGCTCGAAAAAGTGGGGTATACTGTTCGTGCTGTCCATGCTGGGAAGTGAGATCGCTATTGGTCAGGATAAACCCGATTCGACTAGTGGCCTAGGGGTTTTCGGCAACACACTGGGTATTCATGAACACGACACACTGACGATAGCCGGTAACGTGGTGGTGCTAGACTGTACCACTATTAAAGGAACCGGAACGCTCTCATTACGTAGCGAAAAACCCCAGCGGGTGCTGGCCCGCCATAGTCAGGTAAGAAATCTCCATATCAACAATCCGACTACTGTTCGGCTGGAAGGTGAGCTGCTGGTGGCTGAGGAGCTAACCATCGAACGGGCGGTGTTCGATACGCGGACGGGACACCTGTCCCTTTCCGACAGTAGCCAGTTACGGCTGCGGGCAGCTGGACGACTGGTGCTGGCCGACAACGAGCTAAGCGGCCATATTCCTACAAAACCCTGGCCCGATGGCAGAACCCTGTGGGCACTGCTGTCTTCGGAAATGTATGGCCCCCTTGCTCTGGTTACCCAACGACAGTACGTAGCGCCGGGAGCCGTTGCCCAACTGGTGAGTCAACCGCAAACGACTGTCTCACCACCTCCCGAATCTGAATAAGCCAGTTGTCCTGAACGGGTCTGCCGGTACGGCTAACGGGCCAGGACCCCCAGGAAAGACCACTCAACTACGTAATAATCCATTATCATTCCTTGTCACTTTTTAGAAAAATTTTACCCAAATACGTATTATGAAACTTCAACATTTATTTTTTGCCGCTGCGGTATTAGCCGTGGCACACACCGCTCAGGCGCAGGTAAAAGTGGGCGACAACCCCGGCGTTATCAACGGCGGCTCAGCCCTGGAAGTAGAAAGCACCAACAAGGGCTTACTCATGCCCCGCATTTCCCTGACTACCACCACCACCTGGGGCCTGGCGGGTACGGCTGTAGCGGGTATGAGTGTTTACAACAGTAACTCGGGTATCACCTCCAGCAATACGTCCTACCCGGCCTCAGGGGTGGGCGAGTATTACTGGGATGGCACGGGCTGGGTCAGCAAGAAAAGCGGAGCGGCCAGTAGTGCAGTAGCTGCCGACAACGGCTTGACGGTGGGTTACAACAGTGCGGGGAACATAGGCCTGGGGGGCACTTTGGCCAAGAATACGGACGTAGCCACAGCGGGCTTCAATCAATCCTTTAGCGGTACGGGCAATTTCGGTATCGGTACGAATGCGCCCGGCTCCAAGCTTACCGTTGTCAATGATAACGGGTCTGATGCGAAGGATGACATCGTTGTCCAGACGTATTCCTCGGCAACGACACCGGTCGTAATTCTGCAGTCATCGGGTGGTACGGTTGCCGCACCCGCCAATATAGCTAATGGCAGAAGCCTGGGCGGTTTTAATTTCAATGGTCGGATAAACGGCAGCCAAGCCTTTTTAAGTAATGTGCAGTCCTTTTATCAGGGTGATGGTACCACTGCGCTGAGTGACCTGCGATTAACTACCAGTAGTACCGAGCGCATGCGGATCGACCAGACTGGTAACGTAGGCATTGGTATAACTGCACCTGCCTATCAACTGGATATTGATGGCGGCAGTGGTACTGCTATGCGGATTCAGAATGGTGGTGACCTGCGTTTTACGGTAGATAATGATAACACGAAAGGCGTGGATCTTTACACGCCCAGCGGCAGTAACGCTTCATTTCGGTTCGCTGGATTTGGTACTGGCGCTGCCAGTGCAACCATCAATCTGACCACCGGAGCCGTTACGGGTAGCTCGGATAGCCGCCTGAAAGAAAACATCCATACAATCAAGGATGTGACCAGCCGTCTGATGAAACTGCGTCCGGTCACCTACAACTACAAAACAGATAAAGCGACTGTAGCGCCTGGCCTGATTGCCCAGGAAGTAGATAAAGTATTCCCGGACGTAGTAATTCGCCCTAAAACGGAGAAGGAATACTATAGCCTGTATTATCAGTACTTCACCCCCTACCTGATCAAAGGATTCCAGGAGCAGCAGGTCCAGATTGAAACGCTAAAGGCTGAGAACGCGAAGCTAACTGCCCAGGTTGCTGAACTGGCCGAACTTAAGCTTGCCGTGGCCGACATTCGTCGGGAACTGGTAAAGGTAGCCGTTCGAAAAGTGAACGTAACACCCAAAGGCAGCAAGGTAGCGAAACGCTAACCCCGTAAGTCGGCCGTGAGCGAGAAATAACAGTCATCGCTCACGACTGGCTACGCCCCTGAGCCACCGCCTACGTACCGGTTGCGTTATCAGTAAAAACCGCCCATCGGGGCCGGTTTGCCAGAAAGGCAGGCGCATCCTGCAGGATGTGCTTTCCCCGCGCAGAACGTGTCGAACCGATCTTATTTTTAGTATCAATTCTAACCAACACCTCCATGAAGAGGAAACTTTATCTCTCTCTTGTTCTGCTGTGCATAACCCTGGCAGGCTACGGGCAGGGTAGCCAGATCAACAGCACCGTGCGCACCTACCCCGGAGGATACTACGGTGTTTATGGCCAGCTGACGTTCAATGCGGGCTATGTCGTTACGCCCAGGAACAGCCCCACCACCAGCTCGGTCTATTTCACCTCTGGCTCTAGTTGGACAGCGGCCTCGGATGGCTCTTACGTGGACGGCTACGCCGAAACCCAGGGCAAAACGGGCTTTACCTTCCCCGTGGGCCGGGAGGTGACCACCGATGCCAATGGCAATCCATCCCCCGCCGGGAACGGGTCGTTGCGGACCGCAGGCTTTTCGGCCCCCACCGCTACGGCCTCTGATCGCTTTCAGGGGGCCTACTGGCAGACCAACCCCACCAACGCTACGTTGCCATCGGGGGCCATGCCGTCGGCCAATGTCGGGACGGGAGTCCAGACCGTCAGCACAGTTGAGTACTGGGACATCAACGGAGCCGTTCCGGCTACGCTGACCCTAACCTGGGATGCCACCAGTGCGCTGGCTACGCTGACCAGCAACACGCTGAGCAACCTGACTGTTGTGGGCTACAACCCCTCGACCAGTAAATGGGAGAATCTGGGCGCAGCCGCCGTGTCGGGCAGCTTGTCGGGCACGGGCACCATCAGCACCTCGGTAGCCGCTTTTGCGCCCAATACCTATACCGCCTACACCTTTGGTAGCCTGACAACGAGCGCAACCGGAGTTGCGTATATCTACCTGCACAAGAATGCGACCGACGAAGACTCAAGCCCTGATTTTCCCTTCACCGTAACCGGGCCCAATAGCTTTACTGGTAGTTACTCGCTCAACGACCAGCACCCGACTAATTTCGTTCGGGACGTGGGCGCAACCGGTAACGGCGGCTTGTACGCCGTGGCCGGAAATTCGGGCGCTAGCTATCCAGTCTATTATAGAGCGGCTAACTCATCTATTTGGACACAACTAGCTGGTCTGAGTGCCACTCGGATCGACGGCGGGCCAGACAATGCGAATATTCACATGAATAGCGGGGGCAATGTCTATTACTATAATGGGACTACAACCACCAATCTAGGCTCTACCAATGCAGTCGATGTGGCCTTTGACAAATCCGGCACTAACCGGGTCTTTTATGTCAATAGTAGTGGGCAGCTCTTTTATCAGAACGCAACCGCTGCCTCTGGCAGTTGGACCCAGGCTACAGGAATAACCACGCAAAACATTGATGTTGCGCCAACCGGGCGGGTCGTCTCAACGGGTGGCACCAACTACGCAACGGTCTACATCTCTGACTTCAATGGGACCAATTTAGTCAACCTGGGCAATCCTACGGGAAGTGGAGTAGGTGACGTGGCCGTTGGTGATGATGGGATTATTTATGCAATACAGAATAATATTGTTTACCGATACTCCGGAGGCTATGCCGCTGGGGGCAGCTGGGTAGCCGAACCAACCAGTCGGCTGGCAGCCAGAATTACGGGGGGGAACAATGGGCAGATGTGGATCACAGCGGGGTCGGGTGGTAACAATACGCCCTCAAGTATCTGGAGCCGCACAGCGGCTAATGGGTTCTGGATCGACGATGAGTCGGTACGCACCGCCGGCAGCAATTCAGTGCTCATTCCGGTAACGCCGGGCACCTACTCGGTCACGGAGACCACTACGTCAGGCTGGGACCTGGGGGCCATCGACGTGTACGATCCCACCAACAACTCCACCGCCAACGTGGTGTCTGGCACGACTTCGGTCAACGTAGCGGCCGGCGAAGTGGTGCATCTGGTCTACCGCAACTTCCAGGTCACCAACTTTCAGGTAGTCAACACCTGCACAGGTACACCCTATCTAGAGACCTTTGGCACGGGCAGCACCACCACGCTGGGCGGGCCATTAACAGGCCAGACCAGTTACCATTACATCGGCACCAGTGGCGTATTCGTGCAAGATGGCTACTACATGGTGGCCAGCAACTCCTCGCAAGCAGCTGCCGGCGGTACTGCATTTGGCTCTTTTAATGATCACACCACGGGTGACGGCACGGGACGGATGATGCTGATCAATGCCAGCTACGACAAAGGGGAGTTTTTCCGGCGCCGATTCACGGGGCTGCTGCCGGGCACGGCCTATAGTTTCTCGGCCTGGATCATGAACCTGAATAATCTGTCAATCAAACCCAATGTACAGTTCCAAATCATCGATCCGGCGACCAAGACCGTCCTGGCCACCCTGGCTACGGGTGACATCACCACTGTCGGCCAGTGGGCTCAGTATCAGCTCCAGTTCACCGCCAGTCAGGGCGATGTCGACCTGGTATTAAGGAACAACAACATTGGAGGAGGGGGAAATGACTTGGCTCTGGATGACATCAGCTTCGGGCTGGCTCGTCCCAACCAGCCCCAGGTCAGTGTGACGAACGGTACCTGCAATGCACCCGCTTCGCTGACGATCACCGCGCCAACGGGTGTCTCGCTGGAGTATAGCCTCGACGGAACGAACTTTCAGAGTAGTACGGTGTTCAGCCCCGTTACACCCGGCAGCTATTCGGTAACAGCCCGCTACACCAATTCCGTAGGTTGCGTGTCGACGCCAGCTGCGGTGACGGTAACGGCTACGGCCTGCGTTCCCGACTTATCTCCGGTGATTTACGCTCGACCTTCGACCATCTATGGAACGACGCCCATTACAGTTGTGGTCGACGTGATAGAATTGTTGGGAACACCTACCAGTGGCACCGTTGTCGTCTATCTATCCAAGGACGCAAAGGTCAGCTTGAATTATGATATGAGTGCTACGCTGATCAACAGTCGGTCGGTACAGAATAGCGCCTGGACCGTGGATGCCAGCTCGAATTCGAATTACTATATTCTAACGACCAGTAATGTGGTGCCAGCGGGCGACAAGCTCTCGTTCGGTTTCACAGGTACATTGACGCCGGGAGCTACGACGGGTACGGTGACGATGAGTACGGTGATTAAAGGCGGTGGTGGTGGCGAAGTGCGGGTCAATAATAACGTGGACGCGGACAAGATCGATTATTTTCAGCAGTAACTACGTAATGTCTCTACCCGTCTGCGGCTCTGAACCGCAGACGGGTAGAGACATTTTACGACAAAAAGCGATTGGGTAAAGCAAACGGACTGGACAGTCCATTCATTCGAGCCGTTTTATTGACAAAACGATTCAAACTGGATACAACAGAGATCTCATTTTAGCAATGCACAAACAAGCTGAAATTCGCCAACGAATCATGAACGCTCTGGAGGAGGTTATGAGCGAGCAGGGAATGATGGGTGTTTCCGTTGGGGTGATTGCCCAAAAAGCCAACGTGAATAAGGGACTCATTTACCGACACTTCGGCGGGGTGAAGGGACTGCTGAATTATTACATCCGGGATAGCAACGCGTTTCCGCATTTCACCCTTGACTATCTGGAGCAACTTTCTCTGGTGCAGTCTGACGATGCCGCCCGACTCTGGTCGGGGCTGATAATTCAATTTTTTCGCCAGCTGCGCTCCTCAAAAGCCAGTCGGGAAGTGCTCATCAATAGCTTGGTCCGCGATAAGGGACTGGCAGAAACCATTCACCAGACCCAGCATCAGCAGCTGACGGGTCTGTTACAACGGGGTTCACCAGCCCAGGAGGCTGACAGTCCGGCTATACTGGCGATTCTGCTGGGAGGGTTATATTACCTGACCATTCTGGCCCACAACAACCAGCCGATGCTGGGCATTGACCTGCGAAGCGAAGCGGGTTGGCAAGGAGTGGAAGAGTCTATTCGCTTGATTTATAGTAAGCTTACTAAATCCGACAGGCACGCCCATTCGCTGCGGGACCAACCGCTTTCGACCCACTCGCAGGCGGCCTAAGCACTATGTCCTTGACTGATCAACATGAAATCTACGGATAAACCGTAGTAGATCTCCGGCGTTTTCAATCTATTCTTCCTTTTGTTGGATCAGCCCACTGTTACACCAAGTCTTACGGACGAAGAACTGATTCGTCGATCTTATCCACTCAATCAACTCTTTGTCAGAAGAACATCTTGACTAGCGGCATATGGTCTAAAGTCTCCCAATCACTGTCTATGGATCACGCCGGATAGGGTACCAGCAGACAGGCCCAGCTAATGAGTAAGCCTGTTCCCCATGGTGACCGCTGATGAAGAGTAAGCTAAGAGGGTTTTGGATCACGTGGAGGATACGGTAAAGAATTCGTATTATTTTTTTCTGCATTTTATTGTTCAATCTACTTAAAACCAATTTATTAATGAAAAAAGCACTACGTATGTTATTGGGTTTATGGCTGGTGGCGGGAAGCCTGAATCGAAGCTGGGCACAGTGCCCGGCGGCCAGCTCTTACGCCACCTCCACGACGGCGGCTACCTGCCCTTCCAATGGCGTGATCCAGTTGACTAACCCGGCTGATGTGGCCGTATCGGGGGGGAGGGGTGTTCCAGAAGCGGTTTATACCATTACGGCCGGACCCGCTGGCGGTGGCTATCAGACCACGGGGCAAAGTGCCAATCAATTTCAGGGCCTCCCCCCCGGTACGTACACCGTGACGGTGTCCAAACCCGGTTGCCCCGATGTGGTTGTCAGCGGGATCACCGTCAACACTACTTACACGCCTATTAGCCTGATCGCAACCGTAAGTAACATCTGCGCCAACGGCCAGCCCGGCGGGACCATCAATGCTTCAGCATCGGGTGGTCTGGCCCCCATCCAGTACGCCTTTGTGCAATCGCCTAATGCCAACATTGCGGACAATCTGCTAACCTATGGCCCGGCCTCCTCAACGGCTACGGGTGGCTACGGCCTGTTTCAAGTGCGGGCCAAGGATGGTTGCGGGGTATTTACCACCAACACGGTCGATGTGGAACCCATTGCTAAACCGGCGTATTTTACTTTCGATGGCACGGCCAAAGACTGTCAGACATACGGCATCAAGGGCAATCTCTCTTCCACATCCGACAATCAATCCGTCAGTAGTCCGTATGTTGGTACGTATACCCTGGAGTTCTTTGACATAACCGCCACTAACCCCTGCGCTATTCCGGGTGGTGCAACTCCCTTTAAGACGATTCAGGCTACTTCTCAAAGTGATCTCAACTTTGATCTGGCCAAAACCCACGGCAAGTTTGTGGTGCGTACGACTGGTCCGTGTGGCGATGTCACTACGTTCTGTTACGATCTGGCCAGTACCCTGGCGCCCATTGTTGCTTTCCGGACTGCACCCTCCTGTCAGCAATTCAATGGAACCAACGGCACCGACATCCAACTCAAGACCGGTTACTTTGCGGGTCCCGGCAGCATCACCATCAGCAGCGCGGGACCAGGGAACCCCGTCCTGGCGACCGGTACGTTTTCGCAGACCGCCACCGAGACGACAAGGGGGGTTGTGTTTCCGGTGGCTTATGACCCTCAGGGGTACCTGGCGCAGGTCACCGATGCCTGCGGGGTGGTTTACTCTTATACGATAACTACGCCCCCGGGCGCTGGTGATGCCGTCACTGCCGACGTCTTTTATACCAATCTGGAGTGCGCTAATCAGATTGGAGCCAAACAAACTTGGTTCAAGCTGACGGGTGGCGTAAAGGGCTTATTTGACAGTGGATCATCGGTCCAGGTCGTAGCCGGGCCCTCCGGACCGATTTCACCAGCGATTCAAGCCTTTCCGATCGGCGACCTGGATATATATAAAGTCCGTAACCTACCCCCCGGCACCTACACCGCGCAAATTAACACGAGCACTACTGGCTGCGGCCCCACCAGCTTTACGTTTGCCGTACCTCCCAATTCACCCTCCTCGCCCGGTTTAACCTACAACCTGACAGGCTCCGTGCAGGCTTTCTGCGGGGGTACGGGTAGTCTGGCGATCTCCTTCAACTGGAACGGAGGTACCGACGTGACCTATACGGTAACCAATTCGAGCGGTCAAGCGATTGCCAGTAATACCTCAGGTGTCTTTACGAATCTGCCCGCGGATACCTATACCGTAACAGCTTCGGCCACCACCTATTGTGACAATAATTTTACCCAAACCAAAACCTTTACCATTCCCGGACCCAACTCGGTTCCCGTTATTGAGAAGAAAGTAGGTATCATCTGTGAAAATGGGAACACGGCAACGGCCACAGGTCAGGCACTTTTTCGCTTCACTGGCTTTGCGCCCTATCAGTTCGAAATCAGTCCATCCGGCACCAACTCCTGGTCAACTATTGCCACCGGGATTACTGCTTCCGATTACGTGGTGAGCAACCTGGCTGCCAACGCGACCTACGATTTTCGCCTGACGGACAACTGCGGCAAATCGACGGTGACTACGGTTTCGATTAAACCATTAGACGCCCAAACCGTTGAAAATACGCTCAATCCCTGTAACGGGCAAAACTACACGCTCAGTGCCGCTGACTTCCCCGGGGCTACATATAGCTGGACCAAGGATGGCAACCCCATCTCGACCAATCGGGAAATTACCTTCTCACCCTACCAGTCCATCAATAATGGTCAGTATGTGGTAACCATTACCCTGCCTCAGGGTTGCGTGGTACGAACGTCCACGGCTAACCTTAACAGTGGCAACTGCGGTGGGCCTCTTCCCGTAAATCTGATCGCCTTTGATGCCAAGTTGCTGGCAGACCAAACGGTTCAGTTGGATTGGGTAACGGCCAGCGAGCAGAACAACGCTTACTTTGAGCTGGAGCGCAGCAAAGACCTTGTGGCGATTGAGCCTATCGGCCGGGTGATGGCCGCGGAAGGCAAGGCGTTGAGTGGTCATAATTATCGCTACGTGGACACTCAGCCTCAGTGGGGCACGAGTTACTATCGACTTCGGCAGGTCGATCAGAGCGGAGCCTCGGTAGCCTACCCCTGGCAGGTAGTGGTGATACGGGATGAAGCCTACGGGGTAATGCCCAACCCGGTGCTGGACCAGCGCTTCAGCGTGAGCCTGGACGAACCACAAACCGCTAAGGTGCAGCTCTTCGGCGCTGATGGTCGTCAGATAAGTCTGGATCGAAATGCGCTAAGTAGCCATCGTCTGGAATTGAGACCGAGCAGCGTATTGCCGGCCGGGGTGTATGTGCTGCTGGTTGAAGAACGTGGACAATCTCGATCTCATCGCCTGATAGTGGCCCCTTGAGGATCCCTGTACTGACGACGATACACACAGGTAAACTAAAAAAAACGGCATGAAAACTACCCGTACGTACAAACCGACAACGTTAATCCGGAAATCCTACCAGTCCCCGCACGTGAGAAAACTGGGCAGCGTCGGCCAATTAACGTTGAAACTCGGCTCGCTTAGTGATGGCATGAGCGGCCACCTGTAAAAACATGCCCGCCGGAACGTTGCCAAAACCGTCTAATTTATCTTGAGTACTTGGGCAAAACAGACGGTTTTTGCTAGGGCTTCATTCCGCACGTTTCCCCGAGAACTGCCAACTTTTTTGTCTGAGTTTATTGATGGTGGGCAGTTGTGTCATTTCGTACCCTGAATGTAATTTATCAGATTCCTAACTTAGCCCTTTTCAATTGAGGGGACGGGTTTCAATCGGATAATACGATCGCGTATTGTTTCCAACCAAATCGCTTCTACCAGCAGACCAGAGGATGCCAAAGGAGAGCCACGAACTCATTCGCTTCCATGGCGGGTAGGCTATGTTTCTTGGGTCAACAGTGCGGCAAGGTAATTGGGACAAAAAAGATGAACCTTTCAAAAAAAGAGGATTGTAGGCTGGTAATCGATGGCATTACTCCTTCCCGGGCCGGTAGCAGCACCACGGCCGGAATATGGGCCTGGCATCCGCTCCAATTCAGGGATAGCCAGGGTAATGTCGATCTGGTACTCCGCCCTAACAACATTGGCGGAAGGGTACCCTGGCTGACAGTCGTTTTGGGCCAGCCTAACTCGCCACCCCTCAGCATGACCAAGCGTAGGGTCAACTTACTGGCTTCAATGGTACGCTCACGCCAGGAACTACGACGGGAGTAGTGACTGTCAGTTCGGTAATCATCGGGGGTAGTGGGGGCGAGTTACGGGTCAACAACAACGTTGATGCCGATAAGATCGATTATTTTCAGGAGTAACTACGTAATGTCTCTGCTCGTCTGCGGTTCAGAGCCGCAGACGAGTAGAGACATTTTACGACAAAGAGCGATTGGGTAAAGCAAACGGACTGGACGGCCCATTCATTCGAGGGTTTTCTGAGACTCGTATACCCTGGCTACCACCGATCACTTTCCCCACGGCTCAGGGCAAACCCAGCCCCCTAACAAAGCACGCCCGGACCGCCGTTCTCCCAAAACAACCAGCACAGGAAGGGCCCGTTTTGCATTTGTAACCACCCCGGCCCGCTCTTTCAGTCAGTCGAGTCAGCGCGCGGCTAGCGGCTTGGACTAACTGAAGCCGACGGATCAGCAAGCCGTCGCTCCCCCCTGGGGGCTTTACCGAGCTGTTGGCAGAGCCGCTGCAGTGAGGCCTCCACGCCTTGCCAGCCCGCTTCACTCCGCAAATCGATCCCCAGCATTGGCTGATTCGCGTCAGCCATGAGGGTCAGATAATAGAGTCCCCCCAGCAGAAGGGCCAAGCTCGCCCGTCGGCCCGCTTCCTCGGGCAAGACCAGCCGCTGGGTGAACTGGCCTAAGGCCTGGTGCTGGGTTTGGTTAATCAACTCACTCAGCGTTGCATCGCCCACTAGCCCCGCCTTCAAGACGGCCCGGCTGGCCTTCGAGGCCCGTAGCTGGCGAACATACTGACTTAACTGCCGGGCCAGCCAGGATAGCTCATCGCCCCCTTGCCCCAGGGCTGAAGGCTCTAGGGTGAAGCTGGGGAAGAGCCCACTGTGCTGAATGTAATAAGCCAGTAAGCCGGGCACTCCCCCGTAATGATTGTAAATAAATCCCTTGCTAACCTGGGCCTTTTGAGCAATGACGCTCACGCTGACGCCCTGGGTGCCGTCTTCGGCCAGCACCTCTTCCAACACGGTCATGATCCGTTGCCGGGTTTGTTGTGGATTGTCCATTTGAAAGGATAAATAAACCGGTTCACTGGCTAACCACCGGGGAATTTGTCCCGAAAAGGCACCCAGGAATCAGTTGATGGTTTGGCGAGGCCAGTCAAAACCGGGGTGAGCCCGCGACGAGCGCGATAAAAAGCCCGCTGCTGCTCACCCCGACCGGTCTGAGATTTACTGTTGGAAATACTTGATCTTGTCGGCATCGATGTTGTTGGTGGCCTTCTGCTCCCCTCCGCTGCCTCCCACCAGCGTGCCGCTCACCGTCAGCTCGCCCGAACTGGACCCCGCGCTGAACTGGCCCACCAAACCCACGCTCAGCCTATTGCCGGCGGCTACCGGCTCACTCGTCGTCAGGGTGTAGTAGCCGTTCTGGGGACCGCTTAACTGCCACACCCCGTTGGTCACCACCCGACCGCCCACGCTGGTGGCATTGGCCGGCAGGCTCAAGCTCAGCTTGGCATCCTGGGTGATCTTCAGGGTGATCAGACCCTGGCTGGCTACCCCATTCAACTCCACCACATCCACCACCACACTGAGCTGGCCGCTGCCATACAGCACGAAGGGCTGGGTGTAGAGAATCGGACTCAGATCCGTCAGCAGGGGATTGACCGTCAGGCTGGCCGCGGTGGAGGTGACCGAGCAGGCTCCGCTGGTGATCACCACCCGGTAGCTGTTGCCGCTCAGGGCGGTGGTGGTGTTGGCCACGCTGAGGGTGGCCGAGTTGACCCCGGCATACGTGGCATCGTTGGTCAGATCGACAAAGCCGCTGCCGGCGTCGAGCTGCCATTGGTAGCTCAGGGCACTACCGCTGGCGCTGGCGCTGAAGCGGGCGGTCTGGCCGGTGGTGAGGCTGACATTGGCGGGTTGCTGGGTGATGGCGATGGGCTGGGAGTCATCGGTGAGGGTGGTGGAGGCCACCTGGCTACAGCCGTTGGTCCCAATGACGGTGACCGAGTAGACGCCGGCGGTGGTGACGGTGGCCGATGATCCATTGGCGGTGATGCCGCTTTGGAACTGGTAGCTCTCCCCGCCCGAAGCGGTGAGCGTGACGCTGGGTTTGTTGCAGCTCAGGGGCCCATCGTTGGTCAGCGAAGCGGTGGGGGGCGTGGTGCTGCCGGTGACGGTGGTGGAGGCCGTGGCCGTACAGCCGTTAGGGCCCGTCACCGTCACCGAGTAGACCCCCGCCGTGGTTACTGTCGCCGTCGAGCCATTCCCCGTAGGCGTAGCCCCAGTGCCAAACACATACGTGAACGGCCCAGGCGCTAGTTGCCGTAGCGAACCGATGGGCGTCACACTAGCAGGGGCTACTCGGCCTTCAGCGCTCAGGGTTACCATGGGGTGATCGCAACTGAGCGGCCCGTCATTCGTCAGACGCACCTGTGGCTCATCCAAGTTTTGATCAACAAACGTAGCGCTAATGGCTGTGCAGCCGTTGGGGCCCGTCACCGTCACCGAATAGCTACCCGAACTGTTGATGGTGGCGGTTGATCCATCGCCAAAGGGGGTAGCCCCCGCACTGAAGACATAGCTGATACCACCTGTAGCGGTTAAGGTTACACTGGTGGTAGCACAAGTCAGAGTCCCATTGTTGGTCAGACCAGCCGTGGGGGGCGTTTGATCCCCCGTGACGGTGACGGTGGCTGTGCTGGAACAACTGCCGGTAGTGGCAGTCACCGAGTAGAGACCCGGGGCATTGACCACGGCGGTGCCTGATGCGGGATCACTGCTGACCAGACCCGGCCCACTGAAGGCATACGTACTGCCCCCTGTGGCCGTCAGCGTTACGCTGGTTACCGAACAGGTCAAGCTGTTGCTGGCGACCAGACTGGCCGTAGGAGCGCTGGTGCTGCCCGTGACGGTGGTGGAGGCCACCTGGCTGCAACCGTTGGTGCCCGTGGCCGTTACGGAATACACGCCCGCTGCGCTCACGCTGGCCGTAGGACCGTTGTTGATCTGGGTAGCGCCCGCACTGAAGACGTAGGTGAAGTCCGGGCCCAGTACTTTCTGGGCTGAAGCCGTCAAGATTACGCTGGGGTTGGCGCAGCTCAAAGGACCATTGTTGTTCAGGCTCACCGTGGGCAGGGCCTGATCGCCGGCCACCGT
>NZ_JACXAA010000024.1 GCF_014699035.1 Spirosoma validum
CCCGCTGAGTGCGTTTAACTTGTTGATTGACTGGGTTATCCATAAAGTAAGCTGAAGATAGTATCAACCTATTTTAGGACGGCTCATCTTAAACAAAAAAGCCCGAAGGATAATCCTTCGGGCTTTTTCAATTCGTTCTATAGTTTATCGTCAGGCTGGTTCCATTTCCCGCTCAGGTTTGCGGGAACGCGACCGGTCGGTCGGGTTGATACGTAGTAGAATACGTTTCTTAATACGCATCCATCGTTCGTACAGTTTTGATTCTTTGAGGAAATTCCACTTTTCGTCTTTTTCCTCTTTTTTATGCTCTTCCGGATCGTACAGCATACCCGTGCAGAGGCAATGTTTCCGATTTGTACGCGTCAGAATATCGAAGTTAGTGCAGGTCTGGCAACCTTTCCAAAAGGCCTCATCACCCGGCAGTTCACTGAGCGTTACGGGTTGGTAACCCAGATCGGAATTGATTTTCATGACGGCCAGACTCGTAGTAATACCGATAATCTTCGCCGTTGGAAACATCGTCCGCGACAGTTCAAACGCCTTGGCTTTAATGTGCGTGGCAATGCCGCTTTTCCGATAATCAGGATGAACAATCAGACCCGAGTTTGCCACGAACTTACCGTGGTCCCAGGTCTCAATATAACAGAAGCCAACCCACTCGTCTGCCAGCGTTGTGGCAACAATGGCTTTGCCTTCAAGCATTTTTTCCATCACGTAAATAGGTGAACGCTTGGCAATACCGGTTCCCCGGGCTTTCGCGCTCTCTTCCATTTCATGGCAGATAGTTTCGGCCAACCGCAGATGATTTTCATTGGCGACCTGAATGATGTATTGATTTTTAATTATTTCTGGGGTGACCATTGTCGTTTATTGGGCGGTTGTGAAGCCGCAAAAACGGAGACAGCGCAATCCGAGCTGGTTTGTTGTGAATACTAAAACGAGAAAAAATGTGAAAACGTCTACCGCATAGGCAAACAAAAGAGGATAGTCCTTTCGGACCTAAACCGAAATGGCGTAGTATGGAAGAAAGTCGGTAGGTAAACGAGCTTTGCCATTGGTTTTGTGCGAAAACGCGGACAATGTTAGACAGTTTATCCGGGTCTTGCAATATCATAACGGTTTTTTTTTAGGATAGTTCGTCAGTGGTCAAAACATAGTTATTAATCATTGAGTCCTATAATCCTGGTCGACCTTGTAATGATTCGTTGACGTACTAATTCGACGTATGCTAAGCTCCTTACCTTCATTGTCTTATCCGCTGGCGCTTAGTCGTAGTCGACCCTTACGGTACGGTGTCTTTTTTTATCTATACGTCATGCAGGGAATCCCAGCAGGATTCTCCTTGACAGCCTTGACCAACTACCTTACGGCTGAAGGCGTAAACCCTGCGACGATTGGTTCCTTCACCGCCATCGTCGGTTTACCGTGGGCGTTTCAGTTTGTCTGGGGACCACTTATTGACCGCTATCAGCATTCGGCGATGGGTCGACGAAAACCCTGGGTAGTGGGTGCTCAACTTCTGGCATTTGTGGCATCGCTGGGTGTTTTATTTGTGCATAATCCCTTAACACAGGTCGCTACGCTAGCCTGGTTTTTCTTTGGACACAGTGTTTTTGCGGCTATTCAGGATGCCAGTGTGGATGCGATGGCCATTTCAACTATACCCGAAAATGAGCGGGGACGTGTCAATGCGTTCATGCGGGCGGGCTTTCTGATTGGTACAGGCGTCGGTGCTGCCGTGTTTTCCCAACTTCTACGTAACTATGGATTCTTCAATGCCGCCCTTACGCAGTCGCTTTGTTTACTCACCTTAACCGTACTTACCTTTTTTATACGCGAACGACCAGAAGATCGCTTATTACCGTCATTCAACCATCGAGAAACCGCACTAAATCGGCCAATACCTCTTCAACGTACTCAACAGACGGATCCTAGTTTTCAGTGGCTGTTCACTGAGTTATTCAAAGGCTTATTTTCGAAACGGAGTCTGTTCCTGTTTGGGTCTGTGGTTGCGGCTTATGTCAGCATCAGCCTTTTTCTGCGGGCTTACAACTACCATCTAATTCAAAAGCTCGGCTGGGCCGATACGTCGGTTTCGTTGCTTACGGGCACGTATGGCATGATCGTCGCGACAATCGTGGCGCTGACCGGTGGTTTTATCGCTGACCGAATTGGCCCCCGGCGTCTGCTGGTCATTGTACTGAGTTTGGTAGCCGTCTATCTACTCACATTCAGTGCCTTGTCTTCTTTATGGATTCGTCGGGACGTAGCGCAGGTGGGGTTAGTAGCACTGTATTTCATGGACCCCAGCATTAGTATAGCGGCCATGCCCGTGCTGATGCTCTTATGCCGAAAAGGCGTCGAAGGTTCGCAGTTTACAACGTATATGGCGTTCATTAATCTATCCGACATTGCCGGATCATTTCTGGCTGGTCATGCATTGAGCTATGTCCAGGCACCGACCATTGGGCTGTTTGCTGGTGGCTTGGCAGCGGTGGCTATGATCGTTACGTGGTTTACGTTGCGTCACACATAAAGACCCGCCTTCACTTGTCTAACAATTTCATAACATCAGGATATTGCTCGATACGTTGAAATGTCCAGAGTGATTCAATCGTGGATTCAGCCCCTGAATTACGGTTTACCTGGCCGTTTGCTCCAATACCATCGTAACCCCGGCCCGATTTCCGATCATACATCGACGTATTGGCCGCATTTTTTCCTAAAAACCAGTTTGTGAGTTGACCAGCCAACGCAGCATATTTAGCATCTTTCGTTTGATCATACGCTTCTAATGCGGCCCAAACCATCGGCCGAATACCGTACGCAATTTGCGAAAACCGACTGATTTTAACCGGTTTCACGTCCCCACCCGACTGTTCTACTTCAAACGATTCCAGCAAACCCTGCTGAATCAGATAGGGATAAAAATTGTCAATCTCGCGCCGGGCGACGACAATCCAGGTAGGTTTGCGCAGGGCTTTCCCGACACGTAATAGGGCGTATGACTGGTCACTGGCGTAGGCATGCCAGTTGTTCTCAAAACTCATAATAGCCCCATAGGGGAACTTGCCCGAGTCGCCATATTGCATCGCTACAATTCCTTCACCCAGTTGTTCTATTAGTTTCAGAATGTCGGCGTTGGGCGTTTGCTGATAGATGTTGTTCAGGCAGAGCAGCAGGATGGCCGCCTGATCGGTACCGGAACCGAAAGGCAACCATTTTGGAATCTGAATGCCTTTGATAACCTTGTATTCTCTGGGTTTGCTGCCGAAATCACGTACCATATTGGCAACGAGTTTCTGAATGGCCATTTGCATACGTCCCGCCAACGTAGCGTCAGCTTTCTGGTAATACGGATAAGCTTCGCTTAAGAGCCACAAGGCTCGCCATGACCAGAAATTCGGCTGCGCTACGCTGGTCTTAAAGGTCTTATTAATTGTTCGGTCGGGCCAGAGAAAGTTATAAAAGTACCCCGCGCCAGCGTCTTGATTGTCGGCTTGTAGTTGCAGGACAAATTCCGTTGTGGCTCGCAACATTGCCTGTTTTGTTGTGCTGGTCGACAGATCGGGTTCGCGCAAAAGAAAAAGGGCCGCCCGTGCTACGTCGTCGATGCAGGTGAACCCTTCGTCGGCATCCGTCACCAAGTGATAGTCTGGTGCTTCGCTGTAAATGGCAATGGTTCCGACTTCGGTATTAGTTGTCGCCAGCTTCATCGTCTGATAAAGGTGGGTCAAATGATCCAGATTGACGTAGCGCGTTGGTCTAGGCTGGGCAGCGAGTTGATCTTCTCTGCACAGAAAGGCAACGAGGAGAATTTGCAATGCAAATAGCCTTAACAAGGCGGGGCGAGTCATAACGTATTGGAGTTCGGTAGCACGGACTTTAGTCGGTATTTCTTAGCCTGAAAACGTATACGGACTAAAGTCCGTGATACCGTGATGCTAGGTAAAAATCAATCTTTCATGCCCGAAGACGCCATGCTTCGGATAAAATGTTTCTGAAAAAACAGGTATAAAATTACAATCGGAATGGCCAGCATGACAGCAGCGGCAATCTTAACGCCCAACTGCCCCTCAGCCCGTCCTCCCACCGAGAAGAGCGTCACCAACTGCGGCATCGTCATCGTCGATTCATCGCGAATAACAATCAATGGCCACAGTGCTTCATTCCATATCCCCATGAATGTCAGGATCGTGATGGTTAGTACTGTTGGTAGAATATTCGGAACCAGTATCTGAAAAATAATCCGAAACTCACCCGCGCCATCCATCCGAGCCGCTTCGATCAACGCATCGGGTAAGCTTTGAAACGCTTGTCGAAACAGCAGGATGGAAAGCGAATTCAGGGCAAATGGCACTATCAGGGCCAGATACGTGTCGACCCACCCCAATTTTACCATTGTGATGTAATTCGGAATCAGCGTGATCTGAAACGGCAGGGTCATCGTGAAAATGATGAGGTAGAAAATCAGATTCCGTCCCACGAAATTGAACCGAGCCAGCGCATAGCCAACCATCGCCCCCGATACCAGAACCAGACTCGTTGTTACGACTGCCACAAACGCACTGTTCAGAAATGCCCGGTCAAGGGGGATTTTGGTGAATACTGTTACGTAGTTGTTCCACGTAAAGTCCACCGGCAACAACGTTAAATCGCCTAGTCCGCTCTCCGACGACAACGACGCACTTACCATCCAGATAAACGGATAAATGAACGACAAAGCCGCCAGAATCAGAAGCGTATATTTTAAAATGGTTTGGAACATTCAATTGTCATTCTATTTCCTGTTCAACGTAGCGTCGTTGGATCACGACCACAAACAAAATAATCAGGGCAAAACAGAAACCCAACGTGGCTGAATACCCCATGTGGTAGTATTGAAAGGCCTGTCGGTAAATATACATGACCGCCGAAAGCGTCTTATTCATCGGGCCGCCTTCAGTCATAATGTACGGTTCGACGAAGAGTGAAAAGCCTCCAATGGTTGAGAGAACAACAACCGTAAAAATGGTTGGGTTGATAATCGGCAACGTAATGTACCGGAACTTCTGCCAGTCGGTAGCGCCTTCGAGATCAGCCGCTTCGTAATACTGCGTCGGGACGGATTGCAGCCCCACCAGAAACAGAATAACATAAAGGCCGACGTTTTTCCAGGTAGCCATAACGGCAATGGAGTACATCGCTACGTCCGGATCGATGAGCCAGGGTATTCGCGGCAGACTCAGTGCGATCAGCATCCGGTTCAGAATACCCGAATTGAAGCTCAATAGCTGCTGCCACAAAATGGTGACCACTACACCCGAAACGATGACCGGCAGAAAAAAAGCCGCCCTGAAAAACGATAGTCCCCGTATAGTCCGGTTTAGTAACTCCGCCAGTAGGATCGCTACGCCAATTTGCAGAGGAATGTGCACAATCAGAAAACGTACCGTATTCCAGACTGCCTGCCAGAACAATCGGTCTTTAAACAAGTGCTCGTAGTTCGCTAAACCGACGTATTTCATCGGTGCAATGATGTTCCAGTTATGGAATGTCAGCACAATCGAGAACACAACCGGAAACGCCACAAACACCGAGAAATGTAGGATGTAGGGCGAAACGAGCAGGTAAGGTGTCCACTTTTTCATTTTACGCGTTCAGCCTCCAGCAAAACATCTACCGCCTTCGCGGCATCGGCAATGGCCGCTTCGGGTGTTTTTTTATTAAAAATGACACAGGCTTCGTATTCCTGTGAGATAATATCAAAGACTTCCACAATTACCTCCGAGTTATCCACACCTTTGATGTAGCGGGTTTGCTGGGCAAAAGGGCGTAGTCGTGGATTTTTGGTTAAGAAGGAAGCAAAATAAGGATCAGTATCGACGTTTCTTCGACGGGGAAACTGACCCGTTAATTCCATCAATTGCAGATCGCCGGGTTTATCAACGAGGGTTCTCACGAACTCCCAGGCAGCTTGCGGATCACGGCAGGTATTGAAAATCACAATATTTTTCGGATCGCCGTAGGTGTACGTTGGCCCCTGATGATTGTCGGGAACGGGCATGGGATATGTATTGTATTCAAAACCGGGGTCTTTGAATTTCTCAACAAACTCAACCGTCCAGGGACCAGTAAACTGTGTAGCAATACGTTGCGACAGAAACGGATTACGGGTAGCTGATAATCGTTCTCTGGCGAAATACTCTTTTTTGTACAAATTCTGTAAAAACCGAAATACCTCGATAGCATACTTGTTATTAAAAGCGGCCCGGGATGGACGTCCACGATTATTTGCAATGAGCGGAGCCCCGTTGGAAGCCGCCAGATAAAGCGGGTAGAAATTGAACAGCCGTTCGTACCAGATGGCTTTCACTTCAGTATAGCCCAGCCATTGATCTACGTAGCCGTCGCCGTCCTTATCCTCTTTAAACTGCCGTCCGGCATTCAGATAGCTTGCGTACGTGTAAGGCGGGCGGGCGTTTTGCAACCCATCGACAGCACGCGTATTACACATCAGCATAATCGGATTCACTTTCCACGGCACCTGATAAATATGCCCATCCGCCGAGGTGATTTCCCGAATTACGGCACTATCGCAACGCGTCATAATAAACTCCCGGAATCCTTTCAGCGTGTCTAACGGAATCAGTACGCCCGCTTTGGCGTACATTTCCACACTGCCCTGCCACATATTGGCGTAAATGTCGGGCGTGGTTTTTCCGACGACTGATGCCAGAATAATTTCCTCGCTCGACTGTCCTTCGGGAATGGGCTGATACCGTAACGGTTTATCAGGACGCTGTTTCTGCCAGCTTTCCGTAAACGCCTTCGCAAACGCAATTTCCCCGGCATTGTTCGAACACCAGAACGTAAGCGGACGTGATCGGTTAGCCTCGTTACGCTGGCAGGTAGTAAGCAAAAAAAGAAATAGCGGAAAGAATTTATGCATTGAACACAGTGAGAGATCCTGATATTAATCTCCCCAGCTATATAGAATAGAGAAAGAGAATGTAATAAAACGTTGGCGGATTAATTCTAAACAAGGCTTAGCCTGCATAAGCTAATTCCAAAGATGAAGTACATATTCTTCTACCAATAATACAATTTTCAACCTCTAATGTACCACATAATAAACAGATTCAATAGCTTTTCTTGAAAAGCTGCTCACGTTCTATTTTACAGAATATTTGTAAGCGTTTTGGGGAAAGCCCATTTTTTGGGTTTGCCTTTCAGCCCCGACCGTGCTAACTTGCAGTATGGAAAATTTCGTGGTCTCGGCCCGCAAGTACCGCCCCGCTACCTTCGATACGGTCGTTGGGCAAGAGCATATTACTACCACACTCAAGAATGCAATCAAGACCAATCACTTAGCGTCGGCGTTTCTGTTCTGCGGTCCGCGCGGGGTTGGCAAAACGACCTGTGCCCGTATTCTAGCCAAGACCATTAACTGTCAAAACCTGACGCCCGAAGGGGAAGCCTGCGATCAATGCGAATCGTGTGTGAGCTTCAACCAAAACGCGTCGTTTAATATTCACGAACTGGATGCCGCTTCGAACAATTCCGTTGAAGACATCCGCAATTTGATTGATCAGGTACGGTATCCACCCCAGTCGGGCAAATACAAAATTTACATCATTGACGAGGTGCATATGCTCTCGTCGGCGGCTTTTAATGCGTTCCTGAAAACGCTGGAAGAGCCTCCCTCCTACGCTATTTTCATTCTGGCTACAACCGAGAAACACAAGATTCTGCCAACGATTCTGTCTCGCTGTCAGATTTTCGATTTCAACCGGATTCAGCCACAACACATTGCCAATCATTTGGCGACGATTGCCGATAAAGAAGGCATCACCGCCGAAACCGAAGCTCTCGACCTGATTGCCCAGAAAGCGGATGGCGGTTTGCGCGATGCGCTGTCGATGTTCGATCTGAACGTTACGTTCGCGGCTGATCGAATCATTCGCTACAAAGAGGTGCTGGATAACCTGCACATCCTCGACTATGATTATTATTTCAAACTGACCGATTTATTGCTGGCGGGCAACTTGCCCCAAAGTCTACTGACGGTCGATGAAATTCTACGCAAAGGCTTCGATGGACATCAGTTTGTGGTTGGGTTATGCCGCCACTTCCGCGATTTGCTGGTCTGTAAAGATGCCGCTACCGTACAGTTGTTGCAAGTGACCGAAAACGTCCGTCGGCAATACCTCGACCAGGCCGTTCGGGCACCTATGTCGTTTTTGCTATCGGCCCTAAGTACGGGGAGTCAGTGCGATCTGAACTACAAGCAGGCCAAAGATCAGCGGCTGCATACGGAGCTATGGCTTATGAAGCTGGCGAATCTGCGCAATCTGCTTAACTGGGATACATTGCCTGAGCTACCGGTTAACGGGGCACGGAACGGAGAGAGTTTTTCACAAGCGCGACCAACTGAGCCAGCGGCCGAAAAAAAAAACAACATCCCCACCCATACACAGCCCTCGCCTGACCAATCCGACAACTCAGCCGATGATAATCCAATAGCGGAGAAGCATCCCATTACGAGCGAACCGGTCAATAGCTATCGACCAGCCGTACCACTAACCAACGGCGCAGCGGTCAACGGAACGATAGCTAAAGAAACAACGTACCAGAACGGTCATACGAGCACGCCCAATGGAACGGCCACCGTTGCTGCTCCGGTAAAGCCGCAAATGGCTCCACCAACACGTCCGGCGAGTAGCCGCCTGCGCTCAACGATTTCGCTAACAGCGGGCCCGGCTCAGGCTGTTGCAGAGACGGATGACGCCGTGACGGTGAAAACCCCAACCCGACCCGATAAACCATTTATTCTCGACGACTTACAGGATGTGTGGAATACGTTCGCGCGGATACGTCGTCAACAGAATGACATTACGTCGGAGCAGGTCGTGCTAAACCGGGAATTGGTACTCGAAGGCACTACTATTCATCTGACTCTCGATAACACCTTGCAGGTCGGCTTTCTTACTGAGCTAAAACCCGATCTACTAGGCTATTTACGTACTGAACTTCAGAACAGCCAGATTCAGTTGGAGCACAAAGTAACCGTGCAGGAAGTCAAGAAAATGATTTACAGTTCGCAGGACAAGTTCAACTACCTGGCCGAGAAGAACCCAGTTCTGCATGAGTTACGGAAAGTACTTAATCTGGAAGTTGATTATTAATTCTGGTCTTACTTATACGCCTTTGCTTCCCGAATCAGCGATTTGTATTCGCCTACAGCAAGCGCTTTCTTATACAATGTTTTAGCACTGTTTCGGTCGTTGGCGCGAGCCGCCACACGGGCTAAACCAGCATAGGCAAAGGCATGATACTCTTTTGTATAGCCTTCGTTGGCTGGTTGCTTTAACGCAATCTCGTAGAATTGAGTGGCTTCCTTATCATCTTTATCCGCAAACTCAGCCAGCATTCCCGAGAAGGTGTTGTAAGCTAGTGGGACTAATTTATTCGGCATTTGTTTAAGCCGCTGAACCTGCGGCCGAGCCTCGGCGTATTTGCCCGAGAGTAACAGAGCCTCGGCATAACTCATAGCAAACAGAGGATTGTTTGGGTATTTTTCGACTAAATATTTCGTGTAGCCAGATGCCTTTGCCGGGTTCATTTCGTGCTTGAGCAGCAAATGGGATAAGTAATAATTGGCAACAGGCCGCATAAATACGGCTTTACGCGTTGCTACGTCCATTTGTTTAAGGCCCAGCGCAATGTCGCCATCAGCGAAGAAAAACATGAATGGACGCACAATGGGGTGATCCATGGGGTAGCGCTCAACGTAGTAATTATAAAGACCGCTGGTGAAATAAAAATCTGGGTTTTTATCCATCAGCTTAAACCCGTCGCGCAGGTAGCTATAAGCTTTTTTTGACTCCCCTACTGCCTTGAGCGATTCACTCTGATTGTGATAGAGCGAGGCCATGTAACTGTGACAGGTCAGCATAAAAAACACAGCCTCCGGATCAGCTTCGTTTTTATCGAGCATCCGCTTCGATAGCTCCATTCCCTGATTGACAGCCTGTGTGAATTGAGCCGTAGCGGTCTTATTTTCCGACAGCGGTAGATTTTGTATATCCAGTTGCGTGGCCCGTAACAGGAAGCCAACCGGGTGTTGTGGATAACGAGCCATAATCTGCCGAATCTGAGCATCCGCTTCCGTGAATTCCAGATTATAAATATCGTCCAGCGCTTTCACAACCATCTGCTGAGCAGCCGGATCGTTCATAACCTGCGCCGGGGCGATAAGTGGCAACCATAAGCCAATAAGTAAGAGTACCGTATTTTTCAGAATGGACAATGCTGTGTTAAGGTTACGTTGTTTGATTCTATACCGCCAGAAGCGTACTTTTGTTCAGTGTGCACTAACGAATAAAGGACACACGCAGTCCTTTCCTTATGATTCATTACGAACAGTTTGTCTTAGATAATGGCTTGCGGGTATTTGTCCACGAAGACGAATCGACCCCGATGGTTGCCGTCAATATTCTGTATAATGTCGGTTCGCGCGACGAAGATCCTGCCAAAACGGGTTTTGCTCACTTGTTTGAGCATTTGATGTTTGGCGGGTCACGCAACATTCCGAGCTACGACGAACCCTTACAAAAAGTTGGGGGCGAAAATAACGCTTTCACCAGCCCTGACATTACCAATTACTACATTACCCTTCCGGCCGCCAATCTGGAAACGGCTTTCTGGCTCGAATCCGATCGAATGCTTAGTCTTTCGTTCGACCCACAAGTGCTTGATGTCCAGCAGAAAGTAGTGATTGAAGAGTTCAAGCAACGATACTTGAATCAACCCTATGGCGATGTCTGGCTAAAATTACGTCCATTGGCTTACAAACAGCATCCGTATCGCTGGGCAACGATTGGGAAGGACATTAGCCACATTGAAGAAGCGACGATGGACGATGTAAAATCGTTTTTCTTCAAATATTACTTACCCAACAACGCTATCCTGGTGGTAGCAGGGAATGTAACGGTTGAACAGGTAAAGCAACTGTGCGACAAGTGGTTTGCCCCAATTCCGGCCGGTGAGCCTTACATTCGTCAACTGCCTGTAGAACCGGTACAAACCGAGGCCCGTAAACTGGAAACGTCGGCGAAAGTCCCGCTGGATGGACTCTATAAAGCGTATCATATGCCAGGTCGATTTGACGCCGGTTTCCATACCGCTGATCTCCTGAGCGACATGCTTGGCCGGAGTAAATCCTCGCGTCTCTATCAGCAGTTGCTACGTAAGAATCCATTGTTCAGCAGCATTAACGCTTACATTACGACCTCCATTGATCCTGGTTTGCTGGTTGTGCAGGGCAATCTTAATAAGGGCATTACGCTGGAAGAAGCCGATGCGGCTGTCGAATCCGTTATGCAGGAATTTATTGATCAGGTAGTATCGGACGAGGAATTAGCCAAAGTAAAGAACCAAGCCGAAGCCACCCTGGCGTTCTCAGAAGTCGAACTACTGAATCGTGCCATGAACCTTGCCTATGCTGCCAATGCGGGTAATCCTGACTTAGTTAACGAAGAAGCAGCTCTAATACAGGCCATTACACCCGCTGATGTACAGGCGATGGCCCGGCAAGTCTTACGAAAAGAGAATTGTTCAACCCTGTATTACCGGCGAGCCGACACATCGGTAGCTTAGTCCATATAGATTTCGATATTTCTTTAGAAGATGACTAGGATGCGGTTGAGAAAGCCGCTGAATTTCTTCGTCAGGTCGAAGCGTGTCTTCGTCAAAATGGTTTTGCTTTATGAAAATTCGCGTAGGACAAGGCTACGATGTTCACCGGCTGGAAGAAGGTCGGCCGTTCTGGCTCGGTGGTATCCAGATTCCCAGTACGTTCGGGCCGATTGGGCATTCGGATGCCGATGTGGTTTGCCACGTACTATGCGACGCCTTACTGGGAGCGGCCAACATGAGGAATATCGGTTATCATTTTTCCGACAAAGACCCGCGCTGGAAAGGTGTCGATAGCAAACTTCTGCTAGCCGAAGTACTACGTATGGTGCGGGGCGCGGGGTACGAAATCTCGAATGTTGACGTAACGGTGGTGTTGCAGGAGCCGAAACTCAACCCGCATATCCCAGCCATGAAAACCTGCCTCGCAGATGTAATGGCCATCCCCAAAGACGATATTTCGATTAAAGCCACTACGTCTGAGCACATCGGTTTTGTGGGCCGGGGCGAAGGCATTGCCGCTCATTGTGTGGCGCTTATCTTTAGGAGTTAGTTTGCAAATACAATCTGTCTATGAAATATCTGCTTTACCTCCCGGCCCTCCTCTTGATGGGAACCGTTGCCTGTGGCCAGTCTGCAAAATCGAATCAACCCGCAGAGCCACTGGGCTTTGAAGAATACGATCCCGTTTCGACCTTAAAAGTACCGGAACATAAATTGACCCGGTCTAAATATCCCTTCATTGATGTGCATAACCATCAGTATCAGATGGACAATGGGGATTTGCGCAAGCTAATCGCCCAAATGGATAGTCTGAATATGGGCCTGATGATTAACCTGAGTGGACGCGGATTCAGTGACAGCGAGGCTGAGAGCAGCAAGTTTTTTACCAATGCGCTCACTAACATTCAGAAAACCAATCCTAAACGACTGGCCTTGTTTACGAATCTCAATTTTAGCGATGTAAACAGCAACGGCTGGACAGCCCAAGCAGTGAAAACCCTTGAAGAAGATGTAAAGAAGGGAGCCAGAGGCTTAAAGATCTATAAAAATCTGGGGTTCAGTGTTAAAGATGATAAAGGTACGCGGGTTCGGGTAGATGATCCCCGCTTAGATCCTATCTGGGCCAAGTGTGGTGAGTTAGGCGTTCCTGTTCTGATTCATACCGCCGACCCAAAATCGTTCTGGGACCCGATGGATCGCTACAACGAACGCTGGCTCGAACTCAAACTCCATGCCGGTCGGAAACGCTCAGCCAATAATCCAGTTCCCTGGGAGCAACTCATTGCTGAGCAGCATAATGTGTTTCGTAAGCATCCGAAAACCGCATTTATTGCCGCGCACATGGGCTGGTATCCGAATGATCTGAAAAAACTCGACAGTTTGATGACGGTTTTCCCGAACATGAACGTCGAGATCGGTGCCGTCATCGCCGAACTGGGTCGTCAGCCGAAAGCCAGTCGGGCGTTTTTTGAGAAATACCAGGACCGGATTCTGTTCGGAAAAGATAGTTGGGTGCCTTCCGAATACGCTACGTATTTCCGCGTTCTGGAAACCGACGACGAATATTTTCCTTACCACAAAAAATATCACGCGTTCTGGCGAATGTATGGCATGGGTCTACCCGACGGAGTTCTGAAAAAAGTGTATTATAAAAACGCGTTGCGACTTATTCCGGGATTAGATAAAAGTCAGTTTCCACAATAATTTTAACCGCAAAATCGCGGAGGATAGCGCAAAGAACGCTATGAGACTTTGCGACCTTTGCGTTAACCTCTGTGACCTTTGCGGTTGTGCGATGAAAATTACCCGGATTAACCTTTACCAATACGATATTCCGCTTAAAGCGCCCATTGCCATTTCACTCGGCACGATCGAAAACGCCCGAAATATACTGGTCGAGATTCAAACTGACGAAAGCATTACGGGCTGGGGCGAAGGGTCGCCGTTCTGGATGATCGTCGGCGAAACGCAGGCATCGGGATTAGCAGCAGCGGACGATATGGCCCGACTGCTGATCGGTCATGATCCACTAGATATCGAAGGTTGTCTCACTACGTTAATTCGTTACCTGCCCGGTCACCCGACAACGCGCTCGGCCTTCGATATGGCTTTGTATGATATTGCCGCCAAATCCGCCCGAATGCCACTATACCAATTCCTGGGCGGCTCGAAACGATCCCTTGTAACGGATGAAACCATTTACATCAACACACCCGAGCGGATGGTTGACGATGCGCTACGTATCCAGGAAAAAGGAGCCGAAGCCATCAAAGTAAAACTGGGAACGAATCTCCGCAGTGATATTGAGCGCGTGGCAGCGATACGTAACGCCATCGGTGATGCAACGCCCATTCGCACCGACGCCAATCAGGGCTGGGACGTAGTGACGGCATCGGCGGTTCTGCGGGCCATTGGCAGTTGGAATGTTCAATATTGCGAGCAGCCTATCAAACGTCACGACATTGCCGGTCTACGACAGATTCGACAAAGTTCGACTGTCCCGATTATGGCCGACGAAAGTCTGTTCGACTCGACCGACGCTATCCGACTCGTACGCGAAGAAGCAGTTGATTACTTCAACATCAAACTTTCCAAAAGCGGAGGGATCTTTGACGCCCTTAAGATCAACGCCATTGCTGAAGCGGCTGGAATTCCGTGCATGATTGGCTGCATGTCAGAGTCGCGGCTGGCGCTGACGGCAAAGGCTCATTTTGCCTCAGCCCGACAAAACGTTCGTTTTTACGATTTAGACGCTTGTTTTGAACACGCCAACGATCCTGTCTATGGCGGCATTACGTATACTGGCTATCAGATTGACCTGCCCGAAACACCAGGAATCGGTGCTGAAGTCGATTCAACATTCCTGAAGACACTGCCAATAAAGACTATTTCCTGAACGTAATGCTTACCATTACCACTGTTCAATCCGACGCGGACGTTCGCGGCATTCTAACGCTCCAACACGCCAATTTGCGCAAAAATGTTCCTGTTGATGTTCAGGTTGACCAGGGCTTTGTCACGGTTGAACACGACCCAGACGTACTGACCCGTATGAATCAGGCAGCGCCGAGCGTCATTGCCAAAGATGGCGACACGGTTGTGGGTTACGCCCTAACCATGCTACCGGAATTCGGAACTGATGTACCAGAGCTACTACCGCTCTTCGACTTGATTAATACGCTGATTTACAATGAAAAACCGCTGAAAGACTATACCTGGTACGTCATGGGGCAGGTTTGTGTGGCGAATGGGTATCGGGGGCAGCAGGTATTTGATCGGATGTTTCAACACCACAAAGAAGTATACGGCGATCGTTATCAGTTGTTGATCACCGACATTTCGGCCAATAACACCCGCTCGTTACGTGCTCATACGCGAGTGGGCTTTAAAAGCCTTCATGAGTTTTATGACCCGACCATTGGCGAGACATGGGTCATTGTAGCCTGGGATTGGACGTAGTAGAATCTCGGTTCTTTGTGATTTAAGGTACAATCCCTGAAAATCATAAACGACAAAACTGTGGTACGCTTACTTCTTCCTGTTCTTTTCCTGACAACCTCCCTCCTCGCCCAACCAAACGTACCACAAACCTTTACCACAGCGAAATCGGCTGCCGACGCTGGTTTTTCGGCAGACCGGCTCAAGCGGTTAGATACCTGGCTGCAAAGTTTGATCGATCAGGGAATTGCGCCGAATGCCGTTACGTTCGTTGCGCATCGGGGCAAGGTGGTGCACTACAAAGCTTTCGGTTACAGCAATCTGGAAAAGAAAACACCGGCAAAGCGAGATGATCTGTACCGCATAGCCTCGCAGTCGAAAGCCATTACGACCGTTACGTTGATGACGCTGTTTGAGGAGGAAAAATTTCTGCTCGATGATCCTATCTCAAAGTATATCCCGGCTTTTAAAAGCCCGAAAGTGCTGGTTAAATACGACAAAAAAGACCCTGTTAGCGGAAACTACGAAACCCGACCGGCGAAAAGCGAAATTACGATTCGGCAGTTGCTAAGCCATAACGCGGGTATCCCCTACGAGCATCCGCTGGATGACCGGCCAGAATTTAAAATCCCCTTTTTCAACTCAACTGCGCCCGATAAACTCGAAGAAGTCATCAATAAACTGGCTAAGCGCCCGCTTCTGCGCGACCCCGGTACCGACTCAACGGGCACGGGCTTTACTTACGGCCTTAACATCGACATTATCGGTCGACTAATCGAAATTTTATCGGGTAAGCCATTCGACGTAGCGATGCGCGAGCGCGTACTGGAACCACTCGGCATGAGTGATACGTATTTCTATCTGCCTGACAATAAAGCCAGTCGTTTGGTCGAGTTATACAGCAAGTCAGCGATGGACAAACCGCTCACGCTGCATACCAATGAAACGTATCGAACTTTTGCCACATCAGGTGCTAAAACGTTCTTTTCTGGCGGTGCAGGTCTGATCAGTTCAGTTGAAGATTATGCTACATTCTGTCAGATGTTGCTTAACGGTGGTATGTTCAATAACAAACGGATTCTGGGTCGTAAAACCGTTGAAATGATGTTACGTAATCAGATTGGAGCCGCTGAAGTGTGGGATCGAAAAGACAAATTCGGGCTTGGTTTTATGTTGATTACGGAGAATTCTCATTATGGCGATCAGACATCATCTGGTTCGTATAACTGGGGCGGCATGTATTGCTCTGAGTTTACGATTGATCCGAAAGAAGAGCTAATCATGTTGATTTTTACCAATGTCCAGCCGTACGCTTATTACGGTGATTTCGTAAAAAAATTCCGGATTGCCGTTTATCAGGCGTTGGAGTAAACACGGGTTTCTAACTGCTTTCGTTATCAAGTAGTCATGAAAACAAAATCACTATGAATCCGCAAAAAACAGCCGTTGTCCTGATCGAATATCAGAATGATTTTACGTCGCCGGGCGGTAGCCTGCACGATGCCGTCAAGGGCGTTATGGATGCCACAAACATGCTGAAAAACACACTCGATCTGGTTGCAAAAGCGCGCGAGGCCGGAGCCGTTGTGATTCATTCGCCTATTAGTTTTCAGGAAGGTTACGTTGAAATTACGAAGCATCCGTACGGTATTCTGAAAGGCGTTGTCGACAGTCAATCGTTTCGAAAAGGCTCCTGGGGTGTTGAGATTGTCGATTCATTGACTCCACAATCCGGCGATATTGTGCTGGAAGGGAAGCGCGGTTTAGATGCCTTCGCCAGTACGAACCTGGATTTTATTCTACGTAGCAAAGGTATCGAAACCATCGCACTAGGCGGCTTTCTGACCAACTGTTGCGTTGAGTCGACGATGCGTTCGGGGTACGAAAAAGGCTTTGAGGTTATTACGCTCACCGACTGCACAGCTACGCTTAGCGAGGAAGAACAAGCATTTGCCTGCGCCAAAAACTTCCCGATGTTTTCAAAACCAATGACCCACGATCAGTTTTTAGATGAATTGACCGGCGAAGCCGTCCAGGAAGTTGAAACACGTGGCTACTCGGCTTAATTTTGTTTCTTAACTCAACGACCGGGCTGCTGTAAGTAGTCCGGTTCTTTTTTATTATTTATGCTCCATCAATCGTTAGTTAATTTTACACTTATTACTTTGGATTGAATCATTCCAACGAATGCTCAAAAAAATTGCTCTTAGTATCGTAGGGGTTCTGGCTGTTCTGATTGTCTGGCAGTGGGAATTAGTGAGTTATGGGCTAATGCAGGCACGGGGACAACTGCGAATCCTGTGGAATACCGAACCGGTAACGGAAGTATTAGCCGATCCGGCCTATCCGGATTCGTTAAAGCGGAAAATAGAATTAATCCAGGAAATCAAGCGTTTTGCCATCGACTCTCTTGGTTTGGATAAATCAGGAAGTTATGAGTCATTTTATGATCAACAGGGCAAGCCGATCTTGTGGGTAATTACGGCAGCCGAGCCGTATCAACTTGTTGGTAAACAGTGGAACTTTCCGATTATTGGTACGTTTTCATACAAAGGTTTTTTTGAAAAAGATTGGGCTGATACGACCGTAGCCGAATTGAAACGCGCCGGTCTGGATACCCGAATGAATGAAGTGTCGGCCTGGTCGACGTTAGGATTTTTAAATGATCCGATTCTGTCCAGTTTTCTGGATCGACCGGAGGGAAGCCTGGCCGAATTGATTATCCACGAACTGACGCACGGTACGTTATTTGTGAAAAACAATCTGGAGTACAATGAAAATTTAGCCGATTTTGTCGGTGAATATGGCGCTCAACGCTTTCTGACGCAGAAGTACGGCAAAACGTCTGTACCCTATCAGAACTATATGTCGACAAAAGCGTTTTATGATCGACATGACGACCACATACTGCGCGGCACCCGAACGCTCGACAGTTTATATCGGACGTTTAAACCTGCCACGCCAGTCGTGGTCAAAGATTCGTTGAAGTGGAATATGATTCGGCAAATTGTTGAATCTGCCGACACCATTCGCAACGAACAGAGTCAGAGTCTCGTACGTTCAATAAAAAAACGACGGTTGAGCAAACTAAACCTACCGAATAATGCGTACTTTATTGGTTATCTTACGTATCGGAAACAGCAAAACCGTTTTCGGGAGGAATTTGACACGAAGTTCGGGAGAAACTTTAAACGCTATCTAACGTATCTTAAACAAACCTATCCATCCTTGTAACCGAAGCCCGATTAATGGGCGGCTGTTCATATGAAAAAGTTATTGATTGGCATCGGTATTCTTTCCGTTCTGAGCACTGGCTTTATGGCTCTGAATGCGTACCGGCGCGTACCCAACAACAGTTTTGGACCAGGTGAGCACCTGGAATATCGGGTGCACTACGGTTTCCTGAACGCAGCCGAAGCCATTGTGGATGTTAGTCCTACACTCTATAAAGTAAACGAGCGCCCCTGTTACCGCGTCAATGTGGATGGACGTACGGTAGGGGCTTTCGACTTGGTTACGCGCGTTCGGGATACGTGGCGCTCCTACATCGATACGTCGGCCATTTTACCGCAGAAGTTTTATACCAATCTTCAGGAAAATAGCTACCGTAAAGAAGAGAATATTACGTTCAACCACGAAACGAATACGGTAAAAGCTGAAGAAAAAACCGAACATGATGTATTCAAAGTGCCTGATAATGTGCACGATCTGATCAGCGGATATTATTTTCTGAGAACCATTGACTTCAATAAGATCAGTGCTGGCCAGGTAATTGAAGTACCTGCCTTTTACGACGATACGGTCTATAACATGAAAGTGCGTTACCGGGGAAAAGACGTTGTAAAAGCCAAACATGGAAAAATCAATGTCATCAAGCTCAACCCTGTTTTGCCGCCGGGAAACAAGCTATTTAAGGAAGAAGAATCCATCCGAATTTTTGTTTCCGACGACACGAATAAAGTACCGGTCAAAGTCGAAGTGGATTTATGGATTGGCTCAATGGTCATGGATCTCAAACAGAACAATGGCCTGAAACAACCACTAAAATTTTTCTAAGAAGGCCAAAACGATACAGCTTTCCAGAGGGCGTCAGGTAGTAACTGGCGCCTTTTTTATTACGTTCCGTATGCGCTGAGCCAATCGTTCAAGTTTAGTCAGCCGACTCCAGTGCATTGTCCAGAACGGCTCCTCAACGGCGCCAAAACTTTGGTAGAAACGCCGTATCGACTGTTTTCCAGGACTTTCAAAATCAAATAGGCATGGTTCTCCTTCCAAGTAGTGACCTCCGGCCTTTTCCCGGATCATTTGATCGATTAGTAGCGTTCGCGCGTTTCCCTTCCGACCAATTTCTGAAGCTGCGTTGAACAAATAAATTACCCGGTTTCCTTCCTGCACAAACAAAGCACCCGCTTCGATACGCCCATCACGAGTAGCATATCGTAGTGTTGCCAAACCGCGTTGATTCAGTTCGTTTGTCAGATTCCGAAGCATTTCATACGCCCAATCAGCGACTCCTCCCGAAATTGTATCGGCGTGGTTTTCGCGAAATAAGTTTAATAACGGGTCAGGATTGGTAGAATCCACTATTACCCAGTTCATTCGCAACGCCCGGCGCAGATTCACTTTGCGATCGTAGGTGTAGTTCTGATAGATACGTTCATAATTGACGGATAAATCCAGCGTGTGTGTTGTCAGGACACGTAACGTATCAAATGATGTCGTATTAGCAGGTTTCTGGGATAAGTTGACTACAGAGCCGTATCGAAACTGCTGATTCATCAACTGGAAAAATGGCCTGCTATCAAGCTCTGGATCGCGGCTGAAAACGGCCAGAAAGTGGCAAAAAAGTGGCTGATGAACAACCCATTCATACGTGATACCAGCAATAGATTTTCGACGTAACGGAATTGGCATAACTGCCTGATAACCGCCCGCTTCATTCATAATGACAAGCCCAACCCATTTCCACCCAGGAGCGGGTAGAACAATGTCTAAATACCAGGAGAAGCCGTATGTGATTCGATGCGGAGAGGCTGTTACGCAGGTATTCCAGGCGTCAGCGTCGATTTGAGGGCGGGGCAAAATTCTCAGCATTTCTGTCATGCTGACGAAGGAGGCCATTTAAGGTAACCAAACTAATTTGCCAGGAAGAAGTATGGCACCGCTTTGGAAATTTAATCCCTTCATCAGTCAGACACAACTAGTCAAAAAGAGCTACTTAAATAGCGCTTTGAGCTTTTCAATAACGTCGCGGGTTTCGGTGCTTTTCGCTACCCGATCACTGATGGTTTGTACGGCGTGAATAACAGTGCTGTGGTCGCGCCCGCCAAAATGATAACCGATAGATTTGAGCGATAAATCCGTCTTTTCTTTGGCTAAGTACATCGCCACCTGACGTGGATACACCAGCTCCTGCTTGCGGCTTTTCGCTTTCAGGTCGGCAATCGTTACGTTAAAAAAGTTCGCAACGGCTTCCTGCACAGAGTCAATCGTAACTTCCCGCTCGGAATCAACTACGATGTTACGTAACGTTTGTTTCGCCAGTTCGAGGTCGATGTCACGCCGATTCAGCGAAGCCTGCGCCATCAGCGACACGATGACACCTTCCAGTTCACGAACATTGGTATTGACACTATGCGCCAGGTATTCAATAACGTTATCGTCAATGTAAATTCCTTCGGCCTGAAGCTTTTTCTGAATGATTGCGATACGTGTTTCAAGATCAGGCGTCTGTAGATCAGCCGACAACCCCCACTTAAACCGCGACAATAACCGGTCTTCCAGCCCATCCAAAGCTCGTGGAGCCCGGTCAGACGTCATAATAATCTGCTTGCCCGACTGATGAAGGTGATTGAAGATATGAAAGAAAATCTCCTGCGTTTTTTCCTTTTTCTGCAAAAACTGCACGTCGTCAATAACCAGTACGTCTACCTGCATGTAAAAGGCTGTAAAGTCGCGAATACCATCGCTACGTACTGCATTCAGAAACTGGTTCGTAAACTTCTCTGACGTTACGTAGAGGACAAATTTGTTATGGTTATTATTCTTGATGTAGTTCCCGATGGCCTGCACTAAATGCGTTTTCCCCAGACCAACCCCTCCGTAAATCATCAGCGGATTAAACGATGTAACGCCCGGTCGCTCGGCTACCGCGTACCCCGCCGAACGTGCTAATCGATTACAGTCACCCTCTACGTAATTATCAAATGTGTAACTCGGGTTCAGGTACGAATCAAGCGTTAGCGAATCCAGATCTTTAAGCTGAAAGGGACTTTTCAGAATGTCGGGGTTGACATTGTCCGGCTTAGCGGTCTGCGGTGTTTTTGTCGTCGGTACGTTTACTGTCAGTGGGCGATTCTGCTCGTTCCCTTTATCAACAATAATGGAGTACTCTAGTTGACCCTGTGGACCAATAGCCGTATCGAGCGCTTTTCGCAGAGCATGAACAAAGTTCTCCTCAAGCCATTCGTAAAAAAATTCGCTTGGTACCTGAATGGTCAATACATTGCCGTTAAGTCGTAACGGCACGATCGGCTCAAACCACGTATTGAAACTTTGTTCGGGCACAACTTCCCGGATGACATTCAGACAGCGATTCCACACCGTCGTTATTTCACGCTGCATGCCTGTCTGAGTGGTTACATTCACGGGGAGAATACATTTTTTGTTACGGATTGGGTCGCGAAAAAGGGAGACAAATGTAGGCAATTTTATGACCAGGCGTCACACGTAGGGTCACGTTTTTTTCACGGAACGAAGCCGGAAAATCAGCCTGTATTTATCAATCGGTAGCTTAAAAATAGTATGCTTTCTACGGAACATCAATCCTATAAAGAAATCCCTTTGAATAATCCAACGTAGTAATCTCTTCAGCGATTGGAAAGGGCTGATGTCCCCGAAAAGAGAAAAAGATTACTTTTACTAACCCGTTCGCATGACCTTTTTCGATGGAGCCACTTTTTAAAAATTCGTTTCCTTCTGCCGACAAAGCCGCTTGGCTAACCCAGGTTCAGAAGGAATTAAAAAATGAATCAGCCTACGAAGGTCTTCGCTGGCAGACGGACGAAGGCTTCCTGGTCGAGCCTTATTACACAGCCGTTGATCTGACTAATTTACCGCTTGAAATCAGTCAACAGGCGCAAAAAGCAGATCCGGGTTGGCTCAACGCACCTAATTATCAGATAACGGATGAAAAAGCAGACAATGTTGTCTTACGTAACGCCCTTACGCAAGGCGCCGAAGCGCTTCTTCTTGACCTGTCAGCATCCAACATAAACATAGTACAATTGCTGAACGGCATTAAACTTAGCGTGACCCCGGTTTTTTTTCGGGTCAATGCCTCGACCGATACCGATCTCGTTACGTTTATAAAGTCTTTACAAACCGTAGCTCCCTACTCGCTCAAAGGTGGTTTACTTATGGACGTGAGTGGCACAACGGCTGAAGTAACTCAGCTAACCGCTGACTCCCCCCAGTTTCGTACGGTTTGCATAAGCGGCCATGCTTTCCATAATGCCGGCGCCACCGCCACGCAGGAGTTAGCGTTTACGCTGGCCTCGCTGGCTGATACGTATGATAAGCTTACGGACAGTGGACTAACGATTGAACAACTCGTTCCTAAAACAATCTTGTCGCTATCGGTCGGCACGAGTTATTTTTTGGAAATCGCCAAACTTCGCGCTTTACGTATTTTGTTACTACGTTTCTTAATCGCTTATAATCCAGCATCCAGCATCAGTACCTCATCATTCAGCATTCATTGCCAGACTTCAACATTTTATGATGCTGCCGTTACGCCTTATACGAACCTGTTACGAGTAACGACTGAAGCGATGGCAGTTATTATTGGCGGATGCGACGTACTGACGGTTCGTCCATACGATGCAGTCGTTGGGGTTCCAGACGAGTTCAGCGAACGTATCGCCCGAAACGTATCGATTTTACTGAAGGATGAAAGTCATTTGGATAAAGTAGCAGATCCATCGGCAGGTTCGTATTATGTTGAAAATCTAACCAATCAGCTCGTCGAAACAGCCTGGTCTTTATTTCTGGAAGTCGAAAAACGAGGTGGTTTAGCCATGGCGGACGAATTTATTCAGTCAGAAATTGAACAAGCGTACCGGGCAAAGGTTGAAGCGGTACGTAACGGAAAAGTGCTGGTAGGCGTAACGAAATTTCGATCAGATGAAACAACGGTTGAAAAGCAGGCTGTTTCATCTGATAACTCCTGGCTTCCCAATCACCGATTAGCGGAGGAATTTGAGTAAGACCACACCCACCTATGAGACCTGATTTTAGTAAACTAACTGAGCAGAGGGCAGAGAACATGGGGCAAAGGGAGGGTTTCCAGTCCTCTACGTCCTTTATCACCGCCGAAGGTATTAAGCTCAGACCGCGCTTTAGCGTAGCTGACGTAGCAAACGCAGATCATCTGGACTATGCGGCCGGGATTCCGCCCTTTCTGCGTGGTCCCTACGCCAGTATGTACGTTCGACAGCCGTGGACAATCCGACAGTATGCGGGCTTCTCGACCGCCGAAGAATCGAATGCGTTTTATCGGCGTAACCTTGCGGCTGGACAGAAAGGTCTATCGGTGGCTTTCGATCTGGCTACGCACCGGGGTTACGACTCTGACCATCCGCGCGTCGTAGGCGATGTGGGTAAAGCGGGCGTAGCGATCGATTCGGTCGAGGATATGAAAATCCTGTTCGACCAGATCCCACTCGATCAGATGTCAGTGTCGATGACGATGAACGGGGCCGTGCTGCCAATTATGGCATTTTTTATTGTAGCCGCTGAAGAACAGGGCGTATCTGCCGAGAAATTATCCGGTACTATTCAGAATGACATTCTGAAAGAGTTTATGGTACGTAACACGTACATCTATCCGCCAGAACCGTCCATGCGCATCGTCGGTGATATTTTTGCGTACACGAGCCAGCACATGCCCAAGTTCAACTCCATTAGCATCAGCGGTTATCACATGCATGAAGCGGGTGCGCCCGCCCACCTTGAATTAGCCTACACGCTGGCCGATGGGCTTGAATACATCCGTACGGGTCTGCGGGCAGCCATGAGTATCGACGATTTTGCCCCACGATTATCATTTTTCTGGGGTATCGGGATGAACCATTTTATGGAGATTGCCAAACTGCGGGCCGGACGACTACTCTGGTCCAAAATCGTTAACCAGTTTGCCCCGAAGAATACGAAATCGCTGGCTCTCCGAACCCACTGCCAGACCTCCGGCTACAGTCTGACCGAACAGGATCCGTTCAACAACGTAGCGCGAACCACCATCGAAGCCCTTGCGGCCATATTGGGCGGCACACAAAGTCTACATACGAATTCGCTGGACGAAGCCATTGCACTGCCCACTGACTTTTCGGCCCGGATTGCCCGCAACACGCAGCTCTATCTGCAACACGAAACGGACGTAACGCGGGCCGTTGACCCCTGGGGCGGTTCGTATTACGTTGAATTTCTGACGAAAGAACTTGCCGAGAAAGCCTGGTCCCTGATTGACGAAGTAGAGCAGCTTGGCGGGATGACCAAAGCCATTGAAACAGGCTTACCCAAGTTACGGATTGAAGAAGCTGCTGCCCGCAAGCAAGCTCGTATCGACGCCGGAAAAGACGTGATCGTTGGCGTCAATCGCTACAAACCCGCTTTTAACACCGAAATTGAGCTACTAACTATTGACAATCAGGCGGTGCGTGAGACGCAGATCGAACGGTTAAACGAAATAAAGGCAATACGGAACAAGGAAAATGTCCAGAAAGCCTTAGCCGATTTGACAGAAGCTGCCATGTCCCCTACCCCCGGTGAAAAGTCTAATCTTCTTGCTCTTGCCATTGAAGCGGCTCGACACCGCGCGACACTTGGTGAAATTTCTGACGCTATGGAAAAAGCATTCGGTCGGCACAAAGCCACAATCCGCGCCATATCTGGCATTTACTCAGCGGAAGTATCCGATGATGAAAATTTCCGGCTTGCTCGTCAGATGAGCGATCAATTTGCCGAGCTTGATGGTCGTAGACCACGAATTCTGGTGGCCAAAATGGGGCAGGACGGCCACGATCGGGGCGCTAAAGTAATTGCCACAAGCTTTGCCGATCTGGGATTCGACGTCGATATGGGGCCGCTCTTTCAAACGCCTGCCGAAGTAGCCCGGCAAGCCGCCGAAAATGATGTGCATATTGTAGGCGTATCAAGTCTGGCAGCCGGTCACAAAACCCTGGTACCGCAACTTATTGAAGAACTGAAAAAAATTGGACGTGGTGACATACTGGTGATAGCCGGTGGAGTCATTCCGGCGAAGGACTATCAATTTCTGTATGACGCGGGCGTGAAAGGTATATTCGGCCCCGGTACAGTGATTTCTATAGCGGCTCAGAAGATTTTAAGCGAGCTGATGGAAGGAGGTATGTAACAACAAAGGAGGTAATAGTAAAGACAATCTGTTTGGCATATATTTGACGCATCAAAACCTATTGTGTATGCTATGCTAACTTCATTGCAACTTGAATTATTAAAAACCTTTTCTCGTCCGATTCCTGAAGAACAGGTATTAGAAATCAAACAGTTGCTGGCTGAATATTTTGCGCGAAAAGTAGACGAGGGGGTTGATACATTATTTGCAGAAAAAGGCTGGGACAGCAACACCGTAGAAAGTTAGCTAACTAATCACGACAGGACTCCCTACCACCACGATTGATGCGCGTTGTTATTGATACCAATTATTTTCTGGCAATCGTACCGAGAGTATCACCTTATCGTCCAGTGTTTGATGCCTATCGAGCCCGTCGATTTGAATTGGCGGTAAGTACCGAAATTTTGAATGAGTATGTCGAAATCTTTGGGCAACGTATGACTCCGCTCATTGCCGATAACTTACTCGAGTTAATCGATAAGCAGACGAATACAGTAAAGACCGAAATTTATTATCATTGGGGAATCATAACTGAAGACTATGACGATAACAAGTTTGTAGATTGTGCAGTGGCAGCAGGAGTTACTTATCTAATCACCAATGACCGCCATTTTGATGTGCTACGTTCAAGAGACTTTCCGCCTGTAACATGTCTGAGCTTAGCTAGTTTTATGTCTGTTCTTTCCAAATGAAATGTATTCGGCCCAGAACGGTGATTTCCATTGCGGCTCAGAAGATTTTAGGCGAACTGATGGAAGACGACGACAAGTAATGTTGTATCCTTAGCCACTCTCCTCATTACGTTAAATTTTCCTAATTCCTGGTTTGAAACGGGTAAACTTCGCTGTCTGCCATTATTTGGTTAGCTATAGCCTTATTCTAGCTGATCGTTATGGCCAAGTTGATTTTATTACTTTGCTTTCTACCCAGTCTATTTCTCTACGCGCAAACCCCCAATTTCGACTTCGAACAACGTACCGCCGATGGTAAACCGACGGGCTGGAACCGGTTTGGGTCTCAACTGGGACCATTCGTTCTCGACTCAACAATCCGTCATAGTGGTCGCTACGCCCTACGTCTGTCAGATAACGTTAAGGGTGCCTTTCAGGCCTCCGACTGGCGAATACCCGTTACGTTTCGGGGGAAGACGATTACGTTAACGGGTTACGTCAAAACGGAACAGACCGGACAGGAACCAGACGCATTTGCTGGACTCTGGTTAAGGATTGATGGAGAAGCCGGGCCGATCGAGTTTGACAACATGCAGAAGCGGGGACTGAGAGGCTCAATCGACTGGAAGGCCTACACCATCACGTTACCCTTACCTGAACAAGCTGTTATGATCCATGTCGGCGGGTTGCTGTCGGGTTCGGGTACGGCCTGGTTTGATGATTTCACCTTGATGGTTGATGGGAAGCCGTTTGATAAAGCACCCGCTAAGGTTGTCAAGTTAGCCAAAGCGGAGATTGATACGGTGTTTAATCAAGGGTCGGGTATCAACCTCACTACGTTAACGGCTCAGCAAATAGAGAACCTGACGCTGCTGGGTAAGATCTGGGGCTTCGTTAAATATTACCATCCGAGTGTGGCCGATGGTAATCACAACATAGACGCTAAATTGTTTCGGATCATGCCCGCCATGCTGAAATCGACATCAATGTCACAACGTAGTGATGCGCTCCTGAAATGGCTAAGTACGTTTGGGCCTATACCATCGAACAGACCTAAACAACCTGATACGAGTAAAGCCGTCCACAAACCCGATCTGGCCTGGCTCACGAACGGTAAACTCCTAAACTCTGCCCTACGGACGCAGCTTGAAGCTATACACCTTGCCCATCGACCAGATAAGCATTTCTACATTGGCATGGCATCACAGGTGGGAAATCCCGAATTTAAACATGAGGTTTCCTACCGCCAAATGCAAACGCCCGACGCGGGTTACCGGCTGCTGGCATTATATCGATTCTGGAACGTTATCCAGTATTTCTTTCCCTACAAACACCTGATTGGCGAAGATTGGAATAACGTACTAACCGAATTTGTCCCAAAATTTGTCTCTGCCAACGACTCCTTATCGTATCGATTAGCCACCCTTGCCCTGATCGGCCGGATTCATGACACACACGCTAACCTGTGGGGCGACCGTATTGTCCGTAATGAATATAAGGGCACGTACTTTGCGCCAGTGCAGGTCAGATTTGTTGAAAATCAATTTGTGGTTACCAATTTCTACAACGACTCGCTGGGTAAAGCGTCCGGTCTGCTACGGGGCGACGTAATCAAATCCATCGACAACGTACCAACTCAGACGCTTATTCAGCAGCGCCGACTGTATTACCCGGCTTCCAATGAACCGACCCGACTACGCGACATCAGCCGGGACCTATTGATGGGTCATGCGAGTACGGCCAAACTAGATATTGACCGCGATGGCAAACCGCTGACATTAACGTTGAAACGCTACAAAGCCGGACAGGCACGATTCAACGAACGTATCGACTACAGTAGCTTTCCGAAAGATAGTTGTTACCAATTATTGCATCCTGACATAGGGTATCTGTTTCTGGGGAATGTAAAAGCCGATAAGCTGCCACCAATTATGCGCCTGTTCAAGGATACAAAAGGATTGGTCATTGACTTACGATGTTACCCATCTGAATTTGTGGTTTTTTCACTGGGCAAATACTTAACGACACCAACACCATTTGTCAAATTTACGGGAGGCAGTATCCAGAATCCTGGTCTATTTACCTGGATCGAATCCTTAAAAGTAGGTCAGCGTGGGGTAGACAATGCCTACAAAGGCAAAGTGATTATACTAGTGAATGAACTCACCCAAAGTCAGGCGGAATATACAACCATGGCGTTTCAACAGGCCCCTGGTGCTGTTGTTTTAGGAAGCACGACCGCAGCTGCTGATGGCAACGTATCGCCTTTTGAACTGCCCGGTGGTCTGCGAACCATGATCAGCGGTATCGGTGTCAACTATCCCGATGGTCGCGAAACACAACGAATTGGCGTAAGTGTCGATATCGAAATGCATCCCACACGGAAAGGAATTCAGGAAGGACGGGATGAACTGCTCGACAAAGCCGTACTGCTCATCCGGGACGGTAAATGACAAAAAAGAAGCCCACTTCGTTTGATGGAAGTGGGCTCTCTATAATTGATAGCAATTGCCTAATACTTATTGATAATCGAATCAGGCAGTACTCTTACGTCGATACCCGTCGCTTTCAGTAGATTGGCCCGGTTGTTTTGCCCATCTACATAGGCCGGATTCACCACCATCGATCGATTGTAGTAATAGGATGCCAATTCCAGCTTCTGTCGATTATTCTGCGTGAGACCTTCATTCTGGTAGATCACTCCTAGGTTATTGTATGCTGGAGCATACGCATTGGCCGCGCGCATGGTCTGTTTGTAGTAATACTTAGCTGAGTCTACGTTCGGCGTAATTTTTTGAAATACGTAGGCCATCGAAAAATAAGCTTCCCCAAAGCTCGGATAAATGCGGGTCGACTCCTGCAAGTGATCGAGTGCCCAGCGACCGTGTTTGTTCGCATGAGCGATATTCGTATCAATTAAAGCCTGCGCTTTTTTGATTTGCTCCGGCGCAGGTTTTGGTTTTAACGCGTTTGTCGCATTGGCAATCGAATCAGCTTTTGCCCGATCTTTCAGCCCTTTTTCAATCCATTCGTTTGCTACGTGTCGCTGTACCTGACAGCTATTGGGCGCGTAAGGCAGAGCTGAATTGAAAAGCACAAAATTATTTTCCCAATCGCGGTTGCGTTCAACGGTCTTGAACGAATACAATCCAGCAACAACAGCCATCAGTCCCAGCAAAGGTGCATATCGCATTAGCAAGGGTCGCGTTTCCAACGATGCAGAGGCCGGTTCGCTGATTTGTTCACTAGCGTTACGTACCAATAGTTTCTGCAAGCCCCAGATCAGGACAAAGCCAAAGCCCATCACAGCGGCATACGTAAATCGTTCGGCAAAAATACCGCCCCGTATCCAGATGAAACCCAGGCCGGGCGCCATCGTTACGAAAAACCAGAACAGGCCAAAACCCCACAGCGTCCGTTTGACGAATCCTTTCCAGGTCAGCCAAAGCAAGCCAACGAACATAACAAAACCAGACCACGTTAACAGATCTCCTTTGCCGCCCGACGGAATAACATTGTAGGAGTAATCATACACCAACGGATGGGGTAAAAATAACAACCGAATGTAGTAGATCAGGAATTTGAACATCGTCGATTTCTGCGTCTTCTCGATGGCATAGGGGTAGTTGGCCCAGTCAACTGGTGGGGTTCCGCTTAGTGTGCCAATCATAACTTTTTTCTGATAGAAGAATAGAGCCGCTACAATCAAAAATGGCCATAAACCCAGTAGAGACTGACCAATGTTTTGACGGGCAAACCAATACTGCATCGCTGGTATGAGAGCCAGACTAACAATAGACGATTCTTTCGACAAAAAAGCGAGATAGAGCGACAGGCAGGCCCAGAGGATCCAGTTCCACTGTTTTGTTTCCAGATAGCGCCAATACGTTAGTAGCATCAGCGAAATAAACAGGAAGCTCAGGATTTCATCGCGTCCCTTAATATTAGCCACAATCTCGGTATGAAGCGGATGAGCCATGAAAACCAGACCAATCAGAAACGCTGTGATCGTTTGAGCGGTCAGCCACTTTTGGAGCAGTACACCAATCACTAAACCCGTCAGACCATACAACCCGGCATTGATCATATGGCTAATATTAGGATTGTCTTTAAAGTACTCCTGTTCCAGTGCGAATGTGATCAACGACAGTGGCCGATAGTAGCCTAAGGAAATATTACTAAAGTGCCAGAATTCGGTACGTAGTAAATCCGGAATACCGGCAATCCCTTTCTTGACGAATAAATTCTGCCCTACGGCCGCAATATCATCGAGCGCATATTGATGCCCGAACGTATTGACATAAAGTAGAAAGCCCAGAATCGCCAGAACCGTCGGTGGCCACCAGACAATAGGACGCCGTTCAATGGGTAGACTCGAGGTGGGCGTCTGAGACTTCGTCGTCAGCGGACGCACGGGCGGACGTGATGTCGTTTCGGTGGGACGGCTTGCGCCAGGCCGCACAGCACCAGTCGTCGGCGTCAATGCAGGCTTGGGTGTTGCCGCCCGCTCACGGGCTGCCCTCTCGTGGGCCGCCCTTTCGTGGGCCGGACGCGGATTTTCGTTACCCGGCAATGGTTTCTTTTTAGCCATAAAAGCAAATAACTCGTCAAGTTCGGTCTTATCTGATTCTCTATATAGTTTTAGTAGAGAATTATTACATTTACAAACGTGTAAAGTTCCGCAAGAATGTCAGCAAAATCAATGCATATGTTCAATCAACTGAAAACAATCCTCTTAGCCATTACGTTAGGCCTCGTCCTGGATGGTTGCCGCACAGTACGTCCACCGTCGCCAATTGTTGTTGCTGCTCCTCTTGATCGTGCCAACAATATGGCTCTTGGCAATCCAAGCAGTGCAGCCATCAGTGATCCAGAAAATTACCTCATCACTCGCCCACAGTATGTACTATCGTATAGCAGGAGTCGGGGCATCGCGAATTGGGTAAGCTGGCGATTGAGTACATCCTGGAAAGGTGACAGTAAGCGCACAAACGATTTTCGGCCTGACCCATTGATCCCAGCAGGCTGGTACGCGGTTCGTACCTCGGATTACACAAACACTGGCTTCGACCGGGGTCATCTCTGCCCTTCCGACGATCGCGATGCTACGCCCGAAGATAATGCGGCTACGTTTATGCTGACGAATATTGTTCCACAAGCGCCACGCCATAATCGCGAAGTTTGGAAAAACCTGGAAGACTACGAACGTCAACTAATGAGTAAAGGAAACGATGTCTACATCATTGCCGGCGCAACAGGCACTGGTGGCACCGGTCAAAATGGGTTTGCTACGTTGCTGGCGGGCGGGAAGTTAACCGTTCCGGCTACGCTCTGGAAAATACTGGTTGTTGTTCCAACAGGTACCGACAATGTGTTTCAGATTACCGCTAACACCCGCGTTATCGCCGTGAATATGCCGAACGCACAAACAACCGCTGATAAACCCTGGCAAGCTTACCTAACCAGTATTGATGCGCTGGAAACACTAACCGGCTATGATTTCTTATCAAACGTACCCGTTGACGTTCAAAGCGTTATTGAAAAGCAGATTGACGGGGGCAATAGTTAGCCATCAGACCAAACGAATTCTCCTGACTCTTTATAATTTGCTTAGCCCGTTATCGGAGACAAGAGAATTGTAAAGAACCAGGAGAATAAAATTTGCTTACTTATATTAGGCTGCCATAGGCGTAGCTATTTCAGGCTGTAGTAATACCGTAGTCTGAAGCGGAATGCGTTGGGTGCGTCGACGTAATAGGGCAATGGCTTCTTCATCACTAGCGAACGCTCCATTTACATTAACCATGTGCCGGGCCAGTACGTCGTACCGACCGCGCATCAACAGGAAGAAAATCTGCAGAAAATCTAATCCGTCGAAAATAACAGCCTGGTTCTGTGCGTATTTATCGATTGTTTTCTGAAAAAATGTTGGATGCTCTGTCCAGTGCATGGCAGGCCGGATATGGTGACTAATGTGATATCCATCGTTCCAGCACTTTTTGTTGTACTTCACATTAATGCACGTAATGCTGTTTTTATAAGCGTTACCCGGATCTTCAAAATCAACAAATGAGTGCTGAGTCCAGTTACCCACCATAGCGATCAGACGGTAAATAACGAGCGGCAATAAGAAAACCAGTACTACAGCGGGCCAGCTCACAAAGCACAACGCGACGCAGACGATACCAAATACAATTTCCCCTTTCAAAGCGCGGGTAGCTAGTTTTGGGCGGTTTTTACGACGTAAATAATTCAACAAATTCCGTACACCAACTACAAAGAAACGACCGAAGTACGCTAAAAAGCTCCGAAAGCTATCGCGCTGGAACGTCATCGTACTGCTGTCGTCATCTTCAAGGTTATTTTCGGGATGGTGCATGCCAATGTGATGGCTATAATACGTTTCCGGCGTATGACCGAAGAATGGTGCTAATACCCAAGGCAGGTAATTATTCATCCCATCGTATTCCGATTTGAAAAACTGCCGGTGACTTGTGCAATGCAGCATCAACCCGAATGGTCCTTTAAACACGAAATTGCTCACATAAAAATGGACGGCGGCCACTGTCCACCACATCCAGCCCGTTACGAACGGCATAAACAACAAGACACTTAGCGGAATCAGGATAAACGTAATGCGAAGGGTCAAATAGATGAAAGGGAGATCGCGTTCATCTTTGATATACTGGAGGAAAAAGCGATCAAGTCGGCTATACTCGCGGGGTGTGAATGTAGGGTCCTGGATTGTGCTAAGTACCTTCATGTAAATTTTACAGTGATTTGAAAAGGTTATAAAAAAAGGTTCGGACAGTTTCAATTGCGCGATGACAATCGAAACTGTCCGAACCTTCCTACAATGCTAACGAAAAAAATGGAATTAGATTGAACAAAACTCCATTACAACAGAATTTTATTTTTTCTCAACGGCATGACCACCAAACTCATTCCGTAATGCAGCGACTACTTTTCCCGTAAACGTATCGTCCTGTAAGGAGCGGTACCGCATAATCAGAGAGAGCGCAATGACGGGGGTTGGTACGCCTAGATCGAGGGCTGTTTCGAGCGTCCATTTGCCTTCACCAGACGAGAACATTTTTCCTTTGATCGACTCCAGTTTAGCGTCTTTGCTAAACGCGTCTTCAGTTAGCTCCATCAGCCAGCTTCGAATAACCGAACCGTGATTCCACATTTTGGCAACGGCTTCGAAGTCCAGATCGAACTGACTCTTTTGCAATACTTCAAACCCCTCTGCAATGGACTGCATCATACCATATTCGATGCCGTTGTGAACCATTTTGGTAAAATGTCCACTACCAGCAGCGCCTGTATACAAATACCCGTCTTTTACTGAAATGTCCTGAAAGACACCATTCAACGGTTCAATAACGTCAGGATCGCCCCCTACCATCGTACAGGCGCCACTTAGGGCGCCACTGATGCCTCCACTAGTGCCACAATCCAGGAAACCAATGCCTTTTTCTTTCAGATAAGTATGGCGTCGGATCGAGTCTTTGTAATGCGAGTTACCGCCGTCGATCACTACGTCACCCGGCTGCATAAAGGCTAACAATTGCTCGATTACATTATCGACTAACGGCCCGGCTGGAATCATCAGCCACAATACGCGCTTTTCGGGTAAATTCTTGTACAGATCTTCTAAGCTATTAACTCCTTGTGCGCCCTCCGTCCTAACTTCCGCAACTAACGTTTCGTTAATATCGTAGCCAACCACTGTATGGCCATGATCCATTAAATTTTTAACGAGGTTGAACCCCATCTTTCCCAGACCAATAAATCCAATGTGCATAATGATCAATGATTTAAGGAGTCAAATTGGTAATTTTTCCCAGTATGTCTCCTCGCGTGGTCGATAAAATATGATTAAAAATTCCGATGCGGAAACAAACGATACCAAGCCAACGCCAGGGCTGCTCCCACCACTGTTCCAACACAGTCGGCAAAAAGGTCGATCCAGTCACCAGTACGGTTGACGGGTAACGCGTATTGTAGTAACTCAATGAGTCCTCCAAAAAGAAACCCAGCAATAAGCACACTGTTTAACCGAAACCCAGATAATATCCATAAGAGAGAAAAAGGGGCGAATATGACGACATGCATGAGCTTATCATTAATGTCTGTTACCGGTCCTGGCAGTTGAGGCAGGGGTGTCAGGCAACCAATCAGCATAACAATCGTCCAGATGATAGCCAGACCACGTAGTATAATAGAATACTTCATTCGAGTTCTTATTTCGTCAGAGTAAGTCTCTGAACCGTAAGCAGCAGAAAAAAAACGAGTAGGCTAAGGAGATAAATAACGTTACGTGAGTCAATCACTCCCCGACCGAGCGCCCGGTACTGCTCATCCAGAGCAAACGAAGCTAAGTAATACGATACACTGCTCAAAACCGATAGGCCTGCCAGTGCACTTAGGCCAACGTAAAACAAAAAGCAGAAAAAGACGCCCAGTACAAAAGCTACGACCTGATTATCATTGAGCGAGGAAGCCCATAAGCCAATCGCCACAAAAACACCCGCCAGCAAGACCAGACCGATGTATGAGCCAAACACGCTCGCCGAGTCAATATTGCCGGTAGGCGAACCGAGTTGGTACAACGTTACGTAGTAAATTAATGTTGGCAGGAGTGTCAGGATAACCAGTAACCAGCTCGCCAGAAATTTTCCGCCTACTACCCCCCACCGGCTGACGGGCTTGGTTAACAACCATTCGAGCGTGCCCGTTCGCACTTCATCAGCAATGGAGCGCATCGTAACGGCGGGCACCAGAAATAACATGACATAGGGCGTCAGATTAAAAAACGTACCCATATCAGCATACCCGTTTTCGAGTAGGCTTGTATCAGGAAACACCCAAAGCATCAAGCCAATAGCGGTCAGAAACACGCCCATAATAATATAGGCAATGGGCGACGAGAAAAACTGATTGATCTCTTTACGAAAGATGGCCAGCACAGGAAGTGGTTGCAGTTTACTATTTATTTCCGTGGTGTGTAGTCAGCTGTCGTCAAAATTACTTTCGTCGGGACGAACATGATCAACTAACGACAAACACCAGAAACTTTCTTACTCAAACGGATTGGACTTGTTCCGGCGTATGAATGCCGCAATAATTAACGAAAGCAGAAGGCCCATAATGATCGTACCAAACACCCCGGCAATGAACGTAAACCCAGGCGATTGAAACTTTTGGGAGATTTCCATGGCCTGGTCAATCTGTTCGTCCGATAATTTCCCTTGCTCCTCCAGCTTTTCACGAGCCTGCTCAAACGCTCGTTGCTGAACGGTAGGATCAATCACAACATTGTAAAACGTATTGAAGGCCGATGAAATCAATCCAGCTACGGCCGACAAAAGTGCACCTACACTTATTCCCTCACCGTAACTCATGTATCCCTCATTCAATGATCGGAAATCGCGCATTGCCAGCACCAAACAACCAATCATTACGACAGCCGTTACGACACTGGCCAGTGGATTAGAAGCCTGATCAGTCAAGTACATGACCAGGGTAATTATCAATAGTCCAAGACCGAGAATAGCTCCCCATTTCAGGGCAGTGCGGGCAGTAGACGGTTTTTGGTTCATCGCTCTAAATCGGGTGGGTTACGTTATTGCAAAACACTATAATCCTGTTTGCGGAAAATAAGGGAAATAATCAGCACAGGCAATACGGCCAGCGCAGTCTTTTTGGTCAGTTCGTCGGGCAGCAGAATGGAGGGCTGCATCGCCAGCACTTTGTTCCATTGCTCAGCAAACGTTTCGGGGCCAAACTGATCGGTGATTTGCTTTTTTCCATCCAGCAGAAGTTTCTTGGAATTCGTTACGTATTCCGTGAAAACACCCGGATCAATCTGCGTGACGAAAAAATAAATAAGCCATCCGGTCACTAAAGCTGCGATGGTATTCAGCACGTAACCAATCGTTAATCCTTCCCATAAATGCAGCCGTCCGTGACCGACATACTTCCGGTAGTACCAAACGGTCCCGATCATTACGATGATATGAATACCATAGTCAAGCACACGAATATTTCCCAGCGCTGGTATGCCTAAGAAATACAAACCTAGAAAATACAGGAAACATAACACCCCCGTTAGTAGACCGGCCAGAAGCGGAAACTTCAACAAGGGATGAGAAAAATACTCAAGGATACGCTTCATAGAGCTGAATTAAATTGTCCGTGATGGACGGTTCCGATCACACGACCGGTAAGGGTCTGACCCAGAAATGGTGAATTTTTTGACTTAGAGCGTGTTCGCTCGTACAGCCATGTGCCAGCGGGATCAAAAAGAGTTAGGCACGCAGGTTTCCCCTCGGCAATCAGCGCGGCAGGCAGTCGCAGAATCTGTCGGGGATTACGGGTGAGTTTCTGGATGAGCTGCGCTAATGGGAGCTCCCGATTATAGGTAATAGCGGCAGCAAATACCGTTTCCAGGCCAATCATGCCAAACTCTGCCTGATCGAATTCCAGATTTTTACTTTCGGCATCCTGCGGCATATGATCCGACACAATGGCGTCGATCGTGTCATCGGCCAGACCCGCCCATAGAGCCGCTACGTCGTCTGGAGACCGGAACGGTGGACTGACTTTCAGATTCGTATCAAAGCTGGCCAACGCTGAATCATCAAAAACCAGTTGATGCGCTGCTACGTCACAACTAACGGGCATACCCTGCTTTTTCGCCTGCCGGATCAGTTCAACCGACCGCGCTGACGAGATGGTAGAGAAGTGAAGAGCAGAGGGTAGTATGACCTCTCCACCCGATGCCCCATGCCCCATGCCCTCTGCCCCTATTACATACTCAAGCAGCCGCAAATCGCGCTCGACAATCAGTTCCTCGGCTAAAGCAGGTATGCCTTTTAGTCCTAACAACGTACTCTGGACACCCTCGTGCATCTGACCAAAACGTGTCAGCAAGGCTTCTTCGGGCCGGTTCATAAGCAACCCGTTGATGGGCTGCAGGTACTGTAAGGTTTTGAGTAATAAATCAGGATTCTGAAGAGGATGCGTACCATCGGAAAACGCAACGGCCCCCGCATGGTGCAGATCAAGCATTTCCGTAAAATCCTCACCCTCCCCTTTCTTCGTGACGGCAGCGATGACGTGAACACTCACGGGCTGCCCTTCGGCCATCCGCCGAACGTAACCCAGTGTACCTTTGGCGTCTACAACCGGCTGCGTATTGGGTAGTACGGCAATGTCCGTGAAACCACCCGCTGCTGCTGCCAGACAAACACTGGTCAACTCTTCTTTATGTTCATAGCCTGGGTCCTGAGCCGATACGCGCAAGTCTACCCAACCCGGTGATACGTGCAGATTATCAGCTTCAATCTCACGAACACGATCGCTCACGTCCAGATTAATACCGATTTGGCTGATGAGCCCATTGTCGACCAGAATATCAACGATCTGTCCATCAAACGACGAAGCAGTATCAACAACACGAGCAGAACGGATAAGAGTTTTCATAAATAACATCCCTCAACTTTTGGCAGGCGAAAGGACGAGGACGTCGGCTATTGCCGAACAATAATTCTAAAAAAAAGGCCCCTCTCGGAGCCTTGTATTAAAAAAATGAATGAATCAGGCACCTACCAATTCCTGGTATGCATCAGCCGTTAGCAATCCTTCCTTTTGCGACTCATCGGCGGGTTTCAGTCGTATGATCCAGCCTTCGCCATACGGATCGCTATTCAGCAATTCGGGGCTTTTTTCAATGACTGGATTGAGTTCCAGAATTTCGCCTTCGATCGGCAAAAACAGATCCGATACGGTTTTGACGGCTTCAACGGCGCCGAACACATCGCCTTTCGCCAGCGACTGACCAACGGTCGTCACGTCGATGTAAATAATATCGCCCAATTCGTGCTGAGCAAATTCAGTAATGCCAATCACGGCTGTACCATCGTCTTCTATCCGAATCCACTCGTGATCCTCTGTATAGCTCAGTTCTGCGGGAAAATTCATTCTAGGGGTCGTTTATGATGGTCACAAAAATACGGCACATCAGGCCGTTTTGCAAACGGTATCGAGATCGATCATTCGTTACGTTAGAAAGCGAGTCCTTACGACTCTCCAACGTAGTGACGGGTAATCACTTGGTTGCGGCCGACTGACCCGGATTAAAATTATATGCACCAAACCGATCACCACTCTGCCGCTCAATCATCCATTGCGGATACGGCTTAGCTGTAGCGCTTACCTCATCCAGTTTTTTTAGCTGATCCGTTGTCAGGCTCAGATCGGCAGCGCTGATATTGTCCAGCAGTTGTTCGGTATTTTTAGCACCAATGATTACGCTGGTTATACCTGGCTTGGCGAGTACCCAAGCTAGTGCAATTCGGGCTACGGATACGCTGTGAGCGTCAGCAATGGGCTGCATCGCTTCGATGATGTCATAAGCTCTTTCCTGATTGACGGGTGGAAAATCGAAATTCATCCGACGCGAATCATCCGCAGGTTTATTATCCCGTGTGTATTTTCCCGACAGAAAACCGCCAGCCAGTGGACTCCATGGCAGAATCGCCATCTGCTGATCCTGCACCATCGGCACGATTTCGTTTTCGAGATCGCGCCCAGCAATAGAGTAGTAGTTCTGGGTCGATATGAATTTGGTCCAGCCGTTTTTCTCAGCTATGCCATTGGCTTTCATAATCTGCCAGGCTGCTAAGTTCGAACAGCCGATGTAACGTACTTTCCCGCTTCGCACTACGTCCTCCAGACCGCGCATGGTTTCTTCCAGAGGAGTGATCGGGTCAAATCCGTGAATCTGATACAAATCGACGTGATCCAGTTGCAGACGCTTCAGGCTACCTTCGAGTTGCTGCATAATCTGGAGCCGACCCAACCCTACCTGGTTTTTGCCTTCGCCCATACGGCCACGGACTTTCGTAGCAATCACAAGCTCATCGCGCGATAGCCCGAGCGACTTGATTGACTCGCCCAGTAGCTTTTCCGATTCACCAAACGAATAAACATTCGCGGTATCGATAAAATTGATACCATGATCGATGGCTGTTTTAACGATGTCGTTAACCTCGTTCTGTGGTAACTCGCCGATGGCTTTCCAATGGCCGCTACCGCCAAACGTCATGGTGCCCAGGCAAATTTCGGAGACCAATACACCAGTATTCCCGAGTGGGTGATACTTCATAATCTGACTAATTAGGTTTCAGATTAATTAACTGGTTCGCCAAGGTATTGTTACTACCCGTCTTATTCAGCCAGATTGAATTTCACCTGCACACCACCCGACGTAGTAGCCCGGCGGAACGAGTTCGAAACGAGCGGATCGTTGAACGTCCGATCAAAATAGAAGTTCAGATTTAACCGGCGGTTAACAATGTAGCTTACCTGCGGACGTAACTGGAAGTTTACGTTCCCTGCCGTAATGATCTGTTCCGCATCCAGCTTTCGCTGAATTGCCCGCGTATCGCGCAGGGTCAGATTGCAGGAAAAGGTCAAGTCGTTTTTCAGGCGTTTATTACCTCCCCCAATTCCGAACGGAACGCGCATGTTCTGCTTGGTAAACCCGATGGAACCCGTTAGATCTTTATTGGTTAGCTCAGCCACTTGCGAGTTCGACAGACTTAAAGCAATGTCGCGGCTCTGGTTGTATTCCAGCCGGCCCGTAACCCGGCTTTTTGTCTGAAACTGAACCCCAAACATGGGCGCAAATTTCTCCGACATCGTAATAGTGCTCATCGCAAAAACCGGTACAAACTGGCCCTGCTGATTGATGGACGTTGCCATCGGATAACCCTGCACCGCTAAATTGACGTAGGCTGCCGTATAATCCAGATTTGAAATGAAGTTACCCACACTGTATGTGGACGAGTAGCTGTGATTGATGGTAAACGCACTAAACTTCTTCTGAACAAACCGCAAACCAGTTACGCCATTATACGTGATCTGCCAGTTCGGCAGCGGGAAATTATAGAACGGCGACAACTGCGCTTTCTCGATGGGCTGACCACTATAGGCAGCAAAGAAAGCCGGAATCAGGACATCCTGCGAGGTTCGATCATATCTACCAACTTTTTCAGGATTGGCAGCTGTTAGTTTGTTAACGAAGTACTCCCGGTACTCTTCAAATCGATCGAAAATAGGAGACGTATTATCGCCCCGTAAACCAATAAAGGCTGTGCGGAACGACCAGAACGACATACTGAACTGTCCGTTACGTACCGGCGAGAACGTTTCGAACGCGCCCCCCTGCGAGCCGGGTCGGAAATATTCCTGATAGGCATCCGTACGGTCCAGACGCCAGTTGATCTGCATCCGAAAATCTTTAAAAGGCTCCAGGGTGGTATTGGCCGTAAATTTTTTCGTCAGGTTCTGCTGGAAGGCCGTATTCAATACCGTACTGGGCGTAATCCAGCCTTTAGCAGCCGCTTTGTAGATAATATCGTGGTCCTGATTACCCAATACAAAGCCAAGCCCTGGCGCATTCCCATTGCGGCTGTCTATACCAAAAAAGGTCGGCGTCGGCAGGAAACCCGGCAGAATCGTAGACTCCTGTACGGTGTACGAGAAATTGATTCCCCGAACCGTTAGCAAAGCCCGCGTAAAATTTTTGAGTACCGTGTTCTCACTCCGCACAATGTCTTCAATATCACCGGGGTTACGGGCGAAGTTTTTCCGGATTGGCGACGGTGTATTGGCAAAGCGCAGGTAACGAATTTTGTTATACAGCCGAATCAGATCGACGCGCCCCGTAATCCCTCGTTCACGGTTGTTACGTAGTACATTCCCAAACGGCACCCCTAACGTATCGGCAACTCCGAATGAGTTAGCCTGAAACTGGTAGCCTACGCCATAGACAGCATCAGCGGCAATCCAGTCGAGCAATGGAATTTTGTCGAGCGGCAACCGATACGTAGCGCGAATGTCCTGCACGAAATTTTTCATCCGACCGAGTTGCTTGACACTGTTCCAGATGGAATCGCGTTTGGCCTGCGTATTGATGTCGCCCGCGGGTTCGTCGATGATCGCGTTTGCCTGTGCGTGATAGGTTAATACCAGATTGCGCGTCAGGTTCCAGGTTAGGTCGTAATAACGATTGAAGAGGAAATACTTCTCAAACTGAGGCACGATCCCATTGGTCGTCAGATCCGACGAACGAAGCTGAGTTTTAATAAAACTCCGGTCCATATCAGCCCGAACCGATACTAGCGACGGCAGTAAGGTCAGGTTAAAATCTTTCAGCCAACGCAGATATGGCGCTTCAAACGACTGCACGTTTCGGAATGGCTCGAACGGCTTCGGCTGACCCGCAAATGTATAAGCAATCCCCCCCTTCGTCTGTTGTTGAAGGTATTCCTGCGTCAGAATATTGGTGCGTTTCATGTCGTTGAAGGCATACGTAAACGCAAAATTTTCAATATCCCAGAAGTGCATCTTCGCGTTCGGGTTGGTCTTTACCTTCCGAACGTTCGAGAAATTATACCCCCGACGCGTGGTATTATCTTCAACCAACTGCCGATAGCTGTTCCGGTCCGCTTCCGATTTCGTCGACAGTGACGTTTCGAGCGGCATATCGGGATCGAGCGGATCGAAATGGGGCGTTACGTTCCGATGATCTAAATTGATGTAGAATGGAATCCGAAGTCCCCAACTGGCTGGCATGAACTTGTCGAGCGCCAAAGCCGTCGATAGCCCATACTCCGACGTTGTTTCGAGGGCACGATCACCAATGCGTGTCTGTACACCCCCAAAACCAAAGGTTGTAATCCGGCCCGACGCCGTCAACGTACCAATATCGGCCAATTTCATGTTGACCGATCCCACGGCAGCCGTACCCGCATGCTGGTCATACCCGTTTGCCCGCAGTTCATCGACCCAGATCGTAAATGTTTCCGGTCGCTGACCATCGCCGTCCATCTTCGGATTACGCATCCCAATCATGATCGACTGTACTGAACTCAAATCCGGGTTACCGACTATCGTCAGCCGATAAGGAAAGTCCATTGTCGGCTCCCGAACATAAGGTAACGAGTACTGACGTCCCACATCCCTGTTCCGATCTGCTTTGAGGCTAATTAAATCTGCAAAGGCAATATCCAGATCATTAGCCGCAGGCCAAACCGTTTCGGGTAGTTGATTGCCGGGGGGTGTAGCTGTGAGTTTTGGAACTTCAATCTCATAGTAGTTGTCCGTGTAATCGGTGCCAAGACGCACAAAGGCGGATACTCTACCGCTTTCGTTCCGGTCATTGTGCATGTGGATGAACATCTTGAGCCGCTCCCGGAATAGCAAATTAAAATTAGTATTTCGGAAGGCTCCCCGAGAATCACCATCGCGCAGGTTCGTTACGCTCATGCGCATGGATTGCTCGTTCAGTTCCACCGTACTTACCTGCGTATAATCGCGGTCACGTACGTAGTCCCTTGGTACCGAGTAAACATACTTGTCACCCCCCTGAGCGGAAATCTGCGCACCGCTGTTTTCCTCAATGTTGACTGTCGAGACAGTGAAGTTGGCATCATACGGTTCGGGCACTTCCTGTAACCCGCGCTGGGTCAGATCGCCGGTGTATTTGCGGTATTGGTTGGCTTCCATCTGCAACTGCGCAAATCGCAGGACAACCGGCTGATCAAAATCAGTCAGGTACATGCGCATGAAGCGAATGGATTTAAATCCATTGATACTCCCGACTTTACGTAGTGGCTCCCGAACCGGAATCCGGAATTGATACCACGTAACGCCACCCGTTATACCATCTGAGGGTACGGTTACTTTATCAACAATATAACCCTGGCCAACTTCCAGCCTATTCGGGCGCAGGTCCAGTTCATACTCATAATACGCTTCGTTATCGTTGACGGTATTGTCAATGTTCAAATCTTCAATGTCCGGTAGCGTTGACGAAGCGGGAGTCAGAAATTGGTTTGTACTGGTATTTTCGGGCGAGTTGTTTTCCATGCCCATATACTGCTTGTACCGCGCCACTACGTATCGCTGCTGATCAGCTTCTTCGCCGAGATAGAATTTAAAGTCGTCGTTAGAAGGGTCCTGCCGAATTTGGTTCAACACAGTCGGGTTTGTCACCCGGTTCTGAATGGTATTCAGATAGGATTGAAATTTGGTTGCTTCTGCATCATTTCTCAATCCATCGAGCCCAACGTCCTGCTGATCACGGCCGCCACTCTGAAACGCGTTTGTAACAAATTGCTGTAGCGGAGCACGGCCCCAGGCTGTCGATTCAGTTCCCTGCTGGCGTCCGTTTGCGCTCGAGACTGTGTCACCATTAGCCGGAAAGCCGTTCTCAAACTCGTAACGACTGTCTTTAATTACATCCTCAGAAATATCGCCGAGGTTAAAAACCAGTTTACCGCCCGTTGTATTGTTTGTATGCTGACTGGGATCAGCACCTGCCCGAATTTTTCCGGATTCGCCCGCTACAAACGGGTCCATCAGCCAGAAGGTTATGTTTTCGATGTTGGCATTGTCGAAATCATTATCGGAAGCGATTGCCCGCGTCACAGACCCGAAATTACCTTTCGGATTTGGCAACAAACCCGCTGCCGTTAGATTCGGATTGTAGTTGTACATGCCCCGTTCGCTGGGGAAATAGGCAACGTCCAGAATAGTTTCGGGTAACTGCACGGGCCGCACTGACCGTCCGGGGAACAGATCGGTCGGCAGAAAATAGCGTTCGTATACGTGCCGTTTTGCATCGTCCGGATCAACATTTGATACGCTACCCAGCGCACCGCCGACTGAGTATAGACTAGGGTCGACCGAGTAAACGGAAATCTGCGCCCGGTTATAGGCGTACGGTAACGGGTCGGCAAACGTACCCTGGGGAAATTGCTGGGGTGTCGCGCCCAAACGCCAGCGTATTGGTTGCCGGGTCAGGTCGAAAATGGTACGGGCCGCTTCAAAATCATCCAGGTAACTTTCGTTTCTGGCGCGTGGATTCGTTCCTGGAAATAATTGAGCTACCTCACCATTGAACTGAACCGTCGACATTTCCTTGGTCTGCACCATGGGTAAGGCATCTAACAGGCGCGTCAGACCGGGAGCGTCTTTTCGGACAGTCGCGTTCAGCCCCAGAATCGTGTTATTAACCGGCTCGTTACCAATCGCCACACGGGTCAGGAAACCAGCAGGGGTTTCTTTCATGTGCATGGCTGTTAATCCGATGCTTATGTCGCGGTTAATGGCGTAATCCAGCCGGGTACCAATGAGTGTACGGATCTGATTCTGAAACAGATCAGGCTGTTCATAACTAATGCGAATCTCGCGACCGGAATTCGTTACGCTCTCGTTAATGATTCGTAGACGACCTACTGACGCATCGAGCACATAATCCTGACCAGCTACCAGAGGAACTCCACCGGCGGTTACCGTAACCGACTGTTCGTTCACGCCAAATGGTAGTGTCACCTCCGCGCCGTTGCCCGACTGAAACGACCCCCGCAGGAAGAATTTATTCTTATCCGCAATCTGCTGAGCATCGGCCAGCGTGGTACGATACAATTGATTAAAGACGTATTTCGATTTATACGTATCTTCATCGGCGTCGAATTGTCTTTCCAGATAGGATCCGAAAGGCTCCAGCACTGGGAAGATGATTTTTCCGTAGCGGCTATCGATGGTGATATTCTCAACATAGTCAAAGTTACCATCAGGCTGAGCGTCTAACTGCTGGTTCAGCCGGTCCATGCCGAAGAGTTGCACCAACGGTCGGTTTTGCGTTCTCCGTCCTTCCTGAAGGTTCGGGTTATCGATCCCCGTTACGTCATCTTTATAAACGATACGTAGCTGAAAGCCTTGCCGAGTAATCTGCGCCGTATTGAGCGAATAGATGTTTTTCATCATCAGATTCCACATCGGCAACTGGAGGTTATTCCGCAATGTAGCTGACTTCAACAGCTTCAATACCAGCACCTCATCATCTTTGCGCGATTGATAATCTTCAGTCAATTCGCCCACTTTATAGCGTCGGCCTTGATACGTATATTCGTAGGCAACGGCCAGAATTTCGTCGTTCCGCAGGGGCGTGACCAACGAGATATACCCCAGTTCGGGCTGAAGTTTGTATTCACGGTCGGTAAGACGTTTGGCACCACGTAGCAGATCGTAATCCGTGCCTTTGGCTAACCCGAACGTACCCGTCAATACGTCGTTGGTCTGGTTTACCTGCCGGAATGGATTACTGGCGTTGGACGTCAGTTTGCTGTAAAGTCCGTTAGCCTCATTTGCCGTTGGTGTCCGGTTGTTACGCGAAAAAGGCGGCAGGTTCGGATTCGTTTGAGCGTACGGATTGCCTTCCCCTAAATCCTGAAAGCCCGCGATGTTCCGTAGCGTTTCCGTCGTATTGGTCCGGTTCGTTACGTACACTTCAATACGCGTTACGTTCACACCCGAGGTCACCTGTGGCAGTGTTTTCAGCGAGGCTTCATAATTGGACCGAAAGAATTGGGACAGGAAGAAGTGGCGGTTCTCATCGTACTGGTCAGCCCGGATTTCAAACGGACGATTCGACGTTCCTCCACGTAGCACAATCTCATTTTTACGTGACCGTTGCTGCGACGCGACCAACGTAGCATTCAGTTTACCAAAACGTAGCTGGGTTTTGATCCCGAAAAGATTTTGCACCCCCGGAATCAACTGACTGTTAACAGCCCAGTTAATATTTCCCACTTCGAGCCCCTGCAAAATACTTTCGTTCTGGGGCGTAAAACCGGGTAATGTTGTGCCATTTGCACCAGGAACTCCGGGCAAATTTGGCGTACTTGGTAAATTAGGTAGGCTGGGCAACCCCTGGCCAGAACCAAGGGCGGGTAGATTACCACCCGGCTTATAATTGAGCTTTAATGCATTCTCAAAATTAAAACTGGCTTTCGTATCGAAGTTGGCCAGAACGCCTAATTTCTCTCCGATTTTACCATTGAAGTTAATGCTGATCTGCTCATTGAACAGGAAATTCCCGTTCCGGCGCTGACGTACCGGCAGAACCGGGTTGTCGATAAACTGATAGAGATACCCGAAATCAAGGGTAACGAAGCCATTCGGCTTAAAATCAACCTGACTGCCACCAAAAAGCCGGTCGATAATTGGCGGCAGTTCGAGCTTAGGAATCAAGCCGCGCCCACTCAGCGCACTCTGTCCATCGCGCCTTGCACTGTATTCACGCCAGAGACTTTGCTCAACGCGCTGGTTCTGAATCTGGTTATAGGTCGAGTAGGGAATTGTTTCGGCCGGACGATACGGTAACCCATACTGCGAGGGTGGTAATGTTGATGCAGGAGCTAGTTGCCCAGGGGGACTCGTACCCGAAGCGGCCGTTCCAGATACCGCAGGTGCTGTTCCGGCAACGGCACTAGTTGACTGTGGCAAGGGGACGCCTACACCAACCCGCTCGGTGATGCCAATATTCCCGCCGGGCGTAAGACTGAAATCGGTTGAAAGTCCCCTCGGATCACGAAGGATAAATGGGGACTTCGATGGGCGCTCCGAAAAGCGCGTTGCCCGGCGATCGGGCCAGTTGACCGTTGGCCGACGATTGGCGCTACGTAGTGCCCGGATGCTGTCGGTGCGATTTTGAAGAGCCTGTTTGGCTGAATCAGCACGCATGGTCGCCCGACGGCGAGCGTTGGCCCGGGCCGAGTCAGCAGCAGCTTGTTGTTGTCGTCTCGTCGGTCGGGTCGGAGCGGGCGTCGGTTGGTCCTGCCCAAAACTCATACCTAACCCTAGCAGCAGCCAGCACCCCAACACTTGCCACCCGTTCGAAATAAACAGGAGTCGGCTGATGGCGGGAAGGATAGGGTTATTAACTGTATTGTGAACAAAGTAGGGGTTCACCATTGAGGGTACTTTCAGGTTCAGTATTTGGTAGCGTACGGTGTATTCTTCTATCAAACGGCCGAAATCGGCCTAATCGTCTAATAAGAGGATAGATTTTTTAAACGGTAGTCTCTGTTTTACTTTATTATTTTTTGGCTAAAATGAATCGTAAAAGTACGAATTAAGTATATGTTCTGCCAATACTATTATCAACCGTAGTGTATTTTCTATAACTGTCTGCACAGAATCAGGGCTTTCACGTAGCTATCGTGATACGACGCTACGTAAAAGCCCTGACGTGATTTATGCGAACAAATTAGTTAAGATTCTCCCGTCAGATACGTACCGCTGCCGACCGGGGTCCGGATTGAAGAACCGAATAAAAGAAGACCATGCCAAAGCCAACCATGAGCATGATGTGGAGAAAAAACATGCGAAAATCCTGAATATAAACGGCTAACGCTAGTCCTCCCAGGAAATAAATGGACAAAAGCCCTTCTACAAGAGTTAGCCAATTTATCCGCCGACTGACATATTTGTTAGCATCCCACCGATCGGCCGCCGTTTTAACGTTGAATTTCGGCGTCCTGATGAATGGTGTCTTCCGACCCAGATAGCCCTCAATCACCGCAATTGTATTGTGCAGCGACAACCCCATCATCAGCGAGGAATACATTGGGAAATACCAAACCAGCTTGGCTTTTGTGGTTGGCTTCAGAAACCACAGGGGAATCCCATAAAAGGTAATGAGAATCAGTAGATTAAATTGAAATAGGTTAATGACAAAAAAGACCCACTCCCACTCGGGATGATGGCTGCGAATGTAAATCAGTGGTACGCTCATGATTCCCAGAATCAAAACCAGGATAAACGTAGCGCTGCTGAAGAGGTGAAAAAAGGCGTGTAGTTTCATGGTAAACGAGATACCCGGCGTTCGAAGCACCTTGCCGAATAATTTACGTGCACATTCGGCCGCCCCTTTCATCCACCGATACTGCTGCGATTTCAGCGCGTTCATGGCTACAGGTAGCTCAGCGGGCGAGCCGATGTCCTCCCGATAAACGAATTTCCAGCCCCGCAGCTGAGCCCGATAGCTTAAATCTAAATCCTCCGTTAACGTATCGCTTTGCCAGCCGCCTGCGTCGGCAATTGCCGATTTCCGCCAAACGCCCCCCGTTCCGTTAAAATTGGCCAGGAATCCGGCGGCATGACGTCCACTCTGTTCAATAGTAAAATGCGCGTTCAGGCCAAACGCCTGTAACTGAGTCATCAGCGAAAACTCTTCGTTGAGGTGTTCCCAGCGCGTTTGTACAATACCCACTTTCGGATCAGCAAAATGCGGGATGGTTTTGAGAAGAAACTCCGGATCAGGCACAAAGTCAGCGTCGAAGATGGCAATGAACTCGCCTTTCGCAATCGTTAGTCCATACGCCAGCGCCCCTGCCTTGAAGCCCTTTCGCTCAGGTCGGCGAATGTGTTCGATGTCAATACCCTGCTGTTTGTAGTCAGCTACTTTCCGGGCTATTAGCTCGACCGTTTCATCCGTCGAGTCATCCAGGAGTTGAATTTCGAGTTTGTCCTGGGGATATTGCAACTGCACAACTGCGTCGATAAGCCGTTCTACTACGTATAGTTCGTTGTAAACGGGTAATTGTACTGTTACGTAAGGAAGTTTATCAGGCTGAATCGTTTCCGTTGCCAGAGCGGCCATCCGGCGTTTTCGCTCAGAACGTATGTAAATAATGATGAGGCTTAACTGACCGCAGTTGTAAAAAAACAACAGCATCAACGCCAGTCCGTATAAAAACAGGACTAGAATTTCCATATAGATGAAGAATAGTGTTTTATAACGTTACGTATGGCCAGGTTGGCCGACTAACCAACGTAACTGACTGCTTAAGCAAATAGTTAAGCGGATTATGATCTAATTGATGGATAGAGTAGCAAATCGTAACCCATTATTAAGTAATCGTGAGGCTATGGTTCACATTCCGCCAAAATAGCCTATACTTGATCATGGAAATTTCATTTATCGGCGCCGGAAACCTTGCCTGGCATCTCGCGCCAGCCCTTGAAAATGCTGGTCACCACATCAATGAAATCTATAGCCGTCAGCTCCAGCACGCCCGCCAGCTAGTGAGCAATTTGTATGACGCCCGTACTCATTCGGAACTGAACTTTGCCGAGAGTCCATCTACGCTGTTTGTGCTGGCGGTTCCCGATGATGCGCTCGAAAGTGTTTGTTCGCGGTTGGTCCTGCCTGAAAATGCAATTGTTGTGCATACGTCAGGGAGTAAAAGTCTTGATTCGCTGGACCAGTGGATGGCTATTTACAGCGACGTACCCGTCCAGACTGGCGTATTTTATGCCCTTCAGACCTTCTCACAGGGGCAACCGTTTATGGATTTTGACGAGATTCCACTTTGCATCGAATCGGCCGACAAGCCTACTGAAGATGCGCTGGTTCAGCTTGGGCAGGATATCAGCAACATCGTTTACCTCATTACGTCTGAGGAACGCCGGTCACTGCACGTAGCAGCTGTGTTTGCCTGCAATTTTACGAATCATCTATTAGCTCTCGCTTATGATCTAATTGCCCAGCAGGATTTAGAATTCGATCTGCTCAGACCACTCATCACCGAAACCTTTCGCAAGGGATTATCGGCCAGTAATCCGGCTGACGTGCAAACTGGACCTGCCCGCCGGGGTGATCTAACGACGATCAGCGATCATCTGGCCTTGTTAACCAATCAACCAAAACTAGCTGAAATTTACCAGATTATGACGACCAGCATTCAACAACATCCTAAACAGTAGCTACTTTGTTTACTAAAACGCTTGTAAACCTTTATATATCGAAATTTCAATCGTTTAAAGCTACTAAAACTATAGAATCAATCATTTAGTTGACCTATATTTGCTAATCCGTTAACTAAAACCTTTATCTTGATAAATAAAAATAACTTATATATCTGTAGCTGGATGTAAATTCACTAGCGCTACTTAGTATTTCTTCATTTGTATTTACTGAGATGTGGGCATTGAAACAAGCAAATAAACCATCTATTTCTCAGGAAGCTCTCATCTTTATGGACAAAATCGCTCTATACGATCGGTACGGCTCGATAGCATATGGCATTATTTTACACGTAATCCCGGAACCGGAATTGGCGCAGAAAGTGTTAGTCGATCTGTTTATGTCACCACAAATACAGGCCTGCACTGAAATACCTACTACAGGAGAAATTATTCGACTGGCAAGAGCCAAAGCGCTTGCTTCCAAGACAGTATCAAACAATTCGTCATTAGCCTCAACCGCACTTATAGCAACGAACGATACTACCGACCTGGCCAAACTCGTTTTTAACTTATCTTTCTGTCAGGGTTGTTCTACAGACATAATTGCAGAAAAATTAAACCTATCTCCTACAAACGTATTGAAAGCGTTTTACACATATTTTAAGTATCTTCGCTCCTCTTAACTGTATAAGCCTTGAAGACCCATCATTATTTAACAAGCGGTATTCTGGAAGCGTATCTGTTAGGTGTGATCGCTGAAAAGGAGAAAGACGAATTAGAACGGGAGCTTGCTACCGATCCAGATCTGCTTGCCCAGTTAGATGAGCTTGAAGCGAATATGGAAGATTATTTCATCAGAAATTCAGTTACCCCACCACCAAGCGTCCGGGAAAAAATCGAATTACGTCTCAGCGAAACAGAAATCGAGAAATGGGAAGACGTAAACACGACGGAACCCAATCCAAAAGCAAAAAAATCGCAGTCGACCGAATCGCCATACGTACAGGTCGAAATTGACGATACGCACATCCGGGTCCATAAACTTTGGCGTACTGCGTTCATCGCTGTCTTTATCCTGTCGAAGGTATTTTTAATCCTTGGTCTTTATTATTATTTTAAGTCGAGCAGTCTGGAGCAGGAAGTTGATCGGCTCAAGGCGACCACGCAGTCAACTCACTCAGCGCCCCGCTGATTCTCTGCATAAAGTCTATTTAGGTTTATTTACCTGATCATAATTTGATCGGACTGGATCATCTACGTCATAACTCACCCTTTCTTAATGAAACGCGCTGTATTCAGCCTCGCTATCGGCCTGGCTTTTGTTCTTTCGTCATTAGCACAATGGCAACCGCAGTCCGTTGGTACTGACGCCAGCTTTCGAGCCGTGAGTGTTGTTAATGCCGACGTAGTCTGGATTGGCGGCACGAAAGGTACGTTTCTCCGAACGACCAATGGCGGTAAAACCTGGCAAACGGGTACTGTACCTGATGCGCAAGCCTGCGATTTTCGTGATGTACAGGCCATAGACGCACAAACGGCCTATCTCATGAGTGCCGGACCTGCCGAAAAAGGATTGGCCCGACTATACAAAACGACAAACGGCGGGCAAACCTGGTCGTTGCAGTATCAGACCCAGAAAGCAGGTGTATTTTTTGACAGCATGGACTTCTGGGACAAACAACACGGTATTGTCGTTAGTGACCCGGTAGATGGAAAATGGTTCGTCCTGACTACCGACAACGGCGGTGAAAGCTGGCAACCTATTTCGCCAGCCGTACTTCCTCCAATGGAATCGAATGAAGGGGCTTTTGCCGCCAGCGGAACCAGTCTTGTTGTACAGGGAAAACGGAATGTCTGGATTGCCTCAGGAATGGCTAAATTCGGTCGCGTTTTCCGCTCCACCGATCGGGGGCAAACCTGGTCGGTTACCAACACGCCACTTCCCGGTGGCGAAACGACTGGGTTGTTCGGTATGCACTTCTTCAGTGAAAAAAACGGCATGGTCGTCGGGGGAAATTACAAACAGGAACAGCAGGCGGGTCCGAACGTAGCGATTACCCATGATGGTGGCCAAACCTGGCAACTCACCGCTCAAACCGACCCTCCCGGCCTGAAAGAAGCGATCGTTCTGCTACCCGGCGACCGCGTGTTAACGGTTGGTCCCTCGGGAACCAGCATTTCGGCTGATCAGGGGCAAACCTGGCAGAGGCTTGATACAGAGGGCTTTCACTCGGTTGCCTGTGCGAAAGGTACTTGCTATGCGGTAGGAGCAAAAGGGAAAGTAGCCATGCAGCGATTCAAATAGTACAAGCAACGTAGCCAGACTACTTACCAGTACCTTACTGCTCATTATTAACAGGACATTCTTTTTGCCCTTAACCAACAGCAGGAGTTTATGCGTAAACTTGTGCCGTATATGAAGATACTCTACGATCATCAGGCTTTTGCGGCATCGCGGTTTGGAGGGGTAGCCCGGTATTTTTACAATTTAATGACAGCGCTTCACCAAAAAGGCGTCGATGTCAGGCTGTCAATCCGGTACTCCAACAATTATTATTTACTCAACAATAATCAATTCCAGGCGCAGCCGTTCCGGTACTTTTTGGGTTACATGAAAACCAGCATCCTGATTTCGCAGATCAACCGGACGTGGAGCTGTCTTCAGGTAGTAAGACGAAATTACGATCTGTTTCATCCAACCTTTTTCCATCCTTATTTTTTGTGGTTCATTGGCGATAAGCCCTACGTAGTAACTTACCACGACGTAATTAAAGAGAAATTTGGGGATCGGTTCGGGCATGTTGATAACGAGCCCAAACGGAAAAAACAGAAAATATTAGACCGGGCGGCTCATATCATTGCGGTATCAGAAAATACAAAGAATGATTTGATCGATATTTTTCAAATCGATCCGGTAAGAATTACGGTCATTCATCACGCTACGAATTTCCTGGAATTATCAGTACCTGATACGTTCCAGATTCAGACTCCCAATACGTATTTGCTCTATGTGGGCTATAGAAACAGCTATAAGAATTTCAACCCTTTTCTTAGCGCTATTGCTTCTGTTTTAAAGAAATACGACCACATTCAATTGGTCTGCGCTGGCGGTGGATCATTTACTGCGGAAGAAATTCAACTTATTGAAAAACTAGGATTAACCGATCAGGTATTTCATTATTCCGCCGATGACTTCACCTTGTATCGCTTGTATCAACACGCCCTGGCTTTTGTTTATCCGTCACTTTACGAAGGCTTCGGCATGCCTATTCTGGAAGCCTTTGCCACGGGCTGCCCGGTAGTGCTGAGTAATACGTCGTGCTTCCCAGAAGTAGCCCAGGATGCAGCCCTTTATTTTGATCCTGAGTCCGAAACGTCGGTTCGGGAACAGATCGAAACAATAATTCTGGATGAACAACTGCGCCAATTGCTACGCAAGAAAGGTTACGAGCGGCAATTGGCGTTCTCGTCTGAAAAAATGGTAAACCAAACGCTACAAGTCTACCAGCGTGCCATCGCGCAAGCATCGTGAGAAAAATTCTGCTTTTTGATACAATCATTGATGGCCACCATGCTGATTATCTGTGCCATCTCGTCAATTACTGGCTTCACACGAAACCTGAGGGCGAATTAATCGTGGTCGCTCAGGCGTCGTTTGAGCCTATGTTTCACCAGTTACTGGAAAGTGTTCCATCGGTGGATACCGTTCGATTCGTTCCGATTTCGCAGCAGGAGATTGACGATACGCACAAAGGATCACTTCTGGGACGCCCGTTTAGGGAGTGGAATCTACACCTGGCCTACAGTCGGAAATACAAGGCAACGCATGTTTTGCTGATGTATTTCGATATTTTTCAGTTAGGCTTTTGGTTAGGCAAAAAGGCCCCTTGTGCTGTTTCAGGCATTTATTTTCGGCCCGATTTTCACTACACAACTTCATCCGGCCTAAAAGCTCGTTTGAATGTATTACGTAAAAAAACAACGCTGCGTGGGGTTCTTCGAAAAAGTATGCTGCTAAATCTGTTCTGCCTGGATCATTCTGCCGTTACGCTGGTACGCGAAATGAATCCGCGCGTGAACGTAGTGCCTCTCCCCGACCCCGTAAAATCGTATGTAATTACGTCGGCGGAACGCGAAAAGCTTCGCGACGAATTGCAGCTTGATCCGAATCGGCGGGTTTTTATCCTGTTCGGTCATTTAGATCAGCGTAAAGGTATCGAGCCTTTTCTGGAAGCCATCAACCAGTTGGCTCCGGAATTGCAACAAAAACTTTGCTTTTTGCTGGTAGGAGCTATCAGCCCTGATTATCAAGCACAAATAGAACAGAAGATTTCTCAGGCTAGCCCGAACCTTCAGATTGTTGGGGTTTTTAAAGAAGTCAAAGGAAGAGAAATTCAGGTCCATTTTGAGCTTGCTGATTACGTATTGACCCTTTATCAACGCCACGTCGGCATGGCTTCCGTTATCATCCGGGCGGCTGTATCAGATAAACCTTTGGTATCGTCCGATTATGGCTATATGGGCCATTTGGTACAAACTGAGCAATTTGGGAACGTAACGGATTCAGCCTCGCCAGCAGCTATCTGTCAACTCCTCGAACAGATACTCGTTAGCGGAATTTCTTATTCGAAAGCGAAGCTCAGAAAGTTAGCGGAGCAGAATTCGGACGTATCGTTTGCCAAAACGATTTTTGACCGTCTTTAGTGGCAACCGAACCAGGCCAGCGACTGTCCTCAACGAAAGTAGGTTACTGTTTCATACCGTACTCATACGTAAAGCGACTCACGTAGTTCTGAGCACTCTTCCCATCGGTATAAGTGGCTGTTTTGCGACTCAGCTGACCGTCGCTGTTGTGTTCATACATGTACGTCGTCGTACCCGGCGTAAAAGGCATCCGTACTGAAGAAGAATACCCTCCTGACGTACTGATCACGTACCAACCATTGCTGTAGCGTCTGGGCTTATTCTTGTCGTCTGAAATAGCAACTAACTTAACCATCATCCCTTTGTCATCGTAGGTGTAAGTCGTTTTGTTAGTGTGCAGATACGTAGCGGGAGCTTTAGTTAACATTGTACTCCCGACTGGAATATCATGCGTGATGAATACCGAATCCGTTTCTGAGGCAACCCTATTTTGCGAATCGTAGGTAAAGGTCCGTTTTGTGAGCCACAGGGGAGAGCTAAATGCGTACTGCCCACCATCCACTTGGAAGAAATAATCTTTATGCACCTGCATGGCCAGTTGGTTTGCTGCATAAATCAATGAGTCAGCATCGTAAGTAAGCCAGACATTTGCTGTGAAGAAATATCTTTTTACCGATATTTCCTGATTCTGCATATTATAACTATGAATCCGACACTGATCAGCGTATACTTGAGATAGATCTTTGGACTCGTATAAATCGACAATACGTCCAGGTGCGAATGGCTGTTTCCGCTCTTCGCGCTCTAATCGATTCGTTTGATCATAATGATACGTGATCGTTAAGCTATCGTCAGGCGTATACCGGGATTCCGTCATCGTTTTCAGGAAAAATGTCGGTTCAGCAGGCGTCATCGGTTCTTTACAACCCAGCCAGAGTACGGTAAGACTGATTAATCCACAGCGAAACAATAATGTATTCATGGCGAATCGATTAGCTTATAACATCTGCACTCAATACAAAGAGTTCGGTTTATGAATTATGGTTGTAAATGTGCCTGTTCACTCTCTGAATTCATTAGGAAAGTTAAGCGTTTTAACTAACTTTTGTCCATCAGCTACGTACGTATTACAATCCCTACCCCTTTTCCATCGTTATTGAGCCGTGTTGAACGATTAACCCCATTCGGTTATGCCTGTGAGAGCGGCTTTATCCCTCCCTATTCTCTTCGTAACTGCGGCTATAATTAACCCGCTATTTGCGCAAATTCCGGCTAGTCCCGGTTCATTTATTTGTAACTACACGGGCGGCAAGGTCAGCTCAGAAGTTGTCTGCTCGCCTACGACAAAGTCCAACGGTCATGCTGAAAAAGTTGTTGACCGCATTTTAAAGCCAATCGGGTTGATGCGTAATTTCAAAGTCATTGAGTGCTCTAATACGGACAACTGCTTCGCTACGGTTCTGAAAGGCCAACGATTCATTGTCTACGACGGCGCTTTCATGGCGCAGATTGAAGAAGAAACCGAAACAGACTGGTCAGCGATCAGCATTATGGCCCACGAAATTGGACACCATTTGCAGGGCCATACGATCGACGGGCGGGGTGGTCAGCCACAAAAGGAAATCGAAGCGGATAAGTTTTCAGGGTTCGTGTTGCACCAACTAGGCGCATCTTTGGAAGAATCTATGATCGCCGTACGCGCTCTTGGCGATGAGCATGCTACGTCGACTCACCCCGCCAAACCTGCCCGTCTTGATGCCATTCGTAAGGGCTGGCTGGAAGCAGAAGCTATGTATCCTAAAAGCCGAACCTTGGTGAAAACGCCCACTGCGATGGCCCCAAAGCCGGTTGTGAGTACTAGTAATCCTGTGGCAGCATCGCGTTCGGTCATTGCTCCTAAGGCACCCGTTCGGGCCAGCGTAGGTTGCGTTTCAGGAGACTGTGAAGATGGAACGGGTTCATTTATCTATCCAACAGGCGAACGCTACACCGGTGAATTTGAAGAGGGCGATAAGCATGGCGAGGGCACCGAATACTACGCCGATGGTAAAATAAAGTACAAAGGAAATTTCCGTGATAACTTACGCTGGGACTACGGAATTTATTTTTACCGGAATGGTGATAAGTATGCCGGATGGTTTCAGAAAAACGTACCAAACGGTAAAGGAACGTACTATTTCTCCGATGGAGAGCGCTTAGTTAGTACATTCAAAAATGGCCAACCCATTCAATAGGTCGTCAACACTGCTTAGGAAATTCTTTCGAAACTTTCCTAAGCAGCGTTAACCCTTCAACCAGCAATTTTACGTCAGGCGGGTCTGAATAAGCGTAACAATCTGATCGAACCGCTGATCTATTTTCTGAAATCCCTTCTGCATTTCTTTCCTCAGGCTGTCAATTTGCTGCTGTTGCTTCTCAAATCGATGATCGATTTGTTGTTGTTGCTCATCAAAACGCTGGTTTACGTTGATTGTCAATTCAACTAAGCCAGTAGCAATTGTGCTGACATTCTTTTCAATACCGGGTATTTTGGATACCTCGTGGATAATCTGGCCATTGCCCTCGATTGAGCGATTAACCTTTTGCACTACCTCAGCGACTACAGACTCGAATTGATTTAGGCCTTTATCTGGTGTCATGCGAGCGAATGTAGTCAGGTTTTCTTTTTTCTATACTTGTAGCCTTTCTCAAAAAGCCAGCATTGTCTTTTCAATTATATCACAAGCTTCATGCATTTGATCTTCGTTGATAACGAGTGGAGGAGCAAATCGAATTTTATCGCCATGCGTTGGTTTAGTCAGCAGACCGTTATCCTTTAGTTTGAGACAAATTTCCCAAGCGGTTTCTTCGCCAAGATCAGGTCGTTCGGCAATAACAATGGCGTTAAGTAATCCTTTACCACGTACCGATTTAACCAAGTCGGTTTTCTGACTCAGAGTCGTCATACGCGCCCGGAAAATTTCGCCCATTGCCGTTGCGTTTTCGGCCAGTTTCTCGTCTTCAACGACTTGCAAGGCTTCCATCGTTACGGCACAGGCCAGCGGATTACCGCCATACGTAGACCCATGCTCACCAGGCTTGATCGTCAGCATCACCTCATCCGATGTCAGGACGGCTGATACGGGCATGGTACCTCCGGAAAGAGCTTTACCAAGTACAAGAAGATCCGGTTTTACGTTTTCATGGTCGCAGGCGATGCGCTTACCTGTTCGCCCGATTCCCGTCTGTACTTCGTCGGCTATGAACAGTATATTGTATTTAGTGCAGAGTTCCCGAACACCGCGCAAGTAACCTTCGTCAGGAACAACCACACCCGCTTCCCCCTGAATAGGCTCAATCATGAATCCGGCAATGTTTGGTTCGCGCTTAAACGTATCTTCCAGTGCATTGAGGTCGTTGTACGGAATGATAATATACCCTGGCAGTAACGGGCCAAAATCGTTTGTACTACTCGGGTCCGTCGATGAGGAAATGGCGGCCAGCGTCCGGCCCCAGAAATTACCAGCCGCATAGACGGTTTTAGCCTGATTTTGTGGAATTCCCTTCACTTTGTAAGCCCATTTTCGAGTCAGCTTGAGCGCAGTTTCACCCCCTTCTGCTCCGGAATTCATTAATAAGACTTTGTCGTAGCCGAAGTAATCGCACAGGTACTTTTCGCAAATGCCGGTCTTATCATTGTAAAACGCTCGTGATGTCAGAGTCAGTTGCTGCGCCTGCCGAATCATAGCATTGATGATACGTGGATGGCAATGCCCCTGACTAACAGCGCTGTATGCCGATAGGAAATCAAAATAGCGCTTCTCCTCCACATCCCAGACGAATACACCCTCGCCCCGCGACAATACCACTGGAACAGGGTGATAATTATGAGCACCGTAATGCCATTCCAACTGCATAGCTTTATCAGCTGGTGAAGTAGGTGTTGTTGGTTCGAGTATCATAGCGAAAAGTGGTTAAAGTAACTACATTGATGAAGGCCAATCGTTTTTGCAACTAACCTGCCGAATAGTCCGTTTTCTCAAAAATACATTTTCTTTCAGAGACGCCCAAAACCAATGCCGTCGCAACCTATAAAGAAAAAAGTCCCTGATTTAGCCCCAGAAGATTATTATTTAACGCCTGAAGGATACATCGTTTTTACGGCTGTTTATCACCTTAAACGAGGCTATTGCTGCCAAAATGGATGCCGGCACTGTCCGTATGGTTTCAAAAAAAAGAGAGAATGAGTTGCAGATTATGAATTATTTAGCGAATTTTGCGCCCTCATACGGAAAACGAGTACGGTAATGTCCAGAGTTTGTCAGATCACAGGAAAGCGCACACGCACGGGAAACAACGTTTCTCACGCTAACAATAAGACTAAGCGTAAATTCTTCCCGAACCTGCAGAAGAAGCGGTTCTTCGTTGAATCAACGGGCGAATGGGTTACGCTGCGAGTAGCTACGTCAGCCATCAAGACCATCAACAAAAATGGTCTGGAAGCAACGATTCGTAAGGCTGCCCAGCGGGGTACGCTGTCAGTATAGTTTTTATACGATTTATAGCGCTAAGCCTCTTCCGATCAGGAGGAGGCTTTTTGTGTTTCCGTTCAGTCGTCAGTTCCTATCGACTATTTATCAATGAAACTAAATTTTGAAGACCTCATTGTTTTTGAGAATGAGGATTATATCCTGATCAATAAGCCGCCTTACGTAGCATCGCTTGATGAACGTACGCAGGATCGCGGTGGGCAAAGTATCGTGCGGATGGCTAAAGCCTATCATCCTGATGCACAACTTGGGCATCGGTTAGATAAAGAAACATCGGGCATTCTGACTATTGCTAAAAACCCGGAAGCGTATCGGCATATAGCCATGCAATTTGAACATCGGGAGGTAACCAAACGCTACCATGCCGTAACGAATGGCATCCATGATTTCGACGGCATTTCGGTGTATTTGCCTATCTCGCCCGTTAAAGACGGTACGGCTGTTCGGATTGATCGGGAGAAAGGAAAAGTGGCCGAAACGATTTTTAATACGTTGCAGGCTTATCGAACCACTACGCTGGTCGAGTGTATGCCGATTACCGGCCGGATGCACCAGATTCGCGTACACTTAATGTGCCTGAAAGCGCCCATTGTCAACGACGCAACCTACGGGGGCAAACCCGTCTTTTTATCCGACGTCAAGCGTAAATTCAACCTGAAGGAAGGCACGGAAGAGCTTCCTCTCATTCAACGCGTTGCTCTCCACGCTCATTCGCTGACGTTTACGTTATTGAATGGCGAAGAGCAAACGTTTATCGCGCCCTATCCAAAGGATTTTAACGTATTGGTAAAGCAACTGGAAAAGTTTGCCTAGTTTCAGGAAAGCAGTGAATCGTGTCAGCCGTGGCAGCCGTGGTGTCAGGTTTGTGGACCTTTTTCTCTGGCTCTCTTGG
>NZ_JACXAA010000025.1 GCF_014699035.1 Spirosoma validum
TGTTTGACGTAGCCTGATTCACGGGCTGAAGCCGAACGCGGCCCGGCCCGTGGATACCATTGACTCCCTACCATTTTTGGTAACGCTATTTATGACTACTTAATGGCAATGAATGACCCTGTCATAACCGACCGCGACCAATCCGCCGAACAGTTTCTGAGACTCATTCAGGAGTCCCGGCGGGGGAAGTTTAAGATTTATATCGGGATGAGTGCGGGCGTGGGTAAATCGTACCGGATGTTGCAGGAAGCTCATTCGCTGCTACGTAACGGCATCAACGTAACGATTGGGTTTATCGAAACACATAATCGAGCTGAAACCCAGGCGCTCATCGAGGGACTACCCGTTATTCCTCGCCGTAAGCTATTCTACAAAGGTCGTGAGCTGGAAGAAATGGACGTACAGGCCATTCTAAATCTTCACCCGGAATTAGTTATTGTCGATGAACTGGCGCACTCCAACATTCCTGGCTCAAAAAACGAAAAACGCTGGCAGGACGTACTGGAGATTCTGGACGCGGGAATTAATGTGATCAGCGCCGTAAATATTCAGCATATTGAAAGCTTATACGATGAGGTTCACGAAATCACGGGCGTCGACGTAACGGAGCGCGTACCCGACCGTGTATTGCACGTAGCGGATGAGGTTGTGAACATTGATTTGACGGCCGATGAGTTGATTAATCGGCTTAAAGAGGGTAAAATCTACGACAAAGCGAAAGTGCAAACGGCGCTGGCTAATTTCTTTCAGCCCGAAAAAATTCTGCAACTGCGCGAACTCGCGTTACGTGAAGTAGCCACTGCCGTTGAACGTAAGATCGAGACAACTGTTCCTTCAAACGTACAGGTGAAGCCGGAGCGGTTTCTGGCCAGTATCAGTTCAAATCCGGAAATTGCCCGGCGCGTTATTCGCAAAACAGCCCGGCTGGCTGCTTATTACAATTCACGCTGGTACGTTCTGTATGTCCAGACGCCCGACGAAGCACCCGACCGGATTAGGCTGGATAAACAACGGCATCTGATTAATAATCTAAAATTAGCGACCGAGCTGGGCGCCGAGGTGATTCAGGTAAAGAGCCGCCACATTGTCAACAGCATTATGGCTGAGGTAGAGAAACGGAACGTAACGACGGTTTGCATTGGTAAGCCTCATTTTACGCTAGTGCAGATTATTTTACGAACCAATGCTTTTAATCAATTGCTTAACAAACTGTCGGGATCAGATACCGACTTGATCATACTCTCCTAAACATGTCCATCAAAAGCAAAATAGCAGCCGCGTTGGCATTTATGTTCGCTATCATCCTGGCCATTGGTGGGTTGAGCATGTATTATCTCAACGAGCTATCGAACGATTCACAGGCGATTTTGAAGGATAACTACATCTCGCTTGAGTTCACCAGTAACATGCAGAAAGCATTGGCGATGCTCACCGAATCGGCTAAGTCTGACCCAGACGCCCTGGCCGATTTTGATCGAAACCTGAAAAAGCAGGAAGCGAACGTAACAGAAGCTGGCGAGGAGAATGCGACCAGCGGCTTACGGCGAGAGTTTAATCGACTCCGGGCGGGCGCTATGGATTCTGTCACGATGGCACGACTTCGGCAATACCTCTTTGCGCTGGACGATATTAACCGTCAGGCAATTATCCGTAAGAATGAGACCGCTAAACAAACCGCCAAAAACGCGCTGCTGTGGTTGTCAGTAGTTGGGGCAATTTGCATCATGATTCTGTTTTCGTTCGTCCTCAATTTTCCGGGCTACGTCGCCAATCCTCTGCGCGAGTTGACACGGGGCCTTCGGCAGGTAACCAAACGCAACTTTGAAGAGCGACTGCATATCAGCTCTAACGACGAGTTTGGCGAACTGGCCCGGACGTTTAATTCCATGACAGAAAAACTGGATGAGTATGAGCACTCGAATCTGGCGCGGGTACTGTTCGAAAAACGACGTATTGACACTCTCATTCGGATCATGAATGAAGGCATTGTTGGGATGGATGAGAATAAACGTATCCTGTTCGCCAATCCGGTGGCTTGTCGGTTACTGGGCCTTGATGAGACTCAACTAATTGGTCAGTACGCGCCCGACGTAGCAGCATCAAATGATCTCATGCGGACATTGATTCAGGATATTATGGCCGAACAAGTACCCGGAACCGAATCGAATGGCTTTCTGAAAATCTATGATCCTGGTCTGGATGGACCTGGTTTGAATGAAACGGCCCGGAATGGAAGCGGAAAGGAAAGCTATTTCAAACGTCGAACCCATACTGTGGAAGTGACCCGGACGGGCGAAGAGCACTCTCAGTTAGCGGGTTACGTTATGGTGCTTGAAAACATTACGTCCTACAAAGAGCTTGACCTGGCGAAAACCAATTTCATTGCAACGATCTCACATGAGTTAAAAACACCGTTGTCGAGCAGTAAAATGAGCCTTAAACTGCTGGAAGATTCACGGGTCGGTCAGCTGAATGACGAGCAGAAGCAACTCGTCAGTAACCTTTCCGCCGATATTAACCGACTCCTGAATCTGACGGGCGAACTGCTGAACATGGCTCAGGTGGAATCAGGACAAATTCAACTCAACATACAATCAGTAGCGCCGGTCAACATTGTCAATTATGCGATAAATGCGCTCCGGGTACAGGCTGAAAACAAACGGATTACGCTTTCCATAACGGCTCCTGAAAAGTTGCCACCTGTTTCAGCTGACCCGGATAAGGCATCGTGGGTATTGGTCAACTTTCTGAATAACGCCATTCGCCACAGTCCCGACGATAGCTCAATCGACGTATCGGCCAATCTGATTAACAACTTCGTCGAGTTTCGGGTGCGCGACCATGGGCCGGGTATTCAACCTGAACACCAAAGCCGGGTCTTTGATCGCTATTTTAAAGCCTCTTCGCTAACGGGAAAACTATCGGAATCATCATCAGGCAGTACGGGACTTGGCCTGGCTATCTCCAGTGAATTTATCCAGAGCATGGATGGCCAGATTGGCTTAGATCCGCAGATTACTGATGGCGCTGCCTTTTTTTTTCGGCTACCCGTCGATCAAAAAGCATGAGATAATGCGCGATTCGGGCTTATAGAGTCATCAACTAAACCCAAAAGATGAATCGATTCACTACATTATTACTATCTGCCCTAATTTTTTGCCTGCTTACGGCTAGCGCCAGTTGGAGTCAGGAGGTGAACTGGAAAAAGGTAAAAGTGCTGGTGTATACAAAAAATGGGAAGGGCTATGTCCACGATAATATTCCGAATGCGGTTCTGTGTATTCAGAAATTGGGTACACAAAACGGCTTTGCCGTCGACGTATCGGATCAGCCAGCCGTTTTTACCGAGGCTAATCTCCGGCAGTATACCCTGCTCGTTTTTACCAGCACCAACAACGACGTTTTTGATACAGATCAGCAGCGATTGAGTTTCCGGCGATACATGGAAGCAGGTGGGGGGTTCGTGGGTATTCATTCCGTTATGGGCACCGAGCGCAACTGGACCTGGTTCAAGCGTATGCTGGGCGGTACGTTTGCCTGGCACCCCAAGTTCCAAAAATTCAATGTGGAGGTACTGGACTCGAAAAACCCATCCATGCAGGGCTTACCGAAGGTTTGGGAAAAAGAAGATGAGTTTTATTTCACGAAAAATATGTCGCCAGGGCCAACTGTCATCATGGCGAACGATCTGACAACACTTAAGCAGGACGAACCGGAAAAAATAAAAATGTTCGGCGCTCCTTTTGTCGATCTGTATCCATCGGCATGGTACTACAATTTTGATGGAGGCTACACCTGGTGTACAACCCTGGGCCATGCCAAAACGGATTACGTGGAGGATACTACGTTTATCAGACACATTTTCCAGGGAATCCGCTACGTAGCGAGTCAGGTAAAAAAAATCGACTTCAACAAAGCCTACGCCGACTCGCGCGATACACCAATCCGCTATTAAACACACGTCAATTCAATCATAAAAAGCCCTCATCGCGAACGATAGAGGGCTTTTTATGATTGAATTGACTTAATTAGCGTACGCGCAGACGATACGTGCTGCGGCTTACCTGACCAATCACCGGGCCACCCACTTCGATAATGCGGGGGCGGGGAGGACGGTTTATTTTTAATAGATTCGTTCTCATTAGTATAGTGTTGTTTTTAATTGACGATACAAAGATGCTGTATGTCGTTCTACGTCACTATTCAACTGTTCACGAACCGCTTATGTACGCGTCTGAACTGCTATAAATTGCACATGAAGCGCTTCATTATCAGCTACTTTTGCGTTAATTATATTAGCTTTCTTTCGGTTCTGGTCCCCGGAATGCATCTTTTTTGTCGATAGTTGTCAGCTTCACGGGTTTGCCTTCTCTGGCCGACTGATAGATGGCTTCCATTATTTTCTGATCCTGAAGACCTTCTTCACCTGGGGTAAAAGGCACCTTATTTTCCAGAATACATTCAGAGAAATGGTCCATTTCGGTAGCAAAATGGTCTTTGTCAGCAATGTTATGCTGAATAATCTGATTGTCTTTTCCCTGCGCCTGACTCGTTTCCAGTTTCAATCCTGTATAGGGAAAAGCAGGGTCCATCTTGATCCAGCCCGTGTCGGCCAGAACTCGGTAACTTTTGTCGTCGTGATGCCCGTAGCTGGTTGCGCAACTCGCCTGCACGCCACTCGGAAATTTCATGAGCCAGTTTACCTGTTCTTCGACTTCTTTGAAACGAGGGTCATTGGGGGTACTATGAACGTAACCCACCACTTCTGTTGGTTCTTCACCCAGAACGTACCGAATTGTGTTCAGACAATATAACCCCACATCGGGTAGTGAACCACCGCCAGCTAATGCTTTATTAAATCGCCAGTGTTTCGGATTGTCGGAGTTCTGACCGTTGTTGGCAATAATCGACTTCACTTTCCCAAACTGCTCTTTCTGGACCATTTCGCGAACCATACGGTTGTGGGGTTCATACTGAATCCGGTAGGCAACCATTAGTTTACGATCGGCTTTTTTGCAGGCGTCGATCATGGCTTCGCATTCAGCAACGGAATTTGCCATTGGTTTTTCGCACAGAATATGTTTCCCTGCCTGTGCTCCCCGAATGGTATATTCAGCGTGCATACCGTTGGGTAACACGATAAAAATAGCCTGTACTTCTTTGTTGTCCTTTAGCTTATCGTAGTCTTCATAGCTGTAGCAACTTTCTTTTTTGATGCCATACTGTTCAGCCACTTTTTTCATCTTTTCGGGGCTGCCGCTCACCAAGGCCACTACTTTCGATTTTTTACACGATACGATAGCGGGCAAAATTTGGTTAAGCGTGAGGTGACCAAGTCCAACCAGCGCATAGCCAACCCGCTGGTCTTCGGGCAGTGGGGTAGGCGTATCGCCTTCCTGCTGTTCCGTTTTAGCTTTTATTGGCTCCAGCTCAATCGACTTCTGCTGATCGGAGGGCACCTCGGCTGGTGGCGACGTAGCGGGTAATTTCGGTACTGGACCGTTGGATGTATTCATCGTTTCGGCAGATGAAGAAGCCGTTGTTTCTGGCTTTTTTTCACAGCCAACAAGCGTGCTTCCGATAGCACCTACCGCTAGCGTCCGACCAGTAAACTGGAGAAAGTCCTGACGGGATACGCGTGTTGCGGAAGGTTGGTCGAGTAGGAGGTCAACGAAGCGATTGATTGGATTCATAACGTAGTGCGTTTACGTTAAGCAACCGTTTGTGAGAAGGCGTTGTTTGGAAGAGTGAGGGTATGTAATTTGTTTTCTTCTACTAAACGGATTGTAGTCAAGGCAGTAATATCAACAAGAATAAGGAGTTCTGGGTAGAAAAATCAGAAGCCGAACTACATAGTGAGTGACGTTCAACTTCTGATTTTTTTGATTTATGCATTCTTCGCCAGCCAATCCAGAATATAATCAGCATCTTCTTTCCAGGTAGGCTGGCCAACAACGAAGTGATTACGTCCCGGAAATTCTTTGTAATCCAACACGGAACCGCTGTTTTTGTAAGCCTCGAAATTTCGATTATTGAGGTGAGCTGGTATGATGTTGTCGATACTTCCCGATGTAAGCAGAAGCGGAGGGTGTGGTTTCTCAAAATCAACGTGAGCCGCACTGGTTAAGCCACCACGAGCTACTTTTTTCGATTCTGGAATCGTGTTCTCATCGTAGGCTTTTTGCTGCTCTGCCAGCGGCATTTCATTGACAAATGCGTATTGCCAGTCTTCAAACGACATCAGGTAGGTTTCCTCAAGATCAGTGAACAAACCCAGTGCTTTCCAGCCCGCTTTCAGGAACGAAAACTCGTAGGGAAACACGCCCTGTGGCGGAACCGAGTGAATGGCAACTCCAGCCGCTGCCAGATCCCGATTAACGATAATCTGCGTGATCAGACCGCCCAGTGAGTGACCAATGACAATCGGTTTTTCAGGGAAGCTCTTGACAATGTTCGCATAATGGTCAACCAGTTCATCCAGCGATAAATTGGCTAAATCGGTGTCGTTTGGCTGGCGGGCGCGCAGTTCTGCCGCTGTGCCATCTTTGTAGGGCCAGGGTGGAGCAATGGTAGTATAGCCTTTGCCCTCGAAATAAGCTTGCCAATCGGCCCAGCCTGTATTGACAACAAAAGCTCCGGTAACAAATACGACGTTTTTGGTTTTACTGGCTTCCATAATTGTACAGTTTAGAGTATGTGAATTAGTGAAACTTAGTACCAGCCCAGGCATTAAGAGAGGTATTTTGATACGTTCCCTGATGCTTTGAACAGTACAAAAGTCAGCAAGCCAACAGACAATAAATTTAACCCAGGTTAAAATCGTAACGAATCGCTACCGACTGGCCATTCGTTTTCGGATACGACTCAATGAAGGCCCCTGAATACCGAGGTAAGAAGAGATGTGGTAAAGCGGTACGGCATTGTAAATATCGGGATGCTGTTGCATTAGCTCCAGGTACCGCTGTTCGGGCGTTTGAAACAGGGAATCTTCCATTCGGCTCATGGCCATCATAAACGCTCGTTCGGCAACGAGCCTGCCAAAACGCTCCCATTGATGAGACTGCTGATACAGCTGGTTCAGTTGATCAGTTCGGATGTATAAAATGGTCGAATCCGACATTGACTCAGTATGATAATTACACGGCGTCTGCGTAAGAAAACTCTTGTACGACACGATTAATTGGTGTTTCGAAAAGAAAAATACATTCTTTTCGTCACCAGTGAGTTCGTTGACGTAGTACGCCCTAAAAATTCCATCAAGAATGAATCCGAGATGTTTGCAGACGCTTTTGTGTTCGTTGAAAAACTCACCTTTCCGATAACGCTTTAGTTGCCAGTAGGGTGTCGACAGCGCAAAGTCGTTCTCGTTGATTCCGGCAAAGTCCTGTAATGCGTATTGCAGTAAACCTATGTCGTTCATATTCTGGCTGTTGATGTTCCTGTAAAGGTAAAAAGGCAGCTTAAAATACGTGGTTTTCCGCGCAGATTTTTAAAAGAATTTAGTTGAGGAATATTTTTATAGACTAACTGAGAAAAGCTGAAAATAATCTGTTGTTACGCTCCTACAAACCTCAATAGGTCGCGGTAAATGATGTTGTGTTCCCAGAATAACTGCGTGACCATGCCAACGTGTTTTTTGCCCGGTAATATGGTGAATTCATGTTTTACGCCCAGGTCTTGTAACCGTTGGTTGAATTTTCGCGTACTGCTGGCAATGCCCGGATACGTATGTTCTCCCGCATACATCAATACAGGCGGACTGTCGGCCCGAACGTAGTACAGCGGAGAAACATCACGCCAGACAGCCGGATTTTTACCAAATGGTACAAGGTATTTCTCGTCGCCGGAATACTCCATTTTTGTTAGGTAGTCAAACATATCCAAGCCTCCCGGATCGTCGAGAATAGCCCCTTTAATCGGGTTCCTGATTGCGCCGAGCTTTGTAAATAATTGATCGTTGGTCGCTATCAGCGCGGCTAATCCACCACCTGCTGAGTGACCCATCACAAAAATCCGACTTGGGTCGCCACCGTATTCAGCAATGTGAGTTTGCGTCCAGATCACGGCACGGGCGCAATCATCAGCCATGTCTGGAACCGTTACGGAAGGAGCAAGCCGGTAATTAATGAGCACGGCAACCACGCCCTGTTTCGCCAACCGCCGACCAATAAAAGCGTAAAGATTTTTGCTGCCACTATCCCAGGCACCGCCATGAATAAATACTACTACAGGGCGGCCTATTGCCTGCCTTTGGTTGGGCTGGTAAACATCGAGTACGTTCCGATCAACATCAAAGTCAGGTACGTTAGGCGTTACGTAGGGTATATTTTTTGTGCGCCGACTGCTGCTGGCAATGGCATATTCATTGCCGAGAACTAAAACTGTAATGGCAACAAGCAGCACGGCTGGAATCTGCCACACGAATCGGGAACGGAGCATATAAAAATCTCATTTTGAGACGTAACGTGAATGAACGAAGGCTAAGTACGGGTAAATCTGTACTTATAGCTACCGCTGTCAATACATACCACAAAACTGAGATTCCGGATTGGTAGGGAGTATCGTTTATAAATGCTGGCAAAGCTTGTTATAGTCCGCCACCATATCGCCAAGTAATCGCCAGTCACGACGGGTAGCCGTTGGGTTGTTGCGCATGAACTGGGGACAATCGCCGAAGAGCCGCTCGTAAACGGTTTCGATCTCACCGCGTTTCGCAATGAACGCTTCGGCTCCATGTTTTACTGCTACGTAGCTGAGGTCCTGCCGATCAATTTCTAATACAAAATTACCAAACGTATATTCTGACTTTTGCTTCCAGCCAGATGGATCAAAATACAGGGCAATCGCACCATCAAATCGAGTCAGTCGCTCCAGCAACATGGGTTTGTCTTTTCGGCGCGGATTAGGTACTCGCTCAAAAATAACAAACTCGCGCTCTCGCGGAATGCTGCCGGTCGAATAGGCAACGTCGGGTAACCGCTGGGCAATAAGCCGGAGATCCTCACCTTTAATTTTTGTTTTACGGTCATCCGCTGCCCGAACGATGATACTGGCGGGCGAGTCGTTCACGAGCGACCCGATCCGTACTTGTCCCCGAATGGTATCGTTTTGTAGGGTTATTACGTAACCATCAGTCCACATAGTAATAGCCCCGACGGGTTGATACTGTGCCTTGCCAATAAGGCTGATTAACAACGTAATGGCGACAAAAAAAGCTTTCATGACTAAAAGAGTCTGAGTTATTGACTTCAAAGCTAATCGGCTTAATGTATCGGGAAAATGCTGTTTTGACTGAACCGTAGAATCTACGCGATGAAGTGCGAACAATGATCGTCTGAGTCGACCATTATGCATATATAGTTGCCTATCAATCCAGGAACCAGAAAAATTCTGCAGCTTGTTTACCCAACCCCGCCGGTTATTCATTGAGACTGGATGACACCCTGCCGAATGCGCTACTTTCACAGCGATGTAACTAATCAACTTTCCGCTTTTCTACCCACATCTAATCCGTCAATGTATGATTACTCTGTTGCTTACTCTGTTAGTATCCGCTCTATTCGTTATGGGTTCCGTTAATGCAAATTACCCATCGATCGAGACAGACGATAGACTACAAACTATTCTGCCCATAATTAACCAGAAAGTAACCTACTCCGACGTAGTCGATTGCGGAAGCGTATCGCAGTTGGACCTGTTCAGACGAGCCAGACTTTGGGTTGTTCAATCGGGTCATTCGATTGATGCCCCATTCCTGTTAAGTGACAAAGAAACTGGTGATCTGGCTGGACGGTTCAGTCAGACCATTACGATTCCCCGTTCAGAAAATGCTGCCGGAGGCATCTATACGTTTCGGTATAATTATGTAATCGAATGTGCTAACCGTAAATACCGGGCGGTGCTTACGCAAATTGAGCTGGATGAAGGCAATGGTCGCTATACGCCGATCGAAACCTTATGCCAAAAGAACGAAAAGAATCTTCCGAGCATCTGTCAGGAACTTGATAGGCAGCTCAACAATCTACTGGGTTCCCTTCAGGAAAGTATGAAAAATTATAAAGCGTTTTAGTAGGGGCAAATCGTATGAACCGTACAGTCGCTTATTTGCTTGGACCCGAACTGGCCTGGCTACTTATGTTTGTTTTGACCGGGCTTATTGTTATGGTTAGCCAGCCGCTCCCTGCCGACGATCACGACAAGCTGCTGAATTTTGGCTGATTCCTGCCCATTATTGGCGTATTGCTCGCTTTTGTTCCGCTATTGTGGGCTCCGGGAAGCCAGTGGTTGTGGTTAATTCGAATCATTGTTATAAGTCTGCTTAGTGTTGGCCTCTTGGTGGGTTATTTGTGTGATGCTGCTCGATACGACGATAGCAGAGATGCAGGAATTGGCACGGCATTCATGCTGTTTTGTGGCTTAGGCTGGATGATCCTGATCGGTATCGCGTTAGTCGTTGCCCTAGCAATTTTAGCCAGATGGCCATTTTATATAGTCTTGAAATGGACTGCGATCGTTATTAGTACGTTCATGTTTCTCGGTCTCCTTGCCGGCTGGCTCGACTCACTTGAAGCCAGCAAAAGCGCCTGAAAATCTAGATTAGAACGTAGCAATACTTCACCAGGCTAGCGCTGGGCTATCAATTGATTGACGGAATTTCGCTTATTTCCAGAAGCGAAGAATGTAACACTCCACGAGTAGGCAGATAAACAGTTGGTCAGTTAATGAGTTATTTGGCTACTAGCCAGACACTCATTAACTGACCGATTGCTATGCCCTGGACGAAAGAAACGTATCCTGATTCGTTAAAGTATTTTATGGCGCCGGTACGTAATAAAGCCATTGAGATTGCTAACGCCTTGCTGGCTGATGGAGCCGATGAGCAACGCGCCATTGCTATTGCCACCTCTAAAGCCGAAGAATGGGCAACGAATCGCGGTATGAAAATCCGAAAAGCCAACGCTCCGGAAACGAAAAAATAAACTGTAAGTCAGGAAGGAATAACCTGATATCTCTTCAATCTACGCAGTCACTACGTAATGTCAAATCCGGTTCAGCCCTTCGACTGGGAACGTATGTTCATTCACGATTTCCCATGGTCTTATCTGGGTGAGGTAGCGTTCCGAACGCTGTTCATGTTTATCATTCTGTTAACGGCTTTAACGGTTTCGGGAAAGCGTGAGGTCCGGCAACTATCTATTTACGAACTGGTATTGCTGATTGGCCTTGGCTCGGCTGCTGGCGACCCCATGTTCTATCATGACGTACCGCTTTTGTCGGCAGTGGTTGTTTTTATCGTGATGATGAGCTGTTATAAACTAGCTACGTACATCAGCGATAAAAACAAAACTGTCCGACATGTTCTTGAAGGTGAACCGGTCTACGTTATTGAAAACGGTTGTATTCTAACACAGAACTTCAAAGAAGAAGATCTGGGGCAGGAGGAATTGTTTTCTGACCTGCGAATGGGCGGTATCGAACAACTAGGACAGGTTCGCACCGCCATTTTGGAGGCAAACGGCCAACTGAGCATATTTCAGTTCAGCGCTGACGATGCTCTGCCGGGCCTCACTACGCTACCAAACGAACTTAAAAAGCACACCGAACAAATTCAGCAGCCGGGTGATTACGCCTGCTGCACATGTGGTAACGTGCATAAATTTAATGCTCCTGTTCAGCTATTCAACTGCCCAAAGTGTAGCAAAACCACCTGGGTCAAGGCTGTCAAATAGTAGATCAGACTAACGTAGTGGAGAGTATGATGTTTGCACGTTGATGTTGCCTTTCAACTTATTTTTTCACTCCGTTTTTCACTTGATCCTTTAGAAACTTCAGCAGAAGTTTTTCAACCCCATCGAGACCATTTGGACTAGTTTTTCGAAACAGGTTTTTCTGCTTGATATAGGGATTCAAATCCTGACATTCATAGGCTTCCAGAATCTGCGGATAGACGTAGTGTTTTCGGCAAACGGTACGTGTGTTGCCCAATTTATGTGACACTTCATCCAGTACTGTATTAACGTTCTTCTTCAATTCCTTCTCTGTATCACAGGGTTCGAGTTCTATTAAGAGCCGTAGCGCATTGACTGTGCCGGCCCAGGTGCGAAAATCCTTCGCTGAAAAGTCTTCGCCCATGGTTTCGTGTAGATAATCGTTTACCATGCCCGAATCAATCGGATGACGGTCGCCGTTTTGATCGATGTATTGAAATAACTCTTTACCAGGAATGTCACGGCAATTTTTCACTAAACGGGCCAGTCGATGGTCGTGAAGCGTAATATCGTGGGCGATACCTTTTTTACCTTTGAAAGCAAACCGGATGTCTCTGCCTTCCAGTTTAACGTGCCGGTCTTTGAGCGTCGTCAAACCATAGGAGCCATATTCTTTTTCATATGCCGCGTTGCCAACCCGGATTAACGTCTGCTCCATAACGCTAAGCGCAATAGCAATTACTTTTTCCTGAGATAGGGCAGGCCTTTTCAGATCTTTAGCCAGACGTGCCCGGAGTAGGGGCAGGGCCTGGCCAAAAGCTTCCATTCTAAAAAATTTTGTTTCACTTCGAATGGCGTTCCACTGCGCATGGTAGCGGTATTGTTTTCGGTTTTTAGTGTCAACGCCCGTCGCCTGTAAATGACTGTTTGCTTTAGGGCTAATCCAAACCTTATCCCAGACAGGAGGTAACGTCATGCTGCGGATACGATCCAGGGTTTCGGGATCATTCAGTTTATTACCCCGCTGATCGAAATACGTAAAATGGTCGCCGTTACGTTGGCGAGTGATGCCTGGGGCTGTATCGTTTAGGTAAACAAGTCGTGCGGCTCGGGCTGCCTTAACCGGATCATGAGCCAGTTGTAATAAATTCATTGTACGTTGAGGACTGGTAATTGGAAACTGCGTGAGAGCGTAACGAATTGACTAAGGAGTTGGTTAAAGCAGATCCTGATTTTATACACTACGTCCTAATCTCAATTATCGAACGTTAGAGCGCGGCTGTGCTGCTTTCCCAAAAAACCAAAGGGCCAGCGTTGTTGCATAGTGATAAAAATCAGTTGGGTGGATAAATCCATCGACAGCGTCGGCTTTGGTTGCCAAGCCCATCATCATGGCCGCCAACACGACCCATAAACCCCGTTTGTTACGTTGAAGCAATGAAAAAACAGCCAGTAGCATTAATACGAGAATACCCAGAGAGGGAACAATCGGTGTAAAAACACGCACATCGGGCATTAGTAGACTAATGAACAGGAATAGCCCAAAAATAATAGTTGTTACGAACGTCGTAAGGGAAAGTATGCGCTGATTTAATAGCGCATAAACGGCCGTCACGACGCAGACAACGCCTAACGTATCAGACAGAATAATCATGGAACGATGCAACGGCTGAAGCGATTCATTGCCTGCGAAATGAATAACACCAATCAGCGCTGCCAACGAGGTCGTTAAAAGAAAGAACCCCCATAACAATCGGTTAAAGAGGGAAATACGTCCAAAATAATACCAGAACACGCCGACGCCCGCCCCGACCAGAATCGAGCCGGAAAGGATGTGTGAAAAAATCATCACGTAATTTACGAAGTTTCGGCTACTTTTGCCCAACTTTTTATTAGACAGAAGAGGAAGACAGGAAAGAACAAAAAACTACTGATTGAGGCAGGATTTTTCTTTTCTCTGTTCATTTTCATTTGATTAACCGCATAGCCAACGATTACCAAAACCGTCATGAGTGTTTTAGTTAACAAAGACTCCAAAGTTATCGTCCAGGGCTTTACTGGCTCGGAGGGCAGTTTCCATGCTCAGCAGATGATCGAATACGGCACCAACGTTGTTGGGGGCGTAACGCCTGGCAAGGGTGGTCAGACGCATCTCGATCGACCCGTGTTTAATACCGTTCAGCAGGCTGTTCATGAAGCTGGGGCTAACGTTTCCATCATATTCGTACCGCCAGCGTTTGCTGCCGACGCGATTATGGAAGCTGCTGAAGCCGGTATTAAGGTTATCATCTGCATCACCGAAGGGATTCCGACGGAAGACATGGTTGCGGTGAAAAATTATTTAGCTGATAAAGATGTACGACTGATCGGGCCAAATTGTCCTGGTGTCATGACGGCTGAAGAATGTAAAGTTGGTATCATGCCTGGTTTCATTTTCAAGAAAGGAACCATTGGTATCGTTTCTAAGTCAGGCACGTTGACCTACGAAGCGGTTGATCAACTAACGAAGGCGGGTTTGGGACAGTCGACAGCCATTGGTATCGGTGGTGATCCAATTATCGGTACAACGACGAAACAAGCTGTGGAACTGCTCATGAACGATCCTGACACCGAAGCTATTGTGATGATCGGTGAAATTGGTGGAGGCATGGAAGCTGAAGCCGCTCACTGGATTAAAGCAGATGGTAACCGTAAGCCAGTGGTGGGATTCATCGCGGGACAAACTGCACCGAAAGGTCGTCGGATGGGGCACGCCGGAGCGATTGTCGGCGGAGCTGATGATACGGCGGCTGCCAAGATGGCAATCATGCGCGAATGCGGTATTCATGTCGTTGAATCACCAGCGCTCATCGGCGATACCATGCTGAAAGCATTAGGAAAATAGAAGGTTGCCGCAACGGATGTTGAACGAGCGAACGAGCGAAACAGTGCCGCAACGGATGTTGAAAAAGCGTACAATGAGTGGAGCTATCCGTATGGTAGCACTCTTTCTCTCGTTCAACCTCCATTGCGGCACTGTTTCGCTCTTTTTTCCTTCAGTCTCGCTTGCTCAATCGCGTGTTATCGGCATTGGCCCCGACAATCGTTATTATCCGGTTCATAACTTTCGCGACGACTTTCAAGTATATGACGAAGGTGCCAAAGCCTATATTCCCTACATTATTGAACAACACGCCGATCAGACGGCTCTGAGTTCTTATGTCGATCTTGAAAGTAACCGACATTACAGTTTATTGATTTCTACCCGGCAGGATGGATACTTATTTATCAATGCTGCGCTCAAGCGGAAGCTTCGTGCTGATCAGTGGCAGGTATTAAGCATCGATAGTTTGTATCGGATTTATCGTCAGCCCGAAATTTTCCTGACCATTTATGGTGCTCCGGGGCTTGATAATAACCAATTATACATTGGCTATCCTAAATCGGCTACTCAAAAGCCAGTCGTTCTAAGTGACGATAACTTAAGCGTACGACCTCGGCCACAAGCCGTTTATCATAACTTTCTGGGGGTAGGGTTATTATTTTTGCTGGCCACCCACGCATTTTTATTCACGGTTTATCGTCGAGCTTTTCAGCGATTTTATAGCATACGTGATCTAGTCTCTTTACGAGCCCAGGAAGAATCGTTTCTAATCAGTCGACCGCTGAGTAGCGTCAACATGCTCTTTACACTCAATCTAAGTTTCATGATTGCTTATCTGATCGTGTTTGTACAAAGCCGTAATCTTGAGGTATTTGCGTCACGTACACTGCTGCTCAGCGAACAGCGCTTTGGCTGGGTAGCCAGCGAATTCCTGTTGCTTAGTGGCATCGCCTTTATGAGTTTACTAGGCAAATACGTAGCTCTGGAAGTGTTTGGCGGCTTATACAAATTACAGGATATTATTAACGTCCATTTTTTTAAGTTAATCCAGTCTTCATTGCTCTTCTTTACGTTTCTAACACTGGTGCTGGCTGTTGTTGCTTATAATACACCCGCCATGGCCTGGTCGGGAAAGGCTATTTTGTTACCACTTTTGGGGTTTTATATAGCTCGCTTAGCTTTGCTTTACTTCGTTATACGCAGTGTAGAACCTATCAAGAATCTTTATTTATTTTCGTACCTTTGTATCGTTGAATTGATTCCACTTATCATTGGTTTGCGTTTTGCGCTTTGATAAGTGAGTTTTAGTTGGTTTGTCTTCTAGACAGTAAAAATAGATTGTTTAATAAGACCCACCAACGTCCAACTGACTATTGTACCGAGTAGAGATTCAATGAACGAGATCAGCATGCACCCCACTGAAGACCGGCTTACGAAAGTCAACCGGCTGTTAGTAACCCAATCCCGACCCGCCGACGAAAAGTCTCCTTACTTTGATTTAGGTAGTAAGTACAATCTGCAGATCGACTTTCGGCCCTTTATCGAAATTCAGGGTGAGTCATTTAAAGATTTTCGACGTCAGAAGATTAATATTCTGGCGCATACGGCTATCATTTTTACCAGCCGAAATGCCATTGATCATTTTTTTCGGATTTGTCAGGAAGGACGAATTGAAGTACCGGCCGATATGAAATACTTCTGTATTTCAGAGCAAACAGCCAATTATTTACAGAAATACATCGTCATACGGAAACGTAAAATTTTTAATGGAACAAAGACAGCTACGGAATTATTTGATCTGATTAAAAAGCATAAGAACGAGAAATTCCTGTTTCCCTGCTCGAATATCCGACGTAATGATATTCCTGAGTTTATGGACACCAGTAGTTTACATTTTACGGAGGCTGTAATGTATGATACTGTCCCGACCGATTTATCGGATCTGGACATTAACAGTTACGACATCATCGCCTTCTTTAGTCCTTCCGGAGTAAGTTCGCTGCTTAGCAATTTCCCAGATTTCAATCAGGATGGCATACGGTTAGCTGCTTTCGGTCCAACAACGGCCAAGGCCATTACAGAGGCTGGCTTAACGCTTGATATTCAGGCTCCTTTGCCAAACGCACCGTCTATGACAGGCGCTTTGGATCTGTATATCAAAAAAACAAACAATCCGTAAAGGACGAGTGCTATATAGAGACTAAATGCCGGAACTGCGTTGTTCGCTACATTCCGGCATTTAGTCTTTTAACTAGGGCCAATAATTTGACTATACAGGCGTTTATTTATAAACTGTACTAGTTTTACAAAAGCACTGCTTTTGGTAAGTGCCGGTAGTTTCGAATTTCAGTCAGGTTTATGATTCGCACACTCTACGTTTATGCATTATTGCTGCTATTCGTCGCTGGCCCGTCGGCTTTTGCGCAGCAAGACCCACAATTTAGTTTATACATGTATAATCCGCTCTACTACAATCCAGCCGCAGCTGGGTCGGAGGGCGTGTCGCGTGTACAGATAACCCACAGAACACAGTACTTAGGGTATCAGACGATTGGAAATGGTGATGAAAGTGCAGCTCAGAGTACTCAACTTTTGTCATTCAACATGCCTTTAGCTAAAATAAAGAGTGGCATCGGGATTTATGCACTTAATGACAAGTATGGCCCCTCAATCAATCAGGCTGTACAGGTTTCCTATGCCTACCGAATGACATTAAAGAATGGAACTCTGGGATTAGGCGTACAGGCAGGAATGTTTAATAAGGGCTATGATTTTAATCAGTTTCGACCAAATGATCCCGGTGATGTTTTGCTGACAACTGGACGTATCAACCAGTTCAAGCCTGACATTGGAGCTGGCGTTTATTACAACACCGTAGATTATTGGATCGGCTTCAGCATGACCCATCTGAATAAAGCAAAGTATAATTATATAACCGACCGTTCAACCGATCCATCAGACAGCAAGGCTTATTTAACGGCTGGCTATCGACTTGGTCTTGGTTACAATATAGACATACAACCGTCGGTATTAGTGCAGTATAGCACAACCTCAGGATTTCCCGGATCGGCGGTTGCCGTAAATCTTCTGGCTACGTATGATAGCCGGATCTGGGGCGGATTGGGTTATCGGTTCAACGATGCTATTATGGCTACAGTTGGCTTTAATTTGTTGCCTAATAATGCTCTACGGATTGGCTATGCTCTGGATATCGTAACAGGTGGATTGCAGGCTAAAAGCCCAACATCCCATGAACTTCAACTGGCATATGCATGGCCTATTCCTGATGTCCGTAAAAAACCTATTATTAGAACGCCAAGATTTAGGTATTAATAAAAGAGAAAGTTGTAAAGTTCTACGAAAGGCTGTTATGCTGTGTACATTTTAGTGTACTACATGTTATGGAGTTTCACTAGATAAGCTTATTTTTGGGGAAACGGGCTTATGCGGTAAGGGAAATCACGCTCCCAAGTAGAAAAATTGGGAAGCAGTGCAGCACAAAAATATAAAATAAGCTGAACCTAAGCGTAACTATACAATAACCAAAAAGATTTTCGTTTTTAGTCTGATCTTGCACAAGAAGAAAAGAGAAAAGTTCTACAATGATGAAGTATAACTGGTTAACAGTCAATGCAACCCGAGTGGTGATGGTCGCGGCAGTCGTACTGCTGATGCAAGGTTGCGGATTTGTAAAATCTAAGTTTGGTGGGAAAGGTGGTAAAGGGGGAGAAGTAGGCGTTACGAATGGTGAAATTACTGCCACCGGACGTAAAGGCTGGAAACAACCAACACCCTATGGTATGGTATTGGTCCCCTCCGGATCGTTCATTATGGGTCAGGCTGACGAAGACGTAGCTGCGACTCAAATTAACATGAACCGGCAGGTAACGATCAGTTCATTCTACATGGATGATGCTGAAATCTCCAATCACGAATACCGCCAATACGTTAATGCCCTCTTAGCTGACTCCGTTTCAACGCTGGGTGAAGAAGAGATTATGGCGAAGTTTTATCCAGATACGACCGTTTGGAAAAACGATTTTACGTATCACAACGGAGACCCGATGCTGGAACATTACTATGGCCACCCTGCATTTGATACGTATCCTGTGGTAGGTGTAAGCTGGGTTGCGGCAAAACACTTCTGCAAATGGCGCACAAACACACTGGATGATTTCCGGACAAAAGATGGCGGATACAAATCATTTGGTTTCCGTTTACCTTCCGAGGCAGAGTGGGAGTGGGCGGCCCGTGGTGGTAAAAACGGTGCTAAATATCCCTGGGGTAATCCTTATGTAGCCAATGGTAAAGGATGCTATCTAGCCAACTTTAAGCCACAGCGCGGTAATTTTGACGCGGATGGATACCCTTACACTGCTCCAGCTACTGCTTATAGTCCAAACGATTACGGTCTATACAATATGGCTGGTAACGTAGCAGAATGGTGCCGGGATGCTTACGCTGACAACACCAATGCGATTGTCTGGGACATGAACCCCGATAATCAGAATGCCGACGAGCCACGTAAAGTAGTCCGGGGTGGCTCTTGGAAAGACATCGCTTACTATCTCGAAACGGGTACTCGTTATTATGAATACGAAGATCAGAAGCGTTCTTACATTGGTTTCCGCTGTGTAATGGATAATCTGGAAGGACGTACTGCTTCAGCTCGTGGAGGACGTAGTAGCAAAGCAAAGAGCAGCAAAAAGGCTTCAGCTAAGAAAGTGTAACTAACAATAGACATTGGCTGTAAACGTTAAACTACAGACAGTATTTAGTGTATTGTCAAAAATTACCACACAAAATCAGTTACCTATTCCAATCAACAATCGCTTGTCATGGCAGCACCGAAGTCAGAAAATTTCTTTTGGGATCGTTTAGTACCAACTATTTATAGTGCCGGGGCCGCAGTCGTTATTGCGGGAGCCTGGGCTAAAATTACACACAATGAACAGTTTGGCTGGCTGCTAACTGCTGGCTTATTGACGGAGGTCGTTATTTTTGCTCTCTACGCAGTGCAAAGCTTTACTAATCCTACTGCATCTGGTGATGGCTATGCTTGGGAAAAAGTATATCCAGAACTAGCTGACGATTTTAAGGGAGAAGCTCGCAAACCTGCTCCACAGGCAAACGGTCTGACAGGTAATATGGATCAAATGTTAGCGCAGGCCAAAGTTACACCTGACGTGTTTGAGCGATTGGGCTCTGGTTTCCGAAATCTGAATGATACGGTGTCGAAACTTTCTGATCTTACTGATGCGACCGTGGCCACAAACGATTATGCCCGTAATGTAAAGTCCGCATCAAGTTCGATTGGCGAAATGAACAAATCGTATGGGACAGCTATTACAGCGATGAATTCGATGGCTGACGCAACAACGGATGCCAAAGACTATCGTGATCAGTTTCAGAAAGTAACCAAAAATATGGGTGCTTTGAACGCAGTCTACGAGTTAGAACTGCAGGATACTAACAAGCACCTCAAAGCAATGAACGCTTTCTATGGTAGCCTGACAGCCGCTATGGAAAACATGAGTGATGCTAGTCGTGATACGCAACAGTTCAAGAGCGAATTAGCTAAACTAACAGGTAACTTAGCCTCTCTCAACGGCGTGTATGGCAGCATGCTAACAGCCATGCGTGGCAATTAATTAAGTCCATTTAATAAGGCTACCGTTTGAGATTTATAGGCATCACACACTGATTTATCTGTAAATCTCAAACGATACACTACTTCACTTATCGTATTACTTCCATAATTCATGGCAGGTTCAAAAGAGACACCCCGTCAGAAAATGATCGGGATGATGTATCTGGTATTGACCGCAATGCTGGCTTTACAAGTCACTTCGGCAATTCTGGAAAAATTTGTATTGATCAATAATAGTTTAGAGCAGTCAACCGGTGCTGTCAGCAAAGTAAACCAATCAACATTTGACAACATCCGGGCTACGGTTGAAAAATCGGGCAACCGAGCAACGGACTTGGCTATTGTTAAACAGGCTGACGAAGTACGAAAACTGACCGCCGATATGGTTGGTGAGCTTGATAAAGTGAAAGAGCAGATTATTGAAGCGGGTGGTGGGCGTGACGAATCCGGTAATATTAAAAACTTAAGTGAGGAGGAAAAAGTAGCCCAACTCATGATTGGTACAGGACGTAATGGCGTTGCGTTCAAATTGAAAGATCAATTGAACGGCTACGCAGAGAACGTATCAAAATATTCCGGATCAAAATATGCTCCGATGGCACTTGATGGTAAGGATGACCCAATTGCCAATCGCTCTCCTGATCAACGCCGGAAAGATTTCGCGGAACTCAACTTTGCCCAAACGCCTGTGCCTGCTGCTTTAGCTGTGTTAAGCCAGAAACAAGCCGACATACGCCGGATTGAAGGTGAAGTGCTGGATGTATTGGCTAGTAAAGTCGGTGCACAAGACGTAAAATTTGACAAAATTCTGGCAATGCTCAGCATGGACTCAAAAGTCGTTGTTGCTGGTACGAAGTTTAAAGGCCAAATGTTCCTAGCGGCTTCTTCTTCTGGTATTCAGCCACGAATGAGTCTTAATGGAGCGCCAGTGCGTATGCAGGACGGCCAGGGTATTATTGAATTTACGGCCCAGGGTGGTGCGTACGATAAAAATGGACTGGCTAAGCGAACATTGACTGGTTCCATTGCTTACCAAACTCCGGGTGGATTAAAAACCGTTCCTTTATCTGCTGAGTATTTTGTTGCCAAACCTTCTTATCAGGTTGAAACAGGAACAATGCCACCTTTATATCTAGGTTGTGCAAACAAGTTAAGCATTCAGAGCCCACAATTAGGGGCGCTTTGGAATCCTAACTTTTCAGCAGATGGCGCACAAGTTATTCAGTCCGGAGAAAAAGGTAAAATCACTGTTGTTCCTAGCTCAGCACAGGTTAATTTAAATATTAGCAACAGCGGAAGTGTTTTAGGTACTGAACGTTTCCGGGTGAATCGTGTTCCTAAACCAACACTGGAATTCTATGTTGGTGGCACAAAAGTGGGCGATCCGCGTGGCGTACCAGTTGGACAAGCACGTAGTGTACGGGTACAGGCTGTATCGGATGAGAGCTTTAAAAATTACTCTCCTGATGATGCCAATTTCCGAGTTACAGGAATGACAGTTATTCTCGCTCGGGGAACACGTAAGGTTGGACAAGTCAACTTAGGAGCAGCTGGTGGCTCACTAGGTTCTATGGCAGCTGATATCCAGCCGGGTGATCGCTTATCGATTACGGTTGATGGCGTTCAACGGCGTAATTTTAAAGGTGATATTAGCGACGTATCCATTGGTAACCCAATGCAAAACGTTCCACTGTATTAATCGTACTAAATAAAGCCATCTTTCGTTATGGAAATGAACGAAAGGCAAAAACAACATTTGACAATGAAACAAGTCAGAACGATAGCTGTAGCCGCTACTTTGCTAGCGGTAGCTGGTGGAGCAATGGCACAGGAGAAAGCGAATCCCAGCACAAACTCGCTGTCGGTTCGTGGAATTAATGAGAATGATATAATGATGAAGAAGACTCTTTGGCGTCGGATTGACCTAAAGGAGAAACAGAATCAGTCGTTATTCTCTAAAAATAATGAGATTTCTAAGTATCTGATCGACGCTATGAAAGCGGGTCTGATCGATGCTTACGAAAATGACTCAGTTACGACGAAGCTTACTCCTGATAAATTTCAGAAGCGAATGATCATGCCAAATTCAGCTCCTCAGCTATCAGCTGAAGAAATTGCAGCTGGCTTTGGTAATGAAACTACTAGCAGTGGTGCTGGTGACGGCTGGGGAGATACAAAGAAGAAAGATACAAAGACAGCCACAAAACCAGCTGATGATGGCTGGGGAGCGCCCAAAGCAGCAGCAAAACCGGCTGATGATGGTTGGGGAGCACCCGTTAAGAAAAAGACGGTAGCTAAAAATACTAAGGGTAAAAAGGGTAAGGCCGTTGCACCAGTTGTCGAAGCGCCAAAGGTAGATACAGTTGCTAAAGTCGCAGCCGTTCCAATGGGAGATGAGTATTTTGCTAAGGAATTCAGCGTTATGGAAATTAAGGAGGACTGGATATTTGATCGCAAACGTTCACGTTTGTACTATGATATTCAAACGGTAACGATTTATCTGCCTTCCGATAAAAACGCAGCTGGTGTAGAAACGCCTTTGGCTACGTTTAAATACAAAGACTTAGATAAACTGTTTCGCAGTGACCCAAAGAAATTCATCTGGTATAATCCACAGAACCAAGCTCAGCACAAAAACCTGGCTGATGCGTTCGATCTGCGGTTATTCTACGGTCGGATTACGAAAGTAGCTAATCCTGGTGATACAGATTTAGTTGGTATGTATGGTGACCGTGAAGGTTTGCTAAAATCGTATCAGACTGAATACGAACTGATGGAAACTGAACATGGTCTTTGGGAATATTAAGATGATAAGCCTAATTGACCTGGTAGAATTATAAAAAAAGCGAGCGTTGAATCATCAACGCTCGCTTTTTTTATAATTCTATTTTACTGACTGCATGTTATCCGTTCTCAATGGCCTCAAAATACTCTTTTAATTTATTGGCGCGGTCTTTACCTACTACATCAGCTATTTCATCAAAAGGAGCTTCACGAATAGATTTGACTCCTTTAAAATGCTTTAAAAGTTTAGCTGCCGTGCGTTTGCCGATACCTTCTACATTCTCTAACTCACTGATCAGACTATTTCGACTACGTTTATCCCGGTGATACGTAATGGCAAATCGGTGCGCTTCGTCACGAATACGTTGAATAAGTTTGAGTGATTCTGATTTCTTGTCAATGTATAAAGGTAAATTATCTTCAGGAAAATAAATCTCTTCAAGCCGTTTTGCAATGCCAATAACAGGAACTTTACCATAAAGATCTAATGCCTTTAGAGCATCGCAAGCTGCGCTGAGCTGTCCCTTACCGCCATCTATTACAATTAAATCAGGCATATCTGTTCCCTCGGTCAGAACGCGCGTGTAACGACGTGTGACAACTTCATACATGCTGGCGAAGTCATTAGGTCCTATGACAGTTTTGATCGAAAAATGCCGATACTCTTTGTTTGCTGGTTTGCCACCAATAAAACATACCATTGCCGAAACAGGATTTGTTCCCTGAATATTTGAGTTGTCAAAACATTCAATTCGGTTCGGGATCGTTTTCAGTTGTAAATCCTGCTTTAACCGAATTAACACACGATCTTTCTTGCTGGCATTGGCTGTGGCTTCAGCAGCGGCACGTTCCTGACGCTCACGACGGAAATACAGTACGTTTTTCAACGACATATCCAGCAACTTCTTTTTGTCGCCAATTTGCGGAACGGTTATTTCGACTTTTAAGTCAACATCGATCGGGATGTTCGAGATGATTTCTTTAGCCTGGCTACCATACTGCTCCCGAAATTCAATCATCATCATGGTCAGCAAGTCAGCATCGGCTTCATCAAGTTTTTTCTTGATCTCAACTGTGTGCGCTTGAACGATCGTGCCATTGACAACCTTCATGAAATTAACATAAGCCGATATCTCGTCGGAGGCAATAGAGAACACATCGGCATCAGCAATTTTTGGATTGACAACTGTTGATTTGCTCTGAAACCGTTGTAATACGTCTAATTTATCTTTGTACTTCTGGGCTTGCTCGAAGGCCAATTCCCCTGCTGATTCGATCATCCGATCTTTAAAATATTCCTGTGCAGGCTTCAGATTCCCTTTAAGAATGTGGTGAACCTGTTCAATGTCCTTGTCATAATCGGTTTCAGGCTGTTTACCCTCACATGGACCTTTGCAGTTACCAATATGGTATTCCAGACAGACTTTATATTTGCCCGCTTCAATATTTTCTGGTGCAAGATTATAATTACAGGTTCGGATTGTAAACAGTTGACTGAACATATCGAGCACTGTATACATTGGCTTTAGATTAGCGAATGGTCCATAAAACGTACCTAGCTTGCGGTCAATACGTCGTGTGGTTAATACACGCGGAAAATGCTCATTCGTGACGCAAACGAATGGATAGGTTTTGTCGTCACGTAGCAGAATGTTGAATTTGGGCTGATAACGTTTGATGAGCTGATTCTCAAGCAGCAACGCATCAAATTCGGTATGAACAATGGTGAATTCAATTTTACGAATCTGGCTCACCAGACGTAACGTTTTCCGGTCGTGCTGCTTGGTATTTGTGAAGTAGCTACCAACTCGATTCCTTAGGTCTTTCGCTTTACCAACGTAAATCACTTCACCTGAAAGGTCGAAATACCGATAAACTCCCGGCTCATGAGGGACTTTGGCCAACTCTTTTTTGTAGTCGAATTCAGGCATACGTAGTACTGGCCGAGGTAGCCAACTGAATGTAAATGGACTTTCCCGATCGGAATGATCGGTACTAAAAAACAACCGTTCAAAGCTAAAGGTTGCTTGTTATGTTTTAATAAAAAAGGCCAACACTTAGCTGGCCTATAAATTTACTGCAAAATCTCTTCCTCGTCTTCTGGTACCACTTTTGGTGGAATATATCGCTGAGAGGAGTCGATATGATAACCACCACAGTCGATTTTAAAATCGTTTGGCTTTCGAAACGGTTCTGGTCGGTAACTCGTCAGCGTAGGATCTTTGTAGATCTTTTGCATGTACATCGCCCAGGCAGGCATCGCCATACGCCCACCCTGGCCTAATTCAATCGTACGAAAGTGAATCGGTCGATCATCACCCCCAACCCAGAGCCCCGAAACCAAATGCTGCGTCATGCCCATGAACCAGGCATCTGAATAATTGGAAGTAGTTCCCGTTTTAGCTGCAATTTCATTTCCACCTTCTAACAGTTTGTATTGCGTCCGCAACCGTTGAGCGGTTCCATTCGGTTCTTCAACAGCCCCTCGCATTAGATGTAGCATTTCATAGGCTCGGTTTGCGCTTATTACCTGATTGGCATCTGGATGAAACTGTTTTAATACATTTCCATTCTTATCTTTAATTACGGAGATCACCATCGGCCTAACTCGCATACCACCGTTGGCAAAAGCACAGTAAGCAGCCACCATCTCATAAACGGCTACATCACCCGTACCTAAACATAGGGTGGGGTTTTCTGGTAGATCTTTACTTTCGATACCCATGTCGTGAGCGTATTTTATAACTGCTTCTGCCCGAGTTCGCTTGATCAATTGAGCACTAACTGTGTTGATCGATTGCCCCAAGGCTTCTCGTAACGACATACTTCGATAGCTGTAACGACCCGTAGAGTTTTTAGGCGTCCAGGCTGGCCCACCATTGTTATCTTCACCGTGAGCAAATGTGGTCGGCTGATCCGTTACTTGACTACAGGGGGTTACAAAGCCCTGATCCATAGCCGTCAGGTACACGAACGGCTTGAATGTAGAACCAGGCTGGCGTCGGCTCTGGCGAACGTGATCAAACTTCATGTGTTTAAAATTGATCCCACCCACCCAGGCCTTTACGTAGCCCGTACGTGGGTCCATGGACATGAAACCCGTATTGAGGAGACGCTTGTAATACTTGATCGAATCCAGCGGACTCATGGTCGTATCTTTTTCATTACGTCGACCACCATACACAAAAACCTTCATTTTAACAGGCTTGCGCATATCCTGCCAGATTGCCTTCTCATCAGTACCATAAACAGCTTTTAGTTGTTTATAACGACTGGTTCGACGGGCAACTGATTCAATGAATCCCGGAATTTCAGTGTATTTTTTTGTTCGGGGATCTTTTTGTACCCACGGATTACGGCCGCGCCAGTGTTCATAGAATTTCTTTTGCTGGTCACGCATGTTTGCCATAACAGCTTCTTCAGCGTAAGCCTGCATACGTGAATCTATGGTCGTGTAAATTTTCAGACCGCTGGTATAAAGATCCAGATCGTCTTCATTCTCTTTGTTATACTGATTAATCCATCGTTTAATGTCGTCGCGAATAACCGAGCGAAAATAGGCTGCCATCCCTGTGTTCTGATTCTCGACGCTAAAATCAAGTTTCAGCGGTTTGTTTTTATACGTAGTAAACTGCTCGTTAGTCAGGAATTTGTATTTCCTCATCTGGCTAAGTACTACGTTTCTTCGATCTTTCGCCCGGTCTTCAAAAAGGCGTGGATTGTAAAGCGTAGGATTCTTGAGCATACCAACTAGTAAGGCCGCTTCTTCGACATTCAGATTCCAGGGCTCTTTTGCGAAATAGGTTTTAGCCGCGGTTTTGATACCATACGTGTTATTTCCGAACGAAACCGTATTGAGGTACATCATCATGACCTCCTGCTTAGTGTAATTACGCTCCAGGCGCACGGCCAAAATCCATTCCTTGGTTTTAGAAATAACAAGACTTATAATCGGGACGTGACCTAGTATCCCTTTTAATTCTTCCTGGCGAGTGTCAAATAAGTTCTTGGCTGTTTGTTGGGTAAGCGTACTACCACCCCCTGAACTCGATGCGTTCTTAAAAGTCAGGAGGCCACTTACCGCCCGAAATAAGGAGCGTGGGTCAATACCCGAATGCTTGATAAATCGGGCGTCTTCTGTTGCCAGTAGGGCCGACGTTACGTTAGGGGAGACCTGTGATATTTCGATCGGCGTCCGGTTTTCAACGTAGTATTTTCCTAGAAGCTGGTTATCAGCGGTGTATATTTCGGATGCCTCTTCACTTTTTGGATTCTCAAGCGCCTTTAAACTTGGCATGCCGCCAAAGAGCCACAGAAAATTGTAACTGACGGCCACGATGTACAGAATCAGCAGAGCGATACCGAGTAGCGAGAATCGCCAGCTATTTCGAATTATATTCCGGTAACGACCGGGCGCAAGTTCAAACATTCTATGTATAGGGATTTTTGGGGGATTTCACGTTGACTTTGCAACTTGGAACTTAAACATAAAACGCTAATTTCTATTTGCGTTTAGCAGTCACCTGATCGGCAGCAGTCAGCATTTCCTTGGCACGTGGCAACAATTCACTGGCAGGGTAATCACGTACAAATTCGGTTAATGCCTGTTGGTATGCCTCAACGTTTTTGACTTTACCAACGAGGATTACCCGCAACAGCGCCAATTTATCTTCTAACTGCGAACCAGCAAATTGGCTTAAAGCAGCTTCAGCCTGAGCTAATGCTTCCGTTGTGTTATTGGCTTTATATAATTCATAAATAGTGGTGTAAGTCTTTTGTGCCTGCGCTTCAGAACTGGTAGTTTGAGCAGCGACTCGTCCAGTTAAGCGAGCATAAGACGTATTTGGGTATTCTGCTAACAGCTTATCTTTCCAGGTCGACGATTTGCCTAACTGCTCATTCGATAGGTGGAGCAAATAATAGACTTCAGGTTTCTGAAGCGTATTGGGATAACGAGTTAATAATTGCTCAAATGTTGGTATTGCATCAGCAGGTTGATTAAGCTGAAATTTATATAGTTTTCCTAATTTGTAAAGCGCATTTTCGATACGTTGATTTACCTTAGCTTTGGCATCCGGCGTTAACGGAATCTGCGCCAGTATTGCGTCTTTCTGCCCTTTTCGACCTGTTGCAGGCGCAGGAGGACTTGCTGCCGGATTGGAGGCATCCGATTGTTGCACAACTGCATTCGGATTTACCGAATTGGCTGGTGATCCGCCTGTAAGTGGGCTGTTTACAGCCGCTACAGCTTCTGAAGCCTCCTTATTGCTACGTCGCCAGTTATCTTCGAGCGGCCTATTTCCCCACTTTACCGAAAATTCCTGCCTTCCCTGACTCAACGCAACTGGATTGTATAAAACCCATCGCTGAGACGGTTGTAAGTTCGAATTGGTAGCGCCAGCTACCATACTAGTACCACCGTTGGATGCTTGATCCGAAATTTTTTGCGCCAACGCTGCCTGATCCTTCGCTTCTTTCTCGCGCTGATCAATTGTTTTATCCAGAAATTTATCGAGCGCAGCCGGGTCCATTTGCGCGAGCGTCAACAGGCTATCATCCGTTCGAATGGTCGTTTTATATAGAACAAACTCATCGAGGGTGTTTTTTCTGGCTAGCAGGGCGGTGTATTCGGGAGATTGCTGTGGAAGCGTAGCCAGTGCGCTGTCGTAATAAACTTTTGCTTTTGAGTAGTCAGCCTTCTTTTCAAAATACAGTTTGCCAATTTCCAGATACGTATAAGGTACCTGATTGGTGTTAGCACCTGCCTCTCGAATCGACTGTGTATAGTATTTAATCGCCTGATCAATACGTCCGGTGCGTGCTTCAAGCAGACCCATCGTGAAATAAATTTTATCTTTCAGATCTGCATTCTTACGATCATTCAGCAGACTCTCGAAGGTTTCGGCAGACTGGGCCATCCGCTTCTGGTCGCCGGTTAAGCCATTACTTTGAATAGCGAAAAGATTGGCATAAAATGACAGGTCGTAGGTTGGCCGTGAACTGAGTACCTGTCGGTAATGATCAACAGCTTTAGCCGGCTGACTGATTAAGTCATATAGCTGACCAGTAATAAGATGCAGTCGAGCCTTAGCTTCACCTTTTTTGAGGAGAGGAAACGTAGCTTCTAAGATGCCAACGGCGGTAACGTATTCTCCCTGACGTTCGTGTAAATAAGCCTTTGTGAGATAAAAATCGCGCGTATTGAACTTGTTAAGCGGTTGTGTACGCAGATATTCGGCTACGTTTAACGCATTGGTGTAGTCACTTCCTTCGACATAAGCACGCATCAGGCCTACCAGAGCTGTGTGTTTATCATCTTCGTTGGTTCCCTTTGTATTAACGTACTTGAATACTTCAATAGCATTCGGTAGATCCTGTTTCAGCAGCCGCGCACGTCCGATCAGGTTATAGGCATTATCGAGCCAGTTACTATTCTGGTGACGTTCAGGAATGAGGGATGCTTTTTTGATAGCATCGTCTAACTGAGGTTTAACCGGTTGAATGAGCGTTGAATCGACCGGCAACAAAATGGGTAACAAATGGTTATAATTTTCTTGCCTGGTTTTGAACAATATTTCTTCGGCCTGTTCAATCTGATCTCGGGCAATTACATAGGCATTGAAATGAGCGTTCAGATTATGATATCCTTTGCTGATAGGCTTAGTACTGTATTGCGAACAGGAAAGTAGCCCGCCGGTCAGCGAAGAAAAGACCGTAAGCAACAGAATCAGATGATTACGAAAATAGCGGGGCATTCGAAAATAACGCGTTGTCACTCCTATTAACGTTCCTGGTTGCCTTAGCATTATGGAACGTTAGGCCAAATTAACGAATTTTGACCCATATATTGCACAGATCCTTCTAATTCTATGCAGAACGACTCTAATCAGCCTAATCAGAACGACCCGAATAAGTCGGTTAGGGACGATGATCCAGTAAAAAAAGCAACTGAAAAGACTACGTCATTTGTTCAGTATAGCGGCATTGCTTTTCAAATGCTCGGTACGATCGGCTTAGGCGTTTGGGCCGGCATGAAGCTAGACGAGTGGCAGCATAACCCTCGTCCTATCTGGACGATCGTTTTATCGCTGACAGCCATTGGCGCATCACTTTATTTGTTTATTCGGCAGTTAACTAAAAAATAACCAGTAGAGGGAAAAAAGATAAGGGCGAAGGACAGAAGCTTGCTTCACGTAATGTTTCCCCCTGTGTCCTTACCCTCCGTCCTTTGCCCTTACCCCTTTGCTTATCCAATGCTTCGAACAGTTTTATTTACGACTTTATTAGCAATTGTATTTTTCGTAGCCAAACGATATTCTGTGGCTCCCTGGCTGCACTCTGACTGGAAGATTTTATTGATCTTTTTTTTTAGTGTTTCATTCCTAACGCATCGACTGGTAGAGACTGGTTTACAAGGAGATCGCGAGCGATTTATTCCTCTTTACCTGGCGGCAACAGTAGTTCGACTAATTCTTGGATTGGCTTTCATTGGTTTTTTTCTGTTCCGCCAAATTGACGAGCGCCGAGTCTTCGTTTTGGACTTTCTTGTACTATATATATTTTATACAAGCTTTGAGATTTGGGCGCTTACTCGTAACTTGCGACGCAATTCGTAAAAACGGTTTGCTGCATTAAATGATACGTTCAGTCTTTAATCAATTCTTATTAGTTACGGCTCTCATTCTGAGTCCGTTAGTAGGTGTTCAGGCGCAGGAACACGGTCATGAGGGTGAATCACACGCTCAGCATGAGGGCGAAGCACCTGCTGATAAAGGAAAATTTAATGTGGGTGATATGATTATGCACCACATTAAGGATGACCACGGCTGGGAGTTTGCTCATGGCGTTACGTTGCCGCTGCCCGTAATTCTTTATTCAGGCGACCGTGGCCTGGAGGTATTCTCTTCCTCACGATTGGCCCATGGAGAAGTCTACAACGGCTATAAGAATGAGCATGGCAAAATCCACCGAGTTGACGAAGCCGGAAACGCTGATCATGAAGCTAAATTCTATAACTTCTCGATCACTAAAAATGTAGCCTCGCTAATGCTCAGTGCGGTGATTATGCTACTGGTATTTTCTGCCGTTAGCCGGGGATATGCGAAAAACAAAGGCAAGGCGCCTTCAGGTATTCAGTCGTTTCTGGAACCAATCATCCTGTTTGTGCGCGATGAAATTGCCAAGCCGAGCATTGGGCCAAACTACACGAAGTTTTTGCCCTATCTGCTAACGCTCTTCTTCTTTATCCTGATCAATAACCTATTGGGTCTGCTGCCAGGTGCAGCTAACTTGACAGGTAACATTGCTGTTACGTTAGTTTTAGCGGTTATTACGTTCGTGATTGTTACGTTCAGCGGTAATAAGCATTACTGGCTGCACATCTTTAAGCCAACAGGCGTGCCTATTGCGTTGTTGCCAATCATGGTTCCGGTTGAAATTGTGGGCGTGTTCATGAAGCCGTTATCGCTGATGATTCGGTTATTCGCCAACATTACCGCTGGGCACATTATTATACTGAGCTTATTGGGTTTAATTTTCATGGCCAATCATATGGGTGGCATGATGACAAGCGTTGCCATTAGTCCTGTAGTGCTATTTTTTACCCTGTTTCTGAACCTGATCGAATTGCTGGTTGCTTTTCTACAGGCGTTCATTTTTACGCTGCTGACGGCTATGTACATCGGTAGTGCGGTAGAAGATCACCACGAAGCCGATCATGGCATCGGTTATGAAGGCACAACTTCAGAACTAGGGTAAGCCAATTGTTGGGTAGTGGTTAGAGCTGCTGGCTGATGATTATCAATTAAAATGCAATCTTTTGTTTCACTAATAAATCTGTTTGAAGTTTATGTTCGCAACGTTGTTTGCTCTGCTGTTGGAAGCTACAGGTAGCGTATCGGTTATGGGTGCCGCTATTGGCGCTGGGTTAGCCGCTATCGGTGCTGGTCTGGGTATTGGTCGTATTGGTGGTAGTGCCATGGAAGGTATTGCCCGTCAGCCAGAAGCGGCTGGTCGTATCCAAACTGCCATGCTGATCATTGCTGCTCTGATCGAAGCCGTGGCTCTGTTCGCAGCTGTTATTTGTCTGCTGGTCGCTACGGCTGCCTAAGCAGAATCTAAATTTGAGTAGGCTGGTTGCATTAGGTGCCGGCTCCACTACTCGCTCATTTTTCAGAAAACATTCGCCCATTTGGGGTTGCCGGTGGGCGGATGTTCTCTAACAAAAGATTGATTTCTATCACTCAATATTGATTTATCCATAATTCACACGCATGGACTTACTTACTCCCGATCTTGGTCTGTTGTTTTGGCAGGTGGTGGTGTTCCTCGGCCTGTTTTTAATTCTTCGTGCTTTTGCCTGGAAACCCATTACGGAAAGCCTTAACGAACGCGAAAATAATATTCAAAGTGCGCTTGACTTAGCCGAGAAAACACGGCTTGAAATGACAGCGTTGAAAGCTGATAACGAAAAATTACTGGCGCAGGCTCGTTCAGAACGCGAAGCAATTCTGCGTGGTGCCAAGGAAACCGCTGACAAAATGCTGGCTGATTCACGCGATAAAGCTGAATCTGAAGGAAAGCGTATTCTGGAACAGGCTCGTGAGTCGATGCAGAACGAACGGCAAGCTTTAGTAATGCAGATGAAAAAAGAAGTCGTTACGCTTTCGCTTGATATTGCCGAAAAAGTACTTCGTAAAGAACTTAGCGATAAGGGTGCTCAGGAGAAGTTAGTAACGGATTTAGTGTCCCAATCACGCTTAAATTAATCGACTATGGCAGTTGCTACTGTTGCCGCCCGCTATGCCAAGTCGTTAATAGATTTGGCGCAGGAAAAAGGGCTGACTGAGACGATGTATAAAGACATGCAGTTTTTCAAGAAAACTGTAGATCAAAGTCGCCCTCTGTTACTTATGTTGAAGAACCCGATTGTTCGGGCCGAGAAAAAAAGCGCGATTCTGAAGGCTGTTTTCGCTAAGCGTGTCGATCCGGTGACTATGGCGTTTTTTGAAATCATCGCTAAAAAGAACCGGGAACCAATCATGGACGCCATCGCTCACGAGTTCATCAATCAATATGATCGATTGAAAGGTGTTGAGCGGGCAACCGTTATTACCACTGTTCCATTAACGGAAGCCTTACGGAAGAAGTTTTCGGATATGGTTATGAAAACTACTGGTGGTAAAGTGGTTGAACTAGAAGAGAAAATAGATTCAAAACTTATAGGTGGATACGTACTGCGTGTCGGTGATCAACAAATCGACGGCTCGATCCGTAGTCAACTGAATGATTTACGCTTGCAGTTTTTGAACTAGACTAGAACGAATTAATATAAAAAGCCGAAGTCTCTAAAGAGGCTTCGGCTTTTTTAATGGTGTCATTTTGCATATCTGACAGTTGGCTTCCAGGTAGATTTTGGCTCAAAATGACTCCACAAAATTGCCGAAACCGTTCGTAATAACGTAGAGCCTTCGTTCGTACGTCCCCAGCTTTCATCCTGCTGATCTTTTGTCATGATACAATAAGCATATTCGCCGTGAGGAGCATGAACAAACGTTACCTCCGAACGTGCTTTATTCACGGCTCCGGTTTTACAGGCTGTTTTGACATCCGGTGGAATCTGAGACAAACCATTTTCATCCCAGAACTGTCGGCCCAGGTTTCGGTACATTTCTTCGCTCGCTTCAGCACTGACAGCGTGCCCCTGCCGAAGATAAATCATCAATGTAGCCATCTCGCGTGGAGTCGTTTGCCCCCAGCCGTATTGCGTGCGAAAGGCTTCCCGACCTGGCGTTCGGGAGTTAACCCGCGTTTGGTGAAATCCATTCGTTTCAAGCCAGTCGTTAATTGTTGAGCCTCCTCCAGCGAGCGCCTGACACCACAAGCTACCCGTATTATCGCTAACGGTTTCCATGAGCATGATTACCTGACTGAGCGGGATCTTGGCGCCATCGCGTAAAGAGCCAACAATGCCATCATCATAGTGTAACGAGTCTTTATAAATGAGCTCCTGATTGTAGCTAAGCTTACCCTGGTGGATTTTGTTAAATACCCCACATTGAATTGGAACCTTAATGGTACTGGCAGTTGGAAATAACGTATCGGCATTGATCGCAACGGATTTACCTGTCCGAAGATTATAGACATAAACACCAGCATCGCCATGAAAACCCACCAAAGCAGCCTGAAGCTTTCGTTCGAGAGCTGTATCAGTTTTTATGGACGATTGACCATTTGATGGGAATGAAAGGGCAATGAGAGTTAACAAATAGAGATAGACAAAGCGCATTTGGATTGTAGACTATAGTTTTAGTGAGTTCATATAAGCTTGACCAATTTAAGATGCGTCGGCCTGAACCCTTCCCGTTCGTAAAATCGAACGGTGTCAGTACGTTTCTGATTGGTTGTCACCTCCAGGTTTACGAAGTTTTCCTGCCTGGCTAACGTATCAAGGGCTGCCACAAGCTGCTGGCCAACGCGCTGGTTCCTGACATCCGGCCGAACAAATAGCTCCTGAATTTCACCGACTTTGCCGCAATGATGAAGTAAAAACTGTACATGACAACTGATGAAGCCAATGACTTCCCCTGCTTGTTCGGCTACTAAATAGTAAATGTACGGATCAGCAAGATTACGACGGAAAACGCTCAGGAAAGCTGTTTGATCTAACGTAAGTTCTTCCAATGTGCACAGAAAGGCATAAATGATGGGAGCATCGTGCCAGACGGCCGCTCGGATATGAAGATTGTCTGTGAAAGTAGATTGAGGGATCACAATGATTTATACAGGTACGTTATCAGTACAACTGAGGGGTTTAAGTTCGCCATTTTCTGGATTGCGATTCATATGGTTATGGAGAAAATCATCGCGTTTGCTTTTCTTACGCTATTTCTCGCCTGTTCAAGTCGGAAACCTGGAACAGGCGATGAACAAACAACGGGTAAAGAGTCAATGCCTAGTGCATCCACTATGAATGCTTACGAAAAAGATCGGCAATTTTTGCAGCAACACCACCGAGACCTGATTGAGTTACAAACTGGCGACGCTCGGGCCCTGATCTGTCCAGCTTATCAGGGACGTATCATGACTACTACCGCCGATGGAAAAGCCAGTTATGGATGGATCAATTATGAGTTGATAAATTCTGGAAAAATGCTCCCGCATATGAATGCCTTTGGTGGCGAAGATCGCTTCTGGTTAGGACCCGAAGGTGGTCAGTTCGCGCTGTTTTTCAAAAAAGGAAATCCATTTGATGCGGAGAACTGGCAAACACCAGCCGCGATTGATTCCGAACCGTTTACGCTTGCCAGCGCTACGCAAACATCCGCTACGTTCACACGAATGGTTTCGTTGACAAATTTTAGCGGTAACCAATTCGATATTGGGATTGAACGAACCGTTACGTTATTACCCAGGATGGAAATAAACCGCCTTCTGGGCATCAGCACGGATTCGCTGAAAATTGTTGGGATTCAGTCAGATAATACAATTACGAATCAGGGAGCCCAAACCTGGACGACCCAAACGGGTATGCCATCGATCTGGATTTTAGGAATGATGAATGCATCGCCTGAAGTAACAATTATCGTTCCGTATCGAGCTGGTACTGGACAACCCGTGAATGATGCTTATTTCGGTAAAGTACCCGCCGAACGGTTAAGTATGGGTAAAACGTCTGCCCTTTTTAAAGCCGATGCGAAGTATCGCAGTAAGATAGGCGTTTCACCGGCGCGGGCTACGAACTGGGTTGGAAGCTACGATGCTACAACTAAAACCTTAACACTCGTTACGTTCGATTTCAATCCAACTGATCGGCAGTACGTTAATTCTTCCTGGGAACAGCAGAAAGAACCGTTTGCGGGCGATGTCATTAATGCCTATAACGATGGGCCTATGAAACCCGGGCAGCCACAAATGGGTCAATTTTATGAACTGGAGTCTTCATCGCCAGCAGCTAATCTGGCGTTGGGTGCCAAACAGCGCCACCGTCATACGACGTTTCATGTGCAGGGACCCGAACCAGACTTGAATCGAATCGCGCAACGCTTATTACTTACAGATTTAGCTGCGATAAAATAGACGAGTCGGCGGTTAGCAATATCATAAGCTACTGCGAATTAAAAGCTGAGCTGTTAATACTTCTGTAACGTATCGGACTCAAAGACATGCTTACCCTCTAGTCCCTGCTGCATCGTTGTCAGCATGGCATTCGCCACTTTTTCAGCGTCAATGCCTTTGTACTTATCCGGAATCACCGGGTTGAATAAGCGCATAACCCCGGACGCGATACGTTCGCCCAAACGATTCTCGGATCGATTGCCTAACAAAAGCGAAGGACGGAAAACAAGCAGAGTAGGGTATTTGAGGCTCGTCAGATCCCGTTCGACTTCGCCCTTGACCCGGTTATAAAATATAGAAGAGCCTGCATCGGCGCCCATCGCTGTGACAATCGCAAATTGCTGGGACCCGTTGGTTAAACCCAGTCGGGCAATGTCTAATGGATATTGATAATCTACTTTGCGGAAAGCCTCTTTCGAGCCTGCTTTTTTTATCGTTGTTCCAAGGCAGCAGAAAATATCATCAGCTTGGGTGACTAACCCGTTCGGATGATCGAAATCAAACTGAACTTCCTGCAAGCGTGGGTGCTGCCAGTTTAATGATTTCCGCACCAAAACCTTTACGTTGGAGTAAAACGGCGAGTCGACGAGTCGATGCGTCAGCAGGTCGCCGATGAGACCTGTTGCCCCAAGTACCAATGCTGTTTTAGGGGTAGATGTAACCATAGTAAAGAGGAGGTAATTCTGCTAATTTAGCCGCAACTTTTCCTAATGAAGACACCTAATTCTGAAATCTATCCTATGCGCCCTACCTTTTTTCGCTACGCTACTGTATACGTAGCACTTACAGCCATGCTATTTTTGGCGTTTCGCAGCTATGACGACGATTTTATTAAACGGTTATTGGAACAGTTCCGCGCGTACAGTGAGTTTCATCCTGCCGAGAAAGTATATGTCCATACAGATCGCGACGCCTATCTGACCGGTGAGACGATTTGGATGAAAGGCTATCTTTTTAATGGAACGACGCACGAAGTAGATACCGTTAGTCAGGTTTTGTATGTGGATTTAGTCGATCCAGTTGCCCGGCGGGTTCGGCTCCGAGCTCAATTGAGGGCTACGAACAGCTATGCTCCTGGCCAATTGACGCTGCCGGATTCGTTAGCCGCTGGTACGTATGAGATCAGAGCCTATACCAACTACATGCGTAATTATTCGGAAGCCTACTTCTTTAGAAAAACGCTAACGATTTTACGGCCTGATGGAGTCTTGTCAGCAGCTAACGTAGCGTCTGCTGGTGGAACTGTTGCCCGGCCTGATGTTCAGTTTTTACCTGAGGGCGGTCAGCTGGTCGCTGGTATTGAGAGCCGGGTTGCTTTTAAAGCGGTTAACGCGTCGGGGCGGAGTATGTCTGTTGAAGGATTTGTACTAAGTGCCAAAAAAGACACCATTGCCGGTTTTTCCAGCAAGCATCTCGGGATGGGCTACTTCTCATTTAAGCCTGAAGCCGATCAGACCTATACCGCCTTTGTGAAATTGAGCGATGCAACAACCGCTTCGTATCCGTTGCCTGCCGTGCAGGCGCAAGGGGTGGTGATGCAGGTAGATAACCTTAGCCACAAGGATAATATTAAAGTTTACGTAAGCATTAACAAAAATAATACGGCTGAAACGGCGGCTCTTACGCTGTTGGCGCAAACGAGAGGCCAGGCGATTCAGGCAGCCAAGATTCCCTTGTCTAAAAAATCAGCCCTGATCCAATTACCGCGATCGCAATTTCCCGAAGGGATTTCACAACTGACTTTGTTTGATGAAACGAACAAACCCATTTGTGAACGGCTCGTCTTTGTCAATAAAGATGAGCAAATCACAGTTGCCTTGGCACCAAACAAAACAACCTATAAAAATCGGGAGAAAGTTGACCTGACAATTACAACGACGAATGCCGATGGTAAACCCGTTCCGGCTAACCTGTCGTTGGCGGCTGTAGATGCCCGATTGGCGCCTGAACCCGATTCCAACGGAGCAACCATAACTTCCCATCTATTGCTCTCTTCAGATCTCACCGGTACAATCGAACAGCCTGATTATTACGTTAATCCAAGTCATCCGGATCGATGGGCACTGTTAGATCTGGTACTCATGACTCATGGCTGGCGACGTTTTACTTGGTCCGACGTGCTATCTGGTAAGGCTTCTCCCATCAAATACACCGCCGAACGGGGGTTATCGCTGACAGGCCGGGTTGTTCGTCCGAATCAGAAAGATATTGGTGGAAAAGTGAAACTGACTTTCTTGATGGCCAAGCGGGATAGTTCGCGCCTGTTCCTTTCGGGTGAAACGGATGAAGCGGGCAATTTTGGCGCGTATGATCTTGATTTTACGGACACTACGTCGGTGCTGATTCAGGGTATAAAGGGGGCGGCTAATCGGAATCTTACGATCACTCTTGATCAAATGCTTACGCCCACTGTGTCTGTTACACGGGTACCGTATAACCCATTGGAGTTCTCGGGAGATGCGTTGGCTGAGTTTATCCGCCGTACGAAAGAGTATCAGGAAATTGAACAGCAGATTCGACGAAATGGAGAGGTTTTGCTGCAAGCGGTTACCGTGAAAGCCAAAAAAGAAAAAGAATTTGACTCGCGGGTAATTTACGGCACGCCCGACGCGAGCGTTAAGTTCACGCCCATGAATACGTCGGGACGAATGACAATTCTGGATGTTATTCAGGGGCAGATTGCGGGCGTTCAGGTGATGGGAACTGGTATGAATGCGAGTGTGCAAATTCGGGGGGCGTCTAATTTCAGGGGGGCAGTTGAACCATTGTTTGTACTGGACGGCATGCCTATGGATCTGCAGGGGATTATGGGAGTTTCGGTGCAGGACGTAGATCGGGTTGATGTGCTTAAAGGAGCATCGGCGGCTATATATGGCTCACGCGCGGCAGGTGGCGTTATCTCAATTCTAACCAAGCGGGGTGGTCCCAATTATGATTTTACGAAAGACGTGACCCCCGGGACATTAGTAGCCAAATTGCCTGGATACGCGCCCGTCCGCGAGTTCTATGCACCGCAGTATGATACCAAAAAACCAGAACACATCCGGCCAGACTATCGTACGACCTTATTTTGGGCACCTTTAATTCAAACAGACGCTCAGGGAAAAGCGACTATCTCTTTCTTTACATCTGACGCTAAAACAAGTCTTCGTCTGCAAGCCGAAGGGGCGACTATTAGCGGTATGCCAGGCGTTGGGCGAGCAACCGTGAAGGTAAACTAATGGACGTTTACAACGTTTTGACGGGGTTACTGCGGAGAATAATTAATGGTCGTGCTGCCTGAGTTATTTAAATTATTGACTTCACCACCGCTACCTTTCAGGATAGTCACGCTGATGCCTGATCGTCCTGAGATCGTAGTGGTGAATAGTCCCGTTAAGCCAATCGTCGACATCTTGCCACCTGCTATTGCCTTCGTTGACTTGAAAATATAAAAATGAGGATTGGTAGTATCATCAAAGCTCCAGTCGGCATTTTGTACGCTGCTGTTATCAATCGACGTAGCCGTTGGATTGAATTTGAAATGAACAAACGACGTATCTTTCAGCATATACACCGTAATCGGCCCGGAGGTAGGCACTTTTTTTGTTTCAACCACATCGATGATGGCCGTTATGGGCGTGTTACTACGAATTACGTCAGGATTTATCGTGATTAATCCGACTAAATCAGGAACGGGCTTCTTAGCACTCTTTTTCTGATTGGCATCCTTCCCGATGGGCCGTTTCGTTTGAGCCAGACTGACTTGTGATACTAAAAAAAGCAACAGAACTGCGTAACAGATTTTCATCGTTTAAGTATACCTACACATGATAGGTCGTTTGTGAATTCGGCGGTTAAAAGTGAGAATTTTTGGCCACTTTTTCGAAGTGTTCGCATTTCCTGGTAAAACAAAAGGTGAACAACGCACCAGCTGTGTTTTGCTCACCTCTTTGTTTTGGGTTTACCCCAGACAGAAAATACCGCGCTACGTAGCGTTCAGAATTTTCATGTTGATCGGGTCCCAGCTAACAGCTTTCTTCTGAGCATAACTCATGTTTCCGCACTGCGTCGGACCGCAGGCACGTAAACCAAACGTAGCGTCTTCCACATTAGGAGCGCCGGTACGTATCGAGTTGAAGAAATTGACGAAGTGCTCGTACCGATCGCCTTTGTACTCTTTTGGAAACGCGTACTTAAACTCTTTTGGGCCAACCAGCTCTGGTGTCTGTGGATACAGTTTATTATACTCCGCTATGTACAATTCCTTCTGGTCTTTCGGGAAATTATCGATCGACATACCCGGCGCTTTCGGGAATTTGTTCCGGTGAACCGTCAGGCTGTCAAAACCAAGCGATAAGTCGCCTTCGGTACCGACAATCCGGACTAAATAGTTACCACCGCCACCATCGACAAAATTAGAACGGGTCGTCAGATTAAAGGCTGGGTGTTCCGGCGTCTGCGCATAATCGTAGATACTCAACTGAATATCGGGTACATCACGGCCATCTTTCCAATAGCGTGTACCTCCGCTTGAATAGACTCGATTGGGTCCTTTGGAGCCCGTGATGCAATGCAGTGACGTAAGCAAGTGAACATACAGATCGCCAGCGATACCAGTGCCATAGTCCGTGTAGTTCCGCCACCGGAAAAAACGAAGCGGGTCCCAGGGGCGTTTAGGCGCACTGCCCAGATACGTATCCCAATCGACGGTTTGCGGAGAGGCATCAGGTGGAATCGAATACTGCCAGGCGCCCATGGCACTGTGACGATCGTAAATAGCTTCGGCAAAAACGAGTTCACCAATGTCGCCCGCTTTCATGAGCTCACGCGCTTTGGCGATAAGCAGCGAACTGGCGAACTGACTGCCTACCTGAAAGACTTTGCCCGTCTCTTTAGCCACTTTAATCAGCTTATGTCCATCTTCGAACTTCTGCACCATCGGCTTCTCGCAGTAAACGTGCTTGCCTTTGCGCATGGCGTCCGTTGAGATTTTTTCGTGCCAATGGTCCGTCGTACCGTTGATGACAGCGTCCACGTCAGTACGTTCCAGAATCTCCCGGTAGTCTTTGGTAACCGGCAATTGCTCACCCCAAAGTTCTTTCGCCCGACGTAACCGTCCGTCATATAGATCGCAAGCGGCCACCATTTCAACGCCATCAACCATCAGCGCCGTTTGCGTGTCACCAATGCCCATACCGCCCGTACCGATCAGCGCAATGCGAACTTTATCGTTGGCTGCAGTGCTGCTATGGCTACGAACCAGATTCAGGTATTGGGGGAGGGGAGAAGTAGTCGTTTCAGCCAGTGCGGCTGGTGCTGTGGCGGCAGCCGTACCCGCAATGCCAAGCGTTTTTAAGAACGTTCGTCGCGAATTGGTTTCATCAGGAGTTGAAGAAGCCGCCCGTTTTTTGTCTTTCATGAACGAATTAGATTGGGAATTGGAGGAAAAATCCCTTAAAAATAAGCGAAGTTTTGGGGATAATTAAAAAGAGTAGCCAAACTACTTTGTCAAAACAAAGAGTTGTCCTGAATGTAGTACCCGACCCAAGCGCTAACGTTCGTCTGCCTAATAGCAGGGCTCACTCCAATATCAAACCTTTTTCGATAGATTGCCTAAACCCATGAGAACAAAATCCTTTGTATTTGCTGGTTGGCTGACCGCGTTCTGTACGCCAGCAATGGCACAAACGCCTAATTATCCAACCATTGGCCGGATTGTACGGACTGATCCGCGCATCGATAAACTGATTCCAAAAGATGCCAGAATCGAAGTACTGGCTAGTGGATTCAACTGGTCTGAAGGGCCAATCTGGGTAAAAAACCGTGGCGACCGGACCGCCGGACCGGAAACGGGTAGTTATCTTCTCTTCTCCGACGTACCGGAAAATACGATTTTTAAATGGACCGAAAAAGAAGGCGTTAAGCCATTTCTGAAACCATCAGGTTATACGGGCCTAGGCGCTTACGGCGGAGAACCTGGTTCGAACGGTCTTACTATTGACCCGCAGGGACGATTGATTGCCTGCGAACATGGTGACAAACGCGTAACGGCGATGCCGTTGGATGGAAGTGGTGGAAAGCGTACACTGGCTGATAACTACAACGGCAAACGCTTTTGCAGCCCGAACGACGTAGTGGCTGGTTCCGACGGCAGTTATTATTTCACCGATCCCCCTTACGGCATGCGTCAAGGTGAGAATGATCCCAACCGCGAAACAGATAGTTTCGGCGTTTATCGGATTGCTCCAACGAAAAATGGTGGCGCTGGTAACGTAACGCTCTTAGTTGGCGACCTAACACGGCCGAACGGCATTGCTCTCTCGCCCGATGAAAAAACACTCTACGTAGCACAATCTGACCCAAAGAATCCCCTGGTGATGGCTTATCCGTTACAAGCTGATGGTTCTGTGGGTAAAGGACGTACCATCTTCGGCTCCGAGGGCATGAAAAAACAAGGACTTGAGGGAGGATTTGATGGTATGAAGGTGGATCGATCAGGGAACTTATGGGTAACTGGCGCCAATGGGGTACTGGTACTCACCGCAACGGGCGAGTTCTTGGGTCATATTACCATTGGCAATGCTACGGCCAACTGCGCCTGGGGCGATGATGGCTCTACGCTGTATATCACCGCCGACATGCATCTCTGCCGTATCAAAACAACTGCCAAAGGATGGTGATATTTAATGATGAAGTATGAATGATAAGTGATGAACAGCTTACAGAGACGATAGGCGAACTTTCATTAATCATTTATCATTCATACTTCATCATTAACTACCTCTTTCATCGTTATTAAACTAACTTTGTAAAGAGTACGTAGCTTGAATTAGTAAGAATTAGTTCTCATGTTAGAGAATCGTAAGTGGGTCATTATCGGCGTTTTCTGCATCGTTGGCCTGCTCTATTTGGCCCGGTTATTCTATTTGCAGGTTCTGGATGATACCTATTCCTTGGGGGCCTCGAAAAACTCCATCAAACGGGTGATTGAGGTGCCGTATCGGGGGCAGATCTATGATCGAAATAATAAACTGTTGGTCGATAACACGCCGGTTTACGATCTATATGTAACGCCTAAGAAAGTCAGGATTTCAGATACAACCGCTTTCTGCAATCTAATGAACCTGACTAAGTCCGAGTTCGACAGCATTATCGGGTTGGCTAAAAATTACTCGATGGTAAAACCGTCGCTTTTCCTCCGTCGGCTATCGAAAGAGGATTTTGCGCGCATACAGGATGCTTTAGTGGACTTTAGAGGTTTTCAGCCACAAATCAGTTCCGTACGTAATTATCCTGGACATACGCTGGCTAATGCGTTGGGGTACATTAGCGAAATCAGCCGTAAAAAACTCGATGAGCAGGAATATCCTTATTACCGCCAGGGCGATTACATCGGTCAGAGTGGACTGGAAAACTTCTACGAAGAACAATTGCGGGGTCGGCGGGGTGTCAAGTTTATGATGCACGACGTGCATGGGGTCAATAAAGGTTCGTGGAAAAATGGTGAGTACGATACGTTGGCGGTAGCGGGCAAAAACCTGATTACCGGGATTGACTCCGATTTGCAGCGGTTTGCCGATAGTCTGATGCTGAACAAAGTAGGCGCTATTGTTGCCGTTGAACCGTCTACGGGTGAGATTCTGGCCTCGGTATCAGCACCCACCTACGATCCTAGTCTGTTATCGACTCGTGTCTTCTCCAAGAATTATGGGGACCTGATTAAAAATCCGTACAAACCGCTGTTTAATCGGCCGGTCATGGCCAGTTATCGACCGGGTTCAACGTTTAAATTGATCCAGGCTTTAGTCGCGCAGCAGGACGGTACGTTATTTCCGCATACGGTTTATGGGCATGCAGGTTCGCCGATGCGGTGTCACTGCCGTGGGGGAAATGACCTGCGTGGCGCTATCGGAAACTCCTGCAATCCCTATTTCTATCAGGTATTTCGGCGAATGATGTATAACAACGCCGAAACAAACACGTTCAAAGCGTCAGCGATCGGTTTAGCCAGATGGCATGAGCGGGTTGAAAAATTTGGTATTGGTCAACAGCTTGGCGTCGATCTGCCCAGCGAACGCCGGGGAAATCTGCCCGACGTACCGTATTACGATAAGATGTATAAAGGCGCTAATCGCTGGAAGTTTTCGTATGTTTCCTCGCTTAGTATTGGTGAGGGCGAACTCCTGATTACGCCCCTGAAATTAGTGAACTTAGCGGCTTCTATTGCGAATCGGGGCTGGTTCATTACGCCCCACTATATCAAAGGCTTTGGTAAAATGGGCGCCGATATACCGCGTGAATACGTTGAGCGTCATGAAACGGGTGTAGAGCGTCAATACTTCCTGCCGGTCATTGATGGTATGCGTCGGGCAGTTGTGAGCGGTAGTGCGAAATCCGCTAACCTGTACGGCCTCGATATATGCGGCAAAACCGGTACGTCGCAAAACGCCAAGTATGGGCATAAATATGATCACTCCATTTTTGTCGGGTTTGCACCCATGAATGACCCCAAAATTGCCGTTGCTGTTTTTGTCGAAAATGCGGGCTGGGGTGGCGACGTAGCCGCACCCATTGCGGCTCTGGTAGCTGAGCGATTCATTAAAGGCCGTACTGATTCGAAACGATTGGCGGCCCGACTTCGTGCCGCTACGTATCTGCCGCCAATTGGTGGGGTTCCGACTTATAAAAAGCCGGTGCCGATGAAAAAAGACACAACCTCTGTTCATCGGCGCGATACGATCAGACGAATGCCTACACCGAAACCGCTTGCGCCCAGACCGCTCATGACGGCCATTCAAGCTCAAAGTATTCCTGCGGCAGGGTCGCAAAAATAAGTGCCCCCCGTTTATTTGATATCTGTTTACAATGGCGCGCCATAACGACCCATTTGCCCAACCCATCGACTGGGTCACCCTACTGCTTTACATAGCCTGTGTAGCTATTGGCCTGACCAATGTCTATGCGGCTGTCTACAGCCCGGAAGACCAGACCAGTCTGTTCGATTTGTCAACCAATGCCGGCAAGCAGCTGATGTGGATTGGCACCACGGTCATTCTGATTATCTGTATTCTGGTTGTTAACCATACGTTTTTCGATACGTTCGCTTTTGTCTTTTACGGGGTCATGATTGTTCTGTTGTTGCTGGTGCTGGTGGCTGGTGCAAACATCAATGGATCGCGGTCGTGGATTAAGTTTGGCGGTTTTCAGATTCAGCCAGCCGAATTTGCTAAAATGGCTACAGCTCTGGCACTAGCCAAATACCTGGATATACCCGGTGTGAGTTTAAATAAGCAACGGGATCTACTCTACGTGGGTGGAATCATCCTGTTGCCCTGCATCCTGATTCTGGCGTCCAACGAAACCGGTTCGACACTCGTTTTCGCATCATTCGTGATTATGCTTTACCGCGAGGGCTTACCGGGTTGGATTCCAGCTCTTGGCCTGACGGTAGCCACGCTGTTCGTTCTGGCGCTAATCTTTCCGAAGCTGTATATTTTTGCCGGGATCGTAGCGCTCCTGGCAGTGATTGTTCTGTTGATGCCGCGCTACAATCGCACCGCTCAGAATCTGATTTCGATAGGCCTGATCGGGGTGGGTATGATGGTTGTCGTTATCGGGGTTGACTTTTTTGTCAACGACGTATTGCAAAAGCACCAGCGGAATCGTATCAAAGTGCTCGTCGACCCTACCATTGATCCACTGGGTGTGGGCTGGAACGTAACGCAGGCCAAAATAGCGATTGGTTCAGGACGGTTGTATGGAAAAGGGTTTTTGCAGGGTACGCAAACTAAATTTGATTTCGTCCCCGAGCAGAGTACCGACTTCATTTTTTGCACCGTTGGTGAAGAGCACGGCTTTCTGGGAAGCCTAGTCGTTATCGCTCTATTCCTTGCGCTATTGTCGCGGATTGTGATTCTAGCGGAAAAACAACGTACCAAATTCGCCCGGGTGTATGGGTACTGCGTAGCGGGTATTCTGTTCTTTCACGTAATTATCAATATTGGCATGACCATTGGTTTGATGCCTGTGATCGGTATCCCGCTACCTTTCTTTAGCTACGGAGGCTCATCGCTCTGGTCGTTTTCCATTCTACTGTTTATTTTCCTCAAACTCGATTCCCGCCGATCAGCGCTGATGCGGAGGTAAGGAACTTGGCTGTACTTAACTTTTCCGGCTGTAATTCATTGCCGTAAACGCAATGCGTTGACCGTTTAAGAGAAACCTCTTTTCTAATTCAGAGAAGAGGTTTATTTTTATGTATATTGATTTACAGAGCTTTATAGTGTCATTATCCATTTTCACTTACATCTTCCTCGTTTATGGAGTCAACAGGTACGGTTTCGGCAGAATCAATTATTACTCGTCAGGAATCTGTTCAGCCTGTATCACTTGCTGAACGGGTTCAAACCATCGACATCATACGTGGTGTGGCTCTGCTGGGTATTCTCCTGATGAATATTCCTTTTTTTGGACGAGCTTTTTACCTGGAATCAGAACCCTTATTGCATCCTGGTAGCACCGATTATAACGTGTTCGTGTTTATTGCCATTCTCTTTGAGGGGAAGATGCGGGCGTTGTTCTCCATGCTTTTCGGAGCTGGAATACTTATTTTCATCGGCCGGAAAGAAGAGACTGCTGGGAGTAGTTCTGCTGATTTTTATTATAGACGACTCCTCTGGATGGTGCTGTTTGGTGTCATTCATGAATACGTACTGATGTGGGTAGGGGATATCCTGTTCGACTACGCGATCTCGGGTCTGTTTTTATATCCCTTCCGAAAGCTGAAACCACGTCAATTGCTTCTGTGCGCGTTGGTGTGCATCGTTATCGGCGGTATAAAAGCCGAACGACGTAATGTGCAATTTCGCGAAAAACGAGAAAAATACGTACAGGTCATTGCTCTCGAAAAAGCCCACAAGAAATTAACGGATGCCCAGAAGAAAGACAAAGAGACCTGGGAAAAGACCGTTAAAGATTTTCGGCCCGATCCGAAAGCTGTTGCCGAGCTCAATCAGAACATGCGTTCAGGCTACGGTACAGTTTTCAAAACCCTGGAGCCAGAGAATATTCGTTTCCACTCTACGTATCTTTACCTTGGTATTTGGGATATGGTAGGTATGATGTTTCTGGGAATGGCGCTGTTTAAATGGGGATTCTTTTCCAATAAACTGCCAACCCGAACGTATTGGCTGACGCTGCTGGTGGGCTATGGAATTGGCATACCTATCAGTTTTGTCGGCGTATACTTGTTGCAGCAACTCGTAACTAACCCCACCCTGTTTGCCGATACGTATTGGATTTCGCCTGCTGTGGGATACGATGTACAGCGAGCGCTGGTAGGCATTGGGCACGCTAGCTTATTGTTATTGCTTTATCGTTCGGGGGCCGTTACCTGGCTGATGCGGGCTTTATCGAATATCGGCCAAATGGCGTTTAGTAACTACGTATTGCAAACGCTTTGCTGTACCTTATTTTTTAACGGCTATGGCTTGGGTTATTTTGGTAAGCTGGCGTATCATCAGTTGTATTACGTTGTTGGCGCCGTCTGGGTTATCAACTTACTATTCAACGCAATCTGGCTGCAATTTTTTCGGTTTGGACCACTGGAATGGGCATGGCGAAGCTTGACGTACTGGCAACCACAGCCTATGCGTAAACTATCGGCCTAAATAGTACTTGCTCACAACAAGCGATATGGGTAAGCCAACGCATACCATAATGATGCCTGATCCGATAAGGACTTTGGACAGTTCAAACGTTTGGGGGGTAACGTAGCTAAGTGGTAGCACCACCAGATTCATAACTACCCAAACGAAAATACCGTATAGCAACCCACTGATAGCCGGAGTGACGATAAAGCGACGTAGCGCCGGATAAATCACAAAGAAAAAAGAGGCCCAGATCAGGGCGATCAGGAAATGAAAAACTAAACCCCAAATGACCATACCGGTTCCACGCGTGAGAGCCTCTTTCCCGAAAACACTACTTGCCACATACTTCCAGACAACAGCCGGATTTTTGCCCCCTCGAACCATAAACATTCCCATGGCGGCCAAGGCATCCAACAGGCCAGCAATTAACCCCGCCCGCAGAATGGTACGAATAAACTTATTGGTTATTGACGAATTTGCCTGGCTCATGATGGAACTTAGGTATAGGCAACAAATCGCTTTATTTATGCAAGATTAATTGATGACTATCTTGCTCATTTCCTGTCAGTTGCGGCCCCGTAAAGAGCATAGCTAAACCCGTTGGTATACAATCGTCATCAAGGGAAGAAATAAGTACGCGGATCATAAAACAGTTGTTTATTTGTTTATGAACCGAAAGCTAAATCGCCGTTCAATCCAAGGGCAAACTTTGATTGAACGGCGATTGCAAGTCACGTGGGAATTGAAGCACCGGGGTTATTAGTACGTAAAAATTCGATCACTATCAGCGGCCAGGCGAACCAGCACCGTGGGCATGGCAAATTCGGCTGGTTTACCAGCAATATCGGTATCCGTAATATTGCGCGCTTTCGACGACATACCCGATAAATAAAACCGCCCACCTGCTTTAACAATCGCGTCGTAATGATCGCGGAGCTTACCGGTGCCAAGACCAACTACTTTGTCCATCTCGCTATCCTTGAGCAATGTAACGGCATCGCCAGCCAGAAAAAGCGAGACGGTATGGCCTTCATCAAGGGCCGTTTTTGCTACCAGAAAAGCCAGGGCTGCCTTCGTAACATTGTCGGGGCCGCAGGTGACGTGCACTAAAAATTTCATTTTCTTTCCAGTTGGCGTAGTAGCTGGTGATGATTGAGCGTAGACCGTTGTAGTGGCTAAAAAGGCCCAGAGGGCGATAACTAAATACCGGTTCTTATTCATGAACGTAATGTGTGGTTTACGCTTCGTGAATCAATGGTTTGATCTGTTCGGCTATTTCTGGCGTAATGGTTACGTTGTGAACTTCCTGGGCGTGTTGGGCAGCCAGTTGGAGTACGTCGGCTTCCGTTTCGCCTGTAACAATACCTGGGCAATCAAAGCCAACATCTTTGCAGCGTAATTCTTTCATGGCGGAATGAATTTTTAGTGGAATGATAAATGAACGGATGAGAATTTCAGGAATTTCTATCTTTTCGCTCAATACGCTCAACGGAGCATTTCCTGGGATTTTCCAACGACTATTTCCTGATTTTCAGGTACATAATTTTACGTAGAATTATCATATATATGGCTAACTGATCAGGTATAATTACTTAACGGTATAATTATCTAATCAGGAAATGGCTTGACACCCAATAACGAATAAGGCTTCACAACGTAGCGTTGACACAGGATTTTATACCTGCTGACGCTACGTTGTAAAGCCTTTAATCGTGAGGGCAGATTTTTCAATCTGCCCTCACACAACTGATCGAATTAGCTAATCAGATTTCAGGAAATACCCTGTGCTTCGACCACGGCAATCGCTACCATATTGGCAATCTCCCGCTCCGATGAACCGAGCTGCAAGACGTAAACCGGCTTACGCATGCCCAGTAGAATAGGCCCAATAACATCAAAACCAGCCGAACGGGGCCCGGCTGTTTCGCGCATGAGGTTATAAGCAATGTTAGCCGCCGATAGATTCGGAAAGATCAGCGTGTTAGCGCCTTCATCCACCAGTTTGCTGAGCGGGTAATTCTGACGTAGTAAATCAACGTTAAAGGCTAGGTGAGCCTGCATCGATCCGTCCACAATCATATCGGGGTGTTTTTGCTGGAGGATTTCAGCAGCCTGCTGCATTTTGTCGGCATCTTCGCCCTTTGCGCTACCAAAGTTTGAGTACGTGACCAGCGCAATCCGGGGTTTGATATTGAATCGTTCAACAGCTCGGGCGGTCAATTCCGTAATCTCGACAATCTCTTCAGCCGTAGGGTCCATGTTAACCGTCGTATCAGAAAAAAATAGCGGTCCACGATTCGTCAACAGAATATACATACCGGCCACTTTCTGAACGCCCGGCTCTTTACCAATTACCTGCAAAGCCGGACGTATCGTATCAGGATAGTTGTGCGTCAGCCCCGAAATTAGTGCGTCGGCCTGACCCGTTTCGACCATCATGGCGCCGAAGTGTGTACGGGATAGCATCCGCTTTCGCGCGTCAGTCACTGTGGTGCCTTTTCGGTACCGCTTCTTATAAAACAGGTCGCCAAATTTCTCGACCAGTGCCTGCTCCTCGCGTGGTGTAATGATCGTAACATCTCCCAAATCCAGGTTATTTTGTGTAATCATCTCCTGAATAATCGCTTTTTCGCCCAGCAGAATCGGATAAGCAACGCCATCGTTTTTTACCTGCTGAGCCGCTTTGAGCACCTTCAGGTTTTCGGCATCGGCAAAAACAACTCGTTTCGGATTGGTTCGCGCTTTCCGGTTGATCACCCGGGAAATGCGCGTATCCTGACCCAGCCGTCGGGCCAGCTGGCTCTCATAAGCTTCCCAATCGGTAATGGGATGTTTGGCTACGCCCGATTCCATAGCTGCTTTGGCAACGGCGGGCGCAACGGTTTCCAGTAAGCGGGGATCAACCGGTTTAGGAATAATATAGCCCCGGCCAAACATCAGATTATCCGTGCTGTAGGCCAGGTTGACCAAATCCGGAACAGGCTTCTTCGCCATATCGGCCAGCGCATGAACAGCCGCCAGTTTCATCGCTTCGTTGATTTCCGTGGCCCGTACGTCGAGTGCTCCCCGGAAAATGTAGGGGAAACCCAGTACGTTGTTCACCTGGTTTGGATAATCAGATCGACCCGTTGCCATAATGATGTCGGGACGAGCCGCAAGTGCCTCTTCATAACTGATTTCAGGCGTAGGGTTGGCCATCGCAAACACAATCGGATCATTAGCCATCGAACGGACCATGTTCTGACTGACAGTGTTGCCCTTCGACAAGCCAATAAAGACGTCGGCTCCAACGAAGGCTTCTTCGAGCGTATGCAAATCGCGGGATGTAGCAAACAGGCTTTTTCGCTCATCAAGATCAGTCCGATCCGCGCGGATAACGCCTTTGCTGTCGCACATCACCACGTTCTCGACGTTGGCTCCGAGTGATACGTATAATTTAGTACAGGAAATAGCCGATGCGCCCGCGCCATTGATTAAAATTTTTGCTTCGCCAATCTTTTTGCCCACCAACTCCAGCGCATTCAGCAGGGCAGCCGCCGAGATGATAGCTGTACCATGCTGATCGTCATGCATGATGGGAATATTCAACTCGGCTTTCAGTCGTTCCTCAATTTCGAAACACTCCGGCGCTTTGATGTCTTCCAGATTTACACCACCGAACGTTGGCTCCAGAATTTTTACCATCCGGACAAACTCATCGACGTTTTTTGTGTCTAGTTCGATGTCAAAAACATCAATATCGGCGTAAATTTTAAAGAGCAGTCCTTTGCCTTCCATAACCGGCTTGCTGGCTTCGGGACCAATATCGCCCAAACCCAGCACAGCGGTCCCGTTGCTGATTACGGCTACCAAATTGCCCTTGGCCGTGTATTTATACACGTCTTCGCGGTTCTCGGCGATGGCTAAGCAAGGCTCGGCAACGCCCGGCGAATAGGCGAGGGATAAGTCGGCCTGGGTGCTGTAATCTTTGGTGGGGATAACTTCGAGTTTACCGGGACGGCCTTTGGCGTGATACTCGAGAGCATCTTCGCGACGTATTTTCTGCTGCATAAATTGGATCTAAGACAACTCGCTGATGGGGAATTAGCACAGAATTAAAAGACCTCACCGTCAGAAACCGGATACGTATCAATCCGTACGAAATTACAAATCGACTCCTTGGGTGAAGAATTGCGGCAAAAGTACAACAAAACTCCCCCTACTTTTATAAAATATCTTTATAAGAGTAGGGGGAGAAAATCTGGATCGTAGATAACCAGGAACTGTTACGCAATACCGGATTGAAATCTAGTGTTACGTAACCACTAACTTACTCGTTCGCCAACTGGTGATATCGATTGATGCCTACCTGGGCCTTTGGCAAATCTAAAGGCTTGCGTTCAGTTAATCGACGGCTTGTTGATTCAACCGGCTCAACAGTCGAGTGCTGGATATTCGAGGTAAGTGCCAGCAACGCTGCTACCTCCGTATTCAGATGGTGGAGCTGTTGTTGCAGGGAGACAAGTTGTTTTTCTAAGGAAGTCATGATGTTAATGAATGATTGCTCTGGGAGCAGTTAATTTATAAAGTGGAGCAGTTCCGCACGTAGCAAGTACATGGCTTAGTGCGGGTGAATCTGCCTGAAAAGACGATATGATAAGTAGCGATTTCTGGATAGTCTAGTACCGCTGAATGGAGCCGCAGAACGAGTTAAACACTCGAACACTAGGGTATTGCTCTGAATAAAATCTAAAAAGAAGTAACGAGAAAAAGTACAAATGCTAATCCACGTCGATTTGACTTTATTTTCGTGTTTTAGCGCGTGTAATAATTTCATGATTTAATTAATTTACTAATAGTCAATTAGAAAGAGAATAACTTATGGATATATCCTTTCACTTATACAACAGAATACAATAGAGGAATAGTTTAGATTTATTAATATAGTGCAAAAAGTGCCTCTGATTTTTCATTGAAAAGTCAAATTATACAAGTGATTCTTAAGGAAGTATTATGGATTTTGAAAGCAAAAATGGATTTGTCCATGACATTAGTGTGGTTTCTTCGGAAACGATCAGAAATAAGTCTGTCAAAATCGGACTTTTTTAGGAGTTTGTATTCAAATTCTTATACGTTATCTTTGGTCAATGCCGACACCCTGGCTCTTCCTCATGAATTTTTCTGCTAACTGGTTAACGAAGCATATGGCTTCTTTTTCTGGAAAATACGCGTTTATCAAGAAAAGAATAAACTGGATTGTTCTTTCGGCAATAGGGCTGCTGGTGGCGGCCTGTAATACGACTGAGCCTGATAACACGTACCGCATTGGTTTCTCCCAACGTACCGGAACCGATAACTGGCGCAAAACCATGCTGGAGGATATGAATCGGGAGCTATCCTTTAATCCTGAGATCGATTTTCTGGTTAAAGATGCAGGTGGCCAAAGTGCAAAGCAGGTTGCGCAGATTCAGGAGCTTATTAATCAAAAGGTTGACCTGCTTATCGTCTCGCCCAACGCAGCCTTACCGATTACACCCATCGTTGAAAAAGCGTATCAACAAGGTATTCCGGTTATTATTCTGGATCGGCGTACGGCTTCTGACCAGTACACAGCCTATGTTGGTGCTGATAACGTTGAGGTTGGTCGTACGGCAGGCATCTATGCCAATACCCTCCTGAATGGCGCGGGTAACGTAGTGGAAATTGGTGAGTCGCCCGGCTCATCGGCTGATATTGACCGGCATCGTGGGTTTGCGGAAGTGATCAGCAAGCACTCTGGTATCCGACTGGTCGCCAAGCTGGATGGAGACTGGGATAAGCGTTCCTTTGACGAGAAACTAACGCAACTGCTGAAAGCGCAGCCGGCCATTCAACTCATTTTTGCTCAGAATGACCGCACCGCTTTAAAAGCGCATAAAGTATGCCAGCAGGCTGGTCTGGGAAAGCAGGTGAAAGTAATTGGGGTGGATGGGCTGCCCGGTAAAAACGAGGGTATCGACCTCGTAGAGCGTGGTATTTTGGAGGCTACCGTACTGTATCCAACGGGCGGCAAAGAAGCGATCCGTACGGCAATTGCCATTCTGCATAAACAACCGTTCAAACGGGAGAATCGTCTGCCTATTACGCTCATTGACTCAACCAACGTGCGGATTATGAAGCTTCAGAATCAGAAGGTCATTGAACAACAGACCGATATTGAGCGTCAAAGTCAGCGTATCGATGAACTGAATCAGACCTATACGTCGCAAAAAAATACGCTGTACCTTACGCTGGGCAGTTTGATTGTTGCCCTTCTGTTGGGAGGATGGGCCTTGTATCTGTTCCGTACGAAGCAGGTCGCTTATCAGACGCTGGAAAATCAGAATCAGGAAATACTGGATCAGAAAAATCAAATCGAAGCGGTATCGCAGCAGGCCCGGCTGGCTACGGAAGAAAAACTACGATTCTACTCCTACATCTCCCATGAATTCAATACGCCCCTGAGCCTGATTCTAACGCCAACGGAGGACTTGCTAAGCAAAAAGAATGTGAGCTCGCACGATCTCAGAGGTAGTTTGTTACTGGTGCAGAAAAACGCTTATCGACTCCTACGGCTGGTTGACCAGATGCTGGATCTGCGTAAAACAGACGCCGGAAAACAGCGTCTGCGAACGGCTGAGCAGGATCTGGTGGCCTTCGTTCGGGATATTGTTCAGGATTTTAAGCGCAAAGCCGAAAAGCAACGTATCGACCTGCAACTGATTACGACCCTGCCGGATCAGCCGCTTTGGTTCGATGCCGAGAAACTCGATAAAGTCCTGTTCAATTTGCTGTCGAACGCCTTTAAATACACGCCTAAAGGTGGCCTGATTCACGTACGGCTGGATCGAATCAATAGTCAGGTACGAATACAGGTGCAGGATAATGGGCAGGGCATGACACCCGACGAACAGGAACACGCGTTTGATTTATTTTATAGCGGTAGCAAACCGTTTAATCTGGCGAAAGGATTAGGACTAGCCTTATCAATGGAATTTATTCAATTGCATCGGGGCGATATCTGTGTGAAGTCTGAACCTGAAAAAGGTACTACGTTCACAATCCTGTTGCCGGTAGGAAACGAGCATCTGGACGCTGATGAAATGGTTGGGCCAACTGGTCCTAATGCTGCTGGATACCTGCACAATGTCGATGTAGAAGATGGTGAAGAAACCCTGTCGTCCCTTACGTTACCAGCCAAACATGCCGGTACGTTATTGATTGTTGAGGACAACGATGAACTACGAACTTTCTTGGCGAATCGCCTTAATGGTGAGTTCGATATTATTACTGAAACGGATGGAGCAACTGGATGGGAGCGTGCGCTTGAAACTATTCCCGATCTGATCATCAGCGACCTTATGATGCCGGGCATGGATGGACTACAACTGACGCAACGTATCAAAACTGATCTTCGAACGTCGCATATTCCGGTGATTTTATTGACGGCCAAAGGTCAGATGGAAAACCAGATTGAAGGAACCCGTGCCGGGGCCGACGCCTATATCACTAAGCCGTTTAACACGACGTTTCTGATCGAAACACTACGTACTATGCTGGCCAATCGACAGAAGTGGCAGCAGCGTTTCGCGTCTGATTTTTCACCCCAGTCGGGGGGCAATCGACCAGAGAAAAAATTCATCAACGAACTGACCGCGCTGGTCGAGCAAAACCTGAGTGATCCAGCGTTTGGCGTTGAAAAACTAAGCCGCGAGATGGGTCTTTCGCGGGTGCAACTCTATCGAAAAGTACAAGCACTGCTCGATATGAACGTAATGGATTACCTGACGGAAATCCGGCTCAAACGCGCCAAATACCTGCTGCGGGAAACCAATAAGCCTATGGCCGACATAGCTATCGAAACAGGATTTAACTCAGCGGCCTATTTTACGACCTTCTTCAAACAGCATACCAAGAAGACACCATCGGAGTATCGAAAGTCACTGACGAATGCCTGAACAGAGGGGTATAACTAATTCAGCTTTCTCCAGATAGTAAAAACAACGCCGGGTGATTTTGCCCGGCGTTGTTTTTTAAATAGCATGTCAATATGCTATTGAATCAGAAGAACCCGATCAATAATATGTACCACTCCATTAGACGCTATTTGGTCGGCCTGGGTGACGTTGGCTGCATTGGTACCATTCCCTTTGCCTAAAATGGTGACTTTGCCGCTACTGACATTGGTGCGAATACTGGCACCCTGCGCCGTAACGATGTCGGCTCCGTTCTGGAAGGTCTGAGTGAACGCCTGATAATTAAGCAAATGGTACAGTAACAGATCCGATATTTTTTTCTGATCGGCTGCTTTAATAGCGGCTTCATCGGCATAACCCGCGGCCTTGAAGGCATCGTTGGTAGGTGCGAAGAGCGTATACCCGTTCTGCGTACTCTTATTTAGGAGGTCCTGCGTGCTCGAACCAGCCCGATCAATGGCTGCCGATAGTAGTGACAGGCTTGTGTTACCTTTTATAAGCGCAGTGAGATTGCTCGTCGAGGGCATTAACACCTGATTGATTATGTGTACGACGCTATTGGTCGTCGCGTTATCGCCCTCCGTGATTTTAGCCTGATTAACGCTGATATCGCTCAAGCTAGTCTTAAAGACAGAAACGACATTGCTGGCCAGGCTGGTCTGATAAACCGTGTTGACACCTGCCGGAATAGAGGACCGATCGACGCGGGAATTGATGATATGATACCGTAAAATTCGTTCCAAAGCTGCGGCCGGCGCAGCTGAAACGGCGGCTTCGTTAGCATAGCCAGCGGCTTTGAAAGCATCGTCTGATGGTGCAAAAACGGTAATGTTCCCTTTACTAAACTCACTGGAAATTCCCGACCGGGTGATGGCTGCTTTCAGAAGTGTAAGATTACTTTTCTGGTTAATGAAGTCAACTGTAGGCAATACAATTGCTGTTCCTGAGCCTGGATTTGTGGTGGTACCTGAACCTGGATTTGTGGTCGTTCCTGAACCTGGATTGGTCACCGTCCCTGACGTGGGGGGCGTGGTTCCGCCATCAGGATCGGGGGTATTCGTAGTACAACTGTAGAAAAAAGGTGTGGCTGCAAACAGCAGTAGAAAGGTACTTTGTTGAAAGTACCTGTGGATTGACTGGAGCATACGTTGAGTAATTAAAGTGAATTAATAAATAAACTATCAGCAAAAAAAACACCTCCGTCTTGATCTGATACGACCAAAACTTCCCATAAAAACAGGCTTTTGCGCGAGATGTTTTTTTGCCCATCACTTAATTAACGGGTGAATTTGTAGGATATTACTAATTAAAGACTCGACAATACAGGGTTTAACTATAAACTTTATACATGTTAGTATCAAAAAGATGACTTATGATGGCTTGCAGATTTGACATAGTAAATTAGTAATATACGATCATAAATATTAAGGAAAGGCTAGGAAATTCTGACTTTAGCGCTGCAAAATCAAGACACAAAAATGAGTTTTTTAGGGGCGTAATCGGGCCATAAACTACAGGCTATGCTTGATAGAGACGGAATTGATTCGTCAACTATAATCCAGCCTAAACGTGTTGGGCATTGCCTAAGAGAACTATATAATGCTTGCAACCATCAGCGCAGGGGAGCGCTTCGATACTACTGAAATAACTGACGAAAGCGTAACTAAATACAAATGAAACTATCAGTAAGAAAGGTATTCCGCTTTGCCTGAGTTGCTACGGGACTATGTTTTATTGCTTGGAACGTAATGTCCTACCAGGCTTGTGATCTTGATGAGGCTACGTTTACAACAACGAATATTGTCGAGGTAAGTCAAACGGATGATTTTAGTGCCTTCAAAGCGAAATCGGGTAATTCACAAACGGTTTGTTTTGACCAAGGGAGATAATTACGCCCAGTTTGGCTATTATGGTTCGCCATTGGGTGATGACCAGGCCCACAGCAGGATAACCCGAACCTAACAACAGCGCCTTGCTGAACACGCTATCATAGGAACCCCGCAAAGGATTTAGAAACTGTTTAAGTTAACGTGAGTTATGGATAATTATCAAAATAAATAACTCATTTTTAAGTGATTATAGAGTGTTTTTTTGTCATCCCGACGCAGGAGGGATCTTCGGCAATAAGCGTCTTTTTTATATTTTCCGAAGATTCCTCCTGCGTCGGGATGAACTGTGTTAAGAAACAATAGGTAAGGCTAATTTTTGATCATATTTTACCCCACTTCGGG
>NZ_JACXAA010000026.1 GCF_014699035.1 Spirosoma validum
TCAGCAACTCCTGAGCAGCGGCTCAAGCATCACGTATTAAAACCGTGCTTGTTTCAGTCAGTCAAGTCAACTGAGCGTTTTATGAGAATCTCTTCTTTGGCCCTCAGCAAGCCTACTACCCACAAAAAACGCCCTAACCAGCTGAGCATTATTATTTTTATTCAATGATCAACTGGGTTATTTCTTGAGAAGAAGTTGCTTGACCAGGCGTTCGAGCTGATTGATGCGTTCGTCCTGATTCCGCGCTTTTTTATCCTGTTCAATACTATACAACGTCAACTCCTCGACCTTCTCCAGTAACGTAGCATTCATTTTGACCAGATCAACCCCTTCGCTGACTACTTCTTCCGCTGAAGGAACATTCGGTAAATGACCATACTGAGCAATGTATGAGGCAACTGAGGGCAGGGAGCGTAGTGGGTAGGTAGGCGAAAATACCTGATCACTCCATTCAATAGGACTATTAATACGAAGCCGATAGCGGGCTTTGACCACATCGCCCTGATCATTTACAGTCAAAAACTGATCAGTAGTCATCCTCAATTGGCTCTGGCTGGTTAATTTAGAAAGCCGTAAGCCGCTCTGATCAGCCTCATCAGCCACCACCTCCAGTTTACGATGGGGAGCCGAGGTGCCGATGCCTACGTTCACCCGGTTGCCTAGAATGAGGGCATTGCTGGTGGCTACCCGGCTGTGAGAGCCGATGGCGATAGCATTGAAAATACCCTCCTCTGCCTGGCTGTTGTAACCCATCAGCACATTGTCACTCCCATCCGTGACGGCGGTGCCCGACTTTGGCCCAATGATGATGTTGTTATGGCCCGTGGTGAGCTTGCTGCCCGCCTGATAGCCTAGGATCGTGTTGGTGTTGCCCGTGGTGGTGGCCTGACCCGCCTGATACCCTACGTAGGTATTTTGGATACCCGTCGTGTTACTTTCACCCGCGTAGCCGCCAAGAAACGTATTGACTCGACCGCTGGTATTGCTCATGCCGGTGCCATAGCCCATAAACGTATTGAGCCCACCGGTGGTGTTGGCCTGGCCCGTATAACTGCCCACGAACGAGTTGAACTGGCCGCTGGTGTTACTCTGTCCGGCCAGCGATCCCAGAAAGGTGTTATTGGTACCGGTGGTGTTGGTTTGGCCCGCCTGATAGCCCAGGAAGGCATTATCGCCCCCCGTGTTGGCATAGCCCGTAGAGGCTCCGACAAACACATTGCGGATGCCGGTTACATTGGTAAAGCCCGACTGATAGCCAATAAACACATTATGATCGGCTTGATTATACGTACCCGCTTGGTAACCCAAAAAGCAGTTGCCGGTGAGCGTTCTGGTGGTACTGCCGTAAATATCAGAACTTCTAAAATAGGAAGCGGCATTGGTGCCGATAAACACATTTTGGGAGCCACTCAGAAACCAACCGCCTGCATTGAATCCTAGGGATGTGTTGTTTGAGCCGTTGGTATAGTTGCTGGCGTTAGCGCCAAGTAGGGGTGTTTCCCTGTCCGTGTGCGTACGATGGGGCATCCGTCGCTCCAGGTATATTGTCTCGGAAGCCATAGACGGTATTAAACGTACCATTCAGTTGATCATTAGCAATCCCCATAAACAGGGTAGTTCTCGCTTGCGCTTTTAGCCGCCAACTGGTGGCCATTAACAACAGGATTGTGCAAAAAAAGATTAGTTTATTCATCATCGTGCCTGAGAGAAGGAATGCAAATTATCAAGCTCGCAATTGACTCACGATAGGACTTAAAATCAAGAGATTGAGATGATTTAATGTGATCTTTGAGGGAACGGCAACTCTTTATTTTCGTTTGACACTATATCATTGAAAACGCCCCAATTTTTTAGCAAAAACATGAACATTCCTTCCTGAGAGGAAGGAGCATTTTATGGGACGTTTTCGTGGACGATTTTAGTTTTTGCTATAGCTGAAATAACGCGTTCGTTGATAGGTGATTAGTATCCTATTCTGTACAATTATCACCCCTTTCATTGGACGAAAAGGTCAACTACCGCAGGCGGGAGCTTTTACGGAAAATGATTACATAGCCCGCAAGTAGAAAGTTATGTAACCTCCACAGAAAAACGTTTAGATGTTTGCCAGTTAGTTAATCGCTCAGTAAACAGATCAGTATGGAAATACCATAAGTACTTGATTTCGCACTTACTCATTGTCAACTCTAATCCGTAGCATGTGGATCTCTTTTGAATAGGCTTTACAGTTAAAGCTGAATCTATAGTCGATAGGAGCCAGAAACAATGCGTGCCTTTGGCAGGTTGTTTCAAACAGACTTATAGGCATTGCTCTGGTAATATTACATTGGCAGTTGCGTGTTGCAGCGCTAAAAGTCGCTCGTATTTTTTCTCAGGTCGTCGGAGAAACCAGCCAGGCTTAACTAAATCATTTTCAACGTTAAATCTTTGTCAAGTATGGGACTCACAGTCGTTGGTATATTCAAGACTGCTTCGGAAGCGCAGCAGGCTCTTGATCAATTAGTAACTGCAGGCTTCCTCCAGAATAACCTCGAACTGTCGGACCAATCGGGGACACCGATCAGCGCTGATTTACTTGTTCCGGACCCGTCTGCAAACGCCAGCGGCTTACCCCCTGAGAAACTGGTCGATGATGCGGAAATTGCCGATGGTGAACGTAACATGCATCAATCAGCCCAGTTTGCCGATCAGGATTCTGTGGTTGCGGTACACGCCCAGACCGACGATGAAGCCAAACAGGCAGTTCAGATCCTGAAGAACAACGGAGCCGTGGACGTTAACGAGCGAGTTGGTACATATAACCTGGTCAGTAAGCAACCAGGTGGCACTACGTCGGAGGGTCTTATTTAGAGATCATGCTCGATTCGCTATCGTTACCTATTCTGCTACTGATTTTTAGCGTAGCGGCTGCTGTAGTCTGGCGGGCCGGTATTTCGCTGTCGGACACGACCGACATACTCAGTAAACGATTTAAGCTGGGCGAAGCGCTGGGCGGAATCATTGTGCTGGCCATTGTGACGAATTTGCCCGAAATAGCCATCACCATCAGCGCGTCCTTAACTAACAAAGTTGAACTGGCCGTGGGGAACATTCTGGGTGGTATTGCGATGCAAACCGTCGTATTGGCCCTGCTCGATGCGGTAGGTATCGGTAAACAGGCCACGCTCAGCTCACGCCAGTCGTCGCTTATACCCGTATTGGAAGGCATCGTGGTCATCGCTATGTTAACCATCGTGGTGATGGGCCATCAGTTACCAGTCGATCTGATCGTTGCCCGAATGACGCCAGCCGGTGTATTGCTCATCGTCGTCTGGATGGTAGGGGTCTGGCTAACGAATAAAGCGAATAAAGGTCTTCCCTGGCAATTAGTTCAATCAACGCAACCACCGAAAAAAAATCAATCGTCGTCTGACCAGCCAAGCACCACTCGCTCAGTGCTGATCTTTTCAATTGCGGCCCTGGCAACGCTGGCGGGTGGAGTAGCCCTCGAAGAAAGTGGCGATGCTATGTCGTCGAAGCTGGGCATGAACGGAGTTATTTTCGGAGCCACTATACTGGCAGCTGCTACGTCCCTTCCTGAAGTATCGACCGGGTTAGCGGCTGTCAAACTAAAAGATTACACGCTGGCCGTCAGCGATATTTTTGGGGGTAACGCCTTTTTACCTGTCTTGCTGGCACTGGCCACTATGATTTCAGGTAAGCCTGTGCTGCCCACAGCCCAGAAGAGCGATATATATCTGACGGGGCTGGGTATTCTGGTAACGGTGGTGTACGTATATGGATTTCTGTTTCGCCCCAAACGGCAAATTGCCCGGATGGGTATCGACTCGTTTGTGGTATTGTTGCTTTACCTGCTTGGGACCGCCGGATTATTTATGATTGCCCGAAAATAAGCTATCCGATGATGACTTTAACGATTAGTGGGAGAGATACGTTATTCAGGCTATCGCCTTTACTACGCAAGGCAGATTGATGTACTGGCTGCCTCCCGCTTATGTTCGAAAAAACCGCTCCAGGCATTGCCAAAGGTGACGCAGCCACTTGGGTAGCTGAATAGGAACAGGCTGCAAAGCCTACCAGAACGCCGATCAGACTAGAAATCAACAACCATTTTAGAACCGTAAAAATAAAATTACTTCTTCACTGACGCGCATGATCTGGTTAACCGCTATAGTACATGATCGGTTTTGCTAAACATTGATGCATGAATTTGCTGCTGTTTGGAACAGCTCACTAGGGTTTCAGCGTAAGTCATGTTTTTGTTTCCAGCCGGTCTTTGACGTACAATTCTTCGACCATAATCATCAGAACAGCAATCAGCGGAGATGCGAACAGGACGCCGACTAGCCCCACCAGAATGCCCATCAGGACCTGCCCGAACAACAGCAGCGCGGGGGGCAGGGATACAAATTTTTTATCCAGCAAAGGCGTCAGTACGTACCCTTCCAGCGATTGCACGCCCATATAGAGGGCGAATACGTACAGCAGATACTCGGTGCCCTGAGGTAAAGCCACCAGCAGTGCCGGGGCCAGTGCAAGGTAAGGGCCCAGGTTTGGAATGAAGTTCAATACCCCGGCAATTATGCCTAGTACAATGGCGAACGGAACGCCCAGCAGCGCCAGTCCGATTCCGGTCGCTACGCCCACCACCGTCATGGTAATGGTCCGACTGATGAACCAGTTTTTAAGCGTCGAGTAACAGGTATCCATTACGTCGAGCAGACGATTACGATACGACGGGTTGAACAACCGCACGAACCCCTTCCGATAATTGCCGGGATTAAACGCCAGGTAAATTCCGGTAATGATCACAATCAGTACGTTGACCAGGCCGCCCAGCGTACCTGAAAATACACCCGTTAGTTCCGAAAGAACCCCCTTTCCTGGCCCGCCTGTGGAGAGTAAATCACTCGGGTTCTCCGGGATACCATCCAGCAATTTCTTTCCCCACTCGGTTTGCTGTAACGTCGTTTTTAACTGCTCGACCGACTGCGGCAGCGACCTGGCCAGGTCGCTTGCCTGTTGGCTGACAGTTGGGGCTAACCCCCAGATGGTGCCCCCGATTAGGGCGACTAGCAGGAGCAGTACGACAGCCACCGAGGGCCCATACGACAATGGTGTTTTGTGCTGGATAAAATGAGCTATTGCGCTGATAACCACCGCAAACGTAATCCCGCCAAATACGAGAAAGAAAAAGCTGGCTGCGTAGCCAATCAGCCAGAATAGGGCCGCTATCAGCAACGTAATGAAGGCCGCCGTAGCCACCCGGCGCGAAAAAGAAGTGGTATGTTCCATTAGTAAAAGGACTATGTATTACAACTGATTTCCATCCGTAGCGAGGGGCTGGACATTTTGAGAGCTGGTTGCTGTAGTGTCGGTTCTGTTCAAATCGAATCGCCAACGCGGGCATTTATTTTCGAGAAGGTATGTTTTTCCGAAATGCACAGAGAAAACAGTAGTCCAGCGTAGGCCCGTATCCCCACGAACACGACGCGACCAATGCTTTCCCAACCCTTGAAAACCCGGTTGTGTAGGGTTGCTGCTACGTCCGTCATGCGTTCTGACCGTTTAAAGAAGGAACGGCTTTGTCTTTAGCCGCCGGATGTGATAAGAGGGCCGTACCATCGCTGTCGGGTTGCTTTTCCAGTAAAACCACCGTATGAGGGAAGGGCATGTCGATACTGGCTTTGTCGAGGGCCAGTTTGATACCCGTAACCACCTGATCGCTCACGTTCAAGGCGTTGGCCTGCTGGGATTCCACCCAGAAAAAAACCGTTAGGTTCACCGATGAGGCCGCCAGTTCGGTTACGTACACCATGGGAGCCGGATATTTCAGAACGCCCTCGATGCCGTCCAGTACGTCGTGAATCACGCTCCGAGCCTCTTCAATGGAGTCCGGGTAGCCAATGCCCACCACAAACTTGATCCGGCGTTTGGGATAGGCCGTTCGGACCAGGATCGAACTCGTATAGACATCACCGTTGGGCAGAATAGCCCGCTCGCCATCGTAGGTTTTCAGCCGTGTCGAACGCATGTTGATTTCCTCGACTGTTCCTTCAAAATTGTTGACCCGAATCTGGTCGCCCACTTTGAACGGCCGACGCCACAGGATGAGGATACCGGCAAAGAAATTCTGGAGAATGTCTTTGAAGGCAAACCCGATGGCTACCGACGTAATGCCCAGCCCCGCAATAATATCGCCGGGTTTGAACGACGGAAAGATAACTACGCAGGTGGCCAGAAAGCCAACGATGGTAATGAGCGTACCAACAATTCGGCTCACCAGGTCAGCCAGTGTATCATCGATTGAGTGACTCCCAACGGCCACTTTGTTGATCAGTTTCTTAACGCCTTTTGCCAGCAGCCAGAACAGCAGAAAGACAACCATCCCGACGATAAAATAGGGGAGTCGTTCAATGGTTCCCTTCATAAAGTCGCGAACGGTGTGCCAGAATAGCGTAATGCCATCATTGAACGTAAAAGGCGGTTCATTGACGCGGGGTGGCTGAAAAAAACTCCAGAGTAAAAGCATAACGTTGCGTTGTAAAAAAATATAGTATTGACTGATAACTAGCCAGGTGCGAATCGCTTAAAGCCTGGCTAGGCAGAACAGATGTGGTTGTATCTACACCACCCATCGTTTAGCGTTTCCCCTAAAAAAACCAGAAACTGTCCCGTAACTGAACCGCTACCGATCCCAGATAAGCATCGTTTGTATAGACGGACGCCCGATAAGTGCCCGGCTCAAGCGCTACCGTCGGGTGAAACCTGAAATTTATCTGCTGTTTCGTCCCGTTGAACGTAACGGTTTGTATGGCATCAACGGGTATCATCAGGTTGCCGGATGGCAGCGTGATGGTGGCCAGTGGCAATGGCCTCGCCGGTGATCGGCCCGACTCGTGAACCAGACTTAAGTAAACGTCTTTCGTGCCTTCCAGATGTCGTTCGGCCGGTACCGTAAACGAGAGATTCAGCGCGTCTACTTTTTTGGCTTTCGCTGTTACTTTCTGGTTTGATTTTAAGAGACTTACCTGGAAGGCATCCCCCGTAACGGCTGAGGTAGACACCATCGTTTTCAGTTTAGCATCCCGTTGATTGAGCGCCTGCTGCAATTCCCGGTTCTGTTGACTGACTTCACGTAACTGATCGACTTTTCCACGCATAAGGGCCAGTTGATTCGATAAACTGTCGTGAAGTGGCCTTTGGTCAATATTATTGGTTTCCGGTAAGGTTGGAAACATTCGGTCAATGCGGGTACCTTCTAAAACACTAAGCCGGTCGTAAGCCCGTGCTAATAAGTCATTCAACCCGTTCAATTGATCGGTTAACGAAGCGTTTTCCTGCTTAGCGTCCGCCAGTTGGCTACGTAGTGCGTCTAGCTGCTCATTTAGCTGCGTTTTGTCCGTTTGCGACGAGTCAGTCTTAGGTTTAGCCTGAGTGCTGGTGGCACCATCGGGCTGACGCGACTGACTCCAGTAATAAACGCCACCAACGGCGAGCAAAAGCAGGCCAAGTATCAGGAGAACTTTATTCGTTTTGGATGAATGCGCTTCTGTTTCCATAAGGGTGGTCAGTAAAAAATAGGTTAGAAGAGCCGTTTACAACTCGGACGGGCAGCTTAAGTCGATAAAAGCGGAGTAATTGATCGGGAACCTTAGCGCTTAGTCGTTGAGTCCGCCAGAATTGGCGTGGGTTTATAAAACATTACCAGGGTTCCCAAACGTTTATTTGGGCCGGTAACGGGCGCCGACAGCTCATACGGGATTTTGTCGTTGAAATAAACGTCCTGCTGCTGAAGTAAATACGTCGGAAAGCGGCTGGTGAAACCAATTCCTTGATTCTTCTTATTGGTCGAGATCGTCACCTTCCCGGCAGGGTCAACCAGCAGGACTTCCTGAACACCTTTGTCTTTAACCAGCGTGTTGAAGTACTCGTTGATTTCGCCTGGCTTATTCTGCAACAGGGCATTACGTACCGCCCAGACAAACGTTTTCATGCCGAACATCAGTTGCTGGCGGTCAGTAGATCGTTGAGTTGTCTGGACAGTACTGCGCAGGGCTTCGCGCTCCTGGGTGTATTCTCTGGTCAATTGGGTATTCTTGTACAGTAAATAGCCCATGCCGAGTACCAATAGAGCAAGTATGCCATAAAGCACAAGCATCCGTCTTGAACTGGACTGTGTCATCATGGTTTCCTGTTTTTTGTGTTGTTCGGTAGTCATAGTTGTAATGGTTATGGTAACAATTCGGCCCGCAGTAAATCAACCGCGAGCTGTTATCTGCCGTTAAGCGTAGACAATCAGATTTTTACAACCTGCTTAGTACTTAAATAACACCGGTCGACTTAGACAGAACTTAATAAAACCTTAGAATTCGGTTAGAATAAAATCCTCGGTTGAACATTCTGGAAAGCAAACGTAGCAGCGTTACACGCTAAGGCAGCCGATCGAGCCCCAACGCGGAGAACTTCCGGAAACTGTGTATTTTTGCAAAAACAGGACGAGTATGACAACGCTGGAGAAAGAAACTATTAAGCAGGCTTTGCGAGAGCTAATTCACGAAGACAAAGATCTTTTTAAAGCTATGTTACGTGAGATTTTGGAGGAAGACTCAAAACCCAGTGTATCAGACAGACAGGCCAAAGTGGATGCGATTATCCAGCGTGATTTTGAACGCTACAAGAACGTATTTAAAGCGCTTGCCTGATGGAGTATTTGCAGAAAGAGGATATTACCCGAATTAATTTCCTGACGATCAGGCATGTGGGTGGTAATTTTGTTCCACCCGCTAACTTTTTACACGAAGAAAACCTAGATTATTTGCTTGAAGCCGTACAGGCTGAAATGTTCGGCGCACCTCTCTATCCAGATGTACACCAAAAAGCAGGCTTGTACTTTTTCAATATTATCAGCAATCATATTTTTCAGGATGGCAACAAACGAACTGGTCTTGAAGCTGCGTTGCTGTTCCTTCAACTGAATGGGTACGATCTACTTGTTGATGACGAACTTTTAATCAATTTCACCCTCGCTGTAGCGTCAGCTGAGTATACGCTGGAAACCGTGCAGGACTGGTTCAAGGATCATATTCAGGCCGTAGTTTAGTTCGGTGTCGGTTTTGCCCGCTGGGTGTCACCCCGCTTTTCAGCGCTACGCAGTGCGCGCTCCAGAACGTGGTCAGGACCAGGTTTTCATGAGCTCTTTATAGAGATCGCGCACCTGCTGCTTTTCGTAATCGGTGTTCAGCGTCTGGTCGGCATAATCCATGAGCAGTTCGGCTTGCTGGCGTAGAATCGGCTTACGGTCGTCTGTACAAACCGCTTCGTTGACTAAAGCCAGGGCCCGAAGCAATCGCCGGAGTACGGCGTGGTCGCCTTTCGCATTGATACGTGTCAGATCGAACGCCAGTCGGATGTAATCATCGAAGTCCATACTCCGCACCAGTACCCGCAACTGCTTTCCGTCTGAGCGCAGCCTGGCCGGAAACGCGCTTCGGGCCAGTCGTTCGCTAACGGCACCCAGGTAATCGACAGCCATAATAGCGGTGGTTGTGTCGTTGATGCCGGGCGAGAGCGCTTTCAGCGCGATGTCGACCAACTGCTGAACGCCAAATGCTACGTCCTGCTCTATGTTCCGGTGCCGCCCAATGCTAACGTAATCCATCAGATCAGCGGGCCAGTCGGCTTCCTCAGGGTCGGCACGTTCCATGTCACTTCGGACACTAAAGAGCACCGTACCTTCGCCCACAAAGGCACCCATTTCTTTCTCAATACGTAACACAACCCGGTTTTTGGTAGCCCAGTTGAGTAAGCCGTTGGTATTAATCAACTGCAAATAACCCGACTGATTAGTCTTGACCGGATGCCAGCCCGTTTGTTCATCGGTATACTGTAAAGCGGCTTCAGCCTTTTTGGGGTCATCAATCGGTTCGCCAAACTGATCTGGAAACATCTTGGTGATGGCTTTGCCTGTTTCATTAAAAATATGCTGAAGAATTGTGCCGGTCTGGAGCGATTCGGCAATGTGATGAATAAAGAAAATCAGAGCCGCTACTCCCCCCAACGCCAGCAGCAGGCCAACTAACACCGCCGTAGACGGCACAAACTTCATCTCGTCGCTACCCCGAATGGTACCCAGCACAATCAGGCAGTAGGCAAAAACACCCACGAAATAACCCATGACGACCTGATTGACGCGGTCGCGCATGAAGTTACGCAGCACTCTGGGCGAGTATTGACTGCTTACCTGCGAAATGGTGGATAGCGTGAGCGAGAAGGCCAGTGCCGCTACGGTCAGCATGGAGCCCGAAATAGCCGACAACATCCCTCGGGCACCCTCGGCCCCCGACGCAAACAGCAGCGGGAACTGTTTGGCACCATGCCAACTGGTCGTCGCATCAAACTCAACCAGCCCGTAGGCTAGCCCAAAGGAGAACAGGACCATCAGGCCCGGCACAAACCAGAGGGATTCCTGCACTTGTTGCCAATACTGTCGAAATCGGGTTGGCATTTGAAAAAAAGAAAGTCTACTGATCAAACCCGTCAGCTTCCGAAGCGATAGAATCGATTTGTAGTAGAGACAAAAATCGATCAATCAGCGGATTTTACGACTCCATAAAATCGTAGGAAATAATAGCTTGATAACCGCTTTTAACGCACAATCGGGCCTTTGTTCACAATTCGCTGCAGGACTCGGTTAATGGAATAGACGACGCCGTTGGTGGCTCGAATATCGGCCTGCAAAACTTCGGCTACCGTACCCCGGCCGTCTTTGATCGTGATGTCATTCCCTTGTTTATGAACGACCAGGATTTGCCCGGTTAGGTTCGTTAAATTCTGGCCGTCTTTCAACTGATCGGACGTCAATCTACCTTTCACGACGTGGTACGCCAGAAACTGGATGAGTCGTTGTTTGCTCGACGGCAGCAGGAGTTCGCTCAACTCACCATCCGGAAGTTCGGAGAACGCTACGTTCGTAGGCGCAAATACGGTGTATGGACCTTTCCCATTCGCCTGTTGCAGTAGACCCGATGCTGTCAGCAATTGAAGCAACGTAGTGTGCTCCGCTGATTTAGTTGCGCTGAGACCCAGACTGGTGCCGGTCTTTACACCACTGGCTTTCAGGTCGGTAGCCGATGAAGGCATGGTTTGAGCAAGGGAAGGTTTGGCCAGAACCAGTAAGGCCAGGCTAAAAAAGCCAAATAGGAGACGATTAGGTAATTTCATGACTGAACGTTGAGAAAAATGAGTTGGTAAGCGCAGAAGCGTTCACTACGTGTGAACACGGTATTTTACGGAATGGTTATTTTACCCTATAGGGCCTATTGCCAGCCGCCACCCAGCGCCCGGTATAAATCCGTAAGCGATAGAAATTGAGCCTGTTTGGTATTGATCAGGGCCAGCTCGGCTTCCAGTACGCTACGTTGCGCGGTGATCACTTCCAGATACGAAGCATACCCGCTGGAAAACAGATCCTTCGACGTGGTAACGGCCTGTTGCAGCACCGCCACTTCCTGCGCCTGTACGTCAGCGACTTGCCGGTAGTTCTCGACCCCGCGCAGATTCGTCGTCACTTCGCTGAAACCCGTCAGGATCGTCTGCCGATACCGGTAGAGCCCTTCACTCGCCTGCGCCACTGCCTGGCGATAATTTCCTTTTAGAAAACGCCGGTTGATGATGGGCCCCGATAGTCCGCCCAGCAGACCGGCGGCAATGGAAGCGGGGTTAAACAGGACCGCTGTCCGGAAAGCATTCAGGCCTACATACGCATTCAGGTTCAGGCTTGGTAAAAACTCCGCCCGCACTACGTCGACATCCACATGAGCCGCCTGCAATTCGAGTTCAGCCTGCCGGATGTCGGGTCGGCGAATGAGCATCTGCGCCGGAATCCCCGTCAGTACCTGACCCGGTAATTCGCGCATCTGGAGCGACTGCCCCCGAGCAATGGGCCCCGGATAACGACCCAGCAGGCGGTTCAACTGGTTTTCGTTCTCGATGATCTGCTGGCGCACCCGTCCCTGCCGACTGCGGGTATTGAGCAACTGGGCTGAAAATTGCTGAACGGCCAGTTCCGTCACCCGGCCCGCTTCTTTCTGAATCCGAACCAGTTCGAGCGCGTTCTGCTGGAAGTCGATGTTTTTCTGTATGATTTCCAGTTCACCGTCTAACGCCAGTAAGGTGTAATAGTACCGGGCGGCTTCAGCCACTAAGGACGTAATAACCGCATGTCGCCCTTTTTCGGATGCCAGCAAGCGCAGATAGGCCGCTTTCTTCCGGTTGCGGAGTTTGCCCCAGATGTCCACCTCCCACGTACTGCGGGCACCCAGAAAATAATCGGGGGTAGGGGTTGGGATTAGTTCATTGCCCCGAATGTTCTCCGACAGGTTAGTATCAAAATTCCCGACGCCGTTCATGGAATATTTCCCGTATCGGTCTACCCCCGCCGACGCTACGGCGTTGACCTGGGGTGCCAGAAACCCGCGATTGTACTCAAAAGCACCCCGCGCGGCTTCAATACGTTGTGTTGCGATACGCAGGTCCAGATTTTCCGCCAGCGCCGTGTCGATGAGCTGCACCAGATTCGGGTCGGCAAAGAACGTTCGCCAGTTCTGACTGGCAATGCCCATCGAATCTGTATGACCAGCAAATGAAACAGGGATGGGCCGGGCCGTTGGCTGGAGCAATGGTTTGGGTAACTGACAACTACTCAGTAAACCAATACTCAGCAGAAAATAACAACTGATTCGGAATGATCTAGGAATGAATAACGGTGCCATTGACGTGCGGTTGAGTGGATAAAACAGCCGGCTTGGTGTCGGCCTTCTGACTAGTATGGTCCTGGGGTTCGTCATCAGCCGGTTTATTCGAACCGAACCGTTCGGCGAGTTTGGCAAAGAAGACGTATAGACCGGGCACGATGATCAGCCCGAACAACGTACCGGTAAACATCCCGCCAGCCGCTGCCGTCCCGATGGACCGATTGCCCAGCGCGCCCGCCCCCGATGCCATACAGAGCGGAATCAGCCCCGCGATAAATGCGAACGAGGTCATCAGAATCGGACGTAATCGCGAGACGGCTCCTTCTACGGCAGCGTCCAGAATCGGTAAGCCTTCGCGCTGGCGCTGGCTGGCAAATTCGACAATCAGAATCGCGTTTTTACCCAATAGCCCGATGAGCATCACCAAGGCCACCTGCGCGTAGATGTTGTTTTGCAGACCCATCAGTTGTAGAAAGAAAAACGAGCCGAAGATGCCGGTCGGTAAGGACAGCAGAACGGAAAGGGGCAGCAGCAAACTTTCGTACTGCGCCATCAGCAGGATATAGACGAACACCAGACAGATCGCAAAAATGTACAAAGCCTGGTTGCCCGATTCGACCTCTTCCCGCGACATGCCCGACCACTCGTAGCCGTAGCCTTTGGGCAACGTCTGAGCGGCCACCTCCTGAACGGCCCGAATTGCATCACCGCTACTGTAGCCGGGCGTAGCGTCCCCGTTGATCATCGCCGAGGTATACATGTTGTACCGGGTGATCTGTTCGGGACCATAGACGCGCTCCAGCCGGATGAAGTTGGAATAGGGAACCATTTCGCCCTGATCGTTCTTGACGCGCATGTTCAGGACATCTTCGGGTTTGGTCCGGTAGCTGGGCGCAGCCTGCACCATCACCTTATACATTTGCCCGAACCGGATAAAGTTGGACGCGTAATAGCTGCCCATCATCGTTTGCAGCGTACTCATGGCGTTGTCGATGGAGACCCCTTTCTGAGACGCTTTTTCCTGATCGACGTGCAGTAAATATTGCGGGAAACTCGGATCGAAACTGGTAAAGGCATCGCTGATTTCGGGGCGCTTTTTTAAAGCTGCGATAAAATTCTGGGCCACTTTAGCGGTTTCCGTGAGGTCGCCACTACGTCCCCGGTCCAGCATACGCAGTTCAAATCCGCTTGAATTACCGAAGCCTGGAACGGTTGGTGGCGGGAAGAACTGAATCGTGGCATCGGTAATGGTTTTGGTTTTTTCTTCCAGCGTAGCAATCAACGCCTGCATCGACTCTTTGCGCTCATCCCAGTGCTTGAGGTTAATCATCCCCATGCCGTAGGAAGCCCCCGCGCCATCGGTCATCAGGCTATACCCCGCCAGCGTCGATACGTTCTCGACCGATTCCTGTTCGGAAGCAATCGCTTCGATGGCGTCCAGCACTTTTTCGGTTCGGTCGACGGTCGCGCCGACGGGGGTTGTTACGTTGACGTAAATCATGCCCTGATCTTCGGTTGGAATGAACCCACTGGGCAGGATGGTACTAACGCCCCAGGTGCCGAGAATGAACAGCAATAACAGCCCCCACGTAATACTGCTCCGATTCGCAATCCGACGGAGCAGGCTCTGATACGTGCTCGCCAGGGCTTCGTACCCCCGGTTGAATTTAGCAAAGAACCCGCCCAGCAATCCTTTTTGCTCGCCATGAACGGGACGGAGCAGAATAGCGCATAACGCGGGCGTGAGTGTCAGGGCGTTAACGCCGGAAATGACAATGGCAATCGCCAGCGTGAGCGAGAATTGCCGGTAGAAAATGCCGACCGGCCCCGTCATGAACGCTACGGGCACGAACACGGCGGACATAACCAGTGTAATAGCCACAATGGCGCTGGCAATCTCGCCCATCGCTGCGAACGTAGCGGCTCGCGGTGATAAATGACCGCCATCGGCACCCGGCTCTTCCATTTTGGCATGAACGGCCTCAACCACCACAATGGCGTTATCGACCACAATGCCGATGGCCAGTACCAGGGCAAACAGCGTGAGCAGATTGATGGAAAAACCGATCGAACTCATAAAGGCGAACGTACCAATCAGGGCCACCGGAACGGCCAGCGCGCAGATCAGTGTGGAACGCCAGTCCTGTAGAAACAGAAACACAATGATGAATACCAGCACAAAGGCTTCCATCAGGGTGCGGACCACTTCGTGAATGGATGCGTCCAGAAAGCGCGATACGTCGTAGGCATAATTATAGGTCATGCCTGCCGGAAAGGAGCTTTCTTTGAGTTCGGCCATCCGCGTTTTAACGGCCGCAATTACGTCGCTGGCGTTGGAACCGGGCCGCTGTTTGAGCATGATCGACGCCGATGGGCGACCGTCGTTCTTGGACAATACGCCATAATCCAGTGAACCAAACTCAACCTCGGCCACATCTTTTAGTCGGAGCAGCGAACCGTCGGCGTTGGCGCGCAGAATAAGATTTTCGTATTGCGCTGGTTCAAAAAACTTACCGGTATAACGCAGTACGTATTGCAGCGTCTGGGGAGCCTGGTCGGCGCTTTCGCCCGCTTTGCCGGGGGCGGCTTCAACGTTCTGCTTACGAATCCCGGCCACTACTTCATCCGGCGAGATGTCGTAGGCCGTCATCCGGTCGGGTTTGAGCCAGACCCGCATGGAATAATCGCGGCTACCCATAATGGCGGCAAAACCAACGCCGTCGATCCGCTTGAGTTCGGCCAGTACGTTGATGTCGGCAAAGTTGTAAATGAACTTTTCGTCTACTTTGGGGTCGTCGCTGACGATGTTGAGGTACAGCAGCATACTGTTCACTTCCTTTTCGGTTACGACCCCGGCTTTAATCACTTCTTCGGGCAGTTCGTCCATCACGGTCGTCACGCGGTTCTGCACGTTCACGGCCGCCAGGTCAGGGTCGGTACCTACTTTAAAGAAAACGGTGATCAGTGTAGTACCGTCATTCCCCGAAATCGAGGTCATGTAGGTCATGTTAGGCACCCCATTGATGGCTCGCTCGAGCGGGGTAGCTACGGTCTTAACGCACACATCGGCGCTGGCACCGGTGTATCTGGTCGTTACCGTCACCGAAGGCGGTACAATGTCGGGAAACTGCGTAACGGGCAGACCCGTCAGGGCCAGCACGCCCAGCAAAACAATCAGGACGGATATAGCCGTGGAGAGTAAGGGCCTTTTTATGAAGGTGTTAAACATAGTTAGGACGTACTACTGGTTATAGTATTTATACGTTGACGTCTTTGTCATGCTGACGAAGGAAGCATCTTCGGATGAGACCTGTTTCGTTATTAGCGGAGCTGCTTCGGCACCGGCCGCCCGGCTTCGCCAGCATGACAAAATATGGCCTGGATTGATTAGCGAGCTGATGCGTACATGGCTTGTAAGCTCTTGGTGGGCAATGTTTTAGGGTTGATCTTCATGCCGTCTTTTAGGCTTTGGATACCTTCGTAGACAATCCGGTCACCGGGTTTAAGACCCGACTGAACGATGTACAACTGATCGACCCGACTGCTGGGAATAAAACTCCGGGCTTTTACTCGGTTGGCCGCATCGACCACGTAGACGAAATTTTTATCCTGCACTTCGAAGACGGCTTTTTGCGGGACCAGCAAGGCATCGTCTACATCGGTTTCCAGGCGAATTTTACCCGTAGCGCCGTGTCGAAGCAGTCGTTTCGGATTCGGGAACGTAGCCCGGAAAGCAATCGTACCGGAGTTGTCTTCAAATTCAGTCTCGGTGGTTTCGATTTTGCCTTTGTACGCATAAGGCGAATCGTCGGCCAAGAGCAGCTCAACTTCCCGAACGGTCGCCTTTTCGGGGTCGAGTCGTTTTTTGATGAAAGACAGGTATTCTTTCTCCGATACGTTGAAATACGCGTACATCTCCCGAAGGTCGGAGATCGAGGTGAGCAGGGCGCCCTCCTCAATCAGGCTGCCCCGTTTGAATGGGATGCGATTGATTACCCCGTCGAAGGGCGCCCGGATGCTGGTCAGTGATACGTGGAATCGGGCTTTGGCTAAGGCGGATTTGGCGCCGTTTATACCCGCTTTAGCCGTTTCTACTTTCGATTTGGCAAGTTTCAGTTCCGAGGGCGATATGACGTTTTTATCAACGAGTAGCTTCACGCGGCCCATTTCAACCTCCGCAGACTCTTCCTGTGCGACGGCACTCTCCAGGCTAGACTGCGCCCGGTCTACTTCGACCTGATACTCAGTAGGATTGAGCTGGAACAGCAACTGGCCTTTGTGAACGGGTTGGCCTTCATCGACTGAAATTTTATCCAGGTAACCCGCCACCCGGGCGCGAACCTCTACGTTCTGCACCGCTTCGAGATTACTGGCGTAATCGTGGTCGAGGGTGGCGTCCTGCTTTGTCAGTTGAATGACCGGAAGCGTTGGTATGGAGGCTTCCTGCTTTTTTTCGCTTTTCGCCGAGCAGGAAGCCAGGAAAGCGCCGATGAGCAGGGCAAGTATGCCTGAGTAAGGTTGCATAAAGAAAGTTGGTCAGAACGATGAATAGGTAGCGCTACAAACGGTAGCCTGACAAGCAGACTACTCCGTTAGCTACCGATGCAAATACGCCCGCACAAGTAAAGACCAGCTTAGAAAATTATTAGAATTTGCTTAGAGGTGAAGAATTAGGGTTGATTCGACTTAAAAAAGCACAAAATTTTTCGCCCGAATGGACGTGGCCGGGGAGTTGTATTTAGGGAAAAGAAAACCGCTACCCGGAATCAGAGCCCCGGTAGCGGTAAGATAGTTCAACTATGAAAAAAGTAATTACTGGTCAGCCGTCTCTGTTTCGGGTGTGGCAATTTTGGCTAAGTCCTTGTTTTCGGGGAAGAACGATAGTCCCTTTTTCAGCCACTCGGTTCGGGCGTTTTCATCTTTGGTAACCAGTTCGTTGTACGAAATCATGTATTTTAACGCCAGCACCAGATCTTTTTTGTAGCGCTTTCGTTCTTCCTCTTTGTCAGCTACCATGTTGATGAACTGCTCGAAGTAAGGCTTCGCTTTGCCGTTACGTACCGCTTCTTCGGGCGTGTAAGCGTAGTAGTTCGCTTTGGCCCGGTACAACACGGTGGGGGCGTATTCTGGTGAGGCTTTCTGAGCCAACGCCAGGGCCGAATCGGCCATCTGAAAGCGAGTGGTGTCACGTACCAGCTTGCCCAGACTATCACGCTGGAAACCCAGCGTATAATTGCTCATGCCGTAACGGAACAAATCCTGTACGTCGGCCTTGAAACCGTGTTTAGCGGCCGAATCAAGGGCGGCTACCGCTTCAGGATGCTTTTTGGCGCGGTAATAATACTTGGCGATGTCGCTGTACAGATTCTCGGTTGTGTCAAACGGGGCCGCTTTGGCCAGGTTCATAATGCCCAGCGAATCATTGATGGCTTTCAGCGAATCACTACCGGGATTTTCAATGCCTAGATACGCATTCCCCAGGTATTTATAGTCGTCGGGCATCGCTTTATCGGGCGCTTTTTCCAGGAACGTAGTGATATTCTGAATGGCTTCCTGCGGTTTTTTCAGTGACGAGTACGCCCAGCCTTCAATGCGGTAAACGATCGGGTTTTGCGCCAGAGCGGTACGGTTGCTGTCGATCAGGTTGACGGCCCGTTGATAATCTTTCGCCAGGAAATGAAACTGGGCCTGACGTAGCAACGTTTCCTGCCGCTTGTCTTTTGATACGTTCACATACTGATCAATGTAGCTGGCAGCCTCCTTGTAGCGATTGACCAGGAAATACAACTCGGCTAGTTGATTATAGGCCGGCGCATAGTTCTGGTTGGCCTCAATTGCTTTTTTGTAATTCTCGACAGCCAGATTCAGGTTGCGCCCCTGCCAGTAAATATCACCGATCCGCTGGTAAACCCGCGACGCATTCATGCCCAGTTCGAGCGCACTTTCGTAACGCGTTACAGCTGTACCGGCGTCTTTGTTCAGGTAGTGGGCATCGCCCAGCGCCAGTTGAATCGCCGGGTTTTTCTTGTCCCGCTCGGCAGCCCGGTTCAGATAATCAATGGCTTTGGCCGCATTGACGACTTTCGGATAAATTGGCTTAATCGAACCATTGCCTGGGGTCAGATAACCCGTATAAGCTTCACCAATTCGGTACAGAATCTCCGCGTTTTTGCCCTTACTCTTATCGACAACTTCCGCCAGTTTAGGTTCGGCATTGGCCATGTCGTTTTTAACCAGATACGTAATCGCCGAGCCCGTCTGATTGAGTGGAATCCGTTTTTCGTCCAGCGGAATGCCTTTCTCGAACCAGACACGGGCCGAATCGGGCTGACCGCTACGTAGATAACCATATCCGGCGTCGAAATACGTTTGTACGGATGGACTTTGTTGCGCGTTTCGGACCAGAATCGTTTTCGCTTCGTCGAAACGGCCAAGATTTATCAGGGTATTCGCATCGGGCGCTGGCGTCTGTGCTAACGTAGCGCCCGCCAGACCTGAGAGAAATAAAAGTGTCAGTTGCGTTTTCATGCTGTGCTTCGGTTTAGTTGTCCTCTGCCAGCTTCGTCAGCCGGTTGGGAAGTGTATGCAACTTATCACACAGACCTAAGAGCGAACTTAAAGATTGCTTAGAATTGGCTTAGAAAAAGAGCTGGCAACCTGCTCGTATCAATAGCTCCCTACATGATTACGTAGTGATCTATTCATCCAGAGAACCCGCTTTCGGCAGCCTGTTGCACAAGATCAGCAATACGTTATCGGTGGTTTGTACGGTCAGCAATTTGTCGGCCTACTCTGTGTCTACGTTCCAGCCGTTTTTGTTATTCCGACAAAGGAGGAATGACAAAAACGCACCTGTTCCCACTTGATTTCTAAACGTTTAAACAGGCTCATTACCTAAAAGAACCAGAAACTGTCCCGCAGCCGGAATTCAACGGAACCTAAATACGCATCTTTTGTAAAGACCGCTGCCCGGTAAATGCCCGGCTTAATGGCCGTTTCAGGACTAAGCGAAAAGAAAATGCGCTGTGGATTGCGGGCGAAATTTACCGCCTGCGTCGCATGAACCGGAATAACCTCGTTTACATCCGGCAACGTAACAGTCGTTGTGTGAAGCGCCGGTATCATGGGCTTCTGCTGTTCGTCGGTTAAGCTCAGATAAACCTCCTGTATGCCTTCCAGTTTCAACACAGATGGTATATTGAGTGAAATGGTCAGCGTATTGGCTTTCTTCGCTTTCGCCGTCACTTTTTTGTTCGACTTACTGACGTCAACCCGGAATGCATCGCCCGTAATGGCCGAGCGCGGTACCATTGTCAGTAGCCGGGCGTCCATGCGATTCTGCTGCTCTTGTTGTTGTTCGTTTTGCTGCTTCAGCAGTGAGGCATTCGATTGGCTTTGCCAGTTGATTTTGTCGTGCATTGCCACCATTTGATTCTCCAGACTATCCCGGACAATCGATAATCGACTTACGTTCTGATTCAGGTTTCGAATGGTGCGCGATTGGCCCGTACTCGTTTGACGCAGCGTATTCACAACCTGGTCGCGCTGGGTTAGCTGGCCATGTAGATTGTCAATACGTTTGTTCAGGTAGTCTTTATCGTCAGCGGCTGTCTCCAGTTGTTTTTTCAAATCGCGATTGTCACCTTCGAGCTGAAATTTGACGGATAGTAAGGAATCCGCCCGTTGTTCGGCCTGGTCATAGCGGTGGGTCAGGGTGCGATTGTTGTTCCAGTAAAGACCGCCGGCCAGGCCCACGCCGATCAGGACGGCCAGCACCCAGGCCAGGGTTGTGGGGTTACGTTCCGTTGTTTCCATATACGTAATGGTTATAAGTTCATGTGTGATGAAAGCAAAGGTGACGCCCGCTGGTTATAAAGGCCTTAAAGAGTTCTTAGAATTTGCTTAGACTTTAGCGATGCCTTAATCATCTGTCAACTCAGTACGTTATCTACTAAGACCTACTTAGATTCCACGGCATGGCCAACCGATTTTCCCGATACGCGCAGGTACTGGCCTGGCTGGATCAACATGTTATTAAGCGGCTCTACACCGAACGTGTCCGCCGGGTTATTCTCCAGAGTATGCCGTTCTGGGTGGCCTCCCTGCTAACCGGGCTTGTCGCTGTGGGCTATGAAGAACTGTTTGTGTGGGCGGAGCAAATCAGTTTTTCCTGGATTCAGGCGCACCCTTACGTAACGTTCATCACGACACCCATTGCTTTCCTGATTGCCTGGCTGCTGGTTGCCAAACTAGCTCCGGCTGCTCGGGGAAGTGGCATTCCGCAGGTAATGGCCGGTATCGAGTTATCAAATCCGGCTACGCATGGACGTACTGCCTATCTGCTGAGTCTTCGGGTTGCTGCTGTTAAAGTACTAAGTAGCGTTGTTTTGTTGCTTGGCGGGGGCGTCATTGGCCGGGAAGGTCCGACCATACAGATTTCAGCGGCTATTTTTCGGGCGATCAATCGACTACAGCCGGCGGGATGGCCGCAATTATCCCGGCAAATTGCGCTGGTCACGGGTGGGGCAGCTGGTCTGGCGGCCGCCTTCAACACCCCCCTGGGCGGTATCGTCTTTGTCGTAGAAGAGCTAACCCAGACGCACCTCACCCGTTTTCGAACGGCAGTTTTTACGGCCGTTATTATTGCCGGTATGACCGCCCAAGCCATTCAGGGGCCTTATCTGTACCTGGGTTTCCCTAAAGTTACCGCTTCGACGGGCTGGGTACTAGGCGTGGTTGTGCTGGTAGCTATCTTTTGCGGTTTGGCCGGGGCTCTGCTTGCCAAAACCTTGCTTTGGCTGAATGCCTATCGTCGCCGATTTCGAACCTTGCCCGAACAGGCGGCCTGGGTAGCGGTCTGTGGGTTATTACTGGCTGGTTTTGCCTATTTAATCGGTACGGATGCCGTCGGAACCGGAAAACCAATCATTAATCGGCTGTTGTTTCAAAATGATCACCTGACGCCCTGGTATCTCTTTCCGGTTCGATTTGCGGGGATGGCGCTCAGCTACAGCGGAGGGGCAGCGGGTGGTATTTTTGCTACGTCGTTGAGCGCTGGGGCTATTCTCGGAGACGGGCTTTCCCGGCTGATACACGTGGCTCCCGGCGATACGAACCTGGTCATTCTGGTGAGTATGGTTAGTTTTCTGACCGGCGTTGTTCGCTCACCGTTTACGGCGGCTATTCTGGTGCTGGAAATGACGGATCGGCATTCCGCTATTTTTCAACTATTGCTGGGCGGTCTGATGGCGCAGGGAGCGGCCTCGCTGGTTGACCCCGTATCGTTTTATGAACATCTGAAAACAGGATTTGTCCGCGAAACGATGGCGCAGCCGCTTGTCAGGGACCCAAAAGAGCCAGAAACACAAACTAACTAGAAGCCCGATCGCAGCCGTGCTTAACTGGCTTCGTCAGTGGGATACAGTCGCCGGATGAGCCGTTCCATAGTTAATCCCTGCACAATTACGGAGAACAACACAACCGCATACGTAACGGTCACGATGAACGCTTTCTGAGGCAGTGAATCATCAATGGACAAGGCCATAGCAATGGAAAGGCCACCCCGTAACCCGCCCCAGGTCAACATTAGCGGGGCGCTGGCATCGAGATTAAGCCAGCGCCGTGCCAACGAAAAGGGCAGTAAAATAGATAGGTATCTTGCTACTAAAACAAGAAGCACGACCAACAGATAAATGGTCCATTGAGTTAGGTGAAAATCAATTATAAGCAGCTCAATGCCAATCAATACAAAAAGCAAGGCGTTTAGAATCCCATCAATTAACTCCCAGAATTTATCGACATATTCTTCGGTAAGCTGGCTCATTGCGTCCTGGCGCGCATGATGCCCACCTACCAGAAGTCCAGCTACGACCATGGCTAAGGGTCCAGAGATGTGGAGTTTCTGAGCCAGCAAATATCCACCCATTACGCCCGCTACCGTTATGATTACTTCGGTCTGATAGTGATTGATCGAACGCAAAATCCAGAACATCCCATAGCCCAGAGCCAGACCAAATACGATACCTCCCCCTGCTTCTTCCAGAAATAGTAAGGCAATCTCACCCGTACTGATGCTGTCAACGCCATTTATTACGATCCGGTAAATCGTTGCAAACACAACAACCCCAACACCGTCATTAAATAATGATTCACCAACGATGTTAAGTTTGACATTGTCAGGTATTTTAAATTTGGTCAGAATGCCCAGTACGGCAATCGGATCAGTCGGCGAAATCAGGGCACCAAAAAGCAGGCAGAGTGGAAAGGACAGATTCAGGTCTGTATGTCTGGTTAAAAAGTAGAGCCCTGTTCCCACTAGCGCTGTACTGAGTAAAATACCAACAAAAGCAAATAAGATTACCGATCGGCGTTCGCCCCGTAATTTGGACGCATCCGTATGAAGTGCTCCGGCAAACAGCAAAAAACTGAGCATCCCATCGAAGAGTACACGACCAAAATCAATGGCTGCCACTGTTTGGCGAATCGAGGTAAACCAGGCAGGATGAATCGCGTTTAATCCAAGTAATAGGGTTGAAAAGCTAAGCGAGAGCACCATAATCCCGATGGCATCCGGTAGCTTAAGCCAGCGGGTGTTGAGATAGGCGAAAAACGCCGAAGCAACGATGAGTAACGTAATGAGGGTAAATAGATCCATACTGTGAGTAGCGAAAGTGGGTAAGTTTACATTAACTTTCGATTAAAACCGCAGTTTATTTGACGTGAACAACTGGTATTTGAACCTGTAACAAATGACTGTCGACGACCCAAATGCACCGCAAACGAAGAAGTCGGACCCTTTAGCCCGCATCAGCCAGATCATACGTGAGCGGTTTAGTCTGGAAGAAGACAAGGACGATGAAGCGGAGGTTATCCAGTCCGTTAGCCGGGGAATTGAGTTTCGGGGTATTAACCTGTGGACACTCATCTTTGCCATCTTCATTGCGTCCATCGGACTAAATATTAACTCGCCCGCCGTCATCACCGGAGCCTTTCTTATTTCGCCACTCATGGGCCCTATCATGGGGATTGGCATGGGCGTTGGCATTAATGATCTGGACATGATTACGCGAGCCCTGAAAAACTTAGGCATTGCGGTATTCATTAGCCTGCTGACCTCAACAGTCTATTTTTTACTGAGTCCTTTGCACCTGGCTCAGTCTGAATTGGTGGCTCGTACGTCGCCTACCGTCTGGGATGCCCTGGTGGCCTTTTTTGGTGGGTTAGCGGGTATTGTGGCCGGGTCGCGTCGGGAAAAAGTAACGAATGTTATTCCGGGCGTTGCGATAGCCACCGCCCTTATGCCTCCTCTTTGTACGGCTGGTTATGGGATTGCCACGGGTAATCTGTATTACTTCGCGGGAGCCTTTTATTTATTTCTGATCAATGGGATTTGCATTAGTCTGGCTACGTTCCTGATCGTACGTTTTTTAGATTATCACCAGAAAGAATATCCAACGCCGGAAATTGAACGACGTGTACGTCAAACGATCTGGATGGCGGTGCTGATTGCCATTGTACCCAGTACGTATCTGGGGTATCAGATTGTGCGTAAAACGATATTTGAAGAATCCGCCAAGCGGTTTGTTACGGCCGAATGTAGTTTTCAATACCGACAGTTAATCAATTATGAAGCTCGTTTTAATCGCAAGCAGAGTACGTTGGAACTCTCGCTGGTAGGCGAACCGCTGCCCAAAGATTCGATCAATCTGTTACGTACCAAAATGCCCGCCTATGGGCTGGGCGACGCAATCCTCGTGGTTAAACAGGGGAATTTTAAAGATACGGAAATCGACGTCGACGCGCTGAAAACGACGCTGGCCGACCAGGTTATTCAGTACAGCCAGGCCACCATTTCCCGAAAAGACCACACCATCGATTCGTTACGTCAGTACATCGACCTGACCCAAACGTCGCGCCTGCCGGTGGCTGACCTGCGAAACGAACTCAAAACCCTGATGCCCGATGTGCAGACGTTTACAGCCGCCCGGTCGCTGGTGATGAATGCGAGCAGCAACAAACCCGATACGGTTACGCTGGTGTATGCCAAATTCTCGCGTCGCCATACGGAGGTCGAAAAACGCCAGATCGAACGCTGGCTGCAGAGTCGGACGAAAAGCAAAAAAATAAAGCTGCTGGTCGAGTAAGGGAATCCGCGCCGTCTAGTTAAGTAAACGGGGAATATCGACGATCCAGAGCAGGAGTAACGTCAGTACGAACAAAATGCCCATAAAGATCATCAGCCAGTCTGGTTTTTTAGGGGGCTCTTCTCCATAAGGGTTGTTCATTCTGTTTCGGGTTGCCTTCGTTTCAACAGGGCCGGGTGGAAAAAAAGGTGTGTAGGGATGAAGTGCATCAGGATGGAGCATCGTTACGTTACGTTTACTTGGCCAGTGGGTGAGTACTCGTAAATATGCCCTGTGGTTCTTAGGATTGGCTGATAAACTCCTTAGAATCTGCTTAGAAGGATTGCCTTAGCGAGGCAGTTCGACGTGGAAAACCGTCGGCTGGCCCGCTATGGACGTCACGCCAACCTGCCCGCCATGCAGCCGGATAATTCGTTCGACAAGCGATAAGCCTACGCCATAGCCCCGGACATCGGCCGTTTGTCGGCTTCGGTAAAAGGGTTCGAAAATATAGGGCAGGTCAGCCGTTGGAATGGGTTGCCCGGTGTTCTGAATTTGGATATGCACTATGTCTTGACCGAAATCGACCTGTATCAGCGCCTGGCCATTATCCGAAAATTTACAGGCGTTTTCCGCCAGATTTTTCAGCGCTGATTCCAGTAGGGTTTTATTTCCTTGCACCGTCAATTGATCGGGATCTTCGGGCAATGCGCCGAGTTCAACGTTTACTACGTAGTGTGGATTACTAGCGGTAATCTGCTCCCGAATATCCCACGCAATCTCATCCAGCCGCACCGCATCGGTCATCAAACCGATTGCATCATCCTGATTGACCTTCGAGAGTTGAAGCAGTTCATGCGTGAGCGTCGTCAGTTCTTCCACGTCATCAAGCACCGAGCGAATTGTTTGCTGATAGGCTTCCGGTTCGCGCTGGTTCAGCAGACTCACTTCCAGTTGTGAACTGATCTGGGTAAGCGGGTTTTTCAGTTCGTGCGATACGTTGGCCACAAACATGCGCTGCAATCGGAAGGACTCGGTAACCCGATCCAGTAAGCGATTAATGGTAATCGACAGTCGACTGATCTCGTCATCTTCACGGCCTACAACGAGTCGTTCGTCCCGATTACGGGGAAAAATCGCACTAACCGTCTGGTCAATCTGCTGCATTGGTCGAAGCGCATCGCCTGCGAAAAACCAGCCCGAGAACGCCGTAATGCCCGCAATGAGACAAAATAATCCCGTCAGCGCCCAGAGGAGCCGCCGTAAGAATTCATCCCCATACGTATTTTCGGCACTGGCCACCACCACAAACTGACCCGAAGCGGTCATGAACCGAATTCCCGACAGGTAGTAACCGTTTTGCTGGAAATCTTTTCGTTTGTTTTTTCGAATACTGGCCAGTACAGCTTTGGGAATGGGTAATAGGCGGGATTCATTCGTGCAGAGAATGATTGAATCCCGATTGTCAAATACGATGATATTCTGGTTCGGCAGCTGGTCTTTCCGAATGCGGTTCAGTTGCCGGATAAGCTGCGCATCCAGCCGGTGTCGAATCAGCATGTCCCCGGTCGTACTCGCTTTTCGGTCCAGCCGCCGGTAAAAGTCTGATGAAATAAAGTACCAGCAGAAGGCATAGATACTCACAAACGCCAGCAGCAAAATACTGGATACCAGGCCTGTAAAGCGTAAGGTAAGTCGCTTGCGAATGGTCATGATTTTTGAGGAGGAAAGGAGAAGGGAGGAAGGGATAAAAGGAATAGTGCAAATGAATCTGTTTGCCTCCTTTCGTCCCTTCTCCTTTCTACTCTTCTTTAAACATATACCCCATTCCGAAATGGGTGTGAATCAGTTTCTTGGGGAAATTTTTGTCGATTTTTTTGCGGAGGTAGTTGATGTAAACCTCCACGACATTGGTACCCGTATCGAAGTTCAGATCCCAGACGTGCTCAGCAATCGACGGTTTCGACAGGACCCGCCCCTGATTGCGCATCAGAAATTCCAGGAGGGCAAACTCACGGGCGGTCAGCTCAATCGGCTGGTCATCCCGCGTAACGGATTTGGTATCCAGATTCATTTCGACTCCGCCATACCGTAACGTTTGGGCCGTCATGGATACGTTCGTACCGCGTTTGGTCAGGGCTCGTACCCGTGCCAATAGTTCGGTAAACTGAAACGGTTTGGTCAGGTACTGATCGGCACCCGCATCGAACCCCGAAATCTTGTCGTCGGTTTCGCCCAGCGCAGTCAGCATCAGAATGGGCGTAGTAATTCCTTCGGCCCGTAGCTGGCGACAGAGTTCATAGCCATTCAGCCCCGGCAAAATCAGGTCGGTGATAATAGCCGCGTAATTATTTTTCAGCGCAAGGCGTCTGGCAATTAGCCCATCGTAGGCAATGTCTACGTCAAACTGGCTTTCTTCCAGACCCTGCTGAATCGCCTGAAGGGTTTTAGGCTCATCTTCGACAACCAAGAGTTTCATAACGTCGTGAAAGTTAATGTGTTTGCTGGTCTGGACTGAGTGGGTGTGATCGAAAAACAGAACGACTTTCCGTTAATCTGTAATGTAAACGAGTTTGTTACGTTCGTGTTCTAAGTAAATTCTAAGTACGTGTTAGGGAATGTCTTATCCTGATTTTATTAGGAGGTTTTCGTGGACGACTTTTAATGGACGACGGTCTTCATAAAAGGCTTATATTTAGATGATTATGTAAGGTTTTCTATCATGCTCATCCCTTTAAATGGACGATTTGGACGTTAACTCAGCCTATATTGTGTTGACCGTTGATATGACCTAAAATTGAGTGATGGTGCAGGAACCCTTGACTAATCAGTACAACGGAAATAGAAGCTATACAAAGCTCTCATTTTACATTGCCGTTTCAGTTAGTCCAAACAAATAATGATAATTAGCAAATCGTTTGTTGTGTGCAAACGCAATACGGTCTTGAATCTATTCCGCCTATAAGCTGAACAATGTATTTACACCAGTTTCACGTTTGGGAGGATGTTTAGACCGACCAGAACGAGCAGCAGGGAGATATCACAAAACTATCGCAACAAGTCAAAGTGCGGAAATGGGGTGTTTCGGTGAATCGCTGGGAGCCGGACAACTGTCTGAATACGCTACGTACCGGACTGATCGATGCGGTATAGATGATCTACAATATTTTCGAGCCGAATCCCTAAGGCAATCTGGTTCTTTTTACAAAGAGTTTAACATCGGCATTATTGCTCGGAGGCCATTCAATGAAGCAACCCTGAGCGGTATGTTTATTAAAGAAACGACCTTCCCGGCTAGCAACTGGCGCTCAATGTATTTTGTGCCCGAAAATCTGAATAGCAGTGTCGATCATGCCGACACGCTCAAGCCGCTTATTTCACAAGGATGACCATGTTGGAAATGGCACTGCGGTTTATTCTGAGCAATCCTGACGTACATACAATAGTTCCCGGGATGCGTCAGATAGGTAATGTCGTGACTAATATAGCCGCCAGTGACGGGGATAGTCTATCACCGGAATTACTACGTGAATTAAAAGACCACTGTTGGGATCGAACGCCAACCGAACGACGCCAGTAAATAGCCAATATTATATTTTTATAGCAGAATATTGTTTTTTTTTAGCAAATCTTGTATGTTTTGTTGAATTTTTGGCTGGAATAATCATATTTTAACGTAAGATCACTCCAGATAAAACTTTTTACAACTCAATCCGGGATACTAATGGCAAAAATTTTACAATGGACCTTGTTGATTACGTTATGCACCCAGCTAGGTTACGCACAGAATAATGCTACCAGTACAGCTAAACAGACCGTTACCGGCCTGGTAACGTCGAAACAGGACGGCTCCGTTGCTGGGGTTAACATAGTTATAAAACGGAGCAATCAGGCTGTAACCACGATTGAGAATGGCCAGTACAGCATACAGGTTAATTCGCCAAACGATACGTTCGTTTTTGTAAACTACTGATATTCAGATATAATGGATATTGAATTCCCTTAGCGTGGCGACGCCCGGCGTAATTCTTTGCAGCAGCCGCGCTGCCCACTTACTAAAAATAGCCCAACTTAGCCGAATTAACTGTAGCGATTCTAGAAGAAGTCAGCCATTTAGAATAGGACCCTAATTTGGTGAAGGCGTTTTTTCAATAAAAAAGAAATAGCCTTTATGACAGATTAATTCACGGATCAATAGTGAATACGCTAGGTAGGAAGAAGCTGCTCCTCGTCTGCTTTTGCAACAAGTGAATACCACTTTTCTTGTACCAATTATTTTGCCATTTTATTATTCACCTTTATTCCTTATTCACCTATGCTCAAAATCATTACGATCAAAAGAAAAGGATCCGTATTCCTTCTGTGCAACCTGCTTTTTAGCCTGGGCCTTTATGCACAGGTGCAGGTTTCCGGAAAGGTAACCGATGCCTCAGGGGCCACGTTGGCCGGGGTGAGTGTGCTCGTTAAAGAGACAACGACTGGCACGGTTACCAATGCCGATGGAATTTTTACCATCTCAAATGTTCCTAATGCAAATTCTACCCTGGTATTTTCCTTTATCGGATACACCACCCAGGAAACCGTTGTGGGCAACCGGAAAGTTATTAACATTAGTCTGGCTGCGGCAGACAATCAGCTTGGCGAAGTCGTCGTTATCGGGTACGGTACGGCGAAGCGAAGCACGCTTACTGGTGCGGTATCACAGGTTGATTCTAAAATCATTTCTGTGCAGGCAAACTCCACGGTTACCAGAGCCCTTGAAGGTGTGGTTCCCGGGATTCAGGTCTCTGCCATTGATGGACAGCCCGGTCTGGACATGGGTATTCGTTTACGCGGAGCGGGCTCTACCAGCCAAAACAGCTCCAATGCCCTGATCGTGATCGATGGTGTGCCCACTGAATACCCCAATGCACTGTCGTCCATCAATCCAAAAGACATTGAAAGCATCAGCGTGCTGAAAGATGCCGCTTCCACTGCCGTTTACGGTTCGCGTGGAGCAAATGGGGTTTTGCTGGTGACCACTAAAAAAGGAACAAAAGGCAAACCGACTATTTCGGTACAAACTCGGGCTGGATTCAATTATCTGGGTGGATTGCGGTTTGATCTCATGGATGATGCCAAAGACATTTATGAACATGCCTGGCTGGCCATCTACAACTCCGCACGCTACGGTGTGAACGGCGGATCATCGACCGACGGTAAATTCACGACGAATGTGGCCAATCCAAACATGTCTCCTGAAGCGGCCGGTTTGTTTGCCAGTTCCCATTTATTCGATTACACAGGGTCAAGGACAAACTTTGCCATGAACCTATTGGGGAACTACATGGCCTATGACGTGCCGGGCGCTGTGTATACCACCACCGGTAGCGGAGCCAATGCCAGTGCGACCATGTCGGGTGCGTATCTGATTGACCCTACTACGGGCAAGTTGAATCCGAATGCAAGAGAACTTTGGAAAGCCGGATCGTACAAGGATTACTTTTTCGAAAAAATGTTCCGTCAGGAGCATACGATATCAGCAAGCGGTGGATCCGATAAAATGGATTACTTTGTTTCTGTGGGCATGCTGGAAGATCCTTCTTATATCAGAGGGTCGGCATTCAAGCGTTACAACGCACGGACAAAAGTTGATGCAAAACTCACCAACTGGCTGAAAATAGGAACAAATCTGGGTTATAGTTATCGGAATACCCTGTCTCCGGCTACCCGTTTCGGACGTAACCCCGGAACCGTGCAGCAAAACGTATTCAGGTGGGTAAATGGGCAGAATCAACTCGTACCGTTGTTCGCCAGAGACCTTCAGGGAAATATCCGTAAAAATCCGAACGGCACCGATATGGTGTCTGATAATGCGAATGATAGCTATTCGCCACTTGGCGTTCAGCCCGGTACGTTCCCGAACGGAACCACCAGCCAACCGCTTTATGCTACCAACCTGATCGACCTGTTGGATAAAGACATCGATCGTAGGGAATCGCACGACTTGAACCTTAAAGGGTATCTCACTGTGAGTTTCCTCAAGAATTTCAGCTTTACAAACAACATTTCGTATGACCGCTTTACGGAAGAGCGGACGCGTTACGGTAACCCTGAGACGGGCGCTGTAGTGGGTATAGGTGCGATTGGCCAGTATTATACGAACACCGGCGTTTTCAACACGCAGCAGCTGCTTAACTGGGGTAGAGAATTTGGTCGCCACTCCGTTACGGCACTGGCTGCCCATGAATTCTACCAATATAAAAGTGATCTGCTGAACTATGCCTCCGCGTATTCGCTGATCAATGGATTTACCGGCGCCGGTAATTTCACCAGCCGGTACAATACAGCGGGCGCACCGTTCGGTGTTCCGGGTTATGGTGGAGACATCACGGCCATGGATAGCTATTTTGGCCGGGCGGTGTACAACTATGACGACAAATATTTTATGGAAGGCTCGCTGCGCAGAGACGGTTCGTCTAAATTCCGACTCAACGAGAATCGCTGGGGAACATTCTGGTCTGTTGGTGGTGGATGGCGTATTTCTCAGGAAAAATTCATGCAGGGGGCTCATAACGTCATCAATGAATTGAAAATACGGAGCAGCTATGGAGTTATCGGTAACCAGAGCGGTATCAGCAACTATTCGGGTTATCAGACCTGGAGCTACGGTGCGGTTTACACAAACTCAACGGCTGGAACGGGTGTTCCTGCAACGTACACACTTCAGCAAGGTGCTGCCGTAAATGATAAATTAACCTGGGAAAACACGCACACCTTTGATGCCGGGATCGATTTCACCCTTTTTAACAGGAGATTGAGTGGAACCATAGATATATACAACAAGAAAACGGTAAACTCCGTGTTTGCACAGCCTCTTGCCACTTCACTGGGACAAACTTCACTCACCCTGAACAACGCTGAAATTGTCAACCGCGGTGTGGAAATTGCCTTAGACATCAAACTCATCCAAAACAAAAATATCAACTGGAGCATCGGATTGAACGGTACCCACTACCGCACCATTCTGACTAAATTTCCCAAAAGTGTAGGTTCGCCAGCACTGGGCGGAAACTTTACAGGCTTCATCGATGGATGGGGAATTGCCAATGGCGGTGCTAACACCGCCGGCCAGATCATGTACCTGCGTGGTGAAAATAAGGATTTCTACAACCTTTATCTCTACAAGTACGCGGGAGTGGATCAGAGTACAGGTTTGCCCTTGTTCAATCATACCGTTACGCAGGCAGACCAGGCTGCAGGACGCTTTATGGATAGCGGAGTGGGAACCATTGTTAGTACAACGAACTACACGCTGGCCACCCGGTATGAAATGGGTAGTGCTATTCCCAAAATTATTGGTGGCTTTTCGACAAGCGTTCAATATAAAGGTTTCGACTTCACCGCTATCCTGGCCTACCAGCTGGGGGGAAAATTCCTGAGTGTGGAATATGCCAACAACATATATAGAGCGGGGAACATAGGGAACGCATTATCGAAAGAAGTATTGGGAAATACCTGGACACCTGAGAACAGAGACGCCAAATTCCCGATGGCATTTTATGGGGATACGTTCTATACGAGCGGGGCTACATTTGGGCCATGGCAGTATACAGATCTGGCTTTATTCAGCGCTTCTTATCTGAATATCAAAAACCTCACCCTGGGTTATACGCTTAGTAGCGCCATCCTGGACAAGCTGAAAACAAAAAGTGTACGGGTGTATGCATCCGGCGACAACCTGACCATGTTGACGTCTCACTCAGGTATAGATCCGCGCATGTCGCTGGTAGGTGGAATGGAAGTAGGGGCAGCCGTGTATCTGCCTATGAGCACATTTTCGGTGGGTATTAATTTGAACTTTTAAGTAGTCGAACGATGAGTATTCTACATAAATATATAACGGGTTTGGCAGTTTCGGGTATGCTACTATTTTCTGGGTGTGCCGATAAGCTGGAAGTGGAGCCACCCCACAGCATTACCGACAAGCAAATAGCCGAACTTCTGGCATCGGGTGACGATGCCAAAATCCGGATCGTCTTGGGTGGATTGGCCAACGCCATGCCCCTGCTGTTCAACAACGCGGGTGCCACAGGTGCGGGCGTTGCGGACATGTATTATTCTAGTCAGGGACTGGACGTCAATCGCTCTATTGAAGGAAATGATATCATTCTGGGCGATCAGGAAGGGCTGAACGTACTCTCCGGTTCAATCGAATATCAGCTCGGTGACTTCATTGGATCTGCCAATGCGAAGAATTTAGTTTACTGGAATTATGGTTGGTTTTGTATTACTACTGCGAACCAGATGCTCAATTATCTTCCGGATGAAACCGTGGCCGGCAACAGCTTTCTGAAGGAATGTAAAGCCAGAGGATTGGTTGCCAGAGCCTATGGATACAACTACCTAATGGAAAATTATCAGAACGCTTTCCTGCAGGGCGGAAATGGCAAACTTGGCCTTCCGTTGTATGACCGGTTTCAACCCACTCAGGAAAACAAGCCTCGTTCATCTGCTGTAGAAACGTATGCCTTTATCAAAAACGACCTGAACCGGGCCATTGCCTTGTTCAAAGAGGCTGGGATTGGCTATACGGCTGATATAACTGATATCGATCTGGCTGTGGTCAATTTCCTGCTGGCACGGGTATCGATCTGGACGGGGGACTGGGCTACTGCGATCAGTGCGTGCAATGAGATTCTAGCAAAGTATCCAACATTTCTAAATCAGGCACAGTATGGAGGTAAGAACATAGGCACCGCAGCAGCTCCCGAAATAAGGCCGGAAACCAATGGTTTTCTCAATAATGCACAAAATCCGGAGGTCATTTTAGGTTTCCCGCTTGGTGCTGCTAACACGTACTTTACCGCTTACATGAATCCTTTCGGTAGAGGTAATGGAGGGCTGGAAAGAGCTTACAAGAGGATTGATAACCGACTGTATGAAAAAATAGCACCCAATGATTTCCGTAAAGATGTATTTTCGCTGGCACCACTTGGCAACTACACCTATCCGCCAAACAACACGGTTGCCTTTATTCCTTCTTACACAAACCTAAAATTCGCAGCTACGCACGGATTAAACAGCAACAACAAAATTGATGTGGGCGCTTCAACGGCGTTTTACATGCGTTCTTCGGAAGTACTGCTTATGAAAGCTGAAGCTGAAGCGATGTCGCCGGCCACAGAAACTGCTGCCAAAGCAACGCTCGACAGGCTGTTGGCTGCCCGTACCAAAACAGGAATGACACCGCTAACGACGGCTACTTATCCTGCGATGCAGGGACTCACCACGTTACAAATGGTGCAGCTACAAACCCGCATCGAACTATGGGGTGAAGGCGGCCGCGAGTTCTACAACAACAAGCGCTGGAATATCCCGGTGGACAGAGCCAGCTCTGCTAACCATGTTACCAAGTCCAGTTTACCGGTAGCCAATATGACCCTTCAGATTCCCGAAGATGAAATTTTGTACAATCCGTTGGCTGTGCAGAATTAATCAATTTTTGACGTTTAGAGAGGTGTCCATTGCGGAACACCTCTCTTTTTTGGGCTTTCCAAAATAGTGAACCACAGTGACCCCGTTTTGCAGTGTAGACCCTTTTGGGTATAGCTTACGAATCTGTTCCTGCCTGACCAACTTTACTGGCGGTCGCGCAACGTGTTTGTCCTGAGTTTTGGCTGATGAGTAAACTCATAAATTGAGCAAGGGGTGCTAGGACGTGAAAGATCAATTCCACGGTCAGGATTGTAATGTCAATGTTCTCTTGGAAGAGCTTGGTATGATTTCTTACTTGGCGGTGACAATACTGTTTAATTTTGGTTACTTACCCGCTCCGAACCTGAAGGCTAGTGCGGATAATAGTCTGAGATTTTTTTGGCCCGGAATTACGTACTGACTATAACTCATTTATAAGCGACCACTGAACTACCTAACGCTTAAAAAACGAATGGTGCGCATGAGTGGGATGCCCACACCGGCAGGCCTGAGCGGTTCGGTTCGAATTCACGCTCAACTTGCTCTGCCAAACAGCTAAACGACCAATCAATGGCTAAACCTGGTAATGGGAATACCCGACGGGATTTTTTACGGACTTGTTCGGTAAGCATTGGGGCGGGGCTGCCCGGCCTTGAGCAACAAATGGACAAGCTACGAGCCCTAGCCGGGAACGGACTCGTTTTGCCGCCAACCGGCCGCTCGGCACTGGTCGGTCACCGTAACCTGTTTAATGGCGATACGGGCGTCTTTTTCTACAACCCCGAACGCTGGCAACCCGAAGATTTTGCCTGGCGGCTGGCTACGAACCCCGTTACGGGTAAACGCAATTCTGCACCCACGCTCGAAGGCGGCCCCTTCTCACCCAGAGCGATCCACCGCTTCGTCGGTACGCTCGCCGATAATGGCGTCGATACGTTCATCATAAATGCCAACGGGTCGCGGGCCTGGTACCCCAGCAAGACCGTCCCTCACATTCTACAGGGCTACCAGCGGGGCGACCGGGACTTTTTCCGCGGTCACGCACTGGGCGTGCTGAAAGACAATCCAAAAGGGGTCGAGGGGTACATCGACCAGTTGATGGCGTTTATGAATCTATACCAGGATTTACTCGACGCGGGGGTGGACTGGCTGGCCGAAACCGCTCAGGCGTGCCGTCAACGGAGGCTCTCCCCCTGGGTCAGCATTCGCATGAACGACGTCCACGGCACTAGCAACTTCGAGGGTAGTTTCTTCAACACCCCCCTGCTCAAGCGGGCCGACATGCGCCTGTCGCGCAGTTACTACGGCTCCCATCGGGCTTCGAATCGGGCCGGGCTTAACTACCAGCAAGCAGAGGTTCGTTCCTTGATGTTCGAGCAAATCCGGGAGGTCGTCGAGGCCTACGATTTTGAGGGGCTGGAACTCGACTGGTGGCGACAGCCGCTCTGCTGCGAGCCGACAGCCTCGCCCCAAACGGTGGCCATGATGAGTGACTGGTTGCGGCAGATTCGCGCGCTGACCCAGCGCCGGGCTGGGCAAACCGGTCGGCCCTACCCGCTGGGACTTCGCATACCGGGGCGGCTGGGTATGTTAAAAACCATCGGGCTGGACGTGGTAAGCCTGTGCCGGGAAGGAACCCTGGATTTTATCTGCCCGTCGGGCTTTGTTTGCACCACCTGGGACATGGCTCACGACCAGTTACGCGCTCAGCTTGGCGAACGGGTGGCCATCTACGGGGTAATCGATGCGGGGGTGAATATGCTGCCTACGCGCAACCAGACGAGTACGTTGGCTCAACCGATGCGGTATATGCCAACCAGCCGCCCGCTGATGAAGGGCAATGCAGCTGGTAAACTAGGGTTGGGTGCCGATGGCATCGAGTGGTACAATTTCTACAATCCCGATCAGGCTCGGTTGCCGGGTCTCCAGTCGGAGTACGGGGCCTTGCAGGGGATCGCCGATCTGGACAAGCTGCGGGGCCAGCCCAAGCAGTATTCGCTGGGCATTGGGGGGCGGATGTACAACCTGACCCCCTTCGATTTACCGGCTCAGTTGCCGGTGCGCCTGGCGTTTAATGATCAGCACGCATTTCGGGTGCCCATGTGTGCCGAACCGCCCGATAGTACTCTCGAGGTTTGCGTTCAACTAGTGCTGAACGCGGCCGACGAGGTGAAGATTTTGTCCGTGTCCTTCAATGAGTGCTGGCCAGTGCTACAGAGCGAGCGGGAGGACAAACTGCTGTTTGCCGCCGGTCCGCTCACCCACCTCTCGACAGACCACGCCGGTTATTGCTTTCGCTTTCCCATTACGCTGGTCCGCGAGGGCTGGAACGAAATCGTTGTCGAGAACGGTGGCCAGACTTCTCTGACGGTGGTTGGTCTGGAAGTGGCCATCTGGGCGAAGAAAGTCAGGGCTGATAACCGATCTGAGTGAGGCAACTTTTCTGGTCGGCGAGCCGTCGAAGGATAGTTTGGACGTGCTGTCTTTCAGCCAATGCAATTCATTATTCACGTTAAGCTAAAGCAGTTATCGAAAGTCAGACTGTTGTCGTGAAATAAACCATTCTCCCAAACGCTCCTTCCGTGCGATGGCTGTTTACGCTATTAATTTTAATGACGAAATTTTCCATTTTGGTAAGACTACCTCAAATGACGAATTGGATTTTCCTGCTCCGACGTAGTGGCCGGTACGTCGGAGCGATCCGTTTTCTAAGCTTCACACAGTACTGCTGTTTTGAGGAGATCAATATTCGAGCCGTATTTCTGCCTGGCCTGAAAAGGGTTTTATAGAGACGGTTTCCGTCTGTTCGTTGTATATACCTCCTGTTACGTTCACAGGCTTTTTACCGGCGGGGTGGGGAATGCGTATCAACACTTCGTTCGGTTTACGAGTATCCGGGCAGCTCACGGTAGCGGTGATGTACCCCTTTTCTACTTCCGAAAGTACATTCGCCGTAATCGGACCGAAATAGCTCCTGACATTACTCAGCGTTAGTTTATTGCCCTGATCTAGCCATTTACGCGGGATCGTATTGAACAATCTGAGGGTAGGGCCATCTTCCAGATAAAGCATCCAGCGGGTTTCCATCAGGAACCAGGCTTCCTCATGCGTCTTGTGCGGACTAACTTTGAATAAATGTTCCCAGAAGGTGTAGGTGTCCCGATCAGCATGGGCCGCAAACGTATTGTAGTAGGTGCTTAAAAAAGGTTTGGTCATACCCAGCTTCGCCTGCATCCAGTTGTGGCGGCTGTAATACGGTTGACTAAACGCTGAATTTTCTTGGTAGAAAAGCTCGCTGTGATAGTTCAGAAGGGTTTTAGCCGCTGGCTCATGGGGGTCTATTACTTCGCAAAAAACCAGATGCATGGGACCAAGCATTCCATCCGGTGCCGTGAACGTACCATGCGACCAGAAGGTTTCGCGTTTATGGTACATACTTCTCAACCCGGCCCCTTCAGTCCAGGGCGGGGCCGTTGGACACCAGGTGCCGTCGCCTAAGGGAACCACCGGCGACAAAGCCATAGCGTTAAAAAACGACTGGCGGATAGCCTCTTTCCAGGCGTCCGCTTCCTTCCTGATCCTGTCGGACTGGGAGGGGTCAATCCTGGCCAGCATTTCGGCACAGCGGCTCATCCCGAGGTAGGCATAGCCATTGAGCATGAATTGATGAAAATGATCTTCGGGGTCCGCTACTTTTCCTTCGATCATGCCATACCCCCGCCCGCGTAGTTCTTCCTTCTTGTTCCGGTTGCGCCAGGCGATCAGGTAATCACAGGCTTTAATGATTTTTGCTTTTACATTCCCGACCCATTCCTGGTCGTTGGTATACCGGAAGTATTCGCCCATGCTCCATAAGGCAGCCCCGGTTTCGACCATATAGCCATTGAAATTCTGGATAAAGCCGTCTTCATGCTGCTTGTCAAGAAAGTAATCCAACGACCGCCTGGCAATATCGTTCCAGCCCATTGATGTATAAAACTGAATGATCGGCGCACTTTCCGTTCCGATTGGTGCATAGACGCCAATGGTCGGGGCAAGCGTAGCGTTGGGTTCATTGCCATACGTAATCAGGTCGAGATGTAACAATCCGGCCTGGATCATTTCGTCAATCCGCTTTTCGGGGACATGTATTTGCGCGGCTTTCTCTAATTTAGCGAGCCAAAAGTTCTTGCTTTCGGCATAACGTTGCTCAAATGTCTGCATCGCCAGTTGCGAAGCACGTTCTTTGGAAACGGGACTATGAGGAATAAAAAAATCGAATAGTGCTTTTTCACCGGGTTGCAGCAAAATGGCCATTTCTTCACCGGGCAGCGGTTTCCCGTTCAGTTTGGAAATACAGAAAACTCGTTCTTCCGAATAGGCTGAAAAGCCGGTTTTTATATCGAAACGATACGGAAATTTCTGCCACCACATCGTACCTGGACGTGGAGTTTTGAACCAGGCGTAACGAGGTACTGAACCGGTATTCAGTATCTCAGATCTGAAAAATAAAACGGTTTCTTCGTCCGGGTTTAAGGCTTTCTCCGTTTTGGTTTTCACCAATTCCTGCTGCTCTTTGGTGAACATGTGACCACCACTGAAACTGTCGGCCACCAGAAAATCGGTTCCTTTCAACTCTGCCAGGGGTGATTTTTCCAAGGATACAAATGTGGTCGACTTATAAACGACATCATCGTCGGTCAACGTTGAGTGTAAAATCGGTAATGTGCCCTGTTCCAACCGGCGCGAGACATTCTCCTTTACGCCAACGCCCCGACCATACGTGTACAGGTAATGTACCGGTTCATTTTTTGTCTCGGCCAGTCGCAACGCTGTCGACGACAGTTTGGGCGAAATAATGTTAGCTTCTCCCTGGGATGCGTCCGAGAGGTTTTCGACAATCTCGAAAATTCTAAAATCCCGGCTGGTCCCCAGCCAGGTAGGTACTGTCATTTTTCTGACCTGCTTCTCAACCGAGGAAAAGGACACTTCGCTCTCGGTTTCAATGCGTTTCAGCTTAGTCATTGTTTTTCTGGAACGTACTGCGGTCTCCACCTCCTGGTAAGACCTTCTATCCGTAGCAGTCAATACTACTACGCCATAATCCGGTATATAAATGGGGGAACTGGACGTAACGTCCCGAAGAAAAAATGAAAAAGGATTTTTAGCCGTTTTAATTGACACCACAGTAGCTCCGGTTCCATATTCGGTTTGGGCGCTGTCAATCGTTATCAGGATGCCCGGGCGATTACCTGACACTACCTGAAAGGCATCGGCTTTTATCTTCCCTTTTCCGGCTGACAGTTCGATTTGGCTCAGAACACCGTGCTGCAACTGAACCGTACCGGATAGCGACGTACCTCCTTTCCATTCGACCCTGACCTGTACTACGTTCTGAGAAAAGGCCTTTGAACTCAAAACCGCCAGCAAAAGACTGATAGTAAAAGAAGTCCATTTGTAATCCATAAGCTGAGTGTATTGAGTGTTTTTTGTCATTCCGACCGGTCCGTCAGTGCCAAAGGTGATATCGATGGAGCCGTGATGTCGGTTTCTCAAAACCGACATCACGGCTGAAGGCGCCCGATTGGGTGTTTATCGCCCCGGCAAGGTCAAGCCGGTGGAATGAGCAGAGTAGACCGACGGTTTTTTCCGGTCGGGGTCCGTAATAAGCATGGGGGTTAAGTTGGCCTGTTTCACGTCATCGAGCACAACGGCGGGACGATAGTCGTTTTTCGAACAGGTTAGTTTTACGTTGTCGAACCGAATATTTTGCGCATGACGTACATAAAAACCCCAGGCTGGTAGTTCGCCAAACATCGAGAAATCCGGGTAAGCCGTTGGTTTTTCAGGTACTTTGTCGAGCGCCGTGGTCGGTACGTTTGCTACCATTGAAGTACCCCCACCCGGATAAATTATTTCCACGTTTTTCAATGTTACGTCTTTAACAAACGCATCGGGCATACCGACAATCGATGAGGGCGATACATTCCGAGGCATGTCTTCGATTGGGCCTTCATACTCATAACCCGCGTCGGCTTTGGTCGCGGGCACCTCGACCCGGATGTTCGTCAGCCGAACGTTTTCAAGACGGCCTTTTTTACCCTTTACCCGTTCTCCGATTCGCAGAAAAATGGCGTTTCCGGTATTGATAGCCTGCAAACTGTCAATCACTACGTTCTCGACAAAACCGCCATCCACAGCTTCCAGGGCGATGGCTGAGCGGTAGGTATCATACACTTTATTCTGCACCATTTTGATGTTTCGAAAACCGCCGTAGCTGGCCGTACCAAATTTGATCGCATTGGCACTCGACCGGATGGTACAGTTGCGGACGTATATGTTCTGACAAACCTGCGCGGGGTCGTGCGATTTTAAACAAATGCCATCATCGGCTGAATCGATATAGGAGTCGGTAACGCTTACACTATCAGAATCCACAATGTCGATGCCGTCATTGTTCCAGTAGGCTTTGCTATCGACGGTAATGCCCGCCAACTGTACGTTGCGGCACTGATCATAAATTTGCACCCAGCTCGCTGCATTACGTAACGTTACGGTTTGAAGTTTTACCCGCTGGCATCCCTTGAAGTACAGAATGACGGCGCGCGCTTCGGCCTCGGGGCGATCATAGCGAAACAAGTCTTTGACGAGTCCTTTCTGAATCACATTCACGACGTTACGGGCCAGTTGACGCCCCTGCCCGTCGATCACACCTTTACCAGTAATGGCAATATTCTGCTGGTTTTCGCCGAACACCAGTGCCGTCCAGACGTGCCGATCGTAGTCAAAGGGGTTGAGTGATCCCATTAGCACGGCCCCTTCTTCCAGATGCAGCGTTACGTTCGATTTTAAATGAATCGACCCTGTCAGATACCGCCCGACGTAGAACACCAGCCGTCCACCCCCATTTGAATGAATATAATCGACAGCGTACTGAATAGAACGCGTGTTGAGTGTAGCGCCATCCGAATAAATACCGAAAAACGACGCTGGGTAATCTTTGGCTTGAACACTCAGGCTAACCCAGAGCAGAAATAAAGCGGTTTTTAAGTTGATCATGGACTATGAAGATGGGTTTTGAAGAGGTGGGTTAACAATCCCCTCTATTGGGATATATCGCCTATAAAACTACTTATTGGTAGCTATAAGTGGTAATAAAAGTCGAAAAAATGGTACAAAAGCATCATTTTTTGCTATTAAACTGGAACTCTTGGGTACTCCAAAGCGATAAGTTTACATTGCTGAAACTATAAGCTTTTATAGAAAAATTAATACATATTAAATACGAAAAGCGCACTCATTAGTCGCAACAACTTTTCGGCTTATAACACTAGCTGGCTGTTCACTACTTTTCAAGCGTTACCAATGAAGATTCTATGGTTTAGTTTTCTGGCTCTGTTAGTTACCTTTTTAGCCTATGGTGGTAATCAAAATACTGATCTGAAAATTAGTAATCTACGAACCGAGTATTTAGTAAATCCTGTTGGGCTTGACGTCACACAGCCCCGCCTGAGTTGGGAATTGGTTTCTGCTAAGAGAGGACAGTCTCAGTCGGCTTACCAGATCTTAGTTAGTATTGATTCCCTATCCCTGGTAAACGGTGCCGCTACTATATGGGATTCGGGAAAAGTGGAATCTGACAGAGCCAGTCAAGTGAGGTACACCGGCAGCAAGCTGGTTTCCAGGACCACCTATTTCTGGAAAGTCCGCGTTTGGGATGCCGGGAAGAACGTTAGTTCGTGGAGTGCTATAGCTAGCTGGTCGATGGGACTGCTCAATAAGGAGGACTGGCATGCACACTGGATTGGAGCGCCGGAAGAAAATGTACCTGACAGCGCAAAATTTACCATTTGGCACAGCTTTCAGTCGGGTTCTAGCGCTGCCGAGAATGCTGGCAATCAGTGGGTCGATGTTGATTTGGGCTTGCAACAGGAAATTCGTCAAATTAAACTCTATCCCGTAGATTATAAACTTCACGCCAACGGATATTTATTTCCCAAACGTTTCAAAATTTTGGTATCGGCTACCGCTGACTTTAAGAAGCCAACGGTAATTGCGGACGAAAGCGCTCAGGATTACGACCAGAAAGGGCTGGAACCGTACAGTAAACTGATTACGCCCGTTACAGGTCGATACATCCGGGTAGTCGTCAGCAAACTCAAAAAAACGGCTGAGGGTAAGTACGCTTACGCCTTCGCCGAGTTGGAAGCCATCAATGGCAGTTCAGAAAATGTTGCCCTGAAAAAACCGGTCGTCGCATCCGTTCTGTACGCTACGTATCCTGCTTTTTCAGGGGAAAAATGGACCCCGGCAAAATTGACGGATGGCGCTTACGCAGGCAGCTCGGCTAATCGCAAACCCTTCAAATCGTCCATACCCGCATCGCCTTTGTTACGTAAGACCTTCACGGTAACGAAAAAAGTGAAGCAAGCCACCCTCTACGCGAGCGCTTTGGGCATGTATGAGATGACCATTAACGGAAAAAAAGCCGGGAATCAGGTTTTGGCACCCGAGTGGACCGACTACCACGAACGCGTTCAGTACCAGACCTACGATGTCACCAAGTCCCTGAAAAAGGGCGTCAATGTGATGGGTGCGATGCTGGCAGATGGTTGGTACGCCGGTGGCCTTTTTTCCCATCCTGACCGGGGGGCGTATGGATTCGACCGGCGGTTGATCGGGCAGTTGGAACTGCTGTTTGACGATGGTACCCGAACGCAGATCGTAACCGATGCTAGCTGGAATCTATTGGAGAACGGGCCGGTACAAACGGCGTCCATCTTCGACGGAGAACATTTTAATGCGAAACTATTACCCGCCAAGTGGATGGAACCGGATTTTGACGACGCTGCGTGGAAACCAGCTACCGTTGACAAAACCATCTCAAAAACACTCAACGCCCAAGGCAACGAACCGATCAGAGTTATCCAGGAGATTACGCCGGTGAAGGTGGTCAGGGTGAAAGACGATACGTACATCGTTGACCTGGGGCAAAACATAGCGGGGTGGGTAAATCTTAAAATTCCGTACAACCCAAAGCAACCCATTACGTTCAGGCATGGTGAAGTGCTGGACGAAAAGGGGCAACTCTACGTTAGTAATCTGCGGGCAGCTAAACAGATTGACGTATATACACCAGGGTTAGAAGCCTCCATTGACTATGAACCCCGCTTTACGTATCATGGATTTCGATACGTTGAGATTTCCGGCCTCACCCAGGAACCTAAATTAACCAACGTAACAGGGAAAGTGGTCGCGTCGGCTGCGCCCTTAGCCGGTACGTTCGAGAGTTCGTCGCCTGATCTTAATAAATTGTGGGCCAATATTTTATGGACCCAGCGGGGGAACATGCATTCGGCACCGACCGACTGTCCGCAACGGGATGAGCGGGCGGGGTGGATGGGCGACGCCCAGGTGTTTGCCCAGACGTCTATTTTCAATCTGGACATGAGTGCCTTTTTCACCAAGTGGGTGCGGGATATTGCCGATTGTCAGCGAGCCGACGGACGTTACCCGGATTATACGCCACAGGTCGATAAGTGGAATCGCTATTGTAATGCCCCCGGCTGGAGCGATGCGGGTGTCCTGGTGCCCTGGCGAATGTATGAGAACTATGGCGATACGGCAATCTTGGCCCGCCAGTACACGTCGATGAAAGCCTACATCCAGCACATTCTTAACACCAATCCGGATTTGTTGTGGAAAAATGAGCGAGGAAACATGTACGGCGATTGGCTGAATGGAAACACCATTATTGCTGACGACTATCCGAAAGAGGGTGGTAAAGTTGATAATGATATCTATTCAACGGCCTTTTTTGGTCATTCAACCCGAACCGTCGCCAAAGTTGCCAGGCTACTTGGTCATCAACAGGATTATACGTTCTATGACTCGTTGGCAAACGCAATAAAGGCGCGGTTTGTCAGCCAATACGTGGCCGGAGACGGTACCATTGCCGGCAATACGCAGGCGGCTTACGCCCTGGCGCTGGATTTTGACCTGGTGCCTGAAAAGCTTCAGAAACAGGCCGCGGCCCATATGGTACAGGCCATCAAAGCGTATGATTACCGGATCTCGACCGGTATTCAATCAACGATCCGTTTAATGAATCAGTTGTCGGAATATGGTTACGCCGATGTGGCCTACAAATTACTCGAAAGCCGCCGGTTTCCTTCCTGGATCTACTCGATTGACCAGGGGGCAACCACCATTTGGGAGCGCTGGGACGGCTACGTGAAGGGTCGCGGCTTTCAGAACGTAGGTATGAATTCATTCAATCATTACGCCATCGGCGCCGTGGGCGAATGGATGTACCGAAGCATCCTGGGCATTAACGCCGATTCGGCTGGCTACAAGCACTTTACAATTAAACCGCGTTTAGGCGGCAGCCTGACCTGGGCCAAAGGGTCTTATCAGTCCATTGCCGGAAAAATTGCCGTAGACTGGAAAGTCGATAAGGGCACCTTCCAGTTATCCGTTCAGATTCCACCGAATACAACGGCTACCGTGTTCCTGCCATCCGGGAAAAGCATCAGCGAAAACGGGCAACGTATCGCAGGATCAAAAGACATCCGGATTCTTGAAACCACCGATGCAGGTACGGCCTTACGCGTGCCATCCGGTAGTTATGCGTTTAGCGTAGCCTTATGAAGTAAGATAAAACGATGAAGGGTAGAAAAATAACGTTACTGGTCGTCTTCCTGCTTAGTTTAGGTCATACCGTAAAAGCGCAGATGCGGGTGGTTGCCGCCTTATGCGGCAATCGGGCTAATCCAGTGGGTATTAATCCCAGCGATCTGTTTTTCTCCTGGGAAATGCAATCCCCGAAACAGGCCGTCATGCAGTCGGCGTATCAATTGGTTATTGCCTCGTCGAAAGCGAATGTAACGGCTGGCAAGTTTGATGTATTCAATACCGATGTGGTGAAAAGCAATCGTAGCATTCAGGTTCATTATTCGGGGAAAGCGCTTCAGTCGGCGCAGACGTATTTCTGGAAAGTTCGGGTGTGGGACACGGATAAAAAGTCATCAGCCTGGAGTGCCACGCAACAGTTCACAACGGGAATCTTTACCCCGGCGGATTGGAAAAATGCCCGCTGGATTGGCTACGAAGATATGCCCGATTCTGGTCGAATTGTACCTTTTGTTCACCTGAAAATGAAGGCGGGTGATCCCCAAATTTTCAAAAACGCCCGGTCTCCGTTACTACGTAAAGAATTTACAACGGCCAGAAACGTAGCGAAAGCGCTCTTGTTTATCAGTGGTTTAGGCCATTATGAGGCTAGTATCAATGGCAGACGTATCGGAAACGCTTTCTTGGCTCCCGGCTGGACCAGCTATGATAAAACCATCCTGTATAATACCTACGACATTACCGGGCAACTACGTCCCGGAAGCAATGCGATTGGGGTTATGCTGGGCAACGGTTTTTACTCCATTTCGCAGGAGCGGTACGTGAAAGGAACGGGCACATTTGGTAACCCCAAACTGATTGCCTTGCTGAAAATTACGTACACCGATGGCAGTACAGAGCATATCATTTCTGACAAAAGCTGGAAAGCAACCCCGTCGCCCATTACGTTCAATACCATCTATGGCGGGGAGGATTATGACGCCCGCTTAGAGCAAAAAGGCTGGAATAAGGCGGCTTTTTCGGATAAGACCTGGAACGATGCCGTTCTTGTGACCACGCCAACGGGTAAATTACTCCCCGAAATCGATTACCCCGTTCTGTTTCTGGATTCGTTATCCGCGAAAAAAACGACGGTGGTCGGACAGAATACCGTCGTGTACGATTTTGGCCAAAACTGTTCGGGGATTCCCCGCATAAACGTAACAGGGAAAGCGGGACAGACGCTGAAAATTACGCCGGCTGAGTTGCTTCATGCGGACGGCACCGTCAATCAGGCGGATGGCGTTACGCCCCATTCGTATTCGTATACGCTAAAAGGCGACGGAGAAGAAATTTGGCAGCCCCGATTCTCTTACTTTGCTGTTCGATACGTTCAGATCGAAGGAGTCCGGGTCAACAAAGAGGAGTCCAGTCAACTGCCACTGGTCACGGGGTTGACCGTGCTTCACAACCGCAATGCCGCTCCGCGAAATGGTACGTTTGCGTGTTCGAATGGGCTGTTTAACCGGATCTATACCCTTACGGATTGGGCGATAAAAAGCAATCTTCAAAGTTACATCACCGATAACCCCCAACGGGAAAAACTAAGCTGGCAGGGTGAGCAGAATTTTATGCGCACGGCGATCAATTATACCTACAATGTGTACAACCTATACCGCAGTCTGATCCAGAACATGACCGACGCGCAGCACGAAAATGGTCTGGTTCCCGACATTGCCCCTGAGTATGTAAAATTCGAAGGCCCTTTTGTTGATTCGCCCGAATGGGGAACAACGGCTATCCTGGATTCCTGGTTTTTGTATCAGTTTTACGGGGATACGTCGGTGGTCCACAAAACCTACCGGATGATGACCCGGTACGCGGATTTTCTGGAAAGCCGGGCTGTTGACAATCTGCTGCTCTATGGATTGGGCGATTGGCTGGATATTGGGAAAGTGACACCAGTCGGTATCACTGCTACGGCCTATTATTACCATTCCATAACCGCCTTAAGCCGAATGGCGGAGTTGATCGGAAAATCGGAAGATGCCGCGCGTTACCGGAATCTGGCGGCCGGTATAAAAACGGCCTTCAATAAAAAGTTTTTCAACCCGGATAAGAAGCTCTATGCGACCGGTAGCCAAACCGCTATGGCGATGTCGCTTAACATGGGTCTGGTAGAGGAAACGTATCGAAAAGACGTACTGAATAAACTGGTGGCAACCATTCAGGCGATTGACGCCAACCGACTAACCGCTGGCGATGTTGGAAACCGGTATCTGATCAAAGCGCTCTACGAAAATAGTAACCCTGAAACGCTGTTCACCATGACCAATCGCGACGACGTGCCGGGATATGGTTATCTGCTGAAAAAAGGAGCAACGGCACTGGTCGAAACCTGGGATGGCAAATCATCTCAGAACCAACTGGCTATGGGACATATTCTGGAGTGGTTTTACGAGGGCATTGCCGGTATTGCTCAGGAGGAAAATTCCGTCGCGTTTAAGCACCTAAAACTTCGTCCCCAGCCTGTCGGTGATCTGACATGGGCCAGGGGCAGTTTCCATTCGCCATATGGCTGGATAAAAACCAGTTGGACCAAAGCCGCCAGTCGATTTAGCTATCAGGTAGACATTCCCGTAAATACCACAGCAACCGTTTATTTGCCAGCGAAGACTGGTTCAAAAATTTATAAAAATGGGAAAATCGTCCGGGATTATAAAATCGAAGCGGACAGGGCTCTGCTGGAATTGGGTTCAGGTACCTATGTACTAACCGTCGAATGATCAACGTACTAGAATGAATTTGACGAACCGATGAGAGGATTAAAAGACAAAATTATAGTCATTACCGGTGGCCTTGGCGATCTGGGTTATGCCACCGCTATACGAATGGCCGAAGAGGGTTGTGTGGTTGTTATGGTTGATCTTCAGCCCGATACGGATCAGAAAGCAGCAGCCTTGGGTGCTCATTTCTGGCAACTGGACATCAGCGATGAAGCGGCCGTGGATAAAACCTGCGCGGCCATTGAGCAAGCCGTTGGCCCCGCCCACGTACTGATCAATACCGCAGCCCGGTTTATCTTCAAAGGGGTAGACGCTACAGCCGACGAGTGGCAACAGATCAATGCGGTAAACATTGGCGGTACGTCGCTGATGGCCAAATACATCGTTCCGCAAATGAAAAAGAACGGCGGTGGCAGTATCATCAATTATTCATCGGTGAGCGGCTTTGTCGGGCAAGCCAATTTTGCTACGTACAACGCCACCAAATTCGCCATTCGGGGGCTAACCAAATGTTGGGCGCAGGATCTGGCGCCTTCTGGTATCCGGGTAAACACCCTTTGCCCTGGCTACATCTACACCAGCGCCTTCATTAATTCATGCGAAAAATTAGGCCTGGACATCGACGAAGAAGATCGTCGGGCTTCGGCGATGCACTTACTGAACCGGCAGGGACGTCCCGAAGAAGTAGCCGCAGCAGCCGCCTTTCTGGCCAGTGACGATTCTTCCTTCATTACCGGCAGCGACTTACTGGTTGATGGCGGCTATTTAGCTAAATAAACTATGAAACTTGTCGATCTTTCCCATCCACTGGTACACGGGCAGCAAACGTTTCCGTCTGACCCGAAGCTGAGCATTGTTCCGCACGGAACTACCCGAACGTTGAAATACAACATTACGCAAATCGTTATGGGGTCGCATCAGGGAACGCATCTGGACGCGATGTATCACTTTCTGGACGATGGCAAAACGCTGGACCAGATGCCTTTGGAATGGTTTTATGGGAAGGTGCACGTACTGCGTATTCCCAAAGAAGCCCGGGAAGAAATTACCGTCGATGATTTTTTGCCGTATGAACAGCTGCTGGTTCCCGAGGCTAAAATCATCTACGATACGGGCTGGTACAAACACTTCGGGAAGGATGATTTCTTCGAAAATTTTCCGTCGCTGACCCAGGAAGCCAGTACGTATCTGGCCGACCGAAATATCCGGATGCTGGGCATGGACACCCCAACGCCCAGCCGCGACTGGTATGAAGTACATCATATCCTGCTGAAAAAAGAAATCGTCATTGTGGAAAGCCTGACGAATCTGGATCAGGTTCCTGATGAATTTACCTTCATGGGGTTTCCGCTCAACTTACAGGGCCGTGATGGCTCCCCCATCCGAGCCGTGGCTCAATTCTGAACGTCAACTCCCTATGAAAGCACTGTTTTATCCGGAGTTTAAAAAACTCATGATTGCCGAACGACCAGTACCTTCTTTTTCCGAGGATGAAGTCTTGCTGAAAGTACTGGCTTGTGGCATTTGCGGGAGTGAGCTGGAAACCTTTAAAAACCAAAGTCCGCGCCGTGTCCCGCCGTTAATAATGGGCCATGAGTTTTGCGGAACCGTTGAGGAGATTGGTGCCAACGTAGTGGGCTATACGAAAGGTGATCGGGTAGCCAGTAATAGCGTAGTCTCCTGCGGAACGTGTGACCCCTGCAAACGTGGCTTGACGAACTTATGCAAAAACCGGCAAATTTTCGGGATGCATCGGGGGGGGGCTTTTGGGGAGTACGTGAATGTACCGGCCCATTGCTTAGTGCCGATGCCGGAGACTATTACGCCACAAGCCGCCTGTATGGCCGAACCGTTGGCCAATGGTATTCATATCGTTAACCTCACCCGGCATTTAAACCCTAAAAAGGTTCTGGTGATCGGCGCCGGACCCATCGGACTGGTTACGCAGCAGGCCTTTCAATCCCTGCTGGGCGTAGCGGTGTACGTAGCCGATCTGCGGAATGAACGGCTTTCCATTTCGCGAAAACTAGGCGCTACGGCCACCATCAATTCCTCGGAGGAAGACCTGGTTTCCGCTATTAATCAATTTACGGACAATGAAGGAATTGATCTGGTTGTCGATGCTGTGGGGAATTTCCAAACGAACCAGCAGGCCTTAAAATCCATTCGGCCTGGCGGGGCAATTGTGCTCATCGGTCTCTATGAAAACTCCCAGCCATTTTTTACGTACGACATTATTTTATCTGAGAAGCAAATCATCGGCACCTACGCGGCCACGCAGCAGGAAATCAATGAATCACTGCATCTGATCGCTTCCGGGAAAGTCGACGTAACGTCGTGGGTTCACTATTACTCGCTGGATAACGGGGTGACGGCCTTTACCGATATGCTGATGGCAAAGGCGGCTCACGTCAAATCGGTTATCCTTTTTTAAACCTCTTTTTTCGCCAGACTTTTGCTGGTACGTATCATTTGACACTAACTTTTTTATGGATAGCAGTTCTAAAAAAATTGTCATTACGGATCACGGCTTCTCGAATATCAACCCGGAAAGGGCGGTGTTGGAACAATCGGGGTATGAACTGATCGACGCCCAGTGTAAAAACGAAGCCGACTTGCTAGCAGCAACCAAAGATGCTTTTGCCCTGATCGTCCAGTGGGCACCGATCACGGAAACCATCATCCGAAACCTGGATCAGTGTCGGCTTATTGTCCGCTACGGTATTGGCGTTGATAATCTCGATCTGAATGCCGCCAGGGAACGACAAATACCGGTTTGTAACGTACCGGATTATTGCATCGATGAAGTGTCTGATCACGCTATGGCCTTGGCGATGGCGCTACACCGGCAATTACTATCGACGGATAAGCGGGTTCGGGAGGGCGTTTGGAAAATAATTCCTCCCGGTACGGTTCCTGCCTGTAAAGACGCCTTATTTACGACGCTGGGCTTCGGACGGATCGCGCGGGTTGTCCTCAAAAAAGCCGCTGCGTTCACCTTTAAACTGGCCGCCTTTGATCCATTTGTGAGCGAAGAAGATATGCAGGCGCTGGGGGTCCAAAAAATAACATTTGAGGAGGCCCTGGCTAATTCGGATATTCTCTCCCTGCATCTGCCGCTCAACGACAAAACCTATCACCTCATTAACCGGGAATCGTTATTGAACATGAAGTCGAATGCGGTATTAATCAATACGTCCCGGGGTGGGTTGATCAACACAATTGACTTAGCGCAGGCATTGACAGAAAACAAAATCGGTGGTGCCGGTATCGATGTCTTTGAGCAGGAACCGCTTCCGGATGAGCACCCGATCCGTCAGGCTCCCAATACGATAATCACCTCGCATACGGCCTGGTATAGCCAACGTAGCATTCCGATTCTTCAGCAATTTGCCGCCGAAGAAGTGTTGAGACTTATAAACGGAGAACCGCTAAAAAATCAGGTGGCGTAATAGTTATTCAGCCGGATTGTTTGCCTGAAGCTGGTATAGTGACGCCTGAAGGTACAAAGACCTGTGCTTTAGCTGGAACTGTTTCGGTGACAGCTCGGTATAGCTTTTAAACTGTTTGTTAAAGTTTGACACGTTCTGAAAGCCACATTCAAAACAAATCTGCTGTATACTAAACTTGTGCAACATCAACAGTTTGCAGGCATAGCCAACTTTCAGTTCATTCACAAATTGTGAAAATGGCTTTTGCATTCGTTGTTTAAAATACCTGGAGAAAGCCGTTGGACTCATATTGGCAATATCGGCAGCATCGGTCAATCGAATAGAGGATTTAAAATTATTCATGATGTAGGCATGAACCTTATTTAATCGATCATTCGTGTTTTCATTGATATATTGGTTGTACCCCTCGCTGGACAATAAGATCAACTCTTCAGAATCAGCTAACAAGCTAAGAATTTGTAATAATTTGATTAATTTATTAACACCGCTCAAAGCCTGAATCTGATACATATGATCGATAATGGCGGTCTGAGTTTTCCCCATTATTTTGATTCCTCGCTGGGATAGTTGTAGAAACTTTTCTACCGCATATAGTTCGGGCGTTGTAAAAAAAGTTTTCCCTAAAAAATCTTCTTTAAAATGGATAACGAGCGCTTCTGATGACTGGTTTTTCTCTTTTGAAGGATCGGTTTTCCAGGTATGTGCTAAATTCTTTCCAATAAAAATCAGATCGTTTTCCGTGTATCGATCAATATGGTCACCAACAAATCGGGTTCCGGAGCTTTTAACGATTAGCGTTAATTCGTATTCGGAATGGTAATGCCATAAACCCGGAAAGGAGCCACTATACGTAAAGTGATTAACACTGAACGAATCAGTTTCTGTTTTTTTTACCTTTAATAGAAGCGGGTCCATAGTTTGTCTTTTCAAACAGCTAATCATTTTGAGGAAAAGTAATTCTTTTTCAATTACGAAATTGTTCAACGACTAAGGCCTGGATATCCATTTGTTTTTAGCTTGCTTATTCCCGAATCGTTACGGTAGGCCGCTAAGCCGCTAAGCGAAACGCAAAGCCGAAATGGGTTTATATTCTATTCCGCACGGGCGGCCCTAGCCTTTGCTCGATTTTTCAAATGTATCACTCGCCGGTTGGGCATTGAGGCCAGCAAGCAGTAGTCAGTATTCCTTGGCTAGCAGGGCGCTCTGGGTAATTAAAATGAATAAACAAGGCATGGGCGAATTGAGTAAACGGGAGTTAGTCAGAGAGCAAAGTTAGTACCAGCCCAACTCTTACTGCTATCAACAAATACATCCATGGTTCGTTAGCTTTAACAATTATTTTTACCATCGATTGTACGTCGTCAAATGAAAGTGGACAGTTGCGGGTGAAAAGAGAAGAGACGGTTTTAGCCACTTTGAACTCGCTGAA
>NZ_JACXAA010000027.1 GCF_014699035.1 Spirosoma validum
GATGACCTTTGACAAAAGGTAGTCTACCGACGGAGGCACTCAAAAAGGAACGCGCACAAACATAGAATGACAAAAACGCTATCAAAGCAAAAGTTTAAATAGGTTCTAATCATGATTAGACAAGAAAAAAAATCATAAGCGTCATAATGATCCGTGTCCTATCGTTGACAAGATCAACTTAGTGCACTAACCTAACGACAAAAAAGCTATAAGACGAAAAGTATGGAAAACAACTCGCTGAATAACGTAGCAGTCCATCAGGCTGGCATTGTAAAACGAAAGAAAACACGACCGCGCATCGGTGTATTTGGGGTTGGCTATTTTAAATACTGGGGGCAGTTCGACGGTTTGCTGGACGATATGATGGCAAAACAGGCCGTTTTCATCCAGAAACTCGAAGCCTTGGACGCCGTAGACATTGTCGATTTTGGCATGGTCGATGACGTAACGAAAGCCTACGAGATCGTTCCGAAACTCAATGCGGCCAATCTGGACCTGATTTTCTGCGACATGCTGACGTATGCCACGTCGAGCACGTTCGGCGTCATCATCAAAAGCCTGGATATTCCGATTGTCCTGGTTGCGCTTCAGCCCGATAAGGCGATGGATTACAGCCGCGCATCCACGTACATGCAACTGTACAACGACGATATCTGCTCCCTGCCCGAATTCGCCGGTGTGGCCGTTCGCATGGGCAAGAACGTACCGCACATGATCATTGGTACGTTGCACGACGATTCGGCTGCCGACGCTGAAATCGAGGAATATTGCCGGATTGCGGCTGTGCTGCACGACCTGAAAACCGCCAGAATCGGTCATATTGGGCACCCTATTGAAGCCATGCTCGACATGCACTCCGATTCGACCATGCTGACAGCGCATTTCGGAGCCCACATCGTTCAGTGCGAAGCTCACGAGATTGTCTCCCAATACCAACAGGCTACCGACGACGAAATCAATGTCGTGAAAGAGCGTATTCTGGATTTTTTCGATACGCCCGACCCCGTTTCTGATCCAATTTCCGAGAAACTGCGGGATTCCGACCTACACATCGCCGCCCAGGCAGCAGTTGCCCTCGAGAAGTTTATTAAAGCCAAAAAACTGGACGGCTTAGCCTATTACTACGACGGACCAGACGGCAGCGATACGCGCGTAGTCATGTCGAATCTGATTGTCGGAAATTCGTTGCTCCAGGGGGCGGGCTTTCCGATGTGTGGCGAATCGGACCTCAAAACCTGCCTCGCTATGCTCATCATGGAACGGTTGGGTATCGGCGGAAGCTTCGCGGAATTTCATCCGGTCGACTTTAAGGAAGGTTTCGTACTAGTAGGGCATGACGGTCCTCATAACATCGCTATCGCCGAAGGCCAGCCGGTGTTACGTAGTCTAAAAAAATATCATGGCAAACCGGGTTTCGGGGCGGGTGTCGAATTCAAAATCAAAGAAGGTCCCATTACAATGCTGAGTATCAGCTCGACCTTCGACGGCAAAATGAAATTTGTTATTGCGGAAGGCGAGTCGATTGCGGGCCCCATTCCGCCAACGGGCAACACCAACACACGCGGCTTTTTCAAACCCGATGTCCGCACTTTCCTGAAACGCTGGATCAGTGCAGGACCAACGCATCACTTTGCATTAGGCATAGGCCATCACGCCCAAACGATTCAGAAAATCGCCGATTACCTGAAAATCGAATCTGTCATCATTGCTGAGTAGAACCCCGTAATGCATTAACCCTTAATCCTTTACCCATGGACCAATTTTTATTCCATCGGCTGCGACTCCTGGTGATTGGCAGCATGTTGAGTGTGCTGGCTACCGTAACGATTGTTTTTGCGCAATCGTCCAAAGTGCCAGTAAGCGGTAAGATAACCGCGACGGAAGACGGTGAAGCGCTGGTCGGCGCAACCGTTACCGAAAAAGGAACGACCAACGGTACTACGTCGGATGCCAGCGGAAACTTCAAACTGAACGTAGCGTCCAATGCCACGCTGGTCGTCAGCTTCATTGGCTACTCACCCCAGGAAATGCCGGTCAATAACCGAACCACGCTGAACGTAGCGCTCAAAACCGATCAGCAGCAATTACAGGACGTAGTGGTTGTCGGTTACGGTACGCAGCGCAAAAAAGACCTGACGGGTTCCATTGTCAACCTTACTAGTAAAGATCTGGTGCCGGTCCCTTCGGCAACAAGCGTCGATCAGATGATGCAGGGTAAAGTCGCGGGCGTGCAGATTACCCAAACCTCGGGCGCACCGGGCGGTAATGTCAACGTAGTGATTCGCGGAATTAGCTCCATTACGGGTGGCAATTCGCCCCTCTACGTCGTGGATGGATACGCTATCGGTACGGGCGGGGGTGGTTCTGACCTGAGCACGTTTAGTTCTAATTCGTATTCAGCCAGCGGCATTGCCAGCAGCAGTGGCACCAACCGGATCAACCCGCTTAGCACCATCAATCCGGCTGATATTGAGTCGATTCAGGTGCTGAAAGATGCCTCGGCAACGGCTATTTACGGCTCGCGCGGTTCCAATGGCGTTGTGATTATTACAACGAAGCGCGGCAAATTAGGAAAGCCGACCATCAGCTTCGAGCATTCGACGGGTATTCAGGAACTGGCCAAGAAAATCAAACTCCTGACACCCCGCCAGTACGCCGAGTTTGTGGCCGATGGCCGCGATAATGCCTGGGTCTTTGCGGGGGGGAAAGCCACCGATCCAAACAGTGTTCGCAGTACAGCTACGCAGGTAAAACCCGAATTTCGAAACCTGAATCAGTTTGCCAATGAAGGCTATGGAACCGACTGGCAGGATGTTATTTTTCAGCAGGGAATGGTTCAGAATTACCAGTTATCGACCAGTGGCACCAGCCGCGATGTCGGCTACTACGTTTCGGGTGGTTTCTTCGATCAGAAAGGAATCATCATTGGCTCGAACTTCAAAAAATTCACGCTACGTACCAACATCGACGCGCACCTAACCGAACGGCTAAAACTGGGCGCTTCGTTTTCGGGCGCCCACTCCTACGGTGATTTTGCCCGCGCCGAAGGCCACCTGCAATTTCGGGGACTGATTTCAGCCGCGCTGGCCAGCGACCCGACGATTCCGGTTTACAATCCCGACGGTACACCCTACTCCGAGTTTTCCAGCCCAACGGGCATTCCGGTCGAGAACCCGGTGGTCATTGCGGCTGAATTTTCAGATAAACGGAATAATACCAACGTCTTCACGAATAACTATCTGCAATATGAATTTGCGCCCGGCCTGGTATTCAAAACGTCGGTTGGCGTGAATTACTCGAACAACATTACCCGTCTGTGGAAATCCTCGAAAGTAGGGCTGGCTACCAGCCGAACGGGGGCCGCTACGGCTGGCGTAACCGAAATCAAAAGCCTGAACTGGCTGAACGAGAACACGTTGAATTACCGCCACAAATACGGCGACAAACACGATCTCGATGCCCTGGTCGGTTTCACCGTCCAGAAAAATACCGACGAAATCTTGCAGGCTGGCGGAACGGACTTTCCGACGGACGATGTGCCGTATTTAGCCGCTGGCGCCGTTACGTCGGGTACCAACTACAAAAGTGAGTGGTCGATGATGTCGTGGCTGGCGCGGGTAAATTATACGCTCGCCGGAAAGTGCCTGTTCACGGCAACGGTGCGCGGGGATGGTAGTTCGCGATTTGGCGCGCAAAACCGCTGGGGCACGTTCCCTTCGTTTTCGTTCGCGTATCGGTTGTCGGACGAGTCGTTTATGAAGTCGGCTACGTTTATCAGCGATTTGAAGTTGCGGGCGAGTTACGGCATTTCCGGCAACAACCTCATTCCGAACTACGCCAGTCAGGGCCTGTTGGGCATCCAGCGAAATGTGCAGAATGGGCAAGTGGTCTCGGGGGTTGTGCCAACGAGCCTGGCAAACGACGTACTGACCTGGGAACAATCGGTGCAGACCAACATTGGCCTCGATCTGTCGCTGTTCCAAAACCGCTTATCGTTTGTTATCGATGCCTACCGCGCTCACAAAAAGAACCTGTTGTTGAACGTGATTTTACCAGCCGCATCGGGTTTCAGCAGTTCGGTACAAAACATCGGCGAAGTAGAAAACAAAGGGCTTGAGCTGACCATCAACTCGCAGAACATCGCCAAAGGTCCGTTCCAGTGGAGTACCGATTTTAACATCAGCTGGAACCGGAACAAAGTACTGGCACTCAATTCAGAAACGGCCCGTATTCAAACGTCTGATTTTCAGGTGGCACAGGTAGGTTACCCGATTTCCAGCTTCCGGCTGCTCAATATTCTGGGCGTATTCCAGAGCCAGGAAGAAGTGAACAGCAGCCCGAAACAACACCCACGCGTGCAGCCCGGCGATTATCGCTATCAGGATGCCAACGGCGACGGCACCATTACGGCCGCCGACCGAACCATTGTGGGCAATCCGTGGCCTGATTATACGTGGGGGTTTGGCAACCGGTTTTCCTACAAAAACCTGAGTCTGAACATCAGCGTCAATGGCTCGCAGGGTAACGAAATCTATTTTCAGGGCGGAGAGGTCAATCTGAACGGGGCGGGCGTGCAAAACCAACTCTCGATCATGGCAGACCGTTGGCGGTCGCTGGAGAACCCCGGTGCCGGTCAGTATTCGCGGGCGATCCGGAATGATTATGCATTCGGGTTCAGTTCCGTTACGTCCAAATATCTGTTCGATGGCTCGTTCGTTCGGATTCGGAACGTCAATTTATCGTATGCATTCCCGCAGGCACTGATCAGCAAGCTCAAATTGCAGGCGCTTTCGATTTATGCCGACGCAACGAATCTGTACACCTTTACAAAATATCCCGGCTATGACCCCGAAGGAAGCACCACCGGCGATAACGTAGCCCGGAGCGGTATAGATTTTTTCGCGTATCCTAACCCACGTACCTACACACTCGGCCTTCGTGTAACGCTGTAGCCATTGGTATCCACGGGCCGGGCCGCGTTCGGCTTCAGCCCGTGTTTGGCATAGTATGAGTCACGGGCTGAAGCCCGTGGATACCAATAGCAAATACATAATCAGTCCATATTGTCATGAAAAAGAAACTATTCCTACTCCTGTTTTTCGCGACTACTACGTTCTCCTGTAAGGATTTTCTGGCCCTGGCGCCTGAGTATCAGATCAGCGATCAAACGTTCTATAAAAGTCAAAACGATTTTACGACGGCGCTGACGGGCGTTTACAGTACGTTCCGCGGCTTATTCAGCAGTAGTGCCGGGGTGCCATTTAGCAGCAGTGCTCTTCTATACATGGGTGAACTGACAACGGACAATACCGAAATTCAGTGGTCGTCACCTTCGACGGATGAAATGCAGATGGACCAGAATGCCGTTACGTCGACGAATGCGTTTGTGCAGAGTGCCTGGAATACGTGCCTGTATACCATCTCGCGTAGTAACGCCATCCTGAACCGCATCGACGGAGTAAGTTTCGACCAGGCCGCCAAAGATCAGATCAAAGGGGAAGCGAAGTTCCTACGGGCGTATGCGTATTTCTATCTGGTTCAGATGTTCGGCAACGTACCGATTATCACGCAGACATTCAGCAGTCCGGCTCAGGTGTCGGGCGCGGATCTGGCGCTGAAATCACGGGACGAGGTGTACAAAGTCATTCTGGCCGATTTGACCGAAGCCGAAACGCTGCTGCCCGCTACGCTCAACACCGATAAAACCAGAGCTTCCCGAATAACGGTGAAAGCCTTACTGGGCAAAGTTCACCTGACAATGAAGAACTACGATCTGGCGGCTACGAAACTGAAAGAAGTCATCGACGGCAAATCCTATTCGCTGGTGGCCAATTATCAGACGCTGTTTACAAACGGGAACAACAACCTGGCCGAGTCCATTTTTGAGGTTGAATTTGTGTCGGGACGTAGCATGGGCAATAACTACTCGGCTATTTTCACGCCAGCCATCACGAGCATGGCCATCTTCCCGAGTAATCTTCAGGGTTCGGGCCGCATTACGCCGACGCTGGATTTGCTTAACGCCTACGAAGCCGGGGATGCCCGTAAGGCCGTGTCGGTCAACGACTCCGTTGCCCTGATTGGCGGTAAAAAATCGTACAGCCGTTACGGACTGAAATTCGTGGATTTCAAAGCCATCGATCTGTCGGACGGTAGCATTACGTTCACGACCCTGCGGTATGCCGACGTACTGCTTATGTATGCGGAAGTACTGAACGAACAGGGCAAAGCAGCCGATGCGCTATCTTACATCAACCAGGTACGTCAACGGGCGAAACTTGCCAACTTAACCGGGCTTACGCAGGCTGCGCTACGGCTAGCCATTGAAAAAGAGCGCCGGGTCGAGTTGCTCTACGAAGGTCAGCGGTGGTTCGATCTGGTACGTACCGGTCGCGTGCAGGCGGTTATGAATGCACACTACGCCAGCCTGAAACTCACCTTCAAAGTCGATGATTTTGAGTTAATTTTCCCCATTCCCCAGAACGAAGTCGACCTAAATCCGACGCTGGTAAAGCAAAATCCGGGGTATTGATGGTATTAGACACTGGCTTTGTGAGGTCAGGTTCTTAAACCTGACCAGAGCGGCTTCTTAAAACTATATGTATCTATTCCGGCTTAGACGGTTTTGAGAAACCGCCCTAAGTCGGGTTTAAGAACCCGACTTCACGATAGTTGATACAACAATAGCACACTTTCCAACTCATGCGTACTCAACTCTTAACCCTACTCTGCGTACTTAGTCTAGCCATTTTTAGCTTTACGTACTCGGACTTATCTAGCACCGATACGCCTAATCTGGATAATTCGACACTACGTGGCAAACCGTTCAACAACGTTACGCTGGAGATGTCGCTTAAGCCGTTTAAGAAGAATGATAAAGTGTACATTCAGCAGGTAGCGACTGAGCTGTTTACGCAATGGTCGTCGCTGTTACGGCATACCGATACGGTGTCGGTGATGCTCTGGACATCCGATGGCTCGGAAATTCTGGATTATAAAGGCGAAATGAGCCAACCGCTCGAATGGGCCAGGTACATGGGCAATCCAAATACCGACCACGAAGTCGGTTCGGGGCCGAAAGAATTGTCGCTGCACGAACGCGCCTATCTGTACATGGACAATCCGCCCACGTTCTCGTACGGCGATCTAAAAGCGATCATTCAGGCGTTGAAAGAAGCGGGTAAGCGCATTACCGGGAAGCCCATCCGCATCGGTGCTACGTTCGATCCGGGACCGGAGTTTGCCAAGTCGGAGTTCAAGTACAAAAAACATCCGGAAATTCTCGGGGGTAATGCCATGGGACACAAGTCGTTTGTGAGTTGCTATTCAACGATCAATGTCGACAATCAGGCGTATGCGGGCTTCCCGAAAGGCATACCAGCCAACACACCCTTCGGCACTTTTTTCGGACGACAGAGCCAGCATTTTCTGACCGATTTGGGGTACGATTTCATCTGGTTCAGCAATGGGTTTGGGTTTGGCGTGGAAGGCTGGTCATCGACCGGGGCTATTTTTAATGGGAAAGCGTTTGCCCCTGAAAAACTAGCGAATACCCGGGCGTTGATTGCGAACTTCTGGAATCTGTTCCGAAAAGAATGTCCTGGCTTCCAGATTCAAACGCGGGGAACCAACCTATCGACAGGAGCCGATTTAGCACGCGACGGCGTGGATTTAAAGCAGATTTATAGTGGCAAATACAACATGCTCCCTCCGCCCAACTCACCCTGGGCGGCTTTGGACGGCGATTTTGGTCTGGAGCTGGTGGGGTATATGTCGCGGATGGCGGAATTGCCCGACGAACGCTATTTGTTTCGCTACTACACGCACGATCCGTGGTGGGTGAACAGCCCCTGGCTGGACCGTTACGGTCAGGAGCCGCATGATATTTACCTGCCAATGGCCGTAGCCCGTATCAACGCCAAAGGTGAAATCCGGCTCCCAACCCATCTGAATTTCCTGACAGCGGACAATACATACGGCGAAATGCCTGCGCAGGTACCAGACGAAGTAACGCCCCATATTCTGAAAGCCCGCTACGATTCGCCAACCGCACCGGGACCGCTGGTTTGGGTCTATCCGTTCGATGAATATCACAACTGGGCCTACAAGCAACCCGACCGTCTCCCCGAAATCTATTACGGTGACTGGCTTATCCGTCAGGCCATCAACAACGGCTTTCCGCTGAACACCATTACGTCAACCGGTTCGCTTCTGAAAGTTTTGGCAAGCAAACCGACTTATTTCAAAGAATCGATTCTGGTCAGTATCGTGCCAGAAGCAAATTCTCCGCTCGAAAAAACGCTGATTGATTTTGTACAGAATGGTGGTAAGCTTCTCGTTTACGGTCCTGCCGATCATACCAGCGCTACATTCCAGAATCTGCTGAATCTTCAGAATACATCGGCCATTGACGGTGACTTTCAGGTAAGTTCAACCATACTATTTGACGAGCTGACGAAAAAATATCCCGACAAGATCATTCATAATGCCTTGTTTTCGGGAGGTGGTATTGCTACGCAGGTGAAGAACAAAGCGGATGTCGGCACGAACGTACTGGCGAAAATGACGCAGGCCGGAAACAGCCGCGACGTCGTGTGGGTACGCGAGAAACCAGAGTGGAAAGGCGGTAAAGTGGCTTACGTACGCGGCACCAATTCGAGCAAGTTTACGGGTGGAAAACTCCTGACACCCGATGATCCTGAGCAACTCTTTACGGGGCCGTTACTGATGCGCTACGTATTGAAGGAATTTGGTCTTGATTACCGGATCGACAAGCGAAATCCGTCGGTGAAAAATCCGGTATTGACCATTTCCAGAGGCAGCAATGGCTTTTTCTTTTCGGGGTATTGCCCCAACACGACCATTACGCATCGGTTCAAATTACCACAGGGTACCCCTATTTTAACGGGTTACGAAACGGAATTAGCGAATGGTTATTCCGTGTATACTATGCCCAAAGCCTGGCACCGGGAGAGCCGTTTTTTCATCGATCAGGCCGACGGTATTGTTTCCTGTCAGGAAATGACGTCGGGCGTAGCGCGAATGAAACGATGCGTCCGACTGACGGGATTGAAGAACGCGACGGTACGTATCTATCCCGATGATAACGTAACGGAGCAGGGACTACACGTATATACGAACGCGGGTTATCCGTGGAAAAAAGGCGCAACGGCCTTCAAACCCGGCGATCAGAAATACGGCAAACATTACGTCGTGGAAAACGTAACGGGTGATTTAGTAGCCTTCTGGTAAAGGTTTCTTACCCAAATCTTCAACAACCTGTTTTTTATGAAACAGACTCCTTACGTACTTCTTCTTTGGCTACTGAGCGGGTTTCATAAGCCCCTAAGTTTGGCGAGCCACCCACCGATTCTACAGCAACAGACACAGCAGTTGGTGGCTGATGATCCCGTTCGGATTCGCGATGTAGTTTACGGACGCAAGTTCGGTACGGCGCTGACCATGGACGTATTGAAACCCGCCAGACCAAACGGTATTGGGGTGGTTTACATGATGAGTGGTGGCTGGCATTCTGATTTCAGTATGATCGAAAAGCGGCTGAAACACTTCCACTATTTTACGGATCGAGGCCAGACGGTTTTCCTAATTCTGCATAGTTCAGCACCCCGCTACCAGGTGGCTGAAATCGTGCAGGACATTCACCGGGCGGTGCGTTTTATCCGATACCACGCAGCCGACTATGGCGTCGACCCGAATCGGTTGGGCATATCGGGCATGAGTTCGGGCGGGCATCTGTCCATTTCCATCGGTACGGGGGTCGGGCGCCCGGTCCCTCCCGATACGTTACAAGCGAGTGTTCCAATTGATCCGGTCGATAAAGTGTCCAGTCGAGTTCAGGCCGTAGCCTGCTTTTTTCCGCCTGCCGATCTGGTCAATTATGGAAACCCGGGGCGGTTATTTGTCGAGTGCGACACGGTACGTCGCTACTGGCCACAGTTTGGCGTTGATGGCAAAACGAGAGCCGAAAAACTGAAGCTAATGCAGGCTCTATCGCCGATCAACGCCGTTTCGAAAGACACTCCTCCGACGTTGTTATTGCATGGCACTGTTGACCCAATTGTACCGCTTGAACAATCGGAGCGATTCATTGCTAAATTGAAGGAAACCGGCGTACCGGCTCAACTGATTATCCATCAGGGCGGGGCTCACGGCTGGGACGAAACCTGGGAATCGGATCTGGGTGTGCTGGCCGATTGGTTTGAGAAATATCTTGTCGTCAAACGCGAATGATCTTCGGTACCACGGGCTTCAGCCTGTATTTTGTAGCTTCTCGGACTAATACGGGCTGAAGCCCGTGGTACCGTCATTTAAGCCACAGTAATTATGAAATATGCGTTACTCGTTTTTTTACTGAGCCTGTCGTTGCCCAGCGCAGCCCAACAAGCGGATTCCGCTACGTATCTGGCTCCTGTTACAAAAGAACTGACTACCGTCTGGCCCAAAAATCGAACGATCAATCTGGTGTTTCATGGGCACTCCGTACCGGCGGGTTTCTGGCATGACCATGAAGTGCATACACTGGAATCGTACCCAAATCTGGTGCTGGCAGCGCTTAAAAAGCAGTATCCGTATGCCGTGATCAATGTGATCGTGACGGCCATTGGCGGGGAAAATGCGATAAAAGGCCAAACCCGGCTTGAGCAGGACGTACTGATTCACAAACCGGACGTACTGTTTATCGACTACGCCCTGAACGACCGGTTTTCAGAGCTTGGTAAGGTGAAAGACGCCTGGTCAAAAATGATTCGGTCAGCCCTGGACCGGAACGTACCCGTTATTCTGCTAACACCTTCACCCGACCAGCGATTAAACATTCTGGATGCTGCCAATCCACTGGAACCGCACGTACGACAGATTCATCAACTGGCCGAGCAATACCACATTGGCTTAGCCGATCCGTACACAAAATTTAAGGAGGTAGCCAGCCGGGGCAAGTTGACTGAATACATGTCGCACGTGAATCACCCAAATAAAGCGGGCCACGAAATAATTGCGAATGAACTGGTAAAGTGGTTCAGGAAGTAACCGGTTTGGGCGGGCGATGGTCGTGTTCGGGATTGGCGATCACCGCAAATTTGTATTTATCGCCGTGATAGTACGATTGCTCAATTTCAACGACTTTATCGCCCGTACAAACGACGGCGCTATCCAGCACAAAGACGGGCGTTGGTTTACTGAGCTCAAAATTCGTGGTGTTAGGCTCCAGAATTTTCACGCCCAACGTCTGCTGCACCTCGTTGATTTTTAAGTGATAACTGTTTTCGTAGACTTTAAAATACGAGACCTCCGTCGGTATTTTATTGATCTTCGGGCACAGCGTCAATGAGATATACTTCACTTCGTCTTTGATGAGCAGTTCGTCGGCGTACCGGAGTTGGTGAAGTTTCAGAACAGGTCCTTCAATGATAAAATGTCGATTGTTGATTTCTGACGAGATCCCATCAGGCAGGATTGTCTTTTCCAGAACGATGTTCCTGGGCGTAAACCCTTCGGCAATCAGGCTGTCGTGAAAACCGCGTCGGGTAGCGTAAATTGACCCGAGCGTACGTAACAGATGGTGGTCTTCGGTGCGATTCAGTACGTAAGTTCCCTTGCCTTTAATGCGCCGGGCCCAGCCTTTGGATTCAATTTCGAGGAGGGTTTTACGGGCTGTGGTATTGCTTATTTTGAACGTTTTAATCAACTCATTTTCAGACGGAATCTGATCGCCGGGCTGTAGTTCGCCCGTTTTTATTTTTTCAATAATGCTCTCACTGAGCGCAATGAATTTCGCCTTACCCGTAGTTAACTGAGCTGTTGCCCGTTTCTTTTCCATCCAGTTCAATAAACCCGCCCGATGTTTGGGCCGTTACGCGTATGTGGCCCATTGACAAGGTTTGTAAATATACAGGTTCCTGTTCAGGATTAGACGTTGTTGCTAAAAGCTTGCCGGGCTCCCAGGCGGTTCACCATCCCTAATGGCTTATCCTGAAACGCTTTCCAGTCGGCTTCAAGTTGCGCGGTCAACGTATCCAACGCCAACCTGTACTCGGGAGACACCGTAACGTTTTTCACGTCGTCAAGATAGGCCAGCAAGTTATAACACATCGTAAACTGTCCGGTTGCAATGATCTTGTCGCGCATGTCACGTTTTACCTGAATCGGGTCGAACCAGAGCGTCGTAGCCATAGTTCGCGCTTCTTCAGCCACGGCCATCAGGGCAGCAGATGGTTCAGGATTTGGTCTCCACTTTTTGTTACGGGCTTCCGTAACCGGGTAGTATTTCGTGCTTAATTCGTAGATCAACACCGTAACCCGGCGATTCTGGTAGGCTTTATTCGCATAGAACTGCTGGTAAATCAACCGACGTATCTGTTTCATGAATACGTCACCAGCCAGTAAAACGACCGAACTGAGCCGGGCGGCAATCATCTGCCACAACGTGCCAAACGGAATCCGGAAAAAGTAACCGCCATACTCCTGTAGGATCTGCCCCCACGTGCTGCTGCCACCCGCTGCGCGCAACCAATACCACAGACCCAGCAATCCTCCGCCGAGCAACAGCCCCATCGTCAGGCCAAAGGTTACCAGGGCAATCCGCCACTCTGGTCCGGCATACAGCGTTCCAGTCAGTACGGGTAATCCAATCAATAGAACAGCCGCCCAGAACGTCAGCTTGAGTACGGATAACTGCCGCCATCCCTGGGTATCGATAGCGGGTGGCTCGTAGTCGTCGATGTAGGGACTGGATACGTCGCAGGCAATCAACGTATCGAACCCTTTTCCGATGGTTTTTGCCCGGCTATCGCCCAGCATGAGCCCCTGAATTCCCTGGTTATCGTCAATCCCACCATCCATCAACCCGAACTCAACAGGCTTTTTACAGGGAGGAACAGGCGGTCTTTCGGCCTGGGACGCTGCCGGTGGATCATCTGTTTCTTCGGCCTTGAGTGTTAACTCTACTTCCGATAAAGTGGGCGGTAATGAGTCAAAGTGGGTCGCCAGCCGCGCCGTTTGCTCAGCAGCATCCCGGCAGAACATAGCCTGCTGAAGTTCGTCGGTTGTCAGGCCCGCTTCAGCGCCTGATTCCCCGTAGGCAAAATCACCCGGAAACATAAGTGGCTCAAAACCGGATGGAAAACAGGACGAAGCCGCCATCATATCTGCCAATCGAAGTTTCCGAATCGTAGTCAGCGCATCTCGCCGAAAGTGCAGATCGAAATTACCAACGAACCCTTTCCGAAGTCGGCCATCGACGTTCTGAAAGCGAAACGAAAGACCATTTTTAAACTCCGTCGAATTAACGCAGATCTGACGCAGATGAGGCAGTAACGTATCCGGCTGGGGCTGGCAGAGCGGATCGAACGTAGTAGTACCCAGCCGCTGACTGTCGGTTAAGGCCAGGGCGTAGGCATTGATCAGATTTCGTTGTTTGGTGGGCGTATTTTTCCAGGCATCAGGATCCTCAAGAATACGCATTGCGTCGTTCAGCAGCCTTTCGCCATCCATGAGTTCCCTGAGTTGACGATACGTATCGGCAAAGGTTTTAGACTGATACAGATTTTCGGCGTACAGCAAACTAACGAAGGAACCTCCCGAGGTGGTCGACATAAACGTAACGGATTCGCGGAGCGATCGTCCATGTCCCGTTGAATCGGTAAGTAAACAATGATCGAGGTAAGACAGGCACCCCAGCCCGAAAGCTGAGGCCCGAAAACCGCCACCCGAAATAGCCAGACCAATCTGACGTAACGGTTCAATCGAGGGCGGATTGGGTTGACTAGCGGATGTCATTAGAAGCGAGGGAAGAGGAAGTTGGCCTACAACGCTACGTTTTTTCAGAGCATAAAAAAAGCCGCCCTGACCAGACGGCACTAAGAATTTAGTAAAAGGTATCAGCAAGGTTTTTTGCGTAACTACTTAGTAGTGATAGCGACACTGAATAACATGCAAGCGATTGTCTTCAACCCGATAGACAAGGCGATGTTCATCGGTAATTCGGCGTGACCAGAAACCTGACAAGTTTTCTTTCAACGGTTCTGGTTTTCCTTTTCCATCGAACGGCGTCCGAAGTGATTCTTTTATAAGTTCATTGATCCGTCGAAGAACGGCTTTGTCGGTTTTCTGCCAGTATAAATAATCTTCCCAGGCATCTTTATCCCACGATAAGTCCATGCTTATTCGTCCAATAACGTATGACTTTCGTATTCGCCCCGATTGGCTCGTTCCACAGCTTCCGTTAATCGATTGCGGTTCTTCTCCGAACTCAATAAATGGAGCGTTTCTTTGAGCGAGTTGTATTCCCGTAGTGAAATCACGACTACGTTTTTGTTTTCACTACGATTAATAATAACAGTATCACCATCGTCGCTAACCTGATCAAGTTTAGCTTTCATTGACCGCCGAAACTCTGTGTAGTTGAGGACCTGCATAAGTAAAATCTATTTACGTACAAATATACGTACTTAATGGTGCAAATTTACTGATACCCCCTTGCCTGTAATCCAAATAACTCAGCGTAACGGCCGTCTTTCTCCAGCAGTTCATAATGCGAACCGATTTCCAACAGCGTACCATTTTCCAGTACCAGAATCCGGTCGGCCATACGTACCGTACTAAACCGGTGTGAAATAATGACCGACGATTTACCTTCGGTTAGTTTGCCGAATCGCTGGAAAACTTCGTACTCAGCACGAGCATCGAGCGCAGCGGTTGGTTCGTCCAGAATAATTAGCTGGGCGTCGCGCATATAAGCCCGTCCCAGTGCGACTTTCTGCCACTCGCCCCCCGATAGTTCAACGCCTTTCCCAAACGAACGACCCAGTTGCTGATCGTACCCTCCGGCGAGTTTGGCAATCACCGTATCGGCCAGACTCCGCTGCGCCGACGTTTCGATACGGGGTTGATTGGTACGTTCGTCAATGTCGCCCACTGCGATGTTAATCCCCGCCGACATTTTAAAGCGGGTGTAATCCTGAAAAATGACGCCGATGTTCCGTCGAAGCTCCATCAGATCATATTCGCGCAAATCGTAGCCATCGAGCAGAATGCGTCCCTCAGCCGGATCGTAAAGTCGGGCCAATAGTTTGACGAGTGTGGTCTTCCCCGCGCCATTTTCACCGACCAGCGCCAGTTTTTCGCCCGCCTGAAGTGTGAACGACAGATTACGCAGCGCCCAGCGGTCGGAGTTGGTATATTTGAAGCCAACATTCTCGAATACAAACCCCTCCCGAATTGGGTTGGGAAACGGACGTACCGTTTTGGGGGAATGAATCAGCGGTTCGATGGCGAAATAATCGAAGAGGTCCTGTAAATAGATAGCCTCCTGCGTCAGGCTGCTGAACTGAAGCAGAATCCCTTCCAGCGATCCGCGCACCTGACGGAACGAACCCGCCAGAAACGTTAGATCACCCAGCGAAATCTGCCCACTGACCGCCCGCATCACAATCCAGACATAAGCACCATAATAGCCTGCTGTACCAAGGCCTGTGAGCAGCGTTCCCCAACCAGCCCGGCTAATAGCCAGCGACCGATTTTTCAAATAATATTCCCACGACAACGACCGGAACCGATCGATCAGAAAGTTCGACAAACCGAAAATTTTGACCTCCTTGGCCGTTTCGTCGCTGGCACCTACGTAGCGTAGATAATCAAGTTCGCGTCGTTCGGGTGTCCAGGAGCGCGAGAGTGAGTAACTCCGTTGATTGAAATAATTATCGCCGATAAACGAGGGCGTAACGGCCACCAGAATCAGTAGCAATAGCCAGGGATTATAAACCGCCAGACCAGCTGCCAGAAAGCCGATCGAAATCAGTTCCTGCACCTGCCCAAACACCCCGGAAAGCAGCACCGTTCGACCCGATGTCTGTCGTCGGGCGCGTTCGAGTTTATCGTAAAACGTAGCGTCTTCAAACTGTTCCAGATCCAGCGTTGCCGCGTGTTCCATGAGCCGTATGGATATCCGATTGGCGAATAAATCACCCAGTAAACTATCCATCAGCGACACCGCCCGACCTAACGACGTAGAGAGAATTGCCAATCCAAACTCGGCGGCAACGAGCCACCAGAGATAATTCGTATCGTGACCAGTATCTGTATGTTTGGTGAGCGCAACGACCTGATCAATAATGAGTTTGCCAACGTAGAGCGTAGCCGCCGGAATAGCCGCCCGAATCAGGCGCAGGGCTGCATTGCCGAGAAATAAGCCCGGCGAAACTTCCCAGACCAATTTAAAAAATGCGGGTAAATTACCCAGTGCCGCGAAGCGTTCGCGCCAGCTTACCTGTTCCTTTGCATCAGTAGAGTTAGCAGATGATTTTTCCTTTTTTGCCATATACAAAAAAGACAAGCCTGATAAGGGATTAGTTCACCAGGCCTGTCTTCCTGACAGGCTTTATAAAGTTGTCAATTCGGAAACTAATTTTGGGGGGACTTCACAAACTACGCTGTATGATTAATCGTCGCTTAATAGATTAAACGTTAAGAGTTCAAGATATATTTAGATAAGCCAGTTCATATAATTATCTGGGGAAACTACGGCCATTTCGGTGTTAGGATAAGCCTCCTGAAATGAAGCCGGAAACCGGGCTTTCGCTTTCGGATTCCATTTGAATTCAAACGCCCGAAGTTGTCCCCTTTCTTCTTCAAGCCAATCGATCTCCTGCTGTTGGGTAGTTCGCCAGAAATAATAGGCGGATCGTTTACCAGCATACAGATTTGCTTTGATACGTTCGGTAATCATAAAGTTTTCCCAAAGTGCACCTGCATCTGCCCGAAGCGACAGGGGATTAAAGTTTTTGATAATCGCATTTCGGATACCCGTATCGTAGAAAAATATTTTTTTGCTTTTCTTTAACTCATTCCGCAGGTTTCGGCTTAACGCGCCGACCTGAAACACAACAAATGCCTGTTCGAGTAAACCAATATATCGCTCAACGGTGGCCGGGTCGGTTCCTACGGTCTGACTTAGCTCATAGAACGACACCTCGCTACCCACCTGCAACGCCAGCGCTACGAGTAATTTCTGCAAAACAGCCGGTTTCCGAATGTCCTGCAAACGTAGTATGTCTTTGTATAGGTAGCTATCGGCTAGCTCAGCCAGCCTTCGCTCAGCCTCTGCCGGATGCAGTACCACTTCTGGATAAAAGCCATAAATGAGCCGTTGTTCAAGGAGTCGCCGTTCTTCCCGCTGCGATGTTTCGGCTACTAATTCTGCCGTTGAAAACGGCAACAGCCGATATTCGAATTTACGTCCGGTTAGAGGTTCATGAATGCCTCCGGCCAGTTCCAGCGCCGAAGATCCTGTTACGATCGTCTGCACATCAGGCAGTTGATCGACCAGTAATTTCAGAGTCAGGCCGATATCAGGCACGCGTTGCGCTTCGTCAATGAAAAGCAGTTGATTAGCGCCTACCAATGCCCTTAGCTGTGTACTACTTACCTTTTCCAGGTTGGCGCGGTCGTCGGGCTCATCGCAGTTAAGCCAGAGCGTGGGGCGTTGCATTTGCTGTGCCAGTTCACGCAGAATTGTAGTCTTGCCAACTTGCCTTGGGCCTGTTACAATCAATACCTTTCCCTTATCTAAATCCGACACTATAGACGACAGAATCTTACGTGTAATCACAATAATTAGCTTATTTTTTGGAATATACTCGTAAAAATAAGGTAATTATTGTGAGCAAAGAGATGATTTCTAAATGTAGCGTAGTGAATTTTAGCCTGTGAGTGTAGTCAACCCAGAAACTAACAGCCTATTGGTTATAGCTAAACTCATCATTTTTCGGCTGCGTTCAAACGGAAATTTGGTCATTGGCCTACTCAGGTCCGTACACCGTGGATGTGATATGTAAATCGCTGCCTACATTTGATTTATGAAAAGCACCACTTTATTGCTTCTATTTAGTTGTCTGATCTTTATAGATGTCCGAGCCGACGAACCAACAGGTATAAAATTCTTTACGGGATCGTGGCAGGACGTATTAACTGAATCCAGACGCCAGAACAAACCCATTTTTGTCGACTTCTACACGAACTGGTGTCCGCCCTGTCGGCGTATGGCGCGGGAAGCCTTTCCTAACGTAACGATAGGCGCAAAATTCAATGAGCATTTTATCAGCTATCAGGTAAATGCTGAGATTGGCGAAGGGACTGATCTGGCTAAACGGTACGCTGTTCAGAGCTATCCAACCGCGTTATACATCATTCCTACCGGTGAGTTAGTGCATCGGGCAGTTGGATATGCTGGTGTCAAGGCCATGCTGCAACAGGCAAATATGGTACTATCCATGCGCGAGGTGCGCCGGTCCCGGCGAAAACGAATTTCTACGGATAACCCGGTCAGCTCAGCCATTCCGAAACAGATTGACTCTATACAGACAGATAGCATACGCGACTAAGACACAAACTCCGTTAACTAGCTGATATTTATGAAATTATACTAAATTTCGCATCATACTGTTATTGACCTGTCAGCAATCCTAAACTTCTTTTATATGAAAACGCGCGCGCATGGCTTTTACTTATTTATAGAATTATGGATCATCGTCTGCACGGTTGCCCGAGCCGATGAACCTTCGGGCATTAAATTCTTTACCGGTTCGTGGAAAGACGTACTGGCCGAGGCTAAACGCCAGAACAAGCCCGTCTTCGTAGACATTTATACAACCTGGTGCGGCCCGTGTAAACGGATGGCAAGAGAAGCGTTTCCGGATGCGAAAGTGGGCGAGAAATTCAATGCTCATTTTGTCAGTTACCAGATCGACGCGGAGAAAGGGGAAGGTAAAGATATTGCCAAAAAATACGCCGTAGCCGCTTATCCGACTTCGCTCTACGTATCATCGGATGGCAGCCTGATTCAACGGACTATTGGGTACGGTGGCATCAGCGGTATGCTCGAGCAAGCCGATAAAGCGATTGAAGCGGCCAAAGACCCCAATCCGCTGTCGGCGATGGAAAAACAATATGAGCAGGGTAAGCGGGAATCCAGGTTCATGAAAGCCTATCTGCAAAAACGAACCGCGGTTGGCATGCCCAACGGCGAGGCTCTCACTGTTTACCTAAAAGATCTTCCTAGGGCTGAATGGTCGTCGGATGAAACTATTACGCTGATTGCCGGTAATGCGACAACCTACAGCCCTGATGTGATGGACATACTCCTACAAAAACTTACTGCCCTGAAGAGTGCGACGGGAGAAACGCCCGCACTATTACGAGATAAACTGACTGAGAGCATTTACCGACTAAATCAAATTCATTTCAAAGACGCTGTTGCCAAAAAAAATAAGCAGATACTGGCTGATGTCATTGATACAGAAAAAGCCTATCGGCAGGCAGGCAGTGAGATAGCATTGACCCAAAATCAGACGGATGAGATAGCGACTAATTATCAAATTGATTTTTATCAGCAAACCAAAGATTGGGTCAACTATGGCGCACTGGCAACGGTACGGGCAGGTAAGCTTATGAAACTAAGCGCTGCCGATATGGACAGGTTAAACGAAGAAGCTTATCAGCATTTCGAAGCAGAAACACGCGCTTTACCTGATTCGGTAAAGCAGAGCGATAATTTTAAACAGTATGCGGCTGGTATGAAAAAAGCCGAGCCTAAACAAACGGCGATGAAACTGAACAACCTCGCCTGGTCTTATTACGAAAACATGACCGACAAAAAAGACCTTACTCAGGCGCTGGCCTGGTCAGCGAAATCGCTGGAGTATGACCGAACGGGTATGCATTTAGATACGTATGCACACCTGCTAAGCAAATTAGGTCGAAAAGCCGAAGCCATAAAAACCCAGCAGGAAGCCATTGCCACGGAGAAAGCCGCTGGTGGCGACGTTGCTAATTACGAAAGTGAACTAAACATTATGAAACAGAAATAAATGATACGTATCATTTCTAACCAAAACGGGCTGACTGGGAGGTCAGCCCGTTTTGGTTAGTACACATATTGATGCATTAAAATGATTTAATCTCACAAACTGAGTTGGATAGGGTTAAGAAAACGTATTCATTTACGTTAGGACAAAATCAACTCCCAATACATGGAACTTAACCCATCCGCCAATTTCTTTGAGCGATTTGCTTCCCGAGCTACAAAGGCTACGGGTTCGTCAACAGCTTTTCTGTTAGCTCTTTTAACGGTTATTATCTGGGTTATCACAGGACCTATTTTTCATTATTCCGATACCTGGCAGCTAGTCATCAATACGGGTACCACGATCATTACGTTCCTGATGGTCTTTCTGATCCAGAAATCGCAGAACAAAGACTCCCTGGCGATGCAGATCAAGCTCAATGAGTTGATTGCGGTAAATAATAAAGCCAGCAATCGTCTCCTGAACGTAGAAGATCTAACCGAAGATGAACTCCGTGCTCTGCACCGGTTTTTTGGAAAACTGGCCGAAGCCGCCAAAACCGAAGCCACCCTGTCTGAATCACATTCTGTAGAGGAAGCCGAAGATATTCACGACGAAAAAGTAGAAGTGCTCAAGCAACGATTGTCGGCCCGGCATAAAGATCGACCCGTTGAGCAACACCCGGCATCGTCCACTCAGAAGACTACAGAAAAAACGAAGTCAACGAACCGCAAGGCTGGTTAAGAGACTCCGGCGGTATCCGTATTTCGTTGTCTGCCCGAACTCGTTTTGGGTGGATTTATGCTTAATTTTGTCAAAACACACCTAATCTTGTCCGGCTCTGGTTAACAACCATCGGTTCAGGTAGTTTATGTTTATACAGCGTTGTTGCTTATTTCTTGTTTCAGCTCTTTTGTAACGCATGAATCAGCCAGCCCCGGCTCAATCTACTCCATTATTGCCTGCTGAAGAAGCCTTACTAAGGCGTTCATACGATCAATTACAAGCGGCTTTGAGCATTGGCTTAGTTGCTACCTGGTACTGGGAAATTAACACCGACAAAGTTTACGGCGATCAGAATCTGCTACGTTTGTTTGGCGTGCCCGCAGCGGAAAGCACGACCGGACTTCCTTTGAACACCTTTACCGATAATATTCATCCGGATGACCAGACCCACGTCGTTCGTCTAATTGAGGAAGCTATTCAGTTAGGCCACATCTATGAAGCGGAGTATCGCATTATCAGCAATACCAATGAAACTCAATGGGTATTGGCGCGTGGTCAGGTGGCCTATCACGAGCAGCAGCCCTTTTCGTTTTCGGGTGTATTGATCGACGTAACAGAACGGAAGCTGGCAGAGATCCATTCGCAGGCTGTTGAAAACCGTCTGAAACTGGCTACAGAATCCGCTAAAATGGGGACCTGGGATTTTAATCCTACGACAGGCGAGCTCATTTGGTCAGACCGTTGTAAAGAATTATTTGGCCTTCCTCCTACTGCATTTATTGATTATAACGTCTTCTTGAACGGATTGCATCCCGACGATCGGGAGCAAACCGATCAGGTCGTTCAACGAGCCTTACAGCCCGAGAGTGGTGGCCGTTATGATATCGAATACCGAACCGTTGGATCTGAAGATGGTCAACTTCGCTGGGTACGGGCAACAGGCCAGGCATTTTTTAACGAAGAGGGGGTCGCTGAACAGTTTATCGGGACAGTGATCGACATAACCGATAACAAACGTACCGAAGCTATTTTACATCAGCGCGTTGCTGAACAAACCCAGAATCTGGAACGGCAAACGCATCAGCTACGCATTACATTGGACGCGTCCATCAACAGTATTATTGCCATGACGGCTATACGCGACGATCAGGGTACTATTGTTGATTTTATGATGGACATGGCCAACCAAGCTGTCATTAGAAGCAATTTCATGACCCCGGACGAGATCATTGGCCGGACACTGCTTACCGTATTTCCGGGAAACAAGGACAACGGTTTTTTTGATTTATACATTCGGGTAGTTACTACGGGCGTAGCGGAGCAAAGTACTCAACATTACCGGGATGAATTCGGACTGGAAGGCTGGTTTGAGGTATCGGCTGTAAAGCAAGCCGATGATGGTGTTGTTGTTACGTATAATAATATCACGGATCGAAAACAGGGTGAACTAACGGCGCAACAGCAGGCCGCTGAGCTTAAAGAGGCCAATGCTGAGCTCAAACGATCCAATGAGAGCTTGCAGCAGTTTGCCCACATTGCTTCCCACGATTTGCAGGAACCCCTTCGGCGGATTCAGGCATTCAGCGACTTACTAAAAACGCAGTTTGCTGATAACATCTCGGACGGCGAAACAGACATGATCCGGCGGATTCAGCGGTCAGCTCACCGGATGCAGATGCTTATCAAAGACTTATTGATGTATTCAAAACTCAGCACACAGCGGGAGCCATTTAAACCCGTTGTACTTGCCGAAGTTCTCGATGATGTTGTCAATGATCTGGAAGTCAGCATTCAGGAGAAAAATGCGACTGTCGAGGTAGGTGCCTTGCCGGAAGTTTCGGGAAGTGCGTCGCGATTGCGGCAGCTTTTCCAGAATCTGATCGCCAATGCGCTCAAATTCAATCCGTCGGGGGTGGCACCAGTCGTTAAAATTCACTGCAGAACGGCTCCGCCCGACGAACTTCCGTCAGCTTTGCAGGAGCATTCTTCGCGCCCTTTCTGGTTAATTACCGTAGCCGATAATGGCATTGGTTTCGATGAACGCTACAAAGACCGGATTTTTACGCCTTTCCAACGACTCCACGATGCTGCTTCGTACGGAGGAACGGGGATCGGGCTGGCTATTTGTCAGCGGGTGGCGGAGAGCCACGGCGGCACGATGGATGTTAGCAGCCAACCTGGCGCTGGCTCTGTCTTCAAAGTCTTTTTACCTAAGGAGTAGATATTTCGGAAACTGGCTAGGCATCCTGAGAAACCGGTGCCTGCAGACTCAGAAAAACAGCCATGTATTCCTCGAAAGCTTGTTTAGCGCCAGCCACTACGTCGTCGGCCTGTGGCTCACCCTGCTGCAGGGCGAAAACACCAAAACGTTTCCAGTTGCTACCCGTTTCTGCTCCATACCCCTGATAAAAACGGGCATTGTTCAGAAGTGGCTGAATCGCCGAATTTTTCTGTAGCATTCGCCAGATAACCGTACCGCCCAGCATGGATCCTTCAGCTACGTAAGCAGCCCCCAACAACCTTACCGGCGACCAGTCGGCAAATAAATTGGGCTGGGATTGTGGCAACGATTCGTTCAGGGAAACCAGGTCTTGTTGCAACCAGGTCGTTTTCCGGCGCATGTCTGGGTCGTACGCCCGAAAAAAATCAAGGTAGCGATCGATAGCGGATTCGAGCGCCCGATGGAACGTTACGTGTGTGCGGAGTAAACGTTTGTATTCATCAACCGTGAGCGTACCATTTTGCAGCGCTTCTGTATAAAAAAGTTGCTCAGTCTGCTCATGCAGCAATCGGGTCTCAGACCGAAGTCGTTCCAGTACTGTCATCTATGGTCAATTCGAGCGTTATTCTCCAGCCAAAAATCACATAGTTTGCCTATCACACTACCCGTTGCCTGATAACTACCGGGCTTCACTACGTAAGCATTGACACCAGCTTTATAGGCCGACTGAATATCGTGCGGGCTATCGGACGTACTGAATGCTACGATAGGAACAAACCTCGTGCGATCAATCGAGCGCGCCTGTTGGATCACTTCGAATCCACTTAATCCATTCAGATTCAGATCCATCAACACAAGCTTTGGCAGTTCATTGGATTGAGTACTGTAACGCCCCTGACCTGCCAAGTAATCAACGGCTTCGGACCCGCTGTTAATTACGGTGTAGGTAATAGGGCGGTCCATTTTTCGTATCAGGCGGCTGAAAATATCCGCATCATTCGGATTATCTTCAACATATAAAATATCTAACATGAGTCAAGTTGTCAGTGAGTCGTTACTGGAAATGAAAGCGTAAATGTGGTACCTCGGTTAGGTTCGCTGTGGAACCAGATTTTCCCCTGATGCCGGTTGATGATCCGCTTAACAATGGCTAAACCGACACCAGTACCTTCAAATTCGCGGGCATTTTCCAGACGTTTGAACAGGTCGAACATCTTACCCGCATGTTTCATATCGAACCCAATTCCGTTATCGACAACAGAGTAAACCACTTCGTCGTCCGTTTGTTGGCCATTTACCTGAATAACAGCCTCGGGCGCTCGTTGGGTATACTTTGCCGAATTGCTGAGTAAGTTCGAAAACACTTGATGAATCATCGTTGGATCGCCGGTTATCGAAGGCGTATCCCCAATGTCAATCCGTACCGACCGATCTTTGTTGGCGATCAGTAGTTCCTCCCTTATATTCTGCAACAACGGCTTCATCTCAATGGGTTGTATACTATAATCCGTACGGCCCATGCGCGAATAGTACAAAATGTGCCGAATCAGGCGCTGCATCCGTTCGGTCGATTCCGTAATTTTCTGAAAAAGCTCCCGCGCATCCTCGTTAAACTCCTGCCCGTACTCTTCCTGTATAATTTCAGAATAGCACCGAATGGACGACAAGGGCGTACGCAAGTCATGCGAAACGGTATAACTGAATGCATCCAGTTCTTCGTAGGCAACCTGCAACCGCTGATTCAGCAAACGAACCTCGTTGGCCTGTTTCGTAATGACCTGTAGAATATCTTCCCGTAGCTTGACGACTGACCCTATTTCGGCTTCATTCCAGGACTCCGATGTATTCCGGACGATTTCGGTCCAGGCATCAAAACTTTTCCGGGGGGTTAGTCGCTGCTGCCCGTCGTTGTCAACCGTTACGGGTTTATTGGGATTACCCGCCCAGGTAACCTGCTGAACCTGTTCGGGTTTAAACCAGATCAGGTACTCGTTTAATTCCTTCGACAAGGCGATGGCCAGAATCCCCGCCCCTACCTCGCGGAAATGTTCGGCAGGTGAATAGCGAGCCGGAAGTTGATTGGTTTGCAAAAACGTTTCGATATCCGTCGTACCAAGCCAAACGGCCAAAGACCGAAGTGCCGATTCGTCGGGCGTTTCGCCCAATCGGTATACTTTATCATTGAACAACAGCGCAGCACCAGTTGCTTCGGTTACGTCGAGCGCTGTCACCGAAGATTTTGTCAGTGCCCGTGCTACGTCATCGCCCAGCAATAGCTGTTCGTGTAACCGTTGGCCGATTTGCGTGTATTGCAGGAGATTGGTCTTATCTTCCTCGTCTTTGCGGAACTCCAGAGCCGCCGACAGCAGCTGACTGACAAATTTAGCGGTTTGCCGGGCCTGGAAATCCACGAACCGGGGGGTTGTATTATGGCAGGATATCAGTCCCCAGAGTTCACCCCGGTACAGCAGCGAAATACTCATGGATGCCTGCACACCCATATTTTTGAGGTATTCGATGTGAACGGGCGAAACGGCCCGCAAAACCGAATGCGTTAAGTCGAGCGGTTGATCTTCGGACCAATCGGGATCAGACAGAATGGGTGACGGTGTACTATCGACATTGGCAATCAGACGAACCAGATTAATTTTATACAGTTCACGGGCCTGACGCGGAATATCTGACGCCGGATAGTGCAACCCCAGAAATGGCTCCAGGTGGTCGTCTTTGGCTTCGGCCACTACGTGTCCATGCCAGTCTGCACTAAAGCGATAGACCATCACCCGGTCGTAGCCGATAATGGTTTTTATCCGCTGGGCGGTGTTTTGTAGTAAATCGGAAAGCGTCCGGCTCGCCTGCACTTCGGTAAGTGCCTGAGCAATTAGTTGCTGATTCATAACCGCGTTCCGATCGTCGCCGGTGGGTTCCCATTCGAGCAGCAGAAGCTCCTGATGCTGGTGAATGATCAGATTCCAGACCTTCCCATTGAGCGTGAACCGGTGCGGATTCATGGTTTCCCACGAATCATTCCGTTTGCCAACATTCAGAAGTTCGACCAGGACATTTTCAGCCAGATCGGTGTTCGCCAGCAACGCATTGACAGACTGTCCTACTAATTGAGAAGCGGGTGTATTTACCAGATCGACGATATTCTCGCTGGCGTGAACGATTGAGTACGTATCGGGCTGAATAGCAATCAGGTAGCCGTGTGACTGAATGTGACCGAGAATATGAATAGGTTCCCGATCGCAGTTCGTCAGATCAACAGTCAATAAACTCATTGAGTAAAGTGGGTGGTTGAAAGCCAGAATCCTATATTAACGATATTCGCTCGTTAGACACCGGTATCTGTCATACTAATACGCAATATACGCATTCCATAAATTTGATGATCGGAAACTTACTAACGACACCTGTTGACTCCACGTTGGCTTAGCGAAAAAGGGATTCTTACGAGCCTCATCGAAACCCATCATAATAGGCGACAGCACCGGCCAGCTCATGATCCGTTAGTTTCTTTTTTGTCAGAATCCGTTTTAGTATAGTTGCCTGATCGGCCAATACGTCAAGTACCGACTTACGGGATAACGTCACAGGCTCAAGCGATCCGTTATTCCGCTGAATGTAATACGTCTGTTGCTGAACGAATTCACCATTAAAGGCTTCATCCAGCGTATACACGTCTTTGTCTCGCATGCGCAAACTGCATTTGAATTGCTTGAGCAGCCTTGTTTTTCCGGCATATAAAACCATATAATAGGCGCGTTCCGCTTTGCCAGTCTGCGTATTTACCCGACTCACAAAACGAAGGCCATTGATGGTGAACGCGTCTGGCAGAATCGCATATGCACTCGAATCGCCCGCAAACTGACACCGGATTTCATTCGTGACCAGATTGAAAGCAATTCTACAGGGTATGCTTTTCTTCGGATCACTCATCTCAAGCGAACCGGCCTGCCAGATCGGATAGCCGAAATACTGACTACCCAGATAAACCACGTGCGACGCGCCCTGTATACGATCGGGTCGATTCATCAACAGTCCATCATTCGCTTCGTAAAACGTGCAGGTAGTAATCACGCGCGTCTGATCATCCTGCGAAACGACACACTGACCATAACTGGCAAAGCGTAACGTAGCGAGTAAACCGATAAGTAAAGCTGAGCGAAAAACCATAGCAGTTGACAAAATAACCTTAGCTGACAATGATCAGCTTAACATTCCTGCCTTAATTTAACGAATTATTAAATCGCTGCTTGATGTTACGTTACACCGGGTTTCAACCCGGCGCAAATGGTTAAAATTAGTACGTTGCGCCGGGTTTCAACCCGGTGTAACGTAACGCACTGATTGCGTTATGTGTCTTTATCAACAGTAAATGAAGTGTAGCCCATGCATTTATACAAAAAATATACTATTAAATCCTTAATTCATGCCAAATCAGATTCTGGTAATCGGTAGCTCCAACACCGATATGGTTGTTAAGTCCGACAGATTACCCGCGCCGGGCGAAACCGTTCTGGGTGGTACGTTCCTGATGAATCCCGGCGGGAAAGGCGCTAATCAGGCCGTTGCTGCCGCCCGACTCAATGGTCAGGTAACGTTCGTAGCCAAAGTGGGGGACGATATATTTGGTCAACAGGCTATTACGGGTTTTCGGCAGGAAGGCATCAACACGACCTACGTACTGACGGATGCTGATCATCCCTCGGGCGTGGCGCTTATCAACGTCGATGCCCAGGGGGAAAATTGTATTACCGTCGCACCCGGCGCCAACGCGCATCTTCAACCCATTGAAACCGAAGCCGCTTTGCAGGCCGCTACGTCCGATACGTTCGCGTTAGTTCAATTAGAAATTCCGTTGCCCACGGTTGAATACGTAGTTAAGCAGGCAGCCACGCAAGGTTTACGCGTTATCTTGAATCCGGCCCCGGCGCAGTCGTTGCCGGATACGTTATTCCCACACCTGTTTTTGATCACCCCAAACGAAACCGAAGCCAAAATTCTGACGGGAATTCACGTAACCGACGTAGCGACCGCTGAACAGGCCGCAAAAAAACTGCACGATATGGGCGTTACCAACGTAGTGATTACGCTCGGTTCGAAAGGGGCGTATTTGCATACGGGCAGCCAGGGTCAACTCATTTCGGTTCCGCGCGTGACAGCTGTCGATTCAACCGCGGCTGGCGACTGTTTCAATGGCGCACTGGCCGTTGCCTTAGCCGAAGATCAGCCTCTGCCCGAGGCCGTCGCGTTTGCCTGCAAAGCCGCTTCGATTTCGGTCACACGCATGGGTGCGCAGGCCTCTATGCCGAAACGTAGTGAACTCTCGTAGACTCGTTTGTGTATCCGCTGACCGTTACGCCGACTTACTAAACCAATCCCTTCCATGAAAATTCCTCTTCTCTTACTTTTCGCTTTGCTATCGGTGGTAGCACCTCCAGCTAAACCGGCCAAAACCGGAACGCCGGCCGCCGGAGCGCCAGCTGCCGTAACACTTTCAAAAAAGACGCTTCAGGACAAAATCAAAGGCGGCTGGGCCGGACAGGTTATCGGCTGTACGTTTGGCGGACCGACCGAATTTCGGTTCAATGGCACAATGATGAATGACTATCAGCCCATTCCGTGGTATGAAGGCTACGTCAAAAAAACGATGATCGATAATCCGGGTCTGTACGACGATCTGTATATGGACCTGACGTTCGTGGATGTGTTTGAGAAGAAAGGTCTCGACGCCCCCGTTTCCGAACACGCCAATGCTTATGCCAACGCCGGTTATATGCTGTGGCACGCGAACCAGGCCGGACGCTATAACCTGCTGAACGGTATGAAAGCGCCCGAATCAGGACACTGGCTCAACAACCCGCATGCCGACGATATTGATTTTCAGATCGAAGCCGATTTTTCGGGGCTCATGTCGCCCGGAATGCCCAATACGGCTGTACAGATTGGCGACCCCATCGGCCACATCATGAATTACGGCGACGGTTGGTACGGTGGCGCTTACGTGGGGGCTTTATACTCACTGGCGTTTGTCTCGAACGACATCAATTACGTAGTGAACGAAGCGCTCAAGACCATTCCGACGCAGAGTACATTTTACCAGTGCATTGCCGACGTAATCAACTGGCACAAGCAGTTTCCGAATGACTGGAAACGAAACTGGTTCGAAATTCAGCGGAAATGGGCCGACGAAGTGGGTTGTCCGGAAGGAGTATTTTATCCATTCGATATCGACGCCAAAATCAATTCCGCTTACATTGTGCTGGGCTTGCTGTATGGCGGTGGGGATTTCACGAAAACGATGGAAATCAGCACGCGCGCCGGGCAGGATTCGGATTGCAATCCATCGTCGGCGGGCGGTGTTCTGGGTACCTTGCTTGGATACGACAAAATTCCGGCCTACTGGAAACAGGGCTTGCAGGATGCCGAAGACATTGACTTCAAATACACGACCATGTCACTGAACGATGTGTATTCGATGGGGATGAAACACGCGTTGCAGGTCATCGAACGGAACGGCGGCAAAATCAATGGCGATCAGGTAACGATTGCGCGACAAACGCCTAAAACCGTACGTCTTGAACAGAGTTTTCCGGGTCATCATCCCGTATTGGTCACGGGCATCCGTAAAGACCTGGAGAATGAATACAGCTTTAATTTTGAGGGAATTGGCTTTGTTGTAAAAGGCGCAGCTCAACCCAAAAACCGAGGTTCGTCAAACTCAAACCCGGTGGGTTCTGAAAGCAGTTTTGCCTTCAACGCCGAACTATATATCGACGGTAAGAAAATTGAGACGGCCAAACTGCCCGTAAATTTTACGCATCGTCGGTACGATCTGTTCTGGAAGTATCAGTTACCAAAGGGCAAACATACGGTACGTATCAAATTGCTGAATCCGGATTCGGAACACGTCGTGCGATTAAACGAAGTACTCGTCTATAACGATCAGCCAGTCAAGTCGAAGTTGTAACGATTGACCACGGAGGCACAGAATACACAGAGTACTTTAGGGTGTCATGCTTCGTGTACTCTGTGCCTCCGTGGTTATTAAAATTTTGCGGTAAATGACGCTACGCATGCAAGTTAAATACTATCTCTTTTTTCTGCTGCTGACAGCGTCCGTGTATGGACAAAAACCAGCTCCTCCAGCGATCTATTCCGATCCGGTGAGCGCTTTGCAGACTTATCACGAAAATCTGGCTCAACTCCGGCAGGAACATAAAAATCAGCAGGAGTTACCCGATCTGAAGTTTTTCATGTTCGGCATGGGCGATCGACTCAAGCTTATCTACCGCAACGGCCGATTGCTGAACGCCATGACGGGGAATATTGAGGAGCAGTGGAATGTAAAGCAGGAGGTCATTTTACCATCAGAGTATCTGGTGCATCTGGCATTGGCCGATGGCCAAACTGTTCAGATTCGGGAGGATGAGTCGGGCGTATGGTTACTCCAGACGGCCAAACGCCCTCGATTGATTCCCGGTACACGTAGCCGGTTGAGTCTACCACGCTTTGCCAACAAAACTTTCGGCCCGGTGTTGCGGGTGTTGCACCAGGAAGTACTTATCAACGTCATCAACGGTCGGCCGGTACCGAATTTCCTGGTCTATTTCAAACCGTGGTATCGCGACGCTGCGCAGATGGCTATGGTCCTGCGTGCGACGGATAATCTGCATCTGATCCGCGACTGGATTCTGGCCATCCGAGACCCGTTCGACCGGAACAACCAACGCGAGACGGATAATCTGGGGCAGGTGCTGTTTTTGGTTTCGTTAGTGTCCAACAAAACCCATCCGGTCGTACCGGTCGTGCTGGATTCGGCTCGGCGGTTCCAGACAGAAAAGCACATTGTGGGTAAGACGGATAATGTCGCGCATCCGGTTTATCAAACCAAATGGCTTAAGTACGGGCTCAAATCGCTCGACTTATCTGATACGTACCTTATTCCGAAACAAGCGGATAGCTACTCATCGGTGTTCTGGCTCGACTACAAAACGGAGCATGTCGATGAAAAGCGAGTCGATGATAATTTTAGTAACAATCCTTTTTTTGGCTGGGCAGAAGATCATTTTTATGACCAGGCGAACGTATCGGAAAAACGGGGCATGGTCGGCAACATTGACTATCCGCTCAGCTGGCAACAACGGGACATCGACGCGCATTACCCCGGTTTGACGGTGCTTGATCGGGAATTAGTCAAGCAGAAAATCGCTTTCCCACACGCCTGGCACGCGGCCGAAATGTTCCTGCTGCTAAATGAGAAATAGAGTTCTCGTAAAAAAGTCAGGGGTAGTCAACCGTTTCAGATACTGTTTCTCAACGGTTGACTACCCCTGACTTTTTTACGACGCTTTTGACGAATTACTTGTCGCTTCCTCCGCCAATAATAAATCCGGCTTTAACACTGAAATAGGAATTTTTGGCGGCCAGCGCCCGGCTGGTGGCGCTAACGGTTACCTGTGTATCACTAACCAGATTATAATCGGCTAGCAGGTTAAGGCGCCCCCATCTGACCCCTACTCTAGCCATGCCGCCCGCTACGTTGGTAGCTGGCAACGGATACTGCGTTGTTATGCCAAATCGTGTGTCCGATTGGGCACTAGGCTCCGTGTGGTAAAGTCCGCCCCCGATCCCGACAAAAGGCTGGATCGAACCGCCAATATTGATCGAATAATTAGCTGTTACAACTGCCGACATAATAGACTTTGTCTTCGTTTGAAAGACAGTACTTTCATCGATGAATTCGGGACGTTGTACAAACGCCTGCTCTAAACGCAGACCAATATCCAGATTCGAAATAACCCGGTATTGAGGCTCCAGATTAAAGACAAAACCAGCCTTTTTAATCGAATTACTGTTCGAATAATCGGCGGTTGCCGCATAACCCACAGCAACGTTCACTTTAAACGGCTTGGTAGTCTGGGCACTCGCAAGGAAGGGGATCAGTAACAATACACTGAAGAACAGCTTTCGCATAAAGAATTAAGATTTACTACGTACTTGGTTTAACGATTCGGACAGCCTGTTACCGCATAAGATTCACAGAAAACGATTACGGTTGGCACAGAGTCACTAAAATTGTTTGTTTCGTTCGCATTCACGACTACTTGCAATAACCAGCCATTACGTTCAGTACAACCAATTTTCCGTTTCCGTTGCAAACTGTATGGCTAAAACGCACATTCATTTGATTACTCTAACGAAGTCATTGGTTCTTTACCTGCTGAATCGTCGCTGTTTTCTGTTGCTATTGAGTTGGCCATCGACTATGCTGATAGCTCAGGCGACAAAGATACGTTCAGCGGATGTATTGGCTATGCCTTTTGGGCGAACAAACCAGATTACTTATAACCTTACGTCAGGAACAGCCGACGTAACGTATGGTCGGAGTCCCATCATAACGGGCGCTTTTGCCGCAGCTCGAAACGGGACATTCGAGGTGAACAGCAAGGTATACACGACTCGTCAGGCCAGAAAAATCACGCTACGGGACGCATTGGGAACCGGAACCCGATACGTCATTACATTAACGGGCAAGGGTTTACCCGCCATGCAACAGGTGTTTGATACGTATCCCGACAAATCGTATTTCTTTACCGAAATCAGTTTACGTGGTCAGTCCATCAGCAGTAATTATTTGGCGCCGTTGGTAGCCAATCAGGTCAACAATGGCAGTACGGGTGATAATCGGGTATTGTTCGTTCCGTTCGATAACGATACGTTCATCCGCTACAATGCTAAATCCATGAGCACTAGTCTCACAAATACCAGTTCGGAGGTAACGGCATTTTATGAAAATACCAGCCGAAACGGACTTGTGATTGGTTCCGTTGAGCATATGGTCTGGAAAACCGGCGTAAAGACAACCGGAATTGGCCAGCGATTGTCAGAACTCGTTGTCTGGAGCGGTTACGCTGACTCAACCATTACCCGCGATAAAAAGCCGCACGGTACGTTGTCAGGCAATCACGTAAAATCAGCAAAACTATTTGTCGGGTATTTCAATGATTGGCGGCTGGGTTTGGAAGCTTACGGAAAAGCAAACCGGCTCGCCGAACCGCGTTACGTATTCGACTGGAAAAAGCCCACGCCGGTTGGCTGGAATAGTTGGGGTGCTATTCAGACGAAACTCTCACTGGCAAACGCTAAAAGCGTCGTTGATTTTTTCGCTAATGAACTGAAAGGGTTTCGCAATGATAGCACTGCGTATATCGACCTGGATTCTTACTGGGATAATCTGTCGTCGGGCGGGTTGACCGGTGATTTTAGTCAGCTGAAGCAGTTTGCCGACTATTGCAAAGCACAGCATCTGAAGCCAGGAATTTACTGGGCACCCTTTGTCGACTGGCGCAAACGCGACCGAACGGTTGAGGGCAGTACGTATCCATACAGCGAAATATGGACCAAAGTGAATGGGAAATACCATGAACTGGATGGTGCCCGCGCGTTGGACCCAACTCATCCGGGCACGCAGCAACGGTTGGCGTATGTCATCAACAAGTTTAAGGACTGCGGTTTCGAAATGATCAAGATTGACTTTATCGGTCATGCCGCTATTGAAGCTGATCATTTCTACGATTCAACGGTAACGACGGGGATGCAGGCGTTCCGAAAGGGCATGGAATTTTTGAATGATCAACTCGCGGATAAGATGCTGATCTACGTAGCCATCTCGCCCAGTTTAGCAACGGGTCGTTACGCTCACATGCGCCGGATTGCCTGCGATGCCTTTCACTCAATGGCCGACACGCGTTATACGCTCAACAGTACGAATTACGGCTGGTGGCAAACGCATCTGTACGACTTCATTGACGCCGATCATACCGTTTTTGGTACAGAATCAGAAGGCGTGAACCGCGCCCGGCTGGCGTCGGCCCTTGTAACGGGTACGCTCATTACTGGCGATAACTACGCTACGTCGGGGCAGTGGCTAAGTCGAGCACAAAGCCTGTTGCAAAACCCGGCGCTTCTGGCCATTGCTAGAGCCGGCATTGCTTTTCGTCCCGTTGAGGGTAATACCGGCGAGTCAGCGACTAATTTGTTCGTCCGCGAAACGGACCGTTACGTTTATCTGGCGGTTTTTAACTACGAAGACAATAAAACAGTAAGCATCGATTTCTCTCGAATCGGTTTGCGGGCTGGACGTTACGTAGCGAAAGAACTATACAGCAACACTACGTTGGCCGCCCAGGATTCTATGAAGATAACTTTTGACGAACCTGATGCAAGAATTTATCAGATCAATAAGCAATCGCCTGAGCGCTCCGAACAGAAAATTCGATAAGCAATCAAGCTGTTCCGGAAGGTAGCAGAAGTGACGTTCTTAAAAAGTCAATTTTGCACAAAGAGATTGTTTATTTCTCCAGTTCGAACGCCAGCAGTACGTTACCGGGTATTTCCCCAAACATGCCATAACCCGAATTGACGAACAGCATACCGTCTGACACCACGGGCGATGGACCATCGATTGATCCGCCTTTTCCCTCAATACCATTGACAGTCTGATACGGTTTGTCGGTATCATAATCCCACAGAATTTTGCCGTCTTTGGTTGAGTAAGCCCGCAAATGCCCATCCAGTGTTCCGGCAAAAACGACGCCCGGAATAACGGTTGGCGCGGCTGAATTGGCTTCAATACAGCCTTTCTTTCCTTCGCAGGATGGTGCGGGCGTGTTCCATACTACGTTACCCGTCATTATGTCGATCGCAAACAGGCCAGGAGCGGGTTTAATCAAGGAATCAACTTTAGGATTAATGCCGTATTTGTTATCGGCATTGGCGGCATAGACCAGTTTTCCATCGGTTGCCATGCCCCAGTGGATTCCACCCAGCGCCCCGCCGTGACCAATACGAGTTTGCCAGATCACGTTACCATCATCAGGCGATAAGCCGTAAACGATTCCTGCTTTTTGTCCCACTACCAATAAATCATACCCATTGGGCTGCTTCGCTAAAATAGGCGCCATGCCAAAATCGTAATCAGGCCCTACTTTTTCGGGACAATTCGGATTACCCGGACATGCCAGATTCCACGTATCGTCTTTAGTCGCCTGAAACGACCAGGCCAGTTTTCCGGTTTTGAGGTCTACTGCCTGAATGGCGTCGCTGGTCGTTGTGGCTGGAGTCGTGTAGTTCTCACCCGTTCCGTAGTAAAGCAAACCCCGTTTCGTATCGACTGTCGGGCTGCTCCAGATGATAGCTCCTGACGGACCGTAAAATGGCGAGCCGTTTTTCTTTTTTCCGACTTCTTTAGCTTCGTCGGTAATGACCCGATGCCGCCAGATTTCCGTACCTGAACGAGCATCTAAAGCGACAATCTCGCCCGACGATGAGCAACAGGGATAGGCCGGGTCTAAGACGGAAGCTACTTCGATAGAGGTTAACGGTACGTAAATCCTGTTGTCGTGCACCGCTACCGAGCCCGTATTGCCCGATTGCGGGTGCTTGCCCGTTTTATTTTCCCAGAGCAACTTGCCTGTCGTTACGTCCAGCGCGTAGACATTGGTATTATTATCAGCAAAGAAGGCATGAATAGTCTTACCCGTCTGAACCACTGAAATCGCCCCCCGGATCGCCGACTTCGCCAGAAAACGCCAGCCAATTTTACCCGTCTGTTTGTTAAGGCAATACACTTCCCCAAACTGACTTCCCACAATGAGCCAATCGCCGACGATAGCCGGTTTACTACGTACCTGATTGGCTTCGGGAAAGGCAAAGGCCCATTTCAGTTTAAGTTTACCAACATTCTCGGCCGACATACCTGCCTGTTGCGCCGACCGATAGCCCGTTCCTTCCAGATCACCACCCCATCCGGAATGATGCACCGTCGGCTTCTCACTGGCGGTAAGTTTAAATATAGCGTAGGCTTCTTTGGGAATTGCGGTTTCTGTTATTACTTTTCCCGTCAACCATTGAGCCACAGCTTTCCGCTGCTCTGACGTTAACCCGTTGGCCTGTACACGCATTTTACCCGTTTCCAAGGCTGCGAGAATAGCGCGGGGAGGCATCTGCGCGAGTACCAAGTGCGCCGGCGCACCAACACCTGCATCCGCTTTATGACAGGTATTGCAGGTAGCCATATATACTTTTTGCCCTTCTGCCAGAGCAACCGCATCCGGTTGCTGGGCGAACAAACGAACTGTCAGAAAGAGAATGAGGCTGGTGAGCCACGTAGAGCGGCTAAATACCTCGGATCGATAAACTTGACAATAGCTTTTCATAAGACACTGACTGGTTTAGCTTAGGAAACGTATCCTATCGACGTGGTTAAAGATCGACACATTGCGTTTCGCACCAACACATTTTCAGATAAACGGCTGATTACCAAAGCTAAAACCCTCTTTTTATCGGATGAATTAGAATGGCTATGTCCTGATGCGGGCTTAGCAAACCATTAATGCGACAGTCTGTCACTTTGCCGAAATAATCAAAACCAATCCCAGTACGTAGCAAATACCCATGATGATGAGGTACCGACTGGATATGGCCGGGGCATTCCGAAATTCGTGCCAGATAAACACACCCCATAGCACAGCAATAATGGTGGCCCCCTGCCCCAAACCATAACTGATGGCATAGCCAGCCGCACCTGATGCCAATAGGCTCGACGCCATACCCAGGCACCAGATCATTCCGCCCAGCATTCCGATTCGGTGGCTACGTCCGCTTACGTCGCCATAAGTAATTTCGTCATCGGCAGGCTTACCTGTAAACCGACGCAGAATCGGCAGGAATAGCGGTGTGCTCACGACTACGCCTAACCCGAACAGCACCAGGGCAGTATACGGTGTCAGTAAGCCGGGGGCTGGATTGGCGAAATCGGTGGCCATTGCTTTGGCTACGAAATAGAAGAAGAAACTCATCAGGAACCCACCCAACAGCGAAATGACAAGGCCGCGTGTGCTAACCGACTGGTCGATGCTCGCTTTGGCCCGATAAGCCAGGGCACTGAACACAACGGCCAGAAAAATACTAAAAACACCCGCTGCTAACAGTCCGGCCGCTCCCACTGGCGACAGAATGTAGTTCACCACCACGCCCAGGATCAAGGCTAGTCCGATCCCAACCGGCATAGCGACCGACAAACCTGCCAGTTCGATACCGACGACGATCAGGATATTCGCAATGTTGAAGACAAACCCGCCAATCATCGCATAGAGCATGTTCTGGCGATTAGCCTGACCGAAATCAGCCAGAAATGACCGGCCCGAGCTTCCGAAACTACCCAACGTGAAGGCCAGCAACAAACTTAACAACAGAATACCGTACGTATAATCCCGATAGAAAATGGTTGTCGGCACCGATTGGGTGATTAATTTTTGCGTGTTTGCCCAGGAGCCCCAGCACAGCATCGTAAGAAAGCAGACAACAACCGCGAATGGGTAATTTGAGATGGTGAACATGGCGGAAGGATGTGATTAGGTGGATGAAAATCTTACGTCTCTGATGGACAGAAAAGACGCTTGAAAGCTAAAACCGGCAACTTACTGTTTCCTACCTTTGTCACTATGAATTATATCTACCTTCTGCTTGCTTTTTTGGTTGGCCTGGCGATTACCGTTCAGGCAGGTGTAAATGCTAACCTCCGTCAGGCAATGACTAGCCCAATTCTGGCCGCAGCTATTTCCTTCGGGTCAGGCTTTATCGTACTGGTGCTGCTTTTTCTGGCTTCGGGTGGATCAACGCCTTCAACCGATGCGATCCGGCAGGTGAGCTGGTGGAAGTGGATGGGTGGCGTTATGGGCGCCGTGTATATGATAACGGTTATCGTCAGTGTCCCGAAGATCGGAACCGCTAACTTAGTGAGCCTGAGTGTAGCGGGTCAACTGCTGGCGGCCATTGTCCTGGACCATTACGGATTTATGGGCTTTTCGATCCATCCGGCTAACGGTTGGCGATTGCTGGGCAGCGTATTGATCATGGCCGGAGTATTGCTGGTGGTGAAAAACTAAGGGCAGTAGTTCGTTGTTCGTAGGGAGAAGACCATACAGACCGAAACTGACAAACGCATGTCCATCAACTACCGCTTCTATCCCTCACTGCTGAACGTTTTTTCGCGCTACGTACGTGGAGGTAATCTTTCCGCGCAGGAGTTGCTCGACTCGATTAATCGCGTGCCGACGCCAACCACAGCCGCTCAGGAACGCGGCATTTCGTTTGAAGAAGCCATCGTGAAGGGCACCGACGAAGCCCGATTTGACCCGGAGATCGTTAAAAAAGTCAGAAAGCTCCTCCCCCGCCCGATTGTCGATACGCAGGTTTATTGTCAGTGGCAAATTGACGACGTATTATTTTATGGGTACGTGGATCTGATTGGCAAATTCAAAGCCGTCGACCTAAAGACAACCGGGTCTTACCAACCCGGCCGTTACGTCCATAATCACCAGAATCTGTACCTCCACGCGCTGAAACAGAAAGGCATTAAGCTGATGGAATATGTCATCACTGACTTCAGCGAAGTCTATGTAGAGAGTTACGCGCTAACCCACCCGATTGACCGGCAGTTGGAGGATATCCGTTTGTTGAAGGCATTTCTGGAAGAACACCGCCCGTTAATTACGGATAAAAAGATTTTTGTGGCGCCCGGCGAAGAGGCTGATGCCCGCAGGCAACCGCTTTCATAACTCACCTGTTGTTTCTGTAAACTTATCGTTCCGTTGGCTCAATTACAAACGCGAGCGGAGCGGCATTCGTCGTACCTTACGGGCATGATCCAGCAAACACTTCATCTCTATCAGCGGGCTTACCGGGGCTTATCGCCATCGGTATGGCTATTGGCGGGTGTTATGCTCATCAACCGCTGCGGTACGATGGTTTTGCCGTTCATGACGCTCTATCTCACTCAACATTTGCATTATTCCGTTACGGATACCGGCATCGTCATGGCCACTTTTGGAGCGGGGGCTTTTGTCGGTACGTTTCTCGGCGGTCGGTTAGTTGACCGGTTTAGTTTCTACTACGTTCAGCTACTAAGCCTTTTGTTTGGCGGAATAGCATTGCTTACGCTACAGCTCGTTGTCAATTTCTACGCCCTCTGTGGCAGCGTCTTCATTTTTACGCTGTTTGGCGATGCTTTTCGGCCTGCGAATCAGGTTGCCATTGCTCATTATTCCGATCCTGAAACACGAACCCGTGCGTTTTCTCTTAACCGGCTTGCGATCAATTTAGGCTGGGCCATTGGGGGCGGCTTAGGTGGCTGGTTAGCCAGCATCAACTACAGCCTCATTTTCTGGACAGATGGGCTGACCTGCATTGTAGCGGGTATCGTACTCTGGTTCTTTTTACCCGTCCCCGAAAGAAGTAAGCGATCAACTAACGTAGCGCAGTCGTCTATAAATGCTCCCATAAACCCGGACTTGACGGGTACATCACCTTATCGGGATACGTTATTCGTTGGTTTTGTGATCTGTTCGGCCCTGTATTTTATGGTGTTCATGCATTTTTTCACCATCGTACCGCTCTTTTTCAAAAAAGTTTTACAACTAAACGAACGCCTGATCGGTGGATTGATGTCGCTTAACGGTCTTTTGATCGTCGCAGTCGAAATGGCGCTGGTCTATAGTCTCGAACAACAGAATCGATCAAAAATAAGCCTGATTACACGAGGAGTTACGTTGGTCGCCGTCGCCTTTATTCTGCTGACGATACCAAGCTGGCCAGCCCAGTTGGGACTTGATACGGTCGGAGTAATGCTTCCCGGACTAGGCATTGCACTATTATATATTCTGTTCGCTACGTTTAGCGAAATGCTGGTGATGCCCTTTCTCCAGTCGTTTACCGTCGAGCGATCAAGCCCGGCCACGCGGGGGCAATACTTGGCCCTATATGCAATGGGGGGTGCTCTGGCCCAAACGGCGGCTCCCGCTTTTGGTTCGTTTATGATCGCCCGCGTTGGTTTTTCAACGCACTGGCTGGTACTAGCCGGAATTAGCATAATGACAGCTAGTGGATTCTGGTGGCTGGGCAAGCGGCTGGAACGTAGCGCCGAGCCAATGGTCTTTGCTGAACCGTAAATCCATCAACGATTTTCTGAACTTGCCTGCCCAACTTTCTTTGCGACCTTTGTAGAAAGTGCAGAGCGTTCGGCTTATTCGCTGGAACGCCAGCCCGGTCAATCACTGATATGACGGACCGTTCATTCACGTAATCACTCATTGTATTTTGAAACTCTGGCAAAAAGAAGGCGTTACTACAGCCGACAAAATTGACCGCTTCACCGTCGGACGCGACCGTGAAATGGACCTCTATCTGGCTCCGTTCGACGTACTGGGCAATCTCGCCCATGCGCAAATGCTCGAAACCATCGGCCTGATTTCTTCTGATGAATTAGGCATGATGACTGATGAATTGAAAGCTATTTATCAGAAGATTCATCAAGGACAGTTTGAGATTGAAGAAGGGGTTGAAGATGTACACTCGCAGGTAGAGCTTATGCTCACGCGCGTATTAGGCGACGTGGGTAAGAAAATTCATTCTGGCCGGTCACGTAACGATCAGGTGCTCGTCGATTTGAAACTCTTTACGCGGGATCGAATCTGGCGCGTGGCTGAAGCGGTTCAACGTGTATTCTACAGACTCATTGGTCGATCGGAGCAACACAGAGATGATTTATTACCGGGTTACACCCATTTGCAAATTGCCATGCCCTCGTCGTTTGGCCTATGGTTTGGCGCTTACGCTGAAGCCCTGGCTGACGACATGCTGACCTTACAAACAGCGTATCGTCTTGCCAATCGAAATCCATTGGGTTCAGGGGCAGGCTATGGATCATCATTTCCGCTCAACCGGACCCTTACGACTGAGTTGCTAGGGTTTGAGGGCATGCACGTCAACGTAGTGTACGCGCAGATGAGCCGGGGCAAAACCGAACAAACGGCCCTGACGGCCCTGGCAGCGGTTGCGGCAACCATTTCACGGATGGCCATGGACATCTGTCTGTACAACAGCCAGAACTTTGGGTTTCTGATTCTGCCCGACGCGCTCACAACGGGTAGCAGTATCATGCCGCACAAGAAAAACCCCGACGTAGCAGAATTACTGCGCGCAAAAACGAACCGATTGAAAGCGCTGCCCATGGAAGTAACGCTGGTGATGAGCAATTTACCGTCGGGCTACCACCGCGACATGCAACTGCTGAAAGAAATCCTGATGCCTGCGTTCGACGAAATTCTGGACTGCCTCGACATTACGGATTTCATGCTCGAACACCTGCAGGTTAAGCCCAATCTGCTGGATGATGCCAAATATGATCTGTTATTCAGCGTCGAGCGTGTCAATGAATTGGTGTTGCAGGGTGTGCCGTTCCGCGAAGCGTACCGAACCGTTGGCAAGGAAATCGCCGAGCATACGTACGTTCCCCCTCGTGAACTGCATCATACGCACGAAGGCAGCATTGGCAACTTAGGGAATGATCTGATTGTGAAATCGATGGACCAGACGGTAAAAGGTTTCGGGCATGAAAAAGCCCAGTCTGCCATATCCCATCTACTTTCCTGAAAATTCGTTATATTGCTGTAAACAATCAACGTAGAGATGGTAGTAACCCAGGAATCCACACAGACAGCCATCCCGGCTATACCGTCATATTTAGTATATGAAGTGCTCAATGGTCGTCCGCTCTATTATCGGGGGTACAAAGAAGTGCTGGAGAAAAATCTTAACCCCGAAAGTATTATGGGCAGCAGTGCCTTACAGTCAATTCTAGTATCGCTGATTTATGGCCATGTTTTGAATAATCGTGACAAGAAAAAGTACATTCCCGTCACGAATGAAGCAGGTGTCCATATGGCCCTGACCGATAACCTTTCCTGCGACGTAGCAATTTTCGAAAAAGGAACGTTTGCTGTTACAACGAAGTACTTCGACGTTGCACCTAAAATTGTTGTTGAAGTAGACGTTAAAATCGACTTAGCCGACTTCGATGGAATCGAATTTAATTACGTAGCCGAAAAAAATCAGCGTCTATTCGATTTTGGGGTTGAGCGAGTACTGTGGGTCTTGAGCAAGCATCGTCGAGTAATGATTGCTGTGCCTAATCAGGACTGGATTTTTACCGACTGGAGCAATGACATTACAGTTATGGAAGGCTGTGTTCTCAACATCAAGAAACTACTGGAAGAAGAAGAGATTTCTTACTAACCAAACTGCCCGACCATCTTGATCGGGCAGTTTGGTTTTGCAGGACACGGGGCAATTATTCTACCCGATAGGCCACCAGTTTGTTCTTGAAAAAAGTCGGCACAATTAGTAGCTTTTTCTTCTCAATGTATTCAATATCAGCTGAGTTAATTTTTTCGCCACGGGTATCCAACAGTTGCTCTTTTGTCCCGTTGGCACTGATGTGAAAGATTTGCCCATTCCAGTCTGAAACAAAGTAATTGCCTTTTCCTTGCGGTACAATTCCATCGGTATTGGCCATCCCATCGGCCAGGGTTTTCATGGCTTTTGTTTTTAAATCCACTTCGCGCAGAGCGCCAATTTTTGTGCTGCCGATCATGAGTTTGTCCTTTCCGACAGACAGAACGCCATTGGGCTTATTCAATTGCTCCCCTTCCATCAGTACCTCCCATTTGCCGTCTTTTAGCTGATAAATTTTATCAAACCGACTATCGGACACGTACACCGTCCCGTCTTTCGCGACTGTTACGTCGTTCAGGAACGCATTTTTGCCGACGGCATCCCAGGTTTTTTCGGCCTGACCGTTTGCGATGTTGATACATACCAGACGATACACATCGGTTACGTACAACTTATCTTTATACAAGCCCATACCCTTTGGCGCATTCAGGCCCGATGTCCAGCGCAGGTTTTCGATTTTACCGTCCAGTGAGACCTTCGAGATGAAGCCGCTTCCGTCGAGCGAATCGGATTTACCATCGATGTTCGCTACGTACAGCGTATTGTTTCCATCGTAAAGCACTGATTCGGGCGTACGAAGGGTAGTATCCGTTTCCCAGGCTTTTACCAGTTTAATAGGCTTCGGAGCATCTGACGGAGGAGTCAATGCGAGCAGGCTGATACCTGTAAACACTACAGTTGCCAAGAGAAGAGGATGCTTCATAGTCTGATTAGTAATCAATTATAAAAAATACAAAAAAATTTAGTTGTAGGATGCCGGGACCATTTCACGTTTTGGCGTAATAACAAAAGCCATAATATAACTATTCTAACGACTATGTTACTGAAGGTCTTTGATTGTAAAACAATCTTAAAATGAGTGTGTTTAAAAACACGCATCCTAAAAAACAACGCTCATGGAAACTATTCAGCTTCGAGATTATCCAGTGCAGGCACCCGTTGGACAGCTCAAAGAAAGCATTCGCGATATGATTCGACTGCAACGGGATTACCAAATTTCGGATGAGATGTTCTGGGAAATTTTTAACGCGCGTGTTCTCCTTAATGAACACCTTGATGTCGATGCCTTCCTGAATGATTTAAACATTCCGGTTGCCCGTGCGTAACCGAAATGTTCATACATCATCGGTCTTGAATCTAGCGCAATGTACTATACCGATTGCGCCAGACTCTAAACCGATGATGTTATTTTAGCTTAACCGTACGGAAAATAACTCTTTCGACTTTGTGTAGACGTAGCTCACCACCAGTAACGTAACAACGCCACCCAGCACTACGGATGGTACTGTGCCCAACAAGCGGGCCAGTAGCCCGGATTCAAACGCGCCGATCTCGTTCGAGGAACTCACAAAGATGCCATTCACTGCTGCCACACGCCCCCGCATGTGGTCGGGCGGAAAAATTTGCAGAATCGTTTGTCGGATAATAACGCTTACACTATCAAAAGCACCCGTTAAGGCCAGCATAAGAATCGACAGATAGAAATTTGTCGATAAGGAAAAAATGATGGTGGTTACCCCGAATCCAGCTACGGCCAGCAACATATTTCGCCAGGCGTTGTGGGTTGGTGGATGTTTCGTCATATAAGCCATCGTCAGCAAAGCACCAATGGACGGAGCAGCCCGTAGAAAGCCCAATCCCTGCGCCCCAACGCGCAGAATATCTTCGGCAAAAACCGGCAGAATCGCTACGACACCCCCGAACAACACGGAGAACAAATCGAGCGAAATGGCATACAGTACGATTCGGGTTTTAAAGACAAATCGAAATCCTTCTTTTAAACTCTCGCGAAGACCCAACGCAGGTTCATTGGTAACGGGTACGGGCTTGCGGCTAATCAGTGAAATCAGCAAAAAACAAATCCCTAAAAAGCCGATCACGACAATCAGGGAATGATCAAAACCAACCCAGTTGTACAAGAAACCCGCAACGCCCGGACCGACAATAGCGCCAGCCTGCCAGAATGAGCTATACCACGTAGCGGAGTTGGCGTATAATTCGCGAGGAACCAGAAAGGGTTTCAGCGATGAACTGGCCGGTGAATAAAAGCCTTTGGCCGTGCCAATTAACATCAATACGCCGTAGATCGTAGCCAGTTGTGCCGTTCGGGACAAACCCGAAACAATCGAAGGTTGAAAGACCAGATAAAGAATTACAGAGCTGAGAATAATCACCAGCAGACTACACTGCAAAATACTTTTCTTGTCGCGTCGGTCGGCCAGGTGCCCTCCGAACAGCGATAAGGCAATGAATGGAATGGCTTCGGCCAGACCTACAAGCCCCAGCATTAGTGGGTCGTGCGTCATCTTGTAAAGCTCATAACCCAGAATAACTTCCTGAATCAACAACGTAACGGTGATCAGGAAACTATTCATGACGAAGTAACGGAATTCAGGAATGCGGAGGGATGCGTAGGAGTCGTCGGTATATTGTTGAACCATATTCTTAACGGCGGATCGTAACTTTGTCGCCTTGCTATTCACTTAGTCAACCATAAACAATGGAATCTCAGTTCAGAACCCGGGTTAAAATTTGCTGCATCAGCAGTATCGGCGAAGCACAACTGGCGATTCGGTTTGGTGCCGATGCACTCGGGCTGGTCGGTCGAATGCCGAGCGGTCCCGGTGTGGTCGGCGATGAGTTGGCTGCGCGGATCGTTCGGGTAACGCCCCCGCCCATCGCTACGTTCATGCTCACCAGCGAACTCAGCACAGAAGATATTTTGGCTCATCAGCAGCGCGTCGGTGCCAACACCATCCAGTTAGTAGACGCCGTTTTACCGAAAACCTACGCAGAGCTTCATAAAGCTTTACCGACGGTTAAACTGGTGCAGGTCATTCACATCATTGACGAACGAAATATTGACGAAGCCCTAAAGGCCGTTCAGGATGGAGCCGACGCTCTCCTACTCGATTCGGGGAATCCCACGCTGGCCGTAAAAGAACTCGGTGGTACGGGGCGTGTGCA
>NZ_JACXAA010000028.1 GCF_014699035.1 Spirosoma validum
GATTTAGATGAAACAATTTACTGAATTGTCTCTTCCCCTTTTCACCCCATTTGTCCCCTTTTATTTGACGACGTACACTGTGTACAATCAATAGACTTGTCAATTAGGCCAGATCACCAAAACCACCGGTAACAAAGTGGTCATGTCCGGTTATATAAGAAGCACGCTCAGAGACTAGAAAAGCAATCGTTTCAGCCATTTCTTCAGCTGTACCGATCCTACGAAGGGAATACCGCAAAATAATTGGTCAACCGTAATGCCCATCCCAGTGGCCAACAGTTTACGTCCTTCATCTCCTCCCTCCGTTTTGATTGCACCGGGAGTCACTAGGTTTACCCGGACCCCAGCGGGGGGCAGTTCTCTAGCCAAAGAGCCTGTATAACTATCTAGGGCTGCTTTAGCAGCTCCATAATGAGCCAGGAAACCATGAAAGGGCAGCAGGCCACCTGCCGATACATTGACAATAGCCCCCGAACCGCTTTGCCGAAGAGCCGCTAACAAGGGCTTGGTAACCCGGACTACGCTCATAAAGTTGATTATCAGCGAGTCAATCCAATCCTGATCGGTTATGGACTCGATGCCAGGAAGTTTAGGGGTAGTTGTTCCTACGTTATTAACCAGGATATCCAGGCCACCTAGCCTGCTTAAGGCTTTTTGGGCGATAGCCGTTGCGCCTTCCAGCGTACTAATGTCACCTTGAATAAAGATGGCATCAGTAGGAGTCTGCTCGTGAGGAGAGCGTGCCGAAACAACGACGGTGGCCCCGCCGTCCAGTAAACGCTGAGCCGTGGCGGCTCCAATGCCCTTTGAGCCTCCCGTTATGAGGGCTTTCTTTCCTTCGAATTCAGTTTTGTAATCGTTCATTGTTATCTGAGTCTAGCTCGTTGTGGTTAACGCAGCAAAGTTCAGATAAGGCCATGACATGGGCTGTGAAGTAGATTACTAAATGAGGGTGAACTAGTTCACATTCGTTTACTTAACGTTTCAGGGTCGTTTTCTGCTTGCGGATTTTGGAGAGGAATTCACGGGTCATGCCCAAGTAGGAGGCAATGATGTAGAGCGGTATTCGCTGAAGCAGTACCGGATGTTTTTGCGCAAACTCGTCGTAGCGTTCTTCCGCCGTCAGACTTAACTGAGCAATAACCCGTTGTTGTATGGTGACTGCGATCAGTTGAGCTCTACGCATCATAGCCAGCGCAAACTGCGGTATTTTTTCCAGTAATAGCTGTTCGCTCTCATAACTCCACTGAATGATAGTACTCTCTTCAAGGGCTTCAACAAACAACGTTGCTGGCTCCTGTAAGATGAAGCTGCCCGGGTCGCCGATCATCCAGTCATTGACGGCCAATGAGAGCGTATGTTCTTGTCCATCAGGCCCAACAAGATACGCCCTGAAAGACCCTGTGACGACGTAGGTCCGAAAGGTAGAGACAAATCCAGGTTGCTCAATTAGCTGTTTACGTTTCACCTTTCTCACCCGTAGCATGGAGATAAACAACACCTTATCTTGCTCAGTAAGAGTTATGTGTTTAGCGATGTGGTGAAGTATTGATGAAAAGTCTGGGGTATTTTCCAAAATCGAGAAGGTTTGTCTTGGCTATGATGAAAACGAATTTGTCCGTAGACATCGTACCGTCTTATTAACTATCCCATGGAAGTTCAGCCAGACGAATGCTATTTCGTCTCAGGTAAGAGCTATTTATGAGAACTTTCGTCACACGCTGATTTAGCGTATCATTGTTTTTGGATGGAACTAAGTGATAAGTAATAATTCTTGTCACCCGCCACAAATCCGAGTTGTTTGTCACTCTGATAATACGTACCGCTGAATTTGACTTTCAAACCAGGTTTTTGATAGTCAGTAGTCAAGTTGCAGGTGTACCCTAGATCATGGGAATCAAAGCTATTGGAGACCCGAATAAAATAGCTGCTTTGCGTGGAATCATAGTACACCACACCGCTTAGATTTTTAACCTGTTTAACCAAAGCACCAGCATTAGGACAACGGGGGGCAAGTGCCTCTTCGGTTTTACAAGAGCCTATGGTTAACAACAGGCTTATAGCTGGGAATACTATGGCTCTCATCTAGAATTACTTTGCCAAAATGACCCCCAGTTTATGAGAAGAGTTGGAATGGGCAGTCTGTTAATTGCCCCTTTTATACTGCTTATTAACGAAAGCTGTTTCATCTCATGTAGGAGCCTTTAGAGAGATGGATAGTATCATGAGTATAAGGCAATCTCTGCTGACATACGGCTGTCAGTAGAGCTACTGTACTTTGTGTGAATTAAAACAAATTCACCGATTCCATGAATTTTATTTCCCTTCGAATTATCACGGCGGACATAATGCCGTTGGTTCGCTTTTACGAGCAGATCACTGGACTATCCGTGACACAGTATACCGATGATTTCGCCGAATTACAGACGCCTTTAGCCACCTTAGCCATCGGCAGTACGCGTATCCTGCAACTCTTTGGAGGAGACAACATAGCTAGGGCTTCCAGTAATCAGTCTGTCATTCTGGAATTTCGGGTTGATGATGTTGATAGGGAGTATCAGAAGTTAGCCGACATTCTTGGCGATAGGCTCGTTCAGAAGCCGACGACTATGCCTTGGGGAAATCGTTCGCTCCTGTTTCGCGACCCGGATGGCAATCTGGTGAATTTCTTCACACCGGTTACCCCAGAAGCACTTGAACGTTCTGGTCCCTGTTGTATCCCTTTTAGTAGAGGCCAGCAGTGGCGGCTGGCCTAGTAAACAAGCAAATACATAAACGCTCCTCTCACGGAGGAGCGTTTTTTGAGAAAGCACAAGCTAAAGGTATAAATTAACCAGCCGGTTAGGATATTGTCCTGACTAGCTGGCTAATCCTATTAACTTGGCTCGTTACTGTTGAAAATACTCCACCTTGTCGGCGTCGGTGTTGTTGAGCAGGTTGCCATCCCCGCCCCCTGCTATGGTCGCACTCACCGTCAGACCACCGCTGCTGCCACTCCCGCTATAGCTACCCCTCAACCCCGCACTCAACTTATCACCCGCCGACACGCTCTGACTCGTGGTCAGCGTGTAGTAGCCACCGCTGGGGCCACTCAGCTGCCAGGCGCTGTTGGTCACCGAACGGCCACCGACGTTCGTTTCGGTGGGGGGCAGGCTCAGACTGAGCCCGGCCTGCTGGCTAATGCGCAGGGTCAGGGCCCCCTGGCTGGCCACCCCGTTCAGCTCCACCACATCGACCACCACCGTAACGGGCGAGCTGCCATACAGGCCCGTGGGCCGCACGTAAAGCAAAGGGCTCAAGTCGGGGCTGGGGGCCTGAGTCACGCTGACGGAAACCACGTTGGAGCAACCATTGGTATCGGTCCCCAGCACGTAATACAGCCCGGGTGTGCTCACCGTGGCGCTCGGCCCGTTGCCAACGGGCGTAGCCCCGGGGCCGAATTGATACAGATTGCCCCCCGAAGCCGTCAACGTAACACGGGGCGTAGCGGAGCTCAGGGAGCCACTAGTCACCAGGCTCAGGCTGGGTCGGGCCACCACGCTCAAGGTGAACTCCGTGGAGTTGATGCTCACCCCATTGCCCGCCGTGATGCGCACGTAATACCGGCCCGCATCGCCGGCCTGGACGTTAGGTAGACTCAGCAGGGGGCTGGTTTGGCCGCTCAGCGGAGCGCCCCCGGAGCGGTACCACTGGTAGGCTAAGGGCGGGTTAAGGGTCGTCACGCTCACCTGAGCCGTGACCGTAGCCCCACTGCAGACCCCCGTGCCAGCCACGGGCTGGCTGAGGATTACGGTGGGATCGCCCGTTAAACTCGCTACCGATGCGGTCATCGCCCGCTGACCACTGCCGGTAGCCCCCGATGCCCCCGATGAAGAGGCCACCGCCACAAACTGGCCATTGGCAAAGGTCACCGCGGAGTAGCCGTTTTGGTTCGGCAAATCCTGTAACGTCCAGGTGATCCCGTCCCGACTGATCATCGACTGATTGGGCGAGCCAGTATTCGCTACGGCCACAAACAGCCCGTCGCCGTAGGTGACCCCCTGCCAGCCGTTATTGGCGGGCGTCGTGCGCAGGGTCCAACTCAGGCCGTCGGGGCTGGTCATCACCCGGTTGCCGCTGCCCGTGGCCGAAACGGCCACGAATAGCCCGTTCCCATAGGTAACGGAGGTCCACTGGTTATCGGCGGGCGTCGTACCGACCGTCCAGGTGATGCCATCGGTGCTGGTCATCGCCCGGCCGCCAGCGCTAAGCTTGGAGCCAGCCACGGCCACAAACCGGCCATTGCCGTAGGTGACCGAGCGCCAATAATGACCCTGGAAACTGAGATTATTGCTCGTGCGGACGGTCCAGGTAACCCCGTCGGGGCTGGTCATAATCCGTTCGGGCTGCAACTGCCCGGTGGGGTTGTTCTGGGGGGCGCCGACGGCGACAAACAGCCCGTTGCCGTAGGTGACTCCTCGCCAGCCGAACACGGGGACGCTATCCAGAGAATTCTCGATTCTAGGCGCATAAGCCGTTGGGTGCTGGGTCCAGGTGAGGCCATCGGGGCTGGTCATCACGAGGTATTGTTCTCCACCGTCACTGCTCAAGTTACTAGCCAAGGCCACAAACAGCCCGTTACCGTAAGTCACGGCCCGGTAAGTAAGACTCCCCGCCGCCCGACGCAGCGTCCAGGCCACGCCATCGGGGCTGGTCATCACCTGATTGCCGTCGCCGGTTGCGGCCACGGCCACAAACAGGCCATTGCCGTAGGTGACCGAGCTCCACTCAATGTCGGCGGGCGTTGTGCGGGGCGTCCAGTACTGGGCCTGCCCCGGGGTTGCCAGCAGTAAATAGCCAATCAATAGTCCGGCCAGTTGAACGAGCCCGCCGTAACGGACGGCTGACCGAAGGCTTTCTGAAAATAAACGAATAAGCATGGTAAAGTCAAAAGGGGGATAAGCCTGCCGGCCGCCAAAGTAAGCCGCTGACAGACGGGTGATCTGAATACAGAATACGATACGTTCATGTGGATTTATAACTACCTATAATTAAGGGATTTAAGGGGGTATTCTTGCGGGTTGTCTGTTCATTTTTCTTACCATGTTTACGGCCTGTCAAACTCGTCAATAAGTAATTTTCTTTGGGTGCGTTTACTATTTCGTACCGCAACCGTGGATTTTATGAACACGATTCAATGTGTCATTTTGGGCAGCGATTTGTGAGAAGGTATACTGTGTAGGAATAGGATTAGCAACTGGTTGGCATTTGCTCCTAACTCTGTTGCTAACCCTTATTGACAACCGGCCTTTACTGCTGGAAGTACTCCACCTTGTCGGCATCCGAGTTGTTGCTCAGCCGCACCTCGCCCCCACCCAGCACCACCGCGCTTACACTCAACTGCCCCGAGGTGGCTCCTAGGCTCAACACCCCGCTCAGCGAAAAACTCAGCCGATCGCCCCCACCAACTGACCGATTGGTCGTCAACTCATAATAATTCGCATTATCGACCGAAAAAGTCCACGCACCATTCTGTACATACCGGTTACCCACCTTGCTCACTCCGGCATCGAAATTCAGACTCAAACCCGACACCTTGGGAATACGTACCGTGATCTGCCCACGGCTGTCCACCCCATTGTTCTCGGCCACATCCACCACCAGACTTATCGGCGAGGGGCCGTACACCAGCGAAGGGCGCAGGTAAACTATTACCGTTAGGTCTGGAACGGGGGCCAGCACCCGTAGCTCGAAGCTGGTGTTGGCCGTCTGCCCCAGTGGGTCTACCCCAATCACGGTCACTGTGTTCATGCCCGCCTGGGTGGGCGTGCCAGTGATACTGGCTCCGTTGAAGCGCAGGCCCGGGGGCAAGCCCAGCACGTAGTAGCGTATGTCTTCCCCCTGGGGGTCGACGAACGTACCAGCGGGTATATCGAAGCGGTAGCTCTGCTGCTGATAGGCGGTCTGGGCCGGGATGCCCTGAGCCAGCGTCGGTTCGGGATTGGTCGAGGATTGGGGGGGCGTGGGCAGCCCAGCGCAGTAGGCGGGCAGATCGAAGCGATAGCTGACAGTCACCCCACTCTGGCGGGCCAGCAGCTCGACCTTTTTGGGGTCTTCCCGTAGTTCGGCCTCGACAGTGTGCTGGGGGGTGGGGCTCCAGGGGGTGATGCCGATGGCGAAGTATTCGATCAGAGAGCCATCGCCCCCCTGGGTGCGGAAGGTAAGGGCGCCCGTCTGGCAATCATACGTCGGCGCAATTAAGCGGAAGGTCCCCGACTGGATGCTCAGCGTCAGACTAGTGGCTGAACTGGTACAACCATTCTGGGCGCAGGTGGCCGAGAGGGTGTAATTACCGGGCGTAGTGAGGGTATAGATGTTGCCATTGGCGCTACCGGTTCCGCCCAGCAGTGTCCAGTCCAGCGCCCCGCTGCAGCCGCTGGCGGTCACCGAGATAGGCTGATCGACCGTCGTAGTGGCACTGGCCAGCAGATTTGGTGGAGTGGGGGGCTGGGTGGTCCCATTCACCGTTACGAAAGTCGTTGACACGCAGCCGCTGGCGTTGGCTACCGTCACCGAATACGTACCCGGACTGCTCACTACCAGTGTGTTGGCGGAGCCCGGCGTGCCCACGACCCCATTACCGTTGGCAAAGGTGTACGAGCTACCCCCCGAGGCTGTCAGCGTCACCGAGGTCACCGCGCAACTCAGCGCCCCGCTGCTGACCAGACCCGCTTGCGGCAGGGGGTTGACCGTCAGATTCGTAGAGGTGCTGGTCGACTGATCGTTGGCGCTCACCGTCAGCGTAAAGCTCTGGCTGCCCGAGCCGCTGGCCGTTACGGCCTGATTGAAGTTGCCGCTGGCACGGCCCGTCAGCGGGTTGCTGCCGTTGGTCAGGGTGTAGGTGTAGCTGCCCGTTACGTTGCCCACACTGGCCGTAAACGTAACGGGACTACCTACGCATACCGCCGATGGACTGGCTGCCAGGCCCGCGATGATGGGGACGGGACTACTCACACTCAGACTGAAAGCTGTGCTGGTGAGCGAGTTACAGACCCCGCTGACGACCAGCGAATAGCTACCCGCAGCCGAGAGTTGCACGTTGCTCAGCGTCAGCGTGGACGATGTCTGACCGCTCACCGGGCTGTTCAGATTGTCTTTGTACCACTGGTAGCCGCTCACACTGCCGCTCACGCTGACGGGCACACTCACACTGGCCCCCACCTGCACGCTACTGGCGCTGGCGGGCTGCTGGGTGATGGCCAGAGGCTGAGCCGGACTGCCCTGATATTCATAGGCGCCCAGGTCAATAGTGCGCACCCGACGGGCGTTGCCCGCCAGATCGGTGGGGGTGGTATTGGCCGTATTATCGCCTTTGTCGATGGCCACCGAGCAGGCGTTGAGGCTGAAGTCGGTGCTACTGGCAAAGGGCGAGCTGGTGGCGGTCAGGTTGGTGGGGCCGCTGCTGGTATAATCGCTCTCGCCCGCCCCGACCAGGCTGTAGTCAGCGGTGGTGCTGCCCCCCGAGTCGTTGGTGATGCTGGCGCTGGTGGCCTCCTGGTTGTCCCACAGGATGCAGTTGGTCAGCCGGGCCTGGGTCCCCGTATTGTTGTTGCGCAGGGCGGCTCCGCTGGCGGCCCGGTTGGCCGTTAGGGTGCAGTTGATCAGGGTGGGTGTGCTCCCTTCTATACTATAAAGGGCGCCCCCATCGCCCCGGGCAGTATTGCCGCTGAGCAGGCAATTTAGAAGTATCGAACTGCTATTTCTATAATTGGCGATGCCCGCCCCCTGGTTGGCCAAGTTACCCTTAATGACACAGCCCGCCAGACGGGGCCCGCTGCTAAGATTAAATATGCCCCCACCATCATCCCTCGCCGAGTTGCTGCTGAACACGCAGTTAGTCAGAGTGGGACTACTACTACCGGCATTGAACATGCCCCCACCACTACCATTAGACGAGTTAACGCTAAACACGCAGTTGGTCAGACGGGGGCTGCTGTCGAAACTGTACATACCCGCACCACTACCATTAGCCCCCGCCGAGTTAACGCTAAACACGCAGTTGGTTAGGGTTGGACTACTACCGGTATTGTACATGCCCCCACCGTAACTAGCCGAGTTGCCGCTGAACACACAGTTGGTCAGGGTTGGACTACTGTTGTCATTTAACATGCCCCCACCACTACCAATAGCCCCCGCCGAGTTTGAGCTAAATGCGCAGTTGGTCAGGGTTGGACTACTACCGGTATTGTACATGCCCCCCCCACTATCTGCGTTGCCGCCCGTGATCACGACCCCGTCCAGGATGGCCGTGCTGGTCAATCCGTTGTTGTCGTTGTAAATCACCGAGCCCGTGCTGCCCTGGGGGATGGTGAGGGTGGTGGAGGAAACCTGCCCCGCCACGGGGTTGACCCCCGCCCGCTGGGAAAGACTCGTCTCCCCGCCCGCAAAGCCCCCGTAGATGGCCACCCCATTCTTCATCACAAACGATACTCCCCCCGTCGTGCGGCTGTAACGGCCGCTGGCCACCCAGACTTGCTGCACCCCACTGGCGTCGATCATGGCCTGCAAGTCTCCGCTGGCATTGGCCCACGAGCTGCCGTCGCCCGTACCGCTGCCGCCCTGTTTGACGTAGCGGATGGGCTGGCTGGGAGCGCTCACGCTCAAACTGAAAGCCGTGCTGGTGACACTATTGCAGGCCCCGCTGACGACCAGTGAATAGCTGCCCGCATCCGAGGGCTGCACGTTAGTCAGGGTGAGGGTAGCCGAGGTCTGGCCCGTGACGGGGCTACTGAGGTTGTCTTTGTACCACTGGTAGCTGGTGACGCTGCCCGTGACGCTGGCAGGGGCACTGATGTTACTGCCGGTTGTTACGTTGCTGGCCGACGGGGGCTGGCTGGTGATGGCTAAGGGCTGAGTGGGGCTACCCTGGTATTCGTAGGCCCCGATGTCGACGCGCCCGTTCTGATAGAAGCGGGGGTTGCCCGCCAGGTCGGTTGTACCAGTAGTCGTCGCATTACTGTTGGGGTCACCCGCGTTGATGGCGATCGAGCAGGCGTTGAGCCTATAGTCAGTGCTACTGGCAAAGGGCGAACGGGTAGCGGTGAGGTTGGTGGGGCCACTGCTGGTGTAATCGCTCTCGCCCGCCCCGATCAAACTGTAGTCAGCGGTGGTGCTGCCCTCCGAGTCGTTGGTGATGCTGGCGCTGGTGGCCTCCTGGTTGTCCCACAGGAGGCAGTTGGTCAGCCGGGCCTGGGTCCCCGCATAGTTGTTGCGCAGGGCGGCTCCACTAGCGGCCCGGTTGGCCGTCAGGGTGCAGTTGATCAGGGTGGGCGTGCTTTCGATTATACTATAGAGGGCGCCCCCATCGCCCCGGGCAGTGTTGCCCCTGAGCAGGCAGTTGAGCAGCACCGGACTATTGTTCACACTGGCGATGCCCGCCCCCTGGTTGGCGGAGTTGTCCTGAATAACGCAGTTAGTCAGGCTGGGACTGCTTCTGCCATTGAACATGCCCCCCCCATCAGCCCTCGCCGAGTTGGCGCTGAAGACGCAGTTGGTTAGGGTTGGACTACTACCGGTATTGTAGATGCCCCCCCCATCGCTCGCTGAGTTGGCGCTGAAGACGCAGTTGGTCAGGCTGGGACTACTGTAGACATTGTAGATGCCCCCCCCATTATTACTCGCTGAGTTGGCGCTGAAGACGCAGTTGGTCAGGCTGGGACTACTGTAGACATTGTAGATACCCCCCCCACTATCTGCGTTGCCGCCCGTGATCACGACCCCGTCCAGGATGGCCGTACCGGTCAATCCGTTTTCGTTGTAAATCACCGAGCCCGTGCTGCCCTGGATGGTAAGGGTGGTGGAGGAGACCTGCCCCGCCACGGGGTTGACCCCCGCCCGCTGGGAAAGACTCGTCTCCCCGCCCGCAAAGCCCCCGTAGATGGCCACCCCATTCTTCATCACAAACGATACTCCCCCCGTCGTGCGGCTGTAACGGCCGCTGGCCACCCAGACTTGCTGCACCCCACTGGCGTCGATCATGGTCTGCAAATCCCCGCTAGCGTTGTCCCATGAGGAGCCGTCGCCCGTGCCTGTGGCCTTGACGTAGCGGATAGGGTAAGTTGGAGCAACATAGGTGATGATGACCAGCCCGTTGCCTGAGTTGCCCGTTGCTCCCGATACCAGGCTTAGGCTAGTACCCGTATAGTAGGAGCCGCCACCACCACCCACACCATAGGAGTAGCCACCACCACCACCGGAGTAGCCACCACCACCACCACCACCATTACTAGCACCACCAGCAGCACCAGCACCACCACCACCAAAGCCACCATTTCCAAAAGAGCTAGACCCGCCAGCTCCTCCATTCACAAAGGCTTTACCACCAGCAGTACCACCACCATTGCCTAGCAGGCCACCACCACCACCACCATCACCACTACCACCACCACGACCATAGAAGCCACCACCACCACCACGAAAGCTACCACCACCTTCGGGAGTTGTCTGGCCGTGTTTGGTCGGGTAGTCAACGGAACCTGCACCCCCGCCCCCGCCCGCAATCACCAGCGGGGTAGGGTCCGTCGTACTGCCCGGGGGAGCCACCACAAACGAGCCCCCGCCCCCGGCGGCTCGGCCACTCAGCGACTGGCCTACCAGGATGCTCAGGGCCTGGCCGGGGGTGACACTCACCCGGGCGGCCGCGATGGCCCCTTTGCCCGCCGACGCGGTGCCCCCCTGAATAGCCCCCCCTTCGGCTCCCCGAGCCTCGATGGTCAGCGAGGTGACGCCTGTTGGTACGGTCCAGGTGACGATCTGGCCGGTGTAGGAAAAACTCTGGGTGGTAGTCGTCACCGACTGGGCCTGAGTGAGGAAGCTCAGGAAGTTCAGCAGTCCTAAAATAAGTAGGCTCCCCAGAGCCTGATGAAGCGAGTAAAGAGTTGGTCTCATACGAAAGAAGAAAGTAACACCTATAGTGGGGCTAAAGGTAAACCGGCTCTCGCGAACCGACTCTCACGCTGGTAACACATTCTCTCACTGTGGTAACAGAAACCAAAAAAAGCGCCTTTTCAGACGCTATACGGGTTATTCACGGGCGTTTTTAGCGAACCGGGACGGCGGTTCACCGAACTGTTCACGGAAACACTGGCCAAAATAAGACGGGCTCTCGAAGCCCACCGCGTAAGCCGTCTGGCTCACCGAGAACCCCTGCTGCAACAGTGCCACCGACTGTTTCAGCCGGTAGGTCCGGATAAAATCAGTCGCTGAAAGCCCCGTCAGAGCTTTCAGTTTGCGGTAAAGCTGCATCCGGCTCAGGCCGGCCTGGCTGGCCAGTTCTTCTCCACCAAACGTCGCATCGTCCAGGTGCTGCTGCACGATCTGGTAGAGCTTGTCCAGAAACGGATGCGGGGGCTCGGGCGCCGACGCGGCCACGGGTAGCTGTAAGTCGGCCCGGATTCTTTCCCCCCGTCGACGCTGGGTAGTGAGCAGGTTGTTTACCCGCAGCAGCAGCTCGGGCAGGTGAAACGGTTTGTCCACATAGTCGTCGGCCCCCAGGCGCAGCCCCTGCATCCGGTTGTCGAGGCTCACTTTAGCCGTGAGCAGGATTACCGGAATATGGTCGGTACGGGCGTCGGTTTTAAGGTACTCACAGAGGGCAAATCCGTCCAGGCGGGGCATCATTACGTCACTAATGATCAGGTCGGGCATAGCTTCCCGGGCCTGTTCCAGCCCATCCAGCCCATCCACCGCCCGGTGCACCTGGTAGCTGGCCGGTAAACTCTGGGTGATGAACTGGGCCATATCGTCGTTGTCTTCCACCAGCAGGACCAACGCCGTTTCAGGCTCGTGGAGGGCTGTGAACCCGCCTGACGGGGGGAACTCATTCGGCGGGGGGGCAAGCGGTTGGCTACCCAACGCGGGTAGGTAGGGCAGCTCGACCCAGAAGGTCGTTCCCCGGCCCGGCTGGCTTTCGACCCGGATCTGCCCATTCTGCAGATCAACCAGTTCCTTGACCAGGGCCAGGCCAATACCCGTACCGGGCGACTGGTGGCTGGTACGGGTATTGGCCTGGTAGAAGCGATTGAACAGGTGCGGAAGTTGCCCGGCAGCGATCCCGATGCCCGTGTCGGCCACCCGCAACTGAAGACCTGACCCCACATCCGTCCGCAGCGTTACGGTAACGGTTCCCGGACTGGCGGGCGTACCAGGGGTAAACTTGAGGGCGTTGGCGACTAGGTTGGTCACGATCCGTTCCAGCTTATCGGCATCAAACCAGTACGTATGTATTCCCTCGGCCTGATACGCCAGGGCGATGTGGTTCGCCCTGGCCGCTTCGGCGAACGTGTGAACAATCCCATTGACCACTTCATCCGGTCGTCCCCGTACGACTGTAACGGTCATCAAATTAGCATCCAGCCGGGCCAGCTCCATCAACTGATTGATCAGCCCCAACAGTTGCTGCGCGTTCCGTTCGATCAACGCCAGTCGATTTCCGTACTGGCTCTGGCTCAGTTCCCGTAGCAGGGCTTCGGCGGGGGAAAGAATCAACGTCAGTGGCGTACGAAACTCGTGGGTGATGTTGGCAAAAAAACGGGTCTTCATCTCATCCACGATCCGGAGCTGCTCGGCTTCCCGTTGCTGGGCCAGTTGCCGCTGGGCGTTTCGATCGCGTTGGGTGCGATAGCGGACATACAGCCGAAGCAGCCCAATCCCGCTCAGGATGTACAGCAGATACGCCAGATTAGTGCGCCACCAGGGGGGGGTGACCGTGATCGACAGGGTATGCACGTGGCGGCTCCACTGGCCGGTGGTGTTGGTGGCATTGACCCGCAGCCCGTAGTGCCCCGGCGGTAACTGGGTATACGTAGCCACGGGTGAGCCGCCCGCCCCGACCCAGTCCGCATCGTAGCCCGTTAACTGGTATCGGTAGCGAAGTTTAGCGGGCTGAGCATACTGTAGACCCGCAAAACTCACACTAATGGTGTTTTGACGGTAGGGGACCACCAGCTCGCTCAGGCTGTTTAGGGGCGCGGGCAGCAGGCCCTTACCGGGCGTAATGGATACCGGCTGGTTGTTGATTTTCAGGTCCGTCAGGGCCACCATCGGCTGAAAGTGGTCGTTTTGTATCGTGCCCGGATCAAGGATGGTCCAGCCGTCGGGACCGCCAAAGGCCAGCCGTCCATCGGGCAGCCGCAGGTGATGGAATCGGTTGAACTCATCGCCCAGTAAACCATCGATGGTGCTGAGGACACGGACCTGGCGGGTTATGGGGTGAAATCGGCACAACCCCTTGTTGGTACTAAGCCACAAATACCCCCTGTCGTCAGCCACGACCGAGTAAATGGTATTATCCGGCAGACCGTTGTCCGTCGTAAATACCTGCCCCCGCAACCTCGTTTTATCGAAGCAGATCAGCCCCGCGTGACTACCGATCCACAAAATAGTAGACCGCGTTGGGTCGGGCTGCAGGCCCAGCAATAAATTCGAAGGCAGCTGGGCTAAGGGAGTAGCCTGATTAATGACCGTAACCTGTTTGGTAGCCCGCTCAATCCGGATCAGCCCGTGCTGATGATCCGTAATCCAGATCGCCTGCCTATCCGCCACGATATCCTGCGGCACAATTCGGGGTGCCACCACCTGCCGCAGCTGATCGGCGGATAACCAGCGGGTCCACGACCGGCGCAGCGTATCGAAGACCGCTACGTGGCCGTCATTGTCCACCGTCCACACACGTCCGTCCGGATCGACATGCAATCCGCTAATGCCTAACCGGTTATCGGTGGTGGGTTTGGCCGTGGGTATGGGCGGCAGCAACACGAATCGTTGCTGGGCCTCATCCAGATAACCGGCCTGGTAACGCAGGGCCACCCAGAGCCGGTTCCTGACGTCGTAGGCAGAGCGCAGATTATAGCTCAACGGGCCCAGGACACCCTTGCTCAGCGACCAGCCAAAACTCTTCGTCAGCGACACGCCAAATTCCTGCTGAAAAAGATCCGCCTGGAAACTCAACTGATTGGGATAGACGGCCAGGGAAGGCCCGGCCGGATCGATTAGGTGAATGCCAGCCGCATCGGTACCCACCCAGATTAACCCCGATTGATCAACCAGCAGCGATTCAGACCCCAGCGATGCTGGTTCCAGCTCGCCCAGTACGACGGGCCCCCGAGTCGGGTCGTAGCGGTAAACCCGGTTAAAGGCCATACCATAATCCTGGCCATTGGGACCCGTATAAAACCAGCACAGGTAAGTGGCCGAAACCGACGGCAGGGGGAATTGGCGGATCCGGTTCGTAACCGGATCAAACACCAGGAGCTGATGGTGGTAGGCCCACATGATCTCCCCATTGCTGCGCTCATGCAGCTGGATGGTACCACCGGCGCGCGCCGGCAGATAATCGACGTTGATGGCCTGCGGCAAACGAACGGTCCGAAGCTGGCCGGTAGCCGGATTAAGCTGACGAAGGGCCGTTTGACCCAGCAGCCAGATGCGATTACCCCGCCGACTGGCGAGTACCCCCCGAATGGTGTCATTAGGCAGGCCGTGGCGTTGGGGCGTGTAGTGGCGAATCGTCTGATGGGCCCAGTCATAGCACCAGACGCCCCCAGTGAGCTGGGTTCCCCACAGATTTCCCTGGGGATCAATCGTCCAGCCCCGCCGGGCAAAGTGCATCGGCTGGCGGCCCATCAGGGCTCGCTGGCTGATGGGCTCAATGTGTTGGGTGTGGGGGTTCAGGCGGTCGATTTCTCCTGATTCGTGCTCGATCCAGATGTGCCCGTGAGTGTCGCTGGCCAGACTGATGATCACGTCGGAGGAAAGCGTGGAGGTATCCCCCTGTCGGTGATGAAACACGGTAAACTGCCTCCCGTCGTAGCGCGCCAGGCCATTGCGGGTACCCACCCAGACTAACCCATCGGCATCCTGAATCAGACCCGAGACAAACGATTGGGGCAGGCCGTCTTTGGTGGTGAGCACCCGGATGGGTTTGCGAACGGGCTGGGCTTGCAGGCCGGTTAGTGGTGCGTAACAGCTCCAGACCAAAAATAAACTTGTTACCAGTTTGCCGATCCCTGAGTTACGCCCGGCTAGTATTCCCCCAATTCTCACGCTCCAGAGTGATAGGCTAAGTATGGCACTAAATATACGTTGAAATCGATGGGCGGGACTGGTTGTTGAACCAAAAGTTTGCTTAGGCGATCGCGTCACGCGCCGGCATAGCCGTGGTTCTGAAACCCAGTCGGCGTGTTACTGGTCAGAGGGTCAGGGGGGGTGGTCAAGCCATCGCTCAATCGACCGATGCCAGCTAGCCGGTTTGTAAGCCCCGACTGTAGCGGGTGAGCCACGAGCGTTTCGTGAGCATGACGGCATATGGGTGGGGGAGTTTAACCTTTATGTTGGCCTCACACTGGGACGCCCTTGGTTGGCAACTGACCAGCTACCTAATCTGGATAACGCATTAGGAATCAGGCCCAAAGACGGCCCTGCATAAATCCATCCCGTAAAACGCCCGAATTATAAATACTTAAATAGCTATTCATCTCGTTTATGAGCGTTTATTGAGATTTAGACAATCGTTGATTAGCTACTCCGTAGCTGCGCCTGCCTGTTTCTTAGTAATCAGCTCAAGCAGCCTGGTAGGCATCAGCGTCAAATCCACGGGCTTAATCCAATGCTCATCAAAACCTGCGGCCCGGGTCCGCTGCTGGTCTTCCGCCTGTCCGTAACCCGTTAAAGCAATGATAACTACCTCCTGGCCCCAGGGGTGTTCCCGTAACCGGCGGATGGTTTCGAACCCATCCATTCCCGGCATGCTGATGTCGAGTAAAATGGCTTGGGGACGCCAGCTTTGGGTGCGTTCCAGGGCCTGTTGACCATTGAGACAAGTTTGAACATCGTACCCTTTTAGCTGCAAGGACATACCCAGAATCAGGGTAGCATCGGCATTGTCATCCACCACTAAGATACGTGTGGTTGAGAATTGGGGGTTGGTAGTCGTTGTTGTAGTCATGTAGGATCAAGCACCGCAGGTAGGTAAATAGACCACAAACTCACTGCCTTGTTCGAGACCAGGACTATGCGCTTCGACCCGCCCGCCGTGTCGCTGCACCAGTTCCTGCACCAGCGACAGGCCTAAACCTAATCCCCCAAACGAACGGGCTAACGAGGAGTCCACCTGAATGAACAACTCGAAGATGACTTCTAACTGGTCGGAAGCTAAGCCAATGCCATTATCCTTGACTCGCAACACCACCTGTTCGCCCAATGGCGCTAAGCTCAGCCACACCTGCCCCCCCTCCTGGGTATAGCGTAACCCATTCGTCAGTAGATTGGTGACCACCTGGTTTAACCGCGTCGGGTCACCATCCAGATAAAGGGGGTGATCAGGCAGTTGGACACTTAACTGCCGACCCGAGTTGATAAACAACGGGTGCATCGCGGCAACCGTCTGATCGACCAGCTGGGTCAGATCCATTCGTTCGTTTCGCAGGTTAATCTTCCCCCGACTGATGCGGCTCACATCCAACAAATCATCCACCAGGCGCATAACATGCTCCATCTGTCGATTCATGATCGGCAGCATCGTCCCCATCAGTTGATCCTGCTGATGCGTCTGGGCCAGGAGCTGGAGGCCATTGCGGATGGGAGCCAATGGGTTGCGCAATTCGTGGGCCAGCATGGCCAGAAACTCGTCTTTACGTCGGTCGGCCTGTTTAAGCACCTGTTCAACCTGTTTGCGCACGCTGATGTCATGCATGACCACCAAAAGCCGGGGCTCTGAGCCATCCTCCACGCGGCTGATGGTCATTTCCAGCACCATGCCTTGCGGCTCGGACTCCCGCTCAAAGCGAATGGACTGGCCGGTTTGTAGAACCCGGTCGTAATCATCATACCAATCCTCGACCTCATCCGGGAAATGATCACGAATGGACTGCCCGCTTAAGTCGGGAATGTGGAACAGCGCCTGCATGGCCGGGTTCATTGTGATATAGCGGTAATCGCGTCGGCCATCCGCCCGCAGGGGCAATCGCTCGATTAAGCAAATGCCCTCGCTGAGGGTCTCGAACAGGGTGCGGTATTTGGTTTCACTTTGGCGCAGGGCCGCTTCTGTACGGGCGCGTTGGGCGACATCCCAGGTACGTTCGGCCGTTTCGGCCGCCAGTTGTACCTCCATCTCCGTCCAGAGCCGGGGTTGATCTTGGGTGAGGCAAAACTTGGCCACTAACCGGCCATTTTTTAGGATGGGAATCTGGATGTATGCTCGAATGCTCAATCGCACACATAGTTGCCTCGTGACTGGATCCAGTACATCGGTAGCCAATGCGTCAGAAACCACGACCGGTTTTCCCCTTAGCAGCCGGGCTTTCATAGCGGGAAGCTGGACCAGCGAGTAACTCGGGGGAATTGCGGCCAACTCCGGCCGGGCGGCATGCTGGCGAACAATCACCTGGTCGCCATCGATTTCGCAATAGTAGGCCCGATCGGCCCCAAAATACGTCAGGGCTAAGCGGGTCGCCGTAATCTGCATAGCGACGGGGTCCGCTAGTGAGCGTAGCGCATCGCTGAGTTGTAGCAAGAACGTAGCCCGGGCCTCGCTCTGGTACCCGTCGGCTTGGGCTTGTTTAGTAGCGGTGATATTCTGAGCTCGGCCGACCATCATCCTGGGTTGACCTTGCCCGTCGCGCAGGATCTTACCCGACACCTGAAACCAGCGCACTTGGGCACCTAGTGCCACTGAGCGCACGGAATAGTTAAACTGGTCACGGCCCGTTTGGATGGCCTGCTCCATCTGCTGAGCGGGGAGCGCTTGGTCATCGGGGTGCAAAAAAATCAGGTGACCTGCCAAGGTGGGGGCCGGCGAGCGGCCTAGCATACGTTCGGTGTTGGGCGCGTAGTGAACCTGGTTGGTTTGCAGATCAACCTGCCACCAGTAGCTATCAGCATCCTCCAGCACCAGTCGTACCCAGTCATCGGCCCGGGTAGGCGTAGGTACGGATTCTGCCGACTGGGATTCCAGACTAGGCGTCACGGATTGGGGGCTGGTATTCGCTGGTGGCTTCTTTTTCATCAATTATCCAGTTATAGGTGGCTTTTGCTCAACCGATGATCCGCAACGAGTGTTCAAGCTAATTAGGCTAATGGGGTTAAGTTGCTTTGATGAACCAAGAACACTCGCTGAGCCAAACCGGCGATTCCGATCCGGCTTTGTTGGTCGACAAAGCACTGGTTTCAAATCGAACCGACTAGGGTAGGGTCGAACCGGGGGTGGGGAGTGGCAACCAGGGGTCATTTGTGACCAATCCGTCAATAAGGCTAGGGTATTGATAGTCTATTCTGGATTCAGGTCGGTGTCGATCAACGAGCGATTTAGGAGAAAAGTACCCTACTCGATACCAACAAACGTATCTAGGGGGCTTCCTACATCCCTACGATTGGATGGCAGCCGGTTCAGCCGATGGCCGCTTAGCGGTGCGCGCCAACCGGCCGCGACGGCGCGCGACGAGCGGTACCGTGCCCATGCCAATCTTCCATCAACTCTATCATGCTGCTCCCCTTAAAAGTTGATCCAACTCTTAACGGCTGGCATCGATCTCAATCGGCCCTTTGCTCCCTAAATCGCTTAGTACTCCAACCACCGGTTTGGTGGAGGCTCCCACTAAACGCGTTAACCCCTTTTGGCAGAAGCTCTTTGTAAATCTGTTGATGGCGGCTTTTGCGTACATAGTATGGACTAAACGCAAGAGCATGAAAACGATAACTCAACTGTTTGACCGGTTTGACCAACTCGATACGGCCATCAATCGCTGGTTAGTGGCCCATAGTATTGCCTTGCTGCGAATCTCCCTGGGACTGGTTTTCCTGGGGTTCGGCGTCTTAAAGTTTTTTCCCGGCATCAGTCCCATTGAGGAGTTGGCCACCCGAACCACCACTCTGTTAACGGTGGGCCTATTTTCAGGCCATCGGGCGATGGATTTTGTGGCAGCACTGGAATGTGTCATTGGCGTTTGTTTCCTGACGGGTCGCTTTCTGCGGGTGGGCGTCTGGCTGATGGGGGCTCAGATGATTGGGGCCATGTCGCCCTTACTGCTCTTCTCGACCGAGCTCTTCCCCGGACCGCTCCACGCCCCTTCTTTAGCCGCTCAGTACATCATCAAGGATATTATTTTAATCGCAGCCGGCATGGTGATTGCCTCGACCTGGACTGGAGCCCGCATCGTCGCTCAACCCCAGAGCCTACGCAGTACGCTGCCCCGACGCCTACCCAAAGTTGAGCGCAGCTTTTCGCTCAGTCCATCCACCATCCACCTCGGGAGCAATGGCGGGAAAAACTACCGCTTAGTTACTTTATTGCAGAAACATTAACTTATCCGACCTGCACAAAACCTTTCCCAAAATACCGGGTTTAATACCCTAGCCAACAAGCGGTCATCGTCCTCTCGCGCATCAAAGTGACTACCCTTCCCCTCAACCAGCCGCAAGCTGTCCCTACCCGTCAATTCGTGCAAGCCGCTGCCTTGGCTACCCTGTACACGACTTACTCGCCCTCGTTGTTGAGGTTACTGATCAACTTGGTGGGCGACCCGGAACGGGCCGAAGATTTGCTTCACGATACGTTTATAAAGATTTCGACGCATCTACACCGCTACGATGCCGATCAGGGCGGGCTTTACAACTGGTTCGCCACCATGGCCCGGAACGTGGCGATGGATGAGCTACGAAGCCGTACGATTCGACGGGAGGCCGCTACGTATATCCGTGAGCGGGAGAGCGATTGTCTTTATCCGCTCGCCCCGGAAAGACTACAAACCGAGCAGGTTTACCCGCTTTTGCCGGCTAAGTATGGACAGGTTTTGGAACTGATCTACACCCGTGGCTTGACGCATCCGGAGATTGCCCAGGAGCTTGGTTTACCACTAGGAACTGTAAAAACCCGGTGTCGGGTGGGTCTTCAAAAACTGCAACAATTTTTCAGGCAAGATATTCATCACTACCGGAGGAGTTAAGGGCCAGGTTTGTTGGCCAGACCACCGGCAGCCTGCCTGGGCTTTATGATGACCACTCCCAGCCTGAAATAGGTACAAGGCAATGGTAGGTCAGCTTCGCCCCGAAATCAGCACGCGCCATCTAAACGGATTCGGCCAACCAGTTACCCAAGGTAGCCACCTTAGCTTCCGGATGAGTCTCATTGTCCAGGAGGCCGATTACTACCGATCGGATTGAGCTGGAAAAAAAATAGGAACCTCAACCGCCGGGTTCCTATTTTTATGGACCACTCTACTAATACCGGCAAGGGTGAACGAAGTGCCGATACCGTTGGATAGATACGATATTGAGTAAGCGGTGGATTTATCGACAAGTGTATTGATAAGCCAAACATGGGTTCGAGCGGATTCCGAGCCTTTGACTCACAAACAGCCACTTCCCAACCGGGCCGTGGCTGTCGCGTATCCAACTAATAACATTCTATGAGCATGCCGTCTTAATATTAACTCTTCCCACAGGGATAGTAATAGCCTATTCATTAAACGGTAGCCATTCCCGCTTCTATCCACACTATTGTAAGCATAAGCTTACCTAGTGCTCAAATGTACGCCAAACGGGCTTGTTTGGACTTTTGTCTATCCTTTTCACTCTATCCAAGTTACGTAGGGTACAAAAAAGGTACTGATATAGAATGCCCCCTCAACAAAAAAACCAGCCTGACAGAATCCGGCTGGTTTGTGAATTATAATGTACATAGTAATGGTTATACAAATATAACGTGTTTGTCTTATGAAGTTAATATACTATATATACTTATTGATTTATCAGATCAATGGTCTGTTGATTATTCACAAATCAGTTAACTAGTCATACCCGGTTTGAACAAGTGGTCAATTTACGTGTAGCTACTCGATCCGAGCGATTATATACCTCAAAAAAATAGGAGCCCATCAACCGAGGCTCCTATTTTAGTTTCTGCGTCAACAGTGATTGCGCTAGTTGTGCGCAATAATTCAACTCTCTAAGCCCTATTTGGTTACCCTGCCTAGTTACCCTGCCAAGAAGCCTATTGACTAAGCGGCAACAATTGGTGTAACTACACATATCAATCTGATTGGCAAGATTTCACCTGTCAGTAGAAAGCCCCGCCAATCACTTGAGCAAGGCTTTTTTGTATACTCTGACGCTTAGGCGTTGCCAACTAATCATACATAGCCAAGACCAAATCCAGATGTGCTCATATAACGTAAGTCTAGGTTCATCAACGCAACTATGGATACGATTAATTTGCCTGGTTTTTCTAGACCTGTCCTGCTGAATGATATTCTTTGGCTAAAAGGGGAGGCTACCTATACCCGGATTTATTACAAGGATGGCAGCTATGCCATGGTCACCAAGCCACTCAACTATTTTGGCCAGTATGCTTCTTTCATCCGGGTGCACCGTTCGGACATCGTTAATTCAATGTATATACACGGAATAGTGAAAGACAAAGGCCGATCGATGAAGCTTCAGCTTTCGACGGGTGATCTAATAGGCGTATCGCGTGTTTATCATCAACTCATCAGTGATATGTTCTCCAGCAAATGATTGACCTGGGGAGGCCAAGAGCCAGACGTGAGCAAAGTGGCATTAAAATGAGATTATTTTTAAACATCTTCAGCTAGAGGGGCGGTTAGATACGAACTGGTTTGACTAACCCGCCAGTTTCCTAACGCTATGAAAAAAGTCATCATCATGGGAGCATTGCTACTGGGCGTAGCCGCTTTCAGCGCTCAGGCGCAAACACCTAACCCCGGTACGAGTGGGACTGGAAACGGAACCAATGGCTCCTCAACGCTGAGCGGGTCGACCCAGTCCGCTACGAGTGGATCAAACACAGACCGAATGAAAAGCTCGGGCAATAAGGGCTCTAAAATGAATTCGGGTACGATGCACAAAAGCTCGACCAACATGGACAACAGTTCAACCTCGGGCCAGTCGGGCACAATGCCTTCCGACAAGACCAGCGGTCGCAAAATGAAGAGTGGTAGTGGCAGCTCAGGCAGCAGTTCAGCGAAGCCTTAGAAGCGGAGTTAAATGTCTTATTTGTTAGAAAGTCGGCTTGCTCAAGTGGCCGACTTTTTGTTTGTTTAACCACATAAATAATCCTGTTTCAATAGCCAAGCGTTTGCGCTTAGCCACACGAAGCTGTTGTTCTACTTTCGCAAGTAGAAAGCCCCGCAAATCGAACTTCTGAGCGTCAAATAAAAAGTCCGCCCAATCACGACGGGTCTTTGTGGATGATTTGCCTTGAAAATTAATCCTGGTAGTCAATCCGAATGCCTAATAAATTAAAGTAATCATTGGCTGAATCGGCTGCGCCTGTTGCTCGTTGAATAAATAGCAACAGAACCTCGCTATTGGCGCTATACGGTAAGAAACTTAAAGTAATGGTTTTCTTCATTACTCCATTTGGCGTAGAACTTGCCTGAAACGGGAAAAAAATGCCTCCATAATTAGGTATACCGTTAGTTGATGAAATAACATCATTCAGGCTCCTGAACCTTCCCCCTACTAACATATAAAATACGCCCGAGGTGGTCGCCGATTGGTAGTAAAAGGTCACCTGAAAAGGCGTAGTGCCATTCCAATCGGCCGGAATAGGTATTTGGGTTTTGAGTTGTTGATTGCCCTCCTCACTAAAACCAATGACCGGGTTTGCCCTCTCAGCAATTGCTGCTTTTACTGGGGGATTGCCATTCTGCTCAGCGCTAACATCAATGCTTCCCAGATCTAAAATGATAGAACGCGTTCTGGAAGCCGGTTTTTGCCAACTGGCATTCGTGCCGTTTGTGGTCAATAGCTTACCCGCATTACCGCTTTGATCTGGCAATAAGGCCTTGAGGGCAGCGTTAGCGGTGGTGGCTCCGGTTCCTCCGTTGGCAATGGGTAGAACGCCCGTAGGGGTGCCTACTTTAACAAAGGCGGCTCCATCATAAAACCAAAAGCCCCGATTGTCCGCTTCGTCTATGTAGATCATTAACCCTTTGTGGTCGGTAGCATTCAGGGTTGGCAAGCTATTGGCGTTTGCCTGGGCCAACGTAGCATACTGCGGAATAAGCACTCCGCTATTGGCGCTGGTTACTTGTAGAGTAGCTTTCGGATTAGTGGTGCCGATGCCCACCTGAGCGAAGCCAACCGAACCAGCGATAAACAGAAAACAGTTTAGCAGGAGGAAATACTTCATGAATTGACCTCTGTTCTATGGGAAGATTATGCATGGAAAGCTAAGCACTTTGGCTATTATACCGGAGGAAATGTATGCCAAGGCGTCAATTTGGTATGTCAATGGTCTAATTTGGTAGGTAAGCGCTGACAGTAGAAAGCCCCGCAAATCGAATTAATGAGCCCTTAAAAGCCGATCCATGAAAACACAACTACTTTACGTCTTGTCCCTGCTGAGTTTGACGGATTGCTCCTCTGATCCGATGCAACAGAAGTACACCCACGAGAAAGGCATGGACCCGGTTGTTAACGCTGATCCGGCTATTGATCCAAGAGTTGTTTCAGATATATGGGAAGCAAAAAACTACAATGACCGGCACGGAATAATGAATGCGGGAAAGACGTTCGCAGAACTTGCAGATACTGGCATAGGCATAGCCTTTGACAGCCCCGCCCGCAACGATCATAAGTCCACCGGCTATTTGGTGCATTGCTCCGGGAGCCAACGTGATACCAAACGTTAACGGTGCTGCTGCCAAAAGGGCAGCACTGGCAAAAAGCAGAGCAGCGCCTAACTGAATAAGCCAGTCGCCCAGCATATCTAAAATTATTTTGAGTCCGGCTTTCAGTGGATCTTTACCCTGACCGATGGATTCACCAATAGACGAAAGCAGACCGACAGCCGACTGTTTGAGCACCCCTTGCCCGGCCTCCATCGCGTCCGCTATTAGGGTCCGTTTGCCGTTGCGGTGCGCAACGGCAAACGGACCCTAATTAACTCCTAGATCGTCCAAGCCCATTGATACTAGTGTATCGATGAGTGAGTTCATCTGGTCTTGGCTCTAACTAGGGATACTGTCTAGGCGTTTAGTCTGCAAATAATAGAGTAAGCGGTTTAATTCAATCAGCAGCCCACTATCCCTATTGAACGCATCTGCTTGCCACCTGGATGAGACTAAATCCGTTAACATCTACTGAGCAATAGCTAAATGACGAGTTAGCATTTGCTGAAACGTTTTTTGCTTCAGCTCAGGTTTCTGACTTTCTAGCACATCAATGGTGCAGTGAATAATGCTGTGTTCACACCTTAGATCATGAACCAGCTGTCGTAACTCTTCTTCCATGATCCATATAAATAGCTGGGAGATTTTCTCTAAACACGACCAGTCGGAGAAAGTTATTATTTACAGCAGCTGGCCAACAGATGACGCCTTTGAGAACCAGCTTTTATCCTATTAAACCCAGCCTTTGCTGAGAATTCGTAGCAGCAACTCGATTGCCGATAAAGTTAATAGCTGTCAAAATCAATCAGTAACATACGTTAACCCTGTTACCTTTTAATCTTGATGGGTATTTATGTAGATGAATCATACAGGTTAAACTCAATCTCTATTTTTTCTCCATAATACGACTTATATGAACTATCTGAAACGATTTACCTTACTGGTGTGCTTATTGGGCCTGCTAGTGGATTGCAAGAACGGAGCACCCGTAGACGGGATACAACCCCCTACGGTTCCTACGGCTTCCTTCACCGTAACCAACGATGGTTGCATAGCCCCCTGTGCACCGACCTTCACCAGTACCTCCCCAAACGCCACCTCCTATGTTTGGGAGATCGACGGCAGTCGTGTATCGACCGATGCCACTTTCACGCGGCAGTTTACTACGGCAGGTACATATACCGTTAAATTCACAGCGGCCAACAGTGTTGGTATCAACAGTAGCCAGAAGACGATAACGATCAATAAACCGGCAACTCCGGTGGTTAATAAAGTGTGGGATAAAACCTTTGGTGGCAAAGACAATGATGGTCCACGCTCGATGGTAGCTACCTCAGACGGCGGTTTTCTGGTAGGGGGCTCTTCTAGCTCTGGTCAAGACGGCAATAAGTCCGATCCCAAACGAGGACAAAATGATATGTGGGTAGTGAAGATCGATGGAAATGGAAACAAACTCTGGGATAAAACATTCGGCGGCACTGGTAGTGATGCCCTATCCACTATATTGGCCACATCGGATGGTGGGTTTCTACTGGGGGGCAATTCTGATTCCGGTCAGGAGGGTAATAAGTCCGCTTTAAACAAAGGAGATTCTGATATGTGGTTGGTGAAGATTGATGGAAGTGGCAATAAACTCTGGGATAAAACCTTCGGCGGCAGGAATTCAGATTATCTATCCGCTATGGTGGCCACCTCGGATGGGGGTTTTCTACTGGGCGGTGATTCTTTCTCCGACCAGATTTTCGATAAGTCCGATCCTAACCGAGGACGCTTTGATTACTGGGTGGTGAAGATCGATATGAGTGGGACCAAATTGTGGGATAAAACCTTTGGCGGCAGTGCTAATGAAAGTCTGTACTCTATGGTAGCTACCTCAGATGGGGGCTTTCTGCTGGGGGGCGATTCTAGCTCCGGTCAGGATGGCAATAAGTCCGATCCCAATCGAGGGGGAGGAGGTTCTGATATGTGGTTGGTGAAGATTGACAGGAATGGGACCAAATTGTGGGATAAAACCTTTGGCGGCAGTGCCGATGATTACCTGTACACTATGGTAGCCACCTCGGATGGGGGAGTTCTATTGGGTGGCCTTTCTAAATCCGGTCAGGATGGCAATAAGTCCGATCCTAACCGAGGACAAGGTGATATGTGGTTGGTAAAGATCGATGGGAATGGGACTAAATTGTGGGATAAAACCTTTGGCGGTAGTTCCAGTGATGAACTACGTTCTCTGGTAGCCACCTCAGATGGGGGGTTTCTGCTGGGGGGTACTTCCGGCCCCACTCAGGATGGTAATAAGTCCGATCTCTACCGAGGAGCTAGTGATTACTGGTTGGTGAGGATCGATGGTGGTGGCAATAAACTCTGGGATAAAACCTTTGGCGGTGGTAGCAATGATATAATGTATTCACTGTTAGTCACTTCGGACGGAGGCTTTTCGCTAGCGGGTACTTCTAGATCCGATCAGGATGGCGATAAGTTCGATCCCTACCGAGGAGGAGATTATGATTACTGGGTAGTGAAGGTCAAATAACTAAATTTCTCACAATCAGCATTCACATCAAAGTCAATTTGCTTTATAATGCCAATTGCTTTGCAACAAAAAAGGGAGACCAGTTAAGTCTCCCTTTTTTGTTGCAAAGCAATATTCTCAAGAATTCAGAACATTAAGGATTATGGGTTGGCCGATGTGTTCGATGATGCGCTGGTCGACTCGGGTGGGAATACCTGTTTACCTTTCGGTTTCCAGCCTATCTCTGCTTTTATCTCCTTAATCCACAATTCAACTACCTCAATTGAAACACCGTTGTACATCGTTGAAAATCTTGGTTGCCAACTATAGCTTGTATTTAAATTTCGATGTTTCAGGTGTTTAAGTATTCAGGCAAGTTTTAGCCTAAATCAATAGTCAAATACGTCGAACAGAACACCCATTTTATAAAGCAACCGTTATGTTACTTCTTGCCAAGATAAGTATCGGTAAACTGTCGCTCGGCTTAGGTGAAACAACTGACCAATCTCTAAAATCGTATGGGTTTTAAGAGTATGCATCGACTTCACGGCCCGTGCCTTTGTTTGGGCTTCGGCCGAGAGTCCTTTTGGTCGTCCGCCGATGCGTCCCCTAGCACGTGCCGCCGCCAAACCGGCTTTAGTTCGTTCGCGGATCATATCTCGTTCGAACTCAGCCAGCGACGCAAACAGATTAAACACTAATCGTCCTTGAGCGGTCGTAGTATCAATGGCGTCATTCAAACTACGAAATCCGATCGCTCCGGCGACCCGGTCCTTTAATTTGAAAGTCATTGGTCAATGTAAATAGCTCTTTTAGTGATCTACCTAGCCGATCCAGTTTCCAAACTATAATTGTATCTCCTTCTCGAAGGACCTCTAATAGCTTTTGAAGTTGCGGTCGTACTTTGGCTGAAGACACCTTTTCTTGAAATATTTTCTGACAACCTGCTTTTTTGAGGTCATCCAACTGGAGAGCTAGGTTCTGATCCTGAGTAGACACGCGTGCATATCCAAATAGCATAGTAGTACTTCAAAAAGGTTTGATGAATAAATCATGGTTTTTATGAAGATGCAATAGCCTGATTATGAGTTGAATTTTCATTAAAAACCATCTTCTTTCACCACGCTCCAGAAGTAGATCATAAAACCTATTTGTCACAAAGGAGCATCTTTTTTGAGATTGGGATACCGGTAACGATAACTACTTATTTGAGGAATATTGTTAGGTGAAGTCATGCCTAGCCACCCCGCCTTCATCTATTCTCGTTGACTAAACGAGGTATAATTAAAACATACAGATTAACATGTTTGAGTTGTATGTAGGGTGAGAAACTTTTAGTGCAAATTTGCCATTTATAATGTGTAGTTTTGCACTATACATTCATACCTAGCTTATGCAAGCGGTTCTGCCAGTTACCAGCCTTATTAGCCAAGCCCGACAAGGTGTCTTGCGCCGACGCGTCGATGAAGTCGCTCGCCTGGTGGGACTCACCGATAAAGAGATGGCCCGTATCCTGAACATGTCCATCAGAGGCCTGCATGGCAAAGCCACGGCGACACGATTGAGTTTGGCCGCTAGTGAACGACTCTTATTGCTGGAGCGACTCGTCCAGCGAGGCCTTTCCGTCTTTGACGGACGAGCCGACCTGCTGGTTCGTTGGTTACGTACGCCACTGGCTGAATTGGCCTACCGTCCAGAGACGGACTTGAATCTTGAACTAATCGCCCCTGGCTCCCTTCGAGATATGGGGAGCTTTAGTCAACCCATTGAGCAGACTACTCAGCCAGCTATCAAAGAAACGCCCCTTGCGTTGTCTAATGACTCAGTGGTAGCCCAATCTCCTCTAGCTGTACTGGATACGGTATCAGGTTTCTCACTGGCCGAAGATGTACTGGGTCGCATCGAGTGGGGCCTAGTAGGGTAAGACAATGGACGTCTATCGTATTAACAAAGAGCCTTACCATCAGGAGCCATTATCCGTTGTGGGAAGCCATCGACATGGGGGCCGCTGGAATCCCAAAGGTATGGGAATCCTGTATACCAGTCGTACACCCGAACTGGCTCTGCTGGAAACATTAGTGCATTTACCTCCCTTAACTTTAGCCGAACTGCCTCAACTGTGGTTAAGTAGGCTGCGTTTGCCTGTCGAAGCTGACAGTATTTTTTGGCTTGATCCGAGCAAGCTACCGGCTTATTGGAAGAGTGGTACTTTAGGCGAAACCCAAACGATCCTAACCGAATGGTTGCAAGCCCCATTTTGCTTAGCCATAGCGGTACCATCGGTCATCTTGGAGATGTCGTACAATCTCTTGTTGCACCCCCAACATGCTTCCTTTGCGGAAGTGGAGGTCATTGGTCAATCTCCCATACCACTCGATAGTCGACTGCGTAAATGAGCGTTTGTTGAGAATAATCAGATTGACGCCGAAGACTGACTGCTTCGTGAAGGACTATCTCTATAAATACTCATCATAAATGCAACGATCATAAATTACTCATCTCATTTTGGGGTGCGTTAAAAGGGACAGACCTATCACGCTCAACTGGAAATCTGAATTGAACCCCTTTGCCTCGGCTGGGAAACGGTCTAAGGCTTTAGTTTTACAAGGGTGTGACTAAAACAGAGGTCGCACACAGTCCATCGGAGCGGTGCGAGGGAAATCCTGCCTTCACAGACAGCAGGGTTTTTTAGTATACCAGCCCCAGTGAGAGAAAGCTGACCCAAGGCGGTGACAAGTTGAGTAGGCGCGTCACGATCTAACCCTGACTAGCCAGTCAAGCCCGCCAACCACCAAAGACGAATCCGTTGCGCAACGCTAACCAGGCCGGCATAGCTAGTGGGTTTGGTGATCAATGCCTCTGCTCCCAATTCCTTGGCCCGTTCTTGATCGGCGGCCGCTTGGGAGGTCGTCAGGATGAACACCGGAATCGATTGATACCGGGCCGATTGCTTGAGCTGGGCCAGCACTTCAAAACCATTCATCCGGGGCATATTCAAATCCAGCAGCATGACCGAGGGCAAAGCCTCCAGTGAACCAAATAACTCAAAAGCTTGCTGGCCACTTGCCACGGCATACACCTGGGTAGCGGGCAAATCGGTTTGGAAAGCTTTTTGTGTCAAAAACCGGTCGTCATCATCATCATCAATAACAAATATAGAAAGAGTTGGCGGCAAGCTCATTAAATGTGGGTGGGCAGTAATTGATAGAGTAAATATACTCAGGCATACGATATAACTGTTCATTTAGATTTCCCCGATTACGTATAAATCTAATCCTTTCTAATCCTTATTATTAGCCTTACGTGACAGTGCCATAACGAAATCACAAGTCCTAATTACCTGGTGATGAGTCCATATCCAGACAGCTCGTCAGCAACGATCACGGAAAAGCAGAAATCAACAGGTTGAGCAATCAGATACCCGAATTTGAGTACAATCACCTACATATATTTAGTGTTTTTACTCAATCATCGTGCAACTATGCAGTTGATTACCAATAAATTATATGTATATACATCAATTGGCACAGTTTTTAGTGCTACACATCGCTGAGTTGGCTACTCTAGCTTGCCGACCAGTCTATATTTTCCCAACTAACCCCGTTCCAAGCATGCATTTTCAACGACGTAAGTATCCACATGACTCCATCGCTGACCATCCGTATCTGGCAGGCCTGTTAACTGGGATGGTCGCCGGTTTGACGGTTGGTTTTCTATTTGCTCCCCGGTCCGGTAAAGAACTGCGCAAACAGATCGTGGGCACAGTCAACGACCAGACCAAAGACCTTCAGCACCAATGGGATAAGACCAGCTGGCAAGCCAAGCAGACCATTAACACAATCAAAACCAACGTGGGCCTGGCGGCTGATGAAGCCGAGGACGAGTTTGGCCGATACGTCGATCGAGCTAGGCAGCAGGCTCACAAGGCCGAAAAAGAGGCCGACGAAGCATTGAAAGAAGCCGACCGTCTGGCCAGGGAGGCCAAGTCGTCCATCGATACGTTTAAAGATACCCGCAAGCTCGGTTAATGAATGTTTCGACATTGATTAGTGCTTCTACTCGACCCAACCCTCTTGATCATCAAGGCCGGATCGACCCATCCCAGATTGAGTTAGATTAATTGTAACCCACCCTGTTAGCTGGTTGGTAACCGATGGCTATCAATCAAGCGAGATTCACTTTACTACCCGTCAATTTTTGCATCAGCTATGGGAAATATACTTGCCCGATTATTACTGTTCGTCCTGCCATTTAGCTCACCCTTCATGAGCCAGGGACAGGACTCCCTTACCACGGGCAGGCCTTTCCAGGCTAGCCACACGGTATTTGCTGGCGTACAAATTCCTCTCAACTACACGCTGGGCTACCGCTACCAGTTTAGCAGGCGCTTATCCGTTCAGGCGCAGGGTGGTCTGATCGCAGCCCCCTTCGAGCAATATACACTCAAGCTCCTGGAAGGCTTTGGGCTGGACCCAGACCTCAGCCGGGTCATTGATCGTTCGTTCAGGCAGGGTAGCTCCGTGAGCCTGGGCGTCACGGTTCATGCCAACTCACCCTGGTATGGCACGCTATATGGCCAGTACATTCATTTTTCAGCGGGACCGATCACACCGGCTGATGGCCTGGGAATTTATTTCAACCAAGATTTTTCCGGTTTTAACCTGCTCAATTCACCATCTTTTGTCTTCAACCTACAGTCGAACCTCTGGGTTGCCGGTCTGCGGGTAGGGCGCTCGTTCCAGTTTGCCGACTCCCGTTTTGGCCTTAATACAGAGCTGGGACTGGGAAAAATTCTGACCACGAAAAACACGTTCTCGTCGAACCGGTCAGCCGTCGATGCCCTCGGCGTTACCCAGCGGCTATACGGCAATCTGGACAACGAGATCGACACCAAGCTTGGTCAGTATGGTTATTTGCCGACGCTTAACGTACTTCTCACCTATCGCTTGAACTAGTCAACACTATACGCACGTACAACTATGCGACACATTATTACAGCAATCCTGTTAGTCACCGCACCCCTGCTATTTTCCCGGTGCGGCATCAACCGGCAGGTTCAGCAGGCCAAAGGCTTGAGCAAAAGCAACTACGCCATCCTCTCGGCCGACAACATGACCATTGCCGGGTATGACATTCGGGAATTCAAAGACATGCGGGGGCTGGAAGACGTCAATCCACTTAACTACCCCCGAATTGCCGCTGGCCTGGTCAGTCACGATGTTCCCTTCCGGACGAACCTCAACGTAGAGATCACGAACCCGACCAACGACGTAGCAGCCATCAATCAGTTCGACTACAAGTTATTACTGGCTGGCAATGAACTGGCTTCGGGTACGGTCAATCAGCGGGTCGAAGTACCGGCAGGTGGCAAAACGATCGTCCCCATACCCGTAAACGCGAACGCGTACAGCCTGATCAGCAGTTCATCGACACGGAACGCATTTGTCGATCTGGTTCGTAGCCTGGCCGGCAGCGATCAGGTTTCCCCGTCCCGGGTTACACTTAAAATAAAGCCAACGTTGCTGCTTGGCAACAAGGAGGTTAAATACCCCGGCTATATTGACATCGACAAGGAGATTACCCGGGATATGCTTTCCCCAAGCAACAAACCAGCACCGTAGCCAACGCACGAAGGACTGAATTCTGAGTCCTAACCCGACAAGCGACACTAAAACGGCGCGAGTCGCGTATGGCCATAGATGAGGAATGACCACCAACTTGTCTAGCTTGCGCTGTCGGGGCCTAGTGCTTTGGTAAATCATAGGCTGCTCCGGCTATTTGGCTCAAATGCTTAGTTGATACCAGCCAGCCCGGGAACACTATCTTATCTAGCGACAAATAGCCTCATCGTCTCAATTGGGAGCGTATTACGAGATTAAGGCAAATGTTATTTATCTGCTTACCCCTCGTCTACATGGCTGACTAAATCACTATTCATACCGCAAAGCCCGCACTGGATTCGTACGAGCCAGCCGGATCGCATGATAGCTCGTGGTTAGACTAGCAATCAAAAAGGCTATGATGCCAGCCAGTATAAATTCGCCAGGGCCAATCGAAATATGGTAGGCAAAATCCTGTAACCAGCGCTGCATCGTAAACCAAGCCAGTGGACTCGCTAACAGAATGGACAAGCTAACTAACAAGATAAATTGCCTAGATAGCAGGTAAATTAGGCTATACGACCCAGCACCCATTACTTTACGAACCCCTATTTCCTTCGTTCGCTGAGCGGTGGCAAAAGAGGACAGACCGAATAAACCCAAGCAGGCTACGACAATCGTTAGCAGACTGAAATAGGTAAAGATCCTAACCAGGCGTTGTTCTTGACGGTATTGCTGAGCAAAGGTTGCATCCAGAAACGTAACCTCAAACGCATGATCCGGCAAGATTTGTTTCCATTGGCTTTCGACTAAGTTAAGCTGATCCTTTAGCGCGCCGGTGGATAAACGTACCAGCACTTTTTCAGGCCCTTGCCAGGCATTGTTTTGCAAGACCATCGGCTCGATTGGCTGTTGGGGGGACTGAAAATGGAAATTCTTGACGACCCCGACCACCCGCCCGCGCCATGTTTCTGCGCCAAGTGGGCCTTGACTGATGCTCTTACCGATGGCGGCTTCTACTTTCCACCCCATCTTGCTCACCAATGCTTCATTGACGAGTACCTCATGGACTACTTCACCGTACTTAACGCTACTCATTCTGGCATCGACGACATTCCTACCGGCGAGTAGGGGAATACCCAATACAGTCAGGTAGTTTTCATCTACGTCGATGGATCGTTGGGGCAGTGGTAGCATTTTTCCGTCTCTTTCCAGATTGAACGCGGACAGATTCATTTCCTGGCTAGGTAGCGAATGGGAGCCGATTAGCGCTACACTCTGTACATACGCTAAGCCGGATAGTGCCTTTTGTAAGGAGGCTGTAGTGCCAGTATTAACGGCTTCCTGGGGAATATCTAACACTAATACCTGTCCCCCTTGAAAGCCCAAATTCTTCTGTTGCAGATAGTGCAATTGCTTATAGACGACCAGTGTGCCAATGATGATGGTAATCGAAATCGTAAACTGGAGCACCACTAGCAACTGACTGATTTGTGCTCGGGCAGATTTGCTGCCCGCACCAAGTTTGCCCTTTAGTGCCGTTACGGGTTGGAGAGAAGCCAGGTAGAAAGCGGGATAGCTCCCGGCTAGAACACCCACGATGACAAAAATAGCGCCCAGCAGGCCCCCCATCGGCCAAGTCAGCAGGGAGGAAAGCGTGAAGTGCATATCCGTTATCTGGTTATAAACGGGTAATAACAGCGTTACCAGTAGCAGCGAGAGCACAATGGCTAGGCCGGTCAACAGTAAAGACTCGCTCAGAAATTGAATCAGCACCTGGAAGCGAGCGGCTCCAATCGCTTTGCGAACGCCCACTTCCCGGCTTCGCCCAACGGATTGAGCCAGAGAAAGATTGATATAATTGATGGAGGCAATCAGCAACAGAAACCCGGCTACCAGCGAGAAGATCAGTAAGTAGGATTGATTGGCTTTGGGTGTATCAAAGAGTTTAGATTCCTCCAAGTGAATGTCCCTCAGATTTTCTAAGACAAAAGTTATATGGCCACCCCGTTTGGCAAAGTCCGCCTGAATGGGCTGAGCGACTTGGGCCAGTTTTGGGGAAAAGTCGCTACCACTAGCGGTCTGTTTAAACAACACGTAGCTACTACACCACGCCTGCTTCTCTAGTTTCCCAGGCTCTTGGGCAATCAGTACCTGGAAGGGCATATCGGTGTTGGAGGGGATGTCGCGCAGCACGCCTGTGATCTGATAGCTATTGCCCCCTGACTGGAGCAGTTGACCAACGACCCCTTTGCCCTGGTTCCAGTCGTTACCAAACAATCGCCGGGCTACTCCTTCCGTCATGACGAGCGATCCGGGGCGAACTAAGGCCGTTTTGGGATCACCTGTCAACAGGGGATAGGTAAAGACGGTCAAAAAGGTTGGATCATACACGGTGTACACCTGATCCAGACTAATTACACGTGGCGCTTTAGGGGTTGGCTGAGCGGCCAGCTTAAAGGAAACGTGGCCAAGATTGGCTTGCAGTCGAATGACCTCTTCGACCTCGGGATAGTCGGCCTTTAGCTGCTGGCCAATAAAGTTAGGAGCCCAAGCCGTATGACTTTCTTTTCCATCGACGGTCAATTGAGTCGTTAACTGGAAGATGCGGTTGGCCTTGAGGTGGTAATTATCATAACTAAGTTCATGCTGCACATACAGCATAATCAGCACACAACTGGTTACACTGACGATTAATCCGAGCAGATTAATAAATGAAGCCAGTTTCTGGCGCTTTACACTGCGCCAAGCACTTTTGACGTAATTATTAAGCATGCTATTGGTGAAGCGATTGAGTTTAGCTGCTGGCCCAACGAAGCGGTTGCCATTCGGAGAAGGGATCATGGTACAGATCGGTCATGGTTTTAGGACTATGAGTATAGATGTTATTTTGCGAAAAAATCCATAACTCGTATTTTCTTCCAGACTTGGCAAGCTGACGTTGAACCGCTCAATAGCTCGGGTGATCGCCTAAACTATTGTCTCTTTTAATGCCCAATTTATGAAGCAACTTTTACTTTATCTCTTGCCAAGCTAAGTAGCGGTAAACTGTCGCTCGGCTTAGGTGAAACAACTGACCAATCTCTAAAATCGTATGGGTTTTAAGAGAATAAATCGACTTCACAGCCCGTGCTTTCGTTTGGGCTTCGGGCGTGAGTCCTTTTGGTCGCCCGCCGATGCGTCCCCTAGCTCGTGCGGCAGCTAAACCGGCTTTGGTCCGTTCCCGAATTAAATCTCGTTCAAATTCAGCTAATGAAGCAAACAGGTTGAACACCAAGCGGCCTTGAGCGGTGGTGGTATCAATCGCATCATTTAAACTACGGAAGCCAATTCCTTTGGCTTGAAAGTCGTTGACCAGTGTGAAGAGTTCTTTTAATGACCTACCCAGTCGGTCAAGTTTCCAAACAATGACCATATCATCTTCTCGTAGCATTTCCAGTAACTTTCGTAACTGGGGCCTCTCTTTAGCTGAGGAAACTCTCTCTTGGAAGATTTTTTGATAACCTGCTTTTTTCAGGTCATCCAATTGCAAGTTCAAGTTCTGATCTTGGGTCGAAACATGGGCGTAGCCGAATAGCATACTATTATTTCAATATAGAAAAGGGAGCGAGTCTGAACTAACAGCGGCTAACCATATACTTCGTAAGTGAATCAGTAGGGGTGGAGCCAATTAAAAGCCATGACTTTAGCTATAGTTTCTTATGAAGATGCGACTAACAATCCGTCAGTTGCATCTTCATAAGAAACTATCATTTTGCTGTACGCTCGCTATCACATGCTATCAGGCTGGCCAAGCATACGGCGAATTTGATCGAGTGAACTTTTATAGTTAGTTTAGTGTAAAAATTCATTCCTATGGCCATCTCTTTGCCTTTCTTACCGCCTAATCAAGCCCTGTTACCCCGGCTCATGACCGAACAGGAGATTATCACTCGTAGTCGGCAAGGCGTGCTACGAGCGGAAGCTGACCGCGTAGCAAGGTTAGTTGGCTTAACCGACAAAGAAATGGCGATTGCTTTAGACTTATCAGCTTCATACCTGCATCGGCTGAAAGTTGATCAACGCATTAGTCAGGATGCCTCCGAGCGACTGCTGCTGCTAGAGAACTTACTTCTACACATGTTAGATACCTTTGAAGGACGTGCTTCAACTGCTCTCAACTGGTTGCGCGCCCCCTTACGTGAACTTGACTACCAAACACCCCTTCAGACACTAGATACTGTTACGGGCTATACTTTGGTGAATCGGGTACTGGGCCGTATTGACTATGGCATCTTCGGATAAGCGATGGCTGTTGTGTATCGAGTGGTGCGTCAGAAGTATGCCGCCCAACCCCTAGATGTTACCGGCACATGGCTCAACGGAGGCCGGTGGAATCCGCCGGGTGTCGGCATTCTTTATACGGCAGAACATTCGGCACTCGCGTTGGTGGAAATCTTAGTGCATATGCCCCAGGTGCCTTATGATGAGTTACCCACCTATCGGTTGTTGAGTCTGGAGTTACCCCCTGATAGTCAGCGCGTATTGAATGCGACTCAGCTACCGCCTTATTGGCAGGAAAACACTTACAACCGTAGTCAGCATCTTCTGGCTGACTGGTTAGCCAAACCGGATGTGTTAGCCTTAGGTGTACCCTCCTCGGTTATGCCTGATGGCATCAACTACTTATTGCATCCGGCCCATAGCAGCTACGCATCAATACGGGTGATTGACGAGAAGCCATTAGTAATTGACCCTCGCCTTTGGTCGAAGTAGGCAAAAGGAACAGTAATCCACTTTGTCTCAAGTAGGAGCCTTTTTATAAGACGGTAATCTTTTACTAGTTGTTCAATACAATCCGTCACATACGCCACTAACCGGGAAACTTAGTCGGCTACCGTGACCTAAAGAACCCAGCCGGGAAAACCAGGTAGTCAACTGGTAAAAACAAAAACCCCTACGCGTCAGGTTGGAGAACCGCTACGTAGGGGACGCGTGGACAAGGTTACCAATCAAGCCCACCGGGGTAAAGGTAAGCCCATTCTAAACAACATCTGGTCTACATGCCCAAACACCACTCAACCTCCCAGGGGGTTCTATGCCGCTTAATCGTCTCGGGTGGGCGCGATTTGTGAGAATGCATTATGTGATGGTCTACGATCAATTACCAGGTTGGAATCATAGCCCTAACCTGGTAGTTGATCGTAGACCGTCGCTCTTTACTGCTGGAAATATTCGATCTTATCGGCGTCAGCGTTGTTGGTGGTGCGGGCTTCGGCCATGCCGCTGGGCAGCACAATAACACTCAGGTTGATCACACCTGTAGTGGCCCCCGGACGCAACACCCCCCTCAGGCCAACCGAGAGTTTATCCCCAGCCCCGATCACTTGACTGCTCGTCAGCACGTAATAATTCGGATCCGTCTCGCTAAACGTCCAGCCCTCGTTTTTCACCCCTCGCCCCCCGACAAAGGTTGCACTCTGGGGCCAGCTCAGAGTAACTTTAGCGTCTTTGGTCAGCTTGAGCGTCAGGCTGCCGCTGGTGGCCACGCCGTTCAGCTCCACCACATCCACCACCAGGGTAATGTCTGTTGTGCCAACGGCAATGGAAGGCCGGGCATAGAGAATGGGGGTCAGATCGGGGGGCAAGCTAAATTCATAGGCTCCCATGTCTATCGTCCCGTTCTGAATCCGGATCTGGCCCCCCAGGTCGGTGGCGGGGCCATTGGCCCCGGTGTAGGCGGCATTGCTGCCCGCATTAACGGCCGGGGAGTCTGCCTGGAGCTGAAAACGGAGCGGGCTGGCGAAGGGGGAGCTGCTGGCCGTCAAATTGCCCGAGCCCGAGCTGTAGCCGGTAGCGGTTGACTCGATCAGGCAATAGCTGGTGCGAATGACGAAGGTCGGGCTGTTGATGCTGGTCGCGAACGTAGTGGCTTCCCCATTGGCAAAGACAATACTGTTGACCAGACTGGGGTTGCTGGCCTGGTTGAGCAGCGCCCCGCCCCGGACCGCCGAGTTGCCGCTGAGCGTTACGTTGAGCAGGCTGATGTCCCCATTGTTGTTGGTGAACATACCCCCCCCCGTCGCTGGTCGCCGTGTTGTCACGGATGAGCCCATTGATCACCACGACCGTGCCCCGGCTGGTATAAATCCCCCCGCCGTAGTCGGCCGTGTTCCCGCTGAGGGTGCAGTTGATGAGCGTCAGGCTGCTGTAGGCGGTATAGAGCCCGCCCCCCTGGTAGGCCCGGTTCCCCGTCAGCAGGCAGTTGACCAGCCGCGGGCTGCCGTTCTCGATGCGGACCCCACCCCCACCACTATTGCCGTTGCCGCCCGTGATGAGGAAGCCCTCCAGCACGGCCGTGCCGTCCAGCCCGCTGTTGGTATTGCTAACGACCTGGTAGCTGTTGTCGGTGTTATCCCCCAGCTGGCCAATGTCGCCCGACAGGATGGTGGTGTAACTGGCCGGATTCCGATCCGTCAGCGGGGGCGTACCGGCGGGCGGAAAGCCGCCCAGGATGCTCACCCCGTTCTTCAGACTGAAGTGGTCGGTACGATCGGGGCCGGGGGTGTAGGTGCCAGCCGCCACCCAGACCTGGGTCACCCCGGGGGCGTTGACCTGGCTCTGCAAATCGCCCGCGGCACTGGCCCAGGAGGTGCCGTCCCCCGTCCCGTTCTGACGCACGTAGCGAATAGGCGGGGTGGGCAGGGCCTGATACTCATAAGGACCTAGATCAATGACGCCCCCCGACAGGCGACTCTGCCCCGCCAGATCGGTAGCGGGGCCACTAGCCGCCGTATAGGCGTCCGGGCTGCCCGCATTAACAGCGGGTGAGCCCGCCATGAGCCGGAAATTACCCCCGGCCGCATTCACGAACCGCGGATCACCCGTTAGGGTATTGGACCCGTTGTAGTTGGTGGCATCGGGCTCGATCAGGCAAAACGACGCGGTTAGACTACTGTTGCCATCTTCGTTGAGAAAGGCACTCGGTCCATCGTGATTCCACGAAATGCAGTTGGTTAGCGTCGGCCGGCTGTAATTCAGGTTGTCAATGGCTTTGCCTAAACTGGCCGTGTTGCCCCACAGCAGGCAATTGATCAGTTGGGGACTACTGAAGTTCACATTGTAGAGGCCGCCCCCGTTACCCAGGGCCTGGTTGGCCTGCACACTACAGTTGATCAGGGTGGGGCTGCTGTTGGTGTTGTACAGCCCGCCCCCGTTGCCCTGGGCCGTGTTCTGGCGCAGGATGCAATTGAGCAGCCGGGGGTTACTATTGCTGTTATAGAGGCCGCCCCCCAGGTTGTTGGTGCCGCTGCTGCCGTTGGCATAACCGCCGGTGATGATAAACCCATCCAGGATGGCCGTATGGTCAAGGTCCCTGTTCGTAATGACGTTGACCAAGACGTTGCCAGGGTTGGTGATCACCGTGGTGGTGGAGGAGGGCAGGTTCGCGGTCAGCGTGGTGGAGAAGGGCAGGTTCGTGAGGGGGTTGACCGAAGCCCGGTTCGCCGGGCTGCTCTCGGGCGTATCCGGGTTAAATCCGCCGTAAATGGCGACCCCGTTCCGCATTATAAAGGAGCCAGGGCTGGCCGAGCTGGTATAGCGCCCCCCGGCCACATAGACCTGATGCTGGCCCAGCTTGTTGATCATGGCCTGCAAGTCGCCCGCGGCATCGGTCCAGGACGAACCGTACCCCGTGCCGCCCACTTTTACGTAGCGGATGGGTAACTCCAGGTTCAAAAAGAAGCTCGTCGAGGTGAGCGCATTGCAGCCCGTCACGACCGCGAAGTAGACCCCTTCATCGGACAACTGCACATTGGTCAGGGTGAGCGTAGCCGACGTCTGGCCACTGACGGGGCTGTTGAGGTCGTTTTTGTACCACTGGTAGGTGGGGTTACTGCCGCTTACCCCCACCGTGGCCGTTACCGTACTGCTGGCCGTTACCGCACTGCCACTGGCGGGTTGCTGGAGGATACGAATGGGAAAGCCACCGGCGCTGCCTAGCCCCGCAAACTCATAGGCCCCCATGTCAATGGCGGAGTCAACAAGCCGGGGATTGCCCGCCAGATCGGTCGACCCGTTGGTATCGGTGGTCGCATTCGGGTCCCCCGCGTTGATGGCCGGGCTACAGGCTATGAGCGTAGCGTCGAAATAACTGACAAAGGGGTATGCATCCGTTGCCTCATCCAGTATCAGATTCCCCGTACCCTGGGGGGGCGGAATGGGAAAGCCATACCTGTCGGTGTTGGTTCTTTTCCCGAAGAGACAATAGCTAGCGTGCGCAGCCGTTGGCTCGAAAACAAACGTACCGCTGTTATAGATAATGCAATTGGTCAGCCAGATCGGGCCGGGGGACAAACCCTGGAGGCCGGTGCCGTGGAAAATGGCTGACGCAGTGCCCCCCCTATTAGCCGTGATGGTGCAGTTGGTCATCGTCAGGTTGCTCGCTTCATCATAGATACCGGCCCCTACCAGTCCAGCCGAATTGTCACGGATCAGAGAGTTGACAAAACGCGGGCTGCTGTAGTTGATGCTGGCCACCCCACCCCCTTGGTTGGCCGAGTTACCACTGATCACACAGTTGATCAGCAGGGGACTGCTTCGGTCGTTGTAGAGGCCCCCGCCCTGAACCACCGAAGCATTGTCGATGATGCGGCAATTGGTCAGCACCGGACTGCTGCTCTTATTGGTCATCCCACCGCCAGCACCAGAAAGTATCGCTATTGGGCCAGAAATAGTGTTCCCCTGGATGGTACAGTTGGTAAACTGAGGGCTGCTCGATTCATTATAGACCCCGCCCCCCTGGGTCCCCGTGTTCCCCTGGATCAGACAGTTCATAAAACGGGGACTGCTGTTGAGGTTGCAGATCCCCCCGCCTAGCCCCGTAGAAAGAGACACCAGTAGCTGGTTTGCTCCCCCACCTCCCGCCGTGATGACTACCCCATCCAGGACGGCCGTATGGTCAAGGCCCGTGTTATAGATGACATGCCTACTTTTAAGCCCAGGCCCTACCAAGCCGCCGGGAATAATGATGTCGCCCGAGAGAATGGTGGACGAGGGGCTACTGGTCGGCCGCTGGTCCAGGCGGGCTTCCTGGCCCGTAAAGCCCCCGTAGATGGCCACCCCATTTTTCATTCTGAACCCGTTGTCCTGATTCAACAAATTCAATACTTCTGTTGGCAGGTTTAATGTATCCAATAATGTATTCAAGACAAGGGGAATGACCTGTTTATAGGTGCCCCCGGCGATCCAGACCTGGTCGCCGGGATTACTGGCGTCGATGGCCCCCTGCAGGGCCGTGGTGGAGGCCGCCCAACTGGTGGCACTGGCCGGATCGGTGGCAGTACCCGTGGTAGAGACGTAGCGGATGGTCTGGGCCTGGCTAGGCCCGCCCAGGGCACTCAGGACAATAAGAACCAGTAGGGTTTTCACCCACGGGTTGAGTTCGTAAAACGATGGTTTCATAAAGGTACGCGTTGATTGAGTTGATTGAGTTGACGGGGGAGAAGGAGGTAAAAAACCGGCTGATCAAGTACGTACTGCTGTAACATAAGCGCTCACTAGTCTACCCGGTTCGGTAATAGCGAGCCGGAAGGGCAGCAGGTCTTCCCCCAGGCGCAAAGCTAGGGGCTCCCTACGACCTGGACGATAACAGATGTTACATGCCCCTATAACAGATGTTACATTTTGGCCTAAATCAGGCCGGGGAGCCCTTTTTTTTCTTATATCGGCCTATCCGTTGGCTGATTCCGAAAATCCGTGGGGGTCAGCCCGTATAACTCCCGGAAGCATTTGGCCAAGTAAGCCGGACTCTCGAAGCTCACCTGGTAAGCGGCATCGCTCACCCAACAGCCGGCCTGAAGCAGCCGGGTCGCTTGTTTCAAGCGGTAGTGGCGGAGCCATTCGGTGGCGGTGAGCCCATTCAGCGCTTTCACGTTTCGATACAGGTGCACCCGGCTCAGGCCCATGGCCTGGGCCAGTTCTTCCAGAAAGGCGGCCTCCCCATCCGACCCGATCGGCTGTAACTCGCCGGAAGCCGGATGGTCGGGCAGATCGGTGAAGGTAGGGCCCTGTTGGCGGCGGGGATCAAAGCGGCACCGTCCCTTTGGGGTTTAGGGACCGGCTGGGCTGGTAGGCTGATGAGTGGGGCCGTTACGCCCAATCACAGGCACAGCCCTGGCAAGGCCTGTCTGACCTAGGGGCATTGCCCCTGTTTGAGGTCTATAGGGGGGCTGATGAAAGCTTGACCTAGGTGGTCAGGCGTCAAACGTATTGGCCCGGTAGACCAGTACCTATACGGTGAGATTCACTGGCCAGGATGTTTGTCCCCCGGCCATGACAAAAATATAGTGGAAACAACCCGACCGCTGCCCGACCCATCCTAGGCCCGGACAAGCCGTCCGCCTGGCGGCCACTCGTCCAATACGCCCGACGATCAGGGTTCGTTGGCCCTTACTCGTATGTTACGGATAGTACCGCGGTGGCCGGTCCGCCGGTGCGGTACCGCTTGACAGTTATCAAAACGAGCTGCCCAATTAAACGCCCGAATTGGTGATACGGAAATTCAGCTTTGTCTCACAAGGGAGCATTTTTGTAAGACAGTTGTATAGGCAACATTTTTGTCGGGTACATTATGGCCAACCAGGTAGCGGCCAAAAGCCACAGCCGTCCGTAAAACCGGACGCCTATGTTAAACAATGTTAAGGCCTGAGCCAACTGCGTTCTTGAAGCCTATCTTTGGCCGCTCATCAACTAAGACGGCTCAGCCCCGTTCATGAAACACTTTTTCTGGCTTTTTCTACTCCTGACCGTAGCGGCTCACGCGCTGGCCCAATCGGGGGCCAACACGGGTGAGATCACCGGTTCGCTCACGGACTCCACGACGAACAAACCCATCCCCTATGCCACCGTTGCCCTGCTGAACGGCACCCAGCTCATCACCGGAACGACCACCGACAGCGCAGGCGCCTTCGTGCTAACGACCCTTCCCTTCGGGACGCATGCCCTTACCATCTCCTTTGTGGGCTACCGTAGTCAAACCCGACCCGTGGCCCTGACGGCCGAGGCCCCAACCCTAACCCTCGGTCCCATTAAGCTGGTCCCCGAAGGCAAGCTCCTGGGTGAGGTAACCGTGACGGGGCAAAAAGCCCTCATCGAAGATAAAGGCGACCGGCTGGTCTATAATGCCGAACAGGACATCTCCAACGCCGGTGGTACGGCCGCCGATGTGATGCGGAAAGTCCCCATGCTGGCCGTCGATGTGAGCGGCAACGTGCAGATGCGGGGGAGTGGTAACATCAAGGTATTAATCAACGGTAAACCCTCAGCCATGATGGCCCGTAACCTGGCCGATGCCCTGCGGCAAATGCCCGCCAACACCATCAAAGCCATCGAAGTGATTACGAGCCCGGGAGCCAAATACGACGCTGAAGGGTCAGCGGGCGTCATCAACATTATCACCAAAAAAGCCTTGCAGGGATTCAGCGGATCGGTCAGAGCGGCGGCCGGTGCCTATGACCGGGTGTACCGAACGGTAGGTGCCAGTCTGAACCTGCGTACTAAGAAAGTGGGGATGGCGCTGTCGCTGAACCCCAATCAGTTTCAGCAGATCAACAGCAGATCAACAGCAGTGAAACCAGCCGGACAACCTTCGTCAACGGGCTGCCGCTCAACACCCTTATTCAGCAGAGTTCGAGCAGCAACCTGTCGACCGCGGGCAATGGTGAACTGAGCATCGACTATGACCTGGATAGCACCAACCGGCTCAACGCAGCGGCCACCATCTGGGGGGGGGATTTTCCCAGCAACAGCGTCACGTATAACCGGCTGAGTGCACCCGACGGAACCCTACTCCAGCAATTTCGCAATGATGTCCGGTTCAGAAATCCGTACGGCAATGGGCAGATCGACCTGGGCTACACCAAAACATTTATCCCCAGAAAAGGCGTTGAGGGCACCCGGGAATTTTCGATTCTGACCCAGTACAGCCGGATGCCGGATAATTATTTCTACCATACGGACCGGTATAGTTCCGCTACCCTAGCCGACTACAGCCAGCTGGTGTATCGCCAGCACAGTAGCAATTATAGCCGCAACCAAGAATACACGGTTCAAACCGACTACACCCACCCCTTCACCCGCCGTACCCGCCGCGACACGACGGCCATCAAACTTGACCTGGGAGCCAAAGCCATTCTGCGTAACATCGGCAGCGAGTTTCGCGTCGATCAATCGGTCGATGGGGCGGGAGAGTTGGTGCCGGTGCGGGCTTTGTCGAACGATTTTGCCCACCGGCAACGGGTTTATTCGGGATACCTGGCCCTTACATTCAGTAATCGCCACAAGTGGAACCTGAATACGGGTCTGCGACTCGAACAAACGCTCATCGATGGTGATTTTCAGACCACCCA
>NZ_JACXAA010000029.1 GCF_014699035.1 Spirosoma validum
TGGTTCCCCCATCGGTGGAGATGCTCAGCCCACCAAGCGTGGCGGCATAGACCGTGCTGCCCACCGCATACACCCCCTGCACATTGTTACTACCCAGCCCTGTGGGAATAGACCGGGTGGTGGCGAAGCTGCTGCAGGCCGGGCCGTTCTGCGCCCGGGCCCTCGGCTCACCTACCCCCAGCAAGGATACCCAGCCCAAAAACAAAGAAAGCCACCACCAGCGAAATTCCCTAGTGGGTAACCCCAACAGGCCATACCGACCGACGACCGAACGCAAAAAACTGATTTTGGTAAATAAATTGTGCATATATAGATTAGGACTATTGATTGAGCTACATTCAGCGATATAAAGTGTTGGCGGGTTGATACGTCATCCCCTATGAACTAACCAGCGCAGTCGGACTGACTACCGCCTGACCTTGCCGGAGGCTGACGCTACGTTACTCGTTTGCCGGACAATGAAGGCGGGCTTTTGTCGGGTCATTGGGACGATCCAGGCGGGCCTGATAATATCCGTTCCACCAGAGCAGATAGCACAGCAGGGCCAGCAAACCACTGTAGACAATGAGTTGCCCGATAATGTCAGGGAGCCGCCCCGGAGCGGCTTTGGGGAAGTGGGGAAATTGTAACCCGCGCCTTGGGGGGCGGGTGAGCGGATAAGAGGACGGGTACGTCAAGGCTTTACCGGAAAATGAATGAGTCGGTCGCTAGCAGCCGGGCAACTCAAATCGGCTACTTTAACCAGCCTCAAAACTAGCTCTTCACCCGGTCCCCAGCGTCTCAACTTAGGCCCATAGCCGTGTCTGAGGGTACCTCAGCGTCTCAACCTGGGTACCCCAGCGTCTCAACCGCCAAAATCAGCCAAGTAATAGCCGCTCATCAGCCTGGCAGGCGAGGCCTCTGCCTTTCACTCATCGATAAACACCAAAGGCCCTGCACCCTGCTTACAGATAATCGGAGGGGAGCTTCCCAAACCGACTTTTGAACGCAGCGGAAAAGCGTTTGACCTGCCGCAAGCCCACCTCCTTCACCGAGGACACCCGCCGATTTTCCAGCAGGTGGCGGGCCTGTTGCAGCCGGGCCTCGGTGATGTACTGAGCCGGGGTCAGGCCCGTCAGCCGTCTGACCTCCCGGAACAGCGTGCTGCGGCTTACCGACATGGCAGCCGCCAGTTGATCGGCCGTCAGCTCAAACTGGCTCAACTGGGCCTGCGCCTGGCCTTCCAGCCGTTTCAGCCAGTCCATATCCCCGCTCGACAGGAGGGGCACCGGTTTCATCGCTTCAGTAGCAGCCCCATCGCTACTTGTCGGCGGCTGGCGATGCTGTACATTAGTGAGCAGGTTCAGCACACGGGCCATCAGCTCGTCTTCATCGAAGGGTTTGAGCAGGTAGTCATCCACCCCCAGCCGCAGGGCCTGAAGTTTATCGGCCTCATCGGCCCGGGCCGTCAGCATCACCACCGGAATGTGTCGGTACGTATCGCTTTGTTTGAGCGTTTCCAGCAGTTGAAAGCCATCCAGCAGGGGCATCATCAGGTCGGAGATGATCAGCGAGGGCAGCGTTGATAACGTAGCAAGCCGATTGAGGGCTTCCTGTCCATTCGGCGTTGCCAAAACCGTAAAATTGGGCTGAAGAATGGCCGTCAGATAGTGCCGCAGGCTGCTATCGTCTTCCACCAGCAATAGCGTCGTCTTCTGACGATTGGGGTGAACCGGCAGGGGTATGAGGGGTCCTGTATCGTTCAGGCCGGCTGCTTCCGTTTCGGTATCAGGAATCAGCGTAACGATTCCGGGTTCGACTCTACGCCCGGGAATTTCCAGAAAGAACGTAGTGCCCTGCTGCCACTCGCTTTCCACCCGCAACGTCCCCCCCAGCAGGGTGGCCAATTCGGCCGACAGCGCCAGCCCGATGCCCGTGCCCCCCTCGCTGGGTGCACCCGGCTGGCGGCTCTGAACGTACCGATCGAATACGTACGGCAGGTCATCGGGGTAAATCCCCCGTCCCGTGTCCCGCACGGCCAGCTGAATGCGGCCAGCCCGATCCGTTACAGTCACGATAATCGATCCCCCGGATGGGGTAAATTTGAGGGCATTGATCAGCAAATTGTCGAGTATTTTCTGAAACTTGTTCCCATCCAGATCCAGGATGAGCGTCGGGTCTGCTTTATACACCAACTGAAGGTAAATCTCCGACTGACGCGCCAATACCTCGAAGTTGGCCACGATTCGCTCGACGAGCCCACGAAGCAGGACCGGTTCATGGGCTACCTCCAGCTTACCGGCGTCCAGTTTGGTCAGGTCCATGATTTCGTTAACCAGGTCGAGCAGTCGGCGGGCGTTTTGGTGCGCTGTTCGGAGGAGTTCGCCACTACGTTCGTCGGCCGGCGGTTGCTTCAGCAGGCTGCCCAGGGGCCCCAGGATCAGGGTCAGCGGTGTGCGCAGCTCGTGGGAGACGTTGGCAAAAAAGGTCGTTTTGAGTGTATCCATGGCCAGAATCGCTTCGCGTTGCGCCTGTTCGACGCTCAGCCTGGCGGCCGTTCGGATGCCCTCCCGGGTGGTATGCCAGAGGATGAGCACCACAAAGAGGGGTTCACACGCAAAACTAATGAACATGACCTGGGTAATGGCCTCCTCGCTGACCGAGCCGGGAAAGAAGCCCGCATTACGTCCGTAGTAGTAGGTATACACGGGTAAGGCGATGAGCATGGCCGGAATGTTCCACAGGACGGGCTGCTGTTTTCTCAGCAGCAGGAACCAGAACAAAAGAAGCGTAAAGCCGTACATGATGGCTAAGACAGTGATGAAGGCCCAGGTGAGGTAGGCGTGCCGCACCACCAAACTTAACCCGGCGTACAATACCCCCAGGGCGCCAAATCCCCGGTAGAGCCAAACCAGCCGGGGGCGGAGTTGAGCCAGCCGGAAGGCAACCGTGATGTAGTAGGCGACCGCGGGCATCACCAAGCCAACAGCCATATAATGACTGGTATTGGCCCAATACGGGGAATGGGGAAAGTAGATACCCGGGTAACCGGCCCCAAAGAGCACACTCAAACAAACCACCAGGGACGAGAGGGCATAGGCCCGCAGCACCCCGTAGGGATGCATAAACAGCAGGAGCATCAGCTCGAACAGGGCCAGCATCGTCGCCAGCGTAAACATAACGTACCGGTCAACATCGGGCAGACGCACCGTATCAAAGGTGGCCCGATCCCAGGCCCGCCAGGCATAGTTGTGGTGCTGGGTGGAGACAATGCGGGCGTAGAGGGTCTGGGGGGCGGTTGCTGGCAGGGTTACATACAGGGTGGGATAGCGGGTCCTGGGCGTCCGCCGGGCATAGGGAATCCCATCGCCGGCGAATTGGGTGTGCCATCCCCTAAGCGAGTCGGGCTGGTAGAGGCTTAGGCTATCAACGTAGAAATTGGTCAGTTCCAGGGCGTAGGTGCGCGGGGCTGGGGTGGGTTGTTGCAGGGTCAATCGGCACCAGACCGGATGGGGCGTGAAGCCCAGCACCAGGGTTGGCTCAACCATCGGCTGCCAGCGAAGGGGGCGGTGGGTCACTTGCTCGATAGTGAGCCGGTCGGTGGAATCGACCATATACTCGCCGATTAACAGGCGGGGTTGTTGGGCCGCCACAGCGGGCAGTTGGTTGATGGTCGTCTGAGCCCGGGCTTCTGGCACCAGGAAAGGCCATAGACCAAGCACCAATAAATACAGAAACGTCCGGGGCATCTCGTCAGCTAAGTGGTCATGGGGTATGCGGTATCGATTGAGGTGGTTTTCATTTATGGGGCGCTCTCTTGTTGCCCATCCGGCGGGCGAAACAAACCAGCCCTCCAAGGGTGCCCATCAGTTCAAATGCACCGGTACTTTATCTCAAAGATACCTTAAATTGTCTAACCGCACCCGGTTAATTCGCTCATTTGACACCTGTAAGGCAATGCCTGGCCAAAGCCGATCAACGCATGTCCACAGTTTATGCGGCCCCATTTTATAGCGCATTGTCCATAAAGTCGTTATGTGGTGGTACTCGTATCGCTTCTGACGTCGGATAGATCCAGTTCTATACTAATGTGTCAGTAAACGCCCATTTCACGAAGCAGGTAGATAATGGTAGCTTACCTAAAGCTAAAACCGTTACAATAGCTTCTCGTTGGCCAGCAATCACCTAAAAAAGTAAAGTCAGCCCCCCTTTGTTTTTCAATACGTCCCCCTTCTTAGGTACTTGTGGCTTGGTTAAGCGGGCAATCTCCTGAGTAAGAAAGTGGGTGAGCTGACCGTACATAAAATCTGACATCGGCTTGGTCACTTCCTGCCGACGCGACTCTTCTAGGGCAGCTATATAAGCTGTCCGATCCTGGGCATACACTAGGCTCAAGGGCAAGCCATGATACTGCTGAACATAATTCATCAGCAGCCGAGAGGTGCGCCCGTTGCCATCGCCAAAGGGATGAATACTGACTAATTGAAAGTGTACCTGAAAGGAAAGGTCATAGACCTGCCGGACTGTTTTGGCTGCGGGCAACAGCGTGTTCATCTCTTTGAGCAACGTGTCCACGGCTGCCGGGACCTTCTTAGCATCCATAAACATGCGGCTACCGGCCATGGCGCTAACCGTGCGGAATTGTCCCCGACTCGAATCGAAGGTACCCAACAGGGTGTTGGTCGGTCCACCCGTCTGGCGCATGACCGCTGCGGCAATGGCCTGTAGCCGATCCCGGTTCAGGGGCTCATGTTGGGTGGCCCAGTCGAGGACCAGTTGTTGAGCGGTCTGATGATCAACGACCATCAAGTGGTGTTCCAGTGGCTTGCCCCCCGCCGTAAGCCCTTTTTCTAACAAGGTCTGGGTCTCCAGCAGTGTTAGAGTCGAGCCTTCGATAGCAGTCGAATGATGGGTGTGCACCATTTGGTTATACAGCTCAAAGTTAATCACGCCGGTGATGAGCGCTTGGTATTGCTTGATCAGTTCGGGCAACGTTGGAGCGGTAGAGGATGTGATTTGAGCCATGGTGAGCGGTCAGGCGATTGAGCAAGGAGAGTTATTCAAAGATACGAAAGATGCTGGCTCGGGCGCGAACGGCCTCTAAAACTAGGCTTTTGTGAGATTGTGCCATGCATCAGTATCGGGTAAGCCATCAACTTAGGCTGTCCTCCAAATCCGGTGGCTTACCCTATTAACCATCTCGCTTTACTGCTGGAAATAATCCACCTTATCGGCGTCTATGTTGTTAGTCATGTTGATTTCTCCACCACCCAATACCGTCGCACTGCAGTTGACTACGCCTGTAGTGCTGCCCGCAACCAGTTGCCCCGTTAAGCCAACGCTGAGCTTGTTGCCCCCGGCAATCGACTCATTGGTGGTGAGGATGTAGTAGGATGCATCGCTGCTCAAACTCCAGCTCCCATTCTTCACATTGCGACCCTCCACGCTGGTTAAGGCCCCATTCAGACTCAGGCTCATTTTGGCATCTTTGGTAATTTTGACCGTAATGGGGCCACTGCTGGCTACCCCGTTGGTTTCGATCACATCCACCACTACCGAGATGGGGCCCGTACCATAGACCAGCGTCGGCCGGGCATAGAGTAGCAGGGTCAGGTCAGCCACCGGCACATTTAGTAACACCGATACACTGGCATCGTTGCCATTAGCGGTAATAATGTCAGGCTTGCCATCGCTATTGACATCCTTGATCACTACGTATTGAGGAGAATTACCCACGGCGAAGGTGGTAGCGGTCTCGAAATTACCCGTTCCCATCCCTAAGAGCACCGACACGGTATTCCCGAAAAAATTACTGGCAATGATGTCGAGTTTACCGTCGCTGTTCATATCCCCCAGCGCTACCGAAGCGGGGAAACTGCCCACCGCGAAGTTGGTAGCAGTTCCAAAGCTGCCCGCACCCTTGCCTAGCAACACGGATATATTGTTATCATTCTGATTGGAGACAATGATGTCAACTTTACCATCGCTGTTCACATCGCCTAGCGCGACCGACGTGGGGGTAACGCCAACGGCAAAAATGGTAGCGGCCCCAAAACTGCCGGTCCCTGTACCTAACAATACCGATACAATATTGCCGAAGCAAGTGGTGATAATATCGGGTTTGCCATCGCTATTGACATCCTCTACCTTTATTGAGGTAGTGAACATGTTTGGATTGCCGGTCACAGCGAAATTGGTGGCGGGTCCAAAACTGCCGTTCCCTGTACTTAACAATACCGACACCGTGGGGCTACCCACATTAGCGGTGATGATGTCAGGCTTGCCATCTCTGTTGACATCCGCCACCGCTATCGTGTAGGGACGTTCACTCACGGCGAAGTTAATAGCAGCCCCGAAATTTCCGGTACCTGTGCCTATCAGTACGGAGACATTATTACTACTACTATTAGCGGTGATCATGTCGGGCTTACCATCCAAGTTGACATCCGCCACCGCTACCGAACGAGGGTAATTGGCTACCGAATAGTTCGCGGGGGAGCCAAATCGGCCCGCACTCGTTCCCAGCAGTACCGACACATTATTGCTGCCCTGATTGGCAGTAATGATGTCGGGTTTACCATCCAAATTGATATCCGCCACCGCTACCGAAGTAGGGCCAACGCTTACCGGAAATGTAGTCTGACTAAAATTCACTTCGTGGGGAACCACCTGCTGATTGAGCAGCACCGAGACATTGCTACTGCCCTGATTGGCCGCCATGATGTCGGGCTTACCATCCAAGTTGACATCCGCCACCGCCACCGAACTAGGGTTATTACCTACTGGAAAGGTAGTCTGAGCCCCAAAACTGCCCGTTCCCGTCCCTAGCAACACGGATACTTTACTGGTGGGATAGGAACTGGCTGTGATCATATCGGCTTTCCCATCCCCGTTTATATCGCTCACTGCTACTGGGTAGACCCAATCGTCAAAGGCTATACTCGTTGGCGTTCCCAAACTGCCCGTGCCCGTGCCTAAAAGCACCGATATCGTACTAGCACTTCCGTTCGCTGTGATGACATCAAGTTTCCCATCGTCGTTGATATCCTCCACTACTAAATTAACGGGAGGAATACCTATGGCAAAATTAGTAGCAGACCCAAAACTGCCCGTCCCCGTACCCAATAGCACTGACACTGCGCTGCCCTCGAAATGAGTGGTGATGATGTCAGCTTTTCCATCAGCGTTCATATCCTTCACGACCATTGCGCCGGTGCCAGTGCCCGTAGCGAAGGAAGTGGCTACGCCGAAGCTACCCGTCCCCGTGCCTAATAGTACCGATAGATTCTTACTGGATGGATTGGTGATGATCATGTCGGGCTTCCCATCCCCGTTCACATCTCCCAGGGCTAGTGAGCGGGGGCTATTACCTACAGCGAAGGAAGTAGCGGCCCCAAAACTGCCGGTGCCGGTGCCCAACAGCACCGATACGTTACTGTTATTCGTATTGAGCGTGATGATGTCGGGCTTGCTATCCCCATTGATGTCTTCCAAGGCCAGCACGAAGGGCGCAAAACTTAAGGAATAGTTGGTGGCAACGCCAAAACTGCCGGTTCCGGTTCCTAATAGCACCGATATAGTGCTATTAGCAGGCGATATATTGTTATTGTTAGCTGTGATAAGATCAGGTTTACCGTCGCCATTCACATCTTTTATGATTACCGAGTTGGGCTGATAGCCTACCGGAAACGTAGCCTGAGGACCAAAATTTTGGCCCCGGGCGGTAGTAGAAACTAGCAAAAACAACAAGCTCAGGGTATACCAAACTATTACAGCTCGGCGGCATGCGTGTTGAAAACAAATAGAATATTTAGTTAAGGTTTGAGGGAGCCAGGAAGAAGTCGGGATCGTGACAGGTAAGGCTATTAACATTCGGAAAAGAGGGTCAAAAATCACTGACATTAAAAAGTCAATAATACTACTTTTGGTCGAAAAAATTAATTGAGTGTCAGGTTACGGCCAATAAATTAAACTTGACCTCTTATTTACGTCCTTTTGCTACATATGAAAAGAGGATAGACCCCCTCCCTAATTTTGATACCGTTTTTCTGAGGCTAGGCTAACGGTTGTGGCAAGGGCATAAGTACAGCCTGTATTTATGGAGCCTTTTATGAGAAGCGGTAACCAATTTATCATAAAAAGCCGTTAGCCCATAACGATGATGATTGAGAATCATCGTTATGGGCTAACGGCTTTTTAGTTTTTAGTCATCCAAAAGCGCAGGATGTTGCCGTCAGGATCGTTAAAGCTAGCAATAAATGCCCCTTCCCCCAGATCCATGATAGGGTGAATTAATAAAATGTTGTGTGCTGATACAAAGCCCTCAATGTCATCCACCGCAAAGGACAGGACTGTATTTACGTTCGCTGGCGTAGTCACCTTTTGTTTTAGCACCGCATAATGAATCCCGTTGTAATTACATTCCCAATGTTCAGGCGTATTACCATGCCGGTTCAACGCGAGCGGAATACCTAATACGTCCCGATAAAATGTTGCCAACCGACTTGGTTCAGGTGAGGACATAATCACCCCCGTCAATCCTTTCACTTGTACTGCATGCATAATTGTATCAGTTATGATGTTTCATCAGCAAACGTATAGCAGGAATGATTTTTTACAACACAAGTGATGTTTTATTTTTTATTTTTACATCAAAAATGATATAGATGAATAAAGCCGTTGAATTGCTCAATCTTTGGGCCAGTTATGAACAAGAAAATCCCAAAGCGGATTTAGCCCAGTTCTGCCAAACTTACTTAGCGAGTCAGGCGCCAAAAGGTAGTTTAGCTTCCTTTTGGCAATCCCCCCTTCCCCCTGACAAGGCTAGCTTGCTGATTAAATTAATTGGTCGGATTTCTAAGTTGCATACACTTCATGCCCTGGCTGCTTTTAAAGAATGCGGCCTGAACAGCTTCGATGAGTTTTTGTATCTCAGTTCGGTAGCTTATATGACCAATCCCAAAAAGACTGATGTCATCTCGGCTCATTTCAATGAGTTATCATCCGGCTTACTGATTCTTGACCGACTTAAGAAGTCGGGTCTAATCTTGGAACATGGCGATGCGTATGATAAGCGGACCAAGCGGTTAACGATCACTAGCAAAGGGCAAAGCAACTTGGAAGCCTGCTACCAGCGATTGAACCAGGTGAACCAGATGTGCTTTGGTGAATTAGCTGAAGAGCAAGTTGAGTTGGGTATTCATCTGTTGCAACCAATCGAGGCTTCCTTGGCTGGGCATTGGTTGGCGGCTAAACTGAAATAATAGACGGTAAGTTTATGGCTTTTTTCCTGGGTGATTAGCTCTATTAGTAACCAGTGCTTCTATCAACTATGATAAGTACGATCTGACCGAGCACCTCTTCAAATTCATCCCTTTATCAATTTAATTTACTTTATCACCGATTGATAAATATTCCCCTAGTCTCAATCGGGAGCGTTTAATGAAAGTAATTATAGTTGGTTGCCACCATAAATCTATTGCATGAAAGTTTGCCAATAATAGGAGCTTGCGTGCGATGGCAACCTGTCCACGACTTACTTTCTGGCTTCGCCAGGGGGAAGAATCTTAAAACCAACCTCCGTCAAAATGGGGAGTTGATCAAAGTAAGTCCGATCACTCACAATCTTATTCTCAACGACTTTGGCGGTGTATTGATACGGAAACGAGATCGCTTTGCCGGTCCGCACATCGGTATAGCTATAGGTTCCCCACAAGCCCACCCAATCCCCCTTCATGGCCCCGGAGAGGATGCGAAAACTATGAGCCGAAAACTCATTTTTCCGGTTCATCTGGTTCTTGTAGGCCATTTGCCAGTTTTTCATCGTCTGCTCAATCGTTGCCGAATCGGCCCAGCTAGAGCCATGCGCAACATAGCTGGGGCTGAGGAGAAGGCGGGCTTTGTCCTGCTCACCGGTTACGGTTATCGCCTTCACAAAGTCGCTAACCAGCTTGATGTTTCGTTGGGCGTTTTGATTGGGGATCATGGGAGCATTCTGAGCCATTGATGCTAGGCCAGATAAGCTACCAGCCAGAACCAGCAGCAGGAAAACGTAGTGTTTTTTCATGGGAAAAAGGAAGTTAGAGAAACTGATGGTATTTGTAGAAAATTAAGCAATGAATCTCTGAAGTACCAAAAGGGCAAATATAAATGTCTCTTTCTTGTTGAAACTAGTTCATTTGGGACAAAAGCTAGCAAGTTTGAGCCATTTGAGAGGGGCCAAAGACAAACAGATACGTAGGATAGCCGAAACCCCTTTCATTTCTTAAAATGCCCCATTTAAGAAGCGGATTCGTCTCAGGAGGGAGGGTATCCTGAGACGATTAGTTTTACTAACTGCTTAACTTTATCCATCATGTACAGTTTGACACAACGCTGTTTTGCTTAATACTACATCAATACTATTTCGCCTAGCCATACTGGCACTTTCAGTGGGGTTTCCAGTCGCGGTTTTGGCTCAGACAACTCCCCCTGAGATACCCCTTTGGCCAAAAGGTGCTCCTGGCTTTGAAGATCGTCGAAACGAACCTGAACAGGCGGAAGACTATTGGGTGCGTCATATCAATAATCCATCCATAACGGTTTATCTGCCACCCAAAGACAAAGCGACGGGAGCTGCCGTTGTGATTTGTCCAGGTGGGGGGCATCGGGAGCTTGTTTTCAATGCCGAAGGGCGCCAGCCAGCCCAGTACCTCAATAGCATTGGTGTAGCCGCCTTTGTGTTAAAATATCGGCTGTCCAGCGAAGTAAACTCCCCTTATTCGCTCGACAAGCACACCCGTGAGGATGCGTACCGGGCCATGCGGCTGGTTCGCAGCAAAGCGGCCGAGTTTGGAATTGACCCTAACCGGCTGGGTATGCTGGGCTTCTCAGCGGGGGGAGATGTGGTAAGCCTGGTCGCTTACACCCCTGGCAAAGGCCCTAGCGATGCCCCTGATCCCATTGATCGGCTGGATGGAAGGCCCTCCTTTCAGATGCTGATTTATCCAGGCCCGCTAGGCCTTCCCAAAAGTGTTCCCGCCGATGCACCTCCCGCCTTTTTACTGGTGGCCAACGATGATGTATGGTGCTCAGAAGTGGTGGTTCTGTTACTCCAGAAGTATCGGGCAGCCAAGGTTCGGGTAGAGGCCCATATTTATACGCAGGGCAAACACGCCTTCAATATGGGAGACCGCTCGGACTTAAAATCGATTAACACTTGGCCGCAGCGGATGGCCGACTGGCTAACGGACAATAACTTTCTTGAATCGGCTGGGAGCCCGGTTCATAAGTAACTAAACAGAAGAAGTTTCTTAGAAGCCTTTTCAGTATTCTACCCCAAAAGCTGGAAAAATATCATGTCCAGCTTTTTTCGCATTTTTAAAAAATAGGTCGGCTCAAAACAAGGCTAGCAACTAGCTCGTCGCTTGACCTTACTGATTCGGTGACCAATCCCAACCAGATACACGAACCAGCCTAGTAGAACCACACCCATCACCGCCACGACCACCCATATCTTACCATCCTGGCGTAATAATTCCGTTAACTGATCCATAAGGAGTTAATTATAAGTCTGGCGTATTTTGTAAATCGGATGATTGCTTGGTCGATGCCGCTTTTAGGTCATCCTGCTCATCTAACAGCGTTTCCAACCGGCGTAATCTGACCCGAAGCTGAGTAATCCAAAAACCCAGTAAAGTGAAGCCTACAAAAGCAGGCCTGATAATTCGTTTTATTGAGCTGTCAGCATCATACTGATTGAATCCGGGATTACCCCCATTACCAGGATGTAGCGAATCGGTTAAACGAGGTAGAATGAGAATGAGAGGGATAAAAACAGCAAAAGCAAAGATGTTATAGACAGCCGAAATACGGCCCCGACGCATTTCATCATCAAACGACCCTCGTAAGACAAAATAAGCAAGGTATAAAAGCATACCAACAGCTACCCCGTTGGTTTTAGGATCGTTTGGCCACAGATCCCCCCAAGCAAAATAGGCCTATACTGAGCCTGTAATACAGCCTAACACCCCGAATAACAGGGCCGTGTCCGCCAACTCAACCGAAATAAGGTCGTCATCCAGCTTTCCCTTTCTTAAATAACGAATCGAGAAGATAGCCAATGCGAACAGCAGGACCATCATGGCGATCCAAAGAGGGGGATGGAAGAATGTATTGCGGATGGCTTCATGTAAAATGGGCAATTTTGGCACCGGGCTCATCAAACCCGCTATGAAGACATAGGCCAGAATCAGAACGGTTAAGGCTTTCCACCAATGTTTAAACATAACACAAATAGTAATTTTATAAGAGAGTGCTAAGAAAATGTTTCCTACTGCCGGAGGTGGCTTGTTGCTCTATCCTTAACTCGCATCTAACACTTTACCCGTTAAATTCTTGCAAGTTTACTATTTTGTGAAACGCCAAATTTAGGAAGTAGGTACGTGAGGCTCCTTCGTCTCATTGGGGAGCGTTTACATTGGACTTAGCTTTGCTTCGATATGCTGGATCAAGGTGTTTTCAAGCTCTGGCTCCTTTTGGTAAAACTGCTCATCAAGCTGCTCCAGCAATTCATCATATTTCCCTGCCGGCCACGTATCGATCACCTGATTCCGTTCTTCAATATCGGTTGAAGGCTGCCCACCGGGAAATAGTCCATTGATGCGGATGAGTAGGCCAGCCAATTCCGAAAAACCCAGCCACTGGAGATCCTCGATGGTTTCCTGATTATAATCAGCCCCTGAATTATAGTAGTGACTGATCAGGCCTCCATTATCCACCTGACCGAGTAGGGATTGACTATTGAACCACACTCGCTCGTCTCTGGTCAGCGACCCGTAATCGGCAAAAGCCTTGTTGACAAGGCTTTCCCATTGAGCTTGAAAATCCATTAAAGACTTTTTGTTCATCCCTAAAATTAGGATGTCTGACCCAATAATAGCTACTCGCCGAACGCCATCTTACCGAAAGACATATGAAAGATGTTGCGTCTCTGGGAGGAGCATTTTTTGAGAATGTAATTTTAACATCTGTCAAACTCAACCAGTAACATACGGCCCGTTAAAAAGAGCGGAAATTTCAATCCTATTCAATAATTCATGCAGAAACGCAGCATCCTCAAATGAAGGAGCAGTCCTGGTGTTATTTCTAATATCTGCTGCCAGTCGTTTGTAAATCTGGGCTACATTGCCGATAACCGGATTTCCAGTTAAACCTTGGTACATTTCAGCAGGCACAGTTAAAGGTTTTAATTCAGTTTCGTCATCCCTCGCCCCATGAATGGTTAACGGAGCCTGCTGGCCATGCCCCAGTGGAGCGGTTACCTGGATATCCCCTTTGCTTCCATTAATCTCCCATAAAAAGTTGGTGGCCCTGGAAATCCCACCTCTATAATGAACGGTGACGGCAGCACCGCTTTGCAAGGTTCCTATCACCATAATCTGGTCTTCGCTAGTTTTGGGTTTTATTGCCCCTGTGTCTTTTATGTTCACATTTTTAAAATTGCTGCTCATGCGTGCAGTAAGCTGATTGAATCCGCCTAAAACTTTGGTTAGACCCGCCAGGGTGTGCCCCAGTGGAATCGTTAGCATAGTAGCGCCATTTTCTTTTTCATACAGATAATAATTAGTAATGACGGTTTCGTCGCCCCAACTGCCGCCGGAGCCGATGAGCGTAGTAGACAAAACTTTGCCTACATAGCCCTCATTTATAAGCTGTGCTAAATAAAGTAGCTCTGGTGCAACGACCATCTGAGTACCTACTACCGCAATTACATTTTTACTTTTGGCCAAAGCGGCTAATGTTTTGGTTTCTTCTAACCCGTTTCCAAGCGGATGTTCGCAGTAAACGTGTTTTCCAGCTTCGAGCGCAGCTTTTACCAATTCAAAATGATAAGCAACTTTCACCGTGATCACCACCAGGTCAATGTCATTGGATTCTACCAGCATCTGCGCATTTTCAAAGGCGTTGGGAATTTGGAATGCTACGGCAGCTTTCTTTGCGCTTTCATGAGTGGAATTGGCTACGCCAATAATGTCAAATTTATTCGAGAGCAGTTTTAAAGACGGGATATGTGATACGGATGCCCACTGACTATCTGGATTAAGGCCTATTAAGCCTACTTTTATTTTATCAGATTCCATGTATGTGTTTTTCAAATGCGTTGCAATACTATACAGGCCACAATATTTTTACGTAGTAGGTATCCCAATGTATGATACATACAATTTTGTAAGTATGACAAAGCTTAAGGCAAGCTCGACCAATAGCATTAACCGTAATTTTCTCTCAGATTGTAATTTGACCTATGCTGTTCAACTGATCGGCGGTAGATGGAAATTACTTATACTAATGCGCTTGGGAAACGAGAAAAGGCGATTTGGAGAGCTGAAAAAAGTTATTCCAAACATTACAGAACGAATGCTGACGCTTCAGCTTCGTGAACTTGAACGGGACGGGGTAATCACAAGGACTGTTTACCCGGAAGTGCCACCGCGAGTTGAATATGAATTGACAGAAATTGGCCAGGAACTAATACCGGCTTGCCTGCTACTTGATGGATGGGGAGAAAAGCACAAGCATATACAGTTTGGAAAGCAGTCCACTTTACTGTAAGTATGCCAATGATAATAGTTGTCAACTATTATCATTGGCATACTAGTACACGCCCCATTACTGAAGGCGAAACACGAACGCTCATTCGTCTCAGGTAGGAGGGTTTTTATGGGACGATTATTTTTTACTAACTGTCAATACCAGTTAGTAGCGTACGGCTTTATCCGTTGCCTGATTTTGGTACAGTCTTCATCTGAATGAAGTCAACTAGAAAGGAGAAGGCCATGGCAAAGTAGATATAGCCTTTAGGTATCTCGACATGCAGCCCTTCGGCCACTAACGACATCCCAATAATCAGTAAAAAGCAAAGGGCCAAAATTTTGAACGATGGGTGCCGGGTAATGAACTCGCTGATGGGTTTGGCCGCCACCAGCATGATTCCAACCGACACGACAACTGCGGTGTACATTACCCAAAGCTGATCGATCATGCCCACAGCTGTAATGATAGAATCAAGGGAGAAAACCAGATCCAGTAGTAGTACCTGTAGTAGTAAATCGCGAAATGACGCCTTCCTGGTATCGGGTGTGTTGGCACTATTGCCCACTTCGGCATTGTGATAAATCTCGGCGGTGCTTTTGTAGATTAGAAACAGGCCGCCAGCCAGCAGAATAAGCCCTTTCCCGTTCATATTGATGGATGCCACCGTAAACAGGGTATTGTTCAGTTGCATAATCCAGGCGATCAGGGTCAGCAAGCCGAGCCGCATGAGCATCGCCAGGCCAAGCCCCCAGTAGCGAAACCGGGCCTGCTGCCCAGCGGGTAATTTGCCGGCCAGAATCGAGATGAAAATAATGTTATCAATCCCCAGAATGGTTTCCAGCACTATCAGGGTCAATAAGGAAATTAACTGGTTGATTATGTTCATGTTATGTAGTCAAGCAGGTTTGACCCAGATTGTTCTGTGACAACGAACTGAACAAGGCAGCGGCCCAACTGAAGGCGGGTAATTTACCCGCTCAGGTGCGTTGCAGTTCCCACCAAAACTGACGAATGAAGACCCGTTCTTTCCGTGAAATCCCGTCGTGGGCCCGCGCTACGCGCAGCAGAAGACTGACGAACCGTTTTTTGGTATCCTTCGTGAGCTCGATTCGCTTGTCGGTTATCCGACACAGGCCAAAGGCAAGCGCTTCGTCGGCGGGTTCGCCCACATTGTCCCGCAGAAACAGGGCGCAAATCGCTAAATCATTATAGGGCGATTCGGCCAGCAGGTCACGAGCCACCTTCGTTTCCAGTTGGTGGAGTTGGCCGTCGAGTTTACAGAGAGCATAGACGATACTGCCTAAACCCATGGCTACATCAGGGGAATACATAATCGGTCGAGTTAAGTGGTTGGCTACTAGTCCGGATTCATCTTAGGTGGGTGTTGTGCAGTGGGTTTATTAAGTTCAGGCGTAGGCCTGAGCCGTTAAGTGATGGAATACGTCGATACGGGCCGCAAACTGGAAGTTTGCTCAGTCTATCCTAAAGAGGTCGACGCTTCGCAAAACCAGATTTCCATTTTCGCATCCTTAGCCACTGCATTACTGTGCTGTAGTTGTGACACCCGAACCAGCCTGCCTACCCCGTTTGGTTCGGTGAACGTTCGAATCAACCAGCTCATCGACCAGCCCGAATCAGCCGGTGACTTTCCCCGCTAAGTGAGCCGGACATTCGCCTTTTACCTGAAGTTTATCTCAATAACCGCTACAATAAGCCTGAATACCCTACTATTTAGCGTGCTGCTAGTTTATTTACAAATAGCCATTAGCGCATTAAGTTAGACCACTACCCCCCACCGTTAGCTTTTGCAACATCTCGTCAGTAACGGCATCGCTGGAGATGCCATAACCGTTTACGAGCAACCCTTTCAGGCCATAGCGTTCCGAAGAGATGGCGTACAGAATGGCCAGATCCGACGGGTCGCTGGGGCCTTCAAATCGATAGAAGCTGTCTACCGTGAACTCATCCGCAAATACTTTATACTGACCGTTGCGGCATTCAAGGCATTGTTGTAGCAAATTAAAATCTTCTACGTAGCCTTGCTTGCGTAGTTCATTCATGGTTCCTGAAAGGGTGACGTATGGGTTTTCTGCCGGGTTAAAATCTTCCATATCTGCGTACGTTTTGAGTAATCGACGGATCAACTTGTTCAACGGATTTTCAGGCGTTTAAAAGCTGTTTTGAGTAAAAATTGGCTGTCCTATAACAAAGCAGTAACTCCTTAATCGGACGGGCACTGTACTATAGTCTAAATTGTAAAGGCAGCCTTATTCCGGTCGCTCTCCAGTAGAAGTTAATCCCCGGCTTTCATGATGACAACGAGCGATGACGTACTTATAAACGGATAAAAGTTTGGTTTGATGAGCTTAATTAAACGATCCGCAAGTTCGCTGCCGGTATCCATCCGGATGATTTATATAAACCATTATTTGATATCGGCTATGGGGGTTACCAGAAACTAACTTGGAAGCGCATAGACTTGTTGTGGCGTTGATTAGGGGGGAGTTGGCGCTGGCTTCAGGCTGTTCGCCAGGAAAGGTGCCGTGCGACTCGCCTTATTCTCGGCGATCTCGGCAGGTGTTCCGGCCGCAACGATCGTGCCCCCGTGATTCCCGGCTCCGGGCCCCACATCAATGACCCAATCGCACTGGGCGACCGTGCGCATATCATGCTCGACAACGATAACGGTATTACCGGCATCAACCAGGCGGTTCAGCTGAACAAGAAGACGGTCGACATCGCGCGGATGCAAGCCGGTGGTCGGCTCGTCCAACACGTAGAGGGTGGTACCGCGTTGCGTACGTTGCAGTTCGGTGGCGAGCTTGATGCGCTGGGCCTCACCACCGGAAAGTTCGGTCGCGCTTTGTCCCAGCTTGAGATAACCAAGACCAATATCCCTCAAGGTGTCGAGGGATCGCAACACCAACGCTTCCTGGGCAAAAAACAGGCAGGCTTCGTCAACCGTCATGCCCAGCACATCCGCAATGGATTTGCCATTCCAGGTAATCGCCAGCGTCTTTTCGTTATAGCGGGTGCCATGACAGGTCGGACAGGGGGCATAAACGCTCGGCATGAACAGCAGCTCGATGCTGACCTGGCCTTCTCCCTCACAGGTTGGGCACCGCCCTTTGGCGATGTTGAAGGAAAAGCGGCCAGCATCGAAGTGTCTCCGACGTGCCTCCGGTGTGGCGGCAAAGAGTTTTCTGACCTGATCAAAAAGCCCGGTATAGGTTGCCAGGTTAGAGCGTGGTGTTCTTCCGATTGGTTTTTGATCCACCTCAACAAGTCGCTGTATGGCATCGACATCGCCCCCCAATCGACCGATGGTTTTTTCGGCCGGGGCCTCCTCCAGCGCATCTTCCTCGGCCTCTTCCCGTCTCATGCCCAGGTGCGCTGCCACCAGATCCAGCAGCGACTGGCTCACCAGACTGGATTTGCCGGACCCCGAGACACCGGTCACGGCGGTAAAGCAACCCAGCGGAAACGAAACATGAACGCCCTTGAGATTATTTCGTCGAACTCCTTCCAGGCCCAGCCAGCCTGTAGGGGGACGGTTGGGGGAGGCCAGCCGGGCTGTTTCCTCAAACAGGTAGGGTCTGGTACGGGACTCGCTGACCTGCCTAAGGCCTTGTGGTTCGCCACTGTAGAGAATGCGTCCGCCCGCACTGCCCGCTTCAGGGCCAACATCAACCAGCCAATCGGCACGGCGCATCATCTCAACATCGTGTTCGACCACGAAAAGCGAGTTGCCCGACGCTTTGAGCCTGTCCAGTGCGTCGAAGAGCGCATGGCCATCGGCCGGGTGCAGCCCGGCCGTCGGCTCGTCCAGCACATAGATGACCCCAAAAAGCTGGGAGGAGAGCTGAGTGGCCAGCCGCAGCCGCTGCAACTCACCGGATGAGCAGGTGGGCGTGCTGCGGTCAAGCGACAGGTAACCAAGGCCAAGCTCGATGAGCGTGGTCAGGCGATCCAGCAGATCACCGCACAGGCGCTCGGCAGCGATACGCTTTTCAGGCGAGAGATCATCCGTACGGCGCACATCAAAAGCGCCCTTGTGCGCCGAGCCACCTGCCTGCTGGCGCTTATCCAGCGCAGCTTTTGCCGCCTGACGACTCACCAGCGACGTTGACGGATTTATGTCGGAGGCAAACTCGCCATTTGCTGCCGGCCGGATAACGTTTGCCAGTTGGGCCAGGGAGAGGTGCGAGAGATCGCCGATGTCGTAGCCGGCGAAGGTAACCGAAAGTGCCTCGGGCTTTAAGCGTTTGCCCTTGCATACCGGGCAGGGGCTACTGATCATAAACTGCAACACGCGTTTGCGCATGGCTGCGCTTTCCGTATTGGCAAGCGTGTGCTCCAGATTTCGCCGGGCGCTGCTGAAGGTTCCCTGATAGCTCGGTTCCATCTTTAGTCGCTGAGCCTGACGCGTTTCGGCTGGGGTGAGGCCTGCATAGACGGGAACCGTCGGCTGCTCGTCCGTAAAGAGAATCCACTGTCGATCGGTTTTGGGTAGGTCTTTCCAGGGTAGGTCGATGTCATAGCCCAGTGAGACTAGAATGTCGCGCAGGTTCTGACCACCCCAGGCCGTGGGCCAGGCGGCAATGGCCCGCTGGCGGATGGTCAGCGACGGATCTGGAACCATCGACTCTTCCGTCATGGTGTGCACCCGGCCCATACCCTGGCAGCGGGGACAAGCCCCTTGCGGGGTGTTGAAGGAAAAATCCTCTGCATAGAGCATCGTCTGGCGGGGGGGGTATGTACCCACGCGCGAGTAGAGTATGCGCACCAGGCTCGAGAGTGTCGTCAGACTACCTACGGTCGAGCGGGCATTGGGCGTGCCGCGTTGTTGCTGTAGGGCGACGGCGGGTGGCAGGCCGTCAATGGCATCGACATCCGGCACGCCGACCTGATCGATCAGCCGTCTGGCATACGGGGAAACCGATTCAAGATACCGTCGCTGTGCTTCGGCAAAGAGGGTGCCGAAGGCAAGGGACGACTTGCCCGAACCGGAGACACCGCTGAAAACCACCAGCTGATTTCGTGGTATTGAGACGTCGATATTTTTGAGGTTGTGCTCACGAGCTCCCCGCACGCGGACATATCCGGATGCGGCTTTATCGTCCTGGTCGTTGGCGTTTGTTCGTCGAGCCATGGGAAAAGAAGATACTTGGAGAGATTGCTATAAAATGGCAACATGTACACTTTTTCGTTAACCTCGTTAGGCAAACAAAGTTGGACTTCTGCCAATGCGCCACTGTATTGCAAGGCGTGGCTCTCTTACACAAGAAGAAAAGAGTACCATTTAAATAACAAATTCATGAGCACTCCTTCGTCTCATTTGGTACACTTTTTTAAGATTGTATACGTAATTGATCAAGTGCTGTTTACACGTTTTCAATACAAATCAGTAAGTAGGGGCGTTTTCCTGCTGCACTGGCGAACCGGTCAAAAGGACAAAGCCGGATCTTACTAAAAACGGTAAACAGCTCCATGCGTTTAGACGTGATGGCTGGTCAAGCGGATGGAAACCTGCCGTCTTGACCAGCCATCCAATCCCCTATTGTGGCGCAAAAACGACCCGCATCGTTTCTTTCTTGTTGAACAGATCGTAGCCTTTCATGCCCTCATCGAGCGACATTTTGTGTGTCAGCATGAAGCCTGAGTTAAGCTCCCCTTTTTGCAGATGCTCCAGCAACCGGGGAATGTACCGCTGCCCGTGTTGCTGCCCCATTCGGAAAGTCAGGGCTTTATTCATGGCTGCCCCCATCGGGATGCTGTCTACCAGGCCGCCATAAACGCCGATAATCGAAACGGTTCCGCCTTTCCGACAGGCCATGATGGCTTCCCGCAGCACGATCGGCCGGTCGGATTCCAGCCGGACAAACTGCTTGGTTTTGTCGTAATAATAATCCAGCCCTTCGCTGACCGCTTCCATGCCCACGCAGTCGATGCAGCGGTCGGGGCCACGCCCACCGGTCATCTCCCGCAGCGCTTCCTGAATGTCGACTTTCGAGAAATCCAGCACTTCGGCTCCGCTGATGTCTTTCGCCATCCGCAGCCGGTCAGGTTCCCGGTCGATGGCAATCACGCGGGACGCACCCAGCAGAAAAGCACTTTGAATGGCCATCTGACCAACTCCTCCGCAGCCCCAGATAGCCACTACGTTGCCCGGCTGGATGTCGGCTAAATCCGCAGCCATAAAGCCCGTCGGGAGGGCATCCGAGGCAAATACAGCGGCTTCGTCGGGCAATCCTTCGGGAATGACAAAGCAGCCCCGGTCGGCATACGGTACGCGAATGTAGTCGGCATGCGAACCGGCATAACCGCCAAACGCGTGGGAGTACCCGAAGATCCCGGCCGGCGAATCGCCATAAGCTTTTTCCGGTATCCAGGCGTGGGGATTGGAGTTGTCGCAGAGCGACCATTGCGTACTCTGGCAATATTGGCACTCGCCACAGCCCAGAATCGAGCACACCACGACGCGGTCGCCTTTTTTCAGCTTCTTTACCTCGGAGCCTATCTCGATGACTTCGCCCATAAACTCATGGCCAATGATGTCGCCTTCGCGCATAGTTGGCACGTAGCCGTTGAGCAGGTGCAGGTCGGAGCCACATACCGAGGACAGAATAACCCGCAGAATCGCATCTTTGGGGTTGATGATTGTCGGGTCGGGAACCCGCTCTGTGCGCAGGTCGCCAACACCATTATAACATAGCGCTTTCATGTTTTTCGTCTGCTTTAGCGTGTTCAGATACAGGTTTCTTACCGGATTGTTGCTCACTTTTTCGACCGGACGGCTGCCCGTCGATGGTCGTGATTTCGCCGGTTTCCAGCAATTGCTTGAACCGGCGTAGATCCTGTTTGATCATTTCCTCAAAAGCTGGGTTAAACAGTTTCATGATTGCACCGCCCAGTTGCCCGGCTGGTGGACGGTACTTGATCACCGCGTGAACTTCTGTACCCTGGCCATTGGGCGCATCGACAAAACTGACTTCGCCCGCGTTGTCAATCCGGGCATCGGCGACTGATTTCCAGACCAATCTTTCGTTTTTCACCTCCTCAAGAATCTGGGCATCCCACTCCACCGTTCCCAGCGTTTTAGCGAGGAGACCATCCGAGAGCTTCGCTACCCAATGCGACCGTTTGTTGTCAAGTTGTCGAACTTCGCTCAGATGAAACATAAACCGGGGCAGGTTCTCCAGTTGCCGCCAGTAGGCGTAGACCTCTTCGCGCGGTTTGTTGATCGTCAGGCTTTTGGCGATTTCAATCGAATCTACTGCCTTATCTTCAGCATTCGGCTCGGCCGTATTTCGCCCCAGCGCCTGGTTCATGGGGCAGTAGCCCGACGCCCCCCGGTAGACCATAAATCCGCCCAGCGTGGCCAGTAATAGCCCGCTAAACGAACCACGTCGCAAGCCGTACGTAGCTAACAGCGCTCCACCAGCCGCCGACCAGATTCGCTCCGTATCGTCAACATTAATTCGACTGGAACCGCTGACGTCCGGTTCAATCTGTCCCATGCCCAGTACACGCGACACAGGCTGCTTTTTGTTTGCCATAGTTTTAGAGAGATATAAGGTTTGTTAAGCAGGCAACTTCATTCGGTAAATGGCATACGGGGTGGTTCGTTTGTTTTCGCCTTCGTTGTGATCGGGCTGCTTATTGATCTGGGAGCAACTGATGTACAAATAATCATCCGTCGAAATGGAATAACTATCCGGCCAGATCAGCCTTTCGTCGGCCACGACGTCTTCCAGCTTGTACGCAGGCGTTAGTCGGACCAGTTTGTAGTTTTGGTAATCGCCCAGGTACAGGTTGCCGTTTGTGTCGAAGATCATCCCGTCCGTAACTGCAACCCTGCCCAAATCTTCTACCGCAGCCTCCCGTTGCTCTTCCGGGAGTGCTTCGTCCCGCAAATAGTCCGTTCGGATGCGGTAGAGTTTGTTGTCGGTGAGCGGTTTATAGTACAGCCATTCGCCATCCGGTGTTAGGGCAATGCCATCGGATTGAAGGTGTACCGGCTGGCCCTGCTTTCTAAATTCTTTCCCGTCCACGATCAGAGTAAAGGAAGGGTCGTGTTTCACCGAAGGATGATGGCGCAATACCTCTCGGCTAGTTCCTGTTTCCAGATTAACCACCACAATGCCCCCTTCATTGGAGTTCGTTAAATACGCTACTCGTCTATGGGTATCGACCCGCACATCGTTGATATAGCTTTTGTTGCTTAATACGCCCTCAAACCGGTACACGTCTTCGATGGTATCGGTCGCCAGGTTGAACTTGACCAGCTTAAAACTAGTATCATACACCTGTTCCATGTTCGGGCAGGCCGGGTCCACCACCCACAGGTAGTTCTCCGCATCAACGTACACGGCCTGCACACAAACCCATTTATTTTTTCCATTATCCCCTTCCTGCCAGCTGTTCCATTGTTCGTCCGGATACGGTTTCACCCGGTTATTGGGGAAGATTTCGACAATACTGTATTGGTGTGGTCCGGGCCATAACGGATAACAGCTAAACAAACGCCCGTCTTTTGCGATCGCCACACCGGTTAACTGGTAGGTATCGTCTGAAAACACTTCGTCAAGTTGATTGTTGCGTGTACTCATGATCGGTAAGTTTAAATGCGTTCCTACCCCTGCTTTTTCTTACTTACTTTTTGCCTTTTTCTCACTTGCCCTTGGTAAGGCAAAATAGATGTATAGCAGTAAAACAGGCACAATGCTAAAGGGTACACTCCACAAACAAATGAGTAAGGCAACCAGGTGCAGCGCAGGGGCAATGGCATATTCCTTGGTTAACAGACGAATGAGCCTTTTATCTGTACCTTCTTCTAGAAGTTCGGGCTTTTTAATGGCGTACCACCAGGTGCAGTTATAAAAAAATGTCATCAACACCAATGTCGCATGATAGATCAAGGCTGCCGTTTGCTCGTCTGGTTTGCCAACATGCCGGGCCAACAAGCCGGTGGTAAACGACTGAAGTGTAACGAAGATTAAAAACAAACTATTTAGACTAAGCAGGTACTGGTCCGTCTGCTTTAAATAAATAAACATGTTGTGGTGGTTGGACCAGGCAATGCATATAAACAGGAAGGAAGCAGCGAATGCAGCATAATGAGGCCACTGGTTGGCTATGGCTTGCAGCAAACCTGTATCGGTCTCTGGTTTGGGCAGTTCGGTAGCTAGTAATGTTGCTGCAATCGCTAAGACAGCGTCACTAAAATATTCAAGCCGATCGGTTGGCCGATGATTGTGCATAAGAGCTGTTTAAAATCCACTTTCCTTTGAAACAGAAGCCATCAAAAATGGATCAACCCAGAAGTGTTCAGCTAGTGGCTTCTTCTGGGTTGATACAATCAATCCTACCCGCTTACTAACACCTACTTACGCTTGTTTTTCCGTTTCAGCAGCAGCAGGCCGGCCGTGATCAGCAAGCCCGTAGTCGCTGCCTTTCGTATAAACGCAGGGCGGTTGTGCTTCCATTCTGCTCGCCAGCCCCTCTCAATCCAGGGGTTGGGAAGAATGCCGTGCGTTAAGTCACTCAGCTTTCCCTCAATGACGTTTATCCGGTCGGCTAATATCAACGTCATCCAGTGCGTAGCCGTCGCTTCACTATACTGATAGGCATAGCGACGGATAGCCCCACTTAAGCCCGTAGGCGGTGATGACGTACCAAAGACCCGAGTAACGCCCGGTCGCTCCACCGAATGCAAGACCTCCATGTCGAGGGGCTGCTGGGGGGCTTTTTCATAATTGAGCCGCTCGTGGTCCGCACCGTTCCAATGCTTCATGGGGTAGGTGGGGTCATTTTCCGGATCGGCATCCATGCCCCAGCCGGGGATGTCTTTGGTACGGTTTTTCAGGTTTCGGTCCGCAATTTTGCGGTCCTGAAATTCGGCTATTGTGTCTTCTAATTCGGTTTGCATAAGACAAGGGGTTAAGCCGCATTGGCGCGTGGTGGAATGAGTAAGGGTTTGATAATGTGGTCGAGCTTACTGGAAAACATGCGGTAGGCATCGGACACGTCTTCCAGCGGTATCCGGTGGGTAATCATTTCCTTTGGGTTGATCCGGCCGCTCATAATGTGATCTATCAGCTTGGGCAGCAGCCGTTTCACCGAGGCCTGATTGGCCCGTATGGTAATCCCTTTGTTCATCAGACTGCCGATGGGTGCCAGGTTCCAGGGAGGACCGTATACGCCAATGATGGAAACAATGCCGCCTTTTTTAACGGAGTTAATCGCCCAGTGCAGGGCGGTGGCACTGCCGGCTTGCAGGAGTAATCCTTTGCCGGTAATGTCTTGCAGAGCACTGCCTGAAGCATCGCAGCCCACCGCATCAATACAGACATCCGCGCCAAAGTAATCGGTGGCTTTTTTTACGAACAACACCGGGTCTTTCATGTCCCGATAGTTGTAAGCCTCGGCAAAGGCAAACTTGCGGGCAAACTCCAGCCGGTAGTCTACATGGTCAATCACAATAACCCGGGCAGCTCCGAAAAACCAGGCAAAGCGGGCCGCCATCAGACCGACCGGGCCGGCCCCAAACACCACCACGGTATCGCCTTTATGGATGCCGCCCTGCTCGGCCGCCTGGTAACCCGTAGGCACCACATCAGTCAGCAGGACGGCGTTTTCCAGGTCCATGCCGGCAGGGATTATGGTGGGGCTCACATCGGCATACGGTACCCGAACGTATTCGGCCTGTCCGCCATCATAACCACCGCCTGTGTGGGCATAGCCAAAAAAGCCGCCTACGGCGGTGGCCTGCGGATTGGACTCATTGCAGTTGCCGTAGAGTTCCTGCTTACAATGCGGGCAGCTGCCGCAGGCAACATTAAACGGCACGAGCACATGGTCACCCACTTTTAGTTTTTGCACGCCCGAGCCTACCGCTTCGACGACGCCGGTAAACTCATGACCAAAGGTCATGCCCACCCGGGTATCGGGCACACGACCGTGATACAGGTGCAGGTCTGAGCCGCAAATCAGGGATCGGGTAACCCGGACAATGGCATCATAGGGATGTTTGATCTCCGGCTCGGGCTTGTTCCGGTCCAGCCTGATTTGGCGAGGACCGCGAAAATTCATTGCTAACATAGCTTCCTGTCGTTAAACGTGATTGAACTACTCTACTGAAGACCTCAAGCTGTCATGCCGCCTGGACGCTAGCTTAAGCACTTGCCCTAACGGCAAAACGGGTCCAGCCGCAACAAAGACGGGTTTAGATACCTACCTGAACGGTAAGTTAAAAAGGCGCCAAATCAATTGGTTCTTCCAGGATAAGACCCACACTTACCGAGCGAAGCGTTTGGGTTAGCAGAAGGGCGTGTCGTGTGTATCGGGCAAGCCCGTCAACACGATCTGTATCGTTTTTCCCTTTAGACTGAGCAACAACAGACCATTGTAGCCTTGGTTAACAGACAGATGGTGTCTGTTGTAGACAAGCCCATTCACCTTGTTGCCACACGGCAGAATAGTCATTCTGCGGGGTAGCCGTGCGTTGTTGTTCTGATAACCACCGTTATCAGCATGGTCTAGTCTTTACTGACGACTTCTCTTCACGATTTACGTAGCGTGAGATTCACCCACCTTTGTCAAACCGTCGACTTGTCTGGACATTACTTTTGTTTAATAAGAAAGTTAAAATCGTATTGAAAAAGTGAGGGTACGGGCGCAACTAAAAAGAATGATTGTGCCGTTGGGCTGGAAGAAACAGGAAGGGCGATCCCTATAGAGTTTGAAGGTCACCTCCATAGGAGGGCAGCGGTGGCCTTCAAAGCTGCTTCTGAATGGACAGCCGTATCCGAAACAGGGTGCCTACGCCTGGCTGGCTGTCGATCTCCAGACTAGCCCGTAACAGTTCACACAAGCCCTTGACGATAGATAAGCCCACGCCTTCCCCCTGGTGGGCAAACCCGGAGCAAGAAGAAAGGGCGGTAGCCGCTGGCTGAGCATCGGCGAAATCATAGGCCGCTGTGGTTTCGGGGGAGGGGACTCCAAGGTGGGAGCGTGAACCCGCTTGGGTAGCGGTGGGCAAGCCCGGTCCCGAATCCTGCACGCTGACCATCCATCGCGTCTCAGTCTCTCGACTCCAACAGACCGATACCTAACCGGTAGGTGTATGCTTGAGCGCGTTGAGCACCAGGTTCTGAATAATGCGCTGAAGCTGAAGGGGGTCACACGCGACCGGCAAGCTGGCCGGTCCGTCCGCTTTGAGTAAAAGACCCCGCTCGGTGGCCAGCGGCTGGTAGCTCGCCACGAGATTGGTCAACAACTGACCCGCATCGAGGGGCTGAATGTGCAGGGCTTCCTGTCCGGCCTCTAGGCGGGCCAGGTCCATCAACTGGGTAACCAGCGAGCGACAAGTCGTCAGGTTCCGCAGCAACATGTCCAGCATCTATTTACGCTCCTCTTGGGAGTCCGTCACCAGTTCCAGTAGAGAAGCGGCTCCCAGAATAGCTCCGAAGCTACCCCGCAGGTCATGGGAAGAATGGCGCAGGAGCTCACTGCGTTGCTGGCTGAGTGCCTGAAGTTCGGCCAGGGCTTTTTCCAGTACGTTGACCCGGCTGGCTGCCGCCGTGCGTTGTAAGTCGGTAAACTGGCTCACACTACCGGTGTTGATCTGATCGGCAAACGCAAAGAAGTGCACATAGGCCTGAGTGATCATGGGACAATCGGTTGCGGAGTAGAGTTGCCAGAAGGCCCCCCAGTTCAGCCAGCATACTCTGGTTTAAATAGTGCATCTCGGCCAACAATTCGGCCAGGACATAGCCCTTATGCCAACGAAGCAGGCCATGGTCAGCGGCTAAGCGGTCCACCTGGGCTTCTTCATCCTGCTGCTGCAACTGCTGCTGGAGCACATTGAGCATGAATGGGACTTGGTTGGTAAACTCGTCACGGCTTAAGCGGTTGACGCTTCTCAGGTCCGGGTCGGTCTCGCAAGCGGTTCGCCAGTTGGCCAGCAGCGCTGGGCGCCGGGCGGCCAGAAAAGAAGCGAGCTGGCCGCCCGGAGCTGACTCTGAAAGGGCAGGAGCTATCATGGTTGAGCAGGAAAGATCTCTACGTCCGGCAGGAGCGGTCCGTCCGGAGGAAATGATCCCAACTGGGCAACCAGGCGACAGGAACGTATACGCAAAACCGGTATTCGTTCTGTTGTGGCGACACTTGTTTAAGTGAATTGTTTAAATAAGTTGATTTTTTTTCCGTACAGTCCTTGTCTGTTGCAGGCTGTGAGCGACTAATTGGACTTGCTACCTTTTCTGGGCACTACCATAAGATCATTATAGTAGATTACAATAAAAGGCAGTGAATGTAATCTAGGTAATGTACCACATGAGTAGTAAAAGTTTCAACAATTAACTCAACGATATTTATTGCTTCAGTGCAAATACCGGATCAGCCATTTTCGTTCATGAAAACCCTCGCTATAATGATCGGGGTCAAGACATTGTCCTTGTAAAAGTTATATCTTCTAAACCTTCTTAAGCGTCTTTTGAATTGGCCTGAATCAAACAAAGAAAATACTAAGCAAAGATGGTCAACCAAATACGACGAGCCATACGGAAGAAGAAAGGTGTTAATAAGATCAAGGTAGGCACTAGCCCAATCAGGTAGTAGTTCAAATCTACCTTGAGCCAGATAACAACAATTAAAAAGGTCAGCAATGTCCAGATGGTAAAGAAGGCATAACTAACGAACATAGAAGCCCAATAGAAACCAGGTTCAGGCATAAAGTTGAAGCCACAGTTGGGACATCTGGGATGCATATCATCAAAGTGACGAGAAAAAGCACTATTGCTAACAAAGAAATTTCCTTTGTGACAACGGGGACATTTGTTGAACAAAACACTATATAATCGGCTGTCCTTATTCATGGTTATTAATCAATTCATGAAGTAGATCAATATGGCTACTACCTTAATCAAGAGTAATTTACTCTTGATTAAGGTAGTGTTCGATTGTTAGTAAAGCTCACCTAAATCAAGCCGAGTATGTGATAAACCAACGATAAGTTCGAGGGTATTTTGAGAGTAAAATAAATGTCGCTTGATTTGTAATAGGGTAGTAACGTTCATACTTTACTTCCCAAACTTCGAAAGTCACCACCCTGTCATAAGAGTTACTTAACGGCAAGCAATTCAAGGTGTTCGATCACAGGGGGCACACTCAGTAGCGTGTCCGCATTGGCCAGCAACCCCTTCGCAATTTCACCGCTCAGGTGGGCTTGCCGGTCGTCTTCGGTGGCAAAGGTGTCGAAAATACCAAACGTATTCTCATTGATCTTGAAGGCATACCAACGAAGGGTGCCCGCTTCCCGTTGAGCCATGGCCAGCGCTTCTTTCAGAAAGTTCTCGACAGTAGCTTCTTGGCCAGGTTTTGCTTGAACACGAGCCAGTAATGACAGTTTTTCCATGATATATAAGTCTAAAGGATTGTAATACGGATGATCGTTAACAAGGGTACGACGTTAGTCATACGTTTTGTCATTCATTCAAGACACGGGATAGAGACAATAGATTGTATCCCTTGAAACACAACAGTAAAGAAGCCAATGCAGGAAGCTTCTAGCGCTCAAGAAGGAGCATTTTATGGAATTAAGGCAAACGGCCTTTGTCTGTTACAGGCACCATCCAATTTTCGCACTTTACTTCCCAAACTACGAAACGCAATGGAAATGGATTGCTTTTATAAGTCGCTAGCCGGATGAATACATTCAGTCCAGTAGGCTATGATCAGCAAACGGAATGTCAACGACGTTTAGCGTCAGTTTCATCGTGTTGTTTGGAAAAAGAAATACGTCATCTGAATTGTGGTGATCAAGGGCTTAATACATCACTGACGAACCGTTTTTCCCTTTTCGAGTGCCGCGGAGCAGATGACGGGATGATTGCTCATTGTTGGCTTGCAAGTCGCTTAACTTATGCTGTAGAGAAGGGCAATTCATAGCGAATTGCTGGTGGACTTAGGTGTTTTACTCTACGTGGATCATCAAAGCTGGGATTAAGTAAAAACTTGACCGACAGCTAAGAACGCAAGACAGGGACGGAGAAGACCCTAGGATTGGCTAGGTTGCAGACCGATAACTAACTTATCAGCAGTTACGTTCGTAACACCCTGAAAATAAATTATTTACTACATACAAGCTCCAAAAATCAGTGGCCTACTAGTAGCACTATTGTAGTTGCATCAGAGATCAACTGTTCGTATGTGGAGGGCTGCTATTGATTGGCACTTTGGTTAGGTATGAGTGGACAATCTTCTCGTACAGAAATGATTATGTGTTTAAGACTCTATATATTAACTGTTTATAGCCCTTCTGCCGTATCGTACATTTCTTCTTAAAGCACGAAAATCGGTACTTGATTGACCTTCCCCCCCCTGAAACTTACTAGTTGGTCGTTTTGTAATGGATTTATTTTCGTATTTACTAGAATCGTACGAAAGGTAGACTGAGTCACATTAAACGCCCATTTTAGCAGCAGATCCATGAACGCTCGTTCGTCTCAAGTGGGACCGTTTTTTTAAGATTAAAATAAGGCCGTTTGCTTAGTAATAGGTTGACGGTTTTCTTTCTTTACTTTTCAACGTGAAAAATCATAGGCTAAGGAAAAGCAAAACTATCTTTACTTTCGAGGAAGTGTATACGTTACTAATCTAGTTGTATCCTTTTTGATATTACATTATCAACCCAAGCTTTATCGATACCAGATGTGCCAAAAGAGTGAATCGTACATTGGCAACTCATGCTCTCTAGATTGGAATGATTTATTGGCTATCTTACTCTGAGAAATGCCTCACCATAGCTAGTTACTGAATTGAAAGAGCTTAACCAAGACTATTTCACATCTACGCCACGTAAACAGACATTGCTGTATCCCAATGCCCCTTGGTATTTTGGGCTGGCCGTTAGCATAACCTGGCTGGGATTTTCCCGGTCTTATTTTTCCCGACTCACCCAGACTGACCTCTATCATCATCTGCATGGGGCTTCCGCCGGATTATGGATGGGTTTGCTGATTCTACAACCTATTTTGTATCGACGTGGGCAATTGGCATTGCATCGAAAACTAGATTGGATCGGCACGATTGTGCTTGTGCCTGGCCTGCCCTGCTGATTGGGGGAGTCAAGATGATGCACCTGATGCTGAAGGCAGCCGATGAGTACCCGCCCGGAGCTGTTTATCAGCTTTCTTTTATCGATGCGTCCTCTTTGCTGCTTTTTTCCTTGTTTCTGGGCTTGAGCTTATGGAATGGGCAACGATTGGCCATCCATGCCCGTTATATGGTTTGTACCGTACTCATCATTCTGCCGCCCGCTATTACCCGCCTATTATTTTTCATTCCGTGGTTTGACAGTTTCGCTAAAACACTGAATGGTAGCTTTGTCGCCATCGAAGTGGTATTACTGCTTCTGCTGGTAGACGATCGACGAATGGGTCGGCTACAGCCCTCGTACCCGTTGGCCATAGGGCTCTTTCTGTTATTGCATCTGACGATGAACCTGGCGGGTCAGTGGTTATGGTGGCACATACTAATGGATCACTTCGCTAGTCTGTAAGTAAGTTGCTCATAGTCCCTGTGCCATTTCGTAGATTACCTGAAAACATACGAAAAAAGGGTTTACCTGACCTAACATCGAATTTCTTAGAATAGGGCGAAAGAGCGTTTGCGTCGTCGTAAACGCCCGAATTATTGACACGCCCTCGTCTCATTTGGGAGCGAATTGTGAGACAGTGATTAAAAAAACACTGTCCAACTCCATCGGTAGCAAGCGAGAGTTCATCACTAAAATGCCTTTACTTCGTTGAACCTTTGATAGCAGGTTCGTGAATCAGAAATGTCAGTGTAACAAGGGTCCCCTTGGTTATCTCGCTGTGGATTGATAGGTGTCCCCCATTGTATTTCATAAATTCCCTACTCACCACTAAGCCCAGGCCGGTACCACGTTCACCAGAGGTTCCGTTTTCTATTGAATCTGGCTGGTCAAGCCTAGCTTGCATTCCTTTTCCCGAATCCTGAATCGTTACAATAGTCTGCTCAGGTGACGATTGGCAATCAATTCGTATTCGGCCACTGAGCGGACTATATTTAATCGCGTTATGGAGAATATTGCGAAAAACGATCTGTATCTGATACTCATCCACCCAGGTTATGATCGGTTGGGGCGTGTAATCAACCTGAATCTGCTTGTCCCTGGCCAACGGGCTAAGGAGTTCCAGGCTTTCATTAATTAACTCGCTAAGATCAATGGAGATGGGACGGGTGACTATCCCATTGCGTTGCATAGTGGTCCAGTGTAATAAGTTATCCAGCGTCGTATACAAAATATTTGTTGTTCGCTTGACTCGATTCATTTGGTCGACCGTCGGAAATGACGGAAGCGCTTCCAGGTGCTGTTTGAGGGTTGCAACCGGTGCTCTTAAATCATGGCTAATGATATTGAAGAGTTTGTCCTTAACCGCGTTTAGTTCCTTCAGATGAGCCGCCTGTTTGTTGATCTCGAGTTGTTGATGGGTTAGCTTACGCACGTTTTGGCGGGCCTGCCAGCCAAACCAACCAACCAGCAAAAGAATAAGGCAGAAACCTCCTGCAGCCAGAATGTAAATGATATTCTGTTGATTCGCCCGTGCTAAGTCAAGCTGCTGAATGGCCAGATTCTTTTTAAGCAAAGCCATATCCGCTTCATTCTTGTCAAAGCGATACCGGGATTCAATCGCAATAATGGCCTGATTCTTTTTGTCTTCTCTCAGACTATCGCTTAGCGATTTTAACCGCACAAAGTTATCCAGAGCCTGTTTATACTGGCCCTGCTTTTTCTGGACCCGGGCCAGTACCGTTAATCCCTCTTCAAATTGAAATGTATGCTCTTTTTGGAGTGCGCCAAGAGCGTGACTCACCAGATGATTAGCCTCGTTTAGTCGGTTCTGCTTTTCCCGTATTTGCGCCAAAAGTAAATCGATATTCGCAGTTGATATACTTCTATCTGTATGGGCTTGGGTATAGGCTTTGTTCAGAAAGGTCTCTGCCCGTTGCAATTTATTTTGCTTCAGTAAATGAGACGCATACGAGCAGTAGGTATTGACATAAATGGCAGGACTATTCCACTGTTGAGCGGCACGTATATCTTTTTGCCAATATAACTCGGCCAGTGTTGGGTTAGACTCCCTGCCGTACCAGCTGGCCAAATTCCCATACGCTAACCATAAGTCTGGGGGAGAATTGGTTTGTTCAGCCAGTTGGCGCATGGCCTGAAGATCTAAAAATGCACTCTTTTTATCGTTTAGCTTTAGATGCAAACTGTACAGCAGCGCATAGGTCGCTCCAGTCCTAGCGGTATTGCCCGTCCGGGTGGCATACCCTAGGTTTTTCGTTAGTTGATCGACCGCCTGAACTGCATTTCCCTGTTTTGTTTGAATTAAGGCTAGTAAATACATGGCGTGGGCCGCTTCAGTACTATTTGCCGCTAGTAGAAGAAACGGAATACTTTTTCGGTAAGCTGTATAGCTCTGGCTGTAGTTTGACCGATAAAAATAGTAATTGCCCAGTTGGCTATAAGCTCTCCCCCAATTAAGCGGATTATTTCCCTGTTTAGCCAGGTGAAGGCTGTGTTGTGTATAAAAAAAAGCGCTATCGGCTATCCCGCGCTGTTGATAACGCTGGGCCAGTTGAACCAATACTTTAACTTTAGAGGTATCCGGCTGCCCCCCCCGAAGCGTTTGTCGTATAGCGGAGGTGACCGAATCCGTCTGTAGAATTTGCGTAGCGGTACTCCTGGACGGGCTTAACGAGCCTAGTACCAATCCTACACCCAACCACCCCGATTTCATTCGATTATACAAATTTTACCACATCTTAATTAGGAATGACTCAGGCCCAACCCGTTCAATCGCTGTACGTCGTCAAATAAAAGGGGACAAATGGGGTGAAAAGGGGAAGAGACAATTCAGTAAATTGTTTCATCTAAATC
>NZ_JACXAA010000002.1 GCF_014699035.1 Spirosoma validum
GTTTTGCCGTCGCCCGAAGTGGGGTAAAATATGATCAAAAATTAGCCTTACCTATTGTTTCTTAACACAGTTCATCCCGACGCAGGAGGGATCTTCGGGTGAGCCCGTGGAATAACCCTTACCCGAAGATCCCTCCTGCGTCGGGATGACAAAAACACCGATTATGGCTCAACTACAGAAAGTTTAAACAGCTTCTTGTTGTGAAAATCAGCGTTCCATGGTCTCATTTATTGGTTCTGCTATCGTTCTTAAGTTCAGCACTTTAATGGTAGGAATCAGCACGAGTAGTAACACAAAGGCTAACGGGTATAGTATCCCTGAGGCAATCCAGAGCGGTCGATAGGAGTAGTTTTGAATCACGACGCCCATCAGCGGATTGAGTAATAGACCCGATATGGCCCCCGCTGTTCCCGATAAACCAACCACCGTCGACGTAGCTTTCTGACCAAACATGTCCGATATGGAGGTGATGTAATTCGTAATCCAGAAACCGTGAGCAAACATGAATACCGCCATGAGTCCAACTGCTACGTTAACGGATGATACCCATTCGATAGCGGGTGCTGCCAGTGTCAGGAAAGCCGCAATGCCCATTACGGTTTTACGCGCCTTGTTGATCGAATAATTACGGGCAATCAACTGGCCTGAGAACCAGCCTCCCAATACGTTGGCAATCCCCAGCGCCAGAAACGGTATCCAGAAGAGTTTACCGATCTCTTCAAACGATACGTTCCGAACCGAACTCAGGTATTTCGGAATCCAGAACATCATGAAATAAAATACCGGATCGAGCAGAAATCGGATGATGATAAACACCCAGGTTGGCCGCTGTTTTAGCAAGGTTAACAGCGGAACAGTTTCCTTAGGGAGGGGTTCCGTTAACGTATCGGCGATGCTGTTTTCTTTCTTCCAGGGGATGAAGAGCCAGAGAATTACCCAGACAATACCGATTAAGCCAGGAATGAGAAATCCTCCGCGCCATCCGTAGTTTGCTGACAGCCATATGGTTAAAGGAGGGGCCACTACAGCACCGATTGCTGAACCACCAATGGCTATACCGTTCGCCAGTGCCCGTTCTTCCTTGTCGAACCAGCGGTAGACTGTCCAGGCGGCTCCCGGAAAACAGCCCCCTTCGCCCACACCCAGCAGAAACCGGAACGTCAGCAATTGTGAAAAGGTCGTCATGACCGCATGCAGGCTGTTGGCAACCGACCACAAGCCGACGGAAAGGGCCAGCCCAATTTTACCCCCAACCCGATCAATCAGCCAGCCGCCGAGCGTGAACATAATGGCGTAACTGATCAGGAAACTGGTGTTAATCATGCCATACTGTACGTCCGTGATATGGAATTCCTGCTGAATCTTGATGATCGCAATCGAGAGCACCTGCCGATCCAGAAAGCTCAGGCCAGTGGCGATAAAAAGCATGAAAACAATCAGCCAGCGAACGTTCCTCTGCATGTTACTTAACGCACTAAGTTAGGGTTTGCAAAGATATAAGTGTATCTATGTAAAAATCAATGGACATGGTATTTTTTTTTAATCAAATAGAAATAATTTCACATGGTTGAGCGTGAAATCTTCGGAGGAAAGCCCGTTTAGTGCTACGTTATTGATTGACTACTAGGTTCGCGCTAAGCTAATCATTACCCACAGCGTATGTTGACTCTCTTAATTCCTGCTTATCTTACAGACCTAAATTGACTACGCTGATAATGAAAACGTTCGCTACTCTTTTCGTTGCCTTTCAGGCAGTAGGGGCGGTTGCCCTGGCTCAAACGCCTGTAATACCATCGCCTGAGGTACAAATCAAAACCGCTGTGTTGGCTGCCCCGGCCGACAAACGCGAGGGTGCTACCGTCTATGGGTATACGGCAACGAGTGAATTTATCGTGTTGCGGAAAGGAACGAATGAAATGGTCTGTCTGGCCGACGATCCAGCGCAAAAAGGCCTGAGCGTATCCTGCTATCATAAGGACCTGGACCCTTTCATGGAGCGGGGTCGCATTCTGAAAAAAGAAGGCAAGAAGCCTGCCGAAATTCTGGCTGCGCGTGAACAGGAGGTCAAGGACAAAAAGTTAACAATGCCTGCGCATCCATCGAGTCTATTTTCGTATACGGCTAAAGATGAGGATTATACGCCTGCCACTGGCGATGTGAAAAATGGCTACCTGCGCTACGTTGTTTACATCCCCTATGCAACCGCCGAGAGCACCGGTCTTCCGCTCAAACCCGAAGCGCCCGGCATGCCGTGGATCATGGACCCCGGTACGCACCGGGCCCACATCATGATCAATCCCCCTGTGTCGACAACAGCGTCGCATTGACGTAGCGCGGCATTGCTGTTTGAGATCGGGTGATTGGTGAAGCTGAAAGAACTGGATAGGAACGGAATCGTCAGCGGATCATTACAACCTGACGGGCTCGGTCAATAACTGACCAGATGAATGGTAACGGGTAGTTTGTATTTTTGGGAGCCCTTTCCATTCACCAATGTGTCCAACTGTGCCTAAAACAACCAAAGATTTAATGAATTGGCTAGTACCGCTACCAGTCTTATTCATTATTCATTGGCTATTCTGTGGTTACGAAACGTATGCACAATCACCACGAACACAGCCATTAACCGTAGCCGTCCGGCTGATTGATGCTGAAACCGATACAACCGTAGCCAGAGCAGTTGTATCGGTCATTGACGAAAGAACCGGCCAAAGCATTCCAACTGTAGCGGACAGCCTGGGGTTTACATTTTCCGCATTGCCCGGTATAACCCTAAGTATTCAAGCCTCAGCACCCACTTATTTCGTTGCCACGACCCGAATCATTAATCTGGCCATCGCCCAGCAAGTCATCATGAAGCTGGTTCGTAAAAAGCCAAGCCTCTTGATGATCAAAGCATTCGCCGGTACGATCAGGCAACCCTTATCACCGGCTACGGCAGTCATTACGTCACAGGTTACCGGTAAATCCGAACGGATCGATCTGAAAAATGGGCGTCTTGCCTGGCGATTTACCCAACCCGATCAGGTAACTATCCAGGTTAGTTCGCCAGGCTACACATCCGTTAGTCGGCAAATGACGATTGACGTACCACCAACGGGTAATCGGTACGAGTTTGATGCTGAGTTAGAAAAGATTACGTTTAGCCTGACCGTTCGTGCGGTAGACGCCCAAACGAACGAAGCTGTACTGGGCGGGCGTTTCGCCCTGACCGGCGCTATCGGAACAAAGCCTGTTGTGCTCTTACCTACTCCAAGAATCGGGTTCTCAAGGGCCATTCTTCCCGGCAAGGGAGCGTACCAATTAGTCAGTACTGCGGCTGGGTATGAAGACGTAACACGTTCAGTAGTTATTGATCAGGAAAAGAGTGAAGTCGTCGTCAGGTTAAAAGCTAAAGCGCTTCCAGCCAACCTGATTGCCGCAAAAACTACGGTGCAGGTGAAGCCCACGATGCTCACAACGAACGTAGCGTCTGCGTCGGCCGTAACGACGAAATCATTCGGCGTCATTGAACGAGGGAAAAGTATCCGGCTGAATAAGATTTATTTCGACCAGAGCAGCCCGGTGTTACGTACCGAATCCTATGCCGAACTCGATCAGCTTTATGCGGTTCTGATGCAATACTCATCGCTGCGGATCGAAATTCGGGGGTATACCGATAATCAGGGTGATTTCGATTTGAATACGCAGCTTGCCCGTGACCGTTGCCAGGCCGTTGTGGATTACCTATCGAAAAAAGGCATTGGCCGGAATCGGTTGAGCGCCGTCGGTCGTGGCCCGCTCGACCCCGTAGCGCCAAACAACAACGAGGAGAACCGAAAGAAAAATCGGCGGGTTGAGTTTGTGCTATTGTAACGGGATACGTAGCACCAGGAAAAGGGACTGCCTGATATTGATCAACGCTGTTTTTTAGACAGTCCCTTTTTTACACATCATTACTGTAAGATGATTAGCGGGTGCCTGATAGAGGTGCTGTAATAATTCCAGGCAGCTCCAGCGGTTTGTTCCAGATAGCCGTATATAATCTGGGAAGGGGGGACGTTTTTGAACGTTAGCGAAGCCGTCTGCTTTCCGTTTAAGACTCGGGAGCCTGTATTCGCGAGAGTACCCGCTCCCGCGTAGCCCTGAAGATTGAAGGTGGACGAACCAAACGCTTCGATGGAAAAGACCATGACATACGTTGAGGCTGCTGTTGCGCCATACGCAGCGGGATCAAAGTGCATCTGGATCAGCGGGTTACGTTGGGGCGAATTTTGTCGATTAAAACCGGCATAAGGTGTAGCCGCATCCGCCTGAACGATTTCCGGCTTGATAAACGTAAGATTCGTTCGCCCTTTGCCAACGGTTTTTGTCACGCTCAATGTATCGATCGAAAAAAACCAGGGTGGACCAAGGATCATATCAGGTCCTGCCAGAGTACCGGCTAGCTCTTCGGTAGAAATATCAGGCGTAAATTCATCGAAATTGACTTTGTTCTTTTCAAACTTAGTTGGTTTCATACTTGTAAACGGTTAAGGATACGAAGGAGTTTATGGTTACTGAGGTAGAATGTACGCTGTCAATAAGCGTATTGGATCAACCTTTTAGGAAACGGTCGTATCGGTTGAGCGTGTGGCAGACAGGTCACGGGCGAATGGAGAAACTTACCACGACTGCACGCGTTAAAAAATAAGGTACGTTAGTCGCAACAGGGTTTATATGGAAAATTACAGTATTGTTTTATTTCTGTTAGCCATTATGATCGGCTTATCGGCCGTGGCGGATAAGATCAAATTGCCGTATCCAATTCTTTTAGTCACAGCGGGTATTGCCGTGGGGTTTATTCCGGGCATGCCTAAAATCGAGCTTGACCCCGATATTATCTTTTTGCTTTTCCTGCCGCCAATGCTGTACGATGCGGCTTTCAACATCTCGCTTCAGGAATTCAAGAAGAACCTGAACACGATTTCCTCGCTGGCCTTTGCCCTGGTATTTCTGACAGCTGGAGGAATCGCGGTTGCCGCTTATTTTCTGATTCCGGACATGACCTGGCCACTAGCCTTTGTGATAGGAGCCATTCTTTCCGCTACGGATGCTGTAACCGCCATGAGCATTACTAAAGGCCTGGGGCTGTCGCACAAAACGCTAACGATTCTGGAAGGAGAAAGCCTGATCAATGATGCGTCCGGTCTGATTGCGTATCGACTTTCGGTAGCTGCTGTGGGTGGTACGTCGTTTGTATTCTGGAAAGCGGGTCTACAGTTTGTCGTATTGATTGCCGGCGGTATGCTGGTCGGCATGGCCATTGGTAAAACGCTGGGGTTAATTCTCAGACGGATTCCGAAAAATAACCTGGTGGCCATCAGCTTCACGCTCTTGATGCCCTTCGTTACGTATGCACTGGCGGAAGAAGTGCACGTATCAGGTGTGATTGCCGTTGTTACGTTGGGGCTGGTAACGTCCCAATATACAAAACAACTCTTCCCGGACGGGACGAAAGCGTAATCCAAAGCCATCTGGGAAATTATCGTGTTTATTCTGAATGGACTTGTCTTTGTTCTGATCGGTCTTGAGTTTCCGTATGTTCTGGAGAATATTGATCGGCAGCAGCTTATTCTGTTGATTGGCTATAGCTTTATCTTTTGCCTCGTAGCCCTGATTATCCGGATGGCTCGGGTATTTCTGCAAAAAATCAATATTGACCGGGCCTTTCGGAAAACTCAATCCAGCCGTTTCGAGGACGCGCAACTGGACTGGAAAAGCTCGCTGATTATCAGCTGGTCGGGTATGCGGGGCATTGTTTCACTGGCGACAGCACTGGCCTTGCCCGTTACGTTAACCGATGGAAGTGCTTTCCCACAACGCGACACGATCATTTTTATCGCCGTCGTTACGGTCTTGATTACGTTAGTCGGGCAGGGGCTGAGTTTGCCAATGCTGGTCAAACGATTGAACGTTAGCACAGATAAAAAGGAAGACCAACGTATTGATCTTCCTTCGAAAATAACCGGACGATAAATTTTACACGTCCGCCATCACTAGTTCTCTCGGTTTTTTATTCGTTTCCCGACGGTAAAAAAGTCGGTAAATGATTGGAAAAATCAGCAGTGTTAGCACTGTGGCCGTAATCAGTCCACCAATCACAACGATGGCCAGTGGCTTTTGTGTTTCGGAGCCAATACCGGTTGAGACGGCAGCCGGTAACAAGCCAATGGCGGCCATCAGCGCAGTCATTACGACGGGGCGAATCCTCGACTGAACACCCTCACGAATGGCGTCGTCGAGCGCTAGCTTGTCCTGCCGGTTTTTGTTGAACACCGAGATTAGAATAACCCCGTTCTGAACGCAGATACCGAACAGCGCAATGAAGCCCACTCCCGCCGAAATCCCGAAGTTCATGCCCGTTACGTGCAGTGCCAGAATCCCGCCAATGAGCGCAAACGGTACATTGAGCAGTACTAGTCCGGCATCTTTTGCGTTGCCAAACGTAATGAACAGGATCACGAAAATAGCGGAAATACTGATCGGAACGACCTGCCCCAACCGACCCGTCGCACGAACCTGATTCTCAAATTCGCCAACCCAGTCGACGGAATACCCTTTAGCCGGACTGAGTTTCTCGCGAACCCGCTGCTGCGCTTCGGCAATCGTACTACCCAGGTCGCGACCACGTACCGAAAACTTCACGCCAATAAAACGCTTGTTCAGATCGCGGTAGATAAACGCTGGGCCGGTAACCTGCCGGATTGTGGCGATTTCCTTAAGTGGGATCTTACCCCCGCTCATCGTCGGCACCATCAGACGCATGATGTCTTCTTCGCTTTTCCGGTATTCCGGCAAAAACCGAACCCGAATGTCGAATTTGCGTTCGCCTTCGTAGAGGATCGACGCGGTTTTGCCGCCGATGGCCATTTCGATAACCGCCTGTGCATCCGCCGTCGACACGCCGTAAAGCGCCATTTTGTGATCGTGAAAGAGTACGCTCACTTCGGGCTGACCCACATTGCGGATGATCCCCAAATCCTTGATGCCGTCCACGTTTTTAACGGCCTCCATCGCCTGATTGGCGTATTTCTCCAGCTCGTACACATCCGACCCAAAAATCTTGATCCCGTTACTGGCCTTGTATCCGGCTACAGCTTCCGCTACGTTGTCGATGATGGGCTGAGAGTAGTTATAGAGCACACCCGCGTAATTCTTCAGTTTGGCGTCCATTTCGTCGGTCAACTGCTCGGTGCTGATCTTGCGTGACCACTCGTCTTTTGGCTTTAAATCGACCTGGAACTGGCAGAAATAGAAGCCGTTGGGATCAGTGCCGTCGTTGGAGCGACCGACCTGCGACAGTACCTGCTTCACTTCCGGAAACGTATTTAGATCCGCCCGAATGGTTTTGGCCATGTCAACGCTTTCGGGCAACGACATGCTCATGGGCAATTCTGCCGTCACCCACAGAGCGCCTTCGTTCAGTTGGGGTAGAAACTCCGTACCGAGCAAACTGGATGAAAAGAACGTAGCGCCCATGAAGCAGATCGATGCAACCAGACTAATGCGTCGATTCCGGTAACACCAGCCGAAACCCGTCATCACAATTCGGTTGAAGAAATTGACCAATGGGTTATTCTTCTCCCGAACGTTCTTCTTCAGCAGCATCGAACATAGCAAAGGGACCAGCGTCAGCGTGAATAAAAGCGCGCCCAGCAAGGCAAAACCGAGCGTCCAGGCGAGTGGGGAAAACATCTTGCCCTCCACTTTCTGGAATGAGAAAATAGGAAGCAGGGCGGTAATGATGATCAGTTTGGAGAAGAAAACGGCTTTACCCAACTCTCCCCCCGTTTTACGAATTAGTCCCAGCTTCGACATGCGGTTGAACTTTGCCATGCCGTTTTTATGCGCCATATGATCCAGCGACACGAATATCCCCTCGACCATCACCACGGCTCCGTCAATAATAATCCCGAAGTCAATGGCACCCATCGACAAGAGGTTCGCCGACATGCCACGTAGTTTCAGGCACATAAACGCGAACAGCAACGCCAGCGGAATAATGATGGACACAATCACCGTCGTCCGCCAGTCGGCCATGAACAGAAACACAATGACCGTTACCAGAACGATGCCTTCGGTCAGGTTATGCAGTACGGTTTTTGTGCAAAATTCGATGAGGTTGTCGCGGTCGTAGAAGGTAACCATCTTGACGTCGGATGGTAAAACGCGCGTATTCAATTCCTCGATTTTGTCTTTAACCCGCGTCAGAATTTCACTCGGATTTTCGCCTTTTCGCATCACAATGATGCCTTCGACTACGTCGTCGTTTTTGTCCAGACCGACCTGCCCCACGCGCGGCAGGTTGGATTCTGCCACTTCCGCTACGTTCCTGACCAGCACCGGATTGCCGCCCGCTTCTTCAATCAGAATGTTTTCGATATCCTGAACCGAGGTGAGTAAGCCAATACCCCGAACGACATACGCCTGTCCGTTCCGTTCAATCACGTCGCCCCCAACGTTGATGTTGCTGCGCGTAACAGCCTGGTACACTTCCAGGGGCGTAATGTCGTACTTGGTCAGTTGCGTTGGATTGACACGCAACTCATAAATCTTGTCCCGGCCACCGAAGGCAACAATGTCCGCCACGCCCGGTACGGCCCGCAGTTGGCGGTCAACGACCCAGTTTTGTAGCGTGAGCAATTCGCGGCTATCACGTTTTGGGCTTTCGAGAGTGTAGCGGAAAATTTCACCCGTTGGTCCGTAAGGCGGCTGGATTTCAGGTTCGACACCATGGGGCAGCGATACGTTGCGCAGGAGGTTATTTACCTGTTGTCGAGCAAAGAAATCATCCACATCATCGTCGAAAATAATTTTCAGGACCGATAAGCCAAACATGGTTGTCGAACGCACGTTGCTTTTGCGCTGAACGGAGTTCATGGCTACTTCGATCGGTACCGTAACGAAGCGTTCTACTTCTTCGGCTGAGCGACCGTTCCATTGTGTCACCACGATGATCTGCGTGTTCGTTACGTCGGGAAAGGCTTCGAGGGGCGTGTTCAGGTAACTGTAAATACCCGCAATGATCAGGGCCGCCGTCATGAAAAAGACGAAGAAACGGTTCTTGAGCGAAAAGCCGACAATAGTTCGGATGAGCTTGTTCATAGAAGGAGGAAAGGGAGGAGAGGAAGAAAGGGAGGAAGGGGAGGTTCATGGCGTATTTTTTCCGTTTCTCTGTCCTCCCTTTCTTCCCCTTACTCCTTTTTTTAATTATTCAGTGCGTTGTAAACCAGCAGTTGATTTTTGGAAATGACTTTTTCGCCGGGTTTGATACCCTGCCGGACGTACGCTACGTTGCCCAGCGATTTGAGCACATCCACCTCGCGGGTCTCGATGTCGGAGCGGTTTTTGAACACCATGACGTAGTGTTTGGAGCGATCGAAAATGACGGAACCGGCTGGAACCGTAGCTAATTGGCCACCATCTTCGTAACGTAACGTAACGGTTGCGTGCATTTCCGGACGGAGTTTCATGCCCCGGTTGTTCAGCCGAATTCGAACGGTCATGGCTTTGGTATTCGGGTCCAGTACGGTATAAATCTTGTCGACTTTACCCTGGAAGATTTCATCGGGATAGCTGAGCGTCTGGATGCTGGCGTCCATGCCGACACGCACCCGCCGGATGTCGCTTTCGTTCACGTTGGCCAGCACCCAGACTTCGCTGATTTGTCCAATCGTGAACAGATTGTCGGCGTTGTCGGAACGGAGTTGCATGTCGCGGTTAACGTTTTTCTCGATGACGTAGCCATCAATGGGCGCTTTCACCGTGTACATGGAGGCTTTGCCAATGCCATAAATCTTGAACACTTCTTTGATGCGGGTCGCTTCGGCCTGGGCTTTTTCAACTTCTTTCTGAGCGCCCACCACTTCACGCTGTGAGGTCAGTTTAGTCTCGAACAGATCCTGAGCGACGCGTAAGTTTTTCTCCGCTACTAGCAAATCCGACTGTGCCTGAATGCTCTGCCGCTCAAGGTCCGCTACTTCGCCCGACCGAATAGACGCCAGACTTTGCCCTTTTCGGACGTAATCCCCAAGCTCGACATTGACGGCTTCGACGTTTCCACCCACCAGTGGAAACACTTTGATGACCCGGTTTTCATCAGCCACGACTTTCCCAACCAGCGTTAGCTCGCTACGTACCGGTTGCGTCATAACGCTGTCGAGCTGAATCCGACGCATCATCGTATCGGAGAGCATAAAGGCTTTTTCTTCTTCGTGCGCCGGTTTTGGTCCGCACGAGGAGAGTAAAGCAAGGCAACTAATTACTAAAACAAGGTTCGTTTTCATCGCAGTGCCGGACGTATCAGCCAGCTTGGTAAGTGTTAATGAATCAGGTAGTTTGCTTGCCAGAGAAGGCGATCCGGCCGTAAATTGTATTATCGGAACAGGTCTTCGCCGATTAAGTAATTCAATTCTTCGTAGGCGCTAACACGGTCGGCTTTCAGGCGATTGAGCTGGCTGATACTTTCGTTGTAGGCTTCGATGAGATCGACAAATTCCAGCAACGAAATATTTCCCTTCTGAAAGCTGGTGACGACTCCCCGATTCAACTGATCGAACTGATCGGTAAACTGCTGCTCGACCGACTGTACGCGCTGTTCAACTTCCCGGACTTTCTGCAGCGACGTAGCGACTTCGTTGTTTACCTGAATGGCTTTTTGCCGCTGCAATTGGCTCTGATAGCTAATTTGACTTCGAGCCGCCCGAATGGCACCCTGATTGCGGTTGAACAGGGGAAGGTCAGCTGAAACGGATAAGCCAACGTAATTCTGGACGTAGCTCCCGGCCTGGTCGTACGTACCACCAACACGCAGGTCGGGCACGGCTAACGCGCGCTGAAGCGTATAATTCAGTTCCGCTTGTCTGGTGAGGGATTCGGTGGCTTTCAGGTCGGGTCGATTGCGTAACGCCCTCTGCTGAAGCGTATCTTCTGACTGGGCAGGTAAGTGATAGCGGGTCAGGGCCTCATTACGAACGATTGGTTTAACCGGTTGATCGATGGATAACAAGGTGCGTAGTGCCCGCTGGTCATCGGCCAGCTGAAACAGAATGGCCGTACGGTCATTACTCAATTGAAAGAGCAGTGCTTTCAGTCGAAGTAGCTCACGGAGCGATACGTTGTTGCGATTATACTGAATCTCGTAGGCCGAAACGGTGGTCTGGAGCGTAGCAATCTGCTGATCGAAGCGTGCCAGTGTCTGTTGTTGAAAGTAAATGGAATAGAACCGGCTTCGCAGGTCAAAGCGAAGACCACGGAGTAGATCCAGTAATTCAAATTGGGTTAGTTGGGCCGCTTCCGATGCCAGCGCGATCCGTTTATTACGTTTACCCGCCGTGTAGAGTAATTGCTGAATCGAAACGATTTTCTGTCCCTGACCACCAATATCCAGCACGCGTCGGGACTCATTGTTATAGGCGCTCAGCTCCAGACTAACCGTCGGATTATCATACAGGTTGGCCTGCAAAATCTGCGCCTGGCTCGCATCAACACGGAATCGTTCCGCTAACAGGAGCAGGTTATTTTTCACAAACAGGCTATCGGCCTGTCGAAGGGTTAAGCGAAGCGAATCCTGACCAGCAGGATTCTGTGCATAAACAGAGTGGGTAGTCAGAAAGAAAAAGAACAGACAAATAATCAGCCGCATGGATAACAGAGTATACAGCTACAAATGTCCGTTACGTACGTTACAGCAGGCTTAAAGTAAACTTAGGGGAGCCTTAGAAAAAGATTAGAAAAAAATTAGAAGCGTTACGGTTTTTTGCCATTCCCTAGCCACAACAAACTATTGATAATGAGCTTATTTTGAGTCTCGTTATCGAACGTAAAGGATAGTTCTCTGTTCGTTTTGTTCTCATAATCAATGTCGTTGTGGCCCATGTTGAGGTACAGCATTTTGTACTTCTTATTGGTCCAGACGACCGGATAATAACCGCTATGCCAGATCTCGTGGGGTTTCGGACCCGTACCGAGTGGAAAGCTGGTTGAGTCTATGGACAGAAGAATGTCGATGTTCGGGTTGGTCCGTAAGTCCTTTTCCCAGCGATACCATTCGTTCGGCGACGATTTGACGATTTGGGGTAACTGTTTTGTTGCTGGATGCTTACGATCTTCTACCCGCAACATGGCGGATGTCGGTCGCCACGTGTTGCTCTTGTATTGACCTGAGCCGAGGAATTCATTATGATACCAGTCCCAGTTTTGCGGGTAAGCCGAGGGTGTGAGTGCAAAAGCCGCAAAGTGAAAGCCCATCCAGGCGCCACCGGTTTCCATGTAGTTCCGGAATGCTTCCCGTTGAGCAGGCGCTTCGGGGCGGGTGTCTAAAAAAAGTACGACCTGATACTTCGACAGAAACGTAGTGTTCAGGTTGTTCCAGTTGGATGTCGTATCGTAGGTAAAATGATACGTAGCGGCCATCTTCGGAAACCATCGATTTGCCTCCTGAACAAAGCTGATGTGCGCCTTATCGTTTTTTGCCGTATAGAAGGCAATCACGTTGATGTGGGGAGTCTGGGCTTTGAGGCTGAATGCCAGGCAAAGTAGACAGAACGTGAGAAGTTGACCTGGTTTTGACTTAAAAAGAGACATGCCTACCATTTGCGCCGGGTATGAACCCGGCGCTTTATTATCTACGAGTTATCGTTAACGGCCATACCGCTTTGCCGGTGTACCTTTCGCTGGTAAGATAAAATGCATACTTAGTAAACTCCTACTTATGGTACAGGCTACTCACAGCGGTCCGACCAGGTTTATTTTACTGCTGGAAATAGTCGATCTTGTCGGCGTCGACGTTGTTGTTGACCCGAACCTCACCGCCACTAGTTCCTAAAATCACAGAACTTAACGTAACGATGCCTGTAGAAGAACCCGCCGTGAGCACCCCCGTCAGGCCAAAGGAAAGCTTGTCGCCAGCCGAGACGGGTGTAGTGGAGGTGAAAATATAATAGTTGGGGTTAGAGTTACTCTCAAAGGTCCAGCTACTGTTTTGCACCGATCGGTTGTTAACGGATGTGGCTGTTGGAGGGTAGCTCAGAGTCATCCGGGAATCTTTGGTAAGCCGGACAGTGATGAGCCCACTGGTGGCTGTTCCCAGGATTTCCACTACGTCGACCACCACCGTGACATCATTGGTGCCATAGAGTGTCGTGGGTCGGAAGTAAATAAGCGGGATAAGATCAGGTACGGGGATAACGGTGACCGTTACGCTGGCAACGCTCGAACACCCCCCCGTCGTACCGGTAACCGAGTAGGCGGTGGTACTCGTGGGGGCGGCTACAATACTAGCTGTACTGACTCCCGTTGACCAGATAAACGACGTAGCGCCTGAAGCGGTCAGCGTTGTGCTGGTTCCCTGGCTGATGGTCAGGCTAGGCGTGGCTGCAATGGTAACCCCCTGAAATTCATAGGCGCCAATATCGATACGTCCATTGTTGACAAACCGGGGAGCACCAGCCAGGTCGGTGATGCCGACCGTTGCGGATGTGGTAGTGGGGTCGCCAGCGTTGATGGCCGGGGAGCAGGCGGTGAGTCTCAGGTCTCCGGGGGTTGTTTGGCTAACGGCTGGCTGGCTGACAAATTTTGGATCGACGTTCAGGTTATTTGCCCCTGCGCCAGACCAGCCACCCTGAACGATGCTATACGTAATCGTCGGGTTGCTGGCGGCTAGTGTGGCGGATGCTGGCGCGTTAATTACCTCCGTGCTGTTGCCCCATAGAATAGTATTTTTTATGGCAGGCGCCGAACCATTCGAATTGTAGAGGCTACCACCCGCTGTTGTGGCGCGATTGCCGGAAAACGAACTGTTTGTCAACGTAGGGCTTGATCCGTTGAAATTAGCCACCCCACCCCCATAGCTGCCGGTGTTTCCCTGAAAAGAGCAGTTTGTCAACGTAGGGGATGAAAAATCATTGTCTACACCAGCTCCGGCAATAAGTATAGTAGCGTTATTACCCACAAACGAACAGTTCAGTAGGGTAGGATTCGACGACTGATTCTCCATGCCACCCCCGTAATAAGCCCCATTTTTCTCAAACGAACAATTCCTGATCGTAGGGCCTGAACTATAATTGAACATGCCGCCACCGAAACTACGCGGAAACGAAAGATCAGTACCTGTGATAAAATTGGCGTACCCGTTCTGAATCGTGAATCCGTCCAGAACGGCCGTGCTGGTGATAGACGTACCGGAGGGGGGCACGTTTAAAACGACATTGTAGACGTTATTTGTAGCAACATTATCCTGCTGAATATCGCCACTGAGCGTGGTGAGATTGGTGCCAAAATTTCGTTGCGATACGTCATAACCCGGCGCTTCATTGCCGGCAAATCCACCATAGATGGCCAGGTTATTCTTCAGACTAAACGACTTGGTGCGTATGTCCAGGGGTGAGGCATTACCCAGTTCGTCAGCAGTTGGATAATACGTACCTTTTGCTACCCAGATTTGGGTAATCTGGCTACAGCGATTAGCCGACGCAAGGGCCGCTTGTAGTGACGTAAAGGCATTTTGCCAGGAAAAGCCGTTGTTGACACCCGTAGCGCTGGCATTGACATATAACCTCGTATTACCAGCCGAGCAGCAAACATCGCTTTCATCAATTTGTCCGTCGCAGTTGTTGTCTTTATTGTCGCAAATTTCGACCGCTCCCGGATGAATAGCTGGATCGTTGTCGTTACAGTCGCCACCACAGACGGTGACGCCATCATGATCGTTATCGACGTCATTGGCGGGATTATACAGCGTTGCAATGAGGTCGGGGTTGCCATCCGGGTCACCCGTGACTCTCGATGTTGCACAAATAGTCCCCAATAGCAATAAACCCGCTACGTGAGGAGCCGCCATTGAGGTGCCACTCAGATAAGAATACCCTCCGTTCAGCCAGCAGGAAGCCACATTGACGCCGGGAGCACTGTAATCGATGGGGCCGTTGCCGAAGTTGGAAAAGCTGGCCAGTTTATCGTTAATGTCCATGGCCGATACGGTAAAGATGTTAGGGCCATTGATCCGGGCGGGGCTAACGAAGTTCGCATTCTTTGCCTCATTGCCGGCCGCAACAACAACTCTACATACCGCTGACAGGTTGGCAGCCGCGTCTTCATCGGCCTGACTTGGATCACCGCCCAGGCTCATGTTGACCACATCGCCACTGGCAGCGTGGGCTGCTACGTAGTTCACCCCGGCCAATACGATAGAATTTGTGGTCGAACCCTGGTCCGAAAAAACTCGCACAGCTACGACCTCGGCCCCCGCTGCTACCCCAATCACGCCAATTCCGTTGTCTTTGGCTGCTATCGTACCCGCTACGTGCGTACCGTGGCCGTTACCGTCGGCCGGACTGTTACCAATAAAATAAGTAGAGAGAGTTGTGTTTACGTTCAGGTCGGGATGCGTGAGGTCAATGCCCGAATCAATAATCCATGCCCGCTTACCTACGCCCGACAACCCACCCCCAACTCGGGTAACCCCCCAGGGCTTGCATTGCGAATTAGGGTCAACTGCCTGTTCAAGAATAGCCGTTACGGTACCATTGGTTAACCGCGTTTTCAGGGCGTTTCCGTCACTTAAACTAATCGACATGACCGGGATGGTCACCAGATTCGCACTGGTACCGGCGGCCATACCGGGCGCAGTTCCAGCAACGTTGTTCACAATGATAACCCCTATGGCACCAGCCAACTGTGCCGCATAGGCTTTTGAACTATAATCGCAGATGCCCCGGTCGATCAGTGCAATCTTGCCTGCAATGTTATTCTGGATATTGCCACAACCATCGGTTACAGGGGCCGTACCATCATTCACCAGGATCACCTCGCCGGATGCCGTAGCCGTCGATCCGAAGCTAGCCAGGCCAATTGCGTAATTGGTCACGCCGTTGATTGTAACCGAAGGACCATAACAAGTGCCCGCCAATGGACGAAGCTGAGGAGTGCTTTGTTCAGAAAGAAAAACGGGTCGATCAGGTACGATATAAGCTATCTGGTCATCCTGGCGAAGCTGGTCGACTTCGGCTCCCGTCAGACCACCTACTGAGAAGCCTTGTAGAGCCGTATCGTACACCTGAAGCACTTGCCTGTCTGATAGTCTGTTACGTAGTAAGGTAGCTGTGGCTACTTCCCGCATCAGTTGCTGGCGCTGTTGATAAGACTGGATGGCCTTAACGCTTGCGTTTGGTTTGTATACGATAATATACTGTCCGGAAATGGTTTGGCTGGATTTGTTCTGAGCCTGGCTGTTGAACGATAAAATGCTTATGAGCAGGCATGTAACTAGTAACGTAAATCGAGTTGAAACCGAAAGAAAAGCGTACAGATCCGTCATGGTTAAAAGAGGGTTTTGCGTAAAGATAGACGTAGCGCCCAAGTTTCGTTGAATCACGAATTGGTAGTAAATGAACGCTTACGTAGGTAGGGTTTCGCTATCCATTAAGCCAGGCAAACTTAGTCGAGTTGTGCCATGCCTTTTACCTTTCGGTAGGGTGTTTTGAAAAAATCTCCGACTACCTGATTGAACGCGTCTTTGTAACGGATGAGGGTCGAGTGCCCGGAGTTGGGTAAAATCCACAGATACGACTGCGGAATGGCTTCAGCAATGGTCAGTGTATGCTTCGGTAGAATCACGTCATTATCCCCCCCAATGACCAGCGTAGGACACTTTACCTTTTTCAAATCCATCGTTGAGATGTGAGGATTGAAGATCATCAGATTGAGTAGCTTCTTCTGCGCTTTCACGGCTGGTAGTGGCGGAACCTTAGCCAGACTATCACTGGTGGAGACAATCCATTGAAAAAGGTCTGGCGCAACGGCTGTTGTATCAGGCCATAGGTTGGCCCCCGTAATGGCCAGTTTCTTTACTTTTTCGGGATGTCGCATCGCCAGCAACAACCCATCGATGCCGCCGTCGCTCCAGCCAATAACGTAGCAGGAATCCACGCGAAGGCCATTCAGCAACGCATTCAGGTCGTCGGCCATCATTTCATACGTGAGCGAGTCACTGGTATCGGTTGATTTTCCCTGCGCTCGGCTATCAGCCAGGATCACTTTGTAGTTTTTGGCGAAATACGGAATCTGGTGTTTGAAGTCCTTGATGGAACCGCCATTACCGTGAATGATGAGCATCGGTTTACCCGCCCCATAGACCTCATAATACATTTTGAAACCCCTGATGTCGGCGTATTTCCCAACTTTTGTATTGTTTCCGTACATCGTGGTACCAGTCGACGTAACGGGTAGTGTCGATTGGGCAAAAGACGATAGCATCAGCAAAGACGCAATCAGCGAAAGGACTGTTTTTTTTGATAGATTCATGATTGAGTTCTTGACCGTTCGTTTCAGGAAGATAGCTTATTTCATACAATGAACCTTATAGGCTTCCAGGATCAATTTCAATCAGCCAGATGAGTTCCAATAAGTCATTAAGTTAGAGGAAGGTATCTATTGGGATACGGTAAAACGAAGCAACTGTAGCGTCAGAAAATTAGCTTATTGAAGGAGGGTATTTCTGGAAAGCGACTTCTCCGTTGGATGTGGGTATTACCTAAGTGGTTTACACATGTGGCAGCGAAATAATGAACGTACTGCCCTCGCCTAGCTTACTGTCGACAGTAAGCGTACCCTGATGGAGCTCGATGAGTTTGGCAGAAATGGATAGGCCAATGCCAAAACCCTCGAAACCTAGGGCGTTCTGGGCTCGGTAAAAGGGCTCGAAAATCCGTCGAACGTCGTCATCAGACATCCCGATACCCCGGTCCTGAATCGTAATCTGGCAGTGTCGTTCATTGGTGCTGATACGTACCTGTGCCGTGTGATCGGAAGAATACTTGCAGGCATTATCGAACAGATTCAGTAAGACTTGTTTTAGTAAATCTTCATTGCCTTTCACAACCGTTTCGGTCTCAGTATCAGGAATATTGGTGTAATCGACTTCGACCCGATACGTAGGTTTCGCCCCCGTCAGTTCGTCTTTCGCGACAAAAATAACATCGTCGATACGTATCGGCTGGAAGGAAACCTGATGGCTTGTTTCCATGGTACGAGCAAGTAGCAACAAACTGTTAGTCAGGTTAATAAGACGATCGGTATCAACCATCAAATTTGCCAGTATTTCACTGTGTTCAGTAACGGTCAGGGGCCGACGAAGGCCCAGTTGAATCTCTGACTTTAGGGCGGCCAAGGGGGTTCGGAGTTCGTGCGATGCGTGCGAAACAAAGCTGCGCTGTTGCTCAAACGCTTGTTGCAGTCGCTGCAATACGTCATTGAAATTCATCGCCAGTCGCGCAATTTCGTCCTGACGATTGCCTTCATCCAGGCGTTGTTGAAGATTACGGGCTGTAATCGTGGATACCTGCTGATTGATCTGACTGATTGGGCGTAGTGACTGACCGGCAAAGAAAATACCCAGACCAATGGTAATACTCAACCCCGCCAGTAGGCCCCAGCCCAGGGTTAGCCGAAGGTTGTCTAATTTACTTTTCCCGAACTTATCGTAAGCTGATGCCAGCACCACTAAATCCTGCCCATTCTGCTGGTAAAGCAGTCCGATCAGCTCATTGGATCCGCTGAAAGTTTCCACATCTTTCTGTTGCCGAACCTCATCCAGCAAAGCGGTCTGGTAGTGAATAACCTGGTCGTCAACGCTGGAGTAGATCAGCCGATTCCTGGCGTCGAAGATCAGAACTTTCTCATCAATGAGGGCCGTGAGCGTGTTGCGGTCGATGATTTTGAGTAACTCCCGGTCTACTTCTTTAACCTCGATCAGAAAGCGAACCGTAGTACGTGCCTTGTTTTTCAATCGGTCATAAAACTCCTCCCGCCGATACGTTGCCGATACGAAGTAGATCAGGATCGAAAAAACAATCAGGATGGAAGCGACAATCAGCGAAAACTGAAGAGCAATGCGGTTACGAATAGTCATGAGCGTAGGGGATTAGAGCAGAGGGCCTGGGGCTCGGGGCAGTGGGCCAAGAGATGTACTTGTTTACCCGCTGCTCCGAGCCCCAGGCCCTCTGCTAATTACTCCTCTTTTAGGACATACCCCATACCAGGGCGGGTGTGAATCAACTTTGGCTCAAAATCACGGTCTATTTTTTTTCGCAGGTAGTTGACATAGACTTCCACTACGTTCGTTCCCGGATCGAAATTCAGGTTCCAGACCGTTTCGGCTATGTCCATTTTGGCAAGTACTCGCCCCCGGTTGCGCATCAGGTATTCCAATAAAGCAAACTCGCGGGCGGTTAAATCAATTGGTACGTTACCTCGCCTGACTTCTTTTGTTGTTACGTTAACGGTCAGATTAGCGAGTTGCCAGACTTCTTCAGCCAGTGGCCGATCGGTTGTATGAACCGCACGGCGGAAGCAGGTAGCCACCCGCGCGACCAGTTCCCGAAAATCGAACGGTTTGACCAGATAGTCGTCAGCGCCGAGAGAAAGGCCTTCGACTTTGTCTTCGATCTCGCCTAGGGCTGTAAGCATGATAATCGGTAATTGCGGCTTTTCTGCCCGAACACTGCGGCAAACTTCAAATCCGCTTAAACCGGGCAGATTGATATCTAGGATCAGCAAATCGACACCCGGTTGTAGCGCCATTTGCCGTCCATTCAAGCCTTCATACACGACTTCGGTTGCATATCCCTCTTGCTGAAGGCCACGGCTGATATTCTGGGCGATACGTCGGTCATCTTCGATGATTAAGATTTTCTTCATGTGGTATCGGTTGAGTAAATCCAGAACGTCTTACCGGTGTAATTCATTACGGCTGCCCTGTATGCACGCCTAGTTCGTGGATCGTGTAAAAGTTACACAATAGTCTGAAAAAGAAGTTTATATAAGTGAGTCAGCGAAAATACATTAGGCTATTTTTTGTCATGCTGACGAAGGAAGCATCTTCGCTAACAGCATAACAAGCATCACCCGAAGATGCTTCCTTCGTCAGCATGACAAAAACGCCATTGTAAAATACACTAAACTAATCGTGCTTTAGTACTTATTAAGTATTAGTTATAGATGAATTTCACTGCGTATAGTAACAAAATAACGCCATCAAAGGCGATAAACTGCTCGACTGGCAGGCTACCAACGTAGCACAGGTGCTTCAGGGCCGTATTCCGGGCGTCGACGTTGGCGTGAATCTATCGGCCCCAGACTATCAGCCACGTATCCATAGTCGGGAGGGGAGGTTCCATCAATTCGAGCTTTGATCCGCTCTACGTTGTCGAAGGAATTATTGGAGTAACAAATGCCAGTTTGAATCTGTTATTGCCCATGCCAAAATGCGAAATTGACAATAACCATCCGTTGAATCAGAATGACGAATTTTAAGCAGATTTCGTTACTGGCTAAAACAAAAAACACCCCGCTACGACGATCGTAGCGGGGTGTTTTTTGTGATTGTTAACGAAGCTTACTTCGTACCGTAACGCTTGCGGAACTTGTCCACGCGGCCGGCTGTATCGAGCAGTACGTTCTTGCCTGTGTAGAACGGGTGCGATTGCGAGCTAACTTCAATCTTAACGAGTGGGTAGGTCTGGCCTTCGAACTCGATGGTGTCTTTGGTCTGAACTGTTGAGCGCGTCAGAAATTTATAGTCGCTCGACAGGTCGTGAAATACTACGTCGCGGTAGTCTGGGTGAATGCCCTTTTTCATGATTTAATGTCTTTTTCTGGTCATCTTCTCGGTTTCCGACCGAAAAGGACTACAAAGGTACAGCCTTTTTGGAGATTGACCAACCTTTTTTCGGGTTCTTTTCGGACTCTCCTTGTAAATAAAAAAAACAATGCCGTTGCCTAATAATCAGGTAATAAACGCTTGTGTCTGTCTGACTTTATTCCTACTTTTCCAGACCATTCCGTTTCCTCAATGAAGCGGTACCTGGCGAGGTTTTACCCCGCTCCCGATTAATAAAATCTCTTTTTTTAATTTCTTAGACTACTTCTCCAATGGGGTATTGTTAACCCGCTAAGGCTGACGACTTAACAATTTCATAACCTGCCTGGTAGAGTTGAATGTTTCAAGGATTGGCAAAAAACACCGAACTATTCGGGTTGTTTTTGCGTCAAAATCGACACAACTTTAAGGCTAATTCCATCTGAATTAATCATTTTTCATATATAATCACCAGCCCAAAACTCATGTACGTAATCAAACGTGATGGCCGCCGGGAGTCTGTCAAATTCGACAAAATCACAGCTCGAATTGAAAAGCTATGTTATGGCCTCGATCCAGCTTATGTGCAACCCGTAGAGGTCGCCGTTAAAGTCGTCAGTGGTCTATACGACGGGGTTAAAACGACCGAACTCGACAATTTAGCGGCTGAAACAGCTGCGTCGATGACCACCAAACATCCGGATTACGCGATTCTGGCGGCCCGGATTGCCATCTCGAACCTGCACAAAGAGACAAACAAATCGTTCTCAGGTACGATCAAGAAATTGTATCATTACGAAGATCCGAAAACCGGTGAAAATGCGTCGCTGATTTCGAAAGAGGTGTATGACGTAGTACGGCAGCATGCAGCTCTGCTGGATTCTACAATTATCTATGATCGGGATTACGGCTATGATTATTTCGGGTATAAAACCCTCGAAAAATCGTATTTATTGAAGCTGGATGGACGTATTGCGGAGCGCCCACAACACATGCTGATGCGCGTAGCCGTCGGTATTCACATGGAGGACGTCGATGCGGCTATTGAAACCTATAATCTGCTTTCGGAAAAGTGGTTCACCCATGCAACGCCAACGTTATTCAATGCCGGAACGCCGAAGCCACAAATGTCGAGCTGTTTCCTGCTGACGATGAAAGATGACTCCATCGAAGGCATTTACGATACGTTGAAGCAAACCGCCAAGATTTCGCAGTCGGCGGGTGGTATTGGGCTGAGCATTCACAATGTTCGGGCAACGGGAACATATATTAAAGGCACGAACGGTACGTCGAACGGGATTGTGCCGATGCTACGTGTCTTCAACGATACAGCTCGTTACGTTGACCAGGGTGGTGGTAAGCGCAAAGGTTCATTTGCTATTTATCTGGAACCCTGGCATGCCGATATCTTTGATTTCCTGGATCTGAAAAAGAACTCCGGTAAAGAAGAAGGCCGCGCTCGTGATCTATTCTATGCACTCTGGACACCCGATCTGTTCATGAAGCGCGTGGAAGATGACGACGTTTGGTCATTGTTCTGCCCGCACGAGTGCCCAGGTCTGGCCGATTGCTACGGCGATGAATTTGAAGCGTTGTATACCCGTTATGAGCGTGAAGGCCGCGCCCGCCGGACGATTAAAGCGCAGGAATTGTGGTTCAAAATTCTGGAATCGCAAACGGAAACCGGTACGCCCTATATGCTGTATAAAGATGCAGCGAACAAGAAGTCGAACCAGAAGAACCTCGGTACAATCAAGTCGTCGAACCTTTGCACCGAAATCATCGAATACACGGCTCCTGACGAAGTCGCCGTTTGTAACCTTGCGTCGATTGCGTTGCCGAAATTCATCACACGTGGTACAGATGGTATTATGCGGTTCGATCACCAGAAGTTGTATGACGTAACGAAAACGGCTACGCGCAACCTCAACAAGATCATCGACATCAACTATTACCCAGTTGAAGAAGCCCGTCGGAGCAATATGCGTCACCGGCCAATTGGTCTGGGTGTGCAGGGGTTGGCTGATGCGTTCATCATGCTACGTATGCCGTTTGAGTCGGACGAAGCGCGTCGTTTGAACGAAGATATTTTCGAGACGATTTACTTTGGTGCCATGACTTCCTCGATGGAGCAGGCTAAAGAATCGGGTCCGTATGAAACCTGGAAAGGCTCGCCCATTTCGGAAGGTAAGTTCCAGTTTGATATGTGGGGGGTGAAACCAAAATCAGGTCGCTGGGATTGGGAAAGCCTGCGGAAGGACGTAGTGGAACACGGCGTTCGGAACTCGTTGCTGCTAGCGCCGATGCCAACGGCATCGACCTCGCAGATTCTAGGCAATAATGAGTGCTTCGAACCGTACACAAGCAACATCTATACCCGTCGCGTACTATCAGGCGAGTTTGTGGTGGTAAATAAGCACCTGCTTAAAGATCTTGTAAAACTGGGCTTATGGAATGATACGATGAAGAATAACCTGATTCTGGCTAATGGCTCGATCCAGGCGATTCCGAATATTCCGCAGAACATCAAAGATCTGTACAAAACGGTTTGGGAGATTAAGCAAAAGCACATCATCGATATGGCCGCCGACCGTGGCGCGTACATCTGCCAGTCGCAGTCGCTGAACATTCACATTCAGGATTCGAACTTCGGCAAGCTAACATCGATGCACTTCTACGCGTGGAAAGCAGGCCTGAAAACGGGTATGTACTACCTCCGCACGAAAGCCGCTGCCGATGCCGTGAAGTTCACTGTGGTACAGCCACAAGCCGAACCCCAGCTGGAACCAGTAATGGCCGAAACGGTAACCGTCGAAAAACCCCTCGACTACGTGCAGTACGCGAAAGAACACGCACAGAACACAACCCCACAACCCGTACCGATGGTAACGGACCTCGAACAGCAGTATGCTGCCATGACCTGCTCGCTGGACGATCCAGAAGGTTGTGAGATGTGTGGGAGTTAATATGAATCATAAGTTCGAAGACCGATTAATCGGTCTTCGAACTTATGATTCATATTAAAATAGATAAAATGAGATAATATGTTGTTTTTAAAATTATTAATTTTCCTATATTCATTAAATACCAATTTAGCGAACAACTCTTTCAATGAATCGTATTTCCGCAAAAAAGCTTACATAAAGTCTAATTTAGAAGAAACACTACGATATATTTTATATCAGTTCAAAAAATCAATTAACATAGCTAAGATTGACTTAAAAGGAAGTAGGTTAATTATTTATGAAAATGATGGTAGTTATTGTGAATACGATTTGAATGTTATAGTGGAAATTAAAAGTGAATACGATTCAGGTAAATACTATCTAAAACTGGAAGTTTATTCTAAATCTACTTTTTTAGAGCGCGATGAGGTTAATGTAATTTACTGTTATGATTCTCAAGGCTCAGTGACTTCAAAAAATGTAGAAATTGGAATACCGTTTAACACTTATTAAAACGCGACTTTAACTCGTGATGCGATAAGCTAAAGAAAATTATTAATTCGTAAAAGTTATGCGATACGAAATTTTCTACTCAGAAAATGAACCAAGATAAAGCTTACTATCAAAATCTATTGCGCCACGTAGAATATACACAATTAGAAACTGTTGGAGAGTTACTACAAATAGAGTTGGCAATTTACGATATACGGAAGTTCTTACAGGAGATGCGACAAATAGATGAATATGATAATCCAAGATTAGACAACTTAAAGTTAGGGCTCCGACAATTGAGAAAGGAACATGAAATCTTGTCTCATGAGATAGGCGACTTGGAATTAGATATTTCTCATGCTAAATTTATGATAGATATTCTAAGTCGAGATAAAGATGACGAGTAATAAGCAAGACAGAGTTGAAGAGACTGCACAAAAAGGAGAGGCTACTGTTGCGGATGCATTGGCGAAGGCAGATAGGCTAATGGCGAAGACAGCAACTTTGCGTCATCAGGTTAGGCAGTTGAAAGACGCGTTGGCCGAAGAAATCGCTATTAAAGAACAGAAAAAGCACACTTCTTTATAGAAAGGAATAAGAAAACACAACGACCTGTAGCTACATTGTCAAGAGCTACAGGTCGTTGTGTTTAATAATTGTACCTATTTTTGATTGAAGAAATCTGTAAGAATGGACTTTCGCTTAGATCGTACTTCTATTTCATTCAGGAACACATGAGGAAACAGAACGTTATTATACATGTAATCAGCCGAAAACGATGGTTGATCGGTTACTTGCTGCCGCGCATTTAAATAGTGTTGCCTATAATTACGACCTAAATAACCCACCTAAATTGGACCGTATAGCCTTTTTTGCCCGTCGACACTCTATTTAAAATGGTTAACATTTTCAATGATAACTTTCAATGAACGTATTGGCTAACTCCAGTTTACTCTGTCTACGGGAGAATTCGCGCCATTGGAGGCCTTTGGGTAAACGGCGGTCGGTTAGCTCTAGATGAATTACGCGTCGGTTGGTGTTACTGGTGCTTTTGCCGGAAGCATGCACCAGCAACGGACGCATGACTAAAATACTACCCCTTGGGACCGTACAGACAATAGCTGACTGTTTGTCTAAATCTTGCATCGCAGCATCTGATAGGATGCCTAACCGATGAGAGCCGGGAACAACCTTCAGGGCTCCGTTTGTTTCGTCGCAGTCATCCAGATGAATACGTACCGTATAGAGGTAATTCAAGTAATAGCGCGACGGCTGAACCGACCATTGACCATGCCGTTGGTTCCAGTTGATCCAGCGAGCTACCTATTCTCGGTGATCTACTGAAATCTGCAAATCCTGATGATAGGGTACGACCCAGTTCGATTGGGCGGACTTATCAAAATAAATACCCTTGACACAATCAGTACCGTAGTCAATCAACGTATTGAGTAACTTGTTAAAATATGCTTGCCAGAGGAGCGGGGACAAGGTTGGTACTTCTTGCAACAGGTTACGAATAGCGAACAGATCATTAGTGCGTCGAAAGCTGGCATTCGTGGCTGACGCATGTTCAATTGCATGAGCGAACAGTTGAAGAATGTCATTATCGAAAACATTAGTCAATATGGTGAAGCCATTTTCGGCTAATTCTATTCTGGCTTGTTCAAGCTTTTGTTGGTGAACGTTCATGAAGCGAAAGTAGACCATTTTACTCGTTTCCTTAAACGCATCTGATTAGAAAAATCGACTGAGCTGGCCTGTGTGGTTTGTTGCATCTAGCTTTTGTACTTTTGATAATAACTGATATTACTAGCGGAGGTATAGTTATCCCACTTAATCCATATGCGCTTTTTATTCCTTCTGCTTACGCACCTGCTCACTACGACCACTTTTGCCCAGATGCCCTTTGCTGAACAGCTTGCTCAACACAGGGAGAAATACAAAAAGGATTTGTTGAAATCCGTGGGAGGGCCGATTCAGGCAGAGGAAGATTTGGCTTATGTGAAATTTTATGCGCCGGATTCTACGTATCGCATAACAGCTACGGTAGAACTGACGCCTAAAGCCGAGCCGTTTGAAATGCCAACATATAATGGGAAAACGAGAACGCACGTATCATACGCAATTCTGTCGTTCGTGCTCAAGGGTAAGAAACAGCGGTTAACGCTCTATCGAAATCTCAACGTCATTCGGATGCCTGAATACCGCGATTATCTGTTTCTTCCGTTCAAAGATGCTACGTCAGCAAAAGAAACCTACGGCGGAGGGCGTTACATGGACCTTCGCACGGGCGATGTTAAAGATGGACACGTAGCGCTGGATTTCAATAAAGCCTACAACCCATACTGCGCGTATCAGGAAGGTTATCCTTGCCCGATTCCGCCTAAAAATAACATACTGTCTATAGCTGTTGAAGCAGGTGAGAAAGCGTATGGGAAAGAGCATTAAACAACTACGCAAGTTTAGTTTATATCTTTAACGGCTTAGTGCGATATGACTCCAGCGGGGTCAAACGAGGTCAGGTAGTTAAGCTGTGAACGTTTGGGGTGTTGGTTCGTTAACGGGGGCAGGCTTCCTAACGGCAATCAGGGTGATAATAGCGGAAAGGAATAGCGAACCCGCCATAAAAATATAAGAAGCGCCAAATCCACCGGTCGTTCCGTTTAAGTAGCCGACGATGTATGAGCCAATAAAGGAACCCAACGCGCCAAAACTATTAATTAGCGCCATCGCTCCACCAGCTACGTTCCTGGGAAGTAAGTCCGGTATAATGGCAAAGAATGGACCGTAGGGTGCGTACATAGCACCACCCGCGATGATGAGCAGAACAAAGGATAGCCAGAACTGATTTACGCCAACCAGGTAGGAAGCATAGAAGGCGATAGCGCCAATCAATAGAAAAGGCCAGACAAACGCTTTTCTGTTCAGGGTTTTATCCGAAAAATACGAAGCACTTAGCATTCCGATGATGGCCAGTACGTAGGGCACTGAAGACAGCCATCCCGTTTTGACGATCGTCATATTCGGAGCCGCATTTAGAATCGACGGGAGCCACATGACAAATCCGTAGACGCCGATACTCCACAAGGCGTATTGTAGACTGAGCAGAATAACAATCCTCGATTTAAACGCTTCGGCGTAGTTCTTGACGGGTTTGATGCCCTGCTGCTCTTTCTGCAATTCGGCATCCAATGCTTCCTTTTCGGGTTCAGTTAGCCACGTAGCCTCTTTAGGATTATCATCGACCAGTCGCCACCAAAAGAAAGCCCAGATAATAGCGGGTAGCCCTTCAATAATAAACATCCAGCGCCAACCGACCGCTTTAATCAAATAACCCGACAGAATAGACATCCAGAGTATCGTGGCCGGATTACCCAGAATCAAAAATGTATTAGCCTGTGAACGTTCGGCCTTTGTAAACCACCGGCTCAGAAAGAGCAGCATCGACGGCATCACGGCACTTTCTACTACGCCGAGCATAAATCGGATGACAATCAGCAGCGTTATGTTGCTGATGATACCAGTCGCCATCGCTAGCCCACCCCACAGAATCAACGACCAGAATATTAGCTTCTTCGCGCTTTTTTTCTCGGCATAGATCGCACCTGGAACCTGAAAGAAAAAGTACCCCAGAAAAAATAATGAGCCCAGCAAAGAAGACATGGCGGGCGTAATATGCAAATCGGTTGCCATGCCACTAGCGGCTCCGAATCCGAAATTTGCCCTGTCTAAATAAGCCAGACTGTACGTAATGAAAGCGATCGGCAGTAGTCGATACCAACGCGATTTTGCAATTGTTTGGTCCATGTAAGCTTACGTCTGAATAGTAGACAACCTCTGTGTCGTTGCACTACGTTGCCGCAAACAATAAAGGGGATGGTTAGCTTGCTCTACTGAATGATCTACACGTTTCAGCAGAAATCATTTCCAGACTGATACGTATCATTAACGTAACAACTGATGAGTGCCTAAAATAAGCGCTTAGGCTGATCGTCAGGTTGACCGAACATCGGCCGCTGGAATGCGTTGTATATTTTAAGCTTCTTAGTCGATCGAATCGCTGATCGTGAAAGTATGTTGATTTAAACACAGACACCCATGAAAACGCTAATTTATCTCCTGCTTTTTGTGACATCTGCAACATTCAGTCAATCAGATGAACTGTTTAAGAAAGGAAATACTGCTTACGTCGAATCGTCCTCGAAAAATGAAAATGTTCAGGAAACGGCAAACGCTTTTGTTGAGAATCTACGCGAATGGGGTTACTGGAAACTGGTTTCTGATAGTCAATCGGCTGACTTCATTATAAAATTAGATGTCGAAGCGAGTAAGGGAATAACGGCAACTTCCTGGGGTGGCACATCCATTGCTTCTGCAGCTAAATTTTACGACAAAAATAATACAGTGCTCTGGGAGTCTGATACGTATCGAGTTAGCCCTAATGGTACGAATGGATTTAACGCAAAAAAAGCTTCTGCCAGAAAGCTGGTCAAAGCGATAGAGAAGAAGTTCAAGTAGACAGTCTCAACTACGCCTGTTGTTACTTTTGCGCCCAAATCAATCCATAGTCCATTTGCGTCGCTATTTCTTCCGAAGCAGGTGTAAGTCCGGCTTCCGAAAACCAGCTCCTGTACTCGGCACGGCTGTAACAACGACCTTTGGTTCCCCAAAACAGCTGGGCTGAATAGTCGGTAACGGCTAGTGGACCATCCAACGTATCGTTCAGAAAGGCGTCGTGTACCCACAACTCGCCACCAGAACGTAGCGCTTGGGCGAAGCGGTTCGCCAGGAGTTGACAGGTTGGTACTGGCCAATCGTGAAAGAGGCTGGCGGCTAGCAGAATATCCGTTTCCGGGAGATCATCCGTCAGCATATCGCCCGGTAAGAACGTAACGCGCGCTTTTACCCCTTCAGCGCCCGGACGACCATTCTGCGCAAATTCATCCAGGAGTTCTTTGGCTACGTTCAGTACTACGGGTCGGTCGAACAGCGTTGCCGTTGAGGTTGGATTGGCGAGCAGCCATTCGTAAGTGTAATAGCCAGTACCACCCGCTACGTCGAGCAAGTGGCCTTCGCGTTTCGTTATGTTCGCAGCGACGATAGGAGATAGGTGAAGGGCGCGTCCGGCTAATCCCAGCGTAAATTTGCGAGATAACTTAGGGTCATCCATCGGCGAGGGTTCTTCCCCTTCTTTTACGAATGAAATGCCTTGTGGAGTGTCTAATGGGCCATCATTCTTGAGTCGGACGGCCATTTCAAAAGCACCCGGATCATCTTTTTCCAATTCAACATAACCTGCCAGACTGGGGTTATGGGATTTTGTGATGTACCACCCCAATTCAGTAATTGACAATAGTCCATTTTCGTCGTAGTCGAGCAAATTCATCGCGCATAACGCTGGGAAAAGCACCATGGCTGGCCGTTCTCTCAAACGGAGTCTGCTGCTCAATTCTGCCATTGGAAGTGGGCCTTTGCTTAACTCGTCGAATACGTGTAAGTGATGAACGGCGGCAATCAATAAACGTGAGCCAAACATAGCTCGTAAATGGCGGGTGATCGGGGCAGGATCTGGTTGAGTCAAAGTAGGCATTGGAGCAATTGGTTACGTAAGCAAATAGTATATCCTCAGGACAGTCAAAGATAGCCGCTTGTTGCGGGTGACTAAGCAGAGTATATCATTTTGATAGTTAGTGATTAAAAAGTACAAAAAAATACTTGATTGTTATAATAAAGTGATATACCTTGACCGTCAAATAAACATTTTACGGCCATGAAAAACTTACTTTTAGTAATTCTGCTTCTGCTAAGTGCCGTTTCGCGTAGTCTGGCTCAGGCCGACAACGATGCTATCAAGCGTGTGTTACGTAGTGAAACCGAAGGTTTTTTTAAGCGTGATAAAGCCGAGTGGGCAAACGCCTGGGCGCATACGCCCTATGTTAATTTTGCGGCCAACCTTTATGGTGGCGATTTTAGGCTGATTCAGGGCTGGTCTGATCTGGAAAAACAGTTTGCCAGTCAGTTTAAGAGTTCGAAAGTGTCTGATAAAGTTACCGTCCAGAATGCAAACTATACCATTCACCAGAATGGCAATATGGCGTTTGTTACGTACGATCAGACACTCGTGGATAGTCACGGTAAGACAACCTCGAAAGAAACGAGGGTCGTAGAAAAGTTGAATGGACAGTGGAAAATTATTAACGTCATTGCGCTAACCAACCTGAAGAATTTCGGACTAGCGCAGAGTAAATAGCGAAGCTTGAGATTGTCGATTAGAGATAATTGATTTGTGTAAGATTAATTAGTAGTCGTCATAAACAGATACAGAAATGGGCTGGATTCTTCATCCAGCCCATTTCTGTACAAACTCGTTTTTATAAAGCGTCAGTTATTCTTTATGCGCTGAATTGCTTCACTAATCCCTCCAGGGTATGTAGTGGCTGAACACCTGACTGCCGCCAGACAATCTTCCCATCTTTAAACAGAATCATTGTCGGAATGCTTCGAATCTGATATTGCTGGGCAGCAGACTGCGCTTTATCGACGTCAATTTTGATAACCCGCACTTTATCACCTGCCCGATCGGTGAGCTGCTTCAAAATGGGCGCCTGCTGTTTACAGGGACCGCACCAATCAGCATAGAAATCGACCAGCACAGGCTTATCGCCATAAATCAGGTCTTTGAATGATTGCTTGTTCATTTTCTTGTGGTTTTACAGTTGTCGGATTCCGTTTTTCAGTAAATCGACGTACTGATAATACGTGTCGGCCAACCAAAAACGGTATATTGAAAAACCGCAAACAGTCGCTATTGTTCTTCGTTAACCGGCTCGTTCATAATGGTGTGGCCCATTTTGTCGCGCTTGGTACGTAGGTACGTTTCGTTGTGTGGATTCGATGGAATTTCGACCGGTATGGTGTCGATAATTTCCAGACCGTAGCCCATCAGACCCGCCCGTTTTTTGGGATTATTCGAGATAAGTCGAAGTTTCCGTATGCCCAGGTCACGCAGAATCTGGGCACCAACGCCATAATCACGGGCGTCCATCGGCAAGCCTAGCTCAAGGTTTGCTTCGACGGTATCCCGGCCCATTTCCTGAAGTTTATACGCTTTTAGCTTGTTCATTAAACCAATGCCCCGGCCTTCCTGAAACATGTAAACAATAGCGCCTTTTCCTTCTTTTTCGACCATTTGCATGGCTGCATGAAGCTGAGGACCACAGTCGCAGCGGCAGGAGCCGAAAATATCGCCCGTAACGCAGGAGGAATGGACACGTACCAATACGGGTTCATTGGGTTCCCAGGTACCTTTTACGAGCGCCAGATGCGTATCGCCCGTGTTGCTTTGTTTATAGGCAATCAAGTCGAAGTGTCCCCATTCAGTCGGCATGTCTACGCCAATTTCACGACGGATCAGGGTTTCAGTACGTAATCGGTATGCGATCAGATCCTGAATACTAACGAGTTTCATGCCGAAGCGATCGGCCATTACGCGTAACTCAGGTAGCCGGGCCATCGTGCCATCTTCATTCAACACCTCAATCAGCACACCCGCTGGTGCCAGTCCAGCCATGCGAGCCAGATCGACAGCCGCTTCCGTGTGACCCGCCCGGCGAATGACACCACCTTCAACGGACCGTAACGGGAAAATATGTCCAGGGCGCCCCAAGTCCTCTGGATTAATAGCTGGATCGACTAAAGCCCGAATGGTATTCGAGCGGTCAGAGGCTGAAATACCGGTGGTGCAACCATGCCCCAATAAATCGACGGATACCGTAAACGGGGTCGTGTGGACTGACGTATTGCTCGTCACCATCATATCTAAACCCAGTTCGTCGCACCGTTCCTGCGTGAGTGGAGCGCACATCAGACCACGGGCTTCACGGATCATGAAATTGACCATTTCGGGGGTGATCATTTCTGCTGCGCAGATCATGTCACCTTCGTTTTCGCGATCTTCATCATCGACAACAATCACGATTTTACCGGCTTTGATATCGGCGACGGCTTCTTCAATGCTGTCCAGTCGAATAGGTGCTGATTCTGAGTGATCTGAAGGAGCCTGGCTCTTAGATTCCGTATAATTACTATTGTGACTCATTATTTGGTTGATGCGTGTCGGCGGAACTATCTTTGAAGTCCAGTAGACTAGTTTTATAGAGACCTGGTTTGGTTAGGTTTCTTCGTGTTTGACCTGAAAACTGATTTTAATAAAGATACGTTTCGCCTGATGCGAAAATGTCCACTAAGTCGTTCTTTGGAAAGACTAAGCCTCTGATTATACGGATGATGAATTGTTTACCTCTTGTGCATTTTATGCGTTTGTGGCTGGTAGGTAGTAGGGTGAAAGCTGAGAGACCAATACTACAATTCTTTATTGTGGTGCTCTTTATTTTTGCACAGGCCATTTCCTCAATAGCCCAAACAATAGACCCTACCAACAACTATTGCGTTAATCCCCAGGGCGCAGCTGAAGGAGGATTTACACTAGATAAAACACGGATTTGTCCCGGAGATAGAATACGCGTTACAGCATTTAAGTCAGGCTTAACAAGTATTTCCTATATAGCTGATTACAAGGGAAACGGTATTCCTACTGGCGACTTACAGCTACAAGGGATTTTTACGTACAACACGCCCGGTACGTATACAATTCTGCAAAAGGGTACATTAAATGGGACGTTAGCCGTAAAATGCCAGACGATCACGGTGCTCCCACAGGACCCTGTTCAATTCACAGCCAAATCGTGTACAGGCAGACAGGTGACCGTACAGGTAAATGCTGCTACGTTAGGGCAGTATGATACCTACATTTTAAACTGGGGCGATGGCACGCTTCCGGTAGAGATGAGCCGAGCGCAATTAGAGGCTAATCCACAACATACTTATGCTAACGGGGCGGCAAACACACAAATCATAACGATTGACGGTATATACGGTTCGCTTAACATCCCTCTATGTAGTTCATCGAGCCAACAGGCAGTTGCCCTGGCTTCGGAGATAAGCCAGCCGCTTATACAGGCCTTAAACGCTGTTGATAACGGGACCATTACGCTTCAGTATCAGGTCGGTGCGGCTTCGCCGGTACAGCTTTATCAGAAAGTGAATGGTACCTATGTGAGCACAGGCCAACGGACGGTTGGTCCTGCTACGTTTACGGTTAAAGCAGATGCCAGGCAGGTACAGTGTTTTAAAGTTGTATCGCAGGACGTTTGCGGGAGTACGACGATCGAATCCAGTGAAGTATGCAGCCTTGTACTGGATGCCAAAGCGACCAACAAGAAAAATACGCTTACCTGGCAACCGTATGCCGGAGTCGGAGCTGATACGTTGTTTAAGCAGTATCAGCTTACAAAAAATGATGCTCCATTAGGAACTGCTTTAACGAACAGAAGTGCCGCTACGTCTACAGACTCCAGCGTGACCTGTGGAACGCAGTATTGCTACCGGATCGTGGCTACGTTGTCTGGTAAAGCCACGCAAACCATTGTTACGTCAGCACCGTCCTGCGTAACAGGCATTAATGGCACTGTGCCCGATAAGATTGGCGATATTGTTGTGTCGGTCGATAGCAATCATCCGAGTTTAACGGCAAACCTACCCACTACGGGCGTACCCGCCAATTATACACTTGTCGTTAGCCGTGCCGACGGTGCTTCCGGAACGTTTACTCCGCTCACCACATTGGTGGGCAAAAATACGTATACGGATAATGCTGTAAATGCTTCCGATAAATCATACTGTTACAAAGTCGAATACCAGGGTGGCTGTGGACTGGGCCTGCCTGCATCAAACCCCGTTTGCTCCATCCATTTGACATCGTCTTCAATTCGATCGATGGACTGGAACGGGGAATCGCCTTTCGCGCCGGGTTCACCAGCCAGTTATGCCATCGAATTGGTCGATTCACTGACCCGTACTGAAAAAAACGTTGGTATTACAACACATTATGACCGGAGCCCAACTGAGGTTGTGTATGTATACCGGGTCGTTGCCCGATCGGGTAATTACACGAGTTATTCCAATTACCACATTTTTGAACGGGAAGATCGGTTTACGGTTCCTACGGCGTTTACACCCAACGGAGATAAGGTCAATGATGAGTTTTTACCGAAAGGATTGTATGCCGAAACCTTCCTGATGAATATCTACAGTCGCTGGGGGGAAGTGCTATATAGCACTAACGACAAAACCAGGGGTTGGGATGGACTGATTAATGGTCTGCCTGCCAGTGTCGGTCAGTACATGTATCGTATTGAAGTGGTTGATATCAGTAATCAGAAAATCATTCGCACGGGCGCCCTGGAATTAATTCGATAGGGTAGCGAAACGTAGAGGTTCCCGGATGTCATTGGATAATTTCGTTTAAAATCATTCCAAGATTTCAAGCGAAAATGCCTGTTAATACGTTTTCAAAAGAAGGAACCATCCGATTCTGGAATCGATAAAAAATTTGACTTTCCGTGCGCGTTTTACGATTGTGGCTGACTAAGATTGGCGAGGAGATCGGTTTACCGATCTGTTGGCTGCTTCTTGTACTGCTTATCACCTGTTTACCTGTTCGTTATGTACTAGCCCAGGACCCCAATAACAATTATTGTGCAAATCCGCAGGGTGCTGAAACTGGTGGATTTACCTTAAACAAAACCAGAATATGTGTTGGCGGGGCCGTTACTATTGTTAGTGGTAGTGTCCCTACGAACCTGGCCAACGTAGGATACGTGTCTCAATACAGTGGAAAAGGAATTCCATCTAACTTCGAAGCAGGGCCAAGCTTTACGTACACGAGACCTGGTTCTTATACCATATTACAAGTCGGCAGTCGTAATAATTCTCGGGCTTTAGCCTGCCAGACTTTGACGGTTTTACCCCTCGATCCTATTTCTCTTACGGTTAAATCATGCTCTGGTAGAAAGGTTACGGTCGTTCCCGACATATCGACTTTAGGCCAGTATGATACGTATGTCATCAATTGGAATGACGGGAATATTCAGGAGGTAAATCGAGCGGGTATGGAAGCAAATCCGGAGCATACATACACGGATAATGGTGCCGATACTCGCACGGTGACTGTTGAAGGCGTTTATGGAACATCCGCTGATCCGATTTGCAAAACGCCCTTTACTCAAACCATCAAGTTATTACCTGTCGTTGCCCAGCCGGCTATTACGACGCTTAAAACCGTAAGCGATAATTCGATCAGTATTACGTATCAGGCCGGAGCCGGAGCAGTTGTGCAACTCCATCGGAAAATAAATGGGGTGTATACTGACACGGGGCTAAAAGAATCTGCTCCAGGGACGTTCAACGTTCAGACAGATGCTAAGCAAGTGCAATGTTTTCAGGTCGTTGCACAGGACGTTTGCAACAGTTCGGGGATACGATCGGATGAAGTCTGTAGCCTGGCACTGGATGCGAAGGCGGGTAACAAAAAGAATACGCTTAACTGGCAACCCTATGCTGGTACGACAGGACAGTTCCGGTCTTATCGTATTACACGGAATGGGGCATCCATTGGCGGAACTATAACGAATCAAAATACAGCTACATACACAGACGACAATAGCATCGTTTGCGGCACTCAATATTGCTATAGCTTAGCCGCTACCGTTGCTGGTAGCGTTACCCAGACCGAAATTACATCGGCCTCCGTTTGCGTAACAGGTGTTAACGGCGACGTACCGGATAACCTGAATGATGTTGTTGTGACTGTCGAAAATAACCGACCAAAACTGGTTGCTACGTTCCCCAATTCTTCTTCTGGTACATTGTCCAGCTACACGTTGGCAATTGGACGTTCAAATGGATCTTCGGGGGCATTTACACCAGTTGGTACGGTTCTGAATAACAATACGTTCGTTGACAATAATGTGAGTGCTTCGGCTGGTTCCTATTGCTATCAGATTACCTATCAGGGCGTTTGCGGTCTGACGCTTCCCCCGTCTCAGCCGGTTTGTACAGTCTTTCTGAATTCAGAGACGAGAAACAGTATTGACTGGACCCGAGAGTCACCCTTCACGCCCGACCCCGTAGCAGCGTATACACTTATTGTGACGGATTCGCTAAACGGTGCAACGCAACGAATTTCGATGGGCACAGGTACGCGCTACGAGATCAATCCGAATGATGCGAACGCATCAACGTTTACGTATCAGATTATTGCTACGGCGGGAAGTAAAACCAGCTATTCGAACTTTGTTACGTTATACAGAGACTCTAAAATTTGGACTCCTGATGCCTTTACGCCTAATGGCGATCGGATAAACGATGAGTTTTTACCCAGAGGAATCGCTAATGACCGCTTTTTAATGACTATTTATGGTCGCTGGGGCGAAATCGTGTACAGTACGACTGATAAAACGAAGGGTTGGAATGGACTGATTAATGGTGCACCGGCTAGCGTCGGCCAGTATATGTACCGAATTGAGATAGAAGATCCGGGGGGGCAGAAAACTGTTCGTACCGGCGCGGTGTTGTTACTACGATAAACAATCGTAAGTGACTACTGCTTAGTATACCTACGACTTACAAACTCTTATTTATGAATATGATGGACATGTTCGGGAAAATGAAGGAAGTTCAATCCCGAATGAAAGATGCACAGGAAACACTTAGCACGGTTACCGAGACAGGTGAATCAGGGGCGGGTTTAGTAAAAGTGACGGTTAACGGCCTGAAGAACATACTGAAAATTGAAATTGACCCAGATTTGATTCGTCCAGACGACCGCGAAATGCTACAGGACCTTATCGTAGCCGCTACCAACAAGGCCATGAGCAATGTTGAGAGCAAAACGCGTGAACATCTGCGTCAGGCTACAGAAGGTTTACTGCCTAACATCCCTGGTTTAAATCTTGACGGGCTGATGTAGTAAAAGAGTTTGTAAATTTGTGCCGAACCGCCGTAATGGGCGGTTCGTAGTTGACTTCACGTAGGATGGCGTGTCCTATGGTGAGGCTCAAACCGCCCGGCGGCCCGGTACAAACCAAGAATCACAAACCGAGTTGGATACCCTTGCCATAGTCATTCTCAATTATAACGGGCAACCGTTTTTAGCTAAATTCCTGCCTGCCGTACTTGCGAATGCGAATGGTCATCCGGTTTACGTAGCGGATAGCGCTTCTACAGATTCGTCGGTTTCCTTTATCCGAACTAATTTTCCTGACGTTCGCGTCATTGAACTTCCTCGTAATGAGGGCTATGCAGGTGGATACAATCGGGCGCTCGACTTTATTCACACGCATTATGAGCGGCCAACGTATTACGTTCTGCCCAATTCTGATATCGAAGTGACGCCCGGCTGGCTTGCGCCCGTGCTAGCCTTGATGGATGCCAATCCACAGATAGCTGCTTGTCAGCCTAAAATCCGATCTTACAGCGAGCGTAACTTATTTGAGCATGCCGGTGCTGCGGGCGGCTTTGTCGATTGGTTGGGGTATATATTCTGCCGGGGACGGGTTTTCGCTACGTTCGAGACTGATCATGGGCAGTACGATGATAACCGCCCCGTATTCTGGGCCACAGGTGCCTGTCTATTTGTGCGGTCAAAGGTTTTCCATCAGGTTGGTGGCTTTGATGCATCGTTTTTCGCCCATATGGAGGAAATCGATTTATGCTGGCGCCTACAGCGAATCGGTTACGAAGTCTGGACGTGTGGCCAATCGACGGTTTTTCACGTTGGGGGCGGCACGCTTCACAAATCCAATCCGCACAAAACATACCTGAATTACCGCAACAGCCTGTTCATGCTATATAAAAACTGGCCCGCTGATGGCTGGTTATGGCCCAAAATTCTGCTTAGGCTGATGTTAGACGGGGCGTCCTCAATTTTATTTATGCAATTAGGCGAGTGGAGCGACATCTGGGCAATTCTCAGGGCGCACTTTGCTTTCTACGGACATTTACCGACTCTCCACCGTCAGCGAAAACAACTTCAGAAACAACAAATAAAAGAGGTCAAACTGTACCCGCACAGCATCGTATGGCAATATTTTGCGAAAGGCAAAAAGACGTTTGCTGAAATGATAAATTAATAATTATAACTGTTTTTAATACACTTACTCATCATCTTATAATTCCCAGACGGTTGGATGGGCGTGACGGCGCAGGTGCTTTTTCATCTCCATCCAGAAGGCCAGGATCAGATAAAGGACAACGGGTGAGCCGAGTGTTAAAAACGAGGTATAGATGAAGTACAGCCGAATGCTACTGGCCGAGATACTCATTTTCTCTCCCAGGCGTGAACAAACGCCAAAGGCCTGACTTTCAACGAAAAACCTAATTTTATTCATGTCTTTGAGTTGCGAAGTGCATGGATAAACGTTGAATACAATCAAGAGGAACTAACGACTGCTTCAAACAGAATGTTTGCCGTTTAGGTAGAAAATCAGTATAAATGTAATGAAAATACCTAAAAAATGGCTTCAAACTTATTGAAGTCAGAACATTTTTATTTTCTTTGTGTTGCAACGGGGCTGATGGCTTTTAAGTACCATTTTCCGTTTTATAATAAACAAAGTTCGTTGATTTTCAACCAAGTATCCAGTCTTTCGGAATGCCCTGGTATCTGTTTCATGAAACTTTGTTAATAACTGAACCTCTTAATGTTTAATTGTTTAATTATTTACGTTTTATGCAAACAGGTGTAGTAAAGTTCTTTAATGAAAGTAAAGGTTATGGCTTCATTGTTGAAGACGATACCAACCGGGACATTTTTGTTCACATTACCGGGCTAAATGGCATTACCATCCGTGAGAAAGACCGGGTACAGTTTGAAGTGGTTGACGGCAAAAAAGGACTAAACGCCGTAAAGGTGCAAAAAATAGACTCTGATTACTAAGTCTCCAAATGTCGTAACGAGAAATTAAAACCCCATCTGCTGGTCAGGTGGGGTTTTTGCGTTGACTGCAATTACCCTACCCAGCTCTTTACGTCGTCGAGTGTCGGCATCTTAGCCTCTAATTTCAGCTTTTTACGAACACCACCCAGATCATTAAACAGCTTGTTTGGATTGGCAGTACGTATCTGCTCAACAGTCAGGAAACCAAGTTTCTGTACGGCAGGAACCCATTCTGCAGGAATGCCCGCTTCCACAAAATCACGCTCTTCTGACTGCTCCAGTTTCTTTTCGGGACGCATCTGCGGGAAAAACAAAACATCCTGAATCGAAGGCTGATTGGTCATGATCATCGTCAACCGATCAATGCCCAAACCAACACCTGCCGTAGGAGGCATACCGTACTCCAGAGCGCGAAGGAAATCCTCGTCCAGCACCATCGCTTCTTCATCGCCCCGCTCGGCTAAGCGCAGTTGTTCTTCAAATCGTTCGCGCTGGTCAAGCGGATCGTTCAATTCTGAGTATGCATTGGCAATTTCCTTACCGTTACATATGGCTTCAAATCGCTCAACCAGACCCGGTTTACTCCGGTGTTTCTTGGTTAAAGGCGACATTTCAACCGGGTAATCGGTAATGAACGTCGGCTGAATCAGGTTAGGTTCGCACGCATCGCCAAACAACTCATCAATCAGCTTCGACTTGCCCATTGTGCTATCCACCCGGATGCCTCGGCTTTCCGCGACTTGCCGAAGTTCATCCTCTTCCATCGCTGATACGTCGACTCCCGTGTATTCCTGAATGGCTTCGAACATTGTGAGCCGTTTCCAGGGGCGCTTAAAGTCAATAACGTTTTCGCCAACCGTCACTTTCGTTGTTCCCGCTACGTCCAGGGCCACTTTTTCCACCATCTCTTCGATGGTATCCATCATCCAGATGTAATCTTTATAAGCAACGTAAAACTCAACCTGCGTAAATTCCGGATTATGGGTGCGGTCCATGCCTTCGTTCCGGAAATCTTTGGCAAATTCGAATACACCGTCGTAACCGCCGACAATTAATCGTTTCAGATACAATTCATTGGCAATACGCATGTACAATGTCATATCGAGCGTATTGTGGTGCGTACGGAATGGCCGGGCGGTAGCGCCCCCGTGAATAGGCTGCAAAATCGGTGTCTCAACCTCCAGATACCCTTTCTGACTCAAAAACTGCCGAATCGAGTTAACCAGTTTTGTACGTTTTACAAACACATCGCGTATCTGCGGATTCACGATCAAGTCGACGTAGCGCTGGCGATAGCGTTGTTCGGGATCAGTAAACGCATCATAGGTTTCTTTTTCACCTTTGTCGTTCACCACTTCCTTCACTACTGGCAACGGACGTAGTGATTTGTTGAGCACCGTAAATTCTTTGACATAAACCGATAACTCACCGGTTTTGGTAGAGAAAATATGACCCCGTACCCCAATGATGTCGCCAATGTCCAGAAGCTTTTTAAAGACGGTGTTATACAGCGTCTTGTCTTCGCCGGGACAAATGTCATCGCGTCGGAAATAAAGCTGTATCCGTCCCGTCGAATCCTGTAATTCCGCAAACGATGCGCTGCCGCTAATGCGAATAATCATAAGTCGGCCAGCAAGCTGAATATTTCCCCAGCGTTCGTCACTAGAAAAGTCCTGTTCAGGCGCCACGTCCGTTTCGGGACCATCTGGCTGGAAGGCCGACCGAATGTCAGCAACGGTAGCTGTTACGTCAAATAATTCGGCAGGGTAGGGGTCGATGCCCATCCGCATTAATTCCTCGCGCTTTTGTCGGCGATTTATTTCCTGTTCACTCAGTTGCATGATTGTCAGACGGTTGGTACGTCAACGAGTCGATAAGTTAGTGACGTGCCGGTATTTGAGGGCGCAAAAATACGAAAACTATAATCAGGGGTAGTCAAAAATGGGTAGAGATTATCAAGTGTAATCAGTTGTGGTAATAGATTGTTTCCCTCCGGAATAACACCACACTCTGCTGCTCTACTTGATGGTTAGAATCGTGTAAGCAGCCTGATTGGGTTGCCGCACTTGTGAGTCGATGGTTGTACGGGTACGATCGTCGTCGCTGATGAGTAGAAGACGGTTGCGGTCCAGTAGCGTCAAATCTTCGCCTTTGTGACCAGGCGTATGTAGCGGTTGACCCTGCTCGTTACGTACCAGCGTAAAGGGTTTGTTCGCGAACAAATCATCGGGTGAAATGATCCACAAATACGTGTCGAATTGATCCTTTGATTCCAGAGAAGTCAGCATCCAGAAACAGTTTCGAAAAGGGTCATATTCGAGACTGGATATGGCCAGTGGTTTCGCAAGCGTTGAGTCGGCATTAGCAATAACGAAATCGTTGATAATTTTCCAGTCGTTGGCCAGCCGAATTCGCTCAGAGTCGCCCGATTTCTCGATACTGTACGATACGCTGACAATTTTTGCCCGGTACGTAAAACTCTCAAACGACTTGCCTTCTTCCCGGATGCCAAATAACAGTTGTTTGTCGGTAGCAGCCAGTCCTTCTATTTTAAAATAAGGAAGTTCGCCCGGAAACTCAGCAGTGGCCAATAACCGCGCAATCGGCTGACGGTAAGCAATGGATGTTCGACTGGTATCGTCGGGAGCCAGCACATGCGGATGCTGTTCGTTGCCACTTCGCCAGTAGAGAATCGTATTGTAGCGATCCCAGTCATGGCTACCTGGCTTCACACGATCAAAAGCGGTGGTCAGAAAGACGTAACGACGATCGGGTGTCTGGGCAAAATCTTCATATTTTGTTCCCTGCGAAAAAGTGGATTGTGTCAGATACGTTGGTTGTTTCGTTGAATCGGCCAGCGTTTTGGGCGTTTTCATAAACACCGAGCTCTGACCCGAAGGCATATCTTTATCGTTAGCGAAAAACAAATTTTTGCCATCATACAATACGGCTGATGCTTCGCACCAAACAGGTTGGCTATTTACCGACGTTCCGGCGGTAAAGCAGGTAAGAAAGCCTTGTTCGGTAATGGTGGCGGTTGTTGACAGTTTGCTGGTGGGGAGTTTGGCGGTTTTACAGCCAAGAGCAAGTAGTAAAACCGTTAACGTAACGGCGGGTGATCGGTAAATCATACGATTGGATAGACAGCTAAATATTCGCAAAGGTCGCAGATTACTGTCGCAAAACGAATCCTACCCCATGTACATTTTCGATACGTAGCGTTAGGTCCTGGGCGAGTCGCTTGCGGAGCCGGGAGATGAATACGTCGAGACTGCGGCCCATGAAATAATCGTCGTCGCCCCAAATGGCACGTAGTAATTCATCGCGTCGGACAAGGGTATTCGGGCGGTCGAGCAGATACGCTATTACGTTGGTCTCGCGCTGGGTGAGGATTTGGGTTTGGCCGTTAACCGTGAGCGTGAGATTCTGCCGATTGAGGATTGTGTTGACACGTAACGAACGTTCGTTTGTTGAGCTAGTTCGTCGGAGAAAAACGTTGATTTTCAGGATTAATTCTTCAATGCTGAATGGCTTCGTCAGGTAATCGTCGGCACCCAGCCGCAGGCCCTGTAAGCGGTCGTCTTTGTTGGCTAAAGCGCTTAGAAATAAAATGGGTATTTGCGTATCGATAGATCGAATCTGCTGAGCCAGCGTAAAACCGTCGCTTTGCGGCAGCATTACATCCAGCAGACAGATGTCGAATCGACTAGCCTGAAACGTAGCCCAAGCATCAGAACCGTTGATGCAGTGCGTAACAATGAAAGGGACGTTTTCGAGCGTATCCCGGATCACAAAGCCCAGATTAACATCGTCTTCAACGAACAGAATATGCGCGGGAGTCATGGAAGGAATTGTGAATGAGTGAATGAGCGAATGAGTGAAAAGTTTTGCGTTAACTTTTTGCTTATTCGCTCATTCACGCCGGTTTGGCGTTCCGATTCGCTCTTTATGTCAAACGTACTGCCCTTACCGGGTTCGCTGATAAGAGCTAACGTCCAGCCGTGTGCTTTAACAATCTGCCGAACGTAGTACAGACCCAGCCCAAAGCCTTTTACATTATGCGTATGCCCAGCGCTTACCCGGAAGAACTGGCGGAAAATAGCTTTCTGATGTTCAGGCGCAATACCGATTCCGTTATCGTTTACTGACCAGATCAATTGGCTGTTTTCTGTTCGGGTACGTAGCACGATGCAGGGTGATTTGTCGCAGTATTTCAGCCCATTATCAATCAAATTATTCAAGGCAGTTTCAAGGTGATACCGGTCAGCCTGAATATGAGCATTCGTGGCCGTAAGATCAAGCTGTACGAACGGCGCAAATGTAGCGGCTACTGAAGTCATTAGTTCGTGTAAATCAACGGCAGTTAATTCCAGCGAAAAACCAGTACGTTCAGAACGAGCTAGTTGAAGTATACTGCTAACCTGTTTCTGCAAACGACCGCTTTCTTCGCTCAATACGCGGGCGTACTGTTTCAGCCGATCCGGTTGCTGAACAATTGCGTCAGATTGCAGTACGTCGGCGGCAATACGTATTGTTGATACGGGGGTCTGAAGTTCGTGGGTAATGTTGTTGATAAAGTCGCGCTGCACCTCCGTGAGCCGACGCTGTTTAAGAACAACGCTTAGCGTGTAGCCGAAGAAAATTACGACCAACAGCACCGCTACCGTTGACCACAGCCAACCACTTAATTGCCCCGCTACAAATGCTGATTGATTGGGAAACCGGATGCCGAAATAGTACGTATAGCGCGGAAATTTGGGCAGATTTTTTGTTTTAGCGCCTGCTGAACCGCTCGTGCTGACATAAGCACCGTAGACCATACGATCGGTTTCGCAGTTGTAAATACCATATTCATAGTCGGTAATCAGATGATGCGCCTGCAACGAACGCTGGATGAACGTTTCGAGAGTAGCGGGATCAATCGGCGCATCGGTATTGACAATGAAATAATCGGCGGATAGCTGCGTAACGGCGTAGCGATTTATTGTAAAGCGATTTAATTGTGCTACTTCGTCGGCTACGTCCTGCAAGGCAATAAACGCCGACTGCCGGAACTGGCGTTCGCGCAGAGCGTAAGCGTTCCGTAGCCAAACCGCCTGCACGGCCAGGATTCCGATAATGGACAGCACCGAAAGAATAACCAGCAGGCGCAGACGAGACATACCCAAAGAGCGAAAGAGTGAATGACTGATGCAAAGTACGTTTTTTCAATCTTTCGCTCAGTCACTTTCTCGCTCATTCAGGCCTTATTAACAACTCGTTAACAAACGTTAGGAAGCGCTTAACAAAGCGATCGGGATAGGGACGGTAGGTTTGCATCGTTGCTTGAGTAAGTGGCAAGACAAATCCTATCAAACCAATTTTTCTATGAAACGTATCCTGTTTTTCGGTTCGCTGTTGATCCTGACAGCTTCTGTTGCCATGACGACTTCGGCAGCATTATTCAACTGGCGTAACGCTACGTATGATTTCGGACGTATTGCGCAGGGCAAGCCCGTTACGGCCGAGTTTGCCTTTACAAACAAGGGCGAATCGCCACTTATTATCAGCAACGCAAAAGGCTCCTGCGGATGTACGGGTGTTGATTATCCGAAGTCGGCGATTCTGCCGGGTCAGTCGGGCGTTGTGAAAGCGACATTCAACGCGGCTGCCATTGGGGCATTCAACAAAACCGTAATGGTCGAGTCAAATGCGGAAGGCGGTACGCAAACCTTATATTTTAAAGGAGAAGTGATGAAAGAAGGTGCGGCTGCTCAATAAATTTGAAAAGGCTGAGTTTGTGAACTCCCAATTCGTTACGACGGGTTGGGAGTATTTTTTTGCCGTTCGTTCACTTTTAAGTTAGCAGAACAACTTGCCTTACCATCTGGCTCAGTATGACCCTGATGGGGTCAGATGTCTATAGAATAATATTTGCTATAAACATTTGACCCCATTGGGGTCACACAGAAATGACGATTCAAATTAAGTCTGCTTGATTGCTTAAGCTTCAAAACACAGATTAGCTAAAAAGTGAATATTTATGAAAAATCGCTTCTTTTTCTATTCGCTAATCACCTGCCTACTTTTTATAAGCCAGACCGGTTTGGCGCAATGGCAGCCCAGTCCGTGGCCGGTCCTGAAGCATTACGATAAAGACCATCTACGTAACATCGCGTTGCCGCTGGGCGGCATCGGTACGGGAACGGTTTCATTAGGTGGACGGGGTGAGCTGCGAGACTGGGAGATCATGAACAAACCGGCTAAAGGCTTTAGCACGGTTACAATCGGGAACAACGCTCCTTTTTTTGCCATCAACGTTCGACCGGCGAACGGCAAATCCATGACGAAAGCGCTCCTTGGCCCACTAGACCCCGCCGAATTTCAACATTACGAAGGACGACCGGTAAATCAACATGGATTTCCGCGATTCACCGACGCTACGTTTGACGCGGCTTATCCGTTCGGTCAGGTCAATTTGTCGGACAAGCATATGCCTGTTACGGTTAAAGTCAAGGGTTTCAACCCATTCATTCCAGGCGATGCGGATAACAGCGGTATTCCCATTGCGGTGCTGGCCTACGACGTAACGAATACCAGTCAGGAGCCACTGACCGTATCGGTATGCGGATCGATACGAAATTTTGTTGGGAAGGACGGTAGTAAATCCATCAAAGACTGGAAAGGCGATTACATTCCGATCGGTGCCAAAAAGAACATCAACACGTATCGAAGTGACAAGGGCGTACAGGGTATTTTTATGTATTCGGATAGCGTCAGTCGGCAGGACGCGGCCTGGGGAACAATCGCGCTGACAACGAATAGTCCAACGGGCGTGAGTTACCGAACCAGTTCACGCTCGAATGATTGGGAGAATGCGATGCTCGATTTCTGGGATGATTTTAGTGCCGATGGCATCTTGACCGAAAAGGGTAAACTTATCGATGATGACCCGTTGGCGTCATTAGCGGTGCAAAAAACGATTGCACCCGGCCAAAATCAGACGTTTACGTTTTTCATTACGTGGAATTTTCCGAATCGGATGGCCTGGGCGTCGTTTACTACGAAACCGGATCAACCCGCAGTAGGCAATTATTACTCAGCGCAATACGCCGATGCTTGGGATGTGATTGTGAAAACTTTTCCGCGTTTGCCCGCTCTGGAGCAGAAAACGCTTCTGTTTGTGAATGCGTTGCTACGTAGTGATTACCCGGAAGTGATCAAAGAAGCGGCTTTGTTTAATCTCGCTACGTTACGTTCGCAAACGGTTTTTCGGATTCCCAGCGGGCATTTGATGGGGTGGGAGGGTGTCTTCGATGAATTTGGCTCCTGCTTCGGCTCCTGCACGCATGTCTGGAATTATGAGCAGGCGACCGCTTTTCTCTTCTCCGATTTATCGCAATCCATGCGCGATATCGAGTTCAACTATGCGACCAACGAAACCGGCAAGATGAGCTTCCGCGTCATGCTTCCGCTGGCAAAAGCACAGGAATGGACCAATGCCGCGGCCGACGGACAAATGGGTACGATTCTGAAATTTTACCGCGACTGGCAACTATCCGGCAATCCCGAATTTCTGAAAAAGAATTGGCCTCAGGTGAAAAAAGTCCTGAGTTATGCCTGGATTAAAGGCGGTTGGGATGGTAATCAGGATGGCGTGATGGAAGGTCGGCAACACAATACAATGGACGTCGATTATTACGGACCTAATCCACAAATGGGCTTCTGGTACTTGGGCGTGCTGAAAGCTGCCCGCGAAATGGCCACGGCGATGAACGATGCTGAACTGGCCCAAAAGTGCGACGTATTGGCAAAAAAAGGGAGCGCCTGGATGGATCAGAATCTGTTCAACGGTGAATATTACGAGCATAAAATCACCGATCCTGCTACGTTCGATTTCCTGAACTGGGAACGCGATTCGACAGTCAAGGTGCCGGATTATCAACTCGGGAAAGGCTGTTTAGTCGATCAGTTGGTCGGGCAAATGATGGCGCATATGTTGGGACTGGGGTATCTGGCTAATCGCGAACATATCCAGACGACGCTGCAAAGTATTATGAAATACAACTACCTGGACACGTTTGCGGATCATTTCAACAACATGCGGTCGTACGTATTGGGCGATGAAGCGGGTTTATTGATGGCGAGTTGGCCAAAAGGACGCCTGAAGGTGCCATTTCCGTATTTTGCCGAATCGATGACGGGTTTTGAATACTGTGCGGCCGTTGGCATGCTCTACGAAGGGCAAACCGATAATGCGATCAAATGCCTGACCGCCATTCGGAACCGATTCGACGGGCGCAAACGAAATCCGTTCAACGAACCCGAATGTGGCTATCACTATGCCCGTTCTATGACAAGCTGGAATACGTTATTGGCCTGGAGCCGGTTCCAATATTCGGGCATAACCGAAACAATGACCATTACGTCAAAACCCGGTACGTATTTCTGGTCGAATGGCTCGGCCTGGGGAACTTGCTCAGTGAGTCAGGCTCAAGGTAATGCGAACGTATCGTTAACTGTATTAAGCGGACACGTAAAGCTCCGTCGGTTTACTCTTCAAGATGGGGCTAATCACGCATTTGCGAAGCAGCAGGAAATCGCAGAAGGAAAAACAATTGACTTTGTTGTAAAAAAATAGCCCTCAGATGGATCGCCATCTGAGGGCTGAATAAGAGTCTGGTAAAACAGAAAATCTAAATCAATTGCATCTTCGCCACTTTCGGATCGACATGTACCGTATCGTGCTCAAAGTCTAGTTTAATACGCCACTTCTGCATCGTAGCCGCTCCAATAATCGCTTCTTCGCTTAAACCCGGTACCACCAGGAATTCATCCGATAGAAGAACATCTTCGAGATAAAAATCTAGAATGACGCGGTGCCTAATTTCGATATAATGACCTTCTGCGGCTGTGGATACTCGTCGTACTCGACCTAAGCTGATCGGCTTTTCTAAGTTGGCAACGAACTCAGGATTGATGCATGAAAGATTTGCCCCACTGTCGAACAGTGTGTATAAATGCTTTTCTCCCTGAGAACCTACGTACAAAAGTGGCTGCTTAATAATGAACATGTGGCGATTTGTTTGCTCAAAGTTACATAAAAGCCTCCTGAAGGTCAATACTTCATCTCACCACGATCTTTCTCAACGGCGCTACGTCCCTCTTTCATCCAGATGGGCATGGAAGCGTCCTTAAGATAATAGTCAAAAAACTGATACAGCCGAATGCTCAGGTCCTTAGCATTGTGCCGTTGTGTTAAGTTATGTCCTTCGCCATTGTAAACCAGCATCCAGACAGGCTTGTCTAACCGACGTAACGCTGTGAACATTTCAATTCCCTGATACCAGGGTACGGCACCATCAGCATCGTTATGTGTCATCATGAGCGGTGTCTGAATCCGATTCGCGTAGAACAAAGGTGAGTTTTCGATGTAGTTCATCGGTTTATCCCAAAGCGTACCACCAATCCGGCTTTGCGTTTTTTCGTACTGGAACTGCCGGACAAGCCCTGTTTCCCAACGAATTCCGCCGTAAGCCGAAGTCATATTGGCAACAGGCGCACCAGCTTCAGCAGCCCGGAATAGATTGGTGCGAGTGATGATATACGCTGTTTGATAACCACCCCAGCTTTGCCCCTGAATACCCAACCGGTCACGATCAACGAAACCTCGCTCGACCAGGCTCAACACACCTGGAACAATACAATCATAGGCATTTGGGCCGGGTTGACCAGTTGTGTACACGATGTCTGGAATAAACACCAGATAGCCGTTTGATACGCAGTACGATACGTTGATTGTCGACCGGCTAGGCGCAGGAACCTTATAATCATTCAGGGTTTCAGCGTTACGTTCGTAGAAGTACGTCAGCATCGGATACTTCTTCTTCGGGTCGAAACCTTCGGGTTTGTACAGCAGTCCTTCAAGCTTAGTCCCATTTGTTCCAATCCATTTTACCAGCTCGACACTACCCCAGCTAATGCTATCCTGTTGCGGATTAATGCGGGTAAGCTGAACAGGATTTGCCAGTGTCGAATCGGTTTGATACAGATTGATCGGCTCCTGAAAATTACCCCGGTAGAAGGTCATCGTTGCCGCATTTTTGGCCTTATTCAGTTTAGCGTATCGGTGGTTACTATGCGTGAGTGTCGTTGGTTCAAGCGCTGACAGACCATTTTTGCTCTTAAAAAGCCCGGTCGATTTATCGCTTTCCCAGATGCCCGTGAAGAATAGTTCATTTTTCGGGTCAATCGCTTTTTCAGGTGCCATTCTGCCCTGTCCCGGCATTGGCGTATCATCAGCATCGAACTCGGCGTAGCGGAGCCGCACGTGATTTTTTCGTCCCCAACCGGCGGTCAGATTCAACGGTTTTTCCTTGCCAGTCGGATCAATTTGCCAGATATCGTAGCGGTCATACAGCCATACGTAGCGGTCGTTGGTTGTCCATCCCGCCGAGCCATACGAACCGGGCAGATCAGGTGTATCGTGCTCTTCGTCGAAAAACTTGCTGGGTAACCCACGGGTCAGATCAATACGTTTGTTATCGGCTACCGACCAGGCCCGCCAGAGTGAGTCGCGCTCGTCGAACCAGTAGGCGTAGGTACCAGCCGGCGACAGTTTGGGTTGCGAAGCCATAATGTCGCTGGCAATTTTCTTCTTCGTACCAGACTGCGTATCAATCAGATATAAATCGGTATGGCCAGGGTCCCACGAAGATTGTACCTGATACGGTAAGTCGCTCAATCCTAACAGATACCGCGTATTAACTTTCGGATCGAAGGCCACAGTCGGCATTTCGCGGGTGGCTAACGGAATGATTTTGCCGGATGCTACGTCATAGATCGTCAAAAAACCTCGTTCCTTCTCTTCTTTGAGTCGCTTTTGCTGCATCGGCTGCAGGCGGCTGTCTTGCCAGGTCCAGATGTCCATTTTCACCTTTTCATCTTCCGGCGTCAATGTATCTTTAGTCGGCTTGGGTGGAATCGGAGAGGTGGAGAAATAGAGTCGTTTGCTATCATCTGCGAATTTTGGTTCGCGGAACTCATTGACTGACCAACCTTTAGGAATCGCAGCTGTTAACGTATCGGCCAGCACTTTAAATGGAGCTTCGAGCGGGGTTGTTTTCGGTTTTTTGCCTTTCGTTGGTAGAGCAGGCACCAGGTTTTTATAATACAGCGAGAATACCTTTACATCCGATCCGGCACTGTCGGCTGAAGCCATCCAGGCGATTTGCTGCCCTGCTTTGTCGACGGCCAGCCCTTTGTAAATTTTACGTTTCGAACTGGTATCAACCAGCATCGTCTGTCCGTTGGACGTATTGAACAGAAAGACACCTGGCACGGCTTTATCGCCCGTCTTCAATGAGTCATTGGCTGAGTCTTTACTATAGAATATTTTCTGCCCATTGTCGGAAACCACTACGTTCGATACGTATCGAAATGTTTTACGCGATCCGTCGGCCATATTAAATAGCGTTAGATCATCACCTTTTGGCTTTTTTGAGGAGGCTTTACCGGCAACTTCGGTTGTTGACGTGGGCGATGTTGAGGGGAGCGTATCACGCTGAGTTTGCGTTGTGACTCTGGCCGGTCTTTCTTTGGAGTCCTTCCGCTCCTGCATCACGGCAAGCCATGAGCCCGCGTCTTTGCCAAAGGCAAACGACTTTACACTCGGTAACTTTATCGATTTACCCGTCGTCAGATTCAGCGCCAGCAAGCTGTCTTTGGGCATCTCATCGGCTTTTTTCTTCTTCAGTTTGGCTTTTCGTACATCGGCCACCGGAACCTTCAGCCGCATCACCAGAAACTTGCTGTCGGGTGTGAACTGAGCCATGTAACCACGCGGGAAAACATAGTGTGTTCTCGACGGGTTTGTACCTGTAGTCCAGGTTTCTAATCGACCATCGCCATCCTGCGGATCGACCTGAAACGCAATCCAGCGACCATCGTCCGAAATTTTTTCGGACTTCACGCTTTGCCAGCGATCGTAGTCAGACGCATTGAGAGGACGTTTCGGCGTTTGCGCGAGTAATGAGACTGGGAAAAGAAAACAAAATGCTAGTTGAGCGAAGTGTTTCATGAAAAAGGGGAAAATTAAGACCGACTAAATTACGATAAACCCATCAATTAGTAGGTCAATAAACAATAACCTTACCATTTATTATGCGATTCATCCTACTCACGCTTAGTTTATTGCCCATTTACGCGTTTGGGCAATCGAATAAGCAACTAAAACAGGAACTAGACAGTATGTATGTGCTGGATCAGCGGAACCGGGAGTGGCTGGCTAAATTGGGCAATAATCAGCCTCTGACGGATAGTTTAAGCACCGTTTATAAAACAGATCGTAGCAAGCTGGCTGGAGCACTTTGGGCTGAACAGGTAAAAATTGATAGTAGTAATCTGAGTCGAGCGGAGGGTATTCTGAAGGAGCATGGGTACCCTGGAAAAAAACTTGTTGGTACACCTACCAATGAAACAGTCTTCTATGTCATTCAACATTCCAATAAGATTCCGACTTATCTGCCTTTGATCAGGAAAGCTGCTGAAGGAGAGGAGCTGCCATTCTCACTTTACGCCATGATGCTCGACCGGTCACTGATGTACGAAGGGAAACCACAACTGTATGGCACGCAGGTATCGTGTCGACAACTGGTCAGTACAAAACAGTCGCGTTGTTTTGTTTGGCCAATTACAGACGCGAAACGTGTAAATGAACGAAGGAAACAAGCTGGATTTGATCTAAGCGTTGAAGAAAATGCCAATCGGCTAAATGCCGCCTATGAACCTAAACTGACGATGGATTCAGTGAGGAAAACGTATGTTATGGACAAAAAATAGCAAAGTTTTTTTATACTGCACCTGGTTTAAACGGCAGCGGCCGTCCGCCCGGTGCAGTATAATTACTCCTGTATCAATTCGGCTAGTCCCACACCTGAGTCAGCAGCGCCATAATACACCCATATTTTACCATCGGATTTTTGCACCCAACCATTCGAAAACACTACGTTCGGAAAGAATCCCTCACGTTCCCAGGAGAGTTCAGGCGTTAACAGTGGTAATTCAGAACGATCCAGCACTTTTGATGGATCATCCTTGTCAAGTAGTGCTAAGGCGAGTGAGTAAGCATGAGTCGGATCGGCGCCGTGGTAGCAGACCAACCATCCCTCATCGGTCAGGATTGGTTCGGGACCTGCACCGATTTTTGCTCCTTCCCAGTCAAATTGGGTGTCGGTTAATCCGCGTCCGCCGAATAAAAAACGATGATTTCCCCAGTGTACGCCATCTTCCGATTCAGCCAGCCAGATGGATGGCTTTCCAATGTCGGACACCATGGGCCGATGGAGCAATACGTATTTGCCATTAATTTTTTCGGGAAATAGGGTGACGTCTTTATTCGGTGGTGGCAAAATCATACCCACCCGTTCAACATTTATAAAGTCAGTGGTTACGGCTAGGCCTACTCCCGGTCCATGTTCGGATACAGCCGTATACGTAATCCAGTATTTACCGTCCAGAAACGTAATGCGGGCATCTTCAACCCCATAGGCTTCGTCCATCCGGGCTGGAAACAGAAATGGTTTTTCGTCGATTGTGAAGTGAATACCGTCGCGACTGCGGGCCAGCCGAAGGTAACTGATGGATGTCAGGTACGCTTTCCCTCTTATCGTTACAACCCTGGGGTCATAATCTTCCTCTGGCTCCTTGAACGTCTTAACCACTAAAGTTGGGACACCATCCTGTTCTTCAATGAGTGGAATAGCAACGTATCCTTTTTCAGCTTTGGGCGCTTCCGCCACCCGTAGCAACAGTAGTATCTCATCTCCGAATTGGCAGGCGGCTGGATTAAAGGCGCCGAGTACCTCGTATCCCTCGATAAATGGTTGTACATCGGTTGTCTGGATAATGGGTTGATCGGATAATCGCTGAAGCCGATAATTTTTCATCAAAGTGTTTTTCTATAGTAAGTTTACGCCGTGTTACCTTTGACGGGCAAAACAATAATATTTTCACAACCGTAAAGCGAATCGTGAGGTTTTGAATCAATTATTCAATTAGTTTTGGACCGGGCAAAACCTTCGGGGAAATAGCCGCGTTATGAGGAATGAATCAACTTTTAGACTCTATAAACCATGATTTACCAGCCAACATTTGATCAGGACGAAGACGTATTGATGTTAAATCCAGACCCTGAATCGGCTGCATTCGACGATGATGAAGATGACTTCGACGAAGATGGCGCCGAATTCAATGAACTGGGCTCAGGAGCCGCTAGTGGCTATGGAGCCGATGATCTAGACGATATCGATCAAGAAGAAGAGTTCAGCGAGGACGATCTGGAAGACTTAGATGATGATAGCATCGAAGACGACCTGGACGATGATGATAATCTGTAATAAGATTGATGCTTAGTCGACAATTCTTTTTGGGAAGTCTGTATCACCGTCCCGAATCTATTTAATTAAACTTTTTTATGGCACCTTCAGAATCAACACCAGACCCTAGCGAAGAAAAGATCGTTACAACAGCAGATGCTGAAACGGGGGGGACCGCTCCTGATGCTGATACGCAATCGTCGGCAGCCAGCGAAGCAGGCGATCGCACAACGGAAGATGGCTCAAGAGCCCCCAGCGATCCCGCTGAGGGTGCGTAAAGCGAATAATGAATGATGAATGGATTCTATAGAAAATAGTTTCTCATTCATCATTCATCATTACCTGAAGTAGCGTCTGGCATTTCATTTCCGTTTCCTGCCATTCGCGTTCAGGAACCGAATCTTCGGTCAGACCTGCGCCAGCATAAAGAGTGGCCAACTTTCCTTCCAGTTTCATACAACGAATGTGTACGAAGATATCTGTCGCTGATCCTTCCGTTGTATTCATGTTAACAGGTCCCAGAAATCCGCTGTAAAGCTCACGGTCGTGAGTTTCGTGCTGGCTAATGAACGTAAAAGCTACGTCACGAGGAGTTCCGCATACCGCTGAAGTTGGATGCAGAAGCCGAAGCATGACAGTTCCGAGCTGTGGGTATCGGACAGCCTGTGTATCGACGGTAAAGCTGGTGCCAAGGTGCATCAGATTTCCGGCTATGATACTTTTGGGCCCTTCTTCTATATATTCCCGTAATCGAATTTTCTTAAAGCATTCGATGATGTAACGGCTTACCAAAGCCTGCTCTTCAATCTCCTTCTGAGACCACATGGCTTCGGCAGGACGTTTCGGCGTCCCGTCCGGATTAAGGGCCGATTGGGTGCCAGCCAGTGATGTCGTCTGAAAAATGCCGTCAGTGTCAATACTAACTAAGCGCTCAGGTGTTGCGCTCATCCAGATTTGCCCTTTTTCCGGAATTGAAACCGCCGACACAAAGGCGGTCGGATAGGTTTGGCAAAGTTTGTCAAATAACTCAACGGCGTTGGGAGCATCCGTAAACTGTACGCGCTTTGTTCGCGACAAAACCACTTTGCGAAATGCGCCCCGCTGCATGGCCTCAACAGCTTTCGCTACGTTGCGAACATAGCGTGACTGCGCGTCTGGATCGGGTAGAGCGGTAAGGGTCGATGGATGTGTCGATTTCTTCTTGCTTGAGTTATTAGCATCCGTTGACAGAAAACTCCAGAACCGTTCAGCCGTTTCGCCTGATGTGCTTTTAACATGAGCTTGATTGTCTTGCGGAAAAACGGCCTGAATATCCGCTCGTAAGAAAAGTGTACGGGCAGGTCTGTCAACTTCTGTGCTATCAGACGACCCATCGGTAATGTTGTCGAACGGACTTATAATAAAACCAGCGGGCAACTCATCCAGATCAACCGACACATGGGGTAAAATTTCATCGAATGAGACGATCAGATGCTTTTCCTTCTGGTTAGGTAGCCGCCAGAGTACGGCTGGGAAGCCAAGCAAAGAGGCTACTTCCCAAAGATCTACTGCGCTGGGCTGTCCAAATCGATGGTGTTCGGTCGAATAAGCTGATGAAGTGGTATTCGAATAATCAGGTTGCATAGGCAATAGCTGAGTCAAGCACGGCTACATAGGTAACAACTCTTCGAGCGAATTTGTGCCAGCACCGATCCCCGTAGTGCGTGATAAGGCGAATAGAGCTTAACTAAAAATTATTCATAACTGCCTCATACATAACAAATTTTATTTTCATCAGACTAGAATTATTAAAATTTTTAATAAAAAATTAACGATTCGTAAGTAGATACGTCCATACACTTATTTCTACAATAAGGGACTTATTAACGTAATTTTTATAATACGCATAACGCCTAAACTAATTATTAACGAATGGAATCTATGAAAAAACTTCTTCATCCGCAGATCGCAACTGGCAGGATTGTAAGAATGGCCCTCAGGCACAGTTTGTTGTTTTGTGCTATAAGTGCACTACCGTATGGCGCTGAAGCATCTATTACTGGTCTGGCTGGTAATCCTAAGCCTGGCCGGTCTGAAGCCAAATTAGTAGACAGAGCCTTAACGGGTAGGGTCATTGATGAAAGCAACTCGGCTTTGCCAGGGGTAAGTGTTATCGTGAAAGGAAGTCAACGGGGTACGGTTACTGATGTAGATGGCCGGTACAAATTAGACGTACCCGAAGGCGATGCGGTGTTAGTCTTCTCATACGTTGGGTTTCTATCGCAGGAAGTACGAGTTGGTAACCAGGCAAGCATTAACGTAACGCTAAAGGCTGACAGCAAGGTGCTCGATGAAATAGTCGTTATCGGTTATGGTACGGCTAGAAAATCGGATTTGACTGGGGCCGTTAGTACTATCAAAACTGAGCAGCTTATGGAGCGTCCTGCTCCTTCGTTAAACCAGGCCCTTTCAGGTCGGATGCCTGGGGTGCAGGTAAATACCAACTCCGGTCGGCCGGGTGGACGGACGACTGTTCGGATTCGGGGATTTAGTTCCATTAACTCGTCTAACAACCCGCTCTACGTGGTTGATGGGGTCATGCTTCCGCAGGGTAATCAATCCCAGTTTAGCTCGGCTATTGACTACATTAACCCTAATGATATTGTATCGGTCGAAGTCCTGAAAGACGCTTCATCGACCGCGATCTATGGAGCCAGGGGCGCTAATGGTGTTATTCTGGTAACCACTAAAAAAGGCAAGGCAGGCGAAGGTCAGGTCACGTATAATTCTGACTTTAGCGTCAACACGATTGGTCCCAACCGTCCGAGAACGCTGAATGCCAGACAGTACCTCGATACCGAAGACCTCGCTTATAAAAACATAGAAAAGTTCGACCCTGCCGGATGGGCCGCTGGTAAATACACATCCTTGAATCCAGTGACCAGACGGCGAACATTTAGCGCAGCCCATCCGGGTGTTTTTGATGCGGACCTAAACCCACTGTACGATACCGACTGGTTTAAAGAAGCCACGCAGAATAAACTGTCTCAGAATCATCAGCTGGGTTTTAGTGGTGGAAATGAACGTACGCAGTATTCGCTGTCGCTGGGCTACCGGAATGATCAGGGTCTGATTAAAACCTCGTACATGAAGCGGTATTCTGGTCGATTCACTATCGACGATCAGGTTAAGAAGTGGCTGAAAATTGGCGGCACGCTGAGTTATAACAACCAGACCGAAAACCTGGTGGATCAGAATGATGCTGTTGCCCGGCAAATGGTAGAAGATTTTCCATTTCTGCCCGTAAACTACTCGGACGGTACGTACGCCAGTAACCGCGATTACCCAAGTGCTGAAGGGAGCTTTAGCTCAATCCACCGGTTGATGGACCGGCGCTTCATCCTGAACACGCAAACGACGTTAGGAAGTCTTTACACCAATATCAACTTAGCCAAAGGGCTGGAGATGCGGACCGTTCTGGGCGTAAACCTTCTGACCCAGGAAAACAACGAGTCGCAAACCCGAACGTTGAATCCTGGCAGCTTGGGTAACGCAGCCGGTCGTAACCGTAGAGAAAATTTCTGGTCGCTGGAAAATTACCTGACCTACAACAAACAGATTGGTACTGCCCACAACTTCACGGGTCTGTTGGGGATTTCTTGGCAGGAAACCAACTTCTTCAGAATCAGTGCTACGGTCAATAGCTTTGCCACCGACTATTTTGGGTTTAACAACCTAGGGGCAGGGGCCGTTAACCCGCAGGTGCAGTCCGATGCGTCCCGGTTTGCCTTTAACTCCTACTTCGGCCGGATTAACTACAGCCTCCTGGACAAATATCTGTTTACATTAACAGGTCGGGCTGATGGTTCATCAAAATTCGGGGCCAATCACAAGTTCGCGTTTTTCCCTTCAGCCGCTTTTGCCTGGCGGGTGTCGGAAGAGCCGTTCCTAAAAGGAAATCCCGTTGTTAACAGTATGAAATTTCGCACGAGCTATGGCCTGACCGGTAACTCCGAAATTCCACCGTATACGTCGCTGGCCTTACTTAGCTCAACCTACTCCACCATCTACAACGACACACGTATTGGCGGAACGGGGATTAACCGGCTGGCTAACCCGGATCTGCGTTGGGAAAAAACGGCCCAGACAGACGTAGGTTTAGAGATTGGTTTGTTTAAAGGACGGGTGAATTTAGAGGCCGATTATTATTACCGCCTGACAACCGACATGTTGCTGGATGCGCCCGTTCCACGCACCAGTGGTTACGGTACCATCCGTCGTAACGTCGGTTCCATGCAAAACCAGGGTTTCGAATTTGGTCTGAATACGGTAAACATCGACCGGGGCGGTTTTACCTGGAACACTACGTTCAACATTTCGCTGAACAAAAATAAAGTGCTTTCCTTAGCGACACCGTCGGATATTTTCAACGTAGGTGGTCCCAATTTCACGAACCCGACCAACATTATTCGTGTCGGTGAAGCAGTTGGCTCGTTCTGGGGTCTGACCCGTCTGGGTACCTGGAGTGAAGCGGAACGCGAAGAAGCTGCCCGATTTACCAGCTATCGCAACAACCTGACGATGCTGCCTGGTGATATCAAGTACCTGGATGTGAACGGTGATAGAGCGATTACGGATGCCGATCGGAGTATTATCGGTAACGGTAGTCCAAAAGGATGGGGTGCGCTGACGAACAGTTTCCGCTTCAAGAACTTCGATGCTACGTTGGAATTGCAGTTTATGTATGGCAACGACGTAATGCTGATGAACCTGCACGCTAGTGAAGACCGCCAGGCTATCGCCAACAGTTACACATCTGTGCTAAATGCTTGGACCCAGCAGAATCAGAATACACCCATCGCGCAGATTCGGGAAACTCGGGCCGGTTACGTAACAAACGTGGATAGCCACTGGATTAAGAATGGCTCGTTCCTGCGGGGCCGCAATCTTTTGTTGGGCTATACCGTGCCGGCACAGGTTACGAACCGATTGAAATTAAGCCGACTCCGCGTTTACGGTACTGTACAGAACTTTTTCCTATTGGTTGAAGATCCAATCGTTGGAGACCCTGAAGTTACGCCCACCAACCAGGGCGATGACAACAGTGCGTTTACACAAGGGATGATCTGGCACAACTACCCGAAACCAACGACGTACCTGCTGGGTCTGCAGATTGGCTTCTAACTATTACTTTAAACTCGAACGATTTTTACCATGCGATATACAGTAGTAAAAAATATAACCAGAGCCTTGCTATGCGGAACCGTTTTGCTCGGACCCGTTGGCTGCTCCGATTTTCTGGACGAAAAAGCTCCTTCAAATTTAACCGCAGACAACTTTTTTACCATCCCTGACCATGCGGAGGCCGGATTGGCAGCCACATACGCTAATCTGCGATTCATCGGTGATGGGGCTGGCATCTTCTCCAACAACTGGCAGATGCTGGAGGCCATGACGGGTACCTCTACGACGGAAACCGCTCAAAACTCCGATCTGAATAACCTATACAGTCTGTCTCACGATGGGAACACGATTCATGTGGTCAACTATTGGAACGGCTTATATCGGGTTGTGGCGCAGGCTAACTTAGTTCTTGATCGGGTGCCGGGTATTCCACTGATGGATGCTGCCCAGAAGACTAAAGTTTTGGGAGAAACGCGCTTTCTACGTGCGTGGGCTTATTTTATGTTAGTTCGGCTCTGGGGCGATGTTCCGCTTATCACTAAGCCGCAGACAGATGCATTTGCCCCAGATTTCCAGCCAACACGCGCTACTCAGGAAGACGTATATAAACTAATTATTGAAGACTTACAGGCAGCTGAATCAGCGGGTTTAGCCTGGACGGACGTCAGTGGACGTGTGAACCTGGCTGCTGTGAAAACGCAATTGGCCAAAGTTTACCTGACGATGGCGGGTTTTCCGCTGAGCAAAGGAGCGTCACATTATAAACTGGCAGCTGATAAGGCTCTGGAGGTTATTACGTATGCCAACAGCAAACCTACAGAGATTAACCTGTTCACGACGTATGAAGATGTTCATAAAGAGAGTACCAAAAATCGGGTAGAACACCTCTTTATGATTCAGTATAACTCGGTTGTGGCCAGTAACCCGATGGATAATTTCTATGGCAATTTCAAGCCAATTAATTACAACGGTCCTACGGGCACAGGCAGTTCGGTACCGACGGCTTCGTTTTATAACTCATACGATAAAACGGATCTACGGGTGAAAGATCAGGATGGATATTTTTATACGACCTACTTCACAAACGGTAATGGCGAACGGTTCAGTTTAGGAGCGCCTTATGTATTCAAACACTTTAATCGGACTGCCAACGGAACGCAGGGTGTTGTCGGTACGCGTCTGAATAACCTGAACGTACCACAGATTCGTTATGCCGAAACCCTGCTGATTTATGCTGAAGCGCAAAACGAAGTAGGGGGGCCGACGCAGGCAACGTACGATGCCATGAAGCGCATTCGGGATCGGGCCCAACTGACGACGCCCGCCCTGGGTACGTATACGCAGGCTACGTTCCGGGAAGCCGTTTGGCGAGAGCGCTGGTACGAACTCTGCTACGAACAACTGACCTGGTTTGATATGATTCGGTTAAGAAAGGTGTTTAACGAGACAACAAAAGGCTTCGACAACTTTGTAGGTCACGTTAATTTGAGCACTAATAAGGCGCTGGAGCAGAAACACCTGTTGCTTCCGCTTGGCGTTCAGGAAATGCTCAATAACCCAAATCTGCGGCCACAGAATCCAGGCTACCCAGGGGTTTAGCTTATTAAATAGGTTTATGTATTTCAAACGACCGGCGACAATGAAGAAATTGCGCCGGTCGTTATCTTTATGGATGAAATCCAATCGGCTATTATGAGAAATTGTTTTCTGTTACTCACAGCGCTAAGTCTGACGTATACGCTTTTCGCGCAAACTCCCTCCGTCATCACGCCACCCAAAGGGCATCCTAACCCAAGCGGACCCGGCTGGAAGTCGTTATTTGGTAGTGATCTAGCGGAAGCTCGCTATCCGACAGGTGTCTGGAGTGTCGATGACGGTGGAATATTGACGGCAACAGAAGATAAGACGATTTGGTCAGCCGTACCATACGATGATTTTGTCCTGGATTTATTATTCAAAACCGCCGATGGAACAAACAGTGGGGTAGTCGTTCATGCCAGTGATACCGCCAATTGGATTCCCAATTCAGTTGAGATCCAAATTGCCGACGATTATTCAAAGCAATGGGCCGAATCGCCTAAAAACTGGCAATGTGGGGCATTCTTCGGCCATCAGGCGCCGATCAAACAGCGCGTTGTCAAAAAGCCGGACGAGTGGAATCGGTATACCATTACGTGTCAGGGAAAGATCATTTATATAGTGCTGAACAACGAACTGATCAATACCATCGACTTGTCAAAATTTACATCGGCAAAAACCAATCCCGACGGATCGGAGGTGCCATCCTGGCTCAGTAAACCACCGGCTGATCTGCCGCTACATGGCTACATTGGTTTGCAGGGGAAACACGCAGGTGCGCCGATTTACTTCCGAAATATTAAGATCAAGACATTGTAAGGCGATTGGGAAGTCGTGTCTATACAACTGCTCGTATGAATGTGATTTTCCAATCGCGTTACGTTAGATGAACCCAATCGGGCGCGGCTAGTGTTCTTCGATTATATGTCTACCGAACCCCAAACCCGTCATAGCCGCACGTTGCCCGAATTACGTTTTTCACTGAATCTGCTCTACGTGGGTCGGTTATTACTGGGTATGCAACCGTCTTCACTCACGACAGATGAAGGTATAGACGTTTTCGAAGAACGGATTGAGGACGTAACGGATGAGCTTGTTTCAACCGAACTGCTCCACGAAGCGGCTATACTGGCAGGCGATACGTTACCTGAAATTTCGTCAACGGCAACGACCGATGACGTAGTGTAAGGCGCAATCAGCTTTCTTTGCAATTCAAATCTTTTGTTGCTGACACCTGGGAGAAGCCAAATGCTGGGTCTCTACAACTGCATCTCATGCCTAATACTACTTCTGATTTTCCCTGGGCCGCGTTGTTCGATATGGACGGCGTTTTGGTCGATAATACTGATTTTCACGTCAATGCCTGGCTACAATTCGCGCAAAAGCATAATCGGCCACTTACGAAGGAGCAATACGTCGAAAACATCAATGGACACGTTTCGGCGGATGCCATGGCGTATGTGTTTCAACGCCCGATTTCGCCCGGTGAGTTGATTGTGTTGACTGAGGAAAAAGAAGCCATTTACCGTGAATTGTATCGGCCGCACCTTGCCCCGGCTCCCGGCTTACTGGATTTCTTAAACGCCTTGAAAGAAGAGCACGTGCGGCTGGCTGTTGGCACGTCAGCTCCGGAAAGTAATGTTCGGTTTACGCTGGATGGACTGTCGTTACGTCCCTATTTCGATGCGATTGTTGATGCCAGTATGATCCACAAAGGCAAACCCGATCCGGAAATCTACCTGACGGCCGCTAAGCGGGTAGGTATAGAACCAGCTCATTGTGTGGTATTTGAAGATGCTTTGGCCGGCATTGAAGCGGGACTTCGGGCAGGGATGAAGGTTGTGGCGCTGGCAACTACACACACGCCTGACGAACTTACTGATGCAGGCGTATCACTTATTGTTAGCGACTTCACGGACCTGACGCCGGATAAAGTACGGAATCTGCTTACGACGGCCTGAGAGTTTGTCGGTCTGAAATTCGGTTCAATGGATAAGGCAATGAAAAAGACAATTCTCGTTAGTTCAGTAATTACCTTACTGGTTTCCTGTACTGGCAACAATCAACAAAGCGAAACGACTGCGGCCGAGGATTCGACTACCCATGTTGCCTCTGTTTCGCCAAAAGTAGGTAGCGATAAGGATGAACACGGCTGTATAGGCAGTGCTGGGTATCAGTGGAGCGTATTGAAAAATAAGTGTATCCGTACCTTTGAGGAGGCCGATGCGAAGCTTATGCCCATTGAAGATACAACTACGTATAGGTCTAATGCTGTGTTGATTTTTAATGCCGACCAGTCGAAAGTAGAACTTTACATGCCCGATCAGAAAGGCAGCCTGATACTGAACAGAACCGGTGAAGAAGGAAATTATAGCTGGAAGAACGACAGCCTTGATCTATTCGCCTGGAAAGGGTATGCCTTACGAAAGAACGGTAAAGCTATTTTTCACGGAGACTAACAACGTAACACATAAAATAAAGAAAGAGTGAAAGCGCGAAAGAGAGAATGAGCGATAACTAACGTAATTATCAATCAATCAATCAATCAATCGCTTATTTACTCAATCACTTAGTAATGTATGTCCATGATCCCCGCCCGTGAGGGCTTTTTCTTTCCTGCCGAGTGGCATCCACACGTAGCAACCTGGCTAAGCTGGCCACATACCGAAGCCTCCTGGACACGTGATCGGCAGGAGTTGATGTTTCCGGCTTACATCGATTTCATCAAAGCCATCTCTGAAAGCGAACACGTATGCATCAACGCGCACGATGAGATTGTTATCCAGGCGGCAAAGATGCGCCTGTTGGCGGCCGATGCTGACATGAGCCGCATTACGTTGCTGCCCCATCCAACCAACGATTCCTGGTGTCGCGATCATGGTCCGGCTTTTCTAATTAATCCGGAGAAAAAAGAGCGTATGATTGTCAACTGGGGGTACAATGCATGGGGTAATAAGTATCCGCCTTACGATCGCGATGATCTGATTCCGGTTGAGATTGCTCATTATCGGAAGCTGGACTACGTAACGCCTGCAGCATCCACTGGGGGCATCATTATGGAAGGTGGTTCGGTAGAATTCAATGGTGCTGGAACGGTGCTGACCAGCCGGGCCTGTTTACTGAATCAAAACCGGAACAGCCACCTGACGCAAGCGAAAATAGAACAGTATCTGTGCGACTATTACGGTGTTCAGCAGGTGCTTTGGGTTGAGGAAGGCATTGTTGGCGATGATACGGATGGCCATATCGACGATACGGTACGATTTGTCAATGAAGATACCGTTATCGCAGCTTACGAATCTGACAAAAACGACGCGAACTATCCGTTTCTTCAGGAGATTCATCACGAATTGAAGCAAATGCGCTTAGTTAATGGCAAGCAACTGACGATTGTCGAATTGCCCATGCCCGATCCCGTTGTGAGTGACGGGTTAAGATTACCAGCTTCATACGCTAATTTCCTGATTACAAACGGTGCCGTTATTGTGCCAACGTTCCGCTGTGCCAACGATCAGCAGGCACTGGACATCATCGGTACGTGTTTTCCCGACCGTAAAATTGTCGGCATCGACTCAACGGATATTGTCTGGGGATTAGGCAGTTTTCATTGCCTGAGTCAGCAAGAGCCGAGTGTTTAAACATGATCGACTAATTGAATTCGTGAATGATCGAATCAAAGCGTCAGCCAATTCAATCAGTTACGAATTCAATCAGTCAAAATTACTAACCATGCGAATCATTTTAATTCTGTTAACGCTGGTTCATCTGGTCGGCTGTGCACGGCAGCCTTCTCTCATGGCTGAACTGGTTCCGCGGTCGATCACGGCTGTCAATCTCGAAGAAACGCTTGGTGGTCGTGATGAGGTGATGATGGCTTATTCGCTGACAAGTTATGATGCCCAAAATAAACCCGTCGGTGTTGTCAATGGCGGGTGGGGCGTTGAGGCCATCAAGAAAAGTCAGCAACTTGATCTGCAAACAAAGGGGTCACCGTCGGCAGAACATAACCCGGCGAAACCGATTCAGCTGACTTTGCCGAAAAACGGAAAGATTGTGGCATCACTGGTGCTGATTGAGGTGGATGATTACAATCAGGCAAAGCAGACACTGACTAAGATTCAGAAGGTACACAACATTGTTGCCATACCAGTAGGACTGCTGTTAACAGCTACTGAAGCATTAACGCCCCTGAAGTACGTATCGGCTGGTCTGGTCGCTTCGGGGATTGGTCTGCAGCTCATGGATAAACTTGACGATGACGATTTGCTGGGACAAAGTAGCGTCGAATTGCATGAGTCCGCATTACGTCAGAAAAAACAACGATTCGTTCACGTACCGGCCATGTTCTCCGGAAGCCATATGCGTAATTCGTTTGAGTATCAGCTGACCTACGACGTTACGTTGAAAACGGTTAAAATTCAGCCTGCTCATCAATAAACTAGCTCATTGATCGTTGGTTAACCCGATACGTTAGGTCTAAAGCGAATGTTTTTGCCGACGTATCTGTTTTCTCATTACTTCTAAAATTACCTTTTCAGACGCTATGCGCCAACTCACAGGCGGATTCTTGCTGGCACTTGCCGTAATGGCCTGTAAAACAACCACACCCGTTGTTCAACAAGCACCTCAGCAGCCAGTTATCCTGACGCTGGGGACGAAAGAGTTCTCAACCGACGATTTCTTTCAGTCCTTTACGAAAAATCAGCTTTCCGCTGATTCAACCCATCGCACCGATGTAAAAGAATATTTCGATCTGTACACGAATCTGAAGTTAAAAGTGCTGGCTGCCGAAACCGAAGGCCGCGACACAACGGAGGCTTTTCGTGAGGAGATGAAAACGTATCGTAAACAATTAGCGCAGTCGTATCTGACCGATAAAGTGTTGGTGGAATCGCTGGCGGCTGAGGCTTATCAGCGCATGCAGGAAGAAGTCAACGCATCACATATTTTGTTGACGGTGGCTGAAGATGCGCTACCTGCTGATACGTTGGCGGCTTGTCAAACGGCCCTGACGTTACGTAAACAGGCGCTGGCTGGTGAGGATTTTGCCAAACTAGCCCGCGATCATTCGCAGGATGCAACAACGGCCCCAAACGGTGGCAATCTAGGCTATTTCACGGCTTTTAGCCTTGTTTATCCGCTGGAAACATCAGCTTATGCGACGCCGACTGGTGGAATTTCGCAGCCGGTTCGGACACGCTTTGGCTACCATCTGATCAAAGTGAATGCTCGGAGGCCCAGTCGCGGACGGGTGCGAGTCGCCCATATACTGGTGCGAATGAGTCCGGGAGCTGATGAAGTTGGCCAGAAAGCAGCTCAGACGCGGATCAATGCGGCTTATAATCGTTTGCAGAAAGGTGAATCGTTTGAAACCGTTTGCCGTGAACTATCCGACGACGCTACGTCCAGAGCCAATGGGGGCGTTCTACCTGTGTTTGAGCCTGGCCGTTGGGTGCCTGCCTTTGAAGATGCTGCTTTTGCCCTGGCAAATCCGGGTGATTATTCGAAACCCGTACGGACCAATTACGGCTGGCATATTATTAAGCTTATTGAGCGCAAAGGGCTGGAACCATACGCTACGTTAGCGCCTTCACTTCGTCAGCGTGTCACAACCGACACACGCGCTGAAGTTCTACGGCAGGCCGCTCTTCAGCGGCTTCGGAAAGAATATGCGGTACGTGAAGACAAGGCAGTGATAGAGGCTGCCTTGGCCAAGGCCGACAGTAGTTTGTTACGTGGGCAATGGAAGTATACCGAACCGCTCGATCCGGCATTAGAGAACAAACCGATCGTAACAATTGCGGATCGCTCTTATACGGTCAACCGGTTTTTTGATTACGTCCGTCAGCGGCAGCAGCCCCCGCGGAATCCTGCTATGAGTAATTCTACGCCGGCACCTGTTGTTGTCGGTGTGCCCAGGCTCGTTATGCGACGCTTGTTCGACCGGTTTGTTGGCGATGAACTGATGCGAAATGAAGAAGCGAATCTGGAGAAGAAATCACCGGAGTTTCGGGCCTTGATTAGCGAAATTCACGATGGCGTGTTGCTCTCGCAGGTGATGGAACAGAACGTATGGGAGCGCTCGATGATCGATTCGACCGGGCAGCGGCAGTATTTCGAGCAAAATAAAGCGAAGTATCAGTTCCCCGACCGAGCCGTAGCCACCGTTATTGTAGCGCAGCACGATAGTTTATTGAAACAAGCGACAACGATGCTTACAGGCAAGCCACCTTATCAACTTCGGCGATCGGCACCAGCCCTGACATTCGCAAAAAATCAGACATCACTACCGACGGGTCTACGAGAAAATCTGTTCGACGTATTGGTCGTGATGATGCGTAATCCGGGCTACGTTGTTGAAGTAAGTGGTTCACATGACCCAACCGAGCGCGATTCGGTTTCTGCTGGTCGGATTCGAAATGTTGTTAGTTATTTACAGAAAAACGGCGTTTCGCTCAGTCGAATCACGGAGAAGGATTATCAGGGTACGCGGCCGGGGACGGTGAAAGATGCCCAGCGTAACGTAACGTTTCAATATTTCAGTACGGCAAAAGACGACATTGCCAAGGTGATCAACGGCAAACATCAGCTGGCATCCGGCGATCCGGCAGTAACCATCACCGAAGGAACGTTTGCCAGGGGAGGGAATGCTTATCTTGATGGGGTAGCTGCCTGGAAAGCGGGAACTACTACGTTACGCAGCGATAACAAATCGGTTGCGATAATAATTGATCGCATTGAACCGGCCCGTGCCAAAACATTTGCCGAAGCCCGCGGAAACGTTATTAATGATTATCAGGCAACCCTCGAAAAACAATGGTTAGCTCAACTTCGGCAGAGGTATCCGGTGAAGGTTAACGAGGAAGAGATCAGGCGATTGGCTAAGTAAGTTTGCCGTAAATAGGTACTTTGGTAAACAGGAAATACGTTTACAACAGACAATGGCATTCATTTGCGTAATTTACCTTCTTAAAAATGCTTAAAACCCAGTTCGCTTGCCGTTCTGTACGTATCTTTAGATCATGAAAAAAGTAATTAGCAGTATACTGTTTGTCTTGGTTGGCTGCTTCCTGACTGCCCATACGTTTGGTCAGGGACAGGGCGTCAGTCTGAATAAAATTATCGCTAAGGTCGATAACTACTACGTGTTGCGATCGGACCTGGAGGAAGCCTATCAGTCATATGTTGGGCAAAATCAGACGCCCCCCCAAAAATGCCAATTGCTCGAAAGCCTGGTTATCAATAAAATGATGCTGGCTAAAGCAGAAATTGATTCGGTAGTGGTTGAAGAGAAACTGGTCGACAATGAACTCGACCAGCGGATGCAGTACATGGCCCAGCAGTTCGGTTCCGAAAAGAACATTGTTGAAGCGTATGGCAAGAGCCTGGAAATGCTGAAGAGCGAACTGCGGCAGCAAGTGAAAGATCAGAAGATCGTTCAGAAAATGCAGAATAAAATCACGACCGACGTAAAAGTGACTCCGCGCGACGTTCGTAAGTTCTTCGACGCAATTCCCAGAGACAGCTTGCCTTACATGCCCGCTGAAGTTGAAGTGGGCCAGATTGTTCGCTTCGCCAAACCGACCAAAGAGCAAAAAGAGGCCCTGCGGCAGCGCTTGATGGACCTGAAAAAACGAGTTGAAGCTGGCGAAGATTTTGCGAAACTAGCCAAAGAGAATTCCGAAGATGTAGGCTCGGCCGAGAAAGGAGGGGATTTAGGTTTTGCGAAACGGGGTATGATGGTGGCGCCTTTTGAAGGAGCGGCTCTGAGACTAAAACCCAATGAGTTGTCGGATGTCATTGAATCGGATTTTGGCTTGCACCTTATTCAACTGCTGGAAACGCGCGGTGCTGAATACCACGCCCGCCACATTCTACTTCGTCCTGATTACAATCGCCTGGACCTGGCGGGACCAACCCGTTACCTAGACAGTCTTCGTAATTTGATCCAAATCGACTCGCTGAAGTTCGATAAAGCAGCTAAAGATTTTTCTGAAGATAAAAATACAGCGGATGCGGGGGGCCTGCTTCGCGATCCACAATCGGGTGGTAGCCGACTGGCTATGGACGGTACGATGGAGTATGCACTCTTTCAACTGCTTGACACGATGCAGGTTGGTAGTTTTTCAAAACCGCTTCCCTATCGTACCGAAGACGGTAAAAGTGCCATGCGGGTATTGTACTTCAAGAGTAAGGCTGTTCCGCACACGGCTGACTTCAGCAAGGATTTTGAGAAGCTACAAACAATTGTCCTTCAAAACAAAAAGAACCGGGCGATTGATGACTGGTTCCGAAAATCCGTTGCTGACGTGTACATCACCGTCGATCCCGAATTCCACAATTGTCGAATATTTGGAACAACACAAAATAGTGCCGCTACCCTTGGCAGTAATGAGTGAAGAATGAAAAGTGAAGAATAGAATAACCATGTTCTTCGCTTTTTAGTCTTCATTCTTCATTCATCATTAACTTTTTTACCTGTGCCTTACTCATCGGACGTTGCGGCTGCAGAAGCCCTTACCACTTCTTACCAGAAATTAAAAAATGAAATTTCCAAGGTCGTTATTGGTCAGGATGATACCGTTCGACTGTTGCTAACGGCCATCTTTTGTCAAGGGCATTGTCTGTTGGTAGGGGTACCGGGCTTGGCCAAAACACTGCTGATTCAGACCATTGCTGGCGCTTTAGATCTTGATTTCAATCGGATTCAGTTCACGCCTGATCTGATGCCATCAGATATTCTCGGCTCCGAAACACTCGATCAGGAACGTAATTTTAAATTCATCAAAGGCCCCGTTTTCGCCAACATTATCCTGGCAGATGAGATCAACCGGACACCACCCAAGACGCAGTCGGCTTTGCTCGAAGCCATGCAGGAGTACTCGGTAACGATTGCTGGACAGAAATATAGTCTGGGGCGTCCGTTTTTTGTACTGGCTACGCAGAACCCAATTGAACAGGAAGGTACGTATCCACTGCCCGAAGCGCAGCTGGACCGATTTATGTTCAATATTTATCTGGATTATCCATCGTATCAGTCAGAACTGGATATTGTTAAAAGTACGACGTCTGACAAGCGATATGATGTCCAACGCGTCATTACTGGCGAAGAGATTCGTGATTTCCAGCAATTAGTACGTCGGGTGCCGGTCGTTGATAACGTGGTTGAGTACGCGGTTAAACTCGTTCACAAGACCCGCCCCAATACGGATATGGCCTCTACCGATGCGAATCAGTATTTAGAATGGGGTGCCGGACCACGGGCTTCGCAGGCTTTGATTCTGGCGGCTAAGTGCAATGCGCTGTTGATGGGAAAATACTCGCCGGACATTGAAGACGTTAAGGCTGTTGCTATGCCTATTCTTCGTCACCGTGTCGTTCGGAATTTTAAGGCGGAAGCCGAGGGGATTTCGGTTGAACAACTGATTAAGCGGCTGCTTTAACGTAAGGAATAAACGAAGAAGGGACGAAAGGAACACAAGGGATAATCCCACTGGTCCTTTCGTCCCTTTTCCGTTTATTCCTCTTTATCATCTCTATTGGTTTTGCCGAGATAATCGCTGTCTCCGTCGCCCATACCGGTCGATTTGTCATCGACTCCTGTTGGCTTAACGTTTTCGGTTTCTTCGCCGATCAGAAAGTCGCCGGTTCCATTTGGTTCATCTATACCAGGATCTTGTTGGTCATCTTCAGGTTTCATAACGCACGATTGGGTTTGTTTTTAACACAACTGACGCCGATCCGAATAGTTAAGAAATTAGCTTTTTAGCTGCCAAACGGCCTTTTCCTGAATCACTACGTTCACCTCCTGATTCACCTGCATTGTATCGTGGGTTGTTAACAGACGCAAGAATACGTAACGCGAAATCGCTACGTCGATTTCATAATGACTTCCTTTGAAGTAAACGGCCTGTACAATTCCCGGAACCCCATCGTCTACAAGCTTAATCTGTTCAGGACGTAGACAAATTAATGATTCAGGATCGCTGGATTCAGGTAAACGCAAGGTTGGTAAGTGTTTTGCCTTCAGAATGTTGACAGGTCCTGTCATACGGGCTGCGTAGGCCGTAAGTGGTTGTCGGTACACATCAATGGGCGATCCCAACTGAATTAATTTTCCGTCGCGTAGTATTCCCAACGTATCAGCCACAGAAAGCGCGTCGGTAGCGTCATGGGTTACAAACAGGCACGATGTATGTTCATGACGGACCAGATCGAACAGGAGATCGCGTACCAGAAGTCGGTTTGGTAGGTCGAGGTGACTAAAGGGCTCATCGAGCAGTAAAACGGCTGGTTTATCGGCAATGGCCCGGGCAATGGCCGTACGTTGTTTCTCACCACCCGATACATGGCGGGGTATCCGATCCTGAATATCGGTCAGGCGACAGAGTTTAAGTAACTCGTTGACCCGGTAATCGCGGTAATCTTTCTCAAAAAACCGGAGGGCATAGGCGATATTTTCCCGAATCGATACGTTCGGCATCAACTGATACTCCTGATGGACCAGCCGGATATCGTTATGGCCTGGAACCAGTACGTCCGATGGACCTGGAATTCGATCACCATTCAACCGAACTTCGCCCATATCCGCATCAGACAGGCCAGCCAACAGGTTCAGTAGCGTACTCTTTCCCGAACCACTGGCACCAACCAGCGCCATGACCCGGCCTGGCTCAAGTGTTAAGGATACATTCCGAACGGCAGTTACGTCGGTGTAAAATTTTGATAATTTGCTAGCAGTGAGCATACGGAGTAGCACTGTCGATCCCGATTGGTTTATTTTCTTTATCCATCGGGATCGACAGTGCTACGTTAAAAGATAAAATTCGTACTTAAAAACTCGGATTTGTGGTGGCCTACAATGTCGTTCAGGATTTCTTTGTTGGCATCGGTGTCTTTTGTTGCCACCGCCGACCGAATGGAGAAGGAACGAAGCGCATCTTCCACCGATAATGTTCCCTCTGCCGAGTCCTTTCGGCCCGTAAATGGGAACGTATCAGGACCGCGTTGGCATTGTGCATTAATGTTTACCCGACTTACTAAGTTGACTAAGGGATCGATCAGTTGCGCAATTGCATTCGTATCGGTGCCAAAAATACTAGCCTGCATACCGTGATCGTCTGTGATGAGATAGTCAATAAATTCTTCCGTATCATCGAACGGTACAACCGGAACAATAGGACCAAACTGCTCCTCCCGATAAAGCTTCATGCCTTCCTTAACTGGATAAACGACGGCCGGTTTAAACAGCGACTCCGCCACCTCGCCACCGCCCTCATTCATGATTTTTGCCCCATTGGCCTCGGCATCCCGAATGCAGTCGGCCAGATAATCTGGCTTAGAGGGTTCGGGTAAGGGCGTAATCTGTACGCCCGCATCCCAGGGCATCCCAGGTTTCAGCTTACTTACCTGTGCACTAAATCGGCGTAAGAAATCGTCAGCAACAGAGCGATGCACCCAGATTATTTTAATGGCTGTGCAACGCTGGCCGTTAAACGAGAGAGAGCCCAGCAGACACTCACTCACTGCTACGTCGAGGTCGGCATCCGGTAAAATAATAGCTGCGTTTTTCGCGTCAAGACTCATGATCGACCGGAGCCGGTTGAGTTTTGGATGCTGACGCTGTAGCTGATCGGCCACACGACTGGACCCAATTAACGTCAGTACATTCACTTTTCCAGACTGCATGACTGGCGGAATGACGTCTGCCCCACGCCCATACATTGAATTAACAACACCTTTTGGAAAACTTGTGCGAAATGCTTCCAGCAGCGGATAGTGTAGTAGCGAACCGTGTTTGGGCGTTTTAAAGAGTATGGTGTTGCCCATCAAAATAGCCGGGATGAGCGTTGTATACGTTTCGTTCAAAGGATAATTAAACGGCCCCATTGCCAGGACAACCCCTAATGGTGACCGACGAATTTGCCCGATGATTCCTTCTTCAATCCGAAATCGCGAAGAGTTTCGATCTATTGTTTTCAGGGTATCAATCGTATCGTAGATGTATTTTATGGTTCGATCAAACTCTTTCGTCGCGTCGGCAAGGTTTTTGCCAATTTCCCACATAATCAGGTTGACGACTAACTTCTTTCGCTCCAGCATCTTGCCCACAAACGATTCCATACACTCGATACGCGCTGCCACAGCCATTTGAGGCCACTCGCCACGACCATTGTCATAAGCTGCGACGGCTGCCTCTAGTGCTTCAAGCGCTTCGGCTGGGCCTGTTACGGGGAAACTACCCACGAGCTTTCGTTGCAACGTACCGTCGGCAGTTGGCAGGCAAACCGGTGAATATACTTCCGAAACAGGGCCATTCCACTGACGCATTTCGCCATTGAGCAGGTACTCGCGCTGATGAATGGGATCAATGCTATAGTCAGCAGGAATTTGGTCTTCGGCTGGAAAAAGCCGGGTAAGTTGAGGATCGTTCATAGCAGGAAACACAAGGTAATACAAACGGCGTCAAACGTCGGTATTTGCCCCACAAAATCCAATCCTATTGAAAACAAAATGCTTATCTACGTGACCTTTACTTATTCTTCTTCAGGATTAAACTACGTGATAACTGATTAGCTGAACTTAACCCCGAGATGTCGATTGGGAACTAGTATACTGATGCCAAGTGCGATGTATAGCTTATCTGAAAGGATTCACCATTGAACGTATACCATGCAGTAACTAGAGTAGGCTTGTTGCTAAATTCATAAGCGGGAGCAACCATGCCGCTGGGAAGGGGGCTTTCCCTTGTCCCCACTCCAAGCCAGTCGTCGTGTTGGTTGGCTTTCTGTGAGTAACCAATTCTAATAGTTAAATAAAAGAGGTTAAAGGTCAATAGAAAGCGAATATATGGTCATAAGTGTTACTAAATGAATATGATTTTAAAGTTACATATATATAAAACTACAAAACGTGAATGCTGTGATATTATAGTGGAATTGAGCATCGTACTATTTTGAGAATATCTTCCCCGCCTTTCGTAATAGTGGTTATTGTTAATAAAAGGTGAAGTTTTTATATTAATGCAAGTAATAAGTAAAAGTATTTTGAAATATTTTAACTTATTACTTGCAAGCTACGTGACTCCTGAGTAATTTTCTATGCGATTATAAAGGGACTTTCTTCTGCGCTCTTATAATCTGCTCAAAATAGCTCTCATCCAACTTTAATTCTGTGACTTGTGTACAATCTGAAAAAATTCTCCGTTCGGCGAACGGTAGTATTAGACCGTATTGCGCCTATTTTTTTGCTATTAATTAGTTGTTTTTCAGTAGGTTTTGGGCAAACAATCTATTACGTAGCAACTTCAGGCAGTGACAACAATACTGGGCGATCGATCGAGTCACCTTTTCAGACGATTGCGAAAGTAAACAGCCTGTCATTACAACCCGGCGATCAGATACTGTTCCGGCGAAACGACACATTTCGGGGTAGTTTGCAGCTACGTAACTCGGGCTCATCCGACAAGCCCATTGTCATTGATGCCTACGGATCAGGCAATAAACCTGTATTGGCGGCCTCTGTGCCCGTTAGCAATTGGACTAATATAGGTAATGGCACATGGCAAGCTAACTGCCCGTCTTGTGGTAGTCAGGTAACAGGGGTTTATCGTAATGGATCAGTCCTGCCGCTGGGTCGTTACCCGAATCTGAGCGATGCTAACAAAGGGTATTTGACCGTTCAGTCTCACAGCGGGAAAACACAACTGACTAGTCAGCAGGGATTTTCTACCGACTGGACGGGTGGCGAAGTAGTCGTTCGGCCAGTTCAATGGATATTGGACCGTGCTAGTATCACCAATCAGAACGGCAATACGCTTATACTCGCCAATAACAGCACGTATGACATAACAGATGGCTGGGGATTTTTTATTCAAAATCACCCGGCTACCCTGGACCAGAGCGGTGAATGGTATTATAATCCGATTAACAAGACGATTCGCCTGTACGATAATCAGAACGACCCAAACAATCAACTGATCACGGCAACTGCTTTCAGTGAGGGCGTGAATCTGACGAATGCGTCGTTCATTACTATCCGTAATTTGCAGATAACGCAGACATTGAACATTGGCTTGTTGGCCTCTGGCTGTTCCAACCTGACTTTATCTGGCAATGACGTAACAAATTCAGGAGTCGATGGAATCGCTATTCTGGGAACGGGAAGTAATGTACTGCTGGAGAACAATTTAATTGAAGATGCCAACAACAATGGTTTTCATATTGATGGTTACCAGAATTTTACCGCACGAGGCAATACCATCCAGCGCATTGGCGTAATTCCTGGGCGCGGAAAAAGCGGGGACGGAACCTATAGTGGACTTCATTCGTCGGCCGTCGCTAACGTGTTAATCGAAAATAACGTACTCGACCACATCGGCTATAATGGTATGTCAATCTTTAACAACACGATTGTTCGAAATAATGTGGTGTCTAACTTCTGCCAGACCAAAAGTGACGGGAGCGGCATTTATTCCTGGAATGGAAACCACAGTAATTCTGGCGGATTGCATATAGTGTCAAACATTGTTTTTAACGGCCTTGCGGCTCTGGAAGGAATGGTTTACGGAACCTATTCAGGGGCCAACGGCATCTTTCTGGACGACTGCTCCCAAAACAGTGAAATAGTCGGTAACACTACATTTAATTCCAGGGGTAAAGGAATTCTTCTGCGGGCTACGTCGAACGTAACAGTTAGGAATAATACCAGCTTTAACAACAACGAAGAGCAGTTTCGAATGGGGTATAATGATCTATGTACCTTCCGAAATAATGTGGTTCAGGACAATATATTTTTCAGCCGTTTACCCGACCAGGGTGTAGTTGCTTATGAGTCGAACGCAAACGATCTGAATCAGTATGGTCAGTTTGATAACAATTACTACGTTCGTCCTTTTGAAGACCAGTTTAAAATCTGGATGGTGTATAATCCAGGGTCAGGCCTGACAGGAAAGAGCGCCACTCTTACCGAGTGGCAGGCAAAGTGGGGCCAGGACCGTAATTCATTCAACAGCCCGATTACTTATAAAACAAAAACCGTCGGTCAGGTAGGGGCCAGCGTACTTAACCACTCATTTGCGGGGGATATTAACGGCTGGAATGTGTGGTCACCTTATGGCAATGGTCGGGTCGACTGGGATAACACAAATCGACTTGATGGTGGATCACTACGTCTCTCCTTTAATTCGGCCTCTAATCAGAACAATGCCTATTTGCTAGCCACTGTTAGTATTGGCACCGTCGCAAAAGGGAAAACGTATCAGCTTTTGTTCGATGGAATTGCGTCAGCGTCAGGAAAGCGAATTCAGGTATTTCCCCGCCAGTTAGTGGGCAACTATAGCGATCTGGCAGCCAGAGCGTCTTTTGTGGTCGGAAATGGGCGACAGAGCTACGAGGCAACTTTCACCGCTACTGCTGACGAATCAAATGCTATTCTGGTCATTCAGGTCGAAGAAGATGGTCAAACGGCCTGGCTGGATAATATCCGGCTACAGGAGGCAACTCTGACTGATGTTAATCCAGACGATTACATTAAACTGATTTATAACCCCACGTTCCAAAACAAGGTAGAGTCAATCGACGGTGTATATCGGGATGTTAAAAACAACACGTATACCAACCAGGTAACTGTAGCTCCTTTCTCATCACTTTTATTGATGAAGGAAGTTAATACAACACCGCCCCCCCCCCCGTCTCCTACACTTCGAGATCCGGAGAACCCATCCAATGCGGTTGCTGGGTTAGACTATAGCTATTATGAAGGAAACTGGAGTAGCTTGCCCGACTTCACAACCCTTGCCAGCGTTAAGACCGGCACCAGTTCTATCCCTACCCGCTCGGTACGTAATAAAGATTACTATTTCGCACTACGTTTCACTGGCTACGTGAGCGTGCCAACGGATGGGGTTTATACGTTTTACATTTCCTCAGACGATGGCAGTAAACTTTTTATTGGAACTACTGAAGTGGTCAACAACGACGGTGGGCACGCTGAACAGGAGCGGTCAGGTACTATTGGTCTAAAAGCCGGCTTACACGCCCTGACAATACCCTATTTTCAGGGAGGAGGAGACCAAGCCCTAACAGTTAGCTATAGTGGTCCAGGTCTGAACAAGCAGCCAATTCCGGCATCGAATATGTGGAGAGTGGCGTATAGCCAGGAGGAGCCTCAGACTACATTACGGGATGCTGACAATCCCGCGAATACCACTGTGGGTCTGGATTACAGCTATTATGAGGGAAATTGGAGTAGCTTGCCCGATTTTAATGCACTAAGTCCTGTCAAAACGGGTATAAGCAGCACTCCTACGCTCGCGGTACGCAACCGGGAAGACAATTTCGGGTTACGTTTTACCGGATATATAAATGTACCAACAGATGGAGTATACAGTTTTTATACCTCTTCAGATGATGGCAGTAAACTTTTTATTGGAACTACTGAAGTGGTCAACAACGACGGTGGACACGCTGAACAGGAGCGGTCAGGTACTATTGGTCTAAAAGCCGGCGTTCATGCAATCACTATTCTGTATTATGAAGGACCAGGCGATCAGGCGCTTACTGTACGTTATGCTGGACCTGGTTTAGGTAAACAGGTTATTCCGGCTTCAGCGTTCTGGCGATTGAATACTACTGCGTCAACCTCATTAACAGGTCATGGTCTCCGGGCTGAATACTTTAACAATACGACTCTGAATGCCCCCATCGTATTAACCCGTACAGACGCTAACGTTGATTTTGATTGGGGGTACGGCTCGCCAGCCTCTGGCACGATCAGTGTAGACAACTTCTCCATCCGTTGGACGGGTCAGGTTGAAGCTCCTGTAACCGGCTCTTACGTATTTAGTACTAATACCGATGACGGTGTGCGTCTTTGGGTCAATGGTATTCAGTTGGTAAATGACTGGAATGGTCATGCACCAACAACTAATAATGGTACATCATTAAATCTAACGGCTGGCCAGCGGTACGATATTCGTATGGAATATTTCGAAGGCGAGGGTGGTGCCGTAGCCAGGCTATTGTGGTCATATCCTGGCCAAGGTCAGCAGGTTGTTCCCAAGGAACGGTTGTATGCAGCAACGACACCCTCTGCCCGGTTAGCTTCGTTTGGTGAGAGTGATTCCGAGATCAATTTACCTATGCTGGTCTATCCCACACCTGCCCAGGTAAATCTGTGGATACGTTACCAGGCTGAAACTACAGGAGAAGCAACGATTCAGTTAATTAATACCATGGCTCAGCCTATCTTGCAGACGCAATACCCAATTGCAGCAGGCAACAACCTGATTAAACTAGATGTGGGTCAACTTAATCGGGGCCATTATATTCTAATATTGAGTCAGGGGAATAAACGGATTAGTCGTAAAGTGCTTCTCAGAGAATAGCCGCCCTATAATAAGGCGACTATTCTCTGAGAAGCTTGTAGTTTAGCGCTTTATCAGTTTTATAATACGTTGTTCACCAGTATTATACTGAATGTAAAGTAGGTAATACGTACCAGGCAATTGCTGTCCGAAACGAATAGTTTGTCCCTGGCGAATAGCGCCGAGGTTGAGTCGTTCACGGCCTAGTAAATCAACGACTCGACTTAATGATATATCGGCTTCAGCAACAAACGTAAAGACATCCGATGATGGATTTGGATAAATCGAATTTCGTCCAGTCAGTGGGTCTGTTGCCGTTACGACCGCAGTTGTATCAGTCTGGGTACGAACACGTAGTGTAGTCAGGCCCGAATCATCTTCACCATCATTGGTGCCAGAATCGGGCGTACTGTCAGGATCGGCAAACGTTGTTGCGGTTACTTCAGCGGCTAAGCTGTATGAACCAGGTGTAGCTGTTTTGACCTGAAACACAAAAGTCGTATCCCTCTGTAGGTGTTGAACCGTGCCGGTTAATAAGCTGTCTTTGTAAGAAAGCCCATTACTGTTTACGAGCGTCAAACCAGCCGGTAGACGACAGGTCCACTGTACCTTATTTAGACCTGTAGTCTGACCAACTGACTCATTATACAAGGCTACAGAAAAGGAGGTAACCTCATTAATTTTAGGGTAGGGCTGGTCGGTCTGAAACCAAAGACGGATGTCAACGGGTGGAAAGGTATCGAGCAGTAAAATAACCGACGTAAATGGCTTTAGCGTGACTTGGCGGTTATAATAATGATTTCTGACATCCCGGTATGGTTTATCTAAGGTAACTGTCGAGTCGCTACTCGTCGGGTTATACACAAACCGGATAAAGTCATCAGGATTGTTCAGGACAATAGAGGCTTCCTGCAAGCGAATATTATCGAAGCAAACCGGTTGACTATCCTCATGGAACTGAAACGTTAACAGGGCATTGGCTTCGTCAGTGGAAGGTGTTAAGGCGAACTCGTAACTTCTTCGCGACGGACCAACTATAAATTCGTACCGACGAGTCAGGTCCTGATACGGTGCCTGTTGCTTCCGAATAAATACAGAAATTTTTCGTTCGGTAGGGGAGGTGGCATCGAATTGAAGCAGATAACTTTTTGATTTAGTTACTGCCTGGATACCCTTATACATCAACACATACGAATCCGCCTGGTGCGACAGCGTAGATACGTTCAGTTGCAAATTACCACCATCGAGTTTATAGCCTGTATTCCAGGTAACCTGCCCATTCGAATAGGGCCCCCACGCTTCCCAACCTTCTGTATTGCTGTCGAAGGAATTATGAATACGATTAACGTTGCTTACGCTTTGTATTGAATACTCCTTATAACTAATGGGACTGGGTTTCGATGTACCATCCCGACTAAATTGAGCCTGCCACTGCGGTAGATTCAGATCATTCACGATATTACCGTTATAGACCGATCGGATTATCGATACGTCGTTAAAAGGACGGGCGTAATAATTGTGCTCCATCGTACCAAACATAGCCAGGTCATTCGCACTGGATATGTACCCCGCAACGGCCTGTGTCGCATTTTTTGCAACCAGTATATTCCCTTTTATTATGTTGTTTCTGGGTAGACATGATCGGTCGTAATTGTATAGAATGAGCTGAGCTAAGCTGTTGTTAAAGCAGGTATTACGTAGCAGATTGAGATTACTGACCGAATGAAGATAAATGCCTAAACCCTGACAATCAGCAATTGTATTGTCGACCAGGTCAACCCCGTTCACGCAGTCATCCAAAAAGATACCGTGTGCTCCACCAATGACATTATCGGATAACCCCCCGAACGTACCGATACCGTTTCGGATTATATTCGATTGAACAAGAATATTGTCCATCGGCAATTGGGCTCCATTGAAGAGATAAATTCCTCCACCGTCGCTTTTTGTCATGCAGAAATTGGTAATCAGATTCTGTCGGATGGTCGAATTATTCTGAACAGACAGGCCAATGTAGCCAACGCTATCAATTATGTTATGTTCAATAAGCGTGTTCTGGGTGGCAGAGGATTGAAATGCCGTAAACTGGCCGTCACCGCTCTTACCCCGACCGGGTAAAATAGCCGTATGACGAATGATGTTTTGCTGAAAGGTAACGTTCTGATACGAGCCAATAACAAAACCGTTGTTGTTGCTATTCGTTATGCTGCAACGGTTAATCAGGATATCTTTTCCTTCACCTTGAATAATAACTCCATCTTCGCCAGAGTCAGTAAAATCCGTATCGGTTAGTGTCAGATTTGATACGTTCAGGGCATAAAGGTTCGTTGTTCTTGCCTGGGCAATGTGTAAGTTTTTAAGGATAATAAAACTTGCACCAGCAATGTCGATGACCCGGTCAACGGCGGCAGCCGTCAGAACCTGGGCATTGGGGTTAATCTGATCGGTATACAGTTGAATGGTTTTACTCGTCGGATTATAATACCATTCGCCTGACTGGTCGAGCGTAGCCGGGTGATTCTGGATGAAATACCCCCACCCCTCTGTTAATGGATAGGTAGAAGAGTTGTTGAGGATGAGGTTGTTTTCATTCTGTTGGGTAATTGTGGCGCGGTCAATGATCCAGTAAGTAGGTCGAAGCACCACCTCTGCCCCGGTCCAATCCGTTCTCAAAGGCTCCCGACTGGTTAATTGGCTGGTACCCACGTGCGCCTGCACCGTCAGGCTTCCCCGGTTAGGAGCGTCAGGATTCGGATAACGACCCAGTGGCTGAGCTAGCCCATTACGAAACACGTTTGTTACAGTTGTACCACAGGTCGAACAGGACGCCTGCCAGCGATTATTTCCTAAGCTGGTCCAGTTACTGACTACTACTGATCCTGTGAGCAGGGGTTTGGGGCCATTACCATAGGCGTCGAATCGAATAGCTTTGCCAATACTACCGGACTTTCGGATTTGTAGCGACCCCCGAAATGTGTCGCCCCGGCGGAACAGCACAGCATCCCCAGCCTGCAATGAAAGCGTATTAACTTTCGCCAGATTCTGAAACGGAGTTAGTAAAGAACGGCCATCGTTCTCATCACTCCCCGTGTTGGCAACGTAGTACGTCGTCTGGGCTGAGGCTATAGACCAGGTGAGAGCCCAGATACTTAGTACTAAACCAATACGTATTCCCATTCTTTCCAGATTCTTAGGAGTCAGTTTGCTGAGAAAGGAAAGGTAACGTAGCCACTTCCCACCAGTAACGACGGAAGGTGTAAAAACAATTAAGCCATTGATGGTAAGTGCCGGGTTTTACAATATAGGAAGCAACCCCAAGCGAATACGCTTTTTCGATATCGTCCGCTTCCTGTGACGAACTAAGAATGATAACAGTTGGCTTTCGAGAAAATTTATTTGTCTCCAAAAATTCGACCAGCGCCCAGCCATCCTCCTTCCGAGGTAGGTATAGATCGCATAAAATTAACCTTGGAAATTTGCTGGTTTCCTGGGTGTTCGTTTCCAGGTATAATATTGCTTGACTAACAGTATTCGCCCAGATAGGCTCCACTTCAGGAAAACATTGAGTCAGCGCAGCACGAATAATTAGCCACTGATCAGCATTGTCTTCTACAATTAAAATGGGAATCTGACGCTGTTTACGACGTCTTGGAGTAGTTACCTTGGCCATTTATTTTAGTGATCGTTGAGAAGTTTGCCTTATTGAATCAGCCGAAGAGTCGACGGAATCAGTCAGGAAAAGCGCGCGTGTTTACGTAATAATCTATGTAAATCCAGGGCATTACAGCGCAATTAATTATCTATTCTAGCGGGTGTACATGGCACCTTTGGCGATTGTTGACTCGTACTCATTGTTGATCGTCTCTAGAAATTTACCCGTCACCCATCCAAGATCGGCGTTCCGAATAAAGACAAACCGCTTAGGGTTTGACCCCGCGTTATAGGCTTTCATGATAGCCTCTAGCCATAGTGCTCCCACAATCAATTGCTTTTCGGAGAGTCTGCTTTGTACCTGATCAATGTTTTTTTCGGCCTGGCTGCGTACTCTTGCGTTGTCAATTGCCTTTAAGTCTGGTTGCGTTAGCGCTTTATAATCATCCAACACTAGGTGCTTGAACTGAGCTACGTCAGCTTCCAGAATCGGTACGGCCGTCATCCCCGCTTTCTCAGGGTGCAGATAGCTTACCAGAGCCAGAGCAACATCTCCGCCCAGGCCAACCGTCCGACGTTGTTTCAGACCAGAATTCAGACCGCTCAACTGGGATGCGAGAGCCGAGTCAGCAACCGTTTTAATGACTCGCTGCGCTTCCCGCTTAAAGGCATCTGTATTTAATGATCGCTTTCCCTCAATGCGCTCCACTAACGTACTGATTCCAATGGGCAGACTAATTTCATGGAAAGCTTTATTGGCGTGAGTGTAATTTCGGCGGCTAGCATCCTGGTCGAAATACCCACCAGTCGTTCGGGAGCTACCCAGATTTAAAGCTGATGTAGTCGGCCACACTTTTCGGGGAATAGCGCCGATAGTGAATAACTGGGCCTCTCGAATAGGACTTAACGTCGTGTCGATTTTCAGGTTGCCATTGGGCAGCACTCGAACCAACTGCTCATAGAGGGCCTGACGATTCTGAGGTGTTCTGGCCAATTCCTGATCAAGATCGCTGCTGAAAACAATAAAAGTCCGCTCTGCCGGTATGTTATAGCGCTGGATAGAATCTAAACCGATCCGCAGAGCATCCTGCCCTCCTTTGAGCGATTTCGCTAGATCGGCCGTCAGGCCACTGTTTGGAATATCGAAACTGGTTTTTATATCCTTTTCGTAAAAGTCAGTTTCGTAACTGGTTTTGAAAATAGCAACTTTTACCCCTGCTGTACCGATTTGAATACCCGCATAGATGTTTTTACTGGAGATATCACGGATAATTTCATTGACGGCCCACCCACTGGCTACGTATTTAAGATTGGTGTACTGGGTTCGGGCCTGTTCTAAATACCGTAATGCAGTTGTAGAGTCTTTCAGGTCTTTATAGGAGAGTCCCAATAGTTCATTGGTAATTGCTTCCCAGTATGGGTTTTTGTTCTGAACGGCAGGCATAGCCCGCTTCAGAAGGCTGATCGATTCCTGCGACTTATCGACTTCACGTAACGTATTAGCCAGTTTAATATAGCGAATGGCTTGCGACAGACTGGTGGCATTCTGAGCCAGTGCTGGTGATAAACAAAAAATAAGCCATGTGGATAGAACAAAAATATGTTTCATATACGTATATTATGGTTAATTCAGAGGATTTGGCTTTTGATTAAGCGTTCGTTCCAGCTCACTTTCGTCCGTAGATACAGGGGGCGTTGTTCGTTCTCTAGGCTGACGTTCATACGCTTTATCAATACGTTGTTTCCTTGATTGCTGTTGGCTGGATGTTTCAGGAACGTTTGCTTCTATACGACGTTCCTGATCTACTGCATCTGGTATAACCTGTTTTTCGGAAATAGTTACCGGCGACGTATTAGATGAAGAGGATAACTTAGCTACCGGGGAAGGTGCTTCTCTACGTTTTACGCGTTCAGTTGTAGCTGAATGTACCACTACCTTTTCTGAAGTAGTATTGTCGTGAGCGAGGGTTGGGAGTAATCGCACTGTCTGAACTTGGGACGGGCTTGCTTCGGGGGCTTGACATAGAGTCGGATAAAGCTGACAGCGGTTGATATACCCAGTGTAGATCAGTCCGCTTACAAGGGCGAATGACAGCACGCCCACCCAGCGTTTTGTCAAAGGCATCTGATTGGGAATGCGTACTGGTTGCACCTGTTTACTGATTAATGGACGTGTGCGAATGGCTGGTAAGAATCCTGAACTACGTCCCTTAAGTAACACTAGTCTTTTTTCGGTGCTATTCTGAATGATTAATTGACCGGAATGAAGTCCGGCTTTATTGGCTGAATACCGGACATGCACATAAGTGCCAAGAGAGGCTGGCATAAGCGTCAGCGTGGGTAGAAACGCAGGACGGCTATCACTGGCAAACTGGAAGTATTCTGGCGCATCTGTAGTAAGAGTTACGGGCTCTGTACTTGATTGCTGCGCAATCGTTAGCACCATAAAACTCGGTTTATCAGGTGATGCCCGGGAGAAAGATAGAACAGATTCACTAACCGTTAAAGACGGCTGTTGTAGTAAAGTCAGGGACGTGGTCACATCAACAGCTAATGTCAATGTCTCGGCGACGGAATTGCGAATAACAACGGCTCCGTTTTCGGGTGAATCGGCTGTCATGATTAATGTGACGGTAGCTTTAGCTATCCATCTACTGTCTTCCTGGAGAACATGGTCAATAACTTGTTCACGCTTGAACTCGCTATTTAACGAAGTCGCGATCATATAGCCTGCCGATGCACTTACAGTCAATACACCAATACGTTCCTGTGACGTTAATACTGATTCCACTTCGAAACAATATGCCTTATCACGAAAATCGCTGGTGTGAATAATTCTTTGAACTGGTTGATTAATAGGCATTAGACTATGAAAATTTAAAGAAAAAGGATGTAGGATAAAAAGAATAAACTACATCGTCTATATACAAACAAGTAAATTATAATACCTTTCAACCTACGTATTACTCAATCAAATCGATTTAGTATAAGCAAAAGTAAATTTGGATAAAGTATATTAACCTAGTATAGATTACTGACCATTGTATAAAACCGGATGTCCACTAAAGACGTAGGTATTATTATTACTCAAGTTAATCTACATGCAAACTATTAATTTAACAGGCCATCCCCATCCAATTCAAATTGATTCAATCTTATGGTTGGAGGGCGAAGCCAGTTACACACGCGTACATTATCAGAATGGTGCTGTTGCCATTGTTACGCAGCCGCTTCAATGGTTTGAGCATCACCTCAATTTTGTTCGTGTTCATCGTTCTGCCATTATCAATCCACTTTATGTTCAGGAATTCGAGCACAAAAGCGGACGGTCTGGTTGGGTTCGACTGGTCAACGATCTGGTGATTCCCGTATCGCGCAATCGGCTTGAATACACAGTTTCTATGCTAACCAATAGGCTAAAACCCTCATTTGATGCAGAATCCGGTAACTCAGTTCATCCTACCACAAACCTTGACTGAGTACTGAGTTTGATCGAAATAATTGCATTACAAATATAAATTGCTACAGATTGAGCAAGACAGTTTATTTCTAATTGGGAGCTTCTTTAAAATTTCATATTTTTTTGATTAGTAGTTATTGATTATTGTTACTTAATTTAAGGAAAGGTAACCATAGATTAACAACAAATGAACGGTAAGGGTTTTAATTAAAAGTTATTTTAATGATCATATAAAGCCTCTTTCAATAGCGTTTTGCCTTCCGAATCTAGCTCCTCTAAATTTATCGTAGCGACAGACAACAGGTAGCAGGTGGTTTGTAGTAAAAATGTTTTATAGCCAATACCAGCTTTGTGACAATACGTACCTGATCAAATTACCAGTCTGACTGAACTTATCAATGATATTCCGCTGGCCATATAGTCATATGGACGGCAACATCCTGTATCGACAATTAACAGTTAATACGTTATGAATGCACCCGTGATTTTATTTGCTTATAAGAGACCTGCTGAGCTCAAAGCGACTCTTCAAGCTTTGAAGGCTAATTATTTGGCTTCGCAAAGCGACCTATACATCTTTGTTGACGCACCTAAACGGCCGGAAGATTCTATTAAAGTAGCTCAGGTCCAGCAACTACTAAACGATACTACGGGCTTTCGCAATATTTACCGAGACTATGCTAAGACCAACATCGGTTGTGCTGATTCAGTTATCCGGGGAATATCCCTTGTTTTGGCAAAACACCCCTCAGCGATTATTGTCGAAGATGACCTTGTAACATCGCCCAATTTTTTAGATTTCATGAATCAGGGACTGGCACAATATGCTGATAGTAAGCAGGTTTATTCTGTAGCCGGTTATACGTTTCCGTTTCCGCGTCCAACCGATTACGCATCTGATGCTTACTTCATCCCACGCCATAGTCCATGGGGCTGGGCTACCTGGTCGGATCGCTGGCAATCTATCGATTGGGACATGACTGATTACCCAGACTTCACTCAGGATAAACGCCAGCAAAAAGCCTTTAATCAGGGCGGCTCTGACTTGGTGCGAATGTTAGCTGATCAAATGGAAGGGCGCTCTGATGCCTGGGATATTCGTTTCTGTTATAATCGATTCAGAGCGAATGGATTAACGGTTTATCCAACCGTATCAAAAGTTGAAAATATCGGATTTGGTGAAGGGGCTACCCACACAAATATTTTTAATCGATACAAAACACAATTGGATAAAGGTACTCAGCGAACCTTTGACTTCCCTGCAACTGTACAGCCTACAGATTACTATCATCGCAAAACGCTACAACGCTACAGTATTCCGATCCGAATCTATAATCGACTAAAGACATTGGCTGGTATGCGCTAAGAGAATTTTTACGTTGTCACGTAAGATTTATCGGATTATTCTCTCATTCCAAAAAAATATCAAATAGGATTATTTCTATAAGTCCTATTGTTTAATAGACCGGAGGTTTTGTCTACAGCTGTATCATTTTGACAACTGCGGACAAAACCTTTGATTTTATAGTAGAGAGGTTTACTACTACTCGAAAGATCTAAAATGTACGGTTGTAGCCACTCAGGTAAGAATTAACACGATGCAGAGCATAGCATTAGTAGCTAAATGGGTATAGTTAATTTCCTACTCGGCATAACTGCGATTTTTCACATTTTGTATAGAATTAGGACCAATTTTATGTTAATAAATTCATAAAAAAATAAATATGTAGTTTATGAATGTTTAAAATAAGAATTGATGACTCTCTTATTGATTTAATAGTATAGTAAAGAGTACGCTATTTCATATTTGGTCTCGGCAAACTTCTCTTCTAAATTTAGAGTAGATAAGTAGTTAGTGAAAATACCTAGGATCACTTTTTGTCATGCTAACAGAGAAGGCATCTTGGCTTACAGTAGATCGTTTTCTCGCTAGCATGACAAATTTTTTTAATCATACTCCTCCAGGTTTAAGCAAGATAAGCGCTCATCAATAAATAGTGAGCAAAACTGTCAACATCATAAGCTATAATACGATTTTTCCTTGGTCTGAACGTCTTTGGATGTCTATAGCTTGATCTACACGAATCAATGCATAAAGTAATTAGAAAAAAAGAGCAATTCATTTTTTTCGTCCATTGGGCAGCTATTGTGCTTTGGATAGCTTCGCTAACGGGATGTACATCGGCTAAGAAACTGGTCTATTTTCAAGGTACGACATCTAGCGAAGACACCATTACGATGCCGGAGCAGTTCATTCCAACTATTAAAAAAGGAGACATTCTTTCAATCCAGGTAAGTAGTTTAAACGCTGAAGCATCCGCCTATTTTAATCCAGCCGCAGTAGCAGACGGAGGTTCCACCATTAATTCGTCAAACCCGTTGACACGAACGCCTGGCTATTTAGTGGATGCGGATGGAACCATCAAGCTACCACTTGTTGGGCAACTAGCGGTCGTTGATTTGACTAACACAAAGGCGGCCGAATTAATACGTAATAAGCTCACTGTTTATCTAAAAGAACCAACCGTTAACGTACGAAATCAGAATTTCAGAATCTCCGTATTGGGGGAGGTAACCCGTCCTTCCCTATTTACGATTCCTAACGAACAGATAACCCTACCAGAAGCATTAGGCCTGGCCGGTGATTTGACAATTTATGGTCGTCGGGATAACGTATTGATTATTCGAGAGGAAGGGAAGAAACGTGTTTTCGCCCGGCTGGATTTGACCCGTCGTGATGCCTTTCACTCGCCTTATTATTCGCTTCACCCAAACGATGTTGTTTATGTGGAGCCTGGTAAAGTTCGTGTAACTAGTGTAGATCGAGTATACGTGCTGGCTCCTGTAGTTATCGGGGTTTTGTCCCTGATTGCCATTATTGCGACTCGTCGCTAATCAATCCACGCACACCTAATCTTCTCAACAAACATGGCATTTAAAGACACTTCTTCCTACGTTCCCTATCAGGTAATTGATTCAAATAAGGTTGCCTTACGGACGTATCTGGCGCCTTACCTACGCTATTGGCCGTTGTTTGTGTTGTCGTTGCTGTTAGCGTTGGCAGGGGCCTATGTTTATCTCTTATATAAACAACCTATTTACCGGATTCAGGCCAGCTTACTGCTTCAGGACGAAAAACGGGGTAATGTGCAGGCAAATCCGCTGAAAGAACTGGATGGGTATTCTCCTAAAAAAGTAGTTGAGAATGAATTGGAAGTACTACATTCTTCCACATTAATGGAAAGCGTAGTGACCAGTCTTCATTTAGATACCCGGTACTACAGAAAAATGTCTTTTGGCAAACGGGAGATCTATACGGAATCACCTGTTTGGATGCTGGTTGAGTCAGGTAATCAGACTCTTTACAAGAAGCCGCTGGAACTCAATTTTCCAACCAGCGAAACTGTGCAGATCAATAACAGTACGTATCCGCTCAACCAGTCTATCCAGACGCCATATGGCCGATTACGTATTGTAAGTCGCCGGGCAGTAAGTCGTATGACCGATCCACTGCTTGTTCAGGCAATGCCACTAACGGCGGCTGTAGGAATGTACTTAGGCAACCTTAAAGCAGAACCAACCAGCAAAACGTCGACGGTTATTCACCTGACGCTTGAGGATGCGGTTCCGCAAAAAGGAGAAGCTATTCTGAATACGTTAATAAACGAGTATAATCAGGCGGCTGTAACGGATAAAAATAAGGTAGCTGCCAGTACACTACGTTTTGTTGATAATCGACTACGTATCGTATCTGGTGAGTTGGCATCGGTTGAGAAAAACGTAGAACAATATAAATCGGCACTCGGTATCACTGACTTGAGTGAGCAGGCAAAGTCCTTTATGGAAACAACCCGGCAAAACGATACGCAACTCAACCAGGTAAACATCCAGCTGGCGGTGCTCAACGATCTACAGAAATTTATCAGTACCCAGTCTGATAAACGGGGTAGTACGCCAGCAACGGTAGGGCTGAACGATCCGGTCCTGCTGAGCCAGATTGAAAAACTGTCGCAGCTTGAACTTGAGCGGGATAGGTTGAGCCAAACGACATCAGCCGAAAATCCGCTGTTACAAACAACGGATAATCAGATAAAAGCGACAAGGAACAACATCAGTCAGAACATCCAGACGATGAAGTCTATGCTGACTAGTTCTCAACAGCAGTATCAGGCCAAGAACCAGAAAATCGAAGGCAGTATCCGGACAATGCCGAAGCAGGAACGGACGCTGATGGATATTACGCGGCAACAAGATATCAAGAATTCGCTTTACACGTACTTACTTCAGAAGCGGGAGGAAATGGCCGTTACGTTTGCCGCTTCTGTTGCAGATAGTCGGACTATTGATGCGGCTAAAAGCAGCGACGGCCCCGTTAAACCCGTATCAATTGTTATTTATGCGCTCTTTAGCCTGGTGGGTCTGTTTGTACCAACGGCCGCTATTACAGCCAGACAGGCGTTAAATACCCGGGTTTCGCGCCGGAATGATGTTGAGGATGGTACACAGGTTCCGATTTTGGGCGAAGTGATGAGTAAACGCCATCGGGACGTACTGGTAGTTGCTCCAAATAACCGGTCGGTAATTGCCGAACAGATCCGGGCCATTCGAACCAATCTTCAGCTAGGAAAACACGAATCTACGGAGAGTCAGGTCCTGTTGTGTACGTCCAGTATTAGTGGCGAGGGCAAATCGTTTATATCCTTAAACCTGGGAGCGAGTCTGGCCATGTTACGCCAACCGACGGTCATTCTGGAAATGGATATGCGAATGCCCCGGCTGCACCAGTCGTTCAACATCAATAATACAATCGGACTCAGTACTTACCTGAACGGAGAAGCAACGCTAGACGAGATTCTGCAACCTGTTCCTGGTCACCCGAATTATTTCATTATTCCGAGTGGCCCTTTGCCACCTGATCCTTCTGAACTGCTAAGCGGCCCTATGGTAAAGCAGTTGCTTCGCTTATTGCGGGAACGCTTTAGCTACATCATCCTTGATGCGCCACCGATTGGTATTGTTACGGATGCACAAGTTGTTGCGCCTTATGCCGACACTACGTTGTTTGTCGTTCGTCATGGATTAACACCTAAGCATAGCCTCAAAACGCTGGACATTCTTTACCGGGAGCAGCGTTTTCAGAACATGCGTATTATTCTGAACGCTGTTGGTGATGGAGAGTCTTACCATTCCAATCACCAGTACAAGAACAGCTACTCGTATCGATAAGAGGAACCGACAGATTGGTATCCGGTAGTCATCGGCTTACCCAGCATAAACTGAGCTATCTACACGCTGCTTTGGCACATACACCGACTCTTATGGAGGCATCTACCAACGGAAAAACATTTCATTTATTCCTGAATCCAGACCTTCAGGCACAGCCTCAGGCTAAAAACGTGCTGGTTACTGATATTAAAAAGCGCCTTTTTGACCTTGGAGTAGCTGGTTTAGTAACGGTCTCTATTCTCATTTGGCTTATACCTCTAGTTGCTCTATTGATAAAATTGAGTTCTCCTGGTCCAGCCTTATACATTCAGCTGCGGTCGGGACGGAAGGGACGCGTATTCCCATGTCTGAAATTCCGAACGATGACTCATGAAAAGAACGCAACATTTCGCCAGGCTACGATAAATGATCGGCGTGTTACCCGTATCGGGAAATTTCTGCGCCGGACGAATCTCGATGAGATGCCTCAGTTCCTGAATGTGCTGGCTGGTCATATGAGTATCGTTGGGCCACGTCCTCACCCCCTGCCTCTTGATGCTCAACATTGGGATACGTTAGTGGGCTATAAGGAACGGTACGTTGTCCGCCCAGGCATTACGGGCCTGGCTCAGGTACGAGGTGCCCGTGGTGAAACGGCAGAGGCCCATAGAATGAAAATTCGAGTACGATACGACCATCTGTATATCCGTCATCAATCAACACGATTAGATGCTGCGATTTGCTGGTGGACGATCAAAACGGCCATCAAGGGAGATAAAAACGCTTTTTAGGTTAGCCTGTAAACTCGATATCATTACAATAATGACTAAAGTCTTAAACGTTACCTTGTTCGATTGTGGCCTGGATGCTGCTGTGCATACTTGTCTCGAACAATGTGCAGACTCCTACCAGCGGGAAAATAAGTGCATCAGCGCCACGGATGCTCATGGGCTGGTCACGGCGTATAGGCAACCAGAATTTAAAGCTCTACTTGATTCATTTTATTGGGTTATGCCTGATGGTATGCCCAGCGTTTTACTAGGAAAGTGGAGGGGAGCCACACAAATGACGCGGTGTTATGGTCCCGATTTTTTTAAACAGATACTAACAAACAGTGTCGGTAAGGAAATCACTCATTTTTTCTGTGGGGGAAAAGAAGGGGTGGCTGATGAGTTGAAGGTTGCTGTTAGCCAAAAGTTCGGTAACCACCAGGTAGTAGGTACGTTCTGCCCGCCGTTCCGGGAAATGTCCGATCAGGAATTAAAAGAACTGGCGCAAACCATTAATAGATCGGGAGCAAACATCGTTTGGATTGGCTTAGGCACGCCAAAACAAGAGCGCTTTGCTCAACGCCTGTCTATGTGGACGAACGTTCACTTCTTAGTCACGGTGGGGGCTGCTTTTGATTTCCATACTGACCGGGTTACGCAGGCACCAGCCTGGATGCAGAGGCTGTCGCTGGAGTGGTTTTTTCGGCTTATGGTCGAACCCAAACGCCTTGGCGGACGATACTTCCGGGTGGTCCCTCTGTTTATCTGGTTCAATCTGAAAGAAGCTTTCCGGCCATCCAAATCCGTTCAGGCCTGACTGGCCGAGTGCGTTGCTACAACTAAAATCAAGCATGAATACAACAACAACCGTTGCGGATACACAGCCAGCCTTATCGAAATCGGTTCTTAAACGGTTTTCTATAAATGTAGCTTCTCTTTTCAGTGTCCATTTGGCCAATATGCTGCTGCCGCTCCTGACGGTGCCGTACGTAGTGCGTGTCATTGGCCCTGAGCGGTTGGGATTGCTTAATTTCTCGACGGCCTACGTCGCCTATTTTATCCTATTGATCAACTATGGATTCGAGATGGCAGCTGTACGGGCCATTGCTGCAGACCGTACCAACAAAGAGCTGGTAAATCGAATTTTCAGCGAGGTGCTAACGGGCAAAGCCTTATTATTTGGACTGTCGACCCTTGTTTTCGCGGGTCTTTCTTATTACAATCCGGTTTTCAGAGAGCATGTATGGTTACACGTCTGCACATACTTAAGCTGCATTGGCGTGGTGCTGTTCCCGGTTTGGCTGTTTCAGGCCATGGAAGATATGGGCCGGATGGCTATCCTCAATCTGCTTGTGAAAATTCTATTCACTCTGTCAGTATTTGTGCTTATCCGCCAACCAGAAGATTACTTTTATCAAAACCTATCTACCAGCGTTGCGCAGGTGCTAGTGAGCATTGTTGCCCTATGGGTGGCCATACGTCGGTTCAAAATAACATTTACGTTACCTACGACCTCGGCCTTACGTAATCGATTCAGGGAAGATAGTACTCTGTTTTTTTCCTCGGTAATGATTACACTGTACGCTGGTTCGTCTATGTTTCTGCTGGGGTTATTCACTACGGCGTATAACGTAGGCATTTTCTCGGCGGGAACCCGCATTGAAAGCATTGCCCGGGCCTTTGTAAGTATGGCCCTTAATCAGGCCTTTTTCCCCATTGTGGCCAACGCTTTTGGAAAAGGCCGGGAAGAAGGACTGCACCTGGTCCGTACTACTTTTTTTCCGTTAGCTCTTTTCATGGTGATTGTGTCGGCGACGTTGTGGCTTATTGCGCCGTTGTTTATTACGCTGCTGTACGGCAACAAATTTCAGGAGGCTATTCAGGTGCTACGTATCGTGTCGCTACTGCCTATTATGGTAGGCATCAGTAATCTGCTGGGATTGCATACCATGCTGAATCTACGGATGGATCGCGCTTTTTTTGTCATTACGGCCTGCGGCTCAGCCATTGGCCTGGGGCTGAATATGCTGTGGATACAAAAGTCGGGCTACTTGGGAGCCGCCTACGCCTGGGTGATGGCTGAGTTTTGGATTACCCTAAGTATGTACGGGTACCTGCGCTATAAAGGCATACAGGTCGTTAAGCTTAGTTACCTCCACGAAGCCATCGGCTTTACGAAAACCAGGTTAGCTACGTTGCTAGGACCGCGCGTAACCAACCGATAATAATACTCACATTAGAGTTGATCCACGTCATGAAAATTCTTTTCGATCATCAGGCTTTTTCACTCCACACCTACGGTGGCGTGTCCCGCTATTTTTCTGAGTTGATTCATGGCATAAACCTTACACCAGATTATTCAGCTGCGTTACCGTTACTGTTTTCCAACAACATTCATTTGAAAGAAAAAGGGTTTGACATCAATCATTTTTTGCTCAATAAAGATTTCAAGCGGAAGAAGCGGCTTATCTATGAAATAAATAAGTTTTATAGCCTGCTGGCACTCAAAAAAAAGCAGTACGATATTTTGCATCCTACTTACTTCGATTCATACTTTATCCCGTACCTGAATCGTAAGCCACTGGTCGTAACGTTTCATGACATGATTCATGAAAAATTCTCTGATCAGTTTAAAGAATTAACGTTCGACCGGGGTATTATCGCTCGTAAAAAACTCATGGCCAATCAGGCCGACCGTATTATTGCTGTTTCCGAAAGTACCAAGCGGGATATAGTTGAGTTGCTTAATATAAAGCCTGAAAAAATCGAGGTAGTTTACCACGGGTGCTCGTTCCCGCCTTCGGTGGTCAGTTCAACGGAAGAGCCTGATCCAGTGCCGTTTCCTTATCTTTTATACGTGGGAAGTCGGCAAGTTTATAAGAATTTTGGTGGTATGCTGACGGCCATACAGCCCGTACTAAAAAAGTACAGGCTGAAACTTCTTTGCGCCGGTGGCGGTGGCTTTACGGAGTCGGAGCATCAATTAATTCAGTCGCTGGGAATTAGTGATTTGGTAGAGCAACATGTGATAAACGATCAGATTTTACGAAAACTTTATCAGCAGGCGGTAGCCTTTATTTTTCCGTCACTATATGAAGGGTTTGGCATTCCAATTCTGGAAGCGTTCGATTGTGGGTGTCCATGTATTGTAAACAACAGCAGCTCGCTCCCCGAAGTGGCAGGAGAGGCAGCGCTCTACGTCAATTTCAACGAACCAGATTCAGTAATTGACGCCGTTGAGCGGCTGCTGAGTGACACCGAATTAAAGCAACAACTTATCAAAAAAGGCAAAGAGCGCCTACGTGAATTTTCCTGGAAAAATACCGTTGACAGCACACTCAGACTTTATAAAGAATTGGGGTAATCTAACGAAAAGTTAGTCAATCGATTATCCTGTTTGATCAGTAAAAGATACTTAAAATACTTGACATGAAAACTGTAGCTGCTGTTGTAGTAACCTATAATCGCCTAACCGATCTGAAAGAATGCATCCGTAGTTTACGGCAGCAATCTTACTCGCTGGCGGCTATCGTTGTTTTCGATAACGGCAGTACCGATGGAACGGCTGATTGGCTGGCGCAACAGCCGGATTTGCACTCCCTGACGAGCCGGGATAACCTGGGGGGGGCAGGGGGCTTTCACTACGGGTTGAAGTATGCCTTTGAGCAGCAGTACGATTGGTTCTGGTTGATGGATGACGACTGCAGTCCGGAAGAACTGTGTCTGGAAAAACTGCTGGCGATACCAAACAAAGAAATGTACGCTGGGCTGGCTCCTACCGTGTACGAAGAAAATAAAATACCGGTTTCGCACCGGGCTAACTTGACGTACAGTCCTAATTTGTCGGCGCTGCAGAAACCGCTGGAGGAGGATAATACGGATACGGCTATTTCGGCTATCGACTACGCGTCGTTCGTCGGATTGCTGCTTCCATACAATTCCGTACAGCAGGTAGGCTTACCTCGCTCCGAATTCTTTATTCATAACGATGACGTGGAGTATAGTCTGCGCCTGAAAAATAAAGTTGGCAAGATTGCCCTGCTGCACACGGCCCGTATCGACCACTATTGCGCGTCGAAGCCGGCAGCCCCGCAACGTACCGGTAAAAGTGGCTACGCTATCGATAAACTGTGGATTCGGTTTTACGGGATTCGAAACAATATACGACTGAAAAAGGAAGCCTGGCCTGATCTGAAGCTTATCCATAAGCTCAGGTTAACCGGCAGCTTTGTCAAAGCTTTGTCAGCGCAGTTGATTCAGGTTGCTTTGCACGACGACCACAAACTGAAACGAATGAAGTTTTACACGGCAGCTTATCTAGACGGGTGGTTTGGCGTGTTCGACAATGAGAAACCCAAAGCGATTCTGGCTGTTCAACGACCCTCAAAATGAACGTTCTCATCATCACAACATTGGATGACCATTCGCCGTCTGGCGTGGTTACTTATTATAAAAGGCTGGCGGAAGACTTGCGCAAACAGGATATGAATGTACGTATTCTGGATATACGGTCTACCCCATCTGCATGGCGAACGTCTATGGGCCTTCTAAGACGGATTATGTATCCACTTGGTACAGTCAGTCGGGCTTTGTACGAAGAATTTGCTTCCTGGGTGGGCGTGTACCTGACCGTTCGCAGCCACCGCAACAAAGGGTTTGATCTGATTCATGCGCAGGATGCCCGGTCGGGGGCTGCTGCGTTTGTTGCCCTTAATAAACGGGTTCCAGTGGTGCTGACGTGTCACTTCAATGACAGTCCTGTGAGCGAACTGGCTGCTCGATTTCCCATGAATGACTGGTTTAAACGCCGGTTTTCGGGTTGGTACGCGTATCTATTCTCGAACCTGAAAAATTACGTATTCGTCTCGGATTACGCCTTCGAAAAATCGAAACATCTGCTGCCCGGTGATATCAAGAAAATAACGATTCGCAATACAGTCAACATCGACCTCACTGTAGATGCTGACAAGACAGCTCCAGCTAACCAACTTATCATCAGTAACGTAGGCTACGTCGATGCGCGTAAAAATCAGCGACTGCTGATTCTGGTTGGCAGCGAACTACGCCGACGGGGCCTCGATAATTTCCGGATATGGCTGATTGGCGAGGGACCCAAACGGGCCGACTACGAGCAGTTGGTTCATAGTCTTGACTTGACTGAGCATGTTATCTTTTATGGTCAGCAGGAGCAACCCTGGCGGCTAGTAGCGCAGTCGAACCTGTATATGCATACAGCGCTGAACGACAACTGCCCCTACTCGATTATTGAAGCCTTTGCTGTGAACACGCCCGTGCTGGCCCTGCCGGTAGGTGGCATTCCGGAGATGTTGCCGGACCGGTGCGGGCTGCTGAGCGGAAATAGCGTGGAAGCCATTACCGACCAAGTAGCCATGTATTTTGACGTAGCCCATCGGCAGCAACTCCGGCAGGCACAGGCCGACTATGCGGATCAGCACTTTAACCACCGTAAGTCGTTAATAGAATTGGTTTCTTTTTATCACCAAACCCAACAGGCTGCATGATTACCTGGCTAAATAGACTCGGCCTGTTCTACCTGCTGTTTGGTATAGCCACGCTGACTCACGGTGGTGACCATAGGTCGTACTCAGATATGCTGGTTAACCTGGCCCCGATCCTGAGCATGGGATTGTTTGTACATGGCTACTTCAAAATGCCCGGTCTGTACAAATTCATTGGCTGGGTACTGGGGTTGGGCATCGTCCTGCTCGTTCTGGAATCGAAGTACGAATACAATCAATACATGTATTCGTACTTCGTGATTAAGCGTTTCGCGTATTGCAGCGTGGCTATCGGGGCGTATTATTTAGCGGGCCGGTCCGAACCCATCAACATCAGGCACGTGGTCAATATCATCTTCTTTTTCTTCTTTTTCAATCAGATTGTAATGGGCCGTATTTTCGGATATGGCTTTAATTCCGAGACCCGAACTACGTTCTCGCCAGATGCTTACTACTTCCTGATTCCATTCCTGTATTACCTGGTAAGTTACCTGAAGAACCACCGACCAGTTCACCTGATTACGGCTCTGTTCTGCTTTCTGGTCATTATTATCCTACTGCACCGAACGGTAATTTCGTCGTCGATAGTAGCAGCCGGGGTTGTGGTTGGATTATCTATGCTGGGTAAAGTTTCGGGACGTAGTGGGTTGCCACTGGGCCGTACGCTTGTACTATTTGCACTGCTGGTTGGTATTGCCCTCCCGTTTGTGGGACTACTGCCTGAGAAAAAGGTAGAGGTAATGATGACCAGTCTTGGCGGGATTATATCGCCCCAGGAAGATAACACCGCTAGCTGGCGCATGGAACAGTCTGAGTACTACCTGAGTCAAATACCGGAGCGGCCACTCTTCGGCTGGCGATATGAAGGCTATGACCGGGGCGAAATTATGGAGAACTCCGACTTTGAGGAAAAAGGAACCATTATCCACTCGCAGTATATCGACCAGCTTTTCAATTACGGAGTCTTTGGATTGCTGATTAATTCAGTGCTGATTCTGGGAGCATTGGTCGTTCTGTACCGATCAGGTCGGATTTTGTCCACCGATCAGCTCGTCTTGTTTGGGTTTATTGTCAGTGGTTTTGTTTACGGTGGGGGCTATCAATTTCCCGTCCAGTATTGGGGGTTCGTTGGGCTAGGTATGTACATGGGCCTGAAACGACGACCTATTCACCTTACCGCCGGACCCTCATCCCATACAACACATACAACCGTTGAACACGACTTATCGCCAGCCGCAACGCTCGCTAAATCGATGTATCTATGATTAGCATTGTTATTCCCGTTCATAACCGCAAAGATTACACCCAGCAATGCCTGGCGTGTTTGTCGATACAGACCTACCGCGATTTTCAGATTATCGTGGTTGATGACGGCTCGACTGATGGTACCACTGAGATGATTCATCGAGAGTTTACGGATGTTATCGTACTAAAAGGGGATGGTAACCTATGGTGGACCGAAGCCACTAACTGGGGCATTCGCTACGCGCAGCAACACCAGAATAGCCGCAAGACCAATTTTGTGCTTACCCTCAACGACGACACCCGTGTTGACACGAATTATCTGCAAACGATGCTGGATGCGTATCAAACGTACCAACCGTGCCTAGTGGGATCGGTGAGTGTGGATAGCGATAAGCCCGATAAGCTCGAATACGCTGGTTATGCTGGTTCTGAATTTGAACTCCGAACCGCTGGGGGGCGCCATGTAGCCGCCGATTACGGCTTTAGTTATCAGGAACTTTCTCGTCAGGTCGCTTTTGTAGAATCGCAGTCGCTACCGGGGCGGGGTACACTTATTCCAATGGCTGTTTTTGATAAAGTAGGTTTGTTCGACTCGAAGCGATTTGTCCATTACATGGCTGACATCGAATTCTCGATTCGGGCGCGTAAGGCTGGGTACCGGCTGATTGTCAACGCCAGCAGCGTAGTGTATGAATTTGTTAGCGCTACGGGTATTCAGGTAGAGAAAGGAGTTAGCCTGAAGCAGTTTATTGATGGCTTCACTTCGGTCAAATCGCCCACGAATCTGCGGGTGCGCTACAACTTTGCCATGGCCCACTCCAATTCCAAGCTGCTGTATTTTGCTTTCGACATCGGACGTATCTGTGCAGGTTTTCTGCTTCGTAAAATTGGGGTAATGCGCCATACGTAATGGTTTTCTATCAGAAACCCGTTTAGCGTATTGATTTGTCAATTTCTGCTCATATTATGAAAAAAGTCTTATTATCCGCCTACGCCTGCCTACCTAATCAGGGTTCCGAAGAGGGAACGGGCTGGACGTATGCCACTACTCTGAGCCAGAATGACCTGACAGTGCATTGCTTGACTCAGTTAAAAGGAGAAGCGGTCATCACCCCCATGCTACAGTACTTCCCAAACCTCACGGTTCATTACGTAACTCTGCCAGCGTGGGTCGAGAAGGCGTACCATAAGGGATTACCGGGCATGTATTTTCATTATCTATACTGGCAATGGAAAGCCAGCCAACTGGCCCGGCAACTCGACAAAAGGCACCAGTTCGATATTGTTCACCACATTACCTACGGCAGCCTACAGTTGGGTAGCTTTATGTACCGACTAGGCAAACCGTTTATTTTCGGTCCCGTGAGTGGCGGGCAGCAGGCACCGGCCTCTATGAAACAGTATTTTGGGGCTTACTGGCAGCGAGAGCAGATGCGAACCTGGGTTAGCAAATTGCTGGAACACGTCAATCCTGGCTTTTATAAAACGCTTCGGCAGGCTAGCCGGGTTATCGTTACGAATGCGGATACCGACGCGCTGGCCCGGCGTTACCGCCCTGTACAACCCATTGAGCGTATGCTGGACGGAGGCATCAGTTTGTCATTTGTGCCCGAAACGCTCGTCGAACACCCACCAGGTGCGGTATTGAAGCTACTTTGGGTAGGTCGGATGCTGCCTCGTAAGGCGCTGGAACTAACCATTCAGGCACTCGGAAAGGTTAACCCCGATCTGCCCGTTGAGCTAACCATTGTGGGTGGGCGGGGCGATCTGGTAGATCAGGTACCGCACTACATCGAAAAATACAGAGTTGATAATCGGGTCAACTGGGTGGGGCACGTAACGCACGACGAAGTCAAACAGTACTACCGGCAGTCGGATGTGTTTTTCTTTACCAGTCTGCGCGATTCGGGATCGCATCAGTTGCTGGAAGCTATGGCGTATTCACTACCTGTGGTTACACTCGATTTACATGGGCAGGCCGAATTAGTTAACGATGGGTCTGGAATACGTGTACCGGTTACTGACCCCGAAACGGTTTCAGACCAGTTAGCGAGAGCCATTGAATGGATGGCTGCTCACCCCACCGAACGCCTGACGATGGGCCGTCAGGCGCATAAATTTGCCCTTACCCAACTCTGGGAAACCAAAATCCGGCTGTTTGTGGATGAGTGGTACCCGGCTATGCTGCTACCCGAAGGCGAAGAGCGAATGGTAAGTGAACAGGTACGTAACACCATTGGGGCCTATACTTCCAATGACAAGCTAATGGATTCTTAGTAAGGCTGCTGACATGGTATGTGACAGCGCAACAGGAAGGAGATAACATCTAAACAGTGAAACAATGATACAAACACTGAAATCAATCAAGCGGGCCGTGAAAGGCACCTACATCCAGGCTTCGCAAGTGTATTACAATGTGGCGGGCAACGCAGTTGAGTGCAACATCTGCCACTACAAAGCGGACCATCTAGTCAGCGATGCCTGGCACCGCCATTCCTACTGCCCTAACTGTGGGTCGACGGTGCGGCATCGACTGCTGATGGCAACTTTCAGTCTGCTTGAATCATTCCGGTTCGAGAAACTGATCCAAAATAAAAGCGTGCTTCATTTTGCTCCGGAAAAGCACTTGGAAAAAATCATGCGCAATCAGGCCGGAACTTACAAAACGGCTGACTTTCTGGCCGATGGGTATTCCTACAATCACATTGACTACAACATCGACATTTCGGCCATGAACGCCATTGCCGATGCGTCTTTCGACTGCGTCATTGCCTGCGACGTACTGGAGCACGTACCCAATCACCTTCGGGCTATTGATGAAATTTACCGGGTGCTGAAACCGGGGGGCTACTGTGTATTGACCATTCCGCAGAAAGACAACCTGGAACATACTATCGAGGACTTATCCATCACCAGCCCGCAGGAGCGCGAACGCACCTTTGGACAAGTCGATCACCTGCGTATTTACGGAGACGATTTTGTGGATATGCTAACCAACTCGGGCTTTTCCGTTACGGCTGTAGATGAGCATTTTTTTGACAAAGAAGTTGCCGAGCGGTATGTGCTTTTTCCACCTGTTTTATCAAAACACCCCTTAGCTACGAATTATCGTAAAGTGTTTTTTGGTCAAAAGTAAATCTATCCAGTGGCGTATTATCCTAGTTAGAAACAGGTTGGTTCCATCTGTAGCGTGAACTCGCAGGCTGTTGGCGGGGACAATGGCGAACTGAACAAGTATTTATCCACGCACATAATCAGATAAACTGACGCTACCTTATTTTAGACTAGTTATGACACGTTATAAAGCAGAAATGCGGTGGTTGAGTGTGGGGTTATTTCTGTTGCTGGCGGTCAGTATCGGTCTTGGATTATATTTTAGAGCATCTTGGTTGTGGATGGATGAGGTACTGAGCTATGTGCTTATTTCAGACCCATCCCTGGTACATCTTAACGATGCCCTTGTCAGCGGTCTCGATGCTAATCCACCCCTGTTTTTCAATGTCTATTGGCCCATTGGGCATTATATCAGCCTGAATCCCCTGTTTTTACGGTTGATTTCGGTAGTGCTGTTTAGTGGTACTATAGTAGTGTTCTTCTGGTATACGACTCGGCTGATTGGTAATGGCTTTATCAACTTCGTGTTGATTTCGGTTATGGTATATACGACGTATCAGAACTTTGTCCATTCGACGGGCATCCGGTCGTACGCCATTTTGTTGCCTATTAGCTGTGCTTATTTTATCAGTATGCACCGGTTAATAAACAGGCCCAGCAACATCAGACTGTTGACTGCACATACCGTACTGGGTTTGCTGCTGGCTTTTTGCCATAACTATGGGGCGTTTTACCTGGCGGTTTCGGGAGCTTTCTTCTTCATTTTACTGCTCTGGTCTAAAGACCGGACTTATTGGCTAGTATTGAGCACATTCGGTATTATAGCCCTAGTCTGGCTGGTAATATGGTATCCAAGCTTCGTTATTCAATCCGATGCCGGTAAACCCCATAGCTGGATACCGTTACCTACCGTTAGTTCCTTTTTCTCAAATTTTGGCGACTTGATTCCGGCGGTACCTATCAGGATAAGTTGGCTTCCCCCATCGCTAGGATTAGATGTGTTGCGCGTAGTGCTGGTTGTGGGTTTGTATCTATACATAGCCATTCCCGGTATCAAAACTGGTTATGGGGCTATACGCCAAAACGAAGCCTTCCAGTTTTTTCTGTTGTCTGGCTTTGTTTACTTGGGTGTCATCATCGTTGCGCTGCTTGTTTCACTGACCTACACCTCCGTATTTATCAGCCGCTATATGTGGCCCAGCCAGTTGCTGATTATGTATCAGCTCGTTTATACCTACTATTATTTTGCGGGGCAGCAACGTATCGCGCCCCGCCTAGCCTATTTTCTGCCCTTATACGCGTTGCTGATAGGATCGGTCATTTTCTACAAAGTATGGAAAATGGAATCCTCCTTTCGCAGCAGTCTCCTGACATACTTACCCAAGCAACAGGAACAATATCCCGTATTCGTAGAGCGAGCCGATTATTTCCTGCCCATCTGGTATCACAAAGAGCAACCGAACGTGTCATTTATGCTGGACTGGAAAAACGCTAACCGGCCCAATAACCTTCTAAGCACCACTACCGATTATAAAATATTGCAGTCTTTAGCCGATAAGTACCATGTAAAAGGCCTTGTGCCATCTGATACGTTCAACGCTACCCATTTCTCTCACTTCTATGTCGTTGACGAAAAGGCCATTTATCAAATTGAAGATTATATCAAACGGGGGCAAGTGAAGGTGATTAGAGAACTACCCATTGATATCCCAGGTCACCGGCTTCTAGAGTGTATGTTCTTAAAAAGCGACCAGGTCCCCAACGCCAGTCAACTATTGCACACTAATTGATAATCAAGTATAAACTGATGTAATTATGAAAAGCTATAGTACACTGAACTGTCTGTTACTCATGCTGTGTTGCTTGTCGGCGGTTATGATGAGTAGCTGTAAAAAAACGCCCGATGAACCTGCCCCAATAGTCAGCATTACCAGCGTTGACCCAGCCACGGCTCCCGTGGGCAGTACTATTGCCGTTAACGGAACCAATTTCAGTAGTGACCCGGCCAGTACAACCGTCACTGTTGGGGGCGTAACGGCTACTATTGTATCTGTTTCGCCAACGCAGATTATCGTCACCGTTCCCCAGGGCGCTACCAGCGGACCTATATCAGTAACATCTGGTGGGCAAACTGTTCAAAGCCCAACCTCTTTTACGATGTACGTGGCTCCGCTCAAACCTATTTCTGAAAAACAGGGTACTATCTATACCAACCCAACCTGGACGAGCGATACTGTTTATGTACTCCGGGGTATGGTCTATATCCCCGAAGACCACACACTGACGATTCAGCCAGGTACCATCATTAAAGGGGCTGGACCCGAACGGGATCCTGCCGGTACCAACCGTGCGGGTGCGCTCGTTATCGAACGACGAGCCCAGATATTTGCCAGAGGAACGGCGGCTAAACCGATTATTTTTACGTCTATCAAGCCTGTTGGCCAGCGTAAACCCGGCGACTGGGGTGGCGTAGCGTTAGTTGGCCGCTCCCCCGTAAACCGGCCTAAAACCCTGTTTTACCCAAATGGGATTCGAGGTGCGGTAGAAGCTTACGGCGAACCGTCCGATAACTCCGGTGTATTTCAGTACGTGCGCATCGAGTACGCGGGGGCCGTTCAGCCCGGTGCGCTGGAGCCCGCCGTGCCCAATCCTAAACTCAGTGGCCTAACCATGATTGGCGTAGGATCTGCTACGACAATCGACCACGTACAGGTTTCGTATTCCGGAAGCGATGCTTACTCTTGGTTTGGCGGGTCGGCAAATGCAAAAAACCTGTTTGCTTACCGTAACCTGGACGACGACTGGACAGCCGACTGGGGGTACGTAGGCAACGTGCAGTTTGGAGTAGCCCTGCGCGATCCGGCCGTAGCTGATGCATCCGGCTCGAACGGATTTGAGATTGAAAATTATAATCCGACAGAACAGACGGATGTTGCACCGGTTGTTCTATTTAATGGATTAGCCCAAACCAATCCGATCTTCACTAACATAAGCAACTTTGCATTTAGCACGACACCTTCAACGGCTACTACTGCGAGTGGAACAGGGGCCTATGTAGCCGGTATCAACTTACGCCGTAACAGCGCAATTGCTATCTACAATTCCCTGCTCTACGGATATCCCGAAGGACTTCACGTCGGGTCAACTGTATCGGCATCCGCCCTGACGGGAGGCTCCATCGATCTGAAAGGAATTGTGCTGGCCAACACGCTCACGCCAGTAGTTGGCACGGGTGCAGTGACAAATGCGCAGGCGTCCACCTATTTTTTAGATGCCGCACGTACCAACCAAATCATTCCGTCAACCGGCCTGACGGCTCTGTTGTTAAATTCGGCTAATTTTACGCTTGACTCGCCCAATCTTTCTCTCTTAGCCAATTCGCCCCTGCTGACGGGAGCGGTGACGGGGGGGCGCCTAGCCAATTCATTCTTCACGCCGGTCACGTATCGGGGGGCCTTTGGCTCGGAAAACTGGCTGACGGGCTGGACCAATTTTTCTCCCCAAACAACGGACTACGACCGATAATCGCTGTCGTTTATTAATAGGACGGATACCAATAAAGACGTATCAGAAGCCGTAGTCATCAATAAGCAAGCATCTTATCAATGACTACGGCTTCTGATGCGTCTGTCAGCTACTGTAAAGTGAGAATTTCTGCTAAATCACACAGTGAAATAATAGCTGGTCAATTGGGTCTGTTGAGGTTGCGGATGACTACTTTTTTCACCAGGTTGTACACTTTGCGCATGTTGTTGTAGTTGCCGTTGATAGGCTGATGATTTTTCCAGGTGGTCTGGTTTAAATAACTGTAAAACAACGTCTTGAATCGTGGGACGTATTTGTAGGAAGTGAAAATTGGTTTAGTGCTGACAAAGTGAATCAGAAACGGATCGTCTGGCGTCTCAAACAAAGAAAACCAGTTCCAGCGGGGGTCCAGCTCGAACCACTGGTTGGCCAGGGTCACATTGAGACCATACTGATCCGCGTAAATTATGTGCTTAATGTTCTTATAGGAGCAGGCAAACACCCGGTTGGTCACGTCCGCATCGCGCCACTCCCTGGCTTTTATTAACAGTACCCCAGTGTTAAAATATTTCGTATCCGGGGCCATCCCCAGCTCTTTGTAATTGGGCACGCCCCCGTGGCTAACCACCTTCTGGAAATCCTGAACCGCCCCGAACAGGTAATCACCGATGTCGGTGTGCCACAGCCTAGAGATATCGGTCAGGATGATGGTGTCCACGTCCAAAAACAGAATCCGGTCCAGTTCTGGCGGAACGACGTAGGGCGCGAATAGTCTGAAATAAGCCGTTAACGGGAAAGGAGTGGTGTCAACGGGGATTTTGATTGTAGGGGGGATGATCTGGTGCACATCGACCCAGTTGATACTTATCTTCTCTGAGTGGATGGAGGCTAATACTTTAGCCTTGTTTTTCTCTGAGATATTGTCGTCAAGGACATAAAAGTCAATTGGTTCCTCCGTTTTATGATTGATCTCAATCGACTTAATCATGGCTGCTATCAGAATAGCATAATGATTGTCACTCGCCAAAACAATACTTATTCTTTCCCCTGAATCCATGCTCGTTTATTTTTGCTCCTACCTGCAATTATTCAGCAGCTAAAATAAATCGAACATGATCACTTTCTACTCATTCTTCGTTGTTCGTCTGAAAACAGCCCCCCGTTGTTAGGGAGTATTGACCGGATTGCAGGCGAACTAATGGTCTTCAATCCAGTCCATCAGTAATGGCGTAATGGCTGGTCAGTTGGCAACGTTCAAGCTGCGAAAGACCACCTTCTTCACCAGGTTATAGACTTTACGTATGTTGTTGTAGTTGCCGTTGATAGGCTGATGATTTTTCCAGGTGGTCTGGTTTAAATAACTGTAAAACAACGTCTTGAATCGTGGGACGTATTTGTAGGAAGTGAAAATTGGTTTAGTGCTGACAAAGTGAATCAGAAACGGATCGTCTGGCGTCTCAAACAAAGAAAACCAGTTCCAGCGGGGGTCCAGCTCGAACCACTGGTTGGCCAGGGTCACATTGAGACCATACTGATCCGCGTAAATTATGTGTTTTATATTCTCGTGCGAACACGCAAACACCCGGTTGGTCACGTCCGCATCGCGCCACTCCCTGGCTTTTATTAACAGTACCCCAGCGTTAAAATATTTCGTATCCGGGGCCATCCCCAGCTCTTTGTAATTGGGCACGCCCCCGTGGCTAACCACCTTCTGGAAATCCTGAACCGCCCCGAACAGGTAATCACCGATGTCGGTGTGCCACAGCCTAGAGATATCGGTCAGGATGATGGTGTCCACGTCCAAAAACAGAATCCGGTCCAGATCCGGGGGGACAGCGTAGGGTGCGAATAACCTCAAATATGTTGTTAGCGGAAAGGGGGTATTATCAACAGGAAGTTTGATTGTAGGGGGGATGATCTGGTGCACATCGACCCAGTTGATACTTATCTTCTCTGAGTGGATGGAGGCTAATACTTTAGCCTTGTTTTTCTCTGAGATATTGTCGTCAAGGACATAAAAGTCAATTGGTTCCTCCGTTTTATGATTGATCTCAATCGACTTAATCATGGCTGCTATCAGAATAGCATAATGATTGTCACTCGCCAAAACAATACTTATTCTTTCCCCTGAATCCATGCTCGTTTATTTTTTACCACTTGTTTATTCAGTTGCTGCCCGACGGCTAAACCGATTGAACCTAACTTGTTTTATTTATTCAACCGTTTTTTAGTCCATCCCCAGCCGTGCCAGGCTAATGCCAACACCTTGACAGCACTTCATGTAGAGTCGGGGGTGTAATAGCGCTAGTAACTTTAGTTAGATAGTTGATTGTACCATCCATAAAACAAAATGGAATTATTAATCCATTTTAGGGCGGGTCTATTCTTAAAATTTCAGTCGCTTGCGGTAGGACCTCAATAAACAGACCTTATGTGATAATCCGTTTTTAAGGATATTTATCAGGACGATTTACCTGGTAGTTATAGAGCAAGTCAATAGACACTTCTTGATAACCCAAACAGCTTTTGGGAAATCATTCATTCATATATATATTGAAATTAGAAAAGTAGGCTTCAAGTTCAAATCTAATGGCATAAACTAATTACATAATCGTTAAAGCTTATAGTTTATTTTTTGTAGAAAATGAGAGAAAATGAATGGTTTAGTTAATGAAAAAAAATAAAAGTATATAAGGCGGTGAAATTATTAGTTCATAAAACAAAATTATTTAAAGAAATACCATTTCAGAAATTAATTAAAATGAAGTAATAATAGACATCTATATCCGTATGCCTTATGTATGATAAGCTAACTGGCTGCCGTTTGAGCAATGTATATATCTAATTTATTTTGAGAACTTATATTGCTATTAATGGTCATTTTAACGCAAATCTTCATTAATAGCGCGATTAGTTGTAAGTTGTGAATTAAACAAACTTAATGAACCTCCGTTCCTTGAGTCAATTTTACTGACCGCGATAAATATGATTGATTTATCGTCACCTTTCTACTTAATATGACGCAAATAGAAAGAACAGATCGGCTTTCGCTACGTATAAAACTTGTTTGGCTTCTTGGGTTGATAACCCTAACAGGAAGCAGCGTTTTGTGGGGGTGCAATCCCAACACCATACAGGATGAAACAGTACCGGATATTGTCGTAAGAGTATTGACCAGTACTGCCATCCAGGAAGCCATTGATGCAGCTCCTGCTACCGGCGCTCGTATTATACTACCACCCGGCGATTATAACGCCACCGCACGGGTCAATCTGACGAGCAAAAATAATATTACCATCGATGGCCAGGGTAAGGCCAATTGGGTAGGGAGTAGTTCAGTACCTAACTTGTTTGCCTTACTGGGTACGTGTCGGAATATACGCCTGACAGGGATTAACTTCTCGACTACGGCCGGGCCTGGTTCCTATCAATACGGTCTTATATGTGCCTTCGAACAAAGCTTCATTGATGGCTACGAGATTGACCATTGCACCTTTACGTCACCCAATGCGCCGATTAACCTGATTAGTTTTGTGCCCTATTCTCCCATTAATGAGTCGGGTAACGGGCGGGGGGCCATGCAACGCAACATCAATATCCATGATTGTGTTGGCAAAGACGGAGGACGGGCGTTTTGTGAACTGAATTCACACGTTCACGCTGATAATAAGACCACTGCTTATTTTGAAAATTTCCGCTTCAGCCACAACACAGTCACTAACATGGGGACGAAGGATAGGGCTTTTGGCCCGGCGCTTTCACTGAGTGGTATTGGCAATAATATCCAGGTCGACAGCAACGACATTACGGATACTCAGTATTGCGGACTTGAGTTTGTTAGTAACCGCAACGTTTCCTCGACTAATAATCATTTTACGGGTGTACAGAATGACTTCAGTGCGTATTCGATTAGTCAGGCAGGTGCCAATAAAACCAGTGGGGTGACTTTAAGTAACAACCGTGGCACAGTTAAAGGTCGGGCGTATATACTCCATGATGTCGATTCTTTTTCAGTGACTGACGATTCGTTCATTACCGATAAGAAAGTTGAACTTATACGTGCCAGTAATGGCTCGCTCCGCGGACTTACGCTGACGGTGACGAACGACGTCAATGCGATGCTTGTTGATGAAAGCCAGGCCGTAGCGGTGACTAATAGTAGCATCCGATTAACCCAATCGACCAATGCAGCCAGTGTAGTAACGATCCCAGGCAATAGCCAACGTATTGTGATTCAGAACAATACGCTTGCCCGTTCGACTAAGGCAACGGGCGAATTCGTGCAAAGCGTACCATCAAGCGGGAACACGATTGGGCCTAATATTGAGCAAACTCACTGATTCTGGTTTTGTTAGTCAGATAGCTACGCTTACCTATAACCAGAACAACGTCGACTGATTAGGACATAACGATTACTGTAATCAACTACCCTGTTTCAGATGTCAACTAGTAAACGTGTTCAATAGGAATTGTTTTGTCAAAGTGCTTAAACACTGTAACGAGTTTACGCTTCAAAAACTGGCTTAACGGTTTTTCTATATACATATGCAGCACATAGGAGAGTACAATCATAAAGCCAGTAATGCCAATTAATAAGACATATTTATCAACTGTATTTCCTATACGCTGATATAAAATAAAGCCAATATTATGATGCAACAAGTATAAGGGATAAGTCAAAGTACCTAGCCAAACTAGCCCAGTATACCGATGTAAGTCAATTTTTCTGAAAATAATAAGCAGAAATAAGCTAAAAAGCAGCGTAACTAGTATAGCTGTTATTTCAGGCGAAAATGGCTGACCAAACCATTTTGAATACTCTCTTGATTCGGCTAAGGCGCTGCGAACTCCCAACGCCCAGGAAATTATTAATAAGATCAGTAAATAGCGCCGGTTACCCAAACGTTGTTGAATCATATAAAACAACATACCACCAACAAAATAAGGCGCATATGCTGGGAAAAATAACGTTGCGAATGGCGCAGCGGAAGCAGACCCCATCGGCTTGAAGCCTACTACACCACAATATACCAGCCAGACGGCAAGTAATAAAGGCAAGTGTTTGACTAAATCATAACCTATCAGCAGAGAGATCAGAAAGTAGAAGACGATCTCGTAGGTTAATGTCCAGTATACCCCATCAATGTTCCCATACCCAAAAAAGTAATGTAGCATAGTGAGATTAACCAGATACTGACGAGGATGGACGTCGAGATAAACAGACCAACCAGGTTGACCCTGTAAAGGAGCAAATAGGTAAGTAATACCGAAGCAGAGAGTGCAGGCAATCCAGAACGCAGGATATAAGCGCACGACGCGCGATACAAAAAATTCCCGAACATTTTTGTGATAGGCAGACATCAGCACTACATACCCACTGATAATAAAAAACAGTTCAACGCCAAGGTAACCATACTTAAAAATGCTACCTAGAAATGGATAATTAACCGGGCTCAGCTGATCGTGGTTATAGCCTCGAAATACATAATGATACATCAGAACGACGAATGCAGCAATAAAGCGCAACAAATCAATCTCGTGATAACGAATTGGCTTGACTCGTAACTCTGATTCCATCAGGTGGAGTGATAAACTATGGAGACATTCAGAATGATTTGATCAGGCAGTGACTACTACAAGTTGTGCCTTAGTTTATTAACGAGTGTGTGACGATGTCTAATTCGCGTCTATAGGCTTTCTAAGACCAGTCATTACACTCCTTTAAAACTATTATCTAATTCTGAAACAGGGTGAACTTATTGTGGAAATTGATGAAAGTCTACAAAACTTGTTGATCGTGTATCTGATTAAAAAGCTCCATATATGTTGTGGACTTAGCTTGACCATTCTGGCCAATAAATTAGATTAAAGGAGCGGAGAAGATACTCAGTGGATGAAGAATAATATGATGCTAACACCAATAGAATGCATTTGTTTATTTTCATCGAATTTGTGCAAAATAATCATCTTAAAAAAACAAATTTAAACGGAGATATCGCTAATTTTTTGACTGATTGATCAAATAATTTTTATTGTTTGTTTAATTAGTGACCGCTTAGTAAATTTATTCTCTAGAATTAGTTATTCCACAATAAAGGTAAGTGGCTCAGTTTGATTGAAAAGTGATTGAGTATCTAATCCTTTTAGTCCAAACTTTAATACTATCCGATAGAGTAAACTATTTCTCCACTTTATCCAACTTCACTTGTGTTCACAGTACTTGTACGCCTGAACTCACGCCCGAACAGGCGTGCTGGACGAGGCTTGTTTGCCCTTTTACTATCATTGGCCGTCTCCACCGCCTTTGCTCAGAACATTTATTATGTAGCTGCCAACGGCAACGATAGTAACTCCGGTCGCTCGACCGACGCTCCCTATCAGTCGCTTGCTAAAATCAGCAGTTTGTCTCTACAACCGGGCGACCAGGTACTGCTCCGACGGGGTGATACGTTCCGGGGAACGCTGCACATCCGGCAGTCGGGTTCGTCAGGCAATCCGATTGTTGTTGATGCCTACGGCTCAGGTAATAAGCCCATCATTGCCGGGTCGAGCCAGATTACAGGGTGGAACAACATCGGCAACAATACCTGGCAGGCTAGTTGCCCCAGTTGTGGCAGTCGGGTGACGGGTATATACAGCAACAATGCAGGTTTACCCCTCGGTCGTTATCCTAATCTCAGCGACTCGAACAAAGGGTATCTGACTGTTCAGTCGCACAATGGTACAAGTCAGATTACGAGTCAGCAGAATTTGCCAAGCAATTTTACGGGGGGGGAAGCCGTGCTGCGCTCTGCTGTCTGGGTTATCGACCGCGCCCAGATTACCGGGCAGAACGGCAATACCCTATCGCTCAATTATAGTACTACGTATCAGCCGCTCGATAACTGGGGATACTTTATCCAGAATCATCCGGCAACACTCGATCAGGTTGGCGAATGGTACTATAATCCGTCCGATAAAACGATCCGTATTTACGATAATCAGACTAGTCCTAACAGTAAGACAATTACGGCGACAACGGCCAGTGAGGGCGTTAACCTCGGTTCTTCTTCGTACATAACTGTACGTAACATCAAGATCACCCAGACGCTCTCGGCAGGTTTGTTGTCGAATAACGGCAACGGCATTACGCTGTCGGGTAACGACATTACCTTCTCGGGCGAAAACGGGGTCAATTTCACTGGATCGGGCAACACAATTCTGGTTGAAAACAACCTGATTGAAGATGCTAACAATACGGGTTTTATGATCAACGTCTATCAGAATTTCACCTTTCGGGGGAATACTGTTCAACGAATTGGCCTGTCGGCAGGCCGGGGTGGCAATGGCGACGGAACGTATTCTGGGCTTCAGTCGGCCTGTAATTCCAACTCGCTCATCGAAAACAATGTGTTCGACCAACTCGGTTATACGGGCGTTTCTATTGGCAGTAGTACAACGGTTCGGTACAACCGTGTGTCGAACTTCTGCCAGACGAAGAGCGACGGGGGCGGCTTATACATATCCAATGGCGGGCGGGCCAACCTGACCGACGTCAAGTTCCAGTCGAATATTGTATATAATGGTATTGGTGCTCCCGAAGGTACGCAGGTTCAGTCGACGTCGGGCGCGCACGGTATTTTCCTCGACGACTGCACGCTCAACGCGGAGGTTTCGGGCAACACCATCTTTCATGTATCTGGTATGGGTATCTTCCTGCGGGGGGCTTACAATTGCACGATTAAAAATAATACCAGCTTTGACAATGGTGAATATCAACTCAAAATCGTTGCAAATGGTACCTGTTCACCACGAAATATCGTTAATCAAAACAATATATTGGTCAGCAAGCTGGCCACGGGTATTGTAGCGGGCTACGAGACCAACGCCAATGACCTGGGTAGTTTTGGTTCATTCGACTATAACTACTACGTGCGGCCCTTCGAAGATCAGTTTAAGATTCAGGCCGTTTACAATCCTGGTACAGGCTTTGTCGGCCCTATCCTATCACTCGCGGAATGGCAAAACCGCTTCGGCCTTGATAGAAACTCGTCGAACAGTGCCGTCACTTTTAAGCCTCAAATGGTAACCCAGACGGGTGCCACCTTACTGAACTACCCTTTCTCAAGCGGAACCAATGGCTGGAATTACTGGTCGCCCTTTGGGAACGGTCGGGTCGACTGGGACAATACCAACAAGCTCGATGGCGGATCTATGCGGTTGTCGTTTGCCTCTTCGTCGGGTCAGAGCGATTCGTATCTGCTGTCAACAATAAATCTGGGCAGTGTACGGAAAGGACAAACCTATGAGCTGGTGCTGGATGGCGTTGCGTCGGCATCCAATAAACGCCTGACGGTTTATCCGCGTCAGCTGGCGGGCAACTATAGCGACCTGGCTGACCGCACAACCTTCGTGATGGGTACGAGTCGCCAGAGCTATCAAACGACATTTACGGCTAATGCCGACGAGTCGAATGCCATCCTTGTTGTGCAGGTGTCTGAGGACGGGCAGACTGCCTGGATTGATAACCTGATTCTGCGCGAAGCGACCCTGACTACGCTTAATCCTGACGACTACGTTAAGATTGTTTACAACGCTACAGGCCAAAACACCAACGTGAGCTTAGACGCGACCTACCGCGACGTTAAAAACACGGCCTATACGGGTCAGGTTACGCTTGCGCCTTATTCGTCGATGGTGCTGATGAAACAGATTACAGCAGCCACTCCGACGCCCGTTAGCCTACGCGATCCGGAAAACCCCGCTTCAACCACGAATGGTCTCGACTACCGGTACTACGAAGGCTCCTGGAGTATACTACCCGACTTCAGCAACCTTACAGCCGCCAGGACCGGTACTGCCAGTCAGCCTGATCTCTCCGTGCGGGCGCGGGATAGCTATTTTGGATTGCAGTTCAAAGGTTACTTCAACGCCCCTACAGACGGTACATACACCTTTTATACCACTTCCGACGACGGCAGCAAACTCTATATTGGCTCGACCGAGGTCGTTAGTAATGATGGCCAGCACGCTGCCCAGGAGAAATCGGGTACTATTGGTCTGAAAGCTGGCAAACACGCGATCACCGTCCCCTTCTTCCAGGGTAATGGCAATCAGGCGCTCAGCGTCAATTACGATGGACCTGGCATTAGTAAGCAGGCCATTCCGGCCAGTGCGTTCTATCGCGTCCCGGCAACCACTACCCCGGTTCCTACCGGATCGGGCGTATACCTGTCAGACCTGACCTGGGCATCGGCTACTAATGGCTATGGTCCCGTTGAGAAAGACATGAGCAACGGAGAAGCCGGGGCTGGCGACGGCCGCACCATCACCCTCAATGGGCAGACCTACGCCAAAGGACTGGGGGCGCATTCGGCCTCTTCGATCAGCTACAATTTGGGTGGGCAGTATACCCAGTTCATCACCGACATGGGCCTGGACGATGAGATGAGCAGCAGTTGCGGCAACGTCGAGTTCCAGATTTACGTCGATGGCACACTGGTCTACCGCAGCGGCAACATGAACGCGGCCACGGCCACCAAGTCGGTGACTTTAGACGTATCGGGCAAACAGACGCTGACGCTGATGATCACCGATGGGGGCGATGGTAGCGCCTGTGATCACGGGGACTGGGCTGGAGCACGACTTACCAAGCCGAGTGGTAGTCGGGTAGCTTCCGTAAAGTCAGAAGCTGATGTTTTCACAACTGAAGTTTATCCCAACCCAGCCCGTGAAACGCTGCAAATACGCTATCGGGCCGAAACTTTGGGCGATCTGTCATTGCAACTCCTCAACGAGGCAGCCCAGCCGATGCTTCAGCAGATAGTTTTGGTCAGGGCGGGTGAAAACCTGATTAATCTACCCGTGCAGAACCTCAAGCGTGGCTTTTATATTCTATCGCTGGTTCAGGGTCGGCAGCGTATAACTCGCAAGGTAATTTTAAGCGAATAGCCATAGTGAAGGCAAACTAAAACGTAGCAAAGTAGCCCCCATTTTATGCCAATTTGCTACGTTTTAGCGTCTGCGCGTGCGACAATCAGACAATCATATGCTATGGATTGAGCCGCGGCAGCGGACCGCTGGACAACTAGTAAAATCGCCAGAATGCCGCTTCATTTTGCAAATTTTGGTGCTACATTTTCTTGTATAGATACCCGCGAAGTTTGGATTTTCACTTACGTTGATTCATCAGCGGGCGGGCCGCCCCTTAGGTTTGAGAACTGGTAAGATTCCACGATTTGGTAACGTGCAAGTTCTTGACCAGAGTGGGATATACTAACGGGGTAGTGTGCCACTGCGACGCCAAGGACTCGCAGACATATCCTCCGATTTAGCACACTCTGTTTCTATGCCTCAGATCTGGCTAGAACTTAGGGTTGGAGGATCACCTAAACTACTCCTTGAATTTATTGATAAACTGCATTGGGGTCGTCAAGTATATGACTGCCTTATTTTAAGTTGGTTTTGCAATTGGTCAACGGTCCACGGCTGGAATAGATAGACAAGCTTTGCCTGGAAATGGGTATTTTTAATTAATCTGTGAACGTAGTGGATTAATGGCCACTTTTTGTGAAAATAGATGGAGTCGGTCCTGGCGAACATAGATACGCACCTGTTTTATGGAGGTGACTAAGCTATAATTCTGTTGAATAATCCGGTTGATCGTGGCAAACTGCTCATGGCGATATTGCGGTTTGGTCAATATTAAACTGGCCTTTCCCACCGCATCAACGAATACGACGGGTCGATTCATCACCAAATCGTGTGCATATCGGTTTAGATACGCGTTCCGCATCCGGTTCGGTATAATGCTTCGTTGCGTGTGGTTCTCACGAACCCCCTGTGCTAACCCTGTTTCAACGTAATATTGACAGTTCCAACCCCATACCGCTATTTTGTCGAGGGGGAGTGTTAGCCGCCTGATGACCTGAGAAACGGGAGATAAGGGCAAGACTAGTTTGGCTGGAAACGAAAACAGGTAGGGGTTGCTGCTTATTAACCAATCTTGGGTTGACTCCGATTTGGTCGGTTTTATCGTTGCCTTGATAGGTCTTGTCATTAGTTGCCTGCCATAGGCTAGAAGTAAGTTATCAGTTAGAATAACCTCCAGAATATACAAGCCTATTAAAGTGGTTATTACAGACTGCCTGATCAGCGGATCAGGGATTGATTGCATTAATTTATGGATAGCCAAAGCCAGTCCCCAACTTAAAGGGAACACCAGCAATAAGAGATGGTGACCAAACTCTGTGCCGGGCGTAACAACGGCCCAGAGGGCTCCAAGGATAGTCAATGTAGTCAGTAGGTCTACCCAAGGCGAGCTTGTTTTGAAACGCCATTGAAAACGTTCCGCTAGTAAAGTAGCGGTAATGACCAGACAACAATTGAAAACAATAAAGATTAAAAAGTCGGCATAGTGTACCAGAAAAGCTGGAAACCGCGCTAGTTTCGCGATGAAACTCTGGCTAACCAACGGAACATGTGCATAGATTTGAGCGTACGTTGTTAGGTTACCTACAAAATAATAATCTATAAAATAGTCTTCTGTTTCAAACCAATAAGCCTGACCGAAAACAGCGATATTTAGTACTAAAAAACCGGCGGTAATCACGAATAAGGATTTCAATACCTTCCAGCGCTGAATACTCCATAGATATAGGGTCAATGTAAAGAGTATCATGCCAACGATAGGCAGCGTTTGCAGTTTACAGTACACAGTCAATCCTGCTAAGACACCTAACCCTGCCAACCCTGCTACCGATGGGGGAGTGTTCTGGCGTAGAACTCCGAGCGCCAGGCTAAAAGAAGCTGTTAAAATGACAAGTGACGATAATTCACTGCTGTAATGCAGAAAATTCGGTTCCGTCGTCCAGGAGAAAAACAATAGTACGGGCAGAAAGCTTATCCGGCCTATAAACGGTGTCGTCAAACGTAGCACACTAAAGTAGAACAGCAGTAAGGAGCTGGCGATGAGCAGCAAAGCGGTTAACCGGGCTGAGGTATAGTCTAATGGCAGACCTAACGCACTCGGAATCAACAATAGATACGTATTGATAGGTCCAATTGAAGTACCATCTACCGAACGGCCATAAATAGGATCCTGTTGTAACGTAATGGCTTGAGCCAGCAACTGGCTCTCGTCAACGTTCAATTCCCGATTGTAGCCTATACTGGGTATACGCGTGAGGATCAGCAGCAGCAAAGCCACAGTCAAAAAGAGCGTATTTGTCTGAAATGGACTAGTGCTTTGGTAGGTAGTAGTAACTGGCCGGCACAAATAGATAAGTGTAGCCAGCAAGCCAGCTGAAATAAAATAGTACAGGGTAGCGTACATAGGATATAAAGTATGCTCTTTAACACACTTAATAACCTGTTTGGCTCAGAATCTATTTGCGTGGAAAACGGCAAAGTAAGGTAACGGCTTTTACTAATAGAGCGAGACTTTTGTTTATTGTACTGACTTTTAAGTACTTAACTCGAAGTTAATTGGAGTACTCACTACTCCAATTAAGCACTAAAAACAAAGCTGACGGAAACTCAATTAGCATCACAAGAACCAGAACGCATAACTGAGATTGAACTCCGGTCGGGCACATTTATTGAAGTTTTAAACCAAGAAAACTTCCCTCTACATGACTTCAATTATAAAGAGTCAGGCCCTGTTGATAAAAACAATCTTCTACAGAAAGTCGAAATTACCGCCACAATAATGTACACTCGCCCAAATAACCTCTGTCACTCTTCAGGCCAATCAACGAAAAAAATGGTTCAATTTAATCACCGATGTTAGGGAAAATTACTAGCCAGTCTGAAGTAACGACTCTCATTCTCTACTCTGAAACATAAAGTCACCGAAGCCAACGTTTGTTAAGCAAATGGCTTGGGAATATACCATAAGCCGGTTTGTCCATACGGCTTACGCTGAGCATTAATCGATTTGCTTATCGAACTCGTTTCACCCGGAATGTACAGGTGATTGCCCGCCCATTCCGTCCGCACTCGCCTTTGGGATAGAGAGTTGTTTTAAAGCTGCCTTCTACGTAACCGTCTACTTTGTCAGCCCATTTTGTTACGTGGATGGCCCCATCCGAATTAACCTGGTTGTAAGGTGACTGACAGTTGACATAGCCTGTGCTGTAAACCGTTGAGCCTGGACCCGTACTGAACTCAAGAGCGGCCAGATCCACATCAAAAGCAAACTCGCCTGTTCTGTTCGCAAAATTCTTGATCGTAATATCCAGCGTTCGGCGGTTGGACGCCGTCGCCCGGATAAAAAACTTGTCCTTGTCAAACTCACCGTTGATGCAACCGGTAACGCAGTCGCCGTTGATCTGAGCCTTAGTATCGTCGAAGGCAAAGTTGAGGTATTGATCCGTAGGGGTTTCGGTTGGCTGGCCGTCGGGCTTGACTGACTCAGCCTCATTTTTTTGACAGGATGTAAAAAGCAATAGACTCAGTAAGGCAGTAAAAAAGTGATTTAACAGCATTGGAGTAAAAATGTGGATAGTTAGCTCTGCTTGTGATCGTTCCGGATGCTTATAGGTAATGGGTGAGCGGAGCCGTGTTTGTGAGTGATACCGGATTGACTGTCCCAAAGTACCCGTCTTTTAGGCACTGGTTCAATCGATACCTGCTCAAAATGCCACAAAGTGGACTTGAACAGGGGCGGTCGACTGCTGAATTGAAGAGGCTTCTACGAAGATTACGGCCAACTAGCTTGCTCAAAAGGGTATAACCAAAAATCTTATAAAACCACATTGATTGCTTGGGTGCCATCGGGAAAGTTGAAAAGTACAACCTGATGGTGACCAAACTGGTCAACGGGGACGACGTGGAGAAGCTGGCCGATAAACCGAAACAATAGACACTGACTAAGTCAACATTGGTCGAGTTGCCAGCTAACCTTAACTGGAATCAATGCAAAACCTAAACAATCGATAAAGATTACCCTGCCACAAGCCACAAGAACAGATCAAAGAGGTTTGGGTCTGAACAGTACAATTGCAAACTGACTTGAATGCTCTAGTCGATTCATCGGAAAACAAGCGAGCTATATCAGAATTGAAAGAAGGGATCGAATCCTGTAATATGGAGCTAGTTTCAGGCACGGATAATTTACCCTTAGCGGCTGCATAAATGAAAAGCTATAATCTAACCCCGCTTCGATCACCCGTTGCACCTCAATCGTCACGTTCGATAATAGATCATACCCCGTTTGCTGCTCAGCGTTTTGGAGATAAACCAGATGCTCTAACAGGGTAGCTTTCCTGTTACCTCGTCGGGTTTAAAGGTATAAAGATGTATTTCTCACAATAACCAACTAATACTATGTCAATAACTATAACGCTTAAGACCATCTGTTACGTTTTTTTTTCGCCCTGCTAACTATAGGCTGTAGCTAGCAGGACGATGTTGATCCAGTAAGATCAATAATAGGTACTAAGCAGTAAACTAAAGCCTGACCGTAAAACAGTTAGACTTTAGTTTGTCTAACAGAATGGTCGGTTTGTTGGAAACTGATAATTGTGAAAAAGCATAGCATCGTAACTCGAAACAGCCAGCTATTAAGCTTATAGGACCTTTACCATTACCAGCCAGTAAATAGGCAAAATGGATGGCTATTTATTCGTTATTGGCTAACCGTTTATCTAGGGCTACTTTGAGCTTCTGAGCAACTATTTTCTGGTTTGCAACAAATTCAACGTTCCGCTTGCGTGCCATATAGTTTCGATAAGCCTCAATTATATCCTTCGAAGCTGGCTGCGAAAGCGCAGTTCTATCTAAGTTTCTGCACTCGCCCCTTTGTTCCAATATTGGGCCCAGGCCTATTGAGGGTGGTAGTAAGTCATCTACTGGCGTATACTCATGTGTACCTTCTACACTTTGTCTAAAATCGATCCACTGAAAAGCGGCTAATGGTTTGGGTAGGGGAGTGTCATCGAGCAATACGGGCATTAAGTCCTTTTCTTTCTTAATAGCAGCCAGGTATTCCTGTTTTACGTAAGCTGATAATGAAGCATGTTTACACCAGATAACGACAACGAGCTGTACGCTTTCAATAGCCTTCTGGATTTGGTCTGCCCAGTTCTTTCCGGGCTTTAATGTATCCCTGTCAAAAAAAACGTACTTAGCACTGACGCGTAACAACTGAACGATGGGCTTTGCAAATTTTTCGTCATCGTGGCTGTAGGAGATAAATAATTTAGAAGGCATGGTGCAGAAAGGAAAGCTGAAGAAATAATTTTCTCCTTTTGTTTCAGTAAAGTTACACCTGAAAAACTAAAAAGGGTTTATAAATTCCTGTAAAACAGCAACTTATAAACCCTTAATTGTACCGGGAGCCGGACTCGAACCGGCATGTCCTTGCAGACAATGGTGTTTGAGACCATCGCGTCTACCGATTCCGCCATCCCGGCGACAGAATCGTCTCCGTTTCCAGAGATGCGTTTGTCAAACGTGGGTGCAAAAGTAAGGATAAGGGAGGAAAGGAGAAAGGCTGAAGAGAAAAATCTTTCATTTCCTTTTCTCTTTTCTCCCTTACCCTTTGTTATTCATACCGCAATGCTTCGATAGGATCAAGTTTGGATGCACGTACGGCTGGATAGATGCCCGCAAACAAACCCACTGTTATGCAGACGACAAGCCCTAGACCCATCCAGGCCCAGGGAACAACAAAACCACCGGTACCCTGACTGATGATGCTGGCAATTAAATTGCCGACTCCTAATCCCAATAATACGCCCCCCAAGCCGCCAAGCAGACAAATCACAATGGCTTCGATTAGAAATTGCTCCCGAATACGCTTCGGTGTGGCGCCAAGCGATTTGCGAATGCCAATTTCCCGAGTTCGTTCCGTGACAGACACAAGCATGATGTTCAGTAGAGCGATTGACGCACCCAGTAGCGTAATGAACCCAATGCCGAAGCCGCCCATGCGTAGGTACCCGGTAATAGTTGCCGTTTTCTCCGCCAGGTTGTCGGCTCGCTGAATCTCAAAGGAATCGGGCTGACCAAGCGGGTCGCGCCGAACTAGTCGCATTGTTCCCCGAGCTTCACCAACCGCTTCGTCCTGATCAGATACAGTTGGTACAGAGGCTGTAATGTCGAACGTAAGTTGTTGGCTTCCTGCTAAAGCACGGGCATTGTCGAGCGGAATAAGAATGATGCGGTCATCGCCCCCTCCTGTGAGACCGCCTTTTTTAGCTAATACGCCTACAACTTTATACTGATTTCCTGAAACCCGAATCAACTGGTTTAAGGGGTCTATCTTTCTCTCGAATAACGTACTGGCGACTTCGCTACCAATAACCGCTACGTTAAGGGCATACGTTAAATCGTTTTGTGCCAGGTTACGGCCGCTTTGAACGGTATAGCCTTTTACGGACAGATAAGCATCATCGCCCCCAATGAGTAGTACGTTCGGATTCGTTTTTTTTGAACCGTATTTAGCCTGAGCAGACCCCGTTACTGCGGCCGAAAGGGCAATCGTTGCATTATACGGAAACCGACGTTTGAACTGGACGGCATCGAAATAATCGATGGGTTTGTCCTGCCGTTGTGTGCGCCCACCCCGCCGAAAAGCATCCTGCCGGGCCACAAGGCTGAACGTATTGGCACCTAGTCCGGCAAAACTGCTGGTCACTGAATTCTGAATGCCATCAATGGCCGTCAGGATACCTACCAGCGAGGTAATGCCGATGGCAATGATCAGCGAGGTTAGGATGGTACGTAGTCGGTTACCGGCAATGGAACGCAACCCTTCGCGTATATTTTCGATGAGATTCATGGGCAGGGTGCAGAGGGTGTAGGGCAAAGGGCGTTTAGTAAATAGTTCATTATTCCCTATGCCCTTTACGCCATGCCCTCTGCTTTTCGCACAAAATTTACGTATCTTTCGTTATTACAAAACTACCAAGAGTAATCTTAACGGGGAAACCTATGAAACGGCTGCTGTTACCGCTTGTCCTAATCCTGACTCTAACGGGTCATGTCTGGGCGTCCAAAATTCTGATTCCGATGGACGATAGCCAGAAGAATCATTTAAAAGCATACGGCATTGCCTTTTGGGTGCTGAAAACCCACGATACCGAAATAGACTGGTTGCTTAATTACCGGGGTGGCTCGTTTATGATGCCGCAAAGCCAGACGTTTATTAATGAAATGGTGATTCGGGGGGTCAGTTATGAAGTAATCTCGGATGCTCAATCGGCGCAAATTTTGAGTGAGGTTGCCGCTGCCGACGCGAACATGGATGCGGTGAAATTGCAGAAACCCCCCAAAGTAGCTGTGTATTCCCCCAAAACAAAACAGCCCTGGGATGATGCCGTTACAATGGTTATGACGTACGCTGAAATTCCTTATGATATCGTATTTGATGAGGAAGTAATGAACGGTAAACTGCCTGAATACGATTGGCTGCACCTACATCATGAAGATTTTACGGGACAGTACGGTAAATTTTTTCATTTCAAAGATCAGCCCTGGTACATCGCACAGAAGCGCGAAGCGGAAACGATTACTCACAAGTTTGGCTTCACTAAAGTACCTCAGCTAAAATTAGCGGTTACGAAAAAAATCCAGGAATTTGTAACAGGTGGTGGCTACTTGTTCGCTATGTGTAACGCCACGGATACGTATGATATCGCCCTGGCCGCGCAGAAGACCGATATTGTTGATTCATTCTACGACGGCGACCCAGCCGATCCGAATGCGAACAGTAAACTGGATTACAGCCAAACATTTGCTTTCCGTAATTTCCAGGTGTATACGAACCCGTACCTAATTGAATTTTCCAATATTGACAATCAACCCGAAGAACGCGGTTTGAGCGAGCACAACGATTATTTCACGCTGTTTCAATTCTCGGCCAAATACGATCCTATTCCGACGATGCTAACCCAGAATCACCAGAATGTAATCAAGGGATTCATGGGCCAAACGACGGCCTTCAAGAAAAATCTGATCAAGCCCGAAGTGGTGATTATGGCCGAAAATCGGGCAGCAGGAGAGGCTCGCTATATTCATTCTCCGTATGGACGAGGATTCTTTACATTCTACGGTGGTCATGATCCGGAAGATTACCGACACGAAATCGGCGAGGAGCCGACCGACCTTAATCTTCACCCCAATTCAGCGGGTTATCGTCTGATTCTCAACAATATTTTGTTTCCAGCTGCTAAGAAAAAGAAGCAAAAAACGTAGTGTGTCGTACGTCGCAAATTTGATTAATTTAGCGACGTAACGATTACTTACCACATGGACACTTTCACCGAATCCCAACGCTTTCGCCAAGGATGGGTATGGATAATCCTGGGCTTTATCACGCTTATCTTGGTCGGTTCTTTGTATGCCGCTGATACGTGGAATGATCCCATGTTGCTCATTGAATTCATTCCACCGCTATTGATTAGTTTACTCCTATACAGTTGGCGACTGGACACTCGTTTAGATTCCGAAGGCATTCATTATCGTATTTTTCCAATTCTCTCCTGGCGTACGATTTCGTGGAACACTGTTCAGTCGGTTTCCGTAAGTGAATATAGTTTTGTTGGCTACGGTATCCGCTGGGGTTTTGCCGGTTGGGTTTATAACATTGCGGGCAATAAAGGTTTACGAATTATACGTCCCAATGGTCGCCAGATCACGATTGGTACGCAACGGCCCGACGAATTACAGCATTTTCTTGATCGGCAGTACGTTCAACTGAGTTAATGGAAAAGTAATCGTGGAAATACAGTTGAATAGACTACAGTCCGACTGTTTTCTGCGAACTTTGCCGCCAATAACTCGACCTACGATTGCATGATCCGCATTTTTCAGCAAGACGCTACCGCTGTTCGCAAAATCCGCGATATTGATTCTTTCTCCAATACCGAACGTACGTTGTGGGTAGATTTACAAAACCCGACGCCTGCTGAAATCAAACGGGTAGAAGAAAAATTTGATGTCGATTTTCTAAGCCAGCAGGAGCAACTGGAAATTGAAAGTAGTTCGCGCTACATTGAGGAAGATGACTTTATGATTGCGAACTCTAATTTTTTAGTGCCCGACACGGAACATCGATACGTAACAGTACCAGTAAGCTTTCTACTTAAAGATGATACATTATTTACGTATCGAAACGCTGATTTAAAGGCGTTTGCTGATACGGTCAAACGTATTAAGTCACGGCGGGCGCTCTTTAGCGACGGAGCACAAATTCTGATCTCCATCTTCGAATTTCGTATTGACTCAGATGCTGATCTGATTGAAATGGTATCGGGTGAAATCAAGGCTATTAATCGAATGCTTGACCTTGACGCCAATCTCGACCGCGAAATGCTCCTCAATATCAACGATTACCAGGAGCTCACCATGTCGATTCGTGAGAATGTGGTTGATAAGCAACGGGTTATATCGGCTATGATTCGCTCTGATGGATGGTTCAATGACCTCGAACAACAACGGTTACGAACATTGATTAAAGACATTAACTCACTGATCGATCACACGAATTTTATCTTCGAACGGCTGGAGTTTCTGCAAAATACGTACCTCGGTCTGATTGATCTGGAACAGAACCGGATCGTCAAAATCTTCACGGTTGTATCATTAGTCTTCCTGCCGCCTACGTTACTGGCCAGCATCTGGGGCATGAACTTCAGCGGTATGCCCGAAATAAACTGGAAATATGGTTACGTCTTTGCCATTGCCATGATGGTACTATCATCAGCCCTAACAGTCTGGGTGTTCCGACGTAAGAACTGGTTATAATATGAAAATATAATAACGTTACGTTGTGCTCAGAAAGTTACTTTTCTGTTTATTAGCGTCTGATTCTCAAATACAATCCCATCTACATTTATGGAACAGGCGCAAACCAGACTTGAACTTTTTTATGCCCAAATCGTAACGTTTATTACGATATACGGTGGCCGTGTGTTACTGGCTATTATAACGCTTATTGTCGGCCTTTGGGTGATCGGCTGGATTACGCGACTTTTGTCGTCAGCTATGACCAGGCGGCACGTTGACCGTGATGTGCAACCCTTTCTCTTATCGTTAGTAAACGGCCTGCTACGTGTACTCCTGCTCCTGAGTATTGCCAGTACGCTTGGTGTTCAGACAACGTCATTTGTAGCCATTATTGGAGCTGCTGGTTTGGCTGTAGGGCTGGCTTTGCAAGGTAGCTTATCCAACTTTGCGGGTGGCGTATTGATTCTGATATTCAAGCCATTCCGGGTAGGTGATCTTATTTCGGCCCAAGGGTTTACGGGTAACGTCGAGGCTATTCGAATCTTCGATACAACGCTGGTTACGCTGGATAATAAGACAATTATTCTGCCTAATGGTGCGCTGTCGACATCGGCTATCATGAACATCAGTACGAAAGGTATTATTCGCGTCGATCAAGTATATGGTGTTGGTAGTCAGAATGATCTGGATAAAACAAAGGCCTCTATTCAGAAAGTAGTCGATGCCTGCCCATACGCACTTAAAGACCGCCAGCATGATGTTCTGATTGCTAAGCTAAACCCAAATTCTCGGGATTACGATGTGCGGGTCTGGACGAAAAGCGAGACTTATTGGGATACGTATTATTATATGCTCGAAAACATTGCCCGGCAGTTTGCCAAAGATGGTATCGAAGCGCCAAAACCGAAAATGTTTATTACCAACGAAGAATAAAACAACTAATCTGACGTATTCTAAGTTACGTACCGCCCCGCTAAATCAGCGGGGCGGTATTTTTATTTACTCATTCTATAAAGTTTGTTTGACAGCTCATTAAACGTTTAGCTGATTGCGCAATCTAATTGTTGATGAGTTTAGGTACTCAACAAATAACGTAGCGTCATGAATATTCTGAAAACCATACAATTGCTTGGTCTGATCGCGGTACTCGCTTTAGGACCGTTTTCCGCCCGGCATGCATCAGCTCAACCTGACGCTAGTGTGCCTGTTGAGTCGTTTTACAACGAATTAGCCCCGTATGGACAGTGGACACAGCATCCCAATTACGGCAACGTATGGTTACCTAATGCAGATCCGAATTTTCAGCCTTACTCTTCAGGAGGACATTGGGTTATGACCGAATATGGAAACACCTGGGTTTCGGATTATGCCTGGGGGTGGGCACCTTTCCACTACGGTCGGTGGATCTATGACCCGGCCTATGGCGGTTGGCTCTGGATTCCCGGCACTGACTGGGCACCTGCCTGGGTTTCGTGGCGGTCAGGGGGCGGGTATTATGGCTGGGCACCGCTGGGTCCCGGCGTGAACATCGACATTAACATTCCTGCCCCATACTGGACTTTCGTTCCTCAGGTCTACTTTACCAGTCCAAGCTGGTATAGTTACTGTGTGCCTCGTCCGCGTGTGGTGAACATATACCAGAATACTACGATCATCAATAACTATTATCGGGCCAACAATCGGGCGTATGCCTATGGGCCGCCACGTGGCGATATTGAGCGCTATACTCGCCAGTCGGTTCCCGTTTATCGGATTGATCGAATGGATCGGCCAGGACGTTCAGTAGTTGGCAATGGTTCGGTTGGTTTCTATCGTCCCGGTCAATCATCGGGTTATGGCCAGGCCTACGGACGTAACGACCGATTTGATAACACTCCCCGACCTAATTATGGCGGTAATGGTACATCGAGCCGAGGGAATTATGAGGCAAACCGGGGTAATTATAACGGTAATGCGAATCCACCCACCCGTAATTATGAGGGCAACAACGGCAATGCACCAAGCCGGGGAAACTACGGTGGAAATCCTTCTGCAGATCGGAACGGAGGTTATGAAACTACGCCAACACCTAACGCCGGGAATTACAGCAGACCTCAGTCGGGGGGCTTCGAGTCCAGCCGGGGAAGCTATTCGCCTGGCAACGCACAACAAGGTAGTAGCCCGCAGTCGCCAAACCGGTCGTATGAACGGGTTGAGCGGCAAGGCCAATCCAATAGCCAGCCCATCCCTGGCGGACGTAGCGAAGGAGGCTTTCAGCGGATGCCTGAAAACAACAGGGGAATGCAAAGCCAATCGCGCGGTCAGGAGCAGCCCCAGCGGGTAGAAAATAGCGCTAGTCCAGGCGGAGGAGGGAGAGGCCGCGGTCCACGATAAAGAGGATCTGATTAAGATCTGCAAACACAACAACGCTACGTTTCTATTTGGGAGCGTAGCGTTGTTGTGTTTAGGAAATTGGTCGTTCTATGGGAGTACTGGCTAATACAAACCACTTTATACACCAACTGAATTGAATCTCAGCTAAATTCTGTATGTTATGAACAAGAGTAGCTGATCGGGAGTAATAGGTATGCAGCACGTTCGTAACTTACAAAATCTTCCTACCTTGCGCGCAGTCAGCTTAAATCCATTGAATGCATCATGAAACGTCTTCTTATTATCGTCGGTATTATTGCAGCCATTGCGCTCGTTGGCTTTTTCACACTACGTAGCTGGACGAAATCCAGTAGTCCTGAAGCGATAGCACAGATTGATCAGAATGGATTGAAAATCACGGTCGATTATTGTCAGCCGTATAAAAAAGGTCGTAAGATTTTTGGAGGATTAGTGCCCTACGGGCAGGTCTGGCGCACGGGTGCCAACGAAGCAACCGTCATCGACTTTGATCAGAACGTAATTGTATCCGGACAACCTTTAGATAAGGGCGAATATTCACTCTGGACGATCCCCTCGCAAAATGGGTGGATTGCTATTTTCAATGGTGAAACGGGTCAGTGGGGCACTAATTACGATCAGACGAAAGACGTATTACGGGTCCCCATTGTCTCGCAGAAGCACAGTCCGATGGCCGAGCAATTTTACATTAGCTTTCGACCCGCTGCCAACGGTGCCGAAATGGCTCTGATCTGGGATGAAACAGAAGCGGTTGTCCCGATTCAGAGACGATAGCTATCGATGAAAACTCGTGGCAATAAACTTCAGAACGTCGGGTAGACCCGTGCGCCAGTAAGACCACGTATGAGCGCCGTCGCGCACACGGTACTCGTGCGGAATTTTACGGTCAAGCAGGGCAATGTGAAGCATAGCGTTTCCGACCGTTAGCCCATCATCGTCTCCACAGTCAATGTACCATCGGACTTTAGTCAGGTCACCTTCTGGTGCTGATTTGGCCAGGGTAATCGGGCTATTACGTTTCCAGGTAATTGTCAATCGCTCTTCGCCTTTGACTGGCCCGCTGAACAAAGGGGCATATACCGTATTGTAGCGTTCGTCAGGGACACTCATGAGTGCTTCGTCTGTACGGACAGCCGCGCTCAGTGCTGCGCAGACACTAAACAATTCAGGGTGATGCATCGACAACACTAAGGAACCGTAGCCACCCATTGATAACCCCGAAACAGCTCTGAATTCGCGTTGCGGTCGTGTACGAAACATGGTATCAATGTGAGGGATAAACTCCTGCACAAACATGTCTTCGTAACGTATTTTACTTTGATAATCGTTGATGTAGAACGTAGTACCGGCATCTGGCATGACGATGATCATAGGCGGTATCTCACCCGACCGAATACCCGCATCGGCAATTCGATCAGCTTCACCGAATTGTATCCAACTGGTTTCGTTATCGCCAAGGCCATGTAACAGATAAAGCACTGGGTAACGGCGATTTGACGTATAATAATCAGGGGGTAGGTAAATAGAGTATTTCACCGCTCGATTTAGAAGCGAGCTATTCAACACCATACTTTCCAGCAAACGAGTCTGCGGGGCGGACACAACCGGTACAGGACCGTTGTTCTGGGGTGATGTTAGTTGAGCCCGCCGACGTGATTGAGCCGTAGTCGTGAAAACCAGAAAACTAAATAACGAGCAAATCAGAAAACTACGTAGCGACATTCGTGAGTGGGGAGAAATACTAGTTAAATGAATACGAAATTTGCCGTGGCTTAGTGTATGAAAAAGCCTCTACGTTCTCGCAGAGGCTTTTTCATACACTAAATTTTTAACAGTTATTATCCAACACTGCCTTCCAGGCTGATTGCCAGCAGCTTTTGCGCTTCTACGGCAAATTCCATCGGCAGTTGATTTAGCACTTCTTTAGCGTAGCCATTAATGATCAGAGCTACGGCTTGTTCCGTCGGAATACCGCGTTGGTTGCAATAGAACAATTGATCTTCACCAATTTTCGACGTAGTGGCTTCGTGCTCGACAGTAGCTGTTGGGTTGTTTACTTCCAGATACGGGAACGTATGCGCACCGCACTTATCACCTAACAACAGCGAATCACACTGAGAATAATTACGAGCGTTTTCAGCCCGTTTCAGCACCTGAACTAAGCCCCTGTATGAGTTCTGACTTTTACCAGCTGAGATACCTTTCGATACAATCCGGCTCTTCGTGTTTTTACCGATATGGATCATTTTGGTGCCCGTATCGGCCTGCTGCATATTGTTCGTAACAGCTACCGAGTAGAACTCACCAATTGAATTATCACCTTTCAGAATGACCGAAGGATACTTCCACGTAATGGCCGAACCCGTTTCGACTTGCGTCCAGGATATTTTGGCATTTGCGCCTTCGCAGATACCACGCTTGGTTACGAAGTTGTAAATCCCGCCTTTGCCGTCTTTATCGCCCGGATACCAGTTCTGCACCGTCGAATATTTAATTTCGGCGTCAGCGTGAGCAATCAGTTCGACAACGGCTGCGTGAAGTTGGTTTTCGTCGCGCATGGGTGCCGTACAGCCTTCGAGGTAACTCACGTATGAGCCTTCATCGGCAATGATAAGCGTTCGTTCGAACTGCCCCGTTCCAGCGGCATTGATACGGAAATACGTCGAGAGTTCCATCGGGCAACGAACACCTTTCGGAATATAACAGAATGAACCGTCGGTGAATACCGCAGCATTCAGGGCGGCAAAATAATTATCCTTAGCGGGTACAACTGAGCCAAGATATTTCTTGACCAGTTCAGGGTGTTCATGAACGGCTTCGGTAATGGAGCAGAAAATGATGCCGCGTTCAGCGAGGTCTTTTTTGAACGTAGTGGCTACAGAAACTGAGTCCATAACGGCATCCACAGCTACGCGCGGCCGATCACTTGGCATCGCATCATCCATAGAACCATCACCATCAACTACACCTACCAGCCGTTTCTGTTCCTGTAGTGAAATGCCGAGTCGTTTAAACGTATCGAGCAGTTCAGGGTCAATTTCGTCGAGGGAGTTGACAGTTTTCTTTTGCTTCGGTGCCGAATAATACTTAATGGCCTGATAGTCAATCTTAGGATATTTGACGTTGGGCCAGTGTGGTTCGGTCATCTCCTGCCACATCCGGAACGCTTTCAGCCGGTTTTCGAGTAACCAGGCGGGTTCGTCTTTCTTCGCAGAAATGAAACGGATAATACTCTCATCAAGACCCACCGGGGCCTCGTCAGCCTCAATCACCGTCTCGAATCCGTATTTATATTCGGCGTTGGTTATGCTTTCTAAAATGTCAGCGTCCTTGCTCATAGTCTCGGTTAGTCGCTTGGGTATATTATCCCTTGCGGTATACTATTTCAACAACTTGCCGGTTAGGTATGTTCCGGGCAGGTTGGACAAATATCGGAAACTTTCCGTTATTTCGGGCATTGCACTACGTATAGTCTATCTACTATGGATACGCCCCGGCGACGCATCAATATTGAACTTCTTCTCGGTATTTCGGCTACCTTCCTGAGTTTAGCCGCACTTGTTGTCTCCATTTTTCAAACCAAGATCGCCCGCGAGCAGCAGGAGGCATCTGTATGGCCACGAATTGCAACCAGTAGTGGGGTCCTTGAGTTAAATTTTACTTACTCGGTAGCCAATCAGGGTGTAGGACCAGCTATTATAAAATCAGTGGAGACTATCTATAAAGGGCATAAGTACCCAACCCTGTCAGTCTTGTTGTTTCAACATACAGGCCATCTAAATGGTGGATTTATGCATGGAACTCTAGAACCAGAAATGGTTTTAAAAGCTGGCGATGAATATGAATTGTTTAAGCTCATGCGAAATGACGAACCTCTTAGCTCTAAGCTTGAGAAAATAGTCACTGACAGCTCGTTTCATTTTCGGATACGATACGCCGATATTTATGGCAATTGCTGGCAACTCGACCAAAATAAAGTAACAGAGCTGGGAAAATGCCCTCAGCATTAAACAAAAAATGCCATCACACGGTGGTAATGGCATTCGTTACGTTGAGTGAATCAGAAAGTTATTGTGTCGACTTCGTCGTTACTTTAATACTACTGTAATAGAGTGTTGTTAAGCCTTCAAATCCTGAATCGGTACCGACCAGCAACCAAAGCTCACCGTTATTATTACTACGAGCCGTAAAAGGTTTGTTGGCATTAGAGCGCGTAATAAGCTTGTATCCGGTTACGTCGTCGCCTATACCAACATTGCCTAACGTAATAGCATCTTTGCCATCAGTGGCCTGAGCACCTTTGTCAACGTTAAGTGAATAATAATTGTCTTTCAGCTCTTTAACGGGCTCAATCGACGTAGCACCGGCTTTCAGATAGACACTACCTCCTGGCGAACCCCCAATGCCAACCGAATTTGTCGCGTATTGTGAAGCTAATTCAATCTCGAATAACAGGGAATAATCTGTATTAGGCTGTAGACCTGTCACTTTTTTCTTCAAAAACATAAACGCATCATCGCTGCGATTCATGCTTTCCAGCATCAGCGATTTCCGGCTGCCGTCCAGAGGAGTTGGCAGACTGGTCCAGGCTGCTTTGAAACGCATACTGGTATCCTGTGCAGTGCCGTAATCAACAATGTTGGCCGACCAACCATTGCTGTCATACTGAAAGTTGGATTGGTAAGGAAGGCCAGGTAGTACAGGAACATTTTCCTGTTGACAGGCGGAAAAAAGAAATAAACTGCTCGTTAAAATGGTAGCAAAAAACAACGTTGATTTCATTATTAACTCGAATTGGTTTCCTATACGGATTCCATCAGGTCAATAACCGTTGTAAGGAAAGTGAAAATTAACGATACCGATTTCTTCCTGATGAATCCAGACCGCGTAGCGCCAAGTAAAATGCGATGACGTAAATAAGCTGATTTCCAGCGGTGGTCCAGTCTTCTTTCAGGGTTGTGCCAAACAGTAGGGCGCCGATTGTTAGCCCGCCTATAAAGTATCCCCATTTACTGAACTGACCGCCTAGCAGAATCAAAATACCGCTGGTTAGTTCAACAAAGGGAAGCGTATAGAGAAACGTTTTGGTCAGAATTTCAGGTAAGATTGTGTTGGCAAAACCAGCCCCCATCTTCGCGACAAACGCACTTAGTTTGGGAATACGTACAAGACCGTGCATAAGCATATTAATCCCCAGGCCGATACGTATCACAAGCTGAGCTAACTGGTTCGTATTCATACGTTAATGCATAATGTATACTTAAAGATGCGTAACGATTTTAGGAATTCAACAATTTCTGCCGGTTTTTCTTAAAAGTCTATTCATCAGCCGTGTCCGCTTCGCCATTCTCGACGTCTTCTTCAGCCGTTATATCGTCGTTGAGGCCTTCATCATCGGTGTTTTCGTTAACTTCGGCTTTCTCAGGTTCGGGGCCTGATGCTTTGACTGGATTGATACGTTCATACTGGGAGACACCTGGGCTGGCTTCCTGACCTTGAGCCATAAGTTGTACAACCCCTTGATTGTCATCGTCAGCCGGGTTGTATGCATTGTTGTCACTAGTGTTCATAACGTTATCGGATTAACTATTAACTGTTGATAAATTCAGACCTATAGGCTTTTAAACCTTATAGGTCTATACACCACCTGAGCGCGTTACGTGCCCACCTAACGCGTAGTTATCATCCTGATGATGATCGTGTTCGCCAGTAGGATCACCCTCTTCATCGACGGGCTCGTCCTCCAATTCGTCTTCTTCTATATATTCATCATCGGAGTCGTCATCTCCATTTTCGGGGAACAGGGCGTCTGTAGCTTCGCTTTGATTTTTGAAGTCGTCGGCGTCAATGAGGCCCATGGGTGAAGCAATTAGCTCTTTATCAGTAGAGCTTTGGCGAGTTGATGCGGTTGCCATAGTCGTTGAGTGGTTTGTTATACGCAAGATAACCCGGTAGAATAGCGAAAGGTTAGACTTATTTGACTGCTTTTGTTATAGACTTAGTTCGCCTGGCCCATGAAATCATTCCTACTACTTATCAGCCTGCTGTTATGGGGTATCGTCCAGGCTCAAAACAGCCGTGAACCTCTGTTTTCCTCATTCGACGGGACAAAAATTCATTACGACATTTTGGGTGAAGGGAAACCGGTTGTTTTGCTGCATGGCTTTATCAGCAACAGCGAAAGCTGGAAACGTGCCCCTGTTCGGCAAGCGCTGGCCGATTCCGGATTTAAAGTTGTTACGCTCGATTTACGGGGTAATGGGCTGTCAGACAGGCCACACGCGGCCGACGCTTACCGCGATAATACCGAACTCAAGGACGTAATGGCGTTAATGAAACAGCTTGGTCTGACCAACTACGACGTAGTGGGCTATTCGCGCGGAGCCATTCTAACGGCAAAATTGCTGACGATGGATAAGCAGGTACGTCGGGCCGTAATGGGGGGTATTAGTGTTGACTTCTCTGACCCCAACTGGTACCGACGCCGGAATTTTCACGAAGCGCTGACCAAACCGGGTAGCCATCCTGAATTACAAGCTGCGGTCGACAACGCTAAAAAATCGGGTGCCGATACGGTTGTGCTGGCTCGTCTACAGGAATTTCAGCCCGTTACGTCCCGCGCTGAGTTGGGCAAGATTCGAATTCCGGTGCTTGTTGTCAATGGCGATCAGGATAAAGATAATGGTGATCCACAAACGCTGGTCGATGCCATACCGGGATCTCGTTTGGTCGTTGTGCCGGGTAATCATGGTGGGGCGATGCGAACGCCGGAGTTTGCAAAAGCTGTCGTGGAGTTTTTGACGAAGTGAATCGGCTAGTGCATCATCCAGCTAAGCATATAGGCTAGTACGGGCAACACGATCCAGCGGAAACGGAGGTTATTGTACCATTCATCTGAAGTAGCCATAATTGATCCAGTTAAAATGAGGTCCCCCCTTTAAAGCCTAAGAAAATACGACCAGCAGGTAGAGTACAGTGAAACTGGCACTTAGCCACGGATTCAGATTTAGTCGGTACGTCCGAATGAAATGCTGACTGATCGTTAAGGCACTACCAATTAAGATGCTTGTTTGCCAGTGAAACGCTAATCCAATGGCCATAACGATACCGCCCAGCAGTAAACTCATGGCCAGATGACCCGTATAGTCGAGTAGGGTTTCGAGAAACGGAAATTGTTTTGACTTCCATACATACAAACTGATCAGGCTCAGTTGTCCACCTAGCAGGGCGAATACAGACCAATCGAGTGATCCAGCAACAACGTAGTGCAGACCGCCAACCAACCCTAATGCCAGCATAACGAACATCAGTCGATAGCCAAGCCGAAACTCGGGTTGAAGATCCAGTAGCTGCCAGCGACCGGGTGCTGACGTAATGATAATCCGCCGGTTATACGAAATGAAGGCGTAAAGTTTTTCCAGGAATGCCCTGAACCACTTGAGTGACAAAATCTTTTCAATGGAATGACTCCGTTGGCCAAACGCATAAACCCAGGTGTCAACGCCGTATAATGTCTCACCACCATCCAGATCAACCAGCGGAATCTCATGCCGTGCACGTTGCTTATCTAAGCGGTTGAGAATGGATTCCTGGGTCAGCTGTTCATTACTGATTCGGGATAAGCAGCCACTAGTGTCGGCGGCTACCATCCCTTTCGTATAAAGGTTGCACATCGGGCAACTTCCGTCGTAAATCAGTAGCTTTTTCATGACTTATTGTCTTTTAAATTTTCAGAAACAATTGAAACTAATTAACTAAAAAAATTATCGAAATACTTTAAGAAACTGACTCATCAACCAGTTCTCCTCGGCCTCAATAACGGCGTTAAGCGTATTATCGGCAAATCCTACTACGTTGCTTAAACCTTCCATAACGCGATGAAACTCCTGTGATTCGGGCGTATCGGCCGGAATGGCTTTAAGCTCGTTCAGTACGTCAACAACGGGCGTAATTTCCCGACGCCGACGTTCTTTTGCAACTTGCCGCGCAACTTTCCAAATGTCTTTTTCGGCAATAAAAAACTCCCGTCGCTCACCAACTTTGAGTTGTTTATAAATCAGGCCCCAATCCATCAGATCGCGAAGGTTCATGCTGGCGTTTCCCCGCGAAATCTGCAACTGTTCCATGACATCTTCTGTAGACATTGGCTCTGGCGAAATGAGCAGCACCGCGTGCAGTTGCGCCATTGAGCGGTTAATACCCCACTGCGTAGCCAGCGTTCCCCACGTGTGAATAAATCTATCCTTTGCTTCCTCGAATGTCATACCCAAAGGTAAATCATTGTTTTTATAATTTCAAAATATATTGAAAGTTTTGTGTGCCTAATAAGACTATCTATACTTACGTGGCAACGAACTAATGAATCTAACAACAGCTGATTTGAATTACAGGTCAGAAGTTTGAATAAGGCTTAACGAGCAGTGGACGTCTCGTCAATTAAATTAGTTTTTCATCTAGTCAACAGTATACGAGCTATTCTCATAGTAAATGTCCGTGGAAACTACTTAAAAACTGTAGTTTCCACGGACATGAGTAGTAGGGTGATGCTAACTATTTCTTTGTTTTTGGTGATAGGGAAGGAGGCATAATTCCGGCTTCGTTCTGTTCGTACTTCGGTATTTTAGGCGCGCCATGCACCTTAGGCGCTTTGGTGGCTACTTTCTTGACATTCTTGTTTTTCTTTTCCTCGTGAGCCATGATAGTAGTGTTTAGGGTAGAACACGAATTCCCCTAAAACGCTTTAATTAATTTGTTTTCGGGTACAGGCCCAAATCAGGGCAAACCTGCAATACCCAGCCATTTGTTAGGGTTGGGGCAAATCGCTAGAAATTTCTTCCGATCGGTTAGGGAACAAACGCCGGGGAAGTCGCCTTTCAAACCAAGCATGTCGTTCATCAACTGAAAGTGGAGATGGGGAGGCCAGTCGCCGTTTTCGGGGTAGGGGCCAATCTCGCCTAGTTTCTCACCCGCATTAAAAGCTCTGCCTTCATACAACCCTTCCAACGATTGGCGGGTCAGATGGCCATAGAGCGAGTAATACGGCTTTTCTCCTGGGTTATGGTGTTCCAGAATAATGGTTGGTCCGTAGTCGCCGAAAGTTGCATTGTCCTGGAAACTATGAACGCTGCCATCTAAAGGAACATACACTGGTGTTCCGGCATCAGCCCAAAAATCGATGCCCAGGTGGATTTCACGCGGTTCCGCGTCTGATGTATTGAAATGCTTACTCCGGCGATAAATAACCCGATGCTCGTTGTACCCGCCTACACCGATTTTGGCACCTGCTGCTTTCAATTTACCAAATACATAATCAGTAAACGTAGCGGTGTTCGCCAAGTCAAGACCGGGCCGACGTTCGGGGGCGAGGTCAGGGTTCATCGCTGAAAAATCGAGAAGTAAATAAGGGTCGTTCGTGAAATCAAAAGGGAGTAGCATTGATACGTTCAGGATAAATGAAGGAAGTGCTATGTATGAACATGACATAGAAAACTTCACCTTAAACTACGTCAAGACGAGCTAAAGGGCAACTGTTGACTACTTGATACGATCAATTTTATCTAAATCAACTTTTCTAAACATATGAAAGCCAATGCTATACTATTCAGCCTTTGTATCGGTTGGGTAATCTTATTGCCGAGCTGTGCAGATACTACCACTGTGCGCCCTTTATTGGGAGACTGGATTGTCAACAGTGCATTAGACGGCGTAGCCCGAAGTGCCGCCGTTACGTTTACGATTGGCAACAGAGCTTATGTTGGAACGGGCCTGGACAATAAGAATCAATCACTTAGGGATATGTGGCGGTATAGCCCTGAGCAAAATACCTGGACGCAGGTAGCCAATTTCGCTGGAGAGGCCCGAAGCGAAGCTGTTGCCTTTGCCGTCAATACAAAAGGATATATCGGACTGGGTTTAGCCAACAATGGGGTCTTGTTACGTGACTTCTACGAGTATGATCCGAATTTAAATGCCTGGAAACGCGTCACTGATTTTGGGGGATCGGCCCGATGTTCGGCCACTGGCTTTTCTACTGGTGCGAAGGGCTTTGTCAGTCTGGGGTTTGATGGTCAGGAACAACGGGATTTATGGGCGTATGAGCCATCAGCTGATACATGGATCCGTAAAGCTGATTTTGGTGGCAGTGCTCGTGTCGGGGCTATTGCGTTTATCATCAGTAACCTCGCTTACATTGGAACGGGAAGTACACAAACCGTCAATCAAAACGATTTCTGGGTGTATGATCCGGTGAAAGACGTATGGACCCAGCGCCGGGATGTACCGGATACGGCCTTTCCAAGAGCATACGGCGTGGGTTTTGTGATCAATAGGATTGGTTATCTGGCGACGGGATCGAGTGGGAGTAGTATTTGGGCCTATAATCCCGGTGATGATTCCTGGACAGCGAAAGCCGTTTTTGAGGGCGCTTCACGAAAAAAGGCTGTTGGCTTTGCTATTGGTTCGAAAGGGTATGTGACTACTGGTGAAAGTGGCTCTGCCCGCTTCGATGATTTATGGGCATTTGATTCGACCTACTGAGACTTCCTTGTCGCTTTCGGATGTTGACGGTATATTTACAGCTATTCTTTTTGTTATTGACCTTATATTCTTCGGCAAACGGATCGTTTATCCCAACTCTATGGAAGCTGCTATTGAAAAACCCGTTAACAAGGCTACCGTCTTCGGTCATCCAGTGGGCCTATTCGTTCTCTTCTTCACGGAGATGTGGGAACGGTTTAGCTATTACGGGATGCGGGCGATTCTATTGCTGTTTCTGATCGATACGGTTCGCGGAGGAATGGGGCTGAACGAGCCGGAGGGTGCGGCTATTTATGGGATTTATACAGCCTCCGTTTATCTGCTTTCGCTACCTGGCGGCTGGATCGCCGATAATATTCTGGGGCAACGTAAATCCATCTGGTATGGTGGATGGATTATTATGCTTGGTCATATCATTTTAGCCTTCCCGGCCGGGCCGGGCTTGTTCTACGCCGGTCTTTGCACAGTTGCGATCGGTACTGGTTTACTCAAGCCAAATATTAGTAGTGTCGTCGGGGAATTATATCCTGAAGGAGGTGCGCGTAAAGATGCCGCATTCTCGATTTTCTACATGGGCATCAACCTGGGTTCGTTACTGGGTATTTCCGTAGTTGGCTATCTGGGGCAGCGAGTTGGCTGGCATTACGGTTTTGGAGCCGCTGCCGTAGCGATGGCATTGGGTCTTGTTACGTTCCGGCTATTAGGCCAACGTTATCTCAGCGAATATGGCAACTACGTAGCCCAACCGAAAACCGACGATGGACAAACTTCGGGCAGCAACCGTTCGCTGCTGGCATTTTTAGCGGTTATTATTGTGGTATTGGCTGCTCTTCAGCTAACGGGTATTTTAGACCTGACCACGGCTCAGGGACTGGCGAGAGCGATGGGTACCATCATTTCGTTGATAGCGCTGGGCTACTTTATCTATATTCTGACAGCCGGTGGATTGGATGCTGTTGAGAAGAAGCGGGTGGTTGTGCTGTTTGCCTTCTTTCTGGCATCGGCCCTGTTCTGGGCAGGAAATGAACAGCAAGGCTCATCGCTGCAAATTTTTGCAGATCGCTACACCGACCTTAACCTGCTCGGTTGGGAGGTACCATCCAGCTGGTTTCAGAATCTGAATCCCGCTTTTATTCTGATATTTTCGCCCGTTCTGGCCGCGCTATGGGTCTTTCTGGCAAATCGGAAGATCGGGTTTTCAGTACCCGCTAAATTCGCAACGAGCTTGCTTTTGCTAGGCCTGGCCTACCTAATTATGGTCGTGGCGTCTAAACTGGCGCTGACCGGTACACGCACATCGCCCTTATATCTATTTTTCACGTATCTGTTTTTCACCCTGGGCGAGTTATTTCTGAGTCCGGTGGGGTTAAGCGCGTTCTCCAAACTAGCTCCCAAACGGTATACCAGCCAGTTGATGGGTATCTGGTTTGTTGGTACGTCGCTGGGTAATCTTATTGCCGGCTTGTTTGCAGGTGGATTCGACGAGGAAAACGTACAGCAAATGCCTTCTATGTTTCAAAGCGTGGCCTATTTCGGGCTAGGTGCAGGCCTTATCATGCTGCTCTTCGCCAAACCGCTGAAGAAATGGATGGGAGGAATTGACTAGAGGCATGAATCATCCCCACGACAAACTGTTTAAAGCAACTTTCTCGCAGCCTGATGTTGTCGCTTCACTGATTGAGGATTTATTCCCGCCTGCGCTAGTGGCTGGGATCGACGTACAGACGCTGGTACTTACGACGAATTCCTACATCGACAATGAGCTGAAAGAACACTTTGCAGATCTGGTTTATCAATGTCAGTTTAACAATCAGGCCTCTTTCGAGATTGCGTTACTGCTCGAACACAAGAGTTACCCTGACAAACACCCGCATTTGCAGTTGTTACGCTATATGCTCAACAGGTGGCAACAAGACGCGCAGGCGAATGAGGGTTTAACACCGATTGTTCCTGTGCTGATTTATCATGGTGCAACACGCTGGCCGCATCGTTCGCTTGACGCGCAGATGACGAAAATGCAGCCGGAACTTCGTGTGTACCTGCCCGAATTCGACTATGTTCTGATTGATTTGTCGCGTCTTGACGATACGCAGATTCTAAACTTCCGAAGCCAGTTTCTGGCACTTTCGACTTCTTTGCTGAAATACCACGATCAGAGTAAGCATGTAGAATTTGTTCGACAGCACATTATGACGATGTTGAGCAACGTTGCCGAAGCTGACCTACGGGCTATCATTGAACCAACATTTCTGTATTTGCTTGAAACCTCAAACTTGACTGGGCACGAAATCGTTGCTATCTTTAGTACTGTATCGAAAAAAACCGAAGACGCTGCTATGACTGCTGCTGATCAACTCCGTTTAGAAGGCCGTTTAGAAGGACGAGTAGAAGGTCGTATTGAAACTACTTACAAATTTGTTAAAGGAGCTCTTAAGCTGGGGATGGACGCTAAAACCATTGCGAGCACCTTTGAACTGGATGTAAAAGAGGTGGAGTCGATTATTGCTATTTTACAGCAAAAGAAGGCGTAGTGTAAATAGTACGTTGCGTTTATCCGCCTGCTTTCTTCGCTTTGTAGCCCTTTCCCGTAAGCCACGCTAATACTTTGTCGCGGTGGTCGCCCTGAATTAGAATTTCGTCGTCTTTTGTTGAGCCGCCTGATCCACAGGCGGTTTTTAATTGTTTACCTAAATCAGCCAGATCGGCATCGGTGCCAATAAAATCACGTACCGCCGTTACAACTTTGTTACCACCTAACTTGACCAGCCAGATCTTGAGGTTTTGCTGGGCAGGTGGCAGGGCCTCGGCTTCGGACGAATTGTCAGACTCGTAGTCAAAGTCTGAATTCGTAGAATAGACAATCCCACCAGCAGCTCGGTCCGTTTTATTTTTCTTACTCATAAAGAAGGCTATTTGCGGGCAAAATTAACCCTTTTGTGCGAGCGCCCCCATCCAGTGCGGTACCATTTTTTGATGTAATGGCCAAGCCAGAGCCAGAAACCCGATAGAACCACCAACGGCAGGATAACAAACTTAACCGCAAATGCTGGCTCGGGCATTGAGGCCACTGGTCCGTAAATGTAGCCGAGAATAGGAATGCTGGCCAGAATATGAAACCAGCGAATAATTTTACGCTCGGTAGCCGCTTTCATAACGTAACGGGTTAGAGTTCCATCAGTTGCCGGACGGCGTCGCCATACGTACTGCCGGTCGTTAGTTTCGTACCTTTTTTATCATTTATAGCCAGAACGAACTTTCCGTCGAAATGGCGATGAACTTCGCTGATTTTTTGGCGATTCACCATTGCCGACCGACTGATGCGCACGAACGTATCGGGTAACTTTTCGTTAAGCGTTGTCAGCGTATAGTTCGTCAGGTACTTCTGGCCCTCTGTTGTGGAAAGGAAGACGTATTTATCTTCGGCCTCGAAGTAAGCGATGTCGGAGAGAGGCACCAGAATGATTTTTTCGCCGGTTTTGACCGAAATCGAATAGATCTCCTTCTTCGGCTGCATCTGCGCCAGTAGCCGCATGACGCTTTCCGTCATCGGATTGCTGTTCGGTTGTGTTTCGTTACGTTCAACCAACGAGCGAATCTTTTGCGCTGTCCGAGCTAACCGATCTGTTTCAATAGGTTTCAGCAGGTAGTCGACCGAGTTTTCTTCGAAAGCCCGAATCGCATACTGATTGAAAGCTGTTGCGAAGATAACCATCGGTACTGTTGTTACTTTCGATAACATCTCAAATCCATTCAATAGTGGCATTTCAATATCCAGGAAAATGACATCCGGCTGTTCAGCTTCGATAAGCGTTAGGCCTTCTGCACCATTAGACGCTTCACCAATTACCTCGAACGTATCGCGGTACTTATCCAGTAATCGACGTAAACGACTGATCGCTAGTGGTTCGTCGTCGATGAGTATCGTTTTTAAGGGGAATGTCATATTCGTATTGTGTAAACGGTATCGTGGACTTTAGTCCGCATAACTGCAGGCTAAAAAGCACATTTATATGTAAGCCTGCGGTTATGCGGATTAAAGTCCACGATACCACCAATTAGCTAATTCGTAGGTTCGCTGGATAATACGCTGGTGGGTTCTGAGCGAACTTTATCCATGCGAATGGACAGTAAAACCTGTTTAAGCGGCCAGTTCTGGAGTTCGACGCGGGCGGCATCGCCATACAGCAATTTGAGTTTGTCCTGAATACTACGTAGTCCGTAACCCCCATCCATATCGTCGGGGAAAGCCGGGCCATTGTCGTGGACGCACAGGTTTAAATCGCCAGCTTTTTCATAAATCCGGACATCGATACGTCCCATGTCAGCGCGTTTGGCAATGCCATGCTTAATCGCGTTTTCGACAATCGGTTGAAGCAGAAACTGTGGTAATTTCAGATCACTGAGGGCTGGATCGGAAACTTCGACGCTAAACGTAAGCCGGTTGCCGAAACGCACTTGTTCAACTTTCAAATATGTTTGGACCATCTCCAGCTCATCCGCTAACGTAGCAAACAGTTCACCGGTACGTCCGGTAGAATAGCGGAAGAGTTTCGATAAAAGCAAGGTCATTTCTTCAGCTTTATCCGGATCGTCGTGTACTAAACTGGCAATGCTGTTCAGCGAATTGTAGAGAAAATGCGGGTTAATTTTAGCCTGCAACGCATCCAATTCTGCACGGGTTTTTAATTTTTCCAGATTGAGCAATTGAAATTCCTGCTCCGAAAGTTTACGGGTTAATTGCCGGCCTTGTTGTAGAACATACAGGAAAAAATTGGCAATTAACAGATCGCCGAACACGTAGACGTACCAGGCCGCCGTTTTCTCAATTCCGCCGGGTCGGCTGGCCAGAGCCTCAATATAAGGTCTGCCAAGGATCATATATAAACCACTATTAACGAAGAAAAAACTAACTATAACGGCCAAACTAACGACGATGTGACGTTGCCACATTGACGGCAATTGGCGTGTAAGCCAACCAGATAAGGCCCATGTCAGCAAAAAGACAACGGCACCGTCGGTCATATTTTGCACGATCAGGAACCGATACAGACCCGCCATCAATGGGTCGTTTGTCGTGACAATGAGGTTGGTGAAGTAAACGATGGCATTGCAGCCATAGATCAGCAAAGCGCCCAACAGCGCTCCGATGAGTGTGCCCCAACCCGGCTTTTGCAGAATCGTCGTTAGAGTTATAGGCTCGGCCCGGTCTGTGGTCGGGGGGCGGTATTTGCTACGTCCGGAGAAGTTGAACGTAGCGCCTTCCACATTAGCACCGCTTAGGTCGACGTCTTCCAGACCACAGAAATTGAGGTTTGCTTCATACAAATCGGCCTCGGCGAACGTAGCGCCTTCGAGATTTGAAAAACTTAGATCAGCCTGGCGGAGAATGGCTCCGCGGAAATTAGCCCGTCCGAGGTTCGAAAATCGGAAATCCGCCTGTGTCAGATCAAGACCGCTGAAATCGAATCCGGCCAGATCAGAGCCCATCATGTTAAGCCGTCGGCCATTTTTGCCAATCGTGCCGATAAGTTGTTCGCGAGTCATGGAGGTATAGTCAAGAGTCGTCAGTCGTTCGTCAAGAGTGATTCGTAACAGTCAGAATTCGCAGTCGTTTTTTACGATCGACTCCTGACTATCAGCTAGCAACTTTTATTTACACTTCGCCAGAAGCGGTTCGATCTGCTTTTGCCCCCACATCGGCGCCAGATCGTTGGCTGGTTTAAATGTAGAAAATTTTTCAGTAGCCTGTTTCAACACTGGACAGGCATTACCGGGACCACCGCCGAACTGCTCGGGCGTATACATCAGCGACGAACCTTCGAGCACATATATACGAGGATTATTGGCATTCAGTGACTTAGCTTTTTCGAGCCCTGCCTGAAACAGTGGCCCATATTGCTGCCAGCGGTTCATCGGATCAACGACCATGCGCGACTGAGCAATGTACGCCTTCAGAACAGCCAGTTCGTCATTGTCGGGGGCAATGGCTTCAGCCGCTTTCAGGTTCTTGTCGGCCTGATCGAGGTATTTGTCTTTCTCCGTTTCGTCTTTGCCCATAAATCCCAGATAAACGTAACTCAAACTGGCGTAATAGCGTGGCAGCCATTCCTTTGGTTCGGCGTTGGCAATTCGTTCAAATTGGTTAGCCGAAGCCAAAATGTCAGAAACCGGCGACTTTTCACTACGTGATTGCATCGTACTGATAGCCTGGCTCATGGCCTGTTTATACTGGTCTGACCCGGTCTGGATGGACCCAGTCTGGATGGACCCGGCTGAAGTTGACCCGGTCTGGATTGGCTGTGCCCAGACAGGACTGGTGGCGACAAGAGCTGTAATGGCGAGAATAAGAATGGTTTTCATGGGAGTTAACTGGATTTATTACGTGATCGATTACTTACTTTTAAAGGCCATGAGAATGCGTTGGAACAGACTTGGCTTTTGAACGCGGCAATTATGAAAAGCCCGAATTTTCCACTCGCCGGTTGCTTTCGTCAGAATCGTAGTCTGGATGGACAATCGATCCAAGGGCGGCTTTTTCTGGAAACGTAACTGAACCGTTCCCGTTGAATGCATCAGAGCAATTGTGGGACTCAGAAAAGAAATAGTTGGTTGGTTTGAACCCAGGTGCATTGTAGACCCTCTGAGTGCCCACGAATCGAACAATTCCTGATGAATCTGCTCGTTTTCCTGCCGACCTTTTATGTGCTGACCGGCAAACGTTACGTAGTCGCAGTCGTCGGTTAGGTGGCTGGCATAAGTTTTTGCATCGCCCGCATTCCAGGCAGCGGCCAGTTTGCCAACTACCTGACGAATAGCGGCTTCTTCCACTTTTAGCACAACTGGCTGAGTTGGCTTTACGTTTGTTTTCATGATCTGCTTTTCAGAACTTACAAGTCATTTACGTTCACTTTCGCTTTTTTCGAGAGCATGATCATGCCCCCAACAAAGAAGCTTCGGTACGACTGCGGCCCAACGGCGTAGCGCGTTTGGCCTGGTCCGCCATTGCGGTCAGGGGTGTAACGGTACGTAAACACATTATGCGTATTCAGGATGTTATCGACCGACGTGTACAGTACGACCAGATTCTTCTTGATCCGGGTAATGTGGCTGGCCGAGAAACTCAGGTTATTGACCATTGGCGTCCGGTCGGCGAGGAAGTTCTCATTGGTCGGATTGTAGTACGGACGACCGCTGCTGATGGTATACGTTAAGCCCATGTTGGTGCTGATCTTTTCGAAATACCGTTTGCCGATCAGACTGATGTTGTGATTCGAGATGAACGTGGGTGTTGCGGCCACTGCAAACTGTTGAAACAGACGCTTCGAATCAACGTAGCTATATGTAACCCAATAGTCAAGTCCTTTGATGGTTTTCTGATCGCGCCAAAAAATATCAAAACCCTGTGCGTATCCATTCCCTGAGTTATCAGTGCGACCTATTGGAAAACGGTATGGATTGGCGTCATGAGGTTGCCCGGTGAACTCACGAACCAATTGCGCGTAGTTTTTGTAGAACGTCTCAACCCGGAACGTTCGCTTGTTTTTGATGATCTGATAGTTCAGAATCAGGTGGTCGGCACGTTCGTAATTCAGCGACGTATTGTGGTACAGATAGCGATAATCCGGTGTTTGGTAGAACTGGCCATAGGCTAGCGACACCTGGCTGAACGTGCCCGTTTTGTAAGCCATCGAGATACGGGGAGCCAGATTGAAGCGGCTGATGACCGACGAATATTCGCCCCGAAGACCCAACTGAACGGCTAAATTTCGACCAAGATATGTTTGTGACTCAACGAACACGGCGCCATAATTGTCGTGCAACGCATACTGAGTGCCCGCCACCGCATTTCGATACGTAACGCGACTGGCTTCTGTCCCGAGCAGCAGTGAATTATTGGCCGGAAGTAAACGGGTCAAAACAGCCCGGCCCTGTAAGCGTTCACTCGACCGGCCAAAATCATAGACATCGAACGTAGTGGCATCCGTATCATAACTGTAAGATAGTCCTGAGTTGAGCGACCAACGCCCTCCAGCCCAACTATCGGTATACGTACTGGTTGTGAAAAAGTTGCCGTTCCGTTGATTGAAAGCCGTTTTACCTGTTTCATTCGATGGATCGATAAAGTTCATACCCAGGCGACTGTTCGAATACATACCGTAGAATTTGAGCATACCCGTTTTGCTGGGTTGCAACCGATACGTTAATGATGAGCCCGCAAATTCCGGTACGTGGGTCCAGTCCATATTCTGCCGAACCAGACTAAACAGCGGTTTTAAATTACCATAGTAACCCGTGGCCGAAATCGACGAATTCTCCGTTGCATGATCGTAGCTAAGTGCTGCATTGGCCAGATTGATACTTACCCCAAGCCCTTCGTTCTGCGTTTTATCGGTTGTGTTGAGTAGCAATACCGAGGAGAGTGCCTGACCGTACTGCGCCGAATAACCGCCGGTGCTAAACGACGTACCTTTAAACATGAAGGGCTGAAACCGTCCCCGCGATTGTAGGTCAGGCATCGAGCTGAAATACGGATTCTGTACAATCATGCCGTCAATAACCACTTTAGCTTCTTCGCCCGAGCCGCCCCGCACGAATAAGCCGGTTTGTTCGCCCACGCGTTGTGTACCCGGCAGCAGGTTCATGGCGGCCGTGATATCAGCGTTAGCGCCTGCGGTCGTGACAATGTCCATCGGTTTGAGCATCGTCATGCGTTTTTCGTCGGAGGCTTCAAACGATCCGGCTGTAATTACCACCGTGTTCAATTCGTTAGCCGTTTCGGTCAGGCGGATGGTAAAGGGCGTGCTTTGGCCAATCGAGATTTTTTTGCTGAACGGCTCGTAACCGATATAAGACACGAGTAACGTAGCAGTATCTTTAGCGGATGTAAAGCGGAAATTTCCGGTACTGTCGGTGTTAGCGCCGTCATACGTTCCCTGGAGAAACACGTTGGCTCCCGGTAAGGCACGGCCCTTCTGATCCATCACCCGACCGGTTAGGGTGCTTTGAGCGGAGGCAGATAACGTAACACCCAGGAGTAAAAAGAGGAAGTAAACTGGTTTCATGATAGTCCGGCGATGCAGTGATTGGCGATTGGATGAATCAAAACTAGTACGTCCAAGAGCCGTCCGGCCGCCTTTTCCGACGAATCCCGAAAACGATGGGGTGAAATAGGGTAGAAGAGAGATAAAGTTATTTTGTAGTATTGACTTTCAATTGCAATTCTTCCGTTATGAGTACTCGTGATCAACTGCTGACTCGTATCCGTCAGAACAAACCCGAACCGTTACCGCTACCCGATGTGCCTACCTTCGTCAACGAATCCGACGATCAGTTCGCGCGATTCCGCGATGCGCTGGCGTTCGTAGGCGGGAAACTGCTGGAATTAAATCCCGGCGATTCATTGGGCGAACAATTACGTCAGGCGTTCCCGGATGCCGAACGTATTGCCTCATCGGTACCAATCCCCGAATTTAAACTGGTTTCTATAGACACAGAAACCGATAAAATGGTGATCGAGCAGATTGATCTGGCAGTGCTGAAAGGTGAATTTGTTGTGGCCGAAAATGGCGCAGTCTGGCTTCCCGAACCGAATATGCTCAACCGGTCGCTGCCTTTCATTACGCAGCATCTGGTGCTTGTTGTCGATCGAAGCACGCTGGTTCCGAATATGCACGTAGCGTACCAGCACGTTGATCGGAATTCGCTTACCTATGGGACGTTTATCTGCGGTCCATCGAAAACGGCGGATATTGAGCAGTCGTTAGTCGTGGGTGCGCATGGAGCGCGTAGCCTGACGATTGTGCTGACGACTGAGAATAGACGAAAGACAAACGACAAAGATACTGTGCCGTCCGATCCTCATATCTGACGTGTACGGTTTCTCAAAACCGAACGCTTCTCTTGTTTTGGTTTTAAGAAACCGCACACATCGGTTAGACGTAACCAGCTTCACATACGAAAAAATGGCTGGCTTTTTTAAGAATCTTTTCTGTTTGCTTTTTCTTCTCTTTTTAAAGGCAACATTTGTCTTTACACATTGTTAGTGACATAACAAACGTTCGCATCCCTTGACTACTACGTTGGTTACCTTTCCACTTGCTGTTGGTCAGTTACGTCCCTGGCGTGAGGGCGACGAGGACTCGTTAGTGCATCATGCCAGCAGTCGACGCATCTGGAATAACGTTCGCGATTTTTTCCCGCACCCTTATACGCCCCGCGACGCGAATTCATGGGTACGTTCGAATCGATCGTATCAGCAACCGAACAATCTGGCCATTGAGATCGATGGGCAGGCAGTAGGCAACATTGGCTTTACCGTGAAAGACGACATCTATCGGTACAACGCCGAAATCGGCTACTGGCTGGGCGAAGATTACTGGCGTCGGGGAGTTATGAGCGAAGCCTTACCGATCATGACCAGTTACATCTTCAAAAATTTTCAGGTCAACCGAATTTTTGCCTGTGTGCTGGAAGGAAATATCGGCTCAATGCGTGTTCTGGAATCCGCTGGCTATCGACACGAAGCGATCCATCGGAAAGCAGCTGTTAAAAATAATCAGTACCTGGATGAACATATTTTTGCTATGCTTCGGTCCGACTATCGGGCGCTAAATCAATCAGTTAACGAGTATTAACAGACAATTGACGCGGAGAAGCCAGGTGACGGGCGAAAGTCAATTGGCAATTATTACTGAACAATGCCCCATTTTTGTGATTATTCAGATCCTTCTATGACCGCTCCGGCGGACGTACAAGATATGCCGAAGATCGTCATTGCCATCGACGGATATTCCAGTTGCGGAAAGAGCACTACGGCCAAAGCTGTGGCAGCCCGACTCGGTTACGGTTATATTGATACCGGTGCCATGTACCGCGCGGTAAGTCTGTTTTTTATTCAGGAGCGCGTTTTGCTCTCCAGCCAGCGGGATGTCGTGCTGGCTCTGGAGCGGATTCACATCGCGTTTAAACATAACTCCCGTACGGGTAAGAACGAAACCTGTCTGAACGGGCTGAACGTGGAGGAGGAAATCCGAAAAATGTATATCTCCAACATCGTCAGCGAGGTGAGCGCCATTCCTGAAGTACGCTGGGCACTGGTAGCACAGCAGCAGAAAATGGGTCGTCGGCGGGGCGTTGTTATGGATGGCCGTGACATCGGTACGAAGGTTTTTCCGGATGCTGAAGTGAAAGTATTCATGACGGCCGATACGTATACCCGCGCCCGACGCCGACAGCAGGAGCTACTCGAAAAAGGCGAAATGGTCAACCTGGAAGAGATTATCCAGAACCTCGAAAAACGGGATCTGATTGACACCACCCGTGCCGAAAGTCCATTGGTACAGGCTCCCGACGCCGAACTGCTCGATACGTCCCACATGGCCATTGAAGAGCAGGTCGATTGGGTAATCGAACTAGCCGACCGGAAAATGGCTGAACTCCATCGAATAAGCGACCGGAAAAAAGTAAAGAGCGAAGATTAAACGACAAAGGCCATAACCGCAGAGTTATGGCCTTTGTCGTTATTAGCAGTTTATTCCTCAACATGCGAATCGGCTCAAAAGGCGTATCCCAGACTAACACCCGTCCGAAAATCCAGCATCAGATAATCCCGCCCAGAGTCTGACGTTACGGTGCTGTAGCGCATGGTGTGCTCATAAGACGTTAGCGCAGCGGGCATCGAGCCCATGCCATGCGCAAGCTCCACAACGAACCCTCGCCTGGCTACCCACACGTAGCCAATCGTTACGCCAAAACCGATGGACTGAACCTTGATTTCGTCAAGAGCCATAGGATTGCCCGGTCCTGTTCCGACTTCATTAACGTACCGCAAGGTTCGTGCCTTTAGGTAAAGACCCACGAAAAAGCCGGTTGGGTGTCCCCTTGTTAGCAGAAGACCTGTCTTTGCCGTGTAGAACTTTCCCTCGATAGTCGCATTGGCGAACTTCGAATCCTTCGTCACACTGCCAAACGACCACCAGCGCACACTGGTACGTAGTGCAAACCGACGTGTTAAAGCTCGCTCGTAAAACAAAGAGATGGGTGCTAGTAGGTTTGTTTTCAGTACGTTCGGGCGAGTCCATATTCGGGTTGTATCCTGCGCGTAGACAGATTTCCAGGCAGTAATCGAAACCAAAAGAATGGCTGTGGTCATCCATCTACTATAAAAGTGCTGCATGCTGATTGAGCGTTTTTTATGAGGCTGGTTTTTGTAAAGTGTATGACCAGTCAATACGTTAGAAAGCGAACCCAATGCAAATGCCCGGTCGGATGTCCAGTTGATAATCCTGTGGCTTTGGTTCAGTTGAGTACGTGTTAAGGGTTACCTGACTATCGATAATTGGGAAGTAACCCACGCCCAGGAAGGCATCTATCGTTAATCCCCATCGATTGATGAATTGCGCACCGGTCACTGCCCCGCCCCCAAACATGGAGTACGTTGTGATCCTGTTGGGTGTGCTGGCAAAGATTCCAATCTTTTCTTCTTTTACTGTTCGATATTTGAGATAAGGACCCACGTAAAAACCTCTGGGAGCCGGGCGTCGCACGGTGGAAGCGGTTTTTTTTATATAAAAACAATAGTCGGCGGTCAGGCTAAAGAAACGACTCCTGTCGAAAAGGCCGAGCCTAACTCCCTGAACGCTAATCTGAATACTCCGGCGCAGCATCACTGGAATCTCTACGAGTCCCGAAAATGGGCCAGTTAGGTTTGTCTTGATCACGACCGGACGGGTTACCCGGCGGATAGAGTCCTGAGCACGCAACGGTGTAATCAGAAGTGGCTGACTCAACAACCATAGAAAACTGCACGTGGCAATTGATTTTATAGAAATGGTACGATTCATGATGTGGAGAAGATACTAGTTGATGAAACGCTGCCTACAACCCAACTTGTTGCAATCGGGTAGTGCCTGCGCCGACTCAGGGTTTTACCAGAAGCGAAATACTGGCAGACCATTCGGCATAATCACGGGCTTGCTGATACCCCTGCGCATTCTGCGGCAGAGAAGCCGTTGTCGCCATGTTATGTAGATACATACGGACATCTATGGACGGGGCTCCTGTCGTACTGCTGATCGGATTGACAACGAATAGTGGATTGCTCGGATTCGACGGGTCGATCAGCAACGTGAGTGGAACCGTTACGGTCTGTTTCTGACCAACGGGTATCGACAGAGCTGGTTTGGCAGGTGCGCCGGGAATGGATAATAAGTCGCTGAGCAAAGTCGATTCCGCTCCTTTAGGGCGTGGATACAGCCTCAGATCGTAGGTTGATGTCGGCTTGGCCGGTGGCGCTATGCGCAGAAAGGTCAGTTCCACATCGTAAGTACAATAGCGAAGAGGCTTTCCGGATATAGTAACGTTCTGTATTGATTTAGCCTTCGATAAGAGTAACGTCGCACTCTGGTTGTTCCATCCGACATTATTCAGAACCGATTGCGGGCTATTAATGACCTCGAACTTAGTTACAATAAACTCACAGGGATATTTTCTCGGTTGACCATTAGCTAGTAAACAGTTTATTTTGATTTTAGGAATGGGCTGTTTCGGATCAAAGTGGGGCTCAGTCGGTTTAAAGGGTTTCTGAGCTAAAGCCGAAGAAATCATCAGAAAAAGGAATAAACCGGTTAGACGGTGGCAGCGGAAGGAATACAGATTCATGATTTTAGGCAGGAAATCGTGAGTTGGTTTATAGATATTAATTGAACAATAAAATTTCGCCTGACAAAAGCTTACTTGGTAGTAGAACCCAGCACGTTCTTAACCGACGGATTAGGTCGCGCTCGTGTTGTCGTGTCGATAAATAAAAGACCATCGTACCGTTGACTAAGAGTGGTCGGCTGGAAAAAATTTTGCTCAGCGCCTGATGCATACACTGAGCCGATACTGCGCATGAGTTGAGACGTAGTGAGCCAGGCATTGATATCGGCGTTTTTCGAGGGTGAGCGGAAGTCAACAATAAAGGTTTTTGGACCCGTTTGCGCTAAATACCAGTCTATTGTTCCTTCGGGAGCCGGATTCGTTGTAAAAGCCATCAGCATTCGTTTTAAAGGGTCTTTGGGTTGCGCTTCCCGTGCCTGAAACGACCCTTGATTGAAACTAAAGCCAAACGCGTAATAGGCATTGCCATAGAGCTGCCGTAAGTAAGCCCCAGTCGGCATAAAAAAGCCGTTGTTATCGGTCGCAATGTGGCCATTGTGCGCCCAGATCACAAAGCGTGTTCCCGCTGGTTCACGGTCAACCAGCCGTCGGAAATTGTCGGCCATATACACGTCACGGGCTGAAACGCCAGCAGATGTCTGACGGCTGTAGGAATCTAGGTATTGCATTAGAACGCGAGCGTATTCGCGCATCTGCTCGTACTCAGCCTGGCTGGATTTCGCCACCAGTGCCGGACCATTCAACTCCAGGAAAATAAATAGATCGTTGTAGTTGTTTTGCAGATTTTTGAGCGTCGTCTGCATGTTTTTCTGCTGATCAGGGGTGCTAAGGGCTGAATTTAATGAGTCGAGATTTGTTCTGAAAAAGGCCGTAGTCGAATCAAAACGCTCGGGGGCCACCCGCTTCAGGTAATCCAGCAGTTTGTCTTTGCCCGACTGATTAAACTGAATATCAAAGCCAACGAATTTGACCCGTTTAGCTTCCGAAACACCCGCATTGTATTGCCGGGCCCAGTCCATCATGGCCCGTACTTCTTCGGTATTCCAGGTCCAGAAACCCTGACTGTCGAGCGCTTTGGTACCATCATCTGTTTTGCCCATTACGTAGTCATTAATGTTCTGTAACGCAGCGTAACTACCTTCGATGGCAAAGACACGAAAGTCCATTTCACGCACCAGAAATTCGAGCAGTCGATGCTTGACCTGAAAAAACTCGCGGGTGCCGTGGGTCGCTTCGCCCAGACCAACGTAGCGTACGTCCTTGAGCGTTTGTTTGAGTGGCTGCAAATCCAAAACATCGTTACCCGCTTCGACGGTTTTCAAGGGAATTGCATTCGTCTTCAGCCAACCAATCACGGCCTTCTGTTTTCGGAGCTTTTCGGCTACCCGTGCGGCATACACCTGGGCCGAGAGAATTTCGTCGACGCTAATGCCGTAACGCCCTGGCGTAGCGTCTTTTTCGAGCGAGCTAACCTCAATTCGGTACGTTCCGGCGGCTTTGGCTTCGAGCGCAATAGGTTCGTCGCCCTGATCACCGTTGGGGGAATCAATCTCAGCGACTTTACCACCGCCCGGTCCGAAAATGCGGATTAGCACGTCGATCCCCTGCTGGTTAACGGTCGCACCCAGAAACTGCCCTTTGCTAAGGTTTATGGTGTAAGCGTGGGTTTGCGCTACCTTCAAGTCACGCCCAATGGGTTTACCTTGTTCGAGCGGTTGCGATTCGCGCTGGATGGATTGCGCCGGGCTAATGGTGGATAAAGCAAGAAGGAAAAATAGAAGTCGCATCGTCTTACGCTTGTTATCAAGTCTATTTGCCCGTTTTTGCATTCGCTGCGTTGATGTAGGTAACGACGGCATCGACGGCAGGCTTAGCTACTGGGTGTGCATTGAGCCAGGTATGCCCCAAGTGGTCTAAACCAGGAAGATCGACCAGTTGGGTGGGTACGCCCGCTTCTTTCAATTTGTCGTTTAGTGTAACGCCGTGCGGTTTAAGCGCATCCTTTTCGCAGACAATAATTAAGCTCGGCGGGAAATCCTTAAACGTTGGGGCTAGTATGGGAGAGACCAGTGGGTTATTTGGGTCAGTACCATTCAGATACCACTTAACCATTAAAGCGTATTCATCCAATCCAGCCGCCGTCGGTCGCATATCAATGCCTGGATTGATAAAAATAAGGGCCGAAGGACGTAACAAACTGGCTTCCTGCTGCCGTTTAACCTGTAAAGCGCCAATAAACAAACCGCCAGCGCTGTCGCCGATGAGCATAAGGTTCTGTCGGTTGCCCTGAATACGTTCGGCGTTCTGGTCGATCCACTTCCAAACGGCGTAGGAATCGTTAATCGATGCTGGAAACGGATGTTCGGGTGCTAAGCGGTAATCGACTGATACGACTACCGATCCTGTTTGCTTACACAAAACCCGGGCTATATTCATGTCCACGCCTGGCGCCCAGACAAGAGCTCCTCCATGAACATTGTAAATAATTGGCAGATTGCGCTTATCATTCGGGTAATAAATCTGAATCGGAATGGAATCTGCCCCTGTCCAGACTTTTCGAACTTCGGTTCGGAATACCTCTACCAACGGAGTCTTTGCTTTTTCATAGCCCATATTCATGTGCGCTCGTACCTGTTCAACGGTGGGCGGGCCGTTCTGAGCAGACGTAATGAACGGGCCAAATAGCAACGTAATGAAAAGTACCTGGCGAATGATTAATTGCATGATATAAGGGTATTTTTGATGTTTAGTTTATCTATATAAGGCTATTGGTCAGTAAGATACGGTTTAGCGTAACACCCTTGAAACAATGTCCGTGAACGTGGTAGTCTGATTCTGCCGGTCTTTAGACGTAACGTCCTCGCGCAGATTCAATCGGGTGTATACGTGCAGTTCCGAATCAATCAGTTCAACGTCAATCGGTTGTCCGTTTGGTAACGTAGTACCTTTATAAATCAGCACCGCGCTAACGGGGTCGGCCGACGGATCTTTCTTCGATTTGTAAACTTTCAGGTTGCAGTTCGACGGTAACGTAATGCCCTTCTCTAAATCTTTGCGGACAATAGTCAGCAGACTTTGCAATTGCTGTAGCGTTTCCTGAGGCCGAAAGTGGTAATAGACCTTATCTTCGGTAGCGGGTTGATCCACTTCAACGTAACCCAGCATCGGGCCGAGAGCTTTTACCAGCGACAGCGATTTGTCGGATGGAATAATGATTGGATCAACCAACAGCAGATTGCGTGGAGCCATACGATTCGCAAAATAGCCTGAGGCTACCAGATTCAGCAGTAAAGCGCCACTTGTCGACGAACTAAGCAGGCTAATGTTCTGATAACCTGCTTTGGTCAGCGCTTCGTATTCGGCCACGATAGCCGCTTGCCAGTCCTGCCAGGTCGACTTTTTGAAGTCTTCGTAACTACGTCCGTGTCCATTCAACAAGACTTGCGATAGATAAAAATCAGTACGTCCATTAGCCCAGGCACGAAATTCGTCCCATTCGAACGTAGTGGCTGAATAACCATGACAAGCAATAATGACAGGCTTTCTCGCTTGCTCAGCCGTAGGCGTTGGGATAGCTCTGGAGACCAGATATTTTTCCGGATTATAAACAGAGGGATCAAATAACGTGCCGCCGTCTACCATCTCCGTTGTAATGGCTGGTTCTTTTGAGCAGGATAAACTGATGACAACGAGAAGGAAAAGACCAAAAAATGGTTTCATGTTAGTTGGCTGATTTTTTCAATACGTTCCAGGTGATACTCGTCTGCACAAAAACCGGATACAACGTTCCTGGTCCTGTAATACCGTTGCCAGTAAAGAGATTGTAGCCGACGGATGCGTTAATTTTAAGGGGAAAATTGGGGCAATAGCACAAACCAAACTCAGGTGAGGCCAGCAGCGAAGTTCGGGGTAGTTCGTTAAAAAGATCGCTGCCGTAATCGGCTTTGAAATACCCTACATTCGCTTTAACAACCGGCTGAATTAGCCACTTCGGCCGGAAATACCAGGAAGCATTGATCAGAAAGTTATCCTGCTTGATCGCATTGGAACGGATCGCCGTACCTAGCCGGGACGTTACGTAGCTAGCCCCGAAATAGAGTCGTTGCGAGGCTAATTTCTGACTTGTATACTGGATCGTTATACCGTTCTCGGTATAAAGACTAATCGACTTTTGAAACCGGATACCAACGTCCAGTATAGCGTTCGTAGTTGAGTGGTTCTGTCCGAAAGAAAAGGCGATATTCACCCCAATAAGTACTAAAACAAAGAAGCAGATTCGATTCATGAGGATGGTCCTAGATTTTGTGATAAGTCCACTGTGAACTGGGAGCTTATCGGATTTTATAGCTGGCTTCTGAAAGAGGGTAAATCGATACGTATTAATGTATCGTAAGCCTGGCTTCTTACTTCTTTACAGTCACCTTGTTCAGCTGAGCGTTGGCCTGTTGAAAGTCAGGATGACCGGCCTGCCAGAGCGCAAAAGCGTACATATTGGCGAAGTTGCGGAACGTCACTTTCTTGTCTTCTGTGAAGTGACCGTTGTCATAATTGACCTGCATCAGCACCGGCTTACCCGATGACGTAGCATTCTGCAGAGCCGCAGCAAACTTACCCGGTTGCCAGGCAACTACGCGGGGATCGTTCATGCCGCCTACGCACAATACGGCAGGATATTTTGTCCCTTCTTTGACATGATGCAGGGCATCCATTTCGTAGAGGGCCATACACTCGGTCGAATCCTTCACCGTACCAAATTCTGGGATATTGAGGGGCCCATTCAGCGAGTTTTCCATACGTAGTGCGTTGGAACAGCTCACGTTGCTGATAGCTGCTGCGAATAAATCAGGCCGTTCGGTTATGGCGCGCCCGATGAGAACACCGCCCGCACTGGTTCCCATACCGATGAGTTTTCCTGGACTGGTGTAGCCTTTCTTAATCAGGTAATCTCCGCTGGCGATAAAATCTTTCCAGGTGTTCGGTTTGGTAGTTTTGAACCCCGCCTGATACCACGCCTGGCCTTTTTCCGAGCCACCCCGAGGGTGGGTTTCAGCCAACACCACTCCTTTGTTCAGTAAGGCTAAGTTTCGTCGGCTAAAATAGGGCGTTCCCGACATGCCATAGGCTCCGTAACCGCTCATTAGACAGGCAGCACTGCCGTCGCGTTTTAGGCCTTTGCGGTAAATGATGGACAAGGGCACCAGTATTCCGTCGTGACCAGGGATTTCGACTTCCTCCACAACCAGATCGGCAACGCCAGGGTACTGTACGGGTACGTAAAATACACTGGATACTAACTTTCTGTCTTCCGGTGTATAGTCGTAAATCATTACGGGGTTGTTCCACGACATGACGTAAACCTGTACATCATTATTATGCGCTGGATCGTAGGGTTCTACACCTGCCGTGCCCGTAAAAGGCAGCGGTATGTCGTTCCAGGTATTGGTACGGGTGTCGTAGAGTCGAATGGTTTCGTTGATGCCATCACTCAACGTAACGAACAGATAATCTTTCGACGCTACTATGCGCGTGATATTCTTCTGGCCCTGCGCCAGCAATATCGTGGCGTTGGCGGGATTGGGATTATCCGCATCGGTAACTAGAATCTGGCCCTTAGATGCCCCTTTGATACTTTGCAGATACAGCTTACTGCCCACTTTCACGAAGGCCGTAACACTATCGGAGGGAGTCGTCAGCTTCTTCCAGGTAATGGCTGGCTTTTTCACCTCAGCCGGGGAGGCCAACCAAACCGTTAAGCGCCGGTCCACCGACTCCAGCCGACCATATAACTGCGTGTGATCGTCGGAAAAATACATTGCCGGAAATTGTTCAGGACGAATACCCAGGTCCGGATTTTTGGTTCGTGAGAATAGAATAGGATCGGTTTGTGGGTCAGAGCTGAGTCGATGCAGCCGTGCCTTCGTGTCAATGGCCGCTTTAGGGTCTTTGGGGTCCGCGGAATTATCGGGTGTATACAGAAAGCCACTTCCATCCGGTAACCAGTCTATATTTCCTCCGAATACGGCTGTGATACTTTCGGGACCGAATGCTTTCGTCGCTACGTCCAGCGTTCGAAGCGTCGAATATTCGCCCCCGCCCTCCTGAAGGCCGATCACGATCTTGTTTCCATCCGGACTGGGCGTATAGGCCGAAACGGAGTACGTTTTGCCTTTAACAAACGTCGTTGGATCGAAGAGTAACTGTTCCGTTCCGGTCTTTCCATCCCGAACATAAATCTTACCGACATTCTCGGTCGGTAGGGTTTTGCGGTAGAAATATCGATTCCCTTTACGTCGAACACCTGAATACTGAGCCGACATCAGCGCGTCGTACTTGACGAACGTATTAATCAAACTATCGCGGCCTGGAATCTGATCCAGCACAGCATTGGTGTAATCGCCCTGTGTTTTAAACCAGTCTTTCACTTCCTGATTATTGAGGTCTTCGAGCCAACGATAATTATCGATGACGGCCTTACCGAAGTACGTATCCGTAACCGGACGTTTGGGGGCAGGAGAAAGCGGTTTGTTTTGAGCAAATAATGAGCAAATCGCTAATAAATAGCCGCTCAACGTAGCAACGTAAATTTTCATCTGTATCGAAACGTGATCTGGTTGTAAGATGAGTCGCACTTATTTAGTGAAAAAGAACCAATAGAAGCGTACTGTTTGAGCGAACGGTTAAGCGTGGTTTGAGCACGAAACCGATTTACTCACTTCTGTTTGAGTTTGGCTAAAGCCGCCTTACCGCCTTCATTTTTCGGGTTAAGCTTAATCGATTGCTCGTAATTCTGGATGGACAGCGCCTTGTTTCCTGCTTCAGCATAGGCTTCGCCAAGACTATCGTAGACATTAGGGGACTCAGGAAAAAGCTTTACGTTGGTTTTGAAGACTTCGATAGCCTCGTTTACTTTTTTGTCTTTTAGCAGTGTATAGCCAGTGTTGTTGAGATTGTTCTCAACATTTTTGGGATCGGCACTGAAGGTTTCTGGATCAACCGTTATTTGGTGAGCAATTTTCCACTGCCCATCCTGTTTTACCAACAGCCGTTGTTCATGCGACAATCGCTTTATGTTTGGGTCAATCGCAGGAGCCGTGATCGTCTGATCATACTCGACCCAGGCCATGTCGGTGCCCAAGCGGAAAAGGAAATTGTTGTTGACAACGTTAACCACCAAGGGTTTGTCAGCATTTTTTTTGAGCATGTCAACTACCGGCGGACCATTCTTTTCCCAGCCCGTTGCGAACGAATAATTCGTGTTATCGATAACGGCGCGGGAGATGTTGGCATCGTGTAGCCAGCCCGACTCCCAGGCATCCGCTTTACGTTGGTAAAAGGCGTCCGTCTCGTTTTTCAGAAGCGTTTTAATGATCTCTTCTTCGGCAGACTGGGCAAACGACAATGAAGTTGTCAGGAACAGATTTACTAAAATGATTACTAGTTGCTTTGGCATGATTGTGGACGTTTAGTACTGGTTTTGATATCTGAAAAGCATAGATTTCCAGTACTGAGATAATCTCAGTACTGGAAATCTATGCTGTACTATTGGCGAACAACTTTCAGGATCTTCGTCTGAGTAGGCGTACTGACGTGGATAAAATACATTCCTGCCGAATGGCCAAGCATAAGTCTATGTCGTTCAACGGGAGCTACTATCTCGACGGCGCGCTGACTGCTTGATTCACCCAACGTATTGTTTACCTGTAATTTAAGTGACTGACCTTGTACACCCCGAACTTCCACGTCGACCCAGTCCGTATTGATCGGATTACCCAACGTCGTGATCTGTAAACCCGTGCCCGGTTCAGTAGCACCGATTCGCGCCCGTTCGCTGTTGCAGTAAGCGGCAAAGCTGAACTCGTACACGGCTTTGATGCCATTTTGCTCAGCTGTGATAAGAATCGGTTTGGGGTCGTTACGTAAGCCCGCTTCGATAACACCGCTTGTGCTGGCAGGCGAACTACGTATGATGCCCGGCGCTGTAAACGTAATTGGCGTACCATCGCCACCGCTGGTTCGTAACGTAATTGCTCCCGTCTGACAATCATAAAGAGGCTCCAGCACAACCAGCGGCTGACCGTCAATCATCAACGCTTTGTCGGCCTGAATCAGACCGAAACCTGTCCCGAAATCAAAGCCCGTATCGAAGCCAGGTGTGTACGGATCGTCCATGTCTATGGCTGTTGTGCGCAGACGTAGCAGTACGTTATCCGGACTCATGCTATTACGGGCTTTTTCCTGCAACAGAGCGGCTACGCCAGCCGCGTGGGGAGCCGCTGCTGAGGTTCCGTCAAAATTGGGAAAACCATCATTTTCATAGTCGACACCTGGGAAAAAGAACGTCGTATTAGCTCCGTTAGGCGCTACAATCTCAGGCTTTAGCCGGGTTTGCGGTGGGATCGGCTGGCCATAAGGGGTAAATAGAATGGGCGTTCCACCAGCCGAAGAAAAGTAGTCGATCAAGGGCAATGGATATTGAACCGGGTCATAAGCGGGCGTTTCACGATACCAGGTAGCGCCTACGGCAATGGCTCCGGCGGCATTTGCGTGACCAACAACCGTACTGCTCTGGGTAAGGTATTGAATGGTCGAGCCGAAGCCGTAGTACATAAATTTAAGCAAACTCGGGTCGGGCCCCGCGTATTTAACGACCACAACTTCCAGTTCGGCGGGAGTCTGCGAGCCATTGTATATGCTATTGAACTCGAACGGATCGAGACCAATATTGGCCTCATCGCTTGATAGATCAGGACGGAGCACACCCCCGATGTATACGTAGACACCTAGGTCGGTTTTAGCACCTGACACCCCACCCGACAAGGCGCTTTGGGAATAAAACGGATCGGCCCACTGGAGGTTGTACGTAAAGATGCCCCCGGGTTGAAGAATAATTTTCTGCACGATTGAGCCGTTACCAAATTCGTGGGCACTGGCCCCGCCGGGAAACGAAAAACCCGCGGGTAGGGGAGGAAGCTTACCCGAGTTGCGAAAGCCGCTGGTGTACGAATCGCGGGCCTGGTTGCCAGCGGCCGAAAAGTAACTGACATTGAAGCTTTTCTTCACGTAATCAACCGCTTGGGCAATGATGCCATCCTGAAAGAAAGGCTCGTCAGCGTAATAAACGTCGTCGACAATGATGTTGCAGCCAGCTTTCGCCAGATCAATAATGCCCAGGGCAAAATCAACCTGACTTTCAAAGGCCGTATAAAAAGCAATATCGGCCCCGGGTGCTACGTCGTGAACAATCTCAGCCATAGCCCGCCCTTCGTCGATCAGGAACGAATCAGCATCCAGAGGGAGGTCTTTCAGTATCTGGACGTTAGCAGGTAGGTCGCCTGAAGCTACTCCGTCAGCCGCGCCCCCGAGCGCGTTGTACGAATCGGAGAGAACACCAATTTTCGAACCGGCTCCTGTTACGTTATAGGTTTGCCGGGCAATGTCGGCCTGCATAACCTTATCGCCCTGTGAAGTCACCTTTCCCGCATGTGCAATCGGCCGGTACGAAGGCCGGGCAATACGTAGCGTCGTTACGTTCCGCAACCGGTTTAACTTATCGATGGGGAAATAGCCAAAAACGATATGTTGATAATAGCGTCCGTCCTGTAAGCCTAAAGCCTGCAAGTCGTTGAGCAACGCCTGACCGTCGGCTTCATTCGCCACCGCGTCGATGGCAACCCGGCCATCACGTATGCGGGTACGATTGCTTTTCATGGAGGTAATTGTCCCCTCCGATACCGCAGCCTGCCGAAGGTTACCGCTCTTCAATTGATTCTCCTTCAGCAGGGGCTGTTGCGTATTCCTGTTGGTGGATCGATCAATGGGAAATTTGCCAAACCGGAAACCAGATGGGGTGCTGTTCGTGGACGGAGCAGCCTGACGAAGCTTGCTACTTTGTTGACCAAGGGTTTTCTGCTGGGCGGCTTCAAGCTGAAGCGTCAGCAGATCGGGTGAGAGCTTAGCGGCTTTGGCTTCCTGTTTGAGGTCAGCTTGTCCAACACTGAGGAACGGGATACTGAGCAGCAGGCCGATTAGTACGGCAATAGAATAGGTACTTCGTAAATGATTAAACATAAGAGAAAGGGATAAAAGGTGAGAGGATTGATTAACAACGTACTTATGAGTCGTTACAAACTTATCGTTCGCTAACAAGCCAGTATTGGAAAAATCGGCCATATGGCAACCATTCCCTCAATAATCAGCTCTCACGTAAGAATTCCAGCGACCACTTGGTTGTCAAGTGTATACAAGGAGGGAGCCTTTCGGATGTGTGCATATAATTGGGTAGACGATGGTCAAGCTGCTTACTGATCATAATAAATTGCTCGCGAGGTTCATCCATGGTTCACTTGATCATGTACTCAGCCATAGCGTGATGCTGGCCAAAGAAAACAGAGGGCGTTTGACCGGTTAGTCGATATACATCGTTGCAGAAGTGCGACTGATCATACCAGCCACCTGCGTGAATCAGGTCTTGCCAGGAAAGCGGTTCCGGCGAAAAAGCTGCCCTGAATACGTTGCGAAACCGCATAACCTGAGCGAAGCTCTTAGGTGAAAGACCCACCTGTCGACTAAACTCACGGGTTAATTGACGGGGGCTAACACGTAACTCTGTCGATAATTGCTGAACGCGTCGACCACCCGGCTGTGCTAACCAGCCTGAAGCCATATCTACCCAGTTGGTATACAGGAGCGGAGATCGATTCGCACAGGATAGAAGATGGATTTCAACCAAACGAATTCGATCCTGGTCACGGTCGAGCTCCCGGAGTTGATTCGCCAGCGAAAACCATTGCTGCCGAAAAGCAGGCGAAAATACATCGTCAATCGACGTAAACTGGTCAGTCAACTCAGCCATTGGTAATCCGAATAGCTGATATAAACCCGTTGGCTGAAAGGTGATCATCAACAGGTTATAGTCGACAGATTCAGTTAACCACATGACTTGCGTTAACTGGCCCCCAATAGCAATCCTGGAAGGTTTCTGCAGCACACCCAAAAGCTCAACCTGATAATCAGCTCCCAGATTCAGGACGATACCGGATCGTCCTCCCGGCGGAATCCGCTCGGGCTGGGCGAAACCAGTGGATGACTTCATGAGGACGTATGCCTCAACGTAAGGACGAAGGGCCAGCGAAGGCAGAAAGGATTGATAGTTCATCGATGCTATGAAACTGGTCCTATACTTTCGATAAAGCAATCGTTCAGATAAGGTAGTTACTGCTACGTTCGCAAAGCAGACCATGCCCGATTCTGTGACTGACAACCATACAAGATTGTGCTTTTTGGATTGACTGACCCCTAAGATTTGGGGCAACCTGTATCAATTTCGGGGCAAATGGCTGCGCTGACTTAGCAAACGGTCAAAAAAGTAGGTTTGGGACGTAGTGAGAAGCCTCTAGACTCACCATCATGGCCAGAATTGATTACCACGTGTGCTTAGATAAACACAGCCCTTTAATCAATAGGAAACCGAATAAACTCAGCTAATTGACAAGTATTCAGCGGTTTCTACTTATCTTACCTATTGCTTACATCCGGCAATATGGACAGATTGAATGAGTTCGCTTTTTAATTAACAGGGGATTAAATCGGAGCCACTCTATTGATAAAGACGATACGTATAATCAGTTGGCTACTTCTGCTGACATTTACAACTGGCAAGGCCCAGAATCCGGCGGCTAACTTTCAATTGGATTCCTTACCCAATGCGGGCGTCATGCTCGATCGGGGCTGGCGCTTTCATCCGGGCGATGATCTGAATTGGGCCAAGCCTGATCTGGATGATCGCCAGTGGAAACCGATCGATCCGACGAAGGCGATTCAGGACGTACCACAGATTGAACAGGCGGGTGTTAGCTGGCTTCGGTTGCATATCACTACAGGGCAGGATTTACCGCCCGTACTATGCTACATGTTTCAGTCCGTTGCGTCGGATATTTATCTGGATGGGCGATTACTTTATCGCTTCGGTACGATCAGTGCGAATCCCGACAGTGTGCGGGCTTATAATCCATATGCTGCGTTCAGTTTACCGCTTCAGCCCGCCACGCAGCACGTACTGGCCATGCGAATTGCCTATCACCCAGGCCTCGATTATGAAAAAATCTATTTAGGCAGACTCCCTTCTGTCGTACGATTTAATCTGTTTCCAGCGGGGGAGATACCGGCGATTCCGCTATTCAATATCGAATCGGTATATCTGGATAGCTTCAAAGTTGGGATATCCTTTATTCTGTTTATCCTGCATCTTAGCTTATTTATAGCGTATCGCCGACAACGAGCCAATCTCTACGCAGCCGGTATGTATTTGCTGATGGGCTACCAGTCGTTTCTTCGGGCTGCTTCTGATCTTATGCATTCGATGGACGCCCGGACGATACTCGGCTATAGTACGTATGCTTCCCCCTGGATCAGCGGCTTAATGCTCCTCATCTTTTACAGCCTGTTTAGTATCCGGAAAGGCTGGCCATTCTGGCTGACAATCGGTAGTATCATTCTGTCTTACAATTCATTTCCGTCCCAATATCCCTGGCTGGCTATTCTAATATCGTATTACCTGACGGTTGAATTAATTCGGGTCTCAGCAGTGGCTATCCGGCGTCAACTGGTAGGGGCTCGCATCGTTATGACCGGCGTTCTTTGTCATGTTGGACTGGAAATTGTTTTCTGGATCACAAGCGCGTATAACATACCCATTGTTGGGCATGAATGGCTGTTTCACGGGCTGTACAGTATCCTGTTTTTGTGCATTCCGCTGACACTGTCGCTCCGGTTGGCTCTGGAACATGGCTGGATCAACAAACAGCTAAGTGTTAAGCTACAGGAGGTCGAAGATTTGTCGGCTCAAAACCAGGCTCAACAGCAGGCCAGGCAGGAATTACTGGCGAGGCAAAATGAAGAACTGGAACAGCAGGTTGACGAACGGACCAAAGAACTCCGTGAACAAGCCGAACACCTTAAACAGCTGGATGAAGCCAAGTCCCGCTTTGTAACGAACCTCACACATGAATTTCGCACACCTCTTTCCCTGATCATTTCGCCAGTCGAGAAATTGCTCGAATCGCCCGTGCTGCCAGATACCATGCAGACGAGTCTACAAACAGTAGATCGGAATGCGCGTCACCTGCTCAATCAGGTCAACCAGCTTCTGGATATATCCCGGCTCGAAAATGGGTATATGAACGTAACGCAGCAGTCTGTTCAGGTAGGTCGACTCACAACTCAGCTTATCGATTTGTTCAGTTCGTCGGCTGAGGCTAAGAAAATTGCGTTGGCACTACGTATCCACGGTGATGATAACCTGTATTTGATGGATGCCGATAAGTGGGGGAAAATTGTTTATAACCTACTGGCCAATGCGCTCAAGTTCACCCCCACGGGCGGACAAGTCGATGTTCAATTGTGGCTGGAAGCCGATCAGGCCCGACTGAGGGTGAGTGATACGGGTATTGGGATTGCCGCCGACCAACTGCCCTTTATCTTCGATCGGTTCTATCAGGCCGACGATCACATTACCCGCTCGTTTGAAGGTACGGGCGTTGGGCTGGCGCTGGTACGTGAATTGACTACGTTACTAGGCGGCAGGGTAGAGGTCGAAAGTCAGCCGGGCGAAGGCAGTACGTTCATTGTGTATTTACCTGTAGAAGTTGCGCCAGCGTTTTCGACCCTAAACGATACTGATTTCCATCTTCCTGTAGCTGTACAATCTATTTCCAATAGCCATGCTACGTTTGTAGATGAAATCAATGTTCTTACCGATCAGGACGATCGGGCTTTTGTATTGATTGTAGAAGATAATACGGATCTGGCCAATTTTATGGCCGGTGAGCTAGCGACGCGTTATCGAGTAATGATCGCTAATAATGGGCAGCAAGGCTGGGAGTTGGCGCAGGAATATTTACCCGACGTGGTTATTTCGGACGTAATGATGCCGCAGATGGACGGGTTTCAGCTTACACGCCTGATTAAGACGAATCCAGCTACGGATTACATTGCCGTTGTGTTGTTAACCGCCAGAAGTGCTCATGAGAGCCAGATAGAGGGATTACAAAACGGAGCTGATGCCTATTTGGTAAAACCGTTTGATCTGACTGAACTGCGACTGAAGATTGCTAACCTGATCACTTATCAGCAAAAATTGCGGGTTTATCACCGCCAGCAGCTGACCCAACCTGACTCGGGAGTACACGTAGCGCCAACCGAACCGACCGACCCCTTTCTGGAGCGAATTTATACGTTGTTGGAAATTAACTTAGATAATCCACGAGTAGGGGTAGAGTGGCTGGCTGATCAGGTCGCGATGGACCGTAAAACCCTCTACCGCAAGCTACAAAGTAAACTTCAGCTCTCGCCCACGGAGTTGATTCGAACGTATCGATTACGTCGAGGCAGTGAATTATTACGGTCGGGTAAGACCGTAACGGAGACGGCTTATTCGGTAGGATTCGAAAGTGTTACGTACTTTGGGCAATGTTTCAAGGAGGTGTATCAAATGACACCAACCGAATTTATCAATCAATATACATGAGTGCCGATTTTCTGATTGTGGGCCAGGGGATAGCCGGGTCGGTCCTGGCCTGGATACTGGACCAGCGTGGGTGTTCGGTGGTTCTGGCCGATGATCCGGGACTTCCATCCGCATCGGCCGTTGCGGCTGGCATCGTTAATCCCCTGACTGGCCGTAAGCTGGTTCGTACCTGGAAAGCCGACGAACTGTTTCCCTTTCTGCATCAGTTTTATAGCGGAATCGAGCAGGATTTAGGCGTCCGGTTTTTTCACCCCAAAACGATCTATCGCCCTTTTCGGTCGATTCGGGAGCAGACGGATTATCGTACGTTAACGGCAGACCCGGCGATACGTCCTTACGTAGCAGAAACGGCTGACAATGAGGTTTACAGCAAATTCATCAATAATCCGTTCGGTGGGTTGGAAGTGACGCAGGCTGGCTGGCTGGATTTAACAGAGTTCGTGCGGGTGATCAAAGGCTATTTTGTTCGAAAAAATCAATACTTTGAAGGCCGAATCGAGCTTGATGATCTGAATATTAAAGAACACAAGGTCGGCTGGAAGGACATTGATTTCTCGAAGGTGATCTTTTGCGATGGCGTGCTGGCCCGCGAGAACTCGTTGTTTAGCTATCTTCCGTATAATCCTGTGAAAGGGCAGATTCTGACCGCTGTTGCCGATACATATTCCATTAAAAACATCGTCAATCAGGGCATTTTTATTCTACCCGTTCGCGACGGCTTAATCCGAATTGGCGCTACGTATAGCTGGCACGATCTGGACTGGCAAACAACCGACGATGGTCGCCAGTTTTTAGAGTCGAAGGTCCGGGAGTTGCTGAAAATACCGTATCAGGTAGTCGCGCAACAGGCCGGCATCCGTCCGTCAACGAAAGATCGCAGACCGTTTATTGGCATGCATCCGGCGCATCCGGCGGTTGGTATTTTCGGGGGTATGGGTACGAAAGGAGTTTCGTTGGCACCGTATTTGGCCGAACAATTTTCACGACATTTGTTAGATGGTGAAGATTTGGAGCCGGAAGCGAATATTAGCCGTTATGTTTCGTTATAGTAACACGAATTAAGCTGGTAGCGATCAGCACTAATCAGTTAGTTTTTAGGAAATACGTAGTAGGTAAACGCTCGTGAATCCGGCATATTGGAATTGGGCGTATGGTTGTCGGTACGTTATGCGAAATCAATACATTTTACTAGTAGGCCTTTTGTTGGTCGGAATGAGTGGGGCTACTGCTCAAAATTATCCGTCGCTCGAACGATTTGGAAAAAATCGGATTCAGTACCGCGGTTTCGAGTGGAAAACCATCCGAACCTCAAATTTCGAGATTTACTATTATCAGGATGGTACGCAGATTGCCAATCTGACGGCTCAGTATGCTGAGTCGGAGTTTGATCGGATCACGGAATTGCTGGGGTACACACCGTACAACCGGGTCAAGATTTTTTTATTCAACTCGCCTTCTGAACTGGCGCAAAGCAACATTGGTATCAATGCACAGGGTGGTTTGAACACTCGGGAGCAGAATTTATCCAAATCGCGTATCGAACTGGCCTTCACAGGTGATCAATCAAGTTTCCGAAAGCAGATCGTTCACGACGTGGCCATGCTTTTCGTGTATGACATGCTCTATGGTGGCAGCCTGAAAGATGCGCTTCAAAGCTCCTTGTTATTAACCCTGCCTGACTGGTTTATGCCCGGAATAGCGTCGTACATCGCTTACGGAAATAGTCAGGAATTAGACGATTACATGCGCGACGTTTCCCTGACGCATCCCATTAAACGAGCGGCCCTATTGGCGGGTCTGTCGGGATTGGAAGCAGAACAGGTTGGCCATTCGATCTGGAATTACATCGTTCAGCGTTACGGTCGCGATAATGTCTCCAATATCCTCAACCTGACGCGGATCATCCGGAATGAGGAAAAAAGTATTACCAGTACGTTAGGGGTGCCTTACAGTCGATTCCTGCGCGAATGGCGTGAGTACTATGCAGGTATGGCCAGCAGCGTAACGCAGGCCTATCAGAGCGGCACCGATGACTTTCAGCTTAAAGTAAGCTCCGCGGATGATAAGTCTTCGCTGATCAGTTTAAAGTTAAGTCCTGATAAAGAGCATATTGCGTATAGCATCCTACGTGACGGAAAATTCAGTGTAGAAGTTGTCAATACAAAGAATCGTAAAAAAACAACAATTCTGTCGGGCGGATACCGACTCGATGGCCTGGCTATTCCTACCAGTACACCCTTAGTTGCCTGGCAGAAGGGAAACAACCTGCTCGTTATGACCGACGAGGTTGGGAAAACCTTCCTGTATCAGTTCAGCGATTTTGAAAAACGGCCTAAACAACAGTTTAAGCGTCAGGTTAATGGACTGTCGCAGGTGGTTTGGATGGATGCCTCGGAGGATGGTGGGAGTCTGATCCTGAGCGCCGACCGTAAAGGGCAGAACGATCTGTTTCTATATAGTATCAATCGCGGGTCCTATCAGCAATTGACCAACGATCTTTACGATGATTTATACCCATCGTTTGTCGGACGTACGGCGCGTCAGGTCGTTTTCAGCTCGAATCGCAAAGAAGATACCCTTGGTGTTGACAAAGGCTCGTATAAAACGATCCGTGACCGCCTGAGTTTGTTCACGCACGAAGGTAGTGCACGGGATTTGTCGGTAGTTCGGCTAACCGATTCGCTCTCGCATGCCGCACAGGCTATCCCCGCCAGCGAGACAACTCTATATTTCCTCAATGACATAAATGGCATTCGGAATTTATACCGCCTTGATACCGAAAGCAAAGCAGTTGGACAGTTAACAGCTTTCCCGCAAAGTATTCGTTTGTATGACCTGAATCCGACCAATGGAGGGTTCGTTTACAGCAGTTTGAAAAACGGCGATGAGTATATTGGCTTCCGTTCACAACTGAATCTGTCGCAGTCGGTACAGACACCGCCTACCCAGCGTGCGGCTGCCATTAACCGATTGACTGCACAGAATACGGCCCGTACGAACCCGGTTAAAACCGACTCAACCGGGACACAGGCTACTCAAACGCTTACTGATTCAAGTGCCGCCGGACGTAACGTAGCAGGTGGCGCACAACCCGTACCAACAAACAGACTATCACTGGAGCCTGGTGAAGTTGACACTGATAATTATCAGTTCGATCCAGAGGTGCTGAAAGCGGCTGAATATCGTCAGCGTCGGTCGGTAGCAGGCGTGTCGCCGGGCATAACAACGGCTCCTCTGCGGAATCGCCGTCGTGAAAATATTACCATCCGTGGCCCCTTCGATTACAAAGGCACGTTTGGTATCAATGATGCTCCCTCCAACTGGCGTATCGATCCGATTCGAGGTTTTGGGTACACGCAGGAAGTCACACTAACCGATCTGCTGGAAAATCACGTACTACGTGCCGGTGGGTTTCTGAGCTTAACCAACGCACTTCATAACAGCGACTTATTTGCTGAATACACGAACCTAACGCATCGCATCGATTATGGGGTGCGTGTTGACCGCCAGACTTTGTTTGTACCCGATGCCGGTCTAACGCAGAAAAATCGGTACAACCGGTTTGCCGTATCGGCGTCCTATCCAATTTCGGTCAACAGCCGCTTTACGGTATCCCCGTTCTATGCCATGACCCGGCTGATCGATCTTTCATCGTTTGCACTGCCCGACCTCGTATCTGACTATGCCGGCTTGCGGGGCGAGTTTGTGTTCGACAACAGTCAAATCAACGGCATGAACATGACTGTCGGCACAAAGCTCAAACTTCGTTATGAAGAATACGCAGGTATGCGCTCGTCATCCGAAAGTTTTCGGCGGTTATCGCTCGACGCCCGACACTACCAGAAAATTCACCGCGATCTGGTTTTAGCACTTCGTTTTTCGTTTAGCCAGTCGGGAGGGGCAGCACCCAAGCAAAGTACGTTGGGTGGTATGGAAAACTGGATCAATAATCAGAAAGAGCAGGTTGCTTCCAATCCGCTGCTGGTGCCGAACACCATTCAGAATGAAATCCCATACGATTACCGAAACGCATTCTTCCTTGATTTTGCTGCTCCACTACGTGGATTCCGCCAGGGCAAACTCACTGGGAACAGCCATATGCTCTTCAATGCTGAATTGAGATTACCGTTAATTCGCTACCTATATCGGGGTAACGTAACGTCCAATTTCCTGCGTAATCTACAACTGGTTGCCTTCACCGATATCGGCACTGCCTGGACGGGAAGCGGGCCATTCAGTCAGCAAAACAGTTTGAACACCGAAATTGTCGGCGGGGGCAACATACCGTTCCGCGCGGTCGTGACGAACTTTAAAAATCCATTCCTGATTGGTTACGGAGCCGGTGTACGAACTATGATCTTTGGTTATTTTGTTAAGTTCGATTACGCCTGGGGCATGGAAGACAAGACAGTTGGCAAACCGATTGCTTATTTAACACTTGGGTATGACTTTTAAGTAATTGGTTAAATACGGATTAATCTGATTTCGTTATGGGTTCGACCCCACCGGGACGGTCGGCCGTTGCCGTCCGATGTTTATAGGTCAATCAGAAGTCTATAAATGTCTGACGGCAACGGCCGAACGTCCCGGCGGGGTCGAATTGTGTAGAGTAATCTGGCATTCTTTTTTAGGTAAAACGGACAATTTATCGTAATACTCACTTTATGCGGAATATCTCCTTTCGACAAATTGCTTTCTTACTAACGGGCTGTTTAGGGCTGCTACTAATAAGTCAGCGTACTTATGGACAAAGAGAAGTTTTATACTCACAATATTTATTAAATCCGCTGAGTATCAATCCTGCTTATGCCGGCAGTCGGGAATCATTTCATTTATCGGCGTTTCTTCGGCGCAAATGGTTTAGCGTACGATACGCACCCATCACGCAAACCGTTTCGGCTGATGGAGCTGTTGCCAATGGTCGGGTTGGACTAGGCTTCCAGGCCATGAATGATCGCATGGGACTGTTTGCTGCGACTGGTGCTTATGGGAGCGCGGCTTATCGGTTCAATCTGCCTGCTTTAGCTAAATTGTCCATCGGGGTGCAGGGGGGCGTTACGGTGTTACCGCTTTATGATTTTGCGAGTGCAACGACACTCAACCGGGCTACGGGTAGCTTTGGAGTAGGCATTTATTATCAGTCGGATCGCTTTTTTGCGGGTGTATCCGCTCCCGAACTGGCGGGCCGAACACTCAGCTTTTCCGGCCAGGCAGCCTACCAGGCCATTCGACCCATTATGTTCCAGGTAGGGGTTCCGTTTGAAATAGACGATAATACCGTGTTGATTCCGTCGATATTGATTTCAAAAATCGATACACGACCATTAGGTGTCGATCTGAATCTACGAGTCTGGTTTAACGAAGAAATAGGATTGGGTGCATCATATCGGCAGAACAGTCCCGGCCTGATCTCGACCAATTATCTTCAGGCATTTGCCGAATATCAATTAACCAAAGCCATTCGCCTTGGCTACGTATTTAATTCGAAAACCCCTGAGAGTCCGGGCTCTATGCTATTCGATCAGAACAGCGTTCATGAACTCATGCTTCGCTTTTCTCCGAATGTGTTGAAGTTTACGTATTAAACAGCATACGGGTGAGTTTTCGGGATAGTCATCGAAAATTTCGATAACTTAGTCCCCTAGAAACGTAACGCGACGTCTGTTTGAAACCCTACGAAGATATTTCCAAGGACGATATGTTGCACTATCTGTCAGCCAACAATCGTATGTCTAACCAGTCTACTATTCAGAATATGTACATTCCCAGCGACCTTGACCGGGAATTTCCGCTGGCTCCACATTTCGTTCAGACATTCGGAAGCTACCCGAATTATCTTCATTTTAACGACGATTTTAAACCCTCTGCTCAGCAACTCCTGGATAGCCGGGGTTTTAAGCTTATCAATCATTCGACGCGGGTTTCTGATCAGGGGTGGCATGTCATTGAGCGGATTTATCAGCACGACGACGGCCTGGTACTCAAAGCGGAATTTGTAGGCGATCGCTTTTTTCGTCTGTACGGCTATTTCCGTGAAGAAACATCGGCAAAAAGTTTATTGGATGGTTTTCATGAACATAAATACGTTCACGAAGATAATCAGACGCACATTTATCTGATCCAGAGTGGTTTAGGTGGATTGCATACCGAGCGTGTCGAAATTCTGCCGCCCGAGATCGATCTTGAACTGCATTATAACGAGGATTTTCCGGCTGTTCATGAGCGGCTGGTAGGTCTGCTGGCACAGCCGAAAAGCAAGGGACTTGTTCTGCTTCATGGCGAGCCTGGAACCGGTAAAACAACGTACATCAAATACCTCAGTTCGTTGGTCAAGAAAGACATGCTGATTCTGCCGCCTTACATGACCAACTACCTGACCTCGCCTGAAATTATTCCGTTTTTGCTGGACAATAAAGAATCTGTACTGATTATCGAAGATGCCGAACGGATTCTGCAATCGCGCGAGGCTGGGGGAGACACTAACAGCGTATCAAACATCCTGAACCTCACCGATGGTCTCCTGGCCGATTGCATGCACATTCAGGTCATTGCGACATTCAACGCCAGCAAACACTTGTTAGACAAAGCTCTTTTGCGAAAAGGACGACTGATGGTCGACTATGCGTTCGGAAAATTGGCTCCAAACAAAGCCAATAACCTGCTTGCTCACCTTGGCGTGGACTTCCGCACCGATCAGCCCATGACCCTGGCTGACATTTTCAACCTCGACGAGCAAACGGTTTCAGGCGAACGCTTCGAAGTCAAAATGGGATTTTAAATGTGATGTCGGTTACTGATGACCGACATCACGCTTATACATTTAGTGTCCTTTTGGCTTTATGTAACGATTAACCGCCAATCCTTGCCCGTTTACGGCCGTCACCAGTACTTTGCCTGCGCTTTTGTCGGATAACAGAACAGATGTTCGGGCATCTCCTGTAACAAACAAACCACTTTCCCGGCTCGGTAGAGCACGAAATTGGCCATGACCATTGCCTAGAAGTACTAAACCAACAGAAGCGTCCTGCCGCCCCATATTGACTTCGTTTGGAAAAAAGTTGCCGGTTAGAACGACGTCCAGATTGCCATCTTTGTTAAAATCGTAAGGAACAATACCATAAATGGGCGACTCCTGGGCCAGGCGGGGAAGGGGCGTTATTCTGAACTGGCCGTTCCCCAGATTCTCAATATAGGCACTTTGCAGATAAGTCGCCTGGGCGTGATAGGCATCTTTTAACTCATCATCCGAAAGCAGATTAGCGAACGTAACCTGAGCATAATCGGCATAGTGCTGGTACTTGCGCCGGAATTGAATAACCTGCTGATTCAGTGCATCACGCGGAACGGCGGGGTAGGCCACTCCTTTAATAAAATAACCCATCAACGGATCGAACGTACCGTCGTTGTTAAAATCTTTCGCCACAATTTTGAGGGGTTCCTGTTCCGATGCCCGATATAACGTGTTCAGTCCTTCGTTGCCAGCAATGTAATCCAGATCGCCGTCGTTGTCGAAATCGCCCTGTGCCAGACTGTTCCACCAGCCGGTTGGCAGAGGGGTTGGGGCAAGGGGCATAGGGCGTAATGTGAACCCCTTCGCCCCCTGCCCCTTGCCCTCTCCCCCCTTCAATACCGTAATAGGCATCCATTCGCCAGCGAGGATAAGATCGGCCCACCCATCGTGGTCGGTGTCAGTCCAGAGAGCGCTGCAAACAAGTCCGGCTTTCAAAAGCCACGGGCAAACCTGAGCCGTTACGTCGGTAAACTTAGCAACGCCATTCGACTGGTCATTTCGGAGCAGATAGCTGCGGGCGGGCAGTGGGTATTTACCAGGAATCAAGCGGCCGCCGACGAACAAATCCAGATCGCCATCGTGATCAAAATCAGTGGCCACAACGCAGGAGCCACTGCCTGATACGTCGGGTAAGGTACTAGACGAAGCGGGGCTAAAATCACCGCGACTGTTATTAATGTATAATTGATCCTGATAAAACGCTTTATCGGAAGCTGATTGTTGGTATCCTCCACTCACTACGTATAAATCCAGGTCTTTGTCGCCGTCGGCATCAAAAAGTAAAGCAGCTGTATCGTCATGATCGGTATGAACAGGTAATGATTTTTGCGTAAATCCGCCCTGCGCCGTTCTTACCAGGAAACAGGCTTTACTGCCTCGATACGTACCGCCGACAAAACAATCCTCTAAACCATCGCCATTGATGTCGCCGGTTGCCAGCGCGAAGCCACTACGCGAAAGCATCTTATGCAGAGCTGCGGTTTGTTTAAAATCGACAAAATCGGACGATTGATGCTGAAAAGTCGGGGTAACCGGCAGGGGAACATTAGCGAATAACGGCTGAGTCGTTTTGGAAGTGGGTGTTACGTATGTGTCGTGAGCGTTTTGAGGGCGGAAGTGCAGTCGTTGATTGGCTTGGACGCGGTAACGAGTTTCGGTCTTACCACCCGGCCATTCAACCCGTAACGAATCAATTTGCTTTGACTTGCCCAGTCCAAAATGCAACACAGGTTCTACCGACGACTGAAAGCCCCGGACAACTGATAGTTCAGCATACTGCATTTGACCGCCTGCCCATACCGTCGCTTTCACACCAATACCCTGCCGGTTACCCTGCGCTCCATCGAATTGTATGGATACGTAATGATTCGGCGACTGTTCCTGGGTAGTATTCTGATAAATAAGGGCTTCGGAATCAAGGGTATTGACAACCAGGTCGAGGTCGCCGTCGTTATCCAGATCGGCGTAGGCGGCACCGTTGGAATAGGAGAGCGAGGCTAGTCCCCATTCCTGCGATACGTCGGTAAACGATACGTCGCCCGTATTGCGATACGCGTAGTTTGGCACCTGTACTTCCGGAACTTTCTTCATCAGTTCTTCGCGCTTATCCTTCTGAAATTCAGTCGTGCCGAAGCCTGAGAACTCTTCGGTGAATTGAATGAAATCGCGATCCGTTACGTCCCGGCGGTATCCATTCGTAATAAACAGGTCTTTACGACCATCGTTGTCATAATCACCAAAGAGTGCCGACCAGCTCCAGTCCGTTTTCGCAACGCCTGCCAGTAAGCCGATTTCGGAGAAACGGGGGATGGGAGCAGAGGGCAGAGGGGTAGGGGCAGAGGGGATAGGATGGGGGGATTGGTCGACTGCTTTACCCCTTGCCCCTAGCCCCATGCCCTCTGCCCCTAAATTGAGTTGCAGCGAGTTGCGCATGTACTGCATCTGATACCGGTACGGTTCGGCAATACTGAGTTCCTTGCGGTCGTAATCCTGCCCCGCGAGCATTTTTTTCTGGCGGGCGTTTTCTTCGGGCAGCATATCAAGCTGGAAAACGTCGGGTAGGCCGTCGTTGTTGAAATCTGCTACGTCGACCCCCATGCCATACAGGCTCGTGTGGGCGGTCGCCTGGCGAATGACATTGGTAAACGCTGGACCGTTGGTTGACCGTTTGCCATTATTTAGGTAGAGAATGTCACTACTGATGAAGTCGTTCGAGCAGTAAATGTCAGGATAGCCGTCTTTATTGAGATCGCTGATAGCCAGGCCCAAACCCAGTCCTTCATATACGATACCCGCCTGTTTAGAAATATCGGTGAACGTAGGATGTCCCTTAGGCCCATTGCCTTCGTTGCGATAAAGTTTTCCCGTGCTTGGATACGTACCGTCGTTGTAGGTCTGCCTGAGGATATTCGGGTTTTGGAGATCAGGAGCCGTATTGAGTAGATAAGCGTCTAAGTCGCCATCCAGATCATAATCGAAAAAAGCGGTTTGGGTTGTATAGGCATCGTCGGCCAGGCCGTATTCGGCAGCCATTTCCTTAAAAACCGGCTTCCCTTTTTTGAGCCCCTGATTAATGAACAACAGGTTTTTGGATTCAGTGAGACCAGGATGTTTGGCAGCACTCACGTAAATATCCAGCCAGCCATCACCGTTCAGATCGACCATGGAAACGCCGGTACACCAACGATTCGTGGAAACCCCGGCCGACTCGGTAATGTCGTCAAATTTCCAGCTGTGATTTGTAGAGTCGATCTGATTTAGATAGAGTCGGCAGCTTACCTGATTTCCGCCGAAGAAAACATCGGGTTTGCCGTCGTTGTTGACGTCGCCAACGCCAACGCCCCCCCCATTGTAAAAATTAGTGAACGTAAACGCATTGAGTTGGTCGGTTTGGGTAAGTGTGTTCGCGAAGGTTACGCCGGTTTGACTAGAAGGAAGTAAGTCAAAACGCTTGGCTTGTGGCTTATGACAGGCCGCAACCAGCAGGCTTAGACCAACGATGATCTTTTCATAAAACGAACCCAAACGAATCATGATAATGCTCCTGTTCTTTTACAACGTAAAAAGCGGAGGACAGCCGATAAATAATGCTGTCCCCCGCTACTACTAATCAATAGGTTGGTAATACTGAAAACTAATAGCCCGGATTCTGGTCAACTTGCTCAATTTTCGGGTTATTGTCCACTTCCGTCTGTGGAATAGGCAGTAGTTCGTGCTTACCTTTCTGGAAATAACTGAATGGCTCCGTTGTCAGCTTACCCGCCTTCCGCCAGCGCAGAATATCGCGGTTCCGAATCTCTTCGCCACTCAGTTCAACCCGCCGTTCGTGCACGATAGCCGCAAATACTTGATCTTTCGTGCTAACCGGATACGTTGCTGTTGGGTAAGCAGGCATGGCTACACTCTTGCGGGCGCGAACCTGATTTAGATACGTAACGGCCGATGCGGTATTGCCGAGTTCATTTTCGCATTCGGCCATGGCCAACAGTGTTTCGGCATAGCGCATAATCCGTTGGTTGATGCCCCCAGTCAGGAAAGACTGATCCGTTTTATACATCAGCGAAAACTTCCGCCAGCTAACTTTCAGGGTTTGCCCACCGACCGTCGATGAGTTGCCATTCTGAGCGGCATCCGTCAACGTATTTTTGTCGCTATTGTATTTGTCGCCCGTGAAGTAGAACGATTTAGCGTAACGAGGGTCGGTTTTGGCATCGCCTTTCGTCGTTTTTTCAAACTCGTTCAGCAGATTGTTAGACGGAATGATGTTCCGCCAGCCAATTGCTGAGTACTCCTGCGTACGTACGGTTTCAGTCCCCGCTGTAGCGCCGTTTCCGTCACCATCCCAGTTGTAATTACCACCCGATGGGAAGAAGTTAATTTCCCAGATCGACTCTTTGTTGAATTCAGTCTCTTCCAGAAAGTTATCCGTAAATTCATCGACTAGGCTGTAGGTACCCGACGAAATTATTTTCTGTAATTCTGTTTTAGCATTAGCATAATCAGCCTGTTGCAGATAAACCCGAGCCAGGAGCATTTGGGCTGCTCCTTTTGTTGCCCGACCCAGGTTGGCGGCCTCGTAGGTGGTCGGTAAGGCTTCCTGGGCGGCTTTCAGATCGGCAACGATAAAGTCGTATACCTCTTTTTCGGAGGAGCGGCCCAGCGATCCGTCTATCGACGTTACGTAATTTTTATAGAGCGGAACACCGCCCCACATCGTCACCAGATCGAAATAAGACCAGGCCCGTAGAAACCGGGCTTCGGCCAACAGGCGGTTTTTATCGCCAGCAGACAGATCACTGACCTTAGTCGACAAATCCAGAACGGAGTTCGCCCGATGGATCAGCCGGTAGTGACCATTCCAGACCGAGTTCATCACGCCATTACTGGAGTTATGGCTTCCCAACAATAATTGATTGCGGGGTGCTTCGAGTTGTCCTCCGCCCGATGCTACGTCGTCGCTACGTAGGTCGTGCAGAAAAAACCATTCCCGTGAGGTAAGCTGATTGGCCTTTGTCAGCGCATAAACGGCCGTAACGGCGCTGGTTAGCTCGGAGCCATTCTTATAAAAATTATCGACGGTAACGCCGTTTGGATTCGTTTTGTCCAGTATTTCTTCCTTACAGCCAGAAATCAGTCCCAGAAATAACGTTCCAGCGATTAAAATTCCTTTTTTCATTTGCTTGTTCTGTTAATAACGATGTCTGGAATGTTTTTAAAATCCGAAGTTCAAGCCCACCAGTAGCGTACGAGGCTGTGGATACTGACCATAATCGATGCCGTTGGTCAGTAGTTTACTTGTGTCGCCCGAATTACCGTTAACCCCAATTTCGGGGTCCAGACCCGTGTATTTTGTAAACGTCAGCAGGTTGGTGGCGGATACATAAATACGCAGTTTGTTCAGGGTATTTTTCGAGATCCGGTTCATCACTTCGGTTGGGATCGTATAGCCGATGCTCAGGTTTTTCACACGCATGTACGAACCGCTTTCGAGAAACCGGTCGGAAGTGTGCGTATTGCCATTTGGGTCACCGTTGATGGCCCGTGGTACGGTGGTATTGGTGTTGGTAGGTGTCCAGGCGTTCAATACGTCGGTTCCGGCGTTGAATAACCGAAGCATTCCCTGTTCAATAACCTTTGTTCCGTTGTAGATCTTATTCCCTTGTACACCCTGGAGATACACCGTCAGGTCGAAATTCTTATAGTTTGCGCCAAAATTGACACCGTAGCTAAATTTCGGGATGTAGCTGCCCAGATACGTCCGGTCACTGGAATTGATAACACCATCGCCGTTCAGATCTCTGAACCGAATGTCTCCGGGCGATGTGTTTTTCGCCGGATCATTATTCTCCCGCTTTTCGGCCCGGCTCTGTGCCGGAGCGCTATACACTTCGTCGAGCGATTGGAAAATACCAGCTACCTGGTAGCCATAGAACGATTGAATAGGTTGACCGGCTTCCGTCTTCGTAATGTCGTCTGGACCGAAATCCCCATTCGAGCCAGAATAAATGGTGGCGCTGGGCGTAGCGAGGCTCAGAATGCGATTTCGGGTAATGTCGATGTTACCTGATACGTTCCAGCGGAAGTCGCCCTGATTGTGGTTATAGCCCACCTGGAATTCATAGCCCCAGTTTTTCATGCTGCCGATGTTGGCCAGCGGTGCGGATGAATAACCGATCGAATTCGGGATCGGTACGTTCAGTAACAGCCCATCGGTCAGACGGTTATAAGCCTCGGCAGTAAACGTCAGTTTATTGCTGAACAGCCCCATGTCTATGCCTATGTTAGTCATTTTGGTGGTTTCCCACTTCAATTCGGTGTTGCCGAGGGCACTGAAATACGAACCCAACGCTTTTACACCACCGAAAATATAGTTCGTATTGTCGGCCTGCACCAGTGACTGCCAGGCATAGCTACCGATACCATTGAAGCCCGTTTCGCCATAACTGGCCCGGAGTTTCAGTTCCGAAATATCGGGTATCGATTTCATGAACGCTTCTTCACTGATACGCCAGCCAATCGACGCCGATGGGAACGTTCCCCATTTGTTGCCCGGTGCAAACCGCGACGAGCCATCCCGACGTACCGACGCGCTAATCAGATATCTGCCGCCGTAATCATAGTTCACCCGCGCTACGTATGAAATCAGGCTGCTTTCATCCAGATTACTCGTAACACCGGGGTTCGAAATTCCCTGCAGCACTTCAATGTCGTTATTCGGACGATAGCCTGTTGCGTTCACGTTGGAACTACGAAACGTCTGTTTCTCTGCCACCGCTGTTACGTTCAATGCATGCTTGCCAAACGTTTTGTCGAAGGTCAGCTGATTGGTAAGGATTGGTGAATAATACGAGGTCCGGTTGTCGTTTAACTGCATTTGCGTACGGCCCTTATATCCATCGTTATAGATTGGATAAACGTCATTTCCCCGCGCAGTAACGATGTCGGCGCCGAAACTGAAGCGGTACTTCAGAAAACTGGTTAGTTTGATCTCTGTATATAACGTACCGAGCAGTTTGAGTCGCTGCTGATAGCTTTGGTCCATGAGCGCAATCCGGACCGGGTTATCGGGGTCAGAACCATCGGCTGCTGTCGGAGAGCTATAGCCTCCCACTTTTGTCGGATCGGTAACCGGCCAGTAAGGCAGATTACGAATGGCTTGCATAACGGCCGTACGACCACCACCAAAACCTTGCTCTCCCCGGGTTTTGTCGTACGAAAGCATCAGCGTTTGCCCAAACGAAATGGCTTTGGTAATCTGATGATCGGAGTTCAGCCGAACGTTACCCCGCTTGTAATTCGTGCCGATCAGAATTCCTTCCTGATCAAAATAGCCTGCCGACGCAAAAAACCGTGATTTTTGGTTGCCGCCCGATACCGAAACCTGGTGTTGCTGAATCGGAGCCGTACGGAACATGACGTCCTGCCAATTGGTGTTGGTTTGGGCGAACGTCTGGGTAGCACCATTATAAATCGGCGTGTTCAGGTTTTTGAGTCGATCGGGTAGGGCAATGCCTGCATTTCCGTTCAGGGCCGTTGCATATTGAATATACTGATCTGTGTTCAGTAGATCCAGCTTTTTCCAGGCACTTTGCGTGCCTACATACGTATCAAAACTGACGTGGAGCTGCCCATCTTTAGTCCCCCGCTTGGTGGTGATGATAACGACCCCATTCGACGCCCGCGAACCATAGATAGCCGCTGAACTGGCATCTTTCAGTACTTCGAGCGATTCAATATCTTTCGGATCGAGGTTATTCAGATCACCCGATGGAATGCCGTCGATCACATAGAGCGGACCGGAGGCAAAGTTGATCGAGCCAACGCCCCGAATGCGCACGATCGGTGCCTGGCCGGGAGCGCCGTTGTTTACTACCCGGACACCCGGAACGCGACCCTGCAGCGCTGATTCAGCACTGATTACGGGTAGAGCCGTTAAATCTTTGGGAGTTACGGACGAAACGGCGCCTGTTACCGAAGCGCGTTTTTGCGTACCATAACCCACAACTACTACTTCTTCCAAGGCTCGTTCGTCGGTCTGTAACGTCACGTTCAGAAGACTGCGTCCACTCACGGGAACCTCCTGAGAAACGTAACCGACGAAGCTGAAAACCAGTACCGCATCTGAGTTGGCATTGATCGTATAATCGCCCTGGCCATTAGTCGTCGTTCCGCGCGACGTACCTTTAATGACAACACTAACGCCCGGTACGCCTTGCCCGTTTGCATCCGAAACTTTACCCCGAATATCAGCTAATGGACGCTCTGTTGACAAAACCGAATAACCAGTACGTTCCAGTTTGGCGATCGTCAGATCAGGGGAGGCTGATTCGCCGGTTGCCGGGGAGTCGAATCCTTTCGTTTCAATCTGATTGATTTTTCGGGAAAAGGGTTTTTCAGATTCCTTATCAGGGGCAATCACATAAAAATTGTTCTGAATTTTCTCGAACTTCAGCCCTGTGTCTGCCAGCAAGTTAGAAAGCGCATCCTCAACGGACCATTTCCGATGGGTAGTCAGGATCACTTTTGTATCGACCTGATCCGTCCGGTAAATGAACGACACCCGGTATTGCTTTTCCAGTTCAGTTAGCGCGGCTTTTAGCGTCAAAACGTTACGTTCCCTGGATTGTTGACCGGTATGGGTATGACTCACATTCGACGCCAGCAGTTGAGCCTGGACCGGTAGGGCTCCAGCCAGGATTACACTCATTAAAAAGAATAACAGTCGTTTCATATAGATTGGATTTACTCGATTAGTACGTGGTTATTTTTTTCGGTAATGGTTAAGTCAAAAAGACCAGAGAGGCCTTTAAGGATTGTAGCAGCATTTTTGCTGGGGATGGTGCCGGAAAATTTCTGCTTTATTAATTTTTGATCCCGGATTTCGACATCCAGACCATACGTATCGTGTAATAGCGTGGCGATTTCAGCCAGTGTCGTCCCATTGAAAACCAGCTTGTCCGTTCGCCAGGATGATTGTGCCTGTGCATCGACCGTTTTTTTATAGAAAACCCTGGCTTTCGTGTCCGCAAAAAACATTTCGCCGGGTTTCATTTCCAGTTGATTATCTGGATTATCGGCCACGCGCATCTGAATACGTCCTTCATTCAGCACAACTTTCGTCGCTGACTGCCGGGTGTAAACGTTAAAGCGGGTGCCGAGCACTTCTACGTTCATTCGTTCGGGCAGATGTACCCGGAATTGCTGATGATTTTTCGTATGAACGACTTCAAAAAAAGCTTCCCCTTCGACCCATACCTCGCGGGGCGAGTCGGTCGACCAGTGGTCAGCGTAGCGAATGGACGTATTGCCATTCATCGTTACGACGGAGTGATCGGGTAAACTTACACGCCGGATCTGACCATAATCGGTGTGCAGCGTAAGCAGTTGGGGTGTCGCGTTACGTTGATAAAACCACCAGCCGCCAGTTGCCAGCAAGAGTAAGCTAACCGTGGCAGCCGCCAGCCAATGCCAGCGTTGTCCCAGCCAATTTTCTTGAGGGTAGGATAGCTTGGGCTTTGTTGTTTTGCTGGCCTGAATCTTACCGAACAAGCGTTGAGCACTCTGCTGCTCAAGGGCGTCGAGAGGTTGCTGGCTGAAGTTATCCAGGTCGTTGTTCAGTACGTGCTGCAACTGACGCTGCCCCTCATCGGTCGCCAGATAAGTCAGCACCACACGGGCCTCTTCCGGTGTACACTGATTTCGTAAATAATTCTGTAGACGTTGTGAATCCATTAACCATCAGGAATAGTTGGCACTCTCCTGAATGAATACACGCAACCGGGAAGGAAGTATGATTGATCGAAGAAAAAAAATTAAAAAAGTAGCAAACACACGAAAGCAAACAAAGCACTTTCCAGATCAGCATGCTTTCCCAGATACGCTTTAATAAACTTGGTCGCCTGAGAGAATTGAAATTTAACCGTATTGACCGAGATGGATAGTTGCTGGGCGATCTGCTCGTTGTTTAATCCGCTGAACACCCGTAACCGGAAAATTTTCTCACGCTGAGGGGGGAGTTGTCTTAATCCCTGTTCCAGAATAGCACCGTACTCCTGAAGCTGATACGTATTTGACGTCGTATCTTCTCCAGCCAGTTCTTCGGTCCCGAAGGAGATGTATTCCCAGATAGCCGTGTGATGATCCCGTATGACGTTCATCACGTGGTTTTTCATGGCAATGGACAGAAAATTTTTGATGGAGTAGGCTTCGTTGAGTGCGTCGCGATGGTCCCAAAGTTTCAGGAAAATATCCTGAACGGCATCTTCGGCCAGGTCAGGATTCTTCAAAAATTTGAGGCCAATAGCATATAGATGTTTATAGTACCGGAAGAAAATTTCCTCAAAAGCTTTGTCATCCCCTGCTTTTATACGCCGGGAAAGCATCGTCTCCGATTCATGCTGTAAGGATGTAGGTAACCTTTGAATATGCATAAAAGAGGCAAAACGCTAATGGTGTATTATCTACACAATAAAGATACGATTATAAAGTAAATTACGCAATTTTTCTGATAATAATACAATTGTAAAATAAGCGCGCAGTAGAATGGGTTTATTTTTCAACAGGATTTACCGCACGGATAGCCAAACCAGCCGATGCTGCTCTTAACTACTGGTTATTTGGTTATGAGCGCCATGTGTAGGACCGGCAACGGCTGACCGGTGGAGTCCAGCGCTGAGCGGCTTACAGTCAGAAAACCGGCATGCTGATAGAACCCAACGGCCTGCTCATTCGCTTCGTTGACATCCACTTTCTTTACGCCCAACTGGTCAAGCGTATAATTCACCAGAATCTTCCCAATCCCTTTTCCGCGCACATCTGGATGGATGAATAGCATTTCGATTTTATCATCAGCAACGCCCATAAACCCAGCTATTTTTCCGTCTTTATTACGGACGCACGATAGATCAACCGCTCTTAGATACTCGTTTAAGATCAATGGCTTATAAAATTGAATGTCCTCTTCCCGAAGGAAATGGTGCGTTGCTCGTACAGATGCTTCCTAAACAGCCAGTACATCAGGGTACTCGGCCTCAGCAACTGTGTCAATCTGGTAGTCCATAACTTATCGCAGTCGGTTGGCCTTCCAGTTGCTCTTCTGCGTTGTTACCTGAATATTCTCACCATTCTGTTGCGTTCGACCTGCGTTTGGCCTGGTATTATTTAGCAGGTAAGCCGCTAAAACAGCTGCCAATTCGGATTCTGCTACGTCTGGTGCGGGCGTTAATTTATCCGGGGTAAAATACTTACTGACAAAACCCGTGTCGAACTGACCCGACCGAAAGGCGTCGTGCTCCATAACGAACCGGCAGAAAGGGAGGGTTGTCTGTACGCCCGAAATCTGGTACTCATCAATGGCGCGGATCATTTTCTGGATGGCCTCTTCCCGACTATCACCATACGTAATAAGCTTGGCAATCATCGGGTCGTAATAGATTGGAATGGCCATACCCTGCTCGAATCCATCGTCTACCCGAACGCCGTTACCCTGTGGGCGTACATACGTATCGAGCGTACCTACGTCGGGCAGGAAGTTGTTGGCTGGATCTTCGGCATAGACCCGTACTTCTACCGCGTGTCCCTTGATTTCGAGGTCTTCCTGCCTGATGGCTAACGGTTTTCCTTCGGCAATGTAGATCATCTGCTTCACCAGGTCTACACCCGTAATCTGTTCTGTAACGGGGTGCTCGACCTGAAGGCGGGTGTTCATTTCCAGAAAATAAAAGTCAAGCTTGTCGTTCACAATGAATTCGACCGTACCAGCACCATAATACCCACACGCCCGCGCTACGTCCACGGCCGCGCGGCCCATTGCGTCGCGAATTTCGGGGGTAAGAATAGCGGAGGGCGCTTCTTCAACGACTTTCTGATGCCGACGCTGCACCGAACATTCGCGCTCGAAAAGATGAATGATGTTGCCATGCTGATCACCCAACACCTGAATCTCGACGTGTCGGGGCGACGTAACGTATTTCTCAATAAAGACCGATCCATCACCAAAAGCCGACTGGGCTTCGCTGACAGCCCGATCCATTTGCTCGTCAAAATCAGCTTCGCTCTCAACGACACGCATCCCCTTACCACCCCCGCCCGCGCTGGCCTTGATAAGAATCGGGTAACCTATTTTCGCCGAAATAATTTTGGCTTCGCTACGGTCGGTAATGGCCGAAGGTGTGCCGGGCACCATCGGAATATTATAGGTAGCGACCGCGGCTTTAGCGGCCAGTTTGCTACCCATAACCTCAATACTCTCGGGCGAAGGGCCAATAAATAGTAAACCTGCTTCCCGCACTAACCGGGCAAAATTGGCATTCTCAGATAAAAACCCGTAACCGGGGTGGATCGCATCAACATTTAGCTGCTTACAGACATCAATAATTATGTCGGCACGCAAATATGATTCGGAGGAAGGTGCTGGACCAACGTACACGGCTTCGTCGGCATAGCGGACATGAAGTGCGTTACGATCCGCTTCGGAATAAATTGCTACAGTCTGAATACCCATTTCACGAGCCGTCCGCATGATTCGTAAGGCGATTTCCCCTCGATTGGCAACAAGTAATTTTTCTATTGTCATTGAGTAAGTATTTATAGGTAGTAAAGAGTCATTGGTAATAGGGTAGTTACCGGCCAGGTACTGGACGATAGCCAATAGTCATTACTAACTATAAATGACCCACTAATGACAATCGATTACCAATAATACGCTTTTGTTACAAAACGATTATCGAATTGAATTTTCTGATATGAGTTTGCGCTACCAAAAGTTAACCGTATTTTTGCACTTAGCATATAAAAAAACAGGGCTTTAGCCTGATAAACACCAATAAAAAGTGGATTTATTTGAGAAACTGCGTAACAACTTAGGCCCCATCGGTTCGCCAGCGCGGGAGTTCAACGGTCACCACTACTTCGCGTTCCCAAAACTCGAAGGTGAACTTGGACCGCATATGCGTTTTCGGGGTAAGGATGTTTTGAACTGGAGTCTGAACAATTACCTGGGATTAGCCAATCATCCTGACATTCGGAAGGCTGATGCCGATGCATCGGCACAATGGGGGCTAGCTTACCCAATGGGCGCGCGCATGATGTCGGGAAACAGTGATCTCCATGAACAGTTTGAGAAGGAACTAGCCCAGTTTGTTGGCAAAGAAGACTCCTTCCTGTTGAATTATGGTTATCAGGGCGTTATGTCGGCTATCGAGGCTGTCGTCGATCACCGCGACGTAATTGTTTATGACGCCGAGTGTCATGCCTGTTTGATCGACGGTATCCGGCTCCACAAAGCCAAGATGGGCGAATACTATAAGTTCAACCACAACGACATGGAAAGCCTGGAGAAAAACCTCCAGCGGGCCACTAAGAAAGCTGCCGAAAAGGGAGGCAGTATTCTGGTGATTACCGAGGGCGTGTTCGGAATGTCGGGGAAAGTGGGTAGCCTGGATCAAATTGTTGCGTTGAAAGAAAAATACGATTTCAGGTTATTAGTTGATGATGCGCACGGTTTCGGAACAATGGGCGAAACGGGTGCGGGTGTAGGCGAAATGCTGGGTTGCCAGAACGGAATCGATCTCTACTTTTCGACCTTTGCTAAGTCGATGGCGGCAATCGGAGCCTTTATTGCCGCTGATCATGACATCATCATGTACCTTAAGTATAACATGCGGTCGCAGACGTATGCGAAGGCACTTCCTATGCCTTACGTAGTGGGCGGGCTGAAACGTCTGGACATGATTCGTAATTCGTCGGAATTCCGCGATAAACTCTGGACGAATGTACGGGCGTTGCAGAATGGCCTACGCGAACGAGGTTTTGATATTGGTGATACGCAATCGCCGGTAACCCCAGTTTTCCTGCACGATCTGGAAGGTGGCGTTCCTGAAGTAGCGGCACTTACCATGGATTTGCGCGAAAACATGGGCGTGTTCTGTTCGATTGTTGTGTACCCGGTTGTGCCTAAAGGAACGATTATGTTACGTATCATTCCAACAGCTGCTCATTCTCTGGACGATGTGGAATACACGTTGAATGCTTTTTCGAAAATGGGTGAAAAAATCAAACAGGGCGCTTATCGGCAATTTGTGCCTCCAGTTAACGAAAAAACGCTGGAAGTATCTGCCGAAGCAGCCACTGAATAGGGTTTTGGTAAAAAAATAGGATTTTTTAGCTATTTTTTTGGCTTAGCTATTGCGCTGTATGATAGAATGACTAAATTTCAGTCGAAAACCGCGTTTTTAGCGGAATTTGGGCATTTTTCACACACTTTAACCCATACGTATCGCTATGGCACGCTTCGATGAAGTAAAGAATTTGGTTATGTCGCTGGAAGGAGATTTCGAGAAGTTCTACGAAAAAAACAACCAGGCAGCAGGTACCCGCGTTCGCAAAGGAATGCAGGATTTGAAAACATTGGCGCAAAACATCCGCTCGGAAGTTCAAAACGCCAAGAACACGGCTACCAAAGAGTAACCACGGTTATTTCGACCGAAATATAAACCTCCCTCGTCAGCACATAGGCCTAGCGAGGGAGGTTTTGTTTTGTAGGATCGCCTGGTTAAAATCTAAATAATTTTCTCCCGATGCATCAGCGTTGCTACGCCCCGGGTTGTTACTTTGCCAGTTTGCACATCCCGGATCTCACCCAGAATCTGAGCAATGTGTTTGGCCGAATCGATCGACTGAACGGTAAACGAAGCTTCGTAATCAGTGTCGACAAACATAGGGCGTAGAAATTCCAGCGTTTGTCCTAGATACACTGAGCCATACCCCGGAAATTCAGTACCGAGCACTTTTGTGAATACACTGGCACCGAGCATACCGTGAATAATCGGTCGCTTGAAAGGCGTTTGAGCCGCAAAGTCAGCATCGAGATGAAGCGGATTATTATCGCCTGTTACACGGGCAAAATCAGCTACGTCAGCCTGCGAAAAACGAAACGCATACCGATGAACGGCATTGGGAGCAAAGTCAGGAGTCATAACAAATGATGAATGATTGTGCAAAAGTCGTAAAGTTCTGAATACCCTTCTAAATCATTCATCATTTATCATTCCGCTGTATCTTCGCAGGTACTTATGCTGAAAAAACTGTTTTCGCTCGATACGGGGACGACGAAGCGCGTATTTGGGTTGGATGTGATGCGGGCCATTGCGATTCTGATTGTGGTCGATGCTCATGCAAGCGTTGCCTTAGGTAAATACTACAATGGGGCCTTCTGGCACCACCTGCTGCCCGATGGTGTTGAGTTGTTTTTCGTGCTGAGTGGCTTTCTGATTGGTGGTATCCTGATCCGGTCTTACGAGAAAAAAGGACGTTTCGACCGCGATCTGCTGCTGAATTTCTGGACTCGCCGGTGGTTTCGCACCCTGCCAAATTATTATCTCGTACTGGGTGGCCTGATTCTGTTTGCTTTAGTACGTTCCTGGCGAAGTGGCCTGTTGCCTGTTTTACCCGACGGGGGCGTACTGGCTAAATATTTCGTTTTCATTCAAAACTTCGCCAGTCCGACTCCCGGTTTTTTCCCCGAAACGTGGAGCCTGGCCATCGAAGAGTGGTCGTACATTACGTTGCCCTTACTGCTGTGGATTATGCATACGTTATTGTCGGCGCAATGGTCGCGCCAACGTATCGTTTTGCTAACCATTCTCTCGATTATTATCGGGACAAATCTGTATCGACTCTTCATTGCGATCCAGATTCCTATTGCCGAGGGAGAGTTAGAGTTTCGTGGAATTGTGCTGACGCGACTGGATGCCATTTCTTACGGTGTGCTGGGAGCCTATGTCAGACACTATTTTCCGGCGTACTGGACCAATGAATCGCTACGGCGTCGGCTATTTATTCTAGGGCTGATCCTGACAGTACTGACGGCCCTTTCTGCCTCAATTCTAATGCTGGGGTTTTACGCCAATGCCGGGATCATACCTGCTTACACGTTTTATAAGCGTACCATTTACTTTCTGGTCATTGGCTTGAGCATGACTCTCTGGTTGCCGTTTATGGACGGTTGGCGAACAGCTCCTGATAGCCTGGTACGTTCCGGTATTGCCCGGGCCATTACGCATATTAGCCTGATTTCTTATTCAATGTATCTGCTCAATCTGACTCCGATCATGATCAACTTTATTGAGCGGATACCAACCACGTCATCGACCATTGGCTGGGCCAAAGTGGGGCTATTCTGGGTACTGGTACTCATCCTGTCGACTCTTCTCTATAAGTTTTTCGAGAAACCCGTTACCGAACTTCGCGAGCGACTTTCGGCCAAAGAACCGACTCAGCTGATTGAGCAGCGCGCAGAGGGCAAAAGCCAAAGAGTGTAGATATAATACCCTCTGCCCCATGCCCTCACCCCTCTGCTAATTAGCTTGAATGATCGCTGATGATGACCCAGCGTTTGTTGATCTTACGCCAGAGTAATGTGAAATGCCCGTCGGCATCGCCAATCTTTGGGCGGGTCAGGTGAAAGCGCCCAATGACGTACGCAACATCGGACGAGAGGAAATCTAATTGCAGAATATCGAACTTAAGTGTGCCCATCGATTCCCGATCAGGATAGCGTTTCCTGTAATTAGCAAGCGTAGCCTGATATCCATACGTAATACCGGCTTTCCCAACGAACGTCAAAGAGTCAGATGGCCAGTAGCCGTTCATAAATTTATCGACCCGGCCTGTGTTCCAGTCTTCTGTCTGACGTTTCAAAAGCTGAAGAATAGCCCGGCGATCCTGAGCCGTCTGGCTTAAGGCAGGCCAGGTTAGTTGTGTGAGGAGAAAAAGCGTAAGAAGGTGTTTCATGAATCCATGTTTGGCTAAAAATATGTAACGTATGTAGTGTCCTGACTAAATTTGGTAACTCATACGTATTTTACCGTTATTGACAGACTATTGTTTCAGATCCTAATCCTATGAGATTACAAAATAAAGTGGCTGTCATCACCGGAGCAGCTCGGGGCATCGGTCGGGGAGCGGCCGAACTCTTTTGTCGAGAAGGTGCTACAGTAATTATCTGGGACGTACTGGATGAAGGGGAAAACACGGTCCAAACGTTGCGTGATCAGGGTTTTCGCTGTGAATTTAACCATGTTAGCACGACCGATGTCCCTGGTATCGAGGCCGCAGCTCGTGATGTATATGACCGCTACGGTCGAATCGATATTTTGGTCAACAATGCCGGGATTACGCGCGACAAAACCCTGTTAAAAATGTCGTTTGATGAGTGGCAACAGGTGATTGACGTGAATCTGACGGGTGTTTTTAACTGCACAAAAGTTGTTGCCCCATACATGGTCGAACAGCGGTACGGACGTATCATCTGTACATCGTCGATCAACGGGGTACATGGCGCATTCGGGCAGACCAATTACGCGGCTGCTAAAGCTGGCATTATTGGCATGGTCCGTTCGTGGGCGAAGGAGTTGGGACCCAAAGGCATAACGGCGAATGTGGTAGCGCCTGGATTTATTCAAACCGCCATGACCGATGCTATGCCTGACGAGGTACGTAACCAGGCGGTGGCTACGATTCCAGTGCGACGTATTGGCAAACCCGAAGATATTGCTTTCGCATACCTGTTTCTGGCGTCCGATGAAGCTTCGTTCGTAAATGGGCACGTATTAGCCGTGAATGGCGGACAGGCGCTATAAACTGATCCACTCAAACCGACTATCTTTACAAACGCAACTCCCGTCGGCGATTCATGAAAAAGGTTCGAAGATTTTATAACGAGTATAAGCCTTATATCTTCTCAGATGGCTGGTACTACGTTTTTATTGTTGTGTTTATTCTTCTCTTATTTATTTTCTTTTCCTGAGTGGCTACCCGTTCGGCCGTTCTGGCCATTGTCAACCCGCTTTCCGGCACTACGTCTGCCCAGCAAAAAAAAGTGCTTCAGGAGGCCTTCGTGCGCCGAGCTGAGGCACTCCATTATGCGCCACATGTTGTTCAGACAACCCATCCCGGACACGCTACAGAAATAGCTGCTGAAGCGGTTGCTCAGGGTGTTACCCGCGTACTAGCTATCGGGGGCGACGGCACCATTAATGAAACCGCGCAGGCTCTCCGACGATCTTCGACGGCTTTGGGTATTGTGCCCATTGGGTCGGGCAACGGGCTGGCTCGTCATCTCGGCATTCCACTAAATCCGATGCAAGCCATTGAACGGGCTTTGAGCGGTCGACCAGTCGTAATTGACAGCGGTGAAATAAATGAACACCCTTTTTTCTGCACGGCTGGGCTGGGCTTTGAAGCCTACGTAGCGCATGAATTTGCCAAACAGTCTGTTCGTGGATTACCGACTTATGTTCGTACGGCGTTTCGGGCATTCTGGGGGTACAAACCCCAGCGGTTTCGGCTTGATGGACAGGAGAAAGAATTATTCTCGTTAACGTTCGCCAATGCGGGCCAATTTGGTAACAATGCCTGGATGGCGCCGACCGCCAACATTGCCGACGGTCGATTGGAACAGTGTGAAATTCGTCCGTTTCCGGCGCAGGCAGCGGGTATGTTGACCTGGCGATTATTCAATAAAACCCTGAATCAGTCCGCTTACTGGCGAGGCCACTCCATTACTAAAGCGTCTGTGCAGACAAATGGCCCCTTATTGATTCATGTAGACGGCGAACCCGTTACGTTAGCCACTAACCAGGTTGACGTACGGGTGTTGCCGGGAAGTTTGCTGGTTCTTTTATAAAGATATCTTATGCCTGCTGCTAAACGTAAAGTCGTTGTTACGTTCGATACGTATCTGAGTATTCTTGCTGTTGTATCGAGCTTTTGCGCCATCGGTATTACGTTCTACCAGGCTTATTTACAACGCACCCAACAGTACGCGTCCGTGATGCCAGTGCTGGATTTATACCACACAGGCCGCTTTGACGATAATACATCCGGGTCAGCCATGACAGTGTCTAATTTTGGTCTTGGACCAGCCTTTATTGATAGCGTACAGTATTACTATAGGAAAAAACGCTACGATAATATGTACAACCTGACGAGAGATGCGCTGGCTGAAGAACACGTAGCGGATTCTTCGTTGGTTATTAGCGATTTGTGGCGGGATAAAGTTATTCCTCAGGATGAGAAGATCTACCTCTACAAGACATCTGACCGACACGCGGCTGAGCAGCTCCATCAAAGCGCAGGCAATATGGACATAGTGATTTATTACCGGTCAGTTTATAACGAACGTTGGGTAATGGATTCCCGTAATTTTAAACAAGGCCGGAACCGGAAATTGGATTAAGAATTTAATTACGCCGTCAGCAATCAGATTAAACCATTGACATTAATAAGAGTAGGTGCACAACGTAACGCCGTAAGCCCGATATTTGCCCCTCCAAAACTATCCTGATGGCGGGCGTTTTGCGTCCGGCGTCTTCTGTCTGATGTCTCAAAAAGTAGTTCTTGCCTTTAGTGGAGGTCTGGATACCTCCTTCTGCGTTAAATATTTGTCGGAAGACCGGGGTATGGATGTATACTCGGTACTAGTCGATACGGGTGGCTTCTCCGATGCCGAACTCAAAGCCATTGAAGAACGGGCTTATTCGCTGGGTGTTAAGTCGCACAAGACGATTTCCAAAACAGATGATTATTACCAGCAATGCCTGAAGTTTCTGGTGTTTGGGAACGTACTGAAAAACAATACGTATCCGCTCAGCGTGAGCGCCGAACGGATTTTCCAGGCGATTGCTGCAGCCGAATATGCTCGTGAAATTGGTGCGTCGGCCATTGCTCACGGTAGTACGGGTGCGGGTAACGATCAGGTTCGGTTCGATATGGCGTTTCGGATTATCGCCCCTGACGCCGAGATCATTACGCCGATTCGGGACCTGCGTCTGTCGCGGGAAGCCGAGATTGAATACCTCAAGGCGAAAGGTGTCGATCAGGAATGGCATAAAGCTGCTTACTCGATTAACAAAGGCTTGTGGGGTACGTCGGTAGGCGGTAAGGAAACATTAACCTCCGACCAATTTTTGCCTGAATCAGCCTGGCCCACGCAAATCACGAAGACTGAGCCAGAAACCATTACCCTGACGTTCGTACATGGTGAAATTAAGGCCGTTGGTGATGAGAAATTCGCGAATCCAGTAGATGCCATCCGTAAGTTAACCGAACTGGCCGGCCCGTTTGGGATTGGCCGTGATATTCACGTTGGCGACACAATCATCGGCATCAAAGGCCGCGTTGGCTTTGAGGCTCCGGCTCCGCTGATTCTGATTAAATCGCACCATACGCTCGAAAAACACGTATTGGGTAAGTGGCAACTGTACTGGAAAGAGCAACTGGCTAACTGGTATGGTACGATGCTCCACGAAGGGCAATTCATGGACCCCATTATGCGGAATATCGAAACCTTCCTGGCCGACACGCAGGCGCATGTTTCGGGGAAGGTACACGTACTGATGGCACCGTATCGCTTTCAGGTACAAGGCATTGAATCGGAGCATGATCTGATGTCGTCTGCTTTCGGTTCGTATGGCGAAATGAACAATGCCTGGACTGGCGACGACGTACGGGGCTTCTCGAAAGTAGCGTCTAACCAGGTTATGATTTACGAGAAAATCAATAATCAATAAGTAGTGATCGGTAAGCCGAGAAAATACTGCGCTCCCCGTAGCATTGCGTATCCGTTGCAACTGCTCGACGTAGCCGTGGATCACTATGCAAAAGGGAGCTATAGTCAGCGTGATTTCGGTTTGCCAGACAACGATGCCCCCACCATACTTTTGATGACATCGGGGCATTTGGGCGATGCACTGGTCTTGACGTATACGTTTCCGTTGATCCGGGCGCGTTATCCGAATGCCCAGCTCGATATACTGGCTGGTTCGTGGTGCGATCCGATCTGGAAGGATAACCCGTACATTCGGCGGGTTATCCACCTCAACCACGTAACGACCAATCGTCGGCCCATTTCCAGATGGGCGAAGTGGAGCGAGTTTTTTCAAACCACTCAATCCGCTATAAAGACGCTACGTAATACGGTGTATGATTACTCAGTGGATATCCGATTCTCTGATTCACCGATGCATTTTGTGCTGCCGTATCTGAGAGTCAAGCGTAAAATAGGCTACGGTACGCGCGGTTTCGGGGGGTTGTTGGACAACGAGTTTTTTATGCCCGACGAGGAAACGCATACGTTCGATCTGATTCTTCAGGTGTTAAAACCGATGGGCGTTGAGGCAGATCTGCGAACGATTAAGCCTCATTTTTTTCATCCAGCCGTATCGTCAATCCAATTATGGTCTAAGTTGAACAGGACTGTTCCGGCTCAAAAACCGATCCTGATCTGTCCAGAATCGGGCGCTGATATCCGAATGTTATCTGTTGATTATTGGGCTCAATTAGCTACCCGACTTTTAGCGGAAAGTACAAATCTGCTGATATTTATTGGTCAAAAAACGTTCACAACTGATTTGTACGAGCGCGTTCTGGCCATGAATTTGTCAGAGGCTGATCGGCTGGTACCCGCTGTAGGGACGTTAACGATTCAGGATATAGCGAGTTTGAGCGAGCAGGCAGAAGCCGCTTTTACCCTCGATTCGCTGCCGATGCACTTGTGTTGCTTGGGCTGCCCGACGGTGTCTTTTCAGAAGAACGGATTAGGGATTCAGTTTTTTCCGATTGCCAATTACCCAACGCTGGTAGTTCACAACCATCAATTAAGTCGGGAACTGACCTTGGACCGGCCCGGTTTTGACAGTGAATACGTTTCGACCTTCGATATAGCTGTGCTTGATCGGGCTGTTCAGTGGTTTCAAAAATTATAAAATAGTTATGTCACCGAGATACGTAGAGACGTACAAAAAGTATTAGTAAAACCTTCGCGCATCTCGGTGACCCAATTCTATATGGAAAAAATAAACGTTGGTATTGTTGGTGGAGCAGGCTATACGGGTGGCGAACTGCTACGTATTTTGCTGAATCATCCCTTTGTGAACGTAGCGTTTGCCCACAGCAACAGTCAGGCGGGGAAACCCATTTGGTCAATCCATACCGATTTACTGGGCGATACTGATCTGACGTTTTCGGGCGAAGATATTGCTACGTTGTTGGCTCAGGAAGGTTTAGACGCGTTGTTTCTTTGTTCGGGTCATGGTGCCTCCGTTACGTTCATGACTGAGCATGACGTTTCCGACGATATTACCATTATCGACCTGAGCGCTGATTTCCGCGACGAGCACGATGACTTTGTGTATGGCCTGCCGGAATTACAGCGGGATCGTATTCAGGAAGCTACGCGGATCGCCAATCCCGGTTGTTTCGCAACCAGCATCCAACTGGCTCTGTTGCCCTTAGCCAAAGCCGGAAAACTAACCGACGATGTACAGGTAAGCGCTATTACCGGCAGCACCGGTGCCGGACAGGCGCTTGTTCCGACGACAGGCTTTACGTGGCGGAATAACAACGTATCGATTTACAAAGCGTTCTCACACCAGCACTTAGCTGAAATTCGTCAGAGTCTAAATCAGCTGGAACCTGATTTTAAGGCAGCGATTAACTTCGTTCCTTACCGGGGCGATTTCACGCGGGGGATCATGGCGAATGTTTATACGCCGTTTGAAGGAAGCCTGGAGGAAGCAAAGGAAATCTACCGAAGTTATTACGAAGCGCACCCGTTTACGCACGTAAGTGACGCGCCAATCGATGTGAAGCAGGTGGTGAACACCAATAAATGCCTGCTGCATCTGGAAGTACACGACGGTCAATTGCTCATCACCAGCGTGATTGATAATCTGACCAAAGGAGCGTCGGGCCAGGCAGTGCAGAATATGAATTTAGTCTTTGGCTTGCCGGAAGATACAGGCCTGCGCCTAAAATCGGTAGCCTTTTAACAGTAGCCTGGACGGCCACGTCCGGGTGCTAAATACATTTTTCTCTTACCCGGACGTGGCCGTCCAAGCTACTGTACGCTTGACATGCTGGAAACCGAGCGCTTATTACTTGAGGAGTTCTCGCCGGATGATGCCGCCTTTATGCTTGAGTTACTGAATACGCCTACCTGGCTTCAGTACATCGGTGATCGGGGTGTAAAAACGCTTGACGAGGCCCGGCAATATATTCTGGACGGACCCATAAAAAGTTACCAGCAATTTGGTTTCGGCCCCTATCTGGTGAAGCTGAAAACCAATGACCTGCCGATCGGACTTTGTGGCTTGTTCAGACGCGAAACACTGGAAGACATCGATATTGGCTTTGCCTTCCTCCCTGATTATGCCGGTAACGGCTACGGATACGAATCAGCATCGGCAGTGATGACCTATGCAACGGAAAACTTGGGATTAACACGTATCACGGGCCTCACGACCGCTGCCAACCAGTACTCAATCCGCCTGCTTGAGAAGCTGGGACTACGTTTCGAGAAGAAAATTCAGTTTAGAGCAGATGGCGAAGAAAGCTTGCTGTATAGTATAAACCTGTATGGATAGAAATTTTTAGCTTGGTGCCATAGTGGAAGAGTCAGTTTTGTGGAAAAAGATTACTTAAGTTTAAATAACATTGATTATACAACAAAAATAACTGCACAACTCTGAGTCATGTTACTCAGATCTACTAGGACAACATGAAAAGCATCTTCGCGACAAACCCCGCTAGTATAACGCTCTTAATTGCTCGGCTCGCTTTAAGTATCACCGTATTCCCCCATGGTGCACAAAAATTACTAGGCTGGTTTGGAGGTGGGGGATTTGAGGGGACTATGGAATTCTTAACGAATGGGTCAGGTCTTCCTTGGCTAGTGGCATTGCTAGTCATCCTAATTGAATTTTTTGGCTCACTAATGCTTGTTATTGGTATTGCCACACGGGTAGTCGCTTTAGGTATTTTGGGCAATTTTATAGGCATCGTCTTGGCTTCGCATTTGCATAGCGGTTTTTTTATGAACTGGACAATGGAAGCGGGCAGGTAAGAAGGACTAGAATATTTTATACTGCTACTCGGCCTAGCATTAATTTGTCTGATCGGTGGGGGTGGTGAAGCCAGCCTGGATGTAGAAATAGCGAAACGTATTATATAGTGTTAATTTACCAAGTGATTCTCCATTTGCTTAACATAACGTTTACTTATACAATAACTATAGATCTATGCAATAATAAGCTTTTAGGCATCTTAAAGAATGGAATCCATCCTTGGCTCAACCGATGCACTTATTTATATACCCGCGGTCTTTAGTCCTAGCTTTATCCATCAGCTTGCTGGTATCGGTGAGTGGTTATGGCTGTAGCTGTCAAGACGGGGGCTCTATCCTAGACAATATAAATGTTTCATCTATTGTCTTTTCTGGCACAGTACTTTCCATTAACAAAACGGATGACAATAGGGGATGGATAGCCTATAAAATTAAAATTGATCGGCTTTTTAGGGGCAAGGTTAAATCGAATGTAGTGATCCTTTGGACTCACAGCGGAAACACATCTTGTGGGGTAAAATTCGCTTCTAGAAAGGTGTTGATCTATGCACAAGATGCCGCTTTTTATCGGCTAAAGTCGTACGTTAAAGGTTTCTCCTTTTATACTAATGTGTGCCTGCGAAGTGGTTCTTATTCGCTTTCTGAAGCGAAGGGAATACTACAGGCATTAAAACGAATCTAATTGAACTTAAGCTGAAAACGACGCCGGCCATTTTGGGAATTAGCCTAAGTTGAATCACTTTACATAACGTTAGTTATACAATACCCCTTGTAAAAGTGCAAACTAACCATAAGACACTTTTACAACTTTTTCAAATCTTCTTCCCACTGCTTAAAAGCTTTTCGGTAAACTTTATTGCGTGCTGTATCCGGCTCGAACGTATCGCCAAAGGTGACGCGTTCGGCGGCTTCGTCCAGCGTTTTCACCTCGCCAATTGCTTTGAGCGTCAGTAACATGGCACCCATCGAACCACTTTCGTTGCTTTCATTCAGCCGTACCGGGACGCCAGCCATATCGGCCAGCATCTGAACCCATAACGTCGACTGGGCAAAGCCGCCGTTGGCGTGAATCATCCGCGCCGAGTCCGTATGCTGGGTCAGTAGCTCATTGATACTAAGCAGATTAAACAGAACACCTTCCAGCGAAGCACGCACAAAATGCGCGCGCGTGTGTTGCCAGTCTACATGCAGGTACGCGCCACGTACGGACGCATCCCACAACGGAGCACGTTCACCCTGAAGATAGGGCAGAAACAACAGACCATCAGAACCGGGCGGAATCGTTGAAGCTTCTTTCAGGACAGTTTTGGTATCCTGCTGCGTCAATTTTTCGGTGACCCATTCCAGTACGTTGCCTCCGTTATTGGTTGGGCCGCCGACAACGTAGTACCCTTCGTCCAGGTAATAGCAAAACAGGCGACCCTCGGCGTCGCGGAGCGGTTTCCGGACGGTCTGGCGAATGGCTCCACTGGTACCGATGGTTAACGTAGCAGTACGTGGTTTAATGGCACCCGCACCAAGATTAGCCAGGCAACCATCCGACGCGCCAATGACGAGAGAAACGCCCTCGGTAAGTCCCGTTTTTTCTGTTTCAGAATTCGGTACGTAGGATCGCTGATGGGTAGTCGGAACCGGCGTTGAGAGTTGGTCAGGACGAACGCCAGCATAATCCATTGCCTTCTCGCTCCAAACCCGTTTGCTTTCGTCAAACAAACCCGTAGCGGTAGCGATGGAAAAATCGACTTCAAACTTACCAGTTAGTTTATGCCACAAAAACTCTTTGATCGAGCCAAAATGAGCCGTTCGACGTAACAGACGAGGATCATGTTCGCGCATCCAGGCCAGCTTGCAAAGCGGAATCATCGGATGAAGCGGTGTTCCTGTTTCTTCATAAATCGCTCTTCCCAAATCGGCCTGCGTCGTTCGGAGCGCTTTCGCTTCGGCCTCGGCGCGGTTGTCGGACCAAAGAATAGCATTGCCCATTGGGGCGCCATCGACATCCATCGGCAGCAAACTGTGCATGGCCGTACAGAAAGCGACGTGCGTAATCGTGTATTTCTTCTGTTCAGCTTCCCGAGTGACCTCGTTCATGACCTGCACAAAGGCCGCCCATAGTTCGGCTGGATCTTGCTCAGCGTAACCCGGCTCGGGATTAAGCGTCGTGACGGGAGCGGATGCATGGGCCACAATCTTGCTCAGGTCCAACGGCATGGCCAGCGCTTTTACGTTGGTCGTACCGACATCAACGCCAACGATACAGTTCATAGAGTGAGGGTTAGCAGTTGTAACCTGGACGGCCACGTCCGGGTGAAGTAAAATCTGCTCGTTAAAATACGACCCGGACGTGGCCGTTCGGGTTACATCAGTTTATAAAAAGCCACAGCATTTGCGCCAAATACTTTTTCCCGAACCTCCTCACCCCAGGGCGCTACGTATTCCTCGATCAATGTTTTGACCTGCGTGTAATTCGCAGCAACCAGACATACGGGCCAGTCGGAGCCAAACATCAGCCGGTCAGGGCCGAACTGTTCAAAAACGACATCCAGATACGGGAAAAAATCGCGTTTGCTCCAGTTCTGCCAATCTGCTTCCGTAACCATGCCTGATAGTTTACACGATACGTTCGGTTGCGTGGCCAGTTGGGTCATAAAATTCGACCAGCGACTAATTTCCTGTTTCTTGATGTACGGCTTCGCCAAATGGTCGATCACAAAGTTGACCTCGGGCACGGCACGTACCAGATGAAGCGCGGCTTTGAGCTGACTGGGATAAATCAGAATGTCGTACGTGAGGCCAAACGCGGCCAACTGCCGGATTCCTTCCACAACCGCCGGACGCGTCAGAAAATCGTCAGGTTCGGCCTGCGCTACGTGTCGGTAGCCTTTGATTTCAGGGTGTTGTGCGAACGCTTCCAGCCGTTGAGACAATTGTTCAGACTGTAGATCGACCCAGCCAACTACGCCTTTCACGATGTCGTAGTTCTGGGCCATATTGACCAGAAACAGCGTTTCGTCTTCCGACTGAGATGCCTGCACGGCCACACAACCATCGATTCCGTTTGCCACTAAAACTGGTTCCAGATCGGCGGGCAGAAAATCACGCTGAATAATGGCCATATCGTCCGTAATCCACGAATCACGGACAGGGTCGAAATGCCAGAAATGTTGGTGAGCGTCGATGGTCATAAATAAAAGGAGAAGAGGGAAGAAAGGGAGGAGGGGAAGAAAGGGAGGAAACGAAAAAGAATTTATTTTCCTTTCTTCCCTCTCCTCCTTTTACTCCTTATAACTTACCGCCGTCTGTTTTTGCTCGCCCAGTCCTTCGATGCCTAATTCCACGACGTCGCCGGGTTTGAGGAAACGTTGGGGCTTTAATCCCATGCCTACGCCAGCGGGTGTGCCGGTAGAAATTACGTCGCCCGGCAGTAAGGTCATGAACTGGCTGATGTAGCTGACAAGCGTCGGGACGTTGAAAATCATATCGTCGGTATTCGAGTTCTGCAACTCTTCCCCGTTAATCTTCAGCCATAAATTCAATCCATTCGGATTCGGAACTTCATCTTTCGTAACCAGATACGGTCCGAGTGGCGCATACGTATCGGCGCTTTTTCCTTTCACCCACTGACCGCCCCGCTCCAGTTGCCAGGCGCGTTCGCTATAATCATTGTGAACGGCGTATCCAGCGATGTAATCCGTAGCCTGATCCAGTTCCACGTAACTGGCTCGTTTGCCAATAATAATGGCTAATTCAACTTCCCAGTCTGTTTTTTCGGAGCGTTTCGGAATCACTACGTTGTCGTTCGAACCGACAAGTGCTGTAGTAGATTTGAAAAACAGAATGGGTTCGGCCGGGGAGGCTGCACCCGTTTCGGCCGCATGTTTAGCGTAATTGAGGCCAACACACACAATTTTTGATGGACGTTTTACGCAGGAACCGAAGCGCTCATCTGCTGATACGTCGGGACAGGTATGGGCGTGAGCCGTGAGCCAATGTGCCAGCCGTTCAGGGCCGTTGCTGGCAAAAAATGACTCGTCGTAGTCTTCGCCGAAGTGCGTTACGTCAATGTGTTGGCCGGTGGGTAAAACAACGCCGGGATGTTCGTGGTCGGGCTGACCGAAGCGAAAAAGTTTCATGTAAGACAGGAATACGTTGACTCGAAAAGCAGATTACGACGCAAGTTTAATCATTAAAATCGCTTGAGTAAGCAATTATCGTGGTCAGATTCACCACAAGGTTCGCTATGACTTGCCCGTTACACTCGTTCTGTCAGAAGAAATGGATGTATACCCTTTAAGATTTATTATTTAATAAAACTGCAAATGTGCATATTAGTAGTTATTGAAATAATAGATTTGTTATCTAATAAGCTCACCTTATTCCTTCTCCAATTATGAAAATCAATACGTTACTTCTCTTGGGGCTCTTATTCACCAGTTTATTGGGGAGCGCTCAAACACCTACTCCGTTGGCCGCCAACGGACGGCTTAAAGTTGTGGGTAACCAACTGACCAACGAAGCAGGTAAAGCGATCCAGCTACGCGGCATGAGTTCGCACGGTCTGCAATGGTTTGATCAATGTTATACACAGGCGTCGGTGCAGGCACTGGCTAGTAATTGGGGCGTTGATCTGTTTCGGGCCGCCATGTACGTCGATGAGGGCGGGTATCTTAATAACCAGAGCGGTTTACGCGCTAAAATCAATCAGATTGTCGACTGGACAGCGCAGGCGGGAGTATACTGCATCATTGACTGGCACGTACTGAACCCCGGTAATCCCAACGAACGATTGTCTTATGCCATTGATTTTTTTCGGACGATGGCGCAGACCCACGCGGGCAAAAAGAACGTCATTTATGAAATCTGTAACGAACCAAATGGTGTAGACTGGAACACCATTAAAAGCTATGCCGACCAGGTTATTCCGGTTATTCGGCAATATGATCCCCAGGCAATTATTCTGGTCGGTACGCCCCAGTGGTGCCAGCGCCCGCAGGACGTATTAAGTAATCCCCTCACGGGCGCTAATGCGTACAACATCATGTACACCTTCCACTTTTACTCGGCTTCTCATTTTTTTCAGAATGATATAAAATCCGTGACGAATCAGTTGCCGTTATTTTGCAGCGAGTGGGGAACCTCGACCTATTCGGGTGGGGGTAGTCTTGATTTCAACAATGGGCAGGCATGGCTGGATTTGATGGCCGGCAATAACCCGTCTGGTCAGAAAATAAGCTGGTCGAACTGGACATTCTCCGATGCGGGTGAATCGTCGGCGGGACTCAATTCGGGCGCCTGTAATGCTCAACAGTGGAACAATACCAGCCAATCAGGTACGTGGGTAAAAGATCATATTCTGAATCCCGCTGATGACTTTGGTCCGCCAACCCCTTCGGTTTCTATTGTCAGTCCGGCGAATAACACAACAGTCAACATTGGGACCAATCTGGTGATTAACGCCAGCGTTACTAATGCGACGGCAACAGCGGTCGAGTTTTACAATGGATCAACGTTTTTAGGCTCAGACGCTACGTCGCCTTATTCCTGGACGGTTGCGGGTATTCCGCAGGGGACGTATTCATTTACGGCAAAAGCGTTAGTAAGCAGCGGTAATCTAACATCGTCGGTCGTAACGGTTACGTCGGCTCCGACTCCGAATCAGCCGCCAACCGTAAGCCTAACGTCGCCAGCGAATAACGCATCGTTCGCCACCCCGGCAACTATTGCCATTGCCGCCACGGCAACTGATACGGATGGCAGCATTGCCAAAGTTGAGTTTTACAATGGCTCGAACAAACTTGGCGAAGATGTCACGGCTCCCTACACCTATTCCTGGACGGGTATGCCCGCCGGAACCTACACGCTGACGGCCAAAGCGACCGATAATCTAGGGGTCATCACTACGTCTGCTCCCGTTACGATACTGGTGTACAATCCGGGGAGTCCAGACCCAACAGCCGACCTAATCGGGCCAGCGTGTGTGTACAAAAACGCAGTACAAGTATTTGAGGTTAATGCGAGTAAGTTAGCCAACGCAACCAGTTTCTCGTGGTGGAGTACGGGTTCCACCAAAAGCATTACGGTCGTTCAGCCGGGCAAAGCAAGCATTGATTTTGGTCCTGATTTTTCGGGTGGTCAGGTTTGCGTAGGTATCAATTACTCAGCTTCTCCCTGGTATATGCAGTATTGTAAAGACATAGCAGTCTGCGCCGGTACGCCACCGACAACGCCCACCAATCAGGCACCAACCGTAACCCTGACGTCACCCGTTATGAACGCTACGTTCACGGCTCCCGCTACAATTACGCTAACGGCGTCGGCCAGCGATGCGGATGGCAGTATCGCCAAAGTCGAGTTTTTTAACGGTACGACGAAAATCGGTGAGGACGTTACGTCGCCTTATGCATACACCTGGAGCAGCGTTGGAGCAAATACGTACGCCTTAACGGCAAAAGCAACGGATAATCAGGGGGCAACGACAACGTCGGCTGTGGTTACCATCCAGGTCAATAATCCAGCATCCACGAATCAGCCGCCAACCGTAGCGTTAACCTCACCCGTCATGAATGCTACGTTCACGGCCCCAGCTACTATAAATCTGGCGGCATCGGCCAGCGATCCGGGGGGCAGTGTTGCTAAAGTGGAATTCTTTAATGGGTCGAATAAAGTAGGGGAAAGTACTGCGTCTCCCTATACCGTGGCATGGAACAGCGTATCGGTTGGAACGTACACGCTGACGGCCAAAGCAACTGACAATCTGGGAGCTACGGCAACGTCTACGGCGATCACGATTCAGGTGAATAGCGCAACGCCACCACCAGCGAATACGAGTGCGGATCTGATCGGGCCTGAGTGTGCCGCGAAAAATGCCGTGCTGGTGTTTGATGTAAATGCGCGCCATCTGCCCAACGCGACTCAGTTCAACTGGTGGTGTACCGGATCAACGCAGAGCATTACCCCAACGCAACCCGGTAAAGCAACCATTAATTTTGGTCCTTACTTTACGGGAGGCAATGTGTGTGTCGGTATAAATTATTCAGCGGCTCCCTGGTATCAGTCGTTCTGTAAAAACGTAACGGTCTGTACGTCAAGCTCCCGGATTGGGTTTGACGACGTAGCGGATAATGTGGTGTTTCCAAATCCGACAAACGATCGGTTTTCGTTCGTAGCGGAGCGGGCTATTCAATCAATGAACGTAGCGGATGAGATGGGTCGGGAACGATTGAAGCTAGGATCTGCTAAAGCAGGGCAAACCATTACATTCGGCGAGCAGCTTTCGGCGGGTACGTACCTGCTAAACATTCAGTATACGGCTCACGAGCGGAGAACGATTAAATTGCTAAAAGTGGGTCGTTAGCGTTCTGGTTCTTTTGACCGAAGGCGCTAAGGTATTCGCAAAGCTCACAGAGGGATATTCCTTTGCGTTCGTTGCGAATACCCTAGCGCCTTTCCGGTTAAAAGAAAGTTGACGCAGATGATACGGTCCAGCAACCGTTCCTACAATTTTTGGCGTATGATTCAAAAAAGTAATATATCATTGTGCTATCATTTTGATATTACCTTTTAAATCTTTACGACAATGCAGGAAAAAAAGCTTACGTCCGTTTCGGGTTATTTATTTCTGTTGGCTGCTCTGTTGTGCTTTGGCTTTGCTGCCGTCGCCTTTATCAAGCTGTTCGCTACGTATGGTCCATTACCGGCCATGGTACTGGCAGCCGCTGGCTTTTTTATCTTGAAAGGCATTGTTGTCATTTATCCAAAGGAAGGCATGACTGCCACTTTCTTTGGCGATTATGTCGGGACTATTAAAGAAACGGGTTTGCAATGGGTGAATCCGCTCTACAGCAAAACGAAAATCAGTTTGCGTGCCCGTAACCTGAATGGCCAAACTCTGAAGGTCAATGATAAAATGGGTAATCCGGTAGAGATTGCGGCTGTAGTAGTCTGGCAGGTGAAGGATACCGCTAAGGCCCTGTTTGAAGTCGATAACTACGTTAATTTCGTACAAATTCAGTCAGAAGCAGCGGTACGAAAGCTGGCTAACTCCTATTCGTATGATCACATGGAAGACGAGGGCTCATCCGTAACGCTACGTGATAGTACTGGCCAGATTAACGTATTTCTGGAAGAAGAGTTAAATGAGCGGCTCGAACGGGCGGGCGTTGACATTATTGAAGCGCGCGTAAGCCATTTAGCCTATTCATCCGAAATTGCCGGGGCTATGCTCCAACGCCAGCAGGCATCGGCCATGATTGCAGCCCGTCGCCTGATTGTCGAAGGCGCCGTTGGCATGGTCGAAATGGCACTGGAGCGTCTGGAAAAAAATGGCGTGATTGCGTTGGATGAGGAACGTAAAGCCGCTATGGTCAGTAATTTGCTGGTTGTTTTATGCGGTGAAAAATCGGTCAGCCCCGTTGTCAATGCCGGAACATTATATAATTAAAAGGAGGGAGAGGAGTAGAGGAATAGGAAGAAAGTGAAAAAGTGGAATCTATAAGACGTTTAAACCCCTTTTCCTTCTCGTCCCTTTCTTCCCTCTCCTCCCTTTATCTTATGGCTACAGAAAAAAAAGCGTTTGTACTGCGTATTCAGGCCGAAACGCTGAAAGAGCTGGAACAATGGGCCCAGGAGGAGTTCAGAAGCGTAAATGGGCAGATCGAATATTTATTGAACGATGCGCTCCGCAAGCGCAAGAAGCGTAACTCCAGTTCGCCCAGTGACGACACCGCTCAATCGGAACCGAATACGTAACCTACTATCAGTTTGGCGCATTACCGTAACTCTTGGCGGAAGCCGTTTTAGCCTCATAGTACACCAGAAGATTATAGTGATCAATCAGCACCAGGCGGCCCAGCAATGTCTTATCGTTGAGATTGTGACTCACTACGTACTTCCGTAGTTCACGATCGTAGGTAGTCATAATCGGCGTATAGATATCGCTGTAGAACCGATCTACGGATAATAACTGCCCAGCGTCCTGCACAAAATAATCGAAATGATCGTGGTTTTGCGCTATTGTCGGTTTATCGGTATAATTTTCCGGGTGCCCAAATGCCCGCTTCAAAAGACCACGGGATTGCCGGATACGGCGAACTACGGTTAACGATCCATCCAGATAGATTTCAAAAAAACCATAAGTAATGTGGTCTTTCCGAAGCACATTCGGAAGAGATTTGAAAGATCGATATTTATGCTGGTCATAATCAAACCAGCCAAATTGAAGAACCTGATCGGCAGAGAAAGTCGATACCCGACCATCTGACTGACAAATCATGACCATTTCGGCCAGCCAGTTATACGATACGTTCCCTTCTAAAACCGTTTTATTAAGAAGCATCACCTGGCCTGCCTGCCACTTTATTTTTGGTGGTGAAGCTTGCGTAGAAATAACGCAAAAAAATACAATTATAGTTATTAAGATAGGTTTGTAAAAAGCTTTCATGATTAGTAACGATAAGGAGAAAAATATAATTTTTTTGACAGTAAAGCCCGCCAGTAAAGCTGCTCTTCGTTCAGCTGTATACAGCAATTTAACTAATAGCTAACTAGCTTGTTATCAGCTATAAAATTGTCCTATTTGTCATTATTTGATTTTCTGTATATCGGATATAATTGATAAAGGAAAAGAGGAGGATAATTCTATTTTTCTTTTATTCGTTTAAAAAAGTGCGAAGAGAAAGATTTATTCTATGGCCATTATTTATTTTATCTTTTTTTTTGTTGTATTGATATAATACAAAAAATGCGCCCAGAAAGAGCGCATTGGATATTACGAAACTAGGTAAGATGAAACGTTACGTAGTCGATGTTCGAACCAATTCACCGATCAATCGTACGCCTTCTAGCGTAAACGACGGAATGATATCCACGAAGGCATCGCGCAGGGATGGAATTCGTCCCGACAGGCCGCCCGTTGCTACCGCGATACAGTCGCCGTTCAGTTCAGCTTTGATACGTTCCAGCAGCGAACGAACCAGACCTTCGTAACCCAGTATGACGCCCGCCTGAATGGCATGGGTTGTACTCGTACCAAGCGCAGAGGTTGGTACTTCAATCGGTACTTCAGGTAACTGAGCGGTATTAGCAAAGAGCGATCGAATGGCCGTCTTTAGTCCGGGCGCAATAGCTACACCGATTATCTTACCAGCGCCCGATACAGTCGTGAAAGTCAATGCTGTACCGAAGTCGACCACGACACAATTACGTTGGTAACGCGTATAGGCCGCCAGCGCATTAGCGACCAGATCGGCACCGATCTCATGCGGACGAATAATTTCGATGGGGAGTAATGGATAAATTCCGGGACCAACAACGATAGGAGCAAAGCCAAAAAGTTCAGACAGCATAGCCCGCATGGTAGGTGTCAGGCCGGGGACTACGCTACTTAACACAGTGGATTTTACGGCGCTCAGCGGAATGCTGGCTTCAAGTAACCAGAGCCTTAGGCGACGTTCGTAGGACTCAGCCGTTTCTTCGCGTTGGGCTGGCGTACGCCATACGTGTTGCCAGGTAGTTTGGTCGTAAAGTCCGAAAACGGCATCGGTATTGCCAATATCAACGATAATTTGCACAGGAGCAGAAAATAGACGATTGTCGGGGCGAAGTAAGGAGAAAAATGGCAGATTCCCGCGTAATCCCTATTCGCATTGACTATATCTGCTGACTCGTAGCCATTAAAGAATCGCTTTGCGGGGTTGGGTTGTCATGAAATCTTTCAGGTAGAACGGCTCAAACGTAGCCAAATTCTCGAACTGGCTCGTTGAAAAGGCTACCGTTGCCAATTTTCCGATAGTACGGGCAGAGGGTACTACGTTCGCGTCCGGAAAAATGGCATTCGGATGCTCTCCCAACAGCGCCCGACACTTGGCAGCTCCATCACCGAAAAAAACAACGGGTCCTTGTGTCAGCCAGCCGGTGAACGAAGTTTCGTCAATAATTTGCGCTGACGTTGGCTCTAGTTCCTGTCCGGACGTATTGTAAAACGCACAATAAACTTCCATACGTCGGGCATCCAGCATGGGGCACAAAACATAGGTCGCTGGGAAATAAGCCTGGACTTGCGATGCCATCGCAGCTAACGTATTGATGGCTAGCAGTGGTTTATCCAGGGCAAAACAAAGCCCTTTGGCAGTTGAAACGCCAATTCGTAAGCCTGTATACGAGCCCGGTCCTTTCGCAACGGCAATAGCATCAACCTGAGCAAGTTCGTAACCAGCTTGCCGTACTACGTCGTTGAGGAGCGTAGTGAGCATGGCTGATGAGGTTCGCTCCGTGAATAGTTCGTAACTACCCAATAAAATGCCCTGACTATGGAGAGCAACAGAACAGACCGTGGTAGACGTATCGAGGGAGAGAATGAGCATTAGAAGAGAAAAAGGAGGAGCGGGAGGAAGGGGAGAAAAGGGAGAGCGAAAAATGCCTCCTTTCTTTCCTCCCCTTCCTCCCGCTCCTACTTCTTTTATTTACTTTTCAGAATCGTGCTATACCGCCCCATATCTTTAAAGAGATCAAGAGCGGCTTTCATTTCGGGGTCGGTGGCAAAAGAAGCTTCTTTGATGCCTTTTTGCAGGTAATAGTGCCCGGCAATCTCCTGCTCTAAAAGGGTTTTTAGTTCAGGCTTAAACGTGTTCAGATCCGCATCTTTGCTGTGCGACATTTTCGTTTTAAGCGACTTCAACTGATCCTGAATCTGGTCAAAATATTTTTCCTTTTTTGCGGATGCTTCCAGGGTGCCGAGATCTTTTTCGACCTGAGTTGTGTAGTCATACTCTTTGTCGCTCAACCACTTTGTAAAGGCCTGGTAGTCGGCATCCGTCAATTTGAACTCCTTGGCGGGTTTAATGCTTGGGTGCTCATGGCGATATTTCACGGCGTAATCAAAAATCAATCCCTTGTTCGTCAGACTTAGGGCAATGGGCGTAGGCGTTTGCGCTTCAACCACTACGTCTGGCAGAACGCCACCGCCATCGTAAACAACCCGCCCTGCTTTCGTTTTAAACGCTGTTTTGAGCGAATCAGGAATTTTACCAACGCTGCCGTCGGGGTTGCGGTGGCTGTAATCAATAGCCTGAATGCATCGTCCGCTCGGAATATAATATTTCGCCGTCGTGATTTTCAGCTTCGTATTGAACGACAGTTCGCGGGTCGTCTGCACGAGCCCCTTTCCGTACGTACGTTGACCAACCAGAACGCCCCGATCATAGTCCTGAATGACGCCCGACACAATCTCAGCCGCCGAAGCACTATGATTGTTTGTCAGTACGATGATGGGCATGTCAAGATCTACGGGCGGGCTCGTAGCGGTATAGGTTTTATTCCACTCCGTTACTTTCCCTTTCGTCGTAACCACTTCTGAATCTTTCGGAATAAAAAGATTCGAAATATCGATGGCCATGTTGAGTAGTCCACCGGGATTCTCGCGAACATCGAGAATGAGTTTTTTCATTCCCTTTCCTTTCAATTCCTGGAAAGCCGTACGCACTTCCCGGGCAGCGGTGGCTGTAAAATCCTTAAGGTCGATATAACCCACCTCATCGGAAACCATGCCGTAATACGGTACATTGGTCATTTTCACGACATCGCGAGTGACGCTCAGTTCTACCGGATCTTTCTGACCATAGCGCTGTACCGTCAATTTGACGGCCGTATTGTTCTGACCTTTCAGCAATTTACCCGGGTCGGCTTCTTTCAGGTTTTTCAACGTTACCCCGTCGATTTTAACAACCTCATCGCCAATCTGAAGACCAGATTTTTCGGCTGGTGTGCCTTCGTAAACCATCAAAACGATATTTCTCCCCTGCCGTTGACCGATGAGCGCGCCGATCCCATTATAGCGACCGGTGGTCATGGTCATATAATCCTCGATTTCATCCTCGGCGAAAAAATTCGTGTATGGATCGAGAGCCTTTAACATCGCATCGATGCTGGTTTTGACCATTCGGTTGGGATTGATCTCATCGACGTAGTACAAGTTCAGTTCTTTGAACAACGTAGCGTAGATGTCGAGGTTACGAGCGATCTCAAAAAAGCGGTCGTCGTTTTTAAACGAGAAAAAACCGATGCCACCCGCTACGAGAGCCGACGACGCAAGAAGGGTGAGACGTTTGGGAAAGCGCATAGATTGAGTCGTTAGTTGTCAACGGACCGCCGTAGCGATGGTCCGACGTAGCGGTTAAGAATCGTAAGTAGTCATTAGCCGATCGTATAGTGCTTTGTGGTATACTATTGGCTGTTAACTGCCGACTTTTTGTATTGCTAATTTCATACCTTTTTCTATCTCTTCAAACGAAATTATTTGTTTGGCGGTATAAAGAAAAGCAATGGAGAACGGAGCCGCCTTGTTGGGTTTGAACAAATGCTTATTAAGCCGATACGCTTCCCGCACCCGCCGACGAATAAGGTTCCGGTCGACAGCGCGCTTAAACATTCGTTTAGGTACCGTAATGACAACAGAATTGGTCGAAACGTTGCTTTCTGGATCGGTTTTGGGCTGGGGAAGATAGAGTACCCGAAACGGAAAAAGGTAGAACGTCCCTACGGTCGCACTACCTTTTTTGAATAATTCACCGAGAATTTTTTTGCTGCAAAGCCGTTCCGATTTGGTGAAGGTTTGCGGCATAAAATTGAGTCGATAGCCGTCAGTCGATAGCCATTCGTGAAAAGTAAGAATACTATTGACTACTACCTGTCAACTAGATTTTAAAGCGTTCGCCTTTTTTCTCGTCGGATACGGTCAGTTTGTGGCGACCTTTAGCCCGACGGCGGGCCAGCACCTGACGGCCGTTAGCAGTAGCCATCCGCTCACGGAAACCGTGTTTGTTTTTCCGCTTCCGGTTCGATGGTTGGTACGTTCTTTTCATGATCTATCTTGCCTAAAAATCGTTATTTTCCAAATGAGTCCGCAAAGATAGGAAAATCAGAATAGTTTACCAAGCTCCGATTTAGAAAAACGTTTTAACGAATTGAGGGTTACATCTTTGAGTAGCCAATGGGAACTGTCGGGCAGTTTATCGACTTGCTTTCAGTAACTCCTCTATCTGGCTGCAAAAAATATTGTTGCCTTAGCGTACCGTCAATTTATGCACTATCGCCTGTCTGCTGACCAAAGTCCCCATTATATTGCTGTTGAAACGCACTTAATAGATATTCAGAACCTATTCGAAGTTGAGCTTCAACTACCTGCCTGGCGACCAGGACGTTATGAGTTGCAGCAATTTGCTAAAAATATTCAGCGCTTTGATATTGTTGATGGGGAAGGAAATCCATTACGTTTCCACAAGATCACCAAAGATCGCTGGCTTGTTCAGACAAACGGAGTGCCTGAACTGACTGTCCGTTACAATTACTACGCTTTGCTGCCAACGCCTAATCTGCTCAATGCCGGCAGTAGTTTTATTAATGATACATGTCTCTATGTAAATCCGGTCAATTTATGTCTGTATGCTGAAGGACGTATTGACGAGCCCTGTACACTTGAACTGGACATTCCGGACAACTGGACGATTGCCTGCGGACTGAAACAAACGGCTCCGAAAACGCTCTGGGCCGCCGATTTTTATGAATTGGTTGACTGTCCATTAATAGCTGCGCCCGTTCTGCAACATATTCAGTATGAAGTAAAGGGAATCTCGTTTCATGTCTGGATTCAGGGTGGGCGACGTACCGATGGCGATCCTACGTTTAATGCCGATCGAATTGTACAGGATTTCAGTCGTTTCTCAGAGCAGCAACTCAGGCTGTACGGTGAATTTCCTGAACAGGAATATCACTTCCTGACGCTGGTTTTACCTGTGCCCTATTATCACGGTGTCGAGCATCGCAATTCGACGGTGCTTGTGCTTGGGCCGAACGACGAAGGCGAGGGTATTTATCAGGACTTGCTGGGCGTATCATCGCACGAGTTGTTTCATGCCTGGAACATCATTCGAATTCGACCTGCCGAATTGCTTCCTTACGATTTCACGAAGGAAAATTACTTTCCAACCTGCTTTGTCGCTGAAGGCGTTACGACATATTACGGCGATTTAATGCTTCGGCAGTCGGGCGTTTTTACGGATGAAGCGTATCTGAAAGAGCTACAGGTATTGTTCAAACGCCATTTTGAGAACAACGGCCGGGCGTTTCAGTCACTGGTCGAATCGTCCTGGGATTTATGGCTCGATGGCTACGACAAAGGCGTACCGGATCGTAAAGTGTCGGTTTATCACAAAGGCGCCATTTCTGCTCTTATTCTGGACCTGCACATCCGAAAATTAACTGACCATTCCCACTCGTTAGACGACGTAATGCGGCTCATGTGGCAACGGTTTGGTAAACCATTCATTGGCTACACGCTGGATGATTACCGAGCCATAACCGAAGACGTAACCGGTGAATCACTGGAGTGGTACTACGACCTGTGTATTTTGGGTAACGAACCGCTCGAAGCAAAACTTAACGAGTATCTGGCCTGGGTCGGGCTGCAAGTGGTCTATGAGGAACCCAGCGCCGATCAGCCAGGTGGCATTCGATTGGTTGAAGTTGATGACGTGAACAGTCGTCAGCAACGCGCAAAATGGTTCGGCGGCACACTTACGGACCCACCACACGGAGAGCAGGCTGAACTTGTACCAGAAGAGAAACTAGGCAAAAACGTGGTTGCAAAATGAGGGTAACTACAAACTTATAAGGTCTCTGAGACCTTATAAGTTTAAGCTGCCTGATTACTTAAACAATAGGCTTACGCTTATGCAGTAGTTGTTGTTTTGCCATAAACACCACATAACAGGAGGCTACAATTAAGGCTACATCCAAACCGAATCGCTCGGCACCTTCGAGTGCCAGAGACCACTGTCCACAGGCTATCGACACGCCAATCATGGCGGCTGCCGAAATGATGACCATAGCAATCAGCGCACCAGCAATAATACTACGTCGGTAAGAAGCAATGATAATGGCTCCGGACAACGTACCGCAAATAGAAACAATGATGTCTTTGGTAGAGGGATGAGCCATCATGTCCACAGCCTGATTTCTGACAAACTCCTCTTCACTGGCGGCTCCCAACCAACGTAACAACAGGAATGTCAATACTGAAGCCAGAATTAGCGTACCATAGCCCATCAGAACAGACCTTAGTCCTCGTTTGATGGTGTGGAAGTTATTCAGGACAAGACCTAAGGGTATTTGGGCAATTGGTTCGAAACCCGGCGCAATAACCGAAGCAGCGACGAAAGCAACGACCTGTGGTACGGGTTCTGAGACTAACCCGACAGCAGACATAGCACCACCCAGGGCCATGAGTGATAGATAATTACCCGTCACCCGTCCCTGATGGCGCAGCCCCGTTTCCATCTCTTCCCAAATCGCTTCGTCGATGTCGTTTTCAACTAACGAATCATTTTGTGGGTCAATGATGCTGGCTTGCTCGGCGGTGGCAATCGAATACGTTGTGCCCTTACAAACATCCGCGATTCGGCGTAAGGCTTCATCAATGCCTTTATTCAGGGTCTGAAGCGTTAGAATATCGCCGATGGGTTTGATGGAACCGCCCCGTTGCACCGACAGCCCGACAACACAATCTAAGGGTTCAAGCTGACTGATGAGTTTGTCAGTATGGTCGGAAGGTAGCGATACGACTAAGGTACGATGCATAAAGAGCGATTGATTTCTATAAAGTGTAACCAAATCAGCAACCGACGGTTGTAAAACTCATCAGATTCGCAGGTCGAATATCGTTTTTGAGTACCTTCCGGCCTGATTCCTGTCTACTCTATGCAAACGTCACGTGCTCAAACGCTGTCTTTCGAGGAATATGTCAACTACGATGCAACGGCCTTGGCCGAACTCGTTTGTAAAGGCAACGTAACGCCCGCTGAACTGCTCGAAACAGCCATTGCCCGTGCAGAAGCCGTTAACCCGCAACTCAACGCCATCGTAACACCGCTATACGATAAAGGCCGTGATATGGCTACGCATTTACCGGAAGAAGGTACTTTTCGTGGCGTACCCTTTTTGCTGAAAGATCTGGAACTGGAATGGGCGGGAACGCCGATGAAGTCGGGCTGTCGGAGCTTTCAGGATTACGTATCAACGATAGACAGTGAAGTTGTCAAACGGTTGAAAGCCGCCGGACTGGTATTTTTCGGGAAAACCAATACGCCTGAATTTGGCCTGACGCCCTACACCGAATCAAAACTTTATGGTCCGGCTCGAAATCCCTGGAAACTTACCCATTCACCGGGCGGGTCAAGTGGTGGGTCGGCCGTTGCTGTGGCGGCTGGTATTGTGCCGGCGGCTACCGCATCCGACGGGGGCGGTTCCATTCGTACGCCAGCTTCCTGCTGTGGCTTATTTGGGCTGAAGCCGTCGCGGGGGCGCGTTACGCTCGGGCCGCAATATGGCGAGTTATGGAATGGAGCGGTGGTAGCTCACGTAGTCACACGTAGCGTACGGGATAGCGCGGGCTTACTTGATGTGAATGCAGGTGGACCGACGTATCGGCCGCTCGCTGGCGACCCATATGGAATTATGCCCCCCGAACGCCCTTTCAAAGAAGAAGTTGGTCGCGAGCCTGGAAAATTTCGCATTGCGTTCTCAACGCAGGCGCTTATCGCTTCTCAACCGACACATCCTGAGTGCGTTAAAGCTGTTCAGGAAACGGCCAACTTGCTGGAGAAACTCGGGCATACGGTTGACGAAATACCCTTGCCGTATGAGAAAACAATCGTAACGGAAGCCTTTTTTCTAAACGTAGTGAGCGAAACGGCCGGACTACTTCGTCAAGTGGGTACGTATTTAGGTCGCCCGATTCGGCGTACCGATGTAGAACTGAATACGTGGGCGCAGGCCCGGCTGGCCGATGGTTTTTCAGCCGCTGATGCGGCCTACCAGAAACGGCGCTGGAATACGCTTAACCGTGCTATGGGCAAACTTCATGAAACCTATGATGTATTCCTGACGCCGAGCTTACCAAGACCACCGATCGCTATCGGTACGTTTCAAAACACGGTTTCGGAGCAGCGTTTACTCAAATTAGTCGACTCGCTGGGGGGCTTAAAATACCTGAACGGCAGCAAAATTGTAACGGAATTAGCCGAGCGATCATTGGGCTATATTTCGTTTGCTGTTATCGCCAACATGACGGGTCAGCCTGCTATGTCAATGCCATTACACTGGTCTCCAGACGGACTACCCATTGGCGTTACGTTTGCCGCTAAATTGGGCGATGAAGCAACCTTATTTCGATTGGCAGGCCAACTGGAGCAGGAGCGACCCTGGTTCGATAAACGGCCACCTTTGTAAAGGTACTGGGGGTAATTGTTGGCGCAACAAGCTTTATCTACATTCAGAACCAGCCTTAATCAACTGATTATCGTCTGTCTTTATTCATGATTTGTATCAAAGCCGGTTTAACGGCTAAGGCATGCCCTTTGCCGAAAGTGACTATGATACGATTATACTGATCCAAAGCCTGATCCAGTTTGGTCAATAAAATGCTGTCTCTGATCATTTTTGATTGCCGGCCAAGGGCGCAAAAATGACAGTCGCCCCCATTGATGTAGTCGAATTTTTCTACATCGCCAGTTAATGCCGGGACAAAAGGCCGTTTTATGTACTTCTGGTACAAATCGTTGAAGTAAGCGAATGTTTGTTCGTGAGAAGCTAACGGAAAATCGTTGTTAACAAGCCATTTTACTCCATCATTAAAATACGTTTCGAAGGATTCCTTTTGATTGCCAAAACTTAAATAAGGAATAACGATTCGCTCCATAACGTAATAGAGATACATTTCTTCTTTTGGAAACCGCTTGAGGGTTAACGCAAATTCTAAACTGTCTGGCGTATCGCCATTCAACAAGTGAACACCGGCCTGGTCACTCAGGTATTTTAAGCAACCTGTTTCTCCGGCTTCAAAAGCAGCTTTATTCAAACTTGAGTAATGGACACTTTCATTTATCTGTCCGCCTTCGTTAAAAGCAACTTGTGGTTTTAACTGAGAGAAACAGCGTTGAATGACAGCAAACTGTTTATTGGTTGAATCGCGAATATGATCGCAGCCAATAAAAATTAAGCGTTTCGACTGATGAGATACATCGACAATATAAGGCGTTGGGACACGGTTCATTTGCTTGCCAACGTCGACGTAATCAACTGTATGGAAATGTCTTTTTGGCTCATCATACGTCTGCCCAGATTGACAACCGGTCGTCAACAGATTCGTAGCTAAAAGAAACAGGATGAGCGACTGCAGAAGCATAGTCTAATAGTGGGATATAAAAGCACGATGCTACCCAGCAATTTTTAGGTTATTCGCTGTAATCTAAATCTTTCCCAAACGTCTCTTCCATCGTTACCAGCGACCAGATGGCTAATAGGAAACAAACAAGTGCCACGATAGCCACAGAGCCAACTGCTCCCAGCGTGGGTTTCATAACCTGAAAAGCGGGAATAGTGAGCAACGTAGTGGCCCGAACATTGTTCGCTATGGACGTAGTGGCCGTCGCGCGGAGGTTTGTTCCGTAACTCTCAGCGGCAATCGTCAGGAACATAGCAATGTAGCCGATGCCAAAACCCATGACTAGCAGAACGCTATAAAACGTACTGGCTGAGGTAATTCCAGTAAACAGATAAAGAACAATACAAACGAAGGTAAAGGCCATCATCAGTCCGACCGCTTTCCGACGAGATTGCAGCCACTGGCTCAGAATCCCACTGAACAAATCGCCCGCAACAATACCGATGTAGGTGAACATGACACCCCGACCCGGCTGGATCGCTTCCTGAACACCGACGGCTTTCCCGAACTCGTTGCTGAACGTAGCCAGAATTCCAATTACCAGATACGTCGGTAAGGCAATTCCCATGCAGCGGAGGTAACGTAACATGGACGGCCAATCGCGAAATAAAGCCCAGAAATTACCCCGCGATACGTTGGTTCCCTGCACACGTTTGAACATACCCGATTCGAGCACGCTGATACGTAGCAGCAGTAAGCCTAGGCCCAATCCACCGCCGATAAAATACGTCGTGCGCCAGTCGAAAAGTGTAACGGTAAAGTAAGCGACAACGGCCCCCAGCAAGCCTACGCTGGCTACCAGCGATGAGCCATAACCTCTGAGGTGTGGAGGCAAAATTTCACTAACTAACGTAATACCCGCTCCCAATTCGCCAGCCAGACCAAAACCAGCCACAAACCGAAGCCAGGCATACTGTTCTGGATCCTGCACGAAACCACAGGCAATGTTCGCCAGCGAATACGTAATGATACTTCCAAAAAGTACAGAGAGCCGACCGCGTTTATCCCCCAGAATTCCCCACAGAATACCACCCAGCAATAAGCCTGCTTGCTGGAAATTCAGGATTCGGCCACCAATGAGCGAAATATCCGCTTCCGATAACCCCATATCTTTCAGGCTAGGCACGCGAACGATGTTGAACAGCAACAGGTCATACACATCGACGAAATAACCCAAGGCCGCCACGATGACCGGTAAGGTAAATAAGGGACGTAGCGAAGTTGAGGAGAGAACGGTAGTGTCTTGCATGCGATAACTCGGAGAGGTACCCAAGAGAGTTGCTACTAAGCGGCTCGAGTCATCTCCCGGTATGTCAGAATAGTGTTGGGACGAGGAGCGTCAAGGTCAGATTCCAAGACTGGGAGTACGTCAATTGTGTTCCCCTGCGCGTCGAAAAACTCCAGGATATAGCCATCATTCTGGTCAGCGTGAGCTATGTGTTCAACGACAATACCCATATCGCCTTTCTTGAGGCCATGTTGAGGAAAATCTTTACCTAATACAGCTCGTTGAAATAAGTCAAATTTCATAGCTTTTCAGGATATAAAGTGACAAAACGCCAGACAGCAGGTGTTTCCGTATATAACCAGATTGTAACAACGCCGAAGTTACGTAATGTACCGCTTATTTTATATAAATCGCCACCGAATGGAGCGGGACGTGAATAAATAGCTTCGCCGGTACGGATAATTTCACGGATGTCCTGCTCTAATTCATCCCAATTATTTTGTGTGTAACCTAATTTATTTAGGAAAGCCGATTTGTCACTCTCGGCTTTCCACACCAATAAATAATGGGTAATTTTTCGACTGTCAAGAATGATTTCTCCTTCTATGATCATGCTGTTACCAGAACCGAACGTAAAGAACGGTCAGTAACATAAAAATAATGGCGACCATGGCTGTGGTCGATGGAGCCAATCGGAACATTCTTGAGTCGATCTCAAACGCTTTCGGGTTGATAGCCGGTCCGGCCAAACTGATCAGAACCATCGTCAGCACCGTGAACACGAAGGCCCAGCCCATCGAAACCAGAAACGGAATTTCATAGACCCCTTCTGCATTCCGGAACGCCGTGTAGAGTATCGTTTCGTGACCGAACCATTCAGGTGCGAAGTGATTGAACAGAATTGCCATAGCAAAACCCATCAGGATACCCACAACGGCCGCGGCTCCTGTCGTGCGCTTCCAGAAGAAACCCAGCAGGAACACGGCAAAAATACCGGGGCTCAAATAGCCCGTGTATTTCTGGATAAACGTAAAGCCGCCTTCACTGCCAACACCCAGCGCATCCTCCCAGGTCAGGCCAATGGCCATTAGCATCGCCACCAAGATGGTAACCCGTCCTGTCCAGACCAATTGCGTTTCGGTAGCTTCTTTCTTAATGTACTTATGGTAGATGTCAAGCGTAAAAATCGTTGAGATCGAATTGGCTTTGCCCGCCAGCGATGCTACGATAGCCGCCGTTAAGGCAGCCATTGACAAGCCTTTAAGACCCGTAGGCAGGAACGACAAAATGGCTGAATACGCGTTATCGGCCAGTAGCTTACCGCCCGGCGCCATTTCATTCTGAAGACTACCGTTTTTATACAATACGTAAGCCGCAATACCCGGCAACATCACAATCAAAGGCATGAATAGCTTGATCATGGCCGCAAACAGAATACCCGTCCGGGCTGTTTTCAGGTCAGCGCCAAGCGCACGTTGGGTAATGTACTGATTACAGCCCCAGTAGTTCAGGTTCACAATCCACTGACCAGCAAAATACATCGTGATACCCGGCACCGTCAGGTATTTATTCACTTCTACCTGTGGCGTATTTGGGCCTGGTTTTTCAAAAATCAGGTGGAAGTGATCTTCCGCATCACCCATCATCGCCGAGAAACCAGCCAGTACGTCGTTCCCTAGGCCAAATTTCTGACTAACCAGCGTAAGGGCGATATAGCTGGTGACCAGCCCGCCAATAACCAGCACAACAACTTGAATTACGTCCGTGTAGCCGATAACTTTCATGCCACCCAACGTAATGATCAGGGCAAAAATACTTAAACCAATCACGATGGGGTGAAACAAATCGGCCCCCACCAGGCTACTAATGGCCAAAGCGCCCAGGAACAGAATCGACGTCAGGTTTACAAAAACGTAGAGAAACAGCCAGAAAATAGCCATAATCAAACTAACCGTCTCGTTATACCGCGTTTTCAGAAACTGCGGCATCGTGTAGATATGGTTCTTGAGATAAATGGGCATAAACCAAATCGCCACAATAATCAGCGCAACGGCGGCCAGCCATTCGTAGGCGGCAACGGCTACCCCGAACGTAAACCCATTCCCCGACATGCCAATGAACTGCTCGGCGGAGATATTTGAGGCTATGAGCGAGGCTCCAATAGCCCACCAGGTCAGTGATCCTTCTGCAAGAAAAAAGTCTTTGGTATCGAGTTTAGTCTTTTGCTTTTGCTTATAAATCCAGTAGCCATAGGAGGAAACACCAATGAAATACAGGAGAAAAATTATGTAATCAATCTGCTTAAGCTGGTTCATTTTGCAGCACGAAAAATTGGTTTTGGAATCAGCCTGTAAAAAAGCAATTATTTCTTCAAATAGGCTTACTCTAGGGTAAAATCATTTATAGATTAGTGAATCCAGTACAATTGATAACGATTTTGGTAAGATGGCAGATACTTATTTGCCGTGATAAGCATACCAAGGGTCTAACCGACATGAACGGTCATAAAAAAAGGTACGAAGCAGTCTCCGTACCTTCCCATGATCTGGATCACGTATTGGATTAATTAATGGCGATAAGCCTCGCAGGCAGTGTTTGTTGTAGCGATGGTGTTGTTAATTTAAACGTAAACTCTTCCTTATGCCCACCTCCCGATATTCGGAATGTATATTTTCCATCGCCAAGCTGACTCATATCGAAGGATTGACGATAGGCGTTCCGTTTTCTGAGTTTTCCCGACAAAGTTTCGTTGTACAATAACTTTCCCTGTTGATCGACTAATTCGACACTGAGTTTTTCTTCAGGTTTATACTGTTCCAAAGTTAGCCATAGCTTAGAATTTTCCAGGGCTGGATACATCGCGACCGCAAATGATTTTTCTGTGTAATAAGTGTCCTGGCTCATGCCGGGTAACGAATACAGTAAGCTGAATGTCAGAGATAAAGCGCTGATGATCAATTTAATGGAAGTTCTCATTGGATTGCAAGAGTTAAGTTTAAAACCTTTAGCTGTCAACCCAATGATGTTGCTAAGCCAGCCGAACGCTGGTAATATGGAGTAGCGGTTTAAATAAATGATAAACGGTTAGCGACTACTCAACGAAGTCTAAATCCTTGCCAAAAGTCTCTTCCATTCGACTCAGTGACCAGAATGTTAGCCCGTAAACAAGAATGCCCAAGATGCTGGCGGCAGCCAATACACCAACGGATGGCTTCAGCGCCTGATAGGAGAGGGTCATGATGATGGCCGTACCGCGCACAACACTCGGTACCGACGTAGTGGCCGTAGCCCGAAGGTTCGTGCCGTAGAGTTCAGCAACCATCGTCAGGAACATGGCAATATAGCCCGTAGAGATTCCGGCTAAAAGACAGATTATGTAAATGCCATTCGCGGTATGTATGCTGCCCGATAAATAAGCAGCACTCAGCAACGTACTGAACACGAGCATTCCAATAATTGCTTTCAGACGAGAACGGAGCCACTGACTCAATGGACCGCAGAGAAAGTCGCCGATGGCAAAGCCCATGTAAATGAACATGACGCAACGGGCGGGATTAAGTCCGCCGTCAACTGTGAGTGCTTCGCCTAGCTCATTGGCGTACGCAGCCAGAATACTAACCACAAACCAGGTCGGAACGCCCACTGCTACGCAGCGAAAGTATTTAATAAGTTGTGGCCAGCTACTGAAAAAATAAAAGAAGTTCCCCCGGCGGACTGTCTTATGGTCGGCTTCTAATCGGCTGAACAGGCCTGATTCGAAAACGCTCACGCGAAGCAGCAACAGAAGAACGCCCATGCCACCACCAACCCAGAAGGCCATTCGCCAGCTGAAATATTCAGCAGTCAGGTAAGCGGCTCCCGCTCCCAGATAGCCAATCCCGGCTATAATCGACGTACCGTAGCTTCGAATTTCTTTGGGGAGAATTTCCGAGACCAAAACCATTGCTGCGCCAATCTCACCCGATAAGCCAACGCCAGCAATAAAGCGCAACAGGGCGTAGGTGTTTACATCTTGCACAAACCCGCAACCAATATTCGCCAGCGAATAGGTAATGATCGATCCGAACAGAACCGACATTCGCCCTCGTTTGTCGCCCAGCACACCCCACAGAAACCCGCCCAACAATAAACCGGCCTGCTGACAGTTGAAAATGAACGTACCAGCGGTTGAGATCTCGTCTTTCGACAAATGCAGTGCCTGAAGGCTGGGTACCCGAACAATGGTGAAAATCACCATGTCGTAGATATCCACGAAATAACCCAATGCCGATACAATGACCGGTAAGGCAAAAAGCGGACGTAAAGACGGACGGGTGGGAGAGAGGGTTTGCATAAGTGAGGAGGAAAGGGAGTAAAGGGAAGAATGGGAGGAATGTTAAAAGAATTCTTTCCTTTCGTCCCATTCCTCCCTTTACTCCTCTTCCTCCTTTCCCATTTATTCTTCCAGATAATTCAGATCTTTCCCGTGGGTTTCGGGAATAGTCAGGATGGCGTAGAAGCCGAGAATAAAACTGATCAGGCCAACAACGGCTCCGGCGTTTATAATGTCGAGTGACGGTTTCAACGCCTGATACGTTAGCGTCATCGGAATGACCAGGCCACGTACCATATTCGGTACCGTAGTGGCAGCCGTTGCCCGGAGATTAGTGCCAAATTGCTCGGCGCCAATGGTGACAAACATGGCCCAGTAGCCAATACCGAAGCCCATGGCCAGACACAAACCATACAGAACGGTCGCACTGTTGATGCCGAAATACAAATAAACCAGCCCAAAGATCAAGGCGATGCCCATCAGTAAAGCAACGGACTTCCGGCGCGATTCGAATGCCTGACTGATGAAACCGCTGGCCAGATCGCCAAAGGCCAGCCCAACGTAGCACCACATGATGGCTAACCCCGGCTGAATCTCCTCAGCGATGCCCAGTGCTTTCCCGAATTCATTGCTGAACGTAGCGAGGATGCCAATAACGAACCAGGTCGGTAAGCCAATGGCGATGCACTTGAGGTAGCGACTGAGTCGGTTGGCGTTCGTGAAAAAAGAAAAGAAATCCCCCCGGTTGACGTGTTTCTGTTCCGTAACGTTCGTGAACATACCCGATTCGACAACGCCGACACGTAGCAGCAACAGCCCAACGCCTAGTCCACCACCTACAAAAAACGCCATCTGCCAGTCGAACAGTTTAACCGTAAAATAGGCAACAACAGCGCCAAAAAGCCCAATACCCGCCACGAGCGACGTACCAATGGCCCGCTTTTCGGTAGGTAAAATTTCACTAACAAGCGTAATTCCAGCGCCCAGTTCTCCAGCTAAGCCAACACCAGCAACGAACCGCATGAGAGCGTAATACGTGACAGGGTCCATGAACGTAACGTTCTTGATAAACCCACAGGCAATGTTAGCGATGGAATACGTAATGATCGAGCCGAAGAGTACGGAGAGTCGCCCCCGTTTATCGCCTAATACACCCCATAAAATACCGCCAAGTAGTAACCCGCCCATTTGCCAGTTTATAATGCTGGCGCCAACGGTCGAGATTTGATCGGGCGTGAGGCCAAGGTCTTTCAGGCTGGGTACGCGAACAATACCAAAAAGCAGTAAGTCGTAAATATCAACGAAGTAGCCCAGGGCGGCTACGATAACGGGTAGACTAAACAAACCAGCCTGCGGTTCGATTTGAGGCCTGGACGGAAAAGTAGGAACAGCCATGCGGCAAAGTAGGTGAGTAAAGGCAAAAGATTCTGCAATTATACGAAATGGCCAAAGAAGATAGGTCCTTAGCGATACTTTCCCTTACCGATTGAGTTTGATTAATTTCTTCTGGATGAACACATCCGCATATCGTTGGCCAAGTGTTTGGGCAGAACGCGTATCGAAATGCGTTGAATCGCCTTTATCGGTCAGCCCCGACGACAGTACACAATATGAATCCGGAATGTGCTGGGTAGCGCGTTGAAGAGCATCGTTGACCGTTTTCGCGTCGGGATTTCGTTTCACCACAAAGTCACCTAACGTACCAACGACAAACGGTACATTGGGCGCATTCAGTTCTTTTCGGAATCGGTTAACCAGTTCAACCAGTTTTTCTTCGTAAACACCCGCTTTGTCGGGCGTGGAATCTGATTCGCCCTGATGCCAGATGAAACCAGCTAACTGACCTTGTTCAAGTGCTTTCTTAGCCCGGCGTAACGCATCATCATACGGATACGATTTAGTCGGCTCGTAGTAAGCCCCCGGCTTCCAGACGTCAATGCCCGAACCCCCGACGGCGCAGGGTACCAGACCAATATTCAGAGCGGGGTACGTAGCAGCCAGTTTTTGCGCGAAAGCCAGGCCCGGACCAACGCCAATAACAGCGGGTTTGTCGAAATGCATTGGGTCGCGAGCGGGTACCCAACTTAACTCTTTGGTCAGCATCCAGATATGGGGATTCGGCTGTTGAGCCGCATCGACAGCCCCTCGACCAGCCATATTCGACTGACCGATAAGCAGAAAGAGCTGAAGGCGGGGCGGTACGTCCTGTCGGAAAGCAAATGCGCTGAACAACAGCTGCAGGCAGGAAATCAACTGAATTTTACGCATGAAGAGCCTTTTTCAGAACGCCCATGGTTTCGCGCTGGCGTTGCTCCACAAAGGTACGAGCCTTTGCCACTTTTGCTTTTGCGGTTTTAGGATCTTTCGCCAGCGCAAGTACCGTCGGCACAATCTTCGCTACGTCGCCAGGCGTGTCCATGTCGAATAGCCAGTCGTCCAGACCAACATCCCGCCACATGTATCCTTTGCTCGTCTGTTCTTCGAACCGGCAGACAATGGCTGGAATTCCCTGCGCAATGCACATAATGGGGGAATGCATTTCGAGGCCAAATAAGCCCGCCGAGCGAATATACGTACTGACGGCCTCATCGGTCAGCCAGTAATGATCTCGCCAGACGACATTGGCTTTCACATCGTCGGGCAGCGGGTCGTACAGCATTTCCTTCCCGATACGTACCTGCGTTTCGTTCTCTGGAACAAGTAAAACCTTCATTGGCGTTTGCCGAACAACCGCAATGATCGCTTCGCGGATGGGCGCGTTGTCCTGCTCTTTCATTTTTTCGTTATACGCTCGTTTGGCTTCGTTGGGCGCCTGTTTCTTTTGCGGTAACTCCCACCAGGGCGAAAACCGATACTGCGGAATGGCACACAAAAATTTCCCGGTTTCCAGATTGTGTTCCCGCAGAAAAGCATCGGCGGCTGCGTCGTTCCGAACATCGACGGCAAACGCACCATCGGGGCAAAATTCCATGATTGGGCACGTAACGCCGTGTTGTCTGGCAAATTTCAGCGAAACCGAATCGCGGAAATAGGCAAACTTGGCCTTGCTCAACAGCTCAATGTCGACGGGATTAATCTTGCCCCGGTCTTCGGCAAAGCCATAAACGCCCGGAAACGTAATGCCATAAATCCCGTAGGACTTGCCCGTTTCGTTCACCCAGCGTTCTACGTCTTTACGGGCCACCAGCGACGGGCCGGAACCATGCAGCAAAAACTCACATTCGTTAAACGCTTTCTGTATTTCGTCGGGCGATTGAATAAGGGGTACGTTTGGAAACCGTTTGCGTAACATGTCTTCCACGCCATTGCCGACGTTCATCGGCCAGAGCCGAACGTCGACATCGGGCAGGTATTTTTCCAGCAGCGACAAAACGCCCGGTGTATGGCCGATATCGCCAATGTTTTCGGTTTGCCAGGACGAGCGCAGAATAATCGATTTTTTTGCGGTCAGACGGTCTGCTGCTGACTGGGCCAGGGTTGGAACATTCATCAACAACCCAACCAGCGCTGGGAGTTGATTCAGAAAAGTTCTACGGTCTTGCATCGACTCAGACGGAGATTACGTTCTTTTTGACTAAACCCATCGTTTCGCGCTGGCGCTGCTCCACGAATTTCCGGGCCTTGGCAGCTTTGGCTTTTGCGGCTTTGGGGTCTTTCGCCATCGCCAGCACGGCTGGAACGTAACGCGCAATGTCTGCTTCGTTATCAAAATCGAACAGCCAGTCGCCCAGGCCAATGTCTTTCCACATCACGCCCTTACTGGTTTGCTCGGCAAAGCGTCCGACAATAGCCGGGATACCATTGCCGATGCACATGATGGGGGAGTGCATTTCGAGGCCGAACAAACCCGCCGACCGAACATACGTACTGACTGCTTCGTCGGTCAACCAGTAGTTGTCACGCCAGACGACTTTGGGTTTGACATCGTCGGGTAGTTTGTCGAACAGAACTTCCTTACCCAGCTTCACCTGCGTCGAGTCTTCCGGACAAATCAGAATTTTCATCGGCGTTTGCCGAACCACCTGAATAATAGCCTCGCGCAGGGGGGCATTGTCGTGTTCTTTCATGGCCTGATTGCGCGTATTCCGGGTTTCGTCGAAAGGGGTTTTCTTACTCGGAATCTCCCAGTAGGGCGTAAAGCGCTGGCGCGGAATGACACACATAAACTTACCAGCTTCCAGCCCATGTTCGCTCATAAACGTAGTGGCGGCCTGATCGTTACGCAGGTCGACGGCAAAGGCACCGTCGGGACAGAATTCCATGATGGCATTGTGAACGCCGTTCTTTTTAGCGAAATCCAGTGAGATCGAATCCCGAAACAAGGCAAACTTCGCTTTGTTGAGCATCTCGACGGATTGCGGGTTGGGTGTTATCATCGCTTTCGGATCGGGGCTGTACACGCCCGGAAACGTAATGCCGTACACGCCGAACGGTTTACCGGTTTCTTTATCCCACTGAACCACACTTGCGGTTGCCACCAGCGATGGGCCAGAACCATGCAATAGAAACACACAATCCTTGAATGCTTTCTGAATTTCGTCGGGCGTTCGGATAATGGGTACGTTCGGAAACCGCTTACGCATCAAGTCTTCCACGCCATTATCGAGATTCGATGGCCAGAGCCGAACCTCAACGTCGGGCAAATATTTTTCGAGTAGGGTCAGCACGCCCGGCGTGTGCCCAATGTCGCCAATGTTGACCGTTTGCCAGGACGAACGAAGAATGATTGATTTTTTGTCAGCCGCCTGCGCTATGGCTGGAATACTGTTCAGCAGGCCAATCAGGGCCGGCGTTTGCTTCAGGAAATCTCTGCGAGTTGTCATAAAAGTCGAGGATGATAAGCGTAGTACGTAGGTTATCGGGCGACGGCCATTAATACCCATCATTCTGTTTCAGCAACGGATTGGCGTCCATGTCGGCCTGCGGAATGGGCAGTAGGACATGGAATGGTTGAATGGTTGGATTCCGGCCAAAGCTGGTCTCGGCCTTGACGGCGTCGAGCAAACGACCAGTACGTACCAGGTCGAACCGGCGATTGTTTTCAAACACCAGCTCCAGGCGCCGTTCAAGCCAGACCGCTTCCTTAAACTGCTGATACGTAAGCCCCGACAGGGCAGTTAGTCCAGCACGGGTACGTACTTTGTTCAGAGCCGCATACGCGTCGGCGGTAGGACCGGTGTTCACCTCGTTGGCGGCTTCGGCATACATCAGCAGTACGTCGGCATACCGAAGGATGGTTTTGCTGGTCCCTTCACCACCGGCGGTTTTGGCCGTTTTGTCCCATCGTTTCTGAAACGAGATGGCTTTCGTAAAATCAGGGTCAGAGATGGATAAATTAGTCGTTACCCCATTATAAACATACGACGTCAGGAACGTAACGGCCTTGCGGGTGTCCTTATCGGCATATAGATTGTACAGTTGGGCCGTTGGGCGGGCAATTCCCGAACCGGTACCAGGATAAATGGCCGCCGATCGTACGCCATACCCACGTCCATCGCCGTGCCCCCGTACGTCGGTCAGATACTGAATTTCAACCAGATTTTCTTTGCCACCTCGTGCCGTGAGGGCAAACGCATCCGCAAAATTCGCATACAGATCATGGACGCCCAGATCCATCACTTCTTTGGCTTTGGTAGCTGCCTGCGCCCAGTAAGACGATCCAGCAGTGGTGCCCGCCCGAGTTAGATACACTTTAGCCAGTATTCCTTTGACTGCGCCCAGCGTAATGCGTCCCGACTCGCTGGCTGGATAGGTTTTTGGTAGAACGGCTTCGGCTTCTTTCAAGTCGGTTTCGATCAGTTCGTATACCTTGGCAACCGGGTCGCGCGGGAGGGCCAATCCTTCGAGGGAAGTGGTTTCGGTCGTCACGATCGGTACGTCGCCGTAGAGCCGGACGAGGTTAAAATAATGCAGAGCCCGCAGAAACTTCGCTTCGGCGATGTACCGCTTTTTCAGGCTTTCGTCCATCGAAATGCCGGGCAGTCGACCAATCACGATATTCGACCGGTTGATGCCATTGTAAGCCCCCGAATAGAACGAAACAAACGAGTTGGAGGGCGTAATGTTATACCGCCACAGCAACGGCCGGTCGGCAGCGCCGGTCAGAAACGGAATCGCGTCGTCAGTGCTGACCAGGTCCAGAAACGGGTCGTTATAGCCAATGGCTGCGTAACAGGCACCCACAGCCGCTTTGGCATCGTCGGCAGTTTTGTAGTACGTTACATTGGTTAGATTCGTAACGGGCGACAGATTTAGCTGGCTTTCGCAGGCCGTTAGAACAAGGGCCAGAACGGGCGCTATGTGTTTAAATTTCATGGCTCAGGAAAGAATTTAAAATTTCAGATTTAGGCCAACTAACACGGTTTTGGCCGATGGATAAGCCCCGTAATCCAGCCCCTGGCTCAATGAGGGGCCCTGGCTCGTTGAGGTGCCACCGTAGCGGTTTACTTCGGGGTCGTAGCCGGTATAGTTGGTGATCGTGAACCAGTTTTGCGCCGTTACGTACACGCGGGCCGAGCTGATTGCCAACCGGTCCAGCAGTGTGCGGGGGAGGGCGTAACCCAGCGAAATATTTTTGAACCGCAGGTACGATGCGTCTTCGATCTGAAACGTCGACAGAATCCGTGAACCGCCAGCGCTGTTGGCACGTGGGATGGTATTGCTGGGATTCGTGGGTGTCCACCGATCCAGCACCCGTGCAGACTGGTTGCTGCCGCCCGTCAGGTTCAGGAGATCGAAGCTGCCGTAATTCAGCAGGTCATTGCCGAAGGTGCCCTGAACGAAAATGTTGAGATCGAAGCCTTTGTAGGAGAAGGTGTTGTTAAATCCCCCAAATGAATTTGGATTAGAATTGCCGATAATGTCGCGGTCGTTGTCATTAATGACGCCGTCTCCATTCAGATCTTTGTAACGGATGTCGCCGGGTTTGGCAGTACCCTTCTGTGCCGAGGCATCGATCTCGGCCTGATTCTGGAAAATACCATCTATGACCCGACCATAAAAATTACCCAGCGGACTGCCTACTTTCAATAGGATGGGATTAACCGCCGTATTGAAAATCAGGGCGTCGGTGCCGGTTGTAAACTGCTCCCGACCGTCGAGCGTCAGAATCTTGTTCTGGTTAAACGTAACGTTGAATTCCGACGTCCAGCGAAAGCCGCCTTTATCGATATTGACCGTGTTCAGGGCTAATTCAAATCCTTTGTTCTGCACGCTGCCAACGTTTTTCAGGGTTGTCGAAAAGCCGGATGACGTTGGAATACCCACCCGAAACAACAGATCGGAGGTGGTTTTGACGTAGTAGTCGGCGGTCACCTGAACCCGGTTATTGAACAGCCCGAAATCCAGCCCCGCGTCGAATTGAGCGTTTCTCTCCCAGCGCAGGTCAGGGTTAGCCACCCCTGCCGTGGTCGCCCCCACATTGAGCGTACCACCCAGAATGTAGGGGGAAGCACTGATGTTGGCCAAATACTGGTAGTTCCCGATTTCCTGATTCCCCGATAACCCGTAACTCAGCCGCAGTTTGGCGTCGGAAATCATTGTCAGGTTTTTCATCCATTTTTCGTTCGCCAGCTTCCAGGCGATGGCTCCCGAAGGAAAAAATCCAAATTTGTTGTTTTCGCCGAATCGGCTCGACCCATCCCGCCGACCGGTCAGCGTCAGCAGAAAGCGGTCGTCAAACCCGTAATTGACCCGGGCGATATACGAAATCAGCCGCCAGTCGCTGGCTCCTGAGCTGGGTGCTGTTAGCGTTGAACCCGCTCCGAGATTATTGAACTCGGCAAAATCGTCGGAGAACGTACTGGCGTTAGCCGTTACGGTTTCGGCGGCAAGCCCCTGAATCGTGTAGCCCAACAGCGCACTCAGAGTATGGCGGGGCGACAGTTGACGGCTGTAATTCAGCGTGTTTTCGTTCAGCCAGCCAACGTTCTGGTTATTGGATACAGCCGCATCACCCCCCAGGGTAGCGCCCGCTGTAGTTAGGCGCGTTGCATAATAATTGGTTTTGCCACTTTGCAGATCCGCCCCGAAACTGGTTCGAAAATTTAGTCCCTCCACAATCGAGTAGTCCAGAAATGAATTGGCCAGTAACCGGATCGTTTGGGTGGTATTGGTGATTTCGTTCGCAATCGCAAGTGGATTATCCACGCCGTAGCCATTCAGAGCGCCTGTGTTTTTATAGTAACTGCCGTCGGCATTATAAACCGGGAAATTAGGTGCATACGTCAGGGCGGCACTCGTTATACCTCCGCCATTGGTACCATCTACATCGGTTCGCGCGTTGTTGCCGGTTGTGTAAGCCCCCTGTATAGTTAGCCCCGCTTTTAAGCGCGATGTCAGGTTATTGTCGAGATTGGCACGTAGCGTATACCGCTTGAAATTTGAGTTCAGGATGATTCCCTGCTGATCGTAATAGCCGAACGAAACCGCATAACGCGACTTATCGGACCCACCCGACGCCGACAACTGATGACTCTGGATGGGGGCCTTCTGAAAAATCAGCGACTGCCAATCGGTGCCGGCGCCTAAGGTAGAAGGCAGGGGAAGATCCGCTGTAGATCCATCGAAATAGGGTTTTCCACCCCCGTTTACGCGCGCTTCATTGACAAATTCGGCGAATTGCTGGGCATTGAGCAGCGGAATCTGGTGCCGAACGGACTGACTCCCGTAATAGCCATCGTAGCTGATAACCGTCTTGCCTGCTTTGCCGCGTTTGGTTGTCACAAGCACGACGCCGTTGGAACCCCGGGAGCCGTAAATGGCAGTTGCGGAAGCATCCTTCAACACCTCAATGCTTTCGATATCATCGGTATTGATGGAATTCAGATTTCCCGTTGGAAATCCATCGATTACGTAGAGCGGGTCATTGCTGGCGTTCACCGAACCTGACCCACGGATACGTATCGTGGCACTTCCGCCCGGGCGCGCTGAGTTGGTGATCACCTGTACCCCCGCTGCCCGGCCCTGCATGGCGCGATCGAGCGAAGGAATAGGGGTTGCTTTGATATTCGCTTCGCCTACTTTGGCAACGGCTCCGGTCAGATCGCTTTTCTTAACGGTACCATAACCCACGACCACAACTTCGTTCAGCGATTTATCATCAGGCTGCAACTGCACATCCAGACTCGTCCGATTGCCAACGGGGAGTTCCTGGCTTGTATAGCCGACGAAGCTGAAAACCAGAATTGTTTTGTCGTTGGGAACCGCCAGCTGATAATTTCCTTCGGCGTCAGTATTTGTACCGCGAATCGTGCCTTTGATCACTACGTTGACGCCTGGTAAGCCTTCCCCTTTTTCGCCCGTTACGCGCCCACTGACCCGAACATCTGCGGCTACCACTGTCTCCAACGTGGGTGGCAAGGATTGAATAGTCGTAAAATTACCGTCTGGGATCAGTCGCTGGTCAGCCTCGGTAGGAGCGATACTTGCCGACGAATTAGCCGCCTTTACTGGTGCTTTGATGATGTAGTACGCCTGGTCGTTAAGTTTTTTGGCAACCAGGCCGTGGGGTTTCAGCAACGTCTGCAATTGCTTTTCCAGTTTACCGGAACGTAACAGAGCGTCGGGTGTAACGGTGATTCCCTGCACGGTCGTTTCCTCAAACAAAATACTGATCTGATGCTGACGGCTCAGGTTCGTCAGAACCTCTTTTAACTTTTGGGACTCTGCCGGAAGGGTCTGTGTGGTACGTAGCGCCTTGCTTTGCTGACGAGCCAGCACCACCGATTGGGCCAGCGCCAGTTGCTGGCACAGGAAGCCAAGCAGCACCAGCCCCAACTTGGGTAAATGGAAACGTAACATAATTAATTAAGGTAGTTAGGAGTTCGTAATTCGATACGTTGATGGGTTTTTACGATGTTCAGATCCAGTAGCTCCGAAAGGATTTGAAGTAGATCATCCACTTTTTCCGCTTTGAAATTCCCCGCGATACGTCGTTGGGCCAGGGCAGCATCAACAACGACGACGTTGACGCCGAAGCGTTCCCGAATCTGTGCGGCCACTTCGGTCAGGGTGGTATTGTCGAAGTAAAACCAGTGGTCTTTCCAGGCGGTATAAGGCCGGGCGGGTGCCGCCTGCGTAAGCTGGTATTTGCCGGAATTCGCAACGGTCACTACGTTGCCGGGCTTCATGTAAAGCTGTTGACCCTGAGGCAATTCTAATTTTACTTTGCCTTTGTTCAGGAAAACGCGTTTGCCCCGTTCGCGAGCGTACACAACGAACTCAGTACCCAGCACCTCGACCTGGAAATTGTCGGCTGTTCTGACGACAAAGCGCTGATGATTAATCGTATGTGTTACGTTAAATTCACCTTCACCTTCCAGAAACACTTCCCGTGTGTTGTTGCCAAACCCAAACCGCGGGACACGTAACGTCGAGTTGGCATTTAAGATAACCGACGTACCATCCGAAAGTCGATACGTAGCGGTTTGTCCGTAAGCCGTTTCGTACGATTTATACAGGAGTTTTGACCGGAATAGAAACCCGCCCAACAGTGCTACAAGTAGGATCGAAGCGGCAATGCTCCAGCCTCGCCAATTGAATGCCCAGCCCGGACGTATCGTTTTCAGGGTTTTGACCGGTGTATCAACCCGTTCCGAGTTATCCAGAACCGACTGAAAAGAGGCCAGGGCTTTTTCTGCATCAACAGGATACTGAGGCCGTTGACTTTCCCATTCATCTAAATACTGATAGTACGTTTCCTGATTAGCCTCATCAGCCAGCCAGGCTTCCACGTATTTTCGCTGGATAGCCGTAGCCTTTCCATCGAAAAAATCAAAGATCACTTTTTTGGTAAGCGACGGATTCATAGCTAATTCATGGTTTGTCGATTAGACAAGTGGCGGCCTGATGACCTCATATACATACGTAGGAAGCGCTGATCGAAAGCCACAGAATGACCGTTATAAACCACTCCGCTTTTAACTCCTGACGTAGTTTGCTAAGGGCTCTGATCAACAGTTTTTCGACAGCACTCGTGCTGATCTGCATCTCCTGCGCGATTTCAGCGTATTTTTTTCCTTCAATACGACTGAGCAGAAAAGCGCGCTGACACTGGGGAGGCAGGTTCTGAATGACCGACTCAATTTTTTGGTGGAGTTCGCTATAGTGCAGCACCTGGTCGGGTTGCAGCGACGCAGGCATGGATTGGTCATTGGCCGATTCGAGAGAATCCGACTTGTGGAGTTCCCAGCGCAGGTAATTGTACGCCCGATAGCGAACGGCCTTGTAGAGATAAGCCCGGTAGGACGTAGTGATCTGCTCAAAAAGGCGATCCTGCCAAAAGTTGGTGAACACTTCGGCTACTAAATCCTCGGCGACTTCTTTTGAATAGACAAACCGAACCGCATGATTAACCAGATTGGTGTAGTAGCGTCGGAACAGCAATGCGCAACCTTGTTTGGCATCCTGTGCGAATAACTGTCTGAATACAAGCTCATCGTCCGTTACGTTTGCTTCGGATTCGGATTGATGAGTTACAGAAAATAAAGGACTACTATCGGCTTTACGCGGATTGTTGTTTAACGGTAATAGCTGCATACAAACTTCCGTTAAGCGGGTGGTACTTAACATAGACAAGTTTGGACTTTATTACCTCACTATCTCTGAAAAATATTTTTCAGAAAGTAAAATATACGGCTTTTAAAAGGCAGGAATTGAGTTGGATAATGGGAAATGTCGGAGGTATACCATTAGTTCATACCTCCGACATGATGCTGATAGTGAGATTATTATGATATAAATATAGGATAGCAGCGGTCGACCGTTTCTCTGTGATAAATTAGTCACAACCTACGTTATTGATTCGTGAGTAGGTTCGTAAACAGTCTGGTACTTATAAAGCAGATTTAGGTCCGCAGCGATCCAACATGTCGGTACGTGTTTATCAGCACGCCCGTGGATGTAACCTTCGTGCTGACCAAAGAAAGTTCGCGTGGGTCGGCACTCTCCGAAAAAAAGCGTTTGCCCCGGCCCAGCAGGATCGGGTAGACAAGCAGCACAACCTCGTCGGCTAGTCCTTGATCGAGCAACACCGACGTCAGTGTTGAACTTCCCCAGACAATCAGATCAGGACCATCGGTTGATTTGAGGCCACGAATGCCCGCCAGAATGTCCGAGCCTAAATCCTCGACAGGGCCCCATTCGAGGTTGTCTGGCCTGTGGGTCGCCACGTATTTCGTCGCAGCATTCAGACTGTTCGCCATGGAAGTATTCCCGACCTTCGGCCAGTAGTCGGACCAACTATCATAAGTGCGTCGGCCAAGCAGCAGATCGAAGGGGCTGCCCTGTGCCTCCAGAGCAGCCTCTAATCCATCCGGACTTCGATAGGCTGCCTGCCAATTGCCGTGCGCGAAGTTTTCGTCGTTTTCGTGTTGGATTACGCCGTCCAGTGAGGTATGTTCTATAATTCTGATTTTTCTCATGTTGTTTGTTATTCGTTTACTGTTTGCACAAAGTTAAACTGAACGAGGTACGTTCATGAGGGGTAATCGCGACAATATAAGGGCGTTTTTGTGACCATTTGCAACTGTCCAAACCGAAGCCGGGCCCGCAACGATTGACCGTGCCGGAACGGTGATAATTTATCGGCTTGTGACCAAGTCTGTAAAGTGGTGGAGACGCTTTTTAGACTAAACATTATCCACGTGGTACAGGCTCTGTAAAGCCTTTACAGACTTAGTCGCGAGTCAATAACTGGATTATAAGTCGGGAGATTATTCCAGTATTGACGGAGGAGTTTCCTCATCTGGAGTTGATTCCTGAACAGGGGCAGGTGTCGGTTGGGGAGGAGCTATTGGCTGGGGTTTCGGCAGGACTTGGTAAATGGCATAAGCTGTCCCCAACGACCAGACTTTCAGGCCAACCCGAGCGAAAATCAGTGTTTGCTGAACAACGAGCATGAGCAGAATCGTGAGCCAGCCGCTCATTAGAATCGCGTCGTCAATCAGAAAATAAATGCCGAAGAAACCGGTTCCGATCAGAATCAGCAGAAAATACAAACCGTACGTTTTGCCAACGTTACGTAGCACCAGCCGCCCCGCCCGGCCAAAGGCGCGGAAGGCTTTGTGCTCATCTTCCTGAACCATCAACACTTTGGCGTAGTCGCCAATGCAGAGAAAAAAGGTAGCCGTTAAGGCAAACAGAATGAAAAATATGAGGCCAATCCAGAACTGACCACGTTCGGTGAACGTATCACTCAAGGCAACGCCGATCAACGTGCCCAACACCAGCCAAAGGCCACCCCCAATAATGACAAATAGGAGCGTAACGCCAAACAATCGCAAAAACCGACCGACGTAGTAGCTAGAGGCTTGCCAGAACATGCCGACCGAGAAAGGTTCAGGAGAACGTAACGCCGTAAACTGCGTAAAGCGAGCCAGAATGCCGCCCGCGAAAAATATACTCAGAAATACGTACACTAGCCCCAGCCAGCGACTAACACTCATCAGGGGAGCAATGACCCGTTTGCTGCGGTGCATGAAATCCGAAAAAATGGTGTAGTCGAACCCGTTCAGCAAATCCAGGAAAGCCAGCGAATTTTGGTCTTCTACCTTGAGTGTATTGTAAAACGGTAAGGCTGCCACCAGGCCCAGAACCAACGTAATAACATACAGAAGCCATAGCAATTTGGCTGACCGAAGAGTTTGCTGAAGGGCCGTAGACAGAGCATTCATCAGATCGGGGTCGAAAGGTCCTGGTCATCGGGTTGAACCGATTTCTCTGACGAAGATACAAGCTGTTGGGCTTCCAGCTGTTGTTGGTCCAATGTCCTCTTGTCAAGCAAAGGATGCTCGGTCCGGATTTTTTCCTGTAATTTCAGAAAACCGTCGATCAAGGCTTCGGGGCGGGGAGGGCAGCCAGGTACGTACACATCAACTGGGATAATCCGATCAACGCCCTTCACGACGTGGTAACCATGCTGCCAGTACGGCCCGCCACAATTTGAGCAGGAACCCATTGAAATGACGTAGCGCGGTTCAGGCATTTGTTCATAAAGACGCCGAATTCGATCCGCCATCTTATACGTCACGGTGCCCGACACAATCATAATGTCGGCCTGCCGGGGGGAAGGGCGCGGGAAAATGCCGAAGCGTTCGAGGTCATAACTGGCGGCAAACGTCTGTATCATTTCAATGGCGCAGCAAGCCAACCCAAAACCCAGCGGCCACAGCGATTTTTCGCGCGACCAGTTCAGCAGTTCTTCAGAATGCAACAAAATGACGCTGGCTTCGCCGGTTTTATTGGATGTTGAGTCGGGAGTCATATTACTGAAGCGGTTTGGGTAATCGATACATGAAATCTTGTTGATAGCGAACACTAAAGGGTTCCAACTGACGAAGGAGAAACGTTGCCGGATCGACCAGTTGTAAGGGTCGAATAACCCGACGCGTTAGCCTGCCAACGGCAGAACCAATCACTACCCCTCCGGCTGCTCCGCCTGCTATCGCAAAGGTAAGGGTTAATCCATGTGAAACAGGACTGCGAGTCTGATTCGTGCGCAAAGACTGATTAGCTAGATAACCGACCAACAATCCCCCCAGAACCGCGCCTGTAATCACTGCGGGCGTTTGATTTTTTCGACGAATAGCCACCTTGCGTATCCGATCAATAGGAATCCGGCCATCATCCGTTCGCCAGGTATTTCGTTCCTGCGTGAGGTAGAGATGCGAATTATCAATATCGCTCAATACACCACTGAAGCGATTTCCTTCTGTTGTTACAATCTTTACCCAATAGGCATCAACAGCCAGTTGTTGAGCCAATAAACAGGTTGATAATGAGCTGATAAAGAATACGTTTATCAACCAGCAACAAGATAGAAAGCGATTCAACGTTTGTAGCGTTCGTTGACCTGTTTATACAAGTTGGCCGGTACCTTGGTCTCGATCGTTGGGATTTTCGGCTGTGGCTTCACCCAGTCCAGATACCCTTTCGCCCAGACGTAAGCGAGTCCTAATGCCAGAATGACAACGAAAAGTACGGCTTCTGTCAGGGCAAACCAGCCCCACAGTCCGCCAGTAGCCTTGATGAGGCTGGCCTGCCCAAATACGGTGGCCCAGGGAAACAGAAAGACCAGCTCCACATCGAACAACACAAAAACCAGCGCTACTACGTAGAACCGGATATTAAACTGTACGTTGGCATTACCTATTGGCTCTTCCCCCGATTCATACGTACTGTTTTTCTCGACATTCGGTCTGTGCGGACGTAGCATCCGCGCTACAAACAGCACGATGGCTATGAACGCGAAAGCGCCCAAAATAAACAGGAGAATAATACCAAAATCGGAAAGCATAAGTTTGGTTGTGTAGAGACGCATATTTGCGTCTCTACTTTTTCTTCTTGTTCGGAAAAATATTGTATACCAGAGCGATCTGAAGATTTCGGTTATTGTAAATCGCTGTGGCTTCGGGCGATATGTTGGTCAGGCCATGAACGTATCGAATGTGCAGGCTGAATTTGTTGAGCATGTCCAGGAAATCATAATGCACGCCCGCGGCTATGCCAAAATCACTCTTCGCGCCAGGTCCACCCGTTTGGCCAGCATTGAGGGCATAACTAAACTCGGGTCCGGCTTGTATCGTCAACCCTTCCGTTGGAATAAACCCTAGTAAAATTGGAAGGCTTGCGTAATAATAGGAAACCCCATTGGTTGTACGGGCACCTGTGGTACTGCCTGCTACTTCCTGCTGAAAGGTACCCCCTCTGACAGAAAGCAATGCTTCGGGCTGAACTACAAGCCGATTATACCGATAGCGATACATAACACCCAGATGGGGTTCCAGCGCCCGTTTAGGAATGTTTTGGCTCGCGCCCGAAATGGCTATTTGTGTGAAGTTAGCGCCAACTTTTACCCCAAAATGACCACCGACAGGTTTATTGCTCTGCGCCGATACGACGCCAGATAAGGTAATTGAAAAAAGAAAAAAGAGTAATCGATACGTATGCATACAGAACGTTTAAAAGAGCGTTTACCTTTCGATAACGTAATAGTACCGAAGGGTTGGACTCGAGACCGCACAAAATTGGTTAAAAAAAGTTAAGAAGCGGTCGTTACGTTGCCGAGCGAAGTCAATGAACCAATTAATTGAGCCGTGGATCGACTGGATAATGGGCAATGGACTTGTATTCGCCCCCCATTTGCTTTAATACGCCCCGCCAAAATTCTTTCGTAGGTGTATCGAACAGAAAGTCGGTTGTGGTGCGACTGATGATCCAGGCTTTCTGAAGCAATTCAGCGTCTAGCTGACCCTCGCTCCAGCCAGAATAACCAATAAAAAAGCGAGCATCGCGCTCCGTGAGCGTACCCAGATTGATAGCCTGTTTGACCTGGTCAAAATCACCACTCCAGTATAAACCATTGATCAAGCGGGTTGACCCATCGATCAAATCGGGACGGCGGTGAATAAAATGCAACGTATTTTGCTGTACCGGACCACCAACAAATAAAGGAAGGTCGGGATGTACGTCCTCGATTACGTCGCCCAGGTGAATATCCGTCTGTTGATTCAGCACCAACCCAAACGTACCTGATGGGCTGTGTTCGCAAACCAGTACCACACTTCGATCAAAATTTGTGTCGCCCATGAACGGTTCGGCGATTAGCAGATCTCCATTCTTGACGGTTGATGGGGTCGTATTCATAAGCTATCAGGGCATTTGACAAATTCTTATAAACAAACGCTTTTTCAAAAGCTATATTGATTAAAAACTCTTAAATACACTATTCGGGCCAGCAAAATGTTCTTACGGTACATCCGTTAATTCCGATGAAATAAACTGGATTACGTGGTTTCACCAATGCGAGCGTTAATTTTGCAAAGGGTATTACTTTCGTTTGTCTGGTGAGACGCACAATCGAGTGATAAGTTACCAAAATTTCCTGATCGTAAAATACGAAAAAGAATCAATGCAAAATCAGATTCATGACCGACGAGGTTTTCTGCAAAAAAGTGCATTAGCTACGCTGGCCGCTTTAGTCGGCACTGAAGTAGTTTTCGCTGAGAAAATACCCCCGCATTACGTACCATTAGCCTTTGATTATGACCCGCTTAAAGGGAAAAGCCCGGATATGAAGGTGCTGGGTGATAAGCCCTGGAATGTTGAAACACCCGTTCATTTATTGGATGATGCCATTACGCCCGTTGAAAAGATGTTTGTCCGCAACAATGGCCTGATTCCAGCGGCACCAACTGACTTAACGAAATGGGCGCTTATTATAAATGGAGAGTCGGTAAAAACCGTAAAAACGTATAGCCTCAGTGATCTGAAGAAGCGATTCAAAAATTATACGTATCAGTTAGTGCTGGAGTGCGGAGGAAACGGCCGATCGGGATACGAGCCCCAGACAACGGGCAATCCGTGGGATCAGGGAGCCGTTAGCTGCGCTGAATGGACGGGCGTTCGGCTGAAAGATATTCTGGCGGATGTCGGGCTGAAAGATGATGCGGTTTACATCGGTTATTACGGAAACGACCCGCACTTAAGTCAGGACCCAACGAAAGTAGCTATTTCACGAGGAGTACCGATCAAAAAAGCGCTTGAGGATGAAACACTGATTGCCTGGGCTGTCAACGGACGGGATATTCCGCTGGAACATGGCTACCCGCTTCGGTTAGTTATTGGCGGATGGCCCGCATCAGTATCGGGGAAATGGCTGCATACGATTGCCGTACGTAACAAAATTCACGATGGCGCCAAGATGGAAGGGCATAGCTACAAAATGCCGATCCGACCGGTAGAACCCGGTGAAAAAATTCCTGAAACACCTGAAAACTTCCGCATCATCGAGTCGATGCCGGTCAAGTCGCTCATTACGTATCCAAAAACGGGGGCCACGATCGACATTAAGAAAACCCTGGCGTTACGGGGTCATGCCTGGGCGGGAGATCGGGACGTGTCGGAAGTGCATACGTCTGTTGATTACGGCACTACGTGGCAAAAAGCGAAACTGGAACGTCCTAAAAACCGATTGGCCTGGCAGCACTGGACCGCCGACGTTACGTTCCCACAACAGGGTTATTATGAAGTGTGGGTGCGGGCTACCGATAATAAAGGTGTAATGCAGCCCATGGTAATTCCCCAATGGAATCCCGGCGGTTATCTTAACAATGCCTGTCATCGAATCGCCGTAAAAGCGGTATAAACAGGCTAAATCCTGCAACGTAATGAAATTTATAACAGCTATTTTCTTTGTCGGGTGTGTATTGGTCGGGCTGGTTAGCTTTCGTCCATCTCAGCTGAACCGGATGGCCCCAATATCGGCTAGGGCGGATACCGTAAAAATTGACAAGGAAACGGGATTGATAGATGATTCAAACCTGATGATGGTGAAGTCCCAGTGTACGGCCTGTCATTCCTCAAAATTGATTCTACAGCATCGTTTCACACGAGCAGGCTGGGTGGAGCGCATCCGCTGGATGCAGAAATACCACAAGCTCTGGGATTTGGGTGAATCCGAAAAAGTGGTACTGGATTATCTTGAGAAGAATTACGGCCCTCAAACTGGAGAATCAAGAGCCGCTTTCCGACGTGCACCGTTAAAAAAAGTAGAGTGGTATAAACTGAACTGACGCTATCCGAAATATATCAATTGACCACAGAGGCACGGAGAACACAAAGTTTTGGCATTACAGTAGCTTTGTGTTCTCCGTGCCTCTGTGGTTCAACTATGTTTTATTCTCGAAATTTTAGTCTAATTTTCTTGCCCGAGATACGTTCCAGCAGAGGACGTAGCATTTGGTCGGCGTTGTGTCGGGTTTGATCGAGAATACCACCTGTTAACGCTGATTGCCGAACCTGACGCTCTGCCTGTCGATAAGCATCGCTGACCAACTGCGATTCGTTCAGGAATGAAAAATGGGTATCATAAACCCGTGAACGGTCGTGATTAATTTTCCAGCCGCAGAGTTCAGGCTTGGGTAGCTGCACTGTAACTGAGTCACCATCGGCAACAATATCAGTCTGGGCAATCTGAGTTAAGTCGATACAGCCTGTAGCTTCTCCTTCCACAATGAGAACCGCATTGGCATTGGGTAGGAACGTATTGACTTGCTCATGCTCAACAATATCCTTGAACGTATATTTCACTAACTCCAGCTTCCCCAGCGACGTAACTTCTTTCAGAATGATGCTTTGCGTTGTTTTGTCGCCACGTCGAAAACGACTCAGGTAATCATTGCCCCGAATTTGTTCCCAGATCGCAATCAATCCGGCTACGACTACAGCGACAAGAAACAGACGAAAAAGGGCATTGATGAGTCGGGTCATAATTTTTGTTATGCTGACGAAGGAAGCATCTTCTCTCAGCTATTTTTTGCTCATCCGAAGATGCTTCCTTCGTCAGCATGACAAAAATAGAAAACTCCCGAGTCGTTGCCGAATCGGGAGTTTTGATGATTGAAATATCGCGGGACTAATAACTACGTTTGGGCTCGTCGGCGGTCTGTTTTTCTAAATCAAACAGATCATTTAGTACGTCGATAAGGGTTTCGGCTTCACCCCGTTTACAGGCTGCTTTGAGTTGAAGCACGGGCAGTTTGATAATTTTCTGCATGATCCCTCGCGTAATCTTGTCTATTTTTTCCGACTCATCGGGAGTTAAATGTTTCAGGTGCCGGGCAATTTCATCGCGACGGATTTGTTCCAGCGCGTTCTTAAGTTTATTGATCGTTGGCGATACAACCATCTCCTTCGACCAGTCGCCGAATTCCGCTACGGCCTGTTTGATAATTGACTCGACCTGTGGAATGGCCGCCAGGCGTTGCTGAAGAGCTTCGTCAGCGCGTTTGCGGATATTGTCGATGTTGTAAACTAATACACCGGGAATCTGTTCAACAGCCGCATCAACACTACGTGGTACGGATAAGTCAATAAAATATTTGAACGTAAGGACCTTTATGTCCTGCAACAACTCGGGCGTGATTAGGGGGTCATCAAGCATGACCGACGAGATAATCACGTCAGCCCGCCGAATTTCATCGGTTAGGTCGGCGAAGTTAGCTACCCGAAAACCGAGTTGATCAGCCAGCGCTTCAGCTTTCGCCTGGGTTCGGTTGCAGAGAGTAATATTTGCTCGGCTCCACACTCCTCCAGATCGGGCTTCTAAGTTCTTGCAGACGTCTGTTCCAATTTCGCCTAAACCAATTACCAGTACGTTAGGGCTTTGGTGTTCACCAACCAACTCGTCAATCAATTCGACGGCTGCATACGAAACTGACGCGGCCCCATCCCGGAACGGGGTTTCCTGGGCTACTCGCTTGTTCGTGAAGAAAATGGTATGCATCAGCCGGTGCAAAAATGGACCAGCCATTTCTAAATCGGCTGACCATTGATACGACTGTTTCACCTGATTAGGAATCTGCATATCGCCTACAACCTGCGAATGCAAACCGACGCAAACTTCAAATAAGTGTCGAACGGCGTCGTTATGCAAATCGAAAAACTGGAAATAAGGCAAATAATTGTCTGTATTCGTCAATCCTTTTTCGATCAACAACAGCCGGGCGATATCATTATTAAGATCCTGTTCAAAAGCGTAATACACTTCTGTTCGATTACAGGTCGAGATAACCAGTAGGTCAGTTAGCCCAAAAAAATCCCGAAGCCGGAGCATAAGTCGCTTGGCTTCATCTTCGTTAAGTGCAATTAATTCCCGCACCTGAAGAGGTGCTGTTTTGTGGGACAAACTAATTGCTTTGAAGGTGTCTAACATTGGTATAATGGTACTAATCGGCATCAGCCATTACAAAATTACAGCATAATTGCCGGACATAGATATGTCCTGACTGATCGGTTTGCTATTTAGAATTCATCCAAATAGATGAGTGCTGTCTTTGCTCAATCCTATTCATATTTGAAACAAGAACCGTCAGTCAGACGTTCGATTTTACACCATTAAAGCGCTTTTAACGTTAACAGAGGGATACATTGGTTCCATATGAGCTGAATACGGAGACTTAAGCCGATTGGTTGCTTATTCATTCTATTTTTACACCATGATGAACGCTATTTATGAAGGTCTTTCAGCGATTTTGGCCGAAATAGGTAGCACGATGATATGCTAAAGTCATTTGACATTTATAGTCAGAATAATATTCTGAAAATTATAGTAGCGCTTAATCTGTTGCTGGTCGGAACAGGATCGCTACTGTATACGGATCGGCTCATTACCAAATTGGAAACCCGGGAGCAGCAATATGTGCAGCTTTATGCAAGCGCCATAGGCTATTTGTACGGATCGAGCCATCCCGACGCGGGCGACCTGACCTTTGTTACAAGCGAAATTTTACAGGCTAATAAGTCAATCCCAGTTATTTATGTGAATCCGAACAATCAAATAGCTGGTGAATTAAATGTAGGTTTTCCCGAAGGTACAACGGATGAGGAAAAGGAACCCTTTCTACGGAAAACGATTATTGAAATGCGGAAAGAACACTCACCTCTAATTGTTAACATAGGAGATGGGCAGCAGGGTTTAGTTTATTACAGTACCTCAAAATTATTACGTCAGCTAACGTATTTTCCTTACGCTTTGCTGGCCATTCTAACGGCTTTGGGGGTACTGGCTTACCTGGCGTTCAGCTCATCACGGCGGGCGGAACAAAACCGGGTTTGGGTTGGTCTGGCGAAAGAAACGGCTCATCAGTTAGGCACGCCGATGTCGTCGCTCATGGCGTGGGTGGAGTATATGCGTTCTGACCCTGATCAGTTTGACGGATCGATAACCGACGAAATCGAGAAGGATGTACAACGACTGGAAACGATTACCGCCCGTTTTTCGAGCATAGGTTCCGTACCAACGCTAAAAGAAGAGAACCTGAATGATGTCGTGCAGCAGTTTACGGACTATCTGGCGAGACGTATTTCAACGAAGGTAAAAATGAGCCTGTCTAGTCAGCTGCCACCGAATCAGATGGTTAAAATCAACAAATTGCTGTTTGAGTGGGTGATCGAGAACGTCTGCAAGAATGCCGTCGATGCCATGAAAGGTACGGGTGAACTGCGACTGAAGATTATGCCATTACCGCACAAGGAAGTTGCCATTGATATTACGGATACGGGAAAAGGCATCTCGAAGGCAAACATGCAAAAAGTATTCTCGCCGGGTTTTAGTACCAAAAAACGCGGCTGGGGGCTGGGATTAACCTTAGCCAAGCGCATCGTGGAAGAGTACCACGATGGCAGGCTGTACGTGAAAAGTTCAGAAGTTGGTAAAGGAACAACCTTTCGGATTGTACTGAATGCTGACTAACCACAAAAGGGGCTAGTTTTCATAATAAGGGAGTGTAATGGTATCCGTCTCGATAACATTGCTTTCCTGTAGAGCGCGATCCCGAATTTTAATTTGAAATTTGGTAGGAAAGAGCCTGTAACTGGTACCATACTGAAAAATTTGCGTAAAATCGAGAGTCCCTTCAATGGCCCCTCTGGGTTTACCTTTTGTTAGTTCCGGAAAATACAAGGCGTTGTTAACCGATAGCAGAACCTCCTGATACTGCCTGTTTACGAGTCGGAATGTCTTGATCTGGTAATTGCCCCAGCCGCCGTTGGACTTATAGCGAAGCGTATCTGCATTGGAGGGAGGCAGGCCAATACCCAAGTCACCCTGCCCGTCTTTAAATCCAATCGTAATCACCACCGAATCTCGTTTTCCTTGACCTACACCTCTCCCAGCCGCGATTGTATACCGATCGATACCTTTGAAATCAATCGCCGGTACGTCAGAATAATTGGGTTCGTTAAAACAGGAGGATAGAATTAGGCCCATGCCTAACAGAAAGAGATACGGTTGAATTAGTTGCCGTCGCATACTGTTGTATTCGTTGATCAATAAACGCTTTTGTTACTTTGTCTTTTTTATTAACGCTTTCGCCCGAGGCTCAATTGCTTCGACAGGCACTTCGGCAGCAAATTCTAACCCTAAGCCGCCATTTTCACGACCCGCGTACGTTTGAGTCGCTGGCCTTAGCCGTTTTTCGGTATCAGGCACTTTACAATCCGGTTTACAGCAATTACCTGCATCACCTCAATGTTCGGGCTGAACAGATTACGGACTTACGCCGGGTGCCATTCATGCCAATCAGTTTCTTTAAAAACCATACGGTGCTGACCGGAGCCGATATTAACTCTTTTGATACGTTGACTTTTGCCAGCAGCGGCACTACAGGTGAACAGACCAGTCGTCACTACGTACCTGATCCGGCGCTTTATGATGCCATCAGCACGCAGATTTTCGAGCAAACCTATGGTTCACTCCGCGATTTTCATATTCTGGCGCTTCTACCATCTTACCTTGAACGAAATAACTCCTCGCTCGTGTATATGGTTCAGCGATTTATGGACCAAAACGATTCAGATGAATCCGGTTTTTTTCTCCACAACCATCAGGAGCTGACGGAACGGCTTCGTCGCCTTTCTCAGAAGTCCGACGCGAAAAAGATTCTGCTCATTGGCGTTACGTTCGGATTGCTCGATTGGGCTGAATCAGGCCAGGATTTATCGTTTCTGGGGCAGCTTCCGAACCTGATCGTTATGGAAACGGGTGGAATGAAAGGTCGCCGAAAAGAATTGTTACGGGAAGAAGTACACGAAATTCTGATGAGTCGGCTGGGTATACAAACGGTTCATTCAGAGTACGGTATGACGGAATTACTCTCGCAGGCATATTCGCATGGCAAGGGTGTGTTCCAGCCCAGTTCGACGCTACGTGTGTTTCTGCGGGATATCAACGATCCATTTCTGATCTATCCTGACAATTACACTCGAACCGGTGGTATTAACGTAGTAGACTTGGCCAATCTGGACTCGTGTTCGTTTATCGAAACGCAGGATTTGGGCCAGTATGTAGACGAAGAAGCTAATTTTCGCGTCATCGGTCGGTTCGATAATTCGGATGTTCGGGGTTGTAATCTGATGATTTTGTAAAGATTGCGAGCTAATGGATTTCGCCCATCAGCGTACCAATTGCCCCCAGCACGACAACTGCAGCGCCAAGTAGAAGGATAAAAGCTTCTGCGGCACTGAAGCTCGGAAGATAGGCGTTGGGGTGATCCTGTTCGTAGATGTAATTCAGTTGCTTTACAGTAGGGATCAGAAACAGAAACGGCATCAGCAAAAGAGGCAATGCGGCATACTGCATCGGCACTACACGAGCCGAAAAACGCTGCACAATGGCGACAACCACAAATCCCGATGCATAGCCATTGGTTTGACTGCCGGGATGCCCTTTTTCAACGGCAATGTCGTTGATGTAGTCCATAAATGTGTGGACAAAAAAGATGGAAAATACGGCTCGCCAGAACGGGTAAACATCCAGATCGTATAAATCTCTCAGGAAACGCCAGCCTCTGAAAAACCAGTAAATCGTATACAAGCCACCGGTGAAAAAAGAGAGCAGACAAAAAGCCCAGACAGGTTGTTTACGGACGTAGTCAATAGTGTTCGTGTGATTATTTTCCATGAATGAGTTATGTGAATGTCGACAATTGACAATCCTGCTATACAGATTACCTCTAAGTGGAGAGGGTATGATTTCGCCGGTAAATTAAGGTATATATTTTTCAGAAATACCCCTTGTTGCCCATCCTAAATCTTCGTAAATTAGCCAGATTATAAACGGCACGAATGAATTTCAAATTAACCTCAGAATTCCAGCCCACTGGCGATCAGCCAAAGGCCATCGAAAAATTGGTTAAGGGTATAAACGAAGGTGAACCATCGCAGGTACTATTAGGCGTGACGGGCTCTGGTAAGACATTTACAATAGCCAACCTCATTGCTCAAACCAATCGTCCTACGCTCGTCCTGAGCCATAACAAAACGCTGGCAGCTCAGCTTTACGGCGAATTCAAGCAATTCTTCCCTGAAAATGCAGTCGAGTATTTTATCTCGTATTACGACTACTATCAGCCGGAAGCCTACATCGCTACAACCAATACGTATATCGAAAAAGACCTTGCCATCAACGAGGAGATCGATAAGCTACGACTGGCGGCAACGTCGGCCCTGATGAGCGGTCGACGCGACGTGATTGTGGTGGCCTCGGTGTCGTGTATTTACGGCATGGGTAATCCCGAGGAATTTAAACGGAACGTAGTGCGGATTGGCGTTGGCGAACAGATGAGTCGCAACCAGTTTTTACATCAGTTAGTAAGCATACTTTACAGTCGTACAGAAGGCGAGTTCCAGCGGGGAAATTTCCGCGTTAAAGGTGATACCGTCGATCTGTACGTCGCCTACGCTGATTTTGCGTATCGCGTTATTTTCTTCGGCGACGAAATTGAAACCATCCAGCGTATTGACCCTTCGACGGGCCGGAAAATGTCGGATGAGAATCTGGTTACGATCTTCCCGGCAAACCTTTTCGTAACGGGTCGTGATACGTTGAATGGGGCTATTCATGAGATTCAGGACGATATGGTGGCGCAGGTACGTTACTTCGAGTCGGAGTTTCGGGAGCAGGAAGCCACGCGTATTCAGGAACGTACGGAGTTTGATCTCGAAATGATGCGTGAATTAGGTTACTGCTCGGGTATCGAGAACTATTCACGTTACTTCGATCGACGGCAACCGGGGCAGCGACCGTTCTGTCTACTCGACTATTTTCCGGATGATTATTTGATGGTGGTTGATGAGAGCCACGTAACGATTCCACAAATCCGGGCCATGTGGGGGGGCGACCGTTCGCGTAAAACGGCCCTCGTTGATTATGGTTTCCGGCTTCCATCGGCAATGGATAACCGACCGCTTACGTTTCAGGAATTCGAGGATCTGTCGAGCCAGACGATCTACGTATCGGCCACGCCTTCTGATTATGAACTTCGCAAGAGCGAGGGTGTAGTCGTTGAACAGCTTATCCGGCCAACGGGTCTGCTCGATCCTGAAATCGAAGTGCGCCCAAGTCTGAATCAGATCGATGATCTACTGGAGTCGATTGATAGCCGGGTTAAAAAGAACGAACGCGTATTGGTAACGACGCTGACCAAACGGATGGCCGAAGAACTGACGAAATACCTCGATCGGGTAGGCATCAAAACGCGTTATATCCACTCCGAAGTGAAAACGCTTGATCGAGTTGAAATCCTGCGCGATTTACGGCTAGGTAATTTCGACGTACTGGTGGGTGTCAACCTGTTACGTGAGGGCTTGGATTTGCCCGAAGTATCGTTGGTTGCCATTATGGATGCGGACAAAGAAGGATTCCTGCGCGACATCCGATCCCTGATTCAGACAATCGGTCGCGCGGCCCGGAATGCTAACGGAAAAGTAATTATGTATGCCGATCGTATTACCGGTTCGATGCAGAAAGCTATCGACGAAACCAATCGACGCCGGGCGATTCAGATGGAATACAATACCGATAACGGAATCACACCGACAACGGTATTGAAGTCGCGCGAATCGATTATGGGTCAGACCAAAGTGGCCGATTCGAAACCCAAGCATTTTTACGTTGAGCCTGACGAAATTCGTATTGCTGCCGATCCTGTGGTGAGGTACATGGGGAAAGGCGATCTGGAAAAAGTCATCATCGAAACCCAGTCGAAAATGGAGCGAGCTGCCAAAGACCTTGACTTTCTGGAAGCCGCCCGTTTGCGCGATGAATTATTTCAACTGCGGGACAAGCTGAAGAAAGAGACGGCTTAGTTTTCAATGTAAGATACGTAGTACCAAGAATACTGAGGTGATGCAGGCAACTGTGTCACCTCATTGCATTTTAGTGGTTACGCTTCCATAGGACGTAGTAATGCACCCAGACAAATAAATGATGAATGGCTGTTACCTCTGGCTATAAGGGTCGAATTAAGGAATGATTACAGGTTTTTAAGCGCAATTAATGGTTCAAAAAAGTGTCTATCGGCGCCTGGTTCCATTCCTTATTTCACACTATCATGTTTAAATCTATTTGCCTCCTAATTGGACTGACATTCACTGTTGCAACGGCAATAGCGCAGGAAGTGATCACGAATGAGAGTATCATTAATATGGTCAGAGCTAAAGTCGCCCGCGACCTGGTTTTAGACAAAATTAAGGCCAGTGCTTCTCGGTTTAATATGTCGACGAACGGACTGATTGAGCTTAAGCAGGCTACCGTTCCTGACCCGATTGTGGATGCTATGATGCTGGCGTCATCGCCCCTGCCTACGCTTCGGAATCAGGACATCATCGATCTGTATGCGGGTAAAGTGTCCCGCGAGATCATTACCAAAAAAATTCAGTACAGCGAGACCAGTTTCAATCTGTCAACGGATGATATTATTACGCTCAAAAATGCCAAAGTACCTGACCAACTGGTGAAGGTGATGATGGTGCCTAAACGAGCGCAGCAGCAAAGTGCTAATCCGAACCTGATTGCAGGCGCTCTGCCGCCACATCCTGAAACATTGCCCATCGCCACGCGTAATCGATTTGCTGAACCGGGTATTTATTATGAGGAATATAAAACGCCTAAACCACAATACATGCAGTTGGAACCAACTACTACCAACCAGACCAAGACCGGAAGTGTAGGTGAGGCTGTTGCCAATAACTATACGATGGGGATAACAGGCACTACCCAGCGTGTGGGATTGGCCAATAAGTCGGCCAATATGGTTGTTGAAGATAATCGTCCGGTTTTTTATCTGGTTTTTAGCGGAGCCAATCGAAAAACGATGAACAATGTGGCTGAGTCCGTCTTCGATGGCGTGGCCAGCCCCAATGATTTTGTCATGATTCGAGCTAAGGTGAGCGGACGGGGTCGCGAAGTCGTCATTGGGCGACAATCGTCTTACACAAGCGAGTCCGGTTTTGGCACGGGGGCAGTCCCTTTTCGATTCAAAAAGATCAGCAATACGCTATACAAACTGTACTTCGAGCAGGACGTAGCAGCGGGTGAATATGCCTTTCTGTACAACAAAGGCAGCGAGTTCGGCTCATCGCTGAAAATCTATGATTTCTCGCTGAGGAACAATACAAAATAACTGGCTGCCCGATCCGTCAGCTAGAAGGAACAGCCAGGTACCGCTTTGGCAGTGGCTATGCAGGGTTCGTGAAATAACACCGACAAGTCCTGATTAAGCGGTATTTTTGTGCCCGATGCGTTATTTTATTGAATTATCGTACCGCGGTACGGCTTATCATGGCTGGCAGACTCAGGCAAATGGAATTAGCGTGCAAAGTACGCTCGAAGCGGCTCTGACCCAACGACTTGGCACGCCAATTTACGTAATGGGAAGCGGACGCACGGATGCGGGCGTTCATGCGCAGCAGCAATTCGCTCATTTCGATGTGCCGGAACCACTACCGCTAACAGAAACCTTTCTTTATTCCCTGAACTGCATTCTACCCGAAGACATTGCCATACATCGGATCGTTGCGGTTCCGGAAAAGGCCCATGCCCGGTTTTCGGCTATTTCCCGCTACTATCAGTACCACATCACCCGGCACAAAAGCGCATTCCACAGTGGCCTGACCCTTCATTTTCGCCCATTGTTACAAATAGAGAAAATGAATGCGGCCTGCCAGATACTCCTCCAACATACCGACTTTCAGAGTTTTGCCAAAGCGCGCGCTGACGTAACGAACTTTCACTGTCGACTTGATTTTGCCTATTGGTCGTATACAAATGACGATTGCCTGACGTTTCACATTAAAGCAAATCGGTTTCTGTGGGGGATGGTCCGTACAATCGTCGGTACCATGATCGACATAGGGCAGGATCGCCTGAGCCTCGATCGCTTCGAGCAGATCATCCTGGCCCGCGACCGGAATGTGGCGGGTAGGGCAGCGCCAGCAAACGGCCTGTATCTGGTTGAGGTTGGCTACCCAGCAGACATACGGCAAGCATTTGGTAAAGGGCCTGGCGCAAAGGGGTGAGCGGAGTTCATAAAGTGTCCAACCCCCATTGCCATTTACCCCGTACTCTATGCCCTTTTGCTAAATTTTGTTAAATTCGGCCGTTCACCGGTTGAATCCATTATTTTTGTCTCATAACACGAACCCCTTAAATGGCTCGTACGAAAAAAACAGTAGGTGCGTATCCCAGCGGTATTATTTTATTCAGTTTAACCCTGGCTTTGTTTTTAATTGGTTTCTGCGGACTGTTGGCGATTCAGTCGAAGCAACTGGTAACGTATATCCGTGAGAACTATGAAGTCCGGGCTTTTCTGGACAAAGGGCTCAGTTCAAGAAAAGTAGGAAACCTGTCGCGTACGATTGCTGAACAACCTTATGTGCTGGTAACCAATGGCGAACCTCAGGTGACCCTGGTTACAAAAGACGAGGCCGCCAAAGAGTTTATTGCTGAAACAAAAGAAGATTTTTCGAAATTTCTGGGTGAAAATCCGCTGCGTGACAGCTACCGGATAAAGCTTAACGAAGCGTATTTCGACGAAGCAAAGCTACAGGAAGTAAAACAGGATTTGGAGCAGATCAATGGCGTGTTTGAGGTTGTTTATCAGGAAAACCTGGTCGACAACATCAACCGAAACATCACGAAAATTTATATTGTGATGTCGGCGTTTGCCCTAGCCCTGCTGCTGATCATCGTGGTGCTGATGAACAATACCATTCGGGTGGCGATTCATTCACAACGACTGCTGATTCGGAGCATGCAATTGGTTGGTGCTACAAACAGTTTTATTACCCGACCTTTTCTGGGTCGGGGGATGTGGCAGGGCTTTCTGGCAGCTGTTATTGCCATCGGACTGCTCTTGATTGGGTGGGAAGTCGCTAAACATAACTTGCCTGAACTGGGCACTTTTCAGGATCTTGAAAAAGTGATTGCTCTAATGGCGGGTCTGGTAGGATTAGGGATTCTAATTGGTTTTTTGAGTACGTTTCAGGCCGTCCACCGGTATCTGGGCCTAACGTTAGATGAACTTTATTGATGGACAAATGAATAGGCGTGATGGACGATGAGAATGAATAAAACCAGCTTTTGGAAAGTCATTATTCATTTTACATAGTTCATGATATATTGATAACACAGCAAGGACATGGCAAAAGATAAACAATATAGTTCGGCAACGCTGGCTCGCGAAGAAGCCGCCAAAAAAGCACCGGTTACGCCATCGGCATCGCCTAAAATGGCACCGATTCGATCAACGTTATCAGAACCTACCCGTCCGTCAACGTCAGCAGCTTTACCTTTCGGTCAGCAGAACTACGTGTTGATGCTGGCCGGTATCGGAATTATTCTGGCTGGATTTTTTATCATGAGCCTCGACAAAGAAGAATTTGGATTCGGGTTTTTAGGGCTGACGCTCGGCCCGATTGTGGTGATGGGCGGCTTTGTTGTTGAATTTTTCGCCATTCTTGCCCGGCCAAAAGCATAAAAGAGCCGACTATGTAACGGTCCGCCGTAACGATTATAGCATTGTAAAGCTTTCCACTGATAACTTTGCAACGCTATAACCGCTACGGCGGACCGTTTTGTCATTATATAACCTGCTTAATGGAATTAATTCACGCGATTGCGCTGGCGATCATTGAGGGCTTAACCGAGTTTCTGCCGATTTCCTCAACGGGCCACATGATTATTTACTCATCGCTGGCCGGTATTGCTGGTAACGAATTCACGAAACTGTATACCGTCGATATTCAGTTCGGTTGCATTATATCGGTGTTGGTTCTTTATCACCGCCGTTTTCTAGTCAATCGCACGGCAGATTACGTAGCGCCCAGCTACCTGAACTCAGTGCCACCTCAATTGCAGCCGATGGTGGATTTCTATAGTAAACTGCTGATTGCGTTTCTCCCGGCGGCCGTTATTGGTTTTTTGCTGAACGATTTCATTGATTCTCTGCTCGAGAACGTAACGGTAGTGGCCATCTCGCTGCTAGTCGGCGGGATTATACTGCTTTTTATCGATCGTATTGTCAGTCGGCAACCAAAAGATGGCGAGGTAACCGTACCAGACGCGTTACGTATCGGATTCTTTCAGTGCATCGCCATGATTCCGGGCGTCTCGCGGTCAGCGGCAACGATCATTGGCGGTATGTTTCAGGGACTGACTCGTGCTCAGGCCGCTGAATTTTCGTTTTTTCTGGCTGTACCAACCATGGCAGCTGCGTCGGGGTATAAACTGCTCAAAACCTATAAATTACTGCAACCCGCCGATTACCAGACGCTGCTTATCGGTAACGTTATCGCCTTTGTGGTTGGTATGCTGGCGATTCGTGGCTTCGTTGGTTTTCTGACGCGCTACGGTTTCAAAGTCTTTGGCTATTACCGTATTGTCGTAGGATTGCTGTTATTAGGCTTAATGGCGGCTGGCGTCAAATTAGACGTATTGTAAGTTGGAACAACTAACCCCTCCATCCGATCCCGGTCAGGTAATTTTAATTGATAAACCGCTGACCTGGACATCGTTCGACGTAGCGAATAAGCTTAAATACGCCTGTAAATTCAAAAAAATTGGTCATGCCGGTACGCTCGATCCCCTGGCTACGGGGCTACTGATTCTTTGCACTGGAAAGATGACGAAGCAGATCGACCAGTACCAGGCGCAGGAGAAAGAATATACCGGTACGCTGGTTCTGGGAAAAACTACGCCTTCCGTCGATCTGGAAACTACGTTCGATGCGGAATTTGATACGACCGGCATTGCGGCTGAGCAGATTCAGGAAGCCGCTCGCCAATTGACTGGTATTATCCTGCAAGTCCCTCCAATTTATTCGGCCGTTCGCGTAAATGGTGAGCGACTTTATGAAAAAGCCAGACGGGGCGAAACCGCCGATCGGGTTGAGGGTGGCATCAAAGCACGCGAAGTGACTGTCTCCACGTTTGAAGTCAATACCGAACGCTTCCCGGAAGTAGACTTTCGTATTGTTTGCTCCAAAGGCACGTATATTCGCAGCCTGGTACGTGACCTGGGGTTACTGCTGAACAATGGAGCGTATATGAGTAGTTTGCGCCGAACCCGTATCGGTAATTTCCGGGTAGAAGACGCGCACACCCTGGAAGACTTTATTGAAACGTGCCGGACAATTAATCAACAGTCGTCAGCCAGCAATCAAGAGTAGGTAACGGACTTACTGACGACTGTTGGCGATCAATTACAAATGATTATTTACAGAGGTATTTCGGATATTCAGCCACTGCCCAATGCTGTTGTCACCAGTGGGACGTTCGACGGGGTTCATCGCGGCCACCAGACGATTCTGACCCGACTAACGGAAGTTGCCAGACTGAACGGGGGCGAATCGGTGCTCATTACGTACTGGCCACATCCGCGCACGGTTATTTCAAGCGATAGCACCAATCTGAAGTTACTGACTACGCTGGACGAAAAAATCGAACTGCTCGATCAGGCGGGGGTCGATCATCTGGTTATTATTCCCTTTACGCGCTCATTTTCCCAACTAACGTCTGAGGAGTACATCCAGCAAATTCTGGTTGAGAAAATTGGAACGAAAAAACTGGTGATTGGTTATGATCACCGCTTTGGTCGCGATCGGGAAGGGGGATTCGATTACATTAAAGCGCACCAAAGCGAGTATGGTTTTGACGTTGAAGAGATTCCTCGTCAGGACATAGACGCTGTGGGCGTAAGTTCATCCAAAATCCGGACGGCGTTGAATGCTGGAAATGTGCATACCGCTAACCAGTTCCTGGGACGTCCGTATAGTCTAACCGGCACGATCATAAAAGGGCGGCAACTCGGCCGGACGATTGGCTTTCCGACGGCTAACCTGCAGGTCGATGATCCGGCCAAACTCATTCCCGGCAATGGCGTCTACGCGGTTGATGTCGAATATGCGGGAGAAACCCTCGCCGGAATGCTCAATATCGGCTTCCGGCCGACCGTGGCGGGTACTAATCAGACGATCGAGACGTATATTTTTGACTTTGATAAAGATATTTACGGGGAGCACATGACCCTAAAGTTTCGAGAGTTTCTGCGCCCGGAACAAAAGTTTGATGGTTTGCCTGCGCTGGTAGCGCAACTTAAGCAAGACGAGGAAACAGCTAGAGGCATACTTAAGAACGGCAGATAGTTTCCTTAAAATAATGCTTATAATTCTCTAATTAATCTAAGTTGTATGAAAGTAGCTTGATGCGAATACAAGCGAAAAGACATAGCCAAGGGCAAGAAGTACCTTTGAGGTGCGAAAACATCAGTAACCCGCTCCGACTATGTCTGAAAAAGTATTGGCAATTTACTGCCGCTTCGGCGGTCCGATTTCTGGATGATTTCTTTCTGGAAACCAATCATCCAGGCTCCATTAAGCCACAAGCAAAACCCAAAGTGCCTGACAGCATCGTGTTGACTACCGCCATTATATCGGCTCGCTTCTTTGGGGGAAACCAAGCTTCGGCCATGCTCTATATGACCGACAAGCAAGGGATTGGCATGCTGGAAAAGTCGGCCTTTAATCGACGGTTGCATCGACTGGCTCACACTCTGAGTGCCTTGTTTTATTATCTAGCTGACTTCTTCAAAGCCCTCAATTTGAGTAGTCAGCACGTGATTGATTCGTTTCCCGTACCGGTTTGTGATAATATTCGTATCAGCCGCTCGCGGCTGGTCAAGGGAGAAGAGTACCGAGGCAAAATTGCCTCCAAACGACGTTTTTTCTATGGTTTCCGGGTACAAGTAGTCACTACAAGTACTAAGCAACCAGTGCAGTTTTTTGTTCTTCCCGGTTCATACGCGGATGTAACCGCGCTTCAATTGATGCATTTGCACTTGCCAATGGGTAGCGAGGTATTTGGCGATTCGGCCTATACAGATTACAAACAGGAAGAACTCTACGCTGATGGTGAGCAGATTTATCTGCAAATTCAACGCAAGAGTAACAGTCATCGGGTTGATCCTATTTGGGTAGCAGCTTACAAGAAAATGCGTCGTCAGGCAATCGAGCAGGCCTTTAGTCAGGTCAAGTTGCGGTTTCCTCAAAAGATTCATGCCGTCACGGAAGCGGGCTTTCTAATCAAACTTGTCTTGTTTTTACTGGCCTATACACTCGAAACAAACTTGTATCATACAACTTAGATTAATTAGTAAGCATTTATTAATCAACTCGTCTTCTGACTTCCACCTAATTATAAATCTGAAAAACGATTGCCTAATTAGAGTTGTATATTATAAGTAAACATATTATATTTGTATTGATAATATAATAGTTTACTAAAAATTAAGATTATGTGGGCACAATCGTATTCAATCACGACAAGAGAAGTGACAAAAGAGCAAATGTGGAAGTTGTTATCCGATGTCAACAATTGGCATACATGGGACAAAGGAGTTGAATTTGCAAAGCTTGAAGGGAAATTCGAACAGGGCAACCATTTTAAGTTCCAACCCAAAGGGGGGCCAAAATTGAAAATTGGAATAGCTGAAACAATTGAAAACCAGAAGTTTGTCGATCAGACCAATTTTCCGTTAGCAACAATGTATGGTGAGCATACATTTGAAGAAACACCACATGGACTAAAAATCACAACGACAATGAAGGTTGAAGGCGTTTTAGGTTTTCTATGGAGAAAAGTTGTGGCTCAAAAAATTGTCGAGGGTTTACCAGGCGATATGCGGGAGCAAATCATAGCCGCGTCAAAACTATAAGTATGACAAAATACCTCTAGATGGCCAATACGTTTATACGTTACAGAAGAAATGCGTGGTTTTATGAGTGCGTGGAAACACTACTTCTCCCGTTAATTGATCAACTTCATTTTATCTGGAACAAAAAATCTTGGGGAGCCGTCTTTCGATCCGGTTTCATCGAAATTCAGACAGATGATTTTAACTTAATCGAGTCTAAAATGCTACCAAATGAAAGCAATGGATAATCCATTTAGTGTCGAACGGGCTGAAGATAGTCCGGGTTTTCTGCTGTGGCAGGTAACGAATTTATGGCAACGGGAAATAAAAAAAGCGCTTGAACCGTTTGGTCTGACCCACTCGCAGTACGTTTTACTGGCTAGTATTCATTGGCTCACGCTAAATCAACAGGAGGTAACTCAAATCATTCTGTCAGCGCATACCAAAATCGACCCGATGACAACATCAACTGTATTGCGGACCTTGCAAGCCAGAAGCTTGTTACAAAGGCATGAGCATTCGACCGATACCCGTGCCAAAACGGTAGCCCTTACAGATGCTGGCAAGGTGGTTATTAAGGAAGCGATAAAAATCGTGGAGCAGTTTGACGCCAATTTTTTCAATATACTTGGCACGGCTACCTCCGATTTTAATCAGAAACTCATTGCCCTGTTGCGACAACCTGATGCAATTACAGAAAGAACTAAAGTTGACTAAAGGCCAATATGTTTCCCCGCTACGTAGCCAGTCGTCCAGGCACTCTGGAAGTTAAATCCTCCTGTGATACCATCTACATCCAGCACTTCGCCCGCAAAAAATAAACCCTTATGGGCTTTACTTTCAAGGGTTTGCGGATGCAGGCTATCAAAGTCAATTCCGCCACACGTAACGAATTCGTCTTTGAACGTACTCTTGCCTACGACCTGAAACGGACTGTTCGTTAGTCGTTCAGATAGCCGGTTTAGCGGTTTGGCCGGAAGGTCGGCCCAGCGTTGCATGTCTGAAATACCGGCTTCTGCCGTTAGTGCCTGCCAAAGCCGGGTAGGCAAACCCAATGGGTTTTGCGAGACGACCTGCTTACGACCGTTTTGCTGACGAAAATCCTGTAAGGTATTGCGTAACTGCTGATCGTTCAGCGTGGGCACCCAGTTTATCCGGAGCGTAAAGCGGTATTGAACATTGGCCAGGTCACGGGCGGCCCAGGCCGATAAACGTAGTATCGCCGGACCACTAAACCCCCAGTGAGTGAGCAGTAATGGGCCTCGCTGCTCCTGTTTCGTTCCAACAATAGACACCTTGGCATCCTGTACCGAAACGCCTGCCAGAGGGAGTAAATGGCTGTCGGGAACGTTGAACGTAAATAAAGACGGAACCGGTGACAGCACGGGCTCGGTTTGTTCGGGAAGCCAGCCGTAGGCCGAAAGCTGTGGATAACCACCCGTAGCCACTAAAACACGATCGGTCTGCAGCGTTTCCTCACTTAACAGATTCAAGGTCCAGCCAGCTTGCTGCGTAGGTGAGTTGCTGCGCGATAGGGTTGAAACACCACAACTGGTCCGTACCTGAATGCCTAATCGACGGGCTGTCGTAAGGAGGCAATCGACAATGGTGTCGGACGTATTGCTTGTCGGGAACATGCGACCATCGGCTTCCGTTTTGAGCGGCACGCCCCGATCCTCGAACCAGCGGACGGTAGCAGCAGCATCAAACTGAGTCAGCAGCGAACGTAACGATTTGTCGCCCCGTGGATAATGTTTTATTAACTGTCGGTTATCGAAACAGGCGTGGGTCACATTGCAACGACCTCCTCCTGAAATACGGACTTTATTCAGAACCGTGCGGTTTTTTTCGAGGATGGTAACGGTAGAACCTGGAAACGTTTCGGCGGCAGTGATGGCACCGAAAAAACCGGCTGCTCCGCCACCAATTACGGTAATATTCAACGAGGACATAAAACCGGAACAGTGATTTGCCGGTTGTAGTTCGCCCTGATCATGTGTATACTTTAGCGAGTCTGATGTCAATAATACAGCCTTGAAAAAATCCGTTCTGCTGCTTTATTCGTTAGTTATCGGTAAACAACACCTTCCTTTTCGTAAGTTTGTGTCTATGCACTTCAAACCACGATTTTCGGTTAATACCTATCGTCGCCGGGGATTTCGTTTGCGCGGTAATACGCTTATTCTGCTGTTAATTTTCTTTCTCATTGGTCTCTTTCTGCATTATGGCGGCCAGACCAAACCTGTAGTTGCCTTCTGGAATGACTTACGGCAGGTAATTGGGTTGGGGAAATCCAGGTCAGAAAGGGAAGAGAATAACCCTTACAAAGCCCCTGAACCTCGACAATCTGATCCGTCGACCGACGTAGCGACGGATGATCAGGGGGGTAACGTATCGGATCAAAGTGAGGTTAGTGACAAAGGGGGCAACACTACGTCGACACGACCGTCGAGAACGATACGGTTTGATTTCGAGAAGCAAGTCGACTTTTTGCTTCCTGCCGTTCAGCCCGGCGATCAGGTTATTCGGCACGAAGGTTTTACGCTACGGTACCGCGACGAGTACAAAGATGCCGACTGGGTAGCGTATCCGTTGCTGGATTATGAAATTACTGGCGATGCCGAACGTAAAAACGAACAATTTCAGCCCGATCTATCGGTCGTAAATGGTACGGCTCTCTCCTCCGATTATACCCGTTCCGGCTACGATCGAGGTCATTTAGCACCAGCCGGTGATTTTAAGTTTTCGCAACGGATCATGCGGGAAACGTTCTTCATGAGCAACATTACGCCCCAAGTACCGCAGTTCAATCGTGGTATCTGGAAGGAGCTGGAAGAGCAGATTCGGAGGTGGGCCGTACGTGATAACGGTTTATACGTACTAACAGGTCCCGTACTAAAACCTGGATTACCGACCATTGGCCGGAATAATGAGATAAGCGTACCCGAGCAATTTTATAAAGTAATTCTATACTGCAACAAACCCGACATTCGGATGATTGGCTTCCTGCTCAAAAACGAGCCATCCGATAGCTCGATCAAGCAATTTGTCGTGCCGGTCGATCAGATTGAAAAAGTAACCGGCATCGACTTCTTTCCCAAACTTCCTGATGATCTCGAACGGCAGCTAGAAAGTAAAAGCCGGAGCGACATGGTGGAGGAGTGGTTTAGCTATTAAGCATTTTTGTCGTGTCAGCTTAACTGACCGGCATTGACGATGTGCTTTGGCTGTTTCCTGCAATGCTGCCTTTATCTATTCAGGAAGTAATCTCGGAAACGGTGTAATTCGTCTTGTTCGATTTCTGTATACTTGTTAAAAATTCGGTTACCAACCTGACTCTTCAACGCAGAAATACCAACGTCGATAAGCCGAAGGTCCTGTTCAGTCAGTAGAATATTGTCGAAAGCCAGCCCATCAAGATCGGATGGACGTTTTAACTCTCGATGGACGAACCCCGATTTATGCAGTTGTTCCAGTTCGTGAGCAAATACGTCATACCACAATTCCCGACGTTCAATCTCATAGGCTCGATAGTCAATTGGACGTATCCGCTCCATAATTAGCATTTCAGCCTGTAGTTCATCGCTATAGTCCAATCGGACGAACTTGACAACTAAGTCGTTGATGACGTTTGCAAATTTCATTTTTTCAGCCTCAGACCCTATATCAGAGCGCGTGTCACCTGTAAACAGCTTGGCGACTTCGGTATCTGATAGTGCGATAACGGCATTGTTGGCTCCCGCCGATAATTGACGTGGGTATTTCATGATTTATAGCGCTAGCGAATCAGCGAATATATCCAGGTGTTATTCATTAGCCTGTTCCGCATAACAAAAATCGAGATAACTACACGACCTACATTTGCCTTTATCGATCCAAGCATGCCCAATGTTCGGCAGCAACCATGCGCTAATTCTTTAAATCCTGTGAAAAAACTCATATTCGCTCATACTCCACAAAATCAAACGAAGCCGCGTGTCGACCATCGGTAGGGTGATGTTGACGACTGATTTCCCGCCATTCATGTTTATCAAACGACGGGAAATACGTATCGCCTTCGTACGTCTGGTGAATTTCGGTCAGGTAGAGCGTAGTGGCAATAGGCATAGCCATTTTATAAATTTCAGCGCCACCAATCACAAAGATTTCGTTGGACTGGTAGCGTTGTTCATCCACCTTTTGGGCTTCGACAATCGCTTCGTCCAGCGTATGAACAATGGTTACGCCTTCAGCCGTAAAGGCTGGATTCCGAGTAATAACAATACTGGTGCGGTTACGTAGCGGTTTTCCAAGCGCTTCCAGCGATTTACGTCCCATAATGATGGCATGATGACTGGTTTTCTGTTTGAAAAACGCAAAATCATCCGGCAAATGCCAGGGCATGTCGTTATCGCGACCAATAATTCCGTTCTTTGCTACAGCAGCAATGAGACTTATTTTCATATGTAATTCACTCATTCACAATTTACTACGTCGTTCCATTAACTCGCGCCAGGTTGTCACGATGATGCCTTCTTTGTCGATAAACGCTTTCAGAGCCGGGTCCATCATGGTCAACATGTCGCCTTTGCGGGATTGACCTGAACTGCTGATTTGATCGAACGTTGGCGTAGGATCTGTGCAGTGCATGATCAGATACGTTAATCCTGGCTTTATTGAATTAAGAAGCTCAATGAATTTCTGCGTTTTAAATTTCTGTAAAGCTTCGTTTGTTGCACCCGCTGGTAAATTGTGGCTGGTAATACTGCCATCCAGATCGTCCAGAACGGGCAGGCCCGCGTCCCAGAGTTGTTTGCCAACTTGTTTAATTAATTGCTGCCGATCAGCCGGTACGTTATTGGCTTTGATAATCAGCGAAGCATGGCCGCCCGGAAATAGAATTGGAATTTTCTCTTCCATCGCCAGTTTGACGTATCGTGGCAGAAATTTTGGCTCGAATAACGTACCCATGTGTGAATCCATGTGCGTAGGCTGAATACCAAACGAGCGGTATCGAGCTAACTGTGCCCGAATTTCGGCTTCAACTTCATCGGCCGATGCGTGTTCAACCACCTGTGCCACAGTGTGCCAGAATGCCCCTTGTTCATCACACAAACCCGGAGCTTTATCTTTGCCGACCAGCGGAAACCATCGGTAATTCTTCCATTCGGAGGTGAGTGTCAGGTGAACGCCCGCATCGACCTTCGGATGTGTTCTGAGGTAATCGAAAAAATGCGGTACCCAGCCACAGGGCATCATAACGCTAGTTGAACTGGCTATCCCTTTGTCAATCGCATTTATCGTTCCGACGTTCGATTCATAACTCATGCCGGCATCATCGACGTGCAGAATGACTACCTTTTTACCTTTCGGAAACCCCAGCTTTTCTGCGTAGGTCTCCGGTTGCGCATTGACTGTTGCGTGTCCGATAGCGGTAAAGAAGAAAAGAATCAGAACTAGTTTCATGAAGATGTAGTCTGGACGGCCACGTCCGGGTCAAGCAAACGTTTTTCCGAACCCGAACGTGGCCGTCCAGGCTACTTTCTAAAGTTTATTCCCCCGCAAAAACTCCTCGGCACTCATACGTCGTTTACCCTCTGCCTGCAACGTATCGATCTGCAACCAACCGTCGGCTGCCCGAACCAAAAACGTTTTTTTAGTATCCGTGTAAGCCTGCCCTGGCTCAGCCGCAAATGGCGACTCATTAGCCAGGGAAACCTCATAGATCTTAAACTGCTTTCCGTTGATCTGCGTCCAGGCCGATGGGTAAGGCGACAACCCCCGCACGAAGTTCCGAACCTGAAGAACCGACTGGTTCCAGTTGATTTCCGTTGTTTCGCGGCTCAGTTTCGGAGCTGGTTTCTGCTCGGCGACAGCGGGCTGGGGAGTACGTGGGTATTCACCTGCTTCGATGGCTCTAACGGTTTTCAGAACCAGATTAGCTCCTCGTTCCATCAGTCGGTCATGCAACGTTCCGGCGCTGTCATCCGGATAAATGGGTTCGGTATCCTGAAAAATCATCTGGCCCGTATCAATTTCTTTTTCGATGAAGAACGTCGTGACACCAGTTTCGGTCTCCCCGTTGATGATCGCCCAGTTGATCGGTGCAGCACCCCGATAATAGGGTAACAGCGAGCCATGTAAATTGAACGTACCGATGGTCGGCATGGCCCAGACTACCTCGGGCAGCATTCGGAAAGCGACAACCACTTGCAGATCAGCCTGGTAACTGGCCAACTGTTCCAGGAAGGCTGGATCGCGTAGTTTTTCGGGTTGAAGAATGGGTAAATTAGCCGCTTCAGCCGCTTTCTTAACGGGTGAAGGCGTCAGCTGTAAACCACGACCCGATGGTCGGTCGGGGGCCGTAACGACAGCAACAACCTGGCAACCTGCGCCGAGGAGACGCTGGAGGCTGGTGACGGCAAAATCGGGCGTACCCATGAACACGATGCGGAGTGGCTGAGACATAATTGAGACTAATAAATGTAAATGACGATTGATGAGCGATCGGGGCCTGGGCTGATCGAAGCCGTAAACGTCATTCAAAATTCATAGATAGACGTATACTCGGTTTTTATTGAACCTGCCCGACAGGTGTTGATATAGCCGGGAAGTATTTTTACTTTTGCCTGTCAAAGGCACCGCGTCAGACTCTGACCGGGCAATAAATGAATTCGTTTATGCGACGAACTATTTATTATTTTCCTGAACCGCTCGCTTCGGAAATCCGACGGCGACGCTGACGCGACTGCAAAGAAAACCAATTTGGTTGCAGAACGGTCGGTGTACCGTTCTTTTTGTTTTTACGGAGTGATCCAAATCAATATGAATAAACAAGGGTAATAGAGTTAAGTATCATGGGAAAAATTTCATATTATACCGAAGAAGGACTCAATCGGCTCAAAGCAGAGTTGAATGATCTGAAAACCAAAGGCCGTACCGCCATAGCACACCAGATTGCCGAAGCGCGCGATAAAGGAGATCTTAGTGAAAATGCTGAATATGACGCTGCTAAAGATGCCCAGGGGCTTCATGAACTAAAAATATCGAAACTTGAAGAAGTACTATCCAACGCTCGTATTCTGGACGAATCGACGATTGATGCTTCGCAGGTTTCCGTGCTGTCGAAAGTGAAAATCAAGAATAAGAAGAACGGTGCTGAAATGACGTACACGTTAGTTTCGGAAGAGGAAGCGGATCTGAAAGCAGGCCGGATCTCGGTGGGTTCACCTATCGGCAAAGGTTTGTTAGGAAAGCGCGTTGGTGACATGGCTGAAATCAAAGTACCAGCTGGTGTGCTGGAGTTTGAAGTCATTGACATCGCCCGTTAAAACAAAGGAAGAATGATAAATTATGAACGGTAACGTAGTATCTCATCAGGCGGAATTATCGCTTTGCTTCGGCGGTCTGACGGCGACCCGGTCATAATTTATCATTCATAATTCATCATTACCTTCATGGCTTCTATCTTCTCACGTATCGTTACTGGGGAAATTCCGTCGCACAAGATTGCCGAAACGGATGACTACCTCGCTTTCCTGGACGTAATGCCGACGGCTGTGGGCCACACACTCGTCATTCCCAAAAAAGAGGTAGATTATATTTTTGACCTGGATGATGACTTGTATACGGGTCTGATGGCCTTTGCCAAAAAAATTGCCCCTGCTATAGAGAAAGCTGTTCCCTGCAAACGTATCGGTGTAGCTGTTGTTGGGCTGGAAGTACCTCACGCCCACGTCCATCTGATTCCGTTGAATTCAATGGCGGACATGAATTTTCATAACAAACTGAAGCTGAGTCAGGAAGAACTGGCGGCAACAGCAGAAAAAATCCGGTCGTTTCTTTAGTAAACATTAGTTGTTAGTTGATGGGGCAGAAAATATACTTTTCTGCCCCATTTTTATTGAATCGATAGTAAATTTTAATCAATAATGAATTTACCGTAATAGAAAAGGTTGAACGAATTCTAGACGCTTCCCGCTTTAGTGAGAAAAAATTATACGCTTGGTTTATTCGTCTTACTGCTACTTTCCTGCATTCACGCATCTGCTCAAACACTACTGCCCTGTGGTGTAGACGGTCGACACTTACCCGACAGTACTGTTCGATTAATGGGGCAGTTGCCTCGATTGATAGCTGACCAACGCGCTCGTGAAGCCGCGGGCGAACGTAACACATGCCGGTTAGCCGTTGAGATCGATTCTGATACGTATCGGGAGTTCGAAAAGGATACAAACCGTATTCGCCGTTACGTTCTAAGTCAGGTTTCGCGCGTCTCGAAGGTTTTTGAACGCGAGATCAATACGCAGTTGGTCGTGGTAAATATCCACATCTGGAAAGATACCGAGCCAGACCCTTACCGGGGCGAGTTTGATGCGTTTAAGCTGTTCTCACTCTTTTGGAGTACGTGGGAAGCCGGTTTCAAGCAGATAACGTATGACAAACGAATCTACCTCTTCACGAAATACACAAGTGGCGCTTCGGGCGTCGGCGGAGGTGTTCAAGCCATATCACAGCTAAATACGCATATTATCGCCCACGAACTGGGGCATTGTTTCGATTCACCCCATACCCATAGCTGTTACTGGCCCGGTGGTCCAATCGATTATTTCTCTACCATCGAGGGAGACTGCTATTCCGGATCATTACAAAATTCGCTGGGCACGATCATGAGCTATGGGTACAATCATTTGCTCAGCTTTCATCCCTTGTGTCAGGCCCTGATGACAAACCATGCTGTTAAGACTTTACCGAAGCTGGTGGCTCCCAGTCAGGTACCGGTGTTGCCTGATCAGCTGACTTTGTCCGGTAACCCTTATTTATACTGGAATGGGCAGCCGATGGCGGAGCGGTATGATCTTGATATCGCTTCTGATGCCGGATCTACTCAGAATAAGGTTAGCGATACGACTCAGGTTAATGGATACGACATGAGTCGATTCAATGTTGGCCAAACGTATTACGTCAGGGTTCGGGCTGTTAACCGATTTGGCTTGTCTGGCTGGTCAGCTTCCTGCCAGCTTCGGATAGGACAGCCAGGGGCCATCCCCGCTCCGACATTATTTTCGCCCGTTCAGGATCAGTGGCTTACGGTTACTACGTCAGTTAATCAGCGAGTATCTATAGTACCGGTAGCCAGCGCCACAGCCTACGAGGTGCAGTTTGTGCGCCCAATTGATGATCAGTTTATAACGCCGGTTAATCAGGGTACGTATTCGGAAACTTCTTTCACGATTCCTGCCTGGTTGACCGGCACTGTTCTCTGGCGGGTTCGGGCTGTTGTTGCCGGACAAAAAGGCCCCTGGTCATCAACAGGACGATTTGTGATCAATAAGCCCTATGCTGTTATTGTTCCGTTTGACATCACCCAGCCGACTCCTTTAAAATTTCCTTATCAATACACCATCAGCAATTATACGTCTGGTATTTATAATCTGACGATTCAGACTACCGTAGCGACCGATACGCTGTTTACAAAGCCTACGTTTACCAAAACCGTTCGTCACAACGGATGGGCGATCAATGGGATGATTGACAAGCTCTTACCCAACACACAGTATTATCTGAAAGTTGAAGAAATCAACGACCAGCTGTCACCTGAGCATCCGGCAGGTGTAGTGTCACGACGCATTCAACCGTTCAGGACAGGCACGAATGAGCTGTCATCCCAGTGGACATTCATCAACAGCGGAACAGATGCTAAGTGGCCTCAGGGATTAGTGTCCCGGGGAAGTTATATGAAAGTAGCCACCACCGCCGATGCGGCTTACGTAACGAATGCCGATGGTCTGGTACGTATCAGTCAGGACAGTCTTACCTGGCAGCCGCTTAGTCGTGACGCAACGAATGGACAACTGGGGAACATGGATCAACTGGTCGATATGGATCAGGCTGGCAACCTATGGAGTTCAAACAGGCTGTCCGTCAATGTCTATGAAAACGGGTACCCGGTCCCTTACTTTCAGGTGGGTAAATGGGTCGAAAAAACACGTAGTCTTGTGGAACGCCAAACCAACAAGCAGGTCCTGTATTTTTTAGGCTATGAGGCTAACAATCGTCTTTTTTACTCACAAACAGGGCTGTATCAGCGTTCAGGTGACAACATAACGGAAGTATATAATTTTCCAGGAAAAGAGTTCAGGAAGTTAGTGGGACGTGCTGGCGTAATCTGGGTATTGTTCCGTGACTACACTACGTCCACCAACGAACTGCTACGTTACAATACGATAACTCGCACGGCGGACGTCTTTTCGATGAATAACACGCCCCAGTTAGGTAAATTTCTGGATAATCTGACAATAGATGGCTCCGGCAACGTATGGGTTTCACAAATCAACACGGCTTCTCCCGCTCTGGTACTAGCGAAATTCGATGGACAGAGTTGGACGAGTTATAGCGGCCCAAGAGATGTCAATTCATTTGTTTTTTCTCTAGCCAGTGACCCTGCCGGTATCCTGTATGTCGTCAGCGGTACGAATGGTACGCCTGGTCTCTACAAATTCAATGGCAAAACCTGGCAGAAGCTGACGGATATGCCTTTCAGTAGCTCAATCGGTTCTATGGCGGTTGATGCACGGGGCAATGTTTGGTTCAACGGCGATTTTCAACTGATACGATATGCTTCCTGTATGACTAAACCGGCTAAACCTACCGTAACGGCCACAAAGCAATTGATTGAAGCTGGCCAGAGCGTGACCTTGCAGGCAACGGGCTGCTCAAATTTGCTTTGGTCCTGGCGTGATAAAAATGGTTCTGTTAATGATCAGTTGTTGCCGGGAGCTAACCCGCTTGTTGTAAATCCATTGGTCAATACGACGTACCGCAGTCGGTGTTATGAAGATGGGTGTGCTGGCGAGGCTACAACGCTCGACGTAACCCTATTACCGAAACTGGCCCTGTATAATTTGACTAAAAACACAAGCTGCCAGGGAGATTCACTAAAGGCTGCATTTACGCTGGATGGCGAAGTGGCCGCTACCAACCAGTTTTCATTCGTTGTAAAAACGGGAACGCAGACAACCCTTCTTCCCGCTTCGATACGTAGTTCAGGTCTGGTCGCAAAACTACCGGTTTCGCTGGCTGCCGGCCAGTACGTCGTTTACGCACAGACTACCGAGCCGACGGTGCGTAGTCGCGACTCATTGCAACTAACGGTCCTGGCTGCGCCTACAGCTGAACTGAGCAGTGATAAAGTAACCCTTGTTCCCGGCGATAGCGCCCGCGTGTCGATAACCCTGTCAGGACTGGCTCCCTGGCGGTTCGTCCGTTGGGATAATCAGGTAATTCAGACTGCTGTTTCGCCGTATGCCTACGTATTGAAAGCCACTCAGCCTATCAACTATAATCTGTTCATCAGTACGTTGAGTGACGCAAACTGTAGCGTTGGAACGGTTAAAAATTCGTTAGTGGTCAGTGCCATGCTTTTAGCCAGCGAACCGCTGGTAAGGGATGGGATTATGGTTTATCCGAATCCGACGAGCAATCAGCTGCTGATTGAGTTAAAACCGGGTACTGCTCCTTTGTCAGGGCTCGGTTTGTGGGACAGCCAGGGACGCGCCGTTGGTCAGAAGCGCTTATCGAATCGGCCGCGCCAAGACGAGTGGGATATGAGCGGACTGCCAGCCGGACAGTACATCCTACGTATCGAAACGCAGGATGGCGGAGTCGCTAACTGGAAAGTAATCAAGCAGTAAAAAAATGTTGGTCATAAAAAAGCCCCACCTGTGCTGGCGGGGCTGAGAAAGAGACTATAGATCATCCGCTTTACGAAACGGCCTTTGCCAACGTCTTCTCGGCACCGTTCGAGAGCAAGGCGTTCAGGTGCTGGGTAACAGCGCTGACAAAGCCAGGCAAAGCCGTCAGATCAGTTTGCCAGAGTGCTGGGTCTGATAAAACGCTTTTCACAAATTTCTCTACCGTCGCGGGCGAACTGGCTTTCACAATTTTCCAGTCGCCGTAAAAATAACCGGCTTTGTCGTCGCGAATGGGGTACGTAATCTTTCCGTCGTTGGCTACGGCGATCTCTCCAAAAAACTGACCGTCTTTTTCCTTTACTGCTTTCATAAACAGCAAATAGGCGGCAAACCCCAGGGCTATATGTTTTGGGGCGGCATTAAATTTCTCATAATATCGTTGAATAGTCGCTACGTTCCGGGCCTGCATTTTGGCCGTTTCCTGTAATGAGATATTGAGCAGTAAATGATCGAGGTGCGGGTTGCGGAACCGATCCAGTACGTCATGGGCGAACTGTTTAACGGCTGCTTTATCCATACCGGGTGTGTCATAATCAGGCACCGTCGGAACGATTTCATCCAGCATGAGCGACTCTACGAACTTGCTCATGGTTGGGTGGTTCATCTCATCAGCTACGGTTTCCAGGCCCAGCAGATAACCCAAAGGCATCGTGAGTGTATGCGTACCGTTTAGCACCCGCAGTTTGCGTTCCCGATAAAAATTAATGTCTTCATCGATAATGATTTGGGGCGTACTGGCATCCGCAAAACTGAGCATTTGTCGAACACGGTCGTCACCTTCAATGGCCCACAGATGATACGGTTCGGTCATGGTTAGCAGCTCATCGTCGTAACCCACTTCCTGCTGGATAGCCTGCTTCGCTTCGTCGGTAGGACGCGTTACAATCCGATCGACGAGCGAATTGCAGAAACGAACGTGAAACTTAAGCCACTTAGTGAACAGTTTACCCAGCTCGTTGAATTGGGCCAGTTTTTCAACCGCTTCCCGAAGTTTCAGTCCGTTGTCGGTAACCAGCTCAGTTGGAATGACCACCAATCCCTTCGCTTTCGAACCACCCACGCTCCGGAAACGCTCGTACAGAAAGGCCGTTAGCTTAGCTGGAAATGACTGGGGCGGACTCTGAAAAATACTTTCTTCCACATAATCCAGTCCAACTTCAGTGGTATTGGAAATGATGATCTGCAACTTTGGGTTACGGGCCAGCATCAATACCTGGCTCCACTGCGTTTTGGCGGCTAATACGCGACTAATAGCCGAGACCACGCTTGTTTCGGCTACGTCCTGACCCTGCTGCACTCCACGAACAGCCACGGTATATAAGTTGTCCTGATCGGAGAATTCATCTGTTTGACTATCGGTCGATTTAACAACAACGATAGAGCCCTCGAATCGTCCCTGGGCGTTAGCTTGCTGTACTAAATAATCCGGCAAACCACGTAGTAAAACACCGGTGCCGAATTGAAGAATTTTTTCAGGAAAAGAGGGAGCGGGGTGGGTTGAACGAGTAAGCTTGGCCATAGTTGGACGAAAGACAGTCTGCTCAGTAAGCATTAGTCGTGTTGACTTAACGAATAGCTAAAACTGAAAGTTAGTGTTGGAATTCTTATAATTTAGCAATATTACGAACTCAAATCGTTAACCCTATCGTCTGGGGTGGAAATTCATAGTAAGCGGTCTTTCTTTCAAAAAAAGGTGTTGATCCCTGCCCGCTATGTTCTTTTTAATAACCTGGATCGATGCCTAACAGTTATCGTTTGAGTTTCCCTGAGCTATCGCCCTTTTCCAGTGTTTCCACCTCCGACACAGTGGCCAGATTCACATCGCCGGGAATGGTGTGTTTGAGGGCGGAAGCGGCTGCGCCAAACTCAACGGCTCGGTGCAGATCGCCGAAGGTCAGTAAGCCATAAATAAGTCCTGCGATGTACGCGTCGCCCGTGCCGATCCGGTCAGTGATGGGTCGGATATCGTAAACGCGGGATTTGTAAACCTCTTTTCCATCGAATAGTTTAGCCGACAGTTGATTGTGCGACGCACTGATCGAGTTCCGTTTTGTGTCGGTTATGTACCGGATATTGGGAAACCGCTTCATCATGGCATGACCCGCTTCCTGAAACGAACTACCAATCACGCCATACAATTCTGAAAAAAGCCCTTTGCTTCCCAAAATAAGCGTACAACCTTCGGTTATGGCGGGCATAATCTCCTGCGGAGTACGGCCATACTGCCACAGATTACTGCGATAAACAATATCGCCTGAAACCGGAACGCCCAATCGATTCGCTGTTTGAATACCTGCTAATAAACAATCTGCCGCACCTTGCGAGAGGGCAGGGGTGATACCCGTCCAGTGAAACCAGGAGGCTCCGGCCAGAACGGTTTCCCAGTCGATCTCATCCGGACGAATTCGCGCAAAAGCGGAATCGACCCGGTCATAAATAATTTGACTGGCCCGGCTGCCAGCACCCGTTTCCAGAAAGTAAAGTCCCAGTCGACCGTCACCGTAACGGATGTATTCGGTACTGACATCGTATTTTCGAAGGTAACCTGCTGCCGCCCGACCGAGCGAATGGTCAGGAAATCGTGTCACGTGGGCTGCCTGTAAACCAAATTGAGCTAAGGATACGGCTACGTTTGCTTCCGTACCACCGAAATGCATCCCCAACGAGTCGGTCTGCGTGAACCGCTCAACGCCCGGTGGACTGAGCCGGAGCATGACTTCACCAAAAGTGACAATTTTCATATCAAATCAATACGTAAGAGTGGAGGTACTGTATCTGGTTTTGAAGCTGTTTAACTTTTTGCATTAGTAGCGTTTCTGCCATCGGGATGATAGAAAAACGATTAGGGTTCAATTTTAGAAAGTTCAAACAACCCCTTTATCAGAGCGTCACTCGTTAAATAAACTGATTACTTTTCTCTAATTCTTCGGCCTTGACAGGCTCCAGCTTAGGTAAGACCAAATGAATAATAATTAACGCCAGCAGGTACGTGCAACTGGCGATGATAAACATCGGTAAATACCCAAAAGCCGTAATGATACGTCCGGCCAGCAGGGCAAGCAAAATACCACCTACAGCGCCAAACATACCCCCAATCCCCGTTACGGATGCAACTACATTTTTTGGAAACAGATCAGACGCGAAGGTGTACATATTCGCGGCCCATCCCTGGTGGGCGGCTGTCGCCAGGGAGATTAAGGCAATGGCAACGGTCAGACTACTTGTCTGCGCAGCAAAGAAAATCGGTACTACGCATAAGGCGCAGATTAACAGGGTTGTTTTGCGAGCCCGATTCGCTGACCAGCCCCACCGCATAAACTGCGTACTGAGCCAACCGAAGAAAATACTGCCAGCGTCTGAAACAACGTAAATAATCAGAAACGGAACCCCGAAACTTTTGAGGTCAAGCTTCTGATCGAGGGCGTCGTTTGAATTGAAAAAATCGGGTAGCCACGACATGAAAAACCACCAGATCGGGTCAGCCATGAACTTCCCGATGGCAAACGCCCAGGTCTGTTTGTAGCCCAGTAAACGAGCCCACGATACGTTCGCGCGGGGTACCTTTTCGCTATCGCTACGTATATAAGCCAGCTCGTCAGGGGAGAGTTTCGGGTTCCGTTCGGGTTTGCTATAGGTAAACCACCAGAAAATCAGGAGACCAAAACCGAGGAGGCCCGTTACCAGAAATGAACTCCGCCAGCCAAATTGCAGAATTACGTACGGGATGACAAGGGCTGTCAGAATGATGCCCACATTTGTTCCGGCATTGAAAAGGCCACTCGCAAAAGAGCGCTCGCGCCGGGGAAACCATTCGGCTATGGTTTTTATAGCCGCAGGAAAATTAGCCGCTTCTCCCAAACCCAGAAAAGCCCGCGTCCAGCGCAGACCGGTCATGTTGCCAACAAACGTCGTCAGTACGGCGGCAATACTCCAGACCAGAATACCCAACGAGAATCCCCGCTTCGTGCCGATGCGATCGATCAGCCAGCCAACCAGCAGAAAACCAATGGCATACGCGAATTTGAAAGCCGCATCGACATCCCCATACAATACTTTAAACCGGTCCGTAGCTTCTTTGGTGAGCGTAGCATCGGGCGCTATATCGAGCATTTCTTTGCGAAATACTTCATCGGTCATCGTGAAGGAGAGTACTTGCCGATCTATATAATTGATTGTCGTTGCCAGAAACAGCAAGGCAACGATGCGCCATCGAAAGCTGCCCGAAGTGGTCGGCGTTTGCAAAACAAATCAAGGTTTAGGGGAGAAAAGGCGGAAAGATAGCTTATATCTCAATAAGTTGGTCAGCCGATCCGCTCGTGCTTTAGAAAGTAACGGATCGGCTGACCAACTCACGAACCAATTAACTCACTGATTCCTTTATGCTTGAACAAACCTGGCGGTGGTTCGGTCCAAACGACCCCGTATCGCTCAATGATGTACGGCAGGCAGGTGCCACCGGTATCGTAACCGCTTTACACCACATCCCCAATGGCGAAGTCTGGTCCCGCAACGAAATCGCAACGCGGAAATCCGTCATCGAAAACCACCAGCTAACGTGGTCTGTTGTTGAAAGTATCCCCGTACACGAAGGCATTAAGACACGTACAGGCGATTTTCAGCGGTACATTAACAACTATAAAGAGTCCATTGTCAACCTGGCCGAAGAAGGGATCGATACGGTCTGTTACAATTTCATGCCTGTGCTTGACTGGACCCGTACGGATCTCGACTATCCTATGCCCGATGGCTCGACTGGTCTACGTTTCGACGCAACTGAATTTGCCGCTTTTGAGCTCTATATTCTTCAGCGGGTTGGCGCCGAATACCTCTATAACGATGAGCAGAAACGCCGGGCGAGGGCTCGACTCGATTCGATGACGGATGCGGAAGTGAAGCGCCTGACTCGAACCATCATTGCCGGGTTACCCGGTTCTGAAGAAAGTTATACGGTTGAGCGATTCCGCGACGCGCTCGCTACGTATGCGGACGTAGGTGATCGCGAGTTGCGCCAGAACCTGTACGCTTTCCTGCGCGAAATTGTGCCCGTAGCCGAGTCAGTAGGTGTTCGCTTAGCCATCCACCCCGACGATCCACCATATCCGATTCTGGGTTTACCCCGCGTAGTCAGTACTGAAGCCGACGCACGGGCGTTATTGGCGGCTGCCGATTCACCTGCGAATGGAATCTGCTTTTGTACCGGTTCTTACGGTGTTCGGGCGGATAATGATCTGGCCGGTATGGCTGAACGACTTGGTTCAAAAATTCACTTCATTCACCTGCGTAGCACCCAACGCGATGCCAACGACTATTTTGAGCGGGGAAGTTTTCAGGAAGCCAACCACCTCGAAGGCGACGTACCGATGGCTAACGTAATGCTGGCGCTATTGACTGAGCAGAAACGACGTCAGGCTGAAGGGCGCGCGGATCTGCAAATGCCTTTCCGGCCCGACCACGGTCATCGTATGCTCGATGATTTGACTTCGGGTAAACGTACCAATCCCGGTTATACGGCCATCGGCCGACTGCGCGGTCTGGCCGAGCTACGTGGTCTGATGCTGGGATTGTCGACCGAGCGGTAAATGCTACGTAACGATTTATGATAAATTAGTTATCTTGCGGTAGCTAAACCGCGTGGTTATGGAAGCGATTAATAAGCCAAAGCGACCTCCTCTTACTCCTGAACAGAAACAGCGTCGTGCCGAGCGTGCCCGATTACTCAAATCACTTGTGTATGAAATGTGGGACGGCAAACCCGTGTACTACGCGGGTTATGAAGACGTCCTGAAGGGTACTAAAACGGTTGAACAGCTTATGAGTTCGAGTATTTTGCAGAGTCGGTTAGCCGTTCGGCTATCTGCCTATTTGTTGTCGGTTCTAGATTTAAACATATACGATGTCTTAGGCAACGAGATTGGTGTTCAGTTTAAAAAAGGTGATTGGCGTGCCTGCGACGTAGCTGTTTTTGAGTTGAAGACGTTAGAGGGACAGGATGAAACAAAATACGCCTGGGTACCTCCTAGAGTGGCCATCGAAATTGATACGAAAGCTAACCTAAGTCATGTAGATTCTGAGTTTGATTATTATGAATAGAAGACGACCAAACTACTTGAATTCGGTGTCGAAAAAGTTGTCTGGCTGTTTACCAAATCCCGTAAGGTCTGGATTGCCGAATCGGGTAAAGACTGGCTTATTCGGGACTGGACACATCCGGTTGAGGTGCTGCCGGGTTGTCAATTTGTGCCTGACGATCTAATTAAAACATCAAAAAAATAACGAAAAGCCGGGAGATACGACCCGGCTTTTGCTTTTAGATAGTATGATCACAACTGCGCCCGCTCCGACATTCTTATCCGACGATTTTCTGCTACAAACCGAAACCGCCCGTCGGCTTTATCATGATTACGCCCGGCCCATGCCGATTATTGATTATCACTGCCATCTGCCACCTGATCAGATTGCAGCCGATAAGACGTTCGAAAATATTACCCAACTCTGGCTCTACGGCGATCATTACAAATGGCGGGCGATGCGAACGCACGGTATCGATGAGCGTTACTGTACGGGCGACGCATCCGACTGGGAAAAGTTCGAAAAATGGGCCGAAACCGTTCCATACACACTACGGAATCCGCTCTATCACTGGACGCATCTGGAGCTGAAAAATCCATTTGGCATTACGGACGTATTGAGCCCAGCTACAGCCCGGTCGATTTACGATAGCTGCAACGCGCAACTGCCAAATCTATCGGCCCGTAGTTTACTTCAGCACTTCGACGTTCGCGTAGTTTGCACTACGGATGATCCGCTGGATTCACTGGAACATCATCGAGCTATTGCGAAAAGTAATTTTAAGGTAAAAGTGCTGCCTGCCTTCCGGCCGGATAAGGCCATGGCGGCCGATGATCCGGTGTCGTTTCGGGCTTATGTGCAGAAAGTAGGCGAGGTGACAAACCGCGAAATCCGGACACTGACGCACTATCTGGACGCGCTCAAATCCCGGCACGATTACTTCGCCGAAATGGGATGCCGACTCTCGGATCATGGGCTGGAAATGATCTATGCGGACTCATACACCGAAAGTGAAATCGAGACCATTTTTACGAATCTGCTTCTGGGTTGGCAGAAAGGGGTGAGCGTACTAAGCCCTGCCGACATCCAGAAATTCAAATCGTTCATGCTGGTGCAGTTTGCCGAGTGGGATCACGAAAAAGGATGGACCCAGCAATTTCACCTCGGTGCACTACGTAACAACAACCGCCGTCGACTCCGCGAACTCGGTCCCGATACGGGTTGGGATAGCATCGGCGATTTCCCACAAGCAGCTTCGTTATCCCGCTTTTTGGGAGGGCTGGACGATCGTAATAAACTGGCGAAAACGATTCTCTACAACCTGAATCCAGCTGACAACGAAGTCATGGCGACGATGATCGGCAACTTTAACGATGGCTCAGTACGGGGTAAAATCCAGTTTGGCTCAGGTTGGTGGTTTCTGGATCAGAAAGACGGGATGGAAAAACAAATCAATGCGCTTTCCAACATGGGGCTGTTGAGTGCCTTTGTCGGGATGCTGACCGACTCGCGCAGCTTTGTCTCATACCCACGTCACGAATACTTCCGGCGCATTCTGTGTAACATTTTCGGTAACGAAATTGAGAATGGCGAACTCCCGAACGACGTTGACTGGGTTGGTCAGATCGTGCAGGATATCTGCTACCGAAATGCCGAGCGGTATTTTGGGTTTTAGTCCCGATCCATGACACATACGTTTATCGAAACGAACGGTGTCCAATTGCATGTCGTTCAGGCGGGTCCGAGTGACGGGCCGTTGATGATTCTGTTGCATGGATTTCCAGAGTTTTGGTATGGATGGCGACACCAGATCGATACATTAGCTGAAGCAGGTTTTTGGGTTTGGGTTCCTGATCAGCGGGGCTACAATCTCAGTGATAAGCCAACGGGCATTGCGGTTTATTCCATTGATACGTTAGTTGCTGATGTTATTGGGTTGATCGATGCGGCTGGCCGACAAAAAGCGGTGATCGTGGGGCATGACTGGGGCGCAGCCGTCGCCTGGTGGACTGCCGTTGTTTACCCGGAACGTATCGAACGGCTGGTCGTTCTGAACGTTCCGCATCCGACTGTGATGCAGCGGTTTGCCCGGCGCGATCTGGGGCAAATGCTACGTAGCTGGTACATTGGTTTTTTTCAGATTCCCTGCTTGCCCGAAAGGATATTTCGGTTAAGCAACTGGGCTTTACTCGCCCGAACGCTACGTAGCAGCAGCCAATCAGGTACGTTTACCGATGCTGATCTACAACATTATCGAACGGCCTGGTCAAAGCCGGGAGCGTTCATAGCGATGGTCAACTGGTATCGGGCGGCACTGCAAAAACTGCCAGTCCGTCAAGCATCAATCCGCGTCACTGTTCCAGCCTTATTGATCTGGGGCACTCGCGATCAGTTTCTAAAGCGTGAGATGGCTCCGCTTAGTATCGACCTTTGTGACAACGGCCGGGTCGTCTTTTTTGAGGATGCTACCCACTGGGTTCAACACGAAGAAGCAAAACGAGTGAATGAGCTGATAAAGGGGGAGGAAAGGGAGGAGGGGGACGAAAGGAAGTAAGGACAAAAATATCCCTTTTCTCCCCTTCGTCCCCCTCCTCCTTTCTCTCCTTTTATTGTTTATATACCTTCCCGTCTTTCATCACAAACTGAACCGTTTGTAACGTTTTAATATTCTGGATCGGATTCTCGCCAACAGCAATAATATCCGCAAATTTACCTGCTTCAATTGAGCCGATCTGCGTATCCATACCCAGCAGTTTAGCATTGGTCATCAGGGCTGCTTTGATCGCTTCGACCGGTGGCATACCCGCTTCAACCATGTATTCGAATTCTTTAGCATTGTAGCCATGGATAAATACGCCCGCATCAGTCCCAAATGCAATTTTTACGCCTGCTTTATAGGCTTTACCAAACGTTGCCTGAATTTTTGGGCCAATGGCTAACGCTTTGGGAACTACTAAAGGCGGGTAATACCCAAAATGTCGAGCCGAATCGGCAGCTGTCTTGCCCGCGATGATTGTCGGGACGTAATAGGTACCGTGTTTTTTGAATAATTCGATGGCCTCATCGTCCATCAACGTACCGTGCTCGATGGTCTGCACCCCCGCCCGAATTGCCCGTTTCATCCCTTCCGCGCCGTGTGCGTGAGCGGCTACGGGAAAACCGTAGTCTTTGCCCGCATCGACCACCGCTTTAACTTCTTCTTCGGTGAACTGAGGGCCGGAGCCGTCTTTCGCATTGCTTAGTACACCACCCGTGGCTGTAATTTTAATCAGGTCCGAGCCATCTTTGTAGCGCTGCCGAACGGCCTTCCGGGCATCTTCCGGCCCATTGATAACGCCATCTTCTGGACCGGGGTCACCCATTAAATCCTTACGATAACCATTCGTCGGGTCGGCGTGTCCACCGGTTGTGGCAATCGATTTGCCTACAGTTAGTACGCGTGGCCCATCTACCAACCCGGCATTGATAGCGTTACGTAGCGATACGTTTATACCCGATCCACCGAGGTCACGAACGGTTGTGAACCCTGCCAGTAAAGTTGTTTTGGCATAGCGGGCTGCCCGGTACGCTACGTCGGCTGGATTGCTGGTAAAGCCATCAATAGCCCCACCCCGGCGCGTCTGGCTTTCTAGGTGGACATGCATATCGATCAGACCTGGCAAAACCGTTTTCGATTTCATATCAATGACCTGATCCTTACCAGAAGGAGCAGAATAGCCTTTCTGGACAGCCGTAATTTTGTTTCCTTCAACGACTATTGTCATCCGAGGCTGAAGGGTAGTCCCAAGCCCATCAAATAAATTGCCGCAGTGAATAATGGTTTTTTGAGCAAAGAGAGGAGAGGCCAGCAGCGATAATCCTGCCAATAGGTATAGTTTTCTCATAAATGGTTATTGGTTGGGTACAAAAAAGGCCATAACAAGTAGTTACGGCCTTCAAAATACATTTTTCTGCTTGCTTTACCAGCACAAGCGATAATTCATCGTTTCACAATAGCCCCATCAGCCACGAAGGTCAGCGCCTTCTCGGGTTCGGTAATTTTCTCAATTTCTTCCTTCGATTTTCCCGCGTCCTGAGCATAATGACGCAGATCAGCTACAGGTGTTGTGGACGTTTCAGCGGTTCCTTCAACCACAACTGTTTTACCAACAATGTCTTTCGGAACGAAAAAGCCATAGTCTTTAAACGTAACACGCATGGTTTGGCCATCGCCGGTTTTGACCTTCATCCAGCAGCCTTTCACTTTGCAAACTGACTCCACCGTACCTTCTACTTTGGCAGGCATAGCCGTCTTATCGCCCATTTTAGTAGCTAACTGCGTAGCTGGAATGGCGCCAGTTTCGGTAATTTTTTTACCGTGGTAGCTGATGTCCTGCTGAGCAAAAACACCGAACGAAACCGCTACCAGTAAAGTAGTAATCAGAAATGTTTTCATGAGATTTATACTAATTAGTATGTGTACTCCTAGTCAACAGATAGTTCTTTAATAACTATGTTTAGCGATCATCCTTACGCGATGCTACCCCAAAAATACCTATTTAGACGAATTCTTAAAACAAATCAGAAAATGAAATTTATACGCTAGAAACTTGATACTAAAAGACCGAGTAGTCGGCTGGTAGAAAGTCGATGTTATTTTTTCTGCTGTTCAGTGTAGTCTAGCCATACAGCCAGATGAATGATACGTACCAGCGGAGGCATAACTACCTGCTTCTGGTGTACGTGGTGCTGATCGTTAAGTACAATTTTTACGTTTTCCTCGAAGGTTGTTCTATTAACTATCTGCCAGATCGGATGATCAGATGGTGTATGGGCCTCGAAATCTGCATATAGACTTATAAATAAATGAAGGTAGTGGTCTGTAAAGATTGCTTTTGTGGTACGATTAACGATCTTTTCAGGTAAGTAATCGGTGAGGGCTTTACGAAGTGTGCCACGCTTCCTACCGTCATCGAATTTGATACGTAACGGTATACTCAAACTAAGCTCTATTAAGTCAGCGTCGAAAAATGGCTGGGCGGAACGTAATGAATTTTGTCGATATATTTCGAAATATTCCTCCTGACCGTAAGTTTGATTCCCTTTAAAAATAACGTTCAAATGTTGCTTTTGAGCATTGCTGATCGGAGCGTTAATAGTAGTTGAGATATCCAGTGTTTCTGGTGGATATAACGCTTTCATTCTAGTACACTCCGCTAGTGTTTCGGGTCGAATTAGTTTGTCAATTTTGGGAGGTGTAATCTGTTTCGTATGTCTTATTTTTTGACTAAAAATTGTAAATAAATCCTCAAGCCTGCAATCAAATTCTTTGTATAGAATCCACAGTGTTTGTGGTATGTTAGACCAGCTTTGCTTTCTTTTTTCTTTGCCCAGTAGTAAACGTAGCGCATATAATCTAGCTGATTTCTTCTTGTCTTTTTTAGAATTTGATCCAGCAGATTTAACGACCGACAACGAATAGTCAAACGATTGTTTAATTGCCATTTTCGCCTTAGCCCATTCTTCTTTATCGACTAGTTCTTGAATATATTGAGTGCCGTAATTCACTACCTGATCACCCCAATGTCCCGACAGAAATATATCACAGTTATTTTGTTTGGCTGCTTCAATTAAATCTAATTGAATCGTATAATTAAATACAAAGCACGGTTGGCCATTCAGTTCCGTCAACTTCCTGATAGCTTCATAATTTGAACAACCTGGTTCAACTGTCTGATGAATAGTATGCCACTGATTTACTACAGCTTCTATAAACTCGTTCTCGTGAGCTTTGGCTGTCTGTGTGGCAAAATTAAACGTATGAATAGGCTCATTTCTTAGCGACTGTGCTACGCTGCAAACAGCTGAAGAATCAAGACCACCGCTTAGCGTAGCGGCTATCTTCTTGAACGAATCTGTATTTTTTTGAACAGATTCTATAAAAAGCTGCTGAAAACGTTCGATATACTCAGTGTCCGTAAAGGACTGATATTTTGTCAGATCAAATTTTCCGTATCGTTTAAAGTCATTAATCGTATCTTGTTTTATACAAAGTACATAAGCAGGAAGAAGGCGATAAACGTGCTGATAAAAGGTTTGATTGTTAGGCAGTGCATGAATATTACAAGCTATATATTCGATAATTTTTGAGTAATTAATGGCAGGAATAAAAAGCCTGGAAGCCAGTAGTGCATTCATGGAGAAGCTGAACGTAAAAACGTTTTCTTCTGGTAAGGCAAAATAATACAGAGGGTAATTACCCATGAAGTCACGCGCAGCTATGATTGTGTCATTGGCAGAGTCATATAAAATAAAAGAAGAATCTCTGAACGTAATGTGTTCAGTAAATTCTTCTTTATAATAGAGATAAGATTCAATTATTTTTTTGCCCGAGTGTAAACCGCATTCCCAAACGTAAATTTGGTTATACTTCAGAAAAAAAATGTCCCTTTTCTCACTATCTGGCTGATCCGATAAAAAGGAAGTTGGCTTCCAGTCAAAATCACAAAAAGTAAAGGACTTATGTTGACTGGTAAATAGCTGTACTTCGTGCTTCATATAAGAATACCCAGTTACTGGTTTATCCTTATTCAAGGTCTTGTACTAAAGAGCCTTCATCATAATTAAGGCTACCTTCTCCTAGGGTTATTTCCTTCACGTTACCGTGTTTAGTGAGTTGCGGAGTGATATACGTTTTTTTAGACGTATCATCGTTGGCGTACTTGCTCTGATCCGTGTTGTATCCTTTCATAATTTTACTAATTGCGAAAATTGAGGTCTAATTAAATTCAGAAAATAGTAGTGGCCACATAGATTTTTTATATAAATTATTGAATTACTTTAAAAGTATTCATATCTATGTATGTTAATAGCTAAAGTAATGATTTTTATAATATGAACATTTTTATAATTGTATTATTGTAAAATAAAATATGTAACTATTGTTTGTAAAAATATATAATAAAAATTACTGCGACAGGTTTACATTAAACGACTGCAAGTGCAATTAGCTGTCAGAACGCTATTAAGATAAAATGCGTTTGAGGTAGAAATGCAGGTTGAAAAAGCGAATGAAAAACTGGTTGAGACGAGCTGAAAAATTCTTTTCTTATTCTTTTACCGAACAACTATTGATTGTTAACGCTTTCTGGGTTGTTTTGTCAGTTCGATTAGCTTTGAAGCTTTTGTCTTTTCAGCGCTTTAGAGCGTTGTATGCATCTCTGTTAAAGCCTGCGTTGATCCAAGATGTACCTAATGAGCGTATTGAACGATACGTATGGGCAATAGAGCGCGTAAGTGGTTCACTATTAGCTGTTTGTTTGCCGCAGGCGCTAGCCCTGAAATTTTTCTTGAGGAGAGATAAAGGAACCGAAATCGTTATTGGAGTTGATAAAAAAAGCGGGTTCAGTGCGCATGCCTGGGTGGAAAAAAACGGTAAAATCTTAATAGGTGATACCCCCCAGATAAGTTTTCAGCCTATCTGGAGATGGCAGTAAGCCGAACAGGAAACTGATACAATGATCCCACTACGTTACTAATATAAAACCCTATGGAAAACGTACGCTTGACGGAGGAGCAACTGCGTTTATTGCCTGATTGTCAATCGTTTGTTGACGTAGTGAATAGACTTTCTGAAGATCAGTTTACGTATAAACAGGCAGACGGGAAATGGTCGGTGGCAGACGTGATGCAGCATCTCTATTTATCGGCGCGACCTATAGCCCGTCTGATGACTGGACCCCGCGAGGTGTTGCTGCAATGGGGGAAATCAGATGCCTCGTCAAGAACGTACGATACCATATCGTCTACGTATCAGCAGATCTTACAAACGACCGTTAAAGCTCCAGCTGTGTTTACTCCCCGCCCAGAAGACATGGATGTTGATAAGAGCACAATTGTGGAGCGGTTTTTAAGTGTTTATCAAGACCTACTTGATGCCCTTGGTAACTGGACTGATCGTGAATTGGATGGATATATCATTCCACATCCTGCCTTAGGCAAATTAACCGTGCGGGAGATGATTCATTTTACGAGCGCCCATACTCAGCATCATTTGCGATTATTGCCGAAAGCATAAAAAAAAGGTGGTTGTTCAAACCACCTTTTCCTGAAATTTCTTGTCTGGGATAGCGTCTATACGTTACCGACGTTTTCCTACCGTCCCAAAGTAATAGTTGACACCAAGCTTTAGTCTGCCTCCTTTGCCCCGGCTTACGGTTGGATCAATCTTGTTATAAAAGCTGTTCTCGAACGCTACTTCTGCTCCCAGCCGGTGAAGTATCCACGCCATTACGCCTATTTCTAAGCCGACGCTCGTGTATTTAAACTTCGTGTCGGCTGCGGTGTTTTCGGAGAATTCACGACCGCTATTCAGACTGGCTCCTATGAAACTGCTGATACGGGTACGAAAAGGATAGTAGCGAGCAAACGCCCCAATTTGTCGGGAATGGTACTTGTTGCCAACGAGCCGGTCGAAATCATATCGTAATCCCGCTGCAAAACCAGGCTGGAAAAAATAGCCAACGCGTGTGTTAACGCCCAGATAAACCTGTCCGTCGGTAGCTCCCATACCCAGGCCCCCTCCTACAAACAGGTTGTTCGGTTCAAACCAGCTGAGTTGATTTCGTTGCTGGTAGCTCCGGGATTTGTCGACTTCCTCTTCCAGTTTCTCGGCGGTCTGGCTTGCTTTCTGACGAACGTCGTCTTTAGTTTCCTCGCTGATGAGTGGTTTCGATCGGCCTGTCGAATCCGATCGGTTTTGTGCTAAGCTAACCCCCGATAAACAGGTTAGCAATGTTATAGTTGTAAGTAATTTCTTCATGACTGTTGAGTTAATGCCCTAAAAGCTTTGTTCTATTAACTATAAAGCCAAAATAAGGTTTGTAACTGCTGAGGTACAGGTCGTGTTAAGCCATAAAAAAAGCCTTCCAGCTAAACAAGAAGGCTCAATCAGAAGAACAGGTATGCTAGACGGCTACTTTTTCAACTGATCAATCAAGGACGCTATCTGTTCAGTAGATACGGCCGGGAAATTGGCGATTCGGATTTGTGACTCCTTAAACTTACCATAACCGCTACCCACTACCATATTGGCCGTTTTTGCGGCTGTAATTACGTCGGCTGACGGCTGTTTGGTCGTTGCCACAATAACGGTCTGCGACCGATGCCGATCCTGTTTCACGAATGGCTCATAGGCATCTGAAGCATCCAGAAATTTATATAGCATTCGCCCTTTCTCTTCGGTCTGCCTGCGAATTGTATCAATACCAGTTCGGTTAAAATCTTCCGCAATTTTCCCGAGCAAATAAATGTACAATACGTTCGGCGTGGCGGGCGTTTCATACGTTTTGTAGTGCTTCCAGAGCACTGGGAGTGTATGATGAGCACCAATTGTCAACGTATCATTTTGTTGTAAGTATTCCGCTTTTTCAAGGCAGCTTTGATTCGCAATCCAGACACCCAGACCAGCCGGCATGCCAAAGGCTTTCTGAACGGAGAAGAACGCTGAATCGATCAAACCGAAGTCAAGGTCGGGGTAAGGGGAGGATGAAACCGTGTCGACACAGAATAGTTTTTTCGGATATTTCCGTTTCAGCTTGTGCATTTCGGCGGGCCGCATCTGTACACCCGACGATGTTTCGTTATGCGTCAGACAAACTAATTCTGCATACTCTGGTACCTCTATATCGGCCGCGTCGAAACCTTCACCAAATGGTTTTTCGAGTACGTTGGTATGCTTGTGTAAGGCGTTGGCGTAATCGTAAAATTTCTGCGAGAATGATCCATTGACCAGGTGAAAACTTTCGTGTTCGACACAGTTCAGTAAGACGCGTTCCCACACCTCTGAAGCTGATCCCGTAAAAAAAATGCCGTGCGTGTCCGGAATGTTCAGCAACGTACGGAGCTGATCGTCGGCAAATTTGTAAATATCCTGGAAGCGTTGACTACGGTGAGAGATTGAGCCAATCTGCTCATCCATAGCCTTTTGCAAATGCTGATAAAAAGACGGATAAAGTTCGGCGGGACCGGGAGTGAAGTAGGTGTTTTTCATAGAAGGGAGGAAGGAAGAGAGGAAGGAATAGGAAGAAGGGGAGAAAAGCTGGATCGTTTGATTCCCTTTCATCCCTCTTTTCCGTCCTCCCTTTCCTCCTTAATACAAAAGTCTAAACTTAATCGTGTTATCAATACCTTTCAGTTCCTGCACCACTTCATCGGCGTATTCTTTAGCAACGTCGGTGATTACATAGCCAATCTGCTCATTGGTTTTCAGATATTGACCATGAATATTGATATGGTACTTGGCAAAAATGCTGTTCATCTGAGCCAGAATACCCGGTACGTTGGCGTGAATATGCAGCAATCGGTGTGCGCCCTTTAGCAGTGGTAATTGAAGTTCAGGGAAATTCACACTACCATACGTACTGCCGTTATTGATGTATTCGAGGAGTTTACCCGGTACGAAATTGCCGATATTCTCCTGCGCTTCTTCGGTGCTGCCGCCAATGTGGGGTGTCAGAATAACGTTAGGCTGGTTGCGTAACGCGTTTACGAACTCCTCGTTGTTGGTTTTTGGCTCGTAGGGAAACACGTCGACACCGGCTCCATACACTTTACCGCGCTCGAGCGCATCTACTAACGCTGGAATATCGACAATATGACCGCGTGAGAGATTCAGGAAAATAACCCCATTTTTCATCAGGGAGAACTCGCGGTAGCTGATCAGATTCTTGTTTTCCTTCCGGCCGTCGGTGTGCAAACTAATGATGTCCGCTACAGCCAGAAGTTCGTCTAGTGACTTGCATTTGCGGGCATTACCGAGCGCGAGTTTATCCACTACGTCGTAGAAATAAACTTCCATCCCAAGGGCTTCAGCGACGACCGACAGTTGCGTACCGATGTTGCCGTAACCAACCAGACCCAGTTTTTTGCCACGCACTTCGAAACTGTTCTTCGCTGACTTATCCCAGCCGCCTTTGTGCATCAGATTACTCTTCGGCACAATGCTTCGAATCAGCATGATGATCTCGCCAATGGCCAATTCGACTACGGAGCGGGTGTTGCTATACGGTGCGTTAAAAACGGCGATACCTTTTTGCGTACAGGCATCCAGGTCAATCTGGTTCGTACCGATGCAGAACGCGCCTACGGTCATCAGTTTGTTGGCATGCTCCAGTACCCGCGCCGTTACGTTTGTTTTCGAGCGGATACCCAGAATCGATACGTCCCGAATGGCTTCGATCAGCTCATCTTCATCCAGCGCACCTTTTCGGATTTCAACGTTAAACCCTTCCTGTTCAAAGAGTTGAACAGCTACGGGATGAACATTTTCCAGAAGCAGAACCTTAATCCGGCTTTTTGGATATGACTGACTGCGGCTCAAGTTATTGTGGTATAAAAATTCATCGAGCGAGGGCGCTACGTGGTCGGCTTTCTCCACAACCCGAGGACGCATCACATTCTCCGTAAAAGCATAGAATCGATTGGCCAGACCTGATGCTTTGATTTCATAATCGGTATAGCCGTCGCCAATAACGTAAACTTCGCCGTCGAGATTCAGATCCCGAATCACCTGCGATTTACCACCATTGGCTGACAGTGGATTTTTAGGATCGAAACCAATAATGGCCCCACCGGTATCAAATACGAACGTATTGGCAAAGACATTCTCCGCCCGAACTCCAAGCGACGTAACGATTGGGATGATAAACTCTTTAAAACCGTTCGAGACAACGTAGATGTGCTCTGCGTTCTCAGCCAGGAATTGTTTGTTCCGTGTAAAGGAGTCGGAGATTTTACCCATCAGGTTTTCGACGAGAGCGGGTAGTTGATCGCGGTGGGCTTTCAGCAGACCCAATCGCAGGTTCAGTGATTCGGTAAACGAAATCTCGCCTGACATGCCCCGGTCGGTAATGGTTTTAATCTGATCCAGTGCGTCATCGCGGTCGGGGCGACCAACGAGTGAAATTTCACCTAGTACGTCGAGGGCTTCAACCTTCGTAAAGGTGCTGTCGAAATCAATGATGTAATACGTTTGTTCGAGCGGTTTGGTAAGCATAGTTAAAAAATCGCCGTTTCAGCGATTTGTTGAATCGTCTTATTGTCGTGTCAAAGTAGAATCTGTTAAAAACGATAACGCCCGTTCTTCTGACCAGGATGTGCTCTGAGTACCGCCGTTTTTTGACGGGAATCCACAATGACCTCCTTGTTCAGGAAACTCCATCCAGACGTTGGGGAGTTCCCTTGCTAACGTAGCCGGGAAGCATTCGGGTGATAAAAACGGATCATTTTTAGCGTTGACGATTAGTGTAGGAATGGCAATGGTTGGTATAAACTGTAAAGAACTGCTTCGGGTATAATAATCCGTTACGTCCCGAAAGCCGTTCATGGGCGCTGTAAACAGATTATCGAATTCGCGGATACTGCGAGCATTACGTACTGCGTCCATCGGGAATACGCCCGGCATGACAGCCGCTTTCTGCATGACTTTACGCTTCAGTGTTCGGTTGAAGCGATGGTTGTAAACCAGACTATCCCACTGTTCGAGCCGCCGGGCTGACCCCATCAAATCTAGGGGAACCGAAAATACAACCGCTTTTTTGATCGCTGGCTCAATCGTTTTTCCCTGTTCTCCAAGGTATTTCAGCGTTACGTTGCCTCCCGCGCTAAAACCAATCAAGTAAATCGTAGAATAACCTTTTGACAATGCGTATTGAATGACAAAGTGAAGATCGCCCGTTTCGCCAATGTGGTAAAAACGTTCCTGCCGATTCAGTTCGCCACTGCACGAGCGATAATGCCAGGCCAGACAATCGAACCCGTTTTGCGTTAGATGCCGCACCATTCCCGCCAGATACTGACTCGATGAACTGCCTTCCAGCCCGTGTGAAAGGATGGTAAGGATAGGGCATGGGGCATGGGGCATGGGGCATGAGATATCTGTATTTTTCCCTCTGCCCTCTGCCCCTTGCCCCATGCCCCAGTCCAGGTCTAAAAAATCATCATCCGGGGTTTCGATACGTTCGCGGACGTAATCGACCGCTACCTTGCGAAACAGCGAGGGGATAATGGTTTGCAGGTGGCCGTTCCACAAACGGGCGGGCGGCACATAACTCGATGGGGCAATCAGCGGCATTACCAGGCGCGGGCGATTGAAGCCGCAAAGGTAAGGGTTCTGAGACTTAGAAGCTTAGTAAATCCCAAAAATCATAGTTTTGTCCTCCATTATATAGCCTATGCTGATTTTTGATGAAAATGAGCTGTTAACGCCAGCCGAAGGAATTCTTGTTACGATTGATGATTTCTATGCTGTATTTGTTCAACCATTCGCCACGTCAGAAACGCGTAAACGACTTTTTCAAGAATGGGTAGAGTACAACCGGATGTTGCGACAGGAAATCGGTGAAGGCTTTACGCAGTGGATCGACGGAAGCTTTGTAACGCATAAAATGAACCCGAAAGATATTGATATTGTGAGTTTTATTCCGTCTCATCTTTTTCGTAAATTTGAGAAGCGCCTGGATTACTACTGGACGGACAACTGGGAGCGAGAAGGCGTCGATGCATACTTGGTTGAACAACTTGCTACGTATCATTCTCGTTATAGCGATTACATTGTGCAAGTTGAAAATTGGGAGAAACTATACACAAGAACCAAAGCGAGCAGTAAGTCTGCGGGTATTTCTAAAGGATTTTTAATTCTTGATATCGAATGAATGAACAACAATATGCACAGGCTCTAAGCCATCAGTTGGATATGATCGCCGGTTTCAAGCGATCGCTGGCTGATCAGCAGGCACACGGTACGGACTTAGGTGTGAGACAGTATAAGCATTTAATCGGAAAGCTTTTTGAGGAGTTAGATGAGCTGATAACAATGGCTCCGGAGCGTTCTAAACATGAAGTTATCGTTCATCAGGAATGAAAACGACTGGAACGACGTGTTTTTCAAAAAAGTCGTTCCAGTCGTTTTCATTACCCATTTTACAGTGCCAGTTCTTTCTCTGTCACGATCGTCAGAACTTCCATATCCGTAAGCCGTTGCGCCAACCCCAATGTTTTCGGAACTTCGTAGTGGAAATAGAATTTCATTGTGTGAATTTTCCCTTCGTAAAACGCCAGCTCGTCACTCTCTGGATTCTGTGTTAGCAACGTTTGCTTAGCGACAACTGCCTGCTTGAGCCACTGCCAGGCAATAACAACGATCCCGAACATTTCCAGAAACAACGTAGCGTCGGCCAAATAGCGCTCAATATCGCCTTTCTGAGCGTGGGGCATCAGACTCGTGACGACTTCCTGCGTCCGCTTGATTTCGGCCTTGAGTTTGTCTGCGTATGGTTTCAGGTCATCAAAGGTACTGGCTTCGGCGATGATCTTGCTCATCTCGGCGAATAGCAACTGGGGCGCTCTGCCGCCTTTCATCGTCATCTTACGTCCTAATAAATCCTGCGCCTGGATGCCCGTTGTGCCTTCATAGATCGGCGTAATCCGAATGTCGCGATACAGTTGTTCAACTGGAAAGTCTTCCGTGAAACCGTAGCCACCAAACGTTTGTACGCTCTGGCTCACCGACTGAACGCCCATTTCGGAAGGATAGGATTTTGCTACGGGCATCAGCAAATCAAGCAGCAGAAACGCATTTTCTTTTTCTTGGCCTTCCGCTACTTCACTAATGTCATAAAGCCGGGCTGCTTCGATTAATAAAGATAACGAACCTTCCGTTACGGCTTTCTGGAACAAGAGCATTCTTCGCACGTCGGGATGGTTGATGATCGGCGTTTGTGGCGAATCCAACTGACCTTTTTGATTTAACCGGCGGCTTTGCGGACGTTCCTTCGCGTACTGAAGTGCGGCATAATAAGCAGCTGTCGCGATGGCCGCTGCCGTCATACCTACGCCAATACGGGCCTCGTTCATCATCTGGAACATATAGGGCAAACCCTGATGCGGTTCCCCAACGAGGTAGCCAATCGTGTTGTCGTTCGAGCCCATCGTCAGGTGCATGGCCGGTACGCCTTTCTGTCCCATTTTGTGGTACACACCCGTTGACGTTACGTCGTTATCAACCAGACTGCCTTGCTCATCTTTGCGGTATTTCGGTACCACAAACAGCGAAATGCCTTTCGTTCCTTTCGGGGCACCGTCAATACGGGCCAGCATCAGGTGAATGATGTTTTCTGCCGCATCGTGGTCACCTGCTGAGATGAATACTTTCTGGCCTTTAATCTTATAGCTTCCATCGGACTGGGGAGTTGCCGAAGTTGTTACGTCGGAGAGTGATGAACCGGCCTGCGGTTCGGTCAGAGCCATGGTCCCCTGCCAGGTTCCATCCAGCATATTTGGTACGTAAGTCTGGCTCAGTTCCGGTGAGCCGAACGACGTAATGAGGTGAGCCGCTCCCGAAGTCAAACCCGTGTACATCATACCGTTATTGGCAGCCATCACAATAAAACCGACGCATGAACTGATCATCTCGGGTAACTGCTGACCACCGTGTTCAAAGGAAAAGCCTGCGCCAATCAGGCCCGCTTCGCCCATGGCTTTCAGGTACTCTTTGATTTTTGGATGCACCGTGACCTGCCCATTTTTAAGTTCAGGCTGATTCCGATCAACTTCCTTCAGGTAAGGATGCATCAGCGTATCCGCAATATAGGTAGCCGAGTCGAGCACGAGGTTGAACGTCTCCCGGTCGTGGGCGCTGAAGTATTCGTATTTGGTTAATTCTTCTGCCTTAAAGACTTCGTGCAGCAGAAATTGCAGATTACGTTTGCTGAAATACGTAGTGGCCATATAGGACGATCTGGTTAGGAATTTGGTTGGTACGAATACCGTTGAGTAAGTAAAAATACGACTTCCGCAACGTTGTTTATACAGTTCACGGAAAACTATCGTTTACTTTACGCCGTTTATAAAACGGAATAAACCAACCAACATTTCACACATGAAAAAGCTAGTTTTAGTATTTACGTTCCTCTTTGCAATGGTGTCGGTGGTGCAGGCGCAGGACAAAAAAGCACCCGCGAGTCCGAAAATAACCGTTGAAAGCCCAGATAAAAACATCAAGGTTATTTATGGTCAGCCTTCCAAAAAAGGACGGGTCATCTTTGGTGCTGATGGATCAAGTAGTCTGGAGAAGTACGGTAAAGTCTGGCGGACAGGCGCTAACGAAGCCACGGAGGTAACGTTCAAGAGCGACGTTATGTTTGGTGGAAAAATGGTGAAGGCTGGTACGTATACGCTTTTTACCATTCCGGGCGAAAAAGAGTGGAGTGTCATTTTAAACAGCACCTTAGGCCAATGGGGCGCTTATGATTACGATAAGATTAAAGGTACTGACGTAGCCACAATAAAAGTGCCGGTTTCGATGAACAAAACGCCCATCGAAAAACTGACCATTACGCCTGCCAACAGTAGTATCGCCATTGCCTGGGATAACATGACCATTTCAGTGCCGGTTATGAAACATGGTTAAGCAAAACTGTTGAAAACCGGTACCTAACTGTTGTTTATTTGAGTCAACAACATACCCGATCTGCTAAGGTCGGGTATGTTGTTTTAATGCCTTGTTAATCAAAGTTTTATCGTGAGAATAGTAGATTTTTGACGTGCCAGTATTTGTCTATTAAGTTCTTTGCAGACGGTTATTGGATTTGCCGGAACTTTTTTTGAAAAATTAGCTGTAAGTAGTTAACAAACAAACGCTTATCGCGTTATTTGTAAAACGCTTTAACCAGATGATGGATGATGAAACGCTACTTACTAATTATACTGCTTGGCTTGGCCGTATTTCCTGTCTGTGGCCAGGGTGTCACGGACTACTATCGGGCACCGGACCAGGGCCAACAATATAGCCGATTACTTACGCGCTATGGTGGGTCAACTATTCAAAATCGGTGGTACGTAGCACTCGAAGGATTCGTCAGAACAGACCGCGCTCAGCTCGATAACTCCTTCAATGGACTGATAGAAAGTGATCGGGTAACCCGACTCGGTGGAAGCGCCGTTATTGGCTGGGTATATCGGGAACGATGGGCTGTTGAAGCAGGCTATGCCCAAATGCCTATCCATACCCAGGTATCGGTTGTTGAGGCCAGCTCTCCCTTGACGTTTCGCTATACGAATGCCCACAGCGCTTTCGTGTTACGCGGCAAGCGATTGGTTCTGTCTACCAGTAAACCGTGGCTGCGGTCGGGCTTCTGGCTGAGTGGTGGCCTATGGGGAATACCAAATAACGGACAAAGGGAAGGTAGTTTTTCAATCTCGGGGACCCGATATCTGAACATGCGTGAAACGCGCGTTCCCGTTCAACTAGTGGGCCATACATCGGTCAATGGTCAACCAACTACCTTAGCCGAAGTGGGTGCTGAATACGCAATTCGACTAAGCAGTGCGGTCGATCTGGGCTTTTCGGTCCGTAAGTTTTTCGGGCTTGGCAACTCCATTACGACCGACGTTAGCTACGCCGAGAAACAGGGGCCTGTTCAGCAAGCCCAATTGCAGGGTGATGGTACGGGGATGAGTTATGGCACAACGCTACGGTACACGTTTAGCACACGCCGAAAAATGACCAGCGTACTGGATGTTCAGGGAAAGAAACGATCGACTAAATTTTTATAGGTCCAATTGAAAAGAATCAGGAAAATTAGATAAAAGAAAGTAGGTGGCTATAACGGCCACCTTTTTTGTTGGCTAAACAACGAGCCTGTAAAATCCTGACCTGTATGAAACGTGTGCCATTTGGAAGTCTATTTTTATCGCTGCTGGTCATTCAATCGGCGCTTGCCGATGTACGTTTACCAAACGTATTTGGTTCGCATATGGTCATGCAGCGCCGAAAGCCTGTACCTGTCTGGGGATGGGCCGACCCGAACGAAACCATAACCGTTACGCTCAATAAACAGACCAAATCCGTCAAGGCAGGTAAAGACAGTAAATGGCGGCTAAACCTGGACCCAATGGAAGCGGGTGGCCCGTACCAGATGCTGGTGAAAGGCAAGAAAAATGCCGTTACGTTCGATGATGTGCTGATGGGCGAGGTATGGGTTTGTTCCGGGCAATCGAATATGGAATGGCCGTTACGTTCGGCTTCCAACGCTAAAGACGAAATCGATAGGGCGAATTACTCGAACATTCGGCAATTGCTGGTCAAAAAAGACATTAGTTTAACGCCAAAAGATAACATCGAAGGTGAATGGAGCGTCTGCACACCCGAAACCGCTCCTGGTTTTACGGCCGTTGGGTACTTTTTCGCCAGGCAGCTTCAACAGGAACTGAACGTACCGATTGGTCTGATCAATACGTCCTGGGGCGGTACCCATTCCGAAACCTGGACCAGCCGCGAAGCCATGAACCGCGATGAGGATTTACGGGTAGTAGCGGGTAAACTGCCTGCTACGTACGACGAGGTAATTCGTGCGGGTAAAGAACGTAGTGATGCGTTTGTGCAGGCGCAGCAGGGTAGCCTGCCTACATTGGCTGACGAGCAAGCCTGGGCAACTATCAATGCGAATGATAGTCAGTGGAAAAGGATGGCTATGCTCGGCGACTGGGAGTGGAAGGGCTTGCCAACCCTGGACGGTGTTGTCTGGTTTCGACAAGAAGTGATGATTCCTGAAGGAAGTAAGTTACAGAAAATGACCCTGCACCTGGGATCTGTCGATGATGCTGATTCGACATTTGTTAATGGTCAACTGGTAGGGAATAAAAAAGGCGGGGGCATTCGGGAGTACAGTTTGCCGGATGGTTTATTGAAACCGGGACGTAACGTATTGGCCATTCGTGTTTCGGATTCAGGTGGATCGGGAGGGATGATGGGGCAGGCCAGTCAGTTTTACCTAGCGAATGATAACCTGACAATTCCGCTGGCCGATCAGTGGAAATACCGCATCGCCCGGGTTTTTCCATCCTCCTACAAACCGGGACCTAATACGTATGGTACGCAGTTGTTCAACGCTATGCTAAAGCCGCTGATTCCCTACGCGATTGAAGGCGTCATTTGGTATCAGGGTGAATCGAATGCAGGAAGAGCGTATCAATATCGCCGAACCTTCCCGCTCATGATTCAGGACTGGCGGCAACATTGGGGGTACGATTTTCCGTTTTTATTTGTGCAGCTGGCTAATTATAATGCTGGTAACGGTGACAGTCGACATGGCAGTAACTGGGCCGAACTTCGTGAAGCACAAACGATGACACTTCAACTACCGAATACTGGAATGGCCGTTACGTCCGACATTGGCGAGCGGAGCGATATACACCCCAGAAACAAGCAGGATGTCGGCAAACGGTTAGCGGCTGAAGCCATGCGGGTTGCGTATCCAAAAAGCGAAGCCAATGGGAACGACGTATCGCGCGGACCACAATTTGATAAAATGATGATTGACGGTAACCGGGCCGTTCTAACGTTTCGCAACATGGGCGCCGGTCTGGTGGCAAAAGATAAATATGGGTATCTGAAAGGTTTTGAAGTAGCGGGTACCGATCAGAAATTCTATTATGCCAAGGCGGAGCTTCAGGGTAATTCAGTGGTTGTCCATGCTGATTCCGTAACGACGCCGGTGGCAATACGGTATGGCTGGGCCGATGATAACGGCGAGGTGAATTTGTATAACCAGGAAGGGTTCCCAGCCATTCCCTTTCGAACCGATACGTGGAAAGGGATTACCGAAGCGGCTAAGTTTGGAAACTGATCAGAACCGCTCCGGCGGACTGCCGGAGCGGTTCTGACTTAATTTTTTGCTTCCTGTTTCCGCATTGGCATGCTGTCGATTGTATCGAACAGTTCTTTTGCCGAGACGGGCTTTTGGTAGGTTTTCTTATGGAGCCCATCTTTGCCGATGAGCCAGCCTGCAAAATTGTCGGATGGGTTGAGCTTATAGTCGTGCATCAGAAACTGGCGGTCGGGTTCGGAAACCATCGATGCAATCAGCACAATGACATCCAGATCGCGTTCAGCAACTCCATCTTTTGCTTCCGTCAGGGCTTCCTGTTGCTCAATAAGATAGTGCTGCGCATCGTCGCGGCCGTAGATGAGTAACACCCGCCGATGATCTTTCTTTTCGTTCAATATCGCTTTAAGCGATTTCTGCTGGTTCGCTACGCTTTCCATAACAAAAGTAAGTCCCATTAGCAGGACTGTCAGAATCATCAACCAATAGTATCGCATAGTGTTTACGTAACGCGGCCGGTCGACATTCGATGGAAAACCGCAGGTTTATGACAAATCCTCTAATCGCTCCAGCATCAGAATCGATGACTGGGGTACAATAACGTACTGTTCCCCTTCGTACTGCAACTCGATGGCGTTCCGTTGTAGATACAGCGCTACGTCACCTTCCTGCGCCTGAAGCGGCATGTATTTCACTTTCTCTTCAGTTTCTTTCCAGGGTTCGTCTTCCGTCTGTACGGGAATCGGATAGCCTGGCCCCACTTTAATAACGTAGCCCGACTGCACTTGTTCTTTTTCCTGTACGGTTGGCGGCAGGTATAGGCCACTATTGGTACGGTCGGATGGGTCTTTGGGTTTAATCAGCACCCGGTCGCCAACGACGATCAGACGTTTAAGTTTATTATCAGCAGTAATTCCAAGCATGGTAATTGATGGTCAATAGTGTCAGTTGGTTGTCAAAAATCGGGCGAAGTTATTGGGCAGGTCAAAATGTCAGAACAGATGTCAAGACTCCAGACCAACTTTTTTTCTAGGGCACCGGATCATACCCATGACCACCCCACGGATGACAACGACTGATGCGTTTTAGCCCCAGCCACCCGCCCCGAACAGCACCGTGTTTACGAATGGCTTCAATTGCGTATTGCGAACAGGTTGGCGTATACCGGCAGGCATTCGGGAAATACGGTGACACAATGGCCTGATACACCTTGACCAGTCCGATCAGAATTGACTTCATCATACAGGCATAAACACGAAAACGGTCAAAAACTTTCCGGCAATACGTATCTTTGTCCGCTATCGTTATCAGATTCACTAGTAGCTTTGTCGTTCGAAGTTTTTTAGCCGTTTGTTCTAGCCACAAGCGGTAAACCACGAACTGTAAACGTATTCACTTTCTTATGCTGCAATACATTATTTGGGAAGTTAATCCTGAAATTTTTCACATCGGCTCCTTCTCGGTACGTTGGTATGGGCTGCTGTTCGCGCTGGGTTTTCTGATCGGCATGCAGATCATGAGCTATATTTTCAAGCAGGAAGATAAGCCCGTTGCCGATACCGATACGTTGCTGATTTATATGGTCGTCGCCACCATTCTGGGCGCACGCGTGGGCCATTTTCTGTTCTATGAACCCGATGTTCTGTTACACAATCCTCTAATCGTCATTACGCCCCCCTTTGCCGGGTTGGCCAGCCATGGAGCAACGATTGGTATTCTGACTGGACTCTGGCTGTATTCGCGCCGGAAAGAAAGCCGGGCGACGAGTCAGACATTTCTGTGGGTAACCGACCGTATTGTTATCGTTGTCGCGCTGGCAGGAGCCTGTATTCGCTTCGGTAATCTGATGAACTCGGAGATCGTTGGTCGCCCGACGGACGTTCCCTGGGCGTTTGTTTTCATGAATAACAGCGAATACGCCAAGATTCCGCGCCATCCCGCGCAATTGTACGAGTCGATTTCCTGCCTGATCCTGTTTTTTCTTCTGTTCTGGTTCTGGAGACGCTATAAGGAACGGACGCCCCGCGGCAGCATGCTCGGTATTTTTCTGATCTGGGTGTTTAGCCTCCGTTTTTTATACGAATACCTGAAAGAAAATCAGGTGGCGTTTGAAAACACAATGGCGCTGAACATGGGTCAGATTCTGAGTATTCCGGCTGTATTGATGGGGATTTATTTTGTGATACGTAGCTACCAGACACCCGTTGTGGTTCCGGCACGTAACGAATCGAAAGAGACAACTCTGTAGAAAGACGCATTAGAATTTTATTGGCTTCTGCTCATTTTGGAGACGGTGCCACAGAAAGGTGTATTTTTGGTCATTCTTAACCGCTTTTACACTCTTATTCTGTGGAGCCGTCTCTTTCTAGTTTTCGTCAACAAGTATCTATTCTTTTCTTAAGTCTGACTGTCTGTACTGCCCAGGCTCAGATACCCGGTCGTCAGACGCACTGGGCCGCTAATGGAAATGCCTATGCGGCTAACGTACAGGGAAATATCGTTCAGACTGATATTCGCACGGGTACTAAAATCACGCTGATACCCAAAGAAAAACTGCGCCAGCCGGGAGGCACTCAGGTGATGTCTGCTACGGACTTTGCGTTCACGCCCGATAGTGCGAACGTACTGATTTTCACCAATACTGCCCGGGTTTGGCGATACAACACACGCGGTGATTATTACCTAATTAATCGGGCCTCCGGCCAGGCTCGCAAACTTGGGCAGAATCAGCCCGCGCAGTCATTGATGTATGCCAAACTGTCGCCGGATGGACGTAACGTAGCGTATGTTAGTGAGCATAATTTGTACGTAGAAGATGTTGCGACCGGAAAAGTAACGCAGCTTACCAGCGACGGAAGCCGCAAGCGGATCAACGGTACGTTCGACTGGGCCTACGAAGAGGAGTTTGGCTGTCGGGATGGCTTTCGCTGGAGCCCGGATAGTAAACAGATTGCTTACTGGCAGGTCGACGCGACCAAAATTCGCGATTACCTGATGCTGAATACGACCGATTCCGCTTATTCGCACGTCATACCGGTTGAGTATCCGAAAGTTGGCGAATCGCCATCGCCCGCTCGTATCGGTATTGTGTCGGCATCGGGTGGATCAACCAACTGGCTGAATATTCCCGGCGATCCGCAGCAGCATTACCTGACGCGTATGGAGTGGTTGCCCGCCGGTGGCAGCGTGATTGTGCAGCAACTGAATCGCAAACAGAACGAAAGTAAAATACTCATCTGCTCAGTCGCCAATCGAACGATTACGCCCATCTATACCGAAACGGATAAAGCCTGGATCGACGCGAAAGAGCGCTGGAACAGTGATGATCCCAGCGGATGGGAGTGGCTGAAAGGTGGGAAAGAATTCGTGTGGGTGTCTGAAAAAGACGGCTGGCGTCACCTGTACCGCGTAAGCCTCGACGGGAAAACAGAAACCCTACTGACGCCCGGTTCGTATGATATTGAAACGATCAGCCGGATCGACGAAGCCAACAACCAGATTTATTTCATTGCCTCGCCACAAAACCCCAACCAGCGGTATCTGTACCGAATCCGGTTGGATGGCAAAGGTAAAGCCGAACGCATCACGCCTGTCGGCCTGGACGGAACCCACGGCTACACGATTTCTTCCAACGGACGTTTTGCGCAGCATACGTTCACGAATTATCAGACGCCACCCGTGCAGGAGTGGGTGAACCTGCCCGACCACAAGCCCGTTAATGCGGAGGAAAGTATTGCGTCGCGCATGAAACCAGTAACGAAATCCAACGTTAGCTTTTTCAACGTAACAACGGAGGATGGCGTTACGGTCGATGGCTGGATGGCGAAACCGACCAACTTCGACAGCACGAAAAAATACCCAATCGTTTTTTACGTCTATGGCGAACCGGCGAGTAGTACGGTCAACGATGTTTTTTCGGTTGGAAACAACTTTCTTTTCCAGGGCAGCATGGCCGATGCCGGTTACCTTTACGTAGCACTCGATAACCGGGGAACGCCGAACCTGAAAGGAGCCGTTTGGCGAAAGTCGATCTATCGGCAGATTGGCCGGATCAATGTTCGGGATCAGGCGATGGCCGCCCGGAAGCTGTTTGCCCGGCATGCTTACATCGACACGAGCCGCGTTGCGGTTTGGGGATGGAGTGGGGGAGGTTCCAGTACGTTGAACCTACTTTTCCAGTATCCGGACATCTATAAAACCGGAATCGCCATTGCCGCCGTTGGGAATCAATTATTTTACGACAATATCTATCAGGAACGGTATATGGGTATCCCGCAGGAAAATCGGGAAGATTTCGTGGCTGGATCGCCCGTTACGCACGCGAAAAACCTGAAGGGAAACCTGTTGTACATTCACGGTACCGGCGACGATAACGTACATTACGACAACGCCGAAGTGCTGATCAATGAATTGATAAAACACAACAAGCAATTCCAGATGATGCCTTACCCCAACCGCTCGCATGGCATTTACGAAGGCGAAGGTACGCGGCAACATCTGCAAACGCTGTACACCAATTATTTACGTCAATACTGCCCACCTGGCCCACGCTAACGACCGTAGCCCGGCCAGGCTACTCCGAACCATATCGACCCAAATGATAACGACCCGATTCCTGACAATCTGTCTATTTCTTTTACCCGTTCTGGCTTCGGCTCAGCGCTATGAGTTTACGCACGATGATACGTTGCGGGGCTCTATTACGCCCGAACGGGCCTGGTGGGATCTGGCTTTTTATCACCTGAACGTGCGGGTTCAACCGACCGACAGTACGTTGCGCGGCTCGACGGAAATCCGCTATCGGGTATTGAAACCAAACCAGACCATGCAGGTGGATTTACAGCGTCCGCTACGGGTGGAGCGCGTGGAACAGGATGGAAAATCACTTGATTTTCGGCAGGATGGCAATGCGTATTTCGTTACGTTGACGAAGCCGCAAAAACCTGGTCAGACAGAAGCCGTTACGGTTTACTACGCCGGAAAACCCCGCGTGGCAAAGCGGCCACCCTGGGACGGCGGGATGGTCTGGTCACGCGATCGGGCGGGAAACTGGTTTATTGCTACTGCCTGCCAGGGATTAGGCGCCAGTGCGTGGTGGCCCTGTAAAGATCACATGTATGATGAACCCGATTCGATGGCCATTAGCGTAACGGTTCCCGAAGACCTGATGGACGTATCGAACGGGCGGCTTCGCCACGTAACGACCAACGATGATCATACCCGGACGTTTGACTGGTACGTTAAAAATCCGATCAATAATTACGGCGTTAACCTCAACATTGCCCGCTACGAGCATTGGGCGGAAACCTATGAAGGTGAAAAAGGAAAACTGGATCTGAATTACTACGTTCTGCCGGAACACCTCGATTCCGCGAAGGTCCAGTTTCAGCAGGTGCCTAAAATGTTAAAAGCCTTTGAATACTGGTTCGGACCGTATCCGTTTTACGAAGACGGCTATAAGTTGGTCGACACACCCTATCTGGGAATGGAACACCAGAGTTCTGTTACGTATGGCAACCACTTTCGGAATGGGTATCTGGGCCGGGATCTCTCGCAGACGGGCTGGGGACTACGCTGGGATTTTATCATTGTGCACGAGTCGGGTCACGAGTGGTTTGCCAATAACATTACGTATAAAGACGTAGCGGACATGTGGATTCACGAGAGTTTTACGAATTATTCCGAATGTCTGTTCACGGAATACTATTATGGCAAAGAAGCGGGCGCGCAGTACGTAATCGGCTGCCGGGCGCTGATCCGTAATAATAAACCCATTGTTGGTACGTATAACGTCAACCATTCGGGGTCGGGTGATATGTATTACAAAGGCGGCAACATGATCCACACCATCCGGCAATTGGTTAACGACGACGTGAAATGGCGGCAGTTGCTACGGGGTATGAACAAAACGTTTTATCACCAGACCGTTACCGCGCAGCAAATTGAGCAGTATATGATTAAGCAGACAGGCCTTAATTTACAGCCGGTCTTTGATCAATACCTCCGCGATACGAAACTTCCCATTTTAGAATACCGCTCGACTGCCGGTGGAATACAATACCGATGGACGAATTGCGTAGCGGGTTTTGCGATGCCTGTGCGGGTGTGTCTGGGCGAATCAGGGCCATATCGGACTATACAACCAACCATGCAGTGGAAAACATTGCCTTCGGCTGGCGCAACAACGCTAACCGTCGATGCCAACTACTACGTATTGTGTAAGCGGGTAGGTGAATGACACTTACTCAGAAAATCGACCATCGTGTCAGGAGAACCAATAAATTGCTGTCCGTTAATGAATACGGTATTACGTAACTACTCTAAACTATGCGACCGAACCTAAAATCATTCTGTACAGGATTGCTTTCCGTTACGTTATTGATGAGTTGCGGAGAAACGAAAGAAGAGAAAAAGAATGACGATGAGGATGAATCGGTGTCGGCAGTGGGGGCGGTTGGTGCTCTCAAAGACATCGCCACCAGAGCCGGAGAGATGCAGAAAAACGGCCCCGTCGAAACGGTTAATTTCCGTTCGCTGAAAGAGTTGCTACCTGCTGATGTTGATGGTCTGGCCCGCAAAGAAGCTACCGGTGAGAAAAATGGCGCGGCTGGTTTCACGGTCTCGACCGCTACAGGCAACTATGCGAACGACGACAACAGCGAAACCATCGAAGTAAGCCTTGTAGACGGAGGTGGTTCCGTAGTGATGATGGGTTTAGCCGCCTGGTCGATGATTGAGGTGGACAAAGAAACCAAAAACGGATACGAAAAAACCAGTACGATGGGCGAGAATAAATCGTACGAGAAATACGATAATACCGACGAATCGGGTGAGATCGCCTTACTGGTCAACAAACGATTTATCGTTACGGTAAAAGGAAAGGGTGTGAGCATGGATAAGCTCAAAGAGGCCCTGAAAGCTGTTGATCTGGATAAGCTGGCAGCGCTGAAATAGCCGAAGTAATGACATACGTATCGCGGCCTTTAGTACTATCTTGCTAGAACGTACTAAAGGCCGCGATACGTATTACTCAAAATAGGTGTACAGCAATTGGCGATTAACTTTATCAGGAAGTGGCCCCTGTCGGGTTAACTTCATCTTCGCCATGGCTGCACCGGCCTGGGCACAATTGCCGGGTGTGTGGCCATCTAAATACGCGGTCAGAAAACCCGCCCAATAGGCATCGCCTGCGCCGGTTACGTCCACCACATCGATCTTCCTTCCTGGAATTCGTACTTGTTGCGCTCCACTTTCGTACGAGACCAGACTTCCATCGGCCCCCAGTGTCAGGCAGATGATGGTAGCGCCCATTTTATGAAAATCATTTAGGACTTGTTCCGGCGTCTGACGTTCGCCATAGAGCCGTTCCACATCGTCCTCACTGATTTTTACCAGCGCTCCAGCTGAAAGATAGTCGGTTAGTACGCGCCATGCCTGCTGCCGGTCAGGCCAGATGCTTGGTGCATAATTGGCATCAATCGTAACCTGACAACCCGCGGCCTTCGCCCGTTTAGCCGCGTCGACAATGGCATCCTGAGCCGGCTGTCGGCTCAGGGCAAAACAGGTCGTATGGAACAGTTGCGTTTTCGCCAGTAACGAGTCGGGAAGTTGCTCGGATTTAATGCAGGAATCAGCGTGGCGATACGCTACAAAATCGGGCGTACCGGCTGTGCGTGAAACGACAACTATGGTGGTTGGTTCAGACGAGTCTGTCGTAATGTATTGGGTTTCAACGCCCGATTCTTCAATTTGCCGGGTAAGGTATTTTCCGATACTATCATTGCCGACACAAGCAACCAAAGCGGCCTTGTTACCTAACCGGGCCATATTTGTAGCCATGTTGGCGGGGCTGCCACCCTGGTATCGACGAAAATCCAGCGCATCAATTAAACTGTTTGATACATGATGGCCAATAAAATCGGCCAGTAATTCGCCAACAGACAGAAGGGCGTAAGGACGTGGTGAGGGTATCATGTAATGAAGTTCTGATTTTTGATTGGTGATTTCGGATTGACAATATCTACATTGATCCGAAATCATCAATCAAAAATCATCAATAGAATTAGTTTCCTCCTGGTTCAATCGGGAACGCAGCTTCTTCACTGGCTCTGTTCTCTTTCACCAAAAAACAGGAGGCAGCGGCTAGCAGCAGACAAACACCGGCTAAAGCGAGTGCGTTACGTGGATCATTTTTCAATAGAGTCGGATAGAAGAGCCGGACGGTTAGATTATTAACAATCTGTGGAACAACGATAAATCCGTTGAAAATACCCATGTAAACGCCCATCCGTTCGGCCGGTACAGAACTTGATAGCAATACGTATGGCATCGACAGAATAGAGCCCCAGGATAGGCCTACCAGAGTCATGCCGATAAAGAAAACATACTTGTCGTTAGACAGGAGCATTGACAGAAAACCCAGCCCGCCAATGGTCAGAAAAACGGCGTGTGTCGCCCGACGCCCGATCCGGTCAGCAATGGCTGGCAGGAAAAAAGAAATGCTAAAACACCCTACGTTGAACATGGCGAAGCATAAATTTCCCCACTCAATACCTTCCTGAAAGCCTGGCGATTCGGCCGTAGGGGCATTGAATGCATGACGAGCGACGGCCAGAGTCAGATATTGCCACATGAGTGGCAAACCAAACCAGGTGAAGAATTTGACCCACCACAACTGCTTCATGGTCGTGGGCATCTCCTTAAAGGCGTGGAAAATTTCCGAAAAAGCACCGCTAATACCACTGCCTTCCTGCTTCATCCGTTTGAACTCCTCCATGTCCTCTGGCGGATATTCATTCGTCGTGTACATCGTCCATAAAACGGCCAGTATGACCGCTACGCCACCAATATAGAAAGGATATTTGATGCTATCCGGAATCACGTTGGCGGCAACAACAGCGGTTGTCGTCAGGCCCAGGAGTCGGAAAATAGTAGGCATCAGGTTGGCCAGCGTTTGACCAAATCCGACGAAGAAACTCTGCACGGCAAACCCCAGATCACGCTGTTGGTCATTGAGTTTATCGCCGATGAACGCCCGGAATGGCTCTTGAGTAATGTTTAGGCCCGTATCCAGAATCCACATTAAACTGGCCGCCATCCAGAGCGCCGAGGAATTCGGCATTAGAAACAGCGCTAAACTAGTGCAGATAGCGCCGATGAGAAAAAACGGTTTCCGGCGTCCCCAGCGCGTCGACCAGGTCCGGTCGCTGATTGAGCCAATGATCGGCTGAACGATCAGTCCCGTTATCGGACCAGCCAGCCATAAGATCGGGATATTGGCTTCATCGGCCTGTAAGTACCGAAAAATTGGGCTCATGTTGGCTTGCTGCAGACCAAAGCCGTACTGAATGCCAAAAAATCCGAAACTCATGTTCCAGATCTGCCAGAAACTCAGGTTGGGTTTAACTTTAGTACCTGGTTTCTGAATATTACCCGTTTGCATGGATTATTGTATATTTAAAGAGTCATCATAGGTTTTTAGCAAAAGCCAACAATAATACATACTGATTTGCAGGATATAGAGATAATCTTGTCTTATTTTTTTGAAAAGACGTACTTTTGAGAATGTTTCCCAGAAAGTGGCTGGTCGTTATTTTTGTACTAACGGCGTTTATCTTCTCTTCTCAAACCGTCTTTGCCAACACGTCGGTTGATTCGACTCAGAAAGTCCTTGTGCGCTCGGTAACGCTCAAAGGCAACTACCGCACGCGCGACCGAATCATTCTGCGGGAAATGTCAATTCACGTAGGTGACTCTATCCGGCTGACCGATTTAACTGACCGTGTGGCTTGGGATCGGCGTAATATCGAAAATACAACCCTGTTTATTACCGTCGATACGGAAACGCAGATTACGCCCGCGGCAGATTCGGCACAATCCCCTCAGCTTGATCTGACCGTTCTGATGAAGGAGCGATGGTACATCATTGCGTACCCGGTTTTTGACATAGCCGATAGGAATTTTAACGAATGGTGGTACGACCGGGGTCGAGACTTGCGCCGGGTTATCTACGGCGGACGATTAAGTTACCGCAACGTAACGGGTACGAACGACCGGCTACAGGTTGGTGTTGAACTTGGGTTTCTACAACGTATTGGTTTGTCGTATTCAAAGCCGTACATCGACCGGGCGCAGAAAATCGGTTTGCGCGTCGATCTGTCGTACCAGACCAACAAAGAAATTCCCTATCGTACACAGTTTGATAAGTGGGTATTTACCCGGTCGGATGATGTTCTGCGGGAACGGGCGTATGCTGCGGTTAGTTTAACCCATCGGCGCGGACTCTACCACTACCATGGCTTCGATACCCGCTACAACCGCAACACGATCGCCGATACTGTTGCCCGAATCAATCCCGACTATTTTCTGGACGGTCGAACGGTGCAACGCTACTTATCGATGAGTTACAGTTATCGCTACGACAGACGCGATAACGTCGTTTATCCGTTGCAGGGGACGTTGTTTACGGGTATTGTTGGCGTAGCAGGATTATTGCCGAACGATAATTTTCATTTTCTGGAGATGTCGGCCGCCATTACACGTTACTGGCCCCTGGGCGGCAAGTTTTACGCGGCCGGAAGCTTGCGGGGGCGCTCGACCTGGCCCGCTCGTCAGCCTTATTTTAACCTGCGTGGCCTCGGTAGCTCGCTCGACATGGTACGCGGCTACGAGCTATATGTAGTGGATGGTCAACGAACGGCCGTCTGGCGAAATAGCGTTCGTTATCAATTGTTTAACGTACGAAAACAGTTGAACTGGTTGCACGTTCGGCAGTTTAACACCCTACCCATTTCAGCGTATATCACTGCCTTTGGCGATGCGGGTTACGTTAGCAGTACGGTTGCTGAACAGTATCAAAGTCTACTGGCCAATCGGCTGCTCGTCGGGACGGGCATGAGCCTTGACGTAGTAACGTTCTACAATTTAGTGATGCGCTTCAGCGGCACTATCAACGGGCAGGGAAAAACGGGTTTCTTCTTCAACCTGGCGCAGGAATTGTAACGTCAGGCTGCTTGTTTTATGGGGTGTCAGGTGCTTAAACCTGGCATCCTCGCGTCAGCAAAAGTGTCAGGTTTGAGAACTTGGTATCACATCGAGAGCCGAAATCAATATTGATATCCATTCATCAACACCCCTGCACAATTCGACAGGTAGGTAACCAATCATCCGAATTCTGATGCGCTGGAGTATGCGCATCCTGTACATTTGACGAGTCAATCTGACCAATCAATTGTTACGCCAATGTAGGCCTATTATCTTCATTTCCTGCCTGATCAGCAAGCCTTTGACGCTGCTGAGATTCTCGTTTTCTATTCATTTTCTTAACCGTTTAACATCCGTTCATTCATGGAATTTTTACCTCTTGTTTCGACATGGAGCTGGGTAATCCTGCTCTTTTTTGCAGTCGTTCTCTACAAATGGGTGCTGCGTTTTCTGTTTGGTATGGTCATTGTACCCGAAGACCGGATTGGCCTAATTACGAAAAAATACGTACTTGTTGGACCTGATCGTGGCTTACCCGATGGACGTATCATTGCTACCAAAGGGGAGGCTGGTTATCAGGCGCAGACGTTGGCGCCGGGTTTATACTGGTGGATGTGGCCGTGGCAATACGGCATTACGATGGAGCCATTTACGGTTGTACCGGAAGGTAAAATTGGACTGGTCTTATCGAACGACGGGGCCGAACTTCCGACGGGTAATATCCTGGCCCGGCGCGTTGATTCGGATAACTTTCAGGATACCGAACGCTTTCTGACCAATAGCGGACAAAAAGGTCGGCAAACGGCCGTGTTGACGCCCGGAACGTACCGGATCAATCCGTACGCGTTCACGGTTACGATTGCGGATATGACCGTTATCAAAGAAAATAAGGTCGGCATTATTACAACACTCGATGGCGCTCCCTTACAACCGGGCCAAATTGCTGGTAAGCACGTAGAGGGACACAATAACTTTCAGAACGTTGACTTTTTTTTGCAGAACGGGGGTAATCGGGGGCTGCAGCCACAGGTAGTACTGGCAGGTTCCTATTATATTAATCCGTGGGCGGTACAGATTGAAGAACTTCCGATGACCGAAGTCCCTATCGGCCACGTAGGGGTTGTAATCTCGTACATCGGTGAAGACGGAGAAGATATTACAGGCGAGTCATTCAAGCATGGTAATATCGTTCGGAAAGGGTTCCGGGGTGTCTGGATGGAGCCGTTGGGACCGGGTAAATATCCCATCAATATGTACACGATGAAAGTTGAGAAAGTGCCAACAACGAATCTGGTGCTCAACTGGGCGAATGCCCGCACCGAATCGCACGATCTTGACCGCAATCTATCGACGATTACTGTTCGCTCAAAAGACGGTTTTCCGTTCAACCTCGACGTCGCGCAGATTATCCATATTCCCTCGACGGAGGCCCCAAAAGTGATTGCTCGTTTTGGTAGTATGAATAATCTGGTGTCGCAGGTACTGGAGCCAACCATCGGTAACTATTTCCGGAACTCGGCGCAGGATTCCGACGTGATTGCGTTCCTGAGTACACGGAAAGAACGTCAGGAAGCTGCCCGCGAACACATCCGGACTGTACTGGAGGTTTATAACGTCAATGCCGTCGATACGTTGATTGGTGATATTGTGCCGCCCGATAGCCTGATGAAGACCCTGACTGATCGGAAAATTGCGCAGGAAGAAGAAAAAACCTACGATACACAACGGATGGCGCAGGAAAAACGACAGGGTATGGAACGCGAAACAGCCTTGGCCGACATTCAGCGCGAGGTAGTGAAAGCGCAGCAAAGCGTCGAGATTGCGCAACGTACGGCGGATGCCGCCGTGAAAAAATCAGAAGGGGAGGCCCGCAGCTTAAAACTACAGGTTGGCGCAGAGTCGGAAGCAACAAAAATTCGGGCTGAAGCCAATGCCGAAGCGCGTCGTCGACAAGCCGCGGCTGATGCCGAAGCCACCAAATTAACCGCCGACGCTGAAGCGGAACGGATTGCTAAAACAGGTACGGCCGAAGCCGAGAAAATTCTGGTCATTGGTCGCTCCACGGCCGAAGCCTATGAATTGCAGGTACGGGCCATGGGCGACGAAAACTTTACCCGTTTCAAAATTACCGAAGAGATTGGCCGGGGGCAGATTCGGGTTATCCCCGACATCATTATCAATGGCGGAGGTAACGGAGCCGATGGTTCGCTCAACGGACTGATGGGGTTGCAGTTACTGGAACAGATCGAAGCGCGTAAAACGGGTAAGCCCATAAAAATTGTCGACGTAACGAAACCCGTTGAGAAGAAATCAGGAGAGAAATAACCAGAAAGGTATGTTGCCCCGCCTGCTTTTATGCGTATGGAAGTCTAGTGTGACCCGGCTGGTGTCGTATGTATATAGAAGAGAATGAACTCTATAAACATACGACCCCGCTGGGGTCGCACCAAGTGGCTGGATTAAACCCGCCATATAAACAGACGTAGTGATGAATCTTACTGGTTGTCTGATTCTTATAAGTAAAATTCGATTACTTTTTATCACCAATCGTAATCTCCTTTTCCTTGTAACCGCCCCGTGTGGATAACAATTTGACTTTCACTTTGATTGGCCCCGGCTGGTTGAGCTTGACCCGGAACGTCGCTTCCTTTTTCTCGCCTATGTTCGTATAGCCTGCATAAATGGTTTTGTCCACCAGCTCGGGTTGCGTGATTGTTACTTTGGCATCCTGGAAGCCTTTCAGCAGGTTTTTGTCAATATCCAGCGTAACGCGGTCTTCCGGCACCATCTTAATTCGCTTCGCTTGTTCCAGCGCTACGGGCAATTTTCCCGAGTTAGTCCAGGTTACTTTGACTTCGTACTCGTTGTTTGCCAGAGGCTTTATCGTTACGTCGGTCAGATCAATTTGCGGCAGTTCTTTTGCCATCGCCAGATTAAAACGCGATTCTTTTGCAATCCAGTTTTCCAATTGCCAGGCCGGACCGTTCTGCGCGAAGAATTTGGGATGAAAGCCACCAAGTTCAACTGCGCCCAGTTGCGGGTGCGTGAATTTTGTCCAAGGCTTGAAACCTCGTTTACCGTTGGCTTCATCGTCCCACATCAGGCCATCGTATTCGTCGTATTCACCGTCGCCATCGTAATCTTTCATAGCACCCCCGTTCCATAGCTCATCGCCGTACCAGACCGAACCGTACTGAAAATAACCGAAATCCGGACCATGCCCGAACAAAGGCACTGCCTTGGACGGGTCGCCTGTTACGCGATCCACTTTGCTACGGGTATTGTAGACTTCGTACACGTCGCCTGCCCACGGATAATTTGTGAACGAGAGTCCCAGACTGTCCATGTGTTTGTAGATGGCCAGATCCTGTGGGAACATACTTTCGGCGCTGGTCGAGGTGGAGGGTGGGCGTAGATGCATGGGTACGCGTGTGTCCATTGAGTTCACGACGGAAATGTTTGGATGCCCCATGAGCCAGACAAACGTAGCGCGTGTTTCGGGTTCGCTAAGCGGGTAGTCGCTGGCACCTCCCTGCGTGTAGCCCCGGTTTGTAAAATCACCGCCCTGATCCGGACGCCAGTTTTCGGGATAATTGCGGTGATTGTCTAAGCCGCCAATGCCGTCTTCGTTGTATTTTCCATCGCCGTCGTTATCAATGCCCTCGGTATAAACCAGCCAGTTGCCCTGACCCTCACGTACTTTTTTCATCAACCTTCCCGATTTGTCCCTGGGGTCGATCACGAAATCCGCTTTTTCTAATTCCTCTTTCGTGGTAGCCTTTTTCCGAATCTGGTAGATAATACCATCGCCATCAAGATCGTCTTCCGCATCTTCATCGAACAGCCCGTCCCGATCATCGTCGCGCGGACGTAGTGAACTGCGGTTCCGTTGCGCTGTAAACAAATACATGGTCGCGCCATCGGGGTTGTTCTGCGGACGTAGGTAAATCGTTTTGGTATCCAGCAGTTTCGTGATCGACGCATCTTTTCCGTAGTTATCCAGCAGGTGTTTAGTCAACCACAGAACCGCTTCGCTGCTCGTTACTTCGCCACTATGCCGACCACCTTCAAAATAGGCTGCGGGCTTATCAGTATGCTTACCCGTTTTCTTGTTCGTCAGCGTCATTTGCAGAATTGGCCGGCCTTCGTAGCTCTTCGCCACTTCGTACAGCTCCACCAGATTTGGGTACTGTTCAGCCCATTTCCGGCACCAGCTATACATCACGTCGGGGGTGTGATACGTATCGAATGAGAGCGTGTTACCCATTACGTACTGCACCTCCTTGAATTGATGTTTCTTGAAATAACTGATGCCGTGCCGATCGCCTTTTACGGTATAGAACTTACGGGCGGTGTCCTGCTCAGGCCATTTTTCTTCAGTACCATAATAAGACTTTTGAGCGTAAAGAGCTGATGACCAAATAAAACAGAGTAGAAACGTACTGAATCTGTTCATAAAGAGTGGTTAAAAAGAAAAATGAGTGGAGTCGTAAATAGCAGACGATATTTTGAGTTAGCAATTTATGGATGATTTTGAGTTTAGTGCCAATTGCCGAAGAATCTATTAAAAAAGAAAACAAAACCAACTTTAATTGCTAAATCCACGATGGAATCGCTCGCTGAAGACCTGCCTGACAAAAAGAAAAATATTAAAAATGAATTAAAATGGTTGGCCTCTACAGACTGCCCCTTTTCCGTTTTTCTTACATTTGGTAGCCATCTTGCTTAGCGAGCTAATCACATTCGTATGGATAAAGCTACTCCCCAGAAAGAAGCCGCTAAACAGTCTCCTCCGTCTTTGTTGAGTCTGCTCAAGCCATATTCCCGGATGATTCTGCTGCTGATTGTCCTGGCGCTGGCTAGCAACGGAATCAATCTGGTTTTGCCTCTTCTCATTTCGCATGGAATTGATGCCTATAGCGCTGGCCAGTTCGTGCTGAAAACCACAGTTGTCGAATTTCTGGGAGCGGCTATACTCATTTTCGTTTTTACGTATCTGCAAAGCATCGTGCAGACGTATGCGTCGGAACGCGTAGCCCGGGATTTACGCACGCAACTGGCTGATAAACTATCCCGTCAGAGTTTTGCGTACATTCAGCAGACCAACCCATCCAGGTTACTAACCAACCTGACATCGGATATCGATTCAGTCAAGACGTTCGTTTCGCAGGCGCTTGTCTCCATTGTTTCATCCCTTTGCCTTATCATCGGAACCAGTATTCTACTAATCAGCATCAATTGGAAACTGGCGCTGGCAGTGCTGGCCATTGTACCGATTATTGGCATTACGTTTTATCTGGTGCTGAAAAAAGTACGGGTGTTGTTCGTGCGCAGTCGGGAAGTAATTGACTGGCTGAATAAAGTTATTAACGAAAGTATTCTGGGATCGGCGCTTATTCGGGTCATCAACTCGCAACAGCTTGAATACGACAAATTTCTGGCGGCCAATACCGATGCGAAAGATGTAGGAATCGCCATTTTGCGTCTGTTTGCTGCACTGATTCCGGTTATTAGTTTCACCGCGTCGATGGCAGGACTAACCATTTTGGTACTGGGTGGCCATTTTGTTATCGTCGGAAGTATGTCGCTGGGCAACTTCGCGGCTTTCAACACCTATCTGGCGTTACTCATTTTTCCGATCATTATCATTGGTTTCATGAGCAACGTAATCGCGCAGGCGTCGGCGTCATACCAGCGGGTGAACGACGTGTTGCAGGCGCCGGAAGCGGCCAAAAGCGGTACAGTGCATGTCGCCTTAACCGGTGAGGTTGATCTTCACGACGTATCCGTGTATTATGGCGAAAAACCGGTTCTGAAAGCTGTTTCGTTCACGGTCAACGCCGGGACCCGGACGGCTATTGTTGGACCAACAGCCGCTGGAAAGAGCCAGTTGCTGTTTTTATTGACTGGATTGATCAAGCCTACGTCAGGTCGTGTGAATTACGATGGTCAATCCATTGACAGTTACGATGAAGATACGTTTCATCAGCAGGTCGGCTTTGTCTTTCAGGATAGTATTATGTTCAACCTGAGCCTGCGCGAGAACATTGCCTTCAATGAAGCCGTCACTGACGAGTCGATGAAGCGAGCGATAAACACCGCCGAATTAGGCGATTTTGTAGAATCACTACCTGATAAACTGGAAACGATCGTGTCCGAACGAGGCAGTAGCCTGTCAGGCGGACAGAAACAGCGGATCATGCTGGCTCGTGCTTTAGCACTCAATCCAAAAGTGTTGTTGCTGGACGATTTTACGGCACGGGTTGACGCCAGTACGGAACAGAAAATTCTGGCAAACATACAGCAGAACTATCCCGGAATGACGCTGATTTCAGTCACGCAGAAAATTGCAGCCGTTGAAAACTACGAGCAGATCATCCTGCTCATGGAGGGCGAAGTAATCGACAAAGGTACCCATTCACAATTGATGGCGATCAGCCCCGAATACGTTCAGATCTATCAATCGCAACGGAGCACGAACCAGTATGAACTACGATCTTAATCAGTTTGTCGGGCAGAAGGAAGAGAAAAATGCTACGTACAAAGCGCTTCGCAAACTATTGACGCTCATCAATGATGAGCGCCGGACGTTGATGCTGGCGTTTATCGCGATTCTGATCAATTCGGGGTTGAGTCTGGTAGGCCCTATGCTGATTGGTCGTACCATCGACCGTTACATTCAAACGAAACAATACGACGGAGTTTTGCGTAATGCGGGTCTGCTGCTTGGGCTTTATACGATTGCGTTCGGAACCAACTACCTGCAAACCCGCCTGATGGGGGGCGTAGGGCAACGCACGCTGTTCAAACTCCGCAACGCGGTGTTTACTAAATTGCAGGAATTGCCCGTTGCGTTCTTCAACCAGAACAAAGCCGGCGATCTGATCTCCCGGATTAACAATGACACTGATAAACTGAATCAGTTTTTTTCGCAGTCGCTGATGCAGTTTGTGGGCAGCCTATTTACCATGACCGGAGCTGGGTTGTTTCTCCTGTTTATTGACCTTCCTCTTGGAGCTGCGGCCCTATCACCGTCTATCTTTATCTGGCTGTTCACGAAAGCTACGTCGGCCTGGGTAAAACGAAAGAATGCCGTTAACCTGAAAAGCGTGGGCGGCCTGAGTGCTGAAATTCAGGAAAACCTGAATAATTTCAAGGTGATCATTGCCTTTAATCGGCGCGATTATTTTCGGAAACGTTTTGCTGAAGCCAACCAGCAGAACTACAGAACGGCTGTTGAAGCAGGTATCGCCAATAACGTTTTCATCCCCGTTTATGGACTGGCCGCCAGTGTGGGCCAACTGATCGTACTGACATTTGGGATTTACCTAATTTCGACGGGCCATTTCTCGATTGGATTGCTGCTTAGCTTTTTGTCGTACGTAACGAATTTTTACAACCCGCTTCGGCAGTTAGCGGCTCTCTGGGCTAATTTCCAGGTGGCGCTGGCAGGCTGGGACCGTATTTCGCACATGCTGGCGTTACAATCCGATCTGCAAATTCTTGAAAATCCGTTAACCGTACCCACGTCGTCGCTGCTGTCGTTTCAGAATGTATCCTTCAGTTATCCGAACGGGCATGAAGTGCTGCATAACATCAGTTTTACGCTGGAACGTGGCAAAACCTATGCGCTGGTAGGCCCGACCGGAGGGGGCAAAACCACAACAGCCTCCCTGATTGCCCGTTTGTACGATCCCACGAGCGGAACCGTTTTACTGGATGGAAAGGATATTCGCACCTACGGTTCCGAAGAACGTACCCGTAAAATTGGCTTTATTTTGCAGGAGCCGTTTTTGTTTACGGGCACGGTTCGCGAGAATATTCTATACGGCAACGAGCGTTATCAAAACTATTCCAACGAGCAACTGGCTCAAGTGATCCGGGAGGCTAATCTGGAAGGATTGCTGGATCACTTCGATGAAGGGCTGGATACGAACGTACTGGCAACCGGCGATTCGATCAGTTTAGGACAGAAACAACTCATCGCGTTCATGCGGGCCGTGTTACGTAACCCTGACCTGCTGATTCTGGACGAAGCCACCGCCAACATCGATACCGTTACGGAGCAACTACTGGAAGAAATTCTGCAAAATCTTCCTGAAACCACCACCCGCATTATCATTGCCCACCGACTGAACACCATCGAAACCGCCGATGAGATTTTCTTTATCAACGCCGGGCAGGTTACCCGCGCTGGATCCTTCAACGAAGCCGTCGATATGTTGCTACAGGGCAAGCGTGTGAGTTAAGAAAAAGGTGTAACTTATCGGAACTTTACGTAAGTCTATTTCCTAACTTCCTTTAGTCATGAAACCTTATTTATGCATCTTGATGATCTGCCTGATTTACGCACAGGCCTGGTCACAGGCTGATGTCCAGAAACGCTATCAGACAAAACTGATTATGGCCGAGGACGGCAGCACGATTGATCTCGATCAGGGGACGTTTACCTTCACCAGTACATTATCGTTACAGGATAAAAAGCGCATTGTAATTCGGGGGAAAGGCGTCGATAAAACTGTATTGAGTTTCAAAGGTCAAACCGACGGGGCTGAGGGTCTGCGCGTGTCGAATGGCGAAAACATCGTTATCGAAAACCTGACGGTTCAGGACAGCAAAGGTGATGGCATCAAAACCATGAACGTCAAAGGCATTACGTTCCGAAACGTCAAGGTAGAGTGGACGGGTGGCCCCAAAGCCGAAAACGGAGGGTACGGACTGTATCCGGTGCAGTGCGACAACGTAGTGATTGATCAATGTACGGCCATTGGCGCTTCCGACGCGGGCATCTATGTCGGGCAGTCGCGCGGGATTGTCGTGAAGAACAGCAAAGCACATCATAACGTAGCGGGCATCGAAATCGAGAACTCAAAAAACGCTGATGTTTTCGACAACGAAGCGTACGAAAATACGGGGGGCATTCTGGTCTTCGATTTGCCCGATCTGGTCCAGAAACAGGGTGGAAACGTGCGGGTTTTTAATAATTACGTTCACGATAACAACCTGCCGAATTTCGCCCCCGCCGGAAACATTGTCGCCAGCGTATCAGACGGTACGGGTCTGTTGATTTTGGCTGCGAACGGTGTAGAGGTATTTAACAACCGGTTTATTCACAACCAAAGCGTTAACACAGGCATTATCAGTTATCTGCTGACCGAACTGCCTATCAAAGACAAAGCCTATTATCCGTTTTCAACGGCAGTGTCTATTCATGATAATGTCTACGAACGGAAGCCCGGCCCGGCGAGTCAGCGTGGCCGCTACGGCAAACTCTTTGAACAAATTCTGAAAGGAGGGCAGGAAGTGCCGAATATTATCTACGACGGCATCGCTGACCCCGCTACGTTCGATAAAGACGGAAAACCGCTAGCCGACAAGCGTATCTGCATTCGTAACAACAAGAATCAGAGTTTAGTAAATCTCGACGCGGGCCGTGGATTCAAAAATGTGTCGCTCGATGCAGCTGCTTTCGATTGCCAGCTTGCGCCACTTAAAGCAACAGCGGTCAATGCTCGCTAACGGAATGCGTACCTATCTGTTCGGGAGTTTGTCCGTACTCGTTGCCTGGTTGACGTTGGTTAGCTGGCGGACGGCGGCTGTGCCCGAGAAATTATCTGAGTACGGTTTCTTTACCGGAAAGCTGGCTGATCAACAACCGGCGGCCGGGGTAGTGCCCTATACGCTCAATACGCCTTTGTTTTCGGATTACGCCGAGAAGCTACGGTTCGTCAAACTGCCTGCCGGACAAGCGGTTGCTTACAACGATACGTCGGTCCTGAATTTTCCAGTCGGCACAACCCTGATTAAAACCTTCTATTTTTCTAATGATTTTCGCAATCCGGCTAAAGGGCGACGGCTGATGGAAACGCGGTTACTGGTTCACCAGGCCGAGGGTTGGAAGGCGTTCGATTACGTCTGGAACGACGAACAAACCGACGCCGTGCTGGAAGTGGCGGGGGATACCAAAATGGTACGGTACATCGATGCGAAAGGCGAAAACCGCCAGCATGCGTATATGATTCCAAACCTGAACCAGTGTAAAGGATGCCACAACCGAAATGAAGTGATGGTGCCCATTGGCCCGTCGATACGTCAGCTCAATGGTGATTTGGCGTATACTGGAAAGAAAGAAAATCAATTAGCGCACTGGCAACGTAGCGGTATGCTAACAGGTTTGCCCGCTTTGTCGACATGCCCGAAAACACCCGTCTGGAACAAACCTGAAACCGGTTCCCTCAACGACCGCGCCCGCGCCTGGCTCGACATCAACTGCGCGCATTGCCACAATCCTAACGGTCCAGCGATGACGTCGGGGCTGAATCTGAGAATTTCTGAAACCGACCCCACCGCGTTGGGTATTCTAAAACCACCCGTTGCAGCCGGACGCGGTTCAGGTGGTCATCAGTTCGACATCGTACCCGGCAAACCTGACGAGTCCATCCTGATCTACCGCCTGCATTCGACCGATCCCGGCGAAATGATGCCCGAACTCGGCCGTAAAACCGTTCATACGGAAAGCCTGGCCTTGCTGCGGGAGTGGATCAACGCCATGAAGTAACGTAGCGTGGACGGCCACGTCCGCGTAACCGCCAGGCTAATAGCCCCACGCTAAATTGGAAATACCGGTTTGCCAGATTTTTAGCCTGACGGCTGCGCGGACTGAAGATCCACGCTACGTATTCTATTCGGTTATTTGTTAAGTTAGCAGCACTGATACAACCTCCACTTCGCGCATCTCTATGAAATTGCTTTTGCCAGCCCTTGCCCTAGCGGCCTCCTCTGTTTTTGCCCAACAAACTACGTCAAGCCGTACGGTTGCCCACGTAACAACGTACCAACCGCCGGTTTTTGCCGATGCTGACCGAGCGAAGAAATTAGAAGAGGCTTTCCCCATCATCGAAAAAATATATAAAGATGCCGCCGAAAAACGGCATTTTCCGGGCGTAGCGTTCGGTATTGTTCTGGATGGAAAGCTGGTGTATTCGGGCGGGGTAGGGTATACCGACGTAGCGAAAAAGATACCGGCAACACCCAAATCCTTATTTCGAATTGCCTCAATGACCAAGAGTTTTACGACGATGGCCATTCTGAAGCTTCGTGACGAAGGCAAACTCCGGCTCGACGATCCCGCTGAAAACTACATTCCGGAACTGAAAAACCACAAATACCTGACAGCTGATGCCCCTAAAATAACGGTCCGTAATCTGATGACGCATTCGGCTGGTTTTCCCGAAGATAATCCCTGGGGCGACCGCCAACTGGCCGATACGGATGCAGATCTAACGACGCTGATCAAAGGGGGAATCTCCAATTCTAATGTACCAGGTTTTGCGTATGAATATAGTAATCTGGCGTTTGCCATGCTGGGACGTATCATCAAGGTTGTATCGGGTAAGCCCTACCAGCAGTACATCACCGAATCCATTCTGAAGCCGCTCGGTATGAACGATACGCAGTGGGAATATACCCGCGTTCCGGCGGAAAAGCTGGCGCACGGCTATCGCTGGCAGGATGAAACATGGCTGGAAGAGCCGCTACTGCACGACGGATCGCACGCAGCAATGGGTGGTCTGATTACGTCCATTGAGGATTTTAGCCAATACGTAGCGTTGCATCAGGCTGCCTGGCCCCCACGTTCCGACGACGATAACGGCCGGAATGTCCCGGCGGGGAACCGCGTACCACCGGTCAAACGCAGTTCAATTCGGGAGATGCACCAACCCTGGACGTTTTCGAGTTTATTGGCGCAGGCTAAAAATTCGGCGGGACAATTATGTCCTGAAGTAACGGGCTATGGATACGGAATCCGCTGGGGACAGAACTGCAAAGGGCAAACCGGCATCGGCCATACGGGTGGATTACCCGGCTTCGGGAGCCAGTGGCGTATTCTGACGGAATACGGGATTGGGGTCATCGCCTACGCCAATCTGACCTATGCCGGAATGGGGGCTGTTAACGCAGCTGTGCTCGATACGTTGGTGAGTATCGGGCAACTGAAACCTCGACAACTGCCCGTATCGCCGATTCTGGCGCAACGTAAAGCCGAGTTAGTGAAGCTACTTCCTGACTGGACAAACGCTGAGAAAAGCGGCATTTTCGCAGAAAACTTTTTTCCTGACAAATCCGTCGCGATTCGCCGAAAAGTTGTGCAGGATTTATACGCCAAAGTGGGTAAAATTCAGCGTGTGGGTGAACTCATGCCCGAAAATCAACTTCGCGGTCGCTTTCAGCTAGAGGGCTCAACAGGTACTATCGACGTATTTTTCACACTGACTCCTGAGAATCCGGCGTTAATTCAGCAACTCGATTTTCGGGAAGTGGTACGATAAACGACTCCCGGTATCTCGGCATAACAATGTCTTTTATAAATTCTTAGAAATTAATGACAACCGACTCCATTTCAGTTGCTACCGAACAGGATGTACCACGCTTAAATAGGTTAGTAAACAGTGCTTATCGGGGCGAAAGCTCAAAAAAAGGCTGGACCTCGGAAGCGGATTTGCTGGATGGTATTCGTACTGACGAGGAAGGGCTGCGAATCATGTTACGAAATCCAGACGTAACGATTTTGACATACGAAGAAAATGGGCAATTGCTGGGATGTGTGGCTCTGGAGACGAAAGGGCAGGACCTATATCTGGGAATGCTGACCGTTTCGCCAGAGGCACAGACCAGTGGTATTGGTAAGAAAATAGTAGCTTCTGCCGAACAAATCGCTCGGGAGCAGGACTACCGAGCGATTACGATGACGGTCATTGCGGTACGTCATGAACTGATTGCCTGGTACGAACGACGCGGTTATCAGGCCACCGGAGAGAAACGACCCTTTCCAGATGATCCGCGCTTTGGACTTCCTAAACAACCCCTGGAATTTATTGTCATGGAAAAATTGATGTAAAATCAGCTTGCCCGTAGATAAGCTGTAATGTTGATCAGAACAGTGGCAGAACTCGGGTTGACCAAGAACTAGTTGATCAGAGAATTTTCTGGTTAAGCCTACTAAATCGCTCTAGACATTCGAGTAAAAAGAAAGCGTTAACCGTTTTTGACAAAAATGCTCTTTTGCGTTTGCCGATTTAACTGCTAATTTCACCACCATAAAACGAAACACGATCTTTCAAGCCCTATGTCAGCTTCCAAACGCGTCCTGATTGCCGAAGATAGCTCCGTTATCCAGAATCTGGCCCGCAAAATTCTTGAGTTTCAGAATTACGACATTACAGCCGTCAAAAATGGTGAGCAAGTGTTGCAGATTCTGGAAAAAGAAGACTTCAGTATCCTCCTGTTAGATATCAATATGCCCTTGATGGACGGTATGGAGTGTGTTCGGCGTGTTCGGGCTTTACCAGACAAGGAAAAGGCCGAGGTGCCTATCGTCGCCATTACAGGTAACGCTAAAAATTACACAGAAGAAGAGTTCAAAACCGCCGGTTTTAACGACGTACTCGTAAAGCCACTCAACTTTGATCGGCTGGTAGAAGTGGTCAATCAACTAACGGATAAATAAAAAGGAGTAAAGGGAGGGGAGGGAAGAAAGAGAGTAAAGGGTTCGTATTACCAACTCCCTCTCCTCCCTTTACTCCTTCTTCCCCTTCCTCCTTATGCTTATTACGCTGCTGGGTACGGGAACGTCATCGGGTGTACCGCTGATCGGGTGTACATGCGAGGTGTGCCGCTCAGTCGACTTTCGGGATAAACGATTGCGTTCGTCGGTTCATATAGCCGTAGACGGCCATAGTTTCGTCATCGATACGGGTCCAGACTTCCGCCAGCAGGTCCTTCGATTGAATCTACAGCAGCTCGATGCCGTTTTATTTACGCATGAACACAAAGACCATACGGCAGGTCTGGATGAAGTCAGAGCGTATAATTTCCGGTCAGGGCAGGACATGCCTGTTTATGGCCGCCCAACAGTACTAGCGCAACTTCAGCGCGAATTCGCTTACATTTTTGCCGAACACAAGTACCCCGGTATTCCCCGTATTCGGCTTCACGAGATCAGTAACCAGCCTTTCGACGTATTATCGGTACCGGTTACCCCAATCGAAGCCATGCACCATAAGTTGCCCGTATTTGGCTATCGTATTGGCGATTTTACGTATCTCACGGACCTCAATTACATTTCGGACGAGGAGCTGGAGAAGGTTTACGGGACTAAAATACTTGTCCTTGATGCGCTCCAGCGTCAGGAGCATATCTCTCATTTCACTCTCGATCAGGCCGTAGCTTTGGCGCAACGGGTAGGCGCTAACCGAACGTATTTCATCCACATTAGTCATAAGCTTGGCCTGCACAGTGAGGTCGAAAAAGAATTGCCGTCTACTATCCGACTGGGATACGATGGTTTACAGATTCGCCTGTAAGGCTGGGACAGTGGTGGTACAAACCAATTCGTTCTACGTATCGTTACCCGGAGGTATATGACAACGATACGATGCCAACATTAATAAAACCTTCCCGCGTTTTTTCTGACGAACTACTACAGACGTATCGGCAGCAGGGAGATTCTTCAGCCGACGCAGTTATTACCAGTATTGTTGAGGCTGAGGGCCCAACGGGCTTGCGGTCATTGATGCATTGGCTGGCTAATCCGAACGATATAGCTATATCCGGTCAACCTCAGACAGTTCAGGATTTCTTTAGTCAATATGCCCATTTGCCAACCTGGGCTGATCCGGTAAAGATGAAACGAGGGATGGTTTTTTTTAAAAAACATGCCAATCAGATTGGTCTAACGCTCGGGTTCTTTTCACTTCCTTATTCTTATCTGGGCGCTAATGGGGCACAGGTACTCTGGTTAACCGAACGTATCAAAAACGATACCAGTCGCCGATTGCAGGAAACTGGAGAATGGGTATTTGCGGTCAACAACCCCAAAGAGTGGTTAACGGGAAGGGCTATCCGTAAAACCCTGAAAGTCCGGCTGATCCATGCCGGCGCCCGTTGGTTCTCATTGCACTCAAACCGATGGACTATGGAATGGGGACATCCGATCAATCAGGAGGATATGGCCGGGACAAACCTAACATTCTCGTATGTCGTATTAATGGGCCTGCGCAAGTTGGGCATACAAGCAACAGAGCAGGAAGAGGAGGATTATCTGCATCACATTAACGTAGTGGATTATCTGAATGGCGTCGCTGAAGAACTTCTTCCGAAAAATTTACGTGAAGCCTATATGCTCGGTCAGGCCATTGCCAAACGGCAATTTGCGCCTTCCGAAGCCGGTATCGGGTTGACTCGTTCATTGCTTGATGCAGTAGCCCGTCAGCTTGGTTCTGCCAACCCCGAAACAGCCCGGAACCTCGCAGCCGGTGAAATGCGTTTCTTTCTGGGTGATCACTACGCCGATTGGTTGGGAATACCAAACGTACCGGTCGAGAAACGACTGGCGGGCCTGTTCGGTCGATTGCCTATTTTTTCGGCTCAGTTATCTAGTTTATAGTGCGGAATTGAAACGGATACGCTATGTATGGTATCAGCTTCAAACGTCGGGCTGCTAAACGCAAAAACGCAAAAACTTGTACCAGTTAGAACCTATTGCTGCGCTGGCTACTGCGCCGGGCATCGGTGCTATTGCCGTTGTTCGCGTGTCGGGCGAAAGCGCCATTGACATTACAAACCGGATTTTTTACGGGAAAGACCTGACCCGCCAAGCGTCACATACCGCCCATTTTGGTACGTTACGTAATACGGATGGCAGTCTGATCGACGAAGTAGTGGCAACCGTATTTCGTGCGCCAAAGTCGTTTACGAAAGAGGATGTCGTTGAGATTTCATGCCATGGTTCGGAGTTTATTATTCAGCAACTGTTACGTCGGCTGACAGCCGAAGGTGTACGATTGGCCCGACCAGGCGAGTTTACGCAACGCGCTTTTCTGAATGGTCAGTTTGATTTAGTACAGGCTGAAGCCGTTGCCGATCTGATTGCTTCGGATTCGGATGCCAGTCACCGAGCCGCCCTGACACAACTGCGCGGAGGCTTTTCGAAGCAACTCAAGACGCTTCGCCAGCAACTGATCGATTTTGTCGCCCTGGTCGAACTGGAACTGGATTTCGGCGAAGAAGATGTTGAGTTTGCCCACCGCGAACAACTCCGGCAACTCATGCTCGATATTCGGCGTGTTCTGCATCCATTAATAGAGTCATTTTCGGCTGGTAATGCGATAAAAAACGGCGTTCCGACCGTTATCGTTGGTAAGCCCAATGCGGGTAAGTCGACTCTTCTGAATGCACTGTTGAATGAAGAAAAAGCCATTGTGTCCGATATTCCTGGCACAACCCGAGATGTCATCGAAGACGAATTATTTATTGACGGCCTTCGCTTTCGATTAATCGATACAGCCGGTCTGCGTCAGGCGACTGATCAGATCGAAGCCATCGGTATTGAACGGACGCAACAGAAAATGCGGGATGCTGCTCTGGTTGTGTATCTGTTCGATGGAAAAAATATAACGCCGGACGAATTGCAATCAGCGATTCAGGAAATCCGTTTGTCGGGAAAGCCCTATATATTGGTAGGAAACAAGCTCGATGCGCTGACCGATGAGAAAAAACAAGCCTTAGAGAACGTTGCCGGAGAGAAGGTTGCCTGGATTTCGGCTGCTCAGCAAACTCATTTAGACGAATTGAAAGCTGTGTTGTCGAGCCGGGTACGTACCGATACGGCTGTACAAACGGGTAGTGCTGTGGTGACGAACGCTCGACATTACGAACACCTCACGGGAACGGATGATGCGTTGGCGCGTGCTATTTCAGGACTGGATGCAAGCGTGACACCTGACTGGCTGGCCATGGATTTACGAGTGGCCTTACGACATCTTGGCGAACTTACGGGTGAGATAACAACAGATGATTTATTGGATTCAATTTTCAGTAAGTTCTGTATCGGAAAGTAAACGCACCTACTGAATTAGTATCATTATCATTATAAATCGCAATGAAAGCCCTTTAAAGGGGCTTTTTTGTTACTGTTACCACCCGTTTATTCAGTGATAATAAATGTATATTCATCATACATTTGTACCTTCGTTGTATCTCAATTTGCGGGTTTTGTATAATGCCCGTTTTTTAGGCGAAAAGATGGCACAAACTGACACATACATGCACATTATGACACTTATCTGCATCTCCTGACACAATGAGCACTAACATTCGAATCTTACGTATTTGCCAGCACTGCGGAAAGGAATTTGAAGCCCGTACGACGGTAACGAAAACCTGTAGTGACACCTGCGCGAAAAGGGCGTATAAAGCCCGTCAAAGGGCGGCAAAAGTTGAGATGAGTAATCAGCAGACTCAGCAGATCAAAACGCAGCCTATCGAAGATTTGAAGGCTCAGGAATTTCTTACTGTTGATGAATCGGCAAAGCTCATCCGTATCAGCCGCCGTAGTTTATACAGACTCAATGAGCGAGGAGAGTTGCCTTTCGTCAAGCTCAACCGTCGTACGGTTATACGTCGTTCTGATATTGATCTACTGTTTGATCGGCCAGCCCAACTATTAGAGCAAAGCCGTCCAGCTCCGGTACTACTGTCGGAATGTTACACCATGAAAGAAGTTATGCAGAGATATGGTATTTCTGAAAAAGCGCTGTATGAACTAATCAAGCGCAATGATATTCCTAAGCAGTACAGTGGTATTTACGCGTACGTGCCAAAGACCCGGATTGATGAGCTATTATCTTATACACCTATTCAATCATGATTAAGGTTCATTTACGTAAGAAGCCGATTAGTAACGGACGCACCAGTCTGTATTTAGATTACTACCCGGCAATTCCTCATCCTGACACGGGTAAACCTACCCGGCGTGAGTTTTTAGGGATGTATTTATTCAATCGACCAAAGACGCCAGCTGATAAAGAACAGAATGCTGAAGCGTTAGCTCTAGCCGAAACCATCCGAGCCAAACGGCAGATTGATGTGCAAATGGGTGCCTATGGATTTCTTTCCAAGCGGCAACGGATGGCCTGCTTTGTCGAATATTTTGAGCAGTTAGCCGCAAAGCGTAAAGGCAGTAATGCCGATAACTGGACAAGTGCTCTGTATTATCTGCAAGATTTTACTGGTGGAACGCTACGGTTCTCAGACCTGACGCCTTATAAATGCGAATCTTTTAAAAGTTTTCTCCTAACAGCACAAAACCGGCGAAATGGTGATGCATTAGCAACAAATTCAGCCGTTGCTTACTTTGGGAAATTCAAAGCAGCATTGAAGCAGGCTTTTAAAGAAGGCTTATTGGCAATTGACTTAAGTACTAGAGTAGAGGGCATCAGGCCAGATGAGACCTATCGCGAATACTTAACACTAGAAGAACTGCAAGCTCTGGCCCGTACTGATTGTCCAGCCATGCCTCAACTTAAACAAGCTGGCTTATTCTCAGCATTAACGGGTTTACGATACTCGGACATTGAAGCTTTGACTTGGGGACAGATTCGACATGATGCCGTGAATGGATATGTTATCCACTTTACCCAGCAAAAGACCAAAGGCGTCGAAGTAATACCCATTTCGGAACAGGCCGTTCTAGTTCTAGGCGCACGTTTAAGCGATGATCAGCCTATTTTATCAGGGCTACAGTACTCTGCTACGCTCAATAAAGTCCTACGTCGGTGGGCAGCTGAAGCTGGAATTAAAGGGAAGCACTTATCTTTTCACTGCTTCCGGCACACTTATGCCACATTACAACTCTCACTTGGAACAGACATTTATACTGTTTCAAAAATGCTTGGGCATCGCGAATTGAAGACAACGCAGATTTACACCAAAATTGTGGATCAGGCGAAACGGGATGCTGCGGACAAAATTAAAATTAGCTTATAACCGTTTTAAAAATGACACCTGAACAAATTAAACTTGAATTTCAAAGATTATTCCTTGTATTATTAAGAGGAGGCAGCGTCGAAAAAATACGGCTAGAGTTAGAACCGCTTTATAGAACTTCAAAAGGGATGGCAGCGATTAATTTGCTGACAGATTGGGTTGAGAAAGGTAAAAAAGAGATAGACGACAGAAATCAAAACGTGTCTTATACTGAAGAAGATATTCGCGAGAGAATAGAATATCCCGTAAGCGAGATTTTTGAGTCAATCAGTTCTGATGTATTAGATTCTGTGACGAAGAAATCATTTTATGAGTTTTATAAAAGCTTTAATAAAGCAATATATCTTTTATATGAAGCGAAGCAGAATGAATTAACTTATGCACGTTTTGAGGAGCTATTTACCGGAAAACCTGCAAGGGTAGAGAGTATGGATTTATTGTATGCTGAACTGGATAAAAATTTTACTCGAATTCTAACATCTAATTCAAACGATATATTCTCATCCTCAAATGAAAATATATCGTTTGAATTAGATGTTAGCGTTCCTTCAGTAAAGGCTTTTAATGATCTTTTTGATAATGCTGAAGATTTAGATAAGTATGTGGGAATACTAAGAAATTTTAGGTCTGATAAACCAGTAATTAATAGCGATAATGAATGGCTGGGCGGCCGGAAAGATGGTAGCAAAAAAATTCTTATTGCTTGGATAGACCGATTGAAATATTGCAAAAAAATTCCTAATCATTTGGATAAGAGGCAGTTGGCAAGATTGTTGGAGGATTTTTTTCAAGGTTTAAAATTCGGTGAACATTTAAGGTATTTTGACAACAGTATAGATCCAGATATACAAGAAAAGTTCAGAAAGCTTATGCCCTTATAGTGCATTTGGTGCATTTAGTGCATTTGATTCTAAGTGCAATATTGAGCTTTCCATTTTTGTGCCATGTTTCATAAAAAAAATATTGAACATGGATAATGAATTCATTGTAGTACCCCGTACGCAATTCAAAGTATTAGTGTTTGAAGCTTGTATCGATGCGCTTAAGTCGCTCCAAGTACCCACTGTATTACAGTCTGGAGCGGATAGATGGATGACGATCGAAGAACTGAGCGATTATTTACCTGGCAAACCAGCAGTGACGACACTGTACGGTAAAGTACAACGTCGTGAATTGCCTTTTAAACGACTAGGCCGTCGATTGACCTTTCTACAATCAGAGATAGATCAATACCTAAAGGGACAGTCGTGTATGTCTCATATTGAGATCAATGCTGTTGCAGATCAGTATGTAAAAACTAAGAAAAGGGGGCGCAGACAATGATGTCCGAAACATCCGCAGAATTATTCTAGAAAAGCTTCTTGATAAATCTCGACATCAAGAAAAGAACATCCCCAGAATAAATCAGTGCATTCATTGCGCTACAATGTCAGTAAAGAATGAGACTGTCTTTATCTAAGCAGTCCTTGATTTGATTCTTCCACTATTCTGTCAATGAATTTTTCTGAGTCACTCATAGTGGCTCCTCAGGACGTATGTGCCAAATCTTAATCTTATGACAAAACAAACCACTTTTTCGCTGACACAAGCTGCCGATCTGTTACACTTCTCAGGTGGGGTACAGAACTTTATTTTCACCTTACGCACACAACGGTACCTGGACAAAGATTTACGGCCCTACCAATTTTGTATTAATGCAGGCTGGTTTGTGGGCGATATGCACTCACTGCCAGATCCGAGAAATTTTAAACGGTTTACATTGATCCCCTCCCTGACGATCAGAGGACTCAACTACTTTGACAAGAAGTTCAACGGCAACGAACGTATCATTCCTGACTTGACCGATTTAAACGATCTTCCGTACTAACCATGAACCAAAATCCAACAACATTTTCACTGGCACAAGCTGCTGATATCATCCAAATGACTGGTGGTGCTCAGGCATTCATCGACTGGCTGTATTGCCAGGAATACTTAACGGATGATTTGCTGCCCAGCCGAGCTGCCATTAACTCTCGACTAATTATCAGTCGGTATTTATCTATGCCGAATGGAGAAAATAGACCCGAGTTGCACATTACTGTCAAGGGAATTGCCTACTTCTGTAAGAAGATTAATCATGGTAATTATTTAGCTCGTAACTGGTTTATCTCAGATAATGTACACTCCACTAAGTATGCTCGACGTAAAACGATCATTTAATTGTATTGACGAGACTGCCGATACGGATCTGTCAGTTCTGAAAGCCAGCTTGCCAACCGCCTTACAACGACTGATGGACTGCCATGACGAAGATAGTGAATACTTGACAGCGTTGATGACCACTCTGGTGGTAGGGGGGAGTATCATTCCCGAAGTCAGTGCTATCTATGATCGACGACGGATATATCCAAACCTGATGCTTTTTATCGTCTGTCCACCGGCTGGCGGTAAAGGAGTGGTTAGTTTGGGTACTAAGCTACTCCAGCGTATTAATCGCCATTTGAGTGAGAGCTATCAGAGCGCTCTGGCAAGTTATCAGCAGCAGATGGATCAATATCGATCCTCCCTGAAGACCGACCAGCCGGATAAGATACCAACCAGGCCCAAACGGGCACAATTGCTGGTGCCAGGCAATATAACCACGGCTAAGTTCATTCAGCAGATGGCAGATAACCAATCCCTGCCGCTGATTATGGTTGAGACAGAAGCCGATGTTATAGCAGGTTCCTTCAAAAGCGATCATGGCAGTCAATTAAGCACGCTGTTCCGTCAGGCCTATCATCATGAGCGGGTAGGGCTATCAAGGAAAACCAATAATGAACTAATTGAAATTGAAAAGCCTAAGTTATCCGTGGTTATCGCTGGGACAGATAATCAGATTTTATCGATCTTCAAAGGTAATCAGGATGGTTTGTATTCCCGATTCCTGTTTTTGCGCGGTGTGAGCAGCATGCAATGGCGTAGCCTAAGGCCGAGCGCTGGGTCAAGTTCGTTAGATGACCATTATACCGAGTGGTCAGAATGGTTTTACAGGGTATGGCTGCAAACCCAAACATTACGGGTTGAAGTTAGCTTCACCGACAAACAATGGGACCTGCTTGATGAGCGTGGTCAACAGCAGCAGGCAACCGCTCATTTCGTTGGTGGAGATTACTCGGTCAGTATTGCCCGGCGTCATGGGTTGATGGTCATACGACTGGCAATGACACTTTCCTTTTTTCGTCGGGTCGATCCCGTCACTGGAAATGTAGATGGATTTATAAATAGTTGGGTCTGTGATGATGTAGATTTTGAACTGGCGTTGATGCTGGCAAATATTTCATTTCAGAAAAGTCTTAACCTCTACAGGACGATGCCGCAGCACCCGAGTATCCATATCGCTACTGGGAAACGGATGACCTTTTTTAATGCTCTTCCTGCGCATTTTGAGATGAAGACCGTTAATGCCATTGCTAGTGGACAGGGTGTTGCAGAACGAACAAAAACCCGCTGGCTTAGTAGCTTTTGTGAGACGGGAATGTTAGTGCAAATAGATCGGGGGGAGTATAAAAAAACAGCAATGGCGGCTGTGGCCGAAGAAGCCGTAGACCAGATTGACGCCTAATGTAGCTTGTCACGCAACTGACATGCCGATAACTGAATTGATAAATCCTAGGCCATTTATCCCCAGATACCGCCATAAAGCCATAGCGCCACTTCGGCCACGATACTATTTTCGAAGATTCGCCAGTGATATGGTCGGTAAAAGACGCCCATTGAGTTCTTGCTCATGTGGGCGTCTTTTCTTTGTGACTTGCTGTAAAAGTTATTCGGACATCAAATGACACTATTTATAAAGGAATGATAGATGGGCAGTGATGCAGATTTTCAGCACTTAGCTGCTTCGTACTGATGATGTACGGATAATAAGTTGCGTATCAAATACAATAGTTTCACTATTTACTTCATCCTTACTTTCAATCTGACGCAATAATAAGCGGACTGTTTCAGCTGCCATCTCTGTAATCGGTTGATTTATACTACTTAGAGTAGGTGAAAAAAAGGCCGATACTGGTTCGTTATTGAAGCTAACGATGGCTATATCCTTCGGTATAACCAATCCTTTCTGTTGCATCGCGTACAGCGCTGGATAAGCAATCCGATCACTTATAGTAACGACCCCATCGGGTGGATTGGGCAAACTCATCAGCGCCAGAGTTTGTAAGATCGTGTTTTCATTGGTGTAATCACAGTGCCGTACGTATTGACCGCCAGCCGTTACGTTATGTTGGGCAGCAGCTGCTAAATACCCTTCAATTCGTTGGCTGCTTAAGGATAACTGGGGCGGTCCCGCCAAAAATCCAATCCGACGACAACCCTGTTCAATCAAATGCTCGGTTGCTTTAAAAGCAGCTGCCCGATTATCGACCATTACTTTGGACACTGATGTAATATCGGCTGTACGGTCAACTAATACGATTGGTATTCCTTTTTTGACTAATCGCTCAACATGATCAAAGGTAGAGGTATCACGGGAAAGCGAAAGAACAAGCCCCTCTACCTGGCTGCGCAGCAGGTTTTGGATACTGATGGTTTCGCGTACGTACGACTCATTAGTTTGGGCCACCAAGACGCTATAACCCGCCTGCATAAAGGCTTCTTCCAGGCTGTTTAGCATAGCCGAGAAATAATGGTATGATAAGTTAGGGAAAATAATGCCGATTGTTTTGGTACGGCTTTTTACCAGATTTTTCGCCAATTGATTAGGCTGATAATCCAGTTCCTCCGCCAATCGTATCACGGCCTTACGTGTATCGGGATGAATCTCCGGCATATCACGTAGTGCCCGTGAAACGGTTGAAATAGATATATTCAATTTGCGGGCGATGTCTTTGATCGTTACAGGTGTGTTTTTCATAAAGTGCAGCAATCGCTGAAATATTACTTTTTCAATAAAGAGCTCTCGGGGAATTAAACGTTTAAGTGATAAGACACACGTCGTGTGAGCAATTGTACACGGAAAATTTTAATCTTTTTTGGTCATAATTCCATAATGCAAACGTTTCCGGAAACGTTTGCAAAAAAATATACGGTTTAAGACTCGTTTTTTTGCATGAAATAGCTTGCTGTCTTGTACTTATGGAGTATTTTAGTAGAATATATTCAAGAAACAGATCATAGAGGATTTTGAATAAACATTTATCAAGTTTCCTTACTTTACTAGGTGAATTGTATTTTGCCGCGATATTGTGCTTTTGAATATACGTATCGGTAAGACTTTCATTAATGTCGCTTGTTTAAATTGCGTCAGAATTGTACAACATTAACTTAAAGTATTTACCAATTAATCATGGCTAACTCGGTGTCAATTCCTGCGGATGAACAAACCATGGCACAATTGTGGGCTCGGTTTCGAGCGGATGATGAGAAAGCCTTTGATCAACTGGTGGAAGCTAGGTACCGGGTATTATTTAATTACGCCACCCGGTTTACCAAAGACAGGGATTTGATTAAGGATTGTATTCAGGATTTATTTCTGGAGCTCTGGAATCGACGCAAGGCGATTGTCGATACACCTTATGTGACTATTTATCTAATCAAGGCGCTACGGAACAATCTGCTGCGAAAACTCCGTCGGGAACGGGATTGGGCTCTTGCAGTTAAAGAAGATCCAGAAAATGACATTTACCATATAGACGAGCTTACTGCCGAAGTTACCTGGATTGCTGGAGAAACACAGCTCAGTACCGAGCAAAATTTACGAGAAGCTGTTTCTCATTTACCGAAACGGCAGCAGGAAGTTGTGTTCCTGAAATTTTACGAAGGACTTTCCAATGACGATATTGCCCAAGTGATGGATGTTGAAAAACAAACCGTCGCTAATTTTCTCTACCGGGCAATGACTCAGCTTCGCAATTCCTTGCCTATCCGTCTTTTCTCATAGCAGACGCATCCATTAAGCTCATATTTCTGCCCCTGTTTAAAGCTTAGCACTTTGAGCAGGGGCATTTTCTTGTCGTTCATTCGAATAAATAAAAGCTACTTGACCGCGTCATCATTCTCTTCAAAAATTTTATGAAAAAAATCTGTGAAAAAGAGTATGATCAGAAATCATTTGTCTACTTCCTACTAAACAGGGAAATTGCCAGCCGCATCCATGCCTGATTATACCAAGTACACGTTCGATGACTTTGTGCTGGATAGCCGCTTTCGACAGTGGGTACTAACCAACTCACCTGCCGAACAGGCTTTCTGGAATCAATGGCTACAGACCAATCCCGACAAAGTGGATATGGTACTGGCCGCTCGTCATTACGTCACTCAGTTGCAGCAGGCGCAGGAAGAGCTATCGGATGAGGAACTGGCCACGGAGGTAAGCCGTATTCGGATCAACCGGCAGAAAGCTCAGGATCTGAACGAATTAGAATTGGTACCAGAGTGGCAACCGAGACCCAGCCGATTTTCAGGCTGGTTGCGTATCGCAGCCGCTGTTCTGCTGGTTGGTTTTGGAACGTTAGCTTTTTTTTACTGGCGCACACCCGATACGCCCATAGCTGTTTATCAGCAAGTCATTGAGAAGAAGGTTGGTACGTTACAGGAAGTTCGGAACAGCACAAATGCCAGTCAGTTAGTTCGTCTGCCCGATGGAAGCAAGGTAACCCTCTACCGGGGTAGCCAGATCAGTTTTCCACGCACGTTTACGGCTCGACAACGTGAAGTGTTTCTAGTTGGGGAAGCGTTTTTTGAAGTAATACGTCGCCCAAAGCAACCCTTTATGGTATATACAAACCAGCTAACGACGCAGGTTCTAGGCACTAGCTTTACCGTACGGGCCTATCCCAACGATAAGGAAGCCAAAGTGATCGTTCGAACGGGAAAAGTATCGGTTTTTAAGACCCCACTCACCGGAAATCTGGGCAACGTAGCTCCAAACGAACCGGCGCTGATTCTAACCCCAAACCAACAGGTAACGTTTCAGGCGAAGGATCAGCAATTGGAACGGTCATTAGTGGCCATGCCGGAGCCTGTCGCAACGCTACCCGGCCAGCCTCAGTCGCTGATGTTCGAGCATACGCCGGTCGTTACGGTGTTTAAAAAGTTGGAAGCCACATATGGTATCGTCATTAATTACGACACTGACCTGCTGGCGGGTTGCGAGCTGACCGCCGAATTTGGGGCTGAATCATTGTTTGAGAAGCTGGATCTCATTTGTCGGGCAACCGATTCGCATTATGAGGTAATTGATGCGCAGATTGTTGTCTATAGCAAAGGGTGCCGGTGAGGTGGATCTGGTCAGCCAAATTAATATAACTACTCTAAACCTACAGAATCCTATGAACCTGTCTAATTTTTTGCTGCTCCTACACTAGCCTGCGCGCTCAGTGCCTATAGGCTACGACTGTCTAATCAACCCAGTTTCCTTTTTTAACTCCCCAGTCCAATACAACGGTTTAAATCCAGACACTCCGCATCTGCGGTCCGACTGGGTAAGGGGATTTTTTGTGCCAAACGTAAACGAGTATATTTCCTTACTTCTATGCGAATCAATACAAAACCACGGGTGATTTTCGAAAAAATCATGCGAACAGCGTTTTATCAGGTCTTCATTCTAGTCTGGTGTTCCAGTCTGGTGCTGGCCTTCGATGGTAGGGGACAGGAGGTCTTAAACCGACCTATTTCTGTATCCATTGAAAACCTGCAAATTGAGCAGGCTGTCAAAAAAATCGGCAAGCTGGCGTCAGTCAGGTTTATTTACAGTCCACAGGTCATCCGCTCTGACCGAAAGGTGAGCTTGTCGGTGCAGAATCAGCCGCTTTCTGAGGTTCTCAATTCGCTACTCACACCGCTTCACGTTACCTACGAAGTGGTTGGTTCGCAGATCATTTTACGGAATGTGGAACCACGTAGCGCCGTGCCGTCTACGGAGACGCCAGCTACCGCAGCCGACGAAACCATTACCGGTACCGTAACCGACGAAAACAACGCTCCCTTACCAGGTGTAACAATTGCCGTAAAAGGAACGTCTCGCGGTACAACAACCGATGCTCAGGGCCAGTTTTCGCTCAGTGTCCCCAGCCCGGACGTAACGTTGGTGTTTTCATTCGTTGGCTATGTAAATCAGGAGGTGAGCGCCGGTAACCGGACTCAATTAGCCATCAAATTAGCCCCGGATACGAAAAGCTTACAAGAGGTTGTGGTGGTTGGTTACGGGACGCAGAAGAAAGCAACCTTAACCGGGGCTATCGCTACGGTAGATGCCAAGACGTTTCAGGACAGAGGCCCAATTGCCAGTCCACTGGCCGCTTTGCAGGGACAGGTGCCGGGCGTAGCGGTCACCCGAAGTTCGTCGCAGCCAGGTCGCGAAGGCTGGAGCTTTTTAATCCGGGGCAACTCATCCGTCAATTCGACAGAACCGCTGATTATCGTCGATGGCTTACCGATTCCGAGTGCCAGTGCGCTGAACTCATTCAACCCCGCTGACATTGACAATATTTCCTTTTTGAAAGACGCAGCGGCTGCTATTTATGGAGCTCGTGCCGCTGGTGGTGTTGTACTTATTACGACCAAACGGGCTAAATTAGGTAAGGCCATCATCGAATATAACGGATCAGTTTCGCGAAAAGTAATTGGCTTACAGCCTAAACTGGTTGATGTAAACGGCTGGGGACCCATGATTAAAGAAGCGCGGGAGGCTGATGCTTTCGCTCCTACAGATATCTGGATAAATCTGGCGAACGCAGCCATCTATGCCAAAAAGAACGGTATCAACAACCTAACCTACGCACAGTGGACAGCCGCTGGTTACACTGGCTTTACGGATGTCAAAGACTTTTCGTTTTTCGACGGCACCATGCAGGATATATTGTGGGGAAATGCTACGTCGCAGGAACATCAGTTGAGTGTTTCATCTCGATCTGATAAAGCGGGTTACCGTATTTCACTAGGCTATCTCAATGATGGCAGTTTACTTCGGTGGGGTAATAACTCTAACCAACGATATAACCTGCGCCTAGTGAACGATTATCAGGTATCGCCTAAACTCAAGATCGAATCAAATATCTCGCTGGAAAAAAATGACATCATCCAGCCATCTAACATCGGAGCCGTTTTGAACAACGGTATCCAGCCCGGATTACCGACCTCAACCATCGATGGCAAAGCATACGTATGGGGGTCAGGAATTGCCAACGCGGCTCCTAACAACATCGCACAGTTTGGAGGTGACGCCAAAGAATATAACACTAGATTAAATACGAACTTTAGTGCTACGTATACCTTTACCCAAAAGCTTAAAGCCGTAGCTACGGCTGGATACTATTTTCACAATGCCGACTACCGGACCAATGAAGATCTGATTCCATTTTACGACTACAGTGGCACCCAGCTTATTTCGACCTTAACGCCGTCAGGTGCCAACCGAAGTTTTTACCAACGGGCAGCCCGTCGGGAAGCGTACTATAATCTCAACGCTTATCTGGATTACGGAACCTCTTTCGGCAACGACCATAGCCTTAATCTAACGGCGGGCGCTCAGTATGAGCGTGACGAAGTTAACAGCTTTCTGACCCGTACGCAGGACATCCTGGCGGGCGTACCGACTTCTCTGGCGCTGGGAACGGGCGATGCGGCTTCACGTACGAACACAGAAGCGCAAAACCACTACGCTCTTGCAGGCTACTTTGGTCGGGCCAACTACACTTTTCGGAATAAATATCTCCTGGAAGGCAACTTCCGTTACGATGGCTCCTCAAAGTTCAGCGCAGAAAATCGCTGGAAACTTTTTGGTGGGGTGCTTGCAGCTTGGCGAATCTCGCAGGAAGAATTCATGAAAAATATTCCATTCATCAATGAACTGAAGCTACGGGCATCGGTCGGCACTACAGGGAATCAAAGTGGTATCGGTCTGTATGATTACATCCAGTTACTCAATTTAAGCTCATCGCCGGGCGGTACGAATTCCGGATACCCAATTCTGGGTACGTCACCCGCTGTTCGCGTAGCGCCGGGTGGTCTGGTTGCGTTAGACAGAACCTGGGAGCGTGTCAGAACAACTAACTTCGGACTGGACTTTTCAGTACTGAAAAACCGCCTGTCAGGTGCAGCTGAGTATTTTATCAAGAACAACGATAACATGCTCATTGCCCGCACCTACCCGACTGTTCTAGGCTCAACGGCACCAGCCGGTAATAACGGTAATCTGGTAACGAAAGGCTGGGAAGTATCGCTCAACTGGCGGGGCAGCGTCGGCCAGCTAAACTACCGGTTTGGTGGAAATGTCTCTGACTTCACGAACAAATTGGTTGATTTTGGTGGACAGACACTATTCAATAGCAATAACCGTGGCCTGAACAGCGCCGTGGAGGGTTACCCGATCAATTCGTATTTCGGCCTGGAATATGCCGGACGTATCCAGACGCAGGAGCAACTGGAAGCCTATAAAAAGCTGATTCCTGGCAATAACATCGGTATTCCCAGTGGAACGGCCCGTAACGCGTCGCTTCAACTGGGCGACAACATGTTCAGAGACCTCAACGGCGATGGTAAGCTTACGTTCGAAGGCGACGCAAAATACCTGGGTACCGACAATCCACGAATGATCTATGGTATCAATGGTGGACTCGATTACAAAGGATTTGACTTCAATTTTATTTTCCAGGGTGTTGGCGAACGGACCATCATTCGGGATGGAAACTGGCGGATTCCGGCAGCTGTTCTTTTCCAGGCCCAAAATTCGGCTTATTTGAATCAGTGGTGGACACCCGAACGGACGGACGCCCGCCTGCCCCGTATCTCGTCAACCGGAACGATCAATAACTACAACTACATCCCGTCGGATTGGGTAGCCGAAAATGGTGCTTACCTCCGGCTGAAGAATCTGGTCTTTGGATACACACTTCCCCAGAAACTAACCCAGAAAGCTCGTATTCAGCGACTACGGTTGTATTACTCAGGTAACGATTTATGGGAGATCTCAAAGATCACCGACGGTTGGGACCCCGAGGCTTCACGCACCGTATCAAACACGGGCGATACGAATAACAACAACCAAAGTACATTCAGCCAGCGATTTCCCTTCTACCGATTTCACACGGTCGGCATCAACCTGACTTTTTAACCCGCAGCACGGCAGCAACATGAAAAATACACGAATAAAACCCATCACGCTGATTGCGGGAATCCTGGTATTCCTCCAGTTCAGTTGCAACAAGCTGGTAGACCTGAAACCCATCAACGAAATTTCAGATGCCAGTTACTGGAATACACCTGATCAGTTCAAACTGGCCGCAAATGAGTTTTATACCTACCTGACCAGTTTTGCTCAGGTGCTTTATGATCCAACGCCAACCGCCAGCGTAGCCGGTAGCCCGCACTCTGACATCCGCGCTGATTTTGTCGGGCAACGCACGCCCTATAGCAATGGTAGCTATTCATTACTGGCCACGGATGTCAACTGGAACAATAGTTATTCGCGGCTCCGAGCGATCAATTATCTTCTTGAAAAAGCTGCTACGTATCCGGGTCAGGCTGATATTACTCAATATGTAGCCGAGGCTAAGTTTTTCCGGGCCTATGTTTACTTCGATCTATTGCAGCAGTTTGGCGGTGTACCCATCGTCACCAAATCATTGTCAGTCGATTCGCCCGAATTGCAGACTCCCCGTAACAGCCGTGATGAAGTGGTCGATTTAATTGTGAAAGACCTGGAAGAAGCCATTGCTGCTCTACCCCTGGAAAGCGCTATTACGGCAGCAAACAAAGGTCGCGTGAGCAAAGGAGCTGCTCAGTCTTTTTTAGCGCGTGTAGGCTTGTATGAGGGTACGTGGCAAAAGTATCGCAACAACAGCGCCCGGGCGAATCCGCTCCTCGATAAAGCAATTGCCAATAGCAACACGGTTATCACCAGTGCGCAGTATGAATTATTTGCACCGGTAGCTCTGGGCGATTCAGCGCTGAAGTACCTGTTCATTCTGGAAAATGAAAAATCGAACCCGGCAAGCATTGGTAAGTCGGCCAACCGTGAATACATTCTGTCTAACCGCTACGATTACACCCTACGGCAAATTCGCCAGAACGTAACGCATACTTGGTTTGGCAGTAGCCTGACCCGCAAGTTTGCTAATCAATTTCTGAGTCAGGACGGCCTACCCATCGAGAAATCGCCACTCTTCAGAGGTTACGGCACCACCCGTTCGGAATACCAGAATCGGGACAATCGGATGCGGTACACCATGGCTATTGACAGCAGTTATTACTGGGATAATGAAAACCCCGGTGCCCGGTCAACGTGGTTAAGTGATGCCGCTGATCGGGCTAGCGGACGTGGGCGGTTCAATAGCACGGTCAATACCGTTACGGGTTATGCGAATCAGAAGTGGGGTACCGAACGGCGTTTGAACGACAATGAAGAAGGCTACGACTGGCCCGTGATCCGGCTTGCCGAAGTCTATTTGATTTATGCCGAAGCTACCTATGAACGGAACGGTTCCATCAGTGATGCCGACCTGGACAAATCGCTGAACCGGGTTCGAAATCGGGTAAATAAAACCATGCCTAAACTAAGCAATGCGTTTGCCACAGCGAATGGCCTGGATATACGGACTGAAATCCGCCGGGAACGGAATGTTGAATTATTTCTGGAAGGGTTCCGGATTGATGACCTCAAACGCTGGAAAACCGCCGAAGTTGAAATGCCACAACCGCTGTTGGGTATCCGCTGGAAAGGTACTCCCTTCGAGCGAAGATGGGTTGTAAACGGTACGTCTCCGTATCCGCTTGATGCCGAAGGTAATTTGATTTTTGAAAGTGGTCGGCAGTGGTCGGAAAAAAACTACCTGCTTCCCATTCCTACACAGCAGATCCAACTGAATCCACAGCTCACCCAGAACTCCGGCTGGTAGTCAACCCATCACTACGTGCATTCTTTAGGTTAGGATTCCCTCTCAAGGGAGGGAATCCTTGCTACGCCTTTGCCTTTTGTTTTTACTACGTTTCTCTAAAACCAGTATGAGATCGATTCTATTTAATGCTCAGGAAAGTAGCCGTCCCAAAGGCCTCCGATTTCTTTTGTTTATAATCCTGTTCTTCAGCGCTACCGTGTTGCTTCGGGCGCAGCCATTTGTTCATCCAGGATTGCTCCATAAACAAACTGATTTCGATCGAATAAAAAGTAGAGTAGATGCCAATGCCCAACCCTGGAAAGCCAGTTGGGATATTCTGGTAGCTAATTCGCACTCCTCGCTGACGCGATCCTTTACCAACCCGGTTCCAACAGTCGTCTACCGGGGCTTTAACGGCACAAACCCCGAGAATTATGCGTCAATTTTCCGCGATGCAGCCTCAGCTTATCAGACAGCTCTACGATGGAAAATTTCAAACGATGATGCCTACGCCGAGAAATCAATTGCTATTCTGAATGCTTGGTCAGCTACTATGACGAGCATCAACGGTACATCTGATAAATTTCTTCTGGCGGGTATTCAGGGCTATCAACTGGCTAATGCTGCCGAGATTATGCGTACCTACAGCGGTTGGGCACCCGCTGATTTTGCGCGGTTTCAGAACTGGATGCTGACCGTATGGTATTCGATGAACCATGATTTTCTAGTCAATCACAATGGGGCTTGTATCAGTAACTACTATGCAAACTGGGACCTTTGCAACATGGCCTCTATGCTGAGTATTGGCGTACTCTGTGACCGTCGGGATATCTACAACGAAGCAGTCGACTATTTTAAGAACGGGGCAGGGATGGGCTCTGTGAAGAACGCGGTACCCTATGTGTTTGGCGATTTAGGCCAGTGGCAGGAAAGTGGTCGCGATCAGGGCCATACAGTGCTGGGGGTGGCATTGGCGGGCTCCTTTTGCGAAATGGCCTGGAATCAGGGTGAAGATCTGTATGGATACGATGATAACCGGCTCCTGAAAGGTTTTGAATACATTGCTAAATATAACTTGGGCTATGAGGTGCCCTATACCACGTATAGCAACTGCATTGGCGTTGTGCAGCCAATTATATCGGAGGATCAGCGTGGTAATCTTCGTCCGGTTTGGGAGATGGTCTATAATCACTATGTGAACCGTAAAGGGCTATCGGCCCCTTATATGACCCGCTTCGCTCAGATTGTACGACCCGAGGGAGGAGGGGGGAATTATGGACCGAATAGTGGCGGTTACGATCAGTTAGGATATGGCACGTTGACCTTTTCGCTTGACGAACCCGTAAGGCCTGCCAATCAAACAATCGCCTTCCCTGCAATGCCTAACAAAGAGTTTGGAGCTGCCGATTTTGCACCGGGTGCAACGGCCAGTTCAGGACTGCCGGTTGTGTATTCCAGCTCGAACCCGGTTATTGCGTCCATCAATGCCGACGGTACGATTCATGTGTCGAAACCGGGTACAACCACGATCATTGCCCAGCAGATGGGCGATAACCAATACAACATAGCACCAATAGCCTACCAGACGCTTACGGTAAATCAAATTCCGGGGGTTACTGATGGCACCTGGACCAACACAGCAGGCATTACCACTACAACTATTTCGTCAACCGCTGGTAATGTCAATTTAACCTGGCCGGGTCAGACATTCGAGGTGGGTAATCTGGTGCGATTAACGGGCACTGTTCCGGGTGGTTTTATTGCCAACACCAACTATTCTGTTGTGGCAGTTAATGGCTCAATGATTCAGCTTTCGCAACGACCAGGTGGCACGGCTGTAGCCGCTACTACATCAATTACAAACGGAACTGGTAACCGGTTTCTGAAATGGTCGACGGCAACTAACTGGAGTAATTCGGTAGTGCCAGGTGGGGTTCAATCTAACGCTACCTTTGGCTCAACCAACTTTTCCAATATTGGCGGAGTAACATTAGATGGTAACATTACGATTGGAACCTTAACGTATGCCGCCAACGGTACATCGGAACTGACGCTGGCCAGCGGATCAAATGGGGGTACACTAACGTTTCAGACACTGTCGGGTACGCCTACCATTAACATGATTAATACAGGAGCCCGGAAGCTGTTTCTAGGCAACTCCAATAACAATTCGCGCGTTCCATTAAAAATTGCCGGTACGCAGGGTCTCAAAATCACAACGCCCATCTATGGTAGCAGTAGTTCATACGCAGGGCTACGCATACAGGCCGCTATGGACTGGAGTGGTTTGCAAGGTGGCATCAATCTGGCACAGGGTACGATTGAACTCCACAATACGACGAACAGTCTTACTGATGCGAACAACGTGCTGCTGCCCCCTACGCGATTGATGATGGGGACTGACGCAACGGCCGTCCTGGTTTATAATGGCGCGAATCTGTACGCCAACAAGCAGACCATCGGTGCCCTTGACGGTACGTCCGACGCTTACATTATCTCTCGAAACACCCTGACGAACGGAGCCTCTACCTTAGCAGTAGGTGCTGACAATCAGAATGGGACATTTGAGGGGACGATTGGTTCCGGCCCAACTGCCGACGCGGTCGATAAAGGGCGTGTTAATCTTGAAAAGGTCGGCACGGGTACGCAGACTATGACGGGGCAGATCAAAAACGGTACGACGATCATTAGCGGTACACCTTTTTACTCGTCAGTGACAGTAAATGATGGTAAACTGGTACTAAATGGCGAAAACGAGTACCTGGGAGTAACACTAGTAAACAGCGGAACATTAGCCGTTAATGGGTCTCTGGCCAGCCCAATCAACGTTACTGGCGGGACACTGTCTGGTACAGGTCAATCAAGCGCTTCTATTTCAATTGGCAACGGAGGCTTTGTAGCACCCGGCAATTCAGTCGGTACGTTTACTACTTCGGCAGTGTTAAGCCTGACTGGTGGGGCAACATATCAAGTCGAATTGAACACCAGCGACAACAAGGCTGACAAACTCATTGCTAACGGCGTAATGGTCAATGGAGCAAATTTGGTGATCACCGATTTAGGTAATGCGTCTGGCTTGTCGGTTGGAACCAGCTATACAGTTATTGACAATACCTCCGATACACCCGTTGCCGGAACGTTCAATGGTATGCCCGAAGGGAGTACTATTGCGGTGGGCACCAACCGCTTTCAGATCACATACCTTGGCGGAACTGGAAACGATGTTGTGCTGATCGTGCCGAAACAGTCTCAAGCGATTACGTTTAATGTCTTACCTACAAAACAAGTGGGCGATGTGGATTTTGATCCAGGCGCAACGACTAGTTCAGGTTTGGTGATCAGTTATAGCAGTTCAAATACGGCGGTTGCCACGATTGTGAATGGCAAAATCCATATTGCTGGAGAAGGCTCCACGATCATAACGGCGTCACAGGACGGTAATATAGCTTATAGCGCTGCCAGTCCGGTAAGTCAAACCTTAACGATTGTACCACTGACTTCCGACGTAACACCAATTATGTACACGTCGCCAACAATATCGTATGGAGCAGGCAATTTTAGCGTGGTGGTCGATGTCGTTGAATTGAATTCGATACCGACAAATGACACTATCACCGTCAGAATCACGAAAGATGCCAAACTGAAATTGACTTTTGACAATCAAACGACTTCGTTTGGAAGCCGATCTGTACAGAACAGTGCATGGACATTCGACGACTCGCAGCCCAATTATTATATACTGACAACGACTCAGGCGATTGCCGGAGGGGAAAAACTGTCAATGGGTCTAAAAGGAGCCCTGACACCGGGAAGTACTACAGGAGTGATAAGCCTTAGTGCAGTTATCCAGGCTGCTAGTGGTGGTGAGGTGAAATCAGTTAACAACATCGATTCCGATAAACTGGAGTATTTCCCCTAATCGCGCTTTGCCATAGTTCGTAGCAGAGTCAGATCAGTAACGATTCCACTGTGCAGAGGGTAGCACTGTTTTGTCGTGGTCAAATAGCCGCCAGGACAAGATAATTATGCAAACAGTGAGGGGCTTAGTTGCTCCCTCTACCTTACCTGTTACCTGAAAAACAGGCAAGCAATTTATAGGTGAAAAAGAGTATGAGTGTTAGATGATGCACTATTTCATAGCAGAAGCTACACCTGCATAAGTACGCCCAATAAATCGTTATGACTCAATTTGGTAGATCACGAAAAGTCTGTTGGTGGCTAGGACTTATAGCTTCTAGCCTTGTCAGCCAATCCTTTCTGGCCCAAGCTCAATATCCTGGTCAGGCGTCCGATAAAATGAGTGTGTCGGTCAAAGTGCCGATTAAAGCGTATAGCTTCAATCTACAGGATATTCGCCTGACTAAAGGCCTATTCAAAGAAAACCTGGAGCGCGAGGGTAAATGGCTATTATCGCTGCCGGTTGAGCGGATGGTTCATAGCTTTCGGGTGAATGCAGGCATGAATACCCCAAAAACCGGAAGTCTGACTAAAATGCCCAAGCCACTTGGCGGTTGGGAAGGATTGGATATGGAACTACGGGGCCACAGCATTGGGCATATGTTGTCAGGACTGGCATTACAATACGCATCTACCGGCAACGAAGTCTTCCGTAAAAAAGGTGATAGTCTGGTAACGGCGCTGGGCGAGGTGCAGCGGGTTTTGAATCAGGATGGCTATTTGAGTGCTTATCCACAACAGTATATTGATCGGAATATTGCTGCTAGCTCCGTTTGGGCCCCCTGGTACACGCTGCACAAATTATTTGCTGGGCTAACAGACCAATATACTTACGCAGGTAATCAACAGGCGCTCGACATTGAGACTAAAATGGCACAGTGGGCATCTAAAAAGCTTGCGCCTTTATCGCAGGAGCAACTCCAGAAGATGTTACGGAATGAATTTGGCGGGATGAACGATGCTTTTTTCAACCTATATGCTGTAACAAATAATCCTGAACATCTGAAACTCGCTCAACTTTTTTACCACAAAGCTGCGCTCGAACCGCTGGAAGCAGGCAAGGATAATCTCAACAAAGCCCATGCGAATACATTCATCCCCAAGCTGGTTGGTGAAGCACGGGATTACGAACTTACGGGCAACGAGAAAGCCAAAACAGCCGCTACGTTTTTCTGGAATACGGTTGTTCAGCACCATACCTACGCCCACGGAGGTAACAGCGATAAAGAGCATTTCTTTGAACCGGACAAAATCTCGGAACACTTGACGGGCAACACTAGTGAGACCTGCAATACGTATAATATGCTCAAATTAACCCGGCATTTATTTACCTGGTCAGCCGAGGAAAAGTACGCGGAGTATTATGAGCAGGCGTTGTACAATCACATTCTGGGTCAGCAGGACCCTGAGTCGGGCATGGTGTGTTACTTCACGCCTATGAAAGCTGGTGCGTATCGGCTCTACAGTACGCCCGATCAATCGTTCTGGTGCTGCGTCGGGTCTGGTTTTGAGAGCCAGTCCAAATACGGTGAAGCTATCTATTATCACGATGATAAGGGGATTTTCGTCAACCTGTTCATCCCTTCACAATTGACATGGCGGGAAAAAGGTGTTACGCTTATTCAGGATACAAATTATCCTGAAGAAACAACCACTCGCCTGACCATTCAGACCACCAATTCGGTGAAGATGCAGCTATATCTGCGTTATCCGGCTTGGGCAAAAACGGGCGTTACGTTGAAAGTCAATGGCAAAGCCGTATCGGTGAAACAGCAGCCAGGCAGTTATATTACCGTCGAACGAAGCTGGAATAACGGCGATCTGATTGAGTTGACGTATCCGATGACGCTTCGGCTGATACCCACCAACGATAATCCGAATGTTGCGGCTATTGCTTATGGGCCTATTGTGCTGGCGGGAGAAGTAGGAAAGAGCAACATGAAAGGAACAGCCCCGTTTCATGATCCAGTCGATCCGTATCAATATTATGGCTATGACTATTCTATTCCCGACAACATTCCCCATATACTCAACATACAAGGAAAACCGGTTACGGATTGGGTAAAGCCGGTCTCTGGAAATCCTTTAGCCTTTGAAACCGTATCCGCAGGCAAGTCTATAAAACTGGAGCCTTATTATAAAGTCCATCAGCAGCGCTACGTGGTTTATTGGAATTTGAACTAAGCAGTGGTAGGGATAATCCTTATGTTAATCAGACTGGCACATTATCAGATTTTGATGTTTCTGTTACTATCCGTTGGGTCAGTCAAAGCAGCGCCAAAACTTAAAATTTATCAGGCAATATCGCCCGACACAAAGACACGTATAGCCATATCCGTTAGCGATCAAAAAACACTGATGTATCGGATGTGGCAAGCTGATGAGCCAGTGCTAAACTGGTCTGCATTAGGTTTTGAATTAAACGGAGTGCACGTAGGGCAGAATGCAGTAATTAAAAAGCAGAGTCCTCACTCACACAAGGAACAGTTTGCGTGGCCACTGGGCGAAAACGATATCATTCTGAACAATTACAATGAGTTAATACTTGATTGTCAGTCTGGAACCACAGCCTTTCAGGTCATAGCCCGCGTATTTGATGGGAGTGTGGCATTTCGATACGTATTGCTAAACCAGAAAGGTCTGGAAACTGGATTGATCCGACAGGAACATACCACCTTCGCACCGACGGGTAATTACACAATCTACCAATACAACGAAGAGTCTGTTTTTACCCCGACCGCCCTTACTGATCTGCAAAAGACCTGTGATTTTCCGGCGACGCTGACCAATGGTCGTTTCTTTCTGTCGATTGGTGAGGCCGATAATCAGCGTTATACGAAGGCCGTGTTGACAAAAGGAACGGAGCCTAATTCGCTGGCGGTTGCTTTTCACAAGGATTCGGTTAAAACGACTGCTGATTTTCAAACGCCCTGGCGTACCATTAGTGTGGCTACATCGCCAATAGGGTTGCATCAGTTTAGCGACCTTCCCCTGCGGCTCTGCACGCCAATGGCGCAATCTATTCCAAGCTGGATTAAACCAGGTAAACTGATCCGCTCATCACTAACCACGCAAGGTGGCCTCAACTGTATTGACTTTGCTGCCAAGCATGACCTTCAATACATTATGTTCGATGCAGGCTGGTACGGGGCTGAGTTTCGAACCACATCTGATCCTACCCAAGTTATTACGGCCATTGATATGCCGAAAGTGATCCAATACGGACAGGAAAAGGGAATTGGTGTGATTTTATACGTAAACCGGGTTGCGTTACGGGCCAGACTAGACGAGATTTTGCCTCTCTATAAAAAATGGGGTGTAGCCGGACTGAAATTTGGCTTCGTAGATGGGCTGACCCAGGAAGGGATTACGTGGCTGGCTGGAGCAGTTAAAAAAGTATACGACTACGGTTTTGTACTTGATATTCACGATAATTATAAACCAACGGGCCTAAGTCGAACATTTCCTAATCTGCTTACCCAGGAAGGAATTCGGGGGAATGAGAACAATCCGGATGCATTTCATAATACCGTTTTGCCGTTTACCCGATTCCTGGCTGGGGCTGCTGATTATACCTTTTGTTACCCCAACGCCAATCGTTACTTTACCGACAATTTGTACAAGACTAAGTTGCAGGTGAGCAAAGGGCAGCAGTTGGCGCTCTCGGTTGTGTATTTCAGTCCGCTGCAAGCCATCTTCTGGTACGGTAATCCGACAGACTACAGTGACGAAGGGGAGATCGAGTTCTTCAAACGGGTTCCCACCGTATGGAACGAAACACATTATCTGGCTGGTGAAATCGGTAAGTATATCAGCGTTGCCCGGCGGAAGGGTAAAACGTGGTACATCGGCACGGTGGCAGGTTTAACGGATTGGAGTGGCTCACTACCGCTTCAATTTCTGGTAGCCGGAAAGCAATATCAGGCTACCATTTACGAAGACGACGCTACTGGTAGTATTCAGAAACGGGTCATTGACATAAAGCAGGCTGATGCACTTCCGGTCAGTGTTAAGGCAAAAGGTGGTCAGGCGATCATCATTGAAGAAAAAAACTGATATGGCTGGTCATATCCTGATCTATTGTAAGGGTATGCGTTCGCGTTACGTGTCTATTTCCTGATAGAACGCCCGCTAGTAAGCGGTTATGTTGAATGGATTCTTCTGGAGCATTTACGAAACGCACAGCACGTAGTGGAATATGAGTGTCAGAAACATAATAGTCGGCTACCTAGGATTATCGCTAGGCTTGCTGAATCCGGTTTTGGGGCAGGTCTGGCAATGGTCAGTACCGGTTGAATCCGTAATCTCACCAGAGACAAACAATCATCCGCAGGCTTTTTTATGGATTCCTGACAACTGTAAATATGTGCGGGCAATTGTGGTTGGTCAGCACAACATGCTCGAAGAAGGGATTTTTGAACATCCCGATTTTCGGAAAACCATGACTAAGCTGGGCTTTGCCATCGTCTGGGTAACGCCCATGTTTAACCAAACTTTCGATTGGAATCCAACCCGTTCCTCGAAAGGGGCCGGTGTCGCGTTCACCGATATGATAGCCCGGCTGGCAGACGTATCGGGTTATACTGAACTGAAAATTGCCCCCATCGTGCCAATTGGGCATTCAGCCTTAGCCAGTTATCCATGGAATTTTGCTGCGTGGAGTCCTGGCCGAACCCTGGCTATTCTATCCGTACATGGTGATGCTCCACTAACCAGTCTAACCGGCAGCGGACGACCTAATCCAGACTGGGCTGGACGTACTATTGATAGCGTACCGGGGTTAATGATTATGGGTGAATACGAGTGGTGGGAAGATAGACTGAGCCCGGCTTTTGCGTATGTAGCTAAGCATCCCAAAACACCATTCAGTCTGTTGGCCGATGCAGGTCGGGGCCACTTCGATAGTTCTGATGCTATGGTCCGGTTTCTGGCACTATATCTTGAAAAAGCCGCCAAATACCGATTACCCGAAACATCAGGGCAACAGGATACCGTCGTTCTAAAACCGGTTGATCCGCAAAAAGGGTGGCTGATGGATCGCTGGCGGAAAGATAGTTTACCCACGGCAAAACCGGCACAGTATGCCGCTTATACTGGTGACAAGCGAATGGCCACCTGGTGTTTCGATAAAGAAATGGCCGAAGCTACTGAAGCCATTTACTGCAAGTCCCGAGGTAAGAAAGCGCAACATCTGGGATTTAGCCAGAACGGTCAGTTGCTGAAACCGACGAAGGCACACGCCAACTACCAATTACAGTTTCGACCCGATACTGACGGCATTACGTTCCGTCTGAAAAGTACGTTTACCGACACTTCTCGTATATATCCGACGACGGAACACGCTCGTACGTCAATCTCCATCGACCGCATCTGTGGCCCCATACGCAAAGTGAATGATACCACCTTTCAGCTTAGCTTCTACCGGATTGGCTTTACTAACCCTAAACGCTCGAATGATATCTGGCTACTAGCGTCTAATGAAGGCGATCAAACCTATAAAAGCATTGTGCAGCAGGCTGATATGCGTTTCCCTATCAGCAATAAGGAAGGCATCCCACAGAATATTACATTCCCTGCTATAGAGAATCAGAAAGTTGGTATGAAAAGGTTATCATTGAATGCCGTCTCGGACGTTCAGTTGCCGGTGCATTATTATGTAAAAGAAGGACCTGCAATGATTGATGAAAATCGAATCGTTTTTACACCCATTCCCCCCCGTAGTAAGATGCCTATGAAAGTAACAATTGTCGCGTGGCAATACGGCACTAGCGTAGGGCAGAAAGTGCAGTCGGCTACCCCCGTCGAACAGTCATTTTTTCTAGAATTATGAGAAAGTTTACCCTGATCCTGTTCTTCCTGCTTTACACAGACTTTGTCGTACAGGCTCAAAAAGCACACCCGTATCTGTTATATACCCCGCAGCGAACTGAGCGGCTGAAAGAGCGCATCAAGACCGACACGTTGCTGGCTAATCGTTGGAATGCCATTCGGCAACGGTGCGATAAGTGGCTGACGGAGACTAAAGGTGGGAATATGGAGCAACTGGCATTAGCCTACACCATGACGGGTGACAAACGCTATGCCGAACGGGCAAAGACTTCGCTTAAGGAATTAGTGGACCGTGCGTTCTGGGACGGTATGGATGACCGTACTCCGCGTTGGAACGCAGGGCTGGCTACCAGTCATAACAATTGGATAGCTTCCGTGACGTTCGATGCCATCTACAATACACTCACCAACAACGAGCGTAAGGAAATTGCGAGTAAGATCGTAAAGCTTGGTATTGAGCCGTCTATTGCCGATTGGGTATCGAAAGATAAGCGGATTCAGTCGCTCAACAACATGGGGCATAACTGGTGGGCCGCCATCGTCTTTGAAGCAGGCGTTGCCTCATTGGCTGTGATGAATGAAATTCCACAGTCCAGACAATGGGCAACCAGCATTATGCAGGACAGTCGACAATGGTTTGCTTTTGCTGGCAGCGTGCTGGAAAACAAGCCTTCTAATTTTGATTCTGCCGGAGGCTTTTATGAAAGTGTGAGCTATGCCAATTACGGCGTATCGGAATACTTGCTGTTTCGGCTGGCGTATACCAATGCATTAGGGGCCATCAAAACTCCCTATGATGCGCTGTTGCAAAAAACTGTCGATTGGTTTATCAACGTATCGTATCCCCGAGCTGCCAACAAACCCTTGATGTCCCTAAATTTTGGTGACAGCAATGACCTGGCTAACGGTGATCGTCCGGCCAAACTGCTGATTGCATTAGGATTGGGGAAAGATGATTATTACTGGTATTTACAACATACGTACCGCAATCAATTCCGGGAAGACTTAGGCGTCAGCACGCCAATGGGGCTTCTGTATCATCCAGAAAACAAGCTTGCTCCTGCGACGCCTTCCTTACCTACGTCGGCGCTATATGAGTCGATGGGATGGGGAATGCTACGTTCATCGTGGCAACCCGACGCTACGTTGCTGGGTGTGAAATGTGGCTTTACCTGGAATCATGCCCACGCAGATGCCGGTTCGTTTGTGCTCTATCACAAAGGCGAATACCTGCTGATCGACGGTGGGGATGTAGGCTATGGTAATCCCGAATACAGCAGTTATTTCGTGACAAGCCGGGCTCACAATGTACTTACATTCAATGGCGAAGCGCAGGACCCGCGCGACCAGTACAATGCTGTCAAAAATTCCGGTCATCTGTATAGCCTGATCGATGGGGGAAACCTGAAATACGTGCTGGCTGATGCGACCGGTCCAACGTCCCGTAACTTCCTGCGTAACTACCGCAATTTCCTATGGATCGGCAATGTCATTCTGGTTATTGACGATGTAAAGGCCTACGACATCGGCAAGTTCGATTATCTACTGCACTACGCCGATAAAGCTGTCAAACGTGGCCCTGATTTTGAGATTACCAGAGACAGCGCAGCTATCCTGTTTCGACCCCTATATCCCGAAATGCTCCCGCTGGGCTATCCACACGATCTGCCTGAAAAGATGAAGTTTCGTACAGAGTACGGTCTGAAAGATCGAACCACGAACGTACAGATTCCGTATTACGTGCTGTCCCCTCCGGAGAAAACCGATCGAACCAAGTTTGTCAATGCCATTCTGTTGCTGGACGGAACTAATAAACCGATCCAAACCGCGACAGGCTCATCGGGAGCCAGTGGAGCCGCCGGGCGAAGTAATCTGCCCGTTATCGAAAAGTTTGAAGGCACCAATTACATCGGAGTACGTATCACGCAAAACGGGCAAGTCACCGAAGTGTATATCAACCTGCTGGCTGATGGCCGATTAATGCACCGTAATGCCAATGCTATAATGAATGGCTGGGAAACGGACGCCTACATTTCGACAGTATCTTTTCCAGAAGGAGTTGACCGCCAAGATGCGGCCCAACTCTCCTCAGTTTTCATCAGCAATGGGAGTTATCTGCGCCGGAATGATAAACCATTGCTAAGCTCGCTCTCCAAAGTGTTTATGTACGCGGCAAAAAGAGGTAATCAACTCGATGTACAGCTAAAGGGACAGCCGTTGATTGAGGCATCACTGGGATTTGAAAAGGTCAACAAACTAACGGTCAATAATAAAACGGTTTCTCCGCAATACGATCCAGATAAGATGTTGCGAATTGAGATCGATGAAACCAGATAATTACGTCCTTACTGACGGATACGCATGATACGTTTTTATTCGCTACTCTTCTGGGTTTTGCTTAGCCAGATTTCCTTTGGTCAAACCACAGAACACCGCCTGCAATCGCCCGATGGAAAGCTGGAAATTATTTTTTCGCAGAAGAATAGCACGTCGGAAAAACGGCCAATGACTTATAAGGTCAATTATCAGGGAAGGCCAGTTATCCTTGAATCAGCGCTGGGAATTCAGATCGATAACCATGTTTTCGAGCACTCAATGGCGCATAAAGTAACGACGCCACCCGGAACGCTGGGAGTGAACTGGTGTGATAATCTGGTTATTAAAAATGTCGTCAAGACCTCCGAAGACACTACTTGGAATCCTGTTTACGGCGAACGAAGTCAGATTCGGGATCAGTACAATCAACTCGTGATCCAGCTTCAAAAAGAAAATAGTCCTGATTATGGTCTCCATGTCATTTTCAGAGCCTACAATTCCGGGATCGCTTTTCGGTACTTTTTTCCCGAACATCCGAACGGTCTGTATTACCGCGTGATGGCCGAAAACAGTGAGTTCACATTGCCTGCTGATACCAGGGCCTGGTACACCGCCTGGGCGCAGGGGGCATACCAGGCGCTACCCCTCACCAACTGGCCCGAAACGGCTGAACGTCCCTTGACGCTTTCATTGCCTAATGGCTTATATGCCGCTCTTGCCGAAGCACAGTTGACCGATTACGCTATGACGAAGTTTAAGCTTTCGACCAGTAAGCCCAACACGGTGGTTACGTCGATGTACGAGAGTGCTGATCTAATGTCGGATGTGGGTACACCCTGGCGCGTAGTGATGGTAGCTGAACGACCGGGTAAGCTGCTTGAAAACAATGATATTTTGTTGAATCTGAATCCACCGACAACCACAGTTAATACCGATTGGATTAAGCCAGGGAAGATGATGCGGGAAGTGACGCTAACGACCGAAGGAGCCGTGTCGTGTATCGATTTTGCCGCGGCTCACAATCTGCAATATATCCTATTCGATTGGAAATGGTACGGTCCCGCCTTTACGTTCAACTCCGATGCAAGGCAGGTTGTGGCACCAATTGACATGCCTAAAGTTATTGCCTACGGAAAATCAAAAAATGTGGGCGTTATTCTCTACGTCAATCTTCAGGCATTGTATAAACAGATGGACGAAATTTTTCCGCTGTATAAAAAATGGGGGGTTAAGGGGGTAAAGTTTGGATTTGTAGAAGTGGGTTCCCACCGCTGGATGACCTGGCTGACCGAAGCCAAACGAAAAGCACTGGAAAATAATCTGATGGTCAATATCCACGATGAGTATCGTCCAACCGGTACCAGTCGCACGTATCCGAACGTCATGACGCAGGAGGGTATTCGGGGTAACGAAGAATTCCCTGATGCGACGCACAATACCATTCTTCCGTTTACGCGCTATGTGGCCGGAGCCGGTGACTATACGATCTGTTATTACGATAAGCGGCTGAAAAATACCCATGCCCATCAACTGGCGATGAACGTGATTTCCTACAGTCCATTGCAATCGGTGTTCTGGTATGACAAGCCTGCGTTTTATGGGGGAGAACCTGAAATCGAGTTTTTTGCCAAAGTGCCCACCGTCTGGGACGATACTAAAGTAATTCACGATGCTATTGGTGAATACGTCACTATTGCTCGCCGTAGTGGAACTGATTGGTTCGTGGGCACTATCACCAATAATGATGGACGTGCGTTGAAGCTTTCATTGGATTTTCTGCCAAAAGGCAAAAGCTATACCGCCCACATTTATACCGACGATCCGACTGTGCAAACAAAAACACAGGTCCGTGTGACGACGAAAACTTTGAAAGCCGGACAAACCTTAGATATGACTCTTTTACCCCGAGGTGGGCAGGCCGTTTGGCTGACACCAGCTACTAACTAACCCGCTTATGCAAACCACGCGAATTTATTTTCTGGCAATTTTGCTGCTGGCGTTTGTGCCGAAGGCGTCTCTGGATATTGATGCACAAATTGGTTACTGCGTCCGGCAGGCAGCTAAAACAGCTGCTTCCATCCCCACCGCACAGCCCAATCTGCCACGTAATATTCTGAAAAATAAAGCCACCTGGAATTACGTCGGTTACAAGGACTGGACAAGCGGCTTCTGGCCAGGTACGTTGTGGTACATATATGAGCATACCAAAGACCCTAAGTGGAAAGCCAAAGCCGACACCTTTACACGGGAGTTGACGCCGTTAGCCTACCAGAAAGCAATCGATCATGATCTGGGTTTTCAGATGTATTGCAGCTTTGGAAATGGACTACGACTGACCGGTAATCTTGAATACAAAAAGATTCTGCTGGCTACTGCGGATACGCTGGCGACACTGTTCAATCCAAAAGTAGGTACGATTCTGTCATGGCCACGGTCCGTGCCCAATATGGAATGGCCACAGCACAACACAATCATGGACAATATGATCAACCTTGAACTGCTGTTCTGGGCTTCCAAAAACGGTGGGAGTAAGCGGCTCTACGATATCGCCGTTTCGCACGCAACCACAACCATGAAAAATCATTTTCGACCCGATTATACGTCATACCATGTAGTCGTTTACGATCGTGAAACCGGTAAAAAGATCAAGGGTGTTACGCACCAGGGTTATGCTGATAATTCGATGTGGGCAAGGGGTCAAAGCTGGGCCATTTATGGCTATACCATGACCTACCGGGAAACCAAAGACCCGAAGTTTCTGGACTTTGCTCAGAAGGTATCCGATGTCTATCTGGAGCGTTTACCTAAGGATCTAATCCCGTACTGGGATTTCAGTGCACCAGATATACCAAACGCGCCAAGAGATGCGTCAGCGGCAGCCGTTACGGCTTCGGCCTTGCTGGAGCTTTCAACGCTGTTGAAGGATAAAACAAAAGCCAGTCTGTATCGCACAAAAGCCGAACAAATGTTGGAAACCCTATCCTCTGATCGATACCAGAGCCGCAACGTGAATAGCGCGTTTCTGCTGCACAGCACGGGACACAAACCCAACAATAGTGAAATTGACGCATCGATCAATTATGCTGACTATTACTACATCGAAGCTTTACTGCGATTGAAGAAAGTAAAAGCGGGGAAAAGCGTACAAGCCTCGTTAAAAGCCAGCTTCAGGAACTGACAAATGGCCTTCTCCTATCATAGGTTGGTTTAGTAAAGGTCTCTGACACTGTTGGAGACCTTACTGGTAGGCCCTATTCGAAGTTATACAACGTCATCCAACGGACGATCAGGAAATGGTATTAAAACCACTGAGTTGAAGTTAATCGAGGAAGATATGCGATTTTTATTAATTCTGCTTTTGTGGACAGGGCTGAGCGGGCACTTAACAGCTCAACCGGCCACAATTGCCATTACCAACCCCAACACTACTTCTCTTATCCAATCCGTAGTCGAAATTCCCTGGGCAACAGTTTTAAAGGTTTACCCACAGGTCGACACGGCTCAGCTACAAGTGTTACTGGCTACCAGCGGAAAAGAGGTAGCTTATCAGTTTGAACACAAAGGTCAGAAAGACATTCAAAATCTGTTGGTTCAGGTATCATTGGGGCCAAAACAATCGGTTCGTGTAATGTTACGTCGAGGCCATTCCGCACAGATAGCCTCTAAAACCTATTGCCGTTATGTGCCAGAACGATACGACGACTTTGCCTGGGAAAATGACAGGGTGGCGTTTCGGATCTACGGGGCGTCTCTGAACGGTCGCTCGGATAATGCCTATGGATCAGATATCTGGGCAAAACGCACACCCACGATGATTCTGGACAAGTGGTATAAACAGAATGATTACCATAAGGATCACGGCGAAGGATTGGATTACTACCATGTTGGGCTGACGCTGGGTGCAGGTGATATTGGCGTTTTTCTGAACGACTCCATCCAGTTTATTCATAACTACCGCTCCTGGGAAATTTTGGACAACGGTCCACTCCGCTCTACGTTTCGCGTCAAATTCGATCCTTATACATTCAAAGGCATTACAGTAAATGAAACCAGGACCGTATCGCTGGATGCAGGTTCCCAGTTAAGTAAAATACAGGTCAGCTTTACGCATACGTCCTCAGGAGAATTACCTGTGGTGGTTGGGATTACCCTGCGGCAGCAGGAAAGTCCACTACTGATGGATGAGAAAGAAGCTATTCTCGGGTACTGGGAGCCTAGACATGGTGAAGATGGTACTATTGGTATAGGCTGTGTTTTTCCTAGGCAGTATGTTACGATGCTTCGAAAATATGAGCACGGTCTGGCTAAAGTGAGCGCCAAATCAGGAGAAACACTGACGTACTACGCAGGGGGAGCCTGGGACAAAGCCGGATTAATTACTTCCAGTGATAGCTGGTTTGCCTACTTACGACAGTACGCCAGCCAACTGAAACATCCGCCAGTTGTGAAAATTAATCCTTAAGCTCATTCTCCTACCAGATACAGACTAAACGCTTGAAAATTCTTTTTGGCATATGAGTTCGGTATTAAGTACGTTTTCACTGGTTGGTAAGCGAGCGCTGGTTACAGGTTGTAAACGCGGCATTGGTAGGGCCATGGCTGAGGCTTTAGCAGAAGCGGGTGCCGATATTATTGGCGTATCGGCCAATCTGGAGCTGGAAGGCAGCGAAGTGGCTAAAGCCGTCGAAGCGATGGGTCGGCAATTCTTTGCTTACCAGGCCGATTTTGGGAAACGAGACTCGCTGTATGCCTTTATAAATCAGGTTAAGCAAGATCATCCGGTTATCGATATTCTTGTGAACAACGCTGGAACGATTCAGCGCCAGCCAGCTGTAGTGCACTCCGATGTCTATTGGGACGAAGTGATTGCCATCAATCAGACCGCTCAGTTCCTGCTGACCCGTGAAATTGGTAAGGAGATGGTGGCCCGCAGAAGTGGAAAAATCGTCTTTACGGCTTCGCTGTTAACGTTCCAGGGTGGTAACAACGTGCCCAGCTACGCAGCCAGCAAAGGAGCGATTGGCAGCTTGGTAAAAGCCTTTGCCAACGAGTGGTCTGGCCAGGGTGTCAATGTTAATGCCATTGCACCAGGTTATATCTCGACCGATAACACCGATGCTTTACGCAACGACCAAGTGCGCAGCCAATCCATTCTAAACCGTATTCCGGCAGGGCGTTGGGGGGAGCCAGATGATTTCAAAGGCCCCATTGTATTCTTGGCGTCCGATGCAGCTCGTTACGTTCATGGAACCATTTTAACGGTCGACGGTGGATGGATGGGTCGTTAGTAGGCTACACTTATTTATTTAATTGTTTTTGAACATTGATAGTAACATAAAACGGTCAGACAAACGCATTTTTTATAGTTGAAATTGACTTTATTGCCAGATTCAGGGTTCTCTAAACCTGACATATTTTATGTATTGTCAAACGTATTAAAATCTGTTGGCAAAGTAATGCCAGGGAGACGATTGTACTTGATCAGGTCAGTTGGAGTTAAAGCCATTATAACCATGGCGGCTATGGCCGAAGTGGCTGTAATGGCTTTAACTCATCGAATATTGCCGTAGAAATGATTGAACATACTCTTCATCCATGATAAGGAGCCGTCACATGAATAGGCGCGCATAAGGTGGTACTTAACGAGTCCGTTTTTAAAGTATCTGAATATAATTGATTTTCCGACAGAACCCTTTGGTCTACTTATGATGGTTATGATTTCAGCGTTGAGTCACGACGATAATGTCACCACGCTGAATTTGCTGTATAGCTTAGTGAATTTTGGTCTGCTACAAACCCACCGTGTGGTCACAATCTAATATCTCCGCCTGTATTTTTCAATCTTATCCCATGCTCGACCTTAACCTAACCGGGGTTAACTAAATCCAATTTAACCCGAATCGATTTTAGTCCGATATAGACTCTGAGCTCACTATACTTCACTTAAGGTCAACAGATAAAATGTTACATTGACCCCGCGGCTATTTATGACCTAACGGCAGGCAGTAAGCATCTGTTTGGAAAACGTTCAATGGACTTTTGACTCATTCGAGTTTTTTCAATTAGTTTTAGATTTTGCCAGATGACCCTCTTTCCTGTAATCCCTATGATTTTAAAAATGAATCCAGACAGGTAATCGTTTTACTGGTCAGTTTAGACCGAAAATAGTCTGAGTGATAACCGCAACCGCAGGATGTAGTGTCTTAATCAATAAAAAAGTTTACCTACCTCCGCATAAATTGCTCTGCTAAAAAATTATGTATTACCATACTGCTGGAAAAGCCCGGAAACAGCTACATTCCTAAGACCTCAGCTCAGTCAAAAGCAGATAGTGGTGAAATATATTGTGTGCGTGCGAGTGTGAGAGGTTACTAAGTATCGGGTCTTTTTCAGCTTTTCCTGCTTTCCTCCTTTCGTATGTCCCTATTTGTCTTTCCTGAATAATCACTATGATTTTCTCAGCATATCATAAAAAAGACGGACTCATCATACAACTTTCATTGAGGGGTCACCATAAAATTTTATAAAATTTTTATGCATTTCGGAAAATAGATGAGCCGTCGAGAGCCAGTACCTACCCCCGTACCCTCCCCCGGTGCTTTTAAGGTTTACCCTCACCCCCCATGTTTTCAGTTAACTTTTTCACGGTTAAACAGAAATCAGTTAACTGAAAATACTTGCAGACAAATTGCGCGTCACTAACATAAGGAGGCTCGTTCCTCGCCTGGGACTAACACAGTCCACTTGGGTTCAGCAAACTGTCAAACCCAAAGAAAACATGGAACACATACCCGTTAAAATCGACCTGTTGCCCTCATCATTAGCCTATGAAGTGGAGCCGCAATCCTCCGCTCGTGCCTTTATCGAAGCCAATACCCTCGTCGCTACCGTCGATGAAGTAAGACACCAACACCTGATCCCTGTCTTCGTCAAGGATAATGAACCCCTCATCAGTCACGGTGACTTTATCAATGCCACCTTGGACGCGATGAGCGATGTATTTCGGGGGGAACGTATCCTGTTACCCCAGGTTCGAGTATCGCATCCCATCAAAGGCCGTATTCCAGATGCCAAAGATAAACCGGCCAGTCAGCTTCAGGAGTGGGAAAAAACGATCTATTACGAACGGCTCATCTTTGCGGTGGAAGTGGCCTCTATCCGGGACATGGTGGGAGGGAATACCCTTTCGCTGACCGTCGGGGGCGTCAAAGCCTACAATCTGGATAACCTCTACCAAAAGAAAGGGGCAGATGAGCATTTTAAAGTGTTCGTTGGCTTTCAGAACAAGGTCTGCACCAACATGTGCGTGTGGACTGATGGCTATCTGAATGATCTGCGGGTGAAGAACCTGGACCAATTGCGAATGGCCATCTACAGGATGCTCCAGATGTACAGTCAAGATAACCTGCTGCACCGTGTGCGGTCTTTACCCGAATATACCCTTTCGGAACAGCAGTTCGCCCTGCTTTTGGGCCGGTGTCGGATGTATGGGCATTTACCTGCTAACGCCAGAAAGTATATCCCTCCTTTACTGTTTGGTGATACCCAACTGGGAGCAGTCTGCAAAGACTATTACCGGGATGAGAGTTTCTGCCGACAAGATGATGGTAGTATCAACCTGTGGCGGCTCTACAACCTGTTCACGGGCGTTAACAAGTCCAGTTACATTGACACATTTCTAGATCGTTCGGTGAATGCCTTGGAGTTCGTGGAGCAGGTACGATCGGGTTTAGATGGGCAAGGGACAAACTGGTATCTTCAGTAATCTATCAACGATATAATCAGGAAGGCAGGAGTCGATTGGCTCCTGCTTTTTTATAGGTGAGGGTTATGCTGCATTTTGCTGGCCACGGCTTTTGAGACGGTCTCCGCACAAAAACCACTGAAAACGGATGTGGCATTTTTAAATCGTTTTGTTAGAATTCTAACCCCTTCCACCATGGTCGGTTTTATCATTTTTATTCTCATTTGGTTCTTTGTACTTGTACCGTTATACAAAGCTATCCGAAAGCAACAAGCCGCTAAAAGACTCAATTTAGAACTTGATAGGTTGGGCCAGATTTATCAGTACAGTATGGCTACGTATAATTTCACCTTGGCGGAGTCGTGTTTAGATCAGGCACGAGAGGCTATACAAGCGTTTACGACTGATGTTCGATTTACCCCAGAGGAGTTGGTCCAAGTTGCACCATCAGTTGCAAGGTTCCCAAACTGGCACACTTGGTTATAAGTATTCCAGTTTGGAATGCATAAACATTCTTAAGCCATTGTCTATAAGCTTTAATGGTCAGTAGGAGGGTTATCGGCTATCTTACTGACCATACTATATTAAAATTTACTATAATTGACCAGTAAAAGGAGCGCTTATTTCGCCGGAGCTTGTGAAATGGAAACCGATAGATTATAGACAATCCGAAGTAAAACCAGCAAATATGCCTTCCATCTCTACACATGACATCCTAATGGAAATTGGCTTTAAGACAATTTCAAATTCTAGAACAACGGCTTATAATGGCAACGCAGGGTTTGAATTTGATTTCGGGAATTTCAAATTGGAGGTCATTGAGTCAATGAACAGGCACTTCGTCGAAATACTACAGTGCTCTGGTATAAATAGAACTGCCCGGAAATTAACCTTGATTGACTTTGAACTTCCATTGGAAGTCGAATCTTTTGAACAGGGGGTCGCTTTTATATCATTTGGGTTAGGCAATCGATTCGACGCTAAAATCGTACCGGCCTGGTATGATCAGGGTTTAATCTGGAAACATCTTTTGCCTTGGGAAAAAGAAAAGGTTGCTTATAACAATAAACCTTCCGCAACGATCGAGCACGAATATTTTAGATTGATGATTCGACGAATGAGAAAGTTATCCTTGCTAGCTAACGAGGAGGATGTCACAACGTTTTCGTTCGATGGCGAAATAGTTAGGATTGTTTGTGCGGATGAAAAAATCGTTGCACCGGCTACTGGCATTCCCTGGCAAGGTAGCGTTTCTGTAAGAACAAAGTTATTAGTCAATCTACCGGAACGCGTCAGAAACGGATTTGGGCACATTTTTCTTTGGGAGGAAAGACTGTATATAGCTAGTAGTGTCTTCCTTCTTGTAAACTCGTCAAGTTCTGATTTATTAACTTAATATATCATCAGAATCACTCACTGACGAACGAACTGTTAAATTGGGAGTATATTGTGGTGAACGTTTAACAGCGTGTATCCCTCTCTCCTATAGGATTCAATCAGTTGCCTTTCAATGGATTTATTTATGTCTTTCATCCCGGGCTTGTCCAGTGGGTCTGTTAAAGCTGTATTAGAATATAGTTCAAAAGGAACAAACGAGATAAAAACGTTTCCTTTCAGGTAGATAGAATAAGGTTCAAGCTCAGTCTGAACAGTTTCTATGTCCATCCAACTTTTAATCCAATGCTGATGGTTCTGGTCATCGTAACGTATTGTCCCCAGTAAATGATGAGCTAATGTTCCTAAATGATAGGCGTGTTGTTTTTTCCACCGTCCTCCAGCTTGAAACGATTTCCCGACGTAATAAAATCTTTCTTTCAGGTCTGTATAGGCAACGTATAGATGGGGTCGGTTTTTCACCAATGCATATTTCTCTGATGCTTCTTTGGAGAACGAAAATCCCTGTTTATCAAAGATTGCTTTTAAAGGCACCTGGCTATCGCATTCGAAGAGTGGTACTGAATTCGAATGAACGTAGTTTTTGATACTTTCAATCATAAAATCTAATCGCAGAGTACGTTGTTAAGTTGATGATTTAGCCAAATACCTTTCTGAACACCACGATCCGTAAAGCGCACAGTTGGCACTGTTGCTACTGCAAGACCATTCTCATTTACGGCTTTGCGATACAGCTGTGACAGTAAGTCGATATCACCAGGACTTACAACTTCCTGAAGAACATTCATTTCTTGCCACACACGCCAGATAAGTTGCTTCTTTTCCCCTTTTCGAGCATCCATTTTCAAATCGTAATAGGGGATCAAATCGGTATGCTTAATCCACCCAAAAAGAGCCGATATGATGTTTATGTCGACACAAGGTTTTTTCCAGTTAGCCTCAGCTATCTGCGGATACAGTTTACTTCTTTTTCCAGAGTACAATTCCCAGGCAGGAAGCGTGTAATTCCAATCAAGATCGATGTCTGCTAATTTGATTAGCTGAGTTCTTGCTACAAATAACGTACCATGAAAAGCCAGTCGGTCAAGCTGGCTCGGATTTTTTACCACTGGTTTTGTCTTGCAATTTGCACAAGTGATCAAGTATGCCATTGATTGACTGATTTAGTATAATTCGGCAGAATGTGATGGCGTACATAATAAAGGCAACTGATGAATGGGGCTCATACCCTGGTTAGTAGTTCTCATTATGGGCCTCCATTTCCCTTTGGCCTTGATTATGTTATTGATCCAAAAATGTCTGCAAACCTGAGTTACTTAATACAAACGCAAATTTTAAGTTCTTTCGGTGCGTATTTTTGGTATTCGTGAGTAACCACATTTAAACCGTTAAGGGTCTCCAAGCCTTCAGTATCTGTCACTATAATAATGATTGAATTATCAATTAACAATGTTTGGACTGCCCTTTTCAAATCTGTATAGCCTCCTCCTGATTTAAGCAAATCTGCGAAGCCTGCCTCTGAAACTGGAAAATTTCCTACAAGTCTGTAATCGACAGCTACTAGGTTTTGTAATTGGTCAATTCCCAAAATAGAGGATTTGAGTTCGTCTGCTGCTGAAGAATTTAGAAGAGTATTCATAGAGGCTGAGACATCGAACACTACGGTTTTTACCACACCTTGGTTTTTTACCAACATTACCTTTTGTGGTTCACCAATGCACTTACGTACAGCAACGGCAAATTTTTCACGAGCCTCTGTATTTAAGGGCGTTAAGTGCTGAATTGGGTGACATCGGTTAGCCAAATTTGTTGAAATAGACTTAACGCCTTCAATAACCTTTCCAGTCGGTCCATGATTTACTAGGTATACTTCTGCTAGACAAAAAGCACGTGCATAGTCAACGAAGAGATCAACAAAATTTTTCTTTGATGATTTTTTGTAATGTTTGACTTCAATAACCATTGCACAATCTTCTTGACCTTTTCTTGTTTTCCATAAGCCATAATCAGGCTGAACAGCACTTGAACGCCCTTTGCCTATTGGATCAAATAGTGGCGATCGGCGTTCACTGACAAGTATAAATGGATCTTTTGCTGAGTGAACAGTTGCAATTAATGTCTCGTGAAAGGCAAAAGCAATTCGGCCCTTATCATGGTGTAATTCGATATTATGCCCATGAAGTGCTTTTATAATCTCCGTTGCAATCCAAACCGAATATAGCTCATAACGCTTTTTCCAGATTGGTAAAGAAAGGATAGAGTCAAAATCACTGAGATGAATTTCCATCTCTAATGGCACCTTTGGATACTTATCGATGAAAGTGTTCAGTTCTACGGACAGTTCTGCCAATTCAACAGGTTTAAGAAGGGTACCACAAGACGATAGGGCAATAACTAATGATCGTAATAAATAATCCGTTTCACGATGAACAATTGCCCAAAAGTCGATTGAATTCATGGATTCCCCTTGCGGATATGCCTGTTTGACCAATGTCTGCCTAAGTTCCCCTTGGGTCATTTTAGAATTTATTAGTATAGAGGCAATTGCCTGAGCAATCGAGACGCTCTCACGCAATTCACCTGGAAAGTCAGGTGAGGACAGTGATTTTGGGAGGGGTAAATACTTTCCACTGTTATATGCTCTTGTCCACTCTTGAACATCTTGAGGAAGACTTAACAACTCATTTCTTAAAGATAGCTGTAACTGCTTTTCAACAACATTAGGTTTACGTAAAATCCCCAATAATTCCCCGGTATCCTGAAAAACAAGCGCAGAAACTTCCTGCTTTACATTCTCTATTTTTGACCAGGTTTCTATCCAATCTCGAAAGTGCTCAAGGCTTACGTCTACATTATCAACTTGTAGCATCCATTGCGCCTGACCTTTAGTGGCATCTGCATTTTCAAAAAAGTCGAGTATATCCCTAAAAATCAGGATAAATGGGTGGATTCCTGCAAAAAATGCCGAAAGAAACTCATTCATGGTTGCTCCAGATAGAGCGTCTTCTAATGACCGAGATGAAGGGTTAAGGGCTAAATGTATCTTTTTATCAAGGCCTTCGTCCCTTCCATCGAGTTCTATTCCACCAGCACTACACAAGTGTTTCCAGGCGGATAGCGGGTTCTGGTGTAAAACGTTTTGCATTGGAACTGCTATGACAAGTCTTTTAACCTTTTTTACTAGAGTACAACTAGTGTTTTACTTTTTCCCTTTGGCCTTCTTCATTTCCTTCCCAAAGCCGTTTGGAATGATATTATTTGTGTGTAGCCACTGCAATCCTTTTTGTAATTGTTCGGGTGTGTACAGCAGCTTACGGTCACTCCAATTGTAGAAGTCTTGGATTAGTAGTTCTTCGGCCACAGGCTGATTCAGGACAATTCGGTTGTTCCAGACCGCATACAACGTAGCAATTATTTCGGCTTCGATGTCCGTTACATCGGCTAACAACGTAAATAGGTTATCAAGGCGGTTTACAACAGGCTGAAAAAAGCTTTGGTAATAGCCGTCAATCTGTCCCTTTTTTTCGAGTGGGGTAAACTTATTCTCCTCTTTTGCAAACCAGTTCGAGGCTTTAAACTTTTCCGAAATGGTGTGCATATAGACGTTATCGTATGGACCAGCAGCCTGATAGTAATAATTCCAGTTCAAATCGACTTCGGCTACGTGCTCAGCTAAGTATTGAATTTTCTGAAACTTGATATTTGTAAAATGAGGATCGTTCTGAAACAGGGAGACGATTTTTCCCCCTAACACCTGCTTGGCAAATGCTTTCTTGTTGTCGGCAATGAATAGATCTTCCTGCTTTATTACGTTCAAATCTTGCTCTTCAAGCTGATTAATACTGTTTACCGTTACCTGACCATTCATCAGCATTGGCAGCAGCCAGTCGCGAAGCGTAGAAAGGCGTTGGTTTTCTTTTTTAGTGCTGAGGATTTTTTCGTAGAAGCTTCCAGTAATAGAATCAAACTTTTTAATAATATCAACCGGCGGTATTGAGATTGACGTTAACTTAAAATCATTAGAAACAATTGCGTCAAAAACAGAGCCATTTGCTTTAGATTTCAACTGCCTTACAACATCACAGACACATAAGTGCAGAAAATAATAATTGATATCTGGTTTTGCCTGTAAGGCATAGCAGGATTGGTTCATGGCCATATCCTGTGCTGCAATATTTACATTTCCAACAGTTCCGCGTGCAGTAACAAATATTGTTCCTTTTGGAAATAACCTTGTGCTACAATTTTTTAATCCTTTTTCGGTAATAGATTGTAGTGTAGAAACTACGAAAATAGAATCCTCTACATCTTTGGGCGTAAAAAAAGGAATATTACCTGACCAGTAAGATGGTTCTTTTGTATTAGGTGTGCCACCACCTAATAAATCACCGACTCTCAAAATATTTCCAGCCTCCCAATCTTCCGGTATTTCCCGTTTCAGTTCTTCATTCCAAACCATCTTGCCACCGTTGCTTTTATAGGGTTTACCGTTGGCATCGGGGAAATCAAACTGCACGAACCAATAGTCGTACAAGGTTTTAGCCATTGCTTCTAGCTCAGCATTGATGCGGTTGTTAAGCTCAATTTTGGCATCTAAAGCGGAAAGGACAGATGCTATAGGAATCTGGTATTTTCTTTCAACGTAAGGGACTTTTAGCTCATGTAAATCATTTCTGTTAATACCTGGTACTGCGCTTTTATCTGACTGACTTAAACTATTTAAACTCTTTAGTAGATAATAAACATACTTAGGGTAGTTTCCTTTAAAATCAATGACGTACAGTGCTGTATTATGTGGCCAGTATCGGCCATTTATATAATACATCTCTCCAAGAGTACCATATCGACCTGTTACTAAACCCTCACCTTCAGCTTTGTACTCATTATGATATCCTGTGATACCTGCTGAACTCAATATTGGATATTTCCCGTCCGCTCGCAAACGCGAAGGCAAATCATATCCTCTTTTAAAATTTACAATCTGCCCAATTTTTTTCCAATCACTCATCACTCCTCAAAACTAGTTAGTATCAAACTCCTCTGTCCATTCAATTAATTTCTGCTGTAACAACTGCTTGTCAGGTAGATAAAGCTTGTACTCCGATGCGTAGATGTTGGCCTCTTTGGGCAACGTTAACTCTACAAGTGCGTCGTTTTTTTGCTTACATAACAAAATTCCAAGTGTTGGCTTTTCGTGATCGAGCTTTACATAACGGTCGTAGTAGTTCACATACATCTGCATCTGCCCAAGATCCTGATGCACGAGCTTATCGGTCTTCAGGTCAATTAACACGTAACATTGCAGTAGTCGGTTATAAAAGACCAGATCGACAAAGAAATGGTCTTCGTTGAACGTGAACCGTTTCTGTCGTGCTTCAAATAAAAAGCCTTTACCCAGTTCGAGCAGAAAATGCTGCATCTGATCAATAATCCGGGTTTCCAGTTGCGATTCAGAATAGGCCGTTTCGGCGTTCAGTCCCAGAAATTCCAGCACATACGGATTCTTAATCACGTCCTGCGGTGCTACTACCCGTTGTCCTTCCTGAGCCAGTTTCTGTACCTGGTCTTTATCCCGACTCAGCGCCAGGCGTTCGTACAGACTCGAATTATACTGGCGTTGCAATTCCCGTAAACTCCAGTTATTGGCCACGCACTCCAGTTCATAGAACCGACGCTGATCGGGGTTGTCAATCCTCATCAGAATCAGGTAATGCGACCAGGATAGCTGAAAACTAGGTTGTTGCAATTCAGCAGACACTGTCTGCTGAATTGAGTACGTCTCATAAAAGGCGCGCATCTGGCGCAGATTGACCTCCGAAAAGCCTTTGCCAAACGTATTAGTCAAGCGAACCGATAGCTCTTTCAATACCTGCTTTCCATAGCCCGCGCGTCCCATACCTTGCTGTTCGTCGTCAACAATCATACGGCCAATTTCGAAATAGGTATGCACCATGGCTAGATTAACGGCCGTCACAACCTGCTTCCGGGCGATTTCGATCAACACAGCTATTCTACCAAACAGCCGCGTATCATCGGGCAAATTAGTGTTCATAGCGTAACCCGGCTAACTGAGCTTTAATCTCGTCTTCCAGCGTTCGGGATTCGGCAAAAAGAGCGTTGAGATTCTGTGTGAAGCCGTTCATTTTGGCCAGAAACTCGTCGGGCGTAATGTCGGTATAGTCGATTTTTACGTCGAAGTACTGCCCAGCGCTGAACGAATAGTTTTTGTCACGGATCTGCTCATACGAGAGCACCACCGAGAAATCTTCAACGGCTTCGTGACGATTGAACGCATTGATAATCTGCTGCTCTTCATCATGGGAAAGCAGAGTTTTCTGGTTTTTACCTTCTTTAATGATCTTGCCCAGTTTAGCGGCATCCATCAGCACAATATCACCTTTGGTATTGGCTTTGTCGATAAACAGTATCGATACATTGGTACCAGTAGTCGCGAAAATATTGGACGGCATTGACACCACCCCCCGCAACATGCGCTCATCGACGAGTTTCTGCCGGATCTTCTTTTCGATACCACTCTGCGCCGTAATAAATCCAGTTGGTACCACAACAGCCGCCCGACCCTTCGGTGACAAGGAATGGATAATGTGCTGAATAAAGAGCAGGTAAATCGACATTTTATCCTTGTCTTTATTGGGGATATTGGGTATACCAGCAAAAAATCGTTCGTTGTTTCGTTTGGTGTCGAGTTCGGGGTAATAGTCGCTAAAATCGAGTTTGAAGGGCGGATTCGATACGATATAATCGAAGGTCATCAGTGCATCACCCGTTTTGTGATATGGCGACAGCATCGTATTCCCCTGAACAATGTTCGGAATCGAATGGACGAGGTTATTCAGAATCAGGTTCAGTCGTAGCATCCCTGATGATTTTTGCGAAATATCCTGAGAGTAAATAGTACAGCGATCTTCGCCAATGGCATGGGCAAGATTCATGAGAAGCGTCCCCGAGCCCGCCGATGGATCGTAACAGGTCACGTCGTATACGGGCGTATCGACCAGAATAGACGCCATGATCTTTGCAACAGCGTGGGGCGTATAATATTCAGCATATTTGCCGCCCCCGTCTTTGTTGTAATCCTTGATCAGGTACTCGAAAATGGTCGAGAAGAAGTCGAATTTCTGATCGAAAATTTGCTCGAAGCTAAAGTTAACTAACTGGTTGATCAGAGCTCGGCAGAAGTTGTCGCGTTGCGAAGGATCGGAGATATATTGGCTCAGTTCATCGAACAGCCTGATACGGGAGCCGGAATTAGTTTTAACCGAAAAAATATCGTTGTTCGTAATGGCGATATCGCGCAGCGTATCATCGAAAAACTTGGCAAATTCTTCCTGCGTTTGTTTGCCAAACAGATACGAGATGTAATGCTGGCGCTTGAGCCGGGCACTATTGGGACTCATGCCCAGCAGCAGCATCTCATAAGCATCGTCTGAGTATCCAGCGATAGCTTCTTCCCACTTTTCAGCGTTTTTAAGGGTTGAATCTAGTTGTTTGACTTCATAGCCAAACTTATCATTCATGAATTTGTACAGAAAAACCTGCGTGATGATTTTAAATTCATTACCATCATTACCCAGTCCGTAAGACGTACAAACGCCCTTCAGGTTGTCAATCAGTTCTTTCGTCTTTGCTGTAAAGTCTTGTACTACCATCTATAATTACCCTGATATTCGTTTACGTACTCCCGCACCACCAGACCATTGATATAGCGAGCGGAGTCAGGTGCTAATTTAACGCTTGTCTGCTGAAAACCCTTAACAACTTCCTGCTGCATCATTTGGGTAAAAAAGCCCTCATTATTCAGCAATCGGGAGTTTTTTAATACCTGATCGTCGGTCTGCTGTTTGATAATCAAGAGCGTTTCATGGATTTCACTTTCGCGTTTGGTGATGTCGCCCCGCTCCAAAATCCGCTTATGAACACGGGCATATTTCGTGTCATTTTCGTATTTAGCCCGTAAGAGATTGTTTTTTCGGTTCAGTTCGTTCACCCGCTCATAGATCACGCGCAGTGACCCGATGTTCTGAATCATGTCGGCCTGCGTAATCTCGTCGAGGTTCTTCTTTTTGAAAAGCCGTTTCAACTCCTCATACAACGTAATAAAATCCGGGTCGTCCTGGTCGAAGTTGCTACGTAGGGCTTCGCGGGTTTTACGGAGAGTATCTTTCAACTGATCGGCCAACACCAGTTCATTTTCCGACACCTTCGTGAACATAAACAGTACATTTTCCAGGGCTATGTTAAGCAGGTTGGTGGTGTCGGTACTATTCTGTAGTGACAGCTTCTGATTCACCAGATCCAGATGATCGGCAGCTACCCGGAAAAGCTCATTCAGCTTTTTAAAGTCGATTTTGGCCAGCAGCTCTACATGATCGAACTGTCGAATGAGGTTATACAGATTTCGGGCGTTGGCGAGCACCTTTTTAATGGCCAACATCGTACTACGATCTTCGATCTCACTGATTTGCTGTGAGAAAATTTCTGAATTGCGCAGATCATAGGGAAACAGAGTTTCTTTAATGTCCTTGATTTCGGCCTCGATCTCCTCTTTGGTTTTAAAGAGATTCGAATAGGTCTGCATCTCATCGCCGAGTTCTTGCTGAAGCTCGTCAAAGTAATCTTTATTGGTCTTATCGAACTCATTCCGAATGTCGGCAAAGTCGACTACGTAGCCGTATTGAAAACTTTTGTAGGGTCGATTTACACGCGTGAGGGTTTGCAGCAGATTATGATCTTTGACAACCCGCCCGAGGTATAGCTTTTTCAGGCGTTTGGCGTCGAATCCCGTCAGGAGCATATTGTACACAAACAGCAGATCAATTCGACCCTCCTTAAACTCCTCTACCTGCTGCCGTCGATCGTCTTTTGTACCGGCATCATGCAGAATCAGCGCAGCCGAAAGGGCTTTTTTGGATTTAGCCGTGGTTGTATAAATGCCCTGTTGGTCAGCAGCAAGCGCAATACTAGATGAAGTACTAAGCGGAACAACGGTAGCCGTAGCCACGTATTTCGATTGAAAGAGTTCGTACAGTTTTTCAGCCTGATCAGCGCTATCGCACACCACCATACCCCCAATGGTTTGATCGCCCAGCCGCTTTCGGCTTTCGGTGAAATCCAGAATTATATAGTCGAGCATAGGCTCAACAAAGGTAGGGTGCGCGTAAATTAGCCGTCGATCCACATCGCCTTTCAGAATTTCGACTTCTTTCAAGGCCTGTTCCAACTGAATTTTATAATTTGTTTCGATGCCTTCTCGAATCAGTTTCAGCGTATAGCCATCGGCAATGGAAGCGTTGTAATAATATTTATGAATATAGTCGCCGAAAATATCCTTCGAACGAGCGTCTTTACCAATTAGGGGTGTACCGGTCAGCGCGATGACAATTGCTTTTCGATCAGACGTAGACAGGTTGGCCAGAAAACTCCCTTCCAGTTTGTAACCCCGGTGTGCTTCGTCAACAAAATAAACCCGCTGAATATCGATGGCATAATCACTGCTTTTCAGGACGCTGGTTTCTTCCTTAAACTTCTGAATATTGACGACCGTGATTTCAGGCTGTCCTGTCAGATTATGAATCGCTTTGGGCGTTCGGTAATCGCTGACCAGTTCCTCTTTTGAATTCACGGTATGAACGACCAGTCCCCGGCTGGAAAACTCGCGTTTAGCCTGGTTCATCAAATCAATCCGATCGACGATAAAATAGAATTTCGGAATGACCCCTTTGCGCTGAAAATAATCCGTCAGGTAGGCGACATTATAAAAAGAGAGTGCCGTTTTTCCACTCCCCTGCGTGTGCCAAATAATTCCTTTCCGTTTGCCCTCGTCAATGGTTTTTTCAATGGCTTTCGTCGCAAATAACTGCGGGTAGCGCATTACATGCTTCTCAAGCCCTTTTTCTTCATGCACATAAACAATGCCGTATTTCAGGATCATCTTTAACCGCTCCTGGCTAAAAAGTGATGTCAGGATGCGATTGGTCGGGTTATTGGGGTTTTTATTGGTAATGAATTCAGGCGAGTGCTTGATGGCTGCCAGGTTGTTGTCCTTCAGAATAACGTTTTCCAGCGTATCATCTTCAAGGGCCAGCTGGTGGGCTAGCTCGTTGGATAACTCTTCTCGAAAGCAGTTGAAGTTGACCTGCTGCGTGGACGTGGTAGCGTAAAATGCACCCTGAATGGGAACAATAGACTCGGTGTCGTACTCCATATTATTGGAGAAGACCAGAAGCTGGGAAATATTAATAAACCGTTTGAACTTCGGGTTGCTGAACCGCTTGTTGATCCGATCCCGTTCGGCCAGAACGCCCTCCCGATTATTTGGCTTTTTCACTTCGATAAACGCCAACGGCATTCCATTGATCAGTAACGTAATATCAGGGCGGAACTCATCGTCCCCGTTTTTGCACGTCAGTTCTGTAACTACACGGAAGTCATTCGTGTCAAAATTTTTAAAGTCAACTAGTTTGATGTCCGACGTGGCCAGCAGCATTTTATAAAACTCCTGCCCTAAATCATCGTTGTCTAACGCAAGTTTTATTTTTTCGAGTAAGCGACTTACATCTTGGGCATCAACGCCAGGGTTGATTTGGTAAAGGCTTTCGTGAAAAATGTCGGTAAAGATATTGGTGCTTTCATCGTGGTTGGCATTCGACAAGGAGAGGTACCGATAGCCTAATCGATTAAGGTGCAGAATTGCAGGAATTTTTACACGCGTATTCTCATTAAACGCCATTATTACTTTTTAAGCAGTTTGTAAAAGAAAGTGACAATATAAAGCCAAAACGCCTAGGTTGTTGACAATTCCTTTCTTTGTGTTAGAAGGTCATCATTATAGTATACATGAGCAGTAACGGAATAATTTATACTCAGGCTTGCTTACTATGTCTCCAGCAGCGTCCATATCCGAAAACGCTGAACTGCTTACACTGATTAAACATAATAAATCCCACAAGCCCAATAAAGAAATTTACAATTTGTGTATTATTTGTACCTTAGAGTTTTTCTGTTAAGTGTATATATCTAATTATAAGGAGCTTGGGCTTGTGCATTACTTTCTGTATCGGGAAGTAAACACTACTACTAAAACAGCATTATTATTGTTATAAATCATACTGGAGGCCCAACAGATCAACAAGGGAATGTCGAGGAAGGGGTCGACGCTACGGCCAGTTATCAATTGCCAGCCGGCAATTACACCTTTACGGTGAATCGAGCGCAGAAAGCAGGTCAATGGGAGGCCAGATGGCATACATTCCGGCTGATTGTCCAACCTCCTTTCTGGAAAACCGGCGGGTTTTTTGTGTTGCTGGGCCTGACCCTTACCAGTGGTTTAGTACTGCTGTATCGATCGTTGCTCAGTCGGTATAAATTACGCCAACAGCTCGTCCATCGGCAGATGGAGGCCGAAAATCTCCGACAGTTAGACGAGATGAAAAGCCGGTTCTTCGCCAACATCACCCACGAATTTCACACTCCCCTGACCCTGATTCTGGGTCCTCTCGAACAATTGTTACTGCAAAGACAGTCCACGCCTATACAGAGACAACTAACAGGGATCGAAACCCATGCCCGCCAGTTACTGAATCTGATCAACCAGTTAATGGACCTAACTAATCAAGCGCCCGATCCTTTTCTGGGCCAGCTTTACCATCTCCTGGATGCGCACCTAAGCGATCCGGATTTCGGTGTAGAAACGATGATGAGCCAGCTAAACCTGAGCCGCACGAATCTGTTTCGTAAAGTGAAAACGCTCACGGGTTTATCGGCCAATGACCTGCTGCGTCAATACCGTCTCAAACAGGCCACCTACTACCTAAGCGAAGGGCTGAGGGTCAGTGAGACAGCTTACCGGGTAGGCTTCGAGAGTCCGGCTTATTTCGCTAAATGTTTTCGGAAGTTGTATGGGCTAGCGCCCCGCGACTTTGTGTCCCAATCGTAATTTTGCTGTTCATTTTTATAGATTGACTGCCATATTTCAGAACGTAAGAAAGCCGCCTTCGATCGCCGGACAGCATCCAGTTCGCTGTATTTGTTTTATAGGGAATAGTCAAAGAAGGTGACTAACTCTCTATAGTAGTATATGAATTATACAATTGGCATTACTCAGTTGAATTTGAGAGAGTAATTAGAACAACTACTAAAAGTACAAAAATGGCATTAATGTGTTTTCGTGGACGAAAACCCTTCGATCAGTGAATAGCTATCCGAAGCTAGGGGCAAATTTTAGGCAATAAATTATGAACCTGGAACACGAAAAGGTACGTTATCGCTCACTCGACTAAGAGTTTAATTCGCTTACTTTTCGTCCGACTTTGTAGCCACTTCTCAATGCGTTGGTGTTCAGCCCAGGTATGTTGACGGGCGAATTTGGCATACACCAACATAACCGTATCGGGTTTTATAGTGGCCGCATTCACTACCAGTGAACGGGCAGCAGTGAAGGTTTGCAGATCGGGCATCAGGGTTTTGAGTTCATTGCGCAAATCAGCCACGGGCAATCGGGAGGTTTGGGTTAGCTCGATATGCCGACGTAATGAATCAATGGTTTGATCCTTGCGGGCTTGATTACCTGGTCGGCTACCGTATTGGTAAGGGCATCAACGTCAATAGGCGCATCCTTGAAACTGCCCTGATGCACAATTAGTTGCGCATCGTTCAGGCCATACGTGGGCATTTTTGCCTTCAGCAGATTGATGGAGTCTGTGGGCAACGGCTCTCCAACCAGCGTAAGTTCGAGTCGGCTCTGGTGCTGATTGAAATGTGCATCATATTTTATGACTTGCCGGTAGTGAAAATCACACTCTCTGGCAACAAATCGCTTGGCCTCCTCTTCGAAAATAGTCTTACGAACAATTTGATAACCCAGATACGTGCTAGGTACAATGGCAATCAACACGGCCAGCCAAATCGTATTGCGCACACGCCGTTCAACTTCAGACGTTGGATATTCTTTTTGATGATAGCCCAGGAATCGTACAATCAAGAACGTAGCCAGACTAATACAGATCCCATTGATGAGAAATAGGTAAAACGCGCCCGCAAAGTAGTACAGATTACCGGTAGCGATGCCATAACCTGCTGTACACAGGGGAGGCATTAGAGCGGTAGCTATGGCCACTCCTGGAATAACATTGGTGACCTTCTCTCGACGTGAGCCTGCTACAATGCCCGCCAGGCCACCAAAGCATCCCAAACGGTGGGCGATGTACGAGCTAACAGTTCCGACTGAGCGAGGTGTAAAGGGCTCAGAACGAGATAGATCGTGGAGGTCAGCAGACTAATGAAAACCGCAATACTCAGGTTTTTCAGCACGCGGGTGATCATCGCCAAATCATTGATACCGACTCCCATGCCAATTCCCATTATAGGGCCCATTAGCGGGGAGATAAGAAACGCACCTGTGATAACCGCCGGGGAGTTGATATTTAATCCAATGGAGGCAATGAAAATCGCGAAAATTAACGTCCACAGATTTATGCCCCGAAATTCGATACCTCGGCTAACCGATTGGATAACCTCCGCTTCATCGTCCTTATCCTCTTCCAGACTGAATCGCTCTCGCAGAAACCGACCAAATCGGGCCAGTAAATCGGAACGCTTGGGATGGGGTGTATTCTCATGGTTTAGTAACATGACTGGACAACTGGACGAGAAAATAGAATGTTTTTTCTGTGGATCGACTTGGTGGATGCTTACAGTCGACGGGCAAACCTTTGAGATATCTATTTTGGGCTAAGGAGTCTTTTAAATTGATTATGTACCGCATAGTGTACAAATCTAGGTTTCAGCTACTCATAGAACGATATCGGATCGATCAGTGAAGCTGCTGGTAGGACTATTGAGGAAATCGTTAATGTCACTCCTTATTGATCAACGCTTAGGCCGACCCGATCGAGGGCGGTTCGGGTGGTCTGGTAATCAACGTGACAAATGCCCTGAATGCCTAAGCTCGCGGCCACACTGACAAAGAGAGATCGATCATCCAGATACAGGATCTGATCAATCGGTGTTTGGGCCAAATCGATGGCCATTTTATAAATATCGGCGTTTGGCTTGCGTAAATGAACAAAGCTGGAGGAGACAAAAAAGTCGACAAATTCAGCTAAGCCAAAGGTCTCAATCCGGTGTCTGTTCAGCTCCCGACCTTCGTTACTGACGACGGCAATTTTTAGTTGGTAGGTTTGTTTCAACTGCCGAATCAGCTCGATCATGTCGGGATAAGGCCTCGACTGGGCGAACATGAATTCTTTAAAACGGTCCATCGAGAAGGATCGGGCTTGATAAAAAACGATCCGATCCAGGTATTCGTCCAGGGTGAGCTTACCCGTTTCGTAGGTGTCAAAGGTCAGATGGTGTCGTTCTTCCAGATCAGCTAGATCCAGGGCAAACGTCTCGGCTGCCAACCTGCGGGCAGCCCGGTCCCAGCCATTAGAAAGGAGTACGCCCCCAATATCAATAAACAACGTGGTAATTGATGGCTTGTTAGTTAGTTGGTTTTCTGGTACACTCATCGTCATTGAAAGGTTATATAACGCAGGAACATAGCTGGAACTATTTCCTGAGATAGCGCTGAACGGTCGGCTAATTCAGCACAGAGGGGTTAGACACTAAAATCATTACGTAGCCCGTTTGTATCTGTCCGTTTGCGATGGACGATTGACACGGCCAATTATCTGTCGAGATACGTAGTGGGATCGATTACCGTATAAGCAGGATCATCCCGTAAAATGCTTTTGAGCGAACCAAGGTGAGCCGCGCCAATGAGTAACAGCACCCGTTTTGCCTTCGTTTTTAGTTGAGCCGTAACCATGTTCGAGTAGATTTTGTAATCTCTATTTTTAAAAACAGAAATCAGCTCAGCGCCAATATAGTTCGGATTGACAAAGGCCGTGTCAACCATCGCGTCTGGATTTTTAAATGTTCCGTTTATCACTCGGGCTGGGGTAATGTAGCGCAAATGATAAATTTTGTTATAGGTCTCCGGCTGATTGATAAAAACCAGATAGTTTTTCAACGACAACCTATTTTCCTGTAAGGCTTTCACTTTGTCAACGACCATCGATCGCAAGGCCATTCCTTCTTCTTTATACAAATGGATGTTCTCGCCGTTGTCCAGAATGCTTTGCGAAGTTCCCCCTGGCGCATTGACACAATATATTTTGGCTAGTCCAAGCTGTTTCCCCATTCGAAAGGCTAACTGATAGACTTCACTTCGGCCATCTGCCAGTTGATCCAGTTTGAGGTTATCATGCATGTATAAGCTATACAAACTATCGATCATTTTTTGTTTTTCCGGCAACACCTCTACCATGATCATGTTCGGCTGGTAAGGCAGAATGAGTTTGGTGAATGCGGCAAGCTCACCTTGTTGCCTGGGCAGCAAAACGTCCGTGTTTGGGTTATCGCTTTTATAGAGTTGGGCCAGGTGATCGGACCCCAACAGCATAATATCGGTCTTTTGCCCTTGTGCTGAAAAATTAAACAGGGAGGCAACGAGTAGGGTAAGGACTGTCGAGTTTACCTTCATTCGAGTTTACAGTGTATAATTAATAAGACTTTTACCTGATCAAGCCGCTATATTCGCTAAATCTAGGGGAATTAGTCGGTTCCCTACTGGTGTGGATAGATGCGGAAAGCCTGGCTGCGTTGTGACCAGGCTTTTTTATCGTACCCATTACCCATTCTGGGTTTATGTCGAATAAATAGAGTCGATCTGAATAGTTGCCAGGTACGCTTCCAAAACAATGAGACGATGAAATTTTGCGCAACGTATGCAAGTGGCCTACTATCAGAACATTCATGTTGAGTCGTTCTGGGGGAGTTTCAAGGCAGAATTAGTAGAGACGGTTCAATTTCTGACCGGCAAGATGCGCATCATTAGCTTTTCAACTATATTGACCGAAGCGCGTGCAGTATAATGTGCGCCGTTTGCACCCAAGTATCGACTACCGTTTTTCGATTGATGTTGAAAATCGGACCGTTGGTACTGTTGTGAGAAGCAAATTTTGAGATAGAATTTTTTTCATATTTTTGAATTACAAATAGGACAACTCGGCTTCGGCCAGTTGATACTGTATAGTCCCCGACCGGCGGGACTATTTTTTTGTTCTTCTCGGCTCGGTTCGCTAAATACAAAAGGTCATACTTGATCTCATGAAGCCATAAGTCGTAGGCAATCAAAAGCAATCGCTTTTGAACAACCACATAGGCTTTCATCTTAATACGAGTTCGTTTGTAGACCCGATCATAAAGGGCTTTGCAACTGGGTTTATTGAACCGAACCGCATTAAAAGCAAACATATGCAGGATACAACGAAGCCGACCGCTCGGCTCGGGCGGCCCCGTGTTACCCTTTTGGAAGATGCGCATTTTGCCCGAGTGGTTACCCGACTGATTCTCTATGACGTTATACCTCGCATAGCTAACTAAATGACGCTGGTTGTTGAAGCCTTCAAAACTGTTGGTTTCAGCGACGAGAATGGCCACCGACAGTAAAGCTAGCCCTTTGATGGATACCAGCCGCTCAACACGAGGTTTGAGAATAGGGTCTACGTCAATGAGTTCTTTGATAGCCGTTTTCAAAGCGACTATCTGTGCCTCATAGACGGACACCAATTTGGTATGACCGAACACCCAGTCAACAAGAATCTTATTTTTTCACTACCGCAATGGCCGCCTGAAAAAATCTTCACTATACTGTTGCAAGTCCACTAGTGCCATTTATCCAGAATAAGTTTATCCGATAAAAACACCCTCTAACATAAACTTCACGACTACAACAGTATGTAACAGTATGAAACGTCTTATCAGCTGGTGATCAGTTTTACTACGTACTATTGGGCGCCTGGCTCCGTCTGCACATGCTGGGAACCCACGGCATGAAAAAGTCAGCGTTGACACTGCTCGATCCCAGCGGCTAATCTTAACCGAATTTATTAGTAACTGCGTACGACGCAATTTCTGAAGAAATGATCAGGGAATTGTCCTTTAAAGAACTTATCAACACCCAAAAGAGAAGGGCCGATCAAAGCAATTACGGCTTCGGCTTGGCAGTAGTGATGTAAAAGATGCTGACGACGGAAGAAGCCTATGAACGGACTTAATTCAAGCAATTATGGCCCTAAAGCGATCAGTAGCTATGTGTATGAGTATAAATCAAATCTATATGAAAAAAAGAATTTTGGAATTTGTAGGGCTGCTGGCCGTTGTATCCGCCTGTATGACCGATCATGAAGGCGTGGAACCCCCTGTAATGGGAACCGTGTCATTAAAATCGGTGGCTACTTTTCCGATTGCTGTGGCAGGTAGCAATGGGGCTTTCATAACCAATCCTACCTCATCGACTATCATCAAGCGGGACTTCAATGGCATTACGTTTGAAAATGAAATGAAAAACAATGCCCTGGTAACAAGTTCCGGGGGGTATAATTTCACGACAGCCGATGCCATGGTGGCAGCTGCACAAGCGGCTAATATGCAAGTTCATGGGCATGTTTTAGCCTGGCACTCACAAGCGCAAGGCACCTATTACCGAAGCATTTTAACGTCTGCCCGTCCGAGTGATACGAACTTAATACAAAATCCTGGTTTTGAAGACGGAGATGCGACCAGTTTTGCTCGGTTCACTGTGTTGAATACGGGCAACCCCGCTGGAACGGCTACCATAAGTGTAGGTTCCGGCGCGGCTGAAGTACGCTCCGGTAGCCGCTCTATGAAAGTGGTAAACCCGACCGCTTACACCACAGAGCAATGGCGCGTGCAGGTAGCTTCTGATCCTATTCCGCTTACGGTGGGCAAACAATACCAGGTTAGCTATTGGGTAAAAGCAGCCGCGGCCAATGGTTCTATAAGACTTTCAACTCAACCTTCTGCTTTGTACCAGGGCGATCAGACGATCGGTACTTCCTGGCAGCAGGTAACCTGGCTTATTACCGCTAATGAAGCCCAAACCCGTATTGTATTTGATATGGGACGTAATAGCAACACGTATTTTATTGATGATGTGAGTGTCAATGAATTAGTCACAGCGGGTGGATCTGCCAATAATTATACAAAGGTAGATAGCCTGCTTAAAACAACGATTCAACAGATTGCAGGGCATTTCAAAGGAAAGGTGCGCGGTTGGGATGTAATCAATGAAATGTTTTCCGATGGGCCTGCGGGGGCTATTCGAAACAATACGAACACAGCCAATGCTACGGCTAACGATGTATTTGTCTGGAGCCACTACCTAGGTCGTGATTTTGGGGTTAAAGCATTCACCTATGCCGCAGAAGCGGACCCGGCGGCTAAGTTATTTATAAACGATTACAACCTGGAATCCTCAACGGCCAAGCTGGATTCTATGATTGCTTATGTAGCCGAAATCAGACGCAGAGGAGCTAAAGTAGACGGAATAGGCACCCAGATGCATGTTAGCATTAACACCAATAAAGAGCAAATAGATACCCATTTCCGGAAACTGGCGGCTACTGGCCTATTGATTCATGTCTCTGAACTGGATATAGGTGTGAATACGACGAATGCGACCAGTTTAGTACTTACTGATGCCCTGGAAACTACTCAGGCCGAGATGTATAGCTATATCGTCAATTCGTATATGCGTAATGTGCCCAAGTCACAGCGTTATGGCGTAACCATCTGGGGATTACTGGACAATCAAAGCTGGCGCTACAGAAACGGGGCCGATTACCCGCTTCTGTACACGCCGGCTGGTGCCAAAAAGAAAGCGTACGAAGCCGTACTAAATGCGTTAAAATCGGGACTATAATTAATTGTAGACGGTAATTTATTGTTCCTTAGCGCACAACTCGTTCGAGTTGTGCGCTTTTTTAATACCCAGTTTCCATTTCCGGTTGCAACTGACAAGGTGAATGCGCTGATTGAATAGCGTATGCTACTAACGGAAGTTGACAGTTATTAAAACTAACTGTCTCTTCAAACGCTTCTACCCGAGATGAATGAGCGTTCGTGTATCTGCTTCATTAATGGGGCTTTTAAGAGACGAACGAGAGGTTCATTTCTCCTTTATTTTCGAGCTGTTAAGACAATCGTTTTGATAGAAGATGGTAATTGCTCATGTTGCCATTGCTGTTCTAGAGGCCTACCATCTTTGTTGATTGCCTTTAAAGCGTAATCCGCTGCTTTTAACGAATGGCCAGCTATATGAGCCACCGCTACAACATGCCCAACCGCCCGGGTGATGGCTATTTTAACCGGGTCCTCAAGCTGCTTGGCCATAGCAATAGCATTGAGTGCTGCTTTGCGTGCATCCCCAACCGAAGCTTTTCCCTGCTTCCAGGCATGACCAACTTTCAGTATATCTAGCAAAGGCTGATTTGATTGCTCACCGATACGATCTAAGACATGTTTCACACAAGCGGAAGCCCACTCTAGCAAATCATGCTGTTGCTGCTTTCCTAAAGGCCCCCCACGATGCTCTGCCACAAATCTCCTGTCTCTCAGTAGACAACCCCTATGCTGATGAGCCAATGATACTTCTTTAGTTCTGCGGAAAATTACATAATCACGATCGGCCGCTGGCGCCATTTGGCGGCTCTAACCGAACAAGATGGTCTAGGCAAGGAAAAGTTTAGCAGAGTCTCCAAATCAAAAACGGATTCCTGATTATCAGCATCTGTAAAATCACCCTCACCGCCCGGATTTATGTGATGCCAGCGATGCGTCGACGATTGCAGAAATGTACTTTATAACTCCTCCCGTTCGCTTAGCGCTGAACATTGTCGTAACCGCTCCGACAGGTACAGCAGATAGTACTATAATGGCATTCATAATGACGACTTTGCCACCAGTAGTAACCCGTCGCTCCCAGTCGGTTTGACCAGAGCCTGATTATTTCCCAATATGATAGCACGGCTAAACTTGTTCCTGTGCCCCATCTGGGTGAGCATACCTCCACAGTGGCCTGCAATTCGGGATCATGCACATAAAACAATATATAATTAGTTTTATACACCCGTCCCACGTCTTTCAGAGCCATGTAAAGCGACTGTTGCCGGTCACACAAGTTAAACTTACTCCAAGTTTATTTTAGGTTGTAACAAATTATAAATAGACTAGAATAATGTATCTATTTAGAGTAATAAATGCACATAAATTATATACTACCTCTTAGTAAATAATCAAGTATTAACAATATATAACCATTTACATTTGATTCCATCCGCTGAGAGCAACATTTTGTGTATGCTTTTAGGGTGAAACTTCGACCAAATGGGATTGCTGCAGCAGTTCATTGGTAACTATTAACAAGAATCAGGCAAACTCTTGTTTACGTCAGTATTATTTCCTCACAACAACCAGTAAACTACTTACAATCAGATTAACAAATTATGGAACAGGAATCAGTAACCCAAACTCCCAGCCTTGGCCCCGGCTCTATTGCACAAGCATCTGTTTCGGGAGGGCCCGCATTTGCACTTTCTGCAACTGAATGGATCAGCATCCAAACCTACGTTATCGACGCCTTGGTTTTACCCACCACGTTAGATGCCCTAAAAACATCAATTGGTTCTGGTGCTCCGTCTGACATGAGCGATTTTAGTCAACTCGTAGCGGCCTATGGGGGTATTCACGACCATGTTACCACTTGGCAGAATGATACCTTTCCCCAAAGCGTTTCGCTTGCTTCTGACATTCATAATTATGCACAGCAAGCGCCAACGTACTACAATCCTATTTTACCGCTTGCCCAGAAACTTACTGCTAATCCTGATGATCAGACTGCTAAAGATGAATTGACGGCAATTTTGGGTTTACTGTCGTCTAAAGCCACTGAATACCAGAAGAATGCTGCTTCAGTGGCTGCGAAAATTAAGGATTTTGCGGATCAAACGCAGAGTGATAAAGTGAAGCTGAGTGGCACAGATGGCAAGGGGGGACTGCAAAAATACTATAATGATAAGTATGGAGCGACCAGTACGGAAGTAATTACGATTACTGAACAACTGAAAGCTGAAAAACTGGTACTTGATGCTGCTAATGCAGACTATAATCACGATGTTATCGTAGCTGCTACGACACCTACATATGCCTGGGTATGGCCAATTGGTACTGTTGCCGCAGCTATTGTAGCGGGTATTTATGGGGATAAAGCGGTTAAAGCGCTGGAAAGAGTCCGGGCCGCTCAACAACAAATTAACTCTCTTTCTGATAAGCTGGCTGCTGATGCCAACTTAATGATTGCCATCAACTCCGTCGAGTCTGGGCTTACGAATATACTAGGTCCCCTGAATGCCGCGCTGCCTATTATTCAAAAAATACAGGGTGTGTGGGGGGCGATTGCCGATGATCTCAACAATATAATCAATCTAATAAAAACGAATATTCAGGAAGCACTGCCTATCATCATGAACTTGGGTGTGCAATCAGCCATCAATGCCTGGACGGCTGTGGGCCAGGAAGCGGATGCCTACCGAGTTAACGCATACGTAACCGTTAATAAGTAATGCTTGCTTGAATGCCTGACCGAACAAATAGGATACTATAAACCGAAGTTCGGTAAGTGAGGGTAGACGTTTATAGCTATACGTCTGCCCTCACTAAGCATAAAAATCCTGAATAATCCCTTCCTCTTTGATGAATATTAAAAACTATGACGTCTTCTATAATCACTGCCACTAACCAGTCATTCTCGCCACCGGATTGGCCCTCGTTTTATTCCGATTTACAAACTAAAGGCAACGTACCGAATGCCTCAACCGAACTGATCGGGTCGCAAAATGCGATTCTTCGGGGTATGTGCCTGGATTTCTCCGCTATTAAAGAAAGTATCCGACAGTCTGGTCAGACGCCGATATTGACCACCATCTACGCTGACGTATTACTGGTGCCTGACTTAACCAACTGGCTGCTTCAGTCGACAGGCCTGGTGATTTTTGCCCGCAGGATTGAAGTAACGGGTAGTGCTACGATAATTCTTGACTATCGGCAAAGTAATACAGCACAATTAGTTGTGTTTGCTGATGAGTTAGTGGGTACTCTAACAGGTTCTGCGGTTGTTCCTAATCAGGAGCAGCCTGTTCTCTTTACGATTAACCAGGATACGCTTGCTCCGGGCATTTCGGTTAATAACACCAATGGCCAGCCCGTCTGTCAGCCTCTTCAGCTACAACAGGGTATTGGGTTTCAGGTAGCAGATGATATGCAACTGTATTTGAACAATTCATTCATTTTCGGTTCGCTGTTGTACGACCAGAATCCCGATCTGGCCTTATCCATATTTTTATGGGTAAAAAGCTGGGCGGCCCAAAGTGGCCAGTTTGAAGATTTGTTTTATCGCAGTACTAGTCTGGTTACACTGTTGAGTGCCCAAATAAATGCTACTGCCAACGGCGCTGTTTTTGTTCCTTATCTCACATCAAGTGTATATACGGACCTAGCCCGCGCCTTTGCTTCCTACGCAAGCGAATATGAGTCGCATTACGAAACGTTAAGCACGCAAAAAACGCTAACCGATGAAAATATTGCGCTGGCTAAAACGATGGTAGCCAATGCAGATGCAGAAAATCAATACGTAACGGCACTTCTGCAACAAGCTAATAACAACTATAGCAATGCGGAGGCTGCTGCAACCAAGGCTCAAATCAATTTCAATAATCAGCAACTGGCCGTAAACGCGGTTCAGGCTAACTTTCAGCAGATAGGTATACCGGATTACGAACGGGAACAGATTATTAAAGCCATCGTCAGTTTGGTTACAGCGGTAGTAACGTTTGGTGCGGCTATCGGTGCAATGGCTATGGGCGACGAAGCCGCAGCACCAGCCGCAGCCGAAGGCGCTGTAAATGGTGCCAAGGCTGTTGCGCAAGCAGCCGACACTGGCGCTGCCGTCGCTAAAAAGGCCAGCGAATTAGCTGATACTATGGCGAAACTTAAGAAGCTGGTGGAGGTTCTGCAAAAAGTGTATGAACTGGCTAAGGCGGTAAAAGAGGTAGCTGATAATATAAGCAGTGCCCAGGCCCAAATGAACACCATTCAGGAGATGAAGGACACTACGGATGGTGCGGATCTGAGCGCAGCTGACGGCTGGGCCATCTTTAAGCTGAAAGCCGATGACGTATTACAGGACTCGGTCGATAAAGGGATCAAATTTGCTGCCGATTACAAGCAGGCTCTCGATATTCTGGTTATTTATGGTCAGTCGCTTTCAGCAGCACAACTCGCCGTTATAAAAGCGGGGCAGCAAGTGGCAGCCATTACGTTCCAATTGCATTACACTCAGCAAAAACAAGCTAACCTACAGAATCTGGTGAACACCTTGAAAGCTGGTGAAGCGCCTATGCTGGCCATGATGCAACAGTTTTACCAAAAGTATTTAGACGCGAAGAGTTTGCTGTTCGCTGCCTTACGATCTTACCAGGCATCCTATTTTTATTGGGCTCTTAGTCCCTCCAATGTTCATCCGAAGATCGTTGATCCGGTGAGTAATCTCGACTCCGGCATTCAGGATATCACCAAAATAACGATGGATTTTGCCAATGCGCTAACCCGCTTTGATCCACCGCCACAGGTGATGAAGAATACGTATGTTGAGATCACCCAGCCATCGGTTCTGGAAACGCTTCGAACGACGGGGAGAGCTACCTGGGTGGTACCGCTTGACAACCCGAATTTTGCGGGTCACACGCGGGTGAGGCTTAGTAACATCAGGGTTTGGCTGGAGGGTACCAAATCAAATGCCGAAAGCTATTCCGTTTACGTCATCATTACCACGGCCGGGAATTATCTGGACACCTACCAGGGAACAAACTATCAGTTTAATAGTAAAGGGTTGAATCGATCATTCGAATATCTGGTTGCAAAGCAAGGGCAAAACCCTAACTGGACATTCGACAATGGCAACCTGGGATTCGTGCAGATCGATGGTGAAGTAGACAAAGAAGTAGCTTACGCCTATTTTCAGCCTACACCTTTCAGCGAGTGGAGTATATCCCTGCTATCGAATAACCCTGGCCTGGATTACTCCGCCGTAAGTAAAATAACCATGTCTTTTGAAGGGTCAACTATCGGTTCGACGGGGGCAGCGTTCAGATCAATACAACTGTAAACGATGTATATATGCCCACATTAGCGAGCAGTTCTGTAAGTCAGTTGTACACAATCCCTGCCAGCGACTGGACATTGATCAACAAGCGGGTAGGGGTTATTCTGGAAGCCCAACCGGCGCAGGCCTTTATTACCCAGTATTTGAATGCGTATCCGGCCTTGCTACGTAGTAGTCTGCTCTGGCAGCAGACTACGTTTAATAGCCTGGTCGATCTGTCGCATCAACTGGCTAATTATGCCGATAAGGCTATTGTCAACTTTTGTAGCCTGAATGAACAGGTAAAAGCAGTTAGTAAAGGTGATGGTGTCGTAACTGATGAGTTGAAGCAGCTGACCAAATCCCTGCTTCAACAGCTTGCTGCAGATACAACGCCAATGGCTAGTTCATACAAGCTCGTTTCGACGCAGGTACTCAATTTTCTTAATGATAACGTTGCTGTTGATAGTCAGATAGCAGCTCACAAGGATCAGCTGGGTAACTTATGGGCGCCTATTGGTGAGCAAATTACGTTACTGGAAAATGCGGCTGGCTTAGTCGTTGGCGAATGGCAGGCTATTACAGCCGATTTAACCAACACGCTTGCTTCGCCCATCGACGTAACAATGGCTTTTCTGGCATCACTAAATATTGAGGCCGCTCTGGTCTGCTGGCGAAGTATACAGGCCGAAGCCTCGGCTTTTCCATCTATGGTAGCCGGGCAGCAGCAATACTGGACCAATCCAACTTTTTTCTAGCCATGACAGCGATCACGAACGGTAGTTTAGGAGAGTTACTAAAAGCGTCGAATACTGGACCATTTATGCAAGCTGAAATAATATCGCTTACGGGCCGGGGCAAATTAAGAGTTACCTGTAACTGGTTGTATTCGTCGCTCAATTGTGACCCAAACGATAATTCTACTTTTTTGTGGCAGTTCAGTAAAATAGATGATCAGCATATTTCTTTATCACCCGTAGTCAGTTGTATTGGGCAACCGATTTATGCTAGTGTAAGAGATGATATTAATTATTATCTACAGGTGCAGGCACCCTATTCTGCCGATTGGATAAAGGCCGTTGGGTGCGATGAGATTTTAACCTTTACGCTTCATGATCTTTCTATTGGTCAATTCAATGGTTTCAACGGTGGGTATCTTTCGCTGAATGATAATGCTGATAATCATGGCGGACACCTAGGCTATCGGGTAAGAAGTATTGGTTCGACTTTTAACCAAAATGCCCAGTGGTTTATCGGTATAAGGTCATCTCTACAAGCTGATATACAGTTTAGTGGCTACAGTTCCAGTTTAGAAACGTTGCAACAGCAACTTTATAACTGTAAAATCGACCTGGAAAGCAGCGTTCTTTCGAAACTGGCCATGCAGATTTAATAAGGCCTGTGATCAAAAGAAGGATTGCTGTAAAAGGACGGAGCTAATTTTATAAGGGGTACTATGACCAACGGGACACTGTTAGACATAGTACCCCTTATAAAATTGGGTAAAACATGATTCTGTCTTCCACTTGATGACACTAGTTTTCTGTATCGAGCTTTACCTTGTAAGCTTCCCCCAAAAGTGATCGGTTGAAAAGTGGAGTCTTCCCCGTAACGTTTCACAAAACGGAAGAAAAATGAAAGCAAATCGATTTAGTGAGCCCCGATGCTCGTAGTTAACCTTATCAGGGTTAACCTGGAATCCATTAACCCCAGTTGCCTACTGAACAATGGCCGATCAACAGGATGAAAAAAGGCTCGTCCCTCGCCGGAGTCTAACATAGGTCACCTGGGGTTAAAACTGTTTAACCCCAATAACAATGGAACACATGCCTGTTGAAATCGACCTGTTACCAACAACACCTTATCCGTGAACTAGTGCAGCCATTCTCAACATGGGCTTGTATTAAGACTAAAACCCTAACTGAAACGGTGGAGGAAGTACGCCATCAACACCTGATTCCGGTCCTCGTCAAGGATAATGACCCCCTGATTAGTCACAGATAATTTGTCGATGCCATCCTGGATGTGATGAGTGATGGGTTTCCGGGTAAGCTTATCGCACCCCACCAAAGACCGCATTCCGGTGTAAAACGTCAGCGTAATTTTTTATTCCTGCTGGATACTTAGTTTAATCAAATTAACGGTATTTTATGCGGTACTGATTTTGCTCCTCCACCCATTTTCTCTTTATGGGCTATCGCTTTCCCGCCTTTAAATATAATCACCTTTTAAACTGGACTATATGGAAGCTAACTCGACAACTGAAGCAGAATTGCGGGTTACGAGGAGGCTACCTGAAGCGCTTCAACTCTTTACTTGCCTGGAATTTGGAAAATTCCAACCCAAACTATTACATCTTAACTACCTCACAGCGTGTTGAGGCAGGCGATCGGCTGTCGTTTGGGCTGACGGGCACACTCAGCCCAGTAGCCTCTTCGGGTGTGGTGACGGTTAGCTCTACAGTATTGCCCACAGCGGTGGTGGAAGACAGGCTGACCAACAATATTGATGCCGATAAGATCGAGTATTTTCGGCAGCAAATCCAGGTGAGGCCAGGATTCTGTTTTGTTAGTGAGTACATCTGCCGGTTGGGTTCTTTTTGGGCAGATGTACCCTCATCATTATGTCAACCGGCGAACCTTTTCCGGTCTTTTTGATACGTCGCCATGGTTGAGCAGGTGCTGTCAAGGTACGTATATCGAACTCACAACAACTGAAACTACTTTCTCTTTAGCTCTAATTAAGCCCTATTTATGAAAACCAGTGCCACATTCGCTTCCCTCCGGACCTTCGCCCTAATGCCTTTGTTTATAATCGTACCTGCCTGGAATTAAAATTTTTGACCAATGGCCACCCGTGAATCCGGTGCGTCGATAACAATCGTACCATAATGGAATTGAAATTTGTGGTTGCGCTCATAAAGGCCTGCTCTGCGTCGAATTGTAATCGTACCAGACCGGAATTGAAATCTACAAAGGGCTGGGGCTATTAGTATCAATCATTGTGCTTAAGCAAAAATAAATATTCATCGTTGTATACTTGGTCCAGGGATTAGCATGAAATTTTGGAGGATACATCATTACAGGCTAGGACTATATACGTAGTATCGTTCGTTGAAAACCACTTGTTCTCGATTTTGAAACCTATTAAACATCTTCCATAGATAGGCTGCTACTGAATGGGTAAACTCCACTCATTTTGAGGCCAAAAAGGGCGATTTTAATGTAAAAAAGTTAGTTTTGCCACAATCTTTCCTCAACCAATCAGTCAATAAATGAGCGATGCTTTCAGACTATACTTCAGTGTAAACGAAGTGATCTAAGCACCTCAATCTGGTATGAATAAGCACATACCGACGATCGTACGCGTTCTGGTCTGTTTGATAGGCCTGCTGGCCTCACCAGCATGGCTGCGGGCGCAGCCGTTTCGCTTACCTCAGCCCGAAGTCATCACCGACCGTCAGGGCTTACCCCAGGCTTTTGTCCCATCCATTCTTCAGGATAAACAGGGCTTCATCTGGGCCGCCACCCGCGATGGGCTCTGTCGCTACGACGGTTATCGATTCAAAGTCTTTCAACCCGACCCCAATGGACGCCCTTCCCTCTCGTTTGCCGGGCTGGACCAAATTGAGATGGACCGACATGGGCGTATCTGGGTTGTTTCCGAGCGCAAGGATATTGATGTGTTCGACCCACGGACCGAAACCTTTACCAATTTTTCCCGACAAGCCGATTTTCGCCAACTGGTCAAACCCGGTATGGGATTTACCTTTTTCATCGATCGAAAGGATCGACTCTGGCTAAGGAATGGTAAGGGCGTCATTTTCTGGGATATTGCCAAAAAGCAGGGACACTGGTTTCGTCATCAGCCTCAGAAAGCGACATCCCTCAGCAGCGATCTTGTGTACGACGTGTCGGAAGGAGCAGATGGAACGATCTGGCTGGCTACGGCGAACGGGCTGGATCGCTTTGAGGAAGCTACGTTTAGTTTTACACACCTGCGTCATCAGCCGGGCAATCCTCAGTCAATGCCTGAGAATGCCGTAGCCGCTGTACGTTTACGGCCAAACGGAGAACTCGTGATCTTCTCCCAGCACTACCTTACCCTGCTACAGCCCCGTACGGGCCAGATGCGTTCTTACAGGTTGCCGGTTCAGAGAACCGAACTTCTTGAGGTTCAAGCCGCCATCGACCAGCAGGGAGCAGTTTATTTTGAACAGGCCAATATTTTCTTTCGGTTTACAGACCAGCAGGGCGTCCAGGTCGTTACCCGCTGGGGACAAGGTAACGATGCGTGTCGCGCCTTGATCATCGATCGAACCAATGTGCTATGGGTCGGCACGGATGGAGCTGGTATCCGCACCTACGATCTACAGCCAAATCCCTTTCAGAAACGCCCATACCACCGTAGCTTTTATGAGGATCTGCTCACCAGCGATTCGCTGGGACTGCCCTCCATTTCCCCGGTGGCTTTAGCCAGGCTGAGTGGTTTGAGTAGTTATAATTTTCGGTATACGTTCGATAAGGAGGGTCGCTTCTGGTTTAACGTAGGCACCTCGGATCTCTACCGGCTGGATCGAAAAACGGGCCAGACTGAACATTTTCCGCTACCAGTTGTCTTTCGCGAGGAATCTGCCGTTAGTATTGCCTGTCCGATGACGACCGATTCGCAGGGCCACGTTTGGGCGATCAAAGGTTCATCTGCTTTCTGGTTTGATGAGAAAAAGAAGCAATGGACCCGGTTCCAATACCCGATTGCTGTCCAGCCTAACGATCGAATTACCGAAGTGGTGGTCGATGAGCAGGCCCTTTGGCTGGCCAGTCAGACCGATGGATTATATCAGGTTGACCGCCAGACGGGTCAAATCCGGCAGTTTGTCAACCGCCCCGGCAATGCCACCTCGTTAAGCAGCAATTCGCTGTACTGCCTGTCGGCTGATCCAGCCGACCCCAATGTGTTGTGGATGGGCACCTTTGGCAGTGGGATGTGTCGATTCGATAAACGAACGGGTCAATTTCGTCGGTTTACCCAGGCCAACGGTCTACCCAACAACGTCGTGTATTCGGTGAAACCGGACCGGAATGGGTATCTATGGATGGGTACAAACAAAGGTCTATGCCGGATGAACCGCCGGACCTTCACCACCCAGACCTTTACCCGAGACGATGGCATCATGGCCGACGAGTTTAACCGGAATCACTACGTCCAGTTTCCTGACGGTAAACTACTGATGGGTGGCCTGGAAGGATTCACGGCTTTTGATCCCCGGCGGGTCGGTCAGGACGCCTTTGAGCCAGCCGTTGAGCTGACCGAGCTACAGGTTAATAATCAGGTCATTCAGCCCGACCTGCCGGGGCCTGAAAGCGCGGACACCCCTACCTCTGCCAACCGATCATTACTGGGAACCTCCGTTCTGGGCACGTTACCCATCCAGGCCACCAGGCAGCTCACCTTAGCCTACAATCAGAATTACCTGACCGTTCAATTTGCCGCTCTGCAATTCAACCAGCCGACCAAAAATCAGTACCGGTATCGATTGGAAGACCTGGAAGAAGGGTGGAAGGGGACGACCCGACCCGAGGCCAATTATACCAACCTGCCACCGGGTCGTTACGTATTGTTGCTCAATGCCGCCAATACCGCAGGGAAATGGAGTCGGCACGTGCGCAAACTGGCTATTACGATCCAGCCCCCTTTCTGGGCCAGCTGGTGGGCCATTCTTGTCTATGTATTGATCGGTCTGGGCATTGCCTGGGGGCTACTTCAGATTTATCTGCATCGGCTTCGACTCAACCAAACCATTCGGATTCGCCAGCAGGAAGCCGATCAGCTTCGGGCCGTCGATACGATCAAAACCAATTTTTTTACCAACATCACCCACGAGTTTCGTACACCGCTGACGCTGATTCTGGCCCCTACCGAACAAATGGCGGGCGAGAATCCAAACCCTAAAAACCGTCGGCGACTGCAAACGATCGAACAGAATGCGCATCAGCTCCTGGGATTGATTAACCAGCTTTTGGATCTGTCCAAGCTGGAAGCCAGCGTCATGCCCATTCACGAGTCGAGAGGGAATCTCACCGAATTCATCCGCCACTGGCTGGACCCCTTAACCGATCAGGCAACCGCCCACGGGCTTAGTCTGACGTTTGATTCTGAGGTAACGGGCGACTACTGGTTCGATGCCGAAAAGCTGGAACGTATTGTTTATAATTTGACCGCCAACGCCCTGAAATTCACCACAGTCGGTACGGTTACGGTATCGTTGACAGAAGCGTCGGGTCGTATCCGGCTAACCGTTTCCGATACAGGTGTTGGTATTCATGCTCAGCACTTACCCCATATTTTCGACCGTTTCTATCAGGTTAGTACGACAAACGCTACGCCGGGTACGGGTATCGGTTTGGCGCTGGTGCAGGAATTGGTCCAGTTGCAGGGGGGGCAAATCTCGGTTGAGAGCCAGCTAAACCAGGGTACTACGTTCGTTGTCGAGTTACCCTACCGACCCGTTGATACGTCGGAAGCAGTTCCGGACGTAGCGGCCCCGTGGCACCGGGGCGTTAATGACGATGCCTGGACAGCTTCGGATGAATCGGATGAACCTCGGTTGCTGTTGGTGGAAGATAATGATGAACTGGCCCGGTTTATTGCTGAAAGTCTGCCCATGAACTACCGCATTCGGCGGGCCGTCAACGGACGCGATGGACTGGAACAGGCCCTGGAACACGTACCTGATCTGATCATCTCGGATGTGATGATGCCTCTGATGGACGGCTTTACGCTCTGCAATCAGTTGAAAACCGACCAGCGCACCAGTCATATCCCCGTCATCCTGCTAACGGCTAAGTCTTCGGTGGAGAATCGGCTGGCGGGCCTCTCGCTGGGGGCCGATGATTACCTAACCAAGCCCTTTCAGTTAGCCGAACTGCAACTACGGGTGCGCAATCAACTGGTTAGTAAACAGCGGCAACGGGAGTGGGTGCAGGCCAGTCTGAGCAATCCCGATCCCGCTTCGTCCCAATCGGCCTCCCAATCTAACGATCCGTTTCTGGCTCGCTTATACGCCTTGTTCGAAGCAAATCTGAGCGATTCCGGGTTTGGTCTCGAACAGATCATGCGTGAACTGGGCATGAGCCGTACCAACCTGTTCCGCAAAGTAAAAGCGCTGACGGGTCTGACGGCCCACGAACTGCTGCGCAACTACCGGCTCAAACGAGCGGCCCAACTCCTGCGGTCGGGGGTGTCAGTCAGTGAATCGTCCTACCAGGTCGGCTTCGAGAGTGCGGCCTACTTCAGTAAATGTTTTCGAGAGCTCTATCAATTGAGCCCGAGTGAATTCTCTACCCAATCCTGATTGGGCAAACTTCCAGCGCATCACGTGTCCATTGGACCAATCCTTATCGGATTTGGACCATTCCTTATCGTTCCCCAGCACGCCCGCACCCTACTTTTGACCTGCTCTTGGATCACTAAGGGTATTCACTGAATTTTCACTAATTTATCCGTCATCACCGTGCTCAATAAAATTGTCAAATGGATCGGCATTGTACTGGGTAGCCTGGTCCTGCTGCTGCTCATTTTTTATGGTATCGTCTATGCCAAAACCGAAGCCAGCATCAATAAAGTATACGACGTAAAACTCCAGAGCCTGAGCATTCCCGACGATTCAGCTTCGTACCTGGCTGGTCGACACGTTGCTGAGATTAGGGGCTGCATCGGTTGCCATGGTGCTGATCTGGCCACGGGCGAAGTATTCGCCGATGCAAATTCGCCCATTGGGTTTATTCAGGCGTCGAACATTACCAGCGGCAAGGGTGGGATTGACTATACCGACCAGGACTGGATTCGGGCGTTGCGCCATGGGCTGGGAAAAGACAATAAACCACTCTGGTTTATGCCCTCGCACGAGATCTGCGGCCTGTCGAACCAGGATATGGCCAATTTGATCAGCTACGTCAGGAAGCAGACACCCGTTGATAAAACCACTCCGCCAAAGTCGATCAAGCCACTGGGGCGGGTGCTTACGTTCATGGGGGAGTTTCCACTGCTTTCTGCCGAAAAGATTGACCACAGTGCTACGTATGCCGATGAGGTGAAACCAGCGATCGATGCCGATTACGGAAAGTACCTGGCCGTTACGTGTACGGGTTGCCACACCGACAGTTTCAAAGGAGGGCCTTCGCACGAGCCCGGTCAGCCGCCCATCCCCGACATTTCCTCGACGGGTAATCTGGGCCACTGGACGCAGGAAGGATTTGTCAAGTTGTTTCATACAGGCAAAACGCCCGAAGGACGGGTATTGAGCAAATACATGCCTGTCAAAGCGTTTACCTATTCCGATGATGAATTAAGAGCGATTTATCTGTATCTGCATGACCTGAAATGAAAACGGTTGACGTGAGTTATTCTTCTCATCACGGTATTACAGACAGAATCCTTTTACATACTCTAGCCTTGACGGGTATGCAACACGGCCAGCTTTGAGTCGAAAATAATTAGAGGCTTTCTTACAATCCATAGTGAATCCAGTTCAACCAATTGATGATATGACGTATCGAATCGCATTAGGAATCTGTCTTTTAATCACCGGATTATTCCTGGGTTGTCAGGATCACCTGATCAATCCTGACGGCACCCCCAACGTATCAGCCGCCCTCCCTTCGTTACCCGTTAAAGTTACCAATACAAGCGGAGAATGGTTGGTCTACGATTTACATTTGCACACTCCGCCGGGTAGTACGCTTCAGAAAATCGACGTACTGCAAGGCGATAAAGTACTGGTGACCTATACTGATTTTTCGGTAAAGGATGATTTTTATCTAGCCCATATCTGGCTTCCTTACCCCAAAATTGGATGGAACCCAGGTGTGCTAACGAATCGGTTTCAGTTGGCCCAATCTGGCACGGTGAGCGTCAGTACGTTCCGATTAACTATCGACCATCAATATCCAGATCAAAGACGAGTCGGGTTTCCGGTACCATCCGGCATTTGGTTTGCCGAAGATGCGCCTGCTACCAGTTCCCTCCACACAAAAGCCCTGTTCCTGCTTCCACAGCCAGTATTTGATCCCGTACAAAATGGGTATATTCTTGGCAACAATCCACAACGGTACGCTATTGATTTCGCTAAAGTCGTCGACGGCCTTCCTTACAAGAATAAGGGTGATAAAAACGAAGACTGGTATTGCTATAACCAACCCGTCATGGCGGCTGAAGGCGGTACGGTCGTATTTGCAGCAGACGGCATAGCCGATAACGTCACGCCAGGAAAAATAGATTACCCAATCGATTATACAAACCTGACGGGTAATGTGGTGTACATCGAGCACAGTGATGGTACGCTGGCTATGTATGCGCACATGATTCCTAACTCGGTGCTTGTCAAGGTGGGTCAACAAGTAACGGCCGGTCAGCAACTAGGTCGTTTAGGCAATTCAGGCAACTCCTTAGCGCCCCATCTTCATTTTCATGTGGTGGCTAATCCGGGCAGGAAAAAACTGGTCAATTACGCTGATGGTTTGTTTCTGGAAGGACTTCCGTATTCCTTTCCTGAATTTAAGAAACTGGGTACCGCCCCCGATAATTTCCTGACTCGACAGCCTGTCTCTGTGTTTATGCCCACAACACCCGAATTATTCACGAATGTGATTCCTTCAAAAAGCGATATCATCGAGTTTTAAGGAGCCATTTCTAATCAGGCTGGTGGGGCGCTCGCCGGGGGCGTAATCAACTGGTCCGTAAGCAGCGGGAGCGGGTGCAGGCCAGTCTGCGTAATCCTAATCTGGCTTCGTCCCATCCGGCTCCCGAGGCTCCGTAACTACTGTCTGAAACAAGAGGATCATCTCCTGTAGTCGGGCGTCCTGGTGAGTGAAATGGCCTATCTGATAGGCTTCGAGCGTGCGGCCTACGTTAGTACGTGTTTTCGGGAGCTCTATCAGTTGAGTCTGAGTGAATTTGCCACTCAAGCCTGATTGAGTAACCTTTTAGCTCATTGCTCTGGCGTTTTGGCATCAAGTGGACCATTTTTTATCGTTTTTGGATCATTTCTTATCGTTTCTCCCCAACGCGACAACCTACTTTTGACCCGTCATTTAGGCCGTCGCTTCGCTTCCCTACCTATCTGACAGACAGGCTTATTTTAGGCCAGTCTAGCGCATAAAGCGATCCGGCTGTCTAAGGGGTAATCACTCATTGACCACGTATCAAGACGTTTAAACTAAACTTTGCCATGCAATCACAAAACACCCTGAACAAACTAAGTCGAAGGAACTGGCTGCGTGATACCGCCATTGCGGTTACCGGTGTTGCTTTGTCACCCTCTTTGCTGACCAGTTGTGCCGATCATGTGATCCCGGAGCCGGGTGGTGGCCTGGGGGGGACACCCATAACAGAAGGTGAGCTAAGAAGTGCATCACAGAACTTAAAAAATATGGCAGCCTGGTGGCAAGAATTATACCTTACCACGGGTAATTATGAAAAAAATATTCACACATTATTTAAATCAGGCCAAAAGCCATCGAGCTGGAAAGATTTTCTTATAAACTCCTTCATTACTGTAGCGCTCGGCGTCTTCGACGTAGCAGGATTAGAAATCCCTTTTCTCGGGCCGGCATTTGCCATTACCGTTAATTTTATTAATAAATGGGCATCCGGGTATGATAGGCCTGCAAGTTTTGATACTACATTCGGAGATTTTGAGAATAAACATGAAATAATATATATAGCCGTTAGGGACAAGCTACTCCTACTGGCAGATGAAAAAGACAATTACAAGAGCTTGCGGGATGCGTGGCAGCAAGAGATTGAATTTAATAACAAAAAATACACCCTTAAAGAGTTGGCGGACATACATTTCCCAACTGTTTCTAACGGTGGTGATTACGTAAAACTACAGACGGCTGCATACGAGAAATTTAGAAAAGACCTTTGGAATATGATGATCATAAAAACTGGTCAGTTAAACTATACTATTCGGCATGAGGACACCTATTATAATGATAGTTACCACCCTACCCACTACGCAGAAAGAATTTACCAAGAGCATAAAGCCTACTATGTGAGGGGCTATTATTCCCCCGCCGGGCTTAATGGTGGTTTTTATTATCGTTACTGGTATTTCACATTCGATGGTTACGAATTATCGGATGAGGCTGCCTATATATTATTTAAGGATGGCAGGCCGGAGCAAACTTTAAACGATGAGGGGTTATTTACCCGCGATTATGTATTTAAACAATTTAACAAGGAAAAGCCTGACTTTTTTGGCTATCATGACATAAGAAAAGATTATGAAAAAGGTCCTGGTCCCGGTGATGCCTATTATTTTGATATCAATGGAGATAACTGGGATTTCACCGGAGGAGCTTTCCCCGACTTAGTTAAACTCAAATAAACTACGCGACGCTAAGCCCACTTGTGGAAGTGTAGAATGAGTGGGCTTAACGTTATTTCTCACTCCGTTAACAGGATATGTTTTACCTGGTTTGCTGAGCTTATTCAGGAAATCGTTCCAGTATAGTATGGTACGCTATGCCTCGGCGGGCCAGTTCCCCATAGCCGTCATTCTTTCCTGTCTAGACAGTGGTGTGCCGGTCGAAGATGTGTTTGATAAAGGCATCGGCGATCTCTTCGTGGGGCGGGTGGCGGGCAATGTCGTCAACACCGATGTAGGGGGCAGTATGGAGTTGGCTGCAAGGTATCGGAGGCTAAACTGATTTTGGGGTTAGGCCATCAAGGCCGCCATTGATGAGGTGCACTTGGGGAATATAACCGCTATGCTAGCTAACAGTAGGTCCGTTATGGTTCGATCCAGGGACTTTACCGGTGACAAGACGGCCAGAAATGCTGCCTATGTGGAGGTAGTTATCAAGAACAATGTTCTCAACATAATCGAGACGATTAAAGCTAGAAGTCCCATCCTGAACCAGATGAGTGAGCAGGGAAAAATAAAAATAGTGGGCGCCTATTACGATCTTCACACCGAAGCGGTAACTTTTCTATAAAGGACGTGCTTAGCCAATGCTCTACCCATTGCCGTCGTTCGGTCATAGTTTTTTCTCAAATCCTCTCTTTTATGCAACCTTCTTTAATGGGGCTTCCACCGATCAACAAGCTTCGACCCGTTGCTAGTCGGCTGACTAGCTACGTATGTCTGAGTCTTTTTCTGCTGGGTCTGTTAACAAACAGGACATGGGCACAAACCAATGGGCCAACCTGTGGGAGCTACGCAAACCGTGGTACGGCCAATGGTTTAGGCACTGATTTGATTACTGGCATATATGCGCAGGGTAGCACCGTCTATGCCGCTACGGGTGGGGGACTGGGCATCTCCACGGATAGGGGCCAAAGCTTTGCCAGCAAAACCACCATTGATGGCTTAGGTAGTAATGTGGTCACAGGGGTATATGCTCTGGGTAGCACCGTTTATGCCGCTACAGATGGAGGGCTGAGTATCTCCACGAATGGGGGCCAAAGCTTTGCCAACAAAACCACGATTGATGGCTTAGGCAGTAATTCGGTCTATGGCGTATATGCGCAAGGCAGCACTGTCTATGTTGCTACGGCTGGGGGACTGAGCATCTCTACCGATGGGACCCAAAGCTTCGACAATAAAACCGCCACCGATGGCTTAGGTGATGATGTGGTCTATAGCGTGTATGCGCAGGGTAGCACTGTCTATGTTGCTACAGATGATGGATTAAGCATCTCCACGGATGGAGCTCAAAGCTTCACCATTATTAAAACCACCACCGATGGCTTAGGCGATAATGTGGTCAATGGCGTGTATGCGCAGGGTAGTACGGTCTATGCCGCTACGAAAAAAGGGTTAAGCATCTCCACGGATGGGGGCCAAAGCTTTGCTAATAAAACCACCATTGATGGCTTAAGCAATAATTTCGTCACGGGTGTATATGCTTTGGGTAGCACCGTTTATGCCACTACAGCTGGAGGACTGAGCATCTCCACGAATGGAGGCCAACACTTCACGACCTATACGACGGCTAATGGCTTAGGCAGTAATTCGGTCAATGGTGTATATGCTCTGGGTAGCACCGTCTATGTCGCTACGACTGGAGGGGTGTCCTTGTGTTCGTCTCCACCAACGCTTATCAACCTGAGTGCTTCTCCTAACCCCGTTTGCGCGGGCCTTCCCCTGAGCTTCTCGGCGGGGGTCGGTAGCACGCCGGGATCGTATAGTTATGTGCTTACCAATGGCAGCACCTCCCTTAATGGTTCGACCAGCAGTCCCACATTCAGCCAGAGCCTAACGGCCAGCGGTTCGGGCCTCCAGACCTTCACGCTCACCGTCAGTACGAGTGAGGGCTCGGCCATAGCAACTGTGGACGTAACGGTCAACGTTTCACCAGTCGCCAGCCTGACGGCCAGTGGCCCACTCGCAACGCCCAATGCCAGTGTTACGTTAACGGCTTCACCGGGAGCGACTTCCTACACCTTCAGTACCGGTGCTACGCAGGTCAATAGCAGCAATACGGCTATCGTCACGACGCCTGGCTTATACTCAGTCACTCTAACGGGGAGCAATGGCTGCTCAGCAACGGCGATAACGACGGTCATCGCTGTTGCTGATCTGACGCCGATTCTGTACGCCCGGCCCTCGACCGTGTATGCCAATACTCCACTGACGGTGGTGGTGGATGTGGTGGAGATCGATTCGGTTGCCACCAGTGGGCTCATCACCGTCAAAGTCACCAAAGATGCCAAAGCCCCCCTGAGCTTCGATGGCAGCCTGACCACGTTAGGAGGACGTAGCATTCAGAATACGAGCTGGAACTTTACCAGTGAGGACGGTTACTACGTGCTGACCAGCAGTCAGCCCCTTGGCGGGGGGGCTGTCCGAAGCTTTGGGTTGAGCGGATTGCTCAGTCCGGGGGCCACCAGTGGGGTACTGACGGTGAGTGCTACGGTGGTGGGGGGAAGTGGTGGAGAGGTGCGGATTACCAACAATGTAGACGCCGATAAGGTCGACTATTTTCAGCAATGAAGCTCACTATCACTCGTAGAAAGAGTGGTATTGACTACACCGATCAGGACTGGATTCGGGCGTTGTGCCACGGGCTGGGAGAAGACAACAACCAATCTAGTTCCTGCCTTCGCACGGGCCCGGTCAGCCGCCCAGCCCCGACACTTCATCGACGGCTAACCCGGGCCATTGGACATAAGCCATCACAACCTACGTAGGTAACAAATAGCTTGAGTAATATGCCCGATGTCCCAAGAGTTTGCCAGTCAGAATTGACTGGTATGGGCCTTGTTTATCTGTTTTGGCATTAAATGGACCATTCGTTATGGTATTTGGACCATTTGTTATCGTCTTGAGGTATGGCTGCCGTCTACTTTTGGGTAGAAATTAACGAGATGACTAACTTTCCTTTACTACCAGATATGTTCAATAACTCATGTCCCTCGAAAGTTGCGATACGCCTGGGTATGGTTGCACTGAGTTCTGTATTTTTTACCGCCTGTTCATCCCTGCTCAATGATCATCCCCTGACGGGGCCTCAACCCAGTAGCCAGAGCCGGGTGCAAAAAGCGGTCAACAACGTTCGCACCGCCCTGGAAAAGGAACTGGGCAATTCGGTCCCTTCGCTGAATCTGTATATTGAGACACCGACCGAAAAAATCTTTGCCTCCTCGGTACCAGCAGGCGCTACGCCCTACACCGAAAATACCAACTTTCGCTTTGCCAGTAATACCAAGACCTTTACATCTACGGCTATTCTGAAAATGCATCAGGACGGCTATCTGAACATACACGCGAAAATCAGCGACAACATTCCGGGGAGCAACATCCCCTACGTGCCTAATACGACTGAGTGGGATTTTCCCTTTAAAAATGAGATTACCATTGAGCAACTGCTGCAACATTCGGCTGGCGTTTATGATGTTGATAATGGGATTGTTCCTGGAACCGGTGGACTGTCCTATACTGCCTATACGCAGGGCGTTGACTCCACCCATCAGTTTACGGCCGACGAACTGGTTAAGCCACTAGTTTGGTACAAGCTATATTCTTTTCCTCCGGGTACCGGTTTTAAGTATAGCAATACGGGTTATACAATACTGGGCTATATTATTGCTCGCATCTATTCGACGAAATTTTTAACGCCCAAAACTTACGAGGATTACCTGAGAGATCACATCGTTGGGGGAATTGCGCCTGTTCAGTTGGCTATTCATTTCCCCGTCAGAGCTGATGATACGAAGATGCCGGACCCCTATGTGATGGGCATTGAACGGAATCTCGGAAAGGTGCCAAAAATCTACAAAGACTACAACATGAGTGCACAGGTAGCGGAGGGCAATGGCTACAGCTCTCCAGCCTCACTCAATACGTTCGTGCGGACGCTGATGAAAGGCCAGAACGTATTGACATCGTTCACCGTAGATTCTCTCATGCAAGCCGATATTAAAATAGATACAAGTAACAGGAACCACTATGCCCTTGGATGCTTCTTCACGCCGAATATGGGCTTTGGACATAATGGAGAGCGCTGTGGGACACTGTCACTTATGGCTTATGATCCCGTTACTGACGTGTCGGTCGTGGCGTTTATAAATCTGGTTGATAAAAGCGATGGTAAAGAAGGCCAGAATAGCACGTTTGCTAAGTGTTTCACCGCTATATACAATGCGGCTTGGGATGGTAGGGCGGCCTTAGGATATCCAGGCAGGCCCTAACGATCAGTTACCATAAAACGCACGTCAATCCTTTGCCTGATAACCCTGTTTATTCTGGGTAGCGTAACGCTTCAGTCCTGTTTTACCGTAGTTGATCATGCACCACCGACGGATGTCCATGCCCAACTCCAGCAACTCACCGACAGCCTCTATCAGCACGTCAATCAGAAATGGAGCATCGAGAAGAACACAGGCGTATCTTCCTGCAAGTCAATACGCCGGCTGATATTACCAAATGGATCGAATTATTGCTGACGGGCAAAGCTGGAATTTCGCCCGAAAACGTAGCCTTAATGAAAGAAATGGAAGTAGCTGACACCGAGCGTGGCGTATATGGATTGGGGCTTTCGGTGGACGAATTGGGATATGGTCACAACGGCGCTCATCTGAGTTATATGTCTATCCTGCGCTACAACCCGGCGACGAAAACGACGGTTTTGATTGTGGCTAGTTTCTTCAAAATTGGCGTCAGTCCGGATGAAACCAAAGCTGATTTGTCGTATCTGAGTTCTTCATTACAGAAAACGGCCGTAAGAGCGGTCCAACTTGCGAAGCGTTAATTACCGCGGCCCAGAGACTATAAAAGCCCAACTGAGTAGGCCGGTGGAACCAATTGGACCAATTCTTATCGGATTTGGATCATTTCTTATCGTTTTGCGGAATGGCTACCGCCTACTTTTGGGTCGAGATCAGTGAGGTGATTTCGATCCGCAAGCGGGTAGACGTAAGACTTTGTTAACGGCTTCCTGAAACGCAACCAAAAATGATTTTTCGACTTTTCTCTTAACTCATAGTACCATGAATATCAAGTCAATGTTTACCCTGGTTACCGTTCTTGTCCTGGGTAGCACAATACTAAATTCCTGTCTCAAAATCGATCACGTATCCCCTACGGATACCCGTGCTCAGCTCCAGTACCTGACTGATAGTCTTTATCAGCGCTTTAACGGAAAATGGGGCATCGGGAAAAATGAAGGAGGGCTTTTTCTGCAAGTCAATACGCCTGCCGGATCGAATCTGGTGTCGAGCAACATCGAGCCCGGTGTTCAGGGAAATACATATTTCCGGATCGCCAGTATAACTAAAACCTTTACGGCAGCGGCCATCATACTGCTTCAGCAGGAAGGTAAACTGAACATTAACGACTTTATTCCGGCTTATCTGCCTAATACACCTGCCTACGATATCCCTTACAAGGGTCAGATTACTATTAAACAACTCCTCCAGCACCGGGCGGGTGTGTTTGATATAACTAATCAGGACATACCTAAAACCGTTAATCAGCCCTACGCAGGCAAACGCTACGGCGAATATGTTCGGAAAGAGCTTAAACAGGACACGCACACCTTCACGTTTGACGAACAGGTCGGTGTTGTGGCTCAGAACAAGCTGTCCAACTTCGCTCCGGGCACTACATTCCAGTATTCAAATACGGGATACAATCTGCTGGGCAAAATTATTGAGAAAATTTCGAGCATGTCGTATAGCGATTTTATCCGGACCCGGTTTCTAGAGCCGTTGAAGCTGACTAATACATACAGTGTCTGGCAGGGGACCGACCAGCGAATGAAAGACCCATTTGTTCAATCCTATCTTTACTTACCCGGCGAGCCTGTAGAGAATACTCCCGAAGACAACATGTCGTTGTACGTAACGGAGGGCAATCTGGTGTCAACGCCTGCCGACATCACCCGGTGGATGGAATTGTTAATGACAGGCCAGGCGGGACTGACATCCCAAAGCGTAGCCATGATGCAGGAGATGCTACCCGCTGACGTATCCCACGGTGTTTATGGATTAGGACTTACGTTCAACGAAGGATTAGGCTATGGTCACGACGGTGCCCATTTAAGTTTTGTCTCTACACTGCGGTACAACCCGGCTACGAAGACAACTGTGCTTCTAGTCGCCAACTTTATTAAGATCAGCGGTATACCAGAAATCCCCGGTGATATAACTAGCCGGGATGCTGGTTTTCTGGAGCTGGCTTTGGGTGTGCGGAATACGGCCTTACGCGCGGCTCAGATCGCGAATAAGTAAGCATCGGTTTAACTGATTTCTATGACCAGCTCTTATTAACCACTTGTTAAAAATCTCGAATCAAGTAAGATGAACTCTTTCTTTTTTACCCATTACCGCAAGCGGTCTGCTTTCTCGCTGACAACTATTCACACCATTTTTATCAGATGTTTTCTGGTTGGCGGAATGACCAGCTTGCTGTTCGGCTGTAACGTCATTAACCTGGACGATCACCCTGTTCCGGCGACGCAGCGGGTCCAGGAAGCCGTCAATAAAGTGCGGGCCGATCTGGAAAAAGATCTTCAGAAGGAGGTCCCTTCCCTCAATGTACTGATTCAGACGCCTACCCAAACCTACTTCGCATCTTCGGTTGCTGCGGGGCGTCAACCTGTCACTCCCAACACCGTTTATCGATTCGCCAGTGTAACCAAAAACTTTACTGGCGCGGCTATTATGAAGATGTATCAGGACGGCTGGCTCGACTACAAAGCTCACGTCAACGATCTGATCCCGAATACCAATCTGCCCTACGTACCGAATACCCCGGACTGGAACTTTCCCTACAAAAGTCAAATCACCATCGAGCAACTGCTCAATCACAGTGCAGGCGTGTTCGATGTGGATAATGACCCGGTGCCGGGCTATAACGGGGAGAGTTTCGTCAATTACGTTCTATCCCGGGATTCGACCCATCAGTTCACGGCTGAGGAAATGATCAAACAACTGATCGATCACGATCTTAAATACTTCACACCCGGTAACGGTCAACACTATAGCAACACGGGCTATGTCATCCTGAGTCGGATCATCGAACGGGTCTACTCGGCCAGGAGCGGTAGCGCGAAGACGTATGCCGATTACCTCTACGACCACATCACCGGACCGGCCAGCCGGGTGCCCGTACCGGTCTCGTTTCCTTACCGGGCTAACGACGTTCAGCTACCCCAACCCAGCGTAGCCAGCCTGCTCTGGCGGCCATCGGGCAAGCTGGAAAGCTTCGGTCGGGTCAATATGAGTGGTCACGTCGGGGAGGGCAATGGCTACAGCACCATGGCGGCTCTGAACACCTACGTGCGTTCGCTGATGCGGGGTGAGAACGTATTGAATACCCATACGGTCGAGCTGATGCAAACCGAGGGTTCAACCGCCAAGCCCACGTATGCGCTGGGTACCTCCCTATTCGCCAATTTAGGTTACGGCCACAACGGGGCCATTGCGGGCTATCTGACGCTCGTAGTTTACGACCCAACTATAGAAGTGTCACTGGTGGCGATGCTGCCGTTCTGGGATCTGACCCAGGGACCGAATGGCGACATATCGTTTGGGAAATGCTTCAATGCCATGTATGATGCATCCTATGCAGCCCGGTCGGCCTTAGGCTATCCGGGTAAACCCTGATCTGGACTTAGATAGACGTATTACCACTTGTACCTCACCAAATGGACAAAAGGGACTGATGCGCAATCAGTGCTATGGATGAAATAAAATTAACAAGAGTTAGATACTCCCATGATGCAGGATCATTGAAAGCGAATGATCTTGACGATAAAGAAAAGTAGATCTAAGCTACCCGATCGAAGGTACTTTCGACATTCAGTCATTAGTCACAAACATTTAACCCCAGTTAACCATGAAGTTGACTGGGGTTAAATGTTTGAACTCGCTTCGTGCTACACTTTTCGGGCCGTATTAATCACATTAACGCCGTTGAAGCGAGCCGTGGCACTCCCATGCGAAACACAGCTTAACTGGGGCGGCTGCCCTTTTCCATCGAAAAACGACCCTTCGACCCGATAATCGCGCTGGTCACTAACCTTTACACACGAATTCCAGAACTCCTGCGTGTTCGATTGGTAGGCGACATCTTTTAGCATGCCCGCAATCTCACCGTTTTTGATCTCATAGAATAACTGACCGCCAAACTGGAAATTATACCGCTGTTGGTCAATCGAATACGAGCCATATCCAATTATATAAATACCTTTTTTTACATCTTTGATCAACTCATCCACCGACAGGGGTTGGGTTCCTGGCGCTAGTGATACGTTGGCCATACGCTGAAATTGAACGGCATTCCAACTGTCGGCGTAGCAACATCCATGCGATTCGGTTTCGCCCAGCATATGAACCTGGTCCCGAATGGCCTGATAATTGACCAGGATGCCGTCCTTGATGAGATCCCATTTTTTGGTTTTCACCCCCTCGTCATCCCAGCCAACAGCACCCATTGAACCGGGCTGAATTTTATCGGCAAAAATATTGACCTGCTGACTACCGTACTTGAAGGTCTTGGATTTCCATTTGTCCATTGTGGCAAAAGACGTACCGGCCAGGTTAGCTTCGTAGCCCAACACGCGATCCAGTTCCGTAGCATGCCCCACGGATTCGTGAATTGTCAGGCGGAGGTGAGAAGGGTCCAGAACCAGATCGTACTTCCCGGCTTCGACCGACTTCGCCTTGACTTTTTCCTTAACTTGTCTGGCTGCTAACGTAGCATCATCCAGCATGTCGTAATACGTATTAAACAACGTAGTCGGGCGGCCAGTAATACGATCACTGGGAGCGGTTTGCAGGTATTCATACCCCATTGCCTTCGCCGTACCCAATGAATTACGGGTCTGGAATTGACCCGTGGTCCGATCAATTCCCGTTACGGTAAACGTAGGCCAGATCCGATGAATATCCTGATCAATATACGAGCCATCGGTCGAAGCAAAGTACTTTTGCTCATTGACCATGAACAGCACTGAGTTGACAAAGTTGGCGCCGTTGGTCATAGCGGCACCGTTAACCGACAGCAAAAGATCGACTTTTTCCTTGATGGGAATCTCAAACAGGTTTTTTGTAAAAGGCGTCTGGTAATGGACTTCGCCGAACCCTTTCTGCGGAGCCAGTTGTACCGGCTCGTCCAGCAAGGCTATGTTTGCCTTGGCTACTGCCACCGCCATTTCGGCCGTTTCAGCAACCTGTGCTTCTGTATGGGCATCACCTAGCGAGGCAAATCCCCAGCACCCGTTTACGAGTACCCGAACCCCTACGCCAAACGACTCCAGATTAACAATACTCTGCACCTTATCCTCACGCGTTGTCACAAACTGGTTGAGGTACCGGCCAATACGAACATCGGCATACGTAGCGCCTTTTGCTTTAGCGGCATTCAGACCGGCATCGGCCAGGCGTTTTTTGATGGTCAGATCAAGGCCAGGGTCCAGAAGTGCTTCAGTATCAATGACTCTTCCGCCAGCAGCCATACCCGGCAACAGCCACGCACTAGCTCCTACGCTGGTTAGTTGAATAAAATCTCGACGATTCAAGTTGAATTCAGGTTATCGCAATAGAACTGCATCGGCAGATTTTTATGATCAGTACGATAGGATTATGATTTTAAACCAGCCTGCACTACCGGCTGGAAAAATCACACGTAATCGTAACCATCCTAAAAATCAGAATTCTGTTGCTAGTGGTGAACGTATTGAAAAATCAGTCTAAATCGCACGTTCAGACGGCGTCAGATAAGCTACTAAAAGTAAAATCACGAATTTTCATCGGTGGAATCAAGCTACCGTTTGTCCGAACAGGTTTACCCATCGCTTCGATGTTGTTGAGCATAACAATGGGGCTTTCGTTAAAACGGAAGTTTTTGACGGGAAACTTGATACGACCGTTTTCGATATAAAATGTACCATCCCGCGTCAGGCCGGTATACAGCAGGGTTTGCCGGTCAACATCCCGAATGTACCAGAACCGCGTAACCAGGATACCATTTCGGGTGCTCTTGATAAGATCGGCCAGTGATTCATTACCACCATCGATAATAATTCCGTCAGGAGCCGGAATGGCTTTAACCCCTTTTTTTTTAGCCCAAAAGCGCGAATAAAACATGTTTTTAATCACGCCTTTTTCAATCCACATTACTTTCTCCTGTGGTCGCCCGTCGGTGCTGCTGCCACCTCCACCACCACCTCCCAGCAGATCGCCATAACCAGGGCGACTACCTCCAGAAACAAACGGCGCTCCTGGAATCTCGGCATTCATAGGATCGGAGTAAATGGTGATACGTTCGTCGAATAATTTTTCGCCCAGCCGGGTTCCTCCTCCTTTTTTACCCAAGAAACTACGCCCTTCCTCGGCACTGCGCGCATCCATGTTCGACATCATGTTACGAATCAGTTCCTGACCGGCCGTTGGTTCCAGAATAACGGTGTATTTACCCGGCTCCAGTGCCTGCGCCTTAGACGAGGCTAAGGCTTTTTGAACGGCCACCTGCGTAAGCGGACCACTGTTAAGTTTGGAAACATCATTGTAATCCCGCACGACATAACCCGAACCGGTACCGTCTGGCGTTCTGACGGTTACCGAGAAATCAATGGATGTCGATTTAGTATACCCGAAAAGTCCTTTGCTATTGCCTATCGCCGTAAAGCCGGTTGAGTTTTCCAGGAATCCCGCGGAATTAACGGAATTCTTTTTGCAAATGTCAATACTGTCCAGAGCCAGTTTGGCCCGATAAGCAGGATCAATGGCGGCTGTAGCTTCGTTATAGGTATGGGTTTCCAAATAATTCTGAGGACCTAACCCAGGCACGTACTCTGGATTTTCAGGCGCTAAGCGGGCTACCTCTTCGGCTCGTCGAACCGTTTTTTCCAGGGATTGATCATCGAATACATTAACGGTGGTGGTACCCGAGCGTTTTCCAAACACCGACGTAACAGCCATTGACAAATTAGCGGACTGGCCACTGGTACTCACCGCATTTCGGGCGTACCGAATGTTACCGCCCTTGTCGCCACTCAGACTGACACTTAGTTCATCCGCCTTTGAAAAAGACAACACCCTGTCAATTAGTTTCTTCGCTTCGTCTTTGGACAGAATAGCCATTGATCCAGTAGTTTGAAAAGAGGTGAGTAAATAGGGTAGGGGCAGCAAGACTACCCTTTATCGTTACATGACCATCGCGCCAATCATGTATGTAAGTCTGTAAAATTAACGGGAAGGCTGAGATTAGCAAGTTGAAAAACACCAGTTTAGTGGACGAATTTCCTGAAGAAAGAAAGCTATCCAGTAAATCGAATCTGTTTGTAACCAATTGGCAACAATAAAACGAGCTAAAAAAGTTAGCTTTTAACTACGGAAGTTTGCGAGCTGACTTTTATGGTTTCGCATGACGCATTTCCAACCCAACTGACATTCGGGCTTTGAAGCCAGTCCACGGTCCGGTAGCGTCGGTCTCTGGTAGCGTTAAATACTTTGCATAATCGATTTTCTTGAGGTAAATCCCTAAAAAAGCCGTGACAAAGTGCTGGTTGATGTTATTGATCCGGTGCTCGTTCCAGGCTGGCTCGGCATAGTGCATGTATTCGTCCGCTGACACCCCGGGTAGGAGCGACGCCATCGGGGGCGGATTGGGAGCCACATTATGCCGGGCATTGACGTAAGTTAGCAAATACCGATCCGCATTGACAACTCCGTCATAAATGGCTTTTATGCCTTTTTCATACCCTGACACATCATCCTGACTACCCGCCACGAATAAGGTTGGTAGGGTCAATCCAGCAAGGCCAGTGGCGTCCCAAACGCTACGTTCCATACCCCAGGGCGCAAAGGCAACAACGGCTTTTATTCGGGAGTCCAGGGACGTTTTAAAGGATGGCGAGCCCATCGAGCGAACGTCAAGGGCAGTACTGCCTCCGATCATTTGGCCAAACAGTTTCGTTGCCTGGGGGCTATAACCCGCTCCGGCAGCGTTGAGTGCGCCGTAGCCCCCCATCGAATAGCCGATCAGGGCCGTATTATTCGCATCTACCAACCCACTCAGGAAGCTCTGGCTGGTTTTAGCGCCCAGCCGGGCTATTTCATTTAGCACATACAGATCATCCAGGGAACGGTTCAGTAATGTACTGGGAAATCCTGCCAGATCGCTGTAAGTCGATTCTGTATGGTCGATCGCTACGACGACGTAGCCTTTCGAAGCCAGATTCTCAGTCAGGTAAGTTAACAACAAGCGTGACCCTGGGTAACCGTGAGAAACGATAACCAGTGGATACGCCCCTGCACTGAGGTCAGGTTCGGCATCCCGGGCAGCCCGCCCCGAGAAAGTAAACGGAATAAGAGGTCGTTTAGGGTCATTGGATCGACCAAGCACGGATTTGTAAGTTACCAGCGTCGGTTTATTGGCAGGAATGCGCGCCGGATACCAGATCTCAAGGGTCAATGGACGATCATAAAGCGGGTGTTTCCCGTCTTTCGTGTGAAGAACATCTACCTGCGCCTGGTGAGTTAAGGTTATTGTTCGTACCCCCACACCCTGGCTTCCCCGAGCTGCCAGTTCGGGCGCATTAGGGAGCAGATCGCCAATGACAAAGCTATCGCCAGGTGGTTGGGCCATAAGCTGTCTTGTCGTTCCCAGGGTAAAAAGCAGGAAGAATACGTAGTAAAGTGGAAAGGTTTTCATAAATCTTAAGGAAATAGGACCGTTGAGCGCCAACGTAGCGGGTAGATGCTCTGATAGTGCGCCGATTGATTGCTGGTGATCAAGTTACCCGCAAAATGGGATAGTTTGCGCATGAAGCAGCGATATGTCGTATAAAATAAACGGGGAGACTTGTCAGAACAAGGCACTACGCATACCGGGCCAGGGTTACCTACCCAAAAATAGCTTAATTCTATACAATCACTAACTGGCCTCCCGGACCGGTAATACAGCCTGACAGAGATTCTTTGAAACTGATTTCATGAAATACAAGCCTATATGGAGTAAGAGCGCCTTTTAAGATTATGCGTTGTTTCCCAGTGAACAATCAAGAACGACTAACGTATTGATTTCCACATTTAACAGACAAATTAATGAACCGTTTACTTCCTATTTTCGTCGCCATTTCGTCGCTCCCGTCCTGGTGGTGGACAAAAGGGCCTGGGTTGGGGGATCCTGCACCCGATGTGAGACAAAATCGCTTGTTTACCGCAGGGCTTACGCTGGCAGTTGGATTGGGAGCTGCCGTTGTTTTTGGTAAAAGCACGGTTGCCAAATCCATCGCAGCCTACGCGGGTGGACGTATTGGGGCTGGTGTTGCTACGTCCCTCAATCCGCAACCACTGCCACCGAAGCAGCGAGAATAGACCATACTAGTAAGCACGATGGGTTGATCACTGATACTCACAGTCCTGACGAAAATCGGGGCTGTGGACATCGTCTTTATTTTTAAGATAAAGCCTCCGGACCTGACAGCCTCCACTGGAATAAAATGCGATGCTCTATCTCAAGACAAGTGACGACTAATTGACTCGCTTTGTGTGAATTGAGCCTGGCGAAATTTTAGTCTAGGATACCAGGCTCTATCTAGCCTTAATGGAGCGCTGATTATTAACCAATTGTTGGCTAAAACGATCAGAACATAATGATACGTTAACCAGTGACGAATCGTAGCCGCTGTAGCTTTGCGAGAAGAACTTTTTTGAACTTCTCCTATGAAACAAGCGATACAACCATTTATACGATGTTTCTTTTGCTACGCCGTATTAATGCTGAGTGCTGTTGCGCCATCTGACGTCTGGGCGCAAACAACGTTGGTGCAATGGAATTTTAATGGTAGTAACACTGTCCCTTCCACCGGCACCGGCTCTTTAGCCTTAATTGGTGGGACAACGGCTACGTTTGCTTCTGGTAACGCTGGTACAGGATCAACCGACCCGGAATCAACAAATGCTGACCAGGCCTGGAATATTACGGCTTTTGCTGCGCAGGGAACGGGTAATAAAACCCGGGGAATTGATATACAGGTAAACACGACACAGTTTCAAAGCCTGTCTATCTCCTGGGATCAGCGATTCAGTAACTCAGCAGGTAATCGGGCTCGATTGCAGTATTCAACAGATGGTGTAACGTTTACGGACGCTCCATTTTCCGTTACGGCAAATCCGGGGGATGCGTGGTATAACAACAACAGTTACGATTTTTCGGCTATTTCTGGTTTAAATAACAACCCCAATACCCGGTTCCGAATCGTATCTGAATTTTCTACGACGGTTCCGGGCAGCTATACATCTGCAACTCTGGCCACTGGATATAACACAACCGGTACCTGGCGATTCGATATGCTTACGGTTCGGGGTGTCGCCATTGTTCCGCAACCCACATTAGCCGTTAATCCCGCTTCGTTAACCAGTTTCACAGCTACTCCGGGGACGGCTTCCAATACGCAAACCTACACATTGACAGGTAGTGATCTGACGAGTAACGTATTGGTATCGGCTTCGACTGGTGCGGAAATCAGTACAGACGGAACGTCGTTTAGTTCGGTTGCTACGTTCACGCCAACCAGTGGAACGATTAGTCAGCCTTTGTTCGCCCGGCTATCGGCAACTGCTCCGACCGGCGCCTTCAGCGGTACGGTTACCCACACCAGCAGCAGTACATTAACCGCTAACCTGACGCTGAGTGGCACCGTCTCTTCTCCATCCGCCGGTCGAATCGAGATTACGGAGTACATGTATAATGGCTCAGAATACATTGAGCTGACCAATGTCGGTAGCGCACCGGTAGACATGACGGGCTGGAGTTTCGACGACAGTTCACGGCAACCCGATTCGTTTCCAATTGGTAGTGTGGGTACTGTGGCACCTGGCGAGTCAGTCATCATTTCAGAAGCGTCCGCAGCCGCTTTCCGGACCAACTGGTTTTTACCGGCGTCGGTCAAAGTAGTTGGTGGTAATAACAATAATCTCGGTGGTAGTGATGAGATCAATATTTACGATAGCAATGACAATCTGGTTGATCAGCTTACCTACAGCAGTGGCGGGAACGTAACGGCTAATGGGGTGAGTGCCTACCCAACCGTGTCGAATCTGAGTTCGACTACGGCGGCCGCCTGGCAGTTATCCGTTGTTGGCGACGCGCAGAATACCTACGTTTCGGCCGATGGCAATACGGGCAATCCAGGGGGCTATACTGTTCCGCTCAATCGGGTGCTGGTGCGCGAAACGCTCAATAGCACAACCGTCGTTGAAGGTGGCGCAACCGATACGTATACCGTCGCGCTGAACAGTGCACCGTCTGCCGATGTGGCCCTTATGATCAATGTGCCGGGAAGCCCGCTGAGTGTTAATCCAACAGCCTTAGTCTTTACGCCGACGAATTACAGCACGGCTCAAACGGTAACCGTGTCAGCCACGGATGACGCTACGGTACAGGGAACGCGCTCACTAACGATTACCCAAAGTGCTACCAGTGCGGATGTTGCGTACAATGGTATTTCGGTGAATCCGGTTGTGGTACACGTCAGTGATCCCCCGGCGGCTCAGCCGGTCAGTATCAGTGCGACAAACAATGGCCCTTTTGTTAATACACCGACTACAGGTCCAGCTTTTGTGAGTGGCGTAGTTAATGACCCCACCGACCCAGCCAGTATGGTTGGGCTGAATTTCATTCTCAGCGCGGCTTCGGATCTGACCGTAACTGCCATTAGTAGCAACACAAGCGTAGTAGCGAACGCCAACCTTGTTTTAACTGGCGTGGGTGTCAACCGAAATTTAAAAATCACGCCGACCGGTGTTGGCTATGCGACTATTACAATCTCAGCCAGCAGCAGCAGTGCCATCGGTACGTATATCATTAATTATGCGGCTTCGGCAGCGTCGGTGGCGGCTACTAACTCGCGCTACCACACGGGAACCAGCGATGCGTCAACGGCCATTGCCATCGATGCGAATTACATGTTGGTGGCCGACGATGAAGACCAAACCATCCGGCTCTATGACCGAACCAAATCAGGTCTTCCTCTGGCCAGTTTCAACGTTGCCTCGTCGTTGGGTTTATCGGGAAATGGTGAAGTCGATATCGAAGCTTCTACCCGAACGGGGAATACAATTTACTGGATAGGGTCCCATGCTGAAGGAGGTTCGTCGAACCGGCAACGTATTTTTAGTACCACTGTCAATGGATCGGGAGCCGCTACGACACTGACCTTTGGTGGCTATTATTCGTCGTTACGAACGGATCTGGTAAATTGGGACAACAGCAATGGACACGGATTGGGAGCGGGTTATTTAGGATTGGCAGGTAGTACGACTGCTGGCGTTGATCCGGAAACACCCACGGGTTTCAACATTGAAGGCTTCACGCTGGCTCCCGATGGCACAACGGGTTATCTGGGCTTCCGGGCTCCGCTTCAACCAACGGCCGGTCGGACCAAGGCGCTCATTATTCCCATAACGAACTTATCTGCTTTGGTGACGGGAACACCTGCCAGCAGTCCGGCTACGTTCGGTGCGCCAATTTTCCTGGACCTGGGCGGACGTAGTATTCGCAGCATCGAACGGAATGCCAACAACGAGTACCTGATCATTGGCGGACCCATCGGCGCGTCAACTACATTCGCCTTATATACCTGGACAGGTAATCCTGCCGATGTACCTGTGCTACGTAGTGCCGATCTGACCGCGTTAAATACGGGTGGTAGTTTCGAGACGATTGTGGACGTACCATTGGGGCTGACCGATACCACCCCGATTCAGTTGGTAACCGATAATGGCAGTACCGTTTGGTACACCGACGGAACGGCCTCAAAAGACCTGGCTCAGGACAATTTCCAGAAATTTCGGAGTGACGTTGTGCTTCTTGGCGCGGCTATACCTACCACACCTGATCTTACGCCGATCCTCTACGCCCGGCCATCGCTGGTATATGGTAACTCTCTGTTCAATGTGGTAGTGGACGTGGTTGAAACCAATGGAATAAGCAGCAGCGGGCCCATTACAGTAAAAGTGACCAGAGACGCCAGACTAACGCTCAGTCTGGATGCAAGCCTGACGAACATAGATGGCCGTGCCGTTCAGAACAGCAACTGGAGTTTTAGCTCAGATGCGAACTACTACATTCTGACTACCAGTCAAACCGTTACGGGGGGCGATAAACTGAGTTTTGGTTTGACGGGGCAACTGACAACGGGTAGCACAACGGGGGTGATCAATTGCAGTGCTACGTTGATAGGAGGCTCAGAGGGTCGGGTTAATAACAACACCGATGCTGATAAGACCGAGTATTTTCAGCAATGAAAAAAGAGCCTGAGCGAATTTTCGATAGGTAGTATAACCGTAGGTTAGTTAAGCCAGATTGCTGACTTATTCTGAGGTGAATAGTAAGGCCCGGCATTAACTGACCGGGCCTTACTTATCGAGGAGTATGGTATGATTACAACGTGAATGACGGCTCCCTGATCGGCTCTCTTTACAAGAGCATCGATACCGCCAAATTGGCCTGATACTGAATACGTTCAAACACCAAAGTGTAAGTGTCTCGGGCCAACCGATCACTGCCAGACCGGTAATACTGCTGTTGCATCTGCTCTAAGCTCATCTCCAGGCAAGTAGATAATATCGTGAAGGCCAGACAGTAACTCTTCTTGGTTGGAGCAACGCGATTTAATTGATGAACCAGCTTTTTTAATCGTTTATGAGCCCGGATCAGTAAGGCGGGTTCCTGACTAATCCGGAGTTGTTGGACACGATCATTTTCGACCATGATCTGGTTGATAATTGAGAGTTGCATGACTAATAGGGATAAAGTTCATTATGAGAACGTTATGCCGTTTAATATGTTTTTGAAGATTGCTTATTTATCGTACAATTTACCGTCTCCAGTACGTTCGCTCATCAGAGCAAGAACATTCAGGTGAGTGATTTTAACATCTTTGTCTCATTAGCTGGCTTGCTGGTTCGTATCGAAGAAGATTTGTAACTAGTATAAAGTCGACCACGCTATCTTCACTGATGAAAAGTCATCTAATAACCTCTTTATCTCATTTTCTGTGATTCAACTCTATCAATCCCGTTCGTTGCAATCCTGTCTGACAAAACATCGTTTAGGAAAGAGTTTGATTTTGGCGCTTGTGCTACAACTCTTGTGAGCAATACCGCTGAGTGCTCAAACGATCCGCTACGTTTCGGTTGGCGGAACCAACACTGACCCCACCAGCGCAATCAGTTGGGCCACGAGTACAACCAATCTTCAGGGAGCGATTAATTCCTTGTCGGCCACAGGGGGCGAAGTTTGGGTAGCGGCTGGTACGTATAAACCAACTTCGGGTAACAACCGGGCAATCAGTTTCTCGATGCGGAATAACGTAACGATCTATGGAGGCTTCCCCGCGGATGGGACCGGTACGCTCGCGAACCGACAACCGGCCAGCTACACCACCATTCTGTCAGGAAATGTTGGTAACGTCAATACCGCGGGTGATAACAGCTACCACATCATTAATAACCCAGCTTCGTTGAGTCTGACCAGTACGGCGGTGTTGGATGGCTTTGTTATTACTGGAGGCAATGCCAATGGAGGAAACAATGATTCCAATGGCGCAGGCATATACAACGATGGCAGTAATGGTATCATATGTAGCCCTACGATCAGGAACTGTAGCTTTCTTAATAATCGTGCTGGTGGCGGTGGAGCGGGGATACTCAACATAGCAAATGGCGGCATCAGTACTCCTACTATAACCGACTGTAGCTTCACCTCTAATACCGCTGTTGGGGGAGCGGGGGGAATACATAACAGAGCATGGAATGGCGGTACAAGTAATCCCGCGCTGACCAATTGTAGTTTCATTGATAATACCAATAGTACAGGGGCAGTATGTAACGATGGGAGCAATTATAGCGGACCTTTAGGAGTTTGTAATCCCATACTGACCAATTGTAATTTTGCGAATAATTATACAAGGGGACTTGGAGGAGGGATGTGTAACTTTTACAGTAATCCTCAATTAATCAACTGTAATTTCACACGTAATTTTGTTAGTCTCGGTGGAATGGGTGGGGGAATATATAATGAATATAGTAGCCCTTTCCTCGTCAATTGTGGCTTTATGGAAAATACAGCTCTTCAAAGTGGTGGAGGGCTATATAGTTATGGGGTTGATAGCAAACCTATACTGGCTAATTGTACTTTTCAGGGTAACGCTGGCGCTTTCTACACGGGAGGTGGTATCTGTAACGAAGGAGGTAGCCAACTTCAACTAATTAACTGTACCTTAATAAGTAATCGGTCGGAAGACGGAACTGGCTGGGGTATTTATAATAACAGTGCTGTCCAACTGACCAATTGTGTTCTCTGGAACAATGGGGGCGAAAAGACTTTTGCTGGACCAACCCCTCCTACTGTGAGTTATTCACTATTGCAGCCAGATGTCTATGAGTACACCTACACAGACGGGAGTAACAACCTGGTTACGTCTACTTCGCCCTTCGTCAGCAATACGGATCTGCAACTGAAAGCGGGTTCACCAGCTATTAACGCGGGTAGTAACCTGGCGTACACCGCAGTGAACGGCCCCGCTACGGATCTGGCCGGTAACACCCGAATTCAGTATGGGTTGATCGACATGGGCGCTTACGAGTCGGCTTTCTCGCACGATCTAACCCCCATTACGTACGTTAGCCCGTCTACCCAATATGGTACAAGTGGTTTTAGCGTAGTGATCGATGCGGTAGAGCTTAATTCGGTAGCTTCCAGAGGGGCTTTTACCGTTAGAATTACCAAAGATGCGAAGGCTGTTCTAAGCTTCTCACCCGACGTTACGTTGATTGGTGGAAAAACCGTGCAGAACAGCGTTTGGACATTCAGTTCCGCCGATCCGAACTATTACGTGTTACGTACCACACAGAGCGTTGCTGCTAGTGATCGACTCTCGGTTGGCTTAACCGGAACACTTAATCCCGGCGCTACGGGCGGTATACTGGCGGTTAGCTCGACGCTGTTGTCGGAGGGGGTAGTTGAAACGAAGCTGACCAACAACGTAGACGCCGATAAGGTCGAGTACTTTCAACAATGATGCCGTGTAGCTGGGCTAAATGTAGCTTAACCAAAGCCGCTAAATGACGTAAAAATTAGCGTGAATAGTGCGCAAAAAAGTACCCATTTTCGTGCGGAAAGTTATGTTTTTTTTGTTCTTAATATAGAACGTAAACAACTCATTCTAAGCGAAAAATGGAGCCAATTACCTTAACGCAACTAACGCCTTCTACTGCTCAGCCAAGAGTAGCTCGTGCTACTCGTCGGAAAGTGGATGGAGCTGCTACTGCCGCTACGTTGATTCAGATGGCCAGTGAAATTCTGAGTGCTTCACCAACGCTTCGGCACAGGCTCAATATAACCCTGACGGACTTGGCTGCGGCTGATAAAGTACGTAAAGAACTAACGAAGAAATCAAGCCAGCTACACTAGTACTCTTCCAGTTTAATGGTCTGAGAGAAAGGTACCACGGGTTTTAACCCGTTTTTGGGTCAATCTCTGAACGGGTTAAAACCCGTGGTACCTAAAATAAGAATTAAATTGGAGCAACACTAGTTCGTCTGGCCTAACGGAAAGCCTCCCTTGCTTAACTGACAGGGAGGCTTTTTCGTCAGAATTGAATTAAGCCATTTCCTCAACTACCTGAGAATGTCTGGATGATAGTGGGCAGGAGCAGGCGATGCTGGCAGCCGATACCAACGGGCTCAATTCGCAACGTGTCAAGGTTTGAAGAGGACCGCCCGGCTCTGACTCGAACGTTACCCGGTAGTTATTTACGACCGCCGGAGTATTGGTAAACAACCACGTACGATTTTCTTTCGAGACAATAAACAAACCGTTATCGTCGCCAAGAGCCGCGAAGTCATGCATGGGTTTGGATTTACTGAAACGTTTAACGCCAAAGTGCTTCGATAATTGATAGCTAGTTTTAACCACGCAGGGCGTAACGATCCCAAGCTCGCTGATGCATTGAAATAGATCGCCAACGGTTAAGTTGGCATCGATATAAGGTAAATCGCGTCGGGCAATGAACTCCAGAATGTTGCCGTTGTTGTCGAGAAAATAAGCGGACCGGGCTTTCCAGTCAGGAAACTCGGCAATTGTCTGACCCGGACTTTGCGTATCCATATAGTTCAGAGAGAACCAGTGCATACATAGCTCCAGCATTCCACTCGGTACGTTAATGGCAAAATGATAAGGTGCTACTGGCCCCGGTACGGATCGAAACGTTAGCTGGGTCCAGCCAACCTGCACCGTAAGCGACTCGGCCGACTCGGCTACAATGGGTAGGTCTAACTGCTGCGTATAAAATTTCCGGGTGCCTACGGGATCGGCTGTTTCAAGTTCAATGGTCAGGAGTTTCATGGCGGGTCATCAATTGGTTATCTGTGGCAGTGTGGTGCATCAAAATTGAGGGAAGATGAGTTCAGGACAAGCTACGTAGTGAATGAACCTGCGGAACTGTTGCGCGAAACCGCGCTTTGAGTGCTTCTAGTGTTTAGCATCCTGGGCTTCAGCCCGTAAAGCCTTCGAGGCACGGGCTGAAGCCCAGGATACCGTATGTATGATAAAGTTCGGGCAGGAAAGACTCGAAATTCCCTACCTCCTCCACGTTGTGTTTTAACCAGGCCTGCCCCATTGCCTTCGTAAAGACAAATTGGTGCATAATCGGGTTGATCAGCCATTGACCCAATAAACTTTCTCGCCCGACCTGCATACGCGACCGGTACAGCGTTCCACCTTCTACCGGTATAAACTGGTGTGCCAACCGGTAGACTTCCTTTCCCAGAATACGGACTACCAACGTAATGCCATTCCGATCAAGTTTAATCACTTCCTCCGTACTATCGACCAGCTGGTCCATGTTACCGCCGAATGCTTCGACAATTCGAAAATGTGCCCCGACACCTGCGCCACCACCGGGCGCGGGCCTGGTCAGTTCCCAATGAATATGGTCAATTGGGTGCCAGATCAAGTAGCGAGGATACGTAGCGCCTTCGTGTTCCATTGTATCGCCGATGTGCTGAAACCACCAAAGCAGCATGTCGGGCGTTACGTTCCGAATCAAATCGTGTTCGATACGTAGTTCAAAGCTGCCGTAGGGCAAGATAGTGAAAGTCGTTTGGGCGCTCGTAAGCGGTTTCATCGCCCAACTGTAAGGCCTGGCTGGAAGAAGTGCTGTTTTCATGTTTCCTTCTAAAAATCTACGGCGTAAAGCTTTGTCAATTGCTGTTCGTTGATACTCGGAGGCAGGAGTCGGAACAAGCCATTACGTAGCCATGCCAGGAGGGGGCTCTTCACTTGCGCCATCTGACCAATGCGCCGGGAATTAGTGATGATGTAATGAGTTCGCGCCAGACGTCGTTGCTCAAACCGTTTGAACGTATCTGGTACCGAACCTCCTTTCTTTAGTTCATCAGCCAGCACCACAGCGTCTTCGATCGCCTGACAGGCGCCCTGACCCATATTCGGTGTGGTGGCGTGGGCCGCATCGCCCAGCAACACTACGTTGTCAAAAGCGTAGCGGGGGAGGGGCTTCAGATCAAAGATGTCGTTCCAGAGTACATCCGTATCGTTTGTACGGGCCAGCACCTCCGGGATGGGCGCGTGATACGTACCAAACACGTTCAGGAGGTCGTTGGTCGTGAACTGGCGCATTCGGACATCGTTCGCCGGAGCATTGAGGCAGGCAAACCAATACAACTGATTGTTGGCCAGAGGCACCAGACCCAGTCGGCCATTGGTTCCCCATGTTTCAGTCGCTTCGGATAGGTTTAGCCCCGTGCTGTCAATAACGGCTCGCCAGCAGGTGTAACCCGCGTAGCGGGGAGTGCTGCCGGGTAAGAGTTGCTGGCGAATGAGTGAGTGAATACCATCGGAAACGATTAGATAATCGGTTTGGCGCGTCGTTCCGTCGTCGAACGTCAGAAGAACGCCCTGGGTGTTCTGGTCAACCTGGATCGCGCGTTTACCCGTCATCAGCGGAATGCCCTCGGCCTGTTTCAGTAGTTCCCGATGCAGTGCTGCCCGGTGAATGGAGAAGTTATCAATACCGTAAGTGCGACTAATTGCCCGACTGTCCGTGCGGGTAAGCGTACGCCCCTGTTGATCCTTGATCACGAACGCATCGAGTAAGCGTCCAGCCGGAAGAATCGAATCGGCAATCCCTAGTTTTTGAAAGGCTTTCACGGCATTCGCGGCTAAAGCCAGACCGGCTCCCAACGGTTTGATAATAGGTGCGGCTTCAAAAAGGGTAACCCGAAGGCCAAGCTGGCGTAGGGCAATGGCCGTAGTAAGACCTGCAATTCCTGCGCCTATGATGGTAAATTCTTTCTCAGTATCCATGTTGTCTAAAAATCAACTTCTGTAATCACAAACGAAACGCCTGATTTGGTAAAGATAGAATTGAATTAACGTATCAAAATTGGCTTGTTTGGAGGGTGTGACCGAGGCTTTTCATCACAGACCGGAACAAAAGAAAGGTGAACCGGCTAAGCATATCAATGAAGCGGAATAACGACCAGCACGTGAAAAACAGCCGAATGGAATAAGAGCAATACGTTCCGGTGACTTACTGACTGGTTGGCGTGATTTTGGGCGATTTCCGTATTTTTGCCGCTCTTTCGAAGTTATTTCGTTCGTTTAAAACCAAACCTATGTCTGTCACATCTCAGGTCGAATTATTGGGTATTCAGAAAATTAGCGAAATCGTCGGAACCACCCTGAAGTTGATGCGCGAACACGCCCGACCGGGTATGACGACCAAAGAACTGGATGACTTTGGCGGACAAATTCTCAACCGCCTTGGCGCCAGATCCGCTCCCAGACTGACTTATGGTTTTCCGGGCTGGACATGCATTAGTGTGAATAGTGAAATCGCACACGGCATTCCGTCGGTGTCAACGGTGCTGGAAGAAGGCGATCTAATTAACATAGACGTATCGGCCGAGCTGGATGGCTACTGGGCCGATAATGGTGGATCATTTGTTTTAGGTACGGATATTTATCACCGCGCTGATCTGGTCGAAACGTCGAAACGGATTTTACAGCGGGCCATTAGTCAGATTCGGGGTGGAGTAAAAATAGCGGACATTGGTCGACTGATCGAAACTGAAGCGAAAAGAGCCCGCTTTAAGGTCATCCGGAATCTGGTCGGTCACGGCGTTGGCCGGAGCCTTCACGAAGACCCCACCGAAATTCCCTGCTTTTATGATCGCTCTAATACGGCTCGCTTTCGGAAAAACTCCGTCGTCGCTGTTGAAACGTTTATATCTACCCGCGCTACGTATGCGAAAGAGAAAGGCGACGGCTGGACATTCGTAACCGGCGACGGCAGCTTCGTCGCTCAGCATGAACACACCATTTTAATAACCGATAATCAGCCCATTATCTTGACGGCTACCAACCAACTCTGGACGTAACGTAGCAGAGCCGACATCCACATCCAATTATTTGTCAATCAACCTACTTATTTCGTTTTATGGAAAACCTCAGGATTGCAACGGCTCAGTTTGAGAATGCCAGTGGTGATAAAACGTATAATCTTAGCGTTATTCGGAGCTTGGCTGCTGAGGCTGCTCAACAGGGCGCACAGGTTGTTGCTTTTCACGAATGCTCGGTTACTGGCTACACATTTGCCCGTCATCTGTCCCGCGAACAATTGTTGGACGTAGCAGAATACATACCTGAAGGAGAAAGTATCCAGGCGCTTACGCAGATTGCCCGCGACCATAACATTGCCATTTTAGCGGGCCTGTTCGAAAAAGATAAACAGGATCAGCTGTTTAAAGCTTATGTATGTGTCGATAAAAACGGGCTTGTAGCCAAGTATCGGAAGCTGCATCCGTTTATTAACCCGCATCTCATTCCCGGCGATCAATATGTTGTGTTCGATTTACACGGCTGGACATGTGGGATTCTGATCTGCTACGACAATAACATCGTTGAGAACGTGCGGGCAACCGCTTTGCTGGGGGCCGACGTTATTTTCATGCCGCACGTAACGATGTTGACCCCATCGACCCGGCCAGGCGCTGGGTTTGCCGATCCAGCACTCTGGGCCAATCGGGAAAACGATCCGACTTCGGTTCGTCTGGAATTTGACGGGATGAAGGGACGCGCCTGGTTGATGAAATGGCTCCCCGCCCGCGCATACGACAACGGCATTTATGTGGTTTTCTCCAATCCGATCGGGATGGACGATGATCAGCTTAAAAACGGTTGTTCGATGATTGTCGATCCTTTTGGAGATGTGCTGGCTGAGTGCCGGAAATTGGGCAATGAGGTGACCACCGCTACGTGCAGTCCGGAAAAACTTCATCAGGCGGGTGGTCATCGATATCGGAATGCCCGACGCCCCGACCTTTACCGCGATATCATCGGACAGTCACACAAGTCGGAGCAGAAAGTCGTCTGGATGAAGACAGATGATACAGCAAGTCAATAAGTTAAGCGACTGGAATGCACCATGCTCTCCGATTGCCTGCTGTGATCCACTGGCCGGATTGTATCAGGCACAATGTTTTATTTAATTTTTAATTAGATACGCACAATAAGTCTAGTTTTACCATAGAGCAAAATCAAAAAAATAAGAAATTGCTTGCTTGTATGAAATCTACCATCTTACCTTTGGGGCAGATATTTAAATTACTGTCCAGGTAATCATCATATCCGGCACCTATTTATACTGAAAAGCTTGTCATGTACGCTCATCCACGTTGCTGTTGTTATAATCACTTCATCCCTTGCACTAGTTTGTGGCTTTAACTTAGGTTTCTTTTTTTTATACTACATTATTCTATTAATTCTATAGGATATATTAGTTACTCAACGTGTCTTCTTGTATTTACTAGTAAAAACGCATTGGCGCTCACGATGTATGAGCAAAATAGTGCACACATTCGAGGACTTTTACGGTACTTGTTGTAGTATTGATGTAGTAAAAATCGAATGATGTTGATGATTAATTGCCTGTTTCCATGAAAGTATATTACGTAGCGTTGATTGGTATTGCTTTCCTGACCATTACTGCTTTCATCACCAAAAGCGTACTGGTCAACGTACCGCCGACTCGAAAAGCCAAGTCATCTGCTCCCATATGCAGCACAGGTGTCTGCAAAGTGCCGTCGCGGGCAGCCGCCTTACGGGCAGGCGCTTCGGCTAAACTGGCGGTTGCCTATTCGGGTGTTTCAACCGATATGGTGCTTGTTAAAGGCGGTAGTTTTCAAATGGGCTCCGCTGATTTTCCGGATGCTAAACCTGTTCATGCTGTTTCGGTGAATAGTTTCTGGATGGATGCGCACGAAGTGACCAATACCGAGTTTGAAAAATTTGTCAGCGCTACCCGATACGTAACGGTGGCTGAACGCCCCCTAAATCCGAAAGATTATCCGGGAGTTCCTGCCGACAAATTAGTGCCGGGTTCCGCTGTTTTCACACCCCCAACGCAACCCGTATCGCTGGAGAATCCATTAGCGTGGTGGCAATACGTACCGGGCGCTAACTGGCGGCATCCGCAGGGGCCTAAAAGCAGTATAGTCGGGAAAGGCAATGATCCGGTTGTGCAGGTATGCTATGAAGATGCGGCTGCGTATGCGAAGTGGGCAGGTAAACGCCTACCGACCGAAGCTGAGTGGGAGTATGCGGCTCGAAGTGGACGGAAGGGCACGAAGTATTACTGGGGAAACGATCTGAAACCAGGTGGTAAATGGTCCGCCAATATATTTCAGGGGCAATTTCCGAATAAAAATACAACGGAAGATGGCTTTCGGACGCTGGCACCGGTCAAAACGTTTCCGGCCAATCCGAACGGCCTGTATGACATGGACGGAAATGTATGGGAATGGTGTAGCGATCTCTATCGTCCGGATTATTACCAGAAAAGTCCGGCAAATAATCCACAGGGACCCAGAGACAGCTATGATCCAGAAGAACCCGGCATGGTTAAACACGTTCAGCGCGGAGGCTCATTTTTGTGTAGTGATCAGTATTGTATTCGCTATAAAGCGGGCAGTCGCGGCAAAGGCGAAACGACCAGTGCCAGTAATAACTTGGGCTTTCGCTGTGTAAAAACGGCTCAGTTACAATAGAGAGTTAAGACCAGACTTGTGGCAGCACGTCTGGTAAGGTACCCCGGACTTTAGTCCGGATACAATTTAGCTTACAGTTAGACGGACTAAAGTCCGGGGTACCCGTCAGTCCTGTTGCAGCGGGGCGGATGGGAGTGAAATGAATAAAAAAGCCAGTCCTGTTGCAGCAGGACTGGCCGGTCAAAAAAACAAGGCTCAGTGGCAACTGATTTGGTGCAGTCGTTTGCGCGACTGTCACGCAACCCCATTTTTTATTTTAACCAGTACAAAGCAATGAAAAAAAGGTTTATTTTATTAACATGGATTTGGATTTTATTTAAGCCGATCGCCCTTCTTGCCCAGACAACGCAGCCCATTATCAATTCCACGCTGACGGGTACGATTGTCGATTCAAAAACCAAAGAGGCCTTAATTGGCGCTACGGTACAGATTAAAGGTACAACCAATGGAGCGGTAACGGACATTGAAGGAAAATTTACGCTCAAAACCGGTCAGATTTTACCCTACACCCTCGTCGTTAATTACGTCGGCTACAAACCTCAGGAAGTAACAGCCGTTACGAATAAGGTTAGTATCGAGCTGGTAGAAAGCGCCAGTCAGCTCAGCGAAATTGTGGTCGTGGGGTACGGCACCCAGAAACGTAGCGACATTACGGGGGCGGTTGCTTCGGTGCCGCTGGAAATAAAAAGTCAGCCGGTTTCTTCTGTCGAGCGACTCTTGCAGGGTTCGGTAGCGGGGGCCGTTGTTACCCAAACTTCCGGACAGCCGGGTGGGGGTGTCAGCGTACAGATTCGGGGCAATAACTCCATTACGGCCGGTAGCGATCCGCTCTACGTCATCGACGGTTTTCCGATCAATAACGACTACTCGCTGAATGATGCTAAGGTAACCGACGGGGCAAAAATCAATCCGTTGTCGTCGATTAATACGTCGGATATTGAATCCATCGACGTATTGAAAGATGCGTCGGCCACCGCTATCTACGGTTCGCGTGGGGCTAATGGCGTGGTGATAATCACCACCAAAAGCGGTGCTAAAAATAAATCCTCAATTAACTACGATGCGTTTTACGGCGTTCAGGACGTAATCCGAACGCTTCCGCTGCTGAACGCCCGCGAATGGTGGCAGCTTCGGAAAGACGCGGCCGCGAATTCGGGTAAAACGACCAGTTTGCCTTCGGTAACGGATTACGCGCTTGATACGTCGGGTGTAGGTACCGACTGGCAGGCGGCTGCCTTTCGCAGGGCCGCGATTCAGAGCCATAGTTTATCCATTCTGTCGGGTTCTGAAAAAACCAGACTAGCCCTTTCCGGTAATTACTTTAAACAGGATGGGATTCTTCAGAACACCGACTTTACGCGGTTTTCGGCCAGAGTCAAACTAGACCATGACTACAGCAAACGGTTACGACTCAGCTCAGCCTTAACGGCCAGTACGACCAAAGCCAACGTAGCACCCGCCAACATCGTATCGAACCTAGTGCTAACCCCGCCTTCGCTGCCGGTTTACAAACAGGATGGTACGTTCGTGATCAACAGTCCGTTTGAATCGGGCCTGCAAAATCCCATCAACTCGCTGTATAATCAACTCAACGAAACGCGTACGAACCGGTTTCTGGGGAATATTTCGGCAGAGTACACAATTCTGGATGGTCTGACTGCCAAAGTGTTAGTTGGTGCCGACATTGTTGATAACAAACAGAACCGCTATCTGCCCAGCTCCACGGCGGAAGGATTGGCGTTACAGGGAAACGCCCTGGTTGGGTCAATTTTCACGACCAACTGGCTGAATGAAAATACGTTAAGCTATGTCAAAGAGCTTAACGCAAAAAATAAAATCAATGCCATCGTTGGGTTTACGTCGCAGCAATCGGATTCGAAAGGGGCCGTTGCCGAAGCGGCTGGATTTGCCACCGATGCGTTTTCGTACAACAACTTAGGCACGGGAATCACGAACCGGACTCCCAGCTCGTTTGCCACCAAATGGTCGCTGGCGTCGTACCTGGGTCGGGTTAATTATAACTACGATGAGAAGTATTTATTGACCCTAACGTTACGTGCCGATGGGGCATCGAAGTTTGGCGAAGGCAACAAATGGGGGTATTTCCCATCAGCGGCTGTGGGCTGGAATGTCAGCAACGAATCATTCTTTAGCAATGTCAAGAATATCAGCTTATTGAAACTTCGACTGAGCGCGGGGTTGACGGGTAATCAGAGCATTCCGCCGTATCAGTCGCTGTCGCAGCTAAGCTACTTCCGGTACAACTTCTCGAACACGACCGTCTCTGGTTTTGCGCCGAATACCGTTCCAAATCCGGCCCTGGGCTGGGAAAAAACGTTCCAGGTCGACGCGGGTATTGATCTTGGCCTGTTAGGTAACCGGATTCAGATCGTTGCGGATTATTACTACAAAAAAACCACGGATTTGCTCTTGTCCCGAACTGTACCGGGAACCTCGGGCTTGTCGGATTTTTACAACGGTCAGGCCTCCACGATCTACCAGAACATTGGTGCAGTGTCGAACCAGGGGTTTGAGTTTTACGTGAACTCGCGCAATCTGGTCGGCGATCTGAAGTGGAATACCATCCTGGTTTTTTCGAACAACACCAACAAGATTCTGAGTCTGGGCGACGGCGTTAACCAGATTATTCCGTCGATATCCAGTCCGTCGATTGCGAAAGTAGGCTATCCGGTCGGGTCGTTTATTGTGTATCAAACCGATGGCATCATCCAGTCCGGCGAGACGCCCTTAACTCCGCAGGCGAACAACAAACCGGGTGGACAGAAATATAAAGACATTAATGGCGATGGCGTCATTACTCAGGCGGGCGACCGGATCATCATTGCCAATCAGCCGGGTTTCACGACGGGGCTGACCAATACGTTCAATTACAAAGGCTTCGACCTGATGGTTTTCGTGCAGGCGTCTATTGGTGGCAAACTGTACAACGCCAACCGGGCCAACCTGGAACTGGGAACGGGTTACACGAACTCATCCCGAGACCTGCTCAATCGCTGGACGCCGACTAATACCAACACCGACGTAAAAGCAGCTTATCAGGACCCGGCGATCACCATCTCCGATCGGTTCATCGAAGACGCTACGTATGGCCGACTGAAAAATCTGTCGTTTGGCTATTCCTTGCCCAAATCTCTGCTCGCCAAAGCGCACATCAGCAACCTGCGTGTATACGTATCGGCGCAGAACGCGCTAACCTGGACAAACTATACCGGCTATGACCCGGAAGTCAGTTTGAACGGTCAGTCGCTGATCAACAAAGGCGTTGACTCCAGCGTGTATCCCAACAGCAAGTCCTACCAGGTCGGACTGTCGCTATCACTCTAATCTAACAATACACCTATAATCCTTTAAAGAGGATGTAGGAGTAAAATCATCAGATATACAATGAAAGCATTTCGTTATGCGGTCGTGGCTGTAGCCTTCCTGGCTACGACCTCGTGCAAAGACTATCTAACCGAAAATCCAGAGTCATTTATTTCGGAAGATCAATATTACAAGACCCAGGCCGACGCGATCAACGCGGTTAACGGCGTTTATTTCTTTTTGAACTCAGGCGGCAGTTCTATACAAACACCCTACAATACGTTGTTTAACACGGGCATGAATATGGCCGGTGACGATGAAGATCCGGGCCCTGGCGCAACCAACGCTGATGTGCGATCGCTGGCCGTACTGGCGCATTCATCGACGAACCTACGAATCTATGAACTCTGGCAGCAACATTATGCCGCCATCAAAAAAGCCAACGTAGTCCTGGAAAAAGTGCCTGCCATCAGTTTCGACAACACGCTGAAAAACCGGCTGTTGGGGGAAACGAAGTTTTTGCGAGCACTTTACTACTTCAATCTGGTCCGTTTATACGGCGATGTTCCCCTCGTTACGGAGTACCAGAAGTTCGTCACGGCGGCTGAGTATGCCGTTGCCCGAACGCCGTCGACGCAGGTGTATGCGCAGATTGAAAAAGACCTGACCGAAGCAGCTGCCGTCCTGCCCGCTACGTATAGCTCACCGGATGTAGGCCGGGCTACGCAGGGAGCGGCCAGGGCGCTGCTGGCGAAGGTGTATCTGACCAAAGCGTCGTTTCCACTCAGCATCGCTTCGCATTATCAGGATGCCGTTAAGAAAGCGGAAGAAGTGCTATCGTCGGCTGATGGTGGTACCGGTACGTATGGCTACAACTTGTTTTCGAATTACGCCGACGTGTTTCTGCCCGCTTCTAAAAATGGGGTCGAACACATCTTCTCGGCCCAGTTTAAGTCGAATGCGCAGGGACAGGGCAACAACGAGAACCCACGAAGTATACTCTCCGCTGTGCCTGGTCTGAATGGCAATTACGCCCACATGGTTCGGTATTACACCAACGGGAAGGACAACTTTTTCAGTATTTACAAACTGTTTAAACCGACTGATAAACGCCGGGACGTAACGTTTGTCCGGTATTTTGTCAGCCCCACCAACGGGCGGAAGTACGCGCTGCCGATTACCAATTCAGTCGTTGCCAATGATTCAACGCCCTTTTTTCACAAATGGTGGGACCCAAACTCCACGTCGGTAACCAGCGAATCAGCGGCCAACGTGCCGATTTTACGGTATGCCGAACTGCTGCTGATTCATGCCGAAGCCGAAAACGAAGCCAATGGCCCGACGACGAAAGCCTACAAATCGCTGAACCGGGTTCGGAATCGGGCGGGTCTGGCTAACCTAACGGCTGGCCTTAGCAAGGATCAGTTCCGGGATTCGCTCTACCTGGATCGACGGCTGGAAGTGGTGTTCGAGTACCAGCGCTGGTTCGATCTGATCCGCCAGAAAGACGCGTCGGGAAAAAGTACGTTTGTATCTAACCTGCAAAAAGTGGGTAAGAACAATGCCGCCGAGAAGCATCGTCTGTATCCGATTCCCCAGTCAGAAATCGATAACAACGCTTTACTGACGCAGAATCCAGGCTATTAATCCGGTACATCCACTAACTAACTCTCCATTATGACTCTAGCTGATATAACCCTGTTGGGAAAGAAAATTCTGGTTGGCATTCTCGTAGCGCTGATCCCCGCCCTGATTTTGTTCTGGGGCCTTCGGCTCACGCAAAAACTGCTCACCAAAGCGCCTGCCACTACGTCATCGATTCAACCGTCAAACTAACGTACGCCAATGAAAATGGAACCCAGAATTGCCCGGCGCATTGTTCGCAACGCTCTGCTTAGCCTGTTTCTGTACGCCTTGCCAGTATTGCTCATGTTCGCTACGTTCTACCTGACGAACCAACGTCCGTGGGAGAAGAAAGCGAAAAAGGCGCAGGCTGTGCTTACAAGGAAGTAACGTACCGTTTGTCGGGATGTCGGGTTCCAGAACCCGACATCCCATAACGATTACCTCTCAAACCTTTAAATCATAAAACGATGGTTACATTTTTTGAAAAAATCTTTGAAAACCTCGGTACCTGGGGTTTGCCTACCCTAGTTCTTATGCTGGGCGTTGTGGAGTTCTCGCTGGGTCTTTATAAAAAGCACTGGAACCGAAATGAGATTCTACTGGATATTACCTGCTTTACGATTCCTAAACTGGTTATCAAGCCGCTGGTGGCTTATTTTGGGCTAAAATTTCATCCCTACGTACTGCCTGATTCGAAAGGTGCGTTCGACTGGGTGCCGTTCTGGTGGGGATTTGCCATTATCGCCGTCGCCGACGATCTGACGCAATACTGGTATCACCGATTACACCATGAAGTGCCGTTTCTGTGGCGTTTCCACCGGACGCACCATTCCGCGCCGTACATGGGCATGGCAATGGCCAGTCGCCAGAATGTCATTTACTCGCTGTTCTTCTCGCAGACGTATCTGACAACGATGCTGGTGTACATCGGGCTGGGCTACCCGGCGCTGTTTGTGAAAGGAATAAAGTCGATTATTACCACCCTGGCCCATTCGAGTATTCCCTGGGATAAACCATTCTACGAGAACAAGTTTCTGCATCCGGTTGCCTGGGTGCTCGAACGCCTGATTTCGACGCCTGCTACCCACCACGCCCACCATGCCGACTCAACGGACGATGGTATTGGACACTACAAAGGCAACTTCGGCAACATGTTTTTCCTGTGGGATGTCATTTTCGGAACCGGATTGATTACGCGTCAGTATCCGAAATCCTACGGCATTGCTTCCTATCAGCAGGAAGAATGGTACGCTCAATTTATGTGGCCGATCCTGAAATCGAAGAAGGAGGGGAGCGAACTGTCGCACAATGGGCCGATGGTTAAAGATGACGTAGTAGAGCCGGTTCTGGAGCCTCAACTCGTTTCGCCCAGCTTGGTTGCGGTTGAACCCGAGTTGAAACTGGCGTAAGCAATCATACGAAATAACCTGATGTAAGATGCCGTGTGACCCCAGCGGGGTCAAATGTTTATAGCAACTACGGCCTTTATATAAACATCTGACCCCGCCGGGGTCACACAGAGATGTACTTGTGTACTCATCAATCATTTACTAGGCTGTGTGTTCTGTGCCTCGGCGAGTAAATAAACTAATTCCGTCTGACTGAAATCATTTCCTACTTCTGAAGGAGCTTAACATTATACTTTATGAAAAAAACGTCTTTAACTAAATTCTCGCTGGTAGCCTGGGCGCTGCTGGTAACCGGAACCGGAACGCAGGCGCAGTACGCGCCAACGCCCGCCTACAAGGGAACCCTCGGCAAAACCGTTGAGGCAACCAAACAATGGTGGCCGGAACCCAAGAAAGCGCCACAGGGTGCGCCAAACGTCGTCTGGATTTTGCTGGACGATGTGGGCTTTGGCGCTGTCAGCTCGTTCGGTGGATTGATACAAACCCCACACATTGATGAGCTTGCGTATAAAGGCCTCCGTTATACGAATTTTCACACAACAGCGATTTGTGCACCGACGCGGGCGGCCTTACTAACGGGACGCAATCAGCACTCGGCACACATGGGTCTCTTCCCTGAAACCGCCATCGGTACGCCGGGCTATGACGCGCAGATTCCATTCGAAAAAGCGACTGTCGCCGAAATCCTGAAAGAAAATGGCTACAATACGTTCGCGCTGGGCAAATGGCACATTACACCCTTAACCGACCTGACACCGGCCGGGCCCTTTACACGCTGGCCAACAGGTCGTGGCTTCGAACAATACTATGGTTTTCCGTCGCGGGGCAGTACAGATCAGGTACATCCGGAGCTTTGGGAAGGCATTCACCGCATCCCGGATCAGCAGAACGGCAAATACCTGAATGAACTGCTCGCTGATCGGGCCATTGAGTACATCGCTGACCAGAAATCGGCGAACGTGGATAAGCCGTTTTTCCTGTATCTGGCAACGGGTGCCGGTCATGCGCCCCATCAGGTAGCCAAAGAATGGTCGGACAAATACAAGGGTAAGTTCGACAGTGGCTGGGATAAATACCGGGATGACGTACTGGCCAATCAGATCAAATTGGGTATTGTTCCGAAAAATACCGTATTGCCGCCCCGCAATCCCGGTATCAAAGACTGGAATACCTTGTCGGCCGATGAAAAGAAACTCTTTGCCCGGTTTATGGAAGTTTACGCCGGATTTATGTCGTATACAGACTATGAAATTGGCCGGGTGGTGAATTATCTGAAAGAGATCAACCAGTTTGAGAACACGCTGATTGTTGTGTCGGTCGGTGATAACGGCGCTAGTAAAGAAGGTACGTTTGTTGGCACGATCAACAACTACGGAACGGATTTGTCGGATGAGCAGCGGTTACAGAAAAACATCGCCAACATTGACCTGATCGGTACGGAGTTTGCGAAAGCCAATTACCCCCTGGGCTGGGCAGCGGCTACCAACACGCCCTTCCGGCAGTGGAAACAGGATGCCAATTCGGAAGGCGGTACGCGTAACCCCCTGATTGTGTATTACCCGAAAGGCATCAAAGAAAAAGGTGGATTACGGACCCAGTACAGCCACGTAACGGACATCTTGCCGACAACGCTGGAATTGATCAAAGCGCAGGTTCCGGCGAGTATCAATGGCTACAAACAGGACCCGATTGAAGGAACGAGTCTGGCCTACAGCCTCAACGATTCAAAAGCCAAAGACCGGCATACAGTGCAGTATTACGAAATTAAAGGGAGCCGATCCATTTACAAAGATGGCTGGAAAGCGGGTACGCTGCACGTAAAAGGACAGCCGTTCGAGCAGGATAAATGGGAGCTGTACAACGTAGCACAGGATTTTAACGAACTCAATAATCTGGCCGCCCAGAATCCGGTAAAATTAACCGAGTTACGCGCCTTGTTCGACAGCGAAGCGACCAAATACAACGTCTATCCGCTGAAAGATGAACTGACCCCGTTCGAACTGCCTAATGCCTATAAAAATCAGCGTAAAGTTGTTCTGTATCCGGGCCAATCGACCGTACCGGATATTGCCAGCCCGTTTGCCATCAAACGTTCGTTTAGCCTCACCGCCGACGTAGTGATTCCGGCGAATGGAGCTGAGGGCGTACTGTTGTCGCGGGGTGGCCGCGCTGGTGGGTTGAGTTTCTTTGTTCAGAACAAAAAAATAAACCTGACATACGTACTGGGCGACGAAACGAAATACACCGTTACTTCCGACAATACGCCCCTGCCGACGGGTGCCGTTCAATTGCGGGCCGACGTTACGTATGGCCAAAATGGCTCAGGACTCGTCAGTTTGTACGTCAATAACGCAAAAGTGGGGGAAGGAACGCTCAGTAAAACGCTGGGTAATCTGTACTCGCATGAAGGCGTAAACGTAGGTCTGGATGATCTGACGCCTGTTTCCGATACGTATAAAGTGCCGTTTGCCTTTACCGGCAAAATCAACAAAGTCACCCTTGATTTTGAAGCGCCCCAAGAGTCGTATTTGAAAGCGAAGAATTAATGGTATCGTGGACTTCAGTCCGCACAGCCGTAGGCTAAACAGGTAGCTTGTTAGCTTATGGCTATGCGGACTGAAGTCCGCGGTACCTTATTACAACTATGAAACAAGCCATATTCATGTTGAGCCTGTTGATGGGCATCCGTACGTTGGCAAACGCCCAGAACGACGGCTCCCATCAGTTACCGGGTAATGAGAAAACCGCCATCAACAAGGTGCTCGATGATTACCTCACGACGTTTAACGCCAAAGACCTGAAAGGGTGGGAGGGAACGTATCAGTTTCCGCATTATCGGCTAGCCAGCGGCAAAATGTCGGTGCTGGAAAAGGCGGGTCTGCGGGATTCGGCCAGTGTGTTTGGCCCACTGCAAAAAGCGGGCTGGGATTACAGCAAGTGGGATCATCGGAACATTGTTCAGGCCTCGGAAACGAAGGTACATGTCGACACGAAGTTTACCCGCTACCGAAAAGATGGCAGCAAAGTGGCTTCGTATGAGTCGCTCTACGTACTGACGAAAGAGAATGGAAAGTGGGGTGTGAAACTACGGTCGAGTTTTGCTGAATAATGGAAATGAGCAAGATCAAATCCTCAACCCTTGTTAAGATCACCTAAGATTTCATGAACAAAAACCATATGAAACGAATAATTAGTAGCCTGCTGCTTACAATACTTCTGACGAACGTAGCAGGAGCCCAGCAAAAACCACGAGCTTCGGCCAAAACCACCACCAATAAGCCCAACATCGTCCTGATTATGGTGGATGATATGGGTTATTCTGACCTGGGTGCTTATGGCTCCGAAATCAGTACGCCCAACCTCGACCGACTGGCAAAAGAGGGAATTCGGCTCCGTGAGTTTTACAACAACTCGATCTGCGCACCCACGCGGGCGTCGCTGTTAACGGGGCAATATCCACATAAAGCGGGTGTCGGTTATTTCGACGTTAATCTTGGCTTACCACCGTATCAGGGATACCTGAACCGGGAATCACTGACACTGGGCGAGGTCTTCCGGGCGGGTGGCTACAGTACGTTGCTGTCAGGGAAATGGCATGTGGGCAAAGACAGCCTGTCGTGGCCGAATCAGCGGGGTTTCGACAAGTTTTACGGGATTCTGGGTGGCGCATCGGATTACTTCGACACCAAGCCGCTTCCGTTTGGTGCCAATCCGTATCCGGTCGCGCTCATTAAGAACAATGTCCGCCAACACCCGAAAGACAACTCGTATTACTTCACCGACGAAATCGGAACCAACGCGATCCAATTTCTGGAAGAGCAACGTAACGACAAGAAACCATTCTTTCTTTACACAGCGTTCACCGCGCCACACTGGCCGCTTCAGGCGCTGCCCGAAGACATTGCCAAATATTGGGGTAAGTACGATCAGGGCTGGGATTCGCTACGGGTTCAGCGACTTAAACGTCAGAAAGAACTAGGTATTCTGACCGAGAGTCAACGGATTGCGCAACATGATCCTGAAGTGCCCTTCTGGGATAAACTCACCTACGACGAAAAGCAGTTCTGGAAAGCTAAAATGGAAGTCTACGCTGCTATGGTGGATCGGATGGACCAAAATGTCGGCCGGATTTTGGCAAAACTGAAAGAACTGAATCAGTTGGATAACACCCTGATTGTCTTTCTGTCCGACAACGGCGCACAGGGCGGTTTCAATGGTAATCAGCTTCGTCGGGGTCTTGTTCGCAATACCGGCCCGGTGGGAACGGCGGGTTCATTTGATTATCAGGAACAAAACTGGGCGTACCTCTCGAATACACCCCTGCGGCAGTACAAAAACAACTTCCACGAAGGGGGTTTTGGTACGTCGTTCATTGCGTGGTATCCTAAACAGATTAAGCCGGGCAGTATCGCCAAAGGAACCGGCCACATCATCGATTTGGCGCCGACGTTTTACGAGTTGGCCGGTATTACGTATCCAGCCACGTTGAATGGAATCAAAACCAATCCGCTCACGGGGAAAAGCCTGTTACCCGTCTTGTTCGGGCAAGCGGGCGAAGTGAACCGGGGCGAGCCTATTTTCTGGGAACGGGCCGGAAATCGGGCGGTGCGGAAAGGAAAATGGAAAATCGTTTCGACGTATCCGAGCTACAAATGGGAACTCTACGACCTTGAGGGCGACCGGGGCGAAACCCAGAATCTGGCCGAATCCCGCCCCGACATTGTCAATGAATTGTCGGCTGACTACGTCCGCTGGGCCGAGAAAAACGGCGTTGTTGATTACGACAGAATCAAACCGCAGAACGACGCCATTCCCGGTCAAACGGCTGTGCGGAACGCGAATTAAACGGTTTGGACGCATTGACAGCCAAGACGTACGGTTCGGCTCTGATCCCTACGGGATCACATGTTTATAGCTGAGGGTATTTGTAGGCTTATACCGCATGCCGGAGGTATGCCACCATTGCTCTTATTGCATACCTCCGGCATACTGGACGAAGAAGGTGCTCGATTTTTCTATAAACATGCGATCCCTTCGGGATCAAGCTGCCTCAAAACCAAGATAAAACTAGACTGTAACATCTCTGGAGTGTACTTCACGAAGCAAATAATTTCATTTTTAACTCATATAAACCCATGAAAACCAAACTAGTAGCCGCCATTTTGGGCCTTGTTCTGTTTGTATCGATCCGATTAAACGCGCAGAACACAGCGCCAACATTTGATACGTTTGAAGCTAAATTAAAGCAGGCGGGTAGCCGGGCACAGATTCTGGATGCCCGCTCGGAAGAAGAGTACACGCAGAACCATCTGAAAGGAGCGATCAGTTTTAACGTAGCGAACGACGCGGATTTTCAGAAACAGATTAAAACGTTGAAGAAGGAAAATCCGGTGTTCGTCTATTCCATCGGCAACGGACGTAGCGGCATATTGGCGAAACAATTGCAGCAAAACGGTTTCGCTGACGTAACGGAATTACCCGGCGGTTTAAGCAAGTGGATTGGCTCCGGTCGTCCGGTGGAGTCGACGGTTGGAGCGGGGTTATCGCTGGCCGATTATCAGGCCCAGTTGCAATCCGAAAAATTAGTGCTGGTCGATTTTGGCTCCCGGTACTGTGGCTCCTGCAAAAAGCTGGCGCCAACCGTTAATGCGATTAAAACCGAGCGAGCGTCCGTTGTGAACGTGATTAACATCGAAGCGTACGAAAACAAAGACCTGGTCAAACAATTAGGAATCACCTCACTGCCGACTTTAGTGTTGTACAAGAACAAACAGATTGTCTGGCAGAAATCGGGCGTAACGCCGAGAGCAGAGATTGAGGCTTCGATTGCGGAGTCTTTGTAGTGGCTCAAAGGTACCACGGACTTTAGTCCGTAAACGTCACAACAGCACGGACTGAAGTCCATGGTACCTTCATGAATGCACTATACTAAAAATCATGATTTATTATAGAAATCATAAAAATCAGTGTTCTATAAGTCATTATGTTGGCCTGATTTTGCTGGTTCTTAGCAGCTTAACCAGTACGTTTGCTCAGAAAAGTTCGGTAGCCAAACCCAATGTGATCATCATCATGGCCGATGATCTGGACAGTCGGCAACTGAGTTGTTACAGTGGCAAAAACCTCAAAACAACCCATATCGACGCGCTGGCGGCTAATGGGATGAAATTTAATCAGATCTATACCTCCGAAGCAATGTGCGTTCCGACGCGGGCGTCGCTGTTTACGGGCTTATATCCGGTACGTCATGGGTCGTTTCAGAATCATAAACCGGTTTACGATAACCTGAAAAGTGTCGGTCATTACCTGGGCGATCTGGGGTACCGCGTCGGGCTGACGGGTAAAGATCACAGCACAAAACCCAAAACGGTCTTCCCGTTCGAGATTATCAAAGGCTTCGAACCAAATTGTGTGGCCCCAACAGACGATTACGAGCTAAATGACGTAAAGGAATACATTACTCGGGATGACAAACCGTACTGTCTGTTTGTCATGAGCATCAATCCGCACACACCCTGGACGGTAGGTGATAGCACCGAATTTGACCCGAAGAAACTGATTCTTCCCGCCGATTGGGTCGATACGCCCGTGACACGAAAGCAATACGTAAAATACCTGGCGGAAATTCGGCGGCTGGACAATCAGGTTGGCGACATTACCCGATTATTAGAAGAAACCGGACAAGACAAAAATACCATCGTCGTGTTTTTGGGCGAGCAGGGCGCACAGTTTCCGGGCGCGAAATGGAACCTCTGGGACGCCGGACAAAAAAGCTCGATGCTGGTCAAATGGCCCGGAATGGTTAAACCCGGCACGCAAACGGAAGCGCTCGTTCAGTACGAAGATATTACACCGACACTGATTGATCTGGCGGGTGGAAAAGAAATCGACGGACTGGACGGCAAAAGTTTCCTGCCCGTTTTAACTGGAAAAAGTCAGCGCGCGCGGCAGTATGCGTATGGTATTCACAACAACATCCCGGAAGGCAATCCGTACCCAATACGTAGCATCCGCGATACCCGTTACAAACTAATCCTGAACCTGACGCCCGACGCGGAGTACTACAATCGGTTCATGATGAATGCTAAAAAACAAGACCCTGAATCGGTGTGGTCTTCCTGGACCAGCAAGGCCGCCAGCGATTCGAAAGCGAAGCGACTTACTGAGCGGTTTGTGAAACGGCCAGCTGTTGAATTCTACGACACGCAGGCTGATCCGTGGGAAATGAATAATCTGGCCGATAACCCAACGTATCAGGAACGTATCAATCAATACAAACAGAAACTTCAGGCGTGGATGAAGCAGCAGGGCGACGAAGGCGCAGCGATCGACACTATTTACGCCAAAAAGCCATGACGTTTGTATAAGAAAAAATTATTAACCACAAAGGCACAGAGAACACAAAGTCTATGAGTCTATTAATTTCACCTTTGTGTTCTCTGTGACTTTGTGGTTAATAAATCAACTGATTATGAGAAGTTGGGCAACACTATTGATTCCTACTATTGTTTTGCTGATCGCCTATTCCTTTGCGGGAATAGCTCAGACGAGTGCGACAAGAAAACGGCCCAACATCATCATTATTCTGGCTGATGATTTGGGCTGGAGCGAATTGGGTTGCTATGGTAACCGTAACGGCAGACCGAGCTTCAATGAAACGCCGAATCTGGATCGACTAGCGGCAGGAGGAATGCGTTTCACCCAGGCCTACGCTACCGCACCCGTTTGTACCCCCACCCGTATTGCGCTGATGACCGGGCAGCATCCAGCGCGGGTCGGCATCACGGATTATCTGGATGCAAAAGATGAGAAGTTCTTATCACCTGATTACGTAACGCTTAACGAGCAATTGAAGAAAGCCGGTTATCATTCCGGATTGATCGGAAAATGGCACCTGACGGGCGATTACACCAAAAAGAAGGGTGAACCCGCTAAACATGGGTGGGACGAAGTGATCTGTTCCGAAACCGGCTACATCGCTAATGGAGATTACGTTCATCCGTACTTTTTTATGCCGGATGTCCAGGCCAGAACCGAAGGCGAGTACTTGACGGATCGGCTGAATCAGGAAGCCGTTGACTACATTAAACGCAACCACCAAAAACCATTTTTTTTGTATTTATCCCACTATGCCGTACATACCAAATTAGCGGGAAAACCAGACGACGTAGCGAAATATAAACAGAAAACCGGAGCGGGTACGAAACAGAATAATCCAGAGTTAGCCGCTATGCTGGAACGTATCGACGATGGCGTTGGGCAGATTGTTGCTACGTTGAAGGAACTGGGACTGAGCGAAAATACACTGATTTTGTTTACGTCCGATAATGGCGGAGAAAGCAACGTAACGTCGAATGCTCCACTACGTGGTGGAAAATCGGAGTTATACGAGGGCGGCATTCGCGAGCCTTTTCTAGCTTGTTGGCCGGGTGTAATTAAACCAGGTTCGGTTACCAATCAGGTTGTTAATACGCTGGACATCTACCCGACCTTATTGGAACTAGCTTCTGTAAAACCAGATGCCGGTCAGGTGCTTGATGGCATCAGTATTGCGTCAGTTCTGAAAGGAAAACTGAAGCTTATTCCAAGAACGCTCTATTGGCATTATCCACTGCCCAAGCCTCATTTTCTGGGCGGACGCTCGGCAGCAGCGATACGTAGTGGCGATTATAAACTGATTGAATACTTCGATAAGGATCAGGTTCAGCTTTTTAATCTGGCCGACGATCTGGGTGAACAAAACGATTTATCGGAGAAATTACCAGCTAAACGTACTGAACTGCTAAATCAATTACGAGCTTGGCGCAAGAAGACAGTTAAGTAAGTACCACGGACTTTAGTCCGTACAACCGAAATTTAACTGGCCCGGCCTCAACACATAATTACATTAACCAACACGGACTAAAGTCCATGATACCAAAATGAATCATAACCGCATCGTCATTGGCACATTTTTATTGGCTATCTGGAGTCTGGTAACCCAAGCCCAGACCAAACCGAATATCGTTCTGATTTATGCCGATGATCTGGGGTTTGGCGACGTGAGCTGTTACGGAGCAACGAAAATAAAAACGCCCAATATTGACCGCGTAGCCGCTGAAGGCTTGCGATTCACCAATGCTCATGCGTCGTCGGCGATTTGTACGCCCTCGCGTTACTCACTCCTGACGGGGCAGTATGCGTGGCGAAAGAAAGGCACGGGCATTGCCCCCGGCGATGCGGCACTCATCATTCCAACCGATAAACAGACACTGCCCGGCATATTGCAGAAAGCGGGATATAAAACCAGTGCAATTGGAAAATGGCACTTAGGCCTAGGTCCACAGAGCGGTCCCGACTGGAATGGCGAGATAAAACCCGGTCCCCTGGAGCTTGGCTTTACCTACTCGTTTATTCTGCCCGCTACCGGCGACCGCGTTCCCTGTGTTTACGTCGAAAATCACCGTATTGTCGGCCTCGATTCGAAGGACCCAATTCAGGTAAGTTATACCGCGCCCGTTGGTAACGAACCGACTGGAAAAGAACATCCCGAATTGCTCAAGATGAACTATTCGCATGGCCACGACCAGACTATCGTGAACGGCGTTAGTCGAATCGGGTACATGAGCGGAGGGAAAACTGCACGCTGGGTTGATGAAGACATGGCCGACGTACTGACCGGAAAAACCATTCAGTTTATTGAAGCGAATCAGAAAAGCCCTTTCTTCGTTTATTTCGCTACGCACGACATTCACGTGCCGCGTCTGCCGAACTCCCGCTTTGCAGGCAAAAGTGGTATGGGTCCACGGGGCGATGCCATCCTGCAATTAGACTGGTGCGTTGGCGAAGTAACCAAAGCCCTCGACCGGTTGGGTCTGAAAAACAATACGTTGCTGATTATCAGTAGCGACAATGGTCCAGTTGTCGACGATGGGTATGTCGATCAGGCCGTCGAAAAATTGAATGGCCATAAGCCCGCAGGACCGTTACGTGGCGGCAAGTACAGCGCGTTCGATGCTGGAACGCGCGTGCCCTTTCTGGTGCGCTGGCCGGGTCATGTGAAAGCCGGTACGTCGGATGCGTTAGTTAGTCAGGTCGATTTGCTGGCCTCATTCGCGGCTATGACCGGCCAATCGCTGGATAGCGCTGACGCACCGGATAGCTTTGTGTCCACCGATGCGCTGCTCGGTAAAACCCAGCAAGGTCGTAACTATGTCATTGAGCAGGCGATTGGAGGAACGCTTTCGATTATCAAAGGAAACTGGAAATATATTGAGCCGAGCGATGGGCCAAAACTCAATAAAGAAACGAATACCGAGTTAGGAAATGATCCGCAGCCGCAACTCTATGACTTAAAAGCGGACCAGGGCGAAAAAAAGAACGTAGCGGAGCAGAATCCACAGATCGTTAGTGAACTAGCTATCTTGCTGAAATCGGTTCGGGAAAAACAGCAGAGTCGATAAAGAATCTACACGAGTTGATTAAATGTTTGCCTCGATCACCTATCCTGAAAGAGTACTCCTAGTCAACTAGTCTGTTGATGAAATCCCCATTCTACAGGTATTAACCCTGAGCTTTTACTTTTCCTAGCCAGCGCTTGATAAGATCTGGATAGGAGCCATATTATAAATAATTAAAACCATATGGCGGCAATTAGAGTTGGATGGTAATTAATTGTTTTATTCATGAATCAAAAGGTAACTAAAAATTGGTCACCAATACCAGGAACGTGCCTTTATGGTGGCTCTGGAAGTTATCAACGGGTTCGAATAGTAGCCAGTTCATAGGATTCGAACAGTTTTCCTGATCAACTAGCAGTACCAGATTATCTAATCTTCCAACTCTAAGCCCTTATGAAAAATTTATCCTTTGCGCATGTAGGAGCAATACGTCCTGTCCAATCAGTTTCTACGTTCTACCTTTCTCTATACATAACCGCGTTGGTTTCAATTGCGCTGCTACTGATCGGGCCGCAAGCGGTTGCCCAGACATTTCCGACTAGTTTTACGAGTGTTCAGATCGCCAGTGGGATTGACCCGGTAGCGATGGACGTCGCGCTTGACGGTCGGATTTTTCTCACCGAAAAGAGTGGCCGGATTCGGGTCGTTAAGAACGATGTCTTGTTGGCTACTCCCTTCGTTACGATACCGAATGTGGATAACGCTGGCGAGCGCGGATTGCTAGGTATTGCGCTGGACCCCAATTTCAGCAGCAACAATTTTGTCTACGTTTATTACACCTATAGAGCAACGGGTAGTACGGTCAGCAATAACCGCGTCAGCCGATTTACGGCCAATGGCGATGTCGCTGTGAGCGGTAGCGAACTGATATTACTGAATATCGACGCACTCTCCTCGGCAAGTAATCATAACGGGGGCTCACTCGTATTTAAAGACGGAAAACTGCTGATTACCGTTGGTGATAATGCCAGTGGTGCAAATGCTCAGTTATTTACAACGCCAAAAGGCAAAATTCTCCGACTGAATCCGGATGGTAGCATCCCTTCCGATAATCCGTATTATGGCTCTACAACAGGTATTAATCGGGCGATCTGGACACTAGGACTACGTAATCCGTTTAATATAGCCATACAACCCGGAACAGGAACGGTCTTTATCAATGATGTTGGCGAAGGTACCTACGAAGAGATCAATGAAGGCATAGCTGGTAAAAACTACGGATGGCCCGGTATTGAAGGCGTCAGAACTACCCAAACCCCACCAGCTAATTACCAGGACCCATTTTATGCATACAGTCATAGCTCGGGTTGTTCGATTACGGCAGGTGAATTCTATAATCCGTCAGTTGCTCAATTTCCCGTGGAGTATTCAGGAAAATATTTTTTTGCTGATTACTGCGGGAACTGGATCAGAACAATTGATCCAGTTACAAAAGCAGTCGCTACGTTTGCTACTGGTTTAAGTTCTCCCGTGGGTATAAAAACCGGTCGGAATGGTAGCCTGTATGTTATTGCCCGGGGCGGAGGTGGCGTTCTATTGAAAGTGAGTTATACGATACCTTTGCCCGATCTAACCCCTATCCTATATATTCGACCGACTGTACAGTACGGTACCACTCCGTTTAACGTAGTGGTTGACGTTGCCGAGCTTAACTCCGTAGCTACCAGCGGTTCTTTCGCCGTAAAAGTGAATAAAGATGCTAAATTCAGTCTAACCTTTCCTACAGGCGCTACGACCGTGGACGGACGTTCGGTACAGAACAGCGCCTGGAGCTTCAATGCATCAGACCCGAATTATTACGTGCTCAGCAGCTCTCAGAGCATTGTGGCTGGCGGTCGGCTTTCGTTTGGGTTAATCGGAACACTGAGCCCATCCGTTACAACCGGTATGATCGCAGTCAGTTGTACTCTGCAGCCTGCCACTATGGTAGAAAATAAGCTCACGAACAATATCGATGTTGAAAAGATCGAATATTTTCAGCAGTGAGAAGCAGCGTAGATAAATCGTCAGATAGTATAATGTTGATTGTAGAATTCCTGAATTTTCGCCCGACTGCGTTTGAGCCGCATTTTAACGGCGCTGGTCTTAATCTTGTACAATTCTGAGATCTGCTCAATACTCAGCCCGTCTTCATACTTAAGCCGTAATAAAGCTTGCTCCTTTGCGGGGAGACTAGCCAGTGCCATCCGAACTAATTGAATGCTTTCCTCGGTCAACTGGGCTTCCCTGGACTCGCCCAAACTATCTTCCAGACCTTCATTGATCGAGGTAACGTTTAATCGCCTGGCTAGACGCAATTGATCTGAGCAGTAGTTGTGCGCAATGGAATTAAGCCAGGTCGAGAAACTGGAGCGCTGCTGAAAGGCTTCAAGCTTATCGAATGCCTTAATAAAAATATCGTGCGTGAAATCCTGCGCCTGTTCGGAGTCCTTGGTCATAAACAAGCATCGTTGGTAGACCTTGGAAACGTAGCGCTTGTATAGCGCTTCAAAGCATTGATTAGGAGCCTGCGAGAGGTGTTGACGAATCATTTCTTCGTCAGTTAGTTGAACATTCATAGGGAGGGTAAGCGCTGGTATAAGGATTATGGGTTGTACAAATATAATTATTGTGAAAAGCAATTATCAATGTCAAATAAAAAATATTGAATTTGGTTATTAGAAATACATTCGATGAGTTATTTGTTTATATAATTGCGTTTACGGTCACTAAAATTCGGTAGATTAATAGCTGCATAAATTGCTGGTAACAGTTGTCAGTAATTACAAAAAATGCATTTTAAACGGTTAGATTATCTGCGCTCAAATTCAAAAAATTAAATCATTTTAACGTAAGAAAATATATATAAAGAAATAGATAAAATCACTGTCATTTTATTGATTATCAGCATTGTATATATAAATAATTTGCTTGGGCAGTATTTGATTTTCTGTTCTTTTTATGCATAGTATGTGAGCGAGGTAGTTCGTCAGTCAGGAATAAATACGAAAACGTAAAAGTTCACCATTTTTTGCTGGTTGATTTTACATCAGATTTACTCAGCCTATTCACTCGTCTTTTTATACTAATTAAAAGCTGTACTAAACTATTTTTTTAATGTCGTGTCGAACTATTAATATGATCATGTATGAATTGAATTACTGATTTTTAACGTATTGGAAAATAAAAACGCCTGACGCTCTGCTTTGTGATTTGGAACAGGCTGACCAGATAGGCTTTAGGGAAAGTGGATTAACAATCAGGCCTTCAGTTAATATCTTCCGAAAGCGACTCTACCTACTGTCATTGTATCCAGGCTAGGGCTTGATAGTATACGTGTGTAAGCTTTACGCACCTCTTACCAGCCAGTGGTAGTATTTAAAAATGGGTGTAACCTATTTCGTTATCTACTTTCATCGTCAACACCAGATCTGATCTAGGAGATAATACTCCCTGCCTGAATCAGTAAGGCATAGTGAGATTGATGCGGGTTTTGTTTTGATAGTAAACTTATAGTGATTTAAAAACCTATTTTTTTAAATAAAATTTTGAAAAGAAAACTAAAAAGTTGAAAATGTAGTATTCTATTTTATTTTTGGGGTAACAAATGAATTTAGATTTTCTAAATACTTGCCAGCTTATGTATGTACACAAAGTCTTGCTTATTGGTACCATTGACAGGCATAGTATAGTTCCGTAGTCACACAAGCTTCGATTTATGGCCAGATAACGCCCTTTTTTCGAAGTAACTAATTCACTCTCAGAGTAACACGAATTTAGCACCTTCCACCACACATTCGTTAAAGAATTTAATCTGCACAATACAGGCTATATATGCTCAGCAAGCTGAGTGATTATAAACCTGATAGGGCACCTTTTGGCCTGTTTTCTCTGGATGTTCCGTAACATGGGACTGAAGGGGCGAAGCCGTGGAGAAATAAAGTAAATCTTTGAGGCAACCTCATGCATGCTATAACTTTAGTAAGAGTGACGAGAAGTAGGAGAAAGAGGTTGTGCTGCTATCGTTTGAACAGTATTCCTCTTTCGGATATGGTAATCAGGCTAACCGGTCTGGTCAGGCGTCAGCAAGTAATCGGTGTTACTGTCTTCCTTTTCTCGGTGGTTCAGCTTTCTTCCTGCACGAGTGTAAAACCACCTCAGTTTGACTACTTTAAGAGTAAAGACCGATCGTTTCCCAAGTTGGTTGAGACCGTTGTACCTCAGGTTTCCAGAATTCAAAAGGGTGACATCCTCGGTGTTATTGTGAGTAGCCTTAACAAAGAATCGAACGAAATTCTAAATTTTACGAATGTCAACTCGCTTCCGGTGTCTGTGTTTTCAGGGGGAAGCGTTAGTGGAGGGAGCCAACCGTTGGGGTTTCTCGTTGACTCGTCCGGTTATATTTCGATGCCTATCATCGGGCGTCAGAAAGTAGACGGGCTTACGCTGGAACTGGCCGAAAGTAAACTTCGGGCTAACCTGGAAAAAACGCTCAAAGAGCCCTCTGTGAACGTGCGGTTCATGAATCACAAGTTTTCTGTGCTGGGAGAGGTGAAACAGGTCGGCACCTTTAATCTACTGGACGATCAAACAACGATTCTGGACGTACTGGCCGCTTGTGGCGATCTGACCGAGTACGCGAAACGGGATAGCATTACGGTCATACGGAATAAAAACGGTATGCGGGAAATTGGTAAAGTAAACCTGCGCTCCCTGGCTGTATTCAAGTCGCCATACTTTTATATTCAGAACGGCGACGTAGTGTACGTCGAGCCCACTCAGGATAAAGTGATTGCTCCGAAGCCACTCAGCGCCGGACTTCAGAAAGTGGCCATTTATGTAGGTCTGGCAACATCCGTTGTGTCACTTATTTTCTTAGGATCAAGGCTTTGATTAGTCGTTGAATAATGATCAGTAATAACGACAGCTTTCTGGCAGAAGATCAGGATCATGACTTTGATCTCCTCAGCTATTTACTGGGGTACCTGCGCTATTGGTACTGGTTTTTATTAACGGTCGCCATCTGCCTTATCGGGGCCTATTTCTACCTAAAACGGATTACACCCATTTATAAAGTGTTTGCCACATTGCTAATTAAGGATGAACAATCGCCCCGAAAAGCGAATGATGTGGTTGAGGATTTTACCGCTACGGCTAACAAACGGATTGAGAATGAGATTGTCCTGCTCAAGTCCAGGGCGTTGATTGGTAAAGTAGTTGACGATCTGAACCTGACCATTTCCTACTGGACAGAGGGACGTAGCCGCGATGTTGAATTATACGATGACTGTCCGATAAAGCTTAACACGACGGACGTAACGGGTTATGCGTATGGCAATCCGATGTTTGTTGTCTGTCTGTCTGACAACAGGTATAGACTTTTGGACCCTGAGAAGAAACAGATCGGCATTTTCGACTATGGTGCACCGGTCGTCTCACCTTATGGCCGGTTCCGTATCTTCCGGAAAGACAAAAAGCCAGTGGTGATCAATACGCCTATTAAAATATCGTTTGCTGACCACGACGGTATAGTTGATGCGCTCATTGGCAGTATTGCCATAAGTCAACTTAACGAGTATAGTTCGTTCCTGTCGCTGAGTGTAGAAACCGCCCTTATCGACAAAGGCAAAGCGATCTTATCCAAACTGCTTGAGGAATATGCGTTTACATCGCTGGCGGATAAAAACCGCGAAGCCACCAATACGCTGCGGTTTATTGAAGAACGACTGAAACTGGTAACGGCTGAGTTAGGCAGCGTTGAACAAGCCGTTGAACTGTATCGCCGGACCAAAGGAATCACCGAACTTAGCTCCGAGACGACGCTGTTCCTGCAGAAAGCACAGGAGAATGACTCGAAACTAAACGAAGTTGATATCCAGCTTAACGTACTGGACGGTATTGAGCGCTACGTTAACGGGGCCAACGTCAACAATGTTGCGCCCGCCACGCTGATGGTGAACGATCCGGTACTCAATGCGTACATGGCGCAACTGATGGAGCTTGAAGTGGAACGTAGTAAACTGGCGCAGAGTGTTCAGCCGGGCAATACGTATCTGGAGACGGTCAAATCACAAATGAACAATGTGAAACAGGCCATCAAAGAAAACCTGAACAACCAGAAAAATAACCTCTTAGTCACAAAAAATAGCCTGCTCGCCAGCAAGAGCCGTATCGATGAAACGATCCTGTCGGTCCCCCGAAAAGAGCGGGAACTGGTGGGTATAAAACGGCAGGCTGGTATCAAAGAAAATCTTTACCTGATGCTGCTGCAGAAGCGCGAGGAGACTGCTCTTTCGTATGCATCGACCGTAACGGATAGCCGGGTGGTTGATGTCCCTTACGCATCAGGCGGGCAGATAAGCCCTAACCGACAAAATATTTTTCTGGCGGCAATAATGATTGGCTTGTTAATCCCCATCGCCTTTATCATGGGGAGAAATTTAGTAACTACTACGGTACAGTCGAAAAAAGAAATCGAACGGAAGAGCGGGTTAAAGGTTTTCGGTGAGGTTGGTATAAATCCCAAAAAGGAAGGAACGATTATTGATATCCGGAGCAGAAGTTTTGTGAGCGAGCAAATCCGGTCCATTCGCTCCAACCTGCAATACCTGGTCAGTAATAATCCTCACTCGGGAGGACGTACTATTCTGATTACTTCCTCGACGGGTAGTGAAGGAAAGAGCTTTTTGACCCTGAACATCGCTATATCGCTGGCCGCTCTCAACAAGCAGGTGCTTATCCTGGGCATGGATCTGCGAAAGCCAAAAATAAACCACTACCTGAATATCAGTAACCGGGTTGGGATTTCGGATTATCTGATTGGAAAAGTCAACGCGGAGGACATCATTCAGGCGACGTCGATCGACAACGTTTTTATAGCGCCCAGCGGGCCTATTCCTCCCAATCCGTCAGAACTGCTGGACAACATTCGCACCCGAAACATCATCGATCAGTTCCGGCTTAGCTACGATTTCATTTTGCTGGATACCCCGCCGTATAGTCTCGTTACGGATGCTTCGTTACTGGCCCCCTACAGTGACGTGTGTTTTTATTTGGTGAGGCACGAAAAGACGCCGAAAATCTACCTGAGCCATATCGCGGATTTACATAATCAGAAAATATTCAAGTCGGTCAATATCATTTTCAACGCCGTTAATTATAAGAATTCGCCCGATTACGGATATGGCTATGTGTATGGCTACGGAAAAGAAGGCTATTACGGAGTAAGCTCAGCCAAAAAAGGATTTTTCAGGCGGATGTTCAACCGGAGCCATGACTAAAAACGTAACGTTTCCGGCACGGGTCACGGCTGAGCACTTACCTCACTTTCCGGTACCTGTCCGGATTGGCATCATTGGCCTTGGCTACGTAGGTCTTCCTCTGGCGGTGGAGTTTGGTAAGAAATATACGGTCTGTGGATTTGATATCAATAAAGTCCGCGTTGAGCAGCTCGTAAATAGTGTCGATGAAACTTGTGAACTATCGTACGAATCGATTGCGTCCGCTCAGCATCTATCGTTTACTAACGCCATTGATGACCTGAAAGACTGTTCGGTTTTTATCATTACAGTGCCGACGCCCATCGATTCGTTCAAGAAGCCGGATTTAAGCTACCTGATCAATGCGTCGGCCGCAGTAGGAAAACTGCTGAAAAAAGGAGATACGGTTATTTACGAATCGACCGTCTATCCAGGCTGCACCGAGGAGGATTGTGTTCCCGTTCTGGAAAAACACAGTCGACTGATCTATAACAAGGATTTCTTCTGCGGGTATTCGCCGGAACGTATCAATCCGGGGGATAAGGAACGGACGTTAACAAAAATTGTGAAAGTAACCTCCGGCTCAACACCCGAAGTCGCTCTGTTTGTTGATACGTTATACCGGTCAATTATTGAGGCTGGTACGCATCTGGCGCCTTCGATAAAAGTAGCCGAAGCCGCCAAAGCCATCGAAAACGCTCAGCGGGACATTAATATTTCATTCGTCAATGAGCTGGCTCTCATCTTCGACCGCATGGGTATCGACACAAATGACGTACTGGATGCGGCTGGTACCAAATGGAATTTTCTGAAGTTTAAGCCGGGCCTGGTGGGGGGGCACTGCATCGGTGTTGATCCCTACTACCTGGTTCATAAAGCGCAAAGTCTGGGCTATCATGCCCAGGTGATTTTATCCGGCCGCTCGATCAATGACGGGATGGGGCAGTTTATCGCGAAGAAAATTCTGAAACGATTGATCGCCAATGGATTAAATATGCAACAATGCCGGATCTTGATTCTGGGGCTAACGTTCAAAGAAAATTGCCCTGACATCCGAAATACGAAAGTCGTTGATGTGTACCGTGAGCTGAAAGACTTTGGCCTGACGGTCGATGTGCATGACCCGTGGGCGTCGGCGAAGGAAGTGGAAAACGAATACGGGATTGTCCTGCAGAAAACGCTTCTGCCACACCAGTACGACGGAATCATCATTTCGGTGGCTCATCAGCAGTTTCTGGCTCTGGACCTTGCTGCCCTGAAACGATGCCGAAACTCGATTGTCTTTGACGTCAAATCAATCTTCGACAGGGAACAGACCGACATTCGGCTCTGAGTTGGCTGAGTAAATCCAGCCGGGAAGAATAGCTACTAGCTTATGGCTTACAGCAGACCACTTTTACCCTATCCGTTGGTAGATGGTACGTATGTCGATACGTTACCCAGGATAACGATCAAGGCTAATCCATCCGTTGAGGAGCTGCCTAATTACCTGTCGAATTACGCCCAGTTGACGACCTGGGAGTCTGTTTGTCTGGAGGAAGTACTTCAGAATAACAGTCCTTTACCTGCAAAAAATATTTATCTCAAAAGCACCGTCACCCGGATGCAGGACCCCAATCTTGTTTTCGAAAAGGTACGAAGTCGTTTAGCGCCACAGCATTATTTCGTATTTAGCCTCATCACAGCTGAGAACGTAAAATTTAGTATCAACAGCGAGTTTAATACGTTAATTTTTACGCTGTATTACCCATTCTATTTTTTAGTAAAGCGGGTATTGCCCAAGCTAACGGGATTGCGGAGGATATGCCGGCTATTGACTATTATCCCCGACATATCGAAGGCTGAAATTATGGGACGGCTCATTTACAAGGGCTTTTCGGTAATCGACATCAGGGAAGAAACCCGTGAAACAACTCTCATCGTAAAACCCAATTTTGCCAGCGACCCCAGCCAAACCAGGCCCATCCCCAGTCAGGGATTTATACTACGAATGCAGCGTCTTGGTCAATATTCGAAGCCTATTCAGGTTTACAAACTACGTACCATGCATCCGTACGCGGAGTATGTGCAGGCGTATTTGCACGAACGGAATGGCCTTGATCGGGGCGGAAAGTTCAAAAACGATTTCAGGGTGATTAAGGGCGGTCGAGTCATTCGGAAGTATTGGCTCGATGAGATCCCCATGCTTTACAATTTACTACGTGGCGATTTGAAATTGATTGGCATACGGCCCATCAGCGAACACTATTTCAGTTTGTATCCAGCGTCTGCTCAGGTTATTCGAACCAGACATAAGCCCGGATTACTGCCCCCGTTCTATGCCGATCTTCCGCAAACGTTTGACGAAATTGTACAATCCGAATTAACGTACCTGACGGCTTACGAAGCCGCTCCGTTCGCCACCGACCTGCGTTATTTCAAGCGCATTCTCATGAATATTTTTTTCAATAAAGCCCGTAGTAAGTAAGTCGATGGGGGGAAATACCGTTCAGGAACAGGATTTGGCTACCATTCAAATGGTTGATTTACACGGTCAGTACCTGAAAATAAAAGCAAACATCGACCGTGCTATTCAGGCGTGCATCGATACAACGGCCTTTATCAAAGGGCCACAGGTAAGTTATTTTGAAAACCAGCTGGCGGATTTTCTTAACGTCGGGCATGTCGTTTCCTGTGCGAATGGAACCGATGCGCTGCAACTGGCCCTCATGGCGCTCAACCTACAGCCGGGCGATGAGATTATTATTCCGGCTTTCACTTACATTGCTGTGGCAGAGGTGATTGCGCTTTTGCGTCTGACGCCCGTTCTGGTGGATGTCGATGCACGGACATTCAACATCAGTCCGGAGCAGATCGAACGAGCCATCACCTCCAGAACAAAACTGGTGGTACCGGTGCATCTGTTTGGTCAATGTGCTGACATGGAACGTATTCTGTCGATTTGCAACCAGTATCAGCTACACGTTATCGAAGATGCCGCGCAGGCCATCGGTGCAATGGTTACGTTCGCGGATGGTACGTCGGGTATGGCAGGCACGATGGGCGATTTTGGAACAACTTCGTTTTTTCCCTCTAAAAACCTAGGTTGCTTCGGCGATGGGGGGGCTATACTGACCCAGGATAGTGAACGGGCGGGGCAGGTGAAAATGCTTGCGAATCATGGACAGTCGCGAAAATATCATCACGAGTTAGTCGGGATCAACTCGCGGCTGGATAGCCTGCAAGCAGCTATTCTGTCCGAAAAACTACCGTATCTCCTGGCTTATACGCAGGCCCGGCAGCAGGCAGCCGCGCAGTATGACGACCGATTAAGTGCTATTGACGCCATCGAAATACCGCATCGAAGTAAGTATTCAACACACGTATTTCATCAGTACACGCTGAAAGTACCGCCAGACCAACGTAATGGGCTGAAAGACTATCTACAGCAGAAGGGCATTCCGAGCATGGTCTATTATCCGATCCCTGTTTCATCCCAGAAGGCTTACGAAAAATTGGGTAGGGTAGTGGGTGATCTGGCCATTACGCATGAGCTATGTCAGCGAGTACTCTCGTTGCCCATGCACACCGAATTGTCTGAACAACAGATTGATTACATCACCGAAACCATCACCGACTATTTTCAGTAACGTGGCGGAGTCTGTTTTTATCCATTCAACGGCGATCATTGACGAAGGCAGCCAGATCGGTGAAGGCACGAAGATCTGGCATTTCTCGCACATCATGCCGAATTGCATAATCGGAGAACGTTGTAACATCGGTCAGAACGTAGTGATTTCGCCTGAAGTCGTGCTGGGTAACAATGTCAAAGTTCAGAATAACGTATCGATCTACACGGGCGTCACCTGCGATGATGACGTTTTTCTGGGTCCTTCGATGGTCTTTACCAACGTTATTAATCCCCGAAGCGCCATAAACCGACGGGATCAATACCAGAAAACGCACGTAGGAAAAGGCGCGACCATCGGCGCTAATGCCACCGTTGTTTGCGGTAACGACATTGGCGAGTATGCATTCATTGGAGCAGGTGCGGTGATTACCAAATCCGTACCGCCTTACGCCTTGGTCATGGGTAATCCTGCCCGCCAACGAGGCTGGGTCAGCGAATACGGTCATCGACTGACATTTGACGCGGGTGGTACAGCCGTTTGCCCAGAAAGCGGCCAGTTATACCGGTTGACTGATAACAGAATTACACTTCTCAACTAAGCATTACTTTTTCTAATCGGGGAGGTGGACAGACCACCGACGTAAGGGAAGGGATAATTTACTCACGTATGAAACGATTCGCTTTGATTGGGGTAGCTGGCTACGTAGCACCACGCCACCTGAGAGCCATTCGGGACACTGGTAATACGTTAGTTACAGCGTTCGATAAATTCGATTCGGTAGGGATCATGGATAGTTACTTTCCCGAAGCCGATTTTTTTATCGAATACGAACGGTTTGACCGGCACATTGATAAACTCCGGCGACAGAAACAGGGAGTTGATTACGTCAGTATTTGCAGCCCCAATTACCTGCATGACGCCCACATCCGGTTCGGCCTACGTAACGCTGCTGACGTTATCTGCGAAAAGCCGCTGGTGCTGAATCCCTGGAACATCGACGGTCTGCGCGAAATAGAACAGGAAACGGGCAAAACGGTTAATAACATTCTGCAACTCCGGCTGCATCCGAGTTTGATGGCCCTGAAAGAACGTATCAGCAACGGCCCGGATAAGCTATACGACATTGACCTGGCCTACATTACCTCGCGTGGTCGCTGGTATGACACGAGCTGGAAAGGCGACGTGGCCAAGTCGGGCGGGATCGCTACGAATATTGGGGTGCATTTTTTCGATGTGCTTATCTGGCTGTTCGGCAGCGTGAAGCGGAATGTCGTGCATGTCCACGAACCCAACAAAGCCGCCGGTTACCTCGAACTGGAAAAAGCCCGCGTCCGCTGGTTTTTGAGTACGGATTACAGGACGCTTCCCGAGGTTGTCAGGTTAAAAAATAAACAGACGTATCGATCCTTACGTATTGAAGGTGAGGAGATTGAGTTTAGTGATGGGTTCACGGATTTACATACGCAGAGCTACGAGCGTATTCTGGTCGGGCAAGGTTTCGGACTGTCCGAGGCTTACCCGTCCATCGAGGTCGTCCACCAGATTCGTAATGCCAGCCTGAGTTCATTAACGGGCGATTATCATCCCATGCTGAATGGAAAGGCGACGAGAACGTTTAGTGTATTCCGTAACGAATAGAAGCTTTGGCTGACGAAACCGCTACGTACGCCCATTCTATAACACCCCAGACGAGCCTGTTCGATCTGCGACTGGGCGAAATCTGGCAATACCGCGATCTACTTGTTCTGTTTGTCCGTCGTGACTTTGTAGCTAAGTACAAACAGACCATCTTGGGCCCAATCTGGTTTTTCATTCAGCCTATTTTCCAGACAGCCGTTCTGGCTATTGTCTTCAGCGGTATGGCGGGTCTGTCGACGGATGGAGTTCCCCCGATTCTGTTCTATCTGGCGGGCGTAACGGCCTGGAATTACTTCGCCAATTGCCTGCGCACAACTTCCAATACGTTTACAGCCAATGCCGCGCTATTTGGGAAGGTCTATTTTCCAAGAGCAGTGATGCCGTTGTCGGTCATTATCAGCAATTTGATTCAGTTTGGTATTGGGCTGGTGCTTTTCCTGCTCATGTATGCATTCTACGCCTTCGGTACGTATAATCTACATCCAAACAGTACGATCCTGCTGATGCCACTGTTGGTTGTCATGATGGGGTTTATGGGGCTGGGACTGGGTATGCTGGTATCGGCCATGACCACCCGCTATCGGGATTTACAATACCTGGTTGAGTTTGGCGTACAACTACTTATGTACGCTACGCCGGTTATTCTGCCACTGTCGGCAGTGCCGGAAAAATACAAATTTATCATGACCCTGAATCCCATGACGGGGGTTATCGAAGCCTTCAAATACGGATTTCTGGGAACCGGTGCTTTTTCGGGTTCGCTGCTAACATACTCGGCAAGCTTCACCGTAATTGTGTTTGTAATTGGCCTGGCCATTTTTAACCGAACGGAGAAAAATTTTATGGATACGGTATAAGCCCTAGAGAAACCGGCCTAATGATTGCTCAATTAATTGGATGTATACTTTGCAGTTTTTGCTTCATCAGTATCGGGTCGATAGTCAGGAGGATTGCTAGCTGGAACAGTTCCTATTTTCATGATTTCCTGATAGGCTTAGCGATATCCAACGCTGTTTTTACCTTAATCTCGCTAGAGTATTCAATAAACAACACAATTGCCCTTTTATTTTTAATATCAGCGATAGAATTGTTTCTAGTAAATTTTACGTACGAACGGGTTTATTTTCAACGATTGGCATTGGGAATTGCCAAAACAGGATGTTGTCTCTCTTAAAGAAGACATTAGACGCTTTTACGTTTCAGGCGAAAATTCAGGGGGTAACGTAATATAATCGTGGTTTCTTAACCAGAGTGGAACAGATTTGTCAGTTATCGTAATCAGTACAATCACGCTACTCATTTTACTGTCCCGTTTGTTACTGAAAAAAGTTTCGTTATCCAACGATTACGTAACTATAATTGGCGTGTCTGTTTTTGGGATTGTATTCATGTACATGAACTCGCCAAGTCTTCGTTAAAGTGCCGCTTTTTTCCTGGCAGCGATACTTGTATCAGTTAAATCATTCAAGCTAAAAGGCACCAGTAATAAGTACGGTTTTTATGTATTTGATATACTGATCTTATTCACTTTTTTAAAAGAGAACTGGTTTCATCCCTGGCATTTCACCAAGCATATAGCGCAGCGATTTCTATTGCCCTATCCGCTGGTTCTGACCCAGAAAAAAGAGTTTGCCTATTTTCTCATCGATAAGAAAATCAAATGCTATTATCCTATAGGATCGAATCAGTGTTTTGATTACGAATTACCATGTGCTAGCAGACGAATGGACGGTATACACTTGAGAGGAGAAGGGATTGAACAAGGTTTTTACAGAAACGCCGAGTGAAGCCGATTGTTAACGTAGAAAACCTCTCTAAACAATACCGTCTGGGAACCATCGGCACCGGCACAATTCGGGATGATGTGCAACGATGGCTGCATCGTCTGCAAGGGAAAGAAGACCCGTTCCTGAAAGTCGGCGACTTTAATGATCGGGCATCAAAAGGAAACAGCGAGTACGTCTGGGCGCTCAAAGACATCAATTTTGCGGTGATGCCCGGTGAGGTGTTGGGAATCATTGGTAAAAATGGGGCGGGTAAATCAACGTTGCTTAAAATCCTCTCAAAAGTGACGGGTCCCACCACGGGCCGAATTGACTTTGATGGACGTATAGGCAGCCTGCTTGAAGTGGGAACGGGCTTCCATCCCGAGCTGACTGGTCGTGAGAATATATTCCTGAACGGCGCGATACTAGGCATGCGAAAACACGAAATCCGATCCAAACTCGATCAGATTATTGATTTCTCCGGCTGCGAACGCTACATCGATACGCCCGTGAAGCGCTACTCCAGCGGCATGACAATACGTTTGGGGTTTGCGGTAGCCGCTCATCTCGATCCTGAAATTCTGATTGTTGATGAAGTATTGGCCGTTGGTGACGCTGAATTTCAGAAAAAGGCCATTGGCAAGATGCAGGATGTGAGCCGAAATGAGGGACGAACGGTTCTGTTCGTTAGTCACAATATGGCTGCCGTTAAAAATTTGTGTACCAAAGGACTCGTGCTGGACAAAGGCATGGTTTCTTTTGAAGGAAAAACGGTTGAAGCAATCGACTATTATTTTTCCATACAAGGCTCGAAAGGCGCTACTATCATCGAAAAGATGTCAACCCTACATCCCGGCCTTTCTATTTCAGACATATGCGTGAATGGTTCGTCCTCCGATTGCATACATATTTCGGGACAAAGCGCTTCACTGGAAGTTAGCATAAAAGGATTTTTGACAGAGCCATTGCCCCTTTGTTTTGAAGCGGTATTCGTCGACGAAAATGATATTCCATTCGCTATTTATAATCCCGATTTTTCATTTGGAACCCTAAAAACAATTCCAGTTGGTACGTTCGAAATACGGAAGATTATGCATCTTCCTACCAGAATGAACAAAGGCAGATTCTATATTAATTTTCTTTTTGTCGAACCCCTGATACAGCTTTTTATGGCCATACCAAGAGGCCTGACGGTCGAGTGTGAGGGTTTCGTTAACGACAGCGGCTATAATTATTCGTTCCGGGATGGCGGATTAATTAATTTAAGCTATTGCGCAGGCTGATATGGGAAGTTTTACGGCAAGAGTAAAAAAAATGATTTATGCTCGTATTCCAGCGAGTTACAAGGACTTTCTTAGACAGGAGTTACTCAATGAACATGACTATTTTAAGTATTTGACTATTTGTTTTTCGCAGGAGGGGGAAGATCAAATACTATCGCAATACTTCTACGGAATTGATAAGGGTTTCTTTCTGGATATTGGCGCTTATCATCCTATCAAATATTCAAATACGTATAAGTTTTATTTAAAAGGCTGGCGAGGAATTAACATCGATGCTATGCCCGGAAGCATGATAGCTTTCAACAAAATTCGTCCAGAAGATATTAATGTAGAAACGGGCGTGGCTGAAAACGAAAGCGATTTGCCGTATTATATATTTGAACAAACAGGAATAAATACGTTTTCGGAAAAATTTGCTGTCGAAATGGAAGATAAAGGGTACGTGGTTTCGCAAAAAAAAGTAACCCGTACCCGTACCATGAAGGCAATTTTAGGCGAATTTTTGCCGCCCAATCAGGTAATTGATTTTTTGTCTTTAGACGTAGAAGGTTTTGAATTAGACGTACTTAATTCCAACGACTGGACCCGATATCGCCCTAGAATAATCGTGGTCGAGTCGCTACAGTTAAAAAGTCAGAACGTACTGGATGCTTATTTGCATGAGGTGAATTACAAGCTGATTGCCAAAACAGTTAATAACGTATACTACACCGATACAACTATTGATTTTCTATAAGGACAGCTCAATGCAACTAAATGTACTATTCATTATTTTTAATAAAGTAGACGAAACGAAACGAGTATTTAATGTAATAAAGAAACAAAAACCATCTCGCCTTTTTGTCGCGGCTGATGGACCAAGGCTGAACAAAGAAGGGGAAGTTGAAAAATGTAAATACGTCCGGCAATGGGTTCTGGAAAATATCGACTGGAATTGTGAAGTTAAAACGTTATTCAGAGATGAAAATGTAGGGTGTGGCAGAGGACCATCGGAGGCTATAACGTGGTTTTTTGAGCACGTAACAGAAGGGGTTATTCTGGAAGATGACTGCCTGCCGAACGACACCTTCTTTACGTTTTGTTTGCATTTGCTGGATAAATATAGAGATGAACACAAAATATCCATGATCTCCGGAAATAATTTCCAGCAAATCCAACCTATGGCATTAGACTCGGATTATTACTTTTCTATTTTCCCAAGTTCGCATGGCTGGGCAACCTGGAGACGCTCGTGGGATGGATTCGATTATCACCTATCAGGCTGGCCGAAAGCCAATAAGGCTAAACTGAAAACGTATCTTTTCGAAGTGAAAGAATATTCGCAGTGGTGGCTGAATTATTTTACCTGGCTGTATGAAAATAAGCCGGAGGATATGTGGGATTTTCAATTTCATTACCTATGCATGATACGTAATCAACTGGCCATAATTCCCAAAGCGAACCTGGTCACAAACATTGGTTACGGTCCTGATGCTACGCACTCTCAAAATCCAGACAGCTATTTTGCCAATGTGCCGACGTATGAATTAGCGATTCCATTTAAGCATCCGAGCAGTATTGAGCGAAATTATGCCGCCGATTTATTCATCCAGCCTATGCTTTTTGGGCGGGTTGATGTCGATACTACGTTCAAAAAGGTTAAGCGGGTAATCAAAAAAGCCATCCGATACAATCCCAGGTGATACCGCTTTCGATTATTACGATCAATCTAAACAATGCGGCAGGACTTGAAAAAACGGCTCGGAGCGTGAATGAGCAGACGTTTTTGGATTTCGAGTACATCATTATCGACGGTGGGTCAACGGATAAGAGCGTAGAAATGATTGATAAATTTTCAGATCGGATTACCTACTCCATATCGGAACATGACCAGGGCATTTATCACGCTATGAATAAAGGCATTAAGCGGGCAAAAGGTGAGTACTGCCTTTTTCTCAACTCGGGTGATTGGCTCGCTACGCCGACCATACTGGAGGAAGTGTTTGCCAAAAAGCCGCAAGCCGATGTGGTGGCGGGAGACATTTACTTCTATGACAATCAGAAGCAGACGGTCCAGTGGCACGTTACGTCTCCGGAGGAAATTACGGCTAAAACCCTTTTTCTGGGTACGTTGCCTCATCAGGCTACGTTCGTTCGCAGGCGCTTGTTTGATCTCGTAGGACTCTATAATGAGCAACTCAGGATTGCTTCCGACTGGTTGTTTTTCGTAGAGGCTCTGCTCGTCCACCAGTGTTCCTACGCGCACTATCCGGCACCCATCGCTTATTTTAACATGGACGGAATAAGTTGCAATCCAGCTACAAATGGTTTGCCCCGGCAGGAACAGCGGCTTATGTTGCAGGCCCGTTATCCACGATTTATGGCTGATTATGAGCAGCTTGATAAATTCGAAAAAGAGCGACAGCAATGGTTCGCCAGTCGGGAATACGCTGTTTATCTTTTTTTGGAACGTAGCAGAATCATCCAGTCAGGCGTGTTTCTTCGACGGATAAAGCGGTTTGTTCTGCGAATGCTAGCTCGGCGGAAATGAAAGGATTTATTAAAAAAGTTGCCCAGCGTTTCGGCCATGATATTGTGCATTTACCATCCGATCCGATCGTCCGTCAATGGTTGGATTTAATGCGGTCAAACAACATTGAGATGGTTTTCGACGTGGGGGCCAATACAGGTCAGTTTGGTAAAAAGATCCGTTCGTTTGGCTATACAGGGTCTATCGTATCGTTTGAACCCTTGTCGGATGCCTATGACCAACTTCAGCTTACGGCCCAAAACGACCAGGCCTGGCAAGCGGTTAGGTCGGGGATTGGTCACTATGATGGTATCGCTGAGATAAATGTTTCCCGCAATTCATACAGTAGCTCGTTACTGGACATTCTTCCGCTGCATGTGGATAGCGAAGTCGATGCCGTTTATGTTCGAAAGGAAACCATTATCATGCTGAAGATCGATTCCGTCATAAATCAGTATAGTCGCCCCGGCCAGAATATTTATGTAAAGATCGATGCGCAAGGATTTGAACGTCAGGTGTTTGAAGGGTGTAGTCAATCGTTTGACCGGATTAAAGGCTTTCAGGTAGAACTTTCCATTCAGCAACTGTATGAGCAGGAAACCCTGATGGCCGAAATGATCGATTTGCTGAGGCAGGCGGGTTATAAGCTTAAACTCATTGAGGGCGGCCATCGCAATTACGAAACGGGAGAATTACTACAGGTGGAGGGTTATTTTTTCAAATGAATACAGTCGCTGTATCACTGATCACGGTTAATCTGAACAACAAAATCGGTCTGGAAGCGACGATTAACAGCGTACTGAATCAATCTTACAAAAATTACGAGTTTATACTTATTGATGGCGGTTCTCAGGATGGTAGCGCTGAACTTATTGAACACGTTAGCGACAAACTAACGTACTGGGTTTCAGAAAAGGATAACGGAATTTACCATGCCATGAATAAAGGTATACAACAGGCGAAAGGAACGTATTGCCTGTTCCTTAATTCGGGTGACTGGCTTGTGAATAATGCCGTTTTAGCTACTGTGTTCTCAACCAGTCCAACGGCTGATATGCTGATTGGGCGCTGTCGGATTTCCGAGAATGGAGAATCTGTTTTTATCACGAAGCCGTCAGCTGATCTTACCCTAAAATCCTTCATCGGGAATACTTTACCACACCAGGCTACATTCATCAAAACAGCCTTGTTTAACCGATTTGGGCTCTATGAGGAAAAATATAAGATTAACGCCGATTTCGCTTTCTGGATTCGGGCTATCGTCCTCGGAAACTGTTCGATAGCCGCGCTCGACGTATTGATTTCGGACTATAATTTGGATGGCATATCGAGCAGCATCCATGAAAATCCAGACATTCATAAAGAAATACCGCTTATCCTGAAAGAGCATTTTCCTGAGCGCGTACTTGACGATTATCGAAGCTGGTTGGCTGAAAAACAGGATCAGAGTAGCGTCTATTTTGATTGGATAAAATCAAAAAAATATAGGTATAGCGTTATAAAACTAGTCTATAAATTATCAAGACGATTCACCAGGGCAGTTCGATACGTTACTGTTAAAAAAGGGGATAGTATTCCTGCCGTCGAATGAGAAAGCTACGGAAACTATTGGCTTTGCTTAAATCAAAAACTGTACTTGCTAAAAAGCCTGAGCAGAAAACCTATGCGGGTTGGGCGTCGAAAAATTATAATTCGTCGCCAGCGATAAGCTTTATTATACAGTCTCATAATAAATCAGGGAATGTACTTCTTCTGGTCAAAAAGCTGAGAGTGATTCCTGCCACCGAGATTATTGTCATTGACGATGGCTCAACGCTGGAACATACCATACAGCTCACGAAATTTCTGACGAATGCCAACGAGTTTCTGTTACGTTGCAATGATTTATATGAAGTAATAACTTACAGCCGGGCCTTACAGTTCGCAAGAGGTAAGTACGTCATTCTGTTGCAGGATGATGATGATTTCGAGACGACTAACTGGGTAAGTGAAGGGTTAAATTACTTCGACCATGACGATCAACTAGTCATTTTAGGCGGCAGAGACGGAGCCAGGTTGTTGCCCGTTTATCACGACAATACCGTTAAGCGAGGTCCTTTTGTGATGGAGGGTAATTTTGCCATCCGCGCCAACTCGTTCAACATTGAACTGTGTAGAAACACACAGTCAGAATCGGGACTTACGTACGTTCAGTACGTAGACCGGGCGCCCATGTGGATAAGACGGGATTTATTTTTGAGTGCGCTGCACGATTTTGACGTACAATTTGCCCCATTCCAATGGGACGATGCCGAAGTGTGTTTACGAGCCTGGACACTGGGCCTGCATATTGGACACTATCCGGCAAATTTTAAAATCGGAGGGCTGGGTACTGGTGGAATCCAGCTGTGGAACAACGAGTTGCATCATCGACAGGACGAAGTAAACGTAAAACGGGTCTATGAATTATATGAGGACAAACTCACGTACATTGATTCGTTGGTCGATCAGTGCAATAGCCTGGTAGCTCATCCCTGATGTTCACAACGCCTATTTTACTGATCGTATTCAACCGACCCAGCACGACGCAACAGACGTTCAACGTACTAAAACAGCTCAGACCCAAGTATCTTTTCGTAGCGGCTGATGGACCAAGGGCCAACGTACCGGAGGATGCTGAACGGTGCCGCGCCACCCGGACCATCATTGAAACGCAGATTGACTGGGAATGTGATCTCCAAACGCTATTCAGATTAGAAAATAAGGGTTGTGGACACGGTCCGGCCGAAGCAGTTACCTGGTTTTTTGGTCACGTAGAAGCGGGTATTATCCTGGAAGATGATTGTCTGCCAGAATTAAGTTTTTTCTCGTTTTGCCAACAACTCCTGAAGCGATACGAAACCGACGAGCGGGTGTATATGATAACCGGTACCAACGCCCTGAAACGATGGTTTCGATCCCGACAATCGTATTTTTTTTCGTACATGGCGCATAGCCTGGGCTGGGCGTCGTGGCGAAGAGCCTGGCAAGCGTTCGATTACGAAATGAAAGACGTCGATACGGAACGGGTGCAAAAACGCCTGTGTGCTACGTTGTCTAATAACCGGTACGCCGACTACTATCTGGCTCAATTCGTAACGTACCAGAAAACACGCCCGGCGGATGTGTGGGACTTCCAGTGGTTATTTGCCCGGTGGGTCAATGGCGGGTACACAATTGTTCCAGCCGTTAACTTAATCTCGAACATTGGCTTTCATGCCGACGCGACCCACTCATTTAACGAAAATGACCTGTTAGCCAAATTGCCTGTTTATCCGATCACGTTTCCCCTAAAGCACGCGAAACCAAACATCGATAAACTATTCGACTGGGTTGTTTTTGAGCGGTTCGTCAACCCCAAGAAAAGAAGCGTTTGGAAAAAAATCCTGCTGAAAAGTATCCGCCTGATTGCTACGTAGTCTGTTACGATGACAGCCAATAAAAAAACCGTACTAAACTTATCCGCAGGCGATTTTGGCGGAGCGGGCGCATTTGCGGTTGATTTCAACAACCTCTTGCAGGCGAGTGGTATGGCTTCCTATTTACTCGTGAAAGAGGCAAAAAACAAGCACAGCCAGGCCGTTGTCTACCCGAATTCCAAGTACGATAAGCCAAAAGGGAAGTTGATGCGCAGCCTTAATAAACAGCGACTTACCGACAACAAGTTTGTGTACGATTATTATTTCTATAACAAATACGAACGCTGCACGACCGTTTCCGCCAGGAAAGTGCTGCAACAAATTCCAGCGAAGCCGGATGTCATCATTACGTACTGGGTCACCGATTTCATCAATGCCCAGACGCTGAGCGAGTTGTATGAACTCACGGGTGCCAGCATCTATTGTTTTCTGGTGGATAACGCTCCGCTGACGGGTGGTTGCCATTATCCGTGGGGTTGTCAGGGTTTCAAGCAAGATTGTGCCGATTGTCCGGCTATTCTGGCTGATAATATCAAGTACGTAGCGTCGGAGAACTTAGCTTTCAAAAAGAAGTATTTGCCCGAGTCGGCGAAAGCCGTGGCGTTTTCGAACAGCGATTATGACAGAGCCTGCCAATCCGCGCTTTTTCGGGATCGAGACGTACTAAAACTGATCGGTTTTGTTGACGAAACAAAATTCACAGTGGGTAACCAACGATCAGCCCGGTCTTATTTTTCACTGTCTGCTGACAAAAAGATTATTTTCTTCGGGGCGTCGTCCCTGACCGAAAGGCGGAAAGGAATGGCGCTTTTGCAACAAGCCCTGTCAAGCTTACAAACGGATAGTGTTTGCTTATTGGTTGCTGGTGAATGTACGCTGCCGCTTGTCGGTCTTTCGGTAAAGCAGGCCGGTTATTTATCTGAAGAAGAGTTGATTACAGCGTATCAGGCAGCTGATGTGTTTGTTTGTCCCTCCCTGGAAGATTCGGGTCCTATGATGGTTAACCAGGCACTGATGTGCGGTACGCCCGTCGTGGCCTTCGACACGGGAGTAGCCCAGGACCTGGTAATAACCGGAAAAACTGGCTACAGAGCCCGGTTGGGTGATGTGGCCGACCTGGCTCAGGGCATCCAGTCTGTACTTGGTCTGTCGGAAGAACAGTATGGTCAAATGGCTGCCGGTTGCCGGGAATTCGCCGAAAAAACCTTCAGCAAAAGGGTTGTCATGGACCAGTTAACGAATGTTATCTAAGCAGGACTTATCTGCAACCATGGTCTCCGACTTACAAATACTGCCCTGGGATACTCGTTTCTTTGGCTATACCGTCGGCCGAATCGATATGCTTTCTTACGATGAGATCGAACTGGAAACGTTAGTGGAAAAAGCTTGGCAGCAGGGGGTTAAGTTGCTGTACGTGTTTACGGATAATGCTACCGAATTAAGCCCAAACATAGTCGATACGTATACTGGCTACCTGGTGGATACGAAAATAACGTACCGTTATGAGGTCGGCCAGGATGAAAGCGTAGCCGCTTTCGGACCCATAGAAATATTCTCAGCCGGACAGGACGTAGCGCAACTCTATGAACTTGCTTATCAAAGTGGTGACTATTCCCGCTTCAAGGTGGATGCAATAGTTGGGGAAGAGAATTTTAAGCGGCTTTATCGGCAGTGGATTGATAACAGCGTATCCGGGCAGGCTGCCGATGATACCTTCGTTTACGTAGTGGATAAGGCCATTCAGGGATTTATAACCGTCCAGAAAAAACCGACAGTTGCGACGATTGGCTTGCTGGCAACGGATAAATCGGTAAGAGGGCGGGGTGTTGGCAGCGCCTTGCTGAACTACGTCAAACACGACTTACGCGCGTCTTCAGCGATACATCTGGACGTAGCGACGCAAAAAAAGAACATCGTAGCGTGTCGCTTTTACGAACGAAACGGATTTACCGTCAAGAGCGAAGTCAACGTTTCCCATATCTGGCTATGACGTCTTTTACCATCCCCTATAACAAGCCTTATCTGTCTGGTAACGAGACGAAATACATCGTTGACGCGGTAAAATCCGGTAAAATTTCGGGGAATGGCATCTTCACGCAACGGTGCCACCAGTTCTTTCAAACCCGATACCGTTTCCCCAAGGTACTGTTAACCACTTCCTGTACGGACGCGCTGGAAATGGCGGCTATTTTGGCGGATATTCAACCAGGTGATGAAGTCATTGTCCCCTCGTATACGTTCGTGTCAACCGCGCTTGCGTTTGTGCGTCAGGGGGCTTCAATCGTTTTTGCGGACAGTAGTCTAGAAAATCCGAACCTGGATATTCGCCAGCTCGAAGCCCTGATCTCCCCCCGGACAAAAGCCATTGTGCCGGTTCATTATGCTGGTGTGGCCTGTAACATGGACCCGATCATGGCGCTCGCGAATCGCTATAACCTGCTGGTGATTGAAGATGCTGCTCAGGCAATCGACGGCTATTACAAAGGCAAGCCACTCGGGTCAATCGGACATCTGGCGGCTTTTTCCTTCCACGAAACCAAAAATATTATCTCCGGTGAGGGGGGAATGCTGGTTATCAACGACGAACGATTTTTCAGGCGAGCTGAAATCATCTGGGAAAAAGGCACGAACCGAAGCGAATTTTTCAGGGGCGAAGTCGATACCTACGGCTGGGTTGATATTGGCTCTTCGTTTTTGCCGTCGGAGATTGTTTCAGCGTTTCTATACGCCCAACTCGAAAATCTGGATGACATTCAGAAACGACGTATTGCGCTGTGGAATTACTACTACCAGGCGCTCGAACCGCTGGCAAATACGGGTGCGTTTCGTCTGCCGGTTTTGCCGGATTATTCCAGCAATAATGCGCATCTGTTTTACCTCATCTGCCAGAACGAAACCGATCGTTCACGACTTATTGACACGCTGAAAGCGGAAGGAATTCTGGCTGTATTTCATTACCTGAGTTTGCACCGAAGCCACTATTATCAGGCCAAACATGACGGACGGGTCTTGCCGTTTGCTGATACGTATGCCGATTGTCTGGTTCGATTGCCTCTTTTTTATGAATTATCGTTCGCCGAAATTGACCGAATTGTCAATCTGATCAACAGCCTGTATTCTAAGGAAGTGTATGTTGAAGCTGTCCATCATTACGGTCAATTATAACAATGCGCCGGGACTGGCAAAAACGATTGACAGCGTCATTGGACAGCAGTGCGACGAGTTTGAGTATATCATCATCGACGGGGGATCGACCGACGGAAGTGTTGAGATGATCCGGCAATTCGAAAGTAAAATTGCCTACTGGGTCAGCGAGCCCGACAGCGGCATTTACCAGGCTATGAACAAAGGGATCGTGCAGGCTAAAGGAGAGTACTGCCAGTTTTTGAACTCCGGCGATTACCTGTTGAGACCGGACGTCACCGAACGAATGCTGACCAATGTGACGCCAGATTGCAGCATTTTGTATGGAAATAAAATACGGCGCTACAACGGCGTCGACCGGGTGGAAAAAAGTTACGCCGGGCGCCGGATTACGTTATTCGACATGTACGTCTCCACCCTGTTTCATGCACCGACCTACATCAAAAAAACGCTTTTTGACCGCTATGGTCTCTACGACGAAACGCTGAAAATCGTGTCAGACTGGAAGTTCTATCTGATTGCCGTTGGGCTTAACAATGAGACCGTACTGTACCGGGATATTGACGTGGTCTGGTTTGATAGTCAGGGCATTAGCAGCACCAATAAAGCGCTGGACAGGCAGGAACGGGAACAGGTGTTAGCCGCCGTTTTGCCCAAACCCATTCTGGCTGATTACCAGGAATTTGCCCGGGACCTGACCATCATCCGAAAAATAAAGAAACTGCCGGGCCTCTGGTTTTTCATTCTGAATCTGTACCGACTCGTCATTCGACTGGATCGTTACGTAGCACAGGAACGATAGACGTAGCTTCTTTTGGACATGAAAAAGTTTATTGCAGCTTTCATTGACAAACTGGGTTTTGTGCTGATTTCCAAGCGAAAATTACGTACGTACCAGACGGCTAAGCTGGAAGAGACGTACCCAATTCTACAGGATAAAACGGACTTTTTACGGGCGAAAGCGAACAAAGGACTACGGGAGAAACTGATTCAGGAAAAAAAGACAAAATGGCTTGAAATCGGGTGCGGTGGTACGTTTGAAGAGAACTTCGTATACGTCGATTTATTTCCAAATACGCTGGTCAATAAGAAGGGGGCTTATCATCGTCTGGACATCGTTAATGCTACCGAAGAGGAATTTATAAAACTGGGCAAGTTCGACTTGATACGTATGCAACACGTATTCGAACATTTCTCACCAGAAGATGGGCTGACTGTACTGAACAATTGCGCTAATTTGTTAAACCCAAACGGCTATTTGCTGATTTCTACGCCGGACTTAAAGAAGTACATCGGCTTTTATTTGACGGATCAAATTCGAAATAATTACGATTGGGCTTTAAATCGAATCAAGAAAGAAAGCCCCAATAGTTTTTATTTTTCCGTCTTTACGCACAGTGTCAAACATGAGCGGCACGAATGGTGCTACGACGCCGAAGGATTAATGTATCAGCTTGAGCGGACGAAAAAATTCAAAGAAATTAAAGAGATTACGTTGATCGATACGCTGGCGAATATTCCGTTTACCCATAATCGACCGAACGAAGACGTTTGTGTCCTCGCTCAGCTTGCCTGATCAGAAAATTGCGTGCTGTATACTTTGGCTACATTTTTTTTGAGAGTGCTGAAAAAAGTAGGTTTGTTAAAGTATGTAACAGTTAACTTCCCCATTGTATTCAACCAGAAAAAGATAACTATACCGCTACGTAAAGAAATTGGCTATCCTAATGTATTTATTGAAGAAGATTTTCTGCTTAAACTAATGCACCTTTTTTTGCCAGCGAAGCCGGGCGTTTTTGTGGATGTAGGCGTGAACATAGGGCAGACTTTACTGAAAATTAAAACAGTTGATAGAGATCGAAAATACATTGGCTTTGAGCCAAATGGAGTTTGCGTTGACTACACGACAGATTTGATTCGGTTAAATAAGTATAGTCATTGCGAAGTCAGGAACTACGCGCTTTCGGACAGGAACAAACGAGCTAAACTGGCTCTTAATGAATTGACTGACGCATCGGCGTCAATTATAGCCAATCTCAGACCTGATTACTTCAAAGACAGTATTCTTATTGATTGTATCTCGTTTGATGAGTCGGGTATTACAGAGCCCGTATCCATTATAAAAATCGACGTGGAAGGAGCGGAACTGGAGGTGATAACGGGAATGCAACAAGCCATTGACGCTTTCCATCCATTGATCGTCTGTGAAGTACTGGATTGCTATAGTGCTGAAGTTCTTGACTTTACGCAGAAGCGAGCTGATTGTCTGTGCCGTCTGCTGAATAAGCACGACTACATTATTTTTCAGTTGCATCAGGACAAAAAACGAATCAGAAAATTTGAGCGGGTTGAGTCTATCAACATAAGCTTATGGTCCCCGGCGAGTTACAAGTTGAATGATTATTTATTTTGCCATGCGGAGTTTGAGCAAAGCATGATAGGGCTGCTTAATCAGCTAGCATCGGTGTGAAACGAACAGCTGCATGATACAAGCATTCATCGACCCGCGCTGTAATATAGAATATAGTGCATTTTACATAAAAGGTTTATATGAGTGTTTGGGTAAAGAAAATGTTTCGTTCAATATGCGTTATTTTCTCGACTTATCTGATACGGAAAATTTAAATTTTGTACTGAGTAATGGCGAAGAACTAACGAACTATACGATTGATTATAATGATAGTCCTTATATCAATAAAACAGCCTATAGTTGGTGTTTATATTACGGTAAAATAAATTTAAGACAATCGTTTTTGCCGACTGATGACCACTCGAAAATTATAAATATTCCACCAAGCTTCGGTATTCGTATATGGAACCCGATCGAGACTTTTCTTATCGCTGTTCAAAATTACCGGAAACTAATTTCTCGACCACCGTCACTAAAAAAATTTCTATCCGGTTATGTCAAACAAATCAGACATCTTCCTTTAGACGCTTACCAATCAGTTTCTGCTTTACCAGACTATATTTTTTCAATCAATACGCTCTGGTTTAGTAATGAGTGGATCAACACGGATGAGACCGTTAATTGTATGCGTTTACATTTCTACAAGGCAGTTTCAGCATTCCGGTCTATTCGGGCAGACATTGGGTTTGTGTATAGCCAGAAAAAAAACGAAAATCCGGTTTTCCAGGAATACGTAACGAACGAATGGATTCCCAAAAAAAAGTATCTTCAGAAAACGCAGCAGTCCGCGCTTGTTTTTAATACACCTGCCTGGGATTTGTGTCATGGCTGGAAATTAGCCGAGTATTTAGCCCTGGGGAAAGCAATTCTATCCACACCCTTTTATAATGAATTACCGATTCCGCTGGAGCACGGCAAACACATTCATTTTGTGTCTGGCTCAGTGGATGACATGCAGAAGGCTGTTCAAAAACTGCTGACGGATGCTACGTATCGGTTGAGCCTTGAAGAACAAAGTAGACGTTATTACAATCAGTACGTGCAGCCCAGGACTGTAATGCAGTATTTTCTTCAGTATAAGCGATAGGTCGTCTGACGTAGTCAATGTTTTCGGTTATCATTCCACTTCACAACAAAGAGCGTTACATCGAAAAAGCGGTGCGTTCGGTGCTGGAGCAAACCTTCAGGGAGTTCGAGTTGATCGTAATCGACGATGGCTCAACGGATAAAAGCCGACAACGTCTGGATAGTATTAGCGATCCACGGTTGAGAGTAATCAGCCAGCCTAATACTGGCGTATCTATTGCCCGAAATCGGGGTGTCGACCTGGCAAACTATTCACTAATCGCATTTTTAGATGCGGATGACTGGTGGCACCCCGATTTCCTGAAGGAACTCGATACGTTAGTTGCCGACTATCCCGATGCTGTGCTGTATGGAAGTAATTATTATTACGTTAAGCACGGCCAAAATCGTCTGGAATACAAAGGATTAGAGCCAGATTTTACGGTAGGTTATATTGATTACGTCGCGATTTATGCTGCCAGTTTTTGTGTGCCCATAAACTGCTCCTTTGTAGTTGTTCGTGAATCGGCTTTTAACGCCGTTAAAGGCTTTAAACCGAGCTTACGGATGGGCGAAGATTTCGATTTATGGATTCGACTGGCGCTGCTCGGCAAGGTTGCCTACGTTAACAAACCATTGGCGTATTCCAATCAGGATGTTGACGTTACGCAGCGGGCAATCGGTGGAAGCAAGTTATACCCACCCCAGGCCCACGTTACGTTCAACCTGTCGTTTCTCAAACCGGCCGAGGAAAAATCACCTGCCTTGAAAAAATTAACCGACGGACTTCGTGTTCGTTCCCTGCTTCCCTACTATCTGTCCGGGCAATATAGAGAACCAGTAAAAAAGGTGCTCAAGGAGGTGAATTTTGCTCATCAACCTGTTCTTTACAGGCTCTTATATCGATTACCCAGTCAACTAATCAACTTGTATTTTCGAGCCCAACGAGTAGGGGCTGCTGCTAAACAGGCGATAGCCGATTTTCGGCGGAAACGCCTGGCCCTCGTACGATGAAAACACGGTTACTGTTTGTGTTTGGAACGCGGCCCGAAGGCATCAAACTAGGTCCGCTCATTCAGGAGTTCCGAAAGTATCCGTCGTTATTTGAGCTACTCATTTGCGTGACGGGGCAGCACAAGGAGATGGTAGCGCCGGTTCTGGAGCTGTTCGCCATCAAGCCGGATTATGATCTCGCTGTTATGAAAGAAGGGCAGGATTTGTACGATATAACGGCCCGTATTTTGGTCAGTATGCGCGACGTTCTTACCGATAGCAAGCCAAATGTTGTTGTTGTACACGGCGATACCGTTACGTCTACGACCGCAGCCTTGGCCGCTTTTTACCAAAAAATAGACGTAGCGCATGTCGAAGCGGGGCTACGTACCGGAAATCGATACAGCCCCTGGCCCGAGGAAACGTATCGCCAACTAACGAGTCGGATGGCCACGTTTCATTTTGCACCCACCCAGCGGGCCAGAGAAAATTTATTAGCTGAAGGAATTCACTATCAGCAGATTACCGTCACTGGCAATACGGTTATTGATGCACTCCAAACCATTGTCAGGCGCATTGAAACAGATGACGCCATCGAAGCCGACTTAATCAACACGATCTGTTTAGCCGGTTATAAAGTGCATCGGCTCAAACGGGGGAAACGGCTGGTTCTCATTACCGGGCACCGTCGCGAAAATTTTGGACAGGGTATTCTGAATATATGCTGTGCGCTCAAAACGCTGTCGGTACGGTATTCGGACACTGATTTTGTTTATCCTGTTCATTTAAATCCCACTATTCAGGAACCCGTTTGGCAAACGCTTGGGGCACAGCAACTTGACAATATCTTTTTGATCAGTCCGCTGGATTACCTGTCGTTTGTTTATCTGATGAAAGCGGCCTACGTCATTCTGACCGACAGTGGCGGTATTCAGGAAGAGGCACCGAGTTTGGGTAAGCCCGTTTTGGTGATGCGGGATACCACCGAACGACCCGAAGCGATTGAAGCCGGTACCGTAAAGCTGGTGGGAACCGAGCCCGATCAAATTATAGCCGCAACCAGCGAACTGCTTGATAATACGTTGGCTTACGAGACGATGGCTAAAGCGCAGAACCCCTTTGGTGACGGCACCGCTTCAGCAAAAATAGTCGCGTACTTCAGGCAGATTGAGGAGCGTAAGGAACTCTGTTATCAGGTATGATTCCTAAAATCATTCACTATTGCTGGTTCGGACGGGGTAAAATGCCGGCCAAGGCTATGTACTGTATCGAATCCTGGAAGAAGTACCTACCCGATTACGAACTCTATCTGTGGAATGAAGATACCTTCGACGTTCATCAGGTGCGTTACGTGAAGCAGGCATACGAAGCCAGAAAATTCGCGTTCGTCACCGATTACGTCAGACTTTATGCCCTGTATCATGTCGGCGGTGTGTACATGGACACGGACGTCGAAGTCCTGAAAAGCCTGGATACGTTGCTAAACCTGCCCGGCTTTTCCGGATTTGAAAGCGATACCGACATCCCGACGGGAATTATGGCCGTCGAACAACATAACCCGTGGGCGAAAGAACAGCTCGATTATTATACCGATCGGCCATTCCTGAACGATGATACGTCATTCGACTATACTACCAACGTCGAAATCATTTCCAGATCGATGCAGGCCAACGGGTTTTTGCTGAACAATACGTATCAGGTTTACAGAGACTGTATGCACATTTTTCCGAAAGATTATTTCTGCCCCAAAACACGAGCGGGCGAAATTATCCTGACGCCAAATACATACTGCATTCACCATTTCGAAGGCTCGTGGCAACCGGTTCAGTATAAGCTGAAGAAGTTTATATTCCACCGACTACTGGGCGTTTCGATTACCAACCTGTTAGTCGGTGCCAAGCGCCAGTTATTGAAACGCGTCCGATGAATGTCAGGATGAAGTACGAAGCGGATTCGCTCGTCAGCCATATTCCCCGCTACTTTACACGCAAAGGCGTTACGGCTTTTGTGGCGATAATGGTTTTGAACGTCCTGCTGTTTTCACACCGGTTTCTTCCTGAACAGTGGTACGTATTCAACTTCCTGGAAGTTATCTTTTTCTTTCGTTTATCGTCAACGTTGTCAGTACGTTGGGCTGCACTGTCTACCCTCGATTTTACGAAGCGACTGACAAAAACAGCCTTTTTCATCCGGTTTGTATGGGTAATTTTTAGCTATTTTTATTATAAGTGGACAACGGGACAACCTTTTGAATTTCAGAGTGCTGACTCGGTGGGTTATCACAACGAAGCCATCTGGCTGGCGGGTTTGTTGAAAGACAATAAATGGCACGTCTATACAACCTACATCGGAAAAAATTATTCCGATCTGGGCTACCCTACGTATCTGGGTAGTCTCTATTACCTGTTTGGTGATTACGTGCTGCTGCCCCGCCTGATCAAAGTGCTGCTGGGTAGCTTGACCTGCCTGTTTGTCTATAAAATTGGACGTAATAATTTCGGTGAAAGTACGGGTCGGATGGCGGGTATTATGGCCATGCTGGTGCCGAATCTGATCTATTACTGTGGTCTGCACGTCAAGGAAACGGAAATGGTCTTTCTGACCGTCTGGTTTGTTTACCTGGGCGATAAACTGATTCGGAAGCGTAGCCTAAAGCTGTCCGATCTGAGCTGGCTCTTCGTCATCGGCGCGCTGCTGTTCCTGTTCCGAACCGTACTGGCGGCCTGTTTGATTGGTTCCATCGGTCTGGCTACGCTCTTCACCGCCCGGCAGGTGTCAATGATCAGTCGGCGGATTGGTCTCATCTCAGTTCTGGTCGTTGCCTCGCTGCTGATTATTGTTACCCCCGTCGGCGATAATATTACTGAGTATTTGAAAGCCAGTGATCAAAGCCAATCCAAGCAGATGTGGAGTTTTTCCGTACGGGAGGGGGCCAATAAACTGGCGCACCATGGGTCGCGGGGCGTGTTTCTGCCGGTGATGCTCATTGCACCGTTTCCAACCCTGGTTTACATTTACGACCAACCTAATACAATGATGCTGGGGGGGGCTTATTTCACCCGGAACGTGTATGCGTTCTTTGTTTTCGTTGCACTGTTCATTCTGTACCAGCGAAAACAGTTGAAAGAACACGTACTGCTGCTGTCCGTCATCTTTTCGTATATTTTCGTGTTGGCCTCCAGTGGGTTTGCCCTGTCGGAGCGGTTTCATTTGCCGTTGATTCCGTTCCTGCTCATTATGGCGGCATACGGCGTGTCGCAAATGAATCGAAAAAATACCCGCTACTACGTTCCCTATCTGGTGCTGGTTGGTCTGCTGATCCTTGGCTGGAACTGGTTTAAGCTGGCGGGCCGAGCCTGAGTTCCTGATGCGGATATTAATCGTTTGTAGTGGCAACGCACCGAATTTTGACCTACAAAAGCATCAGGCTTTTATTTACGATCAGGTTGAATCGCTGAAAGAGGTGGACGCTACGCTGGAGTTTGATTATTTTCTCATTACCGGCAAAGGCCTATGGGGCTATCTGTTGTGCTTCCCGCACTTACTGCAACAGCTACGGCGGGGACGCTATCACCTCATTCATGCCCACGTCGTGATGGCGTCGTTGCTGGCAACTATGCAGCGACGCGTGCCGGTCGTTACTACGTTTCATGGGTCGGACATCAACGACCCACGGTTGAGAATGCTCTCGTTACTGGCTGACGTATTGAGTCGAAAAACGATTTATGTTAGTCAGCAGCTTAAAAAAAAAGCAGTATATGCCAGTCCCAAAAAGAGTTTCGTGATTCCCTGCGGAGTCAATTTTTCGTTGTTTATGCCGCGTTCCAAACAGCAAAGTCGTCAGCAACTTGGGCTATCGCCAGACCGAACCTACATTCTGTTTTCATCGGGTTTCGATAATCCGGTTAAAAACTACGGACTGGCTAAAAAAGCCATTGACTTGCTTAAGGAAGATACGATTGAATTACTTGAACTGAAAAATTACACACGAGCTGACGTTGCACTTCTCCTGACGGCTGTCGATCTGGCGCTGATCACGTCTTTTTCGGAGGGGTCTTCACAATTTCTCAAGGAAGCCTTAGCCTGCAATTGCCCAGTTGTTTCAACGGATGTTGGTGACGCCAGGGTAGTGATGGGCAATATCGAGGGTTGCTACATTACTTCATACAAGCCAGATGACGTGGCTGCCAGCATACGTAGTGCTTTAACGTATCAATCCCCTCTTCAGTCGCGTGATCACATGGGCCGTTTCGACAATCAACTGATTGCTAAACAAATTCGGGATGTTTACAGCCAGTGCTGAACCCACATCCGCCGACATTGTCATTGTCGACTACGGAGCGGGCAACCTGCGCTCGGTGGAAAAGAAATGCCACCGCTTGCATAAAGCTGTACGTATCTCGTCTGATCCGGCTGTCATCGCCAAAGCAGATAAACTGGTTTTGCCGGGTGTTGGGCATTTTGCAAGTGGCGTTAGAAAGCTAAAGGAATCGGGGATTTGGGACGTACTGAATAAGGCCGTTCTGATTGACCAGACGCCTATTCTTGGCATTTGCCTGGGAATGCAGTTGATGACTCGCTATAGCGAAGAAGGGGATGTCGAAGGCTTCGGCTGGTTCGATGCGGAGGTCGTGCGATTCAGGGTAAGCAATAAACTGGTTTACAAAGTGCCGCATATCGGCTGGAATACGGCAGAGCCAACTAAATCGTCTTCGCTGTTGACTGACGTATCGAATACCGCCATGTTTTACTTTGTGCACTCGTATTACGTTGTCTGTCATAATCCAGAGGACGTACTTACCCGCACGACCTACGAGGCTCCATTTGCATCGGCCATTCAGAAAGGCAACCTCTACGGCACACAGTTTCACCCTGAGAAAAGCCACGATCTGGGTGAGCAACTGATCCGGAATTTCGTCAATTTATAGGCATGTGACTCCTAACGTTTGGGGTTTGCTGCTAACTATACATGTTCAGACCCCGCGTCATTCCGCTCTTGCTGCTCAGAAATAAGGGGCTGGTTAAATCGGTCAGGTTCCGAAACTACACCTACATTGGCGACCCGATCAACGCCGTTCGGATATTCAATAACTTAAAAGCCGATGAATTAGTACTGCTTGATATTCTGGCTACGAAGGAGAAACGTTGCATCGACCTGGACGTAGTGCGGCAGGTTGGCGACGAAGCGAACATGCCCGTTGCGGCTGGCGGGGGCATTCAGACCATTCAGCAGATCAAGAATTGCATCCATGCTGGTGCCGAAAAGGTGGTGATTAACTCATCCGCCATCCGTACCCCCGACTTTATCAAAGCCGCTTCCGGGGAGTTTGGAAACTCAACCATCGTGGTAGCGATGGATGTAAAAAAGAATTTTTTCGGCAAACAGTACGTGTATGCTGATGGTGGCAGTCGGTCAACGGGCCTCGATCCGGTCGATTGGGCTCAGCAACTGGAAGCCAACGGCGCGGGTGAATTGCTGGTAACCTCTATTGACCACGACGGTATGATGCAGGGATACGATCTGGCCTTGATTCGTAAGCTGTCGGCGGTGGTTGAAATACCGGTTATTGCGGCTGGCGGAGCCGGTTGTTTAGCCGATCTGAAAGCCGCTACTGTGACCGCTCATGCCTCAGCCGTTGCCGCCGGTTCACTCTTCGTTTACCACGGCCCCCGCAAAGCCGTTCTGGTCAATTACCCCACAAACGATACGTTACGAACGCTGTTCAGTCCATCATGAAAATTTGCACAAAAGGTGTTTGGGACGAGACCATTCCCGGTATTTCCTTCGATGACAACGGGGTGTCGAACTTCTGCTATCTTCAGGAGAAGTTAATGGCCGACTACCCACGCGGTGAGAAAGGACAGACTGACTGGGCAAAGCTGGTTTCGGACATGAAAGCGGCTGGCAAAGGCAAACGGTACGATTGTGTTTTGGGCGTCAGTGGGGGAGTAGATAGCTCGTATCTCTTACACCTGGCCCATGAGTACGGTCTGCGGCCGCTTGCTGTCAACCTGGACAACGGCTTTAGCCGCGACATTGCTGTTCAGAATATTTTTAACGTAACGTCGGCGCTGGGAATTGATCTGGAGACGTACGTGATTGATTACGAAGAGATTAAAGATTTGCTTCGGGCGTACATGAAAGCCGGTATGCCCTGGATTGACTCACCGACGGATCTGGCCATTAAAGCAACTATGTACAAAGTAGCCCGGGCCGAAGGAATCCCCTACATTCTTCGGGGCAATGATTTTCGGTCGGAAGGGAAACAGCCTAAAGAGTGGACGTATGCCGATAGTAAACAACTGCGGTTCATTCACCGGCAATTCGGTACGTCCGTTTCCCTGAAAACGTATCCCCTGCTGCCTTTGCCGCTGTTGATTTACTCCGGTTTGATAAAAGGCATAAAAGACATTCGGCCTTACTATTACCTCGACTATACCAAACAGGAGGCTAAACGCTTACTCATGGAAACGTACGGCTGGAAAGACTATGGCGGACACCATCACGAAAACCTGTTCACCAAGTTCGCAATGGCGTACTGGCTCCCTCGAAAATTCGGCATCGACAAGCGAAAAATTACCCTCTCAGCCCAGGTTCTGAGTGGCGTTATGACGCGGCAGGAAGCGCTGACGCAGCTAAAACAACCCTTCGGAACGGAGGAAGAATTGGAAGACACCCGGGCATACGTAGTGAAAAAATTAGCCTTGTCCAACGACGAATTTCAACGGATTTGGTCGGCACCAACCCACAACACATTCGACTATCCATCCGACTACGCATTCATTTTTAAGCTAGTCCGAAATTTTCGGCCTGTTCTTAAAAAATTATACGCCTTTACACCTATGTCGGTTTCGGCCAACGACATGATTGGAGCTAAAAGCTGACAGTAGCGATTTATGATTTCTGAACAGCCGATACGACTAGCCGAAATGAGCACGACGAGTGAGCCGTATCAGTTCGGTACGTTAACGCACCTGACGCCTGAACTTGAAAGGACGATTTCCGCGTTTCTGGAAACCTGCCCCGGCTTTCACTACTTTCAGTCACCCCGTTTTTTTTCTGTTTGCTATTCATCGAAAACACTCACGCCCTGTTACATCATTGCCCGGCAACAGCTGGCCATCGTCGGTGTGTTATTGTATGTCAAACAGGTACAGATAACCCTGCCGGTGGCCTCCTTTTTGTCGAGCCGAACCCTTATCTTGGGCGGACCGGTTGTCCACAATAACCTACCGGCGATTGTCGATGGACTGCTTCATTTTTATCAGAACAACTGCCCGGCAACGCTCTACACGCAGGTTAGAAATCTGTCTGATACGTCTGCGTACAAAGACGAGTTTATTCGCTACGGGTTTGCCTACGACGATCACCTGACGATACTGATTGACCTGACCCGTTCCGAAACGGAGCTTTGGCAGGACGTATCGACCAAACGACGTAACCAGATCCGGCGGGCCGAAAAAGAAGGTTGTATAGCCGAAAAACAGGACTCGTTACCGGCGCTGCGAGCCAGCTATTCAATTCTGGAAGAAGTGTATCAACGAGCCAGATTACCATTGCCTGACGTTGGCCATTTCGAGTCGTTATACCAGCAGGCAGACGACCATTCGGGACTTCGACTATTCACCGTAAGCTGGCAGGGCGAGATCATTGCCTGTATGTTTTGTCTGGCTCACGGCAACGTATTATTCGATTATTATGCGGGAGCCTACAGTCGGCATTATAAAAAGTATCCGAACGATTTACTGCCGTGGTGGGTGCTTAGGTGGGCAAAAGAAAATGACTTCGTCCGTTTTGATTTCGGAGGAGCTGGCAAGCCGGGGATTCCGTACGGCGTGCGGGACTACAAAAAACAGTTTGGCGGAGAACTCGTCAGTTACGGACGGTACGAACGAGCGCATTATCCTCATACGTTTTCCGTCATTCGCAACGCCTTCACGCTCTGGCAGCGATTTACCCGATGATTCCCCGGTTTAACTACTCATTTTCGGTACGGGAGGTTTGGGGGGCAATGTCCGCTTTATTTGCGAAAGAGCCGTCAGGAGCCCCGGTTTATACCCGTCTATTTCCGGCTGCTACGGTCTACGAAATTAGTAGCGCGCGGGCCGGAATTGCTTACGCTCTGGCTGCACTTCAGCTTCCAGAAAACGCCCGTGTCGGCGTACAACCCTACACCTGCTCGTCGGTTATGGTAGCTATTCAGAAGGCCGGTTTCAGGTTGGTCTTTATCGATATTGATGAAACCCTTACGCTCGATACCAACGATTTAGCCGACAAGCTTACGGGGCTGGATGCGCTTATCGTCACACACACGTTCGGCATTTCGGCCAAGGTAGCGCGGATTAAAGAGTTGGTGGAAGATTTGCCCGTTATTGAAGACTGTGCCCACGCGTTTGGTAGTCGATACGACGGCGTTCAGGTCGGAAACTTCTTCGACATGGCCGTTTTTTCATTTGGTAATGGCAAATTTCCAGCTCTCGGCAGTGGAGGCTTACTGGTCGTTAACAACCGTCAGTACGTGGATGCCGTTAACGAGCGGATGCATCAGTTAAAACCGAATAGCCTATTCAGCGAATTGGCCTTTGTGGGTCGTCAGCTTATCAAATCACTGCTCTATTCGCGAGTGGGATACTCCTTGATTTACAAGTTCTTCAGTAGACGGTTGGCCGATAGGGGCAAGCAAATTGACACTCATTCCGGCTTGGAAAACGAAATATACAGGACCGTGAAAGGACGACTTCGGACAGACGTAGCAGAAATCCAGGCCGCAGCCATCCGACAGCGACGTAACGCACTGGCTATCATCGATAAACACAACGCTACGTTCAATTTTATCTATAATCAAGACCCGGACAGTACGTGTTTTGCGCTGGTCTGCTTGCATGAGCAACGGGACGATTTGTTCAATCACCTCATCCAGGGCGGTATCGGCGCAGGAAAGCATTTTCAACATGCCAGTTTGTGGGCATCCTCGTTTGGCTATCAGCGTGGCGACCGCCCCCATTTTGATCAACTGGTTGAACAGGTCATCACAATTCCCTGCCACGACGCACTAACCCAAACCGATCTGTCGATCATTGATGAAGCCCTCGCCCGCTATGCAAAACGTGGGTCATTCAGGGAGCAGCTCACCGCCTTTTCATGAAGAAAAAGATACTTGTTGATATTAATCACCCGGCTCACGTTCACCTGTTTCGACATTTCATTGGCGAGATGAAAGCGGCTGGCTACGAGGTGTTTGTCACGGCTAAAAATGTAGAGTCGATCGTTAGCTTGCTTACCCGCTACGGCATTCCTTTTATCCTGACGGGTCGCAAAAAAGATGGACTATTCTGGAAATACATCGTTGAGTTTTTTCATGTACTGAACGTACTCTGGCTCGTCGTTACGAAACGCATTGAGTACGGCATTGGAGTGTCTATGGTGCTGCCGGTGGTGTCGACCGTAACCGGCATGAAGTCGTTTTGTCTGGATGATGACGACGTAGCAGTTACGCCTGTTTTCGGGAAGTTTGTTTCCTGGGCGGATGTTAACCTGACGCCCAGCGCTCTTGCCTACGAGAACAGAGGCCCCAATCACGTTTGTCATGCCAGTTTTCATGAGCTAGCGTATCTGCATCCGAATCGGTTTACGCCTGATCCGGCCATTCTGGACGAGGTCGGGGTTGTACCGCATGAACCTTTCTTTGTGTTGCGGTTCAACGCCTTTAAAGCCCACCACGACGAGGGTGCCCAAGGCCTGTCGATGGAGCAAAAACGAGCCTTGGTTGCTCTGCTGGAACCACACGGAAAACTCTTTATAACCACGGAACGTAGCATTGATCCGGAATTGAAAAAGTACCAGGTGCCGGTTTCGCCGGAGAAAATTCATTCGCTCATGTACTATGCTTCCCTATTCATCGGCGACAGCCAGACCATGACTTCGGAAGCCGCTTTGCTGGGTACGCCCGCCATCAAACTGAACTCGTTCGCTGGTCGACTTTCCATTCCCAACGAGCTCGAACAGCGTTACGAACTCTGTTACTCGTTTCTGCCGGGCGACTTCGATAAGATGCTGCTCCAGATAAATAAACTGCTGGAAACGCCCGATCTAAAAGCAGAGTGGAATCGCCGAAAAGAGCGTATGCTGGCCGATAAGATTGACCTGACTACGTTTCTGGTTGGCTTTGTTACGAACTATCCCGAGAGTTTCAGTCAGGTAAATCAGAAAGTAGTCCATGATTCGCTGTCCTGATCGTATGGATTTTTCGCTGAAAAAATACCAGACGCTGCTGACCAGCTTGCTCCAGGCAGGGTATGACTTTCAAACGTTTGACTGTTTTCTGAAAGATGCCATCCCAAAAACCATCGTCCTGCGGCACGACGTCGATCGGCTACCTGAACATGCGCTGCGGTTTGCCGAACTGCAACGGGGTTTGGGAATCACGGGCGTCTATTATTTTAGATCCGTGCCCCAGAGTTGGGACGAACGGATTATCCGGAAAATCGCTACGTTAGGCCATGAGATTGGGTACCACTACGAATGCCTGACCACCTGCAAAGGCAATCTATCACTAGCTATACAGGATTTTGAGAAAAACCTGATGGCTCTCCGTCGCTTGGCGCCGGTATTGACGGTGTGTATGCACGGTAGTCCGCTGTCTCGTTTTGATTCCCGGGATCTTTGGAAAACGTATAACTACCGCGACTTTGGCATAACGGGTGAACCGTATTTCGATGTCGATTTCACGAACGTACTGTATCTGACCGACACAGGCCGGCGGTGGGATGGTGAGAAAGTTAGCGTTCGCGACAAGGTCAATTCTGGATTTAATCTCGTTTTTCGACAGACGGATGATATCATTCAGGCGGCACAGCAGAAGGCTTTACCGAATCAGGTAATGTTTACGTTTCATCCACAACGCTGGAGCGATAATACGTTCTTCTGGCTAAAAGAGGCAACGTCTCAGAGAATCAAGAACGTAGTGAAACATTATTTCTTCGTTAGGTAATAACTGTATTCTCTAGTTATCAGTCCAATACGTTATGAATCAATGGTTTTCTAAAGCGCACCTCAGAATCCTGGCGGCAGTCTATACTGTCATGATTCTGTTGCTGGTAACACTCCCGATCAACGGTGAGGATCAGGTATTGGGAAAGCTTAATGATAACTACGTTCTACAAGTTCGGTATGATTATATTTCCCATACGCTACTGTTCATTCCCTGGACGGTGCTGATGTGGTGGGGATACTCATTGCGGCTTAAGACCAACAAAGAGCAGCGGATATGGTTCGCTGCGGTTCTGGGTTTTGCCATTGCCTGTGAATACATCCAGTTGCCCTTAACGTACCGAACCTTCAACGTAAATGATCTTTTGGCCAACCTGTTGGGCGTATTGCTTGGCTTTCTATTGGCCAGGGGCTTGAGTAAGAGCAACGTGGAACAACAGCCTAAAAGGCTCAACGACTAGTTCAGACTGGTTTTATGCTACCTCGTCAACATAACTTTATTGCGCTGAATAAAACCTTTTTATCCAGCAACATTCCTACTGTTTTGAATCCATTTACGGCCAGTCAAACCGATACGACCACGCTACGCTTTCGCTTCATGATCATAAGCTCCTGCCCGGAGGACTGGGGGGGGAGTGAAGAATTATGGGGGACGAGTGCTCAAGCATTAGCCAGAACTGGACATCGGGTGTTTGTTTTCAAGACGAAGGTCAATCCGGAGCATCCACGTATCATCGATTTACGACAGGCTGGTTGTATCGTCACGGATCTCTATCACTTGTCTCCTTTGCCAGATGGCTGGTCGACCGAAACAGACTGGACGCTACAAACACTGGACCATAACCTTCGGGCCATTCAGCCGCATCTTACGATTGTCGCGCAGGGAAGCAACTTCGATGGTATGCCCTATGCGGATCTGTGCCGCCGTTCCAACTATCCATACGTATTGATTGCCCAGAAAGCGGTTGACGATCTTTATCCAATGGATGCTGACCGGTCTCGTTTTCAGCAGGCTTACCAGACCGCCAAGTGTGCTTTTTTTGTCTCTCGCCACAACCTTGAGCTGACTCGGCTCCAGTTAGCGCTTCCCTTACCGAATGGCAAAGTCATCGTCAATCCGGTCAATGTTCCTTACGATCCACCGGGCGACAATCCATTTCCTAATACTACTGGAGTGCTACGTCTGGCCTGCATTGCTCGTTTATTTGTGCTGGAAAAAGGGCAGGATCTATTGTTGCAGGTACTGGCAAAGGCTAAATGGCGATCACGGGAGCTCTGCGTCACGTTTTTTGGCGAGGGACCGAATCGGATAGCCTTGGAGGAGATGGCTGGGTTCCTGGGCATAACCGACCGTGTTCATTTTGCGGGTCATGTTAGCGACCCGGCTGCGATATGGCAAACGCACCATGCCCTGATTTTACCCTCCCGTAGCGAAGGACTGCCCCTTGCCCTTGTGGAAGCGATGCTGTGCGGACGACCCGCTATTGCGGCCAGGGCGGGTGGGATTGATGAAGTCCTAGTCGATAACGTAACGGGTTTTCTGGCGGTTTCACCTTCCGATATGGCGTTGGACGAAGCGCTCGAACGGGCCTGGAATCGCCGAAACGAATGGCCAGCACTGGGGGCAGAAGCCTCGCGTTACATCCGAACCATTATACCGCCCAACGCGACTCAACAGTTTATCCGACAAGTACTTGACGTCGTTCATCAACTGCATCCGCCTGTCGAGTCCAGTGCGCCTAGCAACCAGCCACTCATATCGATCATTATTCCTACGTACAATCGGGGGCATCTCATCGAACGGGCCATCCGCAGTGTGCGCGCTCAGACGTACACCAACTGGCAGCTCATTGTTGTCGACGACGGATCGACCGACGATACCCGCCAGCAACTCGCCAGTGCTACCGACATCGAGTATCACTACCAGGATAATCAGGGACAGGGATCGGCCCGCAATGCTGGTTTGCGTCATAGTCGGGGTGAGTACATTGCCTCGCTCGACTCGGACGATGAATGGTACCCAAACTTTTTGTCGGAGAGTGTGGCCATGCTCCAGAAACACGAGTTAGACTTTGTGTTTTCCAACTATACCAACAGTCTGGGTAATGATGCCTGTATTTACTTCCTGCTTCAACCCAATGGACGACAGCGCTATTGCACCCAACCCGACGAAAATTGGTGGCTGCTTACGCCAGCTCAGGCTCGCCATCTAATGATTGAATCCTGTCCGGCGATCTCGTCGTCGATGGTGATGCGCCGAAGCACTATGCCGCCCGCCTGGAACGAAACCATGATCATTGCGGATGACTGGTGTCTGCTGCTAGACATGGTGGTGAACCGGCCCTGTCGCGTTGCTTTCACGCTCACCCAGAACTGGTACAAACACATTCACGACAGCAACATCTATGACCAGCGGGATGCAGGACAGGTAGCTCAGGAGTTAGGTTTTCACGACGAAACACTATTACTGAAGCGGTTTCAGCACCTGTTAAGTCCGGCAGAACGGGGCATTTTCCGGAAACGTATTGGGTTCCATCACCTGAAATATGCCTCCATCAGTCGACGGCAGGGTGCGTCATTCAGCCATGTGATGAAACACCTGGTCATCGGCCTCAGTTTATCGCCTGCCCCGATGAGTCGGCGAATTCTGAGAAAGATAGTGTATCGGCTGCGCCCTTTCCTGAAAAAACAACTGGCTAACTAATCTGGGCATGTTGCCGGGTATAGTCAGTTAAACTGCCTGGAAACCCTGTGCAGCGCGGTGATCAGAAGCCGGCTTGCTTCCCGGACGGTGCCAATGGCGTGCCAACCGAAAAGTAGACAATGAAGCACCAGAACATACGTATCGCCGGGATACCGCAGGCACTGGGTTAGCAGCAAGGCAAGTGGAAAAAATGTGCTATAATATTCATCGAAAAGGATACGCTGGTTGGGGTCCAGAATGACGGGGTGAATTTGCCAGAAGCGCGCCCGCAGCCTTTCCAGTCCCAGATAAAACAGCAAAAAGAGGATCGGAATCCTCTGATCCAGCATAAGCAACATGCCACCCAGAGCAAGCACCTCAATCGGGAACGCAACCCAGATGCCCAGCCGATGGGCCCGGCGCTCTCCCCAACGGACCACGAGAGTCTGGACTCCCGCCTGTTTGTCAGCAGCAGCATCTCCCAACTGATGCTTAAGAATGTTACGAATACCACAGGCAAGCGACCAACTCCCTACGGCTATCCACCAAAACAACGGTATTGACTGCCCCGACCAGTATCCGATCAGTGAGACAACAAACAGATTCGGGAACAAATGAGCGCCCAGCGCATCGGCCAATACGCCTGCCAATCCACGTATTTTGAGCCGAACCGGTGGCAACGAATACAGCGAATAAGCAGCGCAACTTCCCAAATACAGCAGGCTGCCCAGCGGGCTTAACTGCCAGAAATAAGCCGCCAGACACAAGCCACCCACCAGAAAAAGGCTCAATATTGTTCCAAAGAATAGCGTCGATTTAGTAGCCAGCCGGTTTGTTTTTCCCGCCAACTGGTCATCAGCCCGGTCGGTCCAGTCGTTGAGAATACTAACATAAATGGCCCCGATAGTCAGTGCCAGCGTCAGGAGCAATAAGTAGGGAGCCAACGGCCAAAGTGGCTGGTTGAACAACCCCACTGTTGCGTAGCCAGTGGCCAGCACAGAAGCAACCTTGTAACCCCACCATTCACCCGCGCGTGCGATTTTAGTCGCTAACTGGCCGGTACGTAGTACGGATTTAACGTTACGAAATATAGGAAAATCCATACGTGGCAAATAATTGTGCGCAACAGGTTTATTCAAAAGTAACTTATTTTTTATAATATCGTGGCTACGAGATCGGCTAGTTTACTTACCCGCCGTTTCAGCTTTTTTTATTAACCAGATAAATGCGTTTACATACGACGACAGTACGACTACTCAATCGAGTTGGACCCTATGTACTCGGAAGGCGCGGGTACCGATTTGTTAAAAACCAAGTCAAGTCGATGGTCGCAAGAGTACGGTTGTCCCAGATGAACAAGGCCATTCGCAAACCGATTGCTGCGCCCAATACCACTGAAGTTGAGGACTATTACGATAGAGAAACGGATGCGTATCTCAGCACGTACGGGGTAATAATCCAGGCCGATCGCCCTTCTTTAGATACCGACCTCATTAACTATTTTTCGAAGAGTATGGCTGTCCGCGATGGTATGCATTTACTCGATGCTGGTTGTGGTGTGTGTGGGCCTGCGGTGGGTCTGGCAAAAAACAATAGTATCACGATTGAGGCCATTACGATTAGCGAGGTTCAGGTCGTCAAATCCAGGCAATACGTAACCGAAAATGGGCTTGACACGTGTATAAACGTAACGAAAGCGGACTATGCCAATCTATCGAAACTGTATGCGCCCAATACCTTCGATCTGGTTTATTTTATGGAAACGCTGGGCTACGCCAATGATCTTCGTACGGTCCTTGCGGGGGTGGCCCGTGTGCTGAAACAGGGGGGATCTGTCTACGTAAAAGACTTCTTCCTGGTGCCAATTTTGAACATCGAGCAACGAAAAGTACAGCGTGATTATACGGAGGCTATTCGAAATGAATATTTATACCGGATTCTGGACCTGAATTATCTTGTGGCTACGCTAAAAGAAGTTGGCTTATTTATAGAATACATACGGCACTTTGACATAACCGAAGATTTTACGATAGCCGCTGGTTTTGAGGTAATAAGAAGCAATCATACTGTTTACACGAAAACATTGCATGCGCCTTTTCAAATTTTCGAGGTAGTGGAATTGAAATTTAAAAAAGTATATCCTTCCTAACGGCTGATTTCGTGCTAAAGCTGCTCACCATCATCGGTGCCCGACCGCAAATTATTAAATCAGGAGCCATCAGCCGCGCCATCCAAAACAAGTATTCCCATCTGGTCAACGAGGTAATCGTGCACACCGGCCAGCACTACGACCCGCAAATGTCGGCCGTGTTTTTTGAGGAATTAGGTCTGCCAGAGCCTGACTATAATTTACAGGTGGGTTCCGGTAAACATGGTGTGCAAACGGCCAAAATGATCGTTGGTATCGAAGAGGTTATTGACGTGGAGAAGCCGGATTACCTGCTTATTTACGGCGATACCAACTCGACACTCGCGGGGGCGCTGGCAGCCGCCAAGCTACACGTACCGATTGTGCATATTGAAGCCGGATTACGTTCCTTCAACAAACAGATGCCGGAAGAAATAAACCGGATTCTGAGTGATCACGTATCAACCTATTTATTCCCACCCACAGAAACGGGTTACGAAAATCTCCTTAATGAAGGCTTTCATCCTGATACGTTACCGCCTTACACAGCCGATAATCCGGGGATATTCAGGGTTGGCGATGTTATGTACGATAACAGCCTGTACTTTTCTAACGTAGCAGCTGAACGATCCACCATTCTGGAACGGGAACAACTCGAACCGGGTGCCTACGTACTGGCAACCCTGCATCGAAATACCAATACAGATGATGCCGCCCGGCTGAATGCTATCTTTTCGGCCCTGCAAAGCCTGGCCACTACGTATGCTGCTAAACTGGTTATGCCGCTGCATCCCCGCACTCGGAAGCAAATGGCTGCCCTGCTGGAGCCCGCCCTTTATCAGGCGATTTCATCAACTCCGGCTATCATCTTACTGCCGCCGGTTTCCTTCCTGGATATGATTCGTCTGGAGCAACACGCAAGCCTAATCATAACGGATTCGGGCGGTGTTCAGAAAGAAGCCTATTTCTTCAAAAAAAACTGCCTGATTCTACGGGCTGAAACCGAATGGGTCGAAATCGTTGCCGCGGGAGCCGCCCGACTCTGCGACGCTAATACAGAGCGAATTCTGGAAGGCTTTCTTGCTTACAGCCAGACTCGGGAAGGTACATTTCCTCTTTTGTATGGACATGGGCAAGCAGCACAATCGATTATTGATATTCTCACTCGAGCAGTTTGATTGCAATCTACACGGTCATTAGTTTATAATTTGTATATTTGGTAACTCTGATGTTCCTTATGAGTCGAAAAAATACAAATTGATAGTACTATGCCTTGGTTTGTTATTTACACGAAGTCAAATACGGAAAAACGCGTTGCGGACGATCTACGGAAGCGAAATATTACGGTTTACTGTCCCCTCATCCGGGAGAAGCGAAAATGGTCGGACCGAGTGAAAATAGTGGAAAATCCCTTATTCAGGTCGTACTGTTTTGTGCATGTATCTGACAATGAGCGCAACCAGGTATTTGGCGTAGCGGGTGTGGTTGGGTATCTCCACTGGTTAAAAAAACCGGCCATCGTTCGGGATGAAGAAATCGAGATAATCAAGAAGTTGCTCAACGATGTTGACCATGCTGCCATTCAACTTCAGCAGTACAGCGTTTCGGATAAGGTACGTATCAATTCAGGCGTGTTCATGGAGCAGGAGGGACACGTTGTAGCGCATCAGGGTAAAAAACTGGTGCTACGTCTGGAGTCGCTGGGAGTCAGTATATCCGTCGATACCGGCCGAACACTTGTCGACAAAGTGGGAAAAGCGCTACTGGAGTAAGACCCATTACGTTCACGTCAAACGTATTACAGAATTTCCTACTGTGTTACGTATATTGGCCAATTCAGAGTAGTGAGGCTATTCATCTGTTTGTAAACCTGCTTATTTCTTAATCGCTTCGGCTTGATGGGCATTCGTTACTTGTTTATCGTGTTTTCCGTTAGCCTTACAGTTGTCTGTCTGGACGGGCAAGCCCAGAGCACCGGCAAAAAAACAACGTACACCGTTGAAGCAGGTACTTTTTTAGCTACGGCGGGTACTAATCCGTTCTGGGTACGCTCCAATCAATACGGTGAGGTTCCGTTGGCATCATCGGTTTTTACTGTCCGGGCTCAACTACAGCGGGATTATGCTCCGCGATCCGACAAAAAATTCTCGTACGGGTACGGCGCTCGGGCAGTATTCAACGCCGGGTCAACGAACCAGTTTTTACTCTCGGAGGCTTACGGTAAAATTCGCTATGGCGCTCTTGAGCTTTACGCCGGTCGACGGCGCGAAGTGATGGGGCTGGTCGATTCGGTGCTGAGTTCCGGTTCGTATATATGGTCGGGGAATGCTCTGCCCATGCCGAAACTGCAAATTTCCATCCCGGACTATACGCCGATCCTGAAAAACGGGTTGCTTGCCATCAAGGGTAACTATGCCCACGGCTGGTTCGGTACAGGTGACTCGGTTGCCAATTATTATTTACATCAGAAAAGCTTCTACGTTCGGCTCGGCAAACCCGACTGGCGAATTAAAATCCATGCTGGTTTCAACCATCAGGTGCAGTGGGGCGGAACCGTATTGTATCCCCGATTCGACAGTGGTGTACGGATCACGCAGTTTGGCAGCGACTGGCAATCGTACATGTTTGTCGTTACGGGCAAGTCACTCTACGATGATAAATCCCTGTATGTGCAGGATACACTGACCATCACCAACAATGCTGCGTCGGCTGAGGGCGGGAACCGGGTAGGGAATCATTTAGGTACGCTCGATCTCGGGTTTGACTACGAAGACGAACACAATCGGTGGTTTTTCTACCGACAATCCATTTACGAAGCGGGAGCCTTATTTTACCTGAATAACATTGCTGATGGTCTGACCGGTCTATCGCTGAATCGTAAACACGTAACGCAGGGTATTCAGCGGATTGTGCTGGAATACCTGCATACGTCGAGCCAGGGCGGTCCACTGGCATCCGGTCGGGCAGGCACGACGCCCCAATTGCGAGGTTATGAAGATTATTTCAATAATGGCCGCTACATTGATGGTTGGGTGTACCGGCACCAGACCATTGGTACTCCGTTTATTATGCCGCTTGACTACACAACCGGGTTGCCGCAGGATCTGGCCAAAAACCCGCATTACATTGTCAATAATCGGGTGAATGCCCTGACACTAGGTGTGAAAAGCCATTACGGACAGTTTGATTTACTAACCCGATTGTCGGTGAGTAATAATCTGGGCAATTACACTACGTCGCTTGATTACACCCAGTTTTCTGCTCAACAACAAGTTACGGTTACCGTCAGCGCGTATCAACTGACGGCCAATGTTGGATACGATGGAGCTGGGATTTTTAAACAGAATATGGGTATTAGCCTGCTCGCCAGTCGGAGTTTCTAATTTTTCTCATTCAGACCCGTATTATTTATGCTATTTACGCGCACACTATCCATGGGTTTGCTTGTATCAGCCATTATTCAGACGGCGACTGTGGGACAAGTTGGGCCAACGCCTATATTGGCAGAAACAGCCGTGTCAGCACTTAAGCAAGCGCCATCGGAAAGGCTGACTCGTTCAAGCAGGGATTTGACTGTGGCTGAGGAGTCAGATTCCTTGTTAGCCCAAAGGAAATTTTTCTCAACCACCGTTCGGCAGCAGGGTAATCGGTTAAATCGTCGTTCCATTATCGAGGTGATGGAAGACATTCCTCAGGCTCAGACACTCTATCGCCGAAGTCAGTTGTTAAAGCCAATAGGACCCTTGTTGATTGCTTCGGGCTTGGTTATTGGATATATGGCTGTAAAAGGCACGCCCAAGACTACGTTCGCTAAGGGCATTGGTACGTCAGCTAATCCCAGCCCACCCGATGTGCTGGTCGACTACACCAGTCGAAGTCTACCTACGTTAATGGGTGGCATAGGGCTACTGGTTGGTGGTTTGTGCCTGATCGAAATTTCTAACGGTATGACAGCCAAAGCAATCAATTTATACAATGCTCAGGTGGTTCCCCATCGGTCGATCTCAAGACTACAAACGATCGAACTGGGTATTACGGATGGTGGAAACGTTGGGCTTGAGGCAAAATTTTAAGCTTAATGATGTTCGTTGGGAAAGAACAACTCAGTTACTATTTAGGTCTTACGCACACTGGATACGTATCGGTGTCAGTCGTTACCAGAATAAACGTACAGACGCCTATGTAAAAGGTCGAGCCCGCTACTGCGAATCTCACTTCTTATAAGCAGTAACTAAATCATGAACTGTTGATGGACTGGCATCGTTATCTTTTGTTTGTACAGAAATCCAGCTAACTCAACAGGTTAACATTTGTATTGATGTATTTTCCTGAAGCAGAATAAACAATAGACCAGGTGTCAGGCTTTAGAGTTCGTCTCTACTTATTGTCGGCAAACTTACCCACACAGGTCAGGCTTACAGATATTCTTCTGTGTTCGTTTTTGTGTTAATTACCGGTAGACCTTCGATGATGGCTTCTCGATCGACGCCATCCAGAAAAGACATTATTCCTGCTTGGTTTCGGCCTTCTCGAAATCGAGAATACACATAGCCCTCTTCAATCGACAAAGCGGTTAAACCATTTAATTTCTCTTCTTTCACAAAATACGCATTATTACCTGCCTGATTACAGCCCACAAAGGCATAGCCTTTATCAAGCGCTAAGTCATATAAAGCGGGGAGCGAAGCGCCAAAGTACAAGTACGAATAATGAGCTTGCTCGCGCGCAAAATCAGGTTGATAAGGTATACTAATCGATCTCTTAGATCCGAACAGACTATTATATTCGATCACCACAATGTCGGCTTCGACCACTGTAATGGCTTTCCACACCCAATAATCATTGCCGTCGATATCAATACTGAGCAAACCGATCTGACCAACAATTCCATTACTAGCCAGCAGTTGGTTGATGTTTTCGGCGGTAACAAAACTCGTAATGGCGTTTAGGCTATAGCGCCAAAAAAATGACCTTGTCTTGATGTGATCAATAAAATTTGGTGAACCATCGATAATCAGCCCCTTCCAATTATTGTTCATCAATAAAAAGCGAGTGTTTGCTTCTTCATAATCTTCAACGCCAAATTCAACAAACGTATCCACCCGTGGTTTGACGTAGCTAATTAAGTACTGAATAATGCCGTCATCCCCAAACTGGGAAAATAGTTTAAATTCCGCTTCCTTCAGAGAGGTAGCCTGTTTCGCTAGTTTGGCCAGCACAGCTCCCATCACTAGTTTAGTGGCTGCGTTGTCTTCTTTCGTTTGGTTAAGTTGGACTTGCACTTCCCGGATTTGTGTCTGCACTTCCTGGATTTGCGCCTGCAGCGGTTCAATGAGAAATTGTCTTATCTTTTTTTTCATACGACACGAACGTTAGGTCTATCTATAGATAGGTACGGCACACGTTCTCACTTGGCCATACGCCCCTCTTATAGAAGAGTGTAATACACCGCCAAAATACCGCCAAGAGGTAACTTAATTGAATAAATGGCGAAATTTAGTGGGGAGGAACTCCTGTTGCACTTGAATAACTTACTGAACAACTGGGGATACTCCTGTCTTAGCCCTCTATTAGCTAGACAGATTTTCTGAAAAAGTTGTGTCATACATTACCTCTTCTCCCACTTTTGCTGAGGTGCTACAAACCTAACAGAACCATGAAGCCGGTAATGCGGGGCCGCCTGTGCGGTTGTGATGGAAAAAAGAACGCTTTGGCATTTCTTTCGCGGCTTCGGCTGGCCAATTTATAATAGCTGGAAAATTCTGGACCTGCTACCTTTAACTGTACAGTGAACCATGGAAATCCGTGCGGTACAACCAACAACGCAGGTATTCAACATTAGGTTATCATTATAGTGCGCAACTCCAACAGGCTGCTTAAAGATGTGTTCCGGGTACCATGTCCAGTGTTTTGATGCAAGACCAGTTTGTCAATGCCGATTACTACCGACGAATCACAGGAGACAATTCGTCCGGTTTATGTAGTTCAATCGCTTCGTAAATCCGTCCAGCAAACTGAAACGGCGGTCAACTCGGTGACTAATCCCGAACCTACAGAAGATCAGTTAGAAGGCTTGACTGGTGAGAAACGTAATGCACATTTTGCCGAATCGGATGAGAATAATCAGTCAAAGGCCGTTCAAAAGGTCAGAGCAACGTCGTTTCACGCGTGGCAGTGCCAGCACCCAGCATTTCGTTCGATGGGACTAGCTTCATTAACCAAATAATAAGCGAATATTTTATTACTCCAATTTATATTTTACCTTTTTCTAACTGATTTATCTAGTTAACGATTTTCTTTAATTAATCGCCTATTTACTCCCCATAAATCTCCCTTGTACCCAGCTTCATCAGATAGTTGTTCTAGTTTTAGAATTGACATTCCAAGTTCACGCTTATTATTGAATGGCTTTTTATTCCATTTAGTCAGTAAGCCGTTTCCATCGTGGCCCTTACCGTGCAAAAACTGACAAAATTTGACTACTCCTAGCATATTCGGACGGAAATCAATAGAGAACAAATCAGCCGCTTCAATCGAGTATACGCCAGTTATATCCTTTAGTATAAAGGACGAATCAGTATGAGTTATAACATCTTGCTCTGCATTGTACGGTTTATTTACATGGTCATTTTGGAGGATAGGTGCGTTCTTGTCATTATTAATTGCTAGCCCTATAGTAAATGCACCAGCAATCGAGGCAGTAAATACTGTAGCAAGTAGAGGAACTAACACTTCATCCGTAAAACCTCCTAAGAAATTATTCCGAGCAGACTTATATACACCATTATACTTTATATAATTAATACACTCATCAATTAAAGCCATTGATCTATCATTTATTCTAGGTTGAGTTTGGTTTTTAATTAAACCTATCCAAGAATGCCGTAAGTGATTATTTCTTCCAACATATTTTTCCGTAATATCTAAAGAATTATTGAGCCAATATTCTAATTCTTTCTTATTAGTGTAATTAGCTTTATGCCTTTTATATATGTGTATTACCTCATATTTTTTCGATAATCGCCATGATACTAAAAAACAAAATATGCTTGCAAATAGAAACCAAATTGGGCTAGTTATAATCAAATGATTCGCTTTAATCTCCGTATAGAAGAAATATATGGCAAACAAAGCCGAAGCTATTCCAATTAGATAAAGGATAGGACGCAAGAAATACATAAGATATTGCTTTAATAATTTGCTAATAATTTAATAAAATTCTTTAAAAGATCATTTCATCAATCATATATGCTATAAATATACTTATATACACTATCTAGTTTGATAGCTAATCCATTTAAAAATAAATGACTTATTGATGCTACAACTATTATTTTTATAATAGAAAAAGTGTATTGAGGAATCTGCGCTTTATAGTTATATGCAGAAAGAGTAAATTCGAAAAATTCTGATAGACGGAACGTCAAAAAAGAAAGACTAGACTGATTAATTCTGTGAAGTTTATTGGGCTCTTTATTATCAGATTTATTTATTTTTTTTATAAAGTAATCAAGTAATGGGTAAAGTATAATCCAAGAAAATATTTTATTAATAGTACGATTATTTTTTATTTTCCATACAGATTCTTCAATCTCTAATACAGAATAAGAGATAATACTTGTAAAAGCAATTGCTAATATTATATATATAAATAAATTAATCATTTCCAGAATACTTGAAATACTGTATAGAAACAAAGACTAATCAATCCTAAAAATAGTGAAACCCCTTTTAATTGCTTTTTTGTGTGCATTGACAAGCTACGTTTTTTCTCTATTAAATTAGCTAATTTAAAGTTCCAAGCCATCATTACAAAGTTTAGTATAACAATAAAAGTTAATATAAAGGATTTATAAGGTAATAATGTAGGCTCTATATTCTTCCAATAATCTTCTCCTTTCATAGCGCTAATTATTAAATCCCATAGTGTTCCATATGTGAGCAAATTTAACTCAGGTCCAATTGCGCCACTAGGGATTTTACTATAAATCTTTACAAATACAATAAGTATAACTGTTACCAAGATCGTTAAAAAGGATACAATTAAAGATACTATTTGCTCTTGGTCCATAAACATAAAACTTTTGATTCTATTTAGGTATACTTATTGTTAGCAATTTACGATAAGAGATCTTGTTACTACTGGTTAGTAATAATAAAAAATTTCTACTTGAGTCTTATTACCCAAATCATATTAAAATAACTCTTGCCAAGTTAGGATGTCACGAAGAAGCATCCTTATTTATAGTTAATAACTCTAATAAAATCTTTAACTTTAATATCATTTCGTTGAGGTACTTGCGGCTAGCCATATTCCCACGCATGAATGCCCAGAAACGTGCTATTTGACGGTTATCCATGCTTGCTCGAACATTTGCGCCATTGATGTATTTACGACGCAGTAACGATCGGAAATCAGCTTGAATAACTTCACTATAGTTTTGGTCTTCTGGGGTCAAACTAGCAAGATATAGTAGCGTACCTAATGAGCGTTGTAATTGTTCTAGCAACGGTTTAAGGTAAATAATTTCAGCCGAGTTGAGATGCTTAACATGAAAACGTAGATCATTGGGATGTCGTCTAGCCGTCATTAAGGCGTTTATTCGATCTCCGCTACCAGTCAGTCTGGAAATAGAACGGGCTTTCAACCAACCTGATTCGACCAGTCGGATTAGTCTATCCTCAACTGCGAGTCCCGCTTTGTCTAATGGCTGATAAAGTGCCCTGTAATCGGGTATACTATTCTGACGCTTCCAACGGGAGAGTGCAGGCTTACCGACTCGCCACACTTTAGCAATTCTACGGGCGTTATCTTCTCCATATATCATCGTGAGAGCTGGTTTAGCTGTTTCCCTCTACTTTTCCTACTTTTCAACTTTTTATTGCCTTACACGCGTGCGCACGAAAAAAGTAGTTATCTACTGATTATCAGAAGTTTATGAAAATCATTAAAAAATGACTATTTTGAATTGTAGTAATGTATATTAACAAATATACAAGTATCTGATTATTAGTACAATAATAATCAGATTGTATTGCATAGATAGAAGTATACACTATCAGTAACAAACACTTACAATCACTTAAAAAAGATATAAATTACCCTGTTAGAACGAGGTTAACCCCCTATTTTCGTAAAAGCCGTACACAATGGGGTAACTATCCCCCATCCAAATCTGCTCAGCAGGAGATATATATCGTCTTTATGGTGGACAAAACGTCTTTGCTTTAATTATAATCTGGTATTAGCTGGTTTTCAAATCTATTTAGGAAAGTGTTTTATAAATTTAAAATTGGCTTTTTGCTAACACTTATTTATGCACAAGTAAGTTTGTAAGGGCAATGCGCTAATGATTTACTATTTATCAGGATACTGAGTAGAGAATTTTTACGAACTTGTTTACGAGCCTACAATGCTTTTTAGTAGTAAAAACTTTGTGGCTTGCTTTGTGAAACAAATATCATATGTGTTATGAAAGACAATCTTGTGTTAACCAATGTATTTGTAACAATAATATTAGATTAAAAAAAAAACACTATTGATGTTTTAATTATAGCATTCTTATGACCCACAGATTTAACAGAAATTTACGGAGACAATCAATCTCAATCATTAATATCGCTAAAGCTTGGCCTTGGGGAGTAATAGTTGCTAATTTCTTAACATTTGTTACATTGTGGTATAGTATTTACCAGAATAATGAAAACGAAAAAGAAAGCTCTACAGAGAAGCGACGGATAAATATTCGTGACAGTATTCAAATGACAATTATGATAAATGAATACAGAGAGCAAATCGCGGAAAATAAGTGGATAAGAGTGGAGGATTCATTAAAGAGGATAAATGATGTAGAAAATTTAACGCTATATCAATCTCAAATAAACACGCTTAATAATAGCTTAGTCGCTCAAAATAAAGCATTAAATTTACAAAATAATAGCTTAAGCATACAAAGGTTATCTAATAAATCAGATTTATCTTTCTCCGTTTTTGTGCCAGAATCAATTGTGCCAGGAGAAGCACCATTAGAGTTTTTCATAATAACACCAATTTTTACAATTTCTAATCTAGGCAAAGCTCCAGCAAAAGACATTGAAATAAACTATTTTCTCGCTTCGATGGACCTTAACACTAATTATATAAGTTCGTGTTCCAAGGTGAAAGAGACAAAATTTTATGGACTTGTTATTGCACCAAATGAGAATAAACAGCTAAGAACAACTTCACAATTTGGATTTCAAACTATTCGTGATTCTGATAGCTTAAGGTTTATAAGTTCTCAAAATATATATTTAATTGCAAAACTCAACTTTAAAGATAAATTTGAGAACAAAACGGAAGAGAGATATCTAATATATGAAATCTATCCTCACATTAGCGAAACACCACCTCATAAAGTAACTTATATTATGACAGCCATTGCACAAAAAGAATTACTGCTGTTGAAGAAGTGTATTGCTGAAAGTAATTTTAATTTTAATACACTTAAAATCTTTATTCAAACACAAACTTCATCAAGCGGAAATACAATCAACGTTTATTAATAATTGAGTGTAATTATATAACAAATTAAACTAATTTGTTTTTCTTCATGAACTCTTATTTGGATTTAGAGTTTTAGTATTTAACATATTATCTAAAGGGGCTAGTTCTAACTTTAAAGAGTCAATTTCCCGTTTATGATCAAGAGAACCCTACTAACTGTCCTATGAATTTTAGTACGACATAAAAGTATTAACAACGCATCTAAACAATTAGGACATTACCTATATTACACAATCTGTCTGCTATAGTTATCTTCTTATTTCCTTTGGTAACCACCCTATTTTCGATATATATTTTCCAAGTGGAGTTAAAGCAACATACGTATTTTGCTTGTGGGTTGAAAGAAGATTTGGCTCACCAGCCTCAATAGAAATTACTTTTTGGCTTGATCTTTAAACGTCTAACATTAACAATATCTAAATAATCTGACCAATTAGATTCAGATCTCGCCGACGTGGCGAGCCAATTCGTAATCGGTATGAATTGCTATGTTATTACCGAAATACTAGTTAAGATCAATTATGTTTGAGACTCTACATTAAACAACCGATAATATTTATTAAATGCCTCTTCGGCTTGAACTACATCACGCTCTAATCTAAGTCGTAAATAAAATTGTCCCCCAGAAGAAGTAAACTGATAAATTGTCTTTTGTATGCCTCTCTCTTTTTTCAGTATACCAAGCGTATGGAGAGTGCTCGGAATTGCAAATGAGTATGGAGAGGAAGTATTATCAGGTACTTCGCTTTTATCTATATAATGTTTACCCCAAATTACAAGTACATGTAAGAGAGAGGGTCGCTCATCTCCGAATACTTTTGATATCTCTCCATAACTAAATTGTGCATTAGAGTCAAACATATCCATTATATTGACTTCGCGATTTAATAATGAATACATTTGGTCAAATGTTAAGCCATTATAAAGAGTATTATTTTCAGGTTTAGTAAGTGCCGATAATTGTAATCGTAAATCAGTATTTTCCTTATTTAATTTTGATAACTGTTCTAAAACTTCCACCGTATTTATAGCTTCACGTCCAGAAATCCATCCTACTAAATTTTCATCGTCTTCTAGTATATGAATAGTGTTTATTATAGCTAATTTGAGAGAATCAATACTAGTCCAATTTTTAACATACTTACCTGTAATGGCATTTCTAAACTGTAGGTATTTATCTCGGTTCTGTAGCTCCATCACAGCAGATGGGTCCTTTTCTTTTGCCTTCTGGGTTATATAACTATCTTCTGCGACAATTACAAACACCGGTTTTCCCGATTCCTTTGCATAATCAAATTCTAAGTGTGTATAACTTTTCTGACTGGCTACTTCGATACTACCGTAGCGTCCACCAAATAATAGTAAATAAATATCAGACTCGTCAATCCATCTTTTGATAATATTCATTTGCTCCTCGTTCTGCCCCGCAAATAATTCCATTCCCGCCGGTATATGGCCCGCTGTTAAGATAGCTTCTACTGCCGCTTGACGCTCTTCTATCAAATCAATATAAGTTGAGGAAACGAATACCTGTAACTTTCTTCTTTGTGCCATATTAACCGTAAATAACGTTTGTGTTAGGAAACGTGTTAGGAGAAAGTAAAAAAGCACTTACCATTTCTGATAAGTGCTTTTTTAACAGTGGCGGTCCGGACGGGGCTCGAACCCGCGACCCCCTGCGTGACAGGCGGGAAGCTTTTTATAATGGATAAAATTTAATGTTATTTATTATGCTGTAAATCAGGTACATTGGCTAATACATACTATCGGTTAGTGTTGGATAATAACGGTTGTTGATGTACTTTTATGTACACCAAAATGTACACCGCCCTACAATGGCATCTAGCCCACTGCCTACTGATCGACTGCCCCAGGTCAAAATCATGCTGTATACCAGCAAAGTGCTGGCAGATGGCTCCCATCCTCTAAGACTTCGAATAACCAAAGACGGCGGGCGTAAATATATATCCATTGGGGAGAGCTGCCCGCTCCAGTGGTGGGATACCGATAAAGAAAGCCCTCGTCGAAGCCATCCCGAACAGAAGCGTTTATTAGCTCTAATTAAGAAGTGGGAAAGTACGTATGCTGATGCCGCTAAAAGCTTGCATGAGATCGGACACCCATTCACGATTGACATGCTGATTGACGCCGTAACGGAAACCAGTAAGAAGCCACGAAAGGAGCGGGGAGGGGTTATGGTGTTAGCTCACTTCAATGATATTATTGAGCAGCTTCAGCAAGCAAAGCAGGTTGGCAATGCCAATATATACAATGACACACGCCGGGCGCTGTCAAGATTTCTTCGCGACAAAGATTGCCCGCTGGCTACAATCAACGTAACGTTTTTAAACCGGTTTGAGACCTACCTGCGATCAGAAGGATGTAAGGATACAACCTTAAGCGTTTACTTCCGTACGCTTCGAGCGGCTATCAACCGAGCCATCAGTGAAAAGCTCTTACCGATTGACCTGTATCCCTTCAGCCGGCATACCGCGCAACGGGATAAATTTAGCCTGGCTAAGTTCGATCTATCAACCCGAAAGCGAGCCATTACCAAAGACGACATTCGTAGCATTGAAGCTGTTGAGATCGATACGTCACGGTTGCTTTTGGCTAAGCATCTGTTCCTTTTTTCTTACTACGGCGGGGGGATAAACTACGTCGACATGGCGCAACTCAAATGGCAGAATGTGCAGGGTGGGCGCCTGCAGTACGTCCGCCAGAAAACAGGCGGCTTATTCAATCTCAAGCTATCCGAGCCCGTAAAAGCCATTCTGGATTACTACCGGCCGTTCACATTCACTGACCCTGACTCGTATGTGTTCGGTATTCTCAATCCGGAAAAGCATCAAACGCCCGTACAGATTACCAATCGACTCCACAAAATTAAAGGTCAGGTCAATCAGGATCTTAAACTGATCGGCAAGCAGGCTGGTATTGAAACACCCCTAACGACCTACGTAGCTCGTCACAGTTTCGCTACGGCTCTGAAACGGTCAGGCGTTTCAACGGCCGTAATATCTGAATCGATGGGGCACAAGACTGAAAGCATTACCCAGACCTACCTGGCTTCGTTTGAGAATGAGTTGATTGATGAGGCTTTTGATAATTTGTAAGACAATGACTGAAAGTAAAGTAATATCAATTGACAGGTTGGTAGCCGTTTTACAAAAACATGGTCATGATCGCTCCCATAAGCAGAGTTATGGTATATATTCCTATCATATACTTTCTGCTGAGCACTCGGAGGAACGTAAAGTCTTGGAAAATAACAGATGCTCCTCAAGGGAAATTATTGAAGATAGGATTGAATCAATGACCGATACCGTAGCCTTAGATTTTCTTAGTATTGCTTATCAAAACATACGCTCTGTTTTCAAAGCAAACCCATACTGGTTAGAAACACGTGATGAGCCATCCTCAGAATTTTATCGTGAATTAATTGCTGATTGTTCAGAGCGTTATGGAATAAGAATAGAAGAAGATTTATTGATAGGTATTGATCAAACCGATTTTCTTAGCCTTCCTGCGGTGAACACGAAGGAATTGATAACAAGAGCTTCTGCCTATTACTGGGTTGATTTGCTTGAATGGATTAAAGGAAAGAAAGAAAATATAATTCAAAAAGAATACTCAAATCAAGGTCAATCTATCAATGTGCCCAGTTCTACCAGACACGATGTATCCATACATAGTGTTGCCCCAGTTCCTTCGGTGGACTTTCTTTATAAGGCAAGATTAAATATAGACGCATTAGGCCCTGCTCAGGGTGAGACGTTTATTGATCTGTTTTTTAATGCATCGGATATAGATACGTGTGTTGAAGCCCTACGACTAATTCGTCCAGAGCGACCCGTAATCAATGCCACTGGCCGTTGGGTAGGAGGGGAGAGTGATGGAAGTAAGGGTATTCTTGTTGGCTGGATTGACCGACTTGAGTACTGCAATAAAATTCGAAAGATGCAGGATAGAAAGAAGCTGATTAGTTTACTGGAAGAGTATTTTCCTGGACTTAAAATGGGCGCTTCGGCACGAATTTTTGCGAATACAGCCAAGGACTCTATTCGATTAGGCTTTGCCGCTCTACTGCCAAAATAATGCGGATTGTGCGGATAGTGCATTTGGTCGCTATTCGCACAATCCGCACAATCCCTTCCTTCACTTTTGCCCCATGCTCCACTAAACAACTCAGGACATGGAAGGCCAGGTCATTTTAACAACCCCCAAAGAACTCAAGTTACTGCTGGTCGAAGCCGTCAGTATTGCTCTAAAGTATCACCAACCTGCGGCCGTTACATCACCCGCAAACACTGGCAGTAAAGTCGACTTTTCCGGCTTACGTCGGGAATACTATCCCGGCATTCCGGAATCGACCGTTCGACAGGACACCGCTCATCTCAGCCGAACAAAGGTGGGTAAGCGCATCCTGTTTGATCGCACCGAAATCGAAGAACACCTTCACGCTAAGCGCCGAACATCGACATCTGAAACGGATCTTCAGGCCGACGACCAGTTTACCCGTCAACACCAGCGCACGGGGGGGCGTAAGGCTGCATGAACAGGCACCCCATCCCCATCAACTCCTCTCCACTTCAGCGCCTAGCCGATCTGGAAATGGCCGAAAAACGGCGAACTCATCCGAATGTTCCCGAGCACGGCCGGGTAAAATCGAAGTTTGTTGTCAAAGACAGCAACAGTCTCACTCACGCCATTAAGCGCTGCCTGGAGTTGCACGGTTGTTACGTAACCCGGGTGCAAAGTCAGGGCCAGTGGAATCAATCGCTTGGGCGTTTTACCCAATCGACCACTAAACGAGGTACGGCCGATCTACACGCGATCATCGACGGCCGGCACGTTAGCATTGAAGTCAAATGGGGCAAGGACCGGTTGAGCGCCGATCAGAAGAAAACCGCGGCTCAGGTTCAGCAGGCCGGTGGTTTGTACCTAGTGGTTAAAGACTACGATACGTTCTGGAACTGGTTTGCCCAGTACGCGCCGGATCTGGTTCAGAAAAAGGAGGTAAAGCATGATTGAGTTGCACCCATCACCCCCTACCTCCCTCAATGGACATGGCCAGCACAAAGATACGGCGGGCGAAGAGTCCGGGCAAGTTGATCTACCAGGCTTACAGCAGCACATGGCTGCCATGGCCGATCGGGTGGGTCAGTTACCTGATCCCAGCCCGGCTGGAAAATTAGGCGACACCGCCTTTTACAGCTTTTATCGCTCGCTGCTGACTGAGGCCCAGGTCCGACTAACCGATCAGATCGATGAGCCGACCGTATGTATTCAGATTCTGGATGGCGAGCAGTCCGCTACGTACGGCACGCTGGGTAATTTCTCGCTGCTGATTGGTAAAGCCAAAAGTCGGAAAACCTATCTGCTCAGCGCTCTGGTTGCCAGCTGGCTTAAAGGCGGGACAGTAATGGACAAGCTACAGGGTCTGCTGTCGGATCAAAAACGTATGGTGCTGTATTTCGATACCGAGCAGCATAAGGGTCACGTCAAACGGGTATTGAAGCGAATTGCTCAACTGGCTGGTCAGCAGGAGCTACCCATGATCCAGGTGTTTCATTTGAAAAAGCACGCTCCTAATCACCGGCTGAATGCCATGCGGGTCGCTATTGAAGATACGCACAATCTAGGGTTGATTATCATCGATGGTATACGCGATACAGTATTTGACATCAACGACGCCAAAGAAGCCACCGACCGGGCCACCGACCTATTGCTATGGACCGAAGAAAAAGATGCGCACCTGATTACGGTCATTCACGAGAACAAAGGCAATAGCAACGCCCGGGGTCATCTAGGGTCAGAACTGGTCAACAAAGCTGAGACGGTGATATCGGTAAGTCGTGACCCGGGTGATAAAAACGTATCGATCGTAACGGCTGAGTATTGCCGGGATAAAGAGTTTGAACCCTTCGGCTTTTCCATCGGGGAAGATGGTTTACCCTTTCTGGTCGGGGAGGTGTCGACTGATGCCCCACCTACCCGCCCTCGTAAACCCACCGTGGATAGTTTGAACCCAGATCAAATTAGCGCCATCGTCAAGCGAGTCTTCGAATCCGAGGACTCACTTAAGTATAGTCAGCTACTTAACGCCATTGTGGAGGCTTCCGAATTTATTGGTGTTCCACTGGCTCGGTCAAGAGTAGAAACATTTATTCCCAGAGTCGTGAAATCGGGCTATTTAAGGAAAGGCAAAGAACCGAACCAGCGCTACGAAACATACCGACTCAACGCCGAAAAGAATTCTATTTGAATCACCTTAAAAACAACCACCTTAACGCCCCTATATATAGGGGGCGTTTAAGGTGATTAAGGTGATTGATTGGATCACCTTAATTAAGGCGATCAAGGTAGTTAAGGTGATTAAGGTGATTGGCAGCTAAACCGATCCATTCAGAACTGACAGCATAACCGATTTGATGACGGCTCACACAACAACCCTGCGTTACAAACTCCCCAAAAAGGCCGTCAAATCCGACTGTCCGGATTGTGGCCCTCGTCACCGGCGAACGCTCAGTCGCTACGTTGATACGCGGACCGGCGAGCCGCTTCCGGAAAGCTACGGCCGGTGCGATCGGGAAAGTAACTGCGGCTATCACCTGAGTCCCTATCAAAAAAGCCCATCCGGCCTGAGCTACGCCGATGAGCTTTACCAGATCTGGAAAGAAGATCAGCAGCGAGCGGTGCCCAGGATCTTAACCACCCGTCAGCCTAAAGTCGTAACCGCTCACCAACCTCAACCGGTTGAACGGGTGGTTTACTCGATTCCGGAGGAAGTGTTCAAGAAAACCCAGGGCCATTATGAGCGTAATCAGTTTGCCAAACTGCTGCAACGCCATTTCGGGGCATCGATTGCGGCCGACTTACTGAGCCGGTTTCAGATCGGTACGTCGAGCCGCTGGGAAGGGGCCTGCGTATTCTGGTACGTTGATGAGCAAAACCGTAAACGGGGTGGACAAATCAAACTGTTTGGCGAAGACTGGCATACGGTCAAATACGTCGATCGGGAGGGCCGAAAACGTAGCAAAACCAGTTGGGTGCATGCGGCCCTGAAGTATCGATTACAGAAAGCGGGGCCAATACCCCCTTGGCTGATCGACTACGAACAGCAGGCCGAATGCTCGCCCTGTCTGTTTGGTTTGCCTCAGCTCAAGACGGAGCCGACCGGTAAACCCGTGGCCATCGTCGAAGCGCCCAAAACGGCCGTGCTGTGCAGCTACTATTTCCCACACTTCATCTGGCTGGCCGCTGGTGGCAAATCGTACCTAAATGCCGAACGGTTGGCCCCCATCAAAAACCGCAAGATCGTTCTGTTCCCAGATGTGAACGCCTATTATGATCTAATCAATGACAAAGGGCAGACAAACCGGGGCTGGGAGAATAAAGTCCAGCAGTTACAAGCGGACGGGTTTGCCGTTACTATCTCCAGCTATCTGGAGGAGCTGGCCAGTGAGCCCGAGAAAGAAGATGGGATGGACCTGGCCGATTACCTGCTGAAGCAGTGGAACGGTTATCCGCCTGATTGGGATGATCCCTTACTGACTGATACTTTGCCCACGAGGTGAGTTTCAGGAGCCAGGAAGATAAACCAGGTTTAGCCCCAAACTAAGTACATGCACCCCTAAACGCGCACGCGCTTGCGTGAAACCCAATCAGAAAAACGCCTTTTCTAGCTAAGTAGAGATTTTTCGGAGCTTATTCCGTGCGCATGCATGGCTTTGCTGAATCACCGCAAATAGTGTAGTTTTAATTATGAAAAAGGGAGCTAAACACGATCCGGCATCAAAGCACAAAATTGCCCAGTCAATGCGGGGCCGACGTAACGCCGTCGGCAACAAGGGCGGTCAGCCTGGCCGCTATCAACCCGAGTACGCCCGGCTGGTGTATCACTACTGTTTGCTAGGAGCCGTCGACCAGCAGCTGGCCGAGTTCTTTTCCATCAGTCTGCGCACGCTGCACCATTGGAAAAAGCGTCACGTTGAGTTTTCCGAGTCAGTTAAAGCCGGGAAATCCATTGCCGACGCCAAAGTAGCCAAGGCCCTCTACCAACTGGCCATTGGCTATTCGCACCCCGATACGTATATCTCGGTTTATAACGGGCAGGTCGTACTCACGCCGACGATCAAGCATTACCCACCCAACGTCACGGCGGCAATCTTCTGGCTTAAAAACCGGCAATCAGCTCACTGGAGCGAACGACCCAAAACTGATTCGTCAAGGCCTGCTCAGGTGTACATCCGTCGGGAAGAAACCACCGGTGATATCGTCATCGATCGCTACGATGACGGCTCGTGGGTTGACCAACTGGAAAAGCAGCTGAGTGAGCCCGTCCCGAGCGATTTTTGACAAAAAGGCCCTTTCCAGCCAATTGAAGAGTTTTCGCAGTCAGGTACGCGCGGGGAGTGAATGGGATGAGCTAACGGTTTTATTGGCATCAATTCGCACGTATGTACGGCCCCTTGCTAATCAACTAACGATGTGGTAGAACGCTTTGGCCGCATCGATCTCAGCCTGGCAGCGTTTAAGAATCTTTTCGTGATTCTGCCAGACAGCGGCTTGCTGACCAGGCGTTTTGCGGTCCAGCATGGCAATATCGATCAAGTGCTGTAGCAGCGCTTCGAGTTGAGTCAGGGGAATCACAATAACCGGCTCACCGACGTAATGGCGTCTAATGGGTTTGGGCAGTTGCTTAGAGCGGGGCATTCCGGAAAGGTACGGTAGGTAAGCGAAGATAGCCTGTTTTACTCGATTCTTCGCTGGTAGTTGGTCGAACGATTGCTAGGGGGCTAAATAAGGCCCCAAACGTGGCGATGGTGAGGTTAACTAGTCATAAGTAATCTTCCTTAGGTTCAATACAGATTGAGTCTTAGGGGAGCTTTATTTTGTCGCAGCCTCTTACTGGTTTTCCCTGAGTCTACCAGTACGAATTTCAACGACCAAACGCATGATTCGTGGCTGGGCATCTAGCTTCCTTTGATTGATACGTATAGCAGTCACCCCACTGTCAGTTGAACAGGAGGCAGTGAAATACAGCACTTATCCAATCCGGTGAATTCTAACCTGGTTCGGAGTCGTTTTAAATCTTCAACATACATCGTCTTCTTGACCATCAAGGTTTTTGCTGTTATACAAATCGCCTTACGTATTGACGGTGTTTGCAGAATAGCCAAAGTTGCCCCCCAAAATGATTGAACATTGCTAAAGTATATATCGTCAAAATTGACAGCCTCGTAGTCAATCAGATCGTATAGAATTCTAGCTACTTTGTTGAAATCATGGCCACCAGCCAAATTGCCTCTATTCTCATAAAATTCATTCACAATATCAAATTTAGGCGATAGCTCACAGGATTCTTCAACGGCGAACCCGGCCAGAATTCGTACGATATGCCGGCTTTGCCTATGCTTATCTTGCAGAGATTTGATGTCAGCTCTTTCAATATCTGAAGGAACGTCATTGTATCCCGATGAATCGTCTTTTCTAACTATTGAGATAGCAACAGGGATATCATTCAGCGGTTTGTCATAATAGCTCACAGTTATCCCTTCACATTCATAACCTGTGATAGCTATAACCAAATGTGCGGCTTCATGCATAGCCGTTGCCCATAGTTCATTTTTTTCTTTATCTGACATAAGTATACAAGCAGATTGAATGGCCTCCTCGCTCCTAACGATGGGGTCAATTTATGCTCAATAAGTTGCTAACCAAACGTAGTGAATAGGCTATCTTTACTCAATGGAAACTAAGCAAGTTAGCCTGCCACCCGGTGGAATGCTCCGATCCACCAATGACTTACCGACGGACTTATCGCATTCTTCTAGCGGCCGGAAAGTTACGGGTATTCTGAGCCCACTTTGGGGGACGCCTGAACTACTGGTGAATCTGTCCTTTGGAGATAAAACCCTTTCGAACGTATCGGCTATTCTGGATAGTGGTGCGTATCGCTGTATGGTTTCACCCCAGATGGCCCAACAGCTTAATCTAACCCAGGCCGAGGGCCATGCTCAGTATCAAAACCCTGTGTTGGGTACGGTACAAACACCGTTATATTCCATCGGCTTCTCCTTTGCGGGCCTAGATCAAGTCTTCATTTATCAATGCCAGATTATGCCACAGATGTATGAATGGGGCTTACTGTTGGGTACTGAGTTTCTTCGGCAGTGTACACTCCACTACTACGGCAAGGAGCGCTATTTTGAACTGATCGTTTGAGGGAGGGTCAGCTGGGTTTGCCTTAATTATAAATTTCCTTAAGTAAGTTAAGCGGCTGATTCTTTATTATGGCGCCGTTATGTCCAATGGGCTTAGATTGCCACAGGTCATTACGTAAGAGCCGCTACAATTTCGTAGTATTGATTGAGCATTTCTAATCCGATCCGTAGATGGCTGATCAAGCGCTGATTGATATTCTAAAGCAGGGGAGTCAGGTTTGGAATAGGTGGTGGGAAGATAATAATCGACCTAGTGTCGATCTCTCTGAAGCCAATTTGTCCAGAGCACAACTTTCAGGTATCCATCTTTCTGGTGCCAATCTCGCGGGAGCCAACCTTTCCGAAGCTTATCTCCAAGAAGCGTGGCTTGATAGTGCCAATCTCACGGGTGCCAACCTATACATGGCCATGCTTGAGGAAGTTAATTTCTTTCAAGCCAATCTCACGGGTGCCAACTTCATGGCAGCTAATCTCATCGAAGGCTTTTTAAATTACGCTAATCTCACGGGTACTGATTTCACATGTGCTAATCTAGCCGTAGCTAAGCTAAATAGGGCCATTTTAGAAGGAACCATTTTCGTTGAGGCCGACCTCGGCAGTGTTAATCTCGCTTGCTGCGAACTCGCTGGACTCAATTTCGCTGGAGCCAATTTTATGATGGCCCATCTTCAGGGGTCCGATCTTACAGGTGCCAAGCTAACGGGAGCCCAGTTCTATGGAGCTTTTCTCCATGATACCAATCTAACAGGAGCCGATCTAACCGGGGCTGATCTTACTAACGCTATCTTAGTTGATGCCACCATCGAACAGACAGCCTTAACTGGCTGCAAGATTTACGGACTATCGGCTTGGAATTTAAAGGGCACACCTCTAGATCAGTCTAATCTTATTATCACACAAAACTGTGATCCGACCATCACCGTCGATGACCTTGAAGTAGCCCAATTCATTCATCTGCTACTGAATAATAAAAAGGTCCGCAGTGTTATCGATACCATTACGGCAAAGACTGTGTTGATCCTGGGTCGCTTCACGGAAGAACGTAAAGCGGTACTGGATGCCCTCAGAGACGAAATTCGTAAACACAATTACCTACCCATCGTCCACGATGTCGCTGGCCCCGACAACAGAGATATCACCGAAACGGTCTCCACTTTGGCCCATATGGCCAAGTTTGTCATCGCCGACATTACCGATGCTAAAAGTATTCCCCAGGAGTTAATGGCCATTGTGCCCAACCTACCCTCCGTACCCGTTCAACCCTTACTGCTTGCCTCCCAGAATGAATACGGCATGTTTGAGCATTTCAGGCGTTATCCTTGGGTTCTCAACACGTATCTGTATGATAATATAGACAATCTGATCAATTCGATGGAGGAGAGTATCATTCAACCAATCGAAACCTGGCTAGCCAACAATAGGTAATAGTGTTGCCCAGCTAGCTACATTCACATAATGATGGCGTTATAATCTGTATCCAGTCTGAAAAAATCCTCTTTCTATATCTTGTGACCTCATCCACGCTGATTTATCATGAACGCTGATCAGACTTCGCAGAACCCACCTTTACGTCAGCTGACGGCTCAGGAGTTTATTGATGTTCTTACGGAAGTTGATAGGGAGCGGTATGCGGAGTATTATGAAAGAATGATTGATTACCCCATTGATGCCACTATTATTAGAGGGGTTGAAATCACTGATCATGTTAAACTAGATAGTAATATAGAAGTCGCATTACCTCTGTTTATACAAGACAGTGCATTCCACAGGGGAATATCTATAGAAGGTGGCAAATTCATTAATGAACTACAGTTCGACAATGTAGCTATTAACTTCTTGGTAATTAGTGGAGGAATTTTTAATGGAATTGAAATTTTGAGTGGATCTTTTGGATCTACTCGTATTCGAGGGGGCACGTTTAATGGAAATCTGACAATTAAGGATGGCACTTTCAACGATTCTTTCCGAGTAGAAACCAACAGTAGTTTCTCAAGTCATTTTATCGTTAAAGGCGGTACCTTTAATCAGAGTTTTAGCATTGAAGGTGGACTATTCAAGGAAGGTTTTTTGATCGAGGGTGGAAAATTCAATCGTGGGTTTCGGGTTTGGGATGGCACCTTTGACGGCAAATTTGGGATAACAAAAGGTACATTCGACGATGAGTTTCTTATCTCACAAGGGTCGTTTCACAAGGGAATGTCGGTTGGCAACGCTACTTTTAACAAAGAATTTTTGATTGAAGGAGGGACATATAAGGGCGAGGTCAACTTTGGAAGCGGTTATATCTACAGACTTACTATTTGGGATATAGCATCAGCTATTAAGCTAAGAATAGAAGAAAATTGTCGAATCAATAGCTTACAATTTCGTTCGGCAATTCCTAAAGACTCATTTATTCAACTGAGCGGTCAGTTCTACAGCTTGACGTTTAATCATGTACAGAATTTAGGCACTATTGTTCCTACTAAATTGTCGGCTCGCAAGACACCGCTTTACCCGAACGGAAAGCAGCCCGTCATTGCGAAAGATGACGTTTTTGAACAAGGCAGATTACTATCGTACCATGATAATACAGAGAAGCCTCAGATACGAATCGACAGCAGCGATTTAGGTAAGGTTATTTTTATGGGCTGTGACCTATCAGGCTTTGGCCTGCATTTCGACAGCTCTAAAATTACAGATGTCTTTGTAACGGGAACGAAAATGCCCGACAAAATCACGACCGTAGATAAGCATGGAAATAAAGATTATCAACAAAGACAAGTTGGCTACAGTCAGATAAAAAAAATCTACGAAGCTCGTGGTGACCGGGTAGAAGCAAATCGTTACTATGCCAAAGAAATGGAGGCATATTTATCAACGCTCTCATGGTGGAAGTGGAATGACTTCTGGGAAAAATTAAACCTCAACCTTAACAAGTATTCTACGTTTCATGGCCAAAGCTGGCAGAGGGGCCTTGGTACAACTCTACTAATCAGCTCCCTTTTCTACGGCGTTTATTGTTGGATATTAGGCTACTGGCCAGCTTTGCCAATAGACGGTAATCTTGATACGTTCAGCCACGTCGCTTCGTACTTTCTGGAGTTTGTTAATCCAATTCATAAAGCAGATTACGTAGCCGAGCAGCTACTAGGAGAGAAGCCCAAGATCAACGGCTGGGCTAGGGCTACCGAAGGCATCAGCCGCGTTTTCATTGCCTACTTCGTCTACCAACTCATCCAGGCGTTTCGTAAGCATGGGAAAGCCAGCGGGTAATACGTATTAAAGTTGGTCGACGGTGACTACAGTAGTTACACGAGCTGAAAGTTCTCCATAAAGTACGTCTCCGAATGAGCCATGAACTGACCCTTAGCCAGACACCGTAGCCAGCTCCCCACTTTCAGAAAAATGTAGCAATCTTCCCTTCTTACGCTGGTTAGGATTGTAGCTGAACCTTCCGAGTCAAAGCGGGGGGCTTTGCCGCCGTTTTCGAGCAGGAACGTTGTTAGCACTGGTTGTTTGGCGGATTGGGAGTGCAGGCAGGGAAGGGGTTATTTGGGGTGGCAGTGGGGTATTGGTTTCTAGAGTAATATTTTGCAAAAAGAGTGGTTTGCAGGACAATTTCCTATAAAAATATGCCATAGTAGATCTTTGTGCTAATAGTTTGATAACGGTAATTCCTGGCTTTGTAGAGCAACGTTGGCGTGACTAACTTTCGGTAATAGATATATACATGAGTCAGTAGATTATACTGTCCATATTTTAGCCCAGAATATGATTAAGCAGTTGATTGAAGACCTCGCATTCGATAGAATAACGCTTGGTCAAGGCCTGACAAGAGCCAAACTAATTGCTAGTAAAACGCAGAATAGTTCTCTTAGAGAATGGGTTAATCAAGAACTCCAAGGTTATCCTAATGATGATCAGTTACCCGATTACAGAGCCCTTCCATGCCAAACCGAAATCATTATAGGTCTTCCTTTTGGTGGCCAAGATATTATACCCGTTGGAGTTGCAGATCCTACCTTACGAAGATATTATGATGAATACCGTGTGACTGATGGCATAACACATATTGAGTCCACACTGAAAGATCTTACTGACGAAATTAATATTGTAGTACAATTATCTACTCACCTAGCTCGCACGTTAGCAAATCGCTTTCAAAGTAACATAACTGCAAGAGGTGGAGGATTACAAGGGGTAAGGAAACAGTTTCGCAAAGCGAGTTATCAGGAAATAATAGAGTTAACTAAGCAAAAGCTTTTAGATACATTACTTGATCTGTATGAACAATTTCCCAACTTAGAAAACGAATTTATGGCTACTAAGGAAAACCTAAATAAGGTAGAAAACATTGTCAATAACCATATCTGGGGTAATAATAATCCAGTAAACGTAGCAACTGGGCAAAACGTTGTCCAAAAGGATATAACCAACAATATCGGCTTCAGCGATTACTCAAAGCTTGAAAGCCTTGGTGTTCAAAAAGAAGAAATTGACGACCTGAAGGAGATTGTAAAAGATAACCAAGGGGATAAATCTGTCCTTAAAGAAAAAGTAATGAAATGGGTTATTCCTGTGGTAACGGGTGTAACATCTCGTGGACTGTATGATTATGCTCCTCAAATTATGGAATTCGCTAAAAAGCTTGTAGAGTAAGCACCATCGTATTTTTCTTGACTAACCTAACTTTTAGAAAGGCTGATGGCACTATTTCTCCTATGGTTTCCCGATTCAATATATTAGAATATTGTCAAGCAGACTGTGCACCATTTACTTTCAGTTCTTGTAATTCAACTGCGTATTTACCTGAAACAGGGTTAGCTAAGTAAAAACTAACGTTTGGGTAAGCTGATTCTCGTACTATCGACACAATTTCCTGTCGATTAGCTTCGCTGCATTTCATTCCAAAAATGATCTTTGTTAGCGCCTTTTTATTATAGTTGATTTTCCTCTTCTCTTCCGAATTTAGGCCCACCTGATAGATTCTGAGTTCCTTCTCGTATTGCCAGTCGACAGCTTTGGCGAAGGTCATATTACCAATAGCAATTTCCGGCTCTTCATTAAAATCGGTTTTAAAGAACGTATCAGTATAATATACATCCAATGCTGAATGAATAAGCTTATCTGCATTGTAGTCAAACTCAATACACACGCCCTTGTGGTTATAGGCGTAATGGGACCACATCAAAATATTTGTGTAACTTCTGGAAAAACATGATATGCCAACGTTCCCTACAGCTTCCTCAAAGGCATTTTTATAGTGTTCCTTAATTTCTTGAATTTGATCAGAGGTGATGTCACTAACATTAAATTGCCCTAACTTTTTTAGATAAACTGTGTATTGATGGTCGCTGCCGACAAAATCTACTAGCTTGGTTGAACAGTCAAAGGGATCATTAAAATTAGATGGGTTATTAAAATATAAATAATTGTTTTTCAGTGAGTTGAGAAAGTGTGAATTGATTGTGGAGTATTTGTAGATGAAATCAGGGATGCCGATCTTTTTCCTAATTGCTTCAATCTCTTTCAATACGTCCAATTGTTTGGTTAAAGGCATTTTATTAATAGAACCGGTCGTTTTTGACTGTGAGCTGTCTGTTCTTGCATTAAGATCAATCTTGCCGATTACTTTCAATCCTGGTAAGCCGGTAGGTATTGGACTTGAGGTTGACTTATTGTCAGGTGAGAAGTTTTTAATCAGCGATGGGGTATTGCACCTTTTTGCTAGAAACTCCAACTGTTCCTGATTGACTTGTTAGTTAGGATTAATTTCAACACTGTATCCACCTTCTCGCAGGATTTTAACGACACTTGATAGTCCTTTACTTAATAGCTTAGCGACTAAGCTCAAACGCATTGAATTGGATGACATGCTACTGTTATTCTTGATTTGAGCAAAAAGTTAATGATTAAAGAAACTCGCTTTGCTATAGGATTATGTGACTCACTTCGCTAGTTGCGGAAGTAAGTGTCGTATGCCGTCAAGAATCAATGGTGTGTATTCATTTGATACGGCATCCATTAGTAGGGTCTCGATCATTTGCAGAGCTTTACCGATGAGACTAAAATTGGGCTCAGCTTTAGCCACCTGCCGTTCAACTACTTCTACTTGATGAATGGCCTCTTCTTTGGTATCGGACTCCAGCGTATCTATTTTATCAAGCAGATCCTTGATCTGGGTGGTCAACTTTTGCAATTCATCTTTTAACGTTTCTGGCGTCGAAACCCTAACGCTATTACTTCGATTTGCGGTGGCCTTCAAAAATGAATTGTTGCCCGTATTGATAATATTCCCATGCCCTGAATTATTGAAATTATATGAAATAAAAGGCTGTTGGCTTTTGTTCTCTTGCTCTCTCTTTTCGAGTAATTTCTTGAATCCCCCCTCTTCCTTTATTAGGTGAGTGTAGTTATTTCTAAATAGTGCTGGTCTATTTAGGAAAGGCTTCTTTTGAAATGCGCCAGACGCTACATTATACATTTCTTCTAACAGCAAGTCTATCCGAGCTTGATCTACATCTTTGAAGGCGGGAATATTTTGTTTGATGTGATTGGAATGCCCTTGATTAGTGGTCAAAATGTGACTAAGAATTAAATCGAACGCTTCATATTTTTCAATTGACACAGGATTGCCAATTGACTTATAAGGGCTAATGCTCGTCACTAACAGATTTTCATCTTTATCATTCTCTTGAAAAAAGTCTCGAATTGTTTTTTTTGAACGTAAAATAGTACGTCCGCCACTATCTAAGTAAAGGGTCTTATATCCCCCTGGGACACTATTGGGCGTCCAACCATCCGTGATTGAGCAAATGTTATTCTTGGTTAGAATATCCTCATACGTTCGACAATCCAAATCTTCAGGACTCCCGTGGGACGGAAATTCTTGATAGCCGTACAGAATTTCTGGGATTGTACCTATTGACGTCTTGGCTAAGGCACCAATAATCTTATCTAAGTTTTCAATATCCTGTTCAGAGTAGTCCATACTATTTATAAGTATGATTCTATTAGATATACTATGTTTTGTCGCTTCAGTTGAGCAGTACAGATCCTATGTTTACATACGATCTCAATCAGTAGCTTGCTGATAAGGCTCGCTTTGTCGATTAAGCTGTAACAATATTCAACCACACCATATGAAATCAACCTTTACCCTCCTGTTCTGCCTCGCTTTCCTCTTTAATAGCTGCTCGCCTAAAGAAACACCCCGACCAGCGCCCAAAGCCGTCTTCAACTGGTCTAGCTCCGGTAATGGAATAATTCAATTTACTGATCAATCGACCGAAGCTGATAGTTACGTATGGAACTTTGGGGACGGATCGCCAACTAGTACTGAGAAAAGCCCCAAGCATACCTTTGAGAAGAACGCAAAGTACACGGTTACGCTGAGCGTTAAGAATCCGACGGCCGGTGATCAGACTAGCAAGGATGTCGAGGTCTCGTCCTTTGCGGCTCCGGTGGCCAGCTTTACAATGACATCAGGCGAAGATGGCCAAATGACTTTCACCAATACGTCGACCAATGCGCTGAGCTACTCCTGGGATTTAGGAAATGGTAGCGAAAGCTCCAGTGTATCCCCATCTGTAAAATATACCGAAAACAAGAAGTACACCGTCACACTAACGGCTGCCGGTAAAGGTGGGGCAGTTAAGACCAGTCGAGAGATCGAGATAGGCAACGTAAAACCGATTGTAGATTTCACCTGGACGAATTCAAATGGCCAAGTAACCTTCAACAACAAAACTAAGAATGCGGATTCGTACAGCTGGGACTTTGGCAACGGGAATGTGTCTACGGAGGCCAGTCCTGTATATAAATACACAAGATCGGGCTCGTACAATGTTAAGCTAACGGCAAAGGGAAAGGGGGGTGAAGTTTCAAAAACAACCAGCATTTTAATCCCAGCTCTTTACTTGAGCCTTGCCGATGTTGTTGATGACCCCGGGTTGGTTAATTTTTTGCCAGGCGTATGGGGGGCATTTGTGAAAGGTGAAGGAAAAAAATATGATAATTATACCTACGAATTTTCCAAAGCCAGTAATATAATGAATTACAAAAACACATATAATCCTTATGTGTATATTGATGATATTCAAACGACTAGCTTAGTTTATCAATTCGGGATTGTTGATAAGGTAATTTCCGTAGATGGGTCGGTCGGTAAGACGAATAAGTACGCCAGATTTCAACCCATATCTGACGATGAGATGAGGCTGTTTCGAATTATAGAAACAGCTACCTCCTATACTGAATTACTGCCTATTATTTTAACCCGAACCAGTAATCTTGAAAAAGAAGCGGCCGCTGTCGTTAATTCGCCTGCTCTACTTGCTACCTTAAAAGGTGTCTGGGATCAAGGTTCGTATTCTATTTATACTGATGTGTTCTTTGACTTTTCAGCAGGCAAAAACTATTACAGTTACAATTCGAGCTTTCAGGGAGCTAAAAGCATCGATAAATATGAGTACAAGATCGATGCAAACAACGTATTGAGCTACCGGAGGTGGAACAGCAGTTTTGACCCCGCCTGGAAGAAGTACAAAGTCGAGGTCGTTTCTACTTCCATGCTCAAGCTGTATAGTGTTGATGCCAACGGGAAGGCGAGTAGTCAGGCCGATTATACATTACAGAAGAGATAGTTGGCAAAACAATGTGCTTAGGTTAACGGCTATACAGACCTTTTACTCATAAATGCACTTTTCCTGACCATTCGTGGTGTATGTTGTCTGCTCGATAAGAGTGATTACTATTTTTACATCATTCACAGCACAGATGCCATGTCAGATATAGCAGAACAAGTCGGAGAACTCATTAAGCAAACTCGGAAAGAAAAAGGTCTAACTCAGAAGGAATTAGGAGAGAAGATTGGAGTATCTGAATCAATGATCAATAAGTATGAAAGTGGGAAACAAAATCCAACAATAGCAACTCTTTCGAAAATCATCGAAGCATTAGGAGTACGCTTAAAAATCAGTGTTGAGAAGAGATAAAAAATTTACCCTCAAACTTGAATAGCTATTCAAGTTTATGTAATATTGTATTGTCAATAAGGAGCAGAAAAGGCGAAATAGTACCGGGGAGGTTGCCCGCTGGACCGTATGTAACGAGTTGACTATCAATAAAAAACCCCAATGCTAGAGTTTCTCAGGCCATAGCAAAGGGGCATGTATAACATCAAACCTCTCAGTTAAAATGTCTACGGAGCAAAACTACGTGGGTAGGGCGAACTACGCAAATTCCCCTGTGCCAACGGTTACCCAAATTCTACAAACGGCCATAAATGCCGTCCCATCGGTCGAAAATCGACCATCAGCCCATTTTTCTTACTCTCGCTACCTGATTGACCAACTTTGTCAGGAAGGGCGTATTACTCCCCTTGAGCGGCCCCAGGCTGGCATTGCCACCACTCAGGACGACAGCATGAGCCCCAGGCTACCCGAAGGCGTTGACTTTATAGCCGTGACGGTACAGCCCGTCCAGTATCATACCCTTATCGGGAAGGTCGTAGCCGTGACCGTTAAAGCTGACCGGTTCGCTTTTTACTTAGGCCGCGTGGTGTGTATTACCCCTCATTACGTTCGGGTTAGCCGCGATAACGCGGAATGGTCCGACCGCATCGAAAGCCGGTCGGTGATTGCCAGTATGGCGCGGGTGGTGTCGGTTTTGGAAGTCGCGGTTAACTAAGGAGGGCAAGCTATGAAACAGACGACTCTTTTGCCCGAGGATCGGCACGAACTAGAAGCGGCCTTTCACAAAGCACAAACCAAACTGCTTGACACCGTTGACGCTTATTTTGGCGAACGTCACGGCCTGACCTCTACGGAGGCTATCAATGAACTCCTGTTTTTGTGGTTAACCACACCCTCGACGGTGCTGACTACCAAGTCTACTCAGAATGTATTGCAACTGACTCTGGATCTAACCTCGCTGCTGGCTGAGCTGCAAACCCAGCTAACGGATCTGACCTTTCTGAAAGACCAGATCGAAAAATGCAAAGAGGAGGTGAGCCATGAGTAAACACCGTGTTCACCCCCTAAGCTACCAGACCCAACAGTTAATGCTGGGCTGGCTGGTCAGCAACGGCGATCTGACCGAAAAGGAGGCTAAGTACTGCTTTATCTGTCCGGTAACCGACGATAAAATGGCCCCACAACTGCGGGTTGGTGGCTTGTACGTGTGCCGCTCAACGCCCCCCGCCTGGCATTCGGATTTGGTGGGTAAAGTGGTGGATGTGTGGCTGGTCGATGAAGCGGATAAGCCCTTAGATCGTCACGTAGTAGGCCGTCTGACAGCTATTGACAGCGAGCGGCTTTATCTGAGTTATGACGATGAGGCTTTTGCTCCTTCCCAGATTGAGCGTAGTCAGGCGGCCAATGTATCACTTGTGCTGTTGGTCCTAAACCGTCCTGTTGTATGACCACTACCCACACCACCACCCAGCAGCGTATCGAGCAGCAACTAGCCGAATACGACCGCACCATCAACGCCTTTGTCAGCGTCGATGAAGGATCTACTGAAACCGTTCGGGCGCTGTGTACCACGCTCGAACAGTGGGTACTGACCGAATACAAAAAAGAAGCCCGCGTCAGTACCGATGAAGACATGCGATTTCACGACGTGGTCATTTGCCGAATGCTGCGCATGATTGAGCTGGTCGTGACCCTTGAGGCAAAAATCAACTACGAACGGAACTGGAAAAGCTACTTAGTCGAAAAGGAGGTGAATCGTGACTGAGCTGATCAGCATTACCACTAATGAGCAAGGCGTGTCGATAGTCTCCGCTCGCGAGTTATTCGAGTTTCTGGGTCTTGATAAAACTCACTGGTCCCGCTGGTCCAAGAAGAACATTGTCGATAACCCATTTGCTTCAGAAGGAACCGATTGGACGGGGTTCGCCATCATGGCGAACGGTAACCAGACCAGTGATTACGCCATTTCAATTGACTTCGCCAAAAAGCTTTCGATGAAAGCGCCGACCGAAAAAGGCGAGCAAGTTCGGCAGTATTTCATCGAAGCCGAGAAAGCCCTGCGTAAACTGTCCGCTCCGGCCGCTTTGCCCGCTGATCTAACCCTCCTGAACCTGATCAGTCAGCAAACCCAGCTACTGACCGGGCAAGCGCAATTGATCACCCAACTGCGCGCCGACGTTGACCAGATCAATCGGGGAACCAGGCCCATACAACCTGCACCGGTTAGAGCTCTCCCAACTTCCAGTTCGCCCGGCCACAACGCTCAGCTTCGGGAGCGGTTTCTGAGCCTGATCAGCAACTATTGCGCGTATCACCAGGCCGACTTTGCTAGTACCTACAACTATCTGTACCGACGCATGCACGACGTATACGGGGTGAACGTGCACCGATTAAACCGCGCCGGCAATGAAAGCCTGCTGGATACCATCGAGCGCTACGGACGACTGGCGGATCTCTACAAGCTGGCCAGTAACGAGCTGATCTACCTGGAGGAAAAACCAGTCAGGCTCGTTAAGCACACTCTGGACAACATAACCGACGAGCAGCGCCAGGCGATCTTTCGGCGCGCGTTCCTTCTGGATGAGTCGCTACTGTACGCTCAGCTGCGGGCCAACCTGATGGAAGCCTCGGAGATCGTTGGTGTGCCGCTGGCTAAAACCCGGGCCGAGGTCTTTATCACAAGGGCGGTGAATCTGGGCTATTTGCTTAAACACCGCAATCCGGGCCAGCGCTACGAATGCTACCGACTCAACCAGCAGCGATTTCCGATCTGAGCCATGAGAAGTGCAATAACAACCTACGCGCCGGGAGTAGAAGCTGCTCCCGGCCGTAGTCTGCCAGTGATCATCGACCGGTTGCCCCGGCTGGTTCTACTAGCGAGTGTTGTCCGGATTGAGGCTGTGGGCAGTCGCTGCCAGGTCTGCACTCAGGACGGCCGGTTGTACCCCGTTGCGGGGACGCTGGTTAGTTTGGCCCGGCTGGTGCCCCACTTCTGGCAGCCACACCGTTCGCACCTGGTCAACCCCGCTTACGTGTGTTGCCTGCCGGGCTCGGTACGTCATCAGGGCCGGTTGCTGCTGAAGATTGGCGGGTGGGTTCCCGTCTCCCGTCGGCGTAAGGAGGCTATTTACCAGCGGCTTAAACAGCTTTCAGCATGAATGATCGATTAGTGGCTTTTCGAGTGTGGCACAAGCCGACTCGGACCATGTACCCCGCTGAAAGCTTTAACGATCGGTTTGTTTATCTGCCTTGGATGGTGAGCAAAGCCCAGTTGGTTCCTCGCTGTTTGATACGTACTGAGTGCGTGATATTGCAGTTTACAGGCGTCTATGATGCGAAGGGGACAATGATCTTCGAGGGGGACATCCTCTATTGGCGTCATTACGGTGAGAGCGAGAACAAAGTGTATGTATCGTGGAATACGGTTGTCTTTCAAAAGGGCGCGTTCGGCGAATTAGACGGGGACGACGATTTAGTAACGTTCTATGGCTCAAAAACAGAGACAGTAGTCGTGGGCAACGTGTTTGAAAACCGGGTTATGCTGGACACATGTAGGGCTAAGCATTCATTAATCTTCACAGAATAATTATGATAAGGCTTAATTAGCACAAAGGAGCACCGTACGGATTGCTAGTCCTTCAGTTGTTGTAGCCATATAAGCATACTAGAACATTACTATGACGCTCGATTCAATTGGTATCACTAGCATAGAGTCTTTCCGCCAGCTCCTCCATTGAGTCATTTAACCCTAGCAGGCGGTTGAATGAGGAACGCGAAACCTTAAACAATCTATAAATTAAGATATGGCTTAGGAGAGCGTATTATAAGATGGTTATGGGCAGCTCATGCAGCCCAAAGCACCTAGTCAACTTAAGCCAGGCACTTTGGGCTGTATGAGTGTATATTTCTTGGCAGATAATGACTAATCTATGCTAGCAGGACGTTGCGATATGCTGGCACTAAGGAGCTTACCTGCTTAATCAGCTGGCTTATGCTTGGGGCGTAGGCTTCCGAATAAGCATAGAGCGAGTGAAACATTTTTGCTTCCTGAAAAAAGCCAGTAATCGTGTTAGGGAAGGAACTCGGCGCTGGCTGACTTTGCATTTCGTAGTTGTTAGTTGGCTGGCTGTATGCGTTTGTATCCTCTAGCCAGTAGGAAAGAGCAATGGCGCCAGCTACTACTTCAAAGGCATTAGCCAGCGTAGGGCTATAGGGCGGATACACCTCAATCGATGCTGCTTCAGGCACGTCGCCAGATGAAGAAAGTGATCCATACAGTACCATCAGCTTATCTAAAATTTGGTCAACAACTGGAAATTTAGGTACAATGTCTCCAGCCAGTTCATAATGAAAGGATTGCTGACCGGGGTAGTCTGCATCCAGCATAGCCGCAAAAGCCTGATTACCACTAGCCGGAGCGGCTATGCTGATTAAAGACACATTGGTGATCGACTGACCCGCCTGTTGCAATTGCTGAGCGAAGTAAACGGCAAAGCTGTTGGCCATGTTGGCTCCCAAACTATGACCGGTAATCAGGATTTGACTACCCTGGCCAGCGGCTTGACTCAAGAGGGTATAAATCGGTGATTGAGGATCATTATCCGAAGCCGTCGGACTATCCTGTAGCGATAAGAGTTGAGTGAGCGCCAGCAGTGAGCCGTTGGATACTTGAAGGGTAGGGTTAGACGTGTCAGTCGGGTAAGGCCAGTTCGACTGTTGAAAGACATTGAAGTCTTCACTAATCCAGTTATAAAACCCACCCCAGTTCGGAGCGCTAAAAGGTACCGAGCCCCGGATCGCCAGTGTGTAGCGATTAAGCTGTTGATTGTAGGTAATAAAAGCGTAATTGTCGTAGGGCGAGGGCGTGGCAATAAATTGTAGCGTTTCCTGACCACTGAACGTGTTCTGAATCTGTTTGAGTAAATTGTCTGTCGACAAATAGGCGAAGGCACTTAAAATAAAAGCGGTTTCAAGTTGACTGTAAGTAGTTTCCATTGGCTGAATTGTCTATTGTTTGGCTGAACGAGTGGATTTAAAGTTGGCCGGTTTGTTCAAAAGAAACCAGCCAGTAAACACGGTTTTTATTCAATCAGGTGTTTACACGGGTATATCAATTCCAACTTAGCTGATAGGTGATTTTATTCTCTATAGAATATGTATGAAATGGATGTTAAAAAACAATCCTCTTATTTTCGTGAAGCTCTATTTTCATCAGGCAGACTATTAACGACTAACAAATGGACAGAGGTCGACCGTTCGCTCAAAAAGCGGGCTGATCTGCCCCAAATTCGAGGTAAGTTGCCCCAAGTCTTATAGTCGATGATGCTCTAAAAACCGATCATTGTTCCACCGTTGGGATGGCCCGGCGGTGTATAACAACTCAATCAATCCTAACAATCGTAGTGCTACAGTATGAAACAATTCTTTCTATTAGCCGCTGGGCTACTAAGCTCGGCAAGTCTCTACGCCCAGGTGGGTATCGGCACCACCACACCCAAAGCATTCTTCAATGTGGCCGAAGGAAAAGACGTCCTGTTTGGCCAAACGTTGAACTTTGCAGGCGACGATAATGATGATACCCCGTATATAAAGCTGATCTGGCACGCCAGCAAAGCCGCCTTCAGGGCGGGTATCGTGCAGGGTGACATGTGGGACAGTAATCGGGTGGGCTATTACTCATTTGCCGCAGGCTACAATGCCCACGCTGGGGGCAACCAGTCGGTGGCATTAGGGTCTGGCAACGAGGCTACAGGGGGCGGCTCAATCGCCATCGGGACTGGGCTCACGGCCAGTGGTAACAACTCGGTAGCTATGGGTACCTCGGTCGGGACCAACGGCTACCTGGGCTCCTTTATTTTTGGGGATCGGCCGGCGGCCTCGTACTATACAAATACCACGGCCAATCAAATGATGATGCGCTTTGCTGGGGGCTACCGCCTTTATTCTACCAATCCTCAGAATCAGTCGGCGGCCATTGGTGTACAGGTCGTGGCGGGCAGCAATGCTTGGTCTGTCATCTCCGATTCGACCCGTAAAGAGAACTTCCGGAACGTGGACGGCGCTTCGTTTCTGCAAAAGATCGCTCAGCTGCGACTGGGTAGTTGGAACTACAAAGGCCAGGATGCGAAGACGTATCGTCACTACGGTCCCATGGCCCAGGATTTTTTTGCGGCTTTCGGTCACGATGAACTGGGTATCATTGGCGAAGACAAGTCAATAAATCAGGCCGATTTCGACGGGGTCAACCTGATTGCCATTCAGGCCCTGATCGAAGAGAACCAGCAGCTCAAAGCCCGGCTAGCCGCCATGGAAAAACAGGAAAGCCTAACCCAGGCCCGGCTGGATCAGATCGAAGCCGCCCTGCAAGGCCAGATGACCAGCTCCGCCCTCACCCTCAAACCCTAATCTGAGCATGCGAACCTATCTAACTTTTTTGGGTCTGTTATTGGCCTTTGGTGCATCGGCTCAGCTTTCAATGGGTACTGGCGGCATAAGTGTGCTGATGGGCACTACCCTGACCGTCGATGGCCTTTCGCTCATTCCTTCGGCCAGTCTTAATCTGACAAGCAACACCATCCAACGGACCAGTACGCCCCTGGCGGGCAATCCGGGCATTAACCGGCTCTATCAGTTGAGTGCCCCACTGCTTTTTTCGGGCCGGGTAGGCATCAGCTACCTGCCTGGCGAACTCAACGGCTACACCGAGTCAACCCTGCAACTAGCCTACGCTCCAGCACCTAGTACCAATCTGACCGTCACAACTAGCAGCACCGTCAATGCGGCTACGCACATCGTTAGTAACACGCTCGTCAGTCAAAATCTGTACGTGGTGACGGCCACGGCGCTCTCGGATCTGTCGCCCATCGTGTACGCCCGGCCGACGACCGTTTACGGCTCGACACCCTTCACGGTAGTCGTCGATGTGGTGGAGCTAAACTCAGTGGCTACCAGTGGCACCTTTACGGTGCGGGTCACCAAAGATCAAAAAGTCGACTTGACTTTTGATGCAGGCTTAACCAGTGTCAACCGACGGTCTGTGCAAAACAGTGTCTGGAGTTTCAATAATTCCAATCCGAACTATTACATCTTAACCACGTCGCAGAGCGTATCGGCTGGTGATCGGCTCTCGTTTGGGTTAACGGGAACGCTAAGTCCCGGGGCCTCCTCGGGTGTGATAACGGTCAGTTCGACGGTGCTGCCCACATCGGTCGTGGAAGCGAGGCTGAATAATAATATTGACGCTGACAAGGTGGAATATTTTCAGCAGTGATCAGGCTGATCCACAGATAGCAATACCCTAATTAGCCCTGCCTACACGGGCAGGGCTACTTCTTAAACCATGTAGGATAATATGTAGGAAATACAGGTCTAAAAACATCTTTTTATTTTTCGGCCGAGCCTTATAACCCTATCGGGTGATTCTATTAGTTAGTGGCATTCATAAGAAGGCCCCGGCAAAGAGTCGGGGCTTTTTCTTATCTTGGGGTGTTCATTTTACCAAACCCCAAGCCATGCGAAATAAGCTACTTCTACTTTTCTATCTAGTCCTCAAATTCACCTTCAGCTATGCTCAAGTCGGGATTGGAACAACTACACCTAAAGCTTATTTTAACGTCATTCGCGGCAGAACGGTCCTGTTTGGCGAAGATACCAATCAGGTAGGCAGTCAAAACAAACTCATTTGGTATGCTAGTCAGGGGGCCTTCCGGGTGGGTGGTGCAGTCAGTACCTATTGGAGTCGCTCATCGGCGAATGACAACACCAATGTGGGGGCATATTCGTTTGCGTCCGGTTACAACGTCAAGGCCAGCGGCTACCTGTCGACAGCAATGGGCAACGGCAATATTGCCAGTGGTGTTGCCGCAACGGCGCTGGGCAACGGCAACAAAGCCACGGGTGACAATTCTACGGCCATGGGTACTTTTGTGAGCACTAACGATCAGCATGGTAGTTTTATCATTGGCGATGCCACCATCTGGAGTACGCTCGGTAACGATGCCTCTAATCAGATGATGATGCGCTTCCAGGGTGGTTACAAGCTTTTCACCAATTCAAATGCGACGATTGGGGTCTCTCTGAGTAGTGGTGGCAACGCTTGGCAGACGCTTTCTGACTCGACTCGCAAAGAGAACTTCCTGGCCGCTGACGGCGCTTCTTTTCTTCAAAAAATCAGTAATATGCGCCTAGGTAGTTGGAATTACAAAGGGCAAGATGCCAAACAGTACCGGCACTATGGCCCGATGGCTCAGGAGTTCTTTGTAGCCTTCGGTCATGACGAGCTAGGGGTCATCGGCGAAGACAAAAGTATTAACCAAGCCGATTTTGATGGCGTGAATCTGATTGCTATTCAGGCGTTGATCAAAAAGGTAGAGAAATTGGAGGCCGACAATGACAAGCTTCGGGCGGAGTTGAAAGCATCGCGTCAAGATCAGCCATCGACGCAGGAGCTGGCTAGGAAGGTAGCCAGATTGGAAGCCCTGTTGAGCACTCAGCTGGATACGACGGCTGCTAGTCTTAAACCGTAGCCGACATGTGTGGGTCATGCCTACTATGTTACTATGAATAATAGTTAGAATGTTTTAGTTTTCATTCGTATGAAAGGGTAATTTAGCCCCCCTTTTCACCACGTTATGAAAGCAATAGCAACCAATAACCAACTGGCTTCGGAACTGCTCAAGACAATCGCCCACCCGGTACGGCTACGAATCCTGTTACTGCTAAGCGAACAGCCTACTCTGAATGTATCGGCTCTACAGGCTGTACTTAACCTGGAGCAGTCGGCTATATCTCACCATCTGATCAGGATGAGAGACCGGGGCATTCTCAAGAGTGACAAGCGCGAGAGGGATATGTACTATTACCTGGCTGACCCAGCGTTCTTGGAAGTCGTCCAGCTCATGCTGGATCACAAATCCGTGTAGGAAGTGTAGAATGTGCAGGCTCAAAAACAATCTTTTTTTATTGTCCTGCGCCAACGGCTAAAGGTACATTTACGAAATAAAAACCCCTCTAAAACCGTGTTTTAAGTATAATTAGTATAATCCGCTGGGCCAAAAACATCTTTTTGCAAAGTTTATTCACAGCGTTTTTGGGTAGCCTGTGGACAAGTGGAAAAAAGGGTGCATAGGGGCCCTTTTCTGGTGGAGGTCAAACCACGCAAAGCCTCTTTTAAGTCGGTTGCGGAGTAACATTAGTAACTTCTACTCCATAGGCAAGCACTCCTCTTTATTATATCATTCATGGTATAATATTGCGCAACATTTTGACCTTTGGCATTTGGGGAGTCTCTCTAACTATATCTGTAGTAAATACGCATTCAAAGTAATCTCCATTCGAGATTACACTGTTATTGTAAAAGCCTCTTGATGTTAAAAGCTTTGCCGCTGCCCAAGTGCCATAACCATAACTACCAAACAAAATCAACACTTGGTTGGATGGTGAAAATGGGTTTTCAGCTTTTATTATTACACCACAATCAGTCGAAATAGGCTCTTCATAATCTCTACTATATTCGGGATAATACGTTGTATTGGTAATTGAATCAGTAAAAGATACCTCGTGTCTATTTGGATCTCCGAAGATTAAGCTTGTCTTTATTCTTGACACTACTTCTCGGGTAATACTATTGGCATCAGGACCACCGATTAAGACAAGATTAGCACCAAGTGAATCTCCGCTTATGCGGTCGGCATAGCTTATACGTATAGATGAATGCCCCATTACTTTTAAAAAGGCACTAACTTCTGTATAACTTATTGCATCTCCTACACCCAATAAACCAGATTGTTCAAATGATTTAAACTCTGAAAATCGGCCTAACACAAACTGTGTATCATTTGAAGTAAACGGTTCCCATAATGGAGGAATAGTTATTTTTATTGATCCAAGCTTAGTTATTTGTGTTCGTATAGGATCACAAGCCTCTCCCACGGCTGCCATCAAGTTATTATCTCTACGTTGGCCTTGATAAGTTGCTAGACTAATGCCAGCAAGATCTGAAGGGATTTTAATCGGTTTGTCTGAGTCATATACAATAAACGTTCGGCTTCGGCCAAGCTTACCCATAAATAGGCCACATTCGAACAGTACATTATCTCGGGGAGATTGAGCCGATTGATTTCGACTCTCTACCATGTCATCAGGAGTCAGGACCAAAATTGCAAAATCGAAATTTTCTAAAGCATTAGCCAGACTTTCAAGATAACTACTATTAAGCCCAAAGACACCCTCCTGCCAGATGGTTATTTCAGCTTCATTCTTTAATTGAGCCTTTATGTTTCTTGCAACATCAAGGCCTTCACTAGACGAACCAATAAATACAGACGGCTGATTCATAGCTTTTACATAAAAATGAAAAGGACTAGAGATAAATAGAAAAAAATCAATTGATGTCCACAGTATCCTCTGGGATTGGGTCTATTGCAGGCAAACAACCGGACTATATAAAGGTGAGTAGGATTGTGACTTTCAGCAAATCACTTTAGCAACCGGTATTTTCTGTTTTACTTGTATTGTATATAACATTTGTATTATACTAGCGGTTTGACGATTTACGCCCCGACACCGCTATGATTGACACCATTGACCCCATCCCCCCTGAGAACATATTCCGCGTCGATCCATCGCGCAGAGCACTAATTCCGTTTTGGGAGATTCCTGTGTCTGCTGGCTTTACCAGCCCCGCCGAAAACTACATTCAGGAACGGCTTAACCTGCAGGATCTGTGCGTGCTGCATCCCGATTGTACCCACTTTGTCAAAGCAACCGGCGAATCGATGACGGGGGACTACATCTATCCCGGTTCGATTCTGGTGGTCGATTCGACGATACCGGTTGAGACAGGAAGGGTCATTGTGTCTTACGTCAATGATGGGTGGTGCGTGAAGCGCTACGTTAACAAAGATCCGCTGGTGATGCTCGAGTCCAGCAACAGCCTCTACGCGCCCATCTACGTCCAGCCGGGAGAAGTATTTAAAATACTGGGTGTTGTTACCTACATCGTTTCTAAACCGCCCAAGTATGTACGCCCTTGTTGATGGTAAAAACTTCTACGCCAGCTGTCACCGCATCTTTCGGCCCGATCTGGTAGGCAGGCCCGTTGTGGTCCTATCCAACCGGGATGGTAATATCGTAGCCAGAAGCGACGAAGCGAAGGCGCTTGGCATTGGTATGGGGCAGCTTTTCTTTGAGGCCAAAGACCTGTGTCAGCAGCATGGGGTAACGGTGTTTTCTTCCAATTATGAGCTGTACGGGGATTTGTCCGCCCGATTGATGAGTACGCTCACCCACTTTGCGCCGGATGTTGAGGTGTACAGCATCGATGAAGCCTTTCTGCTGTTGGAAGAATACGTGGGCATCTACCCAACGTATCGAGATATAGGCAGCGCCATTTGTAGCCACGTTGGTCGGTGGCTACATCTGCCGGTAGGCGTAGGGATTGGTCCTACCAAGACGCTGGCCAAAGTAGCCAACAAACTGGCCAAGAAAAGTCCCGATCTGGTCTGCGTACTGGATACACCCGAACTGATAGACGAAGCGCTGGAAGACTTTCCGGTCGAGGACATATGGGGCGTGGGTCGTAAATCGGCGGGTAAGCTAAAGAACGTAGGTATTCGAACGGCCGCTCAGCTTCGGGACGTCAACGACGACTGGATTCAGAAAGTAATGACGGTCAACGGACTCCGGTTAGTGCATGAACTGCGTGGCCGTCCCTGCAAGCTACTGGAGGTGAATCCACCGCCGAAAAAGTCAATCTGCACCGAGCCCGGGTTTGGACACGTAATTCCGGATCTGGTGCAAATTAATGATGCCCTGACGGTGCATTTGTCCAGGTGCTGCGAAAAGCTACGCCGTCAGGAATCGCTCTGTGGGGCCGTGACGGTCTGGCTACGTACTAACCCGTTTCGCAAAACGCCGGGTAATAAGCAGCCTGCTAAGCAGTACAGCAATAGCGTAACGGTTCGACTGCCGCATCCAACCAGTTCGACGCTGGAAATCATTAAGTACGCCGAATCATCCCTGAAAGCCATCTTTCGGTTTGGGTATCACTACGCTAAAGTGGGTGTGATGCTGACGGATCTGGTACCGGCTGACTTTCGGCAAGCAGGGGTATTTACGGCCGGTCCCGACGAGCGCCTGATTCGATTAGCCAAGACGATGGATAAGGTCAATAAACGTTATGGCCGCGATACGCTCCGGATGGCTTCGCAGCTTTATAATCCCGAGTGGCCTATGAAGCCAACGTATCTGACTCCCAGATATACGACCCGGTGGGAGGATATATTAGAAGTAAAGTAAACGTAAGTTGACAGCCATGAATCGAGTGATTAGCCAGGGGGATCGGGTGTTAGTCACCCCCACTAAAAAGGGGTTTACCCGCAAGCCGTATAAAGCCACGGTGATCGATTGGATGCCGTCGGGAAAGTTGAAAGTGCAACCCGATGGAGAGTCAAGCCAAGCTACTCAATTAGTCAACAGCGACGATGTGAAAAAGCTGGCCGATAAACCAACGCAACAGACCCAATAAAGATGAGTATGTCACAAGAGCAGGTTAAAGAAGTATGGGCTCGAAAAGTAGCCTTACAAACGGCTCTAAGTGCGTTAGCCGATTTACCGGAAAACAAGCGGGCTATCGCTGAATTGAAAGAAGGAATTGCTTCCTGTAACACGGAGCTAGTTAGTGGCACCTATAGTCCACCTCAGCCAGTTGATTAAATGAGAAGGCATATTTCCAATCTAACAACGTATTTTTTAGATGGACTTTAACTAGTCTCTAGCTTTTAGGTTCTTTAGGCAGCCATTTCTTTTTATCGTCAGATAGTGTGAAATAATAAATTTCTCCACCCACCCTATTAGGGTATTTCTCCTTTGCCAAGGAAATAACTTTTTCTATAAATTTATAGGGTTCGGTATTTGCTAAACTCCTGAGTTGGCTTCTTTCTTCTGCTGGCATGTAGTAATATTCTTGATTATATCCCAGCACTTTTAATATCACATTACCTTTAATGTCAATAACTACTTTATTCGATCCAGGGGATTTGTTTGCTATGTTAAACGTAGAAACGAACAATGTAGGCTTGCTATTCTCTACCTTAAAAATAGCTATTTCACTAACAAGAGGGTACGTGCCTGGAAACCACTTATTATAGTTTTCGGTACTTTTTTTTAGTAATTCTTCTAAATAAATTTCGTATCGCAGACCTAATTCTTGGCTAAATCTAAAAGCAAATTCCTCGACACTTTTTGAATCTTTAACAGAGTTTGCTACTTCAATTTGCAATTGATCGTTTGCGCCAACTAGGGTGTAATAAAACCCGTTAACCTCTCGAATTTTACAGTAGTCATCCTTAAAACCAGTTTCTATTCCTTTATCATTTACAATAATGCGCCTACTATCCTGTCCAACAATTATCTCTTTATCATTTCTGATAACAACAACACACGTTGCCTGACTCACTAAAGGCAATAATAGCAATAATCTTAATACAATCTTCTTCATGTGTAGACAGCTCAACATCAATTTACCGAGCAGTTATTCTCCATTTTTTAATTCCTTCAACTCTGCCAACTTTTTCTTAGCTTCTTCCAAAGCTTGCGGTATCCCCTCTTTAGATACTTTATAATTCGCCATCAAAGTATTGTGCTCATCAGGTGAGGTCAGCAGTTCTTCGAGCCCCTTAATAACTGACTCTTGCTCTTCAATACTTAGCTCTAGTTCCTCCTTTTTCATGTCCATCCGTGAAGGTGCGGGAAATAAAGAGTATTTTTGGATAATATCTACTTGTATTACAGGATAGCCTTATCCACTCCCGCTTCAACCACTCGCTGCACATCACTTGGCACATTCGATAGTAAATCATAGCCCATCTGCCGTTCCACCTCATCTACGCTAACTCGGTAATTACCCCACGGCTGATCACCTACAGCGTTGGTGTTATTCATCCAAACTGCAATAACCCGCGTCTGAGCGTTGATTCGATTCACGTCGTCCGAGCCTATCGGCAAAATAACGATCACCTTCCAAAGGACAGCAGGAACGCTTACTTTGCCACTGGCTATACTGCTTACTTTGCCGTTGTCTCCCTCACCACCTTTACCCGCTGTTCCAGCAATAATGTACAGCTCGTTACCCTTGGCAACTAGGCTACGACAGTATTCTTCTAGCAATCTCCACGATTGCCGGTTGAAGGTAGGCGCTTGAGGCACGATGTTAGAGAGGATAAACGTAGTTCGGTTTTCTTCGGCCGTACTGTCCCGATCATCCGAAGGGCAGAGGTGACCACGATCAAAGCCAGTGTTGGTATAGTCTGCGTGCCTAGCTACATACCAGCCCGTTGGTAAGAGTGTCTCTGGAATGAAGCTACCCGCGTACCGCGTGGCTGATCCTTTCCAGGCTGCGCTTAGATGCCAGCTACACCAATTAGCAATACCCGTCGAGTTGTTGAAAGAAAGCGAATACGTTGAGCGGGTGATGAGGTACGCGTTCGGACTATTCTCGCTGGTTCTGGCTCCATCGGGATTGCCCAGTGATAAATTGTCATCTCGGGTTGGGTTGGGGTTACTGGGAACATTTACACTAGGTTCCTTACAGCCATAAATAGAAAGGGCTAATACCAGAAAACAGAAGCGGATAATTAGCGGTCTAAAGGGATTGCTCATTTTGCTGTAATCGTTGCGTAAATGAGCCGTAATAGAATAATACAAGATGTGGAGCTTGTCCCGGCGCTGGTCTTGTAGTAGTTATTTGCAGCAATTGCTCTGGATCTAAATCATTACGGAGCCTGACAGGTCGTTGGTGATTGTAATTGGGATCATTTGCAACGTTAGGTTGCTGGTTGTTCCACTCATATTCACCAATTATCTCTACGACTTTCGCCCATGGCTTCTGAGCATCAATGATTATCAAGTCGTTCAACATTACGTTTGTACGCATATGCCACAACGTTGGCCAGCCAATGCGCCCATTTTTACTAGTAGAATAATGTTTCCTTATTGCCTCTTTTACTGCCTCTGGAGAACGATACTGATTTAGATCACCAACCAGCCCCCAACCAATAGCAATACGGCCATGCTCAATAAAGCGTCGAGTGACATTTTCCTTTAAATCTTCCTCATGGTATGAAATTAAACGCCAGATATTCATAACAGCATCTAAAGTATGTGAGCAGCTTTTGTACACCAAAATGTACACCAACAAAAAAGCACTTATAGTTTTTATGCTATAAGTGCTTGATTTTCAGTGGCGGTCCGGACGGGGCTCGAACCCGCGACCCCCTGCGTGACAGGCAGGTATTCTAACCAACTGAACTACCGAACCAATTTCGATTAGCGGTTAATAGTTGCTATCTTCCTTAATCGTGGCACAAAAGTAGGCGCTTTGGCTATTCCACGCAAGTGACCCCTAAAAAAACTTTGTGGCCATAAAATTCTATTCCGGTCTACACCTTGGTAATCAGATGCTTTGTCCTAAAATATTTTTATGACTCGAAAGGGAAACTACCTTAATTATTTCCCTGTAGCCTGTTTGATGGCTGCGACTTCCGCCGGATCGACGGGGGTACCATCCTGTTTGAATACTTCGTGAAACCATATAGCTGGTTCACGCCCGTTAACGTAAGGTTTTTGCCAGGAGTCCCAGGGGAGAAAGGTTTGTGTTTTGCCAGCGACGAAACCCCAGTTAATCATGCCAACTTTCGCTTTTTTCGCGATTGGAAGGTGCGTCTGGAATTTGCTGTCGACACCTCGAGCCATATACTCGGTGCAGATAACCGGACGTCCGAATGTTTCTAAAGCTGGAATGACCTTTTCCAAATCATTCGGTTTGGAGTACTGGTGGAACGTAATGATATCAGAATTCTCAAGCTGCACTTTCTCCATAGGGGTCCATTTCGCTGAATTTTGCCAGTCGTCGGGCGTTCGATAAACCCAGACTCCCGACGTTAACGGTTGAGTCGCTCCAGCCGCCCGTGCCCATTGGAATACCTGTGGTAATAGACTCGCTGCGATGGCTTTCTTTTCATCTTTAGGCAGTTCAGTTTTTAGGTGATTCTGACCGTAGCTGTTATCATTCGTATTATCCGGCTCGTTCCACATATCCCACGCCAGAATACGTTTATCGGTCTTGAAAGCGCCTACTACACCTTTCACATATGCTTCCAGACGTGGGTACTGCGATTTGTCTTTAAGGGCATTGGCACCAGGGCTCTGTACCCAGCCTGAATTATGGATACCTGGCGTTGGTGCATGTTGTTTGCCAAGCTTCGGGAAAGGATCCCAGCAGGAGTCGAATAACACTAGCATAGGACGAATCTTATGCTTATCGCAGATGGATAGAAATTGATCAAGTCGCTTGGTAAAGCCAGTAGAATCCTGCCAAAGTAGATCATGTAGAAATACGCGCATCGTATTCATACCGATGCCTTCGGCTAAAGCCAGTTCCTTGTCAATCGTTTTCGGATCGAAGGAGTCAGCCTGAAACATTTCCAACTCGTTGATGGCGTTAGCTGGAACGTAGTTGGCGCCAACCAGAAAGGGTTCTTTGGCATACCAGGCATTTGCCCGCTCTGCTGACCAACGACCTGTTTCGGCCTGACCTGACGAAACGGCTGTGTCACCCGCGGATACGGCCATAGAATCGATGGCTTTCTGTTCGGTTTTATTCGCCTGCTTGCAGCCGTTCAAACTAAGCAGAGCGATAATAAAAGCCGGAAAAATAAGTGTACGCATTCGTGTTAAATGATTAATGAATGAAAGGAATTGCTGGGTTTATACTGATTGATAGTGTAATTACTTATTACTCCTGGGGAACAGGCATAGGCACTTTGGCCATTGGTTTCCCAAAGTTAGGTGAACCATCGGCATTCCAGGTGAAGGGCTGAATATGTGGGGCGCGTTTATTGCCACAACCATCTGTAGCTGATGGATTAGCGTGATAAATCATCCAGTTCTTGCCATCAGTAGACTGGAAAAAACCACCGTGACCAGGCGCCCAGACACCGTTTTCAGGAGATTGTGTGAAGACAGGCCCCGGATTTTTTACCCAATTTTTAGGGTCAAGTAAGTCACCTGCGCCTGTGTAGGTCAGTAACCCGAGGCTATAATCAAGCCAACAGGCATTGGCTGAATACACAATGAACAGTTTGTTATCGTGACGCAGGAATTCTGGTCCCTCATTCACGTAAATCTTAGGCACCTCGCCGTTTTTTTGCCACTCCTGTGGTACGTCGCCATGCATTTCCCAGGGCTGGTCGGGCTGCGAAATCTTAATGCGATCCCCATCAATGGTCCAGGGATTTTTCAGCCTGGCAAGATAAATATCCTGTCGACCGTTCGTAGGTCCTTCCCAGCCTGACCAGGCGGCATAGAGTTGACCATTGTAGTCCATAACGGACATGTCAATTTCCCAATGATCGTCCTTATCACCGATTTTACCTTTCATCGTCCACTCGCCCTGCATCGGATCAGGCGATGCGTTTTCGATTACCCAGACCCGGTGGGTAAGGTTATTCAGCGAATCGGCTGAGAAGTAAACGTACCATTTATCGTTAAAGAAGTGGATTTCGGGCGCCCATAGATCCCTGGAATAAGGTTTGCCCGTTGGAGGATTGTAGATGACCTTGTATTCGGCCGTAGCAAGGTCGGCTATGTTTCGGGTTTTCCAGAGGGTTAGGTTTCGACCGGTGGTGTTCATGTAATAATACCACCCATCTTTCTGCAAAACCCAGGGATCGGGACCCGAGTTTTTGATCGGATTTGTAAAGGTCCGCTGACCTAGAAGCAAATGGGTAACAAGAAACAGACAAATTAACGTACTACCGAAGAGCCGTTTCTTTATCGAAGCGATAGTCATGATGTAAGAAAAGGGGTTCGGTATACAAAGAACAACAGAATCGTTTTTACCCCTTTCTTGGTAATTATTCCCTTACGTGACTATCGATGGGTTTGGTCTCACAGTCATTATCCGTGCATTGACCATAGAAGACCAATGAATGGGATTCGACCTGAAACTGTAGGGAATTGCTCACATTCGTCTTGATAAGATGTAGACGTGGATCGCAGAATTCTTTTACGCGATGGCAAACAGTACACACCAAATGTGCGTGTTGCTGCCGGCCAAGCGACTTTTCATAGCGGCTTTTTACGTTATCTTCATCGCCAAACTGGTGCCGTTGCACCAGACCGCATTCGACTAGAAGCTCCAGCGTATTGTACACCGTTGCCCGGCTGACGGGATAGGATTTTTGCTGCATGGCCTCATATAGATCTTCGGCGTCGAAATGATCGTTGCGGGAATACACTTCGTCTAAAATGGCGAAGCGTTCCGAAGACCTGCGCAGTCCTTTCGCTAAAAGCGACTCTTCTAATCGCGCTCTGGCAGTGGCTAGTAAGGATTGAGACTCATCCATAACTGTTGTACTTAAAGACTATTAGACAGAGAAATATGGTGTAAAAGTGATTCGATTTTCGCTCAATTGGCAAAAAAGGTAGAAAGGAACCGGTCAGAAACCAGTTCCTTTTCTTTTATCTACTAACCTAACCTATGAGTTATATTTAAAATCTGATCGACTTCCATCAGTACTGTTGCTTCATCCATCATCTGAACAAGTTCCTCGATTTCCTCGTCCGACAGCATGATGAAGTAATTTTGCATCGGCGTTTTCAATAGCCACTCCTTCCCATGGGTCGTGAAAAAAGGCCGCATGGCTGTTCGATCGGTCATTACGTCCCGGTAACAGGCAAATTCAGCTTCCGCCAGAATGAACAGCGAATTTTTGTAGGCGACATTGTAGGATTGGCAACCTGCACAATAACCAATGTAACCGTTGTCGCGTTGAGCCAAGGTTTTGAGATGATGTTGATGATCCATAAGTCCTGGGAATAGGAATAGTCTAGTTGGCTTGAGTTTTCAGCAGTTGATATAAATTCAGACGACGTAGCGCCTGCAATAAGCCGGTGTGAAATGAATCGAATTCAATTTTGGATAAACTGAACTGAATGTCCGGATGGCCCGTGTTGATAAGTAGATGCAGTTGACCATTGGGCATGCGTACGCTGTTGTCGTCAAAATTGATCCCGTCAATGGTTCGGCATAAGCTGATGAATTCATCCTGCGTAAACCCCAGCAATAGATTCTGAAAAGTCAGACCTACCCGCTGGCAATGCTGACATTGAGCGATGCAAAAATGCTCGTGATTAAGTAAGACGGTGGGTTGGCAGGAGTTCATAAGCGGCTGAAATTAATGTAGCGAACGGGTTTGTGCCTGTGTCCGGTAATGGATTGAGTGCGCCATCTCAATGGGGGAGAATTACCGGTGCACAGGGCTTAAGGTCTTGGTCTTTTACGGATTGAGAAAAAAGAGTTTGCCTTGGCTATAATTACGAAATTGTCGTCAATTATTATTTAGACTAATTTTAAACAAACATAAAGAACGAATTTTTGAGACGCAAGGATTTAGGAAAGAAGTTTATCGGGGATTCAAAAAAGATTTCGTAATGCCCAGTATACTAAACATTTACTGGAAACCTATTGAGAGACTAACAGGAGGCTATCGTTGTAGTACGGTAGGAGAGAGGGTATCGCTAACTCAGGCAGAACGAACTTTACAGCGCTTCCCGTCCCCTGGTTGTCGACGTAGTGATCGGCGTTGGGATTGGGACAGGCGTTTCGTCGGCGGGAAGATTGGGCGTTAAACCCGGCGCGTTACGTTTTCCATCGAAAAGATGGTTGAAAGAACGCGTATAAAGCAAACTCAGCCCCCCGCCCGTTGAGATCGTGCTGTTTGTACTATACTGGCCCAGAATACTCTGCTGGTTGCGATTATAGACTTTGGCCCGTAGCCGACCATCAGACGTAATAAAATACTCAAGCGTCCATTCCCCTAGCAAACTGGCCGCGTTGTATTGGCTTTGTCCATACGTAAAGCCTCCGTCGCGGCTGATCCGTAAACGGTCATTCAGTAGCCGGTATGAAAACCGTAACTGAAGATTGTTGAGCAAGTTTTCGTTTTGCAGACCGCTCGTAAAGCCACCGAATGATACGCCTATGTCCAGATTTTCGTTGAGGTTCGATGCCAGTCGACTAATCTGGTTCGATAATAGTTCACTCACGCTATTGGCTACGCCACTGTTCACCTGCCCCTGATCAAACAGGCTGGTGTTTTCGGAAAGCAATTGATTAAACAGTAAAACACTACTCACCTGACGGGTTAGCTCCTGGTCGTTGCTCTGAAGTCGTGATTCGAACGCCGTAACCGCCTGCCGGAAATCTGATGAGGATGGATACTCCTTAATGTCCAGATCATAACTAATAGCAGGACTGCCTAATTCGCCATTTAGTTTAATGACCAGATCTACCGGGTATCGACGGCTCTGATCGGCGGTCGTATTCGTTTTCTGTACCGCTAACAGAGGAGCCAGTGACGTGTATTGTGTGTATGCAGCCGTTACGTCCAGCAGGGCCCCGTATGGATCGCCGGTCCAGGTGATACGACTATTGGGGCGAATCTGGAAGCGTTTGTTGATGATATTCTGAAAAGTAAATGTGTAGTCACCCTTCAGAATCTCGTAGTTGCCCGTCATCGTAAAGTCGCCTTTCGTATCCACCTTCATCGACAGCAGCCCCTGCCCATAGGCTTTGATAATGTCGCCCGTCTGACGATCCAGCTGAATCTCGCAGTACGCATCGGGCGTAATGTTGAAATTAAAATCCATCTGGATTCGGGATAAATCAATATCTCCCTCCGACTGCGTACCCGGTCGGGTAGCCGATTGGTTAGTCGAATTGCCTGATGACGTACCGTTGAGGTTAACGAACCGAATCTGTTCATCGTCCGCAACGGTTGTCGCGCCATCCAGTGGAATAAAGATTCGGGTTCCTTTATTGCTCGTTACGTTCGCACGGATGGTCAGATTGTCGGTCGGCCCGTATAGTTCTGCTTTTCCAGTAACAACAGCCTGTCCATAAAAAGCATCGTTGTCTTTGGCGGCTGTATTCAGAATTTTGAAGTTCTTGAAATCAGCGTCGAAACCTAGTGTGAAGTACCGAAACCCTTCGTGGTAGACGCCCCCACGTAGCAGGGCGGTATTTCCCTGCGGATCGCGCAAGGTTAATTGCCGAATGATAATCTCGTTTTCGCCGAAATAAATATTGTCATCGAATGAGAAATCCGCTTTCAGGTAATCAAACCGGCCACGGCCGCCTTTTATACCAACCTGCCCCATGAGCACTGGCATGGCAGGGGTTCCCCGAACGGCAATAACGCCACTGGCAATACCGCCGAGGTTCGAAAACAGATCGGTTGTAAACGGCTCCAGCAAGCTGAGATCAGCGTTATTAACGTTTGCCTTTAGCGACAGTGGATTTGACTTAAGTTGAGGAGTATATGTACCTATCAGTGTCAATACGTCGGCTCCGCTTCGGTTGATGCGTGCATCCACGTTAAGCCGTTTTGCCATCTGGTCCCACTGAGCCTGCCCATGTACGTCGCCAATCAGCGCCTTATCGTACGACAAGGCAATAACTGCTAATGAACTCTCGATGATTGGTGTATCATAAAGATTCCGCACGGCCAGCTTACCGTTCAACGTACCGCCTAAATCGGTATTTAGCAGGGGATTCAGCGAGGCCAGCAGGAAATTCTGCGCTTCTACGTCTAGATTCTGAACAGAGTCGGGCGAAATCTTACCAGAAGCCTGAACCAACTGGTTCTCATTGAGCAGCGAAAGATTCCGAATCGTGTATTCTTCCCCTACTTTTCGGATCAAGCTCTGGGGGTTAAGCACCCAGTCGCCATCAAGGACGCGTATTTTCGACTGGCGGAAAGTCAGGTCAATGGCATCACCTTTGAATCGTAACTCCCCGTTTAAATCAGCATGATTCACGAATTTGCCGCTGCTATCGGCCTGTTCAACATCGCTTGTAAAGTCAATGTGATCGACATCCCAGGATGCCTCAACCTGTAAATTTCGAGTGGGTAAGAGCTTACTGAACAGTTGTCGTTTCGAGGAAATCACCGCTGAGGCCAGTACTTCCTGATCGTACACGAATTTGGATGTTGTTAAGTCAAGATCACTGGGTCCAAAACTGATTGTACCGAACCGAACCGAATCCGTTTTGACGGCCGCTGTCAGAAACGACGTATTATCGACCATAAATCGACCTTCGAGCCGGGTAGTTGGTGCGATATAAGCCGACATCCCAAGGAAATCCAGTAAAGGCACGCTATTTTTTGTGATAACCTGATAGTCAACACCATATCGTTGGTTAAGGGCCGAAGCTTTCCGACCAGCAAGGCGAGCCACCTGCTGACGTTTCTGGTCATAATAAGCCTTCATGCCAGCCGCATCGCCTTTGAAATAAAGCTGATATTCGCGGGCTATCCGCTTCAAATCATCGATGGTACGTTGTGGCTGAAACGTGCCCTGCAAGCGAGTGGTCAGGAAGTCGGAGTCGAGATTGAAATATCGTTGATTGGTAACTGCATCCTGTTTGAGTGAATCCGTTGCTGGAACAAGCTCCTGCTCTGTAGAAGAAAAGAGCGTGAGTTTATCAACATTCAGGTTACGTCGGTTAAGCGTAAGGGTAGCGTTGTCGAACGTAGCCGTACCAACAATGTCATCGAGTGTACTACCCTCCAGACGAATATCTAAACCGGTTTTAACAACAAGCGAATCGCTCAGGTAGCCCAACGCCCGCAGGTCGGCATGTTGCACCGTTCCCCGGAAATCGTACCGGTTGCTAGGTGCTTTCAGGTTGAATAGGCCATCGAGTTCGAACGCCAGATTGGGATCGTGAACATGCAATTGGCCTTCAAAAATCGCCTGCTGCAAATTACCCTTGGCTTCAACATTTTTGTACTCATAGCCCTGCCACCCAAATCGTCCAAACTGGCCATTGAAGTCGATACTCGCCTGTTTCAGGTCGGTACCATGCCCAGCGATACGTCCCTCGCCGTCGAGTTTGCCGAATTGATCAGGCTGATTGATGAGCTGACCCAAATCCAGGTTTTCGCTGCGTAGATTGGCTGTATACGTAGTCTGGCTGGATTTGGTGGCGAGCTTAAGCGCCAGATCACCCGTTACGTTCCCGATTGCCGTTTGGAACGTTCCCTTCGTTTTGAAATCATCGAACGTACCAACGAACGTAGCGTTAAACGAAGCGGTCCCCAACTTCTGAATCGTATGATTGAACGACGAGTCGGGGTAATACTGTCGAATATCGGCCATGTTCACGACGGAAGGCGCAAAGGCAAAATTGACCGTCGTTTTGTCCATATCGGGCAATCCTTTCCAGGCAATATTACCTGCCAGGCGACTCCGCCCATTTGGCCCAAACCGTAAATCCGTATTGTTCAGCCGGAAGTCATTGACTGTACCGGAAAAATTGCCGGTCAAATACCACGTCTCGTTCAGACCGCGGAGGTATTCTGAGAAAAACCCTAAATCTTTTGATAATACCTTGCTATCCCGGAAGCGGGCCTGCATCAACACACGACTGTTGAAATCGCCGAATGCCGACGGCTTGTCGTACAGAAAAGTCAGTTCGTTACGTATGACGGAGTTACCAATATGCGCGTAGAGCTTCCCCAGTTCCATTTTGGTATTGCAATAGAGAAAGCGCGTATCCAGTTGCCGAATCCTGATTCGTGAGTCGCGATCAATTCCGGACAGACCCTTGGCATCGAACGCAATCGTGTCGCCAAGCACTAAAAAATTACTAACCTCAGCGGTAAGATGCTGGAGCGTAAAGTGGTTATAATCAAAACTCTTTGGATCACGTATGAATGGTTCGCGCGGGTCTTCAAGTGTGTAGGCGCCATCGACCAGATGAATATGACTGACCTTAAACGGTACGTTCTGATTCGGTACGCTTGGTTTGGTCGGATCGGCAGTTAATTCTTCAATACGAGCAATAAAATCATCCAGGTTGGTGTCGCCATTCGTCAGGTTTTTGATCATCCGAACGTCAGGCTTATACAGGACAATCTCGTCTAAATGAAGATTGTGGGCCGATGAATCGAGCAGGTTTTTGAGATCATAGTTGGCATCGAGCCGACCAACCGTAATCATGGGTTGCCCTTTTCGGTCTGTAATACGGACACCTTCGAGCGTCAATGAATCGAACCATTTAATCGAAACGCCCTGAATATCAACGGGAAAAAGAAGTTTTTCGGAAAGCCATTTGGCTCCTTTCTGCGCTAAGCGTGTCTGGACTGCAGGCAGTTGTAAGCTCAACAAAATTCCTAGCACTAAACCGAGTACCGTCAGGACCAGGTAGAGCAGTGTTTTAAGGAATATGGCGAAAAACTGACGCATCCGGGGCGGAAAGGCCTAATTTACAACGAATAATGACTAGTTACTATCGATTAGACTACTAAATGAGGGAACGGTTTAAGCCTAACTTCCATTGTCTATTCACGAAGAAATCATTATCCATTACTTTTGTTTAGTGAATATTTTAGCCATTGAATCCTCTTGCGACGAAACGTCGGCGTCTGTTTTGGCCAACGGGCATATTCTGTCGAACGTAATAGCCACCCAGTTAATTCACGAACAATACGGGGGCGTAGTGCCTGAACTGGCTTCCCGAGCGCATCAACAACACATTTTGCCAATAGTTGAGCGGGCATTGACCGATGCAAAGGTACCTAAAAACGAGCTATCGGCCATTGCTTTTACGCGTGGACCGGGTCTATTGGGGTCACTGCTGGTTGGTACGTCGTTCGCCAAAGCAATGGCACTAGGCCTGAATATCCCACTTATTGAAGTCAATCACATGCAGGCGCACGTATTGGCCCATTTCATTGACAGCCCAAAACCTACGTTTCCATTTTTGTGCCTGACGGTTAGTGGAGGGCATACGCAGATCGTGCGGGTCGATAGTCCGCTGAACATGACCGTTATCGGGCAAACGCTGGATGATGCTGTAGGCGAAGCCTTCGATAAATCGGCTAAACTGCTAGGACTGCCGTATCCGGGTGGCCCGCTCATCGACAAGTATGCCAAAGAAGGAAATCCACTGGCGTATCGGTTTCCGATGAGTGAAATGCCAAATCTGGATTTTTCATTCAGTGGCATCAAGACAGCGATTATGTATTTTCTGCGCGATAAGACGAAAACAGACCCCCATTTTATTCCGCAAAATCTGCCCGATATTTGTGCCAGTATTCAGCATACCTTGGTGCAGATGCTATTGACTAAACTGAAGCGGGCAGCGCGTGAAACCGGTATACGTGATATTGCCGTTGCCGGGGGTGTATCGGCCAATAGTGGGTTGCGTACGGCTTTGACCCAACTCGGTGAACAACAAAAGTGGAAGGTGTTTATCCCCCAATTTGAGTACTGCACCGATAATGCCGCTATGATTGCTATGGCGGCTCAGTTTAAATACGAACAAGGTGAGTTTACGGAGCAAACCGTCAGTCCGCTACCGAGAATGAGTTTTTGAACCACTATCAGCCACCATGACTATATCCGAACTTCACATCTATCCCATTAAATCGCTCGGCGGTATTTCGGTGCCGGAAGTGATTGTCGAGCCTAAAGGATTTCGCTACGATCGTCGATTTATGCTTGTATCGCCCGCGGGAGAGTTCATGACGCAACGAACGAACCATCAAATGGCGCTGATCGACGTAGCGATTGATGGAGAAACGTTACGTGTCTGGCATCGAAGCCGACCTGATGATATACTGGAGTTGCCATTGTTACCGACACATACAGAAGAATCCTCCATTGGTGAAACTATGCTGGTTACGATTTGGGATAGCAAGGACGTTCCGGCGGTAACGGTTAGTGGAGAAGCAGACCAGTGGTTTACCAACGTTCTCGAAAAACCCTGCCGGTTGGTGTTTATGCCCGAAACAACTCATCGGGCTGCCGATCCGGATTATACACACGATCCTGAAAACGATGCTGTTAGCTTTGCGGATGGGTACCCTTATCTCTTAATTGGCCAGGCATCGCTCGATTATTTAAACCAACGCGCAACAGAACCGTTATCAATGCTACGTTTCCGGCCCAACATTGTTGTGACTGGGAGCGAGCCTTACGACGAAGATGCCTGGGCGCATTTCCGAATAGGTGAAGTGGATTTTTACGGTGTGAAGCCCTGCGCTCGCTGCGTGCTGACGACCATTGATCCTGAAACCGCCCGGTTGGGAAAAGAACCATTGAAAACGCTGGCAACGTATCGGCAATGGAAACACAAAATTCTGTTCGGTCAGAACGTAGTGGCTGAGGCTAGTGGCCAATTACCACTCGGACGTTTGCGCGTCGGTCAATCCATTGACGTTGTTAGCCGCCAGGAACCGTGGCTGGCAGCCCCCGCACCAGTTACTGCCAACGAATAAAGTTGATTACTCAATAGATTTTATTTTGCTTACGTCCCTACGTACCGTTTATTATTTGAATTTCCTCGTTGTGATGGGGGCGGTACTTTCGAATCGAATGGCCGCGCGCCTATCCGATGTTGAACCTATACACTGGGCAACGCCTATCGTGCTGGCTCTGGTTGTATTCATTATTTATACTGTTGATCGGCTCCTGGATATTCGGAAATACAAAGCCGATAAATCGAGTCAACCCTTAACCCTTCGGCATCAGTTTCATCGTCGGCATGCTACGTTATTGTGGCGGGTAGTAGCGATGGCGGCAGCGCTGGCTTTGGTGTTGACCTTTTTTCTGCCAGGTAGCGTCATTACGTTTGGGATTGTGCTGGGGGGGCTTTGTGCGGCTTATGTTGGGGTAGTTTTCCGGCTTCCGGCCCGGCATCCGGCTCTGCTACTGAAAGAGCCACTTGTTGCTGCCTTATACGTAGCTGGTGTTTGGGGTAGCGTATGGGTACAACGCCTGTCTGTAAGCAAGATAGACATAACCGAATGTCTGATGTTTGCCGCGATTGCATTTCAGAATTTGTTGCTGTTTGCTGTGATGGAGCAGTATGAAACGCCTGACCAGCCTGTTTTTTCACTAGCCACCGCGTGGGGACAGGAGCGCTGCAATCTAATTTTACGCTGGCTGACGATTGGGGTAATTGTAGTCGGATTCTCGCTTTGTTTCCTGACAAGTGATCGGTTTGCTCAACGGTCGGCTCTGATGCTCGCATTAATGAGCCTCGCGCTTTACGGAATCAAACGGTATCCTGCCTATTTTACGAGAAATGAGCGATACCGCTGGCTGGGCGATGGCGTATTCTGGATGCCTGCCCTGGTGCTGTGAAGCCGCAATTGACCGTATAACATCACGTCGAACACTTTACTGAAACGCAAAATGAAGCATTCCGCAGATCCGGCGCAGATACCGGTTGGGGTAGTTGGTTTAGGGCTGATGGGATGCAGCATTGTTACGTGTCTGCTGATCGCCGGTCATCCAGTCGTGGCTATTGCGCCTATTCCATCTGATATGGAAACGGCTGAGCCACGGATCAAAGGCCATCTGGCGGGTGCGCTTCACGAAGGGTTAATTACACAATCAGCTGAAACGTATAGTGACCAGCTACGTATCACGGAAGAGTACGGTCTGCTGAAAGATTGCCGGCTTGTGATTGAGTGTACGCTCGAAAATATTGATATTAAAAGGGCCGTCTACGCGAAAATTGAAGCGGTTATCTCTCCCGACGCGCTTATTACCAGCAATACGTCGGCGATCCCCATCAGTCTGTTGCAGCGCGAAACGAAATTGCCCACCCGTTTTCTGGGGCTGCATTGGATGGAGCCTTCGCACACGACCCGATTTCTGGAGATTATCTGTGGTGATCTAAGCGATGTCCAGAAGGCTGAATGGCTTTATGACCTGTCGCATCAGTGGGGAAAAGAACCAATTCTGGTTCGGAAAGATATCCGGGGATTTATTACCAACCGGCTGATGTACGCCATGTATCGGGAGGCATTCAATCTGGTGGAAAATGGTTACGCAACGGTTGAAGACGTTGACCGGGCCTGCCGGAATAGTCCGGGTTACTGGATGACGCTGGTGGGCGTATTTCGCTGGATGGACCTGACGGGCGTACCGGCCTATCACACCGTTATGAAGGATTTATTTCCGACGTTGAGCAATCAGACGGACATGCCGAGACTGATTGACGACATTGTGAAGGAGGGCGGTAAGGGTGTATTGAACGCGAAGGGTTTTTATGACTACACACCCGAAGAAGCGCAGGAATGGCAGAAAACCTACGAAGAGTTTAGCTACGAAATCCGTAAACTAGCCCTGAAATACCCCGCCGACGTAGTGAAAACGAAACTAGCGCACAAGAACGACGAAGATCCCACATTCCAATGAGCCAGTCTGCCCCATTTATTATCGATGCCCATTTAGATATGTCGCTGAATGCGATCGAGTGGAATCGGGATTATCGATTATCGGCGCATCAGATTCGGGAGACAGAAGCCGAGATGAGCGATAAAATCGATCGGGCCAAAGGAACCGTATCGCTGCCCGATCTTCGGCGTGGGAACATTGGCTTGGTTGTAGCTACGCAGATTGCGCGCTTTAACCAGAGCAACGGAAACCTACCGGGCGCTGGCTGGAATTCGCCCGAACAGGCCTGGGCCATGACGCAGGCGCAACGGGCCTGGTATGAAGCCATGGAAGACGTGGGCGAAATGATTCAGATTCGAGACCGGGATGGGTTGGAAACCCATCTGGCGCTTTGGCTGGACGATACCAAACCAAACGATAAAAAGCCGGTAGGTTATATTCTGAGTCTGGAAGGGGCCGATTCAATCGTTAAGCTGTCCTATCTCGAAAAGGCGTATGGATATGGCTTGCGAGCCCTCGGACCTGCCCATTACAGCACCGGTCGTTACGCCCCCGGCACCGGTCTGAGTGGTCCACTTACAGCACAGGGACGCGAGCTGGTACGCGAGATGGATCGGCTGGGCATCATTCTGGACGTAACGCATTTGACCGACGAGGGTTTTACCGAAGCGCTGGCACTCTATAAAGGACCCGTTTGGGCCAGTCACCATAACTGCCGGACATTGGTACCGCATCAGCGACAATTAACTGACGATCAGATTCGGCAACTGACCGAGCGGGGCGCAGTGATCGGCGGCTGCTTCGACGCCTGGATGATGAAGCCCGGTTTTACGCAACGGACCAGTAATCCGGCCCATTTCGGTATTACGCTCGAAACGATCATTGATCATTATGACCATATCTGCCAATTGACCGGTAACAGTCACCATATTGCCATCGGCAGCGACCTCGACGGTACGTACGGAACCGAACAGTCGCCTACGGATCTGGATACGATTGCCGACCTGCAAAACCTGACAGGTTTATTAGCAAAACGCGGCTATTCGGAAGAGGACGTAGCGAATATTTTCTCTGGAAACTGGCTTCGGTTTCTACGTAGCGCCTGGAAATAAAGCTACAGGTACCACGGACTGAAGTCCGTTTTGTGGTTAAAAGAACGGACTTCAGTCCGTGGTACCTGCGCTGTGATAAGTTGGTTAGGCGTACCTGATTTTTTTTAGTCAAAACAAAAAATGCATTTTAAACAGTTTAAAGCGGAAATATTTGCGCAAATCGTCAATTACCAAATGATTATCTATGTTTTTGCGATTTTAACTATTATTTTACGCATTGATAGAACAAGCAGGTTTTGGATCTTCAACAGCGGCTTCACGAGGAGAACGATTACTTACTGAAACTCTGGCACAGAGCACAGGCCGGAGATAAGGACGCTTTTTGCCGATTAGCCGAGACACAGTATCGATCGCTGTTTACGTACGCAACTAATTTCACCAGCGACCGGGATTTTATTAAAGATTCGATCCAGGAAATCTTCATCCGAATCTGGGAACGGCGCACTACGTTAACAATTCAGGTCGTTTCAATTTATCTCTTCAAATCATTACGTAATCAGCTCTTACAGGAATTTCGTCGACCAACGCATGCTGTAGCGTCACTGTATAGCCAAGAGGTAAATGATTTGTCGGACTGGCAGACGATCGAGACCGAAATTGAACAGCACGAAGCCGATTCGGAAAGTGAGTATAAAGTCCGTCAAGCGATTCATACGCTTCCTAAACGCCAGCAGGAGGTTGTGTTCCTCAAATTTTACAAAGGTCTGGAAAACGAACAGATTGCCGAGCTAATGGAGATCAATCGCCAGTCGGTGGCTAATCTTCTCTTTCGGGCGCTTGGCTCACTTAAAAACCAGATGGCCTTCTTCCTGTACTGGCTGGCTACGTGTTTAATCATCTGAAAATCACTACTGCTGCATAGTCCATTCTCGACCGGGCGCATCGACACGGAAAGTTTCAATATTGCCCTGGTCCTGCAGCGTTACGTAGGCCGTACGTCCATCCTTCCCACCAAACGCAATGTTGCTGGGCTTTTTCCCAATCAACGTAATTTCCTGAATGAGTTTTCCGGTGGGCGATACTTTTGCGACGGTTCCTTTTCCGTGCCGGGTGATGTACAAATTACCTTTACTATCGCAGCGCATTCCATCCATACCGAAATCCGGGAATTCGATCAGGAGCCGTTTGTTACTGATGGTACCGCCCGCCGACAGATCGTAAGCCCATACTTTGCGCTGTATAGATTCATTGACGTAGAGGATTTTATTATCGGGGCTTACTTCAACACCATTTGTCGTTCCTACGTTTGCTTCTAGCTGCGTTATCTTTCCGTCGGTATCAATCCGCCAGAGATTGCCGGTATTGTTTTTCCAGTTGGGGTCACTGGCATAAAGCCGGTCTTTGCTGTCGATGGCAATGTCGTTGGGCTGGTTCATGCGGGGTTCGTTCGCAAAAATGGTTACCTCCTTACTGCCTTTCGCTATTTTTAGAATGTTGTGTTTCGGGTAATCGGCAATAAACATATCCCCCCGCTTGTTAAACCGAATGCCATTTCCAACGCTGCCAGCGGGTAATTCGATGAACAGACTGGCCTGGCCATCGGGCGTTACTTGTCCAATCGTCCCTTCTTTCGAAAAGTTGACTGCATACAATGTACCGGCTTTGTCGACTGCTGGACCTTCGGCGCCCGCTGTAAAACTTTTAGCGGGTGTAAACGCGCTGGACTTAAACAAATCATCGACAATAGGCGACCGAAAAGCGGCAAATCCTACCAATAATCCGGTGATGGGCAGCGCAAGCGTGAAAGAACTTCGACGTATCATGTAGTAATTATAGGATTGGTTAAAATGACCCGTACCTGGGCAGGTTTTGACATGGCAAGATAGCTATAATCAGTTAATTTAGCATTAACAGAAAAAGTGAAAGAAAAATAATAAATCACTGATAATCAATTAGTTGTGTAAAAGAATTAATTCAACTTTTCGAATTATAAACGAATGGGATGTGTTCTCTTAGTAAGTGAGTTCTCTTCAGTTTCAGACAGATAACGAAGGACTTGCTTACACCTTTATGTCTACTCAACAAGACTTATTTACTCCGACGTTACCTGAAAAACAATCCCTTCGTACGGGTGCCCGTTTGTGGCTTCCCAAACGAGTACTTTTCACGCCCGATGCCCTGGAGGAACCGTTCGGTCAACAAATTTATGAGCGTATCAGTCAACTGCATTTACCGATTGAAGTCCTGAAGAGCAATCGACTGACTGGTCTTCGTGGCGCCGACGAACGCGAAACGTATCGGAATGCTAAAAATACGCTGGCCGTTGTCAAGGCTCCGCCCGGCGCGTTTCGGTTGCAACCCATACCGCCTTCTGCGGACTGGCAAATGAATCTGGCTGAGGGTTGTCCTGCTCATTGTCAGTACTGTTACCTGGCGGGTAGTCTGCAGGGGCCACCCGTTACGCGGGTTTACGCCAATCTGCCTCAGATGTTGGCCAATACTGCTTCTTATGAACAGCCGGGTAAACTCACTACGTTTGAAGTAAGTTGCTACACGGATGTGATTGGTATTGAGCATCTCACAGGTAGTTTAGCCGAATGCATTCAGTATTTTGCCAGCCGTCCGGAAACTCAGTTGCGATTCGTGACTAAGTACAATCAGGTGGATTCACTACTCAATCTGTCGCATAACGGACGCACCCGAGCCCGTGTAAGTCTCAATGCTGAGCCTATCGTTCGTCGACTGGAAGGAGGAACGGCTTCTCTTGATGCCCGGATAAGAGCGTTACGTGAACTGGCTCTGCCGCGTGAGCAGGGCGGAGGTGCGTATCCAGTTGGGGTTGTGCTGGCTCCGATTATGCCGATTCCTGACTGGCGGACGTATTATACCGATCTACTCGATCGTTTAGCCATTGCGCTTGATTTCGACTGCGATCTGACGGTAGAGTTTATTACCCATCGATTCACGCCCGGTAGCAAGGACGTACTGATGGAATGGTATCCAAACACGAGTCTGGAGATGAACGAAGCGGACCGGGCGCAGAAACGGAATAAGTTTGGCGGAGTCAAATACGTATACGAGCCGGATGACATGAAGCGCCTGAAGGAGTTTTTTTACACCGAGTGGCGTAATCGATTTCCTAATGCCCCAATTATGTATTGGACGTAAACAAAACGAGCTTGACAGGAAGATGTCAAGCTCGTTTTGTTTTATGCGCTACGTCAACTGTGATTATACTTTATCAAGCATTACGTGCTCTGATTCAGGAATATCCTCTTTGGGCGGACGACGGTGCCACCAGGACGCCAGAATCGAACCCGTGATGTTCATGAGCGGACCGAAGACAGCGGGTGCCAGACCAACGGTAGCTACTTTACCCATCTGGTTGGCAAGTCCCGAGGCCAGTCCACCATTCTGCATGCCAACTTCGATGGCGATGGTTCGGCAGTCGCGCTCGCTCATTCGGAATAGTCGTCCTGACCAGTACCCCAGGAAGTAGCCGGACAGATTATGCAGCAGCACCAGGCCAATCAGTGAGGGGCCAATCGTCAATAATTTATCCCGGCCAGCGGCTGTAATGATGGTGATGATGAACCCAATCCCGAACATCGATACCAGGGGCATGGCTTCATCAAGCCATTTGGCTTTACCACTTAGAAACTTGTTGAACAACAGGCCAGCTCCAATCGGGATAATCACCATTTTGAAGATGTCCCACATCATATCCAGTACGTTGATGTCGACCAGCGCACCCGCGAAGAACTTCATGAGCATGGGCGTCACGAACGGGGCTAGCATGGTCGATATCGCCGTGATCGTAATCGAAAGCGCGAGGTTCGCTTTCGCCAGATAGGAGATTACGTTGGATGCCATACCATTCGGCGAACAGCCAATCAGAATAATACCAGCGGCTATTTCGGGCGGGAAACCGCTGATGCTGGCAATCGAATAACCGATGGTCGGCATGATGATGAAATGACTGACTACGCCAATCATTACGCCCTTCGGCATTTTAACGACCCCAACAAAATCCTCCATACTCATTGAGGTGCCCATCCCGAACATAATGATCTGGATTAGGGGGGTAATGAGTTTACTGAACTTAAAACCGTTTACTTCAACGAAATAAGAAGGGTAATATAGGGCAGTTGTGACAGCCGCGAAAATCATAACGGTGTACGCAAAACCTTTCAAGGCGTCGCTACGTCGAAAGGCAAGGGCAATAGCTAAAAAGAAAAGAATAAATAAAGGGCCAGCCTGTGCCAGATTGCCGGTAGCGGCCAGACCCAGTGCCACCACCAGGCTTACGGCGGCAACGCCCCAAAATACTTTAGACGTCATTTTCAAAAAGGATGGGTTTAGGGAAAAAGCGAGTAGTGAGTGCGTTCTACTTCCAATGGATAGGTATCACGGACTTTAGTCCGTAAACAGCGTTGTACGGACTAAAGTCCGTGATACCTATTGACCAACCGTGATACCTACGATCTTGGGCGTTGCGTAACGATAACCGGGTTGGCAATGCCATTCAGGTCATAAACAATCCGGCCTTTCCGAACCGTCATTTCACACTCCAGCTTTTGCTTGCCCTCGATCTTGTGGCCGGTATAATCGAAGAAGCCAAACATACCCGTATCGCGCACTTCGAATTTGCCTTCGTGTAAGTTCAGAATCGCTACGTCGGCCACGGATCCCACGGACAAACTACCCAATTCGGGACGCTTGATGGCCTGCGCCGGACTCCACGTACTGGCTTTAATGACGCTGGGTAGGTCCATGCCCATCGCTATGAACTTCGACATAACATTCAGCATGTCTTTCATGGCGTTGTTCATGCTCCCCGTATGAATGTCGGTGCTAATCGTGTTGGGGAAAAAGCCACTTTTAATGGCCGGAATCGCTTGCGAAAAGGCAAAACTGATGCCGCCGTAACCCACGTCGAAAATGATGCCTTTCTTTCTGGCTTCCAGAACAAAGGGTTTCATTTTGTTCGTCGTTACGTCGACAATGGCTTCCCGGGTTTTTAATTGCCCGAAGCAATGCGTAAAAATGTCGCCGGGACGGAGTCGTTTCAGAAATAAATCTTCAATGGACAGCGTAGGTGTACTGCCGCCGAAATCGATCATAACCGGTACGTTCGCCAGTTTGCCCGCTTCAACGGCCCGATCGGTAGGTGTCCAGTCGTATCCATTGAAATGCGCTAATTTGACACCGACAACCTGCTCGGGATATTTCTTCGCCATATCCGCTGTTTTCTGGGCGTCCATATCGGCAATGTTCTGTTCAAACGTACCGCCCCGCATGCCACTCCCAACGATATTGAGCAGAGCCAGTACGCGGGTTTGCGACAGGTCGATGGTTTGTTTTTTGAACGTTTCGAAATCACGCCAGCCTGAGCATCCTGCATCCACAATGGTCGTTACGCCGTTTCGGAACGTAAAACCGTCGGGCGGAAGAGCGTTTGGACCATTGCTGTACGTCTGATCCAGATTTGTTCCGAAGAAAACATGGGTATGCATGTCAATCAGGCCGGGCGTTACGTAAAGTCCCTTCGCATCGACCGTCTGGGTAGCGCCTTTCGCATCGATGTTTTTGGCAACCTGAACAATCTTACCATCGCTGATGGCGACGTCCATAATGCCATTGATGTTATTTTTGGGGTCAATGACGTGCCCGCCTTTGATGACAATGCTATACGGCTGCGCAACAACCGAATAGCTTAAACTGATAAGGAAGAGGAATGTAAAAAACGTTCGCATACAGTAGCGTTGGTCAATTAACGTTTGGTAAGCTTGTTATGGGTTACCGCCCGTTGCTGATTCGACTTAAACCTGGCGTCGTTAACGGCGGATAGGGCAGCATGTTTTGTGGCTCGGCCCTGAACGCGTGCCCGCCACATACGCCACGAGGATGGCTTCATCTGCTGACGCATTACGTCAATTACGTCTTGCTCCGACAGATTAAACTGCGCCTGAATGGCGTCAAAAGGGGTCCGGTCTTCCCAGGCCATTTCGACAATACGATCTAATTCGGCCTCAGTAAGGGCGGTAACGGCTACGGATTTTTTCATACTAGTACAACGAGCTAAACCGGTAAACAGTTACTGAATCTGTTGCTGTCTTAGCTCATTGTTGACCGTAGTCTCAGACTACGGCCAACCCAGCAGCGTACATGGCACTAGATATACGCGATGCAATCCATTTCAACCAGCGAATCACCCGGCACACCGCCATAAACGGCGACCGTGGTACGTACTGGTGGTTTGCTGCCAAAACGACCTTTGTATACTTCGTTCATCCCTTTGTAGTCGTTCAGGTCGTGCAGGAAAACGTTCACTTTCAGGACTTTCTCCATAGACGAGCCCGCTTTGATCAGTTCCTTCTCCAGCTCTTTGAGTACTTCATCCGTATGGACTTTGATATCGCCTTCTTTGTGATAGCCTTTGCCGGCAACAAAGACCATATTGCCCAGCTTTGTCGAGCCGGAGAAGAGCGGTACGTCCTGGTGATTAACCACATTAAAGACTTCTTTCTCCGCCACAGCTTCTACAGCGGGCTCAGTAACAGTATCCACTGCGGCAGTATCCACAGTGGCAGCTTTACTGGCAGCACTCAGGCCAACTACACCAGCAGCAGAGGCAAAAAGACGTTTTAAGATGGAACGGCGTTCGGTTTTCATACGATAATCAACGAGTTAAAAAGTTATTTTTTACGTTTAGCGGGGGCTGTTGATTTGGGATTTAAAGCCACTCGAACCTCATTCACTTCGGCTGTCGTTACGGCATCAGCCGTATTGCCAAAATGGGTCCGGATGTGAGTAAGCACTTCGGCAATGTCTTCATTTTTAAGAAAACTATGCTGGGGCATTGCGTTGTTGTACGACTGTCCTTTCACTTCGATTGGGCCTTCCAGGCCTTGCAGAAGTACGGTGATGAGCTTTTTTTTGTCGCCCAGTACCCATTCGGAATCGGCCAGGGGCGGGAACCGTTGCGAGTCGCCCATGCCGTTACGCTGGTGGCAGGCCGAGCAGTATACGCTGTAGACTTTGCTGCCAACGATTGGTTTACCCCGGTCCAGATCATCCTTAATTTTGTCTGGATTGCGGATGTTCGACATTGTTTTCCGCTTCTCCATCTGCGCTAGCTGGGTCGTTCCGAAGTTCGTTTTGCTGCCTTTATACGTAACGCGCCAGATTTTTCCTTTCTCGGTCTCGGATAAATACAACGAGCCATCGGGCCCCATAGCAATGCCCATCGGACGATAAACGGCGTCGCTCACGTTAGCAACCGGGTCAACTCCGGCAAAACCATCGGCAAAAACTTCCCAGTCCGAAGCAATCGCACCACTTTTTGCAGACATGAATCCGATAAAATAACCCGCCTGCGGATAGGGCGCCCGGTTGGTTGATCCGTGAAAAGCGATAAACGCCCCGTTTTTGTACCGATCCGGAAAGCTATTTCCCTGGTAAAATAGCATGTCGTTTGGTGCCCAGTGAGCCGGGAAACCAATCAGGGGTTTTTCGCATTTGTCGCAGCGGCCCACCGTTTTTCCGTCACCGCCGTATTCAGGATTGAGCAATTTTTTGCCTTGTACCTGATCATAGTAGCAATAGGGCCAGCCGCCGTCCATGCCCTCTTTTACTTTGAAAAGCTCTTCGGCAGGCAGTACAGCGCTTTCCCAGGGACTGTATTTTTCGGCCCACAGCATCAGAAAGTCGTCACGACCATGCTGGAGAGCGTATAGACTATTATCGGCAAAGTTCCAGTCCATACCCACCACACTGCGGAGACCCGTAGCGTACCGACGGCCATCTTTCTGAGTCTGATTCGTTTTGTTGGCATCAAATTGCCAGATACCACCGTGATCTTCCAGCATGGGACACGGATCGATACCAGCCATATCAGGTGTTCGATTTTTAGGTTGGCAGCAGTTGGAGGGTGCGCCAAACGCTACGTACATGTGGCCGGCTTTGTCGAACGTAATGGGCTTGGCAATGTGTTCGTGCATGCCGTGCGGATGATCGTCGGCCATAACCACTTCCATTGGGCTACTGGGGACCAATTCGCCGGGTTTCAGTTTGTAACGGTACACATACAGCTCGGAACTGAAATACAGATAGCCGTTGTAAATTCGCATGGCTGTACCGTACGCCCGTTCGCGGGCTAGTCCACCAAATCGTTTGATGACATCGGCCCGACCGTCGCCATTGGTGTCGCGAAGGGCTATTACGGACTCGTCTTTATCACGGGCGAAGCGGGCTTTTACGTAAATATCGCCGTTTTCATTAATCGCAATATGCCGGGCCCGACCGGGAAGGCTATCGATCACCACCGTGGCTTCAAAGCCTTCGGGTAAAAAAAGGCCACCGTTCTCGGCTGTCTGAACGGGTAAACCGTTTCTCGATTCCCGTTGCGTAAAGCCCACAATAACTAATAGTGACAGAATAAATCCTTTAACGTAACGCTTTGACATAGGGGGATATATAAACTGAGGTGGTCAATATATTTTACATAAGGTACCCCGGACTTCAGTCCGTTATTGGTTTTACGGACTGAAGTCCGGGGTACCTTACTAATTACTTGTCATTGGGCTGACAATACCATTCAGGTCATACACGATTTTTCCGCCTTTGATGGTCATTTCACATTCAAATTTCTGTTTGCCCATCATTTTATAGCCCGTCTTATCGTAAAAGCCGAAATTGCCCTGACGCATACTCAAAATCGCTACGTCGGCAATGGCACCTACTGACAGATGACCTAAATTCTCGCGCTTGATAACTTGAGCGGGTGTCCAGGTGCTGGCTTTAATGACGCTGGGAATGTCTTCGCCCATCGCTACGAACTTCGACATGATGCTTAGCATATCTTTCATTGAGCCGTTCATGCTTCCGGTATGCAGATCCGTACTGATCGTTGTCGGGTAAAATTTTGCTTTTATCGCCGGAATTGCCTGCGAATAATTGAAGCTGGCACCACCGTAACCGACATCGAAGACAATACCTTTTTTACGCGCTTCCCAGACAAACGGTTTTACCGTTTTAGTCGCTTCATCAACAATAGTTTCCCGAACGTTACCGGGCAGCAGCGTATAGGCATGTGTGTAAATGTCGCCTGCCCGGAGATGTTTCAGAAACAAATCTTCAAGCGGCAGCGGGGGCGTACTGCCGCCAAAATCAATGATGACGGGCATGTTCGCTAGTTTCCCGGCCGCTACGGCCTGATCGACGGGAGCCCAGCTTGGTCCCTGAAAGTGAGCTACTTTAAACCCGACTACGTCGTTTTTGTTATCCAGCGCAGCTTTGGCTGCCTGCTTGGGGTCCATATCGGTAGTATCCTGCTCATATTTGCCGCCCCGCATGCCTTCGCCTACGATGTTGAGAAACGAAAGTACCCGCGTTTTCGACGTCAGAATAATGTTCTGTTTGAATGTATCGAATGATTTCCAGCCCGCGCCCCCCGCGTCGACAATCGTCGTCACGCCCACGCGAAACGTAAAGCCGTCGGGTGAAACAGCGGTTAAGCCGTTGCTTAAGTAGTGATTCGGTTCGGTTCCGTAAAATACGTGTCCGTGAATGTCGATCAGTCCCGGCGTTACGTACATGCCCTTGGCATCGACAACCTGCCGGGCCAGTTTCGCGTCAATCGATTTGGCTACTGCTGTAACCTTCCCGTCCGTAATCGCAACATCCATCAGGGCATCAATGTTGTTCTTTGGGTCAATCAACCGCCCACCTTTAATGAGGAGGGTATATTGTTGAGCGCTAGCGATGAAACTGAGCGGAAACGCTAAAAATAAAATAAGGTAAATCGTTTTCATAGAAGGCTGGTTCTTTCATGTCAGGTATTGCGGTCTTCAGCCCGCGTAGCCGCAGGCTAAGTTGTAACTGCATTTCTTAGTCCGGGGCACGTTAGCCTGCGGCTATGCGGGCTGAAGACCCGCGATACCTTACACCGACGCTTTGGTCAACTCTTCTTTCAAGCGCGTGGCTACGATTTTCTCCTCACCGGGTTTCAGCATCCAGGCCGTCATGCTGATGCCCATGGGTTCGCCAACAACTTCGATGGATGGGTTGCCGTTACGTAGAGCTTCCTGCAACGCTTTCGGCGCCAGTTTGGTCGTATCCCACGTAACGCGCATAGTGGGGGTATGGTTACCTAACGCCGGTGCAAATGTTTCGACCGTTACGCCTTTGACACTTTTGGCCGCGTCGGTAATGTGTTTGGCACGGTCTTCCAGCATTTTCCAGTCTTTATCCTGATCGCGAGCCACGAATTTTTCCAGCGCTACGTACATCCCCAGAATTTCCTCTTTGTTGATCTTCATGCCGCGCCCGAGGGTCGAACCACGCGGTGGCATACTGAGCCGGGCTGCATCGATGTATTTTTTCTTACCCATCAGCAAGCCCGCACTTTGGGGACCGCGCATGGCTTTACCACCCGATACGCAAACCAGATCGAAACCCATGTCGTTGAATTTCCAGAGGTTTTCGACCGGCGGTACGTCGGCGGCAATGTCGATCATGGTTGGGATGTTATGTTTCTTACCCAAATCGACCCACTGCTGGTGGGTAATCTGGCCTTTGTCGGACTGAATGTTCAGGAACCAGAGCAGCGCCGTTTTATCGTTGATCGCTTTTTCGACATCTTCGATCGTTTCGACCTGAATGATTTTGCAGCCGGTGTTGGTCAGGGCGTGCGAATAGCCAATGTTATGTGCTTTTTGAGCAATAACTTCCGACTTCATGCCGGTACCTTCCAGATGCGGCAGGGCTTCTACCTTTTTCTGATCCATGCCGGTCAGAACCCCAGCTAGACCAAGCGTCATGGCTGAAAAACAACCCGCCGAAACAACGGCTGATTCGGCGTGGGTGATGGCCGCAATTTTCTCGCCGACTTTTGTCTGTACGTCATCCAGCATCATAAATTCTTTGGAAGAAGCCAGGATCGTATTTACTACGTCTTCTTCCATAAGTGACCCCGTCATGGCGGTATAGGTACCAGCGGCATTGATGAAGGTACGGATTCCCAGTTCTTTTACTAAGTTTCGGGGAGCAAGGGGAGCCGCCAGAGCAGCGGTCAATGGGGCACTGCCGCCAAATAGGCCACCAACCAGTGGCATGGCCGATAAGTGCTTGAGTAAACTTCTTCGATTAAGCATGATCGTTTATCAGTTAAAGTGGTTGGGACTAGAGTGGTTTTGTTGTATTACTCGAAAACGAGCGTTCCGTACCTCTTGAATTCATGAAAACTACCGCTCGTTTTTTTCCAGGACCAGGTTTGATACCCCTGGTCATAATCGATCCGGTAGAGGTTTCCGCGCCATTTTGTGCCAGACGTTGGAATCGCCGGAACAATGGGGCTCAGTAACCGGTACGGAATGAAAAACTCGGCTGTCCAGCCGTTAATAGCCGAATGACTCATTTTTTCTCCGCCTTGTATGCTTGTGGCGTGTTGGGTTTTGTTGTTTGCCCGGTAATTCCAGGGTTTCCAGCCCTGTGCTTTTCCGTTGATGTTAGGTACGAGAATGGGTAACTCAAAATTCAACGGCGATACTTCGTATTCAAAATAGATCGGTACCGCCGGATCGGGCCACAGAAACACTTCCACTACGTCTTCTTTGAACAGGGAGCCGAAATCTTCCTGAATGGTAGCGGTCAGTTTCTGGTCATCGCACTGGAACAGGAAATACATGCCCGTACCCGAATACAGCACTTTGGTTTTAGTGCCCAGCGGCCGGTTTGCCGATTCCTGGACAGTGATGGGCACCCAATTGGTTTTGCTCCAATTGGCGTGATCGCCTATTCCGCTGACCTGAAAATCATCGGTTTTTTTGATGAGATACTGCGTTGAATCACTCTGCTGCGCATAGCCAACCCGGTAGAGTGTCAGTAAAACAGCAAAAGAGAGAATGATACGTCTAAACGTTTTTACGCAGAGATACACTGAGCAAAAAGATAGACACAGAGGTTTTCTCCGTGAATCTCTGCGTAGTTTTTGTGAATCTTTGTGTAACAATTTTAAAAAACAGGAAAGGATTAATCAGATATACGCAATACAATCCATTTCAACCAACGATCCATTCGGAATGCCGGCGCGTGGCGAAACCGTCGTCCGAACGGGTGGTTTTGGGCCAAAGCGTCCTTTGTACACCTCGTTCATAGCTTTGTAATCGTTGATGTCGTGCAGATAAACGTTCACTTTCAGTACTTTCTGCATCGATGAACCGACCTTGACCAGCATTTTCTCCATCTCTGTTAAAATGTGGTCGGCATGCGCCCGGGCATCTCCCTCGAAATGCGCACCGATCCCCTGCACAAACAACAGATTGCCCTGCCGGGTGATGCCCGAGTAAAGCGGAACGTCCTGGCTGGACTCCTGCATGTTATGAGAAGAATCGGTTATGCGGGTAATCGGACTGAAGAAACGTTTTAGCAGTGATCGGCGGGGCGCTTTCATTACGTAGTAAAGGTTAATCGGTATGGCTTTCAGTTTGTGGTAGACTTACCTCGTAAATCACAAACTGAAAGCCATATACTCATTTATTTATCCCACCAAACAACACTCGAAAGCGTGTTGATGCCGCCCTGGCGGGTACGCGCTTCAATGAAATTGGTTTTATTGTACGTTTCTTCCGAATCCGGAATCACGAAGCGGGTTGGAATCTTACCGCCGGTGAGGTTGCCTGGATACTGCGTTGGCGTAAGAGTCGGATAGCCTGTACGTCTCCAGTTTGAGAAGATTTCATACTCGTCTTCCAGGAATAGTGAAACCCACTTTTGCGTCTGGATCTGCTCCATTTGCTGCGCTACGGTGCCGCTCGTTCTGTATGGATTTACCGTCAGGTAAGCGTTGATCTTTGCGTCAGAGATAGTGCCACCCGTTCCGAACAAGGCCCATTGCCGCATATTCGCCCGTACAGCGTTGGTGTAGGCTGTCGCAGCCGTCGTTCCACTGGCCCAACCTCGGACAGAGGCTTCTGCCAGCAGGAGATTGGTTTCCGAATTACCCAACACAATCAGCGGGGCGCTGTATCTGAGCAGCGTATTGGGGTTTGGCTCAGAAAACGAGTTGAAGTTGGCAGGCAAATTGTTGTAAGCCGCGTTCTGCATACCGCTTTGCAGGGCCGTCGTGGTATCGGCCGTGAACGTTTTGTTGTCGGTCGTTGTCCAGACAATCGAAATGACGTTCAGACGTGGATCTTTCGTGTTTTTCAAATAATCGATAAACGTCTTGGCATACTTGCCGCCCTCAACGTTGTCGCCACCGGGGGTGATGTAGTCCGTACTGAGTAAACCGGCAGCAATAAAGTTTCGGCTGGCAGTTTGAGAACCATCGACATAAGCAATCACGGCGCGATCGGCATCGTCCAGAATAACGCCACCAGCGATGGCCTTTTCTACCCAGGTTTTAGCCGTAGCAGGATCCACTTCAGTCAGGCGCATGCCCAAACGTAGCATCAGCGTATACGCAAACTTCTTCCACTTTGTTACGTCGCCACTGTACATCAGATCGGCGGTTCCGAACGTAGTTTTCGTCGCATCGAACGCCTTGATGGACTCATCCAGCTCTTTCAGCAGATCGGCATAGATAGCCTGTTGCGTATCGTATTTCGGACCGTAGTTTTTATCGGAAAGTGCTTTGCCGGCGTCGAAATATGGAATGTCGCCGTACATATCCGTCAGGCGATGGAAAATATACGCTTTCCAGATCCGGGCTGCCGAAAGTAAGTTGACGTTAGCCGGGTTAGTGGAAACCGCGTCGATTACCTGCCGAATCGAAATCACAGCACCCTGGCCAGCACCCGTTCCGGCATAAGCATTCCAGTTGCCAGTCGAATAGCTGTAGTTGAAGTATTTATCGCCAGCTGCCGGAACCTCTTTATACGTAGCAAACTGCTGCATCGATTGACCGATGGTCAGGTAGGCCGCGCCCGTAAAGTTGGTGCTTACGCCGTCGAGTTGAGCCCGCGTAAACAGGTAGCCAGGAACAACTTCGGAGTATTTGTTGGGGTCCACGTTCATTTCCTCGAACCCTTTGTCGCAGGACGACAACAGCAGGAAGAACGGAGCCGCACAGAGTATTTTTTGAATCAGACGTTTCATTGTCAGAAAGTTAGTAGGTTAGAATTTTACCATTAAGCTCACACCAAGGCTGCGGGTTCTGGGGACCCCAAAGGCTTCCAGACCCTGTGCATTCGTACTGGTATAGCCTGATTCAGGGTCGAAATACTGATTCTTTTTATCCTTGTATAGAATGGCCAGGTTACGCGCAACAAACGAGATCGACGCCGACTGCAATTTCAGGAACGGCAACTTACCGACAGGCAAATTGTAGCTCAGGATGATCTGGCGCAGCTTTATGAAGTCGTTGTTGAACATGAACATCGCCGTGTAATTCTTGTCATTATCGTAATACGTATCAACGTCTTCTTTCGCCCAGGTTTTCGTGTATGGCGTTCCTTCGGGCGTTACACCCGTTACCGTTACGCCCGTTTCGCGACCGGGCAGCGTTTCCTGCGGCAGACCAAAGCGATACGCATACTGGTATAGATTCGAATAAACGATGCTGCCAAACTTGCCGTCGATCAGGACGTTCAGCGAGAAGTTTTTGTAGCGGAAGTTGTTGGTGATACCCATCGTGAGGGGAGGAGTACCCTGTCCAATCTCTTCCAGATCGCCCCGAACGGCGTAACCGCTGGCCGTATTGAACACTACGTTGCCACTAGCGTCGGTTTTCTTGCGATAGCCCCAAACGGTACCGTAAGGTCCGTTCAGTACGTTCCGTACGATGCCCCCGCCAACACCCGTACCAATGTCGATGCCGGTTATGCCTTCAGCGAGCCGTTCGATCTTGCTTTTGTTGTAAGCCATGTTGTAGCTCACATCCCAGCTGAAATCGGGTCTTCTTACTGGGGTACCGGTCAACAGCAATTCAACCCCCTTGTTGCTCAGTTCACCTACGTTCAGCAACGCAGATGTATAGCCGGACGACAAGGCAATGTTAGACGTAACGATGTCGTTCGTGGTTTTCCGGTTGTAGAGCGTCAGGTCGATACCCAGGCGGTTGTTCAGGAATTTAGCTTCGATACCAGCCTCAGACGTTGTAGACGTAAGCGGTTTCAGATCTGGGTTAGGTACCTGTGAAGACGACAGAACCTGCACCGGCCGACCGTTGTGACCACCCTGCTGCATGTTGTAATACTGATAAATCTGGTATGCATTGACCGTTGCACCACCCACTTGCGCCCAGGAAGCCCGCAGTTTGGCAAAGCTGATGGCTTTAGGCAACTGGAAGGCATCCGATAGAATGAACGATCCACCAACCGAGGGATAGAAGATGCTGTTACTCTTCGGATTCAGCACCGAGAACCAATCCTGACGGCCCGAAAGGGTCAAATACGCTATATTTTTATAACCGAAGTCAGCCGAGCCAAAGACCGAATTAATGGCACTTTTCAGATAGGTTGGCGTGGTGGCTAATGTGGCCAGGTTCGTATAGCTGTAGAAGTAAGGTACAGTGAACTCAGCGCCCGCAATCTGTGTCTGATCGTAAATAGCGCTTTGCGCGTTGGCACCTAATAGCGCGGAGAAGCTCAGGTCCTTGAAAAAGTTGGTATTGTAGTTCAGCGTCAGCAGGCCATTGGTTTCGGACGACGTCACCTTGCGGGCATCGTACGTACCCAGGGGTTGGTACGCGTTGTTGGTTGGCTGTACGTACTCCGATGAGAAACTGTAGTAATCCTGGCTGACACGGCCCTGGATGAAAAGATTGTCCAGAATGTCGTACCGGATGCTTCCCTGGCTCAAAAAGCGATGTTTGATGTCATCGTTTTTGAACTTGTTGACGACGAAATACGGGTTTGGTGCGGCTGGTACCGGGTTCCATTCCATTTCTTTGCCGGTCACCGGATCATAGCCCGGAGCCAGGCTGCGAATATCCACTACGTTGGCAACCAGATACGTAGCCCAGTGTGGGTTCATATCGGCATAACCAACTTTAGGACGGTTAGTCCCTACTTCATAGTTGTATTGGAAAACCGTTTCGACGCTTAGTTTTTTACCCAGAGCCGCATTCAGGTTTAAGTTAGCGATCCGCCGGGCAAAGGAGGAGTTCGGGACAATGCTGTTCGACTGCGTATTGTTCAGGCCTAACCGAAAATTAACGGACTCATTACCACCCGTAAACGCAACCGAATTGACGTAATTGGTGCCTGTTCGGTAGAAGTTCTTCAGGTTATCTTTCTGGGGCGAATACGGGTGCAGTTGGCCGTCAACCTGAATCGTGGGCTGACCATCCATGCGGGCACCGTACGAAAGGCGACCAGTACTCTTAGCTTCCGTCACCGTCGTTGGTTTTTTGCCATCCAAACCCTGTCCAAATTCATACTGCCAGTTCGGAATGACAGCGATATTGTCAAACGTTGTGTTGCTGTTGACTTCGATGCCGACACCTTTCTGACCACGTCCTTTTTTCGTGGTGATCAGAATAACCCCGTTGGAAGCACGAGCGCCATAAAGAGCCGCAGCGGGTCCACCTTTCAGAACACTAATGGACTCAATATCATCAGGATTGATGCCGCCGATGCCATCGCCACGGTCGACGTTCATGCCGTTTCCATCGGCAGCCGTGCCACCACCCGGAATGCTGTTATCCATCGGCATCCCGTTGATGACGTAAAGCGGCTGGTTGTTACCATTTAACGAACCGTTGCCCCGGATGATAATGCGGCTGGAACCACCCGGACCCGTTGCCATACCCGTTGCATTCACACCCGCAATTTTACCGGTCAGGGCATTTGCTACGTTGTTTTCGCGAGCCTGTGTGAATTCGCTACCCTTCACTTCGGAAACGGCATAGGCCAATGCTTTCTTCTCGCGGGCAATACCCAGGGCCGTTACGACGACTTCGCTGAGAGTGCTGGATTCGGGGACCAGGCTTACCGAAAGATTCGATTGTGTGCCAACCGTAACCTCCTGCCGCTGATAACCCACGAAGCTAAAAACCAGTACTGCGTTCTGCTCGGGTACGTTATCCAGCGAGAACGTGCCGTCGGCAACGGTCGTAGTGCCGCGCTGGGTTTCTTTCAGGACGACGCTGACACCAGGTAATGCAGCACCTTTTTCGTCGAGAACTACCCCCGTTATTTTGCGCTTAGGCGCTTCCCGCATGGTTGTAGGTTTCAACTCAGTCGGGGTAGAAAACACTTCCTGGCGCTTCAGGATGATACGTTCCTGAAAAACCTCATACGATACCTGGTAGGGTGATAAAACCCGATTCAGTACGTCGGAGAGCGTTTCGTTCTGAAATTTGTAGTTGCTTCTGTGTTCAACCCCGAAAATCTGCGGGTTATACATGAACTTGGTTTTCGTAACGGCTTCCAGTTTGTCCAGAACCCGCTCAACGTCGGCGTTATGTAATTGAAACGTCACTTTTTGTTCGAGCACCTTCTGACCGCTTACATCGTGGGCGTGGGCGAAGGTGGCGAGGGCGACAGAAAGAAAGGCTTGGTAGAGGCCAATGCGCATGATTTTCTGTATTGTCTTTTGACAAAGTAGTCTTTTTGACATAGTTTTGGCTTTTGTCGGATTTTAAATTCGGCACAATAAAGTCCTGGGTCCGCAGTGCGGATGTCGTAATGAGCTTATGCGAGGGGCTGTTTTCGAGTCGAAGGTGTTGGCGCATCTTCGACTTTGCTTTTTATACTTCTCCTGTTAACGGATCGGTCATAGGCGATTTTAGATTAGCTTAGGTTTGGTTCAATCTAATTCTCACAACGTCTGATACTTATTTACATCCTTTACTGTCGATCACGATGTACGTATCCAGTTGATCATAGCTGGCATTGATCGTATGACAGATCAGGGCTAGTTTATCGAAAAGGGGCTCATCGGCTAATGAAGCGGTCAGGTAGCAGTTCTTCATGGCTTCTTCGTCAAAAACGATGTCGATGCTGTAGGCTTTTTCAAGCGCGGCAAACACATCGGCAATGGGTGTTCGCTTGAAGGTAAATGACTGCCTGTGAGCCTCTTTTTGCAACAGGGCTGGTTCGTTGACTAAACTTCTTACCAGACGTGTATCTTTTTCTGAGAAAACTACCTGCTGATTTGGTGTCAATACGGTACCTCCCAATTTGTAATCTTCTTTCTTGCTCGTTGATGCTGCCTGATCCTGTGCATAAACCGATACTTTTCCCGTTTTCACGACAACCTTCACCTGTTTAGCGGTTTCGTTAGTCTGCACCATGAAGCTGGTTCCCAAAACCTTCGTCACCAGACTATTCGCGTACACATAAAAGGGGCGGGACGGATTCTTTGACACTTTAAAAAAAGCTTCGCCTGCCAGATACACTTCCCGCCTGGTACCCAAAAACTGCCTGGGATAACTGATCCGGCTCTTCGGATAAAGCAAAATACTGCTTTGATCCGGTAGGCTTACCACCAGTGGTTTATCAGTCGTATTCTTCACTTCGTCAAGCGGACTTGTTACCTGAGCGACTAGCTCATTATACGTAACGTCGCGCTTCGTGTTCATCGGCTTTAGTACGTACCAGCCAAATAATCCAAGTAGAATCAGCAAGCTGGCGGCCATTCCATAACGGACAGGTGTGAACTGAAGCCATCTGACAGGCTCTGGCTTTTGTCTGTCCAGCGATTTGTAGAGTTGGCTGATTTCGCGCTCTATTTCCCGATCTGAAAGCTGTACCTGTTCGCTAATACGTTGTTCAGTCTGGCTACTAATTGCAGTCAACAGAAAATGAGCTTTCTCTACTTGTTCCTTTTGATCAGGATTCTGAAGCAACCACTCGTTCCAGAAGGCGCTTACGACAGGGTCACCAGCTAATTTCCACCGTTGAAACGAAGAATCAGCGGCTAGTTCTTCTGGTTCGAGATTCCTGTAATCCTGCATGCGTCAAGTACTATCTATGCTATTTTGAAGTAAGGATGTAAGAACATGCCGCCAATACTCACTTTGTTGAAATTATATTTTAAATTTTTTTAGAATAGCCAATTTTGAGCTGTACAGGCTATTTTTAGTATAAATGAAACTGCCAATTTTGCTGGTATTGCCGTTATATGAGTTGATAAATAACCTCGACAAAATGTATGTCTATTGAACATGTTGCTATATGGGTACACGATCTGGAGCGGATGCGATCGTTTTACGAAACGTATTTTGGCGCTACGGCCAATAGTCGCTACATGAATACCCAAAAGAAATTCGCTTCGTATTTTCTCAGCTTCCCGCATGGTGGTCCACGACTGGAGATTATGCAGATGCCGGGAATTCGGGAAGCTCCAAAGGATGGACCGTCACAGTGGATGGGTTACGCGCACGTTGCCTGCTCAGTCGGTAGCGAAACGGCAGTTGATACATTGACTAACCAACTTCGGACTGATGGCTACACGATTGTCGACGGACCTCGCCGTACAGGGGATGGCTACTACGAGAGCGTTGTGCTGGACCCGGAACAAAATAGGATTGAGGTAACAATTTAGGGGGAGGAAGGAGGAGGGGGAAGAAAGGGAAAAGATAGCAGGAGTATGTCCCTCTCCTCCCTTTCTTCCCCCTCCTCCTTCTTCCCCTTTATTTTACCGCCATTGATTTGGCTCTAACCGTTTCTTTGACATCGCGTCGGGTTAGGATGTCAAGGAGAATTTCGGTCATATACTGACGTTTGTTGAACACGATATCATGACGATTCTCCGGCAATAAAAACTGCTTTACCCGCGCATTCACCAAGTGTTGCTGCGCAAAGGAAACATTAGTGGGATAAACCAGATCGTCGCGCTGACCATGTAACATGGTAATGTTCGACCGGATTTTGGGCCAGTCGGGAAGAATGGCTTCCAGTGCCTCTCGATGGGCCAGCTTTTCATCATTTGCCAGCCGGAGCAATGGTGGAACGCCCCAATGAATCAGCGGACTATCCGCGAGATAACTGATCGAATACGTCCGCTCCAGACCGGGTCCAAGTGCCGAGGATACGAATACTACGTGGTTGACACGCCCTGGATTATTCATCGCTAACCGCGCTGATACCGAGCCACCATACGACGACCCGACTACCATTAAATAAGGCGCTTTCCGATAGCGATCAATGAGGGGCTGAAGTAATTCGGCCTGCCGGATAATCGACGTTTCAACCCGGCCAAAATCTGAGTAACCGTAGCCTGGTCGATCAACAGCAACCAGTTGGGCACGATTGAGCAGTGTCGAATCTTTAAAAAACTCATTGAAGAACGATAGCGAGCTTGGCGCCCCGTGAACGAAAAGCACAACGGGCAACGTCGAATCGCCACGGAGAGCAGGTGTTTCCATGAACCGAATTGTCCGTGGGACGCCACTACGTTCGTTAACCTGATAATAATGTACAGATGGATGGATGAGCTGCCCCTGAAACTCTTCGGCTAACTCCTGGTCAGACTGCCGGGAGTCGACGAACCAAGCTACCACGAGTACACCAATTGATAGTATAAAAATAGTCAATAAAGCCCAGCCAAGAATGCGCAGGAATCGTTTCATAACGGTATTGTGTGGACCCAATCCTGCACTATACTGACTAAGTATGAGGGCTTATGAGCCGGTTATTATCTTTTTTAGCGACCGGTTGTGTCGGGTAATACAGTCGGATCGGGTTCAGGAGCGGTCGGAATAAAGGTTGAGTCACTTGCTGGGCCGTCCGTATCGGTCGAATCAGATTCGCTGCTTGTTTCTTCATCGTCCGAATAGCCACAGTTCTGATAGTCTTTGCTGACGCTGTCGAGCTTGGGAAAAGGCCCCTGAAGCGTTTTAAATTTCGGATCAGCGTAGACTTTCTCCAGAAAGCTTCCTACCAGCGGCAGCGCTGTTTTTGCCCCTTCGCCAAGATCAGTTGACCGGAAGTGAATACTTCGGTCATCGCCACCTACCCATGCGCCCACAACGAGGTTGTTTGATATACAGACAAACCAGCCGTCGGAGTTGTTTGACGTAGTGCCGGTTTTTGCTCCTAACTCGTTCCGGTTTTTGAACAGATTATAGGACCACAGGTTCTGCGACGTACCACCCGATTCCTGCAAACCGCCCTGGAGCATATAGCGCATTAGAAAAGCCGATTCAGGACTAATGGCTCGCTTGTGTTGACTGGTAAACGTTTCGATTACGTTCCCGTCGCGGTCTTCAATCCGTTGTACAATGACAGGGTCAGTCGATTCACCGTCGTTGACGAATGTGCAATAAGCACTAACCAACTCGTATAGTGATACGTCTGATGAACCCAACCCAATGGACGGAACGGCTTCCAGACGGCTTTTGATACCCATTCGGTGAGCGTATTCTGCTACGCGTTCGGGAGTAACATCATCCGTTAGTTGAGCCGTAATGGAATTTACGGATCGAGCCATGGCCCGGCGCAGGGTCATGTGCGAGTAGGTATAATAGCCTGTTGAATTGCGAGGCTCCCACACTTTATCTTCTCCATTTTCGCGATATTCTTTACGGAATGGGCGATCCTGGATGCGGTCGCAGGGGCTAAGATTACTAATGGTATCGTCGATAGCGGTTGTGTAAACAAACGGCTTGAAGGTCGAGCCTGGTTGCCGCTTGCCTTGCTTCACGTGATCGTATTTAAAATAGTCGTAGTCTAAGCCACCTACCCACGCCCGTATGTAGCCTGTGTGGGGGTCCATCGCTACCATACCCGACTGTAAAAAATGCTTGTAATAGGCAATCGAGTCGTAAGGCGTCATCTCCGTTGAGTCATAACCGCGCTTACTGTTCCAGCTAAAGACCCGCATTTTGTACTTCACGTTTTTCATGTAGTACGTTATCGAGTCGGGATAAAGCGGCATGAAGCGTCGGCTCAAGGTTTTGTACCGCTCCGTACGGCGGGCCACTGAGTCAATGAAGCCGGGCAGTTCTTCACCATCTTCGTCGGCCCAGGGGTTGCGGCCACGCCAATGGTTATCGAACGTACGCTGCAATTGCTTCATTTTATCTTTAGTGGCCTCTTCCGCATAAGTCTGCATCCGGGAATCGATTGTGGTGATGATGCGTAAACCGTCGGTATACAGGTCATACCCATTCTCTTCGCCCCATTTTTTTACGTAATCCTGAACGGCGTTTTTTAGGTAACTGGCTGGTCCTGAATACGGATTTTCGGGTGTAAAATCTGTTGCCAACGGCAACGCACTGATCGAATCGGCCTGGTTTTCAGTCAGAAATTTATACTTAGCCATTTGCCCGATTACTACGTTCCGCCGTTCGCGTGAACGCTTCGGATGACGTAACGGATTATAACTTGTGGTTGCTTTTTGCAACCCGACTAATACAGCACCTTCCTGAACATTCAGACTATCAGGGACTTTATTGAAGAAGGTGCGGGCGGCAGTTTTCAAACCGAAGGCGTTGCTGCCAAAGTCTACGGTATTGAAATAATACGTAATGATTTCCTGTTTGGTAAAATTCCGTTCCAGCTTAAGGGCCATCAACCATTCTTTCGATTTGTAGATGACCTTTCGGATGAATGGAATTCTCGTCAGCAGACCCGTACTGGTTTTTCGGCGGGTTTTGAACAGGTTTTTGGCTAGTTGTTGCGTAATGGTTGATCCGCCCCCTTCCCGTCCTAAACTAATGACGGCCCGACCAATCGCGCGGGGATCAACGCCACCATGGTCATAAAAGCGAGCATCTTCGGTGGCAATCAGGGCGTTAATCAGCTGCTTCGGAATATTTTCGTACTTGATTGGGGTCCGATTCTCGGCGTAAAATTTCCCGATCATCACGCCATCCTGCGAGTAAATCTCCGATGACTGGTTCAGCTTGGGATTCTTCAACTCTTCCACACTGGGCATTTCGCCAGTCAGGTACAGGAAGTTATAATTAAGGGTGAAAACGTAGAGACCCATCAGTAAAAATCCCCAAAGCATCACCTTAAGCCCATTTTTCAAATAGGGGTAATACCAGGAATCAGGGTCAACGTATTGATGGACAATTGAACGGAAACGGTCACGGTAGTTGCGGTACGTACTGGTCCATGAATTGACCCGCTCTTCGCCCGCTACCCGTGCGATCTGTCGGCCAACTCCACGCCTGACATTGCCTAACAGCTGGCGTTGTCGAATTCGACGTCGGAACGCACCAAACGCGTGCCGAACGGCGCGGAATCGCTCCCTATATTGACTCATGCGTATCTAATCGAAGAAAACCTGATAATAATTAGTGGCATCACCCGAAACAGCCAGTTCACTCAGCCACATTAAAATAGTAACGTAAAATTCTGCTTTGGCGTACCAACTTGGGTGGGTGCAAATCGACCTAACCCACGTTAGGCGCCAAATATAATGTATTTTCGACCGATCTAATATACAAAAACCGGGTCGTGTGAACAACCCGGCTAAAGGATTAGAGAAAGAGAGGAGTAAATCTGAGCAGAAAAAAAGCATTAACGCCTACATTTCCCCTTTGCTTCCTACTTATTTCTTCTCGAACGTCATCGCTACTCCGTTCATGCAGTAACGCAGGCCCGTAGGTTTTGGGCCGTCATCGAAAACGTGTCCCAAATGCCCTCCACAGACATTACACACCACTTCAGTGCGCACCATACCATAGGATTTGTCCGATATATTGCGAACAGCATTTTTGGCAATCGGCGTGTAGAAACTCGGCCATCCCGTACCGGAATCAAACTTCGTATCGGACGAAAACAGGGGATTATGGCAACCGGCACAGTAAAAAGTACCATGATCATGAATATCGTTCAGTGGACTGGTAAACGCCCGTTCAGTACCGTGTTCGCGTAATACGGCATACTGCGAAGGCGTCAGGATTTTCTTCCACTCTTCATTCGTTTTCACCACTTTTCGGGGCGGATTGTCGTCCGAAATCCGCCTGACTGAGAGCGATGGATTTTTAAACGCAAGGCTAAAAAAACTACAAGTAGCAATTAAGAGAAACAGGATATTTTTCATTGGTTCACTAGTTAATACGTTGCTATATTTATGCGTATATACGTTTTTATCAATCAACAGGATTTACTGGTTGACCTGAGGTAAAGCAAAACAGCATTAGTGCACAAACAGTATACTCTAAGAACAGAGAATTATATAAACTTGTTCGTTACGTAGTAATTCTTATAAACTAAACCTCAAGGGGGAGTTTTGCAGTTAATCCATTGGTATAATAAGCAATGATTCTTCAGCGCTCTTTACCCAGTATGAAGAGTTAATAGAGGCAGAGTATTTTACTTTAGAAGGGGTTAATATACTCTTGTAAAAATTATTTGTAATCAACGGGTAAATGGTGGTTTTTTGCTCCGCCTTATGTACGGCGTAGTACTCATGAATAGGCAACTCTACCGGATCAATATTTATGTCTTTATTGTTAAAATAGTAAGAGGTTTTAAAAATAGCCTGTTCATTAACTTTTGCCACTATCTTTTGACATTTCTCTATTATTTTTTGCGGTGGTATATACTGGCCATCCTGATAGAATTTATGCCAACGTTCAGAGTAATACTTTTCAGAATACCGCGAAGGAACATCCAGAATGCCGCTATATTTCCAGTTATAAAAATGAGCAAATAAGAGTCGGGAATGTGTACTGAATCGGGTTGTATAGTGTGCATAACTGACAACCCAAAAAAGCATACTGAATGAAAGGATCGATTTGAAAATATATTGATTCTCTTTGACCCTGTCTTCCAATAAAATGTACGTTAAAGCCAGAACTAAAGCAGGATATAACTTATACCGGCTACCTGAAAGTATATTGCTCGGATGCCTACCGAGACTAATGGCTGCAATTGTCAATAAAACAAAAGCTAAGCAAGCTACAAAAAATAACTTTGATGAATCTGAGTTAACTGATTGACTGTTAATGATATAATATACTGAAATGCTTATGAAAAGTAATAAAATAAAGCCTAGAGCAAAGGAAAAAAGAGGAAAAGACTGCGTGTAAACGACTCCGCCTGTCAGGCTGATAAATGTTATTAAAAACCTGACTAGCTCAAGTGATTCGCCAAAGCCATCTCCCGAATACTTGCCTATTATGAAACCGTTCCAGTACAGAAAGCCACTAAGTAGCCCTATAACTAGCCAGATTATGCTGCTAGGCCAGTCCTTTCTATAAATAAGTAAAGCTATACCAACTATAAATGTGAATAGACCATTAGCACTTGTAAAGACAGCTAAAACAGCTACTAATAAGGCCAGATAATTATTTTTTGACTGAAACAGATAATAAAAAGAAAGTGATGATAAAACAATAACGCCAATATTTTGGAGAGAAGCCATCCCCCAATACATTAGCTCACAATGCATGGGTTGTAATACGAAAAATAAAACGGGTAAAAACCTTTTTACCCTCTGGTTGATAAAACCTGCTTTGAAATATAAATAGAGGAGTAAAAAGATAGATATGTTCCCAATTATAATCCACCACATGATATTTATGTGTCGATGCTGGATATAATAAATACCTATAGCAATCAGACGAGGAATAGCTATTCGGTGCTCATTATGAAAATTGAAAAGTATTCTTAGTTTTAAATACCAATTCGGGGCATGTTGAATATCATACAAAGATGAGAGAACAGCTAAATCATCAGCGTATGGAATGTTCTCTGCATAGGCTACTATTATCAGTAAATAAATTAATAGTACGACCAGGCATGCAATCAACCATTTCCAACGATGTAATACAAAGGGCGGCTGCGTAACCATTGGCTGAGAAGAGGAGTAGTTCTAATGCGTTATAAGCCTATTAATAGAAATTGGTTAGTATCAGTAAGGGCTAAATATGTGCCTTTTCAAGGATCGCTGATAAACCAGCGATTTGTCGGGCTCGTGGCAAATACAGTGGATTACTATATTAAAAATAAACTCCTTGTAAAAGCTTAGTACGTTTAATCCAATATATATGCTTAATAAATAATACAGATACAATTTCGTAAGGAACCGTGTCTGTTGAATGATGATCTAAAGAAATGGAACTTGTAGTGCTATACTAATAAGCTTGGTGGTGTTAAAGCGAATAGTTCTTACTCAGGTTTGAGCCTACTAATAGACTGGTCGGGAATAGATACCCAACAAAAATAGACATGTTTTTGGATAAACAGCTATTAATGGTAACAAAAAGATGGGAATTAATTAACTTTTTACGGGCTCTATCGCCAGCAAGGTAGAAAGAGTAGGCGTGGGGCTACCACCTCTCTTTTCGATAGTCACGGCAAACGCATCCGCTCGTGTAACTGAGCGGTTTAACCGTTGAACCAATTGATTCTCGTTTGTCGCATTAAATACACCAGCATCAACTGGCTTACCATCTACCATTGACCAAAGTTGATATTGTTTGTCAGCTGGTAACGGGGGTAATGAGTGGACTTGTACAGCAACCTGATGAGTTTGGGTATTCCAGAAAAGGAGCATATTGCCCTGTGGCGCTTTCTCATTACCATGTAATGCAAACGTTCGTAGACCAGGCTGACGTAATAGTGCTAATGTCTGATCGGATTGCAACTGATTCTCACGTAGCTGGCGTAACTGAGATTGTAACGATTGATTAACGTTACGGGTTGAAGCAAGCGTTTTCTGATTGGTACGTAATTGAGAAAATAAAAAAAACGAGAAGACTAATAGTAGTAACCCAACAGAAGCTGCAACGATCCAGGTAATCCGGTACGTAGGTGATGAAGGAATATCGACGGGCATCGGCCGAATAATCGTTTCCTGTTTCCCGGGTTCGTCAAACGTAAGCTGCTCCAGCAATTTGGTTTTTATTGAAACTGGGGGCTCAATACTGTGCAACAACGCATAACTTTCGAGCGTAGACGACAACTGGTCCAGTTCCTGCCTAATTTCGGGATAAACAGACGACAAGCATTCGACCTCACGCCGTTCCTGGTCGCTTACCACGCCCATAACGTAAGATTCTAAGATACCTGAGGCTATGTATTCCGTTACATTCATAGTTTGAATAATTCCTTTAATTCCTGCAAGGCAGCTCTAACGCGGGTCTTTACTGTTCCTAAAGGTAACTTCAGTTCTTCGGCGGCTTCTTCATGTGTGTAGCCTCCGAAATAAACAAGGTCAATTAACTGTTTACGTTCAGGCCTTAGCTTATCGACAACTTCCTTAATACCAATATGATCTGGGTTAGGTTGCTCCGTGTTATGCTGCTGATCAACAATATGTACGTTTTCCTCATCAGTTCGGATTGCATTGGATAACTGGGTTTTATTCGACCGTAATGAATCAATAGCGGTATTCCTAGCGACGTTCAGCATCCACGTGAATAAACGTCCTTTGTTCGCGTCATAAGCGTCTAGATTTTTCCAGATTTTAATAAAAACATCTTGTAGAATATCCTGAGCATGCTCTTCTTCACGTACAATACGTAAGACCACGCCATATAGAGCAGGTGAATATTGATCGTAGAGCCACTGAAAAGCCTTCTGATCGCGCTGAACAAGCTTTTCGAGCAGTGCACTTTCCGAAACTAAAGAAGACTGTCGTTTCACGCAGAGGGTGTTAAGTGAGCCAAATATAGAGAGAAATTCAAAAAATGAATCTGACGTAGATGTGTGCTTTGCGTTAAAGACAGTAAGAGGCTGTTATTTACTATTGGTAAGTAAATGCGTATAATGAACGAAGTGGTCACTGAAGGCCAGGCCAGTTAACCACTCCAGTCAATTTCTCAATTAAACCTATTGTACTGATAGTTAAGGTCACTGCATTATATCAGGCTACCAGTATGATCAATCGTTAGGTTTTTTAGACGTGTTCGGACTTGTAGATGTATTAGGGTTGCTTCCCGCACCAGTGGGTGCATTCGTTACGTTATTGCTGTTGTAGTTTGTTGTGTTGCTGTTGTTGATCGACGTACCATCGCTGGATGAACTTTCCTTATAGCGAGCATCCTGGGTGGAGGTATTGGTGGTAGCTCCCTGGTTCATGCGCGAATTTTTACGATTTCGTTTCATTTCCCGTTTCTGATCGCGTGAAGCTTTCATCGGCATCGAGTCAGGGGCAATGGCTCCCTGCGGATATGTTGTTGACGTAGCGGTTCCAGTAGGCATTGTTTGTGCCCAGGTATGAGAAGCTGCCAGCGCAATTCCCACCGCGACAAGGCCAAGTGTTTTCCTGATTTTCATAACGTTGTTTAGTATATGTAAGGATAATCTACTGCTACTTTTTAACTGAATTGACCGTAAAAAGTTTACCATTAGGTACGTATTATTTGCCTGAAGGCAGATAGTTTTGCCGACGATCAACAAACCACAAAGCGGTTATATGCAGTCTATTCTTCCGTTACCAACCCAGCCCGTTAAGCCCGGAACCAGCACAGGCCAACACTTTTGGCCTACGGAAGCGTCGGGCAATCAGAAAATCATTGATTCGTACTCGCCAGCTGACGGGCAACTTATTGCCCGAGTGCACGTATCAACCCGCGCTGATTACGATCGGGTTGTTGAAACGGCACAGACTGCTTTTGGTCAATGGCGATTGGTTCCAGCCCCGCGTCGGGGTGAAATTGTCCGACAAATGGGTGAGCAGTTCCGGCGCTATAAACGCGAATTAGGAACGCTGGTCAGCTACGAAATGGGGAAATCACTGCAGGAGGGCCTGGGCGAAGTACAGGAAATTATCGATATCTGTGATTTTGCCGTTGGCCAATCGCGTCAACTGTATGGTCTTTCCATGCATTCTGAACGACCAGCTCATCGCATGATGGAGCAATGGCATCCGCTAGGTGTAGTTGGTATAATCTCGGCGTTCAATTTTCCGGTAGCCGTTTGGTCCTGGAATGCCATGATTGCCTGGGTATGTGGCGATGTGTGCATCTGGAAACCTTCCGAAAAGACACCGCTAACGGCCTTAGCCTGCCAGCAGATTATCGGCGACGTGTTACGTAACAATGACGTTCCTGAAGGCGTATCCTGCCTCGTTACGGGTGGGCGCGATGCGGGCGAGTGGCTGGCTCGTGATCCACGCGTAGCGCTGGTATCGGCTACGGGTAGTACACGCATGGGCAAAGCGGTAGCCGAATCCGTTGCCGGGCGACTGGGTAAAAGCCTACTCGAATTAGGAGGTAACAACGCCATTATCGTTTCGGAACATGCTGATCTGGATCTGGCCATTCCTGCAATTGTATTTGGAGCGGTAGGGACGGCCGGGCAGCGTTGCACCACCACACGTCGAATTATTGTTCAGGAAAGCATTTACGACGATGTAAAGAACAGGCTGAAAAGCGCCTATGCACAGTTACGTATAGGCAGCCCGTTAGACGAATCTTTTCATGTCGGCCCACTTATCGACCAGGCTGCTGTAAAAAGTTATCAAGTAACCATAAACGAGATTCGCGAATCGGGTGGACGGTTCGTTGTAGAACCTGGTTTGTTAGATGGAATCGGTTTTGAGTCCGGATGTTATGTAAAGCCTTGTATTGCTGAAGCCGAAAATCAGTGGCCTATCGTACAGCGCGAAACCTTTGTGCCAATTCTTTACTTGCTAAAATACAGTACGTTAGACGACGCTATTGCTCAGCAGAATGCCGTGCCGCAAGGGTTATCGTCAGCCATCTTTACGTTAAATCTTCGGGAAGCAGAACGGTTTCTGTCGACGGCTGGCTCCGATTGCGGCATTGCTAACGTGAATATTGGTACGTCAGGAGCCGAAATTGGCGGTGCTTTTGGAGGAGAAAAAGAAACGGGAGGTGGTCGTGAATCCGGCTCCGATGCTTGGAAAGCGTATATGCGTCGACAAACTAACACGATTAACTATGGCACTACAATGCCATTAGCTCAAGGGATTACATTTGAATTATGATTCGCCTTCTTTTACATGATTAACAGGAGTTATTATCGTATAAGTTGTCCCGTTAATCCTGTCATAAAGCGACGTTTCGATAAGCTGAAAGTATGCGGTGGAGGGTTTCCGGCGAACGCTCAAATATGAACACGTCTATTTGCAGGCTTATTCAGCTTAACTCAAAAGCTGTCCAACTTATTGGGAGCACCATAAATAGAGAAAACGTAATGAAAGGCTAAGTTCGGTCAAGCTTAGTTTTATACGAATTATGCAGAGTGATTCACTACGTATGGTGATGCAACTAGAAGATAGACTACTCGCTGATTAAGAAATTTGTCGCCCAAATTAATAGGGGCGACTAGCTTGATGCATTAACAATCCAAACTTGATTTTTATCAATTCAGGGAACGGATTGTCTTTTTGATGGCTGTGGCTTTAGCATACAGATGGAGGCTTGGTTTGTTTTGCAGCGTATTCTAAAAATCAGAATACATCGTAAAACAAAACCGAATATACATCCATGAAAAGGCATTTTGTCGCGCTTCTGGCGCTGACGCTTCTATCTGTAGCCTGTAAGAAAGGGGAAGCTACAGTAATCGACCCGACCGTTGAAACTCCTGGTAACGTACCGTCTAACCCATCTACTCCGTCAACTGGCAAAACACCGGCTGAGCTGGTTGGAAAATGGTCATATGGTTTATTCTCACCAACGAATTTCTGGGACTATACCGGAACGTATGCAGGTAATGCTTATGAACAAGCGCTGGTCTTCGATATTCACGAAGATGGCACTTATGAAGAATACGTAATTAATTCAACCACGGCTTACAATTGCCGGACGGAAGCTTACACGTATTTTAAGGGTAGAATTATCGTTGACGCCAGTAAACATTCATTCGTTATTACACCGTCGAGCGGTAAATACCGTGGTTTTTATTCCTGTGCACCAAAGAGCAACATTGACCGGGCTGCAAAGTCGAATGAGTTAATTCAGGAGCAGATGAACTATCAGGTTGAAAATGGTAAAGTGGCTATTAAGCTGTCGGATGCTGAAAATCCCCAGGGCGTGCGACTGAAAGCTATTACGTGGTAATCAGGCTAGTTGACAAAATCCTTGTGTGTGCTGCATGGGGATTTTATTTTTACTATGAGGAGTTCGTCTACTTACACGTCTTTAGATAGAAGATAGATGTTTACTCGAAGTAGTATGTTCAAAAAATACGCTCTCCTTATCCCATTTATGTGCCTTGTTGTTACGTCGCTACAGGCGCAAGTGCTTAATACGTTATCTGCCCAGGAAAAAAAAGAAGGCTGGAAGCTGCTATTTAATGGAAAGAACGTTGACGGATGGCACACGTATGGGGGCAAAGAGGTAGGAACTGCCTGGAAAATAGAGCAGAGCGCTTTGAAACTGGATGTTCCCAATCGCATAGGGAATAAAGCGCCCAATGGGGGAGATCTGGTAACGGATGTTGTACTAAACGGCGATTTTGAATTCAAAGCTGAGTGGAAAGTCGAGCGCTTCACTAATAGTGGTATTTTCTTCTTCGTGCAGGAGTCTCCGCAGTATAAAAATATTTTTGATACGGGTCTGGAGCTTCAGGTTCTGGACGATGCCATTTACGAAGGGGCCAATGAAAACAAACACCGGGCTGGCGACTTTTTCAGCGTAGCCAATGCGCGCGTTCGGGAAGTCGAGCCAGTAGGAGGCTGGAACAAGGTTCACTTTATTCTGAAAAACAATAAACTGACTGTATCGCTGAACGGCTACAGTATTCAGGAGCACGACCTGAACAGTGCGGACTGGAAAAAACGTATCGCCGAGAGCAAACTGAAAGACGCTCCCATTAGCAAAGGCCGCTTTACCGGCCGGATCGGTTTGCAGGATTGGGGTAGTTCCGTTTGGTTTCGGAATGTTAAGATACGTTCGCTTTGAGTAGCAACGTAATCAATCCAATCTGACCCACATTGTTCCGCTGATTGTATCCCAGGGTTCCAGAACGGTTAAGCCTTCGCCATTATTAAACGCGTCGACGTTGGCCGTCAGTGGTTCAATGGCGATACTATCCCGTCGGGTAGGTGTGTAACATACCAGATAATTGAATTTACCTTCGCCCGTCTGCTGACCAACAATCATTCGAACGCCGGTACTCAAGGACGTCAGTATGGTTTCGGCGAACGGTTCTGGCGAATTAGGGTCACTCGTTGGCTCAATAACAAAAGCAGTGTCTAGTTCCAGCTTATGAAGGTTAAGCGTGCTCGCTTCTTCGAAAGGCTTCAGCCCGTCAGGGATCATGTTTTCGTCGAGCAGAATAGGAGTGCGATTCGGAAGCGTCAAGGACAGATGATCAACGGGTTCGCCGGTAAACGTAAAATAAGGATGCCATCCGAAAGCTACCGGACAGCGGGTTATACCAATGTTCTGAACAGCGTATGTAATCCGAAGGGCACACATTTTGTCTGCCTCGGGATGACTGCCATGCGGCAATAAATTGGCCTGTACGAGTTCATACGTGACGGTTAGCGTAAATGGAAACGGGTAGCCAACCGTATCACCCATGTAGTCATAGCGCAGCGTCAGTTGGGCATGAGTCGACGTTACGTCCTGATCGACTACTGAAAATTCACGGCCATGAACAAACCCGTGCAAGGCATTATCCCGCTTGGCTTCGTTCAGCTTTAACGTATAGGCATCTCCATCGAATCGATAGATGCCGTGCCGGATGCGACTTGGAAATGGAAAAAGCAGTGCGCTGGCGTAACTTTCATCGGCCATTAATCCCTGGGGCGAATCAGGGGCCTGTAGCAGCGCAAACAATTTTTTTCCTTTTCGTAAGACCAGTCGCCTGAGGATACCCCCAAATTCAGGAATAACAGTGATAAATTCGCCCGACTCCGTGTGTTCGAGCAGATATTCAGTGAGTGATTTCGTACTGTTCGGTAGTGGTCCGAAGGATTGTGTAGTGATCTGAAACGGCATGATTATATAAACACAGGTCGCTACAATAGTAAGCGGAACGGCTTGAGGATTGTTTGTTAAAATTTTCTAATGTTCTCTCTAAGCTTGAACGCTGACTCTTACATTTCCCCGTCAACACCCAAGCCAAACAAGGCAAAATCATACCGTACTGGGTCTGCCGGGTCGAAAGCGCGAAGGACTTCGGTGAGCGCCAGAGCGGCTTTCCAATCGGGTTGTGTCGGTACGGCATTCCGGCTGGTGAGTAATCCTAACTCGCGGGACACCCGGTTGACGTGAACATCAATCGGCATCACTAATTGACTGGGACGTAACCGCGTCCAAATGCCGAAATCAACGCCACGGTCATCCTGACGCACCATCCACCGCAAAAACATCAGCAGGCGCTTGCATGATGAGTTACGGGCGGGGGTAGCAATGTGTTTACGCGTACGCTCGGGAAAGAAATCGGTGAGGCTGCAAAAACGGTCGTGGAACGCTATTAAGCCTTGTTCTACTACGTATGCTGGATCGGATGCCAATCGAGCGCTGTCGATCAATTCTTTTTTAGGCAAAAAAGCATCTTCCAGCGATTCGTTGGTTAGATAATACTGTCGGAAGAAATGGAGAAAGTATAGCGCATCACTGGCGTTGAAAGTGCGATGCTTAAAATTTAGAAATCGCTGTAGATCGCTTTCTTCATGATTACGGACAAAATCGTATGGAGCGCCGTCCATCAAACTGACTAGCTCATTCGCCTTCTTCAGAATGACTGGTCGCTGACCCCAGGCAAGGACAGCCGCCCAAAAACCCATAAGTTCAATATCCTGCTTTCGACTGAAACGGTGAGGAATACTGATCGGGTCGCGCTCAATAAATGAAGGCCGATTGTACTGATCGGCCTTCCTGTCTAAAAAGTCTTTTAAGGAGCTAGTCTTGATTAAGAGCTCAGCATTTATCATTTACTACTTCCTCCACTAACCACCCACGCCATGGCTCGGGAAACGCCTGAAAGACAGGATAACAGAGTAGACATAATAAAGGTAAAAACCGCAATGAACGGATAAGCCAGCGTAAACATAATGCTGAACGTTACGTAGCCAGGCGAAGCCTTCATTTGCTTATCGCGTTCACGGTGTCTCCGGGCAATACGCTCTTCTTTCGTCTCTTTTTCCATAGCTGCGGTCTTATCGAACAATGTAACTGACCTCAGCTCGAAAACGCCGATCTTGGGGCGAAAGTTTCGAGAAAGCCTGCGTTGATAGTTTAATCAGAATTTTGTCGTTGATACCGGTATTGGGCAGTCGGCCAATCACCTTCACCCAAAGGCTTTGGTTGTTGAATTCGTTACGTACCTGCACCAGCGTTCCGATAGGCGCTGTACGATGGAGAGCCATGTATTTACCTGACCCGTCGGTACCGTCGATTATTTCAGCTACGCCACTGTCCGAAATTCGCCGTCCGTGCGTAGGCATGGGTGCGTCATTACCGGGTCGGGGCGATTCTATCTCTACTTCGGTATCTGCAGTTTTGGGATTGGCTACTGGCCGATTGTCAGACGTAGGGGCTGTGGCCGTTGCCTTACTGGGGGCATCGGGCTCCGTTCGTGGACGGGTTGTTGCGTCGTCGTCCGTGCGTCGCTCAGGTTTCGATTCGGCTGGCGGTGTACGATGCTCCGCAACATGGGGTTCAGTCGTCGGGGTTGTTGGTCGGGATTCACTTGAATGAGCGACCGCCGTTCGGGGAGACGGTTCAGACGTTTTAGCCGCCGGGCCAGGCGTTGAAGGCGTCCGTACCTGGTAGGCTCTCTCCGAAACGATCAAAGCCTGTCCAATCAGCACATTGTTACCAGGAAGGTTATTCCATTTGCGGAGGTCGGTCTGAGATACGCCATATCGACTGGCCAGGCTGTATAGCGTTTGACCTGCTTCCACAACGTGAATTCCCGCTTTAGCCGGATCATCGGCTTTTTTGGCGTCTTTATCGGAATTCTTATCGGCTTTCGCTTCTGCTATTACCGGGCGATCCTCCGATTTGGCCTTAACTTCTCGTTTTTCGTCCTTCTCCTGCTTCTGGATGGCTTTGTCTACTACTTTTTCCTGCTTCCGGTTAAGTGAAGCATCCGGAAGCGGTACCCTAACCAACTGATTATACTGAACCGTAGCTTTCATATCGGGATTAGCCGCTTTTATTTCGGCAACCGAACGGCCGTATCGACGGGCAATGGCATAAAGCGTCTGGCCTTCGCTAACCCGGTGTATGATAAAGCGCTTGCCATTTTTCTTCTCAACGCCTATCGAATCGATAGGTATAATCCGTGTCGGTGCATTTGTATAAGCCTGAGCCGATTGATAATAGACTAGACCAATTAATAAAAGAAAAAAGAAACTAATAGAGTGTGTTTTCATAGGTGTCGTAGTTGAACAACAGTAGGTTTTTGTCGCTGCTATCTGTATGCACAACTTACGTTGTAAAAATAACGTAAAATATAGCGACTTTATCCAGAAACATAATTCAATACGTCAAGTAGGTGATTTTTGTGCAATTTACCAGTAGCTGATTCGAGTTAGAATAGAACGCGGATAATGCCAATATTGCATCTATCTTGCCGCTAGATAGAGGGTGTTAACGTAGTGCATATGAGTAGCAATTACGGGAAGCAAATGGTTACGAATTTGGAACGATTTAGACGCGCATTCACTGATTTTACGGCCCAGCTGATGTGTTAAATCTTGTTAAAATACCAATTTAAGCGATCTTTCCGAACAGAAGCAGACGTTTGAAGTTAAACAAAGAATGAGTTTGTGTTTCGTTACCGGTGTAAATGCAGCCGGGAAACCTGCTCAATTAAACCACTACCGAACGCATGCAAAATTATTCGATACTCTGGGCCGATGACGAGATTGATCTCTTGAAACCCCACATTTTATTCCTGAAAAACAAAGGTTACGACGTTACATCGGTTAACAGCGGAGCTGACGCACTTGACCAGGTTGAAAACACAAACTATGATGTTGTTTTTCTGGATGAAATGATGCCGGGTATGACAGGTTTAGAGACGCTGTCGCAAATCAAGCAGATGCGACCGAATCTACCCGTCGTTATGATCACCAAAAGTGAAGAAGAGCACATTATGGAAGAAGCCATTGGCTCTAAAATCGCTGATTATCTGATCAAGCCGCTCAACCCGAACCAGATTCTGCTCTCGGTCAAAAAGATTTTAGATAACAAGCGGCTCGTAACTGAACGTACCAACATTGGCTACCAACAGGACTTCCGGAATATCTCCATGCAATACAATGATCGCATGGATTTTGATGAATGGGCGGATGTCTATAAAAAGCTTATTTACTGGGAGTTAGAGCTCGATAGTTCGCAGGATCGGAGTATGTCGGAAGTGATGAACATGCAGAAAAGCGAGGCAAACGCTGAGTTCTGTAAGTTCGTGATGGACAACTACGAAGACTGGCTCAATGAACCCAAAATGGATAGCCCGGTTATGTCGCATCAACTGATGCGCAAGAAAGTGTTCCCGTTGCTGGATCAGAGCGGTACTACATCCCCGTTGTTCTTTATTCTGATTGATAACCTCCGCTACGATCAGTGGAAAGTGATCGAGCCCTTACTGGCCGAATACTTTACGGTCGAAGAGGAATCCTCCTATTATTCGATTTTACCAACGACTACCGGCTTTGCTCGTAACGCCATTTTTTCGGGTATGATGCCCAGCGAAATGGAACGCAAACATCCCGACTTGTGGGTCAACGACGACAGCGAGGACGAAGGGCTGAACAACCACGAAGATGAGTTTCTGCGTCGGCAACTGGAACAGAGCCGCCTGAACATCAAGTCGTCGTACCACAAGATTCTGAACGTCAATCAGGGAAAATCGCTGGTCGACAACTTCAACAACCTGTTACAGAATCACTTGAACGTAGTGGTTTACAACTTTGTGGATATGCTCTCGCATGCCCGCACCGATATGGCCATGATTAAAGAGCTGGCCCCCGACGAGTCGGCTTATCGATCTATTACGCGATCCTGGTTTTTGCATTCTCCTTTGTTGGAATTTATTCAGAAGATTGCGGATAAGGGCGGTCGGCTAATCATAACAACGGACCACGGGATGATTCGGGTACAGAAGCCTGCGAAGATTGTTGGCTATCGGGAGACGAATACGAACCTGCGCTACAAACAGGGCAAAAACCTTGGTTTCGACGATAACCACCTCTTTGTAGGCCGGAAGCCGGAGCGGTTGTTTTTGCCAAAGCCACACGTATCGACAGCTTACGTCTTTACACTGGAGGATTACTTCTTTGCCTATCCGAACAATTATAATTACTACGTGAATCACTACCGCAATACGTTCCAGCATGGGGGCGTGTCGCTGGAAGAAATGATTATTCCATTTGCGTATCTGAAAGCGAAGTAAGTCTTGTAGAGTTGACTTGAATAAATAACAAAAGCGCCCTTCAACAGGGCGCTTTTGTTATTTAAAAGACTGGTATGGATTAAGTAAAGGCTATATTAATTAAGAAGCTATGTGCTTTACGGCTAGAAAAAAAACTTGATAACCAGATAGAGTTCCAGTGCAAACAGACCGGTGGTGATCAGAAAAAGACGCAGCATTTTGGGGTGCACCCATCCTGAGAATAAGCGTGGCAATCGAACACGTTGTGGTAAAAAATCAGAGAGTAAAACGGGGCGGACAATAGAAAGTAAACGATTCATGGCTAAGCAGTAGTAGTATATTGTCTGTTAGTGAGCGAACTCGGGAAGTAACAAGTGGAAAGCAAAAGCAATTTTCCGTGACCTTCGTTTTCCGTTGAATAATTTAATGGTTCAAATGTAGTGGACATACTAGGGGAGGTCGGTTGCTTTTCGATGAACTGCATGATTTGTACGTTTTTTGGTAAAAAGCGTCCGTCAACTGTCAGACAGCTATCCGATTAGAAATTATGCTTTGGTGATGGTCTCATAAGTCTGTGCTTGCCGGAATAGCCGTTTAGTATATTTGTGAAAAATGAAAGTATTCATATCGTCTTTATAGTTTACTTTATATTTATATTATGTTGAGAATAGTTCATTTCGAATCAACGACTCTTTATTCATTCGAAGATCACCGTATTGTATGCGTGTTGAGGAAATATATTTGTTAACTCAGTCGGTCCAGCGGGAGCGCGAAGCCCGTTTACAGGCCGAAAAAAAGTTATCACAAAAAATTGATGAACTCAGCCAAACCAAAGAACAATTCCGACTCCTGAACGATAGTTTGACTCAGCAAATAGCGGAGAAAGTGCAGGAACTCCGCCGAAGTGATCAGGAGCATCGGCAGTTAATTGAATCGGTTCACGATATCATTTACAAAGTGTCACCCATTGATGGCACCTTCACGTATGTTAGTCCGGTGGTCGAGCGTACACTAGGTTATATGGAAGAAGAGCTATTGGGGAAACCCTATAACTATTTGGTTATTCCAGACTATCGGGGGATGTTACACGATTTTTACATGAGCATGTTGCGCGATAAAGTCGACAACACTTACCAGGAGTTTCCTGTGCTCTGTAAGGATGGCAGCCAATGCTGGATAGGCCAGACAGTTCGGCTGGTTACAAACGAAGACGGTAAATGGGAATTGGTTGCTGTTGCCCGTAATATCACTGATCAGAAAGAGATAGAAAAGGCGCTGGTCAGTGCACAGATTCGACTGACCACCGTGATTTCCAGCTCTGTATCAGCGGTGATGATCGAGGATGAAAACCACGCTATTGTCCTGATCAACCGAATGTTCTGTGATCTGTTTGGTCTTAATGAGCTGGATTTTCAACAGGATGTTCCTATCTGTTCCATTCCGTTTCGACTGGTAGCGCATTTGTTCGAAGAGCCCGAAAAAGAGCGAAAACGTGTTAATGATCTTCTCCAGAATCGGCGGGTTGTACTTGGCGAAGAAGTTTGTATGGCGGATGGTCGGCAGTTCGAGCGTGATTTCATCCCGGTCTTTCGCGACGATCAGTATATGGGGCATCTGTGGCGATATACCGACGTAACGGAAAAGTATCTGGCCCGCGAACAGCTTCGCAAAAGTGAGGAGAAATACCGGGGCATCATGAACAACATGGAACTGGGGCTGCTCGAAGTAGATAATAACCAGACGATTGTGCGTGCCTATGAGCGGTTCTGTCAGATGCTCGGCTACACGTCGGATGAATTAATTGGTCAGAATGCGGCCGAGCTGCTATTGACGCCTGCTGCGCGCGAGGTTGTTGCCCGACAGCAAGTGATACGTAAACAGGGACTAGCTACATCGTATGAAATTCCACTACGTCATAAGAACGGCCAAACGTTGTGGGTACTCATCAGCGGATCGCCGATTATGGATGAGCACGGTACCATCATTGGGTCTATTGGTATTCATTACAACCTGACGGAGCGAAAACAACTGGAAATCGAAGTAGCACAGGCTCATAAGCTGGCGGAAGAATCCCGACAGGCGGAAAAACAGTTTTTGGCCAACATGAGCCACGAAATTCGTACACCCCTCAACGCCATCATCGGTATGACCCACCTGCTATACGATACGCGTCCCAGCCAGGAACAGTTAGAATATCTGGATATTATTCGCTCATCGGCTGATTTTCTACACTCGCTGATCTCCGATTTACTCGATATGGCGAAGATCGAAGCGGGCCGGGTTGAAGTTCACCGTGAACCGTTCGACCTGGCGGGTTTGCTACGTAGTCTTCAGAAAATATTCCAGATGCGGCTCCAGAAACGTCCGGTTGTGATGGATGTCATGCTGGATGCCCGAATCAGCGGCAAGTACATTGGCGACGAACTGATGCTAAATCAGATCTTACTGAACCTGCTTGGCAATGCTGAGAAGTTCACGGAAGAAGGATCTATCGTTCTTACGGCACGGGTTCGGAAAAAAGAAGCTACACGTACCTGGATCGAGTTTCAGGTGTCTGACACAGGCATTGGCATTCCATCCGATAAAGTTGAGCGAGTTTTTCAAAAATTCCGCCAGATCAGCCCTCAGGGGCATAAACACAAAGGTACGGGACTTGGTCTGGCGATTACCAAAGAACTTGTTGAATTACAGGAAGGGAAAATTTCGGTACGTAGCGAAGAAGGCGAGGGTAGCGTGTTCACATTCAGTCTGCCGTATGAACTGGTAATGACTGAAGAGAATACACCAGAAGAGATACTCGCTAATGAAACAACGGGAAAGGTTGAAAACATGACGATTCTGGTTGCGGAAGACAACCTGATGAATCAGCGCTACGTAAGTGGTCTACTGAAAAAGTGGGGAGTAACCTTCACGATTGCCAACGACGGGCAACAGGCCGTCGATATCTGTCGCAAACAGAAGTTTGACCTGATTCTGATGGATATTCAGATGCCAGTGCTGACCGGCTATGAAGCGACCATTGCTATCCGATCGATTGATAATCTGAACCAGCAGACGGCCATTGTTGCCTTGACCGCGTCGGCTATGCTGGATCAGAAAGAAATGGCGATCAAAGTAGGTATGGACGGCTTTCTCTCAAAACCCTTCCCGCCGGATAAGTTGCTGACTGTACTGAAACAATACGCTACCGAAGAGCAGGCACAGGTGGTTGGGCATGTTGCCAGCGGGGTTGTGACGCACCCGCTGGATTATGATCGGCTCAGCGAGTTGTATGGTGACGATACTGACTACGCGGCCAGCATGTTCGAAACCTTTCTGGAAACGGTACTTACCGAATTCGATGCGTTTGATATTCTGATTCAGCAGCAACGCTGGGACGATGTGCGTCAGCTGGCGCATAAACTTAAACCTACCTTAGGAATGGTCGGACTGTCAGACCTGGAAGCGATGATGATTCAACTGGAAGAAATGATGCAGGCAGAGCCAGACGCGAATACGGTTCGACATCTCTGGCACACCTTCCGGTACGATTTAATGAGCCGGCAACCCTTATTACAGACGCAGTGGCAAAACTACCTGATACGAAAATAAGCTATGGCACTCAAGTGTATCGTTGTTGATGATGAAATGATGTCGCGCAAATCGCTACAGCGTCTGTGTGAGCAACATGAGTCGCTGAGGCTGGTTGCCGTCTGCGAAGACGCTACACAGGCGCTGAAGCTATTGGCGGATGATGATATCGATTTGATCTGGCTGGATGTTGAAATGCCTGGTCTGTCGGGTTTTGATTTGCTGGAGCGTTTAACAACAACACCGCAGGTTGTTCTGACAACCACCAAAACGGAATATGCTTTTGATGCGTTTCAATACCAGGTGACTGATTACCTGAAAAAACCTGTTTCGCAACCCCGCTTTAAACTGGCGGTCGAAAAGGTATTGGAAACAGAAGCGCGTTCCAGGAACGTGCACACACAGGCTGGTGATCAGAAGGCGATTTACATAAAAGCAGATGGACGCTACATCCGGGTTTCCTATGATTCCATACTCTACATTGAAAACGCAGGCGATTACGTCAAAATCGTAACAACAAACCAGACATTTGTCGCCTACACGACGATGAAATCGCTGGAAGAAAAGCTTGGCGCTCAGTTCCTGCGGGTGCATCGTTCCTACATCATTCACCTCGACAAAATCGTTGACATCGAAGAAAGCAATCTGGTCGTCGCAACAAAAGTCATTCCCATCAGTCGGGCCAACAAAGCTGAGTTGATGAACCGGCTGAACTTGCTGTAACGCAGACAGCCTGCGTTACAGCAAGTAGCTACTACCTACGGCGCTTCCGTCTGACTAACCGTCTGTTCGTTAGTTAACGACCAGTTGTTGTCGAAAAAGCCAGCTTTGCGGATGCCTTTGATCCCATCGCGGAGCATTGTCAGGTCGAAGATCATAAAATCGGGGAACCCACTGCCACCCGCAAAATATTGGTTAGCATCCGTTGCTTTCAGTCCGGGCAGCCCCGTTCCTGTAACGACAGCGACAGACGCGGTCGGGCTATCCGGGCGAGGCCAGGCAAAATAGGCACCGATGCTGTCGCCTGTGTAGCGTTCGCTACCGACTGTCAATGTACCCCGGCTTGCCTGAATGGGACAATTTGCCAGCAATTTGTTCCAGGCCCGGTTGGTCGTTGCATTACCGTACAGAATAACACCCCGGTCTGCGTATTGACCAGCGTTAAATTCTTTATCGGGAATGATGTCAACGGCACCATTTCCACGATAATACCAGGTTTCTGCGTCGTATCGGGCTTTATTAAACGCCCAGTTGTTTTCGTCGGCTGTTCCCGACGTACTATATACGAAGACCATTCGGTTATTGAACGGCTCTTTAAACGTACCATTCCGATGCGGACCTTTTTGTTCGGCGGTCGGCTTGGTACCCATTTCCCACTGATCTTTTCTGACGAGATGCAACTTATCCGCTGACCCTTTAACGGCATAACTGATCGCTTTCAGGCTATCGAGCGTAATCGTTATGGTTTCGCCGGGTTGAAAATCGCTCAGGTCGAAACTAAGTAAACCGACGTTCTGTGTGTCACCGCTAATGGTCTTCCCTTTTTTATTTCGCTTGAGTTGTATCCGACTTGGTTGCAGTGGATTAAGTTGCTGGTCGATGCTTACCCAGCGCATGGTGGACGAAATAGCTGGATTAGTGGTTGTGAAGTCGATACTATGAGCCGCGCTATCGACCTGAACGCGATGTTCCCGGAAATACTCAAACAAGGGTTTCCAGTCGACGCTCTCATTCCCATACCAGTGCGATCCGCCAGGATATTCGTAATATGAAAAATCGGGGTGGAACGTACCGAGCAGCTTCCGCATCTGACGAGCATATTCGACGGACACCGTTGGATCAGCATCACCATGAAGAACGTAGATTCCCAGCGGTTTATAATTCGTTGCCAGAGCCAGTACGTTGCTGGGACTGCTCGCCCGAAGCAACAGGTTCTCCATCGGTGTACCACCTTCGGTCGGAATTTTACCATCGTGTGAACCATAGTCGGCCAGCGTCGGATAGCCAGCGCAGGGAGCAATGGCCGCCCAGTTGCCAGGGAACGTAGCGCCCAGATACCAGGTGCCATGTCCGCCCATTGAGTGGCCGGTCAGGTAAATGCGTCGTGGATCGGGTTTGTACCGTTTTTTAGCGATGTCAAAAACTTCCAGTGCGTCGAGTCGACCCCAGTCTTCCCAGTTAAATCCCCGCGGGCGTCGATTTGTTGGAGCAACCAGCACTCCCCAATCTTTAGGTTGATAAGCACGGGCCTGACCGCTGGCTTCGACCCCCGCACCATGCACCGATAAAAACAGGGCGGGAGCCTGTCCGTCGGGTTTTTGCTGAGGAGCTACGCCGTAATACTGGACACTACCGTCGATCTTGCTGATAAACGTATAATTCTGATGACTAAGTGATTCCGCGGCTGCCAGACTGATTTCTTTCTCATCGAGGGTTTTGTTTGCCTGAATCAGACGTATCTGCGCTTTCACATCACCTTTCTGCTGAACGCCTGACCCATTAACCCGAAAGCCTACTTTACGGGTTGTCAGCGGTGCTACGGTCGGTACGTCGGTGGATAACGTATTACCTGCTAACTGACTTTGTATTTGTAGACCAGTCAGCGGTTTGGTAGACGTATTCACAACAACGACGGCACCCCACAGAGACTCGGTTTGGTTGCCCAATACGATACTTGGTAATGTTGGGTCATCTGTATTCAGACTAACGGGCTTTTTCGGAAAAATTAATTCTGTGAATAAACCCTGAAAACGGGAAAATTGAGAGGTGCGAACATAGAGCTCGTTACGTCCCTTTTTAAGCATAACCGGTACGTATAGCCATCCGCTGGCATACGGATCGCCAGCGTGTGGGGCTCCGTTAACATACACCATGTTATGGCCTGTCGTGTGGAGCAAGGCAGTCTGTTCTCGCGGGGAGTCGTAGGTTAAATACAAATAACCATTGTTGAACGAACGACCTCGAAACTTGTGGTCTTTGTCTGCTGTAACGGCCTGCCATTTTACATCCTGTGAACCGTTGCCTGGCAGGGATTGACCTTCGGTCGGTGTTTGTAATTTGTTCTGGTAAAGCAGGTAAGCAAGCTGGTCGGTATAGAGCGCTTCCCGACCGTAATGATGACAGGGACCGATCGCTAATCCTTTGTCAAACGAATAAATCGACTGTGCCTGAACGACATGCGTAATAATCAGAAGGATAGCTGTAAATAACTTTTTCATAACGTAACGTTGATGATTCCGTTTTTTAGGTAAAGTGTTGTGAGTTGTCAAAAAAGTAACAAGAGTTTAGTCACGATTAATTAGGCAACCAGTAGGCGTAGTTTGCTTTATGGCAATGGATTTACCCACCAAAGTAGCCTCAATAGCATCTTTCAAGTAAAATGCCGTGGGGGCTGGCCGGTAACGACCTAATCTATAAAACTGATCGTCTACGCTCCCCCGGTACAGAATTTTATCCTGAGCCGAAATTAGCAGCACTTCTGGCGTAGTCGTTGCCTTGTACTGTCTAACTAGTTTGTGAGTTGGATCAAGCTGGCGGGGAATCGTTAATTTGAATGTTCGCTCAAATGCTTTTACGTCAGCCAATGTAGTCGTTTCGGTGGGATAGATAGCCTCAAATTGAACTTGGCCAGTATATTGGTCGGCTAAGTCCTGAACACGGCGGGTTGTCTTCTGACAAATTGGACACTCCGTATCAAAGAAGATAAGAACCCGGGGAGATTCCTGGAACGAAGTTCCCTGGTACGTAGGTATATGGAGGGGCGTAAGACCCATGATGGTCAGCAATATGCATCCTAAAAATCCCCATACTAGGCAGCGCATAATTTGATCAGTAATTGGCGAAAATGTCTTCCATTACGTACGCGTGTGTACCCAACCATTTGGCTGTACCATTTAGTTGCGTCAGCTCGATGGTCAAATCATTCCGAAAATCGCTCAGGCAGTATTTGCTAATCGCTTGCTCGATGGTACTCAGGATAAAATCGGCCGCATTGGTCAGTACGCCATCGATAATAATTATCTCAGGATTGAATAAATTAATGGCTAAAGCTAGTCCTTTCCCCAACTGAAAACCCGCTTCGTGTAGAATGTCAATGGCGTACGAATCTCCCTGATGAGCTGCGTTTATCAATTCGTCAATACCAATCTGATCAATCTGGTCTTTAAAAGTAGCTAGCTTCGAAACTTGCCCGGCCAGAATATCACGCTGCACCCGCCGAACCAAAGCTAAAGCCGAGGTAATAGTATCCAGACAGCCGATTTTGCCACAGCGGCATAACTCGCCTTCCGGATCGACCTGAATATGACCTAACTCGCCTGCAAAGCCACTGGCGCCCTGAAAGACTTCACCATTTACAATAATTCCCAGTCCTACGCCCCAGTCAATATTGATGGCTAATACCTGTTTTTTTCCCTGCGCTCCACCAAACCGGCTTTCGCCCAGTACGGTAGCTTTTGTATCATTAATCAGGTAAACTGGTTTGTTAATCTGATCTGAGAGCCAACCCGTTATTGAATTGTTAGTATGATTCAGATTCTTATACGTCAAATTCAATCCTCGTCGGGAATCGATCAGGCCCGGCATAGATATACCAACTGCAACTAACTTTTCAGCGTTTATTCCTGAATCGGTTAGGGCATTAGTAAAATACTGGATCAATGAAGAAAGAAAACTGAAATTATCCGCTAGCCGCAGGTCATAGTCACCGCGAAATACGACCTTACGCTGAGTGTCCATGAAGAGGATTTTCGTGTCGTGCGTACTGACGTCAATGACCGCAACGTAATGATGCTTCGTATTTAATCCGAAGAGTACAGGTCGTCGACCATTATTACCAATAGCTGTTCCGATAGCCGTTACCCATTGTGTTTGAATTAACTCGTCAACCAGACCGGTAACCGAAGGGACACTATTATGGAGTAAATGCGCTAAGTTGGCCAGTGTACAGGTACCCTGCGTATACAGGTGCGCCAGCACCTTCCGCTGTTTTTGGTTCTTTTTATAATCGACAACCGATTGTTGGCCTACGGGTTCTTCTTCAAGTATAAAAGATGAATTCATGGAGATAGATAGGTAAAACAGAAAAACAGGCAAATCATTTGGCTTTATAGCAGCTATTGCCCAAAGAATATTCTACAGCTAAATTACTTTTATAAGCCTTCATTAAAACCAATACTACGTTCCTGATTTAAGCAAGTACTCAAATCAATTTCGGTGGTTAAAGTAAGTCATTTTTAAAAAAATTAAAAAACTATTGTATGGTTATGCATATATTTGGCTAAAAAAAGCGTCTATAGCCTTTTTTGCCAAAGAATCATCGTTCACCACGGTATAGAATTAATACCTATTTAACCCCTGGTTTTTTGTAAACAATCTAAATTTTGTGTGATTGCAAGTTGACGCGGATCGTTTATAAACGATGATCTGCGGTCTGTTGATCAGAGTTTGTTTTTTAACCTAATCAAGTGCTGAAAACTTATGAAACCAAAATTACTCCAAACCATTCCCAGGCTTCTACTTTTCCTGGGAGCCTGGATTGTGTGTGCGGCTTCGCCCTCTTTTGCTCTCGACAGAGAGGTTACAGGGACGATTACTGACGAAAAAGGAAATGATCTGGCTGGTGCAACGGTCACCATTAAAGGAACGACCCGTGGTACTAATACGGATGGTAGCGGTCGCTACCGCATCACGGTACCTGATAACAATGTCGTGCTGGTTTTTTCCTATATCGGCTATGCTGCTCAGGAAATAACTGTTGGGAACCAGTCTATAATTAACGTGAAATTAAATCCGGGCGACGTGAACCTGAATGAGGTTGTCGTTACGGCGTTGGGCGTATCGAAAGAAACCCGCACACTGGGTTACGCTGTCACAACCGTCGATGGTTCATCACTGACTAGAGCTCGCGAAACGAACATCGGTAACTCACTGGCTGGCCGGGTAGCGGGTCTGAACGTAAAAGGCACCAATAGCGGTCCAGGAGGAACGGCTAAAATTCTGATGCGGGGTATGCCTAGTATGAATTCGGGCGGATCGCCATTGATCGTTATTAACGGGGTACCAATGGATAATACCCAGCGGGGCAGTGCTGGAGAGTGGGGAGGAGCCGATGGAGGTGATGGACTTGGTAACCTAAATCCGGATGATATCGAAACCATGACGGTGTTGAAAGGTCAGTCAGCATCAGCATTATGGGGTGCCCGGGCATCAAATGGTGTTATTCTCGTTACAACGAAAAAAGGTAGAAAGGGCGATTTCTCGGTTGATTATAACATGAACCTGACGACCGATCAGCCAGTCAATTTCACTGATTTTCAATACGACTATGGTCAGGGAATCAATGGAGTTAAACCCACCACTCAGGCAACAGCTCAGCAAACAGGCCGGATGAGCTGGGGAGCTAAGCTGGATGGAACAAATGTTATCCAGTTCGACGGGAATCAATATCCCTACGTAGCGCAACGGGATAACATCAAAAACTTCTACAAAATGGGCTCGAACTTTACCAATACCGTCTCGGTAACGCGGGGAGGGGATAATGGATCGTTCCGGCTGTCATTGTCGAACCTGGCTAACAAAGGTATAATCGAGAATACTGGTCTGACCCGGAAGACCATCAATCTGACAGCTGATCAAAATATTACGTCTAAGCTGAGCTTTAGCATACTAGCCAACTATATCGACGAACAGGTAAAGAATAAGCCTATTCTGAGTGATGGTCCTATGAACGCCAATAATGGTCTGCTGCTGGCAACCAACATCGATCAGCGTATTCTGGCACCCGGTTATAACACGACAACCGGTCGGGAGATTGTCTTTAGCGATGACGAGTACGTAACGAACCCCTATTTTGTCGTTAATCAGTTCGTTAATAATGTCAGCCGCAAACGACTGATTTCTATGGTGTCGACCAAGTATCAGTTCGCCGACTGGATCTATGCCCAGGCGCGCGTTGGATATGATAACGCGAATGATCGCATTCTTAAAGTAGAGCCCTGGGGATCAGCCTACACGCAAAATACCCGGGGAAGTCTGCAGGAGCTTTCTAATGCGCAGCGTACCGAACTCAACATGGATGGTCTGATTGGAATTAATAAGAACATTACGTCAGATATCTCTGTCAATGCGTTGGTGGGTGGAAACATTCGGAAAAATAATTACGAGAAAATAGGGCTGAATGGTGGTCCATTCGTACTTCCTTACTTGTACAGCTGGAACAATGTTGTGAACTACAACCGTACCTACGAAGTAGCGAACACGGAAGTTCAATCGGCTTATTACAGCGTTGACTTAGCTTATAAAAGCTTTTTAACGTTGAGCACAACAGGACGGTATGATGCATACTCTACACTGCCCAGCGCTAACCGCAGTATTTTTACGCCGTCAGTAACGGGAGCTTTTGTATTCTCTGACCTGGTTCAGATACCAAGCCTGAGTTTTGGTAAACTCCGGGCTGCTTATGCCAGAACTAGCGGTGAACCCACCACGGCTTACGGAACCAGTGTATACTACAGCGTCGGCAACGCAATCAACGGAACCGCTACGGGTAACTTTAGTGACCGTCTGCCCAATCTGTTCCTGAAGCCATTTACCAAGACTGAACTTGAATTAGGTCTTGAACTCCGTTTCTTCGGTAGCCGTTTAGGCTTCGATTTAGCGTATTACACGCAGGAAACCCAGAACGAAATTATGCCAGCCAACTACAGCTGGGCAACGGGTTACGCAAGTGGTGTGGTAGGTACAGGTTCTGTACAGAACAAAGGGGTTGAATTACAGATAACCGGTACACCAATTCGGAAAACGAATCTGAACTGGAATGTTTCGCTCAACCTGACGTCCGTGCATAACAAAGTTTTACAAACCGATGCGAACAACAACCCAATTACGCTCGGTTCGAACCGGGCCACCCTGGGTAATGCCATCACTTCCTTCGTCGTTGGTCAGGCAGGTCCTCAAATTCGCGCGTATGATTACAAATATGCTTCGAATGGGCAAATCGTTGTCGATGCATCAGGGCTACCGGTTCGGGGTGATCTAATCAACATGGGAACGGTCCTGCCAACACTTTACGGTGGTTTGAATAACGATTTCTCGTTCGGTAATTTCAACCTGTCATTCCTGATCGATTACAACTACGGTAACAAAATCCTGTCGGCAACGGAAAACTACGCGTATCGCCGAGGGTTGCACAAAGCTACGTTAGTAGGCCGTGAAGGCGGAATTACAACGGGTGTTGTTGAAGGCGGAGCTGCCAATACGGTTAACGCTACAGCGCAGGCGTACTATACAGCGCTGGCTAACAACGTAACGAAAATCAGTGTAGTCGACGGCGACTTTATCAAAATGCGTCAGTTAACGTTCGGTTATAACCTCCCCGCTCGTGTGCTGGAGAAGCTGCCTTTGATCCGCACGGTAAACATTTCGTTCGTTGCCCGGAATCTATTTTACCTCATGAAGAAGACGACCAACATCGATCCTGAAGCTTCGTTTGGCTCTAACCTAACCTATTCGGGTATTGAGGGAGCCAATCTGCCAGCTACGCGTAACTATGGTGTTAACCTGAACATTCGATTCAAATAAAAGAACAATGAAGAAGAGACTCATCGCAATAACCTTCCTCATCGGGGCACTGCAATTTTCGTGTACGGATACATTCGACGCGCTTAATACAGACCCAACCAAGGCATCGGGCGCTACATTTGATGCTAATCTGTTGCTGCCCAGCATTCAGTGGAGTTACGTCAACTCTACGGCTGGCTATAATGGCCCCATCCTTTTCCAGAGTATGTGGGCGCAGGTTCTGGCCTCAACCACATCGGGTGCTGCCAACTATTATTCCAACGGCGACAAATACGTGATTTCGAGTAATACCAACTCGTATCTGGCAAGTACCTGGAATGAGGGCTTTAAAGCGGCCAGCTTCGCCTATGAAATGGAGCAGTTAACGAAAGGTAATGCCGCTCAGGTTAACCTGAATAGTATTGCCGTTATCATGCAGGCACAGTGTTTTGCAACGATCAGCGATACCTACGGCGATATTCCCTACACCCAGGCGTTGCAAGGCAAAGCGGGTACCAGCTTACCCGTCTACGACACGCAGGAGAGCATTTACAAATCGTTGCTAAGTCGGCTCGAAACCTCCATCGCTGCCCTGAATGCATCGGCTGCGCTACCTACCAATGATGCGTTTACGTACAAAGGAGACGTAACGAAATGGAAAAAGTTTGGGTATTCGCTGATGCTGAAACTGGCTATGCGCATGGTGAAAGCTGATGCTGCCACGGCTAAGAGCTATGCTGAAAAAGCTGCTGCCGGCGGTGTCTTTACCAGTGTTGATGATGATGCATATGTATTGGCCGACAATGCCAACAGTTACGGAAACGGAAATGGTGCAGCTTTATCGACACTAGCCGATGTTTATCAGGTGCGCTGGAGCAAAACCATGATCGATTACCTGAAAGCGAACAACGATCCTCGTTTGAGTAAAGTAGCCGAGGTGCCTGTCGATGGCCTGACCGCCAATCAGGATTTCGCTAGTGGTGGCAACACTACCGCGAGTGCTCAGCTAGGTCTGCCTAACGGCTATGATCTGAATGGTCAGGCGACCGACATCAGTAAATCGGCTGGTTACCCTGGCGGTACCGGAGCAGGAGCAGAGGCCACGCCTATCGGCAAATACTCTCGTCCAACGCAGATTTATCGCAACCGTAGCGCACCACTTTTTGTCCTGACCTACGCTGAAACAGAATTGCTACTGGCTGAAGCGGCTACGCGTGGTTTCACGGTCAGTGGTACGGCTGCTCAGCATTACAGAAACGGTGTAGCTGCAGGTATCCTGTCGCTGTCGAAATATGGAACAGCGGCTGCTATCGACGCTGCCACGGCGAATGCCTATGCCGATGCTCATCCGCTGGTAGCGGCTAATGCGCTGAAACAGATCAACGAACAATACTGGGCTACAGATGGTATGCTGATGAACAATAGCGAGGCTTGGAACAACTGGAAGCGTTCGGGTTTCCCAGTACTCACGCCAGTAAATTATACCGGTAACTTCTCCAGTGGTCAGATTCCTCGTCGTCAACCCTATCCGACGACGGAAGCAACGCTGAACACGGCGAATTATCAGTCGGCAACAGCGAGATTGTCGTCGGGTGATAACTGGATATCCCGCGTTTGGTGGGATAAGTAGGAGCCGAATTACATTAAAAAGCCAAAGGTCTCTTCATGGGACCTTTGGCTTTTTATACGTATTTTTATTGGCTATTCTTTTGCGTGCGTATGGTTTCACCAATGTTCATTAATCAATTGGATTTACGTTTTCGCCAACTTTTTCGCTACGTCCTTGGCGTCATTTTGTTGGGGTGTGTTCCTATACGTGGTGTTAACGCTCAGTCGTTGTTTCAGCTCCTTCCAGCCAGCAAAACCAACGTCAGTTTTAGCAATGACATTGACGAAAATGAACAGCTTAACGTACTGGCCTACGAATATTTTTATAACGGGGGCGGGGTCGCTGTGGGCGATTTTAATAATGACGGTTTACAGGATATATTTTTTACGGCCAATCTAAAACCAAACAGGCTTTACTTGAATCAGGGCGGTTTAACCTTCAAAGATATTACGAACAGCGTTCGGGCTGAAGTGGCTGGTCGTCCGGGCGGCTGGAAAACGGGTGTCAGTCTGGCTGATGTCAATGGCGATGGCTGGCTGGATATTTACGTCTGCTATTCGGGTAAAGTGCCTACCGATATGCGCCGGAACCAGCTATTCATCAATCAAAAAAACCTCACTTTTCGCGAGCAGGCTAAAGAATACGGGCTCGATGATCCAGGCTATAGCACGCAGGCTGCCTTTCTGGATTACGACAAAGATGGTGATCTGGACCTGTTACTGTTAAATCACAACGTCAAGAAATACGACAATATGGAGTTAGCCAAGCTCCATAATGAAACCGACGAACTGGCTGGCAATAAACTTTACGAAAATCAGAAAGGCCGCTTCATTAACGTATCAATGAAAGCGGGTATCAAGCAATATCCATTAACGTTTGGCCTGGGCGTGGCTGTGGCTGACATCAATCAGGATGGATGGCCGGATATCTACGTAACGAATGATTACAATGAGCCTGATTATCTCTACATTAATAATCAGAATAGTACGTTTAGCGAGGTTTCATCGGCGAGTTTTCGGCATATGGCTCAGTTTTCGATGGGCGTTGACATCGCTGATTACAACAATGATGGTTTTCCGGATATTATGTCGCTGGACATGCTACCCGAAGATAACCGCCGACAAAAATTACTCCAGCTTCAGGAAAATTACGAGTCGTTTGAATTGATGCAGCAGCAAGGCTTGCAGAAGCAATACATGCGCAATATGCTCCAACTGAATAATGGCGACGGCCGCAGTGGAGCAGGCATACCGACGTTCAGCGAAATTGCTCAGACCGCGGGCGTATCAAATACCGATTGGAGCTGGTCTCCGCTGATGGCCGATTTTGATAATGATGGCTATAAAGATTTATTCATCACGAACGGGTACCTACGGGACTATACCAATAAAGATTTTCTGAAATACTGGGGCGATTATAAGGTCAAAAAAGCCATCAATCGCGAATCGATACAGTTGATGGATCTGGTAAAGGCGATGCCGTCGACCAAAATTCCCAATTATATTTTTAGCAACAACCACGATCTAACCTTTGCAAATAAGCAGCAGGAGTGGGGCTTTCAGACGCCTTCGATCTCAAACGGAGCCGCTTATGCCGATCTTGACAACGATGGTGATCTGGAACTCGTGGTCAATAATATCAACGAACCGGCTTTTATCTATCAGAATCTGAGTCGTGAGCAATCGAAAAATAGCTACGTTCAGTTAAAACTGGTTCCGACGCACGGCAACAAAAATGCGCTGGGCGCACAGATACATCTGTATACGAAAGGAAACCGTCAGTATCAGGAAATCAGTCCGGTACGTGGTTATTTGTCGACACAACCGCTAACCCTTCACTTTGGTCTTGGTACTGTTACGGCCATTGATTCGGTTGTCATCAATTGGCCCGATCAGACGAAACAGACCATCGTCGGCATGGCGATCAATCAACTGGTTGTGATCCAACAACCGACTACGGGGCTTACGTCTACTACGTTGTTGACGCCGAAAAAGTCCGGTTCTGTTTTCTCCAGGGTGGAGCCCATTGTGTCGCACACGCACGAAGGCTATACCGAGAATGATTTCAAACGACAACCACTCATGCTATGGATGTATTCGCATACAGGACCTGTGCTGGCAAAAGGAGACGTTAATAAAGATGGGCTGGACGATCTGTTCATCAGTGGCGATCAGAATAAACCAGGTCGCGTCTGGGTACAACAGAAAGGGGGAAAATCGGATGCACAACCGTTTCAAAAAATCGAGCCATTGACGATTGGTGACGAAGCCACGTCGGCCGTTTCTGCAGCCGTTTTTTTCGATGCTAATGGAGACGGATATGATGACTTATACGTAGCGAAAGGCGGCTATTCGTTGTTTGAGGTGAATACATCTTCCCTACAGGATGAGTTGTATATGAATGACGGAAAGGGAAACCTGAGTTTGTCGAAAACGGCGCTACCCAACCTCAATGCCAGCAGTAAATCCTGCGTGCGTCCCTGCGATTACGATGGCGACGGTGATCTTGACTTGTTCATAGGTGGTCGCGTGATACCGGGTCGCTACCCGGAACCGGCTGTTTCTTATCTACTCCAAAACGCGGGAAACGGTCAGTTTAAGGCGGTACCGATTCCTTTTGCCAGGGCAGGTCTGGTCACTGATGCGCAATGGGCGGATATGGACAACGACGGACGTAATGATCTGATTCTATGCGGTGAGTTCATGTCCATAAAAATCTATCTGAACACAAAAGATGGGTTTGTCGATAAAACAAAATCGTATTTCCCCGAAGCATCAGCAGGGTTCTGGCTATCGCTGACAGTTGCTGATGTGAATGGCGACGGGCAGAAAGACATTATTGCCGGAAATCTGGGAACAAATTCGCAACTGCATTTTTCGGAAAAAGAACCAGCGGAATTGTATTACGCTGATTTTGATAAAAACGGGTCTATTGATCCATTCTTCAGTTGCTACGTACAAGGGCAGGCTTATCCGTTCGTCAGTCGGGATGAATTGAATGATCAGATCTATGCCATGCGCAAGAAATTTGGTTTTTATAAGGATTATGCGAACGCAACCATTCAGACTATTTTTTCGGCGGAAGATTTAGCCGGAGCGCAAAAGCTCACCGTAACGGAGTGTCACACGGTCTGTTATCTGGCAAAAAATGGCGCCTTTGAGAAACATCTATTGCCCATACAAGCACAATTTGCCCCAGTAACCGTCAGTGTTGTAAAAGACGTCAATCAGGATGGCCATGCAGATGTACTTCTGTTCGGTAATAAAACGGATAATCGCTTGAAACTGGGTAGCATGGATGCGAACTATGGATGTCTTTTAACGGGCGATGGGAAAGGAAATTTCACATATGTGAGTCAGCCAAATGCCGGTTTGTCCGTAACGGGGGATGTCAAGTCTGTGATTGACGTAACGGTACAGCAGAAAAAATACCTGATTATTGGAGCGTTCAATCAGCCTCTGCAGGTCTATAGCGCGCAAAAACCATGAGATATTTATTGCTTATTGGGGTTTTTCTTTGCCAGACTGCCGGGGCTAAACCTAAGTATGACTTAGGTAAACATCTCCAGCCGACAATGTTTGCCGTAACGATGGTGATGATCCATGACGTTGTCAATCCGCCTGCAGCCAGCCGTTTTTATACGTACTGTTTATTAGGCGCGCATGAGATCATTGCCCGTCAGCAAAAAGGAATCACATCGCCTGCATCGTTTGTTCGCGATTTCAAACCGCTCGAACTGACGCAAAAAGAGCCCTACGACTATCAGGTAGCTGCGCTGTACTGTATTCTTGAAACCGGCCGATTGATTCTGCCATCGGGTTCTATGCTGGAAGAAGATCAGCAAAAATTACTCAGTCAGCTTAAAAAGGAAGGATACAGCGAGTCAGCTCTTCAGCAGTCGGTGAACGTAGCGCAGATGATTGCTAAACAGATTGTTACGTATGCCGCCGATGATAATTACAGAAAACTAAGCGCCCGATTACGGTACCGACCCACTAAGAGAGACGGTTTCTGGTACCCAACACCGCCAGCCTATATTGAAGCAATTGAACCGCACTGGCGTATCATTCGCCCTATGGTCATTGATTCCTGTACTCAATTTAAACCTAAATCACCCGTTACGTTCAGCAAAGACACTACCAGCGAATTTTATAAACTGGCCTATGAGGTGTATCGGGTGGGAAATACATTAACCGAGCAGCAGCGCTTCATTGCTTCCTATTGGGATTGCAACCCATTTGCGGTCAATACGTCGGGGCATATGTCCATTGGATTTAAAAAAATCAGTCCTGGCGGACACTGGATGAACATTACCAGCATTGTTACGGCTCAGGCAAAACTACCGTTTGACAAAGCACTGCAGATTCATTCGTTGGTGGCGATGACGCTTATGGATGCTTTTATTAGTTGTTGGGACGAAAAATACCGTAGCAATCGCATTCGCCCTGAAACGGTAATTAACCGCTATATCAATGTACGCTGGCAACCGCTCTTACAAACTCCACCCTTCCCCGAATACACCAGCGGTCATAGCGTTATTTCAACTGCTGTTGCCGAGTTGCTAACGTATATGCTGGGGGATAAATTCGCGTTTACCGACAATACCGAAATTCTATTTGAATTACCTGAGCGTGAATTCAAATCCTTCCGGCAGGCGGCTGCTGAAGCAGCTATTTCCCGGCTATATGGAGGAATTCATTACCGAGATGCTATTGAAAATGGGCAGACTCAGGGTAAAGCTATCGGCGAATTTATCATCGTGCGACTAAAAAAAGCGGGTATTTTACCTGCTTTCTAAAATGAACTAGCATGATCTGATGAGTAGCCGGTAAAAATGCGTGCAATACTATAAGTATATGCCGATCATATTCGTAGCGTATTAATACTCTCTATTCTATTAAGTATTTTTATAAGAAGCTATCTTTTGAAAAGGCTAATGATGGTTGAAATTTGTTGATTTAATTGTAAATAATTATATATTTTCTTTGTAAGATTATAAATACTAATATAGTTTTTAAAAAAAAATATTAAATCAGTATTAATGATGGAATAAATTTATATTAAACTTGCATAAAGAATAAAGTGCTCAGTTTAAACGGGCCACTTTCCTTAGTAAACTAATCTAATCTCCGTCCGAATGAAAAAACTATTACTGTTAATCATGCTGGTCCTGATTCGGTGTATACCGACTTTGGCGCAGTCGAGGGCTACCATCACAGGGCACGTGCGGGATAGTCAGAATAACCCTATTCCTGGTGCTACGATCCAGGTCAAAGGAACGAATACAGGTACAACGGCGGCCGCCGATGGTACGTTTCGACTGAATCTGCCAGCTGCTAATGCCACTACGTTGGTTGTATCGGCTATTGGTTTTACAACGCAACAGGTAGCCATTGGCCGAACATCCGAGTTTAACATTACGTTGGCCGACGATGCCAAGGCGCTCAGCGAAGTTGTTGTAACAGGTTTTGGGATTAAGCAGGAAACCCGCAAACTATCTTATGCCACTCAGGAAGTAAAAGGTACGGATTTAGAACGTGCCAATAGCGCTAACCTGGTGAATGCTCTCCAGGGAAAAGTGGCTGGTGTACAGATTGACCAGGGCTCAGGTGGTCCGATGTCTTCCTCACGGATTCGGATTCGGGGAAATGCGTCACTTAGTCCAAACACCCAGCCTTTGTTCGTGATTGACGGGGTACTGATTCGGCCTGGCACGACGGGAGCCGATTCGTGGGGTGCCGCTCAGGACTTTGGTAACATCATGAAGAACATCAACGCCGATAACGTAGAGACAATGACTGTTCTTAAAGGCTCGGCCGCTAGTGCGCTGTATGGTTCGGAAGCGCTTAATGGCGTTGTGGTTATCACAACCAAACGCGGTCGGGAGCAAAAAGGTCTGGGTGTCAACTACAACCATACATCGTCATTTGAAAATGCGTATCGATTCGTTGATGTTCAGAATCAATATGGGGCCGGTATCTCGCCAACTTTTACCAAAGCTGCCGACGGAACCGATCAGGTCGATAATCAGAACTGGCCTTATTCGTTCGGACCGAAGCTGGATGGGCATATGGTACGAGATCTCGATGGTCGGATGATACCCTGGAAAGCGAATGACCCGCTGAAATTCTTCCAGACAGGTCGGTTTACGAATCACAACCTGGCTGTCGAGGGAGGCAATGACCGTTCATCGTTCCGGGCTTCCTACTCGAATCTGTACAACAACACGATTATGCCGGGTGGTGCCGAACTGAAGCGGGATAATTTCAATATACGGGCCAGCCAAAAGATCGGTAAACTTATCAATCTCGACGTATCGGCGGATTATACCGTCAATAACAACCTCAATCCAATCCGCCAGGGTGGTAATTTTAACCCTGTTTTTCGCTTCGTATACGGTCGTCCACGGAGCTTTGATATCGATTACTGGGTTAATAATTATATCTCGCCCAATGGTGGACGGAAACAGGGGGCCGCTGATCCTTATAACATCTCACCGTTCCTGTGGGATACGTTCCAGAAGAATACCAAACGTAACGAAAAAATCTTCCGGGGCAATATCGACGTAAATTTGAACTTCACACCCTGGCTAACTGGTCTGGTGCGGGCCAATTTCCAGAACGAACTATATCAGAACGACATTCGTGACTTGGGCGATGGACAGGGCTTCGCAGGTAATGATCGCTACGTTCAATCGTCAGAAGCCAATAGCCAGTCGCGCGTTCAGGGCTTATTAACTTTCAACCGGGATCTGAGTTCGCTATTTCACCTGAACCTGACGCTGGGGGGCGAAACAAACCGGATCAATGGAGGCCGCTATTATGAGCTGAGCACAAACGGTGGACTACGCTTACCAGGGGTATTTGCCCTTTCCAACACAATCAATCCGCTGAACATAACCACCCGCCTAAACCCATCTAAGCGTACAGACGCGGCCTACCTCTATGGTGATGTGAGTTATAAGGATGTTTTGTTTCTGAACTTTACGAACCGGATGGATTATTCATCGGCACTAACGTATGCCAATGGAAGTGGTCAGCAATCGTATTACTATCCCTCAGTTGGGTTAGCATGGGATTTCACGCAGTCGGTTAAGAATTTGCCGAAAGCCCTCTCATTCGGGAAACTGCGAGCCAGCTACGGCTTCACCGGTGGCGATACTGATGCCTGGATTACAAACCGAACAGGTTTTTACTCGGCCAATGGAAATTACACATCAACGGGTGGCTTAATTCCCCAGTATGGTTTTCGAGACAATACTCTGCCAAACTATACCCTGAAAAACCGTCTGGCGCGGGAATGGGAAGTGGGAGCTGATCTTCGGTTCTTTAACAACCGGCTGGGAGTTGATGTCGCCGTGTATAATAAGCTGACGACTAATGAAATCTTTACTCTGCCTGTGGCTCAGGAAGCGGGCATTGCAAATCGGTTGGTTAATGCTGGTAAGATTCTAAACCGTGGTGTGGAAATTTTGCTGACGGGTACGCCGATCAAAACGGGTAAGTTCCAGTGGAATACGTCGTTTAACTTCAGCCGAAACCGGAACAAAATTCTGGAACTGGCCGACGGAATCGATACGTATGAATTGAGTCTGGCATTCGGAGCTGATCTCAAGTCAGTGGCCAGAGCTGGCGGTGATTACGGAACGATTACAACGACTTATGCCTATGCTCGCGATGATCAAGGCCGCAAGCTCATTGGAGCCGCTAACGGTGTGGGTGGTTATCTGACTTACCTACGTAGTGGCGCTGCTGGTCAGGGTTCTAAAGACGTTGGTACTATGCTGGAAAATTTTCTGCTCAGTAACGTCAACAATTTCCGCTTCGGTAATCTGTCTGCTACGTTCCAGCTCGATTCCAAAATTGGTGGTGTGATGGCATCGGCAACCCATGCTTACGGTTCTGCTTTTGGTAGTCTTTCCAATAGTCTCGCTGGACGAGATGCAGAAAACGGTGGTATCGCCTTTACTGATGCACAGGGTAATCGGCGCAACGACGGTATCATTCCCGATGGTGTTCTGAACAAAGGGGTGACGGCCACGGTAGATGGCAAACAGGTTGATCTGGGTGGTATGACCTATGCTGATGCTGTTTCTAAAGGCTATCTCACACCGGTTCCTGCCTATGCATACTATGATAACCTGTCTAACTGGGGATCAGGTATCCGGGAATATTCAGTATTTGAAAACTCTTGGGTCGCCGTGCGCGAAGCATCGGTGAGTTATGACGTACCGGCTAACTGGCTGAATAAGGTGAAAGTGCAGTCGCTTCGGTTGAGCGTCGTTGGACGTAACCTCGGTTACCTCTACCGGACGGCGAAAGATGGCATCAATCCGCAGTCGCTGAAGAGCAACAACGCTGGCGAATTTGCCGAATACGGTGGTTTGCCATTCAGCCGCAATATTGGGGTATCGGTTAATGTCGGATTCTAATTTAGTATATGATTCTGGGTTGTATAATTCGCCAAAAAAAGTAAATGGTATGACCCAAAATCGCTGATCTCAATCGAAAAGATACAATGATTATCTCTTATAAAAAACACATTGTCGGCCTGTTAACGGCAGGAACGCTACTATTTAGCGGTTGCCAGAAGCAGGCGTTTGTCGATGTCAACATCGACCCGGAATCGTTGACGAGCGTGCCGCCCGCTAACCAGTTCCTTAATGCATCGATTGGTGTACACAATCAGGATTTCGAAGCGTTCTATGATACGTATCAGCGGATCATGCCTTGGATGCAGTACTCGACGGCCGTCAATGGTAACGGGCAGAACTTCACTCAGGTATACGATAATTTCTCCCAGCGGTACGGTCGACTCTACAGCGGGGCCAATGGCGTTGGTAATACGCTGACCGATCTGGAAAAACTGATCGAAAAACTACCCGCTACAGAACAGCCCCGTTATGTGCACATGATCCGGATTGCGCGGATACTGAAAGCTTACTATACGTTCTACGTAAGCGACATTTATGGCAGTATTCCGTATTCAGAGGCTTTTCAGGCCCGTTACGGTGGTACGCTAACGCCAAAATATGATCCACAGCAAACCATTTTTGCTACGTTGGATACCGAGTTGAAAGAAGCTATCACCACGCTGAAAACCCCCCAAACGACTTCGCAGGTAGCTCTGGGCACAAATGATCAGTATTATGCCGGCAATACCCAGCAATGGGTAAAAGCGGCTAATGCGCTCCGGTTAAAAATTGCGATGCGTCTAGCCAAACGGGATGCCGCCAAGCTAAAGACCATTGCGCAGGAAGTGTTGAGCTCGCCTGCTACTGATCTGATGAGCAGCAATACCGATGGCTGGGTTTTTATAGCACCGGCTGGATTTACCGGTGGAGGAGATTCCAACTGGAACCCGGCCGGTTTGCGAGCGGCAAAACCGCTTGTCGATTTCATGTGGGACACGATGGACCCCCGCATCGACGCGTTCTTTACGCCCAATGGCTACTCGCAAGCTAACATCGATCTGCTTATTACGGATAAACAGCTTCCCACTGGCACAAAAGAGTCAGCACGCCGTTATGTTGGTGGCTTTACCAGCCCCGATGCATCCAGGACAGCCCAGAACATCCAGCGCTATTATACACCCCGCTATTTAACCATCAGCGGTACGCGTACGGCTATTGATACGTTATCGTACATACAGCCGCGTTTGTTTCAGGCTTCCTATGCCGTGAATGGCTCAACAGGTACGGGTAAAAATTACTTTCCGGTTATTACGTACGCCGATTTCTGCTTCATGCGAGCCGAACTGGCAGCACAGGCCATTACGACCGAAACGGCCAAAACCTGGTATGATTCCGGTGTTGTGGCTTCGCTGGATTGGTACGATGTGGTAGCACAGGGAACGGTAGTATCAAATTATACGCCCATGACGGCGGCTGAAAAAACGGCATATCTGGCGAAACCACAGGTGGTTTTTAACGCAGCTAAAGCGATGGATCTGATTGCCAGCCAGGAGTATATAAATTTCCTCCGTCAACCGGCTGAAGGCTGGGCGTTGTGGAAGCGTACCGGTTTACCAAACACTACGTCGACTCTGGCTCTTCCCGCGTTGATTTCGAATGGCGCTACGCTGGTGGTACCCCGCCGGGCACCGCTGGGTCTGCCAAATCCAAGTGAAGCGAACTACGCCAATCGGAAAGCTGCTTATGATGAGATGGCTAAAGAATCTGGCTTTGGTACGAGTCCGCAGGACGCTACCGGACGTGTATGGTGGGATGTGCCCTAATAATTTTGAAATAGCACTTGTTTTTCATAAGTTGGTAGATAATAAGACGGAGCCGCAAAACGGCTCCGTCACTTTTGTTAACAAGGTATTCCATTGATTCCAACGTATATGAAAAATTACGTAGTGTGGGGTTTTATCTGTGTATTTGGCATGATAATGAGACAGCCCAGCTATGCACAGAAGCCTACCTTCTACCGCGATGTTCAGCCACTAATTCATGCCAACTGCGCCGTGTGTCATCGACCGGGGGAGGCCGCGCCGTTTTCGCTCATTACGTATGAAGATGTAACGAAACGGTCGAAGTTCATTAAAAAGGTTGTAGTGAGTGGCTATATGCCGCCCTGGCGTGCAGACGATCATTACGTTACATTCGCTAATAAACGTAGCCTGACACCGGAACAAATCAAAACCCTGACGGACTGGATCGACGCCGACATGCCGAAGGGCAAAGTGAACACTGAGGCTGAAAGCGCTTTGCTGAAGCGGGCGCAGGCCGGTACGGGTTACTCGCGTGTACCCGACCTGACGTTACGTATGCTAAAGCCATTCACGGTTGTAAGGGACGGCAAAGAACATTTTATGGTGTTTAAGATTCCGTTTGGTCTGGCAGAAACGGCTAACGTTGAAGCTGTTGAGTTTACCTCGAACAATAAGAAGGCGATTCACCATGCCAATTTTGCGATTCACCCGGTAGAAGATCCCGCGATTAGCCTGACCAATACCGCAGAACAGGTCGACCTGAATGGTGAGGATGCTTCGCGATACCGGGAGTGGTTGCCCTACAAAAAGCAAATGACGTATTACGGAGGGTGGGTTCCCGGAACAACAGTCGAGACGTATCCGGCCGATATGGGCTGGGTGATGCCGAAACGGGGCGTCATGTTGCTGACCGTGCATTTCGGACCATCTGCGAAGGATACCATTAGCTTGAATGGCGTTAATTTTTTCTTTACCAAAAAACCAATTCGCCGGACGGTAAAAGTCATCAGTTTAGGGTCGGGTGGTATTGGTGAGCGCGATATTTCGCCCCCGCTGCTGGTATTTGGTGGCGATAGCCTGACAACCAAGTTGAAGGTAGCGTACCGAAATCAACCCATTACGTTATTATACGCCTGGCCACACATGCACCAGATCGGCAAACGGTTTACAGCCTTTGTTACTCAGGCCGATCAGGATACGATTCCACTGGTACGTATCCCGGACTGGGATTTTCGCTGGCAGGAAATCTACCGCTACGAAAAGCCGGTTATCTTACCAACGGGAGCGGTCATTAACGTGATTGGAACGTATGACAATACGGAAAGTAATCCGTTGAATCCCAACAAACCGCCTAAAATCATTACGTCGGATGGGCAAATGCGGAGCGATCAGGAAATGATGACGTTGTTATTACTGTACGTGGCCTACGAACCCGGCGACGAAAACCTTCGGCTTAACTGACGTGCTATGTTGACACCTCAAACGCTTTTGGCCGTTGTTACCTTGCTGCTCGGGCTGATTTGGCCCGCCAATTTACCCGAATCACAACCGTTATTTACAGTGCTTTCGCCTGAGCAGACGGGTGTTCAATTTACCAATGTCATTCAGGAAACCGACTCGCTTAACATTTTTCGGTATGAATACCTGTACAATGGCAATGGCGTCGGTATCGGCGATTTTGATGGTGATGGTCAATCTGATTTGTTTTTCTCCGGCAATACCGTAGCGCATAAACTCTATCTGAACAAAGGAAACTGGCGTTTTAACGACGTAACGAAACAAGCTGGCGTAGCGGGAAATGGTACGTGGGCAACGGGTGTGAGTGTTGCCGACGCGAATGGCGATGGACGAGTGGATATTTACGTCTGTCATTCAGGGAAATACTCGCCTGAAAAATTAGCCAATGAATTATTTATTAATGAGGGCCTTAAAGACGGCGTACCGCAGTTTCGGGAGCGGGCAAAAGAGTTTGGGCTGGATTTGCCCGGAACACAATCTACGCAAGCCGCTTTCTTCGATTACGACCGCGACGGTGACTTAGACGTTTTTCTTCTGAATCACTCCAATCATACCTACAATCCGTTTCTAAATACCCGCAAGATTCGCGCTACGCCCGATTTTCGGTTTGGCAATCGCCTGCTACGTAACGACCAGAGTAAGTTTACGGACGTAACGCTGGCCGAAGGTATTCTGAACAATCCGCTTAATTTCGGCCTCAGCGTGGGGGTGAGCGATCTAAACGGCGATGGTTGGCCGGATTTATATACGACCAGCGATTATACCGAACAGGACTGTCTGTACCTGAATCAGCACGACGGAACGGGGCATCATACCGGTTTCAGAGAGTCGCTACGTGGCGCTATGACCCACACATCCAAGTTTTCGATGGGTTGCGACCTGGCCGATTTTAACAACGATACGTTACCCGATGTCGTTACGCTCGATATGCTGCCTGAAGATAATCATCGGCAAAAGATGCTCAAAGGCCCTGACGAGTATGACGCTTATCAAATGCTGATCGACAGCGGCTATTTCCGTCAGCAGATGCGGAACATGCTTCAACTAAATCGCGGGAATTGGGGGAACGGTACCGGGCTAAGAGAAATAGCAGAGAAATCGCCTTCTATTAGCCCAGTGCCCCGTTTTTCCGAAATTGGTCAACTGGCGGGTATAGCTGCTACGGACTGGTCGTGGTCTGCATTACTGGCTGATCTGGATAACGATGGCTGGAAAGACCTGTTTGTAACGAACGGCTATCTGCGCGATTTCACTGATCTGGATTTCATGAAATACACGGTTGCCGATGCTAAACTGGAAGAAGCAGCTAAGGGGAATCTGAACTTTCAGACCGTCGATCTGGTGCGAAAAATGCCATCGAATCGGCTGACAAACTATGCTTTTCGCAATAACCATGATCTGACATTCAGTAACAAGGCGGCTGCCTGGGGCCTGGCGACGCCAGCCGTATCAGGCGCTGCGGCTTATGCCGATTTTGATGGCGATGGCGATCTGGACCTGGTGATCTGTAAACAGAATGAACCTGTTTCGCTCTGCCGGAACAACGCTGAACAGAGCCGGAGCGAAGCCCATTTTCTGCGCGTGCGTTTGGTTGGAAAGGATGCGAACACGCAGGCGATTGGAGCGAGAGTTGTAATTGAAACTAATGATGGGCGTCAGTTGCAGGAAGCGTATCCGGTGCGGGGGTATCAGGCATCCGTTGAACCGACCATCCATTTTGGTGTAGGAAAACAGACAACTATAAACCGCTTGACCGTTTACTGGCCCGATGGCCATCAGACCCAGCAAACAAACGTACCTGCTGATCAGACTATTCAAATACGACAAGCGGATGCCACTACTACGTCTGCTCTGCCCAAAACTGAAACCTCCTGGTTTAATCCATTGGCGATGAATCAGCTACTGCCATTTCGCCATCGTGAAAACGACTTTATCGATTTTAAAGTAGAGGTACTCATTCCCTACGAACTATCAAGGTTGGGACCGGCATTGGCAAAAGCGGATGTAAATGGTGATGGACTGGACGATGTTTTTCTGGGCGGAGCTGTTGGGCAAAATGCCGAGCTATGGATACAGCAAACTAATGGTACGTTCAAACGTTCGGATGAACAGCCCTGGAAAGCGGATGCTGCCAGCGAAGACGTAAACGCCTTATTTTTCGACGCTGACCGAGATGGCGACGCTGATTTATACGTAGTGAGTGGCGGCAATGAATACGAAACGGGTGCGCCCGAATACCAGGACCGCCTTTATCTGAACGACGGGAAAGGCCGTTTCAGCCGCCTTGTACAGGCGCTTCCGCAAATGAGAAGTAGTAAAATGGCTATTGCTGCTGCCGATATGGATCAGGATGGCGATCTGGATTTGTTTGTGGGCGGACGCGGCAAGCCGGGCGCATTTCCAATACCATCCGAGAGTTATCTGTTACGTAACGACACACCTGCTAATGGAACTGTGCACTTCACGGACGTAACGGATCAGCTTGCGCCTGCGTTGCGACACATTGGTATGGTGCAGGCGGCTGGCTGGACGGATTTACAGGGAGATAAGTACCCTGAACTGTTACTAGCTGGCGACTGGATGTCGGTGCGCTTGTTCGACAATCAGAAAGGAAAACTAGCCGATATTTCGGCGAAAGCTGGACTGGCTGATAGCGAAGGCATGTGGGCTTCGATCCTGCTGGCGGACATTGATCAGGATGGAGATACCGACATTGTTGCAGGCAATGCCGGGCTGAACAATCTGTTCCGGGCTGAACAAAAGCAGCCGATGCAGATTGTAACGACCGATATTGATAACGACGGTGTGATGGACCCCCTCTGGACGTATTATATTCAGGGCAAGGCATACCCGGTAGCTTCGCGTGATGAATTGCTTGATCAGGTGGTGCCGTTACGGAAAAAATTCACGCGCTATCATCAATACGCTGATGCCACTGTGCCCGACATTTTGAATAAATCGCAACTGGCACAAGCATCAGTTGTTTCGGTACGGCAACTGGCGTCTGGTATTTTCAAAAATCAGGGGAATGGTACGTTTCAGTTTGAGTCTTTACCTGTTGAGGCACAATTTTCGCGGGGGAGTGCGTTAGTATTCGAGGATATGGATGCCGACGGGAAATCTGATTTGCTGGTAGCGGGTAACTTTTATCCATATCGCGTGCAATTTGGCCCTTGCTCGGCCAGTTTTGGTTGTTTGCTGAAAGGTGATGGGGGAGGGCATTTTAAGGTTATCGAACCTCGTCAAACGGGAATCTGGGCCGGGGGCGATGTTCGGCAGGTAATCAGCATACGTACCGCTACGAATCGAAAACGGTTGCTGTTCACAGTAAACGACGGCTCTTTACTGGGTTTTGAGCGATGAAAAAACGATTGGTATTTTGCGTCGTCTGGCTCACCAGCCTAACCGCCTGGGCGCCCGCTCCAACACCGATTGCAGAAACAACCCTGTTGCATGCTGCTCATCAGTTACTTACCGATATTATGGTGGCCGATGTGTTTTCTCCCCCCGTAGCTTCCCGAATTTATGCTTATGCGCACATAGCGGCCTATGAAGCCTTAATTCCCTTTCAGAAAGGGTCATACCGGTCACTGGCGGGTCAACTGCCCTCATTATCATCTTTAACGGCTAGTCCATCAACTGAATGTCGACCGGAATTGGCGGCTATTGAAGCATTTTTGCGAGTGGGGAAAGGGCTGATTTTCTCGGAAGAACGGCTTGACAAACTCACGGCTCAACTCTGGTTACAGGCGCAAAAACGAGGGTATTCGGAGAGAACGATTATAGCCTCAAAGGAATTTGGTTCACAGGTTGCGCTGCATATTCTGGAATGGGCTAAAGGCGATAATTACCGCCAGACTCGGTCATTACGTCGATATGCGCCTACAAAAAAAGCCGGCGCTTGGGCACCCACTCCACCCGGTTATCTGGCCGCTGTCGAACCTTATTGGGCACGCATCCGGCCGCTCACGCTTGATTCAGCCGCACAGTGTCGAACCGTCGGACCGCCATCATTTAGCACGACTAATGGGAGTCCATTTTATGCAATGGTGCGAGAGGTTTATGATACAGGGAAGAATTTAACTACGGACCAACGACTCATTGCTAATTATTGGGATTGTAATCCGTTTTTCCTGAACATACAGGGGCATTTGAATTTCGCCAGTAAAAAACTATCGCCGGGAGGTCATTGGATGGCTATTGCTGGACAAGTGGCCCGGCAAACGAAATCTGATCTGATGGCGACAAGTGCAGCTTACACGTTAACGGCTATTGCGCTTTTCGACGGTTTCATTAGCTGCTGGGCAGAGAAATACCAATACAACGTAATCCGGCCCGAGACGTATATCAATGCTCATCTGGATGAAAGCTGGCGACCAGTTTTGCAAACGCCCCCCTTTCCTGAATACCCCAGTGGCCATAGTGTTGTTTCAACAGCCTCGGCTGTGGTATTGACCCATTTTTTTGGAAAGGCTGTTTCCTTTACGGATAGTACAGAGATGGCGTATGGCTTGCCTTCCCGTCGATTTACATCGTTCAACCAGGCGGCTGATGAAGCCTCAATCAGTCGGCTATATGGCGGTATTCACTATCGACCAGCATTAGACAACGGTCAACTTATGGGAAAGTCTGTTGGAGAAGCGGTGCTGAGCAAAATCACGCTACGCTCCGCTGCGGCATCAAAACGGTAAGCTCGTTTGATTAGCCGTTAAAGGTTTGTACGAAAAATTAGTTATCCCCGCAATTCGACTACCTGACCGTCCTGGCAACGTAGCACGCGACCGGGGTACTTGTGTATGAACTCGTAATTGTGCGTAGCCATAAAAATAGCTGTGCCACTCTGCTGATCTGACGGGCTAAAAATGCCAATCGTGAGCAATTTAGTTATTTGCCGATAAGCTTAACAAGGGTCTTATTTTTCCAGGAAATGAAAAGAATAAGACCGGTTCTAAAGGAAGGCATTAAGCAAGTCGTTTGCTATGAAAAAATTAGAGAAGTGGAGCGTCAAGACTTTCTAACGTCAAGTTACAGGATTAGTCTGGACTGCGAGTAAATTCCTGGAATGCTCCAAGTGACTTTCTACTACGTCCTCAGCGATACATTTTTGGTAAATCTGCCTCAAACCACGTATACGGGTCCTGATAAAAACGGAGAAAATCAGGCACACTGGCCTGCCCGGGGTAGGGCGCGTAATAATGGGTTGCACTTTGCCTGTCATTGCGCCAGACCAGTACGTAAGCTAGTCGCATTTTTTCAGCTTTCAACGATTTCAATAACGTAGTGGTCCACCAGGTTGTATCCGGAATTGATTCAAGTCCTGTCTCCGTGAAGGCGGCCAATTTCCCGGCTTTTTGTGCATACTCCGATACAATTTTTAATTTCTGAATACCAGCGCTTACATCATAACGACCGTTACGTCCGAAATCGGCGTAGTTATCCATGCCGACCATATCAACCCACGCATCGCCTGGATAGCGCTCCAAATACTCGGCTTCTGTTTTGAAAAGGCAGTCGGGCGAGAAGGCATACAGGAAATTATTTACCTGAAGGCTATCGCGCAGGTACGAAACCGTGAAGCGCCATAGGGAGACAAAATCTTTCTGGCTACAGTGCGGCTTTCCCCACCAGAACCAACCGCCATCGAACTCATGATACGGTCGAAAAATCATCGGCACTAGTTTCCCGTCTTTGCCTTTCACGGAGCGAGCCAAATCACCAACGGTACGTAGAATCTCTTTGTATTTTTCATGGTGAGAACCGCCTGGAATTAGATGGGATACTGCAGCTACAGAAACCGTATCAATCCAGTAAAATCCACCTTTAGAAACCGGATTGGAAAAATGCCAGGCAACAGTCGTTACGCCCCCACGATTATACGTATCAATAATCTGTTGACGTAGCAACGCTTTTGTCTTGTCAATCGCTTCGAGCGAACGACCCGACAAACCACTAAAGTCGATACCAATAACGGCCGGATGCGAACCCGTTACCGATTTAACATCTGACCGATTGGAATCACCCACCCATCCATGACCATATTCAGTAGCGTGCTGATGACCAAACAAAATATGCTTCCTGCTCAGCTTTCGTAAGTTTCGATAGAGCGCTTTTGTCTCTTTGGTCGCTTTCGGGTCGATGGGTTTGTTACGATCGTTTTTTGCTTCTAGTATAGTTGGCCCTACTAAGTAGGCCAACAATCCAATTTGAGCTAATCGAAGTAAACGTTTACGCATGATAAAGAGGTATAGTGATAGGCTAATTACACGCTGTTTCTGGTCGGTTCCAAAAACAAGACGGTGCGTGAGATTAAAATCAGTTATTGGTAAAATACAATAATATCTATCATGCATAAAAATGTTTCGAGAAATATTCCAGATTAAAAGATGATAAAAAGCAGCATTATTTGATGTACTATTTAGAGTATATCTACTTATATTTAGATGGCTATTTTCAGTTGAATTTATTTAGTATTTTTTGGTATTTACCCATGCTGAAATTCAAGGATAAGTACAAAATAGTGTGAATAAACTCAATAGACAGCAGCGCATTTGTCTTTCACTCTTTTCACTAGTATGAAAAAAAACTTACTTTATTTCAAAATCCTTCTTCTTTCCCTTCTGACAACGCTCAGCTTTGCGCAGAGCGTTGACGTCAGAGGGCGCGTTACCGGCGAAGGAGGTACGCCTATCTACGGTGCCAACGTAGTGGTCAAGGGCAGTCGGCAGGGCGCAGTCACCGATGAGAAAGGTGATTACCGAATTCAGGTGCCTAAGGGATCAATACTGACGGTTAGCTTTATTGGCTATGTAGCAAAAGATGTTCCAATCGGGAATAATTCGACGCTGAACGTATCACTGTCTCCTCAATCGTCTGTGCTGGATGAAGTTGTTGTAACAGCCCTTGGTATTAGAAAAGAGCGTAAATCACTCGGCTATTCGACTACTGAAATCAAAGGTGAAGATCTGACCCAGGCCCGGTCGGTCAACGTAGCGAACTCGCTGGTTGGTAAAGTAGCTGGTCTGAACATTACTGGAACGGCGACGGGCCCAAGTGGATCGAGCCGGATTACGATTCGGGGTAATGGATCGATTGGTGGCAACAACCAACCCCTGATTGTTGTGGATGGGATTCCGATTAACAACGATAACCTGGGTTCAGTAGGGATGTGGGGTGGTTCTGATAAAGGCGACGGCATTTCGAGTCTGAACCCCGACGAGATCGAAACCATGAACGTACTGAAAGGTGCTACAGCCGCGGCTCTTTATGGCTCGCGGGCCTCGAATGGCGCTATTCTGGTAACGACCAAAGGTGGCAAGGTGGGTCGGGGAATTGGGGTTGAGGTGAACAGTAATTTCGTAGCTGAAGATCTGCTGATCAAACGGTTTAAAGATTATCAGTACGATTACGGCGCTGGTAATAACGGCCAAAAACCAACGACTGTACTGGAAGCCACAACGACAAACAGTTGGGGCGGAAAATTAGATGGGACCAGCGTTATGCAATACGATGGCGTGGCCCGCCCTTACGTAGCGCAGCGCGACAACCTGATCAATTTCTACAAAACGGGCAATACGTTTACCAACTCGATCGCAATCAGTGGAGCCAGCGAAAAAGTTACGTATCGTTTGTCGATGAATAACCTGGATAACCACGGGATTGTACCGGGTAATACGCTTCATCGGAACAACTTTGCGTTGAATACCAACGCTACGCTGGGGCCTAAGCTGACGGTTGTGGCCAACGTTAAATACATCACGGAGAAAAACCATAACCGGCCACGCCTGTCCGATTCGCCGGGCAATGCGAACTATACGTTGTTTACGATGCCGACATCGCTGCCGATTTCAACCATGCAGGATAATATCTTCGATAGCCGTGGGTATGAGAAGGTTTGGTCAGAAAACATTTACGTCCAGAACGCCTATTTTGCTACTAACCAATACAAGCAGGATGATCAGAAAAACCGGGTCATTGCAGCCATTGAGCCTACGTATACCGTAACGCCCTGGTTGTCGCTGATGGCACGTCTGGGTTTCGACAACTATGCCTACCGGAATACGGAAATTACGCCGACAGGAACAGCTTATCAGCTCAATGGTGGCTACAATAATAACCTGCGTAATTTTACGGAAAGCAACTACAGCCTGAATGCGACCATAAAGCACAGTATCACAAATGATATTGGGTTTAGCCTGTTAATGGGCGGAAACCTGATGAAGCAGGTGAATAAACTGGATAATTACAGTGGTAGTGGGTTCAATATTCCGTTCTTCTACGATATTTCCAACATTAGCCCGGCGTCTCGAAGTGTTTCCTACAATTATATCGAGAAACGTATTAACTCAGTATATGCATCGGCTGACCTTTCGTACAAAAATTTCCTGTATGTGAACTTAGGTGGTCGTAATGACTGGTTTTCAACGCTGGCTGCGGGTAAAAACAGTATTTTTTACCCATCTGTTGGAGCCAGCTTTGTGCTAACAGAAGCGTTTAAGCTACCTGCTGCAATCAGTTTTGCCAAACTTCGGGGTTCATGGGCACAGGCCGGGGGTGATACGGATCCCTACAATCTCTCGCTCTATTATGGTCTGACAGGCTCTCATTTAGGACAACCTCTGGCCCAGATTAATGGTAGTCAGGTTCCTAACTCAAATCTTCAGCCGCTAACGTCTACTACGTCGGAACTGGGTCTTGAAGCACGACTGTTCAATAACCGGATGGGAATTGACTTTGCTGTGTATAACCGTAAAACAACTAACGATATCGTAGCGGCTTCCATCTCCGGAACATCGGGTTTTTCCAGCGCTCTGTTCAATGTTGGGCAGATTTCGAATAACGGCATTGAACTGCTACTGAACTACGATATCGTTAAAGCCCGTGACTTCTCCTGGAATGCTTCGTTTAATTTCGCCTACAACAAAAACCAGGTCATCTCTCTCTACGGTGATCTTCAGAACCTGCAAGTCGGTGATCCGGCCCGTTCGCAGTCGTCTTACGTGTTTCAGCAAATTGGCCAGCCATTTAGCCTGATTAAAGGGTTTGCCTATAAACGGGATGCAACCGGTAACGTAATTTATGACGCACAGGGATACCCGCTGAAGAGCGATCTGGTCTCGTATGGTACGGGCGTTTCGCCAATTACACTTGGCTTTAATAATTCCTTCCGCTACAAAGGTATTGGGCTAAGTTTCCTGATTGACGGCAAGTTTGGTGGCCATATTTATTCGGGTACCAACGCGCTGGCCTATCGTTATGGTCTTCATGCCGAAACCCTGCCCGGTCGCGAAACGGGTATTGTTGGCAAGGGCGTGAACGAGAAAGGCGAACCCAATGCGGTGAACGTACCGGCCCAGCAGTACTACCAGTACCTGTATAATTTTGCTGAGCCGTTCGTTTATAGCTCTGATTTCCTTAAACTACGTCAGGTGATTATCGACTATACCATTCCGGCACGGTTGCTGAATAAAATGCCGTTCAAAGCCGCGTCTATCTCCATTGTGGGCCGTAATCTGGCTATCCTGATGAAGCACACGCCGAACATCGATCCGGAATCGACCTACAATAACACAAACGCACAGGGACTGGAGTTTGCGGGTGCCCCACCAACGCGCTCAATGGGGATTAACCTCAACCTGAAATTCTAATCGTCCTGACGTTAATCTTGAAAACCTCGAAAAAATGAAACGTAAGATATTGGCAATGCTTACCCTGACCGTAGCGATGGGGGCTTGCACAAAGGATTTCCAGACAATAAACGTAAACCCGAATGCACCATCATCCGTGCCATTGCCTTTCCTGCTGGGACAGGTACAGCTGATGATTGATGGATCGTCGCCAGACCCTGGTTATAAAACCTGGCGGGGAAACCTGATTTATTCGGGTCCAATGGTTCAGCAACTAGCTTCCACAAACTCGTATTATGTAGGCGACAAATACGTCTATAGTACTGAAAACTGCGGGGCTTATTTTGCCGACTCCTACTCAAACTCGGTTAAAAACCTGGTCAACCTGATTGCCCTTGCCAAAACCGATCCGGCGAACGTCAACATTCTGTCGATGGCTCGCATTTTGAAAGTATTTCAAATGCATATCATTACAGATATGTACGGCGACGCGCCCTACTCCGAAGCGGGTTTAGGCTATCTGAACCAGACATTTGCGCCTAAGTATGATCTTCAGAAAGACATTTATGCTGATATGCTGAAGGAACTTGATGAGGCAGGTAAGGCTTTATCGGCGTCGGCAACTACACCAGCGTCTGCTGATTTTTCGTTCGGGGGCGACGTTACTAAATGGAAAAAGTTTGCCAACTCGCTCATGTTGCGATTAGCCATGCGGATGCAGAAAGTTGATGCGGCTTCTGCCCAGACTTGGGCCAAAAAAGCGGTTGATGGGGGGCTGATGACCAGCAATGATGATACGTACACGATTAAACATTCAGACGGTCCTACGTATAGCATCAACTCCAACTCGTATAACCTCAGCATCTTTTCGTCGGGCGGGCGAAATATTCTGAACGAAGACGCCGTTTTGTGGTCGAAAACTCTCATCGACATGATGAAGGCGCGTAAAGACCCCCGGGTAAACGTCATCGCGGCTATTGCTGGTGGTGATAAGACGCCCAGTAAACAAAAGGGTCTGCCAAATGGCTACGATAACACAACCGGGACGCCATATAGTCTGGCCACTGTCGGTGATGCAAATCTGAAAAATTATTCACGTCCTGCACCCATCATGGTTAATGCCGATGATCCGAATATCTTTTTAACGTATGCTGAAACACGCTTCCTGCTGGCTGAAGCCATCGAGCGTGGCTGGGCCACCGGTTCAGCTAAAGACGAGTATGCCAAAGGGCAGGCAGCCGCTCTCTCGCAATTAGTGCTTTATGACCCAACGGCGGCCATCACTAACACCGCCGATTACGTAGCGGCTAACCCCTATCCAGGCGGTTCGCTGGACGATAAGCTGGCGCAGATTCATAATGAGATGTTTATTCTGACGGCCACCACACTAAACTTTTATGAAGGCTGGGCCAACTGGCGCCGGACGGGGTTGCCCAAGCTGACACCGGTAAATTATCCGGGTAACTCATCGGGTGGACAGATTCCTCGTCGGTTACTCTATCCGCCTTCCGAAGCGGCTGTAAATCCGAACTACGCTATTGCGAATGATCGTCAGGGTGGTGATTCGTTTATTTCACGAGTGTGGTGGGATAAGCAGTAATCCCTGCCCATGCATCACCTCGGAATGCCTTTGGAAACGAAGGCATTCCTTGTTTAAGAGCAAAGGGGCTCGTCAGTTCTGTTATGATCTTTATTACCCTGTTCCAATGAATGCTCGTCACCTTTTCGTTTTCAGTTTACTCCTCCTCGGTTTGTTTTATGCACAGGTAGCGGTTGGGCAAACCTCCTGGTCGACGTTGCTACCCACCATTGGCACCTTCTCCTCGCCCCGCGTAACCGATCTGAACCGCGACGGGGTTCAGGACATTATACTGGGGGCTGGGCGACTTGAATTTCAGCGCTGCGACTCGGCCATTATCGCATTAGATGGTAAAACGGGTAAATTGCTTTGGAATCGGTCTGCGAATGATCAGATTTTTGGGTCAGCGGCTTTGAAAGACATCAACGCAGACCAGATTGACGATGTGTTCATTAACGGACGGTCTTCCGAACTACAGGCGATTGATGGTGCTACCGGGCGCGTCATCTGGAAATTTGATACGCTAAATTACCCAGGCAAGTCATGGTTTAATTTTTACAACCCGCAGTTTATTCACGATGTCGATCACGACGGTATCGACGATCTGCTACTAGCCAATGGGGGCGATATTATCGTACCGCCACACAATCCGAACCGGCGGGCAGGGCGGCTGGTTGTCATAAGTACCAGAACTGGTAAACTGCTGGCCAGCGCGACCATGCCCGACGGAAAGGAGATTTATATGTCGGTGGTAGTCAATAAAGACTCGCTTCATCCTGAGCGATCGCCGATTCTCTTCGGCACGGGGGGCGAAACCATCGGCGGTAATTTGTTTGTGGGCACGATTGGCATGTTGCTGCAAGGCGATTTGTCGAGTGCCGAACAACTGGCCTCTTGCGCTACCAAAGGCTTCATAGCTCCGCCCGCCTGGGCCGACCTAACCAACGACGGGATAAAAGACATAGTCGTCAACAGTGTGGATGGGCGGGTCATGGCTTTTGACGGCAAGACGCACCGTTCGCTTTGGTCTACTCAACTGCTGTATACCGAAGCCTATTCGTCCATGGCCATTGGTTATTTCAATAGGGATCCCGTTCCGGATGTGTTCGTGTCGTTTGCGCAGGGAACCTGGCCCGACCTGACCTGGACGAAACAGGCTATGGTCAATGGCATAAATGGACAGATCGAGTTCTCAGATTCCCTGGGCTTTTATCAGACCAGTAGTCCCGTGGTGGCTGATGTAACGGAAGATGGCGTTGATGAGGTAATTCTTAGCGTTGATTATCAGTTGATTGACTCGCTGGGATTCAAGTCGTTTTCTAATACTCTGATGGTTATTCAGTTTGATAAGCATATGGTTGTACCACTGCTGGAAGGGTTACCTGGGCATAACGTATCATCGACACCTTGGGTGGGCGATTTAGATAAGGATGGCTTCCTGGATATTGTCTTCTGTAACGGAACGAACCCACGCAAAACCTACACCTTCGACGGGATGCGCGTTAATAAAATCGGCACAACCATTCCCCTATCCAGGCGGCATCAGTGGGGGGCTTACATGGGCAGTCATTACGATGGTGTGTTCAGAAGCCCGTGAAATTTGGTTTATCTTTGTTTAGCTGACTACTTGCTTTTTATGGCTTTTTCTTATCTCCGCGTTACTTGTTCGCTTGCCTGGTTTGTCTTCCTGCTGGTGGGCTGCAAAAACAAATCCGCTGACTCCCTCTTCACACAACTTTCGGCCGACGATACGCATGTCAACTTTGTCAACGCCATTCAGGAAACCGAAAAAGATAACGTACTGAACTACGAGTATTTCTATAACGGTGGGGGCGTAGCGGCTGCAGATTTCAACAATGATGGCTTAATTGACCTGTATTTTACAGCCAATCAGGGCGAAGACAAACTCTACATTAACGAAGGAAAACTCGCCTTCAAGGACGTAACGAAAACGGCTGGAATTACCTGGCAGGGCGAGTGGAAAACCGGCGTAACGGTTGTTGACATCAATAATGATGGCTGGCAGGATATTTACCTATCGGTGTCAGCTAACGTAGACAAACCGGCGTTACGTCATCACAAGCTCTATATCAATAACAAAAACCTGACGTTCACCGACCGGGCGGCTGATTATGGTCTGGATTTGATCACTTACGCAACTCAGGCCGCTTTCTTTGATTATGATCAGGATGGTGATCTGGATGTTTATCTGCTCAATCACAACGTAAAGGACTTTAAACGTTTCGACGCCGACGCCGTTCACGCCATGCGCGATTCACTGGCCGGGCATCGGCTTATGCGCAATGACGGGCCAAATAAGAAATTTATTGATGTTAGCGTTCAGGCGGGTATTAAAGGAAATCCCATTGGCTTTGGACTAGGCATCCATACTGCCGATCTGAACGGCGATGGCTGGACAGATATTTACGTATCCAACGATTATCTGGAGGAAGATTACTTATACCTGAACAACAAGAACGGTACGTTTACTGACGTAGTGAAAAAGGCGACGGGGCATGTCAGTTATTTTTCAATGGGCAACGATGTTGGGGACATTAACAATGACTTACTGCCTGACATTGTTACGATGGATATGTTGCCCGAAGATAATAAGCGGCAGAAACTGTTGTTCGGGCCAGATAAGTATGAAGCGTATTTGTCCATGCTACGTAACGGATTCCATCCCGAAACGATGCGGAATATGCTGCAACTCAATAACGGTGTCGATCCGGCTGGGAACCCAATATTTAGTGAAATCGGGCAATTGGCAGGTGTATCGAGTACAGATTGGAGTTGGTCACCCTTACTGGCCGATTATGACAATGATGGATTCAAAGATCTGTTTGTTACGAATGGTTATCTGCGCGATTATACGAACAACGATTTCGTGAAATATTACGCCGATCAGGGCCAGCAACAAAACAAGAGCGTGATGGAAACAATCAGCCACATGCCATCGACAAAAACGCCAAATTACATCTTTCGGAATGAGCACAATCTGACTTTTTCCAACAAACAAGTCGACTGGGGTTTCGATACACCAGTGGTCTCCAACGGGGCCGTTTACGCCGATCTGGATAACGACGGGGATTTGGAACTTGTAACGAATAACATCAACGAAAAAGCGTTTGTGTATCAGAATCTTGCCGTTGAGAAAGCTGAAAACAACTTCATTGATTTGATTCTGGACCCCAAAAAAACGGCCCAGTCCGTAACCGGGACAAAGGTATTCATGTACAGCAGCGACCTAAAACAGTATCAGCAGTATACGCCAACGCACGGATTTCAGAGTAGTATGCTGGTGCCTATGCATTTTGGTTTGGGAAAACATCAAACAATTGACAGTCTGATTGTTGTGTGGCCAAACGGAAGTGTTCAGAAACTCAGCGGAATTAAATCAAATCAACGGTTAAACGTTACGTATGCACCGACAGCTTCGGCAATAGCTCCCAAACCAGGCACTGCAACGTCGATGTTTACACAGACGAATACGTTGGATTTTACGCATACCCAACTCCCACAAAATGACTTTGGCCGGCAACTGTTATTGCCGCATATGTATTCGTATGCAGGTCCGCATATGACGAAAGGGGATGTAAATAAAGATGGCTTAGATGATCTCTACATTGGTGGAGGAAAAGGCCAGGCTGGCGAATTATTTCTCCAGCAGAAAGGCGGCCGTTTTCTGAAAACAAATCAGGCTGCATTCAAACAGGATGCTCTATGTACGGATACCGACGCGGCTTTTCTGGATGCCGACGCCGACGGCGATCTGGATTTATACGTAACAAGTGGCGGCTATGAATACTTGCCAAACGATCTATTGCTCCAGAATCGACTTTATCTGAACGATGGTAAAGGAAATTTTACGAAAGACGCGAATCGCCTGGATCTAAACGATTATGCAGGCAATGCTGTAAAAACACTTGATTTTGACAAAGACGGTGATCTGGACTTGTTTGTGTGTGGATCTGTTGTTCCGAACCAGTATCCCCGGTTTCAGCCGAGTCGATTATATCGTAATAATAAGGGGAAGTTCGTTCTCGTAAAAAGTGACGCCTTCAACGACTTAGGGCTGTTAACGGATGCCTGCATTGTCGATTTCAACAAAGATGGTTTCGATGATATTATAGCAGTAGGGGAGTGGACACCCGTTATTCGATTGCAAAACGAACATGGCGTTTTCAGGCGGATATACGATGAACTGGAGCAAACAACCGGTTTCTGGCAACGTATTGCCGCCGATGATTTTGATCAGGATGGAGATATGGATTTGATCGTTGGAAACTACGGCCTGAATTGTCACTTTAGAGCCTCTTCTGAATTACCTCTAACGATGCTAACCGACGATTTTGATGGGAATGGTACCATTGACCCAATTATTTGCTATTACATTCAGGGGAAAAATTATCCGGCTTATAGTCGTGATGAGTTACTGGATCAGTTGGCACCCCTTCGCAAAACGTACACGTCTTATGCTGTTTATTCAGACGCCACGGCCGACGATGTACTGAAGCAATTCAATGGAAAAACACCGCAGAAAGCGACGATTAATGATTTATCTACGCTTTATTTAGTGAATAACATCGGCCGCTTTGAGCGCCGGGATTTACCCATTCAGGCTCAGTTTGCTCCGGTATACGCTATACTTTCGCAGGATCTGAACGGCGACGGATTTAAGGATTTGGTGTTGGCAGGTAATCAGACTCGCGGGCGAGTCAGGACGGGAAATATCGACGCGAACTATGGACAGGTTTTTCTGAATAACCGGAAAGGAAATTTCACCTATGTACCTCAGCATCAATCGGGGCTATACCTGCGGGGCGATGTCAGGTCGCTGATGTTTATCAATAATCAACTAATTGCGGGCATCAACAGCCAGAAAGTGCAGGTTTACACTAAGACAAAGTAAACCAACACGTAGTAATTAACCCCTCAATTCGACTACCTGACCATCTTGGCAACGTAACACGCGACCTGGGTATTTGTGTATCAACTCGTAATTATGAGTAGCCATAAAAATGGCGGTGCCACCGGTATTGATCGCCTGAAAGACTTTCATGATCTGATCAGCCACGGCTGGGTCGAGGTTACCCGTTGGTTCGTCGGCGATAATTATTTGCGGGTGGTTAAGCAATGATCGGGCAATCACGACGCGCTGCTGCTCGCCACCTGACAACTGGTGGGGCATTTTTTGCTGGGCCGTATCCAAACCAACCTGAGTAAGTACTTCGGCAATACGTCGATCCATGTCTGCTTTATTCGTCCAGCCAGTGGCTTTCAAAACAAATTTCAGATTGTCTTCGACCGACCGATCAAAAAACAGTTGAAAATCCTGGAAGACAATCCCGATTTTTCGACGAAGCTGAGGAATATCCCGCGGGGTGAGGGCATTCAACGCATAACCAGCTACGTGTCCTTTCCCTGTCTGAAGCCACAGATCGGCGTATAACGTTTTGAGCATCGATGACTTACCACTGCCCGTACGGCCAATTACGTAGACGAAATCACCTTTGTTGATTTGAAACGATACGTTGCCTAAGACCAACTTTTTGCCCTGATAAATGTCGGCGTGGTCGAGGCTAAGAACGGGTTCGGGGGGAAGCATAAAAGTAGTCGTCAGTCAGCAGTTGTCAGTCGTCAGTCTCTTGCGTAAAAGTAACTTACGGCTATTGACTAACGACTGACGACTTTATTTACTTTTTCACCGGCAGATTTGCCTTTTCGTGATCGGCTAAAAATTTCGCCAGACCGCTATCGGTGAGTGGGTGATTCAGCAACGCCTTGATAACGCTCAAAGGAGCTGTCATTACATCTGCACCAATTTCGGCACATTTAATAACGTGCATCGGGTGACGTACTGATGCGGCCAGAACTTCGGTTGTATACCCGTAATTCGTAAAAATCGTGACGATCTGTTCGATCAGTTCCATGCCATCAGTCGAAATATCATCTAACCGGCCAACAAAAGGCGACACAAACGAAGCGCCCGCTTTAGCGGCTAACAGTGCCTGACCTGCCGAAAAAATCAACGTGCAGTTCGTACGAATACCTTTTTCGGAAAAATACTTGATGGCTTTTACACCATCGCCGGTCATTGGGATCTTCACAACAATGTTCTCATCAAGTTCGGCCAGTTCATCGCCTTCCTTGATCATCTCCTCATATTTGATCGATATAACTTCCGCGCTGACATCACTTCCTACGATTTCGCAGATCTGCTTGTAGTGACGCATTACGTTGTCTTTTCCCGTAATACCTTCTTTAGCCATCAGCGAAGGATTGGTGGTAACACCGTCGAGAACACCCATTTCCTGGGCTTCACGAATGTCGGCCAGATTGGCCGTATCAATGAAAAATTTCATGGTTAAAACTAAAGTTAATTAAGTGGTTTGTTCGATTGCCGGTACGTTGTGTTTACACAGTTACTGACTCATCAACTACGTGCGTTCCATCCTGAATTTTGCAAACGTGAATGTACGTATCTTTCCCCGTTTGGGCTTTGTATTGTTTCATAATCTGCTCACTAAAAGCATCAAGCGACTCTTCGTGCACCAGGTTAATGGTACATCCACCGAAGCCTCCACCCATCATGCGTGCTCCGAGTACACCCGGTTGCTGGCGGGCAATATCGACGAGCGCATCTAATTCTGGGCAACTCACTTCGTACCAGTGACTAAGGCCTTCATGCGAGCCATACATCAATTGTCCGAAGGTAACTATATCGTCTTCCTCTAGGGCCGCTACCCCATCGAGCAGTCGCTGATTTTCCTGTACTACGTAGGCACACCGTCGATAAATCAAGGGTTCTGTATTGCGCAAATGCTCGTCGAGCATGGCCATCGTCACATCGCGCAGACTTTTTATTTCCGGATAATATGTTTGCAGGAATCGTACCCCGGCTTCGCATTCAGCCCGGCGCGTGTTGTATTCCGACGTTACGAGGGAGTGTTTCACCCGCGAGTCGCACAGAACAATACTGATTCCGTCCATACGTAAAGGGGCGTATGTGTATTCGAGCGAACGACAGTCAAGTTTGATAACATGGTCGGCTTTGCCCATCATGCTGGCAAACATGTCCATGATACCAACTTTCGCGCCAACAAATTCATTCTCGGCTCGTTGCGACAATTTTAAAAGGGTTAGCCGGTCGAGGCCTAACCCGAAGAGTTCGTTAAGAGCAAACCCAATTCCATTTTCAAGTGCAGCCGACGAAGATAAACCTGCTCCCATGGGGATAGTGCCGCTAAAAACACAATTAAGACCGCCAACAGAGTGCCCTGCCAGTCGAAATTGAGCAATTACTCCCAATAGATAGTCGGCCCAGGTATGAGTGGGAGCTAAACTAGCCAGAGACCCCTGATATTTTTTGCCCAGATCATGAGCAATAAAATGAAGCTCATCGTCTGATCGAAGCCCAACGGCTAAATAAATGGCTTTATCAATAGCAGCCGGAAGAACAAACCCTTCGTTGTAGTCGGTATGTTCACCAATTAGATTGACGCGGCCGGGGGAGCAAATTAGCAGAGGGTCAGCGTGAAACGCATTTTGAAACGACGTGGCAAGTTGACTTAGCAGATTCATGTTGGGTTTAGAAATTTAGCGATTCGATGCTATTACTACATAAACACCTCGCTAAACAAAACTAACCGTCGTCTTGATAGAAACTGGAGTAGACGGAAATAAAAAATGGCAAACCAATGTCTCACCGCTACGACCACCTACCCTTGCTTCGGTCAAGACCTGGGGGATTCAGCAGGAGCTGGTAGCACCGATTTGCCGATGCAAAGTTACGCAATTGTTCATCAAACGACCAAATTTCACCCGTACCTTTGTCTAAAATCAATTTTGAATGAGTGAATAGGTTAATAAAGATTTGTGCCAATTATTAACCTATTCACTCATTCTAGCAATAAGGCCCATGAAGCGCTCATCTTATATTATTTGTTATGCCTTACTCTGTTTGTTGGCCTGTAGTTCATCGGATAAGTACGTTGAGCAGGGACGGGCGTATTTAAAAGAAGGAAAATTTCGGGAAGCTATTCAATCCCTGAATCAGGCCGTTGAAGCTGATGAAGCAAATTCGGAAGCGTTTAACTCGCGGGGCGTAGCGTATTTTGAACTGAAAGAATATGCCAATGCGACTCTCGACTACGACCAGGCAATCAAACTCAAGCCGGATTTCTATCGATCCTATTACAATCGAGGGTTATTGAAAGCAGCGCAAAATGATCTAACAGGGGCTGTGAAAGATTACTCAGAAGCGATCCGACTGATGCCGGATACAGGTCGTATTGTCAGCGCTGAAATTTTCCTGAATCGTGGACAACTGTTTGCTTTACAGGGACAGATTCAACCCGCTTTGACTGATTTTTCGCAAGCTATTACGTTAGATCCGAAAAATTTCCTGGCTTTATACAACCGGGGTAATCTGCGTTTTCAACAGAAGGACCTCGCCGGGGCAATTGCCGATTTTCAGCAGTCGGTAAATGCAGATCCGAAATTCGGGAAAGCGTTCTACGGATTAGGGATTGCACAAATAGTTCATAATGAACGAGAAACGGGTTGCCTGAATCTAAAACAAGCTCAACAGCTAGGCTATGCTGACGCCACCAACGCCGTGACGGAATATTGCCATTGACGGAAAAGCTCTGCGTGATCGTTATTTGTTTATCAAGAGTATAATAACTGATAGATTAGAATCACTTGATAGATGACTTATCAACTCGACTGGTGAATGTTGACTGATTATGCGTAAAACCCTTTCCATCATTTTTGGTCTGCTCTTCGTTCTATTTGCAGCCTTTCAGTATAATGATCCTGATCCGGAAGTCTGGATACCTATTTATGGCTTTGCGGCTGTAGCCTGTTTTATGGCCTTCGCGGGGGTGGGGCAGTGGTGGTTTTTCGGGGCAATGGCTCTTTTATATGTCATTGCGGCCTGGTACCAATGGCCTTCCGTATTTGAAGGGTTTCTATTTAGTGAAATGGGAATGCGTAGCATGAATATTGAAATGGCCCGTGAAGCGGGTGGACTAGCCATTTGTGCGGCTGTAATGGTAATGCTAGCTGTGTTGATGCGCAAACCACTACGCCGATGAAATTAATCGAATGTCCTCGGGATGCCATGCAGGGCCTGTCGCATTTTGTGCCAACAGATCTTAAAATTCGCTACCTCAATACACTCCTGCAGGTTGGCTTCGATACGCTCGATTTTGGGAGTTTCGTGTCCCCAAAAGCAGTTCCGCAAATGCGCGATACTGCCGATGTACTGGCCGGTCTTCATTTGTTTAAGACCAAAACAAAACTACTGGCGATTGTAGCCAACGTTCGTGGAGCTGAGCAAGCCGTTTCGTATTCGCAAATTCAATACGTTGGCTTTCCGTTGTCTGTTTCCGAAACGTTTCAGCAACGTAACACCAACAAGTCTATTACGCAGGCATTTGCCGACGTTCAGGAAATTCAGAATTTGTGTATTCGGACCGGGAAAGAACTGGTCGTTTATCTGTCAATGGGTTTTGGAAATCCTTACGGAGACCCTTACAGCCCTGAACTAATTGGTGCGTTCACTTCGCAGTTAGTGGAGATCGGGGTCAAGGTTATTGCTCCATCTGATACCGTAGGCTCATCAACTCCCGAGGCTATTGAAGCCTTATTCGGTCAGTTAATTCCTGCGTTCCCACAGGTTGAGTTCGGAGCGCATCTGCATGCCCGGCCTGGTGAAGCACCAGATAAAGTACGAGCGGCTATACGAGCGGGTGTCAAGCGTATAGACGGTGCGCTACGTGGTTTTGGTGGCTGTCCAATGGCGGCTGACGAGCTTACAGGTAACCTGCCAACTGAAGAAATCATCGAAACGCTAACTAATGAAGGCATTGCAGTATCTCTTAATCAGGAAGCATTTCAAAAAGCGTTGACACTGTCAGCGGGCGTGTTTTAAGATATCGTGGGTCTTCAGTCCGCGTAGCCGTAGGCTAAAGAAAGATCATCAGTTGCAAGTTAGCCTGCGGCTATACGGGCTGAAGACCCGCGATACCTTACATAAACATTGCCTGAATTTCTTCTTTCACGGCTTTGAGCGCATCAGAAGTAGGCTGTTTGTCTTTCTGAATGATCCGCTCAAAAATTCGCTTTGACAGGTCGAGAGCGGGCGCATCGGGACGGGTATCGCCTGATGCCTGGTTAATGAGTACCATTACGTCGTTCATGGCTGCCTGAATCTGATCCCATGTGGCCTGACTCATGTATACCTGCTGCGATAGGTTGTGATTGTACTCATCCCGAATTTCCTGCAGGAGCCGCTGTTGAAGTTCGAGAACGGTCGTTGAGCTTCCACCCAGGCGTAACAGTAGGTTATTGGGACTGATACGTTCCAGAAACAAAACCATCCGTTCGAAGGCTTGCAAACGAATTGGTACTACGGCTTCGGTATAACGGTTTTTGACTTCATATTGATGGCGGTCTGCCTCGCGTTCCAGCAACAATTTAATAGTCAGGTACATACCATATAAAACTAACGCAGCCGGGACGATTAGCTTCAGGAAGTCACTCAGTATATCCATAAAAAACGGGAACGTTGTTCGGTAAAAATGGGTAATGGTAAAAACGTTATTCAGTTTGATGACCGTGGTATGTCAGTTGTTACCTTCCATACTCGTCAAACAATAAACTCGTTCATGCTGACACTCGATAATCCTGTTAAAGTTCGGCCCGAAGCGCGTCACCAGATTCTAGATACGTTGCAGGCCAATAAAATTCCTGGTGAATATGGCCTGCGCGTAGGTATCCGGGGGGGCGGTTGCGGATCGTCGTGGCTGTTAGGGTTTGACCTGCCTGGCCCTGCCGACGAAGTATATAACGTAGAAGGCGTGCGCGTCATTATTGACCGGAAACATTTACTCTACGTGATCGGCACAGAAATTGGCTATGAACCGGGCGGATTCACAATTGAAAAGGAAAATGAAAGCCAGTAGGAAAGCGATTAAGATCCGTCAGACGTGGTCAACGCTGTTGCTAAAAGAAATTATTGCAGGATTTCCTGAGAATATGTTTTACTCAATCGTTACGTGTTTCCAGTTCTCGCCGGAACGAATTCGGTTGAGTTGGGTATGAGTAATACCAAACTGTTTAGCGATCATCTTCAGCCTGTTTTTATCATTCAACAATAGCTTCTTGATGATCTTGACCTTGCTTTCGGTAAGCTTATAGTTACGCGTCTGACGGGGAAGCGTACGATTTTTGAGATAAGGGTTTTGCCGGTTATGCTCAATCATCTCATTTTTAGTTACCCAGCGCAGGTTTTGGTAATAATTGTTCTGCTTGTCGTGATCGAGGTGGATCACGAACGTCTGTTCAGGCTGTTCGTGGTTAACAAACAGCTCGGCAACCAACTTATGAACGTAGCGATTGAGCGTTTTTCCTTCCGAACGAATATTTAAGGACCGATACCCCTGAATGGTCGATCCTTTAATGAGTTTACTTGGGGCATTATTCGCTTCAGGGCGTTGCTGAGCCGCTAATGACGACTGGAAACTACGTAGTCGTCCGTAGTTTGAAACCTCATAGCGGGGCGGGTTTTCAATGCCATCAAACTGAATTGGCGCCCACTTTTCATTCCAGAAACTTTGATTCCCCTTGGCGTCCATAACCGAAGCAAATTTTGAGGCTTACTTGTTTTTCAATACGTTACAACTGAATAGGGCAGAGCCTTTTAGTGAGTGCTTAACAACACAGCATTAAAATAGTTGTCAAATTTTTAATGCTTATCTGAAAATCAGTAGAATAAATTGGACGAATTGTGAAAGTATCCGCTAAATAAACTTTTGCCCTCATGTACCCTTCTGGTCAGAATACGTCATGTACGGAAAGGTTTCTGCGGAAAATGAGCAGGTCTTAGAACCGCTATAGGTTCTGATTAGTTAAGAGTATAGTGTACATCCTTGACGTGTATGCTCAAAATCAGATGGAAACTCCTGCGAAAAAAACGTTAGTGGTTGGAGCGACAGAAAAGGCGGGTCGTTACGCTAATTTAGCTGCCTACAGCTTGCTCCGGCACGGCCATGCTATTGAATTGCTTGGCTTAAAAGAAGGCGAAATAGAAGGACATCCAATTCATACCGGGCACCCAGAACTGCAAGATGTGGATACGGTGACTATGTACGTTGGGGCACGGAACCAAGACGGACTTTACGACTATATCAAAGGCCTGAAGCCTCGTCGGGTAATTTTCAATCCCGGTGCCGAAAATCCGGAATTCGAACGTCAGCTACGTAGCGAGGGTATCGAGCCGATCGAAGGTTGCACGCTGGTAATGTTGTCGATTGGAACGTACTAAATGATGAACTACATGACCCAAGTAATAGATCATGTATCATTCGTCATTCAGTATTTACCATTTAATTAGTGCTGATGCCCAGGTGAAACCACTGCCAAACGCAGCGAGGCAAACCAAATCGCCAGGTTTGATTCGACCTTCTTCAAACGCTTCGGTTAAAGCAATTGGAATCGAAGCCGCTGTTGTGTTCCCGTAGTGCTGAATATTATTGAAAACTTTCTCTTCGGGCAGGTTCATCTGCTGCCGGACGTAGTCCGAAATACGGATATTGGCCTGATGCGGTACTAAGAGGGCAAGATCTTCCGCTTTATAACCGTTTGCCTCCAGACTCTCATTGATCACTTCCATGAAACGTACTACGGCGTGCTTAAAAACCGTATTCCCGTTCATCGTTACGTTGTAATTTCCTTCAGCTAGTGTTGTTTCACTCAGCCAGCGTCCATCCCGACTGCTACCAGGATCACGAACGTATAATTCCTCGGCATAGCGTCCATCGGCGTGGAGGTGCGTGGACAAAACTCGATGTTCAGGGTCGGTTGTAGCCTGTAAAACGGCCGCGCCTGCGCCATCACCAAAAATGACGGCTACCCCTCGGCCTTCGTTGCTTTTGTTTAGAAACGTTGATTGAATCTCTGAGCCTACTACCAGAATGGTTTTATACATCCCCGTTTTGATAAACTGATCCGCTATCGACAGAGCATACACAAAACCTGAACACTGATTCCGAATATCAATAACCCCAACCCCCTCCAGACCTAATTCACGCTGCATCAGAAAAGCGGAGCCTGGAAAGTAATAGTCAGGCGTAATGGTAGCGTAGACAATGAGATCAACATCGCTGGCATTTAAGCTGGCGCGGTCAAGCGCCATCCGGGAGGCTGCTGTGGCCATGCTGGCATTAGTATCTTTGCCGTAGGTAAAATAGCGCCGTTGTTTGATACCAGTCCGCTCCTGAATCCAGGCGTCAGACGTATCCATGTACTGAGTCAAGTCATTGTTCGTAACCACATTATCGGGTACGTAAAAACCTAACCCCTTTATACTTGAGTAAACCGTATTCATTCGATAGTAGAAAAAAAGTCGGTAAAAATAGCACTTTTTATGGTAGACTCCTTTGAAAAGAAGCTACCTGTGCTATTAATACCGAAAAAGAAAACGCCTGTTTTTAGGCTGTATGTAAGTCGAATGAATATTCTTCCATGATAAGATTGGCCAGCAACTGTTTGCAAGCCGAATCAACGGTTGTGCGGGCTTGCTCTTCGGTATCGGCATCCACTTCGAGCCGGATATGCTTACCAATACGAACGTTGTCGATCGTATCCATCTGGAGATTATGAAGCCCTAATTTGACGGCTTTGCCCTGTGGGTCCAGAATTTCCGATCGGGTCATGATGTTAATTTCAGCGATGTATTTCATGGTTTTAATGAATGAGCGAATGAGCGAATAAGTAAATGGTAGGTAACGGCCTGCCAAATCACTCATGCCCTCGTTTGCTCATTAAAAATTAGTGACAGAATAATGTAAAGCAAAATAATCAGCGGGATGGCTGCGAACTGCAAAAATAACAGGAGCAGAACGGAAGCGATTAGAAAACTAAATTTAATCCGGTTTTCAGACCAGCCGAAGGATTTGAATTTGAGTGCAAAGAGAGGTATCTCAGATACCATCAGAAAGGCAAACGCGATGATCATACCCAGGGCAATATCGTTTTTCCAGATCGCATCATACTGAGGCTGGTAGCGCGCCATTAACGGGAGAGCGGCAATCAGCAACGTATTCGCTGGAGTCGGCACACCAATGAACTGGTCGCTTTGCCGGGTATCAATATTGAATTTGGCTAAACGTAACGCTGACAAGACAGCAATTAGAAAAGCACCATAGGAAATAGGACCCAGGCCCTGGAACCAGCAAAGCTGAAAAACAATCATAGCGGGCAATACTCCGAACGTAACAACATCGGCCAGTGAATCCAACTCCTTGCCAAATGGACCTGAAACTTTCACCAGACGAGCCACAAACCCATCGCCAAAATCGAGAATAGCTGCCAGACCAATCAGCCAGGCGGCCGTGTCGAGATGACCACGTAACGTCATAACTATACCAATGCACCCACACAGCAAATTGCCGCAGGTCATGGCATTGGGTAAATGTTTGAGTAAGTTCATAGTTAGTAGTAACGGGCTAAGCCCGTTACTACATTCTAACAAATGGATTTGTTCGCTTCTCCTGACCGATAGTGGTTGGGTCCATATGACCGGGATAAACGATGTAATCGTCAGGTAGTGTATACAGTTTTGTTCGAATACTGTTCAACAGGTCATCATGATTGCAATATGGGAAATCGGTTCGCCCCACACTGCCTTGAAACAACACATCACCCCCAATAACGTATCGATCTGCGTGGTTCACAAACGCTACGTGTCCAGGTGCGTGTCCAGGCACAAAGATGACATCCAGGGTGATATTCCCAAACGTAAACTTGTCGCCTTCTTTCAGAAAAGCGTCAATTTCGGAAGGTTCGTATCCACGCAAACCATAAAGTGCACAACGCGTTGGTACGTCGTTGTAGATCACCATGTCTAACTCGTGTAGATAAGCTTTCACGCCGAATTTACGCTTCACGTAAGCAACGCCAAACACATGGTCAAGATGAGCGTGAGTAAGAAGTATGTATTTGACTGTGAGTTTATTAGTTTCGATAAATCGTCCCAGAGTTTCCTTCTCAACCTGCTCATAACAGCCAGGATCAATAATAACAGCCTCTTTGGTAGCGTCGTCGGCAATGACGTAGGTATTTTCCTGCAAGGGCGAAAATTCGAAAGCTTGAATCATAACGTAACACGGGAGAAAACCCGTAGAGTATTGACAAAAATGCGGGTTAAAACCCGAGATACCTTTACAAAAGTAAAAACACCGTTGGTTTTTTACGTAAATCAGGCACCTGTGTTTTCCATTCCCGGATGGTTAATGTGCGGACAAAGGCGTCGGGAGCCGTTAAATTACAAGCCACACATAAGCGCGTGTTGGGTTGGCAATTGGCTACTACGTCGGCAAAAAGGGCGTCGTTCCGGTAGGGCGTTTCCATGAAAATCTGCGTTTGCTGGCGTTCTTGGGCTTCTTTCTCGAGATGACGTACGGCGCGGGCGCGATCTTGCCGCTCGATGGGCAAATAGCCATGAAACACGAACGACTGACCACTCATACCCGATGCCATCAGCGCCAGTAAAATAGATGATGGTCCCACTAATGGCTCTACTTTCCAGCCCAGCGTATGCGCCATGCCAACTATGACTGCACCTGGGTCGGCTACACCCGGGCAACCAGCTTCCGACAAAACGCCCGCGTTACGTTTACGTTCTGTCAGTTCCTGAATCTGTCGGCGCGTATCGGTCGGGGACGTGTCTTTGTCCAAATTAAAGAATGTCGTCTCATCAATAATTCGGCTTGTTTTTAGCCCACTGATGAAACGCCGGGCCGAACGGACGTTCTCCACGAAATAAGCGTCAGTTTTTTCAACAATCTCACGGATTGACGAAGGCAGAACCTGGTGAGCAGTATCGTCGGCAAGTAAAGTTGGGATAAGATAAAGCGTGGGCATGATTACGACAGAAACTTTATCAACACATCAACAAACTCAGCTGGCTTTTCGGCCTGTACCCAATGACCCGCTCCCTGAATAGTCTCGATCTCGACATTTGGAAAAATACGTTTTATTGTCGGAATGTCTTCGTCCAGAATGTAAGGAGATTCGCTACCGCGCATGAATAGAGTTGGCTCGGTTATCACACGCGGATTAGTCAGCTCTTCGCCAATACCGTGCAATTCCTGTTCAATAACAGGAAGATTTAGCCGCCAGGCAAATTCTCCCTGCTCATTGCGGTAAAGGTTTTTGAGCAGAAACTGACGTACTGTCAGGATTGGCTCAAAGCGGCTGAGGGCAGCATCAGCGTCCGTACGACTTTTGATAGTCGCCAAGTCAATCGCTTTCATCCCACGAACAAGCTCGGCGTGGTGAACTGGATAAAATTTGGGTGCAATATCGACCACAACTAATTTCTGATACGTGCCCGGATAAAGCATCGCATATTGCATGACTGCCTTGCCGCCCATCGAATGCCCAACCAGAATTGGATCGTCGAGTTGATGGTCAATAAGAAATTCATGTAAATCGTTGGCCATACCAACGTAATCATGTTCGTCGCCACGGGGCGATTGGCCATGATTACGTTGGTCGAGCGCAAATACTCGATACCCTTTGGCGGCAATGGATTTGCTGATAGTGAGCCAGTTATCCGACGAGCCAAAAACGCCGTGAAGAATAACAATAGACGGGCCTGTTTCGCCCGTCTGGCGATAGAACAATTTCATCTAACTTCAAAAGTGAAAAAGCGAACGAATAAAAGAACTCTATATCTATTAATCTTATTCGTCACTCTTCGGTTTTCATAAATAACTTTTTCACCATCGCCGTCAAAAGCTATAATCTGCCTGGATGAGCAAATCAAAAAGGTATATCAGGGCAGATAAATAAGCTTATTTCGACCAGCGCTGTAACGAGACAAAACTAAGGAGGAATGGATCAACATGGCACGTCTGGTAAGGGTAATATTTATAAATGATTCGGTCATGTTATTAAATTAAGAGATATTATGCTGACTGACTTAACAATTAGATAATTTTCTGTTATAGAACAGAACAGTCTAAAAATGTGAATATTTTTATAGATTAGTTATCGACTTTGCATATAGTGGTACTTTTTTAAGAAGGGGGGCTTTCGTGCCTCAAAAAATATAAGCATATTTGTCACAAACTTGAGCGCCGGTCTGATTCGGTATATGTCTCAAGAATACTAACCAAATCAAACACTTCTATGTCTAGAAATTTACTGCAATTTCGGGTAGCGTTCGTGCTGTTCGGCAGTATGCTATTGACTGTGCTCGCTGGAAGCATAGCGGTAGCGCAGGTAACCACCGCCGTTATCAACGGTCTCGTAACAGACGATAAGGGTGTGGGCTTACCTGGTGCTACCGTTGTGGCTATTCACGAACCATCAGGTAGCCGGTATGGTACGACCACGAATGCATCGGGACGTTATACACTTCCAGGTGTCCGCGTGGGTGGACCGTTTAAGATTACTACTACGTTTGTTGGCTTCAAAGATCAGGTAAAAGACGGAGTTTTTACAAACCTCGGTACGTCCTCTGACGTGAATTTCAATCTGTCAGATGCTAGTTCTCAGCTTACAGAGGTTGTTGTTTCAGGAAACCGTAGTGGTATTTTTAGCTCTGAACGTACAGGAGCCGCTGCTACCTATGGTCGGGAGACGATCAATACTGTACCAACCATTGGTCGTACGCTGAATGACGTTACTAAATATAATGCTTACGGAAACGGTCAGTCATTTGGTGGCCAGGATTCCCGCTTCAATAACATCACGATTGATGGAGCTGTTTTTAACAACGGTTTCGGTTTAGGATCATCGGCTCAGGCTGGTGGACGTACTGGTACAACGGCTGTCTCACTGGATGCTCTGGATGAAATTCAGTTGAACGTAGCGCCTTATGATGTTCGTCAGACGGGTTTCTCTGGAGCTGGTATCAACGCCGTAACGCGCTCTGGAACGAACGATTTCTCAGGATCGGTTTATTACCTGTTTCAGAATAGTGACTTAGCTGGGAAAAAAGCAGATGGCCAGGATTTGCCACCGGTGACGATCAATAAGAATACGCAGGGTTTCCGGATTGGTGGTCCGATCATTAAGAACAAGTTGTTCTTCTTCGCGAACGTAGAGCAGTATAAAAGTAGTGCACCCGCGCTCGACTGGGTAGCTAACCGGGGAACAACTGGCGGTAACGTATCGCGCGTCTTAGCATCTGATCTGGATGATCTTTCCAAGTTTATGAAAGATAATTTTAACCGTGATCTGGGAGCTATTGATAACTTTAACAATGATGTGAAAAGTTTGAAAGGGTTGCTTCGACTCGACTGGAACATCAACGACAATCATAAACTTGCTGTTCGTTACTCACATCACGACTCGGAGTCGGATCAGGCCATCAGCAATAGTAATAGCAGCAGTACGGCAGGTTTTGGTAACCGTACGGGTTATTCGTCAACGGGTTATTCGGGTAGAGACGCTCTTTCGCCACAGAACACGGGCTACAAAATTGCGGATAATACCCGCTCGATTGCTGTGGAACTGAACTCTACATTTGGCGGTAAATTCGCGAATAAACTGGTTGGTACGTACAACAAACAAATCGAAGATCGTACTTACCGTACAGACATCTTTCCAACCATCGATATTCTGAAAGATGGAACGACATACACCTCTATCGGTTTTGATCCGTTTACGCCAAACAACAAGCTTAATTATTCGACGCTGAATATTACTGACAATTTCAGTGTATTTGCCGGTAAGCACACGCTAACGTTTGGTTTGGCCTATGAGAAATATACATCGAACAACGTATTCTTCCCAGCGTCGAATGGTGTTTATGTATACAGATCGATTGATGAATTTAAACAAGCGGCACTGGCTTCGATAAATAATCCAACGGCTACCACCTCGCCGGTTCCATTAGCTCGTTATAACCTGCGTTATTCGCTGGTACCTGGTGGTGCCGAGCCTTTACAAACTTTACATAGAAGTTCGTATAGTGCCTATGTACAGGATGAGTTCCAGATCAATCCGAGCTTTAAGCTGACGGCTGGTATACGGGCTGATATTTTCGCGTACGATAATTCGACGGCCGCAGCCTTTAACAACCCACGTGTAGCTCTCCAGACATATCGGGATGAAAACGGGGCCGATTATAAGCTCAATACGGGCGCTTTCCCGAAACCTCGCCTGCTGATTTCTCCCCGTGTTGGGTTCAACTGGGATGTAAAAGGGGATAGATCAACACAAATCCGCGGAGGTAGCGGTCTGTTCGTATCGCGTATTCCTGAAGTACTGGTATCCAATCAGTTAGGCAATAATGGGGTTAATACAGGCGTCCTAACCGTTAACTATGATGCTACCAGACCTGATGATACCAGGAGATTCCCATTTGTAACTGATCCTAGCAAATTGCCAGCCGGTGTATTGCCCAATCCCCAAACCACCGATGTTTCGAGTTTGACAGGTTACGCGGTTAACGCAACGGACCCTGATCTGAAATATCCTGTGGTCTGGAAAACAAACATTGCTATTGATCAACGGTTGCCCTGGGGCTTGATAGGTACGTTGGAAGTGATTTATAACAAGACAATTCAGGGACTGCGCTACATTGACGCCAACCTGAAAGCTCCGGATCGCCAGCTTACCGGTCCCGACACGCGGGGGCGTTACCCAAATGGAACGACCCGCTTTATCAACTATCCGTATAACACAAACGCCTTCGTACTGAAAAATACGACCGAGGGAAATGCGTACACATTCACGGCAAAACTCGAAAAGCCTGCGAATAATGGGCTTGGTGGAATGTTAGCCTATACGTATGGACTGGCCAGAGATTTGCAATCGGTTGGTAGTACGGTTGTGGGGAACGCACCAACCGTTGGCGGACAGAATTACCTGACTGTATCGTTCGGAGATAATGACTTACGGCATCGAATCATCGGCTACGTAAATTATCGGCTGACTTATGGCGGTAAGTTCGGTGGAGCAACAACCTTTACGCTGGGTATGCAATCGACCAGCGGTTATAAAGTATCATACGTTTATGGTAGTGATCTGAATGGTGACGGACAAAATAATAACGACCTGCTCTTCGTACCGGCGAAAGCGACCGATCTGGCGTTTGCTTCAACGACCGTCGGTTCAGGTACTTCTGCCGTTGTTTATTCACCAGAGCAACAACAGGCGGCTTTCGAATCGTATATCGAAGGAAACGAATACCTGAAAACGCGCCGTGGCCAGTATAGTGAGCGTAACGGTGGCTATGCGCCCTGGCTGACCCGTTTCGACTTCACCGTGATGCAGGAGTTCTTTGTAAGAACAGGAGCTAAAGGCACCCGGCATACGATTCAGTTCCGGGCCGATATTTTGAACGTTGGTAACCTGTTGAATAACAAATGGGGAGTAGGCTGGCTGAATACGTCGGCTAACCCGCTGACGGTAGCTAGTGTAAATACTGCCGGTTTGCCAACATATCGGCTTGCAACGCAAACTCTCACTGACAATGGGGTTAACCAGACAATTCTGCTCAGAGATTCGTTTGTGAAAAACATAACGATTGATAACGTTTGGCAGGCTCAGCTTGGCATTCGTTATTCATTCTAGTCGAGCATTTATCAAGTCAGCAAAATCCCCCGCACACCAAGTCGTGACGGGGGATTTTGATTTATAGAAGTCTATGAAGATTCCGTTTTTAGTCTTACTCATTACGCTTGTAGCGAGCAATGTAGCTGCGCAACAGATAAATCGCTTTCAGAATACTCAGTCTATTGATGATTTCTTTCAGTATAAACCCAACCGGAAACGGCCACTCATACTTGCTCATCGGGGTGGACCTGGTCCGGCAGATACGGAGAACTCAATTGTAACCTTCGCCAAAACGGCAAAGATGCTTCCAGATGCAATCATCGAAATGGATGTGCGTATGACGCGCGACAGTAGTTTTGTTTTGTTACATGACGCTACGTTGGACCGGGAATCGAATGCCAAAGGACCCGTTGCAGAATGGACATTGTCTGATCTGAGAGAAATAAAGCTTAAAACCCTTGTTGGAGAGTTGACAGATCAGCAAATACCAACCTTCTCCGAAATACTTGCCTGGAACAAGAACCGTTTTATGCTAGCTCTGGATATAAAGCCAGGAACCGATCCATTGTCCGTAATGAAAGAAGTTCAAAAACAGCAGGCTGAGTATTCAGTTTTTGTCATTTGCTACTCATTTCTCGAGGCTCAACGGGTACGGAATCGCTATCCGACGCTCTGGTTGGCCGTTGGCATAAATGGAATAGAAGATATAGCGCGATTAGAGAAAGATTCGCTGCTTATTGGGCGTAGATTAATTGCGTTAACACCCCAGAAAGTGCAGCCTGCCTCTTTTTACGAACGTCTACACAAACTTGGAATTCCCTGTTCAGTCGGTACGTATGGTGCTGGTCAGCTGGATGAGAAACCAGTAACAGAGGCAACTCAAGAATATCGGGCTTTATTTAGGCAAGGAGGAGATATCATTACCACAGATCGCCCGGTTGAAGTCTCAAAATTATTCTAATCCAGTTAGTTTGTCCAATGCGAACTTGCTTGTTATTTCTATGCTTGGCTTTATGGATAGGTACTAAAGCCCTGGCGCAGGAGCTGGGAAAACCCCTATCGGATTGGCAACCCGGTGGGCTTGATATCCATCATATCAATACAGGTCAGGGAAATGCTACGTTTATCATTCTGCCGGAAGGAACGACATTATTGGTGGATGCTGGGGCAATTAATTCTAATGACTGGCGAACGAACAAACCCCGGAATATTCCCACTAAACCGAATAACAGTCGGCAGGCGGGCGAGTGGATTGCCCGTTATATACAGAATGCATTACGTTTCCAACGCACCCCAGCTATAGATTATGCACTCATAACACATTTCCATGACGACCATATGGGAACACCCCTGAACGTAACAAAGCGGTCAGCTAGTGGGTATGTGTTAACGGGAATCACTGAAGTCGGAGAGTATATTCCTATTCGTAAAATCCTGGATCGGGGATGGCCAGATTATGCCTACCCACGCTCGTTTGCGAATGATTCGATGGTAGCTAATTATCGTCAGTTTTTGAATTGGCAGATCAAACAGAAAAGGGTAAATGTAGAGCGGTTTCAAGCAGGTCGAACAGATCAGATTATCTCGATTAATCAGACTGCTCTTCGACAAAAATATTCATTTCAAATCATTAACCTGGCTGTAAATGGGCAAATACGTACGGGAAATGGAAGGCAGACACAGTCCCTTTTTCCGGATTTGACATCACTGAAGCCAGCGGACTATCCCAACGAAAACATGTGTAGTATTGCCTTTCAGATTCGCTACGGTCAATTTGATTATTTTTCGGGAGGAGATATTCAGGGAGTGCTTCAGTTTGGGGCACCCGCCTGGCACGACGTTGAAACGCCAATTGCTAACGTAGTAGGTCCAGTTGACGTGCAACTAGTTGACCATCATGGTTATGCTGATTCACAAAATGGAGCTTTGTTAAAAAGCTTGCGTCCACGCGTTTTGGTAGTACCAGCCTGGGCTTCTTCACACCCCGCTCCTGATGTTCTTGAGCGCATCTATTCTGAGCAGTTATACAAGGGCGAGCGGGACGTATTCGCGATAAATTTACTTGAGGACGCTAAAAAAGCCATATCTAGTTTTTTGCCTGGGCTAAAAAGTCAGTCAGGCCATGTGGTAATTCGGGTTGCTCCTGGTGGCGCTACGTATCGTGTTCTGATTTTGAGTGATAGCGATGAATCGTTCACTGTAAAGGCGATTTACGGTCCATATCAGTCTGAGTAAATACCAGACTTTCAGGGCAAAATCGCTGATTTGCCATCTGTACGTTTTGTTTTCAGCATATCGGTTCCCGCCTGATAACCCTGCACGATCATACGACTGATATCATCCGAAGTAAATTTCATTAGGTTTAAAAAGAGCGGTTCCGTCGGGCGAACGATAGTTAGCTGGAGATTTCTACCGTGAAGTTTTTCGCGTTCGGCAAAGCGTTCGGCCCAGGCAATGTCGTTGTTAACCAGTTGATTCACCGTAATATCCTTTACCCGATCGGCTAGATTCAGCAGGTTTCGATAGTTGAATTTTTCGTTATATATTTTTTTAGCGTGACAGGCCACACAGGTAATGTCAGTAGCACCATCTTCAATGGCTACACGTAACGGAGCTACTTCGCGGAGTCCACCATCTAAAAAAGCCCGGCGATGGTCACCCCCGATTTGGACAGCCGGCATTAGAAAGGGTAGCGAGCTACTGGCATAAACGTAATCCAGGAAATCCGGATCGTGCGCATCTGCGTAGCACATATCACCCTCAATAATATCAACGGCGCCGACTTTAAGCGTTACAGGTCCATTTTTAATGGCTTCCACATCAACGTGACTACGAATCAGATTTTTGATAGGTGAGTTATCCAGCAAACCCTCAAAACGACTCATAACCGTATTATAACCCATGCGAAATCTAGATCGGATAACCGCTACGTCGTCGGGTTTTGTAATATTTCGAATCCAGAATTCAATTAAATATTTTCCAACTTTCACCCAGTCAACCTGGCCATTTTCGCCGTGTTGACGAGCTGCTTCATTGGCAATAAACGTAGCATTAAGACTACCGACCGAGATTCCGTAAAGTTTGTCAGGAACGAAGCCTGATTCGAACAGCGCCATCACGGCACCAACCTGAAAGGCACCTTTAAGTGAACCACCTCCTAATACCAGGGCTTTTGTTGGCGATTGTGTTTGAGGGGTAATGGCGTCGACTTGCGGAACGGGCGGTATCGGATTATCGATCATATATGAATGGCATATGTGGCACAAACGGCACACCTCGACGGAAAATTGTCTTTTTTCGACCAATAAACAAAACGAAACCTCGCACGGATAGTTTTTAGAAAGGCTTCTGGATTTGGAAATGGCTTTTCGGCTTCTGCACTTTCCTTACTATACTTGCCAGAAATTTAGTCGATAGGCACGGTCTGCCATAGTGGTCTATCACTATCGATCCTTAGTTCTTATCACTTTCGACAGTCAACTGACCGCAACGACGGACCGTGACCATCGATTTATAACGCCAAAATGCCTCTCACCGTCGCTGATATACAAGCCCCAATTGCTGCCGAAATGGAGTTGTTCGAGCAGAAATTCCGGGGGCAGATGAAAAGCGAGGTTATGCTGCTTGATCAAATCATGAAATACATCGTGAAACGGAAGGGCAAGCAGCTCCGGCCGATGTTTGTATTTCTGACAGCAGGCGTTTTTGGTAAAATTACGGAAGCAACGTACCGGGGGGCCTCTCTGATTGAATTGCTGCACACCGCTACGCTTGTCCATGACGATGTAGTTGATGATTCGAATTATCGGCGCGGCTTCTTTTCGATTAATGCGCTGTGGAAAAATAAAATAGCCGTGCTCGTAGGTGATTACCTGTTATCACGTGGGCTATTGCTGTCGATAGACAATGGTGATTTCGAGTTACTTCAGCTTGTTTCGCGGGCCGTGCGCGAATTGAGTGAAGGAGAACTGCTCCAGATTGAAAAAGCGCGTCGGCTGGATATTACAGAGGATGTTTATTACGAGATTATTCGTCAAAAAACGGCTTCGCTCATTGCCGCTTGTTGTGCGGTAGGCGCGCGTTCAGTAGGTGTAGCGCAGGAAATCGTTGAGCAGGCGCGCATATTTGGTGAGAAAGTTGGGATTGCGTTCCAGATAAAAGACGATCTGTTTGATTACGGAACGGCAGAGGTCGGTAAACCACTGGGGATCGACATTAAAGAGAAAAAAATGACTTTGCCGCTTATTTTCGCGCTCAATAAAGCGGGTTTCCTGGAAAAACGTCGAATTATTAACATTATTAAAAACGAAAGTGAAAACCCGAAAAAAGTTGACGAGGTTATCCGTTTCGTTAAAAGTTCAGGTGGTATTGAATATGCCACAGAAGCGATGAATCATTACGTTGCTGAAGCCCAGACGCTCTTGAATTCGTTTCCTGATTCGCCCTATCGGAAATCGCTGCACCAGTTGGTACAATATACGATTGAACGGAGTAAGTAGTCGAGAGTAGCTTTTCTGATTTATACAAAGCCTTACTTTATCGACGATTGCTCCCTGCAATTTGTTTGTACATTTGCAAAGACCAACATTTATTTAAGCAGTTTCATGCGTCTACAGTCTACTTGCCTGCTTCTGTCCTTGCTGGCTGCTACAGCCTTTGCTCAACCCACAAAATCAACGGGTATTTCCCAAACAATTTCTACTGCCAATCGTGCGGCCTTAGCCCGGCCAAAACTTGTTGTTGGTATCGTTGTTGACCAGATGCGGTACGACTACTTGTATCGATACTACGATAAATTCGGTACGGGGGGCTTTCGGCGTATGATGGATGGCGGTTTTAACGCTCGTAATAACCATTATCATTACGCTGCTACGTATACAGGCCCAGGTCACGCAGCTATCTATACCGGCTCGGCTCCTGCGCTAAATGGAATTGTCGGCAATGACTTTTATGAACGGAACATTGGCCGGTTAATGTACTGTGCCGAAGATACCACGGTCAGTACGGTAGGGAATACCGGTACTGCCGGTAAGATGTCGCCCCGAAACTTACTCGTAACAACCATTGGCGATCAACTTAAACTCGGTACGGACGGTCGGGCAAAAGTGATTGGTATAGCCCTGAAAGATCGGGGAGCTATCATGCCAGCTGGCCACGCGGCTGATGGCGCCTATTGGTTTGATTCGAAAGACGGTAATTTTATTACCAGCACGTTCTACCAGAAAGAATTACCTAAATGGGTACAGGATTTTAATGCCCGTAAACTACCTGAGCAATTCATCAGTCAGAAATGGGAGCCCACGCTGGCAATGAATCAATACACCGAAAGCACCATTGATGATGAACCCTATGAATCGGTGCTGACTGGCGAAACGAAACCAATTTTTCCGCACACGTTTACTATTCAGGCGGGCGGACTTAAATATGAACCCTTACGTACCAGTCCTTACGGTGATCAAATTACAAAAGAGTTCGCATTGGCGGCTCTTAAGGGTGAACAACTAGGCCAGCATGACGTAACGGACATGCTTTGCGTGAGTTTTTCATCGCCTGATTACATTGGTCACGCCTTTGGTACGCATGCGGTCGAAACCGAGGATAACTACATTCGGCTTGACCGTCAGCTGACGGATATTTTTAACCAATTAGATGCTACAGTCGGTAAAGGCCAATGGCTGGCGTTTCTGTCGGCCGATCATGGTGTGGTTGACGCCCCTGGTTTTCTAAAGCAGTACCGGATTCCGGCGGGCGTGCGAGGGTATGGTGAAATCGGTGAAACGGTGAAAAAGGCCCTTGAGCAAGCTTACGGACCAGGCCAGTGGATGTTGTCATATTTCAATCAGCAGATTTACTTGAATCATACGTTATTAACCGAAAAGAAAATTGCCATCCAACAGGTATATGAGTTATTGCAAAATGCATTGCTGAAGCAAAAAGCAGTCGTTAACGTAATAAATTTGCACAATCTCGGTGCTGAGGCCATACCTGAATTGCAATTGAATCTGTTTCGGAATGTCTATCATCCGAATCGAAGCGGTGATTTCTACGTATTGCAGCCACCCGGTTGGCTTGAAGGCCGTGAGCGGGGCACAACCCATGGCACTATCTATGCCTACGATACCCACGTACCATTTTTAGTATATGGTTGGGGCGTTAAACCAGGCGAGACGTTACGTCGGACACACATACATGATATTGCGCCAACCATTACAGCCCTGCTCCACCTGCTCGAACCCAGTGGCTGCATTGGTAATCCAGTTGTAGAAGCGATTAAATAGTATTGACTGGGAGGAGATTATAAAAATATCACTTCTTTAAATCCGAAATAGCGAACCTTATTGCCTTCGGCAATGGCTAAACGCCCTGTCTCATCGACACCGATAATAATACCGCGAAAATACGTCCCTTCTCGCTCAAATACGTGTTCTTCCTGATACCGATAAAGTATCTGCAAATAACTGATTTTTAATGCGTCACGTTGACCGGAGCGTAATTGTAAATAGCGCTGCTCCAAGGTTTCGCAGAGACGACTGAGCAACCCTGCGATGTCATAGCTATTGGGTAAAGGAGCTTGTTTTTGTAACGACGTAGCGGTTGGATAACTAAATTCCGTTTGATTAATGTTTAGTCCAATACCAACTACCGACCACTCGATATTATAACCATGCAACGTATTCTCGATTAAAATTCCACCCAATTTTTGGCTGCCGACGTAAATATCATTGGGCCATTTGATACGTAGCGCATCTCCTGCGAGAGGTTGAAGAAGATCATAAATTCCCAGCGAAATGGCAATATTCAACCAGAACTGCTCACTTGCCGATAAAAACGTTGGTTTCAGAATAAGCGAAATGGTTAGATTCTGCCCAGGTTTCGCTTCCCACTGATTGCCACGCTGTCCACGACCTGCCGTTTGGTAATCGGTAATAATGACCGTGCCTTCAGGCGGGTCGGTTTGGGCAATCAAAGCAGCCGCTTCGTCGTTAGTAGACTGACAGGTTGGCAGGTATTGGATTTTTTGCCCAAGAAAAAGTGTTTTGGGATAGATTTTGTACAAAAGATTGTATAGTTTAGTAGAGTATAAGTAAAAGCTAATAAATGGTGCTGTGGGCGTTTTACGTTCATTAGGCAAAGTACCCGCTGATCAGCTTACCGTGCAATGTTAAACCGAAAGCATGAGAATTAACAAAAACAGTGAATTTACCGCCGAGCAGATCCGTGACTTCGTTGTCCGGGGTATGCAGGAAAAAAAAGCGCAGGACATCGTAGTAATGGATTTGCGCAAAGTCAAAAATGCTATCTGCGATTATTTCGTTCTTTGTTCGGGTAACTCCGACACGCAAATTGACGCCATCTCAACGTCGATAGAAGAAGAAGTTTACAAAGCAAGTAAGCAAGACCCCTGGCACAAGGAAGGAAAACTAAACCGGGAGTGGATCTTGCTGGATTACGTTGATGTGGTGGCTCACGTCTTTAAAAAAGACCGTCGCGCCTTTTACGATCTTGAGCAATTGTGGGGTGATGCCGAGATCCATATGATCGAAGAGAGCGCCCTAACAGCAGTATCCTGAACGAGAACAGCTTACCTTTTTTCAACCTGGGTAAACTGGTCCTGATAGGGAGCCGCTTATGGGACTGACGAACCGTTTGTCCTAACCGTTTCGCGGGAGAAACATTCACTCGCGAAACGGTGTTACTTTTTTAGAAATCCGTTTGTACAACCTGAGGAAATGGCAGAAAATAATAAAAATCCATTAGTACCCCGTGGCGGGCCACGTAAGCCCAACTTTCAGGGCTGGATTGTTGCGTTGCTGATTGCCGCCATTCTTGGCATTACGTTCTTTAACCGAAGCACAGCTACTCGTGATATTCCGCAAAAGCGGTTTGAGCAAATGGTGAAAGATCATGAAGTGGCGGAAGTCGTAATTGTGAACGACAAAGTTGCCGAGGTGACCCTTACCCAGCAGGCTGCGCAGAGCCCTAAATACCGTAGTCTGTTTGCTGATAAACCCTATTTTGGAAGTAACAATCATGGACCGCACTTCCAAATCCAGATTGCTTCTGGTGAAACCTTTAAGAAGGACTTAGACGCAATGGAAAAAGACGTCCCGGCGAATGAGAAAGTTGAATACCGATTCGAACAACGTAGTGATTTTGGTAGCATTATCAGTACGTGGGGATTTTTGATTGTGTTGATCCTGTCGATGTACTTTTTGCTGGGCCGAATGTCAGGCGCTGGCGGACCCGGTGGACAGATTTTCAACATTGGGAAATCGAAAGCTGCTCTGTTCGATGCGGATAATAAGGTTAAAATTACGTTTAACGACGTAGCGGGCCTTGATGAAGCGAAAGAAGAGATAAAAGAAATCGTTGATTACCTGAAGAATCCAACCAAGTTTACCAAACTGGGTGCAAAAATTCCGAAAGGTGCTTTGCTGATTGGCCCTCCTGGTACAGGTAAAACCTTGCTGGCGAAAGCCGTTGCGGGTGAAGCGGGGGTGCCGTTCTTTTCGCTTTCCGGTTCTGACTTCGTTGAAATGTTTGTTGGAGTTGGTGCCGCTCGGGTGCGTGATCTCTTTAAGCAAGCGAAGGAAAAAGCGCCCTGTATCATTTTCATTGATGAGATCGACGCAGTAGGTCGTTCCCGTGGTCGTGGCTCAATGCCTGGTGCCAACGATGAGCGTGAGAACACGTTGAACTCGCTACTGGTTGAAATGGACGGATTTGCTACAGACTCAGGAATTATCATCCTGGCCGCTACCAACCGCCCTGACGTACTAGATCCGGCTTTATCCCGTCCGGGTCGTTTCGATCGTCAGATCAGCATTGATAAACCCGACATTATTGGTCGTGAAGCTATCTTCCGGGTGCACTTGAAGCCTATTAAGTTAGCGGCTGATGTTGATCCAAAAGAATTAGCTGCGCAGACGCCGGGTTTTGCGGGAGCAGAAATTGCAAACGTTTGTAATGAAGCTGCCCTGATTGCGGCACGTAGCGACAAAGAAGCCGTCGATATGAAGGACTTCCAGGACGCGATGGATCGTGTAATTGGTGGTCTGGAAAAGAAAAACAAGATTATTTCTCCAGAAGAGAAAGAGATTGTCGCTTATCATGAAGCTGGTCACGCTGTAGCAGGCTGGTTCCTTGAGCATGCTGATCCGCTCGTAAAAGTGACGATTGTACCGCGTGGCGTTGCAGCTTTGGGCTATGCGCAGTATTTACCTCGTGAGCAGTATCTGTACCGTACAGAACAGCTCATGGACGAAATGTGTATGGCATTAGGTGGCCGGGCAGCTGAAGATTTGATCTTTGGTAAGGTATCGACAGGTGCTCTAAGCGATCTGGAACGTATCACCAAACTAGCTTATAGCATGGTGACTATGTACGGTATGAACGATAAAATTGGAAACGTATCGTTCTACGATTCCAAACAATCGGACTATGCATTTAATAAGCCTTACTCGGAAGAAACGGCTAAGCATATTGACGAAGAGGTTCGTAAGATCGTTGACATTGCCTATACGCGGACGAAGGGATTGCTAACCGAACACCGCGAAGCTCTGGAAATCATCGCTAAAGAACTGCTTGAAAAGGAAATTCTGTATCAGAACGACTTAGTGCGTTTAATCGGCAAGCGCCCATTTGAACGTGAAACCGTTTATCAGGCCTATAAGAACAAAGGCGTAGCAGAAGAGATCAAAGAAGAAATCGGTAAGGAAGCTAAACCAGCTGAAACCGAACCTGAATCACTGCCTCTGTAAGTTCATATTCAGTTAAACAAAAAGGGATTCCTATATAGGAATCCCTTTTTGTTTGATTACTTTTTGCCAAGCTCAATTACCTGCATATCCTTAATCTGACCTACGTCGAGTGAGAAACGGAGTATAGTTCGCATGGTATGAAATCCTGTTTTACCGGCTGCACCAGGATTAATAAATAACAGATTATTCATCGTTGAGTCGCGCATAACTTTGAGAATATGCGAATGGCCACAAACGAAAATATCTGGCGAACTCTCGATTAATTTCGGGCGAACATTTGGATTGTATTTGGGTGGTGAACCTCCAATATGTGTTATCCATATGTCCAGACCTTCAAGGGTAAAGCGTTGATGAGAGGGTAAATCACTGGCTTCGCGGTCGATGTTTCCGCACACGATACGTAACGGACGAAAATTTTTTAACTGTTCAGCAACAGTCAGCGCACCCACATCGCCTGCATGCCAGATTTCGTCACATTCCGCAAAATGGGTAAAAATCTGAGGGTCGAGATAGCTATGCGTATCTGATAAAAGGCCGATACGTGTCATATAGTCAGGCTAATACAAAAGGTAGAATCAAGAAAGAATCAAATCTTTCATTTCGCTCCGAATCCGTTTCTTGTCAATTTTACCAACGCTGGTTTTCGGAATTTCCGGAACAAATACAATCCGATCGGGTACGTACCATTTATGTAACTCACCACGATTTACTTTTGCCTGCAAAACAGCTTTGATTCCCTCTGCACTTAAAGTATACCCTGGTTTTTGTACGATAAGCGCATGAGGTCGTTCGCCCCAACGGTCGTCGGGTAAACCAATTACAGCGGATTCAGCAACGCCTTCTACCTGCGACAAAACATCTTCCATATCCAGTGATGAAACCCATTCACCCCCGGTTTTAATAACGTCTTTTGTCCGGTCAGCGATAATAACCCAGTTGTCCGGCGTGATACTCGCTACGTCGCCTGTATGTAGCCAGCCGCCTTGCCAGAGCGTAGCACCTCGTTCTGGATCATTGAAATAACCCTGTGTAAGCCATGGGCCTCGCGCAACAATTTCGCCGAGCGAATGACCATCGTGCTGAACGAAATTACCGGTATCGTCCATCAGCCGCATCTCAACAAACGGCGAAATCCGACCCGCGCGCGTGCGTAAGTCAAGCTGCTCGCTGGCGGATAACTGCTTTTCCTGTTCATTCAAATAGCCGACAGCCATAACGGGCGCTGTCTCGGACATGCCGTAACCTGACATCACCGTAATTCCCAAGTCAATAGCTGCTTTGGCCAGCCCCTTTGTTAGCGCTGAACCACCGATCAAAACTTTCCAGCGGCTGAGATTTTCGCGGTATTTCTGAGCTGCCGGGCTGCTGACGAGCATGTTCAGAATAGTCGGAACGCAGTGTGACAACGTAACGCCTTCTGTAATCAGTAACCGAAGCAGCACTTCCGGCTCGTAGCGACCTGGATAAACCTGTTTGGCCGACATCATGGTTGCGAGAAAAGGAAACCCCCACGCATGTACGTGAAAGAGGGGCGTAATGGGCATATACACATCCGATGAGCCTTTGAATGGCATCGCTTCGTAGCCGATGATATAGGTCAGCAAGCCCATCGTGTGCATAAACAACTGTCGATGGGAAAAATAAACGCCTTTTGGATTACCCGTTGTTCCTGTCGTATAAAACGTGGTAGCCCACGTATTTTCGTCAAAATCAGGGAAATCAAATTCTGATAATGCTTTTTGTAGTAAGGCCTCATATTCGCCCGAAAAACCAGCCGGTATTTCGGCAAGTGGCGTTCCCGAATAAACTTTATCACTCAGGACGATATACGTCTGTACTGTCGTAAGCTGATCCTTTATCGCGTTTACAATAGGCAGGAAATCTTCGTGGATAAGCACCACTTTATCTTCTGCATGGTTCATGGTAAACAGGATTTGAGCAGGCGATAACCGTACGTTGACGGTGTGTAAAATGGCTCCCATGCTCGTGATGCCAAAAAAGCATTCAAGGTAGCGATGGCTATCCCAGTCTAGAACAGCTATAGTATCGCCTGGTTTGACGCCTGCCTCGGTCAGTACGTTAGCCAGTTGGCGCACACGCTGATTAAACGTAACGTAATTCATCCGAAACAAGTCACGATAAACAATTTCACGTTGAGGCTCGTATCGGAGCGATTGGGCTAACAAGCTCTTTATAAGCATTGGTGGCTCATGGGCCTCGTCGGTGCGTGGAATAAGTTTTGTCTGAATCATGATTACCAGTTGGGTTTAGATACAAAACGTAGGAATCGAAGATAGGATTGAACGATCTAAAGAAAAAATAGAAACCAATAAAAATAGCCCATTACCTGAGCGCTCAGGTAATGGGCTACTACCCACTGATATATCAGTGTTACAGAAGTAATCCAGCTAACGTTGCCGACATGTAACTGGCTAGTGTACCACAGATAAGGGCTTTAAAACCTAGTTTTGCCAAGTCACTACGTCGTTTTGGGGCTAACTCACCAATGCCACCCACCTGAATCGCAATTGAACTGAAGTTGGCGAAACCACAGAGTGCAAAGCTGACAATAGCAATTGTTTTCGGATCGAGGGTAGGTTTGATCTTGACCAGCTCCAGATAAGCAACAAATTCGTTCACAACCATTTTCGTCCCCATCAGCGATCCAGCCGCCAGAATGTCTTTGGTTGGAACACCCATCGCCCAGGCAAAAATGGAAAATACTTTACCCAGCAGAAAATTGAGGCTTAAATTGCTCATCCCAAGTACGTAGAAACCGAGCCGGAACAACAGACTATCAATCAGAGCGATCAGGGCAATGAACCCAATCAGCATGGCCACTACGTTAAGACCTACTTTTAAGCCTTCGCTCGCACCGGCAGCAATCGCATCAAGAAGGTTAGCGTACACTTTCTTGATCTCAACTTTTATAACGCCCTGTGTTTCTGAAGCTTGTGTCTCTGGCATGACGATCTTACTGATTACCAATGCTCCTGGTGCAGCCATAATGCTGGCAGCAAGCAAATAAGGAGCGGGTACACCGAGCGAAATGTAAACAGCTAATACCCCCCCCGCAATGCAGGCAAATGATCCCGTCATACTAGCCAATAGTTCGGAATTGGTCATGCCGTTCAGGTAAGGCTTAATCATAATCTGTGCTTCAACCTGGCCTACAAACGTACTTGCTACGTTGGAGAGGGCCTCAGCACCACTAACCCCCATTAGCCATTTCATCGCGCGGGCCATCACCGCTACGATACGTTGCATGATGCCCAGGTGGTAGAAAATATTGACGAGTACGGCTACGAAAATGATGGTTGGAATAACTTTGAAAAAGAAGATGAAATCATTCCCTGGACCAAATGCTTTTTGTAATACGTCCGTTCTAACGAGCGAAGAGAAAACGAATTCAGCGCCGATGTTAGCCTTCTGCAGGAGCCGGTCGACGTAATAGCCAAGGCCCTGAAAAAGGTTTTGACCAACGTCGGTTTTAAGCACGAAAACGGCTAATCCGAATTGAAGAGCTAACCCAACCCCAACGGTGCGGTAATTAATTGATTTACGATTATCAGAGAGGGCATAAGCAATGCCCAAAATTAAAACAATGCCGATCAGCCCGGTAAAACGATCCATTCAATAAAGACGAAGTACAGTTAGGTGGGCTAAGATACAAAAAGAGTACTTAGTAAACGCGAACAGGACAAAATGGCAAATAATATTCGCCCTTTTGTCCTGTTTTAATAAAACTATATCAGGCAATTAACGTCGATAAGTTCAAAGAAAAACCAGGTAATACATCGTCACCAGATAGTTGGCTGAAGCCAGTTATTTCCTGCTTAGCCTGATTAGGACGATAAACATAAGTTGTTTGATTGCTCAGATCAATCAACCAGCCTAGACGGCAACCATTGGCCATCCAATCATCCATCTTCTCGAAGCAATCTTTCAGGCGGTCAGACTGCGAACGTAATTCAAGCACGAAATCCGGACACAAGGGTAAAATTTTTCGTCGTTGCTCCGGAGTTAGAGCGTCCCAACGACTTTGGGTAATGGCAGCAACGTCCGGCGACATAATTGATGTGTCGGGAAGCCGGAAGGCGGTTGACGAATCGAAAAATTTACCAAATCGGGCCTGCCAATTCCAAATGGCGAAGTCAGCACTAATTTCAACGTTGTTATTACCCGTTTCTCCGCCTGTGTTTGCTATAAAAACAATATCCCCATTCTTTCGACGCTCAAACTTCAGGTCGGAATTGTCCTGGCAAAAGCGAATGAACTCATCATCGTTCATTCGTAAATCTTCCGGCAAACGCACCCGTATGGATTCCATACCTTTATAATGAAGCAATCAAAAATAGGAAGTTGTTTACTAAATATTCGCAATAGCTCGTTCAGCCCCTTCCTGGTACTCTTCCTCAATCTTGGCTATTTCAGTTGGCTTAACATCTACTTCGAACAGGCGAGCTTCCGTCACTTCTTTTTCCGTCACATCAAAAAAGCGCTGATGCATGTTGAATGGTTCACTACCTTCTGACACATCACATTTTTTGAAATTACCATCTTCTTCCAGCTCATAAGCATTTACATTATCATGCAGATTATAGCTCAGAATCAGAATGGCTAGTTGCTTTACACGAGTGTCGGCCAGATAAAATAACGATTCGATACGTCGGTCGAAGCTGCGTACCATTACGTCCGCGCTACCGCCATACACTTTCGGATCGCCATTGTTATGAAAGTAAAAAATTCGGGTATGTTCCAGGAAATCACCAACAATCGATCGCACGGTAATGTGATCGCTCAATCCGGCCCGATGGGGTCGTAAGCAGCAGATTCCTCGAACAACCAATCGAACGGGTACACCTGCCTGCGATGCTTTGTATAGCTCATCGATCACCTGCTTATCTTCCAGCGAGTTAACTTTTATACAAATTCCACTGGGTAAGCCACGCTGCGCATTATCCGCTTCGATTCTGATTAGCTTGAGCAGTTGCTCACGCATGTCGCGCGGAGCTGTGATTAAGTATTGATATTCATTCGGTAATGAATGACCCGTGATGACATTGAAGAATTCTGAAATATCGTGTGTATACGTTTCATTCGTCGTTAGCAGACCAATATCGGTATAGAGTTTCGACGTGTCTTCATTGTAATTACCAGTTGCCATATGGGCATAACGGACTACACGACTTCCTTCGTTACGTACTACCAGCAACAGTTTCGTATGCGTCTTAAACTTACTGATCCCATAAATTACGAAGCAGCCCGCTTTCTGCAGCTTTTGGGCTTCACGAATGTTATTTTCTTCGTCAAAACGCGCTTTTACTTCGAATAGTACCGATACGTGTTTCCCATTTTCGGCGGCTTTCAAGAGCGCTTCCGTAATACGTGACCGTTTGGCTAGCCGGTAGACAGTAATTTTGATTGCTAAAACGTTTGGATCTTCGGCAGCTTGTTCGAGTAACTGCAATACCGGTTCAAAGTTGTTATACGGATGGTGTAGCAGTAAGTCGCGTTGTTTAATAATCTCGAAAATGTCGTCGGTTTTATCACGGCTAATGCCCAGTGGAGGAACTGGCACGTGGGGAAGAGGCATATCGTCTTTAAACTCAGGATTGCCTATGATTTGCCAGAAAGCCGAAAAATCGAGGAGCGTGTTCGACTCGAAGATATTTAAATCATCAATCTCCCAGCGTTTTTTGAGCAGATTCAGCAACCAGGGAGAAGCAATTTCTCCACTGCCATTCGTTTCTATATCGACCCGCGTAACACGTCCAAGTCGTCGATTTTTGATTTTCTGCCGAACCTCGTCAATAAAATCGACTTCGTCATCATCGTTCTCGTCAAGCGTAAAATCACCGTTACGCGTGATTCGAAATAAATTCAACGATAATATTTCGACGTTACGGTAGAGTTTTTTAATGTTCCATCGAACGATTTCCTCTATGGGCAAAAACACAACATTATCTTCCCGTTCGAACGATAAAAAGCGGGGTAAGTTAGCTGGAATCTGTACGAATGATAGCCGTTGCCGATCCTCTTCCTCTTCTGTCGACTGATTCTGTAACGTAGTGCCTTCAGGACTTTGCGTAATGACGCCGAATATAAGCACCTTCGCCAGCAAAACTGGGAACGTATGCGTATAATCATAAAGCATAGGCGTTAACGTCGGATAAATAGCCCGATCGAAATAGTTTGTTGCTTCAGCCTGTTCGTCGTCGGTTAGTTGGTCGTAAGTAATTAATTGAAGGCCATTATCGGGAAATAAAGGCAATAGTTGTTCAGAAAAAACGACTTGCTGTTCCTGAAAAAATTGATGAGCCGTCGTATATAGCGCTTTCCGAAAGGGTACTTCACGCAGACCTGAATAGTCGATACGTTGCTTATGATAGTCCAGATAGTTGTACAAACTCCCAACGCGAATCATGAAAAACTCGTCGAGGTTTGAGGCTGAGATCGCCAGAAATTTCAACCGCTCCATCAGTGGGCGGTCAATGTTACGGGCTTGATCAAGAACACGTTCGTTAAATTTGAGCCAGCTTAAGTCGCGGCTTAGGTAGTCGCTCTGATCAATGACACTGCTAACTTTTTCACTGACCTTGGCCGTTTTGTCTATTGTGGGAGTAGGTGAGTGAGGTTGGCGTTGGGTGAAACGAGAAACCAGATTACCTAATTTCATAAGATTCGGATTCAAGGAATAACGCATACTCAATTTAAAGCTTTGAAGTAAAACAAAAAAGCGGGCTTTTCGGCCCGCCTTATGTTATCATTCGGTTAAACATCCACTCGGGCGTATTTGGCGTTCCGTTCGATGAATTCGCGTCGGGGGGCGACCTCATCGCCCATCAACGTCGAAAAGACGTGGTCGGCATCGGCGGCCGACTCAACCGTTACGATTTTCAGGCTGCGTGTATCGGGGTTCATGGTCGTGCTCCAGAGTTGCTCCGCATTCATCTCACCCAGACCTTTGTAGCGTTGAACGCCCACATTTTCCTCACGACCGCCACCTGCTAACTCTTTCACCGCCATTTCACGTTGGGCTTCGGTCCAGCAATAACGCTCTTCTTTACCTTTCTTAACAAGATATAGGGGCGGTTGAGCAATATAAATGTAGCCGTTGTCGATCAACGCTTTCATATTGCGGTAGAACAGCGTCAGAATCAACGTACGGATGTGGCTACCATCGACGTCAGCATCAGTCATAATAATGATTTTGTGGTAACGAAGCTTCTCTAAGTTCATTACCGTTTCGTCATCTTTCTTTTCAAGCCGAATGCCCAGTGCCGTCCATATATTTTTGATTTCTTCGTTTTCGTAAATCTTGTGTTCCATCGCCTTTTCAACGTTCAGAATCTTACCACGTAGTGGTAGGATAGCCTGAAACGCCCGGTTACGGCCCTGCTTGGCGGTACCGCCAGCTGAATCGCCTTCAACAAGGTATAGTTCACATTTTTCTGGATCGGTATCGGAGCAGTCAGCGAGTTTACCCGGCAGACCCATACCACCCATAAAGTCTTTACGCTCGGTCATGATCCGCTTATAGGCCAGATCGGCAGCGATACGTGCCTGAGCGGACACAAGCACTTTCTTGACAATACCCGCTGCTGTTTTCGGGTTCTCTTCCAGCCACGTTTCGAGCATGTCGGCCATTGCCTGGCTAACGGCGCTTACGACGTCCTGGTTGCCCAGTTTAGTTTTGGTCTGCCCTTCAAATTGGGGTTCCTGAACTTTTACCGAAATAACGGCCGTTAGACCCTTGCGAAAATCTTCACCGCTAAACGCTACCTTGCCTGAATTCTTTGGCAATACGCCGGGGTTTTTGTCAGCGTAGTTCTTCAGCACCCGTGTTAAAGCCGACCGGAAGCCCTGTACGTGCGTACCGCCTTCATGCGTATTGATGTTGTTAACGTACGACAGGACGTTTTCGCCAGCTTCGTAATTATAAACCAGAGCTACCTGTACGGGCGTTGACCCTTTCGTGCTCTCCATATAAATAGGTTTCATCCCATCGAGCGCCGGGCGTGTTTCGTCCAGATACTGGACGAACTCGACAAGACCACCTTCCGAGAAAAAATCGTCCTGACGTAGTGGATCGCCATTTTCGTCCAGTTCGCGCAGGTCGTTCAGGAAAACGTGTATGCCTTTGTTCAGATAAGCTAGTTCACGCAGGCGACCTGCTACCGTATCATACTTATAAACGGTATCGGTAAAGATGCTCGCGTCGGGTTTGAAACGTACTGTTGTGCCATGATCTTCGGCTTCGCCAATAACCCGCACATCGTATTGTGGGAACCCGGTTTTATATTCCTGTTCGAAGATTTTACCATCGCGGTGTACTTCCACGCGCAGATCGGTCGAGAGTGCATTTACGCAGGAAACACCCACACCGTGCAGACCTCCCGAAACCTTATAGTTGTCTTTATCGAATTTACCACCGGCGTGGAGAACGGTCATAACTACCTGCAGAGCTGAAACGCCCATTTTGGTGTTGATGCCGGTTGGAATTCCGCGGCCATTATCCTGTACAGTAATGGAATTGTCAGGGTTAATCGTTACCGTAATCTTGTCACAGTAGCCAGCTAAGGCTTCGTCAATGGAGTTATCAACGACCTCCCAAATCAGGTGGTGCAGTCCGCGCGTACCCACATCGCCTATGTACATGGATGGGCGTTTGCGAACGGCTTCCAGACCTTCTAACACCTGTATGTTATCGGCACCATAGTTGCTTAACGCAGTTTCGACGGGAGCATCTGCTTCAATTAATTCGTTGGTCATATCAGAATGGAAAAATGTCGGAAATTTGTTGTTTCGAGCTTAGGAAAAGGCTTACTTACGTAAACTTTATAGATTGTAAAAATACAAAAAATAATTGTCTTTTCCTAGCATGTCTGGTAAGATTGGCTTAATATACAAAAAAATGCTTTACTAGCCAACACCTTTGCTAATTAGTGGCTTTTTCGAGCATACTGACGTATTTACACGCTTTTTTCTGACGTCAGCCAAGTGGGTAAGTAACGGAAAAAATAAGCTTTTAAACGCCCTTTTTCAAGAGAGATGATTTCACGAAATAGTATTATTGGAAAGGCGAAAAAATAAAAGCCGAATCAGGAAGATTCGGCTTTGCAAAAAACGTATTCATAAGCGCAATTAATCTTCTGGATAGGGGATGTACACAAATCCTGCAAAATCACCATGAACCACGAACAGACAGCAGTATTCGTCGGCTGCCTTGTAATTTTCTTTCCACAAATCCACCGACTCGGGTCCAATCAGTTCGCGTTGCACAAACTCATCCAGAAAAGACGCTTTATAATTCCACTGGTTGTCTAATTCGTTGACGCCGATTAGCAGTTGACCAACCGGTACGTCCCGACGCGAGGCCACAAAAACCGGATAGTCGGAGAAGCCGCGTTTTCGGATCTGATACGAAGCCTCTTTGATCTGGTCGGCAACCTTGACAAAATCCGACGAAATGGTGCCCATCAATTCCTTGTTGACATCGTAGGAGTTTGCGTCGTCGAGAAGAGTATTTTCGTTGCTATGATTGATCATAAAAATAATAAATCGCTAGTGATCAGTCGCTAGTCAGAAGTCGTTTTGCCGCTGGTACCGGATGGATGACTACTGCCTGACAACTTGTTTTAAAACCGGGCGGCCAGCAAGAGGTCTAAATCTTTAAAACGCAAGTTGAACTTACGGGCTATATAGGCGTTGGTGAGCGTCCCCTTATGCGTATAAACACCTTTCATAAACCAACGGTTCGCATACATCATCTGTTCGATACCACCGTTCGTACCTGTTTCAAGTAAAAACGGCAGAAAGATATTGCTCAGCGCCATACTCGCTGTGTAGGCCACACGAGCGGCAATGTTCGGAACACAATAGTGAATAACGCCCATGTGCTTGTACGTGGGATGCTTGTGAGTCGTCATACGCGAGGTCTCAAAATTACCCCCCTGATCAATCGCCACGTCGATGATTACGGAATCAGGCTTCATGCGGCCAACCATTTCTTCCGTGACAACAACCGGGCTGGGTCCATCGTCGGCGCGCAGGGCGCCAATAACAAGATCGGCCCGCTGAATAGCTTCAGCCATGGTGTCGGAGTCGATAATGGAGGTGTAAATGTGCTGACCAATCGCGTATTTTAGTCGCTGGAGCTTATACAGATGCTTGTCGAACACTTTTACGTCAGCTCCCATACCCAGCGCCGTACGAATGGCATATTCGTTTACTGTACCAGCACCAAGCATAACGATTTTTGTTGGCGGAACGCCCGTAATGCCACCCAGAATAATGCCTCGACCATTATCAGCATTGCTCAAATATTCAGCAGCAATGAGCATCACCGTACTACCCGCGATCTCACTCATTGACCGAATAATGGGTAAGCCTTCGCTCTGATCCTCAATGTATTCGTAGGCAAACGCCGTCAGATTCTTGCTATTGATTTTTTCAAAATACGCCCGGTCATGAGCAGGTAGATTGAGGGCTGATATAACTGTACTGCCCGATTTTACATGCTCAAATTCAGCCTCGACCAGTGGTTCAACTTTCAGGATTAAATTGGCCTCATAAACCTCTTTTGGGGATTGAGCAATCTGTGCGCCAGCCTCACTGTACTCTGTATCGGTAAACTTGGCTTTTTCGCCAGCCCCCTTTTCAACGATTACGTTATGCCCGTTACGTACTAAAATAGACACCGCTTCGGGAGTAAGCGCAATGCGATTTTCCTGAAGCGATACTTCTTTTGGTAAACCGATAAGTAAGCTATTTTGGGCGCTTTTTAGCGCCAATGGGGCTTCTTTCGGATATAGGGCCGTTTGTTTGGCCAATTGTTCGAATCCAGTCACATGTAAAAAGTTTACGATTTACTGTCGGTTAACGTCCCAGCTATTGCTTGCATTAACCAACTGTAAACTATGAAACTAACTTAGTTTCAACCGTTCTATGTCCATTTGGTTCAGCCGATATATGAACCCGATAATACGTAACAGGCCACAGTGATGCGATACGTTCGGGCCATTCGACAAAACAGTAATCACCCGAATCGAAATACTCTTCGATACCAATATCCAACGCTTCAGCTTCATTACGAAGTCGATAACAGTCGAAATGATACACCGAATGCCCTTCATGGGTCGTGTATTCATTCACAATTGAAAAAGTTGGGCTTTGGACTGTGCTAATAACACCCAGCGCACGACAAAGAGATTTGATGAACGTTGTTTTTCCCGCGCCCATCTCGCCTTCAAATAGCCATACCGACTCACTCCGGCCTTCTGCCAATAATCGATGCGCTACAGTATCAAGTTCATCGAGATGGCGAATGGGCAATATCATGGGGCTGTTACGTTAATAGCCCGCAAAGATACATAATTTTACGCCGTCCACTTCGTGCGCATTGGACGACTTAGCAGTCGGTTGGCATCGGCATCGTTTTCGAATTTTTCTTTTTTGGGATTCCAGTGGAGCGGGCGGCCGAGTTGATAGGCAATATTGCCCAAGGTGCAGACAGAAGCGGTACGATGTCCGACTTCGACATCGCAGATGGGATTCTTGCGGCTTCGGATGGCGTCCAGAAAGTCTTTGTAATGATTATCACTGAAGTAAACCGGCCGGCCGTTGCCGCGTTTCTCGGACTCGCCAATGACCTTGTCTTTTAACGTAACGGGCGTCGTTGTCAAGTTACCCCGACCCACTTTGACTTCGCCTTCGGTGCCAATAAACTGGCAGAATTGTGGTCCATCAACGGGCGTATGATGCATTTCAACACCATTGGCGTAGCGATAAACCAAACCTTTACCATCCTTACCTGGTACTAATTCCGTGGGACCGGAATTGTCCATATCCAGGCCCCACTGAGCAATGTCGAACATGTGGGCACCCCAATCGGTCATACCACCTCCGCCGAAATCGCGGATGTCGCGCCATTTGCCCCAGAACGTAGCGCCTAAGGCCGGGTCTAGCACATTATTGTATGGACGTTCAATGGTATTGGGACCAAGCCAGGCATCCCAGTTCAGACCGGCAGGAATGGGTTCAGCCGTTAGATCGAAATCGCGTGGGGGGCCGCCAACGTTAACGTTAATCGTTTTTACTTGTCCGATGTATCCGTTACGTACCAGTTCGACAGCCTGACGAAATTCTTTCCAGGAGCGCTGCATGTTACCCGTTTGAAAGACCCGCTTATATTTTCGGGTAGCATTCACCATATCTCGCCCTTCTTGGATCGTGAGTGATAGCGGCTTTTCACAATAAATATCTTTTCCGGCTTTGGCAGCGGCTATAGCAATCGGACTGTGCCAGTGATCGGGCGTAGCAATCACTACCGCATCAACGTCTTTGTTGTTGAGCAGCGTTCTATAATCGTCATACTGCTGACAGCCGTTATAAGAGCCCTTATCCGCTTTGTCGGCGTAAAATTTATTGACTGCTTCGGCAAAAACAGGCATTTTAGGTTGATCAACATCACAGATCGCCATAACTCGGGCCTCGTTTTTCAGAAACTGATTCCGCAGCCCACCTGCCTGTTTACCCAGGCCAATGAATCCCACTGCAATCTGGTCACTGGGAGGGAGGAAGCCGCGACCCAATACATGACGGGGAACGATATAGAAAGCCGACAACGTAGCGGCTTGTTTCAGGAATGTCCGGCGATTCGTTGACATAAAAGAGTCTTCCATGTGTGTAAGCAGTTGATAAAAACAAAAGAGGGTAACGAGCAAGCTTTACTTACTCATTACCCTCTCTGCACAACGTGATTATCGCAGCCCGATCGTGTTTAACTTTTCGAGCAATTGCAACAAACCCGTTTTAGTTATAGCCCGGATTCTGCGTTAGCGTTGCAACCCCATCTTTTTTGGTATTAAAGATTTCCTGAATCGGAATCGGGAAGTATTCGTGTTTGCCTTTTACGAACGTAACGCCTTTCAGATACGTCCGTTTTAAGGAGACCGATTCGCCTGCGTAATAGGTGTTGAGAACCTGATCAGCAATACCCCAGCGAACAAGATCGAACCGGCGATGTCCTTCCATACCCAATTCCAGACGTTCCTCAAACTGTACGGCCTTGCGTGCCATGTCTTTATCAGTCCAAGAAGCGGTGTATTCTTTAATTACGTAGTTGGCTGCATTGGTTCCGTCGGAATTTTTAACAAACCCATCGGGATTCGCTGCCCGTTTGCGAATCTGATTGACATACCCGCGGGCTTTGTTCAGATCACCAATTTCAACCTCAATTTCTGCCAGCCAAAGTAATACGTGATCGTAGCGAATCATGCGGTAATTGTTAGCATTCAGCCGATTGTTACCTGCAAAGGTATTCGTACCTACGTCCGATTTATACATGACGTGCTTTTTGGGTGAATAGGGTCCGCCATATGCCTGATCACGCACATAAGGCTTGCCCGTATGAACCCCCCAATCCAGGAAGGGAATGCCCCGGCGGCCAACTGTCCAGTCTAAACGGGGGTCAAGTGTTCCACCGTAGGGCGTAAATGCCGCCGTTGCTTCAAGTCCCTGATCGCTGGTTACGTCCGTTGCGTTGAACGTATCGATGAGGGGCAGACCATTCGCATCTGTTTTGAATGCATTGACCAGGTTCTGCGAGGGCTGGAAGAATCCGCAGCAAGTCGTTACGCCACCGCCACCGTATGGATAGTTCAGCGTTGAGCCGATGTTGCCATTTTCACCACCGGATGCCCCGTCGTTGACTGAGTACTGGACTTCAAAAATAGACTCGGCATTGTTGTTGGTTACGGCCCTGAAGTTATCGTTGTACCTATCCACCAGTCTGTACTGACCACTGGCTACAATAGCTTCGAGCAGGGGTTTGGCAGCAGCGTGATTCTTCTGAAATAAATAGGCTTTAGCTAACTCGGCCGCGGCTGCCCATTTAGTAGGGCGACCAACCTGCGATTGTTTGGCCGGAAGTACGTCGTAAGCCGCTTTTAGATCGGCAACAATGTTCGGCCAGATGTCTGTCGTGTTGGGGATCTTCGTGCTTTCGAAATCGACCGGATTATAGGTTTTCTCATCAATGTAGGGAACCATGTTGAACATTTTCTTGAGTTCAAAATGGTAATGACCGCGCAGAAAACGTACTTCAGCCGTGACCTGTGCCTTCTCCGCATCGCTCATGTCTTTGGCTAAAGCCATAGTCTGTAATACGTCGTTAGACCGAGCGATACCGTCATACATACCCCGCCATTTGCCCCGGAAATAGATATTGTCGGACTGAATATTCCCCTGCTCAATCAGCGAAATATTTGGCTGGTCACCGGCAATGGTGCCTTTGTAGGCATCATCGGACGCTACGCTGCCATATACCCAGTTATCGGCACCAACATTGTAGGAGCGGTAAGCGCCTTCGGGTGTTGCCCAGCCATCCAGGAGCGAATAAGCGCCGATGAGGAGTGCATTGACACCGGCTTTATTTTGCAGGGGGGCGATGAGCAGCGCGGCTTTCGGCTGCACATCCAGAAATTTGTCAGAACAGGACGTCGCCACTGCCAGACAAACAGTTGTTATAAAAATGGTTGTTTTTTTCATGGATCAGATAAAACCTATAAGCCGGACCGCCGAAGCGGTTTCAAAAAACCTTATAGGTTTAAGTTAAAATGACAGATTCAGACCTACTAATATCGTTTTAGCTACTGGATACGAACCGCCGTCTACGCCAATCTGACGGTCGTTACCCGCCGTGTATGCCCGCAGGTTTACTTCGGGGTCCATGCCTGAGTATTTTGTGATTGTAAACAGATTCTGGGTTTGAACGTAAATCGATGTAGCGCCCATCTTCAATTTTGATAGTAGTGCTTGTGGCAGTTGATACGTTAGCTGAATGTTCTTCATGCGGAAGTATGAGCCACTTTCGAGGTAATAGGTTGAGGGCTGAATGCTAACCTGATCAGCTGATTTGAGCTGGGGCAGAATGGCATCGGTTGCACCCGGACGCCACGACTGATACAACATGCGTGTACTGCGGTTGCCGCCGAATGTTGGGAAGTCGGTCCAGTATTTGGTGTAATTGAAAATCTGGTTACCCTGAACGCCCTGGCCGAATATCGTTAACCCGAAGTTTTTATAATTCAGACTCAGGTTTATCCCGTAGTTAAACTTTGGGTGCGGACTGCCAATGATACTCAGGTCCTGCGAGTTAATAACTCCGTCGCCATTTATATCACGGAATTTGAACCGACCCGCTACGTTCTCCGGGTTATTCGCTGTACCGGCGGCTTTATCGCCAAACTGTGGTACGTAGGCTTTTGCTTCTTCGTTAGACTGGAAAATCCCGTCGATGGTATAACCGAAGAACGAAGCCAGCGGATAGTTCTGTTGGGTAACAACGAAGTTCTGAATCCGCTCATCGTTGATGCCAAAGTACTGCGTGTTGGGGTCGCCGTTCGTTTTGGTCACTACGTTGCGATACGTACCGAAATTGACACCAAGGTTATAGGTCAAGCCGCTACTACCGATTTTGTCGCCGTAATTAATCATCAGATCAACACCCCGGTTGCGCATCGAACCGATATTCTGGAAAGGGACTGTAGCTACACCCTGCGTGAGCGGAGCCTGTACGGGGAACAGCATGTCGGACGTAGTACGGGTGTACCAGTCGAACCCAACGGTCAGTCGATTTTTGAGCAGGCTGGCGTCCAGACCAATGTTTAGGCTGGTAGTTGTTTCCCATTTGGCTCTTACGTTACCAAATTGAGTCAATTCATAACCCGATACTGCCGACGTGCGCGTGCCATTGATGTCGTAGAACGACGTAATGGGGTTGGTACTGTATTGTGTAAAGGAGTTGTAGTTCCCGATTTCCTGGTTACCGGTTTGTCCATAGCCTATCCGAAATTTAAGGTCGTCAACAACGGTCAGCGACTTGAAGAAGTTTTCTTTCGAAATACGCCAGCCCGCACTCGCTGCCGGGAATACCGCTGACCGGAACTCTGGAGCAAAACGCGATGAACGGTCCCGACGGACGGTCAGGTCAAGCAAATATTTGTCGTCCAGAGCATAGTTGATTTTTGCAAACTCAGAGGCCAGCCGCCAGTTCGACGCGCTACCATTATTGGTTTGAACACCTGTACCCGAACTGAGATAGCGATTATCCAGGTCATCCACAAAGAAATTCGTACGAGTAGCATCAAATGTCTCGAAGTAGTTTTTAATAGACTCTGTACCGGCAATTACGTTGAAGCGGTGCCGATCTCCGAGCGACATATTATACGTCAGCGTGTTATACCAGGTCCATGTCCAGCCATAGTTGTTGTTGGTTGCCAGGCTATTGGACCCACGCGCTTCCGACGCTTCGATGTTACGAATCGAGTAGTTCCGGTAGTTATAGATGTTGTAGTCAATCCCAAAGCTGGTGCGGGCCGTCAGGTTGGGCAGAATGTCGACTTCGGCAAACGCGTTACCAAACAGACGAACCTCGATCTCTTTATTATCCTTGTTTCGGTAGAGGTCAGCCATGGGATTGAAGGCATTGTCGAGATCGCCCCCGCGTGTACCGGCAAAGTTTCCGGCTACATCATATACCGGAATAATCGGCTGAATCCGGTAAGCGAAGGAAATCGGGTTGCTCTCGGCGTTATTACCATTGGGCTGACCGATACGTTCGCCGTAGGCTACCTGGAAATTCTGGCCAACGCGAATGCGCTTATTGACGTTGAATTCTGTATTAGCACGTAGCGAATACCGTTTGTAGCCCGTATACTTCATGATACCATCCTGGTTGAAGTAGTTGAGCGACATGGCATAGCGTCCGTTTTCACTACCGCCCGAAACCCCTAGCTGGTGGTTTTGAATGGGAGCAGCCTGGAAAATTTCTTCCATCCAGTCGGTGCCTGTTTTATTGGCTTTCGTGATGAGCAGAAAGTTCGGTGAATTGATATCACTGTTGTATCTAACATACGTACCGTCAGGGTTTTGTGCAACGCGCGGATCACTGGCTGATGCACCACTGGGCAGAATGTAATCGGGAATTACGGGCGTTGGACCATTGCCAAACTGCGAGTGTACCGGGTTTCCGTTGGTCCCAACAACGCCCGAGTTCTTGCGGGATTCCCAGATGAGATCGGCGTATTCCTGGGTGTTGAGCATATCCAGCAACTTGCCGTGCCGCTGGGAACCGTAATACGTATCGTACGTAAATTTAGGTTTACCCGCTTTCCCCTTTTTCGTGGTGATAATGACAACACCATTACCTGCGCGAGATCCATAAATCGATGCAGCGGATGCATCTTTCAGCACTTGCAGGTTCTCAATATCGCCCAGATTCAACGTGTTCAAATTCCCTTTCGTTGGTACGCCGTCGATAACGTAAAGGGGCGAGTTATCATTGATGGTACCGAACCCCCGTATACGTACCATGACGCCACCGCCTGGTGCGTTTTCATTACCAACCGTTACACCTGCTACCCGACCCTGTAAGGCCTGACCGACGTTTGTAGCCGGAACCGATAGCAATTGTTTGGCATCCACAGTTGCCACTGCTCCCGTGATGTCTCGTTTGGCCTGAGAGCCATAACCCGTCACAATTACTTCGCTCAGCGTTTTCACATCTGGATCCAGCGCTACGTCGATAGTAGAACGATTGCCGATAGTAACGTCCTGCGACATGTAGCCAATAGCTGAAATGGTCAATACGTTACGTCCTGATGCAACGTTCAGCGAAAATTGTCCATTGGCATCCGTAACCATACCGGTTTGCGTACCCTTCACAACAACGTTAGCGCCAGGTAATGCGCTGTTGTCTTTACCGTCTGTAATGCGGCCGGTTACTTTACGATCCTGGGCAAATGCCCCTACGCACAATAGCCAACTTAGGAGAAAAAATGGCACTGTACGGTACGCTTGCTGTAAAGCGTGTTTCATCATTTGATTATAAAATTAAGTAGAACTTATAGGAAAATAGATAGGTATTAATGCCTAAAGCATAACACAAAAAAAATCTAACTATATTTTTACTCAAAATGACAATAAATTAACTGAGTATAATTCCTTGTTTGACAAATAATAAATTGATAATCAATAGTTTAGAATATATATTATCTTATGTAGTTATAGACGTATCCAGTTTGATAATTGTGCTTAAATCGATTGAGTTTGTACTATTCAACGAGTAATCGATTTTTTCAAACGTTGTAGTAGGTATTAATGCAAAAATCCTGGCTTAAACGAGCCAGGATTTGAAAACATTGAAAAAAAGTTTCTTACACTACGTTAACTGTAGCTCATCAATCACACGCTGCACCTTCGCTTTCAGTTGCGCATACGTATCATCAAAGGCTTCTTTACTCTCGAGCGGTTCGCGTACGCTGACGTAGAATTTGATTTTTGGTTCCGTACCTGAAGGGCGGGCTGATACTTTTGTCCCATCTTCTGTAAAGAACTGCAATACGTTCGACGATTCAATTCCCATTTTACCCGCTTCAATCGCAGACGATTTTCCAGATTGGGCATCTAATCGGGTGAGCGCTTTATAGTCGTCTACCCGAACGACGGGCGATCCGGCAATTGATTTGGGCGGGTTGGCCCGGAAGTCGGCCATCATCTGCTGAATTTCTTCGGCCCCCGATTTTCCTTTTTTGGTTAGCGATACCAGCGATTCGTAATAGAACCCGTTCTCCTGATACATAGCCATCAGCATATCGAACAGGCTCTTGCCCTGATCTTTGGCGTAGGCCGTTAGCTCGGCAATGATGGCGCAGGAAGCAATAGCGTCTTTGTCGCGGACGAAATCGCCGATGAGGTAGCCATAACTTTCTTCACCACCACCAATAAATTTCTCTTTGCCTTCGAGTTCGCGAATAACTTCGGCGATGTATTTGAAACCAGTCAGGGTATTGTAGCAAGTTACGCCGTAATTTTTGCACATCTGGTCGATCAGGTCCGTCGTTACGATGGTTTTCGCTACGAACTCTTTGCCTGTCAGTTTTCCGGCGTCTTTCCAGGCGTTGAGCAGGTAATAAATAATCAGGCTGGCCATCTGGTTACCATTCAGCAACTCAAACTCACCGTGGTGATTGCGGGCACCCGCGCCCACGCGGTCAGCATCGGGATCTGTGGCCATGATCAGGTCAGCGTTTAACTCATTGGCCAGATCAAGAGCCAGTTGCATAGCTGCCCGTTCTTCGGGATTCGGCGATTTTACCGTTGGGAAATTACCGTCGGGTGTGGCTTGCTGCTCTACGATGTGCACATTCGTAAAACCCAGCGCGTCGAGTACGCGAGGCACTAACGTAATGCCTGTTCCGTGAATGGGCGTGTATACGATGTTCAGATCGGCCTGACGTTTTATAACGTCTGGGTTGACCGCGTTCGATTTGAGCCGTTCCACATAAGGCGCATCAATTTCTTCGTCGATCAGATGAATTTTTTCGGGAACACCCTCAAATTTGATGTCGTCAACGGACGTGATTTTGCTCACCTCGGCGATAATGGCTTTATCGTGTGGGGCTACCACCTGACCACCATCATTCCAGTATACTTTATAGCCGTTATACTCAGGCGGGTTGTGCGAAGCTGTCACTACGATACCACTCTGGCAACCCAGTTGCCGAATGGCAAACGAAAGCTCGGGGGTTGGGCGCAGGCTGCTGAACAGATAGACTTTTATGCCGTTGGCCGAAAAAATATCCGCTACCAGACGAGCAAATTCCGGACTCATCCGACGGCTATCGTGTGCAATCGCTACGCTAATGTCTTCACCTGGAAAGGCTGCATTGATGTAATTCGACAGACCTTGCGTAGCCGCTCCGACTGTATAGCGGTTCATCCGGTTCGAACCAACGCCCAGAATACCACGCAGGCCACCGGTACCAAATTCAAGATCGCGGTAGAAAGAATCGGTTAGTTCGGTAACGTTGCCCGAGTCGATCAGGTGTTGAATGGATTCTTTGGTAGCGGCATCGTAATTCCCGCCGAGCCATTTGTCAACCCGCTGCTGGGTAGAGGAATCAAGGGCAGTTGTCATATTAGTTTTACTGAACTGTGGTTAGTTATGTGAACGTATTGTTTATAAGCGACAAAGAACATTATTAGTATGAATATGTCAAAAGGTCTTTCACGATTTCGATTGTTTAACCTATCTGGCTACGTACCCTACTTGTCTAATCTCCGAAAGGACTTTATAGAAACCCGCTCTTTGCTATCACTGTTTCGAAACGGTCATTACTATAAAACAAAAAACGAAACCTAAATACTCGTAAAACGGATTAACAAGCTAATCGCCATTCGTCACGTTAAAAAAGGAAGGTACATTATTACGTGAGCCATAAAAAAACCCTGACTGCTGTCGTCAGGGTTTTTAGCGGTATCAATACGTACGTACCAATAGTAACTGATTTCGGAGTTATTTCAGAATAGGCTCCAGCGCAGCTCGGTTTTCGTTAAGCCAATCGTGAATGTCGGTCACAATTTCGCGGATGCCGAGTTCGGGTTTCCAACCCGTCAATTTCGTTACGTTCGTGTTGTCGGTAATATAAAGCCGGATATCGGCGGCCCGGTTCTCGGCTACTTGCTTGATTGGAATGGTTTTGCCCGTTATCTCCTGACAGATTTTGGTTAATTCCTGCAGCGATGCACTACTTTGCATACCACCGCCTGCGTTCAGAATTTCGCCGTTTACGTTATCCAGATTGTGCAACTCCCAGTCGATCAGTCGGTATAGATCGGCGATGTGGAGCATATCGCGGGTTTGCTTGCCTGTGCCGCCGTAGCCGATGTAAGCTAGTTGCTGTTCGAAGTAATGCTTGGCGATCCAGAGCACCATAACTCCCTGATCGACTTTACCCATTTGCCATGGTCCCGTAATAACACCACAGCGATTAATAACGGTTTTCAGGCCGTAAAACTCATTATACTCCTGAATCAACAACTCAGATGCCAGCTTTGTGGTCCCATAAAGCGATCGTGCTCCATCAAGTGGGAAATTCTCGGCAATACCTTGCGACGATACGCCGGAAACGGGCTGATTGTCGGTCAGCACAAAACGCGTATCCGCTTCCTCGAAGTTGAGCGTTTCGATGGTTTTGATGGGATACACACGGCTTGTCGACAGGAAAATAAAATTAGCCTTGTGCTTTAACGCGTAATTGAGGCAATTAACGGTTCCGAACAGGTTCGTGTTGATCAGATAGTCGGGCGTACCATCCAGGCCTGCCAATACCGATGGTTCGGCAGAAGCTTCGATAACCGTATCAACGGCGGGCAGTGCATCAAAATCTTCTTTACTACGTATGTCGCCGTGTAAGAACTCAATCCCGGCTGCTTTGAGCCGCGCCAGGCTCAGTTCAGAACCTCGGCGTTTAAGGTTATCAAGCGCGAAAATCTGATAGTTCGGATAGTTTTGTTTCAGCGAAATAGCCAGCGATGAGCCAACAAATCCGGCCCCGCCGGTGATGAGTAATTTCATATGGGTAATGATTGACTGGTAGAGTGATAAGATGATTAAATAGCTGACACACATCCTATTCAACCATTCTATCACTCTATCAGTCAATATTAAGTGGTGATACGTTTCAATTTGACATTTTCGACTGGCCGAATGACCAGAGGTACTTTTTCGACTTTAACTGAACTACTATCCAGACCAAACCAGCGGTCTTCGGGCGTAGTGAAGCTTTTAATGCTGAAGTAGATATTCATAATTAACCGTTCCCGGGCGGGTAACTCATTCTCGAACGACAGAAATTTTTCCAATACAACAAAGCGGAAGTCTCCAATGACGTTTTGACGGCTAAGTGATTCATAACGACTGGTAATGTCCACCTCTTTATTCTTCACCATGTCTTCGATCACTTTTCGGAAGAACAGGTTAATGCGTTGCTCAACCCGAAAGCCCAGCTTGAAGGTTACTTTGTAGGCATCATCGGGGGCAATGGTGTTCACTTTATACTCCATTGTGTAGGGGTCGTCGGTTGTATCAACGTGAACAAACCAGTAGATGTCTGCTCGCTTAGGACGTTTCTGGAAGATCGAATAGATGATTTTCGACTCAATCTCCGACTGCCTGGCCGCATTGCTCATAAACACGATATGCGTGGCATATTTCGGAATGCTAATGTCCCGGCTGAGTTCCTTAATCGCCTGCGTATATTGATCGATGCGAACGTATTCGGTCAGGCGCAGTTTGATCTGGAAAGCCTGCAACCAGATGTACATGACACTGGCTATGGCCGAACCAATCAGCACCGAGACCCAGCCACCATGTGGAAACTTGATTAGGTTAGCGACCAGGAATGAGCCTTCGATGCCCAGATAAACTGTTAGAAATAACACAACCCACCAGGCTTGATACTTGTGCGTATATAAGTAATACGACATCAGCAACGTGGTCATGAGCATCGTTAAGGTAATGGCCAGACCATAAGCCGCTTCCATATTAGATGACTCACGGAAGTACAATACGACCCCTACACAGCCCGCCCAGAGCAGAAAATTAACACTCGGTACATACAACTGCCCTTTCTGAACACTTGGATACCGCAAACGAACTTTGGGCCAGAAATTAAGTCGAATGGCTTCGCTGATAAGCGTAAAGGAGCCGCTGATAAGGGCCTGGCTGGCAATGACTGTAGCGACCGTAGCAATGCTGATACCAATGGTTAGGAACCAGGGGGGCATTACTTCATAGAAGGGAATGCGATCCTTTAAGACTTGTCCCTGAATGCCTAACAACCAGGCACCCTGCCCAAAGTAATTGAGTATCAGGCATGATTTGACGAATACCCAACTTACCCGGATATTGGCTCGGCCACAGTGACCCATGTCAGAATAGAGGGCTTCGGCACCGGTTGTGCATAAAAATACTGAGCCCAATAGCCAGAAGCCACCCGGATATTCTCCTAGGAGCCACCAGGCATAGTACGGATTAAAGGCCGCCAGGATCCCGGGAGCCTGGGCAATCTGAATAATCCCCAGTACACCCAGCATCACAAACCAGATCAGCATAATAGGTCCAAAAGCTGTACCGACTACGTTTGTCCCGAATGCCTGAATAAGAAAGAGAATAGTTAAGATCGCAATAACGATCTCAATGATCTGTATATGTGTAATGCTTGGGTAGAGCAGACGTAATCCTTCCACTGCCGATGAAACCGAAATGGGCGGGGTAATGATACCATCAGCTAGCAGGGCCGATCCGCCAATAATGGCCGGTAAAGTCAGCCAGCGGGCGTGTCGCCGAACCAGGGCATAAAGGGCAAAAATGCCGCCCTCACCCCGGTTATCCGCCCGTAGAATCAGGATAACATACTTGACCGTTGTTTGCAGGGTGAGCGTCCAGAATACGCAGGACAAGGCTCCCCGAACGACATCGGCACGGATAATGTTATTTGGACCAATAATGGCCCGGAGTGTATACAGGGGCGACGTACCAATATCGCCATAGATGATACCCATTGCTACCAGTAGCCCAGCGGCTGTAACGGTATCTAAATGTTTCTTATCTTCCATACAGTAGGCTTGCGCCTTGTCGTTCCAAACGGGGTCAAAACGGGGCAAAGATAACCTATGTTTAGATTCATTGACGCTGGTTTAGTCGAAAGTTGATACCTGGCCGACTACATAAAAATTTGGCCGAAAGTTAGGCAAGCAGGGATTCACAGAAGAAAACCAGATGCGTCTTTATATCGTACATATGGTTGCCGTTATTCATACCGGCTGACGTTTTGTTTAATTAGGTGTGTTGTGTAGATGGCCCGTTTAGTGAACAGGCCATCTCTTTTTTTTAAGAGCTTCGAATACTGACTTAATGCGCTGGTTAACAGATTATTGTTGGCTATTCTTGATCAGTGCTACGTAAAACCGAATCATGTTCTGGTAATCGTTGACACCGATGCGCTCGTTAGTACCATGAATGCCCTGTGTTTCGGCATCGTTGAGCGGTATGGGCGAAAAACGATAGATGGATGACGTAAGCGCTGAATAGTATTTAGAATCCGTGGCGCCGAGCATAACATAAGGCGCTACCACTACGTCGGGAAAAACGCTTTTGATTGTTTGATGTATTTTTAAAAATGATGGACTTCCCGGGTCTGATACGATCGACGGATCGTTTCCCTTTCCCAGGATATTTACTTGAATACTGTCGTTGTCAATTACCTGCTTAACGCGTTCGATAACACCTTCAACCGTATCGCCCGGTAATAAGCGAAAATTAATGGTAGCAGTGGCATCAATCGGTAATACGTTGTCTTTGGCACCAGCTCGGAAAATCGTAGGTGCTGTTGTAGTACGTATCGATGCATTGGCCGACTTTGTCTGCGACATTTGGTGCTCAATAAGCGGACCAAATAGCCATCGGTTCGCCAGGGCTACGCGTTGCCCAAACGAAACCTCTGAGGCTACATAATCCAGTAAACGATCGACCCCTCCGTCCAGACGGGCTGGAAAAGGATTGTGTTCTAACTTACTGACGGCCTCAGCCACCATGCCAATGCTGGTTTGTACTGGCGGCATCGACGAATGACCGCCTTTCCCAATCGCTGTCACTTCAAGACTCAGGTAGCCTTTTTCCGTAATGCCGATCAACGCAACTCGTTTATTCAGGCCTGAAACGCCATCGGTTTTAATGATACCGCCTTCGTCCAGTACATATTCTACGGACACTCCTCGTTGCTTCAGCGCAGCAGCAATCGTTTGAGCACCTCGTTTTCCTAATGTTTCTTCATCCTGACCGAAAGCCAATAATATGGTTCGCTCAGGTTGAAAGTTAGTATGTAACAAATACTCGACTGATTCGAGAAGACCCATTACGCTCATTTTATCATCGAGCGTACCACGGCCATACAGATAACCGCCTTCAATCAGACCATCAAAAGGTGGGCGTTTCCACATGCGTTGCGTTCCCTGAATCACCGGCACAACATCGTAATGGCCCATTAGCAAAATGGGTTTCAGAGCTGGATTTTTACCCTGCCACTCATAGAGTAGGCCATATTGATTGAAAGTCTCGTGTTTAAGCCGCCGATGAACAAGGGGAAACGTAGCACGAACGTAAGTTAGAAACTTGTCGAACTGGGTTGTGTCCGTCAGGGCGTAATCCGTGAAAGAAACGGTAGGAATTCGGATGGCACCAGCCAAATGTTGAATCGCTGAATCGGGAACTTCGATTGGGGTGGCTGGCGGTACGTTGGTTAACTGATGCGACGTTAATCGGAACGTATTGATGAGAAGCGCAACAAGCAGTAAAATCAGTAAAGCGCCAATGAGTCGTAAAATTGATCGCATAGAGTGGGTCGGAATGAACGATGAAGTGAATGTATCGAAAAGGCAACCGCTGTGTTACCCTCACTGCTACGTGTATCCTGGCCCAAAAACGCCAATATTTAGTACAAAAGAAATACCAGGTGATTAAAAATAACTGCAGGAGACCGGTAAATCAGCATTCTTCTTAGTTGACATAATAAAAACACCAAAACCAGGTGGCGGTCGAACAGACGTCTATCGGATGCTCTACATGGATCTACCACTGATGACTCAGTGAGGTGGATTTTCACCACCAACCCCTAGATCAGGACGAAGAAATTCTGTTCTACGACACCGGTTTTGGCATTATCAAATAAACATGCAGGGCAATAAGCGAAAAGCGTGTGATGCTCTACCCACTGAGCTACACCGGGGTTTTGCCCCAGCGACCGGATTCGAACCGGCGACGACCTCGTTAGAAGCGAACCGGGCCGCCGGAGCGGTAACGCTAGTCTACGGCACCCGCAGAAATAAATAATGTTCTAAAACGAAGCACTTACCTAGAAAAAATACAGGGCAACAGGCTGTCAGAGGATGGGAGTCGAACCCAACGCTTTTCAGCGTTTCCACCAGCGAAGTATCTCTGTCATACGGCACCTGCACAAAATCAAAACAGGAGTAACAATCGGAATGAGAAACGGGGCTGTGCTTGCCGGAGTCGAACCGGATGACCTTGTGTTACCTGTACACTACGTCATTCCTCCCCTCGTGGAGCGAAGTAACTCACGCCTACGACATCCTGTTTTAGTAAACCTACAAGGTCCTAAAGACCTTATAGGTTTGTTTATTTCAGAGTATAATCTGTTCAATCGCACTCAGCGTCGTTTGCCCTTCTTCGAACGCTTGCAATACATCAAATACTTTATCGGACCAGCCAGCAATCAGATAAACGTCGTTCGGCTCAATACGTAATGGCGCATTTCCGTAACCGGCTAAGTCGAACAAATACAATCGTGCGTCTGGAAACAATGTTTTATATCGCATCCATTTCGCCGATAATGTATTGGTATGGCTTTGGTTTGCCGTATGGCTATCCCATAACTGCGTATCTGTAAAGATCATTACCTTACTGGCTTTATGACGTCGTTTGATCAGGTCGTCAATCACCAGATAGCCGTTGGTCGAATAGCCGACTTCGCCTTCGCGTCGATAAAATTCATCGACGTTCGCCAGAATTTGTCGGGCGGGCAACGTAACGGTTTTCCAGCGATCACCAAACATACCACTCAATACGTTCCGGCACTTTGCCTGCAACAGCATCCCTAACAACAAGCCGATATCGTACAACTGCACTTTACTCCTGGCCGTGCCGCGTCCGGCTGAAACTGGTTGATGCATTGACCCTGATACGTCGCAGGCAACCACTACGCTTGTGAAGTAGTCGAAACCACGCAGGTTGGCTACACTGGCATAAACCGCATCTTCGAGCGCTTCGAGCAGCATCGGTACGTGTCCGAACGATAACCCTTTCAACTCCCGATAAGCCGACAAAAACCGGAACGGCAATTGTTTTGCATTCCGAACGGCTTTTTCGTCAGCCAGCAGCGTACAGACTTTTTCAACGTGTGCGCCACTGACGCCCGCTTCGAGTATGTTGCGCAGGTTACGTAGCGTGGCCATGTAGCCTAACCGTCCGCTGTTGATCAGTTCTTCCCACTTTGCCCGTACAGCCACCTGCTTTTCGGCTTCGTTTGCAAACGAAAGTCGTCCTAACGCACTCAATTCGGTTTCCCAAGTATAAGGTGTATTTAACGTATAGTTCACGATCTTGTCGAAAAGGGCCTGCTGTGTTTCGTCTTTCGCCTTTGGGTGCACGAGAAACAACGCATCCCGCAGCTTGACGGCTGTATCCCGGTTATACTTGGCAAACTGGTATTCGTCAAATTTATTGAAGGCAGTTGCTAGTCCTTTTTGCATCTGTTTCGAAATCCGGTTGAGTTTTTTGGCGCCGGTACGTTGGTTTGCCAACTGGTAGTAAGCCAGTAACTCCGTAATCTCGTCAGGACGTTGTACAGCCCGACCAACGGCTTTCCCGACCAATCCATCGCCGTTATGCACTTTCGCCAGTTCGCCCAGTAACACAATCGGCGCTGAACGCAGATACATCTGCTCCCGAACATACACCGCCAGCTTGGCCACGAATACTGGATCAACTTTACCGACTAATGCCTGAATTCGCGCCAACCGTTGATCTGCTTTTTCATTGTACGAATCGTTTAGCATGGTCGTAACTACGGCCGAATACAACGCCATCTCCGGTGTTAGCGTGTACGCTTTGGCACCCTCGTAATTGACGGTTTCGGCGTTACCCTTAACTAGTGGCGCGATAAGTTGATTGAATTTCATGATCGTCGGTGTTTTATAAACTTGACGATACAAAGGTTTTGGGCATCTGCGCAGTCTTTTTGCGTAGTTGTAAAAATTTTTGGTTTTTTTGAAAAAATTTTGTCGTCGTCCCGTATGCCTGCCAACCGCAACGCCCTTATTCGATACCGAGCTATTGATACTTGTCTGGCCAATAAGTATCGGCAATGGACATTAGAGGCATTGATCGATGCTGTTTCAGAGGCTTTGTATGAGTACGAGGGGATGGATAAAGGCATCAGTCGCCGGACAATTCAGGCTGATCTGCAAATGATGCGAAGCGATAAGCTTGGCTACAATGCGCCCATTATCGTGATCGACAAAAAGTATTATGCCTACGCTGATCCAGCTTACAGCATTACGCAGATTCCACTGACCGGGCAGGATTTAGGACGTATCAGCGAAGCAGTTGAGGTACTCAAACAGTTCAAAGGCTTTTCGCATTTCGAGCAACTGAGTGGCGTCGTTCAGAAACTCGAAGCGCATATCTATTCCGCTTCAACGAATCAGCGGACGATCATCGACTTTGAGAAGAATGACAACTTAAAAGGACTTACGCACCTGGACGTACTTTATCGAACCATTGTTCAGCGGCAGGCTATCTCTGTTACGTATCAATCGTTCAAAGCTCATTTGCCTGCCCAGTTTCGTTTCCATGTCTGGTGGCTGAAAGAGTTTAAAAACCGTTGGTTTGCGGTAGGGGTTCGGGGTAATCAAAAAGAAGTGCAGCATCTGGCCCTGGATCGCATTATCAGCATTGAATCTGCTGAGGAGACTGCTTATCGAGATAATCCCGGCATTACTGCTTCTACGTATTATCAGGACGTAATTGGTGTAACGGTCAGCCAAACGTTACGTCCCTGTAACGTGCTGATATGCGTTGCGACGGAACATGCGCCGTATGTAGAAACCAAACCACTTCATCATTCACAGCAACTTGTCGAACGGCGCGACGACGGAATTGTTATCCGATTGGAGGTGCAGCTAAATTTTGAACTGGAGCGCGAAATCCTAAGCTTCGGTGATGGCATGACCGTTCTGGCTCCCGCCCGACTTCGTGAACGAATTCGTCAGAAACTCAAAAACGGACTGGCGCAGTATGAAGAAGATGAAAAGATCGACTTATAAGGTTCTTTGTTAACGATGCCAACCGTAAAAGGAACGGGTTTGATTCCGGTGATACTAGCGCGATATCCAAACGTAGTAAGTTTAGTATTGTCCGGCGTCAATGACCCCGTATTGATACTCCTTTAATCTGAGACTTGACGTTATTTTTTTACGTTCAGCTAATCGAATAAGTGTACGGGCAAATGAGGAAGTACTTTTGCGATGTGCCACACCGCTGTAATGTAAAATGCAGGTACTCCATTCAGACAGTGTCAATCATAGGCATTGGAGCCAGCGCGTTGAGACTGCATAGACAGGCACGAGCAGCCTGTAGAAGGCTATCTACGTAACGTTGATCCGTACTGTGGTCGAATTCGATTTGGTTTTCTTGATTTCAACATTGCTAAATTCAACATCTTTAGGGATACCCTTACATTACTGTATCCCACAACAGATACCCGTTCAGGCCAATAATGACCACGGCCACCACCCATGATAGCGCTTTCATCCAGGCAGGATTGACAAAACGGCCCATTTTGATTTTGTCGCTCGTAAACTGAACAAGAGGCACAACCGCGAAGCTAAGTTGCAGAGATAGAATCACCTGACTGAGCACGAGCAATTCGCTGGCACCCTGTTCGCCGTATAAAATAGCCACAATCAGGGCAGGCACAATGGCTAGTAAGCGCGTAATAAGCCGACGTAACCAGGGTTGGATACGCAGATTCAGAAATCCTTCCATTACGATCTGGCCTGCCAACGTACCGGTTAATGTAGAATTCTGACCGGAGGCTAGTAGCGCCACGGCAAATAGGATTCCCGCCAGTTTAACGCCCAGAATTGGATCGAGCAGACGGTGAGCATCGGTGATGTCGGCTACTTGCTGATTGCCGGAAAAATGAAAGGCCGCTGCCGATAGAATTAAAATGGCCGCATTGATGAAGAAAGCCAGGAACAACGAAACTGTCGAGTCAATTGTGGCGAATTTGATCGCTATTTTACGACCGTCGTTGTCACGTTTAAAATCGCGGGTTTGTACAATACTCGAATGCAGGTACAAATTGTGAGGCATGACCGTAGCGCCCAGAATACCGATAGCGATGTACAGCATGCCTGGATTTGTAATGATTTCCGCGCTGGGAATCAGGCCCGCTGCTACGTCCGCAATGGCTGGTCGAGATACTAAAAGTTCATACCCAAAGCAGCCGATGATCAGGAAAATCAAACTGGCTACAATACGCTCAATGGTCTGAAACCCCTTGTTCTGTAGATACAGCAGCAGCAATACGTCCAGAGCCGTAATGAGAATACCAACCGTAAGCGGAAGGCCAAAGAGCAGATTCAGGGCAATGGCTGATCCAATTACTTCGGCTAAATCAGTAGCGGCAATAGCGATTTCGGCCAGTAGCCACAAGCCAACCGCTACGGGGCGGCTAAAATGATCACGGCATGCCTGAGCCAAATCCCGCCCGGTGGCAATACCAAGTTTTAACGCCAGATGCTGTAGCAGCATGGCAAACAAATTGGAAATCAGGATAACGGATAAGAGCCGATACCCGAAGCGGGCTCCACCAGCAATATCGGTAGCCCAGTTCCCAGGGTCCATGTAGCCTACCGCCACCATCATCCCCGGACCCATATAGGCACGTAATGTCTTGAAAAAACCGCTATCGGCCGGTACATGGACAGAACTATGCACTTCAGCCAATGATTTTACGTCGTTTTCCTGCCGCCAGCCTTTTAATGGTGTATTCGTTGCTTCCATCTAGTTCCAGTATCGTTCAGAGAGCTCAGATTCCTGTTTTTAATGAACTGCCTTCACGCAGTAACTACAAGACTGAACAAACTTGGGTTGTATCACTTATTACTCTTTTAGCACGAGGCTTGCCGTTACGCTCTGTCATCTATAACGTAACAAATATAAGGATTGTTGAAATAAAAATTTAGACTAGTCTAAATTTTTAGAAAGTTTAACATAAAAACTAACTTTGTGCATAAACTGTTTCTGCGTCTTTTCCCGTTCCTACTGAAGAGTTGTCGTGTATGCATTCGTTTACAGAAGAAAATTATTTGAAGACGATTTATTATCTGGCTAATCGGCAACAGAGCGAGGTGAGTACGAATGCGCTGGCAGAGATGACGTCGACAAAGGCAGCTTCGGTAACCGATATGTTACGAAAGCTAGCTGATAAACAGTTAATTCATTACAAAAAATACCAGGGTGTTCGCTTGACGGATGAAGGGGAACGACTGGCGTTACAAGTCATTCGTCGCCACCGGCTCTGGGAGGTTTTTCTGGTTGAAAAGTTAGGGTTCGGCTGGGAGGCTGTCCATGAGATCGCCGAAGAGTTAGAGCATATTCGGTCCGAAGAGTTGGTAACACGGTTGGATACGTACTTAGGTAATCCGCAGTTTGATCCACACGGTGATCCAATTCCAACGCCAACGGGGCAAATGCCCGAGACGGGTTATCAGAAACTGTCCGACGTATCGATAGGAGAGGGTGTTTGTCTGATGGGCGTACTGGAGCACTCGACGGAATTTCTGCAACACCTCGATCATTCCAATTTAACCCTCGGCTGTACTGTAACCGTACGCGAGATCAATGCCTTTGATAAATCAGTGCTGGTACAGATCGCAAGCGGACGAACAGTGTTTGTCAGCTATGAGGTCGCCAAAAATTTATTAGTCAACTAACTAACGCGGAGTCGGTTACTCAAGAACCGACAGACCAAACAACGTGTCGGGTTTGAGTAACCGACACCACAAAATGAAACTACTAGATTGGTATATTCTTAAACGATTTCTTCAGACTTACGTTTTTGTGGTGCTGGTGATCGTGCTGGTGGTGGTCATGATCGACTACACCGAAAAAGTGGATAATTTTCATAAGACTCACGCACCCGGCAGCGAAATTCTCTGGAGCTATTACCTCAACTTCGTTCCTTATTGGGCCAATTACATCAGTCCACTAATGGTGTTTATTGCTACGGTATTCCTGACGTCACGCCTGGCGGCTCGCACCGAAATTATTGCGATTCTGAGCAGTGGCGTGAGCTTCATCCGGTTGTTGTTTCCGTACGTATTGGGCGCAACCGTGCTGGCCGTGGCGACATATTTCATGGTCAACTACATCATTCCGAAGGCGAATAAAACCCGGATTGCGTTCGAAATAAAGTACATCAACGATGCTTTTACCTACTCTGGACGTAACGTGCATTTGAAGATTGCGCCTAAAACCTACGCTTACTTAGAAAGCTACGTAAATGCGAGTAATACCGGTTATAAATTCACGCTGGAGCGCGTAGAAGGTAATCAGCTCAAAGAAAAACTCTCTGCTGATCGGATTGAATGGGATGCCAAGAAAAAGAAATGGGCGGTCTACGACTACAAAATTCGTACCATTGACAATCTGCGCGAGACACTCACGTCGGGTGTTCGGGTTGACACCACCCTGAATCTGAAACCCAGTGATTTTGATTCCGAATTTAACCTTTACGAAACGCTGACGCGCCCTGAATTGAATCAACGGATTGAGATGCTACAAAGTCGTGGTTCTGACGGGGTTGAGACGTATATGCTCGAAAAATACAGCCGAGATACTCGACCGTTTGCGATCATTATTCTAACCGTCATTGGCGTGATTATGTCGGCTCGTAAAAGTCGGCGGGGAGTCGGCTGGCAGGTAGCACTGGGTTTCTTTCTGGCCTTTACGTATCTCCTGTTTTTCATGCTGGCCAAAGGTATTGCCGAAGGCGGTAACTTAAACCCGATTGTGGCGGTCTGGCTGCCAAACGCTATTTTTGCAGCCATCGGCGTATTGTTGTACAATACAATCCCGAGGTAGATTAAATGAAGAGTGAAGAATGAAACGTGAAAAATAAATAGCTGATGTAAACTATTCTTCACGTTTCATTCTTCACTCTTCACTCTTACTATGTCACAAAAGCCTTCGCTTACCGATTACCTACAACTCCATTTCATTGTCTTGATCTGGGGTTTCACGGCTATTCTGGGTAAGTTACTGCAACCCCTCGATTCGTCGGCAGTGGTGTTATTCCGTACGTTACTGGCGGTTTTGGGGATGGGTGCGGTACTTTGGTTTCGTAAACAAACCATTCAGGTTGACCCAACTGACCGATTGCGCTTACTCGGAACAGGAGCCATTATCGCTCTGCACTGGGTATTGTTCTTTCTGGCCGCCCGAATCGCGAACGTATCTGTCTGTCTGGCCGGTATGGCTACCAGTTCGCTGTGGGCTAGTGTGCTGGAACCTCTGGTGCTACGTCGGCGGGTAAAACTCATTGAAGTTGTATTGGGTGCGGTGGTAATGGCTGGGCTTTACGTCATTTTTCGGTTTGAATTCGACAAAATTGCCGGGCTGGCCGTAGCTGTCTTTTCGGCTATGCTCTCCTCCTTATTTACGATCATTAACAGCCGATTTACGCACCGGTACGATGCCCTGGTGATTTCATTTTACGAAATGGCCGGTGCTGTTTTTGGCGCTCTGATTTTGTGGCTGATCGTTCGTGCTACTGATCCACAGTTGGCCAATTCGCCCATTCAATACGTACCGGAATCCCCTATCCAGTGGCTATGGTTACTGGTGCTGGCGCTCGTCTGTACTGTTTATGCCTATTCGGTGGGCGTGCGGCTGCTACGTAAGTTCTCACCGTACATGGCTGTTTTGACCGTTAATCTGGAGCCGGTCTATGGTATTCTATTAGCTGTACTGATTTTTGGCAACGATGAGCACATGACGTCGGGGTTTTACATCGGTACACTCATTATTCTGATTGCTGTGCTGGCCTATCCATTCCTAAATAACCGGTTCGCCAAAGCCGAAGATCGGTTGCCAGCCTCGACTTAATTGTATTAAATGAATGATGTCTACTTCTTTATCTCGTGTCATTACGGTGCTGCTGGCCCTTTTTGCCATAGTAATTATTGTACCGCTGATTGCACTAGCCACGTATAATCACCCATCTCCTACGGACGATTACTGTTTCGCTAATACGGCTCTTCACTTCGGATTCTGGGAAGCTCAACAGCTTTACTACGATGGCTGGACCGGGCGGTATTTTCACAATTTTATTGTCCACACGAATCCGATTGTCATTGGCTGGTTCGGAGGATATAAGGTTTACCCGGTTATTCTGCTGGCGTTGCTGGTGGGAGGCTGTTATGCATTGGCCAGCCAGTGGCTTTCCCGTTTTTTTGACACAACTGTCAAACTAGCAGTTGGGTTAGGGATCTTTGTCGGGTTTATTACTACGTTGAATAGCATTCCGGAGTATATGTATTGGTATACTGGTCTGGCCAGCTATGGACTGTCGAGTACGTTATTTTTATTTCTGCTGGCTGTTTTTCTGGCGCATCAACGAAAGGGTTTTGGTTTGCAGCCGGGTTTCCTTCTGGCTGAAAGTCTGCTTATTACAGCCATTATCGGGTCAAGTGAAATGACCATGGTTTTGGTCTTGTCAGTACTGGGACTGATTACGCTGGGTGATCTGATTCAGCGTCGGCGATTGTCGGCTACGATCCTGATTCTGCTGGCTGTCGGGGCCGTTTCTTGCTATTTTTTGATGAAAGCACCAGGGAATTCCGTTCGACTGGGTGGAAATCCGGAGGGTAGAAACGTTCCTTTTACCCTGATTGCCTCGCTATGGTATGCCGCTACGTACGTGCCCCGTCAACTACTGCTGACTCCCTGGCTACCGCTGGCTCTGTTGTACCTGCCAGTTGCCTGGCAGCTTGTCGGATCACGTCAGCGACTTAGCGATTTACCTCCTTATCTGCGGTTGCACCCTTTACTCGGGATTGCGCATGGGGCGCTTACGGTACTGGCGTTGATATCACTGCATTTTTATGGCGTCGGTATTCCACCCATTCCCCGCTTGATCAACCTCGTCAATCTAGCTTTCTGGCTCAGTTTGCTTTATAATCTAACCTTGTTGGTCGTGGCGTTCCGGCATCGGTTTCAGCCTGATTCATTACAGCCTTATTTCCGTTCGTTAATGATGGCCCTGACTGTCTGGGCTATCATTACTGCTTCGACGGGTAAGGTAGTACGTACTGTGTATGGGGATTGGCTTAGTGGCCGGGCGGCTCAGTACGATCGGGAGATGAAGGCCCGATATGAGGAGTTAGCGAAATCAACTAATCCCAACATGCTGATGACTCCGCTGGCTACTTATCCGGTTTCGTTATTCATGGATGACATTCATACCGATCCGAAACACCTGTGGAATCGTTGCTGGGCTGAATATTTTCATAAAAAAACCGTTACGCTGACCGGTAAACCCAATCTGCCAACGCCGTAATTTCGCTACGTATGCCAACGGATGTATGAATAAACTCTGTTGGCTGGTTAGCTATAAGTATGAACCTATAAACTAGACATGAATTTAGCTTATCTATCGGGTAATCAGTCGGTAGCCTCAGGCCGGTTAAAGACGTTGGCTCTCGTATTGATTGCCACACCTGTGCTCTGCTTTAGTCTGCTGCTGTTTGTCTACATTGTCGATGTTCCTTGGATGGATGATATTGACGCCTTTCTGGGTTTTATCATTGGTTACCTCGATTCGCAGACCGTTGCGGAAAAATTTCACTGGCTACTCGTTCCCAATAATGAACACAGAATTCTGATCGGCAAATTAATTACGCTGGCGATGTACAAACTAACGGGAACGGTCAATTTTCGCTGGCTCATTTTTGCGGCATTTGCTTTCCTACTGGGTCTTCTGGGTGTTTTTTATAGAGTTTTCCGGTCGACGCAGCTTCCATTACTGGCGTTCGTTCCCGTACCGTTCCTTCTGCTCCAGCCACAGTATTACCTCACGACAACCTGGGCCATCACCAGCTTGCAACACCAGGTCGTTGTCGCTATGGTTATCGCTACGATCTATTTGCTGGCAGATGGTGGCCGAAGTCGCTTTGCGGGCGGGCTTGGTCTACAGATACTGACGTCGTTCTCAATGAGTAATGGTTTGTTCGGCTGGGTGGCGGGGGCTGTGGTACTGGCTATGCAACGAAACTGGCTTCGGTTGGCTATCTGGCTTGTCGTCGGCGTAATTACGATCCTGCTCTATTTTTATGATTTTCAGAATGCGCAGGGAAACGACAGCAGCATTACGTTCTTTCTGAAGTATCCCTACCTCATATTCCTGGGTTTCTTTACGTTCACGGGCGGCCTTTTTGATTTTTTCCCGGATGCGACCATTGTCTGGCGTAGTATCCTACCAACGCTGGCGGGACTGATGCTGATTCCAGCCATGCTCTGGCTCTTGTGGCGTATGAACGAGGATATCCTTCGCGGCCGCGCGAAGGCCAGTTCTCTTTTTGATCGGGAAACGAGTCTTCTCCAGAAACGGCGTTATTTCTTTACCGGCTGTTATACGTTTCTGATGGTCAATGCTGTCATTGTGGCTTTCCTGCGACCTCGCTTTGGTTATGCTGTAATGCTGATCAGTAATTACATGATTTACGCGGCTCTCCTGGTAACGCTTCTGTACCTGAATGTTTTAAGTGAGCAATACAGGAATCTAAGGACTATTGACCGATGGGTTCGATTTGGAGTCGTGGTCGGTTTGGTCGTTTGGGGAATGTGGTACGTTCTGAGGCTGCCCAAAATCGCTTTTCGAAAACAACAGATACTCACGCAGGCCTTTAATCAGAAGTATAACGAAACGGGTTTAGGCCCCAGTTGGGGATCACCGTTCGTAGCTCTCGCCAAACGAAGTATGGACGAATCAGTCAGGCGAGGAATTTATCAGTATCCCGAGGCCTATTATACCCCATACGAACCGGTATTAAATGGAGAAGCACACAGGCAACTGCCCGATTCAAGTCTTACGCTACGTATTTCAGGGGGGGGCTACAGTTATCAGGCTGAAACGGGTTTCAACGCGCTTCCGCCACTGATGCATCAATCGGCCGTCGTGGTTCAGTCGGCTCAACGGACGTATTTATTTCCGTCGTCGCTCCCCTTTTCTACGGCCAGTTTTTATTTAAATCGACCTGTCAAGACAATCCAGGCCGAAATTATTATTCCGATGATCGCGCCCGGACAGTATCGGGTGGGCATTCTGACACCGACTGATAATCGAGAAAACGATATACACTTCAGTCAGCAAACAATTACCGTTCCTTAACAAATAGGGGTTGAAAATGGCCCTGATGTCAAAAAAGATTACTTTTGCCAATTCTGCCACCGGTCAATCTTTATGATCTTGTCAAAGCCTCAGATTTCTATAATTGCCCCTTTATATAATGAAACAGAGTCGTTTCCGCGTTTAATCGCCCGTCTGAATGCGGTGATGGAAACCTCGCCCCTTACCATTGAAGTTGTTCTGATCGACGACGGCAGCCGCGACACTACGGCTATGCTGATGCAGCAACTGGCCTTAACAGACAGCCGATACCAATGCGTTTTTCTATCACGAAACTACGGCCATCAGATTGCGCTGTCGGCGGGTATTGCAGCGGCTTATGGTACCGAAGCACTGTTTATTATCGACGGTGATTTACAAGACCCCCCCGAACTGCTGACTGAATTTTATCAGAAATATGAGGAAGGATACGACGTTGTCTATGCTGTTCGCAAGAAACGGAAGGAGAACTGGTTTAAACGAACCGCCTATGCTACGTTCTATCGCATCATGAAATCGATCTCTTACGTCGATATGCCCCTGGATAGTGGTGATTTTTCGCTCATTAGCCGCCGGGTAGCCGACGTACTGAATCAAATGCCTGAAGAAAGTCGGTTCATTCGGGGTATGCGCAGCTGGATTGGTTTTAAGCAGATTGGTGTGGAATACGAACGAGACGCCCGTCAGGCCGGTGAGTCAAAGTATTCGTTCAGTATGTTGCAACGTCTGGCCTACAACGGTATTTTTAACTTCAGTGAATATCCGATCAAAATCATTACCCGAATTGGAATTTTTACTATAGGCGCTGCTTTACTCTATTTAATTCAGACCCTGATCAAACGATTTATTTACCACGATGTACCGCAGGGCTTTACAGCGCTCTTGTTTTTTATCGTCCTGTTTAGCGGTATTCAATTAATTGCGCTGGGACTCATTGGCGAATACGTATTGCGGATCTTTTTTCAGGCTAAAGGCCGTCCGCTCTACGTTGTTCGGGAGATTATCAGGCAACAGCAGCGGCAACCGTTAACTCCTGTGGAAGAGGTAAAATCGTTGTAGACAGCTTTTAACCAGTCTGTCGTTCGTTCACACACCAAACTTTTAATCGTGAGTTGTCAATCAGTAGTAGCTGGCGCACATTTTTTTCGTTTGCATCAATCGCTGATCACCATCGACTTACGACAAACGGATGCTATTTAATTCACTACAGTTTTTATTATTTTTCATTGTCGTTACGCTTAGCTACTTCAGTCTGAAGTGGCAGGGACGCTGGATCTTATTGTTGGTAGCCAGTTGCTACTTCTACATGGTCTTCAAGCCCGCGTACTTCCTGATTTTACTGCTGACCATCGTTATCGACTATATCGCTGGTATCTGGATTGAAAAGACAACTGGCCCAGCCCGAAAATGGCTGTTGATCATCTCTCTAATCTCCAATATAGGTATCTTGGCCTTTTTCAAATACCTCGGGTTTTTTACTGAAAACCTATCGTTGCTGTTTGAGAAATTGCACATGCCTGGCGTTGCCAGTGAGATTATGTACCAAGGTAATCGGTTATTTATTAGGGTACTACGCTTTTTCGGTCAGACAGGTATACAGTCTTTTAAAGAAAACGTCATCAGTATTTTGCCCGTTGGTCTGTCGTTCCATACGTTTCAGGCAATGAGTTATACGATTGAAGTGTATCGGGGAAATCAGAAGGCCGAACGTCATTTCGGAATATACTCGCTCTACGTTATGTTCTATCCGCAATTAGTGGCTGGTCCCATTGAGCGGCCTCAGAACGTACTATGGCAGTTTCATGATTACTTTAAGTACGACAAAGAGAACGTTAAGGCCGGGCTGATGCAGATGGCGTTCGGACTCTTCAAGAAACTGGTCATTGCCGATCGTCTGGCCATGCTTGTTGATCACACATACGGCAATCCTTCGGCTCACAACGGCCTGACGTTGCTGGTGGCTACGTTCTTCTATACTTTCCAGATTTATTGCGATTTTTCGGGTTATTCTGACGTGGCCATCGGAGCCGCTCGCGTAATGGGCTTCACGCTTATGGAAAATTTCCGAACGCCCTATATTGCTCAGTCAGTTTCGGAATTCTGGCGACGCTGGCATATTTCACTGTCAACCTGGTTTCGAGATTATCTCTACATTCCGCTTGGTGGTAATCGAAAGGGCGAAGTCCGGCAGTATCTGAATATGCTGATCGTATTTCTGGCTAGTGGCCTCTGGCACGGTCCCAACTGGACGTATGTGATCTGGGGAGGACTGAACGGACTCTATCAGGTTCTGGCCGTTCTGCGTGACAAACTGTTGTCTAAGCTAGGTTTCTCCAGAACTCCACCCAGTTCCGTGACCTCGCCCGTTAATGACAAAGAAAGCCGTAAGTCACCCGTGCGCGCAGTGATCAACACGCTCATTACGTTCATACTGATCATGCTGACGTGGGTGTTCTTCCGGGCTAGAAGTCTGAGTGATGCTTTCCTGATCCTGAAACGTATTGGTACTTTATCATTCGATAATCACATCGACAGCCCAATGAATTCGGTGGAAATGGGGTTCAGCGTTCTTTTGATTCTTTTTCTATTAACGAAGGAGTATTTTTATCTGACGATTCCAACACGTAGTACGATTCGCTTTGCTGTACTATTCGTGCTCATTACGTTCGCGACTTATCTATTTGGTGTCTTCTCATCGAATCAGTTCATCTATTTTCAATTCTGAGTAAACATAGAATGATAAAAACGTCAATGATTTGCAATTCGCGAATTGCAAATCATTAGCGAAAAGAAGGATCACTTGATTTGAGCAAACACTAGCGCTACCCCGTTCATACAGTAACGTAACCCGGTTGGCTCGGGCCCATCGTTGAATACGTGTCCTAAATGCGCGTCGCAAACGGAGCAGCGTACTTCAGTGCGGTTACCGTCGGGCTCTGTATAAATTGCGTTCGATACGACAGGAGCATAGAAACTCGGCCAGCCGGTGTGTGAATCAAACTTGGTACCGGATGTAAAAAGCGGATTATGGCAACAAACACAGGCATACGTACCCCGGCGATGTTCATGCGTTACTTCACTGCTATTCGCCCACTCGGTACCCCGCTCACGGGTGATGTTGTACTGTGACCGTGTCAGGATGTCACGCCATTCAGCGTCCGTCCTTTCAACGCGTCGGTTATTGGGTGAGGTAGTTCCGGGTGGGCGCTGATGCGGAGGACGAGGAGCGGCTATATATGTACCATACGCCCATAAACCACCAACCAGTAACAGGGCAATCACCAGGAAGAGCCAGTTTTGTTTCATCAGTATTTGTCGGAGACTTTTCTGTAAAACACAAACGGGCTGAATTCTATTCCCTAACAATCATCGGCCAATAGCCACTTTCCGTAAAATAGAATCGATGACCTGCAAGGTTGTTACGCCATCGGCTTCGGCTTCGTAATTAAGCATGATCCGATGATTGAAGACGTCCGGAGCTACTTCCTTGATGTCTTCGGGCAGTACGTAATCGCGTCGGTCGAAGTAGGCGAAGGCTTTGGCGGCTAAATTCAGGTTGATACTAGCTCTTGGCGATACGCCAAATTGAATATAGCGAGCTTCGTCGCGAAGATTATATTCCATTGGGCGACGGGTCGCAAAAACCAGTTCGATGATGTAGCGCTCAAGCGTTTCCGAAATGGTAATTCCGTTGATCTCATCCCGAATAGCCACTAAATCGTCTTTCCCCAAAACAGGACGTACCTCATAATCGAAATTCATGTTCGACATTCGGCGCATAACTTCCAGTTCGTCGTCTTTGGTAAGGTAGTCGACGAAGACTTTCATCATAAAGCGGTCAACCTGTGCTTCGGGTAAGGGGTACGTACCTTCCTGTTCTACAGGGTTTTGTGTAGCCAATACTAAAAACGGTCGATCCAGTATAAACGTTTCTTCACCAATAGTTACCTGCTTTTCCTGCATCGCTTCGAGCAGGGCCGACTGCACCTTGGCGGGCGACCGGTTGACTTCATCGGCCAGAATCAGGTTAGCAAAAATCGGCCCCTGCTTCACCTCGAACTCGGCGGTTTTCTGGTTAAAGATCATCGTTCCGATCAGGTCGGCCGGGAGCAGATCCGGGGTAAATTGAATGCGCTGAAAATCAAGCTCCAGCACTTTGGCCAACGTATTAATCGTGAGGGTTTTGGCCAATCCGGGTACACCTTCGAGCAAAATATGGCCGCCCGTAAACAGGCCGATCAGCAATCGGTTAAGCAGCCGATCCTGCCCAACCACTACCTGGCTCATCTCGTTGAAGACCTCGCGAATTTTAGTGTGGTAAGCGAATGTAGTGGCTGATTGCATAAACGTATCACGGACTTCAGTCCGTATCTGTAATTAATGTACGGACTGAAGTCCGTGATACATCAAAACGTAGCCCGGATGCTGCGATCCTTGCCGTGAATGTCTTTGTAGACCTGAATTTTGGTAAAACCCCGTTCGGCAAAAACCTGTTGAGTGGCTTCGCCAAAGCGTTCGTTAATCTCAACGTAACAAGCGCCGTCTTTCGTCAGATGTCGGGTGCAGAAGTCGGCTACAGCCTTGTAAAAAACGAGCGGGTCGTTGTCATCGACAAATAAAGCTAACCCCGGTTCATAGTCCAACACGTTACGGTCCATATCGGCCGCTTCCGAACGCGTTACGTAGGGCGGGTTACTGACTACACAGTCGAATCGGCGGCTAAAATCTGGCGGTACGTTCAGAATATCCTGAATAGAAAACGTTACGTCGGCATTCAGGTTCTGCGCATTGTGTCGAGCCAGGGTGAGGGCTTTGTCCGATACGTCCCAGCCCGTTACAACCGATTGGGGCAGAAACCGAGCCAGCGTAATGGCAATGCAACCGCTGCCGGTACCAATGTCAACGATCGGTACGTCGTCGGTCCGGTCAGAAAAATCATGCATGATCAGCCGCACTAAATCTTCAGTTTCAGGTCGCGGAATCAGCACATCGGGCGAAACCTCGAATTCCAATCCACAGAAAATCGTTGTGCCAATAACATGCTGAATCGGTTCCTGCCGGTTCAGTCGTTCCAGAATTTTAAACCAGTCAGGTTCCGTACGATTCGGGGGGAGTGGTTTATCCGTCAGTACGTCCGTCTTCCGTAAGCCGAAATAATGATCAAGCAGCATGAAAGCCATTTCCCGCGCTTCTTCAGACGGATAGGCTGTAATGTTCTTGCTTAATCGTTCGTAGAGGGGTTTGGCGGTGGCCATGTGGTTTAGTCGAGTAATTTTGCCAAAAATAGGGAAGTTTACGGTTTATCGCCTTCGTTTGATGTTCGACGAATGGATAATAACCGCAAACGATAAACGTCGATCCCTAAAAGCCTGGTAACTAACTATGGATATATTCATGCTTCGCGCGCTCGAATTAGCGACTCTTGGTCGGGGACACGTAAGTCCGAACCCGATGGTGGGATGCGTAATCGTTCATGATGGTGGAAAGCAGGACGGAATCCAGAATGGGCGAATCATTGGCGAAGGCTGGCACCAACGCTATGGGCAAGCTCACGCTGAACGGAACGCTATTCTGTCGATTCCTCCCGAAGACCTGGCTCTATTGCCCGAAAGCACAGCCTACGTAACGCTGGAACCCTGTTCACATTATGGCAAGCAGCCCCCCTGCGCGGATTTGCTGATTGAGAAACGGATTGGACGCGTTATTTGCTGCAACGACGATCCCAATCCATTGGTCGGAGGGCAGGGGTTTGCCAAACTTCGGGCGGCTGGCATTGATGTCGAAACAGGGATTTTAGCCGAACTTGGGCAGGAGTTGAATGCACGATTCTTCACGTTCTTCGAGAGGAAACGACCCTATATCATTCTGAAGTGGGCAGAAACAACCGATGGTTTTATCAGTGGCGAGGGAGGTAAGCCCATCAAAATTAGCGGAGATTTAGCCCACCGGCTCGTTCATCGGTGGCGGGGTGAAGAAGATGCCATTATGGTCGGAACCAACACCGCTCGCCTTGACAACCCTCGCCTGAACACGCGCCTATGGCCCGGACCCATCCAGGCCGGACCTATCCAGGCTGGACCCGGTAAAAATCCGATACGTATTGTTATCGATAGAAATCTGTCCTTACCCGCCGATCTGCATCTTTTCGACAGAACGCAGCCAACAATTGTATATCATCAACGAGAACACGAACGTGAAGCGAATGAAGAGGCAGCACCTACGCTTGTTTACGCGTTCGCACGTTCGCTTGTGGACTTATTAACCGATCTCCATCAACGCAACATTCAATCGGCTCTTGTTGAAGGTGGTACTACGTTGTTTCAATCGTTTCTGGCTGAAGATCTCTGGGATGAAATGCGGGTATTCCGTAGTCAAACAATGCTGGACAAGGGCACAAAGGCCCCGGTTGTGCAGGGTAAACTGGTAAGTCGCGAAAGGGTGGGAGAGGATGAGTTAACGATCTATAAAAACAGCTCCGGAAATTAATCCGGAGCTGTTATATGCCTTCGTAATCGACGTAACCACTTATTGTTGTGCAACGGGCGTAGCATTCGCGCCGATGTTACCACTGGCAATCAGGGTTGCGCCCGACATCACTTTCACATTGGCGTCGTATTTGTCAAGGTTTGCATAAAAACTTGCATCGCTGATGGTGAAGTATTTATTGGTGGCAAACTCACCCGTAGTGCCACTGATCGTATCAAGCGGTTTGAGCGCAGTAGCTGATCCAGTAGCTGCTTTTCCCTGATAGATCGAAGACGAATACGTAGCACTGTTGGCTGTGTTGTAAAGTCCGATCTCAACCAGCGTAACCGTAGCACTGTATTTGTAAAAAACCACCCGGCCATAAATGGTCGTTCCGGTTGCCGATGACAGGGTATACGCTTTGTACGTCGATACAGTACCACCACCCGGTGCCGCGTTATAATTCGGCTCATAATTTTGTTGCTCACAGGAAGTCGACAAAACGAGCAGTGACAGCAGGAGGCTTAGCACAGAAAGAGAGCGCAGAGTATAAACGATAGATTTCATTGCTGGAGAAATTAAAAGTTGAACATCACACGGCCATAGTAATACGCACCACTGGACCCTTGCTGATAGTTGGAATACAGATAGAAACCACGGTTTTCAGGACGAAGAATCTCAGGATATTTGTCCAGGATGTTGCTGCCACCGAGTGAGAATTTCAGATGGCGATTCAGGGTGTAGCCTAAGCTTAAGTCAAGAATGGCTTGGGGCGTGAAGGTCTGATCGTAATAATTCCCCTTATCGTCAGCGGATACCGAAAGAGCCGTAATCTTACCGTAATACGTTCCCCGCAGCATCACATCCCACTTGTTTTGACGATAACTAATCGAGCCAATCAGCTTTGTACGGGGCGTTCCGGTCTCAAACTGACCAATAATGTCCCGGCTGAGGTATTTTTCGACAACCTGATCCGTGGTCAGGTTCGCTACGTTCAGGGTGGGCGGATTCCGGCTCAGGATGCTGTTCTTACTGAAAATAGCGGCCAGGCTATACGTGAAGCTTCTGTTTCGTGCCAGGTTCTGAACGTAGTTGCCAACCAGTTCGATGCCTTTGGAGCGCACGTTGGCCCCATTGACAAAAAACTGAGCCTGTCCACCGCCAATCACTTCGTCGTAGTGGTTACCTACTTCTTCAGCGCTGAAGAAGCTCGTTTGGAAAATACGGTTGTCTACATCAATTTGATAGGCATCGACGCTTACCTCAAAGCCACGGGCAGGTTGGTAGGTCATACCCAGACCATATGTCCGGGAGTTTTCCTGTTTCAGCCCTTTGATTCCCAATACACGGGCAGCTGTGCTATTGGTCGCATAGGTCGTTACATCCAGCGGTTGTGGAACGCCATTCGCATCGGGGATAAACGCTGTAGTCGTGTGGGTGAAATTCAACTCCTGTAACGAAGGCGCCCGGAAACCCGAAGCAATTGAACCCCGGATCGTCAGGTTGCTAGCCAGGTTATACCGGGCGGCCACTTTTCCAATCGCTACCCCGCCAAAATCAGAGTAGTTTTCAATCCGTACGGCGGCCGTCACTAAAAATTTCCGGGTTAGTTCAAGCTCCGTGTCCAGATAAGCGGCCATGGTGGTCCGGAACGCATTGCGCTGGTCTTTCGGACCAAATCCAGAGAAACACTGGCAGTTAGCTGCAAAGTTTTTAACAGTTACCTGCTGGCCTGTATATACGGAAAGGGGCTGGCCGTTTGCCCCGACAATGGGCTGACTGGCTTCATTCTGCAAGGGTAAACCATTAGGACCGATCAGCAGCCCTGCCTGCGTAGCGGTCAGAATCCCGGCATCACCATAGGTATAGCTTTCTTCCTGCCCTGGGATGATTTTATAGTTCTCAATCCGCATCTCTGCACCAAAAGCCACGTTCAGGCCATTCATGATTCCTTTGAAATAGCGCGAGAAATCAAGGTTGGTCGAATTCTGGCTGAACTGGTTCGTGCCGATGTTCATATCGACGGGTGAATTCGCGCCAATCGAAGCATTAAACGTGTTGGTCATGCTGATCAGCGATGTGTTTTGACCGAACGTATTGCTGAAATCAACGCTGAACTCACCGATTTTACTGCGAATACCGACTGTGTTGGAAATATCAGCCGTGTTTGTAATCAATTGCGGACGGAATCCATTTGGATACAGCAGGTAGTTGAACCGGTCGGTCTGAGCAGGTCGCCGATAGTAGCACGAGAAACCTTTCAGGTATTTGTACGACATGCCCCCGAAACTGTAGAGGGTCGTATTCGGATTGATTTCGTAGCCCGCATTATAAAAAACCGAGCCCATGGTAATACCGGGTAATCCGGCAAACACCGCGAAATCGGAGCGGTCGTAGCCCCGGGCACTCAATAGACCGGCTTCGGTTTTTAACGTAGAAGCCAATGCCGTATTGCCGGTAGCCTGCGCGTTGATTAATTCGGGGTTCGTGATGATGGGACGGCCATTTTTATCGGTACGTAAATTGGTTAGATACGTATTGTCATAGATTTCCCAGTCATTGACGAACCGGCGGACTGTCGGGCGACGCTGGGTAATCTGACCCGTTAAATTAAGAAATCCTTTATCGCCAATTTTGAACCCATAGTTGGCATCAAACTGATAATTGAAGCCATCAGGCTGCCCCGCTTTGGTGAGCTCACCAGCCTGCCCGCCGGAGTTGGAATAACCGCCACCGGTGAGGCTACCCGTTAGTTGATTCGTCCCCTTTTTCAGTATGATGTTGACTACCCCCGCTACAGCATCGGAACCGTACTGAGCGGCAGCACCATCACGCAAAATTTCGACCCGATCAATCGAAGCGGCTGGTATCGTCATCATATCGACCGACGTAGAAGGACTACCAACGGCTGTTGTACCAATCAATAAGGAAGACGTGTGACGCCGTTTGCCATTTACCAGTACCAGAATCTGATTAGGAGCCATGTTGCGCAACTGAATCGGATCAACGTGTGAATCAAGGTCACCGCCCTGGTTGCGAACAGCGTTGAAGCTAGGGGCAACGAACGCCAGCATTTGTGCCAGATCAATCTGGGGAAGGTTCCCCATGATTTCCTTAATCGAAATCACGTCTACCGGAACCGGCGTTTCCAGAACGGTACGCCCGGTATTGCGTGTTCCGGTAACGACTAGCTCCGTCAGTTGCGTAGCATCTTCATCGATCGATACGTTGATCGTGCTCTCGTTACCAACTTTTATTTCCTTTGATTTAAAGCCGATGAAGCTGACGACCAGAATGTCGTTTGGTGATGCTTCGAGGGTAAACATGCCCTGGTTATCTGTAACGGCTCCCTTTCTCGTATTCCCTTTTACTAAAATATTGACGCCCTGCAGCGTTTCTGCGTTAACGCTGGACGTGACTTTACCTGTAATTCTCCTGGTTTGGGCTAAAGCCGCCAGCGGAAATAACGTAACCATGACAAACACGATGATCAGCAACGGGATAGCATCATGTTTAAGTAATCTTTGTTTCATAAGTAGTAGGGATGTTTAAGTAAGTTGGAAAGACTTGTTTACGGCTATAATGGCAGCTAAACAGAAGCAGTGTCAGGCTATTTTGCCTGTCGAGTCGTTCTGGAAAAATCAAATGAGACAACCGTTTTTGGAGTGGACGGGAAAACACGTAACGTATGCATTCGCGTTACGTCTGGCGGTCCTTTTTTGGCAAGAGAAAAGTGCGTAGGTGGCAAATCCGCTGAACAAAAAGGTTAGTATTAATACTCGTTATGGTAGGAAAAACGGGTGCGAATTAGTTTGATATGGATTAATCATCAGCCTGATTCCGATTGGTACGGCGTTGGCTCCTGGCATAAGCGGATTGTGGCCCGGTAGCCTTATGAGTGTCGGCCGTCTTCAATGTGGGAAAAGCGGGAGATGTGTACAGCAAAATACCTGGCGAGTAGCGCCTGCGCATGGCGTATGAGCTTGTGGTTTGATGACGTTTCATGTTGTTAGTCAGTTGAATGTTAAGGTATTCATCCCGAAAATCTGGCCAATAGAATAACTGACAGTCGATTTTACGACCTGGTAGGATTGCCAAAATGAATACCGAAATCGTGCAGGAGTCAGCGCTATTTAGTACGTTTCACTGACTGCCTACTTCCTGAAAAACCAAACCCTTCGAATGAATCGTGCGCACGGGGTTTGAGAGTGATATTTCGTTGTACTTTGTCAAATATGCCAATTATAATAATGAAAAAAAATAGTTAAATAGAATTTAATATTGTTTTATGTAAAAAATACAAGATAAAATTATATAATGAATGTTTTCTGCTAATATGACTTAGTTGAGACAGCATATAAGGACTTGGTTTGTCTATTACTGGGTATACTTTAATAAGTACAATTGCTTAGTATTTTTAGTAGGAAAGGCCTTTCCCTTACAATTTGTCGGGTGTTTAGGCCACAGGTCTCATTTATAAGTTATCGTTTGTTGACCGATTCGTTATCGTTCGACTAGTAATAAATACTCCCTACATATAGCTTTATGAAATACCTTTTCCTGACTTTGTTGCTCAGTTGGTCTATTACGTCTCAGGCACAAAATGCACGTAATGCTACCGAAGCCCTCCACTTCATTAAATTAGGCAATACGTTACGAATGGTTGACAGGCCGCAAGAGGCTGTTGATTTGCTGTTGCGGGCTTTACCTGCTATACAATTAAAGGATTTCTATCTGGAAGCTGTTTCCTATGAAAACTTAGGCTTTGCCTACAGCGATCTGGATAACAGCCAGACAGCGTTGAGCTATTTTCAGAAAGCGCTTTTCCTGTACCAAAAATTAAACTATGGGGCCAGCGAAGCCGCTATGCGCCAGCTGATTGGTGAAACGGCTGGTAAAAATCTGTATGCTGGTATCGATGTAGGGGCGTCGGGGGTTAAGCTAGCTATTTTTCGAACGACCTACGAAAACGGATTTTTCAATAAAGATATCAAAGTGAAACCCCTTGCCCCTAACGTTACGTTGGTATCGGGTACCGCTCAGTCATTTCAGCTCGGGCAGGAGGTTCTGAAAGCGTATCTTGACTCGATCCGGCACTACAGCATTCCCGCCGATCATATTTACGTAGCGTTTAGTAGTGGTATCAACGAAACGCTGGGCAAAACACCCACGAAGAAAAAGAAGCTCTACGAACAATTTTCCGCGATCATTGCCAACAGCATGACTGGAGGAAATAAGTTGCTAATCGATTCGACGCTAACTGCTGCCCGTGAGGCTGAACTGTTCATGATTGGCTCTGTTCCCCGTAAATTATGGCCAACGGCGTCCTGTGTTGATATAGGAAGCGGTAATACAAAAGGAGGCTATTACGATGCAAACCGTCGATTTCACGCCGTCAGCTGGCCTTTTGGCACAAAAACACTGGCTAACCTGATTGATAATAACCAGTCCTTAGCGATCGATGCCTACAAAACAGAAGCGCAACGAGTGATCAGAATGCTTGCGGACACGGCTGTGAATCCCGAATTCAATACAAGCAGCCCCGGCCTGCACCAACGTAAAACAGTGGCATTAGGTGGTGGCATTGCCTGGGCGATGGCCGTGTATCTGCATCCTGAGAAAGCCGGAACGACCGCCGTCCCCCTGACTGTTGGCGATGTCGATCGATTTGCCAACTTAGCCCTGACCAACTATCAATCGCTGATTCATCCGGATTTGACGAATCTAACGGACCCAATCGTGCGAAAAAAAGCCGAAGCTGACGTCAATAATGTTCAGAATCAATTTAACGAAAAGCAACTCATTGCGGGCGCTTTGCTGTTACAGACCGTTTTTCGGGCATACGCGAATACTTCTATTTCGAAGCGATTCGTGTTTATTCGTGATTCTGACATTAGTTGGGTAACGGCTAAGTTTATGGAAACGCTCAACCAAAACTACGAACGGGCTATTGCAAAAGGAGCGCGATAAACCAACTGCTCACGCTATTTTTTCTCCTGATGCCCAGACCGCTTTTGTCTGCAATGACTTATCGGTCTGAACCAGATTCGCTACGTAGCCCGGCTTGATTTTGCCCAACTGATCACCTAAACCGATAATTTCGGCCGGAATGACCGACGCCATCCGAAGGGCATTATTCAGCGGGATACCGGCCTGTTCAACCGCAATCCGGACGCAGTCGATCAACGTAATGGCTGATCCCGCCAGGTTCCCCTCATTATTAATGTAGCGTCCCGGCCTGGATGGGTCTGGCCCATTCGGATCCGGTTCGAAATGGACGACAAATTGTTCCAGCGTGAAATCAGGTCGGGGTGGGTTGGCGAATAAAGCATCCGAAATCAGGAACAGGCGCTCACCAAGCAACCGGTAGGCAATGCGGATACTTGTAGGATTACAATGGTAGCTGTCGGCTATGATGCTGGACCGGACATGTGGGTGATCGAATACAGCGCCGACAATCCCCGGTTCGCGACTCTCAAAACCGCGCATTGCATTGTACAGGTGCGTTGCCAGCGGAATTCCGTCGTTGAAAGCGGCTGTAGCCTGCTGATACGTAGCATTGCTATGCCCCAGTGAAAGCAATGTGTTGGCGTGCTTTAGAGTTTTGATCTTTTGGAATTGTTCGGGTGTCAGGATTTCGGGGGCCAGCGTCAAAATTCGGATAATGTCTGCATTTGTGCTGAATAAGGTTTCCAGTTCGCCTTCCGCGGGCGGTCGTACGTAAGCCATACTGTGCGCCCCTCGTTTGATGGGATTGAAATACGGCCCTTCAATATGAATGCCCGGCACGCCAAATGGATTCTCGTTACGTACCGTCGCTACAGCCGCCATCGACTGTTGCATGACCTCGAGCGAAGTAGAATGAATGGTAGGCAGGAGCGTTGTCGTGCCGTTTCGAGCGTGGGAGTCGTAAATATGACGTACCGTATCGGGAGTAGGCTGATCGTTTAAGAATAAATGTGAACCACCATATAACTGAAGATCAACCAGTCCGGAAATAAGATAATCGCCATTGATATCAACAACGGTTTCGTCGTCCGGACCTGTAAATGTTGCCGTTGTGATTTCCTGAATTCGGCCGTTGTCGATACGTACTGACGCATTCGGAAGCCATTCTTCACCGGTAAAGACGGTAGCATTGATAAACTGATTCATGGAAGGAAATGGCATTTACACCACGTAGTAAGCTAATTATGGCCGGAATGTAGCCGATTTTTCGTTTTTTTGCGAACGATTTCGTGCCAGTACCTATCTATTTATCTCTTGAACGCCGTTCGTTTACTCCCCCTCGCTACGCTGACGCAGCCTGGTATTATTCAGGCCACGATTCCATTGGCTTCTTCTAAAAGTGAAAGCAACCGCGCGCTGATTATTGATGCGTTAACTGGTTTTCGCTGTGACCTGCAAAATCTCTCGACCGCCCGCGATACACAAACCATGATCCGGCTGCTGAAGTCCGACGTCCAGTACGTCGGCGGACCGGCTGGACCGGAAACCGCAGACGTACTGGACGCCGGTACAACCATGCGGTTTTTAACCGCTTATTTCGCCGTGACAGGGCAGCAGAAGATCATGACGGGTACCCCGCGTATGTGCGAACGGCCTATTGGGATTCTGGTTGATGCGCTACGTGCCCTGGGCGCTGACATTACGTATCTGAAAAAAGAAGGTTACCCACCTTTGCAGCTTAATGGTTTTCAAGCTGCTGAAACCAATCGGGTAAGCATCCGGGGTGACGTAAGCAGCCAATATATTTCGGCCCTGCTGATGATTGCGCCCGTTTTGCCTAACGGTCTTACGCTGGAGTTGACGGGCGCTCTTGGCTCACGGCCCTACATTGAAATGACGCTGGAGCAAATGATTTATTTTGGCGCCCATGTTCAGGCCGATTGGGTGAATAAAATAATTACGGTGGGAGCGAAGCCTTATACGCCAAAGTCCTATGCTATCGAATCCGATTGGTCGGGAGCAAGTTATTGGTACAGCGTGGCGGCTCTGGCGAAAGACGAAACGGCTGAACTGAATCTGCTGGGTCTAAAAGCCAAATCCTTACAGGGCGATAGCGCTATTGTTGACATCATGCGCCCGCTGGGTGTCGAGAGCACATTTACGGATGCGGGCGTTCGTCTGACCAAGCGCCCCGCTGAACCGTCGCTGGCCTGGGATTTCACGGACTGCCCGGATTTAGCCCAGACCGTGGCCGTTTGTGCCGCTGTGAACGGAGTGAAGTTAACGCTGACAGGCATCGAAAGTCTGAAAATTAAAGAAACGGACCGAGTGGCTGCCTTGCAGACTGAATTACAGAAAATAGGAGCTGAGTTGATCGAAACCGAGCCAAATCATCGCTATGAGGTTCGACAGCTCAATGCTAAACCGAAAGGACCAGCTCGCATTGCTACGTATGATGATCACCGGATGGCGATGGCTTTTGCTCCCGTGGCCATGCAGGAAGAGATCATCGTTGAAGAGCCAGGCGTTGTGGCCAAATCATATCCTAGTTTCTGGGACGATATGGCGCAGGTTGCTATAGTGGATATGATACAAGAAGAGCCAAGAGTTAAAGAGTGAATATTGTAACCTAAATGGATAATCATTATATTCGCTCCATGACACCTGATCGCCGACTTGACCAACTAGAGCCTTTAATGGCTGACTCGCTTCAAAAAATTGACCGACTGATTGAAGGACAGGGCCAAATTATTGAAATAGCTACGCGTGCTGACCAGAAAGCAGATATGACTGCAAAAGGAATAGCTGAGTTGACTGTATTGACGCAAAAGCAATTTGACGAATTAAGAGTTGGGCAGAATGAGATACGACTCAAGCAAGAAAGTTTTGACACTAATTTAGGTGATTTTAGAGCTAGCCTGGACGAACTAAAAATTAATCAGGAAGAGCTGAAAGTCACCCAAGAGAAGTTGATGACTGGGCAGGAGCTTATTCTACAAATTTTACGAGAGAAACTCCCTTGAAACAGCTTTCGTGAGGTAACCCACTTGTTATCGTCGTTCGGATGGCCTATGGGATTGAAAGCTCATCGTGAACAAGTAAAGATGGTCTTACTGTATCACAACGAATTAGGGCTAAAATGGTCCGATGTCAAAGAAGATGTTTAGCCTCATGCTGTCGTCCGTAAATGTATCGTAACGCAATTCCGAACCCCCAACCTGTGCCGTCTGCTGTCATGGTCGCTTTCGTTTCGGAAGTGCTGTTAATGGTATAAGTCAGCTCAGAACGTAGCGCCGTGCCCAGGCCCCAATAGGTACGGGCGTAAGCCCCTAATTCCAAAAAGGAAGAAAGACGGACGGCATACTCAACGCCGACTTCGGCGAGGCCCGTAAGACGATTAGGGGCTGTGGCGCTGTTAGTAAGCCGTAACGTATCTGTGCGGCTCCCCCGACTGCGAGAGCTGTACCCAATCAGCCGAAAATTGTCCATTTGTCCATTTCCATTCGGGATAAACCAGGCACCGGCCGTAAGCCAGAATCCTGTGCCGTTGGCAGAACGACTACCTAATCCAATCCGTCGTTTCAACCGTAACGGAATGCCATAGCCACTGTTCTGATAATTGAAATCCAGTGGATTCTGACCATTCGCGATCTTAATACTCAGATGAATCGGTGAGCGGCTATAACCAGTTTCGATTCCCCAACAGTTTCGATACGTATAACCCAACAAAATACTCCAGACGGCTTTTGTCTGAGTTGGATTACTCACCAGGCTGTTAAACGTGTTACTTAGTGTACTGATATCGCTTCGGAAGCCGCCTTCAGCTCCTGCGTACCACGTCTGCATTTCTTTAAACTCATCAATCAGTTGATGATCAGCCCGACGACGGCCAACTGGTTGGTCCGCATTAAGCTGGTAGTACCCGGAGCGCTGGTCGGGATCGGCCGTTAGCACTGGCCGTCGTTGTGAAGGAAGCGTATAATAATTAGTATCACTGACGATCTCCTGCGCCCGTGTTGACAGGGATAAGGCCAGAAAAAAGAGAAAAATGGAGACGTGTTTCATAGTAGAAAGCTGATCTAATCGAAACATAGACAAGGCTAAACCAATTACGCAAACTTTCTCAGTAGCGTTGCGGTCAGGGTGAAGATCCCGGACTGTGTGTCAACAACCTCATCAGAAAAAAGTTAGGTACCATCAGCGTTGACCAGAGCGATTCAGTTCAGAGGGGCAGGACTTCCGTTATATCCGTTGCTCTATGTTGCCTGTGCGGACTCGATACTATGTTACTTTACCTATCGGTTTCAGTTTTGCAACAGGTTTCCCTCGTCAGCAAGTCGTTGATCAGTCATGTTATTGTTATTATGACTGATTTAATACCCTGCCAAAGATGCCGAAGGAGGCCGAACCAGTGGATGAGAAAATAACCGAGGAACGAATCGGAAATGGTACGTAGCACCTGCCTACTTCAACGCTTCAACTTATTTTTTCGTAATTGGTCACTTGAATTGCGTAGTTTGTCAGCGCCGGTCAGGCGGGTAAGCCTGACCTTTGTCGTGTACTTTTTAAGGCACAAACGTCATGAACACGACCTTCGATAAAAATCCGTTTCAAATACTTGTCCTGGGCGCAACCGGTAGTATCGGCTACGCTGTAACCGCTAACCTGCTCGCCCGCCGATTGCCCGTCACGATACTCGTTCGTAACCGAGCTAAAGCCGAAGCTTTGTTTTCTGAACAATCTACGCTCACCATCGTAGAGGGCGATGTACAGGATTCCGCGTTACTTAGTCGAATTTCAGCCGATAAGGATTTTATTTTCCACGGGATCAATTATCCTTACAATCAGTGGTTCGGCAACATGGATACCGCTACGCAGAAAATAATTGACGCGGCTGCGCAAAATCAAGCTACCATTGTGCTTCCCGGCAATGTCTACAATTTCGGAAATACAAAAGAGCCGATTCGGGAAGATAGTCGGCCAAACCCATGCTCCCGAAAAGGTCGGCTGCGCGTCGAAATAGAGGCTATGCTGGAAAACGCGGCTACTACCGGACGATGCCGCGTCGTGAATGTTCGGCTCCCCGATTTCTGGGGACCAAACGTACTAAATGAAGGAATAAAACCTATTTTCGAAAATGCCCTGACAGGAAAGGCACTGCCGTGGATTGTAAACGCCGATATTCCGCATCAGAGCGTCTACACGAAAGATGCCGCCGAAATTATTGCTCGGCTAATGGTACGCGAATGGGCTGAACGAACTCAGTCTGAAGCAAGTTCAGCTGCCTATCAAGTCTGGAATTACGGAGGAACAACCGTAGCATCGATGCGGGCCTGGTTTGAACAGATAACAGCGCTGACCGGAAAACCGCTGAAAGTTCAGGTGTATAGCCGCCTTGTGATTAGTGTTTTGGGACTATTCATGCCCGTACTTCGTGAGGTTAAAGAGATGCTCTACCTCTATGACAATACAATTGTGCTGGATGACAGCAACGTGTTAGCCTTATTTCCCGATTTCGAACCGACACCCATGAACCAGGCACTGACCGAAACCCTGACCTGGTTTGCCGAGCACCAACTGAAACAGTCATTTACACCAACGATTCCGGTAAACAAAATTGCACTGGCTTAAGAATCTATAAATCGTTTCCTGATCGAGCTAACGGTTGGGAGATTAAAAAATAACCATTCGATGAAAACGCTATTGAAAACCGAAGAACTGATTCAATTTCTAGGAGCTATTTACCTGTTCTCCCGGCTGAATTTTGCCTGGTGGTGGTTTCCTGCGCTGATCCTGTTACCCGACCTGAGTATGATTGGTTACGTAGTGAATCCGGCCGTTGGAGCGGTGCTGTACAACCTCGTTCATCACAAAGGATTGGGCATCGTGATTGGCCTGTTGGGTCTGATGACGGGTAACCAGAACCTGATGTTAGTGGGTATTATTCTTTTCGCCCATTCGAGCATGGACCGTACGCTGGGGTACGGCCTGAAATACTTCGATAGTTTCAAGCATACCAGCCTGGAAAATTTATGACTGCTGATGGCAGACGTATGATTTGCTAAGCTCATATTTATCAAACCTACATCCGCCATCAGCAGTCATAAATCAACTGATTTTAAGAACCCACACCGGTTGCCCGGCGAGTTGCTGCCGGATCTTTTCGGGAATCGTTACGTTCAGACCACCACTCGTCTTTGTGGCTTTCAGAACCTGCGACGTTCCCAAAACCGTTACGTTCGGTTTAGCTGACGTATTGAGCGCTGGCAGCGATAAACTGGCCGGAATTTGTTGTTCTGACTCTTTAGGCAAATACGAAGCGTAAACCGATTTACCATTCGATGTGAAGGCCCATTGGCCCTGGCGGTAAGGGGCTAACGGTTTGGTATTATAGATCGATTCGCCATTGACAGTCACCCATTTGCCAATTTCCGCCAGTCGCTGATACGCTTCTTCGTGCCACTCGCCATCAGGACCGGGGGCAACGTTGAGTAATAAGTTCCCGTTTTTAGCGACGATATCGACCAGCGTCTGCACCCACTTTCGGGCAGATTTGTAATTCTCCTTGGGAACGTATGACCAGCTATTGCCCATCGTCATACAGCTTTCCCAGGGAATGGGCATGTAATGATCAGGAATGGATTGCTCGGGTGTTACGTAGTTCTCAAACTCACCCGTTACGGTACGGTCAACTACGAGCAGGCCAGGCTGTTTCTGACGCGCCGAAGCCGCAATACGCGCCATGTCAATGTCCTGATTATAGGGAATGGTACGCTGCCAGCTGATGGTCGAGTCGATGGTGCTGAAGGGACGTACCCAACCGCCGTCGAGCCAGAGGATATCAATCTTGCCGTAATCTGTCATCAACTCCTGAATCTGGTTGTAGGTGAAATCGCTGAATTTCTTCCAGTGTTCGGGGTATTTCTTTGGATCGTAGCTGACGTTCCGGTCTTTGGGTGGGAAATAGGGCCACCAGTAATGTTCGGTATGCCAGTCGGGTTTGGAGAAGTACGTACCGACCATAAATCCCTGCTGCCGGAAAGCCCCCAGAATTTCTTTCGTTACGTTGCTGCGTGGATTGGACGAGAATGGCGTCTTTTTATCGGTGATTTTGTAATCGGTCTGCTTGGTATCGAACATGCAGAAGCCATCATGATGCTTGGTCGTGAAAATCATGTACTTCATCCCGGCTTTCTTCGCGGCATCGGCCCAGCGTTCCGGATTGAATTTCACCGGATTGAACGTCGTCTGGAGATTTTCGTACGCCTTTTTATACTCGTACCAATTGGCTGCATACGGGCCTCTGCGTTCGCACCAGCCTTCATCTTCCGGACAAAGCGACCACGATTCCACAATACCCCATTCGCTATACGTACCCCAGTGCATCAGCAGGCCAAACTTAATATCCTGCCAGTTCTGAAGTTTTTGTTTGACTTGCTCGTCTTTTGGCCAGACGTATTTATCGTGCTTCTGCTCCGAATGTTGCTGGGCAACTATTGGAGTAGAAAGTAGTAGACTGATAAGGAGATGGGTAAGCTCTTTTTTCATTGAATAGGTTATATATGATTGAGACAGTAAAGGTACCACGGGTTTAACCCGTAGTACTTGGTCAGGCTACCTGCGCTAACCGAAAGGCGCCCGGTGTTTGGCCAGTCCACTTTTTGAATGACCGGAAAAAAACGCTCGGTTCGGCAAAACCCAGCAGATAAGCAATATCGGTTGTGCTCAAATTCGGTTCGCGAAGGTGGCTGACGGCCAGTTCTTTCCGTGATTCATCCAACAACTGCTGATACGACGTACCGGCTTCCTTCAGATGCAATTGCAGCGTTCGAACGCCCATAGCCAGCCGATCAGCGACGGTGGACAGCGTGGGTTCTTCGCCCTTCATCAGCGAAACAATTTCCGACTTAACCCGGCTGCTCAACGACGGCGCTTTAAGTCTGGTCAGCATATCCGTTGCATGTTTTTCAAACAGCATCGACAGTGCCGGGCTAGCGTTCAGAACGGGTAAGTCAATCAATTTTGCGTCGAGCACCATTTCCGTTACATCGGCGTCGAACGTCAGTTGAGCCGGTGCAAATACACGTTCGTGCTCACGTATATCGACCGGACGTGGGTAAGCAAACCGAATCGCATCGGCCGTAACGTGAAGACCCGTTAAGGCGCGCATGGCCGATAGATAAATCGACAATTCAGAGTTAAGCGTGTGTTCTGGGTAAATAATGTCGGAGCTAATGATACGTAGTGACAGCACAAATTGAGTACCCGATGGGGTCAGCTGCCCGGTCGTACAAATACCCTCACAGACAATATCCTGATACTGACAGAGTTTGTCGAACGCCTGACCAAGCGTAGGGCTGTGCATCATAACGTAGGCCAGTACACCAATCGCCACCGGATTGACCAGTTCGCCGAGTTTCAGCGCAATATTTGGATCGCCGGTAGCGGCTACGACTTCGCGCCAGAGAGCCTGAATCTGTTTCACAAACACGCGCCCATCAGGGTCACGAAGCTGCTCGGGCGTGATACCGACAGAACGAGCCAGCGCATCGCTATCGACTCCCTGTTGCCGGGCTACAAACAGAATCAGGTTGATGGAAGCAACGGAAAGTGTATCGTCTTTGGTTACCATCTAACGGAAAATGCGGTCGTGAGAAATAAGCAGATCAGGAAAAATACAACTCGGAATATCGCCCGATTCGTAAACGTCAACTAAAACGTACTGACCCTCTTCAAGAATATAGACGTTGACTGTCTGCTCTTTCGGCTGAACAATCCAGTATTCACGTACGCCTGATTCCTGGTAGAGATTGAATTTTTCACTAAAATCCTGCTTTGCCGTTCGGGGTGAGGTAATCTCAATGATCCAGTCGGGAGCACCCAGGCAACCGGCATCGTCCAGTTTGCTTAAGTCGCATATGACGCAAATGTCAGGTTGAACAACCGTATGCAACTGATCGGGTTTACGTTCGTTACGAACGGGTAAGCGCACATCAAATGGAGCTGTATATACATCGCAGCCTTTCTCACCAAAATAAACGCTTATATCGACAAGCAAATGACTGACAGCTAACTGATGCTTCCGCTTTGGCGCAGGCGAATCCACGCCGGGAGACATCCTGTATAACTTTCCCTTGATTAGTTCAACGCTCTCCTCAAACTGCCATTTCAGATAATCAGCATAGGAATACGTACCGTTCGGGTCCAGTTGCGAGATGTCGGTGATCATAGTTGATGACGGGCGATTTCGTTACGCAAGTTCCTGAAATAGTGCGACGCATGCAACAATCGGCTGCCATACCAGGAAAATAGCTCGCCATCGACCAGTAGAATCTGTGACGATGGGCAAATAGCTCGTAACTCGGCAACATGTTTTTCCGAAAATGGATACGGCTCAGAAGATAAGAAAATCAAATCAGGCTGGACGGCTTGTACATCAGCGGGCGTCACTTCCGGATAGCGTGTTTGCTTAGCGAACGCGTTCCGAAAACCGGCTATTTCTAGCATCGAATGAATGAACGTATCGTTGCCCGCAACCATGTACGGTTTACGCCAGATAAAGTAAGCGACGGAAAGGGGATGAGCAGAGGGCAGGGGGCAGAGGGAGGCTTCCAACTGCTGAGCCATTACTTCGGCTTCCCAATTTTTTCCAACCAGCACACCCACATTCCGGATCATGCTGAGCGCGTCGGGCAGCGTGTTGACATCCGTTACGTGAACGTCGTATTGGCGTTGTAGCTCTTCGATCTGATCCCGCGTGTTCTCTTCTTTGTTAGCGAGAATGAGCGTTGGCCGTAGCGCATGAATTTTAGCAAGGTCTAGCGTTTTCGTACCGCCCACGATGGCTTTGTTCTTTACTTTATCTGCTGGATGAATGCAAAACTTTGTCAGGCCAACGATTTCAGCATCTAAGCCGAGGTCAAAGAGTAATTCGGTTTGGGAAGGGACTACAGAAACGATACGTAGTGAATTCATTGATTAACGTTAAAATGATCAACCATTGCTAGTCGAGAGAAAGACGGGTTCGATGAAAACTTGCCGAACGGAGGGTTCTGATTCCTGAACAGCCTGCCGAACCTGAGCCATTGCCTGGACAGTGTCTTTACTGCTTATATCGAATCGAAACGCTACTTGCTGAATCACCACAATTTCGTCGGGCCCCATCTGAAACGTAATCGCCCGTATTGATCGAAGAACACCGGGATTAGCCTCTGTTGTCGTAATAATATTCTGAACAATAGTTGGGTCAGCCGCTTCACCCATTAATAAACTACGGCTCTCGCGAGTCAGCAAAACAGAAACAGCCGTTAAGAGAATACCGATCAGAATAGATGCAGCTCCATCAAAATACGGGTTGTTCAACTCATGTCCCAGAAACACCCCCAGAAAAGCAATAATGAGTCCCAATACGTCAGACGCATCTTCAAATAAAACCACAAACGTAGCGGGGTTCTTGCTGCTCTTCACAGCCGACCAGAATGGCTGACTACCGCGCTGTTCGTTAAACGCGCGAAGTGCCGTAACTAGTGAGGTACCATCCAGAATAAGGGCAACGCCCAGGACAATGTAGTTCCAGGTCGGATTTTCGATCGGATTTGGGTGCTGCAAATGCGTGACACCCTCGTAGAATGATACGCCCCCACCCACGGCGAAGATCAGTACCGAGACGATAAACGACCAGAAATATAATTCCCGTCCGTAGCCGAACGGCCTTTTGTCATCGGGCGGGCGCTGACTTCGTTTCATGCCCAGCAACAATAACACCTCATTGAGCGTATCGACCAGAGAATGAATACCTTCAGAAACCATTGCTGAGCTTCCTGTAACGCCAGCTGCAATAAATTTGGTGATGGCAATAGCCAGATTTGCGGCTAAAGCGGTATAGACTGCTGTTTTTGTAGACGCCATATTCGTTCAACTATACGAAAGATACTCTGTTCACTAAGTCTGTTTTATACGTAATTATCCTCTGGTTATGAAGAGGTTAGTTATCTTATGAGTAATTTTATCCGATAAGCCGGAATTAAAATGGTATTGTCGTAACGACACATGCTCTTGCGGCAGAAAGGATACGTAGCAGATTACTAAGTCAGGCACTCACCTGCCAAAAAAACCGACTCAGCATCGATTTAACCGCTTTTAAGAAAATTTAAGCTTACAGTAAAAAAAAATGTGCAACGTTTATACGCAAAATAGCTCATTGCTACCATGAAACGATCTATTTTAACTCTTCTCATTCCTGGCCTGTTGGCGGCAAACGCACAGGCGCAAACGTCGGCCCCGGTTTCCGGTAAAATTACGTATGAAGGCATGCGCCAGATTGATTTCTCGCAGATGCGTAGGGTAATTAACGGACAGGAAGTTCGACCGGGTGATGCATCCGATGCGCCCGAAGGAGCGCCTGAAGTCGTGAACTTTACGCAGAAACTTGTTTTTGCAGGTCCAATGGCGAAGGAAGAACGCGACCGTCCGCAAAATATGATGTTCCGACGGAATATGGGCGATGGCGGAGCCGCGGGGCAGAATGGTCCTGGTGGAGGGGGCAATGGAAGTCGGCCCTGGCGCGGAGGGAACGGGCAGCGCATGACGCCCCCGTTTGAACAAACGACCTTTCTTGATTTAGCAAATCGGCAGCGGATCGACGTAATGACTGTCAAGAAAGATTCTGTGACCAGTCAGACGTATCGAACTGAACGGCCGCTACCTGCCGTAACGGATTGGAAAGAGGACAGCAAAACCAAAAAGATTGCCGGGTACGTTTGCCACAAAGCTACCGCTACGCACCGCAAAATGCCTTATACAATCTGGTACACAACGGATCTTCCGATTACATACTCGCCCGTTGCCGACCTGACCCCGCCCAAAGGTGTTGTGCTGCTGATTGAATCGGATACCGAATCGTATAAAGCTACGAACGTATCGATGGAAGCCATTGCCGAAGCGAGTGTGCAGCCACCCAAAGATGCCAAAACCGTTACGTCGGAGGAAATGGATCAGATACGTCGGAAAGGTATGGCTGATATGCGGCAGCGCATGATGCAGAATATGCCAATGCCCAGAAATTGAATGAATCGATAGGTTTTCTGTTCCCAGCTGCGCGACGGTTTGGAATAGAAAACCTGAAATATCAAGAATGGATAATGTAACATGAATACTTCCCGGACTATACTGAAACGATCCTTACAGGGCGTAGCCTTCATTATAATTTATTGTACATTATTCATAAACAGCGCTTTTGCGCAGAGTATCCAGGGCAACGTAGTGGATTCACTGACGCGTAAACCGTTGATGGAAGCATCCGTATCGTTGCTGCTGGCCCGCGATTCATCGCTCGTTACATTCGGGATTACGGATGGCGACGGTAAGTTTGTGTTTCCTAAAGTTTCGGAAGGAAAATACCGGGTGCTGGTTACGTATGTGGGTTACCGTGGGCGCGTTAAGCAAGTTTCCGTAACGAAAGATGACCCGAGCGTCAATACCGGGACGATTGATTTGGTCGCCCAATCGCAAACGCTCACGGAAGTCTCGGTACAGGGCGAACGAGCACCCATTGCCGTAAAAGGCGATACGCTTGAATTTAATGCGGGCTCGTTTAAAACCCGCCCGAATGCTCAGGTAGAGGACTTACTCAAAAAACTGCCGGGAGTTGAAGTTGACCGCGATGGTAACGTAAAAGCGCAGGGTCAGTCGATTACGAAAGTATTGGTGGATGGAAAACCGTTTTTTGGTAATGATCCGAAAATGGCGACCCGAAACCTCCCTGCCGACATTATCGATAAAGTACAGCTCTTCGATCAGGCCTCGGAACAGTCGGCATTTTCGGGCGTAGACGACGGCGACCGGGAGAAAACCATCAACATCACAACCAAAAAAGACAAGCGTAAAGGCACGTTTGGCCAGCAGACGATTGGCGTTGGTCCAAAACCCGGCGATGACGCGCGTTACTCCGGACGGGTTAGTTTGAGCCACTTCAATAATGGTCGACAGATTTCGGTGCTGGGCATGGCCAATAACGTTAATCAGCAGGGGTTTACGGCGCAGGATCTGGGCCTTGGCAGTAACTTCGGTGGCGCCGGTCAAGGGCAGGGTGGAGGAGCCGGTGGTGGCGGTAACGTAGTAAGGGGCGGTGCTGGCGGTGGGAACGGCAACGGGAGCGGACAGGTTGGTAGTAGTGCTATCACGCAGTCATGGGCGGCCGGGATCAACTACCGCGATGGCTGGGGGAAAAAGATTGACGTCGTCAGCAGTTATAACGCCAGCAGTACCAACACCCTCACCGACCAGAGTAGCCGTCGGGAAAACGTTTTGCCATCAGGTACTACGTCAGGTTCGGGCACCAGCCGAAGCGATTCATCATTCGTGCGGAATCAGAAAAACGGATCGGATAATACGAATACTAACCATCGCGTCAATCTCCGGCTCGATTACCGACTCGATACGTTAACCACCATTCGGGTGATTCCGAGTCTGTCATGGCTGAATTCAAATTATAACAATTACAGCCAGTCGCAGACGACAAACAGCGAGGGCGTTTTGACCAACACCAGCCAGACAAACTATAATTCGACCGGCAGTGGTTTTAACGGAAATAATTCGCTGCTGCTGCTGCGTAAATTTCAGAAGAAAGGACGGACCTTTTCGGTGAATTACAACGTAGCGGTGAATGATCAGAATAGTGTGGGTTTTAATAACTCCATTAATCAGTTTAACCGGGCTAACCTGCCGCAATCGACAACGGTCAGCTCGGGAACCAGCGCCGTAGGACAAGTCGATACAACAGGATTGTTTACGCAGAAAATCAACCAGCGGAATGACCAGCAGACCCGTTCGATGACCAATAACGTAAGCATAAGTTATACCGAACCGCTTTCACTTCGGCAAACGCTTGAGTTTCATTACAATCTCTCGAACAATCATAATACGTCGAACCGATTTGTGAATGATTTTAATGAAGCGACGAGTCAATACGATACACCGAACCAGACGCTGACGAATCGCTTTATCAATGATTATATGACGAACCGGGCGGGCCTGACCTGGCAAACCCGGCGGTTGAAATACACCTACGCCCTGGGGGTTGATGGTCAACAGGCAAGTCTGAATTCAGATAATCTGAGTCGCGATATCAACCTGAACCGGACGTTCACCAACCTATTGCCTAACGCGCTCTTTACCTATAATTTTGGTAAAGGACAGCGGTTACGGGTCAACTACCGAACACGCGTTAATGCACCGTCAGTCAATCAATTACAGCCGGTTCCGAACAACACAAACCCACTTAATGTTCAGCTTGGTAACCAGGACCTGCAACCCGAATACAGCCATAATCTTTCCGTAAATTTCAACCGGTTCGATGCCGCTACGTTCCGCAATCTGTTTGTTTTTGTGAATGCCAGTCGAACGGATAACAAAATCGTTAATTCGACCGCATTTACGCAGGCAGGCGCACAGACAACGAGACCAGTTAATACTGACGGATACTATACGATCAATGGGTCGATGGTGTGGGGACAGCCCGTAAAATTAGGCGCTCAGAAATCAAACCTCAACCTCTCAACGAACCTAACGCATAACCGCGGAACAAGCTTTATCAATGAGCAGGCTAACCAATCGAAAAACTGGCTGATCGGGCAGGGAGTCAGTCTGAGTTCAAATTTTACGGAGAAACTCGATCTGAATCTGTCGGCGAATATCAACTGGCAATCGGCGCGTTACTCGTTGCAACCAAATCAGAATACGAGCTTTCTGAATCAGTCCGTTACGTTGGATATGTTTTACCAACTACCGCTCCGATTTACCTTCTCGACCAATGTTTATTACAATCATTACGGTGGAAGTTCGGCAAGCTATAATCAGTCGTATACTCTCTGGAATGCGACCTTATCGCGCCAGTTGTTTAAACAAAATCAGGCAGAAATCCGGTTTCAGGCATTTGACCTGTTGAATCAGAACCAGAGCATTGTCCGGAACGTAACCGATACGTATACTGAGGAAGTCCAAAGCCGAGTCCTGAACCGCTATTTCATGGTCAGTTTCGTGTATAACCTGCGCCGATTTGGGGCAGGCGTTACAACTCCCCGAGATCCATTTGAACAGCGCAATCGGGGTGAAGGCCGGGGACAGGGAAGCGGACGGGGTAGATTCAATTGAGTAGATCGGATTCGTTTTGTTGTTCTTGACTGATGAGAAACTGCCTCATCCTATATCGTTGGTTGTTCATCTGCCTGCTGATTCTGGTGCATGTAAGCTGTCGCCAGGAAAAAGACGACCCTACGCCCTCGGCTCACTATCGGGTTGTCAAAGCTGTGCAGACCGCTTTCGATGGTAACCTGACAACAACGTATCAATACGACAATCAGAATCGACTCAGTACCGTAACCGAGTATCCGGTCGTGGCCGATACGTTCGCAAAGGCAGTTCCAACGGCGCAACACATTGTGCATTATGACGCTACCCCGCCGACTTATCTCGACTACACCGACCGAAAACTTACGAAACCCGAACTGGATGGCGGAGAACTCGTTTATGGAAGCCGACGTCGGTTTGTCTATGATACACAGGGTCGCATTGCCATTGTCAGTGAATTGAAAGCGCTGGCTAATTTTCAAAGCTTTCGGCTAACGCAAACGTTTCAGTATGAATATGGGCCTGACAATCTGCCTGCCGCGTTGATTATTTCGGGAGTTGCGCCTTTATCGGAACGTAACGTGTATGTGTACAACTTCCTGAATGGTAACGCGGTTCATGTGAAATTAACCATAACCAATGCGCGCTCTTCTGAACCAACTTTCTTTGAGTATGACGTTCAGTTCGACAATGCGCCAGGCGTTTACACAAACTTTTTTGCGCTTTATCCCGGCATTACCTCTTTCAATAAAAACAACCTGATTAACACCAGCACGACACATTTTCATGACGAGCGTGGTCTGTTGGTTAAGCGCGTGAAAAAAGGAAATTACATTGATGATGTAACGACGTATACCTACGAGACGTATTAAAAAAGGCCACACGAAATCATGTGGCCTTTCCGCAATCAAGTGTAGTTATAATAGTAAAGAGCGTGCGTCATGCTGCTTTCGACCATTCTCGTCGTTGCTTTCCTTATTAAGTTCCGACATAAAGAACAATGGGTTCAGTATGACGTACTGTCAATTCAGAACGAATTACCCACGCAATAATAGAAGAGTTAGTATTATCACTCAAATTTATAGTTTTTATAATCCAATAGGTATTATTGATATATCTTGCAATAGATTAAGGTTCTATTGACATTTTATACGATCATCTAATGAATATTCAGCAATTGGAGTATATCATAGCTGTAGACAATTTCCGGCATTTTGTACAGGCAGCTGAGCATTGCAACGTAACGCAGCCCACGCTGTCGATGATGATTCGAAAACTGGAAGATGAACTGAACGTAAAGATTTTTGATCGTACTAAGCAGCCCATCATTCCGACAGCCATCGGTCGGCAGATCATTGACCAAAGTAAAGTCATTCTTCGGGAAACGGGTCGGCTGGGCGAAATGGCGAAACATTACAACGGAGATTTATCGGGTGAATTGAACATTGGTGTCATACCAACAATCGCTCCGTACCTACTGCCGCGCTTCGTGCAGTCGTTTATCCATCGGTATCCAGATATCCGGCTCCATATTTCAGAAATGATCACCGAACGAATCGTTACTGAAGTGAAGACCGGAAAGCTGGATGTTGGCATTGTAGCCTCACTATCGGACGACTCGGCGTTACAGGAGATTTCGCTTTATAGTGAGCGATTTTATGTATACGTATCGGAGAAAACAGGGCTGTATAATAAGCAATATATTTTGCCCAGCGATATAGAACCCAGTGAACTTTGGCTGCTGGAGGAAGGTCATTGTTTTCGTACGCAAATTCAGAAGCTCTGCGAATTAAGCCGGAGTAGTACAACAGGTGCCAGTTTTAATTATCGGTCTGGAAGCATCGAAACCCTGATGCGGATGGTCGAGCGGAACGGCGGGATCACCATTTTGCCCGAGCTGGCCGTACGCGAGTTGCCGGAAGACCGTCGGAAATACATACGAAATTTCCAGTATCCGGAGCCTACCCGTGAGGTGTGTCTGGCTGTCAACCGCGAACAGGTTAAGACTCGATTGATTAACGTATTAAAAGAGTCGATTCTGGCCTGTGTACCGAAAAATGAACAAGGTTCAACGGATACTCCTGAGCTTTAATCAGCAATTTTTCTGGAAGCAAAGCGAGACTCATGAGTCCGTATATCATTGGCCAGCGTGGCCAGATAAGATTTTCCCTGCTTTTTGTAATGGCTGATTTCGTCCGCTGTCAAGCGAACCTTAATGTCATATAAGCCGACGGAGCCACTCACGACCCTGAAAATTAATTCGCCCGATTCCGTTTCGGACAGTGTATAATTCCAGCTTTCTTTGGCCAATTCTTTCATAAAGATCAATTACATGTAGTACGGATTGACCCCCGCTATTATTAGCTGAAACGCAGAGTTCCACCCGTACTACAACAAATTCATTATAAATCCGACTCAACATATTTTCCTTTTGGAATCCGGTCAACTACGGCTTCTGAATAACCTGTCGGCAATTTGCCACCGGGTAACCAGAGATTATTCGCGCCCATTTCATTTCCTGATGGTATACGAACGTGTAATTCTTCTGGATTTGGAATATCGATTCGGGCTAGTGGTTTTCCCTGCCAACTGCCCGCCGGAATGCCTAGCTCTGCTTCGATAGCCGCTACGTTCTTTACCGTCTTTTGCAGCATGGCGTCCATTTCCTGCTTCGCCATCACGAACTGCGTATTGTCTGGGTAACCCAGTAAATCCCGGCCGTAATCGTCCAGTGCCTTTTTCGTAACTAAGTAAGATGCGCCATTCTTGAACAACGTCAGCTGATACGTAATGTAAGACGTTTGCAGGTACACCGACGGGTCGGGGCGTTGGCCTTTTTGTATGGCCAGCACTTTTTGAGAATCCCAGCCGTTGATCCAGGAGGTTTCCAGTGAAGGAACTGACGGGACCGTGTGATCCATACAGGCCCAGCCGAGTGCCGACAGCATGACCATCAGCAGCGATTTCATAAACGATAGTTTCATAAAGAGATAAATTGATTGGTGGAATTTGGATATGAAGAGATAGGGTACAAGTCGAAAATGACACCTCCCATCAAGGGTCAAAAGTACTATACAGGTTAATTGTGTAGACGCTGAATCGACACAATTGACTGAGCGGTACGCTTAATCAGTTTATGGGAGATATAGTGAAGAAAGCATAAAAAAAGCCCCCACTTTTTCGTAAGTGGGGGCTCTCATTTTGTTGCTTTTTAAGCACAGTAGCGTTCTATGTGAGCTTGTTATAATTAACTCAACCAAATAGCTGTTTGACTAATTCGTCTTTTGTCAGCCCAAAATGCTCGGCAATGTTTTTCAAAATGTTGTTTAACGTACCTATTTTAATCGGATCGTGTCGTGGGATGGTTTCATAATGCTGACCGTTCTCAATCGTTTGAATCCGGATATGACTACCTGTTTGCCGAACCACTTCGTAACCTAAGGGCTTCAATAGTTTTACCAGTTCAATACCTGTTAAATGGCGGGGAATTTTCACAGGGCAAATACTTCATCTTTGACGAAATGTAAGCGCACTAGTTGTGGCCATTGCGATGGACTATCGTAATGGCAATCAATGGCGTCACGAATCATATTTTTCAGTTCGCTTATGGTTTCGCCCTGTGTAAAAATATTTTCGCCAACCGCTTGAGCGGTGTAACCGCCTTCCGGATCTTCCTCAACCAAAAAAAATAGTTCTTTCATGGACGGTACTCGTAAAAGTGGTACAAAGTACACAAAAGCAGCCAAAATTCATTTGACTGCCTTCTTGCTTCTGCCTATTTTATATACCGAAAATCTTCGGTTCCTTTTAGCGACAACAGCGTCTCGTACATGAGTTTTATTACGTTCTGTACATCGTCCATATGAACGGTTTCGACCGTTGTGTGCATGTACTTGAGCGGAAGTGAGATCAAGGCTGAGGCAATACCTTCCGTAGCATAGGCAAAAGCGTCGGTGTCGGTTCCGGTCGAGCGGCTGACGGCCTGCCGCTGAAACGCAATTTCCTTTTGTTCAGCTACGGCAATCAGGTATTCCAGTACGTTGTTCTGCACGGCGGGTCCGTAGCAAAGCACTGGTCCATCGCCACATTTAAGGTCGCCCTGTTCTTTTTTGTCATACTTGGGCGATTGCGTATCGTGCGTTACGTCGGTACAGATCGCGAGGTCGGGTTTTAGTCGGCGGGCTATCATTTCGGCACCGCGCAAGCCAATTTCTTCCTGAACCGCATTGACCACGTAGAGCGTAAAAGGTAACGTAACGTTATTTTCTTTCAGAAGTCGGGCCACTTCGGCGATCATGAAACCACCCATGCGGTTGTCCAGCGCCCGTCCAACGTAGTACCGGTTATTCATTTCCCGAAGCCCATCCACAAACGTACAGACGGTCCCCACGTGAATACCCATATCCAGAACTTCCTGCTTGGTCGCTGCTCCTACATCGATGAACAGGTCGGTCACTTTGGGTGCTACGTCTTTAGCCAGGTCGCGGACGTGGATAGCGGGCCAGCCGAACACGCCTTCCACTACACCCTTTTTCGTATGCAGATTCACGCGCATGGAAGGCGCAATGAGTGCATCGGAGCCGCCATTACGTCGGACAAACAGGTATCCGTCATCAGAAATGAAATTGACGAACCAGGAAATCTCGTCGGAGTGGGCTTCGATCACCACTTTGTATTCTTTGCCGGCCGGAGTCGCCGGTCCGCCGGTGCGGTTCGACCTGATCACGCCAACGGCGGTTCCATACGTATCGACAATGTATTCGTCGGTATAGGGCTTGATATAATCTAACCAAATCTGCTGACCCGATGACTCAAAGCCGGTGGGAGAGGCATTGTTGAGGTATTTGTACAGGAATTCTTTACTCTGTTCGTTCATTCTGTAGGGCTAATTATAGTTTGAACGCAATCCATACGGAAAAGAATATACCTATCCGAACTCCGTCTGACTGCGTTCTAGTCGCAAAATAAAATGAAATCGTTAAAACCCAATCCGCTCCCGCTTCTGCTCGACGCCCATTGACCGGAGGACTTCCATGGCGATACGTTCGTCGTATTTGCGCTTCCAGTAATCGGCTTCTAAACGCAGTTTATCTACCTCAACCTGTTGTTTCTCGACGGTTAAACGCAGGGTTTCGAGTTCATGAATCGTCAGAGCCTCGGGTTTTTCGTCAATGACCTGCGCCGGAATGGCTTCATCGGTAAGGAGCGTCAGGAGTGCTACGTCTAAAACCTGAGCAATTTGGGTTAGTCGGGACAGGGTCAGGTCAGTTTTGCCGCGCTCGATGTCGCCATACGCTGTCGTCGACAGATTGAGCAGATCGGCCATGTTTTCCTGTGATAAACCGCGCTGGAGACGCTGTAGGCGTATTTTTTCTGCCGGGCCACGATTGGTGAGAATGCTCATATCAAGTAAGTGTGATAAATTCTAAAGCAAAACTGACAGGGTTTTTCGGTATGATAACGCATTTTTGTATCAAAACGATTCTCGAACTTACGCCAAGTGATATTGGTTTTCAAATCAAAGGAGTAAACCTAATTATGAATTACGAAAAAGAATTCCGCAATTTCGCCGTACACCACATGGGCCTCAATGGCCTGACGGTAGACGGTTACGTGAAACACACCGTTAACAATCAGCATACGGTTGAGAACATGACCCGTTCAGTCATTGAAGAGCGTCCGATGAATTTCCGTGAAGTCGACGTGTTCTCGCGTCTGATGGCCGACCGTATTATTTTTATGGGTCTGCCTGTCGACGACAACATTGCTAACATCATCGTGGCGCAGCTGCTGTTCCTGGAATCGGCTGATCCGAAGAAAGATATTCTGATGTACCTGAATAGCCCCGGCGGTTCGGTGTATGCAGGTCTAGGCATTTATGATACCATGCAATACGTTCGTCCGGATGTAGCTACAGTTTGTACGAGCCTGGCTGCGTCGATGGGCGCTGTATTGCTGGCTGGTGGTGCTGCTGGTAAGCGTTCGGCGCTTCCACACGCCCGCGTTATGATTCACCAGCCATCGGGTGGTGCGCAGGGGCAATCGGTTGATATTGAAATTACAGCTCGTGAGATCGTTAAACTACGCGAAGAGTTGTACGAAATCCTGGCGCTTCATTCCGGTAAATCCGTTAAGCAGATCGAAAAAGATTCGGATCGCGACAAATGGATGCGCGCTGAAGAAGCCAAGGAATATGGCCTGATCGACGAAGTACTACGTCGGGAAAAATAAGACAGGTACCACGGACTTTGGTCCGTTCTTTTAAAATACTAGAACGGACTAAAGTCCGTGGTACCTGTTGACACTTTCTCTACCAGTTAATAATTTTGTAACATACCAACGGCTCAGGTTCGCCTGAGTCGTTTTTTTTGACGAAGTTTAAGGTAAAATCATCGTAACCTACTGTTGAACCAAGTCCGGACGTAGGGGAGTTACTTCTTCTGAGTCCGGCGAAACCAGCTTATTACCCTGCAAACCTTCATGCCACAAATTAGTTGCTCGTTCTGTGGACGGCGCAAAAACGAAGTAATGTTGCTCCTGTCGGGCATCGACGCGCACATCTGTAATTACTGCATCGAGCAGGGCCATCAGGTGGTGCTGGAAGAAATGCGCCCCAAACGTAGCGAACCTAGTGAGGTGAAAATTAATCTGATCAAGCCCGTCGATATGAAACGGCACCTCGATCAGTATGTTATCGGGCAGGATGATGCCAAAAAAGCCATCACAGTAGCGGTGTACAATCACTACAAGCGATTGATGCAGCCAAAAACCGATGACGACGTAACGATTGAAAAATCGAACATCATCATGGTGGGCGAAACGGGTACGGGAAAAACGTATCTCGCTCGGTCGATTGCTAAGATCCTTGAAGTACCGTTCTGTATCGCTGACGCGACCGTGATTACGGAGGCCGGTTACGTCGGTGAAGATGTCGAGACTATTCTGACGCGCCTGTTACAGGCCGCTGATTACAATGTTGAAACGGCCGAACGAGGTATCGTATATATCGACGAGATCGATAAGATCGCCCGCAAATCCGATAATCCCAGCATTACACGCGACGTAAGCGGAGAAGGGGTTCAACAAGCACTGTTGAAACTGCTTGAAGGCTCGGTTGTGAACGTACCACCGCAGGGCGGTCGCAAACACCCTGACCAGCGGTTGATTGCGTTGAATACCGAAAATATTCTGTTCATCTGCGGAGGAGCTTTTGATGGTATCGAACGGCACATTACCAAGCGGATCAACACCCGACCGATCGGTTTTTCGGGCGATCGGCGGTTGAACGATACGTTCGAACGAGGGCATTTGATGCGCTATATCTCAGCGCTTGATCTGAAATCGTTTGGATTGATTCCCGAACTTATTGGTCGTTTGCCTGTACTAACACACCTCGAACCGCTTGATCGTTCGGCCCTGATGCAAATTTTGACGGAACCGAAAAACGCGATCACCAAGCAATATGACAAGCTGTTTAAGATGGAGGGCATTACGCTCCATTGGGACCCTAGTGCCCTGAACTACATTGTCGATCAGGCATTGTTATACGGCCTCGGCGCTCGCGGCCTGCGTTCCATATGCGAATCGATCATTACGGATGCCATGTTTGAGATGCCTTCCCAAACAGCTGTTAAGGAGTTGACCGTTAGTCTGGAATACGCCCGCGAAAAATTTGGCAAATCCAGTACGCATATGCTTCGTTCTGTAGCCTAAGCGAGTGGATAAAAAAGGACTATTAAGTAGCTCTAACTCAAACAGAACGCATTTGCCGACGTAAAGGAACTGTCGAATTCATAGAATCTAACTACCCAAACAAAAGCCGCCAACTTCAATCAGAAAGTTGGCGGCTTTTGTTTGATCGAAATTTAGTACAGGGGTCCTAACAAATATGTGCTTAGTCGGTTTACCGATTGATAACTTATTTGTTCCACCTAATTTAACCAATCGCTTCGTATGAAATTTACTACACAGCCAATTCTTGCCAGTCTGTTCATGATCGCCTTGTTCGCTGCCTGTAGCCGCCCGGTGGCTTATCTGCAACCAAGCGCCCGTGAACATTTCACGACCACGTCTGCCAAAAGCCAAAACGTAACGAAAGCGCCTACTTCTGTAAGTACGGAAACACCGGCCCCGGCTATTAGCGCTACGTCTGCCGAACAGCTTTCTCAGGCAAAAGTCGCTCTCGATCAGGTCGATGCAATGGTACGTAACGACAGCAAACTGGCGTCCAACAAAACCGTTCAGAAACGACTCAATCGTATCCGAACATTGATGTCAACTACATCTGCCAAGGCAAGTCTTACACCTAATGCAACCAATGGACCGAGAAAAATGAATCTGGTTGAACGGTTGGTGGTGAAAAAAATGAACAAGAAGATTAGCAAACAGCTGGCACCTGCGAACCCGGACAAGGCAATGGCTATTACAGGCGTTCTGGCCCTCGGTGCCGTACTGGTATTGGGTGGCCTTTTGGTAACGCTCTTAACAACAGGCACAGGCGTAACGATTGGTGTGATTATGATTGTAGCCGGTCTGGTATGTTTGCTCATCGGGTTACTTTAATTAGTTGATAGACCCTTATTCAAAAATCCCCGTGGGCAAAACAGTGCCCGCGGGGATTTGTCGTTTTAGCGATACTTATTGCACCACATTTTAAACAGGTAATGTCAACAAATTGGTGGAGTTGTAGTTGAAGGGATGATAGTTCTGTCATTCACGTTAAATCTTATGTTTATGCGTACACTTCTCAAGTGTCTGTTCTTCTTCTTTTCGGCAATCGTTCTTTTTGCCTCGTGTAGCCGCCCGACAGCTTACTTTCAACCCAGTGCACGTGAGCATTTTAATGCAACACCCGTTACAGAAACATCGATTGGCGCAGTAGCGACTTCTGCACCCGTGTCTCCTGTACTATCGACAGTGAATACGTCAACTCAACAATTGGTTCAGGCGGATATTGCCCTGGAGCAGGTCGATGCGATGGTACGTAATGACAGCAAATTAGCCGCCAGCAAAACCGTTCAGAAACGACTCAATCGCATTCGGACATATTTAGCCTCAAATTCGGCTAGGGCAGCAATGACACCTGGCATGACCAACGCGCCAAAGAAGATGAATCTAATGGAGCGGATGATGCTGAAGAAAATTGACAAAAAAATCAGCAGACAATTAGCTCCCGCAAGTCCAGAGAAGGCTATGGCTATTAAAGGAATTCTGGCAATTGGCGCTATACTGGTGCTGGCCGGTATTATCCTTTTACTGCTGACAACGGGCACCGGCGCAACCATCGGCGTTGTGTCGATTCTAGGGGGATTAGTACTTCTTCTGATAGGGTTATTGTAGCTCCGCATAATGAATGGCTTTGGAGCTTTTATAAGTCGATAGTGCATTCATCTGGCGAGGACCACATCGAAAACACCGAATTTTTAATCAATTAATTTAACAAATAAGTAGCGTCGTAGTTGATGAGGTGATATCTCAATCCTACACACAAAAATTCATGTCTATGAGAACGTTTTCCAAACACGTTTGGGTCGCCTTGTTAGGTACCGCCATTATCTCTTCCTGCAGCCGTCCGGTTGCTTACTTCCAGCCCCAGGCTCGGGAACAATTCAAGTCGACTCCTGTAGAAGCGGTTGCGGTTGCTACACCCGCTCAGCCTGTTGAGGCCGCACCAGTAGCAACGCCTGCCCCCGCCCTAGTCGCCACCCCAGCAGAACAAGTTGCCCAGGCAAAGCAGGCTATCAGTCAGGTAGAAGCGTATGTGCGTAACGACAGCAAACTGGCCTCCAACAAAAAGCTGACCAAGCGCATGAGTCGGGTAAGTGAGTTGTTAACGACTGCGAATCCACAGGCAATGTCGGCTACGAAAACAGCAGGCGCTCAAAAAACTACCCTGATGCAGCGATTTATGCTCAAAAAGATTGACAAACAGATCAAAAATCATTTGTCGCCTGAGAAGCCAATGGCCAAGTCACTGCTGACAATTGGTTTGATTATCGGTATCATTGGTCTGATCCTATTAATTCTTAATGCTGCTGCGCCACTTGGTCTCATTGCTCTGATCGTTGGCTTGGCGCTGATTCTGGTCGACTTGATACGTTAAGTCGCGAGGCAGATTACGTATCGCAGCCACAACAGAGATTTTTACTATTGCATCCTTCCTCGGCGTAGACACTTGGTACAAAAGTGTCTACGCCGATTTTGGTACAGAAGGGCTAACAAAAGGCGATCCTGCCGATAAAACGCCTGGACAATTTTGATACTTTTTTTATGAAGAGTGCTAACAAACGAACAGAGTTGTAGTTGATGAGGTTGGTAACTCATTTCTTCACATTAAACGCCATATCTATGAGCACGCTTTCTAAGCATCTTTTTGCCGCCCTGCTGGGTACCGCCATTATCTCTTCCTGCAGCCGTCCGGTTGCTTATTTCCAACCCCAGGCTCGGGAACAATTTAAGTCGACTCCCGTAGAAGCAGTTGCGGTTGCTACACCAGTTCAACCTGTTGAGGCCTCGCCCGTAGAAACGCCTGCCCCCGCCCTAGTCGCCACCCCAGCAGAACAAGTTGCCCAGGCAAAGCAGGCTATCAGTCAGGTAGAAGCGTATGTGCGTAACGACAGCAAACTGGCCTCCAACAAAAAGCTGACCAAGCGCATGGAACGACTTAATCAGTTACTGACGACTACCAGCACTAAAGCGACCCTTACGCCTAATGCCGCATCGACCCAAAAAACAACGTTGATGCAGCGAATGATGTTGAAGAAACTTGATAAGAAAATTAAAAACCACGTAGCGCCTGAGGAGACAAAGGTGATGAGCTCTAATATGCGTTTAGGTCTTATCATTGGTCTCGTTGGTTTGCTGCTTTGGATATTGGGCGGTGGTACGGTTCTGGGCGTAATTGGTCTGATTGGCTTCATTGTTGGTATCGTACTTGTCATTTTGGGCTTGGTTAATACCTAGACATACGAATGCAAACGAATAGGACTGTATTGATTCTTATTCACGGACACGGCGTAGATGCTTCCATTTGGGATGGCATCTACGCCGATTTAGCATCATATGCTACCGTGTTGAAACCTGATTTCTCCCGGCTTACCAGCCATATAACCGTTGAGGCTTATGCCGAAGAGTTGTATGCGCAGTTGCAGTCGGCACAGGTTGAAAAGGTTGTATTGGTTGGGCATTCGATGGGTGGGTACATCGCACTGGCTTTCGCTGACCAGCATCCGGAGATGGTGAAGGGACTAGTCCTGTTTCATTCAACGGCTACTGCCGATGACGAAAGTCGGCGGGAGATACGTCGTCAGGCCATTGAAGGACTGAAAAACGAGGGTACAATTCCATTCATTCAGAAACAAATGCCCAAGATGGTAGCGTCCAGCTACCCACCTGAAAAAACGCGGGCATTGATCGATCGTTTTCTGGGTTTGTCTGCCGATGCACTCATTGCCGGTATGACCGCTATGGCTAACCGCCCTGACCGAACAAATGTATTGCGTAATGCCAGATTCCCGGTGCTGCTGATATTGGGTCGGGATGATCAGGTGATTCCTTTTGAAAAAACGGCCAAACTGGCTGACTTATCCCCTATGATAAGCGTAGCGCCAATTGAACAAGCCGGGCATTTAGGCATGGTTGAACAACCGGAAGCATCTGTAAACGTGTTGAAATCATTTATCAACCAGCTTTAAGGCTGACCGGTTGCTAAGAAGAAGGAAGCTGGACCAGGCTTCCTTTTTGTGTTTTAACCCCTTTTTCAAGGGATTATCCGTAAACTTGCATCTTATTTTATGAGGAGCTATTGGCTGGGCTGAAATGGGTCCCGCCGATTTATCGTTTAAAAGAATGGCTGAATTATTTAACGTTTATCCGCTATACGACATTGAACCCGTTCGGGCGCAGGGTAGCTATCTCTGGGACACTAACGGTACCCGCTATCTCGATCTCTACGGTGGCCATGCCGTGATTTCCGTTGGTCATACGCATCCGCGTTACGTACAGGCGCTGACCGATCAACTGCATAAGATTTCGTTCTATTCCAATTCCGTCCGGATTCCGCAGCAGCAGGAACTGGCCGATAAACTAGGCGCTCTTTCCGATCAACCTGACTATGCCCTCTTTTTGTGCAATTCGGGGGCTGAAGCGAATGAAAACGCGCTGAAACTCGCGTCATTCCACAATGGACGGACAAAAGTCGTTGCGTTCAAAAAAAGCTTTCATGGACGTACTGCCGGGGCTGTGGCGGCTACAGATAACCCCGCGATTGTTGCCCCCGTTAATTACAATCAGCATGTTACGTTCCTGCCTTATAACGATTCAGAAGCCGCACGAGCAGGTATTACGTCAGATACCTGTGCGGTGATTGTCGAAGGTATTCAGGGAGTAGGTGGTATTCAGGTTGCGACGGATGAGTTTTTGCAGACACTTCGTCAACGCTGCGACGAAACGGGTACCATATTAATTCTGGACGGTGTTCAGTGTGGGTATGGACGTTCAGGTAAGTTTTTTTCGCACCAGTTCAGTGGCATCGAAGCGGATATTATTTCGATGGCGAAGGGTATGGGTAATGGCTTTCCCATTGGCGGCATCCTGATCTCCCCCAAATTTAAAGCCAGTTATGGCCTGCTGGGCACTACATTCGGTGGAAATCACCTGGCCTGTACGGCCGGTATTGCGGTTTTAGACATCATGAAAGAGGAAGGGCTGATGGAAAATGCCGCACGTATGGGTACCTATTTCATGGATGGTATTCGGCAGATTGGTGGCTACAAAGACTTGCGTGGCCGGGGCCTGATGATCGGTATTGAGTATGACTTTCCGGTCGATTCACTACGTAAAACCTTGTTGTTCGAACACAAGCAGTTTACGGGCGTGGCGGGTAAAACGATTATCCGGCTGCTGCCTTCGCTGGCCGTCGGTATCGACGAAGCCGATCAATTCCTGGAAGCATTACGTAAAGAAATAAGTGTTTTATCATAATGGTCTCATCAGGGTGTTTAACGAATTAGCCCTGGCTGGGGTTGTTACTCAATTCTCTGTGCCTCTGCGTTTAACTACTAATGACCAATTTTCTTTCCCTCGCCGACGTCACGAATGTTGACGCACTGATTCAGTCTGGTCGCGATGCCAAAGCCAACCCGTTTGCCGACCAGCAACTTGGTAAAAACAAAACCATCGGTCTGATCTTTTTTAATTCGAGTTTGCGGACGCGGTTAAGTACGCAGAAAGCCGCTCAGAATCTGGGAATGAACGTCATGACAATGAATGTCGGGCAGGACAGCTGGGGTCTGGAAATGGAAGAGGGCGTACTAATGAATGCTGACAAAGCCGAACACGTCCGGGAAGCTGCTGCCGTGATGGGTCGATATTGTGACATAATCGGGATTCGGGCGTTTGCCGAATTGCAGGATCGGGACAAGGATTATCGGGAGCAGGTGATGCATCAATTTGCTACGTATGCGAAAGTGCCGATCGTTAATCTGGAATCTGCTACGCGCCATCCGCTGCAATCTCTGGCCGACTGTATCACCATTGAGGAATCGAAGACGGTAAAACGCCCCAAAGTTGTGCTGACCTGGTTACCTCATTTCAAACCCTTGCCCCAGGCGGTTGCTAATTCGTTTTGCGAGTGGATGAACGCCCGCGCCCTGTCAGGTGACGTTGATTTTGTCGTGACGCATCCGAAAGGCTACGAACTTGCGCCTGAATTTGTCGGTAATACACCGGTGATTTACGATCAGAATGAAGCCTTCAAAGGGGCTGATTTTATCTACGGCAAAAACTGGTCATCCTATACACAATATGGGCAGGTACTCACGCAGGACCCATCCTGGGCTGTAACGATGGATGATCTGCGTTTAACGAACGACGGTAAATTCATGCATTGCCTGCCTGTTCGACGGAATTTGAAAGTATCCGATGAAGTACTCGACAGTCCCAGCTCGCTCGTTATCGAACAGGCTGCTAACCGGGAATGGTCGGCACAGGCGGTACTGAAAGAAATACTATCAACCATATAAGGAGTAAAGGGAGGAGGGAAGACAGGGTAGAAGGAAACCCCTCTCGTCCCTTTCTTCCCTCCTCTCTTTACTCCCTCACTCATGCAAACACTCACTGTAATCAAAATAGGCGGGAACGTTATTGATGATCCGGCTGCTCTGAAACGTTTCCTGACCGCTTTCTCGACTATATCCGGCGCTAAAATTCTTATTCATGGTGGCGGAAAAGTGGCCACGCAGGTGGCTGCCAAATTGGGTATTGAAACCACCATGGTCGATGGTCGACGTATTACCGACCAGCCCATGCTCGACGTAGTGACGATGGTGTATGGCGGCTTGGTTAACAAACAGATCGTTGCTAAACTTCAGGCACTGGATGTTGATGCAATTGGCCTGACAGGTGCTGACGGCGGCACCGTTTTGGCCAGGAAGCGGCCAGTTAAGGACATTGACTATGGCATGGTAGGGGACATAGAAGAGGTAGATTCCGGGCAGATTCAATTTTTCCTTCGTCAGGACTTAACACCCGTTTTTGCGCCGATTACCTATAGCAAAGAGGGAGACTTGCTCAATACCAACGCTGATACAATGGCCTCGGCAATTGCGGTGGATCTGGTCAGGCACAACGACGTAACGCTGGTGTATTGCTTCGAGAAAAAAGGGGTATTGAAAGATCCCAATGACGATACAAGTGTCATCAATGAGTTGACCCCCGCTTTGTACGCTGACTATAAAATGGCTGGCACCATCAACAAAGGAATGATTCCCAAATTAGACAATGCCTTCAAGGCGCTGGAAAGTGGCGTATCGAAAGTCATAATCTGTCACGCTGACGAGGTGGGTACTGCCGTCAGCCAAGGCGCTGGAACCACGTTGAGAAAGTAACGCCGACCGGTCGCGTTACTTCTCGGCCAGTAAATGGGCAACGCGCCGAACGCCAACAAATCGACGCTGGTAATAACTGGCATGCAGGTAATCGTAACGAACTCCGCCATTCCAGGCTGAATGGATGAATTTGATCTGATCGCCGATAACTTCTGTAATCAGCCCTACGTGCCCGATTCGGTTGCCGCCTGCACTATGCCCATTGAACAGGATCAGATCGCCGGGTTGGGCTTCGCCTTTGGTAACGGCCTCGCCAACATTTCCCTGAGCCGCGCTGGAATGAGGCAGCGCGACGCCGAAATGTTTATAACAGAAACGAGTGAAGCCAGAACAATCGAACCCATGGGTAGACGTTCCGCCAGAGCGGTAACGGGTCGATAGATGGTCCTTGGCGAAGCTGATTACTTCTTTTACGATCGGGATGCTTTCGTAAAACTTTTCTTTTTTTGACGTTACGGTGGGTACCTCAAGTACGGTGGGTACGTTTTGCGCTTTAATGATGCCAAACGAGACAGTACAGACAACTGTCAGGAGCATTTTTCGTAGCATAAAGTAAGGGTCAAATCCAAGTTACGTTTATAAAAGTACCGCTTACTACTAATACTACCTATTATATGAGGAAAATTTTCTACAATGTTAAAGGAAATTTTTTATGCCAATCGCTCTAAGTCACTGACTATAAAAGAGCTTAAAGCAAAAAATGCCGATTGAAACTATTGGATTTTAATTTGTTAACTGATTCCTCATGTACAAAAAGAGCGGCCTTTTCGGATGGTACACACGATAGGTACCACGCCAGAAAGGCCGCTCTTCATTGATGTTGTCTATGCCCAACAACCACCTTTATCGGATCATCAGCTGTGAAATCAAAACCAGCCTGCACCGGAAATCCGGAAGGGCCAGGGAATAGAGGCCAGAATTAATAGCAAGCCTAATCCATAAAAAATACTGACCAACCGATGCTTTGTTGTGTCGTTGCTGGCTCGTTTCGAGCGTGAGTAACCAATCGTAATGAGTATAATGGCAATCAGCATGCCGGCCGTATGCTCCACACTGTAGAAACGATAGAGTTTTTCACTCATCATACCGAAATTAACCTTTGGGCTGATGAACAACAAAAGCAAGCCTATGATCAACTGCGTGTGTACCGAAATCAGGGTGAACAGGTTCAATTTGCGATTGCCATCGGTAAAGCTGTTTCGGCCTTGCCACCGGCTGATCGCTGTTGCTACAGCCGCTACTAACAGAATAAGGGCAATCCAGCGCAGCCCCGAGTGAGCATGTACTAATCCAGAATACATAAGTCAGGTATGTTTAACGAACGATTTGATCGGCAAAGAAACAACCAAATAGCCAACTTACACCGCTTGTTTGTTGTTTGCGCTATATGATTCTTTACAACACCACGTATAGCGTAGCTACTGAGATCGATACTGACTGGCTTCGCTGGATGAAATTATTCTTTCTGCCAGCTGCTATGGCTACTGAATTGCCTGTTGAACACAAAATTCTCCGTCTGCTGACTGAACTCGATAATGGGGGAGTCACGTATTCGGTTCAGCTCAATTTTTCGGCGATGGAAGATTACCTCGCCTATCAGGAGCTTCACGCCGATACGTTACGTAAGCGCATTCAGCACCGCTTCGGCAATCAGTTTGTGTCGTTTGATACGTTGCTGGAAGATGTATAGTTTGTCGAAGTTGCTCAGAATCGCTTTTCTGAAAATTAATTACCGTTTTAACTTAGCTAATTCGGCTGGCGAAATAGTCAGTACCGTACCATGTCGGGTGCCTTTAGGAAAACGAATCTTGTCCGATATATCAGTCCAGGTTTGCAGGTCTTTTGACGCTACAGCGCCGTAGGTGTGCTCTGTGTATTTATCGAAATAAACTACCCACTGACCATCAACTTTTGCAACCGTTGGTCCCTCTGCCCAATAGTTACCCGTAATGGGCGGACTGGCTTTCGTATAGGGACCCGTACTGGTTTTGCTGAACGCTACGCGTAGATTTTTCTGAGGAGGGGTTCGTGTTTCATCTTTTAAGAACATTACGTATTGCTGACCGTCTGTCTGGATTGTCGCGTCAATCACGTTAAAACCGGGTTCATAGAGCAGCTTAGCTGGCGTATAGGTCTTGAAATCCTTTGTGGTAACGTAGTACATCCGGTGGTTATAAGCGTTTTCAGCTTTGTCCTGCGTTTCCGGAAATTTCCCTTTGATGGTTGTTGCCCAGTAGATCATGTAGTCCTTCGTACGGCTGTCGTAAAGCAGTTCGGGGGCCCAGCAATTCCGTGCATCCGGTTCATGTTCCATAACCGGAATGGTCTGCTGCTCCGACCAGTGGATCAGGTCCTCAGATGATGCGTAACCAATGCTTTTCTCATTCCAACTTACCGTCCAGACCATGTGAAATTTGCCATCAGCTCCCCGAATGATGCACGGGTCACGCATGAGCCTGTCTTTACCAGCCGTAGGCTTTAGAAACGAACTATCGCCTTTCAGGGATTGATATTGATAGCCATCGTTACTGTAAGCGAGATGCAGCCCGTCCTGACCGTTGTCTTTAAAGTAGGCAAACAGATAAACGGGGGCTGTTTTTTGAGCTAAAACCAGACTGCTCAACAGCAGAAAATAAACTATGGACAAGGTTCTTTTCATGAAGAAGTACTACGAATGAAAACGTTAAGCACGTAACAACTGAGTCAGCTCGTTCATCATCGAAGGGGCGCCAATGTATAAGGGAGCGCGCTGGTGCAGATACTGAGGTTGAACATCCAGCACGGAACCTGATGACGTAATGGCCTTGCCTCCCGCCCGTTCTGCCAGAAAAGCCAGTGGATAGCATTCGTACAATAGCCGCAGCTTACCATCCGGGTTTTTCGAAGTAGGCGGATAGAGATAGATGCCCCCTTTTAGCAGGTTTCGGTGAAAATCAGCGACTAAAGAACCGATGTAGCGGGCCGTGTACTCCTTTCGTCGGCACATCGTCAAATACGTCTGAATAGCGGGTTCATACGTATCAACGTTGCCATCATTGCAGGAATAGATAGCCCCGTCGGTCGGCGTTTTAATGTCGGGGTGGGAGAGAATGAATTCACCCAGTGAGTTATCATACGTAAAGCCGTCTACGCTATGCCCGGTCGTGTAAACCAGAATCGTTGAGGAACCGTACAGAATATAACCAGCCGCTACCTGTTCGTGGCCGCCCTGTAAAAAATCCTCAACCGTCGGTGCTGTGCCAATGGGCGTTACGCGTCGATAGATGGAAAAGATCGTTCCGATCGATACGTTCACATCAATATTAGAGGAACCATCCAGCGGATCAATAGCGACAACGTACTTGCCCTGATTATTTCCGGTGTAGATAATGTCTTCTTCCTCCTCCGAAATCAGGGCGCAGACTTCGCCCCCGTTGGTGAGTGCCCGCCGGAACCGAATATCAGCAACCACATCTAATTTTTGCTGACTCTCTCCCTGAACGTTTTGCAGTCCCATACCGCCCGTCAGATCGATTAGCCCGGCCCGGTTTACTTCCCGGTGAACAATTTTAGCGGCCAGCGCAAGGTCGCGTAGTAACTGGGATAGCTCACCGGTTGCGTAAGCAAAAGCCAGTTGTCGTTGCATAATATACCGGTCGAGGGTGGTACCGACGGGCATTGTCAGGGAGTGAGAAAAGGGCGAATTCATGATCTGGTTTTCATCGGGTTAATCGGTCGAGTAAAAAACGTTCTGGTGAAACGTATTGGACTGTTATCGAATCGCGTAGCCAGTTGCCGTAATGCCTGCCGAAACGCATTCGTCTGGGACTTGCGTTGTATTATTTTAAAAGCAGTCACCAACGGTTCGATACCCATTTATTGCCTGACAATCGGTTATCGGACGCAGCCATGCGGATAGTAATTTATGCTCTTAGTCTGAGCGTACAGCTAATCGATAATAGGGCAAAAGCGAGGTTTAGTTGGACAATAATCTGCTAAAAAAGTGGAGTAGCTTCGTAGAGAGTCAAATTGCATCGTTCGGCTAAACAAAAGGGGCTGTAAGCTGCTTATAGAGTAGTAGATTGTACAATAGCTATATTGATTACTTGATAGATATGACAAATAATGTAAACCGCGTTGGCGTTCAGCCGCAAAAAAATTCTACTCCTGATAGAACAGAGTCAACGGTATGGGGTCACAATCCTAAACACGTAGCATTCGTTGGTGACTATCTACCCCGTCAATGTGGAATCGCTACGTTTACCTCTGATTTGTATAAGTCCTACGATACGTTCATCCCTGACTCTAACCCGTTAGTTGTATCCGTAAATGATACAATTGATAGCTACGATTACCCCAGCGAAGTTCGGTACGATTTCTACCAGCACGACCAGGAAGCCTATCGAAAAGCGGCTGAATTCCTGAACTCGAAAGATGTCGACGTGGTGTGTCTGCAACACGAGTATGGCATCTTTGGCGGACCAGCGGGTAGTTATATCTTGACCTTATTACGTAACCTGACCATGCCCGTGGTCACTACGTTCCATACGATTCTGAAAGACCCGAATGAAGAGCAACTGCTGGTGCTGAAAAGTATTGCCGATTTATCGTCGCGGGTGATCTGTATGTCGGAGAAGGGACGAAATTTTTTGATCAATATCTACGAAATTCCTGAAAGCAAAATCGATCTGATACCGCACGGAATTCCTGATATGCCGTTTGTTGATCCACATTTCTACAAGGATAAGTTCGGCATGGAAGGCAAACAGACCTTACTGACGTTTGGCCTACTATCGCCCAACAAAGGAATTGAGAACGTAATCAAAGCGTTGCCGCGCATCGTCGAACAGCATCCGAACGTGGTGTATATGGTGTTGGGTGCAACACATCCACATTTATTAAAGCACGAAGGCGAAACCTATCGGAACAGCCTGAAAAAGCTGGCGGCCGATCTGGGCGTCCGGGACAATGTCCGGTTTTATAATCAATTCGTCGAGTTAGAAGACCTTCTGGAGTATCTGGGTTCGGCCGATATTTACATTACGCCTTACATGAACCCGGCTCAGATTACGTCGGGTACCCTGTCGTATGCGTTTGGTTGTGGCAAAGCAGTCGTATCGACGCCTTACTGGCATGCTGAAGAACTTCTGGCTGATGGTCGGGGGGTGTTAGTACCTTTCGGCGACTCAGAAGCTACGGCTGACCAACTGATCCATTTGCTAACAGACGAACCGACGCGCCACGCTATGCGTAAGAAAGCGTATTTAATGGGTCGTGAGATGATCTGGGAACAAGTCATTCAGTCGTACGCCCATTCGTTTGCACAGGCTCGTCAGGAGCGGATGAGTAATATCAACAGCCAGATTCCGTATAGCATGGGCGCACACAGCACTCTGGCGTTTAAATTGCCTACGCTTCGGCTGGATCATCTGTTCCGACTGACAGACTCAACGGGTATCGTACAGCATGCGCGCCATCACCTGCCGTATTACGAGGAAGGATACTGCACCGATGACAACGCCAGAGCACTTATTTTAACCCAAATCCTGCAGGAAGCTGGACTGGGTGATCAGAAACTATCGAAGGCTTCTGATAACTACTGTGCTTTTATCAACCATGCTTACACGGATGAGTATCGGCGGTTCCGGAACTTCATGAGCTATGACCGTCGCTGGCTCGAAGAGATTGGCTCTGATGATAGCACCGGACGGACGATCTGGGCGCTTGGTACGTGCATTGGTCGGGCTACAGAACGGAATACGGTAACCTGGGCGATGAGCCTGTTAGAGAAAGTACTACCTACTATGGCGAGCATGTCATCGCCCCGTGCCTGGGCGTTTGCGTTGCTGGGTATTCATGAATATCAGAAAAAGTTTAACGATGATCGCTTGGCCAAAAACATACAGCGTCAGTTGCTCGACAAACTGATATTTCGCTATACAGAAACGGCAACGGAAGACTGGCCGTGGTTTGAAAATACATTATCATACGACAACGCCGTGCTGGCTCATGGCCTGCTACGTTCCGGTGACGAAAAATTGATCAACATTGGAATCAACTCGCTACGTTGGCTGGTTGACCTGCAAACGGCTCCCAATGGCCATTTCCAGCCGATCGGTTCAAACGGTTTTTATACGCGAGGTCAGCCGCGTGCGTATTTTGATCAGCAACCGCTGGAAGCGCAAAGCACCATGTCAGCCTGCTTAACGGCGTTCGAGATAACGGGCGATGACGAGTGGCAACGTACCGCAATCCGAATTTTCAAGTGGTTCTCAGGGCTTAATGATTTGGGTCTTCCACTCTACGATCAGCAGACGGGCGGTTGTCGGGATGGTTTGCACATTGACCGTGTAAACCAGAATCAGGGTGCTGAATCGACTCTATCTTACTTAATTGCGTTAGCTGAGCTATACATGAGCCAGAAACGGCGTGCCGATGTAAAGCCAATGAAAGTTGTACTGCCAGCCCTAACAAATGGATAAAGATAGTTAGTAAATAGACTCTGATTGATTACCGATAGTCGTTGGTTCGGTGACTACTCAGAGGATCACGCATTTGCTTAAAAGAAGACGCTGAAAACAAATTTTAAGGATAAAACTGCCTTATTACCTTGTTTTCGGCGTCTTATTCGTTCTACTTTGTGTCGACGAAAAACACAATTTTTGACAGCTAATGAGTATAAAAGCCACCCGCACCGGCATAGTGCTTCGACCCGATCCCACTCGGGTTTTGTTTCGCCCGTTTGAACTGGGCAGTACAACCCGTACCTTAAAGATCATTGCCCGGGTTGGGAGCATGACGGATGAAGAAGCTGAACGTAAACTAGATGAAGTCATTCGGGAGTTTGGCGGTCGTCACTATAAACTGGAGCGATTCCTGCTCCAGCGGTTCGATCAGATAAAATCGCAACTGTTGACGGATGAGCCTTTAACGGAAGAGCGTAAACTGTTGCTGGGAGCGTATTTCACGATGGAATATTCACTCGAGTCGGCTGCGCTGTTCAACCCGTCGATGATCTGGCACCCCGACCAGACGAACGTACCACCGGGGTATAAACGATTTATTCTGAGCCTGCGGGCAACGGGAGAGGGACACGTATCGTCCATTTCGTTTCGAATGGGCTATATCGATGAAGCCGGGAAGATCGTGTTGCGTAAGCCATCGCGTTACGTAACCTCCCCCGATATTGTACAGAATCATCAATTCAGCCGGTCTCAGTTTGAGCGTAAGTTGTATGAGCTGCGTTTAGAAAATAGCATCCAGGAGAAGATGATGATGGGCCTGGGCGATGAATTCAATCTTTCCGAACTTGAAGCCCAGATCAAGCGTGTATCGGCTCAGTATCGTTACAATGCTGAATATGAGACAATTGCGAGTGGTCTGTTAGCTCTGGCTAAATCAAACTACGAAATACACTTTGAAGAGGATCAGAGTTTAGACGAACGCTGCATTTTTCCAACGTCGCCGAACGAAACGAACGGGATTGAGGATGCCCGGTTTGTGCAATTTACTGACGATGACGGTGAAGTGACCTATTACGCTACGTATACGGCATACAACGGGCGCGTAACGTTCCCGCAGCTTCTGGAAACGAAGGACTTTACTCATTTCAGCGTCAGCACGTTGAATGGAGCTGAAGTGTCAAACAAAGGCATGGCGTTGTTTCCTCGTAAAATCAACGGAAAATACGCCATGATTTCGCGGCAGGATGGTGAGAACATCTACCTGATGTATTCCGACGATCTGTACTTCTGGCAGCTTAAAGAGTTGATCTTGAAGCCAACGTATCATTGGGAGTATGTTCAACTGGGTAATTGCGGTTCGCCCATCGAAACCGAGGAAGGATGGTTAGTGCTTAGTCACGGCGTTGGGCCTATGCGGAAATATGCGATCGGCGCTTTCCTGCTCGATCTGAATGATCCCAGCAAAGTAATTGGCCGTACCAGTGAACCAATTCTTAGCCCGGATGAAAATGAGCGCGAAGGGTACGTACCGAACGTAGTATATAGTTGCGGAGGGCTTATCAACAACGGCGAACTGATCATTCCTTATGCCATGTCAGATTACGCCAGCAGCTTTGCCACGGTAAATGTCACTGAACTCCTGGCGGAACTAACCGGCAAAAGCAAACTGGAAGAGGTGATTGCTCCGGAAGAAGTACAGGTAAAATAGACGCATAGACAAACAAAATCGCCTGCCGCTACGTAGCGGCAGGCGATTTTGTTTGTCTATTGATTCAGCTTTATTTGTCCCACCAGACAGCCTGGTAAATATCATCGACCACGGTAGCATTTTTATTGTAATTCCGTTCATCCTGTGAGGTTGGCAAACGTAGTGGAATGGCTTTTTTGTCAGAATCCTGATTCGCTTTTAAGGCTGGGAAACCCGTCCGACGCCAGTCATTGTACCCTTCCGGCAAAGTGAACAGAGCTACGTATTTCTGGTTGATAATTTTTTCCAGGGTAATCGACGTAGTTGTTTCGCTAGCCAATGCCTGCCTGAAAGCCGTCGGAATGTCGGAACCGGTTATCCGTTTCACGGAAGCAGCAACAGCTGTATTATAAGCAGCAGCAGATTCAGCTTTTTTACCGAGACGCAACTGCGCTTCCGCTTCAATAAATTTGGCTTCCGAATAGGTAGCCAGCGGAGTGGGCGAAGTTGAAGAAGCAACGGCAGGACCCGGGTCAGATGCAGCCGAATTATCCGACTCTTCGGGCGCCAGGCCTGAATAACCCTTTTTTTCGTCTAATGAGACAAGATAAGGAAGTCGGGGATCATTCGTCGTCTTCAAATAATCGACGAAGAACTTACCCATCTTAATGTAGTTTGCCCGAACAGACAGAAAATCATACCACTGGTTATAGTTACCGGCTACATCATAGAAAATGGCGTTCATATCGGGTTGATCAGCCGACACTTTGTTTAGTGCCGCCAAGGCCTGTGTAGCGCTGCCCGTTGGATCTACCTGGCTAAGCCGGTTGGCATAACGCGCCTTGATAATATAAGCAGCATTGATCCAGGCCTGCACATTTCCTTTAAAGATAATATCGTCCGTACCCGGTACGAACGTATTGGCCGATACGGGCTGGCTCAAATTGGTAATGGCATCATCTAACAAGGTCTGAATCCCTTTGATAACGTCTTCCTGCTTGTCGTATTTAGGCTGAAAATTTCCCTGGAGTGCCTGCGCTGCTTCCGTAAAGGGTACATCGCCCCAATAATCGGTTGCAATGCCAAAGTTCATGGCCATCAGCACCTTGGTCATACCCACGTAGTAAGGGTTACCCGTGCTGTATTGATCCATAAGGGTTTTCGTGTTGATGAGCGCTCCGTTGTAAATCGTTGCCCATTCGTTGGTAATGTCAGCTTCCGTGATAACATACTGCCCGAACGTTTGCAGCTGAAACTGATTTCCTGCAGCCTGTTGTGCCAATACACTACTGATTCGGGCAATCTGACCCCCATACGTAGCAAACGTAGATAGTTCCGCGCCTGATAATAACGTAGGCGCTGAGGCTGCTTCAGGTGAGTTAGGGTTAATGGCATACTCATCCAGTTGATTACTGCACGAACTGGCAATGATACCCAGGGCCAGAGCAGCAAAAAATGTCTTCTTCATGATGAACAGTTTTTTTGAGAAGTTAGAATCCGAAATTGATGCCGAAAATGTATGATTTCGTGCCAGGGTTGTTGAAGTAATCAAAACCCTGTAGGTTCGAGCCAGCGCCTGTCAGACTCGTTTCCGGATCGACGCCTTTGTAGTTCGTATTCAGGTACAGGTTCCGGCTGGAAACCGATACGTCCACGTAATCGATGTATTTTTTCAGCTTGATACGGTAGCTCAGCGACACCTCGCGAACCCGGAACCAGTTCACATTTTCTACGAACTGCTCGGCTGCTCCGCCATTATCGCCCAAATACTTGCTGTAATAATCCAGCGCTGAAATGGCTTTCGTATTGGCTTCGCCCGTTGCCGTTACGCCCGGTATTACGTAGGTATGCTCGCGGTCGGCAGACTCCTGCGTACGGCCGATCCGCTGTAAACGGGCGTAAGTTCCGTTCCATATGGCGCCACCACGACGAATATCGAGCAGGGCAGTCAGTGTAATTCCTTTGAACGTGAATGTATTCCGGATGTTACTAAGCCAGTTTGGGTACGGATTGCCAATGTTCTGCTGAGCACCCTGCAACTGTGGTAATCCATTCGAGCCAATAATTAACTGACCCGCGTCGTTACGTTGCCATTTCGTACCATACAATACGCCCAGGGGCTGGCCAACGATCGCATACCCGCCAATGCCGTTGAAAGCTGATTCCAGACTCACCTCAGTTACGCCTTCGGTAAGCGCCAGCACTTTACTGACGTTTTTCGACCAGTTCAGATTGATATCCCACGAGAAAGCGGGTGTTTTGATGGCGTTAATGCCCAGCATAACTTCAATACCCCGGTTACGTAACTGCCCCGCATTGATGTATTTAGCTGTAAAGCCTGACCCCGGAGCGGTAGGTTGCTGCAGAAGAATATCAACGGTTGTTTGCTGATAGGCCGTTACGTCCAGATCGATTTTGTTCTGGAGAAACTTAAGATTAATACCCGCTTCGAGCCCTTTTACCCGCTCAGGTCTGAGGTCAGCCGTTCCGACGATAGCATTATAAAAAGCGTAGCCATTCACCCCACCATACGGAAAATTCAAGCCATTGGTAAATCCATCCGTAAATGATGGTTTGCTAAAATAGGTCCGTGTTCGGTACGGAACAGGCGGAATCCCGGATTCGGCGTAGGCCAGGCGTACTTTCCCGAACGATATGGGCGTGTTTTTCAGGACGCTTTCGGTAAACACCCACGACAACGAAGCTGAGGGATAGAAAAAGTTATTTTTAACTGCCCGATCAAACGTTGACGACCATTCATTCCGACCAGTGAAGGACAAATACAACTGATTGGCGTAATCAAAATCCAGCTGCCCAAAAACGGCCGTTGTCAGTCGGCGTAAATTGCCACTATTCGATGCATATAATTCAGCGGCATTACCCAGGTTGTAGAAGTTAGGAATGGAAAGATTCCGACCCCGGGCGAAGTTATCCGTGAAATTGAACGAGGTAATATTATGACCAGCCGTATAATTGACGCCGAATTTGTCGCTGAAGCGGTGTTCACCCCGCAGAATTAAATCACCATACACATCGCGACTGGTAATGTTATCGTAATTAACCTGTCCGTACGTCTGCTGATTATCGTCTCCGTTCGAGCTGACCGAAAAAACCTGCCGCCGGGCGTCCGAATAAGCATCCACACCAATCTTATACGTTAGATCCAGATGAGCTGAGCGGTGATAATTCAGATAGATATTGCCCAGTACCCGGTTAATATCATCCGTGAATGGGTTTTTGTAAGCGCTATAATAGGGATTATCGTAGAACGCATAGTAGTTCTCATTATAGCCGGTTTTCGGAAACTGATAATTCCGAAGATCGTAGGAAGCTGGTGCCCGTAGTAAACTCAGCATAACCCCAGCTACGTTGCTTCCATTCTGGGATTTGTTACCTCCCGACTTGATATAACTGACGGTTCCACCAATTTTCAGATTTTCGGCCATCGTAGCTTCACCAGTTACCCGAATGGTATTACGCTTATAATCTGTGTTGGGTATAATCCCATTCTGAATCAGGTTGCCCCAGGAAATACGGAAATTGGCTTTGTCATTGCCTCCCGCTAAGGCTACGTTTGTGGTGTGTGATACGGCTGTTTTGAAAAAATTACCCGGATTATCATACGATTGTAACGTCGGAACACTCGAAATCAGTGGTCCCCAGCTATTAGGGGTACCAGCAGGGCCATCGTCGTCCGTACCATGCCTCTGGTCGGGTCCGGCATCCGCTGTTGCGTATTGCCCTCCGGTGCCTTGTGCGTAGGACGATTGTAAGGCAGGCAACTTATTTACCTCTGAAAGCTCCACACGATAGCCAACCGTTACGCCAATTCCATTGCGTTTCTGCCCCTTTTTAGTTGTGTAAACAATGGCACCATTGCCCGCTCGGGCACCATACAGGGCTGCTGCGGCTGGTCCTTTCAGAATGGTTACCGATGCGATATCGTCAGGATTCAGATCCAGCGCCCGGTTTGAGTTGTTTACACCGCCCAGGTTGGCATTAAATGGATAATCACCAGCCGACGACGTAGTGGTTTCGTTGTTGATTGGGACACCATCGACCACAATAAGTGGTTGTTGTTCTCCCGTAAACGTCGAAGGGCCACGTAATACAATTTTGCTGGAAGCGCCCGGCGTTCCGGACGCACTTGTTACGATGACTCCAGCGGTTTTAGCAGCTAGTCCCTGAATGACGTTCGGCTCGCCGGATCGGGTTAGGGCATCGCCTGATACGTTAGAAACTGAATAACCCAGTGTTCGCTTATCCCGCTGGGAACCCAGAGCCGTTACCACTACTTCATTCAACTGTTTCGTGTCAGCTCTTAGTGCAACGTTGATTGTTGTTTGTGAGCCAACTTTGATTTGCTGCGATTCGACACCAATAAAGCTAAAAATAAGCGTGGTATTGTCAGGTACGTTGATGCTATAATTACCCTGAACGTCGGTATTCGTACCTCGCGATGTTCCCTGAATCTGGACGTTGGCTCCTGGCAAGACACCCCCATCCTCGGCGGTTGTGACTTTTCCGGTCACAGTCCGATCTTGTGCATAAGCAAAGCTTATTGAGCTAAGCAGCACTAGTCCCCATAAAAGCTTTTTCATAAATTGATTTGTTTTGTTAATGAATGATCACACAACTTTTTTTACAATTAACAGTTAACACGATGTTAACACCTTTAAAGACCACTCTATAATGGAATAGTCTTGCCCGAAAAGCCAGTTATCAGGTGATGCCATACTTATTCTTTAGGAACAGGCTGGCAGAACACTTCGGCTAGTTAGAAACAGCAGAAATGCCTGATAAGAAGGCCAGATAGCCTTGATGATTGGGAAATAATACCTGAAGTGAAGAATGTGATTAGGAATTAATCACAGGCATTTAGTCGGAAAGGATGAGTACAACAATACTTTATCTGTATTCATGTGTGTTCTGCTTTATTTGATCGGACAGAGCACCACTTCCTGTTACCGCTTATAGCGTCAATGGTAAAGGAAGAGCCTTAGTAATTAAGTTAAGAAGTAACAAACTTACTATTTTTTACATATATACAACAGTGTTCGTTGTTTTTCGTACAAGCAACTTCTTTAAAAAACATAGCCAAGAATAATCAGTCAGTTTTCTGATATTGATTAAAACTATAATTCTGAACCAAGATTAAAATTGCTTAAGTATTTTTACTATATTGCTGATAGTCTTTTTCTGACTATATATTTAGATTGTATAAGCAAGTCAACCATGACGTTGTCAAGTAAAATATAAATTTCTTGTCTAATTAATAGTAATGCAGTTAAGACAACCCTAATTTTAATGAAATCAGGCAATTTATATAAAAGCGTGACTGAGTAAAAATACTAATTTGTTATTAAAAGTTCTCAGAATGTGTTAAGTACATCTGATCTAGGAAAAGTGATAGTATAAGAAATTTTATTTATTATTTATTTTTTTAAGTACTGGCTGTCAGCACATTGCGGAGCTTCAATGCGTGCGAATTTTAAGTTTTGCGAAAGTATAGTATATTAAATTAGATATCGTTTTAAAGATTTGGTAATGAGGTAGATAAATATGAAACGAAATACGATTGCAACTATCGTTTATGTCTGTTTAAAAAAATATTGATTGATCTGTTCCAGAAATAAACAAAGACATATGTTTTGAACTAGCTGGATTCGTAAACAAATAAAATGAAATAGGTGTGTTTTTATAGGCTCCAGCAATAAACGAATCTGATTTCGAATTGATCGTAAGATACAAATCTGCGAACTGATAGAAATGATGAGATTACCTGACAGGCGAAGTAACTGCCACATCAGTTAATACTCTATTCAAATAGAGTTATCCTAAATGACATACGCTCCTGGTTTTTTAAGCGCCGAACAGTGAGAAACATTTGTTTTGGCATATATTATTTTAATAATGGCCAGCATCCTTTTAAGATATACCTTAATAGGGCACTCTCATAAAATTTAACATAGGCGTAATATTAAAGAATTCAGTATATTTGGTGGCATTTTCGTAAATAGTGCACTTCTTAACTTAAACGATGTTCTATGTGTAAATTTCTATTAACGCAGTTCATACTGTGTTTATTCGCTATTCCGTTGATGGCTCAGGACCAGGTCATTACGGGAAAGGTCACTTCATCAGAAGATAGTTCTCCTCTGCCTGGTGTTAACATCACTATAAAAGGCACATCGCGCGGAACCAGCTCAGATGCGACCGGCTCGTTTCAGCTTAACGCTCCAGCCAATTCAAGGCTGGTTCTTAGTTTCATCGGTTTTACAACGCAGGAAGTTGCCATTGGTAATCGCACGAACATCAACGTAGTGCTAAATCCCGACGCTTCTCAATTGCAGGAGGTTGTTGTAACGGCATTGGGTATTTCGCGCGATAAAAAGGCGCTTAACTACTCTGTTCAGGATGTTAAAGCAGACAAACTGAACTTTGCCCGTGATCAGAACGTAGGAAATGCCTTAGCCGGTAAGGTCGCTGGCGTACAGATTTTGGGACAGTCAGCAGCCAAATTCGGTAATCCAAGCATCCGTATTCGTGGGGTTAACTCCCTGACGGGCGGTGATCCATTATACGTAGTGGATGGTACACCAACAGATATCAGTCAGGTAAACATGGATGACGTTGATAACCTGACGGTTTTGAAAGGCCCTTCGGCTACTGCTCTGTATGGTAACCGGGCTTCGGCTGGGGTTATTGTCATTACGACAAAACGGGCTAAGTCTGGTGAAACACGGTTAGATGTTAACCATAGCACTACGATGGACATGGTAGCGCTGTTGCCCAAGTATCAGAATGAGTACGGTGGTGGTTATTCGCAGGAGTGGGAAACGTTTCAGTACGATCCGAAAATTCACCCAGCTAACTGGGCTTCGTTTAATGGTCAGAAAATTCTGGATTATTCCGCTGACGAAAGCTGGGGCCCTCGTATGGACGGATCGCCCCACCGCTCGGCATTTTCCTGGCAGCCCGGATCGGAGTTTGGTCAGTTGACTCCGTTTTCGCCACAACCCAACAACGTGCGCGACTTCTTCGAGAAACCAATCAGCAATAACACAAACATTGCCTTTTCGCGGGGAACGGACAACTTTCAGAGCCGCATTTCCTATACGCACATCATCAATAACGGGATTGTTCCGAATTCATCACAAAGCAGAGATTATATCAGTGCTAAAAACTCTATCACGTTCTCTAAGAACCTGACGGCGAATCTGAACATTAACTATACGTCGACCAATACGAAAAACCAGCCTGCTGACCGGTATGGCTCGTCAGGGGGTACGGGTGTAAGTAACAACCTGTTTGGCGTAAGCAATTCAACCCTGAACGGCTATAACCAGACTATTGGGATGTTCAATCAATGGTTTCAGCGTCAGTTAAACATGGACGATCTACGGAACTACAAAAATCCGGATGGTACGTTCCGAAGCTGGAATATCGGTGGACCAACTGACCCAAAGCCGAAATACTGGGACAGTCCATTTACGCAGGCTTATGAGAACACCAACACAAACCGGGGTGATCGGTTGTTCGGTGATATTGGTCTGACGTATCAGTTTACGCCCGCTCTGAAAGCATCTGCTACGATACGTCGTGACCAAAGCGCTTACTATCAACAGGGTAAAGTCGCTATTGGTACGTTGAATGAAGGTGGTTTAGGTGCCTTCTCTACGCTGAGTGCTAACACGCGTGAAAATAACTACGAAGTTTTGGTGAACTATAATCAAAATTTCAAAGACCTGTCAGTTGTAGCTAACGGTGGTGGTAACATTCGGTATAACCGTATTGATGGGCTATTCCAGGCTACGCAGGGTGGCTTATCTGCTCCAGGCTTCTACAACATTGCGGCTTCGATTAACCGCCCAGTAGCCAATAACTTTTTGTTTGAACGCCAAGTCAATAGCGTATTTGCAAACGTAAGTTTAGGTTTCCGGGATTTTATATTCCTGGAGGGGTCTATCCGGAACGACTGGTCATCAACGCTGCCTAAAGCGAACAACTCCTATTTTTATCCATCGCTTTCAGCCGGGTTAATCTTTACTGAACTCCTGCCAAAGAGCAATATTCTGTCGTACGGTAAAATTCGGGCTGGCTATGCGCAGGTAGGAACAGATGTAGGGCCTTATCAAACATCACTGGCGTATACAGCAGGTCAACCGTATGGTAATAGCGCGACGGCCTTCTTGCCCGGTACGTTACCCAATAGTGACCTTAAGCCAGGTTTGTCTGAGTCGGTTGAAGGTGGGATTGATTTGAAATTCCTGAATAATCGGATTGGCTTGGAGTTTACTGCTTACCAGAACAACAACAAAAATCAGATTATCCCTTTACCGGTTGCGCCAACCAGCGGATACACAAATGCTGTCGTGAATGCTGGCTTGATTCGCACGTCGGGTCTGGAACTGCACATCTACGCTAATCCGATTCGCTCATCGTCGGGCTTTAACTGGGAATTCGATATTAACGCCGACCGAAACCGTACGCAGGTGGTTGAACTGGCCAGCGGTCTGACGAATTATCAGGTTGACGGGCCTCAATGGCGTACACTTACGTTAAATGCCCGCACAGGTACCGATGGTACGCCACGTGACTGGGGTACGCTGGTAGGTCAGGGTATTCAGAAAGATGCGAATGGTCGGAATATGGTTTACGGTAGCGGTCCAAATGCAGGTTTGTATATCAAACAGGATAACGTTGAACTAGGCTCGGTTTTACCAAAATTCAAAGGGGGCTGGTTGAATACGTTCACCTATAAAAACCTGTCGTTACGGGTGAACACTGATTTCGTTGTTGGCGGTAAATTCTTCTCGACTACCAAAATGTTCAACGCGGGTTCTGGTCTGTCCGCTGAAACGGCTGGCTTGAATGAATTAGGCAAGCCTCTGCGTGACGACCCTGCTACGGGTGGTGGTGTCTTGCTGGATGGTGTCACGGAAGATGGTAAGCAAAACACAACTCGCGTAGATGCTCAGACCCTATATGAAGGCTGGTTGTTTGCGCTTAACGAACGGTGGATCTATGACAAAACGTACATTAAACTGCGGGAGGTGTCATTCGGTTATAATTTGCCCAATCGCCTGATCAGTAAATGGGCTAAGTCGGTAAATATTTCGTTGATCGCTCGTAACCCTGTGTTGATTTACAGTGCAGTGGGCGGTGGCATTGATATTTCAGAGTCGGAGACGATCTGGTACGAAGGTGGTCAGTTGCCACCGGTTCGCTCGTTTGGTGTTAACGTCCGGTTTGGCTTCTAAATCAGAGACACTAAAAAGAAGCCATTAGCAAGAATTAACGACTTCTTTTTAGTGTTTAACTTTTAAACGACAGTATAAAATAATGAAAGGATATACATACTCGCTAGTAGCAGGGCTGTTAATGACCACTGCAGCCTGTAATGATTTTGGGGATTTGAACGTAAACCCCAATAGCGCTCTGAATCCTAATACGGCTAGTTTATTGACGGGTGCTGAGCGCGCTGTTGGTACGATCAACTCGCAAGTAGGTCCTGGTGGTTTTAATATAGCTCCAGCTTTATATGTACAGCAATTCTCCGACGTGACCTACATCGAAGATTCGCGGTATAAGACCATTAACTTCAGCTATAATGGATTATATTCGGGGCCATTGGTAAACCTTCAGCAGGTAATTGATCAAAACACGAACACAGGAACAAAAGGACTTGCCGCCAACTATGGCTCGAATGCCAACCAGATCGCTATTGCCCGTATTCTGAAGGCTTATATTTTTCAGTTTATAACGGATCGCTGGGGGGATGTGCCGTATAGTCAGGCATTAAAAGCAGATCAGAATTTTTCACCCGCTTTTGATAAACAGCAGGCGATCTACACCGATTTGTTTAAGGAATGGAAAGAAGCAGCAGCTCAATTCGACGCGGGTTCAACGGTAGCAGGGGATATTATCCTGTCAAGCAGTGCCGCTCGCTGGAAGAAGTTTGCCGCTTCGCTACGTTTAATTGCCGCCTTGCGATTATCTAAAGTTGATCCAACTACGGGTAAAACTGAGTTTAATGCTGCCTTGACTGATGGTGTTTTAACGTCTAATGCTGATAACGTACAGTACAAATTTTTGGCTGACGCTAACAACGAGAATCCGCTGTATACAAACTACGTTCGGTCGAATCGTAAAGATTTTGCCTTGAGCAATACGTTTGTCGACTATCTCAAGAAGTTAAGCGATCCGCGCTTGCCGGTTTATGCAGCACCTAATCTGAAAGGTGACATTGTAGGAGCGCCTTATGCTGTATTCCCAGCACCAGGTAAAGCACAGGATTACTCATTGGCAGCTTCGGCAATCAGCGCGCAGACTGCACCGGTGAATATCATTACCTACGCGCAAGTTTTATTCGCACAGGCTGAAGCGGCTAAACTTGGTTGGACAACCGGTAACGCTAAAACCCTGTATGAATCGGCGGTTAAAGCGTCGATGCAACAGTGGTTAGGTACTGCTTATACCGACGCTGCTTTCAATACATACATTGCCCAAGCTGATGTAGCTTACACGGATGCCAAAGCACTTGAGGTAATCGGTAATCAGCGGTGGATTGCTTTGTTCTTCCAGGGAACGGAAGCCTGGAATAACTGGCGCCGGACTGGCTTCCCTGTGCTGAAACCAGCTGCCAGTCCATTGAATGGCGGAACAGATATTCCCCGTCGTCTGGCGTATCCGGTTACGGAAACAACCCTGAATGCGGCTAACTACGCCACTGTAACAACCAGCCAGGGGAAAGACGATCAGTACACGCGTGTTTGGTGGGATAAGCAGTAAGCCCTATCAGAACCATACAGTACAAAAAGCCCAGCTTGAGAGAGTTGGGCTTTTTACGTATTAAAAAAAGCGGATCGACAAGATCGGTCCGCTTTCTGCATTACGCTTTATCCAACTATTAAGGTGTAAAATCTCAAAAGAATTAGTTGTGCGGGTCTATATTTTTTGCATCAGAAACAAAAGTAGACATATGCACATGTGACAGGATAGTCGATAGTAATACAACACCTATCATTTCGAATTGAAATCTAAGGGTTTATCCCGAGGGAAGCGTAAAAAGTATATTTATCGGTATATATATTGATTTTTCGGTAGATAAAGTAGCTCAGACTAAGGCTTGCTGGTTGATGGAAGAGACGAGTGCAAGATTGAGTATGTAAATAGAAATAGGATTAGTAACCATATACATAACACCCCAAACTTTTTGCCGCAAGGACAGTTATTCTACATAATTAACGTACTCAAAATCATGGAAGACGAAAACGATGTAGAACGCGATGACGCCCAGATCACTGGACGGACTGATGGGCCCTTTGGCTCAGATGATACCGATGCTGATCGGCCGAACGAAGACAATAAAAATCGGTTCGAACAGGAAAATTCGGCTAATGGTCTTGATAGCACTCAGGTACGCGGTGGCCAAGATGGTCGTAACAACCGGGGTATAGGAAGTACGGATATGGATAGCAAGAACGGAGTTCTGCGCATGGGCGATAACGCTAATAGCACGATGGAAGTAACCCAGGAAGGGCTTGATTCCGCTGTTGCTGGTGACTCAAAAACGAACACCGCTACGGTAGATGTAACGACCCACGGACCTGACGATTATGGTTCGGCTGATGAAGTAGAAACGCCCAAAGCGCAGGAAGCGGCTAAAGAAAAGAACGAAGATAAATTGACTGAAGAGACGACCCAGAAAGAGCATGATGATGTCGCTGAAACGGGTACGGATCTAAACAATAAGCCTACGTATTGACCAAAAGACTTTTTTTACTAATTCTCAACCACTTAACAAATCAACGTTATGAGCGTAAGTAGCAAATCCCGCAAAGAAAGTACAGAGTCGTTTGCGGCTCAGGCCATGCACAATACGATGGGTATCCCCCCCGCACTGGCTCAACTAAATGATAAGAATCTGGATAACGAATTGCCTTCACGGGTCGCTGATAGCAACGATACCGACGTACCAGGCGATGCTGCTAAAGCTGAGGTCGATGCAGAGGCAGGTGATGACATTACAAGTGAGGACATTGAGGAGTCGAAACGCGCTTCCTGGGGTCAGGCTCCAGTAACCGACGATGACTCTACTACGACTGATGCTAACTGGAATCAGCTTTCGGCTGATGAAAACGTTCCCGCTACTCGGGCAAACGAGCCAGAACGTACACTCGGAAATGCGTAGTAACTAAGTTGATTAATACAAGAAACGGGTTCTATTAGTGGCTTCAGGCTATTGATAGAACCCGTTTCTTATGATTCACTTTGCCAAACGATTTAATGTGTAACAAACGAAGTGATTCATAATTTTTTTCTGACCGTTATTGGCCTGTAGCTTACCCAGGGTCAATTCGTAAATTCGCTTGGGTTTTAGCTCGGCCAGTTTCAGCGACACTGTTTTACGGTCAGCTGATAACGTAACGTCAGAGACGTTTACCGTCTGCACATCCTTCTGTGGAGAACCATACGCTTGATGATATTCATAATAGTAGCTTCGGAAACGATAATTAGCCAAGTCGCGGGCGGTAGATTCGTCGAGCGGTTGGGTAAACGTTAGATCGAAACCGGTTGGTGTTAGTTTCATTGCCGTAATATCGAGTGGGTTGCCACCTTTGTACCGTATACGCTGAATTCCTCGATCACCCAGCCAGCCATGATCGGCCTGACCCAGATACAAACTTCCGTCGGGAGCGAAAGCCAGCCGATTGTTTCCGATACGTAACGCTACCCCATCTGAACCTGCCTTGTCGAAAAACGGAACACAGGCCCCCTGAATCTGACCATCTACCTCGTCGGGCAGAATACGTAGTAAGTGCGCAAAGTCCATCTCGCCGACAAATAACTGACCCGTGAACGGACCAAATTTTCCACCGGTATTATCAACAACAAGCTGGGTTGGTGAATGAGCCATGATCTCGTGTGGAAACGCTACACTTTCTACTGTGCGCATACTATCCAGAGTTGGTACAGGCAAAGTCAAGGGATCTATAGCCGGAAAACCTGGTCGCCAGACCAAGCTGGTCGGATGACCATAAAACTTCCCTTCTTCAACATGATATAGTTTGCTGGTTCCCAGCCAGTCGCCCTGATTGTCCGTAACGAACAGTCGTCCTTTTGCATCAAAGCCGATGCCATTAGGCGATCGAAAACCGCTGGCATAGGGTTTTAATTTGCCATCAACTGTGAGTTGCATAACCCATCCCCGGTAGGGTACACAGGCGTACATACGTCCCTGTCTTCCCAGTGCATCGTACTGCCCACGCACTTCATCGCGAATACCCGCCCCATTAGAAGCGGTGTTGAGACTGAAATAAAGATTCCCTTTTGTATCGCGCACGGGGCCGAAAGCAAACTCATGATAATTTCCCGACATACCAAACTGATCCGTTACCGTTTCATACAGGTCAGCGACGCCATCGCCGTTGGTGTCGGTTACCCGAGTCAGTTCAGGACGCTGAACAATTAGTAACTCTTTGTTGCTGAGTGCTAATACGCCCAGTGGATCATGTAAACCTTCCGCAAAAAGTTTCCAGGTTTTAGTTTTGGGATTATACAGCATTACTTCCCCCCGGTGGAAACAGGCGGCCATGCGCCCATCGGGTAAGAACGACAAACCACCCGTTTCGGCGACCAAACCAGGCGGAGTCGGAATCGTCTCGATTTCGTAATAATCCGAAATGGTATCGGCTGGAAAAACGGAAAGGAGCGTAGAAAGAAGAATGGACGCTAACATAATGACGATAGGAAAAGATGCTCGATCGTATGGCTACTACGTTCTAAATCCAAAAGAATCAGTTTGTTGACATGGTCAACGTGAATTGACGCGTGCCAGGCGGTAGACTTACTTCACCATATTGTAAATTCCCAACCGATGATTTCAGGCGAATGCCAGGTTGTGCAGAAACAAGGAAGAAAATAGGCTGTTTTGTCGCACTGAGTGTAAACGTGCGAATAAGCCCACGACCGGTAGCCAATGGTTTGATTAACTCACGCACGTCAACGCCATTCACTACGTAGCGGAACTCAGGATACCGATTGACGAGTCGATACCCTTTAAACTGGGGCGATGTGGACGTCTTACCCACGCGCCACGGAAATTGATCCGTATCCCGAAAATAAATCTCACCCACAACTTTAGTGAATCGCTGCCCTTTGCCGTCCCACTGCTCGGCATTATCAACAAACCCACCCGACCAGGCATAGCGTAACCGGCATTGGCCCGCATCGAACACATACGACTGGACACCGTCAGCACTGGGTAAGCCTACAGCAATAGCTGCCGGGCCACAATCGGGCATGAAGGTTCGATAAACTGCCGGAAGTTTCAGCGGGTAGGGATGCCCTGATGCGGCCGGTTGGTGGTGTTCGTGAGCCGTTTCGGCTGTGCGGTTTGGGTTAGGAATGTTCAAATCCTGCTTGGGCGGGGGCAGACGCTTGGGCTCGTTAGTGGCGTAGATAACGCCATACATGACGGAACCGTGTCCCGGATAGGTACAGACGAACGGATAAGCACCTTCAGGCAACATAACGGTTAGCGAATCGGTACGACCCGGCTCAACGCTCACCGTATGCGCCAGCACCTCCTCCATAATCGGTACGTGGTGTTGTGCCGGGCCTTTACTCCCTAATGCCAGCGCAAACTCAACCACGCGTAGCCGCGAATTAGGTCGCGTTACAACGAGGTTGTGCTCCATGTCGTCTTTGTTCTCAAGGATAAGTTTCAGACGAGTGTTCGGCTTGATAATCAGACGTTTTTGGTCGAACTGTAACCCACCTACCGACGAAATGGTAATGGACGTATCGCGTTGGGCTTGTACGGTTAGCGACGAAAGCAGTACACCCAATAGACATAAAAATCTGCACATATCTATAAAAGCAAAAAAGTACTGACTCTAACGTGAATCTGGTGCAAGACTCAATAGTGTCTGCACGGCAGTGACCGGCAACAGATCACCCTTCTGAACCTGCTCTTCAAGAACTTCGAGCTGACTGCGGAGATAAGGTTGTGCATAAAATCGCTGTTCAAGCTGTTGACGTAGTAATGATCGAAACCACGCTAACTGTTGATTCTGCCGTCTGCGGTTTCTATAGCCATTCTGACTCGTAAGCTGCTGATGAGTCTGAATGCTTGACCAGACGTCGGTTATGCCTGTGTTTGTTAAAGCCGAACAGGTTAATACGGGCGGAAACCAACCTGTGCCGGTAGGCGGAAAAAGATGCAGTGCGTTCTGGTACTCAACGCGGGCGCGGTTGGCAGCTGTCTGATTAGTACCGTCTGCTTTGGTGATAACCAACGTGTCCGCCAGTTCCATAATGCCTCTTTTCATGCCCTGCAACTCATCGCCAGCACCAGCCAGCATGAGCAGCAGGAAGAAATCGACCATATCATAAACAACCGTCTCAGACTGGCCTACACCAACTGTTTCAACAAGTAGTACGTCGAATCCAGCTGCTTCACAGAGAAGCATAGTTTCTCGGGTATGATGGGTTACACCGCCTAATGAATTACCGGCAGGAGAGGGGCGAACATACGCGTTTGGATTCATGGATAGCGTTTCCATGCGTGTTTTGTCGCCCAATAAACTGCCTCCGGAACGTTGACTGGTTGGATCAACCGTTAAGATCGCTAATCGGTGACCGAGTGTCGTGAGATACGTACCAAACGCTTCAATAAAGGTGCTTTTGCCAACCCCCGGAACCCCCGTGATTCCGATACGTACCGAATGGCCAGTTTTGGGTAAAATTGCCTTCAATACGTCCTGAGCCAGCCGTTGATCGTCTGCCCGGCGGCTTTCAACCAACGTAATGGCCCGACTCAGCAGCAGATGATCGCCACTGAGAATACCGTTAACGTACTGATCGAGAGAGAGTCGGGGGCGCATTCAGATCGGACTGCCGACGTAGCCGGGATTTAGCGGATTTATGGATTGACTGGATTTCGTCGTTCGCTTTCGTTAAACATGTGATTAACCTACCGATCAGCTATAGTCTGCTGAACCGCCGGGCTGTCTTAGGTCATCTGGCGTAGTAATCTTTATATTGTCGTAAGATCCTTCTATTAAGGTAATTGGGAACCCGGAGTATTCCATAACACTCGCACAATCAGTGAAGAAAGGTTGCTCCTTGATCTGAAAAGCCTGCCGAAACAAATTTAGCGCGAAGGTTTGGGGGGTCTGCACCAGGCGATACTGAGCGCGATCAACCGCCTGGCTCACACCGTCAGCAGTGACCACCCGAACCGAATCTTTTACCGGAACGCACGTAACCGCCGAACCCGTACGGGCGGCTGTCTCAAAGCTGCTTTGAATAATAGTAGGCGACACAAACGGGCGAACACCATCATGTACAGCAACCAATCCCTTCACAGCATCAATGGCGTTTAAACCATTACGTACCGACTGAAAGCGCGTAGCTCCGCCAGCAACCATCTGAACAGGAGGGTGGAAATTGTGCTGTTCGCACAGGGCTTGCCAGGTTGTGAAATCGCTTGCCGGTAACACAAGAATAAGTTGAATCGCTGTTCGCTGGCCTGGCTGATCGCCGGGGGACGAGATTGCCAGAAATCGCTCTATAGTGTGCTGAAGAATAGGTTTGCCGTTGAGCAGCAAAAATTGCTTAGGCACATCCGACTTCATTCGACTACCGCTTCCTCCGGCAACGATAATGGCAAATAATTGGTCAGGCTGCGAGTTCACGAGTCAATCTGTTCTAAAAAAATGAGGGGCTTTCCAGCCCCTCAAAAGTACTCATTGATCCACTGACGAACCAACTGGCTGATTTAAATTATCAGCATAGCATCGCCATAGCTAAAGAACCGGTATTTTTCTTTGATGGCTTGCTGATAGGCTTCTTTAATCAGTTCATGGCCACCAAAGGCACTGGTTATCATAATCAGAATTGATTCCGGCAAGTGCAGATTCGTCAGTAATGAATTCGCAATCTTGAAATCGTAAGGCGGGAAAATAAAACGATCCGTCCAACCTTCAACGGGTTTTAAACGACTGTTAGCCGATACCGACGATTCGATCGCTTTCAGCGACGTAGTACCAATGGCGCACACCCGCTTGCCCGCATCAAGAGCCGTATTAACGATCTGAGCTGATTCCTCGGGAATACGATAGTTCTCGGAATCGGTTTTATGCTTGGTCAGGTCTTCAACATCCACCTGACGGAACGTACCTAAACCAACGTGCAACGTAATTGGAGCGAAATCGATACCCTTAATTTCCATACGCTTCATCATCGCGCGGGTAAAATGAAGGCCAGCAGTTGGAGCCGCTACAGCACCGACATGTTGCGCAAAAACCGTTTGATAATCGTCACGGTCGGCTGTTTCGGCCTCCCGGTTGATTTCGCGTGGAATCGGCATTTCACCCAGTTCGTCCACGGCTTTCATGAATTCTTCGTGATTACCGTCGAACAGAAAACGAATGGTACGGCCACGCGAGGTTGTATTGTCAATGACTTCGGCAACCAGATCGCTATCGCCGAAATAAAGCTTATTGCCAACGCGAATCTTGCGGGCTGGGTCTACTAATACGTCCCAAAGCTTCATTTCGCGGTTCAACTCACGGAGCAGAAAAACTTCGATTTTGGCACCTGTTTTTTCTTTATTGCCGTAGAGTCTTGCCGGAAATACTTTAGTATTGTTGATAACCATTACATCACCATTATCAAAATAGCTCAGTATATCCGAAAACTGTTTGTGTTCAATGGTCTTGGCTTTTCGATCAACGACCATCAGCCGCGATTCACCCCGCTCAACTGGGTATTTGGCAATTAGACTTTCGGGTAAATCAAACTTAAATTCGGATAACTTCATGGTATATCAGCACGAAAAAGAACAATGCGTTTTTTATAAAGGCCGCAAATATAGTAAAAAACCCGGAAAAATGTACATCTCCGGGCTGTTTTTCTTGCAAATATCGTAAAAATAACTTATTGGTGCGTTTCAACGGGGTCGATTGGCTTGACGGCGCCATCGGTGTTAACATGCGCCCGATCAGAAACGTTGAATTTTGCCATCAATTCAGAAGATACTTCGTTGGCATAAGTGCCTTGTGCAGAGACGAAAACACCTTTCATGCCATTCGAGGCTGTAATAGCATATAACGTCATTTCATCGCCGGGGTCCGAGGTGCCTTCAAAACGATGGAACTCATCGACGTTGAATTCTTCACTCTTTAATTTGGTCTCTGTGCTTTTCTCTTCCAGAAAGTCTTTTTTCGGTCCGAACTCGTGTGTATAACCGCGACTCCGAAGGTCTTCCATCGCTTCGGTTAAGGTGGTGAAATGTTTCATGATCGTAGCAATATTAAGCACTCAGTGTAGCCATACAACTCAAAACCAGACGGATGGTTTACCGTTGCCTGGTTTTGTGAATGACCTGGCCCTGTAAAACATTCCGATGCCGTATAGTCTTACGTAGATAAACCAATATAACCTCTTATGATAAATACAATTCGGTCGGCCTGTAAACTGGTTTTCGTAAGTGTATGTCTTGCCGCTTGTAATACGTATGACCCTGAATTTAATGCTTCGCTCATTCCCGAACGTATTGCTTTCTCCGCCACACGCCAGTATCCCGAAGGGATTGCGTTTACGTCCACAACGGGTCAATTTTTAATTAGCTCGCTGACTCAGGGTAAAGTAGGAAAAGTGGACGAAAAGGGCCATTATCTCGAGTTTATTACTGATAGTCAACTGATTAGTGGCGTTGGTATGAAAATACGTGATGGAAAATTGTACGTGTGCAATGGTGATCAGGGTATTTCTGAAAAAAGCACCGCTCAAACCACGCTCAAAACAGCCGGATTATTTATCTATGATCTCAACACGGGTCAGAACCAGCGTCGGATTAACCTGGCTGCGTTATTGCCAACTGCGAATCATTATGCCAATGACATCGCGTTCGATGCACAGGGGAATGCGTACGTAACGGATTCGTTTGCCCCAGTCATCTACAAAATCCCTAACGATACAACCCAGGCCAGCATTTTTGTTAACGATTCAAAATTCGCCGGAACGCAGGGGATCAACTTAAACGGAATTGTTTACCACCCTGATAACTACCTGATTGTCGTGAAATCGAATGACGGAAAACTGTTTAAAGTTGATCTGAGTGACCCAAGCAAAGTTTTCGAAATAACGGGAGTTACGTTACTCAACGGCGATGGTATGATACTGTATGAAAATGATTTGTACGTAGTAAATGGGCGGAATAAAGTATCGCAGGTGCGCAGCTCAGACGGCTGGAAAACGGCCACTATTGTAAAAACGGATCAGACTGGTTACGATCAGGCCACGACGAATGTTGTAGCCGAGAATAAAATTTATACGCTGAACGCGCGAATTGAAGAAGTCAGCGCGGCAGTGGCGGCCAAAAATCCAAGTTTGCTACAAGCCAGTACGTACAGTATCAAGCAGTTCAAGTGAAACGGTTCAGGCAAGACAGCCGTAGAAAAATCCACAATACGCCATCTACTTTCAATCGTTTGAGCGAGGTTAAACGCTGCTATTTATCAGCTTATTAAAATCTCATTAAAAAAAATAAACAAATCTGCTGGTCAGACAATTATCATAATGTGTTAATACATTTTATGTTATAACGACAAAATAATCTCAATCATTATGAAACTACATTACGTTGTCTGTGCCGTAGTCGGCATGGGTCTACTCGGCTGTGAAGATCATGCTCTGAGCCCGAATGCTTCGTTTCCGGAGCGAATCAATTTTGTGGCTGAACGTCAGTACCCGGAGGGAATTGCCTATTCGGCTCAACTGGACCGATTTCTGGTTACCTCTATTCCGTTCGGAAAAATCGGTACAGTAAGTACCAGTGGACAGTACGAAGATTTGCTGTCGGCTCCTGAACTGATTAGCGGAATCGGTATGAAAGTGGCTGGTAACCGGGTATTTGTTTGCGTTGGCGACCAGGGTCGTTCGATTAAGAGCACATCGGCGAGCACTCGTCAGACAGCCGAATTACTGGTGTTTAATTTGACGACCCGTGCATTGGAACGCCGGTCGGATTTAGATGCGCTGATACCAGCCGATGAACCAAACTTTGCCAACGATGTAACTCTTGCCCCTGATGGCACGGCCTACGTAACGGACTCGTTCTCGCCCGTCATTTATAAAGTTGCACCCGACGGAACGGCCAGCGTATTAGCGAGAGATAACGTTAAATTCGCTAGCCCTACCTTTGGCCTGAACGGTATTGCTTACCATCCCAATGGCTACCTGATTGTAGCGAATACGGGCCAGGGAAAGCTGTATAAAGTTGATTTAATGAACGGAAACGCCATTACAGAAGTACTCATTGGCAGTGCGTTACCCGGCGATGGCATAACCTTTCTCAACGGAGATTTATACGTAGTGACAGGCGGCAATCGGGTAGCTCAGGTACGAAGTACGGACAACTGGCAAACGGCTTCAATTCTGAAGTATGATGCTGATGGCTATTTGGGGGCAACCACCAGTGTAGCGGTTAATAACCAGATTTTCACCCTTAATGCCCGCATCGGCGAGAACGCTAATGCGCGGGACTTCAGCATTCAGCGGTTTAGGTAAAGCAAAGGGCAGAGGGGTAGGGGCATTGGGTAAAAACCCGGCCCTTGTTCCTCTGCCCTTACTTCAATGCCCTTGGCTATTTTAATTTGGCAATACCTTAATCATAATGTCTTTGTAAAAGACTTTGCTCTTGGGGTCATGACCTTGCAGCGCAACAGTGCCCGTGCTGAGCTTTTTCGCGGATTTCCCGTTACTGATGCTGTCGGGCTCCATGTACTCGTTGATTGTCTTATCGTTCAGCTTGATGGTCACTTTTTTACCCTGCACGATAATGTGCTCGGTATACCACTCATCATCCTTAACAAAGACTTCTTTTACGTCCTGAAGGCCGTAAACGCTGCCCGTCTTGCGCCAGTCGGTATGCGTTTGGTTCACTTGAATTTCGTAGCCTTTGGATGGCCAGCCCGATGGCTGGTACGCCGTATGAATAAACATACCGGAGTTTGAACCCGGCATGGTTTTCACCTGCGCTTTCCATTCAAAATTCTTGAAATTGTGATTACCTACCGGCCCCTCGTAAAACAAATGAGCGCGTGGTCCGGCAACGACAATCGCGCCATCCTGAATGCTAAACGTACTGGGGCTCTCTTCCGTGATTTTCCAGCCGTTAAACGTCTTTCCATCAAAAATACTGACCCAGCCATCGGCTTTCGGATGACTGATAAAACTAATACAAAAACCAAGCAGCAACGTTGCAGCTACCAGTGTCAGGCGAGTTTTCATGCAGATAATGAGTTGTGTTTGGATATAACTCATTCAGTAAAGCAAAACGGTTGATAAAACTAACCAGCGCTATTTGCTGCTACCGGCTTGACCAGCCCGGTTAGCGGAGGTAGCAACCGGATTTTTGACGTATTTATCCAGCCAGCCATTCATTTCCCACAACATGTGCAGCAGCGACTCTTTGGAATCATAGTGATGGCTTTCGTAGGGCAGCATTACAAGACGGGTAGTAGCACCGAATCCTTTGAGAGCATTGTAATAGCGCTCCGACTGAATCGGGAACGTACCCGTGTTGTTGTCCGCTTCGCCATGAATGAGCAGTAAAGGCGTTTTCACTTTATTCGCATTCATGAAGGGAGACATTTTATTGTAAACATCCGCAGCCTGCCAGTACGACCGTTGTTCATTCTGGAAACCAAACGGCGTTAGGGTCCGGTTATAGGCACCGCTACGGGCAATTCCGGCTTTAAACAGATTACTGTGCGACAGCAGGTTCGCCGTCATGAACGCACCGTATGAGTGACCACCTACGCCAACCCGACTCGAATCAACCACGCCTAGTCGAACCCCCTCATCAATAGCCGCTTTAGCACTGGCGACCAACTGTTCAACATACGTATCGTTCGGCTCCCGGTCGCCCTCACCCACAATCGGAATGCTGGCGTTGTCTAAAATAGCGTAACCCATCGTCACGAAAGCCGCAGCGCCCCAGTAACTGATTCGGTTGAATTGATACGGCGATCCCGAAATCTGACTGGCGGCATCCTTGCTTTTAAACTCCGCTGGATAAGCCCACAGGAATGTTGGTAGCGGCCCTTTTTCTTTTTTATAATCAGCTGGCAAATAAAGCGTAGCGGTAAGTTCGACACCGTCGTTACGTTTGTACCGAAGCTGCTGTTTTTGTACCCCTTTCAACTGCGGGTAAGGGTGAGCAAACTGGGTTACCTGAATAGGGGCAATGCGGGCTTTCAGGTTACGAACGTAGTAATTTGGCTGTTCATCAGGCGTTTCACGCGTGGTCAGAATCGCCTGCTTGGTAGCGTCGAGCACCGTTATGGGTCGCTCGAAATAGGGAGCAGCCGAACGCCAGAGTTCACGGCTTTTTTTCGTCGTCAGATTCAGCAGGCTCACGAACGGACGGTCACCTTCCGGCGAAGCCCCCTGTCCGTTGATCATCATGATTTCGTTATTGGGCAATACGTTCAGCACCTCGCGTCCGTACTGGTTGCGTCGGGTATCAGGTTGTCCTGGATTGCTGTACCGATCTTCGTACGACCGATCAAATAGAACGGCTGTTTGCCAGTTGCCAGGGTTGACTGTTTTAACAAGGCTTTTACGCGTCTGCCACCACTGTTCCGTAGCCAGCGCCACCGATTCGGTTCCCCAGTCAAAATTCTCGAATCGATACTGGGCCGCATAAATTTCTTTCGGTTGAGCTGAGAAAGGAGCCTCGGTCAGATATACCTTGTCGCGAATATCGGCCTTCACCTTTGGGTCTCCATTATCCTGCGCCACCGTGTAATAAACGGAAGCCGGTGCATCTGCGCGCCAGGCAAATTCCCGAGGTCCCGTTGGAGCACCATCACGACTGTACGGTACGCTTTCCTGCAACGGGCTATCATTCAGCGTTTTGGCGAGAGCGCCACCAATCGCATACACATCGGTTTTGCGCGGAAAGCGATTCACGGGTACCAGATACGAAAAGGGTGTATGAACCGTTTCGACTAGAACGTACTGGCCATTCGGTGATGGATCGGCTGTGGCAACGATTCCTGGCTGACCAATCGGCGTAGCCTGACCATCGAGACTTAGCCGCACAACCTGTGAGGTAGTATAATACGCAAATTGCTGCTCGTCGGATGCGTTCTTGAGCAGATCCTGATACGTTGGTGCCTGACCCCGCTTGCCACTAACGTTCTCCTGCGTGGTTGGACCGCCCGGAACCCGGCTAACTTCGGGAGCTTTGGCACGTCCGGCAGGAACAGTCTTCACAATCAGGCTTTTGCTATCAGATACCCAGCGAAAAGGCACACCCAACGTAGCGTTGATGGCCGTTGTTCCCACTTTTTTGGCAACGGCCGTAGCAACGTCAAGCACATACAAGTCGATCTGCGTATCGGTCGTGTTAGCGAACGCGATTTTAGTGTCATCGGGCGACCACTGCGCATAGCTAACGAGGATTGAGCTGCCGCCGGGCTGAATGCCCGTTACCGCCACCTCGTTTTTATCCATCAACTTTTTTAGTTTCAAACCCGTTGCATACCGTACGCGACTGGGGCCGTTCGTTGCTGGATTCAGCCGTAAACCGGCTAGTTTTAGTTCGGGCTGCGATAACTCGGCGATAGTGGGGGATGCTGCCTGTTCTAGGATCAGCATCATATCGCCTTTGCCATTAACGCTAACGGTTGGCGTCAGTGGCACCGTCACCAAGTCGGCTAATTGCTTAGGGGGTGTTTGATACGTAGGTGTGTCCTGCGTATGGGCCGCCTGAAGAAAGGTGACTGAAAAAACAAGAGAAAGGAGTAATCTTCTTCGAAACGCTGCTTGTACGTTTATAAGCATGAGCTGAAAGTTGATTTGTTGAATGAAGAATTAAAAATACGGTTAAATGAGCAGAGAACGGGTATAAGCCATGAAAACAGGTAAACTTTTGGTTAATTTCTCCCGCAAACCGATACTGACTTCCGGTTAGTAAGAAGTAAAGTATCAATAGAGATGAATATATACTGATTAATGTAACTTCGCGCCCCATTCTTTCAACTAACAATAGCTTCTGATGCTGACCGCCCAGCCTACTGATGTTGTATTGACCGAACTGCTTGATGCCTTACCCGATGCGGTCATCTGGATGCGGGCGATTCGTGATCAGGCAAATCGAGTGATCAACTTAAAAATAGAGTATGCCAATCAGAAGGCGCAGGCAATGGCGAAAGGTGTTTATCAGGTAAACACAGGTACGTTGGTACTGGGGGATAACGGGCATGAACAGGCAGAATCTGAAAAAACGTTCCGGGATCTCTGTACCGTACTGGAAGCCAACCAGCCGCAGGAGTTCAGTTATTTCAATGAAAAGCTAAATAGCTGGCTATTAATTAATCGAACTAAGCTAGGCGACGGCGTTCTAAGCGTAACGCGTAATATATCGGCGCTAAAAGCAGCTGAGCAAATCAATAGCCAACAGGCTAATCTGCTTAACAGCGTATTAGATAGTTCATCGAGTGGGATCAAAGCGTTGCAGGCTGTGCGCGATGAGAACGGAGCGATCATTGACTTTGTCGTGATCGTGATCAATCAGATGGGGGCAACAATCCGTCAACGGTCTGTCCGTGAAATTGTCGGTAACCAAATACTTCAGCTATTTCCGGGTGTTCGGGAGTCAGGTTTATTTGATCAGTATGTGCAGGTTGCCGAAACGCGCGAATCCCGGCGTATTCATACCAAATATCCGGGTGGAGCGGCCGAATCCTGGTACGATATGTCGCTTGTTCCCTTTGGCGATGGCCTCACCGTTACGTATACAGATAGTAGCGAAAACCGAAAAGCACAACAAGCTTTGGAACAATCCGCTGATCAGTTACGAACGGTCATCGATTCGGCGCAGGTGGGCATCTACCTAATTCATCCGGTATGGAATGAAACAGGGCAAATTGTTGATTTTCAGTTCCGCATGGCTAACCAGATGCTGGCGAGTTACGTAGGTCAGGAGCCCGATGTACTTATCGGGAAACGGGTCAGTGACTGGTTCCCGAACTACTTACAAAATGGCTTGTTCAACCGCTACGTGGTTATTTACGAAACGGGCCGAACGCAGCATTTTAATTTTCATTATAAAACAGATGACGTTGATTTCTGGATAAGTATTACAGCAACGAAGCTGGGCGACGATGTGCTGATAACGTTTTCGGATTACACGGATCTCAAAAAACTTCAGCAACGTTTAGAAGCCTTTGCAACGGAACTACAAACGATCATCGATACTAGCCAGACCGGTATTTTTCTGTTTAGTCCGGTACGTAACGAAGCGGGCGAAGTAATTGATTTTCGGTTTCGGGTAGCCAATCGGCAGCTAGCCTCCTATGTAGGTCAGGAGCCCGAAGCGGTTGTAGGAGCGCTGGGTAGCCAGTGGTTTCCTGATTACAAAACGAACGGTCTGTTCGACGTTTATTACAAGACCTACATTACGGGCGAGTCGCAGCGCTTCGACTTTCATTATGATGGCAGTGGAATTGATGTGTGGCTCGACATTATGGCTACCAAATTAGGCGATGAGGTTCTCGTTACGTTCGGCGATTACACACCTCTCAAGAAACTCCAGCAGCAATTAGAAAAGTCGGTTGTCAGTTTGCAGCGCTCCAATAAAAATCTGGAGCAGTTTGCCTACGTAGCCAGCCACGATTTGCAGGAACCACTCCGTAAGATTCAGGCGTTTGGCGATATTCTCCAGTCGCAATATGCATCGGTTATCGATGAGAGCGGAGCCGACATCATTCAGCGGATGCAGTCAGCAGCCTCCCGGATGCAGATCCTGATTAAAGACGTACTGGCTTATTCGCGGATTGCGACAAGACGGGAAACCATCGGGCCGGTTGACCTGAATCAGATTGTGCGTGATGTGCTTATGGATATCGAAACGGCTATTTCAGACAAACAGGCCGTTATAACGGTTGGGCAGCTCCCCACTATTTCGAAGGCTGACGCGGCTCAGCTACGTCAGCTTTTTCAAAACCTGATCAGCAATGCATTGAAATTTACCAGGACGGATCCAATGGCTCCCGCCCCCGCTATATCCATTACCGCCCAGCACGTATATGGACGAAACATACCCGAATTGGCAGTAGCGCCTACGGATGCTGACCAACCGTTTTACCTGATTGAGGTGACTGATAACGGTATTGGCTTCGATCCGCGTCAGGCAGAGCGTATTTTCCAGGTGTTTCAGCGGTTACACAATCGGAGCGAATATCAGGGAACCGGTATTGGCCTGGCTATCGTGCAGAAAGTTATCGAAAACCATCACGGCTATATTCAGGCTGACGGACGTCCGGGTGAAGGTGCTACGTTTCATGTTGCTTTGCCTGCGTAGACCAACTACGTAAACGTTTTGAAGTCGGAGAGGCCTGATCGTTAAAATCGTAAATCCTTCTTGGAAGACTTGATCTAAACAAAATCAAGTCTTCCAAGAAGGATTTACGTATAAAAAGCTCAGAAGGGGCGCTTACAAAACTGTTTTAAAAAGGGTAAAGGTATCGTTCAGCCAGAGAGGAATTGTCGTAGCGTGAGTCTGGCCATTTTTTATATTCGGAATGACGATCGGCGCATTCTGATTCGCTCCATTCTTTACAATCATGGCCTGCGCAGCACTAAGCGTATTCAGAACATAAACCTGCGGGTCCTGGTCGCCGTGGGTAAGTAACAAAGGAATACGGGGCTTCCAGTCATAGTTGTCGTTGTCGGCTAATGCGGCTGTAAAAGCAGGATCTGCGCCCGTCAGAACCCCCAGCTTGAATTGATCGGTTAACGCATCACCAAAAGGACCGCTTATGGAAGCCAGTTGCCGGTTGGTCTGAATATCGTTCAAGTACTGAGGTTTGAAATAGTAACTCAGCGGACGACGTAGTGTCGGGTAAATGTCATTGTACGTGAGCAGTACCCAAAGAAATGCCCGGTTCCATTCTACGGTTGTCGGGAGTACAGGGGCAGCTACAACGGCTTTCGTGAAATTCGTTTTGTCGTAAGCACCTGCCCCGGCAGATACAGCTTTTAAATTAAACTCCGTTGGTACTTCTTCCTGCATCTTTTTGTACAGCGACATGGTAGCGTAACCACCCTCAGAATAACCCGCCAGATACAGGCGCGAATCCCATTTGGTTGGCGCGTTTACCTGAAGAAGCTCCCGGGAGGCCCGTAGCATGTCGAGGCTGGCTTGTGCCAGACTGTTCTTATGCTCGTAGGTATGAATCAGGTTTTTTGAGGCCCCGAAACCGATATAATCCGGGCAGGCAATGATGTACCCGTTGGACGCAAAAATGGTAGAAAACTGACGGGCCTCGCTGTTTGGACCAAAGTAGGACGGTGCGTCGGCATCATCGAAAATAGTGCCGTGCTGCTGGCTGATCATAGGCACTGGCGTGGGCGAATCCGGGATTAGTAATAAGCCGGATGCCTGTACGGTGCTGCCGTCCCAATTCTTGGTTTTGTACACTATTCTGTAGGCACCAATACCGTACTTTAACAAAGGAAGGTAAGTCGGGTTTGTTTGGCCAACAATGGCGCTCAGCGATTGAATGGGAATATCAACTACTTTGCTGCTGCTGACCAGGTACGTATACTGGGGATGGTCTTCCCGAATAACATTGATACAGCCCGATACAAAAAAGACAATCAGTAACGTAGCAGCTACCTGATGCCACAAGCGAATGGTTTTCTGGAAAATCATGACAATGTAAGGTTTGAACGATAAGAAATTGGTTAAAAAAGAGAGAAATGAACTACTACACAAAAAGGCAACGCAAACCATAACAGGTATAAAAGCCTGCTACTGGCATCTATAGTTAACGGATAAAGCGGCTGAGCGCGAAGCAACAATAATTATCCACAAGAAAAATACAGCAGGATTTCAGGCAGATAATCAGGACTGATTTTCAGGGGGCAATATAAATAACAGATGGTTTACAAACTATAGAGGAGGTCACAAATACCACCGGATTAAGTCCATCGTCCTCGGATTTAAGCGTTTGTTGAAGAAGAACGTATGGGTTTTACCAGACCTGCCGAAAAATAAGTTGTAGACCGTAGGAATAGGTTACACCGTCAAACTCTGCATAAAAGTGATTAGAAAGCCGTTGTCGGATTCGTTGACGGTAAATAGGTTAATTGATTCTATACTCACTATTCTGTCGGTTGTTTCGTTACTTTGGCAGCAGAATCAACCTTAAATAAACGTATGCGTCTTTCCATTTTGCTGCTTAGTTTACTGACGACGGTCTCCTGTAAGCTGGATGTCAAGCCAAACGAGGCTCAATTTGCTTCCGATCCAACCGTCGCTGCTGTTACGCCGGGCCAGATCGATGAAGCCTCGGGTATCGCCGACAGCCGCAGTCAGCCCGGCAATCTCTGGATCGAGCAGGATAGTGGCAGCCCATCTGAACTAGCGCTATTGGGCTATGATGGCAGCGTGAAGGGGAAAATCAACATTCCGGGCGCAACGAACCGGGACTGGGAAGAAATGACCATTGGACCCGGCCCGAAGGACGGTGTCAACTACCTCTACATCGGTGATATTGGCGATAATAACGCGCAGTATCCACTCTACCAGATTTATCGATTGCCCGAGCCGGCTTCCCTACAGGCAACGGTATCGGGTGTTGAACGGATCAATTTCCGTTATCCCGATGGTTCTCGCGATGCCGAAGCTATGTTTGTTGATCCGCAGACAAAGGACATCTACATTATCTCAAAGCGGGAAGATAAAGTACGTTTATACCGGTTAAACTACCCACAGAATATCAACGAAGTCACCGTTGCAGAAGCGTTGGGCGAACTACCGCTGGGCGGAGGACTGGCTAACTACGTAACGGCGGCTGCCATTTCGCCTGATGGGAGCGAAATTCTGGTGCGGACGTATTCGCAGCTTTATTACTGGAAACGTACCAGCGGTCAATCAATACCGGATGCGCTACAACGCGGAACCAGTCGCCAACTGGTTGTCCGCCTGGAGCCGCAGGGCGAAGCAGTTTGTTTCGATAAAGACGGCAGAGGCTTTTTTACCATTAGCGAACGAGCAAGTGTGGCCTCGGTGAATCTGTATTATTACGCCAAGAAATAAGTCTTTACAGTAAGAGTCGTAGGGTAGTAAGTGGCTGTACACGGAGTAGACTTTCGTGTCGATGACTTACTACCTTACGACTTATTCGTTTATTTTACCGCATGGATTCATCGATTCTGATTATAGTGCTGAGTTTGTCGGTATTGATTTCCTATGCTTTTGATTTATTCAGCAGCCGATTCAAAACACCCTCTGTTTTGCTGCTGCTGTTGCTGGGTATCCTGACCCGGCAGGCAACCGCGTATTTTAACGTACAGGTACCGTATATCAATGCAATCCTGCCGACGCTTGGTACGTTAGGGCTGATCCTGATCGTGTTGGAAGGGGGCCTCAATCTGGAGCTGCATGGTGATAATCTGAGCGTGCTACGTCGAACATTACTAGCTTCGCTGCTATCGATTCTGGGTGGAACCCTGCTGATGGCCAGTATGCTGTATCTGCTACTGAATGATTCCTTTTACCATTGCCTGATCGCTGCGTTGCCATTTTCTATTATCAGCAGTACCGTAACTGTTCAGACCGTAGCAAACCTGTCATCTGGGCAGCAGACGTTTGCCGTGTATGAGTCAGCCTTTGCCAGTATTTTGGGTATTATGGCTTATAACTTTCTGCTACTGAGCCGTAATTCGGTTTTAGGAGCAGTTTGGTCGTTCACGCGGGATACGCTGGTAATGGCATTGATTTCACTGGGATGCTGCTTTTTGCTGCTCTACCTGATCGGACGTATCAATCACCGTATCAAGTTTCTGCCGATTATTTCCGTGCTGTTCCTGGTCTACGCGCTGGCTGAAATTAACCACCTGTCGTCGCTGCTGCTGATTCTGATTTTCGGCCTGTTTCTGAACAATACGGAACTGTTTATTCGGGGACGATTGAGCCGAATCTTGAAAAATGATCTGTTTGAAAAAGAACTTGAACAACTGAAAAATCTTACGGCGGAGGGGGCTTTTGTAGTCCGTACGTTCTTCTTTCTGATCTTAGGTTATGCAGCCATTCCCAGCACCTTGATTGACATGGATGCGCTGATCGTTGGTGCCTTGTTTGTCGGTGTGGTTGTTGCCTGGCGCTGGGTTGTTCTGCAGCTAACGTATCGTGGCCCGTCCGGCCCGTTGCTCTGGATTGCTCCGCGGGGCCTGATCACTGTTTTGCTTTATCTGAATATTCCCGAAGATCTCCGACTGCTTGGTTTTCGCGAAGGCATCCCTATCCTGGTCGTTGTTTTATCCTCTCTGGTCGTTATGGCCGGTGTACTGGGAGGTAAGAAAATCATGAATGATGAATGATGACCGGGTCGCCGGAGCGATTATTTTTTGTAGCATCATTCATCATTCATAAATACCGCCAGAATCCCCAGAAAGATCGGTTTTTGAGGTACGTTAAATCTTCGTCATTCGTAAAGGCTTCGCGCTCAAAGCAGATGTTTCGGTAAGCCAGGTAATGATCGCGGTACTGAAACCGACGAATCAGATACTCCAGAACGTACCACAAATAAAATGGTACGATACCTAATTCGGCCTGTTGCCGTAGGTGAATTCGCTCGTGGTTTAACAGCACCGGACCAGGGTTGGGTTTCCGTACCAAAATGAATGGAAACAGCGCCATACCATCGGGACGTAACGAAGAAATGCGAACGACAAACATGCCTATTGGTTTATATACTACGAACAATCAACAGACCAAAAGTATTCATTAACGGTTGAGTTGTCTGTTTCCTCTATGAACATAATCCTAATTAGCCTATTTATTGCCGGATATATAGTAATCACGCTTGAACATCCAATCCGAATTAATAAAACGGCTACGGCTCTGATCACGGGCGTACTCTGCTGGACTGCCTACTCAGTATTGGTTACCGACTCAGAATCCGTTGTGCATCACCTGAGCGAACAGTTAGCCAGTACGGCCGAAATTCTATTCTTTCTCTTGGGAGCTATGACCGTTGTGGAACTGATTGATGTTCACGATGGCTTCACACTCATTACCGATCGCATTGCCAGTCGTAATCTCCGAACTTTGCTCTGGATCATCAGTTTGCTGGCGTTCTTTTTATCGGCTCTGTTAGATAACCTCACTACGTCCATTGTGATGGTATCCGTAGCTCGGAAACTGATTCGGAATGCTGAACAGCGACGTATCGTTGCGGGCATGATTATTATTGCCTCCAATGCAGGAGGAGTCTGGTCTCCCATTGGCGACGTAACAACAACGATGCTGTGGATAGGTGGGCAGATTACAACGGTTAGTAGTATACGATCCTTATTTCTGCCCAGCCTGGTGTCGATGGTTATACCGCTTTTCCTGCTCACCCGTATCTATGAACCGGAAGAACAGACCGAGAAAGCAACAGCCAGGCAGGGGATTAGCCGCCCATACGTAACGCCTGTAGCCCGACGCGATCGTCGGATCATGCTGGCCGTTGGCTTGGGAGGAATGCTGTTCGTGCCCATTTTCAAGACGCTGACTCATTTGCCTCCGTATATGGGCATGATGCTGGTCCTGGGAGCGATCTGGGTAGTGTCTGAACTGATTCATAGTGACAAGGACGAATCTGAACGCCAGAAATTCACGGCAGCTTATGCGCTCAGTCGGATTGATACATCGAGTATATTGTTTTTTCTGGGTATTCTGCTATCCGTTGGTTCGCTGGAAGTCAGCGGTATTTTACAGAACCTGGCTGGATCGCTAAACCAACTGGTAGGCAATCTGGATATCATCGTGCTGCTTATTGGGGTTGTATCGGCGGTAGTGGATAACGTACCGATTGTTGCTGCATCTATGGGGATGTATGACCTGCAAACCTATCCGACGGATGCTAAGTTATGGCAACTTCTGGCCTATTGCGCGGGAACGGGCGGTAGTTTATTACTGATTGGTTCAGCAGCGGGAGTAGCCGTTATGGGTATGGAAAAACTGGAATTTGGCTGGTATCTTCGAAAAATAAGCTGGTTGGCCTTACTTGGCTACGTAGCGGGTGCGACAGTATACCTGGGTATGTTTGCTCTGCTTCAATAACGTTTTATCTGGGTGGTTACGATGAGTACATAAGTAGGGATATAAATTTATTGTTGAGTTAATTATTTGTAAATCAATAGTTTAAAACTTTTTGCTGTTTTATATCTGATACGTTACCTTTGGCAAAAAACAGTCAACCAAAACCATGAGAAAAATACTACTCTGTGTAGGTCTGTTAGCCACTAGCTGGCAACTGACAATGGCTCAGTCGACACCTACGGCTGAAGAGGTGATGGACAAATATGTTGCGGCCATCGGTGGCAAAGATGCGCTGATGAAGGTCACTGACCTAACGACGAATATGTCGTCCGATATGAACGGTACGGCCATCATCATTACCCGCAAACAGAAAATGCCCAACAAATTCTCGATGGTCATCAACGCCAACGGCATGGAAGTGATGAAACAAACGGGCGATGGATCGAAAGTAGTCATGGGCGGTATGCAGGGAAGCCGCACACTCGACGGCGCTGCGGCTCAGCAGATGACGGCAATGAGTACGCTTTTTCCTGAACTCCATTACGCCGAAAATGGCGTAAAAACTACCCTGGTTGGCCCCGAAAAAATAGACGGAAAAGACACCTACAAACTCAGCCATACGACCGCTGATGGATCGGCTACCTGGACAGATAATTTTGACGTAGCAACCGGTCTGAAAGTCCAGTCGATCGTGACCAGCAAATCGCCACAGGGCGAAATGACGAACACGACAACCTATTCAGATTATAAAGAAACGAACGGCATCAAGTTTCCGATGACACTCGGCCAGCAGTCGCCACGCGGCCCCATGACAATGTCGGTCGATAACGTAAAGATCAACAAGGGTCTGAAAGATTCAGAGTTCACTCAGTAAAAAATACATGCATGAGTGATGGGAAAACCGCTGGTGACGCACCAGCGGTTTTTTTAGTTTAGCATGTCTGTTGTTACGTTAATCAGTACAAAACCAGTTTCACTACGTAGCATTCGGCTCCGCATAGTCAATTGACTGATCGTTGTCGTAATCCCGTTGCTGAACCACCAGGCTGTATACAGCACCTGCCCTTTTTTGTGTAATTCGCCAGCGTAGGCAGGGTGGCCATCAACCATAGCTTCGCGAACGCGCCGTAGATCGTAACCGCTACCTTGCCAGCAAACCATAGGACTATGATCAGCGCTGAACCAATCAAGCTGCGGTTTTACATAAAGCAACAGGCCCGGTTTCGATAGTTTGACAAAGCCATTCGTAAGTGTCTGACATGTAAGGTCGCCATATTTATTCCCAATCAATGCTGTATATTTTTTGGATTGGCATAGATCCGTGACGGGCTCAGCCGGCAATGCCGTAAAGGTCATAAGCCCGAAACCTGCTACCAGTAAACCAACTCCCCAGCTTACTGATTTAATCACTCCAGCTGGCGTTAAATGTATTGACTTTTCTGGTTGACCAGTTTCATACACCAGCCATCGTGCTAGCCCCCAGCAGGGAAGCCACGCATAGAGAGCAACGCAGAGTAAACCGATGCCTTCATGCAGCCAGGTACCGGGCATGGCTTCGAATAGAACAAGCACTATAATCCGAAGCAGATTGCAGAAAATGGTTAAGCCAAAAGCCGTAATTCCGTACACGACTACCCATTGGAGTGATACGGCTTTTCGGGTTTCCTGTTCCTGCCAGATCAGCGCAAAAAACGCGACGATCAACGATACACCCGTTAGCTGTAGGCCCATACAGGCAGGATCTACAGCCATCTCGACGTTGTCTTTGATCAGAATATTCCCTTCCGTCCGTACGTTCAATCCGGCTAATTGCATCAGATAGCCAGCCCATTCGCTTAGTTGCAATCGGATTGGAAACATAAAGAGCGCCGATACGTAGCGCAAGCCAGGAGATAAGAGCAGCAAAGCGAGCAGGCGACTTATCCAGCGATTGCGCCCTGCGTTTCTGAGAAAAGCAACGTATAAAAGGAGCGCAATCGTAAGCAGCGTAGTCAGGTCAGCGTAGAGCATAGTGTTTTTTCCAGCTCAGATAGCTTAGCAAGCCTAAAACCATAATAAGCATGGCCCATTCGTGCGGTTCGGGTACGGCACCTTCTTCTTTAAACGTAGCGTTATCGAGACCCAAATGGTCTTTTTTGATGCCGAATCGGTCATAATCAGCGGTGGTTTCGAGGACGATCAAGCTCGATAGGGGCGACACAACATTTGCTCGTTGTGCTTCCGTAATCAATGTGTCCGTCTGATAGTTTTTGACAAAATAATGTCGCCCAATCTGCTGTAATAGATGGGTATAGCTGAATAATCGGGCCAGATGATTCGGTGCCTTAGAGGAGACTACTCCCGTGTTTAACTGCTCTCGAATGGCAACTCCCGCTCCAGACAATACGATTCGATCCGCTTGATCGGGATGGTGTGGAAACTGATGCGTTTGGCCTAGAAACTGTACCAGATCAGCGGATGTGCCTTGTGTTACGTTTAACACCCGAAGCTCATTTAGGGATTGGATATAAGGTGAAGGCATAGGATTCAGGCAGAAAGTGCGAATGGGCGTTTCATGCTTCGCCAGCAGGCCAAAATGATCGGCGAATGGACTATTGCGTAAATCACTTAGCAAAGGTGATGTTGGTGTTCCTTTCGTGATTAGCAGAGACGTTTCCGGATTAGCAATCCGATAAACCGGAAACAGGCTGAACGACTGACTTTTCAACTGCTCATACGTAGCGTCAAGATTTTGGTCGCTAAGCTGGTGCATCCCATCCATAAAAACCCACACCCGACTCTTCTCCTGGACGGCAGCTTGATAAGCCGTTCTAAATTCAGCCTCGGACCACTGTACATTTACGTCCAGAAATACGTCAGTAGGTGTAAATGACTCTAGTGTTGGCCGATACAATTCCATCTGGTACGTTCGACCGTCGAGAACAAACGCTTCTGTCGATAAGGGCGGGGCCTGAAAACGTAATGCCCAGTCGGGATTATAGTCACCCTGATGGCGTAAGGTGTTATTGGTGAGGTTACTGAAGAGCCAGGGAACGTTAAGATCGGTAGGGGGGGTGGTAAAATCAATGTTTACTAACTCAGTAGCCGATTCTGCGTCTGGTCCTTCAAAATAAGGATTCTGATACACCAATGTGTTGTTTTCGAGACGTAACGGTGACGTAATCCCCAGCTTCACCCGTCGATCTTCGCCCGCCCGACACGGAAACACACGTACCGTTACGCGGTTGCCTTCCTGCCAATACACGACCGCGGGGTCTCGTGCCATAACGCGTGACTGGACATCAACCACAGTACGATAGGCCGAATCGGCTTTAGCGACGGTTGTTAGATAAGCGGATTCTTCTTTACCGTTGACCCAGAGCGACATAGAGGATACAGCTGAACCGGCGGGCAAATGAAAAGTAAATAGCGCTTCTTCGGTTGTATTACGTGCCTGATTCCGAATCCGAACAGTTTGCTCCGTATAACTTAGCCGGAATTGAGGCCAGATACGTACCTGTGATACGACTTCTTCCGTCGTCAAATGTCGACCCATCCAGAATTTCTCTTCGGTTCCGTGTCGTTCCGAGGAGCGTATTTTCAATAAGGCTAGCTTCTCTTTGTCCGACACAACATTTGCCGGATGCAATACCGATGCAATGACAACCAGCGGATCATGCCGCTTCACATCGTCTAAGGAGGTCAGATTGCCTAGCCCCCATTTGCTGCCGCTGAAAAAGCGCCCTTGATCATAAACACGGCCACTAAGAAGTAATCGATCGGTAATCCAGCCGGGTTTTAGGTGTTGGGCAACCAATACCCAGTCAGGTAGATCGCTGGTTTTACGAATGGTAGCTTCCTGTTTGGTTTGTTCAATACGGTTTAGTGTTCGAAACCAGCCCGTCAGAAATACGGAAACGACTGCGATGGTTGCGCACAAACCAACCGTAACGCCTGGCCGCAGATGTTCTTCCTGCCGGGTATCTATCCAGAGCCGTTTACCCAACGCAAGCGCAAGAGCGAATGGAACAAATGTATGAATGGATAACCCTAGTCCGATAAGCATTGGAACGCTAATTGGGTATAGCTTAACCAGATAGAAGGCCATATAAACGAAGAGCAAAAAGCCGAAAGCGAATACGGCGTAAAGCAATTGCTGCCCTCGTATGGATAACGATTCTTTCCACGTATAAACGACCATTGCCAACCCTATAGCGACTAATGCCCAGCACAGCCAGGTTGTGGATTGCTGAAAAACGGCCATCTCCCGGTTTAATGCGTAAGCACTAATAAGCCAAAGAAGTAACCCTAACCATCGCGTCGGTCGTCTGCCGCAGTAATCTTCCCGACCCGTTTTGTAAAAACCTGTCGTGAGTAGCAGTATTGAAAAACCAACCGCCAATCCGTAATGAATCATGATCATGCCCACATTGCCACCAGCCTCACGCCGTGGATCGCTCAGGATGTCATACAGCAAAAACAGAGTAGCGGATAAAGAAAGCAGAATAAATCCTAATTGGAACGTAGCGTCATTGAATGGCGCCAGGAAAGATGGACGATAATTGACTGGCAGATTGCTATCAATCTGATCGTGTTGATCAACCGACGTGTCGTCTGCAGATCGAAAAGACGGTAAATTATCTTCTATTTTCATGTTAAAAGTACTTTGTTTTTAAAAGTAAAAGAAGCTAAAAAATAAATCATCAGATTTTACAACTCGATGTCCTTATAGGCGACTATATATTCCGGATGAATTCTTCCAGCGCGTTCAGGTGGTCAGTGAAAGCCTGTTGACCAGCTTGGGTAGCTGAGAACGTAGTATTGGGTTTACGGCCGATGAACTGTTTTTGCACAGCTACGTAACCCGACTCCTCCAGCGCACGCAGGTGCGTAGCCAGGTTGCCATCGGTCAGACTGAGCAATTCTTTCAGCGCGTTAAAACTCAAAAACTCATTGACCACCAGAACCGACATGATGCTGAGCCGCGCTTTGCTTTCAAAGGCTTTATTGAATTGAGCCAGCAAGTCGTATTTCATGACGTAGTACGTTCATATTTGTAAAACATGGCCAGACCGTACACGATGTGCAGGACGCCAAAACCAATGGACCACGCAAGCAAATTGTAGCCTGGCCAGAATAGCGACACCAACCCTAACCCAATTTCAGAATACGCCAGCGATTCTACGTCGCGCAGGGTGTATTTACTGCCATTGAGCAGCGCTAGTCCGTAAAAAATTAGCGTCGATGGAAACGCCAGCCAGATCAGATTGTAATGCAATAGGGACAGGCAAAAAACACCACCCGCACCCAATGGTATGGCTATGGCCCATAGCAGTCGTTTCGATGAAGCATTCCAGACGTTTTGCCCCAGACGACGAGTTTTACGGACCGTAAAATATGTACCCGATAGTAGCGCTAAAACTAATACAACAATCGCTACAGTTACCAGAAATAGCTTGACATCCTGGTGATCTGGCGCGTCAGCAGTGTATAATTGAGCATCACTAAGTTGATAGTTACTAATCGCGCTGGACCAACCCGTTTGCCGGCGCATGTAGACCGTGGCGGCTCCTATCAAGGCAATAATACCGGCCGATACGCCTGATAAGCCGCTCAAGGATAAAAACTTGGAAGAACGCTCCATCAGGCCGCGAATTTCCGTCAGGGTTTGTAAATGTTCGCGTGACTCGTACATGGGTAAAGAGTGACCGGTGCGCCGGTGCGATAAAGATTTAGCGAATAAGTGAATAAAAAGTAGCGATTAGATGACTGCCCAGGATAACAAGGCCAACAAGGACAGCGGCAATGGTTAAGATCAATACGGCTCCTGACGATAAATCCTTAATGGCTTTAATCTGCGGATGAATGCCCGGTGACACAAAGTCGCATAACTTTTCGATGGCTGTATTAAAAGCCTCAGCGGCCCATACCAGCCCAATTTGCGTCAGAATAATTGCCCATTCGATACGGTCCAACTGAAAATAGAACCCGACGAGAACAACCAGACTCGCGATGAGCAGGTGGACTTTGGCATTGTTCTCGTACCGAAACAAGTCGATAATCCCCTGACTGGCAAACCGAAAACTACGTAGTACTTTACGAACGTTTATCATGCTCGACGTACCAGTAAAATGCTACGTATAAGACGATTAGCACGAATCCGTAGCCAAGCGTCAGTTTCAGACTTAAATGGTCCTGATAAACATAGGCGATGGCTTTGGTCAGCGAAGTTGGCCGTGTCAATACGTCCCAGCTATTCCACCGCCCGACTCGGCCCAGGTATATCCCAAATCCTGATAAGAACTGACTGCCCACGATCAACAGCCAGGTTAATAACTCGCCGAACAGCGGACGTATCATCCGGTGAACAATTAAAATGGAGTAAAGCCCTACAAGCAAGCCCGTTAAGGCGAAGAGAAACAGCGACATGGTATCGAACCAGAGCAGAGTATTGTCGATGTTTTTTATGTGAAACAGGTCGGTGATGATATAAGGCGCGTTTGGCAAAAAGGCTAGCCAGATGGCTAATCCCGCAGATAGCAGCCATTTACTACGAAAACCACTTTGGCGTAAATCCCGCAATACCAGCACGACACCTAGCGGAAACCAGGCCAGAAACAGATTCCACGTCAGCATGATGAAAAACCACCAGTTGCCCGTAATCAGGCCCCGCATAATAACTAAACTTAGTGCGGTGAGGGTTAGAAGGGTCAGAGCCTGTAAGCTTTTGCCCGGACGTGCGTCGCGCGGTAGCGACAAATCACGATCAAGTGGAGAATAGAGAGATTGATGCATTTGTAAAGTACTTTGTGATGCAAAGTAAACGAACAAAATCAATACGTAGCAAACAAACGAATAAAAATTTTTGGCAGACTTGTAAGCAGGTCAGCTGAGGTTCATGGGCGGGCGGAAATAGCTGAGACCAACCTGCACTCGTTGTTTGATCGAATGTATTATCTTTACTTAAACGCATACAAGCTTCCTGAATGAATTTTGACCAATTGTCCCCCCGCCGTCAGGAACAACTGATGGCTTTCGACCGGCTGTTAACCATCATGGACGAACTGCGCGAACAGTGCCCCTGGGATCGCAAACAAACGATGGACAGCCTGCGCCACCTGACCATTGAAGAAACCTACGAACTCTCTGATGCTATCCTGGAAAAAGATGTGCAGGAGATACGTAAAGAGCTGGGCGATATCCAATTGCACTTGGTTTTTTATGCCAAAATTGCTTCCGAGACCGGCACCGAATCGCCGGACCGCTTTGATATGGCTGACGTATTGAACAGTGTGTGTGATAAACTCATTAGTCGGCATCCGCATATATACGGCGATACAATCGCGGAGACTGAAGAGCAGGTAAAGGCCAACTGGGAACAACTCAAGCTGAAAGAAGGGAATAAATCCGTGTTAGGTGGGGTGCCGGGATCATTACCTGCGCTGGTGAAGGCCATGCGCATTCAGGAGAAAGCGCGCGGAGCCGGTTTCGACTGGGACGAGAAGCAGCAGGTTTGGGAGAAAGTTGAAGAAGAGATGCAGGAATTTAAAGCTGAATTCAACCTCGACGGAGAACCAGCGGAATCGAACGTAACAATAGATATCGAGCGTGCCGAAGGGGAATTTGGTGATTTACTATTTTCGCTCGTTAACTACGCCCGTTTCATTGATATCAACCCTGAAACGGCCCTTGAACGTACCAATAAAAAATTCATTAAACGCTTTCAGTATATTGAACAACAAGCTCGGGCCAATGGTAAAAAGTTAAATGAGATGACGCTCTCCGAAATGGACGTATATTGGAACGAAGCGAAAACTATACTTGATTTTTGACAGGATTGCTCTGATTGCTGGTGAGATAAAAATCTTGCTAACCTTTTTAATCTTGTTCAAATCGAGGTTCAGATTTATGAGAATAGCGTTTATAACCGATATGCATCTTGGCGCTGAAGGCGAAAAAATCCAGGGTGTTGATGTGCGACAGAATTTTTTGGATGCACTGGCTTATTTGACCGAAGTAAAGCCGAATTGCTTAGTGATTGGTGGGGATATTTCGAATACCGTCGGCGACCGAAGCATTTATGAATGGGTCAGGAAACAAATTGATGATCTGCCATTTCAATATTACGTCATTCCCGGCAATCACGACGACTCAGCGCTAATTGCAGAGGTGTTTCGAATGACCCATGATCTGCATGACAACGAGTTGTATTATGCTTTGCCGCTGGAAGGGCGTCCGACGTTATTCCTGGATTCGTCTAAAGGTGATTTTTCGCCCGAACAGTGGACCTGGTTTCGTGATTACCTGATTGCGTTACGTGATACTAACGTACTGATATTCATGCACCATTCGCCAATACCAGCCGATGTGCTTTTTATGGACACCCGTTATCCGTTCCGTGAACCCACCGAGTTTTTAGAACTGGTAAAAGACCTGCCCTGTCATGTTACAGTAGTTTGTGGTCATTATCATGTCGAGAAAGAAGTTCAACGAGGTAATCTGCTGGTTCTATTGTCGCCTTCGACATTCTACCAGATGAAACATGATACGCCGGAATTCGCCATTGATAACTATCGCATCGGCATTCGGGAAATTGATCTGACGACCCACGGTACCATCAGCACAGTTCACTACGTTGAACCTAAATCAGTTTGATGTAAGCTCCACTTTTTTACGAAAGCTGGAGCTTACATGAATAAAATGCATCTGGCTCAGAAAGCGCTGGCTGCGTTTAGCTTATACAATGCCGAACTGTCTAACTTCAAGTCAGCGGCTTTGGCAATGTCCTGAAACTGCGTTACGCTGGTAGCGCTGGCAATAGGAGCCGTAATGCTGGACTGACTAATCAGCCACGCTAAAGAAATCTGTGCTAGTGTTGCTTTGTACGCTTCAGCAACTTCATCGAGTGCTTTCAGGATACGCATTCCCCGCTCATCCAAGTAATGCTTTACGCCTTCTCCTCGCGGGCTTTTCGATAAATCGGCTTCTGAACGGTATTTACCGGTAAGGAAACCGCTTGCCAGTGAATAGTAATTGATCACACCTAGACCGTACTTGTTTACGATTGGCTCATATTGCGTCTCATACGTCTCCCGATCATACAAATTATATTCGGGCTGTAAAGACTGGTAAACGGGAAAACCTTCTTTCTGGCTTATTTCCAGGGATTGTGTCAATCGTTCGGGAGAGAAGTTCGAAGCGCCAATAAAGCGGACTTTACCCGCCTTGATCATCTGCCCAAAAGCTTCCAGCGTCTCTTCGATTAGTGTATCTAAGTCGTCATAGTGCGATTGGTACAGATCAATATAGTCCGTTTGCAGACGCTGGAGCGATTTGTCTACGGCGTTCAATATGTATTTGGCCGAGAGATCTTTTTTACCATCTGGTAAGCCCGAACCAACTTTTGTTGAAATAATGATCTGATCACGCTTGCCACTCTTTTTCAGCCAGTTGCCAATGATAGTTTCCGATTCGCCACCCTTGTTTCCCGGTACCCAGTGCGAATAAGAATCGGCCGTATCGATTAGATTAAAGCCTGCATCGGCGAAGGCGTCGAGGAGTTGAAACGAAGTTTGCTCGTCGGCAGTCCAGCCGAATACATTGCCGCCAAAAGCCAGCGGAGCCACAGCCAGATCGGTGTGGCCAATAGTACGTTTTTCCATTAGGTTGTTAATTTTGTTCTCATCCATCAACTGAACCATGATACTGGAACAACAGCCCTGCTCATGGGACTGTTTGTTCAGGCTGGATTAAAAAATAGAACCCCCTGAAAGACGGATAGATGATAAATAGCCTACAAAAACACGCTGAGGAACAGAAGAAATTGAAAATTTCGCTGGTAATGGTACTGGCGCTGATGGTTTGGGGCCTCGTTTTCAATGAACTCACTACGTCGAATATCGTTGAATTAGACGCGGGCTCATACATCATTAGCGGCCTGATCGGTATTGTTACAATCTACGTTTCCAGGCTACAGAGCCGGCCATCCACTACGTCCCATCCTTTAGGCTACTCAGGATTTGTGCCGATTCTAAACCTGATGCGTAGTTTTATGATTATTCTGATTTGCCTGAAAGCGATTGGCGAATCGATTGGATCAATTGCATCAGGACCGTCGGAACCTGAACACGGAATCGTGTTTCTGTACGCAGGCGTTACGTTGATTTTGAATGGGATTGCTTACTACTACATCCATAAATCGGCTGTAGAAACCGGCTCGCAAATCTTACGGGTCGATGCGATCGAATGGAAAATCGACATTTTTTATAACGTCTGTATTATGCTCTCCTTTTCGGTTGCCTATCTTCTGACGCGTTTTGGATACACAGCGGCTGCCAATTATGTTGACCCGGTTTTCTGCATTTTGCTTTCAATTGGTATGAGCATTAGCCTGATTCAGATGTTTGCTGAAAATATCCGAAAACTGTCGCTTCGGTCGATCGATGAACCCATTCAGAAAGACATTATTGCCCGATTTCATCAACAAATTCCTCATATTAAAGCCTTTACGCCAAACTTCACGGCTATCGACCTTTCTGGAATATTGGTTGTCGAGGTTCAATTGTACCTGAATGACAAAGCCAAGTGGTCTCATGATCTGTTGGAAGAATGGGAAACCGAAGGCAGAACAATTCTGGGTGAAATCAACCCCAACCATCATTTGATTTTTAGCCTGAGGTAGAAAGCAAATCGCTCAGCCGACAAAAATCAGAGCCTGTATCTGTCAAAATCAACAGAATACAGGCTCTCTACAATAACAGAAAATCAACTCCAGTCAGACCGATGTAGCGTATCGGTTCAGACTTACCGAGCCGAATAGTTCGGTGCTTCTTTTTGAATCGAAATATCGTGCGGGTGGCTTTCGCGCGAACCCGCTGTAGTGATCTTCACAAACTTGGCTTGCTGGAGTGCCGGAATGTCGGCAGCACCACAATAACCCATACCGGCTTTCAGGCCACCGACCAACTGATACGTAATCTCCGAAACCTTCCCTTTAAACGGTACGCGTCCAACGATTCCTTCGGGAACGAGTTTTTTAATGTCGTCTTCGGCATCCTGGAAATAGCGGTCTTTCGACCCATCTTCCATCGCTTCGACTGATCCCATGCCCCGGTACGTCTTGAACCGACGCCCTTCATACAGAACCACTTCGCCGGGAGCCTCTTCGGTTCCGGCCAGCAGTGACCCGATCATGACCGTACTGGCGCCACCGGCGATTGCTTTGGTGATATCGCCCGAAAAGCGAATACCGCCGTCAGCAATGATCGGGACATCTGTACCTTGTAGGGCTTTGGCTGATTCATACACAGCGGTTAACTGCGGCATTCCGATACCGGCAATGATACGTGTCGTACAGATACTGCCTGGTCCTACGCCAACTTTGACGGCATCAGCCCCGGCATCGGCCAACGCTTTGGCGCCTTCGCCTGTCGCTACGTTGCCGGCAATGACCTGAAGTTTAGGAAACTGTTGCTTAATACTCCGTACGGCATCCAATACACCTTTGGAATGACCATGTGCCGTATCGACACTGATTACGTCGACCCCCGCTTTTACGAGTGCTGTAATACGTCGGGTAAGGTCAGGCGTTACGCCCACAGCTGCCCCAACACGAAGCCGCCCCAATTCATCTTTGCAGGCATTAGGATGGCTCTTTTTCTTCAGAATGTCTTTGTAAGTGATAAGCCCAACCAGGTGGTAATCGTCATTCACGATCGGTAATTTCTCGATGCGGTATTGTTGCAGAATGCTCTCCGCTTCTTCCAGCGTTAGACCTTCACGTGCGGTAATGAGCTTTTCGCGGGTCATTACGTCCGTAACAGGTTTTGACAGGTCATTCTGGAAGCGCAGGTCGCGGTTGGTCAGGATGCCGACTAGCTTGCCGGAATGATCAACGACTGGAATCCCGCCAATTTTAGATTCCCGCATAATCTTATGAGCGTCGCCTAACGTAGCGGATTCGAGGAGCGTAATGGGATCGATGATCATCCCACTTTCCGAACGTTTAACCTTGCGGACCTGATCGGCCTGAGCCTCAACGCTCATATTCTTGTGAATAATGCCGATGCCGCCTTCCTGTGCCATCGCAATGGCCAGATCGGATTCTGTAACCGTATCCATGGCCGCCGAAATCAGCGGAATGTTCAATCGGATCGTTCGGGTAAGCTGGGTAGTTGTTTGCGTATCGCGGGGAAGTACCTCCGAGTAGGCAGGTAAGAGCAGTACGTCGTCGTAGGTGAGAGCCTCGTAAAGAAACTTACTGGTATCTAAGCTCATGAGCAAATAGCAGGTTGTGTTATTTGCCGGGTAAAATTACGAAAAAAACTGAATTGTACGGACGTTCCCACAGGATTTTATGGAAGATTGAAAAGATTTACATGACGAACATTGAGTCGCTTGCTAATCTTTTTGATCATCATAAAACCTGCGCGAAGGTCTATACGGATCAGATTACTTCACCTCAATACTGATCGACTTGCCGTCATTCCCAACGGTAAACTGACAATCGCTGAATTTAGGAGCCGACATTTTAGGTCGAAAGTTGTTGCTGAAGCCATACGGTTCTTTCGGAATACCAAACATGCCTTTGTCCATTTTGCCATTCGCATTTTCATCGTGAAAAACCGCCACAGCATATTCGCCTGGCTCGACAGAAAAAGTTGTCTGAACACTATGACTGTTAGCATCCACCTTTTTTCCTTCGGTTGCTTTCCCACTGGGAAACTCAGTTCCTGACTTGAACAGCGCAATAAAGACGGAGCCTTTCAAGGTCTTAATATTTTGAATGTCAACCTTCAGGTTAGCTTTTTTGGGTGACGAGGGAACGTTGCCATCAGTCAGAAACAGATTGAGAATTAAAAGCAAATAGAACATATACACTGAGTTTTTCTAAAAACGGATTTATCTTGCAACTATGATCGCTCAACCGCCCCCGTCAACCGTGAAACGCTGGACAACAAAACCCTTCCCCGATTCGGCCGAACAACGGATAGCGATTGAGTCATTAACTCAGTCGCTGGGCATTAGTTCATTTTTGGCGGCTCTGCTCGTTCAGCGTGACGTAACAACCTACGAGGAAGCGCGTTCGTTCTTCCGACCCGAAACGGGACACCTGCACGATCCTTTCGCCATGAAGGATATGGATCGGGCTATCGAGCGATTGCTACGGGCGATGCGTCCCGAACGGCAGGAAAAGATTCTGATCTATGGCGATTATGATGTAGACGGCACTACGTCGGTAGCGTTGGTCTATAGCTTTCTGAAAAACTATCATTCAGCGATCGACTATTACATTCCAGACCGGTACAAGGAAGGCTATGGTATCTCGCGGCAGGGAATTGAATGGGCAGCTGAAAATGGTTTTTCCCTGATTATCGCCCTTGACTGCGGCATTAAATCCATTGACCGGGTGGCTGAAGCGAAAGCCCTCGGTGTCGATTTCATTATCTGCGACCACCACCGCCCCGGAACGGAACTGCCCGATGCTGCAGCCGTGCTGGACCCGAAACGCGAAGATTGCCAGTATCCTTATAAAGAATTGAGTGGGTGCGGGGTTGGCTTCAAGTTGTTACAGGCATTCTGCATCGAGAAAAACATTGAGCTGCAGCAATTATACCCGCACCTTGATCTGGTGGCTGTTAGCATTGCATCGGACATTGTGCCGCTGACGGGTGAGAATCGGGTACTGGCCTTTTATGGCTTAAAATACCTTAATTCGACGCCACGTACTGGGCTAAAAGCGTTAATCAAAGTAGCAGGTTTTTCGCGGGAGCTGGACATCACGAATCTGGTATTTGGTCTGGGACCACGTATCAACGCTGCCGGACGGATTCAGCACGCCAAAGCGGCAGTTCAGTTGCTATTGGCCGAATCGGAAGAAGAAGCGGATACGTTCGCTATGGCGATTAACAAGCACAACAATAGCCGACGTGAGTTCGATTCCAGCATTACGGAACAGGCACTGACTATGATTCGGGAAAGCGATACGCTGACTCGTGCCAAAAGTACTGTGCTGTTCGATGCCAGTTGGCACAAAGGGGTGATTGGAATTGTAGCGTCGCGGTGTATTGAGCATTTTCACCGACCAACCATTATCCTGACGCAATCCAACGACAAAGCGGCTGGGTCAGCACGGTCGGTGCCGGGTTTTGATGTGTACGAAGCTATTGAAGAGTGTGCTGATCTATTGGAACAATTCGGCGGGCACACGTTTGCGGCTGGCATGACCATGCCTGTTAACAATATCGATGCGTTCCGACAGAAGTTCGAGGAAGTTGTCTCGCGTAAGATCAAGGAAGAACACCTTACCCCGCTGATCGACATCGACCTCCCGCTTGATTTTAGCGAGATCAGCGATAAGCTCGTCCGGATCGTTAAACAGATGGGACCTTTTGGACCGCACAATATGCAACCGACGTTTATGACGGAGGATGTGTATCTGGTCAGTGAACCGATTATCATGAAGGAAAAGCATCTGAAAATCAATGTACGGCAGAGCAGATCAGGCCATACGCTGACAGCGGTTGGTTTTGGCCTTGCCCACATTGCTGATCAGCTTCGGCCGGGTAAACCCTTCTCGATTTGCTATCAGGTCGAGCAGAATTTTTTCAACGGAAATGTCTCCCTGCAGTTGATGCTGAAGGATGTGAAAGTTTAGTTGTTGGTAACAGCCGTAGGAAACTGGAACCGGGGCTATCGTTCAATCAACCCACTTTGAAGAACTCATCATCGTAAGCCTGACAATACGTCGTATAATCTGCTTTGACCTGCCGAGCGTATGCGTATGCATAGTCTATTAACAGCTGTTGCCAGGCATCGAGGTCCAGGCCGAAAGCAATCAGCTCGTCTGCAATGGCTGATCCCTGTCGGCCACTACTACGCAGATGACTCCACGCGCACAACTGACCCATGGTGGCGATCAGTGACTCTACCTTCTTATGTTTGCCAATCAATCCGGCCAGGGTTATTTTGTCTTCGATAGGCTGAAGTTCCCGCAAAACGTACGACCCGTTTGGTAAAGTCAGCGGGTAGAGAAGCGCCGGAGAGGCTGCCTGCATTCGTTTCTGAACCTCTACAACACGTTCGGCCTCGTTGGACCAGTATGGTTGCCGACTGGCTAAACGCATTTGGAGTGTTGATGGGAGGGCTCGCTTCACATCCAGCAGAAACTGCTTTCCTGGTTTAAGGGAATGACCAACCAGCACAATAAACCGATCGATGCCCAGGCTACCCGTACCAACTACCCGATGCGCTACGTCCAGTACGTTGAAAAAGTCTGGATCTGGCTGCCCCTCTGCCCAGTTGGTCAGCAACGAAGCAATCTGTGTTTTGGTGTCTTCGTCGATCGGGCGAACGTGCAAATTGCTTTTTTTGAAGCGGATGTGGTGTTTCCTGTACGTAACAAATCGCTTCAGAAACGGGCGTCTTTTGCGAAACTGGACCGAGCGTAGGAAGTGCCGGATGATGCCTGTTGCTGTCTCCTGCTCCAACGGGCGGATATAACCGAGAGAAAGGGTTGATGCATAGCTGATTATCAGTTTTTTAGCCAGATGGTCTACCTCAGCAGCATTTAGGTTCAGTGAATCGGCCGCAACGTATACGCTACAGGTCAGGCGAGCCAGATCGGCCAGATTCGGGGCCAGAATACATTCATCGAAATCGTTCAGATCAAAATAAGGAACGCGGTTGTCGGCTTTGAATGAACCGAAATTCTCGATATGCAGATCTCCGACATTCCAGGTTTGTGGCGATTCCCAGATAAACGATGTCGCCGGAATATCGTTGTTGAACAGATGGCTTGTCCCTCGAAAAAAGCGAAAAGCACTTTCACGCATGGCCGAATACTTACCTGTAAGCAGCGCTGGGTTACGATCGGAATTGAATGATAGAATACGCTCGGGAACGGACGAAGTCGTCATGGCATTAATAATTGTTAATTAGGGGCATTCGGGTGGCGTTACGGCCAGAAATAGTTGGCAGACGCCCGGATAAGGCCGAACTTTGCTGAAATAACAAAACAAAATGATTCTCAGAACTGAAAATTTGATTAAAAAATACGGATCACGGCTGGTCAACAACAACGTATCGTACCAGGTTGAAACGGGCGAAATTGTTGGACTGCTGGGACCAAACGGTGCCGGAAAAACTACTTCGTTTTACATGGCTGTTGGTTTGGTGAAACCCAACAGTGGTAAGGTGTTTATCGACGATAAGGACGTAACGGATCTACCAATGTACAAACGGGCCCGACTCGGCCTGGGTTATCTGGCGCAGGAAGCCTCGGTTTTTCGCGATTTAACGGTCGAGGAGAACGTACTGGCCGTATTGGAACTGAGCGATACACCGAAGCAGGAGCGTAAAGCCAAAGTGGAAGAATTACTGGAAGAGTTTAGTTTAACGCACGTTCGGAAAAGCAAGGGTAAAGTGCTTTCCGGGGGTGAGCGCCGACGTACCGAAATTGCCCGCGCGCTGGCCGTTGACCCAAAATTCATTCTTCTGGATGAGCCGTTTGCTGGCGTTGACCCAATTGCCGTAGAGGATATTCAGAGCATCGTAGCTAAGCTCAAACACCGTAACATCGGCATTCTCATTACGGACCACAACGTAAACGAAACCCTCTCGATTACCGACCGGGCTTATTTGTTATTTGAAGGGAAGATTCTGAAGCAAGGTACCGCCGAAGAACTAGCCAGTGACGAACAGGTTCGACGGCTGTATCTGGGCCAGCATTTTGAGTTGAAGCGGAAGATTTAACGTAGTACCGTGACGGTTGGCCGTGAAAGAAACCATTCTATACAGATCAAAAGGTGTCTACTTTTGACTATGGAATTTTTGACAGCTTCAACTCTGCTGCGGTGTGTTATTTTGCAAGTTGATATTCCTTTATTAAGCTTGAAGCCGACAAATGGAGTGCATCAGTAAGATTCCGAATCATTTCTACCGTCAATTTTCGTTTGCGATTAAGCACTTCCGAAACCCGACTTTTACCACCAATGATACCCACCAGGTCCTGTTGTTTCAAATCCATTTCTTCTAACCGAATCTTGATAGCTTCAATTGGGTCAGGGGCTTCGATGGTATAATGTTCGTTTTCGTAGCTGTCGATTAACAGACTCAACAATTCGGCTTCATCGCCTTCGGGTGTATCAGCAGATGCATCGAAAATTTCGTCAAGTCGTTTTAGCGCTTGCTCGTAATCAGCCTCTGTTTTTATTGGTTTAATGTCCATACAAAGAATTTGAAGTTTACACCGTTTCAGCATCTACTTTGTCGTATTCGGCATGAGTACCCACAAAACGGATGAATGCCCATTGTCGCTGATAATTAAATTTCACAATCAGCCGATAATCATTGCCTTTGATATTAAACACGACTCTATTCCCAGCAACGATGCTGGCATTAGCATATGTGTTCTTGATATCGTTTGGACTTTTCCAATTAGCCTGTTTAGCTGTTTCATACCAAGTCTTTAAGTACTGCTCAGCGTTGGAATGCTTTTCCCAAAATTCTTTGAGCGTTCGCTTTGCAATGATTCGTTTCATTGCAGCAATAATAAGGCACGAAGGGGATTTTTAGTTCTCGAAATGGGAACTTTTTCTGTTTTATCCTAAAACCTCCCGCAATACCGGCAGCGATTTTACTTCGCCGATTGAATCAATGTGAATTTGATAATAGGCCACCAAGGCGTCAAGCAGTTCGTTACGTGCTGACCGGCTCAGTTTGATAGGGGTTCCGAGCGGTTGACGTAGCATAATGTTGAGTGCCGTTTCCATTTCATTGTCGGGTAGAAATGGATAGGAGTTTTCGCGAAGCTGATTCTCAAACTCGCGGGCTGATTCGGGGCCGAAACCCAGGAAAAACGATAGTTTTAACAAAAAGGCAAGGTGAAAATTCTCATAGTTCGAATGAGCATTTTCCAGAAATAAAACCGAGTTTACCAGGAAGCGAAAAAGGGTCGGATTATTGGCTTCCTCTTTCAGTACTTTATTTAAAAATTCCGTCACGAACATGGCAATGGTCGATTTAGTAACCTCGAACGGCAAGCTCTGAAACGGATGGCTGGTTTTCATTTCCGACAATCGGTGCAGATCGCGGTCGGGCTTGTTATAAACGACCATGTCAAGCAACGTTAACGGCTGAAATAGAGCGATTTTGTTGTTCTTACTCCGGGCCGTGCGAACACTATTGACCAGATAGCTTTGTAACCCAAACTCTTCGGTATAGATGCGGGCAATGATAGACGTTTCGCGGTAACGGATATAACTGAGGGCTATTCCCTGCGTTTTTTGCAGCATGTTTATTCAACCGCCGAAGCGGTAATACGTAAGCCTACTAAGTTAATTCTTTTTCCACAAATTCCCGGCTAAATTCCCGAATCTCGTTACGTACCTCCCGATAGAGAGCCAGTATCAGATCTGGATCTCCACCCGCTTTCGAAGGATCTGAAAAATTTTGGTGAATTCGATTTGTTTTGCCTGTCCAGACCGGGCAACGCTCGCTTGCATGATCACAAACGGTGATGACGTAGTCAATAGGTAGGTGAGCGTATTCGTCTGCCAGGTTCGAGGTGTGATGACTAATGTCAATGCCGTCTTCGGCCATAATCTGAACGGCTTTCGGGTTAAGTCCGTGTGTTTCGACGCCTGCGCTCAACACGTCGGCCCGATCACCAGCAAATTTCTGTAAATAGCCGTGAGCCATCTGGCTACGTGTTGAATTCCCTGTGCAGAGAACCAGAATTCGTTTCATGTATCAACGTGTTTGTTTCATACCAATAGCCGACGATAAGCAACGTTCGCTACGCTGCTACGTTTGCTGAATACGCGTAAATGCTTCAATGCAGTTGACCAGCAGCTTCGGTTCTTAGGCGAAATTATTTTTAAAGGTTACTATCCGTTAATCAGCTTCTCCAAACAGGAATACCCGTCTGGAGAAGCTGTCAGTCTAGCAGCAATCGTCCTCACAACAGCATTCACCATTGTCAGTGCAGCAATCGTCGATTTCACAGCAATCCGATGTTTCCATGATTCTTTGTGTTTAACGTGAACAAATATATACGTGCTTCGAAGCCAAATCAAGATCCATCGTAATATTGCGATGAATAGGTACAAAAAAATTTAACAGCAACTCCGTTCAATAGGCTGACTCATAAATCCAGCAAACAACTGCCTGGACTCTTCCCAAACCGTTTCGTTAATACAGTAGCACACGCGGGGTGGATCAATATCCCCTTTGATAATACCGATGCGTTTGAGTTCTTTCAGGTGCTGTGATACAGTAGCCTGAGCCAGTGGAAGTTCGTCGACCAGATCACCACAGACGCAGGTATTGCGTTCAACCAGAAGTTGCAGAATAGCAACACGGGCCGGATGCGCAAACGCTTTGGCCAACTCGGCGATTCGGTTCTCCTGATCCGTAAATATTTCAGTTTTCGTTAAGCCCATCGCTATTTTTTGATTCTCATCGTAATATTACGATAAAGTAAAAATAGACGCAAGTTTTCTTTACAAAATGTATCCTCCTAGATTTTATGAAACTGTACAAAACCAATTCCGGCTTCGTTGTTGAATTCCAAAACCAATTTTATTCCGTTCCAGATATCGATTGGGATGCGTTAGTCAACCGGGACGATCTATATGATTTTCTGCACCAGCTAACTACATCAACCGATCCATTCACAGAGGGCCAGACCTGGATTCAAACGGGCTTACTGGCACCCATTGGTCGACAGGAAGTATGGGCGTCGGGTGTTACGTACCTGCGTAGCCGGAATGCGCGGATGGAAGAATCCAAAAAATCAGGAGGAGATAATTTTTATGATCGGGTTTACGATGCCGAACGGCCTGAACTATTTTTCAAAGCCACGCCAGAGCGCGTAGTAGGACCGGGAGCGAATGTTCGCATCCGGGCTGACTCAACCTGGAATGTACCCGAGCCGGAATTAACGTTATTCATTACGTCGTCGGGCAAAATTGTGGGGTACACCTGCGGCAATGACATGAGTTCGCGGAGTATCGAAGGCGAGAATCCACTGTATTTGCCCCAGGCTAAGTCGTATGACGGAAGCGCAGCACTTGGCCCTTGTCTCTACGTCCCAGAAACGCCTGTTTCGCCCGATACGATGATTAAACTGGAAATCATTCGTGATCAGCAGGCTGCGTTTACAAACAGCATCGCCATCAGTCAGATGAAGCGGCAGCATACGGAGCTGGTGGAATTCCTGTTCCGCGAGTGCTCGTTTGCCAACGGCTGCTACCTGATGACCGGCACCGGCATTGTTCCGTCTGACGATTTCACGCTACGTTCCGGCGATGAAATCAGTATCACCATTGATGGTATTGGAACACTAACCAATACCGTCGGCTAGCAGTCTATCAATCAGGTGAGTCCCAGCGAATCTTTGTGCGATTTGCCCGCCCGTCGGCAGGCGTCGCTGCAATAAACGACCTGCTCCCAGTCGCGCTCCCATTTCTTTCGCCAGCTAAACGGGCGGTTGCAAACGGGGCAGATCTTGGTGGGCAGGTTCTGTTTTTTTTGCATCTTCATACGTCTAAAACGTAGGCTTTGATTAGGAAGTTTGTTCTGATCCTGCCTAGTTTCTGATGGCTATACGTTCGATCTGCTGATCAGGCAATTAGGCCGAAATTACTTTGATACCTGATTGAACCTGAACTACTTTTTCGCGTAGCGATTCGAGTGAATCGTCCATAACCGTTACGTGGCCCATTTTGCGAAAGGGCTTGGTGATGGCTTTGCCGTAAAAAAATGGGAAAACGCCCGGCATACCCAATAGATTTTCCAGGCCTTCGTATACCGCCGGACCCGTATGACCGTCTTCGCCAAGCAAATTCACCATAGCCGCTGGCTGATAAGCCGACGTATCGCCAAGTGGATAATTGAGGATGGCGCGCCAGTGTTGTTCAAACTGTGACGTTATGTTGGCCCGGATCGTGTGATGACCGCTGTTGTGCGGACGCGGAGCTACTTCATTGATTAATACGTTGCCGTGTTTGTCCAGAAACAATTCGACCGCCAACAGGCCCACTATGCCAAAGGCATCGGCCGTTCGGCGGGCAATGTCCTGCGCCTGCTGATTGATTTCGGCTGAGATTACCGCGGGAGCGAAAAGGTATTCGACTAAGTTTAATTCGGGATGAAACACCATTTCAACCGTCGGAAATGTCTGGGTCTCACCTCGTTCGTTTCGAGCGACGATGACCGCCAACTCTTTCTCAAAATCAACCGCTTTTTCCAGAACGCCCGGCGCGTCGAACGCTTTACCCACGTCGGCGACGGATGTGATCCGTTGCACCCCACGACCATCGTAGCCATCCCGGCCCAGCTTGTGAAAAGCAGGCAGAAAGTCGGGTTGCTGGATTTCCACTAACGCTACGTCGGCGCGGGTTTCAGTCAGGATAAAGTCGGCCGTGGGTAGGTTATGATCACGGTAAAATTGTTTCTGGAGCCGTTTGTCCTGAATGATACGGATAACGGAAGGTTGGGGAAATACCCGCTTCCCTTCGCGTTCGAGGGCTTCGAGGGCTTCGACGTTGACACGCTCAATTTCAATGGTCAATACATCGACAGTCTGACCGAACTGGTAAACTGTATCGTAATCGGTTAGAGAACCCTGCGTAAACTGCGTGCAAAGGTGGCGGCAGGGAGCTTCAGCATCAGGATCAAGAATATGAACGCGGATGTTCCAGTCGATGGCGGCTTGAAGAAGCATCAGGCCAAGCTGGCCCCCGCCGAGTATACCAATTGTAGGTGTCAAAATGAGCGAACGAAAGAGTGAAAAAGCGCACGAAATTAATTATTCGCTCGTTCAGTCCTTCGCTCGTTCACTCTTTTTCTAATCTCTCCGGCTGATATCCGAGCCACCGGATTTGCTTTTCGATAGCACTTTGGCCGAACCGTAGTAATAAATATCAGAACCGCCCGATGCCTGCATACTCAATTCCTGCGATGCATTGACGTAAACATCAGATCCGCCCGATGAATTGGCCCGGCAAACTTCGACGGTTAATTTGCGAGCATCGAGGTCAGCACCTCCCGAACCGTTCGCGTTGAGCGTCCGGGCCGATCCCTCCAGAATGGCATCGGCACCACCGGACGCTTCCACATTTAGCTTGTTCGCTTTTAGGGTCAGTTTTATATCAGAGCCACCCGAAGCGTCTACGTTCAGATCGTTGAATGACAACGTCCCCTGTCCGAAAACATCCGCTCCGCCCGACGCCTGTAAATTCGATAACTGCTTGAACGTCAGATAAGCTTTTACGTAATTACTCCGGCCTAAATTCCAGTTCATGAATCCTTTACGGTCGATATACAGTTTTAGAACACCGTTTTTTATCTCCGATTTCACTTCCTCTTCGTCAATGCCTTTTACGTCTAACGTAAGCTTTTCAGAATTACCCTGGGTCAGATACACGTCAATACCGCTACTTACGCTTAAGCCCGTGAAGCCCGAAACGGCGCGATCTTTTTTCCAATCGTTGCTGGCTGAGTTAACGCCTGCTGTGAGCATTATGACTGAGATAAGAAGTGCTTTCATCCGTACAGATAATTTTAGGTTTATAGTGAAGATGATAAACAGTGTTGCTACGTTGCATAGTGAACAAAAAAAGGTGTCCGATTTCAGCAGTAGCTTTGTCCGGTAACGGACGCTTTACGTTTCTAACTGTCAGTAACTGGCTACAAATCAGCAGACTTGTGAATCTGGCACGGCGCTTGACTAAATTAAGCCAGCATGGCATTGAGATCAAGATTGAGGACTTCGGAAAACGATGTTTGGGTCATTAAACCCGCATCGCCTTTGCGGTAACGGAACCAATGCTCAGTTTTGTAATCATAAACGAAACCTTCGAGAATGCCATATTCATCTTCATCAACTAACCGAATCACTTTGTTGATATCTCGCTTCAGCCCTTTGGTATGGCATACTTCAATAATAATAGGTGTCTGATCGGATGCATTATTAGAAAGAATTACGTCAGGAGTTGGACTGGCTTGGCCTTCGTCAAGCATTGTTTCGGGTAACGGTTCAAGAGAAATGGCTTTCGCGTCATAGTAAAGCGTACCAAGCCGGGTAGTTAATTTGGAGATGATACGTTGGTGGTCACGGGGGCCATAAACGGCCATATCTTCCCGAAAAATCAAGTCGTCGCTGGTGCCGGGTATATACATGTTAATGAAGCAGTAAGTTGTAAAAACGATAGAATTTCAAAAGTAACCAATTATGATTCAACTCCGCAACGTCTCCAAGTTCTACCCCGCCGGGTTTGGCCGGGTCTATGTGCTGCGTAACATTAACCTCGATATCGCTCAAGGCGAATTTGTGTCGATCATGGGGCCATCCGGCTCAGGTAAGTCTACGCTGCTGCACATTCTGGGTTTGCTCGAAGAGCCTTCCGAAGGCGAGTATTTTTTTGATGATCAGCCCGTTCAGAAACTATCTGAAAAAAGACGTACTGAACTCCACCGTACCCGAATCGGCTTCGTATTTCAGGCGTATCATTTAATCGATGAGCTGACGGTATACGAAAACATCGAGACACCTTTGCTTTATAAAGGACTTAGCGGTTCCGAACGGAAAAGTCGTGTAGCCGAACTCTTGGATCGCTTCAACATGGTCGCTAAGAAAGATTTGTTTCCTGCGCAATTATCGGGTGGGCAGCAGCAATTGGTTGGTATCGCACGGGCGTTGGCCGCTGAGCCTACGGTTATTTTCGCCGATGAACCAACGGGTAATCTGCACTCCGATCAGGCCCGTGACATCATGGAATTGTTCCGCGAACTGAACCAGAAAGACGGCGTAACGATCGTGCAGGTAACTCACTCTGAAGTCAACGCTGAATATGGCTCGCGGGTAATCCGGCTAAAAGATGGCTGGCTGGAAGAACCTTCAGCGATGAAGCTCAGCGAAGAGGGAGTTAAGTAGTTTTTCTGCATCAATGGATGAAGAGGTATTCTCGTCGATACGTATATTATTCACGTAGCGTAACCACTGAATTCCCATTACATTGGCGCAAAAGATAGCTTCAGCCTTCGAAAACACCGCTGGTTGGTATAATCCTTCGCTTACGGAAATACCAACTGTAGGCGCTAGTCGCACGAGTTGTTGCCGAATGATGCCGTTAATACAACCTGTCTGGAGCGAAGGAGTGTGCAGCGTTTGATCGAAAAACCAGAATAGGTTCGATGCCAGACATTCCGCCACGTTTCCTTCCGTATCGAGTAAGATAATGTCGTTAAGGCTATGTTGCTCTTTGTATAGACCTGCCAGTACGTAGGGGAGAGCGTTCAGGGTCTTAAAGGCTGAAACCGGGGAGAGCGATAAGCGAAAGGCATTATAAACGGCTACTCTGGCTTTTTCTGTAATCGAAAAATCCGGACCAGATTGAGCCGTAATAAGTATATTGGTGGTGTTTACGGTAGGAGTATAAAGGCCTCCTGGTTGGCGCCAAACCTGAATTTTAACGCGAGCAGACTGATGCGTGAGTTCGTTTGCCGAAAGAAGTTGTAAAATGCATTGATAAACCGTTTCAGCCGTAAATCCGGTAGGCCGAATAAGCTGCAGTGCCGCCATACCGGCTGACAATCGGGCGAAGTGGTCAGCCCAGAACCAAAGCTGACCGTTTGCGTAGCGAATGGTTTCAAACAACCCGTCGCCATATTGAAAAGCCCGGTCGTTCGCTGAAAGTTGAAAAGTAGTCTCAGGAAGTATATCCGAATTATAAACCAGAAACATGCTTAGTTTGCGCCGTTTATCCAAAAACGATAGTTGCGCCGAAGGTAAGTGTGTAATATCGAATCATCAAATCGCTATGAACATGCAAGTGGTGTGGAAGCAGATACAAGTCATAACGACGCTCTTCCTAACGACAGGAATGTCGGAACTTTACGCACAAAACACAACTCAGCCGTCTGCGGTTACATCACCCAGCGACGTAGTCAACACGGCATCGCGGCTAAATTTGCAGCAGTGCATTGAGATTGCCCAGCAGAACAACATACTGATACGTCAGGGGAAACTGACGGTCGTTAATACCGATCTGCAGGTGCGCCAGGCGCGACTCAATCAGCTCCCAACGGCCGTTTTTCAGGGTAACCAGTCTATTAACGGGGGACGTAGCATTAACCCGCAATCGAACGAATTCGTCCAGCAAACAATTAATTCCAGTAGTTTTCAGCTTAATACGTCGGCAACGCTCTTCAACGGTGGCGTATTACGTAGCACGGTAAAGCAAAATGAGTTGTCATTGCAGGCTAGTCAACAGGAGTTGAATGCCACCCAGAACAACGTATCGTTAACGGTTGCACAAAATTACCTGAACGTATTAACGGGTACAGAACAGTTTGCCATTGCCCAACGTCAGGCCGACGTAACACGGGCGCAGTTGGAGCGTACCCAGCGTCTGGTCAATGCGGGATCGGCTCCTGAAGCAAATTTGTATGAATTACGGGCAACGCTGGCCAGCAACGAAGTAGACATTGTGAATGCACAGAATACGCTTGATCTGGCTAAAGTAGCGCTGCTTCAGGCGATGAATGTGCCAATCAACCAGGAGTTTAATGTAGAGCCAATCAATGTTCCTGATCCGGGGTTAGATCCTTATACGGCCACTGTACAGCAACTTTACGATGCAGCGTCAACGAATCTGCCCGAAGTAAAGGGAGCGGATTTGCGTGTCAAAAGCGCGAACCTGGGCGTTCAGGTAGCAAAAGGCGGACTTTATCCTACCTTGTCGCTAAACGGAAATTTAAGCACCTTGTATTCAAGTGCTGCTAACATATCCACACCCAATGGCCAGGTAGTTGGTCAGACAACGGTCGGCTTTATCACCGATCCGGTAACGGGTGCGCAAATACCGGTTACCGCGCCGGTGCCAGGCTATGACCGGAGTGGTATTTCGTATGGTTCTCAATTAAGTAACAACTTTAGTCAATCCTTATCGCTATTTTTGCGAGTTCCGATTTTTCAGGGAAATTTGTCACGTAACCGTATCACAACGGCTAAAATTCAGCAACAAAATGCGGAATTGACAGCTCTCAATACGCGCTTAACGTTACGTCAACAAATAGAGACGGCTTACACCAACATGCGAGCTGGTGCTAATCGTTATAGAGCTACACAGGCGCAGGTGGCCTCGTTGGAACGGGCGTTTCAAATGGCTGAAAGCCGGTTAAATGCGGGTGCGATTAATGCCACAGATTATAGCATTGCCAAAACGAATCTTGACCGGGCGCGGGCTAGTTTGGTACAGGCGAAGTATGACTACGTATTCAGAACCAAAATTTTAGATTATTACCAGAATAAACCAATAAGTTTTAATTAGCGGAAGGGCGAAAGACTGAAAGAGTGAAGACCTCGTAGGGCGTAATTCACTCTTATGTACTTTTAGTCTTTCGCTCGTTCGCTCCCTATGAAAAATAAATCAAACCGTATTTGGTGGATACTAGGTATACTTATTTTACTGATTGTTGGCGGACTGGTTGCCGCCAAACAAGCGGGTCTCATTGGTAAGCCAAAATCGACTGAAGTTGATTTCGCATTAGTTAAACGTACCGATATTACTGAACGGGTAAGTGCTTCCGGGCGCGTTCAACCGCAGGTAGAAGTTAAAATTAGTCCAGACGTATCGGGTGAAATCATTGGACTATACGTAAACGAGGGCGATCCTGTTAAGGCAGGGCAGCTTTTGTGCCGTATCCGACCCGACAACTACGAGTCCATGATGGCTCGGGCTCGGGCAACGGTTAACCAGAGTCGAGCCCAATTAGAACAGTCAAAAGCATCGGTAGCACAGTCAAGCGCCCGACTGATTCGCGCGAAAGCCGACTATGAACGGAATCGGAAATTATTTGCTGATAAAGTCATTTCCTCTGCCGACTTAGAAACTAGTGAGGCAAATTATAACGTAGCAAAACAGGAAGTCGAAGCGGCTAATGCTAACGTTCGGGCATCTCAATTCAACATTCAGAGCGCCGAAGCCAGCTTGCGTGACGCCAGCGAAAATCTGCGTAAAACGACGATCTATTCGCCAGTGAACGGTACCGTCTCGAAACTGAACATCGAGCTTGGCGAACGTGTGGTTGGTACGTCGCAGATGGCCGGAACGGAGATTATGCGGATTGCCAATCTGCAAAACATGGAGGTTCGCGTGAACGTGAACGAAAACGACATTGTACGCGTAAATCTCGGTGATACGGCTGACATTGAAGTCGATTCCTACACGACGGCCGGGCGTAAATTCAAAGGACTTGTTTACGAAATTGCCAATACGGCCAATGGTCTGACGAGTTCGTCGGGAGCGGCAGCCGCGGCTTCACTTTCTGCCGATGCCGTAACCGAGTTTGAGGTGAAAGTGAAAATTCTGAACAGTTCCTACAGTGATTTACTAGCGCAAAAAGATAAAAAAGGGTACCCGTTTAAGCCAGGTATGACGGCTTCGGTTGAAATTATTACCGATCATAAAGCTGGTATTCTGGGTGTACCTATTGCGGCTGTAACCACGCGCGGAGAAGATTCTACGGCTGTCGACACGGAAAAATTAAAGGATAGATCGAGCGGTACAGTTGATGAAAACCCGGCCAATCTCCCTCAGAAGAAGGAAAAGCTGAGAGAAATCGTCTTTGTCAATGTCGATGGTAAGGCTACGCAGCGGGAAGTAAAAACCGGAATCAGCGATTTCGAGAACATCGAAATCGTATCCGGTCTGAAATCAGGCGAACAAATCATTTCAGGTCCATTCATTGCTGTATCGAAAAAACTGAAGAATGGCGAACTCGTAATAAAGCGCGACCCTAATAAAAACAAGAAGAAAGAAGAAACCGATAAGTAAGGCTGGGACTAAACCTATAAGGTTTTTGACATCTTGTGGGTTTGCTTACTCCTTTCTTCTTTTCTTTACCCCATGAAACTTACTCAACCAATTCGGCTGACTATGGTGGGAGGGGGGAGCTGGGCAACTGCACTGGTCAAAATCCTTTCCGAGAATAACGTCAGCGTTAAATGGTGGCTCCGTAAAGCCTCAGATGCCGAGCATATCCGAAAATTTGGGCACAATCCCAGTTATCTGAGTGATGTGCAGATCAACACCCGAAAAGTAAAGGTCTGTACCAAAATCCGGGAGTCATTTAAAGACAGTGATTACGTTATTCTGGCTGTACCGGCCGCTTTTATCAGCGATGCGTTGAGAGGGTTAAAACCAGACCATTTTACGGGAAAATCGGTCGTATCAGCCATTAAAGGAATGGTCCCGGAAGCCAATCAGTTAGTGACCGATTGGGTTAGTGAACATTATAACGTACCAAACGAGCGGATGTCGGTAATTGCTGGCCCATGTCATGCAGAAGAAGTGGCGCTCGAAAAACAATCTTACCTGACCATTGCTTCGCAGGACACCGATCGTGCAGAAGACGTAGCGAATCTACTTCGATGCCGCTTCGTACAGGCGACGCCCGTCGATGACATTTACGGCATTGAGTACAGTGCCGTTATGAAAAACATCATCGCCCTGGCCTGTGGAATTACTCGGGGGCTGGGGTATGGCGACAATTTCCAGGCCGTATTGGTATCGAACGCGATGCAGGAAATCAAGCGATTTGTCGATGCAATCTACCCCAAACATCGCGATTTAAGCGGCTCGGCTTACCTCGGAGACTTATTGGTAACAGCCTATTCGCCTTTCAGCCGGAATCGAACGTTTGGTACGCTCATCGGTCGGGGCTACACTATTCAGTCGGCGCAGGCCGAAATGAACATGATTGCAGAAGGGTATTATGCCGTCAAAAGTATCTACGAGATCAACCAGCAATTTGGCGTTGACATGCCCATTACCGAGGCTGTCTATAAAATTTTGTACGAAAAAGCGGCACCAACAGGGGCAATGAACGTATTAAAAGAAGTGCTGACTTGATCCGTAAGAACCAGAAGGTCTATAAAAACAAAAGCCTCCTGAATTATCAGGAGGCTCTCAAACGTTTATAGCGTTGTCGGCAAGGTTTACCGGCAGTTGTGCCTTAGCAAAAATTACTTCGCGCTATCAGCCGACATCGTCGAAGCAGAATCCGTAGCCATCGTTGAGTCGGTAGACATCATTGAGGTAGAATCCGTCGTCGTGGTCGTTTCAGTGGTTTCGGTCTTTTTCGAGCTGCAAGACGTTGCAAGGGCGATCATAGCCATGAAAAAGAAGGCGGATTTCGTAATAGCTTTCATAGTTTTGGGGATGTTTTCGTTTACGTGATTAATAGATCAATGTCAACGTTAATACCCGATAGAGAAAAAGGTAACCCAATAATATTTAACTTTTTTTTTGGGTTACGTTGTATGTCTTTTCGTATTAAGTAATGACTCAACTCAATGAAGGAAAGTAGGCAGCCCGTATTGACTGATGAGGAGTTGTTAACGGGTTTGGCTGATGGCTCTGACGATGCATTGACGCAGTTATATCGTCGGTATTTTCCAATGGTTCTCCATTTTGTGACCACCAACAGCGGTAACGAAGACGATGCCAAGGACATTTACCAGGAAGCGTTGATTGTGTTGTACGAGAAAGTAAGGAGCGGTTCGCTGGAATTACATTGTCAGTTGAAAACGTACCTCTACTCGATCAGTAGACGTCTCTGGTTAAAGCAGCTGACGCAACGGAGTCGATTTATGGTGCGCGATGTGGAAACGCCGGCCTCTGACGAGTTAGCTATGGAGCAGCTCAATGATGATCTGGCAGACCATGAGGAGCGCGACCGGCAATTTACGCTGATGGCCGACTCTCTTGATCGCCTTGGCGAACCCTGTCGGACCCTCCTGGAGGATTTTTATATTCAGCATTTAAGTATGCAGGATATTACTGAAAAGTTTGGTTACACGAATGCCGATAATGCCAAAACGCAGAAGTATAAGTGCCTGATGCGGCTGAAACGGCTCTTCTTTTCGGAATACAAATCCTAAGCCAGATGGCGATGAGTCAAGCGTTTGACGAGTAAAAATAACTGGCTCTGAAGAGCCTTACTACGTAACGACACGAAAGAAATGAACGAGGAAAAAGACATCGATAACGCATTACGGGCCTATGGCGAACGGATTCGGTTCAAACGTCGACTAGCTAAAATTCAGGCAGGTATCGACATGAACGCCATGCGTCAGGAAGCTGAAAACTACAGTTCTCAAGTAGAATCGTCGAGTCAGATCCGTATGCTATGGCAAACGTATCGGACTACGTTGGCTGTAGCTGCATCGGTGGCTCTTATCACTACGTTCGGTTCTATTTTTCTTTACCGCTCCTATCAACAAGGGCATCAGCAGCAGGAGCAGCAATACAGTCTGCTCAGTAAAGAGCTTCAGGCCGTTAAAACGTCCCAACGGCAACTTCTAAATGATATAAACGGACGTAGTCGTGGATTGCGCATAAACCCAGCACAAGTGGCTGGGTCGGGATTCCTGCTTACTGCTGATGGTTATTTTGTAACAAACAATCACATTGTTCGGGAAGCGGATTCAGTATATGTACAAAGCACGAAAGGCGAAATTTACAAAGCTCGTATCGTATACGCTGATCAGGCACATGACGTAGCGGTTCTGCAACTCTGCGACGACAGCGCTTTTCGTACGTTACCCCCCGTTCCGTATAGCTTCGATGCTCGTCCATCTGATTTAGGAGAGCGTGTGTATACGCTTGGGTACCCGCGTGAAGAAATTGTGTACGGTGAGGGGTACTTAAGTTCCGGTACTGGCTATCGGGGCGATTCGACGGCCTACCAAGTCGCAATCGGTGTAAATCCGGGTAATTCCGGTGGTCCACTTTTAGATGAGAAGGGCAACGTTGTTGGCATGATCAGCGGGAAACAGACTACTTCGGAAGGGGTCAGTTTTGCGATCAAAACAAACTATCTTCTTCAGGCGCTTAGCAGCATTCCTTCCGATTCGCTCAAGGGATTGCCGATTCGGCTTAACCGGAAAAATACGTTGACCGAGCTAAGTCGTAAGCAGCAGATTAAGCGGATGCAGGATTACGTTTATCAGGTAAAAGTGTTTAAACACAAAGAATAACGTAACGATTACTTTTTGGCGCCCCGGTTTTAATCCTTCAAGGTTAAGATCGGGGCGTTGATGTTACTGCGAATACTATAAATGGCTAAACAATTCGTTTGTGTGTGGTGTTGTTGGGAGAAACAAACCGAAACTCAACAACGATGAAAAAGTTAATGATGGTAGCCGCTGCGCTACTTTTTTCCGCTGCTGTTACATTTGCCCAGGATACAAAGGAAAACGCTAAAGAAACAGCCAAACAAGCGGGCCAAACCGTTGATGCTGCAGGCGATAAAGTAGGTCGGGAAACGCGCAAAGCTGGTCGTAAAATAGACCGGGCCGCTAAAAATACCAAAGAGGATGTTAAGGATGGTACGAACAAAACGCTCGACAAAGCTGATCGTAAAATGAAGAAGGCTGAGCGTAAACTAGATAATTCCAAATAAATTTTTGCCTCATACAAACTGTGCCACTGCTCGAAAAAGCAGTGGCACAGTTTTTTGTCGACTTCCTGCGAACTTCGATTGCTGATTGTTACGTTCCTTATAGAGATTACACTAGCTTATCATTGGTAGTTACTCATGAATTCATCCGTTTCGGTACTTTTATTTGGCATTACCCGCGACTTAACGGGACAATCAACAATCCCTGTATCGCTTAACGAAGGGGCAAACGTTGGTGACTTGCTTGCTCAATTACACCAGAGTTACCCGGCTCTGACAGGTATCCGATCTCTGTTGGTAGCTGTGAACGGCGAATACGCTGAAACCGATCTGACGTTGACCAGCAATGATGAAATTGCCCTTATTCCACCCGTTAGCGGAGGATAGTTGGTGATGAGCAACATGTGATCAGAATCAGTCACCAAACCGTACCGACCACCTATCCCCATGATTACGCTTACTTCCGATCCGATTGATGTAGCTCTGGCTATGAAAGACATTCAGTCTGAACAAGCAGGAGCCATAGATATATTTCTGGGCGTTGTTCGGGACAATACGCAGGAACGCCCGGTTGACAGGCTCGAATACGAAGCCTACGACCGTATGGCCATCAGCGAAATGCAGAAGATTGCTGATAGCGCTCATACGCGCTGGCCTATTCTACGCTATACCATCATTCATCGCAAGGGTACATTACAAATTGGAGAAATTGCGGTGCTGATTGGCGTAGCAACCGCTCACCGCGCCGATGCTTTTGAGGCTTGTCGTTATATAATCGATACGATCAAACAGACCGTACCTATCTGGAAGAAAGAAGTGTTTACGAATGGTGAGGAATGGGTAAATGCTCATCCTTAATTGCCCTTTACTTCACCACATACGTACCGACAATAGGATAGTGATCGGAATCAGTTACGTAGTTGATCGTTTCGAAGTTTAGGATGGATAAACGAGGATCATGAAATTGATTGTCGATACGAATAAAATTAGGCAGGTGGTTGTACGTAAAACCAAAACCGTGCCCAGCCTCTTCAAAGCTATTGGGCAGTAGCCGACGCATTCGTTCATATACAGCACCATAGGGAGTGTCGTTAAAATCACCGGTAACGATAACGGGGTAAGGGCTTTCCTGAACAAATTTCTGGACATCGTTTATCTGCTCGTTCCGTTTGATGAACCCGTTTCGGAGTGCGCTCAATACACCGCGTGTTTCGCGTTTCACGCCACTAATTTCATCCTTAGCCAGCACTCTACCTATGCGGATACCCATAGAGTGCAAATGAACATTTATGATGCGGATGGTATCATTTCGTACTTTAATGTCTGCCCAGATGACTCCATTTGGTGCATCAAAGGCTTTTTTACCAGTCTGAATAATAGGATAGATCGAAATGATCGCCATACCAAACGAAGCTCCCCGGCTTTCCCGATTCACCGGATGTAAAATATACGAATAGGGATAGCCTGCCTTACGAAAGCGTTGAACAAAATTGTATTCAGGTACAGTGGTAGATGTCCAGAACTCCTGAAAGCACTTAATCGGCGCATCATAGCGTAGTGCATAATTAGCTAATCGTCGGAAGCGGGGCGAAGACGGATAATCGTAAACTGTATTCAGGTCAAGATCAAATGTCTTTACGTTATAGCTGAATACTTTCAACGGAATCCCCTCGCCTGTAAACTCTTTTATCTGATTCCAGCCAAACGTGCGTGACCCGAACAGGCCAATACCTAACAGCAGAACAATTCCTGATAGCCAGCCACGCCAGGGACGGTCTGTCAGCCATAAACACACGACTACAAAGTTTAAGATCCAGGCAACTGGTAATGTAATCATAATCATGCCCGCCGACCAATGTTGCGTGGGTAAGCTATACAGTAACCAGTAGGCTAAGCAGGTGTATAAGACCAACAACAAATTAAGCGACCAAAGCAACGACCGAAAAAAAAAGGCAATAAGTTGCCCGACACGTATTCTTAATGTCATAGCGTCGTTGTTAATGACAGCAAATACATTCTGAGAGCCAAAAATAAGGCATAATGACTGGAATGACAGCAAGCGGACCGGAATGGGGCTTGCGAACCATCCAGAAACGTGTTACCTTTGTGGCACAAAAACCATATGGCATTGATCAAAAAAGGGAGTCGCACTCCCTTTTTTGTTAGCCTGACCTTATGGACGACAAAGCACAAATAACCGAATTGCTCCAGCCACACCTGAACGATGGTCAACTTTATGTTGTTGATATTCAGGTAGCTGGTCGCCGGGGAGGACGTATTAAAGTTACTATTTTACTCGATAGCGACGCAGGAATTACCATTGAAGAGTGTGCTGGCATTAGCCGTAAGCTGGGCGCGCAGATGGATGAGTTAAATTTTTTCGGTGAAGCTCCGTTTACCCTCGAAGTTTCATCGCCAGGAATCGACCATCCATTGCTTTTTCCGCGTCAGTACGTCCGCAATGTCGGCAGAACGGTGGCGGTCACGCTCGTGGATGGAAGTACCCGAAAAGGTACACTCGAGTCCGTATCCGATGATCACATCGTCCTTGACATCGAACCTGAAAAAAAAGCGAAGAGTAAAAAGAAAAAAGAAGCTGATTTAATAGCAGAAGTGCAGCCAGTCGGCCCTACGCCGATTTCCTTCGAGCAGATTAAAAAGGCGAACGTAGAAATATCATTCAAATAAAGCCCTAAATCGGCAATCGGGGATTCTCGGTAACAGTAGTGCTGAAAATTCGTGACTGTCGATTATCAACTAATTACTAAAATGACCAGTGGACTATTAATCGAATCGTTTGCTGATTTCGCCCGGTCGAAAAATATTGATCGGCCAACCATGATCGCCATTCTGGAAGAAGTCTTCCGGACAATGATTCGTAAGAAATACGGTACCGACGAAAATTTCGACGTAATTATTAACGCCGAAAGTGGTGATCTGGAGATGTGGCGTACACGAGAGATCGTAGACGATGATTCAGAAGATATTTGGGATTACGACAAAATACCTCTTGCCGAAGCTCGTAAAATTCAGGATGACTTTGAGGTGGGAGAACAAGTAGCTGAAGAAGTGAAACTCGAAGATTTCGGTCGGCGGGTGGTCCAAACAGCGCGCCAGACACTGATTCAGAAGATAAAGGATATGGAGAAAGAACTCCTTTATCAAAAGTATAAAGACCAGGTCGGTGATTTAGTTGGTGCCGAAGTTTACCAGTTACTGAAGCACGAAATCATTTTGGTCGATAGCGAGAACAATGAGCTGAGCCTACCACGTACCGAACAGATATCCAAAGACCGGTATCGCAAAGGGGAAGCCGTAAAAGCCGTTATCAGCCGGGTAGATATGATAAATGGTACGCCTAAAATTGTGCTTTCACGGACATCGCCGGTTTTTCTGGAACGATTGTTTGAAATCGAGGTGCCTGAAATTTACGACGGGCTGATTTCAATTCGAAAAATTGTTCGCGAGCCGGGCGAGCGGGCAAAAGTAGCCGTTGAATCGTATGATGATCGGATCGATCCCGTAGGCGCTTGCGTCGGTATGAAAGGCTCCCGTATTCATGGTATCGTACGTGAACTCGGAAACGAGAATATTGACGTTATCAATTATACCGAGAACCTCGAACTGCTGATAAGCCGTGCGCTTAGCCCTGCTAAAATCAGTACGATGCAGATCGACCGAGAAGCTAAACGTGTGTCGGTTTTTCTGAAACCTGATCAGGTATCGCTGGCCATCGGTAAAGGCGGTCAGAATATTAAATTGGCTGGTCGATTGGTCGATATGGAAATCGACGTGTTCCGCGATAATGAAGGACAGGAAGATGATGAGGACGTTGACTTAATGGAATTCTCCGACGAAATCGACGAATGGATGATCGATGAACTCCGCAAAGTTGGTCTCGATACCGCTAAGAGCGTACTGGCACTCAGCAAGGAGGAGCTTGTCCGTCGGACAGATCTGGAAGAAGATACAGTCGAAGAAATTGTGAATATCCTTAAACAAGAGTTTGAATAGCTAGTAACGAAGACGGGACCGCCCGCGCGGTTAAAAGTGAATAATGAAGAATATTTATCGGATAAAATATTCTTCATTATTCACTTTTCATTCTTCATTATTAAAACAAGGGATTTTTATTGCGGTAAGTGGTGTTCATAAGATACCAACAACCATTAAATTTGCGGAATATAGACCGAAGTATGGCAGAAGAAAAGTCAATGCGCCTAAGCCAAGTGGCAAAAATTCTCAACAAAGGGCTGTCCTCTGTTGCGAGTAGTCTGTCTGCCAAAGGGTTTAAGGTTGAAATTAATCCTAACACCAAAATCAACATGGAACAGTTGGAGGTGTTAGCGAAGGAATACAAATCTACGGAACTCTTGAGCGGAGCTCGCCGAACCGAACCATCGGTTGCGGTTGCTGAGCCACCACGTCGTCAGGAGGAGGATGTCGTTGCATGGCGTCGTGATGACGCGAGACGTCCAATTGTCGAAAACAAACCAGAATCAGCTCCGGCTGAACTGCCTAAAGTGGCTCCTGTAGAGCCAAAATCAGCCCCACAAATCGTTCAGACTGGTTTGCCGGGCTTAAAAGTATTAGGTAAAATCGATTTAAACGCAAGGTCAACACCATCTCCTGCTCCACAAACGAAAGTTGTGCCACCGCAAGAGACAAAACCTGTTGAAATTGCTGATAAATCACAAGCGACACCAATTGTCGAAACACCTAAGCCTGTTGCACCGCAACCCATAGTTGTTCCGCCGGTAGCTGAAGTGATAAAGCCTGTTGAAGTAAAAGCCGCGCCGGTAGAGCCGGTCTCTAAACCGATAGATACAACGCCGGTAGAGACGCCTAAACCAGTTGCTGCGCCTGCACAACCAGTTGAGACACCTGTAGCAAAAACAGTAGTCGATCAGCCTCCTGTTCGTCAGGAGACACCAAAGCCAGTTGCGCAACCGAAACCACAAAATCAGCCGCAGGCTGAAAACCGTACGCCTGCCCGGCCTGATAATCGCCCAAGTGCGCCCCAGGCAAAGCCTGTTGTGCCAGAGCCCAATGAGGAAACTGCTGACTTGCCGACCGAAACCATTCGGGCAGCTGGTAGTCATCAGCTCGGTGGCCTGAAAATTCTTGGTAAAATTGAGCTACCCGTCAACAATCCTCGCCAAGGCGGGGGTGGTGGCAACAGCAACGCTGACAAGAAAAAGCGTAAGCGGATTCGTGGTGGGCGTGAGGGAGCTCTTGGTACCACTGCTCAGCCAAATCAGGGTGGAGGTCAACCGCAAGGAGGCAACCGAAATGATCGCGCTCCTCGCGATGGAGATCGTGGTCCCGTAAACCGGGCGCCGGGCGATCGAAATCAGGCGGGTGCTCCTCGCGATGGAAATCGTCCGCAGCCGCAAGGTGATCGTACTCAGGCACCGGCAAACAGAGCTGGTGGAAACGCGCCAAACCAAGAGACGCCTAACGCTAATCGGGGTGGTCAGACAGGTAATGCTGCCAACACCAATAATAACAATAATCGTACTGGCGGAGGTAACCGTTCAGGCGGTGGCGGTAATCGCTCGGGTAGTGGCGGCAATCGTTCAGGCAGTGGAGGTGGTGGCGGTAACCGTCGGGAAGCGCCAACGCAAGCTGACGTTCGGAAAGCCATTCAGCAAACCAACGCTCGTATGCAGGGCAACACTCCTAACCGGGGTGCTGATCGCCGACGTGATCGTCGGAGCCAACGCGAAGAAGATCGTCGTTTAATGAACGAGCAGGAGGAGCTGGAAGCGAAAATCCTGAAAGTTACTGAGTTCGTATCAGCCAATGATCTGGCATCGCTAATGGACGTATCGATCAATGAAGTTATCTCGGTTTGTTTGAACCTGGGTATGTTCGTGTCGATCAACCAACGACTGGATGCTGAAGCGATTACAGTGATCGCTGATGAGTTTGGTTATGACGTACAGTTTATATCAGCGGAAGATGAAACCGAAGCGGGTATTGACGTTGAAGCCGATGAACCCGATGAATTACAACCACGGGCACCAATCGTGACCATTATGGGACACGTTGACCACGGTAAAACATCGTTGCTTGACTACATCCGCCGGGCGAAAGTAGCGGCTGGTGAAGCAGGGGGAATTACGCAGCACATCGGTGCTTACAGCGTAAAAACCAGCGACGATCGTATGATTACGTTTTTGGATACGCCGGGTCACGAAGCCTTTACAGCTATGCGGGCACGGGGTGCTAAAGTAACGGACGTCGTTATTATCGTAATTGCAGCGGATGATAGCATCATGCCGCAGACCCGTGAAGCAATCAACCACGCCCAAGTTGCGGGTGTGCCGATTGTCTTCGCTTTTTCAAAAATAGATAAACCGGGCGCAGACGCTGAGAAAATCCGGACTGAATTGTCGGCTATGAACATGCTCGTTGAAGAATGGGGTGGTAAATATCAGACGCAGGAAATCTCATCAAAATCTGGCTTAGGTGTTGACGAACTCCTTGAAAAAGTTCTGCTCGAAGCCGAATTGCTGGAGTTAACGGCCAATCCTGATCGCCGGGCACTGGGTACGGTTATTGAAGCTTCGCTTGATAAAGGCCGAGGGTACGTATCGACAGTACTGGTTGAAAACGGTACGCTACGTCAAGGTGACATCATGCTCGTAGGTGCACACTACGGTCGCATACGGGCTATGACAAACGACCGGGGCGAACGGATTAGAGAAGCTGGTCCTGCAACGCCGGTTCAGATTTTGGGTCTACCGGGTGCTCCTCAAGCGGGCGACAAGTTTAACGTAATGGAAACGGACCGTGAGGCTCGTGAAATTGCCAACAAACGTGAACAACTCTTGCGTGAGCAGACACTACGTACCCGCAAGCACATTACGCTTGAGGAAATCGGTCGCCGGAAAGCAATCGGTACGTTTAAAGAATTGAACGTAATTGTAAAAGGTGACGTGGATGGTTCTGTCGAAGCGCTCTCGGATTCGTTGCTGCAACTTTCTACGGAAGAAGTACAGGTCAATATCATCCACAAAGCTGTCGGTCAGATTTCTGAATCAGATGTCCTGCTGGCGTCAGCATCGGATGCAGTTATTGTCGGTTTCCAGGTACGACCTTCGTCGAGCGCGCGTAAATTAGCTGAGAATGAACAGATTGAAATTCGTCTCTACTCAATTATTTACGACGCTATCAATGAGGTGAAAGATGCCATGGAAGGCTTGCTGGCACCGACTGTTGAAGAGGTTATTGTGGGTAATATTGAAGTACGTGAGGTATTCAAAATTAGCAAAATCGGTACAGTAGCAGGTTGCTACGTAACGGAAGGCAATATCAAACGGAATAATAAAATCCGAATTATCCGTGACTTCATTGTGGTTCACACAGGTGAGATCAGTGCGTTAAAACGCTTCAAGGAAGATGTTAGTGAAGTGAAATTCGGCTATGAATGTGGCTTGAGTATCAGGAACTTCAATGATATTGAAGTAGGCGACGTAATTGAAAGCTTCGAGCTGAAAGAAGTGAAACGAACATTGTAGTCTGAATCCTAATTCATAACTGGCCCTGACTGATTTTTCAGTCGGGGCTTTTTTTGTATCTTATTCGCTCAGACGAGACTGCACATTTTCTTAATTTTAGTTAGCATTTTAGGAAATCATAATCCCTGACTAACTTAGGCATCCGGGAAACGAAAGACCTATGCCGGGTCGTTAGTAAGGAAAGCCTGTTTGCCGAAACTACCCTGAATGAATTTCCTCTATCCTTCTTTCTTATTTGGCCTAATGGCCGTGTCGGTTCCGATTGCGATTCACCTGTTTAACTTCCGGCGAACCCGACGTGTGTTCTTCACAAACGTAGCGTTGCTACGTACCGTCCAGACCGAAACAAAATCGTTTCGGCGGCTAAAGCATTGGCTCATTCTGGCGTGTCGTTGCTTGTTTCTGGCTTGTTTAGCATTGGCATTTGCACAACCTTTTATTCCGAGCAAAAATAAACTGGGTTTATCACGGCAAGGGGTTACGAGTCTCTACGTCGATAATTCGTTTAGTATGCAGAACGAGCGGAACACAAAGCGGTACCTGGATATTGCTATCAGTAAATTGGATGAATTGCTGGTATTGTTCCGTAATGCTACGTCTTTGCAACTACTCACGAATGACTTCTCCGCTGCCGAACAGCAGGCAGGTACCGCTGAAGCAATTCGGGATCGGGTTACGTCAATTCGGTACGCACACACACCACGGACGCTTGAAACGGTTTACCGGAGACAACGAAATCTGCTTAGTTCTCTCAATCCGAATGGACGTAATCAGTTGTTCTGGTTTTCTGATTTTCAGAAAAGTACCGTTGGCGATTTATCCCGTTTGAAGATTGACACAACTGACCGGTTGTTTATTGTGCCCCTGGATGCCCAATCGACTAAAAACGTATACGTCGATTCGGTATGGCTCAGTACGCCATTTATCCGCGAGATGCAGAACAACAGCCTGAATGTCAAGTTGAATAATGCAGGTCGGGAAAATGTAAAGAATCTGCCGATACGGTTATATCTGGACGATACACAAACGTCGACGGCATCGGCCACGCTGCCACCCGGAGGTTCAGCAACGGTTTCGCTGAACTTTAACGTGACGTCTAAGGGCTATCATCGGGGACGTATTGTCTTTGAAGATTTTCCCATTACGTTCGACAACCAATATTATTTTGTGATCGAAGCGTCACCGGCTGTTCGGGTACTGCACCTGTTCGAACAGAAAGCTAGTTCGTCAAATCGGTCAACGGACTATGTAGACGCCGTTTATTCAAATGACAGCTTGTTCGTTCGGCGGAGTTTCAACGCGCAAAACTTTGATGTCGGCCAATTGAAAGAAACAGATATTGTTGTGTTGGAAGGCGTTGCGCAGGTGAATGGGACCCTGCGCACTGAACTGGAACGGTTTGTACGACAGGGAGGAAGTTTAACCATTATTCCACCCGCTGTTCCTGACCGAAATTCGTATGTACCTTTTCTACAGGGGTTAGGCATTGGTAGTCTACAGGTTACAGCCTCGCCGGGTCTGGAACCCAACCCATTACCCGTGGCTGACCCTGACCGACGGAATCCGTTCTTCCGGGATGTATTTCAGCAAAGTTATCAATCTGAGCCACTGAATTTACCAACGTCTGCTCCTGTCTGGCGGTGGAGCGCAGGCGAACGATTGCTTAGTCTGCGCGATGGGAGCCCGCTGCTAACTCAGTCTAAAGTTGGATCGCAGGGAAGTGTTTATCTGCTGGCCAGTCCGCTGACATCTGCTTACGGCAACCTAGCCGAACACGCTCTGTTTGTGCCAATTATGTATAAAATGGCTGCGCTGAGTGTTCGCGCCCAACGTACTGCATACTCGTTTGACGACAACCTGGTAACTATTCCTGTCAGCAATCCTGGCGATCGGGCAGTCTATAAACTAAAGCGTGATAAGCTGGAAATCATCCCCATACAACGCATCGTTGGTAATCAACTGCTACTCGAAATGCCCAAAAGCAGTGAATTAGCGGCCGGTCAGCAAGTAGAAGCTGGTTACTATGAACTACAGAACGGCCAGGGAAAAACGGAGCGTTTGTTAGCGTTTAATCACGGCAATCAGGAATCGGCTATGGACTTTTATTCGGCGGACGAACTGCGTCGGGCATTTGCCAGTCAGCCTAACGTAGAGGTTTTTGACAGCATTCAGGACGGCGATTTTGTGCAGGTGCTGGAGCAGGAGAATCTGGGCAAGAGTTTATGGAAGTATTTTCTGCTGGGCGCGCTGGCGTTTTTATTGATTGAGGTCGGTTTAGTTCGGTTTATGAAAGGATAACTAGTTGATAATTTATATACTTTAGTATATTGTTTTTTGACATAATTAGTCATAAAATTGCCTTATCATCTCTACCGACCCGACGTATGAAATCATCTTCTTTTCGCTTAATACCGCTTGCACTGGCTGGGCTTATTGTGTTAGAAAGCTGCTCAAGCTATACGGTTATTCAGTCGAAGCCCAGTGGCGCCAAACTTTACTTAAATGACTCGCCGGTAGGGGTAACGCCTTACCGTCATGTCGATACGAAGATTGTCGGCAGTACAACGTGGGTACGATTAGAAAAGGAAGGCTATGCCCCTCTTCAGACATCGTTTTCCCGAAATGAGCAGGCTGACGTAGGTGCTATTGTCGGCGGAGTTTTTCTCCTGTTTCCATTCTTGTGGACAATGAAATATTCGCCTACGCATGACTACGAACTTATGCCCATAGCCGATGGGCAAGCCCCGACGCCGTCTATCGCGCCAATGCCCTTAGCGAACGATGCAGCCGTATCGACGTCAAAGGCAACCCGTTTGCGGGAACTCAAAAAATTACTGGATGACGGTATTCTAACGAAAGATGAATACGAGAAAGAAAAAAAGAAGGTTCTGGATACCGACAATTAATGACAGATATTACGTTATGACGGGTTTCACTCTGATGTAACGTAACATCAACGACTAAAAAAGCGGCTGGTCTCTAACCAGCCGCTTTTTTAGTGGCGTAGTACCGTCTATAAACGCATTACACTTTCTGAAGATAGGTAAACGTACTGTCTCACATAAGTAACAGAAATAACGTTTACTGCTCTAAATTGTGCTAATGAGTCATTAAATTTTACCAAAAGCTTTTTCATTACGTTCGTCGGTCGGCAACTTTGCGTAGTTTTAACGTAAAGCGAAAGGCAATGACGATACGTCGAATTAGCTGTTTAGTCACAGTACTCCTACTGGCTAAAATTCAGGGTGTGATGGCCCAGCAGGCTCATGTCAATCTGGACTGGAATCCGCAGAAAAATACACAGAATTTAGTGCCTTTTGGGGCCAATGTTATCTCACCCGAGGTTCGCGACGACCGCACCGTTACGTTCCGACTCAAAGCGCCCGATGTGAAACAGGTTCTGCTGACGGGTGGCCCAATACTGCTGGCGTTGGCGGCTCAAGCGCCCATTCCCTTTCAAAAAGACAACGACAGCCTTTGGTCGCTGACGGTAGGACCGATCAAGCCCGATATGTACGTTTACAAATTCACCATCGATGGGGTACAGGTCGTTGATCCGAACAATACGTTAACCGGTTTCAACGATCAACCGGGCTATAGCAATCTGGTTGTTCCGGGCGATGGGCCAGCTTATTATGATGCCAGGCCTGTTCCGCATGGGGCCGTAACGCGCCATATTTACCATTCAGACGTATTGAACGGCGAGCGGGAGATGTACGTCTATACACCGCCCGATTATACGACGAAAAAGAAATATCCGGTATTATATCTGGTCGGTGGCAGTGGTGAACTGGCTTCCGGCTGGAGCCTCGATGGTCGGGCGAATTTCATTGCCGATAATCTCATCGCTGAAGGGAAGATGATTCCCATGCTTATCGCCATGCCCAACAACCAGGTGGTTCATCGGAGCGATCCGAAGCATACCGAAAAGACGTTTCCTCTCTTTGAAGACGAGTTGAAAAAACAGATCATACCCTTTGTGGACAAAACGTACAGCACTCGTGCGGACCGGAAAGGCCGAGCCTTAGCTGGTTTATCGATGGGTGGGCGGCATACACAAGTGGTCGGGCTAAAGAACCTGGATTTGTTTAGCTCATTCGGCGTGCTGAGTGCGGGTGATCTGGAAACGGAAAAGGTTAGCGCTGCTTTGCTGAATGATCCGGCAGCTAATCAAAAAGTAGATTATCTACTGGTTGGACAGGGAACCGGCGAAGTAGCAACCATCGGTAAACGGGCGGTTGCGTTACACGAAGCGCTGCAGCGGCACAACATCAAACACGACTACTACGTTGGGGGCGATGGCGCACACGATTGGGGCACCTGGCGGCATCTGCTCTATTATAAGTTGTTGCCTAACCTGTGGCGTAGTAAGTAAATTCCTGCCGAACAACCTTATCTCTTTCTAATCTCTTTCAGACTTATGAACGTTTTTAAACACGTACTGAAGACGTACTTCGGCTTTTGTACAGCTCTATTGCTGGCTGCTACGTCCCCCTGGGTGATGGCTCAAACACCCCAGCGGACACCAACGCCAAACGATACGTTGAAATCACCAAAAGCGCTGGACAATAAGCGGGTTATTATTCAGATTTACGCGCCCAAAGCAAGCGACGTTGTTGTAAGTGGGGACTTTACCTCCGGCGGCAAACCGCTCTCGCTGGCCAAAAACGATCAGGGTGTTTGGTCCGTAACGGTTGGTCCACTCCAGCCTGATTATTATACGTATACGCTTACAGTGGACGGTGTGCGAACAATGGATCCCAAAAACCCGGTCATTAAACAGGGGATCAATAGTCTGGAAAACGTCATGCTGGTGCCCGGCGTTGAGACAGCCTTTGAAGACAACCGGGCTGTACCACATGGTGAAGTACGGGAAGTGTGGTATCAATCCAATACGCTGAGCATGTTGCGCCGGATGCACATCTACACACCACCGGGCTACGAAAAAGGCAACACGAAATACCCGATCTTTTACTTACTACACGGAGCCGGTGACGATGATTCGGGCTGGAACACCGTAGGGCGGGCGGGTTTCATTCTGGACAATCTGATTGCTGCCGGTAAGACTAAGCCGATGATTGTCGTGATGCCCAATGGTAGTATGCCGATGCCTGCTACGTCAGGAATGCCTGATATGAATATGATGAACCGGATGCGGGACCTATTTGCCAGCGAACTCCTGAAAGACGTTATGCCCTACGCCGAGAAAAATTACCGCACACTGGCTAACGCGCAAAATCGGGCCATTGCCGGTCTGTCGATGGGTGGCTTTCAAACGCTGGACGTTACGTTGACGCGCCCCGAATTATTTGACTACGTCGGCGTATTCAGTTCAGGCTTTTTCGGTTCGAGCATTGATGAAGCTGAGACCAAATACGCCAAAGCTTTAAACGACCCCTCCTTCAATAAAGGAAAAAAACTGTTCTGGATTGGTATTGGTAAAGATGATTTTGTGATGGATGCCAACAAAAAGACACTGGCGCTGCTCGACAAACACCAGATTAAATACCAATATAAGGAAACCGCGGGGGGGCACACCTGGATCAACTGGCGGCAGTACCTCAATGAATACGTACCGATGCTGTTTAAATAAGGTAGAACTTGAATCGTGAGATGTTCATGCACCGGATTAAAGTCCGGCGCATGAATTCTAAACAAAAATTTCTATGAAATCAATACGTTTTCTCCTGTTTATCAGCCTGCTAAACGGGATGACTTTATCATTTGCGGCTAAAGTCGACACCCTGGATATTCCCTCCGCTACTATGCAGAAGAACCTTCGGGCGGGGGTTGTGCTGCCTAATTCCTATGCGAAGAGTAAGGCGAGCTATCCGGTTTTGTATCTGCTGCATGGCGGTGGTGGTAAGTTCAACGACTGGCTGAATAAAACGCCCGACAAGATGCTGTTGCATAATCTGGCCGATCAGTATAATCTGATCATCGTAACCCCCGAGGGCGAAGACCTGAGTGGCTATATTGACAGTCCGTTTCAGAAAGACAATCAATTTGAAACGTATATCACGAAAGAAGTTATCGAGAAAATTGATAAAACGTATCGGACCATTCGCGACCGGAAAGGGCGGGTTATTACGGGACTGAGTATGGGCGGACATGGTTCTTTGTACTTGTCAGCCCGGCATCCTGATCTGTATTGTGCAGCCGGAAGCATGAGTGGCGCCCTGGATTTGAGTCAGACTCACTGGAAAATTACGCCCGACTTTGCCAAACAAATCGCTCCTCGTTTCGAGCGTATTTTAGGTCCCAAAAATGCAACCCCCGATTTGTATGCTGCCAATTCGGTGGTCAACATGGCCGATAAACTGAAAGCGAATGGCTTGCCCCTGATCATTGATTGTGGGGTTAATGATTTCCTGATCGAGCCGAACCGTGAACTGCATCAGCGGCTTACCTACAATCAAACCCCTCACGATTATACCGAACATCCGGGCGCACATACCTGGGACTATTGGGAAAATTCATTGCCCTTTCATGTCCTGTTTTTCAGCAAGGTATTAAAAACAAACGGCGTGATGGTAACGCCTTAATTGATGCAAAGACGTACGTTTTTAAAAAATAGCGCCACGGCTGGCTTAGTAGCAGTCGTTACGCCATCCGGTATTTTTCAGATCAATTCAGAACAAGCCGCCCTGGAGTCTGGGGCGGCTGACTCGTTTGAAGCTGCCTTCGTTAATCCGCCGATGTCGGCACGGGCGCAGTGTTGGTGGCACTGGATGAACGGCAACGTAACAGCTGATGGCATCACGCGCGATCTGGAAGCGATGAAGCAGATCGGCCTGGGTGGGTTTCAGAATTTCGATGCTGGAACAGGCATTCCCAAAGGACCCGTCGTGTATTTAAGTCCCGAATGGCTCAGTCTGAAACAGCATACCATCAAAGAAGCCGAGCGGCTGGGTTTAGAGTTTACGATGCACAACTGCCCCGGTTGGTCGTCGAGTGGCGGCCCCTGGATTACCCCCGAACTGGCGATGCAGGAGGTGACCTGGAGTGAAGCCTATGTAACGGGCGGTCAGTCCGTAAGCGTTACGTTGCCAAAACCGTTAAACAGACTGAATCACTATCGAGACGTAGCTGTACTGGCATTCCCGTCGCTCCCCGGCGAAGGCTCCCTGGTATCGCTAGTCAGTAAAATAACCGCTAGTGGAAGTACAGAATCGGTTTCGGCTGACCAACTTGGAGGATCGGCAGGCGTGACGGTACGTCCGGCTGCCGAGGGGCAACCTGCTTACGTACTGCTTGAATGTAAGGAGCCTTACGAAGCTAAGTCAATTGCTTTTTTGAGTAAATCTGTTGGCGCAACACCATCGGGTGGCGGTGGATTTGGGGGTGGTCCGCAGCTCACGCTCGAAGCATCGGATGATGGTACACAGTTTCGCAAAGTAATAACAAGTGGTGCCGGACGTTCGCCGGATGATGCGCTTAGTCTGGCTGATTTTCCGGCGACGAAAGCAAAGTTCTTTCGCATCACGTCGCCTGGTGCCCGGCATTTTGCCCAGCTTCGTTTGTCGGGAACGGCTCGACTTGCCGATTGGCGGAAAAAGACCAACAATGCGTTCGGCGTAATGGGCGTATCGGCGGATCAGGATGGCAACGGCAAGGCGGCTATCAATCCGACTTCGCTTGTTGATGTCACGTCGTTTATGAATAAAAATGGCGTTTTGACCTGGAAAGCACCATCGGGCAACTGGACGATTCTACGCGTTGGTTACACGCCAAAAGGTGAACTCAATCGATCGGCGCCCGACACGGGTATTGGGTTAGAATGCGACAAATACAATGCCGCAGCCATTGATTTTCACTTTACTAAAATGATGGAAAATCTGTTGCCAACGCTGAAGCCGCTGGCGCAGAAAGGAAAAGTAGGTTTGCTGATCGACAGTTACGAGGTTGGGATGCAAAACTGGACACCCTCGTTTCCGCAGGAATTCCAGAAACGTACCGGTTATGCACTGCTGAATTACCTCCCAACACTGACAGGACGTATCGTTGGCGATGTCGATACAACAGAGCGATTCCTTTGGGATTTCCGGCGCGTGCAGTCCGACCTGATGGCTGACAATTATTACGGACGCTTCCGCGACTTGTGTCATCAGCAGGGAATTATTGCCTATACCGAGCCCTACGACCGGGGACCGATGGAAGAAATGCAGGTGGGTGCCCGGGTCGACGTAAACATGGGCGAATTCTGGAACGGACTTTCATCGCTGTTTCAGAACAACCTAACCATGCACCGAACCACCAAACTAGCCGCTTCCATTGCCCACATTAATGGAAAAAATGCAGGCGGTGGCACACCGACCAGCCCGCAAATTGTTGGTGCGGAAGCGTTTACGGGCGAACCCGAATCCGCTCGCTGGCAGGAATACCCGTTTGTCATGAAAGCCCTGGGCGACAAGATGTTTACGCAGGGATTGAACCGAATTATTTTCCACCGATATGCACATCAACCGCATCCAACGGCGGGACCGGGCATGACGATGGGACCGTGGGGTATTCACTTCGACCGGACCGTTACGTGGTGGAATCAGGGCCGGGCGTGGCTGGATTACCTGGCTCGTTGCCAAAGCCTGTTGCAGCAGGGATTGTTCGTGGCCGATCTGGCTTATTTTACCGGTGAGGAAGGTAACGAATATACAAAAATAGAACCCCATGAGCTGACACCGACACCCCCGCAAAATAATGATTATGACCTGATTAACGGCGAAACACTGCTACGTCGCGCCCGAATCCAGAACGGCAATCTTACCTTGCCCGATGGCATGAGCTATCGTGTATTGGTGTTGCAGGATCATAAATCACTTAGTCTGGAGTTGCTGCGTAAACTACGTGATTTCGTGAAGGCTGGTCTGGTGCTGGTTGGTTCAAAACCGTCAAGCTCACTGGGCTTACGGGGCTTTACGAAAGGTGATGCCGAATTCCAACAGCTAACAACGGAAATCTGGGGTCAAATTAACGGTACGTCCGTTACCGAAAATCGTTCCGGCAAGGGGCGCGTCTTCTGGGGACAACCGATCCAGAACGTACTAAACACGCTGGCGATAAAAGCGGATGTTGACGTAACGTCTCGTTCGGGCGATGCGCCCATTACGTGGATACACCGACGCATTGGTGACGCGCATGTTTACTTTCTGGCCAATCAGCGCCGGGCGCTGGAAGAAACGGTATGTACGTTCCGCGTAACGGGCAAACAGCCTGAGCTTTGGGATGCGGAAACGGGTAAAACAACGCTCATCCCGATCTACGAAACGCTTGGGGATCAGACGCGAATTCCGCTACAGTTCGACCCGGCCGGTTCGCTCTTCGTTGTCTTCCGCTCTTCGGCTCAGAAACGGTTGCAGTCGGTCACGAAAAACAACGAGACATTCCTGAGTACGAAACCCTTCTCAGCGCCAGCCCGGAAACTTTATAAAGACGTAACAAATAACTTTACGATTACCCTGTGGGCCAAGCCGGAGCTTAATATAATGCTTGCTGCGAATGGATTTCTGGAGCACGTTAAAGATCCCTGGACCGATTACTACGCCATTTACCCGCCTTCCGGCACTGAACTGTACGGTGCTGGTCATGCGACCTGCGGGCTAACTGTTGGACGTAACGGTGTGGCGATTTGGGAACGTACTATGGGTAAACCCGTCTTCCGTATGGCTGCGCCGACACCCATTTCAGGCTGGAGCCACGTAGCACTGGCTTATAAAGACGGTGTGCCATCGGTTTATGTGAACGGTAAACTCATTCAGCAGGGAAAAGCTGAGGGAAGTATTGTGCATCCGGGATTAGGACAGGCGTATCTGAGTGATGGGGCATCTTTCTACAACGGAGATACGACCGAACCTCAGCTGCTGGCCGAAACATTGAGCGAGGATCGCATCCGGCAGATGGCAGCTCAGGAACGGCCGACGAACGATACGTTACCGGTTGTAGCGTTTGCATCGGCAGGAAAACCAGGTCTGCTTTTCTGGCAGAATGGCCAATACGCCCTGCGCGATCAGACAGGCAAAGACGCTGCGCTGACCGTTTCCGGTATTAATCAGCCGCTGGAAATCACGGGTGCTTGGCAAGTGAGTTTTCCGCCGAATCTGGGTGCGCCTGACCGCATTACGTTAGCCAAACTGCTTCCGCTGAATACCCACGATCAGGATGGTGTAAAACACTTTTCCGGTACGGCTACGTATACTAAAACACTAAATATACCGGCCAATGTCCTCTCGGCCAATAAACGGTTATTCCTGGACTTAGGTCGGGTTGAAGTCATGGCGAACGTAACGGTTAACGGCAAAAATTTAGGCACGCTCTGGAAACGCCCGTACCGGATTGATATTACCGACGCCGTAAAATCGGGGGATAACAGTCTGGAAGTCAAGGTAACGAACCTCTGGCCGAATCGCCTGATCGGGGATGAATATTTGCCTGATCCCGACAAGTTTACGCCTGGTGGTGGAGCCGGTGGTTTTGCTAGTCTAAGCAACGGCGCTATTGTTGAGCTGCCTGCCTGGTATAAAGATGGAAAGCCCAAACCTGCCGATGGGCGCGTTACGTTCACAACCTGGAAACACTACAATAAAGATTCGCCTTTGCTCGACTCGGGTCTGATTGGCCCCGTTATGCTACGTGTCGCTGAACAGAAACTACTTTAGCCGCCCTATTTTTCTATGAAACAATTCATTTTCTTACTCGTCGCGTTTGTTTCTCTTACCGCTGTTGGTCAGTCGAAAACTGTCAAAACGGAGAATGGGCAGATTGAAGGGATGACGAACAAAACGGGCGATATCCGGATTTTTAGAGGTATTCCGTTTGCCGCACCGCCTGTCGGAAATTTGCGTTGGAAAGCACCACAACCCGTGGCAAACTGGGCGGGTGTCCGGAAATGCCAGGCGTTTGGTCCAAGTCCGATGCAGGGGAAACCTGCGCCGTTTATGTACTGGTCGTCGGAGTTTCTGATTCCTGAATCGCCCATCAGCGAAGATTGTCTGTATCTGAATGTGTGGACGGGCACAAAGTCGGCGACCGAAAAACGACCGGTCATTGTCTACGTTCCGGGTGGCGGTTTTCGGAGTGGGGGAGGAGCCTGCCCTATTTACGATGGGGAGTCGATGGCGAAGAAAGGCATTGTGTTCGTAACGATTAATTACCGGCTTGGCGTTTTTGGTTTCCTGGCACATCCCGAACTGACAAAGGAGTCCGGCTATAACGCATCCGGCAATTACGCGCTGCTTGATATACTAGCCGCGCTACGTTGGGTGCAGAAAAACATTGCTGCGCTGGGTGGCGATCCCGGCAACGTAACGCTTGCCGGACAATCAGCCGGGGCGTTTGCGGTCAATTTCCTGACGGCTTCACCTTTAGCGAAAGGACTTTTTCAACGAGCCATTGCTGAAAGTGGCGGTAGCTTTGTAGCCAGTCCTATCCGACCTAAATTAACCTTGCAGGATGCCGAGCAGCAGGGTGTTACGTTTTCCAAATCGTTAAACGCTAACACGCTCAGTGAGTTGCGGGAAAAATCCGCCGACGAACTCCTGAAAGCAACAGGTGGTTTAAGTGGGCCAATCGTCGATGGATACGTCGTACCGGAATCTATTTATGCCATTTACAACAAGGGCCATCAAAATGACGTACCGCTTATCGTTGGCTGGAACGAAGATGACCGGGTTTCGGGCCCACCTGTCAAAGCCGAGGTATTTCGAGAACAGGTAAAAGAACGATTTGGCGATAAGGCGGATGCGTATCTAAACGTCTATCCAGCGAAAACCGAAGACGAAGCCGCTCAATCGCAGCGGGCCAGTAGCCGGGACGAATCCTTTGGTATTCAGGATTATACCTGGGCCAGAATGCAGGCCAAGAGCGGAAAATCGCCGGTATATGTGTACAACTTCAATCGCAAAGTACCTGCTAATACGCCTGAGACGCAATTCGGCGCGTTTCATTCCGGCGAGATTGCGTATGCTTATGATAACCTGCATACCTTACACCGTCCCTGGGAGCCTGTCGATCAGCAACTGGCCAGCAGTATGTCATCGTACTGGGTAAATTTTGCTAAAACAGGTAACCCTAATGGTAAAAACTTACCAAACTGGCCTGCTTATCAGCCAACCACTAAAAACGTACTCATTCTGGACAAAACGATTCAGAGTAAACCGCTGCCAACGAAACCTCAGTTGGCGTTTTGGGAGCAGTATTATGGGGTTGAAAAATAACTGACAACTATGATGAAAAAGAACATTTACATTGGCTTATTAAGCGTTCTGTCAGTCTCCGTTACGTTCGGCCAGAACGGGAACGAAACGAAGATTGGTAACTGGGTAAAAGTCACAAACAAAGGCGGGCAGACGCTTGGTTATTCGACTTCGTCGGGCGTGAAGATCCTGACAGACAAGGGGTTTTCATTCAAAGACCTGAACAAAAACGGCAAACTAGATAAGTACGAAGACTGGCGACTATCGGCCGATGAACGGGCTAAAGACCTGGCCTCGAAGATGACGGTTGAGCAAATTGCCGGATTAATGCTGTATAGTAAACATCAGCCTATTCCGGCGGCAGCGGGCGGTCCATTCGCCGGTACGTATGGCGGTAAAGTGTTTGCGCAAAGTGGGGCTAAAGTGGCTGACTTATCGGATCAGCAAAAGGTATTTCTGGATAAAGACAACCTGAGACACGTACTCATTACGTCGGTTCAAAGTCCCGAAGCAGCTGCGGAATGGAACAACAACGCACAGGCCTTGGTCGAAGGAATCGGCCTGGGTATTCCGATTAACAGCAGTTCAGATCCGCGTCACGGGACCCGCGCTGATGCTGAATTCAATGCCGGTGCAGGTGGCACCATTTCCATGTGGCCCGGTTCGCTGGGGCTGGCTGCTACTTTCAAACCTGAAGTAGTGCGACGCTTCGGGCAGATTGCGGCTACTGAATATCGATCATTAGGTATTGCGACGGCTCTTTCTCCACAGGTTGATCTGGCAACCGACCCGCGCTGGAATCGGGTGAGTGGTACGTTTGGCGAAGATCCGAAGCTGTCGACCGACATGGCCCGCGCTTATATAGACGGTTTTCAGACGTCAACGGGAGCCAATGAAATTACGGGAGGCTGGGGTTATCATAGTGTCAACGCGATGGTGAAACACTGGCCCGGTGGTGGCTCGGGTGAGGGTGGCCGCGATGCACACTATGGCTATGGCAAATACGCTGTGTATCCGGGAAAGAATTTCGAGACGGCTTTTCTACCTTTCCTGAACGGGGCGTTCAAGCTGAACGGCAAAACAGGCATGGCATCGGCGGTGATGCCATATTATACCATCTCGTTCGATCAGGATAAGAAGTATGGCGAAAACGTAGGCAATAGCTACAGTAAATACATTATCCATGATTTGCTACGTACCAAATACAAATACGATGGCGTTGTCTGTACCGATTGGCTCATTACGGCCGATGAAACAGCGGTTGATATATTTCTGACAGGTAAATCGTGGGGTGTTGAAAAACTATCGGTAGCGCAACGGCATTACAAAATTCTGATGAATGGCGTCGATCAGTTCGGTGGGAATAACGAATCGGAGCCAGTGATTGAGGCTTACAAAATGGGCGTTAAAGATCACGGCGAAGCAACCATGCGGGCTCGCTTTGAACAATCCGCCGTTCGATTACTACGTAACATCTTCCGCGTGGGTTTATTTGAAAATCCGTATTTAGATCCGCAGGTATCGCAGAAAGCCGTTGGTACGCCCGAGTTTATGAAGGCGGGTTATCAGACGCAACTCGAATCGGTCGTGATGTTGAAGAACAAAGCGAAAGCGTTGCCACTCACGAAAGGCAAAACGGTTTACGTACCCAAACGCTTCACCCCCGCCGGTCGCAATTTTCTGGGCATGGACATTCCCGAGAAACTGGATTATCCGGTCAATCTGAGTATTGTGAAGAAGTATTTTACCGTAACGGATAATCCAGCCGAAGCTGATTATGCGCTGGTATTTATCCAAAGCCCAAACTCAGGTGGCGGTTACAATAGCGCTGAGGTTAAAACCGGCGGTACGGGTTACGTTCCGGTTAGTCTTCAATACGGTGATTATACAGCGCAGGGAACCCGTGATCCGAGTATGGCCGGTGGCGATCCAATGGAGAAATTCACAAATCGGACGTATAATGGCAAGACGGCTAAGACGATTAACAGCAGCGATCTGAAAATGGTAACGGAAACCTTCGCTAAAATGAATGGTAAGCCGGTGATTGTGGCCCTGCAAGTTTCTAATCCGACGGTTGTGCGGGAATTTGAAAAAGAATCCAATGCGATCTTAGCTCATTTTGGTGTACAGGATCAGGCGTTGATGGATATTCTGACGGGCGTGCATGAACCCTCAGCTCTATTGCCGATGCAGATGCCTGCCGACATGAAAACCGTAGAAACACAGGCCGAAGACGTTCCCCGCGATATGACTTCGTATGTAGACTCGGACGGCAACTCGTATGATTTTGGTTTCGGCCTCAATTGGAAAGGCGTTATTCGGGATGAGCGTACGGCGAAGTACAAACAGTCGGTTTTGAGTGCGAAATAGGATAAAGTGAGTTATGGATAATTTACCCGGAAGGGACGGTCGGCCGCTGTCGTGATATGTTTATAGACATAAGAGACTCATTATCATGCGCATGCTGGAGGTATGCCATCGTTGCATACCTCCGGCATGCGGCCTAAAGGGTGGATTTATCACCTATAAACATGAGATGCCTACCGGCATCGTACTAAAAAAGATTCACCAACCATAATTCACGTTAGGATAGAGCATCCAGTAAACATGAACAGGACTCGAATTAGGCGATGGCAAATTAGAGCAGGACAAGTTTTTCGCTGTTGGATTAGCGTATGTTCCAGGGTGATTCGTGTAGCATTCTACTATTATTTGCGTTGCCATTCACAACCCTTTCTAGCCATATAGAGTCCATAAAAGACATTCGATCGATTTATAGATCAGCAAGATTTTTTAGAGTCGTAAAAAGCCATAGTTAGCCTATGAACAAGGCACACGCAATCCGAAAAACAGTACTTCTTCATGGGCTTGTTCTGCTAATAAGTCTGTCTGTATTTGGTTGTTTTACGGAGCCAACTTACCCGAACGCTCCTCAAATTACGTTCAAGGGCATCAGCCGGTATACTCTTGCAGCGGGTACGGGTGTTGGCCAGCAAAAGCGGGATTCATTGGTCATTACGGTCGGCTTCACCGACGGTAACGGTGATTTAGGTAACGATTTGCCGATTAGCAGCAGTGAAATGAATCGCTATCGACAAGCTGGCAACTGGGGAAATTATAAGATACGTGCTTTCCGATTGGAGAATAAGCAATACAAGGAGTTGTCGACGGGAGAAAATACGTTCCTCGCATTTCCACGGTTGAGCCGAGAGGGCCGGACCGGGGCTATTGAAGGTGATCTGGAGCTGAAACAACTCTATCCTTATACCCAACCATATAAATTCTTTCCAACGAAATATCGTATTCAAATCCGGGATCGTGCTCTAAACGTCAGTAACGAAATAGAAACAGATACAATCAGTGTCCCTTACCTGTATAAGGATTGACTTATTGTTCGACCGTCGGCCAGCCCTGCGCATCCCAACGGAGTGGTTTGATCAGCAGTTTGGATTTGCCGTTGTCGGTTGCATCGTAGCCGTGGTAAATCAGGTAATCTTTACCGTCAAACGTGTAGGTTGAATTATGGCCAACGCCATACCAGTCTTTATCGCCCGCCAGCACGAGCGTTCCACCACCCTGCGTCATGGATTTACTGTCCCGGTCGACATAGGGGCCGGTGATGTTGGCCGAGCGTCCGACCATCATTTTATACGTACTTTTCGGACCTCGGCAGCAATAGTCAACCGAGACAAATAAATAGTAAAACCCATTTTTACGAAACAAAAACGGGGCTTCGATAGCGCCGTTACCTGCCTGTCTGTTTCCTGTCGTATCGGTACGTGGACGGCTAGCCAGCGTCGACCACTCGGGCGGGGTTGCCGGGCCGGCTAAATCATCGCGTAACCGGACGAGTTTGATGCCTTCCCAGAATGAGCCAAACGTCAGCCAGGCTTTTCCTGTTGAATCGATCAGCAAATTCGGATCGATGGCGTTCCAGTTGTCCCGACCCGGTACGGACTGAATCACCAATCCCTGATCGACCCATTTATAGTTAGGATCTGACGAACGTAGCGTCGTATTGGTTGCCAATCCAATCGCTGACGAATTTTTGCCGAACACCGACGACGAATAAAATAGGTAATAGCGCCCGTTATGGTACGTAATGTCGGGTGCCCAGAAGTCATTTTGCCGCGTTGCCGGATTCGTCTGAGTTGTCCAGGTGGGCGCTACGTCAAAAACGGGTTTCTCTGCTTTCCAGTGTACCCGATCTGTCGATGACCAAACTCGAATGCCTCTGCCCGTAGCAAATACGTAATACGTACTATCCTGCCGAATCATAACCGGATCATGCACCGGAATTAACGGTACGTCCTGCGCTTTCAGTGTCAACAGGGCCGTTATAGTTACTAACGCGGATAGTACTATCGTTTGAACGCGCATAGGTTAATGTGGGTAAAGAGTATCAGTTGATGTTGTACGTATTCAGAAGGGGGTAGACGAAGCAGCCGTCAATGTTCGTCTTATTAGGTTACTGTCTGTGGAAAAGACAAACATCTGTAGAACTTCCTCAGTTTACTGATTAATAAGCTTTAAAATCAATGAAAACGATCTATTCAATAGCTCTTGCGCTGCTCATAGGTGCCGGGCTAAATGCATGTACACCGAAAATGACTTTCACTAATTCCACGATTGTGCCATCGGCATCGGGGAACGTAACGGTGAAAAAAGACAAGAATAAAAATTACGTGATCAACGTAAGCGTATCAAACCTGGCTGACCCTCAAAAGCTTGACCCAGCTAAAAGTACGTATCTGGTCTGGACGGAGTCTAAAAGTGATCCAGTACAAAAGCTAGGGAAGATTACGCCGTCGGGTAAAGCGTTGCAGGGAAGCTTACGGGCAACCACCACCTCCGAACCGACCGACGTTTTCATCACGGCCGAGGATAATACGGACATCCAGTATCCAGACGGACGAATTATTCTGACCACTAAAAAGTAAGAAACCAACAGACCGTTCTGTCAATAACGCGACGTGGTCGACGTGGGCTAGGTTCTGAACCTGACCCCACGTCGACCACGTCGCGTTATTGACAGAACGGTTTACTCTTTTCTAGTCGAGAACTGGTAAACGGTTGTTGTTTTGTACGTCTGGCCAGGACGTAGCACTGTCGTTGGGAACGATGGTTGATTCGGCGAATCCGGATAATGTTCGGTTTCCAGGCAGAGAGCATATCGTTTTTTGTAGGCAAATCCTTCGCGGCCCATTACGCTTCCGTCCAAGAAATTGCCGGTATAAAACTGGATGGCTGGCTCGGTTGTACGGACTTCCATGACGCGGCCACTCGTCGGTTCGTAGACCGTAGCAGCCAGTTTCAGCGAGTCGCCTGAGCCATTCAGTACCCAGCCGTGGTCGTAGCCTCCACCATATTTAATCTGCGTATCGGTCGAATCGTTGATACGGGCACCGATTACGGTTGGTTTCGTAAAATCAAAAGGCGTGTTGGCAACGGGTTGTAGCTTGCCGGTTGGGATCAGGGTTTTGTCGACGGGAATAAACCGGTCGGCATTGAGCGTCAGAACGTGATCAAGAATGTCGCGTTTGGCACCGCCTGTCAGGTTAAAATACGTATGATTGGTTAGGTTAACAACTGTCGGTTTGTCGGTCGTAGCCTGGTAGTCAATCTTTAGAGCGTTGTCTTTCTGTAGCGTATAGGTTACCGTTACGCTCAGATTGCCCGGATAGCCTTCTTCGCCATCTTTCGCCGTATAGGTAAGTTTAAGCGCCGGTTCATCCCCCTCGATAGGTGTAGCGGTCCAGAGTACCTTGTCGAAGCCAACCGTGCCGCCGTGCAGATGGTTACCCATGTTGTTGGTTACGAGCGAATACGTTTTTCCGTCCAGCGTAAATTTCCCCTTCGCGATTCGATTGCCATAACGCCCGATCAGTGCGCCGAAATACGGATTGTTCTTTACATACGCGCTTAGGGAGTCCTGACCGAGCGTAACGTCCTCAAATTTGCCGTCTTTGTCGGGAGCCGTCAACCCCACCAGGATGCCGCCGTAGTTCGTGATTTTCGCGGTCATACCCGACGCGTTTCGCAACGTATACAAATCGGCGGTCTGCCCATCGGCTAACTGGCCATAGGATGCTTTCTCAATACCTGATTTTTGCTCGGTCGTTTCTTTCTTGGATGTACAGGAATTCATGGTCAATACGCCCGTTACAAGCGCCAGCGATAAAAATTGGGTCAGTCCTTTCATGAACTAGAAGAGTTTGGAAATAATAAGGATGAGTGTGCGCAAGCGTAGGTAAGCAGGCAGACACGTATAGGCAAAGATGATGTTGAGCCGTTAATACTTAACACCCTTGTCCATAGTAGGCATTCGTGCCATGTTTTCGCTCGTAGTGTTTTAAACGAAGCGTATCTTTTATGCGTGGCGTGGCTGCGTTGATCTGAAGGGTCAGGTAAGCCATGCGCGCTATTTCTTCCAGGACGGCCGAGTTATAAACGGCTTTCTCGGCAGTCTTGCCCCACGTAAACGGACCGTGATTTTGCAAAAGCACCATTTCCATTTCTTTGTGCGATAAACCCTTTTGAGCAAAGACATCGAAAATCTGGTTGCCCGTTTCGTGCTCGTAATCGCCCTGAATCATCTCGTCGGTCAGGGCCGGGGCACAGGGAATGTCCTGATGCGTATGATCAGCATGGGTCGTTCCGAAAATGGGAATATCCAAACCAGCCTGCGCCCAGGAAACGGCATACGTGCTATGGGTATGAACAATGCCGCCAATATCCTCCCAGGTTTTATAGAGCAACGCGTGGGTTTTCGTGTCGGACGAAGGGCGCATCGTGCCCTCAACTAATTTTGCATCGTAATCGCAGATGACAATGTCCTGCGGACGTAGTGCTTCGTAGGGTACGCCACTGGGTTTGATGGCAAAAACGCCCCGCTCCCGGTCAACGGCGCTGACGTTCCCAAATGTAAACAACACCAGCCCCAGCTTCGGCAGCTGCATGTTCGCTTCGTAGCATTCTTCTTTTAAGGTCGTGTACATGGTCTTAACGAGTGAATTGCGAATGAATGAGTGAATCAATGAGTTATAGACAAACTATTCACTCATCCACAATTCACTCATTCGCTCATTAAAGTTCAAGCACCACCACCGAAACCGGCGGCAACGTAACAGTCAGATTGTCGCCGGAAAGTTTGGCCCCGTTGAAGGCTACCGGCTTGATTTTGGTTAAATTCTCGAACGTGTTGTGATCGTGTACGTCGGCTGATGTCAGAATACGGCCAGTCATGCCTGAGGTTTTCAAGCCCTTTAGGTTGACAGAAATATCCTGTGCTTTTTTTGGATCGATATTGACCAGCGAAATATGTACTTTCCCGGCTTTATCGCGCGAGGCCGAAACTGATACCGCCGGAAGCTTTTCATTCTCTAACTTGAAATCATCCGACTTTATATCTACCGGCAGCATGGTCGCGTCCTGATGAACGTTGTACATTTCCAGTACGTGGTACGTTGGCGTCAGAAGTATTTTGTCGCCTTTGGTCAGGATAACCGATTGCAATACGTTGATAGCCTGTGCCAGATTCGCCATCCGGACCCGTTCGCAGTATTTGTGGAAAATGTTGAGCGTAGCACCCGCCAGTACGGCATCGCGCATCGTATTTTGCTGGTACAGAAACCCCGGATTCGTACCGGGTTCGACGTTATACCAGCCGCCCCATTCATCGACGATCAACGCAATCTTTTTCTCGGCATCGTACTTGTCCATAACGGCGATATGCTTCTCAATCAGTTCATCCATGAGGAGCGCCTGCTGCATCGTCTTGAAATACTCCTGATCGGTAAACTGGGTGGCCGACCCTTTCTTGCCTTCGCCCCACGAAAGCACGGAATAGTGGTGCAGCGCAACGCCTTCCATCAGCGATGCCGGAATGTTTTTCATGAGTGTTTCGGTCCAGTTGTAGTCACTGTCGCTGGCGCCCGACGCTATCCGAAAAATCTTTTCCTTACCCACCTGCGAATTCATGAACGTACTGTATTGCCGAAAAATGTTGGCGTAATAATCAGCTTTCATGTTGCCGCCACAACCCCAGGCTTCGTTGCCAACGCCCCAATACCGGACGTTCCACGGCGTTGGGCGTCCGTTTTGCTGTCGAAGGCTCGACATGGGGCTATTGCTGGGAAAATTAACGTACTGAACCCATTCGCTCAGATCCTGTACCGTACCGCTCCCAACGTTACCGGCCAGATACGGTTCTGTACCCAGCAATTCGCACATGTTCAGGAAGTCGTGCGTACCGAAGCTATTATCTTCCGTAACCCCACCCCACCACGTATTGACAATTTTAGGTCGTTTCGCTTTCGGACCAATGCCGTCTTTCCAGTGATACGTATCGGCGAAGCACCCGCCTGGCCAGCGCAGATTTGGAATCTTCAGCTTTTTCAGGGCCGCCACTACGTCCAGCCGAATGCCGTTTTTGTTCGGAATCTTGGTGTTGCTCTCGCCGACGTAAAAGCCGTCGTAAACACATCGACCGAGATGTTCAGCAAAATGGCCGTAAATGTGTCGACTAATGATGTGTTTGCCTTCGTCAGCGTTGATCGTCACTTTGTTCTGTGCTGAGACAAAGACTGTGAGACAGGCAAAGGCAAGGGTTAGGATTTGTTTCTTCATGACTTGTAGATTGGCCGGGCTGGCGCACCAGCGCCACGTCCGGGTTTAAATACAGTTACCTCACCCGGACGTGGCCGCTGGTGCGCCAGTCCGGCCAGACTACGAAAGGTTTACCGGTACGCGGCTTCGCTCCAGCGCAGTTCGTTTTTTAGTTGGCGCAGCTTCGTATCCCGATCGATCACAACCAGTTCTACACCGAAAATGTCGGCGAAATCTTCGATGTGGTCTGTCGTCAGGTTTTGGCTGTAGACTGTATGGTGCGCTCCGCCGGCCAGAATCCAGGCGGCACAGCCGGTTTGCATATCGGGCAGGGGTTTCCAGAGTGCATGGGCCACGGGCAATTTAGGTAGGGCTTCCGTGCCCGCAATCGCTTCGACTTCGTTGACCAATAGCCGGAACCGGTTGCCCATGTCGATCAGCGATACGTTGATGGCCGGACCTGCTGGCGCATTGAATACCAATCGTACCGGATCAGCTTTACCGCCAATGCCTAATGGATGAATCTCACACGTCGGTTTATCGGCCGCGATACTTGGGCAGATTTCGAGCATGTGCGACCCCAGCACCAGCGGGTTGCCCGGATCAAAGTGATACGTATAATCTTCCATGAACGAATTGCCGCCAGGTAAACCCGCTGCCATTACTTTCAGGGTACGGACCATCGCCGAGGTTTTCCAGTCGCCCTCTCCGCCGAAACCGTAGCCTTCTGCCATCAGGCGTTGTGAGGCAATGCCGGGCAGTTGCGTCATGCCATGCAGGTCTTCGAACGTATCGGTATACGCGGAGAAATTTCCGTCTTTCAGGAAAGCCCGTAGCCCGATTTCAATTTTAGCTGCGTCACGTAACGAGTTGTGTTGAGCCCCGCCTTTATTTAGCGATTCCATCAGCGTATAGCTGTCGGCGTATTCCGTAACCAACTGGTCGATTTCGGCGTCGCTTACCTGGTTGATAACCGCTACCAGATCGCCGATGCCGTGCGTATTGACCGACATCCCGAACGTCATTTCGGCGGCTACTTTATCGCCATCGGTTACGGCTACCTGACGCATGTTATCGCCAAAACGAACGACTTTCATCGTTTTCAGTTCGTAAGCTGCTACGGCAACACGTGTCCAGGAGCCGATTTTTTCCACAACGTCATCCTGCTGCCAGAAACCAACAACTACTTTACGGTTCAACCGCATTCTGGACATGATAAACCCGAACTCCCGGTCGCCGTGGGCCGACTGGTTGAGGTTCATAAAATCCATATCGATGTCGCCCCAGGGAATGTCGCGGTTGAACTGCGTATGCAGATGAAGCATCGGCTTCTTCAGTACGCTCAATCCCCGAATCCACATTTTAGCGGGCGAGAACGTGTGCATCCACGTAACGATACCGACGCAGTTGGGGGCTACATTCGCTTCCTGGCAGATAGCGTAAATCTCATCCGGCGTTTTGACAACCGGTTTGAACACAACGCGCACCGGGACCTTCGGCGCTTTGTCCAGAAATTGAGCAATGATGAGTGAATGCGCATCGACCTGCTTGAGCGTCTCTTCCCCGTATAAATGCTGGCTACCCGTAATGAACCAGACTTCGTACTGTTTTAAATTAAGCATTATGGTAGTGTCTTTAATCACTGCTAAAGCAGTCTGTCTTCGTGATGTCAGTTTTAAGAAACTGACATCACATTAAGACGTGAGAATGAATTGTTTTCAACGAATTGGCCCATATTCAGGTACTTCTGATACAAGATTTCATAAATGGCTGACTGCTCCGGGCGAGGAGTATATTCAGCATCAAAGCCCGATCCCATGGCCTGCTGGGCGGCTTCCATTGTTGGATGAACTCCAGCCGCTACGGCCGCGCACATCGCAGCGCCTAAAGCACAGGCCTGATCGGCGCTGGCTACCTGAATCGGTTTGTTCAGTACATCGGCGAGCGTCTGCATGACGAAGGGCGACTTTTTAGCGACTCCACCAATGGCAATTACTTTTTTGATGGGAACGCCCTCCTGGATAAATCGGTCGACGATGCTACGGGAGCCAAACGCGGTCGCTTCAACCAGCGCCTTAAAGATTTTTGGCGAATCCGTTCCGAGATTCAATCCTGAAATGGCGGCCTTGAGCGTGTGATTCGCATCGGGCGTTCGACGGCCGTTGATCCAGTCGAGCGCAATAACGTCGTTCTCGGTAACCGGCAACGTAGCAGCCTGGGTAGAGAGATGCGGGATAAGCTGACGGCTCAACGTATCGGCCGCTTCGTCGCCCAGTAAATCACGTACTGGCCCCGTTATGAGTCGGGCAAACCAGGCATACACATCACCAAAAGCGGACTGACCCGCTTCAAGGCCCAGCATGCCCGGCGCAACGGAACCGTCGACCTGACCACAAATTCCCCGAATTAGCCGATGACCAATTTCGTCGTTTGGGGCCATCAGAATGTCGCAGGTGGACGTACCGATAATGCGAACGAAAGCATAGGGCTCAATCTCGGCACCAATGGCACCCATGTGCGCGTCGAAGGCACCAACGCCAACCACTACGTCGGTCGAAAGCCCCAGTTTTTCGGCCCACTCGGCTGAAAGGTGGCCCATTGATTGATCAGACGTATAGGTATCGGTGAAGAGTCGATCTCGTAATCCACCCAGCAACGGATCGAGTTTTGTTAGAAATTCTTCAGAGGGCAATCCCTCGAACTCTCTGTGCCAGAGTGCTTTGTGGCCCGCTGCGCAACGCGACCGACGCAACGCAAGTGGGTTGGTATTGCCGGTAAGCATAGCCGATACCCAGTCGCAGTGTTCAATCCAGGAAAAGGCCTGGTTACGAACAGCTTCATCGACACGTAGCGTACGTACTATCTTGGACCAAAACCATTCCGACGAGTAAATACCACCGACGTATTTCGTGTAATCGGTATCCCAATGATGCGCCAGCTCATTAATCTCTTCGGCTTCGGCATTGGCCGTATGATCTTTCCAGAGAATGAACATGCCGTTGGGGTTCTCGGCGAAATCAGGACGTAATGCCAGCGGTAATCCGGTTTCATCAACGGCACAAGGTGTTGACCCAGTGGTATCAATCGAAATGCCAACAACCTGCTGCCGAACCTCGTCAGGAGCGTTAGCCAAAGCACCGGTTATGGTGGCTTCCAGTCCTTCCAGATAATCGAGGGGATGTTGCCGGAATTGCGACGTGGCCGGGTTACAATAGAGCCCTTTTTTCCACCGGGCGTATTCGTGGACGTGCGTCCCGAGGGTTTCACCTGTCTGCGCGTTAACGACTAAGGCTCTCACCGAATCGGTGCCAAAATCGATGCCGATAACGTATTGATTGTTCATGGATCTACTTTCCTGCTTAAAAATGATGGCGATTAAAGAGCGGATGACTACTTAGAAAATAGCCCGTTGAGGAATAGTGTTTATCTGACACAATACTAGTGCATTCTTAGGATTATTCTATGAGAAATAGCAATAATTTTTTTATAACAATAAGATTTTAAAGAATTTGGTGGTACATCAGCTATTTCTGCACGTTGATACGGATCACGGAGAACGACCGGGGGGCTACTGTCATCGAGAGCGCTTTTTTCTTCACATCCACCGGGATACGTTGTTCAACAGGGCTAACCTTCGTCGCGTTTTCGAACGAGTTTACCGCATCGAGTGCCTCATTTTTCAGAAGCGTTAGCGTTCCATTGGCAGCTACTTTTTTCACCCCATCGAATTGGAACGTACGAGCCTGCGCTTTATCGGATACGTTCGCGATTTTTAGAATGACCTCATTCGTCGCTTTGTCCCAGGCTGCTGAAGCGTACAGGCTGTCCTGCCCTGCTAAGGGTTCATTGTCCTTCCAGACCGGACCCTGCGTCAGACTCAATACGTTCGTGCCTTTGTTCAGTGAATACAGTTTCTGGACGTAGTAGTTGGGCGTGCCATACACGCGCAGGTTGTCGACCCAGATCAGATCGGGTGTCCATTGCCAGCCATCGGCGTGCGCGAACAAAGGGGCATAAGACGCCATGTTAACCACTGCTGCGTTGCGTTCGAGTCCGGTCATAAACGCGGCTTCCGATAAGGCACACTGCCAGTTATTCTTGTTGTCTACGCTGACGGTCTTGTCGCTTTGGGCCGCCCATTCACCGGCAAAAACTTTCGAGCCGTTACGTGGATACGTATCATACCGCCTGGCATTCTGTAAAAACCATTCGGGTCGGCGGTAGTAGTGTTCGTCGATCAGGTCGGCTTTCATTTCGCGTAGTTTGCCGTTCAGAAAGTCGAAGCGTTCGCCGTTGGGGTCAGTGCCCGAACTGCAAACCAGGCGCAGGGTAGGGTATTTGTCTTTGAGGGCTTTCTGAAAAACGGCTAGCCGTTCAACGTACTGCGGTCCCCAGTTTTCGTTACCGACGCCCAGGAATTTCAGGTTAAACGGCTTGGGGTGGCCCAGATCAGCCCGAACTTTCCCCCATTTGGTCGATACGTCGGCATTGGCAAACTCAATCAGATCGATGGCATCCTGAACATACGGGTCCAGTTGGTCCATCGGAACAAGTTCGGCAGTGTTGAACTGGCAGGCCATACCACAGTTCAGAATCGGCAACGGTTCAGCGCCGATGTCTTCGCAGAGTTGAAAATACTCCAGGAAGCCCAGGCCAAACGACTGAAAATAATCGGGGGCCGGACGGTGTGCAAACTCGAAATTCCAGCGGTTAATGATCAACTGACGGTCTTCAACAGGTCCTAACGTCTTTTTCCACTGATAGCGTTGATCCAAATCATGCCCTTCGACAATGCAACCGCCTGGAAAGCGCACAAACCCTGGTTTCATATCGGCCAGCATCTGAATCATGTCCGCCCGCATCCCGCCGGGCCGACCTTTCCAGGTATCTTCGGGAAACAGCGAAATCATGTCTACATCCAAAACGCCCGTTCCCTCGAACCAGATACGGAGTTTGCCTTTCTGTTCACCCGCGGTCGATTTAAAACTAACCTGTTGTTTATGCCAGCCTTTGTCCGATTGTTCGGGTATCAGTACACCTGAACCAACCACATCATCCTTGGCATTAAGCAGATCGACATGAAGTTTCAGGTTGCCTGACTGTACCCGATATAACACGGAAAAATCGTAACGTAGCCCCGGTTTGATGCCCATCCCTTTGAATCCTTCATTGGTCATAGACAGGTCGCCCTGACTGGCGTTGCTGGTGGTTATCCGAACGTAACGCGGGTTGTTGGTGCTTTTCTCCGGCTGAGTGCCCGCATTGGCTGACGGGGTCTGCCGATTCTGGATCAGTACGTCGCCTTCGGTTCGTTTCTTCCCATCGACTTTCCAGCCCATCAGCGGTTTGAAAAACTCGAACGAGCGGTTCTTGACCATCTCGGCATAAATCCCTCCGTCGGCGCCGAAGTTGATGTCCTCAAAAAATACGCCCCACATCGTCGGCTGAATGTCGGCAACGGGCTGCGCTACGTTCACGCGTACAACGGGCGCCGGTTGGGCATGAGTGAGAAGCGACGTACTGGCGAAGAGCAAGCTGGCGAGAAGCGAACAACGTTTTATCTGTAACATAATTTTTTTTGCTTATTGTCCGGCGCGGGTTAGCAACCAGGATCGATAAAGAGTTACCTTGTCTATGACGTTATGCGGTCGGTGAAGCCAAAGCCCACGGAAATGGTTGTTCACGGATCGTCAGGACAGGGTCAGTTCCGGGAAAAAGCTGACGTAGTCTGTCAGGTACTTCTGGTATTTCTCCGTGTTGAGCCGGTATAACTTTCCCTTTTTGGTCACCGAGTTGGTATCCTTTTCACCCGTGTCAATCAACAGATCGGTCGATAAGATCTTTCGGCTGAAGTTCCGACGGTCGAGGAGTTTAGTGTAAATCGCTTCGTATACTTTCTGCAGTTGTGGAATTGTAAACTTTTCCGGCATCAACTCAAAACCGATAGCATGCAGAGCTGCCTTATACCGCAGCTGACGTAGCGCCTGCTCAACCATCGCATCATGGTCGAATATCAGATCCGGTTTTTCGCTTAGACTGATCCAGTAAGCATTGTGCGCTCGAATAGCGTTCAGGTCCTGCTGCTGGCTGTTGACCAGCGCGTAATAGACAACAGAAATTGTCCGTTCGACGGGGTCACGCTTTACCGCACCAAACGTTTGAAGTTGTTCAAGGTAATTGTTGTCCAGACCCGTCAGGTTATACAGAATTCGGTGGGCAGCAGCTTCCAGATCTTCGTCTGCGTTCAGAAAACCGCCCATCAATGACCACTTACCAAGCTCCGGTTCGAAGTTGCGCTTGATGAGTAATAATTTTATTTCTTCCCCATCAAAACCGAATATAATACAGTCCAGAGCGACCAGAATGCGGTTGGAGTGGATGTAATGAACCATGATATGTCGGTGGTAAAATATAGGTTAAGCGAATAGTGTGTATTGAACACAATTATATGAAAACGATCTATAAATTCTCTAAAAAGTGCTAAATAAATTTTCTTACTATATTTTAAGAAAAATATATACTATTTTGGTTGTATAATATACGCAGATAAAGCCTACGTTTGCAAGCTGAATTTGGAACAAGGAAAACAGCTTCTAAACAAGCCGTGGTATACTAAAAAACAAACTGAGTGACGTGGAAGAAAGAATACAGGAAAAGCTGAAAATTCTGGCAGATGCCGCTAAGTACGACGTATCCTGTACATCAAGCGGAAGCAACCGGAAAAATGACGGAAAAGGCATTGGTGACACCGGTTCCGGGATTTGTCATACCTATACGGAAGATGGTCGTTGTGTATCGCTGCTGAAGATACTGCTCACCAATTACTGCATCTACGATTGTGCCTTCTGCGTCTCACGATCCAGTAATGACATCAAACGGGCTGCGTTCACGGTTGAGGAAGTGGTGTCGCTGACCATGAACTTTTACCGACGAAACTACATCGAAGGGTTGTTTCTCAGTTCCGGAATTTTCAGAGACGCCGACTACACGATGGAGCGTATGTTACGTATCGTGAAGAAGCTGCGGCTGGAAGAAAATTTCCACGGGTATATCCATTTGAAAACCATACCGGGCGCTAGTGAGGACATGGTAACCGAAGCCGGTTTGTATGCCGACCGGATGAGTATCAACCTGGAAATGCCAACCGAAGTCGGGCTCAAACTACTGGCTCCCGACAAGTCGCATACGGAAGTGAAGCGGGAACTGGGCGTGATTCGGGCGAAAACTGTTCAATTTGACGACGAGCGAAAGTTGATCAAAAGCACTCCCCGATTTGTTCCCGCCGGGCAAAGCACACAGATGGTTATTGGTGCAACCGCCGAAACCGACCGGGATATTATGCAAACGGCGGACCAATATTATAAAGCCTTCTCGCTGAAACGGGTGTATTACAGCGGGTATATTCCAATCAGTACCGACAACCGAATGCCCATTATCGGCACCCCGCCACCACTGATCCGGGAAAACCGGTTGTACCAAACAGACTGGTTGATACGTCTGTACGGCTTTGATGTACAGGAAATTCTGAATGAAACGCATCAACATCTCGACCTTGACGTCGACCCCAAACTAAGCTGGGCGCTACGTAATTTTCATCTGTTTCCGATTGATATTAACACAGCGGAGTACCGACTGATTTTACGCGTGCCGGGTATTGGAATCCGGTCCGCTCAGAAAATAGTGGCCGCCCGGCGATTCGGCAAACTACGGATCGACCAGGTAAAAAAGATAGGTATTTCGTACAACAAGGCGCAGTATTTCATTCGCTGCGTCGATACCCCGTTTCAGCTGAATGAACGGGATGAGCAGACAGTTAAGCAGCTTATTCTGCGCACCAGTCAAAGCAAGTATCTCAAGAATCAATTTCAGCAGTTGAGTTTATTCTAATGATTGTTTACGTATACGATGGTGGTTTTCAGGGGCTGTTGACCGCTATTTTCGAGGCCTTTGCGCGGAAACAGGACGTAGTGAAATTGACGGGAGAAAGTCGATTTGAACCTGGTTTTTTCGACACGTCGGTACGTGTCCGTACTGAGTCGGCAAAGGCTGAGCGCGTGTGGCTGGGGTTGCAGAAGAAAATAGGCGTCGAGGGACAACAACGGTTTTACAAAGCATTTCTATCCGAACAGGCAGAGGTTCTTCAACACCTGTTCAAGTACGCGCAATACGTATTCCGTAACCCGGATGGCTATGCTGAAAACTATGGGAACGACGATGTACTGGCTATGGCGCAGGCCGCTCAGAAAGTGCATCGGGAAAAGCATCGGATGGAGGCCTTTGTGCGCTTCAAAAAACATCAGAATGGTCTGTTTATGGCAACCATTTATCCCGATTTCAACGTACTACCCTTAATCTGCCAGCATTTTAAAGACCGATACGCCGACCAACCCTGGGTCATTTACGACGAGCGACGGGATTACGGAATCTATTACAACGGCAGCACTATTTGCGAAGTCGTCTTAGCGAGTAAGCCAAGGGCTTTAACTGAACAGGACGTCATGGAAACGGGATTGGATAGCCATGAGTTGTTGTACACTACGTTGTGGAAAGATTATTTTCAAAGCACAAACATAACGGAGCGCAAAAACAAAAAACTGCATCTGCAACACGTACCCAAACGGTACTGGCGCTATCTCACGGAGAAAATGGCGTGATAGAGTCTATAGACTTTTAGTCTCTCACAGGAGCGCTACGTCCAGTGATTATGGACAGAATCCGCCAGCGTCTACCTCATGGCCTGTTTGTCAAACGGTTCGTAACAGGGTTGGTATTCTGTACAATATAAAAAAAGTTTTGGGGTGATTAATGATTTGGTAACCAGAGGATTAATCTAGGATTTTTACGTATAAAGTAGCGTATTTCTCCTGTTGTAGGCAGCATTGAATAAGCAGATATTTGATTCCAGAATGAGTGTGGTTATGCCATTGACTGAAGGAACACTTATAGACTTTTCGATTTATGCTACCTCCAGCACGTTTATACGGTGTATTGATTCTGATACTCTGTAATTCAGCTATAATGAAGGCCCAGCCATTGATGCCAAGTTCTTCAGCGCTGGATTTTGCTGAGTTTAATAAACGGCCTGTATTGCCGATCGAAGCCGGATTGGGTTTCTCGTCGCGGCAGTCGAAAGCACTTTTTTCGGTTCAGGCAAGTCCACAATTTACCCTTATCAATCATCAGCTTCGTTTAGGCGCTACGGTCGGTGGTGCTTATACAACAACCTATCCTGATCAACTGTCTGAGCATTGGATTGGGTACGCGGGGCCTAAGCTATCCTATAAACTCAAGCAGCTCGAACTAAAATTAGCCGGGTTGCCGCAGGGAATCGCTTTTGGAAATCTCAACGTATTTCTCGAACACCTCTGGGGCGGTAATAATGTAAAGCTTTTTGGCGGTGGTATTGCTGTTGAACTGGCGAAAAAGGCAAGCGTGTCCATAAAATGCCATCGTGATTACGAACATCAGTCGACATGGGGGCAATTGGGTCTGAGCTATAATTTTATTCCGCAAAAAAAGCCGCCAACTTTTCCGAATAACCCTTAATCGAACTCGTATGAAAAAGGCTTTAGTAATCAGTGGAGGAGGGTGCAAAGGTGCTTATGCTGTAGGCGTACTTAATTTTCTGAAAAGCAGGCCCAATTTTTTTGCTGACGGTCGCTTTTCGTTCGACATTTACTTCGGTACCAGCACGGGTGCGTTGATCGTGCCACTGGCATCCATAGGTGACATGGACCAGCTCCTGAAATTCTACCTACCAACCAGCGCACCGAATCTGGTGGTTATGCAGGACGTCATGGGATTGTTCGGCACCGGGCATTTGTTCAACAGTTTCAATCTGGATTCGTTGGTTGATGCTGTTTTTAACAACACTCGTTTTAATCAGATTATTGGGTCAGGCAAACAGATTGGTGTTGCTGCCGTTTGTCTGCAAACCGGCGAATTACGGATGTTCAACACGCAACCATTAGCCGCCAATCCTCCTCATTACACGACCCAACGAATTATCAATCGGAATGATTTTGTCGACGCTGTACTCGCATCGGCTCACCAGCCTTTCTTTTTTAATCCGGTAAAAATACGGTCAGCTCCCGCTGATCCACCGCGTCACTACGTAGACGGTGGCGTTCGAGAGTACGCGGCTATTCAGGTTGCTCTGGATGCAGGAGCCGAAGAAATACTGGCCATTCTTCTCTCGCCAGAAACACCGGACTCCGCGAATGAGTTGAAATCGACGGATTTGATAAGCGTATTACAACGTACGATCGACATATTTTCGGATGATGTAAACCTAAATGACGTACGCGTGCCAGATATAGTCAGCAGAGGAACGGACTATTTTTTAGCCGTACGTGAAGCGATGGTTGAGGCTGGCCTGCCTGATTCACAGATCAATCGTATCCTTAATCCACCCAACCACGCAAACCCGTTTCAAGGACTTGCAGCGAGTCGGATTCATATTATACGACCGAAACTACCGTTGGGGGGCGGCCCCGGTGGGTTACGTTTCGACCCTGTCGAAATGAAAAGCATGTTCGATCGTGGCGAAGCGGACGCCAGAAGCTATTTTTCTACCCTAGATGCCAACCAGGGCGTACCTCCTGTTGTGCTTACTTAGCACGATTTTTAGTAACGTAATAGCTCTATTAATTAAAACCTAGTTTCTCCCGCACCCGCGCAATCGTTCGGCCAGCAATGATCCGCGCTTTTGCTTCACCAGCCTGTAGCTCGGCTTCGAGGGCATTAGGGTTGGTCATGTAATACGTATATCGCTCTCGTTCGGTAGCAAACTGCGCCAGAAGAAGTTCGTAGAATGCTTTTTTTGCCGTACCGTACCCGTAATTTCCTCCTTCGTATAACCGGCGCATTTCCTGTACCTGCTCATTCGACGCCAGCAATGAATACAACTGGAACGTAATATCCGTGTCTGGATTCTTAGGTTCTTCGAGTGGTGTTGAGTCCGATTTGATTTTCTTAATTACTTTCCATAGCTCGTTTTCGGGTAGGAAAATATCAATGTAATTGTTGTAGGACTTGCTCATTTTTGCCCCGTCGATGCCGGGAATGGTCATCAGTCGGTCATCGATGCGGGCTTCGGGCAATACAAAAACGTCTTCCTCATACTGCCGATTAAACGCGCTGGCAATGTCGCGCGTCATTTCGATATGTTGCCGCTGATCTTTCCCGACGGGAATAATTTCAGCGTCATACAGCAAAATATCAGCTGCCTGCAACACTGGATACACAAACAAACCCGTATTGACCGGGCCACTGGACCGTTCCGACTTTTCCTTAAACGACGTAGCGTTATTGAGCATCGGTATGGGCGTGAAGCAACTCAGATGCCAGGCCAGTTCGGTATGCTCGGCCACGCGCGATTGCCGCCAGAATGTGTTTTTCTGGGTGTCTAATCCAAAGGCCAGCCACGTAGCGGCTACCGCCCGCGTGAACTCCCGGCGCGTCGGACCGTCCTTGATAGTGGTTAAGGAATGAAGATCCGCAATGAATAAAAACGACTCGTTATCAGCTTGTTTTGATAATTCAATAGCGGGCTTGATGGCGCCTAGAATATTGCCTAAATGCGGCCGGCCGCTGGATTGAATACCGGTTAAGATTCGTGACATATTATTAGGGGAGTAAGGGGAAGAGAGGGGGGAAAGGGACTAGGGATATACCCTTTCCTCCCTCTCTTCCCCTTATCCCTTTTCTCCTTTTTTGTTATTTTCCTTGCGCTTCGACTACTGCGATGGCGACCATATTAACAATCTCGCGTTCGGATGAGCCTAGTTGCAATACGTAGACGGGTTTACGGATGCCCAGCAGAATAGGCCCGATAGCATCGAAACCAGCCGCTTCACGCATGAGGTTGTACGCAATGTTGGCTGCCGATAAATTGGGGAAAATGAGCGTATTAGCACCCTCCCCAACTAACTTGCTAAAGGGGTGATTCTCCTGAAGTAACTCCGTGTCGAAAGCCAAATGCGCCTGAATTTCGCCATCGACGATCATGTCGGGATGCTTTTGTTGAAGAATCTCGACCGCGCGGTTCATTTTTCCGGCATCTTCACCCTGGGCACTTCCAAAGTTTGAGTACGTAACTAAGGCGATACGTGGTTTGACATTGAATCGCTCAATGGTTTGTGCCGTCAATTCGGTTATCTCGACGATTTCTTCGGCCGTCGGATTGAAATTAACCGTTGTGTCGGAGAAAAAGAGCGGTCCTCGTTTGGTCAATAGAATATACATCCCGGCCACTTTCTTCACGCCCGGCTCTTTGCCAATAATCTGCAAAGCAGGGCGAATCGTGTCAGGATAGCTGCGGGTCAGGCCAGAAATCAGCGCATCAGCTTCGCCCGTTTCGACCATCATAGCTCCGAAGTAGTTGCGAATATTCATCGTTTTTCGCGCTTCGGCTGGGTTAACACCTTTCCGCTTTCGTTTCTCGAAATACAAATCACCGAAGCGTTGAACCAGTTCGTCCTGCTCGGGTGAACGTGGATCAAGAATCGGAATGTGCCCCAGGTCAAGACTATTATCCTGGATGAGCTGCTGAATTTTTGCCTTTTCGCCTAATAGAATTGGATAGGCAATGCCTTCATCACGAACCTGTTGCGCGGCTTTCAGTACTTTCAAATTTTCAGCATCCGCAAAGACAACCCGCTTCGGATTTGCTTTCGCTTTCGACAAAATAACCCGCGAAATCTGGTTATCCTGCCCCAGTCGTCGGGCTAGTTGCTGTTCGTAGGCATCCCAGTCGGTTATTGGCTGTCGTGCGACGCCCGATTCTATGGCGGCCCTGGCGACTGCTGGCGCCACGGTTACAAGCAAGCGGGGATCAACCGGTTTAGGCAGAATGTACGAACGTCCGAATATCATGTTCGATTCACCGTATGCCAGATTGACCAGATCGGGGACGGGCTTCTTCGCCAGTTCGGCTAGCGCATACGTAGCGGCCAGCTTCATCGCTTCGTTGATCTCGGTAGCGCGTACATCTAACGCGCCCCGAAAAATGTAGGGAAAACCCAGTACGTTATTGACTTGGTTCGGATAGTCTGAACGCCCCGTTGCCATAATGATGTCAGTCCGGGCGGCCATGGCATCGTCGTAACTGATCTCAGGATTTGGATTGGCCATCGCAAAGACAATTGCATCCTTCGCCATCGACCGGATAAGATCCTGACTAACGATATTTCCTTTTGATAAACCGACAAATACATCGGCCCCGGCAAAGGCATCAGCCAGCGACTTTATTGGTCGTGACGTAGCAAATGGGCGCATCATGTCATTCAGATCCGTTCGATCCGATGTTAAGGGTCCGTTGACATCGAACATCACCATGTTTTCGTGCCTGGCACCAAGTGCTACGTACTGACGAGCGCACGAAATGGCAGCTGCTCCGGCGCCCAGAATCACAAACTGAGCTGTTTCAATGGATTTATGTACCAGTTCGAGTGCGTTGAGAAGGGCCGCTCCGCTTACGATGGCCGTGCCATGCTGGTCGTCGTGCATGATCGGAATGTTCATCTCACGCTTAAGCCGTTCTTCTATCTCGAAACATTCAGGCGCTTTGATGTCTTCGAGGTTCACCCCGCCAAACGTTGGCTCGAGAATCTTGACCGTTCTGACGAATTCGTCAATATTCTTGGTATTCAATTCAATATCAAATACGTCGATATCGGAATAGATCTTGAACAGCAGGCCTTTTCCTTCCATAACGGGCTTGCTGGCTAACGCGCCAATGTCGCCCAGACCCAGCACCGCCGTACCGTTGCTGATAACGGCTACGAGATTACCTTTCGTCGTATACTTAAAGGCATCGTCGGGGTTGGCTTCAATAGCCAGACAGGGTTCCGCTACGCCGGGTGAATAGGCTAGAGAAAGGTCGCGCTGTGTATTGTATTCCTTGGAAGGAATGACTTCGAGCTTGCCCGGACGCCCTTTGGCGTGGTAATCAAGAGCATCTTCGCGCCGTATTTTCTGAATCATACTGATGTTGTTGATGATGTTTTATCTCAACGATTGGGTGGCAAAGGTACAGAAAAAGTAGGCGGGGTGGGGGTTATTCGGCTCGAAGAATCTGGTGCCTGTCAATATAAGCCCAACCCGTCCAGCAGAATAAAAGCAGGAAACCAAGCAGAATGGTACGTAGAGTAGGGTTTGTGCGGGTCGACTCCTGAACGGGCATAGTAGCTTGAAGCTGAACCGAATCCGCCTGATTGACGCCAAAAACCAGAATCTGTTTGTAATCGCTGTACTTATCCCCAAAGGTAAGCGGTTCAGTCTTTGCTACTTTTTTTCGGTAATCACTTTCCCGAATGAGCAACGTAATGGGATAGTTGGGCGCGATGGTAGATTTTAACCCGTCCAGACGTGTGTTAAAATTGCGACGGGATATATAAAACGAAAGGGCCGGATAGGTACGTAGTGAAATAACTACGCCTTTGAGAAAACCTTTGGGCCGGTCTTCGCTGACCCGATCGACAATAGCTGTGAACGTAGTAAGGCGAGCCGGGTTTGATGTAACTGGATTATGGGCGATATACCCAAAAGCGATGTTTACTGAAATCAGAAGGGCTAATCCGCCGATAAGCCACCGAAATCGATTACGTTCGGCCAGGCTAAGCACTTTTCGATACGGAATCGGCTGACCGTAGTGCGTAAATTGCTCTTTTAAATAGTTATACTCCTTGAATTCATTCGATCGAATAAAGAACCAGTTACCTTTCAGATAGACAGTTAATTCGTTGAACGATTCTGCTCTGGAGAAATTATCACGTTCGTTATACGCCAGAATATCCGAGTATAAATAATGTCTTTCGTTGTGGCCAGTCTTCTTAATGATAAAGTCATTCGTATTTAACTCAATTCGTGAAGTTATCCGGCCAAATTCGGCAAGCAGTCCTATCCAGAGAAAACTGGCTATCGAACACCACGTCAGTAATAAATTGAGATCGGGATAAGGCTGCCTGTAAACGGCTATCATAAACGGAATGAATACCGTTGACAAAAAAGCAAGCAATATGCCTAACCAACGTACATACCTATATTTCCGGCTGACTCTGAAGACTCCTTCGCGTTGACTAACCATAAGACCACCTGTTCGTTTTCTTGAAAAAAGACAAGCCTCTGGTTTCTACCCACTGAACACGGCAATCGTCAGCCGACTCACGCACACCAGCTTTTCCTGTTCGTCAGTGACAAATAGCATCCTTCACATTAACTGTTTAAAATCCGGTGAAACTCGTCCAAGCTAACTACGTTGATCTTAGGAAAATCAATCTCCCTGAGCACATCGAAATGTTTATCTTCGGTTATCAAATAGTCTGCCCCCGCGGCAAATGCGCAGTCAGAAAACTTATTATCGTCGGGATCGACTGTGAGCAGCCACCAAAAGAATGATACGTTAATTTGCTCCACAAAAGGCGAGTTTATTATTGCCTCCAATACGTTGTCAGCAACAGAGCGTCTGCGGAAACCCCACTCAATAATTTCGTCGTACTCTTCTAAAATATCTGTTGTAACACACAGCGTAAATTGTCCAGAGAAAATAGCTTGATATAGCCAGTGGGAGGTTGATTTCGGTGATATGGAACTGAGTAGCTGATTGGTGTCAATAACTACTCTCATGACTGCGTATGACCTTTCTGACGTACTTTATAAGCCGTTCGTAAATGGGTTTGTCGCCACTCGGTCATTTTCTCTTCTGTTAAACCCTCTTCTTCCCACACGTCATCAGCAAGATTTGCCGCTTTCTGGGCAAAATAGTTGGATAGCATAGTTTTAATTTCCTTCAGATCTTCGTCAGGAACGTTACGGGAAAACACCTTCAGTAATTCTAACTGAAGGTTAGAAAGTGGAGGACTGGCTTGCATAAAACTATTGATCGATGAGTAGGCAAATTTAATCAATCTGAACGGATTCATTCAGGCTTTTCGCATGAACGTAACGCTCATTGTACACCAATAACAGCAATCGTCAGCCGACTCACGCACACCAGTTTTTCCTGTTCGTCAGTGATGCGAATGTCCCATACGTGCGTCGTGCGACCAACGTGAATGGGCGTGCAGCGGCCATATACCCAGCCACTACGTACTGAGCGAATATGATTGGCATTAATTTCCAGACCCACCGCTCGTTGCGTATCGGGGTTATCCAGCAGCATCCAGGACGCTACGCTGCCTAGTGTTTCGGCCAGCACAACCGAGGCACCTCCGTGCAGAATCCCAAATGGCTGATGCGTGCGTTTATCAACGGGCATTCGCGCAATCAGGTAGCCTTCGCCCGCTTCGATAAACTCAATGCCGAGGTGTTTGCTAATGGAGTCAAGATGAATAAAGGGAAGAGTGGTCAGGTCGAAGCCAGCTTTCATCGGTTATCGGGGATAATACGTTAAAAAATCTATCCTGTTCCAGCTTACCGGTTTTATGATCAATCGGGTAAACCAGACTGCCGAAAGGTAAAACAACAGACATGGAATCTGTAACCCAGAACAGGTAGATAAAGCGTTTTTGTGTAATTTTGCGCTTCAATTTTCAAAAAAAACGTCAATAGACAACGTACTACGCTTGACACAAAAAACAATTTATCTGATTCGTCACGGCGAAACCGACTTCAACCGGCGGGGAGTGGTGCAGGGCAGTGGCGTTGATTCAGACCTCAACGAAATGGGCAGGGCGCAGGCCATGGCGTTTTTTCAGGCTTATCAGCATGTTCCCTTCAGGAAAATCTACATCTCAGGATTGAAGCGGACATACCAAACGGTTGAGTCGTTTATTGAACTGGGGCTGCCTTACGAAAAACTGACTGGCCTCAACGAGATTAGCTGGGGTGTTATGGAAGGAAAGGCGCCAGGCAATCTGGAAAATGAATACTACCGCGATCTGATTGAAGCCTGGGCGTCGGGTAATACGGCCCGCACAACCGACGGGGGTGAAAGTCCTGAGCAGGTTGCCGCTCGCCAGAAGGAAGCCATTGATGTTATCCTTTCTCATCCTGAAGAAGACATCATACTAATCGCAATGCATGGGCGTGCCATCCGTATTCTGCTCTGTTGGCTGATCGGTCAGCCGCTCTCGACTATGGATCAGTTTGAGCATAGCAATCTCTGTCTGTATAAACTTCAGTACGACTACGATTCGAAAACATTTACGATTGAATTAGCCAACGACACCGCTCATTTGTTATCATTGGCGATAGCGTAATAAAGGCAGGAGGGAGGAAAGAAATAGAAGCGATTCTCTTCGGTTTCTTTCCTCCCTTCCTCCTTTTTTTCCACTGGTGTAGTATCCAGAACTTTTGGCAAAGAATCCTGTATATTCGCTTATGGACTGGTAACTAGTAGGGAGTGTGCGATGGAAATGTCAAAGCAGAAAATATATTGGTTTTGTCAGCTATTCGGCTGGTCGCTCCTGATTTTGGTGGAGTACCTGGCTTATGTGCTGGAATCCGGCTTTGATCCTGATGCCCTTTACTTAGCCATTGCCAATATTTTCCTCGGTATTACGCTGACGCATCTTTATCGGCTCATGATCCGGCGCTGGAACTGGGTGCGGTTGCCTTTTTTTCAATTAGCGCCCCGGGTCTTACTGTCCGTTTTTGTGTTGGCCCTGATCATGACGATGGTAAATATCCCTATCGACCGGCGGCTATTTCCGCAATATTTCATCGAAGAACCCTGGCCTACGATCGGATATCTGCTTACCTGGGGAAAAAATATGCTTGCCTGGGTGCTCAGTTATACTGCCTACCACTACGTTGAGGAAAATCGAAATGCTGAGATTGAGCGAATTTTGCTGAAAACAAGCATCCGCGAGACCGAAGCGAAAGTGTTGCGGTCGCAATTGAATCCTCACTTTGTTTTCAACGCGCTCAATAGTATTCGGGCGTTAGTTTTCGAAAACCCCACGAAGGCGCAGCAGGGCATTACCCAACTCTCCAACTTGTTGAGAAACTCCCTATTGGCTGATCGGCGCAAAACCGTCGAACTGCGTGAAGAAATAAAAACGGTAGAAGATTATTTAGCCCTTGAAAAAGTCCGCTATGAAGACCGGCTGACCTCATACATTGACATAGACGGCCGGACTCTTTTTTGGCAGGTGCCTCCGATGATGCTACAAACTCTGGTCGAAAACGCAATCAAACATGGCGTTTCTACCGCCGTTAAAGGCGGCTTTGTGGAAGTTCGGTCGAGTATTGTAGCGGATAAATTGCACATTCTGATCCGTAATACAGGCGTTTTGGGCGATAAGAAAGCATCAGGTGGATTTGGACTGGCGAACACCGCCCAGCGACTCGAACTACTGTATGGTCCGGAAGCCCAATTTCATATTTTTCAGGAAGATGGCACGCAGAACGACGGGCCGGTCGTCTGTGCCGATATTACCATTCCCGCCCAGTCGGAGGGGATATTCCGACGCGAAAAAGTTAAGAGTGTAGAGTGAAGAATTAACTTTCTGTTCTCTGTTTTACTCTTAACTCTTCATTATTCATTCTACACTTTTATATGAAAACCCTGATCATTGACGACGAACGGTTAGCACGTAACGAACTACGTCGGTTGCTTGAAAATTTCCCCAAAATTCAGATTATAGGCGAAGCGGCTAATGCCGACGAAGCCTTACCAATGATTGAAGAGCTGGAACCTGATCTGTTGTTTTTAGATATCCAGATGCCCGGTAAAAACGGGTTTGAGTTGCTGCAATCCATCGAAGGTAAAACCCCGGAAGTCATTTTTACGACCGCTTTCGATGAGTATGCTATCAAAGCCTTCGAGTTTAACGCACTCGACTACCTGCTTAAACCCGTTGAATTAGCCCGGCTATCGGAAGCCATTCATCGGGTAGAGGAGGAGCAGCATATTCCAGAAACATCGGGCACGGGCTCGCCGGGTATTTCCACGAAAATTCTGGGCGAAAATGATCAGGTATTTGTGAAAGATGGTGAGAAATGCTGGTTCGTTAAATTAGGGAAAGTACGGTTGTTTGAATCGATGGGCAACTACGTTCGGCTTTATTTCGATGATCAGAAGCCATTGGTTCTCAAATCACTAAATGCCCTTGAGGACCGACTCAACCCAGGTACGTTTTTCCGAGCCAATCGTAAACACATTATCAACCTGCAATGGATTGAAAAAATAGAACCCTGGTTCAGTGGTGGACTGCTGGTGACGCTACGTGGGGGGGACAAAATTGAAATTAGTCGTCGTCAGGCCATACGATTCAAAGATTTATTAAGTTTGTAATACCAGGGGTGGTTGATTCGATCAATCACGCCGACTACGCAATCACAACCTGTATAAAGCAACTCATTCCGGGTATCAAACGGAAGATGCTTCCTCTTCATGAAGTATTATTTTGGATTTTTTTTCCTTATCTCAACGTGTTTTTTCTTTGCTTGTCAGTCCACTCGCTCAGAGCCACCTATTTTAGATCGCCAGCAATACACCTTCACTGGGGCTAATCGATGTGATACAACCCGTAACACAGGTGTCAATGTAGAAGTCTCGTATTTTTTGCTGAAAGCCGATACCAAAGGAGCGCAGAAAATTAATGATAGTCTACAAACTCTGGCAGCTGGCAGTGTTGTCAGCTGGCTCGATAGTGCAACGGTTGCCATAAATCCTGATACACACAAGGATTTGACCAAAGCCGCCAATCTGTTTGCCGCCGATTATGAATCCGTGCGAAAAGACATGGGCCATTTAGGAGGATGCTGGGAACTGAAAACCACAGCCGATACCGTTCATGCCGGACCGAAAACCCTGACCGTGAAATTTGATACGTATGCGTATACAGGTGGAGCCCATCCAAATTCTAATCTGTCGTTTTACACATTCGATCTGGACAGCGGACGAATGCTAACGCTAGCTGACATGGTTACGGACACAACAAGCTTGCTGGGCGTGGTTGAAAAGGCGTTTCGTAAGCAGCAGGAACTGTCACCGCATACTAATCTCGAAGAGCAAGGCTATTTTTTGCGGGACGGTCATTTCTTTCTCCCGGCGAATGTTGGTTTGAGTATGGAAGGGCTAGTGTTTTATTACAATCCCTATGAAATTGCGGCTTATGCGGTCGGTCCTATTCAGGTGACGGTACCTTATGCTCAACTTACTGGAATTCTTCGCAGCGACTGGCTATAATGCTCAATTGGTGTAGTTCAGAAGCGAAACGGATTGAGGTTACTGGCTCAATACGCCGGTATTTACGTAAGTTTGCCCTTTTCAACGAGCCTATTCCAATCCACTGATGGCCGTTTATTCACTGTATGAGAGCAAAATGGATTGTTCCGGTTGCCCTGAGCAGCCTGTTTCTACTCTTATTTTTCTGGTTTAAAGTCATTCGCTTTCAGGGGCTATATTACACGTTTAACGACATGTATATCTTCCTGCAGGCTTCCTACAGTTGGATAAACGACCGGCCATTGCTCTACGAAAATATCGGGGGCTATGACGACCGAATTCATAACAACTACGCCATGCTACTGTGGGGACCGCTTATCTACCTGAGTGGAGCCTATGGAGCCTTTGTTGTCCAGACAGCCCTCTCACTGCTGAGCTATGGACTCACGTTGCGCCATATCAGTCGACAAATGCAACCTTGGGCTATATGGATGATTCTGCTGGTTTTGCTTACTGGCCCTGTCTGGTTCTGGCTAAACGATCACCCCGGTATCGGATGGCATCCGGAGTTAACATATCTTCCGCTCTCACTGCTGTTTATACTGGCTTTGCTAACGTATCAAACGATTTGGTTCTGGATAACAGCCGGATTAATCGTACTCGTTAAAGAAGATGGAGCTTTACTGGCAGGAGCCATTCACCTGGCCTTTTTGAGTATCCAGTATCTGGTTGCGAACCGGCAACGTAGCATTTTTGGCGTTTTAGCTCAGCCAAGATTTTGGAAAGTGCTGGGTAGCTGGGCAGCTGTATTTATCTTGGGGATGGCGTTTCTATCTTATAAAAATCACTCCGCTGAGCCAGAACCACGGTTACAACAGGCGCTAAGTGCGATCCGTGATGGTTTACAGGATAGGGCCTTTATCCGTAAAAACCTTATTCTCCTATTTCAGACCTTTCTGTTACTGTTACCTTCTATCGGTATGTTACTGTATGGTCTGTATCGGGTTGGCTGGCGGCAGGCGGGTAGTGTGCTGTTAATCTATATGGTAGCACAGTTGGCCCTGCTGCTTTCCAATTGGGTGCAGGGTGCAACCTACTACGGTACTAATGCGCTTTTCGACATGGTGTCGTTAACCTGGCCACCCCGGTTTGTACTGGTATATACCTTCTCGATAACGTACATCCTGACCATCTGGTCGCTGTTTGCCGTGGGCGAAAAGCCGGTGACAATCTGGAAACCTATACTACTTGGAGGATTACTGCTCGTCATTCAATTACCTATTGTTCAGTACGCCCGGCCCGATTTTCGGCTGGTCTCTATTCTGAAAGACGTAGTGCGACACCGATTCGATCCGTTTAAAGAGCCGTTGTTACCTGCAACAGACGTAGCAGTGATTGAGAAACTATCTACCACTATTCCGGCGCATTCCAACGTGTTTGTCTTCGATTTTCTGATTCCGTTTTTTCATAAACATTACAACATCTGGCCGACCGATAAACAGTGGGAAAACGCAGATCTGGCCATTATTCCGAATAACGATTTTCAGAAGCTAGGTGAGCGCCTACCCCGAGTAATGAAGCGCCCGTATCGACCTATCCGACTCACTACGTATACGATCTTTGTTACCCCAGCTTATGAGCCTTACGTGACGGCTGCTCTACCAAATAAACCCGAATCAAAATGACCTTGGATCAGTTTACAGCAACGCTTACACAGCCACAACCTCCTGCTAATCTGCACCCGATTCTGCAAGGACTCTGGTACGATGCCAAAGGCGATTGGGAACAGGCTCACAACATTGCTCAAAGCAAAGAAGGCACGCAAGTGTATGATCGCCTTCATGCTTATTTGCACCGTAAAGAAGGTGACCGTTTTAATGCCAATTATTGGTACCGCCGGGCGGGTGCAACGTATTTCAACGGGTCGTTGGAAGACGAATGGCAGACATTGGTCGAACAGAATTTGTAAGCTCTGAAGTGGATTTTGCGTCAAACAAATTTGATTTTGTTCAGAGCGAATACAGTCATTTTGAGGAGTAGCCAACCATGCTTAAACCGGGAAATATTGGTTTCTCCGTAAGTTCGTGCCCGGTAACGTATTGGAATTTCCACGAATTTTAAATTTAGCTTGGCTGAACCAAAAATCAGGTCAAAGTCGCCAAACGGATCGAAATCTCCGAAGTAAGTACGATTGGCAATCAGCCGTTGATAATTTTCTCTGGTCAGTACTTTTGTTCCGCAGAGTGTATCCTTGATACGTTGGTTAAGGAGCCACGAAAATGCAACAGAAAAGAATTTATTGCCGATCAGATTGAGTGGCCGCATGGCTTCTTTTTCCATCGGATATACTAATCGAGTGCCGTTGATGTATTCGCCTTTTCCGGAAGCAATGGCCTCAAAAAACTTAGGAAGATCTTCGGGCGGAACGGTCATGTCGGCATCCAAAATCATGAGAATATCACCGGTTGCCATGCCGAACCCTTTCCGAACGGCATCACCTTTGCCTTTCCCTTCCTGCTGTGTACACTTTATATCCTGACTGCTGTAGCGCTGAACAACCCGCTGAATTTCAGTTCATGTATCATCCGTTGAGTTGCCTTCTACGAAAATGAGTTCTGTATGACGACCCATATGGGGCATACGGCGAACAATTTCCTCGATATTCCCTTTTTCGTTACGCGCCGGTACGATTACACTAACCGTATAATCTGAAACAGGTTTTAGCTTATGTAAGCTCCGGGCAACGATGAACGTAAAGAGGCCTAAGCGATTTAATAAGGGTAAGTTGACTATGTAGCGGTTCATCAACCCGGCTATAAGGGGAACGTAGCGCGGCATAAGCACTTTACGACCCGTTCGCACAACATCAAGGAAAGCCACGTCTAACAGATTCGTGATATCTTGCTTATCGAGCCAGTTCTGCCGTTTCTCTGGCATCTTCAGGCCAAGCGTTGAGGATGGGGCCGTTCTGGCGGCTATGATTCATTTAGCCTATGAAGGATTGCAATGTATACGGCAACGGCCCAGACTACCCTTATGGAAATGGCTGTGGACTAGACGGTTCTGGGTAATCGCGATCGGTTGGATAATCGTCTTTTTTGCCGGTATGGTCTGGCTTGGCTATAAAAATAATTTTGCGGAACCTCGTCTGCAAATTGCGTTGACATTGCTCAAAAATAACATCAATCAACCCGTATTCTGGCGACAGATGCTATTGCTTATTGGGCATTCGGGATTGTTACTGCTACCTGTTATAGTTACCTTATGGTTGGTAATGAGTCGGCTGAGGGATCGTTCCGGAAGTCGTTTATTTCTGTTGTGGGGTATCGGTGTCGTTGTGCTGACGGCATTGAATTTTGTACAGAGTGTTCACTATTACAATCAGCCATTGTTCTATTTAGTGTCGCTCACGTGGCCACCGCGGTTTGTCTTACTATGGGCTTTTTCAGCGGCTTTTCTTACGTTGGTGATTAGTTTATTTTCTGATCGGTTACAACCGGTTTCGTCTGTGAAGATTTGGTTCGTAGGAGCTGGTTTATTCTTCGGTCAGATTCCCGTTCTTTATCTGGCTCGCCCTGATTTTCCATCATTACGTAACTGGGCGCGCACGTTACAGGGAAAATATGCCGACGATAAAGATCCGGCTCTGCTTCGGTCAGACGATCTTAACGTCGTGAAGTGCCTGGCTGATCAGTTACCTTCCGATGCCAACGTATTCTCCTATGATTTTCTAGTGCCTTTCTTTCACCGTCAATATGGCATTTGGCCTACTGGAAAGCAGTACAAGCCAGCCGACGTTGCTGTAATTCCTATAAACGACAAACAGGGACTGCGTAACGTATTACCCATGCGTCAGCCTTATCGAGTGATTCGGCTGAAAAGTTATGATTTGTATATAGCTACTGATTACGAATACCTGATACGTCAATGCATACGATAAAACAGGTCCGTAATTAAGGGATATAAGGCCCGCCCGGTTCACCCCATCCCCAGGTTGGCATCGGAGCATCCTTCGGCTCGTTGACTGCTTCTTCTTTTGAATTAATCACCGCTAATCGAGACCCCCATTCCAGGTACCCAACCACTGCCGAACGAAATTCTGGGTCATCGGGAAGCCCCACATCATCGGCCGTGTCCAGAATCAGATTGATCCAGCGACGGCGCTGCGTTTCGGTCAGATGTTTGCCTAAATGTTTGTGAATCATTGCGTAGTGGCTGCCTTCGTTGTCACTGTATTGGGCCGGCCCACGAAATACTTCAGCAATAAAATGCGCTACGTGTTTAGCATGTTCAGGGGCCATACCCCGAAAGACGGGCTCCAGAATCGAATCGTTTCTGACGCGCTGATAGAATAAATCCGTCCAGGCTTCAAATTTCTCCATGCCACCCGCCCATTCATAAAGCGTTGGTACAGACTCTTTCAGTTGAGGTTCCATTCGTTTGCTGTTTGATCAGTAAGATATGATAAATTAAACAAAAAAAGGGCCACATTCCGAAGAATGCAGCCCACGTCTGTCGATGAATGGGTAATATTTATTGAACCTCTTGCTCTTCTTCAATAAGTACAGTGCTTACGTCAGTCAGAGGGAGATTAAATGCGTCGGCAACACCTTTGTAGACAACTTTGCCATCTACAACGTTTAAGCCTAGTTTGAGATCCGAATTATCGCGACATGCCTGTTGCCAGCCTTTGTTGGCCAATTGCAATGCGTAGGGTAACGTAGCGTTCGTTAACGCCAGCGTACTTGTATAAGGCACAGCGCCGGGCATATTCGCTACGCAGTAATGCACTACGTCGTCAATGATATACGTTGGATTTTCGTGGGTAGTTGGATGGCAGGTTTCAATACAGCCACCCTGGTCAACCGCTACGTCGACAAGTACGGTACCGGCTCGCATCATCTTCAGCATATCACGCGTAATCAGATGAGGAGCTTTAGCGCCCGGAATCAGAACCGCTCCAACAATCAGATCACAGACTTTGATCATCTCGCGAATGTTGTATTCGTTCGACATCATGGTCTGTACGTTCGGGGGCATGATATCCGAAAGGTACCGCAACCGGGCCAGGCTTACGTCCATAATTGTTACGTGTGCGCCCAGACCAGCCGCCATTTTAGCCGCTTGTGTTCCCACAATACCACCCCCCAGAATCAGTACGTTAGCGGGCTTCACGCCGGGTACGCCACCGAGCAGGATACCCCGGCCTTTCAATGGCTTCTCCAGATATTTCGCCCCTTCCTGAACCGCCATGCGACCAGCTACTTCCGACATCGGCACCAGCAAGGGTAGGCTGCGATCAGGACGTTCAACCGTTTCGTAGGCCAAACAAACGGCACCTTTCGCCAGCATGGCCTGCGTCAGTTCTTCTGAGGAGGCAAAATGGAAATATGTAAATAGCAGTTGGTTTTCCTTAATCAGGTCATATTCAGAAGCGATGGGCTCTTTGACCTTCATAATCATCTCGGCAATCGCATAGACGTCTTCTATGGTTGGGAGCATGATTGCTCCAGCCGCAATGTATTCTTCATCCTCAAATCCGCTTCCCTCACCAGCATTGACCTGTACGTAAACGACGTGGCCATACTTGCGAAGCTCAGTTACGCCAGCGGGCGTCAGTGCGACGCGGTTTTCGTTATTTTTTATCTCTTTAGGAACACCGATAACCATACTGGTTGTGGAGGTTTGGAAGGTTACTGTTTTTAATACTACAAAGGTAAATTAGGCGTAATTGTTTTCTAACAGATGTTATTTTTTTGGGAATTGTAGCTAGGAATTAGCTCATTTGCCGGAAATTGTTCTGACGAATACACGTTTAAGAACAGTACAGCGTAAAAAATCCGTCATGATACCCATTGATTCTACTGACCGTAAGATTCTGACTATTTTACAACAGAACGCTCATCTGACCATTCAGGAGATTGGCCAGCAGATTAATCTATCGAAAACGCCCGTACATGAACGAATCCGGCGGCTCGAACGCGAGGGCGTTATTGACCGATACGTAACGATTTTAGATAAAAAAAAGCTGGGCAATCTGATGATGATCTATTGTCAGGTAACCCTGGACCGGCAAACGCGTGATGCGTTCAATGCCTTTGAGGTCGAAGTACATGAACTGCCCGAAGTGCTGGAGTGTAATCGTGTGTCAGGCACGTTCGATTATCTACTCAAGATTGTCAGCCGCGATATGGAAACGTACAACCATTTCTATCAGGAACACCTGTCGGTCATTCCCGGTACACTGCACATCAGCAGCTTTTTTGTGATGGCCGAAATAAAGAATTCGACGATAGTACCCGTATAAAAAGTCGTAAATCGGTGCTGCCAGTAACTGATTTACGACTGAATAAGCCGCTGCCTCTTGTAATCCGAAATCATAAACTGGGTTACCTGCAGACTGGTCGTTCAATTCTAATCTAGTTAAGCCTTTGCCCCTTAAGTTTTATGAGGCTAAGTAACTACGCCTAACAGCACGTCTTTTACGAGCAAGAAACCCAAATAAATCGTCTGAATCAATACATGGAAAACTGGATAAAATTAATTGGTTGTGTCAGTATGGTGAGTACTGTCTTATCGGTTCAGGCACAAACCTGGCAACCTGTTGCTACCCAAAATACCTGTGCTACCCGTCATGAAAATGCCGCTACGTTGATCGGTGACAGTTTATATGCCGTTGGCGGCCGGGGAATGCGGCCACTCGAAGCGCTAAATCTGAGAACACTGGCTTGGAAACAGCATCCTGAACCTCCTGTCGAGATGAACCATTTCCAGGCCATAACCTATAACGGTGAGCTTTACGTCATGGGCGCCTTCCAGGGAAAATACCCGCACGAAACCCCAATTCCGAACATTTACATCTACAATCCGACAAAAGGAACCTGGCGCGTAGGTCCCGAAATTCCGAAAGATCGACTTCGAGGGTCAGCTGGGGTTGTGGTGTATAAAGACAAGATCTATATGGCCTGCGGCATTATCGACGGGCATTATGATGGGCACGTAGCGTGGCTGGATGAGTATGATCCCAAAACCAATACCTGGAAAAAATTACCTGACGCGCCCCGCACCCGTGATCACATCACGGCGGCTATCGTGGATGATAAGTTATACTTGGCCGGTGGACGAAACTCGACGGCACGTATCAACAAAGTGCTGGAAACGACCATCGCGGAAGTAGACATGTACGACTTCAAAACGGGGAAATGGACGACCTTGCCCGCTACGTCTAATATTCCAACGCAACGGGCAGGAGCGACGGCCGTAACGCAGGGAGGCAAGGTCTGGATTATTGGTGGCGAAACGACGCAGCTACAAGCGCATAACGAAGCAGAAGCACTCGATCCGAAAAACAATAAATGGACATCGGGCCCAAAAATGCAGCAGGGTCGTCATGGTACGCAAGCGGTGGTTTACGACAGTAAAATCTATATTGTTGCCGGTTCCGCTAATCACGGTGGTGGCCCGGAGCTGAACACCGTTGAAGTGATGAAATAAGCCTGAAATACTACCCCACAAAACATACCTCTTTTATGAAAACACTACGTTACGTTGCTCTTCTGTTTTTTATTTCGGTCACGGTAACAATTGCGCAAAAAGCGGCCCAGAAAGAAGAGTGGGTTTCGTTGTTTAATGGCAAAGACCTTACCGGCTGGGACATCAAAATTGCGGGTCTGCCGCTGAATGACAATTATAAAAATACGTTTCGGGTCGACGATGGCGTTTTGCGAATTGCTTACGATCAATACAAAACCTTCGATGGGAAGTACGGGCATATTTATTATAAAACCCCTTATTCGTACTACAAAGTGCGGTTTAAATATCGGTTCCTGGGTAACCAGACGCCTGGTGGCGATTCCTGGAATGTGCGAAACAGCGGCATCATGCTTCACTCGCAGTCGGCTCAAAGCTTGTCGCTGGGACAAACATTCCCTGTATCTCTGGAAATGCAGCTGCTGGGTGGGTTAGGGCAGGGGCCGCGTCATACGGGCAACCTTTGTACACCCGGTACGCAGGTGCACATGAACGGCAAATTACGCCCCGAACATTGTACTGATTCTGACTCAAAAACATACGACGGCGATCAGTGGGTAACGGCCGAAGCGATCGTGTTGGGTGATTCCGTTGTGCACCAGCTCATTGAGAGCGATACCGTATTAACCTACGAGCGACCCGAAGTTGGCGGAGGCTTTGTCAGCCGGGATCATGACTGGAGTGCAGGTCATTTTAGTTCTGAAGCGGCCAGTTACTGGAATGGTCGCGCCAATACGGCATTAGGGGAGGGGTACATAGCGCTTCAGGCCGAAAGTCACCCTATTGATTTTAAGCAGATTGAAGTTTTGGATCTGAAAGGATGCATGGACCCGAAAGCCTTGAATTATAAGTCGTACTACGTAAAGGCGGATAATACGCAGTGTCGGTATAAGAAATGATAAGATAGGTATGAACCGAATAACGACCATCGACGTAACGCGCGGATTAGTGATGGTGATCATGGCGCTGGATCATGTTCGCGATCTGCTGCATATTTCCGCGCTGACTCAGAATCCGGCTGATTTAACCACCACTACGCCCGCTATATTTCTAACCCGATGGATTACACATTTATGTGCCCCAACGTTCGTCTTTCTGTCGGGAACATCGGCTTACTTATCACTCCGGAAACGGAACGGCGTATCGGCCCGGCGGTTTTTGCTGAAGCGGGGTATTGTGCTTATTCTGCTCGAATTAACCGTTATCAACTTCGCTTTTTGGTTCGATATTCACTTTCACTCTCTGATGTTACAGGTGATTTATGCCATTGGTGGAGGATTCATTATCCTTTCGTTTCTGGTAAGATTGCCCGCTAAGTGGGTGGGCCTTATCGGGTTAATTATCGTATTTGGTCACAACCTGCTGCAACTGATTCCTGCCTTTACGGACTCGACTGCTCGTTTTATGGCAGCTTTGTTTTTTCGGGTCGAGTTCTTTGCGATTAGCCCTTCATTTGCCGTGTTGGTTGCGTATCCGATCATTCCGTGGCTGGGTATTATGCTCGTTGGCTATGCCTTTGGCCAGCTTATAGAACAGCCATTGGAGCAGCGAAAGCCCCTGCTGCTACGTATCGGTTTAGGTTGCCTGGCCGTGTTCATGCTGCTACGTTTCCTGAATGGATATGGCGATCCGGCTCCCTGGAGTCCTCAGAAAGACGGTTTGTTTACGTTTCTATCCTTTATCAACGTAACGAAATACCCGCCTTCGCTGCTCTACGATCTGTTGCTGCTCGGCCTGATGTTCCTGATTCTAGCCGCAGCGGACGGCGTTAACAACGCGTTCACAAACTGGCTGACGGTTTACGGAAAAGTGCCTATGTTTTACTACATCCTGCACTGGTATCTTGTCCATTTGTCGATGTTGGCGATGAGTTTTCTTCAAAGCTATTCGTTCGCCGACATTCCCTCTGGTCCGTTGAATTTTGGACGACCGGCCGGAGCCGGTATTTCGCTGGGATTGGTCTATATGGTATGGTTTGGCCTGGTTCTTCTGCTATACCCGCTCTGTAAATGGTACGGTCGCTATAAAGCAGCCCATCCTGAAATTGGTTTGCTTCGCTACGTATGAAATCCCGATAGAGAAAAATGTCTTTTTAGTTAACTATTTAGCTCGTATACGATTATACAGCTAAATAGTGTAGGTACATGAAAGAACGAATTATCGCGGAAGCCCGGCAGTTATTCAATCACTTAGGTGTGAAAACCGTCAGGCTGGAAGACATTGCTCAGCAACTGGGAATTTCGAAAAAGACCGTTTATCAGCACTTTGACAGTAAAGAAGAACTGGTCAGATTGATGTTGGAAACGCAGTTGAACGAAAACCTGCGGGAAGCCAACGCGATACATAAACAAGTTGCTGATCCAATTGCCAGCGCGCTTCTCATCTGGGATCGGTTAAGTCATTATCGCCGAACCGTAAACCCAAATTTACTCCGTGATATTGAGCGGCATTACCCGACCGTATGGCATCTGTTTCAGTCGTTCCGAACCGAATACATTAATACAATCCTGATTGCCAATCTTCATGAGGGTATTGAACAGGGGCTCTATCGAACCGATTTAGACGAGACCGTTATCGCCTGGTTATGGGCCGACCAGAGCCAGCGCGAGACGCCTTACGATCATTCCGACGTAGCGATCAAGCATCATTTTGTGCGCGGCTTATTAACACAGAAAGGCTTGTATCTGTATGAGGCTATAAAGTCCCGAGATGAGTAAATCGACAGGGTGACACGTGGATTGATTTGCAAGTAAGGCCGTAAAGTTTAACTAATAGTCAGTTTACAGCTTTGGCAAAGTTTAGAAATTTGTCAAAGAGCCAATCAGATTAATTCACGAATCAGTAGGTTCCGAACAATACGTCGCGGAACGTAGTGGATAGCTTGGCCGCAGCCTGTTCACTATTGTTTAGACTCCTCAACAACGTAGCAACTGTCTGCCGCTCCTGTTTCATCGACTGGTAAGTGTGTCCATTAATCGTTATCGGCGCTATGGGGTCCACGCTCTGGAAGGAGGGCGTAGCCTTGAACGCATTGACCAGACAAACGACCTGATCCAATCCTTTTACTGAACCGCCGTCGGTCGTTAGGGTCATAGGTAAATGACTAACCACCGGGATTACCGATGGAGTTTAGAATTAATGCTTGACAAGTATACCAATGAAAAGTAGCCCTAAACGAATGCTGTGTAAAAGCGAAGGATATTTCATACACGAAAACAGTTCGTTCTTGAACTCGACTATAACTGTAAAAATAGCTGTTCGTCAGGCCGCTTACTGAGCGATGTTCCAATAGTGTCCGACTATTGTTCGATTTGTGTCTGCAATCAGCGCATTTTTACCCTTCGATTAAGTCAGTTCGCTGGTCTAATGCCTGGTTAAAATGCAGTAAATCAGTGAGAGGGTATGCTTTACCAGTAGCTTAGTTTTACGTTTCTTTAACCTTTACCAAAAGCATTCGATGAAACCGTCAAGACGTAATTTCCTTCAATCGCTGGGCGTTGGCGTGGCTACTTTAGGCGCATCGCCCGCAGTCACTGCTTCGGACTTGTCGGTCCCCAAAGTCCCCAGGGCAGGAGACGAGCAGATTTTGTTTGTGGGCGACAACATCGCCATAGCCAATACAGAATATGGAAAAGTCCGGGGTTTCATCCTGCGCGGCATCCACCAGTTTTTAGGTGTATCCTACGGGGCTGATACGTCGGGTAAAAACCGGTTTATGCCCCCACAGAAACCCACACCCTGGACCGACATTCGTCCGGCGATTTGGTGGGGAAACTCAGCTCCCCAGATTATGGAAAAGCGGTATGCCAATCCCTATGCGTCGTTTGTAGACCACTGGAACTACGATGACGTTTCGGAAGATTGCCTGAAACTGAACGTATGGACGCCCGCACTCGATTCTCAGAAACGGCCCGTAGTCGTCTGGTTGCATGGGGGCGGGTTCGTCAATGGGAATGCTGTCGAACAGGATGGGTATCATGGCGAAAACCTGGCTCGCTTTGGTAATGTCGTCTTCTGTTCCCTCAATCACCGGCTCGGCGCGTTGGGGTATACCGACCTTAAAGCTGCCGGAGGTTCAGAAGCTTCTGGTAATGTCGGCAATCTGGACATGGTTATGGCCCTCGAATGGGTGAAAAAGAACATTGCCAATTTTGGCGGAGATCCGAACAACGTAACGATTATTGGGCAGTCGGGCGGGGGCGCTAAAGTGACTACCCTGATGAATATGCCATCTGCGAAGGGTCTGTTTCATAAGGCGGTGGCCTTAAGCGGCAGCTCACTGGCTGGTGTCAACAAAGAGTACGCTGAAAAACTAGGGTTGAAGGTAATAGAGGAAGCGGGTCTGAAACCGGGTGAGGTCGACAAGCTCCAGCAAATTCCCTGGCGACAATACATTGATATCGCCAATCGGGCCGTCGAAAAAATGGCCGACGAAGCGAAACGGATGAATATCCAGCGGGGAGGATACTCTCCTGTTGGTGACGGTACTTACTTAGCTGATGGTGCTTTTTTCAACGATCCCAACCACTTTTCGGCCGCTATTCCGCTGATGATCTGCTCTACGTTTCACGAGCAAAATCCAGACCGGACCGATGCTTCCTTAGAAGGTATTTCGCTGGCTGAAGTGAAAGAGAAGCTCAAATCCCGCTTCGGCGATAAATCGGGCGAGATTGTGGATGCTTATGCCAAAAACTTCCCGAAAGCCCGGCCTATCGAGATTTGGGCACTGATTGTATCCAACCGAAAGAATGTTGTGGCGACCGCCAATGCCAAGTCGAGCCAGCAAAAGGCGCCTGTATACGTAGCGTGGTTTGGCTGGCAACCTCCGCTGTTCGATGGCCGGATGCGGGCTTTCCACTGCGACGATATTTGTTTCTGGTTCTACAACACCGACCTGATGCTGACGCACACGGGCGGAGGTAAACGGCCCCGAGCGCTATCGGAAAAGATGGCTGGTTCCTTTATCAATTTCGTGAAGACTGGCAATCCGAATGGGGGCGGTTTACCCACCTGGAAACCATATACCCCCCAAAACGGCGAAACCATGATTCTTGACGACCTCCCCGCGCTGGCCAATGATCCAGACCGCGAAGCCCGGAAAGCACTGGCGTAATAACGACCAACACGAATATCGAATTAAAGCAAAAACGCTACGTAGCCGATGGTTGATAATGAACCCCGACTACGTAGCGTTTTTATGTTATGATTAGTTTGATCGATCTGCAACTTAACAGATAGGTCAGGAGAGTATAAATATTCTCGGACTTTCACTTGTGCAATCAATCAGTTGCGCGTACATTTGCAACCAGTTAGTTGCACATAAAAGGCCGATGTTATGAAACGAGACGTTTTTCAGGCAATTGCTGATCCAACCCGGCGGACCATTTTACTTTTAATTGCCACACAGGCCATGACACCCAACGCACTGGCAGAGCATTTTGATAGCAGTCGTCAGGCTGTTTCCAAGCATATTCATATCCTACTGGAATGCGAATTACTGAACCAGCAGCAGCAAGGTCGGGAGATCTACTACCACATTAATCCTGACAAAATGGACCAGATCGATACGTGGCTTCAGCAGTTCAAATCGCTGGTTGACAAACGCTTTGCCCAATTAGACGACGTATTAACTAAACTTAAAACTGAACAGAAATGAACAAAGCACCCCTCATGAACTTCGTAGTTGACAAAGACAACAAGCAGATCAATGTAGAACGTGAATTCAATGCACCACTACCGATGGTCTGGTCAGCCTGGACCGAAAGTGAATTGCTCGATCAGTGGTGGGCACCCAAACCCTGGCATGTCCGAACGAAATCAATGGATTTCAAGCCGGGCGGTTCGTGGCTCTATGCTATGATCGGGCCGGATGGGGAAACGCACTGGTCAAAAGCCGACTTCAAAACCATTGAGCCTCAAAAAAGCTTTTCGGCCCTTGACGGCTTCTGCGACGAAAACGGGACGATCAATACAGATATGCCCCGCTCACTGTGGGAAAACACCTTTACCAACAAAGGGGAGTCTACCCTCGTGAATATTGTTATTACCTATGACCAGCTTGCCGATCTGGAGCAAACGATTAACATGGGCTTCAAAGAAGGCTTTACGGCTGGACTGGAAAATCTGGATACGTTGTTAAGCACACAACTCACGTCGAAATAAACACGACATTAACTGGGCGCCAACCAATCAGGTTGATCACTCAGCCGGACGAATAGGCCATGTTTAGCGTGGATATCCAGTAGAATAGAAAATATATTAGTAAGACTAAGCCCTCAGATTATACACGTTTAGGCGGTATAACCTGAGGGCTTGGTTTTATCGAGCCGGGTGTTACTTATTTGCGAACGTTAGCCGGTTTAGATGCGCCCGTAATCTTGCCCATCCAGGCAACAAAATCTTCCGGATCATTGTCAGCCCCGTGACCAGCATCCCAGTACAGCAAGGCGCTTACGTTTTTATTCTGATTTTCGAGACTGGTAGCCAGATTGGCCATTACGGTCTGCGATGTATGCGCATCGGACGAACCCTGACGGAACCACCAATGCTGGGCACTACCCTTGTTTTTCTGACCGATGAAATACATCGGATTCATCAGGTTTACCAGCTTTTTTACGTCCTCATCCAACGTAGCGTTCTTGTCGTTATGCTGCAAACTGAACTGGGTGAAATGTCGGGAATTGATGGTTTTATTGCCAAACTCACTGGGCTCAGGTTGTTTCTTGTCAAAATCATCGAAAGCAGGCAGGCCTTTCATCCGACCAACGTGCGTTACGTAATCAGCAAAGGAGAACGACGCGCTTTTTACGTTCCACGTCATCCAGGTATTCTTATCCAGATACTCTTTCCGTTTCTCGTCCGTTAGCCCGTTCAGATACGTAGTGGCCGATGGAATCAGGTAATACGTTGTTAGATACTGGTCGTAGTTGTCAGCGGTAAGCGTGCCAAACCCATTTTTGCCCTTGAGCTTCAGGGATGCCTGATAGGGTGCATTCAGCGCTTTGAGTTGGCTAGAAAGGTCCTGATCGACCAGACCCGATTTTAGTGGTGACGTACCATACATCCACTCGTAGGCTCCGTCGGCATGTTCCAGGTCCGCAATTGGGCAGAAACTGGCTATCGCGAAGATATTGTCAGGAGCATCGGCCGCGCCAATTTCTTTCAGATACGGCTCGTACAACGGACTATTGCCGGAAGCGCCCAATAGTGCCGACATCGCACCACCCGCACTAACGCCCGTAGAAACAATCCAGTCGACATTGCCGGGTATCACGCCTTTATTATGCCGGACGTACCGAACAGCCGCTTTCAGGTCAACGATCACCGCCGGGGCTTTGCCATAATACGTACCGTCGGCGGCCTGGTTGTCTCGTCCGCGACAACCGGGCGAAACTACTACGTATCCAGCAGCCAGCGCCAGATCTGCTTTGCCACTTGTTTTATTGGCATTACCTCCTGGACCACCCATTCCCATAGGTGGCAATCCACCAGGACCGCCAGGCTGACCACTTGGTCTGTTTCCCCCGCCTGGTCCACCAGGACCATTGCCCATGTTGCCGCCGGGGCCACCACCCGGACCAAAGCTACGTCCGCGTACGTTGTTGACCGACATGTATCCACCAACGCCAATGACAAAAAGGATCGGTGCGTTAATTGCATCAATGTCGGCATTGTTTACTTTAACCGGAACGCTTACGTTCAGACTCTGATACTCTTTGTCTACGGGATTCGCTACGTAGGGAATGTGCATGTACGAGCGGTACGTTACCGTCTTCTCACCCCCCAACGTTTTCACCGTCTTCGTCTCAACCGTAAAAGCATTTTTAGGAAAAAGCAGCGGATCACTTGACTGCGCAAGGGCAATCTGCCCCGTCAAAACACTAACGAAGGTGATTGTCAGCGCCTTTATTGGTTTAAACATCTTGTCTGGTGAATTAGCGTTAGTCGTTGAATCCCGAACAGGATCTGTTTGGCTTCATTCGGGGAATGCGTATGCAAAACAAAACAGAAAAAACCGGCTGACTCGACCTAATCGACAGTTGGCAGGTAAGCATCGACCTAAGCCGGATTTTTCAGCATAAAGACTGATTGGAAACCATAGTCTTATCAGCCAATTACCAGAAATACGTGAGGCTTAAGCGGGCAAAGAAGGGCGTGCCGGGCGTAAAGTGAATTTCGTCGACCGGAGCGATTTCTCCTTTCAGGCGACTTTCTGTATCGAATTGCGTTTCCTTCCAGCGTGTATTCAGCAGGTTCTGCACCGATAAACCAAGTGTGTAGTTTTTTCTGGCACATCCATGCCGGGCGTAATTCACCTGCATGTCGGTAACGAAATAGCCTTTGGCGATAATCGTGTTGTCCTCATTTGCCGGTCGATCCGCCATGTATCGGTAACGTACTGAGCCGCTTAGGCCGTACGACGTTTGTAAAGACAAACCACCCGTTGACGTAAACACCGGTGCCAGCGGCAAGTAGTTTCGACCTGGTTCGGCATCTAGCGATCTGGGATTGGCCGTGTTCAGATCAATATCAGCGAACAGGCTTTTGGTGAGTTGATAGCGAGCTGACACATCAATGCCAGCCCGACGTGATCGTCCGCTGGGCTCCACCACACCTTCGTCACCCACGTAAACGAATTCCTGCTCCAGCCACAGGTACCAGGCCGCTGCGTTGATGAGCAGTTTCGGGAAAGGCTTCACAATGATGCCCAGATCGGAGCCGTACGCACCAGGCAAAATCTCCCGACCATTCTGGGCCGTAACCACCCGCGCATCGTTGGAATGAAATCCTTTACCCGTATTCAGATAAAGCTGCGCTCTTGAATTGATGGTGTAATAAAAATTCAGTTTAGGTGATACGATGGCCTGTGTGACCCGTTTGGTCGCAACGGGCGTGACTAGTTGGTCGGCATACTGGCTACGGAAATAATCGACCCGAACGCCGGCATTGACAGTAAACCGGCTGGAAACCTGAACCAGCTCGTCGGCGTACAAAGCCGCATTGATTTCGTTGACGTTCCCAAACTGAAGTTGATTCAGGGTTTCGACCCGGTTTTTTGTATGCGACAATTCCGTCCCGTCTGTTACGTCCTGACGATACTGAGCACCCAGGGTTGTTGTCCAACTGGTTTTGCCTACACTTGCTTGCGTGGAATAGCTGCCATTATAGCCAAACAGATTTCGGTGTTCCTTCTGCCGGATCTGATCGCCATTGATCGTGTCGTTCAGAAAGAAGGTGAAATTGGAATATAGTTCAAAGTTGTAATTGCTGTAGAAAAACTGATTTTTGATGGTGTGATTACGCGGGGTTATTGTCACTAGTTGCGCGTTGACATTCGTTCGACTGGTTTCTCCGCCTTCGGTTGGGTCGATGGAGCCAAACCAGTTGATCAGTCCTGAGTCAACGGCCCGATCTGGAATCTGGCCGGAGTGATTCCATTGACTCCAAAACGTCGAAGCCGTGAGTGTTACGTTCGTGTTCTCGCCAATGTGATTGTGGTACTTACCCACTACGTTAACGCGCTTGAAATGCTGCGGATTATCGAAGTATGAATCGCTGTATGAATATTCGGAAGCCAGGTACGCCGACTGGTTTTTCGTCTTTCCGCGCCGGTACGCCGGACCGTTGCCCAGTAAATCAAGGCCAGCCACCGCCCGGTACGTATTGAATTGACCAGCCTCCAGTTTGATGAACGACCGATCCAGCGTAGTGCGGGTTCGAAAATCAGCCCAACCCGCTGTTGCTAAATTACCTTTGTCCGTAGTGTAGGGGCCTTTCTTAAAGTCAACGCCTTCGACCAGTTCCGGAATGACAAAATGCAGATCAGCATAGCCCTGTCCGTGCGCGTGCGACACCATATTGACCGGCATGCCATCAACGGTCAGGCGAATATCGGTACCGTGGTCCAAATCAAACCCCCGTAAGAAAATCTGCTCGGCTTTTCCCCCTCCGGCATGCTGTCCAATAAACAAACCGGGCACCAGCCGTAGGATTTCCTGCGAGTTGGTAATCGGTCTCAGTTTAATATCCAGGCTGCTAATCAACTGCTGATCATGCGCTTTCAGTGCCGACACGGTGACGGCGCTTAGAGTCACCGGAACTACGGTCAGACTCGTCTGAATATGCGTCGTCTGGTCATCGCCGATGATAACTTCCTGTACGAGTGGCGCGTAGCCAACGTGCGAAAATTCAACTTTGTAGGGTGACGCAGCCAGACCGTCGAAGCGGTAACGCCCTAATTCGTCGGTCAGCATCGCTTTTTCTACGCCAACCAGTTGTACGGTCACCCCACGTAGTGGAAGGCGGGTCGTTCCATCGACCACCGTACCGGTAAGCGTTCCCAAGTGCGCATAAACGGTCTGAGAAAAGAAGAGAAAAGTAAAAAGGAGAAAAACGGGTTTCATAACGAATCAAACGTTGGCCTGCTTCATTCGGCGGGTGAAAAATAAGGCCAACAGGGCTAGTACCACAAGTACATAAGGTGCGTACCCAGCGACCTGCTCGACGCTTTTTGTCAGTATATTACTCTGGCCCGTGATCCGTTCAATGACCCAGGCAACGGCAGCAATACTGGCTAAAACAGCGCCTGCGATGCGTACATATCGGTAAGCCGAAGTACGACTTAACAGAATCAGCCAGGGAACCGTCAGGCCAATGACAACCAATTGCATGAGTTCGATGCCCAGATTGAAACCCAGGATACTCAACGCCATCGGACCCGCATCCAGTTGCAGATTCGCGAGCGTACTAGCAAACGCCAGGCCATGAACCAAACCAAAACCAGCAGCTACCCAAGCCTCCCGACCTGGAAATAAGGGACGTAACGCATGAACGGCTGACACCAGAATCGATACGGCAATCAGGATTTCAACGGGCTGAGACGGCAAGCGTACCCACCCCAGCGATCCGGCCAGCAACGTAATGGAATGCCCCACGGTGAAGGCAGTTACAATCTGCAACAGATGAATCAGGCTATATCGCACACCACCAAAGCTACCCCAGCTGAATCGTCGGACCGTGCCGCCATGAACCAGCAAAGGTGCGGGCAGCAGTAGTACTAGTAAGAACAGCAAGTGATCGGTCCCTTCAGCAATGTGTCGCATACCCAGCTTAAGCATGGACTGAAAGCCCGTCCAGGTGCTTCCCGATTCCAGATTGACGTTTAGGGGAAGAATACGGTTGTTGACAATATCCAGTGAAATAATTCCTACCTGAACCGGCTGATCATCAGCGATTTGCCCCCGTGCCCAATCCTGCCGGACTGATACCAGAATTTTATGCGTCACGACCTGATGCAAAACGACGTCATAGTAAAATATAAACTGCCGCACATCCGCTCCAACAGGAGGAACCAGTTGAGCCTGTGCCGTCAATTCACGATAGACCCCGTTGATTGGATTTTGCGTTTCCTGCACCGCCAACTCACTGATCGATACGTTCCAGGGACGTCCGTCGGGCGTTTGGGGGCGGATGTGTTGAATGAGATAAGCCCGAAGCTGTGGACCAAGCCGCTCGATCAATCCGGCCGATGAGTCGTTGACCGCATGTCCGTAGGCAGCCTGTAATTCGACCAGGGGAATTTGAATCTCGGCCTCGATCCGATTGGCGTGGACATTCAGCAGCACCACCGAATTCGGCATAGGATGAGCGAAGGCTACGTCTGGCAGAAGGGTTGCCAGTAGGCTTATCAGAAAAACCATCAGCCATCCGATGGGACGGCTGACGGGAAAAAACAGTTGTTTCATGGGTGTTTATTACTTAGTACCCCCGTAATCTGTAGTTCGGTCACGCCAGACGGAGTGCGGGTGGGGCGTGTTGCGAATGATCACTCCGCCCTGGTACGAGAACTCGATCCATACGCTCGGTCCATCAATGCGAATATAATCATTCTGGGCTGTTACGCTTGTACTGCCCGAGTACGCAATGTACGTATTGGCTAATTCCGATGTGTATTTGGCCAGTACTGAAGCCGCCGTGGTCGCATCCAGATCGTTGACATAGAGCTTGATGGCTTCCTGCACCAGCTTTTGTTTGTCGGTGCTCAGGTCGCCAACACGAAGACCCGCTTTAGTCGTCGGAAACTTCCAGTCCTGACCGGGCCCGAGCACTATATCCGAAAAGGTAGACGACAGTTTGGCGGTTGTCTGTTCTCCACTGCTTAGGCCCGTCAGCATGGCCGCAAACGCTACTCGCTCCTGTTCCATCGATTGGTAGCTCTGACCAGTGGCGGTGTTACTAACAACAGACGTTGGCTCGACGCCCCGGAAGGCCGGCGTGTAGCCTGATCCCGAAGGTCCATTGAAGGTGTAGGGCTGCGTGTAGTGATGACCGGTGAACAGGATCTCCCACAGGCCCGACGTACTGGGTGTTCCTAAAATGGAGACATAAAAGTTGCCTGCCCCATAGGTCGTACCCCCGCCAGCGTAATACAGCACATTGTCGGCCACTAAATTACCCAGCATCTCATCATAGCCTTCGTTGGCTGTATGAAGCGCCAGTACAGCCACCATCAGGTTACGGAAGGCCGCCAGTTGAGTTGCCGTCAGCGACGCCAGATTGACACCATACCGAGCGGATAGCCCGGCTGGCAGATTCGACCATTTCTGGGCGTTGGCCAGGCTGTAGGTCAGTTGCGCTGTGTTTTTTTGCGTAGCGTCGAGCGTACTCAGGAAGGCATTCGTCAGACACACTACGTTCGCCAGGCCAGTGCTGCCAGAACAGGTCGTGTTCGTGCTGGTCGTATTTGACATGAGGGCCGTAACCGTTAACGAAGCTTCTATCGAAACCCCTGAACTAGTCCCGGGCCCCATCGTGCCTGTGCCGCTACCAGGTCCTGTTGTACCGCCGGGGCCTGTACCGGGGTCTACGGCATGGTCCTGACAGGCGAAGAAGATGGCCACCAATACGGCCAATAAGAAGCCAAAAGAAATTGATTTTTTCATGAGAAAATAAAGTAGACAAAGTACAGTCAATCAACTTGCCAGACAGTTTCCCTGACTGGATGGTCAGGAGTGAGTAGCTGGGTCTGTAAACAGGGTATCAGGTACGGTGAACGATTAATTGCCGCCATAGTCACTGGTCCGGTCGCGCCAGACGGAGTGCGAGTGGGGCGTGTTGCGAATTATCACTCCGCCCTGGTACGAAAATTCGATCCACACGTTTGGCCCATCGATCCGCACGTAATCGTTTTGGGTACTCATCGCCGTCGTGCCCGAATAAGCGATGTACGTATTGGCTAATTCCGATGTGTATTTGGCCAGGATCGTGGCCGCCGTGGTAGCGTCTAAATCATTGACATAAAGCTTAATGGCATTCAGTACCAGTGCCTGTTTGTCGCTGCTTAGATTGCCAACCTGTAGTCCTGACCGGGTAGATGGGAACTTGCCATCCTGACCGGGTCCCAGCACCAGATCGGTGAACGTACTGGATAGTTTGGCCGTCGTCTGTTCGGTGGTACTTAGTCCCGTCAGCATGGCCGCAAACGCCAGCCGCTCCTGCTCAAAAGATTGGTAGGTGCGATTAGCGGCTGTAACGGCTGCCTGAGGCTCAACGCCCCGAAAGGCAGGAGTGACTCCCGTGATACTCCCCCCGTTAAAGGTGTAAGGCTGGGTATAGTGGTGACCAGTAAAGAGAATCGACCATAAGCCCGTTGCGCTGGGCGTGCCCAGAATAGAAAGATAGTAATTACCCGCCCCGTAGTCGGAACCCCCGCCAATCGTGTTGAGATAGTCGTCGGCCACTAAATTGCCGATCATCTCATCGTACCCTTCGTTCGTTGTACCCAGCGCTAACACGGCCACCATCAGATTACGGAAAGCCGCTAGCTGGGTAGTATTGAGCGAGCCGAGATTAATGCCTATACGAGCCGAAAGACCCGCTGGCAGATTCGACCATTTCTGCGCGTTGGTCTTTGAGTAGGTGAGTTGCGTAGCCATTAGTTGCATGCTGGATAAAGTAGCCTTGAAGGCTTCCGTCAAACAGACAATCTGGGCGATACCGGTCGAACTGCAACTGCTCGTTGTGGCCGTTGCCGACAGAGCGGTAGTAACCGTGCTGGAATTTGTTGTCGTTGTACCAGAACCGGTTGAGCTAACCGTTAGCGCCAGACTGCAGGTCTGCCCCCCGAAGCTAAGCGCGAACGTAGCAGTGCCAGTTCCGGACGGCGTACCACTGATGGCATAGGTTAGGTTACCCGAACCGCTACTCAGCGTACCCGCCTGTAAGGTAGCACTGAGGCCGGTTATCCCCGTCGAGGCAATGGCACTGCCGGCCGAGTACGTAGCTCCGTTACCACCCGTATAAGGTACCGTAGCGGTGGCGGCATAGGCTGTGCCGCTTACGGCGGCTGCCGAGAACGTAGCGGAACCGCAGGAAAGGGCCGAAACGGACGCCGAAGTAGGCGTAACCGTATCTGTCGTATCTGACTTACAGGATTCCAGCGTATATAAACTGCCGGAAGCCAGACACATCAGAACACCAACAACCAAAATACTTCTTTTCATAAACTGTAAGCGGATAAGAAACCGGGTATAATTACGTATCAATCAGTACGCAAAAGCGTTGCTGAGCGTTGAGAAGAATGATTGTTTTGGGGTGAATAGGGTTCCTGCTGGGGTGAACAAAGGATTTTATGAGTCAATGGCTACCATCTATCTGTCTTGAGTGACGAGGTTGTAGCCTGGCCGGGCTGGCGTACCAGCGGTTACAACCTCGTCAACTAGTCAAAGTTCGCTTGCGTAGCTAAGCGCTGGAGAAAAGTGTGGCTGATGACTTGTATTCTGGGGTGAACAGGACGTTTTTGTGGTAAACCGGGTAAAAGTCGGGGTGAATTTCACCGAATGAAAAGGCTGAAAAAATCCTTTTCGTAGCTGCTGCCAATGGGTATTTCTTCATCCCCAATCAAAATCATCTTACTACGTATCGCCTGAATTTTGTCGAGAGCGACAATGAAAGAGCGATGAACGCGAAGAAAGTTCTTCGCAGGCAACTGATCGAGTATGGCTTTCAGCGTTAGGCGCAAAACCAGCGGTTGTCTTCCGCTCAGGTGGATTTTCAGGTAATTATCCAGGCCTTCAATAAAGAGAATATCTGCCGCTGTAATCTTTACTAAGCCATGATCGACCCGGAAGTATAGATTCACCTGGTCAGCACCGTCGCCCCCATCTGTCTGTCGTTGCGATCGCCAGCGTATCTGTGCTCGCTGGACAGCCTTCTCGAAGCGCTCGAACGTATATGGTTTGAGCAGATAATCGACAGCCTCTATCTCATAGCTCTCAGCCGCAAATTCGCTATACGCCGTGGTGAAAATAACCAGGGGTTGCTGGGAAATGGTTTTGTAAAAGGCTAAGCCGGACTCCCGGGGCATGTTGATGTCCAGAAAGAGCAGATCAACCGGATGCGTTTCCAGGTAAAGACGCGTTTCGCCCGTACGGGTGAATAATTGAACGAGCTCGACTGAATCGATACGTCGGCAGAAGGCGTCGATAACATCCAGAGCAGGACGTTCATCATCCAGAGCTATGGCTTTCATCAGGATAAAGAGAGGGTTAAATTGACGCTGAAATGGGTCAGGGCATCGTCGATGATTAACGTATGCGCAGCCGGGTAAAGAAGTCGTAGCCGTTCCCGGGCGTTCTGTAACCCAACCCCGGTAGATTTTTCAAATTGGCTGATCTGAACTTTGTTGTTCAATACATACAGACGCAGTTCATTATTCTGAATATCCAGATGAATAGTGATTAGCGAGTCCTCTTCCGGGCTTACTCCATATTTGAACGCATTTTCGATGAACGAGAACAGCAGTAATGGAGCGATCTGCCAGTGATCCATCTCACCCGTCAACCGGTAATCAATCTGAACGGCATCCTGCAGGCGGGCTTTCTGCAGGTCGATGTAATTAGCGATGTACTTTATTTCGGTTTCCAGCGGGACGGTGTCCCGGTGAGCATCCCGAATCATATACCGCATGAACTCCGAGAGTTTAACAATCGTATCCGCCGTGCGCTCATCATGACGTATCGCCAGGGCATAAATGCTGTTGAGCGTATTAAACAGAAAATGGGGATGGATTTGGGCCTTAAGTTGCTGCAATTCGGCCTGTAACTGATCGTTCTCAACTTTTCGTAGCCGATTGGATGTCTGCACGGAGACGGACAAGAGCGTACTGACACTGCCCAGCAGAAACAAGATGGCCAGTTTGACCGGAAGCAACAGGGTAAAAGGACCCCCGTGGTGAAAACCTGAGCGTTCCATCGGAGGAGGGCCGTCTGGAAAAGAGGAAGCTTGTTTATCGGAGGGCTTAAAAAAAGGCTTGTGATCGCCCGGATGTGAATGAAATCCCCGTTCGAAAGGACGCGACAGCATCATTTCTTCCATAAAGAGTTGTCGGAACCAGCCCATTGGCGTTTTCTCCAAAGGTGGTTTAAAGAAAACCCATTGCTCAATTCGATACGGCAGGTAGGCAGCCGCTAACACACAGCTGATGGCTACGATGGCGTATCGACGGTATTGCTTGGCCAGAAACCAGCGAGGTACGAATACCGTATGGTTGAAATAGGAGAAAAGCAGAAAGAAAAGATAAGCTATACCATTCTGAACAAGATGCTCGTGTGGGTTTAGCGGACGCCAGCTAACACCTGCATACACAAAGTAAAAGACAGGCAGAACTATCAGGAGTATACCAATCAATAACGATGTCGTATGATTTTTTTGCCAGGTCATTATCCATGCACCAGATAAGCTGTAAAAGTACAATAAGCTCCAGGTTTACAGGAATAAAAGTGGTCAATGAAGCAAATATGGGGGTGAATGTCACCTACGTTTACGCAGCAAATATGTCTGGTCAACAAACGTAGCGCGGTGCTTCAGCCCGCGTAGCCGTGGGCTAAATTGTAGTTAGATTTTTCTTGCTCTACAATTTAGCCTACGGCTACGCGGGCTGAAGCACCGCGCTACAATTTCGTTACGTCTTTGTTAACTTATCGCTTTGGCGACTTCTAATTCCTGTGGTTTTTTCGGTGTCACTTCTTTCTTTGTGAACCGGGCAATAATTCGGTCAATGACTAAGTATACCGATGGCACAACCAGCAGCGTCAGCAGGAGGGAAGAGACCAGCCCGCCGATGATCACCCAGGCCATCCCGTTCTTGGTTTCAGCACCCGAGCCGCTAGCCAGCGCCAATGGCAGCATACCAAAGACCATCGCCAGCGTTGTCATCAGAATCGGACGTAACCGTTCTTTGCCGGCTTCGATCAGCGCGTGAATGACGTCGTGTCCTTCGGCTTTTAACTGGTTGGCAAAGTCAACGATCAGAATCGCGTTCTTGGCCACCAGACCCAGCAGCATAATCATACCGACAATCGAGAATACTGTCAGGCTTTGCATGGTCAGCGCCAGTGCAAACAACGCACCGATTAACGCGACGGGAATCGAGAATAGTACGACGAACGGATATACCACACTTTCGTAGAGCGCCACCATGATGAAGTACACTAGTAGGATAGCGATACCCAACGCTAAACCCAGGCTTCCGAACGCATCCGATTGTTGCTGCAACTGACCTAAGTACTGAATCGAAATGCCTTCAGGTAATTGAAGTTTCGCCACTTTCGCCTGAATATCAGCCCCTACCGTACCGACGGGCCGACCGATAACCTGCGAATTAATCGTGATTGATGACAGCCGGTCGATACGTTCCAGCACACTCTCACCCGTCTGTTCCTGTACCGTGGCGAACTGCGATAATTCGAAGGTTCTGCCCTGATTATTAACAAACGTCAACCGGCTAACATCCTGTGAGCTCGTACGGTCGAAACGGTCCAGGCTAACCAGAATGTCATATTCATTACCGTTTTGCTTGAACTTCGACAGATCATTTCCCCGGAACGCATTCTGCAAGGCGATCCCTACGTCCGAAGCGCTGATGCCTAACTGAGCCATTTTTTCGCGGTCCAGATGTACGGTTACCTCAGGCTTCGGATCTTTCACCGAAAACTTAACATCCTGCGTACCCGGAACAGTAGCGACGATATTTTTGATTTGAGTAGCCGCCTGACGGATCGTCGTCATGTTGGTTCCTTTCACCGCAATCTGAATCGGCGCCTGTGAGGCCCCCACAATACCGACCGGGCTCACCGTAACTTTCACGCCCGGAATCTGAGCGACATCCCGTTTCAGTATCTGACCAAAATCGTCGGTTGATACGGTACGTTGTTTCTTATCCACCAGCTTTACGTTCAGATCAACGATGTTGCTGTTGGAGGACGTAGCAATACCGCTGCTGGTGTACCCAACGTTCGTGAAGACGTTCGCTACTTCCGGGTGCTTCATGATCAGTTGTTCGGCCCGCTGCGACACCGCGTTGGACTGATAGATTGACGCTGTTGGCGCCAGTTCCAGTTGCACGCTCATTTCGCCCTGGTCGCTCTGTGGCATAAAGGCAGCCCCAATAAACCCAGCCGGAACTAAGGCAATCGAACCAATCAATAAAGCAATGACAGCCAGGAAAATCCAGCGCTTATGACTTAATACGCTGGCAAGAATACGTCCGTAAGCTTCTGTGAGACGGTCGAGCATGTGTTCGAAACCCAAGTTGAGTTTACCCCATAACGAGTTCGGATTCAGCGGTTCCTGTTTGCCGAAGCGCGATACGAGCAAGGGCGTTAGCGTAAACGACACGAGTAAGCTCATCAGCGTTGAGAACACAACCACCAACGAGAACTCCCGCAGAATGTTTCCGATTAATCCGCCCGTCATGGCCAATGGTATGAATACCACAACGTCGACCAACGTAATCGCCAGCGCCGTAAAACCTATTTCGTTACGTCCTTCCAGGGCCGCCGTAACCCGATCCTTACCCATCTCCAGGTGACGGTTGATATTCTCCAAGACCACAATCGAGTCATCGACCAGAATACCAACAACGAGCGAGAGCGCCATCAGCGTCATCAGGTTCAGCGAGAAGCCCGATAGATACATCAGCACAAACGTCGGAATGATCGAGGATGGCAACGCAACCAGCACAAACAGCGACGAGCGGAAACTGTGCAGGAATAATAACATCACAACGGATACGATCAGCACGGCCAGGAACAGGTCGTCAACGACGGCATGAGCCGAAGCCAGCGTATAGGTCGACTGGTCGGAGGCAACGTTGAATTTGAGCTTCACATCGCTATGTTGCTTTTCCAGCGTAGCGATCCGGGCGCGCACCAACTGACTCACCGACACCGCGTTGGCATCCGATTGTTTCTGAATCTGCATCCCAATGGAAGGCAGCGCGTTGATGTGGTTGATGGCCGTTGGTTTCGCCGTCGCATCGACCACTTCCGCTATGTTAGATAGTTGTACTTCACTACCATCTGTCCGGCGGGCAACGACCAGACTACGTAACCGATTAACCGTTTCGACGGAAGCATCGAAACGAATCGAATACTGCGACTCCCGCGTTTCCAGCTGACCGGCTGGGTAGCTGGTGTTAGCCGCATTGATAGCCTGCGCGACCTGACCAATCGAAACGCCGTAGGCCCGTAATTTCTCGGCGTTGACATTTACCTGAATTTCACGCTCACTACCGCCGATGACGTTCACCTGACCAACCCCCGCTACGTTCGAAAGTTGCGGTTTCAGGTCGTCGTCGATCAGGTCATACAGCTTGCTAGGCGACATGTTAGCCGTTACGCCCATGCGCAAAACCGGAATCTCGTCCGTCGAAAACTTATTCAGAATCGGGCGGTCGACATCGTCGGGCAGGAGGTTGATAATCTGTTCGAGCTTGCGCTGCGCGTCCTGTTGCGCCAGTGTTACGTCGACCCCGTTTTTCAACTGGATAATCACAATCGAAGCGCCTTCCTGCGAGGTGGCCGTCATACGGTCCAGCCCTTCCAGCGACGACAGCGCGTCTTCAATCCGTTTCGTTACGTTCGTTTCAACCTCATCGGCCGAAGCACCCCGATACGTAGTAGCGACGCTAATAACGTTGGCTTCAAATTTTGGCAGCAGATTGTACGACAATTGCTGGTAGCTGAGCACACCGAACAAAATCAGGACGGTGAAAATGGTCGTTACCAGTAACGGCCGCTTAATGGCTATTTCGGTTATTGACATGGTTGTAAATGAGTGAAAGAGTGAAAGAGTGAATGAGTAAAAGAGAGAAATAATGGATCACATCAGCTTTTCGCTGGCCCGCTCTTTCACTCATTCACTCTTTCGCTCATTTATTTTGTTATCTGCACAGATTTGCCGTCGCTGAGATTCAACTGACCGGTTGTAACAATGACGTCGCCAGCGGATAAGCCGCCCAATACTTCGATGGTGTCGCCAAAGTCGCGGCCTACCGAAATTTTACGTTGATGTACTACGTTGTTATCCACGACGTAGACGTACGGATTCTTGATACTTTCGACCAGCGCATTACGTGGAATCTGTAAGGCTTTTTGATTCGATTTCTGCGAGAAATCAACGTTAACATACGTACCGGCTTTCAGGCTGCTGGCGTTGGCAATTGTTATTTCAACCGGATAATTATGCTCATCAGTACCCTGCGGAGCGATGTATGAAATCTGTCCAGTAAACGTCCGGCCGGGAAATACGTCGGCAGTAACCTTTACCGATTGACCTTTGTGCAGTTGATACACATCACTTTCATTGACCAGTACGTTGACTTTCAATCGCGCTACATCCAGGACCTTACCTAACGTACTGCCAACGGTGATGTATACACCGGGCTCAATCGCTTTTTGTACAATCTGTCCGCTGATCGGTGCTTTTACGTTGGCATCCTGAATCTGCTTCTTGATTTGTTCCGCCTGATTGACCGCGTTTTCGTAGTTGAATTTAGTATCATTCACCTGAATTTCTGTGGTGGCGTTTCCGGCTAAAAGCGTGTTGTAGCGCGTAACGTCTTTCTTCAGCTTGTCGATATTGAGTTGCGTAGCCTGCAGCGAAAGTTCTTTGAGCTGGTTATCTAACTCGACCAGCGTCTGCCCCTGGCTAACCTGCGTACCTAAGTTAAAGTTGACGCGCGTAACCTTCCCCGCCGTGGTAGCCGTAATGTTGGCTTCGCGAAACGGAATCAGATTTCCGGTCCTGACCAGTTGCTGACTAACCGCGCCCTCCTGTACCTGCGCCGTCGTTACCGGAATCGCTACGTTCGCGTTGACGACGGGTTTATTCTGAGCATCTATTTTCTCTTTATTCGACGCTAGTCGGAAGCCGATTAGCGCGACGATGGCCAGGGCGGACGTAATGATAATGAGTGTTGTCTTTTTCATGGCTTTCAATTGTATTGCCTGCTAACGACCGCTCCGGCGGCCCGGCGCTCCGGTTAGAGTTGATTATAGAAATTAAGTAAGTTGCCCCTCGACTGTTCCAGATCAAGACGAGCCTGATACAGATTGATGAGCGAATTGATGTAGTCTGATTGCGACTGGCGGTAGGACGTATCGGCATTAACCAGATCGGTCAGCGACTTAACGCCCTGTTTGTATTGCAGCGTCGTGATGTTGTACACCTCCTGAGCCAGCTTTACGTTTCGATCGCCGTTCGTTACGTTCGTCTGCGCTTTTTGAATCTGCGATTGAGCGTTGTTGAACTGAAGCCGGTAAGCCGCTACGTTCAGGCGTTGCTGTTCTTCCTGGGTTAGTACCGTTAACCGTTGCTGTTTCACCTGCGCATCGCGTTGGAAACCGTCGAAAATAGGAATGCTCAGCCGCAGACCAAAACTACCGAAACCGACGAAATTGCTGAACAGTTTATCGAGCGTTTGCGCACCCAGGTTGACAGTACCATAGTTAGCCGTCAGGCCTAGTGTGGGTATATAACCAGCCTGAATCCGCTTTAATTGCAATCGTTGCAGCTCCAGGTTTGTGGCAGCCTGTTGGAACGAAACCAGACTTTGGGCATCAAACGGCGTCTGTTCCACAACAGGAAGTTGCGTCAGCAGTGTTGAGTCAGCCAAGACCAGATTTTGATCGTCTGGTAAGCCCATCTGGTACTTCAGGCGATTGTAAGCCAGATTCAAATCATTTTCGGCCAGCGTCAACTGCGACTGTGTACTGTTGTAACTCACTTCGGTGCGCGTATAATCGACGGGCTGAATAACCCCATTATCCCGTTGTAGCTTCAGAATATTGAGTACCTGTTGCGTCCGCTGAAGGTTGTCACGGAGCAGGGCAATCTGTTGCTGTGCGATGAAAACCTGATAATAATTGCTGGCGATATTATAGATAATGTCCTCACGGGTTTGGCGGGTATTCAGCTCGGCCAGTTGCTGGTTCGGCTTGTTCGCTTTAATGCCAAGCAGCAGCGACCGGTCGAAGATCGTTTGTGTGGCCTGCGCAGTCAGGTTGGTCTGGTATTTCTGTCCGATTATAAATACTTGCGGTTCAGGTCCAAAAACCCCCGCTGGAATGACACTTCTCTGTAGCTTAATATTGTTTACAGCCGTTCCCGTCGCTGAGATCTGGGGTAAATACTGGCCCAGTGCCTGGCGAGCCTGCTGATCCGCCGTTTGAACCTGATACTGAGCGATACGTACCGTTCCGAAATGCTGGAGGCCGTAGTCGATGCAATCCTTTAACCGAAAGCTGGTGGTCGACTGGGCCCAGCCACTTTGTGCCAGCAGAAAAAATAAACCCAGTGCAATTTTATGTTTCATACTTTCAATAAGGTTGATGTGTCTACTGTAGATATATCAACTAATTAATTAAAAAAATACTATTTGTCTAGTAGGGAAGAAATTTTCCGTAACGTCGTCATAAAGGAATCTAATTCCTCAGCTGGTAACTGGTCGGTAACCTGCTTATCAATACCTTCTGCTGTCTGGATAACCTTCTCGATAACCAGTTGCCCAGCCGGTGTTAACTGGATCAGATTCTTACGCCGATCAACATCATCGGAGACGATACGTAGGTAGCCATCCCTTTCTAATGTGCGTATGGAGCGTTGAATACCCGATTTGTCCTTGTGAAGCAGATTCGCAATCTCCTGTTGCGACGGCAAATCATCGCCCGAAAAGTAGATTGTGAACAGAATAGGCAGTTGCTCAAGCTGTAAGCTAAAGCCCGAACGGACCAGTTCACGGTTTGCTTTCTTGCCCATCAAATGACCCACGTGGGTAATTGTAAAGATGGACAGCTTACCCATCCGTCCCGATATCTTCTTCCGTAGTTCTGCTTCTTTGTCAATAACCATGGTACAAATGTAATAGCTTGTTGATATATCAACTAATATTTTGTGAAAAAAGTTTTTTCATGCCTGAGCGTGTTACGTAGTTGTTGTAAATGGGGTGGGGGCAAATTATTCGAGTCAACAAACCCCTAAATCCCCTGAAGGGGACTTTGTCTAAATATGAGCAAAGTCCCCTTCAGGGGATTTAGGGGTTAACCGATCTAAACCTGAACGATCTGGATATTATTGCCACAGGTGTCATCAAAGACGGCAATCGTGGCAGGTCCCATAGTAGTTGGTTTCATGCTAAACACGACACCTGCTGTTGCCAATCGTTCGAACTCCTGCTGAACATCATCGACATTGAACATCGTCGCTGGGATTCCCGCGTCGAATAGCGCTTTCTGGTACGTTTTAGCCGGTGGGAACGCCGTCGGTTCCAGTAATAACTCGACACCATCTTTTTCTTCCCTATAGACAACGGTCAACCATTTATGATCGCCCATCGGGATTTCCGTCTTTTTGACGAATCCCAGTACATTGGTGTAAAAGGTCAGGGCTTTCTCCTGGTCATTGACCATCAGGCTGGTTACTTTAATTTTCATGCGTTTAGGTTCCGATTATGAAGGACTTCGCTTTTGGCAAAGGTCTGAAAGAGGAAGCTTGTACACTTCTTGAAAATTGCTTTTTTACGTAGCGAGCCTTTTCCGGAAGGTCGACGGTGTTACGCCGGTTATTTTCTTGAAAAGCGCAGTGAACGAACTAACGCTGTCAAAACCAACGGCGAAGCAAACTTCCCTGATGGTTTTCTCCGTACGTAAAAGCCGTTTCGCCTGTGCAATTCGAACCATCGTCAGGTACTGATACGGTGTCTGACCGTAATTCTGTTTGAAAAGCCGTATGAAATGAAACTTGGACAGAAAAGCAGCTTCAGCGATGTCGCTCAGGCGTATAGACGTAGCAAACTGGCTGTCAATAAACCGTTTTGCCTGAATGATCTGCCTGCATACATATTCGTTTGGATAAACCTCTTCCCGGATTTTTAGAAACTGCTGATGATAATAGGTCATAGGGCGTTTACCGGGAAATTGTCAGGTGAAGACGTACTGGTCGGTTTTGAAACCGTGCTGGCGGAGATTTTAGAAGAATAAGAAAGCGCTGAACATACGTATCCAGCGCTTTTCGATATTGTTTTCCTTCTACTGAGCTACCGGCATCAGTCGAAATACGTAGCCTGGTTGTTCGACGGATACGTAGAGATAGCCATCGGGGCTTTGCTTGATATTCCGTAAACGACCGATGTTTTTCAGAACGTTTTCCTGTTTTACGATTTTATTGCCTTCCATCACGCAGCGATTCAGGTATTGGAAACGTAGCGAACCGATCATCAGATTGCCTTTCCAGCCCGGATACTTATTGCTGTCAACAAACGTAATACCGGATGGGGCAATAGACGGAAGCCAGTACGTAAGTGGCTGCTCCATACCTTCTTTAGCTGTAAGATTCGTAATTGGCTTGCCGTCGTAGTTGATGCCGTAGCAGATAACCGGCCAGCCGTAATTCGCTCCTTTTTTGATCAGATTGAGTTCATCACCTCCGCGCGGACCGTGTTCGTGTTCTAGAATCTCACCGCTGGCTGTTACAATCAATCCCTGCGGGTTCCGGTGGCCGTACGAATAGATGGATGCCTTCGCGCCTTTCTCTTTCGCAAATGGGTTGTCTTCGGGAATACGTCCGTCATCATAAATGCGGTGAATTTTACCCAGATCATTCGCTTTCGATTGCGGGTTTTCTTTCTCGTTTCCTCGCTCACCAACGGAGAAAAACAGATAGCCTTTTTTGTCGAACGCCATCCGCGAGCCGTAGTGATGGCGGGTTTTGGAATAGGGGAGGGCTTCGAAAATCACTTTCTGGTCAGTCAACGTAGCACCAGCCAATTTGGCCCGCATGATGGCTGTAGTCGATAATTTCTGACCACCTTCGTCCTTCACCGCTGAATACGAAAAGTAGACAAGACCATTTTTCGCGAAATCGGGATGCAACGCTACGTCCAGAAGTCCCCCCTGACCTTCGGCCAATACGGTCGGGCCACCCGTCACGTTGGTCTTTTGGCGCGACTTGTCAATCCGGTAAATATCGCCGTTGCGATCTGTAACCAGTAACTCTTCGTTGGGTAGAAAAACCAATCCCCAGGCCGAGCTAAGTCCGGAAACGACGGTATCTAATTTAACCGTCTGCCCTTCGGACGAAAAGACGTTTGAGGTAGGTTTGCTGGCGAATTTGTACTGATCGACGTTTTTCAGACTTTCAGTAATCAGGTCGGCCAGTTCACCGATTTCAGTGGCGTTCAGCGTTGCTTTCCAGGATGGCATACCCAGATCAGGATGGCCTTCGGAAATACTCTTCTCTAAATCAGGTTTGGTATTGCCGAACTTCCATTTGCGATCTACGAACGCTTCCACTTTTTCGCCGTGGCAGGAAGAACAGTACGTCTGATAATTTTCTCGGGCTGTTTTTGCGACGGGGTTGGGGTCAATAAGAAAACTGCTCAAGAGGAATACAGCTGCAAAGGCTGTGCCGATGAGGTAGCGTAACATAGGTAGGAGAGGTTATTTATACGTGAAGGTTGGAATGCGATGTTTTTACTATCCGTCGGAATGATTCGGCTCTTGCGCTTTTCGTGCTGTCGGGTTCAGAACCCGACCGTTTGAGGTTTCCCAAAACCTAATTTCTGGATCGTTCGGTTTTAAGAAACCTTACATGTCAGTTTTTAGAAACTGACACCACAGACATACTAATCATAAAATCTGCGTTCTATTATCAGGCAGTCACTAACTCTTTGCGTTCACCAATTTGTTGCCGCCACATAGCGTAGTACAAGCCTTTGCGCTCTAATAACTCGGCATGACGCCCCTGCTCCACGACGTGGCCCTGTTCCAGAACAAAAATCCGATCAGCGTGAAGGATTGTGCTCAATCGGTGGGCAATCAGGATTGTAATGTGTCGGCGCGAACCGGATAAATCACGTACCGTTCGGCCAATTTCCTCTTCGGTCAGCGAATCCAGCGCCGATGTCGCTTCATCAAACACCAGCAGCGCAGGTTTGCGGAGAAGCGCACGGGCAATACTCAGCCGTTGTTTTTCGCCACCCGATACTTTCACACCACCCTCGCCAATGACCGTATCGAGTCCCTGCGGAGCGCGGGCCAACAGCGAGTCAGCGGCCGCCTGATGCAGGGCTGTCAAACATTCGGCGTCAGTGGCGTTGGGCGCGACGAAGCGAAGGTTCTCGCGGATAGTTCCGGCAAAAAGCTGCGTATCCTGCGTCACAAAGCCGATTTGCTCCCGAAGTTCGTCTAGGTTTACTTCATTTCCGGGAATGCCATTGTATAATATCTGACCACTGAGCGGTTTATACAAACCGACCAGCAACTTCACGAGGGTAGTTTTTCCCGAACCGCTAGGACCGACAAACGCAATAGTCTCGCCGACTTCCGCATCAAACGTAATGCCATCGAGAGCGGGTTTTTCGGCGGTGAGGTGTTTGAAATGAACATCCTCAAAAGCCAGTGTTTTGAGTGCTTTGACGGGTTGTGGGAGGGCTGGTTTAACGTCGCGGGGTGTATCCAGAATTTGCTGAAAATTCGCTAATGACGCTTCCGTCTCCCGATATACGTTGATGATATTGCCCAGTTCCTGCAACGGTCCGAAGATGGCGAAGGAGTAAATGAACAGCGAGAAAAACTCACCCACCGTAATTTTGCCCTGCACCACCAGAAACAGCATAAGCAGCATGATCGCGTTACGTAGCAGGTTCACAAACGTACCCTGCACAAACGACAGTGACCGGATATAGCGCACTTTTTTGAGTTCGAGCTTCAGAATTTTCTCGGTTGTGGCGTTCAGTCGTTCCGTTTCCTGCTGCGCCAAACCAAGGCTTTTTACCAACTCGATGTTCCGTAAGCTCTCCGTCGTTGAACCGGCCAGTGCCGTGGTTTCGGCGACGATGGTTTTCTGAACCGTCTTAATTTTCTTGCTCAGTAGCGAACTCACAAAACCCAGCAGCGGAATAGTCAGGAAGTAAGCCGGAGCTATGGGCCAGTAGACCGTAGCGGCATACCACATTACAAAGATGATGCCCACCACCGACGTAAAGAGCACATTGACAAACGATTGAATCAGCTTCTCGACGTCGGTACGTACCTTCTGCAACTTGCCCAGCGTCTCCCCCGACCGCTGGTCTTCAAACACCTGATACGGCAAGTCGAGCGAATGCCGGAGACCATCCGTATAGAGTCGTGCTCCCAGCCGCTGCGTAATCACATTGACGTAGTAATCCTGAAAATTCTTGGCAATGCGGCTGACCATCGCCACGCCAAGCGCCTGCAAAATCAGCAGACCCGCCCCGTTTTTCAGGAAGCCCCAGAAGTCGATGGTTCGCAGGCTACCGCCCGGCTTCACTACGTATTGGTCAATGATTTTCCGGAAAATATACGGATCGAGCAGCGAGAAGATCTGGTTGATCGCTGCCAAGATTAGCGCCAGTGCCAACAGGCCCCAATAGCGCCGTAAATAACTGTAAAGGAGTTGCATAGATTTGTTGGTGGTAAGGCCGCAGTCAATGCCAGTTGATGATTCGGACGTACTAAATGCCGGACTGCTTCTTTCCCTGCAACAAAAAAAGTAGCGTTTTGAGTCAATTTGACGGCATAAAAAAACGCCGGACGTTTCTGTCCGGCGTACTTATAAACTGTGAACTAAAACTTATATCGCTCCTGCCTTAATATCATCGACTACTGCTGGATCAAGCAGTGTTGACGTATCACCGAGGTTACTGATGTCGCCTTCTGCAATTTTGCGGAGGATTCGGCGCATGATTTTGCCGGAGCGGGTTTTAGGTAGGCCCGTTACAAACTGGATTTTGTCAGGTTTGGCGATAGGTCCAATTACCCGCGTAACGGTTGCCAGAATGTCGCGTTTGGTTAGCTCGGCATCATGGTCGGAAGGCTGCTGATCGTCGGTGATGACGTAGGCGTAAATACCCTGGCCTTTGATGTCGTGTGGATAACCCACTACGGCGCTTTCGACTACACCCGTGTGCATGTTAATCGCGTTTTCGACCTCAGCTGTGCCGATGCGGTGGCCCGATACGTTCAGTACGTCGTCTACGCGGCCTGTGATGCGGTAATAGCCGTCTTCATCGCGCAGACAACCATCGCCCGTAAAGTATAGACCCGGATACGTAGCGAAATAGGTTTGACGGCAACGTTCGTGATCGCCATACGTAGTGCGCAGGATACCCGGCCACGGAAATTTCATGCACAGGTTTCCGCTAACGCCATTGCCTTCAATTTCTTTACCGTTTTCGTCCACCAGAATCGGTTGAACACCCGGCAGTGGCAACGTAGCATATGTCGGTTTGGTTTTAGTAACACCAGCTATGGGTGAAATCAAAATGCCGCCGGTTTCGGTTTGCCACCACGTATCAACAATTGGGCAGCGATTTTTACCAATATGATCATCGTACCAGTGCCAGGCTTCTTCGTTGATTGGTTCGCCGACAGAACCCAGCACCTGTAAACTGCTCAGGTCGTGGTTCTCGACTTTCTCTAACCCAAAGCCCATCAATGACCGAATAGCTGTTGGCGCAGTATACAGAATATTGACATTGTGCTTATCAGTAATGTCCCAGAACCGGCCACAGTCGGGATAGGTAGGCACACCTTCAAAAATGATTGACGTAGCACCACTGGCGAGAGGTCCATAAACGATATAGCTGTGGCCGGTAATCCAGCCAATGTCAGCCGTACAGAAAAATACCTGGCCCGGTTCGTACTGGAATACATTTTGAAAGGTATAGGCCGCATACACCATGTAGCCTCCGCACGTATGCACAACGCCTTTGGGTTTGCCTGTACTGCCGGATGTGTACAGAATGAACAGCATGTCTTCGGCGTCCATTTCTTCGGCTGGGCAGTCGGCGGTAACTTGCTTAAGTTCCTGTTCCCACCACACGTCGCGGCCTTTCAGCATCGAAACTGGGGTGCGGGTGCGCGTCATCACAATTACCCGCTGAACGCTCGGACAACCAATCAGCGCATCATCTACGGTATTTTTCAGCGGGACTTCTTTGTTGCCTCGGTACGATCCGTCGGCCGTAACGACGACTTTACATTGGGCATCGTTGATCCGGTCGGCGATGCTCTGCGCCGAAAATCCGCCAAATACCACCGAATGTACGGCTCCAATCCGAGCACAGGCCAGTACGGCAATCGCCAGTTCGGGCACCATCGGCATGTAAATACAAATGCGATCGCCCTTGACGACGCCGTTACGTTTCAATACGTTGGCGAACCGGCAAACCTGGTCGTGCAGCATCCGGTAGGTCAACGTAACACCCGCTTCGTTTGGGTCATTGGGTTCCCAGATGATAGCGGGTTGATCACCCCGTTCGGCAAGGTGTCGGTCGAGACAGTTTTCAGTAATGTTGAGTTTGCCGCCAACGAACCACTTAATGTTAGGTTCATCGAAGTTCCATTGGAGGGTTTTGGTCCAGGGTTTGCGCCATTGAAAGTTCTGCGCGATTTCGGCCCAGAATTCTTCAGGGTCTTCGACGCTTTTCTGATAAGCAGTCTGGTATTCGTCAAAGGTTCGGATACGCATAATCAATTATTGACCGGAACGCCGGTCCGATGAGAGAATGAGCAAATAAGTGAATGAATATGCAGCTACAAAGCTATTCACTTTTTCACTTCGGCGTTCCGGTTCGCTCATTCGGTACTAAGAATTTAAGAATCGTACTCACCGTCGAGAGCGTACTTGCCAAACAGAATCAGTCCACCCACAACGATAGGGACCAACACACATAGGACCACCCAGCCGAATACGCGGTCTTCGAGTTTATCGCTGCCGATTTTGATCAGACTGTCTGTAATGCGGTCGTAACCAGCGTAGATACCCAATAGGATCCATACAACGCCGAGGTATTTTTTTAGTGAAGCCATAAATAAATAGTGCGTTAACGAATGGGGGCCATAGCAGACGTAGTGAATCCTTGGTAGAAAAATAATCGCTTGTTCACTTATAAAGTTAATCGTCTGCAGTGCTGTAACTTTTGTTGTTTAAATACAGTAATCCAATGACGAAACAGACGCCAGCGACCAGCATCGGGTACCAAAGGCCTTCGAGATAAGGTTTTGCCACCGAACCTGGCACAGCATCATTCGCTTTGGTTGCCGTAGCGACGAGTGCTGTGGCGATGAAGGGCGTTAATCCACCGAAAATACCGTTACCAATGTGATACGGCAGCGACATCGATGTGTATCGAATCCGGGTCGGGAATAACTCGACCAGAAAAGCCGCAATAGGCCCATACACCATCGTTACGTAGACAACCTGCACAAATATCAGCAAGACCATTAACCAGAAACTACCCGTGGGCAACGTAACGGCTTTTGTAATTTCCGGTTTGGTAGGCGCGTTTGTTGCGTTAGAACTTGTTACGCTTTTCTCAATATCTTTCGCAACAAGACCTCCTGCATAAAAATGCGTGGTCGTCATTGTCATTATCAAATCGCCATTTTCCTGTTTGGCCAATGTACGATTAATCGTTTGCGCATCGGTAAACTCCTGCTTCTGGCTTACATCTGCCAGGCTATACATTTTGTCGTAAATCGGACGATAGGTCAACACGCCAAGCGCCATCCCAGCCAGCATGATACCCTTACGGCCAATACGGTCCGACAAACCGCCAAAGACAACAAATAACGGCGTAGCGGCCAGAAGGGCAATCGCGACAATGGTGTTCGATTGCACAAACTCGATATTACAGGCTTTCTGAATAAACGACAGCGCGTAGAACTGCCCCGTATACCAGATAACGCCCTGCCCGGCGGTGGCACCAAACAACGCCAGGAGCACCATTTTTAGGTTTTGTTTCTTTCCAAAACTCTCCGCCAATGGATTTTTCGAGAGATTGCCTTCCGTTTTTAATTTCGAAAACAAAGGCGACTCGGCCATCCGAAGCCGAATCACAATGGATACCGCCACCAAAAGAATAGACAGAAGAAACGGAACGCGCCAGCCCCAGTCCGAAAATTTGTCAACACCCAGCGACTCGCGTGTAAGGAGAATGACGCCCAACGAGACGAATAAACCTAACGTAGCAGTCGTCTGAATAAAGCTGGTATAATATCCCCGTCGACCTTCGGGTGCGTATTCTGCTACGTAGGTAGCAGCCCCGCCGTATTCACCGCCGAGCGCCAGCCCCTGAATTAAACGTAGCAGCAAGACGAGTAGGGGAGCCCAGAAGCCAATCGTTGCGTAACCCGGAATCAGGCCGATTGCGAAGGTGGAACCGCCCATCAGCACCAGCGTTACCAGAAAGGTATATTTCCGGCCAACCAGATCGCCCAGTCGCCCGAAGACCAGCGCCCCAAAGGGTCGCACAACAAACCCAGCCGCAAATGTCGCCAGCGTAGACAGGAGCGCAGCTGTAGGGTTGTCTTTCGGGAAAAACTGCGAAGATAAAATTGCGGCTAAACTTCCGAAAATATAGAAATCATACCACTCGATGAGCGTTCCGACCGACGAAGCAGAGATGACACTAAATAACGTTCGGTTGGAAATAGCCTGAGGCTTTTTGGCTTTACTGCCGGACATAAACAAAAGGGAGAAGCAAGTTCTCGCTCAAAAGCAACCCTTTCCCGATTTTTACCGTAAAGTGATTTAACCACAGAGACACAGAGTACATAGAGGTTTCTTATTCTTAGTGAACTCTGTGCCTAAACCCCTTTAGAATTCTATGGAGACAATCGCTCGATCAGCCAGTTGTTTTCATCTTTTCGATAGCGGATACGATCGTGCAGGCGGCTGGGGCGTCCCTGCCAGAATTCCAGTACGTCAGGTAAAACTCGAAAACCACCCCAATAAGGTGGACGCGGTACCGGTTGGCCTGCAAACTGCGCTTCGAGTTCGCGCTGGCGAGTTTCCAGTACGTCGCGATTGTCGATCACGGAACTCTGGTGCGATACCCAGGCTCCAATTTGGCTCCCGCGCGGACGACTGTTGAAATAAGCGTCGGATTCTGCAGCGCTTACTTTCTCAACGCGTCCTTCAATACGCATCTGGCGTTCGAGTTCAGGATAAAAGAAGGTTAGCGTTGCAAACGGATGATCGGTAAGTTCTCTTCCCTTACGACTTTCGTAATTGGTATAGAATGTAAAGCCAGTGTCCGATACGTCTTTGAGTAGCACAATTCGCCCGTCAGGACGTCCATTGGCAGTAACGGTGCTCACGTGCATCGCGTTTGGTTCGGGAACACGGGCACTGAGAGCCGCATCGAACCAACGCCGAAACTGGGCAATTGGGTCTGATAAAACATCGGTTTTATCTAAACCGCTTAACGTGTATTCGTTGCGTAAATCGCTGATTGATGCTGACATTCAGTAAGGTTGCCATAATGGCTTTTCAATAACTGTACTACAGAAAAATTCGCATAATAATCGTACTTTTGCAAAAGTAATCGGTACGTTCCCAACATGGCAAACCAAGAACAGGAAATTAACCAGCAACCAGCAACCTCTACTGAAGCTACTGGTTCGTTGGCAGTGCATACTCCCGAACCCTCTGAAAACTCTACTGAACCGGCTTTGGTTGAGATGAAAGACCCTGACCCAAAAGTGGAGGATACAACCACCCAACTTTTGGAGGAAGATCCAACGGCCCCTCAGGTCGAAGAGCAAACGGGAGTACCTCGTGTAGACAATACATCATCTGATATACCCACGACTGGTGAACTGGTCAAAGAATCTTTGGACACAACGCAGGAGATAAACTCTGTTGAAGCTGATGCATCTGCTTCAGAATCACAGACTGTGACAGAAACGCCTGTTGCAACAACGGAATTGCCTGCAGAAGAATCACCCGCTGTTGTCGGCGATTCATTTGCAGAAGCACCATTGGATATACAGTCAGCAGCTACGACTCCGCTTGTCGAAGATCCGGAAGCGCCCATTGCTGATGGAGCTTCTCAGGTAGCTCCTGAACTACCAGCCGATGCTGACGTACCGGCAACTCCGGCTCTCATTATTGAAGAACCGGTTGGTGACGACATAAAGGCACAATACGCTGATATGCCTGAGCCTGAAGATGAAACTACATCTCAGCCAACGGTTGATTATAGTCAGTTCTCAAAGGCTGATTTTGTCAATTTGCTCGAAACGCAAATGGCTGCGATCAGTGTCGCATCGGTTACACCAGGTGATTTCAAGAAAGCCGATCAGATTTTGAAGGAAATTAAGCCTTTGTTTGATCAGATGAAACGGGCCGAGCGGGAGGCTGCCTTACAGGCTTATGTTACGGATACGGGCGCTGAAGAGGGTTTTGAGTATAAACACGATGATTTAGTTCAGCGCTTCGATGAGCTTTACAAGCAGATCAAGAGCCAGAAGAATACGTATTTTCAAAATCTTGATAAAGCAAAAGATACCAACTTTGCTTCAAAAACAGAGTTGCTGACTCGTTTACGTGAACTTGTCGAAAACGATGAGAATAGCGCGGGCGATCCAAAAGTAAGCTGGAACGAGTTCAAGAAAATTCAGGACGAATGGAAAGCGGCCGGAAATATGAACTCGCCCCATAATGCTACGCTCTGGGCTACGTATCATGCGCTCGTTGATCGCTACTATAGCAATCGAAATATTTATTTTGAATTAAAAGAACTCGACCGGAAACGGAACACTACGCTCAAGACGGAAGTGATTGAGAAGGTCGAAGCGATGGCTAAAGCGTCGGAAGAAACCTCCGTAACACGTCAGACGATCGACGAAGCCAACGCTTTGTTTGAAGAATATAAACACATTGGACCGGCTCCTAAAGCTGAGCAGGAAGTACTGTGGGGCCGTATGAAAGCTGCCCTGGACGTACTGTATGACAAACGTCGGGATCAGACGAATGAGCAGCGTAAAGAATCGGCTCAGCTTTACGAGGAAAAATCAGCGATTTATGAGGAATTAATTCCCATCACGTCGTTTACGTCGAACAGTATCAATGACTGGAACGACAAAACGAAAGCTGTCATGGCCCTGCAGGACCGCTGGAACGCTATCAAAGGGCCAATGCCCCGCGAAGAAGGGAAAGAATTAAGCCGGAAGTTCTGGGCTGCTTTAAAAACATTCTTCCATAATAAAGGTGAGTTTTTCAAACAGTTGGAAAGCAAGCGGGAAGAAAACCTGCGGGCTAAAATTGATCTCTGCGAACAAGTAGAAGCTATTCTGGCATCCGGAGAGGAGTCCCCTGAGGTAACACAGACGGTCATTGAATTACAACGGCAGTGGAAGAATATTGGTCAGGTGCCGGAAAAGCAGAAAAATACAATTTTCGACCGCTTTAAAGCCGCCTGCGACGCATTCTTCAATAAAAAACGCTCGAAAAATCAGGAAACAGAACGCGAGTTTGAAGATAACTTAGCTCAGAAAATTGCGCTTATCGAACGAATCGAAGCTGCTGCAACGGCCAACGCAGACCTTTCGCAACTCAACGAGTTCAAGAAAGAATGGAACGCTATTGGCTTTGTTCCGAAGAAGGACATGCAGACAACTCAGAAACGTTACATCAATGCCGTAAATGCATTGGTGGGCTCAACGGGTAAAATTCCTGCTAAAGATAAGGAGCGTATTATGCTTCAGAGTGAAGCCGAAGCCACGCGCGGAGGAGGCCGGGACCGGGATTCCTATCGTGGCGATCGTGATGGAGGCAATAAACGTGAGAGCGATATCCGTCGACGAATTACGACTATTGAAAACGATATTGCTACGTATCGAAACAATATTGAGTTCTTTGCCCGCTCGAAGAATGCCGATAAGCTCCGGGCTGATATCGATAAAAAAATTGCCGATGCTGAAAAGCAATTAGCGGATCTACGGCATCAGCTTCGCGTAGCACAAGCATAGATGATCGTGAAAAAGCGAGAATGGGTTCTTGATCTAATCAGACACAGATACTCTTTCTCGCTTTTTTTATTTGTCAGCTTGCACTAAAGCTGCAAAATCACTACTTTTGCATCACAATTCGGAAACGAGCTGTAAAGTTGTTGCCAGTGTCGGATAGCGGTCGATTCCGCCTGATTTGTAATCAGGATGCGCAAGCGCGTCGGGGGTTCGAATCCCTCCACTGGCTCCCTGAATATCAACTAGTTATAATGTAAAAACCGCTTTCAGCAATGTTGGCGGTTTTTTCGTTTGCATACATTAAATCTATTCCCAATCAATCTCTTCAAAATCTTTCTCTCGTGGAGGTATTCGTGCCTGGATCTGCAATATAATTTATTGGTAAGGTACGGGATGGCGATAGTCCAAAAGCAGACGTATTACGTAATGGATTCGCACCAGATAAACTTTATTATTAGTTGATAAAGACAGTTGCCAAACTACGTGACTCCTATCTATACCACTTCGGGTATGTCGTTTACTGTTCTTGCATAGACTATTTGCCAAGTACGGCACGTACGATATCGTCGGCATGGTAAAATAATTCAACGCCTGGATACGCTTCTAATGCATCGACACGTGTGTATCCCCAGGAAACGGCCCCAAACGCAATTGAGGCTTCTTTCGCGGCTTCAAGGTCCCGGATTTCGTCGCCAACGCAAAGGACTTCACCGGGTGTAACACCACTTTTTGCTATGGCTTTCCTGAATTTGCTTTGCTTTCCAAAAAGCGACGTACCACATCCATAATGCGAAATGAGGTATGCATTTTTAGACCCAAGTACTCTACGAATATTTTCCTCACTATTCGAACTGACAATGGCTAACTGGACTCCGTGATCTGACAACTGCTTCAGTAATTCAGGAATCCCCTTAAACAGTTGTATTTGATCAATATCTCTGTTCATCAGGCGGATAAATGAATTTGCAATGAGCGGAACTTTCCAGGCTGGCAACTGAGCGTTTTTCATCAGCTGGCGAGCGTCCATACCCCGTAATTGATCAACGTTTTCGGGTTCAATTCGTGGAAAATTGTAGGTTTCTGCTAATATATTGATGGTACTTAGAAAGTATGGAAAGGAATCGGCCAGGGTGCCGTCAAAATCGAAAATAACCAGTTTGTACTTCATGGTTTATCAAGAGGGTTTTAACTAAAAACCAATCAATAACTGTTCGTGGATGTCTGAACGGTTGAACCGCGGATAATTAGTTTAGTGGGCAAGACCACTCGCTCGGCCACGAACGTGTTGTCTTCCGTTAACAATTGCCTGAGCAAGACCTGAGCGGCCTGCTGGCCAAGCTCATGAACGGGCTGCGATACTGTGGTTAAACCCGGTTCAATCAGGGCTGATACGGGGTCATCACTAAAACCGACAATGGCTAATTCATCAGGAACGCAGAGGCCCCGACGCTTTGCAACGCTTAGCGCTTCGAGTGCGGTTGGGTCGTTGATCGTAAACAGAGCATCGGGCGGATTCGGCAAATTAAGTAAATGGTTAACATAAATATTGGCCTTGTCCAGATTCAGGTCGTACGAAATAATAAGTTCAGGAGCGATGGGAAGTCCATGTTTCGTCAGAGCATCGTGATAGCCAGCGAGTCGGCTTCGACTATTCATCAGTGTATCAGGTCCTGAAAGGTGAGCTATTCGACGTCGGCCTGTTTGAATCAAATGCTCGACTGCCTGAAAGGCACCATGGTAATCATCGACTGTTACTTTTGATACGTCCATGTCTTCGCAGACCCGATTGAAAAACACAACTGGGATTCCTTTGCGCTGAAAACTTCGGAAGTGGTCAAAATTGCGGGTTTCTTTCGTATGCGAAACAATTAATCCATCTATGCGACTAGCTAGCAGGGCTTTCGCATTTGCAACTTCCGTTTCATAGGACTCGTTCGAATGGCAAATCACTACGTTATAGCCCGAGCGAGCGAGTTCTTCCTGCGCGCCGATAATGACCTTAGGAAAGAAAAAACTGATAAACTCCGGCACCATAATCCCGACTGTACTGGTGCGATTTGTCAGTAACGAAATGGCTAACTGATTCCGCTGATAATCAACTTGCGCGGCCATGTCGAGTATGCGGTCACGGGTCTTTGCGTTCACGTTTGGATGCCCTGTTAATGCTCGCGATACGGTCGATTTAGAAATACATAACGCTTTGGCAATATCAATAATCGTTGTCTGATGCATTCTCTATTTAGGTGAAGAATATGATTTATCTAATTTTTAGCTTTGGATTTTGAGTGTAATAAGCTGGTGAGTCTTTGCTTTTACTGGTTTTATTGGGAACATTCCCAAAATATTGGGAATGTTCCCAATAAAAAAAGACAAGAAAATCTTTGTAGAATGCCGATATACTAGTAATATCAATCAGAGGTTTAGAAAGCAGGCATTTCTGAACAATTATAAAGTAGATATCGAGTACGTACTGTTTAAAGCTGCTATTAACGATTAGTGAGTTTGTTTTACGGATCTTTTGTACTTTTCTAATTTCATCATTCCTAAATCGAACAGGCAGTTAGCTGCTTAACCAATGAAACATCTTCTACGCTTCCGAACCGGGATCGGAATCACGTGTCTGGTACTGGTCGCTCTGACCGGCTGGACGCAATCGTCACGTACGCCAACAATTACAGGACGTATCACCGATGCTACCACAAAAATTGGGTTACCCGGCGTTAATGTTGTGGTCAAGGGAACTCAACAGGGTACTACTACCAACGCCAATGGTCAGTATACGCTAACAGTACCTTCGGGTTCGACTACATTAACCTTCTCGTATATCGGCTATGTATCGCAGGACGTAACGATTGCGACTCGAAGCACGATCGACATTACGTTGCAAGCCGACGATCGTTCCCTCAATGAGGTTGTTGTGGTGGGCTATGGCACGCAGCGGAAAGTCGAAACGACGGGTGCTATTGCGTCGGTCAAATCGGCTGAGCTGATTCAGACGCCTGTGGCTAACGTAGCGCAGGGGTTGCAGGCGCGCGTATCGGGGGTACAGGTTAACCAGAATACAGGGGCGCCGGGCGGCAGTATCAGCGTCAGGATTCGAGGGACCAACTCGATTAACGGTAACTCAGAGCCTTTGTATGTCGTTGACGGGATTCAGATCTCGAACGGAACAAATAATAGCGGTGAAATCAATAATGTCAGCCCGCTATCGACCATCAACCCGAATGACATTGAATCGGTAGAGATTCTGAAAGACGCGTCGGCGTCGGCTATTTATGGCTCAAGGGCAGCAAACGGTGTGGTATTGATAACGACCAAGCGGGGAAAAACGGGCGCTACCCGCGTAACGCTCGACAGTTATTACGGGGTACAGACCGTCAACAAAAAACTGGATTTGCTCAATGCGGCTGAATTTGCTCAGGTAGAAAACGAAACCTTTAAGAACAGCTACTATCCCAACCCTGCGTCGCTCGGCGAAGGAACAAACTGGCAGACTATTATTTTCCGGCAAGCACCAATTCAAAGCCATCAATTGTCGATAAATGGAGGTTCCGAAAAAACGCAGTTGTCACTTTCGGGCAACTACTTCAACCAGGACGGGATTATTATTAATTCGAACTTCAAACGGTATTCATTTCGCCTGAACGTCGATCATCGAATCAGCGACCGCGTTAAGGTTGGAACCAGTATTTTAGGTAGTTACGTCATTAATTCAGGTGTTACGACAGGTTCACAAACCATAGGCGATGCTGCGGTGGTCAACGCAACGGTTCTGGGTGCAGCCGTTGGCGCACCACCTACTCTGCAACCCTACCGTGAAGACGGCACTATTTTCCCATTTGGCGAGCAGGCCAATGGCCAATATCGTGAGGTAATCAACCCACTGAATTACACGGCTATTTTGAACCAGACCGCCATCCGACGAACACTGGCGAACGTTTACGGTGAAATTAATCTGTTGAAAGGGCTAACCTATCGGGCTTCGTTCAACGTGGATATGCTGGGTACGCTTCGCGATACGTATTCGCCCCGTTCCATTGTCAATAAGTCCGATTTGAGCGACAATTCGGGTTCTGGATCGAAGACCAATACCAATAATCTGGCTTTATTACACGAAAGTATTCTGACCTATAACACTACGTTCTCGAAAGATCATTCGCTTAAGGCTACGGCTGTATTTGCCACACAATCAGAGAACTACAATCAAAATCAGATTAGTGCGACAGGTTTCCCGAACGACGCTACGCAGAATGAAGCGCTGCAATTAGCCTTGACTCGAACCGTTAGCAGCAACCGCACTACCCAACGCCTGGACTCCTATCTCGGGCGTATAAACTACGGGTTTAAGGATCGGTATTTCGTGGATCTGACCGCCCGTGTCGACGGGTCTAGCCGCTTTGGAGCCAACCACAAATATGGTGTGTTTCCAGCCGTATCAGCGGGATGGCGTATGATAGAAGAGCCCTTTATAAAATCAATTGGCTGGCTTTCCGATCTGAAAGTACGCGCCAGCTACGGTATTACGGGAAATGCAGCCGGTATCGACCCCTATCAGTCGCTGGCGACGGTTTCGGCCCCAAATCCAGGGAGTGACTATAATATTAACCACACGTATATGATTGGTATCAACCCAGCGGGCATTGCCAATCCTGACCTACGTTGGGAGCGTTCGGCCCAAACCAACGTTGGTTTAGACATAGGTTTGCTCAACAACAGGATCAGCTTTATTGTCGATGTTTACAAAAAAACGACTAAAGACCTGCTCTATGTAAAAACGTTGCCGCTGAGTTCGGGCTACGGGACCATCACAGGCAACTTTGCGTCGCTCGAGAACAAAGGGCTTGAACTGGCTCTCAATGCGCGGATTCTGGACGGTGCGTTGAAATGGAATGTATCAGCCAACACTACGTTTAATCGGAATAAATTGCTGGATCTGGACGGCGGCACCACGCAGGAACGATTTGTGACCGCTTACTCTATTCTGCAGGTTGGAAGTCCGCTCGGTTTGTTTAAAACGTATGTTTTCGACGGGATTAACCAAACAGGTGAAACTATTTTGCCCGGTTATGGCGGTACGTTAGGTAGCCAGAAAGTAAAAGACATCAATGGCGATGGCACCATTTCAGCGGCCGACCAGATCATTACCGGTAATCCCAATCCGAATTTTATTTACGGTTTCTCAACCAACCTGTCGTTCAAGAACTTCGACTTCAGTGCGTTCTTATCGGGTTCACAGGGTAACGACATTTATAACGCCAGCCGTCTTTCGTTCACTATGCCACTGGGGCAACGGAATATGCTGAAAGGGGTGGTCAATCGCTGGACCGCAACGAATCCGAACAATGAGTTTCCGGCTCCGGCGCAGGGCGGACGTATGCCTGTGAGCAACTATGTTGTGGAAGATGGCTCGTACCTGCGTTGTAAGAATCTAACACTGGGCTATACTCTCCCTCGTATAAAAGGCATCCAGAACCTTCGGGTGTACGTCAGCGCCAACAACCTGTTCACCCTGACTCGCTACAGTGGTTTCGATCCGGAAGTGAACACCTATGCCGGTTCAAACACGCAGATTGGTATTGATAACCTGGTTTATCCCCAAGCGAAGTCATTCTTGGGCGGTCTGCAAATTACCCTATAACGTAATGATGAATGATAGAATGAGCGAATAAGTGACTGCCGTCGGCAGCGCTATTCAATCAGTCAATCACTCAACAAGTCAATCATTGAGCACATGAAAAAGACTCTCATACCTATACTCGTAGCCCTCTGTCTGGCTGGCTGCAAACTGGACGAAACCATTTATTCATCCATCTATACCGAAGCCTTTTACAAAACGGCGGCTGATGCCGAAAAAGGGCTAATTGCGGCTTATGATCCACTGGCCGATATGTACAGTGGCCCGGCCATGACCTTAGTCCCTGATTTTAGTGATGATCAGACGTATCCGCGCGGAGTGGTTGGTCGTAATACGCTGACACTCTTTACGTATGATGTCAATTACACGGTTCAGAAAAGTAATTCGCGTACCAACGAATCGCCCCAGCAGATTTGGGCATCAGGGTATGATGGCATTGAAAAAGCGAACTGGATCATTGCTAAGGTGCCTGCTGCCAATATGGACGAAACGCGTAAGAAGCAGGTCCTTGGAGAAGCGTATTTTCTACGTGCCTTCTACGAATGGGCGTTGACCAAAAACTTTGGCGACGTGCCTATCAAAACAACTCCCAGCTATTCAGAAGCCGATGCGGTGGTTGGTAAAAGCTCGAAAGCAGACGTTTATAAGCAGATTTACAGCGATTTAGATCAGGCATTCGCAGCTGGCTTACCATCGTATCCGGCGGTTGACAAAGGCCGCCCGTCGAAAGAGGTGGTAAACGCGTTGTATGCTAAAGCGGCTCTGTATAACGAAGATTGGGCAAAAGCACTTGAAAAAGCCCAAGCGGTTATTACGTCCGGCAAATATTCGCTCATGCCCGATGTACGTAACGTGTATAAGTACGATCAGGAAGATGCTGCACGGGTTGAGAACCTGTGGGCGTATGAAGTGGACCCAATTGCACCGAGTCGTTCGCATCAGCTAGTTGGCTTGTGTGGACCGGCTGGTAGCGCCGGTGCTGAATACGGAAGAACTACATTCGGGTCAATGTTTGCCTATATGTCGTTCTATCGATCATTTAGTGCCGCCGACAAACGGCGTCAGTTACTCGATACGACCTACGTTGATCGGAGCGGGAAGGTTATCGCGCAACGAAACATTACGCCTATTACAACTGATGGCGTGTTGATCAAGAAATATCAGGACCCGAACACAACGGTTGGTATGATTTCCAACATCCCCATTTTGCGACTGGCCGATATATACCTGATTGCCGCCGAAGCCGAAGCCCGGCTAAACGGTGCTACGTCAACGGCCTATGGCTACGTCAACGTCGTTCGAAAACGGGCTGGACTGCCTGATTTACAGACTGGCCTGAGCAAAGACGCGTTCATTGACGCCGTACTTCAGGAGCGTGCCTGGGAATTCTTTGCCGAAGGCGACCGCTGGTACGACCTTACCCGCACGGGTAAATTTCTCACTGTGATTCCAAAAGCGGTTAACAGTGTGTATCCAACGCGAACCGTAACGGCCAAAAACAAATATTTCCCGATTCCGCAGGATGAACTGAATGCCAACCTGAAACTCGAACAGAATCCGGACTGGAAATAATATCTGTAGCACTGAGCGTTTAGGTTGGTACCACGGGCTTCAGCCCGTATCGGATGCCAGGCGCTATACGGGCTGAAGCCCGTGGTACCAACCTAAACGCTCAACGCAATTACAAACTAAAAACCTATAAACGCTTGCAATGGCTTATATGCGAAAGAGTATAGCTCTACTACTGGGCTGGCTGATTGCCTGGGGAGCAAATGCACAAACAGACCAGATGCTGTCGCTTGCCAACGATCAGGTGAAGGTTAGCTGGAAAAATACGCCCAAAGGCTGGGTGATCGGACAAGTGGCCGTGCGTAGAGGGAAAGCCTGGGTGAACGTAGCGGTGCCTTCCGGTGAAAACACGTTGCTCTATGCTGCCGAGAAGCCTTCAGAAAAGCCGGATACTACGTTCAAATCGATTACGGGCGAAGAGTTCCCGGGTCCGAAATATCATTATCAGGAGTCGCAGTGGGCCGAGAGTACGAATCCGGTTTCGTTGAATAAAGCGGGTCAGGCTTTTTTCTTTTTCCCGAAAGAAGGAAAGCAAGCGGGTAAAAACAGCCTTGTGTTTCGACAGGAAACCGACGTAGCAACGGTCAGTACGGAATGGACGTTCGATCCGAAATTTGCTTCAGACATACTTGTTAAACAGACGATCACGCCAAAGAAGGACGGCTATTTTTCGTTGGCTAGCCCAACTCTGGCAACGCTGAACGAGCAAAATCTGGCCTGGGCCACCGTACCGGGGTATTTTCAGGGAAATCTGTTTCAGAAAAATTTTGCGCTGGCTTATGCTTATGGGCATGGCATTCCGACAATCCCCGCCGTTTATCGCGAACGGTGCGCCAGTACGTTGTGCCCGATGCTGACGGGTAAAAATGGTATTACGGTCTCGGTCATTCCTGAACCGGGACTGGCCCGCGATCCGTGGGCGAATGAAAAAAGCACGCAAACGAACTGGAACATCGGTCTGTCGCATATGAATCGTAAAGCGCAGCTTTCCCCGACGCTGTATTATCCGGTGCTGGGCGAACCCAAATCGGCGCTGAAATCCGGCGAAACCGTTACGTATGCTTTTCGGTATAGTTTGCTTGACGGGGATTGGTTTAAAGCCCTGAACCATGCCATGTATGACATCTACCGATTTAAGGAAACGCTGGCGTTACGGAAAAGCAAACAATCGCTGACGGACCGGATTCAAAAAATGCATCACTACCTCACCGACCCCAAAACGTCGATGTGGAATATTGAGGAGTTTGAAGGCAAAAAAATCGGGGCACAGTCGTATTTGGGGGGCGTTGTTGGTTCGAACAAAGACGCCATGAAGAATTCCGATTATGGCGCGATGTGGATGTTGGCGAATGCAACGAACGATCCGTTGTTAACCCAGAACGTATTACCCTACGCTCTGAACTTCAAGCTGGCGCAACAGGAAACGGCCAGCAATTTTTTCGAAGGGGCAGTTGAAGGGCAGTATTATTTAGCCAAATCCAAAAAGTTCGTAGAAGAGTGGGGAGAAGTGGTCGAACCCATTGCTCTCACCTATTACACCATGCTCGACATTGGCAATATGCTCCTGTTTGAGCCAACCAATTCGGAATTAAAAGAACGATTACGCCTGGGCGCTGAGCGACTCCTGACCTGGCAAAAACCAGATGGGCATTGGGCCGTTGCCTATGACCGTCATTCCGAGAAGGAAATCTTTAAAGACATTCAGGATGTTCGGCCAACGTTCTACGGGATGATTGTAGCGTATCGACTGCTGAAAGACCCCAAATACTTAAGTGCGGCCCGCAAAGGAGCGGATTGGTTTCTGAAAAATGCTATCGAAACGGGAAGTTTCTTAGGGGTCTGTGGGGATGCTCGTTACGCGCCTGATTTTGCAACGGGACAGTCGGCGCAGGCTCTGCTGGATTTATATGATCTGACGAAAGACGAGCGCTATCGGGCCGGAGCCATTACAGCTGCCAAAATCTACACTACGTCCATTTATACCCATCCGATTGCTAATCATATTGTAAAGACAGTCAACGGAATTCAGCGCGAAGATTGGGAAATCAGCCAGACGGGTTTGAGCTTTGAGCATGGCGGCATTTTCGGTTCGGCCAATCGTGGGGGCCCGATTCAGTTGTGCAGTCACGCGGGTATGTTCATTCGTATGTACGGCCTGACCAAAGAGCCTATCTTCGCCGACATGGCCCGCGCGGGCGCTATCGGGCGGGATGCTTTTGTTGATCCAAAAACAAGCGTAGCGTCGTATTATTGGAATGCCATGAATCGGGGCGCCGGTCCTTATCCGCACCATGCCTGGTGGCAAATTGGCTGGTTAACCGATTACCTGTTGGCGGAAGCGGAATTAAGATCGAATGGGAAGGTCGTCTTTCCGCGCGGCTTCGTAACGCCGAAAGTGGGCCCTCATCAAACGTATGGGTTTGCGCCCGGAACAGTCAATGGAGAGAAAGCGAAGCTGGTCATCAGTGAAAACGTAGTGCAGCTCGACAATCCATCGGTAGACTATCTGTTGGCCAAAGCGATACAGGGAGGAAAGCTGTTCGTGATTTTATTGAATAACCGAGCTCAGCCAAGCAACTTTACCGTGACCGCTAAAAAAGGGAAACCCCTTTCAAAGCAACTGCCTGGATTCGGCATCGAAGTGATGACGATTGATGACAAAGGACTCTAGTAGCTAAGAATAGACTGTAAGGACTTGAATACGACCATTGATACCGCCGTCATCGTTATTTTTTCCGCTTTTGTGCTGGGAATTGGCCTGCTCTTCGCCCGGACGGGACGGAATCTGAAATCCTTTTTTGCGGGCGGTGAGGCCGTACCCTGGTTCATTGGTGGCTTATCGCTATTCATGAGTTTTTTCTCAGCTGGTACGTTCGTAGCCTGGGGTAGCATCGCCTACAAGCACGGCTGGGTGGCCATTACCATCCAGTGGACCATGTGCATTGGCGCTCTGATAACGGGTCTTTATCTGGCTCCACGCTGGAAACAAACCGGTGCCTTAACAGCTGCCGAGTTTATCCGCGACCGTCTGGGGACTACCGTTCAGAAAGTGTACATTTTCATTTTTACCCTGGTTTCATTGTTCATCAAAGGCTCGGTGCTGTATCCGGTTGCCAGATTGGTCAGTTCTTCACTGAACCTACCCTTAGTCCCCTGTACGATTGGATTGGGTATTTTCATGATTGCCTACACCGCCGTGGGTGGGCTTTGGGCGGTCATGGTCACCGATATTTTGCAGTTTGTTGTTCTGTCGGCAGCGGTCTTTATTTTGCTGCCGTTATCGCTGGAGAAAGTGGGCGGATTCACCAGTTTCACGCAACACGTACCGGACGATTTTTTCAACCTCCTCAATGGCGAGTACACTTTCGGGTTCGTGGCTGCGTTTGTCATCTACCACATTTGCTACATCGGTGGTAACTGGACGTTTGTGCAGCGCTATACCAGCGTCGACAGTCCGAAATCGGCGCGTAACGTAGCGTTTTTGTTTGCCGGTCTGTACCTCATTAGTCCGGTCATCTGGATGATGCCGCCGATGATCTACAAAGTCATCAACCCTGGCTTAACCGGACTGGATACCGAAAATGCGTATCTCATGATCTGTAAACTCGTGTTGCCGCCAGGCTTATTGGGCCTGATGCTGACGGGCATGTATTTCTCTACCTCGGCCAGCGCTAATACAGCGTTGAACGTAGTATCGGCGGTTTTTACGAATGATATCTACAAAGGGCTTGTCAATCCGGCAGCGTCAGATAAGCAGCTGATTCGCGTGGCGCGTGGGTCATCCTGGGTATTTGGCTTAGGCATGATTGGCATTGCACTGCTGGTTCCGGCTGCGGGTGGTATTGTTGAAGTGGTACTCAGTATTTCGTCAATTTCCGGTGGACCGTTACTAGCTCCTGCACTCTGGGCTTTATTTTCCAAACGTCTGACCGGTCGTGCGACGCTCTGGATTACGGGTGTTAGTCTGACCGTTAATCTATTTTTCAAGGTATTATCTCCGCTACTGCTGGATTTTAAATTGACCCGGAGCGCTGAAACCATCATTGGTGTAGGACTACCCTTATTACTACTGTTAGGCTATGAACTATGGCAGGGCCTACAGGCAGCTCAATCGAAAAATGAGGGGTCAGATGCGTATTATCGGTATCTGATCGCCCGCCAGCAGAAGCGTGAAGAAGCGCAGGCCGAATCCACTGAAGAGCTTCTGGAAGTACGCAAACAAAATCGATTTGGCTTACAGGTTATTGCCGGTTCGCTGGCTTTTACCGCTCTGATGTTATTCGGGTTGAGTGTATTAGCCGATGTGGGGGGTAGTATCACGGCAGGTATTGGTGCAGTTATTTTACTGGCGGCCCTGATCCCGTGGCGGGCTGCTCAACGGGTACAATTAACTCTGCCGAACCCAGTCAGGAAATTCGTCAATTCGAATAACTGACAGACATGTTCATTGCCTTTTAGATAGAAATTGTGACCTACTCCATGAACCATATACGAAATCTTCCAATAATCCTTCTACTTCTCTGGGTGAACCCTTTCGTTCAGGCCCAATACACCATTCGTGACCCAAAAGCGATTCCGCTGAATGGCGAATGGCTATTTATGATGGACCCAATGGACACTGGTGAAGTCAATAAATGGTATCGGGAAGATCTGCCGCTGAATCGCCTGGATAAAGTGACCGTTCCGCACTGTTTTTCAGTCGATCCACGGTATCAGTTTTATACCGGGACGGTCTGGTATCGCCGAACGTTTCCCTGGCAACCTACGACTGGTAAACGCGTTTTACTTCATTTCGATGCGTCTTATTACGAAACGTCGGTCTGGATTAATAATCAGAAAGTTGGAACGCACGAAGGCGGGTATACGCCCTTCCATTTCGACGTAACGTCTTACCTGAAAGCAGGATCGAATACGATCGCCATTTCGGTCAATAACAATACATGGCGGGTAGGCACCATTCCCGGCGCAAAAGATAACGGCCAGCCAAATGATCCCTTCCCCGGCTGGATCAACTACGGTGGACTGATTCGTCCGGTTTACCTGATCGTTGAGCCGGAGGTGTATGTAGAGAACGTAAAAATCGAAGCCGTGCCCGACCGGGACGCCGGACTGCTGGCGAAAAGCACGGCTACGTTAAAAATGAAAACTCGCATACGTAATGCCAGTGGGCAGACCATTACGCCTAAACTAGCCTTCCGTATTACGCAGAACGGAAAGACTATCCCATTGACCTGGAAGCAGTCGGGGAGAAGTATGGCAGCTAATCAAACGGCAATCCTGGAAGCAGAAGCCGTTATGAAAGCCACCGATGTAAAACTCTGGAGCGTTGATCAGCCCACGCTATATGATGCTCAGGTCATTGCCGGAGCGGATACCGTACAGACGCATTTTGGCATTCGGCGAGTAGAGGTACGTAATACGCAGTTACTGCTCAATGGTCAGCCCATTAAAGTAGCCGGGGGCAATCGTGTGGTCGATCATCCGGGATTAGGGTTGCTGGAGCCGGACTGGTTAGTGGAAAAAGACTTGCGGCTGATGAAAGAAGCGGGCATGGAATTTCATCGACTGACACATTATACACCCTCCGAAACCATCTACGACTGGGCCGATCGGAACGGCATGTTGATTATTTCGGAAGCAGGAAACTGGCAGTTGACGCCGAGAGAAATGGATAACGACACCGTCCGCACGAAATTTCGGCAGCAGTTCCGTGAGATGGTCGAGCGCGACTGGAACCACCCCTGTATTATCGCCTACAGTGTTGGAAACGAGTATCTTTCAGAACAGCCTGCCGGGCAACGGTGGACCAAAGACATGATTGCTTATGCCCGCGAACTTGATCCGACACGCTTGTACACCTTCGCGTCGATGCGGCTGAACATCCTACCGAAAAATCCGGAAGATGAAGCCAGCCAGTACTGCGATTTTGTTTCGACCAATACGTATGGTAATCATGCCAATGTGCTGAAACACATTCACTCACTCTACCCTGATAAACCCATTTTTATTAGCGAGTACGGTACGCGGGCCGATGGAAAAGACGGCGAAACGGGGCAAGTCAGTCATATCGAAAAATTTCTCGCCGACATTCGGCAACTGCCATACGTAGTGGGGGCGTCGTGGTGGTCATTTAACGATTACCTGAGTCGGCATGACGGTACAAACCCCGATGGAACGCGCCCGTGGGGACTGGTACGTTGGGATCGTTCGAAGCGACCGTTGTACAAAGCGCATCAAACCGGTATGGCTCCCGTTACGATTGAAAAAGTCAACTGGGAGCCGGGGGAGGAGGGGGTTCATGCGCTGAAACTTCGAATAACCGCCCGAAATGATTTTCCGGCTTATGCCTTAAAGAACTACGTAGTCAAAACAGCTACGTCAACCTTCCCGATTCCTGAATTGCAACCGGGTCAGCAGGCTGAGATGACCATTCCAGTACGCGGTTTTGACAAAACATTAACTGTGGAGATTGTTAAGCCCACAGGTTTCTCTATTCTTTCACAAACGATTGATTTAAAAAATGATACGCGAACAGGCAACTGATAAACGCACTCTGAAAACCATCCATCATTCTGCCGATCTGATTGTGACGGGCGGAGGACTATCGGGTGTATGCTGCGCCATTACAGCGGCTCGGGCGGGTATCCGAGTCATACTGGTTCAGGATCGGCCCGTACTGGGTGGTAACTCATCGTCTGAGGTTCGCCTTTGGGTGCTGGGTGCTACGTCGCACATGGGCAACAACAATCGCTGGGCGCGCGAAGGCGGGGTAATCGACGAGCTATTGCTCGAAAACTTATACCGGAACCCTGAAGGTAATCCACTGATTCTGGATACCATTCTGCTGGAAAAAGTAGTGCTGGAACCCAACATTACGTTGTTACTGAACACCGCCGTTTATGAAGTCGAGAAATCTGCGTTGGACACAATTAGCGGTTTAAAAGCTTTTTGCAGTCAGAACAGCACCGTTTATGCCTTAGTTGCTCCGTTGTTCTGCGACGCGTCAGGCGATGGTATCGTTGGTTTTCAGGCTGGAGCCGCTTTTCGAATGGGTGCCGAAAACCAGCAAGAATTCGGGGAGAAATTTGCCCCGACCGCCGAATACGGCGAATTGCTCGGGCATTCATTATACTTCTACACAAAAGATACCGGCCGACCAGTGCGATTTGTGCCACCGGCTTATGCACTGGATGACATCACCAAAATTCCACGCTATCGGCGCTTCAACGCGCAGGAGTATGGCTGTCAGCTCTGGTGGATTGAATACGGAGGTCGGTTAGACACCGTTCACGACACTGAAACCATCAAGTGGGAGCTTTGGAAAGTCGTTTACGGCGTCTGGAATTACATCAAAAATTCCGGTCAGTTCCCCGAAGCGGAAACCATGACACTCGAATGGGTCGGACAAATTCCGGGTAAGCGGGAAAGTCGTCGGTTTGAAGGTGATTACATGTTGCGGCAACAGGACATTGTTGAGCAGCGAATGCATCCTGACGCTGTGGCTTTCGGAGGATGGAGCATTGACCTACACCCCGCCGATGGTATTTTTTCAGAGAAGCCGGGTTGCAATCAGTGGCATAGCAAAGGTATTTATCAAATTCCGTATCGCTGCTTATACAGCCGTAATATCTCGAATCTGTTCCTGGCTGGGCGTATCATCAGCGCTTCGCATGTAGCGTTTGGGTCGTCGCGAGTGATGGCTACGGGCGCACACGTAGCGCAGGCAGTAGGTATGGCCGCTGCATTATGCACACATAATGACCTGCTCCCCCACGACTTAACCGAGCCTGAGCACCTGATTACGTTACAGAAGGAGTTACTCAAAACGGGACAGCATATCCCCGGCGTTACGTTACAGGACACCAACGATCTTGCACAAACCGCCAACTTATCAATATCCAGCGAGTTCATTTTAAATGAGCTACCACCGAATGGGCCACTGCTTCCCTTGCTTCAATCGGCGGCCCAAATGTTACCCTTGCCAGTAGGAACCGTTCCCCAGATGACCGCTTTCGTGACGGCCGAGCGTGAAACAACGCTAACGGTCGAGCTAAGACGAAGCAGCAAATCGTACAATCACACACCGGACGTAACGCTCGAAACACTTACGTTGGCCCTGCAAAAAGGTAAACAGGAAGTGGAACTGGTATTCAACAGTCAGATGGATGAGCCGGGCTACGTTTTTGTTACGTTCCTAAAAAACGAACACATTCAATTGCAGTACAGTGCCTTACGTGTCACAGGGGTTTTGTCTGTATTTAACAAGATTAACCCGGCTGTCTCGAACTACGGGAAACAGGAACCGACCGAGGACATTGGCGTCGATACGTTCGAGTTCTGGTGTCCTGAGCGCCGGCCTGCCGGACAGAATATTGCGTTACGTATTACGCCCGGTATCCAGTTATTCGGTTCGGAGAATGTGCGTAATGGGGTTCAGCGTCCTACGAATCAACCAAATGCCTGGGTAGCGAACATAGAGGATCAGAACCCGACCTTAACCTTGAGTTGGCCCACCCAACAGCAAATTAGTCGGGTTGAACTTCGCTTCGATACGGATTTTGACCATCCTTTGGAATCAGTTATCATGATTCATCCCGAAACGGTTGCGCCTTTCTGTGTTCAGGAGTACGAACTGTGCAATGACCGGCAAGAACGTATTTTTCGTCAATCCCATAACCATCAGACCAGCAACACGATTCGATTTGACAAGCCGGTTGAGACGAACAGTTTAACGATACATCTTAAGAAAAAGAATGCTGGTGAAACTGATTTTGCACCGGCAGCTCTTATGGAAATTCGCTGCTACGAGCGTTAGGGTACGGGTTTGCTCCGTTCTATGCTTAGAACTACTTTCTTGCTATAAGTTGCTATTTTTTGCATATCGGTAATTAAAGAAAATTATTTGTTAGCACTAAACGATAATTGCTTATAACTGATCGAGAGATGTCAACCGTTTCTAGGGTTGGTTATTACAGGAAATCAGTCTATTTTTGGAGGCTTAGAAAAATCTGAAATAGACACGCCATGGAAATTCATACTAAAAGCAACTGGACTCCTTCTTCCAGGAAGGTTTATCAGAAGCCCGAGTTGAAGATTTTAGGCAATATAAAGCAGTTGACACTGAAACTTGGCTCGATTAGCGATGGCATGCAGCCGCATCAGGCATAATCACGTTCAGTAACAATTTGTATCCATTAGAGGTCTGGCTCGTCGCAGTTATTGACGAACCGGACTTTTTGCATTTATCCTCGTTAATTTTGATAGGTCGAATTCACGATGCTACTTTGCCAGAATTCTAAAATTCAGCCGTTAAATAGGAATTCGTGAATCAATTTTTAGTATACGTTTTAATCAATGACTATTACACCTGCGTCTCGTATTCAACTCGTACCGAACCAGTCCTCGTCTGTTCTGGGCAATGAAACAGTTTTATTGAATTATGAACTGGGTAATTATTATGAACTGAACGAAGTTGGCGGCTTCATTTGGTCGCTCCTAAAAGAAAACGAAACGATATCTGCTCAGGAAATTCAGGATAAATTACTCGAAGAATTTGATGTAGAACCTTCCGTTTGCTGGCAAGAGCTGACATCGTTTCTGGACAATCTGCTACGTGAAAAACTAGTCGACGTATCCGAGTAATGGCATGATATATCTCATTGGTTAAGAATCTAATCATCAGTAGGTTTCGAACGTAACGTCTACTTAGTAGAATTATCCCTGACGAACAGACACGTCGTCTTCGAGTCAATTTTAGAATGGATCGAATCAAGCATTATTACACAGCCTACGGGCTAACGATTGGTTCAGAGATTACGCTTAGTTATCTTAAAGAAATAGAACCGACTCAGGTTGATCTAACCATTCGACGGGGCCATTTGCCACCATCTCCGCCCTGGCAGGAAACCAAGCTCCATCGTGCCGGATTTTACGCTCAGTTTGCTCAGGAAGGACCCGACAGAATGTGGCTAAACTGGCCTTCGCTTATGGGTTTTATGGCTACCGGGGGGAATGAATTAGTCGTGGATACGAGGATCACCGACGAAGGGCTTCTGTCGCTGTTTACGATGAGCGAAGCGTTTGGCTTGCTCTTAGTTCAGAAAGGCTATTTTTTACTGCATGGGGGCGCTATTCAGCTCAATAACAAAGGCATTGTCTTTGTGGGTGAACCAGGGGCTGGTAAATCAACAACCGTAGCGGCTTTTGCCAATAGGGGAGTGCGAATTATGAGCGATGATCTGGTCTGTATTCGCGTAAATGAAGCGGGTAAACCAACCTTAATCCCCGCCTTTTCTCAGATTAAAATTTGGGAGAAAAGCGTCGAGGGTTTGCAGATCGCGAGAGATGGGTTAGACCAGGTTCGGGAAGGAGCCAATAAATTCTCGTGGCACGAGTCGGTTTTGTTTGAGGAAAATGCCGTTCTGCTGGAGCAGATTTTTGTCCTGACAGCTGTCAATACGTCCGAAGAAGCCATAAGCGAGGTTCCTAAGAGTCGAAGCCCTATCGAACTGCTTAGCTATTTTCCGCTTCCTGATGCCATCCTTCAGGGTAAGTCTCTCAAAGATCATTTCGAGAAAAGCGTAGCAATCGCCAGCATAACACCGCTTTACAAATTAAGCCGTCCCGCTAACTTTGTGAAACTGAATGAATTTGTCGATTACCTGATAACATCGCTTACATGAAGCCAGGTCGCTCTCCCGAAATTGTGGTGCTATTGATGGCCTGTACGGAAGACGTAACGGCCGAAAAGAAAGGGCTGTTGACTCAATTTCTAAATCAGCATCCCGTAAACTGGGATCGACTCTACGCGTTGGCAAACCGACATCGGATTGCCCCGTTTTTGTACCGTGTGCTTCAGCAAGTTCCCAACATTCCTTCCAAATTGCTGGCTGATTTACAGAACGATTGCCGGGCCATTGCGACCGATAATTTACTGAAGCTACATCATTATCGGCAGTTTGACCAGCTATTGGGTAGCGCGGGAATCATGCACTTACCCTTAAAAGGTGTTTATCTGGCGGCAAACTGTTACCCCGACAACGGCTTACGGTCCATCGGTGATCTGGACGTACTGGTTCGAAAAGAAGACGCTTTGCCGACGGTCCATCTTTTAGAATCGCAGGGTTATCATACGAACCAGAAGCACACGCGTTACCAGCAGCATGACGAACGCAGCATGCTGGCCGATCTACACGAAATAAGCCTCTTCAAGCCATTTTTCAACAACAGTCATTTTGATGTTGATCTGCACTGGGGGGTTATTTGCCTGAATAAAGATTATAAAATATTTGATCTGGACGAGATACAGGCCCAACCCGCTCTGGTTACTGAATGGCAGATTATTCTGTTGGTCACGCACCACGGTGGTACGAACATCTGGCAGCTTATCTATTTCGTGAATGATCTTTATTTCTTGTTGAAAGGAAAAACAATCGACTGGTCGTGGCTGATGCAGGAACTACGTCGATACGGTCTTGAAACGATCTTTTTAGCAGGATTACACTGGTGTCAGCAGATCTGGTATTTACCACTGCCCCCATCGGTTCAGCAGCTAATCCGGATGGAAAAGGTGCAGGGACTTATAGACGCTTACGAAAAAAACTGGGAAGGGGCTGAGACGGTTGCGTTGAGTAAATTGATCATGGACCAGGTAACCTTTTTTGCAAAAGCTCAGACGCAGACTGGTCGACAGGTGAAAATAGGACTTACTTTTTTCAGCAGCCGCGTATTTCGGGCCGCTACGTTTAAAGTAGGGCATCGCCTTTTTTATGTTCCCAAAGAACTGGGCTTTATTACTGTTTTCGTACGGGCGGTTCGCTCGCTCTATCGTTTCCTACCAACTCATCGGTGAGTTAACTCGGTTTTTCGAGCGAACCGAGCCAGAGCGAGAGGTAAATAATCCGGCTTAATAACCAGTTATAGCGCGTTTTTCGGCTGGAAGGAAAGCGGGGATTGCTGACAATAGCGACAATTTTCGAGAAAGTACGCCGGTCAATTATTTCCCAGATGGGGTGGCTGGCAGCTGAAAATTGATCGTGGGTCGCTTCATAGAGTTGTAGCGCAGCTAACGTACCATATTCAACAAAGTTGGCTTTCGTGAAGCGAGATAAAAGGGCTGACGGCAGAACGTTGCGCAGCCCATGCCGGATCAGTCCGCGACCGCGTCCTTCATAAAAACGGACAGACATCGGGGTCGCCAAGCCGAGTTCTACTACGTTCTTGTCGAAAAAAGGATACGAATACGTATGACCGTAGTATTCACCAATGTGATTCATCTGCTCATTACAGATGACATTCGTATTGTTGAGAATTTCTTCAACAGCCACGTGATTTTCTGCAGACAATGACTTGACAAGCTGTTCGGTCGATTGCTGCGGCCTGAGCGGAACTTCCCGCTTAAAGTCTTCGCTCAGCGCATTATCAATCGTCGTCTGCTGATTAAACTTCACCTTGATCCGCTGATAAACGTAGGCCATGATCGCCGATTCGGAAAGCCCAAACCGTTTTTTATGATCGAGCATCTGGGTGATAAAAGCCGGGAGCGGCTGTTTTCTAAACTGTTTTTTTAAATGGCTACCAATAACCGACAAAACATACTTCTCATATTTAGCCTGGTCTGTTAACTGCGGCCAACGGTCACTAAGGGTATAAATGTTACGTTCGCGTGGGGCAAGAAATTGCCGACTGGCCTGTTCAAACTCATCCCACTGTTCGGTACTAATTAGCTGATCCAGAAATTCGAAACCGGTCGTAATCACACTGTCGCCGTCGTGGCCCGTCAGCAGAATATCGCAGCCAAGTTCCTGCGCTTTAAGCGAAACGCTTAGATGAAAGCTGGACGGGATAATGAATTGCTCAGGACGATCGAAGAGATGATGTATGTTCAGAACGGAATCCAGTACGTCGTTTACCGGGTGGACTCGGTGGTGAATGGGATGCCATTGATCAACTACCGCCTGTACATAAGCCTGTTCCTCCGCTAATGCCTGTTCCGTATCGATGTTGAAGGTGTGTAGCGTCGGGCGACGCTGTTGAATCAACAGTGACTGGGCGACACAACTGACCGAGGAGGAATCTAATCCCCCACTTAAATGGGAACCTACCAACTTCTTTCCACGCATCCGACTGTCAATCGCTACTGTAAATTGGTCGTGGAATAGGGCTGAATAATCGTCAATGCCGTGAAGCCCCTTGAACTTAGTAAAATCGAGTTGCCAGTAGGCGTGTTCAGTTACTGTTTTTGAGTTTACCTGTAGGTAATGACCGGGTAATACGCTGTAAATGGTTTCGTGAAAAGTCTCTGCACTGTAATGAACGTAAACAGTTGGCCAGGTAAGGTATTCCCTGAATTTATGTTTATTAGGTTTGACCGCAACTTCATGAAGTACGGTCAGTGCCTTTATTTCAGAGGCAAAGGCAAAAAAACGGTTGGGCTGGTGAACGTAGTACAGCGGTTTTGTCCCCATTGCATCGCGGGCGCAATAAAGCGTCTGCTGGTGAGCGTCCCAGAGCGCTACCGCGAAATCAGCATTCAGGTTGTTGAACGACGTAGCGCCCGTCTGAAGATAACCCGACGTAAAAGGCTGCTCGGTAAACATAGCCGAAAAAACATCCGCGTCGACGGTCGCAAAAACAGGAGCATTCGGATGGCTTTCAATCGTTCCACCAAAAGCGATGAACAAACCGTTGTCAATTGACTGACTCAGTACGTTACCCCGATGTTTTAGTAGCCTGATTATATTAGTCGAATCGGTTGAATCTACAGCCTGTCCATCGAATCGAATCATTCCAGCGATTCCGCCCATAAATAGTCTTAAAAAATGAAGTTATTAAGAAGCTGTACTATCAGAATTCAATGAGTAACGCTTCCACAATCAGTCAATGCAAAGTAACAGAAAGCACAGGCAAATCCTGTTATCTTTGTATCTTCGGTTAGAAACATATACACAAAGATTCTACGATCATTCTTGGTAAGAAAATGCTTAGAAAAAATTATGTCTATAAGGCCATAGTCTATCTGCTTTTAGTAGGCGTTGGTGTCAGTTGCCAGACAAATAACCTTGATCCTACCAACATCGATTCGAACTACTTTCCGTTGGAAATCGGCGATTATTGGATTTACCAGGTAACGCAGGAAAATTATGCTGCCGCGAACTCCGCGAAAAAGAGCGTTTTTCAATTGCAGCAAAAAATCAGTAGTTCTTATACACAGAATGGTCAGTTATTGTACCTGATCGAAGAATCCGTTAAACGATCGGAACAGGCTGGATGGCAGCTCAATGCGATCCGTACGGTGTACAAAAACCTCAAGGAAGTCGTTAGTCTGGAACACAACGTGCCCATTGTGCGCATGGTTTTTCCTATCAATACGACGACCTCCTGGAATGTTAATGAATACAACGCTAACGCTGATACGTTGCTTCGATATCAGGATGCCGGAAAAACGTTTGCCGTTAGTAAACTTAATTTCGACCGTACCGTTTCGGTCTTCGGGGCCGATGACTCAACATTGGTCAATCAGGAACGATATCGCCGGGTTTATGCCCAGAATGTTGGCTTAGTATACAGTGAGAATGTATCCCTGGCCTATTGCCAATCGTCGGCCGCTTGCATCGGTAAAGCCATTATTGAATCTGGTACAAAACAGAAATGGGAATTACTTTCGACTAATCGTTTGCCGTAAATAGGAAACGACAGTAACCAGAAGCGGTCCTTTATAGTCATCTATTGTTAGAACGACTATAAAGGACCGCTTCTGGTTATTAAAAGGATCTATTAATTACCGCTGCCAGATAATTTTTCCGCGATACGTTTCCGTACGGCCTTCTTTCCAGGTTAATCGCAGCGAGTAGATATACATACCGGGGGCTCCTCCCTGCCACAGAAACGAATTTTTGCCTGGATTAGCCGGGAACGCATCATCATAAACCTGAGCGCCCGACAAGCTATAAATTGTTAACCGGGAGTCGATAGGATAGTCCTGCGTGTTCAACATCAGGTCAAAGTTTGCGTATGACGTAGCCGGATTCGGGTTGACCTGAAATGTAATCACTTCTTCTTTCCCGGCTACAGTCAAATCCAGGACGTAAGGCGGCTGTGTCTGGTTGCCAGCAGCATCTTTCCCGAAAACAATGAGCTGATACGTACTACCAGCTTGCAGAGCGAGATTCGTCGTTACCAACAACTGATTTTCAGAAACGGCTGATACAGACAGGGCCTTCGAGGAAATTTTTTGTGGAGCACAGGTTGCACATGTTTTCAGATACACGTCAATAGCCGTGGTATCTTTCGCCGAAAGCGCGTTCTGATCCAGCAGATAAATTTCTACGCGCGGATTGGTATTCACGACGGCCTGGTTTTCCCGAACAACCCCATTGACAAACACATTGATTGCCGGAGCCACTACGTCGGGCAACGCGTTGGCCGGATAGCTGCTCCCCTGTATCTGACTCCAGTCAATAGCCAGCGTGGCCGTGTTGTTCTTTTTGTCTAGTTCAACAATCTGGTTATCAGGATCGATAATCACCTCTAATTTCTGCAGATTAGCCTCTCTGGGAATTGTATAGACCAATGTATCCCGATAACGGAATGAGGTAAAACGTAGCGGGAAGCTAGTAGTAGTGCCACCGTTTGTCTTTTTTAGTGATACGGCTACAGATTGCCCAGATACGTATTTGCCAATATTGGCCAGCGGCATGACAATCCGGATGGAATCACCACCTTTGATCGAACCACCGCCTATGTTCGACTTAATATAAATACCTTTCTGGGCGAATGAAAAATCAGGATTCGGTAGCGGATATAGGCTTACAGCCGGATCGCCCTGCAAAACCATTTCCAGCATGACCGACGACTCGTAGGGGCCAATCGTTTCTTTTTCAAGAGCCTGATTCAATTGCTGTTGAACTTGCCCGAAAGGCATTCCGAGGGTGGCTGCGTTTGTGAACAGAGTAGAATAAAGTCGTGAAAGATACCACGTTGTTGATTGCTCATAACTGTAATAGGAGTGAGCCAATACGAGACCCGCTCCTTTCTGAGGGGCCAGTAACCAATCCGTCGAGAGTGTATTGTATTTAGAAAAAATTTCGCCTACTCCGCAGCCATTGAAGACCATAAGTGGATAATTCGTATTCCGAAAACCGTTTTCTACGGGGGAGGCAAACCCGAAATTCATGTCAGTAATTGAAGGACCGGCATGACCAAAAAAGGTAATCATGCTTACCCCATCGTTCACTATAGGAGCGATGTTGATCTTTTCAACTTCCTGAACGAACTGACTTTTGCTGAACGTACTGATTTGACCACCTAACTGTCCATTATTGAAGATGGCCCCAAAGCTATCCATTGCTGAACGGAGGCTCTGCGCTTCAGGTTGCGTCTTCCCCCCGCTGATATGAATGAGGTGCTTCCGCCAGATTCCGTTCGCCGTTGCCGATTCCATCTGTTTGACTTTGTCCAGATAGGCAATCACCTGATCATTAGTAACCACATTGAGTCGGCCGATCGGGATAGCTGGCGTGTTGATTGTATAATTACCCAGGCCTGCTGTCAGCAAGAGATCGGAACCAGGATATCCCACGGTAGGCACTAAATCATCTTTGGTCGTTTTAACCGTATATGGATAGCTATTGGCACGCCCAATTAGCAGCAGATGTTTAATGCCTGTATTTGCTCGCATGTAGTCGGCAAACCGACGTAGTGCCAGCGGACTTCTCTCGCCATAGTTAAACTGATCGAAGAGCGAATCTGTCTCCGTAATAAACGGCGTGTAATGGCCTCCCTGGTCCGATGCCCGGTACGTTGCATACGTAGCGGCCGACTGGCGGAGGGATGCGTGGGTAATAATGGCATAATCGATCGCTTTTGGAAACGAAGCCGTAAAATGCGGGATCTGTATGGACAGCAGTTTCGCTGTTTGGTTTGTAATAAAAATAGTTCGGTTACGATCGACTGCATTTACAACAACCTGCGCCTGGCCGTTGCCCCCCTGAACGGTTAAATATCGGCAATTCGCTTTATCCGTAATATCATAGGCGACAGAACCTGTAGGCGCATTCTGGATCGCCATCAGAGCTTGTTGACTCGCATTGGGCAGCACATGGAATACCTTGGTTGTTAGCCCGGCCATATCCAGCGCCTGCGGGTACGAAAGCTTTACGTATGAAATGGAATAATTGTTGGTCAGCGTATTTCGGATTGCTTTGAAGTTTACCGTAAGCTGCTCGTTTAAAAGCGTACTTGGATTAACGGTGGTCTGGAATGTCGGCGCTGCATAACCCGTAAACGCCAGCGTAGTTAATGGCGTAGTCGCCGAATTTAACAGCACCTCTACCTGGTGGTAGGCGTTATCGCGACCATTGATCATGCCCGACAACGTAATGGGCCAGTCGTTCGTTACGCGCCCCGCCAATTTTAGCTGAACAACGCCAAGCGAATCCTGCGTAAGCAACGTACCAGACCAACCTTCGCCTGGCTCGAAATAACTCTGCTGAATGAAGGGCTCTGTATTGATAAGATTATTGAAGGTCCACTCACTGGTAAATGCCCGTACGGTTTCTTCGACGTGGAATTTCTCCGGCGTAAGGCCTTGAGCTGAGTTGTTCAGCTCCGGCATCCGTTTTCCGGCTGTTGCGGGGGCGCTCGTTAAAAAATAAGCTGTTACGTCGGTATATAGCGTTTGGTAAGGATGAGGCCGCTTCTGAGGACGGTAAAGCAGCGTATCCTGACTACCATCATTACCTTCTCCGTAAAATTCTACGTAATCCTGCGCGTCGAAAACCCCGTCTTTCTCACCCACGACCCGAATGGCCATTTCCTTTCCTCTGAAAAACAGTTGCCAGCTTGTTGGATTTGTCTGGACGAACGACGGATCGACAGTTTTAATATCCTGATAACTTACCCGATAAACACCCGTCTGATTTACCGAAAACTTTAGGTACTTCTGACCAGGACGAATCCATTCGTTGCCGAACTGATTTTGCGCGTTTACCGTCAGAGCACCGACCAAACACCAGATTAATAGTAACCCATGCTTCATACTAAACTTCTTGATTTACTGCATACACGTTGCCTGGCTGCGATCAGGAGAATGGCTGTTTCTATAAGAAGCAGTTAGGTCGCGAGTTGACCGGCGATTGCATGTATACTCTTTCCTTCAAAGATAACAGGAACACTTGAATTAACAGAGGGTCAACTAGTTTATAGGTAGCTGAATACGACCGATTTTAACCGTTATTTCATAAAGGGGAAGAGATTCTGATTCCGGCCAGGCTTTAGGGTAAATGAGAATCGTAAAGAATCCAGATGAGGTTTGATCAGGAAGGAACCTGAGTCGTTGAAGGAATTAAAGGCACCAGTACGTCAAAGGCGTCTTCTGATTCGTAAATGTCAATGGGAGGCTGATTCAGTAATCGGTACTTCATGTTAATATTCTGAAGCCCCTTTTTAGTCGATGTAAACCGGTTGATACCCTTTCGCTGGAGATTATTTCGTACGACCAGAACCGTGCTGTTCTTCGTGAAAATCTGAATTGTCAACGGGTAATTCGGAGAAACAACATTATGTTTTACGGCATTTTCGATCAGCAGTTGCAGGGTTAAGGGTGGGAGCAGGCATTCATGACAGGCATCGTCAATATCAACCGCTAAGGAAATTCCCTGACCGTAACGTGTTCTCAGCAGATGGTAGTAGGAATTGATGAACTTCATTTCCGTTTCCAGAGATGCCAGTTCACGATCATTAGCCTGAAGCAGATATCGATATACGCTCGATAGTTCGTCAACAAACCGTTCTGCTTTCGAGGGGTCGTCGGCAATTAGCGCTGATAACGAATTCAGGCTGTTGAACAGAAAATGCGGACTTAGTTGCGCCTGTAGCGCCCGCATATGCATCTCATCTACCTCTTGCTGAAGCGATTGCACTACCTGTTCCGCTTCGGAATAATCGCGGTGCCGACGTTCTCGCTCACGGGTAAGTGCTTGCTCGACCAGTGCCTTTTTGTGAATATCACGGCGATGACGATACGCTAAACCCGTTGAAAAAAAGACGAGTTCGAGTACAATGCCAATTTGCAGATACGTCAACGGTTCCCGCCAGAAAAGATTAGGGCCAGTTAGAGGTAACGCCATGGTTAAAATCATAGCTGTTAGCGCACCCAGCACCAGCAGGCAGGAGCCCGTAATAAAGAACCGTCCGACGGGATCTTTGCGCTTGTAAATCGTAACAATAATATAACCGGATAGAACGGCAAGAGCTGAGCGTACACCCGTATGAATAATTTCATGAACCGGGTTTTGCCAAAGATCCGACAAAAAGCAAAAGCTGATTTCAAGCAGAATGTAGGCGATTAAACCCCCTTGCGCTATTCGAAACAGACGTAATAACGTAGGACGGTAGTCGCGCAGATTCAGAAACGTAATTGTAAAATCATAATACACGTAGTAGGCCACCATCGGCCCAACAATTCGTATAAAATGAGTGATATTATCGGGGAAACTGCCGATGGATCGCAATGAAAAGTAGCTTAACCAGACTAGCAGGTAAATTGTGTATAAACCGTAGATACGCTCTCGATAAAGGCTCCATTGCACAAGATTGTACAACAGTAGCGCTATCATCATGCCCAGAAAGAGGAATAGCCAGGATTCGTATCCCATAGTCTTTAGCACCTGTAGATTAGAAAGACAGCATAAAATTAAGAAAGCCGCACCGAAAAATGGTCAAATAGTTTAACCAGCGGTAATAACTGAACGATTAGCGGCTTAAAAGATTGAGCGTTTTGTTACTATGGGAGTCGTATCGAATAAAAATAGTTGGTTGATTTATAAACAAAAAGACCCTCGTTACCAAGGGTCCTTTTGTTTATAAGACGAGTCAGCGATTACTTAATCGAATCCTTTTTCGTAGTATCAGTCGACATGGTTGATGTCGTGTCGCCTGTCGCGGTTGTGCTTGTTGAGTCTGTAGAGGTGCTCATGGTAGAGGTACTATCCGATACGGTCGTTGACGTAGATTCGGTTTTACTGCTGGAACAAGCTGTAGCCAAAGCGATCATTGAGAGTAGGAAAAAAGCAGATTTTGCCATGTTTATACGTAGTTAAATTGAGTTGAAATATCTTAATGTCTAGTATTAATGCGCATAATCGAGAAAAGTAACCCATTAAATTTCGTAAAGTTCAGGCTCAACCGAAGATTTGGAGTGAATTTCCTGAAGAAAGAACGTACCTGGACCCCTTTAGACCAGCTTTGTTTTCAGGAAATCTAGGTTCATCTCCAGGCTAGTGCTGCGACCGCTTCGTTACAGCGAGCAGGAGCGATGTTAGTACCAAATGCCAACTATACACATACCTACACGCCACTTTTTTCAGCGTTTCATTCGTAGGCTGAAATACCCACGTTACTACGTGAAACTGAACCGTTGCTTCCGAGACACAAATAGCTACATACTTACAGATCAATAAATGCAGAAGAATAGATGTTACTTTCTATTGAAGCAGTAGCATATATGGACGTAGCTATTCACGTCATTTTCCGGAATCATGAGTTTTATGGATAAATCGGTACGTATACTAGTGGCTGATAAGCAGCCGATTGTAATCCATGCTTTGACGGACCTGCTGGAAGAAGATAGTAAAGTAACCATCGTCGGAAAAACGTTTGTACCGAACGAGGTGCCCGAATTGGTCACGATCTCGTCGCCCCATATACTGATTACAGATCTATGGTTTGATGATCAACTCTCGGGTATGGCGTCCATTGAGACGCTTCGAGTGCGTTATCCCGGTCTGAAAGTCATTCTGTTTACAGCTGAAAACTCTCCAGATATCGTGCGACAGGCACACCGGACTCGACTTGAAGGGTTTGTTTTAAAAACAGATAAGCTGGAAGAAATTAAAATAGCTATACAGCAGGTAGTAAATGGGCATTTCTATTACAGTCCCCGGTTGATCAGCTCCTTATTCACATCTACCCAGTCGGCCGGGCCTTCCCTTGACCAGTTAACACCAAAAGAACAGAGCGTTTTACGACAATATGCCAGAGGCATGATGCCGAAGGAATTCGCGTCTGATCTAAATATTAAACCCTCTACTGCCGAAACCCACCTCCGTAATATTAAGCAGACGCTGGGGTTTCGGAATACGGTCGAACTGCTACGTTGGGCCTGGCAGCAGGGATTCTAACAAGAGTACCTACGGTTTTTCGCTAGATGCGTCTGGCGAAAAAGAGGAGCGTTCAGTACGGTAAACAGGGTTTTCCCACCATCTGAAAAGCAGGAATTTTACCCCCGAGTTTAAATCTATGTTTAACTATTCTTCCACAACTATGCAACCAATCTACCATGTGTGTGCCCGCTACGTTTCGTACGCAGCCATTTTTTTGTTATCCTTTGCTTTTGACGGCTGCACAGACCATCAGACTCCACCACCGCCATCCACCGATCCACCAACGGGCGATTTCAGCGACGACATTAAAAAGGCAATTACACAGGATAATATTGACAAAATCCGAGAGTTGGGTGTAAATGTCTGTGAAGGACAAACGGTAACAAATGTTGAAGGGGTTTATTTTATGGCACCGAATATAAAAACAAAAACAACTGTACCGGGCGATAATGCGAATAACTTCTACGATTATATTTACCGATTTAAAAACCAGACTACGGATTTAAAAATAGAGGTTGACTACAAATCTGATGGTGGTGGTGATGTAGGGCTTGATATAAAGGGATTTATATCTGGAAACGGAACCTGCTTTACCATATTTGTTCTTGGAGAAGGACAGGTTGAAAATAATAAGTACCGTGCGCTTACTGTATACTCTGGTGAAAAAACAGCTACGGGAATTAAAAATCTTCAAAACGCTTTTTTAATGCTGGAAGATTATGGAGACCCCAATGATATTTTTATCCCTGTCAATACAGGTCGTGCATTTAAAGACGGAAATGGTTTTTCAGAATCTAGAAATTCATTCAGAAAAGCAGCAAAAATAGATGGAGACGTATTGTATGTACGGCCATATTTTAGAAATTAATTCGCTATAGCAGTCTAAATACCAATTAAATAGCCAGACGGCTCCTGTGTAGGGAGCCGTCTTTTTTATAGGCTAATAAAGATTTGGAATTCGTTTCAACGCTGTTTCATTGCCATTACCTTTGCAGCCAATAGAAACAGTGTGATGAAACCAACCCGCAAAAAATAGTCGCGCGTTCATTAACCCTTTCGCTTATTTATTCATGGAATACCGCATCGAAAAAGACACGATGGGCCAGGTACAGGTTCCGGCCAACGTTTATTGGGGCGCCCAAACCCAGCGCTCGATCGAAAACTTCAAAATTGCTCAGGACATTAATAAAATGCCCCGCGAGATCATCCGGGCATTTGCGTATCTCAAGAAAGCTGCCGCGCTGACAAACCTTGATGCGGGCGTATTACCACAAGAAAAGAGTGACTTAATCGGTCAGGTTTGCGATGAAATTCTCGAAGGGAAACTGGATGATCAGTTTCCGCTCGTAGTTTGGCAAACGGGTTCAGGGACGCAGTCGAACATGAACGTCAACGAGGTCGTGGCCTATCGTGGGCACGTAGTACACGGCGGCCAGCTTACCGACGAGAAGAAATTTCTGCATCCGAATGATGATGTCAATAAGTCACAATCGTCGAACGATACGTTCCCGACGGCTATGCACATTGCGGCCTATAAAATCCTGCTGGACGTAACGATTCCGGGGATTACGAAACTGCGCGATACGCTGGCAGCTAAGTCGAAACAATTCATGCACGTAGTCAAAATCGGTCGGACACACTTTATGGATGCGACGCCGTTAACGGTGGGGCAGGAGTTTTCGGGATACGTATCGCAACTCGACCACGGTCTACGGGCGATAAATAATACGTTGGCTCACTTGAGCGAACTGGCCCTCGGCGGAACGGCTGTTGGTACGGGGATTAACACGCCCCCCGACTATTCGGAGAACGTAGCGAAACACATTGCCGATCTGACGGGCCTGCCATTCATAACGGCCGAAAATAAATTTGAAGCACTAGCCGCACACGACGCCATTGTTGAAGCCCATGGTGCCCTGAAAACCGTAGCCGCCAGCCTGATGAAAATCGGCAACGACATTCGGATGTTGTCATCAGGTCCACGGGCCGGTATCGGTGAGTTACACATTCCTGATAACGAGCCGGGTTCTTCGATTATGCCGGGTAAAGTAAACCCAACCCAATGTGAAGCGATGACGATGGTAGCGGCCCAGGTGATGGGTAACGACGTAGCGATCAACATTGGTGGCATGACAGGGCACTTCGAACTGAACGTATTCAAACCGGTCATGATCTACAATTTCATTCACTCGGCTCGTTTGATTGGCGACGTATGCGTATCGTTCAACGACAAGTGCGCCGAAGGCATCGAACCAATCGAAGCCAACATTAAAAAACACGTCGATTCATCCCTCATGCTCGTTACGGCGCTGAACACCAAAATCGGCTATTACAAAGCCGCTGAAATTGCTCAGACCGCTCATAAAAACGGCTCTACACTGAAAGAAACAGCTCTCAAACTTGGCTACCTTACAGAAGAAGAATTCAACGAATGGGTGAAGCCGGAAGATATGGTAGGAGCGATCAACTAAGACTCCAACAGCTGTACTAATCTGTACTTTAATAGGTTAGGCAATACCGTGCCTATCCTATTAAAGTACTTCATTTAACCACCAATTTATTGTCATCTGAACTCATTTAAGCAAATGATGAACTCACTTACCTTTAAGTTAGTTATAAGGCAGACAGTACTTCCCGTCTTCTGAACACATCCTCCTTACGCGCTAACTTCATGGTTGTTTTTGTAAGTGACTAAACGAGTTTGCTTACAATCTTTGAACTCCCCCTTTTTAGCCTGTCCGGCATTGCCCAAACGTATTTCCCCATTCTTTGTCTAAACGAAATAACTAAGTTTCTTAATCGCTATCCTTATCAAACACATCTAAATCTTTCATTTTCATAAGGGGACCGTCTGTTGGTATTTTTTCGCTCGTTCTTCAGCTACAGGCCAGTTGTCGACTAGCGGTGACAGCATCAAAGCGACACTCGGTTCACTACTGCCTCGGCTTAGACTAATCCCTGATTCGGTTCAGAAAATGCCTACTGACCATGACACCAAGCGATTTCCATGAATCCGATTTTGAGCCTGATCTATCAATAATCAATAACGCCTTGTCAGTCATCTGCGGCAAATGGCGACTGTACATTATTCTGGTGCTGGGCGAGCAAACGCTTCGCTACACCAAACTGAGCGAATTATTACCTGGCGTTAGTGAGAAGGTTCTGGCTGGCGAATTAAAAGCACTCGTAGCCCTGGGCGTGATGAAACGAGTTCTATACGCCGAAATTCCATCCCGAGTGGAGTATGCTCTTACCGAAAAAGGCATATTCGCTCTGCCCCAACTGAGACAGATACAACAAATCGGTCAATTATTTACCTAATTATTCTTACATGACAACCAAAGTTAAGTTCACTAATACAAGTCGGTCACCATTTTTTGCTACAGTCCGGCAACGGGTCGATGGCTATTTTACAGATAAGGCCATTTCTCCTCATGCCAATAGTGCTATGTGGGCGAAGGCACTCTTTTTTTTGGTTGGTTATGCTATATTCTATGGCCTGATTCTCTCCAATCAGTTTGGTCCCTGGACAATGTTGGGACTAGCCGTTATCCTGGGGGTATTTGCGGCCTGCATCGGCTTTAACGTCTCCCACGATGCGTTACATGGTGCTTTTTCGGCCCATCCCTGGGTTAACAAACTGTTAGGTGGTAGCTTTTATTTATTGGGTGCCAACCCCTACGTCTGGAAAATCACGCACAACATCGTTCACCATACGTTTACCAACATACCGGGCCATGACGAAGATATTGAGGTAGCGCCGGGGTTGGTCAGACTGGATCCAAACGAAAAACTTCAGCCCTGGCATCGCTATCAGCAATGGTATACGATCCCCTTGTATTCACTGGCGTCGCTATCCTGGGTATTTCGGAAGGATTACGTCAAATTCTTTAAGAGTCGGATTGGTCATCACGACACGGCTGCGCACCCACGACGTGAGCACTTTAAGCTATTCATGTCTAAAGGGCTTTACTACGTTTTCTTTTTGATTCTACCGTTTGCGGTGCTTAGTCTGGCCTGGTGGCAAATACTGATCGGGTTCATTGTCATGCATCTGGCCGAAGGGTTAGTGCTGGGTCTTGTCTTTCAACTGGCGCACGCGGTAGAAGGCACTACGTTCCCGTTGCCCGACGAAAAAGGAAACATGCAGGAAGCCTGGGCGATTCATCAGTTGCATACTACGGCCAATTTCGCGCCCCGTTCACCGCTGGCCGCCTTTATTTGTGGGGGCTTAAATCGCCAGATTGAACATCATTTGTTTCCTAAGGTCTGCCATATTCATTATCCGGCCATTACGGCTATAGTTAAAGATACGGCCCAGGAATTTGGCTTGCCTTACCTGGAGAATCGCAGTTTCGGCTCGGCGCTTTACTCTCATTTTCGTCTTTTAGAGACCCTGGGCAGGCAGTGAGAAACGTAGCCTGTATAAATCGCAATTAATGAACTTCTCTTATTCATTTATATCCTCCTAGACGCATGGCTTCTCAACAAGATCTCGATTTTACGTATACGACGATTGATAAAATCTTTCGCCTGAGCATGGGTCAGACGGGCGATTATAGTGGAGCTATGTACAATGGTGATTTTTCGCTTACTCTGGAACAGGCTCAGCGTCAGAAACATCAGTTTATTGCCGATAGTCTGGGGGTAAAATCCGGTTCGCGGGTGTTGGATATGGGTTGTGGCTGGGGACCTTTTCTTCAATACATTAAAGACCGGGGAGCTAACGGACGTGGGGTAACGCTCTCGCAGGGACAGGCTGAGGCCTGCCGCGCTAACGGTCTGACGGTAGACATTAAAGATTGTCGGCTGATTACCCCGGCTGATTACGGTACCTTCGATGCGGTTAGTTGTATTGGTGGTATGGAGCATTTCTGCTCGGTGGAACAGTATCTGGCAGGGCAGCAGGACAGTGTCTACGCCGATTTTTTTACAAAACTAAACGACTTGTTACCTGTTGGTGGTCGGTTCTATATGCAGACGATGGTTTTTGGGAAAAACATGATTCCTTTTGAGGAGATCACTGTGAAGGCTCCCAAAGATTCACCTTCGTATGCTCTGGCATTGATGATTGCCCAGTTTCCGGGTTCGTGGTTGCCCTATGGTCCTGAGCAGGTCATTCGTAACGCGCAGCCGCATTTTAAACTCGTTTCGAAAAGTAGCGGACGCCTTGATTATATTGAGACTATCGGGCAGTGGCGGAAGCGATTCCGGGCTTTTAATCTGGAAAAGTATTGGCTATATGCCTCGCTGTTACCCAAGTTATTGACCAATAAAGCATTTCAGGATTTAATCGCTGTGTTTCGGGTTAGTCCGAATCGGGTATGTTTCCAGCAGGAGACGATGGAACATTATCGGCTGGTATTTGAAAAAGTATAATCATTTTTTAGTAAGCTGATTGCTGCATTAGTACGTATTATCCAATGTCTCTTGCGTAGGGCTCAAAAGAAAAACGACAGACTGATCAGCCTGTCGTTTTTCTTTTTAATGTATCCTAGATGGGATTAAAGAATTTCTACGTCCACCGCATTAAGTCCTTTTTTCCCTTCAATTACATTGAACTTAACCTGATCATCCTGGCGAATCTGATCAATAAGACCGGATGCGTGGACAAAAATATCTGGTTGAGCGTCTTTGGGACTAATAAACCCAAATCCTTTGAGTTCATTGAAAAATTTAACTGTTCCTTCTTGCATAATCGATTATTTAATAAGTAAATGTACGTTTATTAATTGGCCTATCCTATTGATTTTGAAAGTATTTTGATTTTAGTGGTAAAACGCTCCAGGCGATACAGATGAACTTAGCACGTATGTAGAAGTACTAAATAAGAGCTTGAAAAAGCCATCGATAAATATATCTCCGAGTTGTAATCTTTTTAAGCGCAAACGCGTTATAATAGTTAGGACGTTGTTGTGTGCGTGCTAACTGGCAGTCAAATGCCCTGGCTTATGATTGACTCCCCGGATGCCGCCTGGACAAAGCAGCAACTAACTGAGCATCTTGCTCTGATAGCCCATCTTCTCCAGGCCAATGCCTTCAAGCCAGCTACTCCTTTTATAAAACAGAGCCAGATCAGTTGGATTGCGTTAATTGGGGCGGTTAGTGATCTGGTGAGACAAGCTTTGGTCGCTGGTAAACGCATCGACTTTACAGAAGAAGTAAATAGTGACGATGAGCGGCAGGACATTACCAGTTTACTCGATTCGATGCGTCAGTCTGCTTATGTAAGCAGTGATAACAACCTCGCTCGGCCTAATCTGACCATTATCTTTCCAAACCTCAATTATGTTTACGGCGTAGGGACTGGGTATTTCCCAAATGGTTTATTCTTTCGCTGCACCTACGAAAACGAACTGACTTTTTTTGTTGGGCGTGACCGTATTTTCTTTCATCGGCACCTTATGCGGGCTTTTATGGAGGCTCGTTGTTATCTGTTATCACTACCCTAATTACGGTAGAGCTGTTCGCCTGATTCCCTTTGCTGTGTCTTACTCTTCTGCTAATGCTACAGATTAGCCTGAATAGAAGCGTTTATCTTATCATACTACCTACTCATTATTAATACGTCCCCTATGAAAATGCCCCCGAAATTAACGGTTAAAGAACGTCAACTGGTTGCCCATCAATTGCTTGAGGCCTCTAAGAAGCCTTACCTGGTGCGTGACATGCCTCGTACGATCTTATATCTAACGGTCGAACAGGCCGCTAAACGGCAGGATTTGATTCCTCAGTTTGGCCGTTAACAGTACGCAGATAATCTTACAAACAGCGTATCCCGCCAATCTAGCCATGACAATCATATTTAATTACTTATTTACCCCGACTAACGAAGGGTTTAAAACCAGGCTTCCGGTCTGTATTCAGAAAGGCCCTTTGCTGCCAAAAGGCTTAGATCTTACGGTAGCGAACCTGAATGGGCTGGACATTGATCAATGGGTTGGTAAAAATTTAGAGGTCACCATTCAGGAGGGCACGTACATGATTAGTGGACCAGTTGGCCAGTAACGTATCGACATCAATTTTCATGACCATTGGTAGTAAAGCAGACTAATTCAATAAAGCAATATGAATAATTACAATACGCAATTTATGGATATCCTAATTTGGGTGATTCAGATTGTTAACTGGCATAGTTTACCCGAGCGAATATTTCGTCCGGTCATTATACCTAACACAATTAGGGATGGGTGGGCCTAACGGCTTCAATCAGTCTGGGCATACATATACATACGTCCCAGGCTTTCACATTAGTAAAATCACATGAACATGGTAGATAATGCCAACTCCTTACAACGTCAGTTAACCCGGGTACATGTATTGCTGGATTCACCCGTGTTCAATCGGGATTCGGCAGAAGATGGCCCCTGGAAAGAAACATTCATTGAGTTGATCACGCTCGTGCATGCAATACTACTTCAGGCACAGCAGGCGGATAAGCGAGTAGAGTTTCTGAAAGATGTTGGCGTAAACGGCAAGATCCAGGATATTACGTCTTTAGTCGAATGGATGTACAACCGTCTGCCCGGCTTAACGGCCGACAACATTGGTCAGCAGACAGACAATCGATTAAATCGATATTTCGACCAAGGAACGGGTTATTTTGCAAATGGCTCTTTTTTTACTGGCGATTTTGACAATGAACTTGCCTTTTTTATTGATGATCAGCGAGTTTATTTGAACCGGCACCTCCGACGGGCAATTGATGAAGTAGAACAGTCTTTAAATGATGTATCCCGTTCGACTTTGTAATTACCTGGGATTAATTACATATTTTTACTTATGACTAAACAAGCGTATATCGAACAAGTAGCTAACTGGGCTAGAATTCGTGGTTTTAGCGACATTCAGGCTAACGCAGAAGGCTATCAAAAACCAAACGGATATGGTCGCCAGCAGGATGGCCAATCCTTTATTCCAGATGTGACCGGAAGACAGTTTGACCACAAGTCCTATTTTGAAGTAATTCTTAAAACCACCGATCCGGACTATCTGGTCTCCAAACTGAAATTACTTTACCAATTAGCCTCGCTGAGTGGCGGGCAAGTGTACCTAATGGCGCCAAAAGGGCACTTGCCGTTTGCCCGTTCGATTGCTGCCAACAGCCGAATAACCGCCGAAGTGATCAATTTAGCCGCGTAATGTAAATACTGCATAAATTATCTCTGAACGCTTCTGCGTCTCATAGGCTCTATAATTCCCTAGTGATATTGGGTTTCTTAAAAGTCGGTACGTGTGCTTTCAGGACCGCTGACTAGTTACGAAGCCTAATATCACAATACTGTTAGGTACTTCTTTCTCCAGAATCAGGCTTTATCGTACTGAGCAAAAATTAAATTCCTATTAAACTTTATAGTATTCATAGATACTCTATTATAGGAATTTCAGCTTCGACAGTTGAAATTCTATTTGCATTATTTCAATACGATGATAGAATTGAATTAATCTAAGCCTGTATACATCACTAATTTTCCTGGATGCATTTCCCGTATAGCGTTAGCTGTTTAAACGAAATTTGTTTAAACAAACATTGGTTATACATTTGAAGCGCTATTACAAACACAATGGAAAGTCAGTTCCGAAACGAGTACCATCGATTGATCATCAATCTGCACAAAACAGATGGATACATTTTCAATCACTTTCAACAGAAGTTGTCTCCCTTTGATTTGTCGGTACAGCAATATAAGGCCCTTCGTCTGCTTGCACAAGCCTTCCCAAATAGCCTGTCGGCGGGCGAGTTGAAGGAAAAAATGACCGATATGAACTCCGATATGACCCGGCTAATTGATCGACTGGTGGCGAAGAATCTGGTTGTGCGCGAAGCCGATCCAACGAACCGACGTCGCGTGAATCTGCGGCTGACGAATGAATCGAATCAGTTTGTCGAAAAGGTAGCCGTCGAATTCAAGGATTTTGAATCCATCGTCAGTCATCTGACCGATGAGGAAGCCCAAATGATGAATACACTACTGGATAAAATTAGAAATAAGTAATATGAAAAAGTACGTAATGAGTGTCGGATTAGTGCTGGCAGGCTTAGGCCTGACGATTGCACAACCGGCACCAATCGTAATGCCCCTGAATAAAGCCGTTCAACAGGCTTTGCAGAACAACAAGGGGATTAAATTAGCCGACTCGCGTACGCAGGCTGCTGAAGCCCGGCTACAGGAAACTAAAGATCGTAGCTTACCTACTGCCAACGCGTCTCTGGCCTATTCGCGCTATAGCCTGACTGGACCATTTTCATTGGGGCAGGGAGATGATGGGAAAGCCTTGTTTGGAATTCCAGCTGGTGCATTTAATGCGACAATGGGGGGTGCCACGATCAGCAAAGAAATTTTTGGCGGCTTTGCCGAAAAATCAGCTGAGAAGTCGGCAGAATTGTTGGCAAAAGCCAGCCATCTTGATGCCCATCGGAATCGTTCGGAGCTGGTTTATACCGTAACGGATGCCTATTATAACATCGTTAAACTAGCTCGGTCAATTGGTGTGATTGAGCAGAATATTAAGCAGTTTGACGAACGGGAGCGGGAAGCGCAAAACCTGCAAAAAGAGGGCGTTGTAACGGCCAATGAGGTATTGAAAATTCAGTTGCAGAAAAATAATTTGAACCTGAGCCGCTTACAAGTTGAGAAAGCCCGCCAGACGGCCCTTTATAATTTCAATTTGCTTATCGGACTACCCGATAATCAGACGATTGCAATTGATACGTTGCTGACCAATCCGACAACCGTTACCGAACCTCTGAATGTATTTTTAGATAGGGCCGTGCAGACTCGTCCGGAAGTAGAAGCGAATGAATTACGGGTACAGTCGGCTCAGGAAATGTTACGTAATACGAAAAGTGTCATGTATCCGCATCTGGGCGTATCAGCGGGTTACAATTACATTAACCCAACGGCCCGTGTCATTCCGGAAGCCAATTCCTTTATCAGTGCCTGGAACGTAGGCTTAGGAATCAGTTATAACATCGGTTCGCTGTATAACATAAAGGGCAAACTGCATAGCGCCCAGAATGCAATTGATCAGGCAGGTATACAGAGTCAGTTGCAAAATGATCAGATCCGCTCGGAAGTTGTTACGTCGTATAATAATTACCAACTGGCACTGGAGCAGCAAAACGTAATCCGCACAGCAGTTGGGCAGGCGCAGGAAAACTACCGCCTGACGGAATCCCGTTTTCGTAACGGACTAGTCGGTTCGACTGATTTACTGGAAGCCAACAGCTTCTTATTGCAAGCTCAACTGAATGTTATCAACGCAACCGTAGACGCACAACTGGCCTATCAGCGCCTGTTGAAAGCTACGGGTAGTAATCTCAATTAATTCCTGTTTCGACTTACAATCATGGATAAGAAAACATTATTCCGCGTAGGGGGTGTCATTGTTCTGGCTATTGCCCTCTTTTTTGGGTACAGCGAATTTCGCTACCTGCAGCGCCACGAAACCACCGATGATGCGCAAATTGACGGGGACGTAAACCCGGTAATCCCGAAAGCCAGCGGGTACGTAAAAGAGATTCGGTTCAAAGACAACCAGCACGTTAAAGAAGGAGATACCCTGTTCGTACTGGATGATGCTGACTATCGGCTTCGGGTAGCGCAGGCGCAGGCCGCTCTGCAAAGTGCCATGGCGGCCGCTGGGGTAAGCCGCTCGCAGGTGAGCGTAGCGTCGGCGACGGTACAAAGTTCGCAGGCAAGTGTGCAAACGGCGCGTAATCAGGTAGCCACGGCCCAGGCTAACGTAGCGGCTGCCCAGGCACGGGCCCGTAAAGCCGGCCAGGACTTTGATCGGTACAGTCGATTACTGGCCGAAAAAACCGTTCCGCAGCAACAATTTGACGTAGTAGAGGCTGAACGCGATGCCGCTCAGGCGCAATTGCAGGCGGCTCAGGCTCAGTTGCAAACGGCTCAATCGCAAGTGTCGGCAGCGGGTACGCAAACGGGCGTAACCAGCTCACAACGCCGGGCAACGGAAGGTCAGATTACCGTAGCGCAGGCAGCCATCAAACAGCGCCAGGCTGATCTGGACATTGCTGATCTGCAATTATCTTATACGATCGTCCGGGCACCGGTTTCGGGGGTTGTATCGAAGCGGTCGGTGCAGATTGGCCAGTTGATACAAGCCGGTCAGGCTGTGTGTTCGGTGGTTGGTAATCAAAATCTTTGGGTTACAGCTAACTTTAAGGAAACGCAATTGAAACAAATGCAGCCTGGCCAAACGGTTGATATTGACGTCGATGCATTCGGTGGCGAAAAACTAACGGGCCATGTCGGTTCATTTGCAGGAGCAACGGGGGCTAAATTCTCATTACTGCCTCCTGACAACGCAACGGGTAACTACGTGAAAGTTGTGCAACGGATTCCGGTACGTATCGATATCGATAAAAACAGTCCTATCTACGCTAAAATCCGCCCAGGTATGAGTGTGAACGTAGCGGTTGATTTGCAGAAGTAAGGTGGTGGGTTAGTGATGTTGGGTTCTCGAACCCGACAAGCTAGCGTCAGCAATTGTGTCGGGTTCTCAAACGGCTGCGGCCATCCGTCCGACACCACTAAATCAAACTATTCATGAAATTAGGTTTTGATAAATGGATCGTCGTCATCACGGTGACGACAGCCGCCCTGCTGCAAACCATCGACTCGTCCATCGTGAACGTAACGCTCAACCAGATGATGGGTAATTTGGGCGCATCGTTGGGCGATATCAGCTGGGTTGTAACGGGTTATGCAGCCGCTAGTGCTGTGATGATTACCATGTCGGGCTGGCTGACGGCTAAGTTAGGTCGCCGAAATTATTTTGCCGCGTCGATTGTCCTGTTCACGATATCGTCCATCTTCTGCGGTACGTCGACCAACGTTTGGGAGTTGGTTTTCTTCCGGGTTGTGCAGGGAATTGGTGGGGGAGGGTTGCTCACCACGGCGCAGTCAATTCTGATTCAAACCTTCCCAAAAGAGCAGCTTGGGATTGCCAACGCTATTTTCGGGATGGGTGTGATCATTGGTCCGTCCATTGGCCCTACCCTCGGTGGATACATTACCGACAATCTGTCGTGGAACTGGGTGTTTTATATCAACATTCCGTTCGGTATTGCCGCCACGGTGCTGACTTATATGTTCATCAAAGAACCCGCCGAGAAAGTACTGGCCGGTAAGATGGACTGGCTGGCGCTCATACTCCTGACAATGGGAATCGGTGGTTTGCAGATCGTTCTGGAAAAAGGCCAGGAAGAAGACTGGTTTACCTCGGAGTTCATTGTCATCATGTCGATCGCTGCGGGTATTGGCATCATTGGATTCATCTGGCGCCAACTGATCGTAAAACTGCCGATTCTGGATCTGAGTCTGTTACGTCAGCGCCGGTTTGCGGTGGGTACATTGTTTAACTTTATTCTCGGCTTTGGTCTGTTTGCGTCGGTATTTATTATCCCGGTTTTCTGCCAGACTATCCTGGGATTTACGGCCAGCCAAACGGGGCTGCTGCTGATGCCAGGTTCAATTGTGACTGGCATGATGATGCCTGTTGTGGGTGGACTACTCAGTAAAAATTACATTTCTCCGGTCTGGTACGCAGCCGCTGGGTTCCTACTGTTCTTTGGCTTCTGCTTTGATCTGTCGGCCATTAGTCTCGATGCCGGCCCCGATTATTTTTTCTGGCCGCTTATTGTTCGGGGTATTGGTATGGGAATGATTTTTATTCCTCTGACTACCATTACGCTGGCTGATCTGAAGAATATTGAGATTCCGCAAGGTTCGGCTTTAACAGGTATGATTCGTCAGTTGGGCGGTACGTTCGGAACGGCCATCATGACGACCTATATTTCGACACGTACGGTTCTGCATTCATCCCGCCTTGCTGATAACATCTCAATATACAACCCATTATCTGCCGAACGGATCAGGCAATATACGAACCTGTTCCTATCGAAGGGAGATGCCTTGGTTACGGCTACGGGTAAAGCCTATGGCGTGATGCAGGGGGCTGTCATTAAGCAGGCACTGGTTATGACCTACGCCGATTCATTCCTGATCATCGGCGGTTTCTTCCTGATTTGCGTGCCGTTGCTACTGCTGTTTGTTGGGAAGAAAATCGAAGCTCCTGCCCATACCGAAATGGTGATGGAGTAAGACGTAACGTTTTGTTTTTGAGTGATTTGTTTGTTTGTTGTTTCGCCATCGGATGACCCTTAGGTTGTCCGATGTTTTTTTGTGAATCAACCAAAGTGAATGGCGATAAGCGCGCTGTCAGTACGTAACGAGTCGCATCAGCCAGGCCGTAATGAGCCCGCCATACGTACCCAGTACGTGACTCAGCACCGCCAGTAATACGCCTACGGGAGCCAGAGCCGGGTGAAAAATAGAAGCTACAGCCGGAGCGGTCGATACGCCCCCAATATTCGCCTGACTACCAACGGCCACGAAAAAATAAGGCGCTTTAATGATCCGGGCCGTAATCAGCATGACCACTACGTGAATCAGCATCCAGATAACGGCCACCAGAAACAGACCCAGGTTACCTCCCAAATTAGATAGATTCAGTCGCATACCGATGGTCATGATCAGGAAGTAGACAAACAACGTAGCGAGATCAGTTGTACCGAGTTTTTCGAGTTTGCGGAGTCGTGTGAAGGACAAGGCGATGCCTAGCGAGGTCGAGAGAATGACCACCCAAAGAAAGTTAGACGTAAAGGGATCAAGACCATATGTAGCTAACGACGCTTTATAGGGTTGAAGATTCGTCGAGATGATATACGCGAATGCATGTGCCAGCGCCCCGCCACCGAAACCTAACGCCAGAATCGTACTTAAATCCAATAAGTTAGCGGGACGGTCGGGCTCTTCTTTGTAGGCCAGAATCCGTTGCTTCACTTCGTCAATCGAACGCGTATCGGCCTGGAGCCACGTATCGATTTTGTCGCGGTACGCAGCCCCGTAAATTAAACAGGCCGTCCAGCTGGTCGACACGACGGCATCGACCACCAGGATAATGGCAAACAATTCCTCGCTGCAGCCATAGATTTCTTTGAGAGCCAACTGACTGCTGCTGCCACCAATCCAGCTCCCCGAGATCGTGACCAACCCTTTCCAATATTCATTGGCAATCGCCTGTTCGCGAAAACCGGGTATCAACTGCATCACGAGCCAGAACGCGATTGGCGCGCCAAGAATAATCCCGACTGTACCCGACATAAACGTTACCAGGGCTTTTTGACCCAATCGGGCAATCGACCGCAGATCGGCGGTAGAAGTCAGTAACACCAAAGCCGCCGGCAGCAGATAATTGGTTGATACTTTGTATAGACTGGACTGTTCGCCCGAAATGATGTTCAGGCTATTCATTGCCGCCGGAAAAATGTAGCAGAGCAGGAGCGATGGTACGTAGGTATACGCTCGTTGCCAGAACGGGTGCGCCGATTGGGAGGTCCTGAAAATAAAGGTCAGCAGCACCAGAAAAATGCCCAGAATAATGGCGTCGTTGGTAATCAGCGGTTCCTGCATGTTCAGTTAAAAACCAGCTGCCTGCCCATCTTTCCGCGACTCTGTTGCGCCGTGATACACTTTATTTTTGGCGTCGTACATAATGGCCTGATAGCCGCCGTAGCCACCGAGGCCATAGCCGATTTTGTGCCCTTTTCGCATGAGGTCCCGGATGGTTTCGTACGGATAGCCTGATTCTAAAGTAATAAGACCGGAATCCTGCATTTTCTCGCCGGTGGGTTCCGACGAACCACTGTGGTCGATGCGGGGAGCGTCGCCAGCCTCCTGTGGATTCATGCCAAAATCAATCATGTTCATCAAAATCTCCGTATGACCCAGTGGCTGGAAACTACCCCCCATGACACCGAAACTCATAAACGGCACCCCGTCTTTCGTAACAAAAGCTGGAATAATGGTCTGGAAAGGGCGTTTGTGAGGAGCATACGTATTGTTTTGACCTTCATATAAACTGTACAGCTCTCCGCGATCCTGAAACATAAACCCCAGACCATCAGCCACCATACCCGAACCGAAGCCGCGGTAATTGCTTTGAATCAACGAAACCATATTCCCTTCCTCATCCGCAACCGTCAGGTAAATGGTATCTCCTTGTTTCAGGGCTGGATTCCCGGCATCAACGCGACTGGCCGCCCGGTTCGGATCGATCAGTTTTCGCCGTTCCGTCGCATATTCCTTACTAATCAATTCTCTGACCGGTATTTTGGAGAAGGCTGGATCAGCGTAGTATTTGGCGCGATCTTCAAACGCCAGCTTTTTGGCTTCAACAAACAGATGGATGTGTTCGGGACTACCCCAGGCGATTTTCGAGAAATCGTAGCCTTCCAGAATATTGAGCATCTGCAACGTAGTGATACCCTGACTATTCGGGGGTAATTCCCAAACATCGTAGCCCCGGTAGTTTGTTGAAACGGGTTCAACCCATTCAGACGTATGATCGGCTAAGTCTTTTGCACTAAGATAACCACCCACTTTTTTCATGAACGTATCAATCGTCTGGGCAATCTCACCTTTGTAAAACGCATCGCGGCCACCTTTGGCAATTTTCTCTAATGTGTTGGCCAGGGCTGGGTTTTTGAAAATTTCGCCCCGTTTGGGAGCCGCTCCCGTAGGTGCGTAGGTTTCCTTCACGTTCGGGTATTTGCCAAATCGACTGATCATCGAAGCCCAGGAGATCGATGCTTCATCGTGAACCGGATACCCCTCACGAGCGTAGCGTATGGCGTGCGACAGAATTTTGGGCATGGGTGTTTTGCCAAATCGCTTGTGCAGCTCAAACCAGCCATCCACACAGCCTGGCGTTGATACGGGTAGTGGGCCATCGGATGGAATGTGCGTTAGCCCGCGTTTCTTAAACTCGGCCAACGTCAGGTTGTAGGGTGACCGACCTGAGGCATTCAGTCCATACAGTTTTTTGGTTTTGGCGTCCCAGACGATGGCAAACAGATCACCACCAATCCCATTCACATGCGGCTCCACTAAGCCTTCCATCGCATTGGCGGCAATGGCAGCATCAATGGCATTGCCGCCCGAACGTAGTACGTCGATAGCGGCCTGTGTCGATAGCGGATGGGAGGTACAGGCCATACCGCGTTGCGCCATCACAACAGAACGGGTAGCAAATGCCTTGCCCATGAGCCGGTCTTGGGCGAACGCTGGCAAAACGAAAAGAAATGTTAAGTAGAGGAGGAAGATCTGTTTCATATAGAGGTTGTAAAAGTCATTAAACACCATAGAAACTATCAAAAAAATAGTTTTTGCTTGGTCTGACAGCTTCTTAGCACTGATAATGAATCGTGCTACAAGATAAGAAATAACGGAAACGACGTACTGACTGGGCTCCTTTATTATCAGAAAAGCCTGACGACTACGGGATAAACGAGCTTAACCGAATGGTGCCGTTGGCTGAGCAGGATACAGGAAGTAAGGAATAAAAAAAGTCTGGCTTGTTCCTTGCGGAACAAGCCAGACTTTTTTTATTCAGCGCTATAAGCGCCCGCAGACTACCGGATTACTGTTGGAAGTACTCTACTCTGTCGGCATCGACGTTGTTGTTGGTTTTAACTTCACCACCACTGCCGCCGATGATCACCGAGCTTACGGTTACAACACCCGACGTTGCACCCGGTGTTAACGTACCGGTGAAACCAAATGAGAGCTTATCAAAAGCGGTTACCGGCTGTGTCGTCGTTAACGTGTAATAACCAGTGGTCGAGTTATCAAACGTCCAGACACTGTTCGAAACCGAACGACCGCCGATGGTGGTGGCTGTGGGTGGGAACGTTAGAATTAGCTTCGGATCCTTCGTGACGCGCACCGTGATTAAGCCATTGGTGGACACACCCAGCAGTTCTAATACGTCTACCACTACGGTCATGTCGGTGGTGTTGTAAACCGTCGACGGACGCGCATAGATGATCGGAGTCAGATCAGGTACGCCCACAGAGTTGAGCGTAGCGGTACCCGTCGTGGTTGACTCTTTACCCGCATTGTCAATCGCCTTGATCGGAATCACCACCGGCTGGGTATCATCGGTCGGATCAACCAGGATGGGCACTGTTGGCGCACCATTGCCATTGGTCGGAACTACCACGCCATTAGCAGGGAAGGTACCCGACGTATAGGTCGTACCGTTGATCGTCAGGCTGGTCGTGTTCGTTGGGAACGTTGGAATGCGAATGGCCGTCACGCTTCCCGGAGCCGTATCGGTGCTGGGCGCTACGTTGGTAAAGGCCGCAGGCGGAGCCGTTACCGGACTGTTACCACCCGGATTGCTCACCGTAGCCGTGCCACTGCCCGGCGTGGGCAACTTCTCAATCCCGAAGTTCTGAGCCGTAATGTTGGTGGTTCCCGTTGTCAACTCAATTTGACCCAACGTAGCAGACTGAATGGTCTGATTAGACGAACCGACATTCTCACCGGTGTTCACCCACTGGCTCGGCAGTGGACCAGGCGTAGTAGCCGTAGGTGAGTTGCTCAGTACCAGCTTCAGTCCCGTCGTGTTTGTGGGTACACCCGGTAGTGTATAGCTACCATCATTGCCTACAGCAGCTGAGCCAATAACGGTGCCACTGCTGTTAACCAGGTTTACATAAAGCGGACCACCAGCGTTGGTGCCCGTTTCGGGGCTGTTGATCGTGACGCTACCATCGGCATCGTCCCAAACCTGACCCGATAGGGTGATGGTGGGCGTCGAGTTGATGGTCGCTGTACCCGTCGTAGTAGACTCTTTCCCGGCGTTGTCAATCGCCACTAAGGTGAACGTAGAGGGCTGGGTGTCATTGGCCGGATCAACCAGGATCGGTACCGTTGGGTTACCGTTTCCATCGGTCGGAACGACTACGCCACCGCCGGGGAAGGTACCTGGAGTGTAAGGCGTGCCGTTGATGGTCAGACTCGTTACGTTGCTGGGGAACGTAGTGATCTTGATGGCCGTCACACTTCCAGGCGCTGTATCGGTGCTCGGTGTGGTATTGGTAAACGTATTGGCTGGCACGGTAACGGGAGTTGTACCACCAGCATTGCTCACCGTGTTAGAACCGCTACCTGGCGTTGGCAATTTCTCAATCCCGAAGTTCTGAGCCGTGACCGGTGTCGTACCCGTAGTGAGTTCGATCTGCCCTAACGTAGCACCCTGCGTAGCAGGATTCGAGGGATTGACGCTCTCGCCGGTGTTTACCCACTGGCTAGGCAATGGCCCCGGCGTGGCAGCCGTAGGTGAAGTGCTCAACACGAGTTTCAGGCCCGTTGTGTTAGCGGGCACGCCAGCGAATGTATAGCTACCCGTGGGCGAAACGCTTGTCGAGGCAATGACGGTGTTGGTGCCATCGACCAGATTGACATACAACGGACCACCCGCATTGGTGCCTGCTTCTGAACCGTTGAGCGTAAGGTTACCATCGGCATCATCCCAAACCTGGCCTGTCAAGGGGACAGTTAAGGCCGAATTGAGTACCGCTGTACCCGTTGTCGTTGACTCTTTACCGGCATTGTCAATCGCCACTAAGGTGAACGTAACGGGCTGGGTATCGTTGGCTGGATCAACCAGGATCGGTACGGTTGGTGCACCATTACCATTCGTTGGTACCACTACGCCACCACCAGGGAAACTGCCTGGGATGTAAGGTGTGCCATTGATGGTCAGACTCGTTACATTGCTGGGGAACGTGGTGATGCGTATCGCGGTCACAGAACCTGGTGCTGTATCGGTGCTCGGCGTTGTATTTGTGAAGGCGGCAGGCGGAGCCGTTACGGGGCTGGTCCCACCGGGGTTTGTCACCGTAGCCACACCACTACCTGGGGTAGGCAGTTTCTCGATACCGAAGTTCTGCGCCGTAACTGGTGTGGTACCCGTGGTTAATTCGATCTGCCCTAACGTAGCACCCTGCGTAGCAGGATTCGAGGGATTGACGCTCTCACCGGTGTTTACCCACTGGCTAGGCAGCGGACCCGGCGTGGCAGCCGTAGGCGATGTGCTCAGCACCAGTTTGAGCCCTGTGGTACTGGCTGGTACACCAGTGAGGGTATAGCTGCCGCTGGCTGAAACGGTCGTTGAACCGATAACGGTGTTGGTGCCATCTACCAGATTGACATACAGAGGACCGCCTGCATTGGTACCTGTCTCCGAACCATTGAGGATGACATTGCCATCGGCATCATCCCACACCTGACCCGACAGGGTAATGGTAGGAGTCATATCGATCAGCTTAAGTTCGTCGAAGCCCCAGTCATTACCGCCACCGCCCCACTGATTGTTATAAAAGCTCACCGTGAGCTGAGTTGCGGTACTCGAGGTGGTGAAAGTCTGCGTTTCGAAGAGATACCATTGACCAATAGTTTGACTGAAGACATTCAGTTTGCTACTATAAGTAACACTTTGACCCTGATCGCTGGTGGTGGTATAATTAGCTCGTTGCGCAGCCGTAAGCAGCGTGCTGTTGTTGAGGTTTAATCCGCCATTATCACTGACAAACAGGTCAACCGCAGGTTTTCGATTGGCTTGGCCGACAGCGAAGTAGAAGGAGAACTTGTAGGTTTTATTAGGTTGTACGGGTATGGTTTTATTATAAAACGTACCGTAAAAGCGTGGACTAGCGGCTCCGGGAGGGGTGCCACTGGTGGTATTTAAGAGATAATAACTATTTGGTCCTGTTACCCCATTAGGACTAACGACCGTTAAGTTAGCAGGTACGTTGATGTAAGCACCATTATAAATCCATCCCCCCGAGTTCGGGTTGCCAGTAAGTGTACCGCCAATTCCGTCTGAGGTATTATACGATCCGTCGAATACTTGGTCTGCATTGTAATACACATAACCGCTTGCATCGGGAACGAAGGTTTCCTGGAAAACTACCGTTTGTGCGTTTGCTTGCTGAAGCAAGAACAGTAGGCAAATCAATCCTAACCATGCTCTCCTGAAATATGAAACCAGAAGCTGTTGGGCAGATATTCTCGCATAGTGCCCAACTAACGAGAACGGGGCAGGCACTGGGGGTATACCCGTCCGCTGCCAGTATGACTGAAATGTCAGTCGAGAGTAATTAATCATATTCATAGCTAAAAGAAATTGTGGAAAAAAAGTATTAAACGTGTTTCATCATAAGCCACCAAGGCTTTGTGTGGGTTTGATTATGAGTAATGTTTCATGTATATCGTTTGTCGTAGCTGGGGGTGGAAGTCCAGTGGTTGTTTTGGTAACTGTCCGAGCAATAACTGATTGTTTTGTTGTGAATTGAAATCGGATAAGATGAGCAGAACTACACTCATTCAGTTTGTCGATTGGTATCATATTGATTGCTGTTAAAGTGGAACTAGGTAACAGGGATGACGAGTGTGCTTCTCATTATGCCGTATGGACAGGTTAGCCTGGCAAAAGGAACCTCACACCAGCCAATGGCTACTGGGGAGGTAGCTCCAGGGGGATGGATAGAGATTGATTTAGATGTACTGGTTTTGCCTGACCAACTAGGCAAAACGCGGAGATTCGATTGCGTGTCCAGGTCTGAGCGATCATTCCTGTGTTTGCTGGTTCTGGGAGATCAATTTTGTAAAATTCAGTCATATGCACATTTTTAGTTAAAAGAGTTAAGACAGATAGTTGTTCTATTTGTCACATGATCATTTTTATTTTTTTAATGTCTGGTTATTCTCTGGTCAGGATTGATCGACTATCAACCAGCACAATCGTTTCGCTACGTTTTGGCTTATCTAGAGGGGAGGAAACTTTATTCGTTGGCGGAGTACCTGATCAGGGCTAAGCGATTGCCTTAGTCGCTCTGTCAGTCGGAAGAGCGATCAAACCCGTTTGTGCAGACAAAAGCCGAGCAGTCTGGTAAAGAGCGGGCGTTGTTTCCGCCAAACAACAGAAGGTGGGAGTAGATACAAGTAAAAGCATAAGTGGTGGATTTAGTCGGTCAGGAAAAGGAGCGATTAAGAAAAAATAAGAAAATATCTTTGTTATAAATCTTGGTTTACGATGATCGAATTATAAATCATATGATTAAATGATTGTAAATTTAGCTATGAGAAACATAGACTATCACATATGCGACTATTTATATGTGTATTAACGGGAAGATAGCCGTTGTGGTTTTAGTATACTATAAACTACTAATTGGTTTCCTGTTTGTAGGATAAATGCCTTTGAATGATGAATATCTTTTTTCTATACTATACTTCTTCCTTACAAGAAATAAGCTAATAATATATTGATAATTAGATAGTTAAATCGATTTACAGGGCTTGTTTTGTGCTCATCTTGCCTGTAGTATTCAGTCCTCTATAGTCTTCTATTAGCCTGTCAGTCATTTTCATATGAAATAGTGTTAATTGTTTGATAGTCAAGCGCATTTACCAAATAGTAAATTAATCGTTTCATGTGGTTATATTAATATTTTTTCATAAAAAACGCTATCCATTTAGCTCACCTTATACCGATCATAGACATGGATGAGTTCAGCTGTCATGCAGATTAGCCCAGAAAATAAAACCCCTACGGCTACTACTAGCCGTAGGGGTTCGTTAAAAATTGACCCGGATACTTATTGCTGGAAGTAGTCGATCTTGTCGGCATCAACGTTGTTGTTGACCCGAACTTCACCGCCACTGGTTCCAAGAATCACCGAACTCATTGTCAACACACCCGTTGTTGCTCCCGGTGTTAACGTACCGGTGAAACCAAACGAGAGTTTATCGCCAGCCGCTACTACATTAGTCGTGGTAAGTGTGTAATAGCCTGGGTTGATATTGGCATCAAAGGTCCACGCGCTATTCGATACCGACCGACCGCCGATGCTGGTGGCCGTTGATGGGAAAATCAGCGGCATTTTGGCATCCTTGGTCACCCGCACCGTGATTAGGCCACTGGTGGGCACACCCAGCAGTTCTAATACGTCTACCACCACAGTCATGTCGGTAGTGTTGTAAACCGTCGACGGACGCGCATAGATGATGGGCGTCAGGTCAGGAACGACGCTAAAGATCATCGTTGCCGTTGCGGTCGTACTGGCGATGCCAGCCGCATCCACCGAACTGTAGGCAAAGGTGTAACTACCTGGTCCATCTACTGGATCATAGGTTAGCTCTGCCGGATCATAGCCATTGATTACCAGACCGCTCCCCGTCACGTCGGTTGCCAGGATGGGAGTACCTAAGTAGTAGAGAGTACCCGAAGCTGGCACGCTGTGAATGACAAAGGTATTGCCAGTTCCTAAGGAGCCATCTTCTGGATCGGATCCAGCCAGCGTGGGTACCTGTACCTCGACGGTACCGCCTGGGTTGACATATGTCTGACTGACAGGGCTGGCCGAAGGAAGCCGATCGATGCCGAAGTTAGCATCGGTGGTCGTAGCCGTCACGGTGACAGCGAGGATACCGTTGGGCGTCCCATCGCTACCGGCTCCGGTGCCCAGATGCTCACCTACCGCCGTCCAATTGGTGGGGAGCGAAGGGGTGGAAGCACCAGCCGCACTGGTCGTGATGATCAGACTATAAGTACCAGGGCTGACGCTACTGAACGAATACGTACCGTTGGCTTGAACAGGAACCGTAGCCACCGAACTACCACCCTGCACCAGACTGACATAGACGGGTAGGGTAGGGCCATTGACTGCAGTGCCACTAACCACGTTATCATTTAGCCCATTAGCATCATCAAAGACCGAGCCGGACAGGCTTACCAGGGGCGACGAATTAATCGTCGCGGTACCCGTCGTGGTTGATTCCTTACCCGCATTATCGATGGCTACGAAGGGTATCACCACTGGGTTAGCATCGTTGGTCGGATCAACCAGCACCGGTACTGTTGGTGCGCCACTGCCATTGGTCGGGATGACTACGCCACTGCCAGGGAAATTACCAGCATTGTAGACACTGCCGTTGATCGTCAGGCTCGTTACGTTACCGGGGAAGCTAGTGATGCGTATCGCGGTCACAGAACCTGGTGCGGTATCCGTACTAGGTGTCGTGCTGGTGAACGCCGTTGGTGGAACAGTCACTGGACTGGTACCACCCGCATTGCTCACCGTAGTAGTACCACTACCTGCCGTGGGCAGATGCTCGATGCCAAAGTTCTGAGCCGTAATGGCCGACGTACCAACGGTTAGCTCAATTTGGCCCAACGTAGCACTTTGTGGGGCTGTATTGCCTGCTCCCACGCTCTCACCCGTATTGACCCAACCCGTTGGCAGCGGACCCGCCGTGGCTGAAGTTGGTGAGGTGCTCACGACCAATTTGTAACCCGTTACGTTGGTCGGTACGTTGATCAAGTTATAAGTACCGTTGGACGCTACCGTCGTCGAACCGACTACGGTACCGCTACCATCAACCAGATTGACATATAGAGTGCCACCCGTATTGGTGCCCGTCTCCGAGCCGTTCAGGGCCAGATTGCCATCGGCATCATGCCAGACCGTACCCGACACACTCGTCACTAAACTTGAGTTGAGGGTGGCCGTTCCCGTGTTGGCCGACTCCTTGCCGGCATTGTCGATGGCCGTGAACGGAATCACGACGGAGTTGGCATCGTTGGTTGGATCCACCAGAATCGGGACGGTTGGATTACCCGAGCCATCGGTGGGTACTACCACGCCACCCATTGGGAAGGTGCCGGTCGTATAGCCAGAGCCGTTGATGGTCAGACTCGTTACGTTGCCGGGGAAGGTCGTAATCCGAATCGCCGTCACACTACCCGGTGCCGTATCGGCGCTTGGGGTACCATTGCTGAACGTATTGGCTGGTACACTAACCGGGCTCGTGCCACCGGCGTTACTGGCCGTATTGCTACCACTACCCGCTGTGGGCAGGCGTTCAATCCCGAAGTTTTGAGCCGTTACTGCCGAGGTGCCCGTATTCAGTTCAATTTGTCCAAGGGCGGTAGACTGCGTCGCCGTGTTTGATGGATTGACGTTTTCACCCGTGTTGACCCAACCCGCTGGCAGCGGACCCGCCGTGGTTGAGCCTGGTGAGGTACTCACCACCAGTTTGTAACCTGTTACGTTGGTCGGCACGTTTGCTAACGTGTAGCTGCCATCCGAGGCAACCGTTGTCGACCCAACGACGCTGCCTGTTCCATCCACTAAGTTGACATATAGCGTAGTACCGGTGTTGGTCCCCGTTTCCGAACCGTTCAAGGCCAGATTACCGTCGGCATCGTTCCAGACGCTGCCCGAGACGGTAATCACAGGCGACGAGTTGATGGTTGCGGTACCCGAGGTGCTGGATTCTTTCCCCGCGTTATCAACGGCAAGGAAGGTAATCACGACTGGATTGGCATCATTCGTAGGATCGACCTGAATCGGCACCGTCGGATTGCCACTGCCATCGGTCGGTATGGTAACGCCTGATCCGGGGAAGGTACCCGCCGTATAGCTGGTGCCGTTGACGGTCAGACTCGTTACGTTACCGGGGAAGGCCGTGATATGAATGGCCGTCACCGAGCCCGGTGCCGTATCCGTACTTGGCGTCGTGTTGGTGAACGTATTGGCCGGTATGGTTACTGGGCTGGTGCCACCCGCGTTAGCCACGGTGTTGGCCCCACTGCCCGGCGTGGGCAGCACTTCGATCCCAAAGTTCTGAGCGGCAATACTGGAACTACCCATCGTTAGCTCGATTTGGCCCAGGGTTGTTGACTGAGGAGCGGTGTTGCCACTGCCCACATTCTCACCGGTGCTGACCCAACCCGTTGGCAAAGGACCTGCCGTGGCCGAGCCTGGTGAGGTGCTCAGCACCAGCTTGTAGCCCGTTACGTTGGTCGGTACGTTTGCTAACGTGTAGGTGCCATCGGCTGCTACTGTTGTCGAGCCCACTACCGTTCCTGCACCATCCACCAAATTGACGTAGAGCGTAGTACCGGTGTTGGTTCCGGTCTCGGTTCCATTGAGGGTGATACTACCATCGGCATCATTCCAGACCGTGCCTGATACCGTAGCAACCAGACTAGAATTAATGGTCGCTGTACCCGTGCTGGTAGATTCTTTGCCTGCATTATCCACGGCCACGAAAGCAATCACGACTGGATTGGTATCATTGGTTGGATCGACGGCGACGGGCACCGTTGGCCTGCCACTGCCATCGGTGGGTACTACCACGCCACCACCGGGGAAGTTACCCGAATTGTAGACACTGCCATTCACCGTTAGGCTGGTGGTATTAGAGGGGAAAGCGGTAATTCGTATCGCCGTTACCGACCCTGGGGCCGTATCCGTGCTAGGACTGGTGCTGGTGAAGGCACTTGGGGGCACCGTCACTGGCGTTGTGCCTCCTGCGTTGGCAACGGTGGCTGAACCGCTACCCGGTGTGGGTAACTGCTCAATACCGAAGTTCTGCGCCGTGATGGCACTGGTTCCTATGGTCAATTCAATCTGGCCTACCGTAGTGGTTTGGGTTGCCGTATTGGTCGCTCCCACACTTTCGCCCGTATTGACCCAACCGGTTGGCAACGTACCGGGCGTAGTCGATGTAGCGGAATTGGTTAATACCAGTTTGTAGCCCGTTACGTTAGTGGGTAGGCCACTAAAACCGTAACTACCGTCAGCAGCTACTGTTGTCGATGCAATCACCGTATTAGCGGCATTTACTACGTTGACATACAGAGACCCGCTCGCGTTAGTGCCCGTCTCTAAGCCGTTTAGCGATCCATTACCATCTGTATCGTTCCATACCTGACCCGCCAGTGTGGTCACCAGCGTGGAGTTAATTACGGCTGTCCCAGATGTAGTGGATTCTTTACCCGCATTATCGACGGCCACAAACGTAAAGGTCACTGGATTGGCATCCGTTGTGGGATCGACCAGGATAGGTACAGTTGGCGCACCGCTACCATTGGTGGGTACTATGACACCCGTTGGCGTTCCACCCGTGAATTGAGGAGAGGCCGAGGTGTAAACCGCCCCATTAATAGTCAGACTCGTTACGTTGCTGGGGAACGTAGTGATGCGAATGGCTGTCACGCTACCCGGTGCGGTATCGGTGCTGGGTGCCGTACTGGTGAAAGCACTTGGCGGAACTGTAACCGGACTGGACCCCTGGGCATTGATGGCCGTGGCCGTACCGTTGCCCGGTGTAGGTAATTGCTCAATACCAAAATTAGCCCCTGTCACGGCCGATGTGCTGGTTGTTAGCTCAATCTGGCCTAGCGTAGTTGATTGGGTCGCTGTATTGTTTGTACCTGCCACTTCGCCCGTATTGACCCAGCCCGTGGGTAAGCCACCCACTGCAGTCGAGGAGGCCGTGTTGGTCAAGACCAGTTTGAGGCCCGAGGTATTGCCGGGTACACTACTAAAGCTATATGTGCCCGTGGCACTAACCAGAGAAGAACCGATTACGGTACCATTGGACGCTACCAGGTTGACGTAAAGCGGTCCACCTGCATTGGTACCCGTTTCGGAACCGTTTAGGGTCAGATTCCCATCGGCATCGTTCCAGACCGTACCGTTTAGCGTTACATCCAGCGCCTGTGCGCCCGCACAAATGACAATAGAACTTACTGCCGAACAGTTATAAGTGTCTACATTAAAATCACTGCCGTCATTATCACCCTGCGATCCATCATTGTGATGACCCACGTAGCAATACGCCTGTGTACCGTCTTTTACATAAACGCTGGTGTGACCACCTACTTCCAGAAGCAGCGCCTTATCTGTCCCCTGGGTAAAGCCCCTTGGCACTCGTGGCAATGTGGCAACGGAAACCGACGAAAGCTGACCAATCATGCTACCATCGTTAGAGCCCCACTCCAGCAAGGTACCATTAGCCAATACAGCACCGGCGGCATTCTGGTCCTCATCGGCATCCTGAGCGGATATAGCGATTACATCGGTAAGATTAGCGGTATTAGCGGCATTTCGTACATTCACCCATGTATTCTGGTCGGTAGTAGAACCTATACCCAGGTTGCCATCTTCATTTTCACCCAGCACATAAATGAGTCTTAGGGTGTTGTGCAGCACATAATAAGCAACCCCATTGCTGCTGCTACTGGCAACACCGCTGCTTACATCGATCATTTTTATATCGGAAGCCGATGCAAAGGCAGCAGGTTTGGTCGTCATCAGTGTGGCACGGGTGGAGGACGTTGCCCCGCCGGTACCCAGCCGGATAGCATCACCCCATGTGTACCAGTTATTATCAGACGTAATCGCCAGTGTGCCTCTTGGACTGATGCGCAATTGAGTAACGCCGGTCAGGAAAGGATTACCAGTGGCGGTGGTCGTGACGTGGTGCCAGGCGGTGTTGCTGCTGGACGTGCCATCGCCATACAAAGTTCCCTTAGCACCCATCACGTATACATTGCCTGAGTTGGTAAGAATGGCCAGCGCACCAAACGTAGCGGTCATTATCTTAACATCTGTAGCTACGACGCCTGTAGGAAGCGCAAACGGAGCAATAGCCTCACTGCTTGTCAGGCTGCTGTTCACCACAACGCCTTCTTCCCCCCATACATAGATTTGGTTATTGGTGGTAAGGATAAAATGTTGGGTGGGGCCATTGCCGCCAGAACCGGTTGTCGCCTTTAAAATAGTACCTGAGTAGGTATAGCCATTGGCGGGAGAAATAACGGTGGCGACCAGCTTATGATCATTGCCGTTGGGCGCTGCCCGTTCCCCCCAAATGGCAAATGTGCCATCAGTACGTTTAGCTATAGTAGTATGATAGCTACTTATGAGGTGGTCGTAAGGGTCATCCGTAGTACAGGACTGAGCTGACACGGATCTAATACTAAACAACAACATACTGAGTACCAGACAGTATGTTGGCCAGCGCTTTTTCTGTAAAAACTGATTTTCCCGCGCTAGCAGAGCGAAAATCAGCCGCAGGTAAAGATTACTTTTCATAGATTAAACGGAGATGTAATAAAAAAAGAATAATTGACTTGTCTTTAAGGGTAATTGAGTTATTAAATATTTGATAATCAACGGTTAATACTTTTTTTGGTGTCTGTACCTCGATCAAATAGTCTGTCGTCTATTGTTGCCTTTTCGCTTGTACAGGCCAGGGGCTTATTTCAATGGAAAGGCGTGCAGGCGTTGACTTATAAAATAGATACATATGATCTGATATTTTCAAAAAACAACATATTCTGACGCATTGGAGCTTCTGCAATAGCTTAAAGTCGTAACCAGCGACTACAGGTACCTTTATCCTTTGAACAGCAAACTAAGCGTTGATACCTACCAGGTCAGATAGAATATGAGTAACCAAAATAGATTATTACTGCTACTTATGAATGATTAAGTGATAGAATTTATTTATGATAGAATGATACTGGGTTAGAAGTAGCAAAGTAAATAAAAGATGATGTATGTAACTATTGTTATATTATACTTCTTGTGAATTAGTCAAACTGATGTCCCTCGACATAAGTGGATATACTGAAGTGTTATTTAGGATTTAATTAAGTAGTCACGTGTAATAAAAATTCTATAATTACCGATTAAAGTTTAGCTTTTTATTTATTATCTAATTGATTATTAGAATAATATAGACATAGATAGTTTTCGGCTGTGCGATTCTTTATCAAGCGAATTTTTGGATAAAATTGCGTATTGCTACGTATTAGGCAAATGGTCAGGAGTAAAGAAAAAATCACTCATAAATAGACTGATAATCAGATTGGTTGACCAGATGATAAATTTATTGTTACATATGTATATGATAATTTACTTGTGTGTTTATAGTGTTTACTTATAAGAGATACTAGTAGTAAAACAAAATACAGCTTATACAGGGCTGAAATTATTAACGACTATCGGCTGGTAATAAAAAAGTCTGGCTCTTCCCGATGGGAAGAGCCAGACTTACTCGATACGTCTCTACAAACTGCCGTTTTCAGCTTATTGCTGGAAATAGTCGATCTTATCCGCGTCAACGTTGTTGTTGACCCGAACTTCACTGCCACTAGTTCCAAGAATCACCGCGCTTAGAGTTACAACACCCGTCGTAGCACCCGTCGTCAATGTACCGGTGAAGCCAAACGAGAGTTTATCGCCAGCGGCTATAGGCTGGGTCGTGGTCAGTGTGTAATAGCCTGGGCTCGAATTGTTAATCGTCCATACACTATTCTGCACAGCCCGGTTGTTGATTCGGGTGGCACTAGGGTCATAGGTCAGATTAACCCTGGAATCCCTGGTCACACGAACCGTAACAGTCCCGCTGGTCGCTACGCCTACCAATTCCACTACGTCGACCACTACCGTAACGGGGGTGGTGGCGTAAACGCTGGTAGGTCGGGCGTAGATAATGGGCGTCAGATCCGGTCTGGCGAGAAGCGTAGCCGTACCAGTTGTTGTCGACTGTTTGCCCGCATTATCCACAGCTACGTAGGTAAACACTACGTTCGCGGCATCGTTCGTCGGATTCACCAGGATGGGCACAGTTGGTTCTCCCGTGCTGGTTGTGGGTATCGCTACGCCACCACCGGGGAAGGTGCCTGCTGTGTAGACCGTACCGTTGATCGTCAGGCTGGTCGCATTGCTGGGGAAGCCCGTCAGACGAATCGCCGTTACGCTACCCGGAGCCGTATCCGTGCCTGGACTAATGCTGCTGAACGCCGTTGCCGGAACGGTTACACCGAAAGCTCCGCCATTATTAACGGCTACTGCTGTACCACTACCCGGTGCGGGCAGTTGTTCGATGCCGAAGTTCTGGGCCGTCACCGACGTCGTACCAATGGTGATCTCGATCTGACCCAGGACCGCACTTTGCGTGGCCGAGTTAGAGGGATCGACGCTTTCGCCGGTATTGACCCAGCCCGTTGGCAGCGGACCCGGAGTAACGGCTGTCGCAGAGGTACTCAGCACCAGACGGTAACCCGATACGTTGGTGGGCACTCCTACTAGCGCATAGCTACCATCCGTGGCTACCGTTGTTGAACCAACAACCGTTCCTGCACCATCCACTATGTTGACATAGAGCGGACCACCGGTATTGGTACCCGTTTCTGAACCATTGAGCGTCAGACTACCATCGGCATCATTCCAGACCGTACCCGAGATGCTGGTGACCAGCGTCGAGTTAATGATGGCCGTACCGGTGTTGGTCGACTCCTTGCTGGCGTTATCAATGACCACAAAGAGAATTACTACCGGATTCGCATCATTCGTCGGATCGACCAGAACCGGCACACTTGGGTTACCAATAGTATCGGTAGGTACGGTCACCCCTGCACCAGGGAAAGTTCCGGCCGTGTAGACGCTACCGTTGATCGTCAAACTGGTTACGTTGCCTGGGAAGCTGGTGATCCGTATCGCCGTTACGCTACCCGGAGCCGTATCCGTGCTCAGACTACCATTGGTAAAGGTGTTGGCGGGCACGGTCACTGGGCTGGTACCACCGGCATTAGTAACTGCGTTGGAGCCGTTCCCTGCCGAAGGCAGTTGTTCGATGCCGAAGTTCTGGGCCGTCACCGACGTCGTACCAATGGTGATCTCGATCTGACCCAGAACCGCACTTTGCGTGGCCGAGTTGGATGGATCGACGCTTTCGCCGGTGTTGACCCAGCCTGTTGGCAGCGGACCCGGCGTGGTGGCTGTCGCTGAGGTGCTCAACACCAGCTTATAACCCGACACGTTAGTGGGCACTCCTACCAAGGCGTAGCTACCATCCGTGGCTACCGTGGTCGACGCGACAAGCGTGTTGCCGGCGTCAAGCAGATTGACGAAGAGCGGACCACCCGTGTTAGTGCCCATCTCTGAACCGTTCAGACTCAGACTGCCATCGGCATCATTCCAGATCGTACCCGAGATGCTGGTGACCAGTGTCGAGTTGATGATGGCTGTACCAATGTTGGTCGACTCTTTACCGGCGTTATCGACCGCTACAAAGACAATCACTACCGGATTCGCATCGTTGGTTGGATCGACGAGGATAACCGGCGTTGGATTACCGTTACCATCGGTTTGCACAATCACACCTGCTCCGGGGAAGGTTCCGGCTGTGTACACACTACCGTTGACCGTCAGGCTGGTTACGTTGCCTGGGAAGCTGGTGATCCGTATCGCCGTTACGCTACCTGGAGCCGTATCCGTGCTCAGACTACCATTGGTGAACGTATTAGCTGGCACGGTCACCGGACTGCTACCACCGGCATTGGTGACAGTATTGGAGCCATTCCCTGCTGAAGGTAACTGCTCGATGCCGAAGTTCTGAGCCGTAATTGACGTCGTACCGATGGTGATCTCGATCTGACCCAGGATAGCGCTTTGCGTGGCCGAGTTGCCTGCCCCGACGCTTTCCCCCGTATTGACCCAGCCGGTTGGTAGGGGACCAGGGGTGGTGGCTGTGGCCGAGGTGCTGAGCACCAGGCGGTAACCCGATACGTTCGTCGGTAATCCTGTCAGAGTGTAGCTGCCATCAGCCGCCACACTAGTTGAGGCTACAAGGGTATTGCTGGCGTCAAGCAGATTGACATACAACGTAGTACCCGTGTTGGTGCCGTTTTCCGATCCGTTCAGACTCAGACTACCATCGGCATCATTCCAGACCGTACCCGAGATGCTGGTGACCAGCGTCGAGTTGATGACGGCTGTGCCGAAATTGGCTGATTCTTTGCCCGCGTTATCGATAGACACAAAGAGGATTGCCACGGAGTTCGCATCATTCGTCGGATCGACCAGAACCGGCACACTTGGGTTACCATTGCCATCGGTCGGCACAATCACACCTGCACCGGGGAAGGTTCCGGCTGTGTAGACGCTACCGTTGACCGTCAGGCTGGTTACGTTGCCTGGGAAGCTGGTGATCCGTATCGCCGTTACGCTACCTGGGGCCGTATCCGTGCTCAGACTACCATTGGTAAAGGTGTTGGCGGGCACCGTCACCGGACTGGTACTACCGGCATTGATGACGGTGTTGGAGCCATTTCCTGCCGAAGGCAACTGCTCGATGCCAAAGTTTTGAGCTGTTACTGCCGAGGTGCCAATGGTAATTTCGATCTGACCCAGGATAGCACTTTGTGTTGCCGAGTTGCCTGCCCCGACGCTTTCCCCCGTATTGACCCAACCCGTTGGTAGGGGACCGGGGGTGGTGGCCGTCGCTGAGGTGCTCAACACCAGTTTGTAACCCGATACGTTGGTCGGCAAGTTCGTTAGACCGTAGGTACCGTCAGTGGCTACAGTGGTCGAAGCTACCAGGCTACCCGCTCCATCCACTACGTTGACATACAACGTAGTACCCGTGTTGGTACCCGTCTCTGAACCGTTCAGACTCAGGCTACCATCCGCATCGTTCCACACACTACCGAAGATCCCGGTAACCAGATTAGAACTGATCGTAGCCGTGCCGAAATTGATCGACTCCTTGCTGGCATTATCGATGGACACAAAGATAATCACCACCGGACTCGCATCATTGGTCGGATCGACCAGAACGGGCACACTTGGATTACCATTGGCATCGGTCGGTACGATCACACCTGCTCCGGGGAAAGTTCCTGCCGTGTACACGCTACCGTTGATTGTCAGGCTGGTTGTATTAGAAGGTATACCTGTAATCCGGATGGCGGTCACGGAGCCTGGCGCGGTGTCGGTGCTCAGACTACCATTGGTGAACGTATTAGCTGGCACGGTCACTGGGCTGCTACCACCGGCATTGGTGACAGTGTTGGAACCGTTCCCCGCCGAGGGCAACTGCTCGATCCCAAAGTTTTGAGCGGTTACCGACGTCGTACCGATGGTGATCTCGATCTGGCCCAGGACCGCACTTTGCGTCGCGGTGTTACTTGGTCCTGCACTTTCCCCCGTATTGACCCAACCGGTTGGTAGGGGACCGGGGGTGGTGGCTGTGGACGAGGTGCTGAGCACAAGTCGGTAACCCGATACACTGGTCGGTACTCCGGTCAAGCTGTAGACTCCCGTTGCCGCTACGGTCGTTGAGGCTACCAGCGTGTTAGCTGCATTGATCAGATTGACATACAACGTCGTGCCGGTATTGGTGCCCGTCTCTGAACCGTTCAGGGCCAGATTGCCATCGGCATCATTCCAGACCGTTCCCGAGAGCGTAGTGACAAGCGTGGAGGTGATCACCGCTGTACCAGTGGTTGTGGACTCTTTGCCGGCGTTGTCAACGGCCACGAAGGTGAAATTGACCGGGCTGGAGTCGTTGGTCGGATCGGCCAGGATCGTACCCGTCGGCGCTCCTGAGCTGTTGGTGGCTAGCACAATACCGCCCACTGGCAGACTGGTGTAGACCGTACCGTCAACAGTTAGGCTCGTTACGTTACTGGGGAACGCTGTGATACGAATCGCGGTCACACTGCCCGGTGCTGTATCGGCACTTGGCGTAGTGCTGGTGAAGGCACTGGCTGGCACCGTCACGGGGTTGGTAGCGCCCGTGTTGATCACCGTGGCCGAGCCGCTACCTGGGATAGGCAGTTGTTCGATGCCGAAGTTCTGCGCAACGGCCGCTGAAGTACCGATGGCGATCTCGATCTGACCCAGAGCTGCACTCTGTGTTGCCGAGTTGCCTGCCCCGACACTCTCGCCCGTATTGACCCAGCCCGTTGGTAGGGGGCCGGGAGTAGTCGAGGTAGCCGAGTTAGTTAGCACCAGCTTGTAACCCGATACGTTAGTGGGTACACCCGTTAGTGCGTAGCTGCCGGCAGAACCCACCGATGTTGAGGCTACGACTGTGTTGCTGGCATTGACCAAATTGACATAGAGCGTACCACCGGTGTTAGTGCCTGCTTCTGAACCATTCAGGGCCAGGTTACCATCGGCATCATTCCACACACTACCCGAGATACTGGTGATCAGTGCAGAGCTGATGGTGGCACTGCCCGTATTGAGTGACTCCTTACCCGCGTTATCGACGGCTACAAAGTTGAACACCACATTGGCCCCGTCGTTGGTAGGGTCCACCAGGATGGCCACCGTCGGGTTGCCGCTGGCATCGGTAGCCAGTAAAATACCCCCCGTTGGCAGGCTGGTGTAGACACTACCATTAACGGTCAGACTGCTCGTGTTCGAGGGGAAAGCCGTCAGACGAATGGCCGTCACGGAACCAGGGGCCGTGTCGGTGCTCAGACTGGCGTTGGTAAAGGTGTTGGCGGGCACGCTCACCGGTGTGGTACCTCCAACATTGGTGACGGTGTTGGCTCCGCTACCAGCTGTGGGCAGTTGCTCGATGCCGAAGTTCTGAGCGATGGCAGCCGTCGCCCCGAGGCTTAGCTCGATCTGGCCCAGTATTGCAGTTTGCGTGGCCGAGTTGCCTGCCCCTACGCTTTCCCCCGTATTGACCCAACCCGTTGGTAGGGGGCCGGGAGTAGTCGAGGTAGCCGAGTTAGTCAGCACCAACCGGTAACCCGACATGTTGGCTGGTACCCCCGTTAGGGCGTAGCTGCCCGCCGAGCCTACGGTTGTTGAAGCCACTACCGTGTTGCTAGCGTTGACCAAGTTGACATAGAGCGTCGTACCGGTGTTGGTGCCCGTCTCTGAACCATTTAGGGCCAGGTTACCATCGGCATCATTCCAGACCGTACCTGAAACGCTGGTGACTAGCGTAGAATTGATCACCGCCGTACCGGTGGTGGTCGACTCCTTGCCCGCGTTATCGACGGACACAAAGTTAAATACCACACTGGCCCCGTCGTTGGTAGGGTCCACTAAGATGGTCACCGTCGGGTTACCGCTGGCATCGGTAGCCAGTAAAATACCCCCCGTTGGCAGGCTGGTGTAGACACTACCGTTAATGGACAGACTGGTCGTGTTCGAGGGGAAAGCCGTCAGACGAATGGCTGTCACCGAGCCTGGAGCCGTATCGGTGCTGGAGATGGTGCTGGTGAAGGCACTGGCTGGCACCGTCACGGGGTTGGTACCACCCGTGTTGATCACCGTGGCCGAGCCGCTACCTGGTGTGGGCAGTTGCTCGATGCCGAAGTTCTGCGCAACGGCCGCCGATGTACCAATGGCGATCTCGATCTGACCCAGAGCTGCACTCTGTGTTGCCGAGTTGCCTGCCCCGACACTCTCGCCCGTATTGACCCAGCCCGTTGGTAGTGGTCCGGGAGTAGTCGAGGTAGCCGAGTTAGTTAGCACCAGCTTGTAACCCGATACGTTAGTGGGTACACCCAGCAGGCTGTAGCTACCGGCGGAACCCACCGATGTTGAGGCTACGACTGTGTTGCTGGCATTGACCAGATTGACATAAAGCGGACCACCGGCATTGGTGCCGGTTTCTGAACCGTTCAAAGTCAGGCTGCCATCGGCATCATTCCACACACTACCCGAGATGCTGGTGACCAGCGTCGAGTTGATGGTTGCCGTACCAAGATTAGTAGACTCCTTACCCGCGTTATCGACAGCCACAAAGGTGAAGCTAACCGGACTGGCATCGTTGGTGGGGTCTACTAAGACTGTACCCGTTGGTGAGCCCGAGGTGTTGGTGGCTAGCACAATGCCCCCGGCTGGCAGGCTGGTGTAGACACTACCGTCAATGGTCAGGCTCGTTACGTTACTGGGGAAAGCCGTTAGGCGAATGGCCGTTACAGACCCCGGTGCGGTATCGGTGCTGGATGTCGTGCTGGTGAACGCACTGGCAGGCACGGTCACTGCACTTGTACCACCGTTGTTGACTACGGTAGCCGAACCACTACCTGATGAGGGCAATTGCTCGATGCCGAAGTTCTGGGCCGTGACGGCTATGGTCGTCGTCGTTAACTCGATCTGGCCTAACGTAGTGGATTGTGTAGCGGTGTTGCCCGATCCTACCGTTTCGCCGGTGTTGACCCAGCCGGTTGGCAGGGGACCGGGGGTGGTGGCTGTGGACGAGGTGCTGAGCACAAGTCGGTAACCCGATACGTTGGTGGGTACACCTGTTAGACTGTAGGTGCCACTGGCCGCTACGGTCGTTGATGCGACAAGGGTATTAGCCCCATTGACCAGGTTGACATACAGCGTCGTGCCGGTGTTGGTGCCCGTCTCTGAACCGTTCAAGGCCAGATTGCCATCGGCATCATTCCAGACCGTTCCCGAGAGCGTAGTGACCAGCGTGGAGGTGATCACCGCTGTACCGGTCGTGGTCGACTCCTTGCCTGCATTGTCAACGGCCACGAAGGTGAAGTTGACCGGGCTGGAGTCGTTGGTTGGATCGGCCAGGATGGTCACCGTTGGAACACCCGCCGTGGTAGTGGGGATGACAATGCCCCCCGATGGCAGCGAAGTGTAGGCCGTGGTGTTGACGGTCAAACTGGTTACGTTGCTGGGGAAAACCGTCAGACGAATCGCGGTCACCGACCCTGGCGCCGTATCGGTGCTGGGTGTGGTGCTGGTGAAGGCGGTTGGCGGTACGGTGACCGCGTTAGTGCCGCCAGAGTTGACCACGGTGCCTGTTCCGCTACCCGGTGTAGGCAGTTGCTCAATACCGAAGTTCTGACCTGCGATGGCCGAGGTGCTGGTGGTTAGTTCGATCAGACCTAAGGCCGCACTTTGCGTAGCGGTATTACCTGAACCAACATTCTCGCCGGTGTTGACCCAACCCGTAGGCAAGCCGCCCGGAGCTGTTGAAGACGCTGTATTGGTCAACACCAGTTTTAGCCCCGTTGTACTAGCCGGTACCCCCGTAAGGGTATAGCTACCCGCTGCCGAGACCGTTGTTGAAGCCGTTACCGCATTACTGGCGTTGACCAGATTGACGTAGAGTGGCCCCCCGGCGTTAGTGCCGGTTTCTGAACCGTTCAGAGCCAGATTGCCATCGGCATCATTCCAGACCGTTCCCGAGACGAGGATCGTAGGCGGGAAGCTAATCACGGCGGTTCCCGTAGTGGCCGACTCTTTGGTTGCATTGTCAACGGCTACGTAGCTAAAACTGACGGGACTGTTGTCGTTCGTTGGGTCCATCAGGATGGGTACTGCTGGGACTCCATTGGCATCCGTAGAGATGGAAATTCCGCCCGTTGGCAGCGACGTATACGTTGTACCGTTGATGGTTAAACTCGTTACGTTACTTGGGAAAACCGTCAGACGAATCGCGGTTACAGAACCCGGTGCCGTGTCCGTGCTGGGTGTAGTACTGGTGAAGGCAGTGGGCGGTACGGTGACTGCACTGCTACCGCCTGCATTGGCAGCAAGAGCCGTACCACTACCCGGTGTGGGTAACTGTTCGATCCCGAAGTTAGCGCCCGACAGATCAGTCGTGGCTACCGTTACCGAAAGGGTACCATCTACCGTGCCATCGGTGAAAGCAGGTGATAGAGCCTCCGACGTGCTGACCCAGCCAGTGGGTAATAAAACCGCCGGAGCTGTACTTCCCACTGTACCGGCTGATGTGCTAAGGCGCACCGTATACGTACCAGCGGCAATGTTGTTGAAAATATAGCTTCCGTCTGCCTGTACTAAACTGGAAGCAACCAGCGTAGACGAAGTATTTACCAGCAGTGCATAAAGCGTACCACCGGCATTCGTTCCTGTACCGTCGAGCAGCGAGTTCGTAATGCCATTTACGTCATTAAAAACCGTACCCGTTAAAAGCACCGGAGGATTGCCCGACGTAATGGTTACCGCGTAGTCTTCCACTTCTCCGTTGGCCTTTGCACCGGTAGCTTCATTCGTATTAAGCGACGCTGTGGTAAGACGGACGCGCACATACGACTGACCAGCGGTCATGGTAGGGAGCGTTGTTGGCCAGCTTACAAAGTATGGCTGATTGTTGGCCCCTGTAGGAACTGTCGTAAGGTTTGACGCTTCGCCACTATCAAAAACACCGTTGCGGTTAAAGTCGAGCCAGGCGCGAAGATTGGCCGATGAACCAGTCGTGTTACTGGCCGTGACAACGATTGAATAAGAAGGGCTATTGGTATAGAGAGCTTTAGGGAAATCTACTGCATCTTCATCCCCTCCATTAACGACACCCGATACCAACGTTGAGGCTACAGTACCCTGCACATCATCATCCTGGGCCAAACCGTTATCGTCGACGCCATCATTGAAACCGTTGGGCTCCGTATCCCCACCTTCAGCACCTAGCTTCAGGTTATTGGTATAGACGTGGCTGGCACCCGACGAACCAGACAACGTACCATACGTAGTAGGGGCGTCGCCGTAATCGTTGATATTGACGGGTGTTGTTACCGGGTTGACATAGGGAACGCATTGAAAGTCCAACGAATAGTAACGCGGTAATGCACTATTGGAGGCAATTGTGGTTGCTCCAACCCGGTAAGTAAACGTAGAGACATTGTTGAATAACCCTGTAGCTGCATTCGTAACCGACGCAATACTAATGCCGTCAAGATTGGCATTACTGTTTGGCGTGAATCGTTTAAAATTACCATTGTTGGTAACGTTTATATTCGTTGTGCCATTGAGAGTATACGAGGGCAGATTCGGAAATTCCTGAAATTCTCTCAACGTCGAGGTGCCATCTCCATCAATATCGACGCCGGTGGCACTGACAGTTGTAAACTGAACATAAGATGTAGTAGTACCTGCCGCTACAAAAGATATTTGGAATTCGGCATAGGGATCGGTCGGTATTGGATTGGTCGTCGGATAGGTAACGGAAGGCTGGAAGGCAGCAGGGTCGCCAATCGCGTTTCCACCAACCGTTACGTTATCAATATTCGTCACTGTTGCATTGACGAGCGAATTGATCCTGACCAGCGCATCCACGCCAGTCGTTACGCTGGGAAACCGATACACAGCCCCTACCGCTAAGGCAGTGCCGCTAATAAGTGTAGGGTTTTGAAAACTAAAGGTGGTGATCGACTGGCCAGTAGAGGAGCAAGTCGTAGCCGATACGGTACCAATTGTTAAGAGGTAATCCTCAACTTCACCGTTCGTGGTAGCCGTGCTGGGCGTAGCTGTTGTTACGCCCGTATTCGTCGTAAGCCGGAACCGGACGAAGCTCTTACCAGGAGATATGGCTGGGCCCGTACCACCGATATTACTCCAGGTGAGGCTGATTGTCGTTGCCGAAGCACTGCTGGCAAGAGCCGCTGACTGTACGCCTTCATTCGTGTCGAATACACCATTCCGGTTAAAATCGATCCAGGCCGTAAGCCTGGCCGAACTGCCGGTATTGTTAAAGACGGGAATGCTCGTGATGGTATACGTCGTCGTGCTGACATTCAACGCCGGGAAACTGGCGAACGTATTCTCATCATTGATCCCCTGCACATTATCGCCATTCGCATTAGATGTTGCGAGGGCGATACCGTCGTTATCGGGCGCTATACTTCCGATATACAGAGAGTTGACAATGCTGTGGGTCGCGTTGCCGTAGCTTGCCGGGGCATCACTATAATCCTGCGCCGAGGCTATGGTTCCATAGCAGAGCGCACTGATCAACAGCAGAAAAAATTTCAATTGTTGAGTCTTAAGTAGATGTAAAAAATGCATTGACTACAGGTTTAAGTGGTGATCGTTTTTTGGGAACTTACCAGAGACAGATAGATTCGGTCTGGAGGTGGATGTAGATACTCCTGTTGTAGAAAGCTTCGGAAAAGGAATCCACTGGTTGGGCTTTTATTGGCCAAAGAGATCATGGGTATAGAGCTTTAGTTGATATGTGTTCAGCTAGAAGGATAATCTCGTCAGAGCGACAGGGCAGTAACAGACGTTCGCAAGAAGGCCCGGTTGCCGAAAATCAGAGTCTATCAGGAAAAGTAGGAGCGTATTACGATGGGAGCGAATACGGTTTTACGCGTTGGGTAGGGTCAACGCATGGGAAGCGATATTGCCTGAATAGGTAAGTGATTTTTGTTACTAAACGCATGATCTTGCTAACAATCACGCTTGTAACTCCGGTAGGAAAGAACGTTTCAGGAAGAAATGATACCATATGAGTAGGGCTTATTGGATAAAGAATGTTATTGGATCTGCTTCAGATCAATTGGAGTAAGAATCAGGAGTAGAGTAGCAGTTGCCCTCCGTTCACCCTATACTGCGGTATCAGACGCTTATTAATTACTTAAAATCAAACTCAGATTGAGATTTCGTGTGGATTAATGAAAATCTTGTGATGTTTGGTAACTTATGTGTACAAATTAAAAGTATATTCTATTAAATATTTTTATTATTATTATCTTATGTATAAAATAAGTAACTATAGTTAGTTGTATTAACAAACTGTTGTTTAGGTATTTTTAGGATGGACACAGCGTAATTATTTATCATTATAATTTGTATCAAAAAAATATATTCAACAAAATAGTATTGATTATCAGTAGAGTAGTACGAAAAAATGTATTTAAATCATCGGATGATGTGTATAAAATCAATTCGACAAACTAGGTATAAATCGGAATATCTGTAAGAAATTGAATAAAATGCGAAGTATCTGATAAACAAGCTGTTTAACCATATAGTAAATTTTGTTACTAAATATTTAGAATTGTTAATAAAAAATAAGTAATCATATATTAATATAGTGTAGTGTATAGTTAATTTTGACTACCGCTAAATAACATGGCCGTGCTTTAATGCAGCTTTAACACCATCGACACATTTAATAACGACTTTGGTTTCCTAACCAAAACCTTTTAACCAATGCATGACGTAGTAACAGCCGCAAACCAGAAATTCATGGCTATCTTCTCCAAAGGGGCCGAAACCATGGGGGATCTTTACACGAGTGATGCTAAAATTTATCCGCCGGGCGGAGATACGATTTCAGGAAATACGGCGATTGGAGAATTCTGGAAAGGAGCTTATGGAATGGGCATTAAAGCCGCTAAACTCGATACCGTTGAAGCCGAGCCAGCGGGGGATCAAATCGTAGAAGTCGGCAATTATACCCTATATGGAGACGGCAATGCTGAACTGGACAAAGGTAAATACATTGTGGTCTGGAAACAGGACGGAGAGGCTTGGAAATTGCACCGTGATATCTGGAACACCAGTATGCCTGGTCAGTAAGAACTGTATAACGTTTTAATCGTATCTGCTGCGTAAAAAAAGAGGTGATTTTGCCAGACCTTGTGTAGGGCTAACAAAACCACCTTTTTTTTTACGTAGCTACTCTAAAACTAACGAGTCACTTCGGGTATGGACTCAACTGTAGTTAGGCCCAGCACCTCGCCGGTTTGCTTCCGAAGTTGCTGACCAAGCTCAGGATTATCGGCTAGAATCTGCCCATAACTTGGAATCATTTCTTTGAGCTTTTGTTGCCAGATATCTGTTTGGAGCTGTTCGGGAAAGCAGCGCTTTAGTAAGTCGAGCATGATCGAAACGGCCGTCGATGCGCCTGGCGATGCTCCCAGCAGAGCCGCAATACTTCCGTCGGCAGCACTGACTACTTCGGTGCCAAATTCCAGGACTCCGCCTTCGTCTTCGTCTTTCTTGATCACCTGCACGCGTTGCCCGGCAATTTCCAGTTCCCAGTCTTCCATTTTAGCATCGGGGTAATATTCCCGCAAAGCATTTAACCGGTCTTCAGGCGACTGCATTACCTGCTGAATCAGATAGCGCGTCAGCGGAATGTTATGCATACCAGCCATCAGCATGGGCGCCATGTTGCTCAACTGAATGGATTTTGGTAGGTCCATGTACGAGCCACTTTTCAGAAACTTGGTCGAAAAGCCTGCGTAAGGGCCGAAGAGCAGTTCACGTTTACCATCAATCATCCGGGTATCCAGGTGAGGCACCGACATTGGCGGGGCGCCTACCGAGGCTTTGCCATACACCTTGGCCTGGTGTTGTTCAATAATATCGCGATTGACGCATTTTAGCCACTGACCGCTTACGGGAAATCCCCCAAACCCCCGGCTTTCGGGAATATCAGATTTTTCGAGCAGACGTAGCGAACCGCCCCCGGCACCAATGAACAGAAAGTCGGTTTGTACTTCCCGCTCCTGACGGGTCGTTACGTTTTCAACCCGTAACTTCCAGCCACCAAGGCTTTTTGAGCGCCACAGGTCGTGTACATCGTGAGCAAAGTACATGTGTACGCCGGGCATGTCACTCAGACGCCGAAACATGGCGCGTGTCAACGCGCCAAAATTTACGTCGGTACCAATGTCCATACGGGTAGCGGCTACCGGCTGCGCCGGATTGCGATCCTGCATAACCAGCGGCATCCACTCTGCCAGTTGTTCCGGATCTTCAGAATACTGCATGCCGTGGAAGAGATAATTTTGCTGAAGAGCATCGTACCGTTTTTGGAGGTACGTTACGTTATCGGCGCCCCAGACAAAACTCATGTGCGGAATAGACCGAATGAAATTAGGCGCATCGTGCAGAAAACCTTGCTGGATGAGAAAAGACCAGAACTGCTTCGATTGCTCAAACGATTCGGCAATCTTGATGGCTTTTGATGGATCGATTGAGCCGTCTTCTTTTTCGGGGGTATAGTTCAACTCGCAGAAGGCTGAGTGGCCCGTACCGGCATTATTCCAGGCATCGGAACTTTCGGCAGCTGCGCTGTCGAGCCGTTCGTAGATGTCGATCGTGATGTCGGGCTGCAATTCCTTTAGCATCACACCGAGCGTGGCACTCATAATACCGGCTCCGATAAGAATGACATCGGGTCCTTTTTGGGTAGATTTTTTGCGTTTCGCCATGATTAAAATAGGCAGGTATGTATTCGTAACTAGCTACAAAGTTGGTGAAAAGGTTGTTCCATTCGATTGGATAAATTTACCAACGAGCAATTTGTATGAACTGACAGGTTGTCGAGATGTTGGCGGTTATCTGAAAAGGTTATGTAAATACCTTGATGATGTTGGCCGAAAGAAGGTATAGATGGCAGCGTTACTTCGCATCAGTGCTACGTTATCCGACCCCGCTGGGGTCGGATGTTTATAGGGTTAATGATCGTCTATAGACATTTGACCCCAACGGGGTCAGACAACCCAGCACATTTAATTCGTCGACTGTTCTATTAACTCGCCTGAAAAATCTTCTCTAAGCACTTGATCGTAATCAAATAGGTTGGCTTTACGCCCAACGTACCAAGACTGCCTGATGCTAACGTAGCACCCGTAAGCAGCGGATTATCAGACGCATAATAAGCGTAACGTACCTTTACGTTGGCGGAAACACTCCCCCGGATTTTGGCCTGTGCCTGAATCGCTTTCTGGTAGTGAGCCCCTTCCATTTCCAGGCCAATCGCTTTCCAGGATGAATTGCGGAAATAACTCAGTACGTCCTTATTTTGTAAGGACGTGCCCAGCACCGTAATCATGGCACCTTCAAAAACGCCCAGCCCATTGCCGTCGAAATCTTCTTTGCGGAAATCGTTATCCAGCGGGTAGTTATCCGCCGTACCTTCAAAAATGTGCGATGTCGGAATCATCAGGTCTCCTTTGTCGCCCGTAAGAATACCTGCTTTGCCGATAACCGAAATCGACGCTACGTTCATTGGAACGGTTTCGTCGTGAAATTCGAACGGCTTCAGTAATTCGTCCATCGTCTCAAACGCCTGCTCACCAAACGCATAGTCCATAATTAGCAATAATGGCTGCGTAGCCCGAATATGTTTGGCATCGTGCGTAATTTCTGCCGATAATTTCCTGGTATCCAGTTTCGCAGTGTCGATTAGTTGCACCAGTAAACTTGTGCCGGCCAGATCCTCCAACACGTGCATACCGTGTTCAACGGCGTATTCAGCTACCTGCTGGCGGAGCGGTTGCTGAGCCGGTTGACTTAATTTCAGCGCCAGATCGTAAAGGCTATCCCAGGTCGTAGCGTCTGCCAGTGCAGCGGGTGCATAGAGGCAATTCATGACACTATGCGGATTGGCGCTGATGATATGGATCGGGCGATCCTGAAGGTTATGTTCCCAGATGTATTGTTTGATGCGCGTGGCCCAGCGTTCACCGTACAGGTGCTGACCAATACGTTCACGAAGCATGGGCGTGAAGTTGATTTCGCGATCTGTTTTCGATTCCCGGAATTCCCGGATCGATACGCTGCCCAGGCCGTAAACAATCTGAAAGAGCCCGCTGTTGGTCCCGGCTGTTTCTTCGAAACGATGATACGCCTGCTGCGTTTCTTCAAACGTCCGACCCAGAATAGAACTGAGATACATCAGGGCCAGCTCTCGCTCATCGTCCGTTACGTTCCCCCCCGATTGGATAATGGCCTCTAACTTTTCCCATTCGCGCGTTCGGCTACCCCGCTCCTGGAAAGCGTTCCGCCGGATTTTATCGGCTTCCATGAACATAAACGTCAGGTGGGTGAGGATGTCGTAGATTTCACTACGTCCGTTCGTCACTTCAATCACCATCTGCTCATTGTCAATTCGGTAACAGTTTCGACGCCGTTTGGCGGGGATCAACACCGGGAAATGCGAGTTTTCGAACCCCTCCCGCGACGCCAGTGAGATAACCCGACACGCTTCGATTCCTTTCGGGAGCCGGTCCATGACGTAGACAAGCCCATCCAGCTCAACCCGTTGCGGATCGCCGACTAGCCCGTAAATTTCGGGTTGTAGCGTGAGTAATGCCCGACGGATTTCTTCGCCCGATACGCCCGATGGTTTGTAAAATCCCCGGTTAAACAAATGGCGCATGGTAATGTACAGCCGCTCAATGGCAACACGCGACTCCTGAGCACGAGTGAGGGGTGGAGAAGGAACGAGATTCATAACTAGATGACAAAGGTAATTGGGTTGCAAGTTACACGATCCGGAACTTGTACCGCTGATGAAATGATTTTCTGGGTACTTTTGGGCGATGAAATACCGAATCAGGCGTGTCTTCTTGATCAGTTTATGCGGGCTCATGTTCTGCCAGGCGGTTCAGGCGCAGACTATGCCCATAGCTCCTGCAGCTCCTGACCCGTCGGGAATCAATCAAGGACGATTTATCGGTGTTCTCGTTGGTACCGCTGCTTTTTACACCATTACGTTATTGATGCTACGGAAGCAATGGTATAAGAAGAGAGTCCCGTTTCACAGCTTCAATGACAATGCGGAATGGCTTCAAATGGATAAAGTTGGCCATGCGGCTACGGCGTACTGCATGAGTCGAGGGGGGTATGAACTGATGCGTTGGAGCGGGGTTAACGAACGCGCTAGTATTCTGACGGGTGGGCTGCTGGCCCTGTTATTCCAGACAACGCTCGAAGTCTACGACGGGCATGCGGAAGGCTGGGGTTTCTCGAAAGGCGACATGCTGGCGAACGTAGCGGGAACAGCTCTGTTTATGGGGCAACAGTATGGAAACGGGCAGCAGGTGGTGAGCATGAAATACGGTTTTCGGAAAACAATTTTTCCACCGTATCGACCGAATCTTTTAGGAAAAACAACGGGGCAGCAAATGCTGAAAGACTACAATGGGCAACAATATTGGCTATCGGTGAATCTGGCGTCGGTATTGCCCGTAGGACCGTCGTTTCCGCGCTGGCTGAATCTGGATTTGGGCTACAGTGGCAGCGGTATGATTGGCGGACATGAAAATCCGCGTGTGGTCGACAAAGATGGTAAAGAGGTGACGTTTACACGGTATCGGCAGTTCTTTCTGTCACCCGATGCGGATCTATCTCGTATCGGTACGTTCTCGCCCTCACTTCAGCGGTTTATTGGTACCGTACAATTTTTTAAAATTCCAGCGCCATCGCTGGAATTCAATCGGGTGAACGGGCTTCGCTTTCACCCCTTAATCCTTCCCAAAGAGTAAAAAGCAGTAAAAAATGAAGCGCGAAACGTGTAGAATAAACTAGTACTTGACCAATTTACTAGTTTGAGAGAAAGGTACCACGGGTTTTAACCCGTTCAGGAATTGGCCCAAAAAACGGGTCAAAACCCGTGGTACCAGCAATAAGGCTTAAATTGAAGCAGCACTGGTTTGTTCTACACGTTTCGCACTTCGACTTTCACTGCTTACAGGCGACCTCCGCCGATGTCGAAGCCTATTTTAATGCCTAAATAAGCATTCTTGCTATCGATGGATGTATTCGATAACTTGTTCGACGTCGTCGGAACAGCATTATATTCGACACCTGCCACAAAGTGACCCGCTTTGATTCCCGCACGGATCATGGCTCCAAACTTATTAGCGGCTGTGAACGTAACGTCCTGGGGAGTCTGATTATCTGTTACCGTAATGACACCGCCCGAAGCAATCGTAAACAAGCCAGCGCCAAGACCAACAAAAGGGCGAACAGAACCCGTACCCACTACGTATGTACCCGTCAGCAGGTAAGAGCCAAATCCAGCAATATCGCCCGTAGTTGTATTTCCGTTAACCGTTACCCCGCGTGCGATAAAGGCCGACTCTAACCGTAAGCCAACATCGAAGTTGTCGCTAATGCCATATTTTGGCTCAAGCGAGAATAAAACCCCGCCTGATACGCCACTGGCTAAGGCTTTTGCGTAACCCAATGACAGATTTACTTTAAATGGTTTAAACTCCTGGGCTGAGGCTGAAAAAGCCACCAGCATGAAAAACAGCACGAAAATACGTTTCATGAATTGTAGGAATGAGTGATATATGAATACATACGCTTAACGCCTATTGCTATACGTTAACGGCGTAATATTATTCGGAAATGTTGAGAAAAAACATTCTTCAGCCAAATATTAACTAAAAAATACCCCTGACTTCCTTATATAACTATCCAGGACTACGTATCATAAGTTGCTATTTCATCTCTCCCGGCGTTACAATTACGCCCTTTTTACGATTCTCCCGCAACACAGTCAGCTGAATCTGCCGCCCAATCGTGTCGTCGGTTAATAAACGATGCAAGTCGTCGACAGAGGCTATAGGCTGATCGTTAAAGCCGACAATAATATCACCCTGTTGTAAATCGCCATTACCGGCTATACCGTCAGGCTCAACACTAACGATCATCACGCCTGTTCTGACATTCAGTTGATTATACTGTTTGATACGTTCCGTTAGGTTAATAAGCTGACCCGATATACCCAGATAGCCGCGTCGAACGCGCCCGTTCATGATGAGCTTACCGGCAACCAGCGCGGCCAGATTCGACGAAACAGCAAAACAGATTCCCTGCGCAGGCAAAATGACGGCTGTATTCACTCCAATAACATCGCCGTACGAATTAACCAGCGGGCCGCCCGAATTGCCAGGGTTCAGAGCCGCATCGGTTTGAATCACATCGTCAATCAAGCGGCCCGATTCGGAACGTAGCGTCCGGCCGAGAGCGCTCACAACCCCCGTCGTTAACGAATATTGAAAACCATAAGGATTGCCAATAGCGATGGCGATCTGTCCGACCTGTAGTTGTTTTGAGTCAGCAAAGCGAATAGCCCGCAGGTTGTCAGCGTAGATTTTAATAACGGCGATATCGGTGGCCGGATCACGTCCAATCAGTGTAGCCTCGTACTCGCGGGAGTCGGGTAATGACACGGTGATCGTCGATGCACCTGCCACGACGTGATTGTTGGTAATAATGTAGCCGTCGCTGGAGATGATAAATCCAGAACCTGTGCCGCCGTCCCGCTCATCCCGACCGGGTGATCGTCGTTGCGGAGGAACCGCATTTTTGCGTTCAGATGTCGCGTCAGCGACCCGACCGCTAACCTTAATCTGTACAACAGATGGACTAACTTTTTTTGCTACATTTACAACCGTATTTGAGTACGCATCCAGCAAAACCGAGTCTTGTTCGGGCGCTCCTCCCAACTGAGGAGTCTCGTTGCTATAGGTTACATAAGTTATGTTCATGCGTGAACGTGGTTAAGTAAAAAGAACCAGGCTTCACGATCCATTCCAATAGCGATTTTATAGATTGTTACTTGTTTAATAAGCCATTTTGTCATTCTCATTAGGGGTGTTTTTAGGGTGTTAGTGTTGCAGAAGAGCATATTTTGCCGTAATTGCGGTTAAAATGGCAGGTTGAGTTTATGACATTTGAAGAGTACTTAATTCAGAAAAACATCAGTGCCGAGCAGTTTCAGCAGGCTGAGCCCGCCCGGTACGTAGAGTGGAAAGAAGAATTTGTGCAGATGCATCCGGAGAGTTTCACCGCTCAAAAGAAATTTCTTTTAAACGACACTCGAAGGAAGTACATTGCTCGCTGAATGTTTATTAAACGGTCTGAAGGTCAGGCTGGATTTTACATATACCATCCATACTCTTTTTCTGCATGAGCCTCACATTAGGAGAACTACGCGGCATTACGAATGCCATTCTAAATTCCCTGAAAGCGCAGGGGATTAGCGATAGTGATGAACTACTCGAAGCGACTAAAACCCCTTCCGATCGTAAAGCATTAGCCTCCGCTAGCGGGGTTGATCCATCCATCCTTCTGGAACTGGCAAACCGGGCCGATTTAGCCCGTATTAAAGGCATTGGTCGTGTTTATAGCGACTTGATGGAGGAGGCCGGTGTTGATACGGTGAAAGAACTGGCTCAACGTGTACCCACGAATCTGCACGCTAAACTGATCGAAATCAATAGCGTCCGCCAGTTTACACAACGCCCTCCGTCAGCCGAACAAGTTGGTGATTTTATCGAGCAGGCAAAGAACCTGCCTCGTATGCTGGAATATTAAAAAGGGGTGTAACATTACACCCCTTTTTACGTAGTATATAGTTTTCAGCGAACCGGTTCGTGCAGATAACGCTCCAGACGGCTCTCTAATTCGGGTTGACTGAGATTCGTATATAACTCGCCGTTCAGTGCCAGGGCCAGCCGCCCGCTTTCTTCCGAAACCGCAATAACGGCGGCATCCGTAGCTTCGCTCATCCCCAGTGCGGCCCGGTGCCGAAAACCCAGCGAAGGTGGCAGCTCGTCGTCTTCCGATACGGGAAGAATACAACGGGCTGCCCGTATGCGGCCATCGCTGATGATGACAGCGCCATCGTGTAACGGACTGTATTGACTGAAAATCGCCAGTAACAGCGGCTTCGATATATCGGCGTCGATCAGTTCACCCGATTGAGCAAACTTTTCCAGATCATCGTTTTTCTGGAGAACCAGTAAACCACCCGAAAATTCAGCACCCAAGGCTTTGCATGTATCCAGAATTGGTTTCAGCGGAGTTTGTGTATCTACTCCAGTACTATCCCGTAACAACCATCGCCGAATTCGACGGCTGTTCGTTAGGTTCGTCGATTTGCCGATGAGTAATAGAAACCGTCGGATTTCGTGCTGGAATATGATAATTAACGCTAAGGCTCCTACGCTGATGAAATACTCCAGAATAGTGGTCATCAGATTGAGACCGAGCGCCTTTACGAGCAAATAAGCCAGATAAACCAGCAGATAACCAACAAATACCCGACTGGCAACACTTCCCCGAACGAGGTTATAAATCTGATAAATCAGTACGGCAACGAGTACAATATCGAGCAGGTCAAGCCAACCGATGTCTAAAAATCCCAGGCGAAAAGCCAGCATGAATAAATTGATAAAGTTTCCGGGTTAAAGATAATCAGAATCCCGTCGACACGCTTACACAAGTTACGTAATGGGAACTGTCGGCCTTATCCTTTTATTGTATGGGTTAATCTCGCTGGCGATACGTTAAATTGAGATGGTTTTACCTTCAATGGCTAAATACGTTTCCGGGAAAACAGTCCGTGCTTCGTCTAAGAATAAATCAAACTGTTTGTAGCGTGAGGAAAAATGGCCAATTAGCAGTCGGCCTACCTGAGCTTTGGCGGCAATCGTAGCGGCTTGTAACGCCGTGGAATGATAGACTTCAGCCGCGCGTAAAGCATTATCTTCCAGAAAAGTTGCTTCGTGGTAAAGCAGATCAACCCCTTGCAGCTGAGGAATCAATTCTTCGACGTAGCGTGTGTCAGAGCAGTAAGCGTACGAGCGGGGTGCTGGCCCTGGTTCTGTATAGTCAGCGGTTGCGTATAGTACTTGCCCGTTAGCATCCAGAACATCCTGCCCATTCTTTAACTGCTTTAGATACGCTACCGGTACATCATCGGGAAGTTTAGCACGTAGCAGATGCGGTTTTTGCGGCTTTTCGCGAAAAAGAAAGCCCGTACAGTCAATGCGGTGTTGAAGTGGAATTGACTGTACGGTCAGTAAAGCATGATCAAGTAGAAATGTAGACTGATCAGGATCAACAACCTGAAAATGAAGTTTGTAGCCCAGTTGAGAATTTGACACGCGAAAAATGGTGGTCAGTACGTCGTCCAGTCCGCGCGGCCCAAACAAATACAGGTCTTCGGTACGTCCTCCCAGGTTCAGCGACGATAGGAGAGGAGCCAGCCCAAAGTAATGATCCCCGTGCAAATGGCTGATAAAAATATACCGTAACCGGCCCGGTCGAATTCGTTGTTCAATTAAGCGCAATTGAGTGCCTTCGCCACAATCGATCAGCATGTAGTCATTGCCAATCGTTAGCAGTTGAGCGGTTTGATGGAGACGTAATGTAGGCGTAGCTGAGCCAGCCCCCAAAATAGTAAGGGCGAACGGTGTGTGAGCCGGTCGGTTTTGGTCCGGTTCAGTTTCAATCATTGCGTCAGGTCTGGCTACGTTCGATTCACTCACGGCCGACGCTGCCTCCGGCGTCGTACTCATCATCTTCTTCGCTACGAAAATCGTTTTCTAATTCGTTCATGAACACAGCGTCGATGGCTTCTTCTACCGTCGGCAGAATAGTCAGATCGCTGAGATGCGACTTATCCAAAAAATCAATTAGATCGTCGTTCTTTGTAACAACCACGAAAAGGCCCTCCTCGTTAGTGCATTGCCGGTTTATTTTTCGAATGGTTGTGGTGCCAGCCATATCAATCGATTCCACAGGAGTCATATCGACAATAATATTACTGTAGCCTTCTCGGAATAAACCACGGCTAAGCGTTTCAAAATCAGTTGGTACGTTATCACCAAACGTCAGTTCTGTTAAGCGGATCAGGGCGTATTGTTCGTTTTTCTCGATTGTGTAATTCATAGACTGGTGAATGTAATTGTAGAGTAGGAAAACAGACGATCGGTACAAAGGAGCGCACCGGACAGTCTCTTTTCCTTATTCTTTAATCATTTATTGCCTGCAAAATGTTGGTTTTAATTCGTGAAAGGGGATCGGTGGTTTCTCCCGGTTGAAAACGCTGTCCTGTTACTTTTTCAAACAACTCGATATAGCGCGTGGTGATTTGCCTGACCCATTCATCTGACATATCGGGCACTATCTGACCGGTTTTCCCTTGAAAACCATTCGCGATAAGCCATTCTCTGACGAATTCTTTCGACAATTGTTTTTGCGGCTGACGAGCCTGCTGGTTAGCCGCGTACGTATCCGCGTAAAAGTACCGGGAGGAGTCGGGCGTATGGACCTCATCAATCAGATAGACCTGACCATCGTGATTGCCGAATTCATATTTGGTATCCACCAGGATCAGACCCTGTTCAGCAGCCATTGCCGTACCCCGCTCAAACAGCGCCAGTGCATAACGCTCCAACTGAACGTAGTCGTTTTCCGAGACGATACCCCGACTAAGAATTTCTTCCCGGCTGATGTCTTCATCGTGGCCTTCGTGGGCTTTTGTCGATGGGGTAATAATTGGTGTTGGCAGTCGGTCGTTCTCCACCAGACCATCAGGTAGAGCAACGCCACAGAGTATGCGATGTCCGTCACGGTACGTTCGCCAGGCATGCCCTGCCAGGTAGCCGCGAACAACCATTTCAACGGCATAGGGTTCGCACTTAAGACCGACGCTTACGTTCGGATCAGGCACGTCGAGCAACCAGTTCGGAACGATGTCGGCCGTAGCCCGCAGAAAGTGAGCAGCGGTCTGATTCAGCACTTGTCCTTTGAACGGAATAGGCCGGGGTAGCACTACGTCGAATGCCGAAATCCGGTCGGAGGCAACCATGACCAATTTGTCTGGGAACGAGTAAACATCCCGGACTTTGCCGCGATAAAATCCGGTCTGGCCGGGGAACTCAAAATTAGTTTCCTGAATGGCGTTCATCTAATCGGTTTAAAATGCGAAGATATCATTCGAGATTCGAAGTCGACGTTGATTATGTCAAGACAAACCTTGAACGATTATAAAGACCCAAAGAAAGCAATTCCTACAGCGGCATAAAGGTCTCAAAGACTATTTATTTCGTATAATCAATTAGTCGTGACTCTGTGACCTTTGTGTTTCTGTATTAATGAATGAAAGTTACTGCTGCACACTTATAGTTTTTCGATCACAAGCGCCGAAGCGCCACCACCTCCGTTGCAGATACCGACTGCGCCATAACGGCCGTTGTTCTGCTGTAAGACATTGGTAAGAGTTGTGACAATTCGGGCGCCAGACGCTCCCAGTGGGTGACCAAGGGATACGGCTCCCCCAAACACATTCAGTTTTTCCTGGGGTATCGTCAAGATCTTACTGAACGCTAGTGGTACAACGGCAAAGGCTTCATTGACCTCAAAAAAATCAATATCCCCGGCCGTCAATCCGGCTCGTTCGAGGGCCAGAGGGACGGCTTTGGTTGGCGCGGTGGTGAACCATTGGGGCTCCTGTTCAGCGTCAGCGTAAGACAGAATCCGCGCCAAGGGTTTTAGCCCCAGTTCATCCGCTTTACGGCGACTCATCACGACTAACGCGGACGCGCCATCGCTAATGGGCGACGAACTGGCGGGCGTTACGGTTCCACTGGGCGTGAAGGCCGCTTTCAACGTCGGAATTTTGTCGTAAATAACGTTTGTATACTCTTCGTCTTCGCTCACCGTTACGTTGCCTTTGCGGCTAGTGACCTCAACCGGTACGATTTCAGTGTTGAACTGACCGTTTTGCGTACTCGCTTCTGCCCGTCGGTAAGACTGTGTCGTATAAGCATCCTGTTCCTGACGACTGATGCCGTATTTCTCGGCGGTCTGGTCAGCAAAGACACCCATGGCGCATTGATCGTACGCATCGACCAACCCATCACGGGCTAGTCCGTCGACCAGTTCTGCGTTACCATATTTATACCCAAAACGTGCTTTGGGAACGTAGTACGGTGTGTTCGACATACTTTCCATACCACCTGCTACAACTATATCCGCCTGGCCCAACTGGATAGCCTGAGCCGCCAGCATAATGGCTTTTGTGCCTGATGCACACACTTTGTTAATGGTCGTGCAGGGAACCGTAGGGGGGAGGCCCGCTTTCAGGGCTGCCTGTTTAGCGGGTGCCTGGCCAAGATTGGCCGACACTACGTTCCCCATATATACTTCCTGTACCTGATCGGCCTGTACACCCGCACGACTCAGGGCACCGCGAATGGCAGCAGCCCCCAGATCTACAGCCGAAAGGGTTGATAAAACACCGCCAAAACTACCGATTGGTGTTCTGACTGCGGAAACAATGACGACTTCGTTCATGTGGTTTTGTTGTTTTAGAGCGACAAGTCTACCAGCGATTTCCTGTCTGAACAGGCTTTGTTGTTGAGCGCTGGGCAGAACGGGTCAGGGCGTAAGGCAGATCATCACTTTGCATGGCGTCGAGTAATTGCAATGCCTGTTCTTCGCTTAGGTTCAATCGCTGAAAACGACGTAGCAGTTCATCCTGTCGTGCCGACCGTTCGACCTGCTGACCACCCGAAGGCCGGGGTCTATTGATGAGTTGAGGCTTACGTACGACTGATTTCTGACGCGGGTTTGCAGGGGGCACTTTACCCGAATAATGTATTTTAACTAACTCAAAATTATACCGGGCGGGTTCATTGTCGGGATTTTCCAGCAGCGCACGCTGAAATAAAGATAAAGCTGTAGCGCTGTCGCCCTCAAGGCAACTCATTACGCCCAGTTGTGTTGCGGCTGCGGTTCTCAAGTCCGGCCGGTCCGACTGAAGAAGGGCTTCATACTGCGGTTTTGCTCTGGGATAGAGTTTCAGCTGGAAATACGTATGCCCTAAGTTTAGTCGTACAGCTGGATCGATAGTCGTGGTTGTACGACTCAGATAAGCGTATAAGCGTAGCGCGCGTGTAAAATCACCTGCCTGATAAGCAGTCTGGGCTTCCTGACGTGCCTGATTATTCCGTGAAATTTGGTTTAGCGAAAATAGATTATCCCACCAAAGCCAGACCGTAATGAGTAAATAAATCATCATGACGTACGGTACGAATGGTCAAAAATAAGACGAAACGCTGAGATGAACCTACAATCGGAACGTACGAATGGTTATAATTAGATCGAAGGCAATTAACCCCAGCGCAGCCAACAGAAAATAATAGTACTTATTGGTTGAAACGGCTACCCGGTGCTGATCAACGGCTCTCCCTTTTAGCGACCGAAGAACTCCCACCAACTCGTTGACGTACCGGTCATTGACGTCAGCCTCTACGTATTGTCCTCGTCCATTGCGGGCTAGATCCTGTAAAAATTGTCGATTCAGCCGGCTGCGAACAACCTGATGGTCATTGTCGCGCACAAAATCGCGCCCCGCCCGAATTGATGCCCCGGATTCCGTACCAACGCCAACCGTAATAAGCGAGACCCCTGCCGAGCGAAGTCGGGTCAGGCTGCTACGTTCGCAGGTACTAAAATTCTCACCATCACTGAACAGGATAATTGATTTAACACTACGTTGTGTGGCCGGGTCGGTAAGGAGTTTCTGACGGGCTAGCTCAATGGAGTTACAAAGCTCCGTACCACCAGTTGGGGAAAGGCTCGTGTGTACTTCACGCATGAACTGTTTGAGCGCGTCATGGTCATTCGTCAGGGGCGATAACACGAATGATTCAGAAGACGCCAGAATAAGGCCAAACCGTTCAGCGGGCAACGTATCACAGAGTTGCTGTATGCCATACTTAATGCGCTCCAGGCGAGTGGGTACTACATCACTAGCATCCATCGATCGGGAAATATCAATAACCAGGAATGTATCGCGGCCCGTGGTGGCGAAGTCGCCTTCAGCTTCACCAAACGACGGACCAAGTAGAGCAATGATCAATAACGTCAGGTAACTACCACGCAGAAAAAATTTAGGAATGACCCCCCAGGCCGCTGTGTTCAGCTGGCTTGCCAGCCGGAATGTGCGCCAGATGTAGAACGCATAGAAGCTGATGAATAGCCCAATAAAAATAATTTCGGTACGCGAAAATTGATATAACCAAGTCATTTAGGAGGGGTATCAGGTTGACAATGACCCGGTTTCATGTTACGTCGGGTCGTGCCAACAGGGCGAAATTAGTGATTGTAAAAAGATTTTCTAGGTTGTGTCTTGCTGAAAACGTTGAATTGCCCTATCTTTGTGTCCCAATCATTTAAGAAGGAAATGATTGGCTTCGGAGAGATGCCTGAGTGGCCGAAAGGAACAGTTTGCTAAACTGTCGTACTGGCAACGGTACCGAGGGTTCGAATCCCTCTCTCTCCGCTGAGTACACGAGTAAACCTTCGGGGTGTAGCGTAGCCCGGTATCGCGCCTGCTTTGGGAGCAGGAGGTCGTAGGTTCGAATCCTGCCACCCCGACATTGAAAATCAAGCACTTAGCAGAAATGATAAGTGCTTTTTTTATTTCGGTTTACAATCTGGTTTACACAGCGACGTATATGCAAATCAAGTTGCAGTATAAGTTAGGTTGTGAAAAGTATGTGCTAAAAACGATGAATACTTAACACGCGGTGTTAATAATAAATGGAACTAACCGACCAGCTACCAAATATTGTTCATACGCAGTACAAACAACTGCTGATTTTTAGATCGTTTATCTGACCGATTTATATCGGGCTTGGCCAGGATGTAATGGGGAACAAAGTGGAAGTTTTTGTTCTTTTCTAACCAACTCTACCGAAACAATTAGGCCAATAATAAGCCGCGCTAGCAGAAACTAGACGCGGCTTATTATTCTGATCACTGTAATTGTATCTGGTATTCCTACTAAAAGATAAGGTATGAATGCGTACAATGTGAAGCCGTATTTCGCAAGACCGCTGGAGCGGTGATTCCTATATCCGTCAAACTCAATCCTAAGCTTACGGTTATTGCTGAAAATATTCAATTTTATCAGCATCACCATTATTCGTCAATACCGCTTCTCTCGGAAGACCAATGATCACGGCACTTAGATTCAGAACCCCTTGGGTAGCCCCTGGTTTCAACTCCCCTAACAAGCCTACCGAGCGAAGCCCATTAGCGTCGATAGGCTGACTACTCGTTAAACTATAATAGTTAGGCATTGAGTTATCCAAGGTCCACAAACTATTTTGCACCGTACGATTACCGACCAACGTAGCACTACTAGGCATGCTCAGACTAACTTTAGAGTCTTTGGTAATCAATAACCTAAAGTTACCTTTGGTGGCCGCTCCACTTAGTTCGAATACATCCACTGTACGTCGTCAAATGAAAGTGGACAAAAGGGGTGAAAATGAGAAGAGACAATTTCCTAATCGCACGGGCGACCCCGTTGTTTCACCTAAATCACTTTGGTTATGTTCAATTCAACCAAAAAAGCCTCTCTTAGCCATTCCAAAACGGCTCAAGCATCTTCCTCTGAGCGCAAACCGGCTCTATCCATTATCAAAGACATTCAACGGCAGACGCGTCGGCAGTATACTGCTGAAGAAAAGATTCGCATTGTGCTGGAGGGATTGCAGGGCGAACAGTCAGTGGCCGAAATCTGTCGACGAGAAGGGCTAAATACCAACATCTACTACCGCTGGATCGGACTGTCGAAGCAGCAAAGAATTTCTCGAAGCGGGTAAGAAACGACTGGCGGGTGATACGACTCGGGAAGCCACAGCTCCCGAAGTCCAATCCATTAGATCCGAAAATGAGGCCCTCAAACAACTGGTAGCCGAATTGAGCCTGGAGAATCGGCTACTAAAAAAAACCTTAGAGCCGACGACTAACCACTACCATCGTATGACCCAATCGGAAAAAATGGAGATCATTACCTTGGTCGAGCAGTCAACTTTAAGTGTCAAGGCCACCCTTCGCGAGTTAGGCATCAATCGATCTACCTTTAATGAGTGCCGGGCCGCCCTTTAGGTTTGAGGGCCGGTAAGATTTCAAGATTTAGTAGCTTATCAGCAGTCAACCAGAATGGGAT